>CAWHBU010000014.1:0-10106 GCA_963827685.1 uncultured delta proteobacterium | reverse complement strand
GATTGATGTTTTCCGTCAAGTCAGGGATTTGATCGAAAACAAGGTAACAGCTTTGCTCCAAGAAATCGATTAGAGACAAGATCAGATCCCGGATATTCGGGTAAAGAATCCACTGCGTAGTAACACGGATGTATCAAAGGAAGCTGATGTCGATGTTTGACAAGGCTGTCGATTCAGGAAAGTCATGTCGAAATTTATGTAACGGATTGATATTGAAGGAAAACAAGTTAATTCCTGCCTCTTTTACTCGACATCATTGTCGAAGTCGATTTAACCGCTGCATTTTATGTATCCTAATTTGAACCTTCTGGATTTATCTAACTCCTCGTAATTCAAAAATATTTTTAATTATCAAAAAAATTCTTAGATTATGGCATCAAAAATGCTGTATCCCAGATCAAGGTTCAAATCAAAGAGGTTTCAAATGAGTGGCAGATCAAAACTATTCATTCTTATCCCGGCAATCGTTCTCATACCGATTCTACTTGGTATGATCCCACTAAACTTTCTTCAAAAAATTGGTGCCGGATGTCCCCTCTCTCAGGGGAAGCAAGAAGTGAAATGTAAGCCGTGTCCTTTCCATTCCATCGCCTCTCATGATAACCAGATTTTAGCAAGTTTACGTTTGACTACAGTTTTTCAGGTATTACCTTCCACTCAAGAGTTGCGGATTTCTCTTCTCTACTCCTTCTATTCCAATACCTTCCTCAATCCTGTTCCCCTTCGCTGCTAATTTCCACCAGAGTAACCCGTCTATTTAATTCATCGAAAAATTACCAAAGCAAGAATTCTATCGACCGTCTTCTCCTCAGAGGTCATGAAACACACACTGAGGAAGCTGAATCCAAAGAGAAAGGAGGTGAGTTCCAATGAAAAAGACCACCATCATTACGCTGAGTCTGATGTTGGCTTTGGCCTTGATGGCGACAGCGGCACTGGCCTGGGGGCCTGGCCGAGGCTATGGTATGGGACCGGGGTATGGTTATCCTGCTATTCCCAACTTGACGGCGGAGCAATCTTCGAAGATTCAGGCCTTACAGAAGGCCCATCTGGATGAGACCGCACCGCTTCAGGAGGATCTCTTCAAGAAGAGAACCGAGCTTCGTAGCCTCTGGCTAACCCAGAATCCTGATCAGGCTGCCATCACAGCCAAGCAGAAGGAGATTCTGAATCTCCAGAGCAAACTCCAAGAGAAAGCTACCAATTTCAGGCTCGCTATCCGGAAGCTGCTCACTCCGGAACAACAAGCCCAAATAGGAACATTTGGCTACGGCATGGGCTTTGGTCCAGGAATGGGCAAAATGGGCCGTATGGGCTGCTGGTAGGCTCGAACACAGGGCGGGGAGATTTCTCCGCCCTGTCCCTGTCATTCAGAAAAAGGGGAAAAATGAAATCCAAAAAGATTCTAATCGTGGAGGATGACGTTTTCTCCAGAGGTGCAATGGAAAACCTCCTTCATAGTTCGGGGTATGAAACCCGATCCTGTGCCGATGCGGAGGAGGCATTGACATGTCTTAACAGAGAGTCTTTCAATATTCTCATTACCGACGTCCGTATGCCTGGAATGGATGGCTTCGAACTGATTCGGAATGCCAGGATGATTCACCCTCACCTTCGTACCATTATGGTCACCGGTTTTCCAGCGGATGAGATCAAGAACAAGGCCAAAGAAGAAAGGGTGGATGGATTCCTTTCCAAACCCATCGATTGGGATAAGTTATACGAATTATTAAGGAGTCTCTCAATACCAGGAAAGTTTCAAAACCGAAATATTTCCGAAAATATTGGAAAGGACAGAAGGCCATCCCTGCGACGGGAAATCAGGCTTGGATTATTACTTTTCTTATTGACCAGCATGAACATTCAGCCCTTGCTGGCTCAACCCTCTTTTCCCAAACAAAACAAGGCGATTTTGAAGATGGGCGAAGAGGGCGTATGCGGGCAATCATCCGTCCTCACCGAGGAACAGGCAAAGGCACTTGAAGCCATTCAGCATGCCTACATGGCAGAAGCTATGCCTCTGAGAAGGGATCTCATAGTTTTAAGGCTTGAATTTCGCTATTTAGTCCGGGACCCGAATGTTTCGACCTAAGATCCTTCTTGACCGGCAAAAGAAGATTTCAGAACTCCAGGCGAAACTTGGCAATCTTGTATTTTCTTTCCAGATGAAAGCCAGGTCAATCTTCACAAAAGAGCAATTGGAGCGACTTCCTGAGGACTGTTTGTTGGGAATAGAGTCAGGATTTGGAATGGATGCGGGCACACGCAGGGGAGTATGGAAGGGATTCCCTCGGTAAAAAAAGGAATATTTGAAAGGAGATAATATGGAACTCATTGCGGCAGAGAACATTAGTAAGGATTACCAGGTTGGTGAGATAACGGTCCGGGCGTTAAAAGGGATCAGCTTTGAAATCGAGCCTGCTTCCTTCGTTTCCTTTGTCGGCCCCTCGGGAAGCGGCAAGACGACCCTTTTGAATTTGATCGGGTGTCTTGATAAACCCACGGAGGGAAAATTGATGGTGGCAGACACCGATGTCCTCCACCTTGACCGGAAACAAAGCGCCTCATTCAGGGGAAACAACATCGGGTTTATCTTCCAGGATTTCAACCTGATACCCATACTCACGGTCTTTGAAAATATTGAATACCCCCTGCTCATGGTTCAAAATGTCTCTCCTGGAGACAGAAAAAAGAGGGTGATGACTCTTTTGGAGGCCGTGGGAATGATCGAGCAAAAGGATAAGTTTCCTGATCAAATTTCAGGAGGGCAAAAGCAGAGGGTGGCTATTGCCAGGGCGTTGGTCACAAATCCAAAGCTTGTCTTGGCTGATGAACCAACTGCAAACCTGGATCATAAAACAGCCTATCTTGTCATCGAACTCATGAAAAAGATGAGGGATGAATTTCAGACCACCTTCATTTTCTCGACGCACGATCAAAAGATCGTAGGGGAAGCAGAAATTATCTATGCGCTGGAGGATGGAGAAATTGCCGGAAAACAGGCCAAAGGAGGGAAGAAAAATGGGTAATCTCTTCAAAATTGCAGTCCGGAATCTCAGGAGATATAAGAGGAGGACTTTGCTGACGGCCTCTCTCGTGACCATCGGGGTTATTTTCGTCTTACTTTACATTTCCGTTTCAGGATCCTTTAAAAATATGATGGTCGGACAGATAACGGATTCGATGCTGGGACATCTTGAGGTTCATCGAAAGGGTTACTTGGCATCCATCGACAACCTCCCCCTCAATTTAAACCTGAAGCCGCAGGCATTTAAGAAACTGGCTGATATTCTAAATAAGCAACCGGAGGTCGAAGCCTTTTCACCCCGGATCAAATTCGGCGGGATGTTTAGCACTTTCGTGGAGACGACGAATATAAGATTGAATGGGGTCAACCCGGACCAGGAATTCAAAACCATTCCCCTTCTGCCCTCAAGAATCATTCGGGGCCAAAAGACCTTGAACAAGGGAGAAATCTTAGTCCCCGATCTACTCGCAATGGGAATGAAGGTGAACGTCGGAGATACGATTGTCATCGTTGCTACAAATAAGGATGGATCTGTCAATGGGAAGCAGTTCAGAGTTTCCGGCATCCTCGAAAGTGTCACCGGGCCGGGAGGTAGAGACGGTTATATCCATATCCAAGATGCCATGGAGACCCTAAGAATGGAGGAAATGGAGATCAGCGAAGTAGCCATCCGGCTTAAGCATTTTGGGCAGCTCAATGCCTTTAGTGAAAAACTTGAAGGACTCCTGGCGGGAGAGGTAAACAAAGAGGGAAAACCGATCTTTGAGGTCCATACCTGGGAGAAACTGTCTCCCTTTTACAACATTGCCAGGATGATCGACGTGATGTCCTTCTTTATCAAACTCATGCTGATCGCGGTCGTTTTGATAAGCATTATGAATGTGATGATCATGGCGGTTTATGAAAGGATTCGAGAGATCGGCACAATCGCTGCCATTGGCACCCTGCCGGGGAAGATTCTTTCCATGTTTTTAGTTGAGGGATTCTGCCTTGGAGCGATGGGCGCTTTGGCAGGGGACATTCTGGGAATCATCGTCATCCTAATCCTCAATCGCATCGGCATCACCTTTGATTTTGGCATGCAAAAGGGACTCGTCCTCTCAGCAACCATTGCTCCGGGAGATGTCCTGATCATCTCTCTCATTGTGATCTTGATTTCAGTGATCGCCAGTTTGCAACCTGCCTTTAAGGCTTCGCGAATGGAGCCGATTAAGGCACTAAGACATGTATAGAATAGGGTTAGAGGTTGGAGGCCGGAGGCAAAATTGTTTTACCTCAAACCATGTAAGCCTCAGACGAAAATGTAACCGTGGAAAGAGAGGTTGAATATGAAAAAGATTCTGATTTGTTTGGTCGCTCTACTCATTGCCGCTCCCGCCTATGCGATTGACGGCACCCAGCTTTTGAAACAAATTGACCGAAATCTCAACCCTGAATCTTACGAAATGTATCGTAAGCTGATCAATGTTGAGCCCAATGGCCGGAAGATGGAATATACATTTTTCTCGGTCAAAAAAGGTGTGGACAAGATTGCAGGGGTCTTTCTTGCTCCGGCAAGCGACAAAGGAAGAAGCACTCTGCGCCTCGGAGACAATATGTGGCTCTACATCCCCAACGTAGGAAAGCCGATACGGATTACAAGCCTTCAGTCCGTCATCGGGGGAGTTTTTAACAACGCGGACATCTTGAGCCTGGATTACGCGGCTGAATACAACGTTGAGAACGTGGAAGAAAAGGAAAACGAATACTTCCTTCAGCTCAAGGCCAAGACGAAGACCGTTGCCTACGATCGATTGAAGCTATGGGCAGATAAGGACAAGAAGCTTCCCGTAAAGATTGAGTGCCTTACGGAGGCAGGTATGCTCATCAAGACTCTCTACTTTAAGGAAGTCAAAGATTTTGGAGGGGGTATCGTCCGGCCCTCGGTCATCGAGACGGACAGTCCCCTCTATAAGGGGTACAAGTCAATTATGATCTTTGCGAAAATTAAACAGAGGGATTTCAAAGATGAGGTGTTCACTCTCACTTATATGCCCAAAATGGAATCGTTGAGGAAATAGGAACTTCAGAAGAAGAGAAAGGGTGGGATAGGAATTTGAGGATCAGCGGAAGATTCATATGAACAGATTTCTTTACACCTCTGTCGTCTTACTCTTCTTTTTCGTCTCAATTAGTTCTTTTGCAGAAGAGTACCCATCTCAAAGTCCTACCGGTCAAACGACTGAGACCCAGGCTCCGCCTTCCGCTCCGCCGGCAGAAGAGTATAAATTTGAAGCTTCCGAAATTCAGAAAAAGCCCTACCATATCGGTGGCTATCTCGAATTCAGGCCTATTCTCTACGGCCTGGACAAGGACAATGCAATCTACAAGCTGAACTTTTTTAATCGTAAAGAGGGAAGCACCATCGAGGATTACGACGGCAGAGTCTGGCTTGAAGGGAGCTATGAGAAAGGGATTGTCGGACTTTTTTTGAAAACGAATCTGGGCTTGAATCATACTTACCAAGGCTGGGACCATGAGACAAAGATTTATGAAGGTTACGTGTCCTTTAAACCTTCATCCTCGTTGACCATCGATCTTGGGAAAAGGGTGTTCGGCTGGGGCAAAGGATATGCCTGGAACCCTGTGGCTTTTGTCGACCGCCCCAAAAACCCGGACGACCCCGAGCTTCCTCGCGAAGGGTATATCGCTGCCACGGCAGATTACATCAAGAGCTTCAGTGGGCCACTAAAAACGCTCTCCGTGACGCCCGTGATATTTCCTGTTTACCACCACGTAAATGATACCTTCGGAGAGATCGGCCATGTCAATGTTGCCGGCAGAGTCTATTTTCTTTTTTATGATACCGATATCGATTTTCTTTTTTTGACCGGTGGAAGCAAGACAAATCGGTTTGGATTTGATTTCTCAAGGAATGTTACAACGAACTTGGAGGTCCATGGAGAGTTTGCCTTCACCAACCATCAACAGAAAACTTCAATCGACAGCAGCGGGAATACCTTCAAGACTACATTCGATGCCAAGAGTTTTCTCTTGGGTCTACGGTACCTTTCCTCGATGGACACCACTTACATTCTCGAATATTATCATAATGCACCTGGTTATAGCTCGTCTGAATTGGAGGATTTTTTTTCATTCACACACAGGGCCTTTGATACATTCCAATCCACTGGGAAGAATAATCAGGTCATAAAGGCCGAGACCCTGTTCCTGGGCAACTATGGAGGAATGAATCCAGGAAAAGACTACCTTTACTTGCGGATCAGTCAAAAAGAACCTTTCAATATACTTTACTTTACACCCGCCATCACCACGATTATGAATCTCGATGACCGAAGTTTTTCCATTTCTCCCGAGCTTCTGTACGAGGGCTTCAAGAACTGGGAATTCCGACTTAAAGGAATGGCCCTGGTCGGACATAAAGGAACCGATTTCGGCGAAAAGCAAAACGATTACAGGATAGAATTCAGAGTGAGGTACTATTTTGGTTTTTAACAGGGCTCCCGTATCAACCCCCCGGGAGGTAAATCTTTTGCCTGCATTTGCCAAGGATGCAGAAGCCGCTTCTCGGGTTATTCGGCTTCCGGTAAGCGTATCAGCCAGTCTGAGGGCGATCTCGATGGCCTTGTCTCTTGCAGCAGGCGCACTGGTGAGTTATGTGATGGGAAGGTGGACCGTCCGGATGAAGCCGGCTGAAATTTTGAGGAATTTGTATACCAGCGTTCATCTTAGTATATGAGGCCGTTCCCCCCTTTTTTTCACTTAGAAAAATTTTTTGTTATTATAGGAGTATTTACAGGAGGTATAGCATGAGGAAGATTTACATATTGTTATTCAGTACAATGACCGTTGTGTTTTTGGCTACAACTGTCATGGCGAGTCCACCGGAGGCGACCATCGAATACCAGCCGATGACGAGCCAGGGGCTCGCAGCCGGATACCCGTTCGAGGCGTGGGTCGTCTTCGATAAGTCATCCAACCCGGCTGAATCGGGGTATGCCCTACCGGCCGGCGCAACTTTCCGCTTCACATTCCCGCCGGCGTTTACACCGAAGCTGGGTATCCATCCAGAGGCTGTCCTCCTCTACGGCTGGCCGCAGAAGGCCGCGCCCGTACCCTTTGCCGTAGGGCTGGATCCTACGGACCCACGTACCATCTTTCTCAAACTAAAAGAGGCCTTCCCCGTCGGCCCACCGGAGCGCCCAGGCTTGAAGGCGATTCACCTGCGTTGGGGTCCGCTCAACCCTTTGCGGGAAGGAGACTATCCAATCACGATCAAAATCTCGGATGCCGGAGAATTGTCTGGGACCACGCATGCCGTCGTCCACATTACTTCAAAGCCGGTGCCGATCGTCGCTGCCTACAACCAACTTCACGAGGGTCGAAATGAGGATTGGCAGCATGTGAAGGCGGGCCAGGCCGCACCGCTGCCTATTGACCTCTTAATCAATTTGCCCGATAAGGCCCGCTCCTCCATTGATCTGAGTCTCGGCACCAATGAAAACCTGGAGATCCTCAGCGATGGAACGCCGATCGGAACGGTTGTGCGGCGCGGGGTCGCTGTCACACTCAAGCCGGAACGTTTTGGCCCGGGCTTTGCCCGGTTAGGCATTGTACGTTTTTCCGTCACGGGCGGCCCGGTGTCCGGCATTGCCGAGATCGACGCACAGCTCCAAGGCGGCCCACGTTACACACTTCACGTTGTTGTCGAACCTTGAGCGCGCGCCTGTAAGGAGCTAAGGTTTCATGTAAGGTCCTGAGGTCCCTTGCAGAAGCGCCCTGGGTTCCGCAACAACTCAAAAAGCGAAGAGCGGTGAAATGGAGATACAAATATTGTAAATTGAGTTGATATAGGAAATCTTCGAAATCTTGGCACCCCTAATAGAAAGGAGTTTTTCTAAAATGGTACAAGGAAGATCAAACAGCAATAGAGGCAAAAGGTTTGCATGGATCAGCGCTATTTTCTTATCGTTCATTGTGGCTTTTGAAATTGCCATCATGATCAGTCCTTTTGCGTTCTTTTTCTATGCGGCATTCAACCCATTTCTACTCGCTCTGAATCAATCGTGGATGACTCGCTGGTTAACGGCTTTCTTTCTTCCTCATATGGTCGTTCCACCAAATGAGGCATTGACGGTACTTCGTATTTTAGGATCTGTTTTTTTTGTGGGTGGGATGCTCATATTTCTCGTTTGCGCTGGACAGGTATATCTGGGCAAGTTGCTGAAGAAGGGTGTTGCCACAAAAGGATTATATATCCTTATTCGCCATCCTCAATACCTCGGACTTGGGTTGGCAGCTTTGGGACTGGCTATCATGTGGCCCAGATTTCTGACGCTGGCGCTTTTTGCGGTCATGCTCTTTTTGTATTACCTCCTTGCTAAAGACGAGGAGCGTCGGATGATCAATCGTTTTGGGGAGAGCTATATTGCTTATATGAATCGGACGGGAATGTTCCTCCCGCATTTCATTGAGAGAGCATTCATAGGGAATCCAATGCCGCAACAACGTCTGAGCATCGGAAAAGCCATTGTCATCTTTCTGGTACTCCTTGTTGTTATCGTAGGGAGCGGTTTCATCTTGCGAGCCTATACTGTTCATCATCTTCCATTAGAGCAAGTCAACCGTGTTGATGTGATCACCATTACAAAAGAAGATCTAATGACGGCAAAACAACTTCTTCCTTCCGTGCTTCAGAATCCTGCCATTGCCTCAAAGTTGCAATTGATGGAAAATAACAAAGGGCATCGTCTACTTGCCTATTTCATTCCGATTGACTATGTGATGCAGGGTATGATCGCTCATACAGGTGAGGAGTGGAAGTTGTTCGAGCAGCATAAAACCATCGGTATGATTACTGAGTACATATTCCATCCCTTCGCTCATCTGACGGAAGGGCACGCTCATCACCCGGGAATGCAAGCTCACAATCCAAGCATGCACGACAGCCCATCGATGAAACGAAGGATCATCTTCATCGAACTATCTGCGGGTAATAAAGACCTCACATCCCCATTTGATGATTTCGACATCAATATCACGCGGAAGCCCCTCTTCTTCGTAGATATACACCTCCATACAGGGGAGATTCTTCAAATACGCGATACGCCAACAGGAAGCGGATGGGGCACTGTGCCAACACCGATGTTCTGATCAAGACAATGGATGGGGGATTACTTAAGAGGACCGTTAAACGAGCAAGCGATGATATGAAATCAAGGAAGCATCGATAGAGGAGTTTTGGTATACTATAATTGTTAAAGCGGATTGCTTGATGGAACAGTCCCAATATCAACACCCTAATCCAAACCCTTCGTTAATCCAGTTGTTCAGTTCATTTTTAAGACTGGGCGCTACCGCATTTGGTGGTCCGGCAATGGTGGCTTACATTCGAAAGATGGCCGTTGAAAAGAAACACTGGCTCGACGATCAATCCGCTCACGATGGAGTCGCCCTTTGTCAGACGATCCCTGGGGCGACGGCGATGCAAATGTCTGCCTACGTAGGTTTAAGAGCGAGGGGAGTGGCGGGCGCTGCAGCAAGTTTCATAGGATTTGGCTTGCCTGCATTTCTATTTATGCTGATCCTGTCAGCCCTCTATGCCCGAACCCATACATTGCCTGCTGTCGTTTCCGCATTTAACGGACTTCAGGCTATCGTTGTCGCTGTTGTTGCCAACGCCACCTTATCCTTTGGCAGGAACTCCATTAAAAATTGGAAAAATGTTATCAATGCGCTGATTGCTGCGGGTCTATTTGGATTGAAGGTCAATCCCATCCTGGTCATTATTGTGGCCGCCTTTTTAGGGGTGGTACTTTATGCCAAACAACCTCATCCTTCCGTAGTGAATCCCAAGGATAAGGCACATGCTCCAAAATCTCTCTTTCTATTATTATTAGCTACAGGCATAGGATTTGGATTGCTTTATCTCCTAGACCGAACGCTTTTCAATCTTGCTGCGCTCATGTTCAGGATAGATCTGTTTGCCTTTGGGGGAGGGTTTGCCTCTGTTCCTCTCATGTTCTACGAAGTTGTTCAAGTACGTTCCTGGGTGGATGGTCCAACCCTTTTAAATGGC
>CAWHBU010000013.1:0-13133 GCA_963827685.1 uncultured delta proteobacterium | reverse complement strand
AACCGTCACCTCTCCGCGGATCATATAGGTGTTGCAGTTATTTTCATAAACACTCTGCCAGAGGTAGGCATAAAGGTCTCTTTCAAGTTTCATCAGTGCGATCTCCCCCTCGTCTTTCTAAACCAAGAAAAATCTCTTTTTTCATTAAATCCGCACGTGCTATATAAGATAGCCTAAGCAGCAGAAATAAAGTTTAATCGTAAACCACAGTTCAATAGTGAAGCCTTCGATTTTGGCAGAGCGTGGCGTCGATGACGCACCGCGTGGAGCCACCAACTCCAAAACATGCGAAGTTGGGGGTTAAACTGCTCAATCATCTTTTCTCATTCAGGAACCGTATAACCTCACTTAAAAATAGTTCTGGAGCGGTGTCCATTGCTGCGTGCCGTTGTCCGGACATAATTGCAATTCTACTATTAAGAATAGATTTTTTTAGAGTTTGGATCGCAGCTCTAAAGAATGAAGGACTGTCACCCCCAAGAAGAAGCAAAGTGGGTGTTTCCATATGGGAAAACTGTTCAGGTTTAAGAATGTAGGAGTCTACACTTGCTTCCTCGCGGGAAAGAGTGTGAGCCGCAGATACCCTAGAAGACCAACTGGGAAGGGATTTTAGCATATTAATTTCATTCTGAGGGATCGCGACGATCTCTTGCAGAAAAATGAGCAAGGCTTTCTCGCGTTCTCCAACCTCCAGATATGAGTTAATTATGTCTATGGCATCGGGAGGGTAATTTTTTTTAACATCCGTATGTACTGGAGGTTCATATAAAATGAGCTTTCGAAGATTGGACGTCTTAAGAGAAGCTTCCAAAGAGCATACAGCACCATAGGAATGCCCAAGCAGGTTCACTGGACCAGGAATTGAATCAATGACTGCAACCACATCTTCATATTCACGCTCTATGGTATAGGGCTCCGCATCCCCGCTCTGACCGCGACCTCTGCGATCTACAGCGTAAACCGTGAAATGTTTTTCTAGTTCCGGAAGGATCGGCGTCCAACGTGTATGATCAGCAGCTGCGCCGTGTATCAAGACTAACGGTAGTCCTTTGCCGCTACGTTCATACGCAATGGGTATGCCATCTTTCGATGTGATGTGCTAAATGGTAGAATCTCCATTATCGAATAATCCTGAGTTTTATTCTGTTAGAATACCTTTTTCAACCCTCAATTTTCCATAAATGGTCCATTGATGAAATAGCTCCGGCCCACCCAATACCATTTGAAATCTACACTTGTTAATAGATCCCATCGATCATTTATTACAGCAGGAGGAAGAAGTTTCCACCTGACATGACAGTATAGGTAAGGTTAAGTCCTGGTTTTTACATCTTATCCGATTTCCGGCGGATTCTTCACGGTGTCCACGCATTTCTATAGTGTCACTCGAATCCTTGACCCATTGCCCCTTGAATCCTTATCATCATCTTACTCTTTAATATATCTAAGATCTCCCTTCATGATTTTGCCTGCTGGATTTCTGGGTAGCAGATCCAAAAATTCTACGTACTTGGGAACTTTATAATCTGCCAAGTGTTGAGAACAGAAATTCTTAATCTCCTCCTCGTCTGCAGTTTGTCCTGGCCTTAATACGATCGCAGCTTTCACGGCTTCACCCAAAAATTTATCAGGAACAGCCACAACGGCTACTTCTAACACTTTCGAATTTCTAGATATCACATTCTCAACTTCAGAGAGAATATCTTTTTTTCCCCCTCCTCGATTAATCATATCCTTCTTGCGATCAAGGATATAGATGTATCCTTCGTCGTCCAATTTTCCAATATCGCCTGTACGCAGCCAACTATCGACGATCGTGGCCTTCGTCGCCTCGGGCTTCTCCCAATATCCCTTCGTGACGGTTGGGCCTCTCAGAACAATCTCACCAACACTGTTCGGGGGTAATTCTTTTCCTTCTTCATCCACAATTTTTGCATCCACCAGTGGGAGAATCTTACCTGCCGCCTCAATTTTTCGAAGGGCGTCCTCATAGGGTGTTGTTGAGGCAATCCCATCACTCTCTGTTAAACCATAACCGATGCTCAATTTAAGATGAGGGAGTTTATTCAGAATCCCTTTGACCATCTCTTCTGTGGCGGGCGACCCACCACACATGGCACCTTTGTAAGAACTAAAATCATAATGGACGAACTCAGGGTGATTAATCATCAACCAAAGGATATTAATCACGCTAATGCTCCTAGTAATCTTCTCGGAAGACATGATTTCCAAAAAATCTTTGACCTTGAACGTTCTCACATAGACACAAGGGATGCCGCTGAAAATATGGGAAAGCATAATCTGGGCGAGGCCCGTGATATGAAAAAGAGGGACAACACAGATGACTCGATCTTCAGGCTCGTAAGCGAAAAAATCACTGATATGCATTGCCGTTGCGATAAGACTCCGGTGATATAAAATGGCCCCCTTGGGTTTCCCTGTCGTACCCGAAGTATACATAATGATTGCATCATCTGTTTCGTTTAAGACGATTCTTTGAAATTTCCCTTCTGGGTTCTCCCTCAACTCAACAAAAGGAAGAACGCCTTTGGGAAGATCTGGCCCATTGAAGAATATTTTCTCAACGGTTTTTAAATCATTTTGGACGGCCTCAATCGATGGCCAATATTCTTGATCAACAATGAGCATTTTGCTTCCGGAATCATTGATCTCATAAGATAATTCTTCACCTTTGAATCGTGTATTTAAAGGGACTGCGATCGCACCTAATTTCATTAATGCAAAGAAACATAAAGGGAATTCCAGACCGATCCCTAAGAGAAGAGAAACACGATCTCCTTTTTTGACATGATATTTTTGTAACCCCGCTGCAATTCTATTTACGATCTGATTAAACTCCTTAAAGGTCAATTTCTGATCATTATGGATAAATCCTATGAGGTTGGAGGATCGGCTGACGGTATTCTCCAACATTTGGATGAGATTCTTCGGCCTATTTTTAAAAATTCTCCCTTTAAAATCAGACCATTCCTCCTCCATGATCTCCCAACCCATCTTGCTACTCAGGTGTTTCATCCTCATCTCCACGGAATGCATCTAAATCCCCAGATAGGCTTTTCTCATGTAATCTTCCTTCAATAGATTCTCACTCTTCCCTTCCAAAATGATCCTGCCGTTCTCAAGGACGTATCCCCTTTGAACGGTAGACAGGGCAAGCTGCATGTTCTGCTCTACTAATAAAATTGTCGTCCCCTCTTGGTTAATCCCCTTGATCACTTCAAAGAGATTCATGACGATCAAAGGAGCCAGACCTAAAGAAGGTTCATCCAACATGAGTATCTGGGGGAGGGTCATCAGTCCCCTTCCGATGGCTAACATCTGCTGTTCTCCACCGCTGAGTGTCCCTGCGAATTGATTCTTCCTTTCCTCAAGGCGAGGGAATAATACAAAAACCTTAGACAGGTTCTCCTTCCGATATCGTTTGGCTGTCCTGATATAGCTCCCCCAATTCAAGATTCTCAAGCACGGTCATTTCTTGAAAAATCTTTCTCCCTTCAGGGATCCTGATCACTCCTTTTTGAACAATGAGGTGAGGCTCTAAACCATCAAGCCGCCCATTTAAGAAATAAATCTCCCCCTCCGTAGGCCGAAGAATTCCTGAGAGTGTAAGAAGCAGAGTCGTCTTCCCAGCCCCGTTTGCCCCTAACACAGATACCATCTCTCCCTTTTCGATATTCAGGGAAATTTGATGGAGGATTTGAATGTCGCCGTATCCTCCAGAAATTTGTTTGACATCAAGCAAAGGTATATTTCTCCCCTAAATAGGATTTGATGACATTGGGATCCTTGGCTACTTCTTGAGGTACTCCCTGAGCAATCATCTCTCCAAAGCATAAGACGATTATCCGATCCGATATGGTCATGATGATTTGCATGGTGTGTTCAATCACGATGATGGTGATCCCCCCCTCCCCGATCTTGATGACCAACTCGATCATCTGCTTCTGTTCGACAGGGTTCAGACCAGCCATCACCTCGTCCAGCAGGAGAAATCTGGGTTGCGTGGCCAAACACCTGGCCAATTCTAACTGTTTCCGTTCTGCCAAGGTGAGACTGCCTGCAAGTTCCTTTCTCTTTGACCAAAGACCCACAAATTCAAGCAAACTCTCAGATTGACGGTTTGCCCTGGAGATCTCCGTTTCCCGATTGAAAACCGCAGCCCTTACATTCCTCATCACGCTTAAATTAGAAAAGGGTTTGACAATCTGGAAAGTCCTGCCAATGCCTCTCTTGCAAATCTGATGGGGTTTGAGGCCGACTAAACGCTCATCTCCTAAATAAATGCTTCCTGTGTCAGGGGCGAAGAAACCAGAGATGAGATTGAATAGGGTGGTTTTGCCTGATCCATTTGGACCGATTAAACCCAGAATCTCCCCTTCTCGGACCTGGAATGACACGTGATTGACCGCCATCAAACCACCGAATGACTTGGACAGATTTTCTACTTTTAAGGATGGCATCCTCTTTACCTCGTATGTCCCCTGATGAAACCATCAAGCCATCCATAGATCCCTTTGGGGAGGAAGATTATCACGCCAACCAAAATGGCCCCGTAAATCATCAGATGGACCCCGTGGTAACCACCCAATATTCCCCGAGTCACCTCGCCCAAAGGGCCCAGCACCAAGGCCCCGATGATGGGACCATACACGGTTCCCATGCCTCCGACAATGGGCCTTAAAAAAATTTCAATGGAGGTGCCGACACCGAACGTGACCGGTGGGTCTATGTAAAGGAAATACTGGGCATAGAACGTTCCCCCCAGGGCGGTGAGAAAGCCACTGATCAAGATCCCCAAAAGCTTGTATGCAAATGTGTTCACCCCTATAGCCTCGGCTGAATCTTCGTCCTCCCGGATGGCAGCAAGATAGTCGCCGATCTTCCCTCCGTCAATACGTAGCGTCACCCAAAGGGCACCGATCAACATTAGTAAGATCACAAAATAGTAGAAAATCTTTGATTCATGCTGAAAAGAGAGGGGAGCATTCCCTTTAAGTGGAATGAGGATGCCCATCGCCTTCCCGGTCAGATCCAGATTGAGAGAGATCAAACGCAACAATTCAGCGAAGGCCAACGTCGCCAAGGCAAAGTAAGGACCTCTCAGCCCGTAATGGAAGCAAAGAGAGCCGATCAACAGCCCTAATAGCATTCCGAGAAGGCCCCCAAAAACCATTCCGATCCATGGGCTGATCTGCCAATTGACGAAGGCCAATGTCGAGGTGTAAGCCCCGATCCCAAAGAAGGCCGCATGTCCAAAAGAAAACTGGCCAGCATATCCTCCCAAGATGTTCCAACTCGTTCCCAAATATCCGTAGAAGAGAATCATAATGAGAACGTGGACGAAATAGGAGGGGAGTAGAAAGGGCAGCAGGACGGTGATCAAAATAAGGCCGAACCAAAAGAAAAGTATCTTTGGAATTCCGTTCTTAGACATGCTTTTTCCCGAACAACCCTTTTGGTCTGAGCAGAAGAGTGAGGATGAAGATGGAATAGATGGGCACTTGCTTCAAGGAGCCCGGGAGCAGAACTTCTCCCAAAGATTCTGCGATTCCCACGATCAGGGCTCCAAAAAATGCTCCCCAGAAACTTCCCAGCCCACCCAGGACCACAATCACAAAGGCTGTGATGACGAAGACCAATCCCACCGTAGGGGTGATATAGAAAAAAGGGGTGATCATGGTGCCTGCAGCAGCGACACAGGCCGATCCGATTCCAAAAGCAACGGAATATATAATCTTCATATTGATTCCAATCACATGTGCTCCCTCCCGATCCTGGGAAATAGCCCGAATTGCTTTTCCAGAATCGGTTTTGGTCAAGAAGAGGTAGAGCAGTAAGGTCATGGCAAGAGCGGCCCCAAAAGCGATCATCCGAGGCGTACTGAACATCAACTTGTGTGTATGCATGGCTCCTGCTAAGGTAGTCACCTGTAACATCCGATAGTTCGGGCTCCATAGGAATAGAGCCAAGTTCTCAAGGAAAAGGGCGATCCCTAAGGTTAAAAGAAGTTGATTGTGTTCAGGGGCTTCCATGATTCGATTGATCAGACCATATTGGATAAGGAAGCCAATTACGAAGAGAGCAGACATACTTATGAATAGTGAAAGATAGGGATGGATATCCAAAAAGATTGAAACCCAATAAGTGAAATACATGCCAAGCATCATAAAAGCGCCATGGGCAAAATTGATGATCTTCATCACCCCAAAGATCAGGTTCAGACTGACTGCGACCAGTGCATAGACTCCCCCCATGAGAAGTCCGCTGATGATCGCTTGAATCAAGATGTTTGTATCCATCCCTACCTTTTCCGATATTTGTCAAATAAGATCATTTACGATCTTTCCACTTGGGCATCGGCCAAATGGGTTTGCTGGCAGCATACTCCTCGGGGAAAATCGAACGACGTTTGCCATTTTGAATCTGAGCAATAACTGTTCTCGCATCTTTATTCTGCCCGTCCTCGCCAAAGATAATGGCGCAAGGTTGGATGTTCCCTTTTTCTCCTGGCTTCAAATTGGTCTTCGTAAGCGCTTCCCGTATTTTTTCACGATCCGTTGATCCTGCTCTCTCAAGGGCATCCTTCAGCACATAAACACACGTGTAGCACATAGAGGCAACGCAGTCCATCTCAACCCCATTCCTCTTCAGATAATTCTCATTGGCCTCTTTGACCCCAGGAATCTTTAGGTCATTTTCCCAGTTCTCAGACACGGAGACGTATTCTGCCAATTTCCCTAATGCCTGAATGTAGGCATTATCTTGATGTCCTCCACCCATGCCAATGATGGCCTGTGTGTTGAAGTCAAAATCCTTCATCGTTCTTGTCGCGAGAATGGCGTCAGAAATGTAGGCAACGGTTAAGGCCACATCGGGATTAGCGGCCTTTAGTTTTGAAATCACACCCGTCATGTCTGAGGTGGCGTGAGGATAAGGGAGATCGGCTACAATGGAATACCCTTTCTCCGCTGCCAATTTTTTCCAGGCTTTTGCACTGGATTGACCCCAAAGGGTATCGTCATAATATATCCCAATATTCTTTATCTTAATCCCCTTTTTTTTCTGAATATAGGCCAAATACTCATATTCATCCCGAATATGCCATGCATCGGTAGCAATAGGTCTAAAGGTATACTTGAATCCACGCTGTGTGATCGCTTCAGCCACGCCAATCCCTACGATGAACGGGGTTTTAAACTTTTCAGCTACCTGGGTGGTGGCAAAAACGACAGCGCTTTGAAAAGCTCCAAAGATGGTAACGGCACCTTTTTGAATCTGTTTTTCCGTCTCTGCCATTCCTACCTCCGGTTTTCCTTCGCTATCCCCAAGCATCATACTTAACTTCACACCCCCCAATGATTTGATTCCACCGGCAGCGTTGATCTCATCCACTGCCTGTTCATAGCCTCTTCGATCACTCAACCCCAGGGGAGCCAAAGGACCGGTCAAAGGTTCAACGACACCAAATTTTACTTCTTCTGCAGAATGGGCTAAGCGAGGAAACCCAGAGAAAGTAACAGCAGCTCCCAATGCGCCCATTCCTTTTATAAATTCTCGCCGATTAACCTCTCTTTTGACCCTTTTTTTCATACGGAGCCTCCTTTCAAAATAGTAATGAGTGCGCTAAGCGATCACACGATCCTTCCTTTTTAAAATTGCTCCTATCACCCCCTCTCAATGACCATGGCGAAGCCCAACCCCCCTCCGACGCAAAGGGTGGCAAGTCCCAAGGTTAGATTTCTCTTTGCCATCTCATGAATCAGGGTCACCACCAGACGACATCCTGTTGCCCCTACAGGATGGCCCAAGGCAATCCCACTGCCATTGACATTGACAATATCCCTGTTGAAACCTAACTCTCTTTCGCAGGATAAATACTGGGCGGCAAAAGCCTCATTGATCTCGATAAGCTGGATATCCTTGAGGGAAAGACCCGTTTTGCTCAATACTTTCTTGGTTGCTGGAACAGGCCCGATACCCATATAGGATGGATCCACACCCACGATCGCATAACCCAATATTTTGGCCAGTGGCATTAGCCCCACCTCTTTCGCTTTTTCTTTAGACATGAGAACCGTCACGGCTGCCGCATCATTGAGCCCTGATGAATTGCCTGCCGTTACGGTCCCATCTTTTTTAAAGGCGGGAGGCAACTTAGCCAACTTCTCCAAGGTCACATCAGGCCTTGGATGTTCATCCGTATCGACAATTTTCGCCTCTCCTTTCTTCTGGGGAATCGAGACAGGCGTAATCTCGTCCTTAAATCTTCCTTCTCGAACGGCTTTAGAAGCTCTTTGTTGACTTAACAATGAAAACTTATCTTGTTCTTCCCTCGAAATCCCATACTTCTCAGCCAGGTTCTCCGCCGTCAATCCCATGCCGGCTCCGATAGGATACTCCTGCATGGCTTTCCATAGCATATCAATCAATTGTCCATGCTGAAGACGCTGACCCCAACGGGTCGTCGTTAATATATAAGGAGCATGCTCATGCTTTCGACTCCGCCGGTGATGACCGCATCCACATCGCCATCTCGAATCGCCTGGGTACCGCAGATGATGGCCTGCATCGCGGAAGCGCAGTTGACCACTATGGTGAAGCCAGGCGTTTCAAGAGGAAGCCCGCTCTTGACCGCAGCAATTCTCGCCACATTCTGATCCAGGGGTTCAAAACAGTTTCCCATAATCACCTGCTCCACCACCTTCTTTTCGATACCAGCCCGTTGGAGAGAAGATTGAATGACAGCGATTGCCAAAGAAGTTGCAGAGACCTCCTTCAATGATCCGCCAAAATCCCCAATCGGTGTCCTCGTCGCACTCACAATCACAACATCTCCCATCCTCTTCACCTTTTGCCTTTCTTTAAAGTTTTTTTTCTTCTTTCCAAAAATGCCTCTATCCTTCTTTTATGATCGTCTGTCTGAGAACATATTTCCTGAGCCTGAGCTTCCAATTCCAGCAAAGAGGGGAGATCGAGATAAGCAGATTGATTTAATATCTTTTTCATCAATCCGATGGGTTCCAATGGCCCCAGAGCTATTTTTTTCGCCAACTCCTTTGCAACCCTTTCCAGGCCATCTTTGGGAACCACTCTATTGACCATCCCGATTCTTTCAGCTTCTTTTGCATCTATTGTCTCGCCGACAAACATCAATTCCTTGGCCTTGTTTAAACTAACGGATCTTGGTAAAAAATACATCCCTCCCATATCTGACACTAATCCGATTTTGACGAAAGATTGAGAAAACTTCGCATCGTCTGATGCGATGATCATGTCGGAAGCCAACGCAAGGTTCCAGCCGGCTCCGAACGCATAACCATTAATGGCGGCGATAATGGGTTTTTCAAGGGTGACTAAATTCAAGATGATCTGATGGCCCCTTTTTAGGAATTTGGTCCCTTGATCCGTATGGATTCCTTTTACGGTTGTTAAATCGACCCCAACGCAGAAGGCTTTCCCAGTTCCTGTAATAATTAAAACTTTCGTATCATCGTCATTCCGAATACGACCGATTGCCTTGATCAACTCCTCCACAGTTTCCATATCAAATGCATTCATCACCTCAGGCCGATTGAATCGAATCACTGCAATCCCTTCTTCTTTTTCAAAGATGATTTTTTTAAAAACGGTCTTTTCCTTTCGAATCATTAGGCCCTCTCTGTGGAGCCTCTAACCCGTGCAGCACAGGAATTCGTCACCTCCCGAGTATTTCTCGGGCGATGATCAACTTTTCAATCTCCTTGGTCCCTTCGACGATCTCCACGAGTTTGGCGTCTCGATAAAGCCGTTCAATGCCGTACTCCCCAAGATAACCGTACCCGCCGTGGATTTGAACCACCTCATCGATAACTTTAACAGCCACCTCCCCCGAAAACCATTTCGCCATCGAGATCAGTTTGGGATCAATCTTTCCGTGGTCCACCATCCAGCCTGCCTGATAACAAAGGGCTCTTGCGGCTTCGACCAAGCTTGCCATCTCGGCCAATTTGAACTGAATCCCTTGAAAACTTCCTAAGGGTCTTCCAAACTGTTTTCTCTGCTTTGAATATTGGATGGCCTTTTCCAATCCTCCCTGGGCAATCCCCACCCCCTGGAAGGCCACCGTGACTCGCGTTCTATTGAAAACAGCCATGAGCTGGTGAAATCCCTCTCCTTCTTTTTCCCCTACCAGATTCTCTAAAGGGACCTCCACATCTGAAAAATGGAGTTCTGCCGTATCCGAAGCCCGCATTCCTAATTTTCGCTTCAGTTGACTGGTTTCAAATCCCTTTCGACTTTTCTCGACGATCAGGGCACTATGGCGTTTGGGCTTCACTTCCTCATTTTCATTGGTGAGGCAGAGGATGACCAAGAAATCGGCAATGCTCCCATTCGTAATAAACATTTTATTCCCACTGATCACATAATGATCCTTCATTCTTCGAGCCACGGTAGAAACGGAGGCCACATCACTTCCGGCGTCCGGTTCGGTGATGGCCATTCCCATGATGGCTTCTCCCTTTGGTAAGAGAGGAAGATATTCCCTCTTCTGCTCTTCTCTACCGAACAAAAGAATAAATTCAGAACCCAAGGTCGTATGGATGATAGTCCCGCAGCCTGCATCCACCCGGGCGAACTCCTCAGCGATGAAGGCATGCTCCAGAAAACCCAGGCCCGGCCCTCCATAGGCTTCGTCAATAAAGACCCCAATGAATCCAAGGTCACAAGCCTTCTTCCAGAGTGCTCTTGGAAATGTCTCATGGAGGTCACATTCTTCTGCAACCTCTGGAAACATTCCCTCTGCAAATTCTCGGGCCGCCTTTTTGATATCCTTCTGTTCCGCCGTGAGCTCAAAGTCCATACTTTCAAACTCCTCAATAAAGAATGTCAAATGCCAAACACTGCCGCAGTCTGGGATTTGGTGTCACTCTCTTATAGCCTCCCCAATAGCTCCCGGGCGATGGTATTTTTTTCGATCTCTTTCGTCCCTTCGTAGATCTCAACGATCTTGGCATCCCTGTAGAAACGCTCAATATCATAATCCGCGATATACCCGTATCCACCGTGGAGCTGAAGGGCCTCATTGGCCACTTTGACTCCAATCTCTCCAGCTAAATATTTAGCAATCGAAATCAGTTTGGGGTCCACCTTCCCGTGATCAATCATCCATCCCGCTTTATAGGTGAGAGCCCTTGCAGCCTCTACCCATGTGGCCATCTCCGCAATCTTAAATTGGACGGCTTGAAAGGCACCAATGGGTTGTCCGAACTGTTTTCTCTCCTTCACATGTTTGATCGCCTTCTCCAGCGCCCCTTGGGCCACCCCCACGCCCTGCGAAGCAGCAATGACACGATTGATGTTAAAGAGCTGCATAATTTGAGGAAAACCTTCTCCCTCTTTCCCTCCGATCAGGTTCTCTTTCGGAACCCTCACATCGCTCAACCTGATCTCTGCCGTATCAGAGGCCCTAATCCCCAGCTTTCCGGTTAACTTCACCGCCCCGAATCCCGGACGATCTGTTTCCACAACGATCGTTCCGAACCTCTTGAGCCTCGATTCCGCTTCGGTATGAGTTAAACAGAATACCACGATATGGCTGGCAATACTTCCATTTGTAATAAATTGCTTCGATCCGGTGATCACATAGTCATTCCCATCTTTTCTTGCTGCGGTCAAAATGGAGAGGATATCGCTCCCTGCATCAGGCTCTGTAATGGCCGTCCCCATAATCGCCTCTCCCCTGGTGAGAGGAGGAAGGTACTTCTTCTTCTGTTCCTCGGTGCCATAAAGCTGAATCAATTCAGAGCCAAATGCTGTGAGCAGAATATTCCCACAGCCAGGATCCACTCTCCAAAATTCTTCCATCACCATGGCAAATTCAAGGAAGCCTAATCCGAGGCCTCCATATTCTTTCTTGATAAAAACGCCGATAAAACCCAGTTCGCAAGCCTTCTTCCAAAGGTCTCGCGGGAACTCCTCCCGGCGGTCGTATTCTCGAGCGATCCCAGGAAACTCCCCCTCCGCAAACTCCCGAGCGGCCCGACAGATCTGCTTTTGCCGATTCGTCAGTTCAAAATCCATTCCTTCCTCCCTGAGCTACGCCATCATGCCATTGAGCATGATTTTTTTGAACGTATTCACATAGGCCTCTCCATCGATCTTCTCTCTGTTCATCGACCATTGGAGCAGTATTCCGTCGTGAAAGGCAATGACGATAAGCGCAGCCAAGACTGCATTGATCTCTTTCCTAAAACTTTTCTCTTTTTTCCCCTGAAGAATCAACTTTGATAGAAAGTTTTGATACTTCCTGTAAACTCGCCTGATCTCAGGCTCTATTCCGTGATGAGCTCCAACGAGTTCTGCAGCTAATGTAGTAAATGAAACGCAAAGTTCTCGATTATAATAGGCAAAAGCCGAATTAAAGCGGACATATTTTTCGAACTTGTCAGAAGCCCTACCCTTCACCTCCGTCACTGCATGAATCAGATTATCCAAGAAACTTTTTTCGTATTTTCTTATCAATTTTTTTAAAAGATCTTCTTTGCTTTTGAAATGCCAATAAAGGGCTCCTTTCGTCAAACCAGCCGCTTGTGTGATGTCGTCAATCGAAGTCCCATGGTAACCCTTCTCCAAAAAGATTCTCATGGCCTGATTGAGGATCCGGTTTGCGGTCTCTTGCGACTGGAGATTTTTATTGTTAAGTTTTTTCATTCGTTTTTTCCATACTAAACAGTTAGTATATAAACGGTAGCGACCAGTCTATGGGGTTAAAAAAAAATTGTCAAGAAAAAAAGTTGAAGATCAGAAGTCCATAAATTATAGTAATGGGAGATGCGTTGAGGCGGAGGGAGAAGATGGTTGTTAAACAATATGAGGTGGGTAACTTTGCAGTGTTCTGTTATCTGATTGGAGATGAGGAAAGTCGGGAAGGGCTGTTCATTGATCCTGCGGATGATGCCAAGAGGCTTCTCGCGGAAGCGAAATCTCATGGTTTAAACAAAATTAAATATATCGTCAACACCCATTCTCATGTGGACCATATCATGGGAAACGCAGAGATGGCCAAGAAGACCGGAGCCAAGATCATCATCCATCAAGAGGATGCTTCAGCTCTGGTTCGAACCCCTTCTGAT
>CAWHBU010000012.1:0-4194 GCA_963827685.1 uncultured delta proteobacterium | reverse complement strand
CCTTACAGGCCCCCTTCGCCGGTCCCCCTGGGAACAACTTGTAGATATACTTGAGATCGAAACCCGTTTGTTTGACGACCATACGGATAGGCGGGGCGATCCCGAATTTGAGGTAGTAATCCCTGAGATAGTTGACTAACTTCCAGTGCTCTTCACTCATCGGAGAAGCATTTTCGGTTTTTGCCAGATCCTCAGCCACCTCTTTATTCCATTTGTCCGGTTCTTGGATGAATCCATCCTCATCGATCTCAATCTCTATTCCGCCAAGCGCTGTCTTTGCCATTTCTCTTTCCTCCTACTCCTTGATAAATTTTTCTGGTGACTCATCAAACCGTTTCTTACAGGCTTTGCAACAGAAATAGTATGTCTTGTCCCCGTGGGTACTCGTTGCTCTTGGTTTAGCGGCCACAGCACCATAAAGGACTCCTACCTTGCTTATCTCCATTTCCCTGCCACATACCGGGCATTTCACCTCCAAACGTTCTTCCGCCATATTTTACCTCCTTTTAAACTTTCCCCTCGTTTGCTGCGAGGGAAACGAAAGCCTCTGCCCAACAAGGTGTCCCCAATGCATGTAGGTGTATATAAGCAGCAAACATATTTTTATATAAAACACCATCCCTTTTACCGTCAATCCCATGCCCTCGCCTTATCTGATAGGCAAACTTAAGATCATTCTTCATCGATACTTTGGAGTGATGAAATTCATGGCCGTGAATGGTTAACCCTGTTGGGAAAAGTGGGTTTTCAACAATGATTTCGGCCACCACATAGCCATGTCCCTCGGGCTTCTCAGAGAGTTCAACCTCAGCGGGGATCGCTCCAACCATTTCGTAAGATCGATTTTGCCAAGAAATGCTCCGGCAAAGATACATCAGGCCCGCGCATTCAGCATATACCGGAAGGTTAGCTTCAATCGCCTTGGCTATATCCCTTCGTAACCTAAGGTTTTTTTCCAACTCCGTGAGGAAGAACTCTGGAAATCCACCTCCGATATAAAGCCCGTCAATGTCGGGTAACCGATCCTTGAACGAATTGATGAAGACAAGTTCAGCACCCTTGTCCACCAGAGCCTCAAGATTTTCTGGATAGTAGAAATTGAAGGCACAATCCCGGATCACTCCGATCCTGGTTTTTACCGCACCAGCAGGTCTCCCCACCCTCTCCCCGAAGGGGAGAAAGGATTTTTTTGTTTTCTTCTCCTTCAGCAGAACTGACAAAGGTTGAGGAGCTATCGAACTTCGTGCAATTGTTATTATCTGGTCCAGGTCGAGTTGTGACTCCATTTTACGACCGATACGTTCTACCGATAATTCTGCTTCGCTGGATTCCGATGAAGGAATGAGGCCCAGGTGGCGTTCCATGATATGAAAATCCTGATCCTTTGGGATACTTCCCACGACAGGGATTCCGCAATATTGGTCAACAGCATCTTTCAACTTCTTTTCATGACGGGTGCCAGAGACATAATTGAGGATGACTCCAGCTATGTGGATACCTTTCTGGAAATGTTGATATCCTTTCACCATCGCGGCGATGCTGCCTGTCATCCGGCTTGTATTCACCACGAGGAGAATCGGAAAGCCCAAAAGACGGGCGATCTCAGCTGTCGTCCCGTAGGAATCCAATCCATCATAAAGGCCCATCGCTCCTTCGACAATTGCCAGGTCGGTCTGATCGCAGGCCTGGCCGAAAGCTCGGACCAGTCTGTCTTTGGGGATTAGGAAAAGATCCAGATTACGGCAGCTTCTTCCTGCCGCAATCGTGAGCCATGACGGGTCGATAAAGTCGGGGCCTTTCTTAAAGGGCTGGATCGAAAGGCCCTTCTGTTTAAGGGCACGACACAAACCGACCGTAACAATGGTTTTACCCGAGTGACCCTGGGGCGAGGAGATGAGAAGGCAACCAAAGGTTCGATCACTGTGGACTAAATGATCACCTCCTACCATTTTATTAAGTCTCTTTTTTACCAGGGAGAGCTATATAGGTGATGCCGCCAAAGCTTCGATATTCAATCTTTCCTTCTTTCGCCAGTTCTGCGATGGCCTTGTCGACCAAGGCCTTTTCAATTCCGATGGCTCTCGCGACGTCTCTGTTTTTCGCCTGACTTAATGTTCCCAAATATTTCAATATGGCTTCTTTCAGGTCTTCACTCATTTGACCGTCACCTCATTACCATTTGAACTGGGTAGTGGTTCTCCAAGTTTCCCTTGCGTAGGTAAAGTCATCGATGTGTTGTTCGGCAAAAGGTATCTCAGTCAATTGGAAGAACTGTTCCCAACCTATCCTTTCGATCCATTCTCCCATTCTCTCGTATTTGCGGGCCTTTTTAGCATAGACCTCGACGATCTTCTTAATAATATTTACAACTTCAGGCCATCGGGGAGGGTTGTTTGGAAGGTAGGGAACGATCAAACGGGAAAACATGGGGGGTTTTCTTGCATTGGAGACCTTGCCTCCGGCATAAATGGCTACACCGTCACCTTCAGCGTCGGCAAGAGGCATAGCTGGACAGACGGTAAAACAGTTTCCGCAATACATACAGAGGTCTTCTCTGATGACCACGCTCTTAACTTCTTTATCAGGATGGCGTCGAATTGCCCCGGTCGGACACGAGCCGATGGTTGTCGGAATCTCACAAATGGCTCCCACCTTTTCATGGTCAACCTTTGGTACCTTGGTATGAACTCCGACAATAGCTAAATCCGAACAATGAATAGCACCACACATGTTGATACAGCAGGCCAACGAGACCCTCAGCTTACCCGGGAGCTTCATACTGGTGAAGTAACCATAGAGCTCGTCCATGAGTGCTTTGACGATCGGCGAACTGTCCGTGGCCGCACTGTGGCAATGGGCCCACCCTTGCGTGTGAACAATATTGGAAATGGCGTTTCCCGTCCCGCCCACCGGAAGGCCAATTTTTTTCACCGCTTCAATGATGGGCTTCACATTCTTCTCATTTGGAGTCATGAATTCAATGTTATATCGACTGGTAAACCGAAGATGCCCATCACAAAATTTATCGGCAATATCACAGAGGTCCCGTATGAAATCGATGCTGACCAGACGAGGAGATCCTGCTCTTACCGTAAACACCTCGTCTCCAGTTTCAGAGACATGGCGAAGCACTCCCGGCTTCAATATCTCATGATATTTCCATTTTCCGTAATTCTTCTCAATGACTTCTGGAAGCATCTCCCGAAAATTCGGGGGACCAATATCTGATTTTGACATTGTCAACCTCCTCTCAAATATGCTAAAGGTTCGAGGCGAGAGGCTTGAGGCGAAAGATGGCCCCAACCTCCAACCTTAGTTAAAAAAAGACATAGGGGTTAGACCTTGGACTTTTGATCATCTGTGGTACCGGCTTTAACCCAACGGCCTTGAGGAAGTTCCTCATTCCTAACCGTTCGATCAGTTCACCCACCCTCTCCCTCGTTCTTCCATTCTCATCCCACCAATCCCATATTTTTCGAATGAGATCCTTGATCTCCGTATAGGGAGGTTCAATTTTTATAAAGGGGACAAGCACCGATGAGAGCATCGCTCCTTTCAGTATGGGTGCTTTTCCACCGATTAATATAGTGGCCCCTTTATCCACTCCCGGTCGGATGGCTTTGGTCATTTTATCGATGCAATGCATACACCGGACACAATCCTGGGGAATGACTTTGAGTTTCTTCGTCTTTTCGTCCCATTTGAGGGCGTCGGTGGGACATTTATCGACAACAAGTCCTTTGACATCAAAACCAGTCTTCACATATTCCTTAACTGCTTTTTGATCAATCTTCAGACTATCCCTCCATGTCCCGATGATTGTAAAATCCGCTCTTGCGATGGCAGCGACACAGTCGTTTGGGCACCCAGAAATTTTGATCTTGAATTTGTAAGGCCATCGTGGACGATGGATCTCATCCTGAAATTCCATCGTCAGGTTATGAACCAGGTCGAGGGTATTAATGTTCGTCCACTCACATCGAGCGGGTCCCACGCAGGCGGTGGGCGTTCTCAGGGCTGACCCGGACCCTCCGAGATCGAACCCCGCCTCTGTCAGCGCATCAAAGCAGGGCTGAAGGTTCGCTGTGGTTGTTCCTAAGAGAATGATATCACCAGTAGAACCATGAAAATTGGTTAGGCCGCTGCCATACTTCTCCCAGACATCGCAAACCTTTCTCAGTGTCTTGGTAGTGT
>CAWHBU010000011.1:0-6971 GCA_963827685.1 uncultured delta proteobacterium | reverse complement strand
TAGCCGGGGAGCTTCAAAACCGATCAATGTCACTCCCACTCGATAAATGGCTTTTCAATATCTACCATAGCGTTCACGATTAATTCCACCAGGCCACCATAGTGGATATTGTATTTTTCTCCGATATTATAGTAGTTTAAGAGATCTCTGATCTGCCCTTTACAATTTGAGCAGGGTGCGCACACATATTTTTTGATTTCGGGATTGGGGACATCCTGAAAGGCCTCAAGGATCTGTTTCAATTTCATCCTGCCAGAAACCTGGACCCGCCAATCTTGGAAATTCATAGAGGACATAATCGCAAACCCACTCCCTCCCCCACAGCAGTAATTATCTACACCATGGGGTTCCATCTCTCTAAACCGAGGACATATCTTCCGTAGAATCCTTCGCTGGGGCTCCGTGATCCCCATGAGCCTCACGATATTGCACGGATCATGAAGGGTTACAGGGAAACTGTTTTTACTTGGATCAATCCTAATTTTATCGCGACAAACCAAATCTTCAAGGAGAGGCAGAGCACTCTCTCTCGGAATATTCAGGTCTCCGGTTAACACCCGGTCCGCAGTGACAATAAACGCCTTATGAGCATGTCCACACTCTCCTACGTTAATCTTCTTCACCTGAAGTTCTTTGGCTACCTGGGCATGCTTTACTGCGATCCTTGCCATCTGAACGTCATCGTACCAAACACCATAATTGACGGCATCGTAGCCGCCTAATTCACTCGAAATGGTCCAACTGATGTTCGCAGCGTCGAAAAGGACGGCGAATGCCTCAATATTCTCCGGCCAGGAGATAAATTCTCCCGCATTGTGAAGAAGAAGAACGTCAGCACCTTTTTTATTCACGGGTATTTTTATCTCTTTCCCTGTTTTCTCCTTTATCTCTTCCTCAATGAAAAGGATGATATCTTCCAGTGCGGGTGGGGTGATCCCGGTGGTTGACCCAGCTTTCAGTTGTTGAACCGTGCCCAATTCGTGAATCTCGCGCGGGGCAATCCCCATTTCTTGACTGAAGAGTTTCCTGATCTCCCTGCTTACCAGGGCATTGTCAACGCCTATAGGACAAACCTGCGCACACCTCCGGCAAAGTGTGCATCGATAAGCTAATTCCGCGAGTCTTGCGATGACAGTAAAATTGAGTTCAATATCGCTTCGCGTCAACTTTGCAAGCAATGACCCTTGCTTTTTAATGTATTTGTTTATAATTCTCCTCAGCAGTTCTGGCCGGAAGGTAGGGCGATAGATCTCCTTTCTTCCACTTGCCACATAGACCGGACAGGAATCACTGCAAAGTTGGCACTTAACACAATATTCAAGAGAGTGGACAAGAGGTTGGAGGAAAGTCCAATTGTTTTCTTTGGAAAACAGTTTTTCGAGACCGTTCAGGAATTTCCTTACAAACTCCTCTTCTTCCTGTTTGCTCTTAGGGCGAGGCAAGCCGATTGCTACAAACCCATCCAGGGAGCATTCGTACTGCTGTTTTTGTTCCTCTGTCAGTCTTTTGAGGGGCGGCTCCTGAATCGAGTTATCAGAAATGTTTGGAAGACGCATCAGATCCGTGCTTTCGATCTCGACCAAGGGGTCATTAGCACGGTTGATGTCTTCTATTTTCTTACATATACTCATTTACTAACCTATTTTTTTCCTCGAACGATCGCCTCGGATGCAAGCTCTTTCCAGGTTAAGCCGGGTTTAATATGCGGACCATTCCAGTTTGTTTTTAAGTTTAGCATTTCGTCAACTTTCTTCTCCAACATACTTCCTCTTAAGTTTGGCTTGTCATCCCATCTTATCAATAAGAAACCAAAAAGTCTGGTAATATAGTGCAGGGACCGGGTGAAAGGAAGATAAATGAGAAGAAGGGCGAAAAGTAAGATATGGGAAGCCGTTGCAGGTTCGACGTTGATCGGTTTGAAGGTGATCAGGCCCTTCCAGAAGCTCCTATATACTGAAAACATAGGATCAAAATACCACGAATACAAAGCGCTAAGGAAAACGGCCAGCAAGAGGAGATAGGTAAAATAGTTCTGTGGGGTAGCGTAATTTCTCAAGTCCTTATCGGTTAATCGTTTGATCAATATGCCAATACTTCCGAAAAGACCCGATATAAAACTTACGACTCCCGTGGCCAAAGTTAGACCGTAGATGACATTTCCAAAAATGGAAGGTGATCCATATGTAACAGGGATTCCCAGCAAAGAAGCAAGGGCTCCGAAGAAACAAAAAATATGGAAGGTGATGATCGTTATGAAACCAATATGCCAGGGGTAAAGGAAAAACCAGTAACTCTTGTCTCGACGAAAATATTCCCTTAAGAGGAAATAATCGCTAAAAAGGAACCATACACGCTGAAGCAAATGATGGCGTCGAGGTCTCGTCCACCAGTCGGGATCTTCATAGTAGGATCTTTCCTTGGAGGTTTGGTCTCCAGGGATCACGGGGTAGACTTCAGATCTTAGGTGCAATGGTAAACGAAGATATTTTATCAGTTTTATGGAATACATGAAGATAATGAAGATATATCCAAAATAAGTTGCGATTGCCAATAGAATTCTCATTCTTGCTGCCTCTTGTACCTATTCCCAAGAGAATCAAAAAACAATCTACGTAAACAAAGCCCCCGCTCAAAACCGCTAATAAGCAAGAGGGCTTGTTAGGATTTATCAAACTTAATAATCGATATGCCCGATACGCCTCTCAGACACAACCCGTAGGTTTGGGCAACCCTGCTACCTTACAGGCTCCCTTTGCCGGTCCCCCTGGAAACAATTTATAGATATACTTAAGATCGAACCCCGTTTGTTTGACGACCATGCGGATAGGCGGGGCGATCCCGAATTTGACGTAGTAATCCCTGAGATAGTTGACCAACTTCCAGTGTTCTTCACTCATAGGGGAAGCATTTTCAGTTTTGGCCAAATCTTCGGCCACTTCCTTATTCCACTTATCCGGTTCTTGGATGAAACCATCCTCATCGATTTCGATTTGTATTCCGCCAAGCGTAGCCTTTGCCATCTTTTTCCCTCCTACTCTTTGATAAATTTTTCTGGTGACTCATCAAACTGTTTCTTACAGGCTTTGCAACAGAAATAATATGTCTTGTCCCCGTGGGTACTCGTTGCTCTTGGTTTAGCAGCCACAGCACCATAAAGGACTCCTACCTTGCTTATCTCCATTTCCCTACCACAAACCGGGCATTTCACCTCCATACGTTCTTCCGCCATATTTTACCTCCTTCTAAACTTCCCTTCCCTTGCTGCGAGCGAAACGAAAGCCTCCGCCCAACAAGGTGTCCCTAACGCATGTAAATGTGTATAAGTAGCAAACATATTTTTATATAAAACACCATCCCTTTTACCGTCAATCCCATGCCCTCGCTTTATTTGATAGGCAAACTTAATCCCGTTCTTCATAGATACTTTGGAATGATGAAATTCATGGCCCCGAATGCTTAACCCTATTGGGAAAAGTGGATTTTCATCAATGACTTCAACAATGACGTAGCCATGTCCTTCAGGCTTCTCTGAGAGTTGAACCTCAGCGGGAATGACTCCAACCATTTCATAAGATCGACCTTGCCAGTGGATCTTCTGGGATAAATACATGAGACCTGCGCACTCCGCATATACTGGAAGGCCCTCTTCAATCGCATTGGCGATATCCGCTCGTAATTCGCGATTTTTTTCCAAATCCTCAAGGAAGAACTCAGGAAATCCACCTCCGATATAAAGCCCATCCACCGAAGGTAATCGGTCTTTCAGTGAATTGATGAAGATGAGTTGAGCGCCCTCTTTTTTCAGGGCCTCAAGGTTTTCCGGGTAATAGAAATTAAAGGCGCGGTCACGCATGATGCCGATCCTGGCCTTGATGAGTTGACCCTCCCTCTCTTCATTCCTCTCCCCTGATGGGAAAGGGACAGGGCGAGGGGGACTAAATTCCTTTGTAATCGCCAAGATACCATCCAGATCGAGGTAGGACTCAAACTTTTTTCCGATACGTTCGACGAGCGACATCGCTTCGTCGGATTCAGGAGAAGGAATGAGGCCCAAGTGCCTTTCAGCGATCAGAAGATCGGGGTCACGAGGGATGCTTCCAACGACAGGAATCCCGCAGTGTTGTTCCACAGCTCCTCTCAGCTTCTCCTCATGCCGGCGGCCGGAAACATAATTGAGGATCACCCCTGCGATCTTGATATCCGTCTGAAAAAGCTGATATCCTTTTACCATGGCTGCAATGCTGGTTGTCATTCTGCTCGTATTGACCACCAGAAGGATCGGCAGATTCAAGAGACAGGCGATCTCTGCCGTCGTCCCATAGGAATCCAAACCGTCATAGAGTCCCATCGCCCCTTCGACAACAGCTAAGTTCACTCCTTCGCGACTCCGGTGGAAAGATTGGAGCAACCTGTCTTCGGGTATTAAAAAGAGATCGAGATTACGGCAGCTTCGACCCGCTGCCAAGGTAAGCCATGATGGGTCGATGTAATCGGGGCCTTTCTTAAAGGGTTGGATCGAAAAACCCCGTTGTTTTAAAGCATTGCACAATCCAACCGTAACAATGGTTTTACCCGAGTGACCCTGGGGCGAGGAGATGAGAAGGCAACCAAAGGTTCGATCACTGTGGACTAAATGATCACCTCCTACCATTTTATTAAGTCTCTTTTTTACCAGGGAGAGCTATATAGGTGATGCCGCCAAAGCTTCGATATTCAATCTTTCCTTCTTTCGCCAACTCTGCAATGGCCTTGTCGACCAAGGCTTTTTCAATTCCGATGGCCCTCGCGACGTCCCTGTTCTTCGCCTGGCTTACTGTCCCCAAATATTTCAAGATGGATTCTCTCAGATCGTCACTCATTTGACCTTCACCCCCACCCGCGCCCTCACCCGTCAAGGGGGAGGGGAATCAGGGGCCCTCTCCCATCAGGGGACAGGGCCACAAGGAGAACTACCATTTGAACTGGGTTGTTGTTCTGAATGTTTCCCTCGCAGAAGTAAAGTCATCAATATGTTGCTCGGTAAAAGGGATCTCCGTTAGCCGGAAGAAGGTCTCCCAGCCCACCCTTTCGATCCACTCTCCCATTCTCTCGTATTTGCGAGCATTTTTGGCATAGACCTTGACGACCTTCTTGATGATGTCCACAACTTCAGGCCAGCGAGGAGGGTTGTTTGGAAGGTAGGGAACGATCAACCGGGAAAACATGGGGGGTTTTCTGGCATTGGACACCTTACCTCCGGCATAAATGGCCACACCGTCACCTTCAGCGTCGGCAAGAGGCATCGCTGGGCAGACGGTAAAACAGTTTCCGCAGTACATACATAGGTCTTCTCGGATGACCACACTTTTAATTTCTTTGTCAGGATGGCGTCGAATTGCCCCGGTCGGACACGAGCCGATGGTTGTCGGAATCTCACAAATGGCTCCCACCTTTTCATGGTTAACCTTTGGTACCTTGGTATGAACTCCGACAATAGCTAAATCTGAACAATGAATAGCCCCACACATGTTGATACAGCAGGCCAACGAGACCCTCAGTTTACCTGGAAGTTTCATGCTGGTGAAGTAACCATAGAGCTCGTCCATGAGTGCTTTGACGATCGGCGAACTATCGGTGGCCGCACTGTGGCAATGAGCCCATCCTTGGGTGTGAACAATATTGGAAATGGCGTTTCCCGTACCGCCCACCGGAAGTCCGATCTTCTTGGCCGCTTCAATGATGGGCTTCACATTCTTCTCATTTGGAGTCATGAATTCAATGTTATATCGACTGGTAAACCGAAGATGCCCATCACAAAACTGATCAGCAATATCACAAATATCCCTGATAAAATCGACACTGACTAGACGAGGCGATCCCACCCTGACTGTAAAGACATCATCTCCTGTTTCAGAGACATGCCGCATGACACCGGGCTTTAGAATTTCATGATATTTCCACTTGCCATAATTTTTCTTTATGACCTCAGGGAGCATCTCCTGGAAATTCGGGGGACCAATATCTGACTTTGACATTGTCAACCTCCTCTCAAATATGCTAAAGGTTCGAGGCAAGAGGCTTGAGGCGAAAGATGGCCCCAACCTCCAACCTTAGTTAAAAAAAGACATAGGGGTTAGACCTTGGACTTTTGATCATCTGTGGTACCGGCTTTAACCCAACAGCCTTGAGGAAGTTCCTCATTCCTAACCGTTCGATCAGCTCACCTACTCTCTCCCTCGTTCTTCCATTTTCATCCCACCAATCCCAAATTTTTCGAATAAGTTCTTTGATCTCAGTATAAGGAGGCTCCACTTTCATAAAAGGAATAAGGACTGAAGAAAGCATTGCCCCCTTTAGGATGGGTGCTTTCCCACCGATCAAGATGGTTGCCCCTTTGTCATTTCCCGGTCGGATGGCTTTGGTCATCTTGTTGATGCAATGCATACACCGGACACAATCTTGGGGGATCACTTTGAGGTTCTTCGTCTTTTCATCCCATTTGAGTGCGTTGGTGGGGCATTTATCAACCACCAGCCCCTTAATATCAAAACCAGCCTTCACATACTCTTTGACTCCTTTTTGATCGATCTTTAGACTGTCCCTCCAGGTGCCAATGATTGTAAAATCGGCTCTTGCGATAGCGGCCACACAATCATTTGGGCATCCGGAAATTTTGATCTTGGATTTATAGGGCCACCGCGGACGATGGATCTCATCCTGGAATTCCATCGTCAGATTATGAACCAGGTCAAGAGTATTAATATTTGTCCACTCGCATCGGGCGGGTCCAATACAGGCCGTGGGTGTCCTCAGGGCCGACCCTGAACCTCCCAAATCGAATCCCACTTCTGTTAATGCATCAAAACAGGGTTGGAGGTTTGCCGTCGTTGTCCCGAGAAGAATAATGTCTCCAGTGGATCCATGCATGTTTGTCAAACCGCTTCCGTACTTTTCCCAGACATCACAGAGTTCCCTCAACTTCTTCGTCGTAT
>CAWHBU010000010.1:0-45661 GCA_963827685.1 uncultured delta proteobacterium | reverse complement strand
ATGCTCAAACTCTGTCTCCGGAGGTCTTAGTCTCAGCCGTTCGGACACCTTTCCGAATTCGGTCTCCTTCCCTGTTTGGATGACCACCGCCGTGGCACTCCCGCTGACCACATGGGTTCCCATAAAGAGCGAGTTTGTCCGCTGGCTGAGCGGTGTTTCCGGCGGTAAAGTGCCGATTGACTTTTCGACAGGATAGGTTTCACCTGTCAAGGTTGCTTCATCGACAAAGAGGTCTTTGGATTCCAGAAGAAGACAGTCTCCAGGTATGACATCGCTTGCCTTGATGAACACAATATCGCCTGGGACGACCTCTTCGATGGGAACTTCTTTTGAGTCTCCATTGCGAAACACCGTCGCTCTGATCTGCACGATTGCATACAGCTTCTCAACAGCATTGACCGCTCCCCGTTCCTGCCAGAATCCAAGGAAACCGCTGACCAAAACAATCACCAGGATGATCGTAGCATCAATGGGATTACGGAGGAAGAAGGATAATCCTGCTGCAAAAATAAGAATGAGAATAATCGGACTCTTAAATTGAGCTAACAGAAGTGTCAGCGCGTCCGATTTCTTCTTAGGCTTCAGGAGATTGGATCCATAGCGTAAGAGTCGTTGTTGAGCCTCATCGCTCGTCAAGCCTTGAGGGGTGGTTTGAAGTTGTTGAAGCAATTCAAGAGAGGGGACGCTCCAAAAAAGAGTTTTGTTGGGGTTCATATCCTATCCAGTTAGCGTGTATCTAAAATTGCCGTCTCATTCCCTTTGCTCAAGAAACCTTCTATCTAACAGGGTGAATCCCCTCCCACGGTGGGGAGGGGGGCTCTTAGGGAAATTGTTTTAGATGTTAGAGATAAATTCTCAGATTTCAATGAGTAAGTATCTAATGTCCTATATTGATAGTATTCTTGTCATTCCTGTTATTTTTCTGAGTTCGACAACGGGTTTTTACTCCGAACTCCCAACTCCGAACTCATCACTATTCAGTAAAACGCAAGGCTGGCGAAGGTGACAACAGATTGGGTCTCCGGTGCAAAGGCCTGGCCATATTTGAGAAGTTTGCCCTCCTTGGCTTCGAGGGTCTTGAGCATTGAATAAATGGCAGGCAAACCACAGATCTTCCTCCGGTCTCTCTCCCTCGAAATCGATGAGAAAAACCCTTCCCCATCCATCTTCTCCGCATATTCCAACATCTCCTGGTCTTCTTGGGCAATGACCCTGAGTCCGTATTCACTCACTCCGTCTCGATCCCCAAATTGAACGCCCATATGTGCAAGATCTGCACTGGCAATATAACAAACCTCTCTCCCAAGAGATGAAACAGCTTCCTTCAAGGCATCGATGAACTGCCGGATGGGTTTGAGCTCCATCGGTGAGATTCCCTTCTGAATCGCCTCATAAAATGATCCGCTCAGGATGGGAACAATTTTCAGAGGATTGGGTTCTGGGTAAAGGTATCGGAGAAAGACACACTGAAACTCAATGGAATGCTCGCTTCGGTGGACTCCCTCATCCTCAAAGAGGTCATCAGGACAACGGGATTGGATCGCATCTACCAGTTCCTTATCCGCATTCAAAGTGCCAAGAGGTGTGACAAAGTCCTTCCGGGTGAGGCAGAAAGGATTTTTCATGGGAGTGTGGGCGGTTCCGAAGATGACAAAACAAGGGGAAGAATTCCCCTTCCATATCTCTCGGTGACCGAAGGCATAACAGAAGCCTCCCCTTTGAAAATCGATGTGGGGCACAACCACTCCCTTTAAGCCTTTGGTATGCTTCTCCTCTCTAAGAGCTCCCGGACCGTTCGCCCCCTCAAAATAGCCTTCAAGCTGAGTCCTCAATCCATCGGGGTCTCCTTCATAACTCTTTCCGGCAAAGACGGCTTCCCGAAACAAAGCCTTCTTAAACTCTTCTTCTTTCTGGCTCAAAGCCTGTTGAAACCGTTCTCCTTCAAGAAAGAGATTTTCATCCAATTGGTTGATGACCTCCTGTAACTTGTCTGTGTATAGGAACTCTCCAAACCTCCTCATATATTCAGCCTGAATATCCAGGATCGAATGTTGGCCATCAAAAAGGGAGACGATGTAATAAAGAGGGGGTGACAAAAAAAGGGCCTTTTCGCTGATGTTCTGTGGATCCTGAAGGCATAGGAGAGCCTGCCCAGAACTCTGGACTGGAAAGATATTAATGTCTCTGAGTTTGGGGTAATCCACGAAGTGGCCTCAGATTAAAACCACGATAACAGGCATGTTTCAAGAAAGGGGAAAAAACTTTTAGGGTTTTAACTAACCGGAGGGATAAAGGCTTCTCTTTCCGCGCTCCGCGGTTCCGTATGTTTCAGCGCCAGATCGATGGCCTCATCCATCCTCTGGATATATTCGAAATTCATCTGATTTCGAATATGCTCAGGAATCTCCTCCAGGTCTTTTTCGTTCTTCTGCGGAAGGATGATCGTCTTAATCCCGGCCCGCATTCCTGCCAGGACCTTCTCTTTAATCCCCCCCACAGGAAGGACCAAGCCCCTCAAGGTGATTTCTCCGGTCATGGCGACATCATTTCGAACAGGTCTGTTGGTCAGCAGGGAGGTGAGTGCCACAAACATCGTCACCCCAGCCGAAGGCCCATCCTTCGGAATGGCACCTGCCGGGACGTGAATGTGAATATCATTCTTTTCAAAAAAGTCCTCCTCGATACCGAGTTCTTTCGATTTGGATCGAACATAGGCTAATGCGGCCTGAGCGGACTCTTTCATCACATCGCCCAATTGCCCTGTTAAAGTCAGCCCCTTCTCTCCCCTCATTTTCGTTGCTTCCACAAAGATGATGTCCCCTCCGGTAGGCGTCCAGGCCAGACCCGTCGCCACACCTGGACTAGAGGTCCGCTCTGCCACCTCGAGGAAGAATTTGACCGGCCCTAAAAATTTATGCAAGTTGTCTGGAACGATGACCACCTTCTCTTTTATCTCTCGTGCGACATCTTTGGCCACCCCACGACAGATGGCTGCGATCTCCCTCTCCAAATTTCTGACCCCCGCCTCTCGGGTATAGGAACTGATGATGGTTTGAAGTGCCGCATCGCTAAATTCGATGAATTCTGAACTCAACCCGTGCTCGTTGATCTGTTTTGGAATGAGGAACTCTTTGGCGATCATCATCTTCTGATCTTCACTATAGCCCGGGAGTTCGAGAGTTTCCATTCGGTCTCTGAGAGCAGGCGGGATGGTATCAAGCACATTGGCGGTGGTGATGAACATCACCTTCGAGAGATCGAAATTAACATCGATATAGTGATCGGAGAAGGAAAAGTTCTGTTCCGGATCCAATACCTCCAGAAGTGCAGAGGAAGGGTCCCCACGAAAATCCATCCCGATCTTATCCACTTCATCCAGCATGAAGACCGGATTATTCGATCCTGCCTTTTTGACCCCCTGAATGATGCGACCGGGCAGAGCACCGACATAAGTCCGGCGATGTCCTCGAATTTCGGCTTCATCTCGGACTCCACCCAAAGAGATCCGTATGAATTTACGTCCCATTGTTCGGGCAATCGACTTTCCCAGCGAGGTCTTTCCGACCCCTGGAGGACCGACGAAGCAAAGGATCGGTCCCTTCATATCCGCCTTCAATTTTCTGACTGCCAGATATTCCAAAATTCGTTTCTTCACCTTTTCCAAATCGTAATGGTCTTCGTCTAAGATTTTTTGGGCATTGTCGATATCCAGATTATCCTCTGTGGTTTCAGACCACGGAAGTTCCGCCAGCCAATCCAGATAAGTTCTGGCAACGGTATATTCTGCCGAGGCAGGAGGAATCTTGGACAGGCGATCTAATTCCTTTTCGGCAGCCGCTAAGGCCTCGGGTGGCATCTTGGCTTTTTTAATCTTCTCCTTGAGTTCCTTGATCTCTGTGGAATGTTCGTCTAACTCCCCCAACTCTTTCTTGATCGCCTTGAGTTGTTCCCGGAGATAATACTCCCTTTGGGTTCGATCCATATCTTCCTTGACCTGCGACTGGATCTTATTGCCCAACTCCAGCACCTGGACCTCTTTGTTGAGAAAGAGATGAACTTTGGTCAACCGTTCTCGGATATCGAAGGTCTCCAGAATTCCCTGTTTCTCGGTGGTCGAAATATTGAGGTTCGATGCAATCAGGTCGGCGAGGATGGAAGGGGACTTGATATTAGAAACCATGGTTCCTAATTCACTGGTGAGGTAAGGAGCCAGCTCCACAGCCCTTTGGAAGAGGTTCTTCAAATTCATCATCAGAGCATCGATCTCCACTCCCTGTACCAATCCTTCATCGATCACTTCACTCCTTGCCTTGAAATAGGGCTCTCTCTGAATGTACTCCTTCACCCTCATCCTCGAGACTCCCTGGACAATGACTCGTTGGCTCCCATCCAGTTCCCGAATCATCCTCAAAATTAATGCGGCGACACCCACCGAATAAAGATCGGTTTCTTTAGGATCTTCAATTTCAGACCTCTTTTGAGTAATGACCCCGATAATACGATCGGAATCCATCGCATCGTCGATCAGCTTGACTGACTTTTTTCTGCCGACCATGATGGGCAGTATTAAATCCGGGTAAAGTACTGTCCCCCTTAAAGGAAGTACAGGTAGCTCGTCAGGTACAACAACCTTATCATCTTTCCCCTTTTCTTCTCGGTCAGCTCCCCCCCTTGGTAGAAATATCATTGTTTCCTCCTGTGAAATTAATTAGTTGACCTCTTACACATAAGATAATCATCCTTGTCTTGGCTGTCAATATGGCTTATCTTTATTTATACAAATTTATACAAGAAATATGCCAAGTTTAATCCTTCTTTCAGAAAAGAGGCGACAGTCTATCCAACCATCTCTTCGCGATCACTATGTGGCTTCCCACAAATATTACAAACTCCCCCTTCATTGATGGTACCAATACAGTTTCCATCACGACAAGGGATACGGTCGGAGAAATCGGCCTCCGCAGTCTCCACCTTTGTGGGCTTTCCACACCGACAGCAATAAAGGCTTCCTTCAAGCGTCTCTCCTCCGCACTCCGGACAGAGAATAAAAGGGAGTGTCTCGCCGCAATGAGGACACTTCATCTATTCCTCCTCCACATGAAGACTTTTCACAAAACGATCAATGTCCCGTTTGTTCCGCCTCAGTTCGTAAAGGAGTTTCTTGGTTCCTTCATCGGGGAAAAGGCGATTTAAATCATAGCCCTTTTCGGGAAAAAGGACATTAAGATCAATCTCCCGCCTCTTCTCTCCCGCCTGGTCAATTTTCTGCGATTGTTCTTCCTTCTCTTCCATAAAACCTCTCTCCCCTATATAGGACAGCCATTCCATTTTGTCAACATCTCAACAACCTCAATAACTGATTGAGATTGTTGAGTTCGGAATGATTATAGTGAACGACATAAATATGTCGACATCCTCAATATGTCATTGCGAACGAAGTGAAGGTCGATACGACCCACGCTTGCGCGCCGTAGCGCTTCAGCGCGCAGGCACGTCGCTTCGCTCCTCGCAATGACTACTTTTCTGTGTCGTTCACTATAGTTCAGAGTTTTTGGTTTAAAGACTCCGAACTCTTAACTCATTACTCCGAACTTCATTTAGGGCACACCATATTGAAGTTGATAAAGCCTGAAATAGATGCCTCTTTCTGCCATCAATTCTGCATGCGTTCCGATTTCGCGCACCCTCCCTTTATGGAGAACGACGATCCGATCAGCATGCTGGATAGTGGAAAGACGATGAGCGATGACAATGGCTGTCCTCCCCTTGAGTAACCGTGTCAGTCCTTCCTGGATTAACCGTTCCGTTTCAGGATCGACATGAGAGGTTGCTTCATCAAGAACGAGGACCTTTGGATTGATGGACAAAGCCCGTGCAAAGGCTAACAGCTGCCTTTCCCCGGCAGATAGCGCCTCCCCTCCCTCCCCCACCTTGGTATGATACCCCTGCGGCAACCGATGGATAAACCTCTCTGCATTGACCACTTGCGCTACTTTTCTCACCTTTCCTTCATCGATCTTCCGATTCCCCAATCGAATATTTTCCTCGATATCTCCAGCAAAGAGAAAGGTATCTTGCATCACCAGCCCGATTTGCGACCTGAGTTGAACGATATCCCTCTCTCGAATATCGACCCCATCGATCAGAATAGCCCCTTCCCCCACTTCATAGAATCGTTCGAGCAGGTGTAGCAAGGAGGTTTTTCCAGCTCCGGTGGCGCCCACGATGGCCACGGTCTCCCCCTCACGAACGACAAAAGAAACATCCTTAAGGACTTTATCCTCCCCATCATAGGAGAAGGAGACATTGTGAAACTCGATGTCGCCCCTGATCTCTCTTCCCTTGGGCGAGAGAGGTTTCGAAATCTTTAGATCTTCGTCGAGCAATGAGAAAATCCTCTCGAGGGAGGCCATCGCCGACTGCAAGATATTATATTTCTCGGAAAGGTCCCGGATCGGCTGGAAGAACATCCGAATATAGGAAAGAAAGGCGACCAGGACTCCGAGCGTGATCATCCCCTGAACCACCCTTCCCCCTCCATACCAGAGGAGAAGGCCGATGGCTCCTGAACTCAGGATTTCAACGAGGGGGACAAAAAAAGCATAAATGGATATCTGTTTCATGTTTGCCAGATAATATCCCTGGTTGATTTTTTCAAATCGCCGGCTGTTCTCTCTTTCCCTTCGAAAGAGTTGAACCACTTTGATACCCGAGAAATTCTCGTTGAAAAAAGAATTCATCTGGGCAATCTTGAAACGGATCCCCCGGAACACGTCCCTGGCTTGACGGCTGAAGAAGAGGGTCGTAATAAAGATTAGGGGAATAACAGAAAAAGAGACCAAGGCGAGCTCCCGGTTGAGTTGAAGGAGAAGGATGATGATTCCAATCACCAGAAGAATATCTTTCAAGAGGTTGATGAGAACAGAAGTAAACATTTCGTGGACGTTCTGGATGTCGTTGGTCAATCGGGTCACCAACCTTCCCACCGGATTCTTATCAAAAAAGGAAACCGGGAGTCCCTGGAGATGGGAGAAGACCTTCATCCGGAGATCATGCATCATCTTTTGACCTGCCAACTCCATCGTATAAACCTGAGAGAAGTTTAATCCAAAATTGATGACCAGTATGAGAACAGCGAGGAGCGCGATGTGGAAAACCCCTTCTACATCCTTCCCTCTCAGGACGAGGAGGTCTTCTCTTTTCAATTCCTTCATACGGTCAACGGAAATGAACCAGTAAGAACCACTCCTCTCAAAAGAAGAAGGGTATTTTTTTAAGATGGACTCCTCTGGTTTTTGGGGAATAGACAGATAATATCGATTTTCCGTGAGCAGGCCAGATTTCTGGAGAAGAGTCATCTCTTTTCGGTCCATTGATCGCAACACTTCTGGCGGGAGAAGAAATTTACTTTTCTCTTTTTTCGGAATAAGTTTCTGGCCATATTGACTCCAGAAACGTTGTTCCTCTGGTGAGCCATCTTCTCTTAAGGTCACTTCTCTTGCTTCGACAACAATGTAGCGGTCAATCGCTTCTTTAGTCAGGTAAGGAATGAGGAGGTCCAACCCCGCTATGATCATAATGAAAAGGAGGGAAAGAGCCATCAGTCTCCAATAAGGTCTTAGAAATCCCCCCAACCTGGCCATCAGTTTCAGGTCGTAAGGTTTCCCTAATTTTCCCTCTTCCATATAGCCGAAGTCAGCGTACATAAAAGAAACTCGTCAGTTCGGAGTTTAGAGCTCGGAGTTAGGAGTTCCCCCCCATTCATTTTCTAAGATTCCAGTCGTTCAGACCATTCTGTATTCATCTATTCTCAAGGTTATTGAAAAACCCTTAGATTTTTGAAATCAAATCTTTCATCATTCATCTTCAACTCTCCGAACTCCGAACTCCGAACGATTGACATTATTCTCCTTCTCCAGTTCTTCTTCTAATTGACTCTGTCGATAGAGGTCGGAATAGATCCCCCCCTTGGAAAGAAGGGTTTTGTGGTCCCCCATCTCCACCACCGCTCCCTGTTCAAGAACGACAATCCGATCTGCTCTCCTTAGGGGAGCGATCCGATGGGTGACGAGAATGCTGGCCTTCCCCTTGAGGAACTTATCCAATCCCCCAAGAATCCGTTCTTCTGTCTGGATGTCCACCGAAGAGAGGGCATCATCCAAGATGAAGATGGGGGGATCCATAAGGATAGCCCGGGCAATCGCAATCCTTTGCCTCTGTCCCCCGGATAACGTGATCCCCTTCTCCCCAACCATTGTATTCATGCCTTCTGGAAATTCCCTGATCTCATCGTAAATCTGTGCAAGCCGTGCCGCCTCTTCAATCTCTTTTGCCGTGGCATCCATCTTTCCAAAGGCAATGTTCTCACGGATCGTATCTGAAAAGAGGAAGGTATCCTGGGGTATATATCCAATCGATTTCCTTAACACCTCAAGAGGGATCTCATGAATTTCAATCCCATCGAAAAACAAATAACCTTGCGAAGGCTCTAAAATCCTTGTCACCAGATTGCAGAAGATCGTCTTCCCGGATCCAGTCCTTCCGACGACGACCAATCTTTCTCCCTTCTCAACAGTGATATGAACGTCTCGAAGCAGAGGATTTCCGCCGTTTCGTGGAGAAAAGCTGAGACCTTTTATCTCAATTCTTCCTTTCAATGGACCTGGTCGAAGGATACCTGAAGAGTCATAGATTTCCGGGGTTTCTGCAAAAATTCTATTCAAACGATCCATGGAAGCGCTGCCTCGCTGGATCATATTGATCGCCCAGCCCAATGCCATCATCGGCCAGGCAAGCAATCCGAGATAGCTCATGAAGGCAACGAAATCACCCGTGGAGATCGCGTGAAAGATCGTCAGCTTCCCGCCCAAGTAGAGGACGATGGCCATGGAAAGATTGGAAAAGAAAAGGATGAGGGGAAAAAACATTCCCCACACCTTGGTGACATTCAAATTTCTCTGGATATAATCTTTGCTTAGCTGAGAGAGTCTTTCCCTCTCCCTTTCCTCCAAAACATAGGCCTTGATCACCCGGATACCTGTAATGGCCTCCCTTACCCTTTCAGTCAGGGAGGCGAAGGTTTTCTGAAGAATTTCGAAACGGTGGTGGATCGTCCGGCTGAAGAGGAGCGTAATCAGCGTAATCAATGGCATGGGGAGAACCGCATAAAGGGTTAACATGGGATGGATATAAATCATAAAAAAGATCGTCAACACTCCCAGGATGATCGTGTCTACCAAGAACACGAGCCCCATGGACAGCGACATCCGGACCGCCTCGATGTCATTGGTGGCGTGGGCCATCAGATCCCCCACTTTGGTGCGAGAGAAATAAGAAGGGGAGAGATTTTGGAGGTGGACAAAAAGGCGATCTCTGAGGGTCTTTTCGATTCGACGAGCTGCCCCCAAGAGGAAATACCTCCAGACATATCGAAACCCGCCAATCCCTAAAGCAAGGACGAGGACTTCTAATCCATAGAAGAGAAGGCGGGAGGGAGAAATAACGTCCAGGGTGAGATTGTCGATGGCGTATTTGATGACCCTTGGGATGAAGAGTTGGAGGACATCAACCACGAGAAGAGCGATGAGTCCGATCAGAATCCACCATCGGTTCTCAAAGAAATCATTTCTAAGCGTTTTAAATGTCTTCATTCTTCTCCACTTGTCTACCACTAAAATTTAATAAACTCGTCTTCATAAAGTCAATGACATTGAAACGAATTCTTTCCTTGATGGAGACCTTGAGGATGAAATATTGGAGAAAAGAGGATTGAAAAGATAGTAGAATCATTTTCAGACGGATCTTTTCACGGATAGTTTTTGGGGGTCACTTTCGATGGTACAGGAAAAATCGGAGCTGAGGAATCTGCTGATGTTTTAAACAAAGTGGAGAAATTCCTGAAAGGGCCTTTGATCCCAAAAGTGAAAGAAGCCCCTTACCCTTCCCCTCTCCCCTTTGGGGAGAGCGAGGGGGTGAGGGGTCATTTGGAATTGGTATTTGGAAATTATTTGTAATTTAGATCAATTCGTCTTGGCTACATTGGTCGCCTGGGGCCCTTTCGGGCCATTAGCAATCTCGAACTCTACCTCTTCTCCTGCACGAAGAGATTTAAAGCCGTCCCCCGTAATCCCCGAATAGTGAACAAACACATCGTCCCCACCAGGTTGCTCGATAAATCCATATCCCTTCTTGGTATCAAACCATTTCACAACCCCTTTAGCCAACTCCTTGCCCTCCTTTTTCTAAGCGGTCTTTACAGCGGAATTTGATACCACTAATCAATTTGGATGTCAAGATTTTTATCTCCCCTTTTATCTCCCCCAAGAATCTCCCCTCCCCTTGCGGAAGGAAGGTGTGAAAAAAATGCTATAAGACAAGGAGGTCGGGCAGCGGTATCGGGCCGGAACGGGAAGCGAAGGCCAAAGGCCGAAAGCTTCTAAAGCTTTACAGCGACACCTTTTCCAGGGTTAATAACAAGGTCTAACAACCTTACAATGTCGGTTATCTAATGTGGCCTATGACCCTTACCTCCAAATGATCGCTTGGTAAAGCTTTGGAGATATCCCTGCCTGATCTCCTACTCAAGTCATTATTTCACGCCTTCAGGGGATTAAGGGGAGTGGGATGAAATCTTCCTTGTGGCCAGGTAAACGCCAAGTAGGATCATCCCTCCGCCCATGAGGGTGATCCATTGAATCTCTTCGCCCAAAAGAAAGCGTGCTCCGATCAACGTAACAAAGGGCTCCAAATAGAGGTACATTCCTACCATGCTTGAATCCTTTTTCTTCAGGGCAGAATACCAAAAAAGATAAGCCAGGCCAGAACAGAAGACTCCCAAAAAGAGAATGCCCATCCATCCAGAGAAAGATAAATGGAAGAGGATATTCCATTCCCATTTCAGCCACGTGAAGGGAAAGGTGACGAAACATCCTACGATCATGATGGGTGTGATCGCTGCAAGCGGTGAAAACCGTGAGAGAAATCCTCTTCCCCCAACCGTGAAGGCTGTCCAGATCAGTGCACTGATGAGGACCAGCAAATCACCAAAAGTGGAGCCGAATCGAAAGATCGACAAGGAGAATACCTCTTTTGAAATAACAAGAAAGATTCCCAAAAAGCCAAGGACAATTCCTCCGATCTTTCTCAGGGTGATGGCTTCCCCTAAATAGAAACGAGCTGCGACGGTGATGAAGATAGGTATGATGGCAACAATCCATCCCGTATGGATGGCAGTCGTGTAGAGCAGCCCGAAGGCTTGAAGAAGCGTGTGTCCGGAAATCCCCACGGTGGCTAAAAAAACGATTGAGACCCAATCCTTGAATGAAAAGGCTTTAAGAAATCGGCTATCTTTTTGAAGCTGAACAAGTAGGAGAAGCAACCCTCCGATACCAAAGCGCAGCGTCAAAAGCATAAAAGGATTTATCTCCTTCAAAGCCACTTTTGTAGCAATAAAAGAAAACCCCCAGAAGATAACAGCCCATAACGCTGGCCAGGACAAGTTTTTCCCCTTTTCTGGTAATAAACACCTTTCTTACCACAAATGAATAAGATTTTCATTGACATTCTCGTTAGTTAAGAAATTGTTATCCTTTTGACTTAGATCAAGGCAATAGATTTAAGAAGGGGTTATTTTTAAGTTAAAAATAACACCCCCACCCTCACCCTCCCCCATCGAGGGGGAGGGATGGGAGGGGGCAAGGAGGTTAAACATGGCAACGAGAAAGATTGTGAGGATTGATGAGGAGAAATGCAATGGTTGTGGTCTTTGTATCCCTAATTGTGCTGAAGGAGCGCTTCAGATTGTTGATGGAAAGGCAAAATTGATGAGCGAAAAGTTCTGCGATGGTCTCGGAGCCTGTCTCGGACATTGTCCACAGGATGCTATCACCGTTATCGAAAGGGAAGCAGAAGATTTCGATGAAAAGGCAGTGGAAGTTCATCTTCACAAGCAGAAGCAAGCTCAACCTAAACCTCAACCTGTTTTCACCGGATGTCCTTCATCAAGGGCCATGCAGTTTAAGGTTCCTGAAACCCAGACAGAAACTGTTTCAACCACACTTTCTGTCTCTCAGCTTACTCAATGGCCTGTCCAGTTGAAGCTGGTTCCAATAAATGCTCTCTATTTTCAGGATGCGGATCTTTTAGTGGCAGCCGATTGCGTTCCATTCGCCTATCCCGACTTCCATCGAGATTTTCTGAAAAGGAAAGCCGTGGTGGTGGGTTGTCCTAAATTAGATGATGTTCAATTCTATAAGGAAAAATTGACAGAGATTTTTAAGGCCAATTCCATTAAAAGCATCACGGTTCCCTATATGGAAGTTCCCTGCTGCTTCGGATTGGTCAAAGCCACAGAGGATGCGATTGAGGCATCAGGTAAAAATATTCCTCTTAAGAAAGTAAAAATTGGCATCCGGGGAGATATCAAACCAGAAAAGCAAGTGGGAATGGCCCAACGGCCTCGAACGTTCGCTCATCCGCACTAATCGACTTAAACAGTACAAGAAAGGGGACGGCTCTGTTTAAAAAGAGGACAATCTCCTTTTCTATCGGACAAAAAACCGGACAGGCTTTTTGTTAACCTGAAACCTGCCGTTATGCATTCTTAATAGCTTCGACTTCTAACCTCACCATCGCCACATGGGCCTTGCCATTGGTATCGAGTGGAACTTGGTGAATATACGCAGAGACCAGCTCATTAATAAATTGATCTCGTTGGTTTTCTGGTATCCGCCCGGTGACTGGCATCCACGTTGTTCGTATCCATCCTGCTAAACCTGATTCTCCATCATGCTCCATATCTTTTGGAATAAGCTCAACACGCTCAGGTTCAAGGCCTGATTCCCTCAGCCATTGAGAGTATTCGTGAGATCCATGGAATCCATACGGAAACTCGAAATCAGAGAAATAATGCCGCCATACCTGATTTTGCGCGAGGTCTCTCAATACAGAGACAACGCCTTCTGCATTGCCTTTGCCTCCCATTTCCAAAAGCACCCTGCCTTTTGGTTTGAGACTTCGATACAAGCCCTCTAATACTGGCCTATGGTTTCTAATCCAATGCAAACTCGCATTTGAAAAGACAATATCAAATTTCTCATGAAAGGTTAGACTCGTTGCGTCCATTATGGTAAACGAAAGGTTAGGATGCTCGCCGGTTGGATAATTCTTCTTTGCAAGTTCAATCATTGAAGTAGAATTATCTACACCCACAACTGAACCATTTGGAACATAACTCGCAATTTCTGCTGTTACTTTTCCATCTCCACAGCCTATATCAAGAATATCTTCAGTCCCCTTAAGTTTCAGCCTGGCGATCAATTCTCTGGCCCATTTCTGTTGGCCTTTGGAGTGTTGTTTGTAGTCTTCTGCATCCCAGCTATATTTCTTCATAGATCCTGTTCTCATTGAACACTCCTCCTAAGTTAGGCGATTGACTTTTTCTACAGCCTCAACGCTGAGCATCAGCGGGAGCCGGCAGTTTCGGCAATCTGCTGCCCTTGTTAGGCAAACCCGATAGTCATACAATGGCTTGACCCATTGTTACTTTTCGAGGCGCTGGAAGATCATCTCTACCCCCATAATACTTTGTTGCAGCCTCCGAAGGATCAAGAAACCATACGTTTGACAATCCGCTCCGGTTTAATTCATTTTTTAGATCTCCTAAGTCGAAGCGCGCAAGCCACGGTTCGCCACGTGCCGCCGTTCTCCCAGAGAGGGTTTCAGATTGATCATCCTGCCCTGGGTTTTCCATTTTATTCATTGCGAATGTAAAAACCAATCTGGTTAGTTTTGGCAGTTTGCCGATGCATCTGAACATCTTCCGGACAGTTTCAACATGAAGATATGCAAGAACGCCCAAGCAAGCCACAAACACCGGACGTGTCGGATCAAGCGCCGTCCTGGCCAAACCCAGTTCAAGATTCTCCTTTTCAAAGTCAAGCGGCAGAAACTCTACGTTTTCTGGCACTTTTATTCCTCTCTGCTTTAATAAATCTATTTTAGAGGACTGAGTTGCTGGATGATCTGCTTCAACTATTTTCAGGGTTTGAGCCCAAACGGGTTGTCTATAGGCGAATGTATCATACCCAGCTCCAAGGCTGACAAATTGGCGCATTCCCGATTGAATGGCCTCAAATAGACTATCCTCCGCATATCTGCTTCTCAATACCACATGCGACCGAAGGGCCCTCATTGACTGCGATCGATATCTTTCCGGGTTCTGGAGTATCTGTTCTATACGGGCACTGTCGATTAGCTGAAGGGATATGGGATCTTCAAGAATATGTGGGACATTATCTATCAGCTGATGGACAGCTCGAATTACCGTAACACCCAACGCGGTACCACTTGATTGACCTTTCCTCACGTCTGTCCCACCTCTTCCCAGGGTTGGTTTGCCTAACGAGTCTGTAGAAAAAACCCTCTCATTATGATTAAGGAATGGTTTTCAAGGGTTTCTTGACCGCTGCCAAGTATAAGATCATCGTATATAGAGCATAGTGAGAAGTCGTATTTTCTTCTAACTTACCGGTCTCGTGCAAGATTGACTTTTTCTACAGCCTCAAAGGCCGAGCGAACCGGCAGAGGCCAAGGCACATCAGGTATCAGTACCCTTGCCACCCCGCGGTCCAGTTCACCGACCCGTTAACCCCTAAAATCTCGGATATCCAAGGCTATGCTTAGAGCCCTATTGAGTTCTTCAATTTTTTTTAGAGAAAGCGACCCCACAAAGTTGGTTAGAAGCGACTTAGGCAAACTGATAAGCTCATCGCAGTGAATACTACTATCGTGCTTTAGTCCTTCATCCACACCAACCAGTACCTGAGTGGAAAGACCGTCATGAGTTGAATAAATCGGGGCGCAAATTACCGTTGAAAAACGAGAATCGATGAGAACTTGGCGGCTTACAATAACGAAAACTCTGGATTTTTTGGGATCCTTGGCTGAAGGGTTAGCAACACGATACAATTCACCACGTTTCACAGATCGACCTGATAGGTAAGAACGTCCGCTGCTTCTCGGTTTAAAGAATCCGCATGCTGATTTATTATCTCAAGGTCTTTGGAATCTTGCTGCCTGCGGATCAATTGTATAATAAAAGCCCGCACAGCATCCTCGATGAATTCGGACCGGTTTTTGTATTCTCCTGTATATTCATCGATCGCTTTCAGTAAATCTTCAGACAAGGTTATAGATGTCTTGACTTTCATACTACAAAAATACCCCAAAAAGAATACCTTGTCAAGCCTTTTTTCTATTACCCTGAAATCAATTATTATTTTTGCCTAACGAGTCTGTAGAAAAACCCCCTCACTACTAATAAGGGGTGGTTTGGGGGGGTTTCTTAAGCCCTCCCCAGTGTGAGATCATCGTATACAGAGCATCCTGAGAGGTCGCATTTTCTTCCAATTCAGTGGATTCCTGCGAGATTCACTTTTTCTACAGCCTCAACGCGGAGGTAACCCGCCGGGCATCATACCCGAAGAACTACCAATTTGTAGTTGAGATGCGTATCCAGTTTAATGTCGTCACCAAGTCGCGCAGTGATAGAGTGTGTAGAGATATAGAATTGAATGTCCGAGTGTCCAGTTAGCTCGGATTTCAGCTGCTCTACCCCGGCAACGATTGGTTGAAAGAGGTTCGCTGCTTCCTTGTCGAGAGCGGCATCTTCTCTCTCCTTCTCTTCTTTGGCTCTCTTCGCGGCCTGCAACTCCTGGTTTAGCAGCTCCTTTATGTCCATACGCGTACTCCTCGTAACCTAACAATAATTGGATTGCAGGTTGTAATTTCCTAAAATCCTATACTCACTAATGGCTTTTGTCAAACACATTGTGATTGGAAGATGGGGCGATCTTGATTCCGGAATGCAGAATTCGGAATGCGGAATATAAAGTCCTCAGTACTTAAGTCCGCTATGCGCCATGCGCTCTGCGGGATTGATAACAATGTCGGGATGGGTTAATTTTAATTTATGCTGCTCCCATTTCAAGTCACTAAAAACATCACCCTCTTAGGAACTGAATTTTTCAACCTCTACCTGCTAAAAGGGGAAACCTATGCCATCATTGAGGGGGGCGTCAGCGGCATCACCTATCCTTTTTTGGAACAATTAAAACAATTGGATGTTCCACCCGAAGCCATCTCCCACCTCGTCATTCTCCACTCCCATTTTGATCACATGATGGTCTTTTCTACTCTCAAGGGAAGATACCCGTGGATGAAAATTGTAACTTCCGATCTAAATCGAGCGGTTTTTACGAGCGAAAGGATCGTTGCGAAAATTTTTGATGCCGACCGGAAGATTACACTCGCTCTCGAGGAGAAAGGAGTGATTTCAGAGGCTCCAAACCTTCAACCCTACGCCTTTTTCCCACTGGATATCACCGTTCATGAAGGATCGGTCCTCGATTTGGGCAAGGGAATGAAGATGAAATTTCTTGAGATCCCCGGCCACTCTCCGGATTGCGTTGGTGCATTTTTTGAGGACGAAGGGGTCCTTTTCTGTTCGGACGGGGCGGGTTTTTACATTCCACCCAATTTTTTTCGGCCCAATTATTGGTATCGACTGGATGAGGCTGAAAAATCAATCGATAAGATGAAGGCAATCGATCCTAAAATCCTCTGCCGGGGCCACTATGGAACCGCAATAGGACAGGAAGTTGTTAGGAAACATCTCCAGATGGGTCAACAATGTATTGAGGATTTTAAGGCCTTTGCCTTAGAAAAGATTCAAAGTGGTTGGTCGGTTGAAAAAATCGCTCAGGATGTGAACGTACGATTCTCGAAGGGGTTTCTCGAACTTTTCCCTGCCGAAGACAACTATCGCCTCTGGAGATTATTGGTTCAGAGGACGCTCGAACATTTTGGTATCGAGATGGAAGTAGGATGAAAAGCAATGCCAAAATTCTCTCCCCTCACCCTTCCCTTCTCCCCAACGCCTGCCTGCGCGAAGCCGCTTCGGCGAAGGCAGGGGAGAGGCCGAGGGTGAGGGGGGAAGGTGCTACGTCCACCCCACTCAGTGCTCCACCTTAGGCCAGCATTATCACATGATCGACCTTTCCTTAATCATCAGCATAACAAGTGATATTACAAGACCTGATATTACAAGACCTGAATCCTAACCTTCACTATATCTGTAAAGTGCTATTTTTCAACTACGCCCCTCTGTTCCTCTCCTGATATGCCCCCCGGGACTGTCTCTCCCTCAAGGAAGGAAAATACCCTATTCCACCATTGTTGGGAAACTGAAAGAACCCAGGTGTTGTGGTTTGCATGGGGAATGATCCAGAGATGCCCGTTTCTTTGAACTGAATTGTAAAGGCGAAGCGTTGATTTGTTTGGCACTACTTCATCATCTCCTGCCATCACAATTCCAACGGGTCCAGTGTATTTCTCCAGATTAGCAACTGAATCATAGCGGTTCTTCAAAATGAGACGGGCTGGGAGAAACCAGAACTTGGATTGAGTCAGATTGGATAGAGAATCCCATGGCGTGATGAGGAGAATCCCGTCAATTTTATTTGGTATCTCGCTGGCAAGCGCCGCTACCACGCCGGCACCCAGCGACTCGCCAATCAAGTATATGGGTTTTCCGAACTGTTTCTCTGCCTGAAGAACTGTTTGAATTGAATCTTGGATTATGTTTTGTTCGTCCGCCTTGCCGCTTCTTGATCCATACCCTGGGTATTCATGAAGGAGTACCCGGTAACCAAGCGGGTCGATACTGCCGAAATAGAAAAACCTATCTATGACAGATCCAGCATTCCCATGGAATACGATGACCGTTCCCCGAATCTTGGCTGCTTCTTCTTTGGAAATCAACCCGCGGTATGCCCTTTGATCTGACCATAGAACTACCTTGTTAAGCTCGGACCAGGCAACGAGTTCCGTCAATGAGTACTTCCCTGGCTGATACAGGATCCAGTTCTGCAGCAAGTACACGATCAAGTTGATAATGAGGTAGGCTCCTAATAACAGGAGCAATGCTTTCCACCAAATGGAGGGCTTTCTCCTTGAACGACGGCTTTCTTCGGTCTTAGTTCCCAACCACGGTTCGTTTTCCAAGCCCTTGTTCTCCAACCTTGGACGATTCTTTCAGAACCCGTCGGGTTTTCACAAGGCGCACTGACCGCCTTCTGTTAGGTATTTTCCCTTTCCCCTTCGCCATTTCCCCCAAAATCTGCTCTTTCATCTACAATACACTTCTCCCCACAGCATCAATCTCTCCACTTAGGTCTCGTCGTGAGCCCGAACTTCATCCCCATGAGAAGAACCGCTTCATAAAGTTTTGGAAGCATACCCACTCGCCAATTTAATTCAACACTAAGTTTAACTCTTTCTGGAGGTTTTTACCTGAAAAGCAGTAATCAGTTGTTCTAGTTTTCTCCCACCGCATTTCGGGCATTTCGCCTTCCCAGCATCGTGCTCTCTGATGCTGAGCATGACAGTAAATTTCTTTTTACATTTCGGGCATCGATAGTCGTAGCTGGGCATCCCCTTTCCCTCCTTTCCCCTGAAATAGATTAATTCTAATATAGAAATTTGTGAGGGTGATGTCAATACTTAACTCTGAGATTTCTGAAAAAGTCCAGAAATCTTTGTAATCAAGAGAGCGTGTAGTAGTTTTTCGGAGCTCTCACTCTCATCGAGCCGCATTCGAAACTTTCTTTTGCTCCAATCTCTGTCTCCTGTGTTGGAGAAGTTCGATCTCCCTTTGTTGATGGGATGGGATAAGTTCCAATGCCTCATCGACATAGGCCATTGCCTTATTCCAATCTTTGAGTCGATGCTCATGATATTTCGCCAATTCAATATAAGGAAAGGCATCCTTTTTATAAGGCCAGCCCATCATCTCTTCCCAGAGAGATCGGGCCTTTTCGGCCTGCCCCGTCTTCTTGAAAGCTCTGGAGAGCCACTTCATCACTTCCCAGGACAGGTCATCATCACAACGCTTCAAGGCAATTTCAAAGCAGGGAATAGCTTTTTCCCGTTGACCATGCTCCCAGAAGAGTCTCCCTAAGGCAAAGTGTTCGATCCCTTTTCTGGGCCGGGCTGCCTGGGGATCATGATAGACGAGGTGGATCCTCCCAGCCAGTGCGACCATCGAGAGGATATCCATCTGGTTATGATAAAAAACCTGATGAATCTTCGTGGCATCCCCGGTCTGGATATAATCGAAATAGAGATAGGGAATCCATTCCGACGGAATGTCATCCGTTCTTTCCACTCCCAAAAGCCGGGATTCGAGGGTGACCAGCCGGCAGTTTTCGTAGGCCCCCTTCCAAATCCTTCTGGAGGGGTAGAGGAGATCAAAATTAGGCATCTCCCTTATCTTTGAGACTATACGTGAGAGAATGAATCGTGTCTCGAGGAGCGGGATATCATAGTGCCGTCCATTGAAGGTGACTAAGAATTGAAAAGAATCAACGATATTTTTGAGCAGGGAGAGTGAAGCCCTTTCCTCAGAATAGTCTCTCATAAAGAACTGATGAATCAAAAATTTATCCTCTTGGAAAAAACCCAACCCAACCATAAAGGCAAAGGTTCCAGTCCCTCCGCTCAGACCGGTCGTTTCAGTATCGAGAAACAGAGCCTTTCGGAAATCCAATTCCTTCAACCGTTCATCTCTCGAAAGAAGATGGGCGGGATAAGTAGGAATGCTGAGTATATCTGCCAAGGCCATCTCTCCGTATTGATAGTGAGCAGGGAAGTGTTCTTTCGTGAGGAAGGCCTCGCCTTCTGGAGTTGAAATAACCTCTCCCTTCACCAATTGTTCGATAGGAACGACCGCCTTTTTCCGATAGGTCTTTTTCGGTTCGAGAAGCCGATCCAGTCTATGCCTCAGATCGCTGAGAACCTGAGATTTTTCCTCAGGCTGGCTTTTAGAAATCGAAGCAAGTCTGTTTAACCGTTCTTTGAGGTCCATCGCTTTTGAACTAAAGTTCGGAGTGATTAATTCGTGGTTCGGAGCATTGAACCATGAGTTTCAATTCAATCTTTTTCTACGAACTCTAAACTCCGAACTCATAACTTCAGTATTTCTGTTAGCAGTGCCAATGCTACTTCTTTTGATTTTTCGCCGACGTCCTTCGTAGGCCCTACACAGGACGGACAGCCATAATGACACTCGCACTTGGAGATGAGCTTCATCGTTTTCTCAAGCAGCACCCGTGTATCGTCGAAGAGTTGAGGGCTGAAACCCATTCCCCCCGGATAGTTATCATAAAGGAAGAGAGTCGGTTCAAAGAGGTCCATCCCTTCCAGAGGAATCTCATTCGGGGTATTGAAAGAGGAATAAATCCCTTTGGAATCCCTCGAAAGTCTCAGGAACCACTTAGCCCCTCGATCTCCGACACAGCGGTTGAGGTCGTGGGGGTCGCACATCAGGTGAAGGGCTGCCATGGAATGAAGGGCATAGCCGAGTCCTAACACTCCATCAATAACGTCCAAACGAGAATAAGGAAGTCGATCTAACAAACCTTTCCTAAAAGTGATCCAATAGGAAGTGGTATGAAACTGAAGATCCGGAAGCTCAATTTTACCGTAACCCAAATTTTCGAGGGTATAGAATTTGATCTTTTTGTATCCCACAACACGGGTGGCTATTTTTACCTCACCATGTTCAAAGACCGTGCCCTCTCCCTGCTTTCTCTCAAAACCCTCCAGGATGGAGACATCGGTATAGTCAATGGCATCGGTGTAATAATCCCCTTCGGTCTTCTTGACATAGGCTCTACGATTGGGGTAATCGAGCTTCTCCACCGTATAGAGTTCTGATTCACAGAGATAGACAGCTCCTTCATAAAGAGTCGTATGGGCACCCGTAAAATCCACCTCGGCGATTACCTCTCCTTTCTTCTTCGTGGTATCAATCACCACAAAATTTTCTTCTGAGGCGGATCGGAGGCTGACCTTTTCCGCAGGATAGGCGTCTTGCGTCCAATACCAATTTTGACCCACATGATGAAGGGTTCCCTTTTCCTCCAGGTACTTCAGCAACTCATTCAAATCTTCCCGTCCGAAGCGTTCTCCATCCCTAAAGGAAAGTTCAAACGCAGCGCACTGAATATGGCTGAGGAGGATAAGGAGGTTATCCGGGTTGATCAATCCATGCTCAGGGGATTGTCCGAAGAAATAGTCCGGGTTCTCGATGATGAATTGATCCAGAGGTTGGCTCTTCGCGATGAGAACGGCCAATGACTTTTCTGATCGCCTTCCCACTCGTCCTGCCTGCTGATAAGTGCTAGCGATGGTGCCGGGATAGCCTGCGATCAAGCAGACTTCAAGATCTCCAATGTCAATCCCAAGTTCAAGGGCGTTGGTGGAGACAACCGCCTTGACTTCTTTCTCCCTCAACCCCTTTTCAATCTCCCTCCGCATCTTTGGGAGATAGCCTCCGCGATATCCTCTGACCTTTCCTTTATCCTTTAGCTTCTTCTCAAAGCGATCCTTCAGATATTTCGTCAGCACTTCTACAGAGAGCCGACTCGTAGCAAAGAGGATGGTCTGAATCCCTTGCTCGATGAAAGGTGAGGCCAAACGTCTGGCTGCATGAATGTGGCTCCCACGAATTCCCAACTCCTTATTGACGATGGGCGGATTATAAAAGAGGAAAATCTTCTCCGCCGACGGAGCGCCGTTTTGATCAACCAGGAAGACATCCCTTTCGAGAAGCTTTTCGGCTAATTCTTTAGGATTGGCGATTGTCGCGGAGCAGCAGATGAATTGAGGTCTCGATCCATAGAAACCGCAGATACGATCCAACCGCCTCAGCACATTGGTCATATGAGCACCGAAGACTCCTCGGTAGGTGTGGAGTTCATCGATCACTACAAATTTCAGATTTTGAAAGAAGTTCATCCACTTCGTGTGGTGGGGAAGGATACCCGTATGAAGCATGTCAGGGTTGGTGATCACAATATCCCCCTGGGTACGGATGGCCTGCCGAGCATCCTGGGGAGTGTCTCCGTCATAGGTGAACGTGGTGATCGATTTTCCGATCCGTTGAATGAAGTTCTGGAGTTCGAACATCTGATCTTGGGACAGGGCCTTCGTGGGGAAGAGATAAAAGGCCTTTAAAGAAGGCACTTCCAGCTTCGTGTTCAACACTGGAAGGTTATAACAAAGCGTCTTCCCGGAAGCGGTCGGGCTAACGACAACGATATCTTTTCCTTCGTGAACCGCCTCGATCGCTTCGACCTGATGGGAATAGAGCTGCCCGATTCCTTCTGTTTCCAAAGCCTCCTTGATGACGGGGTGGATGAACTTCGGAAAAGGGCGATATTGTCCTTCTCTCTTTTTGAAAATTCGCAGATCAGTAATACAAGGGGAGATGGCGCGGGAACGCTTCCAAGACTCAATAATCTCTTCAATCGACATCCAACTTCCTCCCGCAAAAGAAAAAAAGTTCGGAGTTCGGAGTTTTAAGTTCGGAGTTCACAAATTTGAAATTTGGATTTTGAAATTTGAAATTCAGAAGTTATATTTCTCCTCGCTGATAGGCCTGCATGAAAGCCTCCACCACTTCCTTGTCAAACTGTGTTCCTGAACACCTCTTAAGTTCCTCCACCGCCACCCCTTTCTCCCTCGCCTTCCGATAAGGCCGGTCTGTGGTCATCGCATCATAGGTGTCAGCCACGGCCACAATCCTTGCAAGGATGGGGATTTCTTCTCCTTTCAAGCCATCCGGGTATCCCTCGCCGTTGACATGCTCGTGGTGGTATTTCACCCCGGGAACGATCTCTTTGAGTTGCTGGATATGCTCGATGATCTTTACTCCTATATTCGCATGACGTCTGATGATCTTAGATTCCTCAGGGTTCAACCGTTCTGGTTTTCTAAGGATATAATCCTCAATCCCTATCTTCCCGATATCGTGAAGCACAGAGGTAATCTTTAACCATTTTCGCTCCAAGGGTCTCAGTGGAAGGTACTTCGCAATGGTCTGACTATATAAAGTCACCCTCTGGGTATGTCCTCCGGTATAGGAGTCACGCTGTTCAATGGCATTGGCCAATGAATCGGCGGTTTGAAAGAACATCTCCTCCAGTTCCTGATAGAGCCTGGCGTTATCCAATGCGATGGCCACTTGATCGGCTAAGGAGGTGAGAAGGGAAAGGTCCTCCTTATCAAATCTTCCCTTTTTCTGTTTATTGATTGCCTCCAAAACCCCAATCGTCTTTCCTTTGATTTTTACAGGGACACAGATGATATTTCGCGTCTTAAACTCTGTCCTCTCATCCACTCCCTTAAAAAAACGGGGACCTTTCTCAGGGGAATTTACAATCAACGCCTTACCGTGCTGAGCCACGCATCCTGCAATTCCCTCTCCAAAGTTGAGAGGGATCGTTTTAATATCCTCCTCCCGATCACCCAGTGCCACCTCGAAATAGAGTTGACGTTTTCTATCGTCGACGAGGAGAAGAGAGCTCACCTCTGCTTTCATCAATCGAGTGGCTGCTTTGATTGCCCTCCTACGAATTTCTTTATGATCCAACGTGGAGTTGAGAATTTGGCCTAATTGAGAGAGCAAGATGAGTCGTTCAACTTTCTCCTCGGTACGTTTCAACCTACCCCGGCATCGGTCTATATCGGCTTTCTTCGTTGGCATCTCCCACCTCCCATTCACGGGGTTAACCAATTTTCTTCTCTTTGTCAATTAAAATCTACATAAGAAAAACGAATAGAACGAATGGCATCGAATGGAACGAATGTCATTTATTTCATTTCCATTCATTGAACCTATAATCAATATGCCTCTGTGAACCCATCAGGAGTTACCAGACCTCAATAAAAAGGGAGGCGATGCGGTAGGAACCTTCGGTTGGATTTGATTTCACATTTGACGCCGTCGTCCAATGCGCTCCATCGCTGAAGCCATGGAGTGTAAGCGACCAGACCGTGGCGTCGGAAGACCTTTGGAATTTGACATTTTCTTATGGTCAATCCTTTCCGAATAAATTTCTGATTTTTTCTCTCCAGATCTCCACCCGCTCGTGGTAGCGTGGGTAACGTTCCTCAAGATGTTTCAGAAACCTTTTTATTAATTTGCTTCGGGAGGAAAGAATAGCCAGACCAATCAAGATAAATAGAATTCCCTGAAGAATGGGGAGGAATAGGCCAAGAATCCCCAAAACAATGAATAACCAGCCGATGATCAGCAATCCAATTCTCTTAATTGCACCCATTGACTAACACCTCCCCCAACAGAAGCGGATTGAACCATGTGTCATAATCAAGAACATCCAGCCCTTCCTTCTTCCTGAGGAAGTTCTATGAGCTTTTTTGAAAATCGTGTCTATTATTTAATGAAATTTCGAATCTTTCAATAAGAAATAATAATAACAGTGGACAATTAGGCTGCAATGAATATAATCTTAATATTTGAATATTTTAGCTTATTTATCGTCTAAGAGGTAAGAGATAGTGAATCATGAAGAAACCGAGATGATCTCCAGATGTCAACAAGGCGATCAACAAGCATTGAAGGAGATCTATGATAAATATCATAAGAAGGTCTATCGAATCGCTTATGGTGTGGTGAGACAAAGGGAGGATGCCCTCGATATTGTTCAGGAAGTCTTTATTAAACTATTTCGTTCTATTAAGAATTTTGAGGGGAGGTCCCATTTCTATACGTATCTTTATCGAATGGTCATGAACACTACCATTGACTATGCAAGGAAGGCGGGGAAAAAATTTGTCTCAAGCCTCGATGAGGAGGGAAGTTTCGAACCCCCTGATAGAGTTGAAAAGGGACCGGAAAGGATCCTTCTCCAAAAGGAATTGGAAGAAAGGGTGAAGTTGGCAATGAACAAACTCCCCGCTGAACAGAAGGCAGCCCTCATTTTTAGGGATGTGGAAGGCCTTTCCTATCAGGAGATGGCAGAAGCAATGGGATGTTCGATCGGAACGGTGATGTCCCGTCTTCATTACGGCAGAAAAAGGATGCAAGAGTTACTGAAAGATTATGTGAGGCTCCACGGCCAAAGCCCTGGAGCGCAGAACTCGCCGAAGCTTTAGTAAACCCCGTTAGAAATTCCAGCGGGGCATCATTTCTAACGGGGTAAAGATGGATGAAAAGAGGTGAGAGGTAGATGAAAGATTCCTGTTCCTCAATATCGAGACTTTTGGAAAAATATTTTGACCAGGAGGTCACGGAAAAGGAAAGACTCCTTATAGAAGGCCATCTACAGGATTGTGCTGCCTGCCAGGATGCGTTAAAATTGATGGAGGAACTTAGGGCATTAATAAAAGCTCCCGTTGAAGAGGCCTTCCAGAAGGAGGACTTCCCTTGGGTTTGGCAGAAAATCGAGAGGCAAATTCGTTTGCAGGAAAGGCGAACCTGGTGGCAATCCCTTCGTTCCTGGCTTGATGTCTCGCCTCTTTTCAAAAGGAAGGTTTGGATTCCTGTGGTGGCAACCGTCGTAGTCCTTCTATTCATTACAGCCCAAATTATTTTAAAAAAAACCGCTTCCTATCCTGAAGCATCTGTTGTAGAATACATCGAGAGTGAGACCAATAATGTGATGGTATACGATTTAGAAAAGACAAAGGTAACCGTAATATGGTTATTCGAGGGACAGGAGAAGGAACACACTACGACATGAGGAAAATAGCTATATTTCTTATTGTCTTTTTTATTTTTTCTTTCTTTTTTCTTTCAGCAGCCTCAGCTCAGGTTCAGGTCCGAATGAGGGTGATCCAGGCTTCGAATGTCGGACAAAACATCGATCCTTCTTTAAGGGATGTTCACGGCGAACTGGGATCCCTTTTCAGCTTTACTTCTTATCGTCTTCTCAGGAACGAAAACCTTAATCTCTCCCCTAATCAACCTGTCACAATCTCCGTCCATCAGGGAAGGACTTTCATAGAGGTTACTTTAGTGGGGTTGCATAAAGATGTTGCTAAATTAAGAATAAGAGTTGTTCGTGAAGGAAAGGATATCCTCGATACCCAGGTTAGACTCTTCCCTGGGAGGACTGTCCTAATTGGAGGTCCAAAGCATGGGGAAGGAGTTATCATCTATGCCCTCTCTGCCCGCTTCTAATTTGTATTCCTTTTCTGTCAACCTTTAAAACGACCATCTAAGATTTGAATAAATCCCCTAATCCCTCCGTCTAAAAAAGTAAAAGAACGATAGATAAATCCGAAAGGAGGGATTTTTTATGTGGAAGAAATTGGCATGGATGATCCTGGTTTTGGCCTTAATCTCTGTTTTCACCGTACCCTCTGCTGAGGCAGGTTCTAGGGACCGCATATTGAAAGCACTCACCTTAGGAGGACTGTTAGCCGCTCTGCCTCCGCCTCCAGTCTTTATCTCTCCAGCACCGGAGCATCATTATTATCCACCCCGACAGGAATATGTCCCGGGTCATTGGGAAATGACTCGTGAATGGGTTCTAGGCACTCGGGAAAGAGTGTGGATCCCTGGTCAATATGATCGTTGGGGGCATTGGATCGCAGGACATTATGAGAATCGCCAAGCCCCTGGATACTACGAGGAGAGAAGGGTCTGGGTCGAAGGGTATTACAGACCTTATTAAGTACTTCAACCTGAATTAATCCCCGCGTGCAGGGCGGGGTTTAGACCCCGCCCTGGACATTGGGTCCTCTTAGGTTCCCTGATTCCTCCGACATGAAATGATTCCATAGAGTTTTCTTCCGGTAATCCGTAACAAACACGATATTTATTACTCAAAGATGGCAAAAATGGTGTATGATATATGGCCATCGAGCGAAGGAATGGAGGATTGAGAAATGAAGGCTATGGTGCTTAAACAAATTTCGCTAATTGAAAAAGAACCACTTGAGATGACGGATTTGCCAGATCCTGTTCCCGGTCTTAAGGAAATCTTGGTAAAGATTTCTGCCTGTGGAGTCTGCCATACGGAGCTGGATGAGATCGAGGGAAGGCTTCCGCCAAAACTGCCAATCGTCTTGGGACACCAGATTGTTGGAAGAGTAGAAAGATTAGGTTCAGGGGCAAAATACTTTAACATAGGAGACCGGGTGGGAATTGCCTGGATCAATTCAGCTTGCGGAAAATGTCATTTTTGCCTGCAAGAAAACGAAAATTTATGTTTAGAGTTCCGCGGCACGGGATGCCATGCCAATGGCGGTTATGCGCAATACACCGTTGTTTCGGAAGACTTCGCCTATTTAATCCCCAAAAGATTTTCTGATGCTGAGGCGACTCCTCTCTTATGTGCGGGTGCTATTGGATATCGAGATTTAATGCTTTCCGGTATTAAAAAAGGCCAAACCCTGGGACTTTTCGGCTTCGGAGCCTCTGCGCATATCGTCATTCAGGTAGCGAAATATTGGGGTTGTGAAGTATTTGTCTTTACGAGAGGTGAGAAACATCGAAACTTGGCTGAAAAACTCGGAGCCACCTGGACAGGAGGGCCGGAAGATGAACCTCCCAAGAAACTCCATTGCGCCATTGATTTTACTCCGGTCGGAGAAACAGTACCTCATGCCCTGAAGGTTTTGGAAAAGGGAGGGAGGTTGGTGTTAGCGGTCATTCGAAAGAGAAACCCAATTCCACCCCTTGACTATGTTCAGTTCCTCTGGGATGAAAAAGAAATAAAGAGTGTGGCGAATATTACCCGAAGGGATGCCCAAGAATTTCTGCTTCTCGCTGCTGAAATCCCAATCATTCCTGAAGTCAAAGAATTTAAATTAGAAGAGGCGAATCAGGCTCTCATTTTGTTAAAACAGGGGAAAATCCAGGGCGCGGGTGTCTTGAGGATGCCGGGTTAAGAGGGTTTCAATGGAGGGAGATAAACTCAGATTGAGGAAAAAATTCATTTCTTTGAATCAGAACTTAGGATCCGAGAAATAGAAGAGGCTCAGCCTGATTTCAACCCCGAATTTCCCTCCCCCTCTGGTGCTTTCTCTATCCGCCATTCAATCAATGTATCGATCTCATCAGAAGACTGGGTACCCTTTCCGTTTTGGGTCAAGTCACAGTTGTGATCGCAGCAGCCACCTTTAAGAAGGCATTTTGAATCTTCGTAGAATATACATGATTCGGGAAGAGCCATGAAAATTATCCGTAAAAAAGAAAACGCAGTACTTATGTCAGGGTACTTGGTGATACGACTTGTTGAATATTTTCTGGCGATCCGTCTCGCTCAGGCCTCTGTCTTCTACAATTTTCCTTGCACTCGCTGCAAAGGTTCTCCCATTGGTTGAATCCATCGGGGCATGAAATCCAAAAAGGATGTCTAAATGGGGGCTCCGAAAGAGGTCCAATATTTTTGTCAAGGCTCCCCCTATCCCCCATATTTGATTCATATTATTAGGAATGAGTTTGGCTCATGGATGGGATCGCGGTAATGCGGCCCTCCTGTTCCAATATGTCCGCGATGGGTAAATTCAGCGCTTTTTCCACGTCTATGCCTCTTTTTTTTGATAGCTTAAGAGTGAGTAAAAGTTCTTATAGCCAAATTTTTTGCCCACAACACTCGGGGGAAGAGAATTGTACCTATAATAGTGGAGAGCCTTAGCCAACCTATCACTTCTCATTGTTGCAAACTTTTTAGAGACAAAACCTGATATTTTTAACTGATTCAGATGCCAGCTACAGATCTCAAGGTCAATGCTCAGTATTTGAGAGAGTTGCCTTTTTGTTATCAAATCATCCTTCTCGGCAACCTGTAAAATTTTGCTGCAGACCCCGCATTGGTGAATCCCGTGATACCGCGCCAATAATCTGGGTCGATTGACGACAACCCCGAGTTCTTTGGCTCTTATTAGAATTTGGTAAATCCGCTGTTTGGAAATCCCATATTTCTTAGCGACACGCGACATCGTATCAAAACTGGAGTTGAGTCTGTTTACAATCTTTTTATCTCTGTAACTTAGTTCCTTTAATCGTTTTCGTCCCCGACGCATAAACTTTTATCCCTTTCTAAGAATGGAGGCCCACGGGCAAGCCCGTGCTCTGCACGCCGAAGTGCCTGCCTTCGCCGGACCGCCTGCCCTCCGCAAGGCTTCTGGAGGCGGACAAGCGTTCCGCGATTACTCGTGGTTTGGCTTTATCGTTCTTTTATTCTTCGTTATTATCTCAGCAGCAAGTATGGTGCCAGACTTCCTAAAAACCTATAACTCATTAGAAAGTTTAATATTATTAAGATTATTGCTTGACTGGGGGATTTATTTAATATGTCAAAAATTGTCTCTCCTGAACTAAACTTACCAAGAGAGGGGAAGAAAATTCGTAAACCGAACTCGATTATTAACTTACCTTCTTAGATATTGATGGCAGCGAGAACTGAGGAATTTTTTTAACGTGTAGATGGGTATACGCGGTGAGGTCTGTGACAAGAATTTCATTCTGAATCTGTCAGTCTTGCAATTCGCTCCAAAACGCAATGCCTCATAGGGAAGTACCACGTCGTTTGCCAAGAAGTTTAGGATTCCCAAGCCAGCAGTAAGCATTCGGTTAAAAGAAGAGAGGAAATAGTCAAAGCAAGAGGAATGAGGTCATTGGTGGAGTAGATTTTATAAATTTGCAGACATCCTTTTAGGTCCAGGTTCATAACAGACGATGACTATGCTGGATCTATCACTGGAGATGACATATATCGACCGCTTGTGGCAAAAAGTCGCGCCTTTTAGTCTCACCAAAAGATCACTCCTTCAAAAACAATTCAAAATATCAAACGCTTAGAAGAATACTATTCTTGGCATCAATATTGCTCTTCTACCAGGAAGTTTTTCATCTCTGATCCCTGAAAAAGCTAAGGTACGAGTAATCGTGGAATCCAAGGCAACGGATTCCTGGGCTCTTGGGGAAACTGGATCGATCAAATCAAAGGATTTTTGTTGGGTCCATGGCTCATTCATATTGCCCACGGGTATTCATTACCGTGAAGCGGCTGACTGTCAATAAAAGTCATCTGGTCAGTATTGGAAAAACGGTAGAAGGGAGTAATGCACAATGACGATCGTGGAAGGAGAAAGACTGAGGAACAAATTAACCCAAGATTTTTTTAAGATAAAGAAGATTGAAAATGAAAGAGTGGTGATGTTGGAGGATGAAAAAGGACTCATTCGTATATGGTTTCCCAAAGAGCAACTGGGATCCTTTTTTGAGAAAGTAAAGGGGGTGTAATGCTCGATGAGAATGGTGGAAGGAGACCAATTGAAGCATAAGTTAACCGGGCAATTATATGAGTTGAAGATTGTTAAAGATGGTATATTTATTTTGGAATCCGAAAACACACCGTATAGGATGTGGTTTGGCGAAACAGATCTGGAATTATTTTTCGAGATGGCAAAGAAAAAGAAGATGAGAAAGTAATCTAATATTTTTCAAAGAACAAAGGCAGGGTCAGTCATCAAGTATTAGAAAGGGCTGAGAGGGAAAGGCAATCAAGTTATCAATATGCTTTCGCTGTAAGATTTTCTGGTGCTAATCAAGAGTTGGAATTCTTGGAAGCAGTCTTTCCCGTACCTTCCAAATCACTCTCGTTATCGGATTTAGTCCCCATCAAGCAATTTCCCTCAAGAATACCACCACCCTGAATAACGAGGACAGGAGTAAGAATGGTTCCGTATAATTTCCCTCTTGAATGGATCTCCACTCGTTCCTTGGCATTCACTTCCCCTTCCACTATCCCATTGAGGATGAGAGCATCAACTTCCACTTTCCCTTTGATAACCGCTGTCTCACTCATAATTAATGTCCCACTATGGAAGATTTCTCCCTCCACCTTCCCGTCAACGCGAAATACTCCTTCAAAGGTCATTTTCCCTTCAAAGAAGGAATTCTTACCCAAAAAAACGCTAATCTCTTCTAAGTTCTGTTTCATCGTGATTGAATAAGGTGTGAGCTTCCCCTCAATAGTGTCATCTAAGAACGAGTTAGATCATGAATATCATTGATTTCAGCAATATTAATGCCAAATATTCATAAATTCTCAAATTTCAGAATTTATCAAAATTTAAGGGCTTTCTCGATTTACAACCAAAACCTATATGTAAAATTTATAACCAGACGTTTGCATTTTGTTCAAATCTTGTAACTGGGCAAGAATCAGCCCCCTTTTTCCAAAACCCCATCCCTAGAATCGGCATCTTGAATTTCTCTCCAAAATGCCAAATTTAAATTAGAAATCAATAGGCTCCTTCGATTCTCTAAAACCGTTTTACTAGATTCACCAAACAAGTCGACGAGCAGGTAGTTTTCATAATTTCATTTTTGATCGCTTTCTGCTTATCCATCATCCTTAGCAATACTCTTGTTAGCTTTTTCTCTATTTCGCTCTGTATCTCTGAAAGTTGGCCCACGCGAGCGCTAAGAGACATTGAATCGATGCTTCAATCCAACCAAGGACGATTCTGTCATGTGTCAAACAAAAACGTTCACTCAATTTTCTCCTTTTCGGGAAAATAGTCGTTCTTTATTTTACACGCTTTTCATCAATTTTACCCCATTTAACTTCTAAGCCAAACCAAGTATCTAAACTACCACTTGGCATATTTTTTGATGCTCTTACGATATTCAACTTTAGACTTCTACAATCAAAGAGAATTTATTGATCTCATTTCCTCCTCCTTTCCCCCTCTTCCCCATCCTTTCCTCCCTCTTGAAAGGGAGGAAAGGATGGGAGTGAATTACTAACTTCCAATGTTATTTTAGAGTGAACATCAGCCGTGGTGTCATCGAGCTTAACAGCGCCCCCCTTTTAAGATCAAATCAGTTGTGACAACTAACTGACCAATTTTGGATGGAATTTTTGATAGATCCTTTCGGTTGGAAAAATCGGAACAAATAAAGTAGGATAAGTTGGAGGAAGGGATTCATCTTTTCCAATAATTAGATATCCTTTCTCCCTTAAGCTGGCTGCTATCTTTTTTGCCATATCCATCTGGCATCTTTTGGAAAAGCAGGTGAAGGCTAAATTCCGACAGAAGATGATGTCTATTCCAGAAAACGGTTCTTCATGGATGATGTCATGCCTCTTAAATTCCACGCTTTCCCGAATGGATCGATCAATAATATAAAATCCATTTTCAATCTTAAAAAATCTTCGGAGGATTTGCTCTGGGACCTCTTTCAAACTGCTTTTTTTGTATCTCCCCTCCCCTGCTCTCTTAAGAAGGCTTTCACTAATATCTGTGGCCAAGATGGTGAGACGAATGTGGGCAAATTTTTTTCCGAATCTCTCCTTCCACAACATTGAGAGGCTATAAGGTTCTTCACCATTGGCGCAGCCAACCGACCATATTTTGAAATCGTCCGCACCTTTGTGTTCAACCACCGATGGGATGAGGGAATTCTCAAGGATGTCGAAGACCTTGTCATCCCTGAAGAATCTTGTAATGGTAACAGCAAGGATTTGAGAGAGATGACTTTTTTCTTCAGGATCTTTTTTGATTCTTACCAGGTAATCTTCAAAATGGGAGAGGCCAAGTTCAGTGATCCGACGTTCAACTTTTCGTTTGATCCCTCCTCTTTTGAACCGCCGCCATTGAAGATCGAGGAGCAAAGCAGCCTCTTTGACGAATTGCTCAAAATCCATGGGCCTTTTCGAAGTCTAATAACCTTTTTTTTACCTTAACCCCATGACCAAATCCGCCTAATCCACCATTGTTCTCAATCACTCTGTGGCAGGGGATGATCAATGGAATGGAATTCTGGCCATTGGCATTCCCGACGGCTCGAAAGGCTTTGGGATGGCCAATCGCTTGTGCAATCTCCTTGTAGGATCGGGTTCGGCCGTAGGGAACATTTGCCAGTGCTGACCAAACCTTTTTCTGGAACGGGGTTCCTTTCAAATCCAACTTACAATCAAAGCGTCGGAGTTCACCTTTCACGTATTTTTTAAGTTGATTCAGGACATTCCTATTCTTTTGGTCATTCCTCACAATCTTTCCGGGAAACCTTTCTTTTAATCTACTCAAAAAGACTCTCTCTGATTTGAGAAAGTCCACCATACAGACTCCTCTTTCTGTAGAGGCGACAAAAACCTTTCTTAGAACGGGCGAATCAAAAGAAGAATAGTAGATCTTTTCCATCTTTCCTCCTAACATTTCTCAATTTTTTAAAATGACAAAATCCAATTCCCAACACCCCCTCACCTTTCCCCTCTCCCCCCAGGGGAGAGGGATAGAGTGAGGGAATTCTAGATTTTTCGATCCCTGCCTGCAGCAAGCAGGTTCTGTTTACTATCTGCTATCTGCCCAAACCTATATTGGGCTGCCCTGACCAAACCCATCGGTCCTGTCATCATGGTATTTCCGCCCGGGGCAGCATAGATGAATTTGAATGATGTCTTTCTGAAAAGATCGCGGTTGGGACCGGTGACGATCACCGGAAATACTCCGGGGAGAGGCTTCAGAGTGAAGGCACCGTGGCCGTTTCCTTTAAAGACTTTTTCCCCGTCCAGTTCTCCTCGAACGAAAAGCCGCAGATCATGCTCCATTTTTTCAGGGGTCAGCTCATGGGTATGGTGCTCATAGAGTCCTTCAACTCTTTTCTCAACGAGCAAAGCCGCAATCGTATGACCGTTCCCCACATTGACGATCAGAGAGGGGCTACTGGTCTCTTCGAGGCAACCTAAAATGGCAGAGAAGGCTGTATCCATAACCAGCACTCGAACCGAGGAAGATCTTTTCACTGCGGCGACGGCTGACTTCATCCGGAGGTAATAATCCGGAATCGAGTCCTCTAAAAAATGGAAAGTCTCAGGTCGGTTATCTCTTCGGAGCATCCTCTCCATATTCTCAAAACGGAAGGCCCGATCTGAAACCCCTTTGGGTGAAACGCCATGATCCTGGACTGCAATGGCAATGGCATCAACCTTAAGGTCCTCTCCGAAATTTGAAAGAAATTTTTGAAATAGGGCTAAATCGACTTCTCGGATCTCCAATTCCTGAAAATGATCGATCTCTGGCTTTTTTCCTACTTCAATCCCCATTGATTTGACCTCATCCAGGTCATTGCGAATGGAATGAGCGGCAGACTCGTCCATCACCACGCGATATCCCTTTTGAAGGTGATGAAGAATGGCCCTGCCAAGGGATCCTCCTCCGATCGTATCGCCATGGATATAGACATGGCCTTCCATCCTCTTCAGTTTTTCTGCAATAAATCTGGATGGGGTGGGGAGAACAAGGCTGATGCAATTCTCGATCTTTTGCTGCGAATCAAAGAGGAGAATATCCTGAGTGCCAGCACCAATATCAATGGCAAGAATTCTCATGTTGAAGTTATGAGTTCGGAGTTCAGAGTTCGGAGATTCAAAACGGAATACTCCTGACTCCGAACTAATTACTCCGAACTATCTATGTTACCCTTTGATCACTCCCATTGGGACGAGCTTTACCACTTTTCGGCTGATGCCCGCCTGATGGACCACATTCACCACATCATTGACATCTTTATAAGCATCGGGCATCTCTTCCACAATGGTTCCTTGACTTGCACCCTTTACAATGATGCCTTTATCTTCCAATTCCCTTACAATCGCCCTCCCCCTTGCTGCTTTAATGGCTTGATGCCGGCTCATCACCCGGCCTGCTCCATGACAGGTGCTCCCAAAGGTCTCTTCCATGGCTTTTTCTGCCCCCACCAAAACATAGGAGCATCTACCCATATCTCCTGGGATGAGGACGGGTTGGCCAATGGATTGGTAATCCGATGGAATATCTGGATGGTTTGGAGGGAAGGCTCTCGTTGCCCCTTTCCTGTGTACACAGAGTTTCTTTTTCTTTCCATTCACTGTATGGGTTTCAATCTTTGCAATATTGTGGCAGACATCATAGATCAGATCCAACTTTAAATCTTTAGGGCCCTTCTTAAAAACTTGCTCGAAGGTCTCCCTCACCCAATGGGTGATCATCTGCCGATTGGTGAAAGCAAAATTGGCTGCACAGGCCATTGCCTCGAGATATCGCTTTCCCTCTGGCGAAGAAACGGGGGCACAACAGAGTTGAGGATCTGGGAGTTCGATTTGATATTTCCTGGCGGCATCCAGCATGACACGGATGTAATCGTCACAAACCTGGTGACCCAAACCTCTTGAACCGGTATGAACGATAACAGTAGCCTGGTCCTTCCACAGCCCTAACGCGCGGGCGATGGTCTCATCAAAGATCTCAGCCACATATCCCACCTCAACAAAATGATTTCCAGAGCCTAAGGTCCCCAACTGGGCCCTACCCCTTTCTATTGCCTTTTCAGAGACCCGGTCTGGATCAGCTCCCTCGATGCATCCCTGTTCCTCAATATGGTCAAGATCTTCTGATGAACCAAAACCCTTTTCTACGGCCCACCTGGCCCCCTTTTTTAAAACCTGCCGTTCCTCCTCCCGGTTCAGTCTGAGGTCTTTCCGGTGGGACCCTACACCTGAAGGGATGTTGATGAAGAGCGCCTCCACTAATTCTCTTATTCTTCCCTGGATATCCGTGCGGCTCAGACCTGAGCGCATCAATCGGACACCGCAGTTGATATCGTAACCCACTCCTCCGGGTGAGACGATTCCTTCATCCATGTCGAACCCTGCCACTCCTCCAATGGGAAAACCGTAACCCCAATGGATATCCGGCATTGCCAAGGAATGGCCTACAATGCCTGGAAGCCATGCGACATTGGCCACCTGGACCAGACTCTGGTCCTTTCGAATATCGTTGAACATTCGCTCATCGGCATAGACGATTCCATCGGTCCTCATCTTTCCTTCTCGAGAAATTCTCCATCGGTAATCATCTATCTTCTGAATCTTGATTTTCTCTTGATCAGGCATTGCTGGTCACTCCAATCTTTTAAAAGAGGTTAAGCACAACGTATATTTTCTCACTAAAGAGAGGGTAAAGAAACTGAGAAATCAGAGATCAAAAATGATTTGGGCTCTCCAGCGCCCATTATTCTGTCGAACCTCTATTTGATGGTAGGTCACAGCTTTCACTTCTGTCTTGATCACATGGACTCCCTCCTGAAACGCTTCCCCTTTCACGATTGCCTTTAGTCCATTCTCTCCAACAGACTCAACCTTAAACCCTTTAAAGAGAAGATTCTCAACATCGTGAAGGTAGAGAAGTTCGCTCAACCAATCCACCATCAAACGATCTAAACTCTCTCCTCCAATATCGACCCTTCTCTCGATCCGTCGCTTCACCTTCCTCAAATCGGTAATGAGATGAAAGAACGCCTCCCCGGCATTTTCAAAAAGCGTCTTGAGATCATCGCCATAAACAACAAGGCCAATATCCGCAGTATGATCCAGGATCTCAAAGCGCTTCATATCTTTTTCAATTTCTTTTTTTGTCTGAGATGCCCTGACAGTAGCATAATAGATTTGTGATCACCAGCAAGGTATTTCGAATGACAAAGGATACCCAAGGATAAGAGGGGATCATCCCGCCCTCTTTTTCTCCACTTTCTGAAGGAAACGCTCTTTGGACACGAGGACCCTTTCGTGCTCCCCTTCTGCCACCTTTTCCTTCTCATCATAGGCGTCCACCAAGAAAAACAGCCGGCTCTTTTCCACTCCTTTCAGAAGAGCATGGGCAGTGACTTTCATGCCAAGAGGTGTTGCAGATAGGTGCTTGATCTTCACCTCTGTCCCAAGGCTCACCTGATCCGTAGGAATAAAATCATGAATCGCCTCGATGGCCGCTGTCTCCAAAAGCTGAATCAGCCTTGGAGTAGAGAGGACATTTACAGGAACATCCCAAAATTGCCTGACCAGATCTTCATCTTTGACGATCATCTCAGATTTTCCAATCAATCCGGGTACCATGTTACCTTACCTTTCTTCTACCCCTCACCTCAGAACCCTGTGAGGTTCAGGGTCTCGCCCTGCCTTCGACATGGTGCAGGGCTTAGAACTCTGTTAAAATTTCTTGGTCGTAAATCTTCTCCAGTTTTTCTTTATGGATCGATTCTTCTTGGGCGAGGATCAAAAGCATTTTTTTTAAATTCGGCTCTGTCACCATCTTTTCTGTGGTAAGATAAAGCTGTTGGGATTTCTCCTCATTCTTGATCGCCATCCGAAGAAGATCCGCATAACTCATATCTGAACTAAAAGGCACATCCTCCATCATCTCACTCATCCCCAACCCTTTGGTCTCCTTCAATTTCATCTGGCCGATCTTCTTCAGATCAAATCCCTCGAGTTTTTTCTTGTGCCCTTCCTCCATCTCGGCCAATTCTTTAAAGGTTTTTTTGACGCCAGGGTTAGAACGGTCTGCTGCCATTTTATAAAAAGCCGCTGCATCCGCCTCCTTCCGAATGGCAAACCTCAAAATCTCATCCAGGCTGTCCAGTTTCATCATCTTCCTCCTTTACAAAAGTGTTTTTGACTTCAGAAATGAGCCTTTCCGCCTCTTCACTATTTTTCTCGGGAACCATCACCACTCCCCATCCCTTCTGGGGAATATAGAGGCCATCATAAGCCGTATCGAGAAAGGACTTGATGAGAAATGGAATCCCTGCTTCTTGAAGGGCTTGAGAAATCCTGTCCCCTTCAAATCGATTCTCAACCGTTCCCACCTTCACCCATTGATCCGTGGCTTCCATCGATTTCATTATATAACGAATTGAGCATAACCTAAAGAATAAATTTTGAGTCATGAAGGCCCTGCGGGAGCAGAAGTGGAAATGGATAGGCTTATCGGACGACCAAAAAATTGAGTTGAAAAATGATAAATTGGGAATATAATGAAGTGGCGCAATAGGAATGAAGCTCCCCGCCCACAGGGCGGAGCTTCCGGGGCACGGTTCGGTCAAGGGTGAGGGGGAAGCATGACAAGCAGGAACATAGATGAAAAATCTTTCGGAGCGAAGATGAAACAACTTCGCGAATTGAGGAAGATATCCTTTGGACAACTTGCCGGCAAAACGGGATTTTCACAGCGGTATTTGAAAGAAATCGAGGAAGGGATTGCCGTCGCTCCAGTCTCTGCGGTGATCCAGATCGCAAAGGCCCTTGCCATTGACTCAGGGTCCTTCCTCTCTGCAGAAGAACAGGAAGCTTCAGAGAGAAGGAGGAGGGAAAGCTTCTACAAACGGACTCAGGCCTATTCCTATAAGACGCTCACTCCGGATGCCGAGACAAAACATATGAAAGCTTTCCTCGTCACCATCGATGCCAAACAGGATCATAAGATGGTGGAGTACAAACATGAGGGGGAAGAATTTCTTTATGTCTTAAAAGGTCACATCGAGGTGATGGTAGGAGAAAGTCAACATCTTCTGAAAAAAGGGGAAACGCTTCACTTTAATTCAGGCATCACACACAAACTTCGTAACATCAGCGACGAAGAGGCCAAACTCCTCGTCGTCATTTATACACCGTAACCCCATTTCAGATTTTTCAATCCGCAATCTACGATCTGCAAACTGAAATTGAGTTATTCTCTCCAGTTCCTGGGGACGCCCGCAAAGGAAGCCTTCCGGTCCCATTCATCTAGTTGGTTCTCGAAATATTGGATCGCAATGTTAATCCGATTCAGCTCGGTTTTTGCGGATCCGGTCGCGCGACCTTCATAATTCTTTTTTATTTTTTTCAGCATCTCTAAGAACCCCCTGTAGAAACGAAACTGGCTCACCCAGAAATCTCTTCCATAACCCCCTGGTCGGTCAGGGGATGGGACCCCCTGCATTGAAACAAGCGTCATCTTCCCTTGGATGGAATCAAGGGTCACTCTAAACTTATTGAGAAAGGAGTTCCCCAAAAGCCCACCTCCGCCAGAAGGCAGTGTGTAGATCACTGCTTCAACATTTTCTGCTTCTGCCTTACCTACCCGAACGGATCTCAATGTCACTAAGGGTGTAAGGATGTAGCCGCTCACAGTGGTCATCGGGATGAGTGGAGTATTCTCATTGACCGTAATATCCAGCTCCCTTGCTATCTCTGGATTAATCAGCATAAAACTCGCCCCCGAATCCACTACTAAATGCTTTCTCACCCTTTCATTTAGAAGAACCTCGGTTATCCAAATTTCTCCTTTCCGTAATAGGTCTACTTCAGCTCCTTCAGATTCAGAAGGCTTCGGAGCTTCAGATGGAGGAAAAGATATTGATTTATCTTTCATTTCCGGAGCGGAGGTTTCTTTTGTAGGCTTTCGAGTTTCTACATCCTCACGATATTTCTCTGGGATGCTTGAAAGATCATCGGTAAAATGAACGATTCCCTTCTCATCCACCCATTTATACATCTCTCCATAACTGGAGGGCACCAAGACGGCCCACATCATAATAATGATGAGGGGAATAATAAATCTCATTTTTTGGCTTCCTGTTCCTAAAAACATAGACATCCTACTCATTCTGTATAGGAATGTCAACCTGTCGATTCCACGAAAGCCTATCCTGCGGAGCCCCACGGGCAATGCCCGCACACGCGCAAGTACCTGCTTCCGCCGCAACGGTTCGCGCAGACATGATCTTCTGCGAAGGCGGATATGAACTCCGTCCAAAGTGGAGGGCTTGATTGGACATTTCAAAATGGATGTTTCTTCCTGAAGCTGCGAAGCGTAATCAACACCTGTTCCTCCTTCAAACTCGTCCGAAGAATACCTCACTTACAGCATACTGTCCAGTACACTGAAACGGGCTTTGCGTGAGAATAGACGGGGTAATGCTCGCGATCACTCCCCTGTTTCTTGTCTCCTATCCCTTGAAAACCGCCTTTAAAAACTCCTTTAGTTCATCCCAAGACTTCTTGTCTGCGGCGGCGTTATAGGCTAACGGTAGGCCAAATTTCTTCCCCAATGCATCGGCTTTAGGATTGGTAAAGCTGTGCATGGCACCCGGATAAGAGATAAACCGAAAATCTGCGCCAGCCTTTTTCATCTCTTGGTTGAACGCCTTAATCTGGTCTGGAGTCGTAAACTTATCATTGGCTCCGTGGAGCACGAGAATTTTTGCCTTGATGCTACCCGGTTGCGCAGGCTTGACCGCGGCCAAGCTTCCGTGAAAGCTTGCAACACCCTTGAGAGCCACACCCTGCCGTGCCATGTTGAGCACCACACCCCCTCCGAAACAATAGCCAATGGCCGCAATACGGGTAGGATCAACCGTGGGCTGCTGTTTCAGGAAGTCCATTGCTGCCGTGAACCGGGCTTTGGCGATATCGAAATTTTTCATAACCTCCGATGAGAATTTTGTTGCATCATCGGGGTGCATCGCCCGCTTGCCCCCGCCGTACATGTCCACGGCAAGCGCGGTATATCCTAACTCCGCCAGCATCCGCGCCCGCTTGCGCGCATAATCGTTTAGCCCCCACCATTCATGAACGACCAGTACTCCCGGGCGCTTTTCCTTAATGTTCTCATCATAGGCCAGGAAACCCTTCATAATCACGCCCTGGACGCTGTACTCGACCGTCTTTCCCTGGATCTTGGATTCTGCGGCGGTGACGCCAACCATGCTTAAAATCCATGTAAAAACAGCAAGTTTTATTAATAAGCTTTTCATGGCAACCTCCTTTAAAAATAAATCTACTATTAATCTTAGAATAATTATTGCTATTTGCAAACTTCGATTCCAAAAATTTGTTTTTGCAAAGTGTATATATATATATTTATATCAGGTAATGGCAGAGAAGGGAATAGGGAAAATAAACCGTTTTAAGGAGAGCGCAAATGAAAAAAGAAGTATGGTGCTGTTCTTAAGGTCTTACGGTCGATGGCAGCGGGATTCGGTGTCTAGCCTACACTCTCGACAAAATTTTTACATAGGAGCAACCCTGCGGGCCTCCTATTCTCGGTCCTTCATTCTCTTAATGGCAAGACGGATACCCTCTTGCATTCGCTTGATGGCAAGGGTCAGCTCTCCAATCTCATCTCGTGCTCCGATTCCGGGTATTTTGACATCTAAATCGCCAGTACTGATCCGGTCGGCAACACTGGTCAGGGACTTGATTCTTTCTGCCAACCTGTAACCATACAGAGCGACCGTGACGCCAATCAGGATCAGTGTTCCAGCCAAGATGCCAACAACAATATTTCTCGTTCTCAGAGCGAATTGGGCGGCACTTTCCTGCATAAATTTTGCTGCTTCGGTAAACTCCTCAAGATAAGCCGTGGCAGCAAGGACATACTTTGTGTTCTCAATGGGGGTGCACACCATGAACTTGTCCCGCAGAATCCCGTCTGCATCCCGCCATTGGTAGTAGCCTCGGGACTCCTTTCCTCCCTTTACGTCAGTATAAATCTTCCAGAATCCAGGGAAACTTTCCCCAAGAGATTCTTTGAGCGTGCTCGTATCGATGCCGACCACATTAGGGTTCACGTGGCTCCATAACCGCCAGATGCCATCCGATCCCGGCATCTCATAAATGGCGGTATAACCTGTCACGCCTATCTTCTGGACGGCTATCCTTTTGAACTTCAAATCGTAATTAAAAAATGCCTTTTTCAACTCCGGGTGGGTGATCAGATAAACTTTGCATTGTGAGGCAACCTCTCTTCCTCTTTGGGCTACAACTTCTTCGGTCACCTTGGCAACCGTATCCGAACTTTTTTGGGCAAGGTGAGAAGAGAGCATGCTCAACTGCCGCATATAGAGTAAGCTCGCAACGAGGATCAGGCTAATTGGAATGAAAAAGAAAAGGACAAACATCTTACCCCTTAGGCCAAATCCTTTCCTTCCAAGGGCGAACGATGGTGCTGCCGACTTTTCAGTTTTAGGGGCAATTCTCATGGCTTTATCTCCTGTAGTTTATTGCATACTATTAAGGGTGCTGATCGTAAAATTGACGATTTCCTGACCCTTCAGCCCTTTTTCGTCCAGAGATTTTGCATAATCTTCAATGATGGGAGCAATTGCCATCTTCCATCGCGCGGCCTCGCTGCTCTCAAGACCAATAAGCTGACCCCCATGGGCCAGGAAAAATTGCATACCCTCCATGTCGCTGGTATCCCAGGCCTCGCCATGCTGCAGCAACCATTCGTTGTTGATCTCTTCAAAGATGACCTTAATATCCTGCGGCAACGCGTCCCATTTATCCTTATTCATGACCACAAAGAAGGTAACGGTATAGGAAATGGAATAGGCGGCCGTAAGATAATTCTCCACTTCTGCCAGTTTCCATCCTTTATGGGACTCCAGGGGATGCATAGAACCATCTGCCTTCCCGCTTTTGATCAGTTGATAGCAATCCGGCATAGGTGCGGAGACCGGTATTCCGCCCAGCGCTTTTACGACCTGTGAAGCGGGTCCGGTGGTCCTGAACTTGAGCTTCTTCATATCCTCCAACTTCCTCACCGCTTTACCTCTTGTGTTGATTAAGCCAGGGCCGTGGGCATGGAGATACATCACTTTGGTGTCGCTGAGTTCTTTGGGCTTGAATTTCCGATATACCTCGTTGGCAACAGCCGTGGCTACCTTTCCGCTGGTATAGCCCAGAGGGAGATCCACTGTTCCCATTACCGGGAATCTATCCGGTGTGTAAGACAAGACTGAAAACCCGAGATCAGAGCGTCCTTTCACCACTCCCTCATAGCATTCGGCGGCCTTCGTCAAGGTCTGGCCAGGATAGTGCTTTATGATGACATTACCTTTGGTCCGCGTTTCCACCTCTCTACACCAGGAATCGACCAACTGGCTCTGGATGTGGGCGGGTGGGAAAAAATTACTGTAGGTAAGTCTAATGGATGCGGCTTGGGCCTTGAGTGTAACCAACGCCGTAAGAGCCGACCCTATCCATATAGCCGTAAACACCAAGCAAGCTTTCCTCATCAGGGAAACCTCCTTTTTCTTATAAAAAATATCTCTTCCGCACCTTTCTCACATTGGAAAGTTTCTAATGCCATTAGCATTAAGCCTTAGATTCATACCAGCAACTTTGATGCCATGAAGTCGTCCTTTAGAATTTGCCATAAATTACCTTTTCTTACTTAAAACAGAATCAGAAAACCAAGATTCAGGCCTATCAGCAGGTGACAAAAAGTCATAATAGTGCCAATTCTTGTTTGAGATCAACTCCGTGTTTACGTTAGGATTCAACTCCTTTTTTTCTCGGGAGAAAGATAACCCGTCATGACTCTGAGGAACTCCTTCTTCATTAAGTCATCAGAAATCTCTTCACTGAGGGCTTCAACAAAGGATGGGGCTTGATCTTGAGATAGAGATTCCTTTGTCTCACGCAAATCAGAAAGTTTATCACTGATGATGAAGGGCGCCATGGCGCCGATCACCTTTTTCAATTCGGTTTCGACCATAAGGAAAAAACCATTTGAAATGAGTTTCTTCTTGGTAGGTTTCCGGTCTTCTGCCCTCTCCAATAATCCCAACTGGACAAGTTGAAAGACTGCTTTAGAGGTTTTGAATTCATCCCAATTGAGAGCCTCGGCAATTTCTGAGACTGTTTTTGTCCCGTTGCACAGGGCTGATACGTTCCATTGTTCAGCGCTGAGATTGATACTCTCCGGACTTTTCTGAGGGAGGGCACGAAAAATCGTGCTGGGAGATGGGACGATTTCCTTGATCTTATTCCACTGTTTTTGAGAAGACCAATTTAAGATAAGCTGTTCAGTTGAAATGGAGATGGTTCTTTCTGAAGGAATCTCATCCGGTTCAAACGAAGCCTTACCGACTTTTAATCCCATCAGGGTGAAGAAAGCAAACTCTCCAACAGAACTATTCGTTCTTGCATGGGTAATATTTCCGAGCTCTAAATACAATTCTCCACCCTCTTTCCCCTTAAAGACAATCTTTCCGGTCTTCTTATCACTGAAAAGGGGTTTGAGAATGTCAAAGAGTTTAACCTGTGTAAGATCGCCGAGGAATGTTTCAGGCATAAAATACCTTAAACCCTTCTGTCTATGATTAAAGAAGCAAAATTAGTGCCAAATTTTGTCAACGCATTTCGTCCCATTAGAGTCAATCCTAATTTGTGAATAAAAGGGCAGGAAAATCAGTACAGGCCGTCAAAACTTTAAGTGTCTGGTCCGCACTTTGGGAAGGTGTTTAAACGAAAGTTATGGGATGAATTATTTTGCCAATTGCGTAGATCTGACAACTCGGCACTGAAGCCATGCTGGGTTAGGCGCAGCGAATCTTATCACTCCTTCTCAAATACCTTTGCACAGACGCAGTAATCTTGATATAGCTCGGGTCTCTCGATCATTCGGTCCACAACCTTCCTTACAGCCTCTGCTGAGGAATCAATGCCCTTGAATGGCTTATCTTTCACGATTTCTACCTGAAGAATGCTTTGCTTCAGGAGCGTATAACGGACGAAGAACCACTTTTGGGCAGCTGGCTCAGTCTGGGGTTTCAACTCTTGGACATTGAGGAGAGTGGCGTTCTTGACAGAAGAACTGTAGGCCCGGTAATGGATTGGTTTTTCCCCCTTCATTGTCACGTCGATGCAATATTGCTTCTCATCGAAGGGGACGACCGTGATGAGGAATGACTTGTTCTGATCTGGATCACCTTGCACGCATCTCCAAGTGCCAAGAAGCCTTGGGTCGATTGTTCCCGCCGCAGACGGTCCCAACGGGAAGTCGGACTCGTAACAGCCCAAGAGAGGAACAAATAGAGCCATCAACATTACTCCCACAATTTTTCTGTTTCTTTTCACTGCTCTCCTCCCATCGTCCAGTGTCTGGTTCACACTTTTAACAAGATATTAAATTTGGAGTTGTCATAAGAAAAATATTTTATGAATAGTGTGGATTCGATATCCTGGTCCAATCTAATTCACAATTCAAGCCCCAACTCTTTTTCCCTTTAGATTAAAGACCAGGAGCTCAAATCCTATTTAGGCTTTACTGAACAGTTCTTGAATTCGGTTTGACCCTCAATCTCGACGGAGGCGGTTTGTCCCTTAATCCAAAGCGTCGTGTTCCCGTCACTATATTTCACCCTTGACGCAGAAGGCATTCGATGCAGGTAAAACCTTTTTCCGGGGACCGTAAGAAAGGCAATATCGACGTTCTCGTAAAGTTCTAACACGAAACTTTTTCCCTCATCGCATGTGTAGGTAATTCCAGATTTGAATGCTTTGCCGGAGGAACATCCAAGAACTATGGTGAGTATCAGAAGGAACAATGCAAGACTCACCAATCGCGGATTGCCCTGATTCATCTTCTTGCTCTCCCGTGCCAATGCGGTTTTTTTATAAAAATGGCCTCAGACCTTATGGTTCGATCTTCGTCCCCAACACCTTCAAGAACTTCGCCAGCCACTCGGGATGAGCTGGCCACGCGGGTGCGGTGACGAGGTTGCCATCCACATGAGCCTGATCCACCGGTATGTCAACGTACTTGCCGCCCGCAGTTTTCACATCGGGTCCCACTGCCGGATAGGCTGAACACGCTTTGCCTTGTATCACTCCTGCCGCTGCCAGTACTTGCGCGCCATGACAAATAGCAGCAATGGGCTTGTTCGCCTTGGCAAAGTGTCGGACCGCCTTAAGTACCTTCTCGTCAAGACGGATGTATTCCGGCGCCCGTCCACCAGGGATCACCAGGGCATCATAAGTTTCTGGCTTGACTTCATCAAACGTTGCGTTCAGCGTGAAATTGTGACCCGGCTTCTCGCTGTAGGTCTGGTCTCCCTCAAAATCATGGATCGCTGTCCGAACCCTTTCCCCAGCTTTCTTTCCAGCACAAACGGCATGGACGGTGTGACCGACCATGAGCAATGCCTGAAAAGGCACCATCACTTCATAATCCTCTACAAAATCCCCAACAA
>CAWHBU010000009.1:0-68045 GCA_963827685.1 uncultured delta proteobacterium | reverse complement strand
TGTCCAATCAATGCCAAAGTTCAAATTAAAATCTTTGGAAAATTGTTTTCTCCCACACCCTACGGGGCATTCGCAATGACAAACCGGGCCTTTCCCCGAATTCTTGAATCAGAATCTTTGACATTTGGATTTTAGATTTGACTTGTCATTGATTCGCCTTTGGTTCACCACTTCGTGCCGGCTTTGATATTTTAGCTCAACCTCCGAGATACGCGCCTACCATTGCCATCATCTGTTCTTTCTTAAACCCTTTGAGTTGTGCTGCACCCGTTGGGCACGCACCACAGCAAGTCCCACAGCCCTTACAGACGAGCTCATCCACCTTAGCCACGTTCTCCTCCGGGACAACGGCGATCGCACCGTAAGGGCAGAGGGCTTCACAAACCTTGCAACCACAGCAAACCGATTCCTTTACCGTAGAGACAATTCCGTCAGTGAGCAGGGATTCACGAGATAGAAGGGTCATGGCCCGTGAGGCCGCGGCCTTACCCTGATAGATGCTCTCCACAATCGAGATAGGGCTTCGGGCCATCCCTGCCACAAAAATCCCCTCTTGCATGAAATCGACCGTGCTCAATTTCTCGTAGGCTTCCTTAAAGAAACCATCCTCGTTCAAAGGAACACGAAGGATCCTGGAGAGGATGTGGTTATCCTCAGGCGGCAAGACGGCTGAGGCCAGCACCAGGAGGTCCGCATCGATCTCCATACGCTCGCCGAGGATGATGTCATGGACCGTCACCCTCAGGATATCTCCCACGGCCTTCACCTCTGGGATTCGATCCAAGTCGTAGCGAATGAAAATAACCCCCTTCTCCCTCGCCTCCTGATAGTAGGATTCTCGAAACCCATAGGTTCTCATATCCCGATAGAGGATATAAACGTTCATCTTAGGATTGAGGGTCTTGAGGCTGATCGCGTTCTTGACGGACTTGGCACAGCAAAGTCTGCTGCAATAAGGCCTTACTTCGTTTCGAGAACCCACACACTGAATCATCACGATCGTTTGACTTTGGGCTACCCTTTCGGTTCTCCGATCGATCTCCTCCTCCAACTCCACTGAAATCAGGACCCTGGGATCCTGGCCGTACAGATATTCGTCGGGTTTGTACTCTCGACCTCCTGCGGCAATGATCGTCACTCCATGTTTGATCTCCCTTTCTTCTCCTAAGGTTGCCCTGATGCGACTCGTGTAATCCCCCACTCGGCCTTGATAGGCCGTCAATTCAGAACTCTTATGGACGTGGATCTTAGGAAACCCGTTCACCTTTTCAATAAGATCAGAAAGGTAAGCCTGAACGTTACCTCCTTCCAAGGTGTGTTGAATCCTCAAGGCATGCCCACCCAATTGGGTCGTTTTCTCCACTAAGTGCACATCGAACCCTTTTTCGGCCAGACTGATAGCGCTCACCATTCCGGTTATCCCTCCGCCTACCACCAGGGCTGAAGGATTCATGGTTTTGGAGAGGCGATACAACGGTTCCAAGAACCGCGCCTTGGCCACTTCCATTCTAATCAGGTCCTTTGCTTTCATCGTGGCCTTTTCAGGATCATGACTGTGAACGCGAGCACACTGGTCCCTGAGGTTGACCATCTCCATCAGATATGGGTTCAGGCCAGCTTCTCGCAACGTTTCCTGAAAGAGAGAACCATGGGTGAAAAAGGAACAAGATCCGATCACCACGCGGTTGAGCCCATGAACTTTTATGGCCTCCTTCATCTCATCCCGGAACTCCTCTGAACAAGCGTATCGTCTTTGATCGCAGTACGTGACTTCCGGAAGAGCGCTGGCAAACTGTGTTAACGAAGCAACGTCAACCGTCTTTCCAATATAATCCCCGCATTGGCAGAGAAAGACTCCCACCTTCGGTGCCTCTCCGGATATATCCCTCTCGGGAGGATAGCTTTTTTGAGGAACGTGATCGAATTTGGCTTTTGCTAAAATCCCCAAGGTATCTGCAGCCGCCCCACTGGCCTGCATGGCAGACTCGGTCATATCGTTGGGGCCACCAAAAGTCCCACAAACAAGGAAACCCTGCCTTGAGGTCTCTAGAGGAGAAAACGGCGACGCCCAGCAGAAGCCATAAGGGTTGAGCTCAATGCCAAATTCCCGACTCAATTTTTTGGCGGTGACTGCGCATTCGAGGCCGATGGAAAGGGCTACCATATCAAACTGAGCAGTCGATACCCCACCTGTTTCACTGGTATAGGTGACCACAAGGCCTTTTCCATCCCCTGCTGCTTCGACCTTGGAAACGCCACTGCGGATATATTTTACTCCGTACTGCTCCTTTGCCCGGCTGAGATACCGTTCCGAATCCTTGCCGTAAGGCCTCTGGTCCATGAAGAAGATGGTGGGCTCAAGATCCTTTACATACTCCTTGGCAACAATGGCCTCTTTGAGGGTAAAAGAACAGCAGGCTGCAGAACACCAGGGGTTCCCGATTTTGGGATCTCTGGAACCCACGCATTGAATAAAGGCAATGCGGCGAGGTATTCTGCCGTCAGAGCAAAAGAGGCCTGTTCGCTCATGGATCATCCTTTCAAACTCGACGGCTGTGACAACGTCTTTGTACCTTCCATAGCCGAACTCAGGCAATGGGCTCGGGTCAAAGAGCTTAAATCCGATGGCCATGATCACGCCTGCCACGTCCAGTTTAATCTCTTCGGGATCGGACTTGACGGGTACAGCGTAAAGTGGAAGCTTGTCACAGATGGGGCAGCCTCGCTCATTCATTTCGGGAAAACGCTGAACCGTGGCACTAAAGTGACCGGGCTCTCCTTCGACCTTCACGACCTCTCCGTGGCGAAACAGAGTGATCCGGGGATGGGTGATGACCTGGAAGGCCTTCTCACTCACTTGGCACAGCATGCACCTGTTGCACTCCTCGACCCCTTTACAACAGTTGTTCGCTGCTGCACCCATCAAATTGCCTCTTCTCTCTACCAGATTGACATGGTATCCTGATTCGGCCAGATCGAGTGAGGCTTGAATTCCGGCAACTCCAGCGCCTATCACCAATACGGAACCTATCTTTCCATCCATGGTCCCCATTCCCTTTCTATTCGAACTGTAGAAACTTCCTCTGGCTCACTGCCTGCGGAGGATGAAATTGCCTCGGAATCCAGATACGTAACACGGTCACGTGATTTCAAGTTTCTTATGCCAGCTCTTTGGCAACCCGACTCAGCAATTCTCCTGGGTTAAGGGTGAAAGGTTTTCCCTTTTTGGCCACAATCGATTTCATCAATCGATACCTCACCTTTTGGGAGAATCTATCCAGTTCCTTTGCCTTTTGGAGAAAAGATGAATCAACATATCCCTTCTTTACTGCCATATCCCTCAGCACCCGCATGATATCGGTAAATTTGACATTTTGTGGGCAGTGTCCGCTACAAGTAAAGCACTGGGTACAGTACCAGATGAAATCAGAGGAAAGCACCCTTTCCTTCATCCCCATCAGGACCATCCGAATGATCTTCCTTGGATCGAAGTCTTCGGAAACCTCGCTCACAGGGCACCCTGCGGTGCAAACTCCGCAGGCATAGCAGACCTTCAGTTTTTCTCCTCCGGGTTGACCTGTCACCTCATACTTGAACTTGGGGTCTAACTCCGAAGACCGTATAACGTTTTTCGTTCCCTTTGGTTTTTTTTCAACTTTGGCCAATGTTCCCACCTCCCCATCTGCAAGGATATCAATCGGTTAAACGAGACAAACTTCTTTCGAAAAGTTCTTGGGTAATTTTGTTTGATGAGTGCAAAGAAATCCGGAAAAGGAATTTTTGTAACATTCCTACGATAGCCCCCTTTTTTTGTCAAGCAAAAAATGGGTGACTTCTCCTGAGGCTTACAGAGGGGCAAATGACTATTGACAACGACCCACCATCCCCTATATTTAGTATTTATTCTAACTTTTAATTGTTTCGCACGCAAGGATTTTACGGATGCGGTTTGGGTTCCATATTTCCATTGCCGGAGGGTTTTCAAAGGTGGTTGAAAGAGCCCATGTCAGGGACTGCGAAACCATCCAGTTCTTCTCCAGAAACCCAAGGGGATGGAAATATTCTCCTCTGAATAAAAAGGAGGTGGAAGCATTCCGGTCATCCATTCAATCCTCTGACCTCTTCCCAATCTTCCTCCACATGCCCTACCTCCCCAATATTGCTTCCTTTAAATCAAAATTCTACAAACGGTCAATCGATTCCATCGCCACAGATCTTCAAAGGGCAGAGCAACTGGGAGCCCAATACCTGATCATTCATATCGGTCATCGGATGGAATCCTCGGAAGATCAAGCCATTGAGGCCGTCTCACAAGGGATTGATCAGGCCTTTGAAAAGGTGAAGAATGCGGTCATTCTCCTGATGGAGAACACAGCAGGACAGGGGACGGAGATTGGATATGCTTTTGATCAGATCAAAAAAATCATCGAAGGAGTTCACGACCATCAAAGAATGGGGGTCTGCCTCGACACCGCCCATTCTTTTGAGGCAGGCTATGATCTCTCGAATCAAGATGGAATCGAGAGGACCCTTGAAAAATTCGATCAAACGATCGGCCTGAAACGACTCCATCTTCTTCATCTCAACGATTCAAAGACTCCTTTGGGATCGAAAAAAGACCGACATTGGCATATTGGTGAAGGATATATCGGGCTGGAAGGATTTAGAAATCTGGTCAACCATCCTTTGTTAAGGCACCTCCCCGGCATCATGGAGACCCCGAGGAAAGATACCATCGAAGACCTGAAAAATATGAAGGTGATCCGAAGTCTGATTGAGTAAATATCAATCGAGGGACATCTCAATGAGTCTGCTGCTATGGAGTTTTTGAAATACCCTCTCCAAGTAATTCTCTTATCTTGGTTAGGAGCACTTGATATTTGAAAGGCTTCGTGATAAAAACATCCGCTCCTACTTCATAGCCGAGGCTTTCATCCTTTTCTTGAGCGCGGGCTGTAAGCATCACAACGGGAATTTTCTTATACTTTTCATCAAATTTGAGCATCCGGCAAACCTTGTAGCCGTCTATTTTGGGTAGCATCAGGTCCAATACAATCAAGTCAGGATTTTCTCCTCTCGCTTTTTCCAATGCCTCTTTGCCATCATAAGCGATCAGGACTTCGTAACCGGCCTGCTCCAGCCTAATCTGAAGGGCTCTGGTTAATTCAGCTTCGTCTTCTACAACCAAAATCTTCTTCTTGGTCATCATTTCATCTCCCTTTTTAAGAGGCCATTGCAGATTTAGTCCTCATCGCCTCATGTCTTTGAAGTATCAACCTCGGGTCTCGCCTTCTTCATCAATTCTTCCGCACTGGTCGCGTCATCTGGGTAGGTGGCGCGGCCAAAATGTAATTTTACCTTCTCAGCCAGTCCCTGGCCGACCAGATAATCGGACAATTTCTGTCTTAACCGACTCTCCACTTTCAAAGCATCCTCTTTGTCACAATTAACCAGGAAATATACCAATCCACTTGAATCCCTCAGGACAATATCCCCTCTCCCGCGCAGGCTTTTCCGCAGCAGCCCTTCGATTTCTTTTAAAATGGAATCGAGCCTCTCCTGGGAAAATTCTTCTTTCAATTTGCTTGGGTCGGCAAGGGATATATTAAAAAGAGTCATTGCCAAAGCACTTGTTGCTGCCTCTTTGATACTGTTCATGACATGTTCATGGAGCAGTGCTGCAGGGCTGTATTTAGGCAGCGTAAAGATAAATTTGCTGCCTTTATTAGGCTCTGATTCCACCCAGATTCTGCCATGATGCAGTTGAATTAATGCTTCCGTGATGGCCAATCCTAAGCCCGTCCCCTTGGCTCCCGACCCCTCCATCCGCGAAAACTGCTCAAATCGCGTGAATACTTTGTCCAGATTCTCCGGCGCAATCCCGATCCCCGTATCGGTGACACGACATTCGAATTCCTTTTCGTTGTCGATAATCTCAGCGATAATCTTACCGTTTGTCGGTGTAAATTTGATGGCATTTCCGATTAAATTTGTAAAGACCTGCCTTATCCTGTCGGCATCGATATAGAGCGGCGGCAAGGACGCAGGGAATACGGTTTTAAATTCAATCTGTTTTTCAACTGCTTTCGGCTTGAATTGAGTGACCACATCGTTGATGATGGAGGCCAGATCCACAAATTCCCTTTTTAATACCACCTTCTCGGCTTCAATCCTAGAAATATCCAAGAGGTCTTCGATGATTCCGCTCAAGCGATCGATATTGCCTTCGATAATGGACAGGTATTCCCTCTGTTCCGAGTTGAGCTTGCCCGGTATTTCATCGGAAATGATGGAGGCGTACTCTCCCATGATCGTCAAGGGCGTACGCAGTTCATGGGAAACGGTAGAGACAAAGTCCGTTTTTAACTGGTCTAATTTTATCAGTTTTTCCTCTGCACTCTTTCTCTCGGTGATGTCGTGGATCGTTACCAGGTCAGCCTTTTCGCCCAACCAGGTCGTTTCAGTTACCGTCATCTCACCCGTCCCTCGTCCTCCTTTTAAACGGAAGATACCGATCTCTGTCCTGTCGTGATTCAACGGTATGCCGAACGGATCGTCGATAAGGTCTTCTTGATTGCGCCCAAAGATACTTTCCGCAGCGGGATTCACATAGCACACCAATCCATTTCGGTCCACAATGATAATGGCGTCAGCGCTTTTTTCTACAATACTATGAAAGCTTTGCTGGCTTAACTCCAGGTCGTCTTTTGCCTTTAACAAATCTTCCAAAACATTTAAAGTCGCCTTTGCGGAAGTCTTAAGGATTTTCTGATACCGCACTGGGATGGGCTTCTTAAGCGGAGCAGATCGTTCTGCGATTTGCCCCCGGTTTTCCTTGATCGTTGCAATCATCTCGTTAAAGGAATCCGCGAGCTGTTCCATCTCATCGCCGCTCTTAATGTCTATCGGGCAATCGAGATTGCCCCTGGCAATTTCTTCCGTGGCCTGACGCAGTTTCTCGATCGACTTGACAAGAATCCCTCCGGAAATAAAGGCGATGGGCAGCAAGAACGCAAACAAAATAGCCGAAACCAAAATGGTATTTCGTAAAGGATGATATCCCCAGAAATAGCCGATGATTTCTCCAACACAAACAAGAATGAGGGCGGGCAAACAAAAAATGAACGCAACCTTATACCGAATCTTAAGTCTTAACCTCAAGACTCCTCTCCTAATTTCATCTCCAGCCTTTTCATCTTCTCTTTTAGCTCAAGCATTGCGAGTTTTCGATTCACTGCCGTTTTTACACTGCCTCTTAAACTCTCCTCTTCGTTCAGTATCCTTTCTAAATCCATGATTGCTTTTTGCGAGGCCGCACCGTCTCCCCGCTCACATACAGCTTCAATATCAATATCAGTTTCGTTGCCGTCTCCAGCCCCTCCTCTTTAGTAGAAAAACCCGAGTCATGACTTAATCAGAGGGCTCGGGCTATTCAAAAACCTTATTCAACTGAATTCTCTCTCCTCCTTTTCGGAGAACGAGGACCTCCCCGTGAGTAGCAGATCGCTGGTCTCCATGCAGCGAATATGCTCTGTTCCGGCACCTGATCTCCTTTTAAGAAAAGGCTCCTGCTAAAATTCCCCCTTCCTTGCCAGCCTCCACCAGGGCCATCCTCATCGAGGTCTTGTTGGATTCTCTGTCTCCCAATGTCAGTCTTATATGATTTGAGGGTGCATCGTATCAAAAAATATGAAGCAATGCAAGTAAAATTACCTTTGTAAAATTACCTTTGGGAATCAATGTCCTCTCAATATGGAAAGTGCGCTTAATGAGTTACCTCGATACAGCCCGGGCGAGCTTCAATACAGTGATGAAGTTTATGGACACCATCGGGCATGAGAGAATCCTTTTCGGTTCGGATATTCCTTTTGGTTAAGAGTAAAAAAGAGAGAATGATCATTTGCGACGATTCATCATACTTACTTAACGGAGCAGTACCAGGCACTTGCTAACGGCTCAGGATAAGGTTACAAAGCATAGTCGTAGAGTTGATTTAGCCCTTTAGAGACAGGAGGATACGAAGATGGCATCCAAGTTTATCAGTGAAAGGAATTTGAAGTTTTTACTTCATGAAGTCTTTGATGTCGCGTCGCTGACCCAATACGATTACTATAAAGAATACGATGGCAAAATGCTTGATATGGTCCTAAAGGCAGCGATGGAACTGGCCGGGGGGCTTCTTTGGCCTATCTGTCAGGAAATGGACAAGAATCCACCGGAATTGGTTGGCGATCAGATCAAAGTTCACTCCTCGGTGAGAAAGCTTTTAGAGGAAAGCGGCACAGGGGGCTGGATTGGTGATGACATCCCTTTTGAGTGGGGAGGACAGCAGCTTCCTCAAATGATCACCATGGGTTCCAGATTCATTTTTTGTGCAGCCAATTATTCAGCGGCTGCCTATACTGGATTGACAACAGGAGCCGCCCGTCTCATTCTAAACTTTGGAAAGGAGGACCTGAAGAAAACCTATCTTCCCAAGATGCTTGCTGGAACGTGGCAGGGAACCATGGCCTTAACCGAACCCGAAGCGGGAAGTTCGCTCGCCGACATTACAACGATGGCTGAGCCTACGGATCACGGCTACTATAAAATCAAGGGTCAAAAGATATTTATATCGGCTGGAGACCACAACGGGGTTGAAAATGTGGTTCATCTCATGCTGGCCAAGATTCAAGGCGCCCCTGCCGGCGTAAAGGGCATTTCGCTTTTCGTCGTACCCAAAAAGCGAATGGACGAGAAAGGCCAATTGGTTTCCAACGACGTGGTCACCTCCGGAGTTTTTCACAAGCTCGGTTATCGAGGATGTCCCATTGCTCAACTCAGTATGGGGGACAGCGACGACTGCCGGGGCTACTTAGTGGGTGAACCCCATCAAGGACTCCTTCTTATGTTTCAGATGATGAACGAGGCACGAATCGGAGTAGGAGCAGGGGCCGCAGCCATTGCTTCGGCCGCCTATTATGCGGCCTTGGAGTACACCAAAACGCGACTTCAGGGCAGAAAATTGTCGACCAAGGATCCCACCCTCCCCCAAATTCCTCTCATCGAACACCCTGATGTGAAGCGCATGTTGCTTTTTCAACGTTCCGTGACAGAGGGCGCTCTCTCTTTGCTGATGCAAAGTGCGAAATATGCCGATCTCACCATCGTTCTCACTGGAGAAGAAAAGGAAAAGAATGAGCTCTTATTAGACCTCCTGACTCCGGTTGCCAAGAGCTATCCATCGGAAATGGGTGTGCTTTCAATTAGCCAGGGGGTACAATGTCTGGGCGGGTCGGGCTACTGCGATGACTATCCTTTAGAACAATATTATCGGGACGCACGGATTCATCCGATCCATGAGGGCACCACGGGGATACAGGGATTAGACCTTCTGGGTCGAAAGGTCATCATGAAGGGCGGGAAGGCTTACAAACTCTATCTGGAGGAAGTGCGAAAAACAATTCGTCAAGCGGAAAAATTTGAAGAGCTCGAGTCATACGTGCAGAAACTCAAACAGGCGCTGGAAACGCTTCAACAGGTGACCGCCTATCTGATGGAGGTGCAGAAAAAGGAAACGCCTGAAGTCTTTTTGGCTGACGCCACACTCTACTTAGAGTTCTTTGGAATCATCAGTGTGGCCTGGCAATGGCTTCTCCAGGCTACAGCCGTGGTGAAGGCCCTGAGGAATAGCCCGGCTGGGGCAGAGGCAAATTTTTATAACGGTAAATTCTTCGCCTTCCGTTTTTTCTTTGAGTATGAACTTCCGAAGATTCAAGGCTTGGCCACCCGGTTGCTGCATAGCGATGGATTGACGGCTGAAATAACGCCCGATCTGTTTTCCGACTGACAGGTTATAACAAAGACACTCTCTAATATATTGCTGAATATCTGACAGACAAACCTGCCGAGAATCTTTGGCGTCGAATAAATGATGGGATGGATTCGGCAGGCTAATAGAAGCAAAACAATGAAGTAGGCGGGCAGAGGGATATGGCGGAGTTACTTCAACAGGTGCTTAATGTGTTGGTTCTGGGGAGTATATATTGCCTTGTAGCCTCAGGGCTTACCCTTGTTTATGGAATAATGCACGTCCCGAATTTTGCACAGGGCAACCTATACATGGCAGGAGCATACGTGGTTTTCCTTTTGGGGTCCCTATTTAGGATAAATTATTGGTTTGTTTTTTTAGCAACCATCCTCATCATGGGCGCTGTGGGATTGGTGATTGAGAGGGTGTGTTTTAGACCGGTGCGCAATGCACCTCATGTTAATTCCTTTGTAGTCGCTTTAGGAGTTTTGATGGCGATCGAGGGCCTGATCGTTATTTTTTTTGGGGCAGATTATAAAGAGGTGGAAGCACCCTGGAAGAGAATATTGGATTGTTATGGTGTTACAATCGGGGGACAGCGGTTATTGCTCATTTTGGGCACATTTTTAGTTATGGCTATTTTGCAGTATTTTATCAAGAGAACAAGAACAGGTATGAGCTTAGATGCAATGTCCCAGAATAAGGAGCTAGCGCTCATGGTCGGGATAAATGTGAATCAAATGTCTCTACTTGCCTTTATGATTAGCACTGGGTTAGCTGGCGTAGCGGGCGCACTAATGGCTCCAGTTAGTTTTGTTTACCCGGCCATGGGAATGACACCGTTGTTGATAGCTTTTGCGGCAGTTATCTTTGGTGGAATGGGTAACCTCTCCGGAGCCGTTCTGGGGTCGTTCATCATGGCAGGCGCCCAAGTGCTTTCAACACAATATTTTTCTTCCGTCTTTAGCGACATAGCGATTTTTGGGATTATGATTGCTATTCTTCTTTTTAGACCTAAAGGAATATTGGGGGGTCGCGGATAGGATAATGGCTAGAGCATCATTGTCTCCAAGATTTCTTTTTGGTATCGCGGGTATAGTTTTTCTGATCATCATTCCCGCAATTTCTACGACGGGTTTCTTTCTGCACATGGCGACCGTGATATTACTTTGGACCATGCTCTGTCTGAGTTTGAATATCATTTTTGGTTATGGAGGACAACTCTCACTGGCTCATGGGGGATTGTTTGGTGCAGGGGCATATGTTTATGGTGTTCTCGTTACAAAACTGAGCATCGGTTTCTGGTTGGCTTTTCCAATGGCTGGCGCAGCGACAGGAATTATCGGACTCTTGATTGGGATACCTTCCCTCAGACTTAAAGGACCCTATTTTGTTATCGTAACACTGGGTTTTAACATAATCCTTGTTGCCATCATTAGGAACCTTACTAGCCTCACCGGAGGGGTTAATGGATTAGTAGGTATTCCTGGCCCGGGAATTATTCCAGGACCATTTTTTGCACTCGACTTCAATTCTAAAACGTCCCAATATTATCTTATTCTTTTCTTTCTTTTGGTGTTTTGGCTTGTAATGTATTTCATAAAGGATTCGCGAATCGGGAAATGTCTTGCTGCGATTAAGGAAGACGAGGATCTTTGCCAATCCGTGGGAATCAACACGATGTGGGTAAAAGTCCAGGCCTTTGTGCTTAGTAGTATCTTAGCAGGGCTCGGCGGGGTCTTATATGCATCGTATATTGGCGTCCTTACCCCTAACGATGCCAGTTTCCACACGGGGTTTGATGCTTTAGTTTATCTAACCGTGGGGGGTATCGGTAGCGTAGTAGGTACGATATTAGGACCTGTTATCATGATTTTGATATCTGAATTTTTGCAGGCAGTTGTGGAGATCCGATTGTTTATCAATGGCTTGGCTTTGGTCATCCTGATTATTTTTATGCCACAGGGCATTACAGGGGGCATCGCCTATTTGTGGAAGAAACATTTTCAAACTCGGGGAAAGGCGACTTAATGGTTTCACGAGGAAAGGGTATGCTACTTACAGTCAGGAATTTAATAAAGGAATTCGGGGGGCTTCAAGCGATAAATAATCTTAGCTTTGAAGTCAATGAAGGTGAAATCTTAGGCATTATTGGTCCTAATGGCGCTGGAAAGTCAACTCTTTTCAATTTGTTGACAGGTGTTCTTTCTCCTACCGATGGCGAAATCATCTTTGACGAAAAGCTTGTTACTGGTTTACCCACTCATGTACTTGCTCAGCGTGGGATTGCGAGGACATTTCAGACGACAAAAATCTTTATGGATCAAACTGTCTTGAATAATATAGTGATAGGCGTTGTCCCAAAGACAAAGTATAGTGTGTGGAATGCAATCATGAGCAGGAGAAAGATGAAGAGAGAAGAAGATGGGTTGCTCAAACGTTGCGAGGGAATAATCAGATTTATAGATCTTGAAGAAAAGGCCAGCAGTTTTGCAGGAGAATTAGGACAAGAAGAACAGAAGAGACTTGCCATTGGTATTGCCATGGCGACGGAACCGAAGTTATTGCTGTTGGATGAACCTACAGGAGGCATAAATATAGAGGAAATTAATCATCTAATGGGTATTATTAGAAAAATTTGGAGTGAAGGCGTTACCATATGTCTTATCGAACACAAGATGAAAATGGTTATGGAATTATGCGAAAGGATCATAGTCCTCAATTACGGCACCAAGATCGCAGAGGGTACACCTCCAGAAGTGAGGCACAATGAGGCAGCTATTAAGGCTTATCTAGGAGAGGAATATGCTGCTTAGCATAAGGGAACTTGTTGCGGGATATGGCGCGTTTCAGGCCTTGAGAATGGTGTCTTTGGATGTGGAAGAAGGTGAGGGTGTTACGATTCTGGGAGCAAATGGGGCCGGTAAGACGACTCTAGTGAAAACAATCGTTGGTTTGATAAGACCCCGGAGCGGTGTGATAGAATTTGACGGACATCGCATTGAACGCTTACCAAGCTATGAAGTAATCAAAAAAGGCATCTGCATCTGTCCGGAAGGAGGAGGGTGCTTTCCGGAGATGTCGGTCATGAAGAATCTCATGATGGGTACAGTTTTGTTAGCAGATCGGTCTTTGATCAAGAATGCCTACGATAGGGTAGTAAACTTATTTCCGCCACTGGAAAGTAGGAAAACGCAGAAGGCCGGGTCGCTGAGCGGCGGGGAGCGCCAAATGCTGGCTATAGGAAGAGGCTCTGATGGGAATACCGAGGGTATTGCTGATGGATGAACCCTCACTGGGACTGGCGCCGATGGTTATAAGTAACATATTCAAGACCATACGGACACTCCGTAGCGAAGGCCTGACAATTGTGTTGGTTGAGCAGAATGCCCAAAAATCCTTGGAAATTGCTGACAGAGGGTACGTCATGGAATTGGGAAAGATTACCATTTCTGGGACCAGTGATGAGCTTCGATACAACGAGCTTGTAAGAAAGGCTTATTTGGGAATCTGATATTTTGATTTTTTGTATTGCAGGAAGGGGATAGGGAAAGCTGGAGGTAAGAAGTCTAGTTCCTCTCTTTAGACAGCGTCACAAGAAGAATTAACGGGGGGTACCTCTTGTATCTATGAGGTCAGGCTATCAGCTGAGAGGCGGTGAGCTGTGAAAGAAGTACCCAAGAAATAAAGTGGTGGGGAGGGGGTGAGAAAGAATCAAGGCAGCATTTCTTGGGGCATAGTGTGGTGGCATTATTTCATAAATATTCTTACTCATCAGGGAGGAAAAGCTTATGAAAAAACATCTATGGTTAATAGTTGTGTTGGCAATAGGGTTCGCTTTTACTCAAAGCAATGATGCCTTAGCCCAAAAGACATTGAAATTGGGCCACTTGAACTCTTTTTCTGGGGGAACCTCTCTTTATGGGGCTGATTCAAAAAGGGCAATGACCATAGCACTCGAGGAGATAAATGCGAAAGGAGGCATTCATGTTGGAGGTGAGCGCTATCTTTTAGAAGTGGTGCATCTGGACAGCAAATACCGGCCAGCAGATACAGTGGCGGGATATAGGAGATTGGTGGATTTACATGGGATTCATTATATTCACAATATGGGCACAGTAACCGGAAAAGCAATCATGCCATATAATGAAAAGGATAAAGTACTGGTGGATATAATAAGTCCTTCTGAGTCCTTAAATCAGACAGGAAATAAACTGGTTCTGAACCAGGTGGTGAGACCAAACGGTTACGACCCGCCGGTAGTAAGAGAAGCTGTAAAGCGTGGATTTAGGAATTTGTGCGTTATTGCCGATGATTCGGATTTTGGAAAAGAGCACACCTCTGTGATAGCAGATACTTTCAAGCAGTTAGGAGGTAAGGTACTCGCTGTTGAATATCTTAAAACCACCACTGAGGTAGATTTTATGCCCGTCTTAACAAAACTGAAAGGCTTCAAACCCGACTGCATGTATATCATTACCTTCGAGGAACCTGGAATCAGGATTACAAAGCAGGCACGGGAGGCTGGAATCACTGCCAAATTTTTCTATTGCGAACATTTCAAGCAAAAAACTATTGATTCGGTTGGAATTAAAAATCTTGAGGGAACACTTTTTGTAGGTTCGTATTCGACATTATCAAGTATTCCCATACCAGGCACTCCTGGCGAGATCTTAGATTATAGAAACAAATACCTCAAAAGATGGCCGGGTGAATATCTTTCAGCGACGGGGTGCTATGGGTACAACTGGATTTATTATACAACGAGAGCAATGGAATTGGCAGGCACTGTGGCAGACGTGTATAAGGTGAGGGCTATGGCTAGCCGGGCTCTTAAAGAAAATCCAAAACTCAGGTATGAAGGGTTCACACAAGGTGGACGTGCCTATGGCATGTTGACCTTTGTTTTGGCGATTGATAATGGGAAGATCCATGTTGCCAGTATGATTTCATATCCCAAAGAACTAGCTGAACTCGGTGAGAAGTAGCTTGAAATCAATCACAAATATGGAGTCAATCAAGTTCATAAGAAAAGAGTTTTTCAGCAATCCGGTAAGTTATTAGTTCTTATAAGACACCTATGGAAAGAGACGTTGGGACTCCGTCGACAGAGAGAAATAGTAAATAAGGCGAAGGAGGTTAGCAATATGCCTGAGAAGCAGTATGACGTTATCGTAATTGGTGCTGGTTTGGCCGGCCTAAGCGTAGCGGGATTGATGGCTAAGCGAGAGAAGAAAAGTGTCCTTGTTGTGGAAAAGGAGAATTACCTGGGGGGCAGAATGCTTTCTTTCAGGGGCAAGGGTGACAAGATTGTGACTCATATGGGTGAAGAACTGGATGCTAAAGGCTTTAGGAAAGCCCTGGCCTCCGTTTATTCCTGGGTACATAGCACCACTCCTAATTTTTCTACTCTATTGGGAAAAAAGCTTCTGGATGGTTATGGTTGGGAATGTGGAGGGACTGTCACCTTTTGGGGTAACAAGGGGAGAATGGCTTGTTTGTTGGATCATTTTGGTAAGCACTTAGATATGCCTGGAAGCAAAGGGTTTCTGGTAATAGAAGCTAATGGAAAGGAGAAATATCAGATAAAGAGAGGTGCCCCCTATGGTTGGATGAACGAAGAACAAAACAAGTACACTAAGAATATGTTGCGTGAGATGGCTACCGCGGATGAGAAAAAAATGGCCGAGTGGGAAGGGATGTCTTTAGATCAGTGGATGAGAGAACGGACACAAGATCGTAAAGTCTATGAGTACATAGCAGCCGTGGCTTCTATCCATATGGTCTCAGGCGAACCTTCTAATATTGCTGTGCGTGACTTTGCAGGTTTTATGCGAGCAGCAGCCAGGATGGGTGTAAACCTCCTGACCGGAGGAGCCACAGGGGTTATGCCCAATGCCGGCTTCGGCTATGTGGCTGTTCGTCTTGCTGAGGTGGTCAACGAGAACAACGGCGAGATTCGTTTAGGCACAAAAGTCAATCAGGTGCTTTTCAAAGGCAATAAGGTAACGGGTGTTGAAATTGTAACTCCTAAGGGAACACAACCTATCGCAGCGGAGCAGGTGGTATGCACCGTGCCCGCCAGAGATATGTTTAGAGTAATTCCTAAGAAACTTTTCTCTGAAGATTTCCCCAAACATGTGGAAAAAGATTTCTTCAGCACAGGGATGTTGACTGCTTTCTATGGTTTGAAAACGGACATACTGGTAGACGCTGGTGTTGAGCCACAAAGCTGGATGTTGGCGCCTTCCATTATCAAGTCCGAGGAGGGATTCATCGGCGATGTAGACGTCATTTCAACAAGTAAAGGTAATTGGGATCCCAGCTTAGCACCTGTAGAGAGAGGGGAACATAGTTTGGGATTTTCCATCGCTCTTCTAGATCATGAAATACGTGATAAAGCCAAAGTGCAAAAAGTGATCAGGAAAACCAAGGAAGTTTTCTATAACGCCTTCCCAACGATGGAGGCAAATCAGAAATTCGAACTTTGGCTTTGCTCTGATAAGGGTTATGGTGATTGGCCACCCAGTAACGAATCCCGGCCTGCAACGACATACCCAAATTTAGGGGGGCTGTTCTTCGCGGGTGACGGGTATGGTTCCAAAGTCTGGGGCGCCGGCATGGACGCAGCCGTACACTCAGCTCTTTTTTGTGCAGAAGAAATGACCGGTCATCCGTACGTAAATGAAATTTTGCCAGATTACCACAGGTAGAGGTAAACGTCCGGAAAGCTATAATTTAGGAGGATGAAATGTCGTCATTAACGTAATCATGTCTGATCTCTGCAAGATGGAGATTAGGAAGAGACTGAGTCGCCAATCTGGAGCACGATGAAAAGGAGAACCCTATGTTGCTTGTTCCTGATGAACAAATTAGGGAGTATACGGAAAAGGGATATTGGGGGAATGAGACCATCGTTGACTTAGTGTACAGGAACGCCCATGAGACACCTGAAGAAGAAGCTATCGTAGACCCTTATAATCGAAAAGAATTGGTGGGGACGGAACCTAAAAGGTTTACTTATGCTCAGTTAATTAAAGCCGTGGATAGGCTTGCTATCAAATTTGTAGAGCTTGGAATTAAGAAGGACGATATCATTGCGGTTCAACTCCCTAATATTGTCGAGTTAATAGTCACCTATTTGGCCGCTTCGCGTATTGGAGCCATTATAACTCCGTTGGGAGTCCAATATCGATCCCATGAAGTGGGGTATGTTTTAGAATTATGTGAGCCCATGGCTTATGTTGCTGCAACCACATTCAACAGATTCAAATACATTGAAATGATAAGAAAGCTTAAGCCGAAGTATCCAAAGCTTAAAATAATCATAGGCACAGGCGTGGATGAAGAAATCCCTGATGGGGTCATTCATTTTGAGAAAATAGTTGACACTCCTTTTGAGAAAAGATATTCCGAAGACTATCTTGAAGGGAGACAATCAGGACCCAATGAAGTTTTCTCCCTTTGCTGGACATCTGGAACTGAGGCAGAACCTAAAGGGGTCCCACGTAGCCACAACCATTGGCGGATTACGGGCATGCATAATCCGGTACTTTGTGAGTTACCTCCGCGTTGCACCATTCTTGCCAGCTTTCCTTTGATCAACATGGCTGGAATAGGGGCCGCATTTATGCCATGGGTGGTCAATGCAGGTAAACTCGTTTTGCATCAACCCTTTGACGCAGATACCTACCTCACACAGATTCCCGCAGAAAAAGTATACTACACGATGGCACCTCCGGCCGTATTGGTTATGCTTGACCGGTTACCTGAGTGGAGGGAGTTAGATAAGAGTTCTCTCAAGGTTCTTGCCACCGGGGGTTCGCCTCTTGCACCCTGGATAGCAAAGCGGTACCGGGACGCCTATGGTATAGATATTGTGAACGAATTTGCCGCCAATGAAGGATTTGCGCTACTTTCTTCCCCGATATTCTTTTCTGACCCAGAGGACCGAGCTCTCTATTTTCCAAGGTGGGGGTCTGAAGGGGTCGAATGGAAGAACCTTGAAAAGATACCCGGCGAGCTTGCGAGAAGAGTAATGATGCAATCTACACAAACAAAGCTGGTGAACCCAGAAACAGGGGAAACTATCACCGAGCGAGGGGTTGTGGGAGAGCTCCGATATAAAAGCCCTGTGGTATTCGCAGGCTATTGGAAACGGCCTGATCTAACAGCCCAGGTTTTTGACGATGACGGATACTACTGCAGCGGAGACCTATTCTCCATAGAAGGGGAGAAAATGGACAAGTTTCTCTTTAGAGGCCGATATAAAGATCTTATCATCCGAGGAGGACAGAACATTAGTCCTGTGGAGATTGAGCATCTGGTGGGGGGCCACCCGAAGATCGATGAAGTGGCAGCGATTGGATATCCTGATGAGCGCCTGGGCGAAAAGCTCTGCGTTGTCATTGTTCCAAAACCTGGAGAAAACATTACATTGGAAGAGATCATTCGTTATCTAAAAGAAAAGGATATAGCCGTTTATAAGCTCCCCGAACGACTTGAGATGATCGATGTCATGCCACGTAATGCCCTAAACAAGATTGAGAAGAACAAACTCAAAAAGATACTATGGGAGAAAAAGGTTTAAAAGAAGTATTCTATGAGAAGACAATACGGAGGTCTCCGCTAATAGAAGGAGCTTGAGACTAATTTCGGAGGATTGAACGCCTTTGTCAAAATATTTATGAATGTGTTCGATAGGGTGTATCGATTATGTAAGTGCTATCAGTCAGAAGGCATATCGAAAAAATCTTCCGCCCAATATGCCCCTTTCCACACGATGAGTGTGGTATTTTATTCGGCGGCAGCACTGAATGCAGTGCCAAGCGTTGATTCTGTAAACATCTCCTTCCATTTGGTTGCCTAAAGATTGATGCCTCAGATGGTTGATAAAGTCGCTCGAATAATAGCGCGTGCAAAAAAATCCTGAATTGAGGCGTTGTTTGGTGAGTGGATTAAAAACTATGGCTCGGGAGGTTTCAAACATGTCGGGTAATTTCAGAAAAATTTTGGAGCCAATAAAGATCGGTAGGGTTGAGATAAAAAACCGAGTGGCGATGGCGCCAATGGGGATTGTGGGTTTGTTGAACCCAGATGGCAGCTTAGGACAAAGGGCAATAGACTATTACATTGAGAGAGCACGTGGAGGGGTGGGGCTGATCATTACGAGTCTATTTAAAGTGGAAAACGAGATTGATTACTTTAGAGGTATTCCACTTATCATCTCGCCCGAAACAATGTCACCGTTCGCAGAGCTGGCTGAGGCAGTACATGTTCTTGGAGCAAAAATATTTGTGCAACTCACAGCAGGCTTTGGCCGGGTAATAAATCCACGTAGGCTCAGCGGTCAGCCAGTGTCAGCCTCCGCAGTTCCGTACTATTGGAAACCAGAAAAAATCTGTAGAGAACTCAAAACGGCGGAAATCAAAAAGTTAGTTAAGTCCTTTGGCATGGCCGCACAAATTTTGGCTTCAGCTGGAATTGATGGCATAGAGCTCCATGGCCACGAAGGCTATCTTCTTGACCAATTCACCACAAGTATCTGGAATAAAAGAACCGATAAGTATGGTGGTGACCTGGCTGGGAGACTCAGATTGCCAATAGAAGTCCTCAATGAAATCAAAGAGAAAGTGAAGAAAGACTTCCATGTTCAATACAGGTTCGGATTGAAACACTATATTAAGGGACTGAATATGGGAGCGTTACCTGGCGAAGAATACACCGAAGCCGGCAGGGATATAGAAGAAGGTCTCGAAATGGCAAAAATACTTGAGGCAGCAGGTTTTGGTGCGCTTCACGTGGACGCGGGTTGCTATGACAGCTGGTACTGGCCACACCCACCGACGTATCTGGCACATGGATGCATGGCGGATATGGCGGCAGAAGTTAAGAAAGTCGTCAGGATACCGGTCATTGCCGTTGGGAAACTTGACAAGCCAGAGCTGGCAGAAAAAATTCTTGAAGAAGGAAAAGCGGATATGATTGCTTTGGGCCGCGGCTTGCTGAGTGACCCTTTTTGGGTTCGAAAAGTTGAAGAGGGGCGAATAGAAAAGATCCGCCCTTGCATTGGCGATCATGATGGCTGTTTAGGTAGGATATTCTCAGGCAGACCCATTTCGTGCACTGTCAATCCCGTGACTGGGCGTGAGAAAACATATGCTCTAAAGAGGGCTAACAAGCATAAGAAGATAATCATTGCCGGAGGCGGTGTCGCTGGTTTGGAAGCAGCAAGAGCGGCATCTCTCCGTGGACATCGAGTTACTCTCTACGAAAAAACCAATATGCTTGGCGGCCACCTGATTCCTGCAGGAGTGCCTCTGTTCAAGAAGGACCTCCAGGCTTTGCTAGATTGGTACAAATCAGAGATACAGGATCTTGGTGTAGAAGTAAGATTCGGATGCGAAGTCACCTTAAACCTAATTCATCGCGAGAAAACCGATGTGGTCATTATTGCTACCGGAGCTAAGCCAATTGTTCCTTCCATTCCTGGAATAGAGAAAGAGTGGGTTACTACTGCACCCGAGGTTCTATCGGGAAAGAAAAAGCTTGGTGAAAAGGTGATCGTTGTCGGCGGTGGGTTGATAGGTTGTGAAACGGCCATCTGGCTGGCTGAGCAGAAAAAGATAGTGACTATTATAGAAATGCTCGATGACCTGATGATCGGAAGCATTCCGGTACCACATGCAAATAGACAGATGGTATTAGATATGCTTAAGTTCAATAACGTGACAGTTATGACTGGTACACGACTTGTGGAAGTCACGAATGAGGGAGGGCATTTGATGAACGGGGATGTAAAGAAGACAACTCTAAACGCTGATACACTTGTGCTATCCGTAGGATTAACATCCAATCGAGAACTTTATGAAACCTTGGCTGGCAAGATACCGAATCTTTATTTAATAGGAGATGTAAGGGAAACCCGAAATATAATGGGTGCGATATGGGATGCCTATGAGGTAGTCCGCACCCTATAAATATGAGGCAAGGATTGTCGTGACGACCCCAGGATTTCAATCCTGGCTATGGGGTTTAAAACATTATCAATCTATCACCAAGATCAGCTTAGGGTTTAAAAACCTCAAAGGATGCTTAAGTCAGGATTTCGGGAAAACGTGCCATAACATTGATCATTCTGTAGACGAGTATTGGGTATACTTGGGAGCCAAGCTTTATCCACCATGGGTGGTAGTAGACGGTCTTTATGCATTGGAGAGAGGACCGACGTACATCGGGCAGGCTCACAGGCCCAATCTGCTACGGGTAGGTCCAGATATCTTTTCTGTTGATTGCATTGGTGCGAGCTTAATGGGCTTTCGGCCTTCTGAAGTTGGCCATTTGCGTGGCTTTGCAGAACTCTATAGCAGGAGCCTCGATGCCAAAGAGATTGAGGTGAAGGGCCTAAAGCCGTTCGAACATACTCTTCACTGGGAATATAAAACACCGCGGACTCTTCCTATACTCCGCGTATTCCAATGCACCGCATGGGAGGTGTCGTGTGCAAGGTTGCTCCGACCACTGCACCGATCTTTTGGACCGAGTGTAATGGAAAGAATGGGAGATGGAGAAGGCGACCATGTTTTACATGGATCTCCAGTATGAGAATCGTATCTTGTACTATGGTTGGGTGGTGACTGGAACCGGCTTGATCATTATGACAGTCGAGACCGGCATCCTCCTTACATTCGGAGTATTTTTCAAACCAATCCTTGCTGAGTTTGGATGGACTAAGGCACAGCTCTCGAGCGCCTTCTCGGCTTTTATGTTTGTTCGCATTATTACATCCCTTCCCGTTGGCTATTTGGCTGACAAGTTTGGGGTTAGGGTAGTGGTACTATTAGGAGCTATACTCGCCTCGACTTCTCTTTTCTTCACAAGCACCTTCAGGAATTTATGGGAACTTTATCTATATTACAGCTTGCTTTTTTCTATCGGCACATCCTGTGCTTATATCCCGGTCACTTCAGCCGTTTCTAGATGGTTCCGCCGAAAACGTGGTCTTGCTATCGGCATTGTGGTGTTAGGCCTTGGTTTAGGAACCTTGGTCATGACCCCATTGACAGGTTTGCTGATTTCTTCTTATGGGTGGCGTAAAAGTTACGTCATCCTAGGCTTGATATTATTAGTTGTTTTTGTAGGGTGTGGTGTTCTATTGAAACAGACGCCTAAAAGCTTCCGTGAAAAAAGTAATACGGACGCTTCCTGCGATACCCTCGTCTTATCAGGAGACGATTCCTATAACTTGGGGCAGGCAATTTACACAAGCGCTTTCTGGATGCAGGGCGCAACTTGGTTTTTTCTTTCTTTTGCTCTTTATTCGGTACTCATACACATGGTTTCGTATGCTATCAATATAGGTGTTCAACCAATCAAGGCATCTGCCATTCTTGGTATGATTGGGGGATGCAGTCTTCTTGGCAGGGTGATCATGGGTTCAATCTCGGATCAATTGGGAAGAAGGAAGTCGACTGTAATCTCCTCCTTAATGAACTTGGTAGCGTTGATAGGAATGCTGGTGTCATCGGATCTTTTGATGTTCTATGTGTGCTGCTTTATCTTTGGCTTTTCATATGGAGGCTGGGGTGCTCAGATGCCTGCTATGTGTGCAGACCATTTTGGAGAAAGGAATAGTGGTAGTATACTTGGAGGTATTTTTCTCATCGCGCAAGCGGGAATGGCAGTCGGACCTTGGTTAGCAGGGTATATGATTGATTTGACGGGATCCTACAAACCTTTGTTCTTGATGACGGTGGGAGCTTCTCTGTTCGGATTTGTATTTTCCCTTTTCATTAAGCCTCCCAATAAAAGAGATAAGGTGCCTGGTCTTGAAATTTGAAACAAGGGTTCTCATTATTGGAAGGATTTTATTATGGGTAGGCCGCTTCGGATAGAGTATGCTGGCGCTTTATATCACATCACCAGCCGGGGAAATGAGAGGAGGAAAATCTTCTTTGAACGAAAGAGACTTGCAGAGTATCCGCCTTTAGAGGAGGTAGTTGGAGTAGTGACTAAGGCTTCTAAGATTAATCGGTGCCAGAGTGAGGTGCCAGGCCTTGAAATGTGAACCAAGAATACAGAAGAAGAGTTTCGAGTCCACGGTATCCAAGATTAAGTGAGTTGAAGAGTGATAAGAATGGGTCTGGGATTAGCGAGTTGAACTTCCCCTCTTGACAACCTCCTCCTTTTTCTCCTATTTATTATTTAGATACAAAGTGGTATCTAAAGAACAGGGGTGTTCGAAAGGCACCCCTTTTTTGTAAGTACGAAATTCCTTCCGTGAAAGCGGGAGGCGGAAGTCGCAAGCGGGTTTACCCCTTACACCTAACGCCTCGCTCCTAACGATCAGAATTTCGATATTAGGATTTTGGATCTTTATCTGTGGCGATTCTTAATGGAATGTTGTAATAGTAAACAACGGAGAAAACAGTGAAGAAACAAAAATATAACGTTGCTGTCGTGGGGGCCACCGGTGCGGTGGGAAATGAAATGGTCGCTATTCTCGAGGAGAGAAACTTCCCGGTGGATAAGTTGAAACTTCTCGCCTCCACACGGGGCGCGGGCAAGAAGATGGAGTTTAAAGGAAAGTCTTATACGGTGGAGGTGCTCAACGAAAACTCCTTTGCCGGAGTCGATATCGGCCTCTTCTCTGCAGGAGGCTCGGTGAGCGAAAAGTTTGCCCCTATCGCCGGAAAGGCAGGCTGTGTGGTGATTGACAATACCAGCGCCTTTCGAATGGACCCTGAAGTCCCTCTGGTGGTTCCAGAGGTAAACGCCCATGCCATTGCTCAATATCCAAAAAAGAATATTATCGCCAACCCCAACTGCTCGACCATTCAGATGGTGGTCGTGCTGAAGCCCATCCATGATGTTGCCCGGATCAAAAGGGTGGTGGTCTCTACCTACCAGGCGGTCTCCGGAACGGGAAAAAGGGCGATCAAAGAATTAGAGACCCAGGTTCTCGCCATCTACAACCAACAGGAGGTCAAAAAGGAGGTCTATCCCCATCAGATTGCCTTCAACTGTCTTCCTCACATCGACGTCTTCTTCGATAATGGTTACACCAAGGAGGAGTTGAAGATGGTCAATGAGACGAAGAAGATCATGGAGGATAATTCGATTGGTGTAACGGCCACGACCGTAAGAGTCCCCGTCTTCTATGGCCATTCGGAGTCGGTCAATATCGAGACAGAGAAGAAATTGAAATCCGATGAAGTCAGAAAAATTCTCTCGAAGGCACCCGGTGTGGTAGTCGTGGATAACCCAAAGAAATTCGAATATCCTCTCGCTATTCATGCGGCAGGCAAAGACGAGACCTTTGTCGGACGGATTCGCGAGGATGAATCCATCCCCAACGACATCAATCTGTGGATCGTTGCGGACAATATCCGGAAGGGTGCGGCACTCAATGCCGTCCAGATCGCCGAGATCCTGATACAGAAGTATCTGTAATATAATGTAGCGTCGGCATTCCTGCCTGCCGGCAGGCAGGTACTGCCGACGTTAAGTCATTCGCCCCCATTAAATGGGGGCGCTACTTCTGACTTAAGGAGGTAATACGATGAAGAAGATAGTCCCTTTCATATCCATTTTGACGCTGATTTTCTTGGTCTGGGCTTCTCCCGCCTATGTCGCTGAAAAATCCCCTCATAAAATTGGAGTCAACCTCGAATTCACCGGGCCCTGGGCAGAGGTGACCAAGACCGTGAAAAATGCCATGGTCTTAGAGGTGGAGAGGATAAATAAGATGGGCGGTATTGACGGACACCCTCTTGAGCTGATCTTCGAGGATAATGGCTTCGATCTCGGGAGGGCCGCTGCCAATATGACCAAGTTTACCAGAGATAAAGAAATCATAGCGGTTGTCGGGCCTTTTGAGGATAATCTACAGGCAACGACCAGGGCCATTGCCGAAAGGGAGAAGATCACAAACATCATCATCTGCCCTTCCAACCCAATGGTTCGAAGCTTAAAGCAAAAATGGGCCTTCAACATCGCTCAGAGCGACATCATTGTCTCTCAAAAGCTGGTGGACCTTTCTCTGGCCAGAAAATATAAAAAGGTTCTGGTTTTCCATGGCGCATGGCCCTTGGCCCAGAGCCTGGCCAACTATTACAAGCGCTTTGGGGAAGAGAAGGGTATGAAGGTCATCATCTCTCAGGAGACCCATAAGCCAACCGACATTGACATGACCCCCCAGATTATCAAGCTCAAGCCCATCATCGAAAAAGAAAAGGTGGATGCCTTTTATGCCTGTACCGGTGGACCACCAGGTCCTATCATTTGCAAGAATTTACGGACCCAGGGGATTAAGATTCCAATCCTTGGAACCCATGCCTTTGGATTCGGCTTTATCATCGCCCTGGGTGGAGAGGCCATGGAGGGTGTGGAGTTTGCTGCTGGAAAACCTGTGGTCTCTGATCAACTTGATGAGAATGATCCCGTGCGACCGGTCATCCTCGATTTCAACAAGCGGTTCACGGAACGCTATGGTGTAGGAATTGACCAGATAGCCGGCCATGCGCATGATGCGATCTCGCTGATCTATGATGCTTTGAAACGATGCCAAGGAAAGGTTACAAAGGCCACATTCAGAGATGCCTTGGAAAACACCAAAGGTCTGAAGAATTGTCACGGAATATACAACTACAGCCCCACCGACCACGATGGTCTAAGCAAAAAGGATATGGTTTTCATTCGGATCGAAGGCGGTAAGTTCAAGAGAATTAGATTTCCCGGATTCGAATAAAGGTTGAAGAAAATATAATTTATATGGTAAATCAGGGGGTGAGTAAACGAAATCGTCTCACCCCTTTTTTGTGACCAATTGACCTCATGGATTCTTGGACGTATATTCCCCAGCTCCTTTCTTCCGGTATCACCACGGGGGCCATCTATGCCCTGGTCGCCTTGGGATTTGTGACTATCTCCAGGGCTTCTCAAATCATCAATTTTGCCCAAGGGGAATTTGTCATGTTAGGAGGAGTCGTCACCTTCTTCCTCCTGAATAGTGTAAAACTCCCCTACCCTATCGCTGCTCTGGCAGCCATCGTCCTTGTCGTTCTGATCGGCTTCGCCATGCATCTCTCCGTCATCTATCCTTTGAGAAAAGCTTCTATTCTCATCCTCATCATGGCAACGCTTGGCGTCTCCATCTTCCTTAGCAGTACAAGCGGTCTTGTCTTTGGAACGCTGCCTAAAGCTCTTCCTCCGTTCACCAGTGAACAACCTCTGCAGTTTTGGGGAATCTCGGTTCTTCCCCAGAGCATGTGGGTCTTATTATCCACTTTCATATTACTGATCTTTCTCTATCTCCTCTCCCATCGAACCTTATTGGGAAAGGCCATGGAGGCAAGTTCAACGGATCCTTTGGGGACTGATCTCCTGGGCATATCAAGAAACCTAATGGTCTTTTTAGCTTTCGGAGTGAGCGCTGGGGTAGGAGCCTTCGCCGGAATTCTGATCACCCCCATCTTCTTCACCAGTTATAGTTCCGGGACGCTTTTAGGTCTGAAGGGTTTTATCGCAGCCGTCTTGGGAGGCTGGGGAAAGAACAGCGGTGCTATTCTTGGAGGCTTTGTCCTCGGGATAATGGAATCTCTAAGCTTGATCTTCATTCCTTCCGGGTATAAAGATGCAGTCGCTTTTGTGATTTTATTGCTCATCCTATATTTCCGGCCCAAAGGGATTTTGGGGTCACCTTTTATCGATAGCCGCCGATGGTAGAACAGACAAGGAACGAGATATCTATTTAGCTTTTTGAAAAAAGTCTTGACGAGTTATGAAGCACCAAATCCCAAGTACCAATAACCAAATAATGACCAAAATTCCAATGACCGAAATTCGAGGAACAATTATTTGATTGGATTTTGGTGCTTGGACATTATTTGGAATTTGCGATTTGGAAATTGGAATTTTACACGTGATCGCCCGGGAGACCATGTCTTCTCAAACAGCGAAGGTGCGACAAACGGAGTTTAGAAAACGGGACCTGTTCTATCTGGTGCCCTTGTGGTTACTCTCTTTAATCGCGCCAGACCCATACCTCTATCATAAAAAGGAGTTTAAAAAGAAAGACCTCTTTTATCTTGGTGCGATCTGCTTGGCGCCCCTGATCTGGTCTGATCCACACTTCCATCATCTTATGGTCTTGGCAGGGATTTATGCGATCCTGGCATTGGGATTAGGTCTCTTTATGGGCTATGCCGGCCAGATCTCTCTGGGTCACGCTGCCTTCTTTGGAATCGGGGCCTACACCACAGCCATCCTCACCACCCGTTGTGGCTTTCCACCGTTTGCAGCCTTTTGGGCCTCGGCTCTTTCAGCGGCTTTGATCGCCTATTTTATTGGCAAGCCCATTCTCAAACTGAAGGGATACTTCTTAGCTTTAGCCACACTGGGGTTTGGAGAAATCTTTTTGGTGATCGTGCGGGAATCCACTTATCTCACCGGCGGGGTCATTGGGATCTTTGGCATCCCCTGGTTCTCTGTGATGGGGTTCTCTTTCGATACCTATCTTAAACAGTACTATCTCGCCTGGGGGGTGCTCATTGGTTTATTCATCTTCTCAAAAAATCTGGTTCGCTCTAAAGTGGGCCGGGCCCTTCTGGCTGTGGCGACCAGTGAAGATGCTGCGTCGAGTGTGGGGATCGATGTGCCCAAAACTAAATTAGATGTTTTTGTCTTAGGTGCAGCTTTTGCTGGATTGGCCGGAAGTCTCTTCGCCGGCGTCATGTCAACAGCCAATCCCGAAGCCTTTAGCCTTGGGTTTACCGTTCTCATTGTCATGATGGTCATCTTAGGAGGAATGGGAAACATCTACGGTCCCATTGCTGGCGCCATCCTCCTCACCTGGCTCATGGATATTCTGAGCAAATATCAGGAATACAGCCTCCCCATTTACAGCGTCATCTTGATCCTGCTGCTCATCTTCTTCCCGGACGGTGTTGGAACCCGTTTGAATGTCAGGGTGATCTACCTGATCGGTTATTGGGCGAAAAAAAAGAAGAGAGACGAGGGAAAGCTTTAATGTCACTGCTCTCGATCAAAGCGATTACTAAGGAATATGATGGAATACGGGCTCTGGACCGGGTTTCACTCAAAGTGGAAAAGGGGAGCATCAAGGGACTGATCGGACCCAATGGAGCTGGGAAAAGCACGCTCTTCCATTTGATCAGTGGCGTAGAGAAACCTGATTCAGGGAAAATCTGCTTTAAGGAAAAAAATATTATCTCCTTGGCGCCCCATGAGAGATCAGCCCTTGGAATAGGAAGAACTTTTCAGACACTTCAGATTTGGGGAAACATGACTGTGGTGGAGAACATCATGGCTGGGATGGATCGAAGGCTGAAAGGTGGTTTCTTCTCCTACGGACTTTGGCTCCCCTGGATCAGAAGGTCGGAGAAAGAAGCCTTGAAGGAAGCCAAAGAGATCCTCGATTCTCTGGGTCTGTTGGGCAAATGGGAATCCATGGCTTCCCAACTCCCTTACGGCAAACAAAAACTTTTGGAGTTAGGCAGGGCCCTTGCCATGAAGCCGGAACTCCTCCTTTTAGATGAACCGGCGTCCGGACTGACCCTTACAGAAATTGAGCAGCTTTCAGAACGGATCTCACAGATCCGGCAGGAGGGAGTCACGGTCTTCATGGTGGAGCATCACATGGGCATGGTGATGGAGATAGCGGATGAGATAGCGGTCCTTCATAATGGCGAACTTATTGCTGAAGGAACGCCGGAAGGGGTGAAAAAGAACCCACGTGTGATTGATGCCTACCTCACCCGGCGTAACAGGAACCCGGATGCTTAAAATCAAAAAGCTGACCGTTCAATATGGGCCTCTCCCTGCATTATATGAAATTTCTTTGGAGGTCAAACAGGGAGAGACCGTCACTCTCTTGGGTCCCAATGGAGCGGGAAAAACGACCCTGTTACTCACCCTTTCCGGAATCCTGAAGACCACGGAAGGAAGAATCATCTTCGAAGAGAAGGATATCACCAACCTGAGCCCTCATCAGATCGTCTCCAAAGGGATCGGCCATGTTCCTCAAGGACGCCATATCTTCCCCACGCTTTCCGTCATGGATAATCTCATGATGGGTGCCTACCGTTACAGGAATGAAAAGAAAGAGATAAAAAAGGATTTGGAGCGGATCTATCAGCTCCTCCCTGTACTCCAAGAGAGAACCCATCAAAGAGCGGGAACCCTCAGTGGAGGGGAGCAACAGATGCTCTCCATCGGGAGGGCGATGATGGGCCGTCCTAAACTCCTGTTGCTGGATGAACCTTCCTTAGGATTAGCTCCTCGTCTGATGGATGAAGTCTTTGCCACATTTAGAGAAATGAACCAGAGGGGACTCACCCTCTTTATCGTAGAGCAAGAGATCCGACTCTCTTTGGCTATCTCCGACCGGGGATATCTCCTGAGAAATGGTCGTGTGATCAAAGAAGGGTCTGCACCCACACTGATGGAGAGCCGGGAGGTCAAGGCTCTTTGTTTGGGAGAGGAGACGGACAAACCAAGCTCCTCTTTCATACCGAAAGAGGACTGAATTCTTCCTCGCCTTGAAGGCGAAGGGTTCCCCGAACGGGTCGACTGAAGTCGACTTAGGTTTTGAATGTTCATTTATCTGTCATTCCTGCCCCGATTTTCATCGGGATAAACTCCAGCAGGAATCCAGATGCTCCAAATTCTGGATACCCGCTTTCGCGGGTATGACGAGCTTTAGTGGTTTCCCTTTCAAAGCGGCTCATATTCGCTTGGCTCACGTTTCGCCTAATTTTGCTTCGCCTGAAGGCGAGGGGTTTCCACCATCCCCAAAGGGGACACTAGAACAAGGAGGGAATTTAAATGACAGAACATGCAGCAGCAAAGCCAAATTCCGTAATGGTTCTATCCGCCGCCGCAGCCACTGGCCATCTTCGAGCAGCGGATGCACTTGTTTCTGCCTTTGAGGCAAAGGGGATTTCCGCACGTCATATCGAAGTCCTCCGGCACACCAATCCCGTCTTTAGAAAGATCTATTCCGATCTCTATGTGGAGCTTATGACTCGTGGGCCAGACCTTCTCGGCTGGCTCTACAAAACTTTTGACCGTCCTTGGCAATTCCAAAAGCGGCGATTGGCTCTGGATCGGCTCAATACAGGCCCTCTGGTCAAACTGATCAGACAGGAGAATCCCGATCTTGCCTTGTGCACCCATTTTCTCCCCGCAGAAATACTTCTCTATTTGCGGAAGAAAAAAATTCTCGACATCCCAATCGGTGTGGTGGTGACCGACTTCGATGCCCACGCCATGTGGCTGCTCCAGAACGTGGACTGGTACTTTGTGGCCTGTGAGGAGACACGGGTCTATCTTGCTGCCTTAGGCATCCCCCTTGAAACAATCTTCGTCACGGGGATTCCCATCGATCCGATCTTCGGAGTGGAGAAACCCAAGCCGGAGACCCGAATCCACCTTGGCTTCGATCCTGACAAAACAACGCTTCTGGTTTCTCCTGGAGGGTTCGGCGTGGGACCTGTCGAATCTCTTGTTCGTACCATCCATGAGATCCGACATCCTATCCAAATGGTTGTCATTTGTGGTCGCAACAAGCGCCTTGAGGACCATTTGAAAAGTCTTTCAAACACGCGGCATCCGATGAAGGTCATAGGTTTTACCGATGAAATGAATAGCTGGATGGCTGCCTCAGACCTGCTGGTGGGTAAGGCTGGAGGACTGACCAGTTCCGAGGCATTGGCCCGGGGACTTGTCCTGGTCATCGTGAATCCCATTCCTGGTCAAGAGGAAAGAAACAGCGACCATTTTCTGGAGGAAGGGGTGGGAATTCGATGTAATAACCTTCCGGCCTTGGCTTATAAAATCGATACTCTCCTGTCGGATAAAGAACGGTTTTCAAGAATGCAGCAGGCTGCAAGACGAATGGCACGACCCGATGCAGCATTCGAAGTCGTTTCTACTGTTCTCAGGCCAAGGACCTAGGGGAGGAAGCGTCCCCGATTCCCTCCCCTCTGTATCAATGCCTTTCCTGGGAAGGTCTTGTCTATGCAAGAAAAGACCGGGAAGACAAAGGGGGATGAAAGTCTCCAGGGTGCGCGCGGAGTGGCCAATCGTCACCACAGCGCACCCTGCGGTTCTTTCAGAATGATCCTGCGTCATCACAATCTATTTTCCCGGAGTTCCCGCTACAGGAGTTTTTCCCTTCAGAGACTTAAGGTAGGCAACGATGTCTGCCATCTCATCGGACTTTGGATCGATTCCCTTGCCTTTCAGCGCATTCTTGATACAGGCATTGACAAACTTCTCAAGGTCCTTCCTGTCAGCAGCTTTCTCCAACCCTTTTCCATCTGGATGGCATGAGTTGCAAGACATCCCGACAGTGCTTCCACCGAACTTGGGATTCTTAAAAAGGGCTTTTCCCTTCTCCATATCGCCGGCTGCGATGACTAAAGAAAAGATGAGGCTTACAGAGATCACGGAAACCATGGTTATTTTCAAACCCTTCATTTTGTTTCACCTCCTTTCTTATCCAATGCTGTTACCCCTATTTCCTTCTCTGAGAGGTTCCTTTTTACATCAGAACGCTTCTTCAATAATGTTTTTTCAAAGGCGTATGGCCAATATACAAGGAAAAGTGCAAGGACAACTATAATAGATGAAAGGACGATGAGAGAGATAGCTATCTTTTTGGCTTTGGCTCCGGTTTGAATTTTCGTATCCCTTATCACTTTCATCCGTGGCGGTGGAAATTGGCCTGATTTTAGGATCCTCCTTGCCAGGAGGATTTGATAAACCCCAAAACCCAATATGGGTAAAGAACCTAATCCCAGCCACAATTTAAGCAAAACCATTACTTTCTTCATGGCCAGATCCGGATTCACTCGTGATAGGTGCTCCATCTGATCCAGATAACTTTTCATGGAGAGTATTGTGACGACGAAAACGATTACGATCAGCACAAGAAAGATAATAAATCTTTTTCTAAATTCTTTGTCTGCCGGAACAATATCTTGGTTCATATTGAAAATTATATCCTCTACGTATCAAATTGCAAGAAATCAAACACAGCTACTTTTCCCTTTTAGTTCATAAAAAGGACTCCGGGATTCTATGGTTCTATGTTCTTTTTTTCTAAAAACATCTCACTTCAATCCTCGACCCCCCCGACCGCCTTGACTGAGCTCGTCGCAGACCCTTGAATCGTGCTATGAGGGCCAATAAACATTCTTTTGACATAAAATGCATTTAAGTATTATAATGTTTTAGAATGAACAAGGAGGAAAAAGAATGAGAACGACGATTGAATTGTCTGATGATCACCGAAGCGCATTGCATTCTTTGGCGGCCAGAAGAGGGCTTCGAGGCTATTCGAAGCTGATACAGGAAGCGATTGATTTTTATATAAAAGAAAAAGTAAAAAAGGGAGACCGCATTAGAGAGCTTTTGAAGATGAAGGGAACTTGGAGCGAGGAGGAAGCTAAAAACTTTAGAAAGCGGATAGAGGAGATAAGGCGAAATTGGAAAATCGGCTGATTGTTGTAGATACAGATGTCGTCATAGATTTCTTCAATGGCATTTCTCCCGGAGCAGGAGTTATGTTAACGTTGATTTCCAGGCAGGAGGTAGCATTAACTTCTATATCTGTGTTTGAATTATATGCTGGGATAGAGAGAAAGAGAAGGCTGAGCCAAATAGAAACTTTGATTCAAGGTGTGACCATTTTACCTCTGGATGTCATTGAAGCAGTGATCGCGGGCAAGATTTATACCCAATTAAAATCGAATGGCCAATTGATCGGAACCCACGATATTCTCATTGCGGCCATCTGCGTTGCCAATGCCCTACCTCTCTATACTAAGAATGTGGCCCATTTCTCTAAGATAGAAGATATCCAGATATTATCCATGGAAGAGATTTTAAGACACTAGAATGTACGAAAAAAGGACCTACCGGAATTTGGTAAAAACCGATGACCTTGTTAAATTTGAAGTCATTGTTAAGGAAACCGATCTCCTCGTCCGGGCAGAGAGAGATTTTTCCAAAGAGACCAGAGAATCGGTATTAAAATACCGTCACCAACTTGAAACCTACATCGCGATGAACCCTGAATTCCAAAAAAGCCTTGTCCCTCTCGCAGAGGACGCCTATGCTCTGGAGATCGTCCGGGAAATGATTCGGACTTCTCAATTGGCCCACGTCGGCCCAATGGCTGCGGTGGCCGGAGCCATGGCCGAATCGGTTTCAAAAGACCTGCTCAAACTTTCAAAAGAGGTGATCGTTGAAAATGGTGGGGATATCTATCTCGCCACTTCCAAAGAGCGGACCATCGGAATCTATGCAGGCGATTCTCCTCTCAGCCTTAAAATAGGGATTGTGATCTCACCCGAAGAGACCCCTCTCGGTGTCTGCACCTCTTCAGGAAGGGTTGGCCCTTCCCTCAGCTTGGGAAAAGCAGATGCTGTCTGCATTCTTGCGAAATCTTCCGCCCTTGCCGATGCAGCAGCGACGGCTGTCGGGAATGTTGTAAAGGGAAAAAAAGATATCGAACTGGGTCTTGAAAGAGGAAGGGACATCGCGGGGGTATTGGGGATGCTCATCGTCGTTGAGGAAAAGATGGGTGTTTGGGGAGAGATTAAACTGGCCCAACTTGGGATGCCTTGAACTTGCGATTGTTGTCAAATTGGACCTTGCTACAGTCTTAAGTACTTAGCAAAAGCACCAAATGGCAAGCACCAAATTACAAACAAATTCCAATTTACAAAATTCAAAACCATTCGTAACCTGTCTATCAAATAATTTATTGATTGTGCAGACATGTTCCGCTGAGCAAGATCGTTTTGGTCATTTTAGATTGGGATTTGGAATTTACTCTGATAGACTTTTGAATTACAGGACCCTTAAATTGTGCGACCAAGATAATAATGAGACGCTATGACCACTGTTTCTGTTGCCACACTGGGTTGTAAAGTGAACCAATTCGAGTCTGAGGCCCTCATGGACGCCTTGGAACAGAGAGGGTATGCTCTCGTCCCCTTTGAAGAAGGTGCGGACATTACCGTCATCAATACTTGTACGGTCACCCACCGAGCTGATTTTCAATCGAGACAGACGGTTCGAAGGGCCCTCCGGTCCAATCCGAACTCTCTGATCATCGTGACCGGATGTTATCCGCAGGTGGAACCAGATGCTTTTTTGAAGATGCAAGGTGTACATTATCTCTTGGGAAATAGAGAAAAGAACCAGATTCCTGACTTTCTTCCCTTGATGCAAAAAGGCAAATTCCAAAAGGTCCAGGTTGGGGATATTCAGAAGGAAAGGCACTTTTCAGAAACCCCTCTTCATTCTTTTCACCGTCATACCCGTGCCTTCCTAAAGATTCAGGATGGCTGCAATGCTGATTGCACTTATTGCATTGTTCCTCATGCCAGGGGTCGATCGAGGAGCCTTCAGCCCGAAAGGGTGGTTGAAAATTTGAAGCTATTGAAAGAGAAGGGATTTAAAGAAGTCGTCCTCACCGGCATCCACCTGGGCGCTTATGGCTTGGACCTCAATCCCCCCTTTCCTTTGGAAAAGTTAATCAGACAACTGGAGAAAGAGGAGACACCTGATCGAATCCGGCTAAGCTCCATCGAGCCGGGAGATTTCTCACCGGAACTTATCTCAACCCTTTCACAATCAAACAAGATCTGTCCTCATCTTCACATCTCTATCCAGAGTGGAGACGACGAGATACTGAAAAAGATGAATAGAGAGTATGACCGTTCCTTTCTCTCTGATCTTATCCGGGAACTGCACCTGAGGATTCCAAACCTCTCCGTCGGAGCCGATGTGATCGTAGGATTTCCAGGGGAGACGGAAGAGAAATTTAAGCATACCTACGGATTCGTCGAATCTCTGCCGTTCTCTTATCTCCATGTTTTCCCCTTTTCAAGGAGAAAGGGAACCCCTGCATTCCAATTTCCTCAGAGGGTGGATGAGAAAGAGACCAAAAAAAGGGCTGAGACGATGAGGGAATTGGGAAAACAGAAACGCCAGGCTTTCTACCGCCAGTTTCTCAATCAGGAGCTGAGCGTCCTGGTAGAAGACCGCAAAGAAAAAGTGACCGGCAGATGGAAAGGTCTTTCCCGGAACTACATCCCTGTTCTGCTCGTCAATAAAAACGGAACGAAAGATCATCAGGATCGGGTCAATCGGGAATGGACCGTCAGGGTGACCGGCTTGGCTGAAAAGGGTGTGATCGGAAAAGTGGTGGGGAGATAGCGTGGACGAAGAGAGGTTGGTTTCTCTAAAAGAATTGGAAGACCGTCTGGATCATCGGTTCAAAGAGATCAAATGGCTCGATCAGGCCCTCACGCATAAGTCCTTCATCTATGAAACCAATCAGCCTGAAAAAGGTGCCAATGAGGTTTTAGAATTTCTCGGAGATTCGGTCCTCAATCTTGCGGTCAGCACCCTTCTCCTTCACAAATTTCCCGACGCCCAAGAAGGAACCCTTTCCATGATGAGATCTCAACTGGTGAAGAGGAGTTCCCTGGCATCCCTCTCTAAAGACCTTCAGTTAGAAGGCTATCTTCTCCTCGGAAAAAGCCAGCAGTCAAACGGAGGGATGCAGAAATCCTCCATCTTGGCCAATACCTACGAAGCCTTGATCGGAGCGATCTTCATGGATTCAGGATTCAATCGGACCTTGGAGATCATTCAAGAACATTTCGAACCTTATCTTCAGACCAAAACTCCGTCTGTGGTCTTTGATGATTATAAGAGCCTTCTGCAAATATATTCCCAACAGTCTCATGGAGTGTCTCCCCAGTATCGAGTGATGAATGAGTCTGGACCAGATCATGATAAGAGGTTCCAGGCATCCGTCACGATCGGGGATGAAGTAAAAGGAATGGGATGGGGAAGAAGCAAAAAAGAGGCAGAGCAGGAAGCAGCCAGAAATGCTCTTAAAGAAATAAGCACCAAATCCCAAGCACCTGCCTCCGCCGGAGCGGCTTCGCGCAGGCAGGCCAAATAACAAATAATTCCCCCTGCCCGCCGGCAGGCAGGAACAAACCATGAAAATAGAACCTTTTCCCTCCCCCTTGATGGGGGAGGGTGTGGGTGGGGGTGGACCTGGTATGCTCCCCCTCACCCCCGTCCTCTCCCCTGCCTTCGCCGAAGCGGCTACGCGCAGGCAGGCGCCTGGGGAGAGGGGGTAATTAATACAAACGTCCTAAATAAAGTGACATAACAGTTTATAAAAAATACCTGTTGAATACCGCCCAGCTCTGCTGGGCGGATGAAAACAGGTTCGCGAAGCGATAAGACATGGTATAAGTACTGCATGAGCTCGATAAAAAGAACAAGCCATGCGGTCTACGATTTGAAATATCATATGGTATGGGTTCCCAAATATCGGAAGATGATATTGGGAGGTGAGTTGGCAAAAAGGCTTAAGATGAGTTTTGAGCAAATATCGGAGAGGTACGAGTTTGAGATAGATACGATGGAGGTAAAGGATGATCATGTTCATTTATTTTTGTCTGCCCCTCCTCGGTATTGTCCGGCAGAGATTGTGCAGATCATAAAGAGTATCTCGGCGAAAATGGTGTTCAAGCAGTTTCCAGAGGTGAAGAAAGAGCTTTGGGGTGGAGAGTTTTGGAGTGATGGGTATTTTGTTCGGTCTGTTGGAGACAAAGTTACCTCTGAAGTCATACGTCGCTATATAAAGTATCAGCAACAGGAGCAATTAAGTTTTGAATTTTAATGCCCCGCAGCTCTGCTGCGGGGTTCTTTACTTATGTTAATATGTGGGCATGAAAAATCCCACATTAATCTTAGAGCATAAAGAGGCCAATAAAGAGCATTTATTAGCATTAGCCGAACAAATACCAGGGGCTTGGATAGGCATAAAGATAGCCGCCTTACTCCTGGTGCTTGAAGGGCAACGTCCGGGATGGATAACCGAGGTGTTAGGGTTGACCCGGATGAGTTTAAGCCGATGGATTCACGGGGTGAACAAAGACGGCTTAGAGTTCTTAAAATCCAAGCCAAGATCGGGAAGGCCTCCACGGTTAGAGACAAAGATTCAAAGGGTGCTGGAGGGACACTTAGAGAAGTCTCCGCGGGAATTTGGTTTAAACCGGACTCAATGGGATGGGCCAACGGTTGCGATTCATCTGAAACGGTCTTTCGGGATAAACCTGAAGGTGCGGCAAGCCCAACGCTGGATGCATCATTTGGGTTATCGGTTAAAGAGAGCGAGTTATTCTTATCTTCAAGCACAAAGCCAAGAAGCCCGAAAGTTCCAGCGGGCTTTAAAAAAAACTTGAGTCCCTGGGGCCAAAAGAGACAATTGTATTCCAGGATGAGACAGGCTTTACGATGCACCCCAGGCTTAGCCGGGGCTGGGCGAAGAAAGGAAAGCGTCTTAAGATTCCCACGACCAGCCAGCATCGTATCCGTTTGAATATCTCTGGGTGGGTCAATCCTTTGCTTGGACGCTATGGCATGATTCAGACAAAACGGGGGGATAGAGAAGGGTTTCTCAAACTTTTGCGCCACCTCTATGGAAGGCTTAAAGGATATACCATTTGGCTTTATGTCGACAGGGCCCGCTGGCACAGAGGCGATCCCATCGAACAATTTCTTAAAAAACATCCGAGGCTCCATATCGAATATTTACCCCCGTATCAACCGGGATTAAACGTGCAAGAACGGATTTGGCGCAGTGTTCGCTATGAATCCACCACCAACCGTTGGTTTGAAAACCTTGATAATCTTTGGTCTGTCGTTTGTAAAACAACTCGCTCATGGTCTTGTCAAAAGATTCGTAGGCTATGTAACATTACTTAATGCGTTTGTATTAGTTTATTTTCTCGGCAATCTTTCATGACGGATGCGTCACCCTCGAACGATGAGAATCGCTAATCCCCCCTCGCCCCCCCTTTAGCAAAGGGGGGTTGGGGGGATTTGAAAGCTGTTTTCTAGGCAATACCAATGATCAAAATTCCAAATTTTGAACAAGATCGTTTGGGTCATTTGGATTTGGAGCTTGGAATTTATTTGGATTTTGGAATTTGTAATTTGGAATTTAGTTCTGATAACTCTGGATGAAGAGATATGGCTTTAAGCCCACTCATTATTCCTGTCTTTCTTCCGAGTATGGGTTGCCGAGAGCAATGCCTCTTCTGTAATCAGAAGACAGCAGCCGAAGGACTTTCCTCCCCTTCATCCGTCAGAAACTTTATCGAAGCCTCTCTTGCTGAAATTCCATACGATAAGAAAAACAGGGAAAAACAGGTTGCTTTTTATGGCGGGAGTTTCACAGCGATCCACAGGGATGATCAAGTTCGTTATCTGAAAGAAGTTCAACCCTTCCTCGCTTCCGGTCTGATCGATTCCATTCGCATCTCCACCCGACCCGATGCCTTGGATGAAGAGATTCTCCCCCTGCTCAAAGAATATGGGGTGAAGACCGTAGAAATTGGGGTGCAATCGATGATTGATGAAGTCCTTTTCCTTTCAAAAAGAGGGCATTGTGCGGAGGACACCGTTTCTGCCACTTCACGACTAAGACGTTGGGGGTTCGAGGTGGGGCTTCAGTTGATGATCGGCCTTCCGGGTGATACTTGCGATCTTTTTCTCCAAACCCTTGATCGAGTCGTCCAGCTCAAACCCGATTTTGTGAGAATCCATCCTACACTGGTCCTCGAAGGCGCTCCCCTTGAGATTCTCTGGAGGGAGGGTAGGTATTCCCCTTTGCAATTAGATGAGGCCGTTCAATGGCTTAAGAAAGGCATTCTCAAATTGGAAAACTCCTTTATTCCAGTCGCTCGCATCGGCCTTCAGCCCACCAAGGAGTTGGAAAGGAATTTTCTCGCAGGACCCTATCATCCTGCTCTTCATCAGCTTATCCATTCAGCGATCTTTTTTGACATGGCTACGTCTCTTCTCCAGATTTCTCAGAAAAATGGCCAAGCCCTATTCTTCTGCCACCCCAAAGAGATTTCAAATCTAAGGGGCCAGAAGAATGAAAATATCTTAAGACTGAAAAAGCATTTCAAACTCAGCGAGATCTTAATCAATGGAAGACAGGAATTGCCAAGAGGCACCCTCGGACTTCAAACGCAAGGAGGAGAAGTTTCAATCCACAGAAAGTCCCTTGTTCTTTAGGAAACCCGGTGCGGGATTTCTAAAAGAAGACCATTTCATTCTTTAGTAAAATGTCGTTCAAATAGTTCCTTTGCCTTCAGAAAACCCTCCTCAGTCATTCCAACCGATTTTGCTTTTCCTATGGGATTCGATATGTATCCTTTCTCGTGAAGCCTATTCATAGTATCCCAATCAAATCCCTTCCATGCCCTTGCGCCAAATCCCTCATCTCTTTGATGGGCCACCAGGTAGAGAAGTGCTAAGGTATATTCATCTATTTTGTCTTTGTCGTGGTTCATTTTCTTTCTCCAGAGAACCGCAAACGTCAGCGGTGGCCGTAAGCCATCCGCTGGAGTGTTAGGCTGCAACTTTTTCTTTGCGTCTTCCGGAAGCGCTACTCAAGGATTCCCGTTCGAGGACAATTTGTTTTGCGAGAAAAATTTTTGCAAGACTTTGATAAGGCACATCCTTCTTATTTGCAAGGGTCTTGAGCTCAATCAGCAAATCTTCTGGGAGACGAATAGAGATGGATTTGAGTGAGGGCTTCAGATTGGGAAATGAACCCCTTTTGAACTTTTTCGAATCAAAATAATCGAGAGGGGAATGGGTAGCCCAAAATTCTCGTTCTTCGTCTTCATTCTTGAAATTCGGAATTTTCCTTTTCATTTTCTTCATAGAATTTTCTCTCCTTAGTGTTCATGTCTCGTGCAGAGATGACTCTGACGAGGTTGCCTCTCTTCGTAAATATCCCCACAAGCAGCGGTTGGCTGGATCGATTCGTTAGCGAACATCTTATTTTTTGAGCCGTTCAATTTCCTGTTTTATCTCGGCAATTACTTCTTTGTTTCTAATCTCTTTTCTTTCCCCGACCTTGGATGAGAAAATGTAGAAAACCTTACCGCCATATTGTTTAGTAAACTTTTCATGAGTTTTGAGCTGTAGTTCCTTTTCTTTAAAAATTTGTGATAACTGTATTCCTTGATTGACCGGTTTTATTTGTATCCCGATATATTTGTCTTTGATTCTTATGAAGAAATCAACATTAAAAAGTCTGTCCCATTCGTCAGGAGCCGGTTCAATCTTAACCTGGAGTTCTTTTTCCAACTGCCCGTAGATGGTCTTGATCTCGGTCATGTAACCATCGAATGTGCGGTCAATGACCAACTGAACCATGTAGTCAATACAATCTTGCTCCGTGATTTCTTCGACTTCGGCCTGAATCACTTCGGTTATTTTGACATGAAGCTTCCTGCCGAGTTCTTCTATATGTTCCCTTGACCGGACGTTCTTAAAGTAGTAATCACGCCATTCATCTATCGTTCTTGGCGAACACTGCCTGATGCTCTCAGAAGTTGGGCCGACATTCCTTTTGAAGTTCAATTGAAAACGATTCATTGCACTGTTTAGAATCCATTCCTTAGCCATGTCTGGCTCCGAGTTTTACGAATTTATCCTTGTATTTGAAATCAATAGAGCAGTCTACCTCTGCAAGCCCTTCCTTTATGAGATGTGCATTAAGAAATGTTTTGTTTTTTAAATAGATATAACAAAGCAGGCGATTCTCATTATCGTACTTTTGACTATCAAATTTCAGAAATACTTTTTGTCCCTTCGTTTTTTCAGTAATGAAATTAACCGCCAAACCATTCAATGCCTTATCCTCTCTTACTCCGATAAGGCGGACAAGCAATCCGTTGCTGAGTCTAATCAGCTCAGGGCTGATCACTTCCTTAACCGAGTAATACTCTTCGCGTTCCCCGCTGTTTTCGTCAATTCTGGAGCCGAATTGAAGCTTTTTCGGATCAATCTTCTTATCGAGTTTATGAGGGTCTTTGAAGATATAGGGCAGCCTTGCAATGTCTTCGTTCAAGTCGGTTTTTATATTGTCTTTTAAAAAGATGTATTCTGTTCCGTAAAGATCGGCTTGTTCGATTCGGAGCTTTTTTCTGATGGTTGGAATAAAATTCTCGTTAATTTCATAACCGATTGAATGCCGCCCCAGATTACGGGCAGCCATTGAAGTGGTACCGCTACCGAGGAAGGGATCAAGAACCGTATCCCCTGCAAAAGAAAACATTTTGATAAGCCGGGTGGGCAGTTCTTCGGGGAACATGGCGATATGCCCTTCCTGTTTAGCGCCTGCAAAATACCAGTGGCCTGAAAAATAAATATTCCAATCATCCTTTGATATGACCGACAGTTCTTTTTGCTCTCGGGTTGGTTTTGGCGGGATGCCTTGTTTTTTAAACAACAGAATAAACTCATAATCGAGTTTCAGAATTCCGTTGCGGGGATAAGGAAAACTTCCCATTATAGTGGCTCCGCCTGTTGTATTGGTCGTTGTCACCTTTTGCCAGATGATCGCCCCCATGTAGTCAAACCCGATTGTCTCGCAGAATTTAATGATTTCGGTTCGAATCGGGATTACCTTGTACCGTCCATAATAAACCGAGCGGGCGAACTGATCCCCGATGTTTATGCAAAGGCGGCAGCCTGAGTGCAAAACCCGATGACATTCCTTCCAGACAAGACTCAGGTTATTGATATAACTCTCATAAGTCTCATGGTATCCGATTTGATCGCTTGTCCCGTAATCTTTAAGCTGCCAGTACGGGGGTGACGTAATGATCAAATGAACCGATTCATCGGTCACCAGATTCATTTGTCTGGAATCGCCATGAATTATTTTGTGTATGGTTTTCATTTTTGTAATTTATTGTACCTTAAATCAGGTGTCTATGTAAATTGGTTGTTATCGCCAACGTGCCTGCAGAAAAAGTCGCTTTTTTAAAAACTGCTTCTTCTGCTGGATCAAAAATAGGAAATTATTTTCTGTCATCAAAAGTTTTTCCGATTCTTGGCGAAATGTTCGTCTTTTCATGATATTTTTCTTACCCCAATACCCTATCACCCAATCCGGCTCCTTCACGCAAGCTCCAGACCGTATCGATGCACTTTAAATAGATTGTGCACCGCACAGTAGAGTAACCACTGGGTGTTCACTTTTCGTTTCCCTCGAAGGGTAAATCGGTTCAACCCTAAGGTAGAGCAGATATTCCCAAATACAGGTTCTGCCGTTCCGAGTCTCCTGTTGTAGATGAGTCTGCCTTTTATCGAATCTATTTTGCGCTTCATCTTCTGTGTAAACGTCTCCGGCTTGGACCCCGCACTCCCCTGAAAGAAGTACACCTGTCTTGCTTCCGTTCTGTCCGGATGTCTCAGGCATCTCTCCCGTAGTCCGCAGATCCGACAGTCGGTCTTTCTCCCATGAAACTTGATGGCCCGCTGACCGTTGACCACCACATTCCCCCCATTGCGATACAGGCGCTTACCCCCAGGACAGATGCAATGAGTCTTGTCTTCGCTGATCGTAAAATCCCTGTGTGGCCTGTATAAGTCGGCCACTCCGTAGTACTCAGCCCTCTCCTTTCTGAATTGCTCTTTGTATTTGTCAACGTCCGAAAACCGCGGGTCCCGCTTCCGAAACTGCGTGTCTGCAATATAGGCATCGATCCCTTGCCCCATGACCTCCTTCATATTCGCCTCGGTATGAAACCCACTGTCCGCTGTGAGCTTTGCTTTCTCGAAGATATCCTGTTTAATGCCGACGGCCTCGAAGTTCTCCCTCGTCCCCTCGAGCATAGGAAGAAGAAGATCATGTTCCTGCGCTGCTCCAAATGCCTCCGCATGTACAACCACCTGGTGCTTTCCGTCTACCACCGCTACCCCATCGTAACCCTGGATCACCCCGTGCGAGGTCTTCATCTTGGCGCTCTCATTGTCCGTGATGTTGCTCTTCACGGGCTTACCGCTCTTGCCAGGTTTGTCCTCGTTTTCTCGTAGCCATGCCTTTATCTTCTTTACCTTCCCCCGAAGGGTCTCCACATACTGCTCTTCTTGCTCCATCACTCCCCGGTCCGCCTCGGTAACATCCACCTCCCGATGCCGCTTGACAATCTGCCTGATCACCTTCTCCATCTTCTCTCTTTTCTTCTCCAGTTCTTTCTTCGTCCCGCTCCATTCTTTCGAGGCGTTTGAAGGCAGCTTGCAGCCATCCACTGCAAACATCTCTTTCCCGATCAGCCCCATCTCATCGCAGATCAACAGTATCTCTAGAAACAGATGGATGATCTCCTGGCCCGAGGTCGAAATGAAGTCTGAGATCGTTGTAAAGTGAGGCTGCGTATCCGCCGAGAGCGCCATGAAGATAACATTCTCTTGACAACACTGCGCTATCTTTCGGCTCGAGGTGATTCCTCGTGAGTACACATACAGGATAATCTTTAATAGGACGGCGGGATCGTATGCCGGCGCTCCCATCTCGTCGTTTCGGTACCGGCAATCAAAAATCGACAGGTCTATCTCGTTGTCAATGAGGTAATGAAGGCTATACTCAAACGTCCCGGGTAAGATCTGTCGGTCAAAGTGGATCGGTATGAACTTTCCCTGTGAATAATCAAACTCTTTGTATCTCGCCATCCAGTCCCTCCTAAGCGGTCTCCGCTCTCTTTGCCGCTACTGATATGGCGATTTTATCATGCTTTTAAGACTTTTTCTACAGGCTCAACGGCCGAGTTGACCGGCCATAGCGCTTTGCCAATTTCAACCAGCGTTATTCCGGGTCAGCTTGACTTCTATTCACCTAAAGGTATGCGATTGTTCGACAGTCCCTCCTTGTCTATCCCGCTCCTGCGGTCGCTTCCCCCGCGGACAGACCCGGACACATCGCTTACAGTATCTGAACTCTCCCCTTGCTCCGTACGGCTCATACTCGCCTTGGGCTTTGCGATAAGAACGACATTGCTGTCCTGAGAACGCTCCGTCCGATATCGCACCTGCAGGGCATTCAGTCACGCAAAGCGTGCACTGATTACAGAGTTGATCACCAGACATCTTCGGGTGAATTTCAAGTTTTGCCGTCGTTGCAAGTACACGAAGATGAATCCATGGCCCCCACGTAGGATGAAACAGAAAGGCATTCATGCCAATAGCCCCGAGGCCTGCAACCTGTGCCACATAGCGGAATTGCAGACCGCTCGTACCTGGGTAGTTCACTATCTCGGTTTCATGCCCTGATTGGATCAACTCTGCTTTAATCATCTCGCATAATCCCCTTGCGTGATCATCCGCCGCGCAGTGTTCTCCGCCTGCCCCTGTTGCATACCAAGTCCATTCCTCTTCCGTAGTGACGTGATGCCCCAATGTGATTGCTGTACGCGCTGCTGGCATGAAGTCAGCGAAGAAGGACCGCTCCCGTTCCGGTAAGTCAGGAATACGAACAGTGCCAAGGGTGCAGCATGGCCACGCATCAAGCAAACGGACAAGATTATCGTTCATGGTTCTCATGTCGAACATTATCTTTTATATTTAATGCCTATTTTTAGTAAAATTTATGGAAATTTGGTGGTAATGTCAAGAAAATATTGGGGGGCGCATATCTAACTCGTTCAAGTATCAGAATAAAATATTGTAGTTGTAAATTATATCGCATGCGATATAATTTACGAATTAATTATGCTTACTACATGCAGGCAGTTTCTGAGTAAGCTAAAAAAAAGGAATAATGGGAGGCTAAAGCTTCTTCTACTCGAAACTGAGACAAAAATGAAAAAAACAAATTTTAGATTTTTAATTTTAACCTTTGTATTCTTCATTCTGTTTTTGGCCGCCTGTGCTCCCAGATATCGCATTGTTTATGAAAAGAGAATGCCTTCTCCTGAAAAAGGAGCCATCGAAAAGAGGGAGTCCCGCGGGGTTCAACAGGGGATTGCGTCCTGGTATGGAGCAGACTTTCACGGAAAACAGACATCGAGTGGTGAAGTTTACGATATGCACCAACTCACCTGCGCCCATAATACCCTTCCCTTAGGTACAATGGTTATGGTTACCAATTTGGAGAATGGAAGATCCGTTGAGTTGAAGGTCAACGATCGGGGTCCTTTTGTTAAAGAGAGGATTATCGACGTCTCCTCTGCCGCTGCCCAGATGCTCGGAATGCGGGAAAAAGGAACCGCTTTGGTCAAAGTAGAAGTGATTGGTACTGTAATCGAGCAGGTTCAGCGTTTCACTCTCCAGGTAGGTTCTTTCATTGATGAAACCAATGCCCAGAGATTAGCTGAACAGCTCCGAAAAAACTTTGACGGCGTCTCCGTCACAGCGCTGGAAACACAGACCCAGAAATATCACCGGGTGAGAGTGGGACAATTCGACACAAGAGAATCAGCTTTGGTGATGGCGGAAAAACTTTCGCAGATGGGCTTCAAGGTACTGGTAACCAGCCGATAGATGCCATGCAGAATGCGGATTGCGGATTTTGGAATTAAAGACATCCCAATTAAGGATTGTGAAGGAGTAAAATATCCTCTATAATATTTTAATCCATACTGTTCGAAAGGATATTTTCTCTGAGAACCAGAACCCTTCTTCTTATCTTTCCTTTCTTCTTTCTAATAGTATTCATCCCTGCTTGTGGAAACAGTCCTTATCCGCCTGAAAGCGATAAATTGATCGGGTATACAGCCCTGGGAGAGGACCCCAGGACTCTTGACCCGGCGCAAGTCTCCGACACGACCTCAGCCGAAATACTCTGCCAGTTCTACGACGCCCTTTACCAGAACGCATACCTCGACAGACCCTACAGGGTCGTGCCGGCGCTCGCTGCCAGTTATCCTGAAAAGCGTATCTTCTACGAGAATGTGCAGGAAAAGGGGGAAACAAAAAAGAAAGCAAGGATGGAATACCTATTCAAACTGAGGGATGACATCTTTTTTCAGGATGATCCATGCTTTGCCGGAGGTAAGGGAAGACGTGTCACCGCAAACGACGTTGTTTATTCCATAAAGAGACTTGCGGACCCGGCCGTGCAATCCACTGGATACTGGCTTGTGGCCGGAAAGATAAAAGGTATCGATGATTTTTTTAAGAAGGCGGCTGCAACCGGAAGAGCAGACTATTCCTGGAATGTAGAAGGACTGAAGGCAATCGATGATCGCACTCTGAAAATTACCCTGACGGAACCCTTCCCGGCATTCATCTATGTGATGAGCATGCCCTACACAGCGCCGGTGGCAAGGGAAGCGGTGGAGTATTATAACGCTGCCGGCAAGGAGGGTTTTCCCCGCCATCCTGTGGGGACAGGTGCTTACAGGCTCAAGTCATGGAAGAGACAGCATAGAATCATCATGGAAAGAAATCCCAACTTCCGGAAAGAATATTATCCATCAACAGGAGCCCCGGGAGATAAAGAAAGGGGACTCCTTAAAGATGCCGGAAAACCATTGCCCTTTCTTGACGAGGTCTGGTATACCATCATACCCACGGCCCAGCCGATATGGCTCCTCTTTCTCCAGGGATACCTCGACGGTTCGGGCATCCCCCAGGAACAGTTCGACAGGGTCGTCACGAAGAATCTGGAACTTTCGGATAACTTCATCAAGAAAGGTATATCGCTTGAGATAGCAAGCGACCTTGACATATATTACCTGGCTTTCAACATGCGCGACCCGATACTGGGCAGGAACATATACCTGCGTCAGGCGCTTTCACTTTCTTACGATACCGATCTTTACAACCAGATCTTTATGAACGGGCGGGCCATCAACGCCCAGGGCCCCCTGCCCCCGGGCGTCTTCGGATACGACCCGAAATTGAAGAACCCTTACAAGGCCCACCATCTCGCGAAGGCGAAGGAGCTCATGGCAAAGGCTGGCTATCCGGGTGGAATCGACGCTAAGACGGGAAAACAGCTCGAGCTTGTCTACGATATAGGATCCGAATCAACGAGGGCACGCGAGGTGGCGACCTTCGACATGAGATGCTTCGAGCAGCTCGGTATAAAGATGAAATTGCAGGTCAATACCTGGTCCCAGCAACTTGAGAGAAGCCACAAGGGGACATTTCAGATGTTCTCCTTGGGCTGGATTGCCGATTACCCTGACCCGGAGAATTTTCTGCAGCTGCTCTACGGTCCTAATGCACCCCCCAACCCCAACAGCTCCTCTTTTGCCAATCCAGAATACGACAGGCTTTACGAGAAAATGAAAAACATGGAAAACACACAGGAAAGGGAGGCGGTGATCCACAGGATGGTGGGGATCGTCATTGAGGAGTGTCCCTGGATATTCAACGTTCATTCCCCTTCCTATGTCCTCCGCCATTCCTGGTTCAAGAACGGCAAGTCTCACAGCATATCCGGAAATTACAGAAAGTATATCCGAGTTGATCCGGAGCTCAGGCGAACCTACTGGAAGGCTGAGAACAAGCCCAACTTTATGTTGTTGCTTTTTGGAGTGATCCTATTGATCGTGCTTTCTGCTCCGGTGATGGTGATTAAATATGTGAGAAGGAGAAAATCATTTTGATCCGATATATCATACGCAGACTTCTGCTTGCCATTCCCACTGTCTTAGGGGTATGCCTTGTCACGTTCTTTCTCTTCAATATATTTGCGTCTCCTGAGGCAATCGCAAGAAAACAGCTCGGAAAAAATCCGACAGAAGCTCAGGTGAAAGCATGGGTAACGGCTCATGGCATGGACAAGCCCATGTTCTTCAATTTCAAGCGCAGCCAGGACGGAAGCATCCATCCGTTCGACAGCCGGTTCTGGAATCAAATGGCAGAGCTGCTGCTCTTCAGGTTTCCCGAATCAGATTATCTGCATGAGAAGATAAGCGATCTCTTGAAGCAGAAGATCGGCCCTTCGCTGACACTAACGATCCCCGCCTTTCTGCTCTCCATCCTCATCACATTGCCCATCGCCCTTTTTATTGCCTATTACCGGGGCACCTATCTCGACCGGTTTGCGCTTCTCATCTGTGTCGTGTTCATGAGTATTGTTATTTTGAATTACATCATTTTCGGTCAGTATCTTCTGGCTGTTGTCTTTAAATATTTTCCAATCTATGGCTACGAATTCGGCGCAGGGGCGTGGAAGTTCGTCCTCCTGCCTGTGATCCTTGCCGTCGCATCAGGGCTTGGGGGCGGGGTGAGGTTCTACAGGACGGTCATGCTCAATGAAGTACGCGCCGATTATGTCCGCACCGCCATGGCCAAGGGAGTAAGCGAGGAAGGGGTGCTCTTCAAGCACGTGCTCAAGAATGCCATGATACCCATACTCACGGTGACGGTTCTTTCCATACCTTTCCTGATCACGGGGAGCCTCCTGCTGGAAATGTATTTCGGCATACCCGGCATGGGCAACCTGATGCTCAATGCCATAAACAGCCATGATTACCCCGTCATAAGAACGTTGGTCTACATTTATTCTCTGCTTTACATAGCGGGCAGCATCCTGACGGATATAAGCTACACCCTGGTTGATCCCAGAGTTGCATTCGAATAAGGAAAAGGCTTTGGCTGAATCACATTTAAAGATAGCCGTCAAAAAAATAAAACGGGACAAGCTTGCTGTAGTGGGATTTTGTGTCATTTGTCTCTTTATGATCATCGCTCTTCTTGACACCATCCCCCTGTCAAAACGAAACATGGGCGGCGTAAAGTGGGACCGGACTGCACTCGACGCCCTCTTCGGAAAAGAGGTGGAGAAATCTTATTCTCCGCCCCTGGCAAAGAGTGGTGTTCTCAACCGCAAGGAGTTTCAGCTTAAGTCGCACCACCTGCTTGGGACGAACAATCTCGGCGAAGACGTTCTTTACAATGCGCTGAAGGGTGTCCGGACGGCTTTTATCATCGGCATCGTTCCTTCGGTGATCGCGGCATTTTTTGCTGTCATTTTCGGACTGCTGGCGGGTTACTACGGAGGCTGGATAGACGATACGATTCAATATATTTACCAGGTTCTCTCTTCGATTCCGGGCATCCTCCTGCTCATTGCCATGCTCATGGTGATGGAGAGAGGTCTGTGGCAGCTTTGTGTCGCGCTGGGTGTCACTTCATGGGTAGGGCTCTGCAGGCTCATCCGGGGAGAGACGCTCAAGGTAAAGAACATGGAATACGTTGAGGCAGCGCGCGCACTGGGGGCAAACGATCTCCGCCTGCTCTTCAGGCACATTCTGCCCAATGTGATGTATCTGATCATTATTGAAATGACGCTCGATTTTTCTTCGCTCGTCATGTCTGAAACCGTGCTCACTTATATCGGTATTGGTGTCGAACCCGGGACGGGAAGCTGGGGGACAATGATCATGATGGCTGACCGGGAGCTGCCTAATGCCATCTGGTGGAACCTAACAGGGGCGTCGGTCTTCCTCTTTGCTCTCGTGCTGGCTTTTAACCTTTTTGCCGACGCTCTGAGAGATGCACTCGATCCGCGCCTGAGGGGAGCGTGATGTGGAAGAGATATTAAAAATAGAGAATCTGAAGACATACTTTTTCACCGGTGAAGGGGTTGCCAGGGCGGTGGACGGAGTCTCTGTCGGTATCGAGAAGAATAAGATATTGGGACTCGTGGGAGAATCCGGGTGTGGAAAATCCGTTACGGCCCTTTCAATACTGAGGCTGATACCTTCGCCTCCCGGCAGGATAGTCGGCGGAAAAATTACTCTATCGGGCAGGGATATACTGTCCCTTCCTGAAATTGAAATGCGTGATATACGTGGGAAGCTCGCTTCCATGATATTTCAGGAGCCCATGACGAGCCTCAATCCCGTCTTCACCATCGGGACACAGATTATGGAGGCTGTGCGGACACACACGGAGATAGGGCAGTCTAAGGCGCGAGAGATCGCAATGGAGTATTTGGCAAAGGTAGGAATACCTACACCACGCGAGAGGATGTCTCAATACCCACATCAGCTTTCAGGTGGAATGAAACAGAGGGTAATGATCGCCATGGCTTTATGTCTTAAGCCCGCTCTGCTGATAGCCGATGAGCCGACCACAGCACTCGACGTGACCATACAGGCCGGAATTCTCAGGCTGATAACGGACCTCCAGGCTGAGTCAGGGATGGCAGTCCTGCTGATCACACACGATCTCGGCGTAGTGGCTGAGATGGCGGACGAGGTCGCAGTCATGTATGCGGCCAAGGTGGTGGAATCCGGCCCCTGCGAAACGATCTTTTCGTCCTTCTTGCATCCATACACCGAAGGACTTTTCAAAAGCCTGCCAGGGAGGACCGGAAGGGGACGCAAACTCTACACAATAGCCGGTATGGTGCCTTCGGCTCTCAGGTTCCCGCCGGGTTGCAGGTTCCACCCGCGCTGTCCGCTGGCAATAGAGAAATGCAGGGTGGATGAGCCTCCGCTCGTTAGAGTCGCAGCCGGCCACAGGTGCGCCTGCTGGGTCCGCGCAGGAGAGGTGGATCGGCATGATGCTTGAAGTCAAAGATTTGAAAATGTATTTTCCCGTCAAACGCGGGTTCCTGCGCCGCACCACGGGTTACGTGAAGGCTATCGACGGTGTCACGTTCTCTATTGGCAAGGGGGAGACTCTCGGGCTTGTCGGTGAGTCGGGCTGCGGCAAAACGACAGTCGGCAAGTGCGTCGTAAGGCTCCTGCGCCCGACGGTTGGGAGTATCACCTTCGAAAACAATGATATTTCAGGCTTGGGCCAGATGGAACTCAGGGAATACAGGAAGCGGATGCAGATCGTTTTTCAGGACCCCTTCGGCTCCCTCAATCCAAGGATGACGGTGTCGGACATAGTCGGAGAGGGGCTGACCATCATGGGAGAAAGATCAAGGGAAAAGAGAGTGGGTGGACTTCTTGAAACAGTTGGGCTTTCCGAGAGCGATGCGTCGCGCTATCCCCATGAATTCTCCGGCGGCCAGAGGCAGAGGATAGGTATTGCACGTGCGCTTGCCGTGGGCCCCTCGTTCCTTGTTTGCGATGAACCTGTTTCCGCGCTCGATGTCTCTATACAAGCGCAGATCATAAACCTTCTGGAGGAATTACAAGCGAGGTTGTCTCTTTCATTACTTTTTATAGCTCATGACCTTTCTGTTGTGCGCCACATCGCGGACAGGGTTGTCGTCATGTATATTGGAAAGGTCATGGAGGAGGCACCTACTGAGGAGCTTTTCGCAAACCCCTTGCATCCCTACACTCAAGCACTTTTTTCCTCCATACCTTCTCTTGATTGCGCAAAACGTCGGGGATTGAATCCCATCCCCGGAGAACCTCCGTCACCCACTGACCCACCCCCGGGTTGCAGATTCGCGTCCAGATGCCCTAAGGTGACCGCAATGTGCAAAGAAGGCGATATCGAGTTCGTCGAAGTCTCTAAGGACCACCGCGTCCGCTGTGTGCTTTATTACTGAATACTTTACATTATCCAATTTTATACTACTGAATGGTGCGAAACTGGAGAGCCCGTATTCTTAGACGAGGGGGAAGAGCACCTCGTTGCTTGCCATTTTGTTTCCTAAACGGATCAGAAGCCTCATTTATCATTTGATTTTATTTGAAAAGATATATTATTATGAAAAGATTAGATTGTGTAATATCTCCTGCCTTTTAGGAGCCCGAGTTAGCCATAAGGAGAGTCTAAATGGATCAGGAAAAGCTTCTCTACTTTAAAGGACTGCTCGAGGGAATGCTCCACGACCTATTAATGGAAGCCGGAAAGACGTGTAGTGACATGCGGCAAGACAGCAATGGGGACTTCCCTGACCCAACAGATCGAGCCTCTTTGGAATCGGATCGGAATTTCCTTTTGAGAATTAAGGACCGTGAGAGAAAGTTGATCATGAAAGTCAAAGAGGCATTGGATCGGATTGATCATGGAACATTTGGGATTTGCGAGTCCTGTGGAAAGTCTGTTTCTGAAAAGAGGCTGATGGCCAGACCGGTTACCACGCTGTGCATCGAATGCAAAACCGAAGGAGAGAATCAAGAAAAGATGGAGAGGCAAAGAGGGAAAAAGTCTAAAAGAAGTTTCCCCTCTTAGCCATCCGTTCTCTTCGAAAGAAAAATCCTTTATGCCTGAGCTAAGAAAAGACCCCATTCATGGAAGATGGGTGATTATTTCCACAGAGAGGAGTCGAAGACCCTCTGATTTTGCGGCCGAGGAGCGAAGAACAGCGGGTGGATTCTGTCCCCTCTGCGAGGGGAATGAAGATCGAACCCCTCCGGAGATTATTGCATTGCGAGACAATGGAACCCTTCCTAACTCTCCCGGTTGGACCCTTCGCGTTGTCCCCAATAAGTTCCCCGCCCTCAGAATAGAAGGAGACCTAGACCGTGAAGGCGAAGGGATCTATGATAAGATGAATGGCATTGGCGCCCATGAAGTGGTGATCGAAACGCCTCGGCATGAGGAGACCTTGACCACCTTACCGCTAAAAAATGTAGCGAATGTCCTATTGGCCTACCGCGAGCGGATCATCGATCTGAGGCGTGACCAGCGTCTTCGATATGTCCTTGTCTTCAAAAACCACGGCATTGCAGCAGGAGCTTCTTTGGAACATTCCCATTCTCAAATCATCGCCCTTCCCATCGTCCCGAAAAGAGTGAGCGAAGAGATTGAAGGAGCCAAAACTTATTTCCACTATAAAGACCGCTGTGTCTTCTGCGATATCATTCGGCAAGAGCTCCAGCAGAAACACCGCGTCATCACCGAAAATAAATCCTTCCTTTCGATTGCCCCCTTTGCGTCACGATTTCCATTTGAAACATGGATTCTTCCCAAAACCCATCATCCCAGTTTCGAGCACATGGAGTCTTCCCAATATGAACCGGCAGCTCAGATCCTCTCCGACACCCTCCAGAGAATAAATCGGGTGCTCACGGATCCTCCTTATAACTATGTTATCCACACTTCCTCATTTCCAGAATTGGATGCTGAGCACTACCATTGGCATTTTGAAATCATGCCGAAGTTGACCAAGGTGGCCGGATTCGAGTGGGGGACGGGGTTTTACATCAATCCCACTCCTCCAGAGGAAGCAGCAGAGTATATGAGAGAGGCGAAATAATTCTCTATGCCCGACCTACTCAATACCTACGATCTTCTGAAATCGGTGGTCCAACTTTCCAATTCATCGATTCCTATCCGTATCAAACTGGATCAGATGCTTCAATCCATCTCAGAGACTTTTCAAGTGGATCGATGTCTTCTCCTCAGCCCAGAAAAAATCATTAAAAATGGATTTCTTTACCGTCTGGTCTTAGATAAAAAACCTTTATGGGTAGGTGAAGGATCTTCCTTTCAGAATGAAAATGTCCTTTCAGAAGAGAAAGATCTCCTTTGCCCAACCTTCGCCTGTATTCCTTTGTATGATGGGGTCTCCTCCCAGGGAATCCTCTATCTTGGTTTCTCAAGGCACACCACGTTTTCCCGTCGAGAGGTGGATCTCCTCTTGCTGACTGGAGAGGCGATGGAAAGCGCGATTCGAAATGATGATCTCCACCAAAAGGCGGAAGAAAGTATTTCAGAACTGACCGCTCTCTATGAAATGGGAAAAACAGTGACGTCTACGTTGAAACTGGAGAGCCTCTTTGAATTAATCATCGCAGCGGGTTTAAAAATTCTAAAAGCCAGGGGAGGAGTACTGAGAGTCGAGGACAGAGGGACCGGAGAGCTGAAAGTCAGATGCAGTGTGGGAGAATATCATCAAAATCCTCTCGATGAGGAGATAGCCAGAAGGGTCTTGTATACTCAAACTCCTCTTTCCTTCAATCACTCCGGTGAAGAAAAACCTTCCTTTTCCTTCCTCTGTGCTCCTTTTCTCTCAAAGGGAAGAACTTTGGGAACCCTTGCCTTTTATGATAAGGATTCTGATTCTACAAAATTCGATCATAAGGACCTTCAACGATTGTCGATGATGACGAATCAGATGTCCTGTGCCATTGAAAACGCCTTGATTCACTATGAAACTTCTGAAATGGTACAGAAGCATGAGAAAAGGGTCAAAGAGCTTTCTACCCTCTGGGAACTCAACAAAGCCCTTTTGACCACGGTGAATTTTGAGCAGATCCTCCATTTAACGTTGACCGCCATTACGATCGGAGAAGGACTGAAGTTCAATCGAGCTATGCTCTTCCTGGTCAATGAGAAAGATCATATTTTGGAAGGAACCATGGCCGTAGGACCGGATAGTGCTGAAGAGGCAGGAAAGGTTTGGACCTCTCTCGCTCAAAGGAAGGGGACCCTTTCAGATCTAATCAATCAACTCCACCCTCAAGGTCACTCTACCTTAAACTCTCTTGTCAAAGGAATTCAGATTCCTTTGGAACAGGAACAATGTATTCTTTCGCGTACGGTTCTTGAGGGTCGGCCGTTCAATACCCAGCTTCCTCACTCCGAAGAGGGATGGCTGAAAACCCGATGTGAAAGGGGTTGCCATCTGGGTTCAGAGGTAGGATGTTATGTGGGTGAGCATCTCAGTCGAGATCCCAGAATTTATTCTTTTGCCACCGTCCCTCTCATGGGAAAAGGAAAAGTCATCGGTGTGATCCTGGTGGACAACCTTTACAACCAAAACCCCATTACAGAGGAGGACATTCACTTTCTCAGCATGTTCGCCAACCAAGCCGGATTGGCCATTGAGAACGCCAGCCTCTATCGAAATTTGGAGGAAGTCCATCAGGAGCTCAAAGAAACCCAGACTTTCTTGGTTCATTTAGAAAAGATGGTGGCTTTGGGTGAAATGTCTACCACTATCGCTCATGAGATCAAGAACCCCCTCACCTCCATCGGTGGATTTGCACGCCGTCTGGATCGGACCCTCCCGGAGGAATCTCAGGAGAAGAAATACTCTCAGACGATTTTCAAGGAGGTCAGCCGTCTTGAGAAGATTCTCAACGACCTCCTCAAGTATACCCGAGATGAATCCTTGGTCTTTAAAGAATTGGATCTCCGGGATGTCTTAGAAGAAAGCCTTTCCATGGTAGCTGCGGGAATCCGTTCAGGGGGGATTCAACTCATCAAGGAGTATGGAGAAGAGATCCCCAAGATCATGGGAGATTCGCACCAATTAAAGCAGACTTTCTTTAATCTGATCAATAATGCCTGCCAAGCGATGAAAGAGAAAGGAATCCTTTTCTTGCGAGTCCATTCCTTTTCAAAGAATGGTTCCTCTTATATCAAAGTGGAGGTGGAAGATACCGGCAAGGGGATCGATCCGGAAAACCTCCACAATATCTTCAACCCCTTCTATTCCACAAAGGAATCCAGTCTGGGTTTGGGCTTGCCCATTGTCCACAGAATTATCACTTCCCATCGGGGCCGGATCGAAGTAGACAACCATCCAGGCAAGGGAGTGAATTTCATCATCACTCTCCCCTCTTCCGAGAAAGGAAAAGGGAATCGTATTAATAGCTCCTGACGCTATACGCAGAGCGCCTACCTGCGGTAGGCAGGCTAAGCGCTTAGCGTCTTTCTAAAGGAGCGGAGGCAGCCTCATGAAAAAGATTTTAGTCGTAGACGACGAAGAAAGCATACGCTTCCTTTATAAGGAGGAGTTAGAGGAGGAAGGGTACGTTGTGGAGTGCGCCGGGAATGGGGAAGAAGCGCTTGAAAAGCTCCCTGTCTTCAAACCAGACCTCATCTCCCTCGATATCAAGATGCCCGTGATGGACGGAATTGAAGCCCTGAAACGAATTCGAGAGAAGGAGAGACAACTTCCAGTCATCCTCTGTTCCGCCTATGGGGAGTATAAACAGGACCTCACCACTTGGGCTTCGGATGCTTATGTCGTCAAGTGCGCAGATTTGACAGCTTTTAAATCCACCATCCGAAAACTTTTAGGCTCATCATGAAAGGTGAGTATTGATAATATTCTTTGAGTTGCATGTATTTTTGCCATCCGCTATGCGCCATGCGCTTTACGATTTTGTTGATGCCGGGGCAGTAGCTCAGCTGGGAGAGCGGCACGTTCGCAACGTGCAGGTCGGCGGTTCGATCCCGCTCTGCTCCACCAGAAAATAAAAAGGGTTAACTCGAATGGGTTAACCTTTTTTTACAAATGGACATTCCGTTGGGTCATCATTGATGATTTGCAGAGTGGTTGCGGGTTTCAAAATCTTTTAGAAATTTGCATAAGACTGAGGTAAAATGAGCCCTATAAGGCAGGGGGAAAAATGATTACCCTTGAAGAGGAAGCATACGTCTTGGAAAGGGCCTATGTTCCAGAACACATTTTGAACCTCATGGTCCCTATTTCGAAAGGTGAACCCTTTCTCAAAGAGGAACATTTGGTTTTTGTAAAGGACAACTGGCTCATCCTTGTGGGGTATCCACTCGAAGGGAATTTTTCTCAGGAAAGATGTGAGAGGATTTTGAAACAAGCTGTCGAAACATTCCGACTTGAGTACCTCTGGTTCATCGGACCTGAGATCCCCCCTTCTCTTCAGGGATCCTGTAAAGAAAGGCAAACAGACCAATACTACAAGTTTGACCTCAATCAGACAAAACTGAAGCCTTCTCTCCAACGGGTGACTGATAAAGCCTCTAAAGAATTAATCGTTGAAAGGGGTCACTCTATTTCTAAGGAACATGAAGCGCTCATCTCAGAACTCCTGAAGAGAGAAAAATTGCCACACAGGCTGAGAGAACTTTACCGTGCCATGCCCGATTACGTTGCCCATGCGTCAACCTCATGCGTTCTCAATGCGCGGGATAAGAATGGGAAACTCTGTGCCTTTTTTGTGAGTGAATGATGGAATACGAAGATTTAAGGAAAAGTGGGGCGGCATTCCATTCCTCAACTATGAATTCTGCCTCTATCATCCCTCAAGAAAGGAGAATCTGGAGACCCTTCTTCAGAAGCTATAGGTTCAATGATTGAAAAGATTTTTGGCAAGTTCCTGCGAAGAAGAAAGAGGAGACCCTTTTCAGCATGGCAGATTGAATTGACAACTCGATGCCCCCTCCGATGCAAGATGTGCATCCGCACAGAAAGCGCTGACTGGCAATCCCAGGATATGTCTCTTCAGGATTTCAAAAAACTTCTTCCTTACTTGAAAGAGGTTGAAACCGTTCTTCTCGAAGGTTGGGGTGAATCCCTGCTTCACAAAGATCTTTCTCAATGCATTAAGCTTGTTAAGAAGGAGGGGCCTCAGGTGGGATTCGTGACCAGCGGCATGGGATTGACGGAGAATCGGGTGGCTGAACTCATTGAAGCAGGGCTTGACTTTGTAGGTTTCTCGATCTCGGGGACAACCCCGGAAACACACGATGCCATCCGGGTCAACTCACATCTTCCAGAAGTCCTTAGTGCTGTTCGTCTTTTTCAGGAGGCGAAAGCGCGCCAGGGACTCCTTCGGCCCAAAATACACCTCGTGTTTCTCATGGTCAAAGGAAATATCCAAGAGGTCCCCTCGGTCCCCTCTTTTGCCAAAGAAACAGGGATTGAAGAGGTCATTCTGATAAACCTTATCCATGTAACTAATGCCTGGCAGGAACAACAAAGGGTGTTTGCCTGTGGGAATGAAGAGAATGAGTATGAAAGGATCGAAAAACTGGCAGAGACAGATGCCCGGAAGTTCGGCATTAGATTGAAGAGGCCATCTCTATCTGCTGTCGACGTACCCGTGTGTGAGGAAAACCCCTTAGGAAATCTTTACATCTCTACAGACGGAGAGGTTTCACCCTGCGTCTATCTCTACCCACCCCTCCCTTCGCCATTTAACCGGATCTTTTGTGGAAATGAATACTGCATCAAGAAGGTGAGCTTTGGCAACATCTTCAAAGATCCATTCTCTGCGATATGGAATAGCGAGAGTTACGTGAACTTCAGAGATTGTTTTATCCAGAGGGAAAGAAAGGTTAGAGAGCTAAACCAATCGCTATGGAACAGCAGCCTATTAGATTTCGAGAACACTGCACTTCCCGAACCTCCCGAACCCTGCAAGACCTGCCACAAAATTCTCAGTTTTTGAAACTATTTTCATTTTCCAATCCTTAGGGGTGAAGACTCCAAATCGTTAAGAAGGGTTCAGGGTCTTCACCCCTTCAAAATGAAAATTCTTATTCTTATCCTGGGAAGAATGTGTAGCTTATGAAGATCAGTATTCCCAGCAGGACAATACCTAAGCCGATACTCCATCCAATAAGCTTTTTCTCTATAGGAAGCAAAGGTTCATACTCGATCTTCTTCATCTCTTCTGCTACTTTTGGTTGTTCGGGCATAAATACCTCCTTCTTTTTAGCTCCATCGCAGAATAGAAATTCTAAAATTGATCATTTCCAATTCAACATTACTTAGAGTACTTTTCTCCTCTATCCTACCAGAGGAGGTTTCACCCCATGGAAAAATATCCATGAAATAAATAACCCTATCCAGATGATAAACCCAAAGAGGCATAACAGATAAACGGCCGCTAATTTACCTATGCCTTCTTCCCAGAGCTTCTTGAAATTAGACACCAACCCAATGGTGAAAAAGGTCAAAGTGAAAAATATCCCCCTGAAGAGGTTAGCTTCACCCATCGCTGCCTTTGCCTTAGGTATCAAACCAGGAGAACCCAGGCAAATAAACAGAATCACGAGGAATGTGATCACATAGCCAATAACAAACTTGGGGAATCTCTCCCATATCACACCCCCACCAACCTTTTCCCCAGGCCTCGCCTCAATTTTGGAAGTCCATATCCATGCGAGAACAAACGCCCAGATACCGATAAAAATGTCAATGAAGACCTTTACTGTTGTGGCAGCTCCCATTATCCACCCTTCTTTGTAGTTTACACCACTGTTTGCCAGTGCTGTTGCTCTTATAAGAGAATCAGTGATAGCCCCGCTGGCAACAGCAGCGCCATCGGTCTTAACGGCAAGTCCCATCCATGCCCCTGCGACCATGGGTTCTTTCCAGAGGAAAGTATTCGCAAGAAACGGAAGGATTAAAAGCTCAACCACTGCGAAGATAACAACCAGCGAAGACACCATGATAGGAACGACGGGCCTTGCCCTTATTGCTCCTCCAGTTGCTATTGCCGCTGATACTCCACAAATGGAGATACCCGATGCAAGAGGCGCTGCCCATTCTCTGCTAAATTTGAAATATTTCCTCGCGACGAGGTACACAAGTGCCCAATAAATGAGATAGGCTTCAATAATCGCGCATATTCCCCTGAACATCACTGCCGTGGCGAGCCCTAACTTTTCAGCTGCTATGACACCCAAAAATCCACCCAGAATAACAATGGCGGTCTTGATATACAATTCAGGCCTTACACCCTCCTTGATCGTCTCTGTAAATTTAGGGAAAAAATTACCAATAAGAAGACCGACAACCAGGGCAACGATGAACCCCCCCTCTGCTGTCAGTTTCAAAGACCATGTAATTCCAAATTTTTTCATATCCCCGGGTGTGTTAACCGCTATATTGGCCCAACTTCCTATAATCCAGCAAATGTAGCTTATCCAAAATACTAAGGTGAAGCCAACGATAAACTTCTTAACATTGGCCTTTAAAGCTGCTGCGCCGATTGTCATAACAACAAGCAAGAAAAGATAGCTCACAATTAAAGATCCTATCCCTCCCAGACCGGCATACGCTTTAGATATAGGCTTCAACGCCTTTGATAAGCTAGTATATATTCCTGTTGTTACCCCAAATCCTAGGAGATCAGCTCCTACGAACACCCCGAGAGATAGAACAAAGATGATGAGACCAATCCATAGAGATAGCCAGTCTTCAGTTAACGGTTTTTTCTTGACTTCCATTCTTGCACCCCCTTTTTAAAATTCATGGCGAACACCACAAAATCGCTTCCCCAGCTTCCTTTAACTTCACATTGACGCTTTTTTCACCTCCCTTGACTCATCTTTTCCTTATTGCCGAAAACATATAATTAGACTTTTGTTAAATGTCTCTACCCAAGGGTATCTTGAGTAAGGACTGTACTAAAAAGAGGGAGAGGAGTCAAGCCCTTTTTCATCGTATGTTTTTCATGGTATTTCTGGCTACCCAACGGGCCCGCCTTAGCCCACAGGCTGATCTAGCCGGAGTGAGAAGGGTCTGAGTGAGACGACGACAAGAGCCGATGTTATCAGGCCATATCCCGCAGAGGCCAGCTGCCAAAGCGTGCGGAAGAATTTCCTTAACATAAATGGGATTGAAGGGCTTATTTCAAGAGACCAAAAACAATAACGGACACAACTGCGCCAACAGTGAGGACGTAGGGAAGGCCAATCTTTTTATGAATGGCGAAAAAAGCTCCAATCGCTATTAGAATACTTTGAATATCAACGAAAGAGGCTCTTCCGAAATTAAAGAGGACCAGAGCGAGTATCCCAACAAATGAGCCAAGAACACCCTGTTCCATGAACCGAACCTTTTCCACCTGGCCCAGTCGATAGTGATATGGAATTAAGAGAATGAGAATGAAGAAGGAAGGGAAAAAGGCTCCAAGGGTGGCCATAAAGGCTCCTAAAAGGCCGGAGATCTTATAACCGACGAACGTGGCTGTAATCAGCACTGGACCGGGGGTCACCTGGCCAAGTGCAATGCCATCCAAAAACTCCTTTGTAGCAAGCCAATGAGATCGGTCAATCATTTCATACTGGATCAAGGCGATAGCGGTATACCCGCCACCGAATGCGAGGGCGCCAATCTTAGTGAGGCTAAGAAAGAGCGTCGCGAGTCGGAGGTCGACCACATAACTGATCGCCAAAATTCCGAGGATACATGCCGCAAGAATACTGAGAGCAAGGAGTTCCTTCCGTCTGATCAACCTGCCATAAGATCTTTCGCCAAAGGGAGCAGGTTTGGGGTAAGTCTTGGGCCGGAGAAGAAGACCAGATATAGCGGCTAAAAAGAAGATCAAGAGAATGTTCCACTTCATGAAAAAACCAACAAAGGATACGAGAGAAATGAGAGGAGTCTTCCAATCTTTTAGTATGGTTCTGCCAAAAGTGATACAAGTATTGAAGACGATGGCGACTACAATGGCCCCTAAGCCTCTGAAGAGGGCTTGCATAAGATATAAGGCGTGCAGCTTAAAATAGATCGCTGAGAGAAGGAGCATGACAAAAAAAGAGGGGAGTACAAAAGCAAGGGCTCCGACGACAGCCCCCCACACTCCTCTGATGCGATAGCTCGAATAGGTCACCATCTGGACCATGGTGGCACCAGGGATCAACTGGCAAAGGGCTAACCCTCGCATGAAATCGCCTTCTTCTACCCAGCGGTATTTGTTTACAAATGTTTCCTTGATTTGGCTGATCATCCCCGGACCGCCGTAGGCTGTTGCTCCTAACCTAAGGACTTTCAGAAATAGGAATCCTAGTGAAGGCATCACCCTTATACCATCTGTCGAGGTCTCTTAAGGATCAGGGCAAAAATTCGTTTCGTTAAATAGCATGAATTCCCATATTAAAATAGGTCACTTCAGATTTTCAGCCTGTGTTGAAACCGTGGCTGAAGATTTGCTTTCTCGTTTGGAGCAAAGCCTTTCTGCCGACTCGGCCAGGCCGGTCTTCAAGCCCTTATGCACTAAAGCATTTCAGGACACTTCTCAGGGTTTGGCAAGGGAATCCTGGATATCAAAAAAGTAGGATGGGCAAGGAAAACTCACTTAAAAGAAAACTCGGAGTGGCCGAGGTGAATTTTTTGCTTGACAAAAAATTGTATATGTATACAATTAGCCTGAAAGTAAGACATTGGACTGCCCTGAACGGCTCCCGCGGCCAGGAACGAGTCAAAAGGTCGGAATGAGACTGTTTTTAGGCAGAAGAAAGGAGGTGAAAACGGAGGCTTTCCTCAACTTGGGAGAGAAAGTGTGTTTAATCGAGACGTGGAGATGAGTTGGTAGGTGATAAGTATTCGGGGCAATGTAAACCTTAATGTAAAACTCATGGAAGGGAGCGCAAAATATGTGTGAATGGTGCACGGAGCATGGAAAGGGGAAGAAGTGGTACATGGAGGTTAGAAACTACGTTCGAAAGTTTGACGAAATGGAGGACTGGTTAAAAGAGTGGAATGCAAACTACAGAACCGTTCAAGCCAAACTCTGGGGACCTGTCTCCGGTGAGGTGGACGAACTTAAAACCCGGTTGAGTCCGAGGCTGGAGAAGCTTGCAGACAATGATTGGGAAGAAGGTTTTTCCAAGTATCATTCCTCACAGATTGTTACTTTGGATGAGGCCAAGGATATGTGCGATGTGGCGGATGTGAAGGGGGGGTTTGTGAAATTGGCCTGCACCTGCAGGAAGTACAAGAGGGGTGGGAAATATATTAGCCCTGAAAACACCCTTTGCCTTGGGATCTCAGCTTATGCTAGCATGTACCACGAACATCCGGAACGGATCTGGAAGGAGCACAAGATCGAGACGGTTTCTGCAGAAGAGGCTAAGGAGCACCTGGAGAAATGTTCCGATGCCGGTTTGTGCCACAATGCCTCTTATGTCGGGTCCCCAGCCTACATGTCGAAATTATGTAATTGCGAGTATCCAGTTTGTGTTTGGCTTCAGTGGAGGCTGGATTGGGGTATTACCGGAATCCTAAAGAAAGGACATTATGTGGCCAGTTTGGATTTGGATAAGTGCACAGGGTGCAAAGAGTGCATCGAGGTTTGCCAGTTCAAAGCCATTAGCTATTCTCCCACTTATGAGAAGGCCATTTTGAAACAAGAAATGTGTTTTGGCTGTGCCCAGTGCATGAGGGTTTGCCCGGCAGACGCCATCACGATGTTAGAACGAGAGAAAATCCCAACATTGCAGGAGGTATGGTAATGAGTTTTTCACACATGGAAATTAAGACCTATGAGAAGGTGCACCCGAGGATTGAGTTCGATATGGAAGCCTGTTTGGGAGCGCTGGACTGCGGTAAGTGCTTGCAGGCCTGTGCTCCCCACGTCTTGCGTTGTTATACGGCTATTGCGGAAGGGCATACAGAGAATTCGAAACAGTGGATTCCAATTGCTACCTTCCCCTCGCTTTGTACAGGATGCATGAGGTGTGCGGAGGTCTGTCCCAAGTCCAAGGATGGAGCGATTACGATAACGCTTGAGAAGATCCGGCTACCGAAGAAAATTTACAAAAAAACCTAAGAGGAGCTTGCGCCATGATGGAAGAGAAAGATTTCTTAGTTCAGATTCGTAGAATTAACAAAAAGGTGGATATTGGCACGGAATTTCCCGGCTGGAAGAAGTCGATCCAGTTCATTGTCAAAAATGGCAAAAAGGAGATTCCCTTCTATTTTTCAGTAGATGGGACGAAGATTGTAAAGGTAGCAAGGGGAAAAATGCCTAAGGCGGATGTGATTATCGAGGGAAGTCAGAAGGCTGTGAGTGACTTGTTTATGGGGAACTTACCAATTATCGGGGCGTTTATCACCAAAGAGGTCACTATCACTGGATCTATTGGGGATGCCCTTGGGGCGAATGTCTTGATTCAAGCGGCCCGAGTCTTCTGAGAAAGACCATTCAGCCTAAATAAGCTAATAGTCGGAAATTAGGAGCAACGGGGCACATTTAAGGGCGGACACCAAACTAAAAAGGAGGAATAGACTTATGCAAAGAAAGAGACTATTGCTGGTTCTTATCATGTTTGTTTTAGCGGCCTTTTGTTTCATGACCGATGAGACCTTCGCGCAACAGAAACAGAAAGTGCGCATCGGATATCTGGTCTCAGACCAACTCCACCAGTACTTCCTCCCGATTGGCATAGATAAAGGGTACTTTGCCGAGGAGGGGATAGAGGTCGTACCGCTCCAATACGCCGGGGCCGGGATCATGATGCAGCACTTCGGAGCCAATGAAATGGACATCGGGATTCCGGGAGTCTCCGGGGCCATGATCGCCAGAGCAGCGGGTACTGACGTCATCATCATCGGGAGTCAGAACCACGGTGGATCTTCCCTTGTGGTTGATCCAAGCATTAAGAAATTCGAAGACCTGAAAGGCCTGCCCGTAGGGAATCCCGGGATTGGTTCAAATCACCACACCTTGCTCACCCTGTTGGAAGAGAAATATAAGACCCCCGTCAAAAAAGAGACGATCAAACCGACCGATATGCCGATCTTTGCTAAGAACAAGGAGGTGAAAGGGATTATGTGTTACGAGCCCCACCCAACCCGGGTCATGAAGATGGCAGGATTTAAAAGGTTGTTTACTTCTGATCAGATTCTTCCAGACCAGCAGTGTTGCGTATTAGTGACCAGCTCAAAATACATCAAGCAGAACAGGGATGCCATCTATAAGGTTATGAAGGTCAGTGCAAGAGCCACCAAGTACATCAGGGACCACAAGGAGGCCGCTTTAAAGATCATCGCAAAATACTCTGGCGTGGAGGAAGACGTTTTGCAGGAGGCCTACGGGAATATGATCTATCCATGGCCGCTTTATGTGAATGGGGAGACCTCAAAAGTCCTCTTGAAGGGGATCATGGATGCGAAAAAGATAGAGGTGGATGCCATCAAGCCGAACATGGATGCCTGGTGGAATGCAATGTACGATACATCTTTCGAGAAGAAATTAGTGAGCGACGGCTACATCGCCAAATTGGAAAAAGAGGGTGTGAAGAGGTAGACTGTAACTGTCGATCATTCCCTTGCCTCAGGTCTTCCTCTGGGCAAAGGGATGATCGATCTCTCACTGCCTTGTACAACATTTGAAAAGTATTGGATGGAACGGAGGGAATGACGAATGGCAAAAAATCCTTCTCTAGAGGTGGTTGAAAGCAAGGTCGCTGTTGCGGCGAAAACCCCTTCTAACGCACTCCATAAGATTCTAAAACATGACATCGCCTTCAACACGGTCAATGTCTTTTTCGCCTTGGTCCTATGGACGACCGTTGCAATGGTGGTGAATTCCCCCTTCGTGCCTACGCCGATTAAAGTCTGGAATGCAACCTTGAGGCTCATTCAATTCGGGGATATCGAGGGGTTTACCCTATCCAAACACATTACCGCGAGCATAATACGGATTTTGTGCGGTTTTGGGTTATCTTGTGTGTTGGGCATCCCTCTGGGGATTTTGATGGGGCTTTTCCCGAAACTTTACACGAGAACAAGAGCGGTCATTGAACCTATCCGTTTCATCCCACCCATTGCATGGATCCCGATGTCTATTGTCATCTTAGTCGGCTTTTCCCGTTATGTCTTTTTGATCTGGCTGGGGGCTTTTTTCCCGATATGGATCAACACCCTGGTCGGGGTCGGGAGAGTGAATCAAGTCTACATGAACGTGGCGAAAGTGTTTGGAGCAGGCAAGAATACAAGGGTGACCAAGATTGTCGTTCCATCCGTTTTACCTGACATTACTTCGGGAATGAGGGTAGGTCTTGGAATGGCGTGGATGTGCATCGTCGCGGCGGAGATGATTGGGGGGGAGGCCGTCGGCGTAGGACGATTGATCTTAAAATATGCGGAATTGCTCCAACTGGCACCGGTCATCTCAGGAATGCTCATCATTGGCGTCATCGGCTTCTTGATGAATGAGATCTTGCTCCAGGTCGAGAAGAGGATGTTCAGGTGGAGATGGGAAGTGTCCCTATGAAAGATGTTATGGTGACAAAGGAAAAAATAAAGGTTCACGTTGATAAATACTTCGGAGATTTCCACGTCCTTCAAAATATCCATTTTACGATAGCAGAAAACGAATTCGTTTGCATCGTTGGTCCAAGCGGGTGTGGGAAAACCGTCCTTTTGCAGATCATCGCAGGGCTCATTCCTCCAACGAAGGGTCAGGTGACCATGGACGGGGAACCGATCGACCCGGCGAAACAGAATGTGAGTTTCGTTTTCCAAGAGCCTTCCTGTCTACCCTGGAGGACCCTGTGGAACGATATCAAATTTGGTTTGGAGATCAAGGGCTATAGCCAAGACGAGATCCAGGAAAGGGTCAAAAAGATCATTGAAATCGTTGGGCTCACGGGGTTTGAAAGGTATTACCCCCATCAAATTTCAGGAGGCATGAAACAACGTGTGGCCATTGCTAGGGCCTTTGTGACCCAGCCGGACCTCCTCCTTATGGATGAACCTTTCGGTCATCTCGATGCCCAGACGCGATACTACATGCAGATAGAAATTTTGAGAATTTGGGAACAGATGAAAAGGACGGTGATTTTTGTAACGAATAATGTGGAGGAGGCGGTCTATTTAGGTGAAAGGGTCTTTGTCTTATCCCCTCCTCCAGCCATCATCAAAGCGGAGATTCCAATCAAGCTCCAAAGGCCGAGAGATCTTACGGACCAGAAGTTTCTCTCCATTCGAAAAGAGATTACAGTTTTTTACGAGGTGATGATATGACCGACGGAGGTCATGGGAACAGGGAAAAGATCAAGTTCACAAACTTCAGCAAATCTTTTGGCGATCTGCTCGTGCTGGATAATCTCAACTTCAGCGTCAAGGAGAATGATTTTCTGTGCATTGTAGGCCCAACAGGATGTGGCAAGACCACACTCTGCAACCTCATCACTACCTTGATCCCGCCCAGCAAAGGCACCGTCGAAATCAACGGGGAGCCAGCCGATCCGAGAAAACATAACATCAGCTTTGTATTCCAGGAGCCTTCTTGCTTGCCATGGCGCAATGTTTGGGACGATATCAAATTCGGCCTGGAGATCAAAGGGTACAGTCGAGAGCAGATCCGTGAGAGGGTCTCGAGAATTATCGAGCTGGTTGGCCTGAAGGACTTTGTCAACTACTACCCTCATCAGATCTCTGCGGGCATGAAGCAAAGAGTGGCCATTGCAAGAGCCTTTGTCACAAAACCAGACCTTCTCCTCATGGACGAACCCTTTGGGCAATTGGACATCAAGACGAGATTCTATATGATGGACGAAGTCCTCAAATTGTGGAGAGAGATCAAGGCGACCGTTGTGTATGTGACCCACAATCTAGAGGAGGCTATCTACCTAGGAGAAGAGGTCATTGTCCTCACTCAAAAGCCCACCCATATCAAGTCAACCATTCCGGTGGATTTATCTCGTCCGAGGGATTATTCCGATCCAAAGTTTGTCGAGAAGAGGAAGCTCGTCACAGAACTCGTGAAATGGTGGTAGAAATGGTCTCGCGAGGCTTCGTGAATACGGTGCCGAAAAAAGAGACGAAAGGGATTCTCCAAATGGCTCATGGTGAAAAGGCAGGACAGGAAGCGGCGGAAAGATATCGAAAAGGGTGGACCTGACCCGAGACCATTCTCCTCAGTTTGAGGGAGAACGGGTTTCTGGAAGTTTCGGAGGATGTGATCAAGGCGTCAACACCACTAGGCGCGGGGCTAGGATTTGCGAAAGAGGTGTGCGGTTGCCTCACAGGAGGGGCGTTGGCCCTAGGATTGAAGTACGGCCGAACTGACCTGACCATGAGTCGTAGGCCGTCGTGGAGCCGGGCAGTGAGGCTGGTTGAACGTTTTAAGGATCGGTACGGGACGACGTCTTGCGCTGAGATGACACGGGTATTCAGCGATTTTTCCTCGCCTCAGCGCATCGCGCGCTGCATGGAGATCATTGCTTTCACAACCTGCGAAGTGGTAGGTCTTCTTTTCGATTCGGATGAGACCTACAAGGACCCGGAGAAAGACGCCTATTTTGCCCGACGAGAATTGCGGTAAATCCATCCCTTCGAAGATGGGTGAAACGATGCAGCTCCCCATGAATAGGAAAGAAGAACAGGGAGTGATCCTGATGTTTCAGGTGGATCACCTTTCCGGGGAGGAGATAGGCTGGGTCTTAGAGGCGGACACGATTCCTGGGTTGAAGAACAGACATCTTATTCCCACGTTGACAAAAAAGGGTCGACCCGGATACCTTCTTCTATTGGATGTCGATCCTGGTTTGGAGGCCAAGGCAATCGGCTCTGTCGCCGAGTTTTTGCCCATTTTTGGGTACCATCGTTTCAGCACAAAGCACGTTTTCACAAAGGGGATCTCAAGGGCAGTTTCCCTTGTGGTGCACGCCCATGGAAGAATGTTGGAAGCGACCCTCCATCTTCGATCCTTTTCGTCTCTCAAAGGGGCAGACCGTCATTTTGTTGAATCCGACGACCTCGCCGTGTTGCATCGACGTATCAAAAAAGAATTGAACATGACCGTCTCGCGTTTGGAACTGAAGAAACGGATTGACACTCGATTGAAAGGGTCCGTGAGAAATCGGATTGCGGTGAAACTGTGAAGGCTCACAGGGGGATATGAATTTCAAGATGGATTGCGTAGGGAAGCAGGAAATGGAAAGAATTCTTCAAGCTGTGACGAAGGCTTTATTGGCCCATCCAGAACTCATGACGGGTGACTCGATCGGGGCGCTGGTTGGCGGTCATGGCATGCTTAATCTGGCTGGGTTTTGT
>CAWHBU010000008.1:0-75026 GCA_963827685.1 uncultured delta proteobacterium | reverse complement strand
AGCCCCTGCTCTATGAACGCATCCCGATCCTGTCTCCGCTGCACCACATCTCCACGCGAGAAAGAATGTCTTTGCCGGAGAGCGTCGGCGAAGTCGCCCCATCGGTGAGCAAATTCGATACCCCCCATACGAGCACGCCCAAAACCCAACTCCTTTGCAATGGTTGCTATGGCTTGATGATCACGAACGCAGGCGGGGGATACAGTCGGTGGGGCAACTTTGAGATCACACGCTGGAGGTCGGATCGGACTCAGGATCCGTGGGGAACCTTCTGCTACATCCATGAGGCTGACTCGGATCGATTGTGGTCCAACACGTATCACCCAGTCGGCGGGAAGGTTGAGGCGTACTCCGCCAACTTCACGCTCGACCGTGCCGTGTTTCGGCGCGCTGATAACGGCATTCAAACCGAAACGGAGGTCGTCGTCTCGCCAGAAGATGACGTTGAGATTCGCCGGGTCACCCTGATCAATCGGTCCGTTCGCACCCGTCGTTTCAATCTCACGAGCTACGTTGAACTCTCGCTGGCGCCGCACAACGCAGACCGGCAGCATCCGGCCTTCAATAAGCTATTCATCCAAACCGAGGCGGTGCCTAAACATCAAGCGCTCCTCGCGTACCGCCGACCTCGCGCGGAAGACGACCCACCCATTTACGTTGCGCACCGCCTTACGCTTGAACACGCCGAGGACAAAGCGTTGCAGTTCGAGACCGACCGGCGCCGATTCATCGGCCGAGGACGGACGCTCGCGAATCCAATGGGGGTCCTTCAGAAGCTTGGCAACAGCCAGGGTTTTGTCCTGGACCCGATCCTCAGCCTGCGTCAGAGCCTGACTCTCGGTTCAGGCCAACGTGTCCAGGTTTCCTTGGTTCTCGCCGCCGGCGAAACACGCCAGCAGGTCTTGAGGCTAATGGGGAAGTACAGCGATCCCCATGCAATCGATCGGGCGATGGATTTCGCCTCGGCTTCTGCCCAGCTTGAGCTGCGATTGCTTCGCATCCAGCCCGACGAAGCTCGCCGCTTCCAGCAGGTAGCCAGCCACCTGCTGTTTCCCAACCCGCTCTTGCGCCCTCCCGCCAAACGCATCGAAGAGAACCGCAAGGGCCAAGCCGGCTTATGGCCCTATGGAATCTCGGGCGACTTGCCGATTGCCCTGATCACCATTGGCGAGGCGCGGGATATCAGCCTGGTCCGTCAGATGCTCCAGGCGCATACCTATTGGCGAATGCACGGGTTGACGGCAGACCTGGTGATCCTCAACGAGGAGGCCGGCGGCTATGAGCAGCCGTTGCGTGAACGACTCGAGGGCCTGATCCAGGCGCATTCCACGTATACGGGGAAGGATCAGCCTGGTGGAATTTTCTTGCGCAGCGCGGATCAAATCTTGGAGGAGGACCTGACGCTACTCATGGCCGCGGCGAGTGTGGTGCTGGTAGCGGCCCGCGGCACTTTACTCCAGGGCGTGCCTGTGGAGGTTCCCGAGCTGTCGGAACCCATGGCTAAGAAACGTGCTCCTCGGGAGCCTTCGGCTTCGCTGCCCTTCATGGAGCTGCCCTACTTCAACAGCCTGGGCGGTTTTACCCCGGATGGGCGTGAATACGCAATCTATCTCGGCCCCAACACCCACACGCCTGCACCCTGGGTGAACGTTATCGCCAACCCCACCTTCGGTACATTGGTCAGCGAAACGGGGTCTGGCTTTACCTGGTATGGCAGCAGCCAGCGCAATCGCCTGACGCAATGGTCGAACGACCCCGTCATGGATCCACCGTCTGAGGCGGTGTACATCCGGGACGAGGAGACCGGTGTCTACTGGACGCCAACCCCTTCGCCGATCCGCGAAGAGTCCGCTTATCGGACAAGGCATGGGGCGGGGTACACGGTCTTCGAGCATAACAGTCAAGGGATCGAGCAGGAGCTGACGGTCTTCGTTCCAGTGGATGAGAACGGGGGAGAGCCGATTAAGCTGCAGAGGCTGCGGATGAGGAATGACTCCTCCCGGCGTCGCAGACTGTCGGTGACGTACTATGTGGAGTGGACACTGGGCGAGCACCGCGAATCCTCCCAGATGCACGTCGTGACCCACTGGGATGACGAAGTCCAGGCCCTGATCGCTCGGAATCGCTACCACCCCGAGTACGGGGATCGGATCGCCTTCGCGGCCATCAACCCGCCTGCGGAGTCTTACACCGGCGACCGCACGTCCTTCGTCGGGCGCAACGGCTCGCTGGGTAGCCCCGCGGCGATGGAGCGGATCGGGCTATCACGTCGGACGGGGGCGGGATTCGACCCGTGTGCGGCACTGCAGGTTACGCTTGAACTGGCTCCTGGCGAGAGGGCTGAGATCACGTGCATGTTGGGCCAGGCCGATTCGGTGGAGGAGGCCCATGAACTGGTGCTAACCTACCGGCAAGGTTTGGCCCTCGAGACCATGTTTGGCAAGACGAAGGCGTGGTGGGATGATCTGTTGGGCACGATCGAAGTGCACACCCCCGAGCTTGCAGCGGACTTTCTAATCAACCGTTGGCTCCTGTACCAAAGCCTTAGCTGCCGAATTTGGGGACGCTCCGCCCATTACCAGTCCGGAGGTGCCTTCGGCTTCCGTGATCAACTGCAGGACGTCATGGCATTCCTATACGCGTCTCCCGAACTGGCGCGCCAGCATATCCTGCTCGCGGCGGGTCGTCAGTTCAAGGAAGGCGATGTCCAGCACTGGTGGCATCCACCGAGCGGCGCGGGTGTCCGCTCGCGGGTCTCCGATGACCCCCTGTGGCTGCCCTACGTTGTCGCTCAATACATCAGGACCACCGGCGACGTGGACATCCTGCACACTGAGGTCCACTTCCTCGCCGCACCCATGCTGAAGAGCGACCAGCACGAGAGCCTCATCACACCGGAGGTCGCGTTAGAACGCGCTACGTTATTTGAGCATTGCCAGCGAGCCGTCACGCGTAGCATGACCTCTGGGCCCGATGGTTTGCCCCTGATAGGAACAGGGGACTGGAACGATGGGATGAACCTTGTGGGTGCTGGGGGCAAAGGGGAGAGTGTTTGGCTGGCGTGGTTCATGGTGAATGTGCTTCAGGGTATGGCCGAGTTGTCTGAGCAACTGGGGCGGCCAGATCTAAGCCAGTCCTATCAAAAAGATAGAAATGCGCTGATTCAGCGTGTCGAGCGAGCAGGATGGGATGGCGAGTGGTATCTTCGGGCGACCTTCGACGACGGCACGCCCCTCGGTTCCTCGGCGAACAAGGAAGCGAGGATTGATTCCCTGCCCCAATCGTGGGCTTGTCTGAGTGGAGCCGCGGACACAAATCGCGCGGATAAGGCTTTAGAATCAGCGTGGAACCATCTCGTTCGCGAGGATGAAGGTCTGGTGCTGCTCTTAACGCCTCCCTTTGACAGGTCGGAGCCGTCACCCGGATACATTCAGGGGTACCCTCCGGGGGTGCGGGAGAACGGAGGCCAGTACACTCACGCCGCCCTGTGGTTCGCCATGGCCTTGGCACGTCGAGGGGATGGCACGCGGGCGGCGAAAATGCTGCGCATCCTCAACCCGATTGAGCGCGCGCGTGATCAAGAAGCAGTATGGCGCTATGAGCTTGAGCCCTACGTGGTCGCAGCTGACGTGTACCGATTGCCCGGGCGGATCGGTCAAGGTGGCTGGTCTTGGTATACGGGTTCGGCGGCGTTGATGTACCGAGCCTGGGTTGAAGAGGTCCTGGGTTTGAAGGTGCGCGGAGATCACCTACAGTTGAATCCGGTCATCCCCGGATGGTGGGAGGGCTTCCACCTGCGGTATCATCGCGGTGAAGCGATCTACGAGATCCAGGTCGAGAATCCGGAAGGCTGCGAGCGAGGTGTGTCGTGGGTGGAGATGGATGGCCAGCGCTTGCGGGATGCGGTGATCCCGTTGGATCGGGGCCTGGTCAAGCATCGGATCCTCGTACACATGGGGAAGTCGGAGCAAGCGGCTTGAGATGTCCATCCTGCCGATAGGCACCCCTTGCGCGGAGAGCTATCTCCATGCTGAATCGATCCACCTAATGCTTTTCTGAGGGACAAAATTTATGGATACTCTGAAGATTGACCAGAAACACCTTAAATCGATTAGTTCTCGTTTGTCGGAGAAAGGTATTCACCTCTCCCTCGAAGAGGTGAAGGGGGTAGCCGACCTGATCAAGGATGAAATGCTCTACGGGTATGTAAACCAATTGATCACTCAGGTCGAGAAGATCCTTGACATAGATCCTTCCCTTACGGAGAGGGAGATTCTCCAGCTTGTAGCGAGAACCATCGTGGAAAATCTTGGTGCGGAGGCCTCAAGCATACGGATATACGATCCTGAAAAGAAGGAGATGATCTCTTACGGGTCTTACCCCGGCGTTAATGAAGATCATAAGGAGATCATCCCTTTTGAAGATTCGATCGCCGGCGAGGTGGTCAAAACACGTCAAAGTTACTTGGTCCCCAATATCTTAAAAGAAGAGAGATACAAGAATAAGGAGAAGGTTGCAAAACTTGGAATCCATTCGATGCTGGCCGTGCCGATTTACCTTCACCGTTTTTCTAAGGATGTCGATACAGAGGGAGTTCTCCAGATCTATTATAAGAAGGAAGATAAGGTGTTTACGCCGCTGGAGGTCGAGACTGCGGAGATGTTTTCAAAACGGGTGGGTTATGTCATTGCTTTGAAGAAAATTAATTATCTTCATAAATTGAATGTGACCAAGGACAAGATTTTGGAGCATATCTACCAGAAATTGGCCAGGGGTGAAGGGATCAAGATGAAGGATCTGTTCAACTCAGTCATTCCGGAATTGGTGGACATCATGAAGATCCAGAGGTGTGCCCTCTTCTCCGTCACGGAGGATCGAGAACGCATTATCCTGGAGGCTGGATATCCGGAAAACGTACATGGAATTGGAAAGGTCCGTTCTGTGAAAGGAGAACTTTATGCAAAGGTGATTGTGGACCAGACAGGGCCTTTCGGTAGTTTTGAAAATGAGAAGATCTACGCCCATTATATCCTCATTACCAATCCCAAGGAAACCCTTCTCCTTCCCCCAGACATCAAACATTTCCTTGAAACTCAGCAAATCAATTCGGTTCTTTATATTCCTTTAGGAACGGATGAAACCGTCAAATACTTCCTCGTCTTTGATGCGCAAGCTCATCATCGGCGATTTACAGAAGAGCAGATCGAGATCTTAACCTTCTTTGGCAAGGAATTGACAAAGGGGCTGAAACTGGAGAAGATGGACGATATCCTTCATGATTTTAAGAACCCTGCCATTGCCGTGGCAGGCTTTGCCAAACGGGTCCAGAAGATCCTTAAGGAAGGAGCCTATCCTGAGAATGAGAAAGTGAACCAGGCGTTGGATATTCTTTTGAAAGAGACTTCCCGTATTCAAGAATTGGCACTGACCCTTCATGAGAAAGGAAAGGAATCGATCATTGACCTAACTGAAATATCGAAGAGGCGATTCCTAATCAATGAAGAGACGCTGAAGGAGTTGAATAGAGGGAACATTCAATTGATTGAACGAAAGTTGGAATCTCCTTTATGGGTTCGATGCTTTCCCCTTCATATTGAAAGAGTGATAGATAATCTTCTTAACAACGCCTCCAATGCCATTCCTGAGGAAGGAGGAGAACTTTCTATTCGGTCCTACCGCAAGGACCCATGGGCTGTGGTCGAGATCAATAATACGGGTCAGATCTCGGAAGAAGAAAAAGATCGATTTATTCTTGGGGAAGGCAGAGGCAGGGGGCTCCACATCAGCACTCGACTGGTCAAAAATATGAGAGGGACAATGTCCGTGGAGTCTAAGGAAGGTCAGACCACCTTTTGTATCATGTTGCCTCTTGTCGAGCCATAGTTCCAAACCATTTTCATCCCTAAATAACACAAACAATGAGTGCTTATTTTTCCGAGGACAGGGAGGGTGAATGAATGATAGTGGGGTAGAAACCGTTATGGATCCGGTTGTCCCCTCGGAGGCATTGTTCGAGATGGGTGAAGCGGTATCTTGGAGCCGACGACTAAAGGAGAACGGCGCCTATAAAAGAAGTCGAGAGACGATTGAATGAGATCTTAAAACAGATAACGAATACAGAGATAAGGAGAAAAAAGATGAAAAAGAAACTATTCGAGGAAGCCAAGCCTAAGACTAAGAAGGTTCGATTTAATTTGTATGCCCCTGAGGCTGAGAGGGCTTTTTTGGCAGGAGATTTCAACCATTGGGATGTCGATAGTCTCCCGATGAAGAGGGATAATAAAGGAACCTGGGAGGTCAGCTTCGCCCTACCACCCGGAAGGTATGAATACCGTTTCTGGGTTGATGAAGTCTGGCATGATGACCCAAATGCCCAAGAAAGGGTTGAAAATCCTTTTGGAAGCCAGAATTGCGTCAGAATGATGAGTTAAAGAATGATCGTCCTGTAATACAATCTTTCAAGTAGAAATCCGTTAGGATTCGATGGAGAGAGACCCACTTGCATCTGTTCCATATATAGTGAAAAAATATATTTCCTTGCTTTTAAGTGCAAATTAGTATATAATTACACAATAAAATCAAAAAAGTTGCACAGAGCCTTTTAGGCTTATAGCTTACGCCCGCGAGAACTCTAACCGACTTCTTTGCGGGCTTTTTTGTATCAGCATAAAAGCCGGCATGGAGGTTAAAATGGTAACTGCATTCTACAAGGGGCAGGGAAATGGTGGTGTGAAAGTAATCAAAGTTGAAGGCGAAAGGGAAAAAGACAAGGAGGTAATCGTCCGCCACGAAATTGTTTCTTCGAAATGGAAAACGTGGAATTATGACAATTTTTCACGTTACTGGAACAAGAATTATTCCGTCTAAGAAAGAGAAATAAACCCCGTTAGAAAGTCTTCTACTTTTTAACGGGAAGGCTCACATGCGGCTTTAAACCCCATGTTTGTTAAGATGGGAACAACCATCCCGTCATCCCGCTGCAAGTAGCGGGGCTTTCTAACGGGGTAAACTTAAAAAAAGGAGAATGATTATGAATATTTATGTGGGAAATTTATCCTATGAAGCAACAGATGTAACGATTCGGGAGGCTTTTGAATCTTTCGGTGAGGTCACCTCAGCGAGAGTGATCAAAGACAAGTACAATGGCCAGTCCCGGGGGTTTGGTTTTGTAGAAATGCCTGCGCAGTCTCAGGCTCAAACCGCCATTAGAAGCCTTAACGGGAAGGAACTCCTGGGCAAACAGATCAGTGTGAATGAGGCCCGCCCCCGTGCCGACCAGGGAAGAACTGGGGGAGGACGGATGGATTATAGCGGCCGCGGAAACCGTTATTAATCCTGTTTTCGCAGAAAAGAGGTTGAACAGTGGTACAGCGAAGAAGACACGGGAGGTTTCATGCTTCAAGACCGAGCCATTTAAGGCGCCCGAAATCCTATAAAGTTTTATGTTCGGGTTGCGGAAAGGAAGTTGTCACCCCGGTTCCTCCACCGACCGACAAAAAACTATTGTGTACCGAGTGTTTCAGCAAATAGAGATATTTGAGGAGCAACTATATGAATAAAAAGGTTTACGTAGCCAACCTCCCTTTCCAGGCCAGCGAACCTGAACTCAAAGTCCTGTTCGCCAAAGCTGGAGACGTCATGTCTGTCAAGATTGTAGCGGACAGGCAAACTGGCCAACCGAGAGGTATTGCATTCGTTGAGATGTCAACACAATGGGAAGCCCGGAGAGCTGTCTCCATGTTGAATAAAACAGATTTCATGGGGAAAAACTTGCTGGTCAAAGAGGCGATCGTCAGGCGTGGCTTCCGGGGAAGATAGCAATAAGAACTTAACGACAGTCATCAGGATAGAAAGGACCATTATGGATAAAGCAAGGCTTGAATGGGTTATGTCAGGGTTAAATCAGTATGCATTAACCCAGGCTGAAGACCAATTTCTCAAAACTGCTGTGGGAGACTTCGATAAGAACCATGAACTAACAGAACGGCAGGAGGATAGGCTGGAAACCCTTTACAAGGAGAAGTCACAATCGATACCCAACAAGAAATCCGATCGTTTTTCCGTTAAGAAGAGCGAGCCCAAAAAGGTCAAGCCCCAGAGGCCTCGTACAAGAGTGTTTTGATGTGAAAAGGTGGAGGAAGTAGCGATTCGGGCAGGGCTGGCGGGATCGGGACAGAGATTCTTGTCATTCAGTCATGTTAAGACACCCAGAGGAGGTGAACCATGCCGGAAAGATCGTTGGAAGCGTTTGATTTTAAGGGACCAAAGCCCCGAACCATCTCAATCCTTGTTGTTCTCTTGATTCTTTTCATTGTTTTATGGGGCTCTTTTGCCATCGTCCCGGCAGGCCACAGAGGGGTTGTCCTCTTGTGGGGGAGTGTGGAAAAGAGAATCATGGGCGAGGGGCTCAATTTCAAAGTGCCCATTGCCGAAAGAGTGATCAAGGTGGATGTCAAGGTTCAACCCCATCCGTTCAAGGAGATCGATGCCTCTTCAAAAGAATACCAGATGGTGAAAATGACGGGGATGATGAACTTTCATATCGACCCATCTTTTGTGAATGACCTTTACCAGAAAGTGGGGCTCGATTTTGCCGACAAGGTGATCGATCCGGCTTTCAACGACTTTGTCAAGGAGGTTGTGCCGACCTACCCAATCGGGGAGATACTTCCCAAGAGGGAGGAGATTCGGCAGAGGGCGATGAAAAAGTTGGGAGATAACCTGACGAGGTATCACATCATCGTCGATGACATCTACTTTGCCAACATCCGGTTCTCTCCCGAATATGAAGGGGCCATTGAGGCCAAGCAAGTGGCCCAGCAACAGGTGGAGACGCAGAAACAGGTTTTGGCCCAACGCGAGATTGAAGCGCAGCAAAAGGTCGCCACTGCAAAAGGTGAGGCGCAATCCATTCTGGTGGTGGCTCAGGGACAGGCCAAGGCCAATGATGCGCTATCACGGTCGATCAGCCCGATCCTCGTGCAGTACAAGGGTATCGAGAAATGGAATGGAATTTTGCCTCAAGTCTCCGGAGGAGCCGTCCCCTTCATCGACTTGGGCAAGATGGGTGGCTCATCGGGCGGAGCGGAAGGAGGCAAAAGATAAGTGAAGAGTGCAGAACCCTAACTATTCCCAAGAGAGGAGATACAATGATCAAACCAGGTGACATGTTTAAAAGCATAGAGAATGGAAAAATGTTTACAGTTAAAAGCGCCGATTCCAGCATCATCATTTTGGGGACCAAGGACGGATCCCATTCCATGCTTGTCAATCCGAACAGCATGGAATCCGTATTCGTGCCTGTCGTGGAAGATGAAGTCAAGGCAGAACTCAAATGATAAACGAGGTTAGAAATTCACATCCTCTTTTTCAAATCTCAAAGGAAGGGAAAACTATGTTTGATTTTGATGCGCTATGCCCGCATTGTGAGGGGAAATTCAAACTGAGCATGATTGGCCTGGAGGTCAAAGAGTTTATACAATGTCCTCGTTGCCGAAGAATCATTAAACTCGACCTTGCCGATCCGGAAAAAAAGGCAATACGGATTGTTCCGGAGTTCGCAGACTAATTTTTGGCCTCAAACCGTTGTAGTCTGACAGGAGGTCAAGAAGGGAGACGGTGTTACGATGAAGATAGGAGACAGGTTCAAAGATAAGACAACCGGAAAGATCTACATTATAAGAATGGAAATTGATAACGATACGCTTTGCCTGGAGGGAGAAAACGGTTTGGGCCGCAGATTGACTGGTAAAGCAAGTCTGAAACAAACTTGCGAGAAGTTGGAAGGCATAACATCTTGAGACAAAACCATTTCTCAGAGAACCAAGGCAGGGCCAGCAATGGCTCCACCGTGGTTCCCCCGAGGCTTCTTTATGCTTCCCTTCTATCAGTCATCGTCAACTTCAAAGATTAGCACCCCTTCTTAGCTATTCCTTCCGGAAAGTTTCAGTTGACCAATTCTCACGAAATATGTATATTCCAATCAACAATCCACGGGGGTGGGGACGAAAGTATTTCTTCGTTTTCAGCAATGGAAAAAGACCAGACCCCACTTTTTTACGCGAGTGAACCTTTCGACTCCCCGGCCTGAAGGCCGGGGTTTGCTCAAGGTTCACCCTGAGCCGCGCCTCCTTCCCCGCCTTCAAAGGCGGGGCTTCGTGCGGTTGAACGGGTGAAAAAGGAGCACGTCTGGCTCTGACGTAGGTCCCTCTGCAACGGCCCAGGGAAGACTTCAGGGCAGGGTAAAGGGTTAGGATATGGGCCAAAAAAGGAATGTAAACGCAGTAATCAGATTTGGTCCTTGGCCCAAAGACGGTAATGGAAAGGTTAAAAGAAAGGAGGAAAACCTATGTTAGTCAAAAAAGATGAAGCTAAGAAAATGTATTGCCCGTTTAAATTTTCAAAACCTGCAAGTAAGGAGTTAGGACAAATAAATCCAGAATGGATATGCGAAGGCTCAGGTTGTATGGCATGGCAAAAAATCGTGGGATCGAGATGGGTTGGAGAACATGGTTATTGTGGGTTAGCTGGAAAACCGTTAGATATTGGCACAGAACCTCGGTCTATCCATAACGGGCCTTTCAAGAGGCGGCCATGATTTAGATTTTATAATAGAAAAAGATTCTATTGGATTCGGATACGAAGTCAAATTAGCGATGAAAATAATAGCCATGGCGGACCAGAAGTGCGGGGTAGGGAAAACAACCTCAGCTCTTAACGTGGATTCATCTCCAAATTTTGTTGGTGAAAGAGGTAGCCCCTTTTTTTAATTCTTTTTTCCTGTCGTGACTTTTAAATTTCGCCCCGCGATACAACATTTCAAATGCGAATAAAAACCCTATCCAATACTGAGGGCTTGATTGGGCTTTTCAAAATGTGTGTTTCTTCCTGACAATCCTCACTTCCAAAAAGTTTAAATGTGGTGTATATTACAAACCATGATCGATGATTGACAACCCTGTTCCTGACGGCCAGATAATTTTGTTCATTAATTATGCGGATGTGATATCATATTCTTAATAATAATATTTTCATGCAAAAAGGACTGCGTAAGAGTATTTTAGGACGCAAGGGAGTCTCTAAAGACGCCGAAAGGTTTGATCGTTAAGGAAAATATAGCATCAACATAGAATATAATGTTAGTTGAAGCTAATAGACAGAGGAGAGATCGATGAGGACAAAAGTGGGTTTGTGGATTGACCATAGGAAGGCCCTGATCGTGGCGGTTACGGACAAAGGGGAAGAAATAAGACTAATCATATCAAAGGTTGAACAGCCCGGACGTTCTAGTGGTATACGTTCTACGACGCCCTATGAATCCCAGCTAGTACCCGCAGATGATAGCCGCGAGAGAAGGTCTACTGGACTTCTCAACATTTACTACAATGCGGTCATTGCGTGTATTCGTGATGCAGAATCTATTCTGATATTTGGTCCTGGTGAGGCCAAGGGCGAGCTGAAGAAACGTCTCGTGAGAAACAAACTGCGTGGACGCATTGTCGGTATTGAAACCATTGACAGGATGACTGATCGTCAAATTGCGGCGAAAGTTCGACGGTACTTCCAAGAAAATAGCGATAAGAAGGAGACGTAGATTCCAAAACAACTTGACCCCGGTGGGTTATTTTTAAAGAAGCGGCAAATGTAGACAAATGCCTAAAAATGTTTTAGAACATACCTTCACCTCAATCGTCCCTGAATTGCCGAAAAGATTCAGAAGGGGTAGTAGACATGGAAGAAATCCGAGGCACGGGCGAAAGTCCGTTTTGGCCGCACAAAGACCCGGAAACTAAGGGAAAGGATAAGGAATATTAGATCCTCTTGAACAGATACTTTAAGATGGATCCTTCGGCCGAGAAAAACTCAACGACGATCCTCCCTCTGCCGATAGACTTGCTTACAGCATTCTTGCAAAAGAAGGAGAAGGAATAACCTAAGCCATATTCTAAAGAATCCCTTCGGGGAGGTTATCCCGGTTTCTAAGGCATTCACTTTACTCTCTGCATGAATAGGCGCGTTTAAACTCCTCCCAAACGTCGATGTTGTGTTAGAGGGGGCACCAACTTTTAAAAATCTCTATAAGAAACGAGGGCGCAGTGATGAAACTCCTACTGATTTCACCTTCTCATAAGTTCCGTAAGAAACTAAGAGCTATTAAGATACCTCAATTAAGTCTACACATTCTGGCCTCACTGACGCCAAATGATGTTGATATTACCGTTGTAGATGAAGAAATCAGAGAGATCGATTTTTCTTTGGATTTCGACCTGGTTGGGATTTCCTGCATGACCGCGACGGCAAATAGAAGCTATCAATTATCCGACATATTTAGACAGAGAGGTTCCAAAGTCGTTCTCGGTGGAATTCATCCTACTATCTTACCGCAAGAAGCCATAGAGCACGCCGATGCCGTTGTCATCGGAGAGGCAGAAGGCTGCTGGGCAGATGTCATCAACGATTTTAGGAAGAGCAACCTCCAGAAATTTTACCATGTACCAGAACCTGATCTTTCAAAGCTTCCTTTCCCAAGGCGAGATTTTCATATTGACAAGGCGCTATCTAACTGTGTAGGGCTATTGACAACCAGAGGGTGTCCGTACGCCTGTGAATTCTGTTCGGTGACGGATTTCTATGGGAGGAAAATCAGGCATAGACCGGTTTCCATGGTTGTTGAGGATATCAAACGATCTGGCTCAAAGACGTTTTTGATCTTAGACGATAATGTTGCTGGACACCCGGAATATTCCAAAGAATTATTTGAAGCGTTGATACCCCTGGGCATCGAATGGGTAGGACAAAGTTCCGTCTCCTTGGCGAAAGACAAAGAAATGTTGAAATTATGTCGCCTCTCGGGCTGTGCGGCCTTATTCTTTGGGCTTGAGTCTGTATCGCCTTCAAGCCTGATGGGAATGAAAAAAACGCTCAAATCTGTAGAAGAGACGGAGGGGGCGATTAAGATTATCCAGGACAATGGTATCGCCTTTCACCCTTCCATTATTTTGGGGTTTGATACGGATACGAAAGCCATTTTTGATGATACCCTGGAATTTTTGGCAAGAACCAAACTTCCAACAATGGCTTTACATGTTCTGACGCCCTATCCCGGAACACGAATATACCAGCGTTTCAAAGATCAGGGACGAATCATTTCTCACGATTGGAGCCATTACGACCACCATACCGTCGTATTTCAACCTAAAAACATGACTCCCCAGGAGCTTGCCGAGGGACACCATCATGTCCAAAGCGAGTTTTATTCTTTCTCCTCGATCCTTCGGCATATTCCATTTCTTTTAAGGGTTTCTCCCATCAACCTCAGGCGGGCCTTGCTTTTCCTGTTACTTAATATCGCTGGCAAAAGCGTGGCGAGATACATCGATACATCCCTGGATTGGGCTGATAACAACGAAAAGTGGACTTCCCAGGAGATTCGGCCCGATGATGAAGTCTTAAAAGGGAGCACCGTCTTCCCTTTACCTGAATCCCCTCTTCCGTTTCAGACTTTAAAAGATGGTAGCCCGTATGAAAACGATGAACCGCATCTTAATGAGGAGAACAAAATACCATAGACGACCCGAAAGATTTCTTGCCTTTTGAGGGGAAAATAAGTTGTGGAGCGTTTTGCAGGAACCGACGGATTCACCACCTGTTTTGCAAAAGATGAAATTGTTTCGTTTCCCCTCTTGACAGGAGCAATATAGGATGTCCCTTCTGCCCCCTCTCCCCCAATCTAAAATCAACAGCTCTTAACGTAGATTCATCTTCAAACTTTGTAGGTTGAAGAGGTAGTCCGTTTTTTTGACTCTTTCTTACTGAAGTCGTTGTCTGACAGATTTCGACCATGATGCAAGATTTCGGTTTGACCTTCCCCTGAAAAAGTGGACACATGATTAAGTTTCATTAAGGAGCTTTTCATACTGCTCTGGGCTCCTGTACCCTAATGCCGAATGACTCCTCTGACGATTATAAAACACTTCCACGTACTCAAAAATACTAAGCCTCGCCTCCAGCCTTGAACGGTACCGCTCACCATGGACCAACTCCGTCTTGAGCGTGCCAAAGAAAGACTCCACATAGGCATTATCATAACAATTGCCACTTCTGCTCATACTAGGAGTCATGCCGTATTCTCTTAAAAGCTCCTGATAGGCATAGCTTGCATACTGCCTGCCTCGATCAGAATGGTGGATCAACCCTTCAGAGGGGCTTTGCCTGCCCACCGCGTCCCTGAGCGCAGCAGAAGCTAGCTCCTGAGAGAGCTTATCGCTCATGGACAGCCCAATGATCTTTCTGCTTTTCACATTCATCACTGCTGCCACATAGAGCCATCCCTCAGAAGTGGGCACAAACGTAATATCAGATGCCCATACCCCCTCTGTCTGCCTCTGGTCAATCAGTAAGTTTGCAGCCAAGGCATAATGATGCCGTGAATCGGTAGTCCGCCTGAATCTCTTTTTCTTCACTTCTGCCCATATGGAGTGCTCTTTCATGATCCTGGCTACCCGGTTCTTCCCACATCTAAGACCCTGCTTATTGAGCTCCGCTGCGATCCGCGGACTCCCATAGAGCCTTCTGCTTTGAGTGTGGATCTCCCGTATGTGCCCCAGCAACTCCTCATCGTCTTTCTGACGTGTGCTCGGTTGACGCGTCTTCCACGCATAATAACCACTTCTGGATACCTTCAACACTTCACTCATACTCCTTATCTTGTAGGTCTCTCTGTGCTCTTCTATCAACCGATACTTCATCTGTTTCGTTTGGAGAATACGGCCAAGGCTTTTTTTAAAATGTCCCTCTCTTCCTTCACCTTTTCTAATTCCTTCCGGAGCCCCTTTATTTCCGCTTCCTCTGGCGTTACACGGCCCTTCCCTACGAAGGCTTTATCCCCTTTAGCTAAGAACCTCCTCCTCCATAGATGAAGAAGATTGGGATGGATATCAAGCTCTCGGGCCACCTTGCCTACCGGCATCCCTTTCTCTGTGACCAACTGCACTGCATCTCGTTTGAACTCACGGCTGAAATGACGATTCTTTTCCCCCATACGCACCTCCTGTCCAATGATACAAATTCTCAGGTGTGTCCATCAACTCGGGGGAAGGTCAGTTGGTAATCGTCATCTGGAAAACTGGCCCAAAACCGTCCTTCATATCTTACAGTTTTTTTTGTTTGACATACAACCCCGTTTTTCATATATTCATCCCTGGCTCTAAAGGGAGTTCTTATCATTCTTACTTACTCGTTATTAGCCAAAAGGAGGGATCATTTTATGAAGCAGATCGTAGTATTTCTTATGGTTTGTCTGTTTTTTGTCGTTGGCATGGCGCTTGTTGGTAGGGCCGAGGTGAACATCAGCATTGGCGTTCCCCCTCCCCCGCCTCTGGTATTTCCAGCACCGCCCGATGTCGTGGTAGTTCCCAGTGAAGCAAACGATGTCTATTTGGTGCCGAACACTGTAGGTCTCTATTTTTTCGGAGGCTTCTGGTATCGCTTCCATGAAGATCATTGGTTCAGGTCTTCCATCTACAACGGACCATGGGCTTATGTTGAGACACCTCGTATCCCCCCGGCCGTCGTGGTTATACCACCTGATTATATTCTCGGAGTGCCGCCAGGATATCATCGGATACACTACGGTGACTTCCATGGCCATTGGAGGAATTGGGGTCGCAATCACTACTGGAACAGACAGCCTTGGTATAGAGATCACTCCCAGCATCATTGGGGTGGTAGAGAGTTTCATAGGCCCACAGAAGCTCATCGTGGTGGAGATGTTCATCACGGCAAAGAGTCCACTGACAAGGGTGGGAAGGATACAAGAAGTAAAGTAGGGTCTAGTAACAAGACTGTAGGAACAGGAACAAAAGTAGGGACAGGAACAAAGGTTGAAACAGGAACAAAAGTAGGAACGGGAACAAAAACGGGAACAGCTAAAACCTCAGGAGGCGGAGGGCAAGGCGCTGTGAAAACAGGTGGTACAGGGTCTAAAGATACTCATTCCGAAAAGGAGAAGTAATTTTTTTCATTTTAAACAATTGCGTGCAAACCAATCCCTGCGCGAAATGGTCCTTTAAAGGGGTCCTTCGAATATACGGATGAGGTCTTGGCAAGGGCCAGCCAATCTGTCGGCTTGGGAAACTTATCATTTGAATCGTAAGGAGGGAAAATGAAAAAAGTGAAACTGTTTGCAGGCATGTGTCTTCTGGCATTACTTGGGATTTCGGTGGGAATTTGCGGAGGAAATGCATGGGCTCAGAGTCCACCTAAAGATTTCAGCAATGTGGACTATGAGCGGGTGAGATTAGGCATGTCCTATCCTGAGATTGTGAAGATATTGGGAGGTGAAGGTGTCGATTTGGGCATCGTTTTTTATATCTGGAAGGACGATAATCTCAAGGTTGGCTTCCAGAACAACAAATGGTACGGAACTTCACTGATCAGTCCTGGGAAAACAGGTCCAGGGCACGACCGACTTGATAGTGAAATCCAGAAACTTATGCAGGCCCGAAAGAGTCCAGATAGTCTCAGTTACAAGGATGTCGTGAGGGTAGTCGGGAAACCTGGAGAAAAATACGATGTGAAACGTTATGAGTGGAAGAACAGCAAGAAAGCAAGGGTTTGGATTGATTTCAAAGATGGCAAGGCTATAGAGAAGCAAGCCATGGGCTTTCCCGCAGACTGAGCCGATAGTCGGTTACAGATTTGACATCGAAGATGAAGAAGTGATCGAGAAGATGCTCAAGCATCTTGGCCTCTGGGAGGTGAAGGTCAGACCCCCGCCCAAGGTGAAGGCACATCCCCGTAACGATTTCCATCGATGATTCAGATTCCCAGCTTCCATTTTCTGCCCCTTCCTTCTATCCGGACCCGGATTACCCGATGGATTCCTATATGAGTTCACGATTCCACCGAGTTATCTGTTGAGTATTTCAATCCGCAATCTTCACTTTCCAAAGCAACCTAGAATTGAATGGTAGTCGGTGTACTCGTTAGGCAAGAGGTAATTTGACAGGGTCTGTCAGATTAAGTATCATTCAGGGCAAATACAAATAATCCGCCTTCGTCTATCAATGAGGACAAGAACACAGGGATCAGGTCTCAACATATGACATTGGTATTGCTTCAAGACAACATCGGATTCTTAAAATATTACCAACACTCTTTGGATCTTCTTACTTATAGGGGGATGCCAAGATATTGGTGCATTAAGCGACAAATATCAAAACAAGAATCGAGACTTCTTTATCGACAAGTAAATATCTGAATGGGGACTCTATGGAAAAATATGAATTGCATCTATTTATGAAAGCATGCGATTGGTATTTGGGATTCTTTTTGGTAGTATTCATCCCCCTCGGGTGTTTAATTTTCATGGCTGCAGCTATTCTCATACTTATTGAGAAGCAGAATTTGAAAGAATCTTTTGAGATGGCGATATTTTCCTTATTTTGCATAGTAATAGAACAATACTTCTGGGAAATTTACGTCCGTGTCCCTCATGCAATATTTGTTGATAACGAAAAGGAATATGTATATTTAAAGAGAATATTCGGTAAACTGTCAGCGATTCCAATAAGAGAAATTCAGGGGGTTAAAACTCATTTCTGGTTTTCGCTAATCTACTATCCAGCGTTCATGCGATACAAAAAAGTTATTGTTGCTGAAAGTTCGTTTCCTGGAGGTTTTTTTATTATAAGCCCGTTTTTTAAAAAGCGGAAAGAGTTATTAGATAGAATATTAAACCGAAGGACACAGGGGGCAGGTCTCAGCATATGACATGGAAACTCATGTTTGACATAGAAATCTGAGAGGTATATTCTCTGAACTAGGAAGTGCCGGAACACGGGGAGACACCGAAAAAACATCGGATAAATTCAAGACATCTGAAGATCTGACTCAATTGTGTTTCCCCTAGAGAGGATGAATGTGGAGACTAAATACCTAAGAATGATCCAAGGGATGAAGAGAAGGGGGCGAAAGGATTGGACAGTCTATATCCTCCGCTGCGGGGATGGGTCGCTCTACACTGGGATAGCAAAAGATGTGCGGGCTCGGGTCAAGCAACATAGTGAGGGTCGGGGGGCAACCTACACCCGAACTCGCCTGCCCGTCAAGCTGTTATATCAACAAGAAGGGCTGACGCGTTCCAAAGCTCTTATTCGAGAAGCACAGATAAAAGCGATGCCTCGGTCCAAGAAAGAGCAAATCATCTTTAGTGAACATTGTGCCTAACCCTTCATTCCAGCCGTCGCAGACCTTCGGCCCGCGTGGCTGAATTCTCGCGTTATGCACCCAATGCGTGATTATCGCACCGTGTACTACCTCCAAATGAAGCACGATAGCGAAAAGGGAAAAAGATGACTAAGAACAATAATAGCATTAGCCCCACTGCCATTATGCGTAATGCCTACGCTGTTTATCCGTCTTTCGCGATGTTGGCTGGGATGCAGCTTGACGTTTTTACGCCGCTCAAGGGTGGATCTATGAATGTCGAAAGTCTTGCCAAAGCATTGCACGTTCAGGCGGACAAGCTCTCACCCCTTCTTTACGTTCTGGTAACGGCTGGCCTTCTGATCGTTGAAGACGGAGTCTTCTCCAATACTGACGAAGCCAACCGGTTTCTAGTGCGTGGCCGCCCGGAATATATGGGTGGATTGGCTGGTTTTTATAACGGTTTGTGGCAAGCCACTCTTAAGACTTCAGAAAGCATTCGCACCGGCAAACCTCAGGCAAAACTTGACTGGATGTCTTTGCCGAAAGATGATCTGATCAAGTACTTTAAGGGCCAATATCCCGGCAGTCTAAGCGCCGGGAGACAACTAGGCAGGGAAAATCGATTTTTCTAGGTTTAAGCGTCTGTTAGATGCGGGTGGTGGGACAGGTGGACTCTCGATCGGAATTTGTGGGACATATCCTGATCTTGAGGCAACAGTGGTCGACTTGCCTGCGGTGGTGTCGATCTCAGAACGATTCATATCGGAAGCTGGTATGTCTAAAAGGATATCGGTAATGGCCGCCGATCTTATCAATAGGCCACCTGAAGGAAGTTATGACGTTGCGATTCTGCGTGCGTTGATCCAGGTTTTGCCATCCCAGGATGCCAAGAAAGCATTGAAGAATATTTCTCAAGTGATGGAACCTGGCAGTTCTATCTATATCGTCGGGAGTATTCTAAATGACACGCGATTATCTCCGATTGCATCTGTGGCTTTCAGTCTTGTATTCCTCAATGTTTATGATGATGGAAAGTCCTACACGGAAAAGGAGCACCGTGATTTGTTGCTCGAAGCTGGATTTGTTGATATATCTATTGAACATAACGCGATGTCAGACGGGTTGGGTATTGTCTCAGCGCGCAAGTCTTAAGATTGCCTAACCTGCTGTTTCACTTTGACGGCTTGAATCACAGCTCGGTAATCCACAGGGTGGAGGCCGGAAATATTTCTTCGTTTTCAGCAACGAAAAATATTAATCAGTACTTGGTCAACTTTTGATAAAGGCTTATTTCGCCGCAGCAATATAAAAATAAATGTTAGCGACAACAACCAATTTACAAACACAACTGATTTAAGCTACAATAAATTACAAAAATGAAAACCATACACAAAATAATTCATGGCGATTCCAGACAAATGAATCTGGTGACCGATGAATTGGTTCATTTGATCATTACGTCACCCCCGTACTGGCAGCTTAAAGATTACGGGACAAGCGATCAAATCGGATACCATGAGACTTATGAGAGCTATATAAATAACCTAAGCCTTGTCTGGAAGGAATGTCATCGGGTTTTACACTCAGGCTGCCGGCTTTGCATAAACATCGGGGATCAGTTCGCTCGCTCGGTTTATTACGGACGGTACAAGGTAATCCCGATTCGAACCGAAATCATTAAATTCTGCGAGACAATCGGGTTTGACTACATGGGGGCGATCATCTGGCAAAAGGTGACAACGACCAATACAACAGGCGGAGCCACTATAATGGGAAGTTTTCCTTATCCCCGCAACGGAATTCTGAAACTCGATTATGAGTTTATTCTGTTGTTTAAGAAACAAGGCAACCCGCCAAAACCAACCCGAGAGCAAAAAGAACTGTCGGTCATATCAAAGGAAGATTGGAATACTTATTTTTCGGGCCACTGGTATTTTGCAGGCGCTAAACAGGAAGGGCATATTGCAATGTTCCCCGAAGAACTGCCCGCCCGGCTTATCAAAATGTTTTCTTTTGCAGGGGATACGGTTCTTGATCCCTTCCTTGGCAGCGGCACGACTTCAATGGCTGCCCGCAATCTGGGGCGGCATTCAATCGGTTATGAAATTAACGAGAATTTTATTCCAACCATCAGAAAAAAGCTGCGAATCGAACAAGCCGATCTTTACGGAACAGAATACATCTTTTTAAAAGACAATATAAAAACCGACTTGAACGAAGACATTGCAAGGCTGCCCTATATCTTCAAAGACCCTCATAAACTCGATAAGAAGATTGATCCGAAAAAGCTTCAATTCGGCTCCAGAATTGACGAAAACAGCGGGGAACGCGAAGAGTATTACTCGGTTAAGGAAGTGATCAGCCCTGAGCTGATTAGACTCAGCAACGGATTGCTTGTCCGCCTTATCGGAGTAAGAGAGGATAAGGCATTGAATGGTTTGGCGGTTAATTTCATTACTGAAAAAACGAAGGGGCAAAAAGTATTTCTGAAATTTGATACTCAAAAGCACGATAATGAGAATCGCCTGCTTTGTTATATCTATTTAAAAAACAAAACATTTCTTAATGCACATCTCATAAAAGAAGGTCTTGCAGAGGTAGACTGCTCTATTGATTTCAAATACAAGGATAAATTCATAAAACTTCGGGGTGACCCGCCTCATGACCTTCAAAAAGTTCGCTAAGGATTTTGGAAGCAAAGAGATCATCCTGAATTATGGAAATAGGCGGTGGGGCTTTACCAAGACTAATAAGGTTGGTCAAGTCATGGCGATGATACGCCAATGCCAGCCGAGAACATTCCAAGAATGGGAAGATTGGTATTTCAAGAATGCTTTTACAAATACTAAACAACCAATAAAAATAACCAGAGAAATACTAACTGAGCTTGGCCAACGTTTGTATGAAAAGATTACTGAAATTGTTGCCCCACAATTGCGCGAAGCGCTATCTACGCTGACCTTACAGGATTGCGTCGATTATATATACGGATTGACGATCCATCGGACATTTGACGGATATTTGGCCGAGAAGTCGGTTGTTCATGATACTCTTGCTAAGGAGTTTCCCGATATTGTATTTGAAGAAACGGATCCAGATCTCGACCATGCCGGAGACATTGATTTTATCGGCAAGGTTGGCAATAAAGCATTTGGCCTCCAGATCAAACCTATTACCGCTCACGCCAGCCTCGGCAATTTTTCGGTTACAGCTCGCATGGAGCAATCATTTCGTGACTTCGAGGAACAGTTCGGCGGAAAAGTCTTTATCGTGTTCAGCGTTGAAGACAAAATTAGAAATAAAGAAGTGATTGCCGAGATAAGACAGGAAATTGAACGGCTCAAAAAATAAAAATGACCGCCTGCAGCGGCGGCTGATTTTCCCCGTTATCCTCTCCCCCAATCTAAAACCAAAAGCTCTTAACACAGATTGATCTCCAAACTTTGTGGCTTGAAGTGCGATCCCATTTCTTAACTCTTTCTTCCTGTAATCGCGAATCTCAAATCTGACCCCAAGATGAATGTTTCAAACGATAATCGACAAGATGGAATAGTTCTCTGTGGTACGAAGGAATTGAGGTTTGAAAGGAGCCGAGTCCAAGATTTAACCTGCACCATATAATTGCCCTCTTCAAAAAAATTCATTTATCAAGCTTAAGAAATCCTCATCCAAACCTAATGCCTGTTAATCTTTTTCCCTTAAGTTTTCTATCAGATTTACAAATCATCTCTAATTTTGGGAATTGCTATGACGCTAAAAGTTGCAATTCGAATTTGGTTAAGGTAGATTGATCAGAAAAAAAGGGGAAAAGGATCAGGAGATGGGACTCGGTGATGCTCTAACTTATGTGACAGAAGGGGAGGTGGAATACCAAGGTAGAAAGGTAGCCATAAAGATAAACCAGGAAACATGTGTTGGGGCAGGCATGTGTGTTATTAGCTGTCCAGTGGATATATTCAAATCTGGCCCCAAATCCCATTTGGTGAAAGAAAACCTTCATAAATGTCTTTTGCATGCATGCATGAAATGTCGTGACAATTGCCCAACAGGTTCGATTTTGATAAGGTTCGAAGAGTCGTTGTAATAATTTGACTTTCTGAAAGCCCTTACAGGGATGCTTGCAGAGAAAAAAGAATTTAGTTTACGATGATCTGAAGCATGGAGCATTAATTACAGGAAGGATTGTGGGAAGAAATGCAAACTAAATCTGAAGGGTGTCGTGCTCGTGGCAAGTGCCCGCGGGCTAAACGCGAGAAGGCCCGTGCTCATTGGGCCAGAGGAAAGGTGACCTCGGTGATGTTGGGCATCCTGATGATAATAGGACTTTCAGGGGAGTGGGCCTACTCCGACGAACCCGGATTAAAAACGAGCTCGTCACCAGAGAAAATCTGGGTGGATGGCATCGGCAGCGGGTTTCGTAAGGGCCTGTTCCAAGTGGGGGGCACGGTTGGGGCGGGTTTTGGCATCAGAGTTTTCGGCACCGCGGTTGCCCACGATTTGGCACTGGCGTCAGCGAATCTTGGCTGGGTATTTAGGGACGTAATGGCATCCGATAAATGGTATCGTGGCAACTTTGAACTGTTGGTTGAACTTTTCGGTGGGGAGCAGTTCAAACCTAATGATCGTTATTTTATTGGTCTGACGCCATTAATTCGCTATAACTTTGCCACTGGCAGCCGCTGGGTGCCGTTTGTTGACGCCGGGGCTGGGGTTTCAAGCACCAATATTGACGGTCGTGATCTTACCGGAAATTTCCAGTTTAATATCCAGGGGGGCGCAGGTATACATTATTTTCTGAGTGACCGGACTGCACTGACCGTGCAATACCGCTGGTTGCACTTCTCCAACGCGCATACCCGGTTACCCAACAACGGGACGAACACGGAGATGTTTCAAGTCGGCGTGAGCTGGTTTTTCTGACTCAGATCATTACTTTCAAATGGAAATCTTCAGTTCTCCAATTAGCCTCCCTCCGAGGACTTGTAGGTGTCACAACCAACCCACCTTTTAACTATCCATTTCTGAAGGTTTCGGTTGACCAATTTCCATAAAATATGTATATTCCAATCAGGAATCCGCAGGGGTGGCGGTGAAGATATTTCTTCGTTTTCAGGGGAAAAAAGGCTGGGGTCAGAAGGAAACTTTCGTGAAATTTAGGCAAAGCCAAGGATAAAGATTCGACCCCGAAACCGCAAAGGGCTTATGATTTCCCTTTGGGGGTGCCTTCCCTGTATTCTATCGGTACAAGAAAGTCAGTTCGCGTCAAACTGAAATTTCAACTTTGAAATCTCATAATGGCACGGGTGGCCAAAATAAATTCTTGTCAAAGGAGGGAGACATTATGAAACAGCACCCTGATGGATTCATTGATTGGCGAATTTTTGTCATTTCCTTTGTGGTGGCGTTAACATGGTCCTGCGCGACCATGGAAGGTCTATCGCAGAGGACGTATGATCCGCCCAGTGGCCGAGGCCCAATAGTGATTCTGCTTTCTGGTGCCTCGGGCATGAACGTTGTGTACAGCAGCTATGCGGCCGAGGTAGCCCGACTCGGTTATTATGCTGTTCTTCTCGATGGTAATGACTTCCAAGCCAAATATGGCAAATCTGCTGCGGATGATTTGAGGCGTGTTATTGAGCGGGCACAAAGCTCGGCGAAGGCACTTCCGGGTAAAGCTGCAGTAATCGGTTTCTCAAGGGGTGGTGGCGGTGCGCTCACGCATGCCGCATCCATGCCGGATCTTGTCTCTGCCGTCGTTGCCTACTACCCGGCGACCAGTTTCGTGTCGGACATGAGAGCCTTCGCCGCCAAATTCCAAGTTTCAGTCCTTGTTCTGGCCGGCGAACGAGACAGTTATCACAATTGCTGTCTGATCGAATCCATGAGGGCCATGGAGGCTGCGGCGAAGCAGGGTGGGGCACCATTCGAACTTGTGGTCTACCCGAACGCGGGTCACGCCTTCACCTGGGTAAACACCCCTACTTATAGACCTGAAGACTCCGCTGATGCATGGCAGCGCACCAAAAAGATGCTTAGCCAGCATCAACCCCTACGTTAATCCGATCCTCCTCCAGCAACCTTATACCATGTTTTGTGCTATCTTTCGTCTGCTGAGAGATGAGTCAATCTACGCTGGTCATCAAGACCATCCTGAAACACCTGGGGCTGTGGCTCGTCAAATCAAGACCCACTCCCAAGGCCCATGCCCCGCAGCTAATGAATGATAGCGAATGTTTCTATCCGTAATCGTCAACTTGCAAGATTCTCTTTCAGTGAGGACTTGTAGATGTAACAACCAGCCCTTTTCTTTGACTCTTTCTTTCTGAAAGTTTCGGTTGACCAATTTTCATAAAATAGATATATTCCAATCAAGAATCCGCAGGGTGGCGGCGCAGATATTTCTTCGTCTTCACTAATGAATAATATTTCTAAGTGATTGGTCAATTTTGAAAAAAGTTTATTTCGCCGCAGCGATATGAAAACAAGGATTAGACCATACAGAAAGGCTTAGTGTTAACTTAAGGAGTCAAACGTTTGTTGATTGTTGAGACCTGTAAAAGGGGAATCATGAAGGTTGTTGCGTTGAATGGAAGCGCGAGGGGGAAGAAAGGGGTAACGTGGAGATTGCTGGATTCTCTTTTGAAGGGGCTGTCGGAGGGAGGGGCCACCGTAAGAGAATTCCAGCTCAAGGAAATGAATATCTCATACTGCCGGGCATGTCTTACGTGTATGCATAAAACACCAGGTCAATGTGCTCAACGGGATGATATGGACGGGCTCTATCCGTTCCTGAGAGAGTCGGATCTGTTTGTTATGGGTACGCCCGTGTATACAGACAATATGAGCGCCCAGATGAAGACCGTAATGGACCGCTGTATCTGCGCTATGGATCCATTTTTGCGGCTCGACCCTGCAAACCGGGTGAGGCACCCCTACAGTTGGACCATGCCTTCAAAATTCTTACTCGTCTCAACGTCGGGATTCCCGGAGATGGAGACTTTTCTGCCCCTGATCGTGACGTTCAGGGCCCAGGCAGCGAACTTTGGTTGCGAATCCATCGGAGAAATCTGCATACCCGGCTCACTTGCTCTACAGATGGCGCCGCAACTTCTCGAACCTTGCCTTGATAAGATTCAACGGGCGGGGAAAATGCTTGCCCTCCATGAGAAAATAGAGCCAACCCTTTTGGAAGAGATTAGCAGACCGATAGTGACAGGGGAACAATACCTGGAAATCTCGGCGAAATACGAAGCCTGGGCCAGAAAGAGCCGGGGACAGACCACATAGTCTCCTGTCCCCTTTGTATCTAATTGTTATTGGCCGGAACGTGCCCCGCAAGTCCCGCCTTGTTAGCGGGGTTAAGGGGCACAATATAAATGATATTATACAATGCCGGGAAGTCCCGCCCTGTGGGCGGGGAGCTTCAATCAGAATATAAGAACCGTCCCCAAGATTAAATCCGTGTCACGAAAAACAACTTACCCGACAAAGGCAAACCTTCCGTGAGGAGGGGCGGAAAGCGACGCGTCTTTTGAAGTAAGATGGCCGAGCTGCCGAGGGATGAAGCTTTGGTAGGGTGGGCTTTTTATTTGTCAAACCACCTTGATCTGCGTTTATTTTTTTTTGAGCGAAACCAACTAACCGAGCTTTTATAGAGAGGAGGGTCAACCATGAAAGCAAATCAAATCACTCAGCGGCATAAGAGGAACGAGAACATGGGTGCATATCAGAAATTCCTGTCTGGATGGCCGTCGGGAGCGGCACCCGCTCGACCAGGAGGACACCCAAGGGTACCTTTTGACACTATCATGCTTCGAACGGGTCTCGTGATCTTCCTAGCAATGATGTGTGTGCTCGGCGTCAGCCTCCGGGGATACGCCGCGTCCGGCAGTGAACGGATCACCTTCAAGAGTACGGATTCCGCCGTGGGCGCACAGATACCGGCCACGGTGTTTCGGCCTAAAGGTACTGGCCCGTTCCCAGGCGTTGTGCTCCTGCACGTCTGCTCTGGCATCAGGGAATGCGATTCCAACTGGGCTGAGTGGTTGGAAACATTAGGCTACGTCGCCATCCTTCCGGATAGCCTCTCCCCGCGAAATATGTCCACCGCCTGCGGCGTTAGTGGCCTGACATTCCGGGAACATGCCCTCGACGGTCTAGGAGCGCTTTCGTACCTCCGAAGCCAACCCGATGTAATCCCCACCAAAGTCGCGGTCATGGGATGGTCCCATGGGGGCGGCGCTACCCTTATCTCCGCCAGCGCCCGCTTCATTAACACAACCCGCCCCGTGGGCGGCGGCTATCAAGCCGCTATCGCCTTCTTTCCGCCCTGTGCAACGTTCCAGGATGGTAATCTCTCAAGCCCGCTGCTCATGCTCATGGGGAGCGCCGATGACTGGACACCTCCTGACCAGTGTGTCGCGCGCGGCAAGGGCCTGCAGAGCGGCAGCGTTCCGGTTGAGTGGAAGGTCTATAAAGGTGCGATGCACGGATTTGACCAACCTAGCCCGGACCGCGTCGTCCGCGTCTCTGGACGTACATATCACTTGGGGTACGACCGGACTGCGGCAAAAGACGCGCATGATCAGGTCCAGCGATTCCTCAAGACCTATCTGCAGTAACTCGGTGCCGGTTTCAGACTATCTTCTGAAATAACCGATGTTCGTTTGTGAAAAAATGCAGGCAGTGTGGGGATTGGTTTCTTTTCCAAGCATACCATGAACTATCACATGAGATATTTCAAGGTCCCTATTATATGATTATCAGAAATGACTCTGTCTTTTTTAGGCACATTTGTACCAGTAATCGTCAATCCTTAGAGTCATCTCAGACTGTAGACTCGTAGGCGGAACGAACAGCCTGCTTCTTTGACTCTTTCTTTCTGAAAGTTTCGGTTGACCAATTTTCGTAAAATATGTATATTTCAATTAGGAATCCGCAGGGTGGCGGCGCAGATATTCTTCGTTTTCAGGGAAAAAAAGATTGGGGTCAGAAGGAAACTTTCGTGAGATATGGGCAAAGTCAAGGATAAACAGTCTGTTGAAAAACTAAGCATTTATCAGCAACCCTGAAGAAAATATTGAGTTCGAAACCTGAAAAGAGTCATCAAACCAAATAATTTAGAAAATGTCTTTGAAAGAAACGATTCCCCAAGCTGTTGGGCCACCTGGGCTTGCTTTGTGTATCCTCCTTTGGATAACAGCTTTACCATCCTTTTTATATTCTGCGCTGTCGCCGTCATTAATACCTGTTCTCTGATAAACTTCCGCCTCCGGAATTTAGCCCTCCTCAGTCCCATCCACTCCTTTGCTTCTCCAAATAGCTCCTCAATCCTCTTCCTCATCCTCTGCGATATCCGATAAGCCCTTGTTTGATTGATTTGCCTCGCTTGATTGATAAACTCCTCATAAATGTGATAACTGAGTGATCTGGACCTGTCCCTCGTACACTCCGCCTTCCTCGAACACACTTTGCAATCCTTCGCCCTCGCCCTATAGACATGCTGCTTACTGGGTTTATGAATTCCCCAATATTTCAACTCCTTCCCCGACGGACAGAGAAACCGGTTTTCACCCGGATCAAAGCTAAATTGTTCTATCGAGTAGATCCCTCGATCGTTTTGACTCCGAGAATCCATGATTGGAATGTGAGGCTGTACCTTCTCTTTGACCAGTGCATTGATAAATTCTCCCGTGGAGTACCCCTTATCTGCTCCTAAGCTCTCCGGCTTTATCCCAAAAGCAAATGGAATCCTTCGTATCTGCTTCAACGCCTTTTCGCAGTCAGTTTTCCGATCTGGTTTTCCCACATCCGCCCCTACGATGATCCGGCTCCGGTTGTCCATGATATAGGTCACTCCATGATAAAGTTGGGTGTTTGCTTTCAACGATTTCCTTGCCAGACGGGCATCCGGATCGGTCTTGGACCGATGAGTCCCATTGCTTATTTTCTGACCCCGATGGGGATAGTCGTCCCCAGGCTCCCAAGGCTCTTCTGTTACAGGGTTTTCTCTCTCTAATTTCTCTATGTATTCTCCTGTCCCCATGGTCACCACTATTGGTTCTAGACTCTTTAAGGCCGCATTGGCTTGTACATAGGTGCTGTCCACCGTCAGATGCTTTCCTGTTAACAACCCCTGAGAGACACATTGATTCACAATCTCGTCAAAGATTCTCTGAAATAGATCGCTCTCTGAAAACCGCTCATGCCGATTCTTGGAGAAGGTCGAATGATCTGGCACCTTGTCTTCAAGGTTCAAGCCCACAAACCACCTGTACCCAATGTGCATCTGTACTTCTTCGCATAGGCGACGCTCTGATGTGATTCCATACAGATACCCAATTAAAAGCATCCTGAGTAATACCTCCGGATCAATCGATGGACGCCCTGTATGACTGTATAGATGCTTCACTTTGTCCCGAATGAATTTTAGATCGATATGTCTGTCGATCAATCTTAGAAGATGGTTCTCTGGAACGATATCTTCCATCCGGACATAGTAGAACATGCGCTCACTTCGTGGGTTTTCTCCTAACAATGGCTCCTCCTTTATTCAAAAGTTGCCATATTCTACCATTGTGATATATTAAAGCAAAGAATTTATTGAATAGAGTTTTTCAACAGACTGTAAAGATTCGACCCCAGCAACCCATTCATCCTTTTAACAACACAAATTACTTAGAATCTTATTCCTTTTAAAGAATGGGGAAAGGTATTCATGAAAATATGGCCTGATTGTATTCCCTGTATTTTAAAGATGTCTTTGGGAATCGCCCACTTGGTAATGAAAGACGAAAATCAGGTTAGAAGATTTATGAAACAAATATTAAAGTTAAACTATTTTAGAGGAGAAGACTGGAGGGTGACATCACCCGAGGTAATCAAGAACGTCTGGTTCAAGATCCTTGAGATTTCAGGAGAAGTAGACCCTATGAAAGGAATAAAGAAGGAACAGAATAACGAGGCATTGGAGATTTATCCTGCTGCGAAAGAGTTGGTTTTGAAAAGCCGTGATCCGTTTCTTGAAGCCATTAAATTGGCCATAGCAGGCAACTCAATAGACGCGATGATGGATATAGGAGGGGGAACACCCGAAAAAAAACTCAATAGGTTTGGCAAGTTTGACATCGATGTAGGAAATTTAAATCGTTTAAAGGGGAGGCTAAAAAAGACCCGGAGGCTTGTATACCTCGGTGATAATTGTGGTGAGATTGTTTTTGACAAGCTTTTGATCGAGGTCCTTCGTGAGATGTATAATTTAAAGATAATTTTTGTCACCAGAACCCTTCCTATAATGAATGACGCTACCATACAAGATGCTATGTCAGTGGGCATTGGGAAAGTGGCTCAAATTATGGAAAATGGAATGCATGAGCCTTTACCTGGCACCTTTCTGAAAAAGATCAGTCAGGAATTGAAGGGGCAGATAGAGGTATCGGACTTGGTTATTTCAAAAGGAGGAGGAAACTATGACTCGTTGACCGAGGAGGAAGGGCTGAAAGGAAAGGTTTCTTTTCTCTTTTTAGCTAAATGCCACCCTTATTGTAGTATTCATCAAGTATCTTTAAATGCTCCCATTATTTATAATTTTTAAAATAAAGAAAAAGGTGTGGGCGACAATCGAGGGGAAAAGCCTGGGGTCAGAAGGAAATGTTCGTGAAATACGGGGAAAATCAATGATAAAGATTCGACCCCAGGACCCGCAACTCAAGAGGGCAGAGATGCAATGTTTCTTCCTGAAATATGCAATTGACATTTTTTTCAAAAGGTGTAGATTTTTACCAGTAATCAGCAGAGAGCCGCATGAAAAATGAATTTGGGGAAAATATCACCTGATTTATATCCTATTCTTTTCCGCAGCATAAAAGACCCTCTTAATATTCTTGACCTGGATTTTCGAATCCTCTGGGCTAACGAGGCAAGGGCTCGGATTCACCAACGAAGTGTGGCGGAAATGGTCGGGAAGTTCTGTTATGAGATGTTCCAAAGGAGAACCGAGCCTTGTCCTGAATGTCCGGTAAAAGTTGTTTTCAATTCGGGAAAAGTGTGTGTTATGGAGAGATGGGTTGACCTACCTGATGGCTCACGAAGGTGGGGGGAAGTGCGGGCTTACCCTGTTTTTAATACCCGTGGAGATGTAGCTTATGCCATTGAAATTGCTATTGACATTACGGAGAAGAAGTCCGACTTTGAAAACCAGAGAAGGTACTTCAAATCTCTTGAGAGAACGGTGAAGGAAATAACACAAAAAGAGGTCCGAAATCTCAGGCGACACAAGGGTAAAAAGGTAGCCCCCAATCTTACGAAGCGAGAAATTGAGGTCCTTAGGCTGATGTCAAAAGGCTTTTCAAATAAGGAAATTGCAGAACTCCTCTCTATTAGCTCTCATACAATAAAAAGCCATATCATTCATATCTTTGATAAATTGGATCTTCGAGACCGAACCCAGGCAGTTCTGTGGGCCGCTCAAAAAAGGTTGATCTGACCGTCTGCTCCCTATCCCCCAAATGGGTGATTCCCTTCCTCTCCTAATTGTGATTTAATTAGAGTCAACGAGCCTCATTCTAAACCCAAGGAGGGATCGTTGTGAAACGATTTGAAAAATATATTTTCAGTCCTAAAATTGTTCCAGAGTTACCTTACCACAGCACCATGCGAAATGTTCCCGTTTTTATTGATAAAGAGCTCTGTCAAGATGCCGACATATGGGTGATGATTCCCAAGCTTCCTAAATCATTGAAGGTAAAAATGGGGGCTGCGGAGGAGCCTCACGCCCATGATGTCGCTCAAATATATTGCTTCAGCCAGGACATCAAGGCAGAGGTGAATCTCGGAGAAAACGCTGATGAGATGGAAACCTATTTAATAGAAGCCCCCGTTACCGTATACATTCCTCCAAACACCTTCCATACCTTGGCTTTGTTAGAAACGGGTGATAATCCATTCGGTATTTCGATTCTACTCAAAGGGTTATATAAAAAATAACATGAAGGGCAAAATGGATGACGATTGCATCGATGGACCTGGGGGGAGATGGAAGAGGGTTGGCAATCTAATTGTAGATTTGTGTAGCTTAGAGAAAGGCTTTCGTGAAATGGAGAAACATAGGCAGGAGATTTGGGATTATGTGAAATATCGTGAAAGTTTAATCATGTGGCCATCGTCCGAGTGTGGACTTGGTCAATTGTTAGATTCGCACAGAAAGGAGTAATCGAAGATGAAAGCAATTGCAATCAACGCAAGCCCTATGATGGACAAGGGTAACACGGCTACTATCTTAATCCCTTTCTTGGATGGGATGAGAGAGGCTGGAGCTGAAGTCGAACTTTATTACACCAAGCAGCTCAACATTAAGCCATGCCAAGGCGAGTTCAACTGTCAGATCAAGACACCTGGCAAATGCTTTCAGAAAGACGACATGGAGATGTTACTTCCCAAGCTTGTTGAGGCAGACATCCAAGTATTTGCGACACCGGTGTATGTGGATGGTATAGCTGGTTCTTTGAAATGCCTTTGGGAACGAACAGTTCCTCTGGCGAATCCTTTATTCGAGCTGCGCAATGGTCATTGCTACAAACGTCGAAGGAAAGATAGCGACACAGGTAAGGTAGTGTTGGTATCCAGTTGCGGCTATTGGGAGATGGACAACTTTGATCCAATGCTTGCTCACGTGAAAGCAAGATGCAGGAATATGAATCGAGAATTTGCTGGAGCATTGCTGCGACCTCATAGCTCAGCCTTGAAGATAATGAAGTCCAGAGGCGCTCCGGTCAATGATATATTCGAGGCAGCAAGGGAGGCTGGCCATCAGTTGGTTCGGGAAGGTAAGATGTCTAGTCAGATCATGGCAGCTATCAGTCGTCCGCTTATGCCATTAGAGGAGTACGTGCAGAACATGAACCAAATATATCAACAGGCAAAGCAGTAATAATTGCAATTTTCGATGAGCCTGAAGCGCCTACTCCGCTTATGGTCTGGATGCCAGAATTCAAGCGATTTGTACCCGTATATCAACCGTAGGTTTGGCTAACAACTCCAGCGGATGGCTTCCAGCCACCGCTGATTTCGATCGTTGAGCCTGTAGAAAAAAGTCTTAAAAGCATGATAAAATCGCCATATCAGTAGCGGCAAAGAGAGCGGAGACCGCTTAGGAGGGACTGGATGGCGAGATACAAAGAGTTTGATTATTCACAGGGAAAGTTCATACCGATCCACTTTGACCGACAGATCTTACCCGGGACGTTTGAGTATAGCCTTCATTACCTCATTGACAACGAGATAGACCTGTCGATTTTTGATTGCCGGTACCGAAACGACGAGATGGGAGCGCCGGCCTACGATCCCACCATCCTATTAAAGATTATCCTGTATGCCTACTCACGAGGAATCACCTCGAGCCGAAAGATAGCGCAGTGTTGTCAAGAGAATGTTATCTTCATGGCACTGTCGGCAGATACGCAGCCGCATTTTACAACGATCTCAGACTTCATTTCGACCTCGGGCCAGGAGATCATCCATCTGTTTCTAGAGATACTGTTGATCTGCGATGAGATGGGGCTGATCGGGAAAGAGATGTTTGCAGTGGATGGCTGCAAGCTGCCTTCAAACGCCTCGAAAGAATGGAGCGGGACGAAGAAAGAACTGGAGAAGAAAAGAGAGAAGATGGAGAAGGTGATCAGGCAGATTGTCAAGCGGCATCGGGAGGTGGATGTTACCGAGGCGGACCGGGGAGTGATGGAGCAAGAAGAGCAGTATGTGGAGACCCTTCGGGGGAAGGTAAAGAAGATAAAGGCATGGCTACGAGAAAACGAGGACAAACCTGGCAAGAGCGGTAAGCCCGTGAAGAGCAACATCACGGACAATGAGAGCGCCAAGATGAAGACCTCGCACGGGGTGATCCAGGGTTACGATGGGGTAGCGGTGGTAGACGGAAAGCACCAGGTGGTTGTACATGCGGAGGCATTTGGAGCAGCGCAGGAACATGATCTTCTTCTTCCTATGCTCGAGGGGACGAGGGAGAACTTCGAGGCCGTCGGCATTAAACAGGATATCTTCGAGAAAGCAAAGCTCACAGCGGACAGTGGGTTTCATACCGAGGCGAATATGAAGGAGGTCATGGGGCAAGGGATCGATGCCTATATTGCAGACACGCAGTTTCGGAAGCGGGACCCGCGGTTTTCGGACGTTGACAAATACAAAGAGCAATTCAGAAAGGAGAGGGCTGAGTACTACGGAGTGGCCGACTTATACAGGCCACACAGGGATTTTACGATCAGCGAAGACAAGACTCATTGCATCTGTCCTGGGGGTAAGCGCCTGTATCGCAATGGGGGGAATGTGGTGGTCAACGGTCAGCGGGCCATCAAGTTTCATGGGAGAAAGACCGACTGTCGGATCTGCGGACTACGGGAGAGATGCCTGAGACATCCGGACAGAACGGAGGCAAGACAGGTGTACTTCTTTCAGGGGAGTGCGGAGTCGAAGCCGGAGACGTTTACCCAGAAGATGAAGCGCAAGATCGATTCGATAAAAGGCAGACTCATCTACGACAGGAGACTCGGAACGGCAGAACCTGTATTTGGGAATATCTGCTCTACCTTAGGGTTGAACCGATTTACCCTTCGAGGGAAACGAAAAGTGAACACCCAGTGGTTACTCTACTGTGCGGTGCACAATCTATTTAAAGTGCATCGATACGGTCTGGAGCTTGCGTGAAGGAGCCGGATTGGGTGATAGGGTATTGGGGTAAGAAAAATATCATGAAAAGACGAACATTTCGCCAAGAATCGGAAAAACTTTTGATGACAGAAAATAATTTCCTATTTTTGATCCAGCAGAAGAAGCAGTTTTTAAAAAAGTGACTTTTTCTACAGGCTCGTTATACTCGATTTCAATCGTAAATCTTCAGATCATACAGAGAGCATATCTTCACTCGTTGTAGATGTTACAAGTATCCCACTTCTTTGACTCTTTCGATCTGAAAGTTTCGGTTGACCAATTTTCATAAAATAGATATATTCCAATCAGGAATCCACAGGGTGGCGGTGCAGATATTTCTTCAATTTCAGGGGAAAAAACCTGGTGCCAGAGGGAAACTTTCGTGAAATATAGATAAAATCAAGAATAAAGATTCGCCCCCAGAGCCATTGTATTATTGCAAGACCTGACCCCGGGTCTCCCATCTGTCCTTCCAGTGGGCGATATCCCAATTCTGACATCCGGGACAGCGGAAATTGCATCCCAGGCTTCCCAGGGAAAGCCAGCTGGATCCGGGGTAAAAGTGAAAGACAGGTTTCTTTTCGATAGGGTTTATGGAGAGTATAGAGACCTCTCCATAGATCAGGCTAAATAGTTTTCCGCCTTTGTTCTCTCTTGTTTGACACCAACCCTTTTGGCCTTCGGGAATAATACATTTTCTCTGACAGGTGAGGCACAAGACCTTTCCTTGGTCGAGTTCATGGTATAGATACGCTTCTTTTTCCATAATCTAATTGGGAGTGCAACCTCCGGTCCATTTTAGCCCGGCCCTCTGGAGATGGTCCACAACAAAAGGATAGAGGATCAGTTCCTCTTCTTCAAAGTCAGCAAAATCTGACCGGATCTCTTTCAATATTTGTCTCAATTGCTCAATTTCCCCCGGCGAGGAAAAATTGGCCATGACCGCTGGGAAACAGTCCACTCCTTCCCCTAAAAGGTTCTCCAGTGCTTTTAATTGCAAGGCGAATCCTTCAGACCTTGTACCGGTGAGACGTGAGAACTCTTCGGGACAGGCACCCTTCAAGCTCACCCGGACATAAAGATTAGGAAAACGGGAGAGGTCTTTTGCATAAGAAGGGTCATCGCCAATTAAAATGCCATTGGTTTCCAGGATGAAATGGATTTCTTTAGGGATGACCTGAAGAACCTGTAAGAGGTGAGAACGATGAAGGGTAGGTTCGTTCCCGCTGATTCTGACCTGGCGAAATCCTTTCTTTTTAACGATGGAGAGGAGGTTTCTGGCCACTTCCTGAGGGGAATAGAATCGCCCGGCCTTTTCTGGTTGAACGATGATATTCCAGGACCAGCAAAAAAGACATTTCAGACAACATCCCACACAATCAGCAGTGGCAATCCCTCCATAAAACGGAGCAGGGCGAAATCGGTAATATTTCCTTTTTTCCCCAAAGCTAACGATCTTCCTTAATCTTTCAGCCATTGCAAAAGGATCCATAAGGGAGTCCATATTCTCTCCTTCGACTCGGTCACTTCAACTCTTCGTTGATTTCTTAGATGATGCTTAACTCTATATACCGTTAGTCCAGAAAAAGCTCAAGATGATTTGTTCGTGGAAATTGGCAACCAGTTTTTCCTTGCTTTCTTTCTGAAAGTTTCGGTTGACCAATTTTCACAAAATAGATATATTCCAATCATTAAACCCCAGGGTGGCGGTGCAGATATTTTTTCGTTTTTAGGAAAAAAGCCTGGGGTCAGAAGAAAACTTTCGTGAAATATAGGCAATAAGGATAAAGATCCGACCCCGGAACCACGTATAGTTTGCATCAGGTATTAAGAATCCCCGCAGACTTGGATTAAATGAATTTTTCCTGAAAAGGGGTTTTATTCGAATGCCCGGCGATTTTCTCGATTTTCTCGACCATTTTCTCACTTTGTTGGCCGCTTTTCTCCCGGGTCCTCCACACAGGAAAGCGAAGTTGCATGAAATCCCATTGGACGAAATGATTAAGGAATCTAAAATAGTAGTTATCGGAAAAGTGCTCAGAATCGAGGACCCCATTTTTCATAAGATGGCAGTTGCGACAATCGAGATTGAGCAGATTATAGTGGGAAACTACGAAGGCAAACAAATTGATATAACCTACTATCCACGCTCGAATTTTGAGGCCCGTTTCGTGCTTAACGAACGGTGCATTTTTTTGATAGACGAGAGAAATACTATCGTAAAAGGTCGTGCTGGTAAGATACTTATTGAAAAAGACAAAGTTGAGGTACGCTATATTCTTGGGGAACCAATGAATCAAACCTTGAAGGATTTTACTCAAAGGATTAAAGACAGCAAGTCGAGGCAAAACACTACCGGAAACCTATGAGAAGTGCGGGTAAAATAGCTTGGAGATGGTCCTACAAGGAGGACTTCTTTCCAAAAGTTTCGGTTGACCAATTTTCATAAAATAGATATATTCCAATCAACAACCCGTGAAGATCTGATCCCAAATCCTGATTCTTTCTTGGATTGCCGATAGCACTGAAGATTGGGTATAATTTAAATATGAGAACTTCTACACAAGCACTCGTCAATCCAACTGTGCTCACCTGGGCGCGGCAAGAGAGCGGGTATCCGCCGGAGCCGGTGGCCAAGCGGCTGAATGTAAAGCTGGAACGCCTGCTTGCCTGGGAGCGTGGTGATTTAAAGCCCACAGTGCGGCAAGCCCAAGATCTTGCCAAGTTCTACCGCCGGCCGTTCGGCGTTTTCTTCCTCCCTGAACCTCCGACTCTGCCCCCCCTTGCGGCAGAGTACCGTCGGTTGCCGGGTGTCCGGCCGGGCGTTGAATCGCCGGAATTCCGGCTTGCCCTGAGGGTCATGTCGCAGCGACGGGAAGTGGCACTGGAGTTGAGTGAAGAACTGGGTGCGCGCGTGGAGGACTTCAACTTTAACGCTCATCTGTCCGAAAGCACAGCAGGCGTTGGCGCACGACTGCGCGAAGCTCTTGGCATTACCGGGGATGAACAGCTCGGATGGACGTCCGATTGGCAGGCATGGCGCCGCTGGCGAGAGGCCGTCGAAACAGCAGGCGTGCTGGTGTTTCAGTTTCCTAGAGTGAGCCTTGCCCAGGCACGGGGAGTCACGTTGTTTAAGTTCCCATTGCCTGCGATAGGTATTAACAGCAAAGAGTCGTCTCCCGGCGCACGGAGTTTTACTTTATTGCATGAGCTTACTCACCTTGCGCTTGCGGTTGGCAATGAGGAACGCGCTGCCCTCGGTGAGACCCGCGATGATGCCGGCTGGCTGGAAGTCGAACGATTCGCCGAGGAGGCCGCCAGTGCCGCACTCATTCCTCAGGAAATGCTTTCCTCAATTTTGCAGAGAATGGATGTTTCACCTGATGCATGGGATATTTCCTCGATGCGATCGCTCGCCGGCAAATTCAATATAACACCGTTGGCGATGGCAACACGGTTGCGGACCGCCGGTGCGCTGTCGTGGGAAGGTTACAACCGGTGGAAATTAGAATGGAACCAATACGTCGGCACACTCCCGAAACGGAAGGGCTTTGCGTCCCCTGTAGGCAAGACGCTCGGAAGAAGCGGCCGGTCCTTTGTTCAGTTGGTACTGGAAGCGTTGGATATGAATCGAATCACGGCAGTCCAGGCGAGCCGATATCTTGATTTGCGGTTCGATCACTTCGACAAGCTACGGAATGAACTCCGCATGGAGCCTATGGGACCTGCGGGCGCCTTTGACGACGGAGAATAACGGAAAAAGAATGTACTCTTTCGATACCAGTGTGTTTATGGATTGGCAGGCACGGTTTTATCCGCCTGATGTTTTTATCTCACTGGTAGCAAAAATCGAGGGACTGGTTGTCGCTGGTCAATGCTCTGCCGTTGAGCTTGTGAAAGAAGAAATCGACGCTGTGGGAACCCCCGAATTGCGGGCGTGGGCGAAAAAGAATCCGGCTCTTTTTGTGACGCTTGATCCCCTGGTACAGACGGAAGCAGCAAACATCGAATCCAAATATCCGGATTTGATGGATCCCAAGAGCCTTCATCAGTCAGCCGATGCTTACGTTATAGCGCTTGCCAAGGTGAAAGGCGGCACAGTTGTGTCGCAGGAAACCTCGGCTGCAGAGAAGAAGAGCGCCAAGAGAACTCACTACATACCCGACGTATGCCGTGATCTCGGCATCCCATGCATAAACTTGCTGGGGCTGATGCGACGGGAGCACTGGACCTTCTGAGATGCAGGAAACGCCAAAAATAAGAACACAAGATCTGCCCTTGACATAGGACAAAAATGGAGAGACCAATAAAATAGTTTGTATCTAATTGTTATTGAATCAGAATATAAGAACCGTCCCCAAGAGATGTCCCCAAGAGATTCACTCTCTTCTAATCCAAAATCGACAGATCTTGACGTAGATTCATCTCCAAACTTTCTTTGGAAAAATTGAAACTTATGTTTGACATAGAAATTTGAGAGGTGTATTCTCTGAACCAGGAAGTGCCCGCATACGGAGAGACACAAAAAATAATAAGACAAATTGATGACATCTGAAGATGTGACCGTGTTCCTCCCGCCAGAAACTGCTCGACCTACTACCAACTGGAGGGACGACTAATGGAACGACGAACGAGTCGTGAGGACGTACCGAATATCATCGTCGTCGATGACACACCGGCGAATCTCCAATTGCTGACCGGGATGCTTAAGGAACGGGGATATAAGGTCCGGCCGGTGCCAAGCGGAAAACTCGCCCTGCAGGCGGCGAAAAACGACCCGCCCGACCTTATCCTTCTCGATATCATGATGCCGGAAATGGATGGCTATGAGGTGTGCGAGCGGCTGAAGGCTGACGAAAAACTGAGAGAGATCCCGGTCATTTTCATCAGCGCTCTGAACGAGACGATGGACAAGGTCAGGGCCTTCGGCGTTGGCGGCGTGGACTACGTGACCAAGCCGTTCCAGTTTGAAGAGGTGGCCGCCCGGGTCAGTACCCATCTGGAACTCCAGCGTCAGCGGCGCAAATTGAGAGAGAACTACGAGCGGATGCGCAGGCTTGAAGAGCTGCGGGACAACCTGGTGCATATGATCGTGCATGACCTTCGTAGTCCGCTGACCGGGATCTCCGGTTTCCTGGACTTGGCGTTGGAGCTCGGAAAGGAAACTCTCACGGAAGATGGCCTCGAGTATCTCCAGACAGCGAAGCGCTCAACAACAGCAGTGATTGGCATGGTCAGCGCTGTGCTGGACGTGAGCAAAATGGAGGCAGGGGAAATGAAACTCCATCTTGCGGAGTGTGATCTGGTCCGTATTGCCGCCGACCTCATGTCTGACATGCAGTCACTCAAAGAAGGACGGGAGATGGTTCTGGATGCGCCGCCTGCACCCGTGACCGTGGTTGCCGATGGGGATCTCCTTCTCCGTGTGATCCAGAACCTTCTGGGAAACGCACTGAAGTTCACCCCCTCCGATGGTTGGATCCGGTTGGGTATCGAGCCGCATGAGGATCGTATATGCGTGACGGTGCGGGACAACGGCCCTGGGATCCCGGCGGAATACTTGGAGAAGATTTTCGAGAAGTTTGGACAAGTTGAGGCACGCGCCAGCCAACGGAAGTTCTCGACGGGCTCGGGCTCACATTCTGCAAGTTGGCCGTGGAGGCCCACGGTGGCTCCATTGGGGTGAAAAGCGAAGTCGACAAAGGAAGTACGTTCTGGTTCGTGCTACCGAAAGATGGGCCCGCACGCGAGGGCAAAAGGACAGAAACTTGACCACGAATACCATTCAATTTCCAATTAAGAGGGAGCTATGAAAAAGGGAGAAAAAGCCTGGGGTCATGGGCTCAGACCTAAATATTGACATTTAGGAACAGAACGAAAGATTATCTTGTATTTAAAGAGAGCAAGAAAAAATCTCAATAATTAAGTCTGACCCCGAAGACACTTCTATATGCCTCACGTCCCAACCTGGTGCTCGGGCCTCTTTTCAAAACCTTCTTTCAAGCTTCGGAAACAAGAAAACTTATGTTTGACATAGAAATCTGAGAGGTGTATTCTCTGAACCAGGAAGTGCCGGAACACGGGGAGACACCAAAAAACATCGGACAAATTCATGGCATCTGAAGATGTGGCCTTATTGCATTCATTTAACCTTATGGCAGAGTTTGTCAGAAGGGTAGACGAACGGAGGCTCCAGAAAAAAACTTTATGAGTCCTACGCTTACTAAAGATATAGCTTACAAGGAACTGCAAAAGTTTTTTGGCGAAACCCCAATGGTTCTTTTCGGAACGGGAACATCATGTGCTTTGGATTCCCGCTATGGGATGCCCGGATTACAGGATCAGCTCTTTTCCGAGATGCTTAAAATATGTCTTTCAAAACCCCAAGAAGAACAGTGGAAAGCAGTAGTAAGCGCCATACGCAATGGTAAAGACCTTGAATCAGCCATGGATATGATTCGGGATGATCAAATTGTTAAACATATAATAAGAATTACTGCCGATTTCGTTTCAACTCTCGACAAGGAATATTCGCACAAGATCATGACCGGAATCGTTGAATGGCCTGCTACGGGCTTATTTAAGAAACTTATTGATGGTCTTCAGGGAACTGATCCTGTCTTGCATGTAGCTACACCAAACTATGACCTTCTGGCAGAATATGCTTTTGAGAAAGCTGGTATTTCATACATTACGGGTTTTGTGGGTGGGATATGCCGCCACCTTGATTGGCAACAGTGCGAGCGAGGGGTTACTTTTGTTGAAAGTATTCCAATAGCAAGTAAGCTCAAGAAGGCTCCAAAATTCAGGAAGCATATTCGACTCTATAAAGTCCATGGTTCTCTTAACACTTTCAAAATAGATAATTTAGTCGTTGAAAACAATGCTTGGTTGTTCGATGTACCTGATGGCGTGGAACGCATTATTATTACACCCGGTACATTAAAATACAAACGACTTCATCAAAACCGCAATGATCTTTTGGGAAAATATGATGATGCTATAGAGAAGCACAATGCGTTTCTTTTTATTGGTTTTGGTTTCAATGACTCTCAACTTAACAATAGTTCCTTAATGCGGAAGTTGAAGGAACAAAAATGCCCTGGGTTAATTATTACCAGAGACATCAATAAAAAGATTGAGGAGTTGCTACGCGATTGCGACAACCTTTGGTCAGTATGTAAACATCAGAATGAAAGGGACGAAAGCACATGCATCTTCAACCGTAAGTATACTGACAGGCTTACTTTAGCAGATAAACGACTTTGGGATTTCCACGAATTTACAAAAGAAATTATGGGAGGATAATTATGACAATATTCACTTTTGATACTTCACATCTTTTAGGACAAGTTCGCGAAGTTGACACTCGAAGGGTATCCATCTTTGTAAAAACTGATGAAGACCTAAGGAAAGCGCGAGTTGGGCAATTGGTGGCTTTGAGGCTTATGGGTGCCGTGGAGTCCTGGTTGATTGGTATTATTGAAAAAGTAATAAAGTCAGTTGCGATCCAAGAAAAAGAATTGGACGACATACAAGAAAGTACTGAAAACGAAATTAATAAAATTGAAAATGTTGTTAATACGGTCCGTTTAACGCTTGTAGGAACGGTTCGGTGGGATGCCAACAAAGGGAGGCCGACATTTTCTCGTTCACTTGTACATGTGCCTGAGATAGACGCTGAGTGCCACATTTTACGGGATGCCCAACTGGAAAATTTCATGGGAGTTCTTTCAGAAGAGGGCGATAAAGCGCATTCTCTTGAGTTGGGAAAGTATACCATTGACGAAAATGCTATAGCCTATTTGGATGGAAACAAACTTTTCCAACGTCACGCAGCGTTACTAGGAAGCACAGGGTCAGGTAAATCCTGGGCAGTCGCCTCAATTTTGGAACGAGCGGCCAAACTACCCTCCGCCAATTTGATTATCTTTGATCTGCACGGGGAATACCGGGATCTAACTTATGCCCGACATCTTCGGATTCCCGGCCCTGAGGATCTGCGGAGAACTTCTGAGGAGCTTCTTTATCTACCATATTGGCTTTTAAATGCCGAAGAAATGCAGGCCATGTTTATTGATCGAACCGAATTCAGTGCCCATAATCAGGTGATGGCGTTTCAGGATGCGGTAATTGCACAGAAAAAGAAAACACTTGAGGATTTGCGAAAAACGGAAGTTCTTAATGCATTCACGCTCGATAGCCCAATTCCATTCTCACTTAACGCAGTATTGGAAGAGCTTAGAAATATGAATGAAGAAATGGTCCAGGGAGCCCGAGGCCTTAAACAGGGAGACTTCTACGGGCAGTTCAGTCGCTTACTAACCCGCATTCGGAGCAAGTTGAGCGATAAGCGATATGGTTTCCTGTTCCAGGCCCCAGACTCTGAGCATAAATATGAATCTATGGCACGCACTGCCGCTAACTTGATGGACTATGATACTCCAGGGGCGCAGATCAAAGTAATCGACTTCTCCGAGGTGCCCGCAGATATCCTTCCGGTCATTGTGGGATTGGTTGCACGGATTATCTACCAGATTCAATTTTGGACCGATCATGACAAACGTCGCCCCCTTGCATTCATTTGTGATGAAGCCCATCTCTATATACCGAAAAAGGAAGGGAAAAATCCAGTTGAGCAGCGGGCCGTTGAGGCTTTTGAAAAGATTGCCAAAGAAGGCAGGAAGTACGGAGTAGCATTGCTCATTGTCAGTCAGAGGCCTTCAGATGTTAGTCCAACAGTTTTAAGTCAATGCAACAATGTAATTGCCTTGCGCCTGAGCAATGCAGATGACCAAACCACAGTCCGTAAGCTTATGCCAGAGAGCCTGGAGAGTTTGCTGGATGTGCTGCCAATTATGGATATCGGAGAAGCCTTGGTACTTGGCGACGCGGTTTTGTTGTCTAGCCGGATTAAAGTTAATCCTCCAAATGAAAAACCGCTGAGCGCCACCATTGATATTTGGTCTGAATGGATGAAAAAGGCACAGGCTCCGGATTTTGTGAAATCTGTTGAAAATATGCGCAGGCAGGGCAGAGATTGATGCAAAGAAACCGCTCTGGGATAAATTTCGATTTGGGCCTTCCACTTGAATCCGAATGGGAATTGCAGAACCTCTATATACCGGTTCAAAAACAGCTGTTATCAAAGCTAGAATATTGGTTGAAATATGAGGGAGAAGCTATCTTCGTGGGGGGGCAGATTGGTTCTGGAAAATCAACTTTAATACAAAACCTTTGGCACACATCAGGTATTAGACCCGACATGGAATTTCACTTCGATAGAGAGGGATCTAATCTTTCTCTTGGTGATTTTTGGCGAATCATACTTGCTGAGCTGATCAAAAAGGCCCTTGATTTTGATGCCGATCTATCCGTTTTGAGATTACCAGAGGAATTGGCAGGATTGGGTTATCAAAAGTGGCAAAAATTATTAGATATTCTTAGGCCTCCTAAGATTTCTTTAAAACTCTATTCAAAAAGAAAAAGTGTTCAGGACAAAATTGCGGAAATGCCGGGGTTCATTGAAGAAGCTTGTTCTTACCTACTTAAAAGTATTAAAACAAAGATTACTCGAAATCCTATTTTGTTTGCTTCCGGGGTTGATAAATACTCCCCAGATAGCCCTGCTTTTTTCGATCTTAGAGGGCCCTTAAAGTTCCTATTATCCAAGAAAACACTCTTTGAATTAAATGTGGTGCATCTTTTTCAGCCACTGTTTTCATTTGAATCAGACCGGTGGCTTCTTGTCTACACCATGCAGAGAGAAGAAATCCGTAAGTTGCTTCAAAAAAGAATGGGGATTTATTTCAAAAGTGAAAATAAATTAATTGGGACGGCGATGAAATGGTCCGGCGGGAATCCTCGACAGGCGATCCGTATGCTTATGGCGCTGCGAAATGCAAAAGGGGGAACAGAGGATGAAATCATTATTAAAGCCATTCGGAACTTGTTTTTGGAATACTTTGCCTATTCTCCTAAACCCGATGACGATTTGCTGAACGTGGTAAGAAAGCAGAACTATTTGGAACCGACGATATTATCTCTCCCCGGAGATAAAGAAACGGCACAGCGAGCAGTCTATGGCAATTGGGTATTGTTACAAAAAAAAGAAGAAGATGGACGAAAACTGAGGGCAATCGTCAATCCTATTGTACTCTATTCCGTGAGATTGAAGGTGAAGATAAATGATCCGGAGGTTCAATTGCTAAGGCGTTATCTAAAGCGCTATGCTAAGCAGAAGCACATCAGCCCAGTTGGGCTGGATTTGAATCGAGATATAATCTCACTCGATTTATGGAGGGAGATTTTTAAAACGGAAATTGAACAGCCAATTGCAACCAATTTGGTTGAAATTCTAGAGATTCTTAAAAATTCTTTGTTGTCTAAAGACCGAGCTGAATGGATGATCGTTGCGTATCGTAATCCTGAAGTTCTTGAGGCTGCCCGGGCATATCTGTTTGCCATGGCTAACACTTATGAACATCAGTCATTCAAGCATTATAAAATAGAAGACGACAAGGTCATCCCTCCAGTTATAAAGTTGCTGGAATTATTGGAGAAGGATGCAGATATCCTCTCACTTGAGTTCATTGGTAATAAATGGGAGGAGAAGAGTTTAATTGAAATAGATAAAATGCGAGATAACCTGCTCGGGCATCAAATGATCTGGTGGATTCCAGAAAATAGTCTTTCAAGGAACCTACATTTTTGGACCCAGCTTCGTCAGCTTTTCCGAGTATTTATTTTGGAAGATGAACTACTGGCAAGCCTGAGTATAGAGGATATCCAATCTGATATAAATTATTTTAAGGATTTGGTTCAAAAGAAGAAAAGTTCCGAATCAAATGTGCTAGACAATCTAAAAATCGTTTTAGAATATCTTAAACATGCTAAAAGAGGGTCCTCGAATGGATAGAGACATCATTCGTGCCTACCTTTGGCGTGATGCTATTCGGCTAGGTTTCTGTCCCTTAGGCTCAAAAGATCGAAAACGGTGGCTGCTGCAATATAGGAATAGCTTAGGGAAATTTTGGGAGATAGGAGAACACCCATTTAAACAGCCGTTTATAGATGGCCAGGTAAAAATATCCTGTAAGCAGTTTTGTATTGATTTTGATATGTATATCACAGGTATAGGCAATTACGAGGTACATTTTTTATACTGTCCTGCTAACAAGCAAAATGAGTTGATGTGGATACATGGTGTTGATTCACATTATTTTTCATTTCCGGAGCAATCATTTCTAACGAAGCACAATAGGCGCAAAGATGCAATCCGAAGGATGGATGAATATGACATGGTAGCTGTGATTGATGGGTTAGTCTGTCACCCTCACACACACCAACACATTGAAGCACCTATTGACCAGCATGAAATTAGAATAGGGGGAGGAATAAATAATGCGTTCCTTTTTTTATTTCATCTGCGATATCAACTGTGTCCGATTGAAAAAAAGAGAGAATCCGAAAGACTGAGGCTGATTAATCTATTTAGGGTATCAATTGAGGGAAATAAGAGAATTCAACCCAATTTGTTGATGGCTCAGCCAGAAGAGACTTGATGTTGTGATAAAAAAGGGGGGGCGTCCACAAAATTATAAATTTCTACTTATATAATGATCTATTCCCCTGCTGAGACGGGCGAATCTCAATCCCCCTGCCCTCTTTCTACTCGGGCAAAGTCGATGAATCCTCGTTCTACATCAGTCCCTATTAGCTCAACGCGAACTCGATCTCCGACATCAAGACCTTCAAACCCTTGGGGAGTATAGAACAGCCGTCCCGTTTATTTCTCTACCGGCCTAAAACCTTCCTTCATATCTTGTGGTCCTTTCGGCTTGACATTCGACTCCGTTTTTCATACATTCAACTCATCCGATAGCGAGTTCTTATCATATCGTTAGAAAAAGAACACTTTGACTTGATAAAAACCCTGGGGTCAGACTTAAATATTGACATTTAAGAACAGAACGAAAGATTATCTTGTTTTTAAAGAGAGCAAGAAAAAATCTCAATAATTAAGTCTGACCCCGAAGACAAATCCTCCGGGTAAGGGGACAACCTTTAAGATCTATCTTCCTCGGGTAGAGGAGGCCCTTGAGGATCTCGAGGAGAAAGTGGTCACTGAAGAGCTTCCGCATGGAAGCGAGACAATTCTGGTGGTTGAGGATGAAGAGAGAGTCCGGCAATTGGCCGCTTATCTCTTAGAGAACCAGGGATATAAAGTTTTGCAGGCATGTGATGGAGATGATGCCTTACGTATCTGTGAGAAGCATAGGGATCCCATTCCTCTAATGCTAACCGATGTCGTGATGCCAAAAATGAACGGTCGCGCATTATATGAGCCTCTAAGGCTCCTTCACCCACAGATGAAGGTCCTCTATATGTCAGGCTACACAGAAGACGCGATTGTCCATCACGGGGTCCTTGAGCAAGAGATCAATTACATCCAGAAACCCTTTGCGCTGGAAGGGCTAGCTGGAAAAGTAAGGCAAGTACTGGACAAAGACTCCAGATCTGCAGTTTAGAAAGAAAAGAAGGTATACAGTGGCTGCCGACAAGGAATTCAAAAAATGTTCATCTTGTGGACAAATATGGGAAACACGAGAGAGGTTTGTCGGGGATCCAGGAATTGATATTGTCGGCTACCAGGTGAATTTTCCTTCCTTGGAAGAAGGTTTATTTCTTTTCAATCATAGCTGCGAAACAACGCTCGCCATTAAGGTAAGTGAATTCAAGGATCTTTATGATGGTCCAATCTTCTCCGGGAGATTAGACAATACTGAAGATTGTCCACAATACTGTCTTTATAAGGATAATATCGAGCACTGCCTTGCAAAATGTGAATGCGCCTATGTCAGAGAAATTATCCAAATCGTCAAACAGTGGCCCAAAAAGTATAATTAAATTGGGTCCACCCTCCAATTAACTTAACAAAAGGGTCTCCCCACACTTGCATAAAAAACCCTCCAAAAGGCACCTTTGAACGTTTTGCTGCCTTGTTTCCGGTTACATCAAGAACACCTCGGTCAACATCGCATGTTATCCTCAAACCATAGAAAAGACCACTTGCTAAAGGTTCGGAAGCACAGCTAACTGGCAGAAAAGAAATTGGAGCAATGTATCATCGGAGGAATTAAGGAGCTAAATTTCCCCTCCCAAGAAGGTAAAAGCGGTGCTACTGGAACTATCTCGCTAAATGTCAGAAGCTCTTAGGACTAACCAAAGATATTGGAAATCTCCCTGACCCATTCCTCCTCTTTCGATGGGGGAAGTCACTGACGCTCCAGAGCTTTAGGGACGGAGCGGATAAGGTGCGGGTGGCCCTTCGGTACGCTCAGGCTGAATCAATGGTCAGCTTGTCGAACCCTTAGAGCTTAGTGGGCTAATAGTTAAAAGAGCCATAGACGGAGATACAAATGTTTCCGCCCTCTTTTCATAAATTATTCACATTTCATTTGGTAATCGTTATCTGCGATCTTGGCCTAAAACCTTCCTTCATATCTTGTGGTCCTTTCGGCTTGACATTCAACGAGGGAAATTCCACCGCGCTACTTGACTCATTAACTTTCCTGCCTATTTTGAAATGAATACTTGTAGGGGTACCCGCTGAGCCACCATTTCAGCTTGGATTTACAAGATTCGTCATACCTTGGACAAAATGGCATTTTAAGCCGGGGCTTTCTGTATTAAATCGCCGTCAACAACTCTGCCACAATATAAAAAATCCTTATTAAATTAAATACTTACAAAACAGAAACCTTCATCCCTCTTTTCCGGTACATATCTTGCTGCCTATCAAAATCAAGCACGCTAAACCAAACTTAATAAAACCAAAGAAAAGGGAGACAAGGCATCCTATGGGAAAAAGTAACGATGAGGTCTTAACTACGGACGAAGCAATCAGATACCTAAAGATCTCAAAACCCACCTATTTTAAGTGCATCCGCGCTGGCAAGATAAACGCCATCAAAGTAGGGAGTGGCTGGAGGGTCCTCCAGACAGAACTAAACAAGTTTTTAAAGAGTGGAAAGAGGAGATCGAAAGGAGAGAACGACCCGGCATAAATCGCCGCTTTGGTAACAGGAAACCAACCACAATGGATCATGAAATGCTACACAGAAGGAGAGATAATCGGGCATTCCATCTGGAAGTTCAACGATCTAACAAATATAAGGATATAAAGGGGGTAGAAAGGTATGCGGACAATGAAAAGATTCTTGGTTAGTGCTGTGATCTTTCTGACTTTAGCTCTGTTTTCCATGGAGGCGCAGGCACAGAGAAAAATCGGGGTCCTGATGTTTAGTGAAGAGGCCCGATACATCGAGGCCGAAAAAGGCATTAAAGATAAGCTCAGAGAAGGGGGCTTTGGAGAGCCGAAAACAACTTTTATTGTAGAACAGGCGGGTGCAAACAAGGCAAGGGCAGCGGAACTGGTAAAGAAGTTTGCCGCAGAAAAACTGGATTTGATTATCACGTTGGGCACTTCTGTAACCGTAGCCGTTAGCCGGGAGATTAAGGACGTGCCGATAGTCTTCAGCGTGGTTTATGATCCGGTGGAGGCTAGAATAGCTAAGGATTGGAAGAGTTCGGGAAACAACACTACCGGCAGCAGTTCTAAGATTCCCATGCCGAGGCTTATGGAAAGCCTGAAAAACTTTACGCAGGTAAAGAGGTTGGCAGTGCTCTATACGCCAGGTGAAAAAAACTCCGAGTCAGTACTGAAAGATCTGCAGAGAATTGACGCAAATTATAAGATTAAGGTTATCCCGGTTCCTTTGACCGAGATTAAAGAGGTTAATCAACTGCTTCCAGAAGTCTTGCGTACCGCAGACGCTATTTATGTTACCGGCAGCAATCTAGTCGACAGTCAGGTTTCGGTAATCACGGATATGGCGACCAAGGCTAAAGTGATCACAATAACCCACCTCGACGACCTGGTAGAGAAAGGGGTACTTCTGGGCGTGTGCGCAGACGCGTATTCGATGGGCCAGCTTGCCGGGGAGAAGGCAGTGAAGATTCTAAAAGGTGTGAAACCGTCGTCTATTCCCATAGAATCTGCAAAAAAATCCGATGTGATTCTGAACATGAAGACAGCCAAAAAAGGCCGGTTTCAGATCCCGCCTAATCTTATGAAGACGGTAACAAGGACAATAGAATAGCTGCTACGACATTTAGCTATGGCCCGAATGGAGCAATGATCAATGTTCAGAAAGCCTTATGAAAAAAGCATCCGATATAAGTTTCTGAAAGAGATCTTCCTTATCCTTTTTGTTGGCACCATTTTGTTAAGCACTGTCATTGCGATCAATGAAGGAAAGATGCTCAGGCAGTCCTTGGTGACCAAGGGGAAAAACTTTGCATCTTATATAGCGATGCTCAGTCAAGAGCCTTTGATCATGAAGGACAGCATTCAGCTGGATTCAATTGTCAGCCAAGCGAATAAAGATGAAGACATCATGTATATCGCTATTTATGATACACAGGGAAACCTTGTGACCTCTCAATATGCCAGCATTAATTATCGGTCGCCGAGACTAAAGGTGATCCTTGCAGGGCTGTCAAAAAAGAGTGAGGTTGAAGATATTATAGCAGCCATCAGGAATAAAGAGGCCATTACAGAACTTTCTGTCCCAATTCTCACGGGCACCTATACCATCGGCAAAGTTACTATTTGCATGTCGCGATACAATATTCATCAACAAATTGTGAAAACGGTACTGTTTGTACTTGTTCTGAATGTAATGGTGGCGATTGTGCTTGCTGCAGTAGTGTTTATTGTCTCAAGACAGATAATATTTGATCCGATCACTGAGCTTGCCCATGCCATAGCCCGGCTTGCTAAAGGCGACCTCTCGACCAGGATTGCCGTTAAGGCTACGGGAGAGGTTCAGATGTTGCTTGAAGGTTTTAATCAGATGGCTGAAGACCTGGACAAGACGACCGTTTCAAAAGATTACGTGGATAACATCATCAAGAGCATGATTAACTCGTTAATCGTTGTTTCGCCGGACAATAAAATCATAAGAACAAACACGGCTACCTGTGTGCTTCTAGGCTACGAAGAGAAGGAACTTGTCGGACGGCCGGTTGAAACGATTTTCGGGGGGAACGGGTCAAGCAAAGATCCATGGATGAAGACCATGTTGACAGATAACCATGTCAGTAATATTGAAGAAACATACCTGACAAAAAATGGTCGGGAAATACCCGTTCTGCTTTCAGCCTCGGTCATGCATGACGCCAACAAGGTCATTCGAGGAATCGTGTATGTGGCTCAAGATATCACCGAACGCAAGCAGGCTGAGGAGGCCTTGAGGGAGAGCGAAAACAAATATAGGAAAATATTTGAAAATGTTCAAGATGCATTCTATCAAACTGATAATGAGGGGAACATTACTGACATCAGTCCATCTATAGAAAGATATTCAGGATATCCTCGTGGAGAGCTGATTGGCAAATCTGTTGGAGAGGTCTATTTTAATCCGGAAGATAGAATAAGACTTTTGAAGGCAATCCAAGAAAAGGGAGAGGTCGTTGATTATGAACTTCGGTTGAAATCGAAAGACAATCGTCTGATCTATGCTTCTGCCAATGCACACGTCCTTTTTGACTTGGCTGGAAAGCCAATCGGCGTTGAGGGCACGTTAAGAGACATCACTGAACGCAAGCGTGCCGAGGAGGAACTGCAGAAACTGGCAGCAGTGGTTCGGTACTCAAGCGAACTCATCAACCTGACCACCCTCGACGGAAAGATGGTCTTCCTCAACGAGGCCGGCGCCAAGATGCTCGGTATATCTCCCACAGAGATTGAACAAACCAATATCATACAGATTATACCTGATCACCTGAAGGAGAAGGTTCAAAATGAACTCCTGCCAGCACTGATGAACAATGGTACATGGGAGGGTGACCTGCAATACCTAAACCTCAAGACCGGGCAGTTGACCGACGTGCACACGATGAGCTTCATAATCAAAGACGCGGTTACTGGAGCGCCGCTTTTTCTGGCCAACGTCTCACTCGATATCACTGAACAGAAGGAGTTGGAGGCCGCCCTGCACAAGGCTAAAGAGGAAGCCGAACGCGCCAACCGCGCTAAGACCATCTTCCTTGCCAACATGTCACACGAAATCCGCACTCCAATGAATGCTATCCTGGGCTTCTCGCAATTGATGCAGCGCGACCCGACCGTCACGCCTCGGCAGCGACAGCAGCTTGACACCATCAACCGGAGCGGAGAGCACCTTCTGGCGCTGATCAACGATATTTTGGAGATATCGAAGATCGAAGCCGGTCGAGTGACCCTGAACCCGACTGCCTTCGACCTCCACGCACTGCTCAACGATCTGGAGATGATGTTCCGGCCGCGCACCGATGCGAAGAATCTGCAGTTCTCAGTGGAGCGCATAGGCGAGGTGCCACGCTTTGTTGTGTCCGATGAGGGCAAACTGCGGGGGGTGCTCATCAACCTCCTCGGGAATGCCGTAAAGTTCACCAAGAAAGGTGGGATCATTTTGCGCGTTCGTGCCCTACATGAGGAGACAAAAGAACTTCGTCTACGGGCCGAAATCGAGGACACCGGCCCGGGTATAGCGGCAGAGGATATGGATCGGTTGTTCCATCACTTCGAGCAGATGCAGGCCGGGCGCGATGCGGGAACCGGCACGGGGTTAGGTCTGGCGATCAGTCGCGAGTTTGTACGGCTGATGGGCGGGGACATCACGGTCAGCAGTCAAGTGGGCAGGGGCAGCCTTTTCGGGTTCAATATCGCGTTAAAAGAAGCGGACCCGGCGGCCGTGGTCGTGAAGGCGGAATCACGCTGCGTGACAGGACTCCAGCCCGGACAACCGCAGTACCGAGTGCTGGTTGCCGACGACAAAGAAGACAACCGCGAGCTCCTTTCCCAGATGCTTGGCCCTGTTGGGTTCCAGATTCGGCAAGTGGCCGACGGGGAAGAGGCGGTTAAAGAGTTCGAAATGTGGAATCCCAGCCTGATCCTCATGGATTTGCGTATGCCCGTGGTGGACGGCTACGAGGCCATCCGGCGCATCCGCGCCAGTGTCGGCGGCAAGGATACCAGGATCATTGCTGTGACCGCCAGCGCCTTTGAGGATACGCGGCAGGAGGTGCTTGCCACCGGCGCCGACAACTTCATCTCGAAACCGTTCCGGGAGACCGAGTTGTTCGAGAAAATCGGCCGGTTGCTGGGCGCGAAGTACATTTACGTGGAGGAGGCTGTATCAGTGGCCGCCGAGCCGGAGGCATTTGGAGCACTAACGCCGGAGTCATTGAACGGTCTCCCGGGTGAACTCGTCCGTCAGATCCGCGAAGCCACCATCAATGCGGACTTGGATCGCATGCTGGAGTTGATTCAGCAGGCCGCAACTCACGATGCTCACGCTGCCGATGGGATGCGGAGCCTGGCGGAGCGATTCGACTACCAGAAACTGCTCGACCTGATACCAACCGGAGGAACAACTAATGGAACAACGAACGAGTCGTGAGGACGTACCGAATATCATCGTCGTCGATGACACACCGGCGAATCTCCAATTGCTGACCGGGATGCTTAAGGAACGGGGATATAGGGTCCGGCCGGTGCCGAGCGGAAAACTCGCCCTGCAGGCGGCGAAAAACGACCCGCCCGACCTTATCCTTCTCGATATCATGATGCCGGAAATGGATGGTTATGAGGTATGCGAGCGGCTGAAGAAAGACGAAAAACTGAAAGAGATCTCGGTCATTTTCATTAGCGCTCTGAACGAGACGATGGACAAGGTCAGGGCCTTCGGTACCGGCGGCGTGGACTACGTGACCAAGCCGTTCCAGTTTGAAGAGGTGAACGCCCGGGTCAGTGCCCATCTGGAACTCCAGCGTCAGCGGCGCGAATTGAAAGAATTACAAAGGGTGAAAGAGGAAGCTGAAAGGCAAAAGTTCGATAGGGTTATTCAAGAGATGGGCGATGGAGTCGTGGTCTGTACGGCCGATTGGAAAATAGCGGCGATTAATTCATCTGCCCAGAAGTACTTAAATATTACCGACCCGGAAACCATTAATTTAGTCGATTTTATTTTTCTAAATTATTCTGTTTCAATCCCAAAGGAAGAAATGATTGATGTTTCCCGGTCGCATAAAGCTTTTGATGTCATCAGAGAGGAGACAGAACAATTCAAAGCATTATATTTAGAGGCAAGTTTGGATGTATTAAAAGATGCCCAAGAGAAAGTCTCGAATATCATCATGACGATACGCGATGTAACGGATACGCGCACAGAAGAGCTAATGAAGCAGGATTTCTTAGGCCTCATGTCGCATAAGCTGCGCACGCCTCTTACCGTCATCACTCAAAGTGCATCCATACTTCAGAAAGAAAATATTTGCGGTCCACTTAATGACAAACAGAAAAAATATATAGAGTCTGTTTTAAGACAGGCGCGTTTACATACAACTTTGATTGACGGACTATTAAAGTTCACGGAATTGAATACGATGAAGCTTGATCTACAGAAGGAGGAGATCGTGCTGTGTGATTATCTGCCTCTCCTTGTCAATCCCATGATCGAAGGAATAAAGGATAAAAAAACAGAATTGAAAATTGATTGCCCCGATCAAGGTTATATCGTCCGTATAAATAAATCCCATATGGACATGATCATGAAAAATCTCGTCGAAAATGCAATTAAGTTTAACGATAAGGAAGTTATTAAAATCAGCATCTCTGTCAAGAAATCCGCGCAAGAGCTCGAGATTTCAATCTACGATAATGGACGCGGTATACCTGCCGAGGACCAAGGGAAAGTATTCGAAAAATTCTACCAGATAGAAAAATTCTTTACTGGAAACGTAGAAGGTGCCGGCTTAGGCCTCGCACTTGTTAAACGTCTCGTAAGTGCTTACGGTGGGCAAATTGACTTGAAATCCGAGATCGGTAAAGATACAACATTTACGGTTACATTGCCTGCTTGATTTTGTGTCCCAAATGGGTCATTGGGATTTGCCCTTATTTGAAAAACCTAATACTGATTCGTCCTAGCAATTTGCCGGAGCTGACAGGTTGACCGTTTTGCCATGACTCCACTTCTTCGCTTTGCGCTCTCTCTTCCAATCGCAAATCGACAACTCTTAATAGGGCATGATGATCACTCTTTGTAGGTACAATCTTTAATCAAGAGGTAATTTGACAGTGTCTGTCAGATTAAGTATCGTTCAAGACAATTACAAATAATCCGCCTTCCCCCCTCTCTTCATCCTGCTCTCCCAAAGTCGATGAATCCTCGTTCTACATCAGTCCCTATGAGCTCAACGCGAACTCGATCTCCGACATCAATGGCGAAAGACACAGGGCTCAGGCAAATTCATAACATCTCAAGATGCGATCCTGTTGCATTCTCCCTTTGTCGCTAAGTGTTCACCCATTGCTGTTCCCCCCTATTGCGCCATCAAACCGAACGCAACTTGAGCTTCATTTCATGTTGATGAACCGATAGATGGCTTTGGCCATATTGTCGACCTTCTCCTTTACATCTACCTCGTCACGCATGCTCGGGATGGAAGAGGCACAATCTCGCATGCACCCCTCCATGATGACCATCCCCAGTCTTCGGGCCGCAGAGGAAAGGGCTGAAATCTGGATGAGAATATCGGTACAATTACCGTCTTTTTCCACCATCCCCCGGATTCCACGTGCCTGTCCTTCAATCTTTTTAAGACGAGAAAGTATCTCCTTTCTCATTTCTTCTGCTAAGGATGAGGCTTGCATTTTAGCTTCTCCTTTCATTGATGCTATTATCTATGAACATTATCGTATTATTCTTATACAATTCTACCCCCTGGATAATCAAGACCAGATTGTTCCGGCTTTCTTAAACGAGCAGACGTAATGGTTAAACACACTTGGCCGAACGACAATCACCGCAGTTTGGTGGACAAGGAGGACGTCCATAAAATCATAAATTTCTATTATTAGAATGATCTATCCCCGTGCTGGGACAGGCGAATCTCAATTCCCCTGCCCTCTTTCTACTCGGGCAAAGTCGATGAATCCTCGTTCTACATCAGTCCCGATGAGCTGAACGCGAACTCGATCTCCGACATCAAGACCTTCAAATCCTCGCATCAGCTTTCCTTCGACCGGCGGGTGAAAGAGGCGAACCCACGTTCCTTTTTCTGAGGCGCCCGTAACGATGCCATCGAACCGCTGCCCGATACTTGATTCCAGGAGCAAGGCGGCAGCTGACTTTCTCACCAGCCGCTCAACCTTGTTGGCATCATCCTCCTTTTGCGTACAGTGTTGAGCGAGCCCTGTCAACTCATCTTTGCTGTAAGGAACCGGCTGCTCTGCCATGGCTGCCTTGATAAGCCTCTGGGTGATAAGATCTGGAAATCGCCGGTTGGGGGCAGTGGAATGAGTATAATCCTTGACAGCAAGCCCAAAGTGGCCGGGGGATGTATCGCCGGGGAGATCAACCACATATTCCCCTGAACCCATCAGCTTGACCACGCTGAGGGAAAGATCAGGAAATCGAATCGGGTCGGCCTTCTTCTGCTTCGACAGAAACTCTTCCAGTGCACCTGAGTCGGGCTCCGGGGGCAGATGCCCGCCCAGACTTGACGCCAGCTCGACGATTCGCGTCCAACGCTCCGGGGAGCGGAGGACGCGGCGAAGAGACGGAAACCTTTTGGCTTCAAGATATCTTGCTGTCACCTCATTCGCCACGATCATAAAGTTTTCTATCAACTCTTTGGCCTGATTGGTCCTCTCCACTTCCAGATCGGTTAGGGAGTCTCCCTTAAACACCGGCCTCGCTTCAATGGTTTCGAGCTGAAGAGCGCCGCAGTGAACTCGGAGATTCTTCAATCTCTGGGCAACTTCATCCTGAATGCGGATCTGTTGGTCAAGGCCAGGCAGCGCCGCGACCCGCTCCGGAGCAGGCCCTTTGCCTTCAAGCCATGCGGCAACACCATTATAGGTGAGCTTTGCGCGGTTACAAACAACGGCTCGGTAGAGATCCCATTTGGCAATTGAAGACTCCTCACCGATGACGATCTCGATGATAATTGCCGATCGTTCTTCGTCTTGACGAAGAGATGTAAGATCGGTGGACAGCGTCTCGGGTAACATCGAGAAGATTTGCGCAGCGGTGTAGACGGAAGTTGTGTTGTACTTGGCGTGGCCGTCGATGGCCGTTTCTTTCTTTACGATAGCGTCGACATCAGCGATTGCAACCAATATTTTCACCGCTCCACCCGACAGCGGTTCCGCCACTGTAAGCTGATCCAGGTCTTCGGAGTTGTCGTTGTCGATCGAGGCCCAAAGCAAACCCCTCAGATCGCGAATTCGAGGATCGTTATCAATAGCAGGGGATTTGATTCTCCCAACTTCTCCCTTCACCGCATCCGAGAAATCTGGCAGCAGGCCGCGGTCGATCATTGCCCGGCGAGCAATGGCCTTGAGATCTGCTCGATGTCTTCTATGATCACGGTCCATTTAACTCCTCCCCCTATGGGATAAAATGAATTATTACCGAGAGCATAAAATAGTTTAGATTCGGAACGATAAAAGTTGTCATTGTGAGCCCAAAGGGCGTGCCTGCACGCCGGAGTGCTTGTCTTGACTATAGTGCAAAAAAAAGTTACGGCACGCAGGCGTGCCTGCGCGCTGAAGCGCTCCGGCGCGCAAGCGTGGCAATCTCGTTTTGAGATTGCGGAGCTTGTTCCAAGCGGAGCGAGGAATCTCCGAGTTTGCTTCGACTGCGCCTCGCAACCGCTGTCGCTCCTCGCAATGACCTGCTGGGGCTAATGCAAACTATAATATGCTCCTTTTTATAATCTGCTGGTACCTTTTTAAAAATTTACTCTTTTGTAAAAGGACCTTTTTGTTATTTCTGCTGCAATAATATAAAGCACCACAATCATGCCGATGACCAGAAGGATAGTCATTGGCAACGGTTGAAAACCTAAAAGTCCTGCAAGCGGCGTGAACGGAAATAGGGTCGTCACAGCAACAATCAGCAGAGTGGCTATCAGCAGATACTTCCCGGGTTTACTTCTGAAGAAAGACCTCCGGGTGCGAATAACGAGGACAATGACCGAGGCTGAAATCACAGACTCTATAAACCAGCCTGTTCTGAATTGATCCGTCGTGGCATGGAGGAGAAGCAGAAGCACACCAAAGGTAAGATAATCAAATACCGAGCTTAGAATGCCGAAAGTCAGCATAAAGTTTCTTATGAACTGGATATTCCAGCGTCGAGGTTTCTCAACCAGTTCACGATCGACACTGTCCGTGGCAATGGTCATCTCCGGAAAGTCTGTCAGCAAATTGGTCAGTAGAATCTGCTTGGGCAGAAGAGGAAGAAAAGGCAGAAAGAGGGAGGCTCCTGCCATGCTGAACATATTTCCAAAATTCGCACTGGTCGCCATAAACACATATTTCAGTGTGTTGGCAAAAGTTCTCCTCCCTTCGCGTACGCCCTGTACCAGAACGCCGAGATCTTTTTCAAGCAGTACAATGTCAGCCGCCTCTTTGGCCACATCGACCGCGCTATCCACGGAGATGCCGACATCAGCAATATGAAGTGCCGAGGCGTCATTGATACCATCTCCCATGTATCCGACGACATGCCCGGCTTTCTTCAAGGCGAGAATGATACGTTCTTTGTGGTTGGGCTCCACCTCAGCGAAGACATCCACCTCATTGACCCGTTTGAGAAGCGCCTCATCACTCATCTGGTGAAGATCTCCACCTGTGAGGATGTGGGGATTCAATAACTCCACCTGTTGACTGACATTGGCGGCAAGCAGCCGGTTATCTCCGGTGATGATCTTCAATGAAACGCCGAGATGTTTCAGCTCTCTGATGGTTTCGATGATTCCGGGCTTGGGCGGATCAAAAAGAATCAGAAATCCCAAAAAAGTGATGTCGGCTTCTTGCTCCCTGGTGATGACCGTGTCGGAGCCAACATCCTTGTAAGCCACTCCCAGAGTACGAAAGCCTTTGCGACCGAACTCTTCAAAGTGCTGCTGGACCTGTTCCTTCACGGTAACGATGTCCACAATCCTTCCTTCAGCAATTTCTGCGGAAGAGCAGACAGCGAGCACATTTGACAGGGCCCCTTTCGTTACCATCAGATGCGTGTCACCTTTTGAAATCAAAATGCTCAATCGCTTGCGAATAAAATCGTAAGGCACCTCATCCAATTTCTTATAGCCTGACAGATCAAATGGGCGATATTTACGGATCGCTTCATCGATTGGATTCATGAAGCCTGTTTCATAAGAAGCATTGACAAAGGCATAGAGAAGGACTTTTTCACTCTCATGGCCGTCCACATTTAAGGCAGAGTGTAATTTCACCATCCTTCAGTCAGGGTGCCGGTCTTATCGGAACAGAGCACGTTCATGCTGCCGAAGTTTTCAATCGATGCCAGCCGTTTTACGATGACCTTATCGAGGGCCATCCGCTTGGCACCATGAGCGAGGTTAATGCTGATGATCGCAGGTAAGAGTGTTGGAGTCAGTCCGACGGCAAGCGCCAGTGCAAAGAGAAAAGATTCTAATACCGGTCGCGTAAAATAGACATTGATGGCAAAGACGGCGATCACCAGCACCAGCGTGATCTCCATGAGGAGATACCCAAATCGCCTGACACCATGCTCAAACTCTGTCTCCGGAGGTCTTAGTCTCAGCCGTTCGGACACCTTTCCGAATTCGGTCTCCTTCCCTGTTCGGATGACCACCGCCGTGGCACTCCCGCTGACCACATGGGTTCCCATAAAGAGCGAGTTTGTCCGCTGGCTGAGCGGTGTTTCCGGCGGTAAAGTGCCGATTGATTTTTCGACAGGATAGGTTTCACCTGTCAAGGTTGCTTCATCGACAAAGAGGTCTTTGGATTCCAGAAGAAGACAGTCTCCAGGGATGACATCGCTTGCCTTGATGAACACAATATCGCCTGGGACGACCTCTTCGATGGGAACTTCTTTTGAGTCTCCATTGCGAAACACCGTCGCTCTGATCTGCACGATTGCATACAGCTTCTCAACAGCATTGACCGCTCCCCGTTCCTGCCAGAATCCAAGGAAACCGCTGACCAAAACAATCACCAGGATGATCGTGGCATCAATGGGATTACGGAGGAAGAAGGATAATCCTGCTGCAAAAATAAGAATGAGAATAATCGGACTCTTAAATTGAGCTAACAGAAGTGTCAGCGCGTCCGATTTCTTCTTAGGCTTCAGGAGATTGGATCCATAGCGTAAGAGTCGTTGTTGAGCCTCATCGCTCGTCAAGCCTTGAGGGGTGGTTTGAAGTTGCTGAAGCAATTCAAGAGAGGGGACGCTCCAAAAAAGAGTTTGGCTGTGGTTCATACGGAATCATTCCCTAAAATGTGGGCATCATTTGACCATCTGGCAAATATCATCTTCATGGCAATCAGAAGCAGTCTTATCCTGAATATCTGTCGATTCAGCGTGTATCTAAAAAAAGATTGCACAAACCGGTTCTTTTATTTTTTTAACTTGGGGGGGGAATTGCGGAGAGGTAATCGATTGGATTTATGTCGGCCATGATGCACGGATAACTGTTCCTCTATCCCTGACGGATTCAATAACAAATGACCCACCTGAAAGCTCGGCTCGCTCTCTCATACTGGAAAGCCCCAATCCCCGCATGGACCTCTCCATAGAGAGAACTTCCTGTACATCGAATCCCCGACCGTTATCCTGGATAGCCAATTCTATCGTATTGTCCGTTTTTCGCAAGGAGAGAGACGCAGATTTGTTTTGCTATGCTTTAGGATGTTGTTCAGGGCTTCCTGCGAAATTCTGTAGGCTACTGCCTTCAGAATTTCAGGCACTTCGTGCTCTTGTATATCGGTCTCTTTTTCGATATGAATGCCCGGATAAGTCTTCTGAAACTCCCGACAGAACCATGCAAGAGTGGCTAGGATACCCAGATCATCCAAGACAGTGGCCGTAAGTCCATTGCGATCCTTCGGACTTCTTCGATACTTTGCTGAATCATGGGAATGATGGTCTCCAATGATTCGGCGTTTGTCTTGGCCTTTTTTACATTCGTTTGTTGGAGAATGTTCTCCACCTTAAACTTGATGCTATTCAGGGATTGTCCAATGCCATCGTGGAGTTCATTGGCGATCCGTTTCCGCTCCCTCTCCTCAACCAATAAGACCTTGTTAGTGAGATTCTTGACTTGTGTTTCGGATTCCGTCAACGCATTCTCTACCTTCTTACGCCCAATTTCTGATTGCATGAGTGCTTCTTCTGCGTGTCTCGTCCAACCCTATTATTTTCAGCCTTCTCTGACCGTTGCTCTGCGGCTTCAAGCCTTTTTCCGAGGCCTGCAATCTCGCCAAGAAGTTCTTTCTTTGTTTTGGGCTTTTTTCTCATATGATCGGCCCTCCCTTGGCTCGTCTGTCCTCTCTCGAGCATCGCTGGTCTCAAGACATGAACTTCTAATTATCGTTTTGGGAAACAAAAATTATAAGAAATTAAGTAAGGAAAACCCTTTGGTCGTATTCTAAAAAATGGTGATGAAAAAGTCAACAGAAGCTAGATTCTTATTCGAGTTGCAATTTATTTAAACCTTCTCTATAAAATCAATGATATGTGGAGAATAAACGTTAATGATCTGAGAGCGATTAGGGCGGGGGGATATTATAAAAAGAAGACCAGAACAAAACAGGAGCCTCCTCCCTGAGATGGAAGAGCTTCGGACGAGACTTGCTGCCACGGAGCGGCGCTTCCAGGAGGCTAACGAACTATTGCAGGCTCAAATCGCCGAGCGCAAACGATCAGAGGAACCCTTTGAGAAAGCTCAAAAATACACTGAGGGCATCGTGGAAACGATCCGTAAACCTCTTACTACTCAATATCGTTTTCAGTTGTTACCGACCCCTTTCTGCAATCGAGCACACCATTCAGGGTTGCTGCACCGAACAACCGCCTGCCGACGCAAAGACGGGCGGCTGAGTTTGGGTTATTTAATTCCTAAAGTTTGAAAGGCAAGTTGTACTTGTCTCGTCTCCAGGGAAAACCAGCCTGAAAATACAGTATTTCTTATGAAAAAATACAGGTATTACCTTATATACATTTTAGGCCATTTTTATAGAAAATCATGGTCTTAAGGGCCCCCAAAAGTAGATTGAAATGGATGGACGCAATTCTGTCCTCAGAAAGGAGTCGAACATGCTTTGGACCATATGTGTGATTCTCTTAATTTTGTGGTTGTTGGGATTTATTGAGTGGCTATACGGGTGGTGGACTCATTCATATCCTGCTGGTCATTGCCATCATCGTGGTAGTGGTCCAACTTATTCAGGGACGAAGAGATAGTAGCGATTTGGACCCTTGCCGGAGAAGGTAAGGTATTTGGAAAGGAGGTGGTCAGCAGGTCCAGAAAGATTTTGCCGAATCTTAGTACCTTCAGTAGAAAAGGTCTCGTAACCAACCATTTCACCACAAACTTACAGGGAGGAGTAACCGCTATGAAAAAGAGAAATATCGTTATCCACTATTTTGTGCTTCTTATGCTGATCGCCACCTTTGCAGCCTGTGCATCGACACGCACACATGAAAGTACAGGTGAATACGTTGACGATTCGGTCATCACGACCAAGGTAAAATCTCTGCTTGCAGAAGATGATTTTCTCAAGTCATTCCAGATCAGTGTCGAAACTTACAAGGGCATCGTTCAACTGAGCGGCTTCGTTAATTCTCAACAGGCCGTCGATAAAGCGGGTCAAATCGCAAGGAGCGTCAAAGGGGTCAAATCCGTAAAGAATAATCTGATCGTGAAATAGGCGACCGTTATCCTTTCCCGGATGGAGCATGGCGGCCGCTGTTGACCCGAATCATGGATTTCAGAAAAGAGGAAAGGAGAAAAATGTCATGGGAATCATCTTGGTCGTCATCTTAGTCCTCCTGCTCATCGGCGTTCTTCCCACCTGGCGCCACAGTAAGTCCTGGGGACCTTATCCCAGCGGCGGACTCGGATTGATCCTCCTGATCTTGATCATCCTGTTACTGCTGGGGCGAGATTTGAGGTAGTTTTGGGGCACATGAATTAGTCCTCATCGCCAACGACCTAGAAAAAAGAGAGATTTTGAGACGACTTGATTCGCGTGAAAGGGACATAAACAGGATTTGGTAAAACCGATAGGCCCCTAATCGCAGCCCATGAATTGGGGAAATCTCGGCTCATACAGACCTTAGAAAGGAGGCCAGATGTCATGCATTTCGGTATGTCGGCACACCCAGTGATTGCTCTAATCGCGGGGATATTGATTCTCCTTGTCCCGAGACTATTGAGTTATATCGTTGCCATCTATCTCATTATAACTGGCATCCTCGGGTTGGTCCGCTGATTGCTGGACTTCGCCATTTGCGCAGAAGGAAAGGGATGATTTTTCGGTCCATCTTTCTTTCACCTCCATTTTGACCTCTCTCATCATCCAACGGAAGGGAAAAGAGCGTCCGGTCTGAGGTGGTTCTTGTTACACCCAGGAGGGAAGTTAGAGGACTTCAGTATTACCTGGTTCTTCGATCGGGCGCTCATCCCCTCGGGCGCAAGATTCAAGACATGTTCATCCACCCGCTAAAGGAGATGCAAATGATAAAACTGGGTAAGAGTGTCATGGCGGCATTAGTAATGAGTGCTCTGATTGCAGGGCTATTCTGCTGCCAGAAGAAAGAGGGCCCCGTGGAGCGCGCCGGCAAGCAAATCGATAAGGCGGTAGAAAAAGCCGGGCAGCAGATCGAAAAGGCTGGTGAGAAAATCGAGGATGCGGCAAAAGACGCCAATAAAAAATAGCCTTCGCGAAGCGCGCAGATTTGCCCATGGCGGGCCATATCGGCCAAACCCGCTTCGCGCCTGCGCGCCTAAGAGTTTTGCTGTGGCCCGCCGGAGCGGATTTTGGCCGGCATGGTCGTGGTCGAGCATTGGTGCAAAAAGGGAATAGAGTATGTTGCGGTGGTTTTTCGGTCGGAGCGGTGTTGGCTTTGTTCCAGCGTTCTTCCTGCATCCGACCGCGCACGGCGGCGGGATTCAGGCACTTGAATTTAATCCGATTAATCGTTCGAAAATACGTGGGAAAAGATGGATGTTGAACCAACGCGACCATCTGAAGATTTTAATCGTGGACGGAAAGGTTGCAATTACAGGGGGGTCAACATTAGTAATGTTTATTCCTCACGCTTATCGGGGAGACATAGGGAATCATCGATCGAGAAATGCGGCAACGAATGCTGAATGAAAGGCGGTTGGGAGGATAAGAATGGAAGGAAAACAGATTTGAGAAAGGTATGGATTATGAAACTTCCAACTAACAAGACAAAGATCGTTTGTACCATCGGGCCGGCTTCCGATTCGCCCGGCGTTATGGAGCAGATGATTCAAGCGGGATGAATGTGGCCCGAATCAATTTCGCACATGGCGATTTTACGAGTCACCAGAAAGTGATCGAAAATCTCCGCGCAGCGGCCGATGTAGCTGGACGACGATTGGCCATCATGGCTGACCTGCCCGGCCTAAGATGCGCATTGGCGAACTGGCCAAGGAGCCGATCGAGTTGAAGCCGGGTGATGCCTTCACCCTCACGACGGAGGAGATTGTGGGCGATGCCAGCAGGGTGTCGGTGAATTTTGGTCGCCTTCCCCAAGCTGTAAAGCCAGGGGATACTCTGTTCTTGAATGACGGCTTCATTCAGCTCGAAGCCGTAAAGATCGAAGGTAAGGACGTCAGGTGTCGAGTATTGGTGGGCGGCGAACTTCGCTCTCGCAAAGGGCTCAACTTGCCGGGTATCGATCTCGGCATCAATGCCTTTACCGATCGTGACTACCAGTTCCTGAAATTCGCCTTGGAACAAGGGGTGGACGCGGTCAGCCAGTCCTTTGTCGAGTCAGGAGCAGATATTGCGGCTGTCCGCAACGCAGCCACTGCTCTCGGTTTTAGTCCCTTCATCATAGCCAAGATTGAACGCTCCAGAGCTCTCGACCAGATAGATTTCATTCTCGATGCTGCTGACGGCATCATGATAGCCCGAGGGGACCTGGGTGTGGAAATACCCATCGAGAAGATCGCCCTTGTCCAGAAACAGCTCATGCGTCAGGCGAATATGCTCGGGAAACCAGTCATCACAGCCACTCAGATGCTTGAGTCCATGATCAACAACCGGCGCCCGACCCGAGCAGAAGCCACAGATGTGGCCAACGCCATTTTGGATGGGACAGACTGTGTCATGCTCTCCGAAGAGTCCGCCATGGGGAAATATCCAGTCGATGCTGTGGCCATGCTGGCCAAAATCGCCGCAGCGATCGAACCTCATCGTCCTTCCCTATGTCCGGGAAACCCTGAAGGCTGCAAGTGCAACGCAAGATTAGCGTCAGATCTCATCGCCCTAAGTGTCGAGACGACCCTGGACTGTATTTCCCCTGCAGCCCTATTCGTCCCCACTCACGGTGGAACAACGGCCAGGAGCATTACTCGCTTCAGGCTATCTGTCTGGATAACGGCTGTGAGTTTTCAGGAATCGACCTGCCAGCGACTCCAGTTCTCCTATGGAGTCTGTCCTAATTCGAGCCTGATCATCCGGAAGACTGGAACGCCTATATCCGTGACTGGCTCCATGCTCATGATGTGAAAGGAAACCTTGTTGTCTTAACAGAAGGACCTTCTAGCAGGCATCCCGAGATGAACAACCGCATGGAGATTATTGAGGTTTCCCGGACATAGTGACTATGAGGAATGTCTGGTACGAAACTAGACCAAACAGTTAAGAATTGGGTTGCACCGAGAAATCGCTGGTCTACGAACTCAACCGAGCATTTGAAACCCATCGTGATTATTACCTTGGCGATCCCGAAGCAATAGCGAAAGCCGAGCAACCCATTGCCAATCAAAGGAAGGCACGATGAAAACGTAAAATGTCAAGAATGATAGGGAATCACTTTTGAGAAGAAATTAATCCACTCGGCTGCGCCAAGCCCCGTCTTTAAAGACGCGGCGAGAAAGCGCGGCTCAGGGTCAACCCTGAGCAAGCCCTGGTCTTCAGAACGGGTAGTCGAAGGGATTGACTACAAAATCTTAATTTTTTCATAAACTCCAGTAATGATATGATATGATATCAAATCAAAAACCTTTCCCCGACCTCCATCATGGAGAGGGATGGGAAGATGAAACTCAATAGGTTTTGCAGGAGGTCCCTATGCCTCAATTAAGACAAGATCCCACAACGAAAGAGTGGGTTATCATTGCTGCAGAGCGTTCAAAGAGACCCCACGATTTTATAAAGACTAAAACTTTGATCGAAAAACCTCCCTATAAAGAAGACTGCCCCTTCTGTCAGGGCAATGAGCATCTCACTCCTCATGAGTCCCTGGCCTATCGAAGCGGTGGTCCGGCAGATAGTAAAGGATGGTGGGTAAGGGTCATTCCCAATAAATTTCCTGCCCTCTCCCCGGAGGGGAGTTTGGAGAGAGAAGAGACGGGGTTTTTCAGGATGATGGATGGAGTGGGAATCCATGAAGTGGTGATCGAAAGCCCCATCCATAACCAACTCCTTCCCCTGATGGAGGATACACAGGTGGAGGAGGTCCTTCTCGCCTATCGGGAAAGGTATCTTGCTTTAAGAGAGGACCCCAGGATCAAATTGATCATCGTCTTTAAAAACCATGGGGAGGCCGCCGGGACATCACTGGATCACACCCATTCCCAACTCGTCGGAACTTCGGTCGTCCCATCCAATATTCGAAAGAAATTAGAAGAGGCAGCTCGATATTATGATGACCACGGGAGGTGTGTCTATTGCGATTCGATTCAGGAGGAACTTAAGTTCGGGAAGAGGATCGTGATGGATACCGAGAGATTTGTTGTCCTCCAATCCTTTGCATCCCGGTCTCCCTTCGAAACCTGGATCGTTCCCAAAGAGCATCAGGCCTCTTTCGGTTTAATCTCCATGGAGGATTCAAAAAGATTTGCAAAGGTCTTAAAGACAACCTTATTGAAACTCTATTCCAAACTGAACAATCCCGATTACAACTATGTCATCCATACCGCTCCCATTAAGGATGAACAAGAAGATTACTACCATTGGCATCTTCAGATTATCCCAAGACTGACTACCCCGGCTGGATTTGAAATGGGATCCGGCATCTATATCAACGTTTCCTTTCCCGAGGAGACGGCTCAATTCCTGAGGGAGGGTTAATTTCAAAAGATGGTAGAAAAAGAAAATAGAAAATGTGATTTTAGATGCGCAAAAGAGTGAAATCACGGAGCATCTTGTTTACCAGAAGCTGTCACAATCGGCGATGGATTCTCATAACAAAAGCGTCTTAAAACAAATTTCGGACGATGAACTGAAACATTATGATTTCTGGAAGAAATATACTCGTCAGGATGCAAAACCGAACAAGTTGAGCCTATGGAAATACTATCTTATTTCAAATATTCGGATCACCTTTGTAAAGCTCATGGAGAAGGTCGAAGGAAAGGCTCAGGCGATCTGGCAAATGCGATTTCGACAACACAACGGATTGAAATCAAAGAGCATTTTGTTTACCAGAAGCTGTCACAATTGGGCATAGATCACGAGTTTTCCAGGATGCCCCGATGGATTAGATCAGATTTCAATGCAAGCAAAGTCATTGGAGCCCCTGAGAAGAGTAAGAGGAAGTGAAGATGACGTAGGGGCCTCCCTCCGAGGTTTTTTCTACTCTAAACTCCCAGTAATCTTGTGATCACAAAAATCAGCAGGAACCCCAAAAGCGTGAATGTTATGGAAACCAGCGGATGCACTCTTTTCATGAGCTTGTGGAAGCAGATCTGAAGATCCCAAATACAGGAATCCCCCGGCAAAGAACGGCAGGAACAATATGAGATAATTCTCGGGGATCCCGATGACCAGGGTGGATAATACACCCAACACGGGAGCAATGGCATCCAGCAAGAGCATCTTAAACGAAGACCTCAAGGACTTTCCTGATTTTAGCATGACGGCTACTGTATTAAGGCCATCCGAAAAATCATGGGCTATTACTGCAAATGCCACTATTATACCAACATGGAAATCCAGCTGAAATGCTATTCCGATTGCCAATCCGTCCATGAAGCTGTGAGCAGAAAGCTCAGCAGCCGCGAAAAACCCTCCCTTAGGGTGACGCACATTCGTGCATGACCCGTCAGAAAGGCATACCCTGTGAACAGAAAAATAGCGTTCGAGTATGAGGAGAAATATGAAACCTACAGCGGTTACATACATGACCTGCTCAAGTGCTATCCCGGCATTCGTAGCCAGTCCTGAAAGCCTCCGGAAGCAGATCGAAAAATGACACTGCTATAAGAACCCCGGCCGCAAAAGCCGCAAGTATCCCGAATCTCTTTCTGTACCGGACAGCAAACAACCCGCCAAGCTATTGTGGAAATAAATGTGAGCGTGCCGAAAATGACTGGAAACATATTCATCATCCCCTCCTTTCGCTGGTGGCAATCATTATCCTTTGCCAACTGCATAACGTTGGATAGCATTATAGTATATAAACAGGTCCCCTTACAATATTGTTTATTACATAGGGAGCCGCTTAATCTGGACTTGGGCCTGTTGCTGCGTATGACCTAATCTCTGATCTCAATTAGAGCAGACATTACGATATCGCAGAAGTTTCAATGTCTGCTATAAATCGATGGCTTAGCCCAGAACAGGCCTGTTATGATTTGCACTTGTATGCTACACCATCTATAATTTTTTTTAGGTGAAAGGTTCAGGAAGTCGGAATACTTTCTGTCGTCTTTTTCCACAGAGGCGACAAATAGCATTACCAGAAAAACAGGTTTTTGGAAAGCAAGAATTTTGGATGATTGCCGTAAGGCACGAACCTTTTATGATGCTTTGTTATGCGCCGTTTCGTCTAACAATCCTTAATTACTTCACGAATCAGGCTTATGCCAAACTGTTGTCTGTTTATTACTTGCTTATCACCTAATCCACATTTCCCCCCTTAAAATCAATAAACTAAAAAGCCCGATCATCCCTCTTGGGCAATCCGGCCTATTTTATCTCACGGAATCATTAACCCTCTCTCCTCCAATTATATCCCTGAGTCTTCTTTTTGGATTCAGGGATTGTTTTGCAATTGCAAAAAAAATATTAAAACCTTTCAGACTTAAAATCAACTAATTTATTTCAGAGACTAAACTGACAATAAATTGCCAAAGAGAGAAGAGCCTATCTGCAAAATGCTTCATAAATTAAAAACCAGACTATTTTTAGGTATTCACTAACTATCATTTTCAGATCATTTTTGTTAATCCCCCATAAGATTTTTTCTTTCTTTTGAAAGCGCGGTGAAGCAAACGATAATTTGTATGTCTTTCCTGTAAAAACTCTACCGGCCATTATTTTGATTCTTCTCAAATGATAAGGTGAGCTCACAAAAATAGCTGAGGTAAAATCTAAACTATCCATCATAGCTTTGCTAGCTATCAGTTCAAGGTGGGTGTTTTCATAAAATCGATGACTTTGGTTACCTTCCCTTTTTGGAGTTAAACTGTTTTTGTCTGCAAGACTTTGTTGCAAAAGAGATAAGTTCCCTTTAATAGTAATATTAAAAATTTTCTTTTGGGCAGGAATAATTAAAGTATTTGTGTAACCATCACTGATCCAACCGGTAAGCCTCTTCTTTCCTTACTTTATAATCTGGACATAATAGAAGAATAACAGCATCGGATTTAACAGGAGGAGTCCTTAAAAATTAAGTAACTAGGCGAATAAAAAAATAAAACTATAATGATTATTATAAGAGAAAAAAAGAAAGTGTGTTTAACGCTAATATGCATACCAAACTTCTTGTTATAGCCGAAATCTTTTCGTCCATTTTATCTTGCCCCCCTCCTACCTCAATGTTTATGGTCAATAGGTCATTCGAGGTGCATGTATTTTAGTTGATACAGTAAATGGATTTCATACTTTTAATTAGTTTATTACAACTATTTTAAAATTACATAAAAGAACCTCTGGGTCCAACATGAAACAGCTCTGGAGTTTTTGTTTTGTTCTTCTTTTAGCCTAACCCCCCTGTTTTAGCAGGGTTCATTGTTCAAAAAATTGGTTAGAGGGAGGGGGTGTCCTAAGGTTATTAACTCCCAGGAACAAGGCAAAACCTATTCTTATTCTTGACTTCTTGCTGCCTTAAATGAATAAAAGAATGAACACTATCAACCATAAAAAAGATAATCGAAGTTAAAAGAAAATGGGTGTCTTACAAGCGAGGGTTTTCATGGTTTTATGAGAACAATGCAGACCGAATGCGCCAAAGTAAGCCGGTATTAGGAGTCCGCTTATCGCGGCCAGGTTCAGAAAAAATGAGATTACTGAATTGTCGAGAGAAATAGGCCTTCCAACCAGAGGTTTACCTGCAATGGCCTGCCTGGCCTCGCAGTTCCCCCAGGGGTACGTTTTACGCTGGGAAAAGCGGGTGGAAAAAAAATTTCTTCGGGATCTCGGCTTCCGGCAGGTTAGAGTGAGAAGGCATGATAACTTAGCTTGTATAGAAGTTTATGCTAACCTTTGATTAACAGAAAGGAGTAATCCATATGAAAAAAAAACTATCTTCATTCGCTATTTTATCCTTCTTCTTCTGATCGCCGCTTTTGTGGCCTGTGTCTCGTCACGCAAACATGAAAGCACCGGTCAATACGTTGACGATTCGGTCATCACCACCAAGGTAAAATCTCTGATTGCAGCTGATGATTTTCTCAAGTCATTCGAGATCAGTGTCGAAACTTACAAAGGCATCGTTCAGCTGAGCGGCTTCGTGGATTCGCAAAAGGCCGTTACTAAAGCGGGGCAGATCGCCCGGAGCGTCAAAGGGGTCAGAGACGTAAAGAATAATCTGATCATGAAATAGGTACCCGCTAACTTTCCCTCATGGGCAGGTGACCGCTGCGGCATGTAACCATTGCTGACTATGTGCCTCATCAACACGGTAATCCAAAGGATAAAGTTCATGAACTGAGGGTTAAATGTAGTGGGCAAGGACTCGGCGGCTGGCGGAATCGAGTCGGCGCATATCCGGGATAAGGTATCGGATTCGGTGGGCGTCAATAATAAGAATCCGGTAGGTGCTCAGCCGGTGGATATCATCTTCATCATTGAGGATAAAACAGGTCTCACCCCGGTCGGTTTCAACCTGCCACTCCGATGGTTCAAAGCGCGATGATATCCCCATAATCTTTTTAATGATCGGAAGAAATTCGCGAACACCCAATTCTTCCGACAGTATTTGACGAACCTGGCCGGGAAGTTGATTTAAATCCTCTATGCAGATCACTTCATTACCATCAGCGTCACAAAGGGAAACCCAGTGTTCCGGATCGGAAATCGGGAATATGCGGATTGGCTTCACATCAATGTGCTCCCGCCCCTCATGATACAAAGCACCAACCGGCCCAAAGAATCCCGGGAAAGAGAAAAACCTTCTTTCAGATTCACATTATCCTTCTTCTCGTGGTGCTCGTCATCTCTCTCAAAAGAATTTTTCACACAAAAATTCCTTTCATTACTGTGCCATTGATTGGGCCATTTCCAGGTTTACCCGATGCAACCGGGCATACGACCCTCGTTTTTCAAGCAACTCAGCATGACGACCAACTTCAATGATTTGACCACGTTCGATGACAACCAAACGGTCGGCACGCCGGAGGGTGCTCAGCGGTGAGCAATCGCTATAGTTGTCCGGCCCTGAACCAGATTTTCAAGCGCCCGTTGAATCTCTTTCTCCGTTTCCACATCTACGGAAGAGGTTGCCTCATCAAGGATGAGTATAGCCGGATCAATAAGAAGCGCCCGGGCAATGCCGATTCGCTGGCGCTCGCCTCCGGAGAGAAATTGACCGCGTTCGCCCGCCAAGGTATCGTAGCCATCGGGAAGTCTGAGAATAAACTCTTGCGCGCAGGCAGCTCGTGCCGCCTTGATAATTTCGCTTCGCGTGGCATCGGGCTTCCCATAGGCGATATTCTCGGCAATGGTCCCGTAAAATAAAAAAGATTCCTGCAGAACGATCCCGATATTGTGCCGGTATCCTTCGATGGAAAACCGTCTGATGTCAGTACCATCAACCATAAGCGCGCCCTCGGAGACATCATAGAACCGGCACACTAAATTAATCAAAGTGCTTTTGCCGGCGCCCGTGGGCCCAACCAAACCAATCATCTCTCCCGGCGGGATCTTTAAATTCACGTTATCAATTACCTGGCGGCTGCCATAACGAAACCCGACATGGGAAAATTCGATCTCGCCGCGGAATCATCCGGGAACGATCGGATTAACAACCTCAGGAACACTCGGCACTCGATCCAGAATTTCAAACACCCGGTGCGCGCTCGCGGCAGTACGCTGTACCGCTGAAACCATTTTGATCATCGCTTCTAACCGCGCATAAAAGCGGGCTTATATACGCCAGAAAAGCGGTGAGAACACCCACCGTAATGTGGTGCTGAAAAACCTGCCAGGCTCCAAAAATCCAAACAACCAGCAAACCCGCATCCGTGAGCAAAGTCACCATCGGCCCAAAAAAAGACCAAGTAGTATTGATACGATCGTTAGCCTGGAGAACCCGCGTATTGCATTCCTGAAATCGGTCAATTTCACGCTGTTCCTGAGCGAATGCCTTAACCACCCGAATGCCGGGAATCGTGTCCGCCAGCACGCTCGTGGTGTTAAGCCCACGCCCGACTTCCCAGGGAAAAACCACGACGGAGAATCGTTCTTACCCGATGGGTAAGCCACATGATCAAAGGAAACGGGCGGGAAGGCATCACCAGTGCCAGAAAAGGATTAATCATAAAATAATGATTTTTTTTATGATCATCAACACATCAGAGCCAAACTCCATTAAATAGACGGACAAGAAATAACAAATACGGTCGCTATCAGTACTGACCCGGGAAATAAGGTCACCGGTTGAGTTACTCCCCGAAAAACTCTATTGATAAGCGGTGCAAATGAGTATAGGTAATGGTTCTTAAGTTGGCGCTGACGCGCTCGCTGACCCATGCCAGAGCATAGGTGCGCGCCCAGCCGAGAAGCCAGGCAAGGAGCGAAGCGCCTGCCAAACCGAAGAGGTACCATCCCACCTGATGGAAATCCACCGTCTTCCCGCTCTGGTAAGGAATCCGGCCTTTATCAAGAAGCGGCATGGTAATATAGGGTGGTACCAGACCAGCGGCGATACTGCCCACGCTCAGCAGAAAGCCTAAGATGATCATGCGGGTCCACGGCCGGGCAAATTTAAACAACCGGAATAACGATCGCGCCGGCGGAGGAGCCGCCGCAGGAGCGTAGTCCAACAATACCGCGTGTTCTCCATCACGCGGTACCCCCGTAGTAGTTTCCGGTAAGGATGCGGTCGGGGCAGCTTTTTCTTTATCGTTTTCCTTAAGGCCCAGAAAACGTTCTACCAGACGATGCGCGTGGACTTTTTGACTGGTGGTGAATGTCCACTGGAAAAGCAGATGAGAGGTATCGAGGAGATGAAGGGTTCCAATTCCTTTGTGTTCAGTAGTCCGTAACGAGACGATTGAAGGGAGTGACCAGGTCTTGAAAACTCTATCGCTATCGAGGCGCGTTCCCTTTTTTTGTCCTTCTCAAAAACTTTGAAATAAATGATGGTGAAAAAGCATGATGCTTTGCCTGAGACTGAGGTTGAATGCTGATCAGCGCGCGGTTGGTGAGGCCCACTAAGCCATAGACATAATGGAGACGGTTGTCTAAGTCCGGCGCAAACCAGGCTAAGGGAATCTCACCCTCACTTAAGAGACCATTTATCTGTGCATGGAACTCGACCGGGAAGTCCTTATTCTCCGACACCTGATGACGCTCCTTCTTTTATGCTGAAATGACCTGATCGAGAACACGAGAGAGATCGTGACCTTTCATGCAGGATGCGGATAAGCACTGAGGTAATTTTGAAGATGCGCTATGGTTTCGTCAACAACATCTGCCTGAATCACCACTAAGGTGTTGGGACGCAAAAACCGCAGACCCTGGTCGATCGCGTTGAGTGAACCATAAACCTCCTTGACTTCCTTGGCCCGCGCCGTGCCGTTCATGCCCTTGCGAAACAAACTGATAATTTCTCCTTTTTCCCGCCCCCGCATATAATGACCCTCATAGAGAATAACCGAGTCAAATGCTTCACCAAGGAGTAATCCTTGAAGAATAATATCGGAATCACGCCGGTCGCCTGCGGTGGAGTAAACAATGGCCCGATGGGGCGACGAGAAATTATCAAGAGCCTCGATAATAGCTTCTAATGACGAGGCATTATGCCCATAATCAACGACCATGGTAGCGCCATTGAGTTTAACCAGATTAAACCGGCCCGGAACGTTGTTGATATCAGCGGTAAAGGATGCTACCGAGGCCACGATTTTTTCCAGGGGGATCTCCAAAGACCACGCCGCCGCGATTGCCGCCAATGCGTTTTCGATTTGGAATCGCACTCTGCCATCAAGGGTAAGAGGGACACAGTCAAGCGAGACCAGGTGCTGCTCGTGATCTCCGTCGGCAAGGATAACAGCGTCATGTCACATGAAGACCCCACGGCCGGATTTGCGGCGGTGTTCCACAATAACCCGGTGGCCACAGTTGCAGGCAAAAAATACTACCCGGCCCGGACAGTGGGGTGCCATCGCTGCCACCAAAGGATCGGCAGCATTCAACACCGCGGTACCCGTCTCGGGTAAAATCGCTTCTACTACCGTTCTTTTTACCACCGCCAGTTTTTCCACGGTGTCGATGTCGTACTGATCGAGATGGTCTCCTTGGCCGATATTGGTTACTACCGCGACATCACAAAAATCAAATCCTAACCCTTCACGGAGAATACCGCCTCGTGCCGTTTCCAAAACAGCGGCTTCGACAACCGGATTCAACAAAACTCCCCGCGCGCTTTGAGGCCCACTGCAATCCTCATTGTCAATACGGCGACCGTCTATATAAACCCCGTCAGTGCAAGCCATTCCCACCTTAAGACCACTGCTGTTGAGGATATGGGCGATAAACCGAGTCGTCGTGGTCTTGCCGTTTACGCCGGTTACGGCAACGATTGGAATTCTTCCGGTTTGGCCTTCAGCAAACAACGTGGAGATGATTGCCTCCCCCACGGGCCTTCGCGATCCCGTGAGAAGGTTGGGTGTGCATCCGTAAGCCAGGAGCGGCATTAACTTCCACGACTGCGCCTCCCTGTTCTCCAAGCGGATGACCGATGTCCGAAACAACCAGGTCGACCCCCGCCACATCCAAACCAACCACCCGCGCGGCATCAACCACTGCCGTGGCCGCCTCAGGATGGACCTCATCGGTCACATCAACAGCAGTTCCCCCGGTGCTGAGGTTACCATTGCGGCGAATTAGAACCATCGTCCCCGCGGGAGGTATTGACTGCACGGTAAGCCCCTGTTCAGCGAGCACCGCCATTGAGACCGAATCGAGGGGAATTTTACTCAGGGGAAGCGCGTGGTGATTGCCCCGAAGAGGGTTTTCATTCTCCTTTTCGATCAGCTCCGAAACCGTATGAGTTCCATCCCCAATCACGTGAGCAGGTTCCCTCCGCGCCGCAGCAACCAATCGATCTCCCACCACTAACAGACGATAATCCTGCCCGGGAATAAATTTCTCAACCAGGACAGAAGATCCTTCGGAGGCTGCGGAGGTATAGGCGGTAATGACCTCTTTCTGGCACATGAGATTCACGGAAACACCTCGTCCTTTATTGCCATCAAGCGGTTTGACTACCACCGGCAGACCAATTTCACTCGCCGCCGCCCAAGCATCTTCTTCATTATGTACGATCCGGCCCTTTCGGCACCGGAACACCCACTGCCTTCAAAAGCGTTTTGGTTACCTGTTTATCCTGGACAATCTCTTCGGCAATCGCCTTGGTTTGATCGGTCTCAGAAGCAAGGATGCGACGCTGGCGACAGCCGTATCCAAACATGACAAGACTGCCGGAATTAAGTCTGAGCACCGGGATTTTTCGGGCGCGCGCAGCTCCAACAATAGCACTCGTACTTGGCCCCAGACA
>CAWHBU010000007.1:17500-241128 GCA_963827685.1 uncultured delta proteobacterium | reverse complement strand
GGAGAACTTTTTACACAGATCAGAGATTACCTCGGTAATGACTTCGGGAAGCATTTCTCCTTCGTCGGGAATCCTTCCGTCTAATCTTCCAGTGATTTTTGACTTGTCCCGTATTTGAAGCTCGATAACCGGTTCAGTTTCTTCGAGGATCAGGACATGATCGCATTTCTGGATGAATGCCTCCACCACCTCAGTGGGAAAGGGGAAGGGAGTTCCTATTTTGAGGATAGGTATATCTTTCTGTAGGCCCAGTTCTGGAAGAACATCCCGAGCTATGGCATAACCAATTCCACCAGCGATGATTCCCAAAACTGCCTTCTCCCGATCATTCTCAACGAAATTGAGAGAGGTCATGGAACTCAGCTCTTCAGCAATTTTTTGGAGCTTGATGTTGAGCTGTTTATGGAGGACGAATCGATATCGGGGTGTTGCACTCCATCGCTGTGGGTTGTGTGGAAAGTCGGCTTTTCTTTCCATTTTGGTAATGGGATTGAAAGTGATCGTTTGCTGGGCATGGGAGACCCTCAACACAGGACGGAGGATGACGGGAATCTGATATTTTTCGGAAAGTTCAAAGGCGATGGGTAACATCTGCTGGGCTTCTTTTGGATTGGCTGGATCGAAAACAGGGACCTTTGCAAACATAGCCATAAAGCGAGTATCTTGTTCGGTCTGAGACGAATAAGGTCCAGGATCGTCACAACTGATGATGACAAAGCCTCCTATCGTCCCAATATAGGCTGCACTCATCAGTGGATCGGTGGCCACATTTAGCCCCACCTGCTTCATGGCCACAGCAGCTCGCTTCCCCGTGTAGGAGGCCACCAATGCGTTTTCAAAAGCTACCTTTTCGTTGGTGGACCATTCGACATAAATGTCCAGGTTATTTTCCTTTTTGTAATGGACCACAGCAGGGAGGATTTCTGAGCTGGGAGTTCCTGGATAGGCTGCAAAAAATTGGCATCCGCTCTCCACGATCCCCCTGGCGATAGCTTCATTTCCAAGTAAAACCCTTTTTTCTCCCTCCAACATCCTCACCTCATCGACTATGTACAAATCGACCTACGTCGGTTTTTCTCTATTCTAACCCTAATAAACCAAATTTTAACTGATTCGATGAAGGACCTCAATTCCTTTCTGAAGAGTTTCATCTGATGCGGCAAATGAGATCCTGACATGGGTATTTCTTTTGGAAAAGACGCTACCGGGCACAATAAAGAGATTCTGCTGAATGGCTTTTTCTACAAAGGCCTCTGCGTTTCCTCCCGGGACCTCCGGAAAGATATAAAAAGCACCTTCTGGCTTTTGGACATTAAACTTTCCTTTTAGCCCGTTGTAGATCAAATCTCTTTTCTTTTTGTATCCTGCAATATAACTCTCCACACTGAAGTCCAAGGCCTTGGTCGCTGCTTTCTGACCAAAGGAGTTAACACTGGAGAATGTATATTGCTGAAGGGTAATCATCTGTTGGAGGATCCCCTTAGGGCCGGCCGCATAACCCAGTCTCCATCCAGTCATTCCCCAACCCTTTGAGAATCCGCCAAAAGTTAATGTGTTCTCATAGAATTGTCCGATACAGGGACAGGAAGGGGCATCGAAAACAAAGTTATCGTATATGTCATCGGAGAGAATTAAAAGATTTCTTTCCCGGGCGATCCTGACCACCCTCATCAGATCTTCCTTTGGAAAGATGGCTCCAGTCGGATTATTTGGACTATTGATGATAATAAACTTCGTCTTCTTCGATAATTTCTTAACGAATTCTTCCTCCCTCAGTCGGAAGTCAGGATAGGTATCGACGAAGACAGGAACCCCTCCCATCAGAAGAACCTGGTACTCATACATCACAAAAAATGGATCGGGGATGATGACTTCATCACCCGGGTTGATGAGGGCAAGGCTGGCCAGGAGAAGACCGCCGGTCACGCCCGCTGTGACCATAACCTCCTCGAAATATACCCCCTTCTTTTTCAGATGGGAGGCGATCTTTTCCCTCAATTCAGGGATACCCTGTGTGGGAGTATATTTGTTGAACCCCTTTTTGATCCATGCAATGCCTTCCTCTTTGAGAGGTTCCGGGATATCAAAATCGGGTTCCCCAATGCTAAGATTGATGGGATCCTTCATCTGGCGTGCCAGATCAAAGATTCGCCTCACCCCAGATGGTTTAATATTTCTTAACCGATCGGAGATCACCATCGGGTCACTCTCCTTCTTCTTCTATCTTTTTCGCTTTTTCGATGAGTTCGAGAATGGTATCAAGCCTCGTCTTGGTCGGAGGTGTCAAGGCACATTGGATTTGGTCAATGGAATAATGTTCGCCCAGGAATTTTGATATCTCAATTCTAAATTCCCAGCAAACCATAATTTTTCGGCATGGAAGATCTTCGTTAACGGTTCGACAATACCGGAAGGGGACTTCGCCGCCTAATTGAGGGCAGCGGATGATGAGGGCATCATGTTCTTCAATCATGGGTGCTTCGGTAGACTTTGAGGAATTTGGTACAAGCTCGTTCAATAAAAAATCCTACGGGTCTAACAGGCCCGTAGGATTCTATCATTTATCCGACGACTTTTCCTTTCTTCATGATCTTCGGTTTTGGCCATCCTTCAATATCCTTCAGGGATTTCCTCATCTCTTCCTCTGGCAATGGGTAGTCAACGAGTTTTCCGCTGAAATAAGATTCATAACCACCCAGATCCATGATGCCGTGGCCGCTCCAGTTGAGAAGGATGACTTTTTCCTTTCCCTCTTGCTTCGCCTTCTTCGCTTCTTCAACCACTACAGATATAGCATGACTGGTCTCAGGTGCGGGGATGAAACCTTCGGTTCTCGCCCAGAGAACCGCGTTTGCATAGCATTCCAGTTGATTATAAGCTCGCGGCTCAAGCAATCCTTCAATGATCAGCTGGCTCACGAGAGGAGCCATACCATGATAGCGAAGTCCTCCCGCATGGATGGGTGCCGGGATAAAGGAATGTCCGAGACTGTACATCGGAACCATGGGTGCCATTCCTACGTTATCTCCAAAGTCATAGACAAATGGTGCTCTCGTCATCGTGGGGCAAGAAGTTGGTTCTGCGGGAATAATGGTAATCTTGGCACCATTGATCTTATCCAGGACAAAAGGAAAGGCGAGGCCAGCAAAGTTGCTTCCTCCACCCGCACACCCGGTGATGATATCGACCTTTTTCTCTCCAAATTTCTCTAACTGCTTCTTGGCCTCGAGACCGATGATCGTTTGGTGCATGAGGACATGGTTCAAGACACTTCCAAGAGAGTATCGGGTGTCTTTTGACGTGACGGCATCTTCAACAGCCTCGCTGATGGCAATCCCGAGACTTCCAGGAGAATCCGGGTGCGCCTCCAGAATCTTTTTCCCCGCCTGGGTGTCTTTGCTCGGGCTGGGAACACAGTTGGCTCCCCAGGTATTCATCATCAAACGGCGATAAGGTTTTTGATCATAACTGATCCTGACCATATAGACCTTACACTCCAATCCGAAGAGACAGCAGGCAAAACTGAGTGCGCTTCCCCATTGCCCTGCTCCTGTCTCGGTTGCAATCCGTTTGATGCCAAAAACTTTGTTGTAATAAGCCTGTGCAATGGCCGTATTCGGTTTATGGCTTCCCGGAGGGCTCACCCCTTCATCCTTGTAATAAATCCTGGCGGGTGTTTCCAGGACTTTTTCTAATGCATAAGCCCGACGAAGAGGAGTAGGTCTCCAGATGAGGAGTTTTTCCATCACCTCTTGGGGGATATCAATCCACCGATCCTTGGTGTTGACTTCCTGTTCTATTAGATTCATGGGAAAGACAGGGGCAAGGTCTTGAGGGCCGATCGGTTGCCTTGTCCCTGGGTGGAGGGGCGGTTGCAGGGGGGTGGGCAAGTCTGGTTGAATATTGTACCATTGCTTTGGAATTTCGTCTTCTCTAAGAAAAACTTTAAACTCCTTCATAATCTCCTCCTTCCATTGGAAAAAGAATTCAAAGATACCACCAAGAACTTTTATTCCGTGATCACCCCTGGTCACCTCCTTTCTTCTTTTTGCCTTTTTGATCTCAACCTTTATTTCTTAAAGATTAGATTTTCAAATATCAATAATTAATTGGACTGTCAAGGTATTTTTATCTATTCGAAATGGATTACGAAATAAAAAAATGGCACCCTGGGAAACCAGGGTAACATTTAAATCAAAGGGAACTTTGGTCAATTCCATCATTTTTTCTTGAATTCGTTCCAAGGATAGTCGAAAAGTTCGAGAAGAACCCCGTTCACATTTTCAGGATGAACGAAGGCAAATTTACAACCCCTAAAAGGTCTCAATCTACCAATGAACGGGTAACCTTTCGTCTTCATCTTTTCATGGATATTTTTTTCAACTCCTTCGGCCGAACTTCTTTCTTGGCAGATGTCCACGTGAACTCCTGGGTTCTTAACCATTATCTCTTTGAGAAATGCATGATATTACAGGTCTCATAGCCACCATTGGGAAGTTCATTTATAACGGAGACGAAGGGACAGGCAAAGGTTCAGATTCCGCATTCCGCACAGAGATCGGTCAAAATCGCTCCCTTATTGTTCGCTAAACCAATAATATGCTCTGGACTTTCCCGAATACATGTCCCAAACCCGGACATTTGAAAACATCTACATGCGGTACCATAAGCCTCTCCTTTTTGATGCTACTGGTGATGGCCCTCCCTCGGAAAGAAGGGCCATTCTTCATTTTTTATCTTTAAAATTTAAGGTTATTTTGTTTGATGTTTTTCATTTACATAGGCCAGAGCTTCATCGATGGCTTTAGCCGTACTGTCCAGATCTTGTTCCGTGTGTCTGTAGCAAATATATCCATGATGGTGTGGGGTTAAAAAGATGCCTCTGCGGATAAGCTGAGTGTAAAAATCATCGCGTCTGGCTTTTTGGGTATTCGCTTCATCCCTCTTGAAGGTGATGAAAAACATGGGTGCAACACCGCTTAACTCGGCTCCGACGTCATACTTGTTAATGACGCCCTGGACTTTTTTCAGAAAACGGCCGCCTTTTTCCCATATTTTGTCAAGGACATGGTCACGTTCCAGAATTTCAATTGTTTTCAGAGCGGCAATATAACCGTCACTGTTTGGGAAGAAAGTAGAAGATATAAAAAGCTTCTGTGCTGCAGCCATCATCACTTCAGCTTTTCCGGTAACGACACTTATGGCATATCCGTTGGCCATTCCTTTTCCAAGGACCGTCAAATCGGGGGTAACTCCATAAAGTTCTTGCGCTCCACCCATTCTGAGCCTGAAACAGGTTCGGACTTCATCAAAGACCAACACTGCGCCATACTTGGTAGCGATTTCTCTTACGCCTTCAAGGAACCCGGGTTTGGGTTCTTCCATCCTTTGATGGAGGTGATGCCCAAAAGGAGTCATAATGATGGCAGCTGTCTGATCGCCATATCTTGCCATCAAGTCCTCGAGCTGATTGAGATTGTTGTAACGGAATTCATGTACATCCTCGTAGAACTTTTCAGGAATGCCCCCTTTCATCTCAACACACCAGTCATGCCAGCCGTGGTAGCCGCACCGCATAACCCTGATCCGGTTTGTGTATGCCCTCGCAATACGAATGCTCGCCGTCGTGGCATCGGAACCGGTCTTTAAAAAAATGCTCATTTCTGAACAGGGGACGAGTTCGCTGAGTTTTTTCGCCAGCTGATTCTGATACCTCTGTGTGAGTGTGAAGCAGAAACCTTTGTCTCTTATTTGCTTAATCACAGCTTCATCAACTTCTTCTTCTCTATAGCCCAGGATAATCGGCCCATAGCCACAGAGGAAGTCGATATATTCATTTCCATCAACGTCGGTTAATCTGCTGCCCTTTCCATATTCAAGAAAGATGGGATATTCTCCTTCGATAAAATCGCTGGGTTTTCTGGCACCCAGGACTCCGCCGGGAACAAATTTCTTTGCCTCTTCAAAAAGTTCCAGACTTCTCGCATTGTTTAGTTTATCAATGTTTTTCATAGAGATTCTCCCTTTGACATGTCTGGTCCAGGCTAAAGTCCGAGCATAGACTTTATCGTTTCCGTTTGATGTATTTTGGCGCCCCTTTCTCGTAATGCTGCAAGGAATTTTCCCGGATCGATGCACCCTTCCGGGGCTACCACTCCCTTCACCGTAACATCGCCAGCATCCAGCATTAGGGCTGCGATAGAGGCGGGAAGTCCTGTTCCGGGTGCCATCCTGCCCACTATGTCGGCAGTGAATGTCACCTGTTTCCCTTTTCTCTCCCCCTTTACGATCACTTTCAAGCCGGAAGCGAAGGGTCCCTTATCTCTATTATTGGGAATGGCACCCCAAAGCTGCAAAGTCAGATCATAGGGTGTTACTTTAGTCCCGTTCACCTCTACCGGCTCCTTACTGAGAAAACCTGTCTCTCTCTGCTCTCTAATGAGCTGGTCTACCCATGACGGTATGAGCGCGCCTTTGATAACCACCCTTCTCACCCCTTTTATATACCGTGGTATTGTGAGCGGCTGTGGATGACCCACATAGCGAACCTGACAGGTGCCAAGGGGTTCAAGGAATTCAGCCGTCTCCTCGCCAGTACCACCATCTACATATTCAAGCTTACCATCCAAGTATTGGGGGATTTTACCTAAAGTCATATGGAGGCTATGATCCCAGGCTGCACCCGCGAGTTCGGCGATACTCACTACCCAGAATAAGGCGATCTCGTCAACACGATCCAGTTGATTTGCATACCACTTGACTATTACGTTGTTTGTTCCCGGATCAGATCCCATTCCTGTTAAGACGGTTATTCCTGCTTCTTTGGCAGCGCGATCAATATCAGAAGCAAAAAGAATGTCAGTCGCCTCATAGTCATCGCAAATATCTATATAATTGACCTTCGCTTCAACAGCTGCCCTGGCTACTGCCACAGCCGTCTTGTAGAATGGTCCTGCGCAGTTGATGACAACGTCAGCATCCCTGATTACTCTGACCAAGCCGTTGTGATCGTTCACATCGATTTTACTGAGTGATACCTTTCCACTGGCGCGCAACTTATCTTGCACTCTACCTGGGTCTGTATTGATGTCACCTAAAATGACTTTCTTAATCTGCTCCTGCTTAATGAGGTCCCGGGCGACTCCCTGACCCATACCCCCCGTTCCGCCTAATACTAATGCCTGCATTCTCATTTCCTCCTTAAGGGTTATAATTTCTTTGGGTAAGAACTCCAGCGAGAAGCTTCATGCCTCCGTCCCGTACTTTTCGACCGTATACAGTATACAGTTAGCGAGGGCAAGTCAAATATACGGAAAATGGAGTTGTATGTCAAGAAGGAGCCCGGAGCTTCAAAGAACTATCTTCAATAAAGATGGATTTTCAACTCAGCGATGAGCCAAAGGATATGAGAAGGGCGCTACGGGATTTTGCAAAAGGAGAGGTCAAGGATTTTACCCAGGAATGGTATATCAGAGAAGAGTCTCCAATGTCACTTATTATAGAAAAGGCCTGCGAACTTTCATTTGATAGACTTCTTCTCCTCCAACATGTGCAGCACCACTTCGGGTGTAACAGGAAGCTCCTTGGGCATAACGCCGATGGCATTCTGCACGGCATTGGCAACAGCTCCGATCATGGCAACGGAAATGGACAAGCCTCCCTCTTTGGCGCCAAACGGCCCAAAGGGATCGTTGGAGGTCACGACGATAGGGTCGATGTTGGGCACATCTGTGGAGAGCGGGAACCAGTAGTCGGCAAAGTTGGCATTAAGGTTCTGCCCTCTGCTGGTCCATATATGTTTCTCCATGAGCACACCCTGTGGACCCGCCTCCATTGCGGAGCGTTGGATCTGTTGTTCAACAGCCAGAGGGTTGATAGGATAGCCGCAGTCATGGGCCGCAACCATGTTGAGTAGCTTCACTTTGCCTGTTTCTGGATCCACCTCCACCTCGGCCACTGCCGTGCCAAAGGAAAATGCGGAGGCTACCTGCCCACGGGGGTTTTTGATCCAGTCCCGCTTGGGATCGGCGTCGGGCCAACGGTCGCCACGCCCTAAGATCGCACGATTCTGCGCCAGAGCGGTCCTCGCCACTTTAGCGATATCGACAGATCTCTCCGGTACTCCCCTGATGAAAATGCGGCCATCACGCCCTACCAGGTCATCTTTTTTGGTCTCCAGCATTTGGGCAGCGACCTCCAAGAGCTGTTCCTTGGCGTCGGCGGCCGCGGCTTTGACTGCGCCGCCGGAAATCAGTGTGGAAGCTTGGGAGTAAGCTCCTTGATCAGACGGAGTCACACTGGTATCCCCAGTAACGACTTTGATTCGGTCCAGCGGGATTCCCAGCTCCTCGGCAGCGATTTGAGCAATCATACTGTCGTTGCCTTGTCCGTTATCCATCACTCCAGAAATCACTGTGACGTCGCCATCCTCATTGAACCGTACAAAGGCTGCGGATCCTCCGCGGATGCCCATCGGAAATCCGCTGATCATCGCGCCGCAGCCCATGCCTATGCCATGATAAGGCGCTAAATGGCCTCGTTTCTCTTTCCAGCCAGCCTTCTCCGTGGCCATGCGCATGGTTTCAACTTCGGCACAGGAGGTGATCACCGTCCTGGTAGGAGTAACGTAGCCCTCGTGGACGGCGTTCTTGATCCTGAATTCGAGGGGGTCCATTCCGAGTTTCTCGGCAAGGGCATCGAGCTGCAGCTCCAATCCAGCATAGGTCGTGCGGGGGTGATGCGGGTACATTCCGCGAGGGGGTTTGTTGGTATAGGCCCGGATGGCCTCATAGCGCAGATTGGCGAATTTGTAGGCCTCTTCAATCATAATGTAGGCGACCGAGGCAGCGATCGGGCCGGTGCTGGCATAAGCTCCACCGTCCATGATGACCTTCATATCGACGGCGGTAATTCTTCCCTCGGCGTCGACTCCCACTTTGGAGTGCGTAATACTGCTGTGCACCTGCCGTACGCAGTTGAAGTTCTCCTCACGGGTGTAGGCCAGTTTAACGGGACGGCGGGCTTTCCTCGAGAGGAGCGCGGCCATAAAATCCGCAGGTGAAACCTCGGACCTGCCGCCGAAATGTCCACCGACGGCGATCTTACGGACACGGACGTCTGAGGTCGCCATGCCCAGGGCGTTGCTGAGTGGTCTCGCCTTCATATGGGGGCCCGCGTTGGGACACCATATGTCCAGCCCGGTGCTGTCAAAGCTGGCCACGACGGCGTAATTCTCTAACTGGCAATAGCTCTCTTCTGGAGATGAAAAATGGCCCTCCTGCACGAGATAAGACTCGGCAAGAGCCCGGTCAACATTCCCTTCGTTTACGAAAATGCGCACGCTGACGTTGCCGGGTTTGTCATCATGAAGCTGAGGAGCACCCTCCAGCAAGGCCTGTTCGGGGTCGAGAACATGCGGCAGAGGCTCCCACTCCACCTTGATCAGATCCACGGCCTCTTGCGCCGTTTCTTCGGTGATGGCAGCCACAGCAGCAACCTCCTGGCCAAAGAAGCGGGCCTTGTCCGTAGGAAGGAACTGCATATCCCGGGTGTACGCAAATACGCCCCATCGGTAGGGTATGGCGTCCTTGCCGGTGATGATCGCCCTCACTCCAGGAAGCTTCTCGGCTCGACTGGTGTCGATGTTCAGTATCCTGGCGTGGGCGTAGGGGCTGCGGAGCACTTTAGCATAAAGCATGCCTGGTAAATACAGATCGGCGGAGAACTTGGTTTCACCCTTCGCTTTGGGGACAGAGTCGGTTCGAGACGTTCGCTTACCTACTACGGAATAGTCTGAAATGACACCTTCCTTTTGCAATGATGAGGCTCGCTGACCGGAGAGGGCCATCACGGATTCGACGATCTTGGTATAGCCAGTGCACCGGCACAGATTGCCAGAGATAGCCTGCCGAATTTCCCACTCCGTGGGAGAAGGATTCTTGTCCAACAGCGCCTTGGCCGAAAGGATCATGCCCGGGCTGCAGAACCCACATTGAATGCCACCGTATTTGACGAATGCCTCCTGTACCGGGTGCAGCTTCTCTCCGTCGGACAATCCTTCTATGGTGACAATCTCTTGCCCCTCAACTTCCGCCGCGAGAAGTAAACAGGAACGCACGGGTGCCCCATTCAGCAAGATCGTGCATGTACCGCAAGTTCCATCCTCGCAACCGCACTTCGTCCCGGTAAGTTGGAGATCATCGCGGATGACCTCCAAAAGGGTGCTGTGAGGAGCGATTTCAAGCCTTTCAACTCGCCCATTTATATTTAGTGAAACGAGAATCCTTCCCATGGTTCTCCTTTATGCCGGATAGGATGTCGACTCCAATACTCGAGGATTCGTAATACCTCACTCTCCCGTGGATTTGCTGAGATCCGGCAGGGGTGTCGGAGAAAATCTTATAGCGGTAACCGCAGCTTGTCTCTGAACGAAATGAATGCCCCCAACACTCCAAGTACTCTGCTGTCGCTGGAGAGTGTTACCCCTACCCGCAAAGATATAATCCGTCCGCTTGATAAGATTTTCGGAGGCATTCCTGCTGGATCGTCAGATTTCCCACGCTTCAGTGAGGGGTTACGAAGATTCATTGAGACCTGACCTCCGGGGCCATCGCCAGTGCTCGGAGCAGTGCCCGCTTTACAAGCACTCCCACCATCTTCCTGCGATAGCCGGCATCCATAGCCAGGTTTCCTACCGGCTGCGCCCTATCCACCGCTTCTCGGGACACGCTCTGAAGTAGATCCCCTGTAGGCTTGTGGCCCTCCAGAAGTCCCGCGGCCTTGGGCACCTCTGTTGGGGAAGGCCCGACCGCTCCCAGTACTATTTTGGCCTGTTCGATGGTGCCGCTCCGGTTCCTCTTCACCATAACGGCTACTCCGGCCATAGGAAAATCCATGCCTTCGCGCACACGGAGTTTCTCGTAAGCCCCGGCAGCCCCGTGGCCAGGAGTTGGGATCCGGACTTCTACCAGTATTTCGTCGGGCTTCAGAACATTGGGCTTCTCCCCTCTCCCGGTGAAGAACTCGGCTGAGGGAATTATCTTTTCACCGTTCGCCGAGGTGATTTTCACCTCAGCTCCCAGCGCTATCAGAACTGGACCAAGATCACCCTGGTAAACCGCCTGGCAACGCCGGCCTTTCTCGACTGCGTTGCAGACGTCTCCTCCCAGCTTGAAACAAGCCTTTAGCCCGCTTCTCCAGAACTCGGACTGGTTGTAGTAGATGCACCGGGTGTCAAGACAGAGGTTTCCTCCAATGGTGGCCCCATGGCGGATAGAAGGAATACCCACAAGTTGGGCGGCCTGAGCCAGGGGAGCGTACTCGTTTAAGACAAGGGGGGATTTCTCGAGGGTCTCCAAGGTGACCATAGAACCGATGGTAAGTCCGCCGCTCCCGTTTCGGCGCACGTAATCCAGCGCCTTCAATCCCTTCAGGCCAATCACAACGGCGGGTTTGCTGAGTCTGTAGCGAAGGCCAACCATGAGGGCAGTGCCGCCAGCCAAGAGGACTGCCTTGCTGTCATGCTCTCCAAGGATGGAGCAAACCTCTTGTAGTGAGTGCGGTTGGATAAACTCGAACTTAGGCAGTTTCATTTTATTCCTTCCGCTCTGGTTCTCCCCCAAGGCATTTGCCTGGGTCTTTCCCACTCTATTTCGACGATCAGTTAATATATTTATATAGAGGAGCAGACCTTTTTTGTCAAGATGATGACATTTCTAGTCCAATGGAGTTGACAAAGTGAAACAAAAGCTATATTTTTGTTTTACGACGAGCGACTCACTGGTGACCCGACGACATAGAATAATGCCTGGGTGGCGGAATTGGTAGACGCAAGGGACTTAAAATCCCTCGGTGGTCCCCCACCGTGCCGGTTCAAGTCCGGCCCTGGGCACCATAGAATCAAGAATATTTGAATTTGGCCCCTTTGAGGAAAGGGGCTTCTTTTTTGCCGGGTGATATTCATGTGCTGGAACTACCTTGCTGCGATCGGGGCTTTCATTTGGTTAGCGATCATGCTTCTCCCTTGGCGTCCGTGGGATACCCGTGAGGTTATCGATTCTGCCTCGACTTCTCCGGACGCTGATTTGAGTGATATTACCGTGCTCATCCCGGCGCGAAATGAAGCCGAAGTAATCGGGACGACCTTGTCAAGCTTGAAGTCTCAGGGGAATGATCTTGCAGTCGTCGTGGTGGACGACCGATCCACGGACGGGACGGTCACCGCAGCACAAACCTTGGGCGTACAAAATTTGCGGATCATATCCGGTGAATCACCACCAGCGGATTGGAGCGGAAAGCTTTGGGCACTTGAGCAGGGATTTCGCCATATGAACACCCCTTTGACCCTTTTATTGGACGCTGATATTGAGCTGCGACCGGGCATTGTCGGGGCGCTTCGCCAGAAATTGAAAGGAAACCATCTTCACCTTGTTTCCTTAATGTCCCAAATGCGCATGGTCAACTTCTGGGAACGATTGCTCATGCCGGCCTTTGTCTACTTCTTTAAGATGCTCTATCCTTTTCGTCTCTCCAATTCCAGTTTCACTCGTGTCGCCGCGGCGGCCGGCGGATGTATTTTATTGGAAACCCGGCTGATCAAGGAAATCGGTGGTTTCAAGACTATCCGCAAAGAGTTGATCGATGATTGTGCCTTGGCGAGGCGAGTCAAGTCGCTCGGCTACAGAACCTGGATTGGTTTGACTCATTCGGTTCACAGCCTGCGATCTTATGACAAGTTGGCGGGTATTTGGAACATGGTGGCGCGGACGGCTTTTTGCCAGCTTCGTTACTCGGCGATGTTACTAATTGGCACAACAACTATCATGCTGCTGGTATTCTGGTTACCGGTTGCGGGATTGTTCTTTCCGGTTGCCAGTGCAAAGATCATTTCCGCTTGTGCCTTTGGAGCATTAATCCTGAGCTATCTGCCAACCCTGAAGTTCTATAAGCAGTCCAGAGGGTGGGCCTTGGTTCTGCCATTAATCGCTACTCTCTATCTTGCCATGACCTGGTCGTCGGCAATTCGGTTTTGGGTTGGAGCAGGATCACCTTGGAAAGGGAGATTCTACGCGAGGCACAAGAAGTTCTAATCCCTATGGAGTCATTTGATCAAAACTGATCTGACACCCTGTCCATCCATCAATATTCTCTCGCAATAACGAAACGAGCAATCTCCCTGAGCGGATCGGCTTCCGGCCCCAATGGCTTTAAAGCGTCGACCGCCAGGCGCACCAATTCTCTTGCCCTTTTCTTCGACTCCTCAACTCCCAACACGGAAGGATAAGTGGCCTTCCCCTTTGAAAGATCGCTTCCTGTTTTTTTGCCCATTAAAGCAGCCTCTCCTTCGACATTCAAAATATTGTCGGCGATCTGAAAGGCCAACCCGAGGTTCTCCCCGTAGCGGGTCAGTGCCTTGAGGATTTCCCCTTTTGCAGCCCCCAATTTGGCTCCCACCCGAACCGCGGCTAAGATCATCGCTCCTGTCTTATGGGTATGAATATATTGGACCGTGGGGAGATCCACTGCTTTTCCTTCTGATTCAACGTCCACCACCTGGCCGCCCACCATCCCTGATACCCCTGCCGCCCGAGCTACCTCGTTGATCAGATCGAGGACCAACCCTCCGTCACTTGAGGAGAGATCCTTTGCAGGCTGATTTGTCATCAGTCTGAAGGCTTCTGTGAGGAGGCCATCGCCTGCCAAGATGGCGGTCGCCTCTCCAAATACTTTGTGACAAGTGGGTTTTCCCCGGCGATAGTCGTCATTATCGATGGCTGGGAGATCATCGTGGATGAGAGAGTAGGTGTGGATCATCTCCAGGGCACAGGCAAAGGGAAGGATCCTCTCTCCCTCTCCTCCCACCGCCTCAAAGGAAGCAATGGATAAAATGGGGCGAATCCGTTTCCCTCCAGCAAAGAGACTGTGCTGCATCGCCTTGTGAAGATTCAATGTGAATTCTTCTTTTCTCGGGAGATATCTCTCCAAAGCCGAATCCACCAATTCCTTCTTTTCTTGTAAATATCGATTAATATCCATCAGAAATTATCCCCGGGAACTTTTTCCCTTATGCCTATCGGATGGGTGGGGTGGATCGGTTTTTGGCTTTCCTGAAGGGTCGGAAGGCGGGGAGCCTTCAAGAAAATCAATAATGGCACTCCTCACCTTCTCAATATCCGCTTTGGTGTTGATGCAGGGCCCGTTGGGACGCTCGTTCAGAATCCCGATCACCGGAATCGGATAAGTGTCTTGAATGCCAGCGGTCAGATCAAATTCGCAGGCGACCGCCACAATGGCCTCAGGTCTGTTCTCCAAAACAATTCTCCTGGCCAATGTTCCGCCAGTGGCTACTGCGATCTTTAAATGATATTGATCAGAGAGTTCAATCAAATCTTTAATTTCACATTTTCCGCAGCCTTTGCAGTTTCTAATATTCCCTGTGATCTTAATCTCGCAATCAAAATTCTGAATGCAGTGAGGAAGGAGGATCAAAAGTTTATCGGGCCGGACCCGGTGTCTGTTCGATCGGATGAGATGGTTGTTCAGCTCGACGAAAGACTGTCGAACTCTCTCTTTGGGTATACCGACTACCTTTCCCATCAGAATCATTAGCGGAAAGAGGACTTTCGCAACAAGACCTCTCAGCTTATGAGATAGGAAGATGTCTTTCCCCCGGAGTATGGTGAAGACAAGGAGTAGACCGCCGAAGATGATGAGGAAGACCAAAGAGGCGAGGGCCAAACTGAAGATAGGTGGGAGGGATGGATGAATGTTTTTCAACCCCACCATGGGAACATACCAGAGAAGAAAAATGAGAACGAACAGAATAACACAGGTAAAGACTAACAGTCCGATAAAGGTCCTCTTTTTTGGCCTAACTTCCAATGTTATCCTCTAAAAATCCGGATTTCAGATCAATATTGAGATGGGCCGGCTGGAACCCACCCGTAGATATTTTAACAAATTTTGGGACCTGTCACCACTAAAATTTGTCCAACTGATTTCCTCCCGGATTGTTTCGCAATTTCTCAAGGGAAGGGCACGAGCGTCGGTTTTCTTCTTGACATTGGTGATTGAGCGGCAGGTATAATAAGAATGATAAGTGAATGACCTCTTGAGTTGATTTTTTTTTGAATTTCAGACGATCCTTGAGCCGTTACTTAAAGGGGGCTCTATGATGGAGATGTGTGAAAAGGTGGTAAGTAAAAGGTATTTGCTCTTCACTTTCGTTGCCTTTATGATGGTTGGGTTATTGATTTCTCATTCTTACGGGGAAGAGGTCAGTCAATTCAATTACGGCTTTTCTGTTTTTGGAGGCAGAGGTGACGCATGGAACAATAAACCCCATATGTACATATACGGACTTCTTCCTCGCGTCGATTTGGCTCTTTACAAGAATTGGAATTTAGAATTTGAAGGAAATTTTTCTTATTGGGACATCTCTGCTGAAAAAGATTTCTACTTTTTGGGTGTTAATGCCAACATTCTTTTTAAACCCATCCAACGAAAATGGGGCTCTTTATTTATACTCGCCGGAGGAGGGCTTGGTTATGACAGCGCTGGTAAAAAGGTGAACGAGATTGGAGATACGCATTGTGGAGGAATTCTTCAGACGGGTGCGGGCATTTACTATAACCTTGGGAAAGGATTGGCATTAAGGGCAGAATATCGTTTCTATCATATCTCTGATCCCTTCAGAGGCGATAGAGGATTAAACACACACAATGCTCTTTTGGGAATTTCATTTTAAGCAGGATTTCAAACTCACTTAGAATATTGGGCAATCTTCTCGTTTAACTTTTGAAGTAAGGCTTCGAATCTCTTGTTCTTAAGGAACGCAGAATAATCTGCGCGCTTCAGGGCAAGATCGCTCACGCCCTCTGCAATGACATTGATTATGCGCCATTGGCCGTCGGTGCGGTGCAGAAGATAGTCCAATTGAACCTGTCCGCCGTCGGACTTGATGAGCTGGCTCTGTACCAGAATTCGGCCACCGCCCACTTCTTTCTCTGAAACCGTCTTGAAGCGTTCTCCGGAATAAGTATCAAAGTTTGCTGCATAGGTGGCAATACTTAGCTTACTAAATGTCTCGACAAATTTTGACTTTTGTTCGCTATTCATCGTCTCCCAATATCTACCCAATACTGTTTTGGCGATAAAGGGCATGTCAAAACTGCCCGTGATCACCGGTGCAAGCTGATCATATCGACCTTGGTAACCGATCTTGTTGCCCTCTTTCATTACGATGAGAAGGGTTTTGTGTAAGTTTTCAACGACATCGATTGCAGGATGGGCGCTGATTGAAGGCGATGGCTCGACCGTATTGATGACTAAAGAAAGAAGTATAAATAGACAAACCCGATCCATAGCATCCTTCCATTGTCTATTTTGAAACCAAAGAATCCCGACAGGCATTTGGTAATTCTTGAGCCATTGGGCCGTCGGTCCGGGGACCACGCACATAGACCCAAAGCGCCTTGAGGGGATGTACGAAAGCGTCATTGACTGCTGTCGGCTCGAAACCGCTATGGAGCATGCAGTTGGCACACTTGGGATTGCGACCATTGCCATAATTCTCCCAAATCGTCTCGTCTATAAGGGCTTTGAAACTTGGAGCATAACCTTCCTTCGTCAACAGATAGCAAGGTCTCTGCCAGCCAAAGATATTCCGCGTAGGGTTGCCCCACGGGGTGCATTCATAAGCTTGGTTGCCAGCCAGAAAGTCGAGAAATAGAATCGACTGATTGAATTTCCATTTTCGACCTTTGCCAAGTTTGAGGATGTCGCGGAAGAGGTTTATGCTTCGCGTCCTCCTCAGGAAGATGTCCTTTTGCGGCGCCTGCGAATATCGATAAGCAGGCGACACCATCATACCTTCAACCCCCAAACTCATCACAAAGTCAAAGAAGCCTGAAACGTCTTGTGCTGTGATCCCTTCATAGAGGGTACAGTTAATGGCCACCCGAAACCCTTTCGCACAGGCCAGCTTGATGCCTTCAACCGCTGAATCGTATACCCCTTGCCGGCAAGCCAACGCATCATGCCTCTCCCGATTACCATCCAGATGGATGGAGAGGGTGAGGTAGGGAGATGGTGTATAGTCTTTGATACGAGCTTTAAGCAATAATCCGTTGGTACAGAGATAGACAAACTTTTTCCTTTTTATGAGACCCGAGACAATGTAAGGCATCTCCTCATGGATCAGAGGCTCTCCTCCAGAAATCGCCACAACGGGCACACCGCATTCATCGGACGCAGAAAGGCACTCATTGAGACTCAGACGTCGATTGAGAATCTCTTCGGGATAATCGATCTTACCACAGCCGGCACACTCCAGGTTGCAGCGAAACAAGGGTTCCAGCATCAACACCAGTGGATAGCGTCGCCTTCCGTGAAGCTTCTGGTCGATCAAATAACTCGAAATACGATATTGTTGAATGAAGGGTACACCCATGGTAGTTTCCCGCCACTAACTTTGAGGGAATAGGGAATCCGGCAGGCGAAAAATCATTTTTTCAGGCTCACCCGCCATCTCGTTCACCAGGCTTACACCATAGGCATGCAATCTTTTTAGAACCTTTTGCACCATTTCCTCGGGGGCAGAGGTTCCGGCAGTAATGCCGACCCTGGTCTTTTCCGAGAACCAAGCAGGGTTGAGATCATCAATATCCTCAATCAAATAAGCAGGCAAGCCGCTATGTTCACCTACCTCACGCAGACGATTCGAATTGGAACTGTTACGGGCCCCGACCACTAATAATAAGCCTATGTCTTTTGCCAGTTGCCGGACCGCGTTCTGCCGGCTTTGTGTCGCATAACAGATATCACTCAACTCAGGACCCTGAATGTTGTGCCACCGGCCTTTTAAGGCATCGATCACTTCACGGGTGTCGTCAAGGCTGAGCGTCGTTTGAGTGACATAGGCCAGGCGATTCGGGTTTCTGACCTTTAGCCTTTCCACTTCATCTTTCCTCGAAAGGACGTAAACTGGCCCTTCCACCCAGCCCCGGGTGGCCTCTACCTCTGGATGGCCGGGATGACCGATAATGATGATCTCGAAACCTTGGCGGCTGTACCGCTGGGCCTGGAGATGAACCTTGGTAACCAATGGACAAGTGGCATCGATGATCTTCAAATTTCTCTTTTCCGCCTCTTTAACCACGGCTGTGGATACACCGTGGGCACTGAAGATGGTCACCGCACCCGCAGGAACGTCATCGAGCGTTTCAATAAATGAGGCACCCTGGTTTTTCAAATCTTTGACGACGTGGTGATTATGGACAATCTCATGCAACACGTAAACAGTTGTGCCGTAAATCTCGAGGGCACGCTCCACAATCTTGATGGCGCGAACCACGCCTGCACAGAATCCACGGGGTTGAGCGAGGACCACTTGCATTCGTTAATCCAAATTTGAATATATCTAAAATGATAATCGTCTATGAAAATAGTTGTCAAGTGCAATCAGATATATTTTTTATGAGAGAAGAATCGAAAAATATTGACAAACAGACTTCGAAATCTGATATTTACTTGTGAGCACGGGAGCCTGCTTGCCGTTAAGGAAGGGGAACGAAGAAGCAGGTCAAGGAGAACAGGAACCGTGGCCTTTGGTAGAGATCAGAGGGAAAAGAATGGCACGGTGTTTTATCCGCCTACGCAGAAGACCACGGGCTTTGCCCGTGGATGAATGCGGACTCCGCGGCTTAGTCATTCCTGTGCCCCTAGGTTAATGCTACGGCGGATTCCGCTACCGGCGGATAACCCGCCGAAGCCCTTGCACTTGCGCACCGAAGCGTTTCAGCGTCCATGGGCGTAGGCGGGTATTTCATGGAGGTACCACGGGCTTTGCCCGTGGGGCTCCATGATAGGACGGCTTCACGATACCTGGGAGGTAACACGCGAGTATCTCAGTGAAAAGGATTGAAGGATGAAAACACTGCTTTTGAATCCTCCGTCTTTCGAGAAGTTCGACGGTGGGGCCGGTTCCCGTTACCCGGCAAGGCGAGAGATCCACTCCTTCTGGTATCCCACTTGGCTCGCCTATCCCGCCGGTTTGATTCGAGACAGTCATCTTCTTGATGCTCCTTCCCATGGGTTCAAACCGGAAGAGACGGTTCGCATTGCCACCGGTTATGATTTCGTGGTCATCTTCACTTCAACTGCTGGATTTCAAAGCGATGTCCGTCTGGCTGAGAGAATAAAGGAAGCCGAACCCGAGACGAAAATCGCATTTGTCGGTCCGCACGTTACGGTCCTGCCCGAGGAGAGTCTCAAGGCTTCACCGGCCATCGACTTCGTGGCAAGAAAAGAGTTTGACTATGCGGTTGCCGAATTTGCCTGGGGGAAAAAACTCGAAGAAATTGTCGGCATCAGCTTCCGAAAAAATGGCCTCATTTTTCATAACCCGGATCGCCCCTTGATTGAGGATCTCGATGCCCTGCCCTTTGTGGTGGAGATCTTTAAACGCGATCTCGATATTACTAAGTATAATATCCCTTTTTTGCATCACCCTTATCTCTCCTTTTACACGTCTCGGGGGTGCCCGGCGCTATGTGCCTTTTGCCTCTGGCCGCAAACCATGTGTAGCCATCGCTGGCGTACGCGCAGCAGCGATAATGTGGTTGCGGAGGTGAGGCGAGCCCAGGAGTTGTTCCCCGAGGTCAAGGAAATATTTTTTGACGATGACACCTTCACCATAGGCAAATCCCGGGTTCTTGATCTTTGCCAGAAACTGAAGCCCCTTCAGTTCACTTGGTCCTGTAATGCGCGGGCGACAACCGACTTTGAAACCCTCCAGGCGATGAAAGAGGCCGGCTGCCGCCTTTTGATCGTTGGTTTTGAATCCGGGGACCCGGCAATTCTAAAAAACATCAAAAAAGGGGCAACGGTCGAGCAGGCCCTGGCCTTCATGAAGCATTGCAGACGCTTGGGATTCAAGGTTCACGGAGATTTTCAAATGGGCCTTCCTGGCGAAACTCGTGAGACGATCGAAAGAACCATACGGTTTGCCATGAAGCTTGACCCGGAGACGATTCAGGTCTCCATGTCTCACCCCTATCCGGGAACGGATTTTTATCAATACTTGCAAGATCACGGCTATTTCATTTCCGCGGAGATGACTGATGACCAAGGACATCAGCTGCCCAACTTCCAATATCCGGATTTGAGTAAAGGGGAGATCCTGAAAGCCGTAGAAGACCTTTACGCCCGTTATTATTTTCGTCCCAGGATCATCTTTCGGATCGTTCGCCGGGCTTTATTTGACGGAAACGAACGCCGGCGGTTATACCAGGAAGGGAAAGAGTTCTTGAGACTTCGCGCGAAGAGAAAGGGTTTTATTCATTCTGCTAAAACAGAGGTATGACCGGATGAATCACTGGAGACATTTCCGCTGTGACTGGATAGGTACCAGAAAAAATGGAAAAGATCGAAGGTTCGAGAGGCGGGACGGTGACCACCCATGACGTCGACTGCCAGAGGAACTTCCTTGAGGAAAACCATTCTTGTGTTGATTCCGGCCATATTTGCTCAGGCGGCCGGAAACGTTTTCCTCAGCATGCGGATGAAGGAGATCGGGAGTAACAATTGGTTAGTTCTATATCCCCAGGCCGTTGAAAGTCCTACCCTTTGGTTTGGAACAGCTCTCTTAATCGTTTCTTTTATTCTTTTTGCCTCCGCCCTTTCATGGGCCGATTTAAGCTTTGTTGTGCCCGCTGTTTCCGCAGAAGTCGTGGTGAATGTGGTGTTTGCCAACCACTTCCTCCATGAAGTCGTTTCTCTGACGAGATGGACGGGGGTTCTATTGATTTCCATCGGCGTCATCCTGATTTTGCGATCCGAGAGGCAAAAGGCCTACCACGAAAGCAAAGAGATTCTGAGAAGTGGGGGGCGATGAGAACCGCGATTCTGATTGCCATCATCGTGTTGGCCGATTCAGCAGGGGATGTCTTCCTAACCAGAGGAATGAAGCAAGTGGGTGAGATCTCCACCCTCAATCTGAAAGCCCTTCTGGCCATTGGGGGGAGGGTGATCACTAATAAAAGCTTTCTTTCCGGCATTTTTTTTGTTGCCGTCACCTTCTTCTCATTTTTGATCGTTCTCTCCTGGGCTGACTTAAGTCTTGTTTTTCCCGCCAAATCATTGGTCTATGTTTTCAGCACCCTTGGAGCGAAGTTTTTCTTGAAGGAGACCGTCACCTTCCAGCGCTGGGGGGGAATTCTTCTTGTCTGCCTCGGAGTCGCTTTAACCTCCCTGCCTTGAGCCTTTATCTAATTAGGCTGCAACAGACAGTCGATGATCCGGGTGCGCTCCCTGCCTACCGGCAGCCAGGAAGGGGCACAATTTAAACGATATTTCCTTTGCTCGCGTCCCGCTCGCCACTGCGTGCCCGGGAAGCCCCGGCTTCTGGTCGGAGAGCTTCACTTTGGATTTCGATATTATTCCTGAAGGTCACTGAACGCAATCAGTTGGATACCCGAGGTGAGAAGTGCCTCTCGTACCTCAAGACTTTTCAGGGCTTCTAAATCGTCCTGAGGGCGACTGCCTTTTCCTCGTCCGCCCGCCTCGGGAACGACAGGATGGAAATAGATTTCTGTCACTCCTGAAGGAAGCTGCCTGAGAAGACGAAGGACCAGATCTAAATTCATGCGACCGCTGTCGTTCATGCCAAAAACAAAATCATTCGAGTGCACCCCCGCACGCTTGAACCTTTTCTTTAAAAGAGAAACCCAAGGCGACAGGAGAAGGCAAGTGCCCGTCCTCCGTAGAAGTCCATTCCTCGACGCTCGCCATGAAGGTAAAGGAGGCTCATAAGGCAGTCGTACGGTTCTCATTCCGTAATCCCTTCCAACCATCAAGATGAGCCCCGATACGGTCGGATGGAGGTGCATGTGATGATGGGCATTGACGTGGTCGAGTAAAAGTCCGGTCTTTTGGAACGCTTCAAACTGTGCACGGATTTCCGCCTCCAACTGCTGCCTCACCTTCAGCCGAAAAAAGAAATTCATTCCTGCCCCGATGAGATGAGCTGGAAGTCTACCTCTTTGGTCTACGAGATTTGGAATGGTTTCAGGAGGTAAGACGGAGAATCCGTCCACCAGCACCAGATGTAGGCCAATCTTCAGGGAAGGAAATCGCCTTGCTCGGTCCACGGCATCTGTTGCGGCTTTCCCCCCCACCATCAAGCTCGCGCCTGTGAGATAACCTCGTCGATGGGCCTCTTCGATCGCTTCGTTCACCGACCGCGAAAGACCAAAGTCATCCCCGGTAATGATGAGCTTTTTCATGATGGGTTCTCCCGAGGCACCAAACGTCCACGGATCAAATTAAACTCTGAACCGCGCCAAATGACCCTCTTTTTCGTAATGGCCAACAACCAAGAAACAAGATCTGTTAGATCTCTTAATGGGAGAAGCGCAAGACTTTTTAACCCCTCCCTATCTCGAAGGCCCCATCCCAGAATGACCGCGGCGATTGCCAGGCGAAGCCCAATGGCTCCTCCCAAGACCACCAGCCCGACAGCATCTCCCGAACGGGACGCTGCAAAAAAAAGTGCAAAGGGAACAGAACGAATCAGTAGGGTGGCAAAAAAACCCGCGGGTTGTGCTGCGCGGGTTTTCTGATCCCAAAAGATCTGATGATTCCACCACTGAAATGGATTCTTAAGATCCACTACGATGTCGACGAAGTAGCGCACAATAGCGATCTTCTTTCCGGAAGTCCAGAGTCTCCGGCCGATCTCATAGTCTTCTACGAGGTAGTCAGATAAAGTTTCCAGGCCACCTAGTTCATTCAAGGAAGACCGCCGCAATGCCATCGAAGATCCCAGACAAAACTTTGCAGATCCGGTGACATGGGCAAAGATCACGCTGGGAATGAAATCGGCGTTGAAGGTCAGCAGCTCCATTTTCTCGTACCATCGATCCGCGCAGGTCGCTTTATAAAGTGTACAGACACATCCTACGTTGGGATCAGCCAGAGGAGCAATGATCGCTTTCAGATAATCATGTTTCAAGTATACGTCACTGTCGCTGATGACCAGGATATCGTAATGCGCACGGGGTAGGGCACCGAGAAGGTTGTTAATCTTTCCATTGGGACCGACCTGGCGATCTCCGATAACCACGGATACTTTTTTCGAACCAAACTCCAGTTCGATTTTTTTCAGCAGGGGGAGGACCGGATCGTCGGGGTCTTGAATTGAGAAAACGACCTGAAACTCTGGGTAATCCTGCAGGCAGGCGCTACGCAGATTATGCTCCTGGTTTTTCTCAAGGCCCCGCACGGGCTTCAGAATGGTGACCGGAGGCCATTGAGAAAAGGAGTACTCGGGCGAACATCGGGCTGGGTCCGGAAGCGCAAGACCGCAAGCAGGCATAGAATCAAATAAATAGATCCCGCGATCGTGGGAACCAAACAGATCCACTGCAAAAGAGACCCAAAGAGTTGCACAATTAGCCTTTGTTCCTGCACCCATTGGAGCAGGGTGTCTACTTTCTCTGATTATTCCTCAATTCTTTCGCCGAGGGTTTTTTCAAAAAAATAAACTGAACTGGGTGACTTGAACCAATCTTATTCTTTTTCCAGGTGATTTGCAATCGGGCAACCTCGATGAAGGGGGAGAGGCCATTTCTTCTGAAGGCGTGCTATTCCTTGCGACTCGGATTTCTTTCTGTGGTTTTTACAAATTTCAACACCGCAGGTAGAAAAACGAGCGTGGTGATCATGAGGGAACCGATGCAGATGGTGAGAAGCTTTCCCATACTGGCCATGCCGCGGTGGGGGGAAAAAGAGAGAGCGCTGAAGCTCAGGATGGTCGTCAGGGTACTGAAAAAGAGAGCCCTCGCCGTGCTCGTTTCCAGCATGTTACCACTCGATGGCGGGTCCGTGCGGAAACGGTGGATGAGATAGATACCCTCCACACCGCTGCCCAGAAGAAGGGGGATTACTATGACGTTTGCAAAATTGAAAGGGATATCGAGGATGACGGAGGTAGCCCCTGTCATCAGCAGCGAAAGCGTGAGCGGTAAAAGGACGAGGAAGGTATCTGAGGCACTTCTGATCTCGATCAGCATGTAGAGAGTGATCGCCAAAAGAGCATACAGAGTCGCCAGAAGAAAGGAACGGACAACTGCATTCCCTGCTTCCTGTATCGTTACAGGCGTATCCGTTGAATTCGGGGCCAAGGCACTCACCGCTTCAACGAAACTTTTCAAAGAGTCGGTCTCCAAGATATTCTCTCGGGGGAAGACCTCGACACGATAACGTCCGTCCGGTGCCACATACCGGGAACGTAATTCACGGGGCAAATCCGATTCTTTCACAGCATGTGCCCGAAGAGACGTCTCGAGCTCATGAAAGAGGACAGGCAAGTTGGAAAGAACACTCTGCTCAAGCTTATCAAATGCTTCCTTCCCATTTCCCGGATGACGAAGAGTTCTTCTGAACCCTTCCAGGGAACGATGGAGGCGGCTGACAGGGGTGGCATAGTCGCCATTCTCTTTTGGAGCCGTGGAGAGGACCTTCTTCAGGGAGGTTTCCAAACTTTCTAAAGACGCTACGTTCTTTTCATAACTCAACTTTTCTGGTTTCAGCGTTTGCAGTCCTGGCGGCATAAAAAGGGCAATGTCGGAGAGGATCGCCAGTTTGCTCGACTGATCTTCAGGAACGAAGCTGGCAATCGTGATTGCCTCTTTGACTTCTTTAAGACCTTTTAACCTGCCTGCCATCTCCTCTGCCTCTTTGGCATTTCCTGCAAGGATGGAGATTGTCCACGGAGAGGTCCTTTCATTTTTGAAAAGTTCCTTAATCGTCAAAACCGCCTCGGAATGCGGATCATAGAGATTGAGGGGATTATAGTCGAAATAAAGTTTGGGTACGAGGAAGGCAGCCCCTATCCCAATCACGATCGCGCCGAGCACGATCGCCTTAGCATGTTTGTAGAGCACCCGGTATACGGGCCTGTCAGGAGTGAATTCTCTTATGCTTGCCTTCCTAAGGGGAAGCAGGGTAAGGAGTGCAGGGAGTACGGTAAGGGTAGCAAAGAGGTTGATGAACATTCCTGTACCGGCGATGAGCCCCAGTTCTGAAACGCCGGTATAAGGGGTTGGCAAAAAGGAGTAAAAACCGATGGCCGCGGCAACGGTGCAAAGCCGCAGGCCAAGGCCCAATCCCGTTGCCGTTTGGACAATCGCCCCGTGGTGTCCGAGACCCGATGCGATCAGCTCCCGATACCGGATACAGTATTGGATGCCGTAATCAATGCCAAGGCCTATGAAAAGCACCCCGAAGGCGACAGAAATGAGATTGAGACGACCTACAAAGGCAATGGCAAACCCGAGGGTCCAAATGAAACCCATGAGAAGGGTCACAAGGCTGGCGAAGACAAGCCTGCCAGAACCCAGGCCGATCACAAGGGCGACGGCCACGAGGAGGAAGGATATGAGAGTCGTTAATCCCATTCCTCTGTTCACCGCAACCAGATTTTCATAATTGAGAACAACGTCCCCTGTCAGCCGGACCGTCACCCCATTGGCTTCATGAAGGCCGAGCTCGTCCCTGATACGATAAATTGCTTCGATGCCAGCCTCTCCTCCGGAAAGCGTAGCGTGGTCAAGAACAGGATCAAGGATTATAAACTGACGGCTTGCCTCTCCCGCCGCCTCTTTCCCCAGAATGAGTTCCTGCCAGGAAAGTGGTCTCGGCCGGTTTGAAGTTGAACTTTCAACTGTTTGGGCTAGGTGATCCAAGAAGGGTACGAGCTTTGTCTTCTGCTCGATATCCCCTTCTTGGTTCACAATCCTTTCGACGACGGAGAAGAGACCCCGGAGGGTTAGATCCTTTGAAATGAGTCCGAGCAAAGGCTGGGCACTTGCGAGGTTTTCAGAAAGGGCTTCGAGGTCCTTTACGGTCAGATAGAGGAGACCATTTCTCTCAAAGAATTCCCCACTTCCTGGCGTGTAAACCCCTTTGAATAAGCCCGTCTCCTTCTTTAAGCGTTCGGCCAATTTTTGTCTCTGAAGGCGGGCGGTCTCAGGGGTATCGGCGTCGATAACGACCACAATGGTTTCCTTGAATTGAGGAAAGGCGTTTTGGAACTCTTTCTCCAGTTTGCGATAGGGAAGCTTTTCGGAGATCATATCCGCCAGTTCCGTATCAATCCGAAAATGGTTCACCGTATAGATCAGCACCCCAACCGTTGCAAGGACGGAGAGAAAAAGGACAAGGGCGGAATGATGGCCGATGAAATCTGCCCACGCTCCGAAAAGACGTGTTGAATAAGTTCGAGCCCGTTCTATCATCGCAAGCGGTCCAAAGAAATCAACCCTTCGACTTTCCCCGGTCTAAAGCCCGGGGTTTACTCAGGGTTGATACTGAGCAGCGCTCCTCACCCTGTCCTAAAGGATCGGGTTTGGCGCCGTCGAAGTATCAATTTGACGTAAGACGTTTTATGATAAAAAAATACGCCGTAAAAAACAAGAGAGAAGGTGAGTTTCACCGACAGTGGTTGGTTTCTGAAAGGGTTTCTGGGATGAAAAAAGTGATCAAATGTGGATCATCCAGTGAAGTTCTTCATGAACGGTTCAAATGGAACCCAGGTTGTCTTTTCCAAAAAGGCCTTTCATTGCTTGGCCAACCTGTTGGTATTCGGTGTGGCCTGCCTATCTTGCCTGCTTCATAGAGGAAAGCTGCCTCCTTGATGCACCTTCCCAGGATGTGGATCCAGAGGTGACAATTGACATTGCCAACGATTAGAATTCTATCGTTATGTTTACCAGAAAAGCCCTTGAGATATTTCCAACGGTTTCGCCTTCATCATTTTTGAGTTGCATTGTAGCTGAAGGCGTGCTAATTTATCCTAAAGTCAATTCAGTGCCGTTGAACTTATGTCCCCGCAATTGAATTACGAAAAAAAGGAAGAGATTTCCTATCTGGCAGACTCTTTTTTTAGGGAGAGGCTTGAGCAGGCCATTTTACGGGCCCGCGAGGCTCTGCTCGCCTTGCAGCATCCAGATGGCTATTGGTGCTTTGAGTTGGAGGCGGACTGCACGATTCCGGCCGAATACATCTTGATGATGCACTACATGGATGAAATCGACGAGGATCTTCAGGCTAAAATAGCCGTCTATCTCCGTGGGCACCAGGGTGATCACGGGGGCTGGCCGCTATTTTATGGCGGACAGTTCGACATGAGCTCTTCTGTAAAAACTTACTATGCTTTAAAATTGGCTGGGGATAGCCCTGATGCGCCCCACATGGTGAAAGCGTGCGAAGCTATCCTTGCCCATGGTGGCGCAGCGCGATCGAATGTGTTCACTCGCATCACCCTTGCACTTTTCGGCCAAATTCCTTGGCGCGGTGTCCCTTTCATACCTGTTGAGCTCATCCTGTTGCCTCGCTGGTTCCCTTTCCACATCAGCAAGGTCTCTTACTGGTCGCGAACCGTAGCTATTCCGTTATCTATTTTATGCAGTCTAAAGCCAAAGGCCAAAAATCCCAAGCAGATCCACATGCGCGAGCTCTTCTGCACTCCACCTGAGAAAGAAAAACATTACTTTCCCGTCCGCTCCCGCCTTAACCGTGTCTTCTTGCTGCTCGACAGGATGGGACGTTTTATGGAACCCTTTATTCCCAAGAGCGTTCGACGGTCAGCAGTGGAAAAAGCGGGAGAGTGGTTCATCGAACGACTGAACGGGATCGATGGTCTTGGCGGGATCTTTCCGGCTATGGTCAATGCACACGAGGCCCTGGCTTGCCTGGGATATCCGTCTGAGCACCCTTACCGGGTGACTACCAAGGGGGCGTTAAAGAACCTCCTTGTCATCGGTGGCAATACAGCCTATTGTCAGCCGTGTGTATCACCTGTCTGGGATACCGCTCTTTCCTGCCTGGCACTGCAGGAAGAATCCAGTAGTATGACCGCAGAAAATATCCTACGTGCTTTGGAGTGGCTCAAAGATCGACAATTACTTGATGGGCCGGGTGATTGGTGTGAGAACCGTCCGGACCTCAAGGGCGGTGGATGGGCTTTTCAGTTTAACAATTCATACTATCCCGATCTCGACGATACCTCCGCGGTCGCCTGGGCAATGATTCAGACTGACCCAAAGCGCTACGACGAATCGATCCAACGTGCCATCGATTGGATTTGCGGCATGCAGTCAAGAAACGGAGGGTTTGCTGCGTACGATGCTGACAACACCTATTATTATCTTAATGAAATCCCGTTTGCGGATCACCAAGCTCTCCTCGATCCGCCAACCAGCGATGTGAGTGCTCGCTGTGCAACCCTGCTGGCTCAACTCGGCCATCACGACCGCGAGCTCAAGGCATGCCTTGATTATCTACGGAAGGAACAGGAGAAAAATGGTTCCTGGTTCGGTCGCTGGGGTGCCAATTATATCTACGGCACGTGGTCAGTGCTCGCTGCCCTTGAAAAAACAGGCCACCACCCAGATCAAGCACCCATTCATCGTGCAGTCGCTTGGATGAAAAGTGTACAACGGCCTGATGGCGGCTGGGGTGAGGACTGCGACACTTATTTTCATCCGGAGCGGGCGGGACAGGGTTACGCCAGCACCCCGTTCCAGACGGCCTGGGCGATGCTTGGTCTTATGGCTGCGGGGGAGGTCGATTCGACTGAGTTGCGCCGGGGTGCCGAGTACCTCATGCGGACACAACAGGCCGATGGTCTATGGAAAGATGAGTGGTTCACCGCGCCGGGTTTCCCTCGGGTTTTCTTTCTGAAGTATCACGGGTACGCGAAATACTTCCCCTTATGGGCGTTGGCACGCTATCGCAACCTGCGAAGTAGGAAATCAGTTTGAGACACTTAGGGATTGTCGTAGCGACGGCGGTTGAAGCCCGGAGCTTGGTAAGAAAAACCTTCGCCACAAATGAGTTGATTCGCCTTCCAGAAGGAACAGTGATCCAGCTCTCCGGTATTGGCCCACGAAGGGCAGGGGGAGCTGCCAAGAATTTACTGGAACACGGGGCAACTGCCCTCCTGAGCTGGGGAAGCGCCGGGGGCTCGTCCCAACTCTTTCTTCTGGCAGTCTGGTTCTCCCAAGCTTGGTCATCGACACTGATCAGTCTCTCTATTCCACTGACCCAACCTGGCATGGACGTTTGCTCAATCGACTGAAAGGCTGTGTTGATCTTCACCAAGGCCCCTTAGCTGAAAGTGGCACGGTGTTGAGAAGCTCCACGGAAAAGAGAGTTTTGTTTGAACGCACTGGCGCGATGGCAGTGGACATGGAGAGTGGGGCTGTGGCCAAGGTGGCTCAGGAAGCGCACGCCCCGTTTATGGCCATTCGTGCCATCGCCGATCCATTTGATATGGCCATTCCTGAAACCTCTTTAGCGGCTGTGGATGAATTTGGGCGAATAAGATTCCTCACACTCCTGAAAAAGCTTGCGGAACACCCTTTGGAACTCTTTCCGATGATCCGCCTCGGCTGGAATTTCCGCACGGCACAAGTCACACTGGCAAAGGTAGTGCGCTTTGCAGGAAGCCATCTGCTCATTCCACCATAGTGAATCAAAGGAGAGGTATTCCCACCCACTGATGGATTTGCCGTCTCCACTGAGTTAGGGTGTAGCGAGCGGAATCTATATGATCTGCGGCGCATGTACCAAGACAGTGAGAGAGGAGGATCTCCTCGAAGGGAGACTATGAAGACTTTGATCACGGGCGCCTCCGGTTTCGTCGGGTCTGCGGTATTGCGTCAACTCCTTGCGGCCGGTCACCACATCCGGGCTCTGGTCAGACCCAAAAGTGATCGCCGCAACCTTGCCGGTTTGCCCGTGGAGATCGTCACCGGCGATGTCACGGATCGTCGGTCACTCGATCGTGCGATGGTGGACTGTTCCACACTGTTTCATGTAGCGGCGGACTACCGGTTGTGGGTTCCCAAGCCCGGCGAAATGTATGAGACCAATGTCATTGGAACGCGCCATATCATGTTTGCCGCCATGAATGCTGGAATCAAGCGTGTTGTCTATACGAGCAGTGTGGCAACCCTTGGGTTCACTCTGAACGGGAGTCCTGCTGATGAAGACACGCCTGTGTCGCTCAAAGACATGATTGGTCATTACAAACGCTCGAAGTTCATGGCTGAAGCGGAGGTGAAGCGCCTCGCCGATGAGCAAGGTCTTCCTGTCATCATTGTCAATCCCTCAACCCCCGTCGGTCCTCGGGACATCAAACCTACACCCACCGGCCGGATCATTGTTGATGCAGCCTCTGGCCGTATGCCCGCCTATGTGGATACAGGTCTCAACTTGGTCCATGTGGATGATGTGGCGATCGGTCATCTCCTCGCTTTGGAGCATGGCAAAGTGGGTGACCGATACATCCTGGGAGCGTGCAATATGACGCTGAAAGAGATTCTCTGTGCCATCGCGACCCTCACCGGCCAGAATCCTCCGAAAATCTGTTTGCCCCATCCTCTCGTCTTTCCCATCGCATGTATGTCTGAGGCCTGGGCCCGCATTGTGAGCAGGAGAGAGCCGCGCGTCACACTCAATGGGGTGCGATTGGCAAGGAAAAGGATGTTTTTTTCAATAGAAAAGGCAAGGCGCTTTTTGGGATTTAATCCACGGCCTGTTGAGGAGGCTTTGCGCGACGCAGTATATTGGTTTCGAGAGAACGGGTATCTCCGCGATCACCGTTAGCGCGAGAGACAGCGCGGGTTGCTGTCAAATGGGAGTGATCCACCGAAGGTCTTCAAGAGGCCTCGAATCGAACCAAGGTTACCTTCGAGGTGTTTCTGAGATTCTGAATCAAGGACTTTTCGGTTTGGCTCTTCATTTCCCAATCTTATTCCGCCGGTATTGTTGGTAAGCCTCTCTTAAAGCGATATAGGGGTCGAGGGCGGCCTTTTTTAAATTCTCGTATTCGCCAAGCGTCAGAGAGGTTTCGTTAACCTTATCCAATGCCCATGAACCTGTATTGACAATCTCAGCCACCAGAAATTGGGCGGCCAGATAGGTTCGCGGATCGAAGAAAAGGTCTCCGACATAGCCAACTGTGTCTCGCACATTAGACGGGCCCAGTACGGGCCAATTGATGTAGAAAGCCGGTCCAATTCCCCAGATTCCGAGGGTTTGACCAAAATCCGCTTCCTGTTTTTCAATTCTGAATGTCTTCTTGGCCGGGTCTAAAAAACCGCCTATGCCAAGGGTCGTATTCAAAACAAAACGAACCGTTTCATTGCCGGCACCCTTGAATTTGGCCTGGAGCAGGCAGTTGACCAGGCGGACAGGGGTCGTTACATTGGAGAAAAAGTTATGTACCCCAATTCTTCCATCCTCGGGGATGACAGCCTTGTATCCGGTGGCAACGGGTTTAAAAACCCAGAAATAAAGTTTGTCATTAAAGTGGAAAAAGGCGCGATTAACGGGTTCCAGGGGATCCGCAATGCCTGCCACAGGTTCTTCAAGCTCGGAGGGTTCTGATGGTTTATTTTCATCGGTGATCTGAGTCGGCTCATCTTCCTGATTCGTAGAAAAGGAAGGCTCAACGGGATAAGAAGATTCTGACGGCTTTGCCTCACTTAAAGGTTCAAGAGGTTCGATGGCTATTGCCATCGGATTGGCTTCGTCCGAAGGCGATATGGAAACGGAAGCCTCAGAGGGAGGAGATCCAGCACACGGACCGGGAAACAGGATGAGACATAGCGCTGAAAGTATGCAGAGCCGGCAAAGAATCTTCATCCCTTCACCTTCACTCTGAAATGACGATGTCTTTTCTCTCTCGTTTCACTAACAAGCTGATTCAATGAAGTCCTACTTTAGTTCGACTTTTTCTCTCAGCCTCTTGACCAGATTCTCGTAAGAGGATTGCAATATGATGCTGTTAAATTGTGTCCGGTAATTGTTGACCAGGCTTACGCCCTCAATCGAGACATCATAGATGAGCCAGTTATTTCCCTCTTTCTTGAGACGGTACTCGACGGCAATGTCTTTATCGTTCCTTTTGGTGACGATTTTGACTTTGACGGCGGCATAATCCCCTTCTTGGGTTTCCCCCTCATAGAGGACCTTCTCTCCGGAGTAGTCCTCCACTTTCCTCATGTACGTTCGTTCCAGCAAGTCCGCAAAGAGACGGATGAACTCTTTCCTCTCCTCGGCCGTTCTCTCTGCCCAATGGGTTGCCAGAGATCGGCGGGCTATCTCCTCCCAATCGAATCGCTCGTCTTCTGCCTGGCGAATGAGTTTCTCCTTCTCTTCAGTCTTGGAGGGCGCTTTAAAAGCTGGATTGGTGACAATGGAGAGAATCTTGTCCGTCGTCTGTCTAATCTCTTCCATTGGATCCGCTGCCAGCACGGGGACAGCCATCGCCCCAACGATAAAGAGGGATAATATACCCCGGATAAGATAGGTTGGGCTCATAAAGACCTCCTCGGTAAATCCTCTAAATTTTCCCAAAGACAAACTTAGAAATCAATTCTTCCATATCGATGGCCGGCTGGGTTTCCCGAATTCGGCCTCCTGGTTTAATAACCTGCTCTGATCCACCCGGCGTGATTTCGATATACTTTTCCCCGACCAGGCCCCTGGTCTTGACGGAAGCGATGGCGTCTTCCTGGATTCCTAAGGCCTTAGGAAAATTCAAGACAACATGAGCTTGATAATTATTTAACGTGATGCTTTTAACGCGCCCGACATTTACTCCTGCGATTTCAACGGAGGAGCCGACTTTGAGACCTCCGATGTTGGAAAACACCCCATAGATTTCATATCCTCTTTCTCCCATAATCTCCATTTTCCCAAGTTTGATGGAGAGGTAGCCCAAACAGAGGATTCCTGCAATGATAAATAATCCAACCGCAAGCTCAAGATCAAACTTTTTCATCGTTCCCCCCTTGACGTTCCTCGACTCCATGATCGCTGAATGGCTTCATCGTTTCTCATCGAACTTCCCCTCCTGATGGAAGTCCCTCATGGCACCCGATGGGATCCTCAATGCTTCCGTGATGAATTGCCGAACGACAGGGTCTCTGGATGCCATGATCTCCTCGGGTGTCCCCACGAACAGAATAATCCCATCATGGAGCATCGCCACTTTTTGAACGATTTGAAATACTCTCGATAACTCATGGCTAACAATCATTCCTGTGAAGCCAAGATCTTTGTGAATCGATTTGATGAGGTCGAGAATCGTGTGGGCAATCACGGGATCCAGCCCCGTGGTGGGTTCATCAAAGAGCATGATCCCAGGATGCCTCACCAGGGAACGGGCCAGGGCAGTACGTTTGATCATCCCTCCGCTGATCTGGGCCGGATACTTGTCCTCTGCGCCTCTCAAACCGACCTGTTCCAAAACATTGAGTACCTTTTCCCTAATTTCCTCTTTGCTTGAATGGGTCTTTTCTCTCAGAGGGAAGGCCACATTGTCAAAAACGGTTAAGGAGGAAAACAAGGCACCACTTTGAAAGAGAAAACCCAAGTGGCTTCTCAACTGTTCGAGTTCATCCCCTCTCAGGCTGAAGACATCTTTTCCATCAATATAAACGTGCCCTCGATCCGGTTTCATCAATCCTGCGACATGTTTCAGAATAACGGTTTTGCCATGACCGCTTCCTCCGATCAGAGCGAGAATCTCACCCCTCTCCACTTGAAGCGATACCCCCTTAAGCACCTCGAGGTCTTCAAAGGACTTATACAGGTTTTCCATTTTGATCATACAGTCCTCAAAACAGAGCAGAAGTTAGAATATAATCCCAGAAGAGGATCAACACCGATGAGAGGACGACAGCTTGGGTAGTGGCCTTGCTGACGCCCTCGGCCCCGAATCCGACATAGTACCCTTTATAACAGGAGACCCAGGTAATCAGTACTCCAAAGCTAAGAGACTTATAGATCCCCTCTGTGACATCCTGGATGCGGACGTAATTGGTCATTTCGCCGAAGTAGGTACCTTCGCCGATGCCGAGAAGCTTCACGCCGATGAGATAGCCTCCGAAGATGCCGACGACATCGAAAATGGCAGTGAGCAGAGGCAGGGCTAAAATGCCCGCCAAAAATTTTGGAACGACGAGATACCGAAGAGGGTTGAGACCCATCAACTCGATCGCATCGATCTGTTCCGTGATTCGCATGATCCCTATTTCAGCGGTCATCGCAGAGCCGGCCCTTCCCGTAACCATTAATCCGGACAGGACAGGTCCAAGCTCTTTAATGAGGGAGAGGGCAACCATCGGCCCTAAGAGCGCAGCCGAGCCGAATCGGTTCAGTGTGTAAAACCCCTGAAGACCGAGGACCATCCCCGTGAAGGCTCCTGTCAGAAAAATGACGAGAGCGGATTGAAATCCGATAAATTGAATTTGTTTGAGAAGTTGTGAAAAATTCAAAGGAGGGGTTACCGCAAAGAAAAATGTCTTGGCAAGGAAAAGACCCAAGCGCCCTGTTCTTCGCAAACCCATCAGTGATAGTGCACCCAACTTTCTGATAAACATCATTAAACAAATTCTATCAGACTTCTTTCAGAATGTCACAAATTTTATTAATAACCCTTTGGGTTAAATGAGGCCTGCCTCGCCCCCCTATTTTAAGAGATGATCGTATCTTAAACAATAGTTGGCCGGAACGTGCCCCGCAAGCCCCGCCTTGTAGGCGGGGTCCCTGCCTACCGGCAGGCAGGAAGGGGCACAATATAAAATGAAATTACCTTGCCGGGAAGCCCCGCCCTGTGGGCGGGGAGCTTCACTTTCTCCGTAAATTGATCTTCTAACTTCTGCTATAAGATAAGAAGTAGCCAACCCAATAATTTTCTGTTCAAATATCAATGAATCACACCCTCACTTGAACACTAATAATCCTTGAGAAATATTCCCCCGTAGGAGGAAACATTCCCCCGCGGAAAAGGCTCCTGATCAGGTCATTCCTTCGAGGTCGCTTCCCCCCTTCCTTAAATATAATGCAAGTTGTCGGAGAATTTTCATGGAGTTCCACGGAACCCTCCGCGACTCCATTTTCGGTGGTTAGAGTTTTTAGAACCCCAAAGAATATCCCCAAAGAATATCATGTAATCCCAAAATGATAATGTCCTAATTGACCAATTTAGAAATGTCCTCTTTTCGACATGCTAAGATGCCCTTTTTCAGAGGAGGGCATGATGGCAGGAGAGGACATGATCATGGTACGTCAGGGAGAGTTAAAGCGGTTACATGTCATCCAGAAGGTCCTGGAGAGGGTCATCAAGCGGGTAGAGGCAGCAGAGATTCTTTCCTTGAGTGGTAGGCAAATTCGGAGGATCGTGAAGCGGATCAGGAATGAAGGGAACAGGGGAGTCATACACAAATCGAGAGGGAGGCCATCAAACCGGAGGATACCCTATAAGATTAAGGACAGGGTGATCCGACTTTACCGGGCACAGTACAAGGGTTTTGGGCCGACCCTGGCCTCGGAGAAGCTTCTGGAAAGGGGTAGGATAGAGATCAGTGATGAGACCTTACGGAGGTGGCTCATCGAGGCGGGGGATTGGAAGAAGAGCCGCAAGAGAGGGAGGCATCGTCAGTGGAGGGAGCGGAAGCATCATTACGGCGAGATGGTACAGATGGACGGGTCCCATCACGCTTGGTTTGAGGACAGAGGTGGCCCCTGTGTTCTGATGAGCTATATTGACGATGCTACCGGGGAAGCCTTTGGGAGGTTCTATGAGTATGAGGGGACGATCCCGGCGATGGATAGCTTCAAGCGTTATATCAAGAAAAACGGTTTACCGATGAAGGTGTATTTGGATAAGCATTCGACCTATAAGTCGACGGCCAAGCCAACGATCGAGGACGAGTTAAATGACGTGGGGCCGTTAAGTGAGTTTGAGAGGGCCTTAAAAGAGTTGGGGGTAGAGGTCAGTCATGCCCATTCGCCGCAGGCCAAGGGGCGGATTGAACGACTCTTTCGGACCCTTCAGGACAGGCTGGTCAAGGAGATGCGTTTAAGAGGGATCAGGACGATTGAGGAAGGCAATCAGTTCTTAGAGGAATATCTTCCTCTCTATAACAAGAGGTTCTCTGTTTGGCCCCAGGAGAAAGACGATTTCCACAGGCCCTTACCTAAGGGGGTGGATCTGGATGCGATCTTATGCATTAAGACAGAGCGAGCACTGAGAAATGACTTTACGGTGGCTCATAACAGGAAGCTCTATCAGGTTGAGGATACGATCAAGGCCTCCAAGGTGATGGTTCAGGATCGAATCGACGGATCAATGGTCATGACCCATAAAGGTCGAGCTTTGAGATTTAAAGAGATCACTGAGAGACCACTAAGAGAGAAGAAACAGCCGGCTATTGTGAGAAGGAGGAAGACTTACATTCCTCCGGCTGATCATCCTTGGAGGAAGTTCAAGATTAGGAAACATCCCTATAACAGAGAAAAACTCTTAGAATCTCAAATCTGAAGAATAGGACATTTCTATTTTGGTAAGAAGAGGACATTTCTATTTTGGCTTGACATCCCCAAAGAATATCATTGACCGGTCAAGCGATTTCCAGGTAAAATGGAAACAACCCTAAGAGGAGAGCGGATATGATAGACCGAAGAATCTTTCGAGATTGCATTTTATTGTTAGCTATTGTTGTCTCTTTGTGGGTTGTCCAACAAGATGCTTTAGGAGGCGAAACCATGGAAATCTCATCTTCTGCATTCAAGGATGGAGAGAAAATTCCGATCCAGTATGTCATGCCAGGAGCAGGAGGGAAGAATATTTCATTCCCTTTGGCGTGGAAGAATGGTCCTGCGGGAACCAAATCTTTTTGTCTCGCAATCGTCGACCCACACCCGGTTGCTCAAAATTGGGTGCACTGGCTGGTCATTAATATTCCGCCACAAGTGACCACTGTCGAGGAAGGGGCCTCCCAAAGGAAAATACCCAAGGGATCTGTTGAGCTGAAAAACTCTTTCGGAGATGTTGGGTATGGTGGGCCACAACCTCCCAAGGGAACAGGTGACCATCCGTATGTGGTGACCCTTTATGCGCTCAATGTGGAGAAGCTCGATCTCGGAGCAGATACTTCTCTTTCGGCCTTTAAAAAGGCGATCGAGGGCAAGGTGATTGGTTCGGCCTCCATCACCGGTAAGTATGGCCGCTAAAAAAAGGGACATATACCATTTTTGTTGGAGGACAAGGATTATAAGGGCAACCGTATAAAAATCGAATTATAAAATGGGATGTATCCCTTTTTTTGTTAGAGAAAGGAGATGCTTTGTGGGAGGATATAGGGAGAAGATATTGGAGATCGATCTCAGCTCTGGGAAAATCGAAACCAGATCAATCAAAGAAGATGATCAGAAGAAATTTGTAGGTGGAAGCGGATTGGCAGCCAAAATCTTCTTTGATTCCTTCGATCCCGGGGTTGATCCATTGTCGTCTGAAAATCCCCTCATTGTCATGACCGGCCCTGTCGTAGGAACGCAGTTCCCAGGGACATCGAGGTTCGCCGTTTGTGGGAAGTCTCCTCTGACAGGAATCTGGGGGGAGGGGACATGCGGCGGCAATTTTGGACCGGAGCTGAAGTTCGCCGGAATTGACGGGATCATCTTTAAAGGAATGTCACCCAAGCCCGTTTATCTCAGCATCGAGGATGATAAGGTTGAACTCAGGGATGCACGTGATCTCTGGGGTATGGATAACTACACCCTTACCGATTTGCTCAAGGAACGGCATGGGAAGGAGAAAAGGTCAAAGGTTCTATCGATCGGTCCGGCTGGAGAAAATCTGGTCAAGTTCGCAGCGATCTGTAACGACAAGGGAGATTTCATCGGAAGAACAGGGATGGGTGCCTTGATGGGCTCAAAGAGATTGAAGGCCATTGTTGTTAAGGGCACCCAAAAAGTAGAGATCTCTCATCCGGAGGAATATGCCACTCTGAGAAAGCTTTTAATCGAAAAGTCCCGCAATGCGATGGTCGCCCAGTCTCTTCGATCTATGGGATCAGATGCCGGAATGGATCTGGGTATGATGACGGGCGATGTTCCCATAAAAAACTGGATGGTCGGGGAAGACTTTGAGCTCTCCGCGAATCTCGGTGGCCCCTCGCTGACCGAAAAGTATCTCACGAAAAATCATGCTTGCTCTTTTTGCCCGATTGCTTGCAAAAGGATGGTCAAGGTTGATGATGGACCTTTCAAGACTGACGAGGGGCCGGGGCCTGAATACGAGACCTGTTGCACCTTCGGGACTCTGGTCATGAACTATGATCTTGCGGGGGTGATCAAGGCCAATGAGTGGTGCAATCGATACGGCATGGACACCATCAGTTGCGGGGCTACGGTTGCCTTTGCCATGGAAGCCTTTGAGAAGGGACTGATCACCAAAAAGGATACGGGCGGGATTGAACTCACGTGGGGGAATATGGCCGGGACTATCGAGTTGCTCCACCAGATAGCTAAGAGAGAGGGGATTGGAGCAGTTCTGTCAGAGGGGACGAGGGAAGCAGCCAAGAAGTTGGGTAGAGGTGCAGAGGAATTCAGCGTTGAGGTGAAAGGGTTAGAGGTTCCAATGCATGATCCACGGGGTTTCCACGGCATGGGTCTCGCTTACATGACATCCATTAGAGGGGGTTGTCACCTCATGCACCTCAGTCTCGGCGTAGAACAGGGGATCAGTACCTATCTAGAAGCCGGCTTTCAAGAAAATTATATAGGTCAAACAAGCGAAGGGAAAGCCGAGATGGTAATACTTTGCGAAGACCTTGGCCTTCCCTGTAACTCCCTGGCGATCTGCGAATACGTCGCATGGACGTATTCAGCGAATGAGCTGGCAGAGATAGTACGGGTGACGACTGGATTCGATTTTACATTGAAAGATCTTCTTTCTTGCGGAGAAAGGACATGGCTTTTGAAGAGAGGACTTGGAAATATGATGGGGGTGAGCGCCAAGGACGACAGGCTTCCCAAAAGAATTCTTATGCCGTTGAAAGAGGGAAGTGCGGTCGGTTCCGTTCCTGATGTCGAGAAATTACTGAGAGAATATTATGAACTCAGAGGCCTGGACCGGGATGGGAAACCCAAGAAAGAGGTTTTGATCAAGGCAGGGCTTGATGAGTTGGCAAAGAAGTTACATGGGTAAAAGGTAAATCACATAGTGAAGGAGGTATGTCATGGTCCTAACATTTCCAAGCGAAGAGTGGGTAGAGGAATACAAAAAACAGATCAACCTCAGTGAGGGCTATAAAAAGGCGGCTGCCACCTGGACCGCCGGGCCCGTGGCATTGGTCATTTCAGCCAAGCCAGAAATCGGCATAAACGAAGACTTCGGTATGTGGCTCGACCTCCATCAGGGGGTTTGCAGGGAGGCAAAAAAAGTTGGTCTTGAAGAAGCCCAGAAGGCACCTTTCTGTATCATTGGCGATTACGCCAGATGGAAACAAGTCATAAAGAAAGAGCTGGAGCCGGTAAAAGGGATGATGCAAGGAAAACTCAAGTTAAAAGGAGATTTGCCAACCATCGTTCGCTTTGTGAAGGCCTCCCAGGAACTCGTCGAATGCACCACCAGAATTGAGACGAAATTCCTGGATGAGTCATGAGCCCCCTAGAGAAAATTTCGACCTGTTGGAGAGGAGGACCGAATAATGCCCTACGATGCCAACCTCAATTTCGTTTTCTGGAGTCCTACCAAGATAGTCTTCGGCGAAAATACTGCTCTCGAAGTGGCCATTGAAGCAGAGAACCTTAAATGCAAGAAGGTTCTTATCGTTACAGATAAAGATCTTGTTAAAAATACGAATATTCCGGAAAAGATAAAAAAGGCTCTGGGGAGCTTATGTGTAGGGATATTCTCAGACGTGGAACCCGATTCCGGTCTCCATATCGTCAATCAGGGAGCGAAGGTCGGAAAGGAATTGGCTGCGGATTGTCTCGTTAGTGTAGGCGGCGGGAGTGCCATCGATACAGCCAAGGGAATGGCCATCCTTTTGAAAGAAGGGGGAAAACTTCAGGACTATGCCGGATTTCAAGTCCTCAGCAGACCGCAGACGCCCCATATCGTGATTCCGACGACCGCAGGGACCGGAAGCGAAGTGACTTATATAGCGGTGATCAAGGATCATGACCAGGGGAGGAAGCTGCTCTTCGGTGATTACAATATCCTTCCCAACGTGGCCATCCTCGATCCCAAAATAACAGAAGGGTTGCCTCCAGGACTGACCGCGGCAACGGGAATGGATGCCATGTGCCACGCCATTGAAGCAGTCCATTCTTTGCAGAGGGAACCCATGGCTGATGGAATTGCTCTCCATGCCATCAGGCTCGTTAAAGAGTTTCTCCCCAAAGCTGTCGACAATGGTAAGGACATGATGGCCAGGGGACAGATGCTTATTGCGGCAAACATGGCAGGGATTGCATTTTCTAATGCCCAGGTGGGAATCGTTCATGCCCTGGCCCATACTGTCGGGGCAAAATTCAAGGTCCACCATGGACTGGCAAATAGCATTCTTCTTCCTCCATGCCTGAGATACAATGCCGATGCGTGCGGTGATGTTTATCTGAATATACTTTCAGCTATGGGTGTAAACATCGAAAGGGTTTCACAGGATGAGGCAGGATGTGTCCTGGCAGACACGATCACAGATTTCACCAAGAGGTTAGGTCTTCCTCAAAAACTGAGGGAAGTTGGAGTTCCCCAAGAGGGACTCAATGAATGTTCTGAAATTGCTCTCTCTGATGGAGCTATTGTCTATAACCCAAAGTTCATTTGCGATTCGTCTGAGGTTCTCAAGGTCTATCAGGACGCCTGGTGAGCAATCAAAATGATAAAACCTGTGATCATCCTCGATGACGGCGCGAAGGATGTGGGCCTTGCGGAGATGCTATTTAACCTCCTTCGTCAAAATCTGGAGCAGAACCCTCAAAAACTATCGAGCTTCGAGGCCCTCCATTCGAATGTTGTGATTGTAGCGAGGGATATTGATATCACAGTCACCCTTGCTTTCAGAGGTGGGGAGCTGATGATATACGGTGGCGTCGTTGGAAAAGCTGACCTAAAGATCATCGCTGATCACGATGCGATCTTAGCTCTCAGTCTCATTAACATCTTTATGGGCCTTCCTAACTATCTTGATAAAACTGGAAGGGATATCCTGAAAAAGCTTCTTGGCGGGAACCTCAAGATCGAAGGCTTGTTGAAACACCCCCTTCAATTGACCCACCTGACAAAAATATTTTCAGTGAATTAAAAATAGTCACACATCCCATTTCATCAATTATTCTTTTGTAGGGCAGGCCTCTATGCCTGCCTTGATCTGATCGGTCTCGCCCCCAATAAATGGGGGCGCACCAATCATTCGACGTTTATGTTTTGGAATTTGTCATTTTGGACTTGTGATGAGTTGCCGCTTCACAAGATACTTCAGCAACCGTTTGGCCAACGGGATGCGGAAAAAAAGATGAGACCGCGGGATTTCAAAAATTTCTCCGGAAACAAGTTTTTCAGAAAAATTTCTCACTTTTTGAGCCGCCCGCTCCACTTCCTCTTTTTTCACCACCGCCACTTTTTCGAAGACGGTTTCGCAATATCGGCAGCTTGAGCAAGAGGTCTGATTACAATCCTTCGTCTTGAAATGCTCAATAAAACCTTTTAGCTTCTGGTTGTCCAGTTGAATCAATTCCCTCACCTCTAAGTCGAAGACCTTTTCCAGTTCAGAGATCTTCATGATGTTGACATGTTTCGGCTGGATAAAATATTCCAGATGAATGGGGGTGAACGCCCCCCTTCTGGGAAGGGTGAAGAGATCTAAGAGGTTTCCATCATAGCGGCGATTTTCATAGGCCACGACATGCTCGAGAAGAAGAGGGGTGCGTTTGAAGCGCTCTGTGATTTTGAAGTGATCGTAACCGATTGCCTCATAGTGGGGAATATCCTCCGGCCTGATCCAAGGCGATTTCAGAAGCTCCACCGGGTCCATCAATTTTCTGTAAAGGCAGAGATAACCCGGATATTGAAGATAACAATACTCGTCCTCTTCTCCTTCCCTCGAGGCATGGCCGTCGTGGTTGACGTGTTCGTAATTATAAGGGCATTGCCAGAGGCAGATATTATTGAGGATCAATTCCAAATTACATTTTACCGTTTTCCGGATGGCCTCTAAGGTTTTGAACTCACGGTTGATGTGCTCATCAACGATAATTTCCTCCACACCCATGTCTTCATATTGAAGGGCCTTTCTCACCGTATTGACCCGGGCGGTGGTGGAGATTTTCACTTTGAGGCGGGGAAAACGTTTTCTCGCCAGATCCACAAGGTAAGGCATACCCACCGTGACCGAATCGGCGCCAGCACGGTCAATCCATTCCAGAAGCTCGACGAGCTGCCCATAGCCTTTTTTCGAATACTGGAGGTTTCCAAGGCAAGGAGCATTGAGGAGATAGCTAAACTCCAACCCTCGATCGTGACAAGCCTTGATATAGGCTTCCACATCCGTTCGCTTGATCTGGGGAAGAACAAAACCGGGTCTCGCCCCGCCGACAATATCGAAAGGAAGTTTGCCGAAGAGGGCATCCACCGATGTCCCTTTCACTGCATCCAGGAATGCAATATCCCAATTGGCACCCACTCGCAGTTTCATGACTCACTAAAAGTAACATGCGGGACGATCTGTTTTCAAGGGAGGGCATGGCTTCTTTTGATCAGTTTGAGAGAGGAGGTAGTTAGAAATAAAAAGGCGCCCCAAAGGGTAAAGAATCTGGAGCGGGATTGACTAAATTGAAAAAGTTCGATAGAAGGTAGAAGTATACAGGCTATTCGGTGTTAAAAACATACCCCGTCAGGTTTTGATTTCAGAATATGGAGTTGAGTTTGTCAGTAGCCCCTTGGCGAAGGCGGACGCTACCTGTCCTCCGTAGTCCCGCAAAGCGGGACGCAGGAGGATACACTATAGAGAATGCTTCTTTTTGGAAAAAAACCGTTGCTTAATTTACTAATTACGTTGAGTAATAATACTCAGCATATTGAGTAATTTGTTATACGGTGGGACGTCTTCTCGGGATGGAAGCCTTCTCGAAAGCCTTTCGGGTAAAACGTCAACTCTTGGTCGGAGAGCAAGGAATTCCAGTGGGGGAATTCTTGAAAACGTCGATTGAGCGCTGGCTTAGCTGAACAAGGTTTGGAATTGGACTTTTTAAATTCTTTCCCTTCTACGACTTACGCCTCGCGCTTCACGATAAAGAATTTACGCTATGCCCTCTGCGCTTTGCGCTATGCTCTATGCGTTATGTTGGTATGTGAAAGGTGAGGGCGGATGAGATCTGTCAAAGGTGAAATATGTGAAAGAATTCAACTACGCACCCCCGGGTCGACACCGCGTGGATTTAATTACATCAAATTTGATGTTGACTATTTATGGAATTCACTGTAGAATTTATCGATACAGATATGAAGAAAACTAATTTTGACCTCTATCTTGAAGAACGGTTGAAAGATCCGGGTTTTGCTCAGAAATTCATAAAGGCTGGCGAAGCTTGGGACGTTGCCATTCAACTTGTTTCCCTTCGTAAAAAGTCTGGGTTGTCTCAGAAAGAACTGGCTAAGCGGGTTGGGACATCTCAACAGCAGATTAGCCGTCTGGAATCACCTTCGTATAAAGGTCACTCTCTCAGCATGCTGCGCCGAGTTGCAGATGTCCTCGGAGCCAGCGTTCATGTGGAAATCCAAGGTAAGAAACAACAGCCTCCACCCGTTGTTGCCGAAGCCAAAGCCATTTATAGAGTTAAGCGTAAGGATGTGCGCAAACGAAGGGAGCTCCTAAAGTTTGAGAATGACTTTTTGAGAAAGGAAAAAGTGGACCCGGCGAGGAATTTCCACATTGTGGAGGCTCTCTATAAAGAAGCAGTCACTCTTGGTGTCATCCCATTAAAAAACCCTCTCGACGGAATACAGGTGGATCTGAAAATAGCAAAGGTCGTTAATAGTGTTTGAGAGATTGCTTAAAAAGATTGCGCTTCAGTTGAAGAAGGCCTCGATTCCCTACATGGTCATAGGCGGCCAAGCTGTGCTTCTTTATGGAGAGCCAAGACTGACCCGGGATATTGATATCACCTTGGGGATGGGTGTGGGTGGATTGGATAGAGTTAAGAAAATCATCCCGATCATTGGCCTCAAGAGTCTTGTTCAGAAGGAAAAGGAATTTGTGGAGCGGAACATGGTGCTTCCTACCATAGATAAAAGAAGTGGTATTCGAGTTGATTTTATCTTTTCATTCTCCCCGTATGAAAGGCAAGCCATTGAGAGGGCAAAAGATATCAAACTGGGTAGAACTTCTGTAAGATTTGCATCCCTTGAGGATCTCGTGATCCATAAGGTCATCGCCGGAAGGGCAAGGGATCTTGAGGATGTGAGATCCATTCTGTTAAAAAACCCGAGGTATGATTCAGGCTATATCAAAAAGTGGTTGAAGGAGTTTGACAAATCATTGGGACAGCATTTCTTAAAGGTTTTTAGAAGCATAGAGAAAGAGATCCGTTGATGAGCCTCTTCCCCATCATTCACATTATTGGGTTACCAGGTGTCGGCAAGACCACTCTGGCCAAAAAACTGTCTAGTCGATTATGCCTCACGGCTCACGGTTGAGGTACTTAATTTACTAATACAAACGTCCTAAATAAAGTGACATAACAGTTTATTTATGTTAATATGTGGGCATGAAAAATCCCACATTAATCTTAGAGCATAAAGAGGCCAATAAAGAGCATTTATTAGCATTAGCCGAACAAATATCAGGGGCTTGGATAGGCATAAAGATAGCCGCCTTACTCCTGGTGCTTGAAGGGCAACGTCCGGGATGGATAACCGAGGTGTTAGGGTTGACCCGGATGAGTTTAAGCCGATGGATTCACGGGGTGAACAAAGACGGCTTAGAGTTCTTAAAATCCAAGCCAAGATCGGGAAGGCCTCCACGGTTAGAGACAAAGATTCAAAGGGTGCTGGAGGGACACTTAGAGAAGTCTCCGCGGGAATTTGGTTTAAACCGGACTCAATGGGATGGGCCAACGGTTGCGATTCATCTGAAACGGTCTTTCGGGATAAACCTGAAGGTGCGGCAAGCCCAACGCTGGATGCATCATTTGGGTTATCGGTTAAAGAGAGCGAGTTATTCTTATCTTCAAGCACAAAGCCAAGAAGCCCGAAAGTTCCAGCGGGCTTTAAAAAAAACTTGAGTCCCTGGGGCCAAAAGAGACAATTGTATTCCAGGATGAGACAGGCTTTACGATGCACCCCAGGCTTAGCCGGGGCTGGGCGAAAAAAGGAAAGCGTCTTAAGATTCCCACGACCAGCCAGCATCGTATCCGTTTGAATATCTCTGGGTGGGTCAATCCTTTGCTTGGACGCTATGGCATGATTCAGACAAAACGGGGGGATAGAGAAGGGTTTCTCAAACTTTTGCGCCACCTCTATGGAAGGTTTAAAGAATATACCATTTGGCTTTATGTCGACAGGGCCCGCTGGCACAGAGGCGATCCCATCGAACAATTTCTTAAAAAACATCCGAGGCTCCATATCGAATATTTACCCCCGTATCAACCGGGATTAAACGTGCAAGAACGGATTTGGCGCAGTGTTCGCTATGAATCCACCACCAACCGTTGGTTTGAAAACCTTGATAATCTTTGGTCTGTCGTTTGTAAAACAACTCGCTCATGGTCTTGTCAAAAGATTCGTAGGCTATGTAACATTACTTAATGCGTTTGTATTAATTACGTTGAGTAATAATACTCAGCATATTGAGTAATTTGTTATACGGTGGGCCGTCTTCTCGGGATGGAAGCCTTATCGAAAGCCTTTCGGGTAAAACGTCAGCTCTTGGTCGGAGAGCAAGGAATTCCAGTGGGGGAATTTTTGAAAACGCCGATCGAGCGCTGGCTTCGTTGAACAAGGTTTGGAATTGTACTTTTTAAATTCTTTCCCTTCTACGACTTACGCCTCGCGCCTCACGATAAAGAATTTACGCTATGCGCTATGCGCTCTGCGGTATTTTGAGGTAGACCATGCCGGCCATTGCATCTCTTGAAGATTTTAAAGCTGCCCAGAGAGATCTTCTGGAAGCAAACGACTTGAACGAGTTGAAGGCGGTTTTTAAAAAATGGCGCAGGATAGGTTGGAAGAATGTCTGCAAGCTGTGGTTACAGGAGCGCACTCCGGAACAATTGAAAGGTGATGGGGAACGAGGCTTCTGAAAGGGAAAAACAAGTGACAGAATTCGACCTGGTCCCTCGGACCTAAGTTGTTTTAGAACCACCGTCCCTGTTCCACTTGTGAGGCTGGAGGTGAAGGAATGAGTGAAAAAACCCATGATGATGGTTCCTCCCTGTCCGACCTGAAGCCATTGGTAAGAAGGCTTGTGAAGGTAAAAGAACAGGCAGAAGCAATCGGTCTATTCACTCATGATAGAGAATTACTGGAATGTACCTGCGGCTTGATAGAAGACGTTGCCTTTGATGGCAGCCTGTTTACCTATCATAAGAAGGACCATGCCGTTAAGGATACTGGGCTGCGTTTTATAAAGGTAAACGAAAACACGTTCTGCTGTCCTGAATGCAAAACCAAGCTGAAAGCAGAATATTTATGAGCACGCAGAAGAAAACAAATTTAACTTTTGCCGAATTGGTCTTATCTATACGGAAGGCCCATGATCTTTTTTCGGCTCAAGCAAGCAAAGCGGTCAATATCAGCCTGACGCTGAGAAACTGGGCTATCGGCTATTACATTGAACGATATGAGCGTTTAGGAGTGGATCGTGCCAAATAGGGTGAAAGGCTCATGGATGATCTTTCCGAAACTCTCAGGAAACTTGGTCTTTCCCGGTGTGATCGTCGTGAACTTTACAGGTACCGGCAATTCTACTTAACCTATCCATAGATTGTGGAGGCAGCAGCTCCACAATTGACTGCTGTTCTGCAGAACAAGAAACAATGGCAATTATTGACGGTTAAAACCAAGCAGAAAATTGCCGGTTCAATTGTGGAGTGGAAGTGGGCTTTTTGTTTTCCTGGTATGGCCTTAGATATTTGATAAGCTAAAGGTGATCACAATTTGTGATATCCTCGAGGTGGCTAAGTGGAGACACTTGTTCCTTTAGGGGTCATTGAGCGGCGAATTTTATTGATTCGTGGGCAAAAGGTTATGTTAAGTACGCACTTGGCTGAACTCTATGAGGTTGAAACAAGGGTGTTAAATCAGGCAGTCAAGAGAAATATCAGTAGGTTTCCTGAAGATTTTATGTTTCAGCTTAATAGTGCTGAGGCGGAGCGCTTGGTATCACAAAATGTGATACCACACAAGAAGTATTTTGGCGGGGCACTCCCTTATGCCTTTACAGAGCACGGTGTGGCCATGCTATCCAGTGTTTTGAACAGTCCCAGGGCTGTGCAGGTCAATATCCAGATCATGCGGACCTTTGCAAAACTCCGGGAGATTATATCACAGCACACAGATTTGGCCAGGAGGCTGGATGCCCTGGAAAAGAAATACGATGCCCAGTTCAAAATAGTTTTCGATGCTATCCGCCAGTTAATGGCACCGCCAGAGCCCGAACCGCCAAAGAAACGAATAGGTTTTCTGGTAGAAGAGCCTAAAGTTCCTTATGTCACAAAAATGAAGAGGAAAAGTTAGGTGTTACCTCATGTCTTGCGTTTTGGTTTTATTTGCGATTCACGAATCACGCCGTCTTCGGCCCCAGTGAGTAGAGGGGGTCACGAATCACTGTATTAATGGGATGGGCTTTTTGTTTTTCAATGATTTACGGACACGGAACACGCCGTTTTCGGCCCCGGTGGGTTGAGGGGGCCACGAATCACGGTATTAATGGAATGGGCTTTTTTGTTTTTGTGTCTTACGGCTTACGCCTTGCGCTTTACGCTTGCGATCGAGAGCCAACGCTATGCGCTCTGCGCTATGCTCTATACGAGAAGTTGGTAGCAATTGAAAGGTGAGGGGGAATGAGATTTCGCTCCTATCCTGCATTGTTATTTCTATTTTTTGTAATTTGGTGTATATAATAACAAAAAGATTAGGAGATTAAACCTATGAAAGAACTCGATCGGATAACCATTGATCCAGAGGTTTGCCTCGGGCAACCCACTATTCGAGGAATGAGGATAACCGTTTCAGTTATCCTCAAACTCGTTGCCAGTGGGATGACAACGCGAGAAATTTTGAAGGTTTATCCAGAACTTGAAGAAGAGGACGTCGTTCAAGCCTTAAAGTACGCGGCTTGGCTCTCTTCAGAGAAGGCAAAACCGATTCCAATAAAAGGAGTCGCAGGTGCCTAGGCTTGAATTCCTCACCGATATGAATATCTCTCCTTTGACCGTTGAACAGTTGAGAAAAAACGGGTGGAATATTGTTCGGGTTTCCGAGGTAATGGACAGAGGGAGCAAAGACATAGACATTCTTATCTATGCACAACAGCAAAACAAGGTAGTCATTACACAAGATCTTGATTTTTCTGCAATCTTGGCATTAAGCGGATATGGAAAGCCAAGCCTCATAAACCTTCGTCTTGAGAATCCAAGACCTGATCTTGTTACATCTCGTATTATTGAAGTCGTATCCACTATGGAGAAGGAGTTAGAAGAAGGGGTCGTCGTCACGATTGATGAGACATCTGCCAGATATAGGAATTTGCCTATCGGGTTGGAATAATATGGGCACTGATTTTGCGTCAAACTTAAGCCTGTTCTAAAAAAGAATGGGCTTTTTTGTTGTTTGCGTCTTATGACTTACGCCTTGCGCCTTACGGTAAAGAGGGTGAGGGTGGATGAGATATCCGAAGGGAAAATTAGTGAAAGAATTGAACAACGTCCCCCGGACCCCTACAGGCAAGTTGAAATGTCTAAATTAGCAAAAAATAAGTCAAAAGGCATTGTGGCTTGGCCGGAGAATGAACGGCCACGGGAGCGGCTGTTACGCCAAGGGGCGCAAGCTTTGACAGACGCTGAACTTGTGGCGATCCTTCTCCGCGTGGGCGTCAAGGGTACGAGTGCCGTTGAATTGGCGCGGCAAATCCTTAGGAGATTTGGTTCCCTCCGAGCAGTGGCTGGGATTCCGCTTTCGGCCCTACTGGAAGTTAGGGGTTTGAAAGCTGCAAAGGCAGCGCAGTTGGCGGCGGCCATGGAGATTGGCCGGCGCATATCACTCCCAGATGTGCGATATCGGCTGTCACTAAAGAATACACATGCAGCTGCGGAATACCTGCAATCACGATTACAGGGACTTCCCGAGGAGCATTTTAGGGCTTTGTTCCTGAATCGGCGCGGGACTTTACTTGAAGACGCTTTGCTTGCTGTCGGGTCGGTTGACCAAGCCAGGCCACAGATCCGATTGATTGTGGCGCGGGCGTTGCAGGCGAACGCAAGCATGGTGATCATGGCGCACAATCACCCATCCGGCGCCGCGGACGCCAGTGAGTCGGATAGACTTTTCACGGAAGATCTATATGCTGCATTGAAGCCTATCAATGTATGGCGGCCTTAGATTTCTTCAAGAAAAAAAATAGAAAGTAACACTATTGCCCTCATCGCAGTGATAGCAGGGGTCCTTATTTTTTTGTTGACTTATTTGTTGACGCGAAAGATCAGTGACGGACCTCGGGGACGTAGTTAAGTTATTTAAGAAATAGACCTATCGCAAACCGGTATCATCTATAAAAATGCGAAGACTTCGGGGGCAGGCCGCAACGTTCAACAAGTTAGTTTTTCAAATATGCTCAAATTGCTGGATGAGGAGATAGGAGATGGAAGATTTAATACAAAGGGCAGCCCAAGATTTAATCAAGGCGAGATACGGGATAGCTTTAACCGGTGCTGGGATTTCAACCGAATCGGGAATCCCTGATTTCCGTGGCCCAGACGGAATTTGGACCAAAAATCCTGAAGCTGAAATGAAGGCGTATGAAGTCTATGAGCAATTCAAGGCGAATCCAACAAGATATTGGGAAGAAAGACTGGACCCTCAGAGCTCTGTGTCGAGGCTCTTCTCAATTCTTGGGGAGATTGGAAAGTTTCAACCTAATCCTGGACATGACGCTTTAGCCGAACTCGAGAAAATGGGAATATTAAAATGCGTCATTACCCAAAATATAGATGGATTACATGAAAAGGCAGGGAGCAAGAAAACGATTGAGTACCATGGAGGCATTAATAAGTTAAGGTGTGTCGTATGTAATAGAAGGTTCAGCAAAGATGAACTCAGTTTAGAGAAAATTAGAATGGAGGGGAAGCTTCCTCCTTATTGCCAATGTGGAGGAGTGATCAAAGGTGATGTCGTTTCCTTCGGGGAACCCATTCCAAGTGACGTTCTTGAAGGAAGTCAAAGAGAGGCTTGGAAATGCGATTTAATGCTAATTTGTGGGACCTCGGCTGTCGTTTATCCTTTTGCCAGTTTACCACAGATAGCTAATCCGGGCACAATCATCGTTGAAGTAAATGCCGAGCCCACTCCTTTGACTAGAAGAATTTCAGATTATCTCATTCAAGGAAAAACCGGAGACATCCTGCCCAAAATAGTGGAAAGAGTAAAAAAGATCCAATAGGCTAACCAAAAAGGACTTCGCAACATTCAACAAGTTAAGCTTTTAGAAATTGATCTCTGGTGTCATCCGTAAAAAAGTTGGCCGGTAATTCGGGCGATGAGTCAATAGGCTATTGGAGGGGACCTTGGGGTCAAAGCTACATTATACACTTTGCTTGATAGAGATCAGAGGGGGCGTCCATAAAATTATAAGAATCTTAAAAGGGATTTAGGTCATCCACAAAAAAGTTGGCCTATTCCATTGCGGAATGCGAATTGCCGAATGCGGAATTTATGCTGAGTCGCGATTTCAGTTTGCAGATTTCAGATTGAAGAAAGAAACTGCTCGATGATTTTGCGCGAGGGCAGCGCAGAAAGGGTAGGGGGTACGGCATCAAGAATAAATCGGTCATTGGGTCATTGAGTCTTAGAATCGTTGAGTAGTCGTTGACTGAATTTTGTAGTCAAGAGATGCAAAGCGCCTGACTGGGCGGCAAGTGCGCTGCCGGGCGCACAATATGAAAAGATATTTACCCCGTTAGAAATAATGCCCCGCTCTGTTTGGAGTCGTAACGACTGGAATTTCTAACGGGGTGACCCTTTCCGGGGAGCACAATTCTCTTAGGTGCTTCCATTTTTCAGTCAAGTTCTTAAAAACTAGGTGTACGTCTCAATGTTTAGAAATTGAGAGGCAGTTGATGGCGCGAAAAGATGAATCTATACTCAATTTACTTGTTGAATGCCCCTGGTGGGTAAGTGTTTTAGTGTCCGGCATTGCATTTTTGTTCCTAAGATTCATATTGCCGTCGATTGCTTTTCAAAGTATGGCTGCAAATGCTTTTATCAAAGGCCTTTCGTAGGCAGCGCCATTTGTGGCTATAGTTCTTTTACTTCCTGCTCCAATCTCTGCTCTCAACTCATGGAGGAAAAGGAAACGGGGCTAAAAGCTCAACAAGATCTGGAATCAGGCTTGCAATATTACAAAAGAATCTTAATAAATAGAACCGTCCCCTTTATTACTCCTCATGCTTTGTGACTCGATAGCAATGTGGCAATAGGCTATAACCTGCACAAGTAAACTTGCACAAGATAGAAGAGTACTCAGTATGCTTAAGAAAAAACATTCGACCAGCAAACATCTGCCAAGAGGGTTAGAAATACTCTACGAAGATAGAGATATCTTGGTGGTAGATAAGCCTGCGGGGCTATTGACAGTGGGGACGGAGACTAATAAATTCAAGACGGCTTACTACATTCTAACCGATTATGTACGCAAAGGCTGTCTAAAGTCGCGAAACCGAATTTTCATTGTTCATAGGCTGGACCAGTGGACATCCGGCGTACTGATATTTGCAAAAAGCGAAGAAGTTAAGTTACATTTGCAGGCTCAGTGGAAAGACACGGAAAAGAAATATGTTGCGGTGGTTTATGGTCAGTTGGCCCAAAAAGAGGGAATGATTACCTCATACCTGTCTGAGAACAAGGCTTATGTCGTCTATTCCACAACTGATGTCACAAAAGGCAAACTGGCACATACTGTTTATAAGGTGCTTAAAGAGACCAAGCAGTTTAGTCTGCTGGAGATTAATCTTTTGACCGGCAGGAAGAATCAGATACGTGTACATATGGCTGATAAGGGACATCCGATCGTAGGCGATCGTAAATATGGTAAAACCAAGGATGGGTACAGGCGTTTAGCGCTTCATTCCAAATCGATTTCCTTCAAACACCCCACCAGCGGCGAGCAGATGACTTTTGAAACCAAAGTGCCAAATTATTTTAATAAGCTGATTGATAATATCCAGGGTAGATTATATTAGAAAAAAGCTTCGGTGTCAGAAAAACTATGTGGCGGGGCTTTGGGGTCAAAGCTACATTATACACTTTGCTTGATAGAGATCAGAGGGGGCGTCCATAAAATTATAAGAATCTTAAAAGGGATTTAGGTCATCCATAAAAAAGTTGGCCGCTCCAATTGCGGATTTCGGAATGTGGAGTGCGGAATTCGGAACGCGGGGGAAAATGAGACAACAGCGGAGAAAGATGATTCATAATGAAAAAGGGTGGACATCATGATGCATCGGCTTTGGATCGAGACTATAAGCCCATGGAGAGAGTCTTCAGCGCCGTGATCCGTAGGACACGACGGGTTCACGAAGTATAACGGATTTGGCTGCTATGGGACGAAAACGGATAGCTTCTGGCAATACTCTATGAATTCCTTCAATGGCTGTAGAAGAAGAAACCGCTATGGAGAGTAGTCTTTGCCGGTTTGCAGGATCTTTTAGATAAGGATTTGCTTGAATCAAAGGCTTCCTGTTCACAAATTAATAATATCACAAATCATCGATTTAATCTACATAATAGATTAGTGGTGTCATCCATAAAAAGTGAAGATGATGTAAGAATGTGGGGTCAGGCTTGCAATATTGCAAAAGAATCTAAATAAATAGAACCGTCCCCTTTATTACTCCTCATGCTTTGTGACTCGATAGCAATGTGGCAATAGGCTATAACCTGCACAAGTAAACTTGCACAAGATAGAAGAGTACTCAGTATGCTTAAGAAAAAACGTTCGACCAGCAAACATCTGCCAAGAGGGTTAGAAATACTCTACGAAGATAGAGATATCTTGGTGGTAGATAAGCCTGCGGGGCTATTGACAGTGGGGACGGAGACTAATAAATTCAAGACGGCTTACTACATTCTAACCGATTATGTACGCAAAGGCTCTCTAAAGTCGCGAAACCGAATTTTCATTGTTCATAGGCTGGACCAGTGGACATCCGGCGTACTGATATTTGCAAAAAGCGAAGAAGTTAAGTACCATTTGCAGGCTCAGTGGAAAGGCACGGAAAAGAAATATGTTGCGGTGGTTTATGGTCAGTTGGCCCAAAAAGAGGGAATTATTACCTCATACCTGTCTGAGAACAAGGCTTATGTCGTCTATTCCACAACGGATGTCACAAAAGGCAAACTGGCACATACTGCTTATAAGGTGCTTAAAGAGACCAAGCAGTTTAGTCTGCTGGAGATTAATCTCTTGACCGGCAGGAAGAATCAGATACGCGTACATATGGCTGATAAGGGACATCCGATCGTAGGCGATCGTAAATATGGTAAAACCAAGAATGGGTACAGGCGTTTAGCGCTTCATTCCAAATCGATTTCTTTCAAACACCCCACCAGCGGCGAGCAGATGACTTTTGAAACCAAAGTGCCAAATTATTTTAATAAGCTGATTGACAATATCCAGGATAGATTATATTAAAAAAAAGCTTCGGTGTCAGAAAAACTATAGGGACGTTCGTGCAGAGCGTGCAGTCAAGAGGTGTCATCCATAAAAAAGTTGGCCCAATTCGATTAATACACTGCATGGCGCATGGAGCTTGGGGCATGGCGTCAGGAAGGATAGGGGTCAAATCTCCATTTTTTCCATTGGTAAATTTCTTGGAGAAAAATATAGGCAATTTGGGGCTTAGGGCTGCAAATTTGAGGTTAAAATAGTTTTTAATGAAAGTGGAAGCATGGACGGTACAAATCGTGCAGATGTGAAAGCAGGCTTACAGGTTTTAATTGTATTAAAGAAAGACCAGCATTCTGGGAAGCTAACCGAAGGTATAGTGAAAGACATTCTGACGAAATCTCCTACTCACCCCCATGGTATTAAAGTCCGCTTGGAAAGTGGTGAAATTGGTCGGGTTAAAAAAATACTGTAAGGAATGTGGGGTCAGGCCCGCAAAAATTAACAAGATTATTTAAATAAATGGAGGCGGGCCTCACAGTAGAGCGGTAAGACCAAAACCATGATGGAAGAAGGCGCGTAAGAGGATGGATGGAAATAAATTTTCCTATGAATGGATCGAGACCCTTCCGCAATTGGAAGGGGCTGCCCGGATTCTGGGTCAGGCCAAAATCATCGGGGTTGACCTGGAAGCGGACTCTTTGTACCACTACTTCGAAAAGGTATGCCTCATACAGATCGCTACGGAATCCGCCTCTTATGTCATTGATCCTTTGGCGCTAAGGGATCTTTCCGCTTTACACCCCGTTTTCTCCAATCCCCGCATCCGCAAAGTATTCCACGGGGCGGATTATGATATCCGTTCCCTGTACCGGGACTTTCGGCTCGAGGTCGAGAACCTCTTCGATACACAGTTGGCCTGTAAATTTCTGGGCCTCCGGGAGAGCGGCCTGGAAGCGTTGCTGCGAAGTCGGGTCCATGTGGAGCTGAATAAGAAATATCAGCGGGCCGATTGGTCCCAAAGACCCCTTTCCCCGGAGATGGTGGAATACGCAGCGATGGACGGCATGTACCTGATTCCCTTAGCCCGTATGCTGGAAAAGGAACTGGAAGAGAAGAGCCGATTATCCTGGATGGAGGAAGAATGCCTATTTCTGAGTAAGGTCCGATTCACTCTCCCCAGCCATGACCCGCTTTACCTAAAAGTGAAAGGGGCTTTTCTCCTGGATCCCAGGAGTCTTGCGGTTCTGGAGGCTTTGCTGGAATTCCGAGAGGCCCAGGCCCAGAAGTCGGATCTTCCCCCCTTCAAGGTGCTCCGCAACGAACCCCTCCTGGAATTGGCCATGAAAAAACCTTTGCGCCTTGAAGAATTGGAAACGGGAAAAGTCCTGAGCCGGAAGCAAATCGACAGATATGGGACACGCCTGCTGCAGGAAATTCACCGGGCCATGGCCATTCCCGATGAAGATCTTCCGGTGTACCCCCGGGAGGCAAAGCCGGATTTGTCACCCCTCTTACGCAAAAGGGTCAAAGCACTAAAAACCTGGCGGGATATGCGGGCAAAAAACTTAGGGATGGAGCCTGGAATCCTTTTGAACAACGCCTTGATCAATGGTCTCGCTTTGAAAAATCCCCGGTCGATAAGAGAGATGGAAGAGATTCCGGGCTTGAAAAAATGGCTGCGAGATCATTTCGGCCGAGAGATTCTAACTGCTCAAACAAGGGGACGCAAAGGAGATGGGAAATGGCCCGAAACGGAGGGGACCCTTCACCTAAAAGAATATATAACGTAGGTTCTAAAACAACTTAAGTAGGCGGGGCTGGGATCGGACAAAGTTAGCCGCCTGATCGAATTAGTCATTTCTAAAAAAAGGAGGCTGATTTCAGGTTTAGAACCCCAATTTGAACGTCAAAATCGCAGAGCGAATACGATTCTCATCCACAAAAAAGTTGGCCCATTCCCATTAAAATGAAGATGGGGAGATGAGGGGATAGGGAGACAATAAGAAGATGATGGGAAGATAGGGAGACGCGGTGTTGGGGAGAATAAATCATCCATGAAAAGGCTCATCAAAACAAAAACCGCAAAGGGCAAAGCGCATAGCGTAAGGAGTGATAAAAGGAATTTAGGAATGTGGCCTGGGGTCAGCCCCTTGACACGGGACAATTTTCCTCCAGGTTTTGCCTCGCATAGGTGCCTGATCTTGACGGGCTGTTGCTCAAAAGCCCAATTCAAAAATATCTGACAGTTTGAGTTTCCATGAATGATAGCCGAGGGTAAGTAAAACCAAATAGCACCATTCGGCCAATTTTTGAGTTCATTAGCTCCTTAAAATCTGAAAAGGACCTTATCTCCCTTGTCACAGCCCCTTTGATCTGCTCCATCATCACCGATGGACTTCTCTTTAGGTAAGATCCGTACCTAAGCAAAACCTCAATGTTCTGGACAGCAGAGATCAGGTATTCCTGTATCTGCACCCGCCAAAGCCCTCTCCATCGTGCCCGGTCATATCCATACCGCGTCCCTCTGGCATAGGAACGCTCCATCAAATGCTGCCTCACTTTGATATCCCGCTTCGCTTTGGCCGATCGACTCGCTTCTCGCATCCTGTCTAGATCTTCCTGCCTCAGATGTCGCTTAATTGTCCGACCTGATCTGTTTCTAGTACACTGCTCTCTTAAGTCACATGCTGCACAAATCTTCTTGGGTGCAGCGTAATCTCTACTTTGCCGACTCATATGTAATGATCTAGGCTTCAACCGATGCCCAGCCGGACAACGATAGGTGTCACTCTCCCGATCATACTCAAACCGCTCTTCCCCAAAGATATTCTGCTTTTCTGTACGCTTCAATGAAATTTCCCTCAAGTCCGGCATGTGGGCCTCTACTCCTCTATCATGACAGGCCAAAAAGTTCTCGATCGTCCCGTATTTGCTGTCGGCCACCACCGTATCCGCATTGATCCCTGTATTTAAACGGTGGCTCTCTATCAGAGGAATCATCTCATGCGCTTCATTGACATCTCCTGTTGTCGTTTCGATCGCCGTGATCACTTCACTCCGCTCATCCACTGCCCGATGAACCTGATAGGAGAGTTTGGGCTTGCCACGATTCACTATCGATGCATCCGGATCGGTCGTTGAAATGTATCGGCTGTTCTCTTTAACGTATCTCCTGGAGGAATCCGTGCTCTCGCTCTTTTCCTCTAATCGTGCTTCCAGCTTCTTGTAGCCCTCCTGGAGTTGAACCTTCAACGATCGCGTGTCGATCACGGAGTTGTTCGATGCATCCGCATCCACCAGGCTCGAATCCACAAAGATCTTTCTGCCGTCCACTAACCCCGCCTCCACACATTGCCACACCATTCGCTCAAAGAACCCCCTAAACGCTTCCACTCCCCACCGCGCCCTGGCTTTACTCAAAACACTGTGATCCGGCACCTCACTGTCTATGTCGTACCCTAAAAACCATAGCCAGTCTAAACGCATGGGGATCGTTTCCATTAACTCTCGTTCCGATCGAACATTGTAAAGAACTAACAGCAACATCATCTTCAGGATTACAGGAGGGGGAATGGACACATTCCCGTTGCCCCCATAGGTGTCTCTGACCTCTGCATAGATGAAGTTAAAGTCAATCTGCTCTTGAATCCTTCTCAGAAGGTGTGTCCGGGGAATCCTTTGTTCCAGGTTCATATGATGATAGAAGATCTTCGGCTGAATTCCTGTCTGTTGTCCCATCATGGCAATATCTCCATTCCAGATTTGTGCTGCCATGCTTATAGCTCGAATGTATAATCGTTGCAAGTATCATTTGGGCAACAGCCCGTTGATACGCGACATCGGGGGCTCTTGACAATAAGGTGGCATGGAAGGTATTTGATGGTTTATTCCGCAATTTTTCATAGGAGGCGTGTAATGAAAAAAATCCTATTCCTGTCGTTGTTGATGAGCCTGTTCATCGCCGGGGTTGCTTTTGCCGAGGCACCGGCCCCCTCACTCCCCAAAATGGATTCGGGAGATATTGCCTGGCTTCTCATCTCCGCCGCCCTGGTGATGTTGATGATGCCTGGGCTTGCCCTTTTCTACGGAGGTTTGGTGAGATCAAAAAATGTCCTGGGGACGATCATGCAAAGTTTTATTGCACTGGGAGTGATCACTATCCAGTGGGCTTTCTACGGATACAGTCTCGCGTTTGGACCTGATGTGGGTCATGTGATTGGAAATCTTGATTGGATAGGACTCAGAGGTGTGGGACTTGATCCGTTCCCTGGCTATTCTGCCACAGTTCCCCATCAGGCTTTTATGATCTTTCAGATGATGTTTGCTGTGATCACACCCGCCCTGATTACTGGCGCATTTGCTGAAAGATTTAAATTTAAGACCTATCTTGTCTTCCTCATCCTCTGGTCAACATTTGTCTATGACCCCCTTGCACATTGGGTCTGGGGAGTGGGGGGTTGGATCAAAAATCTTGGCGGGCTTGATTTCGCAGGGGGGCTGGTCGTCCATATCAGCGCTGGAGTTGCCTCCTTAGCGGCGGCTCTGGTCGTGGGAAAAAGAAAAGGTTACGGTAAAGAAGACATGCCTCCTCACAATCTGACGATGACCCTTCTGGGTGCAGGGATTCTCTGGTTTGGCTGGTTTGGTTTCAATGGCGGGAGTGCCCTAACATCGGGTTCGCTTGCCACGTCTGCTTTTGTAGCGACTCAATTTTCCGCAGCCTCCGCAGCTCTTTCGTGGATGATCGCTGAATGGGCAGACAGGGGTAACCCAACCGTTCTTGGTGCGGCATCGGGTGCCGTAGCAGGACTGGCGACCATCACACCTGCCTCAGGATTCGTGGGGCCCATTTCAGCGATCATCATTGGACTGGTTGCGGGTGTGTTATGCTATTATGCCCTCAACCTGAAGACCAAATTCGGATACGATGATTCTCTCGATGTCGTCGCTGTTCATGGAGTAGGAAGCACATGGGGGGTATTGGCCACCGGCTTGTTTGCAGCAAGGGCAATTAATTCAGCAGGAAATGACGGCTTACTCTTTGGCAATCCTTCGCTGATTGGGATTCAGGCACTCAGCGTCGTTTCAGTATGGGTTTATTCCTTTGTGGTAACATGGATCATATTGAAGGTCCTTGATTGGGCCATGGGCTTGAGAGTGAGTGAAGAGCATGAGATCAGTGGTCTGGATACCAGTCAGCATGGCGAAGTAGGATATTCTTTTTAATTAAGTCTGGAGTTCGGAGAAAAGAACTTGATAGTTTAATTTCGATTTAATACACCAAACTCTGAACTCCAAACTAAAAAAGGGGGTTATATAATGAAAAAGATCGAAGCCATTATCAAGCCATTTAAATTGGATGAAGTGAAGCAGGCATTATCCAAAATCGGTGTTCAGGGGATGACCGTCACCGAGGTTAAGGGTTTCGGAAGGCAAAAAGGTCATACCGAGGTCTATCGATCGGCTGAATACAAGATCGACTTTATCGCCAAGGTTAAGATTGAATTGATCACCAGCGATGGAATGGTTCCTCAGGTGATCGAAACCCTTGAGCGGACAGCCAAGACCGGAAAAATTGGAGATGGAAAGATCTTCATATCCCCCGTGGATGAAGTGATCCGGATTCGGACTGGTGAACGTGGAAGAGATGCCATTTGAATGAAGGCGGAGGGGGTGGTCGTTGGATGAAGACTTAGGGTGTCTGGTTTATGCAAAAGCTACAGAAGCTACGGGCTCATCCATAAGAAAGTTGGCCCTCTCCAAAAGAAAGATGGCGAGATAGGGAGATAGGGTGACAATAAGAAGATGCTTGGGAGACGAGGAGATAGGGAGACGCGGTGTTGGGGAGAATGAATCATCTATAAAAAGGCTCATCAAAACAAAAACCGCAAAGGGCATGGCGCATAGAGCATAGCGTAAAGCTCAAAGTTTAAAGTTGAAAGCTCAAAGAAAAACCATAACGCCTGACTGGCCGGAAGGTGCGCTGCCGAGCGCACAATATGGAATGATAATTACCTCTCCGGGAAGCACACTTTTTTAAGTGCTTCTACTTTTCAATAAAGATTCTTGCCTCCGTAGAAACTGACCGACACCACTCCAGGCACTCCATCAAAGACCTTTTGCATTATTCCCACATTTGTGGTAACATTATTTTCGGAGGTGAGGAAAATGAAATTCGTAGGTGTCAGGGAGTTCAAACAGGATGTGGTCAAATATTTAAATGGAGGCAACGAGATCGTTGTCATGAAACGTAAGAAACCGATTGCCCGCCTAACCCCTGTCCAGAAAGACAGTGGAGAGATTATCCTTCTTGAAATTGGAAGGGTCCTGGCAGAAGCTGGGATCTCAAAAAAGGAAGCCCTCAAAGCCCTCGACCGTGCCAGGCGGGAAATCTATGGCTAAAGTCGTTATCGATGCCAACGTAATCATCTCGGCTGCCTTTGGGGGAAAACCCTTAGAGGCTGTTGTTCGGGCATTGGAAGATCATGAGGTCTATCTTTCTGACACTATCGAACGAGAGCTCCAAGGAGTCATTTTGGGACTTTCGAAAAAACTTTCAAATGACCAAATTCTATTTCTCCGGGAGAAAATCCAACAATTGTTAAGTTTGGCGAAGCACATTTCTATTTCAACTCATGTGGTTTTATCAAGGGATCCCAAGGATGATCATTATCTCTCTTTGTGTAAAGAGACAGGAGCCGAATTCCTGGTCACAGGAGACAAGGACTTGCTTAGTATTTCGCACGACAAACTGAAAGCCAATGGAATTTCATGCAAGGTTGTTTCTCCACAAGAGTTTTTGGAGTATGTTTCATGAGAGTAAGAAATGAATTGCCGGTGGCATCCATAAAAAAGTTGGCCCATTCCTAACCGTAGACGAGTTAACGCGTAAATGAGTTAATGGGTTAATGGAAAAATGATTGGGAGGGTTGAGATGGGATTATCTCTTCGATTTCTTGCCTCTTCTGTCCCACTCCCCGCCGTGGCTCTGATGATCCCGATTTTCTATGATCGTCTGATCGACAACCTCTCCACAAATTAAGCACCGCCAGCTAAAGAAGGGACCATTTGAACCGAAAAACTCCTCATGAATCATCATCCCGTTACATCGATCGCATTTCACATTAAGCTCCCCAAAATTGTCCCTGTGAGATCATGGGGATTGGAATTTGGTTGTATATCGTTCTGAAAGCAACTTTTATTCTGCTTTTCACCTCATATTTTGCCTCTATTATAACCTACTTTCCTTTTTAGGACCATCTGACGTTCTCAAGAATCATTGACCAAGATTGACTCGAAGGAATAGGACTCATCGCTGGGACGGCGGAATGGGGTCAAATCATTATCCTTGAGTTCGCAATCGTAGTGTCACCGATAAAAAAGTTGGCCGATTCCAAATGCACGCAGAGCGCATGGGGCATAGCGGATCACAGATATTTATATGAGGATATAAGGAGATAGTATAATAATAGATTGCAGAATGCAGATTGCGGATTTCGGGATAAGGGATGGGGATAGGAAAGAGGGTTGGCTAAATTGAGGAAAGGCGTCCTTTCGGACGCCTTTCTTATTTCACTGGTGTAAAATCCAAGTTTATTCAACCTTGATCTTGATTTCTTTCTTCTTGGCTTCCTCAGATTTTGGAAGGGTGATTTTCAAAACACCGTTCTTGTAAGAAGCATTGATCTTGTCGCCCTGCACTTCCGCAGGAAGGCGAATCGAACGCGTAAAGGCTCCATAACTTCTCTCGACAAGGTGATAATCGGCCTCTTTTTCTTCTTTTTCCTCTTTCTTTTCACCTTTAATGGTGAGCAACCCATCAGAAAGGGAGATATCGATATTTTTGGGGTCCATTCCAGGAACTTCGGCTTTCACCACCAGCTCATTTTTTGTCTCGGCGACATCGAGAGAAGGAAGCCATTCCCCGCCGTCCTCGGTTTTCCTTCTTAATCCGCCTTCTAAGAAGGAGTCCCAAAACCGGTCCATATCCCTCCTCATCCTCTCAAATTCCCTAAAAGGGGCCAACTCCCTAAAGGGCTTCCAAGTAGTTAATTCCCATGCCATACTTCATCACTCCTTTCTTCTGATTTCTAAATAAAAAATAATTACGTCTTTTGAATTTGTCAAGTTCCCAGCGAGCTTTGAAAAATTACTACACGCTCTTTTGATCACACAGATTTTAAGAGATGATTACGCAGATTTACCTCATTTTTCAATGCCTTCCTATCTGTGTAATCGTTTCATAATCGGTGAAATCAGGGATTTCTACCCTTTTTTAGAAATCCCCTCAAAAATTTCCTTGAAACTGAGATTTTTTTTGTTATGATGAAATTATATATCATTGAAAGGAGGAGAGACATGGCATACACGGCAAAAGATTACAATAAGCTTATTGGAATGGAGGGATTTAGCGAGACCTTATTGAAAAACCATTTTACTCTCTATCAGGGGTATGTGACTAATACCAATAAGGTCTTGGATTCCCTTTCAGAAATGGCAAAGGGAGGGAAGATTGGAACTCCTGAATATGCCGAGTTAAAGCGTCGGTTAGGCTGGGAGTTTAATGGTATGCGGCTCCATGAGTTCTACTTTGAGAATTTAGGGGGCAATGGAGCATTGAATAAGTCCGGCAAACTCGGGAAGAAGTTGGCTGAAGAATTTGGAAGCTACGAAAATTGGGAGGCCGATTTTAAAGGAGTGGGCGCGATGCGGGGCGTCGGATGGGCTATCCTCTACCAGGATCCCGCAAGCGGGAAATTGATCAACCAGTGGATCAATGAGCATGACGTCGGGCATCCAGCAGGCTGCAATCCGTTATTGATCATGGATGTTTTCGAACATGCCTTTATGATTGATTATGGATTGAAAAGGGCGGATTATATTACGGCCTTCTTTAAAAATATCAAATGGGAGGTCGTGGAAGGACGTATCAAATAGGGAGGTCTTAGTAAAGGCTCGTGGAAGGCCCGAAAGGGCGGTCGAAGTGACCGCCCTTTTTTATACCCACCGTATAGCGTGGTTACCTTCCTTATTTAGAAAATAAATACAATTATTCCCCTCTCCCCTGGTGGGAGAGGGACAGGGTCAGGGGGAGTACGGCGTGTTTACCCCCACCCTCACCCTCCCCCGTCAAGGGGGAGGGGAGATGGGTTGAATTTTCATCGTTTGCGGATGACGCATCCTTCATGAAAAAATAGTTAGGTACTATAGTTAGATGATAAGAAACAATTCGTTTAAGAGTTTGGGTAAGGACGCCGGTTTTGTCGAAGGGTTATGGTTTTGGTCTTCAAACTTTTACCCTGAACCCTTTTACCCTAAACCAAACGGGCTTCCTAGCCCTAACCTAAAAACTATTTTTATCATTTTTCTGTTTTGAACTTCCTTAATTTCTCAGCGGCCTCTTGAAGGGTTTCCATTCTCTTTGGAAAACAGAAACGAATCTTGGTCGCTCCCAAAGAAGGACGGCTGTAGAAGCTACTGCCCGGAACAGTGGCCACGCCCCATTTCTCCACCAGATACAGAGCAAATTTTACATCGTCCGAAAAGCGAAAGGGACTGATATCGGTCATGATATAATAAGCTCCGCGGGGAGGGAAAACGCCAAAACCAACCTCCTGTAACACAGGGAGGAAAAAATTCCTCCTCTCATGGTATGCTTTCGCCAAATTTTCATAATAGCCTCGACCAATCCTTAGCGCTACGGCAGCAGCCTCTTGCAGAGGATGCGGTGCTCCCACAGTCAAAAAATCATGAACCTTGCGGATGGAAGCCGTCAGCGAAGCCGGAGCAATGGCCCAGCCCACGCGCCATCCTGTCAGGCTATACGTTTTAGAGATGGAGTTGACGGTGATGGTTTGATCTCGCATGCCGGGCAGAGAGGCGATACTGATATGTTGGGCTCCATCGTAGAGAATGTGCTCGTAAATCTCGTCGGTCACTGCGATCACACCCCATTTCAAGCAAAGGTCGGCGATGAATTGCAATTCCTCACGAGAGAAGACTTTGCCGGTGGGGTTATTGGGTGTGTTGATGATGATGGCTTTGGTCTTATTGGTGAAGGCTCGGGTCAATTCCTGCTCGTCAAAATGCCAGTCCGGTTCGTGGAGCGTGATGAATCGCGGCTTGGCATCACAGAGGATGGTATCCGGACCATAGTTCTCGTAAAAAGGCTCGAACACAATGACCTCTTCGCCAGAATTGACGATGGCCATCAGGGAAGAGATCATGGCTTCCGTTGATCCGCAACAGACCGTTATCTCTCTTTCAGGGTCTATGGTGACGCCGTTATACCAAGCAAATTTTTCGGCAATGGCTTGACGAAGATTTGGCTCTCCCCAGGTAATGGCATACTGGTTCAAATCCGCTCGAATGGCCTTCACGGCCGCTTCCTTAATCTCTGCCGGGGCCGGAAAATCAGGAAACCCTTGTGCCAGGTTGACACCCTGATGGGCGAGACAGACGCGGGTCATCTCACGAATGACCGATTCCGTGAACTTGAGCGCCCGATTGGAGGAATAATCCTTACTATTCATTCCCTTTTCTAAACTCCCCTACCTACCGAATCTTCTTCTGCAACAGAGATAGAAGTCCTTACGCTATCTCCCTGCTGTTCTTGATCAGTCGCTTAACCTTTTCCAGAATCTCGCGCTTTTCCTGTTCGGGAAAACCCTTTAACATCGCATGCAGGTAATCGTCGCGTTCCTTTTCTATGTTTACCAGCACCTTTTTTCCTTTTGGCATAATCTCGAGTACGGTTACCCGCTCATCACTGGGATCGGATTTTCTGGCGATAAAGCCGTTCTTTTCCAACCTCTTGGCTAATCCGGTCATGTTGGCACCCGGGACGAGCATGATTCGGCTGACGTCGGTGATTCTGCTTTGGCCGTCCTTTGAAGCATCCAGGACCCTCAGGATATTGTACTGCGGGAAAGAGAGGTCGTACTTCCGAAAAATCGCAGATACCATTCTCTTAAAAGTCTCTGCGGCTCTCACCACTGCCATCATGATATTCTCATCAAGGTTTTGGTCGCTTCGATAGGTCATTCTTTCCATCTCCTCACCTCAACAGAGTAATGTTTCAATAATATAAATTAAATATTATATCAATTTGCTGGCCTGCACACAAGAAAATAAATGTATTGACAGTATTATTATTGATATTTTATGTATTGACTTTTTTTTCAGATATGGTATGGTATATTTGAATGGTGACCGCGGCACACCATGGCAAAAAAATTGAGCAAGGAGAAATGGCAGAAACGAAGCTTAAGAAGAAGGAGGGAAAATGAAAGCGAAGGATGAATTGGGGAAGATTGTGGGAAAGGGCAATGTCAGTGACTCAAAGGATGATCTTTTGAAGTATTCCCGGGATCAGAGCCTTCTTCCTCCGGGAATGGCCGATGCCGTAGTATGGCCGGGGAACTCAGAAGAGGTAGGGAAAATTGTAAAATGGTGTGGTGAAAAGAATATCCCCATCGTTCCTGTTAGCTCGAAAGTCCACTTCTACGGATGCACCATACCCAAACAAGGCGGAATCGTGGTTGATCTCACCAGGATGAACAAGATTTTGGAAATGGATACAGATAATCGTCTGGTACGGTTTGAAGCCGGCGTGACCTGGAAGCAACTGACGAGCGAGTTGGAGAAAAAGGGGATGCGAGTCATCATGCCGCTGCTGCCATGTGGGGACCGCTCCGTGCTGACCGACACTCTTGAACGGGAGGTGCCGACCAATACCGTCTATGACTACGGTGAACCCATGCAGTCCGTTGAGGTGGTCTGGCCGACGGGTGAAATTTTCAGGTGCGGCTCTGCCAGCGTCAATGGTTTTCCTGATTCGAAATCGAGAGGGGCAAGCCCGTCCGGACCCGGCCTCGATTTTTACCGGTTTGTTCAGGGGGCCCAGGGGACCATGGGTATTGTCACCTGGATGAGCTTGAAGATGGAGTCGATCCCGAAGATAGATAAGGTTTACTTTGCACCCATAGACGATCTGCCGTATGCTTTAGACTTCCTCTACAGGATTCTGCCGCGGAGAATAGGCCAGGAATGCCTTCTTCTGAATCACATCGACCTTGCTGCGATCGTTGCGGAGAAGACGCCTGGAGATTTCGAGAAGCTCCGTTCGCAGCTCCCGCCATGGACGCTCGTTTTGGTGATCAGCGGGCTTCTGAGAAGACCTGAAGAGAAGATCGCGTATGAGGAAAATTTCCTCAAAGAAGTATTGAAGAACGAGTTTTCCAAGGTGGCTCTTACAGACAACCTTCCTGGTTTCCCAGGGTTGGGGAGAAAGCTGTTACCCATGCTGAGGGCGCCCTGGCCCACGGAGGTTCCCTACTGGAAAAACCGCGTGAAAGGTGGGTGCCAGAACCTCTTCTTCATTACCAAACCTGAGCAGGCACCGATGTTTATCGATATCATGGCGTTTGTGGCTGCTCAATACGGTTACCCTGTCAATGATATCGGGAGCTATATCCAGCCCATCGAACATAACCGTGCCTGTCAGGTTGAGTTCAGCTTTTTCTATGACCCGGCGAATGCGGCCGAAAGAGACCCTGGTGGCTGATTTATATCGTGAGGCGGCCACCAGCATGATGAATGAAGGAGCTTTTTTTACAAGGCCATACGGAGAACTGGCGTCGATGGTATATGATCGCGCGGCAAACTATACCATGACATTGAAACGGGTCAAGGGTGTGTTTGATCCCAAGAATATCATGAACCCTGGAAATCTGTGCTTCTAAGGAGGACAAGATGCCAAAAGATCGTTACGATACGCCAAAAAAGAAAATTAGTTTGGATGTGACCAATTTAGATAATTTTGTGTACGACATGAGCCGGTGCATCAAGTGTAAGGGCTGCTACTGGGTCGAACATACCTATATGCCCGGGGTGAAATTCTCCACCCGGTGCCCCAGCAACACCTGGAATGACTTTGACTCTTACGGCGCCTTTGGGAAGATGAGGATCGGGACCGCCATTGCAGAAGGAAAGCTGAAATGGACCGATAAACTCCTGGAGATCATCTACGCTGATCCACTGTGTGGGGCCTGCGATGTGGGCTGCAAGCGTAATCTTGACCTGGAAATAGGGTTGACACTTGAGGCGTTAAGGATAAAAGCGGTCAAAGATGGGGCAGGTCCCATGCCCGCCCATAAGAGGATTGCAAAAAACATTGCCGAGAAACATAACCAGTTCGGATCGCCCCATGAAAACAGGAAAAAGTGGTTAACCAAAGACATTCAGGTTGCAGAGAAGGCAGACTTGCTCTACTTTGTCGGATGTTCAGCCTCTTATGTCAACCCTGACATCGCTCGCGCTACGGCAAAGGTGTTGAATGCCTCGGGCAACAAGTTTATGCTCATGCCGGACGAATGGTGCTGTGGCAATACGCTCTATTCCGTCGGTATGATCGATGAAGCCAAAGAGCTTGCCAAACGCAATGTTGAGGCGGTGCGAGCCGCAGGGGCAAAGACATTGGTAACGAGCTGCGCCGAAGGTTACCGGATGTGGAAGGTGGATTATCCGAAGATGCTTAACATCGCCACATCCAATCTCGGTTTCAAGGTCATACACCTGATCGAATTAGCCGATGAGGCCATTCAACGTGGCAGTCTCAAATTGAAGAAACCTGTTGACATTCGTTTCACCTACCACGATTCATGCGGCGTGAGCAGGCTTGCTGACCCCTGGACGCCCTATAGCGGTGAGCGGGGTTGGATGGGTACCGTGGATCCGCCCCTCAAGAGGCGGCGCGGCACATCCGGGTTGTACACGGCAACAAGAAACATATTGAATGCCATCCCTGGCGCCACGTTTGTTGAAATGCCAAGGACCAGGGAAAATGCCTTTTGCTGTGGAGCGGGGAGGGGCACCCAGGAGGCCTTTCCGGAACTCGCTTCATTTTCTGCAAAGCATCGGCTGGAAGAGGTCAGAGAGGTGAGCGCCGAAGTTCTCGTTTCCGCCTGCCCCTGGTGCAAAAGCAATTTTTCCAAGGCCGTCAAGGAGAACGGGGACAACGTGAAGGTAATGGATATATCAGAGATCATTCTTGCTTCAGTCGGAATGTAAAGGAGGGTGACCATGAGTATACATCAAGAGGCATATAGCGCATTGGAATCGACGGTTGGTTCACGGTATATCTCCGATGATCCGGCCATCTGCGAAGGCTACCGGTCAGGGCCCGGCGGATACGAGTCCGGCCTTGGGTACGAGCGGGTGATGACCAAAATCCCCGGCGCCGTCATCCTGCCGAGGACGACGGAAGAGGTCCAGAAGATCGTGAAGATCTGTAACCGCTACAAGGTACCATATGTGCCCTACAGCACGGGTTTCTACGGGCCCCGTTCGCACTGCCATGTGGAAAATGAGTTGCTGATCGACCTGAAACGGATGAACGACTTTGAGATAGACGAAAAACACTTTTATATCGTGGTCGGCCCTGGGGTTGTCTACTCGCCAATTCAAGAAGAGGCCATGAAGAGAGGGGCTTATGTCATTATCGGTGGAGGCGGGGCGCAGGCATCAGCCATCGCCAATCTGATCGGTGACGGCTGGTCCCCATTAAGTCACCGGATCGGGTTGCCCCACAGGCGTATCCTTGGCACGGAGCTTGTTCTACCCGATGGCGAGGTGGTGAGAATGGGGTCTCTGGCAAACGGTAGCGACCCTTTCTGGGGTGACGGACCGGGTCCTGACTTAAGAGGTCTTCTGAGAGGCTTCACGGGCTTGCGGGGCTGTCTCGGTATTGTTACGAAAATGGCTATCAAAATACTTCCTTTTCAACCGGAACGACTTGAACCCACCGGTATTTCACCGAACACCGGACTGAAACTTCCGGAGAAGCGGGTCAAATGGATTAATTTCCAGGTGCCCAATAAGGCCACCCAGATCAAAGCGATGTTTGAGATAGGGAAGGCAGAAATTGCAGGTGCAGTTACCAAGGTCCCCCTCTTCTGGCGGGCCATTGCGAAGGCAGAATGCAAGGAGGAATTCTGGAATCTATGGGGCAAAGAGAATGAGGATACGATCAAAAACTTCCATATCGTGCGAGTCTTGCTGATTGGGTTTACCTCTGAGGAGCAGATGAAGTACGATGAGAATGTCTTAAATGACATCATGAAGGAGTTAGGCGGCATTGCTCAGCGGACCAAGCCTTCGGATGAATCCTGGATCAAGAATGCCGATTCCGCTGGGATGTGGTTGATGTGTGGGTCGTATGTTTCAGTGGACTATGTGATCGAGACGCTTTCGCAGGCTACCGTGCACGGGGAGAGTTATGCGGAACTGAAGAAAAAATATACGCCTCCCCTGATGCCGGATTATGGCGACCCCGGCTGGTTCCAGAGCTTCGAGCTGGGACATCAGGGTTATTCTGAATTTCTTATCTACTGGGATCAGGATGAGGATACGACCGGTGTGGACCACTTCTATTTGGAGACATCGAAGATGAATATCAAGGGACGTTATTATACCTCCCTTTTAGGACCTCACCAACCCCTGTACTTAACAGGGCCGATGTATGGACCGAACTATCATGAGTGGCTCCTGAAGGTAAAGAATGAATTTGATCCGCTTTGGGTTTGCCACCCGCCGGTACCTTTAGCCCATGACGAGTTTGTAGAGAGGGCAGAGTGGATGAAGCCGCTCAAAGATTGGAAGAGTCCCAAGGAGCTACCCATCCCCAAGCGGTAAGTTTAAAAAAGGGCGAGGACTTTTCTCCCTGCGGGAAAAACAGTCGCCCTTTGGCCGGAACGTGCCCCGTCCCGCCAAAGGGGGATAGGCGGGGTAAAGGGGCACAATATGAACGATAATACCTTGCCGGGAAGCCCTTCGACATGCTCAGGGCCGTGAGATCTGTCGAACGGCCCCGCCGTGCCTGTCCCGTCCTAACGGGATGGGAGGGAAGCTTCAATCGATACGAGGATGCGTTCAATATAATGAACGACCTTTATTTCTTTCAGAACGTTTTTTCAACAAATTATCTTGTTATCTTGACAGGAGGCGATTTTTTAGCCAAAGTTATAATTGATGGTCTCGTGAAACCTCTCGCTCTTTCAATGATATTGAACCAGGTTTTATATGAGATTTCTTCTTATTATGATTTTCAAGAGTTCGCCCTAATTGGCCCACCGCAAAGAGCGGGCGCAGTGAGCAAAAAATGGTTTCAGGATATTGAACGTAGGGATTCGTGGGCTAAGGAAAAGGTATGGCAAAAATAGCAATGGCTTGTCCTTTTACACACCAGGTGTGTACAGAGTGTCCCATTTTCAGGGGGAGACACTTCTATCTCTGTTTTGCGAAAGCGCTTCGTGGATCTGAATGGGAGATGACTCGATACTCGATTGTGGAGTACCGGAACTCTGATGGAAGCCACGATAAGACCTTTGGGATGCCGACTGATATTTCGCTCAGCTCCTCGGTGATTTCTAATGTGGAGGATCTGATAGAAAACGAGGATTTTGCAGGACTTAAGGAAAGGAGAGAAGCATGATCCACGATTTTGCTTACCTTAAACCCAGCACGCTTCAGGAAGCACTGTCCATGCTCGCTGACCACAAGGAAGAGTGCAAAATTATCTGCGGCGGGCAATCCTTGCTCGTCGTGATGCGGCAGGGGATGGTCGTGACGGACTACTTGATCGATATTAAAGGGCTGGATGAGTTGAGCTACATTACCTACGACGAAAAAGAAGGTCTTAAAATAGGCGCGACCACGACCCACCGAAGCATCGAAAAATCAGAGCTGATCAAACAGAAATGTCCCATTCTCGTTGACATAGAAAAGAAGGTTGCCTCCATCCAGATTCGTAACTGGGGGAGTATCGCCGGCAACCTCGCCCATGGCGATGCCCAGGCGGGTGATCTTGCACCCTCTCTCATCGCGTTGAATGCGAAGATCAAGCTGGCCTCCTCCAAAGGGAGCAGGGTCATGCCCCTCGAGGAATTCTACACCGGCTTCTTCGAAAACGCCATGAACAACGATGAGCTGATGGTGGAGGTTCAGGTCCCCCCTGTTCGGTCGCGGACGGCAACGGCCTACACGAAATTCAACCTCATCGGAAATGACCAGGGAATCGTTGGAGTCGCCTCAACGGTGACGGTAGACCAGAGCGGGGCCTGCCAGGAGGCGCGGATCGTGCTCGGCAATGCAGGGGTCATCCCGATTCGGGCAAAGAATGCGGAGCAAGTGCTGAAGGGTAAAAAGCTTGCTGATAAGCTTCTCGAAGAAGCAGGGGAGGCCGCTGCCGGCGAAGCCGATCCCGTTTCCGATATCCATGCCTCTGAAGAGTATAGACGTCATCTGATCAAAGTCCTGACAAAACGCATGGTAAAGCGGGCGTGGGAACAGGCTGCTTAGTTAACATAACAGTTGCATTAGGCAGACCCGGCGGGCCACTTCCAAAGCCTTGTAATGCGGGTTTTATTAGAATTTAGAGGGTTATTGAGGACCTCAGCAAGAGTGAAGTCCATCTGAGTCGATGAGCCATGGTGGTTAGCATTCAAAAGGTTCCGCTACAAGGCTTTGTCAGTGTCCCCACCGAGTATGTTTTGATGTTTTTCTGCAACGTTGAGGTTAAAGTAAAGGAGGGTCTGACAACATGGAAAAGCGTCTACTAACATTGACGGTGAATGGCCAAAAACATGAGCTTACCATAAATCCAAAAACCCTTCTTGTGGAGGTCATCCGAGACCATATTGGTCTGACCGGAACCAAGAGGGGCTGCGATACGGTCTCCTGCGGGGCCTGCACAGTGCTGATCGATGGTATGGCGGTCAAATCGTGCTCCGTTCTTGCAGTGCAAGCAGAGGGAAGGCATATCACAACGGTGGAGGGGCTTGAGAAGAACGGCAAGCTGGCACCGATCCAGAAGGCCTTCCTCGACCATGGTTCTTACCAGTGCGGCTTCTGTACCTCGGGTATGCTGATGTCATGTGAGGCACTCTTGAAAGAAAACCCAGCTCCCACCAAGGAGGAGATCAGAGAGGGGATCGAAGGAAATATCTGCCGTTGCACAGGCTACAACAGCATTGTCCGGGCGATTGAGGCGGTGGCAAAAGGTGATTACAGGGAGGTGGGATAATGACAAGCACGAGTCCGGCTAAGAATAAATTCACGATCATCAATACCCACGTTCACAATGTGGACGGAATTGCGAAGGTGACAGGCCGGGCAATCTATACCTTCGACGTAAAACTACCCGGCATGCTCTACGGTAAGATTCTGCGCAGTCCGCATCCCCATGCCAAAATCCTGAACATCGACGCCAACAAGGCCCTGGAGTTTCCCGGTGTGATCGGAGTGGTGACAGGCAAGGACACCCTTGGGGTCAAGCAGGGGATCTGGCGGCGCTACCAAGATCTCTGCGATGAGCAGATACTCACCGTCGAAAAGGTACGTTATATCGGCGAACCGGTTGCCGCCGTGGCCGCGTTGACCGAGGAGATCGCGGAACAAGCCCTTAATCTGATTGATGTGGAATATGAAGTGCTTCCTGCGGTTTTCGAGCCGATGGAGGCCATTAAGAAAGAGGCCCCTGAAATCCATGAAGGCTTTGAGCGTAACATCAACGTGACCCGGCATATCGAGTGGGGCGACGTGGAGGCGGCCTTTGAAGAAGCGGACTACGTTCGGGAAGACTGGTTCAAATGCGGCGGTCAGGCCCATATGTGCATGGAGACCCGGTCGGCAGTGTCGAGCTACACTCCTGATGGAAAGCTCACGGCTTACCATTCTACTCAGGCCCCTTATTACATGCAGGCGCTCCTTGCCGGCGTGTTGGGTTTGAAAGAGGGGAACATACGTGTCATCTCTCATTACGTAGGGGGCGGTTTCGGGGGCAAATTCGAGCTTGACGGGGCAATCTTCTGTAGTGCCGTGCTCTCCATGAAACTCTGCAGACCGGTCAAGATCGTCTTCACGAGAGAAGAAGAATTTAGCGCTACGAAGCGTCGGACCCCGATGTATTACTATGTCCGAACCGGCGTGAAAAAGGACGGGACCTTCTGTGCTCGGGAAGCCAAAGTTTTCACCAACGGCGGTGCCTACACCGGCATGGGTGCAACAGCCCTTTACCTCACCGGTTTCTTCCACTCCTTCCCTTATAGGTGGAAGGGATATCGGTATGATGGCTACAGGGTCTATACCAACACGCTTCCGTCTACGGCCATGCGCGGCTTTGGCGCCCCCCAGGCCATGTTCTGTTCAGAGCAGCAGATTGAATGGATCGCCGCGGACTTAGGCCTTGATCCGATTGAGATGAGGCGGAAGAACGGCCATTATGAAGGTTACGAAGTTCCGGGCCAGGCAACCATCTCAAGCTGCGGCCTGAATCAGTGTTTCGACACGATCCAAAAATGGGTCAAGGATAAAGGTCAATTGCCTCCCAATAGAGCCATCGGGGTCTCGGCCTGCGGCTTCATGTCCGGCGGCATCTTCAACTGGTTCGATACTCCCTATGCCTTCTCCTCGGCGGTGGTCACCATCAATTACGATGGAACCGTAGAACTGTACGTGGGTGCTCAGGATATGGGGCAGGGTTCCAATACCACCCTCGCCATTATCTGTGCCGAGACATTGGGTGTTAAAATGGAGGACATCAAGGTGCACTCGGGTGATACGGAGCATTGCCCGGCTGACCTGGGGGCCTGGGGCTCCCGACAAACCCTGATGGCGGGCAATGCCGTGAAGATGGCGGCAGAAGATGCAAAGAAACAGCTTCTTGAATTCGCTTACGCACAATCGGGTTTTAATATCATCTACGACCTCGACATCAAAAACAGATGGGTCCACAGTGTTGCCCGCCCGGAAAGGGGTTTTGACTACTTTGATCTGGTCAAAAAGGCTCTCCGCGGTAAAGACGGGCAGAGGATCACGGGCAGAGGTTATTACACGCCTCACGGAAAAGGCATGATCTCTCCTGCCTACAGCTATATGTTGCAGGGAGTGGAGGTGGAAATTGACAAGGAAACGGGCAAGATCAAGCTCGTCGATAGCCTGACGGCCCATGACTGCGGCCAGCCCATCAACCATCTCGGCCTCATCGGTCAGCTCGAGGGGGCTTTCTCCATGGCGGCCGGTTACGGTTACCTTGAACACATGCCCTTTGAGGACGGCAAGATGATGAACCCGAACTTGGTGGACTACAAAGTCATCCGTGCCACAGAGATGCCCGAAGTCCCCGTCGCCGAAATTGACACGTACGAGCCGGAGGGACCCTACGGTGCGAAGGAGGCCGGCGAAGGCCTGACCAACCCCACCGCTGCAGCCATTGGCAACGCCGTTTTTCATGCTTTCGGCGTGCAGATAAAGGAAAATCCCATACTGCCTGAAATGATTGTGAAAGCTCTGAAGGAAAAGGAAGAGAAAGAGAAAGAAAAAAAAGAAAAAGACAAAAAAGAAAAGGGGAAAAAAGGGAAGTGAGCCCCGTTAGAAATCCCAATGGGGCATTAAACGTCGCTGGAATTTTTCAAAAATCTAACCCCGCCGCAGAACAGCGGGGCCATTATTTCTTACGGGGTGAACAAGGAGGGATTCCATGAGCTTTAAATGTCCTGTTTGTAAAAAAGAATGGAGCGCCAGTCTACAGGTCGCAAGACACATGTTCGGAACGGGCGATAAACCCCATAAGGCATGGGTTGACGAACAGGGCAAGACGCGGGGGTTCACATTTATCGATCTTATGATCGAGCAGGCGACAACCCCTGGAAATAAGAGCTATATCACCCTGGCCGAGCTCATCGAGAAGGTACAGGGTTCTTTGTAAGCCAAATTGAAAGAGCAGGAGGTTTTTTTTCATGATCATAGAGGGAGGTTTTACATTAACCGCACCGATCGATAAGTTGTTTGATTTTCTGATGAAACCGGAGACCATTTTGACTTGTCTGCCGGGTGCAGAATCCGTCAAGCTGATCGATGACACCACCTATGAGTGTGTCATAAAGCAGAAAGTCGGTCCCGTTTCAGTGAAGGCGAAATCCGTCAACAGGATCACCAAGGTTGAAAAGCCATCCCATATCGAGATCGAGGGGGAAGGCGAGGATGCGACGAAGCTCGGTCATTTTAAGCAGAAGGGTGTTGTGGATTTGAAAGAAGTGTCGCCGGGTCATGTGGAGGTTATCTATAAGGTGGACGTCAACATCGTAGGGAAGCTTGCCATGTTTGGCGACAGAGTCATGAAGGGAATGGCAAAGGATATCGAAAAGGAATTCACCAAGAGACTACAGGAAAAACTTAAAGAGGTGGTTTGAATTCCACCACGACTCTATTTGGAGAAACCTTAAGGAGGATGGTATGGCAAGACATGCATGCATTATTGGAGGCGGTCAGAACAAGTGGGGAATTCGAGAAGCCCACTTGGTTGACCTGTTTCAGGAAGCGGCCAAAGCGTGCCTCGATGACATCCCCGGATTAAAACCTAAGGACATCGACGGTCTCATCGTGGCGACCTCGTTTGCGGGGAGATGTTCCTTTCAGGTAAACACCGCTCCGGTGATCGCAGAGAGACTCGGTTTGACCCCCACGTCGATATGTGCGAGAGTGGATGTGTTGTGCGCCGGAGGAAGCACCGGTATCATTCTGGCAAAGGCACTTGTTGAATCGGGAAATGCCGATATCGTGATGGTCGCAGGCGGGGAAAAGCTCTACACGCCCCAGAAATGGGAAGTCTTTTATAGCGAGCTGGCATCCGTTGATCATGATTGGGACGGCGTCCACGGGATGGGACTCCCGCCGCCCTTCTTCGCCTTAACAGCCACCGAACACTTTATGCATTACGGTACAAAAAAAGAACAGTTGGCCGCTGTCTCCGTGGCAAACTACAACTATGCAGCGACCAACCCGTTGGCCCAGATGCAAAAAGGACTGACACTGGAAGAGGCGATGAACGCACCGGTGGTCGTCCCGCCCCTGACACTCTATGATTGCTGCCCGATCACGGATGGCGCGGCGGCCTGTATTGTGACCACCGAGGAAATAGCCAAGCAGTACACGGATAGGCCTCTGGTCTACCTGAGGGGTACTGCTCAGGTATCGCTGAACAGCGTTTCGGCCAATTTCCCAGGCGCCCATCTTGCTGATTGGAAGCATACGAGAATCGCCGCAGAAAAGGCCTACAAGAGGGCGAAGGTTTCGGCCAGTGACATTAAGGTGGCTCAGACCCATGACTGTTTTTCCATCTCCGAGGTCATCGAAGTGGAAGAACTTGGTTTCTGTAAGAAAGGCGAGGGAGGAGATTTCTGCGGCTCCAAACAGATAGAGATTGGCGGAAAGGTTCCCGTCAATACAGACGGCGGACTCTTAGCCGTGGGTCATCCCTTTGGGGCAACAGGTATCCGGCAGGGGATTGAGATTATGAAACAGCTGCAGGGGCGTGCGCGACACCAGGTGAAGAATGCCGATATTGCTCTGACCCACAACCTGAGCGGGGCAAACGCGGAACATACCATCATCGTCTATGGAAGAGAACCGGTGAAATAAGGAGGATCATATGCCAGTCTTAGGAATTCCGGTATTGGAAGGTCTCTACCCGACCACTATGGATATGTGGCCTGTCGAGGCAAAAGAGTTTAACAGGGTATGGCCCTTTTATGAGAACCTGAAACAGGGCAGATTAACTACAACGAAGTGTAAGGACTGCAATCATGTGGCTTACCCTCCGAGAGTCATCTGTCCGAAGTGCTACTCCGAAAATCTTGAGTACATCGATCTGCCGAAGAGAGGCAAGGTCGTTGTCTGCTCGGCAGAAGAAAAGGGTGTTCCTCTGGGATTTCAAGCCCCTCTTATTCATGCTGTGATCGATTTGGGGGTAGATCCTCTCAGGAGGTTGCTCAGCAGAGTCATCAACTGTCCGGCGGGCACACTGAAGCCGGGTGATGAAGTACAGTTTGTCGTGTTCGAAGTTCCTGCCATCCCCGTTGAAAAAGGAAAAGCAGGCACCATCACGGCGGAAAGGGTTTTCTTCGCCTTCGAGCCTGTAACGAAGTAAATCAAAGATGAGAGGAACGATCTTAACCGCTCGACGTTCCGATGAGTCGTTAGGGTCACCTCTTCAAAGGCACCTGTCATCATGATGTTACTAAGGAGTCCATAATTGAGCAGATATTTTCTTCAGAAAATGTCCTTTAATCCCTCTTTACCAAAGAGGGGAATTCCTCCCTTTTGTAAAGGGAGGTAAGGAGGGATTTGTCTCCAGCGTCTCCACTATTATGGACTAACTAACAAGTGATGAATTCTGATCTTCTTTTGAAGACACGAAGGGAGGATTCTCATGGCATTTACAATGTTTGGTCGGACGATTCGAAAGATTGGTGTCATTGGATCGGGCAATATCGGCCCTGATATTGCGCTTCATTTCAGCCAAAACCTATATCCTTACGGTGTGCCTGTTGTTGTCGTTGATATTGCCCAGGCAGCCCTTGATTCGGGTTCAAAGAAAACTGAATCAAAAGTGAATAAGGCTATAGAGAAAAAAATCTATAAGAAAGAAGAAGCGGACGCCATCTTCCGGAATATCGAATTCACCCTGGATTACGGAAAGTTGACCGGTGCCGATTTGATATTGGAGGCTGTCTATGAGACGCTGGAAGATAAGCATAAGGTTTTCGCCCGGCTTGAAGAGATCTGTCCAAAAACGGCGATTTTCGCCTCAAACTCTTCCCACATGACCCCCGAAGATATCTTTTCGAAGGTGAAGGATAAGTCCCGATGCCTGGTGCTCCATTATTTTTTCCCTGCGGAGAGAAACATCCTACTTGAAATCGTTCCTATGAAGGAGACGAATCCCGCGTCGGTTGAGTATTCGATGAAACTTTACGAATTCACCGGTAAGGCCCCGATCCGGGTCGGGAGTCGTTTCGGCTTTGCCGTGAATCCTTTCTTTGAAGGAATCTTCCTTGCTGCTGCCTTGTTAGCGGAGAAGGGGCTTGGCACCATCAAGGAGATCGATGCCGTTATTCAAAAAACCCTCGGAATGGGCATCGGTCCTTTCACCGGTCATAATCTCACCGGCGGAAATCCGCTCACACAGCATGGGCTTCAGATCTATACGTCGGTCATTATGCCTTGGTTCCGTTCCCCGAAGATATTAGACGACCGGGTGAAATCCGGGGTCCCTTGGGAAACGGCTGGAAAAGGTGAGAAGGTAGAGTACAGCCAACAAGTCTACGAAGCTATTTCAAGCCGGGTGATGGGGGCTTTTTTCGGGATCGCTTGTGAAATCGTGGGGAGCGGGATCAGTAATATCGCCGATCTGGATTTGGGAGTGGAAAATGGGCTGGTCATGACTCCTCCTTTTCAAATGATGAACCAGGTTGGAATAAAGAAGTCTCTCGAATTGGTAGAAAATTATGCCAAAGAAAATCCTGGGTTTAAAGTGGCTGAGATCCTCAAGAAGCAGGCGGCCATCGGCAAGCCCTGGAAGATTCCTGTGGTTTTCAGAGAAGATAAAGGTGATGTCGCCATCGTTAAGATTCGAAGGCCAAAAGTTCTCAATGCACTCAATGAGGACGTTTTTGAACAGTTGAAAGAGAACTTCCTCGACATCCAGAGAGATCCAAAGATCAAAGGTGCGGTTCTGACCGGCTTCGGAACAAGGGCCTTTGTCTCGGGTGCAGACATTGGAATGCTGGCTTCTCAAAAAACGGCCAAGGAAGGAGAAGAGGGATGCCTCAAAAACTATTCTGTCCTTGATCTGATCGAAAGTTTGGGCAAACCTGTGGTCTGCGCCATGAATGGGCTGGCCTTTGGCGGCGGCAATGAAATAGCCATGGCCTGCACTGCCCGGATTGCCAAAAAAGGACAGAAGGTTTTAGTGGGTCAACCCGAGCCAAAGCTCGGCTTCATCCCCGGAGCGGGTGGAACTCAGAGGCTTCCAAGATGGATAGGATTAGAAAAAGCCTGGCCCATCCTTCGAAACTCGAACCCCATTTCCTCAGCTCAGGCCAAAGAGATCGGCTTGATCCAGGAAGAAGTGGAGGGCGATATCATCGAGGCTGGTATGAATTGGGTAAAGAATATTCTTTCTGGAAAAGTGAAGGTTCCTTCAATCCCCAAAGGCCCCATTCCTGTCCCTTCGAAGCTTCCAGAGGTCGATATTGGACATTTGAGCCGAAAGATTGATTCACTTCTTCAAAAGGCGATTTTAGAGGGGGCAAAAATGACCCTTTCGGATGGGTTGAAACTTGAGGCTAAGATCTTTGGCGAATGTTTCGCTACAGAGGACAGGAAGATTGGAATCGATAATTTCATGAAACATGGCGCAAAAGTCAACGCCTCCTTTGTCCATAAGTAACGATTAAGATCTCTAAGCAAGAATATTTCAAATATCCCCCTCACTTCTTCCCTCTCCCCTGAGAGACTGTGTCGCAATAAGTAGGGGGAGGGGCTGACTATAAGCTAAGTTCGGGCTAAGTACCCTGGTTCATAAATTCGCTAACGTATTTTTATGCTATGCGGCGAGCCGATATGGTTCGGCCCACGGTGTTTTTATTTTTGGCCGGCAAGTGCCCCGCAAGCCCCGCCTTGTAGGCGGGGTCAAGGGGCACAATTAAAACGATATTTCCTTTTCGGGAAGCCCCGGCCTGTGGCCGGGGAGCTTCACATAAGACGATCCAGATCTTTCCGGATAAATTTCCACTCGAAAGGATATGCAATTTCTTCATAGTACTTCTGGAAGTTCAAAAGGCGCTCCTCAAGAGCCTGAAGTGAGGAGAAATCATTCGGTGTAAGAGCTTTTCTTTGGAGTATCGAAAAGTAGATCTCGATCTGGTTAAGCCAGCTGGCATGGACGGGAGCATGGATAAGGACGAGATTGGTATATTTCTCCTGCAAACGGTTTGCAGATTTGGAACCCCGATGAGAAGATCCATTATCAACGATCCAAAACACTTTTCTTGCATCTCTGTAAGGGAGTTGTGTCATCACCTGATCCACAAGGCGATCAAAGGAGTCAATGCCGCACTCATGGGCCACAATATTTCGATTGCCAAGACCACCATCGAAGAATGGGATGACGAGGTCAAGATATGTCTCAACTCCGCCTTTTATTGTATCAAAGAGGCATGGGCAGATATGTGCGCCAACAAGTGGGGCCGCATTATCAACATCACCTCTGTGGCCGGAGTCATCGGTGGTTATGGCCAGACGAGCTACGGCGCTGCAAAGGGAGGACTGATTGCCCTGGCGAAGTCCACAGCCCTTGAGGAGGCCCGCTTCAATATCACTGCAAACTGCGTTGCCGTCGGAATATCCGCAACGGACGGCTATGACCTCCTCCCCCCGCCAGTACGTGAGAAGGTTGAAAAGAAAACAGCCGTCGGAAGACCTGCCGACCCTCAGGAAATTGCCGATGCCGTAGCCTTTCTGACATCGGCAGGGGGTAAGTATATGACCGGCGCTGTGATGAACATGATGGGCGGACTCGACCTGTTCGTATTTTAGTTTCGTCCTTCCTGCTACCCCCTCTCTATTCCCCCCTTAATTTAAGGGGGGACGAAGGGAGGTAAAGGTTACGGTTAGGGAGCCCGTTTTGAACAATGAACGATGGACAATGAACTATGAACAAAAAAAGAGAATATTACTGTTCATCGTTCATCGTTTAACGTTCATCGTTCTTGAATGATACGGGCATCGTTGCCGTGAGCGTTAGACGTGAACTTTATTTTCTAGCTAACATATGAGGAGGAAGTCTTATGGATACTTTTGAGAACGTGTATATCCCTTACAACGGCTACTATTCGAGCCCGTTCTGCCGCTGGCAGGGGAGCCTGCAGAATGAGAACGCAATCGAGATCGGGGGCAAGACAGCCCGCAACTGGTTTCTGTAGAAGAAAAAGATTGATCCTACCATTATCGAGTACGTTTACTTCGGGATCACCATTCCGCAACACCACCTGTTTTACGGCCACACCTGGTCTGCCGCCACCCTGCTGGATGATCAGAAACACGTGCCCGCGGTCTTCATCCACCAGGCCTGCTCAACTTCCACGACGATTCTCCAACTCGCCGCACTCGCCATTGATCATGGTTCGCTCAATGTGGCCTTTGGGCTGATGACCGACCGTTGCTCGAACGGGGCCCATACGGTGTGGCCCAACCCCTCGGCCCTGGAGGTGAGGTGGAGAGCGAAAACTGGATGATGGACAACTTCGAGGGAGACCCCAGAACACGGACCAAGATGCTAAGGACCGCTGAGAACGTAGCAAGGGAAGTGGGGATCACAAAGGAGGAGTGTGATGCGGTGGTCCTGAGGCGCTACGAGCAGTATCTTATGGCTTTGGCGAATGACAGGGCCTTCCAGAAACGCTACATGTTTCCGGTGGAGGTGAAAGTCTCCAAGAAACAGACCAAGATTGTTGATCAGGACGAAGGTGTGACCCCGACCACTGCTGAAGGTCTGGCCAAGCTCAAACCGGCTGAGCCGGGTGGTGTCCACAGCTTCGGGGCCCAGACGTTCCCCGCCGACGGTAACTGCGGCTTCATCGTAACCACCCGGGACAGGGCCAAGGAACTGAGTGCCGATCCAAAGATAGAAATAAAAATTTTATCCTATGGCTTTGCTCGGGTTAAGCCAGGTTACATGGCTGCTGCGCCCGTGCCAGCCGCCGAAATGGTCCTTGCCAACGCCGGGCTTAAGATCACGGACATGAAGGCCATCAAGACCCACAACCCCTTTGCCACCAATGACATCAACTTTGCAAAGAAAATGGGTATCGATGTCATGAAGATGAACAACTATGGCTGCTCCCTGATCTACGGGCATCCCCAGGCCCCGACAGCGGGCCGGATCATTATGGAGATGCTGGAGGAGATGGTGCTCTTGGGTGGGGGGTATTGCCTCTTTACCGGTTGTGCTGCCGGTGATACCGCTGCTGCCATGATCTTCAAGGTTGGTTAACGTCTGAACTCGGGGGGATGGACCTTCCGTCCCCCCGAGTTCTATTTTCTAAAAATAGATTTCGAAATAGAAAACATTGAAATCCACAGAGCAATTCGGTAAGGCAGTGCTTCTGTCTTTGGGCGTGGAATCACAGATCCACCACTTGGAAAGAACCAAATATCTCAGAAGGAAATATCTTTGAGCTGAAAAGTAATCGGTACGTTTACCCAGCAGGAGATTGCAACCTTTCCCTTCCTGGCAGGAATAAATCTCCATTTTTTCACCGTGGCGAGAGCAGATTGATCAAGCACTTCGTAGCCGGAAGACTCTTTCAACTCAATCTCACCCACCCGGCCATTCGGAAGAAAGACTCTTCATGCCTTCTCCTCTTCTTTATCCGGATATAGGTTCACACAACGTTCTTGGAATAGAAACCAGTCAGGACTTCACGACACCGTCATATTATGAAATAATAATACATTCGTCATGCCAAGCCCACTATGATCCAGCTTATTGAGTTTGGCAACGACCTTATTATTCACATGAGTGTGGATGACAATGGTTACAAGGCCAAAAAAAAGGGGCCGGAAAAAGCCGCCTTTTTCGTTACGATTGGGTTAGAAGGTGTAGACCAATCTTGTCCTGATGGCCCAGGGGTTCGCCGCTGAATGGTTTACACCACTCCCCGCATTATTTATATCCAGTGCGTTCCCGGCAAAGAGGTACCCAGCACCGACCCAGAACCTCAGGTTGTTGTAAATCTGTATATCATTCATCAAATCCAATTCAAAACCAATAGAATTGTCATCCCTCAACAATGAAGCACCTTTATACTTTACAGCGTTACCGAGGGTATTTCCGTTTCCGGTGGTATCACCAATATAAAGTCCCTGGAGGGTGACCTTATACCACGGTAATAGCTTGGCACTGCCATAGAGCTTGGCAAACCAGGTTCCACCGAATCCGCCTCTACTCACTTGTCCGTAATTGATCATGTGGGCAATACCGTAGCCTCCGCTGGCTCCGTTCTCCATGCCATAGACAACGATCGACTCTTGGTCAGCTGATGACTGTTCTGCACCAGGCGGAATGACATAGCTTGTGACTCTGGTAGACTGCCTCCCACTAGCCGCACCAGGAAGACCGGCTGTCAAACTTCCTGGGAGGCCACTGGAAGAGGTCCTTCTGGTATCAGCGCCCGTAGCATACATGCCAACCACTCCGAAGTTGAACTTCTCCCATGGATAGTCAGCTTTGAGTCGTGTTGCCCACCCCTCGTATTTGACATTGTGGACATTTGGGGATAGTCGCTCGTCAACCGAGCCATAGTCATACACAAAGTCGTAATTGAAATTAACCGGACCTGCCTTCCCATCCACATAAGCTCCCAACCACCACATATGGGATTTAAAGGTCCCTGGGACTTGGTTAATTAAGCCAGTGTTGCCACTTACGCCAGCAGGGATGACAGTCGCGCCTTGCACATAGAATGGATAGGTGTTCATCCTGTAACAGAGACCGTAGGCGCCTACCGTGAAAGTTCTGATCTTGGCATTCGCATGGAGACCCCAGACATCCACATCGTCGTCGGCAAAATCAAGGTTTTCAAGGGCCTTGGCATAAATCGGAGCGATGAGCACAGGGTCAATCTTGATGCCACCCGTGACCCCTGTACCATCCGTATACATTAACATGTTCGGCCGGACGCCTAATGGCTGGGCGCCCACCCTCACCGTTATGGGTACCGGGATTCCGAAATAGGGGAGGCCAACATCGATATAGATGTTCTTGACCTCGATTGCAGTCCGGTCAGTCGTCCACGAGCCAAAGTTATTCGCCTCTCTCGTCCATGCGCCATATGAATTCATTGGGGCGCCCCATCGGTAAGTATCTATCTCGAAGTAGATGGTTCCGCTCAAATTCGGGCCCATCACCGCATCGAATTTGAGGTGGGCGCGGCCTTCCCAGTTGGATTGGGTCCTGTTCCAACCTGCAGAGCCTATGCCATAGGTTCCCGATGGGCTCGTTAGAGCGTAGTTTTTATTAACAACGCCCCAAATGTCTGTATTGCCTGGGTTGCTATTATATTGCGGAACACCTTCGCCAATAAACGTTTGGGTATCGATGTAGCCTGATGCTTTGAATTCCAATTTTGGTGCCTGGGCATATCCTGGTGCGCTAAACGCCAGAATTAGAAGCCCGGCTAAGCATAGAACAATGAATTTTTTCATCTCCCCCCTCCTCCTTCTGTGATTCGTGAATCGTGTTTCGTGATTTCTGAGCGTATTAATAAAATTCACAACCAACTTCACTTGAGTCAAATCTTCCCTTCCTTTCCAAGGATTGCAACGAATTTCCAAAAATCGAGTCAACATAATAATAAGGAGGATTTTATTTGTCAAGAAAAAAAATAACTTTTTATTACTTATTATCTTATATTATTCACATTTTCAACCCAAAAACCTGGCCTCCTTTCTCATTGGGATTGTATTTTGCCGAAAATCTTCCTAAGAGGATAACACCCCTCTCTCTTTTTACACCAAATATCTTATACCAGCTCAGAAGGAAATATCTTTGAGCTGAAAAGTAATCGGTACGTTTACCCAGCAGGAGATTGCAACTTTTCCCTTCCTGGCAGGAATAAATCTCCATTTTTTCACCGTGGCGAGAGCAGATTGATCAAGCACTTCGTAGCCAGAAGACTCTTTCAACTCAATCTCACCCACCCGGCCATCGGGAAGAACCTCCACCTTCAATAAGACTTTCCCCTGGTATCCTCTTTCCCTGGCTTCCAGAGGATAGGGAGGTTTTGGATTCTCACCATATATGGGTGAGGCTGCACCAGAACCACCCCGACCGCCCCCCTTTCCAGTCCCTGACCCTTTTCCGGAACCTCCAAAACCGGAACCCCCTCGTTCCGTCCCAGTCCCTTTTCCTATACCTCCCCATCGAGACCCTCCTCCAATTCCTTCTCCTTCACCAGAACCGCTGAGGGAAGAACCTCCAGTTCCTGATTTTGTTAAGGTATTTTTTTCTTGAGGGGGGAGGACCGTAGGAATAGAGAGAATTTCTTCCTTTTTCAGTGTTAAGTCCGTATTCAAAGTCGATGTTTCAGCCATTGGTAAGGGGATTGGCTTTTGTATGGTTTGCTCATCCTCCTTGAGTTGAGTGACTTGTTTTGGTTCTTTAACAGGTTCATTCTTTTTTACGTCTTCCTTTGGCCTAATTTCTTCTTTCTGAATTTGAGGTTTTACAGGAATGGGCTGGGGAGCTGGCAACGCCTGGGGGAGAAGGGGTTTCGAGTTGTTCTGAAGGGATAAGGGTTGAATGGTCACCCGATAAACAGGAAACCTACCTCTTGTGGTTCCTGTCTTCAGGTTAAGAATCAGAAAGCTGATTAAGACAATATGGAGGAGGAAAGAGAAAACCCCTGTCCTCAACAGTCCCCCTGTATCCGATTGAGGTAAATCCATAAGAAGACGGGGTTGTTTCCCCACAATTTTTAATCTATTCATTTTTTTAGTTCTATCCCTAAGCCAGGGTTCTTGACGCCCGATTGCGTTAAGACATCCATCACCTGTATCACTGAATCATATTTGACATTCTTATCCCCGTTAACAATCACAAACGCGTCCGGCTTACTTCTCATCATAGCCCTCAGCTTATATTTGAGCGTCTCTAAATCAAGTTTCGTATCCTCAAAGAAAACCTCTCCCTGAGCATTAATGTTGATGATGATGTCTCGCGATGTCTCCTCAGATTTCGATGCCTTGGGCAATTGAACTTTCAGACTGGATTGATAAATGAAAGGGGTAGCGATCATGAAGATGATCAATAGAACCAGAACCACATCGGTAAAAGGGGTGATGTTAATCTCTGCCATTAATCGGGATCTTCTATTTTTTCTCTTCATAATACTTTATTCCTTGCCCATCAGGTCGATTAATTCGGAAGCGCATATTTCCATATCATTGATAAACCGTTCAACTCTTTTCATAAAGTAATTGAATGCGATGACTGCAGGGACAGCTACGAAAAGCCCCATGGCCGTACAGACCAGTGCTTCGGCCACCCCCCCGATGACAATGCTCATTCCACCGGCTCCGGCCACGGCGATATCATGAAATGCCCTGATGATCCCGAGCACTGTTCCAAAGAGCCCGATATAAACAGCCGTGTTCCCAATGGTTCCCACGATGCTCGTGAAACGCTCTAATTTTGTGGTTTCGACCGTGATCTCTCGCTCCATCGCGCTGGATATTTGTTTTTCATGGTGATCATGGAGCACCAGTCCGGAATAAATGACATTCGAGATAGGCGCATGAGTGTGCTTGCAGATTTCCATGGCCTTTTCAATACTCCCACTTTTCAATGCCCTTTTTATTCTCGTCATAAATTCCGATCTTTTGGTTCGGGATAGTCTTCTGTAGTAAATGATCCTTTCCAAAAGGATGGTGATGGATAAAAAAGAGCAGAAGAGTAGGATGTACATCGTGAAACCACCAATCTGAATGATTTCCCACACTGTTTTCCCTGCAAACATCTCATTCCTCCTTTGAAGACCAGGCGCCGCTCTAAGAAAAGAGTCTGTCATTTATTGCTACTGTGCTCAAAGCACATCATCATTTACAAGGGGAACTTTAATTCGATAAGTGTTGACTACGATTTTAAGAGCTTGTGGTACCCGAAAATCCACATCCTAAGCCATTCCGTAATCCATCTTGTTTTTTCCTCGAAATCTGATTGTTTTAAACCAGATAAAGAAAGGCAATCCAGAAAGAGTGATGATCAGACCTGCGATGGAGGTCAGCGGCTTGGCATAGGCTATTTGAATGGCAATCCAAATATAAAAACAAATAAATAGGAGAGGGACAACAGGATATGCTCCGGTGCGGTAAGGTCTTGGCAGGCCCGGTTTTCGCAGACGCAATATAAAATGGGCCACGCCTGCGGCAATGGAGGAGAGTAGCATCACAAACACCACATAGCTTAGCAATTGGCCAAACGTTCCTAATGAAACCAGGATGCAGGCTAAAATCAGTTGACTCAAAATGGAAAAATGGGGAGTGCCGTACTTGGGGTGAAGCCTTTTCAGGGGGGACCAGAAGATCTTGTCTTCAGCCATCGCGTAATAGATGCGCGTTCCCCCAAGGATCGTCGCATTGATGCTGCCGCTGATAGCCAGAATGATCGATAAGGAAACGACCTGAGCAACCCTGGGGTTGAAAAGGGTCCCTGCCGTAACTTGTGCCACATTGACAGTACCTTTCAGTTGTGAAAGCGGAAGGGCATAGAGATAAACAAGATTGATAGCCGTGTAAAAAAGGGTAACGATGATTGTCCCCAATAACAGGGAAAAGGGAAGATTCCTCTCAGGGTTTTTGACTTCGGCCCCAATGTAGGCAGAAGCAAACCAACCGCTATAAGTAAAAAGCACCGCAATCATCGCGGGTCCAAAAAGTTTGGGAAAAGGCAAAGAGGCTGGAGAGGCCGCCGTAAAGTGCTGCCAATTGCCGTTTCCAGATGTTAATCCGCCTAAGATTAATGCAAGAATGATGAGCAGGTTTCCCAGGGTAAAAATGTCCTGTATCGTTCCACTCAAGCGTACCCCTCGGTAGTTTATAAAAGAGAGGAAAGAGATGATTGCCACTGCTAAGAACTTTTCTGAAAGAGCGTAATGAAGAGGGAGAAAACCTTTTATATACGCTACCATCGCAATGGAAAGCACGGCAATGGAGCCTGGGGTGATCACCCAAAAGCTGACCCAGCCCAGGAGAAAACCCGCCCATGGGCCATATGCCTCTTTTAAGAATTGGTAATCTCCGCCCGAACGGGGAAACATCCCCGCCATCTCGGCATAGGTCAAGGCTCCGCATAACGTAAGAAGTCCCCCTATGACCCAGATGGCGATAAAAAGCAAGGGTTGGGGCAGCTCACCGGCCAAAAAGCCGCTCGTTGTGAAGATACCTGCCCCAACCACGTTACCGATAACGAGCAGAGTCGCATCAAAAAGGTTAAGCCTGCGCTTGAGTTGCATGACTCGGGCTCTACTTCAGGCACGGGCCGATATAAATCATTCCCAAATACTTCTCCTGTTCTTTCTCCGCCACCTCGACAACTTCTGCAATCGTGGTTTTCACCAAATATTCACTGTCAGAATATCCTGCCCTGTAGACAAGATGGACGGGTGTTGTGTTTGCGTAGTGCTTTTGGAAGAGAGGTTTGAGATTTTTCAACTCCTTCAGCCCGACAAAGATAGCCACCGTGTCGCCATTTTCCGCTACTGCCTTGAGCAGGGGCTCATTCTCCTGCAGACCCCTTGGGACTGTGAGAATGATCGATCCCTTACAGCCAATATGCCTCCCGATCATAGCGTTCGAGGCGTTAAAAGCGCTGATGCCCGGGATGTAATGCGCTTCTTTCGCCAAGTCGCCGAGCCAGTGCATCCAGCTTGGATAGAGGGTTGGGTCGCCGTATTCGAGAAAGGCAACCGTTTTCCCGGCTTGGAGCGCTTCCCGGATCGTTTGGATGTCGCGCTTTGTCTCCTCAGTAATAGATTCCTGGCCGTACTTAGCATCCACATGGGAAGAGCTCTGTTTAGCCTGGTGCCGTTTGCTCTTGAAAGGATCAAAGAGCACCGGTTTGTTCCCGATGTATTTGGCGAACCGTTTCTGGAGGTCCTCTACGCAAACAAAGATATCAGCTTTGCCCATGGCGGAAATAGCCTCCAGGGTAACCAGTCGGGTGTCGGAACAGCCCAATCCTATAATGTAGAAATTGGATTTGGGGTTTAAGGACACCACCTCGATCTTGCTGACGGCTTTCACCGTCCGGTCAGCGGAGAGATCATCGGGTAGGATAAGCTTAAACTTCCCATCCTTCTTGACAGGTTGATTTGCCACCTGATCGGCAATCATGATGCTCTTTCCTCTTGAAGATAAGAACACTTCTCCACAGGAAAGAAGGGTACGGTAACCATCAGGCGCTGAGATGACGATGGCTTGATTAAAATCCGGTGTTACGCCTGCTTTTTTGAGGAGTTCTGAAAGAAGGACCCCTCCGTAAGACTCCAGGCCATGATAACCTGCTCCGTCTCCTATCATTTTCGCCGGAGCCTCGGCACGGGGATAAGAAGCAAGTTCAGAGATATTTAAGGTTTGTTTTACATCGCCTGTTACCATGAACCCAGGTGAGAAGAGGTTTTGAGTTTTTTTAAAAACCATTTTGAGATGCAGATCAACCACTTCGATATTTGTTACGTCTTCAAGGGAACGGTCTGTGTAGAAATCATTGGCAACGACAAGTTTGGGGAGGCCTACCCGGCGTGAAAGAATGTCCAGCCTGGACTGATAAACCTCAGGCCCATGACAAATCTTGCAGTCTGCGTGCGGCATAATGGGAGTACCGGAAAAGGTCAGTACCACTTCTCCGGGGTTGCTGAAAAATACCTCCCCCCATGAAAGGACGGTCTGCTTTCCGTCCTTATTACGCACCACAACGGCAAGGTCATTAAGTTTTGAAAAGCCTGTTTCTTCTTTTTGAACATAGGCAAGTTCAAGCAATGTTTTTAAGGGAACCCCCCGGAAATAAAATGCGCCGTTATATTGATGATCCCTGGTCACCTCATTCAACCGGACCGTAACGGTTTCTAATCTTTGCAGGTCTTCGAGGGTCAGATTTAAAGGCTGCCTGACCGAGCCTGTGATGCTGATCGTTGGTAAGGATGCTGTCCATCCATTTACTGCAAGAAAACATAAAAAGAAGATGAAAAGGAAAAAATGTGGCAACGCTAACTTTTTTTTCATATGATCCTCCTTTTTTGTGATGCTCATTGGTCCTCGGGGAGAACCCTTAACAACTAATACAAACGCATTAAATGCTTTTACATTGTCATTGCGAGCGACCAGCGGGAGCGTGGCAATCTCGCTCCATAAATACGAGATTGCTTCGTCATTTCATTCCTCGCAAAGACAATTTATTTAATGCGTTTGTATTAATACCTCGCAGAAATTCCGACATAATAACATCGCCCTGGACCGGGGAAGCCGTATTCTGACTGATAATTCTTGTCGAAGATGTTGTTGACCGCCAGATAGGCTTCAAAATATTTTAGGAAACTCGTTGAAATTCTGGCATTTGCAGTAAAGTAGCCGTGGACCATTTGTGTCGCCTGAGTTGGAAATTGGGGGGTTGGAACCTGGCTGAAGACCCTGGCCATATAGATGCCTTCAAGATCAAGACGAGTAGCGCTGTTGATGTAAGGAATCGTGACGTAAGGGATCGTATAGTGGACCCCTACGTCAATTTTATGTTCAGGGATATTGGCGACATCGCTCGTTACCGCACCTATACTTCTATCTCTGGCATTATTAAACATGTAACCGGCATTGAGGACCAGGTCTTTCATCGGGGAAATTTCTCCATTTACCTCAAACCCTAACAACTGGATTTTGGCGTAATTTTGGAACTGGGCCAAAGGATTTTGAATAGGATTTGCACTGTTACTGATGAAGTCCGAAATGTCATGATAGAAACCAGCAAGTTCTACCTTTGCGTATTTGGATAAGGATTGGGAGACCCCAAGGGTATAGTTGATTGTTTTTTCAGCCTTCAGGTTTGGATTTCCACCTTTGGATGAATAGAGGTCGTTCAGCGTCGGGAAGCGCACCTTGCGAGCAATCGAGCCAAAAAGTCTCGTGGTGTCAGTAAGGTTGTAGTTAGCGCCAATCATTGGATCCCAGTTGTCCATTTCGGGTCGCTTTCCTGCATTCACTTGCCCGGTGTAAATTCCTGCCTTGGTGATCTGATTCACCTTGTCTTCTGTGACATTAAACCAATCATAGCCGATTCCTGCAACTACGGATAAATTTTTTATTAAGTTAAACTCATTCTCAAGACCAACGGACCCCGTGTAGGAAAATGACGGTGCAAAGGGCAGGGAATCGTTAGCCCGCTCCTTGTGGGAATCGCCTCTGTAATTAAAAGCAAGCCTGATGATATCCCACTCCAAAGGTCGAACGTCTGCCATAAGTGACCCACCCAAATTGTAATCTTCGTATCTGCTTATTGCAATTTCGTTGCTATAATACGGATCTGAATAGGAAGCGTAGTCATCGACGTGATTGTGATAAAACAACTTCCCCTTGAGGGTCAATTGGTTGAGGACTTTTTGCTGCCCGCTCAAATCGATGCCCCAATCGTCGTACTTTGGAATCTGGTCAAAGATGGATGAAAAGGCATTGGCAGGCGGGCTGAGGAATGTTGTTCCACCATATATCGAAGGAGGATCCCCTTTATCTCTGGTGATATAATGGAAGTTCACATAGTATTCTGAGCCTGGATTTGGATCGATGCCCACTTTGGCCCAGAAGGCGTCAGTCTTGAAATAAGAATTAATACGAGGGCCGGTATCTTGCAAGATGGCGTTGGTTGTAGACCCTGGTTTTTTCGTAATGGTTCCGATCTGTGGAATGAAAGCATTAGGCAAACTCCATCCGTCTGACTCTTGATGGGTGTAGCTCAACCAGTAGCTGAAGATACCGACCTTCATGCCATGAGAAACCGATTCCCTGTTAGTATCGTAGGGTCCGAACTCCAGGGTTACGTCGGCAGAAGGTTTTTCAGTAGGTTTCTTCGTAATGATGTTGACAACCCCCATGAAAGCATTTGGTCCGTAGAGGACAGAGGCCGCTCCCTTGGTGACCTCGATTTTTGCGATGTTATCGACGGGAATCTCATTCAAATCGAGAAATCCGTATTTGGTTTCATAATAAGGGACGCCGTCAATGAGGACCAAAGTATGGGTTTGATCCATCCCATGAATTTGAATCGTGGGTTGGTTCTTGCGTCCTGTTGAAACCCGAATCCCCGGGACATACGCCAAGGCCTCGGCAGCGGTAGTACTATTCGTGGCCTTGATGTCTTCAGCGCTTACTTCATTTCTGATGCCCACATCTTGAACTGCCGGCGGCTTCTCAGATGTTACAAAGATTTCCCCAAGGTCAAATACTTGGTAGTCTTTCTTACTCTCGCTTTTAGCAGTTTCCTCTGCCCATGCAGCATTGAAGCAAACAAGAACAATCAAACACATGCCTATCAAGAAAACTCCCCCCTTTTTCATAAATCCCTCCTTGATTGAAGTGTAGAATTATCTTTCTCGCAAGAGTTTAAAAACCTCTTGCCCCAGGATCGCCGAAGGCTGAATCGCTAACGATTTGCCTTTTTCTTTTGCCTTTCCCTGCATCATGCCAATCCAGGACTATCGAGCTACTGGAGCATCAATTTTTTCAAGATGTTGATCAGCTACTCAAAAGAGGCGTTTCATAATTGGTGACACATGATAATTGAGGCCAGGCGAGTTGTCAATAAAAAAATAACTTATTATTACTTTTTATTACTTATTATCTCATAATATGGACATTTCCATCCCAATAATTTAGCCTTTAGTTTGACAGATGATCCCCTGTTATTCATCCTGCCCGACCTGATCGGTGCTCATAGCCAAGGAATCTGACCTCCGTCTGAAATCGGAAAACAATTCCATCCTACTGGGAAAGTAACTCTTAAAGAGTAAAGAGAAAGATTTGATACCAAATAAGAGGGATTTTGGAGTAATAAAAGGTAGTTATTTGTAAATATATTCATTGACAAGCATTTCCGTCTCATTTAATATTTTGTTATTTATTGGAGGAAGTCATGCCAGACGAGATGATGAATACCAAAGAAGCGGCTAAATATTTGGGAATCCATGAAAAGCAGGTCTATGCCTTGATCAAATCCAAAAAGATCCCGTCTACCCGGGTAACCGGGAAGTGGGTTTTTCCAAGGAAATTGATTGATGAATGGATTGAATCGAACGCCAAGATTGGTCTTGGAGAGGCTCGGCAGAAAAGCAGACGAATGGGAGGGGCCCTTCTGGCTTCGGGCAGCAACGATCCGATCCTCGATATGCTCCAAACCTATATGAAAAAATCGTATCCTGAATTTTATATCTTTTCTGCCAATACAGGAAGCACCGACGGACTCAAGGCCTTAAATATGGGTTACACGGATATTGCCTGGTCTCACCTATTTGATCCGAAAAGCGGTGAATATAATATCCCTTTCCTTCCAACCTATCTTCCTAATGTGAAACCCGTTGTGGTCAATCTCTTTCGCCGGGACCTTGGGTTTGTCGTTGCTCCTAAAAATCCTTTCCATGTCGGTGGGTTCGAGGATTTGGCTGAAAAGGGGATCAGGTTTGTCAATCGGCAGAAGGGTTCTGGAACAAGAATGCTTTTAGACCATCACCTGAAGCGATTGCAGATTTTACCTTCTAAGATCAACGGGTATGGAAAAGAGGTCTACACACATTTTGAAGTGGGTCTTTCGATCCTCTCAAAGGAAGCGGATGTCGGGATTGCGACCATCGCCGTTTCTAAACTCCTCGGTCTTCCATTTATCCCGGTCACCCGGGAAAGCTTTGATATGCTCCTTGATCAATCGACCTTTTTCGAAAAAGGAGTTCAGGCTTTCATCGAAATTCTAAACTCCCAGGAATTTCGAAGCAGGGTTGAAAGATTGGGAAGCTACGACTTCAAGAATTCAGGGAAAGTTCTCTATTCAAGAAAATAGTCTAAAGGAGAGTGCGTGTGAAGAAATGGATTTCTGTTGGATTCTTCTGTTCACTATTGCTCTATTCCTCGTTGGGTCTGGCTCAAAGCAGTAAATTTATCCTGATGGCCAGTACGATCGGCCCTATCGACTCGGGCATTGTTGATCTACTGGAAAATGAATTTGAAAAAGAAACAGGTATCCGGGTACGCCATGTGGGCTCAGGGACTGGCGCAGCTTTAGATATTGCTCGAAAGGGAAATGTGGATTTGGTTTTGGTCCATGCTAAATCTCTTGAAGAGAAATTTGTGAGTGAAGGCTTTGGGACTGAAAGAATCGATTTGATGTATAACGATTTTGTAATTGTTGGCCCTTCCAATGATCAAGCCGGAATTAAAGGAATGCAACAAGCCGCCAGGGCTCTTAAGAGGATTTCGGAGAGGGGTGTTACTTTTATCAGTCGGGGCGACAAATCAGGAACCCATGTGGCGGAAATGCAGTTGTGGGAGAAAGCCGGGATCAAACCTTCAGGTTCCTGGTATGTCATTTATGAGAAAGGGTCAGAGGGAAATGTGCCCACCCTGTGCTATGCAGACCAGAAAGAGGCTTATACGGTGATTGACCGTGCTACTTATCTTACGCTGAAGGGCCAGATCAAATTGGTTGTGTTGGTAGAAAAAGATGATGCCCTTGTGAATTATATGACTCTGATTCCTGTAAACCCCAAGAAGTTTCCGAAGGCAAATTATGAAGATGTGATGATCTTTGTAAAATGGCTGACTTCTCCGGAGAAAGGCCAAAGGATCATCAGGGACTTTGGTAAAGACAGATATGGGAGTTCTCTTTTCTTTCCCAACTCAGTTGAATGGAGAAGTTTACAAGGCCAAAAAAATTAGTCACCCATTAAGGAGGAAGGATTATGAATCGACGGATAGGCCAAAAGATTCTGTTATTAGGAGTTGTCGTTTCACTTTTATTCATCACAGGAGTTTTCTCTGTTCAAGGGCAGTCGAAGGCAATCATCCTCGCTACCACCACCAGCACGCAGGATTCGGGACTTCTTGATGTCCTTCTTCCCGTCTTTGAGAAGAAGACGGACTATTTTGTTAAGACCATTGCGGTAGGGTCGGGACAGGCCATGGCGATGGGCCAAAAGGGAGAAGCCGATGTGCTTCTGGTCCATTCTCCCGAAGCTGAGAAGAAATTCATGGCTGAAGGTTATGGAATAAATCGAAGGCTCGTCATGCATAATGACTTTATCATCGTGGGACCTTCCGGGGATCCGGCAAAGATCAAAGAAATAAAATCTTCTTCAGAATCGTTTAAAAAAATAGCTTTGGCAAAAGTCTTATTTTTGTCAAGAGGAGATAATTCAGGAACCCATGCAAAGGAAAAAGATATTTGGAAAGCTACAGGGATCAACCCCGAAGGAGAAAAATGGTATCAGCAGACCGGCCTTGGAATGGGCCAGACCCTCAATGTCGCCGCTGAGAAAAAAGGCTATACACTCGCCGATCGTGGGACTTATCTGGCGTTGAAGAAAAGCCTCGGACTTGATATTCTGGTCGAAGGGGATGCCATCCTCCTCAACATCTATCATGTCATTGAAGTGAATCCTACGAAATGGCCTAAGGTCAATAGCGCTGGGGCAAAAGCTTTTGCTGATTTCATGGTCACTAAAGAAACCCAGGACATCATCAAAACCTTTGGAGTCGATAAATTCGGATTTCCTCTTTTCTTCCCGGATGCTGGTAAAAAGGAAGAGGAGCTTGGAAAATAATAGCCGAGCACCAATAACCCCCCAACAAATCTTACGTGACGGATTTGTTACCGCGAACCATAGAAATATAACCTACTTACCTCCCCCTTGACGGGGGAGGGCGCGGGTGGGGGTGAGTAAAAAGAATTTGTTCCCCCTCACCTTAATCCTCTCCCTCCAGGGGAGAGGAGATTTTTAGTGTTTGATATTTGGGGTTTGGAGATGGATCTTATTTTTGAAGGGATTAAGAAGGCTTTCTTTCTCTTGATTACCTTTGATCCTGAGGTTATGGGGATCACCCTTCTTTCTCTCGAGGTTTCGGCGACAGCTACACTGATCAGCTTATTGATTGGGATTTCTGTTGGGACGACCATCGCGCTTTCAAGATTTCCGGGAAAGCGATTTGCCGTAAGTCTCATCAATACGGGCATGGGACTTCCGCCAGTGGTGGTGGGTCTATTCGTGACCATCTTCCTGTGGAGAAACGGGCCCCTTGGCTTTTTTGAAATCCTCTACACGCCCACCGCCATGATTATTGCCCAAGCCATCATCGCCACCCCCATCGTGATGGGGATTACTCTGGCAGCGATTCAGCAACTTCCCCAAAAGCTTCGGCTTCAAATTCTGGCTCTCGGGGCGACTCGTTTTCAGATGGTTTGGATCTTGATCAAAGAGGCGAAGCTTCCCCTTTTGGCCGCAGTGATGGCAGGATTTGGTGGTGTGATCTCTGAGGTGGGTGCTTCCATCATGGTAGGCGGTAATATCAAAGGCTATTCCCGAGTTCTTACCACGGCGACTGTTATGGAAACGAGTCGCGGGAATTTCGACATTGCCATTGCCTTGGGTATTATTCTCCTATTGCTTGCTTACTTCATCAATCTGATCCTCACTCAAATCCAACAGAGGGAAAGGCCGAGATAGGAAAAAGAAGGCAGTAGGCAGTAGGCAAAAGATGGACGGCAAACAGCTCATAACTTTAAGAAAACCCCTATTATAGGAAAACAATTATGACGGAGTCGACTCCCATTCTGGAAGCCAAAAATCTTGGGGTGAATAGGGGAGGAGCAATCCTCATTCAGGTTCCGTCTCTCTTAATCCAAGAAGGGGAGATCTTCTCCCTGATTGGGCCGAATGGGGCGGGGAAGACCACTTTACTTCAAACTTTATCCTATTTGTTGAAGCCCTTTCGGGGTGAAATCTTTTTTAGAGGGAATAGGGTAGAAAAGAATCATTCCGTTTTAGAATACCGGAGGAAACTGGCCATGGTCTTCCAGGAGCCTCTCCTCTTTGACACAACGGTCTTTAACAATGTGGCATCGGGTTTAAAAATTCGTGGGTTCAAAAGAAATGAAATTCGCGATCGAGCCATGGAGCAGTTGGAACAATTTGGAATTATTCATCTCAAAGGCCGTTCTGCGAGAACTCTATCAGGAGGAGAGGCACAAAGGACGAGTCTCGCACGGGCCTTTGCCCTTCGGCCCGAAATCCTTCTCCTTGACGAACCTTTTTCTTCCCTCGACCCTCCTACCCGCGATTCCCTGATTGAAGACCTGGAGCATATCCTTCAGCAAACCCGAACGACGGCCATCTTCGCCACTCACGATCGTCTGGAAGCCTTGAGACTGTCAGATCGGATTGCCGTGATGAACGGAGGACAGATCATTCAGATCGGATCTCCCGAAGAGGTAGCGAACCATCCTGTGAATGAATTAGTGGCTTCCTTCATGGGAGTGGAGACGATCCTGACCGGGAAAGTGATCAAGAGGGACGGCGGGACGTTTATTGTCTCTGTGGAGGGTCAAGAGATCGAGGCGGTTGGGGATGCCTATTTAGGAGAGAGGGTGGTTCTATGCATCCGGCCAGAAAACGTCACCCTCTCGATTCGCCCTTCCCAAGAAGGAACGAGTGCCAGAAACGTATTTCAGGGGAAGATTGTGAAGATCATCTCTTTAGGGCTTTATCAAAAAATTCATCTCCAGTGTGGATTTCCTCTCGTTGCCCATGTGACGAATCATTCTGTGGAAGAATTATCGTTGACAGAAGGAAAAGAAGTGAGGGCTTCCTTTAAGGCCACTGCGGTCACAATCATCAGAAAGGGAGAGAGTTGAGCAAAAGCCGGTTAAGTCTCGGTAAATTCTCGGCGATGATTCAGTGTTGGGAGATACAAAACAATGAAATGGATGCCTCCCTCCTCAAGAAGGTGTAAAAAGAAGTCTTGAGAGAATCCTTGCCCGTTAACAGAGTTTTTATCCAAATAGTCCGGATTTCAAGCGATCATCGACAGTCTCAAGAATTGATTCTCATAAGTTCAATGGAAAAATCCTTGACATTTTTAAAATAATTTATTATAAATTTCATGTTTTTGAAAAAAGAGGTTTAATGGGTCCAGAGATATTCTAATATTTCTGGAGGTTAACGGGGCTGGATAGTCGGGCCGCTATTCGAAAGTAAAATTTCGGGTAGCGGCTTTTTTTATTCGGTCGAGGAATGCGGATATCCCGAAAAAGAGACGAGTGATCAAGATCATGACCCTATTTCCTACAACTGAAAGATCAAGATGAAGGATTGCACTATCCGCAGGGACCGGAAAGGAGATAAATAGGATGAGGGAAAAGAAGTAAGAAAAAAAGGAAGAAAAGAAGGAGTCATCACTCCCAATGTTGGTCATGTTAATCACTCTTGGGATAGCATTAATCATTATATTGAGATTCATACTTTTTTCAGAATAAGGGATCTTTCTTGAGATGAGAGCTTATGAAATTCCAAGGGTGGAGAAAGTTTAACGAAAGAAGAGGCCACTTCGCTATTGGAGACAGGGAGTAACAGAATATTTCCAGCAGTATTCAAAGGGAATTTGACAAGCTCTGAGAAAATATGCAAAATGAAATCAGGCTTATCCTTCTTCTCTATATTGCTCTGCTAAATGAGTTTCAATTAATCCTGAGGGGTGTCCTTTGCGTATCAATTTGCGAATTATTCTTTCGGTTGTGGTCGTGATCAGCGTCCTTGTTTTTCTGTTTACCCTCCAACAGGTGCGACAGGAGAGAGAGAGGTTGACCATTGACCTTCAGCGCCGCACTTCCCTTTTAGGTGAAAGCCTGAAAGAAACCATTGAACCCTTATTGGAAAAAGGGCCCCAGAGCGTCTTCAGAAAATCGTGGAAAAATTCGGAAACCGGGAAAGGCTTGCCGGGGTGGCGATATATGACGTGAAGGACAAATTAATAGCCGCTACTCCCGCATTGTCCGCTCATCTGTCCAAAACCCCGACATTTGTGACCAACGCCATGAACTCCGATCTCGAGAGCGGACATTTTTCCCGTCTCGGTGGAAAAGAGATGTACCTTTATGCTCTGCCCCTTCATCGGGAAGAGGGTGTGGCGGGCGCCCTGGTCATCATTCAAAATCCTTCCTATATTCAGGACCGACTCTCGCTTATCTGGAAAAATAATTTCATCCGTTTCTTGGTGAACGCCCTTGTCATTTCTCTGACTACTCTCCTCTTGATTCGTTGGAGTATGACCGGGCCGATTGCAAAAATGGCTGAATGGATGAAACACCTGCGGACGGAAAAAAGCAAAGAACCCCTCCGCCTTCCTTCGGGAGGAGTTTTTGAGCCCCTGACCAAGGAGGTCACGCAGATGGCCAGGAGTATCTCAGCGGCTCGCGAGGCTGCCGAGGAAGAAGCACGTCTCAGACATACCGCCGAATCCATATGGACTCCAACGCGGCTTAAAGAGCAGGTCCGTACCCTCCTCCAGGAAAGGCCTTTCTTCGTGATCTCCAACCGTGAACCTTATATGCATGAAAAAAAGGGAAAAAAGATTGAATGCATGGTGCCAGCCAGTGGGTTAGTGACGGCCTTAGAGCCTGTCCTTAAGGCCTGCGGAGGAACCTGGATTGCCCATGGAAGCGGTGATGCGGACCGCGAGGTGGTTGATGCCCAGAGCAAAATCAGAGTTCCCCCCGAGGAGCCTCAATATGTCCTCAAAAGGGTCTGGCTCACCAAGGAAGAAGAAAAGGGTTACTATTACGGATTTTCCAATGAGGGGCTCTGGCCGCTCTGCCACATCGCGCATACACGTCCATCCTTCCGGGCTGAGGATTGGGGGTACTATCAAAACGTCAACAAGAAATTTGCTCGAGCCACTTTGGAAGAACTGGAGGATGTCGAAGAGCCCTTGATTTTGATTCAGGATTATCATTTTGCCTTACTCCCCCGATTGATCAAAGAAAAGCGTCCGGAGGCTCGGGTGGCTCTTTTCTGGCATATTCCTTGGCCGAATCCAGAGTCCTTCAGCATCTGCCCTTGGCAGAGGGAACTTCTGCATGGCATGTTAGGGGCGGACCTCATCGGGTTTCATATCCAGTTTCATTGTAACAACTTTCTTGATACGGTTGACCGTGCCTTAGAATCCCGGATTGACTGGGAACATTTTGCGGTCGAAAGAGGAGGGCAAACCACCCTGGTGAAGCCATTTCCCATCAGTATTGCCTTCCCGGGCCAATCCAACGCCTCCACAGGAAGCAATGCCACGAAGCCCAACAAAGAGAGTCTTCTGAAGGATCTAGGCATCAAGGGAAAATATTTGGGCGTGGGGGTGGATCGCATTGATTATACGAAGGGGATCCTGGAACGCTTTAAAGCCATCGAACGATTCCTGGAAAAATATCCTGCTTATCAGGGGGAATTCACTTTTGTGGAGCTTGGGGCTCCAAGTCGTACCCACATTAAGGAGTACCACGATTTAATTGCGACGGTGGAGGTAGAGGTAGATCGGATCAACTGGCGCTTTAAGGGCAAAGAATGGCAACCGATCGTTTTCTTAAAAAAGCACCACAGCCATGAAGAAATTAGGCCATTTTACGAGACCGCAGACCTCTGTCTGGTTACCTCTCTACACGATGGGATGAATCTGGTGGCCAAGGAATATATCGGCGCTCGGGATGACGAATCAGGCGTCCTGATTCTCAGCCAATTCACCGGAGCATCGAGGGAACTCAGAGATGCCCTGATTGTCAATCCTTATGACATTGAAGAAATGGCGGAAGCGGTTCGCACGGCCCTGGAGATGGACCCTGCAGAACAAAAGGCTCGCATGCGAGGGATGCGGGAGATTCTAAAAAACCGCAACATTTATTATTGGGCCACAGATCTGATCACCGCCCTGGCTCAGGTACGCCTGGAAAAGCCCACCTGAAAAGGGCGCTTTTCCCCTTCTTCATAAAGCCGCTCAGACCCTTGCTCGCCTCAGCCAGTTTTGCCGGAGCGCAGCGCTTGCTCAAACCGCTTTTGCAATTCTTCTATTTTTTTCTTGGTGTTCGGGTTCATATTCTGGGCCTCATTCCTGATTTCTTCCAATGCCGGAAGGAAAAAGTCAAACTTCCCTTTCAATTCGCTTTCCAAAGTGGTCTTGGCCTTGGAGAAAGTCTCTTTAATCTGATCCAAGGATTGGGTTGCCAGGCCGAAATTCTTCTCCGATAAATGGACACTGACCTGAGAAAGCCCAAGGGGCATTTCCCAGAGCGATACACGGGCTTTTGCAAGCGCCAGATCTTTTTCCAGTGTGCTGATTTTGGCCTGCATCTCCTCCCTGGCAGCGGCCCATTCTTTCTCGGCATTTTGTAATTTCAAATAGCCCCAGCCATATCCGATCCCAAAAGTTACGATGACGACAATGATGAAAATGAGAAATGTCTTAAAGCTTGGCATTGTTTTCCTCCTTTCAGTTTCCGCGTCCTAGAAAGCTCATGAGTGCCAACCAATCGCCCAGGTGGCGGGTGATCAAGAAACTCTGCCGCACGTATTCTTTCGCATCCTCCCCTATCTTGGTCATCACCTCAGGATTATCCAGGAGATGATGGATACGGAAGGCAGCTCCTTCTACAGAGTTGACAGTGAACCCGGTTACGCCATAGACGAGTTGAACGGTGATTCCGCCCGCGGAGCCTCCGATGACTGGCTTTCCCTTCCACATCGCCTCAGCCACAGTTAGCCCGAACCCTTCCCGAAGGGATTTTTGCAGAACGATGGTGGCTGCCCTTTGCAGAGCGTTAATCTCCAGGTTGGCATCTGGGGGGAGGAGAAGGATATGGATATCTGGATCATCCCCGGCTGCCTCGCGGACTTCGGACAGAACAGTCTCCCCCTCTGGGTCATCTGTAGCTCCTCCCCCGGCCAAGACCAGTTGCAGGTCGTGGTGTTTCTTAACCAGCCGATAAGCCTCAATAACCCCCAAAGGGTCTTTGAAGCGGTCAAAGCGGGATACCTGCAAAAGGATCGGTTTGTCCGTAGGAACGTTAAGCCGGCTAAGTATCTGGGACTGCTCTTGGGGGGAGAGTTCGCGATTCTTATCGCTCAAAGGGTCAATAGAAGGGAAGATGAGGAACTGGGGGATAGGGAGCCGCTGGGCAAATCGGGGCAGGGAGAAAATGGCCGCATCGTAATTCACCACAAACTGCTTCAGAAAACTCCAAACTTTCCACTGCGGCCGAGAGATATCAATATGGCAGCGCCAGATCCACCTGCCTTGGGCCCGGCGGCTTTCAATCAAGGCCGTTGGTTGGGGGTCGTGAATGACCACGTAATGCGCATCGAAGGAAAGGCGTTGGGCATTCTCCCGGTTAACCTCCAAATAAGTCTGGAGCATCTGTTGCGAGAGGTGCTGCTCTTGTCCCTGGAGAGCGTTGTGGAAGGACTTCGTCACATTGAAAAACGCCTCGGTTCCTGAAATGGTCTGCCATTGGGCATCGATGCCTAAATCCTTCAGGAGGGGGAGCTGGCTCCTGAGCATTTCTGCTACTCCCCCGCCCAGCTTGGTAGAATTGATGTGCACGATCTTTCTCCCCTTGACCTGCTCAGCCAGGGACATCAAGAAGTCGATCGTGCCCTTAGGGACCACTTCCCGGTAATCGTTGAGGCGGCTCATCCTCGGGTCTCCTTCTCCAGAACCTCATCACAGAGCTTGACGATCTGATGGCGAACGGACTCCAGGCTGGTCATGTAACAATCGAGTCTGGAAATTTTCTGGGCCAGTTCAGGTAGGTCAAGCTGCTCTTCAATCCAGAGAGCAAAATCGCCCTTCTTTCTCCCAAGCCGGAGGATAGCCTCGAAATTATGATAGTAGACTGCGCTGGCATCCACCGTGACAAGAATCTTCCGAAACTCCGCCAGAGTTCGGGCTTCCAAACCTGTCGGAACTTCGAGGATTCTGGATTGCATAAAGTGAAAAGGTTCTCCATAGATGACTCGGGGAATGATTTGGAGTTGAGAGAGATGTTCATCAATGATGTCTACAATCTCGGCGCGCAAGGCTTCCAGATTTTCGAAATCATACTGGATCCAGGATGCCCAGTTTTTCGCCGAGGACCCGGTCGCGCACCTGAATCGCTGCCCAGGTGGCGAAGTCATTCGGGTAGGGACCGGCGATGTATGCATGACGAAGGAAAAAGCTGTGCGTATGAAAGAATAGGGAGTCAAGAGGGATTTCCTCGATGGCCTCCAGAAACTGCTGCTCATCCCGGGCACTGCGCCCCACCATTTCCCTCAGTTCCCAGCAGCCGGTGAAGAAAAAAGGATGTTCGGCGATTTTAGGCACCATAGAATTATCTTACCACGATCGGCTGACAAAAAAAAGCGGAGGTTTGCACTCCATTTCAGGTGGCTCCGGGATAAGGGTTATGAGCACGCCTGACCTCCTTACACCGGAAAAGAAATTCTTGAACTTCGTGAGGGTCTTTCAGAAAAAAATCAGCCTCCGAGGGAAGCGTACCCGGTCCGATAAAAACTGAGATGCCCTGGCCCTTGATCACTCGAAAGGCATCTTCATCGGTTTGGTCATCTCCCAAATAGAATGGCAAAAGCCCCAAGGAGGGAAAGGTTTTTAGAATTTCTCTAACGGCTTTCCCTTTATGAAAATTGACTTTGGGTCGAATTTCCAAAACCATTTTGCCTGATGCTATCTTCCAGCGATCCCTCCATTGCTGAAGATCCACTTCCACTAGCTGACAAACTTGGGTAGAAAATTCCTTAGGCACGTTGCGATAATGAACAGACAGAATAGGTCCCTTCTCCTCAAAAAGAATCCCGGGAATTTCTTTCAAAGAATTCCGCAACTTTTGCGTGATTCTGTTGAGCTCCCTTTTTCTGGTCGGCGACAGACTTCTCTTATGCCTTCCGGCCGGATTCTCGATTTCCAAACCATGGCTTCCTACGTAGATGATGCCTGAGACGCCTACTTTTTCCCGCACATCTTCCAGGGATCGTCCACTAATGATGGCCAGGTGGACCCCGGGGATATCACGCAGTGCTTCCAAATGCCTCTTTACTTGAGACGGACAAAGCGCCATGTCAGGCCAGGGTGCAATTGGAGTAAGGGTTCCGTCATAGTCCAGAAAAAGAAAGAGATTCTGGGCTTTCTGAATCCTGTCTTGAATGTTCTCCCAATCTTCGAAAAGATGTTTCACGGCCTCCTCCTTCAAGGAGAATCCAGTTGTTTCCGTAGCCTCATTCAACATCTTTCGGTTCAAAATAGATGAATCGAATTGGCTCATTCCTCATTTTATCACCAAATAATACGGACGCAAGGGCAATATATCGCCTTTCAAATATACGTATTTCTAACTGGAACCCTTAGCTTTCAGAGCTATCCTGGGGTGAAGGGTTGGGAAATACCCCCCCCTTTTTGATCCTTTCTTCCTAATCGTTGGCAAGCCATTTTGCTCTAACAGTACTGGTTCAACCGGTCATCGACAATCTCAAGAATTGATTCTCATAAGTTCAATGGAAAAATCCTTGACATCCTTAAAATAATTTGTTAAATGTCTTTCAAAAAAGAGGTTTGATGGGTCCAGAAATACTAATATATTTCTGGAGGTTAAAAAACAGGATAGTCGGGCCGCTGTCCGAAAGCGAAATTTCGGGCAGCGGCTTTTTTATTGGACTGAAGAAAGACCCTGGACCTAATTTTTGGAAAGGTTCACCATTGACTTGCTGGGCTGATTTACTGGCATCGGTAAGGATATACAATCAAATAAGAAGATAATGGGGTCCAGAAATATCTCAGAATATTTCTGGAGGTTAAAAGACTGGATGGTCGGGCCGCTATCCGAAAGTAAAATTTCGGGTAGCGGCTTTTTTTATTTAATCAAGGGATGCGGATATCCCGAAAAAGAGAAAAGCGATCAAGATCATGACCATATTTCTGACAACTGAAAGATGGAAATGAAGGATGCAGCATACCGCAGGGACCGGAAAGGAGATAAATAAGATGGGGGAAAAGAAGGAGGAAAAAAGGGAAGAAAAAAGGGAGTCATCAGTCCCAATGTTGGTCATGTTAATCACTCTTGGGATAGCATTAATCATTATATTGAGATTCATACTTTTTTCAGAATAAGGGATCTTTCTTGAAATGAGGGCATATGAAATTCCAAGGATGGAAAAAATTTACAGAAGGGAGAAACTGATGAGAAACAAACTTATTCCATTATTTTTTGCGGTTACCTTGACAATTTTTATAGGTTGTTCATCTGAGCCTCTACCGGACAAGGGGATTACTATTTTGAGCCCCAAAGCAAACGACATCTTTAAGGCAGGAGACTTTTACCAAATCCTATGGAAAGCGGAACCCATGGAATCCGAATTTGGAGCGATGGTGACGGTGGAGTTCTCGAAAGATGGAGGCAAATCGTGGGAGAAAATGGAAGAAAATGTACCCAACAGCGGGAGGCATTTATGGAGGGTTCCCAAAGTGGATTCGACGCAGTGTAAGGTCCGGATTTTTTCCGAGCGGAGGCCAAAATACCACGGGACTTCAGAAATGTTCTCTGTGAAGTAAGGGAATAAGTAGGAAGCCCCCTATTGGACGGGGCGTTCTGATTTTACTTGAATTTGCCGCTTCAGATGAAGAAATATGCTAAAGTAGATCAATGAAATTGAAGCCTTTTGTCTTGCCCGTGACGTATGACACAAAATCCTAAGGTGAATGATAAATCAAACTCAGATCTACAAGAAATTAAAGTGTAAACCGTGGAAGAGATTAGTTATATAACCGACGGGGTGAACGGGACGATAGTCGTTTTATTAAGAGGTGACCAGGGATGGATCCGGAAGAGCGATTGAAGGAGATGGTAAAAGATACCGGTAAGGTTAACTCGGTATATGGCGGGTTGGAAATCAAGGTGTTAAAGCCAAATAGGTTTCCATGGTACAAAGTGGTCAAGCTGTTGATCGAAATCGGCCAGGAAATGTGGGTTGATGAGAAAGAAGGCAAAATCTGTATTACTTCTGAACCGAAGGTCCAATAATTTTCTGCCGAAAGGGTAACACTTATGGTCTGCAAAGGAATGGTCTATGTATTGATTATTCTAGGGGTGAGCCTCCTCTCTTCTCTGGTCGGATTCTCGTCAACCCAGGTTCTTTCTCTTTCCATCTTCTTCATGGTCATCTTTGGAACGATTCTCTTCTGGCCATTTCGGCTTCCTTTCGCATTGATCGGGATTTCCCTGCTTTTGGCCTTTGGCCTTCTTGATATTTCCAATCTCATTAAATTCGCCGGGCTGGACATCATTCTCTTTTTGATCGGGATGATGATTTTTGTCGGATATCTCGAGGAAAACCACTTCTTCGAATCTCTGGTCAATACCCTGATCCGATACGTCGGACCGAGGCCCGTATTTCTCGTGACCACGCTCATGGTGGCGGGCGCGATATCGGCTGCGTTAGTCGATGAGGTTACCTCCATCCTATTTATGACGGCCACGATGATCCATCTGACATCCCGCTTCGGTGTCAATCCGATTCCCTTTGTGATCATCCAGGTCTTCGCCACCAATATCGGATCGAGTGCCACCGTGGTTGGGAACCCCATCGGCGTCATGATTGCGATGAGAGCGGGTTTCACCTTCCAGGATTTTTTGCGCTGGGCATCTCCTATTTCATCGTGTGCGCTTTTGGTGACCATCCCGCTTTCCCTTCTTTATTACTCAAAGGAGATTCGGAGTTGGAAACAGAGAATGAAGGGGAAAGACTTGGAAAAGGAGGAAGTTCCTCCAAGAAAAAATTGTTGTCGGTGGTTTATCTGCTTCTTTCTTTTTATTGGAACGATAGCGGGATTGGTCCTCCATGCATCGTTAGAAAAGGTATTAGGCTTGGAGAAAAATACCCTCCTCATCGGGACAGCCCTCTTATCTGCCGGAATCAGCCTTGTTCTCGAGAGGGAACGGGCCAGGGAGTTGGTCGAAAGAAGAGTGGATTGGTGGACACTGAGCTTTTTCATGATGCTTTTTGCTTCTGTGGGAACTCTCAAATATGCGGGGACAACGGAAGTGATTGCGAAATCTCTTACTTCATGGGCAGGTGGAAATCCCAAGATTCTTTTCCTCATACTCACCTGGACGAGTGGCATTCTAACAGGATTCATGGACAATGTGTTAGCTGTGGCGACGTTTATTCCCATTATCCAAGATATTGCGAAGACAGGAATTGATGTCACCCCTTATTGGTGGGGAATACTTTTTGGTGGGACATTATTCGGGAATCTAACTATGATTGGAAGCACAGCCAATATTGTGGCCATCGGCATTATTGAACGGCAAAAAATGGGTCATATTACTTTCGGCCAGTGGATCAAACCTGGTGTGATCGTCTCAATGCTGACATTGGGCATCGCCACCTTTATCCTCTATCTTCAATTTTATAACTGAAAAGAAAGAAAAATATTTTAGGATGAGTGATAAGCTGCCAGGACAATGAAGTTGCACAAAGGGGTGACTGACATGGGTTAAGATGTAAAGATAATCTTAATGTTACATTGAAAAGGCGGTTGGGCATGCTTCCCAACCTTTACAAAGCGGTTCTTTACTATTTTTTATTGGTAGCATGCGATATTCCCTAATGTGGTAAGTCTGCTTCAGGCGATTTTCAATATCGTATAGTTCTTGGCTCCCCCCGGGGTCTGTACGGTCACCTCATCCTCCACTTCCTTTCCAATTAAAGCCTTACCCAGGGGTGAAGCAATTGAAATCTTTCCAGATGAGATATCTGATTCGTCAGGTCCGACGATCTGATAGGTAACTTTGCCTGCGTTATTGAGGTTTTCTAAAGTGACCACAGAGCCAAAGCCCACTTTTCCATTTGGAAGACTGATGCTATCTATAATCTCAGAATTGGCCAACTTCTGCTCAATCTCTCGGATCTTCTTTTCAACGAACGATTGCTGTTCCTTGGCTGCCACATATTCTGCATTCTCGTTGAGGTCTCCATGGGCACGTGCCTCCTCAATGGCCTTGATCACTCGAGGGCGGATGACCTTCTTCATATTCTCCAATTCTTTATGGAGATGATTATATCCGTTGCGCGTGATGGGACTTCGTGCCATGGGTAATCCTTTATGGTAAAGGTTTATAACTGACGAGGACGAATCTGTCAACCTAGGCTTGTGGAATTTCTGAAAGGGTTTCTCTCCTCCCAAGATCTCTTTTAGCAACTGGAAAGGATAGATCAGGGAGATAGAATCAATGGTGATGATGCTGGAAACCGACCCCAGTTCCGAATCCCCACCAATAAGGATAACCCCACCATGGGTAATAATAGTAATAGGGATAGGGTTGGTAATAGTAAACAGGCCAAAGATAGATCTGTTTGCCCGAGACAACGGGGTATCGGTACTCCATCTCACCGAGAGGTTTGATCTTCCCTCCTGTGATTTCACCGGCTACTGTGATCTTTCTCCCTCTCCGGAAGACGTAAGGATCTAAATAGTTATCAGCGACAATTAAAAATCTTCCTTCTGAGTAAGTGGTTTGTTTGGGCTCTCCCCTCCAGCCCAGAGGTCTCTGGAATATTTCAACCTGTGTGGTTCCATCTTGTTGATTGACCGCCTCGATGATCTCACCACCCCATACCACCCATTTTCCTTTAAAGGCGTCTGGATTCTGACGGACCTGAGCAAGCGTAAGAGAGAGATCTGACTTCGTCCTTAAATCCTTCGAAATGACATGAGCACAACCCGTGAAAAGCAGAAAGAGAAAGAAAAGTAAGAAACACTGTAATCGTTTTTCCATCTTACTCCTCCGTTATTAATTCTAAATTAATTCAGTATGAAATTCAATGCAAGCTCGGTGAGATCAGATGAGATGGGTGTGGGAGATCATTCAGGAGCGAATCTCTTAGATCGGTGAAGCAAAATAAAAGCTCCCGCCATAAAACGGGACCTTTTCATTATGTCCTGACCTGCCGAAAGTATAATTTCTATCCTTTGATCAGTCTCGGAATCATCATGTGGTGGTGAGGGCAGATGGAGACGGGATTTTGATAGGCAGAGCCCGCGAACGCCACCATATATTTTCTCATATCCGCAAAAGAGACAAGCGCGTCGACCAACCCTTTTTGCGCACAATAAACGGGCCTTGACTTATCATAGTATTCCTGTGCCAGGGCATTCATCTTATCAATGATGGGCTTGAGTGGACGGTTGGAATCTTTTTCTTTTACCAGTCTTCTTGCAAAAGAGGCAACGGCTGCGGTTTCACCGTGCATGACATAAATCTCTGTGGTGGGGGTGCCCAACGTAAACACATTATTATTGTTCGCCTGGGGGCCTCCCATGATGTAATGGGCAGCGGCTGTCCCCTTTCTTAAGATGATGCACATCATGGGGAGATTGGATTGCTCGATGGAGTAAATGAGGGATTGCCCCAATCCGAGGAGCTCGGCTTTTTCTGCGATGTCTCCTACATCGATGCCAGTCGTATCCTGAAACCAGATGATGGGGACCCTGTCTCTCCCGCATTCGGTAACGAATTCGTTCATCTTGATGAGGCCCTGGCGGTAAAGCTTTCCACCAACGCCCGGATAAGGGGCATATTCAGGATATCCCTTGGGTAGGAATCCCTGCCGATTGCCAATGATTCCAACCAAGAAACCGTCGATTTTTGCCAACCCCGTATAAACCTCAGGACCGTAACCAGGCCTGAATTCCATATGTTCACTGTTATCCGTCAGCCTGGCGAGGACTTGATCAAAATTATAGGCAAGCTTTTGATTGAAGGCGATGAGATAGTTGATTTCCTGAGGAGAAAATTTGGGTTCTTTCGGGTCAGCGACCCTGAAGAATTTAGGATCATAAGCTGGAAGATACTTCATGTATCCTTTCAGGGCATCCAATACCCCTTCTTCCTTTTCAAAGACAGCCTTGAAGAAGCCTGTGGAGTCGTAATGAATCTCCACACGACCAGGAGGAACAGATTTGAATTTTCTCGTGGCCCCGATAATCTGCTCAGCCCCTTCTTCATCAAAAAAACCTTTTGGGCTCATCCCGCTGACAATACCGCCACCCCCGACAGCAATGTTGCAGTTCTTATGAGCTAAGAGGATCGTGGGACTGACCCCTTGGTATCCTCCGCCCGCGGGATTGGTTCCATAGATCCCTGCCAGGACAGGAATGCCCAATTTCTCCAGTTCAGCATGTCTAAAGAAAGTGGTTCCACTTCCTCTGCGGTTGGCGTACACCTTTTCCTGTTCAGGGAGTTTCACGCCGCTACAATTAACTAACCAGACCAGAGGGAGGTGAAGGCGCTTTGCCATATCCGTGACTCTCAAAATATTTTCTGATTGACCCGCAATCCAGGCTCCAGCCATAACCTTATTGTCGAAGCCGATGACGACAGCCCATTTTCCACTGATTCTACCCAGTCCATCCACCACGCCGGTTGTTCCCGATTCTTCTTCCATCGGGTCGAAGAGGGTATGTAAAGGGCACCATGTGCCAGGATCCAGCAAATATTCAAGCCTCTGGTATACGGTCATCTCTCCTCTCTTATTAATCTCCTCCGTGGCGAGACCCGCTTTTTTCACTTTTTCCACGGCTTCTGCAATTGTTTTTTCAACTTGCTTAATTTTTTGAACATTTTCATCTGCCTGCTTAATCTGTTGCTCAGTCAAGGCTTTACCAAAATCGGTCATCTTTTCAAAGTATGGTTTCATGGATTATACCCCCATTCTAAAACTAAAGAATTTTTTCACAAAATATTTAACAAATAGAAAATAATCTATCAAGCAAAATTTTTCTATTTACCTTCCCCTTTATTTCTGATAAGTTAAAAGCATGAAGATCTTTACAAGAACTCGATTAGCCCTCTTCTTTTTAGCTGTTGCCTGTTTAATAGGCGTTGTAACAAGCATCATCGTCAACTCCCTCATCACCAATCAGATTATCTTTGAAGCACAGGAGAGGGTCAAAGAAGATCTCAATACAGCCCGATATGTCTTTACTTCAAAAATTAGAGAAATTGACCGGACGATCCGCTGGACAGCGATCAGGCATGTGCTGAAAAAGGGACTGAAGGAGAAGAACATCTCTCCTATCCGGAATGAACTCGAAGGACTGATAGCTGAAGAGGGACTTGATTTCCTAACATTGGTCAATCGAAATGGGGTGGTCATATTTAGATTTCATAACCCTCCGGTATCAGGAGACAGTTTGCTCAAAGATCCCTTTATTAAGATGGCCCTGGAGAAGAAAGAGATCTCAGGGACCCAGGTTTTCTCAGGAGATGAGTTGTCGAAGGAAGGGAGGAGCTTGACCCAGAAGGCCATCATTCGATCGATTCCCGTCCCCAGAGAAAAACCAGCGAGAGAAATAGAAGAGACTTCCGGAATGGTATTGAGATCGGCCTATCCCATTCTTGATTTCAATGGAGAGGTGATCGGTGTCTTGACAGGAGGAGTGCTCCTGAACCAGAATTATGAGATTGTCGATCGGATCAAAAACATCGTTTTCAAAGATGCTCAGTACAAAGGGAAAGAAATTGGGACAGCCACCATCTTTTTAGGAGATCTGAGAATATCGACCAATGTCATGGATAAGGAAGGAAATCGCGCAATCGGAACACGAGTGAGTAGAGAAGTTTATGAGCAGGTTCTCGGAAGGGGACTGCCATGGATTCAAAGGGCATTTGTTGTGGATGATTGGTATATCACGGCCTACGAACCCATTCGAGACATTCAAGATAAGATTGTCGGGATGCTTTACGTGGGGATGTTGGAGAGTAAATATGCTTTAATGAAGGAAAGGCTGATCCTTCTTTTCTTTTTCTTCTCCATGTCAGGAATGTTAATCGCCCTGACGGTCTCCTTTCTCCTCTCCTGGAGGATCTTCAAAAAACAATCTTAAGGCAGCCTCTTAGCGTTCCTTCCCATTCACAAGAGATTTGCGACGGGAGGCTTATTCAGATAAATCTTCGTTTTTGTTCTCTTCGTTTTGTGCTGGTCCTTTATCCCGGTCTCTTCTTTTCAACTCTTTTCTGAAGCCTGAGATCAAGAGCCAAATGACAATGATGACGATGCCGATGACTAAGAAATTCGGAGCCCCTATTTTCCTGAGAAAGTCTGAGAAATACTCAATCGTATCCATCGTTTTTATTTTCCGCCTTGTGAAGAAAGTCTGAAGCCTGGGTTTACTTCAAATTATATCAAAAAACTTCGGATGGGAAAAGACCGGCAGACCCAAAAGAAACCTAAATTCTTGTTGACCCCTTCAGAGAAATTTAGTAGGCTTCTACCAAAAGGTAGACACGTCCATGGAAAAGGAAGAAAAAGAAACCAAACCCCGGACGGGAATTGTCAATCTTGAAAGAAGAAGATATCCTCGATTTAATATCGATCTGCCGATAGAATATTATCGAATCGACTCATCCATCGGTCATACTGGCCGAGGTCTCAGTATCAGCGAGGGGGGGTTGCTGATTTATTTCCCCGAACAAATGGAGGTCAGTCAATATCTAAGGTTGAAACTCTTTCTCCCTTTAGGCTCTAAATTGAATATCATCGAAGTGCTGACGGAGGTGGTTTGGAAAGACATCCATTTGGGTGAAGGCTGGGGGGATTATCGGTGTGGAGTAAAATTTATTGATATCCCTCCAGAAGAGATGACCAAGTTGAAGAAGTTTTTAGGCAACCTTTCACAATGATCGTGTTTGAAGTTTGGATAGCAATGTGTGAGGAGACATCTCAAGATTTCCCTGAGTGGAGGGCCAAGAAGAATCTCTTAGCATGATCTCCTCAAAAGGCCGGATCTGTTCATCATCGATCCCAACACCAAGAGGACCACGAGTTTACCCGTGGGTGAATTGGTCCTCTGCTGCTGCGGGATGTTCGCCCCAAAGGGGTGTTTAGGCTGGTACCACGGGCTTGCCCATGGGGATCCATGATAAGAAATTGGCTTTACTCCATACAAGGAAATGGCAAGACTATGCCCAACATTCAGGGGTCTATGGAGACAGAATGGGGTAGAAGGTTTACAGGGGGGCCGGGGAGGAACAAGGGGGAATTATGGGGAAAATAATAGAGATTTTTTCGAAGTGCTCTTTTAGCTGGGAAAAATTAAAGGAGATGAAGGATAAAGAAACTAAATTTTGGGCGGCGGATGGCCTTAACTTGTTGCAGATCGTTGACATTGATGAAAAGCGAAGAACTTTTTATGTGATTAATCAATCAGGGAAAATAACGTGGCCCTTGAAATATCAGAAGCTGGAAGAAGTGCACAATAAATTTCACAATGGGGAAATAGCTTTGCTCGCATATGAAATTGATAAACTGGTGCCGACATGGGGGAATTATATTGCTGGCTTATTGAAATATATTGGCTGCGAAACAACTCAACTTTCAGCATGATTCAGTGGGGGGCTTATCATGGCAATCAGCCTTAACCCTAAGCAAGTCGTCCCCTTTGAAAAACTCCTAATATCCCAGGGCATCCAATTGGAACCCATCGCCAAATTGCCTTAGGGAAGACGGATATTTACTCATGCTTCACAGGCAGACATTTTAACAGACCGTGCTTGATTTCTAATACTCGCCATCTTTTGTCCCTATCAGACCTTAGCATAAGCAAGAGACGTTCTATCCCTTTTGTTCGATCGCCCTCTGGCATTCTGTGGAGAGCTCCCGGAGTCGGGGGAGGGATGCCGCCTGTGAGGCCGCATGGTGAAGGTTTTGAAGTCCAGCAGGAGTATGTTCGAGAAAAGCGTTAAGCCCTTTGTTAAGGCCCAAAAATCCATAGGCCCCGAGGGCTTGCATGAGGCGCTGTGCCGAGGCTTCCCAGAAATGATTCTGGAAGGTGATCCAATCCAGATCCCTTTTTGATCCTTCGACCTTAGTCAGGATTCCGCCTGCAGGCTCCACAGCCCGAAATAGAAAGATAAGAGATCGTCACGCTCACTACTGGAAAAATTAGCATAGGGATCGCAGAGAAGCGAGCCAAGATCGTAGAACGGGCTTCCGAAGCGCATTCCCTGGAAGTCGATGAGGAAGGGTTCTCCGTCACGGATCATCACGTTCTGGGATTGAAGATCCCGGTGTACGAGACAGCGCATCGTCCCTGCCAGCCGATCTGCCAGAGCTAAAAGCTCTGCCTCAAGTTCCCGCTCGAAGGAAGGCCCAAGTTTGATCCCGCAGACATCCCTGACAAAATGATCTTTGAAGTAATCCCGTTCCCAGCGGTAGAGATCTGGACCAAAGCCCTCCATGAGCCTCACACGGCCCGAAGGGAAGTCATCCTTGGGGAAGGAATGAAGTCTGTGCACGACCGTGAGCGTCTTTTGGTAAAGAGTCCTTCGAATTTCCCAGGAGTTTTTCCTGAAAGACCAGAGGTCCGTATCCCCAAGGTCTTCCATGACAATGAGATAGCTGGCCGGATCGTGGCGGATCAACCGGGGTGCCGGAACATCTATCTCACGGAGAAATACCGAAGTGTCGGCGTAGTATGCGTTCTCCATACGCTTCGGATCGTAATGAACCAGAATGGCCGAATCGTTGCGGTTCCATTTCAGCCTGAAGAAAGTTCGGTCCGAACCTCGCCCTTCCAAAGGAGAAAGTTCTATTGAGACGGACGCTGAAAGCCCCAGGGCCTCTCTTGCAAAATTGATCATGTCTTCATATTTCGGATTTCGGAATGGGGATTGCGGAATCATCAGCCTAAGATCCTTGATATTCAATCTATTCCATCGGAAATAAGGATTTGTAGCGTCCCCATTTATTGGGGACGGAGTCCGTCGGCAATAAATGCCGCCGCTGCATAATGATCAGGCTTCTTATTCTCACTTTTTGTTTATTGTTCCATCATTCCATTATTCTAATATTCCAGTTATTTCTCTTCAGTTCTTCATAGGCTTCGATGGAGCCGATGTCGTGCCAGTCGCCTTCGTCGATGACGATCCCCCGGATCGATCCCGGTTTTTTCACGATTCTTCTGACAAAGGCCGAAATGACGGATTCGATTTTGCCGGCGTCGAGATACCGGAGGAACGATGTCTCCACGGCATAGATGCCGGCAAAGAGGCAGCTTTGAGTTCCCGGGTTTCGCAAGATATTCCGAAGATCGCAGATCTCACCGGCCTCATTGATATTTACATTCAGAAGAGGGCCGCTGCTTCGTAAAGCAAGGGTGACCTCCGGTCGCTTCTGCTCATGGGCCTCGAGGAGTCTCTGCAGGGGAAGATCGGTGATTACATCGCCGTTGTAACAGAGGATGGCCTCGTCGTCATCCAGCAGATCTTCGATGTTTTTCAGTCCCCCCGCCGTGTCCAGAAGTACTGGCTCATGGCGAAAGGTAATGGACACACCGCGCCATTGCCTGTCAGGAAATTTTTCCGAATAGACTTCCGAACAATGATGCGTGTTCACGATGAAGCGATCCACGCCGACTTTCACGAGATGATCCATGACGTAAGCGATGATCGGACGTCCTCCGATTTCCAGGAGCGGCTTCGGAAGTCGCTCCGTCAGAGGCTGAAGCCGCGTCCCCAGTCCGGCTGCCAGGATGAAGGCTGTCTTGAATCGTTTTCTCTTCAATGGTTCCTCACGATCCCCCCTCTCCCCGGCGTGGGATAGGGCCAGGGTGAGGGGAGATGTTTATGTCTTTTTCTTTCCGAACTCCGGGTCAATCTTCACCAGCGCCGCCACGATGAACCCCGGGATCGTTGCGGCCATGACCCAGAGGAAGAAGTTCTGATAACCCATCTGCTCCTGGAGCCAGCCGCTCGCCATAGCCGGAATCATCATTCCCAGGGCCATGATCCCCGTGGAGATGGCGTAGTGGACGGTCTTATACTCTCCCTCTGACACCATGATCATGAACATCGTATAGGCCGAAAAGCCAAAGCCGTAACCGAATTGCTCCACGGCAACAGCGAGGTTGATCAAATAAAAATTGTCAGGCGTGGCCTGCGACAGATAGACAAAGACGAGATCCGGCAGATGCATTGCGCAGACCATGATCCAGATCCAGAACTTGAGCCCCTTTCTGTAGATGGCATACCCACCGAGAAGTCCTCCCAGCAGCAGCGCAATCAGTCCCACCGTGCCATAGATGATTCCCACCTCTTTTGTGGTGAGCCCCAGCCCTCCAGTTGAGCGGGGGTCGAGAAGAAAGGGCGCGATGATCTTTAGAAGCTGGGTTTCAGCGAGCCGGTAGAAGAGAAAGAAAGCAAGAATGGCAATGATGTTCTTTTTCCTGAAGAACAAGCCGAAGATGTGGAGGAACTCCCGTGCAATAGACATCGATGGGTTGCGCTTGGCCGGACGGTCCGCAGCCGGATAGGGAAGAACAAAAAGATGATAAAGGAAGAGGGCTGCAAAGACGGCAGCCGCCACAAAGAGTGTGACGGACCAGGCTGTGGGGATATCATGACCGCTTTCTTCAAGGTAGCCAGCAAAGATGACGAGCCCGCCCTGGGTGGCGATCATGCCAATCCGGTAGAAGATCGTTCGCACCCCGACAAAGGCGGCTTGAAGAGACTCCGGGAGTGCCAGCATGTAAAAGCCGTCGGCGGCCGTGTCGTGGGTTGCCGAACTGAAGGCCATCAGCCAGAAGAAGGCAAGGGTATACTGAAAGAAGCGGGCAGCAGGGATGCTGAACGCAATGCAGGCCAGTGCCGCCCCGATGAGGAGCTGCATCAGAAGAATCCAGTAGCGCTTCGTTCTGAATAGTTCAACAAAAGGACTCCAGAGCGGCTTGATCACCCAGGGAAGGTAGAGCCAGCTTGTGTAGAAGGCGATGTCGGTGTTCGAGAGGCCGAGGCGCTTATAGAAGACCACCGAAACCGTCATTGCCATGACGTAGGGGATTCCCTCGGCAACGTACAAAGAGGGAACCCAAGCCCAAGGATTTCGCGATATCGGTTTTTCCATAAACTTCCCCTCCCTTGATGCCTGCCAATAGGCATGAGGAGGGCATCTTTTTACTTCTCCTCCCTCATTGGGAGGGCATCTCTCTTATTTCCCCTCCCTTGATGGGAGGGTGATTCAAACAATGCCTCGATATCACCTCAAGCACTCCTTGCGTATTTGTCAACACCTCGTTGTCCCAGAATCTCAATACTTTGTACCCTTGTGCTTCAAACCACTGATCCCTTATACTATCGCTCTGCATCTCTTCTGGCTGGGCGTGCTGTCCCCCATCCAATTCAACAATTATTTTCTTTTCAAAGCAAACGAAATCAACAATGTATGTTCCTATAGGTTGTTGTCGTCTGAATTTGAGTCCTCCGAAATGTTTGGCTCTTAAATGTCGCCATAATAGCTGTTCTGTATCGGTCGTTCGTTTTCTGAGACTCTTGGCAAATGAAATTAGACTATTTGCCATGTGTTGGTTCACCCTCTCCCTAACCCTCTCCCATCAAGGGAGAGGGGATCTACAGCCAACACAAATTTCTTAAGAACTCAATAGACTTTTTGTATTTTTACGCCTCGATAATAATGTTTCAAAATTTCGTCTGCTGAAAACCCCCTGGTTGCCATGACCGCGGCGCCGATCTGGCAGAGTCCCACGCCGTGTCCCCAGCCGGCACCATGAAATGTAAATCGCCCGGCTTCAAGCGTCACAACGAAGGCACTGCTATAAAGGTGAGTCCTGGAGAGCCAGCGCCTTATTTCGAGCTCCTTTCCCACGACGATGCTTCTCTTCGAGCCGACGATCTTCAACCGTGAGATCCGGCCCGAGGGACCACGGGTAATGGGTACGATCTCCTTCAGAGTCCCGAAATCAAAACCTGATTTTTCCCGCAGGATCTCTTCCAATTCGCTGCGGGAATATTCGACCCTCCAGCGGAAAAAGCCTTTTGTCTCGCGGTCAAAGTCAGGAAGAATCTTCTTGAGAAGACGTTCGTCTTTTGTATTGCAGTAGACATCGGGAGCAGAAAGGATCCAAGCCGAAGCTTCTTCTTCCCTCCCTATCGCATGATGCTGAACTGATCCGTCCGAAATACTTCCGAGGTAAGTGACTCGTCTGTCATCCCAGGCCGTATCGAAGTTTTCTGTAAGTCCTCCGCAGGCCTTTGAATATCGGGCATCACAGATCTCATTTTGATAGGTGAGCACCATCCCGCGGGTTTCGCGCACCGCTTCTTCGGCTTGCCTGGAAACGATCTTCGTGATGCCCTGATAACGCTGGCAGTGATCATCGGCGCAGACATCGAAAAGGTCGTGGTCCTCCCGATCATACCAGCGTATCACCTCTTCATCGGTGATTTTCTCTGACGATTTGGATGTTTCCTTTGTCTTCTTCTTGCGGTCAAGCGCCGCCAAAAGCCAGCTCCGGGATAGGATGGCATGGGCCTTCAGAAATTCCATCGGAGCACCACTACTCATCTCCGAGGAGATTACACTTTTCAGATAATCCTCCAGGGGGATTTCGTTGATGACTGCGATTGTTCCATCGTTACGTGGCAGGAGAATCAAATCGCCCTCGAAGGTCTGATCTTCTGTCCTCTCCCAGTGGAAGCGACTTCCGATGGTGACATTAAAAAGTGTAAGAGCTTGCCCTGAGCGCGCCTCTGTCCCTTGGCGCAGTCGAAGGGTTGATTCCTCTTGTCCTGTGAGCCTGATCGATGGAGAGCGTGTGATTTCACGATGGGCGTCGTCGAAAAGAACGATCATTCCGGCATTCACCTTTGCTGAAAATCCACCAGATAATGGGCCGAACCCATCTCCGCGGAAGTCTCCATCCAGCCGACCGCTGACCTCGGTCTGCTTATCCATGATGCCCACAGTGATCTTCGGTTGGGTTTTCATTGATGCTTATTGAGAGTCAGAGAATTTCGCTCATCAGGGCCCTCTTCACGAGGGCTTTTGTGATTTCTACTTTGTATGCATTCTTGCTGAGAGGCCGTGCGCCTAAGACTGCCTGTGTCGCTGCCTCGGCAGCGGTATCATTGTCGATGGAGCGACCTTTTAGAAACTGCTCCGCCTTCTTCACTCTGACAGGTCCTGGGGCTACCGCTCCAAGTGCAATGCGAGCGTCCACACATACCCCTTCCTTTACGGTCATGACCGATGCAACGCTCACGATGGCAAAATCGACAGGCCTCCTGAGAGTGAATTTAAGAAACGCCTGCTTCACCGGGCCGCTGATCCCGGGAATTTCAACCTCTCTCACCATCTCACCACGTTCAAGGGTATTCTCCATGGAACTGAAAAAATCCGTCACGGCGATGTTTCTTTCGCCCCTCGGTCCTACGATCCTGATCTGTCCGTTTAACGCAGCCAATACTACGGCCATATCCGAAGGGCATACGGCAAAGCACTTCTTTGCCTCCATGATGGCGTGGTACCGGTTGTCACCGGTAACAGCGAGGCATCGTCCCTTTCCCTTCCGCAGACAAGTGATGGGTCCGCCGATATGACGTGGATACCGGTAATACCAGCATCTTACATCCTGGCACAGGTTTCCGCCAAGGGTAGCCACGTTTCGTACCTGAGGTGTTGCGACGGCATAGGCGGCCTCTGCAAGCACCCTATAGCGTTCCTTAAGAATAGGAGACTTCGCAATGTCGGAAAGCTTGGCAAGAGCGCCTATCTTCAGTGCCTTGGTATCTTCCTTGATATAGTCGAGACCACGAATTGTCTTGATATTGATAACGGCTTCGGGATAGTCAAAAAGGTGCTCTCCCTTGAGGGTCGAAAGCAGGTCTGTCCCGCCTGCATTGAGCACGGCCTTGCCCTTGTATTCACTGAGGAGTGCGCAGGCTTCGTCCACTGTCCGGGCATTCATGTGTTTGAAGGACCTCATGCCGCACCTCCTTTCTTCTTCTCCGGCATTACCTTGCCGAGCGCTTCGAGTACTTTTTCCGGCGTACCCGGATACTCGTGCAGCCAGATGCCGATGGCATTTGAAACAGCCATGAGCACCGCTGCCGGACCCGGTGATGTGGCTATCTCTCCAACCCCTACTGCATGGAAGCGGTGGCTGGGAAAGGGTGTTTCCAGGGCCACATTGTTGATCACCGGGAGCTGAGGAAAGGTCCGCCACTTGTAGTCGATCATATTTGCGTTCAAGATATGTCCTGTGGAACGGTCAAGGATCGTCTCTTCAAAAAGGGCACTATCGATACCTCCTGAGCCGAGGCACCCGTTCATCTGGCCTTCGAGGCCGGGAGGATCGATGATCTGGCCTGCGTCTGTGGTGTTGACGACACGGAGCAAGGTTACGCTCCCCGTTTCGGTATCGATCTCAACGTCAACGAACGACATCATACAATTCGTCAGTGTATAATCAGGTTCAAACCGTCCGTAGCCGGTGACCGTGCGGTCAATACTCATTGCCTTCCAAGATATCCTCTTTTCCGGATTATTCTTGACGAAAATGACCCCGTCCACGGTCTCCAAGTCGTTAGGGTCTGCCTGAAGCATGGGGGCGATAAGCTCGAAGAGCTTTCCCCTGGCATCCTCTGCCGCTGCAATCACGGCACTTCCGATCGCATAGGTCCCTCTGGAGCCGGCTGGTCCAAACTCATAGGGGTTGATCAGTGAATCGGAGGGTGTTATGGAGACGTTTTCCATGGGCAGTTGCAGCACCTCGGCAACCATCTTGATGGTGTTGCTTCTCTGACCTGTCCCGTGTTCTGTTATGCAGGAGAAGAGCACGGCTGTTCCGTCCGGATGAAGGCGCACATACGCTTCAGAGGCGTCCTCGCCGATATCGGCATTTCCATGGACACCCACACCCACCCCTCTCCGTTTTGTTCCGTCCACAGCCGTGGGTTTCAACCATCCCTTCCACTTGTCTTTCCAGCCAAACAACTCGGCGCCTTTATCCATTGCCTTTGTAAAGTCTACGCCCCGGTACGTATACCAGATGCCGTCCCGCCAGAAGTACCCGTCACCTGGCTTGACGAAATTCTTTTTGAGGAACTCAAACGGGTCGATGCCCAGTTTTTCCATGGCTAAGCTCAGAATCGGTATGAGGATACACTTCAGTTCCTGGCCACCAAAACCTCTCACGATACCTGAGGCATTCCGGTTGGTACAAACAATCACAGGCTTTAAGTTCCAGTTGGGGCACCGGACCGCAATCTGGACCTCGCCGCAGCCAACAGCAACCTGTGATTGGGTCGTCATCGAGTAGTACCCCGTGTCGATAAGCCACGTGCCGGATATCGCCGTTACGGTCCCGTCCTTCTTCATGCCCACCCGGGCCTTCATACGTGATGCAGGCCGCATCGTGAATGCCGCCAGGTGCTCTTCCTTGGTGAAGATGAGTTTCACCGGCTTGCCCGTTGCCCTGCTCAAGAGCGCAGCATAGCACTGGACCTGCCAGGACATAAACTTCGACCCGAAACTGCCGCCGCAGGGACCGCCAATACTTCTCACTTCGACTTTCCTCCCCATCACATGGAAGAGGGTGATCTTATCCATGTAGGAAGCCTGATTGGATACCCGGAGGGTCAGCTTGTTCGGTTCCTCCCACAGGGCGATTGCCCCTGGAGGCTCGGGAGGCAATGGGTTCGGTATGTTCTCGTAGCCAAAGATCCCTTCGGCTATGACATCAGCCTCCTGAAATCCTTTTTCCACATCTCCCATGGCCACTTCCTTCAGGCTCTTCGGTCCGAAAAAGGGAGCGCCGGGGGTTACTACGTTCCCGGGGAACTCGTCATAAAGCTGCGGGGCGCTGGGCTTCAATGCCTCTTCCATGTCAAAGACAGCAGGTAAAAGCTCATATTCCACATTTATCAGGTGAAGGGCCTCTTTTGCGATCTCTTCAGTTGTGGCAGCAACGAGCGCCACAGCATCACCGACATAGCGGACCTTCCAGTCGAGGATGCGGGTATAGCGGGGCGTACCCCCTTTCCAATCGGGGACATCTTCCCAGGTGAGTACTGCTTTAACGCCCTTAAGCCTCAATGCCTTACTCTTATCAACCTTTTTGATAAGCGCATGGGGGTGGGGGCTTCGGAGCACCTTTCCGTAGAGCAAATCAGGAAACTTGATATCGTTAAGGTATTCTGCTCCTCCCGTAACAATCTCTGTTGCATCTTTTCTGGGGATCGCCTTACCGATATACCGGTATGTGTTGGCCATTTTGCTCACCTTACCTCTTTGGATGCTGCCATAACGGCCTTCACCACCTGATAGTGGCTGATACACCGACAGAAGTTGCCAGACAGGCCTTCCTTCACCTCCTCTTCCGTTGGGAATGGATTCTCGTAAAGAAGCGCCTTTGCACTCATGATCATGCCGGGTGTGCAGAATCCGCACTGAAAGGCTGCATAGTCGATGAATGCCTGCTGAAGGGGATCCATTCTCCCTGTCTTCGGATCGCTCAGGCCTTCGATCGTTGTTATTTGCTTCCCATTGCACTCAACAGTGAGCGTCATGCAGGAAAGGACGGCCTTTCCATCCATAAGCACGGTACAGCTTCCACAGGCACCGTGGTCGCATGATACCTTTGTACCGGTAAGGCCCAGCGTTTCCCGGAGCGTGTAGGCAAGTGTGTGGGCAGGGTCAACCTGATGAGGTTCTATTCCCACTTCCAGCTCAATGGGCTGCCCATTGACCGTGAGGTTGAGGCGACGCTTCTCCTGAGACTTCTTTCTCACTGCCCTTGCTTTTCTTACTGCCGTATCTCCTCCTGCATTTTCACACCGCATTTTGGAAAACGCCGTTCTTCATAACTTGGAGACAGAAATCCGCTAAAATATCTACCCCCTCGGCCCCTTGACTCCTATTTTGGCACATTATCCTGGTTCTCGGGCCTTTTTTCAAGATTAGGCTTATCCTCGGCTTTCACTGAATTTGCATAGATTGGAAAGAACCTTTATCGCTGCGTGCAGGTTTGAATAGACGGGAAAGCCTTTTGCCGCAAAAGCTGTCTTAATCATGAGGTTGTAGTGTCTGTCTTCCTCGTCTTCCAGGTAGGGATCTAAGGAGACGGTGACCAATACCGTTTTTTTCTCTTTCTCCCGGCTACGCTGGCATCCTTCAACCATCAGCTCGATTAATCGCTTCATGTGGGCCTCAACCTTCCTACCCAAGATCCGCCTTAGATAGCGAAACTGATCAAATTGAAACACCAAACAATGGATGTTTCGGTCAGAGGACACGATCTCGATGATGTCAGCCATGTTTCCCGAGGGGGATATACTATAGTATATGGGCCAAGCATCAAGGGGATTCCCAATACTGGTTCCCGCAAGGGGGACCAGTGCCCGAAGCGCTTCGATGGTCTCTTGGGAAAACCTGGGAACCTCGATTCCTGCTTTCATGCAGAGGTCCGTTTGGATGACACTGAAACCCCCGGAATTGGTGATCAGGGCAACCGTTCGGCCCGCAGGGAGAGGAGAGGTGTCGAAAGCCATGACCGTGTTTACCATTTCGTCGAAGCTCTCCACTTGAAGAGCTTCGGTCTGTCTGAAGAGAGCCCTCCAGATTTCAGGGGCCCCGGCCAGGGAAGCTGTATGAGAGGCAGCCGCCCTCATGCCCTGCTCCGTCATCCCCCCTTTGATGGCGATCACGGGCTTTCGCTTTGCTGCTTTGGCCAGAGCCGTTTTCAGGCGCGCGCCGTTCCTGGTGCCTTCAATGTAAAGAGCGATGATGTTCGTATCCGGATCGTCGGCCAGGTATTCCAGAAAATCAGAACCGTCCAGGTCAACGGCATTGCCATAACTCACCATTTTGCTGAATCTGAGATTCTTGGTATTGGCAAAATAGGAGAAGGATTCGGCCACGCTCCCGCTCTGGGTAACGACTCCCACGTGGCCCCCCTCTGTCGGGGCCTCTGGAACAATGGACAATCCTGAGGAGGGACAATAGACCCCAAAACAATTGGGGCCAATGATCCGAATCCTGCCCGCCGCCATCCGTTTCAGCTCCTTCTCCTGTTCGATCCCTTCGGGGGTTCCCGTCTCACTGAACCCGGCAGTAAAAATCTGTGCAACCTTTGCGCCTTTTTGAATGCACTCCTCCAAAACCTTAGGCAGAGCCGAGGTGGAGACTCCGAGGATGACATAGTCGATGTCGGAGTCCACCTCCAAAATGCTCGGGTAGCATTTCTTTCCCAGAACTTCCGTATATCTCGGGTTCACCAGAAACAAGCGATCCCTAATTTTTGTTTTCATGTGGGCGAGAGTGGCCAGATCATGAGGGGATGCTCCGATGATCGCCACCGAGCGGGGATTGAAGATATAATCGAACAGCCTGGCGCCTATTTCCATGATTCCTCCACTATTCTTTCTCCACCCTTTCTTTTATCACAGACGATGAAACATGAATAGAATAAAAAATCTCGATACGTAAGCCATTATTCTCGCCAAGGTTTCACGGATTTACTCCTTCCGCGTGTTGTCTTTTCTAATTGACATTCAACTCCGTTTTTTGCATAGTTAACTTATCCCAAAAACGAGTTCTCGTCATTCCTATGAATCCCATCCTTGACTGGGGCATCCATTTCATCGCCGGACTGCAGACCAGCGCCCCCTGGCTGGTCGCTCCATCTCAGTTCTTTAGCTTCCTGGGCACCGAAGAGTTTTACCTGTTCATTCTGCCCTTCCTTTACTGGTGTGTGGATGTCCGCCTTGGCCTGCGTTTCGGTGTGATCTTGACTGTGTCAGACAGCCTGAACATCTTTTTTAAACTCGTCTTTCACCAGCCGCGGCCCTTCTGGGTGAGCGATAGAGTTCGAGCGTTCAGTGCCGAAGGTTCATACGGCCTCCCATCCGGCCACGCCCAACACGCCATGACTGTCTGGGGGACAATGGCCGCGTGGCTCAGGGGTTGGCTGCGCTGGCTGATGGCAGCCCTCATCTTTCTGATTGGTTATTCACGCATCGTGCTGGCTGTTCACTTTCCAACGGATGTGCTGGCCGGTTGGTTGATCGGTGGTTTGATATTGTGGGCGTTTTTGAAATGGGAAACGGCCGTTTTGGCCTGGTTCAATCGCTTCACACTGGCGCAGAAAATCGGCCTGGGCTTCGCTGCCTCGATGCTGCTGCTCATCATTTCTCTATCCGGGCTGGCCTTTCTGCCACCTGCTGACCCGCCTCAATGGGAAATCACTGCGGCACGCGCCTTTTCACTTGCGCCGGGCCAAGCAGCCATCCATCCGCGTGGCACGACAGGCATGGTCGGCGTCGCAGGCACGTTTTTTGGTCTGGTCGCCGGAGCGATCTTGATCTTCCAGCGAGGCGGATTTGATGCGGCGGGGAAGTGGTCGAAACGCGCTCTGCGCTTTGGAGTAGGCATCATCGGCCTGGCGATTCTGTGGTTAGGACTGCGCATGGTGTTCCCGCGCGATGTGTCCCTCGTGTCCCAGGTGTTGCGTTACGTGCGCTATACCCTCACCGGCTTTTGGGTCACTTACGGCGCCCCGTGGGTCTTTATCAAATTGGGACTGCTTGATACTGCCAAAGTTCCTGACCAACCCGCACCAGGATAAGAAAACAGTTCGATGCAGGAACAAACCTATTCCCGCCGAAATCTTCGGCTGATCTTCTGAATTTCGGAATTCGGATTGCGGATTTCCAAATTATTTGTTTCGGGTTTCAGGCTTCGTGTACAATGTTTCTCAGCTTTAAAGTGTCAACTGTATTCAATCCCACTTTCCACCCTCTGCTCTCCACTTTCGGAAATTGATTCCTCGAATCCTCTTGTTCTAAATAAAGAATTGACAAGGCTATGCGAAAGATGTAGCTTCTTTCTAACATCTTCATCCAACCGTTTTTCCCAACAGCTTTATCCTAATGTGGAGTACTAATATGGCTGATATAATTAGTACAATTGAAGAACACGAAGCCTTATTCGTTATCATTTTCACAGCCGTGTTAGCAGGGGCTACTATTTTACTCTGGCTTGCTACGAGAAAATTATGGTTCCAGTCCGCAAGGGCATCACAGGGAGCGATCATACTCCAAGCGAATAAAGATTTCTTTTTCAATGAAAGGATGTATAAAGTACGGAAGGCAATTGAATCAAAAAATCCAATCTTTGAATCTAAGGGTGGCCAGTGCTCAGATCAGGACGTTGAAGATTATATTGGGTATTTTGATACATTATATGGCTTCATGGAATCAAAAATTCTCGATGTTAAAATGACAGACGACAATTTCGGCAGTTACGTAATAGAAGCCTACAAAAATGATGAGATTAGAGATTATATCAGCGGATTACGCAGAGGCGCAGATGAAGAAGAATTGTATATCGGGTTTGAAAATTGGGCAAAAGACAGACTTCCTAAATCTTAGGCTGTGAGTCTTTCGCCGAGTCCATCGTTGGGCTGCCCCAAATCTCTAAAGGGGATGAAAACAATCAGAGACATCCAGGTCTCAACAATCACCAAGACTTTGTTGTCAAAAGTTGAGACCAGGCCCTAGAGGTCCATTACATGGTGTACGTCAACATGAGATGAGCACAGACGGAAGCAATGAAAATTCGTGAAATCGAAATCGAGAATTGGCGTTCCATAAAGAAAGAAACGATCTCCTTCCAGGATCTGATCATCCTCATTGGTCAGAATAATCATGGGAAGTCGAATGTGATCTTCGCACTTCTTTTCTTCTTCAATGAGATAGGGATAGATCCTCTGGATTTCAACGATGGCAGTGACGAACTGTTTATTGAAGTGCTCTTCGGAGACCTCGACGAGTCTGACCAGAGGACATTCAAGAAGTATATTACCGCGGCTGGCACTATGCGTGTTCGAAAACAGGCCAAAAAGGATGTCGGGTTCTCCTACCACGGGTACGTCGAGTCGCCCACAGAAGACTGGCTGAGAGAAGAGAAGATCTCTGACTATGCCAAACGTGAGGTGGCCGATACGTTGCCACTTTCTTATCTCCTTCCGAAGTCAGGTCGCATTACAAAGGAGGCCTTCAAGGAAGCACAAGAGCGGTACATCCAGGAACGCCATGATTCTTTACGGTTCAATTACGAGATTGAACCAGGGCCATTCCTGGGCGCTAAAAATGTGCCCGGGGGGATTTTCGGTGACGTTTACTTCGTCCCATCCGTAAAGAAGGCCGCGGATGATCTCAGCACGAGGGGCCGTTCGGTTTTTAGCGAGCTTTATACTCGGGTAATCAACAAGATGTCGGAGTCCAACGAGGAGTTTAGGGAGGCCAAGAATAGAATCTCCTCACTGATTCGTATTCTTAACAAAACGAAGGAGGATGGCACTGAGAATACCTCTCGCCCCCGTGAGTTAACTGACTTTGAGAAATCCCTTCAGTCGGAGCTTGTCAACTGGAACACGACAATCGACGTGGAGATAATTCCTCCCAATCTCGATGACATATTCAAGGTTGGAGCAACTGTTTGGCTTAATGACGGGATCCGAACGGATGTCAGCCGTAAGGGCCAGGGTCTTCAGCGGGCACTAATCTTCGCACTTGTGAGGTCACTGGCCCAACTCACGCGTCAACAGTACGAATCAACTCCAGAGGCCGGCGAGGAGGTCGTGGCTCGCAAGAAGTCGAAATCCACATACTTCATTCTCGAAGAACCGGAACTCTACCTACACCCACAGGCCCAGCGCGAACTTTTCGATTCCTTGGTCGCCCTCTCAAAAGGTGAGAGTCAAGTCGTTCTTTGTACGCACTCAAGCTCGTTCATCAGTCTAGAATACTACCGCTCTATCTGCATCGTCCGGAAGAATTCATTGAGAGAAGGAACAACTGTATTCCAGTGCAAAGAGGAACTATTCCCGGCTGCCGGCGAGAGAGACCTTTTCAACCTGACTTACTGGATCAATCCAGATCGCGGTGAACTTTTCTTCGCCCGCAAGGTTATTCTTACTGAAGGTGCCACGGATAAAACAGTCATTCCTTTTCTTGCTCATAGGATAGGCGTATTCCGTCATGACTACACCATAATTGACTGTGGCTCGAAGGATTCGATCCCTAGCTACTTGCACCTACTGAACAAGTTCAGAATTCCCTACGTGGCGGTTTACGACCTAGACCACCAGGCAGGTAAATCCCCGGACGCAATTGTTTCCGCTGACAAGGCCTCATCGCGCATAGAGGCGAAAATCGATGCGAGCCTGGGGAGGTGGGTGATCCTTGAGAACGACATTGAAGAAGAAATTGGGGTTACAGACCCTTCAAGGAAGAATAAGCCTCACCTGTCTCTTGAACATGTAGCTTCAAATGCATTCATCATATCTGCACAATTAAAAGGGAAAATCGAGACAATATATGCGTGAAGCAAAAGAACTGGGGTCAAAGCTAAATTATACACTTTACTTTTCTGCCGTTGAGGTTTTTTTATCCTCAGCAGAAGACAGGGACGTTCGTGCAGAACGTGTTTGATTAATCTCCGAATCATCAATCCTCCATAAGAGCATGCAGAGTCTTTCCCGCACAAGAATCTTTCTGCCCCCGATTCAATCTTGAGATGAGAATGCGATTTTCTTGAAATTCTTACTTCCAAAATTATTAAGCGTGGTATAAAATACAAACCAAGGGGGAGGGAGACTTGATGAATCGGTTGGGTGTCAAAGATCTAAGTGAGGAGCAGAGGGTTAATGCGGCGAAAGTAATCGTCAAAAGCTGCATGAATGTTAAAAGCGGCGAAAAAGTCCTTCTCATCGTTCAGAATGATGAAAAGCGCAAACTGGTAGGTAAATATCTTGAGGCCGAAGTTCGGCATCTGCAGGCCATTCCCACGGTCATTTTTGTAGAGGATAGTGAGATGAAAGCGGAGCCCCCGGAGAGAGTGGTTGATGCAATGATGACGAGTGATGTTATACTGGCCACGCTGAATCTCGACAACACCCAAATCATCGCTCACACGAAAGCAAGAAATGTAGCCACTAATGAAAAAAAGGCGCGTTTCGGCATGGCGCCAATTCTCTCGCCCAATATCGCACACGATGATATCATGAAAATTCGAGAGCGTACGGAAAAAGCGGCAGGGATCATGGAAACCGGTAAGATCGCGCGTATTACCGGGCCCGATGGGACGGACCTCACCTTTAGCGTGGAAGGGAGAAAATGCGAGCGGTTGAGAGCGTCGATGTGGGAGCCCGGCGAATGGGGTGCTGTACCTCTTTATGCCGAAGCGGCACTGGCCCCCGTTGAAGGCACAGCGAACGGCAAATATGTGGTAAATGGATTTTTCGAGCATGTGGGAAGGGTCGCGAAACCTTTTGCCTGGATTATAAAGAACGGTAGGATTGTGGAAGTTGTGGGTGACGGGCCGGAGGCAGAGAAGTGCCGGAAAATCCTCGCCGCTGCGGATGAAAATGGAACCAACATCGCTGAGCTTGGCGTTGCCACCAACCACGTACTGACGTATAGGGGTTTCTCTGGGACCATTACGGACAAAATGATTTTAGGCACGCTTCACATCGCCTGCGGCAAGAATACGACATTTGTCGGGGGACATGTCTACAGCAATATCCATCATGATGCCGTGAGCGGCGGGATGACGCTCGAAATTGATGGGACAAGGATAATTGAAAACGGCAAATGGTTGCTTGATTAGTATTAAATACATGCAGAAGGAGAAGAGGTAGGTTCTAAGTTAACTTCACAATTGAGGGAGAGAGAACAGAGTGGTCTTGCTTCACTTCTCTGCAAACTTCAGTCCGATGGTTCCGATGATAATCAGCGTGATAAACCCAAGCCTTAACATATCTTTTGATTCCCCCAGGAAGAATATCCCGAAGAGAACGGTGCCGGCGGCTCCGATTCCTGTGAAAACGACATAGGCGGTCCCCACCGGAATGGATTTAATGGCAGTGGATAGAAAGAAGAAACTGGCTATTGCCGCTGCCAACATCCCCACGCTCGGCCAGAACCGGGTGAACCCTTCCGTATATTTCAAACTGATTGCCCATCCGATCTCAATGATTCCCGCAATGATTAAAAACAGCCAGGCCATATTCAAATTCCCTCCCCCGTCTGAAGAAATAAGGTAGATGTAGAAAAAAGAAGAACGATTCTCTTGCTTATCCTGCAGCGGACCTCGAAGTAACTTCTTTCTCAAGCCTGCCTTCAAGGGTATCCTCTGCCATATCCAATTCGTAGTCCATTTGCAGACCAAGCCAGAATTGTGGGGACATTTTAAAATATCGGGCAAGTCTCAATGCAGTGTCAGCAGTAATGCCCCGCTTCCTCAAAACGATCTCATTGACCCGTCTTGCAGGCACACCTAATGCCAGTGCGAGCCTGTTCTGGCTAGGCCCCATCGGCTCTAAAAACTCTTTTTGGAGGATCTCTCCGGGATGAACCGGATGAAGTTTCTTAGTGGCCATATCTTACCCCTCTCTTACCCCCTTATGATATAGGACAAATTGGTTAAACTGCAACCTAAACATGCGGATTCAATCCCGCACAAGAATCTTTCTCCCCCCGATTCAATCTTTAGGTGAGCATGCGATTTCCTTGAAATTCTCACTTCCAATAATTTTCAGTGTGGTATAGAATACGAATCGCGGGAGAGGGGACGAAGTTGTTTAACTCCGTTCCCTTCTATCCTCTGCAACATTTCAAGCCCGGCCCCAGGCCATTACACAAATAGAATGGAAGAGAGAGACCTCAACGATCTCAGGACAGCCGTCAATCTTTTGGAGAGACCCGGCCTGAGTATTCGGTTGATCAACCTGCTTGGGTATCCCATTGAAGGAATCATAAAGGCTCTACCGAGATGGATTGGGCAAGCGATTGGAAAGACGGCAACCAAGGCCGTCGGGACAACTTTCTATGTCGCGCTGTCTACGATGGATAAGAGGAGCCGCGGCAGGCCCTTTCGGTTGATCCATCGGGCGATGGTCCTTGTCAGCGGCGCTGTTGGAGGATTCTTCGGACTTCCTGGCCTAATCGTTGAACTCCCGATCTCGACAACCCTGATGCTTCGTTCCATTGCTGACATTGCTCGAAGTCAGGGCGAAGACCTCTCCTCCATGGACACTCATCTGGCATGCATCACAGTTTTTGCTTTAGGTGGAAGGTCAAGGGGTGACAATGCCGCTGAGACAGCCTACTATGCCGTTCGAGCAGCACTGACCCGGACCCTGTCGGAGGCTGCTGAATTTATAGCGCAACGGGGGATTGCGGAGGAAGGCACGCCGATCGTGATCCGAGTGATGGCCAATTTAGCTTCCCGCTTTGGCGTTATCGTCACGGACAAGATGGCCGCCGAAATGGTGCCAGTCCTTGGAGCATTAGGAGGCGCATCAATCAACTACCTTTTTATCAGTCACTTTCAGGCTGCAGCCCGGGGGCATTTCATTGTTCGACGCTTGGAGAGAAAGTACGGAGGAGAATTTGTAAAAAAGGAATATGAAAAAGTGCTGGGAGAGCTTAGAGAGGGGGTTAAGCAATGAGCAGGTGGGAGGCTTTGTAGTGAAATTAAAGACAACTCCCTATTATTTTTTCGATCGATTAGCGGTTTCTGATGGAAAGCGGATTTGCAGAAATTCCTTTAAATGTTTCAGATTTAACATCCCCTTCATGACCGTCGCCTTCATGGCCTTTGATCCCTACATTACTTGACAAATCGATCTATCTGTGCAATGAATCGCTCAAACTATTAACCTTACTGATACCGGCTCTGGAAAGGAAAAGAACATGAGCAATAAAAAAGACGATATTGTTATTGTAAGTGGAGCAAGGACACCTTTCAGCAAATTTGGCGGGGTGTTGCGAGAGATGCATAGTACGGATCTCGGAGTTGTCGTGATCAAGGAGAGCTTGAAACGCGCCGGCCTGAAAGGTGAAGACCTGGACGAATTGTACTATGGAATGTGCGATCAGGCGGAGGCCGCTCTCTACGATAATGTGAATGGGAGACAGGCCCTGTTGCGTGCAGGATTACCCAGCACGCTGGTTTCTTTAACGATAGACAGGGCATGCTGCTCATCGCTATGTGCCGTTCACCTTGGACGCAGGGCAATACTACTGCGCGAAGCCGATACCTGTATGGCCGTGGGAGCTGAGAATATGAGCAATACCCCATTGCTGACGAATGGACATCGCTGGGGGTCGGGGATGAAGCCGCTTTTGATTCAAGATTACCTTAATCCTATTACCTATCGGGAGTATACTCCTCTGGGACGAGACGCCGGAGAGATTGCCATGGAGTACGGCATATCGCGAGAAGAGCAGGATAAATGGGCACTGGGGTCGCAAAAGAAATGGGCATCGGCTGATAAAGCAGGAAAATTCAATGATGAGTTAGTGCCCGTTGAAGTGCCACAGAAGAAAGGGGCGCCGTTCGTTTTTAGCAAAGATGAATTCCCTAAGCCCGACACAACATTGGAGGGTCTGGTGAAATTGAAGACCATCTACGGAAGCCCTACGGTTACCGCAGGCAACGCGCCGGGTTTGGATGCGGGGGCAGCGGCCGTGATTATTATGAGAAGATCGAAGGCAGAAGAAATGGGGATCACTCCACTCGCAACGATTGTTTCCGTGGCGAGTAGCGCCAGTGAACCCAGGAGAATGGCCGAACTTCCCGGGTTTGTAGTAAAGAAGGCGCTGGAGAGAGCCGGTCTGAGCATAGACGATATGAAGGTAATCGAGATTAATGAAGCATTCGCTGCGGTGACTCTGGTATCAACAAAAATATTAGCTGGCCGAGATGAAACAAAGTGGCGTGAGCTTCTGGACAAGACCAACCCCAACGGAGGGGCTATCGCTATCGGCCATCCCGTAGGAGCCAGCGGGGCGCGCATATTGATGACAATGATGTACGAATTAAGGAGAAGAGGTGGCGGCTTTGGTGTCTGCGCTATTTGTGGAGGTCTGGCGCAGGGAGATGCTGTCGTCATTAGAGTCGATTAGAAGATTACCGGAAGCAGCAAATCGATTGACTACGGGAGTCGTGACCCCCGAATCATCAATCTTCCATAAGAGCTTGCAGAGTCTCTCCCGCACGAGAATCTTTCTCCCCCCTATTCAATCTTGAGATGAGAATGCGATTTCTTAGAAAATAGCTTTCAAATCCCCCAACCCCCCTTTTCTAAAGGGGGGCGAGGGGTGATTAGCGATTTTCATCGTTCGAGGGTGACGAACCCGTCATGAAAGATTCCCTTGAAATTCTCACTTCCAAAATTTTTAAGCATGATATAAAATACAAACCACGCAAGAGTGGATGTAGTTAAGGGGAAATTAGGGATAACTCCCTACATCTTAAGATGTTGCCCTGATTGCCCTTACTGAAAAGTAAAATATTAAAGGGGGCTTTGAAATGAATATTGGAATAAAAAAAATTATTTCCTCTTTCCTGTTTGTGCTTGCCAGACGTGTCGAAAGGGGCTCGGCGGGCCTTAGCGAAAAATCCATTCAAGTCGATCATTATAAAATCGTCTATGTCGAAGGCGGGAAAGGTGAAACGGTTCTGCTGCTCCATGGGTTCGGAGGGGATAAAGACAACTGGACACGATTTTCCAAATATCTCACGAAAAAGTATCATGTGATTGCGCCCGATCTGCCGGGATTCGGTGAAAGCTCGAAAATCTGGAGCGATCGGTACGATATTGCCGTGCAGGTAAAGAGACTTCATCAGTACGCGGAGAAGATAGGTCTGAAGAAATTTCATATAGCGGGAAATTCCATGGGGGGATTGATCGCCGGCGTCTATGCGGCGACGTATCCAGATGAAATTCTGAGCCTCGGGCTATTGGATCCGGGCGGCGTGATCGACCGCGAACCAAGCCAGATCTCCCTGGAGCTCGCAAAAGGGAACAATCCTCTCATTGTCGAATCTGTCTCAGACTATGACAAGCTGTTGGATTTCCTATTTGTCAAGCCTCCGTTTATCCCCGGCCCGGTGAAATCCTATTTAGCCGAAGTGGCAGTCCGGAGCAAGGACTTCAACAAGAAGGTATTTATTGAAGCGAACCCCGGCAACCAATTGGAAACGACAATAGGGGAGATTCGGGCGAAGACTCTTATTCTCTGGGGCGATACCGACCGTGTATTCCCTGCGTCAGGTGCGCCGGTCCTCCAGAAGGGGATCGAAAATTCAAAGGTCATTGTGATGAAGGACTGCGGCCACTTACCGATGATTGAAAGACCTGGTGAGACAGCAAAGTACTACCTGGAATTCATCTCTTAAATAAGTGAAGCAGTGCGTACATGTCAAGGACCCCAACGGCGGCTAGGTCCTTTCTAAAAAACAAAATGATCATCTTTTCCATTTTGCAGAGAATTCTTGATGAGCACCTTACAGAGATCATAGATGACCTTAAAAGGCTGAATATCGGTCAGGCTGTCGACGAACCGAGCCTTATCCATGGCGATCTCTTCAGAGAGTTCTCCGTTCGCCAATCTTTCCATAAGCTCCTGATGATACTTCTCCGTTGCCTTCATGGCCTTTTCCAAATGCTGCCGGACATCTCCTTCAATCACCGCATTGTGACTAAGGACAGCTCGTTTGGCCGGAAGCGCAGCCAGCTTCCGGATCGTATTGCAGTATTTCTCAAGCGATTCAAAATAATTGGGCCAAAATACATCCTTTCCAGGGACATAGAATCCTGAGGTATCACCGAGCGCCAGAGTGCCCTCCTTTTCCTCAAACAAAGCAATATGACAGGGTGAATGGCCGGGTGTTTCATAAACCCTCCATGCGATGCCCGCGCCCAAATCAATCCTGTCCCCTTCCTTGACGACAGAATCAACACTAAAGGCATAGTCTTCAACGGGCTCTGGCAATGTATCGATCTCAGATTTTGCCTTCATCAACTGGGCAATGCCAAGATCAACCAGCTGGAATTCTTTGAACAGCTCTGTCTTGCCAAGTATTTTAGCGCCGATGGGGCTTGCCAAGAGTTTTATATGAGGCCAATCGCGCTGAAAATGCGGTACCGCCCCAATGTGATCCGGATGGGTATGGGTCAAAACAATATACTTTATCGTCTTTGGATCGATCGCCAATGATTCGATCTGATCGATCATGATCGTGAACGTGGGGCCTGTTCCCCCTTCGATAATCATTCCTTCCTTTCCCATGGACAAATAGGCGGGGAAGGCAGGCGTGCCCAATTGGAAAAAATGTGGAGTGATCTTAATCGGTTCATGCTTTCTTGCATTCATGTGATCTTTAGCCTCCTTAACGATATTCTGATTTATTTTTGGTAATCATCGCCTTTGCTGAAATCAAAAAGGCCATGGAATATGGTTTCCATGGCCTTCGTGATGCAGAAACAAAAAAGCCATGGGGAACATCTGGCTCACCCATGGCATCCCTTACTATATAGCTCGGCTCAGGGATATGGGTGAGCCCTATTAAAATAAAAGTAAAAGAAATTCCTGAACTGCATCATACGTCCTTACCCTCGACAATATATCCTTTTTACCATATTTTTCTCAAATGTCAAGGAGAAAATTACTACCAAAGTAACCCCTTATGGATGCGAGAGGTTAGGCTCTGACCCCAATGATTCGGCGGGGATGCTTCTAAAGCTTTATCAAGCGGATCGTTAAGATGTTATGGACAATCGTCGCCATTCCAAAGAATAGGGTCGTTCGGGAACTTCCATCTCGGATAGGTTGCGCTGAGAGGTTTCCGCCCTGCCTTCGCCGAAGCGGCTACGCGCGGGCAGGTATAAATCTTTTGGAAGCTTGCCTCCTCGAAGGTGGGAGCTTCTCGAAAATCCGCCCAGCACCCCTACCAAATCACCGCCAACGATAACTGAGGGATTACTCTCCCAAGAATTTGTTTTACATCCATCCTGGAATCTGCTATTTTAAGATGGCCCGAATCGAAGCAATATTCTGCGGTTTCTCTGTTTTTCCCCTTTTCCATTTGACGATACGAAAGTATCAAGGAATTTGCTCTGATGTACCTCGACTTTCATGGTTTCCGGGAAAAGCCTTTTAACCTGACCCCCGACCCCCGCTTTGTCTTCCTGAGCAAGACCCACAAGGAAGCCTTTGCCCACCTTCTGTATGGCATTAACAATCGTGCAGGATTCATTGCCCTGACAGGAGAGGTGGGATCGGGGAAAACAACGGTTTTGCGCGCACTGCTCAGCCAGCTTGATGCGGATCATCACCTTACGGCCTTGATCTTCAATCCCTGTCTTTCGCCGGCAGAGCTTCTTCAAAACATAAACCGGGAATTCGGTATTCGATCCAACCCTTCCAATAACTCAAGTTCCCTGGATGCCCTCAACGTGTTTCTTCTCCAGCAAAATGCCGAGGGCCGTACTGTCGTTCTCGTCATCGATGAGGCGCAAGATCTGGAAGCACCGGTGCTCGAGCAGATCCGGCTGATCTCGAACTTGGAGACAGACAGGGAAAAGCTGATACAGATCGTCCTGTCCGGACAACCCGAGCTTTTGCAGATTCTGGAGAGGAGCGAAATGAGGCAGCTCAGCCAGCGGATCACCGTGCGATATCATCTGCAGCCCATGGATTTTCAGGACACCGTCCTTTACGTCAACCACCGGCTTGTCGCAGCAGGAGGAAGGGGCGGTGACATCTTTTCCATGAGGGCCTTGAAGCGGATATACAGGTATTCACGTGGGCTCCCGAGACTGATCAATGCGGCCTGCGATCGGGCGCTTCTGACCGGCTACACAAGAGACACGGCGAGGATAAGTTCCCAGATTGCTGCAGAAGGGATCAAAGACATGAGAAGGAATACGACGTCCTATACCCGGAAACGACGTCTTATCCTGATCCCCACATTTGTCATCCTGGCGGCCCTCGTTGTGGCGGGAATCTACTTGACACGGCCTGGTTTCATCAACCGGTTTATTGCTTCACACGTCAAGGCAACGGAGGAGCAGCCCCCCAAGGACCCCCTTATTGCCGGTGAAGGATTCTCCCGTGCCATGGTTGCTGAACTCGGGAAGGTCCCGGAATCAGAAAGCGTCCGAAGGGCTTTTAATACTTTGGCCAGCTTATGGAAAGTTTCACCCGTCCCGGAAGGCGTCAACTTGAGCCAGTTCAACGGAATGGAACGGGCAGCTCTTGACCGGGAGCTCCGTCTGTACAGATTTTCTGGAAACCTGGGCACCTTGCTTCGCATCGATTGTCCGGCAGCTCTCGAACTTACCCTGCCGGATATACCGGGGAAACGCTTCATTTCGCTGGTGGGCATGGAGAACGAACAGCTTCTTATCGATCCACCGATTGCAGGGAGGAGATCCCTTTCGTCGAGCGAGCTCGAAAAGCACTGGTCCGGCCAGGGCTTCGTTCTCTGGAAGGATTCCTTGAATCTCCTGACCAATATATCGCCGGGGTCAGGGGGAGGCCACATTAAAAGGCTTCAGGACCTTCTCAGAGAGGCAGGAGTCTACAGCAGGCCCTTGACGGGGGTTTATGACGGCGATACTGTTCTGGCCGTCAAAAAGTTTCAGTCGTCCAGGGGAATTGATGAAGATGGTATCGTGGGGGGGCAGACACTGATGTTTTTATATGGATCCATCAAACGTTTTGAACTTCCGAGACTCACGGTGGGACGAAAATGAGCGTGATACTGGATGCTCTGAGAAAACTCGATCGCGAAAAGTTGTCTCGCCGGAGCGCAGCGGCCAATATCGCCATCGAGATTCTCAGGCCCGATCTGCCCCGTCCCGGGAAAAAATTTCCGCTGTATGTTGCCACTGTCTGCCTTACAGCAATCGCCGCTGTCGTCATTACCTATGCCGTAATGTTGAAGTTCGGGTTTCTGCCCAAATCATCGCCACCTGAGCAGAAGAGTCCCCCTGTATCGACTCAGCTGATTGCAACTGCTCCGCCGGATTCCAGCTTGCTGTCGAGATCTTCGCCACCTGGGCCGACGAATCTTCCTACACCGACTCAACAACGGGCGCCTGTTCCACTGGATTCCGGCTTTCCGTCGAAATCATCCCCCCCTGCACCGACGAATCCTCCTGTGCCGAGTCAGCCGGTTGCACCTGCCCCACTTTCCCAGGAACCGGCTCGTGACGCTCGAGAAAGAGTAAGTCGGGTGCCTCCAAAGATCGAGACCCCTCCAGAGGGCAAAACTTCTAAGATCGGTGCACCCCCCTCAAACGGATCTGCCACGACTTTGCCGTCGTTAAAATTATCGGCGATCGTCTGGTATGAAGAGCCCCTCGAAACGCTTCGTTATGGTCAACGGTGTAATCGCCAACGAGGGCTCTGTCGTCGAAGGGGTGAAGATTGAGGAGATCTACCCCGACCGGGTACGGTTTTCGCACAACGGGAGGCCTTTCGAAATCCCGATTAAATGAGGCGCAACTTCCTTATTTGTCCTGCCGAGTACTACTCATTATATCCTATATTTCTGCCCTATCCTTTACCTGTTCACCCACCGCAATAAAAAAAGCTTATTACTCCACAGTGTGAAGGTTCCTTCTCGGTTTCGAGTCCCACTGACCTGATCACTTATGTTCCCTCTCACCCTATCCCTCTCCCCCCTGCCTACCGGCAGGCAGGCAAGGGGAGAGGGATAGGGTGAGGGGACTGTTTCACGGTTGTGACGAAAAAAAAAGATGCTTACTTTTCAGAAAAAGCAGTTGAATAGAGAAAGACCGTGTTCTATATTGATAATGATAGTCACTTTACCTATTTCAGGAAGGAGTTCTCAAGAGGGGGAAAGGAATGAACTTGAAAGAAAGCGGGACAGAGAAAAATTTAGAGAACGCGTTCGCCGATGAATCGCGGGCTCAGAATACTTATACGTACTATGCCGATGCGGCCAGAAAAGCAGGTCACGACCATATCGCCGATGTCTTTTGGGAGATCGCCCAAAATGAGGGAGAGCATGCCAGGACGCATTTTGAGTTCCTCGGCCACATTAAAGATACAAGGAAGAACCTCGAGGCTGTCGCCCAAAGAGAGAAATATGAGGGCACCGTCATGTATCCTGAATTCGCCAAGACGGCGAGAGAAGAAGGTTTCGGGGAGATCGCCGGATGTTTCGAGGGGATGAGTAAGGTGGAGGCGAAACACGAAGAAATTTGTCTTAATCTGTTAAAACAGTTTGATGAACAGATCACTCCCAAAGAAAGGACCGTGGGACATTCTTCCGTTGTCATGGCCCAACTGATGTTGCCCCACCAGGCCAACCTGGCGGGCTACGTTCATGGTGGAGAAGTTATGAAGATCATGGATAATGCCGCCGGCGTTGTAGCGGCCCGCCATGCCCATACGAACGTTGTCACCGTCAGGGTGGATAATATATTTTTTTTGAAACCTGTGAGGGTAGGGGATGTATTACTGGTTCATGCCTCGCTGACCTTCGTCGGCCATTCCTCCATGGAGATTCGCGTCGAAGTGGAAACCGAAAACATCGCTCAAGAGAAGAAGCAAAAGGCATTGACCGCCAATTTCATTTATGTATCTCTGGACAAGACGGGCAAGCCCACGGAAGTGCCCCCTCTCCTGATCACGACGGAAGAGGAAGAAAGACTTTTTAAGGAGGGGCGGCAAAGGTACGAAGCCCATAAGAGACAAGAAGTGAGCGACTGAGAAGATGTGAAAAAATTGGGAGCCCTGGTCGGGTTGAAATAGCTTCAAAATCCTACAAATGCCGTCGCTTGGAGGACAATCAGTGCCATTTGAAATGGTGAGAGAATCCTGAAATTGCTAAGGAGTCCATAATTGAAAAGACATATTGTTGTAAAAATCTCCCCTAACCATTCGACAAGCTCATGGCCGTGAGCCCTGTCGAACGGCCCCTCTTTGCCTGTCTAATGACAGGAAAAGGATTATCAAAGAGGGGGAATTCCTCCCTTTTGTAAAGGGAGGGTAGGAGGGATTTGGGCTTCAACGTCCATACAATTATGGACTGATTAGTATTGACGCCCGGGTTTCACCTTTACTGGCTTTCGCTTGTTCGAGCATGTCCTCCAAAGTGACTTCAGGGTGATGATACCGCGGGTATTTGACGGTTTTCTTCCCATACTGAATGGCTTCCTGCGGGCACCACTGCAGGCAGGCTAAGCATTGTTCGCATCGGTGAAGCCGTGCCGGTCTTTCATTGATCATCTCGATATTGTTGGCCGGACAGACCCTCGAGCAGATTCCACAGCTATTGCATTTGTCGTCCGCCCAGAAATTCTTATCCATTCTGTAAACATGCCGATAAGACATCTTATAGATCCAGGAGAACAGGATGTTCTGCCAAAGAGGTCCTCTGTCCACCTTTTTTCGCTCACCCCGAAGTATAGGGCCGGCAATCGCCTTCGCCTTTTCCTGGGCTTGCCTGTACAGCCGCTGCTGAGTATCCATTGGTCCAGGACCGCCCCAGGGGGTGTAATTGGAAGGCATGACAATGGAATAGCCCAGGGCGAGCGATAGTTGCCGGGTTGACATCAACTTTTGCAGCTGAAGCAGTGTGGCAGCGGGCTGCCCGGCGTTGACAGCCAGGGCGAAAAAGTAGGTCTGGGGGTTAACTTGAAGATGATTGATAAACTGGATGACGCGGATGGGCAATCCCCAAATGTGGACCGGGAAAAAGATACCCACTCCATCAGCTTCCACCTTAGAATCTCTTGATAAGGACGGCATAAAGTGAAGACTGACCTCTTTTAACTCCAGTGCGAGCTGACGTGCAATCCATAGTGAATTGCCGGTTCCAGTATAAACATAACACTGCATTTTCATACACAGCCCTCCGTTCTAACGGTATCCATTCGCTGCCCGTCCCATCCTAACCATTTTCTCATTCTACGTCAATTTGCATCTTCACCGATGTTCCCCTCTTTCTTCCTGCCGCACTTCCCACTTTGTTTTTTTCAAGCAAAATGAGCCAACCCTGAGGACATCGAAATACAGTATGTTTCATTATGAAATACGTAATTCGCCGTATTTACCTTGCCCGCCCTTTTTATTATATGGTGTACAGTGATACCTTAGTTGTGGGCGAGGTGATTCATCGTGAATAAATTATTCTCTGGTTTTAGTCTAAGGGGTGTTGAATTCAAGAATCGTATTTTTCTCTCTCCTATGTGTCAATACTCCAGTGAAGAGGGTATGCCGACGGACTGGCATTTAGTTCATCTGGGTAGCCATGCCGTTGGAGGAGTCTCACTTGTCATCGTTGAAGCTACCGGAGTTTCACCAGAGGGGCGTATCTCGCCATGGGATAGCGGCATTTGGTCTGACAGGCATGTTCAAGCCTTCAAACGTATTACTGCTTTTATTGAAGGACAAGGGGCCGTGGCGGGCATCCAACTCGCTCATGCCGGACGTAAGGCTTCAACCGATGTCCCGTGGCGTGGCGAGAAACCCCTGGCAATCAACGAGGGAGGATGGCAGCCTTTGGCCCCCAGCCCCATTGCCTTCAGCGAAAATTCTCCTGTCCCGCTTGAAATGGCAAAGGAGGATCTGGAGGAAGTGGTTTCTCAATTTGTGGCGGCAGCCCGTCGCAGTTTAGAGGCCGGTTTTAGAGTCATAGAAATCCACATGGCTCACGGCTATCTCCTTCACGAATTCCTCTCTCCCATTTCGAATCAAAGGACTGACGAGTATGGTGGCAGTCTTCAAAACCGAACACGATTTCCCTTGTGGGTAGCCAGAACGATTCGGGAAAGCTTGCCTTCAGACTTCCCTCTTCTTGTACGTATCTCATGCACAGATTGGGTGGACGGCGGTTGGGATCTACCTCAGTCAGTGGAATTTTCCCGTTGGCTCAAGGAGATCGGTGTTGATCTAATCGACTGTTCAAGTGGTGGGCTGGTGCCCTATGCCAAAATCCCTGTGGGACCAGGATTTCAAACTCCTTTTGCTGCTGAGATTCGCTCAAAAGTTGGCATAGCTACCGGTGCGGTGGGTTTAATTACAGATCCTGTGCAGGCTGAACAAATTCTAACAACCGGCCAAGCGGATGTTATTATTATTGCCAGAGAACTACTGCGAGACCCTTACTGGCCGCTCCACGCTGCCAAAACCTTTAATGTTGACGTACCCTGGCCGCGTCAATACCATCGCGCAAAACCCAAGTGATCATGCCTTTGTGTGTCGTCAGGTATTCCACATTTCCACATATTCTATTGTATTGACACCATACTTATTTCAAATCATCGGGGGAAGCGGGCCGGATTCTTTTATCTGTCAAGAAACTATTCTGAAACCACGTGGAATTGAGTAGGATATCCCAAAATTCCGACATATCTTTTTGCGTTTTTGCTTGACACATAACTCCGTTTCTCGTATATTGAACTCAACCACGAGCGAGTCCTTATCATTTTTTAAGATAAGAGTTGAACTATGTAAGAATAACAGAATACAGTAACAAAGGGAGGAGATATGACGAAAATGAAGCGATTTGCAGACTATTTCGTAGTGGCAGGTTTCGTCATTGCATTGGTGAGTACAGGTGTAATCGCCCAGGACAAGCCATCTTCGACATCTGACACTGCCGCCAGTACAGCATCGACTCAACCCACCCCAGCATCGTTTAAAAGCTTTAATAACTATCCTGATCATGCTTTTAACGTTAAAGAGTATATCAGTGGCATGCAGAAGGCTGGGCACAACATTCTTATCTGGAGGGATCCGGCGGTAAACCTTTCTCAATATAGTTCGGTGAAGGTATCGGAATTTGGCGACCGATTGTTGCCGCAACAGAGTGCCTTTTCCTACGATCCCTATGTTGCGCTCTTTAACTCGGTTTTTAAAAGCTCTCTTAAACTAACTCAGAAAGATTCTCCCGATGCCTTGCTTATTGAGGGTGCGGTGGTCGAATGCAATCCCGGGAGCCGAGCAGCCCGTGCCTGGGTTGGAATGGGAGCAGGCAGAGCCGGCTGTTCAGCCGTCTGTGAAATTTATGAACCCGGCAAAGCCAACCCCTGCATGCGCATCTATACGAGGGATACCGGCGCTTCTGGAACCTGGGGTGGGAATTCAGTCTTAATGCTCAACAATATCATGACTGTGATTGCCACCCGGTTGGCTACTACCTTGAACACCATAATTCCTACTAAATAAACGTTAACTCAACTGTCTAAGTATGCTCACTGGGGGATTGCGTATCATCCCCAGTGAGCATAGCTTTTCAATTGAAGCTCCCCAGCGGGGCTTCCCGGTGAAGTGCTATCATTTTAGATTGTGCCCCCTTTACCCCGCCCCGTCCACCTCAAGGAATTGTCATTGAGGAAAGAATCGTGTTAAGATGCAGGGCGTGATTGCTGCAGGAGATGATAGTCAACAGGATTCGATCGCAAAGGAGACAAAGGGTATGAAGGCGTTGAGGAATGTGCTGGTCATTGTGGCGGGCTTTCTTTTTCTTTATTTGATCGGGTGTGCGGGACCCCACGGGACAGCTTCGAAAGGCACAACACTGGACTCCCGTGTGATGGATGCAATCAGTGATGCAGTGTATGAGGTCGTGGTGCTGAAGCCGACGAACGACTCCCTGCAATACGAAAAACCCTTACCCATGGACCTTCTCCCCTATTCCATACGGACGGACAAATACTATTCGATCGGTACGGCGTTCGCCATCAGCCCTTCGGAGTTTGTATCGGCAGCGCATGTCATGAACCTGGGGAGTGGGAGTCAATTCAAGGAGATCTTTCTCAGAGATAAGGAAGGGAAAGTTTACTCCATCGGAAAGGTCCTCAAGTACTCGAAAAACAGGGATTTCATCGTCTTCTCACTCCTCAATGCCAAAGCAAAAGGATTTTTGTCAACGAATAAGAACCCCCGGGTCAATCAAAAAGTGTATGCCGTAGGCAATGCCCTCGGGGAGGGAGTTGTAATCAGAGATGGTCTCTATACGTCCGACACACCTGAAGAAGAAGCAGGGGAGTGGAAGTGGATACGTTTCTCTGCTGCGGCCTCTCCCGGCAATAGCGGTGGTCCGCTCCTTGACCAGAATGGAAAAGTCATCGGCATCGTCCTGAGAAAGTCCCCGAACGAGAACCTCAATTACGCCGTCCCGATCCTTGAAGTCGTCAATGCCAACAAGAATGCGGCAGTCGTTCAAACGAAAATGCGCTATACCCTTGATAATATGGACATGACCAAGAGAGAAATGCTGAAAAAAGAGATCACCCTGCCCAAGACCTACCAGGAATTGGACAGCGAGCTGAATGCGATCACAGCTCAGTTTTCCAGCAAACTCCTCAAGGGCCTTCTTGCCGAGAATCGGGAAACCATATTTCCTCATGGCCCAGGATCAACCCGGCTGTTCTATAAGAGTTATAGCGCGGTCTTCCCTCGTCTCATTATGAAGGGTAAGGACGGCAACTGGGATGCCTATTATCCCAGCGGGACGAGAGATGCCGACCTGGGAGACAATGGCCATCTCACCTACGGCACTCTGGGCAGCACGGTCTTCCTTTATATCCGTAAACCGGACGACGTCCCTCTGGAAACGTTTTATGGCGACTCGAAGCTGTTTATGGATATGATCCTCAAGGGGGGTGGTCGTTACAGAGAGATCGGACCGGAAAATATCAAGATCACGTCGATGGGCCGTGCCTTTGAAGACTACCGATTCACGGATTCCTACGGAAGGATCTGGATGGCGTGTACATGGCTGATCGAATATGACGACAGAAAGGTGGTGACCTTTTCTCTCCCGGTTCCCGGAGGGTGCATTGTTATGATGAGAACGGACCAGACGGGTAACGTTGACCAGGGAGACATCCCCGACCTGAAAGTGCTCTCGGATTTTATTTATGTGTCTTATTACGGCACGTTCAAAGAATGGCAGGAATTCCTGAGCATGAAAAACCTCCTCCCCTCCATCTTTTCAACTATAGACATTCATATTGAGAACAATAAGATTTTCCGGTACAAATCGGCGAGACTCTATCTGTCCTACGGCCCCGATGTCATGAAAATTTCTGATAAGAGTAGCTTCCAGCTTGATTTCGGCTACTTTGAAGAAAAGGGCAAGATGGTTTGGGACACCAACGGGATTATGATAACCGAAGAAAAATACAATCAGATTGGTTGCGCTGTCTCAAGAACGATGAAGCCTCCGAAAGAGCTTGGCGATCAATATCAGAGCAATTGGGAGAATATGGTGGAGCGAAAATTCCCCTACGATCGCTCTTCTTATTACAAGGATAAGGTTACGATCATCTCGACGACATACAACCGAGGCAGCCAAGCGGCGAAAAAGGAAGCAGCCTCCGGCTCCGTTCTGTACACAGTCGCGTTCATCAAGCAGGGGAACGTCGGTCAGAAAGAGATGGAGGCGAAACTGGAAACGTTCATGCGTAATCTGGTCGTTTATGAGAACGCCGAGGATAACGGCGCCAGGGCTGAAAACCCGCAGCTGAAAAATTGATACTTCGACGGCGCCAAACCCCGTTCTTTAGGACAGGGTCAAAAGCGCCACTCAGTATCAACCCTGAGCAAACCCCGGGCTTTAGACCGGGGAAAATCGAAGGGTTGATTTAGGCAGGCAGAATATAAGGAAAGCACTTCGAAACAAGCAGGTCACGTGTGGTTCTGTATTTCCTCTTACCTATTTCAGATCATTAGCAGTTTTTGAGTCAAAAAACGTCATAAATTTTGTTCTTGTGAAAATATATTTTTTTGAAAACCGTTAAATATCAACTCCTTATATGGATTAATTGTTATTGGCATTGAAATTGCTCCTATTAGGACAATAGAAAAAATCTTAAATCAAATTTGCCGATAAAGCCAAACCACGAGTAATCGTGGGACGCCTGCCCGCCGTAACTGGCGGGGGCCCCCTGTTCCAAAGACGGAGCAGGCGGGGAAAGCTGCGGGTCCCACTGGGATAGCCGGGTTGCCGAAGACAAATCTTACAGGAACCGGATTGCCGTGGCTTCACAAAAAAGGCAATCCGGTTTTTTAATTCAAGGGCAATGGTTTAGATACGATGAGAAGCACAATCATCAACAAAATCCTGTCATTTCAGTATCGTCTTGGGAGGCTCATCGGGAGAAAGAGGGCCAACCGCATCTGCATCTTTCTTGAGAGGACGTTCACGAAACTTTTTGGTAGGGAGGTGTACTATGATAAGCAATGAAGAGCTGATGCAATGTTTAATATGCTACGGTCGGGGGATGCCACAGGACCTTGTCGCGAGGAGCCATAGCATAAACGATGTTATCTATTATCTCCGGGTGGAATGTGAGTTCGAAATCCTCAGATTGACCTCGTTTGTAACAACCAATCTCATCAACTTCGAAAAAAGAACGGTTCTCTCTTCCATCTCCCATCAAGGCCCACGAGATGAAGATATTGAGGAGATTTTTAACGTCAATAACCCGGATTAATTTAAGAATCGCGTGGAAAGGGGAAAGGGTATGTAAAAAATGGTTAAGCCTGGCCCCGAATTTAGTCCACTATTTTGGAAAGTACTGCTATCGGCTATTTAAATATTTTTATTGGGCAATTTCTTTACTTTTCTCCAGTCTCTTTTTCCAAGAATGTCATTTGATTAAGGATTTCAACTATTCTTTTTGAAGCTTTTCCATCACCATAAGGATTGATCGCCTTCGACATCTTATTATATTCGCTGCCATCGTTTAGTAACAGAGAAACTGAGTCCACAATTTTATTTCTGTCCGTTCCGACCAATTTGGCCGTGCCGGATTCGATCCCTTCGATCCTCTCGGTGACCTCTCTCATCACCAATACCGGTTTCCCAAGCGAAGGTGCTTCTTCCTGGATTCCTCCAGAATCGGTTAACACCAAGTATGAATTGTCCATCAGCCAGACCAAAAAATTATATTCAAGAGGCTCCATGAGATGAATATTCTTGATGCCGCTCAGCATTTTGTGGACCACTTCCTTCACCTTTGGGTTGAGATGCACTGGATAAACGATCTCAATATCCCTAAAAATAGATGCTATCTCCATCAGAGCGCCACAGATGTTTTCGAAAGGCGTTCCAAAGCTCTCCCGTCTGTGTCCGGTAACCAGGATAATCTTTTTTGAAAAGTCGATCTTCTTGAAAGACTCGTAATAAACTTGTTCATCAGAATTCCTTATGATGTCCAAACATAAGAACAGGGAATCGACGACCGTGTTTCCGACCACCCAGACATTGTCGTTTATTCCTTCCCTATTGAGGTTGAGAAGGGCTCGAATGGTAGGAGCGAAGTGATAGTTGGCGATTTGACCCACCAACTTTCTGTTGATTTCCTCCGGAAACGGAGAAAGTTTAGTGCCAGATCTCAGGCCAGCCTCCAAATGGGCTACGTTGACACCACAGTAAAATCCGGCAAGAGCACCCACCAATGTAGTGGTCGTGTCTCCTTGAACAAATACCAAATCAGGACGATCATTTTTTAATACGGTTTCAATCCCCCTTAAGCTATCCGCGGTTAGACTGAAAAGGGACTGGTTGGGTTTCATAATTTGGAGGTCGAAATCTGGACGGATCTCGAAGAATTTGAGTGCCTGATCAAGCATCCCCATGTGCTGTCCGGTCACACACACTGTTACCCTGAAATCACTTTCTGACCTCTTCAATTGCTCAATGAGGGATGCGAATTTGATGGCCTCTGGTCTGGTCCCGAAGATGATCATGACCTTGATTTTTCTATCCTTCATGCAAATCTCCTTTTATAGATCATCTCATTGCGAAAACACCGATAGTTTTTTGTGTGATCATTCTTCCCTTCCCATCGCACCGGACAACCCTCCTAATTATACCCTATAACCAAATAGGGGACATTGGGTCAAATGCAACCCAGAACTTGGGTTCAGGCTTGCAATGTTGCGACCCGGTAAGCTGTTCTAATAATTTTTAATAGGTTAGACTCTCAGAAGAGAAGAAGTTTACATGATTTTACAACACTTTTCACTCTTTGACGCTTCACCAGAAGCTCCCATCTCGTCGGACGGTTAACTACTAAAATAATCCTTCCCGAGCTTATTTTACATATTGACAAAGAACATTTTTCTGTTATAAGTAAGCTGAATTTCTGACAAGAGCCTCCGAGAAAACCTTTGGTTTATCAATCTGGAGAGGGTTATTTAAATTATACCTGGAAACCCCTTCCTGTGGACGGGTTCTTTATTTAGTCTTTAAGATTCTTTTTAAATCCAACATGCCTTTTCTTCCTAACTTTTCTTCCTAATTGAATGGCCAGGTTTCTACTAATCTGCCAAGGAAAGAATTGACAGGAATTATTTTACCAGCGGTCAAATATTGTCCATCATGGTAATTTTGTTATAATGGTAAAACCTAAAAAATTATAACAACTATATGAATTCATTAAACTTTTAAATAATCCCATATTCAACACAATTTGGTACTAATTTTGCTCTTATTATTAAAAATCCTAACGAAAGATATTTGAAATTCCCCCCTCACCTCCTCCCTCTCCCCAGCGGGGAGATGGGAAGGGTGAGAGGACAAAATGTTAGAACGCTGTACATGGATGTGACCGGAAGGTGCCCCGCAAGCCCCGCCCTTATATGGGCGGGGAGCTTCACTTGCTAACCACGGATGGGTTTAGAAAAGAATGCCAAGGCGACACAACGAATCACAGAGCGGGATAGCCAAAGAGCTGGTTTACTATCACAGATCGTACCGGAAAATCCCGGTTCCCGAAAAGAGACATCTCATTCCATTCTTTTTCTTTATCATCCTCATTGAAGTTCTTCTTTACTTTTTTTTCCCTGATCTCAATTATCTGGTAAATCGGACCACCCAGAAGATACTCGTCCGCTCCGTGCCCTTCGAGAATGTCAATATGATTTGGACGGAATTCCTCTGGAGACCCATTACGGTTCTCAACATTCCAGGAAGCTACCCCGCAAGGTGGTTTACGATGATCAACCTCATCGTGGTACTTCTCATCGTCTTCGTCATTCCGCAGACAAAGACTCCGAAACCGATTGTCGTGGCCTTAACGCTAATGAGTCTCATCCATCTTGTCTCCGCCCTTTTTTTTCTGATCGTTCCGGATAGATTTCCCTATCAGGTGATTGATTTCTCAACAACCTATGTGGTCACGGTAACGGTTACCTGGTTTTTGATCCCCGTCGTCTACGGTTTCATCCTCTATCCGCTCCCGTCTTCTGTCTTCTCCAAAATATTTATGATACTTTTCACGCTAATATTCTCTGCGACTTTCAATATTTTTAGGTATTCCATATTCCTCTACCTGATCAACGTTCACTCCTTCATTTTTATGGCCATTCTTTTCTTCTGTTTTGGTTTCCTCCTCGACATGATATTCATTGTCGGGTTTTATTCTTTTTACCTGAGCATTCTTTCACGGAGGCTCGGGCACGATATGGATGTATGGCAATGGTTGTATTGATTCTGAAGATTTACATCGGCTTCGTAGTTTTTGTCATGGCCGTATACTTCACGAGGCATTTCATTTTCTCCATGAACCGCATCTACGGAGAACAGCGGTTCTATTATCAGGATATCTTCGATTCCGATCTTCCATTCCTATCGGTCCTCATCCCGATGTACAACGAAGAAAAGGTGGCCTCCCATATCCTCGACGCCCTCACTAACGCAGACTACCCAAAGGACCGGCTCGAATTGATACCCATTAATGATCGTTCGGAAGACCGGACGGGGAAGATCCTCGATGAGTACGCTGGGCGTTACCCTTTCATCAAACCCTTGCACAGGACAACCGGTGATAGGGGAAAACAGAATGCTCTAAACGATGCTATCCGGATCACGAAGGGGGAAATCATTCTTGTCTTCGACGCGGACTACCTTCCCCCGCGAGGTGTGCTGAAGGACCTCGCGGTCTGCTTCAATGATCCTGAGGTAGGCGCTGCCATGGGGAGGGTCGTGCCGGTTAACACATCGCGGAATCTCCTCACAAGGATTCTCGATCTGGAACGATCTGGCGGCTACCAGGTTGACCAGCAGGCACGCCACAATCTCAGGCTGGTAGCCCAGTACGGCGGGACGGTTGGCGGTTTCAGGAAAAAGCTTCTTCATGCATGCGGAGGGTTCGACCCAAAAATCGTCACAGAAGATACGGAATTGACCTTCAAGCTCTATGTAAACGGCTGGAAGGTAGCTTACGCAAACAGGGTCGAATGTTACGAAGAAGTTCCCGAGAATTGGGTGACCCGGTCAAGGCAGATCAGGCGATGGGCCCGGGGGCATACACAGGTCATGTTCCGCTATTTCATCCCCGTTATCAGATCCAAGTTTCTTAGTCCCAGGGAGAAAATTGACGGCATCTTACTCCTTTCGGTATATGCGGTCCCCGCAATACTCTTTTTTGGGATTGCGGATTCCGTGGCACTTTTTTTTCTCGGTGAGATCAACCTCCTCACAGGAGTTCTTCCCATCATTCTTACCGTCACATGTAACACCTTCGGCAACTTTGCCCCATTTTATCAGATCGGGATTGCCTCCTTTCTCGACGGCTCCCGGCAGCGGATACGGCTGTTGCCGTTTCTTATTTTCAATTTCCTCTTCTCTCTCTGGTACACAACGCAAGGCTTTTTTGACGCGGTCTTTGATGTCATCAGTGCGCGACGCGTGATATGGCATAAAACGAAGAGATTCAGGAGGTCACCCGCGTGATGCCTGTGAAATATTTTCTTATCCTGGTAACAGCGATATTCCTATTCGCACCGGCAGGTGGGGTTTCCGCGCAAGAGTCGTCTCTGTGGGTTAAGGTGACCACGACGCCCGTCGAGGAAGAGGCCAGTACCGTGATTTCCGATGTGGAGCAGCCGGGAGACGCTACAAAGACCGCACAAGAGGTACCGACAAAAGAGACAACCGATGCCCCAGGCAGGACATATTCGCTTGGTGTCCCCAAATATATCGCGATCACTCTTCTGGTATTGATGGTATTCATTCTTATCCCATTTCTCCCGGGCTTCATAGAGCTTTTCAGGCCCAAAGATGAAAAATCGCTTGCTCTAAATATGAATTTTTCAAAGGATTATAAGTATTTTGGTAGATCGTTCCAAAAGATACTCGAAAATGGCCTCGGGACGAAGCGCATCACTGAGCCGGGTGAATATACCCTGATGCTCTCAAAGCCAGAAAAGGTTCGGGTTGTCGAGAGGGAGCGGGTAAGCGATCAGAAGACAATTGATGAAATCCTTTATGTGCTTGCAGATTTTGCATCCGGGAGCGACGCCGAGTTCAGGAAAGAGATTTACGTAAGGGGGTCCTGCAAGATCGGAGACAGAAATACCCTCAGGGCGCTTTACTGTGAAGGCGATCTCGTGATCGGAGAAGGAACCGCTGTCATCCGCTGGGTTGACGGGGACAGGGATATAGAGATTAAAGAAGGTTGCCGGCTTGGCGTGAGCGTAGCCTCTCCCATGAGGCTCGCCGTGGCACGCCACTGCTCCTTCAGCCGGATGTTCGGCTTGCCGATTTTGACGTATGGGGCGAAGCTGCCCGAAATTCCACCTGATATTCAGGTAAGGAATATCTCCGACACGACGATTGTTATCACAAAAGAAGAGATAATCTTACCACCCCGGACGAATATTTCTAATGACATCGTTACTCACCAGAGAATTGTTTTCAGGGGAAAAAGCTTTGCCAAAGCGAATATTAAATCGTACCGCGACATTATTATCGAGGAAGGCAGCCGGGTTGAGGGAAATCTCTTTTCGGAGAGGAATGTGGTGATCGAAGCGGGATGCACCATCACAGGGAATATATTTTCTCAGGGACAGGTCAAGATTGGAAACGCCGTCCAGGTGGGCCAGGAGGGCCAGATAAAATCTGTTATTGCCAAGAAAGGCGTCTTGGTGGAGGGGAATGTGACCATATACGGTTACATCATGACAGAAGGGGAAGGGAAGATTGTGTGAGAAAGAGTCATCCGAGATGCTGCGTTGAAAAGGGGGTTGGGTGTGCTTCCAAACCCTTACCAAGCGGTTCTTTAATATGTTTTATGGGTAACATGCCATGTCACCTGATGTGGCTTTTGAAATATGCTTGGAGGCTTTGGCAGTGAAACGTTTAAAGGTACCACTGTAGAGATTTGGCGATAAATCGCCCGGAGCTGTAGTTATCTTTTACATTTTTTTGGCCGGCTCAACACACCCAACCCCCTTTTGGGACAATTTATGCGACTGGTGAACCTATACAGGATTGGAATTTTTCTATGGTGTTTTGTCGCCTGGTGTGGTTTGGTTCAGGGTGCGCAGCACGCTGAGCGAAAAGGGAGGATGGAGGTTCTCCTGGCGTATCATCCAGCGCTCGTGGCGACAACCCCCTGTATCTTGGAAGCATATAAAAGCGTTCTTCAGGAAGAGGGTGTCCCGTATCGGACAATCGACGTGGAAGAACTCATCTCTCTTTCGCCTGAGATGCTCCTCGATGTGCCTGCTATTATCTTTCCAGATGGGATAAGCCAGGTGCTTCCGGAAAGATTTGCTGATTGGGTTAAAAAGTATCTCGAAGAAGGAGGCAGCGTTCTGATCGGCTACGACGCAGGGACGAAGGATCAAAACGGTTTATATAGGGACCAAGCGGCATTTGCCGATATGATCGGCTTGAACTACATTCTTTACAATCAATGTCCCGAATGCGCCTATTCGAACGGCTCACTCCGATTTGCCGACAGAACGGCGATGGAGACACTTGAAATTCCGCCAGGGAAAACGGGCGAAAACCTTGAAGTGGCCGGGTACATATATGGGACGCTGACCTACCCATTCGCACGGTCGGCTTTTACGAAAGAGATTGGTTCCCGAAAGATCCTGGCCTACATGGTAGACGGGTTTGACAAAAGATATCCGGCCATCGTAGAGACCCGTTATGGGAAAGGGACTGCTCTCTATGCCGGTTTTCCTCTCGGTTACCTAAAATGTTACTCAGATGATCTCCTGCTCCGGTCATTGATCCGATTCTTCCTCTTCAGATCGGTCAAGATTCCCCATCTCATGTCCGTACCAGGAGGCAAAGGAGGTGTCGTAATCAACTGGCATATCGATTCCAATGCCGAGTGGATATACCTCCCGCTCCTCAAAAAGAAGGGATACTTCAGGGACTCCTTGAAATACTCCTTCCATATTACGGCAGGGGATTACAACTTAGAGGTGGGTGACCGCCAGGGCTTCGATGCCTCGGACAAGGGCCGAAAGCTTGTGGAGATGATCATGCCCTATGGTATCATAGGCTCTCATGGCGGATGGGGACACGATTGGTTCGCCAGCAAAGTAAACTCAGGGGAATTTAAGGAGGAAGAGATTGAAAAGTATATCACGAAAAACAATAAGAGTCTCGAGGAGATTACGGGGTATAGGATCGAGGAGTACTCCGCTCCGCTGGGGGCCCATCCACAACCCGTAGCGACGAAAGTGCTCGAACGGCTTGGAATGATCGCATACTACTATACGGGCGACCAGGGGGCAGGGCCGAATAGGACTTTTGCGAATGGGAAGAGGGTGTCGGACCGCGTGATTGCTTTTCCCGTGATGAACTTCGGCAACATCATATCACTTGGAGAGATGAAGCATCACGGAAAAACGCCAGGGGAAGTCTATGGCTGGTTGACCGGAGTGGTCGATTATGCGGCAAAGAATCGCGTGGTGCGCCTCATCTATTCCCATCCCAACGACGTGAAGTATTACCCGAAGACGGTCTCGGACTTCCTCGATACCCTCTCTTCCCTCCAGAAAGATGGGAAGATATGGATCGAAACGATGACCTATTACGCAAAATTCTTTCTGAGATTCTTAAAGACGACATACGATTTCACGTATGAGGGGCCGGTCCTGAGCGTGCGCGTTGAGAATCCCGAGGGTCTTAAAAATATTACCGTTGCCATACCGAAACAACAATTTCGCAAGCCTGAGATACCCCCATCGGGCGTTTCCATCGACGAAGATGAGAACTATTTCTATCTTATCATACAGGAAGAAGGGGCGGTTGAGAAGGTTTTCAATTTTCATCGGATGTAGTGTTTCGGGTGTAAGGTAATTGGATGTGAAGGATTATTGATGGTATGAGGATAGTGCGAGTTCTTTTCATTATCGCTATTTGCTGGTTTTTAGGAGCACCCGCCTTCGGTTCTGAGACTTCTGGGCATGATAAGATGACAGAAAACAGAACTGATTCAACACTTGATGAGTGGGAACGCGATCCTGACTGGGTGAAAGCAAAGGAGCTTGAACAATTTGGGGTTGACCGAATTATGGGGAAACGCAACCGGATAGAACTTGATCTCGGCTATGCTTACCTCTCGGACCACTTTGGAAATTGGGAAAACGGTAGGCTGATGTATCTCAGGAGAGAATTAACATTCGTCTATTTTTTCGAACTTGAGAGCTTCTTCAGGAAAGAAGGTAACGGGGTGCAGCTTGTCGGCGGCATCTATAAGGACTGGAACCTGTGGCTTTACACCTACACGGCTGCGGCGGCGGGAACGAATTCGGATTATCTCCCGCGTTACCGGTTCGACCACGACTTCAACCTCAAATTCGGCAAGAAGAGAAATTACGTTTTCACGGTGGGCGGGACCTATGTCGATTACCATGTGAACCACCGTGACTTCATTCTGTCCGCCGGGCTCACCGGCTACTTCAACAAGTGGATCCTCGAATACCGGATATTCCGGAATATCAGCAACCCCGGAAACGTGGGGTCATTCTCCAACGCCTTCAAGGTGACATACGGTAGCGAAGGAACTCACTGGACATCGCTCCTCTTTTCTTTCGGGAACCAGGCCTACTATTCCACGGAACTCGTGAGCCCGGAAAAGGTTGACCAGAAATCGCAGGAGCTGCTTTTGAAACACCGTCGCTGGATCGGAAAGAACTGGGGTCTGTACGGAGAGACGAGCTTCTTTCGTTTAAGTGACGAATACAAGAAGGTCGGGCTCACTCTTGGGGTTTTCTGGGATTTTTAAGAGTTTTGCTTCGATGAGGAAGGGGGTCAGGCTTGCCATAGAAAATAGGGACGTCGTACAGAACCTGCTTGATTAATTCCCAACTCATCAATTCTGCATAAGAGCATGCAGAGTCTTCCGTTCACAAGAATTTTTTCGCTCTCGATTCAATCTTGAGATAAGAATCCAATTTCTCGAAAATTCTCACTTCCAAAAAGTTTAGGCCTGGTGTAAAATACAAACCATAATGGATTGTTGGAAATCCTATCCATGATGGACTTGGAAAGGGTTGGGCCCATGGTGAAAATATAACGTCAACATAAGGCGTAATGTTAGAACTTAAACCGACCATCTTATGATTAGAATTAGCTCAGAAGAGTCTTGTCTTGAACGATATGCATATTTTATATTGGGGATCACTTGCTTAATAATAGGTTTTGTACGCATTTATAACGGAATCGCTGCCTATTTTGCCGAGGGAATATCTCCAACGACCAAAGGGCTGTTTTTCACAATTCTTTATCTCTTTGGCGGTTCTTATGGCTGTTACTATTGGTTTAGGACAAGAAAGAGAACTTTAAATAAGGTCTAACAAGGCAATGAAACTGCGAGATGCTTTGGCATCTGCGGCTTATTGCCACGACGTTATATAATCTATCAATCAGAATGAAACCTCTTACCGTAATCACCCAGTACAGCCCAGGACCTTTCTTTGAAAAGATTCTGCCCCCCCTGGCGGAATCAGACCTGGTTGAACATGTCGTGATCGTCAGTCAGGAGCCGGTTCATTTCAAACTGGAGAAGTGTCAAGTTGTTGTTGCCGGACCCCTCACGTCACACGAAACACTCAACCCGATTCTGACCGGAATGCGAACGGAGTACTTTCTTCTCTTGCCGGGAGCCCAAGAAGTTTCGATTGAGCCTAAAGCTCTGGAGAGAATCCTGGGGAAGGCTGAGTCCACGAAGGCAGGCCTGGTCTATACGGATTTCTATGACGAAAACGAACACTGGAAGACCCTTCATCCACTCATTGATTATCAGCCTGGGAGCGTCCGTGATGATTTTGACTTCGGCACCTTGATGCTCTTTTCAGTCGCCGCCGTCCGGAAGGCCTTGGAAAAATACGGTGCCATACCCGCCGTCAAATTTGCCGGACTTTACGATCTTCGCCTGAAGGTTTCCATTGACCATTCTATCTATCATCTGCAAGAGCCACTCTACTGCGTGATTGGTACAGAGGAGAATTCCGATGGTGAAAAGATATTTGGGTACGTCGACCCCTGTAATGAAACCGTGCAGAAGGAAATGGAGACTGTCTTCACGGATTACTTGAAGAAGATCAGGGCCTATCTGCCATCCCATTACTTGAGGGAGGTCGAGCAAACACCGGAGTTCTTCCCGGTGGAGGCCTCTGTTATCATTCCCGTACGGAACCGGAAAGAGACGATTGCCGAAGCCGTGGAAAGTGCCCTATCGCAAGAAACGAATTTTCCATTCAATGTTATTGTCGTGGACAACCGCTCGACAGATGGAACAACGGCCGTTCTCTCTGATCTCGCCAGGCAGTATTCGAGCTTGAAACACGTCACTCCGAAGAGGACCAACCTTGGCATTGGCGGTTGCTGGAACGAGGCCCTTCTGCAAGAAGCCTGTGGCCGCTATGCCGTTCAGCTTGATTCGGACGATCTATACAGCAGCAGCCGCACCTTGCAGAAGATGGTTGACATGCTCCGTCAGGGCAACTATGCCATGGTGATCGGCTCTTACACCCTCGTCGATTCGAGGCTGGAGGAGATTCCACCGGGCCTCATCGACCACCGTGAATGGACCGATGAGAACGGTCACAACAATGCGTTGCGCATAAACGGTCTGGGCGCGCCGCGGGCTTTCAAAACCGCCCTTATGCGAAAAATCGGTTTTCTCAACGTGAGCTACGGCGAGGATTATGCGGCGGCATTGCGAATCTGCCGAGAGTACCGGATAGGAAGGATCTATGAAAGCCTCTACCTCTGTAGACGCTGGTCGGGCAACACAGACGCGGCCCTCAGCACCGAAGAGGAAAACCAAAACAATGCCTTCAAGGACAAGATCCGCACCATTGAAATTCTCGCCCGGCAGAAAATAAATCAGCATGCCATCCCAACAAGTCAGGATGGGTAGAGGGTTCGAGGATTCGAGTGGGCAGGGGTTCAAGTGAATCTTTTTGTAGTTGTTCTTCTTGAACCCTCGAACCCTTGGCCCCTTTTAGAATGAATCAAGGAGGATAAGCGATAACCTTGGGAATCGTGATTCGACCCTGGCAGAAGGGTGATCTCACGTCCATCCGGAGAATAACCTGGCAGTCCTGGATTTCTACATACGCGAGCTTCATTCCCGAAAGCGACCTCAAGTCCTATTTCGACATACACTACACGGAAGGGGCCTTTCTCAGCATGTTCGACGATCCGTTCACGCGGGTTTTCATTGCAGAGATGGATGGTCAGATCGCCGGTTACACAAGAATTTTCTTTAACCGGGATGAGAATCGCCTCTACATCCCCTCGCTGTATTTTCTTCCAGACTTTCAAGGGCAGGGCATGGGCAGACGTCTCCTCGAGGCGGCGGAAGAATATGCCGCAGAAAAGGGCCTCGATGAACTCTGGATCGGCGTGATGGTGGAGAACAAGCAGGCCCTGGTTTTTTACAGGAAAGTGGGTTTTCAATTTGTCCGGGAACAACCTTTCACGATGGGTAAGACGACGGTGAGTCACCTCATCGGTTACAAAAGATTAGGGAAGGACACTCGGCTTATTCGGAAGACTTATATCACCTTTGATGGAGGGAAGAGTTTGAAGAGTTTCTCCAGACTTTGTCTCAAGCTCTTATCGGAGCAAAAAAAGACCTGGCAGGATCTTCGGGAAGGCTACGAATCGCTTAAGAACATCAGGGAGCGGGATGTCCCATGCAGAGGATTTTCCATACGCCTCCAGCAAAATCCCGGAAGAATCAAGAGCAGCCTCGCTGACGTGGGAGAAAAAAATGTAAACGAACGGCGATGTTTCCTCTGCCTTGATCATCTCCCTGAAGGCCAGAGGGGAATCCTCTACCGAAGCGACTATCTGATTCTGTGCAATCCCATGCCTGTTTTTTCTTCTCACTTCACCATCTCCCATTTAGACCATCGCCGCCAGGCCATTGCGGAGCATATCGATACCTTTCTGCAGCTGATGTCTGATTTTGGTTCTGGCTGGACAGTCCTCTACAACGGACCCAAATGCGGCGCTTCCGCACCGGATCATCTTCATTTTCAAGCAGGCCCATCGGGACAGATGTCGATCGAGAAGGAAACCCAAGGGAAGGAAAGACTCACTCTAATGAGACAGGTTGACGGTGTTTCCGTCTATCGCGTGAAAGACCTGGGACGGGAAGTTGTTATTTTGGAGGGAGATGCCCCGATGGCTGTGGGAGGAGTTTTCAAGAGTTATCTGGACGCCCTGAAAAAAGTTGTTCTGGCTAACGAGGAACCCATGATGAATATCGCTGGGTTCCATAATAAAAGGAAATGGCGTCTCGCGATCTTTCCGCGCCGAAAACACCGTCCCGACGCCTTCTTCAAGGAAGGGGATGCCCGGATTGTGGTAAGCCCGGGGGTGATCGATATGGGGGGCATCCTCATCACTCCTGTGGAAAAAGATTTTTATCGGCTGGATGCAGCCGCTGTGGAGGCCATCTACGGGGAAGTCTCCCTGGAAGGAGAAACCGTGAAAAGGGCCCTTGACGTGATGTTGTAGATTCCTAAGAGGCTGCCAAAGACTGATTTTTTGTAGCTGCTCAAAGATACCCGGACGCAAGGCGCCCCTGCCTGCGCGGGCGCTTCGGCCGGCCGGCTCACCCTCCCCCGTTGAAAACTGTGTCGTAGTCATGATGGAGGGCAGATACGGGCGGAACAGACAGTCAGACTCCTCAGCTTTAGCATGCGGTCATTTAGAGTTATGGGGAATCGAGCTTCTTACAAATATGATCTTTTCATGGGCTTGCAGCCCGGTAGCTGAACGATAAAAGGTTTCCGCCCTGCCTTCGCCGAAGCGGCTTCGCGCAGGCAGGTCTAAAGCTTCGTCACCTGACCGTCTGTTCCGTCTTGCAACCGAAGTGGTCTCTCGTTAATTACGACACAGTCTCTTGAGGGGAAGGGTGAATGGGGAGTACAATGAATTATTTCGTTATGTTAATAATTCGTAGGAATTTTGAAATTTGATTTTGTTGGTAACCTATCATATGATATTATAGTAAGAGAATGGTGGACAACAAAACGAGTTACTCCGTATCAACTAAGAGAAAGGGATTGCCATGAAGACAGAAAAAACCTTTATACACACTTTGATTTGCTTTCTTGTCCTGTTAATGGTGACGGCAACGTTCGTATTTGCGCAGGACCAGCCGGCGGCAAGAAGATTCGGGCAAGAAGAATTGGACCAGATGCTGGCACCTATTGCGCTCTATCCCGATTCACTTCTGGCCCAGATTCTGATGGCAGCTACCTATCCCCTCGAAGTAGTGCAGGCAGACCGGTGGACAAAGGCAAATAGAAATCTCACGGGTGATCAGCTCAACAACGCCCTGGACCAGCAAGACTGGGACCCCAGCGTAAAGGCTCTGGTGCCTTTTCAACAAGTCTTGTCGATGATGGACGAAAAGTTGGAGTGGACGCAGAAGCTGGGAGACGCTTTTCTGGATCAACAGGATGAGGTGATGGATACAGTCCAGAGATTGAGGACCAGGGCCCAGGCTGCAGGTAACTTGGGGGACACTGAACAACAGAGGGTGATTGTGCAGGAGGGGGCTATCGAGATCGAGCCAGCACAGCCCGACGTGGTCTATGTGCCGGTCTATGATCCGACCGAGATCTATGGCCCTTGGTGGTACCCGGGTTTCCCTCCCTTTTTCTTCCTGCCTTCTTCCGGGATGGTTATCGGTTTTCACGGTCGAATGGGGTTTGGGAGGGGCATCGGCGTGGGTAGGTCCTGGGGCCATGCGTGGGGGCACTGGGATTGGAGGAATCATCACCTTAATGTAAACACCGACCGCCACATAAACATTAATCGCAACATAGACATCGCCGCTACAAATATACAAACCACTCGGTGGCAGCATGACGCGAGCCATCGGAAGGGCATTTCCTACAGGAACGAGGCGACCCGGCAACGCTATGGCCAGTCGCTAAAAGGAGTGGAGACCCGCCGAGACTTCCGGGGCTTCGAACCGCAGACAAGATATCAGCAGGCTCCGGTAACCACTCGCCAAAGCTTCGAACAGCCAAGAGTGACTGCTGGCTCAGTTCAAAAGAGCCTGGATCTCAGTAAGAATAAAAGTGCCTTTGGGGGCGTGGGGCGGGGAAGCGATGCACGAATGCAGAGCAACCGCGGCTTCCAAAGCCGACAGAGCATGCCTTCAAGAGGAACGAGCGGTGTGAGCAGGGGCAATGTTGGCCGTCGCCGTTAGAGCTCGAGCAGACGATTTGAACATCATCAATAGTTCGACGGAGGAAAAAGCGATGTTTATCAATGCAGGGAATCAAAAAAAGCATTCGATGCGCCTCTCTGTTTTTGCAATCATAGCGGGAGTGGTGATGTTAGCTGGCGTTTGTCAGAGTGCGTTTTCAGCAGAGGGGGGCCAAAGAACGTTCAAGTCTCCCGGAGAGGCTGTGGAGGCTCTGGCCAAAGCGGTCAAGGAAAATGATACAAAGGAATTGTTGGCGATCTTCGGTTCTTCAGGGAAGGAATTAATTTTTTCCGGAGACGAGGTTGCCGACAAGACCGGAAGAGAACATTTCATCAAGGCCTTTGAGGAAATGAACAAACTGGTGAATGAGAGCGAGACGAAGGTCATCCTCCATGTAGGAAATGGAGACTGGCCATTTCCAATTCCTGTTGTCAAGAAGGGTGATTCTTGGCTATTCGATACGACGGCGGGGAAGGAAGAGGTCCTCAACCGCAGAGTCGGCCGTAACGAACTTAATGCGATTCAAGTGTGCCTAGCCTACGTGGACGCCCAGCGGGAATATGCGCTGAAGGACAAGGACAGCGGCAAGTTACTGGAATATGCCCAGAGATTGATCAGCAGGAAAGGGATGAAGGATGGCCTTTACTGGGAGGCGAAAGAGGGCGAACCCGAAAGCCCTCTTGGTCCCTTAATGGCCAAGGCTGCCACGGAGGGATACTCTGGTGAGAGGCCCGTTGGAAAACGAAGCCCTTACCATGGGTATTACTACAGGATTTTAAAATTCCAGGGTAAGCACGCATCAGGAGGAGAATACGATTACGTGGTCAAAGGAAAGATGATCGGCGGATTTGCCCTGGTTGCCTATCCCGCGGAATACGGCAACTCCGGGGTCATGACCTTTATCGTGAACCAGGATGGCGTCGTGTACGAGAAGAATTTGGGTAAAGATACTGAGAACGTTGCAACAGCCATGAAGAAATTCGATCCTGACAAAACCTGGAAGAAGGTAGAATAAATCTTTTGAGTAGCATTCATTTTCGACTCTGGTCTCAGGCACCAGGGAAAAAAGAGGTTGGGATGATTTCTCAACCTCTTTTTTTGAATGATAAGAGCCCAGGTTGCTAAGATTTTATAAACCACCCATTTCTGCCTCCGATCCCTCATAACTTGGTATTCCAACACATTCTTTTTCGCTGGTCCATTTACTGTTCCTTGATTCTTAGGAACAGTTTTAGTATAGTTTTGAGAAAATTAGGTTAGAGGCTATAGGTTAAAGGCTCTCAATGAAAGGGAGAAATAGACGTTATAAGAACACGAAATTAGAAGAGCAGGTGATTCAGAAGTTTTCCTATCGTTGTCCTTATTGTGATCGACCCGTCTCTTATGACCAATTTGATCTGAAGGTAGGGGAGAATAAGATCCAATGTCCCTCATGTAAAAAAATCTATGTCAAAGTGGTTTCAGAGCCCGTAAGAAATCATCTTGCTCGAAAAACTCCCCTCCCTTGGTGGGAGGGGATAAAGGGGAGGGGGAAATAAAGTTCTTTTATCACCCCCACCCTTACCCTCCCCCGTCAAGGGGGAGGGTAATAAATTATGGAAAATAAAAAGTAGATGAATCGGTCACAGCCTCAGCATTTACGGAATCGTCTCCTCACCCCCATTCAGTATGTGAAAGGGGTAGGGCCCAAACTGGCCAAGCTCTTTGAGAAAAAGGGGATTCTGACCGTTGAGGATGCCCTCTACTTTCTCCCACGATGCTATGAAGATCGAAGCAACCTCAAAAAGATCTCCGAACTCAAAGCCGGAAGAAAGGAGACAGGTTTTGGTGAGATACTGCTGTCGGGAGTTGCATTTTATCAGAACAAGAAGAAAAGAGTCTTTGAGACAGTGGTCGGGGATGGGAGCGGTACGATCACATTGAAGTGGTTTCATGGTAACGAGAGATATCTCAGGGAACGATTTAAGAAAGGGCGTCAACTGATTTTCTCTGGTGAGGTGAGGTGGTTTAATTATCAGAGAGAGATTCATCATCCCGACGTAGAAATCGTGGATGGGGACATTGAGAAGGATTATCTCAACTTCAAACGGATCGTTCCCATCTATTCCGAAACAGAAGGGCTTTATCAGAGAACGTTGAGGAGGTTGATGAAAACCATCTTGGATGGATATGCGGATGAGCTTTCGAGTCCCATTCCACCAGAGATTGTTGAGCGACAGGACCTGATTGATTTTTCAGAAGCCTTCCGGAGGGTCCATTTCCCTCCTGAGGGAGAACCCATTGATGTCCTTGATCTTCAGCGTTCAGATGGTCACCGACGGATAATCTTTGATGAATTTTTTTTCTTGGAACTTGGTATGGCGTTGAAGAAAAGAGGAGTGGCACTGGAGACAGGGATCTCTTTTAAAACCGACGGCCTCTTAGTCCAGAAATTATTAGATCTTCTCTCTTTCAAATTAACCCGTGCCCAGGAGAGGGTTTTGGCAGAGATCAAGGATGATTTGGAAAAACCCCATCCCATGAACCGATTGATCCAGGGAGATGTGGGAAGCGGAAAGACAGTCGTCGCCCTCTTAACCTGTCTGTATGTGGTCGAATGCGGTTATCAGGCTGCCATTATGGCACCCACTGAAGTTTTGGCCGAACAACACTTTCTTAACCTCCATCGATGGGTGGAACCACTGGGGGTAAAAGTGGCCCTGCTCACCAGCAGTGTCAAGGGTTCAGAGAGAGAAGATCTTTATCAAAGAATTCAGAACGGAGATATCCAGCTGATGATCGGAACCCATGCTGTAATTCAGGAAGCGGTTGAATTCAACCGCCTGGGCCTCGCCATCATTGATGAGCAGCACAAATTCGGCGTCGTTCAAAGAGGACTTTTGAAGAAAAAGGGGGACAACCCTGACGTACTGGTCATGACAGCGACCCCCATCCCGAGGACGCTCGCCATGACCATTTATGGGGACCTTGACGTTTCACTTATCGATGAGATGCCACCCGGAAGAGTGCCTGTGGAGACCAAGGTCTTTCCTGAACCTGCCAGGGCCAAAGTTTATCGTATCGTTGAGGAGGAGGTGAAAAAAGGCCGCCAGGCATTCGTTGTCTACCCGTTGGTAGAGGAGTCTGAGAAATTGGATCTCAAGGATGCAACACGAATGGCCGAGCACCTTCAGAGAGAAGTCTTTCCAGAGTTTCGGATTGGCCTGCTTCACGGGAGGATGAAGAGTGAAGAGAAAGAGGCCATCATGATGGAGGTTAAGGAAGGAAGGATTCAGATCCTCGTCGCCACGACCGTGATCGAAGTGGGAATCGATATTCCCAACGCCTCTGTGATGGTGGTGGAACATGCTGAGCGATTCGGCCTCTCTCAACTCCATCAATTAAGGGGGAGAATTGGCCGAGGACGTTACCCCTCCAAGTGTATATTACTGGCCCAATACCGGTCTTCCGAGGAAGCAAAAGTTCGGCTTCGCGCCATGGAGAAGACGACCGATGGTTTTAAGATTGCCGAGGAGGACTTGGCCCTCAGGGGTCCTGGAGAATTCTTTGGCATTCGACAATCAGGATTGCCAGATTTCAGGGTGGCCCATATCATCCGGGATACTCCCATTTTGATCGAGGCGAGAAAGGAGGCGTTTCGGCTCATTCAAGAAGACCCTGAACTGGTTCGTCCTACTCATGCCGGATTGAAGGATGTTTTGATCAAGCGATGGAAAGGGAGAATGGAACTGGCCACCATTGGGTAAAATCAATTGAAAACAAAGTTAAATTGTGTTAACCCTTTTGTTAAATAACGTGTCCGTGCCTGCACGCCGAAGTGCCTGCCTTCGCCGGAGCGCCTGCCCGCCGCACAAGGCTTTGGTAGGCGGGGCTTCGCGCAGACAGGCGTTCTGGCACGCAGGCGTGTCGCGTGTTTCGTGTCCGGGACACATTGAATTCTAATCGTTCAAACCTGACTGCAAAAGGCAAGGAAAGCCACCTTGCATTTTTTGGAAGGAAGACAAAATGGAAATGTTTCATCCTGAAGGGTCTGGATTTCATCGAATTCAGAGGCTCCCGCCTTATATCTTCGGCATTGTCAATCAATTGAAGATAGAGGCAAGACGAAGGGGAGAGGATATCATTGACTTGGGCATGGGAAATCCTGATCTGCCTACGCCCAAACACATCGTTAACAAATTAATTGATGCCGTAAAAAATTCGAGGAATCACCGATACTCTGCGTCGAAAGGGATTTATAAACTGAGATGTGCGATCACCGGCTGGTACCGAAGACGTTACGATGTCGATCTCGATCCAGAGACAGAGAGTGTGGTTACCATCGGCGCTAAGGAAGGACTCGGACATCTGGCTTTAGCGACCGTGGGGCCTGGAGATGTTGTCCTTGTTCCGGATCCGACCTACCCCATCCATGCCTATTCGGTGGTGATTGCAGGAGGAGATCTGCGTTCAGTTCCTTTGATGGGGGGAGGGGATTTCTTTCAGAAGCTATTGACAGCTACCAAGCAGACCTGGCCTCACCCCAAGATGATCATCGTGAGTTTCCCTCATAATCCCACGACCATCGTGGTGGATCTCAATTTCTTCGAAGATCTGGTCGCTTTTGCGAAAGAGCATCATCTGATGATCGTTCACGATTTAGCCTACGGGGATATCGTCTTCGATGGATATAAGGCACCCAGCCTCCTTCAGGTCAAAGGGGCAAAGGATGTGGGGGTGGAATTCTACTCTCTTTCCAAAAGTTACAATATGCCCGGTTGGCGGGTGGGTTTCGCAGTGGGGAATGCCGAGATGCTGGCTGCCTTGGCAAGACTGAAGAGTTACTTGGATTACGGAGTCTTTCAACCCATTCAGATTGCCGGCATCATTGCCCTCAATGAAGATCAGGATTGTGTTCGTCAAACCGTAGAGGAATATCGGAAGAGGAGAGATGCCCTCGTCAATGGATTGAAGCGAGTGGGTTGGGAGATTGAAAAACCGAAAGGAACGATGTTTGTGTGGGCAGAGATTCCAAAACCCTTCAAGAAGATGGGGTCGATTGACTTTTCAAAGCACTTATTAATGGAAGGAAAAGTGGCTGTTTCCCCAGGAATCGGTTTTGGCGAGTATGGAGAGGGTTTTGTGAGGTTTGCATTGGTTGAGAACGAGGCCCGCATCAAACAGGCGGTCAAGGGGATTCAAAAGGTTCTGAAAAAAGGGATATAAGGATAAATTCCAAATCCCAAATTTCAAATTACAAATACCTGCCTACCGGCAGGCAGGAGATCCAAATCTTTAATAATTAATGACCAAAACTGTTTTATTTGGAATTTGGAAAATTGGAATTTGTTTGGTCCCGCCTTGGCGGGATTGGTGCTTGTAATTTGGAATTTATCTGGGCGCCAATCATCGAACTAACTCTTGAGAGAGCAGAGGGAAGATTCTTATGCGTGAGATTAAGGTTGGTCTGATCGGTTTTGGGACAGTAGGTTCTGGCGTTGTAAGAATCCTCCAGAAGAATTCTGGGCTGATCGAAAAGCGTATGGGCGCCAAGCTCGTCCTGAAGCGAATTGCTGACATCGATTTGGAGACCGACCGCGGCGTGAAGTTAAAACCGGGGGTCCTCACTCGGGGAGCCGAGGAGGTGATCAAGGATCCTGAAATCGATATCGTCATGGAGTTAATCGGAGGCATTGAGCCTGCAAAAACTTTTATTCTGAAAGCCATTCGGAATAAGAAACATATCGTTACAGCCAACAAAGCCCTCCTCGCCCTTCATGGGGATGAGATCTTCAGGGAAGGCCACCGCTTTGGCGTGGACGTCAACTTCGAAGCTGCTGTTGGGGGAGGCATTCCACTCATCCGGTCGATTAAAGAAGGTTTGGTTGCCAACCGAATCCATTCGATCTTCGGGATTCTAAACGGGACGTCTAACTACATCCTTTCCAAGATGACGGATGAAGGAGGAGACTTTAAAGAAGTCTTAAAGGAAGCCCAAGAGAAAGGATATGCAGAGGCGGACCCGACCTATGACATCGAGGGGATCGATGCGGCTCACAAGCTTGCCATTCTGATCCGCCTTGCTTTTGGAACGCCTCTACGATTTAATGAAATCTTCATCGGAGGAATTTCTGAGATCACACCTCTGGATATACAATTCGGTCGAGAATTTGGGTATCGTATTAAGCTCTTGGCCATTGCCAAAATGGAGAAGGGGAAGATAGAAGCTCGCGTTCATCCCACCATGATTCCAGAGGGACATTTACTTTCAACGGTGGAGGGAGTTTTCAATGCTATTTATATTAAGGGTGACGCTGTTGGCCCCGCGCTCTTTTATGGCCAGGGGGCAGGGCAGATGCCCACTGGCAGTGCGGTCGTGAGCGATCTTGTGGAACTGGGGAGAAATCTCCTCGTGCAAGCCAAGGGGCATCGAGTGCCTTCTCTCTCTTATCAGGAGTTTGCCATTGAAAAAAATCCTCTTAAGAGAATCGAGGAGGTGGTCATGCCTTACTACATGAGGTTCTCAGCATTGGATCGACCCGGTGTGCTTTCGAAGATTTCGGGAATCTTAGGAAAGAATGACATCAGCATCGTTTCGGTAATCCAAAAGGGAAGGCGGATCAAAGGTTCTGTACCTATTGTGATGATGACCCATGAGGCCAAAGAGAAGAACGTCCATCGTGCCCTAAAGGAAATCGATCGGCTGGGTGTGATTTTGGGAAAAACGATGGTCATCCGAGTGGAAAATGAATTAGAATAAAAAGTTCGGAGTTATTAATACAAACGCATTAAGTAATGTTACATAGCCTACGAATCTTTTGACAAGACCATGAGCGAGTTGTTTTACAAACGACAGACCAAAGATTATCAAGGTTTTCAAACCAACGGTTGGTGGTGGATTCATAGCGAACACTGCGCCAAATCCGTTCTTGCACGTTTAATCCCGGTTGATACGGGGGTAAATATTCGATATGGAGCCTCGGATGTTTTTTAAGAAATTGTTCGATGGGATCGCCTCTGTGCCAGCGGGCCCTGTCGACATAAAGCCAAATGGTATATTCTTTAAACCTTCCATAGAGGTGGCGCAAAAGTTTGAGAAACCCTTCTCTATCCCCCCGTTTTGTCTGAATCATGCCATAGCGTCCAAGCAAAGGATTGACCCACCCAGAGATATTCAAACGGATACGATGCTGGCTGGTCGTGGGAATCTTAAGACGCTTTCCTTTTTTCGCCCAGCCCCGGCTAAGCCTGGGGTGCATCGTAAAGCCTGTCTCATCCTGGAATACAATTGTCTCTTTTGGCCCCAGGGACTCAAGTTTTTTTTAAAGCCCGCTGGAACTTTCGGGCTTCTTGGCTTTGTGCTTGAAGATAAGAATAACTCGCTCTCTTTAACCGATAACCCAAATGATGCATCCAGCGTTGGGCTTGCCGCACCTTCAGGTTTATCCCGAAAGACCGTTTCAGATGAATCGCAACCGTTGGCCCATCCCATTGAGTCCGGTTTAAACCAAATTCCCGCGGAGACTTCTCTAAGTGTCCCTCCAGCACCCTTTGAATCTTTGTCTCTAACCGTGGAGGCCTTCCCGATCTTGGCTTGGATTTTAAGAACTCTAAGCCGTCTTTGTTCACCCCGTGAATCCATCGGCTTAAACTCATCCGGGTCAACCCTAACACCTCGGTTATCCATCCCGGACGTTGCCCTTCAAGCACCAGGAGTAAGGCGGCTATCTTTATGCCTATCCAAGCCCCTGATATTTGTTCGGCTAATGCTAATAAACGCTCTTTATTGGCTTCTTTATGCTCTAAGATTAATGTGGGATTTTTCATGCCCACATATTAACATAAATAAACTGCTATGTCACTTTATTTAGGACGTTCGTATTAGTTCGGTGTTCGGAGTATTAAATTATTTTTAGGTCTTTCTCCGAACTGAAAACTCCGAACTGGATTGGGGTAAAATCATGTGGCGTGGGGTGATTCGAGAATATTGGGATTTTTTACCTGTTAGGGAAGAGGAAAGCATCGTCACCTTGCTCGAAGGGAATACTCCACTCATCCCTTCTTCTCGGATTCAGAAGGAAGTGACTTCTGGGGTTGACCTCTATTTTAAATATGAAGGTCTCAATCCCACGGGCTCTTTCAAAGATCGAGGAATGACTGTTGCTGTTTCCATGGCAAAAGAAATGGCCTCCAAAGCGGTCATCTGTGCTTCTACAGGAAACACCTCCGCCTCCGCAGCCGCCTATGCCTCCAAGGCGGGAATGAAGGCCTATGTTCTTATTCCTGAGGGAAAGATTGCCCTCGGCAAGTTATCTCAAGCAATGGCCCATGGAGCCCAGGTCATCCAAATCGAAGGAAACTTTGACGAAGCCCTTCACATCGTCAGAGAAATTTCCGAGACAGAGCCCGTCACCTTGGTCAACTCCCTCAATCCCTATCGGATTGAGGGCCAGAAGACAGCCTCCTTCGAGGTTATTGACCACTTAGGATTTGTTCCCACATACCATTGCCTCCCTGTGGGCAACGCCGGGAATATCACAGCCTATTGGAAAGGATACAAGGAATATTGGGAAAAAGGGAGAATGGATGGTCTTCCAAAGATGTTGGGATTTCAGGCAGAAGGGGCTGCACCCATTGTCAAAGGAAAAGTCATTGAGCGGCCTGAAACCATCGCTACAGCTATTCGAATTGGGAACCCAGCCAGTTGGAAACAGGCCGTCGCAGCCCGGGATGAATCCGGTGGCTTAATCGACATAGTGAGCGATGAAGAGATTCTCGAAGCTTATCGGATGATGGCGAGCCTGGAAGGAATCTTCTGCGAACCCGCTTCTGCAGCCTCTCTGGCAGGAGTGATAAAACTTCATCGGAAAGGTTTTTTTAAGAAAGGGGATGTCGCCGTATTAACCATCACGGGCCATGGTTTGAAGGACCCGGACATTGCCATTCGAGTCTCCCAGAAACCTGTCTCTCTTCCGCCCAAAAAAGAAAGAGTGCTGAAATATCTGAATCTGTAAGGAAGTATAGGGCTGAAGAGTTTATCGAATTTCCTGCACCTCCTGCCTCACCAATCAAGGACAATATTCTTCAGCAGCATCCCTTTCATTCTTACAATTATTTTGGCAACGGCCCATGTAGACGGGGCACCCCTGCACATTATATTCCTCCCCAAAACACTTATAGTCTCCCCGCCGTACCACACTGCCGCTGGCACTAGTCATGGCTGAGAGACGAATAGATCACATTTTCAGATGTCCATTAAGGATTACTCTTCTCTAATATCTGGATCTACATTCTCTGACCAAACAATTTTGAAAACAACCTGCTTTACTCAAGGTTATTTTTATGTTATGGAAACATAAAGAAAACTGGCTCATGATTGAATGCCCTTGATTTATGGCCCGATCGTTCCTGAAAAAACCGAAATGGATTCTGCTCCTATCTATTTTGGTGGGAATCATTCTTTTTATCATCTACCATTATCATTCCCAGCTATGGAGCCAGGCAGTGAAACTTTATGATATCTATCGAGATCATCACCAATTAAAGATAGTCGTCAAGTCTTACGGGCCCTATGCTCCTTTAGTCTATATCCTGCTCCAAATCATCCAAGTGGTGGTTGCCCCCATTCCAGGTGGGGCTATAGAATTCTTAGGAGGTTACCTGTTCGGGGTGTGGGCTGGGATGCTTTATTCCATGATCGGGCTCATCTTGGGATCTTGGCTTGCCTTTAGTCTGGCAAGGATTTTTGAGAGAATAGCTGTTGAAAAGTTTGTTTCAGAAAAGACAAGAAAAAAATTTGATTATTTGGTTGAACATGAGGGAGTCATTCTTAGTTTCATCCTTTTTTTACTCCCGGGTTTTCCGAAGGATGCTCTCTGTTACATTTTGGGCCTGACCCCCATGCATCTGGGTATTTTTTTGATCATTTCTACCATTGGAAGGATACCCGGAACATTGATGGCAACTCTTCAGGGGGCGAAGGCCTTCGAACATCAATACAGGCTCTTTTTGCTCCTGTTGGGGATATCCACCTTGGCGATTCTGGCCTTTTATATCTACCATGAGGAAATTCATAATCTGGTAAAAAAATTAAAAAGGGAAAAAGGAAAAGAGTTTTAGGGAGCGAAAATGGCACCGACGATGAAAAAGGATAGGGGAGTAAAATGGTCCTCTGATCTCGTTTTGGATCTCTATTCAGATCTTTTGACGGAGCTCTGGGAGATTGTGTCGGCCTTGATCGGAGAAGCCATTTTGGCATTTCTTTTCACCTTGGCCATTCAAAAGCTTGGGGAGAAGCATCCCTTTTTGCTTTCTCTCAAGGTTTCTGAGGAAGGTATTTCATGGGAAAGGGTGAAGGAGGATTGCCGGACTGTTGCTCCTGTGGAAATTCATCGAGGTTTTCAAGGCCTGATCAATCAACTCTCCCATCTTTTTTCGGCCTTGGCAGATGGGGTGATCAATAAAGAACTCTTTCCAAAGGTTTTCACGAAAGTCAAAGAGGCCGAGCGAATTATTTCCCCAAAATAGGGGGGGGACTTCGGTGAGGCTGATTTTTAAAAATCTAAACGTGCTCCGTTCTACCATCAATGCCATCAGCACGAGCATTGAGATCAAGGAAATCGTCGAATCGGCCGGAAACAATCTTCCCAATTTGTTTGACTTCACTTCCTTTGGAGTATTTTGGAAAGAGGATCTCGTTCTCTTCCTGTACCAAGAAGAATCTTGTCCTCCTTCCTTCGCCCAAGAGGTGGTGAAGAACATGATGAACGTTTTTTCAATCCTGGGAGAGGAGCCCATCGATGCCGAGCGAATTGCCCTTCAAGTGGAGAAAAGGAAGCTGAGGCCCAAACAGATGATGATGGATCCGAAAGCGACCTTAAAGTCACACCTCACGTTGCCCCTTGCTGTGGAGGGGGAGATCTTAGGATGCATTTCCCTTAATAGCGATCAACCCAATGCCTTTGATGCCCAAGATCTACAATTCCTTTCCGTCATCGGATACCAGATGGCAGCGACCTTAAAACATTTTCAAAGGTTTAGTTCAGTCAAAAACATGGCCATTTATGATACTCTGACCGGTCTTTATAATCGGAGATATTTCGAGGAAAGGCTTGAGGTGGAAGCCCAGAAATCTTTTTACAGTGGTGCTCCCATTTCTTTGGTGATGGTGGATATAGACTTTTTTAAGAAGGTGAATGATACCTTTGGACACACTGAAGGGGATCAGGTCCTCTGCAAAATTTCTTCTTTATTGAAAGCTTCGGTTCGAAAGAAAGACACCGTCGCTCGTTATGGGGGTGAAGAGTTTATTTTGATATTGCCAGAGGCTGGCTTGGAACAGTCTTTCGTGATTGCGGAGCGAATTCGACAGTTGGTGGAAAATACCCCCTTCGAAGTGGGACGGGCTCAAGTCAATTTAACCCTTAGCATGGGAATCTCCAATTTTCCAAGTCATCGAGTGAAGTCGAGAGAAGAATTGGTCAAGATGGCAGACCAGGCGCTCTATGATGCCAAAAGGGGGGGACGGAATAAAATCTGTATTTTTACGGAAAAGTCTTCTCAATGGACCGTGCCGACTTAGCCAAGGCGTTACAGACAGGAGAGGGATTTATTTGGCCAAGGAGGTCAAGAGATGAAGGTTTTCAAAAGAATTTTAATCTTCGCTTTCATCATTGCATTGCTCGTGTTAGAAGCAAATCACTTGATGGCCCAGGAGAAATTTTCCGTTCTGACGGGTAAGGTCATAGGGATTCGAGCGGGGCTATGGTTGGATGTGGAGAGCCAAAAGGATAGAGCCATTGTCAATTTTAGAATTGGGCGTAAGACTGTCTACGTTCCCCATCGGTACCCGAATCCCGGAGAAAGAGTGAAGGTGGAATATTTATTACAGCGGGGAACCCCGGTGGCCTTTACGGTCAACATTTTGAAAAGTTCAAAGTAAACCCCGTTAGAAAGAGCAGGGTTTTGACCCCGCCCTAAATAAGGAGCTGATGCTTTCTATTTCTACCATCCTCAGGGTCAATGCTGGGGCTTTTTAACGGGGTAAAGGTGAGAGAGTTGCTTACTTAGGAATGCTTTTCTCTCGCATAAAAAAAGCCCACCTCGTACGTGGGCCTTTTTTATGGAACAGATTTTTCAATACCCCTATATTACTTCTTTGGTGCAGCCTTTGGGACGGACACTTTGATCGCAACAGCGACCATCTTGTCCATTTCCTTCTTGTACTCGACGCCGACATTCATTCCAGCCTTCAGATCCTCAAATTTGAGAGCCTCCTTGCCCTTCGTAATCTTTGTATCAGCGGTGACCACAAAGGTCTTCTCTACCTTCCCCTTGACAACGACAAGGCTCTTTGCCACTGCATCCACGCTCTTAATCGCTCCGCCGAACTTTTCCAATTTAACAGGCGCGGTCGTGGCTGCTGCAGGAGCAGTCGTTGCTGCTTTTGGAGGGGCTGCTGCAATGGCTCCGGAGACAAAAGCTGCCAAAGTAAGCATGACCACTAACAGAATCGTCTTTTTCATTCAATTCACCTCCCTTCTCATTAAGTCTAAATTATGTAATAGCAAAATCGGTGCCAAAGAAAATTATAAGACAATATTTTTAACTATTTGAATTTACAAGATAAAACATTCTAATAGAAATTTTGTGAGGAGGGGCATGTTGTAAGATTCGACACAGCCACTGGAGAGTGTTGCAAATATCTACACATCCTCTTTCTGTAATATTTTATAGAGGGTTGTTCGATCAATACCCAAAATTTCGGACGCTTTCTTTTTATTTCCTCCGGTCTCTTGGAGCACCTTTAACACATATCTTTTTTCTAACTCTTTTAATGATAAGGGTTCTTCAGAAATCAGAATCTCTGGCTCCTTGATTTCTTCGGCTGACTTCTTAGGGAGGTCTTCCGGAAGGATAATGGGATGAATCGAAAAAATGACGGCTCTTTCTATGGTATGCTCCAACTCACGGACATTCCCTGGCCAGGAATATTGGGTGAGGATTTCGAGAGCTTCTGGCGAGATATGAGAGATATTCTTGTGGTTCTCTTCGGAAAATTTCTGTAGGAAATGGTTAGCCAATGAAGGAATATCCTCCTTCCTTTCCCTCAAGGGAGGCAGCGTGATTGTTACAACATTGAGTCGATCGAAGAGATCCTCCCTGAATCTTCCACTTTTCACGAGCGGTTCCAACGGTTGATTGGTCGCGGCAATGACCCGGATATCGACTTTAACGCTTTCTGTCCCTCCCACCCTTTTGATTTCATGTTCCTGTAGAAATCTTAAAAGCTTCGATTGCATCGAGAGGCTGAGATTACCCACTTCATCGAGGAAGAGCGTTCCGCCGTCCGCCTCCTCAAAGAGGCCCCTTTTGGCAGTGGAGGCTCCTGTGAAAGCTCCTCGGACATGGCCAAATAACTCACTTTCTATTAATGTCTCCACCAATGAAGCGCAGTCGACAGGAATGAAGGGGCAGTTATTTCTTTGACTATTGTAATGAATGGAGCGAGCGATCAGTTCTTTTCCTGTTCCTCTTTCTCCACATAGAAGTACTGTGGATTTTGTGTCCGCTACTTTAGCAATGGTTTTATAGACTTGAAACATTTGAGGAGTTCGTCCGATGACATTCTCAAATTGATACTTTTCAAGAAGTTCCTGTCGATAAAATTTGTTTTCCTGGATAAGCCTTCTCTGCTCTAAAGCCCTCTGGATAGTAAATTTGATCTCATCCAGCTTAAAAGGTTTGCTGATGTAGTCGTATGCTCCTTCCCGGATGGCCTCGATGGCGGTCTCAATGGATCCAAAGGCGGTGATCATAATCACGGTGGTGTCCGGAGCGTTCTTCTTGAAGAACCGAAGTACGTCCATCCCGTCTTTTTCTCCCATCCGTACATCGGTGAGGATGATGTCAAAAAGGTTACCCTCCCCTCGAGCAATGGCTTCTTCGCCGCTTAAGGCGGTGGAGACTTCATACCCTTCTTTGGAAAGCACTTCTTTTAATAGATCGATGGTGACTGGATCATCATCCACGACCAAGAGATGGGCTGATGTTTTGTTCATCGGTTTCGTTTCTTTCAAAGACCGGAATGGAAATGAAAAACGTGCTCCCTTTTCCCACTTCACTTTTTACCTCTATCATTCCAGAGTGTTCTTTTATAATCTTCTCACAGATCGCCAAGCCCAATCCCGTGCCTTCTCCCATTTTTTTTGTAGTGAAGAAAGGGTCGAAGATCCTCTTTTTTGATTCCTCAGTAATGCCAATTCCGGTATCGGCAATCGAGATTTCCAGCCATCTTCCATCCTCTGAGTGGAGGGGAGGGGGAACTGGCTGGGTCTTGATCGTCAGCGCTCCTCCTTGGGGCATGGCGTCTAACGCATTCGTGATCAGGTTAAGAAAGAGGGTTTGAAGATGGGTCAGATCCCCCAAGATGGGGGGGAGATCCGGGGAGAGGTGTGCAGAGAGTTTCACATTTCGCGCAAGAAACCAGGGTTCATTCAAACGGATCAACTCTTCCAGCACTTCGTTGACATCCAGAGACCTCAACTGGGGTTTAGGCTGCCGGGTAAAAGAGAGGAAGCTCTTAACCGAGTCGGCCAGCCGATCCAGTTGCGATTCGACGATTTTGAGTCGGTCTCGATCTTTGGGATGAAGATTCCCATCCTGCAGAACGAGCTGAATATAGCCGGAGATCGAATTCAGGGGGGTTCCGATTTGATGGGCCATCGTGGCGGTGACTTGTCCCACGGCAGCGAGTTTTTCAGATTGACCTAATTGCCTTTGAGATTCAAACAGGGCTTCATTGAGAAGCCTCAGCTCTTCGTTCCTTTTGGCCAATTCCGAGGTAGCGGCCTCGATCCTCCGGGTCAACTCCTCATTGAACTGGCTGACCTGTCTCAAGAGTTGAGCATTTTGCTCATGGGTCTCCCGAATCGTCCTGAGCATTCGATTAAAATTTCTTCCCAATTTTCCCAGTTCATCTTCACTTTGAATGCGAGCTTCCGCCTCCAAATCGCCTTTTTCTGCACGGGACATGGCCTCTACTAATCTCTGAATGGGATCTCCGACCAGTTTCCCAAAGAGGATGGTTAGTGTGATCAAGATGACGAGGATGCTGAAGAAAGTCAGGAGAATAGCCCGATCTCTCTTCTTGCTTAAAAAGCTTTGGGCTTCATCCAAAGAGCTGACCAATCGAATCCCACCCGTCACTTTTGTTCCCAAATGAAGGGGAACAATAACCTCCAGCCATTTCTCCCCTCCCACGTCATGGAGCGAGGAGAGGTCTTTGTCCTTCTTCAACCGATTGATTTGATCTTTAGACAAGACCAATGACGTCTGATGCATGTCCCTTGAATGAGAGACGACGATTTCCCAGTCCTTGGCGGAGAAAAGAAAGACATCAATTTCCATCAAAAAGGGACGACTCAATAACCACTCTTCCACTTCGTCTCGGATGTGAGGGAGGTCCTCTTGAATCGCCCGATCTGGAATCGAGGCATCGATTTGCTTTGCAATGAGAATATTTCGATTTAAGGTGAGGTCGATCTGATCCTTTCTTGCAAAGTGATAGTCTAAATAACTGGCGAGAAGGAGAACCCCGACAACGATGAAGATGATGAGAAAGGTGATCTTGGTCTTCAGTCCAATTTGGGAGATCCTTTGATGGGTAAGGGATCGGATCCATGCCATGGAGAGGGGCGTGATGGGAGTGGGTTTGTCTGCTTCCATCTCTATTTTTGGGAGAGAGACATCTCAGGTCTGGCCCTTTTTCGCTCGATCACTTTGACCGCAATCACTCCGACCTCGAATAAGACATACATCGGGACACCCATTAAACTCATGTTAAAAACATCTGGGGTGGGTGTGACGACAGCCGCTATAATCGCTATAGCCAAAATAGCATACTTCCGGTTTCGAGTCAAAAACGATGCACGCACCACTCTGAGATAGCTCAATAAAGCGAGGATTAACGGAAGTTCGAAAGTCAACCCAAATCCAAAAATGAAGATCATGCAAAAGGAGACGTATTTTCCCGCAGAGATCATCGGTTTGATATGGGCGGATTGATACCCTAAGAGAAACTTAACGCCATTCGGCAAGGCGACGAAGAAGCAAAAAAACGCACCGAGATAGAAAAGGAAGATGGACGCAAAAAGAATCCCATTTGCCGAATTCAGTCCCTTCGAGCGAAAGAGAGGGGAGAAGGCTTTCCAGATATAGTAAAAGATCACCGGAATGGAAGAGAACAGGCTGGTGTAAAGGGTCAATTTGAGTAGCGAGAAAAAAGCCTCTGGAATAGAATAAGCAACGAGATCGGTTTCAAGGGTTTTTTGACAGAGATAGCCCAACAGCTCCTTGGAAATGGGGAAGATGACGATCCCGCTCAGAATGATTACAATAATGATTTGAAGAAGACCTTTCCGTAAATGAGATAGCGCTTGGAAGATCTCTTCTCTCTTCATCCCTAACCCAAGCCCTTTGTCCTGACGATTCATGAAAACAATGTAACATAAAAGGATGTCTTCCGAAAGCATTCGGGTCGATGAAGGCTTGAGGTTTAAGGCTTAAGGTTCAAGGCAAGCATCAAACCTTCGACCTCTCACCTTCATCCTCCAGCGTCAATTTTTCACAGAGCAGGGTTGACAAAGATATAAAACAGAGATAAAAGGAGAAAGATTACTGGTGCCTGCCTTGCAAACCGCAGGCAGGAATGTCTCGAAGATGAAATTGAAAGTCGGCATCACCTATAACCTCAAAAAAGATTTTTCTCGGCAAGAAAATCAGCCGATTGATTCTTTGGAAGAGTTCGATACCGAAGAGACGATCGACGCCATTCGCAAGGTCCTGGAAAGCGAAGGGCATGAAGTCATCAAGCTGGGTGGAGACACCGGTTTGATCGATCGGTTAAGGCAGGCATCGGTCGATATCGTTTTCAACATCGCAGAAGGTCTTCAGGGCCGAAACCGAGAAGCCCACATCCCAGCTCTCTTAGAATTTCTAAATATCCCTTATACCGGCTCCGATCCTCTCACCCTCTCCCTCACCTTGGATAAGGCCATGGCGAAGAGAGTCGTGATGAGCCAAAATGTCCCGACCCCCCGATTTAAGAAAGTGGAGAGGATGGAGGATCTGAATGGTTTAGACCTTCGTTACCCTCTATTCGTCAAGCTGTGCTACGAAGGGTCAAGCAAGGGAGTTCGACTGGATTCAAAAATTTTGGATCCTCAATCTTTGGAAGAGAAGAGCAGAGGGCTCTTAGAAACATATGGTTCTCCTCTTCTTGTAGAAGAATTTGTTAGAGGCCCGGAGTTCACGGTGGGTGTCCTGGGCAACGAGGATCCTTTTGTCCTCGGCGTCATGCAGATTGAGATCAAGGGAAGACCTCCGGAAGAATCCATTTACTCTTTGGAAATAAAGAGAGAGTGGGAAGAAAAAGTCCGATACCATTGCCCTCCCCTGGTTGACCAAAATCTTTTGAGAAAAATTCAGGAGGTGGCTGTCCGCTCCTATCGGGCCTTAGAGTGCCGAGACGTGTCGCGGGTGGACATCCGAGTGGGGGAGGACAAGATTCCTTACTTTTTGGAGATCAATCCCCTTCCAGGCCTCTCCCCTGTTTATGGAGATCTTGTGATGATGGCAAGGAGCATGGGATGGGATTATGCCAGGCTGGTCAAAACCATCTTCCATCATGCCCTGAAACGGTATGGTTGGATGAAGTAATCCATTCAGGATGAATCGAACAGAGCAGAATCTCTACGAGATTATCTTGAGAAATTTTAAAGAGGCGGTCGTCTTTGCCGACGCGCAAGGGCGAATTCAAATCTTCAATTTCATCGCAGAGAAGTATTTTCAGATCAGTGGAAAAAAGGTGCTGGGAAAGAGATTGGAGAGGGCCATCCCTTATAAGAATATCAAGAAGCACTTTGATTTCGTTTACGAGAAGAGAGAGAGTAATCACGATGTCGAGCTGGCGATCCATGTTCCCCCTGCCCCTTCTTCAAGCCAGCAGACCCGGATCCTTCATTGCAGCTTTTACCCCATTTTTGATAAGAAAGGGGCGATGTTTTTGGGCTGTTTGGCAACGTTTGCCGATGTCACGGAGAAAGGTCTGCTCTTGAGGGAGATCAGCAAGAGTCGGGATCTTTCCACCATCGGAATGCTGGCAAGATGGATGGCCCATGAGATTCGAAATCCCTTAAGCTCCTTAAACATCAATATTGAATTATTAAGAGAGGAGTTGAGAGGAGAAGCCCAGATCTCCCAGAAAGAAGAGATTCATTCCCTGATCAATTTTATCAGTTACGAAACCCTTCGCCTGGAGAATAATCTGAAAGAATTTTTAGATTTCAATCGTCTCCCCCCCCTGAAATTTGAATGGATCCAACTGAACGAAGTGTTGGACTCCGTGGTTCGGCTTTTAAGGCCAGATGCCCAAATGAAGAATGCAAGGATTGACACCCATTTTCAAAAAAAGTTGCCCATGCTGAAGATCGATGTCAGCCAATTCAATTTGGCTATTTCGAATCTCCTCATCAACAGTATTCAGGCGGTCTCTGAAAAAGGGGAAATCCATCTCCTCACTCGAGGATCAAAAAAAAACATCTTCGTCGTCATCCAAGATAATGGGGTGGGAATCTCTAAAGAGCATCTCCCCAAGATTTTCGATTTTATGTTCAGCACCAAGCCCATGGGGTCCGGGTTGGGGCTCTCGATTGCCAAAAAGATTATTTCAGACCATCACGGAGAGATCTCTGTGAAAAGCGAGGTCAATAAAGGGTCCGTCTTTAAGATTCGAATTCCCCTTGGCCAAAAAACATAAGTTCAGAGTTCTGAGTTAGGAGTTAGGAGTGAAGATATGTCACCGAGAATTAGAAATAAAGACACTCCGAACTCCTGCCTGCGCGTAGCCGCTTCGGCGAAGGCAGGCCGAACTAATAACTCCGAACTGATTTATGATGAGGATATGGAAAAGAAAGTGATTCTCATTGTGGAGGATGACCCCACCGTTGGGGAGAGCCTTCGCCTTTTGTTAAGAAAGAAGGGGCACGAAATCCTCCTGGCCCTGAATGGGAAAGAGGGCCTCCAACTTTTTCGGCATAGGATCGTTGATCTGGTGATCACCGACGTGGTCATGCCGAAGATGGATGGGATCGAGCTTTTAGAAGCCGTGAAGGGTCTGAGGCCGGAGACTGAGGTCATCGTCATTTCTGCCCAGGGGACGATTGAGAAGGCGGTTCAGGCAATGAAATTGGGCGCCTTCGATTTTATCGAAAAACCGATCAACCCGAGAGTGATCTCCCTGTTGGTGGAAAGGGCGTTGGAGAAACAGACGCTGATCCTCCAAAATCGAGACTTGCGCTCCAGATTGGAAGATAAGTTTCATTTCAAAAATATCATCGGAAGAAGCGAGAAGATGGTAAAAATCTTTGAACTCATCCGCCATATTGCGCCCTACGATAGTTCGGTTCTCATCATCGGCGAGAGCGGAACAGGGAAAGAACTGATTGCCAATGCCATTCATTACAATAGCCCGCGAGCCCCCATGCCCTTTATCAAGGTGAGCTGTGCCTCCTTAAGCGAAGGGATTATCGAAAGCGAGCTTTTCGGCCATGAGAAGGGAGCCTTCACCGGGGCGATTGCCTCCCGAAAGGGTCGATTTGAATTGGCCCATCAAGGGACCCTTTTTTTGGATGAGGTGGAGGATATTCCTCCGGCTACCCAGATCAAACTTTTACGGGTCCTTCAGGAAGGCGAATTCGAAAAGGTAGGGGGGAACAAGACGATCAAAGTGAATATCCGAATCATTGCGGCAAGCAACCGAGATCTCCAGGAGGCCGTGAAGCGCGGAATATTTCGAGAAGACCTCTATTATCGTCTGAACGTGGTCAATATCAAACTTCCCACCTTGAGGGATCGGCGGGAGGATATTCCCTTTCTTGTCAATTTTTTTATTGAAAAATATAATCAAAAGTATAATATGAAAGTGGAGGGAGTTTCTCAGAGGACCATGAATCTTCTGATGGATTACGAATGGACAGGAAATGTCAGAGAGTTGGAGAACACCATCGAATCCATGATGGTCATCAGCAGTCCAAAGGTAGTTGATATCCAGCACCTTCCACAGGAGATGCGAGATCTTCAAGGGAAACCCGAGCTGATCCATTTCAAAATAGGAACGCCCCTTGATGAGGTTGAAAAGGAGATGCTAATTCAGACGCTCCGAGCGACGAAAGGAAATAAACGAAAGGCAGCTAAACTGCTGGGGATCAATGTCCGAACGATTCATCGGAAAATAGGGGAGATAGTAGAAACACCCGGTATATGGGGGAAACTGGATAGATAGTGAAAGGGGGACAAAAGGTCTCCCTTCCATTATATGAGCTGCATTATGATGGCATTTTGTCGCGTATCTTTGAAATGGGTATGTCATTTTTTCCCTTTTTATTTTTATCATTTTGGATTAATATGGATAAAGTGGAAACAATAAAGATTTAACCTGTCAATATTATTACGGTTTTAAAATGCCGGTTGAAATAGATCAAAAAAAATTTGGCATGAAGTTTGAATAGTATTCCTTTATGAAGGAAAAGCTGAAATGGGCCTTTATCCTTGATAAAGATGAGTTTGTGCGGCTCAGCCTGAATAAAATTTTGAAGAAGTATGGTTTTCATGTAGAGGAGATTGAGGATTTTTCTCAACTCGAAAAAAGAAAGAAAGATATTGAAGGAGGGATGATCTTAGCTGACGTGGAGATCGATGTTTTGGAAAAGGGGTTTTCTCTCCTGAAGAAATGGAATGACCGTTTTATACTGATGACCCCTTTGGTCACTGACGAACTCACTATTCGATTGAAAAAAATGGGGATTCATCGTATTATCAAAAAGCCTGTTGATCCAAGGTTGTTACGAAAGGTCATCCGAGAGATTTCTTTTCCCGATGAGGTGAAAACTCCTTCATTTGGGAAAAAAGGGGAGGGTTCCCATTTCATTCAGAAAGGAGGTGAAGTTACATGAAGAAGTGGATTTTTCTTTTCCTCGCAATGGTATTGGTGATTAATATTGCCGCAATGGGAATTGGGTGCAAAGCCAAGGAGGCACCGAAGCCGGCAGCCAAAGAGGAGGCGAAACCACCTGAGGCACCGGCTCCGCCAGCGCCTGCGACAACCGCAGTGCCGGCTCCGGCTCCTGAAGCCCCCAAGAAGTAACGTTTGTTTGGTGGTCCAAGCGTTGGCGCCCCCCTCTTTAATAGAAAGGGGGCGCCAACAAAAGTGAATTTTATCCAAGAGAGGGATCTGTTATTCGAGTCCAACGCAAAAAGAAAAAAAGGTGCATATCTGCTAATCAGGAAGAAGGTTTTTTTCTCTTTGTCTTGATGGAGGAGGTATCTAAAGATATCTCCTTTTTTATTTTCTAAAAAGGCGGGTCAGGCAGGGGACCGGCGTCCTCTCAGCAGATATGCGGGAAGGAGAGAAGATGGAGCCTGCTTCAGACTCTAATTTGTCCGTCCCCCCAAGGGGGGTGAGAAGGGCCTCGCAGCTTTATTTGTTTCCCCTTCAGATGGAAGGGGAAAAGATTGAAGAATCAACAGAGACCATTCCTCAGGTTTGGAAGGGAGTTTCAGAAAAGGAATGGAATGATTGGAGGTGGCAACTCAGACATCGAGTGACCACTCTTGAACAACTCAAAGAGATCATCGATTTGATCCCTGAGGAGATAGAGGGGATCAAGCATTCGAAAGGAAGATTAGCCTTAGCCGTCACCCCTTATTTTGCAAGCCTGATGGACCCGATCAATCCCAATTGCCCCATCCGAAGACAAGCCATCCCTCGAATCGAGGAAATCCATCTGTCAAAAAGCGAAATGGTGGATCCTTTAGGAGAGGACAAGCATTCCCCCGTGCCGGGTCTTGTCCATCGCTATCCGGATCGAGTGCTTTTGCTGGTCACGGATCAATGCGCCGTCTATTGCCGATACTGCACGCGGAGACGATTGGTGGGAAGCAACGAGCGGTCTATCACCCAAGGAAATTTTGAGGAAGTCCTCAAGTATTTGAAAAGCCATCGAAAGGTTCGAGATGTCCTCTTATCAGGAGGAGATCCACTCCTCCTGGAAAATGAGAGGTTGGAGGAGATGTTGAGCCGATTGAGGGCGCTTCCCCATATTGAAGTCCTACGGATCGGGACGAGAGTTCCGGTGACACTTCCCCAGAGAATCACCACTGGGTTGGTGAGGATGTTGAAGAAGTATCATCCCCTCATGATCTCTATCCATTTTACCCATCCGAAGGAGATCACTGATCGGGTGAGGAGAGCTTGTGGCGAACTGGCAGATGGGGGGATTCCTTTGGGAAGTCAAACGGTCCTTCTCAAGGGGATCAATGATAAACCCTATATTATGAAGAAGCTACTTCAGGAGCTCCTCAAGATCCGGGTCCGCCCCTATTATATCTATCAATGCGACCTGGCCATGGGAACGCAACACTTCCGGACCTCTGTGGCGACAGGGATTCAGATTATGGAAAAATTACGTGGCCACACGACAGGTTATGCTGTTCCTACTTATGTCGTCGACGCACCGGGGGGCGGAGGAAAGATCCCATTGCAACCCGATTACGTGGTCTCAAAGGGTAGGGGGAAGATCGTCTTGAGAAATTATGAGGGGAAGGTTTTTGAGTATCCAGAGCCGAATATCATTGAATTCAAAAAATCCAGGTCCGCGGGGGATGAAAAGGCTGTTTCAAAGAAGGTGATCGCTTGAGCGTGGTAACTGTGATTCAGACATTAGAGCATAGGCATCAGACTTTTTTGCGTGAAAGCGTAAGTCGCCAGTCGTTAGGAGTTACCCCTTACGCCTTACGACTAACGCCTTACGATTAGAAGTTAAGTCTAAAGTCCGACCTGCTCGCCGAACAAGTTCTTTGGCAGGCGAGAGTCCAGTGTCTGCATTATAGTGTGGAAAGGAGAGGATAGGATCCGTGCTAAAAGTGGTGATCTTGTACAATCTTTTTGACCGGCTCCAGAAAGGGGAGGAAAAGGATATCCTGGCAGAGGGTGCTATCGTCGAGGAGATCGAAGCGGTAGAAAATGCGCTCCGATCTCTCGGGCATGAATGCGTTGCCATAGCTGTTCGTGAGGAGATTTTCCCGGTCATCCACTGGTTGAGGGAATACCAACCCGATGTCGCCTTCAATTTGTGCGAAAGTGTTTACGGGAACAGCTGCTGGGAGATGAATGTTCCCGCTTTATTAGATCTTTTTCGAATTCCCTATACCGGATCTGCTCCTCTTACGCTCGGGTTGTGTCAGGACAAAGGAAAAGTAAAAGACATCCTCCAGTCTCAAGGAATCCTGACCCCCCGATATAAAATCTTTGAGCGGGCGGCAGGCCCCGTGAAGGGGAATATCTTTCCGATCATCGTCAAGCCTCTTCACGAAGATGGGAGTCTTGGGATCTCGAGAGAGAGTGTGGTCTTTGACGACGAGACCTTGAGCAAACAGATTCAATATGTGATCGAACAATATCAACAGCCTGCTTTGGTGGAGGAATATATCGAAGGCAGAGAGTTGAATGTGGGTTTGATGGAGACCAATGGGAAGGTGGGAATCCTTCCTGTCTCAGAGATCGACTACTCCGAGTTTCCGGAAGGGGTCCCCAAAATATGCGGATACGAAGCCAAATGGGTCACAGAGAGTCCCGAGTATCAAAAATCAAAACCGGTCTGTCCTGCCCCGTTGGAATGGGTGATGAAAAAGAGAGTGGAACATATCGCTATGAGAGTTTTTAAACTATTCGAATGTCGGGATTATGCGAGGGTGGATCTCCGGATTGACCGGGATGGGAAAATCTTTGTGTTAGAAGTAAATCCCAACCCGGATATTTCTCCTCAATCCGGGATGACCAGAGCCCTCAAAGTTCAAGGGACGACCTATACGGAGTTCGTTGGAAACTTGATCGAGAGAGCGTTTCAAAGGAAAGATGGGGAGATGGGAAGATAAAGAGATTTACCAAAGAAAAAAATAAGACCGGAAATACTATTCATCCTATTGGCCAATACCCACCTTCCCCTGTTCTACTGTAGCGGGGTGTCATTGCAAACGGAGTGAAGCAATCCCATGAGATTGCCACGTCATCCCGCCAAAAAGGGACTCCTGGCAATGACTACTTTGAAAAGATGTTAACTATAACGCGCAGAATCCCTCCTCACCTCATCCACTGCTAAAAAAATGGTTACCCTTCCCAGGATCATATTGAAGAAAGGGAGAGAAAGGCCCCTCCTTCGGGGACATCCTTGGGTCTTCTCCGGAGCGGTCGCCAAGGTAGAGGGAGAAGTCTCTCCAGGGGAAGTTGGGGAGGTTTATTCTAAGGGAGGTCAATTCTTAGGCCTTGGATATTTCAATCCTCGCTCCCAAATCATCGTTCGCCTCCTGACGCAAAAAAAGGAAGAACTTGGAGAAGAGTTTTTTAGTGAGCGGATTTCAAGAGCGGTTGGTTTAAGAGAGGATTGGCTCAAAGGGAAGACCAATGCTCATCGGGTCATCAATGGAGAAGGAGACTATCTCCCGGGGTTGATTGTGGATCGTTATAGAGAGACTCTGGTTCTCCAATGTTTGACAGCAGGGATGGATCGGTTAAAAGGGATGTTGACCAATTTGCTGGCAAAAGAATTCCGTCCCCAGAGTATTTACGAGAGAAGCGATGTGGCAACGAGGGGCGAGGAAGGATTGTCAGAGAGTAGCGGCCTTCTCTATGGGAAGGATGTTCCGGAATGGATTGAGATTGGAGAATATGGTTGCCGTTTCAGAGTCAACGTAAAAAAGGGGCAGAAAACTGGTTTTTACTTGGATCAGAGAGAAAATCGCTTCTCTGTAAGAAGTCTCTCAGGGGGAAAGAAGATTTTGGACTGCTTCTCCTATACCGGAGGTTTTTCCATTCATGCGGGATCAGGAGGTGCCAAAGAGGTTACGCTCATCGATTCCTCTGAGGAGGCTTTGGCGATGGCAGAGGAACATTTCAGTTTAAATCTATTGGAGAAAATCCCCCATCGATGCATTCGAGGAGATGTCTTTGAGATCATGCGAGGCCTTGAACCCGGGTACGATATGGTGATTCTCGATCCTCCTCCATTTGCTAAGAAAAAGGGGCATCTTCCAAGCGCATCGAGGGGATACAAAGATCTCAATCTCTGGGCCTTCCGTTTGTTGAATAGGGAAGGTCTCCTCCTCACCTTCTCTTGCTCTCATCATATGAGTTGGGATCTATTTCAGAAAATTGTGTTTTCTGCGGCATTGGATTCAGGAAGAAGTGTTCAGCTCATCGGTCGAATGGGACATCCCTCGGATCATCCCATCAATCTGTGCCATCCCGAAGGAGAATATCTGAGGGGTCTGATCTGCAGGGTGGTGTGAATCCGAAATCAAATATTGACTTCCCTACCAATTGGGTCTAATAAATAGTGAAACCTATCAGCATGTTGTTTTCCGGACACGCGACACGGACACGATTGGAATGCTTGCGCCTCACGCTTTACGCCTCACGGCTCACGGTTCAGATGATTGCCTTTGTGTAGCGTTTCTGATATAGTGGGGCAAAATTGGTGGGGGATTCAAATATTGAAAAATTGTGTGATTGAACTTCAGCCTATTCTCAAAAAGAATGGGCTTTTTTGTTCACAGTCTCAAAAGGTCGAGATTAACCCCACTTAGAATTAAAGAGTTAGACGAAATTGCGATACTCAGAAGCAGATACCCGTGCGAAGTTTATCGATCCGGCTATCCATGCCTGCGGCTGGACAGAAGATTTGATTCGCCGCGAGGAGACAGCAGGGGCTATCGAGATCGTTGACGGGAAACCTCGCAAACGCGCAAAGGGCCGCGTAGATTACACCTTGCGCATCAAAGTCAATATCGACACTCAACCCGTTGCGGTAGCGCTTATCGAAGCCAAAGCCGAACATCTGCCTCCCACCCACGGGCTCGAGCAAGCTAAACTCTACGCTGCCTGCAAGCGGCTGAACGTGCCTTTCGTGTTTTCGAGCAACGGCCATCTGTTTATTGAGTATGATCGGTTTACAGGGCTTACCAGTGTTCCTAAGTCAATGCTGCTAACGGGGTCATCCGTCGATTTGATGCCCAGATCACGAGCTAATTTCCAGATTCGAAGGGAATTCTTCAACTTTGGAGACATTTAGCCATAAACCTTTTTGATTGCTCTATGAAGTTCCTTCCAGTCTTCAACTGTAAAATTTCTCAGTGATTTATTGCTTCTCCGTGCTACAATGGACCTATCTGCATCAAGGAGTTCAAGAGTTTGAGTATAGCTTAGGTTAAGTTCTTGGGCCGCAAGTGATAATTCAGGTGGGATGTTAATAGACTCTCTCATCACGGGTTCTTTTGTTTCACCGGTTAGCAGATAGTTAATAGATGCCCCCAAGCTATTGGCGATTCTCAACAATATCTGTGAACTGACGTTTCTCTTGTCATTTTCAACATCGCTCAAGAACCCTTTACTTATATCGGCTGTTTGGGCAAGTTCGTCCTGGGTCATCTTACGTTTCTCCCGGATTTCCCTGATCCGATCGCCAATTGTTGCCATAATTTTTCTCTTCCTTTCCTCCAGGCCCATTTTTAATATAGTATAAATTGTGCTGAGATGCAAGAAAAAAGTTTTTCTTGACAAATAGAAGCCTATTCGCTATACTATATCTTAGTTACTATATTGCGAATATTTAATTGGGGCCAAGAAGCCACCATAAATCCGTACAGAAAGGAGAAAATAGATGAGAAAAATTAGGGGGCCATAGGTTGAGAGAAAAGGGGAGAAACTGGGCATGAAATATCAAGACATTTGTTGTGGAGTTGGTCGGCGTAGGAAAAACAAGAGCTAAATAGGAGGAATTGAAGATGGCTTACAGCGAGCAACAGATTAAGTCGGATATCAAAGAACATATTCAAAAAGACGGTGGTGGCTATAGGGCCTGGTATGTCGGTATCAGCAAAGATGCACGCGATCGACTTTTCAATGGCCATGGTGTTCATGAAAATGGCGATTGGTGGATCTACCGACAAGCAGAGAGTTCCAATGCTGCCCGGAACGTCGAATCATATTTCGTGAATACGCTTAATACCGATGGTGGAACCGGCGGAGGAGATGAAAAGGCGGATTACGTGTACGCTTACAAGAAAAATTCACATACTGCCCCCTGAGATACTGATGTTTAGACAAGACAATATAAAGGGGCAAGATTATTCAAAATTAACTACACAGAAAGGAGGATAGCTTATGGCATTTTCAGAAGAAACTGTAAGAGAAGCATGGAGAAGCGCTGGAGGCAAATGCGAGTGTAGAAGAACAACACACAATCATCCTTATGTTCGATGCAATAAAGAGCTAGTTTGGGAAAATCGCGGCAGAGAAACGGGTAAAGGTGCCTGGGAGGCGCACCATCGCAATGCCAATGGTGGAGATACAGTCTCTAATTGCGAGATCCTCTGCTGGGACTGTCACAAGGCAACTTTCTAAATGCTGTTATCTGGTAAATCTCTAAAAGGAAGGGGGCCATCCCTAAAAGTTGGCCCTTTCCTAGATTTCGAGAAATTTTAGAGTCATATCTTATTTCTAACGGAGGTAAACAATGGGACAGAAAACTGTGAAGTTTAAGGAAGAAGGAATTTCACAACTTCCAAATGACAAACCAGCCGTTTACAAGATTCTCACTTCAAATGATAACAACAACTACACGGGAGTCGCTCAGCGCGGTCGAGTCCGCGAAAGAATTACGGAGCACCTCGGTGAAATTCCTGGTGCGAAAGTTCGTATCGAACAAATGAAGAGCATCGAGGACGCAAAAGAAAAAGAAACTCGGATCATCAGCCGATCGCAGCCCAAATACAATAAGAAGAAATAGCAACGGATCGGAGATGATCAGGCACGAATGGTGATTTGGTTAAAAGCTGCTTCTAAAAAGTAACAAGAGACACAGGGACCCATCACCTCAAACAAATATATAACGTAATTGAATATTAACAGTTATTTTCCTCTTCTTTGGGCAGAGGGCATAGCACATAGCGTAAGGCTGAAAGCTCCCGCCTATGCTGAGGCTACGGCGGGCAGGCAAACTTAGAAGCAAGATAGTAATACCTGTTATCAGGAGGGAAGTAGAATATTTATTTTTTCTTACGTAGGGGTTTGGCGAGATAATCTCGAGGCCGACAAATCTTCACGCCGTTCACAATCATCATTGGCACTGTAAATCATATCCATTAGTGTCTCCGTCGGGGATGTTGTGAGCCCGAAGGGTGTGGAGTACATTTTTAAGTTGCCCACCAGAGTTCTGTAAGTCCTTGACCAATCTATTATATTTAGTTAATATTGTCTCCGTGTCTGTGAACAGGATGGGTGAATGGTGACCGATTACCACCCACCTATCACTGACACCAATCAGCTACACCATTCGCGAATCCCGATGAACGAGCCACGAATCATGATTGACCTTTTAGGAGACCTGAAAAGATCGGATTATTGTGGGGATCTCAAGAGAAAGGATGTTAATCGCGAGGTCACCCTTTTGGGATGGGTTCAACGGAGAAGAGATCTTGGAGGTCTCATCTTTATTGAATTGAGGGATCGACAAGGAATTGTCCAGGTGGTCTTCAATCCGGAGGTGAGTTCAGGGACACACGAGAAAGCCCAATCCCTGAGAAGCGAATATGTCATAGCGGTTATAGGAACCGTGGCAGAGAGGCCGAAAGGGACGGCCAATCCAAAATTAAGAACGGGAGAAATTGAGGTTCTTGCGAAAGAGCTAAAGATTCTCAACGTTGCTAAAACCCCCCCGTTTCCTATAGAAGACGAGGCGGAGGTAGCCGAGGAGACTCGTCTGAAATATCGATATTTGGACCTGAGGCGACCAGGGCTCCAGCGGAATTTGATCTTACGCCATCAGGTGGCCAAAGAGGTTCGAAATTACTTCGATCGAATGGGATTTTTAGAGGTCGAGACACCGATGCTTTTCAAAAGCACCCCTGAGGGAGCAAGAGATTTTTTAGTCCCCAGCCGACTTAGTCCGGGCCATTTCTATGCCCTGCCTCAGTCTCCCCAGCTATTAAAACAGATCCTGATGGTCTCCGGATTCGACCGATACTTTCAGATTGTACGGTGCTTTCGGGACGAAGACCTCCGTTCCGACCGTCAGCCTGAATTCACACAAATCGATGTGGAGATGTCGTTCGTCACGGTTCAGGATATCCAGAGAACGATGGAAGGATTGATGGCCCATGTCTTTAAAGAGGTCTTAGGCATGACTTTGGAACTACCCTTTCCAGTCTTGACCTATGATGAAGCGATGAATCGATATGGAGCGGACAAGCCTGATACCCGATTTGGAATGGAACTGAGGGATGTGACCGAAGCCTTGAGAGGGTCTTCCTTCCAGGTATTCAGGGATACCTTGGAAGGAAAGGGCATCATTAAGGCGATCAATGTGAAAGGAGGAAGTTCTTTTTCACGAAAGGAAGTCGACGATCTCACGCACTTTGTTCAGAACTTCGGTGCCAAAGGATTGATCTCGGCAAAAGCAGGCGCCAATGGATGGCAATCGTCGATTCAGAAATTTGTCACGGAGGAAGAGAGGAAGGCAGTGGATAATGCTTTGAATGCCATGGAAAACGATCTTCTTCTCTTCGTGGCAGGGCCACCCAAGGTGGTCAATCAATCATTAGCCAACCTTCGACTTCATCTCGGTGAGAGATTGGGACTTATTCCCAAAGATGAATATCGGTTTGTCTGGATCCTCGATTTTCCGCTTTTGGAGTATGATGAAGCCGAAGGACGTTTTGTGGCTGTGCATCACCCGTTTACTGCCCCCAAGGACGAAGACATCCCCAAGTTGAAGGATCATCCAGAATTCGTCAAGGCCAAGGCTTATGATCTGGTATTGAACGGGTCGGAAATCGGTGGAGGAAGCATTCGAAATCATCTGAGGGAGGTGCAATCTCTCCTCTTTGAAAAGTTGGGAATGGGAGAGGTGGAGGCCAGAGAGAGGTTCGGATTTCTTTTGGAGGCTCTTGAATATGGAACCCCACCTCATGGCGGTATTGCCTTCGGGCTTGACCGTCTCGTCATGATCCTCAGTCATGCAGAGTCCATACGAGATGTCATCGCCTTTCCGAAGACCCAGAAGGGCACTTGTTTAATGAGCGACGCGCCTTCGAGAGTGGATTCCAAGCAGTTGGATGAGCTTTGGATTAAGATCAAAGAGATCAAAGTCTAAAAACAGAAGGTTAAGGCTGAGGCTGAGGTTGAGTCGGATAATGCAATCCTCATTCGTAAGGGGTAAGGTGTTAGGGGTTAGAGGGTAACCCCTTGCAACTCACGCTTCACACATTCACTATGATTTGCAGGAGAGCGAAGGAGAAGATATGACCATCAGCGGAAAGAAGAGAACGTTTCAAAGCAAGCACGCCGTAGAGCAATTCCCCCTCCTGGATATCCAGGAACCGAACCTCTATCGTAATGTCTTTCCATACGAAGAGGTTTGCCGGGTAGAATTCGACAACAAATTCGTCTTTACCGATCCCCCTGAAGAGATCTTTATTACCGATACCACGTTCCGGGACGGGCAACAGGCCAGGCCTCCTTATACGGTGGAGCAGATTGTAGACCTCTATGAGATGCTCCATAAATTAGGAGGCACCAACGGAGTGATCCGGCAATGTGAATTCTTTTTATACTCTGAAAAGGACAAAGAGGCTGTCAGAAAATGCCAGGAGAGGAATTACCGCTATCCTGAGATTACAGGATGGATCCGTGCGGTGAAGGAAGATTTTAAGCTGGTGAAAGAGATGGGACTGAAAGAGACGGGTATTCTCACTTCTGTATCGGATTACCATATCTTCCTAAAACTGAAAAAGAACAGGAGGGTGGTGATGCGGGAGTACCTCTCCATCGTTTCCGCTGCACTGGATCTCGGAATCGTCCCTCGATGCCATTTTGAGGATGTGACACGGGCGGATATCTACGGATTCTGCGTTCCTTTTGCTCAGGATCTCATGCGTCTTTCCGAAGAGTCCAAGCTTCCGGTCAAAGTTCGACTCTGCGATACCTTGGGTTACGGCGTGCCTTATCCAAGTGCTGCGCTTCCCCGTTGCGTGCCCAAGATCATCCGAGCGATGATTGACGATGCGGGCGTTCCCTCTGAGTTTCTGGAGTGGCATGGCCACAATGATTTTCATAAGGGATTCATCAACGCCACCACCGCATGGCTTTATGGATGTTCTGCGGCGAATGGCACGGTTCTCGGTTTTGGAGAGCGAACCGGGAATCCGCCCATCGAAGGACTGATCATCGAATATATCAGCTTGATGGGACATAACAACGGTATCGATACCACCATGATCACAGAGATCCGGAACTACTTAGAGCGGGCACTGGGTGTCCATATTCCTTCCAATATGCCCCTTGTGGGAGCCAATTTTAATTCAACGAGTGCTGGCATTCATGCGGATGGGATTCTGAAGAACGAGGAGATCTACAATATTTTTAATACGGCTAAGATTCTCAATCGACCCATCTCCATCTCGGTCAACGATAAGTCTGGGTTGGCGGGGATCGCTCAGTGGATCAACTCCCATTTTGCCCTGACCGGAAAGGATCGGGTCGAAAAAACACATCCGGGAGTGGCCAAAATCAATCGGTGGGTCACCAAACAATATGAGGAAGGAAGAACCACTTCCATTTCAGATCAGGAGATGGAGAAGGCGACCCGTAAATATCTTCCTGAGGTCTTTGTTTCTGAGTTCGATATCCTCAAGGCAAGGGCCCATGAGTTGGCTGCCCATATTATTGAACGAGTGATTGAGGAGCCCGGGATGAAAGCCATGACGGCCAAGGAGATGGAGCCCGTCCTGAAATCTCTGGTGGATGAGTATCCCTATATCCAGTTTGCCTATGTGGTCGACATGAATGGGACGAAGATTACGCGTAATATCTGCCAGGCCGTGGATCAGGCCAAGTATGAGCATGCGGGAATGGGAGAAAATTACTCGAACCGCTCTTGGTTTATTGAACCGTTGAGAGACGGCAAAATTCATGTCACAGACCTTTATTCTTCAAAAATTACGGGAGCTCTCTGCATCACCGTATCCGGGCCGATCAGGAATGAAGTGGGGGAGATCAGGGGCATTCTGGGTTTAGATATCCGATTTGAGGATTTGACCAAGAGTGAGGAAGAGTAGTTGGATAGAAAGAATCCAAGAAAAAAATGGTTCTGACCGAAACGCTCGCCAAGGCGCTTAAACTCTTTCCCCGGAAACAAGCCATCGTATGCGGGGAAAGGCGCTGGACCTATCAGGAATTCTGCCACCGAATCAATCGTCTCTCTCATGGTCTAAGGGGTTTTGGGGTTGGGAAGGACGATAAGGTCGCCATTCTCCACCCCAATTGTCACGTATTTTTGGAATCCTACTACGCCATTCCACAGATCGGAGCAATCTCTGTGCCGATCAACTATCGGCTTTCACCCAGAGAGATCGCCTTTATCCTCCAGGATTCAGAATCGAAGATATTGATTGCTGATTCGATGTTTAAGAATCAAATAGATGGGATCCGGGAAGAGATTCGAGGGATTGAAAGGATTTTATGGACGGGAGGGCTCCGGGAATCAGATGATTCCGCCGATTTGAGTTACGAGAGGGTATTGGAGCAAGCCGATTTCAGTCCTCTGCCCGATCCTCCCATTAAGGATGATGATATTGCGCAGATCTACTATACGAGCGGCACGACGGGGCGGCCCAAAGGGGTGATGCTTTCTCATAAGAATGTGGCCACTCATGCGCTTGGCACCATTGCGGAAATTCATCTTACAGATTGTGATGTATGGGTTCATGTGGCCCCCCTTTTTCATCTTGCCGATGCCTGGGCCACCTGGGCGGTGACATGGGTGGGAGGGACCCATGTTTTGGTCAGGGAGTTCGATGCGAAGGTGGTTCTGGAAACCATCGAGAAGGAGAAAGTCACGCTCACCAATCTCATCCCCACGATGCTCAACTTGATGGTCAATCATCCTGAAGTCGGAAGGTTTGACTACAGCAGTTTGAGGGTTCTCTTGAGCGGAGGGGCACCCATTGCCCCAGAAGTGGTTCGAAAGATCGTGGAGACCTTCAACTGTGACTATATCCAAACCTATGGCATGACCGAGACCAGTCCCTATTTGACGCTCTCTATTTTGAAAGAACACCTAAGAAAATTATCCGATGAAGATCAGCTTCGATTCAAGTCCAAGACGGGAAGAGAATTCATTGGCGTAGAGATGAAGGTGGTCGATGAACAGGGAAAGGAAATTAAGAAGGATGAAAAAGAGGTCGGAGAGATCATCGTCAAAGGAGATATCGTCACGAAAGGGTACTGGAAATTACCTGAAGAAACGAAGAAATCGATTAAAGACGGGTGGCTTTATACCGGTGATATGGCAGTGATGGACGAAGAGGGCTATGTCACGATCGTTGATCGGAAGAAGGACATGATCCTGACCGGAGGGGAAAATGTCTATTCGACAGAAGTTGAAAATGTGCTTTATACGCACCCGGCCATTTTGGAATGTGCGGTTATTGGAATCCCCGATCAAAAATGGGGTGAGGCCGTAAAAGGGTTCGTGGTGCTAAGATCCGGGCAGAAGGCGACCGAACAAGAGATCATTCAGTTTTGTAAGGAGAGGCTGGCTCATTATAAAGCGCCTAAATCAATTGATTTCATCGGAGCTCTTCCAAGAACCGGCTCTGGAAAGATTCACAAGAGGGGTTTAAGAGATAAGTATTGGGAGGGCCACAAGAAAAAAGTCCACTAAGCCCCACCTCATTTTCCCCCCTAAGAGACCGTGTCACAATTAACGAGAGACCACTTTGGTTGCAAGACGGAACAGGCGGTCAGGTGACGAAGCTTTAGGGCGGAATCCATTCCGGTAAATACCGTAACGCTAAATCTTCATCGTTGGTCTTTTAATCACCGCCCCGCAGGTTTTTTAAGCAAAAGTTTCCAAGAAACAAGAAGAGGCCAAATATTTTTCTTGACAAAAGAAATCTATAAATGTTAGCGTTGACGCACCATTCTTGGAGAACAATATAACTCTCTGATTTGATGAATAATTTCTAATTTTATTGAAAAGTTTAGATTTTTGTGTTACCGTTAACGCAAGAACATGGATAAGAAGACCACTATTAAAGATATTGCCCGAATGGCCAAGGTCTCCCACACCACGGTCTCAAGGGCGCTCAATAATAAATCTCGGATCAAGAATGCGACCAAGGAAAGAATTCTTGATATTGCAAAAGCATTAAACTATCGGCCAAATTTCATTGCCAGAAGTCTGGTGATGAGGCGAACCAAGACATTAGGTCTCGTCATCACGACCATTGCCAATCCTTTCTATACGGAACTCTCCCAGGGGATCGAAACGACGGCTATCCGTCTGGGGTATAATATCATTCTCTGCAGCACCAATTACGACCTTTCCGTCGAAAACCAGTATATTGATATGCTGCGAAGCAAAGGGGTGGATGGTATCATTTTTACTTCTGCACATATGGGTGACCCCAATATCATCGGGTTGGCTGACGAGGGATTTCCCATTATCTTGGTCAATCGCAGAACCTATCATCCTATGGTGAGAGAGAAAGTTGATTACGTCGGTGTGGATAATATCCTCGGCGGTTTTTTAGCTGTTGAGCACCTGATCAAACTCGGCCATAAACGGATTGGAATGATCGGTGGATCTTCCGAATCTTCCGTTGGTTTTGAACGTCTCCAGGGTGGAAAGAAAGCGCTGGCTGCTTACGGTTTGGAAGAGATAGGGGATTATTTCCTGGAAGGAGATTTTTTAAAAGGATCCGGTTATCAGGGAGGGAAGAAATTTCTTAAGATGAACGAGCCTCCCACAGCCATTTTTGCGACGAACGACTACATGGCTTTAGGAACTTACCAGGCGGTCGTTGAAGAGGGCATGAAAGTTCCAGAGGAAATCGCATTGATAGGATTTAACGATATTGAATTCACCTCCATGAAAGGGATTGAATTGACAACGATCGGCCAAAAAAAGTATGAGATGGGCGCGGTGGCGGTGAAAACGTTAGTTGAAAGGATTGAAGGGAGGGAGACAGGGCCTTCCAAGGAGATTATTTTAGAGCCCGAGCTGATTATCCGGAAGACTTGCGGTTTTCATCCGAAAGGTTACCAAATTGAATCCAAGAAAGTAACGACGAACGATGAACTATGAACTAGGAAATCGTATATTTGAGAGGAGTAGGCTCTAAGCTTTTTTGTTCATCGTTTAATGTTCATCGTCCATCGTATATTTGAGAGGAGGGACTTTATGGGACGAAAGAAAATTTCAATTATTGGGGCAGGGTTCGTCGGGGCTACAGCGGCACACTGGGCTGCTGAAAAGGAATTAGGTGACGTTGTATTAGTGGATATCCTTGAAGGGATTCCCCAAGGAAAGGCTCTTGACCTCCTCGAAGCGAGTCCTGTGGAAGGTTTCGATTCAAAGGTCATTGGTTCCAACGGGTACGAGGAGACAAAGAATTCTGATGTGGTCATCGTTACCTCAGGTGTTCCTCGAAAGCCGGGGATGAGCCGGGAGGATCTGCTGGAGATCAATAAGAAGATCATCGAAACGGTGGTGGCCCAAGTCGTTGAAAAATCTCCACAGGCGATTCTCATCATGGTGACCAATCCTCTGGATACTATGACCTATCTGGCTTTTAAAAAGAGCAAGTTTCCAAAACAGAGGGTGATGGGGATGGCAGGGATCCTCGATACAGCCCGATTCAAGGCTTTCATTGCGATGGAATTAGGTGTTTCCGTGGAGGATATTCAAGCGCTCCTGTTGGGAGGACATGGCGACGAGATGGTTCCCCTCCCGAGGTATACCACCATCAGTGGGATTCCTCTTTCGCAGCTTCTTCCTAAGGAGACCATTGACAGGCTGGTTGATCGAACCCGCAAAGGGGGTGGAGAGATTGTCAATCTCCTCAAGACAGGAAGTGCCTTCTATGCCCCCTCAGCGGCGGCCATCCAGATGACAGAGGCCATCCTTAAAGATAAGAAGAGAATTCTCCCTTGCTGTGTCTATCTCGACGGAGAATACGGACTGAAAGATATCTGCTTCGGCGTTCCTGTTAAATTGGGAACCGGCGGTGCAGAGGCAATCATCGAACTCCAATTGACCGAGGAAGAGAAAAAACTGGTTACCAGATCTGCAGAGAGCGTGAAGAAAAGCATTACGGAGCTGAAAATATAGAGTTATGAGTTGAGAGTTTAGAATTATGAATTGTTCAAGATAAAAAGGTAAAAAGATATGCGAGAGATCAATGTGAAGTTGATCACGGAGAAGGTAAGAGACCTTTGCATGAAGGCCAACACCGATCTTGGAGAGGATGTCCTTCAGGCCTTTGATCGGGCGATGCAGGAAGAAGAATCTTCTCTGGGGGTGGAGATATTAAAGGAATTAAAGGAGAATGCCCGAATTGCAAAAGAAGAGAGTGTCCCGATTTGCCAGGATACAGGGTTTGCAGTGGTATTTGTAGAATTGGGGCAGGATGTTCATCTGACTGGGGGAAATCTGACTGAGGCCATCCAGGAGGGTGTTCGCCAAGGATACCGGGATGGGTATTTAAGAAAGTCTATTTGTCATCCTTTCACCCGAGCCAATACAGGAGACAATACGCCTGCGATCATCCATACAGAAGTGGTTCCCGGAGATAAAGTTAAGATTACGGTAGCCCCCAAAGGGGGTGGCAGTGAGAATATGAGCCGCGTAACGATGCTCACCCCATCGGATGGGGTCGATGGCATCAAGCGTTTTGTGGTTCAGAGAGTGAAAGAATCAGGATCGAATCCCTGTCCTCCAACCATAGTCGGAGTCGGGATTGGAGGAACCTTTGAGCAAGCTGCGCTCCTTGCGAAGAAGAGCTTGCTCAGATCTTTGGGAAGCAGAAATCCGGATCCGGAATTGGATCAGTTGGAATCGGAGATCCTGACTGCGATCAATAAGCTTGGTATTGGGCCTCAGGGATTAGGAGGACGGACCACTTCATTGGCTGTTCACATTTTAATGATGCCGTGTCATATCGCCAGTTTCCCCTTGGCAGTGAACATCCAGTGCCATGCACAGAGGCACAAGGAAACCATAATATAAAGAGATGAGGAGATGTCGAGAATGTATGACACGGAGACGCTGAGACTCGGAGACAAGGAGAAAAACACTGTGTCACCGCGTCATGTTATCACCGTGTCACCCTATCACCGTGTCTCCGTGTCGATTTGTCTGAACTGGAGGTGAGATGAATCAACCGATACGATTGAAACCGCCTCTAAGCGATGAGGATGTGGAAAAACTAAGAATAGGTGATCGCATCCTGATCAACGGAATCATCTATACAGGAAGAGACGCTGCCCATAAACGGCTTTTTGATCTATTAAGAGAGGGGAAAAACCTTCCCTTTGATATCAAAGGTCAGATCATCTATTATGTGGGTCCCACACCTGCCAAACCGGGGCAGGTCTTTGGATCAGCGGGTCCCACGACCAGTTATCGTATGGATGCCTACTCTCCCTCTTTAATTGAGAGAGGGTTGAAAGGAATGATTGGGAAGGGAATGAGGTCCAATGCGGTGAAAGAGGCGATGAAAAAACATAAGGCAGTCTATTTTGCTGCCACGGGAGGGGCGGGGGCACTTCTGGCCAAACGGGTGAAGAAGGCTGAGATAGTGGCCTATGAGGATCTGGGACCGGAAGCGATCCGAAGATTAGAGGTCGAAGACCTTCCGGTGATTGTCGTCAATGATGTCAGGGGGAATGACCTCTATATTGAAGGGGAGAAGAAGTATCGGAAAGGTTAAGGTCAAGGTTCAGGTTAAGGACAACATTTTCTTAAGCTCAACCTGATTTTGAGTTTGGAGGTTTGAATCATGGAGAGAGTCAATCCGGGTTCCTTGAAGGCATGGCTGATGCTTCCTCGTTTCCAATTTTTACCTCTCACAATCATCCTGGTTTCTTTGGGGACAGCCATTGCTGCCTATGAAGGCTATTTCCATTTGGGTCATTTTCTCCTGGCCATGTTCGGCTCCATCCTTGTCCACATGACCGTCAACATCATCAATGATTACCACGACTATGTCGATGGGATTGATCTAAACACTCAAAGGACTCCTTTCAGCGGAGGGAGCGGTGTGCTCCCTTTGAATCTTTTGAAGCCCAAACAGGCCTTCTGGTTCGGAACCATCTGTTTGCTCATCGCCATGGTGATTGGATTCTATTTTGTGATGCTGAAGGGCTGGCTTCTTTTTCCTCTTCTTCTCCTGGCCGGATTCGCTGCCTATTTTTACAATGTTTACCTTTCCAAATGGTTTATGGGCGAAATTTTTGCAGGCCTAAGCTTCGGGCCTTTACTCGTCCTGGGCTCCTATTATGTGCAGACAGGAAGATACAGCTGGGAGACATTGTTTGCCTCCCTCGCGCCGGGGATACTGACATCGAATCTCCTTTTTCTAAACGAGTTCCCGGACTGGCAGGCGGACCAAAAAGGAGGAAGGAAGCATTTTGTCATTTCCCTTGGGAAGAAGGATGCGAGTTATCTCTTTGTGGCTTTGCTTACCGCCTCGTATCTCTGTATCCTTGCGGGGGTTATTACGAAGATGATGCCTGTGGTGACACTCATCGGTCTGGGAACGATGGGTTTTGGATGGAAGGCAGCAAGGGGAGCATTGAAATACTACGATAACACCGAAAAGCTGGTTCCGATATTGGGAGCGAATGTGATTACGATTCTTGGAACACAGGCCCTTTTGGCGATCGGGTATGTGATTGCCACGCTTATATGAAAGACGATGAGGGGAATCATGAAGATCGAACTGACGAGACAGAAGGTTCACAATGAATTTTCGAAGAAAGTGGAGCTGATCAGCGGGCAAAATCTGTTTGCCTGTTACCAGTGCGGGAATTGCACGGCTGGATGCCCGGTTGCCTTCGCCATGGAGGTTGGTCCTCACGAAGTCATCCGATACACACTGCTGGGCCTGGAAGAGGAGGCTCTGGGAGTCAATACCTTCTGGCTCTGTGCCTCCTGCCTTCAATGTACATCGAGGTGCCCGAAAGGGATCGATATTGCCAGGGTGATGGATGCGTTGAGGGTGGTGGTACTGAGAAAGAAAGAGAGAAAGGATCATATTCAGATCCCTGAATTTCCAGAGGGATTTTTGGAAAAGGTTCCCCAGATTGCCTTTGTCAGTGGATTTAGAAAGTTTCTTTCGTAATGCCTCGAAAAATCTCCCCTCCCCTGGCGGGAGGGGATGAAGGGGAGGGGGCATAAGTATTCACCCCCACCCGCACCCTCCCCCATCAAGGGGGAGGGGGAAATTATTGCGGAGATTAAAATGGATTATCTTTATTTTCCAGGATGTACCCTTTATACCAAGGCGAAGAATTTTGATCAGACGGCCCGGGACTGTTCCCTTCTTCTTGGATTTGAATTAAGGGAACTCAAGAATTGGATCTGCTGTGGAGCCACCTTTCCTTTGGCCACAGATAACATCATGGCTCTTCTCCCGCCGTCACGAATTCTGGCGACAGCGAGAGAGGAAGGGACCGCCCTGACCACCCTCTGCGCCATCTGCTTCAATGTGATCAAAAGGACGAACCGGTTGATTCAGGAGGATGGGGAGAAGAGGGATAAGATCAACAATTTTATTGAAAAGAATTATCAGGGAGATCTCAAAATCCTCCACTACTTGGAGATTCTGAAACAAGAGATCGGGTTTTCTCAACTCAAAGTAAGAGTGAAGAAACCCTTAACAGGGCTCAAAGCAGCCGCCTATTATGGATGTATGCTCCTTCGACCGTTTGAAGAGATGGGGTTTGACGATAAGGAGAAGCCCACTCTTTTTGAGGAATTTTTAGAGGCCCTGGGGGCTCAGAGCACTGAGTTTCCCTATAAGATCGAGTGCTGCGGGTCCTTCCAATCGGTCGGCTCACCTGATGTAGCCACAGAATGTGCCTATAAAATTCTTGGCTCGGCCATCAAGAACGGGGCTGAGGCGATGGTTTCCACATGTCCGATGTGTACCTTCAACATCGATCACAAGCAGTCGGATATCAAACAGAAGTATTTAGATTTCAAACCGATCCCGGTATTTTATTTTACCCAATTGCTCGGGATCTCGATGGGACTCGATTACCAAACCCTGGGGTTTGAGCAAAATGCCGTCGATCCTTTACCGCTCTTAAAGGAGAAAGGGCTGCTATAGATGGGAGATAACGGAGGCTTCATAAAAAAGGCGATGGTGATCGGCGGAGGGATTGCAGGAATTTCTGCATCGATTGATCTGGGAAATGGGGGGTATGAAGTGGTCCTGGTGGAGAAGCTTCCCTCCATCGGAGGCCGGATGCTTCAGCTTTCTGAAACCTTTCCCACGCTCGATTGTGCACAGTGCACGTTAACTCCGAAAACGGTGGAGACAGGTCAGCATCCTCGTATCAAACTCCTCACCTATTCAGAAGTGGAGCGGGTTGAAGGAAAGGCTGGAAATTTCGTAGTGACGGTTCGGAAGAAGGCGGGTTATGTCGATTGGGAGAAATGCACGGGCTGCGGCCTCTGCCAGCAGAAATGCCCCTCTAAAAATCCATCTGAATTTGATCGGGGCATGGGGTTAGAGAAGGCCATCTATACTCTATCGCCCCAGGCCGTTCCCAATAAACCTGTCATCGACCCTTCTCACTGCCGATATTTTAAGGAAAAGAAATGTAGGGTGTGTGAGAAAATCTGTCCGGTTGGAGCGATTGACTACGAACAGCAGGACCGTTTTGTCAAAGAAAGCGTAGGAGCGATTATCACTGCCGTGGGATTTGATCTGATCCCTAAGGAGAGTTTTGGCGAATACGGATATGGTGAAGTCCCGGATGTGATCGATGGCCTTGCCTTTGAAAGGCTCAATTCTGCATCCGGACCGACCACGGGTGAGATTCGGAGGCCTTCAGACGGAAAAATTCCGAAAGAAGTTGTTTTCATTCAATGCACGGGATCGAGAGATCCTGAACGTTATATGCCTTACTGCTCACGGGTTTGCTGTATGTACACGGCCAAGCATGCCCGGCTTTACAAACATAAGGTCCACGATGGACAGGCCTATATTTTCTATATGGATATCCGCTCCACAGGAAAAGGATACGAAGAGTTCATCCAGCAAGGAATGGAGGAAGAGGGGATCCTCTATTTGAGGGGAAGGGTTTCACGGATCTTTCGAGATGGAGAAAAGGTTATTGTCTGGGGGGTGGACACCTTGATAGGGAAAAAAGTGGAGGTGGCTGCGGATATGGTGGTCTTGGCAACAGCGATCGTTTCCCAGAAGAATACAAAGGATCTCGCAGGCAAGCTGGGTATCAAGACAGATGAATATGGATTCTTAACAGAAGCCCAGAGAAAATTAAGGCCTGTTGAGACGGATATTGAAGGAATTTATATTGCAGGGTGTGCGCAGGGGCCGAAAGATATTGCTGATGCAGTGGCCCATGCCAATGCAGCAGCGAGCAAAGTCCAGGGATTGTTTGCAAGACATTAAACGTGTGACGCGTGACGGGTGAATCGTGACTCGTGAAGAAAATGAAAGGGTCTTACTATTCACCAATCGCCAACACGAATCACGGATATGAAAAAGCTGGGTGTTTTTATCTGTCATTGTGGAGTTAATATTGCCGGGACTGTGGACGTGAAGTCGGTTGCTGAAAAAATAGGCAAGATGGAAGACGTCGCCCACAGCACCGATTACATCTATATGTGCTCCGAACCGGGGCAGCAGATCATCCGGGAGGCGGTTCGCGAAAAAGGTTTGGATGGAGTGGTCGTGGCCTGTTGTTCACCCAACATGCATGAGAATACATTTCGAAAGGCGGTCAAGTCCCAAGGGATGAATCCTTATCTCTGCGAGATTGCCAATATTCGGGAGCAGTGCAGTTGGGTGCATCAGAAAGAAAAAGAAGAGGCAACTCGAAAGGCAGAAGAGATCATCCAGGGCACCCTCGAAAAGGTGAGAAGGAATGAATCGCTGGAGGCCATTGCCGTGGCAATTAACAGAAGGGTATTGGTGGTCGGCGGCGGGATCGCTGGAATCACCGCCTCTCTTGATCTGGCCGAAGGAGGGTATGAAGTCATTCTTCTGGAAAGAGAGCCTGCCCTGGGAGGCCACATGGCGCAATTATCAAGGACTTTCCCAGATCTCGATCCTGCTTCCAGCGGTCTCCTCTCAAAGGCATCGGAGGTGGAAAGACATCCGAAGATCCAACTCCACTGTTATTCCGAACTGGAAGATGTGAAAGGCTATCTGGGGAATTTCGATCTCATCATTCGGCAAAAGGCAACTTCGGTGGATGGAGAAAGGTGCAACGGATGCGGCCTTTGTATAGAAAACTGCCCCGTGGAATATATTTCAGAATTTGAGAGAGGGATGGGGATACGAAAAGCGATCGATACGCTCTATCCCGGGAGTGTTCCAAACAAGACGCTGATCAACCGTCAACATTGCCGATATTTCTTGGATGGAAGTTGTCATCGGTGCCAAGAAGTCTGTCCTGAAAGGGCCATCGATTATAAACAGGAAGACCTAAGGGTTTCAGAAAAGGTAGGAGCCGTTGTGGTCGCTACAGGATACGAACTCTATCCCAAGGAACAATTAGGGGAGTATGGATACGGCGAAATCCCTGATGTGATTGATGGACTTGCTTTTGAACGGATGCTTTCACCCAATGGTCCGACAAAAGGGAAAATCATTCGACCCTCCGATGGGAAAGTACCGAAGGAGATGGTCTTTATCCAGTGTGTGGCTTCAAGGGATCCAGACCGATACATGCCCTACTGCTCTCGAATCTGCTGCATGTATACGGCCAAGCATGCAAAAATTTATAAGGAACAGGTTCCGGACGGGCAGCCGTACGTCTTTTATATGGATATCCGCTCAGACTGCAAAGGATATGAGGAGTTCCTTCAAAAGACTATTGAGGAGAAGGGGCTTCTCTATCTCAGAGGCCGTGTCTCCAGGGTTTTTCAGGACGATGGAAAAGTTAGGGTGTTAGGAGTGGATACGTTGACGGGAAAAATGGTTGAAGTGGCAGCCGATATGGTCGTCCTGGCAACGGCTATTGTCCCGAGCCATGGAGTAAAAGATTTGGCAGCTAAACTGAGGGCCACCGTGGATCGACATGGTTTTTTGACGGAGGCCCATATCAAACTCTACCCAGTGGAGAGTTCGACGAAAGGAATCTACCTTGCCGGTTGCGGCCAGAGTCCAAAAGATATTTCAGACACGGTCTCTCAGGCCTCGGCCACAGCCAGTAAAATTCAGGCATTGCTTTCCACAGACAAACTTCTTCAGGACCCCCTCATCGCTTTTGTCGACGAAGGAATTTGCAGTGGATGTGGGATCTGCGTAGAAATCTGTCCCTATGAAGCAAGGGAGATGGACCCCCATCGCGGGATTTCAATCGTTCACAGCGCCCTCTGTCAGGGATGTGGGGCCTGCATTGCTGCTTGTCCCAACTTTGCGTGCGAGTTACGAAATAGCGCTTCTAACCAGATATTGAAAATGGTAGATACATTTGTTACATAGTGTGGAACCTTAAGCCCCGGCCTGTAGTGGGTAGGCTGAGTATCTTTTATAATTAGAGAGGAGAAGAAATTGGAGACCATAACCAGTGCAGGGAAAGTTGATTCCTCTTTTTTGAAGGAAGTCGAGAAGAAGAGCGGGGAGAACCTCAGTCTCTGTTACCAATGCCTTAAATGTACGGCAGGTTGCCCCACTGCACCCTATATGGATATTCGACCCAACAATATCATTCGGATGATCCAGATGGGGATGAAAAAAGAGGTTCTGGGAAGCAGCGCTATCTGGCTTTGCGTCTACTGTCAGACTTGTGGAACCCGTTGTCCGAATGAGATCCACATCGGGATCCTCATGGATGCCTTGAGAGAGATGGCCGTTGAAGAGGGGGTTCCGGCAAAAGAGAAGAATATTCATCTTTTCCATGAGGCTTTTATCCAGAGCGTCCGAAGAGGGGGAAGAGCTCATGAGGTGACCATGTTGATGGAGTACATGCTCAGGAGCAGAGACTTAATGGCAGATTCTCTTTTTCCTGGCATGATCCTCTTTTTAAAGGGTAAATTTCCTTTGCTTCCCAGTTTCATCAAGGGGAAGGAAGAGATCAAAAAGATTTTCGAGAAATGCACAAAAGAAAAATAACAAATTACTCGAATGATAGCGAATCTACCGAATTCGATTTATTCGCCCCATTCGTTGCCATTCGCTTTATTCGGCATGTCGGAGGCTTAGAATGAAATTCTCTTATTTTCCAGGTTGTACGGATCACTCTTCATCTTTAGAATATGGGTTATCGACCCACGAGGTCTTTAAGACCCTGGGGGTGGAGTTGGTAGAGATCGAGGACTGGAACTGTTGCGGAGCTGCAGCGACTCATAGTCTCAATCGTCTCCTTTCTCTCTGTCTTCCGGCCAGGAATATCTCCAAAGCGCAGTCTGCGCAGGCAGGGCCTCTGGTCGTCCCCTGTGCCGGGTGTTTCAGCTATCTGAAAAGGACTGAGCATGTCCTTAAGAATGACGAGGCGGAGCGAAAGGAGATTGAAGAGATCGTTGGATTTACCTACCAGCCTTCTCTTGAGATTTTAGCTCTCATGGATGTCATCCTGAATCGAATTGGCTTGGAAAAAGTCCAGGAAAAGGTGAAGAAGCCTTTAAAGGGGTTGAAGGTTGCCTGTTATTATGGATGCGCTCTGGTTCGGCATCCCAAAATTACTCAATTGGATGATCCGGAGAATCCTCAATATTTGGATCGGTTGATAAAGGCCCTGGGTGCGGAGCCGGTTGAATGGTCTTATAAAGTTGATTGTTGCGGTGCAGACTTGGCGATGACTTATGGCAAGGTGGTCAAAAAGATGGTGGGGAAGATTGTCTCGATGGCGAAGGAAGCGGGGGCTCAATGCATCACCACCTCTTGCGGCCTTTGCCAGATGAACCTGGAGATGAGGCAGGACATTGGTCTTCCCATTTTTTACTTCACGGAATTGATGGGAGTTGCCTTTGATGTTGAAAGGAGAGAGAACTGGTGGAAGAGACATTTGGTCTCCCCGAAGGGATTGCTGAAGTCATCGGGACTGGCTTAAAATAATCCCCCTTCGCTCCCCCTTTAGAAAAGGGGGGTTACCTGCCTGCCGGTAGGCAGGGGGGGATTTGAAAGGATAACAATGGCACAGGAAAAGATCAGAGGGAATAAAGGTTCAGCGTTGGTAGTGGGAGCGGGCATTGCCGGAATGCAATCTGCGCTTCTGTTAGCAGAGATGGGGACAAAGGTTTTCCTCTTGGAGCAGGGACCAGCGATCGGGGGTTATTTCCCGCTATTGGATAAAACCTTTCCGACCAACTCGTGTGGCGTCTGCTTCATGAGTCCCACTCCTCCTGCCTTCTGCCCGATTTATGAATGTCATCTTCATGACAATATTGAATTGTTGCCCTATTCGGAAGTGGTGAAGGTTGAAGGAAAAGAGGGAGATTTTAATGTCTCTGTCGTTCGAAAACCTCGATTTGTCGATCCCAAACGTTGCACCCTATGTGAGGCCTGTATAAAGGTTTGCCCGGTGGAGGTCGAGAGAGAATTCGGTGGAGGCCTGGAGAAACGAAAGGCGATCTATCTTCCCTATCCTCAAGCGATCCCTCACAGCTTCGTGATCGATCCAAAAACCTGTACCCGATGTGGAGAGTGTGTGAAGGTCTGCAGCCCAGGGGCCATCGATCTCGACATGAAAGAAGAACAAGAAAAAATTGAGGTCGGAGCCATTGTCCTGGGATTTGGGTTTGAACCCTTCATCGCTCAGAGAAAAGGGGAATATGGTTTTGGCCGATATGAGAACGTGCTGACAAGCATTCAGTTCGAGAGATTGCTCTCCACATCGAGTCCAACGCAGGGATTGCCCACCCGGGTCTCCGATGGGAAAAAGATGGAGAAGGTCGCCTTTATCCAGTGCGTTGGATCAAGGGATCCTTCCTGTGGTCAGAATCACTGTTCCACCATTTGCTGCATGTATGCCACCAAGCAGGCCATGATTGCGAAAGATAGAGCCCCCGGTCTTGGAGTGACCTTCTTCTACATGGACATTCGACCCATGGGGAAGGATTACGAGCGATATTATGAGAGGGCAAAGACCGATTATGGGATTGAATATATCCGGAGTGCGATTTCTTCGATTAAAGAAGTCCAGCAGACGAAAAACCTTCTCATTACTTATGTGAAAGAGGACGGTACTTTTGAAGAGAGGGAATTTGATGCGGTCGTCCTCTCTGTGGGCTTCACTCCCCCGCAGGCCATAAAGGATCTGGCGGGAAGAATGGGTCTTCAACTGAATCAGCAGGGGTTCTGCCAGACAGACGAATTCAGTCCAGCACAAACTTCAGTAAAGGGAGTTTTCGTCGCAGGGGCATTTCGGGGTCCCAGGGACATTCCGGAGACCGTTGTAGAGGGCTCGAGCGCTGCGGCATCCGCCGCCTCTTTTCTCGCCCCCAATCGTCTTCCTCAACTTCCCAAAGAGTATCCCGCGGAAGGGGCGTTGGGAGATGAGATTCCAAAAATAGGGGTCTTCCTCTGCCATTGCGGAGAAGAGCTGAAAAAGAGTCTCTCTATTTCAGACCTCATCAACGGGACAAGGCAGTTGAGAGAGGTGGTCCATGTGGAAGAGGTGGGTTTGGCTTGCCTTCCGGAGGATTTAGATCTCATCAAAAAGAGAATCGGGGAGCAGGGTCTTAACCGAATCGTCATCGCGGGTTGCTCCCATCGGGAGATTCGGGGAGCCATGGAAGAGATGGCGAAAGGGATGGGTTTTAATCCCTATCTCATCGAATATGCCAACATCCGGGAGCAGTGCGCCTTCGTTCACGAAGACTATCCAAAATTGGCGACAGAAAAGGCGATGGCTCTGATCAGGACGGGGGTCGAGAGGGCGAGGCGTTCTCAACCCATTCGAAGAGGGAAACAGAAAATTGATAAAAAGGGGCTGGTCGTAGGGGGAGGTCTCGCCGGCATGACGGCATCTCTTCAGCTGGCCCAACAGGGATACGAAATTTATTTGATCGAGAAAGAAAAAGAGCTGGGAGGGAACCTAAGAAAGTCCTTCTATACATTAAAGGGATCGAATCCACAAGATCTCTTAAATAAACTCATGAAACAGGTTGAGACCAATGAGTCCATCCATCTCTATTCCGAGGCAGAAGTCCTGGGATTTGAAAAGAAGAACGGGCATTATCGAACAAAGATTCGTCATCAGAATGAAGAGAAGATCTTTGACCACGGGGCATTGATCCTTGCCACCGGAGGAAAAGAGGTCACTCCCAAGGAATACCTCTACGGAGAAGATTCGAGGGTGCTGACGCAGAGACAACTGGAGAGGATGATCCATTCGAACGATCAAGGATTGAAAGATATTCATTCAGTGGTGATGATTCAGTGCGTTGGCTCCAGGGATGAGGAACATCCCTATTGCAGCCGTGTTTGCTGCGGCCATGCGGTGAAGAATGCTTTGAGGTTAAAAGAAAACAACCCAGACATGAATATCTATGTGCTGTACCGTGACGTGAGGACCTATGGATTCTATGAGACATATTATCACGAAGCGAGAGCGAAAGGCGTGATCTTCGTGCGGTATGACTTGGAGAATAAGCCGAAAGTCACGCTTCAGGGTAAAAATCTTCAAGTCTCGCTGCTCGATCCTGCAATGAATGGGCCCATTACCCTTTCAGCAGATCGTATTATTCTCAGCACCGGAATTGAACCGAACGAGCATCGGGAATTGGCGAGGATCTTCGATGTAGACCTCAATCCAGATGGTTTTTTCATGGAGGCCAATCCCAAGTCTGCTCCCCTTGATTCCGTGGACCGTGGAAAATTCTTTTGCGGGCTCTGCCATTCACCCAATTTTATCGAAGACGCGATCTCCCAGGGGAATGCGGCGGCTGCCAGGGCGGGTGCCCTTTTATCCAAAGAAGCGGTGGAGGAAAAGCCCTATCAGGCCTATGTGATCAAAAGGCTTTGTTGTGGATGCGGCCTCTGTGTCACAGTATGTCCTTATGGGGCAAGGGTCCTGAATGAAGAGGAAGGTAAGGCTGAAGTAATCGGGTCGCTCTGCCAGGGGTGTGGTTCCTGCGTCATCGCTTGTCGGAATGCAGCCTCCCAGCAGCGGAACTTTGAAAAGGATTTGAATCTGGCCGCCCTGGATGCGGTCATCGATTAGAGACTCGCATAGGGCAGAGCGCATGGGGCATAGCGTAACCCTAAATAATAAGACAATTTTCAAAAATAAGTTCTTATACTCTATGCGCTATGCTCTCTGCTCCATGCGATCATTTGAAATAGGAGGAAGATATGGCTGATTTTGAACCGAGGATTGTAGCTTTTTTATGCCACTGGTGCACCTATACTGGAGCAGATCTTGCCGGTACCACTCGGCAGCAATATCCTCCCAATATCCGCGTTATCCATTTGATGTGCTCGGGGGCGGTAGACTCGATTTATGTGCTGAAAGCCCTGATTGATGGGGCGGATGGCGTGTTGATCGGAGGTTGCCATCCCGGAGACTGTCATTATCAGACAGGGAATTATAAGGCTCGAAGAAGGGTAGCCATTCTAAAAGGCATCCTTCAACAAATGGGTTATACAGAGGATCGCATCTGGCTCAAATGGATCAGTGCCAGTGAAGGGAAACTCTTCGCAGACACCGTGACGAAAATGGTAGAGGACTTAAAGAAGATGGGTCCAAATCCGATGAAACAACTTTGGAATGCGTAATAGACCGTGAATCGTGACTCGTTGGGCAAAACATAATGAGTTTTTCTAAATTGCGATTCACCAATCCCGAATCACCAATCACGTCATAAGGAAAGGAGAATTACCAGACATGTCGAAGAAGGCAGCGGTTAAAGTGATAGAGGGAAAAACAGAGGAAGCGATCGTTGGCTTTCTGAAATCTCTTTTAGAAAAGGGAATCGTGGAGGCAATCATGATTCCCAAGGCACTCCCTTCGAAGGATGGATTCGTGCAAACGCTCATCCGAAATCCAGAAAAGTTGAATGAAGTATGTGTCCTTTCACCCACCATGCCAGTCCAATCCGCGAGGGTGATCTCCAACCTCACCGTTAAAAATCTGGAGAAGAAAGTTGCTGCCGTATTAAAAGCATGTGAGGTACGGGCTGCTGTTGAATTGGCAAAATTTCTCCAGGTCAAGCCGGATCACCTGTACCTCATTGGCATCGATTGTCCTGGAACCTTTGAAGTGCCCGATTATGCAAAAATGGCGCAGGAGGGAAAAGGGGGGGAGTCACTGACGAAAGCGTTGCTCAAAGGTATGGAGAAGGGTGAGATTTCTCCACCCTCTGGGTATGCCTTCAGGACAGCTTGTCAGATGTGTGAATACCCTGTTCCTCAAGCGGATATTATTCTTAGACTGTTTGGCTATAAGGCAGATCAGGAGATCGGCATTGAAGTCGGGGACAAATTGGAAAAGGAGATCGAAGAAAAGGGCGTGCTTTCTTTTTCAGAAAATGAACCGGCATCAAGGAGCGAAGTAGTCAACAAAGTCGTCGCTGAGAGGACGAAGAAGCGGGATGCCCTTTTCCAAGAATTCAAAGGTATCGTCAAGGATCTTCAGTCCTTTTTGGACCGTTTTTCCACCTGTGTTCGATGCCACAATTGCATGGTGGCCTGCCCGATCTGTTATTGTAAAGAGTGTGTTTTCAGGACAGCGGTCTTCGAGCACGATGGAGACCAATTCCTAAGGTGGGCGGATCGAAAGGGTGAGATTCGCATGCCAACCGACACGCTCATCTTCCATCTGATCCGGATGTCTCACATGGTGACTTCCTGTATCGGGTGTGGACTTTGTGACAGCGCCTGCCCGAGCCGGTTGCCGGTAGCCACCCTCTTTCGGAGCGTGGGAGATAGGATACAAAAGATGTTCCAATATGTTCCGGGAAGAGATGTAGCAGAAGTGCCTCCAGTGGCAGCTTTTAAAGAAGACGAATTGAAGATCGAATCAGGAGCCCTTTAAAAACCGCAGAGTGCATAGATCATAGCGCATAGCGTAAGAAAATAGTGAATGTAGCGTCGGCATTTATTGCCGACGTTGAGGTTGCATCGATGGAAGCAGAGAAGAAGGAAAAAGAGGATCTGGTTCCCATTTTTATCATGGGGAAACGATACGAAGTCCCTCCCTCCATTACCATTCAAAAAGCACTGGAGTACGCAGGATACCAATTGATTCGGGGCTGTGGGTGCAGGGGAGGGATATGTGGAGCCTGCGGAACCGTCTACCGATTTCCGGGAAGCTATAAGATTGAAGTAGGTTTGGCCTGTCAGACAGTTGTTCAACCCAACATGTATCTGACGCAGATTCCTTTCTTCCCGGCCACCAAAAGTATCTATGACATCGAGAAGATAAAGCCTACCATCGAAACGTTGGTCAAGACTTATCCTGAACTGTTACGGTGTCTACAATGTAATACTTGCACGAAATCCTGTCCGATGGATATAGAGGTCATGGACTATATGGCAGCCGCTATGAGAGGGGATGTAGCACGACTGGCAGAGCTTTCTTTTGACTGTGTGATGTGCGGTCTTTGTACATCCCGATGTCCGGCGGAGATCTGCCAATATAATATTGCGATTTTAGGAAGGCGGCTCTATGGCAAGTACATTGCTCCCAAAGCCGAGCATCTGGCCTCAATGGTAAAGGAAGTTGAGAAGGGGAAATACGAACAGATGCTCAGGGGATTGATGGATACCAATGAGGATGAACTGAAAAATCTTTATAACAAAAGGGAGAACGAGCCGGAGCAGGCCGGCGAAGACTGGATCCCAAAGGATAAAACGTATCTATAAAGAAAGGTTGAGGTTAAGGTTAAGGTTTAAGTTTGGGTTTAGAACTTCTTAACCTCAGCCTTAATCTGAACCTGTAATTTTTTTGGAGAAATCATGCCTTATACAAGAGAACTGAAAGAGTTGATTAAGAAAGTGGAGGCAACACGGCCTGCCCGAATTGAAAAGAAAAGAAGGGGTGAGGAATTTCCACTGCTCACTTTGAAAGAAAGGGAGGAGCGACTGAGAAAGTACCATCCCGATTTCAAAGAAGGTTCCAGGAAGGAAATTCGTGTGGGACCCAATAAGGGGTATGGCATCTCACCGGAGATCGTGAATCTTCTTGAAGCCAGGAGCCGTGTCAATCCTGATGTCATTGATTTGAATAAAGTGGCATATGAAACGGACGTCCTCATCCTCGGTGGAGGAGGTGCGGGAACGGCAGCGGCTTTAACAGCGCAAGAAAATGGGGCCAGGGTATTGATCGCCACCAAATTGAGGCATGGAGATGCCAATACGATGATGGCAGAGGGCGGTATTCAAGCAGCCACCAAAGGTACGAAGGACTCTCCTTATTACCATTACCTCGATGTCTTGGGCGGAGGCCATTTCAAAAATGTTCCGGAGCTTGTCTATACCCTCGTGACAGAAGCCCCGAAGGTTCTGGCCTGGTTGGAAAGCCTTGGTTGCATGTTAACAAAATTTCCGGAGGGACAACTTAGATCCCTTCATGGTGGGGGAACATGTCGGAAGCGGATGAATTATGCGGCGGATATCACGGGCGCTGAGATTATGAGAACCCTGAGAGACGAAGCAAGGAACCGAGCTGGGGATATTAAAGTATTGGAATTTTCTCCCGCGGTGGAGCTAATCCTAAATGAACACGGCCATTGTGCGGGTGCGGTGCTTTATAATCTCGAGACAGAGGAATACTTCGTCGTCAAAGCAAAAGCAGTGGTTATGGCCACAGGAGGCTCGGGAAGGCTTCACATTCAGGGATTCATGACCACGAACCACTATGGTGCCACTGGAGATGGCCTTGTTCTTGGTTACCGAGCAGGCGTGAAATTATGCTTCCTCCATACTGTCCAATATCATCCCACGGGCGCCGTCTTCCCAGAGCAGGCAGAGGGTCTTCTGATCACAGAGAAGTTCAGAGGTGCAGGAGCCAATGTCCTCAACATCGATGGAGAACAATTCGTCAACGAACGGGAACCGAGAGATGTGGAATCGTCTTGCTTCATTCGAGAGTGCACTGAAATTGGAAAAGGGATTCCAACCTCTACCGGAAAATTAGGCATCTGGTTAGACTCACCGATGATCGATGTCCTCATGGGAGAAGGCGCGGTGAAGAGGGAATTCCCTGGGAAATTTATTCTATTTAAACGATATGGGATCGATATTTCAAAGGAACCCATGCTGGTTTATCCGACTCTTCATTACCAAAATGGAGGTTTGGAATATAACAGCCGTTGCGAAACATCCATCCCAGGATTTTTTTCTACCGGTGAGGTCTCAGGCGGAGTCCACGGCGAGAATCGGTTGATGGGGAACTCTCTTCTTGATGTCTGTGTCTTCGGCAGGATCGCGGGAGGGAGTGCGTCGCGCTATGCGAAAGAGAAAGCAAAAGAAGGCAAATTGACCTTGGATCATGTCAGGAGATATCACAAAGAGTTAGAGAAGGCAGGAATCGTCACAGATCGAGTCGCTCCGATGCTCCTTCCCGATTACTCCAATCCCAAAGTCCGAGAGCGTCAACTGACTACCCATTACCTGGGAACCATCCGGTAATCGCAGAGGGTTCAAGGATTCCCGGGTCCAAGGGGTCAAGTTTTCAAAAATTGAGAAAGAGATGTGGTGTCAGCTTTCCTGCCTGCCCCGCCCTCGGTCGGGACATGGGTTGGCAGGGAGCTATTGCCTCTGCTGCGGGATCTTGGAGAGTTAGGGAAGAATCCCTGGAAAGAATTTAGCTTGGTTGAGTTTTTTATTTATCAAGACTAGTCATAAAAGAAATGATGAGGGACTCGGACCTATCTTTGGTTACTTGTTTCACCTACTACTCTCCAGTCCAACGCAATCCCCGATATCAAGGATTACTGTAAGAAATGTGCATAAAAAAAGCGGAGCCATGATGACCCTGCTCCTGTGACGACCCATCCTTTTTGGGCCGTCTCTCTCCTATCTGATCATTCTCTTCGCCTTATTCATATTTGACAATACTCCGTTATAATATAATGGATATTTGTCCAAAGTGTATATGCTCAGCGCCTCTTCATATGCTCTAATTGCCTTCCTACAATTCCTTTCCCTGTCTCTTATTTCTGCAAGGCACCGGTAGGCGTTTCCAAGATTGTTTTGAGTCGCCGCATAGTCAACTGGGTATCTGTCAACCACCTTTACTTTTAGTACCTCTTCATACGCTTTAACTGCTTCCTGGCAATTCTTTTCGTCGCCCCTGACTTGGCCTATCATAGAGTAAACATTTCCGAGATTATTTTTGGCATCTGCATAATTGAGCGGATACTTTTCTAGGGTCCAGACTCTTAGGACTTCCTCAAAGGCTTTAATTGCTTTCCAGCAATTGGCTTCTTTATCTGTGACTTCTGCAAGGAGCCGGTAAGAGCAGCCCAGATTGAGTTGTGTTTGTGCATAGTAATCGGGATACTTCTCTATGTTTCGAATGAGCAATGCCTTTCTATAAGCCTCGATCCCCTTTGTGCAGTACTCTTTTTTGTTTCTAATCTCAGCCATGACTGTATAAGCAGCCCCCAGATTACTTTGACTCCCTGCATAGTCCACGGGATCTTTCTCGGGGGTATAAATCTTTAGTGTTTCTTCATAAGCCTTGATGGCATTAAGTACATTCTCCTCTTTATCCTTAATTCTGGCAAGAAGGGTATACGCTCCTCCCAGACCGTTTTCCGTGCTTGCATAAGACTGAGCGTATTTCTCAATATCGTACACTCTCAAGGCCTCTTTGTACGCCTGAATTGATTTCATCAAATTGGGCTCAGCATTTCTCACCTGACTAAGACCTTTGTATACATTCCCCAGATTATGCTGTGACTGTGCGTACTCCAAGGGGTATTTGTCAATCTTCCTTATTTGCAGGGCTTCTTCGTAAGCTTGCATGGCCTTGAGAAGATTTTCTTCTTTCGAGTCTATCTCGGCCAATTGGCCGTAACAACTACCCTCGTAATGTTTGATATGGGCGTAGAGCTCAGGGCTATTCCGCTCCGATACTAACTTTGACACTCCCACGTATATTGCCAATGCCTCACCGAACAATTTCTTCTCCAGGAGCTTGTCAGCATTTCGCACAATGCTCCACTGATTTTCTATCACTATCCGTTTCGCTCGGTCTTCGACGATAAAGTAAAGTATAACCCCTGCAATAAGCGCGGTCGCTATTCCGACCACCATTCCGACGAGCCACGGGCTGTTCCAATTAAACTTCACGTTATGACCTCCGTTTAAAGCACAACTACTCCGGGCCTTTCAACCATGTTTAACAAGACCAATCAATCGCCAAAATTTCAAGGTATTTTCGAGAACAAGAACTTTGTAGCACGTCATCTTAGGACAAGACGAATATAAGAAGAACAGGATTGAATGTCAAGCAATGAGGAACGAGGGCGTCAGCGCAATTTTGCAGACAACGATTGCCAATTGAAATCTTGCAAAATGACCAAAATCCATCAAGCAGAAACTTCAGGAAAGAGTCCTCGGGGGCAAGATATTCAATTTATAACCCCAAAATACTCCTTTCAATTTGCCCATCTTTTTCCCCTTTTTTCGGTCAATGGAATCCGTTATAATTACCCTGCTTAATTTTAGGAGGGAGATGAAATAGAATGAAAATTCATGAATATCAGGCTAAAGAGATTCTGAAAAGTTATGGGGTCCCTGTTCCAAGGGGCAGGGTGGCTGAAACACCGGAAGAAGCCGGAAGAATTGCCAAAGAGATTGGAACGGAGACCATCGTCGTGAAAGCGCAGATTCATGCGGGAGGAAGAGGGAAAGGGGGAGGGGTCCAGGTTGTTCACTCGGCACAGCAGGCACAGAATGCAGCGAAAAAGATATTGGGAATGACACTGGTCACCCATCAGACGGGACCTGCGGGCAGGATTGTCCGGAAGGCCCTGATTGAGGAGGGGATGGAAATCGAGGAGGAGCTTTATCTGGGGATGATGGTTGACCGGTCAGAAGCCTGTCCGGTAATCATGGCGAGCCGGGAAGGTGGCGTAGAGATCGAAAAGGTGGCTGCGGAATCCCCCAAGAAGATCATCAAGGAATGGATAAGCCCCGTCACAGGCTTCAGGCCTTTTCATCCCAACAAGATTGGTTTCGGACTAGGGCTTGAACTGGGTCAGGTAGGAAAAATGCGAGGAATCCTTTCCGGGCTTTACAAGGCATTTATTGAGAAGGATTGCCTCCTTGCAGAGATAAACCCGCTGGTCCTGACGAAGGGCGGTGATTTGATCGCCCTTGATGCAAAGATGAATTTTGGCGACAACGGACTCTTCCGTCACAAAGAGATTGCCGCACTCCGGGACCTTAATGAAGAAGACCCCCTCGAGATCGAGGCATCGAAATATAATTTGAATTACATCAAGCTGGATGGGAACGTGGGCTGTATGGTGAACGGGGCCGGGCTTGCTATGGCCACCATGGACATTATCAAAGTGGCTGGAGCTGACCCGGCCAATTTTCTTGATGTCGGGGGCGGCGCTACAGTGGAGATGGTAAAGAATGGCTTCGAAATCCTTATGTCTGACAAGGACGTGAAGGTGGTCTTAATCAATATCTTCGGTGGGATTCTAAGATGTGACACCCTGGCTGAAGGTGTAACGGAGGCTGTTTCTGGGGTGAAAGTGAAGGTGCCGGTGGTGGTCAGACTCGAAGGGACCAATGTTGAGGAGGGGCGGAGGATTCTCAACGAGTCGGGGTTGAATTTCATTGTTGCCCAAGGGATGAAAGAGGCAGCCGAGAAAGTGGTGGAAGCACTGAAAAGACAGTAGGCAGTAAGCAGAAAGCAGTAAGCAGTAGGCAGGAAACAGTCTGATCCATTCCCTTTCTTTCTGCCTTCCGCCGACTGCCTTCTGCTTACTATCTATTTATAATGCGGAGGAAGCATGAGCATCTTAGTTGATGAGAAAACAAGGGTCGTGGTTCAAGGGATTACGGGCAATGAAGGGATGTTTCATACTCGGCAGATGGTGAAGTATGGAACAAAGGTCGTAGCGGGTGTGACCCCGGGCAAAGGGGGACAGGACATTGATGGGGTCCCGGTCTTCAATACAGTCAGCGAAGCCGTGAGGAAGACGGGCGTCACTGCCTCTGCGATCTTCGTCCCTCCAGCTTTTGCTGCCGATGCGATTTTGGAAGCCGCTGACGCGGGGATTTCCCTCATCGTCTGTCTTACAGAGGGAATCCCAACATTAGATATGGTGATAGTGCGGGCTTATCTAAAAGAAAAGGGGGCAAATTTGATCGGGCCGAATACCCCTGGAATTATATCCCCTGGAAAGTGCAAGATCGGTGTGATGGCAGGGTATATCCATCAGCCAGGGACGATAGGGATTATCTCTCGAAGCGGAACGCTCACCTATGAGGTTGTGGATCAGCTGACCAAGAGGGGACTCGGACAGTCGACGGCTGTGGGCATAGGGGGCGACCAGATTATCGGGTTAAACTTTGCTGATCTCTTGGAGCTGTTTGAAAAAGACCCTGGAACAGAGGCAGTGGTCATGATTGGAGAAATTGGTGGAACAGCAGAAGAGGAGGCAGCTGGGTTTATTGAGAAGCATGTTCACAAACCCGTGTTGGCTTTTATCGCTGGATTGACTGCTCCTCCAGGGAGGAGAATGGGGCACGCCGGTGCAATCATTGCAGGTGGAAAGGGAACAGCTAAAGAGAAAATGGAGGCATTAAGAAAGGCAGGCGTAAGGGTGGTTGGAAACCCGGCATTAGTCGGAGAAGAAATGCAGGCTATCCTAAAAAGGAAGTAAAGGGGTTCTTTACTTCCTTTTTAGGAGTTTATTGGGTTTATAGGGTTTATTGGGTTTGTTAGGTTAACTCAAGAAACTCAATGGACCCAATAACTCAATGAACTCAACGAACCCAATGAACTCGATAAACCCAATAGACCCGAGAAGTTACAAAAAGTTATTTATCTTTTTCTTGACTTATGTTATCATAACCGCTAAGGCTTAAAAAGAAAGGATTATTATATGTTGATTGAATTGAGAGATAGATTGAATGAATTGAAGGACCGGCTGGAATCCCTCCGAGGTCCTCTTTGACGTCGAAGGAAAAAGGAAAAGACTGGATGGGATTGAGAAGATGATGGCAAAACCTGATTTCTGGGAAGGGGGTGAGGCTGCTCAGAGGAATTTGAAGGAAAGGACCGCTCTCTTAGAGAGTTTGTCCCCTTGGGAAGAGGAAAAGAAGGCGTTGGAGGAAATGGAGATTTTCCTCCAATTGGTTGAAGAACAAGGGGATGAGAAAGAAGCTCAAGAGTTGTTAGAGAGGGTGCGAAGAAGCGAAGATGCCATTGAACAGATAGAGTTTAGGAGAATGTTGGGAGGAGAGCACGACCCGAGCAATGCGATCGTCAGCATCAATGCGGGAGCTGGGGGGACGGAGGCTCAAGATTGGGTGGAAATGCTTCTGAGGATGTACCTGAGGTGGGCAGAAAAAAAGAAATTTGAGACAAAAATTATTGATATCCTCACGGGTGAAGAAGCTGGTTTAAAAAATGTTACCTTTATGGTCAATGGCCGTTACGCTTACGGATATTTAAAAGCGGAGAGTGGGATCCATCGATTGGTTCGAATATCCCCTTTTGATGCGGGGGCAAGAAGGCATACCTCCTTTGCCTCTGTTTTTGTGATTCCGGAAGTCTCCGATGATATCGTGGTGGAGTTCGACGAAAAGGATTTGAGAGTGGATACCTTCCGGTCCAGCGGGGCGGGGGGGCAGCACGTCAACAAGACTGATTCGGCGGTAAGAATCACTCACCTCCCCACGGGCATTGTGGTTCAATGTCAAAACGAACGATCCCAGCATAAGAATAAGGCAACCGCCTTGAAGATATTAAGGGCACGCCTTTACGAAAGGGAAATGAAGGAAAAAGAAGAGAAGTTGCAAGACCTTCACAACTCGAAAAAGGAAATTGCCTGGGGGAGCCAGATTCGTTCTTATATTATGCACCCTTACAAAATGGTCAAAGATCACCGCAGTAACAAGGTGATCCATCAAGTTGACCGGGTGATGGATGGGGAGATCGACGAATTGATCAAGGCCTATTTGCTCAGCGCTTCATAAATCCTGAGAAAGAGTGGAAGGGCTGGCCCTGAGCAAGGTCGAAGGGTTGACTTTTTATGGCTGGAGAAATATCATTGGATCAACAGACGGAAACGGTAGCTTCAGAAGAAGAACAGGGATTGTTTGGAAATCTGGAGGAGAAGATCCATCATCTCTTAACAAAATTTCGTGAACTGAAGAAGGAGCGAGACCATTTCGCCGCTGCCCTCAATATGGAGAAGGAGAAGGTGATCCAATTAGAGAAAAAGATGAAACTCCTCTCGCAGGACAGAGAAAAGGTTAAAACGCGGATTGATCAACTTCTTCATCGTTTTAAGAGTATCGATACTTAATCTGTTTTTGGAAACTGTTCAAAAGGTTGAAAAGGAATGGGAAGGGAACGATTGGTCGAGATCAAGGTATTTGGCCAAACCTATACGGTCAAAACGGATGCCGAAGAAGATTATATTCGGGAAGTGGCCAAATATGTCAATGAAAAAATGGACGAAGTCTTAAAAAAGACGAAGAGCGTTTCCACGTTGAATGTAGCGATTTTGACGGCACTTAATATTGCAGATGATCTTTTGAGAGAAAAGGAAAAGAGAATCGCTCTTCTTCAAGAGGTCGAGGTAAAATCAAAGGATTTGGGTGAGAAGATTGATATTGAAATGGGGGGGGTGGGATTCGAGAAACCCCCCATCATGGGTTGATGTTCCCCTGCGGTGTTCAGGGTGGCCGGAAGATTTATCATGGACAGCCTTAAACAGGGAACCCTTTCCGAACGGTTGCTTTGGATCACTGGCCATGGGACATCGAGCAGGGGATTTGAGATCAACACCGTCGTCAGAAGATGAAAGGTGTGGTGGAATAGAGGGAAGAAAGGAATTTTGTCGATCCTGATATGACCTTCCTGCCCTGTCTACCGAAGGTAGGCGCAGGCAGGGAAGAAAAGATGAGTTCGCTAACGATGATCCTGTATAGAACGATCGAAATCCTGCTGAAAATTTCAAGGACGTGCAGTCGATTGGGAAAAAGGTTGGGAGCCTCTGTCAACTCAGATGGTCTATCGCTCTGTCGTTCCGTTCTCGAAACGGGTCTCAATGCGGAGAGAAAGATGATAGGCTCCTCCTTCAAAGGGAGAGTAGGGTTTCGTAATATAATGAAGGTCAATTGGCAATCCACATCGGGGTCCCCCTCATTTTTTCTTCCATGTCGGGTTTCGTTGAACCTGTCATGTCCTCCATCCCATCTCAAATCTCTTTCTTTTTCAAATTGACGATTCCATCTTTTTGAATCATGGCGGCGACTCGTATGACTGATGTCATGGTTAAATAGCGAGCCATGGATGTTGTTATTTTCTAACTAATAACCCATGCGCGGAGGGCGCCCCTCTTGCAGCAGGCCCTGCACCTAACATGGTATAGGGCAGGCCCTGAACCTAATATGGTGCGGGGGGGGGAAGGCTCGTACTATGAAAATAGTCTTTGTTCTTAGTAGTTACGCTATGCGCCATGCGATTTTCTATATAAGAAGGAGGTGAGCGGACCGTTGAAGTTATCCATTGAGATGTACATCATCATCATTTCTGCGATTGCATTTCTCGGAGGGGTCATCGGATTCCTTGTGAGAAAGAGATTTTCGGAGGCCCGGATTGTTTCTGCGAAAGAGGTCGCCAAACACCTGATCGAGGAAGCTGAGAAAAAGGCTGAGATATTTAAAAAGGAAGCCCTTCTCCAAGCCAAAGACAAGTTTTATCAAGAAAAGGCCAATTTTGAAAAAGAGACGATGGAGAAACGCCAAGAGCTTCAGAATCTCGAGAGAAGGCTCGTCCAGCGAGAATCGCATTCAGACAAAAAGATAGAGCTTCTTGATACCAAAGAAACAGATATTGCTCGTCGGGAAAAGACTTTGATCCAGCAGGAAAAAACAGTTCAAGAGCAGGAAAAAAAGGTGACGGCCCTTCTCGAAAAGCAGCGTATTCAATTGGAGAGCATTGCGAAGATGTCCTCTGAAGAGGCCAAGCGATTGTTGATGGAGTCCATGGAGAATGAGGCAAAGCACGAATCAGCCAAAAGGATAAAGAGGATCGAAGAAGAAGCGAAGGAGCTCGCGGATAAGAAGTCTAAAGAAATTATCAGTCTGGCCGTTCAACGTTATGCTGGAGAGTATGTTGCGGAGAGGACGGTTTCTGTAGTCAGTCTGCCGAATGAAGAAATGAAGGGCCGCATCATTGGTCGTGAGGGTAGAAATATCCGAGCCCTTGAAGCGGCCACCGGGATTGATCTCATCATTGACGACACGCCGGAGGCAGTGATCCTTTCAGGATTCAATCCCGTTCGCAGGGAGATTGCCCGCATCGCCTTGGAACGGCTGGTGAGCGATGGGCGTATTCATCCCGCACGGATTGAGGAGATTGTTCAGAAGGTGGAGCAGGAAGTAGAAACCTCCATCCGTGAGGCAGGGGAACAGGCGACTTTTGACGTGGGTGTCCACGGCATGCACCCGGAGTTGATTAAACTGATCGGACGGCTCAAATATCGAACGAGTTTTGCCCAGAATGTCTACCAGCACTCTCTGGAAGTGGCATTTCTTTGCGGGGTGATGGCCTCTGAGCTCGGGGGCAATGTGAAGCAAGCCAAAAGGGCAGGTCTTCTTCATGACATTGGAAAGGCCGTCGATCATGAAGTCGAAGGCTCCCATGGAAAGATCGGAGCAGAACTGGCAAGGAAATATGGAGAATCGCCTGTCATTGTCCATGCCATCGCCTCTCATCATGAAGAAGAGAAGCCGGAGTCCATTCTTGATATTCTGGTGGAAGCGGCGGACGCTCTTTCAGGAGCGAGACCAGGGGCACGGCGTGAGATGCTTGAAACGTATGTAAAACGATTGGAGGATTTGGAAAGGATCGCCCAGTCTTTCCCAGGGGTGGAAAAATCTTATGCCATTCAGGCAGGCAGGGAAATTCGTATTATGGTCCAGCCTGATCGTATCTCCGATGAAGATTCTGTGATCCTTTGCAGAGACGTTGCCCGTAAGATTGAAAAAGAATTGACCTACCCAGGCCAGATCAAGGTAACGGTGATCAGAGAGACGCGGTCGGTGGATGTAGCAAAATAGTTTGAAGTAATTAGTTGGGAATTCGGAGGGGTTAAGATTTGAATTTTTCTAACTCCGAACGCCGAACTTGGAGCTGAGAGAGATGCGCATTCTTTTCGTCGGGGACATCGTAGGAAAAGCGGGTCGGCAAGCCATCGATGGAGTTTTAGAGAAAGTCATTGCCGATCATAAAATCGAATTCACGATTGCTAACGGAGAGAATGCGGCAGGAGGAATGGGTATTACCCCCTCCATTGCCATCGAGATTCTGGATCAAGGGGTGGATGTGTTGACTTCTGGAAATCATATTTGGGCGAAGAAAGAAATCTTCCCTTTTTTAGATGAGGAGCTTCGAATTTTAAGACCTGCCAATTATCCGCCGAAAGTTCCAGGAAGAGGAAGTGGTATCTTTCACTCTACCAATGGGCATAAGGTGGGTGTCCTAAATTTGGAAGGCAGGGTTTTCATGAAGAATCTGGACTGTCCATTCCGGGTCGGAGAAAAGGAAGTTGAGACATTGAGCAGAGAGACCAAAATCATTCTTGTCGATTTTCATGCGGAGGCCACTTCAGAGAAAATGGCGATGGGTTGGTTTTTAAATGGAAAGGTGAGTGCGGTATTGGGAACCCATACCCATGTCCAGACGAGTGACGAGAGGATACTGGATGAAGGAACGGCTTGCATCACCGATGTCGGCATGACTGGTCCCTTAGCCTCTGTCATCGGAATTCGTAAAGAGGTCGCCCTGGAGCGTTTATTAACTCAGATCCCATGGAAATTTGATGTGGCCACAGAGGAGATCGAACTCCAAGGGGTTGTGGTTGATGTCGATTCGAAAACGGGGAGATCCGAGAATATCCAGAGGATCAAGGTTCCTCTGAAACAGAATTGAGGGATTAAGGAATTGGGGAATTGAAGAATTAGGGATTGCAGGGTTATTTGAGTTACTTGTGTTACTTGAGTTCTTTGGGTCAACTCAATAACCCAATAAACTCAATAGACTCAATAGACCTTATGAATTCCTAAATTCTGGATATTCGCAATTCTTCGATTTTGGATATTCGGAATTTCCAAGTTCAGGAGCTTCTTGTCATGAAACGTGTGAAACATGAAAAGACGGTTTATGATGTCTTTCAAGAAAGGGGCTTTATTGAAAAGGTCACTGATGACGAAAAAGTCCCCGAGATATTAAAAGGGAAGGTGACCTGTTATATTGGGTTTGATCCTACTGCTTCAAGCTTTCATGTAGGGAATCTTGTACCGATCATGGCCCTGGCCCATATGCAAAGGCATGGTCACCGTCCCATCGCATTGGTGGGGGGTGGGACGGGATTGGTTGGAGACCCGAGCGGCAAGGATGAAATGCGGCAGATCTTGACTTATGAAGAGATTAACAAGAATGCAGAATTGCAAAAAAAGCAATTTGCTCAGTTTTTAGATTTTTCAGAAGACCATGCTCTTCTCTTGAATAATGCCGATTGGCTAACCAAACTCAACTACATCGATTTTCTTCGAGATATCGGCGTTCATTTTAGCGTCAATCGCATGCTTGCAGCGGAGTCAGTAAAAATTCGTTTGGAGACAGGGCTTTCCTTCATCGAATTTAATTATCAACTCCTTCAAGCCTACGATTTCTGGTACCAGTTCAAGCATTACAACTGTCTAATTCAGATGGGAGGGAGTGATCAGTGGGGCAACATTGTAGCGGGGATTGATCTCATCCGTCGTCTCGAGGGAAAACAGGCTTATGGGATCACCTTTCCCTTGATCATGACGGCTGACGGTAAAAAGATGGGGAAGACTGAGAAGGGAGCTGTATGGTTAGATCCCCAGCGCACTTCTCCTTATGAATATTATCAATTTTGGATCAATACGGATGATAGAGATGTGAAAAGGTTTTTGGCTCTCTTTACCTTTCTTCCCATGGAGGAAGTGGAAAAATACGGCAAGCTGGAGGGAGCGGAATTAAGGAAGGCCAAGGAAGCTCTGGCCTTTGAAGCTACTAAAATTGTTCATGGAGAAAAGGAAGCTACAAAGGCCAGAAATGCTTCGAGAGCGCTTTTCATTACCGTTTCAGACAGCCTTACTATCACGGAATCCGGGACGGTGAAAATCGACGCAGAGAGTTCAATCCCGACCAAATATATGGAGAAACAGAAATTTATTGAAGGGATTCCAGCATTTAAGTTATTTGAGACAGCAGGTCTTTGTGCCTCCGGATCAGAAGCAAGGCGATTAATAGAGCAAGGAGGGGCTTATATAAATAGTAAGAAGGTGAAGAAATTCGATGACCTTATAAAACCAAAAGATTTCGATCAAAATGGTACTGTTTTGTTGAGGGCAGGGAAGAAGAAATTCCACCGGGTGAAGATTGTTGAAGAGAGTTGAACTTATTGAATGGGTTATGGATTTGGACCTTCCCAGGCAAAAATTTTGTCAGCGATTTTTCCTCTTGACAAAAAAGAAAATTTAGTTTAATTATATTAAGTTGTAGAAAAGACGTTCTTTGACAAAAGAATAGGGGTTACTGTTTCTGGGTCTCTATATATTCTTTAAAGGATCATTTTCAGATACAAACTGGAGAGTTTGATCCTGGCTCAGAACGAACGCTGGCGGCGTGCCTAACACATGCAAGTCGTACGAGAAATCCTGGGCAACCGGGAGAGTAAAGTGGCGCACGGGTGAGTAACGCGTGGGTAACCTACCCTTGAATTGGGGATAACTCTTCGAAAGGGGAGTTAATACCGAATAATATTCCAATTCCTACGGGAGATGGAATCAAAGGTGGCCTCTGCATGCAAGCTATCGTTTAAGGATGGGCCCGCGTACCATTAGCTAGTTGGTAGGGTAATAGCCTACCAAGGCAACGATGGTTAGCTGGTCTGAGAGGATGGCCAGCCACACTGGAACTGAGACACG
>CAWHBU010000007.1:0-15000 GCA_963827685.1 uncultured delta proteobacterium | reverse complement strand
GTCTGACCGCGTGCCTTTTGCATAATGAGCCTGCGAGTTACTCTATATGGCAAGGTTAATTCCTCAAAGGGAAGGAGCCGCAGCGAAAGCGAGTCTTAAATGGGCGATTCAGTCGTATGGAGTAGACCCGAAACCAAGTGATCTATCCATGGCCAGGGTGAAATTCGCGTAATAGCGAATGGAGGCCCGAACCGGTGAAGGTTGAAAACTTCTCGGATGAGCTGTGGATCGGAGTGAAAGGCTAATCAAACTTGGAGATAGCTGGTTCTCCCCGAAATATATTTAGGTATAGCCTCAGGACATTCGCTAACGGAGGTAGAGCACTGGATGGGCTAGGGGTCCTACCAGATTACCAAACCCAACCAAACTTCGAATGCCGTTAAGCGTTATCTTGGGAGTCAGCCCGTGGGAGATAACTTCCGTGGACGAGAGGGGAACATCCCAGACCGTCAGCTAAGGTCCCTAAAATGTGCTAAGTGGGAAAGGATGTGGAAGCGCACAGACAGCCAGGAGGTTGGCTTAGAAGCAGCCATCCTTTAAAGAAAGCGTAATAGCTCACTGGTCAAGTGAGTCTGCGCCAAAAATGTAACGGGGCTAAAGTACATTACCGAAGCTACGGATTTGTTCTTCGGAACAAATGGTAGGGGAGCATTCCATTGTAGAGCGAAGGGTGACCGCGAGGACACCTGGACGAAATGGAAGGGATCATGCAGGCATGAGTAGCGATAATGCTGATGAGAAAGCAGCACGCCGTAAACCTAAGGTTTCCTGAGCAAGGTTAATCCTCTCAGGGTTAGTCGATCCCTAAGCCGAGGCTGAGAAGCGTAGGTGATGGGAAACAGGTTAATATTCCTGTACCACCGGATTGGCGTTTGAGCGATGAGGGGGTGCAGAAGGGTAGGTCATCCAGGTGTTGGATGCCCTGGTTCAAGCCTGTAGGTGGGAATTCCTGGCAAATCCGGAGTTCCAATTACAAACACCGAGAGGTGATGACGTTCCCGAGTAATCGGGAGTAAGTGACTAAGCCCATGCTGACAAGAAAAGCCTCTAGCAAGTCAATCAGGTGATCGTACCGCAAACCGACTCAGGTAGGTGGGGAGAATATCCCAAGGCGCTTGAGAGAACCCTGGTTAAGGAACTCGGCACACTAACACCGTAACTTCGGAAGAAGGTGTGTCATGATCTGTCAAGGGACTTGCTCCTGGAGCAGATTGTGATCGCAGTGAAATGGGGGTGGCGACTGTTTAATAAAAACACAGGAGTCTGCTAAGTCGAAAGACGATGTATAGGCTCTGACGCCTGCCCGGTGCTGGAAGGTTAAGGGGATTCGTCATGTCGTAGCAATACGGCAGAAGCGTTGAACCGAAGCCCCAGTAAACGGCGGCCGTAACTATAACGGTCCTAAGGTAGCGAAATTCCTTGTCGGGTAAGTTCCGACCTGCACGAATGGCGTAACGACTTCCCCGCTGTCTCAACCAGGGACTCAGCGAAATTGTATTGACGGTGCCGATGCCGTCTACCCGCGGCAAGACGGAAAGACCCCGTGCACCTTTACTACAACTTGGCAATGAATTTCGGAATTATCTGTGTAGGATAGGTGGGAGACTTTGAGATCTCGGCGCTAGTCGGGATGGAGTCAACCTTGAAATACCACCCTGATTGTTTTGGGATTCTAACCTGGGCCCGTAATCCGGGTCGGGGACATTGCCTGGTGGGTAGTTTGACTGGGGCGGTCGCCTCCCAAAAGATAACGGAGGCGCGCAAAGGTTCCCTCAGGCTGATTGGAAACCAGCCGTAGAGTGTAAAGGCATAAGGGAGCTTGACTGCAAGACCAACAAGTCAAGCAGGTACGAAAGTAGGCCTTAGTGATCCGGCGGTTCCGCATGGAAGGGCCGTCGCTCAACGGATAAAAGGTACGCCGGGGATAACAGGCTAATTTCTCCCAAGAGTTCATATCGACGGGGAAGTTTGGCACCTCGATGTCGGCTCATCGCATCCTGGGGCTGTAGCAGGTCCCAAGGGTTTGGCTGTTCGCCAATTAAAGCGGTACGCGAGCTGGGTTTAAAACGTCGTGAGACAGTTTGGTCCCTATCTGCCGTGGGCGTAGGATACTTGAGGGGAGCTGTCCCTAGTACGAGAGGACCGGGATGGACGAACCTACGGTGTTCCAGTTGTGACGCCAGTCGCAGCGCTGGGTAGCCGTGTTCGGAAGGGATAACCGCTGAAAGCATCTAAGCGGGAAGCCCACCCCAAGATGAGGTATCCCTCCTGATAGCAATATCGGGATAAGACCCCTTGGAGACTACAAGGTTGATAGGTCAGATGTGTAAGTACCGTAAGGTATTGAGCATACTGATACTAATAGGTCGATCGGCTTGACCATAATTGCAATTATTTATATGAGATGCGTCTCCCTCATCCATATTCTAAGTTTGATTCGTAAGTCGCAAGGCGTGAGAGCGTGAGGGGTTAACCCCTTCCGACTTACGCTTTACGTCTCACGAGAAAAGATTCTTGGTGACCATGGCGAAGGGGAAATACCCGTTCCCATTCCGAACACGGAAGTTAAGTCCTTCAGCGCCGATGGTACTGCATGGGCAACTGTGTGGGAGAGTAGGACGTTGCCGAGATTATATATGAGAAGCCCATCATTTCGATGGGCTTCTCTGTTTTAGATTCAAATCTCGTTTGGTAAAATGCTTAAGAGCGTTTAGGAGTTCTGATGTCAATTATTGAAGATCTTAGTCAAGCATTGACCAAATCTGAACGCCAAGTGATGGCACAGTTGACCAGTCCAAGGAAGATCCAAGATTTCCTCGACGGACTTCCTTATAGTCTCGAAGCAGGTTATCGTTGTCCACTGCGAGTTTTACGCGAGCGTATGGCCCACTGCTTTGATGGTGCTTTGTTCGGTGCCGCGGCACTACGGCGTTTGGGATATCCACCTTTGTTTTTGAATATGCGTGCCATTGTTCAGGATGATGACCATCTGCTGGCACTGTACAAACGTGATGGACATTGGGGTGCCGTGGCTAAATCCAATTTTGTCGGCTTGCGATTTCGTGAACCTATTTATCGCACCTTGCATGAATTGGTGATGTCCTATTTCGAGGAATTCTATAATGTGGAGGGCAAGAAGACGTTGAGGAGCTATACGGTGCCCCTGAATTTAAAAGCCTTTGACAAATCAAACTGGATGACGAGTGATGAATCGCTCGAACGAATCGGAGCGCGGTTAGACGAGATTCGTAAGGTTCGTCTGCTGACTCGGCGTATGATCGCTAATCTCTCGTCGGTGGATGAGCGCTTGTACCGAGCGGGCTTGCTCGGTGCAAATAGAGAAGGTTTATATAAGGCACCAGGCAAACGTTACAAGAAAACCTAAACAATTTCAAAAAGCCTTCCGATTTGTATCTGCCTCTCTCCTTATGGTTGACGATACTTCCATATTACGCTCTGAACTGTGCTCTATGCCTGTCTACCGCAGGTAGGCGCTCTGCATTTTCATTCGGCTTATCCCTTACTCTTTCCGACTGACGATATTTCTGAATGTTGACCGGCAAGTGCCCCTTCCCGCCAAAGCGGGATAGGCGGGGTTCCTGCCTGCCGGCAGGCAGGAAGGGGCACAATTGAAACGATATTTCCTTTGCTCGCTTTCCGCTCGCCACTACGTGCCCGGGAAGCCCCGGCCTGTGGCCGTGGAGCTTCATATATTTCACCTGCCGGAGTCACAATTCATAGGAAGAAAAAGCATTACAAATAAAAAAGTTAGACTTTGCCAAATTGTCGGCAAGAAACCGAAGGGAACCGAGAAGGTCCGCAATATCAATCCTGCTGCGATAAGGAAGGAAGGTTAATTCGGCTTCGAGATAAGCAGGCTGGAAGATGGGTTTGCTTGGTTTATAAGGCCGCATACTATGACAGCTCGCATAGACCGCCGGACAGTGTCGGTTCATTTGATGGGTTTACATAAAAACAGGCTCAAGGCTTGACACTGGACAATTTGTGATCACTTGTTGGAACTCATTGAACAAGGGAATTAGGCGTCAAGTTTGCGCAATCGAAGAAATGATTTTTTCTAACAGCTCCAATTTTAGCACCTTGTTAAAAGTTGACATCAGACACTTAAAGTACTTATATTTAAACCACTTACAGTTATATAATTAAGGAGGTCAAACATCAAAATCTATTGGTGACTTGAACAAATTTTGCCGCCTTTTGCCTGCAAATTGAACCGATTTTAATGAAACAATGTATCTTGCCAAAATTTGGCATTAATTTTGCTGTCTAAATCTTAAATAAAGAGTTTAAGGTATTTTTATGCCTGAAATGTTTCTCGGCGATCTTACACAGGTTAAACTCTTTGACATTCTGGACCCCCTTTTGAGTGGTAAAAGGACCGGGAAGATTATGGTAAGGGGGAAAGAGGGTGGAGAATTGTATTTAGAGCTTGGAAATATTACCCATGCAAAGACAAATAATGCTGTTGGAGAATATGCCTTCTTCACCCTGATGGGATTGAGGGTTGGAAAGGCTTCTTTTGAACCGGATGAAGTTTCGTTGGAAAGAACCATCTCCACCTCAGCTGAACAACTCATGTTGGATTGGTCTTTCCAGAAACAAGAGTGGGATAAGATTAGAGAGATAATTCCCTCTCTCAATACGATCTTTCACCTATCCGTCCAGAAGAGTCCAGAGAATAGAAATATCAATGCTGAGCAATGGAATGTATTAGCACTATGCAATGGGACGAAGACTGTCTCAGAAATTGCTCAAACCCTCAATTGGGATGCATCCAAAACATCGAAGACAGTCTTCCAACTTGTCCAATCAGGATTATTAGAGAGGGGAGAAGACAGGAAACCTGTTAAGAAAAAACTAGTCTCGGAGAAGTTTTTCCCAATGGTCCAAACTGAATTGAAAAAGGTGATTGGTCCCATGGCTCCTTTCATCATCAATGATAAACTCTCTGATTTAGGTGAGACAACGGATTCTCTTGCTCAAGATCAGGCATTATCCTTTATCGAAGCACTCAGTGAAGAGATTTCTCATGACTTAAGGAAAAAGGAGTTCCTCAAAGCAATGACCGATTTTCTCCTCAGCGAGAAAAGATGAGCTGAATCTTAACGTATACACGGAGTTGATTTTGAAATTTGTAGAGGGAGGATCCGCCAAAAAGACCCAGGGACGATTGCAGAAGAGAAAAGAGTAAATAGAATCTCTCTCTTTTGTCCCCGGGAGTTTTAGAAACACAGGGTGTCAAAAAATGGAGAAAGAGGGGAAAGCCATGATCCTTCCAAAAGGTGAAGTTAAACACCAAAATTTATTAACGGCCTATACCGATCTTTCCGCCCTTTTATCCGCTCTCAAATCAGAGGGCTTCAGCGGTATCCTTGAAATTGAATTTCCCGAAAAGAAGGGGGCCATTTTCATCGATTCGGGAGAGATTCTTAACGCGGAAATAAAAGAAAAGAGTACCGCAGAAAGGATGATCGGACAGGAAGCTATCCAAGCCTTTTTGACTTTCTCGAATCAAAAGAATGGCGTCCTCAATGTGTACCGATTTCTACCCGAGCAGGTGGCACTCATCGCCAACCATCTTCAACACGAAGTTCTTTTTAAAGAATTATCTACAGATTTTACTCGATTGGACCGCCTCCTCTTAAAGTTGAAGGAGGATAAGCATGACGGTTTCATCGAGGTTCTGACAAAAGAGAAAAAGATTTTGGGGGTTCTCTTTGTTGAAGGGGGAGAACCTGTTGAGATGTTCACCATTCCGGAATCCGGCCCTTCTGTTTTTGGTCAAAAAACAATCCCCATATTTTTGGAAAATGTGAATAAACAGGGGGGAACAATTCTAAATGTGTATAAAAGTCGCGGCAAATTTTCGAAGAAAGAAAAATCTATTCCAGAAAGCAAACCGGGGGCAGAACCTAAGCCCGTTGTTGGAAGTAAACTCCTTGCAGGGGGTAAGGAACGGCTGAAAGAAGTTATTCTTATCCTTCAGGAAACCCTTTCCAATGCAGAGAAATTAGTAGATGCTGCTTCTCGGAATGGGACCTTCATAGGGGCCTTTAAGAAATCCCTGATCGAAAAGGCGGAGACATTTAGCTTTTTAGATCCATTTGCTGGTGAATTTGAATATCAGGATGGGACGATCCGCTTTTCAGGGGAAGCGGGGGAGAAAGAATTTACAGAGGGTATCTTGGGATGTTTGCATACTACACTTATTCTCCTTCAGAAAGAACTTCCAAAGAATAAGAGGCTTTCCTTACAGTTGGGAGCAGAAATAAAATCTTCTTTAGAACAACATAGGGATACGATAAAGCGATTAGGGTTAACTGAAGTAGTCTCTTCATCTTTACAATAAAGATGCCCTTTATGGAGAAACCTCCACTGAATGCTTTTGGCTTGAGAGAAAATGGATAAAAAGTTTACAAAATCCTAAGTATGAAAACGCAAATTCTAAAGGAAGGTTTTATGGCACAAAAGTTGCTGTATATGAAGTCTGATGCTAAAGGCAGTGAAAGCTTTCCAATCTTAGAAAGGACTTACCGGTTGAGAAATCATTGATTTCACGATCAAGATGATAAAAGCGTCAAATAAATCTTAAAGGAGGTTAACTATGGCTGAGATAAAAAGAGGGAAGTCGGCAGTGTCTGCTCCCCGAAAGAGATGGTTTGGCTTGCGGTTTAAGATGTTCTTCCTTTTCTTATTTATCCCGATCATCCTTTTCATGGCTGCAAGTTTCCTTTACCAGAATTATATGAAAACTCTTTCTGGCCTCATTACTAAAGAGAGTTCTCAGTTGGTAACAAAGATGGCCGAAGAAAGGGTAAATGAGAAAGCAAGAGCTGTGGCGAGGGAGGTGAAGCTCTATCTGGAAACTCACCCGGATTTAAAAAGGGAGGATTTCAATCAAGATCCAAAACTCAAAGAGATAGCCATACAGAAAATAGGAGAAACAGGATATACGTTAATTGTTTCGAGAGAAGATGCGAAGGGGCAGAGTTTCATGTGGGTCCATCCAAAGCAAGAGTTGGTTGGGATAGACATTATCGAGGCTATGAAAAAAAGACTGGGACCCGACTACGAACGGTGGTATAAGGTCCAGGGTAAGGAATATGAAGTGAGTGGATATTATAAATGGATCGATGGACAGGAAAAGTATACCTGCGGGACCCCTGTTCTAGGGACTGATTTTAATATCGCCAGTACCGCATACCTTGGAGAATTTACCTTGCCCATGCAGCAACTTGAAGTACGGGCCAACCAATTGACAACTAAAGTAACACAAACAATTATGATTATTTTTGTCGCCATAGCCGTACTCATTGGCCTCTTTGTCGTTATCTACAGTTACAAGTTATCAGGAAGAATAAGAAAATTGTCTGCAGCTGCTGACCGTATCAGTTTAGGTGATGTAGATTTCGAAATGGAGAGAATCAAGTCGAGGGATGAGATTGAAGACCTGGCTGATGATTTTAGCCGTATGCAGGAGAGCATCCGTCTTGCTCTAAAGAGATTGAAGGAGCGCCGGTAGGCATCGATGCCTGACAGTTTCTGATCCATGTGTGGTCATTGAGGGGACTTTGTTTACTATTTATCTAAAGCAGGAAGTTTTTTCCCTTCACTGATTATTTTCGTCGCGCTCTACTTCGTCAAACTCATTCCTTAGACCGATAGATGTAAGCCAGATTTGGTCACCCTTTTTCCTAAGCGCATGTTGATATTCTATTAAGAGTTCGTCAAAACTTTTCGTTACTCCGCTCTTCCAGTATTCTTTCATTAGCTTTCATCACTCTTTTTACTGATATAAACGCATTAATTTATGTTAGCCCCCACCCTTCCCTCCCCCTTGAGGGGGAAGGGTTAGGGAGGGGGTGATTTCACTTCATTTAATGCGTTTGTATTAGTTAAGACTTCGTTTCTTTACCGTGTCCGTAGAATTCTTGAGAATGTCATCTGGTTGAAGTCTGTATGATGAAAGGTGTAAAATTTAGTCTGATCTGCACCTTTATGCTGGAACAAAGCGGTTGCGTTCTACCCATGCAGCAAGCCTTCTTGCCGCAAACGGCGGGGACAGAGGAGTTGAACAATGGATCATCATTTTGACGGGCAAGTGTACAAGATTCAGGCGGCCGTTCTGCGCAAGAAAGGCGGCCCTTTGAAGATCGAGTCCATAGAGATGGAGGATCCACGGGACGATGAAGTCTTGGTTCGCCTCGTCGCCTCGGGCATCTGCCGTACCGATATAGACTTCTGCGACGACTGGGACGAGACTGACGGTGCAGTGGTGCTGGGTCATGAGGGGGCGGGCGTGATAGAGCGGATAGGTAAGGATGTGAAGAGTGTCAAAGCTGGCGATCATGTCGTGCTCTCTTATCAGTCTTGTGGCCACTGCCATCAATGCCGGAGCGGACGCCCCGCGCATTGCAAGCGGTTCTATGAGGCGAACTTCGGCTTTCAGCGCTTGGACGGCAGCAATGGTTTGCAGCGCAGCGGCGTGCGTGGACACTTCTTCGGTCAGTCTTCGTTCGCCACCCACTCTTTGGCAACGGAACGCAACCTCGTCAAGGTTTCCAAAGACCTTCCTCTTGAGCTTTTGGCTCCCCTGGGCTGCGGCCTGCAGACCGGAGCCGGCACCGTGATAAACTCGCTTAAGGCTTCACACAAGGCAAGCATCGCCGTCTTCGGTACCGGAGCGGTCGGCTTGGCAGCCGTCATGGCAGCCCGCCTCGTTGGCGCCGACCCGATCATCGGTGTCGACATTAAACCCAAGCGCCTGAAACTTGCCCTGAAATTAGGCGCCACCCATGCGATTGACAATCGGCACCAAGACGTTGCTGCCCGCATCACCGATATCACCGGTAGAGGGGTGGATTACGTGGTGGAAACCACTGGCAACCCAAAGATGCACCAACTCGCCATTGCTGTTTTGAATCCGCATGGTGTTGTGGCGCTGCTCACCGGAGAAAGAGGCACGGATTCACTGCCACAGGGACGGAAAACCCTCGGCATCATTCAGGGTGACGCCGTGCCGCAACATTTCATACCTGAACTGATCGAGCTGTACCAGGCAGGAAAGTTTCCCTTTGACCGCCTTGTGAAATTCTATGAATTCAGCGACATCAACCGGGCGATTGCCGATGCTAAGGACGGCGACACCATCAAGCCTGTGCTCCGGATCAGCGAGGCGTAGAGGTTAATTTTCACACCGAACAAGCGAGCTTTTGAAATTGTTCAACCTTGATGTCCAACGGACGACCTTTTGCCGCCGATAAAAGAAGTTATCCCGTTCGGCCTCATGCCTTGGCCTCCTTGAAGGTGACTATGAATTGGAAAGAAGATCCGCGATGGGCCTATGTCTTCGTCAATTTGTCTTGCCTGATGTGGGCTAGTAATTTTGTGCTGGGAAGGACCCTTCGGGAGGAGGTCGGACCTTTGATGCTGACGGTCTCCCGTTTTGTGGTGGCCTCTCTGTTCTATGCGGTGATTTTGGGCCGTTCTGCCGTCAAGGAGCGACTGCTCCCTCGGCACTGGGCTTTGCTAACAGCCATGGCACTGACAGGGGTGCTGGGATTTCCCGTCCTTCTGTATCGGGGTCTTCAACTCACGACGGCAACAGATGCCGTGCTGATTAACGCCACTGGTCCGCTCATGACGGCGGTCCTGGCTGCGATCCTGCTAAAGGAGCGATTGTTCCCTCGTCATGTTCTGGGTGGATTGATATCGTTCTTTGGCGTGACGCTGATCGTCAGTGGAGGCTCATTCCAAAGGCTCCAGCAGTGGCATGTCAATGTCGGTGATCTATACATCCTTCTTGCTGTTGTGCTCTGGGGGCTTTACTCGGTGATCAGCCGTTGGGCGACGCGATCGCACTCTGTTTTTTCGGTAACGGCCATCTCCACGTGGATGGCCCTCCCCCTTTTCCTCGGAGCAGCAGCCGTGGGGTGGCAGCCTGAACCAATCAGCTGGAGCTGGCACCTCCTGCTGGCAGTTGTTTACATCGGTATTTTCCCTTCGGGCGCTGCCTTCCTGTCATGGAATGAAGGGGTGCGCCGGGTCGGGCCGAACCGGGCAATGGTATTCTATAATATGCTCCCCGTTTACGGATCGATATTAGGGGTGACTCTGCTCGGAGAATCCCTCGGGGCGCAGCATTTTATCGGCGGCGGCCTGATCCTGGCGGGTAGCCTCATCGCTATCTGGCCGGAATTGAGAACCGCAGCAGGAAGGAGGTGAAGCAGGTAGGAACGGAGAACCCTGCCGTTTGTGGAAGTATGAAGTGGCGATCATCCCACCGTTCCAAATTCCTCCTCACGCTTTACGATTTAGAAATTACTCTATGCTCTATGCGCTATGCTCTCTGCCTTTTAAAGTTGACATAACCCCACCCGTGGTATATTCTGTGCATCAAAGAGAAGCTGAGGAGAACCAGGGAATCTTAGGGGCATTATTTATCGGAATGGATTTAGAACTTTTAAATGGGTGACTCAAATTCTGTCTTCTTAACAATTTAAAATAATTTTATGTTTTCAAAAAGGGGGAGTGAATGGAAGAGTTGCACATTGATAAAGGACATGCGGTCATCGATAAGATTGTCCTAGCATATTCCAACCTAAAGCTAAGTGATGCGAATGAAGCGGAAACGCGTCTTAAGGTTATCGATGAGATTTTAAGATCCGTATTGGGATGGAGACTTGAAGATATATCAGTTGAAGAACGATGCTCAGAAGACGGTAAGACTAGTTTCGCCGATTACATTCTAAGAACAGCAACGACAGCCATTGTTGTTGAGGCAAAGAAAGCAGGTACAACTTTCGAGTTACCTTCATACAAGTCTGCAAAGCTTGGTGGTGTACTTAGCGAGGGTGAAGTAGGCAAAGCTATTCGTCAGGTTAGAGATTACTCAAGGCAAAAGTCAATTCCATTTGCTGTCGCAACCAATGGTAGCGCCTGGATTATATTTCCTGCTATTCGAACTGATCAAGTGACATTCGAAGAAACTCAAGCAAAAATTTTCCGGGACCTTTATACAATAAAGGAACATTTAGTTGAATTTTGGGAGCTACTTTCACGCCAAAGGGTAATTGAGGGTAATCTTGAAAATCTTCTTTTTGGAATACCGCGAGAGTCGAGTAAAAGGAGATTGATAAGTCTTGTTAGCGATTATGGTTACCGTTTAGGCCGTAATGCAATATTCCCTCTTATAGAACCCGCAGTAGCAGCATCTTTTATGGATGAGACACTGCTGAATGATGTGCAAGGGCTCAAAGCATGCTATGTTAAAAGTAGTGAACGAATCAAGTATGACTCAAGACTCCAGATATACTTAACTGATGCGAAACCACCACTTGACCATTCTACAATTCGTGTTCGGTTTAAAAAATCCAGCAAGTACTTAGATAGGCAACTTGAAGAAGCAACAAACATCGCTCCACGTTTCATTGTCATTTTAGGGCCTGTCGGGGCTGGGAAAACAACATTTCTGTACTATACACGGAAGGTCTCTGCTGCAGAACTAATCGAGGGGAAAATCTTATGGATATATGTAGACTTCAAAAAAGCAACAATCTCTGATAACCCCCGAACTTTTTTATACAAGGAAATCTTAGATTTCATAGAAAAAGAAGAGAGTTTTCGCCTTGGGGATTGGGAAACTTCGGTTCAACCTGCTTATGCGGAGATGATTGAGAAATTACGTAGGGGGCCATTATATTTACTGGCGAAAGCTGACAAAGTTGCTTTCGAGAAATATGTGGCTGAAACAATATTAAGGGATCATGAAGCAGTTGACCCGTATGTTGTGACGATTATAAAGCATGCAACAAAAACCTATCCAGGATTTTTAATTGTCGATAATGTTGATCAGATTGAACATGACGAGTTCCAAAGGTCTGTCTTTGTGGAAGCACAGGCAGCTGCACGTAAAATGAATCTTAACTCAATCATGTCACTTCGAGAATCAACATACCTTCGCAATCGAACATCACCGGCCTTTGATGCTTTCCAGTTTGATTCAGTTTACATTGACCCCCCACAAGTACTTCCGGTTCTCTCTAGGCGTTTCTTATATGCCAAGCGTGTTTTAAGTGGGAAGGCTGCTGAATTTACAACTGAAACTGGGATAAGATTAAAAGTCGACGATCTAAGTGTTTTCTTTGAAATTGTATCTAGCTCTGTTTTAGAGGAGAATACGGGTTTCATGCTTGAGATGCTTTCAGGTGGTGATATAAGGCGGGGTCTTTCATTAGTTAGAGAATTCTTAGCTAGCGCTCATACCTCTGCGGATCTTGCACTTGCATCTTTTATAACTGACGGGGAATATCGTTTTCCGCAACATGAGGTTTTTCGAGGAGCGATCCTCGGGCAACGCAAGTACTATAGGGAAGAGGAATCTCTTGTACCGAATATCTTTGACTCAAAGCTCGATATTCCTTACCTACAGCTACTTAGATTGCAAATAACTCATTGGTTTGTGTCGAAGTCAGAGTTGGGGGTTTTCGATGGGGCTTATGTCCAGTCATTGATCGAAGAACTCCATAGAGTGGGGGTTGCGGAGGCGGATTTAACTACGGTTTTGTCAAAGTTATACGATTATCGTGTCTTAAGAACCGCTGACGGCTTGCCATTTTCTGAGGATTCTCGGCTTCTTCCTACCAGATTTGCAGCATATCTTTTACGTGAGTTATCAACCTCTTTTGCATATTTTGATCTCTGTGTTACAGATTCTTATATCTATGATGATTCAGCATGGGAAGAACTATGTACAATTACGAGACAGATTGAGACTGCCGCAAGGTACGATAAAGTTCGACATAGGATCGAAAGAGCAAAACGTTTTTTTAACTATCTCATCTCTATCGAGGAACGGTGGTCAGTCGAATGTTGTCGACGTCTGCTGGATGAAATTTGGGCAAGTTTAGTTCTTAAGAATCAGATTGAAGCGTTGCTAGAAACTGACTTTAAGAAATCCCAGTTGTCAGCGCTGAAACAAGAAAGGCGGGCGATGCAAAAAAGGGAGGTCACTAGGTAGAAGAAGCTAAAAGGAGGTAGGGGGGCGAGGTCTTGCAATATAACAATATGGGAGAACTGACTTGAAAGAGATGATAGCGGTTTGTGGGTTGGGTTGTCATGAATGTGGAGCCTTTTTAACGATAGCAGAAAGGGATGGAAACCTGGTGTCAGGTCGTTGTTATTGGATTAGGGAGCCAAAAACTCCTCAAGCTAAACGGCCTGAGGCATATTTATGGAGAATGCTTGAGATGAGCGTTTGGTAAGGAATCCCTTCTTCAAGCGCTTTTTTCTGAATTTCTTCCAAATCTTTGTTTGCAATTCGAATATTAATCCTCTTATCTTTTCTTATGGTTGCTTGGGCAATTTTCTGATAACGATTGATCTCTGTTTTTAAATTCTTGGCTGACTTCCATTCCCCTTTTTCATAGGAATCAAGTAGGTTCTTTTCTTCTTTCGTCATTCTTGACATTTTAATCATCTCCTCTCAAATAGTGTTTAGTTGCCCTCCGGCTTGGAATAATGGTTCTTAAGATGATTTCGTTCTCTCCTTCAACAAAAGGGACCAGATATACATAATCTTCGACTGGGATTACAAATATGAATTGGTTTGGATATTTTTTCTTATTCGGGTGTTCCAGAATGTCAAGAACTTGTCCCCTTTCAATATAAAAGACGATCTCCTCAAAGGATATATTCCGCTCCGCCTTGAGCTTTTCATTCTTCTCAATATCCCATGAGAAGTATTTCATATTTACAAATTATCACATTGTGTGCCTATTGTCAACACTAAAACCTAGAAAAAGCTATATTGAAATGGGAACAAATTTGGATGTTGAATAAATAAGTTTAAATCATGCTTCTGGAATTTCGAGCTTAGCTATTGCAATATAACAGCATAGAGCTCAGATTTGAATGAGATGATTGCGTTTTGTGGGTTAATCTGTCATGAATGTGGGGCCTTCTTGGCAACCAAAGAGAATGATGATCAAAAAAGAGCAACGGTGGCCCAAGAATGGTCCAAGTTATTTAAAGTGGAGATCAAGCCTGAAGATATTAATTGTGATGGTTGTCAATCTGATGGAGGGCGGCTTTCCAATTACTCGCCTGCGCAAGAGGACCCGTCTGAAAGGGCGATGATGAATGCTAAAAAGATAACCACCGAAAATTCAGCGAAGGTGAATATGCTTCGGCGGGTTTCGCCCAAGTTGTGAAGAGTCCAGCGCGAACACTTGAGGAGCTTCACTGCAAGGTCTGTGGAATAAGAAAGTGTGGGAAAGAAAAAGAGATTATGAACTGTGGGTATTGTGGTGAATATCCCTGCTATAAACTCCATGGTATTTTCAGCAATACCCCGATGCTAAGAAGCGACTGGGTAATATCCATTCCTCCCTTAAATAGTTCTTCATACCCTTCACTCCCGAAAGTGATGAAAAAAAACAGATCAGAAGTATTGACAAATAGGATAAAAATGGTATATTTATTATACAATTATGGAATTTGAATACGATGAAACTAAAAGTAAAAGGAACAAAGAAAAACACGGGATTGATTTCGTGGAGGCCCAATTTCTTTGGGACGATCCTAAAAGAATAGAAATCCCGGCAAAAACTGAGGATGAACCCAGGTACGTAGTGATTGGTAAAATTGGTGAGAAACATTGGTCAGTTATCGTAGCCTACAGGGAGAATAAGATAAGGATCATATCTGTGCGGCGATCGCGTAAAGAGGAGATAGAATTTTATGAAAGCTAAAGAACTGGATAAGAAGTTTGATAAGGGGGAAGATATTTCGAAATACTTGGACCTGTCTCGTGCATCCAGACCTGGCCGTGACCAGAGAAGGGTGAATGTGGATTTACCCAAATGGATGATCGAATCTTTGGATAAAGAAGCATGCCGACTTGGAGTAACGCGGCAATCGATTATTAAGGTTTGGATCGCTGAAAGACTTCAAAAAATATAGATATAACCTTTCTCCTAT
>CAWHBU010000006.1:0-561931 GCA_963827685.1 uncultured delta proteobacterium | reverse complement strand
CTTCCTCTTTTTTGTCTGAAAATTTGATGGGTATAACTGGGTATTCTCGGTAAGCCTGTCAAGACCCTGTTCTGACTTAGTGTAGCTGCATCCTCTCTGGCTCGTATGCCGGGATTTTCGATCTCACCAGGTTTGAGATCCCCCTGGCTATGATGCCCCCGTTAGCGTCCAAGAGTTCACACTGGGCATTGAGAATCTGTTTCCCTTTTCGCAGGATCGTTGATCTTGCGGTGATCTAAGAATGTGTTCTTGAATTCTCACCACGTTTTCAAGTTCTTTGCAATTTAGGTAACGACGTTCCTTAAATACCTCCCTGGTTCAGCTAGCCTCCGATCACCAACTTTTTACCTACCCTAATATCCTTGAAAGCAGAAGGAAAGGCCTTCCTGAAGGCATCTATGCTTGCATCACAGCTATCGTGCGCTGAAAGCGCAACAATTCCTGGCTTGATTTTCCTTAGAACTTCTATGTCTCTATTTACTTCCTCCATGGTTATAAAGTTCCATGGCGGTTTACCCGTCCCGTATAACTTCTGGATAGGAATACCGAGTATTTTCATCCTGCTATCTGTGACCGCATAGTGAAGGCCACCCACTATACCATAAATCGGCGCCTCAAAGAGTTCCCGAGCTCGCTTAATTAACCTTGGAACTGTCTGATGCCCACAGCCCACAACAAGGACAACACCTTTGCCCTCTACATTGATTGCCAGCGCCTGTTCCGGCGTCCAGCCACTAAAGAAAAGATAGCGCGGGATTGTTCCGGTAGTAGCAACGCCCTTTGAAATAATTGCCGCGTTATCTGCGCATACAGGCTTTAATCCCGGGTATGTCATGGGAACAGGCGTATATACCCTCTTTGCCCCTAAATCAGTCTGATTGGTTGTCAGTGAAAACGATTTTCCTTTACTCCATTTGAATCCGCCAACATGGTCTACATGGTTGTGGGAGATTACAATAACACCTATCTTGTCCAGTTCTACACCCAATTTCTTCATATTATGGAGTAAAGGCGATGGGTCTTCATTTTTAAAGTTTGCGCCAACATCAAAGAGGATTAGAGATTCATCTGTTTTCACCAGATAAGACACCCCCGCTTCGCCCTTCAAATCGTTGCTATCTGCATACCAGTCGATCAGGGGTAAAATTTCCAGCGTCTTTGTAGTTCCGAGGTTTTTAATTTTATTCATAGTTAAATTCCGACAGAATGAATCCACCTTTTGAGTGCCCCATTTGAAATCAAGATAAAAATACATTAATAATCCTGAAACCGTTAAAACGAGAACAGCAAGAATTACAACAGCGCCTTTCTCCATAATTTCTCTCCTCTCACTAATAATATCACCCCTCCATAAGGAGCGATGGTTAGGTCTTGCATTATGATAATCTATTATTCCATTCCTTGTTGACGGTTCTGCTCATTGTTGCTTAGGATATAGCAAGACGCCAGCCACACTATGAATGTATTTGATCAGTGATTTTCCTTTTATTAAAAAAAGCAAGCAAAGAAAAATATACGATAAATGTACCTTGAATTGCGGTGAAAATTGGATACCACCATATCCCGCCAAGGCAAGGCTTTCCCATGATCATGTGATATACGATGGGTTGCATCAGCACTATAACCCCCGAAAATAGCGCTAACCCCACACCCCACTTCATTCTTTTTAATACCATAACCGCCGCTACAATCATGATCAGCGTAACTAATACAAACGTCCTAAATAAAGTGACATAACAGTTTATTTATGTTAATATGTGGGCATGAAAAATCCCACATTAATCTTAGAGCATAAAGAGGCCAATAAAGAGCGTTTATTAGCATTAGCCGAACAAATATCAGGGGCTTGGATAGGCATAAAGATAGCCGCCTTACTCCTGGTGCTTGAAGGGCAACGTCCGGGATGGATAACCGAGGTGTTAGGGTTGACCCGGATGAGTTTAAGCCGATGGATTCACGGGGTGAACAAAGACGGCTTAGAGTTCTTAAAATCCAAGCCAAGATCGGGAAGGCCTCCACGGTTAGAGACAAAGATTCAAAGGGTGCTGGAGGGACACTTAGAGAAGTCTCCGCGGGAATTTGGTTTAAACCGGACTCAATGGGATGGGCCAACGGTTGCGATTCATCTGAAACGGTCTTTCGGGATAAACCTGAAGGTGCGGCAAGCCCAACGCTGGATGCATCATTTGGGTTATCGGTTAAAGAGAGCGAGTTATTCTTATCTTCAAGCACAAAGCCAAGAAGCCCGAAAGTTCCAGCGGGCTTTAAAAAAAACTTGAGTCCCTGGGGCCAAAAGAGACAATTGTATTCCAGGATGAGACAGGCTTTACGATGCACCCCAGGCTTAGCCGGGGCTGGGCGAAAAAAGGAAAGCGTCTTAAGATTCCCACGACCAGCCAGCATCGTATCCGTTTGAATATCTCTGGGTGGGTCAATCCTTTGCTTGGACGCTATGGCATGATTCAGACAAAACGGGGGGATAGAGAAGGGTTTCTCAAACTTTTGCGCCACCTCTATGGAAGGCTTAAAGGATATACCATTTGGCTTTATGTCGACAGGGCCCGCTGGCACAGAGGCGATCCCATCGAACAATTTCTTAAAAAACATCCGAGGCTCCATATCGAATATTTACCCCCGTATCAACCGGGATTAAACGTGCAAGAACGGATTTGGCGCAGTGTTCGCTATGAATCCACCACCAACCGTTGGTTTGAAAACCTTGATAATCTTTGGTCTGTCGTTTGTAAAACAACTCGCTCATGGTCTTGTCAAAAGATTCGTAGGCTATGTAACATTACTTAATGCGTTTGTATTAATATGACACTTAATACACCTCTTATTCCTCCTTCTTGAAATCCTACAACCATTTCACGGACGAATTTTTGCCCGGTTTGCACCAGCAAGAAGCCACTGACAGCGTAAAGGTAGATGGATGGTGATTTTAACCCCTTCGTGATTTCCAGCCCGCTTTCATGTTGAAGGTTATCGTCCCTGTATGTGAGAATAGAAAAATACCCAATCATGATGCCTTGAAAAATTGGGAAGATAGGATACCACCAAACGCCATTCGGCTCTCTATAGCCGGAGATGATATATACTAAAAGCCATTGAAGCAGTATCGCCCAGAGAGCAGGTATCATCCCCAAAATTAGCCCTATTTTTTTTCTAAAGGATATAAGAATAATACTCATGGTTGAAATTGAAATAATAAAGACATCCCCAATAACATTGATCCTCCAGCCGAGCCTTATTGCTATGGGTAACTCCCAAGCAAACATGTGCAATAGATTATAGAGCAATGCAGCTACAGCGACTTGAATATAAATGGATGGTGATTTTATTTGATCCATAATTTTCCTCCTTCAATATTTTGTTTTTGGTGGTTTAAGCTTTCCATTTCCGACCTCTGCCATACAGCGCTGATCAATCCAGACTCTTCCTGAACCGCAGGCCAACCTATCATTTCAGCTTTTTATATACAAGAAAGCAAAAAACTGTTATTAACAATCCATGAGAACCAACTACGAAGGGCCCAAAATAAATATGATTGCATGTTCCTGATGCGGGTGTTGCTATACCAGCAAAAACATGCAGAATACCCCAAATTGAACCAACAAGAAAAGCCCCTCTATTATTCAACACACAGAGAGGCACAAGAATAATCCATACAACTGTCAAAATACCAGCCGTTTCCAACACAAATGGATTTGTTGATAATAGCTCGGCAGCCTTTGGCAGTTCGAGATAGAATTTAACAAGCAATTGAGCACATATTAGACCGATAGATATCCATTTGAGAAAAGATATGGTATTAAATGACTTTGATTTTTCTGTTTCTACCATATTAGCCTCCTTCATGCTGAAAATGATGGCCCTGCTGGAACTTGAGGTTTAAAACAGAACCGTAAAGAAAACCGGCAAGAGCATCAACATCCGCACCAGTTCAAGTAGAACAATCACTGTCCCGATTTTTGCCACGCAGTTTAAAACACGCCTTAAAAATCATTGTGACACTCCCTTAATTTACAATTTTGTACAGCATCACGTTGCAATTGAAGTCATCATGGTGGTAGTCACTGTGGCAAAGAGATTACCATCCTCATCGCAAACTGTGGTCTGAACCACTAGTGTTCTTCGACCAACGTGAACAGGAATTGCCTCAGCCACGATCTTTTTCGTGCTGCTGTTTCTCACGAAGTTAGCACTAAGCTGTACCGTCATGGCAAACCGCGACGGGTCACATTTGCCCGGTCTGGGCATTGTGTTCTGATTTGCAAGGATCGTGGCAGCTGTATCGGCAAGGGTAAGGATGGCCCCGGCATGTAAAAGTCCCGTCGGCTGGGTAAGGTCATCCCGGAAGGGGAGCTCAGCTACAACCCGCTCTTTACTGACCTCAACAGGCAGGAAGCCAATCAATTCCATCATGGTTCCCCGCATACGTTCCTTCATTACTTTGAGTAGTTCTGGTGAAATTGGCATTTTCTACATCCCCTTCTATTCCTGACAAGCCTCAGGCTTTATATCCAGAATGGGTGTTTTATTCAGCATATCAATCCCCTTAACTCGGATGACATTACCCTCTGCTCCGGTTACCTCAAGTATGGAGAGGCCTATAGGGTTAGGCCGAAACGGCGAGTGAGTACTAAAGACTCCTAGTTTCTTTTCACGCATGGGGGGCTTGATTCTCATAAACTCTGAGGTGAACCCGGGACTCTTGTGAAAGTGAAAAATCACATATATTCGGGCACCTGGTTGAATATCTCTGAGGCCCTCCAGATAAGTCTCATCCATTACCAAGGCCCCTTCAACGTCCGACATGGTCCAACTCCGCGGGATCTCTTTCGCATCAGTGGATACATAACCTATGGGTTTCATTTTAATGCTCATCTCATTTTTCCTCCTTTTACTCTTTTCACAATTCCTTATTAAATTTCTCTTCTGAAATCTTTTTGATAGATATATGAACATCTTCTAAAACCACCGGATTGGGAGAAAAGGGCTCCCTCCCGTCAATGAGACTGTTGTTCTTGTCCCCCCGGTGTTGCTAAGGAGACTGATATTATTGCACGTGTATAGCTTCCGCTTTTAATGCTCTATAACAAAAATAGGTTACCATCGCAGACTGTGTAATCCATACAATTGGCCAATAGGGATAATGTTCATGCCCGGATACCACTATTATGATCTTCACGATGATGTTGAAAATCCCAGCGCTCATCCCGATGATCAACCCGATTCTTCTGTTTATCATACTGATAATAAATCCGAGTACAAAGATAGACGCCAGACTAGAATTGAAGATCACTGCGCGGTTTCTCAATGATTGCTGGAAAAAAAGTACACATTCGTATTCAATAATCAGCAAACAGAGCGCACGCAGTAAAAGGTGTGACATCGCCGCCAGGGTCTCAGATCGAATTTTTCTTAAACTATTCATTGATTATTCCTCCTTGTGATATAATATTTAATAACGAACAATTGTTCGCTAGTGTTTGAAGAAAATTAAATTCATGGAGTGTATCTCAGCAGGCTGACCCTTTTGCTTTAGGAAAGTAGCACGACTCCATAAAGTATATAGACTGTTCAAAGCCGGTGACAGCCAACTTTTCAAATTTTAAATGTACCGCCGCACCTTGTTCCGGTACTCAAGCCATTGGTTTCCGAATTGCTTATGTAAAAAATTTTCTTCCGCAAGAATGATTTTATGATGAACAATCAATGCTACCATTACAAGTATCCAGTTAATCGGATTCTGTACATAAATAGCCGACCCCAGCGCTATCAGGTAAAGGCCGAGAAGCATGGGGTTACGGCTGAAACGGTATATACCAGTAGTACGAAGAGAGGTATTTTCTTGTGCAAGTCCAACACGAAGTGAGAATGTCCCAAGGCGGATTATCGCAAGCGTGAAGAGCATAACGCCGATGCCGAGTAACGCTGCGCATATCCATAAAAAGATACTCTTCTTTTCAAATAGAGAGAGATTAACAAAAAACAGCTGAACAAGTATTAATATAAATGATGTAAGAAGCGATAATTTTCCAAGAATAAAAAGTTTTGTATCGATTCCTATACATCCCACGGTTTCGATTTTTTTTCGTTTTTGAATGATTCTTGGAACTATTGCTGCAATGAGAAATATGAGAAATAAAACCGGTATGATTATCTTCTCCATAAGATCTGCCCCTCCTATGCGTAATGGTGATTATCTATCCTAAGATTATGATGTAACCATCTTTCCTCTCGTGAAAAAAAGCTGGAGTAGCTTCCCGACTCCATGACCTGGTTGCCCTCGGCGTTTCAGCGAGCGCAACTCTCTGCCACCCCGCCGACAAAATGCGAGGGGAGGGAACTTATCAGCCTCATGGAAGGGATGCCGCGCCTTCGTACGCTATATAGCAAAAGTAAATGACCACAAGGGACTGGAATATGTACAGATAGGGCCTATGGGGCCAATGTTCGTGTCCCTGAATAACCACGGCAACCTTGAGGATGATGTTTATAGCGCCGGCAATCATGCCTATCATATAACCCATGTTTATCTTGGCTGCGCCCAAGATAAATCCGAGAGCATAGATCCCTATTAGTATGAAATTGATCAGCACTGCAGGCCTACCGCTTGATTGCTGGACAAGCTGCACGCATTCACCCTCCACCAGCAAGAGGACAAGTATCCGCATGATGAGATGTGATAGTGCTGATAGCTCCGCGAGCGAGAACAGTGACAAAAGTGACATAAGACCACTCCTTTCAAAAAATCATGATGGGTTAGTTAGAAAGTTCTAATAGTATCGAACTTTTAACCCAAAAAAAATTTACCCCAAGAATTGCCGTATTGCCTTTACTGCATCCATATTTATTTCACAGGTAAAGGATTGCCCATTCCTTGTTGTGGAAATCAAGCCGGCATTTTCCAATTCCTTCATATGGTGGGAAACCGTAGACCGGGCAATACTCAAATGCTTGCACGCCTTGGTAAACGCTTTATCGACACCCGCAGCACAGCTAGAACCTTTATTTGAACGGTTCTCCATTTGACAGTCATAGATCATCTTAAAAAGCTTTAGCCGCTGCTCATTTGACAAGGCCCTGAAGACTTTTGTAATGTTCAACTGTTTCATGACTTTCGAACAATCTACCATTTTTGTCATCCCCTTGTCAACTACTTTCTTCTCAAAAGTGCGCCCTGATGCCCAAACCTCGAAAAATTAATAAAGTGACAAATGTCGAGTATACTTCTGGGAGCGAGCATCAGACATAATTGAATGGGGAGGCATTTTTTTTGAAGGTGCCCTTTAATGGAGTCCCCAATCTTACAGGCCAGCCCTTGGGGTTAAATGTGGACAATTTTTTGCCATGCGCTCAAACTGAGCCACAAAATTCGGCACTTCGCCATACTCTATTTTGAAAAAACTATTAAAAAACAAAAGCTTGCAAGCGTCCAAAATTTGGTATAATATATGCTTATTAAACTTTTTAGAATTTCTTAAGGGAACCGGTGTCTCTTGAGGAGCCAGAAGAAAAACTGGTTCGTCGCAAAACGGTTCAAGAGGCCTTGCCCAATATATTTGAATCGAATCTTGGCCTATAACTTAATTAAGGCTTCATCGTGCCATGATTTCCATCTTTACTGGAAAGAATGAGTTCAAAACTCGTCAAAACATGCTCCGTGGTGTGTATGAAGAGAACCTTCTCATGCTCCGTAGTGGCCGCCCAGCCCTATCACGACGGAGATCCTTCCCCCTGAAGAAAATTCTCTTGTCCGCGGTGCTCGGTGTCTTGGCGGTTCTGATACACGGCCAGTACATGGGCAGTTCGTTCGCGCCAGCAGAACAGACCGCGAATATGAACACACTCCCTGCTCCCGTTCCCGCGGTAGGTGCTTCAGCAGAACTGACCCCGGATATGAGTGAATACCCTCTTGTTCCCACGGCAGACGTTTCTTCGGAAAGCACAGCGAACACCTCCGAGTTCATTGCCTTTGTAAACAATCACAATGTATCTTTCAGCCGCATGCTTGGCCTGAAAATTAAGACGATCATGATCGATGCGGGCCATGGCGGGACCGACTCGGGCACCATCGGAAAGATGGGCACCATGGAAAAGGATATTACCCTCGATATCGCTAAGAGATTGAAGACCCATCTGGTCAAAAGCGGCCGCTACCATGTGCTCATGACGAGGGAGGACGATTCGTCAATACCTCTTCAAAAAAGGGTTACCCTTGCCCAGGAAGCGAAAGCTGACCTCTTCATCTCAATTCATCTCAATTACTTGCCGCGCAAACCCATTAACATCATTGAGACGTATTATTTTGGACCTTCCAACGACGAAAAAACACTCAGGCTCGCCCAGCAAGAAAACACAGGGTTGGAATACGGGCTGAGCGATTTCAAGGAAGTCATGGAAAGGCTTGGTAAGACCATGAAGCTTCAGGAGTCCAAAGAGTTCGCAGAATCCATTCAGGCAAATCTGTTTCTGAACAGCAGAAAACATAGTGAAGACATACAAAACCACGGCGTAAAGAGGGCACCTTTCGTGGTCCTTCTCGGAGTGGACGTACCCGCCGTGCTGGCAGAGGTCTCGTGCCTCAGCAATCGCGAAGAGGAGCGGGAACTCAGCTCTGAAAGTCACAGAGAGAATATTGCCAGGTATCTTGCAGCCGGTATTTTCGATTATCTCAATAAAGGAGCCCTTACCCATGAAGCCAAAAGATGAGCAGAAGCAAGAAAATGTCCTGTTTGTCGGCATCGATCTTGGAACATCACGAAGTGCGATCTCTTCGAGTCATGGTATCCGGGAATGGATTGAGAGCTACGTCGGCTGGCCGAAGGACTTCATCGCGGAGCAGGTCGTCGGCAAACCGGTACTCTTCGGAGCCGAGGCTTTGCAGCACCGGCTTTCCCTCGATTTCTGCAGGCCCCTTGAACGAGGCATCATCAAGGAAGGGATCGAAAGCAGCGAGAGGGCGGTCAAGGAAATCATCAGACATCTTATCGATCTTGCAAAGCCTGAGCCCGGCCAGAAGATTCATGCGGTGGTTGGGGTGCCCGCCGAATCGCTAAAAGTCAACAAGCTCGCGATCCGGAGGGCGGTTGCGGAATATGTGCATACCCTCATGGTGGTATCGGAGCCTTTTGCGATCGCCTACGGAATGAATCTGCTGAACGACGCACTCATCATCGACATCGGTGCCGGGACCATCGATTTCTGCATCATGCATGGGACGATTCCCTCCGAAGAAGACCAGAGGACGATCCTCACGGCGGGCGACTATATCGACGAACAGCTCTTCAATTATCTCATCGAGAAATATCCAAACTCAAAATTCAACAAGAACATGGTGCGGCAGTTTAAGGAGAAATTCAGTTTTGTGCGGGACATCCATGAACAGATTCGCGTAGAGTTGCCGGTGGATGGCAAGCCGGTCATGCATGACATCAAGGATGAGATCCGGCGGGCCTGCGAGAGTATGCTGCCGTCACTCGTCGAGACCACGACCGAGATGATCGCCCGGTTTGATCCCGAATTCCAGATGAAGATCAAGAACAATATCGTTCTTGCGGGCGGAGGGAGCCTTATCAGAGGTATTGCCGAGTACCTGCAGGATGCCTTGAAGGAATACGGCACCTGCAAGGTCACCCGCGTTGCAGACCCACTCTTTGCAGGCGCGAACGGCGCGCTCAAGCTTGCCCAGGACATGCCGTCCAAATATTGGGAAACACTTTGAGTCTATGCCGATGCTTGAAGGCATGAGGCGTCGGCCCTTCGTACGACCCCGAGAGAACTTATGGCAGGTGAAACGATACTCGTCATAGACGCAGGCCAGGACATGGATCAGAGAATGACCACCACTCTCGAGGCAGAGAACTACCTGATCTATCCCGTCTCAAGCCAAGATGTGAATGCTGAAATGGCCGAATTGCTCAGGCCTTCGCTTATCTACATCAGGCCCCCTGAGCTGAGCCCGACAGGACTCGAACCCTGCAAGGCAATTCATGACATTCCGCTCTTAACAAAGGTCCCTATCGTTATTCTCGCATCCCTGAAAAAAGCACTGGGCTCCCAGTACTTCAAGGATTACGGGATCGTGGATTTTCTGGAACTGACATTCGATCCGGAAAAGCTTACCGAGAAGACAGGAGCGATTTTGGGCAAGACGCCTCCTTCCAAGCACCCCAAAGAAAACCAACCGCCCGCCTCGCCACGGACCGTCGGGAGAGCGGAGAAAAAACGCCCTGCCTTTCTTCTGCCGGCGATTGGCATCGTGGTCCTCATGGTGATTACCGGAACGGGTTATCTGGCTTATCAGGAGTTCATGCCAACCCGGAAGGTTCCGCCCTCTCCGGCAATAGTAGCTCCCGTGAGAGTTCCATCGGCAGTTCCTAAGGCGGGATCGCAATCGCAGTTGCCCCCTGCGAGGAACGCTGCAGACGCCTCTGTGCCCGCATCCTCAGTACCATCCACACCACTTGAGCAGCCCTCTTCGGTCTCATCGGAGTCCCCGTCCCAACCACCGCGCAAACCGCTCTACTCCGTCCAGCTGGGAGCCTTCAAGAATGAAGAGAGGGCACAGGCCCTCACGAAGACGTTTCGGGAAAAAGGATACGATGCGTTTACCCAGCCGGGCGTCACGAAAGACAGGTCCCCTATCTATAGGGTACTTGTCAGCAAGTATGAGGACAGAAAGGCTGCCCAAAAGTTGGCAGGAGAGATTCGGTCGAGGGAACAAATCGAGACCACTCTATACGGCGAATGATGATCAGGACATAAAGCCGCAGAAGAACCCAGGAGACGTTGTTTTCTATGTGAGTATTTTTAAGTCTTGATCTGACCCGGTGCCCTGGGTGTCTCACTTAGACATACTCAGACTTTTGCAGCACCTGATCGTACGGGATTTGGAAAGAAGGGCAATCGACCTTGCTGATGGTATAATGCCTTATAGCAGGGAGGCCTCGTGGATTTTTCAGGATTCGTGAACAGCATTGTTTCCTTTGCTCAGAACCATGCGATAATCGCCATCGTTATTGTGCTGGGCCTCCTCTACCTCATGGTCCGGAAACCGAAGCTGTTTTTCAGTATTTTCTCCATCGGTCTTGTCCTAGTGGGATTGTTTTATATCGTCACGATCCTTGTCGGTTCAGGCTCAGAGAAGAAAAGTAAACTGATTGAAGAAAAAGAAGAGCAGGTCGATACTAACCGCTGATCGCTCTCCAGGTTGGTTTTGCTTCCATCCTGTATCCAGGTCTGACCTTGCTCCCTTTGCTTTGCCCTGCTATATTTACTCGGAAAATTCTGTCTTCGCGTCTCCCCATCTACTTGTCACCCTCGTCATATATAATTCGACAGTGTCTCTCAGGTTGATCCTATTCAGGACATATCACTGGAGTAAGAATACGCCTTCGATCAATACCTTCATGCACTTCGACCAGAATAAATAACAAGTCAAGATGTGAGCCTCAAACCCTATTCCATTCCATTTCGCATTGACGTCCTCTTCCTGATTTAGTAAGTTTTTATTCATAAGATTAAAGGTGGAATCTTTGATGCCTCATTCCGGGAGGCCCCGGACGAGAAGGGGGAGCATTTAAAGCGAAATGGCGAACGAATCACAGAAAATCATTTACACCATGATCGGCGTGAGCAAGTATCACGAAAAAAGGTCGATTTTGAAGGACATTTCCCTATCTTATTTTTACGGAGCCAAGATCGGCGTGATCGGTCTCAACGGCTCCGGGAAGAGTTCTCTCCTGCGCATCATGGCCGATGTCGATAAAGAATTCAACGGACAGACGATCCTCACGCCCGGTTTCACCATCGGCTTTCTTGAACAAGAGCCAAACTCAACGAGACCAAGAGGGTGCAGGAGGTGGTGGAAGAGGGGGTTCAGGAGATGGTCGACCTTCTAAAAGAATTCAACCGGATCAGCGAGAGGTTCTCCGAACCTCTTTCGGAAGAGAAGATGAATCGCCTCATCGAGCGACAGGGTGAAGTACAGGGGAAACTCGATGCCCTCGATGCCTGGGACCTCGATTCACGCCTCGAAATGGCCATGGATGCCCTCCGTTGCCCTCCAGGCGATACACCGGTGAAGGTCCTTTCGGGCGGAGAGAGAAGGCGCGTGGCCCTGTGCCGGCTCCTGCTGCGAAAGCCCGACATCCTGCTTCTGGATGAGCCGACCAACCATCTCGATGCGGAGACCGTGGCGTGGCTTGAACAGCATCTGAAGCGATACGACGGAACGGTCATCGCTGTGACTCATGACCGCTACTTTCTTGACAATGTTGCCGGATGGATTCTGGAGCTCGACCGGGGGGAAGGCATTCCGTGGAAAGGAAACTACTCTTCATGGCTTGAGCAGAAAGAGAATCGCCTCAGGCTGGAGGAAAAGGCGGAGAGCGAGCGTCGGAAGACGCTGCAGCGGGAGCTGGAGTGGATCCGGATGTCGCCAAAAGGAAGACATGCGAAATCGAAAGCCCGAATCACCTCTTACGAAACCCTCCTTACAGACGAGAGTGAAAAGGTGGCGAAGGAGCTCGAAATCTATATTCCTCCTGGACCACGGCTCGGAGGCGTCGTGATTGAAAGCCGTGGCGTCACCAAGGCATATGGGGATCGGATTCTGATGGAGAATCTCTCCTTTTCGCTTCCACCCGGCGGGATCGTCGGGATTATCGGTCCGAACGGTGCAGGCAAGACCACGCTCTTGCGATTGATTACAGGACAGGAAAACCCGGATTCCGGAACGATACGAATGGGCGAAACGGTCAAAATGGCTTACGTCGACCAGAGCCGCGACATCCTCGATCCGGAGAAGACCATCTGGGAGGTGATCTCCGAAAAACAGGATACCATCCAGCTTGGCAGCAGACAGATCAATTCAAGGGCCTATGTGGCCCGCTTCAATTTCTCGGGCGCCGATCAGCAGAGGAAGGTTGGGGTCCTTTCTGGGGGAGAGAGAAACCGCGTCCACCTCGCACGAATGCTCAAGGAAGGAGCGAACGTCCTTCTTCTGGACGAGCCGACAAATGACCTGGATGTGAATACCCTGAGGGCACTGGAGCAGGCCCTCGAAAACTTTGCGGGCTCCGTGGTGGTGGTCAGCCATGACCGGTGGTTCCTCGATCGTATCGCCACCCATATTCTGGCCTTTGAAGGTGAGAGCAACATTGTCTCGTTCGAAGGAAACTATTCCGAGTACGAGGCCGACCGAAAGAGTCGTCTTGGAGTTGCGGCGGATCAGCCCCACCGGATCAAATACCGGCAGTTGACAAGAAATTAGAAAGCAAGGCGCTCATCCGGGATAAAGCAATCTCCCCCCTTTTTTGAAGCCCAATTTTGTTTTTCCAAAACTCCAGCAGGTTTCTAAAATCCTTGAGGGATCGGCCAAAGACCTATCAATTTCTTAAAGTGTAATTTTTCGAGAATGTCCCCGGGGTGGCCTCAAAACTTCTCTTACTAATGAGTCCATAATTGATTAGACATATTCTTCCAAAAATATCCCCTCCCCACGGTGGGAGGGGACGAAGGGGAGGGGGGACCAAAAAGGTCTTCGTCTTGTCCACCCCCGCCCTCCCCCATCAAAGGGGGAGGGTATTATTGGGGAGATTTGAAAATATTCTTTGTTAATCTTTCACGTCCATACAATTTTGGACTGATTAGTAAGTTGTATTAGAATCCACGTTCGCCTCCTTCCCGTCCCCGGCCCTGAACATTCAGTTTTGATCTCTGTGCTCTGCGATTTAAATAATGAACCTTTTTATGCATGATTCATTCTCCTCAACATCGCGTCTCCCTATCTCCTTTTCCTCTTGCGATACCTCGCCTTGGCTTCCCGAACGACATATGTAGGCTCGGGGGTAGATTCGGGCTTCAGGAATTCAACCATTGAAATCGCAATACCGGGAAATTTTTCCTGTAGTTCTCGGTCCTCGGTCAAGCATGGAATTCCCATCTCCAGGGCTACGGCAATAAACTGCCCGTCATAGGCGGTGATCCCGTATTGTGCGACGAGGTCGATTACCTTGGACGCAGAAGGTTCGCATTCGTTCTCAATCAGGACCTTCGAAACCTTTCCCCAAGTATCCAAAGCTTGTTCCGGCTTGATTTGTTTCGCTTTGATCGCGAAGGCCAGGATATTCTGGAATTCGTATCGCCATAGGACAGGGACAATCCATACGGGATCCTTTTCTTCAACCTGTTTGGCTTCAGCTGTCAGAGAACTTGTTAGGTTTCGCGCCGCGACGATGTTCGAATCCACAACGATCATACACGACCTTCGCGCTTGGCTCGATCGATAAATTCCGCCGTCAGGACCGTCCGGGTCTGCACGGGAAGCGGAAACCTCACCGGCCGAAAACGCCGCATCCTCTCCTCAAGAACCACAATCGCCTGTTGAGTCATGGAGCGACGGTTTCGTTCCGCTTCGCGTTTTAACCACTTATGCAATTCGCGGGGAATATTTTTTATCAACAAAGCAGCCATCACCGACCTCCGATACCATTTTGCTACCATTATACTATCACTCCGCTGTTATGTCAAATTACCCAAGATCGAATCTGTCATATTTAAACGAGCTGACACCCTGTTCCCTTCATTTGCATCGGCGAGCGCTGCGTTCATGTTTGAATTTAAGTAATACAGTTGTCCCCTTTTAGCTTTTGAAAAAACCCCACGAATGATTGGATCTGAATAAGTCAACTCAGTCAACAACGCCCCGCTCGCCTACTCTATCTAAATGATAGGTATTTTCCCCAAGGCCAAGACGGCTACAGGTGGGTCTAAATAAGATGCATTTTTCTCATTGATTATTTTATCAAGAGCAGATAGAATGGCCCCCAAAACTACCAGGGTGCAGAGGGGTATGATAGATCCAGATCAAGGCCTAAGCGTTCTGTCAGAAATCTACACTACTTTTGGCGATTTCTGTAAGAAGAGAGGGCAAGTGAGCGAAGCGGACACCAGAGCAAAGGTCATCGACCGGATACTAAAGGAAGCTTTAGGCTGGCCTGAAGATACTTTCAGCAGGGAAGTACCCGTTCACGAGGGATATTTGGATTTTCTACTTACATATGGAAAAAGAAACTTGGTTTTAGTTGAGGCAAAACGTGAGGGGATTCCTTTTGAAGTCCCTCGGACACTATGGACTAGAAGGAAATACAAAATTTCTGGAACTATTAAAACAAATCCTCACCCCCCCCTTCCCTGAAGTCTCATTCACGATTGTGGACAAATCCAATGCAGGAGTTCAGTGTTGTGATCTCTTGCTGTGGGCCGTCAATCGAAAAGTTAATGGGGAAGAAAAATGGTACCGTCGGATAAAAAGCAGAATAGGTAGCAGCTTCAGGGATGCCAGTGACTTTTGGGGCGGTGATAACATTTCACTAGGCAAAGGTCTTACCGAACCATTGCCTCACTACGGGCCTGATGATTTTCCTAGAGATCCCGACACAAAAATCAATAAGGAGCTATTAGTGAGATTCCTGTTGAATGCAATGTCTGTCTGCGAGTTTTACTCTGGAAACCCTTGCCCAGAAGTTGCCCATTTCCAGAATGAAATTGATCTCGCTGAGAATCTCAAATATGACGACTCAAGGTGGGACTATCTGGCCTTGCTCTTCACTACATATCTCAAGCTCTTCGACATGGTTGACATGGTTCAGGCAAACATGTCGCGGAAGGAAAAGGAATTCCTTTTAATGTCCAAGAAGTATTGCTCATTGCCTCTTAGGCGGGACCTTCTCAACGGAGTGACCACCCGCCAATGGTTGATCCGCGTAAGACGAGACATACTTACGAACCACAGGGAGTGGCTTGAGTTTTCAGCTAAATTGACAGAACCAGGGGGACGTTCTTAAGTTATTTAAGTAACTTTGAAGAACCGTACGAATGTCTCTTCATCTGATTTCGTTGGAAAGGAGAGACGTCCATAAAATTATAAATTAATCAATAAAAGGACATTTCTATTTATGTCAATCCAATCAGGTTTGTTAGATTCTTAGAAAGTATCCATTCCTTTTTTTTATCCCGATCGGTAAAGAGAGACCTTTTTCCAGTTTCCATTTCCTCCGCCTACGCAGGAGGCTACCGCGTTGGCTATGCAGGAATGCGTAAATCCGAATAGAGACTTTTCGAGCGACAGATGCACATGCTTCGGTTGATTTCGCAGCATGTAGCAACTCTGATGCCAAATTCTTTGTTTTAGAACCTACGCCCTCCTCTAATCTCCTTGCAAAAGAGCTTTGTTAATGATATTAAATTGCAGAGATAGAGAAGACCAGATTGAATAGGCAACGGGGAATAAACCAGGATGAAAAGATCGCATAGTAGACAGGTTTCACTTATAAAGGAAGAGGAGGCATCCTATCAAACTGAGAACATTACTGGCATTTTGTCTCGCGGAACTAAAGATAATCTTTTTCCCAAGCACCTTGAGCTCGTGCCCCAGTTGAACGAGGTTTATGAACTGGAATTAGCTTATTATGAAAGCAAGATTCTGACCGATGAGCAAATCATTCGGAACGGAGCTTATTTCGCTAGGGTTGGCGACACATTAACGAGACATTTCCTTATGTGCAGTGGTGAACCAGTTCGATTACCTCAGCATTCTTCTTCAAGGTTACGCTCGTTCTTCCATACAAATCAGTTTAAGACCGGGTACGCAACCCACGGTTTATTCCCTTATCGAGGCAAATTCCATCCCCAGATGATTAAAGGGGTGATCAACGTAATGGGTCTAAAACCCGGGGATACGGTTCTCGACCCAATGATGGGGTCTGGAACTGTCCTCATAGAAGCAAAACTTATGGGGATCAAGTCTATTGGAGTCGATGCAAGTCCTTTTTGTCAATTTATGACTCAGGTAAAAATAGATGCGCTGACCGTTCCGCTGGCCCCTGTGCGTGAAGCTCTGAAAAATTGTAGGTCAGTGTATGACCATTTCGTGAGACTGGCCGGTCGGCCAAAACAAGGCAGTAAGAAACGCTTTGAAAGAGACTCTGGAGACCTGTTTTCCATAAAGGACTCAGGTGACAAATACGTAGCGAGGTCTGCAAGTAGAGGAGATCTTCCCGAAGGATGTGAGATACCGGAAGTTTATAATTTCCTCCTTCTGGCTTATTTGGATGGAGCTGGATACTCGGAAAGAAGTGACCGAAAGTCTCCTTATGATCAATTTCGTGCTATCCTTGAACGCTACTTATTCGTGGCAGAAAAGATTCAACTCGTGCTTGCTGGAGCAGAATCAGAACTCGCCGAGTCAAAAGCCCTGGAAGGAGATGCTCGGGGTCTGTCTATTCAAGACTCCTGTATTGAAGGTATTATTTTTTCCCCGCCTTACAGTTTTGCTATCGACTATCTAGAGAACGATTCCTTTCACCTAAGTTTTCTGGGTACTGACATTGACAAACTTCGAGAAGAAATGATCGGTTTAAGAGGAAGGACTCTTCGGCAAAAATTTGACCTATATAAGACAGATATGGAAAAGATACTTTCCGAATGTGCGCGGGTACTGCGGCCAGGTCGGATATGCACAATTGTCGTAGGGACAAATAACAATCAATTAAGTAAGATTCTTGAGGTATCTGCTGATGAGGTGAAGGGTATCGATGAGCTATTGGTCGAACTCGGAAAACCACATGGTTTACACCTTATTCGGAAACTCAGTCGCCAAATAACTGGAATGGCGAATACCATGAGAACCGAATTCATTGTCATGTTGCAGCGAAGCTAATCCAATTATTGAAGAGCTCTACCATCTGTACCTTTCGGGATACGAGGCACAGATTGGCTCACTGCGTCATGTTCAATTGCAATAACAGCAAGAAGCCCTTCCTCTACTTTCAAAGCCTTCCAAAGGGGGAAATAGGGCTCCAATTCAGGGAAGTTGCCGACCCGATCTGTAAGGTATTTGTACATCCCCCTTGTCGGTAGAATCAATATACCACCTATCAGGACCTTCTTAAGAATCCCTAAGGCCATCTTATTAACTGCACGGTGACTTGAAGATATATTTCCTGTCTCCCACTCTGCACAAAAAAGGCGGTCCCCGACTGGGTAGGTAGCATCCATGGGACCCGGGTGTTTCAAAGTAGCAATATCAACTGATGCTTCGAGGGTCCAGCCAAGAGACTTCAAATAGGCCATACAAGCATCTTTGATTGGTTTCACACCACTCCCTTCGCCTCTGGCCTTACCTGGTTGGTCGTAAAGTGTGAAGGAACCTGAGCCAGGTGGCCATTCTATAGCTTTGATAGCGTCCATGATATGCTTCTCTATCGTCTTCCATGTTTCAGTGCCAGAAAATTCCCCGGCATCGATCAAGCGCTCAACTCTAATTATTTTCATCTCGTCTTTCTCCTTTCTCCGCTACCTCTTCTGCTGAGTTTACTAATTCGAGCTTCAGTTCGGCGGAGAATCTCAGAAGGTGAGACTCCTAAGGCAGCAACCAACTGAAATATCGTATTTAGAGAAGGACTCTTTCTCCCCCGTTCAAGGAGGCTGATATACGTTCGGTGGTAGCCACTCTCGAAGCCAAGTTCTTCCTGTGAAAGAGAACGCTCATGCCGGATTTCTTTGAGAACTTTACCAAAAGCCTCTTCCGGGGTCATAATCATCTCTCCTTTGCGAGTTAGAACAAAATATATGTTCTATCAGTGTAGACTAAAAATCTACAGACTATAGTATTCTCTGACTGTGGTAAAGATAACGGCATACCCTCGGACAATCGGAACGAGCCCAAGGTTACTTTCTGGTGTACCCAGCAAAGGGCAGAAGGGGAGGGACGGATGGAGGTCTTACAAGAGCAGGAGGAACCATGGGGACGTTCTTAAGTTATTTAAGTAACCTTGATGAGACTTCTTAAATTTATGAGGGGGGGTCTCGGGTCGGGGTTGCAATATTGAAATTTAGGGAGCGGCTTCTCATAACTTTCTCTCCGATAAATCCAAGCCCGTCTTAGACCTTATCTGTAACCGCTTCGCTGCTGAACTTAATGTCGTAACATCACGTTCTGTCCTATAAAGGGGACATCCTATATTGCTTCTGTCAAGAGAAAAAGTAAGAAAAAATAAAACCTTTAAAAACAACAGATTCTAAATGATCGCTTGTTGCTGAGAACACTTCTCCCGTCAAATCACTTCAGAGAGTCTGTTGTTTTGGTTTCGACGAATCTCTCGCCCATAACGAACTCTGAATCTCAGCGTTATCATTATCCGGTGTGTCCCGCCAAAGCGGGACCGCCTATCATCCTTTATCCAGATTCCAAAGTTCAGCGAGAGGCCCAGCATTGTCCCGCACGAGGTCTCCAATGAGCCTCCACGTTGGTTCTCGGCTCTCTCGTCGAAAATGACAAATGGTTTCATTCGGCGTTTAGATAAGCCGGATTAAACGCCTCCTTTTTCTTCATTAAGGTCCATGCGATCAGAAGCATTTTGGCCGATAGCTTCACTCGCAGCTTCATATGAACCCCTTTTTCTCTCTCCCGGCCACGAAGCTTCCTCGTATAGTAGCGCATAAAATCCTGATTCCTCGTCGAGGCAATCAGGGCCGCCTGATATAGTGCATAGCGAAGATCGGCCTTGCCTCTCTTGGAAATCTCTGGAATCGCCTTGTCCGAATTCTTTCCACTCCGATTCGCACTGAGGTCTAACCCGGACTGCTTCAGCACTTGTTTTCCATTCTGAAATCGATCCGGATCTCCTATCGCTCCTAAGACTTTGGCCGATACATCAGGACCAAAGCCAGGAATGCTCAACAGGGGCCGATATTCCGAGAATTGTTCGCATAGTTCCTGAATTTTGTCTTCCGTCTCCTTGATCGTCTCTCGTATCTGCCTCAGCCCCTCCACCATTACCTTTGCCTCATGCTCCACTCCAGGCACTGTCTCACAGCCAATCGACTCTCCCGCTTTCTCCCAGACCTCCTCTAATCGCCGCCTCTTCTCCATACGGATCCGTCGTGACGTCACCCGCTGGATAAAAGGATCAACGTCTATTTCAGTTATTTGAGAGGCAGGAAAGCACCACCTCACAATCGATAAACCTTCCGTCTCCGATCGCCCATAGTGGCTATCCATCTCCGAGATGCAGAATAAGGGGACGTTGGTTCTAAAACAACTTGCTTAAGTCAGCATAAATGATCTTGTTTTTTGCGGAGGAAAGAGGGCGTTTCTATTTATAGAAAAAAGTTTTAGTGAACTCATCCCAATCTAATCAGCCTCTTTAGATTTTTGAAAGTATCCATTCCTTTTTTTATCCCCGATCGGTAAAGGGAGATCTTTTTCCAATTCCCATGTTCTCGTTCCAAAAGGATTATCAGAGCCAGACTTCCCAATTTCACTTCTTGCTGAGATGCACGACCAAGGGCCTGCTTTAAGGGATTAGCGAATCTTGTATGGATTGAAAATTTTTCCCACTCGTCACATCCAGAGACAGGGTCGACCATTTTTGCATTCGATGATGAGGAGGACGGGTCCGTTGCCTCCGACTCTTTTCAGAGTCAGAGGGAGGAAAATTCGTTAGTACCTATGGTGCATATCGTCCCGATCGTGATGTTGCCAATCATACCGATCATGATAGTGCCGATCATCGCGATCCCAGTAGTAATCCCGGTCATGACGTATAAAACACCCGGTCAGGGCTGATATCAAGAACAATACAATCATAAACCATTTTAATAGCTTTCGGTTCATTGGATTACCTTCTTGATTATATAAATATAAGCACGTACGCACAGGCTGTCAAAGTGATGCTGTCGTTGGATTCCGGGATAAGGGGGAGGAAATGGGGCCGGACTTGCTTATATGCATTTAGGATTTCATTCAGCCGCCAAGAAATTTGTATATATTCATGTATCCTTCAGGGTCATCTCTTCCTGGTTTCCTTTTTCCGGAGATGCGGGATCAATCCGCCATCCTCGATCAATTCCTGCATAAAGGGTGGGATGGGTTTTGCAAAGAATTTCTTCTGCTGTGTCAGATCAAAAATCTCTCCGGTCGTCAGATCGATTTGAACTTGATCGCCATCTTGTATCTCCTTCGACGCCTCCGAAGATTCGAGGAGAGGGAGCCCCTGGTTAAATCCATTTCGGTAGAAGATGCGAGCGAAACTCTCTGCGATGATGCACGAGATTCCCACTGCCTTCAAGGCAAGAGGAGCATGTTCCCGGGATGATCCGCAACCAAAATTCCTTTCGGCTACCAGGACGTCGCCTTGTTTGACCTCTTTCTTAAACTCAGGCCGCTCATCCTCCATCGCATGCTTGGCTAATTCTCCCGCATCCGTCTGATTGAGGTAGCGGGCAGGAATGATCGCATCTGTATCCACGTCCGATCCGAATTTCCAAACTCTTCCTTCAAGTTTCATGGTATTTTCCTAACACAATACTCTCCCCTCCCTTGGCGGGAGGGGATGAAGGGGAGGGGGACTAAGCCTACCTTTTACCCCCACCCTAACCCTCCCCCGTCAAGGGGGAGGGGAATCAGCGGCATTTATTTTCTTAACACTTCTTCAGGGTGACAGATTCTTCCTTTAACTGCGCTGGCGGCCGCCACGGCTGGGCTTGCGAGATAAACCTCACTCTGGGCATGGCCCATCCTTCCGCGAAAATTGCGATTCGTCGTGGCCAATGACCTCTCTCCTTCTGCTAAAACACCCATATAACCCCCAAGACAAGGGCCGCACGTGGGCGGGCTGATCACTGCACCGGCCGAAAGAAATATCTCAAACAGGCCTTCCTTCAATGCCTGCCGGTAGATTTCCTGAGTGGCGGGAATAACGATCAGTCTCAACGAAGGCGCGATCTTTTTCCCTTTCAAAATCTTTGCTGCCACGCGGAGGTCTTCAAGACGGCCATTGGTGCAGGAGCCGATGACCACCTGATCGATCTCGATCTTTCCAACCTCCCTTACATCTTTGGCGTTGGAAGGAATATGAGGAAGTGAGACCTGTGGGTTGATCTTCGAGACATCGTATTCATGCACCTCTCTGTATTTGGCGTCAGGGTCACTATGGTAGAGTTTATAAGGTCTCATCGCCCTCTTCTTGATGTACTGAAGGGTAATCCGATCCGGATCAAAAATGCCGCTCTTTCCTCCGGCTTCAATTGCCATATTAGCCATTGTGAATCGGCCCTCCATGGGTAGTGTTGTGATTGCATCTCCGGTAAATTCCATTGCCTGGTAGAGGGCTCCGTCAACGCCGATTTGCCCGATCGTGAAGAGAATAAGATCCTTTCCAGAAACCCACGGATTCAGCTTTCCATAAAAGATGAACTTGACACTCTCTGGGACTTTAAACCAGAGCCTTCCAGTAGCCATCACAGCCGCAAGGTCTGTGCTGCCCACCCCGGTTGAAAAGGCCCCGAGTGCACCATAGGTACAGGTGTGACTATCAGCCCCGATGACTACATCCCCTGGCAGGACCAACCCTTTCTCAGGGAGAAGGGCATGTTCGATCCCCACCTCGCCGATCTCAAAATAATGGGTGAGGCGATGGGCCTTTGCAAAGTTTCTGAGGACTTTACATTGTTGGGCAGAGAGAATGTCCTTGGCAGGCGTAAAGTGATCAGGGACCAACACAACACGCTCACGATTAAATACCTTTTTCGCCCCCATCTCCTCAAAGGCCTGGATGGCAAGGGGCGCGGTGATATCATTGCCGAGGGCCAGATCGACCCGAGCATCGATCAGATCGCCAGGAGAAACTTCTTTCTTCCCGGCATGGGAGGCCAGTATCTTTTCTGTAATCGTCATCGGTTGTTTCGTTTTCATATTCCTCTGTCTGAGATGAAGCATGGCGCATAGCGTCAAGAAAAGCACCAAATCCCAAGCACCAAATCTCAAATAAATCCCAATCACCTAAATTCGAAACAAAATCTGTTTGGTCATTTGAAATTGGAATTTTGAGCTTATTTGGAATTTGTAATTTGGGATTTTGCCCACTATGCGCTTTGCCAGCTACATCACCACCAACTTCTTTTTTTTGAATTCAATTTTGTTCAGGGCATTGATATAGGCCTTGGCACTGGCTACGATCACGTCCGTATCCGCACCCTGGCCAATCACTGCTTGGCCTTTCTCTTCCAGCCTCACGGTCACCTCTCCCTGGGCCTCTGTTCCACCGGTGATGGCGTTGATGTTAAACTGAAGGAGCTTCGATCTCGTACGGGTGATCTTCTTGATCGTCTTAAAAGTGGCGTCCACCGGCCCATCGCCAAATCCCGCCTCCTGAATGACTTTTCCATCTACTTCCATCTTGACCGTGGCAGTCGGAACGGTGACGTTTCCAGCGATGACATTGAGATAAATGAGCTTGAAACGATGGGGCATCCGGAGGATCTCTTCCACCACGATCGACTCGAGATCCTCATCATAAATCTCACGCTTCTTGTCTGCCAACTCTTTGAATCGGGTGAAGGCCAATTGAAAATCCTTCTCTGAAAGCCGAACCCCTAAATCCTTCAGCCTATCTTTGAAAGCGTGACGTCCGGAGAGTTTCCCCAGGACGAGAGAGGATTTAGGGATTCCCACGGATTCGGGTGTCATGATCTCATAAGTCTGTTTCTTCTTGAGGACACCATCCTGATGAATCCCAGATTCATGGGCAAAGGCATTCGAACCGACAACGGCCTTGTTGGGTTGGACGACCATCCCGGTGATCTTTGAAACCAAACGGCTGGTGGTAAAGATATGCTTGGGAGCAATCTGGGTATAGAACGGGAACAGATCCTTCCGTGTACGGATGGCCATGACCACTTCTTCGAGGGAGGTATTTCCTGCCCTCTCCCCGATCCCATTGATCGTGCACTCCACCTGTCTTACGCCGTTCTGGATCGCAGCGAGGGAATTGGCAACGGCCAGGCCAAGATCATTGTGGCAGTGGACGCTCAGAGTGATCTTTTCTATTCCTTTTACCGTTTGCCGAAGAGTTCGGATCAGTTCTCCAAACTCAGAGGGAATCGCATAGCCCACTGTATCGGGAATATTGATTGTGGTGGCCCCGGATCGGATGGCAGCTTCGATCACCGCAGCAAGAAACTTAACATCACTTCGGGTGGCATCCATGGCCGAGAATTCAACATTCGGGGTAAACCGCTTTGCCCTCGCCACTGATTGGGCAGCAATCTGGATAACCTCATCCTTGGTCATCTTCAACTGGTGCTTGAGATGGATGTCAGAGGTGGAGATAAATGTATGAAGGAGGGGAAATTTAGCCCCCTTGACCGCCCCCCAAGCCCGATCAATATCCTGAGGATTCGCCCTGGCCAGTGCCGCTACCTCCGAACGCGTGATCGCTCTGGAAATCGCCTTGACCGCATCGAAGTCTCCTTGTGATGAAATGGGAAAACCCGCCTCGATGATGTCAACTCCCAATTTCTCCAATTGTTGGGCGATCCTCACCTTTTCCGCTACATTCATGGTCGCCCCGGGGGATTGTTCCCCATCGCGTAAAGTCGTATCGAATATCTTGACCTGTGCTTTCAATTTCTCCTCTCCTTCTCAAAATAGTGAGATAATCCTCTTAAAGAATGCTTCCTCTTCCCAGATTTTCATTTCGATGCGAAGGGCTCGGATGGGAAGATGATCAATATTCAATTTTTTCAATTTTACCATATCTTTCTCCGTTGTGACAATGCCATCGACTCCTTTACTTTTCTCTTCTATGTACGACAAATCTTTGGTGGTGTAAAGATGGTGATCCGGGAAGATTGCTTCCCTGACAATCTTCATTTCACATTTTCTTAGAATGGAAGAGAAAGTGTCGGGATGAGCGATCCCGGAAAGGGCGAGGATCTTCTTTCCCTTTAAAGCATTAAGCTCTTCTTGTTCCTCGTTAGGCCCCACGAAACTCACCGGTTCGTAATGGCTGTGAAACACCTGTGTGCCAGGATGGATTTCAGAAATTTCTTTCTCCAAAGGCTGACAGGTCTCTGGGTCCTCCGCTTTGGTGAGCAAGAAGAGATCGGCCCGACGAAGGTGAGATAAAGGTTCCCTTAAAATCCCTCTCGGCAGAAGGTGACGGTCTTCAAAACCAATGTGTGAGTCGATGAGCAGGATATTGATATCTCGGTAGAGGGGAAGATGCTGATAGCCATCGTCCAGTATCAGTCCCTTCACACCAAACCGTTGAAGAGCGATCAGACCGTTTACGAATCGATCTTTCCCAACCAGGACAGGGATGCCTTTGCAAGCCTTGGCCATCAGGAAAGGCTCATCTCCTGATTCCTCGGGCGAGAGAAAAATCGTCTTGCCGTCGCTTGCTACCGGTTCTGAGGTCTTCGTTCTCTTATACCCTCTGCTGAGAATGGCTACAGGGATTCCCTTGGCCATCAACCCTTTTGCTAAGGCCATGACTAAAGGGGTCTTGCCTGTTCCGCCCACCGTGATGTTCCCGACGCTGATGACAGGGCAGGGAAGAGTTTTTGTTTTCAATAATTGAAGCGAATAGAAAAAAGATCTTGTTCGAACAGCCCCTCCATAAGGTAAAGAGAGGAGATAAAGAGGAAAAAGAAGCCCTCGTTTCCAGAAGGATTTCTCTTGTTGATATAGGAATTGGTCGATACGCCACATTTCAAATTCGGATTTCGGATTGCGGATTTCTAAATAAATTCCGCATTCCGCATTCTACATTCCGCATTGGATCAGGAACGGTCGGATCTCCTCCAACATTCTTTCTGTTGCACCCTGATGTTTCTGAAGAAATTGATAGCCTTTCTCCCCTATCTCTTTGCGTGCCACTTCGTCAAAAAGGAGGCGTTTCAATTGAGAAAAGAGTTCTTCTTTTCCAGACACCTGGATTGCTCCTCCTGTCTTAATCAGACGGCTAGAGATTTCCAAGAAATTAAACATATAAGGACCGAAGAAGACACACTTTCTGAAAAACAAAGGTTCGAGTGGGTTATGACCTCCTATTGGGACAAGACTTCCGCCTACGAAGACCAGTGTCCCGAGACTGTAAATCCCCATCAACTCCCCCATCGTATCGAGGAGAATCACTTCGGGGTGTCCTTGAGCAGACCGGCCTGTATCCATTGGGAGAGAAGTTTTTCTTAACCATGAGATAGACTCTTTTCTTAAGATCCGCTCCACTTCCTCCAACCTTTCGAGGTGTCGCGGGGCAAGAATGAGGACAAGGTAAGGGTCCATTTTTTTCAATTCTTTGTAAAGGCCAGCGAGGATTTCTTCTTCTCCGGAATGAGTGGAGCCTGCGATGAGAATCTTCTCTTTTCCTTGAAGGCGGAGCGCTTTGGACATATCCACCAATGCTTCTTGGGTGTAGGAAGGGAAGGTCTGGTCGAATTTAGAATTTCCCACTGCCTTTGTCTTTTGAGACTCCCCTCCGATCTCAACCATTCGAGTTCGATCTTCTTCCGTCTGCATTAAGAAGAGGGAGATGTATCTCAGACATTCTTTGAAAAAGAATTTGAAGAGGAGGTAACGCCGAAATGACTTCTCGGAGATCCTTCCATTGAAGAGGATGATGGGAATTCCCTTTTTTCCACAGGAACGGAGCAAGTTAGGCCAGAGTTCTGTCTCCGCAATGAGAAGAAGGCCGGGTCGGATTCTTTTGATGGTTCTCCGGACGATGAGGGGATGGTCGATCGGTACAAAAAGGATTTGATCTGCATCAGGGAGGTGGAGTTTGGCGGTTTCATTCCCAGTAGAGGTCATCGTGGTTAAAACAATCTTGGAATGAGGGAACTCCCTTTTGATCTTCTTCAAAAGAGGGATTGAACAGAATACCTCTCCGACCGATGCCGCGTGAACCCAAATCGGTCTTTTGAAGGATGGGCTCTTAAAAAATCCCATTCGTTGAGGCAATGCCTTTCGAAACCGCTTGGAGATGAGACTCCGCAAAAGAAAGTAGGGAGCAGAAAGGAGGAGGAAAATTGTAATAAGGATATTATAGAGATAGTAGGCCATATGATTTTGTAAATCGCAAATCTCAGTTTCCTTGCCTACCGGCAGGCAAACCCCAAATAAATCCTAAATCCCAATTTCCAAAAAGATGGAGCCATTAAGAGTTTTGAATTTGATGCTTTGAAATTGTTTGGAATTTGGGATTTTGCATTTTGGATTTCTTGCCATAGCCTGAAAAATAATATGGTATTGTATGCGTTTCGTTAAGAATCAAAATAGTGGTCTGCCCTCTCGGTCAACTGATTGAGACGATTCTCCAAAAGGATTCTTTTCTCCTCGAGATGGGCCCGGTCCCCATTTTGATCAACCTCAATCGGTTCTCCCCAGATGAATACACCTTTTGAGAAAGGATAGGGGAGGAGAAACTGATCCCAGGTGTTGAAGATCTTCCTTTTCGAGGCACTGAAGGTTAATGGGACTACAGCCCTCCCTGTCAGTCTGGCCAACTCGATCACACCAATTTGTACCTGGTGACGAGGTCCCCTCGGTCCGTCCGGGACAATGGCGATATCGGACCCGTGAGCCTTGACCATCTGTTTGAAACCGGAAAACCCTTTTCGCCTGGTTGAACCCAAGATGGCGTGGAAACCAAACCGTCTTAGGGCCTTTCCCACCACCTGGCCATCCCGATGGGGAGAAACGAGAAAACTCAATTTTTTCCCTTTATAGACAATAGGCATCAAGAATAACCTACCATGCCAGAAGGCCCCAATGGCAGGAATCCCTTTCTCCCAAAACCGTCTCGGAATCTCTGGATTGATCTCTTCAAACCGCATCGTCCAAGCCAAAATCTTGATGATCCAGTAGGCGCACCACGATCCCCACCAGGAGACCAATTTCTTCTTTAAGGGTTTAAGAGACATGCGTGGACTTTAAAATAGTTCGGAGTTCGGAGTATTAAATTTTTTGACTCCGAACTATGAACTCCAAACTCCGAGCTTAAATTCAATAGACCTTCTGTGTTTTGAACGCTGTCCGAATTCTCGTTCCATCATCTTTGAACTGAAGACTATAGAGGCGGCGATATTCACCATCGGAGGCCATCAATTCCTCATGCGTTCCTTGTTCCACAATCTGGCCTTCGGAAAGGACGACGATCCGGTGGGCGTTTCGGATGGTCGAGAGCCGATGGGCGATGACGAAGACCGTTCTGTCTTTCATCAACTCTTCCAATGCCTTTTGGACTTCTGTTTCAGAATCGGAATCCAGAGAAGAGGTGGCTTCGTCTAAAATCAGAATGGGAGCATTCTTCAAGAGGGCTCTCGCGATGGAGATGCGTTGACGTTCCCCTCCGGATAGCTTGACACCCTGCTCACCGATGTTCGTATCGTACCCTTTGGGCAATCTCTGGATGAAGTCATGGGCATTGGCTGCCTTGGCTGCCTCGATGATCTCTTGATCGGAAGATTTTAGATTTCCATAGGCAATATTATTCCGAGCCGTATCGTTAAAGAGGATGGTTTGTTGCGTAACCAAACCGATCTGACCCCTGAGGGATTTCAAAGTGACTTTTCGAATATCATAACCATCAATAAGAATTTCTCCCTGTCCCACATCATAAAAACGGGGCAGAAGGTTTACTAAAGAAGTTTTTCCTGCACCGCTCATTCCCACCAAAGCGATCACTTCTCCCACCCTCACCTTAAGGGATATGTCTTTGAGCACAACCTCATCTTCATATTTAAAATTGATCTTTTGAAAATCTATTCCTTGGGCGATCGGGGGGAGTAAAGCTGCATCCTCTGCATCTTTAATATCAGTGGTGGTATCGAGAAGCTCAAAGATACGTGCTGCCCCTGCCAGACCTTCTTGAATTTCAAGGTTGACCTTGCTTAAATCACGGATCGGACCATAGCACATAAAAACGGCTAACAGAAATGACCCAAAGGTGCCCGGGGTTAATTCCCCTCGCATGACCATGTGACCCCCTACCCAGATGATGATTGCTGCTGCGATTCCTCCCAGGAATTCCATCAGGGGGGTATTAAGCGCACGAACCTTGATCCTTTTGAGGAATGTTTTGAATAATCGGTCATTCTCTTCAGTGAAACGCCGGTTCTCATACTCTTCCATATTAAATGCCTTGACAATCCGGTTTCCGGTAATCGTTTCATGAAGAAAGGTTGTAAGAAGGCCTAGTCGTTGCTGCCCCTTCCGGGCGAATTTCCGCATCTTCTTTCCAAATCCTCTAATAGGAATGATGGCCAAAGGAAAGATAATATAAGCAATGATCGCCAATTTCCAGCTTTGAAGAAAGGCCACAGCCACCAGGCCGAAGAAGGTAAAGATATCTTTGAAAACACCTGCCGTGGTACTGGAGACCGCTCCTTGAATCAACGTCACATCATTTGTGATCCGGGAGATGATAATGCCGGTGGGTGTTTTTGTAAAAAAAGAGAGAGAAAGAGTTTGGAGATGATTGTAGAGTTTCTCCCTAACATCCGCGATAATTCTCAGACCCACAAAATTCATGAAGTACGCCTGACCATAATTGAAGATACCTTTTAGCAGATACAGGAGGACAAGAATAATAGGGAGTAAGCGGAGCATCTCCATACCCCTTTTGAGTAAGAGGTCTTCGAGATGAAGATGAACAATGATATTATTTACGAATGGTGGAATTGTAATTGAAGGCATCCCTTCTTTCTTGAAAAAAACACCGTCCACAACAGGTTTGAAAAGCCATGCTGTCGCCGCGGTCAGAAGAGAGACGGCGACCATACAGATTACGGCAAGAATTAATTTGAACCAGTAGGGTTTTACAAATTCAAGGAGTCTTCGGTAGAGAGACATACTTATTATTACCCCAATCCCTTCCTTCTATTTATATCACTGTATGGAATTTACCTAATACGCTAAATTCCAATAAGCAAATTCCAAATTCCAAATAATTACCAATGATCAAATTCCAATCTCCAAATAATAATCGATGATTCAAAAGAATTTGAATATTTGTCCTTGGAATTTGCTTATCGATCATCTTATTGATATCAAGCTCCCGCCTCTTTCATCAAGGAAAGAACTATGTGGGCAGCTCTTTGTGCCGCTCCGGGTTCCCCGAGTTTCTGACGCACCTCACTCATGGATTCGGCCATTTTTCGACTCAGGATGGGATCTCTTAAGATACGAAAGGCTTCGTCAGCAATCCTGCGGGGATTGACCTCCTTCTGAATTAATTCTGGAGCAATTTCCTTTTCTGCCACCAAATTGACGAGGCCGATGTGATCCACCCGAATCAATGCCCTGCCGACCCAATAGGAGGGGAAAGAAACTTTGTAAATAATGATCATGGGTTTTCCAAGAATCGCTCCTTCCAACGTGGCCGTCCCGGAGGCAGCGATCAGAAGTTCAGAGAGGTTCATCACATCGTAAGTAAAACCCTCCACCACTTTCACAGGCACTGAAATATTTTCCATCCAGGATGACAAGATCGTTTTAGGAATGCCAGAGGCGAGAGGGATGACGAACTGGAGATCCGGGATCTCTTTTTGGAGGAGACAAGCGGAGGCCAGAAGGGGAGGGAGAAGTCTTTCTACCTCATGCATTCGGCTTCCGGGGAGTAAGGCGACGGTTCTTCGTTTGGGATCCAGACCAAATTGTTGGAAGGCCTTTTCCTGGGAAAGTGTCGGCTTCACGATGTCGAGAAGCGGATGGCCTATCCACTCGACATCGACACCTGCTGCCTCATAGAAAGGGACCTCGAAAGGGAAGAGGACAATCATTTTCTTCACCAGCCGAGCGATCAACTTAATCCTTTTGGGTCTCCAAGCCCATACCTGCGGACTGATATAATAGAGAATCGGGATTCCTCTTCGGTGGGCAATTTTAGCCAGCCGAAGATTGAAATCAGGAAAGTCGATCAAGATGACGAGGCCTGGTTTTTCCCGGTCAAGAGATTCCTTCAATCCCCGAAGCGCTTTCAGGATGGGTCTTAATTTCAAGAGAACCTCTGTAATCCCCACAACGGAAAGAGATTGAGAATGATAGAGGAGTTTCATCCCCGCTCTTTCCAACCCCTCTCCGCCGACCCCGAAAAACTGGATTTCCGGATCGATGCGTTGAACGGCCTCGATGAGGTGGGAGCCATGAAGATCTCCTGAAACTTCTCCAGCGACCAACAGGATCTTCTTCGATTTCATCTGTTCAGTCGCCCCACTATTTCTTTTTTTTGTTGAGGTCATCAATCTTCTGGATGATCTGGAGTGCCAACTCCAATGCCCGCTTCCCATCCAACCCAGAGACCCGAGCATTTTTTCGATTCCTCACGCTCTGGAGAAATGAACGAATCTCAGCCTCCAGAAGATCGATCTTCTTGACCGGAATCTCCTCGGTTTTCATTTCAGGAATCTTTTCCTCCCCGAGGCGAACCCCCTTTTTAGAGAGGAAGAGTTTTTGAGAAAGGTAATCGATGGAAAGGATTCCATCCGGCTGGAAGATTCGGGTTTTCCGAGTTTTCTCCTCAGAAACTCGGCTTGCGGTCAAACTCGCTGTACATCCATTTTCGAATTCAACGCGGACGTTGGCAATGTCCGGGGAATGGGTGAGAATGGGAATGCCGACGGCCTGAAACTCTTTCACCTTTGAGTTCACCAGGTTCAGAATAATATCGATATCATGAACCATCAGATCTAACACGACATCGACCTCTGCCCCCCTCCCTGAGAAAGGACCTAACCGATAGGATTCAATGAACCATGGATGTTGGACCCTTCCCTCCAAGCCGGACAAAGCTCCATTGAATCGTTCCAGATGGCCAAGCTGAAAGATCAAACCCTTTGATTCAGCCAATCCGATCAATTCATCAGCCTCTTCGATTGTGCTCGAGATAGGCTTTTCCAAAAGAACATCGATTCCTTGCAGAAAAAAATCTTTCGTCACCGAAAAATGAAAAGGAGTGGGAACGGCGATGCTGACAGCCTGAACTCTCTTGAAAAGGTCAATGTGATGCTCGAAGGGTTGGGTTCGATAACGTTTAGCGATTTCCCTGGCACGAGAGGTATCGACGTCCACCACACCCACCAATTCCACTTCTTTTATCTTAGCATATTTCTCGGCATGGAATTGGCCAAAGTATCCGACACCGACAACGCCGACCTTGAGTTTATTCACTTAACGGGCAATCCCTCTCTTCGAATGCTGAATGAAATGGAGGAGATGTTGGACCTCTGGGACGTGAGAGATTTCATCTTCCCCCACCTTCTTCATCGCTTTCTCCAATGTCAGACCGGAACGAAAAATAATGCGGTAGGCCTTCTTCAGGGCCTTCATGGTCTCCTCTGAAAAGTTCGCCCTTTTGAGACCGACGTTGTTGAGCCCAAAGAGTTTAACGTGGCTTCCGGAAGCCAACATATAGGGAGGGATGTCTAAAGTGACACCGGAGACACCGCCGATAAAAGCGTGGGTACCGACTCGACAGAACTGGTGGATAGCGACGATCCCTCCGATGATGGCCCGATCTTCGATCACAATGTGTCCGGCCAGGGCTACTGCATTAGAAATGACGACATCATTTCCAATTTGACAATCATGAGCCACATGGCAGTAGGCCATGAAGTAGTTGTTATCCCCAATAACGGTCTTCCCGCCCCCATGAGGAGTACCTCGATGGAGCGTGACACACTCTCGGACGATATTTTGATCGCCAATCTGAAGAAAGGTCTTTTCTCCCTTGTATCCGAAGGACTGAGGGGCTTCTCCAATGGAGGCAAACTGAAAGATCTGACATCGTTTCCCGATGTGAGTCCCTCCCCGGATGACGACATGGGGCCCGATCTTCGTCCCCTCGCCAATGAAAACACCCTTTTCAATCACCGAGTAAGGACCGATCTCAACTTCCTCACCGATTTCAGCATTTGGGTCGATGATGGCAGTGGGATGAATCATTCTTCTTCTCCTAACATGGCTAAGAGTTCTGCTTCAGCCACTAATTTTCCATCGACCAATGCCTTTCCTTTAAATCCCCAGATCGATTGACGATGCTTGGTGATCTCGATCTCGAGACGAAGTTGATCTCCTGGGATGACCGGTTTTCTAAACTTGACATTGTCCATGCCCAAAAAGAAGACCGGCTTCTTGTGGCTTTCCTCAGGCGTCGATTTGAAAACGAGCATCCCAGCCGTCTGGGCCATGGCCTCCACAATCAGCACACCCGGCATAATGGGGCGACCTGGAAAATGACCCGGGAAAAAGGGTTCGTTGTAAGTGACGTTCTTAATCCCAACGATCCGCTTTCCGGGCTCCACTTCCACAATCCGATCCACCAATAGAAAAGGATAAGCATGGGGGAGGATGTTCATGATCTCTTTAATCTCAATCATCTACTTCTCCTTCCCTCTCGAAGAGAGCGTCTCTTCAATCTTTTTTAGGCGCTTCTCGATTTCGATGAGGGTCTTTCTCATCTCCGGCAATTTCGGAAAGAGAGCGGCCGCCCGGAGAAACTCACGATGAGGCAATGCAGGACTTCCGATGTAGGCTTGGTTGGAAGGCAGATCGTTCATCACTCCGGATTGAGCGCCCACCATGACATCGTCTCCAATTTCAACGTGATCCACCACTCCCACCTGCCCAGCCAAGGTGACATTGCTTCCGATCTTTGTGGAGCCTGAAATTCCCACCTGGGCGCAGAGGATCGAGTCCTCACCGATCACGACAGTATGGGCAACCTGAACAAGGTTATCGATCTTCACCCCTCTCCGGATGATCGTCCTGCCCAATGCGGCTCGATCGATCGTGGTATTGGCGCCGATTTCGACATCGTCCTCAATTTCCGCTCTTCCCACCTGGGGGATTTTCACATTCTTCTTTCCTTCCTTCACATATGCGAATCCATCACTTCCGACCACCACCCCGCTGTGAAGAATCACCCGTTTTCCAATGAGTGTCCCGGAATAGATGGAGACATGGGAGTAAAGGATCGAGTCCTCTCCGATGGCGGAGTCCTCGCCCACATAGACCCCAGGATAAAGGGTGACCCGATCTCCAATCGAGCAGCGGTCACCAATATAGACGAACGGATAGAGGGTCAGATCTTTTCCTAATTTTGCTGTAGGGCTGATCCAGGTGTGGGAATCGATCCCTTTGGGTTGGTAAGGTTTTTCGGAAAAGAGGGTGAGAATCTTGGTAAAGGCTAAATGGGGATTGGCCACGCAAAGGAGAGGTCTGTTCGCCTGGGTCACCTCTTTCGATACGATGATCGCCGAGGCATTGGTTTCCCTGAGGTTCGGGAGGTATTTCGGGCTGGCGATGAAAGTGATCTCTCCAATTCGGGCCTCTTCAATAGCTGCCACTCCAGAGATTTCTATCTCTCCATCTCCAACCACTGTTCCACCCACCCATTGGGCCAATTCTTTGAGCTTCTTTTTCATCCTCGTTGCCTAATCTCAGTCGATTCGGATTGTAAGTTTCAGATGGTAGATTTAAGATTTTTCCAATTTGCAATCTAGGATCTGCAATCTGAAAGGTTATTTTTTCTGGGCATCGTACGCTTTGATCACCCGATCGGTAATATCAAGGGTCTTGGAGCCATAGAGCAAAATGCCCCCTTCCAGGATAAGTGTGTAACCCTCGTCTGCACCCACTTTTTGAATCACCTTCTGGAGGCCGCTAGTGATGTTTCGTTCCATCTCGATCCCCTTTTGTTGGATCTCCTTCTGATTGTCATCCAACCATCTCTGATAATCCCGGACTTTCGTCTGGAATTCCTTTTCCTTATTTGCCCTGGCATCCGGGGTGAGCATGGAGGTTTGTTTATCTAACGTCTCTTTCATCGTTTGGAGCTCTTTTTGTTTCTCTTGGAATTGGTGTTGAAGTTTGTCCATTTCCTTTTGAATCGCTTTTTTAGCCTCTTTTCCTGAATTGCATTCATTCATCGCCTTCTGGATATCGACGTAAGCCACCTTTAAATCCGCAGCCCAAACAGACCCAAACCATCCCAACAGGACCATTCCTACCACAACACCTAACTTTTTTCCATGCATCTTCATTGCTCCTCTCTCTTAAATTAAGTTTAACACCGATACAAATTTTTTAATAAACGGATCCACCAGTAAATTCAATCACTTGTCCTTTCTCCCCTTTTTTGCGGTTGAGGTTAAACCCCAGATCGATATGGATGGGGCCAAACGGAGAGAACCAACGAATTCCAGGCCCCGCCCCGAATCTCAACGGGGTGATATCGCTAAACTTATCAAATCCCTTCCCTATATCGAAGAACAAAGCTCCTTGCAAGCCAATCTCACGGGACAAAGGGAAGATCCAGTCCAGATTGAAGACCACCATCTTTTTCGCACCAAGGGGATCTCCGGTTGGTGTATCGATCGGTCCCGCCTTTCCGTATTCGAAACCTCGGACAGTGTTGATACCTCCGACGAAGAATTTTTCATAGATCGGTAAAGCCTTTCCACTATAAGGAGCAATGAACCCGGCCTGGCCACGAAGATTGAGGGTTGTTCTTAAAGGTAACGGGAAAAACCAACTGGTCTGTCCCAATACCTTGACGAAATAGTTATCCCCCCCTAAAAACCCTCCTGCGTCTTGAATGGAAAAGCTGTGTCGACCTCCCCGACGAGGATTGAAGAAGTCGTCACGGGTGTCAATGGAAGGGGTTAAAGCAATGGAGCTGGTCGTCCTCTTCCCTTGCTGGTCTATGATATAGATCGAGGCATCACTTGCCACATTATAGACATCGACGTTCTCCAATTTATACATCGCATCAATGCGAATCTTATCGGTCAATTCCTTTCCGAAACGGATATCCCCTCCTGTAATTTTCCAGGAATAAGTTGTGAAGATCTCCACCCTTTCGTGATAGAGGTCAAAACCTGCCGCATAAGGATATCCCAAAAAATAGGGGTCTGTAAGGCTCAACCGAGCACTTTGGGTTTCAAATCCCAGGCTGAACTTCAACATTCCAAAATAGCCCAAACCGAAGAGATTGCGGTCGGAGATCGAGGCAGAGCCCACGACGCTCTCGATGGTACTATACCCAATTCCGAAACTGAGGGCACCTGTCGGAGCCTCCTCGACTTTGATATCAAGGTTGATTTTTTCTTCGGTGCTCCCACGGCTGGTGGTAAAGTCCACCTCTTTAAAGAACCCTGTCCTTTTCAGTCGGTCGCGACTATAATTCATATCGGTAGCGTTGTAAAGGTCTCCTTCGGCCACCCGGAGCTCCCTGCGGATCACCTTGTCACGGGTCTTCGTATTCCCAACGACCTGAATCTTTTCATAATAGACGCTTTTCTTCTTTTCAATTTCAAAGGTGAGGTGGACTAAGAGATTCTTATTGTCCACGGAGGTTTCAGGGTTGACCTCTACATAAGCATAGCCTTGATTGGCAAACTTTTCCGTGAGGGCATTGACCTCCTTTCGAATGGCCGTGTTGCTAAAGACGTCTCCCCGCTTTATTTTGAGAACTTTGAAGAGGGCTTCTTTGGTGGTGAGGAGATCCCCTTTGAAGTCGATATTCCCGAGATGATATTGAGGTCCTTCCACAATCCCAATCTCGATCCGGATCTTTTTCGGGTTGGAGAGATCGACCTTGGGTTCAGAGATCTTCGCTTCGAGATACCCATGATCATAATAGTAGGCGGTCAGGAGTTGAAGGTCATTTTTAAGAACATCTTCATCTAAGGTCCCGGTCTTGGTGATGATGGAAAAAATATTCCTCCGTTTGGTCGTCATCCCCTTCTTCAATTCGGAGGTTTTAATATGCTTGTTCCCCTTGAAGACTATTTTTTGGATATGTCCCTTAGGGCCTTCCGAGACTGTAAAAGTGACTATGGCTTCATTGGTTTCCAGATAGTCGACCTTATATTCCACCTTGACCCCATAATAACCTTTCGAGAAATAAAGTTTCCGGATCTGTTCCGAATCCTCTTTCACCTTTTCGAGGTTGAGGATCGAGCGTGTCTTGAGGGTCATCTTCTCTTTGATATCGTCCAGCTTCACCTTGTCATTTCCCTTGATCAAGATCTCTTTGATCGAAGGCTTTTCCGCGACAATGAAGATCACTTCTTTGCCCTGAGGGGTCGATTTGATGTCCACTTGAACATCGGTGAAGGAACCCAAATCAAAAATAGATCGTAGATCCTCACGGACCTTCTCGACAGAAAAGGGACCTCCCTCCCGGCTCTTGATCGCTCCTCGAATGACCCCTTCTTCAACCTTTACATTTCCAAGGATCATGACCTTGTAAATGTTTTCCTCCGCTCCAGCGCCTATTCCAACGCTTATTCCTATGAGAAGAGAGGAGGCAAGGAGCACAAGCCCAATTTGTCTCATAATCATGTTCAGGTTCCTTCCCATTCTTTGAAATCTGATACAGCCCCTCTGCCCCAATTTTTACAGGGGAGCGGATGGGATGAAAAAATTTTCATCTTCATATCAAATCTTTATTTTTTTGTAAAGGGGACATTGTCTATCCCAACGCCTTTCCATCGATGAGCTGGATCTGGCGGGACAATTTTTCAGCCAATTTTATGTTGTGCGTGACGACGATGAGGGTGATCCCTTTGATCTGGTTCATTTCCCGGAGAAGGTCAAAGACAGACTCTCCTGTCTTGGTATCCAAGTTTCCGGTGGGTTCATCGGCCAGCAAGACTTTCGGTTCCAAAACCAAAGCTCTGGCTACTGCCACGCGTTGTTGTTCTCCGCCGGAAAGCTCCCCTGGTTTATGAGCAAGGCGCTCCTTAAGTCCCACCAACGTGAGAATCGCTTCCGCCCGAGAGGCTGACTCCCGTTTCGGGATTCCCTGGATCAGACAAGGCATCATCGTATTCTCCAAGGCATTGAATTCGGGAAGCAGATGATGGAATTGAAAGACAAATCCGATCTCACGATTTCGGAAGAGGGCAAGATCCTTTTCATTCAAGGTATAGATGTCTTTTCCTTCATAGAGAACCTTTCCTGCGGTGGGCCGATCAAGCGTACCTAAGATGTGGAGGAGAGTGGTTTTCCCTACACCCGAGGCGCCAACAATGGCAGCCTTCTCCGCTCGGGAAAAAGTGAGATCTGCTCCCTTGAGGACCTCGACCCGTTTGGCTCCATTTCCATAAGCCTTGAAAAGCTGTTGGACTTGAATGAATTCTTTCAAACCATTGCCTCCTTAGCTTTTTGAATGGCCTCTTGGGAGAGAAGTTCTTTTGTCTGCGAGAGGCGCTTCAGAGAAATCTCTTTGAGTTTCGTCTGAAGGTTCGGGAATCGAAGGAGGCAGGCGTTGAAGTCTTCCTTTGTCATTTCCATTAATTCGGTAGGACGGGTAGTCCTCGCATTCGCTGTGCGGGGTTTATCGAAGAGAGGCCCGATCTCACCAAAAAAATTTCCACTTTCCAAAAGTGCTAATAACACTTTTTTCCCATGACGGTTTTGAGTAAATATCTCCACTTCGCCGCTTCTCACCATATAGAGGGAGGTGGGAGGATCCCCTCCTTTGAAGAGCGTCGTTCCTTCGGGGATTTCACGAAGATGAAATCGTTTCATGAACTCTCCTCGCTCGCTGGAGGCGAGGGATGAGAAGATGGGGGAAAGAGCGAAGAAGTTATCCAAAATTCTTTCCTTGAAGAGGTTCTGGAGCACCTCGTTCAGTCTGGGATGGATCTCGATCATCTTGTTCAGCGCATTTCTGGAGATTTCCAGAATCTCACATTCTGTGATGGCCCGGACCGTGGCATGTCTTTTTTGATCTATAAAGAAACCAAACTCTCCAAAGAAATCCCCATCCCTGAGGTTGCGGACACGCACCTCCCTCCTCTCTGGCATCTGCTTGGTAATAGACACCTCTCCCCGACTGATGACAAAGAGGGAATCCCCCCCTTCTCCCTCCCGGCAGATCAAGGCTCCCTTCGGAAAGGTTTTGCTTTCGAGGTGGGAGAGCAGGGATTGAAGCTCCTGTTCATTGAGCTCAGAGAAGAGAGGGATGTGCGGGAATGGACGCAGGGGTTTCATCTCTCTCGTTTTTTCTGCATAGAGTTGTGCCAACCGATGATTGACATCCTGAGAGGTTGGATCAACCCTTAAGATCATTTTATTGATCGAAATGGCTTGAAGCAGAAAGCCATCCAGGGCATACACTTCGGCCACCTTTCGATACATTTGGACGGCCTCTTCCTTTTGACCTAAGCGCTCCAGCACTTCGGCCACCTTCAGCTGGGATCGAAGATCCTCTGGTTCTGAGGCGCAATGATTTCGAAAGCATTCAAGTGCCTTCTTCCATTCCCCACGGGAGAGAGCCTTCTGAGCCTTTTCTTTAAAGGACATCCTATCCCTACTCATATCGCAATGCCTCAGCGGGGTCAAGTCTCGATGCCCTCCAAGAAGGATAAAGAGTAGCCAGGAGACTGATGAGGATTGCGGTCATGATGATTAGCCCAACATCCATCGGATTGACCTGAGAAGGAAATTTTTCAATATAATATACGTCTGGCGAAAAAATTTTGAAACCAAAACGGTTTTCTAAAAATGCAACGATCTTATCTAAATTGAATGCGATACCCAAACCAAGGATTGTTCCAAGAGCCGTTCCGACCATTCCGATGATGCCTCCCTCGATGATAAAAATTCTCAAAATACCCTTCGACGGCGTCCCCATCGATTTTAGTATGGCAATGTCTTTATTCTTCTCCATCACGACCATAATGAGTGTAGAAATGATATTCAAAGCAGCGACCAGTACAGTCAGTACAAGAATGATAAACATGGCGATCTTCTCCAGCTTCATGGCAGAGAAGAGATTTCTGTTCATCTCCATCCAGTCCTTCGTCCAGAAGGGGAATCCCAGCTTTTGCCGGATCTCCTTGCCAATTTCTTTCACTTTATAGATATCGTTGGTTTTGATCTCAATGTCTGTGACGCGGGCTCCCATGCCGAAAAACTTTTGTGCGCTTTCAATCGAGATATAGGCGAGTGTATTGTCGAACTCATACATACCCGAGTAAAAGATTCCTACGACACGAAAACGCTTCATCTTGGGCATCATTCCCATGGGCGTTATGGTGCCAAGAGGAGAGATCACCTGGATCGCATCGTTGAGTGTCACACCGAGATGCTTGGCTAATTCAACTCCGAGGATGATGCCTGGAGAATCAGTTTCCCCCTTTAGATCCTGGAGGCGCCCGGCCTTCATATTGCGGGCCAAGTCAGTCACTTTTCCAACTCGGTCCGGATCGATCCCGTTGAGGACGACACCAAAAACATTCGATTCGGAAGAGAGCATCACCTGGTTGAAAATGAAGGGGGCTGCCGCGGCCACACCTTTCACCTCTTCAACCTGCTTGATCACTTCCTCATAATGGTCAATTCCTTCTTGAGTAGCCTTAATGAGATGGAGGTGCGCCTGAGTACCTAAAAACTTCTCCTTCAGATTCTTTTCAAAACCATTCATCACGGCCAAGACAACGATTAAGGTCATCACTCCCACCGCGACCCCGACAATGGAAATGATCGTGATGATCGAGATGAAGGTCTGTTTTCGTTTAGCTTTGAGATATCTCAGACCGATAAACCATTCATATTTCATAATTATTCTCGAATTTGGGGATAGAGGAATTTCGAATTATATCATTCCTCAATTTCTTGGGTTTTTAAATTACACGAATTCTTAAATTCCCCAGTTTATCAATCCCTTTATCATTTCTCCATCCGGAGTAAAGGGAAGAAGATGACATCCCGGATCGAAGGCGCGTCCGTGAGGAGCATGATCCAACGATCGATCCCAATTCCTTCGCCAGCCGTGGGAGGCATTCCGAATTCAAGAGCCCGAAGAAAATCCTCATCGAGGGTGAGAACCATACCGGCTTCCTCCTCTCTCTCTTTCAACTGTTCGACAAAACGTTCCCGTTGATCGACGGGATCATTCAGTTCGGAGAAACCATTGGCAATCTCCCGGCCTGCAATGAAGAGCTCAAATCGGTCTACCACCTCAGGGTCCTTCCCGTTCCGGCGAGAGAGAGGAGAGACCTCTGTAGGATAATGAATCACAAAGGTAGGTTGACGAAGATGGGGCTCGACCCTCTCTTTAAAGAGATCGGCCAAAACTCTTCCATGGGAGGTTCCCCTTTTCAGTTCGAGGCCGAGCCCCTTGGCCACCTCGATCGCTTTGGATGGTTCTTTCAGGGCAACTGGGTCGAGCTTTCCGTACTCCAAAAGAGATTCTTTGAAGGGGATTCTCCTCCAGGGAGGAGTAAAATCGATTTCCTTCCCCTGATAGGTCAGGCGGAGTCCACCGTGAATTTCTTTGACCATGGAGCAGAGAAGATCCTCGGTCATCTTCATCATATCTTCATAACTGGCATAGCTCTGATAAAACTCGAGCATGGTGAATTCGGGATTGTGTTGCGTAGAGATCCCTTCATTTCGAAAACAGCGATTGATCTCAAAGACTCTTTCAAGTCCTCCGATCACCAATCGTTTGAGAAAGAGTTCAGGGGCCACCCTCATATAGAGCTCCATGTCAAGGGCGTTGTGATGGGTCTTGAAAGGCCTGGCTGTCGCACCCCCGGGGATAGGGTGAAGCATAGGGGTCTCCACCTCCATGAAATCCCGTTGGGTAAAGAAATCCCGTATCTTTTGAATTGCCTTAGTTCGTGTGAGGAAAATCTCTTTGACCTTGGAATTCGCGATGAGATCCAAGTATCGCTGTCGATAGCGGGCTTCGATGTCAGTGAGACCATGCCACTTCTCCGGAAGGGGTCGAAGAGACTTCACAAGAAGTCGAAAGCTCTGAACCTGGAGAGTAAGTTCACGGGTCCTGGTTCGAAAAATTTTACCCTCCAATCCGATGAAGTCTCCGATATCGAATGTTTTGAAGAGCTGAAAGGCAGCCTCGCCGACAATATCCTTTTGAAGGTAAGCCTGGATTCTTCCCCTCCGATCTTGAATCTGGATAAAACTGGCTTTTCCGAAGTCACGGATCGCCATGATCCGACCCGCCAGGCAGAAGGTCTCTCCAACCGATTTCAATTCCTCATCAGAAAGGGAGTCGAAGGTCTCATGAAGATCTCCGGAGGTATGGGTCACCCTGAAATCGTTCGGATAAGGATCGACTCCTTCCTTTCTCAAGACCTCCAGTTTCTTGATCCTCTGTTGGATCAGCTCGCTCGTTTCATCCATTTCTTCTGCTTGTGAGTGAAGATCTTTCCTATGGTATTAATCTCATTGAGATTTAGGAAAGTTTTAAGACGTACCAAACTAACCCATTTTCACATATCCGTCAAGCGAAAAGGCAGTTTGAGGGGCTATTTCATATTTGAGATTGCAGATTTAAGATTGGATATTGGTTTGAAACTGATTATATTACCCCCTGTCTACTCCGTAAGAGCGGGCCTTGGGAATCCAATGAGTGGGACAGAGGTAATTTTCTTGGCGCGTATCGGCGAGCTGGCAGGCCCTGAACCGAACTGGTACAGGGCAGCCATGAGAAGTCTTCGATCTGAAATTTGAGATCTAAAATCCAAACCCTAAGGGAGTACCCTTTCAATCTTGGCGACAAGATCGTAGGGAAGGGCTTCAGCGATTCGGGCTTCTACCCGATCGCCAGGTTGAGCTTTTCCATACAAGAAGACAGAGCCGTCGATCTCAGGGGCTTGTGTTTGAAGCCTCCCCTGTAAAACGCCTCGTTCATGTTGTGGGCCTTCGACGAGAACCACCCTCCTCTGGCCCACGATTTCCTGGTATTTTTTCAGAGAGATCTTTTTCTGAATCTCCATCAGAGTTCTAAGACGTTCGCCCTTGACGCTCTCCGGGATGGGATGAGGGAGTCGGAAGGCAGGCGTTCCTTCTTCTGGAGAGTATTTAAAGGCACCGAGGTGATCGAACTGAACCTCCTCCACAAAATCCAGGAGTGCTTTGAATTGGCTTTCTTTCTCCCCGGGGAAACCAACAATCAAGGAAGAACGCAAGCTGACTTCCGGGAGAAAGGCTCTGATCTTTTTTAAGAGACTCCGAATTTCTGCTCCTTTCGACCTTCGCCCCATTCGTTTGAGGATTTCATCATCGATATGTTGGATGGGGAGATCGAGATAGGGGCAGGTCTTTTCTTCTTGAGCCATCAGTTCGAGAAGCCCATCGGTGAAATTGTCTGTTTTGGGGTAGGAATAGAGGATCCGGATCCAACGAAGCCCTTCTATTTTGACCAGATTTTTCAGGAGCTTTTCTAAATGGGTTCCATCCCGGAGGTCTCTTCCATAAGCCGTGGTGTCTTGAGCGATCAGAATAAGTTCCTGAACCCCTTGATCTGCAAGCCTCTGGGCTTCTTCCAGGACGGATCGAAGCTTTCTGCTTCGGTAACGACCCCTGATCTTCGGAACCGTGCAAAAGGTGCAGGCATTGGAACAACCCTCTGCAATCTTCAGGTAAGCGATGAAAGGAGGGGTGGAGAGAATTCGAGGTGTCTTTTCATCATAAAGAAAAGTGGATTTGGGAAGGAAACTCTTTCGCTTCGGTTTCTGAGAGAGCAACTTGGGAAGGTTTTGAAACGCTCCGGTGCCGACGAAGAGGTCCACCTCTGGTAATTCCTTTTCCAAAACTTCTCCATATCGCTGGGGGAGGCATCCAGAAACGATGAGGAGACGGCAGCGCCCTTCTTTCTTAAAACGGGAGAGTTGAAGAATGGTTTCGATGGCCTCCTTCGTTGCCTTCTCAATAAAGGAGCAGGTGTTGACGATGAGAACTTCAGCCCTTAAAGGATCGGTCGTCAGAAGATAGCCCTCTTTTGAAAGAAGGCCGAGGATCACTTCGGAATCGACCAAGTTCTTGGGACATCCCAGACTGACAAGGCAAACTGTTTCTTTCATCCCGCCCCCATTATACCTAAGAGATGGCTGTTTTCCAATGCGAGACGGAGGAATTCCTCTCAGCATTAAACAAAGAGAAAAAATTGGTTTAAATGAAGTAGATGATTATGATATAGATTTCCTAATAAATTCATTTCTGGAAAGGGATCATCCATGGAAGTGGCCGTTGTCGGCGGAGGCATTGTGGGATGTCATATGGCTTATCGTTTGGCGAAAGAGGGGAAAGAGGTTTTTCTCTTGGAGAAGGAGAAGGCCTTAGGGGAGCACACGAGCACACGAAACAGTGGTGTGATTCATGGAGGAATCTATTATCCCCAAGGTTCCCTCAAGGCCAGACTTTGCGTTCGAGGTCGCCATTTGACCTATGAATTTCTGCAAAACCACAATATCCCCCATTGGAAATGCGGGAAGATCATTGTAGCCCTCGTCTCTTCGGAATTGGAGGCACTGGAAGACCTAAGAAAACGAGGTGACGAAAACGGCGTGGAAAACCTGAGGCTGTTAAATGAGGCTGAGGTTCAGAAGATCGAGCCCCGAGTGAGGTGCTTGGCAGCCCTCCACTCTCCTGAAACGGGGATTCTCGACATGGCCGCCTATATGAGGATCATAGAAAGGACGCTGAAAGGACTGGGAGTAACGATCGTGAGGCAATGCAAGGTCCTATCCATTGACGACCATAATAGTCTGACAACTACCCGAGGCGAAATGGAGGCTGAGATGATCATCAATGCCGCAGGACTTTATAGCGACAGCATTGCAGAGATGTGTGGCCTTGAGGGATACGAAATCGTTCCGCACAAGGGTGATTACTATAATACGACCGAAGAGGTGATTAGAGGATTAGTCTACCCTGTTCCAGATTCCCCCCACAGCCTGGGGATCCATCTGACCCGGACGCTTGGAGAAGAAACCCTGATCGGCCCTTCGGCTGTCGAAGTATCCGATAGAGAGGATTATGAAATTCAGACACCTCGTGAGGAATTTGCGAAAGGGGCCCTTGCCATTGTTCCTGACTTCAATATTCAGAGAATCTATCCGGGCTATTCTGGCAACCGCCCCAAAGTTTACTGCCATGGTGAGTTGCAAGCAGATTTTGTGATCCAGAAGCAAGAAAAGGGAAGGGTCCATCTCCTGGGGATTGAATCTCCAGGGTTGACGGCGGCCCCTGCCATCGCTGAATATGTGGCGAAGATCATAAAATAGAAACTTGCCAATTCTTTCTTATCTGTTGACAAATCTTGGTTTCGTGGTAATTTTGATAAAGTGATTGTAGGATAACTGCCATGCATTGGGACTACGATGTGATTGTGGTGGGCGGAGGGCCGGGAGGATCGACGGCGGCGAGGTTCTGTGCCAAGGCGGGGTTAAAGATTCTTCTCATTGAGAAGGAACGATTGCCCAGATACAAACCCTGCGGGGGTTGTCTTTCCACTAAAACGGTCCATCTGCTTGGCTTTGATCTCAGTCCAGTCGTTGAGAACACCATCTACGGAGCAAAATTCACTTATTGCTCCAAAGATCCTTTTTTCATCGAATCCAAAGATCCGATTGCATATTTGGTGATGAGAGACCGCTTCGATCAGCTTTTGGTCAACAAAGCGTTAGAGGAGGGAGCGGCCGTCCTGGAAGGGGAGAAAGTGACGAGAGTAGAGGAAAAGGCGAATGGGGTTGAGGTGGCGTTGGGAGACGGGGAGAGGCTTCATTGTCGATATCTCATCGGCGCGGACGGAGCAGAGAGTATTGTGGCGAGGTCTTTATCGTTAAGGCCCCAGAAAAGCGATGGAAGTGGGATAGCCATCGAAAGTGAGATCCCTTTTGATTCCTCCATCCCGTTCCCCGCAAAGGAACTCCAGCTCGTCCATTTGGATTTTGGGGGAATTCCCAATGGGTATGGTTGGGTCTTTCCAAAAAAGGAATGGCTCTCCATCGGCATCGGCGGAATGTTTAGAGAAACGAAGAAGATGAATCCTCGCCAATACTTCAAATCCTTCCTCAAAGGGTTGGACTATATCCCGGAAGGGAAGACAGGAAAGATCACGGGTCATCCCCTCCCTTCTTTTTATGATGAAAAACAGAAGGTCTCGCAGGGAAGAATTCTTCTTGTCGGCGATGCGGCCCATCTGATGGATCCCCTGCAAGGAGAGGGGATTTACTATGCCGTTCGAAGCGGGATGCTGGCTGGTGAGGCGATCATGGAATGGAAAAAGGGGGAGATGGCTCCTTCTGATTTTTATCAAAGAGCAGTTCATGATGATATCTATGGAAACCTGAAATGGGCGCTCATTCTATCTCATTTCGTTTTTCGTTTTACGAAATTAGCCTATCGAACTCTGAAACGCTATCCTGAAATGGGGGAGTTCTATCTTCAGACATTGGCGGGGAGAGAAACTTATCAGGGGTTTGTGAGGAAGGTCAAGACAAGGATCAAGGACTTTCTCAAAGGACAACTGAGTGAGAAGATCAAAGAAGCGATGGCAAGGATGTGAGGATCTAAAAGCAAAGGTAAGAAAAATTACCCTCCTTCTGGAAAAGCAATACGGCATCCCCCGGAGAAAGGGTCTCGAGAACCCTCTTAATATTCTCATCGAAACCATTCTTTCGCAGAATACCAACGATCAAAATCGAGACAAAGCTTATCAGAGGTTGAAAAAACGCTTTCCCCGCTGGGAGGATGTCCTGGAGGCGAAAACAAAAAGTATCGTTTCAGCTATTCGACCGGGTGGATTGGCTGAACAAAAGGCAAGGCGTATCCGTGAAATCCTTCATTGGATCAAAAAACGTGAGGGGAGATTGAGTCTTTCGTTCTTAAAAAAGATGGATTCTGGGGAGATTAAGAAAATGATTGGCGCCCTGAAAGGGATCGGTCCTAAGACGCTTCACTGCCTCCTACTCTTTGGTCTTGAAAGGGAGGCCTTTCCAGTTGATACTCATATCCTTCGGATTGGGAAGCGTCTCGGTTTCATTCCGGAACGGATGGATGCAGAAAAGGCTCATTTATGGATGATTTCCCTCATCCCGAAGGAAAAGTCCTTGTCACTTCACCTCAACCTCATCCGATTTGGAAGATCTATTTGTAAGGTAAGGAAGCCTGAGTGTAATAAGTGTCTTCTGAGCATTGAATGTCTCTGGTTTTCCGCGCACCCGGATTGAAATAGAGCGGAAGTGTCATTCCCGTGAAAACGGGAATCCAGGACCAATGAGGATAATGGATTCCTGCTTTCGCAGGAAAGACAGCAATCCTTATGGATCGTCGGATGACTGGTTTCAAAGACTTGATTAAAAAACTTCTCCATATCGAAGATACCCCTGAAAGAACGGCCTTGGCCTATGCCATCGGCATCTTCTTGGGTTTTTCGCCATTTTTGGGTCTTCACACCCTTGTTGGTTTGGCGATTGCTTTTCTATTCGGTTTGAACCGGGTGGCCATTCTTTTAGGAGTCTGGACAAACAATCCTTGGTGGATCGTCCCATATTATGTGATTGCTACATGGGTAGGAATGCGGGTGACAGGGTTTTGGATTGATTGGGCGACACTCAAGGGGATTTTTCAATTTGGAATGGATCATGAATTTATAAGTTCAAATTTTTGGAGTCGTATCACATCTCAATCGGGTCTCCTCCTCTCTTTTGGGATCGGTTCATTAATTCTCTGCACCCTCCTCAGTTTCGTTGCCTATCCTCTCTCCTTAAAATGGATTCGGTTCTATCGATCACGCAGAGGGAGATGACGGGGGCAATCATCCCCAAACGATTTCTTGAAATCCCAATTTCCAAGTCACAAATTCCAAATAAATTTCAAACTCCCAATGTCCAAATAACCCAACCCGCCCCTCACCCTTCCCCTCTCCCCTGAGGGGAGAGGGACGGGGTGAGGGGATTTAAATTTCGGTCATTGGAGCTTTGGTCATTATTTGTTATTTGGCCTGCCTTCGCCGAACTACTCGCCGGACAAGTTCTTTGGCAGGCGAGAGCGGCTTCGCGCAGGCAGGTGCTTGGGATTTGGTGCTTATCCTAACTTGACACATTTGCCACTTTAAATGGAAAATAGATAAATATGGATGAATGGTCACAGAGAAACCTTTCCATTGATTCGTGGTTCGGCTCAGAACCCTGGAGAGAATGGAAGCGTATTGGATTGACCGGTCTTGCGGGTTCTTCCAAGGCCTATCTTTTGTCTCGTTGGAGAGATAAGGTGAGGGGGCCTTTGTTGGTCATCGTCCCCCACCTGAGGAATGCGGAGGTCCTCCTCGAAGATCTCCGATTTTTTATGAAAGATTCGGAGGTTCCATCTTTTCTCTTCCCTCAATGGGAAACCCTCCCTTACGATGAAATCCCTCCTCATCCCGAAATCACCAGGGAGCGGGTGAGAGTCCTTTTTTCCCTTCTCAAAGGGGAGGAAGCAGTGATCGTCTCTTCCATCAAGGCTTTGATGCAGAAGGTTCTGGCTCCAGTCGATTTAAAAGAATCTGTTTTTTCTCTCTCGGTGGGCGAAGAGGTGGATCGTGACCGAGTGATCCATTTTCTTCATGAAGGAGGATATCTCCCGGCAAAGATTGTGGAAGAGAGGGGAGATTTTAGCGTCCGGGGGGCCATCATCGACCTTTCTACTCCATTTTATGAAGAACCCCTTCGATTGGAATTTGATGGAGACCGATTAGAGTCCATTCGCTTATTCGAGATAGAGACTCAGCGTTCTCTTCCGCAGGGGGTGATGGGAAATGCCATCCTTCTCCCGACAAGGGATATTTCAAGAGATGCCGCCGTTCAACCTTTGAAGACACTTTTGGACTACCTGAAAGGGAATGAAATCGTCTTTATTGAAGAAGGTGACGAAGTGGAGAAAGAGGTCGAGGCCTTTTCTCGTCTGATTGAAGAACATTATGAGAAGGCCTTGTTAAAAAAGAAATCTGTGCTCCCGCCAGAAACCGTTTATCTTCGCGATGAAGAGGTCTCCCTTCGTTTAGAAAAATTTCAAACGGTCTATCTTCAAGGAGGGCCCCTCGCGCCTTCCCCGTGTCAACAAGTTTTTTCTTTTGAGATGGAGAGCAATGAGAATCTCCAGAGGGAGATGAAAACCGTCCTCGCTTCAAAAGCCGGTTTCCCGGAAACTTCTCCTTTTTCAATCCTCCTGAAGAACCTTCATGACTGGCAGGCAAAAGGAATGGGGGTCTTTGTCGTTTCCCATACCCCGGGTCAGGCTGAGCGATTGAGAGAACTTTTCTCCGAGTATGGAGTGGAACCACGCCTGGAAAAAGCGAAGAGGTTCGGAGAGGCCCTCGATCCATCCGGAGGAAGTCTTGTTCTTCTTGTCGGCTCCCTCTCCTCAGGGTTTCGAAACCTTTGGGAGGGGTGGGTGATTCTGACCGAAGAGGAAATCTTTGGCGAGAGAAGGAGGCTTCCCGAAGGGAGGATTCGGACTTCCATGGCTTCTGCTTCATGGCAGAGAGGGAGCCCGACCCTCTCTGCATACCGTGAACTTCGAGAAGATGATTTCATCGTCCATATCGACTACGGGATCGGTCATTATAGAGGACTGAGGCATTTGAAGATTGGAGGGGTCTCGAACGACTACCTGCTCTTAGAATATCAGGATGGAGATAAACTCTATCTTCCCGTGGACCGGCTCAATTTAATTCAACGCTATATTGGAGGAGACGGAAAACCCCCCGGACTGGATAAACTGGGAAGCCATTCGTGGCAGAGGGCGAAGAAGAAGGCGAAGGCTGCTGTTTCAGAGATGGTGAAAGAACTCCTGGACCTCTATGCAGCCAGACAGGTTTTCGAGGGTTTCAAATTTCCTCCCTTAGACCAGTTTTATAAAGAGTTTGAAGCCGCGTTTGAATATGAGGAGACCCCGGATCAGATGGAAGCGATTGATACGGTGACGAAAGATATGAGCAGCCCCAAGCCGATGGATCGCTTGATCTGTGGAGATGTGGGATATGGTAAGACAGAGGTGGCACTCCGGGCGGCCTATCGTGCCGTGATGAGCGGAAAACAGGTCGCTATTTTAGTCCCTACCACGGTTCTGGCCCAACAGCACCACCAGACCTTTCGCGAACGCTTCAAGCTTTATCCGGTGGTGATCGAGGTATTGAGCCGGTTTAAAAGTCCCCGGGAGCAGAAGGAGATCCTTCAACGGCTGAGAGAAGGGAAGGTGGATATTGTGATCGGGACCCACCGACTTTTGCAGAAAGATGTGTCCTTCCGGGATCTGGGGCTGGTGGTGATTGATGAGGAGCATCGATTCGGCGTCTCCCATAAGGAGAAATTGAAGCAGATGAGAAAATTGGTGGATGTGATCACGCTCACGGCAACCCCTATTCCGAGGACGCTTCAGATGGCTGTCTCCGGAATTCGGGATCTCAGTCTCATCCAGACCCCCCCTGAAAATCGCCTGTCGATTCGGACTTTCGTGACCCGTTATGATGACGAAGTCATCCGAGATGCCATCCAGAGGGAGTTCGATCGAGGGGGGCAAGTCTTCTTCGTCCATCATCGCGTTCAAAACATCCATACGATCGCTCACCATTTGAAACAGCTTGTTCCAGAGGCCTCTCTGGCCATTGCTCATGGTCAGATGAGGGAAAGGGAATTGGAGAAGGTGATGCTCCAATTCGTCAGGAAGGAAGTGAATCTTCTCGTCTGTACCAGTATCATCGAATCCGGTTTGGATATCCCGACCGCCAACACCATCTTGATCAATCACGCGGAGCGTTTTGGTCTGGCAGACCTCTATCAAATTCGTGGCCGGGTGGGACGGGGGAGCCACCAAGCCTATGCTTATCTTATCACTCCAGGAGATCTCATCCTTTCCAACGATGCCATGAGAAGGCTCCGGGCGATTCAAGAATTGAGTGAGCTGGGTTCCGGATTCAAACTGGCCATTCAAGATTTGGAGATTCGGGGAGCGGGAAACCTTCTGGGGCCATCGCAATCCGGGCACATCACTGCCGTGGGATTTGAACTCTACACCCAATTAATGGAGAAGGCAGTCAGGGAATTAAAAGGGGAGGAAGTTGTCGAAGAGATTACTCCGGAGATTCACTTCCATCTTCCCGCCTTCATTCCGGAGGCCTATGTGGAGGATCCGGGAGAGCGACTGAGTCTCTATCGAAGGCTTTCTCTTTCTCGTTCCGAGGAAGAGGTGGAGATGACTCGAGAGGAACTGATCGACCGATTTGGGAAGATTCCCAAAGAGGTGGATCATCTCCTGGAGGTGATCAAGGTGAAAATCCTCCTGACGAGAATGTCGATCAAAAAGTTTGAACAGACTCCTTCTCAGTTTGTGCTCACCTTTGACGAGAGCACCCGGGTTTCTCCACAAAGGGTAGTGGATCTTGTACAGCAAGGGGAGGGTAAGCATCGATTCACCCCGGACTCTAAATTGGTTATTGAAGGGTGGCCTGATGCAAGGCGAGATCCTTTCGGGGCGGCTAAAAAGCTATTGCAAGCATTGGCTTGATATGGTAAATATCATCGTGCCCCTTTTTGGCCCCGGCAGGGGAGGCTACGCCTGCGTGCCGTAACGCCTACCTGCAGAAGGCATTACGGCGAAAGCAGGCACTTCGGCGTGCAGGCACGGCTTTTGGCCGGCCTGTCCCGACCTTAGACGGGGGACTTCGGGCTCCATAAAGAAGGGGAAATAAGCTTATTGATAGATTCACAAGGTGAGGGCGATGATGAAGAGACTGATTTTTTTAGGAATTTTGCTCTCCCTTTCTTTCTTGATTTCGGGCTGTCAGAAATCAGGGGAGAAGGCGTTAGGGGAGAAGGAACTGGTCAGGATCAACAATGTCTCCATCTCTCTGGAAGAATTTCAGCAGATGTTGGAAAAGCAACCCTTGGAAGGAAAGATGAGGTTGTTGAGCGAGAAGGGGACAAGAGATTTTCTCGAAAATTATGTGATCCCCCGAGAGGTGCTCTACCAGGAAGCCAAGAAGAGAGGCCTGGATAAGAATAAAGAAACTCAGGCTAAGATCGAAGATGCGAGAAGGGCGATCCTCATCGAAGCCCTTCTCGAAGAGGGATTGAGAGGAAGAGGGGAAGTCTCAGATGAGGAGATTCAACGGTACTATAAAGAGAACCAAGCCCTTTTTACGGAACCGCAGGAGATAAAGATTCGTCACATTGTTGTCAATACGGAGCCTGCTCTGAAGGAAGTGGTGACGAAACTTTCGCAGGGTGAAAGTTTTGAGAAGTTAGCCTCTACCTACAATATCGGTAAATTCAAGGAGGATGGGGGAAATCTTGGCTATATTCGCCGAGGGCAGTTGGCCCCTCCCTTTGCTCAGTTTGAAGAAGCGGCCTTTTCCCTCAGAAAGAGAGGGGAGATCAGTGAGGTGATCAGCACGCCCTATGGATACCATATCATCCGATTGGAAGATATGCGGGGGAGCACCTTGAGGCCCCTGAATCAAGTCAAAGAAAGGATCCACTTTTTTCTCCAGCCGAAGAAAAGGCAGGACGCCTATCTTGAATATGTGAAGGAAGCAAAATCGAAAGCCAAGGTGCTCGTCAATGAGAAGCTGTGGACTGAAGAGGAGAAAAAGGAGGTGAAACCAAAAGAAGGGAAGAAATGAAGAAATTTTCCGCCCTCCTTATCTTAACCCTCCTATTATTTTTCCCGTGCGGATGTGACCTGTGGGAAACGGGACTCCCTGAGCATATTATCGCTCAAGTCAATGAGGAACAGATCTCGGTTGAAGAATTTGACCGTGAGTTGAAGGAGTTGATATTAGAACCAGGTAGGGAGGCGAAAGGAGCAGATCTTGGAAACCTGAGGCAGGCTTATCTCGATCAGGTGATCGAACGCAAGATTCTCGTCCAGGAGGCCCGACGCTTGGGAGTCAAGATCTCTCCGGAAGAGTTGAATCAGGCCATTTCTGAAATAAAAATGGATTATTCTGGGGGAGGATTTGGAGAGACATTGGATCTCAAGGGGATGACCCTGGAAGAATGGAAAGTCCGGCTGGAAGAAAAATTATTAGCCGAGAAAGTCATCCGGGGTGTCTTGCATTCCCGAGAGAAAGTCGATGAAAAGGAAGCCCTTCGCTATTATGAAGACCATCGGTCCTCATTTCAGATTGGCCAGAAGGTGAGGGTACGTCAGATCGTTGTGGCAGATGGGGAGGAAGCGATACAGATCCTGAAACGGCTAAAAAAAGGAGAGCGCTTTGAGAAGGTGGCGATGGAGAAATCTCTGGGGCCTGAAAAGGTTCAGGGTGGAGATTTGGGCTATTTCAGCCAAGGAGAGAAGCCAAGCGAGTTCGACTGTGTTTTTAACATGGAGGTTGGAGCGATCAGTGAGGTGATCAAAAGCCCGTATGGGTATCATATTTTCAAATTGGAAGAAAAAACCGAACCCCGGCAGATTTCTTTTGAAGAAGCCAGGTTGGGGATTCTGCAGGAGCTTGAGCAAAAGAAGGGGGAGGAGAATTATCAGAAGTGGTTGAAGGGCCTCAAACGGAAGGCAAGAGTGAAGATCAACAAGAAATGGCTCAGATCATAAGAGGGAGAAGCGAGAAGATGAAAGAGTTCCTTTTACTATTTGTGGTCCTTCTCTTTTTATGCGGACCGATTTCATTAAGTGAAGCAGTCGTTGATCGTGTGGTGGCTGTGGTCAATCAAGAAATTATCACCCTCTCCGAAGTCGAAAAGTGGATTAACCCTCTCAAACAAGAGATCGTGACCGAGGATCGTTTGGAGAAGCGGGAACGAATGGAGGCGCTCTGTCGACAGGTGTTGGAGAAGCTGATTGAGGAGAAATTGATTGACCAGGAAGTGAAGAAATCTGGAATCAAAATTTCCAGTAAAGAGATAGAAACCACTCTGGAGGAAGTGAAGCGGCGAAACGCTGCCACTCAAGAGGATTTGGAAAAGGCATTAGCCGTCGAAGGTCTGACGTTAGAGACTTATAAGAAACAGATCGAAAAAGGCCTCCAGCGCCAGAAATTAATCAATTGGTCGGTGAAGGTCGAAGCGAAACCTGGAGAAAAAGAGTTAATGGAATTTTATCAAAAGAATGTCGGTCGCTATCGAACCAATGAAACCTATCGACCCAGCCACATCTTATTCGTCGTTCCAAAAGGGGCAACACCGGAGGAGATTCGTAATATTAGGAAGAAGGCTCAGGGAGTCTTACAAAAAATTAAAAGGGGAGAGGATTTTGGGGAGATGGCTCTTCTCTATTCAGGAGATGCATCGAGTAAGAATCGGGGAGATTTAAGTTATTTTAAGAAGGGAGAACTCCTCCCTGCCTTTGAAAGAGAGGCGCTGCGTCTCAAGGTCGGAGAGGTAAGTGAGATCGTCCGAACGGAATTTGGTTTCCATATTATCAAACTCCTCGATCGAAAAGGATTGGAACCTCTTCCTTTTGAGGAAGTTAAGGAGAAAGTTCGGGCGGATTATTATGAAGGTGAAATGGCGAAGGCCCTTAAACAATATCTCAGCACCTTGAAAGAAAAAGCCGCCATCGAAATCAAGCTTTAGATTTGAAACCCCAGTTTGCGATATGCGTGTTTTTCCCCCACTCTGACTCGGCCTCCACTCATCTCGAATATCTCTCAATCTTGTGAAACATTCCAATTTATGCCTCCCTCCTCTGCCAGATCAATAACCTTGCCGAGCAGAAGATGGGGTCAGTCCGAGATTTTGAGAATATCGCCCTTATGAGATTGAAAAATGATTAGAAGGAATTTCATGGACTCATGGACTAACCCCTCTTCCCAAATATACGGACAATTGCATCTCCGGAAGATCTGAGAGCTACATAGTTCATGTGAATTTTTCGAGAAGGTGAGACGAAAAGTGAAAGAATTGAGCAACGTCCCCCAGATCTGTCCCTTTGTCTTTATCATTTTTAAATAATGCGTGTTAATTTTTTGATTCATAAATTGTTTATAAATGCATTCCGCCCTGGGTAACGTCTGGTTCATTGATTTGTTCGATGCCCAATTATCGGCTCCTTTTCCAAACTAACAACAAGATTATTTGTGGTATTAAAAACCAAAAGATAACGTTGCCTATTACTTCAGGCATTGTCAGAGGTCCCACAAAATCCGCACCATGTGCATCGAAGCAAGCTACGAAGAATGGAAGACTAACCATTCGACCTATGCCCTCCTCAAGTTTAACAGTGTAACCCATGAAGAAAGTTGCTGGCCACGTAGATATTCCTAAGATCGCACCGATGATTAAAAGAATTACCACGCTTTTGCGGGAATGAATTCCTTGAGCTGGTGAGTGGGTCAACTTTAAATTTTGACTAAGACAATAAACACCCACGACAATTCCTACGAACCCAACAATGGCTAAAGCAATTGTTAATGACATAAATTCCTATGCACCGAACGCTCGGCGCCAGATGCCGTTTGGTTTATTTTGTTATTGATTTCTACCGTCAGCCGCCGGGCCAGGTGCGATGAGCGAAGCACAACGCCGCACGTTCGGCGGGGACAGCATTTTGGTTTTGTCACCGCCGAACGATTATTGAACTGCAAGTTATATTTTGATAAGACGATACGTTCATAAATATGTTTTGTCAATTAAAATCTAAATGATTGTGTTAGCAAAGTAGAAATGTCCCCATGGAACAGGAGAAGATACTCATGGGGCAGAGGGAGTTAAAGAGGTGGCATCTGATGGAGATCGTAAAGGTAGGGAAGATCACCTTGAGGGAGGCTGGAGAGAGGATAGGTGTGTCCTACCGTCAGGCGAAGCGGATTGGGCAAGCGATCCGGGAGAGAGGGATCAAAGCCTTGGTGCATGGTAACAGGGGACGACCTTCGAACCACCGGCTCAAGGAGTCCTTACGAGAAAGGGTATTAAAGCTGTCGGAAGAGGTTTACTGGGACTTTAACGATACCCATTTTACGGAGAAACTTCGGGAGTGCGAAGGGATCGATTTGAATCGAGAGACGGTGAGGAAGTTACGGCGGGAGGCGGGGATGGCACCCAAGCGCAGGCGTCGGGGACCTAAGCATCGAAAGCGACGGGAGCGAATGGCTCAAGAAGGATGGATGGTCCTCTGGGATGGGAGTCCCCACCCCTGGTTTGGCCGAGACCTTCCACCTTGCTGTCTGATGGCTGCCATCGATGATGCGACCGGGAAACTGCTGGCCGCCCGTTTCTTTCCCTTTGAAGGTTCCGCAGGCTATTTCTGGCTTCTTAAAGAGATGATTAAAAAATATGGAATCCCAATGATGATCTATCAGGATCGCCACGGGTCGTTGCATCGGAATGACCCTCACTGGAGCTTGGAAGAGCAACTCGCTGGCCGACAGGAACCGACTCAAGTCGGATTAGCTCTCGAAGCCTTGGGGATTGAGCCGATCTCGGCTCTTTCTCCTCAGGCCAAAGGAAGGATAGAAAACTCTTTGCCACCCTGCAGGATCGTCTGGGAGCAGAACTCCGTTTAAAAGAAATTGTAACGATGGAAGAGGCCAATCGCTTTTTACAATCAACCTTTTTAAAAGACTTTAACCGTCGCTTTGCCGTCAGACCCAGAGAATCCCAAAAAGCCTGGAGAGAAGTCCCAAACCATCTGGACCTGGATCGAATCATCAGCTTTCGCTATACGGCTACGGTCGGCAACGATAATACGGCTCGGCTGGGAGGATTGGTTCTCGATATTCCCCCTGGCCCTCAAAGAAGATCCTATGCGAAGCTCAAGGTGGAAGCTCGGCAGCTTCTCAACGGATCTTGGAGAATCTACGCTCAAGATCAGTTGATTGCGAAACATCCTCCTACTTCCCTCCGGGAACCGGTGAGAGCTCTTCCCCGAAAGAAACACCATGCAAAAGGAGTTAAAGATTACCACTGGGTCTATCTCGCTTCAGCACCCTCCAGGGAAGGTGACCCTTACCCCCTGCTCATCGAACATCGTTGATTGTAGCGCAACCTGGCGATTCACATTTCGCTTGTTGCCCATTAATAGGGATCTCTTATGAGAGCTCACTTAAAAAAAAGAAACTCAAATTGAAGTTCATCCACTCACTCAAGGGTCAAGATCAAAACCCTTGGAGGGGACATTTTCACGTTGCAGTTAAGGGGACATATTGACTTCGCTTAAACATTAAAATCTAAATGATCCTAATACAAACGCATTAAGTAATGTTACATAGCCTACGAATCTTTTGACAAGACCATGAGCGAGTTGTTTTACAAACGACAGACCAAAGATTATCAAGGTTTTCAAACCAACGGTTGGTGGTGGATTCATAGCGAACACTGCGCCAAATCCGTTCTTGCACGTTTAATCCCGGTTGATACGGGGGTAAATATTCGATATGGAGCCTCGGATGTTTTTTAAGAAATTGTTCGATGGGATCGCCTCTGTGCCAGCGGGCCCTGTCGACATAAAGCCAAATGGTATATTCTTTAAACCTTCCATAGAGGTGGCGCAAAAGTTTGAGAAACCCTTCTCTATCCCCCCGTTTTGTCTGAATCATGCCATAGCGTCCAAGCAAAGGATTGACCCACCCAGAGATATTCAAACGGATACGATGCTGGCTGGTCGTGGGAATCTTAAGACGCTTTCCTTTTTTCGCCCAGCCCCGGCTAAGCCTGGGGTGCATCGTAAAGCCTGTCTCATCCTGGAATACAATTGTCTCTTTTGGCCCCAGGGACTCAAGTTTTTTTTAAAGCCCGCTGGAACTTTCGGGCTTCTTGGCTTTGTGCTTGAAGATAAGAATAACTCGCTCTCTTTAACCGATAACCCAAATGATGCATCCAGCGTTGGGCTTGCCGCACCTTCAGGTTTATCCCGAAAGACCGTTTCAGATGAATCGCAACCGTTGGCCCATCCCATTGAGTCCGGTTTAAACCAAATTCCCGCGGAGACTTCTCTAAGTGTCCCTCCAGCACCCTTTGAATCTTTGTCTCTAACCGTGGAGGCCTTCCCGATCTTGGCTTGGATTTTAAGAACTCTAAGCCGTCTTTGTTCACCCCGTGAATCCATCGGCTTAAACTCATCCGGGTCAACCCTAACACCTCGGTTATCCATCCCGGACGTTGCCCTTCAAGCACCAGGAGTAAGGCGGCTATCTTTATGCCTATCCAAGCCCCTGATATTTGTTCGGCTAATGCTAATAAACGCTCTTTATTGGCCTCTTTATGCTCTAAGATTAATGTGGGATTTTTCATGCCCACATATTAACATAAATAAACTGTTATGTCACTTTATTTAGGACGTTTGTATTAATTATTTAGAGTCTTAATAACGGCATAAACATTCCTTGGGGAATGAATAATTTATTGCAAAATTAATGTTATGTTGCGTATCATTAAACTATCAAAATTATTATTCGGTCAATTGATGGACAGAGAACTGGGTGAACTCAGAGATTTTGAGATGTTTCTTTCACGGTCACAAGCATGTGAATACGACGATGATTTACACCCATGTGATACGGAAGAAACCTTCCGAAATTAGAAGTCCATTGGATGGTTTGTGAAAAAAAACGTTATTCAACCGACGTGAAATGATTGACAGGATAACCTGCTTTTTTCCATACCTCCACGCCGCAGGCGAGGCACCCAAGCAGTTGATAAGATTTTCACCTTGCAGTAGTGTATAATGTGTATAAAATGCTAGTGTAGTGATTCAGAAATCTCTTTCCTTTATTTGTCATTGCGGGCTTGACCCGGAATCCATTGTTTTTGGGCTGGATTCCCGCCTTCGCGGGAATGACGGCCTAGGAAATTAATGTAAAGAAGCGTTAGATTCACTGCACTAGTATCTACTTGACATAATAAGCGTAATATGCTAACTTTCCTGTATTATGAGCAGGAAAGCAAAAGAAATCACGTTGGAGCCCGAGCAACGGGCTGAGTTGGATCGATTGGTTCGAACCCATACCACTCCCAAGCGTATGGCGGAGAGGGCGCAAATTATTCTCTGGGGTGCTGAAGGGCAGAGTAACACGGAGATTGCCAAAAGGCTGAGGACTCGTGTTGCACGCGTTTGCAAATGGCGTAGCCGTTTCGTCAGAGAAGGGTTGGCAGGTTTGCTTGATGAACCGCGCCCCGGGCAGCCACGTAAGTACACCGCAGAGACCGAACACACAATTCTGCGCAAGATCGATGAAGCTCCTCCGAAGGGATATGCCCAGTGGAACGGAAGGCTTCTGGGGGAGAGGACGAGCATCCCGGATTATGAAGTGTGGGCGGTGTTGCGCAAGTATGGGATTAGCCTTCAGAGACGGCGCAGTTGGTGTATTTCGACGGACCCTGAATTTGCACGGAAGTCCGCTGATATTGTTGGGCTTTACCTGGATCCTCCTGAGAACGCCATGGTGGTATGCATGGATGAGAAGCCAGCCATTCAGGCGTTGGAACGGGCTCAGGGGTGGCTTAAACTGCCCAATGGCAAGGCGCTGACGGGAGCCAACCATGAGTATAGACGGCATGGAACGAGTACCCTCTTTGCAGCCTTGAATGTGGCCACGGGACAAGTGAAGGCGGGCCATTACGGCCGCCGTTGTCGCCGGGAGTTTCTGGATTTTATGAACGAGATCGTTGCCGAACATCCGGACGAGGAAATCCATGTGATTATGGACAATTTGAAGACTCATCGACCGAAGAGGGATCATTGGATTAAACGCCATCCGAAGGTTCATTTTCATTTTACGCCCACACATGCTTCCTGGCTGAACCAGATCGAAATCTGGTTCAGTCTTCTGAGCCGCTATGCCTTGAGGGGCGCCTCCTTTACAAGCGTCCGACAGTTGCGCCAGGCGATCGATGAGTTTATTTCCGTCCATAACGAAAAGGCAGCCCCGTTTGAATGGACCAAGCGTTATGTCAAATCAGTTCACCCTAAAAATAAGTACGCTTATTTATATAATTAGATACTAGGATGATTTCTGATAGAGGTTAATTGTATGACACTTCCTATCATCGGGATCACGATGGGGGATCCGACCGGCATCGGACCGGAAATTATCGTGAAGGCTCTCTCCATGGGAGAGCCGTTTCAAGCCTGCCGGCCGATCGTCTTCGGTGACCGGGAGGTGCTTTCAAGAGCCATCCAAATTCAAAAGCTTTCTGTCACCATTGAGGTCATCGAGAAAATTCCCGAAGACGGATACCTTCCCCAGAAAATATTCCTCCTTCCGTTAAGCCAATTAGAGGTACCTTCTCTCCGTTTCGGAAAACCGGACAGAGCGTGCGGAGAGGCAATGGTGAAATATATTGAAGAGGCGGTCAAGCGGGTGAGGAGAGGAGAGTTGGATGCGATTACTACCTGTCCGATCAATAAGCAGGCGATGAATTCAGCCGGTTACTCATTCCCGGGCCATACTGAGCTTTTGGCCCATTTGGCTCAAACTTCCCCTGTCGCCATGATGTTTTTGGGATCAAAATGGAAAATCGTTCTGGTGACGACCCATCTTCCCTTGAAGGATATTTCAAAATGGATCACTTCGAATCGTATCCTTTCTACCATTCGTTTGACGGCTGATGGGATGAAAAAATATTTCGGGACTGCCCACCCCAGAATTGCCGTCCTCGGCCTCAATCCCCATTGCGGAGAAGATGGACTCTTGGGAGAAGAAGAGAAAAGGGAGATCCTTCCGGCCATTGCAGAAGCGAAATCCCTTGGAATGGATGTTGAAGGGCCTTTTCCCGCTGACTCCTTTTTCAACCTTTCAGGCCGTTACGACTTTGATGCCGTCATTTCCATGTATCACGACCAAGGCCTCATCCCGATTAAGATGCTCGATTTTAAGGAAGCCGTCAATTTCACCTTGGGACTACCTTTCATCCGGACATCGGTCGATCATGGGACAGCCTATGACATTGCCGGAAAAGGAGTGGCCGATCCAACCAATCTTATCAAAGCTATCTCCACTGCTGCTGACCTTTCGAAATTGAAATTAAGTCATTAATATTCCAACCCAAGAGAAAGCATCCCCAATTCCGTGACGAATGCTCTTAAGAGAATAGTAATTCACCCTCACCCTATCCCTCTCCCTCCAAGGGAAGAGGGGAGGGGAAGAAATAAGTTGACAAAAGGGGTGTTTTGGGCTAAAAAACATACCCGTGAAAATTTTCTTTTGAATTAACGAGCAGCCTATTTTTATATTTCATCTCAAATTTGTCATGAGGGGGGTAATAAAAAGGAGAATCAAATGAGAGAGGTTGTCATTGTGAGTGGAGTTAGAACGGCCATCGGTACATTCGGGGCCTCCCTGAAGGAGGTTTCGGCCATTAAATTAGGGGCCCTTGTCATCAGAGAAGCTCTTAAGAAAGTGGGTCTTAAGCCGATCGTCAAGAAGGAGCTTCTTGAGGTTGCCCCTGATGTCTTTAAAGGGACAGGAATGACAGAACTGGAGAAATCCCATTACCAATGGGATGAGTCCATGAAGGGAATTCAAGTCGATGAGGTGATCATGGGCAATGTCATCCAGGCTGGACAGGGACAGAATCCAGCGCGTCAGGCGACGATTCATGCCGGGGTTCCGAAGGAGACCAATGCCTTTACCATTAACAAGGTCTGTGCTTCGGGTCTTAAGGCCATTGCCTTAGGTGCTCAATCGATCCTGACAGGGGAGGCAGAGGTGGTGGTGGCAGGGGGAATGGAGAACATGAGTCAGGTTCCCTATGCGTTTCCACAAGGTCGATGGGGTGCCAGGATGTTCAACCAAGAGATGGTGGATTTGATGGTCTTTGATGGTCTCTTTGAAATCTTTTATGGATACCACATGGGACTCACTGCTGAAAACATCGCCGAGAAGTATGGCATTTCGAGAAAGGAACAGGATGAACTGGGATTGCTGAGCCATCAGAGGGCGAGAGCGGCTATCAAAAACGGAATTTTTAAGGAAGAGGTCGTTCCAGTGGTGATTCCCCAAAAGAAGGGTGAACCCATCCTCTTCGATACCGATGAGAGGCCTATGGATACTTCATTGGAGAAGATGGCAAAACTCCCGACCGCCTTTAAACCAGGAGGAACCGTTACCGCAGGAAATGCCTCCGGGATCAATGATGCGGCTGCCGCTGTCCTGTTGATGTCTAAAGAAATGGCGAAGACGTTGAATTTAGAACCCATGGGAACGATTCGGTCCTATGCCGCCGGAGGCGTTGACCCAGCCTATATGGGCTTAGGTCCTATTCCTGCTGTGAGGAAGGCCTTGAGAAAGGCCGGAGTCACGCTTCACGACATTGGATTGATTGAGCTGAACGAGGCCTTTGCTTCTCAGGCGATTGCGTGCATTCGGGAGCTGCAATTCGACATGGAAAAGACGAATGTCAATGGGAGCGGAATCTCTCTGGGGCATCCGATTGGATGCTCGGGCGCAAGGTTGATCGTGACGCTTCTTCATGAAATGAGACGCCGGAAAGTCAATCTCGGTCTTGCCACCCTCTGTATTGGGGGTGGTCAAGGCATGGCCATGATTGTTGAAAGAAGTTAGGAGTTAAGAGTTCGGTGTTCGGAGTAAGAAATAAGATTTAGAAACTCCGAACTAATGGAGAGTAAGATGGATTATAAAAATATTTTGGTGTCTTTTGAAGGGGAAATCGGGATCCTGGCGATTAACCGACCCAAGGCGCTCAATGCCTTAAACATTGAGACGCTCAAAGATATCCAGGCAGGGATCCAGGAAGTGAAGGACCATTCAGAGCTGAAGGTTCTCATCATCACGGGGAGTGGAGAGAAAGCATTTGTCGCTGGGGCCGATATCGGGGAGATGAAGGGGATGAACTCCTTCGAGGCCCTGAACTTTTCGAAGCTGGGCCATCTCACCTTAAAAATGATCCAGGATCTTGATCGGCCGGTCATCGCTGCCGTCAATGGCTACGCGCTTGGAGGAGGAACGGAAATCGCCATTGCCTGTGATTTCATCTATGCCTCTGAGAATGCAAGGTTCGGCTTTCCGGAGGTCACCCTCGGCATCTTCCCAGGTTTCGGAGGAACACAGAGACTTCCTCGTCTGATCGGGAAAGGGAAAGCGAAAGAACTGCTCTTGACAGGAAGTATGGTTACTGCTCAGGAAGCCTATCAGATGGGGATTGTCAATCGAGTCTTTCCCCATGCTTCTCTGATGGAGGAGACCAAGAAAGTGGCCCTGCAGATCGCGGCCAACGGAGCCATCGGGGTGAAATTGGCTAAGATGGCGGTGGATGCTGGTTTCAATATGGATTTGGCAGAGGCATGTTCTTTAGAATCCTATGCCTTCGGTCTTGGTTTTGCCAGCGAGGATCAGAAGGAGGGAATGACGGCATTTATTGAAAAGAGGAAACCGAATTTCAAAGGAAAATGAGGAGGAAAAAGTGAAGATCGCCGTATGTATTAAACAGGTTCCGGACACGACGGATGTGAAGATTGACCCGAAGACCAACACACTGGTCCGGGAGGGTGTGGCAAGCATTACCAATCCCTTCGATGAGTACGCGATAGAAGAAGCGCTTCTCATCAAAGAGAAGCATGGCGGAGAAATCCACGTGATCAGTATGGGCCCCCCACAGGCCAGCGAGGTATTGAAAAACGCACTGGCCGTGGGTGCGGATAAGGTCTATCTGGTCTCAGACAGAGCCTTTGCAGGAGCAGACACCCTGGCTACGGCTTATACCGTGGCGAAGACGATTCAGGCGATCGTAGGGGAAGTGGACTTGGTCATTTGCGGAAAGCAAGCCATTGATGGGGATACAGCTCAAGTGGGACCGGGCATTGCCACCCGCCTGGGAATTCCGCAATTGACTTATGTTTCAAAGGTCAAGGAGATTGATCCCGCCAAGAAGAGGATCGTGGTGGAACGGTTGCTGGAGGACGGGAGAGAGATCGTGGAATCTTCGCTTCCCGTTCTGTTGACAGTTATGAAGGACATCAATGAACCGAGACTCCCTTCTCTGATAGGGATCAAGAAGGCAGCCAAGGCACAGATTCCCACTTTGACTGCAAACGATATCGGCGCGGATGAGAATCGTATTGGATTGAAGGGGTCCCCCACCTGGGTGACGAAAGTTTTTTCTCCCGAGGCCAGGGGGGGCGGCGGCGAGATTTTGCAGGGGGAATTACCAGAAGTGGTTCCTCTGCTGGTCAACAAATTGATGGATACCAAGTTCATAAAGTAATTGAGGAATTGCGGATTGAGGAATTGCGAACTTGGGAAAATAATCCCTAAATTCCTTAATTCCTTATTGAATATAGGAGGAGAAGCGAATGGCTAGATTATTGATTGACAAGGATACCTGCACCGGATGCGAATCTTGTATTTCCGCCTGTCCCTTTGGCGCACTGAGCATGAAGGAAGGGATTGCGGTTGTCGATGAGAAGTGCACCTTCTGCGGCGCTTGTGTGGATGTCTGTCCGGTGAGTGCGATTACCTTAGAAAAGGAAGAGAAGGCCGTAACGATAGACATCAGTGCTTGTAAAGATGTCTGGATATTCATAGAACATGAGCACGGCAAGGTGGGAAGTGTCTCCTTCGAGCTCTTGGGGGAGGGGAGGAAGTTGGCCGATGCCATAGGATGCAAACTCTGCGGAATGCTTTTCGGGGACAAGGAGGCCGTGGATCGATTTGCCAAGGATGCCATCGCCTATGGAGCGGAGAAGGTCTACGTCATGGAAAGCCCTCTGCTCAAACAATATTGTACCGATTCTCATGCTAAGGCTGCCGTAGATCTCATTCGGAAATATAAACCTGAAATTGTCCTTTTCGGAGCCACCACGCAAGGACGAGATTTTGCAGGAACGGTAGCGACCACCATCGAGGCAGGATTAACCGCAGACTGTACAGGTTTGGAAATCGATCCGGAGACGAAATATCTCAAACAGACTCGACCGGCTTTTGGTGGAAACATCATGGCGACGATTCTTGACTATCCCAACTACCGGCCCCAGATGTCTACGGTCCGACCCAAGGTGTTCCCCATGCCTTCGAGGGATGATTCGAGAAAGGGAGAGATCATTCGGGAGACGCTCCAGATGACCGAAGATCAGGTCAGGACAAAGATTTTGGAATTTATCAAAGGGGCGGAGACAGTCAATCTGGCTGACGCGGAGATCATCGTCTCAGGGGGAAGAGGTGTAGGGGGGCCGGAGAATTTTAAAGCCATCCGTGAGCTGGCAGAGGTTTTACAGGCTGCCGTGGGCGCCTCTCGCGCAGCCGTCGATTCGGGTTGGATTCCTTATGAACACCAGGTGGGCCAGACCGGCCGAACCGTTCGGCCAAAAATCTACATTGCCTGTGGTATCTCCGGTTCCATTCAGCACCAGGCTGGCATGAAGACATCCGATATTATTGTCGCCATCAACAAAGATTCTGAAGCACCCATTTTTAAGATCGCTACCTATGGAATTGTGGGTGACCTCTTTACTGTTGTTCCCATGCTGACCCAAGAGTTTAAAAAACGCTTGGGAAGATAAGCCCTTCGGGCAAGCACCAAATCCTAAGCCCTGTACCTAAATATGGTGCAGGGCAAGCACCTGCCTCCGCCGGAGCGGCTTCGCGCAGGCAGGCCAAATAACAAACAAATTCGAATGATCAAAATTGCCAATTCTAAACAAAATCCTTTCGGTCACTTGGATTTCGAGTTTGGAATTTATTTGTGATTTGCAATTTGGGATTTGGAATTTTTAAAAGTCTACATTTCTATGTTAGAGACGATGAGGCATATTTCTCCCCTCTAGCCAATTGTCGGGCCAAAAATTTATCCTTGATTTTTTCTATTCCTTTCATCATAATGTCGAAAAGATCTTCAAAAGAGGTTGTCTATGATTATCACCTGTGCCTCTTGTTTGACCAAGTTTAATTTAGACGATTCTCGAATTTCGGCCGAAGGAGTTAAGGTCCGTTGTTCGCGATGCAAGCATGTATTCTACGTTGTCCCTCCTCCTGAGACCAAAGAGGAAATTATCGAGAATTTGGAATCCTTTGCCAAATATCATGAAGATTTGATGGAACCGAGTGAGAAAAAAATGGAGGTTTCTCCAGGGGCGAAAGTGAAGGAAGAAGAGGAAGCGCCGGAGAGGGAAGAGGAGGAAGAAGAAACATTCCTCTTTACTGAAAAGGCTCCAACAGAGAAAGTGGAGAAATCAGTTCCTCTTCAAAAAGTGGAGAACCTACTCGCCGAGGAACCTGTCAGGGAAGAGAGGAGGGAGGGCAAACCCTCCAGACCGCAGAGTATGATGCGTGTTGAGAGGAGAGGCCCCTTTCGCTTTCTTGCCCTTCTCATTGTTTTAATGCTCCTGATCTTCGGTATCTTCTATTTATGGTCGGAATTAAGTTCCGGTGGCAGACTCTCCCCTTATGTAGACTATTCGGTTAAAAAGATCACTGAGGTTTGGAACCAGATTTGGGGAATAGAGGGAGAAGATCTGGTCGTTGGAGATCTGAGCGGATATGACGAGAAGATAGGAGATGTTTCGTTCTTTGTCATCGAAGGAAAGGTGAAGAATCAATCCAAGCTTACCAAAAAGTATATCAAAATAAGAATTGTCATTTTTGATCAAGACAAACTCAAAGTGGCTGAGAAGGAGGCGATCTGCGGTCAGACTATCGGTCGTGGAGAGTTGAAGCAACAGCCTGTGGAATTTTTTAGAGGGGAGATGGTGGTTAAACCTCAAACGAAAGAAGAGATGATTACGCCTCCGGGCAAGGCCACTCCTTTTATGGTGATTTTCAAAGACCTTCCCAGCCAAGCCAAAGATTTCAAATACGAGATCTTAGAAGCCCCCAACCTTTAGATTGCGGAAAGCGGATTTCGGAATGCGAATCTAAATCCGCAATCCACATTCTGCATTCTACAATCATTGGATCCCTTGAATATAAATTTCGGTCAGGGTAAGAAAGAGCGTGGCAATCAAGGGGCCCGCGACCAGACCGATTAATCCAAAAGCCTGGACCCCTCCTAACACAGCAAAGAAGAGGAGCAAAGGATGGATATTGGTTCGGGTGCTGATAAAAAATGGCCTGAGGAGATTATCCACCATACTGATCACCAATACTCCCAGGCCGAGCAGGATGAGTCCTTTTGCAACAGCCCCTCCGATCAATAAGATGATAGCCGCTGGAACCCAGATGAAAGCTGTTCCACCAATGGGGATAAAGGAAAGCAGACCCATCGCTGTTCCCCAGAAGATAGGCGAAGGGAGTCCAAGGATCCAAAAAGATAACCCACCTAAGACCCCCTGAATCAGGGCGATCAGAATCCCTCCGTAGATGGTGGCATAGATCATGTCCTTGAACCGTTGAATGAGAAGGTCCCTCTCCCTGGAGGGGAGGGGAATGACCTCTTTCAATCTCCCGAAAAGGTGACTTCCATCTTTGAAAAGATAGTAGAGGGAGAGGAGGGTGAAGAAGAATCCAGCAATAAATGTGGAGAATCCTTTTAAAAGGATGGTGGTCTGAGTGAAGATGAAAGTACTGATCCGGTTGAGGTTGTTTAGTAATAGAGGCAGAGGATTGGTCTGTGAGAGATCGATATGTTGACCTAACCCCGCCAAGATCCATTTGAGAATGGGGATCTCTTTGATTCTATCAAAATAAGCCTGAAGTTGGCCGGTTTTGATCATTTCCTCCAATTGATGATAGATGTCGATTGCATCGCTGGCCAAAGAGGCCATCAGAAGAGTGAAGGGCAATACGATGACGATAAGCACCAACAAGGTCATGAGGAGGGCGGAGAGGACCTCCCTTTTTTTTAATAAGCGTTGAAGTTTCTGGAAGAGGGGATAAAAAACGATGGCCAGGAGGACGGCCCATACGATGGAAGAAAGAAAAGGGGAAAGGATTTGGTAGAGCAGATAGATGGAAAAGAAGGTGAGGAAAAGGATGAAGATGAGAAAGATATGTTCTCGTTTCATTTTTTACCCCGATATCGAAGCCTTTATCTTTTTGACCGGATGAGAAGGATGGGCGTTTCAGCCCGGGTTACGACTTTAAGGGCGACACTCCCCATCACCCACCTCGAAATTCCGGACCGGCCATGAGTACACATGATGATTAGATCCGCCCCGGCCTCTTTGGCAAAGTCAATGATCTCGACGGCCACCTGCTGCCCGGTCCTCACCATCGCCGCTGCCCCAAGACCTCTCTTTCTCAATTCCTCGCAGAGGTTCGCAAGATATTTCTCGGCGGCTTCCTTCTGTTTTTCGTCGACGATCAGAGGGGTAACCAGCTCTGGTGAACCATATATGGGCATAAAGGGGACCACTTGGAAAAGAATGATTTCAGCATCAAAGGCCTTAGCCATTTTTTCAGCCTCGTCCAAGGCCATTTTTGCCAATTCTGATCCATCCAACGGGACTAAGATTTTTTTGTACATACCCCACCTCCCTCAAAAGATTATTATTGGAATGGTGGAAGAATGGAATAAACGGTGTCCAGCATTCCAACATTCCATTATCCCGGTATTCAAATTTATATCAATTTTGTCCTGGCAAAGCAACCAAAAAGAAAATAGAAAGGTGAAGAAGGGTTGTGAAGTTTTTAATTGGAATTTCCAATAATTATCATTCTCATTATCGAAAATTCCGATTTGACATATCTCAATTTTCCAGTTAACTGTTTTTAATAATTTTCTCAAGAAGCGGTAGGAGGCCTCAACGTGGGAAAATCCCAAACGCCCTTTTCTCTCAGATGAGGGGCCGTATCTGGCCTAAAGAGACCTAGGTTAGGTCTCCGGTTCAATAGAAGGAGAGAGAGAAAAGGGATGCTCCTAACTTATTTCTATCCTCTTGTGCCCTGAGTTCTTCACACCTTTTCCCTCCCTCCTGACCATTATCTATTAAGAGTTGGCTATGATCCAAAACCAATTTTTTGGAAAGGAGGGTAACTATGACCACCATTAAGAACATTTTTGCGACTCGTTGGGGAATCATTTCAGTAGGGGCTTTTATCGGGGTCTTTGCCCCGCTTTTGCAGAAGTGGGGAAACCCGGCGAACATGGGCATCTGCGTGGCCTGTTTCGAGAGGGACATTGCGGGCGCCCTGGGGCTTCATCGGGCCGCTGTTGTTCAATATATTCGGCCCGAAATCATCGGCTTTGTCCTTGGCTCACTGATTGCCGCCTATGTGTTCAAGGAATTCCGGTCACGGGCTGGCTCTGCTCCCATTGTTCGATTTGTCCTTGGGGCTTTTGCTATGATCGGAGCCCTGGTGTTTTTGGGGTGCCCCTGGCGAGCTATGCTCCGTTTGGCCGGTGGTGATGGGAATGCCATTTTCGGGTTGCTCGGACTCATCGGAGGAATATGGGTTGGCACACTCTTTTTGAAAGGCGGTTACAACCTGGGGCGTTCTCAAACCACTCATACCTCGGTTGGATGGTTATTGCCTTTAGTCATGCTTGGGTTTCTTGTTCTGATGTTCATCTTTCCCCAGGTTGAGGCCCAGGATAAAAGCGGAGTCTTGTTCTACAGCCTGAAAGGCCCCGGGTCCATGCACGCACCGCTTTTTGTGTCGCTGGTGATTGGCCTCTGCATCGGATTTCTGGCGCAGAGAAGTCGGTTCTGCACCATGGGGGCCATCCGGGATTTCGTCCTTTTTAGACAGAACCATCTCCTCTCAGGAGCGATGGCTCTCGTGGTTGTTGCTTTTATTGTGAACTTGATTCTGGGACAGTTTCATCCCGGTTTTGTCAAGCAACCCGTGGCTCACACAATGAGCCTTTGGAACTTCGGCGGCATGGTCTTGGCAGGGTTAGCCTTTGCCCTGGCCGGGGGTTGTCCGGGAAGACAGCTCTTCCTTGCCGGGGAGGGCGATGGGGATGCAGCGGTTTTTGTCCTGGGGATGATCGTCGGAGCCGGTTTTGCACATAACTTTGGCCTGGCCAGTTCTCCAGACGGAGTTGGATCCTATGGCGTCGCCGCTGTGATCATTGGACTTCTCACATGTCTGTTTATCGGCTTCACAATGCGAAAAGAAGTCGCTTAAAAAGGAGGGATGAAGATGAGTAAGATCGTTGATGCCCGTGGGCTTTCGTGCCCTCAACCTGTGATGCTGGCTCTGAGTGAGACAAAAAAGATCAACAAGGGAGAAATTATCATCCTCGTAGATACGGACACTTCCAAAGAGAATGTTTCTCGCTTAGCTCAACAATCAGGGTGGAGTGTGGAAATTGAGAGGGTTCAAGAAGGTTACCGTCTTGTTTTAAAAAAGGATTGAAGAAATGATCTACCTCGATAATCCAGCCACTTCATGGCCGAAGCCTCCTCAAGTGAAAGAGGCGATGAACAAATTTATGGAGGAGGTCGGGGCCAACCCAGGCCGATCTGGACACTTCCTCTCGATTGAAGCCGCAAGGATTATCTATGAGACCAGAGAGGCTCTTTCGGTTCTGTTCCATGTCAAAGATTCATCAAGAATCGTCTTCACACTCAATGCTACCGAATCCATCAATTTAGCCCTAAATGGTTTATTAAAACCTAAAGACCATGTCATTACGAGCAGCATGGAACACAATTCGGTGATGAGGCCTCTCAGGGATCTGGAGAAGAAGGGAATCGAATTGAGCGTCATTCCCTGTTCCAAAGAAGGTATGCTGGACGCAGGAGAAGTGGAAAGAAGGATTCAATCGAATACAAAAATGGTAGTTCTCAATCATGCCTCGAATGTCACAGGAACACTTCTTCCAATCATCGCAGTTGGGGAGATCGCAAGGGCACACAATCTTCTCTTTTTGGTCGATGCTGCGCAGACGGCCGGAGCTTATCCGATTGATGTTGAAAGAGATGGGATTGATCTCTTAGCTTTTACTGGACATAAGAGCCTTTATGGGCCCCAGGGGACTGGGGGGCTTGTTATTGGTGAACGGATAGATGAAAAGGAAATGATTCCGTTAAAACAAGGTGGGACAGGAAGTCGATCAGAATTTGAGGAACAGCCGGACTTCTTGCCGGACCGCTTTGAAAGCGGAACCCCAAATGGCGTTGGCATTGCCGGGCTTCTCGCCGGGATTCGATTTGTCCTGGAAAAAGGAGTGGAACAGATCCGGCAAAATGAAATCACTCTAACTGAAAAGCTCATCGAGGGGTTGAAAAAGATTTCTCGGGTGAAACGCTATGGGCCACAAATCCAGAAAAATCAAATTGCCACTCTTTCTTTCAATATTGAACAACTTTCTCCTTCAGATGTGGCCCACCGCTTAGAAAAGGAATTCGGTGTCCTCTGCCGTTCAGGACTTCACTGTGCGCCCGCAGCCCATCGCACCATCGGGACATTCCCAGAGGGAACAGTCCGATTTGGCTTGAGTGCTTTCAACAACGAAGCAGACATCGAGGCCGCGATCCGAACCGTCTCCCAGATTTCCAAACAGGAAAGGTGATGCGCTCTTCTTTCTTGGTCTTGAACAAGTGTCGGGTAGTCTTTTGAGTTTTGAGAGCTGCCTGGAATATCTATGAAAAGAAAAGGAAATATGTGGTAGAATAATATCCGTAGTTCTTTCTCAATCCCTTAAAATGAATCGGAGGAAATGGAAATGCCGGTGATTGACTGTCGAGGTCTTGCCTGTCCCCAACCTGTCGTGACAACAAAACAGGCATTAGATCAGCTGAAGGAAGGAGAGATGATCGTCATTGTGGACAATGCTTCCTCCTGTAATAATGTGGAACGGTTCGTTCAGAGTCAAGGATGTCCGGTGGAAATTAAGCAGGAAGGGCAGGATTTTTATCTTCGCATTCGAAAGACCAGTAGTGAGGATAGAGAGAAAGTGACCCAGCCTAACGAGAAAATCAAAAAGGTTGTCGTTTATATTAATTCCCATCTCCTGGGTGTTGGGGATGAGTCATTGGGAGCGATCCTGATGAGGTCTTTTTTGAAGACCCTAATGGATCTAGAGAAAAAACCCTCTCGATTGATTTTGATTAATTCAGGAGTTCGATTGGCTTCGGAGGGTTCTGAGGTCTTGGAGACTCTCAAGAAATTATCCGAAGAGGGGGTAGAGATCCTGGCCTGCGGAACATGCCTCGATTTCTATGGATTAAAGGAGAAATTGAGAGTAGGAACTGTTTCCAATATGTATGATATTGCTCAGTCTCTTTTGGAAGCAGATCATCTGATCCGTCCATGAAATGCGTACTCCTCTTTTCGTCCGTCCATCAGGTGATGAGGACTGAAAAACTTCTTAAGGAAAAAGGAATAGAAGTTGACCTCATCCCAGTGCCGAGGGATATTAGTTCCGATTGCGGAGTAGCGGTCGAACTCTCAGGAGAATCAGAAGAAAAAGCGTTGCTTATCCTCAGGGAGAATAAGATATCGATGACCGAATGTTATACAAAGGATTCAAGGGGAAGGTTTGAGAAAAAGAAGGAAATTCTGACCTAATTTCAAAGGACGGAGAGAGAAATGGAGAAAGTGCGTCTGACTTCGAAAGTCAAAAAAGCGGGTTGAGCCTCTAAAGTGGGTCCAGAGGATCTGGATCAAATTCTTAAAGGATTGCCGCTTCCAAAAAATCCGAAGGTTCTGGTTGGACTGGAGACATCGGATGATGCAGGGGTCTATCAATTAAGTGACGAGGTCGCCCTGGTTCAGACGGTAGACTTCTTCACCCCGATCGTGGACGATCCTTTTACTTTTGGCCAGATCGCTGTGGCCAATGCTCTGAGTGACGTCTATGCCATGGGAGGGACTCCCCTCACAGGCATGAATTTAGTGGCCTTTCCCATCAAAGACCTCTCTTCTTCTATTTTGAAAGAAATCCTTCTCGGAGGGCTTTCGAAGATGGAGGAGGCTGGTGTGGCTCTGGTGGGAGGGCATTCGATCGAGGACCCGGAGATTAAATATGGCCTGGCTGTAACAGGGGTGGTGCATCCCAAAAAAATCCTGACCAATGCGAAAGCGAAGGTAGGGGACAAGTTGGTTTTGACGAAACCTCTTGGCACAGGGATTATTGCCACAGCCCTTAAGGGTGAAATGGCTTCGGAGGAGGCTGTCCGGAAGATCGTGGAGAGCATGGTGACCCTTAATCGAACAACGTCGGAATGGATGATAAAATTTGGGGCCCATGCCTGTACGGATATCACAGGCTTCAGTTTCATCGGCCATGCATTAGAAATGGCGGTCGCAAGCCAGGTGGGAATGGTCATTCAATCAAAAGCTGTTCCAATCTTCCCTGAAGCCGTAGAATATGCGAAATTGGGATTAATCCCTGGGGGGGCTTATTCAAATCGAGATTTTTTCTCCTGCCGTGTGGAAGTTCAACCCGACGTACCCGATCTATTGGTCAATATTTTTTATGATCCCCAAACCTCTGGCGGGCTCTTAATTTCTTTGCCCTCCAACAAGGCAGACAAACTGGTGGTGACCCTAAAGAAAGAAGGGCTCATTCATTCCAACATCGTAGGGGAAGTGGTGGAAGAGCCTCGCGGAAGAATTCGAATTCTCTGATCCTTCTTTCCTCAAATCCCTCTTGCGGCGAGGGGAAAATTTCGGTTACATAATAATAAAACGTCTTTTTGGTCTATGGAGTTGGCCCAAAAAGGTCGAATAGGTCAAAGTAAGAAATTGAAAGACTAAAACCCATGGAGATTGAGGTAAAATTATTTGCAACACTTCGAGATTATCTCCCGAAGGGAAGCAGTCGGTTTTCCTGTAAGATGGAGGTCGATGGTTCTACCCGAGCCCAGGATATTTTGTCCCGGCTCAAAATACCCGAAGAGATACCTAAGATCATTTTGATCAATGGCGTCCATGGAAAGAAGGAACAGATATTAAAGGATGGCGATGTCCTGAGTATCTTCCCTCCTGTCGCAGGAGGTTGATAAAACCGTAATATCCAAATTCCAAAATCCAATAACCAAACAAATCCCAATTTCCAATAACCAAAACTTGGAGAGGTTATTTGAATTATTATTTATGATTTATATCGTTTGGAATTTTGTAATTGGTGATTGGAATTTAATTTCCGGAGTTGACTCTACTTCTTTTTTTCTTTGAGTTCCTTAATCTTCTTTTGTAGCCTTTCCTTTTGATCTGGTTTTGGATCCAATTTCAACGCCCTTTCGTAAAACTCGATGGCTTTTTCGATTCGGTCCAGTTTAACATAAACATCTGCCACGTGTTCGGTAATCGTGGAATCATCTGGAGTCAGTTGGTTTGCTTTTTCAAGCTCGGTCACCGCTTTCCCGTAGTTCCCAAGTTTATAATAGACCCAACCCAGACTATCGGTGATGTAGCTCATATTGGGTTTCAATTCCATGGCCTTCTGGATGAGTTTGAGGGCCTCTTCCAATTGGATGCCCTTCTCGGAATAGGAATAGCCCAAGTAGTTGAGGGCATCGGCATGGTTGGGGTTGAGCCGGAGAACCTCCTTCATTTCAGCGACCATTTTGTCGAAATTTCCCATCTTATCGCAGAGTGCACCGATTTGGAAATGAATTTCTTCATCATTCTGATTTTTCTCGAGTCCCCTCTTCAGGGTGGCCAACGCCTTTTCCAATTGGTTCTCATTTTCAAAAACAGCAGCGAGGAATAGGTAAAGATCTCCCTCATTCGGTTTAGCCTGAATCGATTCCTCTAAGATTCGGATCGCTTCCTCCATCTTGTTCTGTTTCTTCAGAATCAGGACAATGTTTCTTCTCGAATCAGCAAAGAGAGCTGATTCAGGAGGGATCTTCTTGAATTCTGAGATGGCTTGGTCGAAGGCATCTTTTTCGACATAGGCGGCCCCTAAATAATATCGGACCCGATCATCTTTGGGATTGGCCGCGAGGATGAAATTGAATTCCAAAATCGCCTGGTCCAATTTGCCCTGTTCCAAATAGATCAAGCCCATCTTCGTTCGGATATTGAGATCTTCTGAATCGGATTTTTGCATCTCCCGAAATTGATTCAACGCCTCGTCGAACTTCTTCTTTTTGATGAAGATCTGCCCCAGTCGGCTTCTCACCTTTTTATTGTCCGGATCGAGGTTAAGGATTTTTTGGTAGATCTCCGCTGCTTTTTCAGGTTCATTCTGGATCTCATAAGTCATCCCCAAATCCGTCAGGACAGAGACCAGATTGGGCTCGATGGCTAACGCCTTTAGAAAATATTGCTTGGCCGATTCATAAGATTTTGTCCTGATATAAATCCTCCCCAAAGCATAGAGGCCCATCACGGAGTTCGGTTCGATCTTGAGAAATTGTTTAAGGACTTGGATCGCTTGGTCATAATTCTGGGTGTCTTCGTAGAGGGAACTAAGGAAAAGGTAACTTTCCCGGTGTTGTGGGTCGATCTCCAATACTTTCTTGTAAGAGGCGATGGCTAAGGGATACTTCTTAAGGATGGAATATAATCCACCCAGGAGCAAATGGGCAGAGAGATCATCGGGGTCATCAAGGAGAGCGGTTTTACACTCTTCGATCGCCTCGTTTAATAGGCCTTTATGGATGTAGAGGGTAGCCAATTCAACATGCAGGGAAGGTTCTTTGGCATCTCGGGCGATCGCTTCTTTAAGATCCTCAATCGCCTCATCCACTTTTCCCTCCCGTAATTTAAGCTGAGAGAGGAGAAAGTAGTAATAAGCAAGGGGGTTTGAAGGAGGGGTCTTCTTTTGAGTTTTTTGGAGTTTCGTCGGATTGGGCTGAACGGAAGGTGGGCCTTTTTCTAGTTCTTGAAATACAGGTCTTCCTGCACAAGCCTCCAGAAAGAATAGAGACAATGAAATAACGAAGGCTTTCATTAAAAATAGCTTCATTTTCTCAAAAATAACAGACTTGGAATACAAAGTCAAAGACCGGCATTCAATTTCAAGAGATTTTCCAAGGTGTCCGGAGAAGAATAACCCTCCATGATTTTTCCATTTTGAAAAATGAGAGTTGGGGTGGAATCGACCAGCAGACGCCTTCCCAATTCCATATTCTTATTGATGGGTGTGGTATCACAAGAAGAGAGTTTTAATTCTTTCCCTTGATAAGTTTCTTCCAAGGCCCTCACCTTGTCTTGTGAACACCATACGGACTTTGCTTTCTCAAAGGAAGCAGGAGATAAAGGGTATAAAAAGAAGAAGGTCTGGAGATCTTTAATCTGTTTCAGTTCTTCATGGAGTTGGAAACAAAAATGGCATTGAGGGTCAGTCAATACGTAGAGTTTTCTTTTTCCTTCTCCCATTCGAATGGCATTTTCGAGGTGAAGAGTGGAGGGGTCCGCTCTCCGCAAGTCTTTTAATCTATCAAGAGTAAGATCTCTTTTGGTTTGGCGATCCAATACATGGCCGTGAATAATGAATCTTAAGTTTTTATGGACATAAATAATCATCCTATCTTGACCTATCCCACAGGTAACCTCCCAAAAGCCCTCCAAGGGGGCCTCCTTGATCTCCAGGATTTTGAATTCTGTCTTAATCAAATCCTTTAAAATAAAGGAAGCTTCCTCGTTTGTGAGGGCAAGGGATTCCCCAAAAAGGAGGAGGACCGGAAAAGAAAACAGGATGGCTGTGATTAATATTCTCTTCATGATAAAACCTCCAGGGAAGTATTATAACCTTCTGCATGATAAAGAAAAAAGATCCAATTAACGTTTTTTTCATTTTTATGGCCCAAAATTGCCTTTTCTGGCAAAAAGTCATAGGGTTTCAATTTATAATGTTAATCGGAGACAAGGAATTGTAATATGCTAATCTTATTTCAAATTTTCCCCCATTCTTTTTTGACCAATTTTTACCACTTGGTATAGTCTTTGCTCATTTGGAATTGACAAAAAGACATAAAATCCAGAATCAGAGAAGGAGGTAAACAAAGATGACAAGTGACAGGTTGTTCAAAAGGGGAATTTTTGGGCAGTAATCACTGGAGGTGCCCAAGGAAGGAGCCTAAGAATAATTATTCGGCTGGCCCTTTTTTCTCAAAACGGTAAAGCGTTCTCGGATTGACCTTAAGAATTTCTGAGGCGATTCTTTTGTTTCCGCTGACTTCTTTGAGTATTTCTCTTATATATTCGGACTTGATATCATCCAGAGATTTGCGATCCTTCACTCCCCTTTTGATCATTTCTGAAAATCCTTCCGTCAGATCTTTGGGTAAGTCATTGGGCACCAGGAAATCCTGATCGGTCATGATCACAGCCCTTTCAATGGCATTTTCTAATTCTCTGACGTTCCCCGGCCAATGGTATTCTAAGAGAAGTTTCGTCGCCTCTTTTGAGATTCCCTTAACCTCCTTTTTAGCTTCTTTGGAATAGAGATCAAGAAAATGGTAAGCGAGTAAAGGGATATCTTCTTTTCTGTCTTTGAGATCGGGGAGAAAAATAGGAAAGACATGAAGACGATAGAAGAGGTCTTCCCGGAATTTCCCCTTCTTCACATTCTCTTCCAAGTTCTCATTGGTGGCTGCAATCATTCGGACATCAATCTTTATCCTCTCTGTACTCCCTACCTTCATCAACTCTTTCTCCTGAAGGACTCTTAGAAGTTTTACCTGCACAGAGGGGAGGATCGTGGAGATCTCGTCCAAGAAGAGCGTCCCTCCATCGGCCTCTTCGAACAAACCCTTCTTCGCCTGGATCGCTCCGGTGAAGGCCCCCTTGGTATGTCCAAAAAGTTCGCTTTCCACCAATGTCTCAGGGATCGCCCCGCAATTGAAAGGGATGAAAGGTCGGTCCGCCCTTGGGCTGTTAAAATGGATGGCCTTCGCCACCAGTTCTTTGCCCGTTCCGCTTCCTCCATAGATCATCACTGTGCTACTCCCAAGGGCAACCTTTTCGATCAGGGAAAAAATCTCCTGCATCTTCTTGCTTTTTCCAATAATATTGTTGAACTCAAATTTTTTCGCTACCTCCATCCTCAGAAGCCGATTCTCTCTCAGGAGGAGACTTTCCTTTTGGGCTTTGGAGATGTGGATGTGGAGTTCGTTCAAATCAACGGGTTTGGTGATATAGTCGTTCGCTCCTATTCTCATTGCCTCCACAGCTGTCTCGATCGATCCGTAAGCCGTCATCAAAATGACCATCACCTCCGGCCTGGTTCCCTTGATGTTTTTCAGGAGCTCGAGACCATCCATCCCCGGCATCTTTAGATCGGTCAATACTAAATCGAAGACATCTTTTTCAATCTTTTCAAGGGCTTCAGGTCCGCTTTGGGCGACCTCTACACTAAATCCTCCTATCTGAGAAAGACCCTTTCTGATAATGTCCCGAACGAGGGCTTCATCATCGACGACCAATATCTTCATGGACTCCACATCGGACTCCTTTCAGCAGTATTCTTACCAAAAATTGGTTTTTAAATCAATGGAAATCATTTTTTCCAGAAATCTTCATTCCAAATTTTCACCAAAGTCTCAATACAGTTGACTGTTTATCAATTTCTTATAGAATATAGTTGGAGATCCATAGAAAAAGAGAAAGGGGGGCATTCGTGGAAGACCGGATTTTGATTGTGGACGATGAAGTGATCATCTGCAATATGATATGTCAAAGGCTGACTCAAGAAGGCTATCCATGTATCGCAGCCTATAACGGGAAGGAAGCCCTCAAACATTTTTACAAGGAGGATGTTTCGCTGATTATCTCAGATATCAGGATGCCTGAAATGGATGGTTTAGAACTCCTGAAGCATGTGAAGACTGCGCAACCAAACATGTTGTTCATCATCATGACTGGCTATCCAGAGATCCAAATAGCGGTAGAGGCGATCCACCTGGGTGCAACGGACTTCCTCATCAAGCCGTTCGATCTGGAACTTGTGGTCTTCAGTGTGAAGAGAGCCCTTGAGCGGAAGAAGATGGAGGAGGAGCTCGAGTCTTATCACAGAAATTTGGAGAAATTGGTGGAAATGAGGACGGAAAACCTTCGGCAGGCTTGTCGTACGTTGAAGAAAGCGAATTTGGATTCGGTCAAGGTTCTGGCAGAAGCGATCGATGCCAAGGACCCCTACACACGGGGCCACTCCGATCGTGTGAAACGGATGAGTTTGCAGATTGCCGTTTCATCAGGATTTACAGAAGAGAAAATAGAGATTTTGGAATATGGAGCACTCCTCCACGATATTGGTAAGATTGGTATTAAAGATGAAATTCTCGGCAAACGAGGACCTCTAAGTCCGGAAGAATATCAGATCGTTCAGGAGCATCCTTTGATCGGTGTCAAGATTGTGGAGGGGATCGAGTTTTTTGAGGATAAGATCCCCATGATTCGTAGTCATCACGAGCGCTTCGATGGGAGAGGATATCCAGACGGTTTGGCGGGAGAAGCCATTCCTATTGAGGCAAGGATTATTGCTGTGCCCGATGCTTTCGATGCGATGGCGAGCCTAAGACCCCATCGGATGGCCATGGCCCTCGAAGAGATCCTTTTGGAAATGGAAAGAAACAAGGGGAAACAATTTGACCCAGGATTTTTGGAGATTTTTCTGCAAGAAAAAATTTATGAATCGTAACCAGAGAGATGCCAGCCAATCTCACTCCCCAATATTTAGAGGCAGAGCTTAAGTTTAAGCAGGCCAAGACCACGCCAGAGAAGATAAAAGCTCTCGAAGTGATGATGGCGGTCATCCCAAAACATAAAGGGACCGAGAGACTTCGGGGACAGCTCAAAAGCCGAATGGCCAAATTAAAGGAGGAACTCCAGAGGAGACCTACCGTCGGGAGGGCAGAGCAGGCCTATAATATTAAGAGAGAGGGAGCTGCTCAAGTCGTTCTTTTAGGCCCTCCCAATTCTGGCAAATCAAGTCTTCTCTCCCAGATCACCCATGCCTCTTCCGAGGTGGGTGACTACTCTTTCACAACCCAAAAGCCCATTCCCGGGATGACGAAGTTTGAAAATCTTCAGATTCAATTGGTGGATACTCCACCGGTTCAATTGGATCATATCGAACCTGGATTCCCAAACCTGATTCGAAATGCGGACGCCCTTCTTCTCTTGGTGGATCTGACGGAAGACCCCATCTTCCAGATGGAGATTATCCTTGGACAGTTGAATGAAATGAGAATAAAGGTGCTCCGGAAAGCACCCATCCCTCCATCGGAGACGGGATGGGTTTCTCTGCGGGCACTCCTTGTTGGGAATAAATGCGATGTTAAAAATGCAATGGGGGCCTACCAGAGATTGGAGAGCCATTTCCGGGACTCCTTCCCCATCCTGCCCATCTCTGCCAAAGAAAAAATGAATTTTGATGAATTGAAGAAAGAGATTTATCAAATCCTCGACATCGTCCGGGTCTATACGAAAATTCCTGGGAAGGAACCAGATCTGACGGAGCCTGTTATTCTTAAGAAGGGAAGCACCGCTATCCATAAAGACTTCGTTGCCAAACTTCGATATGCCAAGATCTGGGGTTCTGGAAAATTCGATGGACAAATGGTCAAACGGGATTATCTCGTCAGCGAAGGGGATGTGATCGAACTGCATATTTAATCCCCCCGATGGGGGATTAAGTTCGGAGTAGTGAGTTCGGAGTTAAGAAAAGAAATTAGGAGTTCAGAATGATTCGTTTGAAGGCTTTTAATAAGTTTTCAAATGCTTTTTGCTTTAAAGAATTGCGCCGAACTCCTGACTCCGAGCTACGAACTGGTATGTTAACGCGACGACTTTTTTTAAGATATCTTTTGGGACTTCCCCTCCTCTCTTCTTTTCCTCTCCATGCTCTGGAGACATGGGCGGATCTTCCCGTCCTTCCAAGGAAAGGAGAAGGGAACTCCATTGGCGAATTCTTCGAGGGAGAGGAACTTCACTACATCATCGGGGTTTGGCTATTTAAGAAAGTGGCGTTGGGGAAAATAAGTTTCAAGGAAATGGGGAAAAAGGGTCGTTATTTGTCCACCCTTCAGGGGGAGACCTTGGGTATCCTGGGATGGGTGGCTCGTTATCGAACGGACACCTATCGCTCTATCATGGAAGAAATAGACGGGGGGAGACGCCTCCGATCCATATCATTCGAAGAAGATGTGAAGATTGGAAACACGTTGCGGCGGCGAACCCATTTCTTCGATTATCAAAAGCGAAAATGGATTAAGGTGAGGCAACGGAAAGACGGTACCAAGGTGAGGACAGAGGAGGAGATTCCTCCAGGAATGGTCTATGATGATTTCATCACGGCCTCTTATAATTTTCGTTACGGTGTTTATGGGGAGATCGAGAAAGGTAGAAAATATACAGTGGCCACCTTTCCCAAGAAGGGCCCTTCCAGCTATGAAGTGAGAGTGGCTTCAAAAGAGGAGGAGGAGAAGAGAAAAAAATCTGAGAAACTTAAAGATGGAAAAGAGTATCTCGTTAAACTTTTTCTGGATCCAGAGGTGACGCATTCCAAAGAAGGTCTTATCGAAGGATGGTTATCGAAAGAACTTTACCCCACAGAGGGGACGATCAAAGATGTCATGCTCTTTGGGGATGTCAAGGGAACCCTGGTCAAAAATACACGGAGTTCATAGTTCGGAGTTCAGAGTTAATAATTTTTCATAAGAGATTATGATACTTTGTTCCAGCTCCTAACTCCGAGCTCAATACTCCGAACTGCGTAGTAAAAACATGGACACTCAATCCAGATATTTCAGGGTGCGCAGGAAAGATATCGCCTATTTTAAATTCATTATTGAATCCTATGAAGGAATGGCTGTGGTGAGGACGAAAGATCCTCAGGAAGCGATCGTGGAGTTGATGGTGGCCCCGGGATGGGAAAAGGATGTCGATGGAGTGATCGAAGGACTGCGAGAGGAAATTCCCATCGAACCTCTATTATCGCACTTGGATTAGTGGCTTCCTTCAATTCCAAATGTCAAAGTCGAAATGTCAAATGAATGTCAAAGTCCAAAAGCTGCATTCAACAGTGAAGTGCAACACATGAGCCCAAAACTTCATTGGGCGTTCGATAATTGAGGCATTTTCGTGGCCTCGTATTAAGTAAAGTTTCGACGCGTTTGACTTGTTCTTTGGGAACCAGATTAAAATCCGTCTTCTTGGGGAAGAAGCGTCGGATCAGCCCGATGGCATTTTCGATAGAAGCCTTTTCCCAACTATGGAAGGGTTCACAGAAGTAGGATTGGGTTCCCAACACCTTGTTAGTATACTCATGCTCCACGTTTTCGCAACCATTATCATAGGTGATAGAGCGGAGAAGGGGTTGGGGGTAACGGCTGAGTCTGCGAGTGAGGGCACATCGCAAGTTCTGTGAGGTCTTGGCAGGCAATTTGGCCAAGTGCAGGTGTCTACTGGTTCTCTCAAGGGCTACCGCTAAAGCGGCCTTACTTGTTCGGGAGATTAACGTATCAGCTTCCCAATGGCCGGGTTGGATCCGGGTTTGGACCTCCAGGGGACGCTCTTTGATGGAGATCCGTCGTGGAATATGGAGTGTCTTATGCCGGTGCGAATGGGTACGGAGTCTACGGCGCTTGTGAGCCCGAGTCAGATAGGGCACCAGGTTCTGCTTCGTAGGGATCGATTTATCATAGATGAATTGATAAATGGCCTCATGGCTGATACGAAGGTCTGGATATTCTAAAGAAAGTCTTCCTGAAATCAGTTCGGGAGACCATTTGAGCTTGAGCTTTTTCATGATATACCTACGGATCAAAGGATTGCGTATTCGCTGTCGTTGGACGGATTCATGTTTTCGTTTAACGGCTCTTTCATGGGCCCTATTGGCCAAGTAAACGTTGTAGATGGGCGATCGGTTACGCTTGAGTTCTCGTGAAATGGAACCTTTGTTTCGCCCGATACTCTCGGCTATCTCCGAGATGCTTTTACCTCGTGCGTGAAGATATGCAATTTTGTCTCTCTCTTCACTGGAGAGATGTTGATAGTTTAGCTTTTCCATATACTTAGGATACTACGTCACCCTAAGTGTTGCACTTCATTATTGAACTGGCGAAATTGGATTCTGAAATCGAAGACCCTGATCCTGAAACAAGTTCAGAATGACATTCACCTCATGCCGAATTTATTTCGGCATCTCATTTGGACTTTGGATTTGAATTGACATTGATTCACCTTTGGTTCATCACTTTGTGCGAACTTTGGCATTTGACATTCCTAAATTCGCGCGGAGAGGGAAATTGATAGAGGGGATTCCATACGAGAAGATACTGAAAGAAACTCTAAAGGGAGGAGGGGAGTTTGCAGACCTCTTTTTTGAACAGACCCATTCGGTGGTGATCCTCTGTGAAGAAGATCGTATCGAGAAGGTCATCTCAGGTCTGGATATGGGGGTGGGACTTCGAGTTCTCTTTGGTGGAAAAACATTTTATGGTTTTACAACAGAGATCTCAAAAGAATCTCTCCTCGATTTAGCTAAACGGATAAGTCGGTCTGCGAAAGAAGGTGGAGAGGGAAGGATAAATCGTTTTTCCGAGCCACCTCGGGCCGCACTTTCGTCTCTTCCGATTTCCAAATCCCTTTATCCCATTCAGAAACATCCTGAGAGGCTCTCCATGGGAGAGAGGGTTTCAGTGGTGAAACGAGCCAATGAAGTGGCCCGGAGACTGGACCCCCACATTCAGCAGGTGAAAGTTCTCTATCGGGATGTCCATCAAAAGCTTACTATTTCAAATTCAGAGAGGATTTTGACAGAAGGGGAAAGGGTGGGGACCATTTTCTCCGTACAGGTCGTTTCTGCGAAAGGGGATGTTGTCCAGACCGGATATGAACCGGCAGGAGGAACGGTGGGTTTTGAGCTCTTTGATCTTCATCCTCCCGAGGAAGTGGCTGAGGTGGCCACAAAGAGAGCTCTTCTCATGCTTTCGGCCAGAAAAGCACCGATGGGAAGAATGGCGGTGGTCTTATCGAGCGAAGCAGGAGGAACGATGATCCATGAAGCCATTGGCCATGGATTGGAGGCAGATCTCGCCCAGCAAGGGCTCTCTGTGTATTCTAAGAAAATTGGGGAAAAGGTTGCTTCTTCTCTGATCACTGTAGTAGATGATCCCACCCTTCCTCAAAGAAGAGGGTCCTATGCCTTTGATGATGAAGGGGTCCCTTCTCGAAGAACGATCCTGGTGGAGCAGGGAATCTTGAGAGGATATCTTTATGATCGGCTATCCGCCTTTGAAGACGGGGTGGAATCGAGTGGAAATGGAAGAAGAGAGTCCTATCAGCATAAACCGATTCCCAGGATGAGCAACACGATGATCCTTCCGGGGAAGATGCGGCCCGAAGAGATTGTTCATTCTGTAGAAAAGGGATTGTTTGTGAAGAAGATGGGCGGTGGGCAAGTCAATACCGTCAATGGTGATTTTATCTTTGAAGTCAGTGAGGGTTATTTGATTGAAAAAGGAAGTGTCGGAGAATCGGTCCGCGGAGCCGTCCTTATTGGCAACGGACCCCAGGTGCTGAAAGATATCGATATGGTCGGCAGTGATCTCGGGTATGGGATCGGGACCTGTGGGAAGGATGGCCAAGGGGTTCCGGTCTCCGATGCCCAACCCACTCTGAGAATTCCGGAGTTGGTGGTTGGAGGACAGCAAGAGACTTCCTGAATAAGGAGATGAGGTAATGGGGAGTTGAGAAGATGGGGTGATCAGGAAACAGGGAGAACAATTAAATCATTAAGCTATAACCGATTTCAAATGCTACATTTTATTACAGCCGTCCCCAGTTATTTGTCCCAGTGATGTAGACTTGACGCCCTCCTTAATGAATCTCATGCCCTTATCTTCTTTCTTGCTCCCAACCCTTATTACATACAGAAAAGTACTCTTGCGCCGAGGAGTTCGCGAGGGTTATAATGAAACGGTGTTTGTCCAGAAGATCGTCAAGAATTCGCCTGCTGTGACCTTCGTGAGGCCTGAGGGGAATATGTTGACGATTCAAGTCAGGGATCTAAAAAACCTCAAGAACGTGTCGAACTGAGGAAAACTAACCCAAAACTTGACAACCCGAAATCGATAAGGACCTCAAAGCAATCTATCCAAATGAATTACGGAAAGGAGCATTAAATGAAGGGGAAGAGAAGATTACAACAGTTGTTTGCTGGCGTTGCAGTTCTTAGCCTGCTTCTCATAAGTGGGTGTGCTACCTATGCTGCCCTTCCAAAGGAGAAAATTTCCCAGGCTGATAAGGCGGTCAATGAGGCTGAGGAAAGTAATGCTAGTCTCAATGCGCCCACCGAGCTGAAGGCCGCTCAGGATAAACTTGGGGCAGCGAAAACAGCTCTCGGCAAAAAGGACTATGAAGAAGCTACCCGCCTGGCTGAGCAGGCTTTGGTCGATGCTGATTACGCTCGCGCCAAAGGGACCTCCGAGAAGGCAAAGAAGAAAGCTGAGGAGTTACGTCAAAGCATCAACACCCTACGACAGGAAATTGAACTCTTGTCCAAACAATAACTCTTCAAGGAGGAAATAGACCATGACCGTTATTGCTCCCACATCAATCAAAAGAGGGTTGGAATTACTCATTCCGTTCAGTTTACTCATTTTATTATTTGTCACGGGATGCGCTTCCCAGCAGGAAATCAGGGCCAAAAGAAGTTTAGAGCGTGCCAACGCCGCTTATGGGCAGGCGAAGGCCAATCCAAACGTTGAGATTTATGCCCCAGCCCCGCTGGCTGACGCAGGTAAAATCCTACAGGCAGCAGAGCAGACTAAGGATTATGTGGAGATGGAGCAACTGGGCTACCTTGCCGAAAAGAAAGCCCAAACTGCTGTGACCATCGCAGAAGGGAAGAGGGTTGAAAAGGAGACCGAGGCTCTTAGCAAGGAAGCGACCGATCTTCTTCTCCAAAAGCGGGTTCTGGAGGCAAATCTGGCGAAAAGGGAAGCCGAGGCGAAAGCACGGGAGGCTGAACAAGCACGGTCAGCAGCCGCGGCGGAAGCAGTGACCGCTGAAAAAGCGAAAAAGGAAGCGGAACAGGCGAGGCTGAGAGCCACGGCGGAAGCAGAGAGGGCTGAAAAAACCAAAGCCGAAACGGATCAGCTCTTAAAAGAGTTCTCCGAATTAAAGGCCCAGCAGACTGAGCGAGGGGTCGTCTTGACCATGGGCGATGTATTATTTGCCTTCGGTCAGTCCACATTGTTGTCAGGCGGCATTCGAAACGTTGAAAAGGTAGCTGATTTTCTACAAAAAAATCCAACGCGCAACATATTGGTTGAGGGTTATACCGATAGTGTCGGTTCGGACGACTTTAACCTGGCTCTATCTGAGAAACGGGCCGATGCAGTGAAAGAACAGTTGGTCGCAAATGGGATTAGCCCGGATCGGATTATCACAAAGGGGTATGGGAAGCAATTCCCTGTGGCCGGCAATGACTCTGCCGGCGGAAGACAACTCAACAGACGAGTAGAAGTTCTGATTCTGAACGAAGGGGTACCCCCCGAGACCATGTTCCGGAAGTAACCCTCGCTACGATGAGCTTCCTGACACGGGTACCCCGAATAGACCCATATCCTGATTTATGATTTGCAGACTGATCAGTTGAAATGCCGACAAGAAAGGGGGCGTAGGTTCTGAAACGACTTGACAACGGTTGGCCCTTTTTTAAGGGGGGCAAATCGGGGAAAATGCCTTAACCTCAGAATGTTCTAGAACCTAAATCTCCCAATGGTAGAGCAAAACAAATTAACCAACTGATTTTTCTAAAAATTTCGATTGGATTGACACGATTTTAGAAAAATAGTAGAAATATTAGAAAATTACCTCATCGAAGAAGGTTTAAATTTGGAAGGGTATCCAAAATTAACAAAAGCTCCTATTAAAGAGGCCCTTATTGACTTAAGGGTAAAACTGCCTAGTGATTTTGATGTTAAAAGAATCGACTCTGTTTATGAGAAGGTTAATGAAAGTTATCCGGAGAAGCAAGAGCAAAGACACTCTCAATTGCAATTTGCATTAAAGCCTGGTTCTGAATTAGTACAATCAGTTCCTTTAAGAATAACTGGTTACCGCTACATTTCGAGGAATAAGAACGAAATCTTCCAAGCAAGACTTGATGGTTTCACTTATAACAGACTCCCTCCGTATTTAAGTTGGGAAGAATTTAGAAATGAGGCAAATAGATTATGGTTATTGTACAAGGAAGCGGTACTCCCAGAAGCCATCACCAGGGTTGCCCTGCGATACATAAACAACCTGAATATTCCGATGCCAGTAATAGATTTTGCTGATTATCTTGTAGCTCCTCCAGTTCTTCCCGAAGGATTGCCTCAGGGAGTTCATAGCTTTTTGATCCGGCTGAATGTTCATGTGCCAGAATTAGAAGCCAATGCAATAATCACGCAGGCACTTGAAGCAATGCCTGTAGAAATGCCCAAACTTCCAGTAATATTGGATATTGATGTAAATAAAGAACGAACTGCAGGAATTGAGGAAAGAGAAGCTTGGAATCTCCTCGAGAAGATGCGGAATTTTAAGAACCAAATATTTTTTGGGTTTATCACAGAAAAGTTAAAGGAGATTTATATATGACAACAAGAGCAATTGCCTGTGTTGATTGCAGTAGTATTACGAACTTCTCAGCCATAGGAATTAGCGCTGATTCTGGAAAATTAAAGGGATATATGGATCGTATTGTGGAAGGATTTGTGGAAACAGAAACCTTAGGAGCTCAAGACAAGATCCTTCAGGACCTTCGCAGGATATTCATAGAATATTCTGTCCCGAACTGGGATGGAGAAGGAGCACTACCCCTATCTGAAGATGCGTACCATGAAGCAGAAAGCTTCGTCAAAAGTTTACCTATTAACCTGAATTTGCCATTGCCTGAGATTAGTCCCGACAACGATGGGGAAATATCACTAGAATGGTATAGAGATAATCGACACGTATTTGTGGTTACTGTTTCTGGAAAAAACAGTATTGTGTATGCTGGATTATTTGGAATAAACAAAACCCATGGAACCGAATATTTTTCTGATTCTCTCCCTGCGATAGTATTAACAGGTTTAAATAGGCTTTATTCATAATATGCCCGAGGCGATCAATCCGTTTGAATATTTATCAAGATTTATAGTTGATAAGAACCATTTTAGGGCAAATCGCACAATAAAGCATCAAGCTTTTATGCCAAACAATAATGGTAGGACGTCGGTCTGCAGGATTTCTGGGATTACTAACGTTGAAATTTGGGAAATTGGTCTTGAAGTTGCCAGAATGCGAGGGAAGCCATTATTGGGACGAGCTGATATAAGGGTTTTTAACATTTTATCAAAGGCTTTAGTTGTCGCCCCCACTGACCCTCCTCCAATAAGGCATGCAGATATTGTCGGGTGGCCAGAAGATAAGGATCAAAGGATCTCAATCGCTCAAGAATTGGCAGCGGAAGCAAATCCCATCTTTAAATAAAAATAATCCGCCTTCATTCTGCCCGCACAAAGTCGATGAATCCTCTTTCTACATCAGTCCCTATGAGCTCAACGCAAACTGGATATCTGATTTGCACTATACTTCTTAGTTCTTTTCGGCAGGTTCGGGTAACCTTTCTAACTTTACCTTTGAAATTCTCTGTCCCACCATTTCGACAATTTTTATCCGCTTCCCTTCAATTTCTACCATATCACCGGCTTGAGGAATCCTCTGGAGGATCGCCATCAAGAAACCTCCCAGGGTTTCATATTCAGGTGATTCCGGTAACGAGATCTGATGGTCCTCTTTCAGATCCCTCAGGCTGATTGACGCATCGATCAGCATCGTTCCATCCGAGAGTTGAATCACAGGGCTTTCGATATCATATTCATCTCTGATTTCCCCAACGATCTCTTCAATCAGATCTTCGATGGTGACCAAACCAGAGATCCCGCCGTATTCATCCACCACCAGAGCCATATGGATCCTCTTTCTTTGCATTTCCCTTAAGAGGAGGCTGATTTTCATCGTCTCGGGGATGAAATAGGGAGGCTTGATGATCTTTCGGATATCGACCTGTCCTGTTTTTGCGAGAGTGGTGAGGAATTCTCTTGCATAAAGGATTCCCCTGATGTCATTGAGTTCCCTTCCGAAAACAGGATAACGAGAAAACTGTTCCTCTTCGATGAGTGAAACGATTTCTTGAACCGATTTATCAATCTGAATCATCATCATCTGTGTATCCGAAACCATCACCTCTTTCACGGACATGTCCGTGAATTCGAAAACGCTTTGGAGGATTTTTTCTTCCGTGGGTTCAAATACGCCGTGTTTCCCGCCTTCTTTGATCAGCATCTTCACTTCTTCCTCAGTAACATGGGCCCTCTCAGTAAACGGTTTTTCGCCAAAAGGTCTGAGCATGACGGCCGTGCTGAAAGTGAGGGTTTTGACAAAAATCGAAACGACCTTCGAAAAGGTATCGATGGATCTGGCCGTCCAGAGTCCTATCGTTTCTGGATGCATCAAGGCAATCGACTTGGGCACAAGTTCACCAAAGATCACAGAAAAATAAGTGATGATGACGACCACAATCCCGATGGCAATAGGCCCGGCTGCTAAAGATATTGCTTTGATCGGCACCTCTTTTAGCAAAGGTTCAATCACCTTTACGGATGCCGCACCACCAATTGCTGATGCAAGAACACCCATCAGAGTAATTCCGATCTGGATGGTTGCCAGAAATCGGTCCGGTTCTTCTTTGAGTTTTAGAAAGATTTTTGCATTTCTTTTTCCACTTTCGGCCATCTGTTTAATGTTGATTTTCCTCGCGGTCACCACCGCAATCTCTGTCCCAGCTAAATAGCCGCTTAAGAGGATAAGCATAGCAATGAGAAATATCTCTCCCAAAAGTCCTTCCATTTTATACCCTCCTATTTTTTGTTCGAGGACCAAAGAAGAGGTAAAAAGAAAATAGCAAACGACCGAATTCCATCCAACAGGTTTATAAAAAGAGAAGTCTTCAGAATTTGATTCGTTTCAGTCTTTCGATCGCTTCTTTCAACCTTTTTTCATCGACCGTAAGAGCCATTCGGATGTAGCCTTCTCCTCCCTCTCCAAAACCGTTTCCTGGGGTAGCGACGATTCCCCCTTGCTCGATCAAGAGCGTAGCGAATTGAGCGGAGGTATATCCCCTTGGTACTCGAATCCAGAGATAGAAGGTGGCCTTGGGACGATGTACTTCTAACCCAATCTCTTGAAGACCCCTTACCATCACATCTCTTCGTCTCTCATAAATGTTAATGATTTCCGGAAGCGGAGTGTCAAGGTGATTGAGGGCTTCTGCTCCGGCTTCCTGGATCGCTTGGAAAACACCGGAATCGATATTGGTCTTCACCCTTCCCAATCCGGCGAGTATTTCAGAATGCCCCACCGCGAATCCGATTCTCCATCCCGTCATATTAAAGGTTTTTGAGAGGCTGTGAAATTCGACTCCCACCTCCTTGGCCCCCTTCACTTCCAAAAAACTGAGAGGTTGGTATCCATCGAAAGCGATTTCTGAATAGGCTGCATCATGGCAAACGATGATCTGGTAGTGCTGGGCGAAGGTCACGACCTCTTCAAAGAAAGGTTTCTCAGCGATGGCGGATGTGGGATTATTGGGATAGTTGATGAAAAGGAGTTTTGCTTTTTTGGCTACCTTCTCAGGGATTTCAGAAAGGTTCGGTAGAAATCCATTCTCTTCACGAAGCGGTAAGAAATAAGGGGCGCCCCCGGCGAAAAGGGTCGAGACACGATAAACAGGATAGCCGGGAGTAGGAACCAGAACATAATCTCCCGGGTTGACAAAGGCAAGAGGGATATGGGCGATGCCTTCCTTCGAACCGATGAGAGAGAGCACCTCTGTTCCCGGATCAAGCTTGACGCCAAACCTCCTTTCATACCATTGGGCCACCGCCGTTCTGAATTCAATCATCCCTTCGTAGGAGGGGTACCGGTGGTTTTTGGAATTTTCCGCCGCTTTTTTTAATCGTTCAATAATCGGTTTGGGGGTGGGGAGGTCCGGATCTCCAATTCCCAGGTCAATGAGATCTACTCCCTTCCTCCTCAGGTCCTCTTTCTTCTTATCTATCTCTGCGAAAAGATAAGGAGGGATTTGATCAATTCTTTTTGCCATGCCGATTCGCATCCGTCGCTCCCTTCCTCCTCGCGGTGGGCAAGCATTTTTTAAATCTCTTTTCATCTTAAGGGCTTTCCATTTGAAATTCAAGATAAAAGATGCTTTTGGATAAACCATCTCTTACCTTGAATTTCACTGAGAAAGGGATTTTTGTATTGACATCCTAAGCGCTTCCTATCATAATAATGGAACTTTTGGGAACGTTTCATATGAAAAAGAGAATATTTCTAAAATGGATGCTCTTGTTGCCTATCGCCCTCTCCCTTCTTTTTGGATGTGGTGGGAAGGGGAAGGATATTAAGAAAATTGAAGGAGATCCTGAAATCCTTTATAAGCAGGGATTGGCTCGATTCAATAAAAGAGACTATATCGAGGCCATGAAGAAATTCGAAGAGTTGAAGTCAAGTTTTCCCGATAGTCCTCCCTATACCCTTTGGGCAGAACTGAAGGTCGGCGATTGTCACTTCTTACAGAAAGCATATGTAGAGGCGATTGCAGCTTATGAGGAGTTTAAGAAGATCCATCCAAGCCATGAAGAGATTCCTTATGTTCAGTATCAAATTGGGATGTCCTATTTCAATCAGATGTTCACCCTTGATCGGGATCAGACTCCCTCGAAGAAGGCCCTCTCCAGCTTCGAATATCTGATCGCCAATTATCCCCCCAGCCTCTTTACCGAGAAGGCAAAGGAAAAAATTGGTGTCTGTAAAAAACGGATGGCTGACCATGAATTCTATGTTGGAAATTTCTATTACAAACAAGGAAGATTTCAAGCCGCTGCTTCACGTTTTGAGGGGTTATTAGAAAAATTTCCTAAAGACCCCGATGAGGATATGACTCTCTACTTCTTAGGAAAGAGTTATCTTGAACTCGAACGATGGGAGAAGGCTGAAGCGGCCTTTAGGAAGATTGTCACCGAATATCCCAAAAGCCCCTATTATCAAGAAGCCAGAGTCATTGTTGATAAAGGTCTATCGGAAAAGAAAGTCTCTCTTCGCAAGACCAAAACCAAAGAGTCCAAGAAGAAAGACGAAGGTGCCGGGATAGAACCCGATAGGGTTGCCTTGGTCAAATTCGAAGAGGAAGGGAAACAGCCTGTTTCTCTGAAGGAGGAGAAAAAGGTTGAGACGAGGAAGGAGCAGGAGCAATTGGCTTCCCTCCCTGTCACGAGCGAGTCGGTTAAGGCAATTCCTCCTAAAGAAGAATCCAGGAAGCCAGTGGCACCCGTGGCGGTCGAACCCATTCAAGAGGAGAGACGCCAAGCCATTCCTCGCTCCATAGAAGCCAAGAAGGTCGAACCCATTCCAACTGGAGAACCGGTAAAGGAAGATCGAATTCCTCCGTCTCCCCCTTCTGCCAAAACAGCACCGAAGGTAGAGGTAAAGCCTGTTGAGGAGAAACGGAACACCGCATTACCGAGTTCCCCGATACGTTCCAAGGAGAAAGAAAAAGTCAAGAAGGGGATTCCTCTGGAGACTGAGGACGCCAAGCTTGTGGATAAGAGCCAACCCATCGATATCACCTCCGACAAAGTGGAGGCCTACTGGAAGGAGAATTTGATCATCTTCACAGGGAATGTCATTGCTCGACAGAGGGATATAGTGATCTATGCTGATTCTTTAGAGGCAGTGATCATTGAAGACGGCAAGGGGATTGATCGGGTGACTGCCGGGGGAAATGTGAAGATCCAACAGGGTCTTCGAGTCGCCAATTGTCAGAAGGCCGTTTTTTACAACCTTGACCAAAAAGTGGTTTTGACGGGTGACCCGAAAGTTTCGGAAGGGGAGAATATCGTCTCGGGAGATGAGATCATTTTTGATATCGATAAGAACCGGGTCGATGTGAAAGGAGGGCCGAGTGGACGAGGAAAGGCGAAGATTCAGCCCGGAGAAATTGAAAAGCTGAAATGAGAAGAAGTTTCCTCTCCTTTCTGCTCCCTATTCTTTTCCTCTTAGCCTGTCAGGTCTCCGAAGAAGAAAAAATCTATCAAATCTTGAATCAAAGGCAAGAGGCCCTCCAGAGAAGAGACCTCTCCCTTTACCTCTCCTGCATCTCCAAGGCCTATCAAGATAAGGAGGAAGACCTTAGCCGGCTTCAAAAACGGATCGAAGGATATTTTAAAACCTTCGATCGGATTTCCTATTCCAGTTGGGACCGATCTATCCAAATCGATGGAGAAACGGCAATCGTCATCCAGCAATTTCATTTAGAAGTAGAGAAAGGCATGAAGAAGAATCGCTATTCTGGTAAAGAGGTCCTCTTTTTCAAGAAAGAGGGAAAGGAATGGAAAATCATAAAGGGACTGTAACTGAAAAAGAGATGGGGGAGACGCTTGCGTGCCCTGCCTTCGCCGAAGCGGCTTCGCGCAGGCAGGCGAAGCGCTTCAGCGGTCGAAGACGCGAAGACCCGGCGAGCTTCACCGTATCGCGCTATCACCCTGTCTCCGTGTCATTCCAAAAGCACGTGGGAATTTGACAACCTGGAGAAGAGCGAATAGAATAAATTGGTTATAGTCTATTTGGATTTAGGTATGTTTGAAAATCTTTCAACCAAATTAGATTCGATCTTTAAGAAACTGAGAGGCCATGGAAAGTTGACGGAGCAGAATATCCAAGAAGCCTTAAAGGAAGTGAGGATTGCCCTCTTGGAGGCGGATGTTAATTTCAAGGTCGTCAAGGATTTTATTCAGCAAGTCGAGGGAAGGGCTGTCGGTCAGGAAGTGATGGGCAGCCTCACCCCTGCTCAACAATTGATCAAGATTGTAAAAGAAGAGATGATTTCCCTGATGGGCGGTGAGGAGCAGAGGATTCATCTTTCGGGAAGTCCTCCCGTTCCAATGATGCTGGTAGGTCTCCACGGCTGTGGGAAAACAACCACCGCAGGTAAACTGGCGCGGTATTTTCAGGGAAAAAAGAAGCGACCTTACCTTGTTCCCGCTGATGTTTACCGACCCGCGGCGATCGAGCAATTGCAGAAATTAGGGGAGGAGTTGAAAGTTGATTTTTACCGCCCCGAAGCTTCGCAAACCCCAATGGAGATCTGTTTAAAAGCAAAGGACTTCGCCCTGAAGGGAGGTTATGATTTGATGCTCATCGATACTGCCGGGAGGCTTCATATTGATGAGGCTTTAATGCTGGAACTCCGGGAGATCAAAACCCAGATCAAGCCCAGTGAGGTGCTCTTGGTAGCCGATGCCATGACCGGCCAGGATGCGGTCAATATTGCAAAAAACTTCAATGACCGGCTGGGGATTGATGGAATCATCCTCACCAAAATGGATGGGGATGCACGGGGAGGAGCGGCCCTCTCAATTAGATCCGTGACACAAAAACCCATTAAATTTATCGGAGTGGGAGAAAGGTTAGATGCCTTGGAGACTTTCCATCCCGATCGAATGGCTTCAAGAATTCTGGGGATGGGAGATGTCCTCACCCTGATCGAGAAGGCAGAAACTGCGTTCGACGAGAAGAAGGCAAGGGAGTTAGAGAAGAAGATTCGGAAAGATTCTTTTACCTTGGAGGATTTTCGGGACCAGATTCAACAGGTTCGAAAGATGGGATCATTGGAATCGATCTTGGGGATGATCCCAGGACTTCCAAAAAAGATGAAAGGAATAGGGGGCCTCGATTTCGATGAGAAGGAATTGGTGAGGGTGGAAGCTATTGTCAATTCCATGACGCCTAAAGAGCGGGCCAATTATCAGATCGTCAATGGAAGCCGGAGATTGAGGATTGCTCGAGGAAGCGGGACGAGTGTTCAAGATGTCAACCGACTGCTTAAACAATATGCCCAAGCTCGAAAGATGATGAAGCAATTTACGAAGATGGGAGAAAAAGGATTCGGAAGAGGACGAGTGCCTTTCTTTTCGTGAATAGAATAACGCAGAAGAGAAGCGCCAAATCCCAAGCACCAAATGACAAACAAGTTTCAATGACCCAAATTCTAAATTTCAAACAGAATCGTTTCGGTCATTTTAGTCTGGTATTTTGAGCTTATTTGAGATTTGCCTGCCTGCCGGTAGGCAGGGATATTGGCATTTGGAATTTTACGATCTATAGGGTATGCCCTTTGCGATTCTTTGACAGAAGGAGGTGGTAGAAAACGATATGGCTGCATCGATGAGATTGATGAGATTTGGTGGAAAGAAGAGCCCCTATTACCGAATTGTAGTTTCGGATCGTCGTTTTTCCAGAGGCGGCAGATTTATTGACCAGGTGGGAACCTATGATCCCAAGAAAAATCCAGTGGAGGTTCGGTTCAAGGAAGAAAAGGCGATTCAGTGGCTGAGAAAGGGAGCTCAGCCCACCCCGACCGTTCGTCAACTTCTAATACGGTCCGGGATTTCAAAGAAGTTGATGGAAGAGAAGACTGCATGAGCCGCCTTTTTCCAAGCCCTTGCTGATCATGAGACTCATCAAAGACTGATGCGAAGAGTGGAGGTGGGGATATGAACGCAAAAGAGCTCGTTGAGTATATTGCCAAGGCATTGGTTGATTATCCGGATCAAGTCAAGGTCTCTGAAATCGAAGGTGAGAAAACTTCCATTATTGAACTCTCTGTGGCGAAGGAAGATTTGGGGAAGGTGATCGGAAAACAGGGGAGGACGGCCAGGGCCCTTCGGGTCATCTTGGGGGCGGTCTCGGCGAATTTGGGGAAACGTTCCGTTTTAGAGATCATCGAATAACCGTTAATGTTGCGTTAAATCGGCAGTTGGATTTCCTTTCAAACCATTACCAAGCGAGTTTTTCCATCTTTTATGGATAGCGTGCAGTGTCATCTGAAGTGACCTTTGTTATACGCTTGGAAACTGAGTAGCTAAACGTTCAAAGGTGTCGCCCTGCCTTCGCCGAAGCGGCCACGGGCAAGCAGGTGTAAAGGTTCTTCAACAGACTCAGCTGCCTTTTGGAACGTTTTTTGTACAACCGGAAGGTAATGATTGGCGAAAAAAATCTTTTCCCCATCGGCAGGGTGGTCAAACTCCACGGGGTCAGGGGGAAGGTGAAAGTGGAGTATTTTGGAGAAGACCTCCACCGGCTTTCTCTCTATCGTGAGATTTTCATCGAGGACGAAAAGGGCAGACCTAAGGCTTACGAGATCTTAGAGGCAATTCCTCAACCACCGCGTCTCATCCTCCGATTAAAAGGGATTGAAAAGATTGAAGAGGCAGAGTCTCTGATGGGGAAAGAGATTCTCATTGAGAAAGAAGCACTTCTTGAATTGGAAGAAGGAGAATATTATTGGGTGGACCTCTTGGGAATGAAGGTTGAGACCCAGGGGGGCAAAAGGATCGGAGAGGTCAGGAAGATCTTTCGTACGGGGGCCAATGACGTCTACGTTGTCGAAGGAAAAAGGGGAGAAATCTTACTGCCAGCGACCGAGGAGGTGATCCGGAGCATAGACCTTAAGAAAGGAGTGATGAAAGTCGTCCGAATGGAGGGCTTGTGGGAGGACGAAGATGAGGTTTGACATTCTAACCCTCTTTCCTAATATGTTTTCCTCCCCTCTGCAGGAAAGCATTTTAGGCAAAGCCATCGAGAAAGGGCTTATCCAAATTCGAACCATTAACATCCGGGATTTTGCCCTGGATAAACATCAGGTGGTGGATGATAATCCTTATGGAGGAGGCCAGGGCATGGTGATGAAAGTGGAGCCCATTGCCCGGGCTATCGAATCGGTCAAGTCTCAAAATCCATCTGCCCGGGTGGTTTATCTGACTCCCCAGGGGGAACCCCTCAACCAGGATTTGGCTCGGAGGCTTTCCACTCAACCTCATCTCATCCTTCTCTGTGGCCGATATGAGGGAGTGGATGAAAGAGCAAGAGCGCTCTTTATCGAAGAGGAGATTTCGATTGGAGACTATGTCCTGACAGGAGGGGAATTGGCGGCGATGGTCCTTGTCGACGCTGTCTCAAGGTTCATTCCCGGGGTTTTGGGATCCGATCGCTCCGCCGAGGACGATTCCTTCTTCAACTCTCTCTTAGAATATCCGCAGTACACGCGGCCCTCTGATTTCAGAGGGCGTTGCGTTCCGGAAGTCCTCCTTTCTGGAAACCATTCAGCGATTTCTCTCTGGAGGAAAAAAGAGGCACTCAGGCGGACATCGTTGAGACGGCCAGATCTGTTAGCCAAGGCCAATCTCTCTGATGAGGATAAGAAACTCTTGGAAGAAATCCTTCAGCAAATCAGGAGGGAACAGGCCGGGGATGGGATCTAATCTTTACATAGGATTGGTCCACTATCCTATCTATGATAAGAAAAGAGAGGTAGTAGCTACAGCCATCACCAATTTTGACATTCACGACATTGCGCGTTGTGCAAAGACATTTGGAGCAGGAGGTTTCTTCATTATTACCCCATTGGAAAGCCAGATTCGGTTAGCAGAGAGGATTATTCGGCATTGGGTAGAGGGCATCGGGTCGGTTTACAACCCAACGAGGAAGGAATCTCTTTCTCTCGTCCGGGTCTCACGGAGCATTGACGAAGCTGATCAAGAGATCTCCGATCTCTGGCAGACAAGAGTGAAAAGAGTGGCAACAGGAGCCTCCCCCCATCCAAAGAGTATTGATTTTGGATTCTTAAAGAAGTCATTGAAAGATGAAAGCACCCCCTTCTTCATTCTTTTTGGAACGGGATGGGGTTTAACTCAGGAGGTGAAGGATGGCTCTGATTATGTCCTGGCGCCAATCGAGGGGAAAGGATATAATCACCTTCCAGTTCGCTCAGCAGTGGCGATTATTTTAGATCGATTATTGGGAGACCGTTCGTGATTGCGGAATTCGGAATGCAGAATGCGGAATTTCTTAATTTAAGTTTTCAAGACATGAATTTCGATTTTTATTCCGCACTCCGCGATCCGCATTTTGAAATTGTATAGGGAAGGAGAAGAAGATGAATCCGATGGAATTGGTTGAAAGAGAACAGCTGAGGACAGATCTCCCGGATTTCAGGGTGGGAGATACAATAAGGGTCCATGTAAAGATAGTAGAGGGAGAGAAGGAAAGAATACAACCTTTTGAAGGAGTGGTCATTCGTAAGAAAAGGGGGGGGATTCGATCTACCTTCACCGTGAGGAAGATCTCTTACGGGATCGGCGTTGAGAGGGTTTTTCCCCTCCATTCACCCCGGCTTGATCGGATCGATGTGATCAGCCGAGGAAAGGTGAGACGGGCTAAGCTTTTCTACCTTCGAGGCCTGAAGGGGAAGGCGGCTCGTATCCGGGGCGAAAAGAAACAGGTCGCCTGATAACCAGAATGCAGAAGGCAGAATGCAGTAGGTAGTGGAAGATCGAATCTTTATTTTTTTTCTGCTTACTGTCTACTACCTCCTGCCTACTCTAATGGTTTATGCTTTTTCCATCCCTCCCAACCCAACCCATGGATTTTTTCGAAAAGATGTTCTATGGTCGTGGTTACAATCGGATTGCTGGTGTGGATGAGGTGGGAAGAGGGCCCTTAGCCGGGCCGGTTGTCGCCGCGGCTGTTGTCCTATCCAGAAACGGTATTAAAGAGGAAGTTTTTGATTCAAAAAAAATTTCGTCGAAAAAGAGAGAGCATCTTTATGAAGCGATCCTTTCAGAAGCCCAAGGAGTAGGAATTGGAATTATTGGACAAGAAGAGATCGATCGTATCAATATTCTCCAGGCCACGCTAAAAGCCATGGCCCTGGCCATTGAAAACCTTTCCCCGCCTCCAGATTTTATTCTTATCGATGGTCTTCAAGGTATTACACTCCCCATTCCTCAGAAACCTATCCGGAAGGGCGATCAGCTCTGTAACTCCATTGCGGCAGCTTCCATCATAGCCAAAGTGACCCGGGACCGAATGATGCTGGAATGCCACCGAAAATATCCTCAATATAATTTTGCCAGACATAAAGGTTATGGGACAAAGGAACATCGGAGGGCGATTGAAAAATTCGGGGTCTGCGAACTCCACCGCAAAACCTTTCGAGGCGTGAAAGAGTACTTGTAATGCAAAGGTTCAAGGGGTCAAGGATTCCAGGGGTCAAGGTGAATAAATAAATATCAAAAGAAGTAACTTGAACCCTTGAACCCGAGAATCCTCGAACCCTTTTGGGACTGGCGATGCAGAAGAAAGAACTCGGAAAGAAGGGTGAGGAAAAGGCCCTTCGATTCTTAAAGAAGAGAGGGTATCGTATCATCGAAAAAAATTATGTCTGTAAAATGGGTGAGATGGACCTCATTGGCAAGGAGAAAGACACCCTGGTCTTCATCGAAGTGAAAACTCGGACATCCATGGACTTTGGTCCTCCCCAACTGGCGGTGACTTCCTGGAAACAGAGGCAGCTTTCCAAGGTGGCATTAAATTTCCTCAAAGAGAAAAAGATAGGAGATGTGAAGGCAAGGTTTGATGTTGTTGCCATTCTCCTCACCCCTGGAGGAGAAGAGATCGAATTGATCCGGGATGCCTTTGATTTGAATTGGCCGTAGAACGCAAAGGGCATAGGACAAAAGGGCCCCCTCTTGTAACCCCCCTCTATTCCCCCCTTAAATTAAGGGGGGATGAAGGGGGGTTAGGGGAGGTAACCTACAAGAAACCCGGAAGAGCCGCAAATAAAAAGCCCTCACCCCTTGCGAGGTGAGGGCTTTTCTTATTTGTGTATCAATCAACGACTACTTGTGTCGGTGTGCGACTTTTGTCTCCATCGTTGGCAGTTTTTGAGCGGCTTCTTCCAACGGTATTCTCATCTTGTAGAATGAACGCCAAACGAAGATGAGCCCGACAATGAACACCGGAATAGCGATGTAGGAAGCGTAGTTCGTGGAATTGGCTTCCTTCGCGTGTACCGCCATCTCGATCGCGATTTCGGTCGCGAGCAGGCCGAACAGAGTCGAGAACTTGATGATGGGGTTCATGGATACGGATGAGGTATCCTTGAAGGGGTCGCCCACCGTGTCGCCAATGACCGTTGCGGCGTGGAGCGCCGAGCCCTTTTCCCTCAGGTCGACTTCGACGATCTTCTTCGCGTTGTCCCACGCCGCGCCCGCGTTTGCCATGTAGATGGCCTCGAAGAGGCCGAAGCAGGCGATGGAGATCAGATACGCCACGAAGAAGTTGGGGTTCAGCAACGCGAAGGCGAGCGTCATTAACAGGATTGCGATAAAGATGTTCCACATCCCCTTCTGCGCATACTGGGTGCAGATCTTGACAACCGTCTTGGAATCCTCGATATCGGCTTCCTTCTTGTCCAGGTTCATGTTCTTCTTAATGAACTCGACCGCCCGGTACGCGCCGGTGGTAACCGCCTGCATGGAGGCGCCAGCGAACCAGAAGATCACCGCGCCGCCGCAGATCAGGCCGAGAATGATCGGGGCGTCGGTCAGCTGTACATGGAGCATGTTCTTGCTCTGGAGCAGCAGGATGATCGAGAAGATCATCGTCGTCGCACCGCACACCGCAGTGCCGATGAGCACCGGTTTGGCCGTCGCCTTGAAGGTGTTTCCGGCCCCGTCGTTGGATTCGAGGTAGAATTTACCCATCTCGAAATCGGGATCGAATCCGAAGTCCCTCTTGATTTCCTGTTTGATGCCGGGGATATTTTCAATCTGCGCAAGCTCGAAGATGGACTGGGCATTGTCCGTTACAGGACCGTAGCTGTCAACAGCGATGTTGACCGGGCCCATGCAGAGGAATCCATAGGCAACCAGACCGAAGGCGAAAATCGACGGATAGTTGATGACTTCAGCCGGTATAAAAAGGCTGACGAAGTACGCGATGCCCAGGAGGAAGGCAATCAGTAAGCCCATGTAGTAGGCGCTGTAATTACCGGAAACGATACCGGACAGTATGGTAAGGGATGCACCGCCCTCGCGCGACGCAGTCACAATCTCTTGCACGTGCTTCGATTTGGAGCTAGTAAATATCTTCGTGAACTCGGGGATGAGAACTGCCGCCAGCGTACCGCAACTGATGATCATGGCAAGGTGCCACCAGACATGGGGCATGGGAGTAAGCACGCCTTCTTTTAGAACCTGAAGGTCGCTGATCAGCAGGTAGCTCATCGCAAACGAGGTGCTGATGCACAGGGTGGCAGCGATCCAGATCAGTCTCATGAGGGGCTCTTCGAAATCCATCTCTTTCTTCCCTCTATATTTTACGGAAGAAATAGCCTGATTGACAAAATAGGAAAGCCCGGAGCAGAAGTCCATCAGGAAACGCATTGCGAAAATCCAGACGATCAGTTTGCCCTGGATGGCTTCTTTGGTCGCGCTGTCGGAACTCACAACGGCAAGCGTGATAAAAGCTATCAGCGCAACGCCGGTAACGCCATAAGTTTCGAAGCCGTCTGCCGTTGGGCCGACGCTATCGCCCGCATTGTCACCCGTACAATCAGCAATCACACCCGGGTTACGGGGGTCGTCCTCCTTCACCTTGAAGACAATCTTCATGAGGTCGGAGCCGATGTCGGCGATCTTGGTGAAGATGCCGCCGGCGATACGGAGTGCCGATGCGCCCAAAGACTCACCAATGGCGAATCCAAGGAAGCAGTACCCGACGATGTTGCGCGGTACGAAGAGCAGAATGATCACCATCATGACAAGTTCAAGGGAAATGAGGAAGAGCCCCACGCTCATACCGGAGCGCAAGGGGATATTCACCACATCCCAGGGCTTCCCCGCCAGCGAGGCAAAAGCGGTACGGGCGTTAGCATAGGTGTTTATCCGGATGCCGTACCAGGCAACGCTGTAAGAACCGCCCATACCCACTACCGAGAAGAGCAGCACCAGCAACAGTGTGGGAACTCCCTGTCCCTTCAAAGCCAGGAAATAGAAGGACATGGCGGCGGCGATGAACAGGAATAACAAGATAAGGAATTTTCCCTGCTGAATCAGATACGTGCGGCAGGTCTGATAGATGATATCAGCCACCTTGAGCATCGAGTCATGGGCTCTCAGTTTTTTGACCTGGTGGCGCAGAAACAAGCTGATACCCAGCGTACCAGCGATGATGCACGCGCCATAGAAGAGAAGATCCCATGGTCTTATGCCACCCAACAGGGTATATGGAGCACCCTTGTGCAAGTCGGGTATTGCGAGATCTGCCTCGCTGGCGAGTGCCGCCAGCGGGATGAGCAGGTATGCCACCACCAGCAACAACATTAACTTCAGCTTCACATTTTTCAGTCTCATAATGCCCTCTCCTCTTTACGATCCCCGCAAAAATTTTCAGATATGATAACTTTGGTGGGGAAGATTTGTCAAAAGTTTGGGTAGAATATAAAGTAAAGATTCCCAGAAGTCAAGAAATTTTTCACAAAGTTAATCTGGCTCCAACGTCACAGAGAATACATCAATGATTTCATTAAATTAATAAACAGTTTTGAGGCTGGAAAGCTTCTATCTATCATCCATCGGCACGGTAAGTTCGAGAGAGATAGTAAACCCCCGGCTATCCCCCGAATGAGAGCTTATTGTTTTTTCACAAAGACTAGTTGACATATTACAATTACTTCGTAATAATAACTTTAAAAAGTTAGCTAGGGGAGCTCATTGGGCTGAGAGTCCTTGTCCTGCTACAGCGGGACAGGGAGACCCTCCGAACCTGTTTGGGTAATTCCAGCGAAGGGAAGCGGAAAACGGAAAGAAAGCCGTAATACCTCCATTTGGAATTACGGCTTTTTTTGTTGTACCAGAGCAGTGAAAACATGAACCCGTAGGGTTCATGGCAAGAAAGGAGATTTGTATGGTACTTGATGAAAAGATTATCACCCAGGCAATTGTTGATCGATACTACGAGAAATTTAGGGAAAACCTCTCCGTCGATGTGGCGATTGTAGGAGGAGGGCCTTCTGGATTGGTCTGTTCATATTACTTGGCCAAAAATGGGTTTAAAGTCACTCTTTTCGAGAGGAAACTCTCGATCGGAGGAGGAATGTGGGGCGGCGGGATGATGCTCAATGAGATCGTCGTCCAGGAGGAGGGGAAGAGAATCCTTGATGAATTTGGAATTCGATCCAAACCTTACAGCAATGGCTACTACACCGCTGATTCTATCGAGGCTATCTCAACGCTCTGTTCAAAAGCGGTGAAGTCAGGAGTGGCCATATTTAATCTGATCAGTTCTGAAGATCTCATCATCCGGGAAAATCGAGTTTCTGGGTTGGTTCTCAATTGGACGGCCGTGGAGATGGCCAGTTTGCATGTCGATCCTTTGACCATTCAATCGAAATTCGTTGTCGATGCCACAGGCCATGCCACGGAGGTTGTTGCTATCCTCCAAAAGAAAAATGATATCAGACTATTTACTGAGACAGGCAAAATCGTCGGCGAGAAGTCATTGTGGGCGGAAGCGGCTGAGAAGGATACGATGGTCAATACACGGGAGGTCTTTCCGGGGCTCTATGTATGCGGCATGGCTGCCAATGCCACTTTCGGGTCCTATCGAATGGGTCCTATCTTCGGAGGGATGCTCCTGTCAGGGGAAAAGGTGGCCTCTTTGATTATGAAAGAGTTACGGAGATCGAAATGAAACGAATACTGACAATTGCCGGATCAGATTCTGGAGGCGGTGCAGGAATTCAGGCAGATCTAAAAACCATCACTTTACTCGGCGGTTATGGGATGAGTGTGCTCACTGCCCTGACAGCACAGAATACAGTGGGGGTCCAAGGCATCCATGAGATTCCTGCCCGATTTGTCGAAAAGCAGATCGATTCGGTTCTCTCTGACATCGGGGCTGATGCCATCAAGACAGGGATGCTGGCAAATAAAGAAATTATTGAGGTCGTGTCCAAAAAGATTAAACAGTATAAAGTGAGGAAGGTGGTGGTGGATCCGGTGATGATCTCAAAGAGCGGGGCTCACCTTCTTCGAAAGGATGCTCAAGAGTCGCTCATCAGGAAATTGATTCCTCTTGCGTGGGTGGTGACGCCGAATCTTATGGAGGCATCGGCTCTCACCGGATTAAAGGTAAACTCTCTTGATGGGATGAAGAAAGCCGCTCATCTCATTTACAAATTGGGAGCAAGACATGTGGTCGTGAAAGGAGGCCATCTCAAAAGGATGGCCATTGACCTCCTTTACGACGGAAGAAATTTTGATGAGATGGAAGGACCGAGGATTGAGTCGAAGAATACCCATGGAACGGGTTGCACCTTTGCCTCAGCGATTGCAACGCTCTTGGCGAGAGGGGATACTGTTTATGAAGCGGTGAGAAAGGCAAAGACCTTCATCACCATGGCGATCCAATCCGGTCTCAGCCTCGGAAAAGGAGCAGGTCCTGCCAACCCCTCTGCTTATGTCCTGAGGGAGATGGAACGGTATCGGGTGACCCAGGAGTTAAAGAGGGCAGTGGAAGTATTGAAGGAGGAGAAGATAGGACATCTTATTCCAGAGGTTTCTTCCAACTTAGGCTATGCCCTTCCCCAAGCTGAGGGGATTGAAGATGTGGCTGCCTTTCCGGGTAGGATCGTCCGAATCAAAGATTCGGTGACCACTCTTAGTGATCCGGAATTCGGCGCTTCTCAGCACGTCGCCGATATCATTCTTACGATCATGAAATTTGATCCTGAGTATCGTTCGGCAATGAATATTCGATATTCAAAAGAGAACATTTCGCAGTTAAAGAGAAAAGGTTTTCTCGTCGGCCATTTTGATCGAAGGCTCGAGCCGAAGAGGGTGAAGGAGGAGGAAGGTTCTTCCTTAGAATGGGGTGTGGGAGAGGTCTTGACAAAGATGAAGCGGGTCCCTGATTTCATCTACGATGAAGGCGATGTGGGTAAAGAACCGATGGTCCGAGTGCTGGGAAGAAACCCAAACGATGTCGTTCAGAAAATATTGAAGGCAGTAGACAGTAGGCAGTAAGCAGGGAACAAAAAGATAGAATGCAGAAAGCTTACAGAAAAAAAGAAGACATAAAGCTGTATGGACAACGAAGTAAATGGGATTGAATTTACTGCGCACTGCATAGTGTTTACTGCTTTCTGAGAAAGGAGGGGGAGAAGGTGCGTGGGCATAGAGATTTGAAAGTTTATCAGTTGGCTTACAAGTTAGCAATGGAGATTTTCAACGAAACCAAGTCGTTCCCCATGGAAGAACGTTACTCTTTGACGGACCAGATCCGCCGTTCTTCACGAAGTGTGGCCACGAATATAGCAGAGGGGTATCGTAAACGAAGATATCCAAATATGTTCATAAGCAAAATGGCTGATGCTGACAGCGAGGGAACTGAAACACAAGTTTGGCTTGATTTTGCCCAAGACTGCGGTTATCTGTCTCGAGAACGATATGATGGACTGTTATGTGGATATGAAGACGTAGGGAAAATGCTGGGTGCCATGATTGCTACCCCGGAGAAGTTCAAAACTCCATAAGTAGCAGGAGGCCGGCAGAGAGCAGACCTCATTTTTTATCTTCTTCTGCCTTCTGCTTACTGCCTTCTGCATACATTAAAAGAAGGTGATCGCATGACCCAAAGAATAAAAGCCCAAAAGGGTATCGTTACAAAAGAAATGAAGAGGGTTGCAAGAGAAGAAGGGGTCTCTCCAGAATGGCTCCGAGAAAAGATTGTTTCGGGTCGGGTCGTGATCCCGGTCAGCCGACATCATCGTGGCGTTAAGCCTGTGGGGATTGGAGAAGGGCTCCGGATCAAGGTGAATACGAACCTCGGAACTTCTTCTGACCACGTCGATTTAGAAGAGGAGCTGGAAAAGCTTGAAGTTTCCATTCAAGCCGGGACCGATACAGTGATGGACCTGAGCACAGGCGGAGATATCGATGTCATCCGTAAAGAGATCATTCGTCAATCTCCTATCCCTGTGGGGACTGTTCCTATTTACGAAGCAGCTATCGAAGCGGTCAAGAAGAGGAAAGCACTTGCTAAAATGAGGGTTGAAGATCTCTTCGAAGTCATTGAGCGTCAGGCAGAAGAAGGCGTTGACTTTATCACGGTCCATTGCGGTGTGACCCGGAGTACTGTGGAGAGGCTGAGGAGGACTCGTCGGCTTTTGGGAGTGGTCAGCCGGGGTGGATCTTTTCTCATTGAATGGATGATTTACAATGGTCAAGAAAATCCGCTCTACGAACATTATGACCGACTCTTAGAAATTGCAAAAAGGCATGATGTGACGTTGAGCTTAGGAGATGGGTTGAGGCCAGGCTGCCTGGCAGATGCCACAGATCGGCCTCAAGTGGAGGAGACGATTGTTCTCGGAGAATTGACAGAAAGGGCATGGGCAGAGGGAGTTCAGGTAATGATCGAAGGACCCGGCCATGTCCCGCTTGATCAGATTGAAGCCAATGTTCTTTTGGAAAAGAGGTTGTGCAAGGGAGCTCCTTTTTATGTACTCGGACCATTGGTGACAGATGTCTCTCCAGGATATGATCACATCACCTGTGCCATCGGTGGCGCCATTGCGGGCAAAGCAGGAGCGGATTTCTTATGTTATGTGACCCCTTCGGAGCATCTCAAGTTGCCCTCTATCGAGGATGTCCGGGAAGGGGTGATTGCTACGAGGATTGCGGGTCATGCTGCGGATATCGCACGAGGAAATAAGATAGCCCTTCAGAGGGATATCGAGATGTCAAAGGCTCGAATGGCTTTTGACTGGGAGAAACAGATAGAACTTTCACTTGACCCCGAGAAGGCAAAGCGCTATCATGAGGAAGGCAAATCTGGAGAAAAAGACGTCTGTACGATGTGCGGCGAGTTTTGCGCCATCAAAAGGGTGAAGGACTTTTTTAACAAAGCTTAATTGCGGATTGCGGATTGCGGATCGCAGAATGCGGAATTGGACCTTAAGTCTGAAATCGCAAATCTAGAATCTAAGAAAGGGGGAGAAGTTATGGCTAAAAAGATTAAGAAGGTCAAAGCCAAGGCAAAAAGGGTGGTCAAAGCGAAGGCAAAGAAGGTGGCCAAAGCCAAGGTGGTGAGAAAACCAAAGAAGAATGAGGTGGCCCTGCTGAAGCAACAGATGGCAAAGTTGAAAAGGGAATCGAATGCGAAGGAAGCCGAAATGAATCGGTTAAAGGAGGAAGTTGAACATAAAAATAGACAATTAGCCTCTAAAGATGTCGATATGGAAAGTTATAAGAGAGTCACCGAAGAGAAGGTTTTTCAGCTTGAGGCAAAGGTGAAGGAGTTGGAAGGGAAAATCGGGGGACCCTCTTTCACTTCGTAATTAAACCCCGCACCCCGTGTTTAGGCAAGAACCTTTCCTTGAGGTAGATATTTTAATGCACCGTTAGATCCATGTTCTGGAGAACGAGGCTTTAGGTGGTGCGGGGGAAATGATTCGTAGCTCCGCACCCTTCCCTCTCCCTCCGAAGCGGGAGGGAAGGGTGCGGATGGACATTCAGATCCCATAAGCCTTAGAATCCTCAGCACAACAATATTCCAGCTTTGCCGGTGGGACCGATCATCCCTTTTCGTAACCCTCTCTTCCTTGATGAAATCTTCACTTCCAAAAACTCCCAAAAGGGTGTATATTTCAAACCGTAAGTGGCAATTCAAAAGCCTGTTCATTCATTCAAGCCGGATAGTATTGTTCATTGATGATGAGGATGTGGTATAACATTGCCATAGTGAACATGATAGATAAGTTGCCGTCATGTGGTGTCATTGCGAATCCCGCCCTGCGGGATGAAGCAATCCCATGAGATTGCCGCGCTTGCGCGCCCTGCCTTCGCCGAAGCGGCTTCGCGCAGGCAGGCGTAGCGCTTCAGCGCGCAGGCACGTCATCCCGCCAAGGCGGGACTCCTCGCAATGACTACTTTAATAAGTCGTTCACAATTGAAGGTTTGGTCGTTAGTGAAAATATAGCATCAACATGAAACAGGATGTTAGGCCTATTTGAGGAGAAGTATATGGATTCTCATCGTGTGCATTACTTAGATGCTTCGGCGTTAATTAGGCTCGCAGTAAAAGAGAGCGGTGGCGAGGCGATCGAAAAGTATATGGCGGTGGAACATACATCGACGTTCTATGCCATATCACTCTCCTTTGCGGAGGCTCTTGGTGCACTGAAGTCAAAATATTCACACAAAGAAATCGATCAAGAGACATATTTCAAGGCAGGCGACATATTAAAGAGCCACATCGGCGATCGTATAGAACTCGCGGACGTAGATATCTCGGAAAGTGAGATATTTTGGGAAGTCGAAAAAACGGCGAAGCTTTACGGTCTCGACATCGTCGATGCTTACCAAATCGTCACCATTAAAAAGGACCTCTTTTCCAGGTTTCCAGAAGCCCAGCCAATCCTGGTGACGGCAGATTTGGGGCTGGCGGAGGCTGCGCGTAAGGAAGGCCTTAACGTGTGGAATTGTCTCAAGGAGCAGGCGCCGTAATGTACGGATGGCCTAACAAGCTCATCAAGCCAACTCCCTGACCACTCGCGACTTAAAGACGCCGTCATGTCCATAAATTGAACGAGCATCCTTATGGATAACCATTAGAGTTTTGGCCCCTCAATTTATAAAAAATACCTGTTGAATACCGCCCAGCTCTGCTGGGCGGATGAAAACAGGTTCGCGAAGCGATAAGACATGGTATAAGTACTGCATGAGCTCGATAAAAAGAACAAGCCATGCGGTCTACGATTTGAAATATCATATGGTATGGGTTCCCAAATATCGGAAGATGATATTGGGAGGTGAGTTGGCAAAAAGGCTTAAGATGAGTTTTGAGCAAATATCGGAGAGGTACGAGTTTGAGATAGATACGATGGAGGTAAAGGATGATCATGTTCATTTATTTTTGTCTGCCCCTCCTCGGTATTGTCCGGCAGAGATTGTGCAGATCATAAAGAGTATCTCGGCGAAAATGGTGTTCAAGCAGTTTCCAGAGGTGAAGAAAGAGCTTTGGGGTGGAGAGTTTTGGAGTGATGGGTATTTTGTTCGGTCTGTTGGAGACAAAGTTACCTCTGAAGTCATACGTCGCTATATAAAGTATCAGCAACAGGAGCAATTAAGTTTTGAATTTTAATGCCCCGCAGCTCTGCTGCGGGGTTCTTTACTTCTCATTCTCTGGTTATTGCTCCAGCACCTCCCTAACTTTTTTTGTCAGGGCATCCACTGTAAAAGGCTTCTGGATGTAATTTACTCCTTGCACCAAAACACCGTGCAGGACAATCGCATTGTCCGTATAGCCCGACATATAGAGCACCTTCGTTTCGGGGTGGGAGGGTTCCAAACGTTTGGCCACCTCATGACCGCTCATCCCCGGCATCACGACGTCGGTCAACATCAGATGGATTGGGTCCTTATGCCGCTCGCAGACAAGTAAGGCTTCATCTCCGTCGCGGGCCGCCAAAACTTTGTATCCCTGTCTCTCCAGGACACGAAGGGCCAATTTCCGTACGTCCTCTTCATCCTCCACCAGCAGAATCGTCTCGCTTCCCCGAAGAAGCTCATCGCCCAAGACTTTCTCTCTCGGCTGCTCCAGGGGCTCATACACCCTCGGGAGGTAGATCTTAAAGGTCGATCCCTTACCTGGTTCACTATAGACCCAGATGTCGCCACCGCTCTGTTTTACAATTCCATAGACTGTAGACAAGCCCAGTCCCGTCCCTTTGTCCTTCTCTTTAGTTGAAAAAAAGGGCTCAAACAGTCGCTCCCTGACCTCCGGAGTCATCCCCGCCCCTGTATCACTTACCGCAATCATGACATAACGACCGGACGTCACTGCGACATGAGCGCGCGCATATGCCTCGTCCAACTCCACATTGGCCGTCTCAATAATAAGTTTCCCTCCTTTGGGCATCGCATCCTTGGCATTCACGACAAGGTTCATGATGGCTTGCTCGATCCACCCGAGATCGGTTTTCACCCTTCCCAAATCTTCTGCCAATACCATGGTCAACTCAATGTCCTCACCAATGAGCCGGCGAAGCATATTGTGGAGGTTTGCCAAAGTGGTGTTGAGGTCTAACACCCTCATCTCCAGGATTTGACGGCGGCTGAAGGCCAGAAGTTGTCGAACAAGGTCTGCTGCTCTATCTGTGGCAGTGTGAATATGCTCAATGTTTCCCTTCAAGGGAGTATCTTCTTTGAGTTCGATAAGGGAGAGTTGGCTGTACCCTTTAATGATCGTAAGAAGATTGTTGAAATCATGCGCAATGCCGCCCGCCAATCGGCCAATGGCTTCCATTTTCTGAGACTGGCGAAGTTGTTCTCGAAGGGCTTCACTTTCCTCCTCTGCCCGCTTGCGGTCGGTGACGTCGGTCATGACACCACGCAAACCAACAGCACGAGTTTCTCTAAAGAAGGGCCGGCTGAACGTGCGCGCCCAGCGGACAACGCCTGATTTTGTCACCATCCGGTACTCATGTGGCTCGGTATGGCCCGAAACATCTTGCTGAAACTTCTCCAGCACAAATGGCACGTCTTCCTGATAGACGAAGTCATAGAAGGGACGGCCGATGATTTCGGAGGGAGCGTATCCGCTGAGAGATTCTATAGTAGGGGCGATATAGGTTACTATGCCCTTTTCGTCGGTAGCATAGAGGATGTCGTTTATATTTTCCACCAAGTCACGATATTTCTCCTCGCTTTCCCGCAGCGCTTCCTCCGCTTTCTTGCGCTCGGTGATGTCGCGAAAGAAGGCAGAGAAGTAGGTTCTCCCATAAAGCGTTATGAGACTCGAACTGATGTCCGCGTAGAAGACAGAGCCGTCATTACGCAAGACGGGAATCCCACTAGAAAGCGAAAGCTCACCACTCACATGTTTCTGGAATTCCTGTTTAATACTTGCCCATTCTTCTGAGGGATGTAGGGATTGAATGGACCGGCCAACCAAGTCCTCATTGGAACATCCCAGCAACTCAGCCATGGCGCCGTTTCCGAAGAGGATCTTTTGGGTTTTTCCGTCGAAAAAGATGATGCCATCTTTGCTGTTCTCAATGATATTTCGGAACCTGCTCTCAGATTCCTTCAGCGCCTCCTCCGCTCGCTTGCGCTCGGTGATGTCGCGGATGATGCCCCGGTATGTGGTGATGGCGCCCTGTTCGTCTTTCACCGCGGTTAAAGAGCAGTAGGTAAGCATCTCTTCACCGTTCTTTTTCTTGACGACGACCTCATATTCGGCGGTACCCTGTGCATTGACCATTGCAAGTATCCGCTTTCTATCCGGTGGATACGCGTAGACATCCCGCTCCAGATCAAGACTCAAGATTTCATCTTTTGTGTCATAACCGAACATCATGATGCCCTTCTTGTTCATGTCGAGGATTTTTCCTCTGGGGGATGTGATAAAGAGGCCGTCGAAGGACTCTTCAAAGAGCGTCCGGTATTTCTCCTCGCTCTCCCGCAATTCTTCCTCTGCCCGCTTGCGGTCGGTGATGTCCCTATATTGACAAATAGCATTAACTATCTTGCCATCTTTATTTTTGATTGCAGAAAGAACTATTTGAAGTACTTTATGTGTTCTGTGTGCTAATTCAACTTGCTTCTCTTTTTCAGTGTAATAATCAATCACAAAATTGACGGTCATGCCTTCTTCAAATACGCTCTTTACTAAAGGAAGAAAGCCTTGCTTTATAACTTGGACATCTCTTAATACATTATATTTCCCTATGATTTCCTCGTCAGTTATTTCCAAAAGATCTCTAAGCGCTTGGTTCATTCTTATCACGGTTCCGTGCTCATCTGATATCCAGATTGCATTGGGTGTTTGTTCGATTACTTTTTGAAGGAAATCTTCCCTTATTTTCAAATCATCCTCTGCACGCTTGCGGTCGGTGATGTCTATAGCTGTGCCAGCCATGAATAGAGGGGTTCCGTTTGCACCCTTTATAAGCGTACCAGTCATCAAAGTAGGAAACTCAGAGTTGTCTTTCCTTTTATGCCAAACCTCTTCCGCAACGTAGTTACCTTCTCGGTTAAGCTTGTTCTATTAGTCTATTCACATTCGCCATTTGCTTTTCAGTGTGAAAAGCAGAAAGGTGTTTACCAATTAGTTCACCTGGTGTATATCCATGCATCCTATCATAAGCCGCGTTGTTATAAATGACATTACCTTCAAGGTCAATTATCGAAACACCATAGCCTGCGTTATCAGAAATTGCTTTGAATTCCCTCAGTTCATTCTCCGCCTGCTTGCGCTCGGTGATGTCTCGGATAATGACCAAATCGGCGGGTCGCCCCTGCCAGACTGTTTTGGCGGCGGTTAACTCTATGGGTAAGCTCTTCCCGTCTTTGCGGATGATGATGGTCTCATACTGGGGCGGGGCAGGCTCCCCCGCGAGTCTTTTTCTGTATTTTCCCATTATCTTCTCTAACTCATCGGGGTGCACCAAGTCCTTAATACTGCTTTTTAGCAATTCGGCCACGCTGTAACCAGTTATTTCACCGGCCCGCCTGTTGGCGTAGGCCTGGATTCCCTCGCCCACGGTTATCAAGATGCCATCATTAGCGTTCTCGGCGAGAGCCTTAAAGGTTTCTTCGCTCTCCCGCAGTGTTTCTTCTGACCGCTTACGGTTAGTTTTTGCCTTTTTAAGTTTAACGAGCTGATTGCGTAAAACCTCCAATTCCTCAATGAGTTGCTTTTTCGTCTTGTATTGATCTTTCATCCTGGCACCCTCACAGATTAGTTCGGAGTCCGGAGTATTACCCATCTCCTAATTTTGTGGGTAATAAAAAAGCCCTCATAGCCCATACCTTTCCTGCTTACCGCAGGCAGGTTGGAGCTATGAGAGCCCAATTTTGTTGGATGATCAGGGCTTATCATTGCCTTTCCCCACCGTTAAAGGATTAATGGCCCCTACTCCAATATCCCCTCTTGCTGAGCATTATATACAACTCCTGATCGTTGTCAAATTATTTTTAGATTTGGAATACATAAGGGATTCAAGACGTATTCGCTCGGAGATGGGCTTTCTCGTAGTAGGAGCCTGCTCAATTTTGGGAAGAATAGATTCTGTGGAGGGAAATGATTTGATAAAAATGATTGACAAGAGTTTAGTTTTCAATATTATAATTTCTTAAGAAAAGGGGGCAACTTGAAAGAGGTTGCCTGAAAGAAGTTGCCAGAAGGGAGGTAACTGTGAAACGACTCGTTCTCTTCTTTACTGTTCTCAACATGGTACTGGGTTCGGATGTGACCTCCGCGCCAGCGGCTTCGCCTGCAAAGCCGAAATCATCTTTCGTATACGAAGATAAGATTGGCGTGGTGAAGATCAAGCCTGGCGAACCCATCCACATCGCATGCTGGCTCGCCGTGGCGGGGTCGGAAGCCTCGTTGGGCATAGATTCCAAGCGGGGTGTAGAGATTGCCATTGAAGATAGAGGCAGTAAACTGCTTGGCTTCCCCATTAAACTGACCGTTGAAGACACGGGCTGTAACCCCGAAGGGGGCCAGGCGGCTGCAACCAAAATCGCTGCTGACCCCACCATCGTAACAGCGATTGGCTCGACTTGCTCGAGCGAGGCTCGCCCCGGCGCGCCAATCCTTTGGAAAGCTGGAATTGTTACGGTCTCACCCTCGAATACCGCACCGGAACTGACGTCTCCGAAACGCGGCGCGGAATATGCCGGTTATCTGCGCACAGCACACAATGATAAGGTACAGGGAGCCGTAGCGGCTGAGTTTGCCCACAAGAAATTGGCTGTTAAAAGGGCAGCCACCATTCACGACGGCAGTCCGTATTCCGAGCAACTGCAGGCGGTCTTTGCCGCAACGTTCAAGAGACTGGGTGGAACCATTACTTCTCAGGAGGCTGTTGGTCCTACCGACACAGATATGCGGCCAGTGCTGACCAAGATTGCAACAGGCAAGCCTGAGTTCATCTACTACCCGGTCTTTATCGCCGCAGGGGGCCATATCACGCGCCAAGCGAAAGAGGTAGCTGGATTGGAGAAGGTTTACCTGATGGGTGCGGATGGCATGTTCTCTCCGGATTTTTACAAGGCTGCAGGCGAGGCGGCAATTGGCATGTTTCACTCAAGCCCTGACTTCTCCGCTTTTGCCGGGGGTTATAGAAGCTTCTTAGAAAAGCATCAGATGAAATACGGCGAAAAACCACTTTCTGTTTTTCATGCCCATGCCTATGATGCGGCGATGATAATCTTTGCCGCTATTGAGAAGGTGGCGAAGAAGGCGCCGGACGGTACACTCTATATTGGTCGCCAGGCCCTCCGGGATGCTCTCTACGCTACCAAGGGCTTCAAGGGATTGACGGGGACGCTCACCTGCGACGTCTATGGTGACTGCGCGGACCCGAGAATCGCGGTCTATCAGACGATAGCAGACAATGTGAAGGAGTTGGTAATGCCGCATAAACCCTTCTGGAAGCCTTACTAGTCTCCCACTCAAAGAAGCCCGGTTTCGTGAAGAACACTGGGGTTCTTGTAAACAACCAGGATGAGCCGGCCAAAGAATCGTTCCTCTAAATCAGAGCCGCAGTAAAGAAGTTAATCTGTTCTTGACCATTCGTCTAAAGTAATGGCAAAATGCGATTTATTAGTCGATCTCAAGGGGCAGGAATTCTTATGCTGAAACGATGGAAAGAGTCAATCACGCTCACAGATATCCTCATGTGGTCCATTGGTGGAGCCGTTTTAACCTTGATTGTTTGGGGGTCCATCGCCACTTTAACAGCAGGCCGATATACCTCTCGGCACTGGTTCGATTTCATTATCTTCGGTTTAGCTCAAGGGAGCATCTACGCCCTCATCGCTATGGGCTACACCATGGTCTATGGGATTCTGCGGATGATCAATTTTGCCCACGGCGAGGTCTTCATGAGCGGTCCTTACACCGCTTATTTTGTCGCGGCTTCTCTCAACAAATCGGGTTTCCTCGATCGTCAGCCCGTCATCAGCCTTCTCATCGTTTTCATTGTTTCTATGGCCACCTCAACTCTGATTGCCGTTCTTCTCGAGCGCGTTGCTTACCGCCCCTTGAGGAATGCACCCCGCTTGGTCCCGCTCATCACTGCGATCGGAGCGTCTTTCTTCTTACAATACACCTTTCGGGGGCTTTACGGTTCGGGTTTTCAAGCATACCCCACGGTGAAGATCCTGGAAGGTCCGATTGTCATCAGTGGATTCCGGATCTTAAGGTTTCAAGCGGTGGTGATATTGGCTGCGGCATTTCTCATGATGAGCCTCTACACCTTTATTCAGCGCACCCGAGTGGGTAAGGCGATACGCGCGGTGTCGGAAGATAAGGAGATATCGGCGCTGATGGGAATCAACATCGACAGGATGATTGTGACGACATTCGTGATCGGTGGGATGGCAGCCGGAGCCGCCGGGGTCCTCTACGCTTTGATGTTCAAGCAGGTTCATTTTTTTATGGGCTTTGTTCCAGGGATCAAGGCCTTTACGGCAGCGGTGTTGGGAGGCATCGGCAATATCCCTGGTGCCATGCTGGGAGGAATTTTTCTTGGGCTCGTCGAATCAGTGGGGCCCAGCCTCTTTCTCGATGGTCTGGGCATTGTGGCACCTTACCAATTGAAAGATGCCATTGCCTTTACCATGCTCGTGCTCGTGCTGATCTTTCGACCCACGGGCATACTCGGCGAGCGGTTGGCCGTGAAAAAGGCTTAAAATCCCCCCTCGCCCCCCTTTAACAAAGGGGGGCGAGGGGGGATTAGAAATTATTTTTCCGTTGGGAAGAGAAGCAATGATACAACTTCGGTCTGTTTGGCGACAGGGAATAAGAATTGGACTGATCGGAGGCATCGTAGAAGTCCTGTTGGCACTCGTCGGAATGGTGGAGGCATTTAGCCAACGCTATATGATCAGCGATGCCATTTCAATGGGCCAAACCCTGTTGCTCGTGGTCGCAATGTTTACAGGATACCTGTCTGCAAGACGGACAACTCGGCCTGAGCCCTTAAGGGTTCTTGTCAACAGCCTCATCTCGGGTCTGATCCTCGGTGGACTGATGTCACTACTGGTTACTGTGGGAAGCATGGTGAGACTAAGGGCTGTCTTCATCAATGCGTCGCCGGGGCTTTATAAACTGCTCACCTTTAATCAAGGGGTAGGGACCGGTATTGTCCTGCTTCTTATTTTAGCAAGCTTGAGTAGCTCACTTTCAGGTCTGCTCTATCTTTCTCCTTCACTTCTTCGTCGCATATTGATCACGTCCTTGGGCGGTGTGGCTATGGCGGGTTTGCTACAAGATTTGCTTCGTGCCATCTTTGCGGCTTGGGGACCGGTTGCAGAGATCAACCAGTGGTTTTTCCCCGTGAACGGACTCACCGTTCCGGGTGCGCTATCGTTGTTCATTCTCATCTCCGCCGTTTCCTACTATTGGATGAAAAGTGGGGGCACGATTAAAACAGGCCTGCAGCGCCTGCCTCCTTCACGCCAGCGTGCCCTAAGGATAACGAGTTCCCTTCTTTTCGTCGTTATCTTGGTTGCTCTGCCACAGATTCTCGGTCTCTTCTTAAGTGAAGTATTGACCATTGTTGGCCTCTTCGTTCTCCTGGGTTTGGGCCTAAATATTGTCGTCGGATTCGCTGGTCTCTTAGATCTCGGTTACGTGGCCTTCTTTGCCATTGGTGCCTACACGGTTGCCGTATTGACCTCGCCTGAGCTGGGCTTTTTAAATCTGTCATTTTGGGAAGCTCTCCCCTTTGCGATCGTTATGGGAGTAGTGTCCGGGATTCTTTTAGGAATACCTGTCCTCAAGATGCGTGGCGACTACCTCGCCATTGCAACCCTTGGCTTTGGCGAAATTATTCGCATTCTTGTCCTTTCCGACTTTTTGCGACCATGGCTTGGAGGAGCACAGGGTATTGCTAAAATCCCGAAGGCGTCGATTGGAGGGATTGAGTTCGCCACTCCCCAGCAGATCTACTATCTCCTGCTCGCCGGGTGTTTGCTTGCCGGCTTTATCTCCTGGCGCCTAAGAGATTCCCGGTTGGGTCGTGCCTGGATGGCAGTACGCGAAGATGAGGACGTGGCCCAGGCCATGGGAATCAATCTCGTTGCCGCCAAGCTGCTTGCCTTCGCCACCGGCGCCGGCTTCTCAGCTTTAAGTGGGGCCATCTTCGCGAGCAAACTCGGATCGGTCTATCCTCACAGTTTCAACGTGATGATTTCCATTAACATCCTCTGCCTCATCATTGTGGGAGGTATGGGAAGCATCCCCGGAGTCATCGTGGGAGCTATCGCTCTCGTGGGCCTCCCCGAGCTGCTTCGGGAATTTGCGGAGTATCGTCTTCTTGTTTATGGAGCAGCTCTCGTGGCAATGATGATTCTCCGGCCGGAAGGCCTCTGGCCCGAGGCGAAACGGCGTCAGGAGTTGCACAAAGAGGGATCGACTGAGACTGAGAGAGAATTGGCATCGGGCTCTGCATCACGTGAGTAGACCTAACAATTGCACAATAAACGTTGCCAGAGACAGGTGGGTGTGCTGGGCCGGCAAAAAATAAAAAAGACAACTACAGCTCCGGGCGATTTATCGCCAAAACTTTATTGCGGCTCCTTCGAACATTTACTACCCGGTTTCCAAGCATATTGCAAAGGTTACCTTAGGTGAAATCGTATGTTACCCATAAAGCTTATATAAGAACCGCAATGATGAAGTTTTGGAAGCACACTCACCTGCCGATTGAATGCAACGTTGAGGGATGAAGATCTTATGGCTATTCTCACTGCACGAAAAGCTACGAAACGGTTTGGCGGATTGGTTGCTCTGGATGAGTTAGACCTGGAAGTCCAAGAGCATGCGATCCACAGCATCATCGGACCCAATGGTGCGGGCAAGACGACCTTCTTCAACTGTGTCACCGGATTTTACCGGCCTGAGGCTGGAGAGATTCTCTTGGACAGCCATTCGCTGGTTGGCCTCTTGCCTGACCAAGTCGTTCGGCTCGGGATTGCCCGAACCTATCAGAATATTCGCCTCTTCCCCAATCTGACAGCGAAGGAGAATGTCCTGGTGGGCCTTCATAGCCATTTAAAAGCGGGATTCCTCGGTATTGTTTTGGGATGGCCTGCCACCCGGCAAGAAGAGAAAGAGGCTGCAGAAGAGGCGCAGCACCTCCTCCAGTTTGTCAACCTTGCTGTGAAAGGGGATTTTCTGGCAAAGAATCTTCCCTATGGCGACCAGCGACGGCTGGAGATTGCCCGAGCCCTCGCCAACCGGCCAAAATTACTTCTCCTCGATGAGCCCACGGCTGGAATGAATCCGCGGGAGACGCGAGAGATGATGGACTTTATTCGCCACCTCCGTGACGAATTGGGTATTTCCATCCTTCTCATTGAACATCAGATGCGGGTTGTGATGGGTATCTCAGAGATTGTGACGGTGTTAGACTACGGGGAGAAGATCGCTGAAGGCACTCCGGCCGAAGTTCAGAATAACCCGCGGGTCATCGAGGCGTATTTGGGGCGAAGGAGCGAGGTCGAAGCTCGGAGCGCCAGTGGATAGAAGAGTGTGAGCAACAGGCCGATGCTTGAAGTCGAAAACATCCACACCTACTACGGACATATCCATGCCCTCAAAGATGTTTCGCTTTCTGTTGAGACAGGGGAGATCGTCACTCTGATCGGAGCGAATGGAGCGGGCAAGACCACCTTGCTCAAAACAATCAGCGGTCTGTTGCGACCGCGCCTGGGGTCAATCCGTCTCGATGGTGAAGACCTCACCTGCTACCCTCCCCATGAGATTGTGGTCAAGGGGGTCGTGCAGGTTCCCGAAGGACGTCGCGTGTTCGAACAACTCACCGTGATGGAGAATCTGGAGATGGGTGCCTTCGGCTGCAAAGATCCCAAGTTGATCCGGGCGAACCTCGAAAAGGCCTTCACGCTCTTCCCAAAGCTGAAAGTACGCGGCAAACAGGTGGCGGGTACGCTCAGTGGTGGGGAGCAACAGATGCTGGCTATTGGTCGGGCTCTGATGGCGAACCCACGACTTCTCTTGATGGATGAACCTTCAATGGGTTTGGCACCGGTGCTGGTCGATAGTATCTTTGAAACGATCCAGCAACTGAACGCAGGGGGTACAACCATCCTTCTGGTGGAACAAAACGCATCCATCGCCCTTCAAGTTGCCAACCGGGGCTACGTTCTGCAAAGTGGTTCTGTGGTGCTCAGTGACACAGCGGAGAATTTACGCGCGAACGGGATGGTACGGAAAGCCTATCTGGGTGAGACGTAGAAAAGCGGAAATTCAAAACTATGGCTCTTCCGGATTTTTTTGTGGGTTACCTCCCCTTATTTAAGGGGAGGTTGGGTGGGGTTACCTGTTTCGCAGGCGTGCCCAGAGGGTCCTTTCCGCATCGGTCTGACTTACGCCTCAACTCCCGTTGTCTAACCCCCCTTCATCCCCCCTTAACTTAAGGGGGGATGAAGGGGGGTTAGGCGGATGCCACCCACACGAAAGCCGGAAGAACCTTATTTTAGATTTGAGCATCCCGATTTCAGTCCCGCCAAAGGCGGGATTTCAATCTGCAATCTACAATCTGAAATCTTAAATGTATTTCTTTACGGCCTCCAATCCCCTCCAGAGATGGGCTTCTTCATGGGGCTCGATAGTATAAAGAGGATTCAGTTTATATTGTGAAAGGAGGGAGAAGAATTGGTTAAAATCGAACCTTCCTTCTCCCACAGGAAGATGTTCGTCCATCTCCTTGTGATTATCGTGGAGGTGGACCTCACCCAGAAATTCCCCCAAGGCTTCCATCCAAATCGGGAGAGGGGCCTTGCTGAAAACGTTGTGGTGGCCCGTGTCGAAGCAGAATCGAAAATGGGGTGAATGGATCTCTTCCAAAAGATTTTTGATAGAATCGGGGGTCTCTTCAAAAACATTTTCAATGGCGAGGGTTAACCCCATCTCCTCTGCCGCCTTGACCAGCGGTCTCCAGGTTTGAAGACTGCTCTCGAGCCAAAGCTCGATATTTCCATCAAATTTCCATCTCTCGTACCCTGGATGAAAGACGATCATCTTGGGTTTGAAGAATTGTGCCAATTTGATCGTCTTTGACAGTCGGTCACGGGTCACCTCTTTGACCCTTCGATCCACTCCTCCAGGGCTTAAATCCATGAATGGACCATGGAGGGTAATTTCCAATTGGTTTTCTTGGAGCATTTTTGACAGGGATTGAGCATCTTTCTCACGGCAGGCATCCAAATCTTCCGCACTGAAATAGATTTCAGGATTGATTCGGTTCTCGATGGCAAAATCGATGCGGTGAAGAAGCATGGCATAGGGCACATTAATATGAATGACGGTCATGCTTAAGGTCTCCTGGCTCTCGGGTTTCAAAGGGCTTTTGGGTTTTTTCAGTTTTCGGGGTTTATCTTGTCCCATTCATAAATTCAACCAGATGGACCGGAAAACTAAATAAACCAGAAAAGCGGAGTAAAACAATTTATATCATGCTCTATCACTAAACTCAATTGTTTCACTGCCGGGATAGATCACAACTCTTCTTGGAATTCGAGACTTCAACAATGCAAAGCATTAAGGTTTTGAGAAATTCAAGTGCCACGGGTCTTCCTTAAAAAACTATTATAACCGAAATGGGAAGATTTTTTTGGCAATTTATGGTGGTAGACAATTCTCAGCTCGGAGTATATAGTTCGGAGTGATGAGTTTGGAGCATTAGAACGCTGAAAGCTAAAGGCTGAAAACTCAAAGCTTTAAGCTTGACCCTTTAAGCTTTGGACTTTGAGCCATAAAGGCTCTGAGCTCGCTTCCCATTGCAATAGAGAGAAAAATTATGATATAAAACTTGGAGGAGGATTTATGTTTAATATTGGATTTCCGGAACTGTTGATCATCGTGGCCATTGCCTTGATCGTCTTCGGTCCGAATAAGCTTCCTGAGCTGGCCAGGGCTTTTGGCAGGGCAATGAGGGAGTTTAAGAAGGCAACTGAAGAGGTGAAAGAAAGTTTTGAGGCCGAAACAAAGGATCTCGAAGAACTGAAAGGCACCCTCACTGAAGAGAGAGAAAAATTTCTTAGTAATCTGACCGAAGGTGTATCGGAGACTATGGAAGAGGCCTCGATTTCTTCCGAGGCCACCACCGAGAGAATGGCAGGGAGTGAAGCCTCTGTCCTCACAGAGACCCCAGCCCACGAAGCGGCTTCAACCCCCAAGGAAGAGGAAAAGATCGAAAAGGGAAAAAAGGAGGGACCCGAAGAATCGAAAGAGGGGATTCCTTCCCATGGATGAGAAGAAACTCCCCCTCACCGCTCACCTCCAGGAACTGAGGAAACGACTCATTTTTTCATTTATCGCGATGGGGGTAGGTTTCTTCCTCTGCTATGCCTTCGCTGATTCTATCTTCAACATTCTTGCCGCCCCTCTCATGAAGGAATTGATGCCCAAAGGGGGATCATTGATCTTCACCAGCGTAGCCGAAGCGTTCTTCACATACATGAAAGTGGCGTTCATCGCGGGTATTATCGTTACCTCGCCCTTCATCCTTTACCAAATCTGGGCTTTTGTCGCCCCGGGTCTATATCAAAAAGAGAAAAGATATGTGATCCCTTTTGTCCTCGGTGGTTCGCTTTTTTTTGCCTTAGGGGTTCTCTTCGGATATTACGTTGCCATTCCCGTCGGTTTTGGTTTTCTTTTGGGTTATGCCACTGACATCATCAAACCCATGCCGAGCATGAAAGAGTACCTGTCTTTCAGCATCAAGTTTTTGCTCGCCTGTGGTCTGGTTTTCGAATTTCCCGTGGTTTTAGTCCTTTTATCGAAGATCGGAATCATTGATGCAAAGATGTTGGCCCGGCAGAGGAAATACGCGATCCTCCTCATTTTCATCTTCGCGGCGGTTGTGACCCCATCTCCTGATCTAATCTCTCAGGTGCTCATGGCCTTTCCTTTGATAGGGCTCTATGAGTTGAGCATCCTACTTTCTAAGATTTTTGGGAAAAAGCCTGCACCGGTTTCTTCTGAAAGTGATGGGAATAAGGCAGAATCCCCTGCTTCCACTTAATCAATCATGGCCGAATCCTCTTACAAGATTACTCGGTGGCCCAAGAAGGAGAGACCCAGAGAACGACTTCTCCAACATGGTCCTCAACCCCTCACTGAAGCAGAACTTTTAGGTATTTTACTTGGAAAGGGAACAAGGAAGAAGACAGCCATTGATTTGGCAAGGGAGCTCTTAGATCAGTACGAATCTCTTCAGAAACTTTTCTCTCGTTCCCCTTCGGAATTGATGAAGGTCAAGGGCATTGGATCTGCCAAAGCCGCTACCCTCTCGGCCGCCTTTGAGCTGGTGAGAAGGATTCAATCCCAGAAAGATAGCTCCAAGGCCTCTTTTAAGCGATCTTCGGATGTCGCAAACCACTATCTCCCTTTGATGAGAGATTTAAGAAAAGAGGTCTTCAAAGTCATTCTTCTTAATAGAGCGAACCGTTTGATTAAGGACGTGACGATCTCAGAAGGGACACTCGAGGCGAGCATTGTCCATCCGAGGGATGTCTTTCATGAGGCTCTCTTAGAACCTGCGGCAGGAATTATTTTGATCCACAATCACCCGAGTGGAAATCCAAGCCCCAGTGAAGAGGATCTTCGGATCACCAAACAGTTGGTAGAAGCGGGCCGGCTTCTTGGGATTAAGGTTTATGATCATATCATCTTGGCGGGCGAGAGTTATCGAAGCCTCGCCGACGAAGGACTGATTTGATTTCGGATTTCGGAATGCGGAATTCGGAATGTAAAACGAAGAATCTAAATTCCGCAATCCGCAATCTGCATTCCGCAATATGAAGATGCGCGTTCTGGTCACGGATGGGCACTTTAGAAAATCATTGGCTGTGGTTCGATCCCTTGGTCGGAAAGGGGTTCGTGTCACAGTTGGAGAGCGGACATTCCTGAATACCTCCTTCTTTTCGAAATATTGCACCAGGCGCCTCATCTATCCTTCGCCACAGCAGTCCCCAAATCAATTTATCGAATTTCTTCTAAGAGAGATTAGAGAGAACCACTACGATTGCCTCTTCCCGATGGAAGAGGGGACTCTGCTTTTATTGGCAAAATATCATTCTGAAATCTCTGAATATACTTACCTCCTCATTCCTGATTTGAAAGAGATTGAATTCGTTCGGGATAAAGGAAATCTTTTACGGTTTGCGGAGAAAATAGGTATTCCTACCCCTAGAACATTTTATGTCCCCCCCTCCCGCACCCTCCCCCTCGAGGGGGAGGGGAAGGGAAGCCAGTCTCCCCCCCATTCCAAGAGGGAGGAATCAGCGGTGCTCTATCCCTCTCCCCTCGGTTTCGAGTCGCAACGACTGGTGGGAGAGGGGAGGGTGAGGGGGGAAGTCTTTCTTCTATTCCAATTCCGGCGGTGGTTAAACCACGGATTAGCTCCGGTTCCTTTGGCATTGTCTATGTGAAAAAAAGAGAGGATCTCATCTCCTCTTATCAAAGCGTCCATGCCCGATATCCTCTTCCATTAATTCAGGAATGGATTCCCGATGGAGCGGGGACCTTTGGGCTCTCTGCCCTTTTTGACGAGGCTTCGAACATGAAAGCGGCCTTTGTCCACAAAAAGTTGAGGATGTATCCAGTCCAAGGAGGTCCCAGCACATTGCGGGAAGCGGTTGAACATCCTCAGATCATGGAGTTAGGTCTCTCCCTCCTTAAATCATTAAATTGGGTCGGCGTGGGCATGGTTGAATTCAAAGTGGACCCAAGGGATGGAATCCCGAAACTGATGGAACTCAATCCCCGTTTCTGGGGTTCATTGCAACTGGCCATTGTTTCTGGAGTCGATTTTCCCTACCTTATTTTGAGGATGGCCAGGAGAGAAAGTTTCGAACCCATACGTCACTATGAAGTGGGGAAGCGCTGTCGCTGGCTCCTGTTGGGTGATATTCTCCATTTTCTAAACAATCCCAATCGTTTTCATCTTCATCCCCCCTTCTTTGATTTCTCTAACCCCAATACCTCCTATGATATATTTTCAAGAGATGATCCGCTTCCACTACTTGGATCGGTTGCAACCTTTTTCACCTTTCTCTATGATGCAGAGATGAAACGATTTTTAGAGAGAAGGTGATGCCCTTAACAATCGATGCATAAAATGTTAGAACGAAAATGCAGATTCGGAGAGGCTGGGGCCGAAAATTCCAATTTCCAAATCGCAAATCACAAACAAATCCCAATTAGCAAAACCCAATGACTGAAATAATTTTGTTTCGAATTTGGAATTTTGGTTATTGAGATTTATTTCGAGCTTGGTACTTGGAATTTGGTGCTTTGTGGGTCAAGATATGACAGTTATCTTAAATCGGAAGCAATAGATTCTATGCAGCGGTCAGAGAAGATCTGTGTCCTCATCCCTGCTTATAACGCCCAGGCGACTCTTGGCTCTGTCTTAAAAAAGATTGAACCTCTGAAGGGGGATATCATTGTTGTCGATGACGGATCTTCGGATGAGACGAAGAGAGTGGTTTCAGAACATGGAGCCCGACTCCTGGAGCATCCCCTCAATCTTGGGAAGGGTGCTGCCCTCCGGACGGGATTCCAATATATCCTCCAAAAAGACTATGAGGTGGTCATCACTCTGGATGCCGATGGTCAACATGATCCTGAAGAAATTCCATCCCTTCTTAAGGTTTTCAAAAGCGTCAAACCTGATATCCTCATTGCCTCTCGGGCTACAGAATTTGGGAAGATGACCTTCCTCCGTCGCTTCTGGAATCGTTTGGGGGTGAAGGCCGTCGCACGGCTTTGCCACGCAGACATTACGGATAGTCAGTCGGGTTTTAGACTGATTCGGACAGAAGTACTGAAAAAAGTCGACCTCTCGACCTCCCGATTTGAGACAGAATTGGAACTCCTTATTAAAGCTTGCAAAAAGAGGTTCAGTGTGTTATCTGTTCCTATTAATACACCAAGGGTCGATGGAACTGGTTCCAGCCATTTCAGGCCAGTGGTCGATACCTGGATGGTCTGTAAACTTTTTCTTCGAAGTCTGTTTTGGTGAGGAGGAAGATGGATTTTTATCAACGGGCTAAGCGATATTCCATTGGAAAATTCACGACGAGCGCTCTTTCTCTTCTGGCCAACGCCTCCACAGAAAATTTGATTCGCCTGACCCATCTTGCAGAGAAAATTCCTCAAAAGGAATCCTATCGAGAAAAGATTCGATGGATTCGCACTCTTTTCCAAAGTGATCATCCTGGTCTGGCGATTGCGCGAAGAGTGCTCAGCGAGACACACCCCCATCATCGGAAAAAGCTCATCTCCAACTTCATCATTAACCAGCTTCTGGTAGGTACCAACCGGAGAAAGGCCTTTGAGGCAGAGAGGGGATTCTATCCGCCGGACGCCATGTTGATCAGCCCGACGATGCGGTGCAATCTGAATTGCTATGGATGTTATTCAGGGGTCTATTCCCACGAGGATCTTCCTTACGGGGTGCTGGATCGGTTAATGGGAGAATGTAAGGAGATGGGCATTCATCTGGTCATGATGACGGGTGGAGAACCCTTCTTGAGGCAGGATCTTTTCGACCTCTTCGAAAAGCATGAAGATATGATGTTCCAAGTCTATACCAACGCCACATTGATCGACGAGAAGATGATCGATCGATTTGTGGCTCTGGGAAATGTCGCTCCCGCGATCAGCCTCGAAGGGCTCAGAGAAGAAACCGACGGGAGAAGGGGTCAGGGCCAGTTCGATCGAATCCTGCAGGTGATGGATGGGCTCAGAGAAGCTGGGATCTTTTTTGCTGTCTCCACGACACAGACTTCCCGAAATCATGATGTCCTGACGAGCGATGCCTTTGTCGATTTTCTGGTAGAGAAGGGATGCATTCTTCTCTGGAACTTCCATTATGTCCCCATCGGAAGAAACCCCGATCTTTCCCTCATGGTGACTCCTGAACAGAGGAGCCGGGCGAGGGAGCGGCTCGCCTATTTTCGGGCCACCAAACCCATGCTATTCGTTGACTTCTGGAATGATGGATGTCTCACTCAGGGATGCATCGCAGCGGGGAGGAAATACTTTCATGTCAATGCCCGCGGGGATGTGGAGCCCTGCATCTTTTGCCATTTTGCCTCTGACAATATCAAAGAGAAGTCTCTCATGGAGGCTCTCAATTCTCCTCTATTCAGGGAAATGCGATCACGCCAGCCTTTCTCGGAGAACTTATTTCGGGCCTGTCCTCTGATCGATCACCCTGAACAGGGTAGGGAAATTGCCCTTCAGCATGCGAAATACTTTACCCATGAAGGGGCAGATCAGCTTTTTACGGATTTTGCACAGGCCATCGATAGCTACGCCAAAACTTATGGAGAGATTGCAGAGGCTGCCTGGAGGGGAAAAGTGGAGGGTCTAAACCCTCAGCCCCTTTCAGAAAGGAAAAAGGTAGTGGGTAAACATGGATGAAGGTAACTTTTCCTCATCTGGGTTCGATGCACATCTTTTGCAAGGCGATTGCAGAAACCGCCGGCATTCCCTATATTGTTCCCCCTGAAACCAGCCGAAAAACTCTGACCCTGGGTGTCCTCCACTCGAATGAGTGTATCTGTCTTCCTTTCAAACTCATCCTAGGGAATTTCATCGAAGCCCTTCAGATGGGAGCGGATACCATTGTGATGGTGGGCAGTGGCCCTCCCTGTCGTCTGGGACTCTATGACCTTGTCCAGAAAATCATCCTTGAAGATATGGGTCTCCATTATCGATGGCTGACCATTCCACCTCGGTTGACTTGGCAGGCCATGTGGAAGAATCATGAAGAGACGAAGGAGCTGAGAAAAGAATTGAGTGCCAAAAACGTCCTCTTCTTCCCTTACGGACTTTGGATGGGGTGGAAGAAGATGATGGCCTGCGAGGCATTGGAGCGATTGACCATGAAGGTCAGGCCCATGGAGATCAAGAAAGGGGAGGCTCAGAAGCGATTGAAGAAGGCGCTCTCCTGGGTGGATGAGGCCAAAAATCCGAAAGCCGTTGAACAAGCGGTTCGGGAAGCAAAGGTCCTTCTTCAAGAAATGGAGCAAGATCATTCCCGCATCCCGTTTAAAGTGGCCATTGTGGGCGAACTTTACACGGTGATGGATCCCCATATCAATCGAGGAGTGGAACAAAAATTGGGGGAATTGGGCGTGGAGGTGACGCGCACCTCTTGGTTCTCCACGCATATCCTGAGGAGCCTTCGGAAAAATAAGGCTGATCAAGCTTCAGAACGGGTTCGTTTCTTCGAAGCTTCCAAGGCTTATCTGGGTTACGATGTGGGTGCAGAATGTAATGTCTCCATCGGTGAGGCCATCCTGAGATCCAAAGAAGGATACGATGGGATCGTCCATCTCATGCCATTTGCCTGCATGCCGGAGACCACGGCTTCAGGAATCCTGACAAAAGTCGGAAAGGATTGGAACATTCCTATCCTCACTCTCATTTTAGACGAGCAAGAAATCGAAGGCCGCATTCAGACACTCCTTGAGGCCTTCGTGGAGATGTTGGAATGGAAGAGAAGGGCTGCGTAGGCATTCCCAGGGCCCTGATGTTTTATCGTTACTTTCCCTTCTGGCGACCCTTCTTTGAAAGGTTGGGTTGGAAGGTGATGATTTCCGACGGGGTAAGACAGAAGGAGAAGATCATCTATTTCGAAGACAGTTGCCTTCCGATGAAACTTCTGATCACGCATGCCGTTCAATTGAAAGACAAGGTGGATCATCTTTTTGTCCCTCGATTAGTCAGCGTTCATCGAAATTACATCATGTGTCCAAAGTTTCGGGGAGCTCCGGATATTGTGCGGCTTGCCACGGGAGAAAATGTTTCCGTCATTGACGAAACCATCGATCTTCGAAAAGGGGGAATGTCCCTCCTTCAGACTTTTCTAAAGATCGGTGAAAGGCTCGGCGCATCGAGGCAGGAGAGCAAGAAAGCCTTTCGAGAGGCGGAGCATTCTTTCAACAAATTTCAAAGAGACTGGATGGATCGAATCAACCAACTTCCCACCGGGCAACTCTTTGAAATGGATGTTTCCACACCGCCTCCCTCCAAAATTTCCCCTCCCTTGGTGGGAGGGGATAAAGGGGAGGGGGAAGCAGTAAAAAGGGGAGGGAAAGGAATTGGAAGTCCATTGCGTGTCGCTTTCATCGGCCATCCTTACAATCTCTTTGACATCGATATTAACAAAGATCTCCTCGCCCTGGCGAAAAGTTTAGGGATGGAGATCACGACTTCCGATTTCCTCTCTGAAAAGGAAATCGATCGGGAAGTTTCTGACCTTTCCAAAGAGATTTACTGGTCATCCGGAAGAGAGATTGTGGGGTCTCTGTTTCACTTTCTATCCGGTGGAGTGGATGGGGCGGTCTTCCTCACTTCCTTTAAATGTGGCATTGATGCCCTCCTTCAAGAATTCATCAAGAGAAGGTTGAAAGTTCGGGGTGGCTCATCCATCCCCCTTCTCATTCTCTCTTTCGATGAGCATACGGGAAGGGAAGGGTTGACCACCCGATTGGAGGCGTTCCGGGATGTGATGGAAGAGCAGAAGAAATTACGAAGTTCAAATGTCAAAGCTCAAATTAATGGTAAATGACAAAGTTCAAATAGAGTAGCGTCGGCATTCCTGCCTGCCGGCAGGCAGGTATTGCCGACGGGATTTTAGGATTTCGCCTCCAGTAAATGGAGGCGCTACAAATTCTTACCATGGCAAATTATTTAGGCATTGATGTCGGGTCCATTACCACCAAGTTGGTGGTAATGAACGAACACGACCAAGTTTTAGCCAAGTCGTATATTCGCAACAGTGGCCGGCCCATTGAAGCCATTCAGCAAGGGATGGAGGAAATCCTGACTCAATTAGGGAAAGCCGTTCCCATCGACGGAGTCGCCACGACCGGCAGCGCCCGACATTTGGCCGGCTATTTGGTGGGGGGCGATCTGATCAAAAATGAGATTACCGCCCATGCCATTGCCGTAATTGACTTTCTCCCCGAGGCAAAGACCATCATCGAAATCGGTGGGCAGGATTCCAAGGTCATCGTGCTGAGAAATGGCGTTGTGGTCGACTTCGCCATGAATACGGTCTGCGCAGCAGGCACAGGATCTTTTTTAGATCAACAAGCCGCCAGACTCGGGATCTCCATCGAAGCCTTTGGGGATCTTGCTCTCAAGGCCCATCACCCCGTCCGGATCGCGGGACGATGCACGGTTTTTGCCGAGACAGATATGATTCATAAGCAACAGATCGGACATTCTGTTGAGGATATCGTAGCTGGCCTCTGTGACTCCCTGGTGAAGAATTATCTGAATAATGTCTGCCGGGGGAAAGAAATCCTCTTTCCCATTGTCTTCCAAGGCGGCGTCGCAGCAAATCGAGGTATCCGAAAAGCGCTCGAAAGGGAACTGGATGTCTCTCTCGTCATTCCGAAAGATTTCGATGTCATGGGTGCTATCGGCGCAGCTAAATTGGTAAAAAGGGCCAAACTCTCCAAAACCCAATTTAGGGGATTTGACCTTCTCCGAAAGTCCTGTTCTACACGGGGATTTGATTGCGGGGAGTGTGGAAATCAATGTGAGGTGATTGAGCTTCTCGTGGACCATCAAGTGGTGGCCTGCTGGGGAGACCTCTGCGAGCGGTATCGGCTTTCCGAGAAAGCATAGAGCAGAAAGCGTAGCGAGGAAGAGCACCAAATCCCAAGCACCAAATAACAAATAAGCTCCAATGACTCAAATTCCAAATTCAAAGCAAAATCGGTTTCGATCATTCGATATTTGGGATTGGAGTTTGTTTGAGATTTGTAATTTGGGATTTTGGACGCCATGCGATGCAAAGCTGGCGATCAAATAATTCTTGAAGGATTTTTCCTGTGAATATCTTGTTAATCAATCCTGCTCCCACAGGGACTCTGAAAGCAACAGGGGTTCTTTTTCCGCCTCTTGGCCTTCTCTATGTCGCTGCTTATGCGGAAAGGGACGGACAGCAGGTTGTGGTCAGGGATTTGGCTGTTCGTAGGAAGAAGGAGGAGATCGATTTTAAGAAATATGACCTGGTCGGCATCTCCACGGATACGACCCGCCATCGTCAGGCTCTCCAATTAGCTAAGAGAGCCAAGGCAAACGGTTGCACGGTTGTGATAGGTGGGCCACACCCCGGCTATGTGGATGAAGAAATCCTTGCGACCAAAAGGGTTGATTTCATCGTCCGAGGAGAAGGGGAGGTTACCTTTTCGGCATTGGTCGCTGCTTTAGAGAAGAAAGATGGTCAATTCGATTCGATCCAGGGAATCAGTTTCTTTTCAAGCGGAAAACTTGTCCGAACCCCTCCCAGACCCTTCATTGAAAATCTCGACAGTCTCCCCCTTCCTGCCAGACATCTCATCCATATCGACGATTATCAAAGGACAAAAATTGGAGACCGCCCCATCACCCCTTTGATCACGAGCCGTGGGTGTCCCTATCAATGTGTTTTTTGTGCTTCCTCCCATTTTTGGGGAACAAAAATTAGGGCCAGAAGTGTGGCCTCTGTTTTAAAGGAACTCGAAGAGGTCTATCACCGATATCATTTTAATGCCGTCGCCTTTGTGGATGACACCTTTAACCTCATTCCGAAGAGAGTGATTGAAATTTGCCATGGGATCGTTGAAAAGAAACTTGACCTCTGGTGGTGGTGCCTATCCAGGATAGACCTCCTGCTTCGAAATGAAGAAATGGTTAAAGAGATGGTCAGGGCAGGGGCAAAATCGGTTTTCATCGGAGTGGAATCCTCCAGTCCGAGAACCCTCGAAGAGTTGAGAAAGGGGATAGATGTGGAGGAAACCGTTCGGACTGTAGAGATGCTAAAACGGAATAGCCTGGAAATTCATGCCTCCTATATCCTGGGAGGGCTCCATGATACCGTCAAGACGATCCATGACACCATCCGTTTTGCGAAACAGCTCGATACGAATGTGGCCCAGTTCGCCATCCTCACCCCTTATCCGGGAACAGCCATCTATCAGCAGGTGAAGGACCGGATCTTCAAATGGAGATCGCCCTGGTCCTTCTTTGATATGCAGCATTTGGTTTTCAAACACGATCATCTCTCTTTTATTCGAATGGAATGGCTTCTGCTCAAGGCGCATCTCCTTTACTATACCCGATCGAAAAAGGCGATTCAGGACATCTGGCATCACATCAAGAAACATCGTTTGGGTATCCGGACGCTTCTTGGTTTTCTAAGAGACTACTTCGGGGGTTAAAATGGAAAAACGTCACCCCCGATCTCTTAATCGGTTTATATACCTCTTCCTCTTCCAGTTCTGCTCGACGCTCATCCCCCGGTCGATCCAGAAATTCTTCAGTGTGGTCGTGGGAGATCTCTTTTACTTTCTGATGAAAAAGACGAGAGCCCGTGTCCGAAAAAATATTGAAGGAGTGAGCAGAGGAAGGTGGTCAAAGGAAAGAGTGGATGTCTTAACGCGCAAGACTTTCCAGAACTACGGCCAATACCTTTTGGATTATATGGTGATGCATCGCCTCCGTCCGTCGAATAAAAACCGATGGGTTGAAGAAGAGGTGGGAGCGGATTATATGATGGAGGCCCTTCGTGCCGGAAAAGGAGTGATCTGCATCACGCCTCATCTTGGGAATTGGGAGATCGGGGGATTGCTCTTCTCCTTTAAAGGAGGAAAGCTTAATGTCCTCACCCTCGATGAGAGAGATTTGGATACCAGGTCCTTTCGAGAGGAGATGAGAAGAAGAAGAGGAATAAAAAATCTCTATATCAATCCGAAGGACGACTCTCCGATGGCTGTTTTGGATGCCGTCAAAGCTCTTCGACGGAACGAAATCCTGGCCATGTTAGGAGATCGGATAGAGTCTCAAAAGACCATGGTCTTCGATTTCTTTGGGAAGAAGACGGCCTTTCCCATCGGGGTCGCCATTCTCGCTATGGCCACGGAAGCCCCGGTTTTACCGGTCTTCGTCGTGATGGAGAGAAATCGAAAGTATAGAGGAATCATTGAACCCCCTATCTATTTTAGTCCCTCTTCGAGAAAGGATCGGGAGGCTGTCATTCGAGAGGGGATGGAAAGATTGATCAAAAAATTTGAAGGCTATATCGAAAAATATCCAGATCAATGGTATAATTTCTATTCTTATTGGAATGAATAAGGGAGGGTTCAAGGAGTCAAGGATTCAAGCGGCCCAGTAAATTAAAAGATAAATCTTAAACCCCCGAACCCTTGAATTCTGGGACCCTTTAGAAATTTTTTTATTAGAAGAGGAGAAGAATGGTTGAACCGAATGATCATCTGATCGAAAAGATTAAAGAGCTCATCATCCAGAGATTAAAACTTGCGGACATGACCCCCGAGATGATCGAGACCGATGCCCCTCTCTTCGGTGAGGGCCTCGGACTGGACTCTATCGATGCCCTTGAACTCGTCCTGGGCTTGGAGAAAGAATTTGGAGTCATCATTCCCGATGCTGAGGTGGGGAAAAAAGTCTTTCAGTCCGTGAGAACCATGGCCCGATATGTTTTAGAACATCAGGGGACCGCATGAGAACACCAAAAGGGAAAACGGCTTTTTGCTTTCCCGGCCAACTTCGAGAGAAGCCGATCTTGGAAGATCATGGTCCCCTGATGGAGAATCCACATTTTAAAGGGTTATTAGCAAGGGCTTCCAACCAGACGAAATTCGACCTCCTCAACTTCTCGTTCAGGGGTGAGGAGAAAGAAGAGGATTTCAGCCTTAAGCTTCAGATCTCGACCTACATCCTTTCTATGGCCCACTTCTATCGTCTTCGAGCCGCAGGATGGAATCCGGATATTTTTGCAGAACATAGTATGGGAATCTATGCAGCACTGTCTGCCTCGGAAGCCATTAGTTTTGAAGAGGGGCTCTTTATCACGGAGGCCATCGGCCGGCTCCTCAAAAGAGAAGGGGCGATTCACCGAGGAGGCATGGCCAGCATCATCGGTCTCCCCTTAGAGGAAGTCAAAAAGATCTGTCAAGACCTTAACGGGTTTCAACTCTCCATCGCCAATTATAATGGCTCGATGCATTTCGTCCTTTCGGGAGAGGATGGGGGTGTGGACAAGGCGATTTCTCTTGCCCTTTCCAGGAAGGCCGTCTCCGCCACCCGTCTTGCCTTCAATACGGCTCTTCATTCCCCTTTGCTCTATTCTTTGAGGGAAGAGATCATGGAGATCCTCCAAGAGATCACGATTCAACCCCTCAAAGTTCCCATCCTCAATCATTGGACGATCAAACCTTTGAGAAGAGAGGAGATCAAAGATTTTCTCTCGCAAGAGATCGGGCGACCGGTGTATTGGATCCGATGTGTGGAGAACTTGCTTGAGGAAGGGTTTACCCGATTCGTCGAAGTGGGACATGAAGCAACGCTTACGAAATTGATGCGATGGATTGATCGGGAGGCAGAGGCGTTTTCTGCCGGGGATCATTTACTGGAAAGGATGTAAGATGAAATACCATGAGACATCCCTCCAGGTTCGTTTTTATGAAGTGGATGCTTATGGAGTGGCTTGGCATGGTCACTATGTGGGTTGGTTTGAGGCGGGTCGAAATGATCTGACCCAGCGATTTCAAATGGGTCCGCTTCAGCTCAAGGAGATGAATTTCTTGGCACCGGTGGTGGAATTAAACTGCCAGTTTAAGCTCCCAGCCGCCTTCGGTGCTTCCCTCGTCATCCAGACGACAATGGAGAAAACCGAGGTGGCCAAGCTGATCTTTCACTACCGGGTCCTTGATCAAGAAAACAGAAAGGTTCTCGCTACAGGATCCACCACGCATGTCCTCACCGATCTTAAAGGGAATCTTCTCTACCGAGTTCCTCCGGAGGTGTTTGAAAGAATCGAGGCGATGCGAAAGTATTTGGAGGTGTAGCGTCGGCATTTACTGCCGACGGAGATACTCGCCCGCAATAAATGAGGGCGCTACAAAGCATGGAAACAAAAGCTAAGGAACAATATAAAACATGGAGGAAGAGCCGTTCTAATAGGTTACCCAATTATGATTATTCAAAAGATCGACCTGTCCATGTGACCGTCTGCATGGATAATAAGAAAAATATTTTTGATTCAGAGATCAATGCGAAGATTGTGATCGATGAACTATTAAAAGCAGCAAAAGATGTTAGATTCAGAATGCTATGTTATTGCCTAATGCCTGACCATCTCCATGTTATCGTATCTCCCGGCGAGTCGACTCTTCCACTGTCCAAATTTCTGAATATTTTTAAAGGGAGAACAACGGCAGTCTTCAGGGAAAGGAAAGACTTAAAGAAGGTATGGCAAAAATCTGCTTTTGACCATGTCATCAGAACAGAGGAAAATTTGAAAGGGGTCATCGAGTATATTCGGAATAACCCGGTTAGAAAAGGCATTGTAGAGAATGCAGGTGACTATCCATATAGTGAATCGTTCGATGTGGAGATAAAAAGATATCTCTGATTCGCCCCCAGTAAATGGGGGGCTACGTTTTTTAATAAAATTCATGTAGCGTCGGCATTTAATGCCGACGAGAACATTCGCCCCCAATCAATGGGGGCGCTACAAGAAAATATGAAGGTTCTTCTGATCGATCCGCCGCATAAACTCTTTCCAGGCCTTCGGATGTGGACCCCTTCTTTTGGTCTCCTCCAATTAGGCGCTTATTTAGAAAGAGAAGGGAACGAAGTTCAAATCATTGATGCCACTGCTCTTCCGGCCCCCTGGAAAGATCTTGAGACTGCCGTTTCCACATCCAGAGCCAATGTCATCGGCATCACCTGTTCTGCTACCTGCCTCTCGCCGGAGGCCATTCAGACCATTCGTCTCTGTCGAAAACTTTCGCCAAATTCCATCATCGTAGCAGGAGGAAGCCACTTCACCCTGATGGCCGAAACCATCCTTCAGGAGTTGAAGGAACTGGACTGCATTGTCTTAGGCGAAGGGGAGATCGCCTTTTCTCAATTCCTTCAGGACCTATCTAGAGGTGGCAAAGGGAGAGGAGTAAAAAGTATCGCTTATCGGGAGAATGGAAAAGTCGTTCTCAACGAAAGGCAACCTCCCATTCCAAATTTAGACTCCCTTCCTCTTCCAGCCTACCATCTCATTGATATGGAGAAAGAGGCTTACTACTGGCATGGAATGGGGAGAAGGACTTTTGGCCTTTCTACTAGCCGCGGCTGTGGGGATCGATGCGCTTATTGTTCTGAGTCCAGATTCTGGGAAGGGGTCTGGAGGGGACGGAGCGGCAAGAAGATCGTGGAGGAGATTTCCCATCTACACCGTCAATACGGCAAAACCCTCTTTGTCTTCAACGAGAATACCTTCAACTGGAGTCGGAAGCGGGTGGAGGAGTTTCTTGACGAATTGGGGAAGTCACATCTTCGTATCCATTTCTGGTTTCAATCCCGAATCAAGGATATCCTTCGAGATGAAGATCTCATTCCTGAGATGAAGCGGCTCGGTCTGTATGAAGTGATGCTGGGAATCGAGAGCATCCAGCCCGATGTGCTCGACCGATATGAAAAACATCAATCCAGAGAGATGGCCCAGAAGGCCATTGATATTCTCAGAAGAAATAAGATCATGGTCATGGCCAACATCATGGTCGGAGATTGGAATGACTCCGAGGAGACGATCAAGCAGGTTTTCCAATTTGTCAAGTCTCAGAGCGACTTCTTGGTCCTCACCCTGACTACGCCCCTTCCCGGAACAAAATACTTTGAAGAGGCAGAACGATTGAGGAGGATTCGGGAAAGGGATTTGGGTAAATATGATTTCATGCACCCTGTCGTGAATACGAATTTCTTATCTGCTGAGGAGGTTCATCATCTCCAACAGGTCTATCTGAAAAAATATTACACCCAACCGAGGATCCTCCTGGGTGCTTTCTTCAACCCGAATCCTTTCAAACGAATGGCCTACCGGCTCATCCTCCGCTATGTTTGGGAGAATGCAACGAAGAGGCCCTGGAAACAACCGAATATGGATTAACAGTTCGGAGTCATGAGTTCGGAGTTCGGAGATCAATCTTAAAGCTGAGAACAGAAAACAGAACACGGAATGCAATAATGAAAAGGAAAGAAAAAGAAGATATTGGGTTTTTACTCCGAACTCCAAACTCCGAACCCCGAACTTCGTCTTCCAAAAAGGTTCTTCTTATCTTTCCTCGGGAGAAAGGGATTAAGTTTTCTAATGACGCACTTTACCCTTTCCCCATATTAGGCCTCACCCTTCTCGCCTCTCTCTTTCCCAAAGCCTATGAGGTTAAGATCATTAACGAGGCGATTGAAAAGGTCGATTTCAACGCCGATGTTGATTTGGTAGGGATCACCGGTCTGACCTGCGTGATAAAAAGAGCCTACACGATTGCGGATCGTTTTCGTGAGAGGGGAGTCAAAGTAATTTTGGGAGGCGTCCACCCCAGCCATTTGCCCGAGGAGGCAAAGGAGCATGCTGATTCCGTCTTTGTCGGAGAGGCAGAGCGGATGTTTGAGAAAGTTCTGCAAGACTTTGAGGCAGGGGAACTCAAACCTTTTTATAAAAATCGAGAGTGGGCGGATTTAAATGGGATGCCCCTTCCCAGGCGGGATCTTCTGAGCAAACATTACCGTCCCTTCTTTAAAGCGATCGAAACCACCCGGGGTTGTCCGAACCGGTGCGAATTTTGCTCTGTTCCGATCATCAATGGGAAGCGTTATCGGCTCCGCCCCCTTGAGGAAGTGGATCAAGAACTCTCCATGATCATCAAGAAGAAAGGGGAATATCTCTTTTTAGCGGATGACAACGTGACGGCAAAAGAGGACTATGCCCGTGGCCTCTTCGATATCTTTAAACATCACGGAGTCAGGTGGATGGGGTTTACGACCATCAAGATCGCCACGAATGAGGAGCTTCTCAAGAAGGCTCAAGAGAGCGGCTGTATTTCCCTCTTCATCGGTTTTGAGTCTCTTCTTCAGGAGAATCTGGACGGCGTTTCAAAACGATTTGTGAATGCGAAAGAATTATCAAATTGGATCAAAAGAATTCAGGACCACCAAATAGGAATTCACGGTTCTTTCATCTTTGGATTCGACGGAGATACACCAAACGTTTTTAGAGAAACGGTCGAATTTGTTCAGAAGAACAATATCGAACTTCCCACCTTCTCCATTCTCACCCCCTTTCCGGGAACTCCCCTCCAAAAGCGATTGGAGGAAGAAGGGAGGATCTTCAACCGTGACTGGTCCCATTATGACATGAGTCATGTGGTCTTCGAGCCCAAAAAGATGACCGTCCAGGAACTCCAAGACGGATACCTCTGGGCACAGAAATATACCTGCGCCCCTCGATCCATATTAAAACGCCTGGTCTGGGGCCCCAGGCATCACTTCTTTTATTTCTTGATGTCAAACTTCGTCCTACGGGGTGCCCAGATGGAGGTGATTCGAAGGATCAAAGATAAAGAACTTCCTTATGAAAATTCTCCTCATCTCCGTCAACCGTGAGAGGATGCCTTTTCCTGTCTTTCCTCTGGGGTTGGCTTACATCGCCAAGGCATTAAGAGAGGAAGGCCATCCGATTGAAGTCGTCGACCTCTGTTTTTCTCAAGAGGTACCGGTTGATCTCAACAACACCCTTCATCGCTTTCAACCCGACCTGATCGGCATCTCCCTGAGAAATCTCGATAATCTCACCTATCCGACCTCCATCTCTTATCTCAAAGGGGTGGAGGAGGTCATTGGGATCTGTCGTCAATTCACTTCATCACGATTGGTCATCGGAGGGTCGGGATATTCTTTGGCCCCCAAGGAGCTTCTTCAACATTTAGATGTCGATTTTGGGATTGTAGGAGAAGGGGAAGAAGTCTTCCTGCAATTAGTGAGGAGTCTTGAAAAGGGTGACTCCATCTCCCCATCTCCTAATGTCCTTATTAAAGAGAAGCCTTTTCCTCCTTTGATAGAAGGAGCTCGGGTCTTTCCCATCCAGGATCCTGATCGGAGTTTCTTCGAAACGCACCGTTATTTAGAAGAAGGAGGGATGGGAAATATTCAGACGAAGCGAGGCTGCCCTTTCTCCTGTATCTACTGCACTTACCCTTTGTTAGAAGGGAAAAAGGTCAGGCTGAGAAAGACGGATGAGGTGGTAGAGGAAATTCGACACCTCGTGGAGGAGGGAGTGGATTACGTCTACTTTGTTGACGACATTTTTAATTATCCACCCTCCGATGCCGAAGCTTTATGCCGTGACATAGTTCGGAAAAAGATCGATGTCAAATGGAGTGCTTTTGTTAACCCGAGTTTTCTGAACGAGACGCTATTACATTGGATGAAAGAGGCCGGGTGTGATGGGATCGAATTCGGAACGGATTCAGGGTCTCCGCGGATGCTTGAGAATTATAAGAAGTCATTCACTCAGGAGGATATCATCCAATCCTCAAAAATCTGTTCAAAATTGATGGTGAATCAGTGCCACTATCTCCTGTTCGGAGGGCCAGGCGAAGACGAAGAGACGATTGAAGAGTCTTTCCATTTGATGGATCAACTCGATCCCACGGCGGTCATTACCATGTTGGGTATCCGAATCTATCCGGGAACGGAAATGGAGCGAATCTCCCTTTCTCAAGGGGTCATCCGTCAGGATTCTGATCTCATCTATCCTCATTTTTATATTTCGCCGAAACTGGGAGGAAGACTGAGCAAAATCATTCAGGAGAAAGCCCTTGCGAGAAAGCGGTGGATCGTGCCCGGATTGGAGATCAACATCACGCAAAATCTGATAGAGCAAATACGAAGATTTCGAATCCGAGGACCCTTGTGGGCATTAGTGGGAAGAATGAAAAGACCAAGAATAAGACCATTAAGTGAACTAAAGTGACCCCTTGGCTTGTGTTTTAATTTGGGATTTGAAATTCGAAGCACGAAATTCGAAACTCGAAACAAATTCGAATGACCAAAGCACCCAATCCTAAACACGTACGCGGAAAGATTTCAACATTTTGGTGATTTGAATTTTGAGATTGTTTCGGATTTCGATATTCGGATTCCGAATTTCTTAAAATTGGAGGATGAAGATGCTATTGGAAAATCAGGTAGCCATTGTCACAGGCGGAACGAAAGGGATCGGAAAGGCGATCTGTCTCCTCTTTGCCGAGCAGGGGGCAAAGGTTGTCGCCAATTTTTCAAAGGATGTGGATGCCGCAGAAGATCTCAAGAAGGAAGCCAAATCCAGAGGCCTGAGCCTCGGTCTGTTTAAAGCGGATGTCACACAGTTCGATCAGGTAAAAGAGATGGTGGAAGAGACTTTTGCTCAATATGGGAAGATTGATATTTTGGTTAATAATGTGGGCCTCGTCCGGGATAACTTCCTCATGTTGATGAGTGATGAGGATTGGGAATCTCTGCTCAGGACAAATCTGACCAGTCTTTTCCATTGTTGCAGAATCGTGATTCGAAAGATGATTCCGCAGAGAAGAGGGAAGATCATCAATATCTCTTCCATCAGCGGGATGATGGGCACTCCAGGACAGGCCAATTATGCGGCAACCAAAGGAGGGATGATCAGCTTTACAAAGTCGCTTGCTCGAGAATTGGGTTCTTTCAACATCCATGTGAATGCGGTGGCCCCAGGCTTGATCGAATCGGAAGTGGTGTCCAAAATGCCCAAGGAGAAAGTCGAGGCGATCATTAAATCCTCCAGCCTCGGAAGGATCGGGAAACCGGAGGAAGTTGCACAGGCTGTTCTCTTTCTGGCATCAGAACATTCAAACTACATCACCGGCCAAACGATCGTGGTCGATGGGGGAATTGTCTGAACAGAATTTAGATTGCGGAATGCGGAGTGTAGAATGTAGAGTCAAAAACACAGCAACCTTCCCTCTTTCTATTCTACGATTGCCTACTCACTCAGGCGAGCGAAGCACCACGCTCGGCGAGGAGTTGACGAAGCACTGAGCGATGGCAGTGCTGCTCGTCATTGCAATAACATCCGACCGAAAAATTCGCTTGGTGCGATAACGCAGCGAGCAGATCAAGAACCCGGCTGTTCTCTGCTCGGCTCATTTCCGAGCGGTAGCGTTTGATGAAAGAGCGCCAATCGGTCTCGTCTTTAGCTGCTCGTCCGGCCTTGAGAAGCTGGTCGCTGGGCGCGAGGTTAGGCAGCCACACATCATAGTAATTGCGCGATGCAAACTCGTTTTTGGGCACGCCTCTTGGTGGGCGCCGAACTGTGCCAATGCGCAGCCCTTCGCCGCTTCTACGGGGACTTCCGAGTTGCACGATACGAACTGCCATAGATTCACCTCCGCTTGAAGACAAGTGACCCCATCCAGCATTCCTCGATCCGGAGAGGAATCCCGCACTACCATGTCCCTGGCCGGACCAATCGTCCTTTGGAGCGAGGCCAACGCGCTCTGATCTGTTTTGTCCTGCCGAAATACATCGAAAAATTGAGTCCCAGAGCTGTAAGCCAATGAGTCCTCGGCGCTCGGAACATCCTTCTGAAGACCGAGCGCGGTGCCGAACAATATTTCTTGGCCCAGAGGAATCCCTCCTCCAGTTCTTCGGGCGACATATGGGCCGGCCTGAAAAGGACATGGGAACCGTCGTAGAGCCGCCAATTGGAGGACTCGGGTAAAAGCCTCTCTTCATTGGTCAGTTTAGCTCTCAGGCGGGTAGCCGGGTAGGGAGTGAGGATACCGAATACAGGAACCTGGATGCCGGCCGTTTGGACAAAATCCACTGTCTTCCGGAAGATATCTTTTCGATCGTTTTCATGGCCGAAGATAAATGCGCCCTCAACAATGATGCCGTGGTCGTGGAAGATCTTGATATACTCCGTCATCCGATCCGCTCGGACCCAGGATTTGTGCGAGGTGTCCAGATTTTCCTGGGAGATAGATTCAAAGCCGATGAAGAGCTCGATACAGCCAGATTTTACGGCGAGGTCGATCAATTCACGATCCCTTGTGAACGCTACAGAAGCAAAACTTCCCCACTTTATCTTCAGAGGGATGAGGGCTCGAAAGACTTCCTTCGCATAAGGGGGATTGCCGCCGATATTGTCATCAACGAAGAAGACCGTTCTCGATGAGGCCTGTTCGAGGGAAGTCCGGAGGTCACGGATGACATCCTCGACGGGTCTCAGACGGTATCTGTGTCCAAAGAAGGGAGTGACGGAACAAAAATCACAGTCATGAGGACAACCGCGCGTGGCCTGGACGGAGTGGATGAAACGGCGGTGTTTGGGATGAAGGAGGTCAAATCGCGGGTGCGGCACTTTCGTAATATCCGGAAGCTCCTCACTCTTATAGATCCCCTTCATCCTGCCGTTTCCCAGATCCGAAAGAACGCGATGGAATACCCCTTCTGCTTCACCCACGACAACGGCATCAGCGTGCTGGAGAGATTCTTCCGGCAGGGCCGAGGGGTGCATGCCCCCCATCAAAACAGGTATGTCTTTATTGCGAAAATGATCTGCCAGATCATAAGCACGACAGGCATTGAGGGTGAGCGTCGAGATACCTACAAGATCGACCTTCCGGTCGAGGTCGATCTCCTCGATGGTTTCGTCGGCGATATTTACTTCCCAACTCTCGGGAAAGAGGGCTGCCACCGTAATCACCCCCAAGACCGGAAAGACCGAGACAGGCTGCTCGGCCACCACGAGCGATTTTTCAGTTGAATGGATCAGGAGGGCTTTCGGCACGAGGAAATTATACGGCAGTTGGACCCGAAAGACCAGTTGTGTATTATATTTCCAATGGGGAGAGGGGATTTACAATCTCAGACGGTTAATTAGGCGGTTCGGCGGGTATCTGCACTCGCATTCAAAAAATTAATCAGAGTTCAACCACTACAATCATCCACCGCACACCTCGTGCTAGCCGAATCCTGCTTGAATTACTAATCAGTCCATAATTGTATGGACGTTGAAGACCAAATCCCTCCTACCCTCCCTTTACAAAAGGGAGGAATTCCCCCTCTTTGGAAAAGAGGGGTTAGGGGAGATTTTTACAACAATATGTCTTTTCAATTATGGACTCCTTAGTAATTGTTAGAATTCCTTTATTTTTTCGCAATAGCGGCAATCCAATTCTTTTGAGGAATATTATCAATTTCAATGATATGGTACCCCGCTTTAGTTAGAAAGTCCTTATATTCATTTGGAGTATGAAGCTGCATATCAAGCAATTTAGCCCATTTCGTATTTCGTTTTTCGAATTTATCATCTTTATAAACTTCATTGACAATTAAAAAGGTTCCTCCTGGTTTTAAAACGCGCTTAATTTCTTTTAGATCGTCAATTAAATTCGGCCAAAAATAGTAAGCTTCAAATGCTGTTGCAAGATCGAACATATTGTCTGCAAACGGCAAAGATGAAACAGTTCCGTACTTTATTTCAACCAAGCCCTTTTTTATAAGTGCCTTATTTACCTTTTTTGTTAATTGAACCATATCTTCGGAATAATCGATTCCATAAACTTTTCCATTTGGAGTAGACATAGCCAACTCCTGAACGGCCTTGCCTCCACCACAGCCAATATCGAGAATGTTTGCATCAGGCTTAATAGAAATGTGACTGAGCCCCCAGTGCCTAATTCTGTTATGGCCTAAATTCATAGTTCTGCCGACAAATTTACCAAACCGGCCTGAAGGTTTTCTGCATTGCTTCACGAATTTTTCAATGAAACCCATGGAGTACTCCTTAATTGCTCTAACGATGCGGCTCAGCCAGATTCGATGGTTATGCCCTGCTTTTCACGATATCTCTTGTTAAAACTACTTTGGCGTAAGGAAACGATAATGCCGCCATAAAGGACGCATGAACCTCTGATGCTTTTATGGTTTTGTTTTTAAAAACCAAGTCCATTGTCGCGCAAGCATCCTTCGCAACAATGCAATTGAAGCCCAAGTCAAAGGCCGCTCGGGTGGTTGCGTCTATGCACATGTGGCTCATAGCGCCACAGATTACGAGATTGTCAACGTGCGCATTTCTTAGGATTTCCAGTAGGGATGTATCACGGAAGCTGTTTGGATAGTTTTTTGAGACAACTGCTTCGCCCTCTTGGGGAGTTACCCTTTCGTTTATTTTTACTCCATCAGTGTCGGGTAAGAAGAAGAAAGCGTTAGGGAGGATGGAAATGTGCTGTATATGGACGATAGTTAATTTTGTCTTTCTGAATTCAGTCAAGAGAATCCGAGCATTTTCTGCAGCATCTTCGATGCCGACAAGTTCCATTTTGCCACCGGGGAAATAATCATTCTGCAAATCAACCATAACAAGACATTTGTTCATATTTACTCCTTTTCAATTTAGTATTAAAGGGCATAACATAAAAATCAGCCGGCGCTATAAGCGATTGGCTGGATTGATTTGTTATGCAAATCCTATCCTTCGTTTTGATGTAATTCGTCGCTGCACGATCTATTCCCTTAACAATGCTACTATGGCCCTGATGTGGGCTGGAGAAGTTCCACAACATCCTCCGATTAACTGGGCTCCGGCCTGTAAACATTGATATATTCCCGCAGCAAAATCAGACGGAGACATGTCAAAGACCGTCCGATTCTCAACGAATCTAGGTTTACCTGCGTTAGGTTGAGCCAAAACAGGCAATGACGTAGCTTCTCGCATCTTTAACACAACTTCAGACATCTGGAACGGATCAAGGCTACCACAATTGGCCCCGACAGCGCAGGCTCCTGCTTCGGTCAGGCCTTGGGCACAATCACGTGCAGAGTTGCCCATGATGGTCCTTCCTCCGTTCTTAACGGTGTTGAAAGCTATCGAAGCAATGACTGGTAGATCGGCAGCCTCTTTGCAGGCCCGCAAAGCGCACAGAGCTTCACGCAAGTCAAACATCGTTTCGATAATGAAGCCATCCACCCCACCTTCCGCCAAAATGGCTGCTTGCTCCTTGAAGGTAGCATAAGCGTCATCTTCTGAGAGATCCCCATACGGTTTCAGCATTTTGCCGGTTGAACTCATATCCCCCAGCACATATTGACCCTGACGAACAGAGGCTTTAGCCAGTTTGGCCCCAGCCAAATTCACCTCCCTCACATCCACGCCGACATTGTGCGACTCAATGTTAACCCGGTTCATCGCCAGCGTATTTGTGATGAGCACGTCAACCCCACACTCAACATATTGTCGATGAATGGCCAGCACTGCATCCGGATGGGTGATACTGGTTTGACCGCCCATTTCCAGACCAGCTTCTGCCAATTGAGTACCCATCGCACCATCGAGCAAGATCGCTTTTTTATTGTTTGCGATGAATTCTGATAGACTCATCGTCCTTTGGCGGCCTAACGAGCCTGTAGAAAAAGTCACTTTTTTAAAAACCGCTTCTTCTGCTGGATCAAAAATAGAAAATGATCATTTTCTCTCATCGAGGCTTCTTCGATTCGTGACACAATTCCTTATATTGATGACCTCAAAAAGAATCGCAGGATCATAGGAAAGCGCTCCCAGCCCGTCATTTCGGTACCGACAATCAGAAATCGATACGTCTATCTCGTTGTCAATCAGGTAATGGAGCCCCACGGGCAAGCCCGTGGTCCCCAACAAACATACCCACCTACGCCAAGGCTTCGGTGGGTCATCCGCCGGTTGGCGAAATCCGCCGAAGCACAGCAGGTCTATCGCTGTGACGATTGCTGCCAAAGCGACGAATTTCTCCGCGGCCAAGAACGTGGTCTCCTGCGTAGGCGGATGAAGGCTATACTCAAACGTCCCGGGTAAGATCTGTCGGTCAAAGTGGATCGGTATGAACTTTCCCTGTGAATAATCAAACTCTTTGTATCTCGCCATCCAGTCCCTCCTAAGCGGTCTCCGCTCTCTTTGCCGCTACTGATATGGCGATTTTATCATGCTTTTAAGACTTTTTCTACAGGCTCAACGCCACGCATCACCGGCGGCGTGCCGTACGGCCACCGCGCGCAGCGCGGTGAACTGCACGGTGGATGCGTTTGTTGAGGCCACTTAATGTTTTCAATGTGTATGCGGCGACCTCTGTTCGGAACATCAGAGCCCCGCAGTGCTGACACATTTGGGTGCTGCCATCGACAATGAATTCTCTTGCGCCACATTTACTTGTGCAAACAGCGTAAGCCACGTGGAGTGTCTTTGGAAAGTCGCATTTGGTGACGCGTGGATAGTCAGCCAATCGTATTCGTTTGGGTTTCATTTTCATCATGGCCCCAACTATTAATAGACGAAATACCTATTTGTCCTAATTTTTGACTTTTACTATATCATAATCTGGATACTCTTCCAACTATAACTCTTTGTTTAAAAACATTGTTTAAGTCGTTCATTTATGCTAACATCTCAAACTAAATTCCAAGGAGGTGTGCCTTTTATGGATATTCGGGAGATTTTGAAAAAAATTGAAAACACCGAGACCTCTAAAGTGAACAAAGTAGCGGTGGCTTACTCCGGAGGTTTGGATTCTTCTCTCGCCATTGAATTGCTCAGAAGAAAATATAATGCCAGGAAGATCCTTCCCATCACGATTGATGTTGGGCAGGGAGAAGAAGAAGTTCTCGAGAGCAAGAGGAAAGCCAAGGCTCTCAAAATCAAACCTCTCTTTTTCGATCTTCGGAAGGAATTTACCGAGGTCTGGATTGCGCGGGCCATTCAGGCCAACTCAGATTATCTGGGTTACCCTGTCTCCACCTCCATGACCAGACAGATTGTAGCACGTAAGGTGGCAGAGGTCGCCCGGGAAGAGGGATGTGACGCCATCCTTGAGGGATCCAGTGGAAAAGGAAACGATCAATATCGCATGCACAATGTCTTCAAGATGTTTGCCCCTGGTCTGAAAATCCTCGTGCCGGTGCGGGATTTCGATTTAACCCGATTGGAAGAAGAGGCACTGTGCCGGGCATGGGATGTCCCGGTAACCGAGATGATCACCGGAGGGGATGATAAAACGATGTGGTGTCGATCCATCGCCAGTGGCGCGATCGACCTGAACCAGCCCCTTCCGGATAATATCTGGATGTGGTATCGGCCCGTTGAAAAGTCCCCTGACGAACCTTCCTTTATCACCCTGGAGTTCGAAAACGGAATTCCCACCAAATTGAATGATAAACGGAAGCCTCTCGGGGGAATCATCCCGGCCCTCAACGCCATTGGCGGCATGCATTCCATCGGCAAGATCGACATGTTTGAGGATGGGATCATGGATCTGAAGAGCCGCGAGATCTATGAGGCCCCTGGCGCTACGATCATTCTTAAACTCCATCGAGACCTGGAACAGTTCTGCCTCACCAAGGATGAGATTCAGTTCAAGAAAGGGATCGATCAGAAGTGGGCCTACTTAATTTACCACGGGATGGCTTACCATCCATTGCGATATGATCTGGATGCCTTCATCGAGACATCTCAGAAGGTGGTCAACGGAAAATATAAGATCAAACTCTTTAAGGGAAACATCGAGATCGTCAATCGAGAATCGAAGACGAGTCTCTTCTCACCGGAGATCCGTTCCATTAAAACCACTGGTTTTGATCAGAGACGCTGCGCGGATGCGGCTTTCGTTCGCGGACTTCCCTTTGAAATCTTAGCCAAACGGAAGACGAAATAGGCCTTATGAATAATATTTTGTGCGCAAAATAGCAGCAAAGGTGTTCTCGATCAAATGGATTTCAAATTCGAAGCACGAAATAGGCCTGTGAATTAAGAGATTGCGAATTCAGGGATTCGGGAATTAAATCCGAAATTCCTAAATCAAGCGCCGATATTCGGATTTCGGATTTTTGGGCGACCTGTTTGGTTCCGACTATGCTGGGGGCAGGAGATTGAAAATGAGGATAGATAAATTATGGGGTGGGCGGTTTGAAGAACTTCCCTCTCAGGAGATGGTCGATTTTCTTTCGGGGAGAGATGTCAAAGGAATTCCTCCTTGTGATGAGCGGCTGATCCTTTATGATCTCTGGGGAAATCGAGACTCACATCCTCATGCTTTGTCGACAGGCCATCCTATCGAAACAGGATGGAAAGAAAATCCTCAAGGGACTAAGGGAAATAGAAACGCTTCATCAAAAGGGAAAGTTTAGATTGGATCCTTCGAAAGAGGATGTCCATTCCAACATCGAGAGTTATCTCATTGAACGAATAGGAATTGAATCTGGAGGGAAGGTGCATACCGGTAGAAGTCGGAACGACCAGATTGTCCTCGACATGCGTCTCTACCTTCGGGATCAGGCTTTGGATTTTGTCGAAGGACTGACCTTTTTGATGGAATCTCTTCTTCAGCGGGCCAAGGAGCACAGTTCCACAGTCATGCCTGGCTATACCCATCACCAGCATGCCGTTCCCACCACCTTTGGTCACCTTCTCCTCTCTTTCGCCCAAGCCCTCGAGCGAGATGCTCAGAGATTTACCCATTGGTTTGGTCTCTTCAATAAAAATCCTTTGGGTGCAGCAGCTGGCTATGGCACTTCTTTCAATGTGGATCGACAGTTGACCTCAAAGCTACTCGGATTTGAAGGCCCTACAGAGAATGTGACCGATCCCATTACCCAGCGATGGGAACCTGAGGCAGAACTGGCCTTTGATGCGGCCGTGATGTTGGACCATCTGTCTACCGTGGCCCAAACCCTGATCCTTCTATCCACTCGTGAATTTAATATGGTTCGGCTGAACGATCGACATTGTTCGGGCAGTTCGATCATGCCGCAGAAACGGAATCCCTGTTCCTTAGAGGTGATCAAGGCAAAAACATCTTTTGCCCATGGAATGGTGGTGAGCCTCCTCTCAACTGGTAAGGCTCTCTTCATGGGATTTAACCGGGATACGCAGTGGACGAAGTATTGGATCATGGACTTAGTGGACGAATCGAAACCCGCCCTCTCCGTAATGACGGATGTCATCCGACTGCTCCAGGTCAATAAGACTCAGATGTTTAAGCAGGCCCAGGAGGAGTTTCTCGGTGCTACGACCTTGATGGAGTGGTTGGTCCGTCGCGGTTCCCTTCCAATGCGGAAGGCTAAAATGGTGATGGAGAAAGCGGTGAAGTATTCTGAGAAAGAAGGGAGAGGAAAGGTTTCCTATCAGAGTCTAAAAAAGGCTCTCACTGAAATGAAGGTGAATATTTCGATAACAGAGAAAGATGTGGAGAAAATACAGAGACCGGAGAGAGTATTGACTGAGACGCCATCCATGGGGGCACCTTCAGAGAAAAGGGTAAGAGAAAATATCACATCGCTTCAAAAGAAGGTTCAAGCCAAGAAGGGTTGGCTCATCCATAAGCGAATGGGAATCGAAAAAGCAAAGGCATTGATTTTCAAAATGGAGAAACAGTTATCTACTTAAGTTCAAATATCAAACAGATGTTGAATTCGAAGATCAAATATCTTAGATTCTCACCTTTGGAAAAAATCACTCTCAATCTCCCCTCCCCTGGCGGGAGGGGATGACGGGGAGGGGGTATACGGCCTTTTTTCACCCCCACCTTCGTCCTCCCCCGTCAAAGGGGAAGGAGATTCTGTTGAAGCATTTCAAATATGGCTGCTTAGAATTTGAACTTTGAATTTACTTTGGCATTTGAGACTGAGGTGGCCAAGAAGGATTCATTGAAATACGGCAAGGTGACGAATAAGGAGTTAGAGCTCATCAGGTCCATCGTAGGGGCTGAAAGGCTGTCTACAGGTGAATCCATCCTTGACCTCCACAGTAAAGACGAATCTTTTCATCCAAGGCGAAGACCCGACGTGGTGGTTTGGCCACTCAGCGCAGAAGAAATCAGTCAGATTCTCAAGTTGGCCGATGAGAAACGAATTCCTGTTACTCCATGGGGTGCCGGGACAAGTTTGGAGGGCAATCCCATACCGGTCGAGGGAGGGATTGTTTTAGATCTTCAACAGATGAACCATATCCTGGAGTTAAAGACAGAGGACCTTCAGGTTCGTGTTGAAGCAGGGGTAATCTATAAGGAGTTAAATCAATCCCTCTCCCGTTTCGGCCTCTTCTTTCCACCAGACCCGGGAGCCTCGGCAACCATTGGGGGAATGGTGGGCAATAATGCCAGCGGGATCAGGACAATTAAGTATGGGGCGACGAAGGACTTTGTCCTCAGCATGGTGGTTGTCCTTCCTTCTGGAGAGGTCATCCGGGTTGGAACGAATGCAATCAAAAGTTCATCAGGCTATGATCTCTGCCGTCTTTTTGTTGGTTCAGAAGGAACACTGGGCGTGGTCACGGAGGTCACGCTTCGCCTGATCGGTCTCCCAGCAGAGTTCATGGCGGCCGTGGCGCAATTTGTTTCCATTCGCGAAGCCACTGATACCGTTTTCCAGATCATGCGTTCTGGATTGTCGCCGGCAGCGCTGGAATTTTTGGATGCTCCGACGGTTCAGGTCGTTAACCAGTTTAAGAAACTTTCCTTGGAAGAAAGGCCAACTCTTTTCATCGAATTTCATGGGACAAGCGCCGCTGGTTTGAAAGAAGAGTTGGAGATGGTGAAGGAGATTTGTGGTGAGAATCGACCTCTTCGGTTCGATGCGGGGATTGGAAGGGAAGAGCGAAACCGGCTCTGGGAGGCGCGCTATGGAGTTCACGAATCCATCAAGGTGAGCAATCCTGGTTTGAGTCCTCTTGTGATCGATACGGCTGTACCCATCTCAAAATATTCGGATATGGTGGAATGGGGTCAGAAGATCGTCGAGAAGAAGGGACTAAAAGGATATGCCTTCGGCCATGCCGGAAATGGGAATCTCCATTTGGAGGTTCTTGGGATTCCTGAAGAGAAGGCCCAATGGCAGAAGGTTCAGGAAGCAGGGGAGGAGATTGTCCATTTCGCAATCGAATGCGGTGGAACGGCCACCGGAGAGCATGGCATTGGGATTGGAAAGAGAAAGTTTATGAAGAAGGAGCACGGAGGAAGCCTTCTCTTGATGAAACAGATCAAGAAACTTTTGGATCCCAATGGAATCATGAACCCAGGCAAAATTTTCGAATGAGCGCATCAATGTAAAATTGTCTTTTATCAGGGATTGATTTCCTGGATGGTATTCGTTTGGGAGATAAGCACCAAATCCCAAGCACCAAGTACCAAACAAGCTCCAATCAGAAAAATTCAAAATTCTAAACGAAAACGTTTTGGTCATTTGTGCTTGAAAATTGGAATTTATTTGTGATTTGGGATTTGATTATTGGAATTTAAATCATTTTAAAAGGAGGGACTTATGGGTAAAGTAGAGGGCGTCATCAAATCTGAAATTGTACGGTTGGCAAAAAGAGAAGTACGAAAGATCTCCGGTCCATTAGGTCGGAATGTCCGGTCCTTGAAGAGTACGGTCTCACAACTTCGCAAAGCAGTTTTAGCGCTTCAACAAATCACAGCCAGTCAGCAAAAAGAGTTGGAGAAAGGAAAGACGGTATTGGCGGCGACTCCAGAAGAAGTGAAGGAGTCGCGTTTCTCACCCCGTTTGATCCGGAGTCTTCGCAAGCACTTAGGCATCACCCAGAAAGAGCTGGCCATCCTTACAGGCGTCACAGTCGGGGCTGCGCATCTGTGGGAGAGCGGACAGTTTAAGCCGAGTATGAAAAAGAAGGCGGCGATGGTGGCGCTTCGAAAGCTCGGCCGTCGTGAGGTGAGAAAGCTCCTTGAAGGCAAAGGGACTCAAAAGGCCGAAAAGAAGGTGCCTGCGCGCAAAAGGAAACGGACAAAAAGAGCCCGCAGGAAATAATATCCTAATCTTTCATGATTCAGCTCAATTTTTTACTTCTTGTTTTTCTCGCCGTTTTTTTATTGCGGTCCGGTGTCCAAATCTATCTTAACTGGCTCAATATTTCCTACCTCCGCCAGCACGGAACAACCGTTCCAAAAATTTTTCAGGATATCATCGACCCCGAGAAATTAAAAAAAATCTCTACCTATACCATAGATTCTGAAAATTTTGGCATGGTGACCACTTTGGCGAATCAAGGACTCTTTCTGGCCATTTTACTGTCTGGATTTTTGCCGTGGCTGGTGAGGACCATCAGCCTGTGGAAATATGGTCCGATTCTGAGTGGTGTGATTTTCTTTGCTGTTCTCTCGATCTTCACCAACCTGCTTCGTATCCCTTTCAACCTTTATGAGACGTTTGTGATCGAAGAGCGCTATGGGTTTAATGTGATGACCTCCAAGATGTGGATTTCGGACTTGTTGAAAAGCCTCCTCCTTGCAACCATCCTTGGCGGTTTGCTTCTCGGTCTTCTCTTATTCCTGGTGATTCATGGAGGAGATGCCTGGTGGGTATGGGCATGGATGTTGGTCGGTGGGTTTGAATTACTGATGCTATGGCTATTTCCAGTGGTCATTCTTCCTTTGTTCAATAAATTTGATCCGATCGAAAATAAGGGACTGGAGGAACGTATCAGGACGCTGATAGAAAAAGTCGGACTTCGAGCCAAAGGAATCTTCAAGATGGATGCGAGTAAGCGAAGCAAGCACACGAATGCTTTTTTCGTTGGCCTCGGTCGGACTAAGAGAATTGTCCTTTTCGACACTCTCTTGGCCTCTCACACCGAAGAAGAGATTCTATCTGTCCTGGCCCATGAGGCAGGGCATTGGAAGAGAAGACATGTCCTTCGGATGCTCGTCCCTTTAGAGATACTGTCCTTTGTCTCTTTTTATGTGGTGGCCAAATTTTTGAGTTGGCCATTGATCTATCAGACGTTTGGCTTTCAAGAATCGAATATCTATGTCGGATTATTTCTCATCGGAACCTTCATCAGCCTGCTTGGCTATTTTGCTCAGCCACTGGAGTCGGCCGTCTCAAGGAAATTCGAACGTGAAGCGGACGATTTTGCATTGGAGCTCATGAAGACGGCAGAACCGATGCGCCTTGCACTGAAGCGGCTGGCTGCCGACAACCTGGCCAATCTGAGCCCTCATCCTCTTTATGCATGGTTCTATTACTCTCATCCTCCTCTGGCCGAGCGGATTGAAAGACTGAAATTGAATAATTCCCCTTAATCCCCCTTTAGAAAAGGGGGGCTTCCCCTCCCTTTGGAAAGGGAGGTCGGGAGGGATTTTCATTTCTAGGAATAGGAGAAAGAAATGGATACCAAGATTTTCGAAAAAATGAGGGCCTCCGAGCTTAAAAGTTATATCCAATTCTTACTCTGGCATTACCGTGTGATGGATGCCTTCTGGTTCCTTTTTGTAGCGGAGAAGTTCGATCAACCCACGGCAGAACGGCTCAATGAACAGGTCTGGGGTCGGGTAGGCGGTATGGCTGCCAAAGACCTAATCAGCCGCTTTGATATAAGGGAGAAAGGGCTCAAGGGGTTTGTCAAAGCCCTGAGGTATTTCCCTTGGACTATCCTGGTGGGCTATCAGATTGAGGAGAAGAAAGACGAAGTGATCATCACGGTTCCTAATTGTCCTACTCAGGAAGCCCGTCTCAAAAGAGGATTGGAAGAGTTCGTATGCAAAGAAATGCATAGGGGCGAGTTTGCAGGCTTTGCCCGGGAGATCGACGAACGTATCCAAATAGAGTGTGTTTTTGCTCCCCCCGATCCTCATCCCAAAGATATGTTTTGCAAGTGGAGATTCAGATTAAAGGGCTAAAGCCATTCCTTTAAGCACTGGATGAACGACAGCATGAAACGCGTGTGACAGATCCACGAGGCCGAAAATATATGAAGGTTGCATTTGAACCAACGTCCCTCGTTTCCGTCCCTAATTTATTTTTAGCAATATTATTCTGCTCCCTGTTTTTAGAAATTCCAGAATAATCTATTAGGAGGCTTCCGATGAAAAAGAAAATATTCGTAATTTTAGCTGTAGTTTTTATTGGAATCGCGGTTTTCATCCTGAAGTTCATGAAAGATGCCGGCGAGTTTAAAACGCTTGAACCCCATTCAAATTACGCATGCGTTAAAGTGCTTAACGTTCCCGGGCCTGAGGATATAGCGATTGATAATTCCACAGGGACCGCGTTCATATCCTCCTTTGACCGGCGTGCATTTATGCAGGGTAATGTAAAGCAGGGAGCAATATTCGCCTATAATCTGTTGGGGAAGCCTGCGATAAAAAACTTGACAGCTGGCCTTACGATGAAATTCCAACCCCACGGCATTAGTTTTTACACCGGCCCCGACGGCAGGAAGTATCTTTTTGTAATCAATCATCAGCCTCCTCGCCATTTCGTAGAAATATTCGAGTTCAGCAATAATACTCTTGTACACCTGGAGACTGTCTCCGGCGACCTCATGATCAGCCCTAATGACGTCGCAGCGGTTGGTGCGCGGCAGTTTTATTTCACCAATGACCATGGATCAAAGTCAAATTGGGGCAAGCAAATTGAGGATTACCTCCGGCTCTCGCGTTCTAATATCGTCTATTACGACGGAACATCACTGCGGAAAGTGGCGGGCGATCTGTCCTATGCCAACGGCATATGGGCGACCGCTGACGGGAAGACCATCTATGCCGCATCGACAATCGGGAAAAAATTCCATGTTTATGATCGCGATGGCGCAACAGGCTCTCTCAAGCAGGTCTATGAGCTCTACCTGGGCACCGGCCCCGACAATATTGATGTTGACGCGAACGGGAAGATCCGCATTGCCTGCCATCCGAAGCTTCTTAGCTTAATAAAGCATACGAAGGACAGGACAAAAAAGGCTCCGTCGCAAATTCTTGAAGTATCTAAATCAGAAAATGGCGCATATTCGTTTAAAGAGATATATTGTAACCTCGGGGATGAGATATCCGCAGCCAGCATTGGAGCCGTTTACCAAAACCGGCTTCTGATAGGCGCGGTATTTGAGGATTTTTTTCTGGATTGTACGATGAAATAAAGAGCAGAAGACGATCAGCGATAAAGCCGGTCTCTGGAATCTGAGCAGAAGAGTCAGGTCTTGCAATCATACATTTGACTTTATCCCCCCTCCACCCGTTTTATTGCCCGGTTTATAGTAGCATAATGGAAACCCAGATGTTCGGCAATTTCCTTCAATGTGCTATTGCAAAACCTGACCCCGACAACCGCCCGACAACCCGACAACGTTTAATTTTATTGTTATGCCTTTGACTGGCCAATTGAGAAAAAGACAACCGCTGCAATGGCCATAGCAATAGCGACCTTGTGATAGACATTGACCGGCTCCTTCAACCAAAAAATACCAACAATTATTGTTGTTGTGATGATGGATAGCACTGCATAGAGGACATATTGAGAGGCACCGTACCTTGAATACAGAAGATTGAAGCCAAGATATGTAAGGAAAAGCCCAAGCCCACTTAAAAGAACAGCTTTCCAATTACCCGTCACTGTGTTCCCTACATCAAATACGCCCAGCAATGGCGCAAAGAAAAGAGCGAAGAAGACAGCGACGAGAGCAGACAAGCCAACGAATAGTAACCCATTCTCCACACCAGCTGACTTCTTTTGACCAAGCGCAAACATAGCATTCCCGATTGCTGCAATACCCGCAAAAACAATTGGAAGTAAGATCTTCATATTATCTCTTGAGAGGCATAACACAGAGTTCACCGGGAGCGTAAGCGATCCGGTGGAACGCCTCGTTGGGCTGTTCTTGGGCCTGCTGCTCACTTCTCTCCCCGTATCATCGCCATAGTTCCTAAAATGAACGGTGCTTTCAACAGGCGTGGGATAAAGGACAAGCTTCTGGTTTGAATGAACTCCACTTTGGCTATTCCCCAGCTCTTGATAGTGCTGGCCAATGCGTCTGGATCACCATACATCTTCTTGATGAGGAATTCGTCTTGAAAAGCAAATCTGCCACCTTTCTTAAGAACCCGCAATGCTTCACGAATAATCTCACGCTTGTCTTTGACACCACCGACCTCATGGAAGACGAAATTGCTCACCGCTGCGTCGAAGTACCCGTCAGCGAATGGCAATGACGCGGCGCTGCCTCTCTGGAACGTTACACGGTCACTGACTCCCACAAGCGCTGCATTACGTTCACAGACGCTCATAGAGTAATCCCATTTCTTTCCCCAATAGTCTATTCCAAGGACCTGTGCCTTGCGGTGCTTCTGAGCCAGCTTGATAGCAAGGGCACCGTTCCCGCATCCTATGTCCAAGGCTCTGCCTTCTCCATTCCAATCCAAGTGCTCTATTACGAAGTTCCAAATGGATTCTTGGACATTTCCTGCTGTGGGAGAAAGCTTGAAGCGAACATAGAATATAAAGGCAGCGACCAGCACGAAGAACGCACCCGGAATCAGCAGGAAAGACCACATGAGGCTCGATGCCAGGAACAGGAGCGCTATTGCGAGGGGAGCATAGATCATTAGTCTTGGAGTCCAATTGCCATAGTCTGGTTTCTCGATCTGCCCGTTCATATGCTATAAGTCCTTCATGTATGCGTGTTATAGCCCAACAATTAATATACGGAATACCTGTTTACTCTCATTTTTTGTTTTTACGATATCATAATCTGAACACGCATTCAATCGTAATTATTTGTAAATAAAGGGAAGATATTCTTATTGCATTCGTAATTGCTACGTAATACCATGTTATACGGATTGCGTATAATCTGGCTTTCTAATATCAAAAGGCATTTTTAATGGAAAAGTTCTTAGACAAACTAAAATCACAAAAAACACCGCTGACTGGCAGATAAGACAGGCCCGTGATGCAGTGCAATTATATACCACCCATTTCAAGGCCGATAAAAAAACAGCTCTACACCGCGGTAATCAACAAAAGGCGAGAGAAATTCCTGACATTTCACAGGTCATTCAAGATATGCACAAGGCAATTCGCATTAAGCATTTGATTTGGGAAAGGAGCGGATCATGAGCGAGTGGAAGAAAACTTCTTGTGTTTTGTGTGGCCAAAACTGCGGCCTGGAGGTCGTCACAGAAGGCAGCAAGATCATCAAAGTGAGGGGTGACAAGGAAAATCCGCGTTCACAGGGTTATGTTTGCAGAAAAGGTGCGAGCGTCATGTATTTTCAGAATAACCCGGAAAGGCTGAAGTTTCCTCTCAAACGGGTTGGGAGTCGCTTTGAACGCGTTTCCTGGGATCAAGCCTTGGACGAAATAGCAGCCAAATTCAAAGAAATTGTACAAACCCACGGGCCTCGCTCCGTCGCTTACATGGGAGGAGGTGGCCAGGGCTGCCATTTTGAAGCCGCCTTCGGCGTGCGCTTTTTGCATGGATTGGGCTCAAAGAATCATTATAGCCCCCTGGCCCAGGAGCTTACGGGTTTTTTCTGGGTGAACGGGAAGGCATTTGGCCGCCAGTATATGCATTCGTTTCCCGACATTCAGGGATCGGATCTCCTTGTCTTCTGGGGAGCCAATCCCATGGTGAGCCACGACATACCCAATGCGCCGGTGGTGCTTCGAAACAAGAAAAAAGACCCTGGGTTTTTATTGGCCGTCGTTGACCCGAGAGTGACGGAGACAACCAAACTTGCCGACATCCATCTACGACTCAGGCCTGGGACTGACGCTCTCCTGTTCAAAGCGATGATCAAGATCTTGTTAACGGAAGGGCTTTTGGCCAAGGATTATCTGGCTGCTACAGTGGAGGGCTTCGAAGCTATTCGAGGCTGGTTTGATGACATAGATGTGAAAGACAACTGTCGCGTTTGTGGATTAGATGTCAATGCTGTCCGGGAATTCACCAGACTGTTTGCCACCCGCAAAACCGCGATGCGCAGCGATCTTGGCATCCTGATGGGAAGGCACAGCACTCTTAATTCTTACTTGGAATTGATCTTCCTTACATTAACAGGCCGTATAGGGGTCAAAGGCGGCAATGTTTTTTTGGGCCACCTGATGCCAATTGGATCCCACACGCCAGAAGAAGCCTCAGGTACATGGAAGACAGTCATGACAAATATTCCCTTGATCATGGGGGTCTTTCCACCCAATGTGATGCCGGAAGAGATCGATAACGACCACCCCCAGCGCCTCCGCGGCCTGATCGTCAGCGGCTCAAATCCCCTACGTTCTTACGCCGACACTGACGCCTATGAGAAAGCCTTCGCAAAGCTGGACTTGCTGGTAACCATTGAGGTAGCCATGAGCGAGACAGCCGTTCTTTCTCATTACGTCCTGCCAGCGAGGTCGGGCTATGAGAAGTGGGACGGCACATTTTTCCAGTGGCACTACCCAGACTACTACTTCAATATGCGCCGGCCTGTGGTGGAGGCAGATGGAGAGCAAGTGGAAGAGGCAACTATCTTTATGGGACTTGCGGAAAGGTTGGGTATGATCCCGGATTATCCTCTCAAGCTCAGGGAACTGGCTGGGGACCGGCCACGCTTTGGCATTGCACTGATGGAATATCTCCGCAGCAACCCAAAGGCAGAGCCGTGGTTACCTTATATACTTGCGAAGACCCTTGGTGAGGAGTTGGGGTCAAAAAATCTGGCCGCGCTCTGGGGACTTTTGGCGCGGTTTCCGATGATGCACTCCGAGGAGGTAGCCCGTGCCGGTTATCAGGTGGGACCGATGACGGGTGAAGAAATATTCAGAAAAATTCTGGAAACACCCAGTGCGGTAAAAATCGGAGTCGTAGACACGGGAAAAAACCTTTCTCTCCTGAAGACTTCTGACAAGAAAATCCATATCCATTTCCCAGAAATGGAATCATGGGTCAAGGAAGTAACACCTGCAACCGAAGAGGCCCAACTCGTGAACAAGGACTATCCCATGGTTCTGATGGCCGGAAACCATATGGAAATGGTGGCCAATACGATCATGCGTGACCCGGCCTGGAATGAGGGAAGACGTCCTTGCACCATGCGGATACACCCCGATGACGCCGAAGGACTTGGCATTGCAGAGGGTGAAGAAGTGTTCATCGAAACCGAAGCAGGATCTGTTAGGATTGAAGCGGAGGTTACAGATAGCTCGCATCGAGGACAGGTTGTCATCCCTCATGGCTTCGGGCTTGTTCACGGCGGAGAGACACATGGAGCCAATGTAAACCGGCTGGCCCCGAAAAAACACCGAGATCGTCTGGCAGCCACGCCGCTCCACCGTTATATTCCATGTCGGGTGAGCAGGTTGGCGAAAAGCTTCGGAAGTTTGCGCTCGTGAGACGAAGTGGGAAAGTTCTGTAACCTTTCAGTGGCCATACCCGTCTTATATATAATAGAACTTTTGAAAAAGGAGGGTTTGAGCCATGGACGAGAGAACCAAGCTTTTAATCTGTTTAGGGGCCTCTACCGCAGCAAACTGTATCCCTTGTTTTGAGCACTACTTTGGGAAGGCCGAATCTACGGGCCTTGCTCCTGAGGAAATTCAAGAGGCTGTTGATCTTGCCAGTCAGGTCAAGAAAGGAGCCCATTTGGCCATCAAAAACAAAATTGACGATGCCATGGGTCGGAAAAAGGAGTATGATTTGCCCTGCGACAGGCAAACCAATAGGTCATGCTGCGGATAGGTTGAGCGGGACTCAAAAATGGAATTTTGGGATATCTACGATCAGTTTTATGCAAAGGTAAGAAGGTTTATCCTTGCCCTTGTTAAAGATGAATGGGTGGCGGATGACTTAATCCAGGAAACGTTTCTAAAAATTCAAACAAATTTAAAAAGCCTAAAAGATCCCTCCAAATTGTCTTCCTGGATATTTCGTATTGCATACAATCTCTGCCAAGACCATTTCCGTCAGTTGAAGATATCACCTAAAGAAGAAAGAATAGATCAGGAAGAAACGGAAGATTTTAAAGAGGCTTTAATCCAGAGAGGACCGGATATTCAAAAAGAATTGGAACAACGGCAGATGGGGCAATGTGTTCAAAACTATATTCACCTGCTTCCTGAACCTCTCCGGGTGGTTTTGATCCTTTTTGACACCATGGATTTTAGCCAACAGGAAATTGCTGATACGTTAGGAGTAACCATTGAGAATGTGAAAGTAAGGCTTCACAGGGGTCGGAAAAAGCTGAGGACGATTCTCGAAGAGAAGTGTGCTTTCGAGAGAGACGAGAGAAATGTGCTGGTATGCACACCTGCTTCAGATGGGCAGACCCGCATCTCCCTGAAGCAACCTGATTCACGGTTATCTGGAAGAGGATCCTCTTCGAGCAAAGAAAAAGCAAAAGGAAGGAAGCAATCTAAAAGATAAGGAGTCTCTTTCGTTCTTCATTTATTTCGGGATGGTCAATTCTTTTTTTAAAGCCTTGAATTCATCCAGAAAACCCCATTTCTCAATCAACCATCTTGTTCGAGCCTCGACATCCAATTTTCCTAATTGGTTGGCCTCGGAATCGGAAAGAACCTGAAGAATTTGTTTTATTCCAAGATTATCGGAGGCAAACGCGCGAGCCACTTCGTGGGCGATCATTCCCACATTCGCCTCCGGATGATTGGGAAAAGATTGTTCAAACAGAATGATCCGGAGTGTGAATCCTTCTTCGAGCTCCCTTCGTTGATGGGGGACTTGGGGATTAGGAGGAGGTACCGCTTGGTCTTTTTCTCCCCGAAGCAAATCCATCATCATCCGGGAGATCGGAATGGACAGGTTTGAGGACAGGGCATTTTGAGGGATTTCAAAAAATAAAAAAAGATTTTTGAAAAGGACAATCCCGAGTGATGAACTGTAAATTCTACTCAGAAACTTTAATAAGCAGGAACCCAGGTCATTCGAGAAGACATTTGAGTGGTCAATGATTTGAGTAATCAGGTTCTGTTTTCTCAGTTCCTCTTTTTCTTTCTTCTCGTCAGCGAGCTGTTTGGTATAACGCAAACAGTCGCGAATCTCGTCGCAACTTCGACACTCGGGTCTTGATTGGGTCATGGTTCGGCCATCACTAAGGCTGACCTCCTTTAATGAACCAAAACAATCCTTATGCTCCATCCACTTTTTCTCCTTTAGCCCTATCTCCACCCCTCTCTTTCATAGATCAAATCCCTTCAAACTTGTCAAGGGAAATTTCTGGGGTCCTTTTTAGAAGGACTTTCTTTCTCACAGATTTGATAACCTTTAAGGAATGTTTCGTCAAGACCGGCTTGACACATTATGTGAAGAACGGTTGACAAAGTGAAAGCGTTCCTATAACATTTTAAAAGTTATTAGAACTTTGTTCTATATACAGAACATTTGATACAAGGCCAATGATCGACATGTGACGGCGAGGATTTTGTCAGGTGGATGCTAAAAAAAAACCATCGAAGGGTAGCCTAAAAGGGAAGTCGGTTTATAAACCTTCGGCTCCAGCGGTGGAACAGGCGGCTCGGGTCCTCCTCTGCTTAGGAGAAAGTCCCTATTTCAAGATGAGGCTGACAGAAATATGTAGCCATGTTGGAATTCATAAAAGCAAAGGCCATTCCATTCTAAATACGCTAAAACAGTTTGGATTTGTGGAAAAAGATCCTCAGGCGAAAACCTACTCGTTGGGACCCGCTTTGATTGTCTTGTCAAGACATGTTTTGGATAACCTATATTATCCGGACATCGTAGCCCCCTTTCTCGATGACCTTGCTAAGGAAACGAGCGGAACCGCCCTCTTTGGTTTAATTTATGGCGAGCATCTCTTGGTCGTCGGGAAACGTGAAGGAAATCAAAACATTGGGTTTAGCATTCGTCTGGGGCACAGGTTCCATATCACCTTAGGTGCACACGGAAAAGCCATTGTGGCGTTTATGCCTGAAGCGGATAGAGAAAAAATTTTGACTAAAAAAAGAGTTTACTTCCATGGCCTGGATATTTCGCGACTGAACATGAAGCGGCTGAGAGATGAACTTACTAAGTGTAGACAACGGGGCTACGCCCAGGATGTTGGTGAGATCACTGCCGGGGTCAATTTCGTAAGCGCACCGGTATTTGGTGTGCAAGAAAAAATCATTGGATGTATCATTCTCATAGGAGCGTTCCCGGAGAAACTGATTGAAAAATACGGTCCTACAACGGCTGACGTTGCAAGGCAAGTTTCTTATAAGCTCGGGGCTGATGTGAAGACCCTTTACAAAAGGTAAGGGGAAAACATTTTTAAAGGAGTGTTATTCATGAAATACTGGAATCCATATTTAGAGACTCTAAGCAGGGAAGATCTAAATAAAATCGAACTTTCTTACTTCAGAAATATCTTTTCCTTCGCAAAGAACAATACCATCCTTTACCGGGACAAGCTGAAAGGTATCGATTCCAAGGACATCAAGACGTTGGATGATGTTAAGAACCTTCCCTTCACCGATAAGGAGGAATTGAGAAAATATCAAGAGATGGCCCCTTACCCCTACGGAGGGGTTTTAGGCGGGAAGATTGAAGACGTGACAACGTTCCGGCAGACGAGTGGAACGACCGGAAAGCCCGTCTATGTTCCAGAGACCTATGAAAGCTGGCAATGGAGGATTGAAGCGTGGTGCCATATCCTCTATATGGCGGGGTTCAGGCCCCATCATAGGATCTTTCTTCCCTTCGGCTATAATGTCTATGTTGCCTTCTGGGAGGCCCATTACGCCTCTGAGAAACTCGGATGCGAACTCATCCCTGGGGGAGCCCTCGACACAAAAGGAAGAATCCATAAGGTCATCGAAACGCGGGCCAACGGAATGATGAATACACCCACCTACGGGCTTCACATTGCCGAAGAGGCAAAAAAGATGGGCATTGAACCTGCTTCTCTCGGAATAGAAAGGATGCTCTGCGCCGGAGAGCCCATGCCTTCTGCTACCAGATTGAAATTGGAAGAAATCTATCGATGCGACGTCTATGACCATATCGGCGGAACAGAGCCCTGCGCGTGGGCAGGAATGTGTGAAGCAAAGGATGGGATGCACATCATTGAGCCTTTCTTTTTGGTCGAGATCCTCGATCGAGAAACACTTCAAAGAGAGGTGGGGGAAGGGGAAATAGGTGTTGCGGTAGTAACCCCTCTTGGACGCCGATCCTTTCCCCTGATCCGTTTCAATACAAAAGACCTGGTGATCAAAGGGGAGGGTTCCTGCCCATGCGGGAGGACCTCAAGAAAGATCAAAGAGGTGCTGGGGAGGACTGATGATCTTCGAAAGGTCCGAGGAGTGCTCTTCTCTCCGAAGACTGTGGAAGAGGTGATCCGGAAGGAATTTCAAGAGGTCGAGGAGTTCGAGATCATTGTCGAGAGAAGAGGTCTGATGGACGTGATCTCGCTCAGGGCGGAGGTCAATCCTCAACTTCCGATAGGATCGATTGAGCAAACAAAGGGCCGACTGCAGGAGAGTCTTAAGATTGCAACGAACCTGTCCTTTAACGTCATCATGGAGCCTCCGGGTTCGCTTCCGCGATATATGCTCAAGGCAAAACGCTTTAGAGATATGAGAGAAGGTGAGAGAAATGAATGAACAGATAAGAAAAGAGATCGAGAGGCTTGAGAAAAGCGCTATCAGGCTACGGACACTCGGACAGGAAAATCCTGCCATCCTTAAGAATGCAGAGATTATATTGACCTTTGTCTACATTCTTAAGTTTATCACCCCTATCACAGGTAAGGAGGAGAACTGATGGAAGAGGTTCGAAACATTGACAGCATAGCAATATCAAAGTTCAAATTACAAAGTTCAAATGAAATCGATGATGGAAGGTGGAAGGTCGAAGGTGGATTGACTACTTTCCACTCTCTGCTCCCTAACTCCTAGAACCCTTTTCCATTTCTAATATGCCCTCTGAGAGACACGGGCCCCTCACGTGGAAAAATCCCAAAACCGGTCTGGAATGGCAGCGCGAATCTCCTGGCGAGATGACCTGGCACAAAGCCCAGGAATATGCTAAATCACTCTTCCTGGACCGGAAGAAAGATTGGCGTTTACCAACTTTACCGGAACTGGAATCTTTACTGGACAAGACCAAAGCACGTCCGGAAGGGAGACCTCCTATGCGCGAAGAGGTTCCCTTTCGAGATGAATTATCCTATTGGTCATCCACAACCTTCGAGCGTGACACAAAAAATGCCTGGATCGTGATGTTCGACGGCGCCTATGTGCTTAGCTACTATAAGAGTAACCTGTACTATGTCCGTTGCGTTCGAGGGTAGGGGAATATCATTAGGATTGCCGTTGCTTCTCATTTCCCCTTGTTCAGAGGTCTGCACGACCGATACCATGAAAGGAATAGGTGGTACAAAAACGGAAGGAGACAATGATGGATCCTATTCAGCTATCGGACGAAAGGATCGTTCGAAGCCACTGTCGTATCTGTCACGGGGGTTGCGGGGTTCTGGTTCATGTCAAGGACGGCAGGGTCATACGGATTGAAGGGGATCCTGAATCGCCCATCAGCCGGGGAACTCTTTGCCCTAAGGGAATTGCTTCGATTCAATTAGCTTATCATCCGGATCGACTGGTCTATCCATTAAAAAGAAAGGGGGCCAGAGGAGAAGGGAAGTGGGAGCGAATCTCCTGGGATGAAGCCTATGATATTCTGACAACAAAAATGAAAGCATATAAAGAGAAATATGGAGCTGAGTCCATCGTCCTTGGCTATGGGACAGGCCGAGACAATGAGGCTTTCATTTACAGGTTTGCTAATCTCCTTGGAACTCCCAATGTCCTTACAGCCGGCCATATGTGTTATGGACCAAGGGTTTCTACCTCTGTCATCACTTGCGGGAATCTACCGGTCTGCGATTACGAGGGAAATCCAAAATGTATTATGGTCTGGGGAAATAATGCCATCATCTCCAACCCAGATGAATATAAGGGGGTTCATCTCTCCGATGCTCTATCGGGAGGCGCAAAGTTGATTGTCGTTGATCCTCGATTCACCAAGTTGGCTGATCGATCAGATCTTTGGCTTCAGCTTCGGCCAGGGACGGATGTAGCTCTGGCCCTGGGGATGCTCCATGTCATTATTGAGGAGGGGCTTCACGATAAGGAGTTTGTTGAAAAATGGGTTTACGGATGGGAAGAGTTTCTGGTTCGTGTTAAGGAGTATCCGCTTAAGCGGGTCTCTGAGATTACCTGAATCCCTGAAGAAAAAATTGAGGAAGCTGCTCGACTCTTTGCCAAGACTAAACCTGCGTGCATCCAATGGGGCGTGGCCATAGAGCAGTCTATCAATTGTGTCGATAATAACCGGATTCTCATCGCCTTAGCCGCTGTCACAGGGAATCTCGATGTCCCGGGTGGAATGGTCTTTTATGTGCCTCCTCCGACGATGAATGCCGGTCAATTTGGGGCACACCGACTGCTTGCCCCTGAACAGAGAAAAAAACGATTAGGCGGAGATGTTTTCAAATTAGCAGACGCCTTTGCCATCATCAATCCGAAGTTTGTCTGGGATGCCATCCTTTACGAGAAGCCCTATTCCGTCAAGATGGCCTTTCTGATTTCTTCGAATCCCGTCATCACACGAGCCAATGCCTCCAATGTTTATGAGGCTTTGGAAAAAGTGGATTTCCTCGCTGTCTCAGACTTTTTCTTAACCCCCACGGCTGAATTGGCGGATCTCGTGCTCCCGGCAGCCACCTGGCTTGAAATGGATTATGTGGCAGAATTCTGGAAAAGGCATGGATATGTGTTGGCTCGTCAGAAGGTGATCCAGGTGGGAGAATGCAAGTCAGATCATGAGATGCTGAATGACATCGGAAATCGGATGGGGCAGAAAGAACACTGGTGGCCGACCATTCACGATGCCTTAAATGCTATCCTTGCCCCGTCCGGCTTGAAATTTGAGGAATTTGTAAAGAAAGGTTTTCTTCGAGGAAAGATGGAGTATCGGAAATACGAAAAAAGGGGATTTTCTACTCCCACCGGAAAGGTCGACTCCATTCCACACGGATGAAAGAATGGGGATACGATCCTCTTCCTCAGTTTCGAGAACCTCCTGAATCTCCTTTGAGCCGTCCAGATCTCCTGAAGGATTATCCTTACATCCTCATTACCGGTATGCGTCCCACTGCTTTTTTCCATTCTGAGCATCGGCAGATTCCATGGCTGAGGGAAATTCTGCCTGAACCCTTTGTAGAAATCCATCCTGAGACAGCGGAAAGGGAAGGAATCAAAGAAGGGGATTGGGTGGCGATGGAATCCTTGCGAGGGAAGTGTTTTCAACGGGCAAAATTAACGATAGGAATTGACCCACGGGTAATCGGGGCCCAGCATGCTTGGTGGTTTCCTGAAAAGGATTTTCCTGAACATGGATGGAGGGATTCAAACATCAATCTCTTGACAGACAATGATCCAGCCACTTGTGACCCGGCCATGGGTGCAACCAATCTGAGAGTGTTGCTTTGCAAGATATACCCAAAAAGAGGAGGGTGAAGTAGGCGGTCATAACCAAATTCCAAGCACCCATTGCCAAATAATACCAAAATTCCAATGACCAAATTCTTAAAGAAAGGAACAAGGAAACGTTTTGGGTATTTGGATATTGGGTAATTGGAGCTTATTTGGAATTTGGGATTTGGTGATTGGAATTTATCATCGGTGGGATATCCTTATTAAGGATGGGAAGAGACAATGAACGAACGAATTGCAATGATAGTAGATGAAGACCTTTGTTGGGGTTGTGACACCTGTGAGTTAGCCTGCAAACAGGAGAATAACCCTCCTGAAGGATCACGATGGATACATGTGAGAACGGAAGGAGTTCAAAAAATAAATGGCAAACTGAAACTTACTTATGCTCCTGCTTACTGCTTACAATGTTCGAAACCGCCTTGTAAGGAGGCCTGTTCAGTCGATGCGATCTCCCAAAGACCCGATGGCATCGTTCTCATTGATCCGGAAGCCTGTATTGGATGCAAGGCTTGCATGGAAGCCTGCCCTTTTGGAGTGATGCAGTTCAATTCAGAGAAGGGGGTTGCAGAGAAATGTCATCTCTGCTATCACCGAATTGATCGAGGAGAGAGACCTGCCTGTGTAGATAAGTGCATTGGCCGATGCATCTATTTTGGTACGATCGAAAAACTGCTCGCTAAGATGGGGGGAAAAAGATTAAAAACAAAATATCCTTGGGAATAGTATTGCTCAGAATGGAATACCAACTTCCTTCTCACGGAAGAAATAGATTCAACCATGACAAGCATATCCCCCAAAAACTCCTGTTGACCCGAATGGGCTATCTGTAAAACATAAATGAACGGTGTAGATTGGCTATGGTAATTTCCTTTTCTATAACCTTGTGCGTGAGCTTCATTGAAGACCTGAGGATGGCTTCAAGAAAGCGGTTGCCGCACATCTCAGTCAGAATGTGATGCACCGCCGTCTTCATTTCCATATCTTCCCACAGAGTTTTTGTGGGGAGCTCTTCACACTGCAAAGCTTTTTCTAAACGTTGAGCGTATTCTGGCGTAATAGCTAACGTGGCTAATCTGGCAATCTCCGACTCTATAAGAAGTCTCACGTGATAGAGTTCAGGGATAGAGATTTTATCAGCTAAGAACAGGTCAAGAAAAGCATTACAGATATGCCCAAAAGCAAGCTCAGTCACATACATGCCACCGTTTACACCTGGTGTGTTGCAATAAAACCTGAGTTCTTAAGAATCCTAAACGCTTCCCGGATTGCCGCACGGCTGACTTGAAACTCCTCAACCGGGTCTCGCTCAGGGAGAAGTTTATCTCCCGGTTGGAAATGACCTACCAGGAGAGACTGCTTTAGCTGGGCACACACCTCTTCTGAGACTCGGAATTGCCCTATGGGTCTGATTTTTGCCATTATTTTCTTTTTGCAAGAGCATAGCAAAATTGGAATGTTTGCAATATCTTTTATTGACAAAAAATTCTTACTCTGATAGGGGTTATACCATTGGTCTAATATGATTATCGAGGGGAATTTAATAAAGTGTGTAATCTGTTGAATTCAAAAAAGATGATGAATCTCAGATGAGTATTCATTCTTAATAAAGGAGGTACAAACCATGGGAAAGATAATGCGGGTCAATCTATCTGAGTTGAAGGTTAAGGTAGAAGAGATGCCCAAGGAGTACCAGGGATTAGGGGGGAGAGGGTTGTCCTCCAATATCATTGGGAGAGAAGTACCTCCAAAGGCAGACCCCCTTGGTCCTGAGAACAAATTGATTTTTTCTGCAGGAATTTTGGCAGGGACTGCGGTTCCTAATACTGGCAGACTCTCCGTGGGAGCCAAGAGCCCGTTGACCAACGGCATCAAGGAGGCCAACGCAGGAGGATCAGCCGCCCAGAAGATAGCGAGACTTGGGTTTCAGGCTGTGGTGATTGAAGGCCGTGCAAAAGAACTCACGTTGCTGAAAATCGACAAGAGCGGAGCGACCTTTTCTCCTGCCTCCTCCCTGAAAGGGGTTGGTAATTATGAGCTTATTGAGAGAATGGAGAAGGAGCATGGGAATAAGATTTCGATCATCTCGATGGGGCCAGCCGGTGAGATGAAATTGAAGGCTGCGTCGGTGATGGTGACGACGCCCGATTTTCACATCCGGGTGGCTGCGAGAGGCGGGCTGGGTGCCGTGATGGGTTCCAAAAATCTTAAAGCCGTCATGATCGATGATACCGGTTGTAATCCGGTAGAAGCCAAGGATAAGGCAAAATTCCGAGAAGCCATGGCTGCACTCTCGAAAGCCATCCTGGCGGATCCCTTGGGGCCGGGGTTCAGAGATATAGGGACCCCTGTTTTGGTGATGATGATCAATTCCTTTGCGTGTTTCCCAACAAAAAACTACTCCCTTGGGCAATTCGAGGGAGCTGAGAAGATTTCCGGCGAGTACATGGCAGAGGTGATGAAGAAGCGGCCAAATGCTCAACCCAGCCACCGTTGCATGGATGGGTGTATTGTCAGTTGTTCCAATGTCTATACAGATGAAAAGGGGGAGGTCATTGTTTCCGGTCTTGAGTATGAAACGATTGGGTTGATGGGCTCGAACTGTATGATCGATGATCTTGACAGCATTGCGCATATGAACCGGGTTTGCAATGATGTCGGAGTCGATACGATGGACATTGGCGGAGCGATCGCTGTTGCGATGGAGGCAGGGCTGCTGGCATGGGGAGATGGAAAAGCCGCTCTCAGCCTTGTCAAGGAGATAGGGAAGGCCACGGATCGGGGGATAATGATTGGCAACGGCTGCAAGTTTACAGGGGAGAAGTTGAAGGTGAAAAGGATCCCTCAGGTAAAGGGTCAATGTCTATCGGCCTATGACCCGAGGGGACTGAAAGGGCTTGGGGTAACCTATGCGACCTCGCCGATGGGAGGGGACCATACTGCAGGCATTGTCCTGCCCAATCCTGGAAACCCTTCGTATAGTCCCGTATCTCCTACCGGGCAGGGGCCCCCATCGCAGTTTATACAGACCTTCATGGCTGCAGTAGATAGTCTGGGCCTTTGCATGATGGCCGGCATGCCGCTTCTCGAGCCGGTACCACAATCATCTCTCATATCGTGTGTTTCAGCAATAACCGGTGAATCCCTCAATGAGAATTATCTGCTCAATTTGGGGACTTCCGCGCTGAAAGCTGAGAAGAAGTTCAATAATGCCGCCGGTTTTACAGCAAAGGATGATCGGTTGCCAAGGTTCTTTATGGAGGAGAAACTGCCACCGAGTGGAAATGTTTTTGATGTTCCGGAGGAAGAGATAGATAGCGTTAATAAATTTTAGGTTTCAAAGGGGGTTCAAAATGAAAATCAAAGCGGCTGTGGTATGGGAGAAGTCAGGTCCTTTTAAGATCGAGGAGATAGATCTCGATGAGCCGAGGGATGATGAGGTGTTGGTGCGTATTGTAGCCTCCGGAATTTGCCATACGGATCTGGGTGCCCGGGACGGTCATTTACCGATCCCACCGCCGCCAAGTGTCTTCGGGCATGAAGGGGCCGGCATTGTTGAAAAGGTGGGAAAACAGGTGACCAAGGTCAAACCCGGCGATCACGTGGTATTGGGCTGGGACTCCTGTGGGGCATGCATCTCATGCAGGTCGGGCTATGATGCCTATTGTGCGAATTTTTTCCCCCTCAATTTCGGCGGCGCCCGTATTGACGGTACGGCGACCTTGCGAAAGGGCAATCAAGTCATCCATGGCTCTTTTTTTGGCCAATCCTCCTTCGCCAATTTTGCGTTGGCCGGCGAACGGAACGTCGTAAAGGTGAGAGAAGACGTCCCCCTCGAGATTCTTGGCCCCATGGGCTGTGGCATTCGGACAGGCGCAGGCGCGGTCATGATCTCGCTTCACCCTAAAGCGGGGGCTTCCATCGCGGTATTCGGTGTCGGTCCGGTGGGGATGAGCGCTATTCTCGCAGCGATCGTGTGCGGTTGCACAACCATTATTGCCGTGGATATCAATTCTGACCGTCTGGAGATGGCTAAGAAATTCGGCGCCACGCATACCATTAATTCCGGCAAGGTGGATCCGGTTGCCGCCATCCAGGAGATCACGGGTGAGGGTGCAGACTTCACGCTGGAGTGCGTCGGCAATCCCAAGGTGTTACGGCAGGCCGTGGATTCCCTGCCTCGCGGTGGACCCCGCTGTGGGGTTTGCGGACTGCTTGGAGTTGTAGCACCTGGCACAGAGGTTGCGTTGGATATGGACAAGATCATGAACGGCCGGACAGTTAAAGGGATCATCGCAGGCGATTCCGTTCCGGATCTGTTTATCCCCATACTGATTGAATTGTATCGCCAGGGGCGGTTTCCCTTTGACCGGTTGATCACATTCTACCCATTCGACGAAATAAAAAAGGCGGTGGAAGATATGGAAAAGGGGAAAGTGGTCAAACCGGTTCTGCGACCGTAGTTCAAAACGGAAAAATTCCAATTAATGTATGAGTCTCATTGTGTCAAGTTTACAGTAGAAGGAGGTGATGAGAGTAAAGGAGGGTGATCCCATGTGATGACAGAGGTCCCTTGTCCACAGGTCAAGAAGATCCTTAACCATTAGCGAAAGATATTGTACGAGGAGGTATGCTATGAAAAAGAAATGGTTTCCTGCATTATTGATGGTGATTCCGGTTGTCATGTTTCTATTCTGTCCTACTCTTAATGCAGCGCCAGCCAAAGACAAAATCGTCATTGGCCAGGCGATCTCTCTCTCCGGCCCACTTGCCGGCGCTGTTCAGATAGCAGGCGGTCCAATCTACGAATTGTGGGTTGAGGAGGTCAATAAGAACGGCGGGATATATGTGAAGGAGTATGGCAAAAAATTGCCCGTGGAGCTTAAAAGATATGACGATAAAAGCGATATAGGCACGATGACGAACCTTCTGGAAAGATTAATTTTACAGGACAAGGTTGACTTTGTCTTTCCTCCCTGGGGCACCGCTTGGCTCTTTGCTGCCGCTCCTATCGCCAACAAGTACGGGTATATCCTGATCGGTGGCCCCGGTGGTGCGTTGGAGCTCAAGAAACTTAGCTTACCCTACTTCTTCCAGGTTTTGAATTTTTCCGAAACACAGGCCCCAGCTCTTGCGAACATTTTTGAGGAAGTGGGTGTGAAGTCGGTGGCGGTGATCTACCGTGGAGACCTCCACGGCGTAGAGTATGGTGATGCCATGGTCCCGTATTTCAAGCAGAAGAAAATCAATGTCAAAATGAAAAAGAGCTATCCTCCTGGGATTAAGGACCTATCGCCACTATTGAAGGAGGCCAAGTCGCTTAATGTTGATGCCTTTTTCGCTGCTTCCTATCCTGATGGGGGAATGCTCCTTACCGCTCAGGCACTTGAGCTTGGCATTAACTTCAACGCCTTCTTCATTACCGTCTTACCCTTTTCGCCCAACCTCTATAGAGATAACTTTGGCGCGAAGGTGGTGGAGGGGGTCATGGGCGGCGGTGCTTGGAATGCGAAAACTTCTCCCGGAGCCAAGGAACTCGTTGACAAATTCGTGGCTCGCTTTAAGGTGGAGCCCGACTACTGGGGGGGCCTGTACTATTGGTTGTCGCTACAGCATTTCCAGCAGGCTATCGAGAAGGCGGGAACCCTGAATCAGAAAAAGATAAGGGACATCATGGCTAAAGAGAAGTTCAATACGGCGTTAGGACCGTTCTGGTACGATAAGGATCGATACTTTGTAAATCATCCCGGTGAGATAGGTCAATGGCAAAAGGGCGTATTTGAGGTCATCGATCCTGGGGCGAAGCGTACCGCAAAGCCCTTGTATCCCAAGCCAGCATGGCCAAAGCCACAGCCAAAGAAAAAGTAAAAATAGAGTATCAAAATAAATTTTTCATTGCGGGTTCGTAACCTATGAATTATGAAAATCGTAAATCCCCCCTCGCCCCCCTTTACTAAAGGGGGGCGAGGGGGATTTCAAAGTTAGGAAGCTATCATTAATGATGGTGAAGATCCTGGACATAGTGATTGCAGGTTTATTGATGGGCGGCATCTATGCCCTGATCGCTGTCGGGCTCAGCCTGCAGTTTGGCGTTGCCCGGGTGCTGAACATAGCTCATGGCGAGTTTATCATGCTCGGGGCTTTCATCACTTGGTGGTTTTACACCCGTGTTGGGATTAACCCACTGGTTTCCCTGGCCATTTGCGGTCCTATTTTGTTCACCATCGGTTTTGTACTTTATAGAACTCTGTTCACACGCCTTAGAACCTCATCCCCGTCACCCGCTGCCTTCGAGGGGAACTCCATGTTAGCCTGTTTTGGTCTCCTCTTCATTATTCAAAATGTGGCTATATTAGTATGGGGTGCTGGAATAAAGGGGTATTCTTATTTAGCTCTTCCGGTCAATTTCGGAGGAGCGATATTTGCCGCCAATCGCCTAATAACCCTTGGATTTGCAATCGTCATAGGTTTAGTATTTTATCTCTTTTTAGCCCGTACCCGTCTGGGAAAAGCGATCAGGGCAGCAGCCCAAGACCCGGGCACTGCTGGATTCATGGGGGTAAACATCAACCAAGTGCTGGCTTTATGCTTTGGCTTTGGTGCTTTGATGGCTGGTTTTGGTGGAACACTGATAAGCATGTCCTACAACATTCAACCAACGATGGGTCTCGAATATACCATCATCGCCCTTATCGTGATCGTCTTAGGGGGGTTGGGCAGTATCCCCGGCAGTTTTATCGGTGGTCTTTTACTGGGTCTTGTTGGCAGCATCGTTACCTATATAGAGCCGGGCCTATCACTGGTTGCCTACTATGTCATCTTCATGCTTCTGCTCCTGGTGAAGCCAACAGGTATTTTGGGGAAATAGAGGAATGGGTATTACCACATTTACACCCAAGAGGTCCTTGTTATCAGGGTCAATGATTCTCATCATATTGTTCCTACTAGCTACCTTACCCCTCTATTCCCGGGGTTATACGGTTGTATTATTAAGCAGCATCTTCATGTATATCATCATTACGGTGAGTTGGGCAATGTTTTCCGGTCCTACCGGTTATATCTCACTGGCGCCCGCGGCATTCTTCGGGATCGGCGTATATACCTCGGCTCTACTCGGGCTTGTGTTCCCTTTGTCTGCCGTTATTGGGATGGGTGGTCTAGCCAGTTTTTTTCTTGCTCTTCTCGTTGGTGCTTTGACTCTGAGGCTGAGGGGCATCTATTTTGTTATGTTTACTTTCGGACTCGTTGAGCTCCTGTTACATTCTGTCCTGTGGTGGGAAGTAAATATAACGGGGACGACTGGCCGAGTGGTCCCCACCATGGATAACACGGCTGTTTATTACATCATGCTAATTATTTTTACGGTATTAATGATTACCGCCTACTTTATCAAACATTCTAAATTTGGGTTAGCCTTGCAGAGTATCGGAGAATGTGAGGAAGCCGCAGCTCACACAGGCATCAATGTAACGGTTTTGAAAACCATCACCTTTGCCATCAGTGCTTTTTTCATAGGGGCAGCCGGGGCAACCATGGCGACACGATGGACGTATATTGACCCCAGGATTGCCTTTAATCCCCTCATTTCTTTTATGCCGGTTTTGATGGCCATCTTTGGTGGAATGGGGCAACTTTATGGTCCTATCATAGGCGCGGCGATCCTTACCTATCTGGAAGAATTTTTAATCACCCGGTTTCCCTATTACTATATGCTTATTTTCGGCATTATCATGGTGGTTGCTATATTATACTTGCCCAATGGACTGGTTGGTTTGATGCAAAGGTGGCGGAAAGGAGGTTTGAAACGGCCGCATGCAAATACTTGAAGGGGAAGGGGTGACCAAACATTTTGGAGGGCTAACCGCAATATCAAATGTCGATTTCCATGTTGACCAGGGCGAAATCGTTGGTCTGATTGGTCCCAATGGGGCCGGCAAAACAACGCTGTTCAATTTAATATCGGCTGCTCTTGTTCCTAAACCAGGGGTGATAAGATTTAAGGGCCGAAAGATTAGTGGCTTAAAGCCACATCAAATCTGTAGGGCGGGAGTGGCCAGGACTTTTCAATCGGTAAAAGTTTTTGGCAATATGGCAGTTCTTGGAAATGTATTGTTAGGCTCGTTATTCGGGAGGTCAACCGGCATGTCATCAGCGGATGCCACCCGAGAGGCGATGGAGTCATTAGAGTTTGTGGGGTTGTCAGCAGTGAGAGCGATTCCTGCCAAAGATATCACCCTGGCTAACCAGAAGCGACTTGAAGTCGCGAGAGCGTTAGCCACCAAACCAGAACTATTGTTACTTGATGAGCTGATAGCCGGTCTGAATCCTACAGAGACAACGGAGGCTATGGAGTTGGTTACCAGGATCCGGGAGAGAGGGATTACCATATTTATGATTGAGCATGTCATGAAAGCAATTATGGGTATATGTGACCGACTGATTGTCCTCCATCACGGCGAAAAAATTGCCGAAGGAACGCCACAACAGATAACGAACAATCAAACCGTGATTGAGGTCTATTTGGGGAAATAGTCATGATGTTGGAAGTGAATGCCGTTAACGCATTTTATGGGAACATCCGGGCTTTATGGGACGTTTCTCTGAGAGTAGATGAGAAAGAGATCGTTGCCTTAGTCGGAGCGAATGGAGCGGGTAAGACAACGATGCTCAATACGATCTCTGGGTTGATACATCCTACTTCAGGTTCCATGCAATTCTGCGGTCTGAGGATAGATCGGATGCTTTCTTATCAAATTGTTAAGATAGGTATTTCTCATATCCCAGAGGGCGGAAAACCCTTCCCGGATATGACGGTTCGCGAAAACTTAGATATGGGTGCTTATAGTAATGCAACGTGGAGAAACAGAGAGGAAATGCTTGAACAGGTATACAAAATGTTTCCTATCCTCAAAGAGAGAGAAAGACAATTAGCCAGGACCCTGAGCGGTGGCGAGAGGCAAATGTTAGCCATAGGGCGAGGATTGATGTCAAGACCCAGACTTTGCGCGCTTGATGAACCCTCTTACGGACTGGCGCCATTATTGGTAAAGGAAATTTTTAATGTCGCCAAAACCCTTCGTGATCAAGGGATGACGATCTTACTGGTTGAGCAAAACGTTCAACAAACCTTAGAGATAGCGGATAGAGCTTACGTATTGGAAAACGGCCGGATCGTCTCAGAAGGAAAAAGTAGAGATTTACTCAAAAATGATTATGTCAGGAAAGCCTATTTAGGATTATGATTTTTTTGGTTTACCCCGTTAGAAATAATGCCCCGCTGTTCTGCAGGCCCGCTATAGCTAGATTACATTCCAAATAATTCCGGCGGGGTTCAATGCCCCGCTCGGCTTCGAGTCGCAACGACTGGAATTTCTAACGGGGTTTACTTGGGCGTGATGGTAAGTGTGTTGGGGTGTTCTTATCCCAATTATTTGAAGGTTTAAGGAAGATGGCTTATTCGTGCACCATGAAAGGGGGTGAGAGATGAGAGAAGACTTTCGTCTAATAGGCTTATGGTTTTAATTTTCAGAAATTGGCTCAAGCGAATCTTAAACAACTTACGTGAGATGACGAAAGGAGGGGGAATCATGAGAAGAGAATTATTAATGGCTATGGTGAGTGTTTTAGCATTGGGAGGATTACTTACTGTGGGAGCTTACGCTGGAACCGATTCGCATTCGGGTCGGAGAATTGATTCCATCATTTCCACGGACTGGTTATCTGCCCATAGCGCAGAGGTTGTAATTCTCGATATCAGAAGTCCTGCAGATTATGCAGCGGGTCACATACCCGGGTCAATCAATGAACCTTTTGTAACAGCTTTTGATCCCACCTGCCGCGGTCCGAGTTCTAATTGGATAATCGGGAGTGATGATTGCCTTTGGCTTCAAGTACCGAACGTAAATAATCTAGTTATTACCATCGGAAACCTCGGGATATCAAGGGATTCACGGGTCGTGATTGTTACTGCACCCAATCCCGGCGAACCTCCATTCTACGGTTTTGCGAATGCCACAAGGGTTGCCCTTACCCTCATCTATGCAGGGGTAAAGAACGTTGCTATTGTTGATGGCGGACACCCCAAGTGGGCGGCAGAGGGAAGACCTATCAGTAAGGACCCCACGAATGCGACACCGGCTACGTACCAAGCTAAAGTGAATAAGGAAATGTTTGTTTCTATTGAATATGTTCGAAGGCATATCGGGAGACCTGTCATTATCGACGCCAGAGATGCGGAAGTTTACTTCGGGGCGGCGATTGAGCCTTTTGCCCCGAAGGAGGGACATATCCCGACTGCCAGATCTTTGCCTACTCCCTGGATGTGGAAATTGCAGGAATTGAAAACGGAGAAGGAAACTTACACTTATTACACTTATAAGGACAAAAAGATACTTGGAGCAATGGCCTCCGGTGTAATCGGTAGGTACGGTAGACACAGGGACAAAGAGATTATTGTCTACTGTGGCGTAGGCGGATATGCCAGCTCCTGGTGGTATGTGCTGACACAGGTATTGGGATATGAAAATGTAAAGTTCTTTGATGGCTCGGCCCAGGAATGGGTAAGATATTACGATATGGTTCCATATCAATGGGACTAAAACGATATTATAGACTGCATTGCAAGGCTTCAAGAGAGTTTTGAACACTCTGCAATGAGATATAAAAAAGAGGAGAGGATTGCCGTATCAGTCCCCTCTTCGGACTGGTCTTCGTTCCTGTTACCGGCGTCTGTCAAAACCTTGCAGAAAAGGTTGCAGAAAATAAGATCAAGATGATATACTATCGACTCTGGTATATTTGGGGTTCATTATTTTCGGTCGAGAGGATTGGGCAAGGTGGATGAAGAGAGGTGGCCACTGAGGTCGATCTATTAACGTGAAAACATTTCAGATCCCAATATCGTCAAGGAGGTAAAGGAACATGGCCAAAGATCTTGTTAAGACATTAGCTGATTTGAAGGAGAAGGAGGCTCTTAAGATTGTTGAGGATCGACTGAGCGCTGGGGAAGATCCGCTCAAGATTCTCGACGATGCCAAACGTGCCCTTGAGATCGTAGGCAAGCGCTTTTCCGATTGCGAATATTTCATCCCTGACCTGGTGTACTCCGGTGAGATATTGAAGCAAATAACCGATATGGTTAAGCCGAAGCTCACCAAGGCAGCGGCGGCGAAGCGCCTGGGTAAGGTAGTGGTAGGCACGGTTGCCGGAGATATCCATGACATCGGCAAGGATATTGTCGTCTTTATGCTCGATGTCAATGGGTTTGAAGTCCTCGATCTTGGCATTGATGTGCCGGCGGAAAAATTCGTAGAGTCCATTAAAAAGACTGGAAGTAAGGTGGTTGGAATGAGCGGCTTCCTAACCTTGGCTTTTCAATCCATGAAAGATACCATCGAGGCGATCAAAAAGGCAGGGCTCCGAAATGAGGTAAAAATCATGATCGGAGGTGGCCAGATTGACGATCAGGTGAAGGGTTTTACAGGAGCGGATGCCTATGGGAAAGACGCCATGGCGGCTGTTAAATTGGCCAAGGGCTGGATAGGAGGGTAAGAACATGGAAAAGAAATGGGGAGAGATGACAGCAGACGAAAAGCACGAGGCGCAGTTTCAAAAGTTGCTTAGGCCGAAAGACCCTGAGGGGAATGACCTTAAATTCCAAAGCAAGGAAGCAGAGGCTAACTATAAAGCAAGCATAACCAGAATCAAGGATGCCATTCAGTTGAAAAAGATTCCGGACAGAGTACCGGTCACGCTACTTCCCAGCATGTTCCCTTTTATTAATGCCGGGATGACCGTTCAAGAGGCTATGTATGACTACGACAAATGCGCTGCGGCCTTTAAGAAATTCATCTTGGACTTTAAGCCGGATATGCATATAGGCGCTGCAGCGCCGGGTCCGGGAAAGTTCTATGAGATCCTTGACTACAAGTTATACTCCTGGCCGGGGCATGGGGTCGCGCCTGAACATAGCTACCAGTGCAACGAGGGAGAATACATGAAGGCGGAGGAATATGATCTCTTGATTACCGACCCGTCGTTTTACTTCAGGAATTTCTACCTGCCGCGTGTATTCGGGGCGCTCCAGGGATTCCAGATGCTTCCCCCGCTCACCGGCATACTCGAAATGTACGGGGTTGCCTTTAGTTTCATCCCTTATGCTCTACCCCCTGTTCAAGCCACCTATAAGGCCCTTTTTGAGGCCGGGGCTGAAGCCCTGAAATGGGCGATGGTTATGGGTGGTTCAAATGGTGAGTTGGCATCACTGGGGTTTCCGGATATCCTTGGCGGATTTACCAAGGCGCCGTTTGACACCATTGGCGACACCCTCAGGGGCACCAAAGGGATCATGCTGGATATGTACCGGCGGCCCGATAAGCTCCTCGAAGCCCTGGAAACGATAACGCCGATCATGATTAGTCTGGGGTTGGGTGCAGCACAACAGACCGGAAATCCTCTCATATTCATGCCCCTCCATAAAGGTGCTGATGGCTTCTTGTCCGATGAGCAGTTTAAGAAATTCTACTGGCCTACCTTTAAACAGGTCATGTTGGGCCTAATTGAGGGGGGATGCATACCATTTCCTGCGCTTGAGGGGCATTGGGGCTCGCGTCTGAAAGTTATCCAAGACATACCGAAAGGTAAAACGGTATGGATGGTTGACCAGACAGATATGGCGAAAGCCAAGGAAACATTGGGTAAGAATGCTTGCCTCATCGGCAATGTGCCCTCCTCCATGTTGGGATTAGCCACACCAGATGAAGTGAAAGCTTACTGCAAGAAACTCATCAAAACTGCTGGCAAAGGCGGTGGTTTCATCATGGGCAATGGCGCGTTTTTCGACGAGGCAAAGCCGGAGAATGTCAAGGCGATGGTTGATTTCACCAAGGAATACGGCGTGTACAAATAGATATTGAGTGAGCCGGAGTTTCAATACTGAACAGGAGGCTATCCACGGAGGCTTTCCTGATGTTTTAGTTTTGCCACTGGCAAGGCCCCAAAGAACAGAATATGCCTTTCATCCGTGATATCCCCGAGGTTGAAGACCGTTGAGAGGAAAGCCAAACGACTGGGTAAGAATCTGAGATGTCAGAGGCCGCGAGACTGGGGAGGAAGATATGGAGGGTGGTGACTCAACGGTTTTCACCCAATCCTTTATCGGACTGCAGCTCAAAAAATGATAACATTTTTTTTCGCGATAGGTCTTTTCCATCTTAATAAGATTTTCACCAAATTCAATGATATGTTTTTCCATCGCCGCTGCCGCTGCCTCACTATCCCTTTTCAACACCGCCTCCACAATCGGGCTGTGCATTCCTGGAGGATGCATGTAATGAGGGTCAGCCTCTACCGCTTCTACTGCCCTCCTGGTTAATCTCGTTAAAGATCCGACAAGAGCTTCAAGGAAACGGTTGCCACACATCTCAGCTAAAATTAAATGCACCTTTTGTTTCCCTTCCACGTCTTCAGATAAGGATGATATAGGGAGCTCCTCGGCCTCTAAAGCATCCTTCAGCCGTTGAATGTATTCTGGGGTGACTTTCAAGGCTGCCAATCGGGCCACTTTGGGTTCCACAAGAATTCTCACCTGATGCATTTCAGGAATGGAAATCTTTTCGGCTAAGAATAAATCTAAAAAAGCATCGGCCAGGTGTTCGAATGTCAGATCGGTCACATAAGCGCCACCGGTAGCCCCCTGCCGAGTAACTATAAATCCAGAATTCTCCAATTTCCGAAGAGCCTCCCGAATCACCACACGACTCGCGTGAAACTGTTCTGCCAAGTCTCGCTCTGCTGGCAGTTTATCTCCAGCCTTGAAATGGCCCAGCAAAATAGATTCCTTGAGCTGTGCGACAATTTCTTCTGAAAGTCGAAGTTGCCTGATAGGCTTAAATCTGGCCATCTTACCCCCTTCAGATTGTGAGAAGTATCGATTTCGAAATGGAGATCTACATAGATATCAATCCTAAAAAAAATTGTCTAACAAAAAACTTCTGGCCTTTGCTATCTTAATCGCTCGATTTTTTCTTTCCCTTCAGACATTTGAAGATTATGAAAATACTGGCCAACAAGCAAATTGGGAATAGAAAATATTTTTCTTGTTTAAGCGAAGTCAATATGTCCCCTTAACTGCAACGTGAAAATGTCCCCTCCAAGGGTTTTGATCTTGACCCTTGAGTGAGTGGATGAACTTCAATTTGAGTTTCTTTTTTTTAAGTGAGCTCTCATAAGAGATCCCTATTAATGGGCAACAAGCGAAATGTGAATCGCCAGGTTGCGCTACAATCAACGATGTTCGATGAGCAGGGGGTAAGGGTCACCTTCCCTGGAGGGTGCTGAAGCGAGATAGACCCAGTGGTAATCTTTAACTCCTTTTGCATGGTGTTTCTTTCGGGGAAGAGCTCTCACCGGTTCCCGGAGGGAAGTAGGAGGATGTTTCGCAATCAACTGATCTTGAGCGTAGATTCTCCAAGATCCGTTGAGAAGCTGCCGAGCTTCCACCTTGAGCTTCGCATAGGATCTTCTTTGAGGGCCAGGGGGAATATCGAGAACCAATCCTCCCAGCCGAGCCGTATTATCGTTGCCGACCGTAGCCGTATAGCGAAAGCTGATGATTCGATCCAGGTCCAGATGGTTTGGGACTTCTCTCCAGGCTTTTTGGGATTCTCTGGGTCTGACGGCAAAGCGACGGTTAAAGTCTTTTAAAAAGGTTGATTGTAAAAAGCGATTGGCCTCTTCCATCGTTACAATTTCTTTTAAACGGAGTTCTGCTCCCAGACGATCCTGCAGGGTGGCAAAGAGTTTTTCTATCCTTCCTTTGGCCTGAGGAGAAAGAGCCGAGATCGGCTCAATCCCCAAGGCTTCGAGAGCTAATCCGACTTGAGTCGGTTCCTGTCGGCCAGCGAGTTGCTCTTCCAAGCTCCAGTGAGGGTCATTCCGATGCAACGACCCGTGGCGATCCTGATAGATCATCATTGGGATTCCATATTTTTTAATCATCTCTTTAAGAAGCCAGAAATAGCCTGCGGAACCTTCAAAGGGAAAGAAACGGGCGGCCAGCAGTTTCCCGGTCGCATCATCGATGGCAGCCATCAGACAGCAAGGTGGAAGGTCTCGGCCAAACCAGGGGTGGGGACTCCCATCCCAGAGGACCATCCATCCTTCTTGAGCCATTCGCTCCCGTCGCTTTCGATGCTTAGGTCCCCGACGCCTGCGCTTGGGTGCCATCCCCGCCTCCCGCCGTAACTTCCTCACCGTCTCTCGATTCAAATCGATCCCTTCGCACTCCCGAAGTTTCTCCGTAAAATGGGTATCGTTAAAGTCCCAGTAAACCTCTTCCGACAGCTTTAATACCCTTTCTCGTAAGGACTCCTTGAGCCGGTGGTTCGAAGGTCGTCCCCTGTTACCATGCACCAAGGCTTTGATCCCTCTCTCCCGGATCGCTTGCCCAATCCGCTTCGCCTGACGGTAGGACACACCTATCCTCTCTCCAGCCTCCCTCAAGGTGATCTTCCCTACCTTTACGATCTCCATCAGATGCCACCTCTTTAACTCCCTCTGCCCCATGAGTATCTTCTCCTGTTCCATGGGGACATTTTAACTTAAGCAGTTAATGGGGACATTTCTACTTTGCTAACACAAGAAAATATTTTTTGTAATCCCAAAATGATAATGTCCTAATTGACCAATTTAGAAATGTCCTCTTTTCGACATGCTAAGATGCCCTTTTTCAGAGGAGGGCATGATGGCAGGAGAGGACATGATCATGGTACGTCAGGGAGAGTTAAAGCGGTTACATGTCATCCAGAAGGTCCTGGAGAGGGTCATCAAGCGGGTAGAGGCAGCAGAGATTCTTTCCTTGAGTGGTAGGCAAATTCGGAGGATCGTGAAGCGGATCAGGAATGAAGGGAACAGGGGAGTCATACACAAATCGAGAGGGAGGCCATCAAACCGGAGGATACCCTATAAGATTAAGGACAGGGTGATCCGACTTTACCGGGCACAGTACAAGGGTTTTGGGCCGACCCTGGCCTCGGAGAAGCTTCTGGAAAGGGGTAGGATAGAGATCAGTGATGAGACCTTACGGAGGTGGCTCATCGAGGCGGGGGATTGGAAGAAGAGCCGCAAGAGAGGGAGGCATCGTCAGTGGAGGGAGCGGAAGCATCATTACGGCGAGATGGTACAGATGGACGGGTCCCATCACGCTTGGTTTGAGGACAGAGGTGGCCCCTGTGTTCTGATGAGCTATATTGACGATGCTACCGGGGAAGCCTTTGGGAGGTTCTATGAGTATGAGGGGACGATCCCGGCGATGGATAGCTTCAAGCGTTATATCAAGAAAAACGGTTTACCGATGAAGGTGTATTTGGATAAGCATTCGACCTATAAGTCGACGGCCAAGCCAACGATCGAGGACGAGTTAAATGACGTGGGGCCGTTAAGTGAGTTTGAGAGGGCCTTAAAAGAGTTGGGGGTAGAGGTCAGTCATGCCCATTCGCCGCAGGCCAAGGGGCGGATTGAACGACTCTTTCGGACCCTTCAGGACAGGCTGGTCAAGGAGATGCGTTTAAGAGGGATCAGGACGATTGAGGAAGGCAATCAGTTCTTAGAGGAATATCTTCCTCTCTATAACAAGAGGTTCTCTGTTTGGCCCCAGGAGAAAGACGATTTCCACAGGCCCTTACCTAAGGGGGTGGATCTGGATGCGATCTTATGCATTAAGACAGAGCGAGCACTGAGAAATGACTTTACGGTGGCTCATAACAGGAAGCTCTATCAGGTTGAGGATACGATCAAGGCCTCCAAGGTGATGGTTCAGGATCGAATCGACGGATCAATGGTCATGACCCATAAAGGTCGAGCTTTGAGATTTAAAGAGATCACTGAGAGACCACTAAGAGAGAAGAAACAGCCGGCTATTGTGAGAAGGAGGAAGACTTACATTCCTCCGGCTGATCATCCTTGGAGGAAGTTCAAGATTAGGAAACATCCCTATAACAGAGAAAAACTCTTAGAATCTCAAATCTGAAGAATAGGACATTTCTATTTTGGTAAGAAGAGGACATTTCTATTTTGGCTTGACACAAGAAAATATTTTTCTTGACAAATACTGATTGGTCTAATATTATACCAAAAAATTTGCCATTCCAAGAATTTTTTTATGGATAGGCTTTCAAAACATTTTATGAATATTTCCAATAGGTTAGAAATTGATTCATTTGTGCCCGGTGTGGAGGTTCAGATCAGGGGCAAGGATGAGAATAAGTTGGAACAAGGCCGGGAAGGTAAGATCTGTATTCGTGGGCATGATACCATGAAGGCTTACCTTAACAATCCCCAAGATACGCGGGCTGCCTTCTGGAACAATGGCTGGCTTAGGTCTGGAGATGTCGGTCTCTTTGATGGAGAATTGGAGACAGAAGGGAGTCTTACTGTTCGGTACGCAGATCGTAAAACGGTTTGAACCCACAGGTTATGGAGGTGAGATCTCAAGGGGAGAGGGGATTATCGGCGGTGCTGCGGATTTCACCTGCGTGGTGATCATTCCGGCTACACTTCGGATCGTACCGGGGACTCTGAAGCTTGGCAAGAAGGGCACCTTCACCGCCTCTATTACGTCCCCAGTGCTTTCCCGTGTGAAATGTGCGGAAATCAGCAAAATGGTATGCGAAGGAGCCTTGGCAAAGGGTACTCCTGCAAAAATTGGCCGCTCCGCAAGGACGAACTTCAATAAGGAGGATTTGATAAACGTAACAGCGGGAGACGCGGTCACATTTTACAAAAAGCATAACGACTGGTTAGAAATTTGAGATGTAATGGTCCGCTAGACGGTATGGCAACTGCCTACAAAGATATACTCGTTGTTCAGGGCAAAGCTGTTTTATTGTATGTGACGAATACAAATCTAAAAAAAGTTGGAATATTTAGGTAGTCTGTAGTACTCTTACTTCATGAAAAAGCCAGCTTGTCAAGTCAGATTACGGATTGATAACCTTTTGCTCAGCTTTGGCGGTGTCAGTGCCCTTGCTGACGTAAGCATGGAGATCAGGGATAGAGAGATCCTTGCTATCATCGGGCCTAATGGTGCTGGCAAGACTGCCCTCCTCAACTGCATCAACGGTTTCTATAAACCTCAAAGGGGCGAGATATACTACGATGGAAAAAGGATTACCCGGATGCGGCCGGACAAGCTGGCTAAACTCGGCATTGCAAGAACCTTCCAAAACATCGAACTCTATACCGGACTGAGCACTCAAGATAACATTATGGCCGCTCGACACGCGCTCATGCGGCAAAGCTTCATCGCTGGCGGGCTATACGTTGGATGGGCACTTAACGAGGAAATCAAGCACCGCCAGACCGTCGAAGAGATTATCGATTTTTTGGAGATCGCTCCCATTAGAAAAAAGGTCGTTGGCCTTCTTCCCTACGGGATGCGAAAGAGGGTGGAGCTGGCAAGGGCGTTAGCCCTGGAGCCGAAGGTTCTGCTTCTTGATGAGCCTATGGCAGGGATGAACCTGGAGGAGAAGGAGGATATTGCTCGATTTATTATTGATGTATTCGAAGGTCAAGGAGCCACCTATCCTGATACACCCGTCCTGAGGGATGGCATTCGTTGTATTATCCTCGTCGAACATGATATGGGGGTCGTGATGGACATTGCGGACAGGATCATCGTCCTCGATTTCGGCCGCAAGATTGCCGAGGGCACTCCTGCTGAAATTAGCATGAATCCCGATGTGATCAGTGCTTACCTAGGGAAAGGAAAATAAGCATGGACCGTAATCCCTTCTTTCATATAAACGACTATGGTTATAACGAAAGATGAAAGAATCCAGAATACAGGAGACAGAATCCAGGAGAGAAGGCCAAAAGATTAAGATTCTTATTCTGAATTCTGTATTCTGCATTCTAACTCCTGATTTCTTTCATGTAGAGTAGGAATAATGCTCCAAGTAAACAATATTGAAGTTGTCTATATGAATGTAATTCAGGTGCTGCGAGGCGTTTCACTCGAGGTAGGTGACGGCAAGATGGTTGCCCTGCTCGGGGCCAATGGCGCGGGCAAGACGACGACACTAAAGGCAATATCAGGAATGCTCAAGACAGAAGAGGGAGATGTGACGGACGGCAGCATTGAATTTGACGGCAAGAGAATAGACAGGTATGGTCCTGAGGATATTGCCGCTATGGGCATAAGCCAGGCCATGGAGGGACGAAGGGTTCTTGAGCACCTCAGTGTTGAAGAGAATTTATTGGTGGGTGCTTACTGCCGCAAAGACCGGGCTGGAGTCAAGAGGGATCTGGAACTGGTCTTCGGTTACCTTCCTAAGATTAAAGACCTCCGCCGCCACGTGAGCGGCTATCTGTCTGGCGGGGAACAGCAGATGTTGGTGATAGGGCGAGCGCTCATGGCACGTCCTAAGCTCATGCTTCTTGATGAGCCTTCACTCGGTCTTGCCCCATTGCTGGTGGAAGACATCTATCAAATTATCCAGAGAATCAACGCAGAGCAAAAGATGTCAATACTCCTTGTAGAGCAAAATGTCAGGGCAGCCCTGGGTATCGCTGACTATGGCTATGTGATGGAGAATGGCAGGGTAGTTCTATCCGGCCCGGCTGAGAAGTTAAGGGACAATGAGGATGTTCGGGAATTCTATCTGGGACTATCGGCAGTTGGCTCCAAAAAGAGCTATCGTGAAGTTAAGCACTACCGGCGAAGGAAGCGGTGGCTGGCCTAGAAAATAATTTTCAAATCCCCCCATCCCCCCTTTTCTAAAGGGGGGGGCGAGGGGGGATCAAAAATTATTGAGGAAGATCGTAAAGATAATGACTACGGACCAAGTCTACAGAGAAAAGGGTGATACCTGGCCCAAAGTACTCAAATATAACTATGAGAAGTATGGGGATGGCCATAGAGCCATGCGTTATAAGCGTTACGGTATCTGGCAGCCTTATACGTGGAAGGACTACTATTTCAATGTCAAATACCTGGCCCTTGGTTTGCTATCCCTCGGCTTTGAACCTGGAGATAAGCTGCTTATTATTGGAGACAATGCCCCACACTGGTATTATGCTGAGCTGGCAGCCCAGGCTAACCATGGAGCTTCAGTGGGATTGTATTCAGATTTAACTCCATTGGAGATAAAACACATCGCCGAAAATTCCGAGGCGAGATTTGCTATCGTTGAAAATCAGGAGCAGGTGGATAAGTTTCTCCAAATCAAGGATGAGCTTCCCCTACTCAAGAAGCTAACTTACTGGAGCTATAAGGGACTCGCCCACTATCATGATCCCATTTTGATGGGATACAGGCAATTGCTGCAACTGGGAGAAAAATATGAAGAAGAACACCCCGGACTCTTTGAACAGAATCTGGAAACCGGCAAAGCGGATGATATCTGCGCCCTGGTCTACACCTCTGGAACCACCGGCGTACCTAAAGGAGCTGTCCACACCTATAAGACGATGAGGGCAGGCGCCAACTATCACTTACATCTCGATCCATGGTATGAGAATGATAATGTTGTTCCCTACCTGCCACCCGCTTGGATGACCGAGCAATGGTTTGGGATCGGCTGCCATCTGCTATCGGGGTGCATCCTGAACTTTGCTGAAGCGCCGGAAACCCAACAGCGGGACACGAGGGAAACAGAACCAAGCATTGTATTTTACGGAGCTCGGATATGGGAAAGTCAGGCCGCTACCCTTCAGGCACAGATTCTTGGCGCTGACGCCATCCAAAGGTTCGCTTTCCGCCTGCTCATGCCAATTGGTTATAAGGTGGCCGCTCCAAAGTTTCAAAAGAAAAAGCCAAACCTGTTCTTAAAAGTACTCTATCCCCTGGCTGACATCATCCTATTTAGACCCATCCGAAGCAGCCTTGGTCTGTCAAATGCCAGGATCTGCTATACCACCGGTGCTATGCTCAGCTCCGATGCCTTCAGTTTCTACCATGCTTTAAGACTTCCTCTCAAAAGCGTGTACGGGACAACGGAGGGAGGAGCTCTCACTGGCACCAGGGATGATGATATCCGTTTAGAGACCGTAGGTCCTGTTCACGAGGGGACAGAGGTAAAAATAGCCGATAACGGTGAACTCATCTATCGGCAGCCTGGTGTTTTTGTCGGTTACTATAAGGATCCGGAGAAGACGGCTGAGGTGCTGAAAGATGGGTGGTTTTGTAGTGGAGATAGCTGTTTCATTAATGAGGAAGGGCACGTTATATTTGTGGATAGGGTAGGGGACCTTGTCGAATTAGCCTGTGGCGATAAATTGGCCCCCCAATTTATCGAGAGCCGACTGAGGTTCAGCCCTTACATTAAGGACGCATGGGTATTCGCCGGTCCAAAGAGGGAGTACGCCTCGGCCATCATCGTCATTAACTATGCGAATGTCAGCAGATGGGCTGGACAAAGGAGGGTGGCTTATAGTACCTTCGCCGAGCTTTCCCAGAAGCCGGAGGTTTATGAGCTGGTGGAGCAAGAGATCGATCGAATAAACAGCACATTGTCTCCTGGGGCCAGGGTAAGGAAATATGTCAATCTACACAAGGAATTCGATCCTGATGAAGGTGAGCTCACCCGAAACAGGAAGCTGAGAAAGACATTTTTGGAAGAGCGCTACCGCGAGCTGATCGATGCGATCTATGAGGATAAAACCGAGGTGCCCATAGAAGCTCAGGTCAGATACCGGGGTAGCCGAGTGGAGACGATCAAGACGATTCTAAGCATCAAGTCTGTTGGAGGGGCTGCCTTATGACTTTCTTTCTCCAATTAGTCGTAACTGGTTTTGCTCTCGGCATGATCTATGCCCTTATTGCTATAGGGTTTGTGATCATTCTTAAATGCTCTGAGGTGTTTAACATTGCCCAGGGACACTTTGTTTTGATCGGTGGCTATCTCGGCTATACCTTCTTAGTGCCGTTCGGCCTACCGATATGGGCCGCCCTCGGCATGGCGATCGCCACGGCAGTCCTCATGGGCCTGGCAATAGAACGCTTTACCCTCCGCCCTCTGGTGGGTCAACCAATACTTGCGATCATCATGGTGACCATAGCCCTCGCCACGGTATTGGAAGGGCTGGCAACCCTGATCTGGGGTGCCGAATATAAGGCTTACCATGGATTACTGCCGACAATAACCCTAAAGGTAGACGCGATATCCGTACCCTCAGAATCATTGATTGGACTCATCGTGTCTATTGCTACAGTCACGATACTCATGCTTTTCTTTCGCTATACAAAGATTGGATTAGCGATGAGGGCCACTGCCGAGGATCTGCAGGTGGTGCAGAGTGTGGGTATCAGGGCAACGACAGTCTATGCCGTCTCATGGGTTATTGCCTCTGTTGTCGGTGTCATCGGCGGTATCCTTTTGGGGGGCGTTTCTGGCGCGAATATGGAACTCGCTGAAGTCGGCCTCAAAGCATTCGCCGTCGTGCTGTTGGGTGGGGCAAACTCCATCGGCGGGGCCATTGTAGCCGGAATCATACTGGGTATGCTGGAGAATGTAGCGGCCGGGTACCTGGATCCACTCCTGCCCGGCGGTGGACTGGCTAAGGTATTCCCATTTTTTGTTATGATTATTGTGCTCATCTTCAGGCCGTACGGGCTATTTGGTCTGTCCAGGATAGAAAGGGTTTAACCCATGGGCCTACGCTCCGGAAGCTTCCACGAGAATTATGCGCAGGATATGGCTATCTTCCACACGAAGCTGCACCGGGGAGTTTTATTTGCCTTCCTCATCGTTCTTTTCGCCTGCCCCCTCTTTTCCAGTGACAGGATGCTGACCATAATGACCATGATGGGTATTGCTGTGATCAGCGTCCACGGGCTCAATATTCTCACCGGATTTTGCGGTCAAATCTCCATAGGGCATGCGGGCTTTATGGCAGTCGGTGGTTATACCTCGGCTATTTTGTGCGCCAAGCTTGGCTTGCCGTTCTGGGCGGCCCTCCCCTGTGCTGCCCTTGCTGCGGGCATAACAGGCTTGATCTTCGGGCTGCCATCCTTAAAGATCAAGGGCTTCTACCTCATCATGGCGACCATCGCCGCACAGTTTATCATCATCTGGACCATCATCCAACTCCGCAGCATCACCGGTGGTCCTGATGGTTTAAGCGTACCTACACCCACGATAGGTGGCATCGTGCTAAGTTCCAAGGCCAACTATTTCTACCTGGTCATGGTATTGACCTGCCTGGCCACGCTCCTGGCTAAAAACATAGTGCGGACCAGGGCAGGCAGGGCCTTCATCGCCATCCGTGATAACGACCTGGCGGCTGAGGTCATGGGGATTAGTCTCTGGAGTTATAAGTTACAGGCATTCTTCATCGGCTGTGTCTATGCCGGAGTGGCCGGGTCACTGCTCGTTCACTACTTTAGTTTCGCCAGTACAGACCAGTTTCCCTTTATGGATTCAGTCTGGTATCTGGGGATGCTCATCGTGGGAGGTATGGGCAGTATGACGGGGGCTATCTTTGGTGCCGTTGCCCTCAAGCTGCTGGATGAGCTGGTTACCATGGCGGGCCCCATTCTATCCGCAGCCGTTGCTCCCCAGGCAGCCGCCTCGTTGGCCCTCATCTCCCACGGATTGATCATCATCCTCTTCCTCATTTTTGAACCCCGGGGGCTTCATCACCGCTGGGAGATGATCAAGGCCTACTTCAGGCTTTGGCCCTTCTCCCATGAAGTATCAGAGTGAGAGGCGGTGAGATACAATTTCACTGAATGCCCCATGTATCGTTTTTAGAATTAAAGAAGGGAAAGGAGGTGCAAAGGTTTAAGGTTTGAACGAGGTTGATTGGGGGTGTAAACGAAATCATACATTAGATTGGAAAGGAGGAAGGACATGGCTAAAATGAGATGGATATTAGCAGTTAGCACAATGGTTTTAATGGCGGCAACATCGTTATTGTCTGTTAGCGCCCATGCCGCAAAAACACTCTATGTCGGCGGCACTCAGTCGCTAACCGGGCCCTTTGCTGAGGATTCGGCGGCAGTGCTGTCTGCCATTGAGGATTATGTCAAATATGTAAATGAGACAAAAAAATTGGCTCCGTGGCGAAAAGAGAAATTTCCCGCCGATATCACCTTGGAAGTGATGTGGCGGGATGATGAGCTCAAACCTGCTAAGGCGCTGCCAATCTATGAGGAGCTCAAGGCTAAGGGTATGCTGGTCTACAGGATATCGGGGTCACCGATAGCGCTGGCACTTAAAGACAGATTATGGGAGGACCATATGGGCGCCACGAGTATGGCCACCGGACCGTACCTCCTGACACCGCCTCAAAGTATCTTCACCTATTACCCCATTTATACCGATTGTTTGGCCGCTATCGCCGACTGGTTTAAAGAAAACTGGAAGGGAGCGAGAAAGCCAAAGGTTGCCTACCTGACCGCTGATAACGCCATGGGCAGGTCGATTGAGATACCGGAGATGAAGGCGTATCTCGAGAAGATCGGCTATGAGTTTGTGGGTACCCAGTATGTGCCTCTCGTGCCTACCTCGCCACCAACCACCCAACTTACATGGCTCAAAGAAAAGGGTGTTGATCTTGCCCTTGGCGTTATGATCAACCCCGGTTCACAGCCGACGGTCAAGGAGATGGTCAGGCTGGGGATGGGACCCTATCAACCCTACAAGATGACCTTTGGCGTCGCCTCGCCTGGTCACGCTGTCGTGTTTGCAGGAGCGATGGGTGAGCTGGGCGACGGTTATGTCTGCGCTGGTAGCTTCCCCTCTTGGGACGATCCTGCCCCAGGTGTAAAGTTCATGATCGAAGCGCAGAAGAGGTCTCACCCCGGCAAATTTGTCAATCACATCATGTATGAGGGAGGTTTCCTTGAGGGCATGATCCAGGTTGAGGCGTTACGGTTGGCCGTGCAAAAGGTACCCTTTGAAAAGCTCACGCGGGAAGACGTGTTGGAGCAGGGCTTTTACAAGATTAAAAAGCTTGACACCGGTGATATAAGCAGTACACCGCTGAGCTATGGCCCGGGTCAGATCCAGGGTGTTGATAAGGTACGTATTGACCAAGTGCAGAAGGGTAAGGTGGTAAAAGTGGGTATCTACCCCCTACGCAACATCTATACCCGCAAGTAACAATGATCTCGGGAGCTCTATGTATGTAGAGCTCCCGGAAACCTCCAATGAAACTAAAGAGCAAAAAATAGCTTCTGGTATTACCGGTCGAAAAGGATACCATTTCTCCCCGCTATGCAACAGTTAACATGATTCTGTCGGATAAGCTCATCTCTACCGTACGTTAGGTATTACGATTTGGAATGAAAGATATCTATCGAGCTATTTTGCTGTTCATCCAATAGGTGGTTTAAATGACTCTTACTAAGAAAGATTTGGCTATATTGGACAAATTTGCCTTCGACGTACCGCCTGTAGGCGTCAAATTCCTGGCCAAACGGCCGGACAAGGTCGAGAGGCTCGACGAAAAGATGGCTCTCTGCGAAATGCTCAAGAGAGCACAGAAAGGGAATGCCTTTTTTGCCGACGCAGAAAACCATACCTGTGAGGCTGGCCTGTATATATTAGGTCAGGCAGATGCCCCAGGACCTTTTATCAGTGGAGCATTCGGAGCCGGGTTAAAGATCTTCGAGGAGCCGCGTTCCGCCGGTAGACTGTACCATTATATCCCAAAGATAGGGAGAGGTGTGGTTAATTATATTGCCTTTTCCCCGTTGGACAAACTCCCCTTCGAGCCGGATGTCTTGATCATCCTCGCCAAGACCAACCAAACAGAAATTTTACTGAGGGCAATGAGCTATAGAACGGGGGAAATGTGGTCGAGCAAGTTCTCGCCTGCGATCGGATGCGCATGGATTTACATTTATCCATATCTTACTGGGGAACTGAATTACACTGTGACTGGTCTTGGCCACGGCATGAGACGAAGGAAGTTGTTTCCGGAAGGTCTCCAACTTGTATCTATCCCTTTTGACTTGCTGCCTTCCATGCTACAGGCGTTGAGGGATATGCCATGGGTTCTTCCTGCGTATGAACCGGATGGACCGGAATTTGTCACACGCCTGCTTGTTAAGTTGGGGATTACCCCTCATCCGTAATTCAAAGCCCTGTTCATATCGTCGTGTGCATATTGAAAGAGCCAAGAGCAAGTAGACCAAGCTTTAGTTTAATTTGAAGGAGGTCATGTTTCACTGATGTATTGAATGGGTACAATCGCATGGCTATCAAGCGAGTAGCTTCAGGAAGACCTGTCCTTATAGAAAACATCCGTGAGTGGAGAAGCAAAATAGAACCCAAATAGGAAGAGAATGGCCGTTTGTATAATCGATCTTGAGCCAGTTGGCCGAAGAGGCAAGTGTCAGAGGAACGAGTCTCTTTTGGCTTGTGCTTGCCGGCTTGGTGTGGGAATCAGTAGCATCTGTGGAGGCAGAGGAACGTGCCATTCATGCAAGGTGCAAGTTCTAAGTGGAACGGTCTCAGAACCAACATCAAACGAACTGGAGACCTTTACATCTCAAGAATTGAAAGAGGGCTGGCGTCTGGCCTGTCAGACTTATCCTATCAGTGACTGCAAATTGACTGTGCCACCCGAGTCAATGACAACCCCACAGCGGATCCAGGTGGAGGGATTAGAGATAGCCGTCCAGCCGGAGCCGCCTGTCCGTGCCTACGCTTTACAACTTTCGGCTCCTTCCCTGTCTGCCCCCCATGCTGATGCCGATCGCCTGCTCGATGCACTAAACCAGCAGCACTCATTACACTGCAGTAAAGTGGATATTGGTGCCCTCCGTGTCCTTTCTGATCAGTTGCGGTCATGGGACTGGAAGTGCCAGGCTGCAGTTCGCAATGACGAAGTGGTAGCTCTCGTTCCCTGCACAAGCCACCCATTGGGTTTAGCCATAGACTTGGGCACAACCAAGATTGCCGGCTATCTGGTTGACCTGAGCGACGGCAGGACCTTAGCAGCCAAAGGAATCATGAATCCCCAGATCAGCCTTGGGGAGGATATCATCAGCCGTATGACTGTTGTCATTCAATCGCCGGATGAAGGCGTACGGATACAGAAGTTGGCTGTCGAAGCAATCAACGAGCTCTCCGCTGACCTGTGTACTGAGGTCAACGTCAACACAGAGGCGATTGTTGAGGCAGTGGTCGTAGGCAATACAGCCATGCACCACCTTTTTCTCGGCTTACCCGTCAGGCAACTTGCTCTCTCTCCCTTTGTCCCTGCGGTCAGCAGGGCTCTGGACGTTAAGGCAAGGGACTTGGGCTTACGTATTGCTCCAGGGGCATATGTTCATCTTTTATCTAACATCGCTGGTTTTGTTGGTGCCGACCACGTGGCGATGTTGCTGGCAACGGAAGTCGAACAGGCGGCAGGGCCAATCGTGGCTCTGGACATCGGGACGAATACCGAGGTCTCTTTAGTCAACCATGGGGAGATCACTGCCGTCTCCTGTGCCTCCGGCCCTGCATTCGAAGGAGGTCATATCAAGGATGGTATGAGGGCTGCCACAGGAGCGATCGAACGATTACGAATAGCAGATGGTAGCGTTCAGTACCAGACGATAAATCAAGCGCCGCCCATTGGTATTTGCGGGTCTGGAATACTTGATGCCCTGTCTCAGCTTCATCTGGCTGGAATACTGGATGAAGGAGGTAGGATCATGGACAACCATCCACGTGTCCGTACCTCCAAGGGGCAACGCGAGTTTGTGTTGGTGGGTGAGGAGGAACGGGGTGGGCAGCCAGCCATCACGATCACTCAACGCGATGTGAGAGAATTGCAGCTGGCCAAGGCAGCCATTCGCGCCGGCATCCAGGTGCTTCTGGAAACGAACGGTTGTTCTGAAGAGGAAATGAAGCAGGTGATCATTGCCGGAGCTTTTGGCACCTACATCGATGTGGCCAGTGCAGTGGCCATTGGAATGTTGCCATCACTGCCTCTCAACCGCTTTCGGCAGGTAGGAAACGCGGCTGGCATGGGAGCCAAGCTCGCTCTGATCTCCCTTAGCGAGCGGGCGAAGACCCAAGCCATTGCCTCCGGGGTCAAGTATATTGAATTAGGCAGTGCTCCTAACTTTGAGCAGACGTTCATTCAGGCGAGTTACTTAGGACGATATAGGATGAGAGATGGCAAGAGGGAGGAGATGGACTGATGGAGACCAGAGTGTCAAGCCCTACGAAAGAAGTCATCATTAGTGATGACCAGCCCACAGCACTGATTGGCGAGAGGATCAATCCTGCGGGCAAGAAAAAACTAGCAGAAGCTTTGAAGGCAGGCGACCTGGAGATGGTCCGTAAAGAAGCCCTCGCTCAAGCACAAGCCGGGGCGGACATTCTTGATATCAACGTGGGGACATTCGGTGTGGATGAGGTGACCCTCCTTCCCCTGGCAGTGAAGGCAGTGATCGACACAATAGATATACCTCTGTGCCTTGATAGTGCTGATCCTAAGGCATTAGAGGCAGCTCTTAAAGTCTACAAAGGCAAGCCGCTCATTAACTCGGTGACGGGTGAAGAACACTCCTTAGCCAAAGTTCTCCCTTTGGTCAAAGAATATGGAGCAGCCGTCATTGGTTTGGTGCAAGATGACAAGGGGATTCCAAAGGATTCAGAGCGGAGGGTAGCCGTTGCCCATAAATTAGTCGAGCGTGCTGAGACAGTGGGTATTGCTCGAGAGGACATAATTATCGATTGTCTGACTTTCGCTGTAGGAGCCGATCCCAGCTCCGGACCAGCCGTCATAGAAGCGATTCGAAGGATTAAGGCCGAATTGGGAGTAAACCTGACACTGGGAGCCAGCAATGTCTCTTTTGGCTTGCCTGATCGTGACTTGCTCAATAGTGCCTTCGTCGTCATGGCTGTTGCCGCAGGGGTTACCTGCCTGATTGTGGATGTAGCGCAGGTGCGGCCAGCCATTCTGGCTGCTGATCTGATGCTCGGCCGCGATAGACGTGCAAGACGCTATATTGAGGCTTACCGCCAACGCCAGAGGCCGCGGGAACTGCCATAACTTCGACATATGAAAGTCTGTTAACTTGCCCTCTCCCAGTTTTTTAGAAGTACTGAGTTTTTTAGGAGCAAGCCACCCGGCCTGGAAAGGATAAGGAAAAACTGGGGGCGGGCAAGGGTTTTTGGCCGGCAAGTGCCCCGCAAGCCCCGCCTTGCCTGCCTGCGGTAGGCAGGTAGGCGGGGTTAAGGGGCACAATTAAAACGATATTTCATTTGCTCGCTTTCCGCTCGCCACTGCGTGCCCGGGAAGCCCCGGCCTGTGGCCGGAGAGCTTCACTCTTGACAATTATTCTCTAATAAATTATAAAATTACAAAGGCAAAAAAATGGATGTAGGGACTAAGAGGATGTTTGATTATTATTATCGTCAAGCCATTCACCTGTGCGCTTAGATGATAGTATATTGTCAAAAGGGCCATGGGTGATTAAAATCCATGGCCCTTTTGTTTTAGGGCCATAGAGGACTTCTCTATGGTTTTTTTGTTTGTGGAGAATGTGTCAATGGAACCTCTGGTGATCGTTTCGAAAGGGGAAAATCCCTATCGCACGGCAAAACGTGGACTTCAAAAGGTTCCCTTATCCCATCTGAAGGGAAGGAATGTCCTGATCAAACCCAATGCGGCCCGATTGGCCTCCCCTGGAGACGGAGTGACGACCCATCCCCAGGTGGTCGCTGCTACCATCGACCACCTGAGAGAGAGAGGAGTCCGCCGCATCGTCATTGGTGAGAGTTGTATCTTTGGAGTGAATGCGAAAGAGGCGTTTCAAGTGACGGGGTTGAAAGGGATCTCTGAAGAGAAAAAGGTTGAGCTTCTCGATTTGGATCAGGGGGATCCAATGGAGATAACGATCCCAGGAGGAAAAGTTGTTAAGAAGATTAAAATCCCTGCTGTGCTAAAGGAGTTCGATTTCATTATTTCTGTCCCGGTGATGAAAACCCACATGCACACCCAGGTCACGCTGAGCATCAAGAATATGAAAGGTTTATTATGGCGCAGAGAAAAGGCGAGATTCCATCAACTCCGTTGTGATAAGAAGATCACCAGGGGTCATAAAGAATTGGATATCGCCATCTCAGAGATGGCTTCGGTCCTCTCCCCCCATTTAGCCATCATTGATGGCACTGTGGGGATGGAAGGGATGGGGCCGGCTTATGGGCAAGTGAAGAAGATGGGAATGATCCTCGTTGGCAACAATGCCCTTTCAACCGATGCGGTGGCTGCCCGGCTGATGGGCTTAAGCCCAGAGGCAGTCCCTCACCTCAAGCTATCAGCTGAAAAAGGGTTGGGGAAAATCGAACTTCAAAAGATTTCTATCAAACCCAAGGATTATTTAAAATGGGAATTTCCTTTCAATCCTTCCCCCTCCAAACTATCTATTCTTTTTCCTGATCTCATCATCCATGATGAGGGATCGTGCAGCGCCTGCCTTTCAACGCTGTTGGTCTTTCTTCAAGATTACCGTTCAAGGCTTACGGACTATCGTTTGGAGGATGAGAACATTCATATCGGAATTGGGAAACACCTGAATGCTTTTCCGAAAGGAACGATCCTGATAGGAAACTGTACATCGAAGATGAAAAGCCGGGGTACCTTTATTCAGGGATGCCCACCCGTAGCCTCGCAGATAGCGGATAGCTTGAAGATATGAATCGTCTTCAAAAAGTTGATACAATCATAAGGATTCGAGGGGTCAAGGAATCGAGTGGTTCATTTCACATCATTTGAACCGTGGAATCCTTAAACCTTTTTTGGGCAATGAAGTTGAGGAAGACCCTAAAGCAAAAAGATTTGAATTGTAGAGAGCAAAAGTAGGATTATAGAGATCAGAAGGGAGGGAAAGTCGTGTTTAAGAAGATACTCATTGCCAATCGAGGAGAAATTGCAGTTCGTATTCTTCGTGCCTGTCATGAGTTGGGGATTTCGGTAGTGGCCGTCTATTCCGAATCGGATCGCGGGGCGTTACATGTCCGTTATGCAGACGAGGCTTACAGCTTGGGCTCCGGGCCTTCCGATGAGACTTACCTCGCAAGAGATAAAATTTTAGATATAGCCAGAGAAGCCAAAGCAGATGCCATTCATCCGGGATATGGATTTTTGGCAGAAAACCGGGAATTCGCCCAAGCGTGCCAGAAGGAGGGGATCACCTTCATCGGTCCTTCCGGAGAATCCTTGGAAACCATGGGAAGGAAGATGGGGGCTAAATCCAATATGACCCAAGCACAAATCACTGTGATCCCGGGAAGCCACTGTCCCCTGGACAATAAGGAGAAGGCTCTCGAGGCTGCGAATGCTTTAGGATATCCAGTTCTGATCAAAGCGGTTGCGGGCGGGGGAGGCAAGGGGATCCGACGGGTGGATCAGGGTGCTCAGCTTTTTCAAGCCATGAATGTGGCCAGGGCAGAAGCCAAGGCGTCGTTCGGAAACGATGACCTCTACCTGGAGAAATATATCCCGAATGCACGCCACATCGAGTTTCAGATCTTGGCGGATCATTACGGCAACATCATCCACCTCTTCGACCGGGAATGTTCTATCCAAAGGAGATACCAAAAGATCTTAGAGGAATGTCCTTCTCCTTTTCTAGATGATACGACCCGCCTTCGAATGGCCGGGGTGGCCCTCTCTGCTGCCATCGCCATCAAATATAGTGGGGCGGGGACTGTGGAATTCCTTGTGGATCGTGAGAAAAATTTTTACTACTTGGAACTCAACGCCCGACTCCAGGTAGAACATCCGGTGACGGAAATGGTGACCGGAGTGGACATTGTGAAGGCCCAGATCCGTATTGCGGAAGGTGAGAAACTTCCTCTGACCCAAAAGGATGTTGAACCCATTGGGGCCTCCCTGGTTTGCCGAATCTATGCGGAGGATCCCGAAGACAACTTTTTGCCTTCCACGGGTAGAATTGAGAGGCTTCAGATCCCCGGGGGCCCGGAGTGCGGGTGGACCTTGGAATCTATGAAGGGTACACGGTTCCCATCTTCTACGACCCCATCATTGCCAAGGTCATTGTTTGGGGAAGAAATCGCCAAGAGGCCATTTTGCGAATGGATCGAGCTCTCCAGGAATTAGTCATCAAGGGGATTAAGACCACGATTCCCTTTCACCGCTGGCTTGTCAACAATCAACGGTTCATTCAGGGAGATTTCGATACCCACTTTCTCGAGGAGGAGTATTTCCAAAAGAAAAGGGAGACCCATGATTCCTTCCAGGAGTTGGCCTGTATTGCCGCTGCCATCCGGGCCTATGAGAAAGATCAGAAGGAGACCGAGCATGGAATATAAAATTAAAACAGAGGAAGGGATTTGTTCCGTTCAAGTGGAGCCATTGGGAGATCACCTCTATCAAATTTCCTCTATGGATCGTACCCATTTGGTCGATGTCTTGGAGGTCTCAGACAATCTTTTCTCCATGATCTGCGACGGAAAATCCTATGAAGTGGATATCGTGGAGGAAGGGGATGTCTACGAGGCCTTCATAAAAGGAGGGAATTACCGGGGGGAAATCCTTCGGCCGGATAAGATGGCACTTCTCCCCGGAAAAGAAGCAGTTGGTATACCTGAGAAAGAAGTCTTGGCCTCACCCTTGGCCTGTAAAGTGATCAAAATTCTGATTGAGGAAGAAGAGACAGTAGAAATTGACCAGGTACTCATCATTATCGAGGCCATGAAGATGGAAATGCCTATCCCCTCTCCGATTCAAGGAAAAGTGAAAGAGGTCCTGGTGAAGGAAGGCCAGGACGTGGATAAAGGGACAAATCTATTGATCTTGGCACGTCTGTGAAGGGACTCCTTCTCGGTTCTCATCGGTGCGAAATGGTTTTTCGAACATATTTCTTGACAAAGCATTTGGGCTGTGTTAGAAGTCTTTTGAATAGAAGGTGGAAGGTGGATCAGCTTCGTCTTTTCAATTTTAGCAGAGGGTTTAACTTTTATTGGTTTTATTATGCCCAAGTCTACCCGCTGCGGCTGGCTGATCGTTAGAAATTAGATTTAGCTGGTGGAGGCCGTGGGTAGATCGAAACTACCCACGGCCTTTTTATTTTAAGCCGTGGGAAAATTCCTCTCACGGCTTTTTTAATTTTGGACAAAGGAGGAAAGGAATCATGATTGGGAAAAAGATTCGTATGGAACGTATCATGGACAGGAATTCAGGTAAGACAGTCATCGTTCCCATGGATCACGGAGTGACCATTGGGCCAGTCGCTGGGTTGATCAATATGCAAGAGACGATTAATGCCGTAGCGATTGGAGGAGCCAATGCCATTATTCTCCACAAGGGATTGGTTGAGGCGGGTCACAGGAGAAAGGGAAGGGATGTGGGGTTGATCGTTCACCTCTCTGCGAGCACACAGCTGGCGCCTGATCCAAGCTCCAAAACCATTGTATGCACGGTGGAAGAGGCAATCAAGTTAGGAGCGGATGCAGTCTCGATCCATGTGAACCTCGGATCGGAAGATGAGAGATCCATGTTAGAGGACCTGGGGAGGGTCGCTAAGGTGGCTTCCGAATGGGGGATGCCGCTTTTAGCAATGATGTACACGAGGGGTCCCAAGGTGCGGAATGAATATGACGTAAAACTGGTGAAACATGCCGCTCGAGTAGGAGCTGAGCTGGGAGCAGATATTATCAAGGTGGTCTATACGGGTTCTGCAGATAGCTTCAGGGAAGTGGTGGAAGGATGTTTTGTTCCGGTGGTCATTGCAGGTGGGGAGAAGATGGGTAACGATGAGGATATCATCGACATGATCAAGGGTGCGATGGCCGCAGGGGGAGCAGGAGTCTCCATTGGCAGAAACGTTTTCCAGCACAAGGACCCGGAGAAGATGGTTCAAACCATTTGCAGAATTGTTCACAGTAGCACCGTGTTTGAAGAAAAGCGAAGGAAGTTAGAGGTGAAGGCATGAAAAAGGTATGGGTAAAAGCCGTACCCTGGAGCAAGGAGGTCGCCTTGGTTGCCGTGGAGGCTGGGGCCGATGCCCTCTGGGTCCCTGCTGGAATGAGATCAGAGGTGAGGAAGATGGGCATCATCGCGACCGTGGCCGAGGACGGGGATTTGGTATTGGGCCGCGATGTGGTGGAAAAAGAGATCAGGGAGAAAAAGGACGAAGAAGAGGTCATTGCCCTCAGTCTTTCTAAGAAGGTGGTGGTAAGAGGAGTCGATTGGACGATCATCCCTCTGGAGAATTTGTTGAGTAAGGCGAATAACCTCTTCGTCGAGGTTGATAGTTTAAAAGGAGGAGAGACGGCTCTGGGCATCCTCGAAAAGGGAGTGGATGGAGTGGTGATCAATAATCCTGACCCTGATGCCGTGCGGCATATCGTCCAGCTTCTTAAAAGCAAGAGCGAAACATTCGAACTTTTGCCGGCCAAGATTAAACGCATCGAGCCACTTGGCCTGGGGGATCGGGTCTGCGTGGACACGTGCACTTCAATGACCCTTGGCGAAGGGATGTTGGTCGGGAATAGCAGCCAGGCCCTCTTCCTGGTTCATTCCGAAAGTGTCGAGAATCCCTTTGTGAATACCCGGCCTTTCCGAGTGAATGCAGGACCCGTGCATGCCTATATTCGCCTGGCCGACGGGCAGACAAAATATCTTTCAGAGATCAGATCTGGCGATCGGGTATTAGTCGTAAATTTTAAAGGCAAAAGTTATCCGGCCGTGGTAGGAAGGGTGAAGATAGAAAGGCGCCCCCTGGCTTTGGTGGAAGCTGAGGAAAGGGGCCAGACCGTTTCGGTCATCTTGCAGAATGCAGAAACGATCTGTCTTGCCGATCCCTCCGGGAAAGCGGTTTCGCTCATCGATCTCAAAAAGGGGAGCGAGGTTCTCGTCTATCGTGAGAAGACAGGAAGGCATTTCGGCGTTCAGGTTGAGGAGACCATCCTTGAAAAGTAAGGCATGAAAGATCACAAATAACTTCCCCCCCCTTTAGTAAAGGGGGGGAGGGGGGATTTGAAGCGGGATATTAGGAACAACCATTACTTACTATTTAAGGATAAGCTCTTAGTTGCTCGGATTAGGCGTATTGATGAAATGGAGACAGAAGAAAAGATCAAGCCCCTTCGCCAGAAGATCGAGACAGTGGACAGACAGATCCTCCGCCTTTTGAACGAGCGGGCAGAGATCGTCATGGAAGTGGGTAAGATAAAATCAGAAGGCAAGATGGAGTCCTACGACTCTCAGAGGGAGGACGAGGTTCTCGGGGCCTTGGTCTTACAAAACAATGGCCGGTTCCCCAAGCAGGGCATTTTCCCTGTCTTTCGAGAAATCATCTCAGCGTGCCGCTCTCTGGAAACCGAGTTTGCCGTGGCGTATCTCGGTCCACCCGCCACCCACACTCACTTAGCTTGCTTCGAATATTTTGGGAGCTCCATTCAAACACAGCCCAAAGAAAGCATCCAAGAGGTCTTTGAAGCGGTGGAGAGGAAGAGGGCGAATTATGGAATCGTGCCCATAGAAAATTCCACTGAAGGATCGGTGAATCAAACCTTAGATATGTTGATCGAGTCAGAAGTGATGATCTGTGGGGAAGTGATGATTCAGGTCTCGCATCACCTTCTTTCTCAAAGTGGAAGGTCAGAAGACATCCGAAAGATCTATTCTCATCCCTCGGCCTTAGAGCAATGCCGAAAGTGGTTGAGAAAAAGCTTCCCTCATGTTGAGGTGGCCGAGACAGTGAGCACGGCGAAGGCGGCGCAGATGGCCGTTGAGAATGGGAAAGTGGCAGCCATTGCCAGTTTCCTGGCCGGCCATCTCTATGGTCTGAGAGTTGTAGAATCACAGATTGAGGACTACCTTAACAACTACACGCGTTTTCTGGTCATTGGCCTTCAACCCAGCCCAAGGACTGGAAAGGATAAGACCTCCATCCTTTTCTCAATCTCCCATGCGCCAGGCTCTCTCTACCAGGCCCTCAAGCCCTTCTCCGAGAAGGGGATTAACCTGACGAAGATCGAATCCCGTCCCATCAAAGGGAAGCCGTGGGAATATATCTTCTTTGTCGATATAGAAGGCCATGCCACGGACGCACCGATTGGTGAGGTCATGAGCGACCTGGGCCGGAACGCCCTTTTCTTAAAGCTCCTGGGCTCCTATCCTCAACGTTCACAGTAGAAATCAAGAAACGATGAAATCAGAGGTCGTAGAAATCAGGGAAAGGTTTAAGAAAGCACGCATAGGCTTGAAGGACGTTCTTGCAGTGATCGATCTAACCCTGGAAGATCATCCCAGGGAGTTTGCCTCCTTGTTCCCTTATGACGCTTTTGAAGGGCTTGATGAGTTAGTCGACAGGACCGTCCATGGGACGAAGGTGGAGCGCTTAAGACCCCAGGAGCGTCATCATCTCTTCCACACCTTTGAGATCCATACAGAAGAAGGAGAGGTTCTGGGATACCTCAATATGATCTACCTCAGAAAGCCCATTCCCTGTTACTACTTAGTCTATGTGGAGGTCATGCTTCCTTTTCGCAACAGAGGACTGGGCCAAAAGATCCTTCAGACCTTTAGAGCCTTTGCAGAGGGTCAAGAGGTCATCTGTCTTCTTGATAATATCATCCCGCCCGATGATCCAACCTACGACATTTACACCAAACTCGGTTGGAAGTGTATCGAAGAGCTGATCGGTGATCGTCGTGTCAATGGTGACGAGAACTACATGGTCTTCATCCCAGCCACCCTAAACGTTCCTGATCTAAGGGGAAAGCTGATCAAGCTCCTCTTCAAAGTGAAGAAAAGAAGACCCATTATCGATATGCAAGACAACGAGGCCATGGTCAAACGGACGATTATGGAATTTCGTGCTGTCTACGAGGCATTGGAACATCTTTTCGAAATGGAAATCTCAACCAGGACTTCGACTCCCTTTATGCATTTCATGTTTACTAAATTCGTCACGAAAGTGCTTGGATTCCGCAGACGAATTGCATCCCTTCTCGGTTATACGGGCGGAGAGTCCCTCGATCAAATCTCCATCTCAGACCCGATCAAGAACCTGCCCATTCAGCCGTATTCCCTCTGGTGGGCGAAAGAAGGGAAGGCTGAGATATGGGGAGAGAAAGAGATCATTGGTCATCTCCCCCAGGAACTGAAAGAAGACCCCACCCTTTATATCGAGGGTCTTCCTCTGTATAGACGACCCTACCTCTCTTGGTGGGAGGAGAGAAAAAGAGATGTACGATCTCCCCGTATGAACATTTCAGATCTCCTCGAATTGGGGTTTGACCCGACGAAGTTGAAGGAATTTCGTCACGACGGGGTGGAGTATATCTTTGAAAGAACCTCTCCTCGTTTTCTTTCCTCCATCGAAAAGAAGAAGAGGTTCCTCCCGAAAATCGCCGAAACCATTTCTGGGGTGCGCTTTCACCAGGCAAGTGTTCAGATCAACCCACCCCTTGTGATCCTTCAGGACAGAGGAAATGTTTACATCCTCCGCAGGAAGGTAGAAGGAATCCACTTGGAGGAGGGTCTGGATCAACTGAGAACCTCTCCATATTTGAAGGAGATGAATCATGCGGTGGGAATTGACCGTATGGTGGTCATGATGATCAATGAGATCAAAGAATGGCTGCGAAAGGTATGTGATTCAAGCCTCCATGAGGAGATTGACGACCTGACTTTCTTTGTTCCCTGGGACCTTCAAAAAGACATCCCAAAATTGATGGTAGACGATACGGGGACGTCACTGCATACCCTATGGGTTGCTTGAGAAAATCATCCCCCCTCCTTTCATCGATCCGAAGCACGAATGACATCTTAGTTCCCCTTCACTTTCCTCCCTCTCCCATTCAAGGGGAGAGGGAGGGGGTGAGGGGTCAATATCAAAGGATTTATTGCGTTTGTATGAGTGAAGATGCAGATTGACGTATAGGGTGAAAGTGGATAGTATGGGAGCATACAGCAAAAGGAGTAAGATAGGGCAGAAAGGGCTCTTTGGAGGAATTGCGGACATCCATGATTGTTACCATAGGAACCCTTTAAATGTTAACAGGTTATCCAAAACTGAGGAATAGTATAATAGGTAGATTTTTTATATCATAATATTATTTTTAGGTCTAATATCTGTTAGCAATGATATGAAATAGAGAATACTACATCAAGAAAGAAATTTAAAAAAGGAGAATTCGGAAATGCCTAATCTCATGCCAAAAGACATTAGAGTGGAAGTTGAAACTGTTCTAAGAAGCGTGCAAGTTAATTCCAGCGGACGTGGTCGCTCCTATCTGACAGCCTATCAAATTTTGGAACAACTGCCACAACCGACAAGAGACCGAGTTATCGCTGAGCGCGGCGCTCCAGGTTTGGGCTCAGGTAATTACTACGCTGCTGCCAACGTCGTATCAGATGCTGCCGAAATGATCTCTGGCATAGAGATAGTATTTCTTGAGACATCTTCTCTCAAAATAATTCTGAATGATGGAACAGATATCACACCCGGTAATCAAAACGTAGGTCTATATAGGTTATAAATCCTTATTTTTTTGCTAACAACGCCTTCAACCAGACGCGGAATAAGCCTGACGCTTTTTTCGCATTGGTGGTTACCCGCGCTGGTTAAGGCCAACGTTGGGCTTTGGAGCAGATTCTATCTGGCCGTAAAGAATAGGAGCTTAGGTCTTGTCTAGCAAAACCCAAGATGCTGTTGTGAAACACCGCCTCGTGAAGACGCTGCGAGAGATTAGCGCCATGATCCTATGGTCCTTCATAGTTGTTAAGGTAATTGTATTTGATATTGACGTCTACGTTTTTGAGAAGTATTTGCCATCTCTACGCTGGACGTTGAATTATAGGTTTTTTGCACTGTTGGTGCTGATCTCAGTCGTGCTGATAGGAATAGGTAAGAAACCTTTCCGCCGGTTCTTCGTTTATGTAATTAGCTATCCGCTCATTCTCCTTCTTTGGCGAATCCCAAAGCTCTTCTTCCGCAACTGGGCATTGACGATTGCATTTGCCCCGGCTCTTTACGATCTGCTGCGTTCTTTTCGCTCAAGGTTTGCTCTCATGACCGGAGCAGCCCTCTCTGCCATATGCATAGTCCTTTCATCAAGTTTCTACCTTCTCATCCCTTCAATGGTTTTGCTCGGCGTATATCTCATTATGCATTTGTATCGCAGTCTGAGAAAAGCCTATCGATCGAGCATTTTCGAGGGATTGGGTGATCTCGTAAAGAAGGTGCGCGTGGCGCTAGAGGGTGGACAACACGGGTTGTGGAAAAAAGAAAAATACGACCCAGGAACAAAGGATTATGAGCAGCAATGCCTTACGTTCTATCTCTTGAACTCAGGCGTGGAAATTGTCGGCGAGAAACTCCTTAAAGTTGCCAAGAGTCGAAAACCAGACCTGTACCTGATGATTTCTTGGCTTGCGACTGTTCTGTTGACATCGTTAATCTATGCCCTTGAATACTGGTCCTTATATAAAATTGACGTACTCAGTTTTACGACAAACCACACCCTTTCTTTTTGGAGTTTCTGGGGCTTTAGTTTTGGCAAGTTGACCCCATCGAGCATTTCTGCAATAGCTCCGGTGAGCGTTGCGGCAACAGTTCTTTCCTATTCGGAACTCTTCTGTGCTCTGATAATACTGGTCATACTAGTTTTCTCTGTGCTCACCGCAGCAAGAGAAAAATACAGGGAGGATATTGCCGATTTTATCTCAGAAGTAAGCAGCTTGGGCAGACATTTGCAGGAGCAGTTCTTTCAGCTTTATGCCGTGGCAGTGGCTGACGTGGAGATAGTTTTGCTATCCAGCAACGCAGTATTGATAAACCAGCTAAGGAAAGCGCGAGGGCTTCCTAATTTGTCCGTGCCCGAAAAAGGCGAGCAAGCGGGAGCAGAGGATCCAAAATGATTAGCCCAACTGCCGCATGCACCGGATCGGCCAAAAATCGGGCCTCCCGGTGATGCAGGCGTTATGCTAATCAATGACGGACCTATCATAGTCAGTTAAGACCCGTTAAGAGTTGTTAAAAATGGGAACAATTCCCGGTGCAATACAAACGATCGCAAACATTGCTACTACGTTAGGATTAATAGTAGCACTCATTGTTTTCATTACCGAAATTAAGGCAAATTTCAAAGAGCGAAAATATCAATCTTTTTTAACTCTGCTCAACAACTATCAGGCGATGGTTTTTGAAAGAAAAGACTATTGGAAAACAATCAAAGAAGAAATAAGAAAACATCCTAAGATAGCCGATGAAATTCATGACAAACAAAACTCGGTCAGCTATCTTCTTATTCGTTTGGGCCAAACTGAACCAATGTATGCTATAGAGCATGGCTTGCTTGACCGAGAGATTAGGTCGCTCAATTTTCTTAATGAGCTTTGCAGGATAGCCTTGGAAGACAAAAGGGCAACTCAAATACTTTTATTAACTGACTCACATGAGATCTCTTATTATCAAAACCGTTTGGAGGATCTCATCAAACTCTATGAAAGCCAGCGAACAATGAGATTATTTGCCAAACCACGGTATGACTGGCTCAGTAAGTTTAATATGAAAGATTATTTTGGATAAACATCAGGGAGCGGAAGGGAGTCAGGTCTTTTGTCTTGGTATTTTGGGCTAACGAAATATGGGTATTGGTGTAGTGGAATCGTCTCGACACCTATGCGGGCACGCATCCACAATAAGTGATGTCATCAGACCAAAGGATAGAAGGATAGCACCAAGATAAAAGACCTGACCCTCCTAACAGGTTAGACAAGAATCAGGCATGTAATAATAGGCAGAATTATTTTATTACAATATAATTTTTCTGTCTAATATCTGTTAGCTGGCAACACAATTATCAAAAAACACAGAGTAATTTATCATGCGAGGATTATTGGTTAGGGTGGGCATTGATCAAAAGTATGGTGGTTGGAATGCGCCCTGTTTTGATGATAGGTCATTTTGTTACGTCCCGATGCAACCTAAAAGAGAGAATCCAGATATATTCGAGCCAGGATTTGAAACAACCTATAATGAGTTTGAGGAAACTTGTTATGATTTTGCGCAACAAGATACATTCGTTTTTCCAGTTCGACTACAAGGGGCTAATTGCCATCTCGATCCAGATTTTCGATTCTTTAGCTATGGCGACTCTGGTCAAAGAGCAAGACGCATATTAACTTATTTTGAAGGGTCGCAAGACAACTTCATTGCCTTCTATGCGAGCTTTACACCGATTGATAATAGACAGCAATCACTCAATTACGCAATATTCGGATTGTATAGATTTGAAAATGTACTTCTCGCAAATACAGTCCATGAAAATATACGTAATCAGAACGCTCACACAAGATTGGCAAATTATCAAGATCCACAAAATACAGATATCGTAATTTTCGCAAATCATAATAACTCTGGAAGATTAAGATATTTATTACCGATTGGGGAACGCCGCAATAATCGCCAATATTATGTTAGAAATGAATTACTTCAATGTTGGGGCGGAATAAATGTTCGAAATGGTTGGATTCAGCGAAATGTATCTTTGCCAAACTTTTGTAATCCTGAAATGTTTTTGCAATGGTTTTACAATCAAAATCCTGAATTTGTATACGAAAACAATATTATTTATTAAAGTGAGCGAACGGGGAGATAGGTAACAAGTTGCCAGCTAACCAGGCGCTCAAGCTGACCAGATGAGCGTCGGTACGTTAAGCATGGCTTGCAACGGTTGAGTATATTATGAAAGCGATCTACGTGGAACTCGTTTCGCTGTCCACTATTTTAAAGGTTAATCGCTGTGGCAGCTCAGCGCCCAATTAGGACTACAAAAATTATCACTAGTGTCGGGGTCAGGTCTTGCAATAGCACATTGAAGGAGATTGCCGAATATCTGGGTTTCTACTATGCTACTATGAGTCGGGCAATAAAATTGGTGGAGCGGGTATGAAAATGTATGATTGCAAGACCTGACCCTTTTTTCCTTCTTCTCACTGGTCCAAAAGACTTTTTCTACAGGCTCGTTAGAAGTAAATAACATAGAAAGGAGAATTCCCATGACAGACCCTACTGCTGACCTGATCCAAATTATTCAAACACAACAAAAAACCATCAATCACTTATCCAAAGTAATCGGATCTATTGGTGCCTCCCAATTCTTAATTTTTCGACTCCTCATGCAATACGATCCCAAGATGGCGCAGGCATTTTCGGGAGCTATTGATCGTGAATATCAAAAATACCAACAACAAAAAGAACCACCTTTCCATCCTCTTCATGGAGATTTTCTGAAAGAATTTCTTGAAATCGCACGCAATCCAACGCAGCGTGACGAGAAAGGTCGGCCATTGTGGATACGGTTAGTGACTGATAATCCGAAAAATCAATCATAATTACGTCCTTAAGAACATCTAACAACCGGCTTGACACCGACTGGTGATAGCTCGGTTGGCTAGAGGTTATTCACTGCCCCAGCGGGTCAGCCAAGGACGTTAGCTCAGAGTAACAAATGAACCAACAAGCATTTATTTTGCGGATTGCCCCAAGCGGCATCGACAGAGTACCAGAGGCATTGACCGAAAACCAGATAATAATCGGGTGGTCATTAGCAGAAGGCCTGCTTGATACAAATTTGACATGGGAACAATTTCGAGAAATTATAAGGAATACTTACTATGCCAGTGAAGATACATTGCGCAAAGCAGGGGCTGCTGCTGGCCACATGTGGCGTTTTATTCGGGAGATGAATAAGGGAGATCTTGTTGTTGTCCCTTATTGGTCTGAGTTCTATGTTGCAGAAATTGAAGGTCCAGCAATATACGATTCAAATAAGATCGATGATGACACAGCCTACAGGAGGCCAGTCAGATGGCTCAACGATAAGAAATCAATTCGTCGTGATTTGGCAAAATCAGCACTTATCTCTCGTATGAAAACACAAGGTACTTGTGCTTATGCGACCGATCTGCTTGAAGAAATAAAGGAGTGCCTTCAGATTGCGTTATCGGGTCAAACGCCAACGTTTCAAAGCGATTTACAAACCCGTCTTATTAGGGAAACTTTGAACGAATTACATAGTGGGCGGATGGATAGCTTTGGTTTTGAAAGACTGATTCAAACTGTATTAACCGGTTTGGGGGCTGAAGATGCTAGAATTGTTCCACGTAGCCAAGACAAAGGAGCAGACATACTTGTTACATTTCGTGTGGCAGGTGCATTCCGTCAACTCATTGCAATACAGGCAAAACATTGGCAACCAGAACCAGCTGTCGGTAAGGATGTTGTAGAGCAACTGATTAAAGGAATTGAAGCTGAGTCTGCAAATCTGGGGATGGTCATTACATCAGGTGCCATTTCTCCTGAAGCAGCCTCTGCTGCCGAAAAATACTTTGAAGAAAAAGGCATTAAAATTGAGCTGGTTGATGGAGAACAGTTTGCAAAACTTATTGTTGAACATGGAATTCGCATGAGCTAATCGGGTAAGGGACGGTTTTTAGCCGCCCCTCCCCACACCACCCGGCGTGCGGGTCCGCACCGGGCGGTTCGAAGGGACCAAGGGTCAGGTCTCAACAATCACCAAAACTCTGCAAACAGTTGAGACCAGACCAATTTACCAGAAGACCCCATTACCAGATCCAAAAACTCTCGCTGGGAGAAAATAATTTCCTATTTTTGATCCAGCAGAAGAAGCAGTTTCTAAAAAAGTGACTTTTTCTACAGGCTCGTTAGATTTTTAATAAGAATGACTCTTCACGAAGAATTAACACCAAAGCAAAAAAGATCAATCAAGAGAGATATTGACCTAATATTTTCATTAAAAGGTCAATCTTTTCCCAAAACTATTGACGAGATAAAGGAAATTGGATTCCTTTCCCCGAAGGTCAAGGTAAATAAGAACGAGATCTATTTATCTAAAGATGGGAGAGTTGCTTTACGAAGGATATGCGATTTTATACATCAGACCAGAAAATATGGAGATGTGCTAAATTACAACGATATATTTCAAGGAGTGATCGCTGAAATCGAGCGGTGGCTAAATGATAATCTTATCCCAGATGATGCAGAGTTTATAGATCCTCTGGACATATTACTTTCTAAAAAGATAGACAATTATACGTTTGTCTGTAGGGTGAATGGTCTTTCTTTCGATAAGATAGACAACATTGTTATCGGAAAAAAAGAAATAAGAGAATATGACCAAAAGCTTATTTCTGGAATTACCGATGTCAGTGATCGCATTAATGACGCCATAAAGAAAGAATATAGTAACAGCTTGGTTATTGTTGGAACTGAAAGAGGTAGTAGTTCAGTTGCACAAGAAAAGTTTTACCACAATGCCGAATTGTCGCTATCCGTGCTAAGGCTCTATTCTTGCGCTCTATATGGTCCCGCTATCCACAAGATAAACATACGTCTAATAAATAATTGTGCACATGCGTACGGTCCTGCGAGTAGCTTTGGATGGGGAGACTCAGGAAAAAGTCTTTTGTTCACTCGTTATTTTAGGTCTGAACAAGATTTTAGAATAGAACCAGAGCTATTGAAGTACCTTAGCTCTGTGTGCTTTTTTGAAAAGCTTTCCAACTTAGTAGATAAACAAACAAGAAATGAACTGGAGGAGGCTGTTGTTAAATCCCTATTCTGGATTGGCGAGGCTCAAAAAGACCGCTCGCATCCATCGGCCTGGGTTAAATTATGGTCTTGTGTGGAATGTTTTTTCACCCTTAGCAAAAAAGAGATAACAGAACTTAATGCTCGTGGAATATCATCCATATTGGTTTTTGGGGGGTATAAATATGAAGAGTACGGCAATTATGAACAATTAAAGAGCAAGATAAGGAACTATTATAAACTGAGATCAAAAGCTGTTCATCGCGCTGAGTATACCCATATCGATCAAATATTACTTGAAGATTTTTCTTTAATGGTGGCTTGGGTAATCATAACCATGGTCTCTCTTTTAGATAGGGGCTACACAACACTTGCTCAAGTCCAAGAGCAAGCGGAGAGATTAGACAAGGTAAAAACTAAATCAAACAGTCATATCCAGCAGACACGGTGAACCGTGCCGCTGATCTTCGCGTTATGCGCGATAAGATGAAAGGAAAAGTATGATAAAAGTAATAAACCTCGAAGATAAGTTTAGAAAATTTGATGAATTATGGAGCCCGAAAATAATTAGTCGGGTGGATAACTATGATGTGAAAATTGTTAAAGTCAAGGGTGAATTGGTTTGGCATGACCATAAAGATGAAGATGAATTGTTCTATATAATAAAAGGTAAATTCAGAATCGAATTAGAAGACGGAATCATTGAAATAAATCCAGGAGAATTAGTGGTCATTCCAAAAGGCAAAAAGCATAGGCCATTTGCTGATGAGGAAACGTGGATGATGGTTTTAGAATCATCCAAAATAAAACATACAGGTGATGTAATAACTGAAAAGACATTAAAGGAATTTGAAGAAATATAGAGCCCGGCCCGAAACTCGCGGGGTCAAGTCTTGCAATAGCACATTGAAGGAGATTGCCGAACATCTGGGTTTCCACTATGCTACCATGAGTCGGGCAATAAAATGGGTGGAGCGTATATGAAAATGTATGATTGCAAGGCCTGACCCTTTTTCCTTTGCTTTATTTCTACTTTTGATTTCCGTTTAAGGTTTTTTCAAAAAATCGCCCATCCAATTCCATACAAGGTTAAATATTTCATTACGATTTACTTCATTAAAATTTTCGTGAAAATTATTTTCATATTTTTTTAGTGTAAGAAGTTTTTGGGGAACCTGTGTCAATGCCATTTCACTTGTTGCCGGATCAGCGAGTTTATCTTGCCCTGCCAATACTGCAAAAATAGGAAATTTTGTCCAATTCTTCATATTTTCTATGACAAAGTCTTGTGCCTTGGGCAACTCGATGATGAGGCTTGCAGAGCCCTGGGTTCCCCGAATACCGATTCTTTCGTCCTCGTGGTGCCGGGCTGTGATTACAGGATCATGAGTCAGGTTATCGGTTAAAGGTTTGGGTTTTATTGCAAATTTTGGGTTTATCCTGGCTATTACCTTTGCCACTATTTCAAGGGCTTTGGGCACTTGGACAATATTTTTAAGCCAGGGTGATGAAACGATGAAACCGGAAATATCATCATCTTTTGCTGCAGTCAACCCGTAATTCAGAGAGACCAATGCTCCGTAGGAATGGCACAAAATAAAAATCGGCAGGCTTGAATGTTTCTTCCTGATCCAGAGATATAAATTATGGATGTCATTGATGGTCTCATCAATGCTGTCAACGTGAAAAAATACTTTTCCGCCAGCGTTGTATTTTGGATATGTTCCGTGCCACCTGAGGTCCGGCGCATAAGTCGCAACACCCTTTTCAAGAAAATACAGAGCCGGTGTAACAAAATCTCCGCCATGAGCCATACCGCCATGGATCGCTAGAAAAACAGCACGAATATTATTTTTAGGTATCCACTCGTAAACGTTGAGTTTGGTTTTGTCGTCTGCATTGAAAATTTCACATTTGGTTTCTGAATAGCCCATTTTTAACTCCTTTGGATTTATGAATCAAAATCGCAATAAAATTTAATAATTAGTTTTTTTGTAAAAGAATATATGAGTCAACATATATTTACGCATATGTTGAAATTGTTCCGTTTCGGATGAATTTGGAGACTTAACAGCTTTATCTAAGCTATGGTTTAATAGATACAATACCGGAGGAAATGACCCATGGCAAGAAGAAAAATGCGTGTGATGCATGTGGTTGTCTATCTCCGTCCCAAACTGCAGTCTGATAATAGTCCCTGCTTTATCTCTTCAAGCCTTCGTGACTACTTGAAGGATAAGAAAATGACCCACACCTGGAGAAAGCCGTACCCTCCGTAGACCCAGGGGAAGATTGAGCGGTATCATCGCTCGATGATTGATAGGTTGTCATGATTGCATTCAAGCACACGGATGTCAAGAAAAAAGTGGTGTGCATTGAAAAATACAGGAGGTGATTAGATAAAATTCCGAATCAGTAAGGCTTTGGGATCAAATCTTTATTCTTGACAATGGACAACGTTTCTCAAGGAAAAGAAAGTCTTTGTGTAAGGAAAGGCAATCAACCGAAAATCAAAGATAAAGATTTGGCCCCAGAATTGTTTCTGTATACGACGATCTCATGCGGGGGAGGGGTCGTTCGCTTTAAGATTGAAAATGAAGAGCTTGACGTCATGGCGTTATAGTGTTATAGTTACATAGCTACAATGGGAGGTGCTATGATGGCAACTCAAGCCAAACGAGCCACAGTCTACTTTGAACCCGATCTACATAAAGCTCTGCGTCTAAAGGCGGTTGAGACATCCACGTCGGTATCGGAGCTTGTCAACAAAGCGGTCCGAGAAGCCCTTGCAGAAGACGCCGAGGATCTTGCGGCGTTTGAAACAAGGGTTAGAGAGCCTTTGATCAGCTATGACGAGATGGTCAAAAGGCTGAGAAAAGATGGCCGCATATAAAGTCTACTTCCGAGCATCCGTTGAGAAGGATTTTGCTTCAATACCCAGGAGCGATCTGAAGAAGATTCTTCAGCGGATCAAAACGCTTGCAGAAAATCCTCGCCCACCAGGCTGCGAGAAGTTGACCGGTCAAGAAAGATATCGCGTCCGTCAAGGACGATATCGGATCGTATATTCAATTCACGACGATGAACTTACTGTCTGGATTGTGAAGGTTGGCCACCGCAAAGACATATATCGGTGAAGCGAGCGAGTAGGTGCACCGGACGTGGCAGAAGGGAACCCCATGCCGGTGACCAGGATGGCGCTGGAGGGGGGTCTCTATTCTAAAGAAAATGCCTCATCAGAGCCTGTAGCAGGTTTTTAGAGCTCTTTTTAAAAAAACTTGACAAGTCCCGGGGGAATTTGTTAAACAATAGCTAATATTGAACAAAGAGGATTTAGGTGGAGATTATTTTCAGAATCAAACAGGGTAATTGGTGGTGGTGGCAGAACATAGAGGGGGAGGTCTGCCCGGTGCCATCATAAGCGTTTGAATTAGAAGTAAGGGCCATGGGCGGCTTCTAGTCTCCCATGGCCTTTTTTGTTTCTGCCTCTTCATAGGCAGACGCAGTTCAAAAAGGCTATGGTTTCTGACCATAGCCTTTTTTGTTTTAAAGGAAAATTATTTAAATCCAAATGAAAGGAGCAAGGGGATGATCAAAGAATCAACAGGCAAGGTGGTTTTAAAGAGAGATTTAACAGAAGAAGAAATGAGAGAGGTGATGGAGGAGATTACAAAAGGAAGTGCATCCGATGCACAAATCGCTTCATTTATTACAGCCTTAAGGATGAAGGGAGAGACCCCTCAAGAGATCACCGTAGCAGCAAGAGTCATCAAGGATAAGGTCTCGATGATCAATGGAGGAGAGGATGTTGTATGCGTGGACCGTGAAGAAATCACGGTCGAAAGGGAAACGATCCTAAGCACGGCAAAGGGGTTAACGGAGGGAACAAAAACATTTAATATCTCGACAGCAACAGCCTTCGTGGTGGCAGGAGGGGGTCTAAAAGTGGCCAAACATGGGAGAAAATCTGTTTCTCCTCTTTGTGGATCTGCAGATGTCGTTGAGGCACTGGGGATCAATCTGGATATGACATCCACTCAACTGGAAAGATGCATTAAGGAAATTGGTATTTGTTTCCTTTACGAACCTTTAGCCCAGAGTGGTTTGAGACACATTATTGCACTCCGGGAGAAGATCGGCATCAGGACGATATTCAACCTTTTGGAACCTTTGATCAACCCCGCAGGCGCAAAGATCCAGGTATTGGGCGTTTATGAACCAAGGTTGACAGAGACGATGGCCACTGTTTTGAAGAATCTTGGGATTCAAAAGGGTCTCGTTGTCCACGGAGAAGATACCTTGGATGAGATGAGCATCACTGGAAAGACCAAGGTTACGGAGTTTAAAGGTGGACGAATAAAGACCTACCTCATCAAGCCTAAAGATTTCGGGTTGAAAAGGGGAAAGCTCATTGAGATCGAAGGCGGGGATAAGAAAAAAAACGCCGAGATCATCGTTGAGATCCTAAGGGGCACTCGAGGGGTAAAGCGAGATATCACTGTTTTGAACGCGGCAGCAGTCTTTATGATAGCCGGAAGGGCAAAAAATCTCGGCGAAGGGATTGAGTTGGCCAATCAATCCATCGATTCGGGGGAAGCCTTCAATAAATTGGAGAGGCTGATCAAATTCACCAATACTGAGCGCAGGTATTTAAGAAATCCATATGAAGTAGAAATGGGAAAATCTCCGGGAGACCATTTGCAAGGGTTTTAATGACTGGAGGAAAAAACTGCTTAATTAGCACTTAGGTAACCCCCCGGCTCTGCCGGGGCCCGTATCGAGTACGGGGTTGACAGTGCCGGGAATGTAGGATCGTCATTCCGGGCAAGTGAAACGCGACCCGGAATCCAGAAAAAAACTGGATTCCTGCTTTCGCAGGAATGACGACAACAAGAACTTTTACGAAAGACCGAACAATGAATGGTTCTCGGTTTTGATTTTGACCGATTGCGACCAGGCCCTTTTGAGGGGCCAGCAATCGTAAAACCCCCGGCTTTGCCGGGGGATGCTTACTGAATGGATAGACACACCGATGAGGTTCTGGCTGGAGTTGTTTTCTGGCTTGTTTTAACAACGAGGAGGTTAGAAAAATGATCGCTCCCTCTTTATCCGATTTTAAACAATTGGCGACCCAGGGCAACCTCATTCCCATCTTTGAGGAAATTCACTATGACCTGGAGACACCCCTCTCGGCCTTTCGGAAGATCGATGATGGAAAGTCCTCTTTCCTTCTCGAAAGTGTGGAGGGAGGGGAGAAATGGGGTCGTTACAGTTTCTTGGGCTCCGGGTCCTCGCACCTCTTCCGGAGCAAAGGAGAGGATTTTGAAATTCTTAAGAAGGGTGAAGTCGTTCAAAGGGGTAAGGTGAAAGACCCGCTCCGAGCGCTTCAGGGTTTTATGGGGATTTACCACCCTGTTCAGCATGACGATCTTCCACGGTTTTCCGGGGGGGCGGTGGGCTACCTCAGTTATGATGTCGTGAGGTCTTTTGAGAGGATTCCAGAGCAACTTAAACAGGACATCGACCTTTATGACTGCTCGTTCATGATCACCGATACCCTGCTGGTCTTCGACAATTTAAGGAAGAAGATCAAGATCATTATCAATGCGTTCTTAGACGACCGGCAATCCCCCCGCCAATCTATCGAAGCAGCCTATCAAGAGGCTCAGGGAAAAATCAAGTCGATTATCGCGAGGCTGCAAAGACATAACCCTCCTTCTCCAGAGAGGAAGCCTTTTACTCCCTCTCCGCTGCGCTCAAATTTCAGCAAGCAGGACTATATGAAAGTCGTGGAAAGGGCAAAGGAGTATATTCGAGCCGGAGACATCATCCAGGTAGTTCCTTCGCAACGGTTTTCAACGGAGATTCATGGCGAACCTTTCGATGTTTATCGCGCCCTTCGAAGCATCAACCCCTCGCCCTATCTCTTCTATCTAAAGATGAACGGTATGATCCTCATGGGAAGTTCTCCCGAAGTGATGGTTCGTCTGGAAGGTAAGCAGATTGAACTCAGGCCGATTGCCGGCACCCGGCCCAGGGGAAGAACGCCGGAAGAAGACCGGAAGATGGAAAAAGATCTTCTGGCCGACGAGAAGGAGAAGGCCGAACATATTATGCTGGTTGACCTCGGCCGAAATGATGTGGGCCGCGTCTCCGAAATTGGCTCGGTCAAGGTGACCGAGTTGATGACCGTGGAAAAATATTCCCATGTGATGCATATTGTTTCCAATGTCCAGGGAACGCTCGCCCCGGAGAAAAACGCCTTCGACATCTTTCGGGCCACTTTTCCTGCCGGGACCGTTTCCGGCGCTCCGAAGATCCGGGCAATGGAAATCATCGAAGAGTTAGAACCCTCCCGCCGCGGGTTTTATGCCGGAGCCGTAGGGTACTTCAGTTTTCTGGGAAACATGGATACCTGCATTACGATACGCTCCATTCTCATCAAGGATGGGAAGGCTTATGTACAGGCAGGCGGAGGCGTGGTCGCTGATTCCGATCCGGAGAAGGAATACGAAGAAACGCTGCACAAGGCCCAGGCCATTATCAAAGCCATTCAACTTGCCGAGGAGGGGTTGCCATGATTCTCTTGATCGATAATTATGATTCTTTCACCTACAATCTCTTCCATGATATCGCCCGGGTTGGGGAAGAAGTGGTCGTCCTACGGAATGATGCCGTCTCCCTTGAAGACATTAGGAATTTAAAACCGACTTCTATCTTCCTTTCTCCTGGCCCTCGATCACCTAAGGAGGCAGGAATTACGGTTGAAGTGATCAGGCAGTTTCATCAATCCATTCCCATCATGGGCGTCTGCTTGGGGCATCAGGCCATTGGCTATGCCTTTGGTGGCAACGTGATCAGGGCCGAACGGATCAGACATGGCAAGACCTCCCCCATTTTTCACGATGGTCAAACCATTTACAGCGGCCTGCCCAATCCCTTTGAGGCAACTCGTTACCACTCTCTTATTGTAGATAGAAAGGCGCTGCCGGAATGTCTTGAAATAAGCGCCTGGACAGAGGAAGGGGAGATCATGGGGTTGAGACACCGAAAACATAAGGTGGAAGGGGTGCAATTTCATCCGGAATCGATTTTGACGCCATTCGGGAGCTCTATTATTAAGAATTTCGTAGTACTTTAGCGCCTTGAAATGGAGTGCCATTTGTCCCTTTGTTCCCGCCAAGGCCGGGACTTCCAAAGTTTTAGAATGCGGTCTTTCATATTTTACGGTTTTGAAACGGTGAGAGTGAGCGAAACGCTGCCATGCCATTGGAGCCAACTGAATGAACCGGTAAAAGGTTTCCGCTCTAAAACTTTTCCAATCCCGTCCTTAGCGGAAACCGGTGTCACATTGGCGGATTTTTCAAAGCGCTAAAGTGTTACAGATTTTCATTCTATGCCCATTTAAAGGAGGCTGAGGCGATGGAAAATCTGGTGAATATCTTTGATTCTTTTCATCCCGGCTGGAGGGAGAAAAAATATGTGAATCGTTTTATTGCTCTCCTTAAAGAGTTGATCCTTCCCACCTATTCTTTTCTGGAGACAAAGATAGAGAACCACCAAGCTGTCTTCCCAAAGGAGTGGGATCGAATCGTTTCCGGTTTAAAAGAGGCGCATTTTTTCAAACTCTTTGTCCCCCCGGAATATGGAGGAGAAAAGACCTCTGAGCAGGAGATCTACTTTATGATGGAACTCCTGGGTTACGCTTCTCCGGGGCTGGGCATCATTTTTGTATCCCATGGACGCGCGATCGATATCATACTCAGTGGCACGGGACAACAAAAGGAAGAGTATCTCCCGAAGATGGCAGAAGGGGATTTTGGAGCCATTGCCATCACGGAAGAAAAGGCAGGATCGGATGCAAGTGCCGTCGGCTTGAGGGCAGAGAGAGTGGGTCCGCATTACCTGTTTAATGGAGAGAAAATCTTTATCTCGAACAGTGGCTTGGCTCGCTTTTATGCCATTCTCGCCAACACGAAGGGTGTCCTGGGCCCCCGTTCCTTGAGCGTGTTTATTGTGGAGAATGATTTGCCAGGCTTCACCATCAAGGGATTGCCCGATAAAGACGGGTTGAACATCTTACCGACGGGACAACTCATTTTTAAAGATTCTCCTGTCCCCGCTAAGCATCTGGTGGGGAATGAAGGAATGGGCCTGGTCTTGACCCTCGATGTCATCGATCGGGGAAGAATTCATATTGCCGGCATCTGCTGTGGTTTGGCTTACCGGATTTTTCGCGAACTCTATCATTATGCCCATCAAAGAAGGCAATTCGATCATCCCTTGACCAGCAGCCAGGATATCAGTTTTCAAATCTCGGAGATGTTCACTCGAATCAACGCCGCGAGGGGGTTATGCCTTCATGCCCTGAAGCAAGTTGGCACCTCCTACTATAGGATGAGCTCCTCTCAAGCAAAGCTATTCGCCTCCCAAGTGGTGATGGAGGTGGCCACCAAGGCGCAGGTGTTAATGGGCGGAAGAGGTTACTTCAGAAATGAGCTGATCAACCAGCTCAGTGCGGATGCTCGGGGAATGGAATATCTCGAAGGAACCTCTAACATTCAAAAGATGATTATCGGCCGGGAGTTATTCAGAATGTACCATAAAGAAAAAATGGTTTGATGGATGGGGAGCAGGTTTGACGTAACCCAGATGTTGCATTGATAAGGCTATTGGGTGGGCTTCCAAATCTTTACCAAGTGGTTCTTCACTATGTTTGATAGGGAACATGCGATATTACCCAAGGTGGTTCCCGTAAAGTGGTTGGAAGCCCTGTAGCAAGACGGTAAAGGTTCCACTGTAAAGCTTTTTTAGCCCACCCAATAGCCTTTTTGAAATGTTTTATGTAATGGAGAGTTCACTCAATCCAATTGTTTGAGGAAAACATTACCCCGAAGCGAGAGGAGGAACAAAATCATGATCAAAGAGGCCATTGCAAGGGTGGTCAGAGGGGAGCACCTGAAAGAGGTTGAGATGGAACAGGTTATGGAAGAGATTATGACCGGCGCAGCAACGCCTGCCCAGATCGGTTCATTTGTTACCGCCCTCAGGATGAAAGGGGAGACGGTAGATGAGATTACCGGTGCGGCCCGGGTGATGCGGGCAAAGGCGGTCAGAATCTTCTCGAAGGATCAACAGGTAAGCATGGATCGGGACGAGATCAATATCGAAGATGAAACCATCCTCGATACCTGCGGCACGGGAGGGGATGGCACCAACACCTTTAATATCTCCACGGCCTGTGCATTTGTGGCCGCAGGAGCAGGCGCGAGGGTTGCCAAACATGGCAATCGGGCCGTCTCCAGCCAGTGCGGAAGTGCGGATGTGATCGAAGATCTTGGAATCAAATTGGACATCACCCCTGCTGATGTGGAGACATGCATCCGGGAGATCGGAATCGGGTTTCTTTTTGCTCCTCTTTTTCACGGCGCCATGAAACACGCCGCCGGTCCGCGCCGGGAAATAGGGATCCGGACTATTTTTAATCTCCTGGGCCCCCTGACCAATCCTGCTGGGGCCTCTGCCCAGGTCTTAGGGGTTTACGACCCGGCCCTGACAGAAAAGATGGCTCATGTGCTGAATAGACTTGGAACGAAGGAAGCTTTTGTCGTATGCGGAGAAGGGACATTTGACGAAATCAGCATCTGCGGTCCTACCCGGATCTCTCATCTCAAACAGGGAGAGGTCAAGACGTTTAACCTGACCCCAGAAGAAGTTGGACTGAAAAGGGCGGACCCGGAGGAAATACGGGGAGGAAATGCCCTTGTGAATGCCCAGGTGATCCGAGAGATCCTAAGCGGCCAAAAAAGCCCGAAGAGAGACATCGTCCTGCTCAACACGGCAGCGGCCTTTATGGCGGTGGGTCTGGATAACCATTTCAAAGAGGGTATCAAACGGGCGCAAGACTCCATTGATTCAGGCAAGGCGATGGAAAAACTCGAAAGGCTTGCCGCCCTGACACAACAGTTCACGCACCGCGTTTAACGACAGGTGATGAGGGGTTTTCTTATGCACTTGAAGATGAAAGAGATCATGGCCCATAAACAGATTGAGGTCGAAGCGTTAAAAAAGAGGGGAGTACCCGCCGTAAGAAATAACGACCTGCCTCGTTTGCGTGATTTTAAGGCCGCCATCTCCATGCCAGGTCGGATCGGTATCATTGCCGAGATCAAGTTCGCTTCTCCTTCCGCGGGCGTTATCCGTGAAAAAATGGACCCGTGCACGATTGGCCGAATTTATGAGGATGCCGGGGCGGTAGCTATCTCTCTTCTTACCGATCATCGGTTTTTTGGGGGAAATCTGGATGATCTTCCACTTCTTAAAAAAGCAATTTCTCTGCCGATATTGCGTAAGGACTTTATCATCGATGAAATCCAGGTCAGGGAATCGTACCTCTATGGTGCAGACGCGGTGCTTCTCATTGCCCGTATCCTGTCAAAAGATCAATTGAAAGAATTACTCGTCTTCAGTAAGGAGTTGGACCTGACCCCTCTGACTGAAATCCATAATCATGACGATCTTGAAAAGGCGTACGATTGCGGGGCGGAAGTGATCGGAATCAATAACCGGAACCTCGACACCTTCGAAGTCTCTCTTTGCACCACGCTCGATCTGGCCCGCCTGGTTCCAAAGGGGCGCATCCTTGTGAGTGAAAGTGGCATCTCTGATAAAGAGGATATCCAATTGTTGGGAAGAAGCGGCATTCGGTCCGTTCTGGTGGGAACTTCCCTTATGGAGAGCAAAGATATGGCCAGAAAGACAAGGGAGTTGGTGGATTCCGGCAGCCAGATCGGAGGACCAGATGGTCAAGGTTAAAATCTGCGGGATCACCAATATCAACGATGCCTGTACGGCTGCCGAGTGCGGGGTGGATGCTCTTGGGTTTATTTTTTATCCGAAGAGTCAAAGGTACGTAGCGCCGGCGAAGGCAAAAGAGATGAATCAGAAACTTCCCTCTGAGATCATTCGAGTGGGAGTCTTCGTCAATCACGAGATACAAGAGGTCAAGGAAATCGCTCAATTTTGCGGTCTCAATCTGATTCAACTCCACGGGGATGAATCCCCTGAATACTGTGCCCAATTCCCCATATCTTCTCTGATCAAGGCTGTTTTTTGCCAGACAGAAAAAGAGATACAAGCACTAAGAAATTATCCTGTAGCGGCTATCCTAATGGATGCACGCGATGCAGGCCATTATGGAGGGACAGGAAAAAATTCGGATTGGAGACTAGCGATAAAGGTCAAGGAAACACATGCGCTCATCCTTGCCGGCGGCTTGAATAGGGAGAATATAAGGGAGGCCATAGAGACGGTGAGACCTCAGGCAGTAGACATCAATAGTGGTGTTGAGACCTCGCCCGGAAAGAAAGACCCAAACAAAATAAGAGAGATCATGAAGATTGTGCGTGAGACAGATCAAATGATATCCGGTAACATAGGAAGTTCAGGCGAGCATAAAGATGTTGTGAGTGAAATAAACATATTCCATGGGAATAAGAGGTGAAAAGAATCCCCTTGTATTGAAGAGGGCAGGGGATGACCAGAAAAGAGGCAACCATTCATGCAAAAAAATCTTCCAGATAGAAGAGGACATTTTGGAATTTTTGGGGGCAAGTTTGTCCCCGAGACACTCATGGCTCCCCTCCAGGAATTAGAGAGGGCTTACCTTTCTATAAGAAAAGATCCTCTCTTTCGGAGTGAATTGACGTCCTATTTGAAAGACTATGTTGGGAGACCCACGCCACTTTATTTTGCAGAAAGACTGACCGAGGAGTTGAAGGGGGCAAGGATCTACCTTAAACGGGAAGACTTGACGCATACAGGCGCTCATAAGATCAACAATACGCTGGGGCAAGCGATGCTGGTCAAAAGGATGGGAAAGAAGAGGGTGATTGCTGAGACCGGAGCGGGTCAGCATGGTGTCGCCACGGCCACGGCAGCGGCTCTCTTTGGATTGAAATGCGTCGTTTATATGGGGGAGGAGGACATCCAGCGACAATCCCCGAATGTCTTCAGGATGAAACTCTTGGGGGCTGAGGTCATCCCTGTTTCATCCGGGAGCAAGACATTGAAAGATGCCATCAACGAGGCCATCCGGGATTGGGTTACCCATGTCCAGGATACTTACTATCTCATCGGCTCTGTGGTTGGACCTCATCCCTATCCCATGATGGTGAGAGATTTTCAATCGATCATTGGCAAGGAAGCAAAGAAGCAAGTGCTGGAGAAAGAGGGCCGTCTTCCTGATTATCTAGTGGCCTGTGTGGGGGGAGGAAGCAATGCGATGGGCCTCTTCTATCCCTTCTTCAAAGACAGCGTACATTTCATTGGAGTAGAAGCGGCGGGTTTGGGAGTGGATACGGGAAGCCATGCAGCATCCCTCTGTGCCGGCGAAATAGGAACCCTTCATGGAAGCATGAGTTACATCCTTCAGAATGATTCTGGAAATATCCTGGAGACCTATTCTTTTGCGCCCGGCTTAGACTATCCGGGGGTGGGGCCGGAGCATGCCTTTTTCAAAGAGAACAAAAGGGCTGAATATGTAACCGTCACAGACGAAGAAGCCCTAAAGGCATTCCACCTCCTTTCAAAAACAGAAGGCATCCTTCCGGCCCTTGAGAGCGCGCATGCCCTTGCCCATGTCTTTAAATTAGCCCCCGCTTTAAGAAAAGACCAGGTGATCATCGTCAACCTTTCAGGCCGCGGGGACAAGGATGTTCCTTCAATCGCCGCCAAGATCGGAGTGGAGCTATGAACAGGATTGAGACGGTATTTAAAGGGCTCAAAAATAAGAGGGCAGCCTTAATTCCTTTTGTGGTTGCGGGTGACCCTGATCTCAAGACGACAGAGGCATTGGTCCTAAAAATGGCTGAGGCTGGAGCAGATATTATTGAGTTGGGCGTTCCTTTTTCCGATCCCCTCGCAGATGGACCGACCATTCAAGCTGCTTCCCAGCGTGCCCTGCAAAATGGGGTCAACCTGAAAGATATATTCTCCTTGGCGGAGAGATTGAAAGGGATTACCACTCCTCTAGTCCTGATGACCTATTTCAATCCTGTTTTTCACTACGGCTTAAAGGAGTTCGCTGAAGGCTGTGGACAAAGCGGAATTGATGGCGTGATCATTCCCGACCTTCCTCCTGAAGAAGCAGGGCCATGGATGGGAGAGGCTCGGAGAACGGGTTTAGATACTATTTTTCTCGTCGCTCCAACCAGCCCGCCGGACCGAATAAAATTGGTGAGCCGATGCAGCGAGGGGTTCATCTATTATGTCTCCGTAACGGGCGTCACCGGAGCGAGGGAGAATTTGCCGGATGAGCTGGAGCGGGCTGTCAAGGGAATAAAGGAGCAGAGCAAAAAACGGGTGGCTGTTGGTTTCGGCATCTCCACTCCAGAGCAGGCGAAAAGGATCAGCCTTTTCGCTGACGGCGTCATTGTAGGAAGTGCGATTGTGAAGATGATCGAGGAAAACCTAAAAAACCCGGAGTTAACCGACATGGTAAGGGATTTCATCTCTTCTTTTGCCAAGGCATTGAAATCATGAGGTATCACCGACACGGATAACTGAGGCAATACTTTTAATGGCTCCCGAAAAATAGAAATTGAAAAAGACAAACCCCAAAAACTCCCCTCCCCTGGTGGGAGGGGATTAAGGGGAGGGGGATAAAAAAGGTGATAATGCACCCTCACCGCGCCGTCGCCAAAGCGGCCTGCCTGCACGACCTGCTGGCCGAACAAGTTCTCCGGCAAGCGAGAGCGTTTCGGCGAAGGCAGGCTATGGCGCGTCGGCGACCCAGCCCTCTCCCCTGCCTTCGCCGAAGCGGCTTCCCGCAGGCAGGCATCAAGGGAGAGGGGGAACTGGATTGAGTCAATGTCTATTATTGGGATGGCCGTCCGCCCTTGACAGAAGTAGAGAAATCGGGTACCTATTAGTCCGTCGTCCTTACGAAAAAGGTACCCTGTTGGTGGAAGCGATAAGGAATAATGTTTGCAGATAAAGGGTAACAGTTCTTTATTGATCTTTTGTGAAAGCGGAAGAGTTAGTTGATTTTGGAGAGAAAAGGACTTATAATTTCAATGAGCCTGTGAAAGGCGTTTCTTTTCGATAGGGGGAAATCAGAGACGCTGAGACGCCTGAAAGAGTTGTGAATGTAAGAAACATGCAGTAGTGGTCGTTGCGGCAATGGTTAAGTCTGTTAGACTCATCGATCACACTATCATCGGGAGGTAAGCGCAGTGATCATCAGTATGCTCAAATCGAAGATCCATAGGGCAACCGTTACGAGAGCCGATATTGATTATGAGGGGAGCATTACCATTGACAAGGAACTCATGGATGTTGCAAAACTCATTGAATATGAAAAAGTGGATATCTACAATATCACCAATGGACAAAGATTTTCGACTTATGTCATGAGGGGCGACCGTGGCAAGGGTGAAATCGGTTTGAACGGGGCTGCTGCCAGGCTGGTTTCAGTAGGAGACCTCATCATTATCTGCTGTTATTCTCAGCATGAAGAAAAAGAGATTGCCAAACACAAGCCTGTCATTGTTCATGTCGATGAAAAGAATAAGATCAAGGAAATAAAGATGGTAGGTATGTTATCTAAAGGTTAACTTTGAGACCCCTGCAAGATTGTTGATGACCCACCCTCCCAAGAATTTATCTCCGCTTACAGCTTTAGGTCTTAGAAAAACCTCTTTTTGAAATATTGCCAATGTCAACGAGAAAGAATCCACCATTTAAATTGGCCACTTTCGACCTCGATGGGACACTTACCCAGGAACGATCCATCTGGGAGTATATTCATAAGCGATTGGGAAAGTGGTACGGGTTTGCAGAGCGGTATCAGAGTCAGTTTTTGGCCGGGAAGATTTCTTATGAAGAATTTTGTGAGCGCGATGCCCAAGTTTGGAAGGGAATGAGGGTGGAGGAGCTGCTGGAGATTGTCAAGACGGTTCCCTTTCACCCGGGCGCGAATGAACTGATCCATTACCTCAAACAGAAAGGGTTGAAACTTTCGTTGGTTTCCTCCGGACTTTCTCTCCTTTCCGATTGGGTACATCAGAAATATGGATTTGATTACTCTGTTTCTAATGATCTCCTTCATGAAAATGGACTATTGAGTGGGAGGGTCAAGATTCGGGTCTATTATGATAAGAAAGCAGAATGGGTGAGGAAGATTCTCAAAAAATTTGGAGTGAAGCCCGAAGAAGTGATCGCCATCGGAGATAGCAAAGGGGATATGGACATGTTTCGCATGGTAGGGTTTTGCATCGCGTTCAATTCTTCCTGCAAGGATCTTGAACAGATTGCAAGTGTCTGCATCAAGGGTAAGAATCTGGCAGATATTATTCCGCAACTTTCCATATGAAATGAACCAACTTAGATTTCTCCCCTCCCCTAGCGGGAGGGGATGGTGGGGAGGGGGGATAAGACGTATCCACCCCCACCCTCGCCCTCCCCCGTCAAAGGGGGAGGGGATATGTTTGGATGTTTCTATTTATTCGAATAGTGAAGGCAAACAAAAGATGGCTTGGGAATTAGATTTTATAAGGTGGGCGAATGGATGGTGGAGCACGCCGGTTTTGGATCAGGTGATACCCTGGATCACCTATCTCGGAAGCCATTTCGCAGTGATCCTCTTTATTATTCTCAGTTGGATCATAACCAGACAGAGAAAAGTTCTTCGCCGTTTGGTTCTTCTTTACGGCACCCAATCGGCAGTCATCTACAGCCTCAAATTTCTCATTCAACGTCAGAGACCATTTTTGTTTCTGGAGATGGCCTCCAAACTCTCCAAAGGTCCGGGAGAAATTCTCGACCCCGGTTTTCCGAGTGCACATACCGCTTTTGCATTTATGATGGCGACCCTCTTGGCTGAGCGATTTCCGCGATACCGAGTTGTTTTTTTCATTGTGGCGGCATTCATCGGATGGACTCGAATCTACTTAGGCGTTCATTATCCCACCGATGTCATTGCAGGAGCTCTGTTGGGTTATGGGATAACAAAATTATTCCTTGACCTTCCCCTGAAAAAGTGGACATATAGTTAAGTTTCATTAAGGAGCTTTTCATACTGCTCTGGGCTCCTGTACCCTAATGCCGAATGACTCCTCTGACGATTATAAAACACTTCCACGTACTCAAAAATACTAAGCCTCGCCTCCAGCCTTGAACGGTACCGCTCACCATGGACCAACTCCGTCTTGAGCGTGCCAAAGAAAGACTCCACATAGGCATTATCATAACAATTGCCACTTCTGCTCATACTAGGAGTCATGCCGTATTCTCTTAAAAGCTCCTGATAGGCATAGCTTGCATACTGCCTGCCTCGATCAGAATGGTGGATCAACCCTTCAGAGGGGCTTTGCCTGCCCACCGCGTCCCTGAGCGCAGCAGAAGCTAGCTCCTGAGAGAGCTTATCGCTCATGGACAGCCCAATGATCTTTCTGCTTTTCACATTCATCACTGCTGCCACATAGAGCCATCCCTCAGAAGTGGGCACAAACGTAATATCAGATGCCCATACCCCCTCTGTCTGCCTCTGGTCAATCAGTAAGTTTGCAGCCAAGGCATAATGATGCCGTGAATCGGTAGTCCGCCTGAATCTCTTTTTCTTCACTTCTGCCCATATGGAGTGCTCTTTCATGATCCTGGCTACCCGGTTCTTCCCACATCTAAGACCCTGCTTATTGAGCTCCGCTGCGATCCGCGGACTCCCATAGAGCCTTCTGCTTTGAGTGTGGATCTCCCGTATGTGCCCCAGCAACTCCTCATCGTCTTTCTGACGTGTGCTCGGTTGACGCGTCTTCCACGCATAATAACCACTTCTGGATACCTTCAACACTTCACTCATACTCCTTATCTTGTAGGTCTCTCTGTGCTCTTCTATCAACCGATACTTCATCTGTTTCGTTTGGAGAATACGGCCAAGGCTTTTTTTAAAATGTCCCTCTCTTCCTTCACCTTTTCTAATTCCTTCCGGAGCCCCTTTATTTCCGCTTCCTCTGGCGTTACACGGCCCTTCCCTACGAAGGCTTTATCCCCTTTAGCTAAGAACCTCCTCCTCCATAGATGAAGAAGATTGGGATGGATATCAAGCTCTCGGGCCACCTTGCCTACCGGCATCCCTTTCTCTGTGACCAACTGCACTGCATCTCGTTTGAACTCACGGCTGAAATGACGATTCTTTTCCCCCATACGCACCTCCTGTCCAATGATACAAATTCTCAGGTGTGTCCATCAACTCGGGGGAAGGTCACCTGAAAATCTTTAGCCCTCAAGGGTTCATAGAGCCGTCTCAGAGCGGTGAATAAGCGGTCCCCAAGTCCCGGGTTACGGAACCGTCGCTGCGAGTGGAACGAAGCAGTCTCGCTCTTTCCGAGAGATTGCCACGCACCTTTTAGGTGCTCGCAATGACATGACGGTAAGAGGGTTTTCTTTTCTAAATCGGGATTTGGGAGGGATAAAAACCGTGTTTAAGCGAAGTCAATATGTCCCCTTAACTGCAACGTGAAAATGTCCCCTCCAAGGGTTTTGATCTTGACCCTTGAGTGAGTGGATGAACTTCAATTTGAGTTTCTTTTTTTTAAGTGAGCTCTCATAAGAGATCCCTATTAATGGGCAACAAGCGAAATGTGAATCGCCAGGTTGCGCTACAATCAACGATGTTCGATGAGCAGGGGGTAAGGGTCACCTTCCCTGGAGGGTGCTGAAGCGAGATAGACCCAGTGGTAATCTTTAACTCCTTTTGCATGGTGTTTCTTTCGGGGAAGAGCTCTCACCGGTTCCCGGAGGGAAGTAGGAGGATGTTTCGCAATCAACTGATCTTGAGCGTAGATTCTCCAAGATCCGTTGAGAAGCTGCCGAGCTTCCACCTTGAGCTTCGCATAGGATCTTCTTTGAGGGCCAGGGGGAATATCGAGAACCAATCCTCCCAGCCGAGCCGTATTATCGTTGCCGACCGTAGCCGTATAGCGAAAGCTGATGATTCGATCCAGGTCCAGATGGTTTGGGACTTCTCTCCAGGCTTTTTGGGATTCTCTGGGTCTGACGGCAAAGCGACGGTTAAAGTCTTTTAAAAAGGTTGATTGTAAAAAGCGATTGGCCTCTTCCATCGTTACAATTTCTTTTAAACGGAGTTCTGCTCCCAGACGATCCTGCAGGGTGGCAAAGAGTTTTTCTATCCTTCCTTTGGCCTGAGGAGAAAGAGCCGAGATCGGCTCAATCCCCAAGGCTTCGAGAGCTAATCCGACTTGAGTCGGTTCCTGTCGGCCAGCGAGTTGCTCTTCCAAGCTCCAGTGAGGGTCATTCCGATGCAACGACCCGTGGCGATCCTGATAGATCATCATTGGGATTCCATATTTTTTAATCATCTCTTTAAGAAGCCAGAAATAGCCTGCGGAACCTTCAAAGGGAAAGAAACGGGCGGCCAGCAGTTTCCCGGTCGCATCATCGATGGCAGCCATCAGACAGCAAGGTGGAAGGTCTCGGCCAAACCAGGGGTGGGGACTCCCATCCCAGAGGACCATCCATCCTTCTTGAGCCATTCGCTCCCGTCGCTTTCGATGCTTAGGTCCCCGACGCCTGCGCTTGGGTGCCATCCCCGCCTCCCGCCGTAACTTCCTCACCGTCTCTCGATTCAAATCGATCCCTTCGCACTCCCGAAGTTTCTCCGTAAAATGGGTATCGTTAAAGTCCCAGTAAACCTCTTCCGACAGCTTTAATACCCTTTCTCGTAAGGACTCCTTGAGCCGGTGGTTCGAAGGTCGTCCCCTGTTACCATGCACCAAGGCTTTGATCCCTCTCTCCCGGATCGCTTGCCCAATCCGCTTCGCCTGACGGTAGGACACACCTATCCTCTCTCCAGCCTCCCTCAAGGTGATCTTCCCTACCTTTACGATCTCCATCAGATGCCACCTCTTTAACTCCCTCTGCCCCATGAGTATCTTCTCCTGTTCCATGGGGACATTTTAACTTAAGCAGTTAATGGGGACATTTCTACTTTGCTAACACAGAGGGATAAAAACCGTTGACAGTCCTTCCGGCTCTGGTAGAATGAGGGGGAGAGGGTTGACTTTTCAGAAAGGTCTTATAAAATAGGTCTTGTACCGGGCGCTTAGTTCAGGGGGAGAACGCCTGCTTCACACGCAGGAAGTCAGAGGTTCAAATCCTCTAGCGCCCACCATATTTTAGAAAGTGGAAAGTAGAAGGCAGAATGTGGTTTTGAAGATTTTACATGCCACCTTCCACTTTCCACCCACGGGAAAGAACGATGTCCGGACATTCGAAGTGGAGTACGATTAAGCGAAAAAAAGGCGCAGCCGATGCCAAACGGGGGAAAGCCTTTACTAAAATCATCAAAGAGATTATGGTTGCCGCCCGCTTTGGGGGAGGGGATATCAATACCAATCCGAGGCTCCGGACTGCCGTTCTCGCAGCCAAAGCAGAGAACATGCCGAAGGATAATATTGAAAGGGCGATCAAGAAGGGGACCGGAGAACTGGAAGGGGTCAATTACGAAGAGCTGACGTACGAGGGTTACGGACCGGGTGGCGTGGCCATGATGCTGGAAGTGGTGACGGATAACAAAAATCGGACCGTTGCCGATGTCAGACATGTCTTCTCCAAATATAATGGTAGCCTTGGTGAGAATGGTTGCGTCTCCTGGATGTTTGGAAAAAAGGGGTTGATCGTCATCGAAAAAAGCGGAGTCGATGAGGATCGTCTGATTGAAGTAGCATTGGATGCGGGGGCCCTCGATGTGAAGGATTCAGGTAAGGAATTTGAAGTAACGACCGACCCAGCGAGTTTTGAAGAAGTGAAAAAGGCAGTTGAGGCAGCTGGGTTCAAACACAGCTATGCTGAGGTAACCATGGTTCCCCAAAGCACTGTTCGTTTGAGTGGAAAAGAGGCGGAACAGATGCTGAAGTTAATGGAAGGGCTTGAAGATTCTGATGACGTCACAAAAGTCTACGGCAATTTCGATATTGCCGAAGAGGAGATGGAACGGCTCAGTGCATAAACCTTAACGTTGCATTCAATCGGCAGGTGAGTGTGCTTCCAAAACTTTATAATGCGGTTCTTTTATAAGTTTTATAGGTAAGATGCGATCTCACCTATGGTGACTTCTGCAAAATATCTGATAACAGTGCAGCTAAATGGTCAAAAGTGCCGCTATAAAGTTTTTCCAGCACACCCACCTGTCTCTGGCAACGTTTCTTATGCAACTATCAGATAAACATCTCTGTTTCAGTTAAGTTAGAAGCCACCCCTTCTATAAGGAAAGTGATTGGGTGGCTTTTTCACATCTGGAGAAATCTTTTGGTGAAGGCGATTGGAATCGATCCGGGTTTAGCGATGACAGGGTTTGGGGTCGTGGAGGCTCTTCCCCGGGGAGGGAAAGCCTGTGATTGGGGAACCATTCGAACCGAAGCAAATTGTCCTATTCCCCTTCGTTTAAAAACCATCTATGATGAGCTCAAAGGACTTCTCGAAAAATGGAGCCCCGACCTTCTTGCCTTAGAAGAGGTCTTTGTCTTGAAACAATTTCCTAAGGCAGCCATTCAATTGGGTGAAGTGAGGGGGGTGATCTACCTTGCGGCTCAAGAAATGGACATTCCTGTGGTCGAACTGAGACCAACGGAGGTGAAGAGTGCATTGACCGGAAGCGGTCGGGCCGATAAGGAACAGATGAAGAAGGCGATCCGCCAAATTCTCAGGATCGAGAATCCCCTCAGCTCAAGCCACGCAGGGGATGCTCTGGCCCTGGCCTTGACCGGCCTTTCCAGAAATGAAAATTTTCATTGGTAAGCCCTGTTTCGCGGTATATTAAATATATTGTTAGACGATGAATCTAATGTAATATTGATTGGAGTAAGAGAAACAGGGAAATCCCAAATTCAAAGCACCAAATTTCAAATAAGCACCAATGACCAAAATGCTGCATTCAACAGTGAAGTGCAACACATGAGCCCAAAACTTCATTGGGCGTTCGATAATTGAGGCATTTTCGTGGCCTCGTATTAAGTAAAGTTTCGACGCGTTTGACTTGTTCTTTGGGAACCAGATTAAAATCCGTCTTCTTGGGGAAGAAGCGTCGGATCAGCCCGATGGCATTTTCGATAGAAGTCTTTTCCCAACTATGGAAGGGTTCACAGAAGTAGGATTGGGTTCCCAACACCTTGTTAGTATACTCATGCTCCACGTTTTCGCAACCATTATCATAGGTGATAGAGCGGAGAAGGGGTTGGGGGTAACGGCTGAGTCTGCGAGTGAGGGCACATCGCAAGTTCTGTGAGGTCTTGGCAGGCAATTTGGCCAAGTGCAGGTGTCTACTGGTTCTCTCAAGGGCTACCGCTAAAGCGGCCTTACTTGTTCGGGAGATTAACGTATCAGCTTCCCAATGGCCGGGTTGGATCCGGGTTTGGACCTCCAGGGGACGCTCTTTGATGGAGATCCGTCGTGGAATATGGAGTGTCTTATGCCGGTGCGAATGGGTACGGAGTCTACGGCGCTTGTGAGCCCGAGTCAGATAGGGCACCAGGTTCTGCTTCGTAGGGATCGATTTATCATAGATGAATTGATAAATGGCCTCATGGCTGATACGAAGGTCTGGATATTCTAAAGAAAGTCTTCCTGAAATCAGTTCGGGAGACCATTTGAGCTTGAGCTTTTTCATGATATACCTACGGATCAAAGGATTGCGTATTCGCTGTCGTTGGACGGATTCATGTTTTCGTTTAACGGCTCTTTCATGGGCCCTATTGGCCAAGTAAACGTTGTAGATGGGCGATCGGTTACGCTTGAGTTCTCGTGAAATGGAACCTTTGTTTCGCCCGATACTCTCGGCTATCTCCGAGATGCTTTTACCTCGTGCGTGAAGATATGCAATTTTGTCTCTCTCTTCACTGGAGAGATGTTGATAGTTTAGCTTTTCCATACACTTAGGATACTACGTCACCCTAAGTGTTGCACTTCATTATTGAACTGGCGAATACCAATTTCTAAAATAGATAATCGTTTAGAATTTCGAAATTGGAATTTCGGATTTGTTTGGGATTTGGATATTGGAATTTGGGATTTTTGTGGGTGGCTATATCTAAGGAAATGAAAGGATAACAAAGCGTAAGACGGAATTCGCGTAGGCAGAGAAATGATCCGCTATATCGAAGGAAAGTTGCTCAAGAAAGAAGAGGATAGGATTGTCGTTTTAGCGAATGGGGTGGGGTATGAAATTCTCCTTCCTGCGATTGTTCGGCAGACCTTCAGTCCGAAGAGAGCAGGGGAGGATGGAGAGATCGTCAGACTTTATATTTATTACCACCAGACCGAACGGCAACCCAAGCCTCTTCTCATCGGTTTTAATTTCGAGCCGGAGAAAGAATTCTTTGAGAAATTCATTACGGTGGAAGATATCGGTCCCCCGACGGCGGTGAAGGCCTTGATGATGCCCGTCCCAAAGATTGCCAAGGCGATAGAGGAAAGGGATGCGAAAACCCTCGAAAGCCTGAAGGGAGTTGGGAAAAGGACAGCGGATAAGATTATTGCTACCCTTCAAGGAAAAGTTGGTAAATTTGCGCTGATGAGGGAGGATCAAATTCCACTTGATGTGGAGGTCGTGGACTTTAAGAAACAGGTGGAGGAAGTTTTGGTAAAGGACCTTGGCCATAAGTTAAGCGAAGCACAACGTTTGGTCAAAGAGGCAATGCTCAGAAACCCGAATATTTCTACCCCTGAAGAATTGTTTGAAGAGGTGTATCGAGGACAAAAGGAGATTTCACCATAGACCGTTCAAATCCCCCCCTGCCTGCCGGCAGGCAGGCAACCTCCCCTCGGTTTCGAGTCGTACCCCCTTTGTTAAGGGGGGGCAAGGGGGATTAAGGATTTTTTATCTTTCTCATGAAGAGGAATATATGAAGGAATCCGAAGAGAGCAGACGACCTGATCCAAAGGTAGAAGCTGAAGGAATCCAACCCGAAGTTGAAGATTATCTTGACCTGAGGCCCCGGAAGCTTTCCGAATATATCGGTCAAAAACAGGTGGTGGAGACCCTGGAGATTGCGATCCAGGCAGCTAAAAAACGTGGAGAGCCTCTGGATCACATCCTTTTTCATTCCCCGCCCGGATTGGGAAAAACCACCCTTGCCCATATCATTGCCACAGAATTGGGAGTCCGCATTGTCACCTCCTCCGGGCCTGCCATCGAAAAAGGAGGCGACCTGATCAGCATCCTCACCCATCTGGAGAGGGGAGATGTCCTGTTTATCGATGAGGTGCACCGTCTTCCCAAGGTGGTAGAAGAATTCCTTTACCCGGCCATGGAAGATTTTTGCATTGATTTCATTTTTGATAAAGGGGCTCATGCGAGAAGCCATCGGTATCGGTTGGAACGGTTCACCTTTGTGGGTGCGACTACACGTGCCGGGCTCCTTTCCGCACCTCTTCGGGAGCGCTTTGGAATATTGAGGAACCTCGATTTCTATTCCGTCGAAGAACTCTGCCAGGTGGTCAGGCGGTCGGCAGCCCTCTTAAGAGTTCCCATTGATGAAGGAGGGACAGAGGAAATTGCCAAGCGGTCGAGAGGCACGCCGAGAATTTCGAACCGGCTTCTGAAAAGGGTCAGGGATTTTGCCGAGATCCGTGGGCAAGGGAAGATCGACAAAGCCATTGCCGATGAGGCACTGCGTTTGGAAGGAGTGGATGAAATCGGTTTGACAAGCCTTGACCGAAGGTTCCTGGAAACTATCATCCGGTATTACAAAGGGGGGCCTGTGGGTCTTGAGGCGATCGCAGCGACATTACAAGAAGAATCGGATACATTGGTCGATATGATCGAACCCTTTCTCCTCAAGATCGGTTTTGTGGCAAGAATGCAGAACGGGAGGAAGGCCACAGAATTGGCCTACCAGCATTTCGGAATCTCCGACTCCGAAGAGGGAAGGCAACTCTCCCTCCCCTCCCGCAAAAGACGTTGATCTCCTCAACTTGACAACAAATAGATGCTTCATATAGTATCTTCCATGAAATCTTATGGCTTTGGTGTGATAAAAGTTCCACCGCTCTAAACCGTTTAAGATTTAAGGAAATAACCCCGGGGGAAATGATGAAGGCTCCATGCATTGTATCCATGATACACATGTAGGGAGCCTTTTTTATTTTATCTTCCAAAACAGGAATTCCCATGAGCAAAAGATTACCCGATAGCAAGGCAAAAAAACCGGTTGAGCGTTTGAGAAAAAGATCGGGCCAGCTCAGGCAGGTTCAAGATGTGCTGCGGGAAAGTGAGGAGAAATACCGTGCCATTCTCGAAAGCATAGAGGAACTCTATTACGAGGTTGATCTCGCCGGAAATCTGATCATTTCCAATGACTCCATGAGCAAGATTCTCGGGTATTCGAAAGATGAATTGATTGGCATGAATAATCGGCAGTATATGGATGATGAGACATCCAAGAAGGTTTACCAAACTTTCAAAGAGGTTTACCGAACGGGTATCCCTACCAAAGCCTTCGACTGGGAATTGGTCAGAAAAGACAGCACAAAGAGAATTCTTGAGACCTCGGTTTCACTAAGGCGCGATTCCAAAGGTCGGCCTACTGGATTTTATGGCGTTGGACGCGATATCACTGAACGCAAAAAGGCAGAAGCGATATTGCGGGAAAGTGAGGAAAAGTATCGAACCACTCTTTACAGCATTGAGGAGGGATATTATGAGGTGGATCTCGCTGGGAATCTGGCCTTCTTCAATGATGCCTTGGCCAGATTTTCTGGATATTCTAAAGAAGAATTGATGGGCATGAATAACCGACAGTTTATGACCGAGGAGGCTGCCAAGAAAGTGCTTCAAGTTTTTAGCGAGGTTTATCGAACGGGGGAACCCGCCAATCCATTTGATTGGGAAATGATCAGGAAAGACGGTACAAAGAGATTCATTGAGGCCTCTGCCTCACTGATCCATGATTCAAAAAATCAGCCCATTGGATTTCGGGGTATTGCGCGCGACGTAACCGATCGTAAGCAAATTGAGGAACAAGCCAAAATACATCAGCAACAGCTTATGCAGGCGGGTAAGATGGTTGCCTTAGGAACGCTGGTTTCGAGTGTCGCTCACGAGATTAACAATCCAAATAATTTTATTATGTTGAATACTCCACTCTTATCGGAGGCATGGAAGAGTATCATGCCAATCCTTGACGAATACTATGAGAAGAATGGCGATTTTATCATTGGAGGCATGAGCTATACAGAGATGTGTGAGAATATCCCAGCCCTGTTTTCAGGGATATTGGATGGGTCGAAACGGATCAAGCAAATTGTCGAGAATTTGAGAGCCTTTGTAAGAAGGGACACCTCGGACATGTCCCAGTCGGTGGATGTGAACGCTGTTTTAAAGTCTGCCGTGACCCTTCTCTCCAACATGATCATGAAGTCTACCAATCATTTTTCAATCGAATATGGCAATCATTTACCTTTATTAAAAGGTAATTTCCAACGGCTCGAGCAGGTCATCATCAATTTGATCCAAAATGCTTGCCAAGCACTCCGAGATACACGAAAAAGTATTCTTGTGTCAACGTTCTATGATGAAAAGAGGCGAGTCATTGTCGTCAAGGTGGAAGATGAGGGTATTGGAATACCCTCTGAAATCTTACCGCATATTACAGACCCTTTTTATACGACTAAGTCCGATGCAGGAGGTCTTGGATTGGGTTTATCCATTTCCTCAAGAATTGTCAAAGAGCACGGAGGTACGTTCACCTTCACCTCAGAGCCTGGGAAGGGGACAAAGGCCGAAATTGTTCTACCCGTTTACCAGGTGAGTTGAACCACGATGGAGATGAATAAATGATGACATCCCTCTATCCTCAGTTTCCGGTATTGATGGTCGATGACGAAGCACAGGCCTTAAATAGTTTTGAAATGGTGCTCCGGTCTGCCAATATGAACCATATCCTCCGTTGCCAGGATAGCCGCCATGTGATGGCGATTTTTTCCAGTCAAGAGATTGAGGTGATGATGCTCGATCTCTCGATGCCGCATGTTTCAGGAGAAGAATTGCTTGCGATGGTCACCAAAGACTATCCCGAAGTGCCCGTGATCGTGATTACGGGATCGAATGATGTGGATACCGCTGTCGCCTGTATGAAAACCGGTGCCTTCGACTACATGGTCAAACCTGTTGAAAAAAGCAGATTGATCTCAGGAGTGAAGCGGGCGATTGAACTCCGTGAACTGCAGCGGGAGAACAAATTGCTAAGAGCCCATGTTTTATCTGATAGGTTGGAGCATCCTGAGGCTTTTTCAGAAATCGTCACGAACAGTCCGCTGTTGCGCTCCATCTTTCAATACATTGAGGCAATTTCTTCCAGCCCTCAACCTATATTGATTACAGGCGAGACCGGCGTTGGAAAAGAATTGGTTGCCAAAGCCATTCATCAACTCAGTCAACGTAAAGGGACCTTTGTTCCTGTCAATGTAGCAGGTTTGGATGATAATGTTTTTGCAGACTCTCTTTTTGGACACAGAAAAGGTGCTTTCACCGGTGCAGATCAGGTTCGAAGTGGTTTGGTGGAACAGGCCTCCGGAGGGACACTCTTCTTGGATGAGATAGGAGATCTGAGTTCGGCTTCACAGGTAAAGCTTTTACGCCTTTTACAGGATGGTGAGTATTTCCCTCTTGGATCAGATGTCGGTAAGCGCTCAGATGCTCGAGTGGTTGTCGCTACGAATCAGGATATCCAGGCCATGCAAGAATCCGGGAGGTTCCGCAAAGATCTTTATTATAGGCTTTGTGCCCACCCTATTCATATTCTGCCGCTTCGTGAGCGTCGGGAAGATTTGCCTATTCTTGTAGACCATTTTTTGAGAAAGGCCTCTGAGACGCTCGGGAAGAAGAAGCCAACCCCGCCAAGTGAGCTACTCACCCTCCTTTCAACTTATCATTTTCCTGGAAATGTCAGAGAACTGCAGTCCATGATTCTGGATGCCGTCAGCAGTCATAAATCCGGGAAACTTTCAATGGATGTTTTCAAATCCTATATCCGCCAAAAACAACCTTCGTTTGACATGGATTCAAAGCAGATATTACAAGGGGAGAATGTTCCGGTTTCTTTTTCGGAGCAATTGCCTACTCTCAAACGGACAGAGCAGCTACTGATTTCTGAAGCAATGAAACGAGCAATTGGTAATCAAGCTATTGCTGCTCAGATGCTTGGGATTACAAGGCAGGCACTGAATAAACGCTTGAAACAAGGCGGCCGATAAAGTCTTGTCCTGTCGAAACGGTGCAACTTTATTTGCATCGTAAACCATTCTCGTTATCCCTAAGCCGTTGATTTCAAAACATTATCCAAAAATGACCTGAATCCTGTCAACCTTCGTTGCATCCTTCCAAAGATTTGCTTTCCATTGAATGAGCTCTTAAAACCCATGTGCAGAAACCTTTGATCTTTCACCTTGCCTTTTGATTATCTGATTGAAATGACAAAGCTTCTTAGATCATTCAGCCTATCATCAAATTCTATACGATGGCTTGGAATTTGAAATGGAGCACCAGAAGTATTTTTTGGAACGGCGCTTGCTATATACAGATCGTTGGAAGTCAAAAGAGAGGAGGATAAAACAATGAGAAGAAACTTTTTTAATGGCCAAGGAAATCCGAGTTTGGACAGCTTTATGGATTTCTCGGCCTTGAGGGATGAAATGGAAAGACATAGGTCTTTACCCAAATTGATGAACCTCTACGAAAGAGTAAATGGATTTTTTGACAGCAAATTTGAATCTTATTGGGAAGAACAAGCCGGTCTGCCGTGGAAGGAGTGGGGAAAACTCTAAAGTAGGGTAAAAGACCTTAACCTTTTACTCCTATAAGGACAGGGAGGATCCAATCATGAGAGAGTCTATCCTTAAAAATAAAATAATTCTGGCTGTGGACGATGAACCAAATGTCTTGACCGTTCTGGAAAAAGAAATTCGGGCGGCTTGTCCGACCTGTACCTTCGACAAGGCCACCACTTATAAAGAAGCAAGTGAGCGAATGGCTTCGTTCACCTATGATTTGGGTAGTGGGTCAGTTTGAAATTCCTTCCTCTTGACTATACTTGACCGCTTTGGTATGCTTAAAGCGTGGCTAAGAAGAAAAAACGCTCTGATGTTAATCTTATTGCCTCTCAGATCGTAGCAGAGGCCACGCAAGAAATTCCAAAAGAACCCACCCAAACACCCATCATCAAGGAAAAGAACCCCGCTGCAGTTGCCCTGGGAAGATTAGGGGGGCTAAAAGGAGGGCCTGCAAGGGCTAAAAAATTATCGAAAAAAAGGCTTAAAGATATAGCACAAAAAGCAGTTATGGCAAGATGGGCGAAGAAAACATAAAATATTATTTATTAGGGATATTACTACTTCGTTTATTATATAATTCTAATTGTTGCTGTAACAATCCTATAAGTTTTTGAAGTGTATCGGCAGTCAAAATTACACTTGCTACACAGTCAGCCGAAATTTCTTGAAGTGGCGGCTCACCTTGTAAACGAATTTCTGGTTTAAGTTCAAAAAACGAAATCTTAAATTCAGTTTCGATTGTTTGAACCACTATATTACTGGCATATCGAGTAATTATATTATCAGGCATATGCCATTTAACGGGAATTTGGGGAATTTGCGTTTGAAGCTTGCTTTGAATTTTTTTCTTAGTCATTGAGTTAACCCTCCATAAGTACTTGTAGAAATATGCCCATGAAATACATTACTTATAAATAATGTCTGGACTTGTCTTCGTTTTATTTTAGGATCTGTAGTATCAACAAAATAGTCTTTTAAATTCTGCTCAGATTGTGTGGATAATGTAGCTTTATTTTCAGCATATAAGCTAAAGACTATTTCTATAGGTTCAAATATAATACGTAATCTGGCATCCAAAGCTTCTGCAATACGGAATAAAGTATTAAAAGTCCATCCTGAGTAATCAGCTTGTTCAATACGAGAAATAGCTGATTGTTTCATTTTGGTCTTCTTGGCCAAATCAATTTGTCGCATTGTTCTTTTTTCCCTTAACGATCTGAGGCTCATCGCAATTTCATCTTGTGCTTGACCCCGGAAAAAATCTTCCCTAAAAGCCTTATCTTCTTTCAGTTTTTTTACAATATTTAAATTAACTGGCGAGATTGATTTCATTTGATATTTCCCTTCCTTCTTCTATGCTATCTCTAATTCTTTTTGATGTATTTATATCTTGTCGCTTGATCGCTTTAGTTGTTTTAAAAAAAGCATGAACAAAGATTATTTGTCTATTTTCTCCAAAATAATATATAAGCCGTGCTCGTTTCCTTTTCGATCTCCCATGTAGCGCAAACAATCCATTTCCTATTGGCTCAGAAATAGGCATTTTACATTCAACGCCAATTTCTAACAGCTTCGCTAATCTTCTAAGAAGCATATTTTGCATTTCTGCGTCACATTGAGCAAGAAACGAATCTACGATGCCTCTATATTGCCAAAGTGCCCAACCGTTCGTAGTGTATCACAAATTTGTGCTACCGCCAAATATTTTTTGGTCCTTGACAATATCACAATATTGTTATATTCTTTTAAATGTCCAAAAATAAAGGCCTCTCCGCTTAGGATGAGGCCTGAATAATAATTATTTGCCCCCGTAGTGAATTGGACATCACGGCCACCTGCTAAGTGGCAAATACCGAGTTCGAGCCTCGGCGGGGGCATTTTTTTATTTATAGCATCAGTACTGTCCGGTTAAGGATTTTTAAAAACTGACAATGTTAAACAATGTTAATAGGATAAACATAACAATGACCGTTTTCGATTTCAGATCGTCTGCTTTTATTGGCCATAATACTTCCATCTCAGAGTGGAAAGGAATGGTCAATGCACTGTGGACGAATGATCTTTTCACAACTCATAAACTTTCTGCCCAAACACGAATTCAACAAGTGTGTGCGAAGATACCAAGGCAATTACCGAGTCCGAAGATTTTCCTGTTTCGATCAATTTCTCTGCATGGCCTTCGCCCAGCTTACTTACCGAGAAAGTCTTCGCGAGACCGAAACGTGCTTGCGCGCCTTGCAGTCCAAACTCTACCATGTAGGGATTCGGAGCAAAGTCGCTCGAAGCACCCTGGCCGAAGCCAACGAAAACAGAGACTGGCGGATCTACGCCGATTTTGCTCAAGTGCTGATCCGAAGAGCAAGGTACCTGTATGCCAAAGAAGATTTCGGCGTGCTCTTGGATCAAGCCGCCTATGCCTTCGATTCGACGACGATCGATCTCTGTCTCTCGCTTTTTCCTTGGGCCCATTTTCGCAAACGCAAAGGCGCCATCAAACTCCATACGCTGATGGACCTCCATGGCAGTATCCCCTGCTTTATCCGCGTTACCGAAGGCAATGTTCACGACGTCAATCTCCTCGACCAATTGATCTTAGAGCCTGGCTCTTTTTACATTATGGATCGCGGCTATATCGATTTTGCCCGCCTGTATGTGTTCGCCCTCCATTCAGCCTTCTTTATCATTCGCGCCAAGAGAAATCTCGATTGCACTCGTCGAAGCTACCGCCTCGTCGACAAAACCACGGGACTCCGAAGCGATCAAACGATTCTTCTCAATGGCCCAAAGACCTCCCAGGAATATCCCGATCCCCTTCGCCGGATCAGCTATTTCGATATCGTAACGTCCAAACGATTCGTATTCCTGACAAACAATTTTATGCTCAACCCTCTGACCATTACCCAACTGTACAAATGCCGCTGGCAGGTGGAACTCTTCTTCAAGTGGATCAAACAGCACCTTCGAATCAAATCCTTTTATGGAACCTCCGAGAATGCAGTGAAAACCCAAATCTGGATTGCAATAAGTATTTATGTTCTCTCCGCTATTATCAAGAAAGAATTGAAACTCGACCGAAGTCTCAACGAAATCCTGCAAATCTTGAGCATCACTTTATTCGAGAAAAACCCCATTTATCAGGTGCTTTCAGGTTTTTTTGATGATATTAAAAAACCCGATTTCTGTAACCAATTGTCTTTATTCAATTCTTAACCGGACAGTACTATTATAGCATAGGTAAAATTATTTGTCAAGTATGCTTGAGCGGTAAAGCAAGTTTTTCTTTTCACAAGCTAAAATAATACTTGACAAATGCTTGAGCGCTCAAGTATAATGAAGTCATGAATACACTAAAAAAAGAGAAACAGAGGCAAGTGGTAGCAGCGCTCGTTGAAGGTAATTCTATCAGGGCAACCTGTAGAATGACCGGTGTTGCTAAGAATACAGTTGTTAAACTCTTGGTTGATCTCGGCAAGGCATGTGCAGAGTATCAAGACAAGACTTTGCGAAATCTCACTTGCAATAAAATTCAATGTGATGAGATTTGGGCCTTTGTGTACGCCAAAGAGAAGAACGTCCCCAAACATAAAAAGGATCAATTTGGATATGGTGACGTTTGGACTTTTACGGCCTTAGATGCAGACACCAAATTGATTCTGTCTTGGTATATTGGTTATCGTAATATCGAATGCGCTACCGAATTTATGAAGGATTTAGCAAGCAGGCTCAAAAACCGTGTCCAATTAACAACTGATGGGCATAAAATGTATTTAGAGGCTGTTCAAGATGCTTTTGGTAGAGAGATCGATTTTAGTCAGCTCATAAAGATATATGGGAACACAGAAGAGGGCCAAAAACGCTATAGCCCTGCTCAATGTATTGGAACAGAAAAAGTAAAAATAAATGGCAATCCTAAAAATGAGAGTATTTCAACAAGCTTTGTTGAAAGACAGAATTTAACGATGCGAATGAACATGAGGCGTTTTACAAGGCTTACCAATGCCTTCTCTAAAAAGGTTGAAAATTTAGGCTATGCCCTTGCTCTGCATTTTATGTATTACAATTTTTGCCGGATTCATCAAACTTTGAGAGTGGCACCTGCAATGGCAGCGAAGGTGATAGATCATTTATGGGAAATAGATGACATTATTTCTCTTTTAGATTCCAATAGTTAAATCTCTAATAAAAAATATGTTGACAAAACCGCTCATTCTTGTATGATTTATGCAGGGATAGCGGGGGATGATATCTTTTAAATTTAACGAAGCTAAAACCACTCAAATTGCTGCTTTTTTTATAAGGAAACACGGCGGAACGCTGAATTATACAAAATTAATCAAATTGCTTTATCTCGCAGATCGGGAAGCTTTTGGTCTTTGGGAAAGGCCCCTGACGGGAGATTCTTATGTATCTATGGGAAAGGGACCAGTTCTGAGCAAAACTTATGACTTGATTAATTACAAAGAAGATCCTCAAAATAAATCGTATTGGTACAATTTCATTTCCAAAACCAGTTATGAAGTTACACTAATATCTGATCCTGGAATTAATGAATTAAGCAAAAGAGAAACTGATCTAATAGACAGAATATTTGGCAAATATAAAGATAAAGATTGGGGAGAAATGATTGATATTTGTCATCAATGTTGTCCCGAATGGCAACATCCTGGAGATACTTCTATACCAATACGAATTGAAGATATTCTAAGAGAATTGAAGAAAACAGAAAAAGAAATTGAATTGATAGAAGAAGAAGCGTCGAATCTCAAATACTTTGATGTTGTCCTTCCTGCATCTTAATGCTCACCGTTGGGAATACCCTTCTTATCTGTACGCCCCCAAATAATAAAGAACATCTATTTATTATAATCGCAATAGAAACAACGTCTGATTCAGCCCTTTTAGTAAATATTACAAGCCCCAAAATAGGATGTGATAATAGCTGTTGCATAAATGTTGGAGAGCACCCTTTTCTAACATATATTTCTGTAATAAATTGTGCTGATTCAAGAATAACCCCCCTTGCTAATTTAGAATACTGTCTTACCAATGGTATATTTAAAAAACATACTCCTGTCAGCGAAAAATTATTAAAAAAAATACAAAATGCTGCATTAAAATCTCCAGATATGAGTAAAAAACACCTTGATTTTCTTATCTCTAATATCTAAATTCCAAACTGACCCACTACCATGATTTGGTTATCCTTGACACTATGGGGGTCCGTGGCTTCGACCTTCTTAAGAGGGCCGTAGGCTGTAACTATCCAGTGGCCTTGCTTACAGCGCATCCCTTAACTCCTGAAGCCCTGGGAGATTATTTCAAAGAGGTTCATGCCTGCCTCCCCAAAGAAAGGCTGAGTGAAGTTGTTCCCTTCCTGGTGGAGGTATTGGAGTACCATTATCTTCCTGGATGGAGACGCCCCTTCGATAAGATAAGAGGATTTCGGGGCAAGAAAATTGAGATAGATTGGGGGAAGGAGCTTGCTTTGTCCCGACAGGGGTGGATCTTATCCGATGTAAGGTCTAAGACTTGTTAAGAGAACACCCAAGAAGAATGAGACGCTCATTTTCTCTTACTCAAGAGAGAGAACCCTGCCTTTGATAGAAAGGCCTCATTAGCCCTTCAGGATGTCTTTATTCTTATCGATCTTGGCTTTGGACCGGAGTTGATCGAGCCAATTCTGAAATGCCTCTTCCTGTTTCTGGTAGCGCAGTCGTTTTTCAAGATTGTTCTTCTGGGACTGGAATTTACTCTGATCCGCAGGCTCATAGGCAGATAACCTCACCACAAAATACCCATCCCTTGTCCGAATGACTTCCTTAGGAACAGGATTTTTTCCTGTCAGCGAGGCGAGCGTTCCCATGAACTCCCTGGCAGGACCAATCTTGGGAACCACCTCTGCCGTCCGGGTGAAAAAACCGGTCTCTTCCAGAGAATAACCTCTCTCTCTCGCGACCTCTCTGATGTTCTTGCCTGATCGAATCTGATTGAGAAGGTCTTCAGCCACCTGACCTGCTTTCTCTTCCGCTTTTGTTCCGATAACCTTTTGTCTCACATCCTCTTTCACCTCATCCAGAGGCGGGATCCGGGAGTCTTTCCTATTCACCAACTTCAAGACATAGAAATTGGGCGGGACGTTCACCACAGGAGAGATGTCTCCCAACCTCAGAGAGAAGGCACTGGAATAAAAGAGAGGATTCCTCCCCATATCCGGAATCTCATCGCCTTCCTTAAAGAGGCCTGTGGTCCTAATGGGAACATCCTTTTCCTTTGAATATCCCTCCAAATCCCGACTCCGATAAAGGGAGTAGAAAGCGTTGTCGGCCTTTCGGGAGGCTTCTGCTTTAGCCTTTTCTTTCTTTAAGGTCTGAAGGATCTGGTCCTTTACTTCCTCGAAGGGTTTTTGTTTTTCCTCCTTGACTTCCTCTATTTTAAAAATATGAAATCCATCTCTTGCGGCTAACAGTTCGCTCAGGTTACCCGCCTTCATCGAAAAGAGAATGGATTCGATTTGTTCACCCAACATCCCTTTTTGAATCCAACCCAGGTTGCCGCCTTTAGAGGCATTTTCCGCTTCGGAATACTGTTTTGCCAAGGAACCAAAGTCCTTTGTCTTTTTGGCTTTTTCCAGGATTTCTTCAGCCTTCTTCTTTTTGGCCTCCAATTGATCAGGTGGGTCTTGCGGTCCTGCTTTGATCAGGATGTCACTCACCCTCACCTGTTTGGGTATCTTAAAAGTGTCTTTCCGGGAGTCATAATATCGTTTGGCTTCATCCAAAGAGACCTGGGCTTTGCTCTCAAAATCAGCAGGTCGGAAGAGGAGATATTGAATCTGAATGAAAGCGGGAACTCTGAATTCCTCTTGATGTTTCTGGTAGTAGTCCCTTATCTCAATCTCATTTGCGTTGACCTGACTTCTTAAAGCGCCAGGAGCGACCTTCAGGAAAGCGAGGTTGATCCGTTCGTTCTCAAAAAGGAAAGTATCCAATACTTCTTCATCTGAGACCTTCCCTTCGTTCATTTTAATTAGATTAACTACCTTTGAAATGAGAAGACTTTCCCGTTGACTCTGCTCATACTGTTCATCGGTCGTCCGGTTTGAACGAAGAGACCATTCATAGGCCCTTTTGTCAAACTGGCCATTCACCTGAAAAGCCGGGATGGATTCAATGGCCTCCCTCAGTTCTTCATCGGAGACGGAGAACCCCAATCTTTTTGCCTCTTGAAGAACGAGAATCTTTTCAATGAGGCCGTCCAAGATTTTGTCTCTCAGATGGAGCTCTTCGATCATCTTCTCCGAAAATGCTGGGCCTAAGGCCTGCTGATACTGCTTGATGGCGTCTTGAAAGGCATTATTGTACTCTGGCCATTCAATGGTGACTCGATTCACTTGAGCCACATAAGTCACTTTTTTCTCTCTGAAGTAGGAATAACCTCCGAAAAACAAGATAAAAGAAAGAGCCACCAATATCAGGATAGCCTTGAGCATCCATGAAGATGCGTGTTCCCTCAACACTCTCAGCATAACTTTCCTCTCCTATCACCCCCAATATTAATCAATCGCTCCTAAAAACACAAGGGGCTATCAGGGATCGGTCTCGGAAAAGAATTCTCTTGATTCTTTATGATTTTTGGGTAATGAATTCATCATGGAAGAACGGCCAGGAAGCCAATATCACTTTTAGGGGAGCGGGAAAACGATGTATGATTTTCTTTTGACAGAGGAAGAGAAGAAGTTGCAAGAGGAGGTCAGAAGGTTCGTCAGAGAAAAGGTGCCGAGTTCACTGATTCGAGCCATGGACGCTGATCAGGTGAAGTATCCGAAGGAGTATATTGAAAGTCTGGCAGCACAGAATCTCCTCGGCCTTCGCTTCTCCAAGGAATGGGGAGGCAGGGGGATGAAGTGGACAGGGGAGGTAGCGGCCATTGAGGAAATTGGTGTCCTTGGATCAGGAATGAGCTGCCTCTACTCTTTAGTGAGCATCTGCGGCGAGGCGATCCATCATTTTGGTACGCCGGAGCAGAAGGCAAAATATTTGAAGCCCACCCTTGAGGGAAAGCTCTGCTGCGCAGAGGCTCTCACTGAACCCCGGGGAGGATCCGACTTTTTCGGCGCCACCACCCTTGCCAAGAAAGATGGGAATCATTACATCCTCAATGGCCAGAAGCGTTTTGTGGTGGGTGCGGAGGGGGCGGATTATTTTCTGGTCTATGCAAAAACGGCACCAGAGGCTCATCCCCACCAATCCATTTCCTGTTTCATTGTCGAAAGGGACATGGGTGTAGAAGTCAAGCATGTTTACGGACTCCTGGGTTCACGCGGAGGAGGGACAGGCCGTCTCTATTTTCGCGATACCAAGGTGCCGGCAAAAAATCTCGTTGGGCCGTTGAATGGAGGTTCGCTGGTCTTCGACCGGATGATGATCCCTGAGCGATTGACCACTGCAGCCGGAGCCCTTGGCATGGCGCGGTGCTGTCTGGAGATTGCTACACGATACAGCGACCGGAGGAAGGCCTTTGGAGAGACGATCCGAAAATTTGAAGCAGTCAGTTTTAGGGTGGCCGATTCGATTACAAAACTCGATGCCGCTCGGAGTCTGGTCTATGTGACGGCAAGGCATGTCGATGAAGGTTTTGATTCGAGGCGGATGGTCTCCGAGGCAAAAAAGAACTCTACAGAAATGCTCTGGGAGGTCGTCAACCATTCGATGCAGGTGATGGGTGGAATCGGATATACGAATGTCTATCCCATCGAGCGTTTCTTCCGCGATGCGAGATTGCAGATGATCTGGACCGGAACGAATGAAATCATGAGTCTTCTTATTCAACATGAATTCTACAGGGAGGTGTTAAAAAGAGAGAGTGATGCAAGGGATGTAGAAAAAGATGCGATGGACCTCGAGGGAGACGAAGAAAAGGTCTATGAGTGAGCCGAAGGCATCAGATCGTATTTGTGTTACCGGAATAGGAATCGTCTCTCCGATTGGAATCGGGAAGGAGGAATTCCTTTCATCCTTAAAGAACGGGAAATCCGGCATTGAGGAGATTAAAGAATTCGATACGCGTTTCTCCCGTTCTAAAAAGGGAGGAGTGATCCGATCCTTCCATCCCAAAGATTTTATACCCGCGAGTAAGATCCGGCGCCTTGATCGGGCGAGTCAGTTCGCTATCGCAGCGTCGAAATTGGCTTTAGGCGATGCTCAGTTCACTGTGACTCAGGAGAATAGCTCAAGGGTCGGAGTCGTCTTTGGCTCTGGTTTCTGTGGTCTCTCGAGCTCAGAGGAATTTCATCAAGGCCAGGTCCTGAAAGGTTTCTTGGACTTAAACCCCATGCTCTTTCCCAATACTGTTCCTAATGCCCCCTCCAGTTATGTCTCCATTGAACTTGGAATCCAGGGGGTCAATTCGACATTGGTTCAATCCTTCTGCACAGCAGAGGCCGCTATATGTTTCGCCTGTGATCAGCTTCGAAAAGGAAAGGCTGACCTTATCCTCACAGGTGGAGTGGATGAACTAAGCGAGATTCTGTTCCGCGGGTTTTCAGAACTTCACCTGTTAGCCACAGATCAGAGACATGGAGAAAAGTCCCGGCCTTACGATAAAATGCGAAATGGATTGGTATTGGGAGAGGGCGCTGGATTATTGGTGGTTGAAAATGAACAGCATGCCCGATCGAGGGGGGTAAGGATTTACGGTTATATTCTCGGTTATAGTTTGGTCGGGAGATCATCTAAAGGCGACGGGTCAGAGGATTTGAATCGGTCCATGAAACTGGCACTTAAGGGGAAAAAAGGTGCTTCCGTCGATTATCTCAGCGGGGCTGGGAATTCATCCAAAGTATTGGATGCCCTGGAGGCCAAAGGGGTTAAGAAGACATTTCCAACCGAGTACCTTCAGATTCCTGTTAGTTCGATCAAGTCGATGGTGGGAGAAGCCATTGCATCCGGCGGGATGAGAATGGTGGCCAATGTACTTTCCATGGGAAATGACTTCATTTCACCGACCATTAATTATCTGAACCCGGATCCGATCTGTGATCTCCATTATGTGGTCAATCAAAGATTGAATCGAGAGGTTCAGACGATCCTCCATTTAGGAATTTCACCAGAGAATTGCTTTTCGTCTATCCTGGTAGGTGTTGAATGGAGTGGATAGCCGGCTATTGGAAATTGATTTCGCTCTTCACCCTTATCCACTTCACCCTGGGGCGATCTTTCTCTGTGCTTTTTGCCATCTTCAATCAAATGCCTGTTTCCCTCTACTTTCCTTTGGCTCTGGCTTATGACTATGTTCAAATCCCAGTCTATGGAATCATCTTGGAGCATTCGAGTAGGAGTTTCTTCCCTGTGCGATGGTTGAAGAAAAAAACGGATCATGTCTTGACCCGATTGGATGAAAGGCCGATCTTAAGAAAAGTGATGTCCCTGGGGAATGTGGGACTCATCCTGCTTTCTGCTCTTCCCATTCGGGGTTTTGGAATCCTTTCAGCGAGCATCGTTAGTTTCTTTCTTAAAAAGGGAAAGATTGAAGGAACCGTTCTTTTAATGACAGGCTCCTTCATAGGTATTTTTATTATCATGGGGATCGCTAAAGGAATCTTTAAAATTCTATCTCTCTTTTAGGCATTTGTGAACAAAAGGATATGTTTTCAAATACCAAAGCCAAAGCCCGCACGAAGTGATGAACCGAAGGTGAATCAAGTTCAAATGGAATCGAAGGGTCAAATTTCAAAAGAATAACTCTGATATTTAATCATTTGGCATTGATTTGGCCGGAACGTGCCCCACAAGCCCCGCCTTGTAGGCGGGGGCAAGGGGCACAATATAAAATGAAAATACCTTGCCGGGAAGCCCCGCCCTGTGGGCGGGGAGCTTCACATTTGGATTTTGGTATTTGAAATTTTATCTATGTCAATTACGGATTAAAATGAAGACGACCGACCTCAATGAAATCTTGTTGAGACTTCCCCATGCCTTTCCTTTCCGGATGATCGATCGGATTCTCGAGATCGAAAATGGAAAGAAGGCGATTGCCCTGAAAAATGTCAGCATTGATGAACCGCATTTTTCAGGCCATTTCCTAAAAGACCCTGTCATGCCGGGAGTATTGATTCTCGAAGCAATGGCGCAAACCGGGGGACTGGCCTTTCAATCCTCATTTGAAGATGGAGGAGAAAGGATACCTGTCTTAGCGAGAGTTGAAGAGTTTCGATTGAAAAGAAGAGTTATACCGGGAGATCAAGTCAACATTGAGGCAGAAGTGCTACATATATTTTCTGATTTGGCCAAGGTGAAGGTTCTGGCTAGAGTGGAAGGAGAAATAATAGCTGAGGGAACGCTTGTTTTGGCAAAGAGGCTGGCGGAAGGAGAATGAAAGAGCGAATCACAGAGTCTGGTATTATTGAAGACCAGGAGCTGGCGGAATATTACAACCTTATGGCCAAGCGATATGGGAGGTTCCCGTGCCAGAGGGTTCTCAAACGGGTATTGGCCAAGGGGATTGAGAAGGGAAGGGCCATTGATGTGGGAACAGGTCCCGGAACCTTTCCCATTTTTTTGTCAAAGGCCATTCCGGGGGTTCGATTTAAAGGTATTGATCTCTCTCCAGTGATGGTCGAAATTGCGAGAAGAAATGCGAAGGAGAAAAGATTGGCCGACAAAATCGAATTTGAGGTGGGTTCGGCCTACTCCCTCCCCGTTGAAGATCATTCTCTCGATCTTGTTCTCTGCATTACCACTCTCCACCATTTAGACCGCCCTGTCGACTTCTTCAACGAGGTTGCCCGATCCTTGAAGGAAGGGGGAGCGTTTGTTATAGTTGATTTTCACCGGGATGCCTCTATTGTGTTCATCGGAATTTTTAATCTTCTTTGGAAAGCTTTTTTTGGAAGACATCCTAAAGCGACGAGAGGTTTTTTAGAATCGATCCAGTCTTCCTATACCATCAAGGAATGTCGGGATTTCTTAGAACAATCGAGATTGGAGCGTTGGAAGCTTTACACACGAACCGTAGAGATGTGGATCGAATCGGTGAGGCCTAATCCTAATCCTCCTTCAATAAGAGGAGGCAAAGGGGGATTACCAAAGTAACCGTCATAAATAAGTTGGCACGCACAGGATGTCATTGCGAACGAAGTGAAGCAATCTCATTAGATTGCCACGCCTGCGTGCCGAAACGCCTGTCTGCGTGAAGCCCTGCCTTGCGGGACGAAGGCAGGCACTGCGGCGTGCAGGCACGTCGCTTCGCTCCTCGCAATGACAACTTTCTTTTGGCGGTCAGTATAAGAGTTGAACATGGATTTTGAAATGGAGGAGGTCAACTGTCCCATCTGCCAAAAGTCAAGAGGAGACCCTCTACACCTGGAGGGTTCCTTCCAAATGGTCCGGTGTCCCTCATGTCAATTCATCTTTCTCAATCCTCGGCCCACGGTTGAATCTCTTCATCATTTCTATCAACAGTATCTTCCGGAAGAAGAAGCCTCGATTGGATCATGGGAGAAGATGATGAAGCCCGTCTTCCATCGGGCGGCAGATCTACTCAAGCGATATAGAAGAAATGGACGGCTCTTGGATGTAGGGGCTGGTTTTGGATTTTTTATTGCCGAGATGAAGAACAGGGGATGGGAGGCAGTGGGCATTGAGATTTCCCAAAAAGCCTTAGACTATGCAAGGAATGTTTTAGGACTGACAGTCCATCCTGGACCATTGGAGAAGGTGGGTTTTCCCGATAATCATTTCGATGCAGTCACTGGATTCTATGTCATCGAGCACCTCCCCCACCCGATGACCTTTCTCAGGGAATGCTACCGAATTCTCAAACCAGGAGGACTCCTCCTGCTGAGGTATCCTCATACCACCCCCATCAAGAGTCTACTCCATTTCTTCGGCGTTAAGAATCGTTTATACGATCTACCTGCTCATCTCTCCGATTTCTCGCCGAAGATGATTCAGGGGTGTTTAGAGAGAATTGGTTTTGGAAAAGGCCAACACCTGATCGGTGGATACACGCTCCCCAGTGATTTGGAAAAGCGAACAGCCTCCGTTCTTTTTGGAAGCCTCGCGGAAGCGCTTTTCTATCTCAGCCTGAAGAAAATCCTTCTTCCCGGAGTCAGCAAAACCATTTTAGCATTCAGAAGTAATATATCGTGATGGATACGTTGCATCCGAATGATAGAAATTTGAATGGTCCCCCTCCCGGGGGTGGGTGGGGGTGAACAAAATGGACTACCCCCCACCTTGATCCTCCCCCGCAAGGGGGGAGGAAGATTTTTGGGGCGTTTTATTTTCTGAACAATCTTTCATGACGGGTTCGTCACCCCTGCCTACCGGCAGGCAGGCACGAACCATGAAAATTGCTAATCCCCCCTCGCCCCCCTTTAGCAAAAGGGGGGTTGGGGGATTTGAGAGTTATTTTCTAGGTAATTTGGAAATAGAATTCTAATGGTTTCCGGACACGAAAAACGGACACGCTTGCGCGCCGAAACGCCTGCCTGCGCGAAGCCGCTCCGGCGGAGGCAGGCTTCAGCGTGCAGGCACGGACACGTGCTTAATTAACTGAGGTCAAATGAAGAAAAGGGTTGTGATTACAGGTCTGGGTGTGGTTAGTGCCGTGGGAAATGACCTCCCTGAGTTCTGGAACTCCCTCATCGAGGGAAGAGATGGGACAAAGGAGATTACGGTCTTTGATCCCTCTGCCTACCGGACGAAGATTGCTGCAGAGGTTTCCCATTTGGACCCTGGGGCCCATTTTTCAAAAAAGGAGACTCGACGCCTCTCCCGATGTGATCAATTCGGCCTGATTGCCTTCAGAGAGGCGTGGAAATCTGCCCGTCTTAACCAGGATTCGCATAATAAGGAAAGGGTAGGGGTCGTATTGGGGGCAGGCTCCGGCGGCATTCTCTCAGTCGAAAAATATTTTAGAGACTATTATCAAGGAACGAAGAAGTCCTCTCCGTCCCTTCTTATCTCTTATTCCCTCGCCACTACGACGGACCACATCGCCATTGAATCAGGCTTGAAAGGACCCCGAACGACCACCGCGACAGTCTGTTCTTCAAGTTCCGCCTCTATTGGCGTAGCCTATGAGATGATTCAAATGGGTTTGGCGGATGTGATGGTGACGGGTGGAAGTGATTCTCTTTGCGAGGTCTCCTATAGCGGATTCAGCAGTCTGAAGCTGGTTGATCCTGAAAGTTGCAAACCCTTCGACAAGAGGAGACAGGGTCTGGTCATCGGTGAAGGAGCTGGCATCCTCATCCTTGAGGAACTGGGCCATGCATTGAAGAGAGAAGTCCCGATTCATACGGAGTTTTTAGGATATGGGATCTGCGCCGATGCCTATCATCTTACAGCACCGGAGCCCAACGGGGAGGGTGTAGAAAGGGTGATCCGCCTTGCTTTAGCTCATGCGGGGGTTTCCGCAGAGGAGGTCGATACCATCAATGCCCATGGCACGGCCACGCCTTTCAATGACATTGCCGAGACACGGGGGATCAAACGGGTTTTTGGAGAAAGGGCAAAAGAGATTCCCATCAGCGGAATCAAATCCATGATAGGACATTGCCTTGGCTCTGCGGGTGGTATCGAGGCTGTGGCGACCGTCATGACCCTGAAGACTGGGATCATTCCTCCGACCATTCACTATGAAGTACCAGATCCCCTTTGTGATCTGAATTATACACCTAATCAATCCATTAAGAAGGATGTTCGGGTGGCCCTCTCAAATTCGTTCGCCTTCGGGGGCAACAATGTGTGCTTGGTGTTTAAGAAATTTAGTTCGGAGTAATGAGTTCGGAGTCGGTAATTTAATTCAATAATTGGGGGTTAAGAATTAATAGGAAAATGGAAGTGTACTCGCCGAAGGATCATTGCGTTGTCATTACAGGTTTGGGAATTGTTTCCTCAATTGGTGCTGGTAAAGAGGCCTTCTGGGAGAACTGCCTTCAAGGAATCTCCGGGATCAAGCCGATTCAGGGGATTGACGTGAGTTCTTACCGCTCTCGGTTGGGAGCCCAACTTTCGGAGATCGATTTTAAGGCTTTTATCAAGCCGGCTAATCTTAGAAGGATGGATCGGATCGGGAAAATCGTTGTCTCAGCCGTCCGATTGGGGATAGATGATTCCGGTCTCAACCTAAAGGAGGAGGATTCCAGCCGAATCGGGATTTCAATTGGTACGGGTTTGGGGAGTTCTGATACCGTAGACCAGTTCTTTCGTTCCCTTCTAAAAGAGGGTCCGCTGGGAGCAGCCCCCCTCCTCTTTCAAACTGCTGTGCCCAATGCCATCACGAGCCACTGTGCCATCGAATATGGCATCAAGGGAGTGAACATCACCTTCTCTCATAAAGAATCTTCCACAGAGATGGCCATGACGTTTGCTTATCATCTGTTGAAAGAGGGAAGGGCAGATGTCGTCTTCGCAGGAGGAGGCGATGAGTTGAGCGAGCCTCTCTATCATGTCTATTCGATGCTTGGCGCTCTGTCACCGGGAAGAGGAAAAGGCGCAGAAGGGATGAAACCCTTTGATCAGGATCGGAATGGGATTGTCCTGGGAGAAGGAAGCGGAATTGTCGTCTTAGAGACATTGGAACATGCGAAGAAGAGGGGAGCGAGAGTGTATGCTGAGATGGCTGGTGTTGGGCTTGCAGGAAGCACAGATGGACTTCTTCGGTATGATCTTAAGGGAGATTCAATTGCCAGGGCAATGTCTCTGGCAGCCCAAGAACTCGACACCGTTGATTATATTTCAGCAGCCGCTAACTCCACTCCTGATCTGGATCGCGTGGAGACCCTTGCGATCAAAAAGATCTTTGGAGAAAGAGCGAAGGAGATTTCTGTCAGCAGCCTTAAATCAGCGCTCGGGGAGTTCGACGGCTCGGGAGGGATCAGAGCTTGTGGATTGGCGTTAAGTCTTTATCACGGGATAATTCCTCCGACGATCGGAACAGAGCATCTCGATCCACAATGTGATTTGAATGTGGTTGTCGGTCAATCGAAGAAAAAAGAGATGCGTTCAGCTATCCTCAATAGTGCCTCCAATGGTGGATCTAATATTTCTTTATGGTTTAAAACATATCGCGAAGGGAATAGTAATAAGTAAAATCCGCAATTCGCAATATGAAATCCGCAATTGAATGGTTGCTCGAATGGTGGATCGAATATTTCGCTGTGGTTTAAAAGTTATTCTTCATCTTGAAATGAAGCGTGGGTAAGTCCAAAAAGTTACCCCCCATAGAAAAATGTCCAGCCTAACCAATCCCACCTGCACGTCCACAGTTTTGGATAGTCTCAAGATTTAGCGATTATTGAAATCAAGGACGCTTTGCCCAAATGCCCGTCTGTGGAGTTTAGGAAGTAATATCCACACAATTGTCTTACCGACGATTAGGATTTAGGCAGAATGTTATTCCATGAAGCAATAATCAATCACAAAAGACCGATTGTTTCTCCCGGGACCGATATCATCAATGATGATTCAAAAAGGAAAATGTGCTTTGAAAGTTTTTTTCTCAATGAACCCAGATGCTGCTCATTACGACCGGGTCAGGTAGGGAGAGCAACTTTCTGTAAGCACCGACGATATAATACGTTTGATTTGCAATGACCGTAACGGTTTGCATGGGTGGCGCGATGTAGCCATCTACATTGCCAAATGAGACCACATGGGATCCAACGTTCAAATCCCCACTCCAGAACTTGGTGCCCTTAAAAACGTAGTCAACATAAATAGCTCCACTTACAGGCGTCGTTGTAACTGACAGAGTACCTGTTTCCTGGGCTTTGGCAGAGGTCAAATGCCCCAGAAGGACAGAGAAAATGATAATAGAAAACAAGACCAGCAGAACACGAATCATTCCCTTTACTATACCAGCAGCTCCATGAAAAGGGAATACTCCATTTTTTCTATGCATCAGGAAGAGAGGGTAAAAACTACAGCGGAAGTGACATAACTATATAATACTATTATTGTTTTAACGCTAGCAAGTTAAGAAAATTAAAACTTGACAGGAGGTTAGTTTTTTATTAATAATTATTATGCCATGGGGGGGTAGGGTTGTATCGGAATTATACAATAATTTTTATAGATTATATCATAGATAAAAGGAGAATCTAAAATTCAAGCTTCATCTTTAACAGAGGAAATGAGGAAGGATATACTCTCTCGCCTTAGAAAGATTGAAGGGCAGGCACGTGGAATCCGGGGGATGGTGGAAAAAGACAGTAATTGTACCGATATTCTAATACAGATTTCAGCCCTTTCCTCTGCGGCCCGAAGACTGGGGATAATCATTGTGGAGGGGTGCATAAGAGATTGTGCCTCCTCAATACCAAGCATCCGCGACGAGGCAGATTTGAAGGTTAAGGTAGATGATATGGCTAAAGCCATATATCGGTTCATTAACATGAAATGAAGCTCATGTTGCGTTCGGTCCGATTCCCTGCTGGTGGGATGGACGACCCTTCTCATAATAGAGATAAAAATGCAAAGGAGGAACGGCAATGGCTGAAATTTTGGCAACAAAAGTAGAAGGTCACAACAAGGGAATTATGACGGTTGACGATCTGGCAAAGCGGATGGAAGAACTTAGGAAGCAGATTGAAAACATCAAACCGGGGGCGGAAGACAAGGTCTCCATCATTGTTTTTAGTGGCGATCTGGACAAAGTGTTAGCTGCCTTTGTCATCGCCACGGGTTCTGTGGCAATGGGAATGGAAGCCGTGATGTTCTTTACCTTTTGGGGCACGCCGGTTCTGAGGGACCCAAAGAAGAAGGCAAAGGGAAAGGATCTCATGGGAAAGATGTTTGGTTTCATGCTTCCCAAAGGGAGGAATGCCATTAAATTATCAAAGATGAACATGGGGGGGATGGGGACTTCCATGATGAAATCCCTCATGAAAAAAAAGAATGTTGCTTCGTTAGATGAGATGCTGGATATGGCGGCAGAGCTGGGTGTCAAGATCTACATCTGTGAGATGTCGATGAGCTTAATGGGTTTTAAGCAAGAAGAATTCATCGACTATCCGAATTTGGAGTATGTAGGGGTAGCCACATTCTTGGAGCAGGCAAAAAACAGCAAGGTACAACTTTTCATTTAATTTTGTGGAGGAAATCATGAGCGAAGAAATCAAAGCAAATAAGACAATGGATTTAAAAGGATTACCCTGTCCCCAACCGGTGATCAAAGTCAGCAAAGGGATCAAGGAGATAGCGGTGGGGCAAATCTTAGAAGCAATCACCACTGACCCCGGCTCTCTATCTGATTTTCCAGCATGGGCTCGAACAAGTGGGAATGAAATATTGAAGACAGAACAGGGAAATGGTCTGATCAAATTCCTCATCAAGAGGGTAAAATAATCCTTATTGAATCGATAAAGAATTTTTTAGGAGTAAGTAGGTCTTATCATTCACCTGAGAATGAACAGTAGGGTTAAGACCCCATTGAAGGAGGGAAAGGTTGAATTCATTTCATCTTTTTGCGGATAACTTTTATTACGTTGTGATGGTTCCCATGCTTTACACTGCTATATTTATTTTTATTGTCGGGACCATCTTGCGCTTGATCAAAATGGGCTTGGCACCAAAACCAAAGGCAATAACCCTTCGCGTCTTCCCCAAAAAGCGATCCAAGTTATTGGCTATATTGAGTGACGTATTTCTCTTTCCAGACGTAACGAGGAAGAAAGACCCGGTCTATTGGTTTTTTTTTGGTCTCTTCCATATAGTCATTTTCTTTTTGTTTCTCGGTCATCTCGAACTGATTGCCGATTTGAAGGTGATTCAATTTGTGAAACACAAGATCTTTCTTGGGAAGGGCTTTGTGGGTCTATTATTGGTGCTTTCCCTGCTTTATTTTCTCTTTCGCCGATTCCGGAGCCCATACCGAGAATTATCGGTTCCTGAGGATTTCATCCTCATCTTAGGACTCTTGGTTACCGCATTCTTTGGTGCTCACATGAATCTGGCAAGGCTTTATTCAAGTTACGGGTTTGACATCCCCTTAGAAGCCTACCGGACTTACTTAGGAAGCATGATTCGTTTCCAACCTACCGTCCCAGCCGAGATTTCGGGGTCCCCCCACCAGGTAATTCTGGTTATGCATGTTTTCCTGGCCAATATTTTCTTCATTTACTTTCCGTTCAGCAAGGTGACGCATTCAATACTTGCGTTTTTTTCCAACGCCGTTAAGAGGAGTTAGTCGTGGATAAAGGGAAAAAGAAAAAGCTTCTCGACCTCTTTCGATCAAAACTGGATAAACCGACACAATATTATCTTGAAGTCTGCTCTCGATGCGGTCTCTGCAAGGACGCCTGTTTCGCGTATGCCTCCGTTCCGAAGCTCGAATATATCCCCTCTTGGCGGGCTGAGGTAGTCAGAAGGATTTATAAACGTTATTTCAAACTGAGCGGCAGACTATTCCCCTATTGGGGGGAGGCCACAGAACTTAATGATGAGTTGATGAAACAACTTTATGAGGCGGCGTATTCCTGCACAGGGTGTCGGAGATGTATGATGTACTGCCCTTTTGGCATCGATACCCAGGCGATTCAATCGATTGCCAAGTTGCTCCTGATAGGAAATCAGAGTGAACCTGAGGTTCTATCCATGCTGGCCGATGCTTCCCTCGAGAAAGGGAAAAGCCTTGACCTTTACAAAGAGTCTTTTATTCAGGGGATTAAGAATCTGGAAAAGGATGTCATCGCCAAATGGAGAGGTGAGTCTGACCAAATCATTCCTTTAGATGTTGAAGGGGCGAACATCCTCTATGTTGCTTTGGCTGGGGCACATTCGATTGTTCCAACGGCTTCCATCTTGAATGCGGCCAGGGAGAACTGGACCCTCAGCTTCTTTGAGGCGGTCAACTTTGGAGCCTTTGTGGGCGATCCAAGAAAAACCCAACTCATTGCGAAGCGAATCATTGACGAGGCCATCAGGCTTAAGGTGAAAGAAGTGGTGATCTGTGAATGTGGGACAGCCTTTCGGGTCATGAAGCATCTCGTTGGGAAACAACCTTTTGAGGTTTCTCATATCGCCGAGGTCATGGCGAGATATCTCCAAGAGGGGAGGATCAGGGTGGAAAAGGATCGAATCAATGGGGTGATCACTTATCATGATCCCTGTCAGTCTGCCCGCAATGGTGGGGTGATCGAAGAACCTCGGTATGTTCTTAACCAATTGACTTCCGAATTCATAGAGATGACTCCTAACAGAGAATACAGCTTATGTTGTGGAGGGGGTGGAGGACTGGTTGCCTTAGAAAATGAGGAATTTAGGGAAAAGACAGGGAAGGCGAAGGTCAATCAGATCAGAGAGACAGGGGCAGCCATTGTGGCCACGGGCTGCGAGAACTGCCACACACAGTTAGGGTTTCTGAATGAGAGATACAATATGGGAGTCAAGGTGGAGTTCCTGAGCAACATGGTCGCAAATGCTTTGGTTCTGGAATAATCGGTGATCCACACCGATTAAAATCTTACGCCATATACGATTGAAATGGGAAGAAAGAGGACGGGAGTAGAATAAGTTAAATCAAATGGGGATGGGGAGAAAGGGGGTGAAGAATAAAGAACGGTAAGCGGTTGTTCGTTCATATTTGAAAATTCAAAGAAGGAGGGAGAAAATGAAGAGACTATTTTTTGTGACCATACCGTTTGTCTTTCTGCTCAGCATGGGTGGCATTGCCAACGCTACGAATGGGGATAATTTCATAGCCATAGGGCCCATCGCGAGGTCAATGGGAGGGGTTGGAATTGCCGCTCCTCAAGATTCTATCAGTGCAGTTTTTGAAAATCCTGCAGGCATGTGTTTTGGGCCTTACTGCCCCGGTTCACAAGTTGATTTTGCAGGAACAGTCTTTCTCCCCGCGACCCACGGAAAAGTAGAGGTCCCTGGGTTCGGTATTAGTAGCGATAGAAGTCAGTCAAACGTTTTCATTGTTCCTGCGATAGGCCTATCAACACCTATTACCTCAAGATTGAGGTTTGGGATTGCAGCGTATGGTACCTCAGGACTGGGTGTTGACTATAGAGACAGGCTTAATACAATTTTAGGGCCCGCAGGAGAGGTATTTACACAGTATCAGGTCATGAAATTTGCTCCTAATCTGGCCTATATGATCACGGATAATCTTTCAGTCGGGGCAAACGTTCAGCTGGATTATGCCGCCCTCGATCTCGGCTCCGGGACTTCTTCCGGCTATAACGTTGGATTTCAGTTTGGCGCCATTTACAAAATCGGGCCGGTCTCCTTAGGCCTCTCTTATGTCACGCCACAAACGATAAGGCACGAGAGGGTCTTTGACTTTAATGGTGATGGCACCAGGGATACCCTGAAGCTCCAAATGCCACAGACTCTGGGATTCGGAATAGCCTATTCGCCTTTTCAGAAGCTATTGATAGAAGGCGATTTCAAGTGGATTAACTGGTCTAATGCCAATGGCTATGAAGACTTTGACTGGAGGGACCAGTATGTGTTCTCACTCGGCGCGCAATATAACCCTATACCAAAACTCTTCTTAAGAGGGGGTGTCAATTACGGGAGAAACCCGGTTAAGGAACATAATGGATTCAATGCAGCGTCAATGACTACCGTCCAGGGTGTACCCACTTCCACGTTCGGGTACGAATATCTGAGAATCATCGGATTCCCGGCTATTGTAGAGACTCATTTGACTTTTGGTATAGGCTACGAATTTAGCGAGAAGTTTTCAATAAATCTCGGGTACACGCATGCATTTGAGAAAAAGATCTCTGAAACAGGGACAAATTTTGGTGGTCCAGGTGGGCCCAATGTAACGCTTGGCTCAAAGCTCAAGGAAGACTCGTTCGAGGTTGGGTTAAGCTGGAGATTTTAGTCATCCTGGGGGAAGGACTTTTCTGTCCTTCCCCTCTAACTTCTATTCATCAACTCCTTTCGCCCTGCGACCAATCGTTAATCTTGCCGAAATTATGGTTTTTACCCATCTATTTTAAACTTTCAATCCATTTTAGAAAAATTAGGGAGGGGATTGACGGGTATTCCTATAGAGTCATCCCTTTACAGTTTTTCTTCTCTATCAATGATCGAATGACCACCCCTTTTTATCGGGATCCTTTTTTTCTAAAATGTATTGACACCCGTTTATTCACAATGATAAGTTAGCAGCCGAAGGTCTTCCTTTATGCCAGGATTAACACTTCAGCATCCGATATGGACACTCGATAATCAATTATTGTTCCCTCCTGGGACCCTTGTGACAGAGGAGACATTAGATGCCCTTATTGATTCGCACAGGGCGGATTCCTATCAGACATATCCCCTCCTATTGTACGGTTCGGTTAAAGAGGACTGTTTAAATTTTCTCAGCAGCCCTCCTTATACACAAATTTTCTCAGACAAAAAGCAAATCGGTGATCTCTTGAACCTTTTAGAAACAGTTCGTTTTCCCATCCCCATTCTACAATCGCTGGACTATTTTAGGCAGCATGACTTGTACACCTATACTCATGTTCTCATGGTGTTTGCCTTGTCTACCCTTTTGGCAAGAGATCTGATACCCGACTACGAGGGGTGTATCCGGCTGTCCGCAACCGGTCCCACCCACGACACTGGTAAAATCTGCGTGCCCCTGCACATTCTGAAGAAGACGACGCCTCTCACCAAAACGGAGCGGGGTTCTTTAGAACATCACGCGGCAGCAGGCTATGTGCTACTCAGCTATTACTACAAAAACACCCAACACCTCGCCTGCAAGGTGGCCTTTGATCATCATGAAAGAAGAGATAGTTCGGGATATCCACGAGGCATCCCGCTTAAGGATCCGTTAGTGGAAATCATCGCTGTTAGCGACATTTACGATGCCCTCGTTATGCCTAGGCCTTATCGATCTTCAGCATATGATAATCGAACAGCCCTTGAGGAGATTACTGAAATGGCGAAACGGAATAAGATAGGATGGGATGTGGTGAAGGCACTCATTGCTCATAATCGCAAGGCTCATCCGTCCTACAAAGAGATGAGCATCTCAGCCGAAAAAAGAGGGATCCCCCCCTCCTATAATGTCTACGGTATTACAGCAGAGGAAACAGACCCAAAAGACCGAACCGGGTAATTTGGAAAAAGCGATTTAAATCCAATCTCACGCAATCGCTATTTTTCAGGGCGATTTGACCATTTCCTCTCCTTATTTCCTCAATCAATTGATCAATCGTGTGTACAGGATTCTTAAACTTGGTGAAGACTCCGCCTACCTCGGCTTTATTGCAGCAACCACTTTCCCCTTTTTTGTAAAACGATCAAATCTTTTCAGCGACTTCGTGATTTGTAAAAAGGAGCGGATTCGACGAACGGCGAAGTGCTGTGTTATACTTTCAAATTATGTCTGATACGGATGTCATCATCATTGGAGCAGGAATGGCAGGGCTCACCTGCGGCTGTCTTCTTGCGAAAAAAGGGCTGAAGGTCCTGATCATCGAAAAGAATCAAAAGGTGGGTGGCTGCTGTAGCTCCTTCCAAAAAGATGGGTTTTCTTTTGACCTCGCTGTACAATCGATTGGGGAATGCCAAGAAGGGGGGAGAGTATGGAAAATTTTGAAAGCATTAGACCTGCTGCCTCAAATCCACTTCATCCCTCTCGAACCCGCAAGAGAATATCACTTCCCGGATAGGAAGGTGAGCCAATCCTCCCATCTCGGAACTCACATTGAGAACCTCTCATCTCTTTTTCCAAATGAGAGAAAGGGAATTGAAGGGGTCTATGCCGTCCTGAGAAAAATCTTTGAAGAGTTTTCAAATGTTCGATCCTCTCTCAATTGGTTTGAGCCTTCTTCCTTTTCATCCCAATATCCTTTTCTCTCCCGATACAAGGATAAGACTTATGGCGAACTCCTCAATGAATGGATTTCCGATCCTTTTTTGAAAACCCTCCTCTCGATACGGAGCTCTTATGCGCTGCTTCCTCCTGAGGAGATCTCTGTGGTGGGCATGACCGGGATCGAAATGTCTTACTTCAACTACGGAGTTTCCTGTATCGAAGGAAGGGTGGAACAACTTCCCCTCAGAATAGGAGAGACTCTTGAGAAGATAGGAGGGCGAATCTTGATCGGCCATGAGGTTGATCAAATTCTCATCGAGGGCAAGAAGGCAATCGGCGTACGGTTAAAGGATGGCCAAGAGATGAAAGGGAAGGTTGTCATTTCGAATATCGACGCCCATCACACATTTTCAGACCTGATCAAAGAGGACCACCTTCCAAGTGGCTTCCGATCAAAATTGAAGGGAATGAAACCTTCCCTTTCTTATTATATCCTTTATTTAGGCATTGAAGGGGAATTGGATGAGCTTTCCGTTTCAAACCATGAGGTCTTTTTCGACGATCAACTCCAAAAAGAATATCACGCTCTCTATGAGAATCTGATACCGGATGATGCACCTTTTTATCTTCTTGCTCCGTCAAAGGTCAATCCATCCCATGCGCCAAAGGGGCAAAGTACGCTCTGTCTGAGTTACAAAACCTCCTATCACCTCAGCCCGAATTGGGATCAAAAGGTGAAAGATGAGCTCTCCCAGCGCCTGATCACCCAAGCCTCGGCTCTCATCCCAAACCTAAAGAAACGGATTTTGGTCAAGGTGGAGAACACTCCTCAAACCATCGAGAGGTGGACGGGCAATCGATGGGGCGCTGCCTATGGGTGGGCCCAGATACCGAGGCAATCCGGGATCTATCGTCTTTCTCGCACCACTCCCATCTCAAATCTTTATCTTACCGGACATTGGACATCTCCTGGCGGAGGGATTGCTGGAGTGGTTGCCTCTGGGGAATTGACTGCAGAAGCGGTTTTGAACAGGCTTGAGAGAGGAGAATAGCGAAATGGTCCGAAAACCCTGGTTCGTGATTCTGAGTCTTTTTCTACTGGTACTCTTTCTCTCAGGGTGTCCCAAGAGAGTTGTGAGGATTCCCTCCATAGAGGCACCAGCTGTCAAGGATCCCGTAGCTAAACTTCTTGAAGCCTTTTCCTCTGCAGAATCTCTCCAGGCAAAGGCCTCGATTCGTATCGACACCGTGAGAAAAGGTGAGGAGTTAAAATTCCTTCTCAACGGGATCGTCCTCTACGAGAAACCGGATAAGATTCGCATCCTGGGCTATCACCCGTTTGGAATGGGTGTGTTCGATGTTCTTTACCGAGGTGGCGAATTCCTCCTTTTCAGCCCCTTGCAGAATCGGGCCTATACCGGGGAAATTTCACAATTTGCAGATCTTATCGCGAAGGCAAACATTAAGATTTCTACAGAAAAGCCAGAAGGAAGCGAGCTTCCAGACCGGATTCGGATCGAGATGCCCGAGAAGGAGACTCGCGTGGACGTGAAATTGAAGGAGATCTCCATCAATCCATCCCTGTCGGAGGATGCCTTTCAGTGGGTTGCCCCGGAGGGAGTGGAGATTAGACCGTTAGCCCAATTCCTAAAAGGAAAGAAGTTGGAATGAAGATTTCTTTTGTCATTCCCAGGTGGCCGAAGAACAGCTTCTGGGACGTGATCGCATTCAAATTCCCCTTGCTTTCAACTTCCCTTCTCGCGGGGCTTACCCCCTCGCATCATCAACTCCGCATCATCGATGAAAGCCTCGCAGAGATCGACTTCGATCAGGAGGCGGATCTGGTCGCTATCACCGCCATCACTCCTTTAGCGCCGAGGGGATATGAGATTGCAGACGAATTTCGTAGGAGAGGGAAAAAGGTGGTGATCGGGGGTATCCACGCCTCCTGGCTTCCTGAAGAGGCGAAAGCTCATTCCGATAGTGTGGCCATTGGCGAAGCCGATGAGGTCTGGATGGAGATATTGGAAGATGCTGAAAAAGGAACGACGAAGCCTTTTTATCGCCAAAAGGAGAGAACAGATCTTAACCGTCTTCCCATCCCAAGAAGGAACCTTTTCCCTCCGAAGGGGTACCTCTTTCACAATTTGATTCAGACCACGAGGGGCTGTCCTTATGACTGTGAGTTTTGTTCTGTGACCGCCCTTCATGGGAAGTCTTATCGCATGAGGCCGGTCTCCGAAGTTGAAAAAGAGATTCAATCTCTGGAACGGTCAAAGGCCTACATCTTCTTCGTGGATGATAATCTTGTTGGAAGCCTTTCCCATGCCAAAGAGCTTCTCACCATGCTCTCGCATTATCGGTTGCGTTGGGTGAGCCAAGGGCCGATTCATATCGCAGAGAATGAAGAAATGGTTTCCCTGATGGCTAGAGCAGGATGCCATGGGCTCTTCATTGGGTTTGAAAGCCTTCGTGAGGAAAACTTGAATCTGATGGGAAAGCGGATTAACCGAATTGAAGCCTATGAGAGAGGGATTCAAAAACTCCACGACGCTGGCATCGGAGTCTATGCCTCCTTTGTCTTTGGCTATGACTTCGATGACCGATCTGTCTTCGATGAATTTTTGGAATTTGCCGAACGGAACAAGATTGAGGGGGCTTTCCTCCCCATCCTCACCCCTTTTCCAGGGACCCGGATCTACCAGAGGTTAAAGCAGGAAGGAAGAATTTTGACAGAGGATTGGTCGAAATACGATATGGCTACCGTGGTCTTTCAACCCAAACGGATGACTATTGAAGAACTTCAGGAAGGATTCTGGAAGGTGAATCGGTCTTTCTATTCCTTTCCCTCTATGTTGAAAAGAATCTTCAATCCCTTTCATATCAAAAGAAGCCTGATCATCTTCGGGCCGATGAATCTCGGCCTCTGGCCCGCCGTCAAAAGAGCAGAGCGGCATTTCAGAAAATTGATCCCCCCGGTCCCCCCTTCTTTTTGAATTACACTACTCATTTTTGACAATGTTGGCGTCCAAATCGACATGAATTTGGGTATCTTGTAAAATCTCAGACACCTTACATGTATTAATCTGGTGTCGCCTCTCATAGTCTTCAAAGAATGCTTGCAAAACTTTCTTAATTTCTGCAATCTACAGGACAATCCCATCACAGGAGGATGAGAGTAAGAACTTATGGGCCATCGGCTATACAGGAGGTTATGGTTCGAAGGCGACGGATTGCAGTTATGAGACCTATGAAAACAGCGGAAAATTTCCTGCAAAGAAAAGCCTCAACATGGGCGAGGGTTTGACCATTGCCTTTGGAAACTTCTAACGACCTCAAGCATGCAGCTCCTGTTCGATTAAGTTTAAATTTTGAGGATTACACAAAGAGTGATGATTAGCCCACACCAGAAGTTATTGATTTTCGATTGACAGAAAGTATAACATGCTGCTCGCTGGGAGCCGGATTTATCGGCGATCCGGTGGAGAGGGTCGTTACGTGCTGAGTCCTCCATTGACTGCCAGGAATTGACCCGTAACGCTCGCCGCCTTCTCCGAGAGAAAGTACATGACAGCCTCAACCACCTCGTCGATCTCAACCCTGCGGCCGAGGGGAATAGAAGCTATCGGGATACGGTCCTCTTCCGAGAATGTCCCCGCATTCCGGGTGCTGCCAGGGGCGACCATGTTGACGGTTATGCCGTTTGCTATCTCCTCTATCGCCAACGTCTTCGTCAATATGGCGAGAGCGCCCTTGTGAATACCAAAAGCTGCAAGACCCGGCGCCCCTTTCATATAGTCTTTGGAGGAGGCACCGATATTAATGATTCGGCCAAATGCCTGATGTCTCATGATGGGGACAACAAGCCGGCAGAGAACAAGTGGAGCATTCAGAATAATGTCCTGGGATTCTTTCCATTCATGAAAGGATAAGTCCATGATTGGCTTGAAAACATCAATACCAACGTTGTTTATCAAGTAGTCAATACGACCGAACTCATTTTGAGTCGAGGCGACGAATGTTTTGAGTGCGTCTGAATCTCGAACATCGATGCATTCGACAATGGCCCTCGTGCCGGCTGCTTGAGCAAAACTCTTCAGCCGGTCCGCGGCCTCCTGATCGCGGTGATAGAGTGTAGCAACGTTTACGCCGCCGGACAAGAGCCTCCTGCAGATGCCACCTCCTATACCTTTCGTGCCGCCCGTGACGATGGCTACTCTATTCATATTTTTCATTTATTCCTTGCACGTTATGTTGCGGCGAGGTTTTTTCTGAAGTTCAAAACTTTCAGCCTCTTAAAAGGCTGCCTTCAATCCCCAATCGGCTCCTCATACCGCTTTTTTGCAGTATAATGTTGCTCTTAGCAATGCTAAATTGTCGCAGCATAACCATTGAAAAAATTAGCTGGCCTCTTGATCAGGCCTATCAATTGTGGAATATGGGTTGTAATATACATCCTTTTTAGACTTTTGGGAAGTCAATGTCTCAGGATGTTCGTTTCACAGAAGCAAAAAAGGCAGAGCCGTTTCTGGCCCTGCCTCCGCTCTTTGGCAGTTTGAGTATGGATTTTCTCTTCCTATTGTCCTCTCAGTCTATGGCAAGCATTACATTCGTAGCCTTGATCACTGCATACACTTGCTTGCCTTTTGAAAGGTGTAGATCCTGCGCTGATTTTTTGGTGATGATAGAGACAATCTGAACGTTTCCGGGAAGTTCAATCGTAACTTCTGAATTAACTGAGCCATGTTTGACGTTTTTCACCTTCCCTTTAAGGACATTACGAGCGCTTATCTTCATCATTCTGCCTCCTTTATAGAATATTTAATTTCAATGGTAGCCGTAGGATCGATCGCTGTCAAGAGATTTCAGGAACTTGGCCGGCAAGTGCCCCGCAACCCCCGCCTTGTAGGCGGGGTTAAGGGGCACAATTAAAACGATATTTCCTTTGCTCGCATCCCGCTCGCCACTGCGTGCCCGGGAAGCCCCGGGCTGTGGCCGGGGAGCTTCACTATACACACTTATCATCGTGCAAGCATTATCAATTACGTGTTGAAATCTGCATTCTAAATGTAATACGTTCCCATGAAGACTTCAGGAAGAACTTGCTGAGTTCAATGCTGGTGAGTTATGTTCTAACTGTTACACATCTCTGATGAATCTGTTATAATCGAATCGCGTTTTGTCATTCCAACCCTTATTAATTTTTTGAGGGAAAAATATGGGAAGTGCTAAGAGATACGATGCCATCGTCATTGGAGCCGGGATGGGAGGATTGACGGCAGCAGCCCTCTTGGCGAAGAAGGGATTAAAGATCCTTCTCCTCGAAAAAGAGGACCAGGTGGGAGGTTATGTCGTCTCCTTCAAAAGGCATGGGGTCACCTTCGATGCGACAGGTGCCTTTGTCGGAGGATGTCACGAGGGCGGAGAATTTCATCAAATCCTTAATGAGATTGGTGCACATCAGGAAATTGAATTTATTCCTATTGATCACGTCCGAAACATCTATCCTGGATTTGAGGTTCATCTCCATCCGGGTGGATCTCATTCCTATACCGATGCGCTCTTTGACCTTTTTCCCCAAGAGGAGAAAGGATTGAAAACCTATCTCTCCATGGTCAAACGAATTGGAGAAGAAATAAAATCATACTCAGAGATAACGACGATCCAGAGGATCTTCTTCCCCTTCTATTTCCGAAATCTGGTTCGGTTTCATCGATCCAGTCACCAGACGATTTTAGACAACCTTTTCAGAGGAGGGGAGATCAAGATGGCTCTCCATTCTCTTCCGGTCACTGAGCCTCCTTCGAGACTTTCTTTTCTCTTCCTCGCCGTCATGATCAATAAAGCCTTGATAGAAGGTGTTTCTTATCCAAAGGGTGGAATGGGAAAAATTTCAGGAGGCATGGCCAATGCTTTTCTTCGTTCCGGCGGGGAGATTCATCTTCAAACAGAGGCGCATCAAATTCTGATCAAAGATGGCAGGGTCGAAGGGGTGCTGACAAAGAATGGAGAAATATTTCAAGCCCCATTGGTCATCTCCAATATCAATCCGAATGTTTCAGTCAAAATGCTTCCCTTTGAATTTCGAAAACTTTTTGCGAAAAAGTGGAGCCGCCTCGAATATTCCCTCTCCTGCTTTATCCTCTATGTCGCCACCGATTTGGATCTCAAAAGAATGGGCCTTCCCTATTTTACTTATCTCCGTTTTCTATCCGATTTAGAGGAAGAGGATCGGATATTGAGAAGGGGTGAAATTCCCCAGAACCCGACCATGATGGTATCCATCCCTACGACGTTGGATCCTTCGTTGGCTCCTCTTGGACAACACATTTTGAGTGTTCTGATCAATGTCCCTTATCATTATCAAGGGAAATGGGGAGGAGGGGATCTTGAAAAGTATCGCCATATTAAAGAAGAATTTTCCCAGAAAGTCCTCCACCAATTGGAAGCAAAGTTAATCCCCGGTCTGAGAGACCATCTCCTCTTTTATGAAGCCGCCACCCCGCTGACCTTAGAGCGATATACTGGAAATGAAATGGGTGCGATGTACGGCTTGGCTTCCACACCACAGCAGGTCGGGAATTTAAGACCTCCCCATCAAACCCCTATCCCGGGCCTCTTTCAAGTCGGCCACTATACCCGACCCTCTCACGGCATTGTGGGCGCAAGTCTTTCGGGCTTCATTGCCGCCAGAATCATCCTTAAAAAGCTGCATCGAGAATAAACCTTACCGTTGCATAAAGACGTTTTAAAAAGGCGGTTGAGCGTGCTGGGCCGTCAGATGATACAAAAGAATCTTACCTTTCCGGGAGAATCCCCACCTAATGGTGGGGATTCTCCAAATCTTTACACCTGCCTGCGCGAAGCCGCTCCGGCGAAGGCAGGGCGGGACCTTATAGTGTTTTACTACGATGTTTCCGAGCACGTTACAGAAGCCACCTTAGGTGATATCGCATGTTATCCATAAACAATAGTAAAGAACCGCTTAGTAAAAGTTTGGAAGTACACCCAACCGCCTTTTCAATGCAACATTAGGGTAAAGCGAAGGGGATAGGGGCAAAAATCCGAGATTAGAGATTTCAAATTCCTGCCTGCGGCAGGCGGACGTTATACCTTTTGCCAATTTTTGGGATGAAGTTGAAATATTACGTGTGAGCATCTTACAATTCCCTGGATGGGAAGACTCGACTTTATTTTTCTCCATGTCCCCAAGCTGACCAACTATTACCGGCCGATCAATCATTTTATCTGGATTAACTTCCTGCCCATGGGGCTTCTTGGATTGGCCGACCTTCTCCAACGTCATGGCGTTTCCACGGAAGTGGTACACACGGGAGTGGAGTGGATTGAAGATCACCATTTTTCTGTCATCGAATATATCAGAGAAAAGGCCCCCCGGATCGTTGCCCTCGACCTCCACTGGCACCATCAGAGCTACGATGTCATGGAAGTAGTCAAAAAGGTGAAAGCTGCCTTTCCTTCCGTTTACGTTCTTCTCGGGGGCTATACCGCCAGTTTCTTTCATGAAGAGATCATGAAGAACTTCGACGGGGTCGATGGAATCATTCGCGGTGAGGCAGAGGTTCCCATTTTGGAATTGGCGAACGCACTCTCGCAAGGGAAGGGAGATCTTTTTTCCATCCCCAATCTCACCTGGAGAAGGAAAGGGAGAATTCTTATCAATCCTCTTTCCTACATCGCCTCGGAGAAAGAGTTAAATAACATCTCCTTCACGAACTTCCCTTTATTGAAGAATCATTCCACCTACATCCGTTATATCGGTCAACCCTTCTATGTCAAGGGAGTTTCCAAGGAGAAGAATTTCTGGATGTATTCTCTCAAGTCGCCCATCTATCATCTCACCGTAGGGAGAGGATGTCCTGTTCAATGTACCTGGTGCGGCGGCGGTCGTTCCTCTCTGGAGACCATCACGGGCAGAAAAGAAGTGACCTATCGAAGCGTGGAGCGTGTTCTTCAATCCATTAAAGAAGCCGTCTCTTTTGGTTATGAGACATTCCATATCTGCTTCGATCCTTATCCCCAGAGGCCTCAATATTTCCTCGATCTTTTCTCCCGCATCCGCGAGGAAAAGATCCGAATGGAATGTTTCTTCGAATCTTTTGGACTCCCCACCATCAATTTTATCAAGTCTTTTAAAGCAACCTTTCCCGGACCCAAATCATTGATTGCTCTTTCTCCTGAAGTCGGGTCAGAACGAAGAAGAAAAATTCATAAAGGATATGCCTATTCCAATCATGCTCTGATGAAGACTCTTGACCAGATGAAAGCCAACGGAGTCTTCTGCGACCTTTTCTTCACTCTCGGGGTGCCCTTTGAGAAGGAAGCAGATGTTCAACAGACGATTCAACTCCAAAAGATGATCCGACGGCGGTATTCCAATGTGAAAGGGATTCGCACTTTTACCATCGAGATGGAACCGGGCTCGCCCTGGCATCTTGATCCCGAGGAATATGGTGTGAAAACCTCACTTCATGATTTTATGGATTTTTACCATTACCATTCTGGAGACAAGAATGCTTTCTCTTCTTTAGGATATTGGATTCCAGATTATTTCGAGGAGGAGAAAGACGAGAAGGAATTTGAAGAGGCATTGCAGAAGATCAGATGCCGCCATTTTTGCTTTATCCATCCAGAGGCCAGAAAATCGTCAACCCCTTTCTGGGGAAGGAGGCTCTGTGATCTTTCGAGTCTATTTTGGAAAGTGAAGGGGTTCGTTTCTAACCGCAAACCAAAGTCTTAATGGTGAGGCCAGGAGAGGTGGTATAATAAATTGACTCCCAAATACCAAATCCCAAATTTCAAATTTCAAATAAATTCCAATTATCAATATTCAAATAACCCAAACGCACATTGATCAGTCTTATTTTTAAAGTTTAGGTCATTGGTGTCTTGATAATTATTTGATTATTGGTGCTTGGAATTTGGTTATTGATACATGATTTAATTAAGCCCCTTTATTCGTAAAATTCATGAGCGTTAACTCCACCCAGGAGGATTTGGAGGCAAAAGGCATGCATGTTTTCGTTACCCGTTTGATTCCAGAAGCAGGACTGGCTCTGCTAAGAAAAGAGGCAGAGGTGGAAGTCTGGCCCGGTCCCGAAGATGAAGCACCATCGAAAAAAGAGATCATTGATGGGATCAAGAAGGCGGATGTTCTTCTCTGTCTTCTTACGGAAGAGATCGATCGCGCCGTCATGGAAGCTAACCCCAAACTCCTTGGCATTGCCGATTACGCTGTAGGATACAATAATATCGGTGTGGAGACAGCCACCCAATTGGGCATTCCTGTCACCAATACGCCAGGAGTTTTAACCGATACCACAGCAGATCTGACATGGGCGTTGATCATGTCTGTGGCGCGAAACATTGTCCAGGGACATCAATATGTGAAAGAGGGACGTTTTAAAATCTGGAGGCCAAAACTTCTTCTTGGGATGGATGTGAGCGCTGGAGGGAGTGGAAAGCCGAAGACCTTGGGCATCATTGGATTCGGACGAATCGGGCAGGCCGTCTTTAAACGCTCGAAAGGCTTTGATATGCGGGTTCTGGCTTATGATCCTTTCCAGAAAGAAACCATTGAAAAAACAGAAGGCGTAGAATATCGAGCATTACCCGACCTTTTGAGAGAAAGTGATTTTATTACCCTTCACCCCTCGCTTTCTGAAAAAAACCGTCATCTGATTGGTGAGAGGGAATTCTCCATGATGAAACCAGCCGCTTACCTCATCAACGCGTCGAGGGGTCCGATCGTTGATGAAAAAGCTCTGGTGAAGGCTCTCAGGGAGAAGAGGATTGCCGGCGCGGGGTTGGATGTTTATGAAAACGAGCCGGAATTAGCTCCAGGGCTGATGGAATGTGAGAATGTGGTCCTCCTTCCCCATCTGGGAAGTGCCTCCCGAGAAACCCGGAATAAAATGGCCACCATGGCCGCTGCCAATGCCCTCGCTATGTTGAAAAAGGAAAAAGCTCCTAACACCGTAAACCCTGAAGTCTATCACACCGATGCCTATCGCCGTCGAATTGGAGCTTCCTGATCACACGATTTTTATTGTTCCCACTTTTATCCCTTTCACCTTTGGATAAGGGAAAAAAGATGTTGTTCATTCGCGCTTTGTGATGGCCGAAGATCTTTCAGATCAGGCATTGAGAAGAGAGAAAATCTGTTCAATCATTTTTTAAAATCTGCGTAATCAAGAGAGCTTGGAGTAGTTCTCCAGAGCTCTTAAAAAATTTCCCTTGACAACACAAAATATTGTGGTAAGAATTCTACTATTGCGTATATTTAGTGGAGGAGGAAAGAAGATGGAGTTGGCCCAACTGACGCAAAATGCCATGACCGTACTGAAGAAGCGTTACTTACAAAAAGACCCGCAGGGAAATATTGTGGAGACCCCCGAAGAGCTTTTTCGACGCGTGGCAAAGAATATTGCTCAAGCGGACCGGTTCTATCATCCCGAGATCGATCTCCCTCCCATTGAAGACGAATTCTATTCTTTGATGGCGTCCTTGGACTTCCTTCCCAATTCTCCAACGTTGATGAATGCAGGGAGAGAGCTTCAACAACTCTCCGCCTGTTTTGTTCTCCCTGTGGGAGATTCTATGGATGAGATTTTTGATGCCGTGAAACAGATGGCCTTGATTCAAAAAAGCGGGGGCGGGACAGGTTTCTCTTTCTCTCGGATTAGGCCAAAAAATGATGTCGTGGGTTCCACCCAGGGAGTTTCAAGCGGTCCTGTCTCTTTCATGAGTGTTTTTGATACAGCCACGGAGACGATCAAGCAAGGAGGGACGCGAAGGGGAGCGAATATGGGTATCCTCCGCGTGGACCACCCTGATATTCTTCATTTCATCCAATGCAAAGAGGGGGACCATCACTTCAACAATTTCAATATCTCGGTGGCGGCTACCAATGAATTCATGGAGGCCGTGGAAGAAGGGAAGGAGTACACTCTTCGGAATCCAAGGACCAAAGAAATCATCGGCACTCTCGATGCCCGTGAAGTTTTTGAGAAGATGGTCCATTATGCCTGGAAGAACGGGGATCCAGGCATCATCTTTATCGATCGGATCAATCAGGACAACCCCACTCCTCACGTCGGACAGATCGAGAGCACCAATCCTTGTGGGGAACAACCTCTCCTCCCTTACGAATCCTGCAACCTTGGTTCCATCAATCTTTCCAATATGGTCAGGAATGGAGCCATCGATTGGGAAAGACTGGGTTCGGCGACTGAAAAGGCGGTCCATTTTTTAGATAATGTGATCGATATGAATCGCTATACGCTTCCCCAGATTGAAGCGATGACCAAGGCGAATCGAAAGATCGGTCTGGGCGTGATGGGATTTGCTGATCTTCTCATTCTGTTAGGAATTCCTTACAACAGCCCGAAGGCTTTAGAGATCGGGGGAAAGGTAATGGCCTTTATTCAGAAGAGGGCGAGAGAAGCCTCCAAAGAGTTGGCTCTGAAGAGAGGGTCTTTTCCCAATTTCGATGGAAGCACCTTGAAGGGCCGCTGGGATGCGATGAGAAATGCGACGGTCACGACCATTGCTCCTGCCGGGACCATTTCCATTATTGCAGGGACCTCCTCGGGGATCGAACCCCTCTTTGCTCTGGCCTTTATCCGCCATGTCTTGGAAGGCAAGGAACTTTTAGAAGCCAATCCGTACTTTGAGGCCTTGGCAAAGCAGGAAGGGTTCTATTCAGAAGAACTGATGAGGAAGATCGCTTACAGCGGGAATATCCAGCATGTTAAAGAAGTTCCAGAGAACATCCGGAAACTCTTTGTGACGGCCCATGATATCACCCCTGAGGATCATATCCGGATGCAGGCAGCTTTTCAAAAATATACAGACAACGCTGTTTCGAAAACCGTCAATTTTCCTCACGAGGCGACCGTCGGTGATGTGGCCAAGGTCTATAAATTGGCTTACGAACTGGATTGTAAGGGAGTGACCATCTACCGGGACAGGAGCCGAACCAAACAAGTCCTCTATAAAGGAATGGATTCCGTGAGCAGGGATCGATTGAAGGAGGAAGAGGAGTTTCGCGAGGAGGAGAGGAAGCCGAGGGCTCGCCAGGATGTGATTCATGGTTCTACCCGAAAGATCCGCACCGGTTGCGGAAACCTCTATGTGACGGTGAACGAAGATGAGGAGGGAAGGCTTTTCGAGATCTTTAATCAGATAGGGAAGGCGGGAGGTTGTGTCGCCTCTCAATCCGAGGCAATCGGCCGCCTGGTCTCTCTGGCTTTTCGATCGGGAATTGAACCCGAAGATATCATTCGACAGCTGAAAGGCATCAGCTGTCATACGCCGGTCTGGTACCGTGAAGGAAAGGTTCTCTCTTGCTCTGATGCCGTAGCCAAGGCCATCGAATGGCACCTTCAAGAAAAGGAAGGGAGAATAAAGACCGAGCCTGAAATGAGAATGTCCATTCCAAAACATCCTCTCCAAGAAGAAGGGGGGTCTTTTCAACGAAGCTTAGGCATGGTCTTTCAAAGAGGGGCATGTCCCGAATGTGGAGGCCCTCTTATCTTCGAAGAGGGCTGTGTGAAGTGTTACTGTGGTTATTCAGACTGCGGCTGATATACGCATAGCGCCCGCCTCCATAAGCCTTGCGGCGGGCAGGCATAGAGCATAGCGCAAAGCTGATAGTAATCCAACTGGTTTAAAACCCATTCACGCAATAACTTAACCTTACAGTTGAATAATAAAATTTCAAAAAGCATAGTCAACCGCCTTTCCAATGCAACATTAAGGTTAAATCTTGAAGACTCGATCATTTAAGGCAGGGAATTCCGCTCGTGCCTTCAGAACGATATCTCGATTGACTTCCGCCCAGACGACACATTCCTCATCATTGCTTCCGGCTATGATTTGACCCATTGGATCGATGACCAGGCTGTGACCGATAAACTGTGTTCCCCGATTGATCCCGACACAGTTGGATGAGATGAGGCAGGAGAGATTCTCCAAAGCTCTTGCTCGATTCAGGAGAAGCCAATGCTCCAGACGAGGAGCGGGCCAGGCAGAGGGGATAAGAAAAAATTCAGCCCCTTGATCGAGCATCTTCCTGAACAATTCTGGAAATCTTAAGTCATAGCAAATGGCTAGCCCGAAGTTTCCGAATTCAGTGGGGATCACTGTGATGGATGTGCCGGGAGTTAAGATTTCTGCTTCCTGAGATTGGTAGGTGAAGAGGTGAATCTTCTGGTAACTTCCGAGGGCCGCTCCTTTGGGGTCCAAAAGAAAACTGGAATTGTAAAATCGATTTCCTCTCCTTTCTATAAGACTTCCGGTATGAAGATGGCAGGAAAGTTCCTTGGCCAGTGCGCGAAGGAGGGTTAAGGTCGAACCCTCTTGCGTTTCGGCCTCATTCCTATAACGATCAAAGCTCATAAATCCAATATTCCAGAGTTCTGGCAGGAGGATAAGATCTGCGCCCTGACATTGGCGAATCATCTCAGAAGCATGTGCCAAAGCTTTTTCTTTTGGTTCCTCCGTGATTTTTAACTGAATGGATGCCACACGCATCGTTTTGCCCTATCGATGGTTTTTGACTTGTTTTCATCGGTAGCACATATAAATTTGACCTGTCAAGGCAACCCGGGGAAAATATTTGCTTCCCAGGTGAGAGATGATTTAAAATAATTTTAGTTCCTAATGAGTCAAAGGACATGAGACAGGACAAACGGAAGTTAGCCATCGGGTTGCTCTTTTTTATTGGAGCCATTTCAGGGTCGGGATTCGCCGCCTATAGCAATGAGCAGAAACAGATTCCGGAACCAAAACTTGGGCCGGGAAAGGTTTTTGTATATACAGCAAAAAAGTTCGGTGTTCCCATCCTCAAGGCTTCCATTAAAATTGAAAATGGATCTTCCGGAGAAGGAAAGCTTCTCTACCGGATTCATGCCTCCGTGGAATCTCTCCATCTCGGATTCTTATTCAGAATGAAAAACCGATTTCTCTCAACCATGGATGAGGAGACCTGCTCTCCAGTCCAATATGTGAAAGAAATTGATCAGGAGGGATTTCTGATCGAGAAGAAGAATTATTCTCAAACGATCACGTTTGATTACCCTAATAAGAAGATGGTGGTGGAAAAAAGGGAGAAAAAAGGGGAGAAAAAAGAGAGGCAAGAGATTCCCCTTTCGTCCGAGACGTATGACCCTCTTTCGATGTTTGCCAAATGTTATTTGAAAGAAGAAATTCATCCAGGTCAGGATATTCAGATGTCCATTTTCGACGGGGTGAAGTTGCGCCAGATGGTCTTTTATTCAAAAAAGGGGAAGGTAAAGTCAAAGAGGTATGGAGAGGTTGAGGCAGTATGTCTCGAGTCCAACACTTCCTTTTCTTCCTTTGAAGATAAAGAGGGGAAAATCCGAATCTGGTACACGACCCATGGGGAAAAGACTCCGATCTTGATTGAGCTGCAGCTTCCCATTGGAGATATCGAATTTGAATTGGAGTCTGTGGAAAAGAGCTAAAAGTGCCTGAAAAGAATGGAGTGAGAAACGCTCTGAACAAAGCCTTCCGGTTTATTAACGGGAGAATGAAATAGTTTACGCTTCAATTTTAAAAAGGTTGTCGTTGCGAGCCCGAAGGGTGTGGCAATCTCGTTGTTAGCTTGGGATTGCTTCGTCGCTAAGGGCTCCTCGCAATGACCGAATGGGGGCTCACGCAAACGATATTGTGCTCGAGGTAATAAGACAGATTTTGGATGAAAGAGAGAGGATGAAAGGAGGAAACCATGGCAGTAAAGAAGGCAGCAAAAAAGGTGATAAAGAAGGTGGCAAAAAAGGGTGTGAAGAAGGGAGATGTATATAAATGCAGCGTTTGCGGTCTGGCGGTCACCGTGGACGAGATCTGCGGATGCGTCGATTATTGCGACATCGTCTGCTGTGAAAAACCCATGAGGCCTAAGAAAAGGGCTTAGATTTTTGTCTATCGCAGCGGCCTGCGGTCAGCAGGTCTCCCTATGGAAGAACTCAGCACCGACATTCTTGTGATTGGTAGCGGCCTGGCCGGCCTGTTTTCTGCTTTGGAAGCGGAGAGGGCCGGTCTTCGTGTTCTCCTTGTGGGAAAATTTGCCATTGGGATGGGGACCAATACCTCATTGGCCAATGGTGCCTTCACGGCTGCGAACTCCCGTTTTTCGAAAGAAGGTCATCTCCAGGCGACCTTAGAATCTGGAAAGGGATTGAACCAGGTCGGACTGGTGAAGACCCTTATCGAAAAAGCTCCGGATACCATAAGAAAATTGAGAGACTATGGAGCCCCAATCCTTGATAAAGGGATAGGATATATCGTGGATCGGCCGGAGGGTTCCTCCCAACTGCCTGGAGTCCTCTTAATCAAACCCCTCGTAGAACGACTGAGGAACAGTTCCATCAAAATTTTCCCAGGTTTAGTCATTTTTGATTTGGTGATCGAAGAGGGTGAAGTTCGGGGGGCCTTTGGATTTTTAAGAGACGGTAAATCCTGTTTGGTTCAATCAAGAGCGGCTATTCTATCAACCGGTGGAGCAGGGGCGATTTATCGCAGAAATGACAATCAGAGAAGCATCCTCGGAGATGGATACGCCTTAGCCCTTCGGGCAGGTCTTCCCCTCATTGATTTAGAATTTGTCCAATTTTATCCCTTTGTTTTGGGAGAGCCAAGGCTCTCTTCTTTTCTCCTTTATCCTCCCTATCCAAGTGAAGTCAGGTTGTTCGATGAGAAAGGGGAGGATCTTTTAGAGAAATTTGACCTTCACGGAGACCTAAACCAAGCCATTAATGTCCAAAGAGATCGCCTCTCCATTGCCCTCTACCATGCCTCGCAGAATGGGGATGTTTTTTTTGATCTGACACAAGTTCCACGAGAAAAATGGGAGCATTATCCCCTTAACTTTCTCAAGAAATCGAAGTTTCCTTTCCATGATAGACCCTTTCTGGTCTCCCCGGCAGTCCATTTCTTTATGGGAGGGCTGGAGATCGATGAAAACGGCAGAACGTCTCTCCCGGGTCTCTTTGCGGCAGGGGAGGTCGTCTGGGGGATTCATGGTGCCAATCGACTGGGAGGGAATGCACTGACGGAATGTGCAGTGTTTGGAGCCATTGGAGGTCAGTCGGCAGCCGAATATGTCCGCCAGAAAGAACAGAAGCAGGGAGGATTCAATCTTTTCTCTGAAAACTTTATCAAAAAATGGGACCGAAAGGTTCGATCCTATCTCAGAAAAAGAAGAGGAACCTTTGACCGACCCAGAGACCTGCTTAAGGAGTTAAAAGATTTGGCCTGGAGATATGCCGGTCCTGTTCGGGAGGGAGAGTCCTTGAAAGAGGGGTTGGATCGGTTGGCTTCTATTGAGAAAAGAATCGAGGAGGTTTATCCTGCGACCTTAAAAGATCTTTTTAAAAGAAGAGATCTAGAAAATGTGGCGCTCCTTCTCAGAGCCATTTTAGAGGGGAGTTTGCTTCGGAGAGAAAGCAGGGGTTCCTTCTTTCGGAAGGACTTTCCGGATCAGGATGACCAGAATTGGTTGAAAAATACCTGCTACCGCCTTGAAAAGGGAGAACTTCAGATAACGCATATGGAGAAAGCCCAAATCTCAAAATCCCTGCCTGCTGGCAGGTAGGCAAATATCAAATGAATACCGAATGACTCAATGTCAAAAGCTCTTCCTTCTTTCTTTTGTGATTTGAACTTTGGATTTCATTTGAACTTGGAACTTTGACATTTAGTAATATGCCCATCACTACTAAAAATGAGATAGGCGTCCTTTATCTCCTTGGCAGGCATGAAAAGGAAGAGGTCCGCGTGAAACCGAAACATCCCTCTTATCCGGTTTTTTTTGGAACTTCTTGTTGAGAACGAGAAGTTGGTTTAATATTAATGTGAAACGTTCATCATTTTTGGAAGGAGGTTTTTGATGAGACGACTAAGGGTACTGGGAATTATCTTCTTTTTGGTTTTCAGCGTCTCTTCAGTCTATGCTCAAAAAACAGTGAAGTTGTCCATCGCCACCGGTGCTACAGGAGGTGTCTATTATCCGATGGGCAGCGGAATAGCCAATATCCTATCTCAATACATCCCTTATTTAGGAGCAACAGCAGAGGTCACCACTGCCTCGGTGGATAGTTGCCTCCTGGTAGGCAAGGGAAAGGAAGACTTGGCGCTCATTATGGCAGATATAGGATGGGATGCCTATAGGGGGAGAGAAAGATTTAAGGGGAAAATCCCCCTGAGGACCATAGCGGTTCTCTATCCGAATAATATGCATATTGTGACGATTGAGAGCAAGGGGATTGAAAAGGTCACGGATCTGAAGAGGAAAAGGGTTTCAACAGGAGCTCCGGGAAGCGGGACCGAGGTGATGGCCCTGAGGGTTATTGAGGCTTATGGACTGGACCCGAATAAGAATATGACGAGGGATAATTTGAGTGTTTCTGAATCAGCCAGTGCCTTAAAGGAAAGGATAGGAAGATCGATGCCTTCTTCTGGGTGGGGGGCCTTCCTACTGCAGCGGTAACCGATTTAGGAGTCACCCCTGGGCTTAAAATGAAACTCATTGGCCATGCGGATGTGGTTCCCAAGATGAGGGAAAATTACGGGCCTCTCTATGTAAAAGGAGTGATTCCTGCCAAAACCTATCCCCGACAGAATGCGGACATTCCGATTGCTGTCGTTTGGAATCTCCTGGTTTGTCGCGAGAATATGAAAGAGGATGTGGTCTATGATATCGTGAAGACTCTGTTCGATCATAAATCGGAGTTAGTGGCCTTTCATAGAGAGGCAAACAACTTATCTTTGGAGTCCCAGGCGGGTGGGGGTTCTCCGATTCCGTTCCATCCAGGGGCAATTCAATATTTCACAGAGAAAGGACTTAAGATTAAGTAATTGAGACAGAAGACCTGGTCCCTCCTGATATTGATCGGCCTTTTGGTCATCGCAGGAGGGGTGTTGCTTTTGAAGAAGGTAACAGTCCTTCATATTGAGAACATGGATCATCCACAGACGATCCGTATCAGGATCAGTCCGACTGAACCATTTTCGGTATTCTATATTCACTCGATTTATAAGGAGCCTGTTGTGGAGGAGTTTCAGGCTGAGGGAGAGGCTATTGTCCTAAAAGGGGTGAGGACGAAAAGCCCCGCGGTTATGGAATACTATGGGTTTGAGGATATGAAGGGGTTCCATCCGATGGATCAGAGGCTGGGGGCCATCTATTTTAAGTGGGGCATAGGTGAGGGACAGGGGTTGATTGTCAGGGACAGGAAGATCTACCTGAGCGAGATCGGAGAGAGAGGAGACCGGATTCAATTGAGAGTAGAAACGATGTCTTTGGGACGTTACCTTCTCTCGGTGATATGGAAATATCATTAGGGCGCAAGAGGGGATAATAAGGAAGAAGAGAGAAAAACAGGAAGTGGCAATTTCAGAAGAAACCCTCAAAAAAGCCGACTCGAACCCTCAGGAGCTTTATTTAGGTTCTTGGTTTCGACTTGATCACTGACAGACAGGACCCACATGACCATCTTCCCATCTGCTTTCACCATGACCACTTTTGCCAGCTCTTTTTCTGGGACAGGCATGGTTGCTGCAATCTCTTGAGAGTCATAAATCCTTTGTCGCTTCGCGCTGGACACCATGCGGTGCCCCGAACCGTGCTGGTTCAGGACGGTGCAGGGCTTCGCTCCTCGCAATGACACGTCATGGATGGCATTCTTATCAGCATACTCCAAAACCAAGGGGATGTTAAGAAGAGGGGAAAGTATCAGAAACCTTTGATTCCCACCGAAGAATATTGTAAGAAAGATTCATGATCAAAACCTTGGCGAGTTTCTTATTACTCATATTCATATCCCTTTCTTTGACAGGCTGTGGGAACCTGTTCTATCTCTCCAAACTGGGATGGTATCAATCTTCCATTACTTTTCATAGTATCCCGGTTCAAGAGGTTTTGGAGGACGAAGGGGTGGGCCACGAAGCCAAAGAAAAAATTCGTTTCATCCAAGAGGTGAAGCACTATGGAGAGGAGAAGTTGGGTCTCACGAAAACTGAAAGTTATTCAAAATATTTCGAAGTCGAGGGCCCTGTTCTCCATGTCATCACCGCCTCCGAAAAGGATCGCCTCCAACTCTATCATTGGAACTTTCCCATCACCGGCAAGGTGACCTATAAGAGCTTTTTTACGAAAGAAGGTGTTCTCAAGGAGAAACGATTTCTCGAAACGAAGGGGTACGACACGTTTATCCAGAAAGCCGGAGCCTACAGCACGCTCGGATGGCTGAAAGACCCCATCTTTTCGTCCATGCTTAAATGGGATGAGGCCACCCTCGCCAATCTCATCCTCCATGAGATGACCCATGCCACGATCTATTTTAAAGGCCAGACCGACTTCAATGAGCAGATAGCCACTTTTGTGGGGAATCAGGGGGCCATCGATTTTTTGATCGAGAAGCATGGGAAAGGATCCAAGGAAGTGGCGGAGGCAATTCACTGCCAAGAGGATGACCTCCTTTTTTCTCAATGGATCGATCAGGCCTGTCAGCAGCTATCCCATTTCTATTCGAGAGAGATTTCAAGGGATGAGAAATTAAGAGGGAGAGAAGAATTCTTTCAGCGTTTAAAAGAAGACTTTAGGGGAAAGATGGCATCCTTTAAAACAGAGGGTTACAAAAATTTCGAAAAAGTGGACATCAATAACGCGGTGCTATTGGCCTATCGTCGATATATTCATCGCCTCGAAAAATTTCAAGCCCTTTATGAGCAATACGGAAGGGATATCAGAAGGGTTGTAGAGTATCTCAAGACCATCCAGGCTTCGGGAGATAAGGTAGTCTTCCAATCCGCAATTGAGAATCCAGAATCCAGGAGTCGGAAGTCAGAATGAAAGGACAATTCCTACTCGTTCTGATCGTGGCCTAAGGTACAAGGTTAAGTAATCTTTTGTTCTGGATTCTGGTTCCTGACTTCTCAATGCCAAAATCTGCCATCTAAAATCTGAAATGATTATCGTTCCCGCTTCCCTTCAATGAATTCCTCCACCATGGATTTGGCCTCATTATCAGGGATCTGGACAATCGGATGTTTCATCGCATAAGCGGAGATAGAAAGAAGAGGGCCTCCGATTCCTCGTTCACGGGCGAGTTGGCAACATCGGATCGCGTCAATGGTCATCCCACCGCTATTGGGAGAATCTTCGACAGAAAGTCTCAATTCGAGGTTGAGGGGGACTTCTCCAAACCCCCGTCCTTCCATTCGTAGAAAACAGACCTTGTTGTCATTCTGCCATGGAACATAATCGGAGGGACCGATATGAATATTTTCGGGTTCTAATGGAACACCGAGCTGGGATTGAATCGCTTCGGTCTTGGAAATCCGTTTATTTTTCAGACGATGTCGATTGAGCATATTGAGGAAGTCGGTATTCCCGCCTGTGTTAATCTGATAGGTTCGGTCCAAACGCACCCCTCGATCTTCGAAGAGTTTTGCTAACACCCGATGGATGATGGTCGCCCCCATTTGGGATTTGACGTCGTCTCCGACCACCGGAATTCCTTTCTCTTCAAACCGTCTTGCCCACCGAGGATCGGAGGCGATGAAACTGGGGATGCAGTTGATTAAACTCACCCCTGCATTTAAACAGGCCTCCGCATAAAACTGAGTTGCTTGATCTGACCCCACAGGAAGGTAGTTCATCAGGATTTCCACTCCAGAATCTTTGAGAACCTTCTCCACATCGCATGGTTTTTGATTGGCGACGAGGAAGACGCGATCTTCAGGGTAATCCTTCATATGTTCTGAAATCCCGTCCAACACCTCCCCCATGGAGACTGTCACGGCAGAATCATTGAGGTTCGGAAAAATAATTTTGGTGCAATTGGGTTTGGCAAAAATGGCTTCTTTGAGAGGTCTCCCCACTTTTCTTCGATCGATATCGAAAGCGGCACCCACCTCGATATCCCAAGGTTTGTAGCCTCCGATATCGAGGTGCATCAAGCCAAGGGATTCAAATTTCGGATTCTTCTGGCCACTGGCTCGGTAAAATTCAATCCCTTGGATGAGGGCACTGGCACAATTTCCGACACCCACGACAGCAATTCGGATTGGCTTTTTTTCCATATAAGAGTTCAACCTTTCTGAAGAATATCCTCATCCTTTCTCAAAACAACCTAATTATCGTATTTCATTCCAAATGTCAAGCCATTTGGGGCAAAAAGACGAATCATTTTCCTTGACTTCTCTGTTTTTATTTGATAATTTCCGCAAGAATTCATCCGCCTGACGATAAAGATGAAAAAAAGGAAATCCAAATTTCTTCAACAACCCATTCAGCATTTAGATCTCAAAGCGACGAAAAGCCTTCTCGATCTTGTCAAAGCCTTCCAACACACCTCTTTTCAAAGTCGAAATGTCTTTAAATGTTTTGAAGTCTTTCGAAAGATGCTCGATGATCCGGATTGTATCATCTTCATGGGGCTGTCTGGGGCGATGATCCCGGGTGGGATGCGTAAGGTGATCCGGGAGATGATCGAGATGAAATTGATCGATGTGGTCGTCTCCACCGGTGCTAACATCTTTCATGATCTTTTCGAAAGCTTTGGATATCGACATTATGTCGGGTCCGAGGAAGGCGATGATGATGCCCTGCGGAGACATCGTATCGTACGAGTCTATGATGCCTTGATGGACGACCACGAAATCAATCAGGTGATTCACCTTCTCTCAAAGGTTCCGGAAAAGTTGGAGGAGAAGGTCGTTTCCTCAAGGCGATATTTGGAGGTTTTGGGGAGCCGCATCAAGAAGGATGAGGGATCCATTCTCAAGACCGCCTCCCGCTATGGGGTTCCCGTCTTTATTCCCGCCCTGAGCGACAGTTCCATTGGAATAGGTCTGACCTTTCTCCACCTTCAAAAGAGAGCTCCCTCAGAAGGACTCCTCATCGATCAGATTCGGGACAGTTTCGAGATCGCCCAGTTGAAGAAAATGGCCTCCGCCACCGGGGCGATCTACATTGGAGGAGGAGTCCCCAAGAATTATATTCAACAACTGGGACCTGTCAGTGAACTCCTGTTCCAAAAAGAGAGCGGCCATCGGTATGCCTTCCAGATCACCACCGATGACCCGAAGTGGGGAGGACTTTCTGGCTGTACCTTTGAAGAAGCGAAGTCTTGGGGGAAGATTGAGCGAGGGTCAAACTATGCGGCCGTCTATATGGACGCAACCGTCGCTCTTCCCTTGTTGGTCGGTGCCATCCTTCAGGAAGGAAAAGTCTACCGGAAAAGGAAAAGACGCCGCTTTGTGTGGCACGGAGACCGACTGAAATCCGTCCAATTTGTCTAACCGCCCTTCATTTCTCCATTTAATCCTTCTGGCAAGTCAAACGAGCCAATTTTCTTGCAAAATGACTCCCTAATCCCCTTTTTAATGCCGGGTGGCAAGTAATTTGCATACACTAAACGGGGAGGATTATTGATTTTCCTCACGAAAGGTGGGATCTATTAATACCTCCGCTACGTGTAGAAGGGAGGGCGAAGAGGAACAAGAGGGTTGATGGGAGGAAAAGAGTTGAAAAAAAAAGTGGCAATGGTTATATTGAACTCAGTACCTGTTGAAAAAAAGGAGTTTAGTTTCAATGAAAGATTCTGATTCGAAGGTTCCAGATCAGAAAGAGCTGGAAAAGGAATTGAACGATTACTTAGGTAAAAAGTACGGAGACCGAATCCGGCTGGTCGTACCCATGCTCTTCCCGAAGCCACAGACAGAAGAAGTCTCGAAAGAAGAAAAAGAGTTGGGCGAAGGGAAAAAGAAGATTCATTTTGACCTAAAACCGGAAGAGTTGGAAGCCTTTTTGAATGATTACATCATTCGGCAGGATGAGGCCAAGGAGATCCTGGCCACCAAGATCTGCACCCATTTCAATCGGATCAAATTCACCGAAATGACCAAGGGGCGGAATCGATACGAAGGGGTGGGTCATATCAAGAATAATATCCTGATGGTCGGTCCCACCGGTGTGGGGAAGACCTATCTAATCAAATTGATTGCCAAGAAGATTGGAGTCCCTTTTGTGAAAGGGGATGCGACGAAGTTCAGCGAGACCGGTTATGTGGGTGGCGATGTGGAGGATCTCGTTCGTGATCTCGTCTACGAAGCCAATGGAGATATGGATCTGGCTCAGTACGGGATCATTTACGTGGATGAGATCGATAAGATCGCCTCATCGAATAACCTCATTGGTCCCGATGTATCGAGGACAGGGGTTCAGCGGGCTCTGCTCAAACCGATGGAGGAGACAGAGGTGGACCTGAAAGTCCCCCATGACCCAATCTCTCAACTGGAGGCCATTGAACATTACCGGAAGACGGGTAAAAGGGAGAAACGGACGATCAATACCAAGAACATCCTCTTCATCATGAGTGGAGCCTTCAGCGGTTTGGAGGAGCTCATCAAGAAACGTTTGAATCGAGAAGGCATTGGTTTTGGCGCGGAGATCCGTTCGCAGGACGAACGGGCTGAATACCTGAAACAGGTGAAGGCAGAGGATTTGATCGCCTATGGGTTCGAGTCAGAATTCATCGGACGGCTTCCGGTGGCTACCGTTTTTGAAAAACTGGAGATCGAAGACCTCTATGCGATATTGAAAAATCCGAACAATCCCATCACCCTCGGGAAGAAGAAAGATTTCAAATCCTATGGGATTGACATTCAGTTTGAAGACGGAGCCCTTTATGAATTGGCCGTGAAGGCTTATGAGGAAAAGATCGGCGCCAGAGGATTGGTCAGTGCCGTCGAGAAGGTTCTCATCAAATTTGAAAAGCGACTTCCGTCCACGGATATTCAGAAATTTGTCGTCACGCAAGCAGTGGTGGAAGATCCGGGGCGAGAGCTGGAACGATTGCTTCAAGACCCCTCCAATCCGGAGATGCTGGAAAAATTTGAAGGTCTTCTTGCCGGTGAGAAGATGGCCTTGAAAGAGTCCATTCTGCACAGAGAGGCAGAATTTAAGAAACGTTATGGCATTGTTTTCCGAGAGGGGAGGATCGACCTGATCGTCAATCGGATGATCGAAAAAGGGTATGATGTCAACACCGTTTCAGAAGAGGTGGTGGAGATTCAACGACAAGTGGAGGAGTTCGAAAGGGATTTTCAGAGACGGACTGGCATTGATCTCGAATTTAACGAAGAGGCCATTCACCGGATCACAGAGATCATCCTGAACGAAGAGGGGAAAGGGACGGCACTCTTCGCACGGCTTTCAAAAGATTATGAATATGGATTCGAGTTGATCCGCGATAAGACGGGTCAAAGAGAGTTCCTCATCACCAAAGAGACGGTCGACGATCCAGAGGGACACCTCAACCGAATGATCCGCGAGATCTACAAGCGGCAGTCAGACCAGAGGCTTGAGGATAAGGAGTAATGGCAGCCAAAGATTATTATAATGTTTTGGGCGTGGGCAAGAACGCGAGTGACGAGGAGCTCAAGCGGGCTTATCGAAAACTGGCAATGAAATATCATCCCGACCGAAATCCCAATAAAAAAGAGGCGGAAGAGCGCTTTAAAGAGATCAACGAGGCCTATGCGGTCCTGAGCGATAAAGAGAAACGAAAACAATACGACACCTTTGGTGCCGAAGGGTTCCATCAACGATTTACTCAAGAGGACATCTTCCGGGGATTTGATTTTGACGAGATTTTATCCAACCTCTTCGGGGGAAGAGGAAGACGGGAGTTCAGATACGGGGGTCGAGGCGGCTTTGATTTCGGAGACCTTTTCGGTGGACAAGGGGCCTACCAGGATATGGGTCGGATGTCCCAGAGGGGAGAAGACATCATCTATGAAATGACCATTTCTTTGGAAGAAGCAGCCTCCGGCGGAGAGAAGAGGATCTCCTACCGAAGAAATGGAAAAGTTGAGGAGGTTTCTGTCAAAATTCCACGAGGGATTCCTTCTGGCAAGAAGCTCAGACTTTCTGGAAAGGGGATGGAGGGGAGAAATGGAGGTCCTCCGGGCGATCTCTACCTCCAAGTTTCTATCAGGGAGCATCCCATCTTCAGCCGAGAAGGAAACGACCTCACTGTGGAGAAAGAAATTAATTTCTCAGAGGCTGTCCTCGGGACGACCATCGAAGTTCCCACCCTGGAGGGGATGAAGAAAGTCAAGGTTCCTCCTGGAACCCAGAGCCATACTAAAATGCGGTTAAAAGGCCTTGGGCTTCCTCATTTTCAAGGGGAAGGCAAAGGGGACGAGTACGTCAAGGTGATCGTCAAGGTCCCCAAAAGAGTGTCCGAGAAAAACAGAGGGTTGATCCAGGAGCTTGCCAAAGAAGGAATCTGAGTCAAATTTCATCTATGAAATGTGAACTTTTAACTCGTAACTTTTCACTCTTCACTCATAATTCATAACTCTTCACTCATAATTCCTGATTTTTTTTAAAACCTCGTTGACTTTTCTCAGGTTCTGATAGAAAATTGAAAGCGAAATAAATCACATGCTTTAGGACAAAGGGGGAGGCTATGGTCGAGAAACTCTATGAAGAAGTTCCCATTGAGAAATTAAGGTGGCGTTGTGATCCAGGGACATTACCCTTTGAGACCACTCAGACCATCCGAGCCTGTGAAGAGGTCATTGGTCAGGAGAGGGCTCAAGAGGCGATCCGATTGGGATTGAATATCCATAGTGTCGGGTACAATATCTTTGTAACGGGCTTGACAGGAACGGGGCGTTTTACCACGATCAAATGTATCTTGGAAGAATTAAACATCCAAGGGAAGATTCCCAACGATTTCTGTTACGTCAATAATTTCAAAAACCCGGATATGCCCCATATGCTGATCCTTCCTCCAGGGCAGGGGAATGCCTTCAAGAAAGAGATGGAGACCTTGCTCGAAACTCTGAAAAAGAAAATCCCCTTGATGTTTGAGAACGAGACCTATCTCAATAAGAAGAAAGAGGTGGTTGAAAAATTTCGGAACAAACAGGCAGAGATGTTCCGAGAGTTTGAAAAGATGGTGAATAAGGAGGGGTTTGCTCTGGTTCAGGTTCAGATGGGGCCTTACTCACGTCCTGGCATCTTCCCGTTAGTCGAGGGGAACCCTGTCAACATGGAGCAGTTGGAATCCATGGTGGAGGAGGGCAAATTCTCGAAAGAGGAATTGGAAAAGCTTAAAGAAAAGCAAGTCCAACTGATCAATGAATTGGAGGATATATTTAAAGAGACCCGGAAAGCAGAGAAGGAGATCAAGGAAGAGCTAACCTCTTTGGACAATGAGGTGATCTCTCCGGCGGTCAAAGACTCCATTTCTGATATTAAGGAGAAGTTTGACTACGAGAAGGTTCACCAATATCTGGACGAAGTCCAGGAAGATATTTTGACGAATCTCGGCCGCTTCAGAGAAAAGGAAGAAACTGCCCCCCCTATCCCCGGGTTGGTCTTGCCTCAACCGGTGGACTCATTCAGTGAATACCAAGTAAACGTGCTCGTAGACAATTCGGAGACAAAAGGATCTCCCATCATTGTCGAGACGACCCCCAACTACCGAAATCTTTTTGGCACCATCGAACGGGTTGTTGAACGATCGGGAATCTGGAAGACCGACTTTCTCCATATCAAAGCAGGGTCTTTCTTAAGAGCGAACGGAGGCTATTTGATCTTCAATGCCCTGGATGCCCTCACGGAGCCGTGGGTTTGGCCAGCCTTGAAAAGGACATTAAAAAACCAGGTCATCGAGATTCAGACCTATGACCCCTTTTACTTCTTTTCCACTTCGGCCCTCAAGCCAGAGCCCGTTGAGTGCAATACAAAAGTCATCCTAATCGGAGATGCCCAGATTTATTACCTGCTTTACAGCTTGGACGATGATTTCAAAAAGATCTTCAAAATCAAAGCAGACTTCGATTCCGTGATGAGCAAGGACAATGACAAGATCCAACAGTATGCTTCCTTTATCCGGAAAATCTGTGATGAAGACAAATTAAGACCTTTCGACAAGACGGGGATAGCAGCCGTGGTGGAGCATGGAGTGAGAATTACGGGAAGGCAGAAAAAGCTTTCAACACGCTTCCACCTCATTGCTGACATTTTGAGGGAAGCCAACTACTGGGCGGAGAAAGACGGAAGTGATACGGTGACTGAAAAACATGTCGATAAGGCGATTGACAGGAGGAATTACCGGGTGAACCTCATCGAGGAAAAGATTCAGGAGATGATCGATGATGGAACCATCCTGATTGACTCCGATGGGAGGGTGGTGGGCCAGGTCAATGGCCTCTCCGTCTATAATCTTGGCGATTATATGTTCGGAAAACCCTCTCGGATCACGGCCAAGACTTCCCTGGGGAAGGCAGGCATTATCAATATCGAAAGAGAAGCAGAGATGAGCGGCCCCATCCATAACAAGGGAGTCTATATTCTCGCTGGATATCTCAGAGGAAAATATGCCCAGGATAAACCCATTACGATGAGTGCCAGCCTTTGTTTCGAACAGTCCTATAGCGGGGTTGAGGGGGACAGCGCCTCCTCGACAGAAATTTATGCATTGCTTTCAAGTATCTCTGGACTCCCTCTCCGACAAGACATCGCGGTGACCGGTTCGGTCAATCAGAAAGGGGAGGTTCAACCCATCGGCGGTGCGAACGAGAAGGTTGAAGGATTCTTCGAAGTCTGCAAGGCAAAGGGATTGACCGGCAAGCAGGGCGTGATGATTCCTCATCTCAATGTCGATGATCTGATGTTGAGGAAGGATGTGGTGGAAGCGGTGAAGGAACGGAGATTCCATATCTATCCCGTGAAGACCATTGACCAGGGGATCGAGATTCTCACCGGTGTGGAGGCTGGCGAGAAATTGGAGAATGGACGTTTTAGAGAGGGGACGGTGAACGACCTGGTAGACAAGAAACTGAGAGAGCTCGGATCGAAGATCAAGGAATTTGAAGGAGGGGAAGAAGGGGGAAAAGAGGAAAAGAAGAAGAAAAAAGGGAAACCCTCTTGTAATGGATAGAATTGTTCTTGATCAGAAGGTTGTTATCGGCAAAGAAGTTCTGATGAAAGGGCCTCCGTTGGAGGCCCTTCGTTTTCAGAGGTGCCGTGTGGGGAGCCTCGTCACCTTGACAGACCTTGAAGGGAGTGATTTCAGGGGAAGAATTCTTCGTCTCTCCGAAGCTGAAGCTTCTATTTTTATTTTTGATGCCTTTCCGTCACCGACAGAATCATCTTTGGAAATCATCCTGCTTCAGGCCCTTCCAGACAAGGAAAGGATGGAGCTGATCATCCAGAAGACGACGGAGCTGGGTGTCTCGGCGATCCTTCCTTTTCAATCCGAGAGATCCATCTCTCTGGAGGAGAGGGAGGTAAAGCAGAAGAAAGCCCACCGGTGGCAGCAGATCGCCGTGAAAGCAGTTCAGCAATCGAGAAGAGCAAAGGTTCCTTATGTAGGAGAATGCCGACCGTTCCAAGAGGTATTGAGAGATTGCGGTGAGAATGGGTTGAAGATCCTCCTTTGGGAAAAGGAAGGGGAAAATCTTAAAAGCGCCTTGAGACGACATTCTACTCAAAAGATTTATGTGATGGTTGGGCCGGAAGGGGGCTTTACCGATGAAGAGGTGAAGTGGGCGAGAAAAAAGGAATTTATTCCCGTTAAATTGGGACAGCGTATTTTGAGGACGGAGACCGCTGCCATCACCATGGTGGGAATTCTTCAATATGAATGGGGTGACCTTGTTTAAAGCGACGATAATCAATCTCCCAGCGCCACATTCCTAATATTGATCGAACTATCAATTACCGAAAATAAGAGTTTTGACCATTTGAACATTGGCAGTTGAAATTTGTTCGGAACCTGGATTTTGGATATTGGGATTTAAAAGGAAGTTCGAGCAGAATGAGTTGGACGATTATGAAAAAAGAATCCGAGAAAAAATCTGGAGTGCCCTGGGAAAAAAGGAGGCGGCTCCCTTTCCTGGTGCCCGTGGTCGGAGATTCACCCGAGACCGATCGTGCTTTTGGGATTGATCTTATGGTTACCCCGGAGGAATTTTCAGAGAACATTTATATGTAGCCAGATTGGCCTAAGGAAATCTAACATCTCCTTTCATTGCCTTCACTAATCAAGAGGAATATTTGTCCAAAATCGGTCCATTTTTGACAACATGTCACTTCCTTTTTGGACATGCTTCAATTTAGACCTTTCCCTATAATTTAAATCAAGCCTTAAATTCCAGCTATTTATAAAACTAAAGTGGTTAATTTCCTTCCGGCATAATTTTTGCTGCTTTGATCCAAAGGTTAGCAAAAAATATCAAATGGGAGCAATCCGATGGAGTTAACGGAAAAGAGCCTCGATTTAGAAAAAAGAAAATATCCCAGATTTGATGTCGATTTGCCAATTAAGTATAGTCGAAGCAACTTATTCTTCAAATACGCTCGAGCTGTTAATGCCAGTGAAGGGGGATTGCTTCTCCACCTTCCAGAGGAATTGGGGATTGGTCAACAACTGGCGTTGAAATTATTTTTTCCTTCTTGTGCTGATTCGAATATCATGGAGATGGTCGTCCAGGTGGTTTGGATGGACATTCGCCTGAGGAAGGATTGGGCGTGGGATTACCAGACGGGAGTGAGATTTATAGATATCTCTCGCGAGGATAGGGATGTTTTGAAGAATTTTTTAATGGACCATGCACAAAAACCACAATACACTGCCTGACGTGGAATTGAGCGAATCGATTCTATCGTGACTCCAAATGGATTGACCTTCCCGGCCATCGACAAGGCGTCCGTCCCAAAGGGATAATCAGGAATCATCCTACCGAACCAAAAATTTCCGGAATTTCAATCCCAAAAGAAATTTTATCTTCCGACCAGAAATAAAGAAGTCTCGCTATTCTCTGAATAGAAATTGCCTTTTTCGAAGCTTTAAAGTATATTCGTTGTACCAAGAGATACGAAGAATTGGGGAGAAACCATTCCCTTTTCAAAATCCATTTCATTATGGAGCCAAAGCGCATCACCAGAACTGACAAGTCTGGGGAACCCTTTAAAATAGGGATCAGTTGTGCTGAAGATTTTCCATCTCTTTGTGAGATGTACCGCACGTTCTCTCCTAAACCCGCCTCTCAGGGCCTCCCGCCTGAAGACCTTGAAACCTGTCAGAACTGGGTGAAGAATCTTTTTCAAATAGGGGAAAATCTTCTCGCATGGAGAGGCGATAGCGTTATAGGCCACGCTGCGCTGATTCCCGACGTGAAGGGCAAATCGGGTGAATTTGTGATCTTTGTCGATCAAAACCACAGAAATCTCGGTATCGGGACAGAGCTGACGCGGCTCACCCTCGAAAAGTTCAGGCAGCTCGGTTTCGACTCAGTCTGGCTGACAGTAAACGTAACAAACTTCATAGCCATTAAGCTCTACAGGAAGCTCGGTTTCGAATATTGCGACATGGATAATTATGAGAGAGTGATGAGGATCAAATTAAGGTTGACTTAGTCTGGCGAGTATTGAAATCCCGTCCTTAGGAAGAGGATAGGAAAGGACAGGAAAACGTCTGTCCTCCCGCCCTTCCTTGATCATCTCAAAATGCTAGAGTTAGCTTCTTTTCTTAAGAAACTTAGCGGGGGCCTTTGTGAATTCATCTTTACATGGCGCTCCACAAAAGTAATAGGTTTGCCTTTTGTAATTGTAAGATGCTCCTGCATTCTTCTCATCAATGCTTGAACCGCAAACAAGATCAGTTACCATATTACCCACCTCCTATCTGTCAAAATTTACTACCTCTCAGTTTAAATATGATCACAGTTCATTAAAAAATCAATTGATTAATGATAAATTACGAAAAGACCTGCCCGGTCAGTGGCCGAAATCCAGACAAATAGCGGACATACCACCTTATCGATTACCAATTGACCCGTATCGTCCACATTCCAGAAATGGACAATCGGCGCTTGGTTTAATATAATTTTTGGGTCGGTTTTGTTAAAGACCATGAAAATCCTTCTCATTCAGCCGCCCATTCAGGATTTCTATCAGACCTCTATTCGGACGCAACCAATTGGTTTGGCATACCTCGCTGCCTCATTAAAAAATCACGGCCACGATGTAGAGATTCTTGATTGTCAGACAGAAACGAAAAAGTCGATTCCCATTCCCTCCGAGCTTTCATACCTCCGGGATTTCTATCCCTTCAATGATCAAAGTCCCTTCAAGCTCTATTCAGGTTATTACCATTTTGGAATGGGTTGGGACGATATCCGAAAGAGGGTCGAAGATTCGAAGGCTGATGTTTTCGGGATCTCCTCTTCCTTCACACCCTATCATGGTGAGGCGTTGGAGATTGCTCAGATCATAAAAGAATGGGATAGAAGGAAAATTGTTGTCATGGGAGGAGCCCATGTCAGTTGCGATCCAAAAGGTGTTCTACGAAGTCCCTTCCTTGATTATGTGATTTTAGGGGAAGGGGAGGGCCGTTTTCCTCTTCTTTTAGAACAGATTGGGAAAGGAAAAGTGGATAAGGTTGAAAAGATCGATGGGATTGGATATCGAAAAGATGGAGAAATACGAACCAACCCTCTTCAGAATTTCATCCAAGATCTCGATTCCCTTCCTCATCCTGCAAGGGAACTGCTCGATCTGGATCGATATCGGATGAGAAAGAAACGATCCACGATGATCATCACCAGCAGGGGTTGCCCACATGGATGTGCCTACTGTTCAGCTCATCTTGTCATGGGATCATCTTTCAGGACTCGAACTCCGGAGGCCATACTTAAAGAGATGAAGGAGTGTCAGAAGCAATATGGCATCCAAATTTTTGATATTGAAGACGACAATTTCACCTTTGATCAGCAGCGGGCGAAGCAATTGATGAATCTCATTATCGAGAAGTTTGGAGAAGAAAAGATTGAACTTTCTGCGATGAATGGAATCTCCTTTGCCTCTCTGGACGAGGAGCTTCTTGGATTAATGAAAAAGGCAGGGTTTAAGACCATCAATCTTTCCTATGTCAGCACAGATCCTTCAACGAAAGAAAGGATGGGAAGACCTAAGACAATGACTGAGTTCGATAAGATTCTCGAAGACGCAGAGCGGGTCGGCCTTAACGTGATTGCCTATGCCATCCTGGGAATGCCCGGCCAAACTATTGAGGAGATGGTGGATACCTTAATCTACCTGATGGGGAAAAAAGTCCTCATCGGACCGAGCATCTATTACCCCACTCCCGGGACTTCTCTTTTTGAGAGATGTAACAAGGAGGGTATCCTTCCTTTTCACTCAGTCCAGTGGCGGTCAAGCGCCTTTCCCATTGAGACAAAGGAATTTAATCGGCTCGATTTATTAACCCTCTTTCGTCTGGCAAGGGTCATCAATTTTATCAAAGGAAGGATGGACGGGAAAGAGTTGGATGAGGGAATGACATGGGGAGAACTCTATCGAACGTTAGAAGAGAAGGTTAAGACCAAGGGTGAGGAAATGACATGGAGGGATTTGCTGCTAATGATTTTTGATGAACGGTCTTATTTCAGTCTCAGAAAAGATTCTAATGGGAAGCTCTCAGCAGTAAAAGAAAAGAGTTCAAAAAAAGTCTTGGATTATTTCTTTGGAAAAGCATGGCAAAGGCCCATCCTGAAAAGTCGCCCCTCCATTGTCTAATGAAGCTTCGTTTTGAGCATTTCACTACTCTTCAATCTAATACAACCCCCAATGTCAACCATTACGATTAGAAATGTGCATAAAGAGGGCAGCCCGTAAAGCGGTCTTCTAAGCATTGAGGCGTTAACGATTTGGTATCTGTGGAGACACCCACTCAATTGTGAACTCAAACGCTATCATTTTCCCTGAGTAGTGTCCAACTTACCAAACGGCACGGATTCCCAACCGCCGCCCAAGGCTTTGTAGAGGGCGATGAGATCGGTGGCGATGTTCCGCTCGCTCTGCACCAACGCGTCTTCGGAGGCGTAAAGCGAACGCTGGGCATTGAGCACGTTGAGAAAATCGATCTGGCCCTCGGTGTAAAGCTGCAATGAGAAGTCCACGGCCTTGCGGTTGGCGACAACGGCGTCGTTAAGCGCCTTGCGGTGCTGCTGTTCCTTGGCAAACGCAATCAACGCATTCTCGACATCCTGAAACGCCGCCAGGACTGTTTTCTGGTACGCGATGAACGCCTGGTCGCGTAGCGCCTTCTGCAAACGTACGTTCGACACAATCGCGCCGCCCTGGAAAATCGGCCAACTCACCGAGGGACCGACGCCGAACGAGCGGCTGGCTTCAGTCCACCACGTGCGCAGCAGGTTGCTCTGCCAGTTCACCGTGCCGGTTAGTGAAAACCTAGGAAAGAGGTTAGCGATAGCGACACCGATTTGGGCGGTGGCGGCATGCAGTTGCGCCTCAGACTCGCGAATGTCGGGCCGGCGCCGCAGCAAGTCCGACGGCAAACCGGCGGGGACTTGCGCTGGCACGCTGGGCAGGTTGCCCGTCGGCGACAACTGCTTCAACAAATCCGCCGGCGGCCGGGCCAACAGCACACTCAACGCGTAGATGGATTGTTGCGCGGCGGTTTCAAAGACCGGGATTTGAGACTCAGTCGTCGCGACGTCAGAGTCGGCGTTGGCGGCGTCGAGCGCACTGGCGAAACCCACGTCCAATCGTTTATGAGTGATCTCAGAGGTTTGCTGCTGGGCTTTCAGATTGTTTTGCGCGATCAGGATCTCCTGCTGGTAACCGCGGAGTTGGATATAATTGAGCGCCACTTCGGCAATAAGGCTGACCTGCACGTCGCGGATATTTTCGATCGCGGCCCGGATGTTGGCGTTGGCGGATTCGACATTGCGGCGGTAGCCGCCAAACAGGTCGAGTTCCCACACAGCGTCCAAACCCGCCTGATAAAGATTTTGTACTTGGTTGTCCGGCGTGACGCCCGCCGTGTGCAATCGCTGGTAACTGCCAGAGGCAGTGACCGCCGGCCACAAACCACCCACGGCTACGCCCCGCGTGGCGCGGGCTTGGCGCAAGCGCGCCTCGGCAAGCCGCAGGTCGAGGTTCGTCTTCACCGCTTCCTCGACCAGCGCGGTCAATGTCGGGTCGTTGAACTGCTGCCACCACTGCGTGAGGTCGGCTGGCTGCGCAGTGGCCACAGACGGTTGGCCAGTCGGCGTCTCCGTCACGCCGACCCATGTAGTGGGGACTGTCGGTTGCGGCGGATGATAATTCGGGCCGACCATGCACCCGCTTACTACCAACACGGCTAAACCCACCGCCGCTACCAAGACCGAAACGGAGCGCGGTTGTTCTTTCTCATTCATCAGTGCTACCTCATTCATACCGAAGCGCGTCGATGGGATCGAGCCGCGACGCTTTCCACGCCGGATAGAAGCCAAAAATAACGCCAACGCTGGCCGACACGACCACAGCAGCCACGATCGCCCCGACCGAAGCTGCCGTCGGCCAGTGCAATACCGAAGACACAATGTACGAACTGCCGCGGCCCAGTAGAACGCCCACCGTGCCGCCGAGCAGGCACAGCACGACCGCCTCGGTCAAAAACTGCCGCAGGATGTCGCCCGGCTCGGCACCCACCGCCATGCGCAGGCCGATTTCACGCGTTCGTTCGGTGACCGAGACGAGCATGATGTTCATGATGCCGATGCCGCCGACCACCAGCGAGATCATCGCCACACACAACAGCAGTTTGGTTATCAACTCTGTCGTCGAAGTCAGCGCCTTGGTAATCTCGGTCATATCACGAACGTTGAAATCATTCGGATCGGTGGTGTGAAGGCGGTGACGTTCGCGCAGCAACATGGTGATCTGCTGGATGGCAGAAGGAATCTGGTAGGTCGACCTCGCGGCGGTCAAGATATTGTCCACATTGGTAAACCGGATCGGCTGCGGCACGTCGGCCTGCTCGGTGGTTGACGGAACCGGGTAAAGATTCTGCTGGAGGTTCGGGTAAATTTGGCTGAGCGTATTGACTTCGGTGCTGATGCTCGTGTTGGTCGCACTCTGGTTGGCGGCGCCGAGCGAGGAAGCGACCACGCGATATTTGATGGTCGTCCAGGGCGCCAACAGGATATCGTCCTGGTCCATGCCCATCATGTTCGCGCCTTTTTTCCCCAACACGCCGATGACCTTAAACGCCACGTTCCGGACCCGGACCTCCTTGCCGATGGGCGACTGGCCGCCGAACAACTCCCTTACGATTGTCTGGCCGACGATGCACACTTTGCTGGAGTTGCGGACGTCATGCTCGGTGAACGCTTCACCCTCGTCCATATCGGTCCAATCGCGTACCTGCAGAAACGACGGAGTGGTGCCGTAGATGTATGTCGGCACCCAGTTGCGGTTTCCGTATACCAGTTGTGTGCGGGCGCGCACGATCGGCGCCACGCTACCGACGGCGGGGCACTCTTTGATGATCGCATCCGCATCCTGCGGCGTCAACGTCATCATGCTGCCGACCCCGTAGTTGATGCCACCGGTGTTAGCGGCTCCGGGCAAGATAACCAGGGTATTGGCGCCCATGCTGGTCATGGTGCGCTGGATGGCGATGGTTGCGCCCTTGCCGATCTCCATCATCGTGATCACCGCTGCAACGCCGATGACGATGCCCAGCGTGGTGAGCATCGTGCGCATGACGTTGCGCCGGAGCGCGCCTGAAGCCGTTTTCAGGATGCCGTACGATTTCATGCGGCACCTCCGGGTTTGGATGGACCCGTGCCGCTCTCGATGAGGCCATCCTTGATGCGAATGATCCGCTGGGCGTGTTGTGCCACGCCGGGATCGTGGGTGACGAGGATGATGGTGATGCCGTCGGCGCTGTTGAGCTGCTGGAACATCTGGAGGAGTTCCTCGCTGGTGCGCGAGTCGAGGTTGCCGGTCGGCTCGTCAGCGAGGAGCACCCGTGGCCGGTTGACCAGCGACCGGGCGATCGCCACGCGCTGCTGTTCGCCGCCGGAAAGTTGAGACGGCTGGTGATTAATGCGATCCGCCAAGCCAACTTTCAGGAGCAACTCGGCGGCGCGCTGTTTCTTTTGATGCTCACTGAGGTTCTCCTTGGTGTAAGCTCAGCGGCATCAAGACGTTCTCCAACGCCGTCGTGCGCGGCAGCAAGTTGTAGTTTTGAAAAACGAACCCGATTATCCGATTCCGCAGCCGGGCGCGTTCCTTTGCCGTCTGCCCGGAGATTTCGTGGCCGTCCAGCCAGTACTCGCCTGAAGTCGGGTGATCCAAGCAACCGAGGATATTCATCAGTGTGCTTTTGCCGGAGCCGCTGACGCCCATCAACGCCATGAGTTCGCCGTGGGCGACGTTCAGCGATACGCCTTTGAGCACTGGCAGATCCACCTCACCGAGATGGTACGTCTTGTGAATGTCCCGCAGTTCGATCAAATCCATGATCGGGTCACTCCTCCGCCAACATCAGCGTTCACCACCCGGACCGTCCGGGCGACTCTGGCCTTGACGTGGCCCCCGCCCCATTTGGGGCGTGAACGGACTCCGGTCAGCGCTTGGGCCGACTGCGGCTTCCTGCGTCGCTTCCCCAACGACCACGCGCAGGCCCTCGGTCAAATCCTTACCTTCGACCTCTGTCAATGTGCCGTCAGTCAGCCCGGTTTTCACGCGGACAGGCCGGACAAATTTGCCTTGCTCGACCCATATGGTTCCATGCGCCAGCGGCACACCCATGGGGCCAAAGCCTACCGGCACTTTCCCGGCTCGAGGAGCCGGCCGGAGCGTGGGGCGTTTGGCGAGGTGCCGGCGCGATCTGGTTGGGCCGCGGTGACCAACGCAGCGCCGCATTCGGAACCAGCAGCACGCCTTGCCGACGGCCGATCTTGAACTGCGCGTTGGCTGTCATGTAGGGCAACAGTTTGCCGTCGTCGTTGTTGGTATCCACCTCGACGGTGTAAGTGACGACGTTCTGCGTCATCGTCGCGTTGAGCCGAACTTGGCCGACTTTCCCTTGGAATACGTGGTCGGGATACGCGTCCACGGTGAACGTCACTGGCTGGCCTTTAGAAATGCTGCCGATGTCGGCTTCGTTGACCGACACCCAAACCTGAATGCGCTTAAGGTCTTTCGCAATGAGGAACAGACTCGGCGCACTCAGGCTGGACACGACTGTCTGGCCGATGTTAACTCGCCGGTCAACAATCACACCTCTGATCGGCGACTTGATGGTACAGTAACCGAGATTGATCTGCGCGGTGGTGAGGCTGGCCTTTGCTTGGGCCACCGCTGCCTTCGTTTGCTCGACGGCGGCCTCGGCCGCCGCCAGATTGGCCTTGGCGACCTCGTAATTGGCTTGGTACTGGTCGTAAGCGCTCTGTGATAACGCGTCGGATGGACCGAGCTTCTGTGCCCGATTCCAGTCCGCCTGGGCCTGCAGCAACCTCGCTTTCATCTGGAGCACATTGGCATCGGCGCTGATCTTGTTGGCGGCGGCCTGCTGGAATTGGGCCTTAGCAGTTTCCACGGCAGCGGCGTATAGTGAATCGTCAATTTTCGCCAGTACCGTGCCCGCATCCACGACCGATCCCCAGTCAATATCCCTCCCGTGTTTGTCCTTGCCGAAGGCGATAATCACCCCCGCAACCTGAGCGCCCACGTCCACTGCTGCCTCTGGTTCGACCGTGCCCGTTGCGCTGATCGTCGCCGCCAGATCGCCCCGTTTCACCGGCACCGTGCGTAACCTCGGCCCCTTGTCCCCTTTGGTCCGGAACCACCACACCCCAACGCCACCGATCACCACCAGCCCGATAACTACCAGGATCGTGATTCCAACTGTTCGTCGCATAATTATCTCAGACAGGTTACAGTTTGCCCCCTTCCGCCGCTAAATAGGATCATCCCATTTTGCCATTTTACAGGATGGGTATTAAACCACATATATTATTCAGGATACTGATAATGATTTTTTGTGGTTTTGATGTTTCATAGCGGCGGCCTTTTATCTACCGCTTTGTCCTAAGCAACACAATACCTTGAAGAGAATTGTTTTTTCCTCTGCTCTTTCCTCTCTTCCCAAGACCCTTTTCTTTCTTCCCTGAATTTTTCTCTGCATTTCCTTAAATCCTCAGGTGTTTTTGCAGCAGAAACGCAGGCCTTTTCTTCTTGAAGCATCTTAATGCGTTCGTCAATTGACGAGATTATCTTTGCTTTCCTCTCTTCAATAGACACTTTTTCTTGTGGCTTTGCTGCTTCGGGGTTTTGTGCATAGGCGAGGATGGATACGCCTAATGCGAAGATAACCACCAAAAAGATAACAATCAGTTTTTTCATTTTTTCACCTCCCTATTGTTTTTTTGCGTTCTATCATAAAACAAATTCCAGCCAAATCTAAAACCTAATTTTGTAACTGATAACTGATTGACTAGTGATCGGAAATTGCTTTTTAGCTTGGTTCATTACTGATTAATCTGCACTATTATAGCAAATTTTAGATGTGCGAACTACAGGAACAAGTCAATACCGTGCTTCACATTTTCTGAAAGGTTAAATCCTAACTTTCGCACACTATTTAATACAGACTTCGCCGCCATTTTCACGATTGCCTCCGTTACTTATCCCTCTTGCTTTTTTTGCCTATTTCTCGGGTGATGTATCTTTAAATTTTATTGCGACACCCTCTGCTCGAATAGAGGCCAGTAGTAAAAACCATATATGGGTACCGAACCTTAACTGATTATCCATGGACTTTATAAAGACTCCATCAGCACCTATTTCCATTGCCTTCTGTTTGAACTTCTCCAACATCCCAGTCTCGCTGTGTGCCTTGACATTAATCGTCCCCATCTCTATATAAGGTCTATCTGGTTTGTCCCAATAATAGACCACCGCACTACTTGTAGGAGGATAGGTTCCAGAGGTTGAAGGGAGGTATTTGGTGCTTGCACAACCCAATAGAGGTAAAAGTGTAATAACGGTAACAGACAATAATTTGTTCACATATTTATTTTTCATACTTAATCGCTTTCTCCTTTCAGGGAGTGTCCCAATATGTTTTATACCCTTCTGTTGCGTCTCGCCAGTAACATCCATAGCCTACCATACTGTGATCCTCCGCTCATTTTTCTAACTTCCTCCTTAATCCTTCAAGCCCGCTTAGACCAGAACCATAGACGTTTGGAACTCTCAGAGATGGGCAGTTGAAGACCGCATCGTTCGCGATGAGGATATCGGCAGACGATATTTTGAATCCAAAGATAAAAGTGCATCTGATCTTGAAAATCAAACCAATTTGTGGGAATTTAGGAGAAGTAGTCCCATCATGCACACCTGAAAGTTTTGCCGTAACTCCTTCAGGTTTAATGGATTCCCAAGGGATTCTATTGAACTGGCGACTTTGGATTTTGAATTTCTGGGTCATATTATTTCTTCTGGGCATCAAACGCTTTGATCACTCGATCGGTAATTTCGATGGCTTTGGACGCGTAGAGCACAATGCTCTCGTTCTTTTCCAGAATAAAGGTGTAACCTTCTTCTGTCCCCACTTTTTGAATCACCTTGATGAGCCCGGTGGAGATGTTTCGCTCCATCTCCATCCGTTTCTGATTCATCTCATTCTGGGTATCATCCGCCCAGCGCTGGAACTCCCGAAGTTTGCTTTGATATTCGTTCTCTTTATGTGCCCTGGCCTCCGGAGTCAGCATGAGGGTCTGCTTCTCAAAGGATTCTTTCATGGTTTGGAGCTCCTTCTGCTTGTCGGCGCCGAGACGTTGAATTTTTTCTACATCCTTGGTGATCACTTTCTTCGCCTCCTTGCCGGCATTACACTCGTTGATCGCCTTCTGGATATCGACGTAAGCCACCTTTAAATCCGCAGCCCAAACCGACCCGTACCATCCCAACAAGATCATTCCTCGGCAACACCTGTGACAACACCCAACTTTTTTCCATCCATCTTCATTTCTCCTCTCTCTTAGATTAAGGTTTGCACGATACAAATTTTTTAATAAACGGATCCACCTGTAAAGTCGATCACTTGCCCTTTCTCCCCTTTTTTGCGGTTGAGGTTAAACCCCAGGTCGATATGGATCGGGCCAAACGGAGAGAACCAACGAATTCCAGGCCCCGCCCCGAATCTCAACGGGGTGATATCGCTAAACTTATCAAATCCCTTCCCGATATCGAAGAACAAAGCTCCTTGCAAGCCAATCTCACGGGACAAAGGGAAGATCCAGTCCACATTGAAGACCACCATCTTTTTCGCACCAAGGGGATCTCCGGTTGGTTATAGACAGGCCCCGCCATTCCGTACTCGAAGCCTCGGACAGTATTGATACCTCCGACGAAGAATTTTTCATAGATCGGTAAATGCTTTCCACTATAAGGAGAAATGAACCCGGCCTGGCCACGAAGATTGAGGGTTGTTCTTAAAGGTAACGGGAAAAACCAACTGGTCTGTCCCAATACCTTGACGAAATAGTTATCCCCTCCTAAAAACCCTCCTGCGTCTTGAATTGAAAAGGCTGTGTCGACCTCCCCGACGAGGATTGAAGAAGTCGTCACGGGTATCAATGGAAGGGGTTAAAGCAATGGCGCTGGTCGTCCTCTTCCCTTGCTGGTCTATGATATAGATCGAGGCATCACTTGCCACATTATAGACATCGACGTTCTCCAATTTATACATCGCATCAATGCGAATCTTATCGGTCAATTCCTTTCCGAAACGGATATCCCCTCCTGTAATTTTCCAGGAATAAGTTGTGAAGATCTCCACCCTTTCGTGATAGAGGTCAAAACCTGCCGCATAAGGATATCCCAAAAAATAGGGGTCTGTAAGGCTCAACCGAGCACTTTGGGTTTCAAATCCCAGGCTGAACTTCAACATTCCAAAATAGCCCAAACCGAAGAGATTGCGGTCGGAGATCGAGGCAGAGCCCACGACGCTCTCGATGGTACTATACCCAATTCCGAAACTGAGGGCACCTGTCGGAGCCTCCTCGACTTTGATATCAAGGTTGATTTTTTCTTCGGTGCTCCCACGGCTGGTGGTAAAGTCCACCTCTTTAAAGAACCCTGTCCTTTTCAGTCGGTCGCGACTATAATTCATATCGGTAGCGTTGTAAAGGTCTCCTTCGGCCACCCGGAGCTCCCTGCGGATCACCTTGTCACGGGTCTTCGTATTCCCAACGACCTGAATCTTTTCATAATAGACGCTTTTCTTCTTTTCAATTTCAAAGGTGAGGTGGACTAAGAGATTCTTATTGTCCACGGAGGTTTCAGGGTTGACCTCTACATAAGCATAGCCTTGATTGGCAAACTTTTCCGTGAGGGCATTGACCTCCTTTCGAATGGCCGTGTTGCTAAAGACGTCTCCCCGCTTTATTTTGAGAACTTTGAAGAGGGCTTCTTTGGTGGTGAGGAGATCCCCTTTGAAGTCGATATTCCCGAGATGATATTGAGGTCCTTCCACAATCCCAATCTCGATCCGGATCTTTTTCGGGTTGGAGAGATCGACCTTGGGTTCAGAGATCTTCGCTTCGAGATACCCATGATCATAATAGTAGGCGGTCAGGAGTTGAAGGTCATTTTTAAGAACATCTTCATCTAAGGTCCCGGTCTTGGTGATGATGGAAAAAATATTCCTCCGTTTGGTCGTCATCCCCTTCTTCAATTCGGAGGTTTTAATATGCTTGTTCCCCTTGAAGACTATTTTTTGGATATGTCCCTTAGGGCCTTCCGAGACTGTAAAAGTGACTATGGCTTCATTGGTTTCCAGATAGTCGACCTTATATTCCACCTTGACCCCATAATAACCTTTCGAGAAATAAAGTTTCCGGATCTGTTCCGAATCCTCTTTCACCTTTTCGAGGTTGAGGATCGAGCGTGTCTTGAGGGTCATCTTCTCTTTGATATCGTCCAGCTTCACCTTGTCATTTCCCTTGATCAAGATCTCTTTGATCGAAGGCTTTTCCGCGACAATGAAGATCACTTCTTTGCCCTGAGGGGTCGATTTGATGTCCACTTGAACATCGGTGAAGGAACCCAAATCAAAAATAGATCGTAGATCCTCACGGACCTTCTCGACAGAAAAGGGACCTCCCTCCCGGCTCTTGATCGCTCCTCGAATGACCCCTTCTTCAACCTTTACATTTCCAAGGATCATGACCTTGTAAATGTTTTCCTCCGCTCCAGCACATATCCCTACGAGGAGAGAGAAGACAAGGAAGGCAAGCCCCATTCGTCTCATAATCATGTTTGGCACCTGAATTTTTATCTGTCGTTATTGTGATAAAAAGATCATTAAAATCTATTTCTCACCTAAAATCTTTCTCTTTTCTTCATCTGGCCTCCGACCTCTTGTCAGCCCATTTTGTAAAGGTAGATAAGGATTCTTCTTGGCTCTGCATTCGGGAGTATCTCGATATCTCCCCCTCAGACAAGCCCTTCATGGACATACAAACCATTTGTTACCTCCAATGACGGCGATAAGGGTAGTAGTAGGGGTAATAGGGGTATGGATAATAATAATATGGTTCAGGAGGGGGTTGCCCCTCGGGGGGCGGCTCAACTCCAGCATACTGACTTTCGATATCCAAAATGAGATCCTCAAACGCCTTCATTGCTTCATCCTTCTTCATCGCTAATTTGCCGGAATCCACTGCTGCACCAATAGCATTTTGCAACTCACCGATAATATCAGGCGTCACCGGATAATCAGCAATCCATCCGTTACGGGGTGCGATACCTATTTGGGCCAGTCTGCTCTCCGCTTCTGCCTCGCTCTTAACCTCCCCTATCTTCAGTGCCTCAGCCAGCTTCATTGCCAAAGAACCTTCGCGGACCAAGCTTTTTTCAATGGGAGGGGATCCCGGTTTGTTCCGCTCCGACTGGTAATAATACCCATACCCTCCCCTTCGTAGAGGGCGACATTGCGTAGCCACGACGCTATCTTGAGAAAAAGTAACCCAACAAATAGAATTGGAGTTTGAAAAATGGTATTCCCAGGTTTCAGTAGGTCTCCCATTAACAGTCCTATCGGTGATAAGGGGTGTTCTCCCCCACAAAGAGACCACTTCTTCTTTCGTCATGTTAGGTTTAACATCTGAAACATGACGAGGGTGGCATGAAGAAAAAACGAAAATAAGAACAACAAAAAGAAATAGACAAATAATCCTCTCCCTTCCCATCCCTTCCCATCTCCTTTCTTTCTCTTTGTCAATTCCAGAACTGGAATCATAATTTTTCTAACCTTAATATCCATCCCCTTTTATCCTTATAACCTTTATTAGTCCTATTTCTTCCCGACATCATAGGCCTTAATGACCTGATCTGTAATGTCAGTAGGCTTGGAAGCAAAGAGCACAATGTTCTCGTTCTTTTGCAGGATGAAGGTGTATCCTTCATTTGCCCCAATCTCTTGAACTACCTTTATAAGGCCGATGGAAATGTTCCTCTCTTCCTCAATCCGTTTCTGATTGACCTCATTCTGAACGTCCTCCCCCCATCTCTGAAAATCTCGAACTTTAGCCTGTAACTCCTTTTCTCTTGCTACCCTCGTTTCAGGGTTCAGCATCAGACCCTGTTTTTCCAGAGATTCTTTCATCTCTTGAATCTCTTTCTGCTTCTCAGCGATGAGGCGCTGGAATTTTTCCACCTCTTTGGTGAGTACCTTTTTGGCCTCTTTCCCTGCATTACATTCATTCACTGCCTTCTGCATATCAACCGATCCAATCTTTGTATCAGCAGAGTAAACTGTTCCTGTAAGTAATCCTCCTATAATCATGGAAACGAGGATTCCGATGAATTTTCCATACATCACTATTTTCCCCTCTGTGTATTATTGAATCGCTTCCCTTTCTGGCCGGCAGTTGACGATTTATCGTTATTACTCAGAATAGGGACCATGGATCAAGTTTTCCGGGATAAAATTTCCTCATCTTTCAGATGTAATCTCTCGCTATAAATCATTAAGGAATATCCCAAAAGAAAGATTAAACAGGTATTAAATTTATATGAAGATTTCTTAAAAAGTGGAAAATCCAGAAAACGCATGAATGCTCCGATAAAGTTCTCTTTTTAATCAAAAGGATGATGATCCAAGGAGTTTTCCTTAAGGATTTACTGACAAGTAAGCCTTAACAAAGGTGTCCATCATACTGTTAATCAATCTCATCATGTCGTTTGCCATATTTGAGGCTAGTCCTGAACCAAAAACTCCTGTGGACCATGTTCCAGCAATCACCTCAAGTTTAGGGTCTCGCTTCAAAAAGCCCTTTTGCCATAATTCAACTTCAATAAGAAATGAAAAGGTTTTGCCGTTTCTATTCGACCCATCGATTTCCACGTGCAGAATCGGGGCCTCCGGAGTTAAATCCGTTGCGTATACAACATCGATCTTTGCCTCCTGAAGTTTCAGCTCTATGCCAGTTCGGATTCTTTCTTCAGTAAGACCCACTTTCTTAAAATCCTCAGACAACGGTTTTTCAATTTGTACAACCACAGATACTTTCTTAAGGTCTTTAAGCGATGAACGGCTATACTGGTCATCACCTATGGCAAAACAGACTGAGGTGGATATTAAAAAGCTTAAGAACACAACAATCAAGAAGATCAAAGACTTTTTCATGTTCATAAGTTGCCTCTCTCAATTGTTCTCTTTCCTCTTTTTTAATTTGAAATCCGGATCTCATAACCAGGATAGTCTAAAACCATCTCAATCTTTCTCTCCGTATTGGTTGAAACCGTCCACAGACGATTGATAAACCCTTTAACAAGAAAAGCCTTATGATTGCTCAAGAAGTCCTCCAATTGGATCCCATTGGACGGAATGAATACCTTTTCTTCTCTCATCCTACTTCGAAGAATGGAAACACTCTCTGGTGAGTCTCCCTAAACAATCCTCTTTCTTTTTTCTGGGGTTCTTCCTTTTCATAAGATTCGATCTTTGCATCGACCTTCTCTCTCACCCATTCCAAGATACTTCTCAAAATCTCTAAGAACCGAGCCTCTAAACGGGTGATATCTTCACTCTCGATCCGGTCGTTGAGCGATTTTAGCCATTCATCGAGTTTCTCGCGCAATCTCTTTAAGACCAAAATGAGATGAGGATCGGTCTGCTCCTTTTTTTTCTCGTCCTGGGTAAGAAGAATTCCGGGCTTCTCTTTACTCTCCTTTTTGGTCATCGATGGTTTGAAGATGTTGAAAGGGCTAGAGATCAAGAGCAACACAGCGATCAAGAGTAAGGATAATAAAGCTACGATCCATTTCTTCATTGATTCGTATGCCCCTGCTCAGAATGAAAAATTGTGGTGGGCGATGTGGAAGTTGAACTCACGGCCTTTGGTTCCGGAGACCTCGCCCATTGTCTATATATAGAAAAAGGGAAAGTTTTCCCTCCCCCTTTTTTTTCTTACTCCAATTGATATGTATCCTAATCGCTGCTACATTCCGGAGTGGCCCATTCCTTGGCCATGGTGGTGGTGGAAACCACGACCAAAACCAAGGCCCACTCCACCCACTATCTTCTATAAACCTCTAACTTTCTAAAATGACTATCCTGTATTTACAAAAGGCAAGAAAAAAAACAAGGTCTGTCCCGAGGCTGCCATGCTGCAAGTGATAAATAACCCCTTACGCCTCGGGATGAGCATAAATACAATTATATTTAATTGTCGTGGTTTCCTTTGCCTCGTTTATGTCCCCAATTTTCTCAGTCGTGCCTCTCTCTTTCCCCATGTTCACGCTCATGTTTTTCCCAGTACTTTTCTTTCTCCCATGTCCTCCAGTTCTTTTTAAGTTGCTCATGTGGGATGCGTTGATGTCCGGGCGGCACACGGCGAAAATCTGGCGGCAGATTTAATAAAACAGTGGGCACCTTGGGGGGAGCAACATAAACCCAACGCCCATTGTAGCTCCCAGATCGATACCAGTGCCCTTGATAGGGCCGGTACCAGTAACCGTGGTAAAAAAAGATGTCTGCTTCAACCTCGGGGGCAAAGTAGACATATGTCCCGGGTATTACGAACATGGGTGGCGGTGCAGGAATGACAAGGGGTGGCGGCGGAGGGACATTTATCCCGACATTTATATTCACTTGAGCAAAACTTCTATTTGAGAGACCCATCAATGTTAGAAACATCGTTCCAACAAATAATCCTATGAACATCCTCCTCTTCATAAAACAACCTCCTTGGGTAGTCCCCCTGGCTCCATTTCTTATAATGGGTACCAACATTAGTGCCAGAGGTTCCTAAATTATCGTTCTTGGGATATATCCAGCTACCAATCCTCATACAATTATTGCCTTTTTCATAAATCTTACCTCCTCTCATCTTTTTCTTTTTTTGACGTATCATTTAGGCTTTTTATTCATGACTCTTTACGCTTCCAAAAATTTAAGCATTTATATTCCATCCCCAAGCGAAACATCTGTGCATTTAATATGACAGCAACTCCTGTGCCAATCCATTTTCAAAAGAATCCAAAACATATTTATCTATATCCCTTTACCTTCCTCAGCCTCGGCTCGATATCCAAAAGGGCTGCGGCCCGATGCTTCTGACCCTGGCTTCAAAATCCAACATGGACTACCTCTCTTTTTAAGGACGATACTCCCAATGTCCCGGATGCCAGACTTTCTCCCAACCGTAATCAGTCCATATATTATTCCAGTAGCCCGGCACCCACACCCGATAACCGTAAGGATACGGGTAGTAGGCCGGAGGGGGGGCGACAATCACTGGAGGACCGATAACAGCTGGGGGAAAGAATCCAAAACCGAAAAAGACCCGCGCCGAAGCTATACCGGTTGCCAGGAAAAAGACCAGGAAGAAAGTGCTTATTGATAAAACTCTTTTCATCTTTTTCCACCTCCTATTTTATCATGAGCCATAAGAGACCGGAATTTTTTGCCTCCTCTCTACGCACCTGAAAAAGGAGGCAAAAATAATCCCGAATCTTCTTCCCCAATTGGTTTCAAAGTCGGGAGTAAGAGCATATTCCCTCCTCATTACCCCTTATCTTTACCGGTGTCCTCTGCCACCACCTCCTCGGAATCCTCTGCCTCCAAAACCACCAAGGTAGTAATAACCACCGTAGTAGTATGGATATGGGTAATAATAGGGGTAATAATATGGTTCATATCCCCCTTCATATCCCTCATAGACAGCAGGTGGATACTCACCGTATTGTCTCGCTTGTTCTTTATTAGGTGCAACCGCCAGCCTCCACTGATTATCAATAAGAACCTGAACCGCCATCAACGCCTCGTCTTTGTTCATCGCTAATTTGCCGGAATCCAGTGCCACACCGATAGCATTTCGCACCTCTCCGATAATATCGGGCGTCACCGGATAATCAGCAATCCATCCGTTCCGTGGCGCGATGCCCATTGAGGCCAGCCTACTCTCCGCTTCTGCCTCGCTCTTGGCCTGCCCCATCTTCAGTGCCTCAGCCAGCTTCATTGCAAAAGAACCTTCACGGACCAAACTCTGTTCAATCGGAGGGGATCCCGGTTTGTTCTGCTCTGACTGTGCGTTAACCATTAATGGTATCAAGACCAAAAAAACTGTAGCACCTATGGAAAGTAATTTTTTCATTAGTCTCACCTCCACTCTCTTGCTGACCATGATAAAGTCTTCTCGCACTCCAGTCTTCCTACGAAGTCTGTTAAATAAAGACCCGCTCTGCATTTTACAACCTAATCTATTGGAACTACCAGACGTTCTTTGACAGTTGAATACGAATATTGATTTATTTCTCAATATTCCCCTTACTCCTTAAATCTAAGAATTTCACCCGAATTTTTATATATCGTTATTGTGATGAAAAAGATGTCGTTAAAATCTATATTCTCGCCTAAAATCTTTCTCACCCAATTCATAACCGATTCCTGGGTTATCCTTGCAGGGTTCTTTCTCCTTTCAGGGAGTGGTCTAATCCGCTGATACCCTTTTGTTGAGTCTCACCAGTAAAATTCATAGGCCACCGTGCCTTAACGCCCCCTTTATGGACATACAAGCCATTTGTTACCTCCAATGACGGAAATAGGGATAGTAGTAAGGGTAGTAATAAGGGTATGGATATGGGTAATAATATGGGTAGTATGGGTATGGGTAACGATATCCACCTCGTGGAGGGCGACGGCATTCCGTAGCCGTTACTCTATCTTGAGAAAAAGTGACCCAACAGATAGAATCGGTGTTTGAAAAGTGATATTCCCAGGTTTCAACAGCTTTCCCATTAACAGTCCTAAAACTGATAAGATCTGTCCTCCCCCACAAAGAGACCACTTCTTCTTTCGTCATGTTAGGTCTAACGTCTGAAACATGACGAGGGTGGCAGGAAGAAAAAACGAGAATAAGAACAGCAAAAAGAAATAGACAGACTATCCTCTTTCTTTCCATCTCTTCTCATCTCCTTTTACCGAACTTGTTTTTAGTGGCAATAGAAAAAATTTACAAATACGCCCCAACGCGGACATACCCACCCGTCTCAGATTTTTCACGAAACGTTTGTTTCGATGGAATTAAAGTTTTCTGCTGAGATAGTGTCCTTTTAATCTTTCAACGTTTATTCGTCTTAAGGCGGTTTTGATAGCGCAAGAAATCAAAGAAATCCCGATGGCTAATGGAATAGCTATTATCGCCTCAATGAGCAACATTCCGAAATCAACTTCAGGCACTTCATATGGAGTTGAGAGTGCTGTGAAAATACACTCCCACTTCCGTTCCGCAGTAATTCTGGCCTCTGTCATTAACCGAAAAGGGGGATAGACACAGACAGCAAACAAAAGGATGAAAAGAGTGAACCGAAACGATTTTCTTTGGAAAATCTTTCTCACGGATTACTCCATCCAGCTTCCAGGTCCTGCGCAGGTTGATTTAATCCGCTTCAGACCCCTTCCGATAGTCTGTTATCCAAATCGCGTTCTTTCCCGTTTATTATTTTCATCTGGGTTCCTTTTTTTGAGGTTACTTATATTCCAATTGATGCGCATTCCTACTGCTACATTCCAGGGTGGCCCATTCCTTGGCCATGGCGGTGGTGGAAACCACGACCAAAACCAAAGCCCATTCCTCCCATCATTCCAAGCTTCTCAATCTGTTCGGGCGTGAGGGAATTGCGAGCTTCCAATCTATACTGCACAATCTTGTCCTTCATCCTGTTTTTAAGGTCTCTCAACTCCCTCTCCTTAGCCAGAATAGCCCGGGAATCAGCTTTTGGATCGGTCCAAAGTGACTTGAGTTCCAGCCTTTTGACCACAAGTGCACCTATGAGTTGAGCGTTTTCTCCTATAAACTTTCGACGCAATTCCTGGAACCTTGCCTTTTGCTCCGGGGTGAGGTTAAGTCTCTTCCCTTGGCCCCAGGATTTCTCGCCGTGCATCCACCCATGCCTTGGAGGGTCACCCTGCTCTTGCGCATAGACATATGAAACACCAAAAAACATTACCATTACCAACCCTAATGCAATGATTGCCTTTTTCATAAATCTTACCTCCTCTCCTCTTTTTCTTCTTTTGACGTATTATTTAGGCCTTTTATTCATGACTCCTTACGCTTCCAAAAATTTAAGCATTTACATTCCATCTCCAAGCGAAACATCTGCACATTTGATATGACAGCAACTCCTGTGCCAATCCATTTTCAAAAGAATTCAAAACATATTCCTGAGCATCCTCAGGCCGATTTATTTAAAATATTCATTGGCTTATTAAGGCCTTTGACAGTTGGATAAATTCAATTCTTGTAAGAAATGGAGCCTTAAGGCTTAGTTTTAAACCGGAATGGTTTGTCGATCCTTTTGAAGCAGTAAATGCTTTCTTCTTAGATTTCGATTGATAACGGGTTTCGACAATTTTGATGATGAATTCGACAAGAATTTCCGGTTGGATGATCTCTTCAGGCCCAGATTTAAAGTTTTATTTTTAAACAAATTTTACATGACGGGTTCGTCACCCACAAACCATGAAAATATGACTAAGTCCCCTCCCCCTTGTTGGGGAGGGTGAAGGTAGGGGTGAACAATTGAACTCATATCCCCCTCACCTCAATCCTCTCCCACCAGGGGAGAGGAGGTATTTTCTACGTAAGTAATTTGCAAATTAATGGGAAAGGTTTATTATTGATTTCCATTAGAAATATTGTATTGCCTGACGAGATTCAAAAACAAGGATTACAGGAAGTAGTCCTTGTTCATCTTTGTCTTCCTGTGGTCTCAGGAAGAGTTTTGAGAAATCCTGGACGTACTGGATAACCTAGACTCTGGGTCTTATGGACCTCCTCCCATCAGGTGAATTTCGGCAGCTTCTCTTTCAGAGACAACACTTTTCACCGGTGGTTGGCTTGCACATCCGCTAATGAACAGGATGATAACGCCCCCTATCAACATTTGCGTAACATTTCTCACTTCTAATCAGTCGATAATTGTATGGACGCTGAGACTAAATCCCTCCCCCCTCCCTTTACGAAAGGGAGGAATTCTCCTCTTTGGTATCCTTTTCCTGTCCCGTATTCTTCGAAAAGCTGATGATAATTGAATGGAGGAAGTGCCATAATGCTCAAGATTAGCCGACGCTATAACCAATCAGCTGAATAGCCTTAAGTGGGGACGCCGCTTATTCTTTTCTCAGCCGAACTACGTTGGTACTGGTAATGTCCGCGTTTTCAGAGACGGCCTTCCGAAGGAGACGTGGCGATACGTTCCAGTGCTGCCCCTCCTCGGTGATAATGGTTACAGTCTTCCTGTTGTAGCGTGTCAGCATTCCTACCACCGGTGGCCGCCCTTCCGGCTGAAAAGTGACGCGGTCGCCGATCCGGAAATTCAGCATTTGCTCATGTGCGCGCTTCTGATTGAGGAAACGCAAACGTTCAACGATCCTGTTGTTGAGGGCGATGAGCTCTGCCTCGCTAAGCTTGTCGATATCAATCTTCATTGTTTCACCTGCCTTCAGTAATATATGCAAAGGACCAGCATCAGCGGCGGGGTGGAACGTGACGTCTGCTGGATGCCTTTGTTCGATATTTTTCTTGTTTTTCAAAGACGAGGAGACCTTGACGTCCCTCGAAAAAGGCAGCGTCGCGGAAATACTTGCGTGCATCACTTTCCAAGCCGAGTCTCTCCGCGACTCGTTTCAGGTCGATTCGGTTAAGCACGTCGATGGTAACCGGTCTCTTTGCATCAAAGAACACGAGTGCATGAAGAAACCGCTTAGCAAGGTCTGAATTCAGTAGCAGGCACGCGAAGGATGCTTCTTGTTCAGAACTGCAGGGGATGAAGTAGCATGTGTCGTCTAAGACCACGGGCTTGTTCTGGTACTTGCCGACGACCTCGAATCGGCAGTTCTTGTAAAGTCCGGAGATTGCAACTTTCCAGGGGGAGAATGTGTAGTCCCCCACACCGAATACTGAGAACCTTGATCGCTTCTGATAGATGATGCTCTGGCGTCGATCCAGAACATCTGCGTGGCGCAGTAGATAAGACCAAGTCTTCGGAGCAGCCTTTGAAATAGCCTTCGTGTCATCCCCAGGCCTGCACTGAGTGACAAGGACGTAGCGTTTTGGCGTGAGCCTGCCATTGGCAAGGTCGGATGACTTCAGCAAAGGATACATGTAGGTCTGTTCGAGTTCAATGCGTTCACCAAGCCCGTTGATAAGAGTGGAACCATCCTTTTTGAACTCCATCACAGAAGCCGAATCATGCTTCACACCGGATCGCCATGTATAATAGGCAAGTCCGTCGAGGTCTCTAAGGCGATTATATTCGTCAACGTCCGCGACGAGTTCCCTACCTATAAGGCCGAACGTAGTTACTTTGTGGTCGAAGGTCAGATCCGAGTAAACTCCCGCCGTGGGAGACAGGTCGGGGACGCCCGTATGTACAACGAGCAGACATGCGCCAACTGAAACACCGAAGCACGCGGCTGCGTCGATTAGATGGATGGTCGCCCGACCGATGTTGAAGCGGTTGACCCATCCATGCCGCAGCACCTTCCGTGCGGTGGCTGTCTTGCAGAGCATGGCAACACAACCGCGTTGACCATCAAGGGATTCAAGGAGTTTGATCAACATCCATTCCGAAATATCGAAGTTCGCTTTGCCCGTTTTGGCCGCAAAACCGGAGCGGTTTTGGAAGTTCGTTTTCTTGGGAAGATTGTTGCTTCCAAGCGCCCCGAGGGCGGCGTTGGTCACCCACGGAGGATTTCCGAGGACAAGGATTTCCCCTCGAAACGCAGCGAAGAATTCCTTCCAGTTGAAGATGAAAAAATCCTGTTGAGCCACTTGACAATGAACCCCATTTGTATCGCGAAGCGTCTTCCGCAAAGCGGAGACGTAGTCCGCTTTGATGTCGTATGCGAACACTTGGTGGACGGCGTGAAAACCCTCAATTGCGGTCAAGACAAAACTCCCAAGCCCGCATGTCGGTTCAACGATAACAGATGGAGATATTCCTGCGTTGCGGAGGAAAGCCACAATCGAGTCCGCCAGAACGCGTGGCGTCTGGAAATCACCATATTCGATTTTGCTTTTTACCTTTGCCATATTCATACTATGCGCTGAACGCCATTCACTTTGCCCGCCTCCGCAATCACCCTGGAATACTGAAGTCGCCACTGAAGTGCATTTGAAATTGTCAGATAACCAACTTGCGGCCGAGTCCTGAGGATTTCTTCCGCTAGTTTTTTTGGCCTGAATATCATCCACTGGCAGAAATCGCTCCGTCATAAATGCGATGAGGTCATCCGCGTTACCCTTATTATCCAGAATCTTTAAGATTCCAGTCGTAGTCTGAAAATCTCCGGTCTGACTGCCTTCAATAAAGATGACGTGTTTAATGTCCAAGGTAGCAGTTCGTGTATTTCAGTCGTCCTTCTTGCCATAAACAAATACCAGCAAAGAATAACCAAGACCATATATCTTCTGCCGCGCTGACTTGAAAGGGCAAGACGACTGTGGCTGCCGCATGCTTGTCACCTTGACGTCAACGCCGAGTTTCGGAAAGTCTATACCTTTCGCTGAAGAACCTCGTGTATACTCATACTTCCTCTGTAGCACTTCCTGAAACTTGTGTTCCAAATAAGTGCCGACCGCTTTGCCGTCCGTAACACCGTAGAGTGATTCCTCTTTGTGTCGTGATTCCTTTCCGGCGAAAGCCTTAGCCTCGTCCTTAAGAAGGTCAACCGTAAGTTTCCGCATCTCATTCTCCTGCATCAACATTATTTCTTATTTTGCAGCCATACTTTTCACAAAATTAAAACTTTTGGCTTCTTTCTCCATTGCCAATTTACGTTTCTAATATACACTTTTCTTAACTCTTAGGGAAGGTAAAATTTCCAGAAGAGGGTAACGAAGAGGTTTAGCGATGACATTAAAACAAACGAGTTGGATTAAATGACATCACCCCCACCCTCGCCCTCCCCCTCGAGGGGGAGGGGTGGATGGGGGGTAAAAGATATTGCATTTCGGTATCAGAAAATGGTATGGAAAATAAGTAATCATTGAGAATGATATCAATTAGAAGAGAAATTGTTCGCTAATTTTACGAGATAAAAGTCTCAACTTATTTTCCAACACAATTTCTATGGAAAAGGGATCCCTTATAACTTCCGTCTACCTTGTCCGTCACGGACAGACGGCATGGAATAAGGAAGAGATCTTTCGGGGAAGAACAGATGTTCCCCTTGATGAAACCGGCCTGAAGCAAGCAGAGTTGGTAGGACAATATTTCAAGGGAATGGAGATTGACGGGGTTTTCTCGAGTCCCCTATCCAGGGCCTGGCAGACAGCTGAGAAGGTTACCCAATTTCACGACCTAAAGGTTCAACCACTCCAAGGAATAATTGATATGAGCTTTGGAAAATGGGAGGGGCGTCCGCATCAAGAGATTCGGGAGAATGACAGTAAGACCTATCGCCAATGGGTGGAAACGCCCCATCTGGTCAGGCTTCCGGGCGGGGAAGGTTTGGATGATGTCAGAGTAAGGGCGATGGCTGCAATAGAAGAGGTGATCCGAAATCATCCTGGAAAGACCCTTATTCTCGTTACTCACCGCGTCATCTGCAAAGTTTTGATTTGTGCCATCCTCGGTCTGGATAACTCCCATTTCTGGCAGATCACTCAAGATACGACGGCCATTAACTTCATTCAATACAGGAATGGGAAATACATCCTATCGCTGATGAATGAGACTTGCCATCTCAAACCCTTGAAGGAGCAGAGGCAGAAGGTCGACTTTTGATACCCAATGCCTTCTCTTCCTCTCCCCCTTTGATGGGGGAGAGATGGGTGGAGGTGAAATAGAATGGTCCCCCCTCCCCTTCATCCCCTCCCGCCAGGGGAGGGGAGATAATGTGGAATGCCTTCTGAAATAGGAGAGGCCCAAGGTCGACTTTTAATCTATCGGGATAAATTTTATAATTGCTTTTAAATGGACTTTTCAAATTGAGGTTTCGGACACGGATGACGGTCACGCCTGCCTGCGGTAGGCAGGGGCACGTTAGTTAAAGAGAATGATTGAGATTCGATTTCATGGAAGAGGTGGTCAGGGAGCTGTGGTGGCATCCAAGGTGCTTGCCGTCGCCTTTTTCCATGAAAACCTCTATGTCCAGTCCTTCCCTGCCTTTGGAGTTGAAAGGCGAGGGGCACCTGTCATGGCCTTCTTGAGGGTGGATCGGCAACGCATTCATTTAAGGGTCAATATCTATGAACCCGATCATATCGTTGTTCTTGATCCAACGCTGATTGGCGCGATCGATGTCACGTCAGGGCTTAAACCGAATGGATGGATCCTCATCAATTCACACCAGCCTCCTGAGGTATTTAGTGATCTGAAGGGTTTTAGAACGGCTACGGTCGACGCCACCTCGATTGCCATCCGGAACGGCTTAGGTTCACGAACGAGTCCAATTGTTAATACAGCCATCCTAGGAGCCTTTTCAAAGGTGACGGGCCTTGTAGGAATCGATTCCATCGCGTTGGCCATTCGTGAAGAGCTTTCAGGGAAGAAGGACGAGAACGCGAAAGCTGCAAGAGAAGCCTTTCAAGAGGTAAGGTTTTAAATAGCATAGCGCATGGCGCATAGAGCATAGCGATATGGAAGGACCAAATTTCAAATGAATCCCAGCCAAAGATATTTGAAGTTTATCTAACCATCTCCCTCCCCCTTTTGACGGGGGAGGGTTAGGGTAGGGGTGGACAAAAAGAATTTCAGTCCCCCTCCCCTTCTTCCCCTCCCGCCAGGGGAGGGGAGATTTTTGGAGGGTTTTTTCTAACATTGTTATCCCCCTCGCCCCTCGGGGAGAGGGAGGGGGTGAGGGGGTAGGGCTGATAAGATGACAAAACAGTTTACGTTCAAAGGTGCCTCTGAAATGCCGATGATTTCCATTTCTTTAGGAGATATGGACTGGAATAAAACGGGGGCGTGGAGGGCACAGCGTCCTTTTTATGAAGACAAGACATCGCCTTGCAGTGCCGGTTGTCCGGTGGGAAATGATATTGTCGGATTTATACAGAAGACATCGCAAGGAGATTTTGAAGGGGCCTGGAATCTAATCAAGGAGGAGAATCCTTTTCCAGGAATCTGTGGCAGAGTCTGCTTTCATCCCTGCGAGTCGAAATGTAATCGGGCAAGCTATGATGAACCGATTGCCATCCATGCCTTGGAGAGGTTCGTCTCAGATTTTGCTTTAGACCTGAATAAGAGAATAGAAAAAATACCAGGAGTAAGGAAGGAGAAGATTGCTATTATAGGATCTGGACCTGCCGGGATGAGTTGTGCCTATCATCTGGCAAAACTTGGTTATGATATCACTGTCTTTGAATCTTCCTCTTTAGCGGGTGGTATGTTGAGGACAGGAATCCCGTCTTATCGATTGCCGAAAGATGTTTTAGATAGGGAGATTTCAAATATTGTGGCGTTGGGGGTGGAGATTCGAACAGAAATGCCATTTGGTGAAAAGTTAGAATTAGATGACTTAAAGGATTATCAAGCCATCTTCATTGCCACAGGAGCCCATCGAAGCAGAGGCCTTCATATCCCCGGCGAGGGAGGAAAGAGTGTCTTTAGCGGTCTTGGCCTCCTGAAGAAGATCAACCTAAGTAAGAAAGTAAAGTTAGGTGACAAGATTGCTATCATCGGCGGGGGAAATACGGCCATCGATGTGGCACGATCAGTCATCCGATTGGGAAAGAAGGCGACCATTCTTTACCGCCGTTCAAAGGAGGAGATGCCTGCTTTTGAAGATGAGATGGTGGAAGCCATTGAAGAGGGGGTGAAGATAAGATATCTGGTCAATCCCATCCGTATTCAACAAAAAGATAGCATGAAACGGTTGGAGTGTTTGCGAATGGAGCTTGGAGAAAAGGATGAGAGTGGTCGGAGAAGACCTGTTCCCATTCCTAATTCCAATTTTTTCTTCGAAGCAGAGAGTGTGATCATTGCAGCAGGAGAAGAGATAGAAGTTTCCTTTTTTCCAAAAGGATTGGAGAAGAAAGAAGGGATTGTTCTCACGCAGAGAGATGGAAGCACAGGTATCAAAGGAATCTTCGCAGGAGGGGATCTCACTTCAAACCAGCGAACCGTAGCCCATGCCATTGGTTCGGGCAAAAAGGCTGCCCTGGCTATGGATTGTTACTTGAAAGGCAAAGACTCAGAAGAAGCGCTCCGTCAAATTCTGATAGGAGATGGTCCTTCACTCTCGATCTTCAGATATCTCCATCCCCAAGAGAGGCTGATGAATCCCCATGTTGTCACCTTTGACGAATTGAATACGGACTACTTTGAACCTTCAAGAAGGCAAAGGGAATCTAAAGGCTTAGTCAAAAAGAGGATCAAAGGATTTGGAGAGGTGACCTCGGGCTTCACAGAGGGCGTCGCATTAGAAGAGGCGGAAAGATGTTTCAGTTGCGGGACCTGTATTGAATGTAAGAACTGTTATGTCTTCTGCCCTGATGCCTCCATCATCAAAACAGGAGAAGTCCTCTCCCATCAGGTGGATTACGATTTTTGTAAAGGTTGTGGAATCTGTTTTTCCGAATGTCCCCGGGGGGCCATTTCGTTAAAAGAGGAGGCGAGATGAAAAAGGTCATCACAGGAAATCAAGCGGTGGCCTATGGAGTGATCTTGAGCCGTGTCGACGTCATCTCCGCCTATCCCATTACCCCGCAGACAACGATCGTTGAAGAGCTATCAGAGCTGATCGCAAGCGGTCGCATGAAAACGGTCTTCTTAAAGGTGGAGTCAGAGCATTCCGCCATGGCGGCTCTGATTGGAGCCTCCACGGGAGGGGTGAGATGCTTTACGGCGACCTCCTCTCAAGGATTGGCCTATATGCATGAAATGCTCCATTGGGCCTCTGGTGCGCGCCTTCCTATTGTGCTGGTGAATGTCAATCGGGCCATTGCCCCACCGTGGAATATCTGGAGCGATCAGAGTGACTCCCTTTCTCAGCGGGATACAGGATGGGTTCAACTCTATTGCGAACATAATCAAGAAGTCCTCGATACCGTCCTCCAGGCTTATCGTATTGCAGAATCGGTCAAGCTTCCCGTGATGGTTGTCCTCGATGCGTATGTCCTCTCCCATACCTCCGAGCCTGTAGAGATTCCCACGATGGAGGAGGTGGACGCCTTCTTACCGCCCTACTGTCCGGAGTATCCCATCGATACTCAAGAACCCATGGCCTTTTCAACGATCGCCACGCCGGACCACTTTTTGGAGTTTCGATACAAAATTCAAAAGGCGATGGAACAGATTCCGGAGGTCGCCAAAAAGGTGGATGATGAATTCAGATCGCGATTCGGTCGCGGGTATGGGGCGATTGAGAGATATGGAAAAGAGGAAGCAGAAATTCTTCTGATGACCTCCGGCACGGTGACTGGCACCTCGAGGATCGTCATCGAGAAACTGATTGGGAAAGGAAACAGTGTCGCCGGATTAAAGATTAAGAGATTTCGACCCTTCCCCATTGAAGAAATTTATAAGGAAATTAAAGGAGCAAAGAAGGTAGCGGTCATTGATAGAAATCTCTCGGCAGGAGTGGGAGGCATCTTTGCCCAAGAATTAAGAGCCTCTCTTTATTCGAGAGAGGAGAGGCCTCAAGTCTTTGGATTCATCTCAGGACTCGGTGGGAGGGACATCACTCCAGAACTGATTGAAGAAGCGATCCAATACACAGCGGAACACCCCCGTCCTGAAGAGGAGATTTTGTGGCTGGGGCTGAAAAGATAAGGATCAAAGCAAAATCAGTAGTGGCTAAAATAAGGGATTGCTTCGCTTCGCTCGCAATGACATCCTTTATAATATGTCGTTGCGAGGAGTCCCGGATAACGGGATGACGTGGCAATCTCGATTTTGCATTTTTCAATTTTCAATGCGGTGAGGGAAGAATGAGGAAGACAGAGATACCCCTTTCAGAAAATTTTGGACATGGCCATCTCGCCTGTGCTGGATGTGGAGCAGCGGTGAGTATGCGCCTCACCCTCAAGGCCCTCGGCGAGAAGACCGTCATGGTCTTTCCTGCTTCTTGCTGGTCCATCATCCCGGGGTTTTGGCCTTATTCGAGTTTCCGAATTCCAGTGGTTCATGCTGGTTTTGTCACAGGCGGAGCAACTGCCTCAGGTGTTAGAGCCGCTTTAGATATTCGGGGTGATCATGAGGCTGTGGTAGCGGTATGGGCTGGGGATGGTGGGACTTTTGATATTGGACTTCAGGCCTTATCGGGTGCGGCCGAGCGGAACGAAGATTTCATTTATATCTGTAACGACAACGAAGGCTACATGAACACAGGCACACAACGGAGCTCCGCCACGCCCCTGTTCGCTTGGACCACGACTACTCCGGTCACGAAGCCCAAAGAAAATCCCAAAAAAGACATCATGGCGATCATGGCCGATCATCAGATCCCTTATGCAGCGACAGCTACGATTGCCTATCCGGAAGACTTGTTAAGAAAGATGGAAAAAGCGAAGAGCATCCGAGGAACCCGATTTATCCATCTCCTTTCTCCTTGTTCTCCAGGTTGGAGGATGCCTTCAGAGCTCACCGTCAAGGTCTCAAGGCTTGCCGTGCGGTCAAGGGTCTTTCCTCTTTATGAAATCGAGAATGGGATATCTTACACCATTCAAGAAGAATCTCATGTCGTTCCCGTAAAAGAGTATTTAAAGCTTCAGGGCCGCTTCAGCCACTTGACCAATTCGGAAATTGAAGTGATTCAAGAAAATGTGGAGAAGACCTGGAAGAGGCTAATGAGAAAGGCTGGAGCTTAAAATTTAAATGAAGCAATCGGATCGATGGGTTCAAAAGATTCAGACTTTAAAAATTCTTCGATCTTTTTCTTAATCTCATCTCTTATCCTTCGAAATACCGCTAATCTTTCTTCAGTGGTTCCCATGACCGCCGCAGGGTCTTCAAAAGGCCAATGGAGTCTCTTGCCCTGGCCACCGAAGCTCGGACAAGATTTGGCCGCCTCGTCACAAAGGGTGATCACATAATCAAATCTTTGTTTGATGAATTGATCCATGGATTTAGAGGTCTTCTTGGAGATATCAATTCCTATTTCTCCCATCACCTGAATGGCCAGGGGGTGGACATAGGATGAGATGACCCCTCCGCTCTGGGCCTTCCATTGACCGGAACCGAAAGCATTCAACAAACCCTCGGCCATCTGACTCCGGACTGAGTTTCCTGTGCAGAGAAAGAGGACCTTTTTAGTTCCTGCCATTATTTAGCTTTTCTTCGGGCGATTCTTTGGAGGATAGGAAGCTTCGATAACACTTTTCATTCCTCCACGGACATTGAATTCACCCGTGACAACCGCTTGAATGGGCTTGGAGGCCTTGACGAAATCCCTGAGGATTCGGTTGACCGCATTTTCGTAGAAGATCCCCAAATTCCGGTAGGCGAGGACGTACATCTTTAGAGATTTCAATTCGACGCACCATTTATCAGGAATATAGCGGATTGTAATCGTTCCGAAATCAGGCAGCCCTGTTCGTGGGCAGACAGAAGTATACTCCGGGATAGAGATTGCAATTTCATAGCTCCTGAACTGATTTTCGAAACATTCGATTTTTGGAAGCGGGGTATCAATCCCCGAACGAGCGTGTTTGTCTCTGTATTCTTCCATCTATTCCCTCTTTTATAAAGCATCATAATTCAAAAAACTTGGATAATCAATAAGGAACCATCTTCAAGAAACAAGGGATCAGTTTGAAAAAATGGTTTCGAATGATTAAATTATTGTTTGGGGTAATTGATTAAAGCTCATCTGAAATTGAGGAAATGGACTGCAGGAGACGTAAAAATGGCTAAGAAAGTCGTGCGACTACTATCAAATGAAGCAGTCAGGGGAGGGGAGGCGCGAACACTTGATGTCGCCCATCCCTCAGACGCCGATCTTCTGGATGCCTATTCGCGGGCAGTGATCAATGCGGCGGAGAAGGTAAGTCCGTCGGTTGTGAATATTGACGTTCATAAGAATCTGAAAGGAAAACAGACGACTCCCTTTCGCCTCCCCGAAGAGCTGCGCGGTAATGGTTCTGGTTTCATCTTCACGCCAGATGGTTTTATTCTGACCAACAGCCACGTTGTGCATCATGCAGACAGGATCGATGTTGCTCTCTCGGATGGACGACGTTTTCAGGCAGACATTGTAGGAGATGACCCGGACACTGATCTGGCAGTCGTTAGAACTAACGGGCCAAACCTTGTGCCCGTGCCCTTGGGCGACTCCCAGAGGATAAGAGTAGGTCAACTGGTGATCGCCATTGGAAACCCTTACGGCTTCCAATATACTGTCACTTCTGGAGTGATCAGTGCGCTTGGGCGTTCTCTCAGGTCGATGTCTGGCCGACTGATCGACAACGTCATCCAAACCGACGCTGCCCTGAACCCCGGGAATTCGGGCGGCCCGCTTGTCACGTCCCAAGGAGATGTCATAGGAGTGAATACAGCGATGATTCTTGCAGCCCAAGGGATCTGTTTTGCCATCGGGATTAATACGGCCAAGTTTGTTGCCGCCAAGCTCATCAAAGAGGGAAAGATCAGGCGGAGCTACATAGGGCTGGGGGGACAAAATGTTCAGCTCCATCGCCGGATTGTTCGCTTCCACCGTTTGCCCGTGGAAAGTGGTATCCTGGTGGTATCCATCGAAGAGGGTAGCCCGGCACAGAAAGCCGGTCTTTCCGAAGGGGATATGATCGTCGGTTTTGATGGTCAGCCCATTACTGGTATTGATGATCTGCATAAGATATTAACAGAAGAGAAGGTAGGAGTAAAAACAACGCTGACGATTATACGACGCACGGAGAAACTGAATCTCGGGATTATCCCCGAGGAATCCAAATCCAGAGGGAATGATTAGATTGGGTTCATGGTTAGAAAAAGAAGGTCAAATGATGGAAAACAGAATTGTTATTCGAAAACCAGAAAGTATTTACCAGGCCCATGGTGCCATTCAGAATGGTACTTTCCACGGTCGTTGGCATTTCTCTTTTGACCAGTACCACGATCCGGAATACATGAACTTTGGGACCTTACGCGTTTTCAATGACGATACCCTTTCTCCCGGCGCTGTATGGCCCCTCCATCCCCATCGGGAGATTGAGGTGGTGACTTACTGCGCTGATGGGGAATTCCGCCACGAGGATGAGAATGGAAAGGGCGGTATCCTCAAGAAAGGGTGGGTACAGCATACGACTGTCGGCAGTGGCATGTGGCACTCAGAGATTAATAATAAGCCAGATATGCCAATGCGGTTCATTCAGATGTGGTTTTTCCCTTCAAGAAAAGATCTGAAGCCGTCCATGGAGCAGAAGGCAGTGGAGAAGAAGAACCGGACAAATCGTTTCCTCCTCTTGGTCTCTAACAATCATTCAGGTGCTCTCAAGATATTTTCAGATGCCGACGTCTATTCCTGTTTCCTTCAAGCAGGACGAAGGGTGGAACACCGGATCCGTGTTAAGCGGGGAGGCTACCTTTACGTGATGGAAGGTGGGCCCGTGAAGGTGAATGGACATCAAGTTCCACTCCTTGGTGCAGCAAAGCTAAGCGAGGATATGAAGGTTGCTGTTGATGCCGAAGAAGATGCGGAACTTCTCCTGGTGGATGTTCTTCTGTGATTTCCAAAATCCCCCCCCTTTTTTTAGCAAAGGGGGATCGGGGGGATTACTTATTCCCATGATTTGTGGGTGATAACACCATCACGAAAATTTTGTCTGAGGTATGAGGATATTATGGACAGATTGACCATTGAGAAACTGCCTAACACAAAAGAAATCCAGGGGGCAAAAAGATGGGAAGAGGAAAGGGGAGAATTCGTTCAGGTTGCCTATGACGAAGCGATGCACCATTTAGCTGCTTTTGAGATCAAAAAAGGGCACTCACGGGGTAACCATTACCATGAAAAGAAGGAAGAAATCTTCTATGTCTTTCAGGGAAAAATAAAAGCCTCGTTTATCGATATGGATACTCTTCAGAAGGAAGAAAAGATTCTTGAAAAAGGAAACAGAATAAGAGTTAAGCCCCGCTGCGGCCATCTCTTCTATGGGTTGGAAAACACCCTTGTGATTGAATACAGCCCTCAGGTTTACGATAAAGAGGATACCTATAAAATCAACATAAGCTAAACCTCGACCGACAAGTGCCCCGTCCCGCTAAAGCCGGATAGGCGGGGTCCCTGCGGTAAGCAGTAGCTTCAAACGTGGAACTGTCCTCCGTTTGAAAAGCATTGATCATTTACTCAGATCAGATATAGAATATTGGGGAAAGGTGATCCTAGAACAAGGAGAAAACGTCATGGCAGAACCTAAACGTGTCACTCCAGAAGAAGTTCATCAGAAGTTAGAAGCAGGAAAAGTATTACTTGTCTGCGCCTACGAAGACGAATCGAGGTTCAGAAAGATGCGACTTCAAGGAGCGATTTCATTCAATGAATTTAAGTCTAAATTTTCTTCCTTGTCAAAAAATCAGGAGATTGTCTTCTACTGAGCCTGACCCAACGAAGGGAGTGCTGCCGGTCAGGCAGTGAAGTTCATCGCAAAGGGATACGAGAACGTTAGATGCCTCGCCGGCGGTGTGGAGGCATGGAAAAAAGCAGGTTACCCCCTCGTTGAAGAAGCGTAGGCTCCGATTATTTTTTGCCAATGGGCATGATATAAAATGGCACTTCTTCTTCTGGAAGGTTTAATACTTTCCTGACCTCTTCTTCTATGAAACCCGCCATTACAACGGTTCCCAAATTCAGGGAGCAAGCTTGCAGATAAACATTCTGAGCAGCATGACCTGCCTCAAGAACCCTCCGGTTTGGCTTTTGAGTTTTCTCGGTTATACCGGAGATCACCAGGACTACGGCAGCGTCTCTAATGGAAGCCTGACCGACGGCCTTAAACAGTTCAGCCTTCTTATCTCCATCCGCTGTCTTGATCAGTTGATGGCCCTGAGGTTGATATTTGTAAATACCTTTTGGGAGATTGGTCACATTTCCTGGGAGCACATGGCCCTGGAGGAGGAAAAGTCTCCTTGACGAAGGATATGTCCTCAAACCTCTCTTCGGTTCTGTAATCCCCAGGGCAGCCCAGAGGATTTGGGAAATCTCATTGAGGGTCAACGGTTCTTGTTTATAACTCCTGATGGATCTTCTCTCCAGCAAGGCTTTTTCGATGGATACATTACTCTCATATCTTGGTGGAGGCAATTTAATGGTCTCTTTTTTACTTTTCTCTTGGGCGAACACCCATTGGTCTTCCCCATAAAGCAGAAGCAGCATGGCGACCATCAATCCCAAGATCAGCATGAGACTGAGTTTCGAAACATTTCTTTCCATAACTGACCTCCTTTTGCGGCTTGAGAATTTTTCATTTATTACCATAACATTGGGTGGTCTTGCAAGCCTTTTTATTTCTTACTATGAAAAGGATTGATAAATCAATTGGGTAAGGTATAATTTAAGAAATTTGAATAGATGGGGAGAATCCGATGTTTTCAGAAAAGATGGGAAGAAGAAAATTCATGAAGAATATGTCTTCGGTATTTTTGGGAGTAGTGTCAAGCCATTTTTGGAGTAGCCTTCCAGTGGCTCATGCAGAAAAGGAACCAGCCCTTGAATATCGAACCCTCGGCAAGACAGGATTGAAAGTAACAGCTGTGAGCATGGGCGTGATGAATTGCAGCGATCCGGCTGTGCTCCTTCGCGCCTATGATCTCGGAATCAATTTCTACGATACCGCAGACTGTTACATGAGGGGCCGTAACGAAGAGATGGTAGGCAAGGTCTTCGAAGGAAAGCGGCAAAAGGTATTCATTCAGACAAAGGTCCATATTCACGATGAAAAGAAAATGCGAGCCTCTGTGGAGAGGAGCCTTCGGCGATTGAGGACGGATTACATCGATGTTTTAGTATGGCATGGTCACTCTTCTCCGGAAGAAGTTTCGGACCCTGTGCTTTTTGAATTCATGTCGAAGATGAAAAAAGAAGGGAAGGTTCGCTTTACTGGATTTTCCGCCCATAGCCGCATGGCTTCCCTTTTAAGGGAAGCGGCAAAATCGAATCTTCACGACGTTGCTTTGGTCTCCTATAATTTCACCCATTCAAAGGATTTGAAAGAGGCCGTGGCCTTGGCAGCCAAATCAGGGATAGGCATTGTGGCCATGAAGACTCAGGCAGGGGGGTACAAGAAGGAGAAGATGGGAGGCCTCAGCCCTCACCAGGCAGCTCTCAAATATGTCCTGATGGATCAGAATGTATCCTGCGCTGTTCCAGGGGTGACCACGATTGAGCAGATCGAGGAATGTGCTGCTGTCATGGGGATTTCCTTCTCAAAAGGAGATTTAGATGCACTGAAACAGTATCAATCCTTCCTTCAGGGAAGAACCTGTACGATGTGCGGAGACTGCATTGGAGAATGCCCTTATGGGGTGCCTCATGGCGATCTATTAAGGCTGGTGATGTATCACGATGGATATGAGAATGATTCTCTACTGAGAGAATCGCCACAAATGATTACGAGACAGGACATTCAACATTGTTCAGAGTGCCCATCCTGCTCCGTTATCTGCAGGAGGGGGTTAGATGTCCGGGCACAGATCAAGATGGCACAAGAGTTCATAGTTCGGAGTTAATATTTGGAGGGATAAAGTGATGGCTCATCGAAAATTGATAGTTCTTTCTATTTTAGCAGGGATATTTGTGTGGTTCGAAGCGTCATCATGGGCAGTGCCATTGGAGTCCCTTATGCCCAAGAAAGATCTACCAGACGGATGGGCACTCATTGACGGCCCTCAAACCTATACCAAGAAGACCCTCTTTAAACATATTGATGGTCAGGCCGAGCTCTATCTCAAATATGGATTTCAAAAGTCGATCTTCGCGATCTATCAAAACAGGAAGAACCCAAAACATCAGATCGAATTGGACATCTACGATATGGAAAATGTGCTTCAGGCCTTTGGGATATTTTCAAGGTTTAGAAATGAGGATCGCCCCGGAGGCTTTGGGTTGGATTCATACCTTGATGACTCTTCCGCTTTCTTTTACAAAGGTAAGTATTTTGTCTTGCTCTATGCTACAGAGTCAAGTTCCTCAGCCTTAAAACAATGGGCAACGAAAATTGCCTCAAGGATCATTGACCCTTCACCCCCTCCCAAGGAGATTAACTACTTCCCTAAGAACGGACTCAAACCAGGCTCTATTCAATACTTTCCCGAAGGCCTTTTAGGACATCAATTCTTAAAAAAGGGTTTCCAAGGGATCTATATAGAGAAGGATGGGGCAAAGGAAAAGGTGGAGGTTTGGAATAAGGCTCAGGTTAAGGTTAAGGCTGAGGACAAGGACAAAAAAGATGCTGAGGATGAAACAAAAGCGAAAACTGAGAATAAAGAGTTTAAGCTTTTCTTAGCTATTTATAAGGATTCTCAAGAGGCGATGAGCGCTCTGAAGGTTTATAAAGAGGACCTCTCCAAAAAAGGGAATGTATTTTCAGGAAGTATCATTGAATTTAAGACTTTGGCGTTGAGAGGGGAGGATCCCTATCAGGGAAAAGTCTTCGTCCTTCAGAAAGGGGTTTATCTTCTGGGGATGGTCGGTTTTGAAAAAGAGGATGAGGGTGAAAATCTCTTGGCTGAATTTGTGAGGAACATAAAATGGTAGCGCCCCCATTTATTGGGGGCGAAAGGATAGAATTCCGTTTCGGTTTTAACCGGAATGCTACACTCTTTCATTCCCCACATCTCCCGATCGCCTTAACTCCCCATTTTGTTTTTCAATTGGAAGTTTGATCCGGAAGGTAGATCCCTTTCCCACCTCACTTTCCACTACAATATCTCCACCGTGGCTTTGAATAATTCCATAACTGATCGCCAACCCTAACCCCGTTCCTTTGCCGGTTTCCTTGGTGGTAAAAAAAGGGTCAAAGAGTTTAGAGAGGTGTTCTTTCGCAATCCCACCCCCTGTATCAATGAAGGAGACCTCTGTCAATCCATCCTTAAAGCCTGTTTTAATGGTCAGAGTCCCACCGTTTCCAGCCATGGCATCTGCGGCATTGAGAAGGATATTCATAAAGACCTGCTGGATCTGGTCTCCATCAACAAAGAGCATGGGAATCACCGTTTTAAATTGTTTTTCAATTTTGATATTCTGGAAAGGGGCCTGTTTTTCAACAAGGGTGAGCGTATTGTCAATCAACGCATGAATATCCCACTTTTTCTTATCCGGTTTTCTCTGCCGAGCAAAGTCCAAAAGGCCCTTTACAATATTCCTGCATCGAGTGGTCTGTTGGACAATGTTTTCTAAATCTTTTTTCCAGGGGTGGTTTTCATCCACCTTTTTGAGCATCAGGGAGCTGAAGGTAAGAACACCGGTGAGGGGATTGTTGATCTCATGAGCGACGCCAGCCGCCAGTTCTCCGAGAGCGGCCATCTTGCCGGCATGGATGAGCTGATCTTGGACCCGCTGGAGTTCCTGGGTCCTCTCGTAGACGCGACGTTCCAAGGTTTGAGTCCATTCTTCGATGGCATCGCGAGAGCGCTTGAGTTCGGAGATCATATTGTTAAAGGAGTCAGAAAGTTCTCCGAGTTCATCGTGAGAACGTATGGACACGGTCTGATCCAAATTTCCAAGAGCCGCTGTCTTCGTAGCCGCCAAGAGTTTATCAATGGGTCGGTTCACAAATCGGGTGAGTAATAGACTCAACAGAAAACTGAGAATGATGACGCTGACAATTCCCGAGATGATCATGCGGTTGTAAATTTCGGCCTTCTCCTTTTCAAAACCTTCAAGGCTGATCGTTGTGTCTAAGACGCCAAGGACATTCTGGGTTTTTGGATGGCAAGGGTAACAGGAGGGCTCATTATAAATAGGATTAATCAGACCCAGGAGACTCTGTTTTTCCGTGTGATAGATGCGGGTTTTACTGTCGGAGGGCAGGAGCACTTTTGCCTCGTTCTCTCTGTGGCACCCATAACAAGCCTCTGCCTTCTTATCGACCACCGTTCCGACTTTGGATCTGTCGGAGGAGACGGTGATTTCGCCCACCTTATTAAAGATTCTGACTTGTGCAATCCCTTTCCTCTGGGCAACGTCATCAATAATTCTTTGATATTCATCTCTTCGATTTAAGATCATGGCATTACGAATGCTCAAGCGGATCGTTTCGCTCAGGTTGAAGGCTTCCTCTTCCGTCTTGTTGAGAATCTGTCGGGAGAGGGAGCGGATATTCAGGTAGAGGAAAATCCCTTCGATCACCAGGACCACCATGACGACGCTGAGAATGATCTTCTTCTTCAAGTTCCAGAAGCCCATCGCGTTTACCTATATCGTTCACTGCAATGCGCTAAGCGCTTAGCATTTCTATTATATTACCATTTGAATGACAGGAGGTAAAGTGGTCACTTCCACCTTGCCCACCTCCAGTTTTTCATTATCCTCTCCAGGCTGGGTGGAATGGATGTAACTTGCCACCTGGCCAACCCCCTCTTCAAGGCTTCATAAGGCCGATTTCTTAGAGAGTATTTTGTAACCTGACCGAGGAACATAGGGGAACTTCCTTATAACGTTGAGGTCCATGTACCCAAGCGCAAAGCGGTGCGGCCTGTGAAGCCTCTCTGAGGGGCTCGGCCGGGTGGCTTGCTCCTAAAAAGCTCAGTACTTCTAAAAACTGGGGGTAGGCAAGGTCACTTCCAGCCCCTCAATTCGTAATACTCCTTCAACATGAATTTCAGATCTTCGGGTTGGATCGTTTTTCCTGTCTCCTGGAGAACTTCTCGAAAGAATCGACGAGGCAGTTTGTCCTCTTTGATTGTCAACCCCTCTTGTTGATTGAAAGCCCTGGCGAGATTGATAATTCCAGAGGCCATGGCTCTTAGTTCTTTCTTCTTGAGTGAAAGGTTGCAAGTAGATTTTATAATCTCTTGAAGGTCCTTCCAGGTGACTAAATCCCGATAAAAGCGGCAGAGGATCAGGGCATCGAACAGGGTCATCTTGTCCTCATAATCCACAAAAAGCTTGGCCTTCCCCTTTATCTGATCAGGATCAATCTGACCAGAAAGTTCGGACTTATAAAAGGTCGCCCTGAGATGGCAGGCCCCTCGATCCGATGTGGCATAAGCAAGCCCCATTCCCTTCAGTACCCTGGGATCAAAGCCCGCAGGCTCCAGGCCTTTCACATGAATCGCCTTCTCTTCCATCTCCCAGACCTTTGCGGCATGGCGGACTCCCTCTGACAAGATACGCCCCACTCCTTTTCGATATGCAATTTTGGTTAAGATCGCCGCAATGCCATCCACATCTCCATATTGGAGGTTGTCTTTGATCTTCCTTCTTTTTGAAGCCTCGATGGCAAACGCCGCCAAGTTTCCTGCTGTAATAGTATCCATTCCCAGACGGTCGCATAAATCGTTAAGATAAATGATCTCCTCAATGGAGTTCACCATGCAAAGTCCTCCAAAGGCATAAATGGTTTCATATTCCGGTCCCATGATGCGAAGGCCTCGATGCCTTCCCTGTTTGACCTCAGAGATTTTCCCGCAAGCCATGAAGCAATGAGGGCAGGCGATCGAACTCACCTGACAGCGTTCCATCAGGCTCTCGGCGCTGATTCCTTCCCACCCCTCCAAGGTCCCTTTGGACCAATATTGCGTAGGAAAGGCGCCAATGGTGTTCATGATGGAAACCAGCATGGGGGTTCCATATTTTTTATACATGTGAATGATCTCATTGCCTTTGACTCGATCTTTAAACTTCAGGGCCAATCTTTTTAGAGAAGAGGGTTCAGCAATCTCCCGGCGCTTCTTTCCGTGAAAGGCAATCCCTTTCAACTTCTTTGATCCCATCACCGCACCGATTCCGGCTCTTCCGAGGGAACGCCAGCGCTCACTCCCGATCACGGCAAATTTGACCAAATTCTCACCCGCCGGGCCAATGACCAAAGCCCCAGAATCTTTACCAACCCTCTTGAGAATGGCCTCTTCTGCCTCGTAGGTCACTTTTCCCCAGAGGCTTGAGGCAGAGTGGAAGACGACCTCTTTGTCGCTGATCTCGAGAAAAATGGGATGATTCGATTTTCCTTCAATGATGATGGCGTCATAACCGGTTCGGCTGAGGGAGAGGGTAATCTTTCCTCCAGAATAGGATTCAGAATAGATTCCAGTCTGAGGAGATTTGGTGAAGACGGCGTAACGACTGGAGCCATAAAAAGGGGTATCCGCTAAGGGACCTAATGTGATGATAAGGCGATTTTGCGGTGAAAAGGGATCGATATGGGGTGGATTTTCTTTAAGAAGAAGATAGGACCCTAAACCCTTTCCACCCAGATAGGATCGGAGAATCGATTCAGGAATGGGTTCGACCGTAGACTTTTGCTTAGAGAGATCGATTCGAAGAAGTTGATTAAAAAAGCCTTTCATTATTTTCATTTTAAAAGAAATGGGAGAGTTAAATCAAGGAATGACCCCTTTAGCATTGTCTGGCGACGGGATGGAAACGTAGACCCGGCCACAAAATACATCACAATTTATTGAAAAATACAAAATTCACCTTATTTGTTTTTCAAGGATATTTCGGTAGCTTTATCTCATAAGTCTTTAGTGTTGCATGAAATAGGCCATATGCGCGGTTTCCGGTCCTTACTTCTCCTCATGTTCTTTCTATGGCTGATTCCGGGTTTAACGGCAACCGCATTCGCCGGACCTCCTTTTCTGACCGACGACCCCGAGCCTGTACCATTCAAGCACCTGGAGGTCTACCTGTTTTCCACCGTCGATGCTATGCGCAAGCAGACCGACGTTATGGGGCCGGCGTTTGAATTCAACGTGGGGGCCCTCCCCAACCTACAGGTCCACCTGGTCATACCCATGGTCTATGCCTCCCCCGCAGACGCCGCCAGCGCTTATGGATTGGGGGATATTGAGTTTGGCGTAAAATATCGCTTTATTCAAGAAACGGACCATTGGCCGATGGTGGGTATCTTTCCGATGATCGAGATCCCAACAGGGGATGCTGATCGTGGCTTGGGGAATGGCCAGGCATGGTGGAGGTTGCCATTATGGCTGCAGAAGAGCTGGGGAGCATGGACTACTTACGGGGGAGGCGGCTATGTCATCAATCCCGCCTCCAAGCAGCGCAATCACTTCTTTGGCGGGTGGCTCCTTCAACGCGATTTCGGCGAACGGCTGACTCTGGGCGGCGAGATTTTCGCCCAGGGGAAGAGCAGCGACGATGTCCGTTCCTTCGTAGTTTTCAATCTCGGGGGCCTCTTTAAAATCACGCCAAACTTCCAACTCCTTTTTTCCGGGGGTCACACGCTCGCGGGGGGCAGGCATACTATTGGCTACCTGGGCCTTTACTGGACGGGGGGATTCGGCAAAGGGACACGCATCCGCGCCGAACCGAAATCTTTGAGCCCTTTGTTGCTTGAAGAATAGACGAATTGCATGGGTCAAGCTGCGTTAATCATGGGAAGCAAAGAGAGGAAGTTATCATGTTTAAGATAAAGATTATTGTCGTCATTTCAACGTTGTTTCTTGCTGGCATGTCATTCGGCAGCGATGGAGATGAAAACTTGCTAAAACAGGCCAACCAGATTTTCGGCTCGTTACCGAAAGCAATGGTATCCGAAAAAAATCCTATTACCCCTGAAAAGGTCAAATTAGGGAAAATGCTTTTTTACGAGACACGGATTTCTGTAGACGGAACGGTGAGCTGTTCTCGATGCCACCCGATCGGTTTATATGCGGCGGATGGATTAAGAAAGTCGATAGGGGATAATTGCAAAGTCAATCCGAGAAATGCCCCCACCGTTTTGAATGCAGCAGGACAGATTTCCGCACATTGGATAGGAAACCGGGCAGATGTGGAAGACCAGGCAAAACAATCGGTGATCGGGCCACCCTCTTTTGGGATGCCGTCGTATGAGGCAGTGGAGAAGAAACTCAAGGAAATAAAGGGGTATGCCCCACTGTTCGAAAAGGCCTTCCCTGGGGAAAAGGATCCGGTTAACGTTGATAACTTCTCGAAGGCAGTGGGGGCCTTTGAAAGAACATTAGTTACCCCTTCTCGTTTCGACGCCTTTGCAAAAGGGGATCAGGCCGCCCTTACGAATCCTCAAAAAAGAGGGCTTAAAGCATTCATCGAAACAGGATGTATGACCTGCCATTCAAGCGCATACTTTGGGGGGCAGATGTATCAAAAATTTGGAATATTTGAGCCATATTGGAAATATACTAAGAGCGAAGAGATCGACGAAGGAAGATTTGTGGTCACGAAAAATGATTTGGATAAATATGTATTTAAGGTTCCGGTGCTAAGAAATGTCGCAAAAACTTCTCCGTACTTTCACGATGGTTCCGTTGACAAACTTGAGCATGCGGTTAGGATAATGGGCAAAGTTCAATTGGGAAAGGATCTCACTCAACCCCAGATTGAAGAGATCATTTCATTTTTGAAATCCTTAACAGGGAAGATTCCTGAAGGTGTTCTAAACGTTCCTTTACTGCCCTCAATGGAATAAGTTATTGTTTTTCTAAACATGGAGTGATGGACATTTTCTAAATTCTTGAAGGAAGAGTCTGCGACAGCCTTGTCGAGATCGCGGAAAGTTTTGTCGATACATTCATAACGCAACGGTATTAAATCGAAAATTTGACGTTTGGCATTTTTGCCATCGACTCAATTGTCGAAAAGATTCGATTAAAGGGCGAAAGTCCGGATTTTCCAAGAAATTATTAACTTCATGCAATTATTTGATATTTTCCTCATTTCAAAGATTCTTAGATTTTGGTATTAAAGTTGCTTGTTTTAAGCTTAAGTTCGTCCTATACTGGACTGAGTTCTCCATGTTAAGCAGACACAAAACATTATTTCTCGTCTCCACAATCATACTCATCCCTGTTCTTGTTGGGATGACACCGATGAACTTGGTTCAAAAACTATCGAGCCGATGCCCACTTCCTCAATGCAAGCAAATACAAAGGGCCAGTTCTTGTCTTTTCCATTCGATTGTCTCCCAAGATGATTTTGATATCCCAAGTTTAAATTCATCTCTAATCGAAAAGGAATCAACACCTTCATTCGATATCAAGGTTTTGGATCCTGACTCCATTCATTCCAATTTAACCTTCAATTCTGTTCCTCTTCGCTGCTAACTTCCATTAAAGCAATTTATCTATTTAAACCATTCGTAGGATTGTTTTGTAAAGATATTCCATTTACTATTTTCTTCATAACGATCCGCGCTTACAATACATACAAAGGAGATTCAAAATGGCACAGCAAAAAAAGTCATATAACAATAAAGGCAAGAGGGTGGCAGCGATTAGCGCTATTCTTCTTTCGTTCATCGTGGGGCTGGAAATTGTCATTATGATCAGTCCTTTTGCGTTCTTTTTCTATGCAGCATTCAACCCGTTTTTACTTGTTCTGAATCAATCGTGGATGACTCGCTGGCTGACGGCTTTTTTTCTTCCTCATATGGTCGTTCCACCAAATGAGGCGTTGACGGTACTTCGTATTTTAGGATCTGTGTTTTTTGTGGTCGGGATGCTGATATTTTTCGTCTGCGCTGTACAAGTTTACATGGGTAAGTTGCTGAAGAAGGGTGTGGCCACAAAAGGATTGTATACCCTTATTCGCCATCCTCAATATCTCGGACTTGGATTGGCAGCTTTGGGACTGGCTATCATGTGGCCCAGATTCCTGACACTGGGGCTTTTTGCGATCATGCTCTTTTTGTATTACCTTCTTGCTAAAGACGAGGAACGTCGGATGATCAATCGTTTCGGAGAAAGCTACATCGCCTACATAAATCGGACGGGAATGTTCCTCCCCCATTCTGTTGAGAAGGTATGGATGGGAAATCGAAAACCACAACAGCGTCTGACCGTCCGCAAAGCCATTGTCATCTTTCTGGTATTTCTTGTGGTTGCAGTAGGAAGCGGTTTCATTTTAAGAGCCTACACAGTCCACCATCTTCCACTAGATCAAGTCGACCATGTTGATGTCATGACAATAACAAAAGAAGATTTAACAACGGCAAGACAACTGCTTCCTCCTGTACTTCGGGATTCTGTTGTTGCTTCAAAGTTGAAAACGATTGGAAATCACAAAGGACATCGCCTTCTTGCCTATTTCATTCCGATTGACTACGTGATGCAAGGCATGATCGCCGATACGGGAGGGGAATGGAAGCTGTTCGAGCAGCATAAAACCATCGGTATGATTACTGAGTATATTCTTCATCCCTTTGGTCATTTAACGGGAGAACATCCCCACTATACCCCAATGGAGGCTCATCATTCAGGGATGCACGACAGCCCGGCAATGAAACGGAGAATTATTTTTGTGGAAGTATCCGCCAATGATGGAGAGGTTAACTCGCCATTCGATGATTTTAATATCAACAACACACGAACACCCGTTTTCTTTGTTGACGTGCATCTTCACACGGGGGAGATTCTCCAGGTGCGCGATACACCCACAGGAAGTGGTTGGGGCACTGTGCCAACACCGATGTTCTGAATAGGACGAGGTGTAGGCTATTACTCGAACGTACCGTTATTTGGCCGAGCTATGATGTGAAGTCAAGGAAGTGTCGATAGAGCCGTTTGATATACTCAAATTGTTAGAGGAGATTTCTTGATGGAGCGGGCACAGTACCAACATCACAATCCAACCCCATCATTATTCCGCTTGTTCACTTCATTCTTAAGACTGGGGGCTACTGCATTTGGTGGTCCGGCAATGGTTGCTTACATTCGAAAGATGGCAGTTGAAAAGAAGCACTGGCTCGACGATCAATCCGCTCGCGACGGGGTCGCCCTTTGTCAGACGATCCCCGGGGCGACGGCGATGCAAATGTCTGCCTACGTAGGTTTAAGAGCAAAGGGAGTGGCGGGTGCTGCAGCAAGTTTCATAGGGTTTGGTCTCCCTGCCTTTCTTTTCATGATGGTGCTTTCAGCGTTATATGAGCGCGCCCATACACTCCCAGCAGTCGTTTCAGCCTTCAAGGGGCTTCAGGCCGTCATCGTTGCCATTGTAGCCAATGCTACGCTTTCTTTTGGCAAGACTTCCGTCAAAAACTGGAAAAGCGTAGTCATTGCCATTATTGCTGCGACCATGTTTGGATGGAAGGTCAATCCCATTCTGGTAATCGTTCTGGCTGCTCTCTTAGGATTTCTATTTCTTGGCGGACAGCCTGTCCCTAACCCAATGGGCACGTCAACAAGAAAATCATCCTCTTTCAGGTCTGCTTCTATATTATTATCGGGGGCTGCATTAGGATTTGTCCTGCTTTACCTTTTCGGCCGGGGCCTGTTCGATCTTGCTGCTCTCATGTTCAGAATAGATTTATTCGCGTTTGGAGGTGGATTCGCTTCGGTTCCTTTGATGTACCACGAGGTGGTTGAGGCTCGCTCGTGGTTAGATGGGCAGACTCTCCTGGATGGAATCGTTCTGGGACAGGTGACCCCGGGCCCGATTGTGATGACGGCAACCTTCGTGGGTTATTTGCTGAAAGGTCCTCTTGGAGGGCTTATTGCCACCATCTGTGTATTTTTGCCTTCTTTCATGATGGTTGTTGGAGTCGTGCCTTACTTTGACCGGTTACGCGGTTCTCCGTATTTTAAAAAGGTTATGACAGGCATCTTGTGTTCTTTTGTAGGCCTTCTTCTGACAGTAACGATCCGATTTGCCTTGGACATTCCCTGGGATGTTCCTCGTATTTTTCTTTCAGGCGCAGCCTTTGTTGCCCTGATTTTGAAGGTAGATATCCTGTGGGTCGTCCTGGCAGGAACGGTGATTTCCTTAATTGTCCTATAGATGGGTTCCCTCATAGGTAGGAAGAAGGATGGTCCATTTGATGCCTTCAAAGAATTTTCATCGGTGGCCCAAAGAAGCTTGGCTCGCCTTTCTGATTTTGGTTTTGCTATCGTTGTCTCCATTTTTTGGGAAGTTTACTTTTGTGAAGGGTGGGAAACAATCTATCGCGGGCTTATTCGTTTCTTTCGGATAACTCTTTTCCTCTGCTTTCCTCTCTATTTGCTATCGCCCGTCTACAGCAAACTGGGTGTGATTCTTCGACTGAGGACGGGAGTTTTAATCCAGATCGTAGCGAAGCAAAAGACGGAAATGCATCTGGAAGAAATGTACACAGCCTAAAGGAGGTATTACATCTTGTCCTTTGTTAACGACCAAAGCAAAACATTACTTTTTAGATGGTTGTTTAGGTAGTTTAAACTGTGGTGGTTTAGTTGGGGTTCCGTCTGGCAGTGTTTGATGTGCTTGTTGGTCATCCCAGACACCCTCTTGAGTTTTCCCAGGGTTTTCCAATTGCCCAGGCCCAGGATTTGGTTTTCCCGCTTGATCGTTTTCGACGGCATTTGTTGTTCCCGCTAACAAAAGGCTAACTTTCACGCTCCGTGCTTGATAGTCGCCATCCTTTTCTATGTATTCGATTGTAACCGGGCTCCCATTTTTTAATTCGCTAAAAGACACATTCTTTCCATAATCAGTTGTAATCCTTGTATCCTCGGAGACGGTAAAAACCATCTCCTTCCCCTCGCCCATAACAGTAATGGACCTTCCTGAACCATCAACTCCATTAATCAAACCGCTGAACAATCGTGATAGTTCCTGTCCCAAAGGTTCAGAGCTCTTGGGAGCGTGAACAGGAGCTGATTTCTCCTGGATGCTTGGAAGAGGGCTCTCTTTTAGGAACGGTTGAGTTTCAGCAACCGGAAGGTATTTCTCCGGTACATTGGAATTGTTGTCGGTGAAATGGATGGTTCCTTTATTGTCGATCCATTTATAAACCTCTGCATGAATTAAGAAAGGGACCATTAAAAAAGCAACGGTTAACGCAGCTATTAAAACTGTTTTTTGCATGGTATCACCTCCTAAGTTCCTTCACCTTAGGAATAATTAGCGAAACAAAATGGCCGGACTATCTGAGGTTCAACCTTCGGCAACTCGGCCATCTTCGTCATAAAAGACCCGCCGCTTTCCGCCCCCTTCTTACGAAGGGTTTGGCTTTTTCGCGTGACCCATTATGAATTATTTGACTATCACTATATCAAGAAATGTAGAATCTGTCAATCAATTGTGGATTTCTTTTCTGAAAGTGTTAAAAAGGAAAAAATTTAATGCTTGACTAAAAATGTAGTCTTAAGTATTAGTTGGGTATTACAATCTATACGAAAAGGAGGTCCTATGAAGGAGAAGGTTATTATTTACGGTAAAGGAGGTTGACCCTATACGGAAAAGGCTAGGTCAGCCTATGGCAATAATGCAAAATACTATGATGTCGAAGCAGACAATACAAAATTAGAGGAGATGTTAAAGCATTCCAAGGGTGTTCGGAACGTGCCTGTTGTTGTTGAGGGAAGCAAGGTTACCGTTGGTTATGGAGGGTCCTGAGGAGTATGAACAACCGGCAGTGTGCCGGTGTATTTGGCAATGATACTGAGTACAGGTAGGCCCGCCATTTAAGATCGACATCTGGTTGTGCCCGTAAAATAGTGGGCATCAACCACTTCCAGAGTTGCTCCCATTCGGTCCTCTCCGGGATATTCCTTTCCGTTTTTCAAGAAATGTCTTCACGTCAATATTTTCCCCATCTGTATTTACTGTGACGGCGCCGTGTCTGTCAGTTCTAAATAGGGTCGTGCCCAATTGTTGGTATCTCTTCAATACTTCTGGATGGGGAAGCCTTCCGATGTTCCTTTCGCCCACACTGAGAACGGCATAGGTAGGTTTCACCCTTTCCAGAAAAAGCGGGGAACTCGAAAAGGAACTTCCATGATGGGGGATCTTTAAAATATCAGATCTGAGGAGATAATCTTTTCTCAGTATCCGTTCCTCTGCTTCTTTTCCAATGTCCCCTGTCAGGAGGACAGAAACATTTTTAAATCGAAGCTTCAGAACCAGAGAGGAATTGTTCAGGTCCATATGATGATGATGATGGACCTTCCTTTCCATTGCCTTCCACACCGGTGGATTGAGAACAGAAATCTCAACTCCATTGATGATTTGAGGGAGTGTCTCTTCGTTAAGCGACTGGGTCTTGATTTTCTTCTCCTTAAGAATTTTTCTCAGTTGGAGATAGGACTCTGATTCTGTCTGAAAACCATTATCCCAGAATTGGCCAATTGAAAACTGTGAGGCAATGAAGTTTAAACCTTTCAAATGGTCTGGGTCAGGATGGGTGAGGACAAGGGTGTCGATCCTTCGTATCTTCCTGCTCCACAGAAAGGGGGCGATGACATTCTTTCCAATATCGAAACGATCGTCATAAAGACCTCCTCCATCGATGAGCATTCTTTCCCCCTTCGGGAATTCAATCAGGATGGAATCTCCATGCCCGACATCTATAAAACTCAACCTGAGATCTTTCTGGAATAAATCTTTCAAATTCCAGAATGTCAGATCGAGGGCAAGGATAACGCACACCCCCCCAAAAAGATATCGGGTCATCCTCCGTTTCTTAATGTGAACGACGAGGAAAAGGAGAAGGTAAAAAAGGACAATTTCAAAAATGCTTGGGGTTGAGACAAAGAATGAAGCAAAAGGTAGGGAGGCAAAAAAGGCCAATACTTGGAGGAGAATCAGGGTGATGAAACTATTGATGTTGATCAGGAGGGTAGCGAAGGGAGTGAAGAAAAAAGAGAAGATGGAAGCGGCGAGACTCAGCGGGACGATCAGGAAGCCCACCCAGGGGACGATGAAGAGGTTGGTGAAGAATCCAATGGGAGCGAAACGGTTGAAATGGAGGGCAACAAAAGGTGCAGTCCCTATGATGGCCACTCCTGTGACGAGAAGGGAGAGCATGATATATTTAGAGAGATTCTTCTTCCAAGAGGTTTTTAGAAGAAGGGAAATTCCCTCTTGTTTGAACTCTTGAAGGATGCGTGGCACGAGAAAAAGGATCGAAAGAACGGCGAGGAAGGAAAGCTGGAAGGAAACATCGAAAAGGGAAGGAGGTGAAAAGATGAGGATGAGAAAGGCAGCCAGCGCGAGTGTGTGGATCAGGTTTCTCTCCCGATTGAGCAAGATGGAAAAGAGGAAGGTGATCACCATGATGGCGGCTCGGACCACCGAAATCCCTCCGCCTGCGATGAACGCATAGAGGACGATGCAGGGGATTGTCAGGCCAGCCGCCCACTTCTTAACGGAGATAGAGAGAAGAAGAAATTCTGAACGCTTTAAAATCCAGATCAGCAGAGAGAAGGAAAGGAGGGCAACAATTCCGAATTGATCTCCTGAAATGGCCAGAAGATGAGCTGTCCCGGTAAGAATAAAATATTCCTTTATCGCTTCTGGAATATCGCCCTGTTCACCCAAGACAAGGGCCTTGAAGATACTCGAAGCGGGAGGATTGGCTTCTCGATTCAGAAAATCCCGGATACGATCCCGCCAGCGCTCTACCTGTCGGGTAACAGGATTTTTAAACCCCTCCCCCAATTTGACCCACGCTTTCTTCTCGGATAAGAATCCAATGGTGTGGATCCGTTCAAGGGCAAGATGGCGTTCGTAAGAAAATCCACCTGGGTTATGAAATCCACGAGGGGGATAAAGTCTACAAGAAAGCCGAAGGCGATCCCCCACTCGAAGTGAGGGGTTCTTCTCTTTAAGGAAGATAAGGAGAAGACCGTCCACAGGAATGCGGCTGTTCGGCAGAATGACCTTTTGCGAACGAATAAGCAATTGGGTTCTTTCTTGGGAGTGTTCAGGGGGACGATCGATAATTCCCTCCAATGAGATTCTTTCCAGGCCCGTGAAATGGGAGATGTGAGAGGGGGAGTGTTGCGGATGGAGATAGAGCTGGATTGAAAAAATTCCGAGAACGAAGAAAACAGCGAACGCCGCCCAAGAACCCATTCGAGCTCTTTTTATGACGAGCAGCAGAATCCAAAAACCCAAGAGTATAAAGAGAGGAATGTTTCTTTGAGGAAGGAGAGGAAGGTCAAAATGGCCAAAATAAATGCCAAGGGCATAAACGACGAAAATAGGGATGAGAGGAAGGCGAAAAGTTCCGCTCATTTCCGCCTCAAGGGATTTAATCTTTTAGTAACTGTTGGGCCACCATCCAGCGTTGAATCTGATTGGGTTCTTCATAAATCTGGGTGACCTTGGCATCCCGCATCATCCGCTCCACAGGATAATCTTTCATATATCCATAACCTCCGAGGATCTGAACGGCGTCGGTGGTCACTTCCATGGCGATATCGGAGGCAAAGTATTTTGAGATCGCTGAGAGTTTTTCTGTCTCTTCAAGTTTTTCATCGATCTGAGCGGCTGCCTTGTAGACCAGGGCTCGAGCAGCTTCCACTCGGGTGGCCATATCCGCGATCATAAATTGAATGGCTTGAAATGACGAAATGGGTTTCCCAAACTGGATCCGTTCGTTGGCATAGTGAATGGCGAAGTCAAGGGCTCCTTGAGCAATGCCTACTGCCTGCGCTCCAATGGCTGGTCTCGACATGTTGAGTGTATTCATCGCGATCTTCCAACCCTCTCCTTCGTCTCCGAGGCGGTTTTCTTGAGCTATTCGACAGTTTTCAAAGATCACATCTGTTGTCACGGAACCCCTCATCCCGATCTTTTCCTCCCTCTTGCCGAAAAGGAGGCCAGATGTTCCATCTTCCACGACGAAAGCAGAAATTCCTTCTGCTCCACGTTCTGGCCGGGTCACTACGAAGACAGAGTAAAATTTGGCCAGACTCCCATGAGTAATGAAACATTTACGCCCGTTGATCAGGTAATCCTTCCCTTGTTTTTCAGCTATCGTCCTGATAGAAGAAGCTTCTAATTCTCCTCCCGGTTCTTTGAGCGCAAAGGCGGTGAGGCTGTTCTTCTCAGAAATCTCTGTGAAATAGAGATTTTTTTGAAAAGAATTGCCACCTAATAGAATGGGTAGGATGCCGAGCCCTTGGGCCAGGATGATAAGGGATGAGGAACCACAAACCTTTGCAATCTCTTCGATGACAATACAGAATGAGGTCAGGTCTCCTTCGGTTCCACCATAGGATTCAGGGAGCAGAAGGGAGAGATAACCCTGTCTACCAAAGGCTTCTACTAAATCACGGGGAAATTCTCCAGTGATATCGATCTTTGCCGCCCGGGGCTGGACAATCCTTTGGGCAGTTTTCTCGGCAGCCGTTCTGATCATCAATCTCTCTTTTTCTACGTCCTTCATTTTGGTTGCTTCGTATGAGGAACAGGCAAGATTGTTGTATAAGTTGAGACGTTAAAAGAGTCGGAGTCCTTTGTCAAGGGGAAAGTAGAGAAGCGATAAAAATAGTGTAATCCCAAAATGATAATGTCCTAATTGACCAATTTAGAAATGTCCTCTTTTCGACATGCTAAGATGCCCTTTTTCAGAGGAGGGCATGATGGCAGGAGAGGACATGATCATGGTACGTCAGGGAGAGTTAAAGCGGTTACATGTCATCCAGAAGGTCCTGGAGAGGGTCATCAAGCGGGTAGAGGCAGCAGAGATTCTTTCCTTGAGTGGTAGGCAAATTCGGAGGATCGTGAAGCGGATCAGGAATGAAGGGAACAGGGGAGTCATACACAAATCGAGAGGGAGGCCATCAAACCGGAGGATACCCTATAAGATTAAGGACAGGGTGATCCGACTTTACCGGGCACAGTACAAGGGTTTTGGGCCGACCCTGGCCTCGGAGAAGCTTCTGGAAAGGGGTAGGATAGAGATCAGTGATGAGACCTTACGGAGGTGGCTCATCGAGGCGGGGGATTGGAAGAAGAGCCGCAAGAGAGGGAGGCATCGTCAGTGGAGGGAGCGGAAGCATCATTACGGCGAGATGGTACAGATGGACGGGTCCCATCACGCTTGGTTTGAGGACAGAGGTGGCCCCTGTGTTCTGATGAGCTATATTGACGATGCTACCGGGGAAGCCTTTGGGAGGTTCTATGAGTATGAGGGGACGATCCCGGCGATGGATAGCTTCAAGCGTTATATCAAGAAAAACGGTTTACCGATGAAGGTGTATTTGGATAAGCATTCGACCTATAAGTCGACGGCCAAGCCAACGATCGAGGACGAGTTAAATGACGTGGGGCCGTTAAGTGAGTTTGAGAGGGCCTTAAAAGAGTTGGGGGTAGAGGTCAGTCATGCCCATTCGCCGCAGGCCAAGGGGCGGATTGAACGACTCTTTCGGACCCTTCAGGACAGGCTGGTCAAGGAGATGCGTTTAAGAGGGATCAGGACGATTGAGGAAGGCAATCAGTTCTTAGAGGAATATCTTCCTCTCTATAACAAGAGGTTCTCTGTTTGGCCCCAGGAGAAAGACGATTTCCACAGGCCCTTACCTAAGGGGGTGGATCTGGATGCGATCTTATGCATTAAGACAGAGCGAGCACTGAGAAATGACTTTACGGTGGCTCATAACAGGAAGCTCTATCAGGTTGAGGATACGATCAAGGCCTCCAAGGTGATGGTTCAGGATCGAATCGACGGATCAATGGTCATGACCCATAAAGGTCGAGCTTTGAGATTTAAAGAGATCACTGAGAGACCACTAAGAGAGAAGAAACAGCCGGCTATTGTGAGAAGGAGGAAGACTTACATTCCTCCGGCTGATCATCCTTGGAGGAAGTTCAAGATTAGGAAACATCCCTATAACAGAGAAAAACTCTTAGAATCTCAAATCTGAAGAATAGGACATTTCTATTTTGGTAAGAAGAGGACATTTCTATTTTGGCTTGACAGAAGCGATAAAAATAGTTGACTTTATAACATGAAATAATATAATTACATGTTTAAAATCCTTCGTGAAAGGAGGGGGAAGATGGATGCCAGGGATTAAGATTAAGGAGAACGAATCTTTTGAAAGTGCACTCAGGCGGTTTAAAAAACAGGTAGAAAAAACAGGGATATTGTCGGAGGTTCGGAAAAGGGAGCATTTCGAGAAACCCAGCATAAAGCGAAAGAAGAAAGCATTGGCCGCCAAGAAAAGGGCAATGAAAAGAATGAGGAAAATGACGGAGAGGGGATAAAGGATGAGCTTGGAAGAGAAGCTGGTCGAGGAAATGAAACGAGCCATGAAATCCAATGACAAATTGCGCCTTTCCACCATCCGGATGATTCGTTCAGCGGTGAAAAATAAGGAGATTGAACTGAGAAAGAAATTGGAGGATGAAGAGGTGATAAAGGTGATTCAGGTGATGATGAGAAAGGGTGAAGAGTCTGTTGAACAATTTCAGACAGGTGGACGGGTGGACCTTGTCGAGAAGGAGAAAAAGGAGATAGAAATACTAAAATCTTTTTTACCTCAACCCCTTAGCCAGGAAGAGATATTAAATATCATTGATCAAAGCATTCAAGAGACCCAAGCTTCATCCCCCAAGGACATAGGAAAAGTGATGAAATCAGTCATGCCCAAAATTGGGGGGAAAGCCGATGGAAGACTGATTAATCAATTGGTGAAAGAAAGGCTTTCCCCATAAATTCCCCCTCTCGATAGGTAGTCCAATTCCTTTTTTCACGCTTTATGCTCTATGGATGATCGTTCCCTCAAGCTTTTAGAGTTTTATCATCTATTAGATATCTTGAAAGAGTATTCTATCTCCTCCTTAGGCCGAAAACGCTGCGAGGCCTTGAGACCTTCCAGAGACCTTCCTTTGATTCAATCCCGATTGGCTGTCGTGATGGAGCTTAAAAAAATCCTTGAAACAGAGGGAGAAATTCCCTTGAGAGGGTTGAAAGATATTGGGGGAATTCTAAATAAATTAGAAGTCGAGGGATCCACTCTCGATGTTCAGGAATTATTGGATCTCTATCATCAGATGGTATTGTGCAAAGGCCTCAGGCGATTCTTCCAAAAGCTGGAGCCTCCTAAAGTTCCTCATCTTCAGGAAAAGATCTCCAGGCTTTCTAACCAAAAGGCATTGGAGAAGGAGATCCTTCAGGCGATCAATACAAAAGGTGAGATTCTCGACCGAGCCAGCCCAGCCCTTTTGGATATCCGCCACCGGCTGGGAGGGGTTAGAGAAAGGGCGAAGGGAGTGCTCGAATCCCTTCTCCATCAAGAAAATCTTCAGTCCATCTTTCAGGAACAGTTTATTACTTTAAGAAACGGACGATACGTTGTTCTGATCAAATCCGATTCTGAAAATCGGCTGGAAGGGATCATCCATGATCAGTCCCAAAGCCGGATGACCTTCTTCTTCGAACCCCTTCAAGCCGTGGCTCTTAACAACGAGATCAATATCCTCATGGGAGAGGAGAAAGAGGAAGAATATCGAATTCTGGCAGATCTTTCGGATAAAATTCGAGAGGAAAGGCAGAACCTATGGAACGACTTTGAAAGTTTGGGTGAACTGGATCTTCTCTTTGCAATGGCAAATCTCTCCCTCCGCTTGAAAGGGGTTTGCCCTCTCTTGAATGAGGAGAGCAGGATTGAGATGAGGGAAGCTCGAAATCCTCTCCTCACGCTTCAACGTGAAGATCAGGTGGTTCCCATCCACCTCCGCATGGGAGATGGGAAGAGGGTTCTCATTGTGAGCGGAGCGAATGCAGGTGGGAAGACGGTGGCTCTGAAGACATTGGGACTTCTCACCTTAATGGTACAGTCCGGCCTCCCCATCCCTGTCGCAGAGGGAAGCCGGGTTGGGATCTTCCAAGACATCTTTGCAGTGATCGGCGACGAACAGAATATCGAAGAAAATCTGAGCACCTTCTCCAGTCATCTCCTCCATGTGAGTCAAATCTTAGAAAAAGCAGGGCCCCATTCCCTCGTCCTTTTGGATGAACTGGGAGTGGGAACCCACGCCCAAGAGGGATGCGCGCTGGCCATGGGCTTTTTGGATCGATTCCGAGAGAGCGGGGCCTCGGTGGTGGTCACCACTCACTTCGATCGGCTTAAAGCCTATGGCTACCTTCATCCAGATGCGGAGAATGTGGCGGTTGAGTTTGATGAGGAGACCTTGGAGCCCAAGTATACACTTACCTATGGAACGTCAGGGGTGAGCAATGCCTTTCTCATTGCTGAGAAACTGGGGATTTCAGAAAAGGTCCTCGAAGCAGCCCATACTTATCAAGATGGAAGCGGTGAAGAAGTAGCCCGCGCTTTAGAGACCTTGGAGAGGTTGAAGAGGGATGCGGAAAGAGAAAAGCTGCAAGCGTCCAAGATGAAGGAGGAGGTTGGGCTTGAACAGCAGAGACTGAAAAAAATACTGGAGACAATCAAGGAGAGGAGACTGGAAATTTATTCCAAGGCTGAAGAGAAGGCAAGAAAGGCGGTCCAGAAGATTGAGGAGGAGTTGAAAGAATGGGTTCGTCGCAGGAAAGAGGAACCCCCTCTCGGCCTTCAGCGTAAAGAACTCCAGGAGATCAAAGAGAAATTTTTCCCACCCCTCAGAAGAAAAGGACGCTCTGCGATCCCGGGTGGCTTGAAGGTGGGGGAGCGTGTTAGAATTGAGAGCCTTCGGAGCGATGGGATTCTGACGAATGTCGTCAAACCGTTGAATCGAGCGGAGGTGTTGACGGACAGAGCCAAAGTGAAAGCCCCTCTCTCTGAGATTATTCAGATGACGGACGGGGAAAAGAAAAAAGAGAGAGGGATTCAGAACGGGCAGCCCTTTTTGAAAGGGGTTGGCGAGGAGCCCTCTTCTGAATTAAATGTCATCGGTCTGACCGTAGAGGATGCCCTTCCCAAGGTTGATAAATTTATCGATCAAGCCCTTCTCCATGGATTGGAGAAAGTCCAAATTATCCATGGAGTGGGTTCCGGGAGGTTGCGAAATGCAATCGGTCGATACCTGAAGGGACATCGGGCTGTTAAGAGTTGTTCTCCTGGGGAGACGCTGAAAGGTGGTCGTGGGATCACGATCGTGGAATTGAGGTAAACCCCGTTAGAAGGAGCAGGGTTTCGACCTCTTCCTCAATAAGAAGCTGAAACATTTTATTATATTATCCCCTCCATTAACCCCGTTAGAAAATACGTGGTTTTTTTACCGGGGCAAGGAATTGAATCTTTATTCATGTCATCCTCGTGATACATGGAGGGCCTTTCTAACGGGGTAAATGGCAGGACTTTCTTAGGGGAGAAATCGTTTGGCTACGGGATTTTTATCCGAAGAAAAGGTTTCGGAAATTCGGGACCGGTCCAGCATTTTGGAAGTGGTCTCGGATTATGTGGCCCTTAAAAAGACGGGGAAGAACTATAAGGGACTCTGTCCATTCCATTCCGAAAAGACCCCCTCCTTTATGATCAATGAGGAAAAGCAAATCTTCCACTGTTTCGGTTGCGGGGAAGGAGGAGATGTCTTCACCTTTTTAATGAAGGCGGGGCATTTTTCTTTTCCACAGGCCGTGGAGGAATTGGCAAAACGCTATGGCGTAAAGCTCCCTGCCCGTGAACTTTCTGCAACCCAAAAGAAGGAGATGGCGAAGCGAGAGGTCCTCTTCCAGATCAATCAGATCGCCTCAGAATATTTTGGCGATCTCTTGGCGAAGCGGCGAGAGGGCGAACTGGGTAGGAAGTATTTATCCCAAAGGGGGATCAGCCAGGAGATCATTGGGGAACATGGGTTAGGATATTCCACCGACCGCTGGGATGGATTGGTCCAGCATCTGCAGGAGAAGAAAGTTTCTCTCGAGCTGGCCTGGGAACTGGGTTTGATCTTTCCCAAGAAGAGAGAAGGCTGGTACGATGCCTTTCGAGGGAGGATCCTCTTTCCCATCTTTGACCTCCATCAACGGATCGTTGGATTCGGGGGAAGGGTGATCAGAGAGGGGGAACCCAAGTATCTCAATTCTCCTGAATCGAGTATCTATCATAAAGGAGAGGTCCTCTATGGCCTGCAGGTGGCCAAGCGTTATGCTACAGAGAAGGATTGTGTTGTCATTGTCGAAGGTTATTTTGATCTGTTAACCCTCCACCAATATGGATTGAAGCATAGTGTTGCCACGTTAGGAACGGCGCTGACCGCACAACATATTCGAACCCTAAAGCGATATACAAAAAATTTGATCACCCTATTTGATGCGGACCAGGCAGGGGTCCAGGCGACCCTTCGCTCCCTTCCTCTCTTCTTAGAAGAGGAAGTGGTGGGAAAGACGGTCGTCCTTCCGAAAGGGGAGGACCCGGATGGGTTTCTAAGAAAAGGAAATTTGGAAGACTTCGGGAAAAGGGTCGAGCGTGCTGTACCCCTCGTTGATTTCTTTTTTGAACAACTGATGAAGACCTATGATGTGAAATCCGTCGACGGCAAGGTTAGAATAGCGAAAGAAGGCGTGGCCCTTCTCAATAAGATCCCAGACAAGATTCGAAGAGATTTTTATGCGAAGGCTTTGGCAGAGAGGCTGGACGTCAAAGAATCCTTTCTTTATGAGATGCTCCAATCCTCCCCCAAGGGGCCGTCCAAGGCGGGAGAGGATTTTAAGAAGGCATCCACAGAGAGGGCTTTTCCAAAGTCAGAAGAAATGGTGATTCGTCTCATGGTTCACCATCCTGAAGTCATCCCAGGCATTTCAAAGGAGGGTATCCTGAAGGAGTTTGAGAGCCCGATCCTACAAAGCATCGCTGAGGCGCTGGAAGGTCTTTATCAGAAAAAAGGAAGGCTTGATCTGCCGGAAGCCTTAGCCCATTTTGAGGAAGATCTCAAAGGGAGGTTGTGTGAGTTTGCCTTTCAGGAAGGTGGACTGGAGGGAGGAGATCGAGCAAAGATCTTGCAGGACTGTATCCAAAAGATTCGTGAAAAGAGGCTAAAAAAGGAAAAAGGCGAGTTGCTCAAGAGAATTAAAGAGGCCGAGAAACAACCAGAGGGGAAAAGGCTCGTCCCTCTTTTAAGGGAGCACCAGGAACTGGCGAAGAGGGAGAAAGACCTTCAAAAAGATAGCCTTCGGAAAGGGTAGGAGAGGGGTTCATGGCCAAGGGAGGAAAGATCAAAGAGGTTGAGCAATTGGTTCCTATGGAAGGGGAGAAGGGATTTCTAACCTTCGATGAGGCAAGTGATATCCCTCCCAACGATATCGTCTCCTCTGATCAGATTGATGATGTCCTCATGATGTTCGATGAGATGGACATCGATGTGGTCGATGACCTCCAGGGGTTGAAAGTGGAGGAAGAGAAGGCCGTAGAGAAAGAAGAGGAGGAAGGCGATGAATTGGAAATGGAGACTTTTGGCAGGGCCACGGACCCTGTCCGGATGTATCTCCGTGAGATGGGATCCGTTTCTCTCCTCACCCGAGAAGGAGAAGTGGAGATTGCCAAGAGAATTGAAAGCGGTAAGAGAGAAGTGCTGAGCGTCGTCTTGAACTGTCCCATGGCGGTTAAAGAGGTAATCAATCTGGGTAACCTGATTAAGGCTGGCAAGGTGGAGATCCGGGAAGTGACCAACGAGATCGATGAAGAGGAGACAAGCTTTGAGGAAGAACAGATCCAGAAGAAAAAGATTCTGGACCTCATCGAAAAGATGAAGCGAAAAGATGAAGATATTCGGAGGCTCCTGAGAGGGAAGGCCCTGTTGAAGAGGAAGGTTCAAAAACAGGTTAAGAAGAAGCAAAAGTGGATGAAGAAGCAGCAGCAGAAGGGAAACAAAAAGAGACAGACAGAGATTAAAAAGAAACGAGAAGAGATCCTGGCATTTTTCAACCAGATGAATCTGAGGGACACTCAAATTAATAAGGTCATTCAAAAGATGAAACAGATGCTGAACCGGGTGCAAAAGGGGGAAAGCGAGATTGAGAAGATTGGAGACAAATGGGGGATTTCTGTCCAGGAGGCGCGGACCTATCTGAAGAAGTTGAGGGCAAGGAGGTTGACAGAGAAAAAACTTCTCAGAACCCGAAAATTGAGTAAAGCCGATCTCCAAGAGATTTCCAGAGCGACCCTGAATGTCCAAAAGAAGATCCACAAGGTGGAAACGGAATGCGGCCTGACTGCTGGCAAATTGGCGACAGCGGTGAGGGCTATCGTGGAAGGGGAGACCAAAGCCAAGGAAGCCAAGAGTGAACTGGTGAAGGCGAACCTAAGACTGGTCGTCTCCATTGCCAAAAAATATACCAATCGTGGGCTGCAATTCTTAGACCTCATTCAAGAAGGCAATATCGGATTGATGAAAGCCGTGGACAAATTTGAATACCAACGAGGTTATAAATTTAGTACCTACGCGACCTGGTGGATCCGGCAAGCGATCACACGAGCCATTGCCGATCAGGCGCGGACCATCCGGATCCCCGTTCATATGATCGAGACAATCAATAAATTGATCCGGACCTCCAGATACCTCGTCCAAGAGATAGGGAGAGAGCCGACTCCTGAAGAGATCGCTGAGAAAATGGATATGGCCTTGGATAAGGTGAGGAAGGTGTTGAAGATTGCCAAAGAGCCCATCTCTCTTGAAACGCCCATCGGCGAGGAGGAAGACAGCCACTTAGGGGATTTCATCGAAGACAAAGGAGTCATCTCTCCCCAGGAAGCAATGATCAGCGCCAATTTATCAGAACAGACTCGAAAAGTCCTGGCCAGTCTCACCCCCAGAGAAGAGAAGGTTTTGAGGATGCGGTTTGGAATTGGAGAAAAATATGATCATACGCTAGAGGAAGTGGGACAGGATTTTGATGTCACCCGGGAGAGAATCCGACAGATCGAGGCAAAGGCGTTAAGGAAATTGCGACATCCCAGCCGGGCCAAGAAGCTGAAGAGCTTTTTAGAAACATAGTATTCTAATTCGGGTTTCGGAATGCGGAGTTAAAACTTAAATTCAAATTCCGCAATCTACAATCCGCAATCCGCATTTGAGCTGGGGTTGACACCTTTGCGGGATAGCCTATAATAAGGGAGGGCCCATAGCTCAGCTGGAAGAGCCACCGGCTCATAACCGGTAGGTCCCTGGTTCGAACCCAGGTGGGCCCACCAGGAGAGAGGACAGTTTTTATGCACTCCTTGGGGATAAAAGAGAGGATGCTCCGTGAGTCTGGACGGGACAAAAAGAGTGCACCCAAGGGGGTGCACTCTTTTTATTTGGGACGAGCCATTTAGGATCTATTCCTACAGAATTTGGCAGATAGGAGGCAAGGGTTGAGGGAGCAATTAGAACTGCTTTGGGAACTTCAAAAAATTGATCTTGAACTGAAGAGTATTAAGGAGGAAAAAGATCGGTATCCCAAGGAGATGAAAAAGTTGGATGAGAAACAGAAGATCGAGAAGGAAAGGATTCAGAAGGAAAAGGAAAAGATCGAATCCTTAGAGAAGGCCCGGAGGCAGAAAGAGGGACATCTCAATTTAGAGCAAGAAAAAATCAAGCGGGCAGAAGGAAGAATGTCTGAAGTAAAGACCAACAAAGAGTATCAGGCTCTCCTCAGCGAAATCGATGCCATCAAGGAGGCGAACAGCCGGATAGAAGAGGAAGTGCTCCAGGTCATGGACGAAATCGATGAGCTCAAGAAGGATCTCTCTAAAAGGGAAAAGGAAATGGGGGTCACCTTGGAAAAAATTGAAGGGGAGAGAAAAAAGCTTCAGGAAAAGATGACCCATGACGAGAAGGCCTGGAACCAACAGATGGAACGAAGGGAGGTTCTTTCCAAACAGATCGAATCCAAACTGTTCAAGCTCTATAACACCCTGAAGGAAAAGAGGCAAGGGGTGGGTGTGGTCAGCGCGAAGCATGAGACCTGCCAGGGCTGTTTTGTACACGTCCCCCCTCAGATGTTCATCGAGGTTCAAAAAAATAATACCCTCGTCCGGTGTCCCAACTGCAACCGAATTCTCTATTGGGACGGAGATCGAAACAAGAAATGAAATCCCTGGGGCCAGAAAGTCGATTGGTTATTTATATTGATGGGGCCTCCAGGGGAAATCCCGGAAGGGCAGGGGCAGGAATTTGGATTACGGATGGAGAAGGGAGGAAAGTCTCGGAGGTGAGCCGATTTCTCGGCCACAAGACGAATAACGAGGCAGAATACTGGGCCCTTCTTTTAGGGCTGAGGGAGGCGAAGCGATTGGGGGGTGGCACCGTCAAAATCTTCACGGATTCGGAACTGGTCGAAAGACAAATTAAGGGGGTCTATCGCGTGAAGGATTTGAATTTAAAGACTCTCCACAAAAGAGTACTCCAGAATTTAAAAACTTTTTCATCCTTTGAGATCCAATCCATTCCAAGGGAAGAGAACAAAGAGGCAGACCGTTTGGCAAATCAGGCCATCCAGAAGAGGATGGCAAAGGAAAAAGGAAGAAGGCTCTGAAAAAATACGATGGGCTCTCTTGATTAGAGATCTCGAGGTGTTTTCAGAAATCTCAGGAAAGGGGGGAGTCGAAGGGAAGTAGATGGTCGCTCCTTCTGAGATCACGTGAAGTAGAGATCAGGAGGGGAGGAAAGTCCGAGCTCCACAGGGCAGGGTGGTCCGTAATACGGACTGTCCCGCTAAGGCGGGATAAGGAAAGTGCCACAGAAAACATACCGCCTGCCCCGCTGATAGCGGGGAGTTAAGAGTTATGAGTGAAGAGTTAAGAGTTTAGTGCTTTTAACTCCGAACTATCAACTCCGAACTCCAAGGCGAGAGCCTTGGTGGGTAAGGGTGAAAAGGTGAGGTAAGAGCTCACCAGTACCCTGAGCGATTGGGGTAGCTAGGTAAACCCCACCTGGAGCAAGACCAAATAGGTTCCGCTTCCCCCAGTGGAATGGCGGTTTCGCCTATTCCACTGGGAGGATAAGAAAAGCCCATTCAAATTTGTTCCCGAGGCTATTGCATCGGGACAAAGGCGGAACGGGTAAGGTCGCTTGAGACCCTGGGCAATCAGGGCCCTAGATAAATGGCCATCCTCCCGATTCCCGCTGAAAAGCGGGGTCGGGATGACAGAACTCGGCTTATGGTTCCCTTCGGCTCCCCTTTTTTTATATCATCCCCTTCCTCCCCACCTGGAGAGTGTGTCGTAATCGAATGGAGGTAGGTAAAAACGGAACAAGCAGCCGGATTGCAAAGCTTTAGAATGCGCACGTTTAAGGTTAGAGGTCATTGTCGTTGTCACAAGAAAATCAATTCTTTTATGACCTTGAAATTCCTGAGTCTCATAGTTCAAAGGTTGCGCCCTGCCTTCGCCGAAGCGGCTTCGCGCAGGCAGGTCTAAAGCTTTCTCACCCGTCTGTCTATCCCGTTTTTTAGAATTTCTGCCACTTATCCCCATTACGACACAGTTCCTTGAGGGGAAGGAAAGGGTCGGGGGATCCAAATTTCGGATTTTAAATTTAAAGGGTTTGCATGCAACTTCGGATTCCTAAAAAGTGGATAATCGGAGGGGTGGTTTTCCTTCTAATCTTGATTCATCCCCTTTCGGCCCTCTGCCAAAAAGCTGCCATCAAAGATGTCAATGTGAAGGGGACGAATAGAGTTTGGAAGGTCAGTTTTGATGTAGAGAACTGTTTCACAAATAAGATGGAGGAGGCTATCCAGTCAGGAATGCGGACGACCTTTACCTTTTATGTTCGTCTTTATCAGAAGAGAAGTTGGTGGAAAGATCGGAAAGTTGCCTCTGTCGAGTTTCATCACACAGTTCAGTACCATCCCATTCAAAAAGTGTATCAAGTAAAATTAGGAGAGAAGCATCCCCCGTTGGCCGTTTCAAGTTTGGAGGAGGCCAAAAGGCTGATGTCAAGAGTGAAAGAGTTGGAATTTCAAACTCCCTCCCAATTCAAACCAGGAGCTCCTGCTTATTTTTGGATCAAGGCTGAATTGGACCCGGTCAGGCTTCCTCTACATTTAGAGTATCTCTTCTTTTTCGTCTCTTTATGGGATTTTGAAACCGATTGGCATCTCGAACCTCTTCCGTCATAAAAAATCCTCCCCCGTCCCCTCTTGCTAAAAGGGAGCGGTGGGGATTGGGCAAGTTAATAGGAGAAACAGGGTAACGATGAAGAAAGCACTTTCCCCTGATGCAAGAAGACGCCGAAATGAGCTAATTATCATTGGGATCATCTCCATCCTCATTCTCATCTTTACAACCATCGAGATGAAATTCCCCCAAATAGGAGGGAAAATCCCTGTTGCCAACAATATCATTATCTTCAGCCTCATTAATATTAACATCATCCTGATTCTCCTCCTGATCTTTTTGGTGATCCGGAATCTTGTAAAACTGATCTTTGAGCGGAAACGGAAAGTTCTGGGAGCCAGGCTCAGGACCAAATTGGTGGTGGCTTTTGTCAGCCTTTCCCTCGTTCCAACCATCCTTCTCTTTTTGGTAGCCGTGGGCTTCATCACCAATAGTGTGGAACATTGGTTTAGCGCCCAGGTAGAGCAGTCCCTTCAAGGATCCTTAGAAGTGGCGCAGACCTATTATCGAGATTTTGCCAACGACGTGGTCTCCGCCGCTCAACAGGTCAGTAAGTCCCTCTCCGAACAAGGTATTCACAAGGGATCAAGAGAATTGAACTTTTTGAGGGAACAGCTGGAAGCCAAACGAAAAGAATACTATCTCAGCACCCTCGGGATATTTTTGGAGGGAGAGGGGAATATGATTCGAGTAGAGGATCCCACGCTCAAACCTGTTTCTCTCCAACTTCCAAAGGATTTTTTAGATGCAGGGCTATCAGGGAAAGAGGTTTCCAGAATTTTGTCTGTGGGAGAAGGAGAGATGATTACTGGTATCGCCCCCATTTTCAACGTTTCGGAAGGAGGGGGGGTAGTGGGAATCGTTGTGGCATCGCATTTTATTCCGAAAAGTCTAACGGTCAAGATGCGTGAGATCTCGCAGGCTTTTGTGGAATATAAGCAATTGAAGATTTTGAAAAAGCCGATCAAGTTTAGCTACATGATGGCTTTGCTGATGGTGACCCTTCTCATCGTCTTCTCAGCCACTTGGTTCGGTTTCCATTTAGCCAAGGATATTACGGTTCCCATCAAAGACTTGGCAGAGGCCACCTCTCGGATTGCTTCAGGAGATCTCAATTTCCGAATTCAGATGAAAGCGGCCGATGAGATTGGGATGCTTGTCCAATCCTTCAATCAGATGACGGGGGACCTCCAGGTGAGCCGTTCTGAGTTGGAACAACGAAAGAAATACATGGAGATCGTCCTGAAAAATGTGGCCGCTGGAGTGATCTCCATCGATGAGAAAGGAAATGTGACGACAATCAACACTTCCGCGGAGCAGATGTTAGAGATCAAAGGAGAAGCAGTCTTGGAGAAAGATTTCTCCCAGGTATTGCCAAAGGAGTATGTGGGACAGATTGAGCGATTATTGAACGAACTCAAATCTGCTCGGAAAGATTCCATTGAGAGACAGGTCGTTGTGAACTTGGAGGGAAAATCTTTATCCCTGTTGATCAATCTGACGACCCTCAAGGATGAAGAGGGAAAATCGCTCGGTATCGTGGCTGTCTTCGACGACCTCACCCAGTTGATTAAAGCCCAGAGGATGGCGGCCTGGAGGGAGGTGGCCCGCCGGATTGCCCATGAGATCAAAAATCCTTTGACCCCTATCCAACTTTCTGCCCAACGGCTGAGGAAAAGGTACTTGGAAAAAGTTCAACCCGATGGGACGGTCTTTGATGAGTGCACCCGGACGATTGTGAAACAGGTTGAAGAATTGAAAACGATGGTTAATGAATTCTCAAACTTTGCTCGAATGCCCGCTTCCCAACCTACTCCCAATCATCTCAATGAGATCATTCAGGAGACGCTCGCGCTCTTTCAGGGATTCCAAAAACAAGTCCATTTTGAATTTGTTCCCAACGAGCTTCCTGTCCTCAATGTCGACCGGGATCAGATGAAGCGGGTGATGATCAATTTGGTCAAAAATAGTCTTGCCGCCATCGAAAACGGAGGGAAGATCAGAATCCAGACAAGCTACAATCCCAAATTGCAGACAGTCCACCTTGAGGTGAGTGACGATGGTTGTGGGATCTCTGAAGAGGACAAAGAGAGACTATTCGAGCCCTATTTCTCCACCAAAAAAAGTGGGACGGGATTAGGGCTGGCCATTGTCAATGCCATCATCTCTGATCACAACGGATATATCCGGGTACGGGACAACAAACCCAAAGGCACGACCTTCCTCATCGAACTCCCCGTCCATGTTTAAAAGAACGCAGAGCGCAGAGCGCCTGCCTTCGCCGAAACGCTTCGTGCAGGCAGGCATGGGGCATGGCGTAAGAACCCACCAGCAAATTGACCTCTTTTCTCCTTTCCCTTGATGGGAGGAAAGCATTTAGAGTGAAGGAATTCTTTGATTTAAATCTATTTTTCCGCTAAAATAAATATAAATAGCCAAGAAGGTGATTTTCCTATTAACCTAGCTATTTGACTTTGTTATCGCTATGCGCTTAGCGCTGTGCTCTATGCGTGGTTTTGAGAGATGGGAGAAAAGTTGATTTGTCAGAACAAAAAGGCATTTCATAATTACTTCATCGAAGAGACATACCGGGCCGGGATATCCTTGCTTGGTTCCGAGGTCAAGTCCTTACGGGACGGAAAAGTCAACCTGGGCGATAGTTACGGCGATATTAAAAGAGGTGAGGTCTTTCTTGTCGATGCTCATATCAGCCCTTATCCCCAGGCAAACAGATTGAATCACGATCCATTGAGGACAAGGAAACTCCTCCTTCACAAGAAGGAGATCAAGCGCCTCATTGGCAAAGTGGAGCAGAGGGGGTATACGCTGATTCCGATCAAGCTCTACTTTGTCGATGGAAGGGTTAAGGTTGATCTCGCTCTCGCAAAAGGAAAGAAGCTCTTTGATAAGAGGGAGACTCTCAAGAAGAGAACCATGGAACGTGAGATGGAAAGGGGGCGAAAAGGGTTCGACGGGGATCGTTGACGTCAGGGCTGCATGCCGAGGTCCCATTGGCTCGTAAAACAAATGGGGTTAAACATAATCGCAAACAACTACGATTATGCCCTGGCTGCCTAAGCGCAGCTAGCGTCCCTCCCATTCCTTCCTGTGGGGTGGAAAGGGATGTCAGAAAAACAGGATAGTTTCTCCCCGACGCTTATAGGGTGAGGAGCGAATCTTCATAAGCTAGTTCTTCTGGAATCCTGCCTGTGGGAGTTTGGAAGGGCGAATCTAAAACATAGGCTATGTATGTAGATGCTCTGCCGGAAGGTTCTCGGACGCGGGTTCGATTCCCGCCGCCTCCACCATATTGAGAAGAAAAGGCCCTTGAAATTAAAGGGCTTTTTCTTTTTGACCTCTTTGAATTTCTGTTCTCCAAATGTTCTCCCTCAGAAACTTTTTGTCCCATTGGTCTCCCACCCAAACTCACTCCCACAACGCCCTCCTAACAAAGCAGTAGTGGTGCCGAGGATCAGTAAATCTACTCAGGGTGTTCCTCGTTTGAGTGAAATGGGTATAGATTCTGAATAGGGACGCAATCCCGTAAATCATTCCTTCTTATCGGTTCGCCCTCCTTCAAGACTTTCTTATCTCAAAGAAAAGTTCTCTACATTTATACCCCGACGGACATTTCTATGTAGCATCTACACCCTTGATGATCTTTTCGGTTTTGTGGTCCAGCTTTGGCCGGTATTTCTATTATGGGAGGCGATAAAGGAGTTGTGACTGACAACAAAAAACCAGAGCGTCCTTCCCAAGAAAGTAACGGAGGGTAATAGAGATGAAGATGAAACCGGAAAAAATGTTATTAGGAACGGCTATCCACGAAGCGAGTCACGCAGTGGCACACTATGTTTTTGGCTTACGATTTAATTACATTCAGGTGTATGAACCTCCCATGGGCGGGATATTAAGAAGGAACAAATCAATTAGAATTGGAATCAGAGGAAACAAAGAAAGAGTTGAAAAAGAAATAATTATACACCTCTCTAGTCTTTGGGCCGAGTTAAAATATTTTGAGAGGGGCGATCCCAAACTAAATAGTTTAATCTTTGAAGCGTGTGATAGTGATGTGGGAATAGCACCCATTGCAGGCTCGATCAATGAGACACAAGAGAATGAGGACGTACCATTTTGATGGGAAAGAGTCTGAGGAGGGATTTGATAGGGATACTCTTGAAAATAAAGTAAAGGGAACACTTCGATGATGAGCTAAAGGCAGAGTTACCCTTGAAGAGGATATGGGGATTAGTACCTGAGGGAGAATGAATCGAATAACCGCTTTACTTGCGCTCTTCACCATTACCCTCTGGATTGCTTTATCCCCGCCCACCACCATATCCCAAGAAAAACCTACCGCCTGCACCTGGGAAGTTTACTTTTCCCCACACGGAGGCTGCACAGATGCCATTATCCGGGAATTGAATAAAGCCAAGAGCAGCATCCTCGTCCAAGCCTACTCTTTCACATCCGCACCAATTGCTAAAGCCCTGTTGAATGCCAACAAAAGCGGGGTCAAGATAGAAGTCATTCTGGATAAGAGCCAAAGGACACAGAAGTATTCATCAGCCACCTTTCTCTCTATAACCAAGGGATACCTGTCAAAATAGATGCTCAATACGCCATAGCCCACAATAAAGTGATGATAATAGATGGGGAGACAGTGATTACCGGGTCTTTCAATTTCACCAAGGCTGCTGAGGAGAATGATGCTGAGAATCTCCTTATGATCCATGATAAGCATTTGGTGAATCGGATCACAATCGACCGACAAAATGTTCCCCCACAAAGTGAGTGGAGGTACGTCCTCAGACAATTTAAGATTGCTTTGACAATTTGAAAAATGTGTCCGGTCAGTAGAGACCAGTTCCCCCACAAGCGGATCGCCGTCTAATAAATAGAATTTGTGTTTTGTCTCCCAAACCATCTTTGACATTATCGATAGACGACCAGACCCTCAGCCTATCCTCCATCATGAAATCAACATCGGTTTCTTGGATTTGTAAATCTTTGTAAGCACCTCCGTATCCCCAATATCTCCAGGAATTCTGGATCTGGTGTGACGCTGCCAGCTCTTGAGAAAGGCCAGCATTGCATTATGCGCTACGTAAAAATAGGCATAGCCAATACCATATTTTTCATTCGCTCTCTCCTTGACCTTCCCACTCAATTCATACATTCTCGTCACGGCCTCTTGAATTAAGTCATCTTTGATACTTTGTGCCACTTTATTCAAGGAAAAGTTCTTCCAGTAGACCCTCTTCGCAGTGGAGTATGAAACGGCTGGATCGAAATTTTCAGGGTCGATGATGATTTGCTTCTTGGAATAGTTCTTCACGAAGAAACCTTGTTTCATAGCTTCTCGTGCCCTTTTTGATGACAAACAGTATTTCTCCTTAATTTCTTGCACTGGCATTTCTGGAGGAATGAAAACTTTTTCTCTGCGGATTTCTGGAACTGAGTTCATGGAAGCCTCCTTTCTTGTTGAATTGTTTTTTCACTGTATGAAGAAGGAACGTTGCTTCGAATCCGAAAAGGAAGAGACTATTGGGCAGGTAGCCTTGTCGAAGGGGTTACAAATAGGTAAGGGTTACTGGATCAAGAGAGCAAGGGAACCTTTGGATTATTCTGGCGGGTGTGAGGGGGAAATGGGACAGGTATTTTAGGACAAGCCAATTATTTGAAGGATGGATTCTGGAGGGGTATCGCGAGTAATCACAGTAGAATCAGGGCCGAGAGCAGAATCCTCCTGTCTACTGTAGCCCCAGGGTGGGGTTTACCTATGAAACCTACTGCCTCAAAATTGGTTAGAAGCTTCAAAGATGGCTATTCGGATTGAGGGGGTTCTCTGGTGCTTTCGATGAAGAAAATGGTCGGATCGAAAATTTATATATTTAGCTGATTGGACTTATCCCTGATTCTTTATCTGAGAAAAATACTGGGGGTGAAAGGAAGGAATAAAGGGAGGGAGGTTCTTTGGGGCAAGGGTTTCAATACGGTTTTTATATTGCAACTTTCAAGGAGTTACGTATAGTGGCAAGATGAACGAAACCGCTTCACGGTAGTTTAAACCGTTAGTCCTTTGATAAATGAAAAGGTTCTGAGGAAATAGTGTTCTTGAGAAATACTCTCTGTTGAAGTTGCCCAGACAAATCAGATGGTATCCATCCTTGAGGAGTTGGCCTCAAAGATGGGAACCGATAAAACCTGCTCCACTCATCACCAAGATCATTAATTATCTATTACCAGTCATTTCGGAGGATACTTTACCATTAGACCGAGGCCAAATGCGATCAAGGGCATCACAAAGATAGTTTTCAACGCCATAGGTACTCCCCAGGTATCTGCGATCGTCCCGAGAAGTGTGACTCCAATTCCTCCGGCACCCACGGCAAACCCAACCATCAGCCCTGAGACCATTCCCAAATGTTCAGGGAGGAGGGTCTGTGCCATTACGAGCGCAGGGGAAAATGAGGAGATTAATACCATTCCCGAAATTCCCAAGAAGATAAAAGCCATGGGGCCACTGCTGTTATAGAAAAGGAGAAGGAGAGGAAATGTCAATATCAGCGTAATCAAAAGAAATTTTTTGTGACTCCACCAATCAGCGATTGGAGCTCCAACGATTGTACCTACGGCACCTGTAAACAAGAAGGTCGAAACAAGTTTCCCTGCATAAAGGGGTTCCCCTTTTAGATAGTTTATGTAATAGAAAGGAATGTAAGTGATTAAACCAAGGTGGGCCCATGATCTAACAATGACAATACAAATTAAAAGAAGGAGCGGTACCATCTGCCTTTTTGAAAGAGGCTGTTTGATCTTCTTTTCTTGTTTAAAGGCAGAATGGACTGGGGTAGTTAACCAGGACATGGAAAACAATAAAATCACGGTCAATAAAATTCCTGGGATGATCATCCATAATGTTCCCTTGAGACCAAAGGAGGTGACAAGTGTTAATACCCAAATCGGACCGAGCGCAAACCCTAAATTTCCACCCACATAAAAGATCGAAATCCCAGTTGCCTTTTTTTCTCCTGCAAAAAAATTGGCTATTTTAAATGCTTCTGGGTGGAAGCTTGCAATCCCAATACCAGTTAGAATGACACAAATGAGCAGAAGGGAATAGCTAGGAATAAAACCAGCGATGGAAATTCCTAAACATGCAATCAGAGGGGTCAGAGGAAGAAACCATTTTGTTGGGCGTCTATCAGAGAGGAATCCAAATGCAGGTTGGATGACAGAGGAAGTGAGATTTCCAAAAAGAAGAATAGTCCCTGCCATCGTATAGGAGAGATTTAAGACTTCTTTAAAGAAGGGGAGAAGGACGGGAAGGGCTCCTGGATTGATATCCGTGACTAAATGGCCTACGCTGAGAATAGCCAATGCCTTTTTGTTCATTTTGTTGTCATTCCTTTTAGGATTATAATTATTTATTACAAGGATGACTTTGTCAAATTGAATGATGGCTATTCTTAATTAAAATGGATTGAATGGCCTGGCAGTGAAGTTTCTAGTATTGATCAAATGAATAAGGACAAAATCTTACGATCTAATTTTCCTTTTTTATCTGGACAATGCGACTTTCCATCAGAGTAAGCATGACAGTCTGATTGTTTGCCAAGCACTATTTCTCTTTCCAATGGTATCCACATTTCCTGCACTTGACATCTCTGTTATCCGTACGGACTAATATCTCCAAAATAGATCACCATACTTTGACTAATGAGGTGGGGCATAAGCAAAATCTACTGTGAATTATTAATCAAAGATATATTTAACATATTGATTTTTTACGTGTAAAGAAAGAATTTCCATTGTGAAAGCCAAATCAAGAATCGGCAGCCATCTCGAAATTCGATAAAATGCCCCATCATGACCATATCAATTATCGAACGAGGCCTATTAAGGATTTGAGTAGATCCCGGAAAAGCAGAAAAACTTGAACAATATTCATAACAAGAAACGCCTCCATTCTTTGTTCCCGGCACCATTTTGTAGATACCCTGATCATGAAGATGCTTTTCCGCATCATAGGAGAGGATTGAGAGTGCAAGGAACATAATTTTTTTCTTGACAAAAAATAATTTGTATGTAGAATGTTTACAAATGGAATATTTCGAAATTAAATCTGATCAATGTTTTCCAGTAACCGAAGCAATTAATGCCTATCTAGCCATCAGAAGAACACATGATAGTTTGAATCGCATCGTTTCCAGAAAGCTATACAAACAAGCTATGACCGTCCCACAATATGGGGTAATTATGAACTTGTACGATCATGAGTCTCTGCCGCTATCGGAACTTAGTAACCTAATATTTAGAGGAAATAGCAACGTAACAGGCCTCATTAAGCGTATGATACGAGATGGACTGGTTGAACGGGTTGATTTTGAAAAAGATTCTAGAGTTAAGAGGGTCCGCCTTACGGAAAAAGGTCGTGAACTCGCCCCCCAAATTATTAGTAAGCATAGGGCTTTCTTACACCAAATGATAACGGACTGCCTTGGACCCGATGAACAACGCATGCTAATAGATATATTGAACAAATTGAGAAAATCCCTGAAGTGAGAAACAGAATATTTTTAGTAGTGGGTCGGAGCACTTACGTCACCTTAACTGCTCCAACAGGTTCCTAGACTATTTCAAAATTATTTTAAGGAGGGAGGATTCTAGATGGAACAGAAAAAGTGTCTAACGGAAGACTATTGGGTAAGTGAGTTCAATTGGTTACCAGAAGTAAGGAAAGGGATGGAATTACCAGAGAAGGTATGGGTTCATGAATGTACCTTGCGAGAGGCAGAACAAGCTCCAGGAATTGTTTTTAAGCCAGACGAAAAAATAGCCTTGGCTAAGGCCATAGACAGGCTTGGAGTTTCGAGTATCGAAATTTTCCCTGTTGTCTCTCCTCAGGACAAAGAAGTGACGGTAGAGCTCATGCGGATGAATTTACGTGCACAGATAAGGTGTTTGTCTCGGTGGTTGACCCAGGACATAGACGTTGTCCTGGATTGTGGGGCAAAAGCAATAGAGATAGAGAATACCTGCAATCCATGGTTAAACCATGTAGTATATGGGCTCTCAGAAGACCAGACCGTCGTGAATTTTGTGAATGCAACCCGGTATGCAAAGAAAAACGCACTCAACGTGACCGTTATGCTGTGGGATGCGTTCCGATGTCCTCTGCAATTGCTTGAGCGTTTATGCAAAGCAATTGTATTCGAAGGTGGGGCGGATCGGATAACAATAGCAGACACTTCTGGCGTCGGGCTTCCATTAACAACCTCCTATATCATTAAGACTGTTCGAAGTTGGATACCTGGGATCCCTATTGAAATGCATGGCCATAATGACACTGGAATGGCCACAGCAATTATGTTGTCAGCAGTTATGGGAGGAGCTTCCGGGGTACATACCGTTTTGTGTGGATACGGTACAAGAGGTGGAAATGCTGCTACAGAAGAGGTACTTGTAAACCTAGAAATACTTCTTGGGGTTAACACCGGGGCCGATTTGAGCCAAATTCATTATGTTTGCAAGCTTGCACAAGATCTGTCGAAGGTCCCCATTCCTGGTGGCAAATCGATTATTGGTGACAATCTCTTTACTTATTCGACTGGCCTTAGTATAGATGTCTTTAATAAGATTAGCGCGGCGGGGAGATCGCACGGATATGTTCCAATACGACCGAATTTGATCGGACGGCCAGGGTACAAGATAGTAATGGGCAAAATGACTGGTAAAGCTGCCGTTCGGAATAAGCTTCACGAGATGGGTATTGAATGTAATGCCGACCAGCTCACGGAGATTACTGACCGAATAAAGCAGGAAGGTTTATTGAGAAAAGGCAACGTTGATGACGATATTTTTACCAAAATAGCTCATGAGATTTGTGGTACAAAGTAAATTTCTAAAGAAAGGAGACATTTTGATGGCCACAAAAATTTTTGATCTTAGTGTTCCAATGGAGCAGGCCTCCTTTGCTCAGCCAATTTCAATCCACCGCCTCAATCACAGAGAGGGAGCTAGGCAGCTGGGAGGAAGGATAGGAGTAAATCCGGATGATTTTCCAGATGGATTGTCGCAAGCCCTTGAAACAGTGACTGCAAGTGTCCATGCAGGCACTCATTTAGATGCGCCGTGGCACTATGGTCCGACCTGTGAAGGGAAACCTTCCAAAACCATCAGCGATGTTCCATTGGAATGGTGCTATGGAAATGGAGTCGTTATAGACGTTAGCCATAGAAAGGCCGGTGAGGCAATCACGGTTGAAGACCTCAAGGCCGGCTTAAAGCGGATTAATTATACGATCAGGCCTTTCGATATCGTATTGATCAGAACCGGTGCGGATCAGTACTTGAATCGGCTCGATTATACAGATCTTCACCCTGGAATGTCTCGAGAAGCAACAATGTGGTTGATCGATCAAGGAGTGAAACTAATGGGTACAGACGGATTTGGTTTTGATAAGCCATTTAAAGTGATGGGGGAGGAACACAAGAAAGGTATTAAAAATGCCCTTTGGCCGTCTCACATGCTTGGGAGGGAACGGGAGTATTTTCACATTGAAAAACTAGCAAATTTGGGTCAACTGCCTCGACCTTACGGGTTTAAGGTGGCTGCCTTTCCAATAAACATTGAGGGCGCTGGAGCTGGTTGGTGCCGGGTAGTCGCAATTTTTGAGGAGGTAGGATGATGAGGTTTTTTAGCCCTAAGACTATTTCTGAGGCCATAAGCATATTAGGGGATTTTGGACCTGAGGCAAAAGTATTGGCGGGAGGAACTGATCTAATGCCTAGGATCAACCGTCGCCAAATAAAACCTAAGGTTCTTGTTTCTATCAGGAATATTGAAGAATTGGATTCCATTCAGGAGAGAAGTGATGCGCTAATGATTGGCCCGTCTACGACACACGCCTTCTTAGCGAACTCTCCTATGGTGCGTGAGAAGGCAGAAACCTTGGCTATCTCCTCTTCGTTGGTGGGCAGTCCGCTCATACGTAATCTTGGAACTATTGGAGGGAATCTATGCTGGGCATCGCCGGCTGCAGATACAGCTCCACCATTGTTGAGTTTAGGTGCAGAGATTATCTGGCAAGAACGAGGCAACGAACAGAGATGCCCCCTTGATGCATTTTTCAAAGGCGTTAACGCTACAGCCTTACCACCAACAGCTTTGGTAACAGGTATTTCCATACCAGTCTCAGCCTTAGGGATGAGAACGACTTTTATGAAAATAGGTCTACGTAATGCTGTGAATATTTCGATCGTCAGTGTCGCTGTGGCCATGACTTTGGACGGAGATCGTATGGCAAGAAGAGTTCGAATATCGCTTGGTGCAGTAGCGCCTGTACCTCTCTTGGCAAATGCCGCCAGCAATTACTTAGCTGGAAAAGAAATTAGCCCTGAAACCATAGCTACATCTGCGAATATTGCAGCGGAAGAGATAACTCCGATCTCGGACGTTCGAGCCTCTTCATGGTACCGAAAGGAGATGGCGCGTGTTTACACGATAAGAGCTCTATCTGCAGCTGCAGGAATAGAGGGGGTTTAAAATCATGGACAATTGGATAGATGTTTCTTTTGCTGTTAATGGGATTCTTTTAAAACTGAAAATCAGGGAACACTGGACCCTCCTGCGTGTATTAAGAGAACAACTTCAGGTAACAAGCGTTCGGGAAGGATGTGCTGCGGGTGAATGCGGAGCATGTACGGTTCTTCTGAACGGCAATCCGGTCCCATCTTGCTTGGTTCTCGCAGCCACCCTCAATGAAAAAGACCAGGTTGGAACGCTAGAGGGGATTAGTGAGGGGAATGCTCTTCATCCCCTTCAGAAGGCATTCCACCAGTTTGGAGGCGTACAGTGTGGCTTCTGCACTCCAGGTATGATCCTTTCCGCAAAGGCGCTTCTAGATCGAAACGTGAAACCTACGCGTGAAGACATTCGGGAGGCACTTTCAGGAAACCTTTGTCGCTGTACCGGCTACTTAAAGCCCATTGAGGCTGTCTACGGTGCCAGTCGTGGGGACATCACTCCTCAGAGAAAAGAGGACTATGGTCTGAAGGAATCTGATCTGACTTTTGTTGGCAAACCTGTACTTCGGATAGATGGGGAAGACTTGGTTACGGCTCGTGTCCGGTATGTAGACGATCTGGTATTTCCTCGCATCTTGCACGCCAAAGCACTGCTCAGCAAACACCATCATGCTTGGATACGGAAGCTTGATGTGAGCAAGGCGCAACGTCTGTTAGGAGTTGCAGCAGTGCTCACAGCTAAAGACATCCCAAACAATTTTTATGGTTATTATGTTAAGGACCAGCCCATCCTTTGTCAGGATAAAGTTCGTCATCTTGGGGATATAGTCGCTGTAGTCGCGGCAGAGGATCCAGATATTGCTGAAGAGGCAGTGTCACTCATCGAGGTGGAATATGAGGAATTGCCAGCCATATTCGATCCGCTGGAGGCCATGAAACCGGATGCAATTCAAATTCATCCACATGGCAATCTAGTCCCCTGGGGAAAGAATAACCGTGTGCAGGTACGAAAAGGCAATATTGATCAGGGTCTTCGAGAGGCCGATTTAGTGTTGGAGGAAACGTACACGAGTGCCATGAATGAGCACGTACACCTTGAACCACATGTAGCCGTTGGTACATTGGACTCACAAGGTGTTGTCACAATTTACAGTGTGGTCCAGGGACCCTACGTTAGGACGCCCGAGCTTGCTTATGTTCTTAAAAAGCCTGCGTCTAAGATAAGGATCATCGTACCTACTATCGGAGGCGGTTTTGGTGGAAAAAATGACATGACTATAGAACCGCACGTGGCATTATTGGCTCTCAAGACCGGGCGTCCTGTTAAGTGGCGCTGGACCCGAGAGGAAGAATTCCTCTGCTCCGGGGTACGTCACCCCTTTATTATGAAGCATGAAATAGGGCTTAAGAGAGATGGGACTATAACTGCAAAACGCGTAACTAACTATCAAGACGTTGGCGCCTACTGTCTCCGCAGCCCATTTGTCATGGAAAAAACTATTGCTCTCTGCACTGGCCCTTATCGGATTCCCAATGTGTGGGCAGACGGTTACATGATATACACCAATAAACAGTTAGGAAGTTCTATGCGCGGGTTTGGAATGACCCAAGAAACTTTTGCTTTGGAAGCACAACTAGACACCGCCGCCACGGAACTGGGTATCGATCCACTAGAGATCAGACTGAAGAACGCTTTAGTTGAGGGAGATAGCTTGGCAGTAGGGCAAAGGCCAAAAGCTGTTGCCATAAGGCCATGCCTTGAGAAGTTGGCGAAAAGTAAAAATTATACGCCCGGAAAGAAATTCAAATCTACCTCAGGAAGGTATGCAAAGGGCCGCGGCATCGGTGCCTTTATATATTCCTCGAGCATTCTCAATAATCCTAACCCCTCCGCAGCAGCGGTTAAGCTTGAACTTGACGGAAGTGTGGTTTTGCAGACAGGTTCAATCGATATGGGGCAAGGCTCCAAAACTGTTCTTGCTCAGATGGTGGCTGAGCGCTTGGGCGTTCCAATGAGTCAAATTACTGTGACTACCACTGACACCCAAGTTACTCCCTATGATACCGTAACAGCCTCTGCTCGGGTTACTTGGGTCACTGGAAATGCTGTGGTTGAAGCTGCAGATGAAGTTCGTCAGATATTAACCAAGGTAGCCGCTGAGCTGATGGAGGCGTCGCCAACCGACCTCGGATTTGCTGATGGCAAGATCATCCTCCGTAGTTCTCCAGCAAATTGGATTACAATAGCCGAGGTAGCACGCCACATTTATTCAAAAAAAGGTGCGGTAGTATTGGGGAGAGGGATGTACGTACCCCCACAGGTTCATATGGACCCTGAGACGGGTCAAGGTGAACCCACTCCTTGCTATGTTTATGCTGCGGGTTCAGCCGAAGTCAAAGTAGATCGAGAAACGGGCCAAATAAAGATAACAGACATGACCGTTTGCTTCGACGCCGGCCGGGTCGTGAATCCATTGCTCTTATCGGCACAAATGGAGGGTGGATTAGCCCATGGTATAGGATTTACTCTTTTGGAAGATATGTATCCGCAATATCCGTCTATAGATCCGGTAGCACTCAACCTCTCAAACTATTTAATTCCTACTGTTGCCGACATACCTGAAAATATTAATATCCTGTTCGACGAATCTGGATTTCCGCTGGGTCCTTTTGGAGCAAAGGGGTTATCAGAAGCGTCGACTAATATTGTAGCCCCCCTTATTGCAAATGCTATTTATGATGCGGTTGGAGTGAGAATAAAAAGAGTTCCCATAACACCGGAGCGATTATTGAAGGCGATAAGAGACAAGTCCAGGGAGCGGGAATGACCCGAGAAGTATTGTTTAGGGAATTCTTTTGTATACGCGGGATTCCGAAATAAGATTCATCTTCAATCAAGAAAGGAGGTAGGAATTTTGCCAAAGGTCGTTGGCCACAGGTGATTTCGGGAGATGTAAACAAACTTTTGGCTTTGACTCATAACACGATTTATTAGGAGGTAAGAAAATGAAAAGAGGGATAATAGTTTTGTTAGCAATGTTTGTGGCTTATAGTTTCTTTTTACCTACGGGCTCACTAGAAGCAGCCGAAGAATTCAAGATAGGGGTAACTCTTCCTTTGAGTGGGACTGGTAGTACATATGGAATTCCGCAACTGGATGAGATGCAAATGGCTGTAGAAGAAATTAATTCAAAAGGGGGGGTTACAGTCGCTGGGGAAAAATATACTTTCAATTTAGTTGTGTATGATGATAAGTGTACCCCAGCGGAAGGTGTTTCTGTGTTGGAAAAATTAATTAGCCGTGACAAGGTAAAAGTAATACTGGGCCCCGTTTGCAGTAACGTTATCACCGCGACCGCTCCCAAAATTGGCGACCGGGTAATAATAATGACTACGGGGACGGTTACTTCAGGGTATACGGAGCTCGGAAATCCGAACATATTTAGACCCCACACAAGTTGTGTTGCGACAACACAGGCAGCGATTGATTTCATGACGCAAGATTTGGGCGTACGGAATTTGGGTTTCTTAGCTGCCAAAATTCAATTTTCATATGAAATTTTGCCGATGCTTGAAAAAGAATTTAAAAGAGAAGGAAGGAAACTTGCAGTCGATTGGGTTGATTTGAATGCAACTAACGCGTACCCTCAGCTTACAGCACTTGGGGCAAATAAACCCGATGCTATATTCTATGCTGGTTATCCGGACCAGGGGGCTCTTATGTTGAAGCAAATGTATGAGCTTGGGATAAAACCGAAAAATCGTATAACCTGGACTTCCGGAACTACCGAACAGTTCTTAGCGGTGGCAAGTGCAGACATTCTTGAGGGTTTTTATGATGTTGCAGCTACCACCTTGGAGCTCCTAATTCAGCTTAAGAACCAGAAGGCTATCGAGTTCGACAAGAAATTCAGAAAGAAGTTTGGTGTGGCCCCTAGCTCACCGGGCGGGATGAAATCGTACGATGTGGTCTATATGGTGGCCAAAGCGCTGGAAAAAGCAGGCAGTGTAACCGACTTAGTGAAGATTAGAACTGCTTTACAAAATCTGGGAAGGTTCCCTGAGATGGTCCTTGATTACCCAACAGTTAATGGGAAAATCTTTAACGCTAAAAACGAAGTATATTTTGGGGCAGCCATCAAACAGTTTCGCAAGGACAAAATGGAACTCGTGAAGCTTACAAAGCCAATGGGATTATAACCAACCCCATGAAGTTAATGGCACGGCGAAAACCCAGCGAAGAGAAGTGGCGAATTTATTACTCTTACATCTGGAGGGTGAAAAGGAGTCAATCTATCTCTTGCGGGATTATCTAGGGAGACCTTGAGAAACCGCAAGAGATAGATTCAGAAATAAATTCAATGACTATTTGATTCAATTTGTTTAAGGTTTCAATACGAATTAGAGTTTACCTGTGGGGCAGTTTTGAGATAAGCCGTTCGTAAAGTACAAATGGATTCAATTATCCCGAGTATTGGATGTGGCTACGATATTTAAGAATATAAAAGAATCAATGGTTTTTTGAAACAATAATGTTAGAACAACAGATAGCGAATGGAATCATTATCAGCAGCATATATGCCCTAGCTGCTTTAGGCCTAGCACTCATTTTTTCAACATTAGATGTTCCGGATTTTGCTCAAGGCCAAATGTACATGCTAGGAGCATTTATCACATACTTTTTTGTAGTTAAATATAGTTTTGGTTTGATTTCTTCTATATGCATAGCCATGGTCACTGTGGGGTTCATTGGTATGTCTTACGAATGGTTGACATATCGGCGTGTACGCCACCTTGGCCATTTGCCAACAATCCTTGGTTCTTTTGGTTTATGCATATTCTTTGAAAACATCGCTTTGATCCTTTGGGGTGAACAAATAAGGTCCATTCCTACTATCTACTCAAAAACAGTTTACCATTTTTGGGACATAACGATCACACAAGTACGACTTATCGCGCTTGCTACCGTCATTATTTTGATAGTAGCTCTTCAATTATTCCTTAGAAAGACTAGGGTGGGTAAAGCAATGAGAGCTGTTTCCCAAAATTCTTTGGGAGCTGCCTTGGCTGGTATTAATTTGGACAGGATGTATTCCGTTACTTTTGTTATTGGTTCCGCAATTGCTGCAGCAATTGGTGCCCTATTGGGCATGCTCTATAATGTTGCTCCGCAAATGGGTTTCTACCCCGTATTGAAGGCATTTGTAATTGTTATTATGGCGGGCATGGGGAGTGTGATCGGTATAATTTTGGGGAGTTTATTGCTAGGAATGGCAGAAAGTTTGGGGGGTGGATATATTGCTTCCGCATACACAGACACATTTGCATTTGGAATTCTTGTTATAGCTTTAATTATAAGGCCTAAAGGTTTGTTTGGGAAATAAGGGCAGCAAAATTTATTCTGCTGCTTCTTTAAAAGTCAAAGAAACCACTGCAATGAAGACTGTGATCTTTAAGATAGTTCTTTCAAGGTATTCAGATTTGTTGTTGGTTTCAATAATGTTTTTCCTGGCTCCATTTTTTGTTCATGACCCGTATTTTTTGCATATTCTTGTAATATCAGAAATTTGGGTAATTCTCTCAATGAGCCTGAACCTGATAATGGGATATACTGGGCAGGTGTCTATGGCACATGGAGCGATTTATGGTATCGGTGCTTACACGTCGACATTATTGTGTTTAAAGCTTGGCTTTTCTTTCTGGATTAGCTTGCCTATCGCAATGTCCTTGAGTATGATTTGTGGTCTTTTAATAGGATTGCCATCTTTTAGGGCTACAGGTACGCATTTTGCAATACTGACCCTTGGATTTGGGTTAGTTTTATACGATATTTTTAACAACTTCTTAGATCTTACCAATGGTCCAGTTGGTTTAACAGGAATTCCCCCGCCGAATCCGGTCTTTGGCCTAACATTCAATTCTAAACAGTCTTACTATTATTTGGTTTTTTTCTTTATGTTTTTTGTGTTGTATTTAATGAAGAGGTTAAGCGTCTCAACGTGGGGAAGGGCATTTGTAGCAATCCGAGAAGATGAAGTGCTTGCAAAATCGTTGGGCATAAATATATTGAAGTATAAAACAATTTCCATGACCGTTTCTTCTGGTATAACAGGATTGGCAGGTGTCCTATATGCACATTATATTTTGTTTATTGATCCAGTATCGTTTACGCTTCTTGCCGGTTTAAATATGGTTATTATGCCTGTGGTTGGGAGTATGGGCACCTTTATTGGACCTATAATTGGAGCAGTATTATTAACAGTATTGCCAGAATTTCTTCGTGTCGCGACGGGCCTTAGAGAGGTAATTTATGGACTGATGCTTCTTTTCTTTTTAATATTTCTACCAATGGGAATATTTAGATTCTTAAAGGAGAAGATAACAGGAAAGTAATAAAGAAATGAAAGTACAATCAGAAGAATTTCTAAAAATCGAAGGATTAACTAAATCTTTTGGGGGACTTAATGCAGTCAAAGATGTTAGTTTTTGCTCCGCTAAGACAGAAATCCTTGGACTAATAGGCCCGAATGGAGCGGGAAAGACTACGATCTATAACTTGATCTCTGGTTTATTGCCACTTGATGCCGGAAGAATGTCGTTAGATGGAGATGATATCACAAAATTACCACCCCACAAAATTGTTGAAAAGGGAATTGCTAGAACTTTTCAAGGTACGAGAGTGTTCCAGAACTTGACCGTTGTTGAAAATATGAATATCGCTAGACATTGTCGCTTGACGAAAGGAGGGCGGCCTTACCTGAACTCTGGAAGAGAAGAAAAAGCAACGAGCATTGCTGAATTTCTCAAATTATCTCCATTAGAAGAAAAACTGGCAAAGGATATACCGCTCATCTGTCAGACTCTTCTTGGCATAGGTATGGCATTATGCACAGAGCCAAAAATAATATTATTGGACGAACCTTCTGCGGGTCTAAACCCAATTGAGGTACAACGGATAATGGGTATTATTCAAGAGGTGAGAAACAGGTTGATCCCAGTTCTGCTAATTGAGCACAACATGAAAGCTGTAATGTCGATATGCGATAGGATAGTTGTTCTAAATCATGGTGAAAAGATTGCAGAAGGTACTCCTAAAGAAATAGCTAAAAACGAAAATGTAATAAGAGCTTATTTAGGGTCTAAATATGCTACTGCAGGTTAACGATATTCATTGCGGGTACGGAAAAATTGAGGTCCTTAAGGGGATTTCAGTGAAGATTTCAGAAAAAGAAATAATTGGTATTATCGGTGCCAATGGCGCGGGAAAAACTACTTTGCTGAGGGCGATATCAGGGTTTGTCCCTTTAACAAAGGGACAGGTGTACTTTATGGAAAAAGAGATTTCTCGTTTAAAACCGGACCAGATCGTAAAAATGGGGATATGTCAAGTACCGGAAGGAAGGCAACTTTTTCCGAGAATGGAGGTTTTAGAAAATATTGAACTAGGAGCTTACCTTCGAAACGATATGGACGGCATCAGGAAAGATATAAACGATTGGATTTTCAACCTCTTCCCAGTTTTAGGAGAACGAATGCACCAGCTTGCGGGGACGTTAAGTGGTGGCGAGCAACAAATGGTTGCTGTTGCAAGAGGTTTGATGAGCAGACCTAAGCTCTTGATGCTTGATGAGCCCTCTTTTGGTCTTGCCCCATTAGTAACAGAAACATTATTCGGTACGATAAAGAAAATTGCTGAAGAGGGTCTTACTACTCTTTTGGTTGAACAGAATTCTACAGCGACACTGGATATTTCTAGTCGGACTTACGTGCTTGAAACAGGGGAAATAGCCTTAGAAGGAAAGAGTAATGACTTAATCAATAATCCTCATGTTAAAGAAATATATCTGGGGCTGTGAGGGGCTCTAATCTTCTGCTGAAGCGAGTTTGTTTTCTAACAAGCCAAAGGGGATATGCTACGACTTGTGTGGTTCTATGAAGGGAGCTTTAGATGCCCACTGAGGAGAAAAGAAGATTTGAAGAACGTATTGAGGTGATTAGGACCTTGTGCTCCGGTTGCCACTGTGACTGCGGTGTGCTGGCGCATGTCGAAAACGGCAAAGTTGTTAAACTTCAAGGGGATCCCAACCATCCCAAAAATGAGGGTTCGTTGTGCGCTAAAGGTCTGAGTGCCATACAGTTCCTTTATCACCCGGACCGGATCTTATATCCTCTAAAGAGAACCGGGAAACGCGGTGAAGGCAAATGGCAACGCATTTCCAAGGACGAAGCCTTAGATTACACCGCCTCCAAATTTAGGGATATCCGGGACAAATATGGCCCTAACGCAATTGGTTGGTCTTGGGGAGATGCGGCCGTCCATTCATGTTGGTGGTCTAAACAGGCTTGGCTCAAGGCAATGGGAAGTGCTACCCATTGGCATTCCGATGCTCATTACTGTATGCATCCACTTATGATTGCACAACGAGCTACTTTTGGCGAATATGGCGCTGGTGAAAGAGGCCTCGATTATCGCAATAGCAAATGCATTTTTGTCTGGGGTGGTAATCCAGTAATGACTCATCCTACTCGGGCAAGGGACATTATGATTGGTGTAAAAAATGGGGCGAAGCTGATTGTTATAGACCCCAGACTTACCCAAACAGCTTCTAAAGCGGACTTGTTTTTACAAATCAGACCAGGTACTGATGATGCCCTAGCCCTTGGAATGCTAAAAGTTATCATTAATGAGAATCTCTATGATAAGCAATTTGTTGACAAATGGTGTATCGGATTCGCCGAACTTCGAGAAAGAGTTCAAGAATACCCTCTTAATCGTGTCGCAGAAATAACTGGCCTGGATTCTGAACAAATTGTTAATGCTGCGAGAATGTATGCTACGATAAAACCATCAATACATTATTGTCGAGAGGGTGTGCAACAGAATAGAAATGTAATGCAGACATGCCGGGCTATTTTAATCATGGTCGCTATCTGTGGAAATTTGGATATTAAGGGCGGGCATGTCGGCCCGAATAAGCCTGCAGGTTTCAAGGGTATGTTTAACATTATTGACTCCCGGAACGAACTTCGTTTGCCGAAGGAGGTTGAAGACACCCGTATAGGCGCTAGACAATATCCGCTACTTTCTAGTTCGGATTCTCTTGGTCTAAGTTGTGCCCATCCCCCTTCAGTAGTCCACACTATCCTAACTGGCGAGCCATATCCTATTAAAGCCAACTGGTTTCTCAATGATATTATCCTTTGCTTGGAAGGCCAAAAGGAGACGTATGAGGCTGTTATGAATTTGGAGTTCACAGTTGGGTCCGACTTCTTCATGACGCCTACAATGGAGCTCTGCGATATCATCTTACCGCCTACAATGTGGCTTGAAAAAGATGGATTGGAAGAAGCTCGTTATAACATTGGTCACAAGGATTTCGTTGCGGCCCGACAGAAAGTAGTAGAACCACTGGGTGAAACTATGGATGACGCAATGATGGATCTGGAGATAATCAGGCGGATGGGTTTTAAAGTACCAGGTCCATGGCATTCCCCTCAAGATTTCTTTGACTACCAGCTAGCCGGCATGGGTATCACCTTCGAGGATCTTAAGAAAATAGGCTATATTGAAGGAATTATTGAATACAAGAAATATGAAAAGACAGGCTTTGCTACACCGTCTGGCCGAGTGGAATTGTACTCCTCTTTGCTCAAAAGACATGGTTATGATCCCTTGCCTTATTATTCGGAGAATGCGTTAACTCCAGTTTCTGCCCCAGAACTACTTAAGGATTATCCGCTCAATTTGATAACCGGCGGTAGACACATAGCTTACTACCATTCGGGATATCGGCAGATTCCATGGTGTAGAGAACTACAACCTATGCCGTTATTAGAAATTCATCCAGAAACCGCAAGGGTACTTAACATCAAAGAAGGTGATTGGGTTTGGATAGAAACTCCAGGATCAAAAGAAAGAGTTAAGATGCCCGCCACTTTAACAAGAGCCGTTCGCCCTGACGTTGTTCACGCCCCTTCACATTGGTGGTTTCCTGAGGTAAAGACTCCCGACCATGGTTGCTGGCAATCGAGCATAAATCTCGTATTATCTAACGACGGTCCATATGATCCGGTGTCTGGAGCCTCTACATTGAGGGGAATCCTCTGCCGCATCTGTAAAGTGAAGGAGGATTAATTTATGAGAATTACTCTACTTGCAGATTCGCATCTTTGTACTGGTTGTTTAGCTTGCGAGGTAGTATGCAAATTGGAGCATAACTTGCCCGTTGGTCCAAGGTGGATAAGGGTGATTCAGGTAGGACCCAAGGAGGTTGCGGGGAAGATTGTCATGGAATTTGTCCCTATGCACTGTAGGCATTGCGAGAATCCACCTTGTATAAAGGCATGCCCTGTAGATGCAATTTCTAAACGTAAGGACGGGATCGTGATCTTCAATGAAGATCTATGTATTTGTTGCGAAAATTGTGTTGAAGCTTGCCCCTTTGGAGCACCGCAATATAATCCGGAGAAAAAAGTCATGCAAGTCTGTAACCTTTGTTATGATCGTATCGATAAGGGATTGTTGCCTGCTTGTGTCCAGAACTGCCCGAATCAAGCATTAATTTTCGGAAATCCATACACATTGTCAGAATCGCGAAGGAGCAAACAAGCTGATTTTTTGTAACGTAGGCGATCCATTTTGGGAAGCTGATTATTTACAAAAGAGGCCGAGTGCGGTCTTTAGAGAGATTTCAATTGTACTAAGGAAAGCGATTTGTTTCTTCAATTCTGATACAGGGCATAACAACAACTTTGATGTGGTGACGCTTTCAAGGAAAGGAGAAAAAATGGATACTTACGAAGCGATTGATAAAAGAAGGACGGTTCGCACTTTTACAAGGAAGGCATCGGAAGAACAACTAAAGAGAATTTTCCTGGCAGGCTCCAAAGCACCCTCAGGGATGAACCGCCAACCGTGGGAGTTCGTTAATGTTGATGACCAGAAGATTATTGACCAACTTGCAGAGCTAAAATACCAGCAGAACAGACGTTTGCCTCCCAAACATTTCCAAGGAAATGTAAGCTCAGAAGAGGTTGAGATGAGGGCCCTCAATCAGAAAAAATTTTTCCAAAATGCAAGCACTGTCGCTGTCTGCAACAAAATAGGGGAGGAAAACCGTGTAAGTGTTTGGCTTTGTATAGAAAACATGCTCTTGGCCGCAGTCGCTGAAGGGCTTGGAGGAGGAATCGTAACTTACTGGGGAAAACACAAAAAGGAAGCCGAGAAAATTCTAGGTCTCCCAGACGGTTATGAGCTCACCGCTGTTTTGAAATTTGGTGAAGCGGGAGAGGATCTTTATTCTAGAGAAAAACTTCTTTCATTTACTCCAAGAAGACCGGAATTCAGTTGGCTACACAGAAATAAGTTTTAGGAAAGAGTCGGTTTATAAACGTCTCGAGTCATGGGAAATGAATCAAATATGGAAAGGTCCATATTGGAATAGTGAATTTAGAGAAGAGAATCACGATTGGTTGTTTTAGTCGGGTGATTGACGCCCAAACCGCTAAAACAAAAATTGAGTCGGAAGGAATAGAATGCTTCATCGTTGACGAACGTATTCTTTCTAAGGATTGGTTTTATCCTTATGTTATTGGGAGTGTCAGTGTGGAGGTAAATGAATCAGATGCTGGGAGGGCAATTAAAATTTTAGAACAATCAGCTTCTACAAAGATCTGAGATTAAAATAATAATTTCAATTATTCTAATCTTAACTCATCGATTGCCAATTAACGAGATCTTCAAGAGACTTATTGATAACAAGGAATAATAGATTTTTCACCAAAAGTGTTAAAAACCTTATGTTTAAAAAGATACTATTTTATGGTGACTTTTCCGAAATTTCTATTAGAGCCTTTGAGTACGCGGTTAATCTTGCAAGAACATATCATGCAAAGCTACTGATCCTTCATGTTATGACAGACCTTATAAATCGAGAAGCAGTTCGAGGACAACTGTTCGTGTACCTCTCTCCTAATCAAGTGTTGGCATTAGAAGAGTCTCAAAAACAAGAGATAACTGATAAGATTGGCATCCATTACCTCCAAAAATTGAATGAGTTCTCGGATTACGAGATTCTTTTGAGACGGGGGGTTGATTTTCGTGAAATTTTATCAGTAGCCGAAAAAGAATCTGTCGACATAATAGTAATGGGGACTCGAGGGAGGAAAAGCATAACCGATAAGGTTTTAGGTAGTACAGCGGAAATCGTGATAAAATCATCTCTCCGCCCGGTATTGTTCGTGAGTTCCCTTAGAAAAAATCATTAAGTTTTTGGGATATAACATCCAGGGAAAAGAAGCTCTTGAAATTGATGATATGTCATTCACTTTCGTTTTGGAAAGATACGGAAAAAAGAAAACAAGCGTATAAGGAAAATTCCTGAGGAAAAATCCAGAGATCTAGCCACTCAGGGTACCGTTTAGAGAGGGGACAGATTTTATGTAATTCGCGGTAAACATAAAATTATCTTATACATAAAAAATGAGCAATTTATTTTCTACCAGCGGCATTCATAAGGGGGAATAAATCGTTGGAGCTGAATTTAGATCACAAGGAGGAAAATACCATGCTCAAACAGATTGATCACATAGGAATAGCGGTTCACAACATTGACGAATCCTTAAAGCGATACGAAAAATTATTTCGAATAAAAGCTAAACACATTGAAACCATGGAAGAACTATCTGTGCGGATTGCTTTCATCCCGGTCGGAGAAGTTATGCTGGAGTTGGTGCAACCGCTAGTGATTGGGAAAGGGAGGGTTGGCGAGTTTTTGGAAAAGCACGGAGAAGGTATGCATCACATAGCCTACAGAGTCAATAATTTAGCAACTATATTGGGTGACATGAATAAGATGGGCGTTAAATTAAGAGATGAGAAACCTCGACCCGGAGCTGGAGGGTCTTGGGTTGCTTTTGTAAGCCCTGAGGAGACAAACAACGTGCTAGTGGAGTTGGTGGAGAGAAAAAAGGAAATTTTATAGAAAGGGATAAATGGTGTCGAGACGAAATTCATAGCCACGGTAGGCGACAAGATCAATTTTATCTACAAAGGCGAGTGATGGATCTCGGACCACCTCAGAACATCTTTAACACCCCACGCACTTCCTCCTTGGATGGCCTGTTTCGTCGCAAACGAAGAGGAATTGGGAGTTTGCAAAATCCGCGAAAGTAGTCGACGCGGATCCCGTAAAAGTTGATTTCTAAGGGAAGAGGAGAGTGGAGGGTTTATTAAATCGGTACACTTGAGAGCAAAAGAGGGATTATTAGCCAGCAACTGACAGGTGCGGATAGTTTTCAGCCACTGCATACACCTCGGCCATTAAGCTTGATTACAACTCGACTCATTGGAACAGATCGAACCTAATCAGGTGAAGGAAGGCATTGCAATTAAAATAAAATGGTTCTTTTTATGCAGCTCTTATCGAGATTTAATAACTTCGGATGAGCTTTAGAAGGCCATCAAATATCGAAAGACGGTGGGAGCGCTATTCAGCTTGCTTCTATTTGTTTGAGGAGGATTTTTTATGGATAATAGAATCATAAGCCTCAGGTCGCCTCATCTCATTCTTGCTGGATTTGGAGCTTTGGATCGATTGGGTCAAGAGGCGATGAATATCGGAGCCCGAAAGGCTCTGGTCGTTACTGATCAGGGCGTTGTCAATTCAGGAATAGAAAAAAAGATTAAAGATCATCTCGAAAAGAACGGGGTGAGCGTTGGAATCTTTGACAAGGTGATGTCTGACCCGGACATCGCCAATGCGGAAGCCTGCATCGATGCGGTCCAAAAGGATCGATACGATCTTATTATCGGCGTCGGCGGCGGAAGTTCCATGGATATCGCCTCCATCGCCTCGGTGATGATGACCAACGGCGGAACGGTGTATGATTATTTTGGGGTCAACCTTGTTAAGAACCCAGGTATCCCGACGATCCTGATCCCCACGACTGCCGGGACCGGCGCAGAGGTGACGCCAAATGCCATCCTGACCGATACAAAAGAGAGATTAAAGAAGGCCGTGGTCAGTCCGCACATTCTCCCTCGGGTTGCCATCATCGACCCCCTGCTCCATCTTTCCATGCCACCTTCTGTGACTTCCTCCAGCGGCATTGATGCCCTCACCCATGCAATTGAATCTTATACCTCTAATAACGCTACCATCCTGACGGACCTCTTTGCCAAGGAGTCGATGATTATGATCGGCAGGAGTTTAAGGACGGCTGTCGCCAACGGAAATGACCTGGAGGCCCGTTACAATATGGCGATCGGCAGCCTCTATTCAGGAATCTCTTTAGCCAATGCGGGTGTCACAGCCGTGCATGCCCTCGCTTATCCTCTCGGAGGGCAATTCAATGTTGCCCATGGGATCGCCAACGGCCTTTTGCTTCCCTATGTGATGGAGTTCAATGTCCTGGGCAATATCCAAAAATTTGCCCAAGTCGCCCAATTTCTCGGGGAAAAAGTGGAACATTTATCATTGCTCGATCAGGCCTACCATGCAGCCAAGACGGTCAAAGCCATTTACAGGGACCTGAAAATCCCGCAATCTCTTACTGAGTTGAAAGTCCCCAAGGAAGCTATTCCCGCTATGGCCAAAGCTGCCATCAACGTGACAAGACTGATGGGGAATAATCCCCGAGCCATGACCGTCCAAGATGTGGAACGGATCTACGAAAAAGCTCTGTAAAAAGGAGGAACATCCGTGTTCGGCTATCATAAGAAGTTGTTAAGAGTGGATTTGACAAACAGAAAAATTGAAGTGGAGGACCTCAATGAAGGGTTGATTCGAAAGTATGTTGGAGGTCTCGGCGTTGAGGCGAGAATTCTCAATGAAGAGACCGGGCCAAAAACCGAACCTCTCTCTCCTGAGAATATTCTCATAGCTATGACAGGTCCTTATACAGGGACAGGGGTTCCCACTTCAGGAAGGCATCATCTGGTAGCTCGTTCTCCTCTTACTGGTTTCTTTGGGGAATCGAATGTGGGAGGATCCTGGGCAGTGCACTTCAAAAAAGCCGGATTCGATGGGATCGTGATTAAAGGAAAATCAGAAACCCCCCTCTACCTCTGGATTCGGGACGGGAAAGTGGAGCTTCGGGACGCTAAGCCCATCTGGGGGAAAGACTCTTATGAGTCAGCGGAATGGTTGAAGCGGGAGACTGCAAAGGAGGCCACAGCAGCCGTGATCGGACCTGCAGGAGAGCGCATGGCCAAGATTGCAAGCATTCCTCATATTGGCCATATCGTGAGAGCAGCAGCTCGCACGGGGCTCGGGGCAGTGATGGGTTCTAAGAATCTGAAAGCTATGGTCGTTTATGGAGAAGGTCCGATTTCCGTTGCTAAGCCTGATGAGTTAAAGGCGTACATCAAAGAAATTACCCCCCACATTCAAGGGACGACAGAGGCCTTCGGGAAGCTTGGCACCTCGGGCGGTATCGACAACTATGAAAAGATTGGAAATTTCCCTGTGAAGAATTGGAGACAGGGAAGGTGGGCAGGAGCCAAAAAGATTTCGGGGGCGGCCATGCATGATACGATCCTCTCTGGAAGAAGGGCCTGCATGCACTGCCCCATTGCCTGCGGAAGACACATCAAGGTTACAGAAGGTCCTTATGCACCCATGGACTGTGAGGGGCCGGAGTATGAGACCATCGGGACGTTGGGTGGACTCTGTCTGGTGGACGATCTGGTAGCCATTTGCAAGGCAAACCAACTCTGCAATCAGTATGGGCTGGATACGATCTCTGCCGGTGGCATCATTGCCTTTGCCATGGAGGCTTATGAAAAGGGAATCATTACAAAGGAAGATACGGACGGAATTGAACTGGTCTGGGGAAATGCAAACGCCATGGTAGAGATGGTTCATAAAATGGGGAAAGGCGAAGGAATCGGGAAACTCATGACAGAAGGTTCAAAAAGGATGGCGGAGGCACTTGGAAAGAATGCCACCGAGTTTGCCATCCATGTGAAGGGATTAGAACCTTCTGCTCACGATCCGAGAAGATTTTTCAGCCAGGCCCTCTCTTACGGAACGGCGGCCCGGGGAGCCTGTCACAATGCGAGCTGGAGCCATCCTTATGAACTGGCTCTCTACATAACGGAGATAGGATATTCAGAACCACAGGATCCTTATGGGATTGAGGGAAAGGCGGAATTTACAGCAAAGATGCAGGATCTGATGTGCGCGATGGACGCCCTGATCATCTGTCGATTTTCTCAAGTGGGAAAGGCTGTCAATGTGACCAATCATGTGGATTGGCTTAATTTGATCACCGGTTGGAACATGGAAATTTCTGAATATATGAAGGTGGGTGAGAGGCTCTTTAACCTGAAGAGAATGTACAATTGTCGACTTGGCGCAAGCCGAAAAGATGATTTTCTTCCTTATCGGTTTATGACCTTAAAGCGGACAGGAGAGGATTTGAGCAATCAGCTTCCGCCCATGGGAAGGCTTTTGAGCGACTACTACACCTATCGGGGGTGGAGTGAAGATGGGATTCCTACCCCAGGCAAATTAGAGGAGTTAGGACTGGATCAATGATAAAGAACTGTGGAGAGCTTATGGAGAAGGTTCCTTTTTCTGAATTCGATCTCACAGGGAAGGTTGCCATGGTTACGGGCGCTGGCAGAGGAATGGGATACCACATCGCGTTGGCGTTGGCCAAATACGGGGCCGATATGGTTGTCTGCAGTCGGACGGAATCAGAGTTGGAAAGAGTGGGAGCGGAGATAGAGAAACTCGGCCGGAGAGTTCTGATCCAGCGGGTGGATGTCACAAAGATTCCTGAGATTCATATCATGGTAGAGCAATCCGTGAAAACCTTCCGCCATATCGACATTCTTGTAAACAACGCAGGGGTGAACATCACCCAATGGGCGGTTGATGTTACCGAGGAAGCTTGGGACAGGGTCGTCGATACGAATCTCAAAGCCCTCTTCTTCTGTGCTCAAGCAGTGGGAAAGGTGATGATCCAGCAGAAGAAGGGAAAGATCATCAATGTCTCATCGCAAACAGGTACGATCGCCATCCCCCAAAGAGCAGCTTACTGCTCGAGCAAGGGAGGTGTGAATCAACTGACAAAACTCCTGGCCATCGAGTGGGCCCAGTACAACATCAACGTCAATGCGATTGCCCCTACCTTTATTGAGACTCCTTTCACGAAGCCTATGTTTGAGAAAGAGGGTTTTCGTGAGTACGTGCTGGGAAATATTCCTTTAGGGAGAGTTGGAAAACCCGAAGATGTCACTGGGGCAGTGATCTATCTGGCCTCAGAGGCGTCCAATCTGGTGACGGGTCATATCCTTCTGGTCGATGGAGGCTGGACCGCTCACTAAACTGAAAGGAGGTGGAAGAATTTTCTATTTAAGAATGGCTAATACTGCTATCCAAGATAATAGTTCTCTTCCTTGTTCCACAAAAAGAAGTAGACCTTATTTCCAAAGGTTGGCAATTTCGCAGCGGGTGAAAGCATTAACCAAAAAGGATGAAGGAGAACTCCCTTTTCACGAAGGTTCAGCTGCTATCTATTCGCTGGTTCCAACCGACTCTAAAAAGTTTCTATTTGATATCCTATATGCAATCTCCCAGCATCACTTCTCCGCCCAACTACCCACAATAACCACCTGAGCCTCGACAGGGCAATCTTCAACATCGTCCTGCCATCCTCCTCCATTGCTTCCCGTCAGAAAAGGAGAGCCACTTCATCCGTTGCTTCAGTAGGGACTTCCAGTAGAATTTCATCATGGATGCAAATATCCCTCTCCATTTCGGATCTTCAACACTCCCAGGAGCCTTGATCGCATCTGATGGGTGTTTCCGTTAGAGAGTGATGGTTTAATTCTTCAGCAAAAAGAAAAGGGTGGTATTTACCGTGAACCACCAATTTCCTCCAGAAATATCCGAATCATTCCAACCAAGTAAAAGGCGAAGAATTTCTGATCCAGTCTGTCCTCATTACGCGGGCGCACCGGGCGACGAATTTGGCGGGGGACTCGGGCAATGTTAACTGGATAGATGGCCAGTCTGGGAGATGGAAATGAATGACCAAAAGATAACTGCAAAGGCAGCCTTTTTTGCCAAAAAGAGGGTATAGAAAAAATTTGGTAATAACAGGTAATCACCTTTGATCACGTGATTAAGATTGACCTTTTTAGATATGGGTTTCTTTAAAATAGATTGGTTATTGAATCAACCAGCTGTCTTCACGGTGCTTCGTGGCTTATCAGTTGTAATGGAATTCCTTTAAAGATCAGCAGTCCGTAAGAAGTTCATAAGCTCTTCAACTTGGCCTTTCCTACGGGAATTGGATTTCGAAAAAGCTTCTAACTCCACCAAATTGGTTACGTGCTCATGTAGAGACCGAGTCACCTTCTCGGTGGCATAGAAATTATGTACCCCCAAGAAATAGGACCTTCCCTTATAAGGGATGTGCTTATACTGGGCAAGAGGTATCTTCCCACAGAGTGGACAGCTACAAGACCTTCTGAGTTTCTCTTTGTGCTTGGGGATATCATCGAGGATCTTTATACGCGTCAAATCTAATGGATTTAAATAAATGTTGTTTTTGGCTGTTATTGCCCAGGTGCTTGAGTCAAATGAGACCCACTGAAAATAATTATTCGAAAAATATGCTGCGAGACATAGAATAGGATAATAGGATGTCCCCAAAAGATGGACCCTTGTTATACCTGTCTTGCGGAATGCCAAAAGAAATTTGGCGATCTCAAAAAGACCGAGGTTCCTTATGGGGAGGCTGAATCCCTCAAAATCTATTCCATGGATTCTTTTTATAAACTGGTAAAAATCCGTTACCGTATAAGTTTGCACCGGAATAATTAGTGGAATCCGGGGACAGAGTTTATCCCTGAGTTTTGAAGTTTCAATACTCCATTTGACGTTGTATGGAAGCTTTTTAGCAAATTCCCGTCGCTGCTCCTCCCGGTCTTTTATCTTCGCGATCGGGTAATCCAAAGCAACCATGATATCAGGTTTTAGCTTCACCGCTGCCTCGATGATATGCTCCGGTGCTATATTAATGACATCTTTTGATATTTTAAGAGGAAGATTAGGATTGGAGGTGACTCGCTTCCCTTTGTTCGCCTCCTGCAAAACGGTAAAACCACCTGAATCTTGAATCAAAAATCTCTTGCCAAGGTGCTTAAACAACTCCCCGGACTTATTGATTTGAGAATCATTCCTGGCATCGTGCGGTACGTTAATTAAAATATTATGAGCTGAATTCTGAGGTAGGTTATTTTTTTTAGCAGTTGCGCAGAAATAATGAAGTTCACCCATACTAATTTCTCCCCTCTGAAAGTGACATGACTTTAGGAAACCTGAATTCAATGTTTCTATTTTCTTTGAGTATTTGTTCCAGGGTTATTGAAAGATCTCTTAGACAAAAATCTCTAAAGAAGGACTAGAATGAAGGGTAATCGACGCTAGCACGGGACGATGATCGACCCGAAAGAAATTCATGGCATCTTACTCAAAACCTCCATTTGTTCAGTTAAAAAAGTCTCAGAAACTTTTCGACCATTGAAACCCACAAGTCAGAATTATTTGAAGAAAGCAAACCGAAGACTCGGGACTCTGACCTGCCTCTTTGCGGAATCACACCCGTTCAGCAGCTCTGGCACAGCGACCCTGGGATTACTAACTGAATAGCTAGCTTTACAATTCAATGTACATGTCATGAAGAGATACCGGCGCTGGTTGAATTTAATGGAAGAGGGGAAATATCATCCTATTTGAAAGTAATTCCAGAAGTAGGTAGAGAGGAATTAATAGAAAAACTTTTTACTCTGGTTGAATTTCCTTTGAAGAAGAAAATTACTAAACCCCATTGAATTTCCAACAAAAACATTTCTTCTTGTTCCGGGAATAATGCCTCTACCAGAAGAATTTACTAATCGAGGAAAATTCTAGCAGCATTGAAACCCACTCCTTCTTTTCCATAGTAGTGGAATTTCGACTTTTACTTCTACTGCTCTTGTTCTTAAGGTTTTTAGTGGGAAAAGACCTCTCTGATCCAAAGAGAGGGATTTTCCTTTAAAATGTTTAAAATGTTTAATATGTTTAGGAATTTCAGAGATGAATTATTTCAACCACTTATTGTCCATTTCAAAGAATCCTTACCTGCGATTCTCCGAATCCTTACCTGGGATTCACCGAATCCTTAAGGTGGATCTTCCGAATGGTTACCGCTGGCGACTTTTTTCCCTCAATGTTCATCTGTCACCTCCGGGCATTTCTTCATGCCATCTGCCTTAACCATTTTGTCACCTTTGCCTAGACTTCAATTTCGAGTCTTTCGATCCCGTTTTCTTCTCTTCCAATGACTTCAAATTTTCCTGATGAATCTGGTACTTTCGGTCCGATCGTCGAAAATAGATCCAGTAGTCATTCAGTTCCTTCTTTACTTGATAATCAGATATGTCTCCATTCTTTTTCAATGGCTCAAAAACTCTATTTCTGAGATACGCGATTAAATCACTATCGCCTTTAATCGTCAAATTCAACCTCTTTCGGATCTCTTCAAGGGATTTATGTATCGGACCGAAGTGACTATGATGTACGATAAACTTCCTAAAGAACATCTGTGCCAGAGAAGGAAGACTATAGAAGTTCTTTGTGTCGAGCATGTCATAACCCTTGGCGAGGAGGTTATTGACGAAACATTCACCTAAGCCCGTATTAAAGAAAGCGTAGAAGGTCCTCTTTTTGGTCTTGTCGTTTTTGTCCAGGGAATCTATATAGGCTAAGGTGAAGAAGCTCGTATGGACTGAGACCCTATACTTCTGCTCCTTTATCATTTTATTTTCGTCCCTCAAAAGAACCGGGTAAGAAAGGGTAAATTTGCAGGCGGTTTCAGTAAGGAGATCCGTAATCTGTTGCGTTTCTAATTGCTTCCCTGTGAATTCGCGGAAAAATTCTGCATCAAATTTCACCCAATATTTCACATTTTTAAACAATGACATCAGATCTTCCTCAAGCTGATGTTCTGTCACAATATCTTCTGATTTCAGTAGCTCGGCTCTTTTCTCAATATCCTCTACGCTGTCGAATATGGTCTGAGCCTTCCGTGGAAAGCCTAATTTCTTGAGAATAAGATAAGAGAGGGCATCCATGGCCATGAAGTTGCGAGCTTCCCAACAGTTGGTGGTTGAATACTTCTCGCCATTGATCTCTAATTCAACGGGGAATTTGATTTCTCTAATAGCTTTTGAGATGGGCATAATTGTTTTATTCATCCCGCGTTCAGAATAAGCAAAAACTTCTTGCGGTGTTGCATGTGAGTCTCTAACCTCTCCCTCGAAGCTCTCTACATTCTTTAGGGTATTCTTTATGACCTGCAATCCCTTTTCAAACCATTCCTCACCTTGCCCCTGTTCAATCAAAGATTCGAAAATTTCGTTTGCGTTCACCAACTCTCGTTTTAAAGCTTCAAAAGTTTCAACATTTCTCGATTGTAGATATTGATCATTTGTCCGTATCAGCCTGGTATACACCTGATCAAGGTACTCTCTTTGATCCTCATTCAACATGTTTGTCTATCCTCCCCGCTCTTATATTTTGATTTCATCTCCGGCCATTGCATAATTCTGGCCTTTTGAAATTTTGGTTTTTTCATCCTTATCCTCGACCACGGGATATCCTTCATCCAGCTTGGAACTTTCCCCATCTCAATGCTAGCGATTATCTCTCTTCGGATTCGACTCGCTTTCCACCTTCTTTGTTTTGGTCTTCCTAATCGGTGTCCTATTGTCATCTATCTATCCCCCGTTCATAGTCAAAAAGATCTCAACATTACTCATCAGGTTCGGCCTCCTTAATACTTGTTCCTTCAATCTCCATTTCACCCAAACTCGGTTTGCTGTAAAAATCAGTCCCATACAGGTAATCCTCAATCAATCCACGCATTAATTCCGAGATTGAAATCTGGCATTCGTCCACATCTTTCCTGACCGCTTCGTACGTCTCTGCAGTAACAAAGAAAGTAATCCCGTGTGTCAACTTCTTTCTCTTCATTGCACAACCTCCTAGATCTAAATTATTAATTTATTATTTGTTCTGGTTAGGAAGACCGAACAGAACCCAGTTTGTGTCCCAAAAGGAAAGGGCCAACCCCGTTTACGATTGAGATTGGCCCTCATATAATTGGTCCAGGACAGTACAGGTTAAGTTCTAAATCGGAAGAAGACTAATAACACTAATCCGATGGATCCACCCCATGTGTTGAGTTCTCCCTGTTAGATTCAGAAGTATCCGGTTCGGATTCTTCTATTAACTGGCTTCTTCCACAGACAACGACCGTAATTTTCCCAACTAAGGTTTTGAACTTATTGACACACACAGTTTCCTGGAAGTTATACATCTTAAGAAGGATATCTCCGTCGTGGTCGATAAGAAAAGGCGTTACCACTAGGTTCGAAAAGCCCTTGAAGGGTTTCTTAATTGGAATTCCCTGCTCTATCTTACAGTAATGCGATTTGTTTGTATTGGTTGCTATAATTGCAGCAGTACTTCCCTCAAAGGATATTTGAAAAGAAGCGATTTTAAATTGACCAGATGTTACTTTCATTAAGCTGAAAATGTCTTTACCGAGGGCATACTCAAGAACCACATCTTCTTCTCTCAAGGTGAAGATACGGGCAAATTCTTCCCCCGATATGAACTTGTTGTCCATGAAATCTATGCGGGGCATTTCAAACTTAAAAGTTGAGCGTTCCCCTGAGAAGAAAATGTCATTATCGATAGCGGTTACCTTAACCTCTTGTTTAGATAGGGCCTTGAGTAAGGATAACTTGCTCTTGATATTGGACAAGACAAGATCGCAATCTGAAACCAGAGGAGTAAGATCCATTTCAAAGATACAGGCATTGTTGTTTGACCGTTGACGTAGAATGCCTCCTCGGATTTCTACATCATTGCTATTGTTGTTTAGCAAAGATAAACATCTTAAAAGGTTAGAAAAATCTTTCGGATGAATAGTTACTTCCATGTTGTGTTTTTCCTTTCTGCCCGTAATGCCGATAGCTCAGCGGTCTGATATAGCGGCTATTAAGCATACAATCGCCGCATATAGGATACGTGGTTTAACCTTCGCCACTGCGCATAATATCGCCTCCTTCCTCTACCTCATTTCCTTTTTGGCATGGGTAGTTTAGATTCAGGGTTTTGATTTCATAGACCCCGTACGTTGTTCTCTCATAAGTGGGGTCAACTTCAGCCGGAGATTGTTCCTCTATCTTTGAGGGTGTTACCAAAATACGCAGGCCCCTGCGCTTTTCATTCCAAAGGGATGCCTCTCCTGAAGCGTTCTTCATTGACTCGCCTTTCTAGCTCGGTATAGAATCGGGTATTGACGACCTGCATGTGAAATTTATCGTTGTAGCCGCACAGGTCTCCATATTCCAGCCGAAAGGTATTGGCCAGATGCGCTTCTAAGGCCTTTCTATATGGATATGTCACAAAATGGTAGATTCGCTTGTCATCATGTTTCATGGTGCCGCCAATATAGATCCGATCCATTTTGTTCAATCCTGGTTTCTCATCATTCCAGAAATTGATCAATCCGAAAGCCCCCGTCTTGGCCCAAGAGGTCGTGTCACAGGATGCCACAGGAGTGTTGACCAGCCATTCAAACTTGCTCCCGCCGAACCAGTGGACCTTAATACTGGGATCCTTCCATTTGATGCGGTCTATAGCGTACCTAAAGTCACCCAGATTGGTGCTTTGGCTTGATCCTAATGCCAGCCATGGATACTTCCCGGATTCTACATAAATGTCGATCTCGTCGTTGAAAAAATTGTGGATGACAGGCACGGGGGTAAGCCTTGCCCGCTCCATCTTTACTTGGTTGCTGTAATTTTGGGAGAACCCGTGATCTGTGAAGTCCGTGTCGAAGTTGAAATAGAAATCGAATTTATGCCCCCATTGCTTAAGGTAGGAGATCAACTGCCCGATGGTCAGCTTGGAATTCCCTTTGGCCACCGACCAGGCGCCGGAGTCGGCCACAATATTATTGACCATATGCCGGTGGTCAAGCAGGAAGCCTTTGGTCTCGGATCCGACCAGGGCAACGGATAGGAGGACGTTCAGAGGCTCCCCGAACAATTCATAGTACCGTTTCAGAACTGGCAAGGTTAAGGATGCCTGAAAAAGGACCATTACCTTCTTCTCCTAATGCGAAGATAAATAAGGCCCCCATCACGCTGATTGGGGACAGGGGCCGGTTAGAGGTTAAGCAGCCTTCGCCTGTTCGACGCCTATGTTGGCTGCCGTCTGAAGATCTATCAGCTTTTGGATTAATCTTAGGAAAGAACTTGTATCAATTCGGGAAAATTGCTCAGGAGATCTCAAGATGTAATCAATGGTTTTTATCATTCTATTGGCCAGGGTATTGAAGTCTTGCAACTTCACCTCGCCAATGATCCTACTTTCATCTCTCCCCCCCTTCATTGAGAGGCTTCGAAGGTGATCCTCAGGATCGCCCCCCGCCTGCGCAATGTTGGAAAGCTCTTGGAGGAGCCCTTTATCAAGGCTCACCCCTTGCCTGGTGACGGCATCAACCAACTCAAAGTTCACTGGAATGTTGCGTTTTTCGAGCTTCTCATTATTGAGTGCAGTATCAACCTTCGCTTTGAACTCATCCAGGTCAAATTCAGAGGTTTCATCAACAGTGATCCCGTATTTCGACAGGAAGGTACCAATGGGATCCTCCCCATCCATATCCTTTGTAACGGAGCACAGGTGTTCAAGCCTGTCAACTCCCATGTCGATATAGGGATAGCAATCCGTACGTTTAGCCAGCAGCATGTACTTCTGGCGATTTCGTTTACCGATGAAAGTCAAATTATCATTGGCCCAGACTTCCCACTTTTCTTCTGACATCTTGACCATGGATTTGAGTTCAATCAGGACTAATCCTATCTTTATGGCTCGTTCAGCCAGTTCCTTGCCTGTACGGTTGAATAAACGGTTATACTCGGTGACCATTGCCCTGACTTCTTCGATTTTTCCTTTGACGGGGTCAAGAGTCAGAGCAACTCCACCAAGTTCACCAAGTTCTTGGCGTTCTTCGGCACTGTCCGATATCTCCATGTCTACCACCTCGGCTAAATCAACCTCGGAGTACCCTACCTCTTCCTTTAAAACGGCTTTCTTTCTCATAGAAATTCTCCTTTGATGTGAATTTTGGTTAATGGTTTAAAGAAATGGCCCATCCTGGAACCTGGATGGCCGGCCTCCGCCTTAAAACTTCGAAGAGAAATCTACACATTCATAGGCATCACCACCTTTCTAAAAAAATTGCTCTTTCAAAAACAATTACTGATCAGACCCGGTCACTTTTTTTGAGGTGGTGGCAGATGGAAAAGTCCTGAAGCACAAATGAGGTATTAACAAGAAAACACTGCCTGTGATCTCATCACGATTCTGAATTTCCATAGCGACCACCGTTTCTGGGTTCTACCAAGAATTACTGGGCAAAGGTGGTCACTTTTTTTGATGATTTTGAGATTACTTTTTACGGAAAGATTGAGAGGTTGGAATTAAGGAGTAACCAGAGATTATTTGGAGGATAATTTGGCAATTTCTTGAACGATTTTAAAACCATCACTGATTTTGAAATAGGTTGCACCCCTTTCTCTTTCAAAAGTTATCTTTTTCTCATTAATCAATGTATTAAGCATATTCCTCAGCTTGGTTCTGCCGTATTTTTTTAGGCTTATCCCGTACTTTCTTCTTAAAGCTAATCGGAACGTATCGCCCTGAATGGCCTTAATTAGTTCATTTTGGGTAAAGTATCCTTCCTTGTGGTGTTCCTGCCTGTCTTTCATATCTCTCATGATTTCTATGACCTCGCCCTCAAAAAGGTCATTAAAACTCCGGACGCCACTTGGCCGATCTGGGTGATTAGTTAATTGAATTTCCCCTTTTCTTATTTTTCTCCGCCATCTCCTAAATGTTACAGAAGACATTCCGTCTCCATAAAGATCGTTCAATTTTTTGCTGTAAATTTTATCGGTAATGGTCCAGGAAACATTAGAGATAATCTTAAAGAGGTAATGAATCATTTTGTCTGGATTCCCCGTCAGCCGGTAGGTTTTTAATAATCCAGTAACACCCACCTTTTTTTCAAAATCTTCTATCACCGTAGATTCCATCAGGACAGGTACCTTCTTTGAAGATTCTTCCTGATCTCTTTGACCTTCGATAATTTCTTCACCAGAACCGGAGTCCACTGATTTGGTCTTTGATTTTATCTTCCCGACAAATAATTTTCTAAGCTCCTGTCTTCTTAAATGGTCAATCATCTCGGCTTCGGGATTATAAAGTGATTCGTTTTTCTGGGGTTTATTTTTGTAGGCCGTGAGAGGAGTTGTCTGGGATTTTACAACTTTTCCCTTTTTGGGGTCATAAAATTCTTTTTTACTTTCGGAGTCAATTAGGGGAGTTATCGGGTAATTCAAAATCCTTTCTCTTTTCTCAACGATCGGTATTACAGCCTGTCTCACAAATTCACCGAAATCCGGGAAAAAGCTTTCAAAGACCGAAAACTCCTTCTGAACATAGCCACGCAAATCGTCGGTGTTTTTGATCAGCAGAACCTGGCTCTCCAAGTCTGAATAGATGACCGAGTGCATTAGGTAGTTCCGGGCCTCTTCAAGACCTTCCTCTTGATAATTCCCAACAATATTAAGCATATCCACCATACCCACAACGATCACGGCCCAATAGCACTCAACCAGGAGGTTATAAAGGCGTTTCCATACCGATATTATACGGTCATCCCTTTGGTCTGGAGAAACTGAAACAGGAACTGGGTAATGAAGAAAAGCCGGCAGTAATGCGTGATTCGCTTGGGACTGGAAGAAATCGTTGATCCCGGTCATCAAGATATACATGTTATGAAGGGAGGGTAAGGGTATATTCTCCTCCTCACTGATTTTAATTAACTCCTTAACGAAATCCTCTGAAAGAGACAGAATTTTTTGAACCACCCAGGATTTTTTTTGGGCATAGTAGTCTTTGGTCATCTTGAAAAACGCCACCGGGTCTCTGCCTTTGGAAACCCAGCTCATGAACTCATCCATATCCTTTTTATATGCTGGGTCTTGAGTATCCATGAACATTGGCAGGAATTGAATTTCTTCATTGGACAATGGGAAAGGATGACCAACCAGATCAACAGGCTCTTTGGTTTCGTCGGATACGGCATTATGACTTTGGATTTGGGCGAGTTGGATATCAAATTCGCGGCTGATACAATCATGAAGGAACATGATGTAATGGTTATTCCTACTTAGCTCAGGCAAGAATCCCATCAGCTTTCTTTTAAAATCCTCGGTTATCTCGTTTTTCTTTTTCCTCATAAGATCCGTCCTATCATCAGAATAATCCGACTTTTCTCACAAATCAACCCTGATATCTCAATACTCTTAAGCCTGGGAAGCAAATCTCAATAAGAAATGACTGACCGGGTATGATCAGTAATTCTGGTTAAAAGGGGCATTCCCCGATTACAGGATCGTGTTCTCGGAAGAAATTAATGACCAGGGCCTATTGAAGGAAGCCCAGAATTAAGATTTCAGAAATCAAACTAATTGAGGGTTGGCATAACAGATTATGATTCAGTTGCTTTCCGCCCAATTTAGCGATAAAATAAAACCTCTTCAAAAAGGAAGGGGAGATCTTTGTATGAAGGGTGGAATCTATACTAAAGAGAGATGTCCTGTCTGCGGGGGAAAATTTGTCAGAACTGAGAATGATCTTCTATGTCCCATTCATCAGACTCGCCCGCGGCGATTTTACTTGGTTCTCTATAGTAAAGAACTTGGAAAGCACATGAAGCTCTATAGCGATAGCCGCGGGACTCCGTTTTCGTCCTATGAGCAAGTGAACCGCATTCTGACCAAGATCAGGGCCGAGATCGACGCGGGATCCTTCGATCCGTCACGCTACGTGCCCATGAAGTTGAGACCCCTCCAGGTCACAAACTACGCGAAGAAGTGGCTGAAGGATCGAGAGACCGAGGTCGAGAAGAGAGTTCTTTCTCCATCCTACCTGAAGGAGCTGCGGCGATTCGTGAGAATCTTTCAGGAGCATTTCGGGTCAATGGACATCCGTGACATCGGCACACGCAGGGTGAAGGAGTTCTATTTATCTCTCCAGGGATCCCCCAAATACACATCAAATGTCCTCTCGGCACTTCACAAGATGATGACCGATGCCCTGGACTATGGTGATATTTCGACGATGCCCAAGTTCCCCGAGTTCGAGATTCCAGAGGCCGATTTCAGGACGATTGACCTGGATCAGCAACATCAGATCATATCGTTGATTCAAGATCCGATGGATCGCGCCTATGTACTTTTTACAGCTCGCCAAATGGTCAGGCCTTCCGAGACAAGAGCTCTATTCTGGGAAGATCTTGATTTCAAACACGATCGCGTCACCATTCGAAGGCACTTTTCCCTTAACGAGCTGCGAGAAACAACGAAGTCGAAACGGATCAAAATCCTCCCATTGAATATCGAAGTCAGGGACACTCTTCTGAAACTGCCGCGCCACATAAGATCGCCATTCGTGTTTCAAAAAGACGGGCATCCATACTCTGAATCCTATGCGCGGAAACTATGGAATAGAATCACGGCTGAGATGGGAATCGACATCTCTCTGTACCAGGGGACACGTCATTCATCGGCAACGGAAGCTGTGAACCGGGTGGGGATGGATGTCGTTCAGGAATTCCTCGGGCACACACAAGGAGGACCATGACGAAACGCTACGCCAGGGTCGGTGTGGATACCCTCAGGGCTGTTTTTCCGGAGAAGAAGACATGAAGGGTAAACAATAGAAAGGCGTTCTCCACACGTTCTCCGGCAATTTGCGCATTGAAGAAATCCTTGTATTTACCTATAATTGTAAAAGCGGTTGCGGGTTCGATTCCCGCCGCCTCCACCAATTTGGCTTGCAAAAGCCCTGGTTATTGATCAGGGCTTTTTTGTTTTGGGCTAGACCAATTCAGTCTTTTTGAGACGTCGGTCTCAAAATAGGTTCCATTTCTTCATAAAATACGGTATTCACCTTATTTACTCCTCAGGCGAACTTGAGTAGCGTTAAGGCTTGAGAAGTCCGGGTCGATTTTTCGCTATTGGCGGGAGGAAATGCGATTGTATGAAAAGGTTCACGGGTCTATTTTTTTTCTTTGCGGCAATACTGCTCGTAATCTTCATAACAAAAGCAGTGACGGATGAGAAGGCTTACGATGGTAACCCGCCATTCAAGCTGGATCTACTTAAATCTGTAAAGATGAAAACAGATGCCCCGGGAAGAGAGACGGCTGTTTATCATCCGAAAAACCCTTACAATATTTTCATCAACTATGAACTGGGCATGCACTGTGTCGGGTTCGATATATCTTATTGCTGTATTATCCCTCCTTATAACAGCATTCAGGCCCAGGCTGTCCGATCAGGTACTCGTGGCGAAAAACCCCGCCTGTTATCCCCGGATGAGAAAGTGAAACTCCACTATACAGTAAAAGACAACAGCTACAGTGAAGGAAACAAGATGAAATACTGGCAGGTGCTGAAAGATGTAAGCGGAAAGGGAGCGATGAATAATCCCAACGACAACATGGCAAATTATGTATGGGACCACCTGTTCATCTATAGGGATCTGGAAGGCACAATACCTGAGAATCCCGATAAAGCAAAAAGGCTCCACATAGGCAAGGAGATCCCTGTGAACATTGATTCAGGCCCATCGGGGAAACCTCTCGCTGGCGGTTACATGGACTACACCAAAGAAAAAGGAGGTAATATCGTTTTCACGGATTCAATGATACCGGAAATCAAGGATATTCCTCTCAAGCTCACCTCATCGTACCTCTGGGATGCGCTGGGGTTGCCTTTGACGGCATTCAATGACAGCAAGAGAATGGGGACCATACGGACGATAACGGATCGTGATTTCCAGCCCTATCAGTATGCAATGGTTCAGTTACGGGATACAAAGGGAACACCGTTGACGATGGATGGGAAGACCGTAGAATTCTTCGGAACGGAACCGGTGGATATTTCGAACTGCTCCTACTGTCATTCCGGACAGGGGATAGCTGCGAGATTTTCGAGACAAAGCGGGCTGTCTCTCTTTGATGAAGAATATACCTACTGGAAAACGAAATATCCTGACACAAGCGAATATATTGCGAGACTTGCCACAACAACGATTAATATCCTTGAGCTCCATGACAAAAACCACAAGACAAGCTTCTTAAAGTTCTATGACCCTAATGCAGCATCGAACAGACTTGGAGGCGCTGGATCGGTATACTGTGCCGATTGTCATGGTGATAATATGTCTGGGAATTTGCAGTCTCCGAGACCTGGTGCAACCGGGTATGTGGCCATGAAGGGGAAACCGCTTACAGAAGCGGTCCATTCCGTACATACGAGATTTATCCCCATGCCTGACAAGGCCGGGAGGACGCAGAGTTGCCAGGCATGTCATCCTACTCACTGGCAGAATGAAAAGATGAACGACCTCAAAACAAATCCATACCAGATAACAGATGAGCAGGGCAATCCTCGGTTCTCCGATTCTGACCTCAGGACTTCCGGAGGAGGTTGTTATCTGCGGAGGGACGCGCATACAAATCCTGATGTGAAGCCACCGTTTTTCCTCAACGAAGTAGGGAGATGGTACCTTAACGAAGTGAGCCTGAAAGATGAAAACCGAAAACCAGTGAAACAATTGAGGGGGCTCTACTGCACAAACTGTCACAACCATCTGACCCATGCACTCTACGGATATGACGATCTCAAGGATGCTGCTTCACAGCAAGGGAAAACCTTGAGGAATAAACCTATCGGAGAGATCATCAAGGTGTTGGCCGGTGGAGATAGCGGAAAATTCAGGATCTTTTTTACTGACCCTATTGTGGACGCCTCGGGAAACCCCTTATATATGTATTACGCAAAGCATGAGGAAGTAACACTCTCACGGATCATAAAAGATAAAAATGGGAAAGCAGTCCCCCTTCCATGGAACGCAAGACAGGGGAAAGCCGTTACGTATGCATCCGCATCGGCAGGCAAAGACTGGTGGTTCTCGCCAGGCGTGCCCCATTGCGCCGACTGCCATGCGGCCCCATTTGTAGAAAGCGAAGGAGGAAGATACTTCCCTATCGATCAGCCGAGCAAGTACTCACTCTATCGATACTCGAAAGCACACGGGCTTGTTGCGTGCCAGTCATGCCATCAATCTATGCATGGCTTATATCCGGTCCGATATGAAGGGACAAGGGAAACAGTAGATCAGACATCGCATGAGCAGGCATTACAGTTCAGCCCGGACGGGAAATATCCTGGACCAGTGACGTGCGCAGCGTGTCATACCGTCAATAAGAAGGGGATTCCAGTTCAGCTAAGTGGGACGGATTACTATAATGATTATTGGGCATCCGTCGTTCTCATTCACTTCATGCGTGAAGGAGATCAGGAAATGCCTGTTGCAGAACTCGTAAGAAAATACCCTTACAGAGAGGCAAAAGGGATTGTTACGAATGGATGGAAATAGTTCCGTATGCAATCGGCAATCCAAGTTGGCATTACGTCTTCCTGATTGATTCCGTCATTGTTTAGAGTTCATTGGTAGACGCCTCATCCTGGATCCAGTATCATTTCACGCATGAGATCAATATAGCCCCCAGTCTTAGAAAGAAATTTCAGTTCCTTTACTCTGTGATTTTCGGCGTGATCGTGAAGGAGTTGTCGATTGACAAGGTGAGGAGAACCTTGTTAAGTAATATCTATTTAAGTGAAAAATACTTACTTCGCTCTATAGATTTTTTGCTCAGATTTACTAATCTAAGGCATGATAAATGCGAGATCAGTAAATTTGTGGCGAATTGTTCTGCTTGTGACGGGGACGAAGCACATATATGATATGCATGATCACCAAATGGAATCAGAATCATTCTTTGTGAGGCCATAACTATGACGTTCACGCCAGAAGTCAAGAAGAACGATATGTCGAAGGGGACTCGCGGTGGTTGGTGGCTCAGGCACTGGTGGATTGTGTTGCTGGTAATCTGTCTGATAGCCATCGGGGCGTACGTCTTCTTCATCAAGGGCCAATCGCGCGCCACCAAGCAAGGGCAGGTTCCTTCCACCCCCGGCATCCCGGTTGTGGCAGTGGAAGCCAAGAAGACCGGCTTTAATGTGTATATCACCGGACTCGGCTCGGTCACTCCAGTCTATACGGTCACTGTGAGGACTCGTGTTGACGGACAGCTGATGGAGGTCTTATTCCGGGAGGGTCAGATCGTGAGCCTCGGAGAACAGCTCGCCAAAATCGATCCTCGGCCCTTCGAAGTGCAATTGACCCAAGCCGAGGGGCAGATGGCCCGAGATGTGGCGCAGCTCAAGAATGCTCAGCTCGACCTGGAGCGGTTCCGTGTGCTATGGGCCCAGGATTCAGTTTCAAAGCAGCAGCTGGACACCCAGGAGGCTCTGGTCCGCCAGCTTGAAGGTGCGATCAAGACCGATCAGGGCCAGATCGATAGCGCCAAGCTGCAGCTCGTTTACTGCCAGATCACCGCACCGATCAGCGGGCGGGTCGGCTTGCGTCTCGTCGACCCTGGTAACATTGTTCATGCTAGCGATGTCAACGGGCTTGTGGTGATCACGCAGCTTCAGCCCATTACGGTCATCTTTCCTATTCCCGAGGATAGCCTGCCGCAGGTCCTCGCCAGACTTAAAACAGGGGAGCGTTTGCCCGTCGAGGCGTATGATCGCGAGATGAAGCAAAAACTTGCTGTAGGGTCCCTTTTGACCGTCGACAATCAGATCGATCCAGCCACAGGGACGGTGCGCCTCAAGGCGATCTTTTCAAACGAAAAGAAGGAGCTGTTCCCCAACCAGTTTGTCAATGCGCGCCTGCTCGTGGACGTCAGGCGTGACGCTACGGTCGTCCCGGCACCCGCCATTCAACGAGGTCCCCAGGGCACATTCGTCTATGTGGTGAAGGCTGACCGGACAGCCACGGTTCGACCGATCACTGTTGCTGAAATCCAGGGAGGCGAAGTGTCCATCAAGACAGGCCTGTCACCTGGCGAGTTCGTTGTGGTCGATGGTGCAGAGAGGCTGAGGGAAGGTACCAGGGTGGAGTTAAAAGCTCAAAGCGGCGGCACGACGCAGAACGCCGATACCCAGCAAAAGGGCTACTGATGAATATTTCTCGTACCTTCATCTTGCGGCCGGTTGCAACGACCCTGCTGATGGTTGCTATCATTCTGGCTGGCTTTGTAGCATACAACCAGTTAGCGGTATCTGCCTTGCCCACGGTGGACTATCCGGTCATCCAGGTGCGCACTTTTTTCCCGGGTGCCAGTCCCGAAGTCATGGCTTCCTCCGTGACGGCTCCGCTGGAGCGCCAGTTCGGTCAGATGCCGGGTCTGACTCAGATGACTTCGACAAGCTCCAGCGGCAGCTCGATCATTACGCTCCAATTCAGTTTAGACCTTAGCTTGGACGTCGCCGAACAGCAGGTGCAGGCGGCCATCAATGCCGCCTTCACGTTTCTGCCGACAGATCTTCCAACTCCACCCGTTTACAGCAAAGTAAACCCGGCAGACGCGCCGATCCTGACCCTGGCGTTGACTTCGGACACGCTACCACTTTTCCAAGTGGAAGATCTGGCGGACACGCGGTTTGGGCAAAAGATCTCGCAGCTTCCGGGCGTGGGACTCGTCAGCATCAGCGGCGGTCAAAGACCGGCAGTTAGGATTCACGCCAATCCGGCCGCATTGGCTGCTTACGGGTTGACCCTCGAAGACCTGAGAGGTGTCATCTCAGCTGCCAATGTCAATCAAGCCAAGGGTAACTTCGACGGCCCGCGACAGTCCTACAACATTGGTGCCAACGATCAGCTCTTTTCGAGCAGCGAGTATCGGCCACTGGTCGTCGCCTATCGTAACGGTGCGCCGGTGCGACTGTCTGATGTCGCCGAGGCGATCGACGATGTCGAGAACGTGAAACAGGCAGCCTGGATGAACAATACTCCTGCGGTGATTGTCAACATCCAACGACAACCAGGCGCAAACGTGATCGCGGTCGTGGATAGGATCAAGAGGCTTTTACCACAACTCCAAAGCTCTTTGCCTCCCTCCGTGAAAGTTTCGGTGTTGACCGACCGCACCACAACCATCCGCGCCTCCGTCAGAGACGTTCAGTTCGAGCTGATGTTGGCTGTTGTTTTGGTCGTGCTGGTCATGTTTCTGTTTCTTCGCAGCATGGCTGCAACGGTCATCCCCAGCGTGGCCGTCCCTTTATCGCTTGTGGGCACTTTCGGCGTGATGTACTTGTTAGGGTTCAGCCTCAACAACCTTTCGCTGATGGCCCTTACCATCTCAACAGGCTTCGTCGTGGACGATGCCATCGTCATGATTGAGAATATCGCCAGATACGTTGAGCAGGGAGATTCACCGCTTGAGGCGGCCCTGAAGGGCTCCAAACAGATAGGTTTTACCATCCTATCCCTGACCGTTTCGCTGATCGCCGTGCTCATTCCTCTCCTCTTTATGCGCGAGGTCGTGGGGCGGCTGTTCCGAGAGTTCGCTGTCACTCTCGGTGTGACGATCCTCATCTCAGCAGTCGTATCGCTGACACTGACGCCGATGATGTGTGCAAGGATCCTGAAGCACACCCCTGAGGAGCGGCAGGGAAGGTTCTTTCGTGCCTCCCAGCGGGTCTTCGACAGGGTCATCCAGTCCTACGGGAAGACACTCCAATGGGTGCTGAGACATCAGAAGCCGACACTCCTGGTGGCTGGTAGCGACCCTGGTGCTCACGGTATTGTTATACATTGTCGTGCCAAAAGGATTTTTTCCCATCCAGGATACCGGCGTCATTCTCGGTATTTCGGAAGCGCCTCAATCGATCTCATTTCTGGGCATGGCGAAGCAGCAGCAGGCACTCGCCCGTGTGATCCTAAAAGATCCAGCGGTTGAGAGTCTGTCTTCTTTCATCGGTGTGGATGGAACCAATACCACGCTCAACAGCGGGCGCATCCTTATCAACCTGAAACCCCTGGAGGAACGAAAGGTGAGCGCCACTGAGATCGTCTTGCGACTTCAGCGGGAACTGGCAAAGGTCGAAGGGATCACGCTCTTCATGCAGCCGGTGCAAGATCTCACTGTCGACACTCGCGTTAGCCGGACTCAGTACGACTATGCGCTGGAGGATCCAGATATCGATGAGCTGAACAGCTTTGCTCCCAGACTTGTCGAGACGCTACGTAAACAGCCAGAGCTTGGTGATGTGAGTAGTGACCAGCAGAACAAAGGGCTGCGGGTGTCAGTGGCCATGGACCGAAGTACCGCCTCTCGGCTCGGCATCACTCCTCAGCTTATTGATGACATCCTTTACGACGCTTTTGGTCAGCGCCAGGTCTCCACAATGTTCACGCAGTTGAACCAGTACCGTGTTGTCCTGGCTGTCAAGCCTGACTTTCAACAAGGTCCCGGTTCATTGCAGACGATCTATCTACGGAGTACAGCCGGTGGACAGGTGCCACTGACCGGGATTGTCAAGGTTTCAGAGACAACAGGACCGCTCCTCATCAGCCGCCAAGGCCAGTTTCCGGCAGTGACAGTCTCCTTCAACCTGGCCCCCGGGGTATCCCTTGGAAAGGCATTAAAGGCCGTGGAGTCGGCCACACAGCAGATGGGTCTACCCGCAAGTATCCAGGGTAGCTTCCAGGGCACGGCCCAGGCCTTCCAGGCCTCTCTGACCAACGAACCGCTTTTGATCCTGGCAGCGCTCGTGACGGTCTACATTGTACTCGGGGTCCTCTATGAGAGCTACATCCATCCGATCACAATCCTGTCAACACTCCCTTCCGCCGGTGTAGGAGCGGTGCTCGCCCTCTTGCTCTTTCGCACAGAGCTCTCCGTCATTGCCGTGATCGGCATCATTCTTTTGATCGGCATCGTGAAGAAAAACGGCATCATGATAGTCGATTTTGCACTGGACGCTGAACGCAAGGAGGGCAAAAGCCCCGTCGACGCGATCTACCAGGCCAGTCTTTTGCGATTCCGTCCTATCATGATGACGACGATGGCCGCGCTGCTTGGGGCACTACCATTAGCGCTGGGCACAGGAGTGGGTTCTGAGCTTCGCCATCCCCTCGGTATCTCTATCGTTGGCGGCCTCATTATCAGCCAGATGCTCACCCTCTATACGACGCCGGTCATCTATCTTGCGTTCGATCGGCTGGCGCGACGTATTCGGGGCGGTCGTTCTGGAAATACGAACGCCCCTGAGAACCGCACGAGCTTGTCATGAACATCTCAGCGACCTTCATCAACAGGCCTGTTGCGACGACTCTTCTGACGATAGCATTGGCGCTCGCAGGGGCGATTTCCTTTCGTTTGCTACCGGTGTCGCCTCTTCCTCGCGTAGACTACCCGACGATCCAGGTGTCGGCGAGTCTCCCCGGAGCGGACCCCGAGACCATGGCAACATCGGTCGCGGCGCCCCTTGAACGCCAGTTTGGATTGATAGCAGGTGTGACTGAAATGACGTCAACCAGTGTCCGCGGCTCAACGAGTATCGTTCTGCAGTTTGATCTGGACCGCAACATCAACGGGGCTGCACGGGATGTCCAGTCAGCAATCAATGCGGCAAGGGGGTACCTGCCGCCGACTCTCCCGAGCCAACCGAACTACCGCAAAGTCAACCCGGCGGAGGCACCCATTCTCATCCTAGCACTTACTTCCGACTCGGTGAGCACGGCGCAAATGTACGATGCGGCCTCGACCATCCTTCAACAAAAATTATCCCAGGTGGACGGCGTCGGCCAGGTATTCGTGGGTGGCGGCGCGCTCCCTGCGGTCCGCGTGGATCTGAACCCCACAGCATTGAACAAATACGGGATCAGCCTCGAGGACGTTCGCGGTGTTCTGACCAGCACCAATATAAACCGTCCGAAGGGACAGTTGGCGGATGAGACGAGAACCTGGGAGATGCAGACCGACGACCAGCTTCACGTTGCCGAGCAGTACCGGCCCCTCATCGTGGCTTACAGGGCGGGGGCGCCGGTGCGGCTGCCAGATGTTGCCAACGTTGAGGATTCAGTGGAGGATCTGCGCGTTGCAGGACTGGTCAACGGAAGGCCAACCGTGATGGTGATCGTCTTTCGTCAGCCCGATGCGAATATCATTGATACGGTTGACCGCGTCCGCAGCTTGCTCCCGCAGCTTGAGGCGGTCATGCCCGGGGGGGTCAAACTTTCGGTTGTTCAGGACCGGACGCCCCCGATTCGCGGTTCCCTGCATGACGTGGAGCTGACGCTCGTCATCTCGGCATGCCTCGTGATTTTGGTGGTCTTCAGCTTTCTGAGAAATGTCCGCTCCACCGTTATCCCCGGCGTGGCGGTTGCGGTCTCTCTCGTTGGTACCTTCGGCGTGTTGTACGTCTTTGGCTACAGCCTGGATAACTTATCCTTGATGGCGCTCACCATTGCGACAGGGTTTGTCGTTGACGACGCTATTGTCGTTCTTGAGAACATCACGCGATACAGGGAGAAAGGGGTACTCCCGAAAGAGGCGGCCTTAATGGGGTCACGGGAGATCGCCTTCACCGTTCTGTCGATGAGCGCCTCTCTGGTTGCAGTTTTCCTTCCCATTCTGTTGATGGGCGGGATGGTAGGCCGCCTGTTTCGCGAGTTCGCTGTGACACTCTCTGTAGCAGTGGCTATTTCGCTCATTTTATCGCTCACGACAACCCCTATGATGTGCGCCACGATTCTTAAGCCTGAGAAAACTGATGGACACGGGCCCCTGTATAAAGCGAGTGAGCGGATTTTCAACGCGATGCGTCATCGCTACGATCTCACTCTCCGCTGGGCGCTGGGCCACTCCCGCTTTATGCTCGCCCTGACACTGGTTACCATCGGGGTTAATATCGGCCTCTTCATCGTCATTCCGAAAGGCTTCTTCCCGGAGCAAGACACCGGACGCCTCAGCGCTACCATTCAGGCGGAGCAGGATATATCGTTTCAGGCCATGAAGAATAAGTTAACAGAAGTAGTGGACATTATCAGGAGCGATCCTGAAGTCGACTACGTGGCGGCCTACACTGGTGGAGGCGCCGGCACGAATATGGCACGAATGTTCATTACACTAAAACCCTTTAAGCAGCGGAAAGCCACCGCAGGGCAGGTGATTGCCCGGGTGCGCAAAAAGCTCGCCCAGGTACCAGGCGCCCCAACCTATTTTCAGTCAGTGCAGGATTTGCGCATCGGAGGTAGGATAGGCGCTGCATTATATCAATACACGCTTCAGGGAGACAACCTGATAGAGCTCAACGCATGGGGTCCACGTATGCTGCAACGAATGCGCACCATGCCTCAACTCGTCGATGTGAGCAGCGATCAGCAGAACAAGGGACTCCAAACCTCGGTGGTGATCGACCGCAGCACGGCCTCGAGGCTGGGCATCACGCCGCAACTCATTGATAACACCTTGTACGACGCCTTCGGCCAGCGGCAGGTGGCGATCACTTACACGCTCTTAAATCAGTACCACGTGGTGATGGAGGTCGAACCGAAGTTTTGGCAACGCCCTGAAACGCTGCGGGACATTTATGTGAACTCTCCTCCTACCGGGGCCATGGTACCGCTTAGCGCATTCGCTCGTTTCGAACGAACCTGGACGTCACTGGCAGTGAACCACCAGGGTCAGTTTCCGTCGGTGACGATTTTCTTCAATTTACTTCCAGGGGTCGCGCTCGGGGACGGTGTAAAGTCAATCCAGGCGGCCACACAGCAGATGGGGCTGCCCGCAAGTATCCGGTCAAGCTTCTCGGGTACGGCCCAAGCCTTCCAGGCATCGCTGGCCAGCGAACCGCTTTTGATCCTGGCAGCCCTCGTGACAGTTTATATCGTGCTGGGGGTCCTCTATGAGAGCTACATCCACCCGATCACCATCCTGTCCACACTGCCCTCGGCGGGTGTGGGAGCGGTGCTCGCCCTTTTAGTCTTTCACACGGAGCTTAGCGTCATTGCCTTGATAGGCGTCATTCTTTTGATCGGCATCGTGAAGAAGAACGGCATCATGATGGTCGATTTTGCATTGGAGGCTGAGCGCAGGGAGGGAAAAAGCCCTGTTGATGCGATCTACCAGGCCAGTCTCTTGCGATTCCGGCCGATCATGATGACGACGATGGCGGCGCTTTTGGGGGCGCTTCCTATGGCGTTGGGCAGCGGCGTGGGATCGGAACTTCGCCGACCGCTCGGCATCTCCATCGTTGGTGGCCTCATTTTCAGCCAGATGCTCACTCTCTATACCACGCCGGTGATTTATCTCTACCTTGATCGCTTCAGGCTTTGGCTTAAAGGTAAGAGGGGAGCGCACAAAACGACACCTATGATCCGAGAGTATTGAGGTGACTGCGATGCTTCATTCGTGGAACATATCTATCGAACAAATCCGGGATGGCCACCGAGTTGGAAAACAGGGTTCGATGATCCGCCTAAAAGTAAGTCTTCGTGGGTGGACTTGCCGATCCATGCTTGTGGCACTCGCAGGGGCGCTTACTCTCCTGACCGCTTGTACAGTCGGCCCGGATTACGTGAGGCCCACAGCCGAGGTACCGGGAGTTTACAAGGAGATGGAGGGCTGGAAGGTGGCACAGCCCAAGGACCATCTCGTTCGGGGAGTATGGTGGGAGATCTTCAATGATCCTCAGTTGAATGCGCTCGAAGAGCAGGTTAATATCTCGAACCAGAGCGTGATGGTGGCGGAGGCGCAGTTTCGGCAGGCCCGAGCGCTGGTTCAGGCGGCTCGAGCGAGCTACTTTCCGACGGTCACGGTCGGGGCGTCTCCTACGCGCTCAAGCAGGACGGGAACGACCGGAGTCTCTCCCACGGCCACCTCTAACTACATGCTTGTCGCCGATGCGTCCTGGGAACCGGACCTTTGGGGCCGGGTCCGCCGCACCGTTGAGGCCAGCAAGGCAAGCGCCCAAGCGACCGCGGCAGACCTCGAATCGACACGCTTGCTGGTTCAGGCCGAACTGGCCCAGGACTATTTTCTACTGGGTGTCCTCGATGGGCAGAAGCAGCTCCTGGACGTAACGGTCATCGCCTTCCAAAAGACCCTCGAACTGACAAAAAACCGGTATGCGAGTGGCGTGGCGTCCAGGGCAGACGTGCTCCAGGCAGAAACCCAGCTCAAGACCACTCAGGCTCAGGCGATCGATGTTGGCGTACAGCGCACGCAGTTGGAGCATGCTATCGCATTGCTCGTTGGGAAACCCGCATCTCTGTTTTCTATCCCTGTTGCACCGCTAGCGGTTCCTCCCACCGTGCCCGTGGGGGTGCCGTCCGAGCTTCTCGAACGCAGGCCTGATATCGCTGGCGCTGAGCGGCGCGTTGCGGCGACGAATGCCCAGATCGGAGTGGCCGTGGCCGCCTATTATCCAACCGTCACGTTGAGTGCATCGGGCGGCTTTGAAGGCTCGAGTCTGACCAAGTGGCTTACGTGGCCAAGCCGCTTCTGGTCGGTTGGACCGGGGATCTCGGAGACCGTGTTTGACGGGGGCTTGAGGCGGGCTCAGACTGCTGCGGCGCGGGCAGTCTATGACGGGACAGTCGCATCCTATCGTCAGACCGTACTCACGGGATTTCAGGAGGTAGAAGACAACCTGGCCGCGCTACGCATCCTTGAGGAAGAGGCTAAGGTGCAGGATGAGGCGGTGAAGGCCGCGCAGCAATCCGTCACTTTTACCACCAACCAATACAAGGCGGGGACAGTCAGCTACCTTAACGTTTTAGTTGCTCAGACTATAGCACTGAACAACGAGATAACCGCACTTGGCATTCTCAGCCGCAGGATGACCGCCAGCGTACTTCTTGTCAAAGCCCTGGGCGGCGGCTGGAATGTATCCTCCCTACGCTCGATCGGTCATCCCGGTGGCGAAGACAACAAGTATCAGCAGTCAACCGAGAGCAAGCCCGTATCAGCAGATCAGCCGAGCGCCAATGCCCCCTAACTCGCGATCGCTAATGTTGGAGGGTTTGAGGACGGTTCTGTCTTTCCATAGTACGCATGTATTGAATCAATGGGGGCCTTACATATGAAATACAAATGATTTTTAGGAATCTTTATGACAGATTTATTAGGAGTCAGAAAAATCGTAGGATTTTTCCCTTCTCAGCAAGAGATGTCGAATTTGTTAACCAAAACAATTTGATTTGGTCAAATGTATTTGATGAACTTTATCGCTTTTGACCGCCTTCTCGATTTTACCCTTGATTATCATTCTGCTCATAGATGGTAACTACCAAATTTTTGTCCTCCTCTAACAAGAAGTGTCGCTTCTTTTACTTTCTTTAGAATTTAATTTGTTAATAATTCTTTTAATAATCAATGGGTTATGGAGGCAGAGGTCTATTGGCATTGAAATTGCTGATATATAAATCATAAAGTTTTCTTAAAGAGAGATTACCGATAAAGCCAAACCACGAGTAATCGTGGGACGGAAAGCCGCGGGTCCCAAGGGGATAGCCGGGTTGCCGAAGGATAAATGGACAGGACCGGATTACCGTGGCTTTATTCAAGTAGGTAATCCGGTTTTTTATTTATAGTGTCAGAGTATGGATGGAGAGAAACAAATGAGACAAGAAATTTGAGGAGGCATTAATCAATGAAAACGGTGATGGGAGACATATTAAAGAGCAAATCGACTGGGGAATTGTATAAGGTGAAGAGGATTAAAATGCAGACCATTCTATTGGAGGCCGAAAACATACCCAATAAAGTGTGGCTTGGAAACAAGGAATGTCTGGAAATGCTTTACGACAAGGTAGAGAATCGGAAAAAACAAGAATTAAATTATGCTGTTTGACAAGTGCAAACACCCAGAGAATGGCAACTCAGAATTTTAGGCACGCCCACGTAACCCAGCAGTAGAGCCATGGATTCGTAATCAGCGGTTAGCGATTCAAATCCGTTCATGGCCTTGGCTGCGGCTGCCAAACACTGACTCTTTTCCTCCGAACCCTGTAAGCTATTTTCCAATTGTTTCCTAACAAAGAAGTGTCAGTCAGAGGAGGGCAATCACTGATCCCCGCCAGTACATCAAATGGGGGATGATATGGTTTGATGTACTGGGATTTTTATGAAAAAAAATCATAAAAACATTAGAAGAAAATTAAAATTTGACAAATAAGTTGTTAAATCTTACAAATCAGTTTTTTATTGAAAGGAGATATTCAATTTCAGGGGTGCCGTATGAAGTGTCATCGTTGTGGTAGTGTGATGGTCTATGAAAGATTCTATGGTTCTGATGAGCGTTTTTTGGGATGGAGATGCATCCTGTGCGGAGAGATTATTGATCAGGTGATTTTGGAGAATCGTCAGACGAAGATTGGCAGGCAGAATAGAGAAAGAAGGAGAGAGTGTGATTCCTGATGAGACAAAGTGAGATGGGGAATAAACTGAAAGAAATTGCGGGTTACCTTTGCATGGGTCGTAATGGCTCAGTTAGGGTGCGAGAGGTTGATCCCCGACCCCAATGATTCGGCAGGGATGCTTCCAAAGTTTTATCAAGCGGATCGTTAAGATTTTATGGGCCATCATCGCCATCCAAAAAAAGGGGGCCCTTCAGGAACTTCCATCCCAGGCAGATTGCGTTAAGAAGTTTCCGCCCTGCCTTCGCCGAAGCGGCTACGCGCAGGCAGGTATAAAGCTTTCTCAGCACCCCTGCCGAATCACCAACACGGATGACTGAGGCATTACCCAGGGTCATTTATTTTTCTTGCATTTACATAAAAAATAAGCTATAAAGTATTTGTTGCATAGAGCTTTTTTGGCAGTAAGACGAAAACCAGTCCCCATAAAGAACTCTAGACAACTTCTTTATGGGTTTTTTGTCAACCCTTACGGAGTCTTCCAACCTATTTCTGCATGATTTAATCATTGCTTGCCCGCAAGTCGTGTGAAATCGTGGAAATCATTGGTTTGGCGGAAAAAAAAAGAAAGGGATAGCTCTGATCAATATGGACTGAGTTATTTAAGGATTTGATGATGAAGTTTTCAGAGTTAGATTTAAAGCCGGAGATTCTGAAGGCCCTGACGGACATGGGTTACCAGGATTTGACACCCATCCAGGAAGAGACTTTCTCTCCTATCCTGAACGGTAGAGATCTTTTGGCCCGGGCGGAGACCGGCTCGGGTAAAACTGCGGCCTGCGCTATTCCACTGGTCCAGATGATCGATTCTTCGGCCAACGCCATCCAGGTCCTCATCCTGGTTCCTACCCGTGAACTGGCATTTCAATATGTGGAGGAGATCGATAAGATTGCAAGATTTACAGATGGCGTTCCGTTTGCCGTCTTTGGGGGATTCTCAATGGAGATTCAGAAGGCCAAATTAAGGGATAAGGTTCATATCCTCGTCGCAACACCCGGACGATTGATCGATTTGCTATATCATACTAAAGCCATTGACCTCTCTTGTGTTCGCACACTGGTTTTGGATGAAGCGGACGAGATGCTGAAGATGGGTTTTATTGAAGATATAGACTTGATCCTGTCCTGTCTGATCCACGAGCACCAGACCTTGTTTTTTGCAGCAACGATGCCCGAAGAGATCGATCGATTGATCAGGACCTACCTGAAGGAACCTGTCAGAGTGGAATTGAATAAGGAGCGGGTGGCTCCGCAGAGTCTTGTTCACCATTTTCAGTATACGGGGCGACGTGATCGGCTCAATGCCTTGATTGAATACCTGAAAAGGGAGGAGATCTCCCAGGCCATCATCTTCTGCAATTCACGACATCACGGCGAGAAACTGAAAAAGGAGTTGGAAGGGAGATTTAAATCGATAGGCTATATCCACGGAGGTTTGGAGCAGTCGAGGCGGACATCGATCTTCGAGCGTTTTCGCCGAAATGAAATTACCTTCATGGTTGCCACTGACATTGCGGGTCGCGGACTCGACTTCAGCTATGTAAGCCATGTGATTAATTATGACTATCCCTATCGCCTGGAATCCTACACGCACAGGACAGGGAGGACCGGGAGAATGGGGCGGTCAGGCATTGCCATGACTTTTGTGACAAATCAGGAATTGGGAGACTTGAAATCTCTGTTTAAGATAAATCGTATTGATCCCGTATGGCACGGCAACATCCCCGACCTCCAGAACATCCGACGGAAAGGGTTCCAGGGGCCGAGGATTCGAGGGTTCAAGCATTATAAAGAAAAAGGGGTTGCTCGGGATCCTTGACCCCTTGAATCCATGAATCCTCAACAAACCCGCTTGGTAAAGGGTTGGAAGCACACCCCATTGCCGATTCAATGCAACACCAAGGTTGATTTATGAAACGCCAAGATTTGCGAAATATCGCTCTGATTGCCCATGTTGATCATGGAAAGACAACCATTGTCGATGGCTTGCTCAGGCAGTCAGGCATTTTCCGTTTGAACGAGAAGGTTGAGGATAGGGTCATGGATAATATTGACTTAGAACGGGAGCGCGGCATTACCATCATAGCAAAAAATACGGCCATTGAATATAAGGGAGTCAAGATCAATATTGTCGATACGCCAGGCCATGCCGATTTCGGCGGGGAGGTGGAAAGGACGCTCAAGATGGTTGATGGCGTGCTGCTCCTCGTCGATGCCTCAGAGGGCCCTTTGCCCCAGACAAGATTCGTTTTGAAAAAGGCCCTCGAGTTCAATCTTCCTCCTATCCTTGTGATTAACAAGATAGACCGGGCTGATGCGAGGATCCAAGAGGTGTTGAATGAGGTCTACGATCTATTTATTGACCTCGATGCCACAGAGAAACAGCTTGAGTTTCCAATTGTCTACACCAACGCAAAGCTCGGGATTGCGAAACGCCATCCTGATGAGAATGCGAAAGACTTTCAGTGCCTGTTTGAGCTCATCCTTCGCGCCGTTCCACCACCTGAAGGGGATGAAGAAGGACCACTGAAGCTTCTGGTCACCAACATCGACTATAACGATTACGTGGGCAGGCTTGCCATAGGGAGGATTTTCTCCGGTTTGGTCAAAGTGGGGGATTGGGTATCGATGGTAAACGGCAAAGAGGAGCCGATGAAGACGAAGGTTACATCTCTCTATGGATTTCAGGGGCTCGAAAGAGTTGAAATCAAAGAAGCCCGGGCAGGGGATATTGTTGCCCTGGCCGGGATTGAAGGGATTAATATTGGCGACACTATCTCCGATATTGAAAATATGGAGCCTCTTCCGAGAATTGCGGTGGATGAGCCCACCATCTCCATGGTTTTCTCCGTGAATACATCCCCTTTCTCCGGCCAGGAAGGAAGGTATGTCACATCGAGAAACCTGAGGGAGCGGCTTGAAAAGGAGCTCTTGTATAATGTGTCGATCAAGGTTGACTTTGATTCCACAGATTCTTTCAAGGTGATGGGAAGGGGAGAACTGCAGCTTGCGATCCTCATTGAGATGATCAGGAGGGAAGGCTATGAGCTCTCTGTATCAATGCCGGAGAGCATTACAAAAAAAGTGAACGGCATTCTTCATGAGCCGATGGAGCATCTTGTCATCGATGTCCCAGAAGAATTCATAGGGGTCGTGACGCAGCAGATAGGGATCCGCAAAGGCAGGATGCAAAAGATGAGCAACAATGGCCACGGCAGGGTTCGCCTCGAATTCAGGATTCCATCCAGAGGGCTGATCGGTTTTCGCTCACAGTTTCTGACCGATACCAGAGGAACAGGGCTCTTCAACCACATCTTTGACGGTTATGAACCGTGGCATGGCCCTATCACCAAACGTTCTACCGGTACTCTGATTGCAGATCGTCCGGGGAAAACAACCACGTACGCACTTTATCATCTCCAGCCCCGAGGGACGCTCTTCGTAAAGGAGAACACGCCTGTTTACGAAGGGATGGTAATCGGCGAGAATTCAAGAGAGAACGATCTGAATGTCAATGTAACAAAGGAGAAGAAACTCACCAATATCAGGGCAGCGGGGTCGGACGAAGCCCTGCAACTGATTCCACCTAAGCTCCTCAGCCTGGAGCAGGCCATCGAGTTTATCAAAGAAGACGAGCTGGTTGAGGTGACCCCATATTCTGTGCGCATCAGAAAAAAGGTCCTCGAATCGAACAAGAGGCCAAAGTTTGTTTGACAGATGATAGGTCCAAAGGTTTGAAGGGAAACATGGGCGAGGGGTCTCCGTAAAAAGGTCGGAACATAATTTTTAAATTTAATGGGCTCAGAAACATGTGTTATGATTTTGGACCCATTTTATTTTTTTGGAGGGAGCATGAAGCGCCTACTAATCTATTTTGGGGTTTTTTTACAGGTATTTCTTTTTTCCTATGCAATAGGCCAAAGTGGAACAAAGACAGAGAGATTGAAGATATCCAGTCCTGCCTTTGAAAGTGGTGGAGAAATTCCGAAGAAGTACACTTGCGACGGGGCAAATGTAAATCCGCCCCTTAGGATTGAAAATGTTCCATCGAATACAAAATCATTAGCTCTGGTCTTTGATGATATCGATGCACCCAGAGGGACCTATGTCCATTGGATTTTGGTGAACATTGATCAAAATGTAAGAGAGATTAAGGAAAATTCTATCCCAGAAGGGGCGGTCCAGGGGATGAATGATTTTAAGAAACGCAATTATGGAGGACCTTGCCCGCCCAGGCGGGCCCACAAGTATGTTTTTAAAATCTATGCTCTGGACACGCTTCTCAATCTGAATCCCAATTTAACTAAAAAAGATCTGGAAAAAGCCATGGAGGGTCACATCATTTCTCGATCTCAACTGACGGGAGTATATAAAAGAAATTAAAGATATTAGAACACAAGTCAGCACATTCTGAGGTTCTATGCCAGCCTTTTGGATGATACAGTTCATGGAACAGATTCTATCAGGCAGCAAAACAGAATCTGTTAAATTTGAGGAGTACTGGACATTTACCCGGCCAGTGGGAAATAACCCTTGGCCATTATCAGCGATCAACCAAGCTGAGTAATGGATCTCACACTCATAGCGACGGGTTATGGTTTCTTTTTACTGGTTAATAGTGTTTCAGAAATATTTTTCATGAACAGGGCGGAAATACCCTATAAGAAGGGTAACCATAATGGAATCAAGTAAAGGGGTTTAGAATACTTCCAGGCTCCAAGGTAAATTGCCGCCGATTCTCCCATTGGGCCAAGAACAAAGGTTACAAAATAGAAGAAGAGATCGCTTTTCGTGTGCCATCTAATAAGCACGACAATGCTGATTGCAGCATAACAAATTGTTAATGTAACTGGTTTATGCCAAAGCCATCCTACCAATACGATACATAAAGCATACAAACCTAATTCAAATGTAAGCTCTCTTTTCATCAGACCACAAACCTAAATGGATCATTTGAGGTTCTTTTCCATTTTCGGGCCCTTTGTTTTGGGCAATAATACCACTGATTCTTCCGTAAAAGTCAAGTCGATTTTTCTTGTCATCCTCCACTCCAATGGTTATAAATACCCCTAGGGAGCTAAAAATGGAGCACAAACATACGAATCGGCTGATTCATGAGACCAGTCCTTATCTTTTGCAGCATGCCCATAATCCCGTGGATTGGTATCCGTGGGGAGAAGAGGCTCTGAGCCGAGCAAAGAAAGAAGACAAACCCATTCTCCTGAGCATCGGCTATTCCTCCTGCCATTGGTGCCATGTGATGGAAAAGGAATCTTTCGAAAATGAGGCGATTGCGGGAATCATGAACATACGCTTTATTAGTATTAAGGTCGATCGAGAAGTACGACCGGATCTTGACGAGCTTTATATGAATGCTGTTCAGGTGATGACGGGTTCAGGGGGATGGCCAATGACCGTCTTTCTAACTCCTGACCTCATCCCCTTTCATGCGGGAACCTATTTTCCTCCTGAGGATCGAGGGGGAATGCCAGGTTTTTCAAAAGTTCTGGTGGTCGTCTCTGATTATTACCGTTCTCATCGAGGGGAAGTGGAGAAGATGGAGGCACAACTGAAAAATGCCCTCCATCAGATCGCTGAAATTATTCCCTCCCAGGAAGCCGTGAGCGATAAAGTCCTGTCAAAGGCTTTTAATGCTCTGGAGAGTCAATTTGATCCGATTTATGGAGGATTCGGGAATACCCCGAAATTCCCTAGCAGCATGGCCCTCTCCTTTCTGCTTCGGAACTGGAAGAGCACGGGTTCAAAGAAAGCATTGGAGATGGTGGAAAAGACACTGGAGAAAATGGCCAATGGTGGGATCTATGACCATTTGGGAGGAGGGTTCCATCGTTATTCTGTGGATGAACGATGGCTTATTCCCCATTTTGAAAAGATGCTCTATGACAACGCCCTGATTTCCAGGACTTATTTTGAAGCCCATCAGGCGACTCGAAAAGAAAGGTATCGTCGTGTGGGCGAAGAGATCCTTGATTATGTCCTTCGTGAAATGAAAGGTCCGGAAGGAGGATTTTACTCCACCCAGGATGCGGATAGCGAAGGTGAGGAAGGGAAGTTTTATGTCTGGACGAGAGACGAGATCAAAGAGGTCTTGGGCAAAGAGAAAGGGACCCCTTTTTGTGCTTATTATGGAGTGGCCACTGAGGGAAATTTTGAGGGAGGGGCAAGCACTCTCAACGTTGTCTCTACTTTAGAAAAGGTTTCTCAGTTATATGGAATACCCGTCGCAGATTTGGAAAAAGTGTTGGTGGAGGGACGGCAGAAACTTTATGTCGAAAGGGAAAAAAGAGTGAAACCCGGCCGGGACGAGAAGATTCTGACCTCCTGGAATGGTTTGATGATCTCCGGTTTTGTTGATGGGTTTAAAGTCACTGAAAAGGAACAATATCTTGACGGGGCAAAAGAAGCCGCCCACTTTATTCTCAGTAAGATGAAGAAAGATGGCCGCTTGATGAGGGTGTTTAATAAGGGAAAGTCCCAGGTGAAAGGCTATTCGGAGGATTATGCCTTCTTTATCCAAGCCCTCATCGATCTTTATGAAGCTACTTTTGAGACGGAATGGTTGACAGAGGCAGAAGACCTCAATCAGAGAATGATTCACCAATTCTGGGATGAGAGCAAAGGAGGTTTCTTCTTCACAGGAAAGGAGAACGAGTCCTTGATTGCTCGATCAAAAAACCCTTATGACAATGCCATCCCTTCAGCGAATTCCATAGCGGTATTTAATTTGATCAGGCTTGGTTATCTCACCGGAGAAGAATCTTTCAAAAAGAAGGCCGAACAGATCCTTCACCTCTTCAATAACTTTCTTAACCAACATCCTTCTGGATTTGCTCAAATGCTATCCGGCCTCTCCTTCTTTTTGGGTCCGCAGGAGATCGGGATCATCGGTTCAAGGAATGATCTTAAGACAAAATCCATGCTCAAAGAGATTTACCTCGTCTACCTTCCCAACAAAATCCTGAGCCTGAGGGATCCTCGAGAACCGATCAAGGGGAAATGGTTTCCATTTCTCACGGAGAAAGGAATCCCGGAAGTTCCAACCGCTTTCGTCTGCAAAGGATTTACCTGCTTACCGCCTGTGAGAAATGAAGAAGAGTTGAAGAAGATATTGGAAAGTTAGAAATCAGCCTGTGGTTCTATGCCTTAACTGATTCCCGCTCTCTTTTTGATTCTATCGATATCCAGCCCGTTGATCCACTGGATGAGATTCTCCCATATTCCGTGAAACCCAAATCCTCCCTGCGTCATTTCCTTTAGGGCTTCCTCCTTGCTCCAACCTTGCACCGCGATACGGTAGAGCGCGCACATGGTTCCAGTGCGATCCGCCCCATGCTGGCAGTGGACAAGAACCGGACTACGTTTCGGATTCGTGACGATCTGCAGAAATTTTACGGCTTCCTTTTCCTCCGCATGCCATGCCTTCATGGTAATGTGCTCATATGCCAATCCAGATTCACCAATCTCGTCGCGGTCTGAATGGAATGAACGCAGATTGACAATGGTCTCGATTCCCATGGCTTTGAGGTTTCTCATGCCCTCTGCAGAAGGTTGTGCGCTTCGATAGAGCGTATCGGAGACTTTGTGAAGGTTGGGAACGCCTTTCATCTGAATCGGTTTGGCCCAGTGTGCGGGACGATCGGTTGGAGATGTTTCAGCCCCGTAAGCGGTATTGAGCAAAACCAATGCGAAGATACTAATGAAAGTGGTCAACTTGATATTCTTCATACACAGAGCCACCGGGCTAATCTCCGGGCAGACTGCCGAACTGTTGACTCTCAGTTTCAGAGTTGAGCTCCCATATAATTTCTGCTGAACGGACGCTTCCTCTATTTTCGAAAGAGTATAACTATAAATCAAGCAGAAGTTTCGCTATACCCGGGGTGCCGAAAGTTGCTTCGAAACTTGGATTTCTTTTTTCACTATCAAATTTAAATCCGCTTTTCTCATAGGCAAGCCTGGCAGGTGTATTATTGATGAGGACACCTATCTGTGCATGTTTAAATCCATTTCTCCTGCCTCTATTAAGCACTTCATCAAGTAACCTGCTCACTACACCCTGCCTTCTGTACTCCGGGAGGGCTGCAACACTCTCAATAACCCATGCCCCTTCAACATCATCAGGGATACAGGTCATCCACGGGCGATAACGCTCGACAGCAGCTTTTTGTTCATCCGTAGTCCAATTTAACTTTTGGAAAACCTCTGGAAGTGCCTGTACGAAGGCCTTCGTACCTAAGACCTTTGGGTCATAGCCACTTAAAGCACCCACCTTTTGCCCATTCGTTTCTGCCACAATAAAAGTGGAGGAATGAAACAAATGAGGTTTTTGCGTGGTGGCAATGAGACTCAGGAAGGAGAGACAATCCTGCTCGGTGCCTCCTACATAATGTTCCCAGACCCCGTATTTGAGATGCGATCGTGATGCAGCAAGCATTACCCATGCGAGGAACGGCGCATCGTCAGGCCTCGCTGATCGGATATCAATATTCATAATTTCTCCCTACTTATTTGAATGGGTGCTGCCCCTATTTTCCATGGCGGAAAGGAAATTCCGTGTTGAAATTGTGTAACGATCAAAGTATGTTGTCAAGGGAAAAAGGGCGTGAAAAAGGGCGTGACAAAGCGGGGGTCTTGACAGTAGGAAAGAAAATGTTTATCTTATTGAAAATATTTTCATTCAAATCTTAACTGATTATGAATAAAGGATTTTTTAAAAGCCTATTTAAGGATAAAAGACTTCGACTGAGCCATCCAAGGTTTTTAATTTATCAGGAACTCTCCAATGCCAAAACTCCTTTGAGTCTTAAGGAACTCTACCAAAGTCTTCTAAGAAAGCAGAAGAAGATTGGATTGACCTCTATCTATCGATCGCTTGATCTCTTTGAATCCCAGGGCATGGTCTTTAAAATCATCAATGGTTCGAGTGTTAAATATAAACTCTGCGAGTTAGAAGACCACCATCACCATATTATTTGCAAGGCGTGCGGGAATGTGGTCGAATTGAATTTCTGCGATATTTCGGATTGGTCGAAAAAGGTGACGGAATCCACAGGTTATCAGGTGGTCGATCATCAATTGAATTTTTTTGGGTTTTGCAAAGCCTGTAAGCATTAAACAGGCAGAATTCAGAAGACAGAATCCAGAATAGGAGTTTGAATAACCTTAAGCCGGACGAGTGGAATTTATTTTTTAATTCTGACTTCTGACTCCTGGATTCTGGATTCATGTTGAACGGAGAGATCGATGTCCCATATTCATCTTCCGGATGGAGTTTTACCTCTGTGGCTTTGGGCTTCAGGTTTCATTGTGGTAATCGTGATTTGGACGATCCTTTTGCGATCCATGAAAAAGGAGGACTTAACAAGGCGTCTTCCTTTACTGGGAATGATGGCTGCCGTCATGGTCTTGGGTGCTTCCTTCGAAATTGTCCCCATCGCTTATCATGTGAACCTGACGGTCATTTCCGGAATCTTATTAGGACCCTCTCTCATCTTTCTTGCTACTTTTGTCGTCAACGTCATCCTGGCTCTTTTCGGACATGGTGGGATTACCGTCATCGGGCTTAACACACTCACCCTCTCGATCGAAGGGGTTCTGGGATATTTTCTTTTTCACCTCTTGTGGAAAGTTTTCAAAAGGTTAACCCCTGCCATTTTTCTGGCCACCTTCATCGCCTTACTCTTTTCCACCTTTGCCATGATCGGGGTGGTCAGTCTGGGGGCATCGCATTACGAAGAATTAATTCATCAGGAAGGTAAGGGGATTTTTGAATTCCACTTTTCAAAAGAGAAGGAGGAGCATCATCCAGGGGAAGCCGCTGAAGAGAAAGTAAATCTGAGACGGTTTATGGCCATCGTCCTTCCTTTGGGTTTGATTGGATGGGTTCTGGAAGGAGTTATCACCGCATTGATTGCTCGGTATATCCGGCGCCTGAGGCCAGATTTATTGCATTTAGAGAAGGAATCCCAATGATTCAGCTTTCCTATTTAGACTATATCGCTGTGGAGAAAAAGAGTTTCCTTCATCGTCTCTCACCAAAGTTGAAAATCATCGGGATGATCGTTGTTTTATTCGTCATCGTCACCGTGAGGAATCTTCCTGGACTTCTCCTTCTTTATGGTATTCTCCTCACTCTTTATTTCACGGCGAAGGTTCCGGTGAGGATATTTTCGCTCACGCTCTATCCCCTCATCTTTGCTGTTCTTTTTATCTTTCTTTCGGGATTTCAAATCTATTTTATTCTTCTTATCCTTTTGAAGGTCCTCGGCGGTTCCACAGGAGTCGTTCTCCTCCTGGCTACCACACCCTATCCTTCGATCTTTTCTGCCCTGGGGAGAGTCCTTCCGTCTTCTTTTGTGATAGCTCTTTTCTTGACCTACCGGTCGATCTTTATCCTCCTGACCGTCCTGGAAGATACACAACATGCCCTCTATCTCAGGGGAGGGATTCAATGGAAACACCCCCGGAGGAGTTTGATCAATATTTCAAATGCCTTTGGCCATCTCATCATCCAGGGGATTGATGCGAGTGAAAAGATGTATGAGTCCATGGTGCTCCGGGGATTTAAGGGGAAGATTCATTACAGAGGAGAATAGGCGATGAAGCAAGAAGAGATGATTGTTTTAGTGGATTGCATTACCCATGTCTATCCCGATATGACGAAGGTGCAGATTTGCGGCCTGGACTTTATTGTGAATCAGGGGGAAAGGGTCGGGATTCTGGGAGCCAATGGCTGTGGAAAGACGACTCTGCTCAAGCATCTCCTGGGAGTGCTGGTGCCGAAGGATGGAAGCGTGAGGGTTTTTGGAGTGGATCCCGGAAAGGAATATTCCAAGATTAGACAAAGGATAGGTGTCGTCATGCAAGATGTAGATGAGCAGATCCTTGGCCCCACCGTTTATGATGATATCCTCTTTGCCCCACTGAACTATGGCATGGAGGGGACGAAAGCAGAAGCACTGGCCAAGGCTGTAATAGAAAGATTGAATATTGAGTCGATCCAGGGAAAAATCGTCCATTACCTGTCCGGCGGTGAAAAGAAGAAGGTGGCCTTAGCCGGTGCATTGGTGTTAGAGCCAGACCTGTTGATCCTGGATGAACCCTTTACCGGATTGGACCCCAAGTCCAAAAGGGATCTCATTCAGATCTTGAATGAATTGAACAGAGAGAAAGGGGTCACTCTGATCATGACACTCCATGAGGTCGAATTGGTGTCTGAGGTGACGGACGTGCTTTACCTCATGCATGGACATGGTGATCTCAGCGAGCGGGGAAGACCGGATGAGATTTTCGGGAAATTTAAGGACCTGGGAAGCTTTAATCTGGAAGAGCCAACCCTGACGAAGCTCTTCAAGGGATTAAAAGAGGAAGGACTCGATTTTGGAGACCCCCTCCGTATTGACGAGGCGATCCAGTCGATAAAGAAGCACTGGAACGAAATAAAGAAATAAATTTTATTGCAGAGTGCGGATTGCGGAATGCGCAATAAAAATCCGAAATTCGAAATGTGAAATCTGTTATGAGGCTTGGTAATCTTGAATTCGATCATCCTATTTTCTTGGCACCGATGTCGGGGATTACGGATTACCCCTTCCGACAAATGGCAAAGGAGCACGGTTGCAGTTTGGTTTTTACAGAAATGGTCAGCGCAGATGGATTATTACGGAAGGGGAAATCGTTCTTAAAAATCGGAGAGGATGAACATCCTGTTTCCGTCCAACTCTTCGGCTCAACCCCCGGGGTGTTAGCCGAAGCCGCTCAGATGGCTGAGTCCATGGGAGCAGACGCCATTGACATCAATATGGGATGCCCGGCGAAACAGGTGGTTGAAGCTGGAGCAGGGGTTGATCTGATGCGGTTTCCAGAAAAGGTGAAAGAAATTCTTACAAAGGTGAGGAAGGAAGTGAGAAGCCCTCTGACCATCAAAATCCGTTCAGGGTGGGATGGGGAACATATAAATGCGCTGGAAATCTCAAAAATCGCAGAGGACTGTGGTTTCAATGCCATTACCATCCATCCCAGGACAAAGGTTCAAGGGTTTCACGGTCGGGCAGATTGGGATCTGATTAGGGAAGTGAAAAGGGCCACCCGTCTCCCCGTCATTGGAAATGGCGATATCACAACACCACTTTTGGCCAAGAAGATGATCGAAGAAACAGGTTGTGATGGGGTGATGATTGGTAGAGGGGCGTTAGGAAATCCCTGGATCTTCAGTTTTAAAAATTCAAGGGAGTGGGAGGAAGGACCGGCGACTCCAACTCTGGAGGAGAGGCAGAAAGTGATTCATCATCATTTCACCCTGGTAGAAGCTTATTATGGCGAGAAATGGGCGGTAAAAAAATTTCAGAGACACGTTTACTGGTATACGAAAGGCTTCCCTGGCTGCGCCTCCTTCCATTCAAAATTGTCAGGATTAAGGGGGGAAAACGCTCTCTTGGAAGCCATCCATTCCTATTTCGATTTCGTTCAAAGGAGGTTCCCATGCCAATCGTTCGGATCAATGGAAAACAGATCAGTTACTGGACGGGGAGAAAAGGTATTTTAGAGGGAAGGGAAACCATTCTCTTCGTCCATGGAGCAGGGGGAGGGCAGTATACATGGAGCTATCAGAAGGGCTATTTTGAGAAGGAATTCAACCCGATCATCATTGAGCTTCCTGGCCATGGAGAATCCGAGGGAGAAGGGGAGGAGGAGATCGTAAGGTATGCTGAGCATGTAGATGCTTTTCTGAAAGCATTGGGTTTACAAAAAGTTTTTCTCGTCGGGCATTCAATGGGCGGAGCAATTGTTCAGACATTAGCCTTGACTCACCCGGAAGTGATGAGGGGGATTGTTTTGGTAGGAACTGGTGCGAAGCTGAAAGTTTTTCCAATGATTCTGGAAGGGATCAGGGATAACTTTGAGGAGACGGTCCGAAAGATCGTCCCATTCACCGTTTCTCCAAAGGCTCCATCGAAGTTAATGGAGCAAGGCATCAACGAGATGATGCGATGTCAGCCTGAAGTCCTCTATGGTGACTTCCTCGCCTGTGATCAGTTCGACCTAATTAATGAGATAGAGAAAATCGTTCTCCCCACGCTCATCCTCTGTGGAGATGATGACCAACTCACTCCTGTAAAGTATTCCCAATTCCTTCACAATCGAATCAAAGGTTCGAAGATGGAGATCCTTCCTAATGCCGGCCATATTGTGATGATGGAATCACCCCAGGCTTTCAATGAGAAGATCAGAGAATTTATAGCCGCGAATTAAAAAGAGTCTATAAGGTTAGGATTAAGACGAAGCAATCTTATGAAGCGTTGGTTGGTTGTGGAACTTCTCATCGCAAAAGAATTTGGAGAGGCTGTCTCAAATTTTGTGATTGAGCAAGGAGCCACGGGCATTGAAGAACTTGATGGAGATTCAAAATGGTTAAGGTTCAGGACTTATCTCCCCCAGGAGGGAAAAGAGAAAGGAATTCTTCATGCTCTCTATCGCTATTTGAAATCACTGAAGAAAATCGTCCCTGAAGCTCCCCGTGCACAAATTAGGACGGCCTCTCTTCCTGAACAGGATTGGGGTGAGAACTGGAAAAGGTTTTTTAAACCTGTCGAGGTGACATCCAGGTTTTTGGTAAAACCACCCTGGTCCAAGATTCGATTAAGAAGAGGCCAGATTCCCATTGATATCACTCCGGGGATGGCTTTTGGTACGGGAACCCATGCCACCACTATTCTCTGCATCCAGGCACTGGAAGAGAGACTCAAGAAGAGGGGGCGATCCGTTCTTGATGTGGGGACAGGTTCAGGGATTCTTTCCATCATCGCTGCCAAATTAGGAGCTAGAGAGGTTTGGGGGATAGATATTGATGGCGTGGCTCTGGAGAATGCGAGAGAGAATGTGGAGAAGAACCAGGTTTCGGACATCGTCACGCTGAGAAAAGGAAGCATTGGGAGCGTTCAAAAAGAGTTTGACATCATCATAGCCAATATCGATCTCAAGAGTTTGAGAAGAATGAGGAAGCCTCTTTTGGACCACCTCAAGAACCGGGGTTTTCTCATCCTGTCAGGAATATTGGAGAAGGAAAAAGATAGACTTCGTGAATGTTACTTAAAAACGGAACTCCTACGATGGATCAACATCGCTCAGGAAGGGGAGTGGGTCTGTTTTACCTTTAGGAGAAAAAACGAGAGTTAGAATCATGGCCAGATTTTATGTTCCTCAACCTCGGATTGAAAATGGGATGCTCAAGATCGAAGGGGATGAGGTGAAGCATATTCGAAAGGTCCTTCGCCTCAAAGGAGGAGATGAAATTGTTGTCTTCGATGGTTTGGGCAAGGAGCTTGAGGGTACAATTGTGGAAGAAGGACTCTCCTCTGTTGTGATTAAGATTCAAAATATTTTTTCTTCAAAAAGAGATTCTCTATTGGAAGTGACTCTGGCCCAAAGCCTGCTTAAAGGTGAGAAGATGGACTACCTGATTCAGAAGGCTACGGAGTTAGGGGTCAAAGAGATCATTCCTTTTTTCTCTTCCCGTTCAGTCCTCCTTTTAGAAGAATCGAGAAGACTGAAGCGCCATCATCGATGGGAAAAAATTGCCGTTGAGGCCTCCAAGCAATGCGGAAGGGGAGTAGTCCCAAAGATTGAATCCCTCCAAAATTACTCTGATATGCTCCATACTGCATCAATAGAGGACCTGCGTCTTGTTCTCTGGGAGAGAGAGGGAACCAAGTTGAAAGAGGTATTGGAAATATCAAAAGAGAAGAGAAAGATCTTTTTTATTATTGGGCCAGAGGGGGGATTTAATCAGTCGGAGGTTGATGAAGCGAAGGGAGCGGGATTCATCCCTGTGACATTAGGGAGGAGGATATTAAGGGCTGAAACAGCAAGCCTCTGCCTTCTCAGCATACTTCAATATGAATGGGGAGATATAGGATAAAAAGAGGGCCGATTCCGTTCAAGGAACCGGCCCAACCAGAAAGGAGGGGACGTGAAGACCTGCTTACCGCAGGCAGGGGGTATTTAAGCAGCTTTTCTCTCCAAATTATCGACAAATTCCTTGTAGGTCTTACATTCTTGGAGAAGTTTGCACTTTCTCCGACAAACTTCGACATGAATTTTTGGGCTTCCTTTCCTTTTGTCACAAATAAGATAACTCATTATTAAATCCCCCTTTCCACCTATTGGCAGCCAGTCTAAACGGCAACAAGTATTCTATATTTAGATTTACGAATATAATAGAACACAAAATATGGAAATGTCAAGAAAAAAATTCGTTTTTATTAAAAATAATTTATTTGTAGTTTCAATAAGTTATATGTCTAAAGGAAAGTAAAATGATAATTTTTTGAATCATCTTAATGAAATTTAAGGGGTATCCCTTCAATTGACAATTAGTGTAAAGGCGGATGAAATGGGGAATAGGAACTTTTCTAAAGAGTTTTTTCTTCGATAACAATGCCCAGACCTTCCACTCCTTCAAGTATTGAAGTCCTTGGGCCGGTTCTTGAGGGACACTTCATTCCGATCGTTGATCGTAACCATGAAAGGCTCAGTCTGGTCTACTGATGATTCGATATTGGCCTGAGGAAGTTTGACAATGACAGGATTAAAGATATGAACTAAACTGAAGGCGGTATCCCGTCAGTTAAAAACTTAGGGCAATTGAGATTGCCCTAAGTTGAAAGCAAAGTGCCGGGTCGCGGAATCGAACCACGGACACGAGGATTTTCAGTCCCACCATTAATTTTTCACCTAATACTAAAAAGACCCCAAAATCAATTCATTACAAGCCTTAGCTTTACGATAAGAATCTTATCAATGTTGGTGTTGATTGGTGGGAATTGGCATCAATTTAAATGCAGTGGGCACAATTATGGGCACAGTCTGGGGTAGTGGGGAAGTGGGAAGGCCGACCATATTTTTCAGACAGGTTACCTGGAAAGCCTTCCCATTGTTTTCCGGAATTGGTTACAAGTCTACCCATGGTAAATTGTTTTAACCAATTAACTTTGGCAAGGAGGAAATAAGTGCAGAGGCGAAAATTTGACGATAACCATCTTCTTGCCCTTCTAAAAGCTGGCAATAACCAGAAAGAAGCGGCGAAACTCCTTGGAGTATCACCGGCTGCGATTACGAAACGGTTAAAGAGGCTTGTTCCCCCTCCCGAGAGTCTACAGAAGCTCACCCCCAAAGAGCAGAAATTCGCTGTAGCCGTAGCCAATGGAAAGACAAAAACTCAGGCATGCCTTGAGACTTTTGAGGTTACATCGAGAGAATCCGCCAAGGCACTGGGAACTAACCTCATGAAGAAAGCAGATGTCAGAGAAGCCGTAGCGGATCTGATGGACCAGAAAGGATTGACCCAAGAATACAGGGTTGAAAAGTTAAAAGGTCATGTCGATCATGCTGACCCTAACGTCTCCCTGAAGGCCCTTGACCAATCCTGGAAGCTGGACGGGTCCTATGCGCCGGAGAAGCATCTCAACCTGAACGCCGGTATTGCAGCGGCCGATTACAGGCTTTTCAAGAACTACAAAAGCAATGAAGATTTGCTTATGGCCTTCCCAGAGATAGAGGGACGGTGTGACATGTGCGAAAATCCTGCGGAGTTTGAGTTCTGCGGAGAGTGTCAGGAGAAATACTCTTACCTGATTGCCAAGGTCATAAAAGCGAGAATTGGCGTTAGATCCTTTCAAACAAAGGAAGGGAAAGATGGAGAATGAACAGCGGGTAATTGAGATCGATGGCTTGAAGCTGAGAATCAGAGAGGACTGCGAGTATAAAACCGATTACTTAGCCGTAGTGAGAAACATGGCCAGCGGATTGAATCCAGTCAATGTCTATCGAAGCCTAATTCTTAATGACCTATTCTTTGTCCTTTACTTCATTGTCCGTCCATTCTCTCCGGGGGATGAGGAAAAAGTCAACCATCCCTTCATTGTCAAAATGTGCAACGAAATTCAGGATGGGCCAAAGGACTACACCCTTGATGTGTGGGCAAGGGAGCATTTCAAGACGAGCATCATGACGGTAGCGGAGACGATCCAGTACACTCTCGGGAACCCGGGGGGAGCAACAGGAATATTCGCCTATGCCCGTCCGGTTGCAAAGAAGTTCCTTTTCACTATTCGGGATATCTTTCGAAGCAGGGGGCTTTTAAAGATGTGCTTCCCTGAAATCGTATGGAAGGACCCGGAGAAGGAATCTCCCCTTTGGTCCCTGGATGAGGGAATCATCCTGAAACGCTCCACTACACGGAAAGAACCCACAATTAGCGCCTGGGGGCTCATCGAGGGGATGCCTACGGGACTTCATTTTGAACGAAGGGTTTATGATGATATTATCACAGAGGATGTGGGAGATTCCCCAGAAGTCATGGAGAAGATCAAGACAAAGTATGACTCAAGCCAGAACCTTGGAACAGAAAGCGGGACTCATAGAGTAATCGGAACCTTCTACCATCATGCGGACCCCTTGATCTACGTCCGGGATAAAAAGGATGAAAACGGAAACCCTAAATATCATCTTCGGCTTGTGCCTGCCACAGAAGACGGGTCACCAAACGGGAGATCCATCTTCATCTCACAGAAGAGGCTTGATGATTTGAAGCTTACCAAGACATTTAATTGCCAGCAGCTTTGTAATCCCACACCTGTGGGGACCCAGAAACTAAATCCTGAATATCTAAAGGAGATTGACCCGGAGCAAATACCAAGGACGTCTTACAACTTCATGACTATTGACCCAGCGGGATCCACCGCTAAGGGTGATTCATGGGCGATTCTGGTATGCGCGGTAGAGCCCAAGGTTGACGAAGTGGGAGCAAGTAACGTCTATATCGTTGACGCGATCATTTCTCCTCTCGGAGACTCCGAAGCGATTGAGGCAATTTTGAGAATGTATCTGAAGGCTGGGGTCATTCTGAAAGTAGGGGTTGAGAAGGTTGGTTTGAGTTCCACAGAGATCCATGTTGCCAATGCCCTGAAAGCCAAAGGCCGATATATCTCCGTTGACGATGGAACCCTTATCATTCTCCGACCCGCGGGGAGAAACAAGACTCAGAGGATCGAGAGTGCTATTGCATGGCCGTTAAACAACGGGAAACTGCATGTCTCAAAGGCCGTTCCTTATGCTTACCGGGAGAGGTTGAAATGGGAGATGGAAAAGTTCCCCTTCTGGCATGACGATGGTTTGGACGCCCTAAGCTATCTTTACGACATCATCAAGGATTTCAGGTTTCAGCGCCCCCTCCCTCCACTCAAAACCCCGCCACCGAATCTTGCGAAAAGCTATGCGGTGAATCTATTCTTGAATCGAAAGGGATATCTCCCATGATCATTCAGAAGATCACCGGTCGAGATGGACGGGTTACATACGAAGACCAACCAACTCATGAAGTACCGGCCTTTTCGTCGAAGCAGGGATGAACTGGAAACCGGTTTAATGGGAGTAAAATGGCTTCAGGGTCTATCATTTGTTGAAAGAACCTTGACCGAAAAGAATGACGGCCTTAGAACCTGCTTTTCCTGGGGGACATAACCAGGCAGTGTCCCTCCGGGTACTGTCGGTGGCTCTTTGATAATTGAATGTAGACTTTCCTTTTTTGAGGACTTCACCTCCTACTCATCAAGTATGTTATAAGGGCATGACATAATGAATGGGTAAAGCCATTCAAGAGGAAGGGGCAGGAGGACTTGATTTTCACCTGGGTCATTGAATCCTTTTTGTAGTGTGTCCCCTGCCTCCCCAAACCCTGATAGGTTGGTTGGGTCTAAAGAACCCTTGTTATGATGGAGGTTTGGTGGGGAGGCTCATCCTGCCTATTCTCTAACAATTTAAAAAGGAGGTGTAACAGTGTCGACACTTTTCGTTGGGATTGACGTTTCTAAGGATTATGCTTCAGCTCAAGGGTTAGATCGTGAAGGGAAGAAACTCTTTTATCTTGAGTTTTCAATGGATGGAGAGGGATTTTCTCGGTTTCTGGACAGGGTGAAGGCCCATTGTGGGAATCTTTCAGAGGTTACCGTGGCGATGGAATCCACGGGTTGTTACCACATCAATCTATTTTCCTTTCTTTCTTCGGAAGGGATTCCCTGTGTGGTGATCAACCCTCTGCTGATTAGCAATTTTGCCAGGTTATCTTTAAGGAAGACCAAGACGGATAAGAAGGATGCTCTTACCATTGCTCAGTTCCTTTTGGCTCACAAAGATTCCCTTTCCAAGGTCGCGTTTTCACAGAATAGTCAGGATCTCAAGGACCTGGCCAGAGAGCGAGAATCTCTGACGGTGATGATCTCGGGGTTAAAGAATGACATCCGGAGGCTCCTCAAGATGACTTTTCCGGAGCTGGAGCATCGGTGTAAGATCTTTACGGAGACGATGCTCCACGTTCTGATCAAGTTTCCTTCGGCCAGGACCCTAACAGCGGCAAAGCCCAAAGAGATTGCCAAGGCCCTGATCCATGTCGAAGGGAAAAGGAAACGAGTATTGATCAGTGCCGAAGAGATTATTCAAATGGCCAAGGCCTCTGTGGCCACTGACAGTGCAGCCAAGGAACTAATCCTCTCAGAGAAGATTTCCACCCTTCTTTATCTCGAAGAGAAGAGGAAAAAGATCACAGGGGTATTGGTGAAGACCTGCCAGTCGATGAGAGTGGAGGATCTCGAGATTATCACCTCCATCGATGGGATCAAGCAGATTAACGGTTCTACTTTTTTAGCGGAGTTGGGAGAGATGAACCATTTCAAATCCCACAAGCATGTGATTGCTTTTGCAGGGCTTGATCCCTCCATTCACCAGTCAGGTCAATATGAGGGAATCAGCAGAATATCCAAGAGAGGAAATCGTCACCTAAGACGAGTGATTTTCCTTATGACCACTTGTGTGGTAAGGAGCAATAATATTTTCAGGCAATATTTTCTTAAAAGGAAGGCAGAAGGATTACCGCCTAAAAAAGCAATTCTTGCCACGGCTCATAAATTGCTGAGGGTCCTTTTTGCCATGCTAACAACTAAATCTTACTTTCAGAAGGAGGTGGTCGAAGTATAGTTGACTACAAGTCATTACTGGGGACTATATTCAAGAATCGAAGATTACGGATTGAAAGTGAGCATAACACGAGCGTCGCCCGGAGCCGGCAGTTTCGGCGATCAGGTGCACGCACTTGTTATACGAAATCGCATACTTCTCATATTTTCGGCTTTCTCAGTAGATGCGCAATAAAAGGTGTAACTTTTTCAATAAGGAGTTCCACGTACTTTCTTTTTTGTTCCTCTGTCATTATTTGACCTTCTTGGGCTCCACAGTTCTTGGACGCGTATTGCACGGCTTCTTCTATGATTCGATCCTTTTCGCTTTGGTACCGCCGTTCCATGCCGATAGGAATTACTTTATCGAAGGCGTTCACAATAGACCCATCGGGGATTCTCTCGTAACGATAAGATGCTGCAATATCCTTCTGGCTGAGAGAAAGCTGAACTTCTATATCAATCTCTTTGCCAGAGATGGGATCAAGAGCGTAGGTTCGGGAAAAACTATCGCCCTCATACTGGTTTGATAAACAAACAACCATCCTCCAAACACTATAGTATTCCACATATCCAAGTAATTGCTTGGTGTCTGGATTCCCCGAGACTGCCACACAGTGGAAAACAACCCCTTCCGGACGGTTTACAACCAAGTCCCGTTCATAATAATAACCGAAACATGGCCTCGCCGTCTGATTTGGTCAAATAGCCTCTTGCCGCTTCGCAGGACTTGGGATTTACGCCAGACTCAACCGCTAATGCCAAACACGTTTTTACTATTGATCTGCCTGCCTTATGGCCGCCAAGGGACAGGGCGAACTTGATCATGTCGTCTGGGTAGTGTGACTGCGCTTTTACATCAGCCAGAATTTTCTCGAGATCTATCTGTGGGAACTTCCGCTTCAGCCCTGCGAGCATCTTTTTGGCTTCTTTGGTCGATCTCGCATTGATACTTATTTTGATACCGGAGTCGTGTGGAGCCTGTTCGTACGTTGGCTTTGCTAATCCCATCCGACCATCGGGGTTCAACTGAACTTTGCCACCGCCGGTTGTCTCTATGACCTGTGAAGGTACCACCCCCCTTTCTCGGCTTATGCCAAAAAACAAGCTCAATGGGTTCAATTGGCTTGCTAATTCGGCATCCCAGTCCTCACCACTTTTACTATTGCAGGTTGTACAGATGAATCCAGCAATTCTTTTCCTGCCTCCGATTGCGTTGGGGATCAAGTGCTCTTTGGAATCATTCTTGTTTGTAATAGGCAAATCACATAATGCACATTCTTTAGATGGCACGGTCAGTATTCTCCTCGTATAACAATAATTATACTGCAAGCAGTAATTTTTGAAACTTTATCCGCAAAAGCACTTTCTGTCAATGACAATTCGGGCTTCTCACCATTCTATCCATAAAGCGAATCATTATCGACTTCTCACTTTCCTCTTGAAAGATTGTATAAACGAGGTCGGTTCAAGGTTGAGGATTTCAGGAGGTACTCCTTGTGAAGGATCTCGGACCACGGACTCCCCCGCCTCGGAACCTTTAGCTCTGGACACCCAAGAATTTCAATCTCACCGGATTGAAAGATGAGCTGCCTCCAATAGAGGCGTTGTCAAACGCCAAACTGAAGGCTCTCTATCGCCTCCACATTCCTATCATCTGTGCTGTGCAGATACCTCTCTGTAGTGCGAATGTGTGAATGCCCCATCAAAGCCTGAACGGTTCTAAGGTCATTCCCATTATCCAGGAGGGTCGTGGCAAAGGTATGCCGCATTACGTGAGGATGGATTCTCTTTTGGATCAGAGCCCTCTTTGCCGTCAACTTGATGAGGCAGTCAACGGCCTTTGGCGTCAAGCCCTTTTTGTCGTAGGGACCATGCTTTCCCAACGTCTGGAAGAGGGGATGTCCCGGATCTGCCCCGTTCCCGGTAGCCTTGTGATAGTCCTTTACGGCGAGTAGCGTCTCAGCCTTCAAAGGGATGCGTCGGAATCTCTTCCCCTTGCCGATAACATCAATGACAGCCTGGTTCCGGTAGGTTTTAAGATCCTCGACCTTCAGGCTACAAATTTCGGCCTTTCGTAAGCCGGTCGTAAGGAGGGTAAGCAGGATGGCGTAATCACGTTTGCCCTGGAGGGTTCTCCGGTCTGGAACTCGTAAGATTGCCTGAGCCTCTTCTTCGATGAGAAATTCGGTCTCTTTCTTCTTCATGGGTCCAACCTCCTTCCTGGTTGAATGATTGGAGTTTTGATGGTAGATTTATTTTTGAGTGGGCATCATCCCGTTCCTTCCAGCCATGAGGTCAGATCTCACGGCTTTGGGATGAAGGCTCACTCACTTCTTTTTCTCCTCCTTCTTCACGTTTTTTCTTTCTTTCCTGTCCAAATATTCATCGACCGCCCGGCGAATAATCTCGGCAACCGATAGCCCCGTTTTATTGGACAATGCCTGAAGTCTCGTGATCTCTGCTTCAGTAAGATGGTAATTTACCCGCTTCATAGTCTGTATATTATACATACATAGATAGGATTGTCAAGAAAATTCTTTTCCAATCAATTTGTCACTATTGGAGATGAAGCTCTCGGCCACGACTCCAGCTTTCTACTCTACTGCTCTACTGTTATCATCTTCCCTCCCCAATATACTCCGGTGGCCCGATTTGGGTAATATTTCTGTACCTTTTGTTACCCAAATGGTGATCGAATGAGCGATAATCAAAGGGGTTTTTGGACATCAAACCTCCCATGATTTGGGTAACAAAAAATCACTTAAAGAAAAAGGAGTGGCCTCCTGTACCCCCCTCTCCTAATCCATTACCCTTTTGTTTCCCTGCCTTGTCCTCCCCTACCTACCCTTCATTCGGTAGGATAGGTTGAGGGTTCGTTGGAAGGGAATCCATTTGAAGAATTCTTCCTGTACTCGCTATTTTCCAAAATCTCGCCTCAATGCAACATTCCAAATGGTAATCAACGGGGCGAATCCTGGGCTTTGGTCTGTTTTTCATATCGAAGCCCTTTGGAGGGGAAACATCTTGGCAAGATATTTTCACATTCGAATCAGCGAATGAAAAGCTCAGGAACCAAAGCTGAGGTGTAGGTTCTTCGAGAGTAACACAAAGGCTTCATCATTCTTAAATGAGATCCGATTCTTATGGCATTATGAATTTTTTTCCAGGGAGTCGCACCGTCAATACGGGGCAAGGCGATTTTCTGACCACGTTCTCTGCGGTGCTACCTAAGATAAGATGGTCTATCCCTGTCCTTCCATGGGTTCCCATAACAATAAGGTCCGCAGACTCTTCCCTCGTCTGTCTCTCTTGTGAAAATCCCGTAATTCTTGAACCCTTCAACCTTTTGCAGGTAGTGAGTATTTATTTCCTGCTTCACCCGCTCAGTCTGCTTGGTGATCAGTTCATCCACCCCTTTTGGTGTGGACCAATAGTAGCTAACCGGTTCAATGATGACATGGAGAATTAAAAGCGTTGCATTATAAGCTTTTGTGAGATTAAAGGCATACGAGAAGGCATGGTCAGAATTCTCGGAAAAATCGGTGCAAAATAAGATTTTCTTGAACATCGATGAATCACCCCCCTTTTTTAATTCCCCGCAATCCCGATTTGAAATGGTACCGACTAAACCTCTCTCAACTGGTGGGCTAAGGTTATTAAGTATGTCTGTTCCGGAAAAGGAAAATATCAAGGTCCATTTCGCACTTGTACTGAATATTAATTTTGAGGCAGATGGCAATCCAGAGATCATTCTTGGAATGCCGTAGAACCGGTGGTGGAGATGTTCGAATCTGCCGTTCCGGTTGTCATACGGTCTGCTTCCACCACCCAGCCACCTCCTATCGCCTTGTAAAGGTTCACCAGTGCCTGGAAGAGAACCCCTTTCGTTTGAGCGTGGGAGAGCTCAGCGTTGAAGAGGCTGCGTTCTGCGTCGAGTACCTCAATATAACTCGTATATCCGCTGTCAAATCGTAATCGAGCAATGCGTGCGTAGTTGCGCAACGTGATAACCTGCTGGGCCTCAATCTCAAGCTGTTCCCTTGATCTCTTCTGGTCGATAAGGGCATCTTCGACCTCGCGAAATGCCGTCTGGATAACTTGCTGATACCGTAGGAGAGCCTGTTGTTGAACCGCCTTAGCTGATTTTACCTGTCCTGAAATAGCGCCGGCAGTGAATATGGGGGCGGTCAGAGGGGCAGCAAGGCTCCACACCTTTGCGGGCCCGCTAAACAGCTTTGATAGGTCCGTGCTCGCATAGCCAAACGAGCTAGTCAGAGAAATCGACGGAAAATACTGAGATCTTGCCACACCTATCCTCGCATTCGCAGCAATGAGGTCTTGTTCTGCCTGGCGGATGTCAGGGCGGTTTGTGAGGAGGTCGGATGGGAGGGCTGCAGGAATGGCTGGAAGGACAAGCTCATCGATCATTTTTCCCTGTGGAATGGGACCGGGATTTCGCCCGAGGAGCACGCTCAGGAGATTTTCCTGCTGGGCGATGGTTTTTTCAATAAGAGGGATCGTAGAGAGGGCCTGCTCATACTCAGATTTGACCTGGTTCAGTTCGAGCTCTGAAATCGTGCCTCCTCGGAACCGAATTTGAAAAAGATTGTAAGATTCCTCACGGCTTTTGGCCGTTCGCCTTGCGATTTCGAGTTGCATGTCAAGGTCGCGAAGATTGACATAGGCGCTCGCCACAGAGGTAACAAGTGTGAGGATGACGGCTCTCCGTCCCTCATCAGTACCCAGAAGCTCCGCACGGGCCGCCTCTGTTGCCCGCCTGAGCTTACCCCACAGGTCTATTTCCCAGTTGGCATTCAGGAAGATCTGAAAGCTATTCGCAGGATTCTATAGTACCATCGAGAGGAGTTGGGCCCCTCTCCGTAACACGGCTTCTGCCTGCAACTGCACCTGCACCCACCTGTGGAAGAAGTGATGCACGGGTTGTGCGATACCGACCCGCAAATTCCTCAATCCTAGCTGTAGCAATCTTGACATCCTTGTTCTCTTTCAACGCTATCTGAATGAGTTCGTCCAGAACTGGATCGTCGAACTGTTTCCACCAAGCCGTATTGGCAACCTCTCGGGCCTCTTTCTCCTCGAAGCGCCATGACGGTGGAGTCTCAACCTGCACGGCGTCGATAGTTTGGGCCCACCATGCATCCAAAAAGCGTAAGGACAAGCAGAGAGGAGGTGATTATATTACGCATGGTCTCCTCCCTCTCTTTTTCAATGGTCCCTCTTTCCTGCGGCGACCGGAGAGTTTTGCGACGACGTAAAATGTCACGGGGATGAGGAATATAGCGATTACCGATGCAGCCGTCGTGCCACCCATGACCGCGGTGCCCATGATCTGGCGTGCCACTGCACCCGCACCCCTGGAAAAGGCAAGTGGGAGCACGCCGAGGAGGAAGGCGAAGGAGGTCATTAGAATCGGCCTGAGACGCAGCTGGGCTCCCTCAAGGGCGGCATCGGTAAGGGATTTTCCCTGTTCATGTCTCTTCTTTGCGAACTCGACAATAAGGATGGCATTCTTCGCACCAAGACCGATGAGGACGATGAGACCGATCTGAGCATAAACATTGTTCACCTGGCCACGAAGCCATATTGCGGCGAAGGCACCAAAGACAGCAACAGGGGTTCCAAGGAGAACACTGAACGGCAGGGACCAGCTCTCATACTGCGCCGCAAGGATCAGAAAGACACACAGCAGCGAAAATCCGAAGATGGCTGATGCCGGGATACCTTCCTGCGCCTTCTTTTCCTGGAAGCTCATGCCGATGTAGTCGAGCCCCATCTCGGCCGGCATCGTCTGACGGAAGACTTCTTCGAGCGCCTTCATCACCTGGCCTGAACTGAAGCCGGGCCTGCCCATGACATTGATCTGGGCCGAACGGTACAGGTTGTAGTGCATCGTGAATTCAGGACCGGGGCGGGACTCTATTGCTGTCACGGCCGAAAGCGGCACGGGATCGCCCCTGTCGTTGAGCACGTAGAACTGCCCTACATTTTCCGCCCTGGTGCGGTATTTTCCTTCTGCCTGGACATAGACCTGCCACTGACGACCAAATCGGTTAAAGTAGTTGATAAAGTAGCCGCCCATGAAGGTTTGAAGGGTCTGGTAGACCTGAGCCAGGTCAACGCCCTGTTTGAGCACCTTGTCTCGGTCCACCTTCACGAAGAGCTGAGGCACACCTGGCAGAAGGGTTGTCGTCACTCTGGCGAGTTCAGGTCTCTTGCGAGCGGCCTCGACGAACTTGTTAACGTTCCCTGCCAGGAAAGTGATTGGTTTACCTGCCCGATCCTCGAGAACCAGCGTTGCTCCCCCAGCCAGTCCGATGCCTTGGATGGCCGGAGGAGGAAAGGCAAAAGCCACGGCCTGAGGCAGTTTGCTGAGTTCATTGTTCAGGTGCGCCATGATGGCGTCGTATTGCTCCTCCGGCTTTTTTCGCTCCTTCCACTCTTTCAATGTTACAAAGAAAAAGCCGCTATAGGTATTCTGAGCAATACTCATCAAGCTAAGACCCGTGACCGTCTGATAGTGTTCGATGCCCGGGGTGTTCTTGAGAATCTCCTCAACTTTTTTGCACGTCTCGTCCGTGCGCTGAAGCGATGCTGCATCGGGCAGGGCCACGTTGATGAACAAGTATCCTTGGTCTTCTTCCGGCAAGAATCCCATGGGAATCCCCTTGCCAAGAAGACCGGCAAGGATCGCTATCCCGACAAGAAAGAGAAGACTGAGGCCACTCTTCCGGATCAAACTTCCACACACGCTCACATAGCCCTTGGAGGCCCGGCCGAAGATCCGGTTAAAAGACTTGAAAAAAGCGCCCAGAGGACCCCGCGTCTCTTTCCTTGGCTTGAGGAGGAGGGCGCAGAGGGCCGGACTGAGGGTCAGGGCGTTGAAGGCTGAGATGAGAACCGAGATGGCGATGGTCACTGCAAACTGCTGATAGAGCCTGCCTGTGATACCTGGTATAAAGACCGTAGGGATGAAGACCGCCGCGAGGATCAGGGCAATGGCCGTGACCGGCCCCGAAACCTCTTGCATGGCCTTGAGCGACGCTTCCTTAGGAGACAAGCCTTCCTCTATATGGCGTTCCACCGCCTCCACGACGACGATGGCGTCATCCACGACCAGTCCGATGGCCAGCACAAGACCAAAAAGCGACAAGGTGTTGATCGAGAACCCCAGCATGGGAAAGACGGCAAAGGTGCCGATAAGCGAGACCGGAACAGCTAGGGCTGGAATAAGGGTTGCCCTCCATCCCTGAAGGAAGACGAAGACCACGAGGATGACCAGAGCCAGTGCTGCAAAAAGCGTTTTGACGATCTCGCTGATTCCTTCCTTAATGGATCGTGTTGTGTCAAGGGCAACTGTATAATCGAGGTCTGTAGGGAACCGTTTCCGGGCCTCGTCCAACACCTTCCTGGCACCCTGGACTGTGGCAATGGCATTTGTGCCCGGCAATTGGTAGACTGCCATGACGGCGGCGGGTTTGCCATCTATCCGACTCCAGAGGTTGTAAGTCTGGCCCCCCAGTTCGATTTGAGCTACGTCCTTCAACCGAACGATCGATCCATCCGGGTTGGCGCGGAGAACGATGGCGCCGAAGTCCTCCGCAGAGATGAGGCGACCCTGGGTGCGAACCGTATAGGTGAATTCTTGCCCTGGGGGGACAGGCTCGCTCCCAATCTGTCCGGCCGGGTTGACCGTATTCTGCTTCTGGACGGCGTTCACAATATCAGGAACGGTAATCCCGAGCTTCCCAAGGGTGTCGGGCTTAACCCAGATGCGTATCGCATACTGCCCCGCGCCAAAGATGTTGACCATAGCGATGCCGGGCACGCGGACGAGGGGATCGAGGAGGTTGATATTGGCATAGTTCGCCATAAACGTTCCGTCATACGTTCCCTTTGGGGAGTAAAGGCCAATGAGCATAAGCGGTGACGATCTCGCTTTTTGCATCGTCACGCCATAATTGCGCACATCGAGTGGAAGCTGGGCTTGGGCTTGGTTCTGGCGCATCTGGGTGAAAAGCAGATCCGTGTTTGGGTCAGTCTTGACATCGAAGTTGACGAACATCCTCATCGTGCCGTTGCTCGCATTCACGGAATACATGTAGTTCATATTGTCGACGCCACTGATCTGCTCCTCGAGGGGTGTGGCAACCGATTGTTCTACGGTTTCTGCATCGGCACCCGTATAGGTAGTTAAGATCTGGATCTCCGGAGGGACGATCTCCGGGAATTGAGCCACGGGCAACCCCACCATCGCAATGAGTCCTAAGAGGACAAAGAAAATGGAGATGACCATCGCCACGATGGGACGGTTGATAAAGAACTTTGACATACCGGCTTACCTCTTCGTAGTCTCGGCTTGGGCTGCGGGTTTTGCCTTAGACATCGCAGGTGCCTCTATCGTGGCCTGGGGCTGGGCACCGTAGGGCTTCGGATTTACGTCCATGCCCTGGTTGATTTTCTGGATACCTTCTGCTACGACACGCTCACCCGGCTTCAACCCCTCGTCAATGACCCAGAGGTTATCGACACGGTCGGCCACCTTTACCGGTCGTATATCCACTTTGTTGTCAGGATCCACCACTGCCACCTGGTAGCTTCCCTGTAGTTCGGTGACCGCCCGCTGTGGAACCAGAAGAGCCCCTTTCTTGGTCATGGTCCGCGCACGAACCCTGGCGAATTGTCCAGGCCGGAGGACGTTTCCAGGATTGGGGAAGAGGGCGGCGACCTTGATCGTACCGGTCCTCACATCCACCTGGCGATCCGCAAAGGCAAGCACCCCTTTGTGTGGATGGACGCTCCCGTCAGCAAGAATCAAATCGAGGGGCATCATCCGCTGGGTATGCCCTCGACCATTCTGCATAACCCTCAGATACTCTTGCTCGCTCATCGGAATGTATACTTTGATAGGGTCAACGGTTGAAACGGTTGTCAGTTCCTCTATGGATCCAGGACCGACAAGGTTACCAATCTGCGCCTTAGCAATACCGGCGATGCCATTAATGGGAGAGGTAATTTTGGTGAAACCGAGGTCAACCTGGGCCTTATCGACTACCGCACGTGCTGCGATCACTGCCGCGCGCGTTGCCTGTTCGGCGCCGGTGGCGTCATCGAGGTCTTTCATGCTTACGGCTTTCTGCTCTGCCAGAGGCTTGATCCGCTCCAGGTTAGCCTTGGCGGTTTCCCAAGTTGCTTGCTGTTGTGCGAGTTGCCCTTTGGCCTGTTCCAGCACTGCTTCGAAGGGTCGCGGGTCAATCTCGAAGAGGATCTGTCCTTTCTTGACCAAATCTCCTTCCTTGTAGTTCTGCTTGATCAGGTAGCCTTGGATCTGTGCACGAATTGTCGCATTAACAAGGCCGTCCGTTGACGCGATCCATTCCGAATATACAGGGACATCCTTCTTGATGACATCCACAACTTCAACGGTGGGTAGAGGGGATGCCTCTGGCCCTTGTCCTTTCTTGCAACCGGGCAGAAGGAGAAGCGTTGGCCCAAAGACCATGACTATGAGTACGCTCACATGACAAAAGCTAACTCCTCGATTTTTCCTTACCATCCAAAATCCCTCCTTATATCCGCATATCCGCTCCAAATTTATTTTAAAAATAGGATGCATCCTCACTTAACTCCTTCGTCCGTTTTTAGACATCTTCATCGACAAGCCTGAGCAGTTCCTCGGTCACCTTTTTCCGTTGGTTCTTATTAAAGGGAGATAGAGACAGGAGTTCAAGAAGCCGAAGGCCATCCACGGCGAGTACGATAATGGCAGCTCGTTCAAATCCGAGTCCGGCCGGGATAAGCTTATTTAAGCGTCTCCGGTAGTCTTCACGCGCAGGATCAAGAAGTTTGGGGTTATGTGCGATAGCAGCCAGAAGTGAAGCACCGATCCGATCGGTCATACGGTCGCGCCACAGGGTGGAATGGATGTAGGCCTTTATTTCCCGTGTCGGCCCATTTTGAAGCTCTGCGCATTTTTTCTCTTGAGCTTCATTGAAACGTTGCATTCGTCTTTCCAGCATTGCTCTAAGGAGCGCCTCTTTATTAGGGAAGTGGTAGAGCAATCCTCCTTTGCTGACACTTGCTTTCTCGGCTACAGCGTCAAGGGTCATGTGAGCAGCACCAGCTTCGATCACGACCTTCTCTGCGGCATCGACAATCTTGTCACGGGAACTCGATAATGGGCACATGGACTCCCTCCTCAATGAGTTGTATCTTTACAGTCTGGACGGTACATTAACGAATTAGGCGCATTTTGTCAAGAGCTTTTCATTTGCACAACCTCTTACGGAAGTTTTCTCTATAACACTGAATTGGATGGAAAAAAGCGAATGATTGTTTGTTGCAAGGTCCGATAGATTCAAAGGAGACATTCTTCTTGCCTTTATACTATGTTTCTTATACCCCGACCGGTAAGTCTGGGTATTAGAGGCTATTACCCAGGCAGGATCAGAAATGGTCCTGCTTTTTTTATGCAGATTACCTCCCGTAATCCTTAGCTCTAAGAGCTATCTGGGAGTGATGACTTGTGGTGAAGTCCTTATCCCAGCAATAACTGACCTGCAATATCTTTAAGGGTCAGTCTTCCGAGTTAGCGTCATTTCTCCGCCCAACTGTCTGCTATAACCACCTCAGCCTCTACCGGGACAATCTTCAGAAAACTCCTTTCGGCTTCCTCCATTGTTCTTTTCAGGATTAGAGCCACCGTCTTATAAAAGGGTGTTTAATGGTGTTAAGGCGTGTTTATCCCCTCCCTAAACAGCTGTCTCAAATATAACCGGTTAATCCTATTCATTTAAAGCATTTATCGCTTTAAAAGGTCGATGAAAAAGGCAATGATTGCACGAAGAATTTTGAATAATAGACCTAAACAATACGTCTAAAGAATTAAAGAGGTGTTTATCATCAAATGGCTTGTATGTCCATAAAGGGGGGTTAAGGCATGGTAGCTTATGAATTTTACTGGCGAGATGCAATAGAAGGGTATCAGCATATTGGGACACTCCCTGAAAGGAGAAAGAACCCTGCAAGGATAACCCAGGAATCGGTTATAAATTGGGCAAGAGAGATTTTAGGCGAGAATATAGATTTTAACGACATCTTTTTCATCACAATAACGATAGATAAAAATTCGGGTGAAATCCTTAGATTTAAGGAATAGGGAAGAATGTTAAAAAATAAATCAATATTCGTATTCAATTGTCAAAGAACGTCTGGTAGTTCCAGTAGATTAGGTTGTAAAATGCAGAGCGGGTCTTTATTTAACAGACTTCGTAGGAAGACTGGAGTGCGAGAAGACTTTATCATGGTCAGCAAGAGAGTGGAGGTGAGACTAATGAAAAAATTACTTTTCATAGGTGCTACAGTTTTTTTGGTCTTGATACCATTAATGGTTAACGCACAGTCAGAGCAGAACAAACCGGAACCCCCTCCGATTGAACAGCGTTTGGTACGTGAAGGTTCTTTTGCAATGAAGCTGGCTGAGGCACTGAAAATAGGAGAGGTTAAGAGCGATGCAGAGGCTGAGAGTAAGTTGGCTTCGGTAGGTATTGCACCTAAAAATGGATGGATTGCTGATTATCCCTTGACGCCCGATATTATCGGAGAGGTGCGAAATGCTATCGGTGTGGCACTGGATTCCGGCAAATTAGCGATGAACAAAGACGAGGCGTTGATGGCGGTTCAGGTTCTTATTGATAATCAGTGGAGGTTGGCGGTTGCGTCTGATAAAGAACAAGCGAGACAATACGGTGAGTACCCACCTGCTGTCTATGAGGGATATGAAGGGGGATATGAACCATATTACTACCCTGAACCATATTATTACCCCTATTACGATCCATATCTATACTACTACGGTGGTTATTACTACCTTGGTGGTTTTGGAGGCAGGGGATTCCGAGGCAGAGGATTCCGAGGAGGTGGTGGCAGAGGTGGCGGCTTTGGGGGCTCTCACGGAGGAGGCCATGGAGGAGGTTATGGAGGAGGCGGCCATGGCGGTGGCGGGGGACACCGGTAAAGATAAGGGGTACTGAGGAAGGAATATGCTCCTACTCCCGACTTTGAAACCAATTGGTGTGGTTAGCAAAGGGAAAGCGTCCCCTGTAACCAATTGGGGAAGAAGATTCGGGATTATTTTTGCCTCCTTTTTCAGGTGCGTAGAGAGAGGCAAAAAATTCCGGTCTCTTATGGGTCATAATAAAGTAGAAGGTGGGAAAAGACGAAAAGAGTTTTATCAATAAGCACTTTCTTCCTGGTCTTTTTCCTGGCAACCGGTATAGCTTCGGCACGGGACATGATTGGGATTATTCTTAATTACAAAATTTATGGATCCTCTGAAAATTGACCAGAAGCGCCTTGAATCTATTAGTTCTCGTTTGTTGGAGAAACGTATTAACCTCTCCCTCGAAGATGTGCATGAGGTAGCCGATCTAATTAAGGATGAAATGCTCTACGGGTATGTAAACCGATTGATCACTCAGGTCGAAAAGATCCTGGACATAGATCCTTCTCTTACGGAGAGGGAGATTCTTCAGCTTGTGGCGAGGACCGTCGTGGAAAACCTGGATGCGGAGGCCTCGAGCATACGGATATACGATCCTGAAAAGAAGGAGATGATCTCTTATGGGTCTTACCCCGGCCTTCATGAAGATCGTGAGGAGATCATTCCTTTTGAAGATACGATCGCCGGTGAGGTGGTCAAAACACGACAAAGTTACTTGGTCCCTAATATCTTAAAAGAAGGGAGATACAAGAATAAGGAAAAGGTTGCAAAACTTGGAATCCATTCGATGCTGGCCGTCCCGATTTACCTTCAGCGTTTTTCCAAGGAAGTCGATACAGAGGGAGTTCTCCAGATCTATTATAAAAAGGAAGACAAGGTGTTTACGCCGCTGGAGGTCGAGACTGCGGAGATGTTTTCAAAACGGGTGGGTTATGTCATTGCTTTGAAGAAGATTAATTATCTTCATAAATTGAATGTGACCAAGGACAAGATTTTGGAGCATATCTACCAGAAATTGGCCAGGGGTGAAGGGATCAAGATGAAGCATCTGTTCGACTCGGTCATTCCGGATTTGGTGGACATCATGAAGATCCAGAGATGTTCCCTCTTTTCTGTGATGGAAGATCGGCAGCATGTCGTTTTGGAGGCTGGGTATCCGGAGACACAACATGGGATTGGAAAAGTCTTTTCTGTGAAGGAGCCATACATCGATGCCATCGTGAATCAGGCAGGACCTTTTGGTGAATTTGAAAACGAGAAGATTTCTCCTGCCTATATTCTCATTAATAATCCTAAAGAAAGTCGTCTGCTTCCAATGGATCTCAAACATTTTCTGGAGGGCCAGCAAATTCATTCGGTCCTCTACATCCCCTTAAAAGTGAATGAGGTGGTCAACTATTTTCTGGTTTTTGATGCCCAAGCGCAGCACCGACGATTTACGGATGAACAGATTGAGATTTTTACTTTCCTCGGGAAGGAATTGATGAAGGGACTGAGGTTGGAGAAGATGGACGACATCCTTCATGATTTTAAGAACCCTGCCATTGCCGTAGCAGGCTTTGCCAAACGGGTCCAGAAGATCTTTAAGGAAGGAGCCTATCCTAAGAATGAGAAAGTGGATCAGGCGTTGGATATTCTTTTGAAGGAGACTTCCCGTATTCAAGAATTGGCGCTGACTCTTCATGAGAAAGGAAAGGAATTGATCATTGACCTAACTGAGGTATCGAAGAGGCGATTTCTAATCAATGAAGAAACCCTCAAGGAGTTGAATAGGGGGAACATTCAATTGATAGAAGGAAAGTGGGAATCTCCTTTATGGGTTCGATGCTTTCCCCTGCATATTGAAAGAGTGATAGATAATCTCCTTAACAACGCCTCCAATGCCATTCCTGAAGAAGGAGGAGAACTTTCTATTCGGTCCTATCGTAAGGACACATGGGGCGTTGTGGAGATCAATAATACGGGTCAGATCTCGGAAGAAGAAAAAGATCGATTTATTCTTGGCGAAGGCAGAGGGAGGGGGCTTTACATCAGCACTCGATTGACCAAAAACATGAAAGGGGTAATGTCCGTGGAGTCTAGGGAAGGTCAGACTACCTTTTGTATCATGTTGCCTCTTGTTGAATTAAAGGATGCCGAAGATCATTAGAAATAAGTGGAGGGAGGATCAGAGATCAAAACGACGTTGGGAAAAGAGAAAGCAAAGAAGGAAAAACTAAAAAAGTGGACTTCAATTTTTCAGCACCCCATGCAGGGAGTATCTCCATTGCAGGGGATTTCAATGATTGGAATCCAGGAAGTCATCCCATGAAAAAGGATAAGAAAGGAGTGTGGAAGATTTCCCTCAATCTTACCCCCAGAACATACCAGTATAGATTCTATGTGGATGGAGATTGGCAGAACGATCCAGGTTGTACAGGCTGTGTTGAAAATCCTTTTGGAGGCCAAAATTGCGTCACCATTGTAAGTTAAAGTAGGACACATTCTCAATATTCCAAGGCTGAGTCCATAGATCACATTGCCCACCGGGGGTTCTTCTTCCACCCAAAAAGATGAGTAATCTAAAAAGCTAATGAATCGGAATCAAGTTAGACCTAATGCAAAGGGAACCAAAATAAGGGCTAAAAAGCCAAAAATTGAAGCAGAGGACTTGGTCAAGCGTTACCAAGATCTCCTGGAAATTGCGCGGTTGGTAAGCTGGTGTACGAACCGGGATCATCTTATCAAGACCTGTCTTGATCACGTTAGTCAAAGATTGGGAAAGCGGGCCCGATACGTCCTCATGGAAGGTGACAAGCTAAAGCTTCATTGTTGGGTGGGCAGCTATGAGTGCCCGATAGAACAAGTTTCAGTTCACAAGGAAAGCATTGTATGGGGGATTGTTGAAAAAGGGATACCTTTAAACCTGACTGATCCAAAAGAGATCGAAGGCCACCGGCATACCCTGGCAGAGAGGGTCAAGATCAAAGCCATCATTCCACTCTGGTATGTGGATACGCTAACCCAATTAGAGAAAAAGGTAGGGGCCTTAATTGTCGATTCCGGTAAAGAGGGGGTTCCGATCTCAGGCCAAGATTTCGAGTATCTAAAGGTGGTGGGGGAGTTAATTGGAGCAGCCGTCGGTAAGGCCGAGCTATCAGAGCAATTGATTGAATCTTACCGAAAGAAGGAAGCCATGGTTAAACAAACCGCCGATGCGTTTCGGAACCGAATTACAATCATCGGAACGATCTCCCGACGAATAGCACGATTGGCCAAGGATCCTGCATTGGCCCAGGATGCCGAGATACTCTATCAGGAAATACAATCGCTGGAGGCCCAATTGGAGCGGTTTGAGAAATATATAGAAACCTGAAGTCTGGGAAGGGTTGGTTGAAAACCACTAATCTTGAAAGACGCAAATACTTATTTTTCATGTAGACCGAGGAGTGGATTGTTGTTCGCAGTTTACTCCTCGTAGGTGTACTCGTTCGTCACGAGATAATTTGACGGCATCTGCCAGATTAAGTTTCATTCAGGATAATTGAACGGATTACAGGCACGCTCTTGATGCCATTCAGCAATGGGTCCTGCCCGCCAACTCGAAAATCCAGTTGTGAGATTCGTCAAGCAGGACACAATGATTGACAAGTACTCACGCTTCGATTTAAAGTTATTTCGCTAACTTTTGCTATAAAAATGAAGTCGATTCCAGAGAAAAGAGAGGAGACAAAGATGAAACTGTTGGGTATTTCAGCCAGTCCCCGCAAGAACAGAAGTAATACTTTCCTTCTACTCAAAGAGGTTCTTTCAGGAGCGGAAAAAGAGGGAGAACAAACAGAGGTCGTGCATCTTTGCGATTTAAAAATTGACTTCTGCCGGCACTGCGAGTCTTGTCATAAGAACTTGATGGTCTGCCCGATCAAAGACGATGTTCATCTCTTGCTGAACAAGATGCTGGAGAGTGATGGGATTATTTTTGCGAGCCCTGTCTATATCGATAATATTACGGGCTATTTGAAGACTTTTCTTGATCGATCAACCCACTTCATTCACTGTCAGAGGTTGTTAGGGAAATACGTAGGAGCTGTGGCGACCGCCGGAGGGGGGCCTCAGCAAATGGTTTTGGACTACATACATCATTATTCCTTGGTATGCGGAGCCCAATATGTGGGTGGTGTCTCGAGCGTGGTTCCAGTCACTGAAGAGATCAAGAAAAGAGCAAGTGAGTTGGGAAGAAATTTGGTACAGGCGATGAGAAAGAAGACCGAGTTTTCTCGTGAAATGGAAGAAGTCCTGTCTCGAAGGAACTACTTTCGAAGAATTATCGAAATCCACAAAGAGGAGTGGTCAGCGGAATATGATTATTGGAGGGAGAAAGGCTGGTTAGTTTGACGGGTAGCCAAATAGTTTACACCTAGACTCGTGAATAGTCATTGTGGATTTAAGTCCTCGAGGTCTCTATCCAAAAAAATAAACCCTATCCCCCGCCTGCTCGATGGACTGTCGATGGGGTATTGTACCGCATGGTCTTTCCTGAAATCTGCAAGAAGTCATTTTGCTCTAATGATGCAGATTTCAAACCGTAATCGGCAAAATACATTGGCTCTGTTAATACCTTAAACACATTGAATTGCCTGATTGACAAATGTCACATTTCTTGATAAACAAGTTACCAGTAACGACTTACCTAAAAAGCCAACGCTGGGATAAGTTCGGCTTTTTGATTGGAACTATGAAAAATACTGCGGATAAATTGACAGGGATAATCCTGCCAATAGTTCTCTTGTTATTGTTCTCCTATGCCTCCGCTCAACAAAAACAGGATAAGCCTAAGGACGCTAAGTTCTACATCGATCGTGGGATTGCCTACGGGGAAAAAGGTCAATTCGATCAGGCCGTCGATGATTTCACCAAGGCCCTTGAGATAGGCCCAAAGGATGCGGGCATCTACTATCATCGGGGAATTGCCTATGTGAAGAAAGGCCAATTTGATTGGGCGATCTTTGATTTCACCAAGGCCCTTGAGATAGGCCCAAAGAGTGCTGATGCCTACTATAATCGAGCAAATGCCCATTACTTAAATAAAGAATACGACAAATCTTGGAAGGACATTAAAAAGGCACAAGATTTGGGCTACAAAATTCCTCCTAAATTTCTTGAAAATCTTCGCGAGGATTCGGGAAGACAAAATTGAGGAAAGAGCAAAACGCTTTTTCTTAATTCCTTTTCTATCTGCTCGTCATACACACTTTCAACCTGTAATCTTCGATTCTTGAATATGGTCCCCAGTAATGACTTGTAGATGTAATCGCCAGCCAGCTAAAGAATAGACTGATAATATATCAAAGGTAAGTAGCGAAGTGTCAGAAGCCGGTGTTATTTCTCTGCCCAACTGTCTGCTATAACCACCTCAGCCTCTACAGGGACAATCTTCAGCAGAGCCCTTCCAGCCTCCTCCATTGTTTCCTTTAGGGTTAGAGCCACCGTCTTATAAAAGGGTGTTTAATGGTGTTAAGGAGGTGTTTTACCCCCACCTAAACAGCTGTCTCAAATATTGACCCCAAACAGATCGTCCCCTCTGAAGAACTCCTCATGTTTGATCTGTCTGCTTTCTGCCTCCTCTAAGGACAGAAGGCGGAATTGCAGCAGAGTTGATGACTGCGAGCCACAGATAGGTATTGTTCATTCCTTTCATGAAGAGCATTTTGTCCGCCTGGGATATCCCTATTCCATTAATTGATGATAGCATTTTCGTTACAATCGAGAACGGAACAGTGAACGTCATTATTGAGATTGCCAAATTCAGGCTTATGACAAAACCCACGTTGAAAGCAGTCGCCCTTAATGCTGATGCTATTCCTCTCCTTTCCGCAGGTACAGAGCTCATGATCGCACTCATGTTTGGCGAGACGAATCCCCCGCAACCAATCCCTAAGATAACCAAGTAAACAATTATATGTAAAAATGAAGTTGTTTCGGTAAGAGTAGAGAAGGCATAAAGAGATAGGCTCATGAAAGCCAGTCCTAATGTTGTGAAAGGGAGATGGCCATATTTGTCAGAAAGTCTTCCACTGATAAGCCCACAAATCAAAAAAGCACCGTCGAACGGAATGATTCTTATCCCTGCATCAAGCGGACTCAAATCAAGGATGAGTTGGAAGTAAAGGCTGATCAATAGCAACATGGCACCCCAAGCGACTGCATTCAGCATTAGCGCGATGATACCACCGGTGAACTCTCTTATTCTAAACAACCGGAGATCAAGTAATGGATGCAATTGCTTTCTCTCACTTACTATAAACACTACGGCAGCTATTGCACTGATGATGAAGAAACAATAAACGGTAAATTCTTCTGATAATCCGTAAGCTTGATAGGTTAAAGCAAGCAGGAAGGTAAGTAATGAAATTGAAAATGCTATAAAACCAAACAAATCTATCTTTGCACCTGTTTCTAATTTTGCCATTTCCTTTAGTCTCCGATGAGCCCATATCGTTCCGAATATACCTATTGGGACATTCAGGTAGAACAGTGCCCGCCAGTCCAGAAAGGATAGGATCAAGCCGCTGACAGTCAGCCCAGCCATTGCACCGAATCTAAATGCAGTCTGATTCACACCCAGGGCAAAACCGAGTTCTTTCTTTGGAGTTGCATCTACAACGATCGCAAGGCTATTCGTAAAGAGCATGCCTGCTCCTATTCCTTGAATGGCTCGGAATAGAATGAATTGAAGAGGAGTTCGGGAAAGGCTAGTTAATGCGGAGCCAAGAGTGAAAATTGTAAAACCTAAACTATAAATCTTAACTCTTCCTACTATGTCGCTTATTCTTCCTATTAACAGCAGAGCTATTGTCGTTCCGAGCACATACGATTGGGTGAACCATATTGCTTGTTCTACATCAGCTCCCAATGCTGAAGCTACTTGGGGAAGACCAATGATGACAATCCTGGAGTCAATTCCTGCCATCAAGATTCCGACTGTTGTCACTGTAAGAACAACCCATTGATATTTCATTCTTAAAACCTCATGGAATTTTATTTCGTTTAGAGTGGAAACTATAAAATAAAATCTACTCTTCAGCAAAGTGATTCCTTATCTTTGCCAGAAAAGGCTCTGGCCAAGACCTTTGATGCTGAATCATTATATTCGAAGTTGTTCATTTTGTGCCCGTGTACGGATGGTGCGAGTTGACGACACTCCTGTAATACAGAGAACAGACAGTGATCTTGAATTTATATCTTAAAAGCAGAGAGGGTAGTCTCCATTCTCCCTTAATTTCCTCCGTGGCTTTATCTTTATGAACAATGTGTCTTATTATTCATTAAGTGGAGAGGGCGGTATTAACAGTGAACCACCAATTTCCCGCATAAATATCCGAATGATTCCAACCAAGTAAAAACCCCACAAATTCCTGATGCAGTCTACCCTCATTACCGCATCACACCAACCCAACGAATCCGACACAGGGGACTCGGGCCATACTAACTGGTCAGCTCGCTGTTCAATTAAATGTAAATGAATGATGAAGAGATAACTTTAATATTTGAATTTATAAGAAGGGAAGAGACTCCGGCGGTAGTTGAATATTTCTTATCCAAAGGAGATGTGATAAAGAAAGCTTATATTTCTATTTCAGAGATGGTTAATTTAAACTGAAATAAAAAATAAGAGATTCTGGCACAATTGGATTTATTAGAAGAAGAACAGAAACTGAATTTTTTGAATTGTGACTATGTCAAAAGCTAAAGCCGTTTCTCCTGCCATTTGGATTTGACTTACTTCTTACCTTACTCCTTCTCAGAAGAGGAAGTAAGAGATTCTGTGGTATTTGGTTTTTGGAGGTTTGACTTACCGACTTTAGGAGGTAAGGAAAACCTTTTAATTTTATTTAATATTATAGGAAATAACAAGGTGAATGAATTCAACCATTTAAAGGCTCTTATTTTTACAAAACCCGTTGATTTCCTTTCCAAAACCCGTTGATTCCACTTTTTCTGCTCTTGTCCCTCCACTTTCCCGCCATGGTATTGTTTTGATTTCCCCTTCTTTCTTTTGGACTCCAATCTCCGGCGATAAATGAGATACTTTCGATCCGATCTCTGGATTACAATTTCAGTACCATTGATCCCCTCTCTTGTCTCATAATAGGATATTGCACCAGCTTTTTTCAACGGTTCAAGAGCTCCTGATTTGATGTAGTTTAATAATTGAGATTTATTTTCATCCCCAAGATTCAACCCTTCTTTTATTCTCTGGAGACCGATCACCTGAGAAGCGTAGTGAGAATGGTGAACGATGAACCGTCTGAAAAACACCTGAGATAGAGATGATAATTGATATAGACGGGTGCCGATGATATCGTATCCCTTGGAAAGGAGATTGTTGACAAACATTTCTCCAAGGACAGTATTGAAAAAGGCATAGAACGTTCGATGTTTCACTTCACCATTCTTATCTTTTTCATCTATCCACGCCGCATTGAAGAAACTCGTGAATATTTTGTTGGTATATTTCTTTTCTTGAATTTTGCCTTCTTCATCAACCGGCACTCGGACAGGATATGAAATAATGAACTTTGCGGATGTTTGAAGAAGGAGATTGAGAACTTCATTAGATTCAGCATTTTCTTTTCCTGTAAACCTCCTAAAAAAATCAGTATCAAACCTCACCCAATATTTTACATTTTTAAAATAGCTGAGTAATTCCTCTTGAGTCATAGGTTTTTTTGGTTTATCCAGCCCTCCGTGTTCCATATCCAGTTCTTCGCGTTCCTTTTCCGATTCCTTCCTTTCCTCTTCTATCTCTTTCTCCCTCCTTTCAATATCCTCCATACTATTAAACAACGTAATTCGTTTCTTCGGAAACCCCGCCTTTTGGAGGATAAGAAAAGAAAGCAGGTCCATCATCATGAAGTTTCGTGCTCCAAAATAGTCGCTGGTAGCGTACCTCTCACCATTTATCGTTAACTCAATTGGAAATGTAAGCTCTTTTCCAGGCTTTTTAGTGATTGGTGTAAGGCTTTTATTAATTCCTCTTTCAGATAGGGCAAATTCTGCTTTTGGTTTCTTCCCTTTTTTAGTAACTGGCCCGGATTGTGTTTGAGGCTTAGATTTTATTTTTTGGAGTCTATCCCATGCTTCATCAGAATGTTTCTTAACCATTTGGAACCACGGATCATCTTTTACAACTGTATCACTGACCTCAGTAACAACCTCATGCAAACTCTCCACAACAGATTCTGATGGGCCTCGTTCATAAGCCATCCAGTATGGTTTTACGAAACTTTTTATATCTTCGAGTTTCTCTTCATCAATCATGATCCAAAACCTTTTGCTTCATTAGAGAATACGTTTGGTTTCTTTTTCTCACTCTCCTCTTTCTTATCCCCTTCAAATCTCTCCTCTAAATAGATTCTAAAAACAGCACGCATGGGGATAAATATTTGCCTATCAATAATCACACCCAGCTCTTCAACTGAATCAAGTATCCCGTGAATTTCTTTGTGATAAAAACTTTCCACAACCACCTTCTTACCAATCATCTCATCCAACGCCTTCATCTTCTTCTTCTCCTCCCTTCACTTAATTTCGGACCAATCAATAGTCTTTGGTGTTCGCATTACTTTTTGCTTTTGAGATTCAAGTTGTTCGGGTTCTAAGACTTCTTTCTCAAGTTCAGATATCAATGAATTGATTTCACCTATTTTGTCTTTAATTAATTGAATGAGGTCTTCTTTTGTCTTTTTCATTTTATCTCCTTTCCCTCCTCTCCTTTTGTTGAAGTAAATTTCTTATACGGCCCCCTTCTTTTTCACCCCCTTTTCTCCATCTAGGGAATTGATGCAGCCAAAAATCAATTGATTCCTTACTCACATGGCCGCCTAATTTCCCAATCTTATTAATTATGGCTGTGTGCCTATCATGGCTTTGGTTTTTTGGATTTTATTGATTCCCGCAAAACCTTGTCGTTCGCATACTTTACTCTTTTTTGGAGATTGGGAAGATTTGAAAAAAGTCCCTCTATTGCATAAAGGGTATCTCTCGCCCATTTTTTGTCGGCAGTCTTATCGTCCGAAACAATTTTTTTTAACCCCCTGGCAATTTTCAGGTAGTCCCCTGGGGCAAATTCGGAATAAATGACGAAGTCCATATGTTTTGCATAAGCCATAAAATCTTTTGCGGCTTGGAGTTGTGATTCCAAAAATTTCAATGTAGGTTGGTCCATTAATCAATCCTTCTTTCTATCTGGTGAAGAAAATAGCTCGAAAAAGTCAGTCCGCCAAAGGGACCAAATTCTCCTTACTCCAAAAAAATTGTTGCCAGCACTTTTCTAGAGGGTTGATAGGTTGGAAACTGAATTGGTTAATATTGGTAGGTATGCAAAGAGTAAAAAGTTACTTTCAGCTAAATCTTTTCTCCTCCTTTCTGCCTGGCCGACCAGGAGCCAAGCTTTTGGTCTTGACTAATTATCGCATTCAAAATATAATATATCCTAAGGTAAATCGATTTGCAAGAAAAATTTTAGAGGGGAATGAGGTTGTCATCTCGGATCGTGATTTGTAAGGAACTCTGAAAACTGAAGGCGAAAGGGAGGTGATCGATGAATTGAAGAATGAACACTCGTCTATGGCTGGGGATGTAAAAACCAAGAGTTTCGGAATTTTTTGAATAATTAAACTTCAAATTTTATAGCGGTAATACCAATTACCATCATATTATTCTGCCCCAAATTACCATTCCAATTACCACGCTCGCTATAAGCCAAGCAAACCAATTACCATACCGAAGCTCCTGAAAGCCAACCATGAGGGTTTGGCAAAAGGAGTTGATATGGAAAAGCATGGGTCAGAGCCTCAAGCAGAGAGGACCAATGGAAGAGATCTATCATCAGGATTTTTAAATGTCCAAGCCATCGCTCGCTACCTGGGAATCAAGGTGAGCAACCTTTACGCGATGGTGGAGGAAAAGAGGATACCCCATTACCGGATCGGCCGGTTGGTAAGATTCAAGCTGGAAGAGGTCGAAGTATGGATGCAAGGGCAGAAGAAACCCGTGGTCGATGTCAAGGTGGAGACCAGGAAGGTTATTGGGTCATTGCGGAAGCGATCGGACCCAAGAATCAAGAGAACCATTAGGAAAATCATTGAAGAGGTGAAGGGAGAAGGGTATACTGTTGGTAACGGGAAACCAGACCAGATCAAGGGCCTCGGAAAGGAGGTATCCGATGGGACTATATAAGAGGGGCCAGGTCTGGTGGATGAGTTTCGTTTATCAAGGCAAACATTACAGAGAATCGACGGAAACTACAGAGAAGAAGTTGGCTCAGACAGTTTTTTATAAACTGAAGGGAGAGATCGCAGAGGGAAAGTTGCCTGGAATTTTTCTGAAAAAGCTAGTTACGTTTGACAATTTGGCCGAGGATTTCCTGACAGATTATCGAATTAATGGGAGAGACACCCTGAATAAAGCCGAGAGGTCCGTTAAATATCTTCAAAGTTATTTTGGTGGTATGAGAGCAGTGGATGTTACCACGGATAAGGTCAAGAGCTATATAGAGGACAGGATGAATCAAGGTTTCTCTAATGCTTCCATTAACCGAGAGTTGGCAGCACTCAAAAGGATGTTCCATCTCGCAGCAGAGTGCACTCCTCCAAAGGTGACCTTAATTCCTTACATTCCAATGCTGAAAGAATCCAACGTAAGAAAAGGTTTCTTTGAATATGCCGAATATTTGGCGGTCAAGGATATCTTACCTGGATACCTAAAGCCAATAGTGACTTTTGGCTATTATAGCGGATGGAGAATAAGTGAAATCCTGGGTCTTACCTGGGACAGAGTGGATCTCAAGGAAGGGAAGGTTTGGCTTGATCTGGGGGAAACCAAGAATGAAGAGGGCCGGACTTTTTACCTTACGAGGGAGTTGATAGAAGTGATGAAGGCGCTATATCAGGACAGGCGAATTCATTGTGCTTACGTTTTTCATAGAGAAGGGAAGGTTATAAAAGGATTCCGTAAGGCCTGGATTTCCGCCTGCAAAAAAGCTGGTTTGAAGGGTAAAATCTTCCATGACTTCAGGAGAACAGCTGTAAGGGATATGGTCAGATCAGGGATTTCAGAGAAGGTGGCCATGACCATTTCAGGCCACAAGTCCCGAAATGTGTTTGAGCGGTATAACATCGTTAATGACCAGGACCTGAGAGAGGCCGCTTTAAAATTTCAGGATTACCAAGAGAGGAAAAGCACCACGGTCGGAATCATAACTCCCAAACAAGGGGAGGTTATTCAATTTCGGCATGCAGAAAATGAATAGGCGAGAGCTTTGATAACCATGAGGGGCAGAAAATTCAGTCACAATCAATAAAAAAGGGGCTAAGCTTGAATCGCCTAACCCCTTGGTTTTAAAGTGCCGGGTCGCGGAATCGAACCACGGACACGAGGATTTTCAGTCCTCTGCTCTACCGACTGAGCTAACCCGGCATCCTGATTAATAAAGAAATTTATATTACAACCCCTCCGATGTGTCAAGAGTTAGTTGCAGGTTTTGTGTTAGTTGCAGGTTTTTGGGGCTTCAGTTTGAGGATCCTATAAATGAAATTCATATCGAGATTCTCCCTCAGTCCCCTTTCCAAATTATTGAATCCTTCCGCCTTCACTTGGTGGTAGTGAAGGCTATCACCTCTGCTCAAAGGGGACAATCCCTTTCTTTTCCTTAAGCGGTTAATGAATCCCCTTCGGAATTCGTCGTTATCAAAGATTCCATGAATATAGGTTCCCCACACCTTTCCGTCTTTAGAGATCGCCCCATCTTCGATCCGGACATTTCGATCTTTCTTTTTAACAATCGTGAAAGCTGGGGAGATATTGTTACTTCTCTCCGTCCTTCCCATGTGAATCTCATATCCAAAAATTTTCCCGGATTTCCATTGGAGAAGGTCTTTTGGAGACACCCTCGCCTCTACCTGGGAAGTCACTTTTTCCTTTTCCATGGCAGTTTCAACATTGAGCAGACCCAGACCGACGATGCTCTTTCGCTTCGTTTCGATCTTAAAAGGATCGGAAATCAGGCGGCCCAACATTTGATACCCTCCGCATATACCTATTACGAACCCACCCCTTTGATGGTGTTTGAGGATTGTTTTGTCATACTTGGATTGCCTGAGATAGGCGAGGTCACCTAAGGTATTCTTGCTTCCTGGAATGATGATTAAATCAGAAGCTGGGATTGGACTTCCGGGCCTTATATAGCGAAACTCCACTCCCGGTTCTTTCTCTAAGGCGTCAAAATCTGTGAAATTTGAGATGTGTGGAAGGAGGAGGACTGAGATTCGGATGTCTCCTCCCTTTGGACTTGATCCAGCCTTTTCTACCGAGACTCCATCCTCTTCCTGCAAATAGAGATCTTTGAAATAGGGAATAACACCGAGGACGGGCAACCTCGTCTTTTTCTCAAGAAAATCCAATCCCGGCTCTAATAATCGTATGTCCCCGCGAAACTTATTGATGATAAATCCCTTAATTCTCTTTTTTTCTTCCTTGCTCAGGAGTTCAAGGGTTCCGATGAGAGAGGCGAAGACCCCTCCCTTGTCAATATCGCCTACCAAAATAACAGGGCAATCTGCGATCTCTGCCGTTCCCATATTTGCGATATCATTTTCCCTTAGATTGATTTCCGCAGGGCTCCCGGCACCCTCGATGACCATGAGTTCGTATCTTTCCTTCAGACGATAAAAACTTTCTTTGACAGCCCGTAAGGCTTTTTTCTTAAATTGGTGATACCGGTTGGCAGACATGTTTCTGTAAACTTTTCCATGGATGATGATCTGGGCGCCGATATCCGTGTTGGGCTTGATCAGGATTGGATTCATATCCACATGAGGCTCGATGCCCGCTGCCTCTGCCTGGACCACCTGGGCTCTTCCCATCTCCCCTCCTTCCCTAGTCACAAAGGAGTTCAAAGACATGTTCTGGGATTTGAACGGAACGACATTGAATCCATCCTTTTTAAAGATCCGACAGAGCCCGGCTACGATCAGACTTTTTCCAACATAAGAACCCGTCCCCTGGATCATCAGCGATTTCATCTCTTCTCCCTAAAAGCTTCTGGGTGAATCATCCTGGCCATTGCTTCCAATCCTTCGACTACCCTGGGCGTGGGACGATCGACTAAATTTGAGTCGACAACATAGATTGCATTCATTTTCACAGCAGGGAGGTCTTCCCAAGACTGCCACATTTTAATCAGATTCAAATAATCCTTCTTGCTGTCCATGGAACTCATAATGATGATTTCCGGGGCCTTCGATAAGATGGTTTCGATATTATAGAGGGGGTAGTTCACCGACTCATTCTCTGATATGCTCCTTCCCCCGGCCAAACGGATGAGATCGTCAGCGAGTGTTCCTTTTCCCACGGTCATAATAGGAGCGTATCCAATCTGGAAGAAAATCTTTGGCTTTGGAAAGGATTTGGTGCGTGCGGCGATATCCTCTTTCTTTAAGATCATATTTCCTGTAATTTTTCTCGATTCCTCTTCTCTTCCAACCATTGTTCCAATATGATGGATTGCTTTCATTACTCCATTGAAGCTTTTTGGATTAATCAGATAGACAGAAAAGCCAAGATCACTCAGTCTATGAATGGTTTCCATCAAATTGCCATCGCTTGTCCCGACGATCAGGTCCGGTTTTAATGAAACGATTTTTTCAATACTGGGATTAATAAACCCTCCGATCCTCGGTTTGTTCGATGCAGCCACTGGAAAATCACAATAGTCTGTAACTCCTATGATTTCCTCATTGAGATGCAAAGCAAACAGGATTTCTGTAATGCTGGGGGCTAAGGAAATAATTCTCTTTGGAGAACAAGAAATTTTCACCTTTCGTCCTATCTCATCGGTCACTGTTCGTTCTTGCCCTTCCACCCGGGTGTTAAGAAAGACAATCGTTACGAACATCATAAAAGCCAAGGCGAACGATTTTTTAATCATATTTTTTCAGATACTCTGGCTTCACTAAAAGTGGCCATTTCATCGAGAATCTTTAGACTAGCCTCGACCAAAAATATCCCCAAGGCGGCACCGGTTCCTTCACCCAACCTCAGATCTAAGTTCAGCAAGGGTTTCAGGCCGAGATATTCCAATAGGACCTGATGCCCTTGCTCAGCCGACTGATGAGAGGCGATAAGGTATGGTTTGACTTGAGGTGAAAGAGATGTGGCAATTAAAGCTGCTGCTCCGGAAATGAAGCCATCGAGTACAACAGGGATTCGATGTCGTGCACCGGCCAAAATCACCCCTGCGATTCCTCCGATTTCAAACCCCCCGACTTTGGAAAGGATGTCGACCCCATCGTCTGGATTCGGACGATTGATTTCCAGAGCCTTCTGAATCACCTGAACCTTTTTTCGCCATCCGTCATCGTCGACACCGGTTCCCCTGCCTGTGACTCTTGTGACATCAGCGCCTGTTGAAACTGCTGTAATAGCACTGGAAGAAGTGGTGTTTCCAATTCCCATATCACCCGTTCCCAATATATCAATACCTTTTGGCAATTCCCCTTCCACCAATTCAATTCCAGCTTCGATGCAGCGGATGGCTTCCTCCACACTCATGGCAGGCCCTCTCGCCATATTCCGGGTGCCCATGGCCACCTTCTTAATTCTCAGATCAGGATGTGGCTCCAACGCTGAGGCAACTCCCAGATCTGCTACGACAACCCTCCCTCCTATATGCCGCGCCATGACATTGATGCCCGCACCTCCCCGAAGGAAGTTATAGACCATTTGGGGAGTTACTTCAGAGGGATAAGCGCTCACTCCTTCTTCGGTAACGCCGTGATCAGCGGCCAGTGTAAATATTACTTTGTGGATGATTCGATGCCTTGGATTTCCCTTGATTCCTGCCACCTGGATGGAAAGGGCCTCAAGTTGACCCAATCAGCCCCGAGGCTTCGTCAGGCTGTCCTGCCTGGTTCTCGCCTCTTCCATGGCCTTTCGGTCCAAAGGTTTTATGTCAGCAATTGTTTGGTTAATTTTATCCATCCTTCTTTCTCCCAATTTTATAAATGGATTGGTTCAAGAATGACCAAAAGGATGAGGCAAAGAAGCTCTGCTAATTCATTTGCCCCCCCTAAAACATCGCCTGTTACTCCCCCCAGCTTCTTGATGAAAAGATACCGATACCCAAGGCTGAAGAGGCCGATTCCTAAGAAGACCAGGATGCCTTTAACACCCATGGCCAGCAAAGCGATTCCCAGAGCCGTGGCCAAGGATAAAGCCGTTTCACGGTATCCAAGGTTTTCAGTGAAAGGTTTAGCTAACCCTCCGTTCGGTCTGGCATAGGAAGATCGGCAGCAGACTAAAACCATAGATTGTCGTCCCATGACGGCCATCAAAATAAGAGAGTAGGGAACGGATGCATTCGAAATCTGATGCAGAGCAAGATATTTGCCCCCGATTAGCAAGATGAGACTGATCACTCCAAAGGCTCCGATTCGACTATCCCTCATCACCTCAAGAATCCTTTCCTTTGACCCGCCAGACGCCAGACCATCCAGGGTATCAGCAAATCCATCCAAATGGAGACCTCTCGTCAGGAGAGCAAGAAGTCCCAGTATTAACCAGAGGGTGATGGACTTAGGCAGGAAAAGAGAGAAGAGATAATAACCCGTGGTCAGGAGGAGACCGACCACAAGGCCGACTAAAGGAAAGAAGGCCATTGAACGGGCTAATTCCTTCTGCTCTGAGAGCCGAATTTGTCCAACAGGCAGAATGGTGAGAAATGAAAGGGCTCTAAGAAAGTTTTTCATCCTTTCCTTTCAAGAAGATTGGAATCCCTGACACCATTAAAATCACTGTATTTACCACTTCGGCAATCTTCTGATTGGCCATTCCGGATAGGTCTCTAAAACGGCGGCCCAACGGATCTACTGGCACAATTCCAAGCCCTACCTCATTCGATACAAGGATGAGCGAGGTTTGTTTCTCCTTAATAGTGTCAATGAATCTACTTATCTCCTCCATGATCTCCGGGTCATCCTTCCGTCTCATCAGGAGATTGGAAAGCCAAAGGGTGATGCAGTCCAACAGGATTACATCCGCCTCGTCCCCATATCGCGTGATTTTGTTGACAATCTCTATGGGTTCTTCAATCGTCTGCCACTCCGGACTTCTCATCTTTTTATGATGCTCTATGCGCTGAGCCATCTCTTCATCAAGGGCTTGGCATGTGGCGAGATATATTTTTTTTGAAAAATGTTGATTCGCATAGTCCAAAGCGAAGCGGCTTTTCCCGCTTCGACATCCTCCGGTGATCAAGATCATCTTCTTCCCCATTTTTCCTCCAAGGTGACAAGGGATCTTTTGAGATCCTCAATCGAAAAGACCTCAAGAGATACAATACCATGATAATCGTGAAGGTGGGTAAAAATCATCTCTAATGCCGATTCAGACAATTGATCGATTCCCAAATGGTCAATCCCTTTTTGAAAGCCATGAAGGTGGATGATCGAAGCTTTGGGGAGATATTTATTTAGATAGAGTCTGAGATCCTGCCCGTGGATCAGGATATGACCAATATCGAGGCAGATCGAGAAGCCGGATTCTTCAATAATGTCCTCAATCCATTCAAAGGGGTATCCGAGGGTCTCGATGGCCATGCGATTCAGTTCCACCCCATTTTGAGCCATCTCTTCTACACTTCGAAGGAGACGCCTCCGCCAGGCTTCAATATCGGTTTCCTCTTGACCATTGCTATTCCTTAGATCGAAATGGAGGATATAAACAGAAGGATTCAAACCAAAGGTTCTTTCCGTCACCCTCTTCACAATAGAAGTGCCTTTGGTCCTTACCTCTTCATTTTCGTCTCCAAGGAATATATCAATGGGAAGGTGAACATTAAAGGTTATATCCTGACGAAGACAGAAGTTCATCAGGCCTTTGATTTGAGCATCGTCAGGATAGTTATCCTGGCTCTTACTTTCAAAGAGGACTAATTCTATTTCATCCAAGAAAGGCGCGAGCATCGTCACATTTGGAATAATATGATCAGGATAGATGTAGGAGGTCGTAGACAATTTAAATGGAAACATCTTTTTATAGCACGTCGGAAGAGGAGCGTACGACATATTGGGTCTTCTTGATCCTAAAAGGTGTAAGAAACCCCTCCGATGAAATTCCGCACGGGCGACGGATAAAAGTATTGTACTCCCGTGGCATTGACAACACCGAATTCTGAAAACTTTTGATTGGTCAGGTTATTTACACCGACAAAGGCCTTCAATCCCTTCCAGGAATAGGAGAGTTTGGCATCCCAGGTATAATATCCTCTTAGCCGCTCCACCTGGTTGGCCCAGTCGCTGATAAAATGGCGGGGTGCCACGATGGTTGCTTTGGAACTCAACTGAAATCCTCGTCCGAAATCGACCTCTGTTCCGATTGAGCCTTTATGCCTTGGTACTCCAGGGATATCATTTCCTGAATAGGGTTTCTCTTGCAGACTGGGCTTAATATAACTATAGTTTCCCCAAAAAGTGAGCCATTGGAGAGGTCTTACCTTTGTTCCCAATTCAATTCCCTGACGCCGAGTCTTGGGGAAGTTTTCGTTGGCAAATGTATAGGGGTTATAGAAGATTTCGTCCCGGGTTTCGATCCAGAAGAGCGTCAGGTTGGCCTCAATCTGATCCGTAAAGGCATGGCGAACGCCAGCCTCATACTGATATCCCGTTTGGGGTTTCATCCCGGGGTTCATCTGAAAGGTCGGGAAGTATTGGATCAATTCGTCAGAAACGGGGAAGCGGAAGCTCCTTTTAACACTAAGAAAGGCAGAAGACTTTTTGTCAAAGAGATAGTCTAAACTCACATTCCAGGCGGGCTCGTTATTGCTCATCTTATCCTTTGCCCTTGGGAGATCTTGAAAGAGGTCATACGTCACCCACTCCTGGCGATAACCCACGGAGAGGATTAGGCTCTTGAGGAGAGACAATTCATCTAATACATAGGCCCCTATCGATTGCTTCGTGACATCCACCCGGTTTGATCCAAACGACGACTCGGAAAAGACGTTGGAATCCGAATGATAGAAATCGAGCCCAAGGGTTAATTTGTTAGGCAAGATCCAGAGGGGTTTTTCGAGAATGTATCTTGGAGTCACCCCCCAGGTGCTCAAATCTCTTTTGTCATTGAAGGAGAAAGATCGAAAGAGGTCCTTTACATTTCTATCTCGGTAGGAAAGGTCCATTTCCAATCGACCGACGTCCCATAATTTGGCCTTTGCGCCCAGAACGAGATACCAGTCATCCGTTTTTGCTTTATCGTCAGGGGCAATGGTTGCCCGCCGATCCACTTCATAAATGGCTTTAGGAAGGGCACCTGGCAAGCCTTGATCATCCTGATGGAAACTTCCGCTCAGGTTGAAGCTGATGTTTTCATTCAAGTCATAGATAACCTTTCCTCCAACATCTTCTGCTCTTAAAAACCCATTCTCACGATATCCATACGTGGAATTATGACTCGTGTTGAGAATGGCAGACAGGGGACCCCATTTCCCGCTCACGGAACCACTCTCTTTGTTGTAGCCGTAGCTTCCCCCCACCACTTCTGCACTGGCGGAAAAAGGTTTTTCAGGCTTTTTCGTAATGATGTTAATCACCCCGCCGGCAGCATTATCCCCGTAAAGGACACTCCCGGAACCTCGAACGATTTCAATCCGTTCCACCTGGTCAAGCGGGATTTGGGTCCAGTCCACTCCGCTGAGGTCGATTTGATTCACCCTTCTCCCATCTACTAATACGAGTGTATTGAGAGGACCTGTCTCTCCAAAACCCCTGATATCAACAGAAGCTGATTTTCCATTTCCGTAAATATCCCGAACCTCAATATCTGCCTCGTTTCGGAGCAGATCAACCACGTTTTGTGCATTAGATTGCTCAATCTCCTCTTTTGTGACAACGGTGACACTTGCAGGAATCTTTCTAATTTCCTCGACATCCCGGGTGGCGGTGACGACCACTTTTTCAAGGGTCACCTCCTTTTCCTGTGCAAAAGAAAGAAACGGTAATAACACGGACAGAGATAAAGAAAAGAACATGGAAATGAAATGTTTCATAAAATACCTCCTTCCCCCATCAAATGGGACAAAAATAATTTGTTGACTCCGAACCATGTTAAGCTCGGGGCGGGCCCTAAACCACGTAGGGTTCAGGGCAAGCCCTAAACCATGTTAGGTTTAGGGCGGGGGAGAAGGGTTCAAAAAAAATCCCCAACCTTCGCATTGAAGACTGGGGATTTTACCCGCATGCACCCTTCACAGTCTTATCCTCGAAGACCTTTCCGTGAAGCATATCCAGGCAGGTTTTCTGACTCTCCCGACCTTAACTCGCCTTCCCATCCTTCGGCGCGCTCAGGACAGTGGCTTTTTTGTTAAGGCGCTTACCCCAAAAACATGGGGTCGGGACTACAGCGGCGGGTCCGTCCCCGACTTGCTCCGCCTAAACGGAGATCACGGGGTTCCCTTCACCTGGTATTACCGTTTGTATGATTTCTTTTAACAAAATCTGAGATCGTCTGTCAAGTTTTTTCTCTTGACTTGCAACAAGAAGGACTCCTTTTCAGCCCTGCTTGAAAATTAGTTGACAGGGAATTTCTTTCTTCTAAATTTATAGTCAAAACAATGCTCGCCGTGAATCACATGGTTTTAATCCTTTTCTTTTTTCAGGCAGAATTTTTGAAAGAAAATCAAAGATGCCTGGACCTTTGGAGGAAATTAAAAGTGATAAGAAGTCGCTTTGGGTTGGGTTGAACATAAGAAAAAGGGAGTTGCCTGTCAAGCAACGAAACTACAAGCGCGTTAGCGAAGCAGAAAGGTCCCCTGGAAAGGGAAAAGATTCTATTGGCCCATAGAGGCAAAGGAGGCCTCGTTGGCGGGTGACGTCCCTATCATGAAGTAGTCGTTTTGTTCATATTCCGAGGTATGCCCTTTTCACCTTTTCATCCTGGAGCAAAGTTGAGGCTGATCCGCTCAGGACAATCCTTCCGGTTTCCATGATATAACCCCGGCCGGCCGTGGTCAGGCTGATGGAGGCATTTTGCTCGACCAGCAGAATCGTAGTACCCCTTCTATTGATCTCACGAATCACTTCAAAAATACGCTCCACCACGAGAGGGGCAATTCCCAGTGAAGGTTCGTCGAGCATGAGGAGCTTGGGATTGGACATGAGACTGCGGCCGATCACCAGCATCTGTTGTTCGCCACCGCTCAGCGTTCCCGCCATCTGATTCTTTCGGTCGTTCAAGATGGGAAAGAGCTCGAAAACTTCTACCATGTTTTTTTGGATCCTGGGATAATCCCGGCCGTGCACCCAGGCTCCTAACAGGAGATTTTTCAGGACGCTCATCTGAGGGAAGATCTTTTTATCCTCTGGGCACAGGGTAACTCCTTCTCGAACAATCTGGTGGGCAGACATCTGCTCGATCCGGCGCCCGGCGAATTCAACGACCCCCTTGCGAGGCTTGACCAACCCGGCAATATTTTTCAGCAAGGTACTCTTGCCCGCCCCGTTGGCCCCCAAGACGCAAATGAGTTCCTTTTCTTCGACGGACAGCGAGACGCCGTGCAGGGTCTGGGACCGACCGTAAAAGCTTTCAACTTGATCGACGCGTAGCAGCATACTTCTCCCCGAGGTAAGACTTGATCACTTGCTCGTTCCGGCATACCTCCGCCGGGGTTCCCTCAGTGACTTTCTTCCCGTAATTCAAGGCCAGGATGCGGTCGGAGATGTTCATGACCACACTCATCTTATGTTCAATCAGACAAATGGTCACCCCGGAGTCACGGATACGACTGATGAGGTCGATGAGTACACCCACTTCCTCCATGTTCACCCCTCCGGCCGGTTCGTCGAGGAGAAGCAATTCGGGGTTAGAGGCCAAGGCTAACCCGATCGACAGCTGCTTCTGGCCCCTCTGGGAAAGGAGGCCCCCCTGAATTTCTTTCTCCCGGCTGAGGCCGATGAATTCGGCGAGCTGGTGAGCCCGCTCCATGGCCATTTTTTCCGCGAGCTTCTTCTGGCGCCCGCCCAATAAGGCCTGGAGAACACCCATCCTCCGCGTCGTCGTCTGTCCAATCATGAGGTTTTCGAGCACGGTATTTCTTTCAAAGAGAGTGGTCAGCTGAAAGGTGCGGGAAATGGATCTTCTGGCGACCTGGAAGGGCTTAAGGCCAGAGATTTTTTCCCCTTTAAAAAAGATCTCCCCAAGGGTGGGTGGGAGAAAGGCAGTGATCAGGTTGAACAGGGTTGTCTTCCCGGCACCGTTCGGACCGATCACGCTGAAGATATTCCCCTTCCGGATGTTGAAACTCAGCCGGCCGATGGCCTCCAGGCCCCCGAAGTTTTTGGTCAGGTCTCTGGCTTCGAGCAGAAGATCATTCATTTTGCATCTCTCCTCCGGCCGTAATGCAGGGCCAATGCCCGCAGGCCGCCAGCGATACCCTGGGGGAGAAACCCCATGATCAAAATCAATAGCACGCCGTAGACGACTAAACGCAGGCCGCCGAGGAAATGCAAAGCCTCCGTCAGAATGGGCAGAAGGATGCCGCCGATAAACGGACCGGCCATGGTACCCACCCCACCGATCATCACGTTCAGCAGCATCTCAAAGCTCCCCAGGAAGTGGGCCTGCTCAGCCATCAGACTTCCCATGTACGCCGCGTAGAGTCCGCCGGCCAGTCCGGCGATAAGCGTGCTGATGCTTAAAAAGACAACCTTGTCCCACATTGTGTTAATCCCCACGGACTGGGCCAGGTTCTCATTGCCCCGTATGGCGATCAGTCGTTTTCCTACGAGAGAACGAACGAAGCGGGAGATGGCCAGCATGGTGAGAAAGACAAAGAAAAGAACCAGGTAGTAACAGGGTAGAGTCGTATCAAAAGAGACCTTCCCTATGAATGGAAAAGGAATCGCGGCGGGCCGCGGGATGCCAAAGAGACCTCTCGCACCCCCTGTTAACTCATCCCAACGGGCGATAACGTAGTAGAGAGATATGCCTAGGCACATGGTGGAGATGGGAAAGTAGTGGCCCCGGGTGCGCAGGGTAGGGAGGCCGGTCAGGAACCCCAGGAAGGCCGTGATCAGGCAGCCCACGGGAAGGGCTAGCCAGAAGGAAAAACCCAGTCCCTGGATCAGTAGGGCTGTGGCGTAAGCGCCAATGCCGAAGAAAGTGCCGTGGGCGAGGTTCAACTGGCCCACGTACCCCAGGATCAGGTTGAGTCCCATGGAAGAAATCACCCAGATGCCGCACATCACCATCATGTGACGGGGATAGTTTCCCGTGATGAAAAAGGGCGCGCAGATTGCGATGAGAATCAGAAGACCATAAACCAGTCGTCTTATGTCATTGTTTTTGCCCACTGCTTTTAATGCTTCCCTCCAAAGAGTCCGGTCGGCTTCACCGCCAGGACCAGCACCAGAACGCCGAAGATCAGCGCCTCCACGTAATAGCTGGTCACATAAGTGGAGACCAGGGTTTCCAGCAGGCCAATGACATACCCGCCCACGACCGCCCCGATGAAGCTGCCCATCCCGCCGAGAATAATGATGACAAAGGCCATGGCGATTACCGACTCACCCATGGTCGCAGAGATGAGGAGGATGGGGGCCACCAGAACTGCCGCTACCGCAGCCAGGGCAGTGCCCAGGCCGAAGGTGACCTGTCCGACGAAGCTTGTGTTGATGCCCATGAGCTGGGCGCCCTCACGATTCTGCGAGGTTGCCTCGATGGCGGCTCCCAGGCGGGTCTTCTTAATGAAGAGGTGGATGGCAATAATGAGGAGCGCGGCAAAGATAATCACGATCAGCCGCTGAAACGTGACGGTGATTCCGAGAAGGTTTATGATTCCGCTGTTGGGCGGGGAGATACGCCGGAAATCCGCCCCCCAGAGAACCAGCGCTCCGTTCTCCAGGATTAAGATGAGGCCCACAGCCACAATGAACGAGCTGACGTGCGGCTGCTTATAGAAGGGTCTGAAGATAAACCGTTCAATAACCATGCCCGCGATGAAAAGGGCCGCGAGAGAAACCACCAGAGCAATCCAATAGGAGACCCCCAGGGAGGTAATGCAGAAAAAAGCGATAAAGGCGCCGATCATGTAGAGAGCGCCGTGGGCGAAATTGGGGATCTCCAGAATGCCGAAGATCAGGGTGAGCCCCAGGGCGACCATGGCATAGACCGAGCCCAGCATGATGCCGTTGATGATCGTCTGCGGCAATAGACTCACTCCACTGCCTCCTTCTCGGGGTGATCAAGGGAGCGGAAAAGCGGGGAGATGAGTCCAGCCCCCGCTTTCCTCAAAGGGTTTCACACTAACGAGATCATTCCTTGGCCGTGTAAATTTGGTCGGGCGTGTCGATAAGAAAGCACTCCGTATATTTGCCGTTGGCCACTTCGATCCCGTAAGTCTTCGCTTTGAGCGCCCCGTTCGGGAAAGCGCCCGTGTATCCGTAGGGGTCATTGTTCTTAATAAATGGCAACGCCAGCACATCCTTGGTTTTGTTGCGCATAGCGTCCATGATCTTATAGACGTCGGTCGTGGTACCTGCGATGACCATGGACCCTACATAGATCAGGGCATTGGCGTAAGAAATGCCCAGTTCCGTGGCCAGCGGTTTGTCAGCCCCATACTTCTTGCGAAACTTTTGGGCGAAGGGTTTCACATTGTCACGGGGGGTCATCTCAAGAGGGGTCGATCCGATGCAGCCATTTAGTGTCTCCATGTTGTCCACGAAGGTCCGGATCTCGTCCAGCTTTCCTCGCTCGATGAGGATAAAACCCCCTTTGTAACCGAGTTCACGGGCCTGCCGGATCTGCATGGCATCCGGCTCGGAGGAGGAACCGAGGAGAATCACATCCGGCTTGGTGGCGAGCGCTTTGGTCAGCAAGGGGTAATAATCGGTAGTCTTCATAAAATCAACGGGAATATTTGTAGTGATGGTACCCCCTTTCGCTTTCCACCCTTTCTCAAACAGGCCGCTCCAAATCTTGCCATATTCGTAAGCATCCGGCATCATGGCGCAAACCTTCCATCCATGGGCCCATGCCTTTTCTGAGAAGGCGTGGACGTAAGCCTGCATGGGAAGCGGCCCCTTGAACAGGAGTTTATTTCCCGCGGTCACCACGTTCTGTGTGGTGGTGTAGGCTCCGACAATAAATTTCTCATTCTCATTGACGGCCATGAGGGCAAAAATCCCGCCGGTATTGGGGTTGTAAACCATCTTGGCCCCTTCTTTATGCACCAGGCGTTTGGCGTTGTTGGTCGCCAGGGCGGCTTGAAAACGGTCGTCCACGCTGATGATGCGGACAGTGTATTTTTTGCCCGCCACGGTAGCGCCGCCCAGGGCGTTGATCTCGTCGGCCGCTAACTCCAGGCCCCACTGAATGTTAAACCCGAACTTAGCCGCTCCTCCGCTCAAGGGGCCGCTGTAACCGATGATAATCTCATCGGCGGCCTGCACGGTCTGGCCAAGGGCCGTCAGGGAAAGCAGGAGCGTAAGGACGAAAATCCAGAACCATGAATTTGTCTTTTTCATTTGTCCCTCCCAGTATCAAGATGATCGGATGATTTAGCTGAAGGTTCAGAACCCTATACTACGATCAAGGAAGAATAAATCTTGAGATGAATGACAGGGGGAGATCTACCGAGCGCCCTCGTCAAAATGGAAATAAAAAAAGCCATATCGGTATCCATCATTGAGGCCCGAAAGAATCTTTCTTAAAGAAACTTGGAAACAAGAAATGTACAGAAGGAAGTAACTCCTACGGGCCTTCGGCACATTTATCGACTCCCTTTCAGCCCCGTTGAAAAGGAGTTGACGATGGATTTCCTTCTTGTAAATTTACGATCGAAACAATACTCGCCATGAGTAAACATCGCTATCCTCCCTTCTTTTTTTTCAGGCAGAATTTTTGAGAGAAAATCAAAGATGCCCGGATCTTTAGAAGGAATGAATCGTGATGAGAGGTCCCTTTGGGTTGGGTTGAATATACGGAAAACGGAGTTGCCTGTCAAGCAAAAAAGACCGCAAGATGTAATCTCTCAGTTACAAGGATGGAATAATCGATCCGGCAGGAATGCTTCGAAAGTTTTATGAAGAGGAGGCGGACTTCTTCTTCTGGAAGAAGTCCGCCAGGGGATATCAGGAGTTATTTCTGGGTGCGCAATTGAGCAGGAGGAGTGTAACCCCCGGGAACGGCTTTCATCTTCTCATCGACGACCCAGGAGATTTTTCCATCATTCTGGAACTGGGCAACGCTTTCCATCCATACTCCCGGATACATTTTATAGGGGTTTTTAGGATCGACCATCCTGCGAGAGTGGAAGAAAGGTTTGATCTTCTGGGTTTCATATTTCATCTTTCCCAGGGAGTAAACCGTCTCTACATCTTCCATGGCCTTGATCAACTTATCCATGTTGTCCGTCCCACCGGCTTTCTCGATAGCCGCCTTGAAATGGTAGATATCTGCATAGGAGATCTGGACGTGCTGTTGCAGCGGAATCCCCAGCTTTTTCCCCAACTCGATGAAAGGAAGAGTTTTCGGGGTGAAGGGAATATTCCCTTCGGATTTTGGGACGATTCCCAGCAAATTTTGAAAAATCGAAGGCAAACTGCGGAAGATGGGTTGACCATGCGGTAGGTTAAATCTATAATTATTTCAGCTTGTTACGGGTTATAGGTCGGGGTTCTCCGCCAGGATAAGGGCATCCCTTTTCAGCTTCCCAGCCGTTGGTCAAGTAATTCATTTAAGTCTCATAATTTTTCTTGACAAGGTTTTTGGAAAATGATAAAAACGAACATTCGTTCTTTTTATTGGAAGGAAAAAATAATGACAAATCTAGCTTACCAAATACCAACGAAAATCAAAAATGAGAATTTAGTCCAAAAACGACGTCAACAGATCATTTTGGCGGCTATTAAGTTGATTGAACAAAAAGGTTTCCATAAAACAACTTTAAGAGATTTAAGCCAAGAAACCAAAATAAGCCTTGGCAATATCTATGACTATATCGGTTCCAAAGAAGATGTTCTGCTTCTGATCCATATGTTTATGGCTGATCTTGTGGATCAGGAATTAAATAAAATTATGGAAACCATTGACGACCCGGTTCAAAAATTAATTCAAATGATTGGAGCTGAATTTAATCTTCAGTGTCAATGGGCGGGTGCGATTCTAACAATTTACCGAGAGGCCCACCGGTTAAAGAAGAATAACTTGAAAAAATTGTTTAAAAGAGAAAGGGAGCATGTCGAAAAATACGAAGTCGTTATTAGAGATTGCATCAAAAAAGGGGCTTTTCGGGAAGTTAACGTAAGGCTGGTTGTCAATTTAATTAAATTTATTGTAGATGCATGGATTCTCTGCCAGTGGGACCTCAAGGGGTATGCCGACCAATCAGAAATGCGGAAAGCAATCGTTGACTTGTCATTAAACGGTCTTTTGAAGGAAAAAGATTTTGTCTTAAAAGACATGGGATCTGAACCCAGAGTTAGGAACTGCTTTGACCTGAGTTGAAGTGGGTTCATTGATGAATCGCTTAGATTCGATGAAAGGAGGGATGAAGGCCTACTGATTAAAAATAGGAATAAGAGACTGGGCATCTTGAAAAATTAAAGGCCAAGTTATCCAGATAAACAACTATTATTTAGGAGGTGGAGCGATGAAATTATTTATGAGGATGTTGCTTGTTGTATTGTCAATTTTTGTTTGTTTAGCTGCCTATTCTCGAGAATGCAATGCCGGTCCCTTAAGACTGGGGGTCATTTTACCTTTAAGCGGGGTAGTTGCACATGAGGGAAATGAGTCATTGAAGGGCATAAAAATCGCGGTAGATTTCCAAAACGAGAAAGGGGGATTATTAGGGAAGAAAATTGAACTGGTTATCAGTGATGCCCCAGGCGCAACAGAGGGGGCGGGAGAGGCGGAAAGACTCATCACCAAAGAAAAAGTAAAATTAATCATGGGGACTTATTCGAGTTCCGTTTGTTCTGCGGCCAGCGAAGTGTCCAACAGATATGAAGTACCCTATTTTGAAGTGGTCGCTGCTGTTTCCGACGCTATCACTGCACGTGGATTACAATACGTTTGGAGGCTGACGCCTCGCGGGAGTAATTTTATTGATGTGGCCGCTGATTTTTATAAAGAAGTCTTGTGTCCAAAGCTGGGCATAGCGCCGGATAAACTTAAAATCGCCATCGCCTATGAAGATACTCTTTTTGGCACGACGACCGCCAAATATGCGATGGAAACCTTGCCGAAATTCGGATTTACAAATATTGTGGCTAATGAGGCTTATAGCGCTAAGAGTGTTGACCTATCTTCTACAATCCTCAGAATGAAAGCCGCCCAACCGGATGTCTTTATGGCGGCTTCCTATACACCCGATGCCATCCTGTTGCTCCGGCAGGCCAAAGAGTTGAATTTTAACGTGAAGGTGTGGCAAGGATTAGGCGGGGGATGGGGGACGCCGGATACTTATAAGGCTTTAGGGAAAGATTTAAACTATATTTTAAACACAGAATATGCCCCCGTCCATATAAATAAAAATGCCGTACCGGGTGCTGAGGAATTCCAAAAAAGATATCAACAGAAATATAAAGAGCCGCTGCTATATCCTGTTCCGCAAACAGCTTACATGGGCGCCTTGGCGCTTTTTGACATCATCAAACGGGCAGGATCTCTGGAACATGAAGCCATTGCGAAGGCAGCTTGGGAAACAGATATTCCTCTCTGGACAACTTCGTCTGGGTGGGGTGTAAAATTTTTTGGTCCGGGGAAACCGCATCCAGGGCAGAATTCAAGATCATTCATGTACCTGACTCAATGGAAAGACGGATCCCAACATGTCTTGTGGCCCAAGAGTGCACAATATTCGAATCCGGTAATTCCCCTGCCGACGTGGCAAGAGAGGGATAAAAAATAGCAAGAAAGCAATTGTTGAACCGGAGAAGGAAGGGGGCCGGATATCCTCCTTCCTTTTTCTTCCGGAAATGTCCGAATGCGTCGCAAATATTAAATATCTAAACTGGGCGGACAATGCTTGAAACGACTGTGACGGTAATCATCAACGGCTTAATGATGGGAGGGATTTATGGCTTGATCAGCTTAGGACTCACCCTCATCTTCGGTGTGATCCGGATCGTTAATTTTGCCCATGGTGAATTTTTAATGGTCGGGATGTATGTTTGTTATTGGCTATATATTCTCCTCGGTTTCGATCCATATTTTTCAATTTTAATCATAACGCCATTGTTTTTTTTCTTTGGCATGTTCGTTCAGCGTATAATTTTTCAACCGATCTTGAACGCCCCCGAAGGGAGTCATATCTTCGTTGCGATCGGACTTTCCATCGTATTACAAAATCTGGCACTTTTTTTATGGAAAGCAGACTATCGAACCGTTAAAAGCGGGTATTCCAGCATTCTTCTCAGGGTAGGTCCCTTTACGGTCAGTTTGCCCCGCTTGATTGCTTTTTTAGCCGCCGTGGGAGTGATGGCCGCGCTTTATTTTTTCCTTAAAAAGACCTATGTCGGAAAAGCAATCCGGGCAACGGGTCAGAATCAAGACGCTGCATTATTAATGGGGATAGACATCAAGCGTATTTTTATTTTAGCCTTTGGCATAGGGTCCGCTTGCGTGGGGATCGCGAGCGCCTTACTCATCCCTATTTACTATGTATTTCCTTCGGTGGGGGCCTATTTCGTTTTAATTGCTTTTGTGGTTGTGGTCATGGGCGGGCTGGGGAGCATGGGTGGAGCTTTCATCGGCGGCTTAATCATCGGCTTAATTGAATCGTTAAGCGGCTATTTTGTCAGCCCATCTTTCAAAGAAGCAATTTACTTCATAATTTTTTGGTTTTTATTAATTTTTAAACCTACAGGTTTGATAAGCTTGAAAAATAATTAAAAAGAGCTTTCCCATGTATCTTAGAGAAATATTTCGTCCAAAATATTATGTTCCATTCATTGCTCTCATTTTATTGATAATTTCTCCAACTTTTTTTGATCCATTTCTTTTACACATATTTATCTTAACAATGTTATATGCGGTTTTGGGATCAGCCTGGAATTTCGTGGGGGGGTATGCGGGACAAATTTCATTAGGACATACCGCTTTCTTTGGAATCGGAGCGTACACTTCGACGCTTCTTTATTTCAACTTTGGTATTTCTCCTTGGTGGGGGATGTTTATGGGGGCCTTTCTGTCCGTGATCGTTTCCGCCCTGGTGGGATATCCCAGTTTCAGGCTGCACGGTCCATTTTTTGCTCTGTCCACGATTGCGTTTGCAGAGGTGATGCATATTGTAGCCATCCATTGGAGACAAGTCACCGAAGGTTCGGTCGGCGTGGGAATTCCGTTCAACCCCGCTTTAAAAAATTTTGTGTTTACGAGCAAAATGACCTACGCTTATTTGGCACTTTTACTGATATTTGTTGTTTCGGTCGTCTCCTTTCTCGTAAGAAAATCCAAGTGTGGTTTTTATCTCTCGGCCCTACGGGAGGATGAGGATGGCGCTCGGGCTTTGGGAATCGACACTCCCAGGTATAAACTCATTGCCATGACGATTAGCGCTTTTTTTTGTTCTATCGCAGGAACTTTTTATTCTCAGTACATTTTATTTATAGACCCTGATGCCGTATTTTCACTAGAGCTTTCCATAAAAATGGTTTTGGTTACTATTATCGGTGGAACTGGGACGGTCCTGGGCCCCGTAATCGGATCTTTTTTAATGGTCCCCTTAGGAGAGTTTTTAAGGGCAGAAATGGGTGGGATATCCAGAGGGGCCCATTTAATCATTTATGGCGTGATCCTAATTCTAGTCGTGCATTATATGCCTCATGGGATCATGGCGGGGGTAAGGAAAAAATATCATAGACTTTTAACCCGGTTGCCAAATTCCGGGGAAAAAGAAAATTTCCCGAAGAATCCGCCTGCCCAATCATCTCATCCGTATGCGCCCTCCCCTCTTATAAAAAATTATTCAAGCCCCTTTTTGTTGGAGGTGCAAGATCTTTCCAAATATTTTGGGGGGCTAAAAGCCATTTCCAAAGTCAACCTGAAAATAAGACCGGGGGAAATATTTGGGTTAATCGGTCCCAATGGTGCGGGGAAGACAACATTATTTAACGTCATTTCGGGGTTTTATGCTCCTGATAACGGGCGTGTCATTTTTAAGGGATTGGAAGTAAATGGTGTTAAACCCTATATCCTTTGCCAACAAGGCATGGGCCGCACTTTCCAAATTGTAAAACCCTTTGGCAATATGAGTGTGCTTGACAACGTTACTACAGGCGGCTTTTGCCATCTGTCGAACATCGCTTTAGCGGCCGATCTTGCAAAAGAAATATTAGGATATGTTGGATTGGGGGAAAAACAAGATACGCTGGCGCACAGCCTCACGCTTCCGGATAAAAAGCGTTTAGAATTGGCCAAGGCACTAGCCACCCAACCGGATTTAATTCTTTTAGATGAAGTAATGGCGGGGTTAAACCAACGAGAGGTCTCTGAGACTGTGGGTCTTATTCGGAAGATTAGCGAAAGAGGTATTACCGTCATGATTATTGAACATGTGATGCCCGTCATTATGTCTCTTTGTCAAAGAATCATCGTTTTAAATCATGGAGAGAAGATTTCCGAGGGAGTTCCGGAAGAGATCGCGAAAGACCGGAAAGTTATTGAAGCCTATTTAGGGGAGGAATACTTTATTGCTGGAAATAAAAAAGATTGATGTTTTTTACGGCGAAGTGCGATCTCTATGGGGAATATCGCTAAAAGTGTCGCGGGCGGAAATTGTGAGTATTGTGGGATCGAATGCCGCCGGTAAGACCACCACATTGAATACGATTTCGGGTATCTTGACTCCCCGAACCGGGGAAATATTATTCGAAGGAATCCGTATAGATCGGGAGCCCCCCAATCGGATTGTAGGAAGAGGCGTCATCCAAGTCCCTGAAGGAAGGAAAGTCTTTCCCCAAATGACGGTTTTGGAGAATCTGGAGATTGGCGCCTATAATCAGAGAGCAAGATCGGGGGGGCATCAATCATTGAATACGGTTTTAGCCCTTTTCCCACCACTTTCCGGAAGGATGAAACAGCTGGCTGGTTCGCTCAGCGGAGGAGAACAGCAGATGTTGGCCATGGGGCGTGGGCTGATGGCCCAGCCGAAATTATTGATGTTGGATGAGCCCTCTTTAGGATTGGCGCCGATGATGGTTAAAAATAATTTCAAAATCATTAAGAATATTCAAACCCAAGGGGCAACTATTCTGTTGGTTGAGCAAAATGTAGTTAATGCGCTGCAAATAGCTGATCGAGGGTATGTTTTAGAAAACGGTCGCATCATCATGGAAAATACAGGAAAAAACTTACTGGAAGACGAGAGTTTAAAAAAGGCCTATTTGGGGATCTAATATTTATTTAAAAAGATATGTCGGAGGGAAGACATGATAACGATAGGTGATACCTTAAGGATGAATGTTGCAAATCATCCCAATAAGAATTGCATAGCAGATGAAAATAAAAAATTAACCTATAGACAATTTAACCAAAGGGTTAATCAACTGGCCAATGGTTTAATGGGTCTGGGATTGAAACAAGGAGACAAAATCGCAATTTATGCGAAAAATTGTATTGAATATATGGAAGTATTTCATGCCTGTGCAAAAATAGGAGTATGTATCGTTACTCTAAATTATTGGCTTAACCCTAATGAGATCGTTGTCTTATTCAATCATTCCGATGCCGTTATGATGATATTGAGTGAGGAATATCAACAGAATTTCTTATCGATCCGAAGTCAGTTGAAAAATATTCATTCAAATGGGGTGATTGTGATCGGGAGCCCCTTAACATCCGAATGGAAGGCGTATGAAAACGTTTTGTCTCCCAGTTCGGACGGAGAACCTCAGGTAATCGTCGATTGGGAAAATCCTTGCCAACTGATGTATACCTCAGGAACAACCGGAGACCCGAAGGGGGTTATTCGTTCTTTTAAACGTATGACTTTGGCTTTCTGTCATGGATTGATTGCCTTCGGACTTAACGGAAATGATTATTTTTTAGCAAACAGTCCCTTTTTCCACGGAGTAACATGGATTCCTCTCATGGTTCTACAGGTAGGGGGCTCCATTTTTGTTGGAAAGGAGTTTAATCCCGATAAAGCGTTAGAAGTGATTGAAAAAGAAAATATCACTGCAACCCTTATGGTTCCGACAATGATCGATATGGTTCTCCACAGCCCTCGATTAGAGAAAACCTGTTTTAACTCCTTAAGGATGCTATTGTCAGTCGCCGCTCCGTTACCAACCCAGGTCAAAGAAGCCGTCATGAGAAAAATGGGGCCAGTCTTGTATGAGTGGTATGCAGCAAGTGAATCAGGGTTTTTAACGATTCTTAAACCCGAAGATCAACTGAGAAAGATTCGTTGCTGTGGTCAGCCATGTTTTGGGGCGGAGGTGGAAATTCGGGATGAGAACGGATGTGTGCTCCCTCCAGGAGAGGTTGGTGAAATTTTTTCAAAATGTGTCGGCCGTTTTGATGAATATTATAAAAATCCGGGAAAAACTGGTGAAGCCTTAAAGGGAGAATGGTTTTCCGCCGGTGATTTGGGAATCAGAGATGAGGAAAATTATTTCTACATCGTAGATCGAAAGACAGACATGATTATTAGCGGGGGGGAGAATATTTATCCACGAGAAATCGAGGATATCTTAAAGCTTCACCCAGCGGTCATGGAATGCGTCGTTATTGGAATTCCAGATGAGAAATGGGGAGAAAGGGTCAAGGCCATGATTGTGGTCAAAACCGGCCGGACGGTTACAAAGGAAGAAATAATCAACCATTGCAACAGTTATTTGGGCGGATTTAAACGACCTAAGGAAGTTGAATTCGTGAATGACTTTCCGAGGACCGTTGGTGGGAAAATAAAGAAGAAGATTTTGCGTGACGAGCATTGGAAAGGAAAGGAGCGGAAGGTATAAGACCCATGGATCATTCTCGAAGTAGCATTTGCGGCTGGTTCTACGCCGAAATAAAAACAAGAGAGGTATTTTATGGCGCTTTAACGAAAAACGTATATTCAAGGTTATCAATAATATGACAAATAGAGTTCTCAATAAACAATAAATAATCGTGTCTTGGAGGTATGAAAATGCAAAATGAGGATATCCTTTTTAAAAAAGAAGATGCTATCGGGATAATAATGTTTAATCGTCCAGATAAGTTGAACGCAATTACGCATGAAATGCTTAAAAACCTGTCTTTAATTGTTGAAAATATTAAAAAAGATGATGAAGTACGGTCTGTTATTTTAACAGGCAATGGGCGAGCCTTTTGTGCAGGTACGGATTTAACCGGAGAGGTTCCGTTTACGGCCGAGGAAGAAATAGATACTATGAAAGAAAGGATTTCAACGGAATATCGCCAATCCATGTGGGTGGTAAATTCCATTCCGAAGCCGGTTGTTTGTGCCATTAATGGACCGGTTGTAGGTCTTGGGGCCGAACTCACGTTGCAATGTGATGTCAGGATTGCTTCGGAAACTGCAAGATGGGGAGAGGTTTTTGTGATGAGAGGAATGTCTCCGGATCTCGGCGCTGGAACTTATCTCCTTCCGCGGATAGTGGGATTATCGAGAGCGTGCGAATTAGTATTTTCCGGGGAAATAATTGATGCCCAGGAGATGTTGCGCATCGGCCTGGTAAGCAAAGTCGTACCGAATGATCAATTGATGCCGACGGCAAAAGAATTGGCAAAGAAGTTAATGAGGGGGGCGCCATTTGCCGTGCGCATGACCAAGCAGTTGATTTATATGGGGTTGGGGCGTAGTGGGGAGTTTCACGAAGAAGCAGCGCGATATTGTTTTCAATTAAGTACGAAGACGGAAGATTTTAAAGAGGGGGTTAAGGCCTTTCTTGAAAAGAGAGAGCCTTGTTGGAAGGGTAGATAGATCAAGAAATATTGAACAGACGAGATCATGGATGTTTTGCCGAATGAGCTTGGATTGCCGTTGGAAGTATAAAAAGTATAATCGCGGGAAATATATTTTGACGGGCTCGAAAAAATGTTTGTTTTTGTCATTGTTTCATTGCCTCTTTAAAAAGGAGCAACAAAACAATGTTGATTTTTTGTACAGTTTCAAAACCAATATTGCTTTGTTGCCTCTCGCAATAACCCTTTCCAAGGGGTATTCCAGACGTATGATCCCTGGAATTGATAAATTTTGATAATATATCCTAAAACCTTATAAACGATTTTGAAAAATGCTAGGAGGAAGAATGGAAGATTTCCCATGGTGGAACGAGGCACAAAAAGAACTGGCAGCCAATGTTCGAAAAGTCACGGACGAAATATTAATACCGATCGCCGAAAAATGCAGCTTTAAAAAGGAATATCCCTGGAAAGTAGTCGAGGAAATTAAAAAAAGGGGGTGGTTTGGGGCACTCATTCCCCAAAAATACGGGGGAAAATTAGAAATTTATGGCATCACCGGCGCCTGTATTGTTATTGATGAAATTAGTCGGGCCGGTGCCGTTTCAGCATCTTATAGTAATACGTTATTCGGAGGAATGCATCAAATCATTCATGATGGGACCGAAGAACAAAAGGAACGATGGTTGGGGAAGATGGCCAAGGGCGAAATTCTCGGTAGCGTCGTTATGACCGAGCCGTATGCCGGGTCGGATATTTCAGCAATCGAGACAGTGGGAATCCGCGAAGGGGACGACTATATTGTTAACGGAATAAAAAGGTTTCAGACTAATGCCGGGGCGGCCGATTTTTATATGACTTATGTGAAGACGTCTGATGATCCCAAAAAAATAGGGACTCGGAGGCATCTGACGGGGTTGATTATTGAAAAAGGTATGCCGGGCTTTTCTGTGGAAAGAGTGAATGATTGGCCGGGATATCCTGGAATGTTGAACTGCTATTTAAGGTTGGACGACGTTAAGGTACCGGTAAAAAATGTAATCGGGGGCGAGGGGAATGGTTGGCGGGTCATGATGAGCGGGTTGAATGCGGAGAGGGTGTTGACGGCAACCACCTACCTCGGAGGGATGCGTGAGTCCTTGCGTTATGCCAGGCAGCATTTGGAAAGACGCGTTCAATTCGGACAAAAAACGGGTTCTATTGTGACGAATCAATTTAAATTGGCGGACCTTTACTCCAACTATCAATTAGCACGTCTGCTGGTCTATTATGTCGCTTACCTTATTGACTTGGGGCGGGATACCCCTATCGAAGCTGCCTTAAGCAAACTTCTTTGCACTGAGGTGGGGTTTAAAATGGCCTCGGAGGCGATCCAATGTATGGGCGGTAACGGAGTCATGGAAATTTATCCGGTTGAACGCATTATGCGAGATGCCAAAATCGGACAAATTGCAGCGGGGACTAGCGAAGTGCTCAGACTCTTGATCTATCGGATGGGAAATAAATACTTTGCTGATGATCTAAAAGTTCCAATTCGTGCCATTGACGAAGAAATAAACCAACCCCTTCCCTTGGGGGATAAGCCAAAACCCATCGCGGTAAAGACGGAGGCGGATATTTTAAAAGTTTTGGCTGAAAATTATCGAGTAAATCCGGGCTTGCATATGACTATTCAGGATATCCAACAGTTCATCGATCTTGGCGATGAGGAGATATTACAAAAACTAACGGTTCTTGGCAAAGAAGGTCTAGTATCAATGTGGAAAAATGACAAGGGACAGGTGGAATTAGTTAAAGCAACTTTAAAGGGAATCAAGCATGCCAATCCAGCTAGCTATTACAAACATATACCCTCCTGGGTTGATAAGAAAGATATTTTTTAAAAATAGTCTTCAATTAAGGAAAGGGGTAAAAAATGTATACTGTCCATATTGACTTCACAAAAAGACTCCAAAAAATGCAGGCAAGGATTAAAAAAGAAAATGTCGATGTTTTGATTGGTACCCGGTTAAAAACCGTGACCCACGCCTCTGGAGTATTTTGTCCCTGGCGAAGTGCAGTGATAATCCCAACGAAGGGGGAACTCTACCTGGTTAGCCTTGCTTTCGATGTAAATCGGCTTCGCCAAGAAGGCTGGCTAAAAAATGTGGAAGGATATGGAAGAATTAGTTTAATGGAAACCGTTGTGAACAGAATAAAAAAATTGGGTTTGGAAAAGGCCAGAATCGGCTATGAATGTGGTTCTTCCCCCTATCTACCCGATGGGTATATTGCGCTATCGGAATATCAAGAGCTGATTAAGGCCTTGCCCGATGCAGCATTTGTCAATGTTAGTAATATTATAGATGATTTGACCATGGTTAAAGAAGAGGAAGAGGTCCGGCTCATGCGGCAAGCAACGGCTATTGTGGACTCTGCCCATGAAGAACTGCGTCACGTATTAAAACCCGGTATGAGCGAAAAACAAATTGCCGGGGTTGCCGAAAAAGTGATGAGAGATGCGGGAAGCGAATTCGGTTGGACTTTTACCGGGGGCCAGGAAATTGCCTCGGGATATCGGACATGGACTGGGGGTTGCACCCCGGCAACAGACAAAATCGTACAATTAAAAGAGTTCGTGGTCATGGATCTTCATGCAATGTACGGGCTCATGCTGGGAGATGTCTCTCACAATGCAATAATGGGCCGACCGGATAATGAACAAAAGAAGCTTATCCATGTCTATGTCCAAACGTGTGAGCATATCGTAGAGGTGATGAAACCAGGGAAAACGCTGGGAGATGTAGCAATAGACTGCCGTGAGTTTGTGCGTAAAAGCGGTTGGGACAAAATCATCAGGGGGTTTTTCGGGCACGGGATCGGCCATTTGGGACATGAATGGTATCCTCTCTTATCAAACACGAAGGTGAAACAAGTTTCAGAGCCGGATTATGTGCTTGAACCTAACTATATCCAAATTCTTGCCATTGCCGCCAACCAACCCGGCCTCGGGGGTATGAGGCTTGAAACACCACTACTGATTACTGAAGAAGGGAATGAACTTCTTTCTAAGATACCATTTGACCCTTGGATTATTGAGAGGTAGTTTTAAAAGAAATTAGTTTTAGTCATTCTCCAACTTATTTGATAGAGTTGGAAGAATTGGGGTCAGGTCTATTTTCTTTGTATTCTGATTTTTACTGATAGTCGTGTTCCCCGGTAAAAACCCAACCTCAAATTTCCTTCAATTAAACTCTGTTTATCCCCCATTTTCCATTCGGCTCAAGTTAGCCGCTTACAACTTTTGAACCCCCCTTTTTAGTATATCTTGCCTGTCTCTCTTTTAGCTCAAAGCCGATTTTCTTTTTCGGAACAACGGGAAGCTTGGGAGGCCTCATCAGTTCCCGGATGGCCTCAAAGACGACTTTAAACCGGGCATCGTATTTTTTCTCCAGATCATACAGCCGTCGGGACAGATCTTTATGAGAGGCAATCATTTTCCTGAGTTTGACGAAAACTCTTCCACTCTGAATATTCACTTCTACCGCCCGCTCGCTGTTTAAGACACTGGAAAGCATGGCTACTCCTTGCTCAGTAAAGGCATAAGGAAAATATCGCCGCCCTCCCCATTGACTTGAGGTACCAAAATGGAACCTCAAGTTTTCAAACTCCTTTTGATTGAGTTGGAACATAAAATCAGCAGGAAACCGCGAAAGGTTTCTCTTAACTGCTCTAACCAGAAATTTTGTCTCCACCCCATAAAGCTCCGCCAGATTGGGGATGTCAAGAATAAAATCAGGCGAGAGGCATGAGGCGGCAATAAATTCGTTCAGGGTTCGGCGTTCGGCGAGAGAACCAAGGTCTGAAAGGCCAAAGAAGTTTATAGAAAGGACATTCGGCGAAGTAAGGAAGAGGCGAAAGAGCTCAAAGTTCAAGGCCAAAACTTGACCGGTTAAATGACTAAAAACCGCCGCCCTGTCATATTTTTTTCTTGCAAATTAGAAATAAATTTCTAAAAAACAGGCGGACTTCTTTACCAAAAAGAAGTCCGCCTGAAGAAGGTCAAAGGTTATTTCTTGGTGCGCAATTGAGCGGGAGGAATGTAGCCTCCTGGAACAACCTGGCTCTTTTCATTGATGACCCAGGAAATTTTTCCATCATTCTGGAACTGGGCGATGTTCATCAGGAACATTCCAGGATACATATGGTAAGGATTCATGGGATCCACTAGAACGCGAGAGTGGAAGTAAGGCTTGATTCTTCTGGTTTGATATTTCATCTTTCCCAGGGAGTAAATTGTCTCCACATCTTCCATGGCTTTGATCAACTTATTAATGTTGTCCGTTCCTCCGGCTTTCTCAATGGCCTCCTTGAAATGGTAGATATCCGCATAGGAGATATGGACGTGAATCTGAAGCGGAATCCCGAGCTTTTTCCCCAACTCGATGAAGGGAAGGGTTTTCGGGGTAAAAGGGATATCCCCTTCATAAAAGGAAGACATGATCCCCAATCCTTTTCCTCCGGTCATCCTCCAATAATCATGAGTCTGGGCCACCCCACCATACATTACGGAGGGAATATCCTGGGCCGCCGAATCAGCCCATTGCTTGGCATATGACTCGGTATCGGTGAACCATGAGCTCACAAACCAGATCATGTCGGCCTTTTTTGTTGCGATCTCTTGTAAAATGGGCAGGTACATGGTTCCCCGGGGTTTGACCGGTTTGCTGTAAACCACGTCTATCCCGTATTTCTGCTTGGCCACCTCTTCCCAGGTAGGCAGTTTAAGATAATCGATCCCTCTGCGCCAGAGGACAGTCCAGGCCAGATCTTCCCAGAGAAAAGCAAGCTTCTTGCCCTTCAGAGCACCCTGGAAAAGCTTTCCCAGATAATTGTCCAGCCAGCCATAATGGGCAGGCTCCGGATCCCAATCCCGGAAGCAGAATTCGTACTTTCCAGGGCTGTCTACAATCTTGGCCGTCAACTCCGAGGCCATGGGACCGTTGAAAACCAGAATGTGGGGATATTCCTTAAACAGAGTAGCGGAGTTCTCCTGAGCGGCCAAACAAATCTCCGAACGGCCTTCAATGGAGACGAAGGAGGCTTTATTCTCCATGATGAGTCGCCGGGCGGCCTCCACTGAAAGCGAAGTGTCTCCCTTGCCGTCAAGCACGACATACTCCACCGGCCGTCCCAGGATTCCTCCGGCCTTGTTGATCTCCTCGACGGCATACTTCTGTATGTCCATACAGGGTTTGGTGCCGGGGGAGGCAACATTTCCGACGTAACCGATGACGATCGGCTTTCCGGCAGGGGCTGCAAGCACCGGGCTTGCTCCCAACCAGAGCAGAGAGAAGACTGCGACCACCATCATTCCCAACCTTAACCATTTTTTCATTGGACGCCCTCCTTTCTTATTTTTTTGTAGGGTCATTGTGAGAATTCCCCTACCTTGAAGAATATCCCCTGCGGGCCGTTCATCGGTCCTGGAGATATTTTTTCCGGATATAGTCATTGTCCTTACCGATATCACAGGAAACCCATTTGACCCGCGGCGGAGATTCCGACATCTTGACGAAGCTAGTGTTGATAACGAACTTTCCTAAGGTCCCATCTTCGACCTCCTGAAAGATTTTGCGAATGGCAAACTGTTTGCTTTCCAGGGTCATGGGCGGCGTATTCACCTTCATAACGATCGGTACGCCACCGCCGCGCCATTTGGACCGTGCCGCCTTGGCGCTGTATCTCAACGCTTTATTCACCAGTTCATCAGCCGTGTATAAGATGGTTTTCTCCTCAATGGCCTTATACAAAACCATGGCCGTATCGACTACATCGGGAATCCGGTCCGGCGTAAATCTCCAATCGTCTTCTAATTTCCACAAACCAAGGACTTTTAAAAGGGCTCGAAAGTCATGGTCACGGGGAGCCGCAATTACTACAAAACCATCCTTACATTTCCAGCAACCATACGGATAGAGAATAAAATCGAGAACTCCGATCCGCGGCCGGGGGGCCTCCCACGTATAGCCAATCGTTGGCGGGAATCCAACCATGCAGGAATAAGCATCCATGGTGGCCACGTCCACCATCTGGCCTTCCCCAGTGTTTTGACGGTGAATGAGAGCGAAAGAGCCTCCCAAAGCCGCATGGAGTCCGGAGATGTACCACCCAGCCCACATCCCGGCTCTGAGGGGCCAGTTATAAGGCTCGGGACTGTTCGCCGGATCGCCTACCTGAGCCGGAAGACCGGAGCCTGCCTGCGAAGTAATGTCTGAATCCGGAAAATGGGCAAATTGCCGGGCCTTTTCCGTGTACTGGCCATAAGGAGTGATGGCAATATAAATGATACCGGGATTTTTCTGACTGAGCTGCCGGTATCCAATGCCCCAGGAATCCATTTCCCCGGCTCCAAAGGTTTCGATAACCACCGAAGCCTTTTCCGCCAATCTTGCAAAATCATTTCTGTCCTTTTCGGAATTTCTGAGATCCAGCGTCATGTATCTCTTGTTCCGTCCCTCAATCAAAAAAGGGATCCCCACGCCGTTCACATTTTCGCCCAGAGGGGTTATCCTGCGGGCCGGATCCCCATCGGGCGGCTCAATCTTAATGACCTCGGCCCCGAACTCGGCAAAAAAACTGGCTGCGATGATCCCTGAGAAATTCGCGTAACTGGCATCCAACACTAAGATATCATCCAGGACTTCGGGTTTCCCTTCCGGGTTCATCACCTCGGCCAACCTCTTTCCCCAGGAGGCCAGGTGTTGAACCGTCTTTCCCGAGGCTACGTATCGGGCGTAAACTTGTTCCTTTTCCCGCTTGTTGCTCACTTTTTTTCCTCTCTCCCGTAATTAAAGATCGGATCCTCATCCAGGTTGTAATAAACGGGCGGCTTCAGCCCCGGCCGGTCGTCGAAGGTGCCAATGATTCTTTTTTTCTCCAACAAGGATATTTCTTCCTCCGACAGGCCCATAAATTTTTTGAGCACCAGCCGGTTATGGTAACCTATCGGACGGGCCAGCCATTTCGTTCTGGCCGGCGTCTTGCTGAGCTGGGCGGAGGGTCCTGCCAGGACCAACTCTTTATACATCTCATCATTGAATAGGATGACGCTTCCTCTCTGGCGCCTCCAGGGATCATGACAAATCTGGTAGTCATCCAGTACTTCCGCGGCTGGAAAACCTTTGTCATTGGCCAGTTTGGTAATCTCCTCTGCATTTAAAGACTTTAACCAGTCGCCGGCAATCTTGGTGAGCGCAGCGGCGTTAGCCGGCTTCAGTCTCTCGAAAGGATCCATGTAAATTTTGTCCTTGAGAAGATCTTCTTGGTTCATCGCGCTGCAAAGACCGGCAAATTGTTTCTCGGTCGCGCACGCCAGAGCCATAAACTTTCCATCCCGGGTTTTAAAGATAGAAGCCGGGACCATCGTGGGATCACTGTTTCCAGTGCGGCCAATCTCCTTCCCCGTAAGGTTGAAGAACGTGAAGTGCCAAAGCAGCCGCATCAAAGCCTCAGACTGGGCAAGGTCAATGTACTGTCCCCTCCCCGTCTTGTTGCGAAAGTAGAGGGCCATCAGAATGGCCATGGCTCCCACATTGCCTGGGATGTAGTCTCCCAGGTAATCAGGCAGTTTGTAATACTTGTCTGTATCGGGGTAACCGGTCAGGCTCAATACACCGCTGGCAGCCTGGGCAAGGAGGTCCCACCCGGGATAGAAACGTAAAGGTCCATACTGGCCGTAGGTCGAACAACTTAGGTAGATGATCTTGGGGTTGATTTCGCTGATTCGGGTGTATCCTACCCCCCACGCTTCAGCCGTTCCGGCGGCGAAGTTCTCGGCGACCACATCTGCCGTCTCGGCCAGCCGGTAGATGATCTCTTTGGCCTCGGGCTTCTTCAAGTCCAGACCGAGAAAATATTTGTTCTGGGTGACAAAATGCCAAAGAGGATTGGAATGCTTCCAGTATTTTCCCCAATAGGTGGCCGGCCTCCAGAGGTCTCCATGAAAAGGGAGTTCGAGCTTAATGACTTCTGCCCCGTACTGGGCCAGAAGCCGGGTGGCCGTGGGGCCAAAGATGACGTGGGAGAAATCCAGAACACGGATCCCTTTGAGGATCTCCGCTTTCTTGTTGATGGCGGCAGGGTCAAAAAGTTTGGCCGTATAGGAAAAATAATCTTCCATTCGTTACCTCCCCAGGTAGGCCTTCTTCACCAAATCGCTCTGCATTAAACTGGCGGCATTTCCCTCGAGCACGATCCTCCCATCTTGCATCACGTAGCCACGATCAGCAATTCCCAGGGCCCGTAACGCGTTCTGCTCGGGGAGCAAAATGGTGATCCTGGACTGCCGGAGCTTTCCCAGGGTCTCGTAAAGATTGTCCTGGACGACGGGAGCTAATCCTAAAGAGGGCTCATCCACCATAAGGAGCTGGGGCTGGGCCATCAGCCCTCTGCCGATGGTAAGCATCTGCTGCTCTCCTCCCGAAAGGGAACGGGAGGGCATATTTGCTCTCTCTTTGAGAATCGGGAAAAGCTCCATGATCCATTCCATTCTTTTCTGTTTAGCCTTCCAAGCCTTCCCGGGATATGCTCCCAGGAGGAGATTTTCCTTCACAGTCATGTAAGGGAAGAGCCGTCTGCCCTCGGGAACCTGGGCAATTCCCGCGGCGATGACCTTGTGCGCAGGAAGGTTTTCAATGGACTTACCCAAAAACCAGATGCTTCCGGAAGTAGGTTTTATAATCCCCTGGATTGTATTTAGGAGAGTACTCTTGCCGGCCCCATTTGAACCTAACAAAGCCACAACTTCATTCTCCTGGATTGATAAACTGACGTCGTGCAGGACGGGAATGACTCCATAGGATACATGAAGGTTTTTTACCTCAAGCATGGTCTGCCTCGAACCCTAAACGCCTAAAAGTTGAAAACGCATAGCGCAGTGCGCATAGCGTAAAAAAACTCGACTACCCTGAAGTGCCTAAAGCAAAAAATCCCATTAAGCGTGGTCTTTTGGCTCTGCCCTATGCGCTTCGCGTGGTTTGCTCTGCTCTATTTGTTTTGCGCCATCCAGAGCCGAGATAAGCTTCAATCACCTTGTCGTTATTGGCGATCTCTTCTGGAGTCCCCTCAGCAAGCTTCTCGCCAAAATGAATGGCAATGATTCGCTCGGCTGCCTCCATCAAGACTGCCATCACGTGCTCGATCCAGAAGATGGTCAGACCAAACTCTTCCTTAGCGCGGGCAATGAGATGGACAGCCCTGTTGGCCTCTCCTGGATTGAGCCCGGCCATTACCTCATCAACGAAGAGAAGCTTCGGCGTAGTCGCCAACGCTCGGGCCAATTCCAGCATACGGAGTTCGAAGAAGGTCAGATCGTGAGCTAGGATATTGCGCTTGCTGAAGAGCCCCACAAATTCCAGGTAATGGGTCGCCTCCGCAGCAGCATCGTCCAAGCCCCGGTTAATCCTTTTTTTTCCGCAGAGGGCACTGGTCACCACGCTCATGAGGGCGGTCAGCTCCGGAAAGGGGCGGGGAATCTGGTAAGTTCGGCTGAGACCCATCCGGCATCGTTGGTATGGCTTCATCCGGGTGATAAGCTTGCCGTCCATCTCGATCTCACCGGAATCCGCATAGTAGGAACCGCAGAGGAGATTAACCAGAGTTGTTTTGCCCGCTCCATTCGGTCCGATCAGGCCCACCGTTTCTCCCGGACTGATGTCGAAGCTAAGCTTATTGACAGCAGTGAGGCCCCCAAAACTCTTCGTGATATTTCTGACTTTCAAGATCTCGGACATTTCACTCTATCTCCGTACGTGCAAGGTCGGCAAATACTCGCGATACCGCCGTTTCCTATAGATTCCGAAAAGGCCCTCGGGCAAGGCAAAAAGGAGGATGAAAAGAATAATCGGGAAGACCACGGGCTGGATATTGCCCAGGGTAGCGATCAGGATCATCTCCAGAAAGGCGACGAAATAGCCCCCGGCCACGCACCCAAAGACCTGGGCCCGCCCGCCGATGAAAATGACGAGGAGAATTTTCACCATGAACGTGAGCGGGAGATAAGTGATCCCGGCAAACGTTCCGAAGTAATGGGCATAGAACCATCCTACGACGCCGATCATCCCAGCGGCAAAGACAAAGGCCAGGATCTTTACCTTATTAATGTTCACCCCGATTCCGTGAGCCACCTCCTCGTCGTCATTGATCGTGGCCATAATCAAACCGTAACGGGACTTAACGATTTTGTTTACGACAAGAAGATAAAGAAGCACCAGGAATATGGAGAGGTAGGCAATCACCAGGAAATTGATTTTTACATTTCCGAGGTCCATCAACAGCTTGATCCCGGCCAAGCCCACGTCTCCCTTGAAGAGATCCGAATAGATGAAGGTGACTTCGAGAAAGACAAGGGGTAGGAGGAGGGTGAGCAGGACATAGTAGAGACCTCGGGCCAAAATCACCAAAGGGCTGAAGAGAAGAGCGGAGACCAAGCTGATCAGGATGGCGAGAGGAAGGGTCTTTAGCGGTCCCCACCCATAAGCAATGGAAAGAATCGCTGCCGTATAACCCCCAACGCCGACGAAGAAATTCGGGCCAAAATTAAGCCGACCTGTTCCCACCGTCATCAGGGCCAGAGGAATGGCTATAGCGGCATAAAGATTGGCTGTGATCAACGTATTCAGGAGGATGGGGCTGACAAAGTAGCATAGGATGGGAAAGATGAGCAAGCAGGCTGCCCATAAGAAGGTGTTCCTCCAGTATCTGGGCTCCAGCATCCAGTCCCACTTTTTCCCTTTGTGGCGGATGATAATCCGGTCTCTTTTAATTTCAGCATCTACCATAAGGCCTCACTCTTAGCGATCCCCTGCGGTCTTACCATCAGGATGATCATGACCAGAACCAAAGCCGAGAGGTTCATAAATCGAGGCTCCCCCAGCACGAAAGACACAAAGGAGTGGGTAAAGCCGATAAGAAAACTGGCAATAATGGTTCCTTTAATGTTTCCCAGGCCGCCCAGAATGGCTACCAGGATGGCGGTAGTCATATAAATTGAACCCATCCCTGGCTCCACTGACCAGACCGGAGCCACGATCAGTGTGCCGACAATCACCGGAATCAGGACAAGCATCATAGTGAAAACATAGAGGCTCTCGACATTAACCCCGATGATCCTGCTGCTGAGAATATCCTGGGAGATGGCGCGCACCGCCAAACCCGTCTTAGTTTTAAGGAAGAAAAGGACGAATAAAAAAGTAAGGAGAAGGGCGATTCCCGCTCCCGCCAGGAGCTGATTGGAAATGACAGCCGTTCCGATCTTAGAACTTCCATTGATCAGGGTCGTCTGTACGTAGACGCCAGCCTGGATTGGGTAGCGATAATTGACGACTTGCTCCACAATGAGGGAAAACAAGAGAAGCCCTGTCAGGAGAATCTCCTCCCGCTGCACATATTTTATGATAATCCCCTTATAAATAAGGATTGAAATAACAAACTGGAGGATGACCATGCCTATAATGGCAGGGAATAATCCCAAACCAAATTCTTTCATAAACATCCAGGTGAGATAGACGCTCAAAGTAAAGAGGTAGGCATATCCCAGATGGAAGATTCTCAGCACGCCGCAGATGATGGAGAAGCCCAGGGAGATTAACAGATAAAGAGACCCGAGGACAAACGCGTAAATGAGGACGACTTGGAAGGTATTCCACATAGATTTGTCGCTCACTTGTTTGAGTCGTTAAGAAATCGGCAGAATGCTGGACCTGCCTTTCCGTGGCCTAAAAAGACTTCCTTTAGAACAACCGGGAAAATGTTGCATGTCCCTCTATAAAAGAAGAAGGAATAGAAACTTATACTAAAGAGTCTAAGAAAAAAGTCAAGAAAAAATTTTGATCTTTCGATTTCTTATTTGACTCCTTGTTTAAATTTTAGTAACTTCTTTAAACTGCCCGGTCAAATTGAGAGATCAAGGTTTATCATTTTCGAACCTACCGATTTGTTTAAGGACCGTTTTTGCCGGGGTACCTCTTTTTCGGATTTGGAGCAGATATGTTGCTGAAACGAGGAATTTATGTTCAAGACAGCGATCACTGAAATGTTTGGCATAAAGTATCCGATCATCTGCGGAGGGATGATGTGGTTATGTAAACCGTCCTTATGCGCTGCTATTTCCAACGCCGGCGGGATGGGGAACCTGACGGCTGGCAACTATGGGACGGAGGAAGAATTCCGCCAGGCCATCCGCGAGACCCGAAAGCTTACGGACAAGCCGTTTATGGTCAATGTCACGGTGCTTCCTTCCGTGCGAATGACGGCCGAACATCATCAGATGTACCTAAGAGTTTGTACAGAGGAGAGGATAGCCGGGATCGAGGTCTCCGGTGCTCCCCTGGATAAGGTTGCCGGAAAAGGAGCTGTGGAGATGCTCAAGAAGGCAGGGGTGAAACTTTTCCATAAGGTAGGGTCTGTACGCCATGCCGTCCACGCCGAGAAGTCCGGATATGATGGTATTTATGCCGCTGGCATCGAGGAAGGAGGACACCCCCTCAGTGATGATGTGACCACGATGGTCCTGACGCCCCGGATTGTCGATTCCGTGAAGATCCCGGTGGTCGCGGTGGGAGGAATTGCCGACGGACGCACTATGGCCGCAGCTTTTATGCTGGGGGCCCAAGGGGTCATGATGGCCAGCCGATTCATCGCCACCCAGGAATGCGCCGTTCACGAAAACATCAAGCAGGAACTGATCCGGAGACAGGAATTTGAAACCACGATCTTCGGGAAATCGATCGGCCTCCAGGGAAGGGCTTTGAAAAACAAAGTGATCGAAGAAATCGTCGCCATTGAGGCTCGGGGTGGCGGGCTGCAGGAACTTATTCCCCTCCTTTCCGGGGAGCGGATCAAAGAAGCTTGGGAGGAGGGAAATGTTGAACGTGCCCCGCTGATGGTGGGCCAATCCATAGGTTTGATCAAAGGGGTCTTAAGCTGTAAGGAACTTCTCGACACCATGGCCAAGGAGGCGGCGGAATGCCTGGCCGCGGGGAGTAAGATCTTTTGACCTTAGAAGTTTTACCCCAGAGAGATCATCGAATTTTACAAAAAATATGGCCAAATTCAAAGTCCCCGCATCGATTGGGTTTTGCGCTAATCCTCCCGGAATACCCAACAGACCAATGATGTGATCTTCAGCTAAGAGGCCCATTAAAAGGAAAACGTGGTGTCCAGCTCCGCATCGGTGATTGCGAACACAGTATTATGAGGCGGCAGAGCTTCCTTATAGAAAAAGTCGGGAAGCCGATCATCCTTATTGGTAAAGCCCGCTTTGCGATTAAATTCTCTCTCAGCCTGTAAGGTGCGGACCCCCAACTGAGGAATGGCATCAGGCCCAAGCGGGGTGCCCAATTTAGCACTCAGCGCCTTGACCAAGGCCTCCCTTGCCTCCGGCGCGGCCAGCGCAACTGCTGCCAGGATACAAAGACCGATGCAATCGACAGCGGCCATGGCAATCTGTGCGTTTCGCGAGGCTGCGACCTGGCCTTCGGGCTTTAGAGGATTGAGTTTTCGGGCCATGTATTCGCCGATCACATTTCCGGCCGTATGATCAGCACCCATGGGCGAGGTGGCATAGGTCACGCCGTTTCCTTGCATGGCTCTCGGGTCATAGGCGGCAATGCTCTGGCCTTTTACCGCTGGGATCCGGAGATGGTTGAAATGGCGTCCCACAGCCGCCGGGCCGTTTCCTAACACCTTGCCCATTTCGGTGCCCTGGCCAATCTCTTCCACCATCTGGAGGGCTGCCTGGGCGTCTCCAAATTTTTTATATCCTGCATCCATGGCCACGGCGACGGCGACACCGGTGTTTATGGTATCCAGCCCAATGTCATCGCAGAGGAAGTCTAAGCGGGCGATGGTATCCATGTCTTTTATTCCGGTCATGCCGCCAAAGGACCAGATGGTCTCATATTCCAGTGAAGAGGTAACATATTTCCCTTGCTTATCCACGTAAATGTTGGAGCAGTGGATGATGCATTGGGCACAACCCATATGGCCGGGACCTCCGCCGCGTTCCTTCATGATCTGGACCATAGTTTCTCCGCTGATCATTTCCCAGCCGTCAAGAACCCCTTTGGTGGCATTATAACTGGGGAAGGCGCCCATGGAGTTTACCGCGGAAACCAATCCGGCAGTCCCAAGGCTTGGCAGGAGCTGGCCGCTAAAAGGATTGTCTTTGATCTTTTGGGCAAAGATTTTGGCCGATTCTCTAAAGGTTTCTGGATCGGCAATCGCATCAGGACTTTTTCCACGCTGATCCACAACCACGGCCTTCAGGCCTTTGGCCCCCATGACCGCGCCAAGTCCTCCTCGCCCAGCTGATCGGCAGGGGCGGCCGTCGATATCCGAGGCCTGAATGGAAGCGGACCTAACGAGATATTCTCCAGCCGGGCCAATGCACATGACCGACGTCTTGTCTCCATAGGTCTTCAGCAATTTATCTACCAGGCTGTAGGTCCGCATTCCTTTGAACTCCTTGGCTGGTAAGAGGCTGGCCTCTCCATTTTCATCAATCCGCAGAATAAACAGTTCCCCCTTTGCTGCCTGGCTCTCGATAATGATGGCCGTAATCCCCAGGTGCCCCAGGGCTGCCGCGATGGTGCCTCCGGCATTGCTTTCCTTGATGGTGCCGGTTAAGGGGCTTTTAGCGCCGACAGAGATTCGGCTGGTATTCACCAAACTGGTCCCACTTAAAATCCCGGGGGCGAAAATGAGCTTGTTTTCCGGGCCCAGGGGATCACATGTCGGAGGCACCTCAGCGTTGATCATCGTCGAGGTCAGGCCACGGCCACCCAAACCGAGATAAGGTCGGGGTACCTCCTCAAAACGGGTGGTCTTGCGCGACATGTCGACTCTTAAGAATTTCATGGTTCTACTCCTTTATTGGATGAAATTCCTCATCCAGTTTTCATGGCCCGACGAGACACGCAACCAGAGGAAAACAGAACAGGCAAGATGAATGCCTTCCCCCGCAGCTTTTTTTGATAACAACGATTTTTATGGAAAAAGTATAAAATTAAGCCAAAGGGAAGTCAATGGCATGTATCGCTAATTATAGGTTCGACAGGTGCCTTTTAATGGATGAGCCCACACTTGTTTGTTGTTTTTTATCTTTTGCTTTTTTCCCCCATCATCCTTTCTTCTCGGCTTCTTCTTCAGCCCGCAGGATCTTACGCAGAACTTTTCCGATTGCCGATTTTGGAAGCGAAGACCGAAATTCTACCAGCTTCGGGACTTTGTAGGCAGCCAACTTCTCCCGGCAGAAGGCGATGATTTCCTCCGCCGTGGCTGTCTCCCCTGGCTTCAAGACGATGAACGCTTTGACTGTTTCACCGCGGTACTTGTCCGCGATGCCTACTGCAACTCCTTCCTGCACTTTGGGATGCTGAAAAAGTACCTCATCGATCTCCCGGGGGTAGATGTTGAATCCTCCGGCGATGATCATGTCCTTCTTGCGGTCCACGATAAAGAAATAGTCGTCTTCATCCTGCACGGCAATATCCCCGGTGTAGAGCCATCCCTCTCTTAGCTGTCCGGCCGTTTCCTCGGGGTTGTTCCAGTACCCCTGCATGATCATGGGGCCTTTCATGATGATCTCCCCTGGCTCGCCCTGCTTCACATCCGTTACCCCATCCTTGATGCTGACGAGGCGCACATCATTGTCCGGTACGGGGACCCCGATGCTGCCCACTTTATGACCCAGAATAGGATTGGAAATCCCCAGGGCCGTGGACTCGGACAAGCCGTATCCCTCCCCGAAAAAGATACCCATATCTTTAACCTGCTCGATGAGCTCCATTGGCATCGGTGCGCCTCCAGAACTCAACACGCCCAGTTTTCGGTCCAGGTCAAGTTCTGCGGCCTTAGGATGATTAATGACCGCGTTGATCATCGTGGGTACGGAAGGGAAAAAGGTGATCTCTTTGAAGTCGGCCAGAAGGTCCATGAATTCATCAATCTGGAACCGGGAAACGATAATTTGAGTGGCGCAACTGAAAAGCGCCCAGTTCATCACCACAATGTTTCCGTAGACATGGAAGTAGGGCAGGACCGCGATGACATTGCGTCTTTCGTAGGGAGTTAGGATAATTGAAGGATTCCCCCATAGTGCGCATCGAAAGGTTGCTGCAATCACATTGGCATGCGTGAGGACGGCTCCTTTGGGGATGCCAGTGGTTCCGCCCGTGAACTGAATCAAGGCTGGATCTTCCGGGTTTACCTGGACACGGGGGCGTTTGCTGGTCTGGACGCTGTCGATGAGGGTCGAGAAATGATGCCATCCCTTTTCCAGATCCAAGCTGGCTGCGGTGCTTACGCCCCTGCCTTTAATATAGTCCGTAACCTTGGTTACGATCACTCGAGGGATAGGAGCCTCTTTACACAGGACTCGGATGGCGGGAAGCCCCATGTCAAAGGTGATCAGGGTTGTCAGACCTGTGACGTTAGCCATTAGCTTAAGCTCTTCAGCCGTGTACATGGGGTTGAGATTCACGACGATCGCACCCAGTGATAACACTGCATAGTAGGCGATTGGATATTGGGGGCAGTTCTCCAGATGGATCCCCACCCGCTCCCCTTTCTGAACACCCAGGGCTCCTAAAGCGTTGGCGAACCGCATGATCAGGAGGCGTAGCTCCCAGAAGGTTATTTCCGTCCCGTAAAAGTTAAGGGCGGCCTTGTCCGGGTAGGCGTTGGCAGGAATTTGGATCAGCTCATGGATCGCCAAGCGCGGCACGCGGACGGTCGTTGGCACATTGTAATCATAATGTCTATGCCAGGGTTTCAGATCCATACTTGTTGTACCTCCGAATGATTTATAGATTATTGATTCTCCTTTTTAGCTGATTGCTGGGCCTATTTGCAGGCGCTGTCCACTTTGGGGAATCGATGGGAAGTCTCTTTTAATGAGTGTTACTAAATGATGCTACGCACAAAAGTCAATAAGCTTGTTAACCTATTCGATTATTTTATTAAGAATTTTAACTGTCCGTAAAGGCATTTATGAATTAGCCAAGGTGCCTAAAAAATTTAGCGTCGACTGACCCAGGGAAGTGTTAAAGGAAAGTTTTAAATGAAATGCTCAGGATTTTAGGTGAAAAGCAAAAGTGGTTGCTGTTTCTCCTCACTCAACTATTTCAGACTTCCAAATATTTCTCTCGGACCTGCGGTTTGGCCCTTAACTCCTCAGTAGTACCCGCAAACCCTATATGCGCTTTGCCCATCAGGTAGACGCGGTCTGCCAAAGACATCGCGACCTTGATGCTGTGCTCCACCAAGAGAATGGAGACGCCGGCTTTATTGATCTCTTCCAGGATATCCCTGACTTCGTTGACCAGGAGCGGCGAAAGGCCTTCCGTGGGTTCGTCAACCAGCAACAATCCGGGATTACCCATCAGGGAGCGACCAATGGTTAACATCTGCTGCTCACCTCCGGATAGGAACCTCCCTGGCTGCTGGGCTCTCTTTTGTAGCATGGGGAAATGGCGAAAGATTCTGTCCACTGTCCATACGCTTGGATCATTGGGATTGCCGATTTTCCCTCCCTTGACTCCCAAGAACAGGTTGTCCAGCACGGAGAGATTGGGGAAGATCCGCCTCTCCTCAGGAACATAACCGATACCAGCCCTGGCCACCTTGTAAGGCGGATAACCCGCAATATCCTTTTCCTGAAAGATCACCGACCCCGATTTCGGTTTGACCAGGCCGATGATACTTTTTAGGGTTGTGCTTTTCCCCATGCCGTTTCGACCCAGAAGGGCGATCAATTCCCCTTGAGCAACGCTCAGGGAGATCCCTTGTAAGACATGGCTCGTGCCGTAGTAGGTATTCAGATCACGGATTTCTAATAACATCTCTGCTCCTTGCAGAAAGCGCAGAGCGCATAGAGCACTGCGCATGAGGTTAAAAACTTGAAAAAGATTCTAAACTTCTTCTTACGCAATGTGCTCTGCGCCATGCGCTATGCGGATTCAACTTCCGTTTCTCCCAGGTAGGCATCCTTCACCGCCTGATTCTGCCGGATCTGAAGCGGAGGGCCTGTCGCTAAAATCTCCCCATGGTGGAGGACCGTGATGCGGTCTGCCAGGGAGAAGACGACATCCATATCATGCTCAATGATGACCACGGTTTTGCCCTCGGTAAGCCGCCTGATCAGCTCCACGGCATAATGCGTTTCATCCCGGGACATGCCAGCCGTGGGCTCGTCCAACATGATCAGGTCCGGGTCTGTCGCCAGGGCCAGGCTGATTTCCAGAGAACGATGTTTCCCGTATGACAGCATACCAGCGGGCATGTCCCGCTCCCGGTCCAGGTTGATCCGCCTTAATACCTCGTCGGTCTGTTTGGTGATGTCCTCCATCTTGTCGACCTTGCGGAACAAATGGAAACGGATTTCCTTTTTAGAAAGGATGGCCAGTCGAATGTTCTGGAAAGTGGTCAGCCGATTAAAGGTGCTGGTGATCTGAAAGGAGCGTCCCACTCCGAGGCGCGTCAGCTCGTGTGGCCTGGCCCCGGTGATCTCCCTTCCTTTGAAGAACACCTGTCCCCGGCTCGGCGAGTAAGTCCCGGTGATGACGTTGAAGAGCGTTGTTTTTCCTGCGCCGTTGGGCCCAATGACGGCGTGTCGCTCTCCTTCTTCAACCTGAAGGTTGACATTGAAAAGCACTTCCAATCCGCTGAAATCGTGATAGAGTCTTTTGGTTTCCAGAATGTTCATGAAGCCTTCCGTTTATGAAACCATTTTTCCTTGGCTGCTCTGAAAAGACCGACAAGCCCCATTGGCGCGAATAAGACCACCAGAATGAAGATCGTGCCGTTTACCAGGCCGATCCGCTCAGTAAATCTAATAACCACATCTTCTAAAATGTGAAGGACACCAGAGCCGATAATCGGGCCGAAAAAGCTCCCTACACCCCCGACATAGGCCATCACGATGGGTCTGAAGGAGGTATGTATGTCCAATACGCCCACAGTGGAAACCAGTTTCATCAGCAGGGCATGAACCGCACCGGCAATCCCGGCAAAGGCCCCACAAACGATCAAATTGATCGCCTTGGTCTGCGGGAGATTAAAACCCAGGTAGTCCATTCGCAGGGCATTATCCCGGATGCCCACGACGAGGCTGCCGAAGGGAGTCTTGGTATAAAACCACAAGATGTAAAGGCATATAGCTACAACGGCAACGGCAAAATAATAAAAGTTTATCTTATCGGTCATATCAATAGACAGCACACCGGGGATGTTAAGTGGCGGAATGGGATATCCCCCAATGCCGTCCTCCCCGCCGGTTACCTCTCTATATTTCAGGGCGACGACAAAGATGAGCTGGCCAAAGGCCAGGGTCAACATGGCAAAGGCGGTCCCGCTTACTCTCACCAGCAAAGGACTTAACATCAAGGCCAACAGGCCGCCGGCCAATCCGCCCATTAGGATTGTCGGTAACAGGGGAAATCCCTGTATATGCCTCAAGGCCAGCGCCGCCACATAGGCCCCTGTGCCGAAAAACATAGCGTGGCCAAAGCTGAGGACCCCCATATAGCCCAGGAGCAAGTTGAGAGTGACGGCATACAAGGAAAAAATGGCAAAGGCTATAAAGAAGTTGAGATAGTAGAAGCTGACCAGACGCGGAAGGATGGCTACAAGGATAACGAGCACTCCCCATAGAATCCACTTATACAGTTTATTCCTCATTCTCTTTCTCCAAATAGGCCCATCGGTTTAAAGGCTAATACAAGGGCCATGAAGGCAAACATCAGTACGGGTGCAAGACGGGGAATAAACTGGATGCCGTAGGCATTTAGTTCTCCAAGAAACAAGGCGACAATAAAAGCCCCTAAAAGACTTCCGAACCCTCCCACAACCACCACCACAAAGGCATCCATGCCCAATTGGTCGGCCATTCCGGGAAACACGGTCAGGAGTGGGCCGGCCACGGCCCCGGCCACGCCGGCCAGCCATATCCCGATTCCAAAAACCAGCATAAAGACAAGGGGTGTATTAATCCCCAGGGCACTGACCATATCCGCGTCGGAAACGGCCGCCCGAACGATTTTGCCCAAACGGGTCTTATATAGAATCAAAGCCATCAAACCCAAAATCACGATGGATACCCCGATAACGAAAAGGCGATAGACGGGGTAGGTCAGACCGGCAATTTTCAACAGTCCGCTCAAACTCGGAGGTATCTTGATAACCAGGCTCTCGGTGCCCCAGAAGAGTTTGACGAGTTCCAAGATGAGCGCCATGATTCCCACGGTTATGAGAAGTTCGGCCAGATGGCCGTGTTTATGCACGGTCCTCAAGAGAAAGCGCTCCGTCAGAACCCCACAGATCCCGGCAAAAACCGGTGCAATCAATAGCGCCGCCCAAAAATTTCCGGTCATTTGTAAAACCTGGAAACAGAAATAGGCGGCCAGCATGGCAAAAGAGGCATGGGCCATGTTTAGAATCCCCATCATGCCGAAGATTAGGGTAAGACCGGATGCTACCAGAAAAAGCAACATTCCGTAGGCCAGGCCGTGAATGGCTTGAGCAACATACAACACGGCGGTCGGGCTCATCTCGATATCCTCCTGCTAAAAAGAGTCCAAAGAGAACCCTGCTAAAAAACCCGCCTCCGACTTTAAGTGGAGGCGAGCTTTTACCAGGGTTTAAAGATGGCCTATTTTTTTACACGTCCTTTGAGTTTTTCATCGAAGGCGGGCATGCAGTTCTTGGCCGGTATCCAGGCAGCATCGCCAACCATTGCGCATGTGGGGCGGTCCCAGGTATTGGGGAACGCCATTTCAGCGATGGGACGGTCTGCTATAACCTGATGATCATCGGGCCGCATATAATGTTTCCAGCCGAAAAAGTCGAGGGTGTCTCCTTCCCAGGCGGCGATGATCTTCTGCGGATCGGTGCTGCCGGCCTTTTGCAATACCTGGAAAAACCAGTAGTACCCCGTAAGGTTTCTATACCAGCCGCCGCCGGGCCATTGGTAAAGCACTGAATCATAGGGGTCTTTCCATGTCTTCCACAATTTGTTCCATGTATCAGTCAATTTCTTGACATTGGCCACCCTACGGTCCAGGTAGAAATCCGTGCACAGGACCAAGCCTCGGCCTGCCGGACCGCCGATAACCTCCAGGGGGCGGGTATCGTCCAGAAAAGGACTGGCCATGGGAATAAAAAGATCGGGTTTCAAGGGACTTTTCAAGCCAAGTTGTCTCGATTGCTTGATCAGGTTCTCGTTATCCGCCCCCCAGGCCATAGTGACAACCATCTCCGCCCCGGAAGCCCTGACCTTTTCCAGATAGGGGGCAAAGTCCTTGGTGAACAGAGGAAAGTACTCTTCACCGACGATCTGGGCATTGCGTTTGGCTTCTTTTATCGTCTTTTTGAAGACGCCCGCAGATTCGTGTCCCCAAACATAATCCTGGGCTAAAATGTAAAATTTCGTTTCCGGTCGGTTTTTGTAAAAAACAGCCAGACTCTTGGCGGAAGTGGAAGCGGTCCCGCAGGTGCGAAAGTAATATTCATTAAAATCCGGAAGCATACTCAGTTCATCTGAATAAGCGGACAGGTTGACGAAAATGACTTTATATTCTTTGGCCAGGTTCTGGCCTATCTTGGCAATGTGGGTGCCGGCTACTCCAGAAAAGGCGATAATCTTGTCTTGCAGGATGGCCTTTTCAAGTGCTCGTTTGGCCGGGTCAGGCGCCGACTGGGTATCGACCTTGACGATCTGGATCTTCTTCATCTTGCCGTCTACCTTGATTCCGCCCTGGGAGTTGATATCCTGGGCAACAAACCCAAGCAAGGCAGAGTAGGCCTGGCAGAGATAGGCGTTCGCCCCGGTACAAGCATCCCAGATCGCGAACTTAATTGTATCCCCCGAAGTAGGAAAGGTTTGATTATTGGGATCATATTTTGAAAGATCCCCCTTGAGTGGCTCGAAGGCCATCGCCGTGGATGGGCTAAAGGTTGTCACAGAGAAAAAAGAAAGAATACATACGAGAATGAAAATACCCTTGCCGATCGATTTCATGTGAATCCTCCTTTCTCTTGCCAAAAAAATTTTTGGGTTGTAGAAAACTTCTTCTAATCCCCTTTCTCGTAGGCTCGGATTACGGTGTGGAATCCGCCTGTTGTCACGTGGCACCCCTCGGTCAAAGTTAGTGACACCCCGCTTTACGCCCCTGTGGTACGGCATTCCCCGTCTGACGTCAGAACGAGCCAGCCAAAGACCACGCCCTTCTACTGCCGGGCAAAAAATTCTCTTCTTGAAAATCTCGTTTGGCGAGTTATTTAAGAACTTGCTTTAGGGTGGGTTGAATATACGAAATACGGAATTCTATGTCAAGCAAAAAAACCGTATTGAGTGCGTGATTCGACCTTAACGTCACCATAAACCTCAGAACAAACTCGGCGGGGACACTGGGCGGATATTCGGGAAGACACAGCATTGTGATTGGTAGTTCCCCAAAGCCTTGTAGCAGAACCTTTCGAATGTGGAGCACCACGGTTTATCGTAAGGAAGATTGTCACTTTTTCTTAGCCCCCCATCACGCCCCCCTGATCCGCTGAGGACACCATCCTGGCGTAAATATCGAGATAACCCTTTGGGTATTTCTTCGGAGGATGGACAAGGTTTTCTCTCCTACGTTTCAATTCGTTCTCTGGGATTTTCAATCTTAGAAACCGATTCTCCACATCGATCTCGATTGGGTCCCCATTCTCTACCAGCGCAATCGTTCCCCCCTCGGCTGCTTCGGGACAGAGGTAGCCAATGGAGGGGCCTTCGCTGTAACCGGAAAAGCGGCCATCGGTTACGATGTAGTTCGTATCGCCCATGCCGGCAATTTTTAAAGCCTTGCGGAACAGAGCCATCTCACGCATCCCCGGTCCTCCCTTTGGACCTTCGTAGCGAATTACCACTACCTGCCCTTTCTTGATTTGGCCACTGCCCAGGCCGGCCAGGGCATCTTCTTCCGAATTAAACACTCTGGCCTCCCCGGTAAAGCGCCACAGGTCCTCTTTAACCGCCACCTGTTTGATGACTGCCCCCCGTTCGGCCAAGTTACCTTTAAGAATGGCAATCCCTCCGTAAGGGTGGACAGGATCCGTCATTGGCCGGATAATTTCCGGCGAGAACACAGCCGCCCATTGTAGATTTTGGGCCAACGTTTGGCCCGTCACGGTTAACGCCGAATCGTCCAGCAGACGTTCCATTGTTTTCATCACGCCAGGGATTCCGCCGGCTCTATCAAGATCTGCAACCGAGAAAGGACCCGACGGCTCCACGTTCGTTAAATGAGGAACGACCCGGGAGAGCCGGTCAAAATCATAATAGTCGAGCTTTACCCCCAATTCGTGCGCCAGCGCGGGCAAATGCAAAACCGTATTTAATGACCCGCCGATGGCCAAATTTACTTTTAAGGCGTTTACCAAACTTGCGGGAGTCAGGATTTTCAATGGCGTAATCCCCTGATTTAGAAGCTCCATAACTTGTTCCCCGGCTCGTTCAGCCAGCCGGCTTTTCTGGGCCATCACTCCCGGGACGGTACTGTCTCCCGGCAGGCTCATTCCCAGGGCTTCACACAGGCAGGCCATGGTATTGGCTGTTCCCATCCCCCAGCAGGCCCCGGCGCAAGGGTAGAACGAAGACAAGGCCTCTTCGCGTATTTCTGCTGATGTGTGCCCGGCAAACACCTTCCTGACCATCTCCCCTAAATTCGATACAGAAGCCTGTATTTTCTCCCTTGCCCAGTAACCACGGGGCATGGGTCCACCCGTAACGATGATCGTCGGGATGTCGACCCTGGCGGCTGCGATGAGAAGCGCAGGAAGAATCTTGTCGCAGGAGCCGATCATCACGGCGGCATCATAACAATGGGCGCGCAAGCCGAGTTCCACAGAATCCGCAATGACCTGGCGGCTGGGCAGGATGAATTTCATTCCTTCATGTCCGTTGGCCAACCCATCGCAAAGAGAAAGGGTGCAAAATTCCGTGGGCAGGCCGCCGGCCGTTCGCACGCCAGCTTTCACCCGCTCAGCCAAGGTTTTCAGATGCATGTGACCGGGGTGCATCTCGTTATAAGTATTCACTACGGCAACCATGGGGCGCTTGATTTCCTCGTGGGTGAACCCGCAGGCATAGAGCATGGAGCGCCGCACCATGGAGAGCGGGTCATCGTCGGAAAAGACTCTGCTGTGCTTTTTTAGATCCATACTTTCCCTCTTGTCAAAGTTCGGAGAAAAGTCTTTACTCTGAACTATCCTTACCCTCAGAACGGCGGATGGACGGTCATAAACGTGATCACGTCCATGCCGTTGATTTCCGCCTTCGTCTTTTCCCCGTTGATCACGCGGATCATCAAATCGATCATCTCTCCCCGCAATCCATTCAAATCCTGGCCTTCCACCAAGGTTCCCGCATTGACGTCCATATCATCTCTCATGGCCTCGTATATTCTGGTATTGCTGGCCACCTTGATCACGGGCAAAGCCGGAAACCCGGCCGGGGTGCCTCGGCCGGTTGAAAAAAACATAAGCTGAGAGCCGCTGGCCGCAAGCCCCGCCATGGAGTCTCCATCGTAACCCGGCCCGTCCTGCAAGATGAGCCCCCGTTCCGAAGGAGCCTCGCCATAATCGACCACCTGGTTGATCGTGGTGGTGCCTCCTTTAAAGATGCAGCCCATCGATTTCTCTGCAATGGTGCTCATGCCTCCATCCATATTGCCGGGGGAGATGACCATGCTCGCCAGATTTCCCATCACCGCCTGGGTTAATTTCTCAGCGCGCTCGATCATTTGTTCAATCTGTTTGGCCACCTCAGCATTCTTCGCCCGTCGTGCGAGCACATGGGCTGTCCCGATCATCTCTGTATTTTCACCAAAAATCACAGTGGCTCCCTTTTCTACCAGCCAGTCCGAGACAGCGCCCATGGCTACGTTGGCCGTCACGCCGGACATGGCATCCGAACCGCCGCATTCCATGGCGATCAGAAGCTTATCCCAAGGAAGCGTAGTCCTCGGCTGGCTGCTGACTTCCGATAGGATCCGGCGGGCAGCGGCGGCCGCTTTCTTCGCTGTTTTCAGGGAACCTCCATCCTCCTGTGCATTAAAGACCTCGATGGGTTTGCCTGCCTCCTTGATCAGGGGAAGCAGACTTTTCGTATTTGAAATCTCACAGCCCAATCCAATGATGACCGCTCCGCCGACGTTGGGATGATGCACCAGGCCCGAGAGGATCCGGGACAGAATTTCCATGTCCCTGAGACCTCCTCTACCGCATCCATAGGCATGGGGGAGACAGACCGCCTCTGGCACCTCCCGTGAAATGCGGTTGATCACCCCGTTAACACAGGAGACCGTAGGTAGAACCAGGACGTGGTTGCGGATGCCGAATGTCCCGTTTTTTCTTTCGTATCCAGTGATCCCATTCATTTCTTCCACCGTTTGCTTTCAAGGTTGTGAGTATGGACCCATTCTCCCTTTTTGATATCCCGGGTACTGACTGCCACGATCTCTCCATATTTTATGATTTCCTCTCCTTTTGAAATATTTTGGAGAGCGATTTTGTGGCTGGCGGGTATTTCTTCCAAAGCCGGGAATCCTTCTATTCCTTTTGCAACGGCTATCTCTCCAACACCTAGCGTCTTCAGGGAGACGGCGACATTATCCGTTGAATGAATGATGAGGATGTTATCTTTCATGATCACTCCTAAACGGGTCCTTGCATGTGCATCATTGTGCCGTCCTGAACCACGGCCACCTTTGCTCTTCCGGGAAATTCTCTTTCGATCAAGGCCAGGACTTCGGGCCAGGTCTTGACGATGAGGGCATCATCGACATGGCAAATCATGTCCAGACTGGTCCGATCGGGGTAGGGGGCCATGACAATCAGTTTCTTGATCAGCTTTTGCGCAAGACCTCTGGGCCTCGAAGAAAAATGGCGGCCGCCATAATCGCTTCCCCAAGTCCGCATCACATAGTGAGAAACCTGGCCCTCTGGTGCGTCGGAGATCAGCACCGCCACCCCTTCCTGGGGTTTTAACAAGGTCAGCGCAAAAATGATGGCGATGGCCGACTCATTGGCCTTAGCATAAGCGTTGCAAATTGCCAGGTCGTATCCGTTGGAATGAGGGATTCCGTAATGCCCTTTTCCTTCTTCTGCACCGGCGGCATGGGTGGCTCGGAAAGATCCGGCGTAGAGGCTGGTAATCTCTCCCCGACGATTGACCAGGCAATCGACCTTGAAGTTTAAACCCACAGCGTCCCCGCCAGCATCACATTCCGCCCGCATGATATTGTTGAAAAAATTCCCCAGGCCGGTTCGAGCTTGGTCCCGGTAGAGTTGATTGTGAAATTGGTTGATCGTTTCGATTCCAGCCACTCCTGGAAGAATGATCTTGGCTCCGCCCCCAAACCCCACGTGGACGTGAGGAGTAATGCATCCGATCCCAATCTTCAAATCACAGCTCATGAACTCCCGATTGAACCAGAGCTCCACTCCCGTAGGAGTCCGTCCCACCCGCACTGTGTTTTGAAAGGGGTCGTGGTTGTAAACGGCATAACTCTCCACGATCTCATCCCCCAATTTCTTGCGGGCATCGATCATGTTGTAAACTCCGTGCGACCCCAGCGCCCAAATAAAGCGGATCTGATCCTTCTTCATCCCGGTCCTGTGCAAGGATTCCAGAATATAAGGAGCCATTTCCTTGACTGGCGTCGGCCGGGTCATATCATCAAAGACGATGACCGCCTGCTTCTTCCCCTTGGCTATTTCTTGCAAAGGAGGTCCTTCGATAGGGTGACCAATCTTTTCCTTAATTTTTTCGGGAGTGAGCTTAGGCTTATCAAAGCCAGGGGGATTTAGGTTGTCTACTTCCCACCGGTCCGGGAAGGTCAGCTCCCATTCTTTGTTTTCATACCAGAGCCTTGAGGGAATCGAGATTTTCTTCATATCATTCTCCGCCATTTTTATCCAAGCAGAATTACGATGACTTTCCTTGGTCCGTGCATCCCTTTGAACGGTATTCCCCGGATATCCGCGGTCATGCTCGGCCCAGTGATGAAACAGAATTGGCTGGGGAGGTTCTCCTTTTTCCCAAAGACTTCCTTCATCACCTGTTCATAGACCGCCACCATCCTTTTCACCGGCACAATAGCAACGTGCAGAATGGGAGCCAGAGAGACTAACCTCGCCTGGTCCTCGTTATGAATGAGGCCCAGCGTTCCTGACTCGGCGACGGCGAAATCAGCCCCGGTCACCCCTGCATCGGCTTCCACAAAGACTGCATCCCTGAAAGAATCCCGGTTGCCAAAATCCTTTGGAGTCATGACCCGAACATCGTTTTCTTTCCCCCAGGCCGCTAAATTCAGCGAAGCCACGACGTCATCCGTAGTGACCATCACCTTCCTCAATCCTTCTTCCTTGGCGATTTGAGAAAGTTTCTCCAGGGCTTCTCGGCGATCCTTGACTCGATGGACGATCCCTGTTTCTTGTACAAGGTTTTTCGAAAAAGTCTCTATCAATTCCTCCCTGGCCAGAGAGAGCTCCCTCAGGACGAGCCTATCCGGTCGGGGAGGTATTGATTTTTTCGGGGTAGACTTAAGTTTACCCAGAATTTCATCTCGCGCACTTTGTTCCACTTTAAACCTCTTATCTCGTGCCTTCCGCTTTCTGGTTTCTGCCTTCTGCCTTCTGTTTTTCTTTCCAACGATCATGAAAAGTCTTTTCAGCCATGGCGGGCAAATCCCTGCTTCTAAACCATCCCCCGAAAAGGCCTTTTATTTTGCTGAGCACTCCTTGATGCGCCTCCTTGTTGATGAAAGGCCGGACCATTCGAACTCCCCCATTCCACAACCAGGACCGGCTGACGGCCCAGGTCCATAACCGGAAAAAAATTCTTTCCATCACGGGGCGTTTTTTGGACCGCAAGGCTGCATCTCCCAATACATCTTTCGCCCGGTAATAAAGGAATAGACTGGGATGATCAATACCAACCGGACAGATGCTTTTGCAAGACCCACAAAGGGTCGTGGCCCGATAAAGATCCTGCGTTCTCTCTAACCCAAGAAGGAGCGGATTCAGAACTTGGCCCATAGGTCCTGAATAAGCCCAGCCATAGGCATACCCCCCGATTTGCTGGTAAACCGGGCAGCTATTCAAACAGGCGCCGCAGCGGATGCAACGCATCGCCTCACGAGCGATTTCATCATAGTAAATTTTGGACCGTCCATTATCGACAATGACAATGAAGAGTTCTTCCGGTCCGTCCATTTCGCCGCCTTTTTTAGGACTGCTGTCCATCGAAACATAACACGAAAGTTTTTGCCCGGTACAGTTCCGACACAAGAGCCGTACCAAATGCAGAGCATCCTCCAAAGTGGGGACCACTTTTTCCAGGCTCATCACCGATATCTGCGTGCGGGGGGATGATTTGGTGAAGCGGATGTTTCCTTCGTTTTCTACATTAATAATAGTGCCGGTTTCAGCTACCGCTATGTTCACGCCCGTAATGCCCATGTCGACCCGGTGAAATTTGTCCCGCAGGAAAATCCGAGCTGCATGGCCCAGCTGGATAGGATCCAATGTCGGCTCCTTCAGGTTGATTTTTTCCATGAACAGATCCCGCACCTTTTCGACGGGTACATTAATGGCAGGGCCCACAATATGGAATGGGGGGAGATGCAAGAGCTGGATGATGAACTCGCCGAGGTCTGTCTCCCAGGCCTTCACGCCATTTTTCTCCAGAGCTTCATTGAGACCTATTTCCTCTGTCACCATGGATTTCCCTTTGGTCACATATTTGATTCCCCTCTCCTTGGTTAGATTTACGATGTATTGGTTCGCCTCGTTGGCATCCCGGGCCCAAAAAACTTTAGCTCCGTTGGCCAGCGCATTTTTTTCAAACTCCTCCAAGAGTTCAGGAAGCCGTGCAATCGCTTCTCCCCGGATGACTGCCCCGTAGGCCTGGGCTGCGGCAGCGTCGGGGAATGTTGAAAGCGCAGTCTCCCGCCTCATCCGGATCATGGGGGCCCGCAACTTCAGGAAGGCATGAGCGTGGGCATTCTTCAGCCCCTCCCTGGCTACCTCCGAAAATTGTTCTGTCTTAACTTCCATCCATCTCCTCTAATCATCTAACCATAGAAGCCCAAGTGCGGCGTTCCTTCACTTCTTCCATTTCAATACCATAAAAGTATAAAAGACCGCATTCTAAACCTTTGAAAGTCCAGCCCTTGGCGGGAACTGTTGGGCCAATCCCATTCGGTTTCAAAGAGCTGAATCGCACCTTCTCTGTGACATCTGTGTTTTCAAATCTCCTGGCGTTGGGCTAAAAAACTGGCCAGATGCATCACTTTTTTCCCAGGAAAGTTTCTGCTAAGAAACCCGCCAATATTGAGAAGGCAACCCGGTTCGCAAAGGAGCAGAATGTCGGCCCCGCTCGCTAAGTAATTCTCCACTTTATCCCTGAGCATCGACTCGGAGATATCGGGATAATCAATGGCAAACTCCCCTCCGAACCCACAGCAAGCATCCGCCGCATTCAAGGGAACCAGTTGGGTCCCTTGAACCGCACTGATCAATTTTTTGGGCTGTTCGGAAACTCCCAAGCCGCGTAGGATATGACAGGATTCATGGTAGGCCACTTTTCCTTCAAAGGAGGTGCCGACATTTTCTACTTTCAGGATATCGACCAGGTACTGGGAGAACTCATAGACCCGGAGACTCAGCTCTTCCGCCCGCTTCCGCCACTGCGGCTCCTCAGCAAGAAGTTCCGGATAGTGAACCTTGACCATGCCTACACAGGAGCCGGAGGGACTGATTACCTTTTCGTCATCCTCGAAGACTTGGATAAAATGTTTGGCCGTTTTTTTCGCCTGTTCACGATATCCGGCGTTGATGGCCGGTTGGCCACAGCAGGTTTGTTCCTGATGGTAGATCGGATTGACCCCCACCCGGCGGAGGAGGGAGACTGTTGCTTCTCCGATATGGGGAAGGAAAAGGTCAACCGTGCAAGGGATGAATAAGGATACAGACTCCATTTAGGGTATTTTAGACATCTCGCTTTCTTAATACATCTAACAGAGGGGAAAGAAAAAGGTCAAGAGCAAAAAACCACTTTTCTCCGTCAGATTATTTCTTGGCCCGGTCGGGATAAAACTGGGCGAGGATAGGAGTCGGATCGGCCAATCCTCCGATGAAAGGGATCGGGTACTTGAACCCTATTTTCGCTAGTTTCTTCATTCCCGAAACAGCGCGCCCGAGCTCCCCCGGCGACAGAGCGACGACGATTTCGTCATCCGCCACCTGTCCCATTGTCCTCTCACCATAACAGGGAATTGCCACGGCAGGCTTGCCGCTGACATAGCACTGGGCCAGCGAGTCGGCACAGGCACCTTCGCCGATGAAAAAGAACTGGAAGCGCTCATATTTCTCTTTCTGCAGTCCGCACAGGATCATCATGACCTGGGCAGGGTTGCCGTAGATCGAGACCACTTCGGGTTCAAACTTCTCCTTTCCCAGGGGAGCGACAACGATGGCCTCCCCAACGGGAAGGCGCGGTGTCTCGCGTTGCTGTTTCAAGGCTTCTTCAGGAGAGGCGAACCAGGTGGCAGACAGCATCGCCGCCTCGTTTTGCATACTGTTTTCGGTCGCTGGCCGCAGCCCATGAAGCCGGGTGCAGCGGTTGCCGATCGGGTCCTCCTTGGTAATTCCCACGGTCTGTCCCATCACTCTCACCAGGAAGGGAACCTGGCAGTAAGTGAATCCCCTTTTAACGCGAACTACGTTCGCGATTTTGTCCAGGTCTTCGGCTTTCTCCAGCCGGCGGAAAACGACCGGCTCAGTCCTCAGTCGCAATAAAGTTTTGAAGTCTTCGGTCATCTCCGCCCAGATCGCCATCTTTTTTTCTCCTTTCTCCGCCGTATTCGTTGGTTCAAGGTTTGTCTTCTTCCGCAAGGCGGGCCGCGCCCATGGCGGCGGTGAGTCGTGGTTGCTCCGGCACCAGTACTTTCACTCCAAGCGCTTCGCTGACGGCTAAGACAAGCCCCGCATCCTCACCCCCGCCGCCGGTAAGCACTACGTCCGGCTCCATTTTCAGCCCTTTCACCAGCATGGCCACCTTGGCTGCCATGGCACGGTGCACCCCGGCCAGGATGTCTTCCATCCGGGCACCTTCAGCTATCCTGGAGACAGTCTCGGATTCGGCAAAGACAGCACAGTTGGTGGAAAACTCAACCGGCGTTTGGGATTTTAGAGAAAGGGGACCGATGTCCTCTATGTTGATGCGAAGTATGCGGGCAATCACCTGTAAGAAACGCCCGGACCCGGTGGCACACTTCTCGCTCATCAAAAAGTTGGCAATTCTCCCCTTGGGCGTCAGCTTGGCGGCCTTGGTGAACTGCCCGCCTATGTCTATCACAATGCGGGCGGAAGAGAAGAGAGAACGGCAACCCACAGCCTGGCATGAAATATCGGAGACCTGACGTGCCCGAAAGGGAGCGCTTTCTGCCCCAATACCTGTGACCACAATGCCGGAAAGCTTTTCACGGCTAACTCCGGCCTTGGATAGCACTTCATCAAGAACTCTCCGCGCCGTTTCTTTATAGTTGCCCCCAGAGCCCACAATTTTAGAAGCCATGATTTGTTTGTGGCATGCCAGCACTGCTTTGATAAATGCAGAGCCGATATCAACTCCAGCGTAATATTTTTGGTTATCGCTCATTTGAAGAAGGTAACTCCTTCTAATCTTCGCTGGCGATCAGGGGTAACGCCACGGGCAACGAAATCCCTGCCCAGCAGGGCTGCTCCCAGGGCACCTGTGAGGAGCGGCTCCGGTGGCACCAACACTGGAAAGCCTACCTTGTCCTCGATGGCTTTGACCAATCCGATATTCTTGGCTCCCCCGCCCGTGACCACCACATCCTTTTCTATGCCAAGAGACCGTACCATATTGACTACCCGGGCGGCAAATGCCTCGTGCAGGCCGGCTACAATTTCCGGGATCGTTGCTCCCTCTGTGAGCCTGGTCGTCACTTCATGCTCGGCAAAGACGGTGCAGGTATTGGAAATTTTGACGTATTCCTTGGCCTTTAAAGAAAGCTCTCCCATCTCAGTCAGCTCTATACCCAGGGCTTCGGCAATCACTTCGAGGAAACGGCCGGTACCGGCAGCGCACTTATCGTTCATAATAAAGTTCATTACCTTGCCGTCGCTGTCCAGCTTGATTCCTTTAGAATCCTGCCCACCGATATCGATGATGATGCGCGCGGTGGGGAAAAGTGCCCGGATGCTCCGGCTGTGGCAGGTGATCTCTGTAATTTGTTTATCGTTAAAAGGGACATTGATGCGCCCGTAGCCTGTAGACACAATAAAATCAAGCTGCTCAAAGGCAAGGCCTGCTTTCGTGATGGCTTCGCCCATGACCTCGAGGGCCAAATGGCGATGTTCGGCGCCGGTGGGACCGATCACCGAAGATAGAATGATACCGTCCCTGTCAATGATGACCACCTTGGTCATGGTGGAGCCGATGTCAATGCCGGCAAAAGGCATTCTGTCTTTCGTTCCTTTCCGTCAGGTTGCCGAGCTTAACCCAACCGTTGAATAAAAAACATTTTAAGAGGTAGTTGGGTGTGCTGGGAAACCTTTACACCTGCCTGCGCGAAGCCGCTCCGGCGAAGGCAGGGCGGGACCTTTAAACGTTTTGCTACTCCGTTTCCAAACATATTTCAAAGGTCACCTGAGGTGACATCGCATGTTACCCATAAAACATAGTAAGGAACCGCTTGGTAAAGGTTGGGGGCATACCCAACTACCTTTTTAATGCAGCGTTTAGCATAAGCGGTGCCGGTTTAGAGCGCCTCGATGAAGGCGCCGATCTGTGTCTTCCACTGCGCTTCCGAGTAATCCCTGAGATCTACCATGTCGGAGACAAGCTGCATCATGGGGATATCGGTAAACTGGCTTAACAGGTTCTTGATATGCACCTGCCCGATGGTGGTGGCCCGACAGGAGCGGCAGGCGTGGAAGACCACACCGTCAATCTGATAATCCTTGATCATCTCCAGTAAACGTTCAACAATAGGATTACCGCTATTGGCCTTGGCTTTCTCGTGGCGTTGTGTGAGGCGGAGGAAGGAGCGCCAGGCTAGGTATTCAACAGGGTCCTTGACGTGACTTGGGACTTCCACCGGGTCAGAACCGCGGTATACGTTTTCAATTACGAAAACCGCGCCGAAGCCCTCAAAGTAATTGAAGATCCAAAGGGTGTGCCATGGGGGAAGCCCGCCGCCATAGAGGATGCGGTGCTTTTCTTTTGGGACCACCCCTATCTTGTTTTCTACTTTGGATTTCACTTCGGCGTAGAGCTCGTTGTAGAAGTCCACGGCCTCCTGGGTGCCACAGTAGTAGTAAGCCGGCACCATGGCGTTGAAGTGATCCTGGGTTGGCATGGGGCCGGGCACGGCCACGCGCATCCGGTCTATCTCGTACCAGAGCCGCCAGGCCTCGTCACCCAGACGGATGGTCTCCCAGAGGCGTTCCTCGTCCATTTTTCTGCCGGTCTGCTGTTCGAGAAATGCAATCAAACCATGGAACTGCTCTTTCTGGTATCTGATATAGTGACTGCGCACCTCGTTCAGGTCACTGAAAACCGGTGGCCATACCACATCAATACTATAGGTAGGCACCTCCATGAAGCGCCCCGCTGCCTGGTACCACTTAAAACGCGGGTCGCAGACGCCGCTGCTACCGAGCATCATGTCTGGCTGAGGCATCCCGCCGTCGGGGGAATCTTCCGGCACACCACCCAGGTCTTTTCTCAAGCTGTCAAAGCCAAGGCCGATACGAGCGTAGCTGCAGAGTACCTGGGAGTAGCCGTCCGCCTCTGCCTTAAGAAGAAAGCGGTCCATCTCGCGTTTGGCTGCGCACAGGCCGGCGTAGTTCTCGGTAGGCAGCGGCACTATGTCCATGGCGCGCACGATTTCATCGTACTGAGAGGCGACCATGAAATAGGCCACTTTTTTCCCCTGCGGTTTGGCCTCATTGGCGCTCCGATAAATATTTTTCACCATGGCCCTGACCTTGCGGGCAGATTCAGTCCCTTTTTCGGCTGTTGTTTTCGCCCGTTCTTTTTCGTCCATGGTTACTCTCCTTAAGCAATCATCTCCAGGAACGCTTGGACCCGGGTGCGGAGTTGGCCGATCGTGGACGTGGAGTAATCATCCTCTATCATCAGCACCGGCAGTTTCATTTCGTTCAGGTATTCGCGCAGGTCCGGCCCCTCCAGCTCGCAGGTATCGCAGTAGCGGACGATGTAGAAGATAACCCCGTTGCCATTCCATTCTTTGATAAAATGGTGGATGTACCCGTAACGGTTCTCCAAGTCTTTCTGTCGAGTTTCCGCTTTGGGAATGTAGCTCCGCGGGCAATGCGTATGGATGTAGCGGCTGACAATACCGTCCAGGGGATCGTTGGTTTCCGGAACGTCGTCCCAGAAGAAGCGGGTGCCGGTGCAAAGGTCGTCCATTACCACGTAGGCACCGCTCTCTTCGATGAGCTTGATGAAGGCAATGTCATCTATCTCATTGCCCCAGAGAAAGATGCGGGGAAGCTTCTGTGCCTTTGGCCGGGGACACGCCTTGATTTCAGCGATCAATTTTTTTACAAGTTCCATGTGCTCCACCGCGGGAATGCCCATGCCAGCCACCAGCACCACGGTGATCTCGGTGCCGGAGACAAGGGGCGGGTCCGGTTTTCTCAATTCGTAAAGTTCTCTGAGGACGGCTCGCCGCTCGTTGTAAAGCCTGACTGCTCCTCTGAGCTTGTCGGTATTCAGTTTCTTGCCGGACCATGTCTCAAGTCCCTTGATGAAAAACTCCAATTCCTTGCGGTAGAACTCGTCTGAGCTTGGTCCCATCATGTGGGGGACATTGATGAAATGGGAAAAAGGAGCAGGCATAGAATGACGCCAGATGTGATACATGCGCTCTATCGTATCGCAACTGTGGGGGGCCACGAAACCGTCCAGGAAATCGTATTTCCCATTGAGGGCCAGATTAAAGCAGCTCCTGGCGTAAGGGCAGGCCATCGGCTCGACGTAAGCGTCCGCTTGGTCTATCGGGTCGCATTGGCTGCCCTGGATACGATAGGGCACCATATCGAAGGCGGTGATGATCTCATCCGGCACAAAGCAGCAAAAGTAGCCGATCACTTTCTTGCCCGACTCGTGCAACTGTCTGGCGCGCTTGCCCCTCTCGGTGTAGAATTCTTGCAACTGCCCGATCGCTGTCATTTATCTGCCGCCTTGCTGCTCTGCACTCTCGGCGGAGCCGATGAGGAATCATTCCCACACTTTTATATTGCATCTGGTCCCCCCTTTAGCCAGCGAAGGAGGGAGTGTGGCGTGGAGAGAGGATCCAGATGTTGTCACCCTCAGACATACCGAAAACTAGGACGAGATCTTAAAGGTGTACGGTTTCCGCTTTGCGACAGTTATTCGTTCACAACGACGCCGCCCTTGCTCCTGTACACGCCGTTAAGGGCAAGAATATAATCCTGAAGGATGGCTTCTTCGCGCTTAAAATCGATGTGAGGGTCCCTGATGACGGCCAAGAGTCCCTCTCTCTGACCCATCTCAAAGTGACCGGCGTACTCATTCAATTGACGCATCACATAAGCATTGATATCACGCACAAGATAACTGAACAATTGGTCAATGACCATATCCTCGATATCTTCGATCTTGGCTTTCTCAAACACGAGCTGGCCATAAACGATCGTTGCAAAAATTTCGGCGATGTTGAGCATGAAGTCCGCGTTAGCTTCCTGATCTTTGGTCATGGGACTCTTGTCGCTAAAGGCTCTGAAAGCTTCCGCCTGTTCCAGGAAAATTTTGACGTTCGACAATCCACACCCTCTAAAGGCCTTGCGGTAATCAGCAAATCTGATGGTCTTTACTTTGCCAAATCCCTGGACAAAAACATTGCGGCTGTCGTCTTTGACCATCTTGCCGTCGGGAATTTCCGGCAGATCGATATGGCCGTTAAAATAGTTGCCGATAAATTTAACGGCCTGAGACATATTCACATGAGCGGTACCTTCGAGGCGAACCGGGTTGCCGATCTGCCGTACGGCTGTTTCGGCAAAGGTATCGGTTTCATAAGCCTTGGCGGCCATGACATTGTGCAGCATGGTGACCGCCCTGTCGCACTCGGAGGCGGCGCGCGCTTTCTGAACGGGATGGAACAGCAGGTAGCGGCGGTCCGTCTCCGCATCGGCCTGGCGGAAATAGTCAACCGCCCGGTAGCAGTATAGCCTGGACATGGTGATGCGAGCCCACGCCTCCAATAGCGCCCTTCTGATGTGGGGCATATCGGTGACCCGCTTGCCGTACAAATAACGGTTGTGAGCATGAGTGACCGCTTCGTACAGCATATGTGTCGCCATGCCGACGCTCTTCGTGCTGGTCTGGGTCTTACCGATGTTCACGGTGGAAAGACCCATTTCAAAGGCCGCTTTGCCGGTTTCAAGAATGTCGGCATCCGTAATGGGATATTCGATCATCTCAAACTTTCCCAGTTGCCCGGAGAACATGCCGACCACCTCGATATCGCCGCAGTACTTGCAATGCCGATCCCGGGAGTCGACCACCCAGAAAACAAAGTCGCCGGTCTTCGCATTTTTCCCCAGTACGCTGATCTTGGGCGCACGGGAAGAGTTGCCGATGTAGTATTTTTCGCCGTTGGCGATGTATTTTCCGTCTCCGAGCGGCGTGATGTTGGCTTCATTGCTGTAGAGGTCGGCGCCGTGATTCCGTTCTGACATCCCGAATGCAAAGACATGACCTTCTTTGAGGAGTTGTGCCAGTTCCCGTTTTTGGCGCTCGTTCCTGCCGATCCAGATAGGCCCCACGCCAAGGACGGAAACCTGGAAGGTATACTGATAAAGTCCGTAAAATCCCAACAATTCGCTGGCGAAGGTGATCCGGTAGTGATCCCATCGGGCGTCGGCATCGCCATAGCCGGCAGGCGTCAGCAACATGGCGAAGAGGCCGGATTCCTTGATAAACTGGTACCAGTCTGTAGGCAGGCGCTTCGAGTTTGCGTCAATACGCATTGAAAAGTTGCCCTTTTGTTCGAAAAAAGCCACCGTAAGATTGAACAGATCCTGCGTTTTTTTGTCGCCCATCACCTGTTCCATCTTTTGCGGGTTCAACAGCAAGTTTTTCTTCATTTCTTCTCTTTAAGAACGATCTCTTGGATGTAAGCCTGTTTTCCGGCTATCAACTCTAAACCCAATTTCCCTCTCAAGGCACGATCAACACTTTGATGGCGCCTGGATCCTGAAGTTGCGTCCTGAACGCCTCGGCGGCCTGGTCCAGAGGGAACCTGTGTGTGATCATGGGCTTGGCGTCGACCTTCCCGCTCCTAAGGAGTTCAATGCACGCAGGGAAATTGCCGCCCAGACAACCGATCAGAGAGAGGTTCTTGGAGATCACAGGCAGGGGATTCCAGGTAAGGGGTTGCTCGTACACTCCAACCAGTATGATCTTCCCGCCCCCGCGGGCCATGGCGATGGATTGATCGAAGGTCGCCTGCATACCGGCGCACTCAATGACCGTATTGACACCCATCTTGTCTGTCGCTGCCATGGCCGCCACGATGGCGTCCTCTTTCGCCGCATCAATCACGATATCGGCGCCGCATATCTTGGCCGCTCCCAGGCGGGCAGGCCTGTGGCCGCTGGCCACAATCTTCGAAACACCCATGGTCTTCAGAACCTGAACGGCATACAGGCCGATCACACCCAGGCCCAGGACGGCGATGGTTTCATTTTCCTTGGGCTGAGCCCGGTTGACGGAGAAATAGGAAATGGAAAGTGGCTCCACCGAAGCCGCATCCTCGTAGGTTAATTCAGCGGGGAGCGGGAAAACGGTCCGCCCCGGGACGGCGTAGGGGATATGGACATATTCTGCCATCGCACCGGGAAATTTATACCCGAGAAGTGCCATATCCGAGCAGCGATGCCCCTTCCCCTGTGCACACCAGAAGCATTTACCGCAAGGTTTGAAGCCTACGGCGGTCACGCGCATGCCCGGCGCGATACCCGTAACCTGAGATCCGACTTCCACCACATCGCCGCTGAATTCATGTCCAAAGATGGTCCCTTGTTCGTCGCGTTTATAAACGTGCAGATCCGAACCGCACACGCCGCACGCCTTCACCTTGATAATCACCCCATGCGGTTCGAGAACCGGATCGGGCACAATTTCTGTTCTGATGTCCCTCGCTCCATGCATCACAGCTGCTTTCATCTCACAAAGTCCTTCCTCACCCAAGTAATTTCAAATTCGAGGCCGCCCTTCTTCCAACGCGACCGGGGAAGCCCCATCATCACTTTCTCCCCGTTACTTTCTCCCGTTAATGACCGACGGGGTGCACAAGGCCCTGGGAATGGCAACAACCTGGCCCCAACCGGCGCACTTGCCATACCACTTATTGGGGAAATCCGGTTCGGAGAAGTAGATATTGCCGAGAATCAAGTGGTCCTGCGGAATTTCTCCTTTTCAGTTGATTAAGATAAAAATCAATAGGCAATTCATTTGCCCTTCCAATTGGGCGGCCTTTTTTCAGCGAACGCCTTGGGCCCTTCAATAAAATCTTCGGATTGACGCATGACAAGCTGCCCCGGGTACTGAGTGTTTACCGCCTCCTGCAGGGTAACGTTCAACCCTTTCACAGTTGCTTCCTTGGCCGCCCGAATACACAAAGGGGCCGCGAGGAGAATTTCCGCCGCGATCTTCTCCGCAGTTGGAATCAGCTCCGAGAGAGGAACAACTTCCGCGACAAGCCCATACTGCACGGCCTGCTGCGGTGTGATGCGTTTGGAGGTCATGATCATATACTGGGCCATATGATAAGGAATCTGCCTGGGGAGGCGATGCACACCACCCGAACCGGGGATCAATCCGACGCGCGGTTCGGGCAATCCAAAACTGGCGTTTTCGGAAGCGACAATGATATCGCAAGCAAGGGCAATTTCAAACCCGCCCCCCAGAGCCAGTCCATTGACGGCCGCGATGAAAGGTTTATAACAATCAAAGCGTGATGTCAATCCGGCAAAGCCGCCTTTCACGCCTTTCATGATTTCCCGTATCTTGTCCGCGCCATTCTGCGCTTGAAATTTCAAGTCGTTGCCCGCCGAAAAAGCCTTCTCTCCCGCGCCCGTAATGATGCATATCCACTGTTGCGGGTCGGCATCGAAATCATTGAAAACATGGTCCATTTCCACACTGACCAATGGACTGATGGAATTCATGACATTAGGACGATTGATCGTCACCGTAGTCACGTGACCCTTTTTTTCTACCTTTATAAATTCATAGTTCATAATCTACCCCTTTGATATTCTTATGCTGTCTTCAAATAGGTTAGGACAAGTTGGAGGGGGCCGATTTTTATCGGCTCCAACAGGTGCTGCAGAGTTTTCATGATAAGCTCCTTTTATATCATACGAACACCCCATGAACAATACCTGAGCGTTCACGGGGTGCATCTTCCTTGAGAATATAAAGACCTCTTGCGCCCGCGATCCATGCGAAGGCGCAAGCGAAAAAGATGATCATAATAAACAATTCTTCGACGCGGTTTATCCGGCAGTTTTTCCCGACCGGCTTCAGCTTTAACACTGAAGATTCTCGATAACCGTGGCCACGCCGAGTCCGCCGCCGCAGCAGGAACTGAAGAAGCCGTATTTTCCTCCTCTGCGGATAAGCTCTTTCATTGTGAAGATACGAGACTATACAAGAACCAAACCGTTGTAGAAAGATTCCCGTGTTGTCGTCCTTCGATTAAACCTTTCGCAATTCCTTCTTCAGAATCTTACCGACCAGTGTTTTAGGCATGGCTTGAAGAATGACAATTTCCTTGGGAACAAAAAATCTCTTGAGCTTGCCCTGGCAGAACTCCTCGAGTTCTTCGGGTGTCGCAACAGTTCCGGGTTTCAACGTCACAAAGGCCTTGATATCTTCGCCATAGACCGGATCTTTCATCCCGATAACGGCCGCCTCAGCGACACTGGGATGGCTGTAGAGGACTTCCTCGATGGCTCGAGGCGATATATTCTCTCCACTCTTGATAATGATGTCCTTTTTCCGGTCCGTGATGAAGTAATAGCCATCCTGATCGACGTAGCCGATATCGCCCGTATGCAGCCAGCCGTTTCGGATGACTTCGGCCGTCGCCTCGGGAAGGTTCCAATAGCCTCTCATCACCATCGGCCCCCGGATAACGATTTCCCCTTCCCGGCCCTGCGGGACTTCCTGATCGTTGTCGTCAAAGATCTTCATCTCCATCCCCTTCATGGGCTTACCGATGGACCCCGGCCTGTTGGGGACGTGAACATTGCCGGTATTGTTGGCTCCCGTTTCGGTCAGCCCCCAACCTTCGGCGATTTCACCCCCGAATTTTTCCTTGAACTGTCGCCTTGTGTCCAGCGACAGAGGGGCGGAACCGCTCAGCCACATTTTCACGGAACTCACATCATATTTTTTGGCATCCGGGTACGTCACCATATAGACATACATGGTCGGAACGGCGGGCACGCTCTGGACTTTATACTTTTGAATATTTTCAAAGAACTGTTCCAGCTTGAACTGCCGCATGAGCACCACCTTCCCCCGAAGCCGGAGAAAAGCCCCGTTCATCATGGCGATGCCGAAAGAATGGCAAAGCGGAAGAACGGCGATGGTTACCAGATCTTGGGGAAGGTTGGTCGTTTCCTGCTGTGTTATGGCGCTGAAGCGGAGCCCGGCATGGGTCAGCATGACGCCTTTCGGTGTTCCCGTCGTTCCAGAGGTATAGATGAGGACAGCGACGTCATCGTCGGCAGTCTTCACCATCTCCAATTCATCCGAACCGTCATTCACAAGCTTCTGAAACAGACAGGCGCCGGCGGGCGCTTCGGAACCGACGATAATGATATTTTTGAACCCCTCTACTTTGGATCGCGCTATCTTGACCTTCTCGTAAAATTCAGGGGATGTAATGACCGTGGTCGCTCCGGAGTCCTGATAGATGAAATTGATTTCTTCCTGACCGACCTGGTAATTGATGGGAACGACGATGGCGCCGATCCTCCAGATGGCCTGAAAACTCTGCAGGACTTCCGGGCAGTTCGGTATCTGCAGAATAATCCGGTCTCCCCGCTGAACGCCCAGATTCTTGAGGGCATTACCCAGCTTGTTGGCGGCACGGTTCATCTGATAATTGGTGATTTCCCACCCTTCAAAAATGATGCTGACATGCTCGCCGAGTTCAAGACTTTTCAACGCTAATTCGGCAATATTCATTGAAGTACCCCTTTGCCCGCATGCTCTTTATGAGCGACTCAGCAAATGCAGAGTAAGGAAAAGAACCTTTCAGCAGATGAAGGAAAACAAGCGCCGCATGAGGCAGCCTTTCCGTGGGTTTCGGTAAGTCTACGTTGGGGCTGCGGACTTTATTTCACCCGGCGAAAATCGGGCTTTCGCTTTTCCATGAACGCCGAGACGTATTCCTTGTGCTCGGGGCTCAAGTAACAACGCTCCATCGCCAGGATCTCGAAGCTGCAGGCATTCTCGAGTGATCCTCTCATACCGTCATACAGCGCCTGCCGAATGTGGGCCAGCGAGGTAGGCGAGCACAGGAGTATTTCCCCAGCAATCTCTCGTGCTTTGTCCATCAGTTTATCCCCCGGGACGACGTAACTCACCAGTCCTTTACGATAGCATTCTTCGGCAGTAAATTGCCGTCCCGTTAACATCATCTCTGCGGCGTTTGATGCCCCGATCAACCGGGGCAGTAGATAGGTCGATCCAAGCTCCATCATCAGCCCGACACGTGGAAAAGTCACCCCCATTTTCGCTCCTTCAGCAATGATGCGTATGTCCCAGGAAAACGTGATGGTACATCCGATCCCGAGGGAGTATCCGTTGATCGCAGCAATGGTGGGTTTGGAATATCTCTGCATCAGGCTGGGATAGTGTCTTATTCGTTGGTTGCTGTGCTGTCCGGTTCCTCCGGCCGCACGGGTATCGATGTCCTCAGCAAAGCTTCCGATATCGGCCCCTGCACAGAAAGCTCGACCGGCGCCCGTCAATATGACCACCCGCACGCCCGGGTCTTCATCTGCCAGGCTGAGGGCATCCATCAACTCGTTACCCATCTTGGGCGTATAAGCGTTGAGCTTGGACGGACGGTTGAGGGTAACCGTGGCAACCTCATTCGTGACGTCATACAAAATCGTTTCAAAAGTCATTTCGTTAACCTCCCGCGCACGCCTTTCATCGAGGTGTGACATACTGTTCCTGTTCCCGGCGCATGTGACGCAGCCAGCGTTCGTAATTGTTGGCCTTATTCTTGAAATAATCTAAAATTTGTGGATGCGGAAGAATAAGAAACTCCTCCCTTTCCAGGGCGGCGACAACATGTTCCGCAACTTCCTCCGGAGAGAGGGCGGTTTGGATGATCAGCTTCCCGATGCCCTCCGTTTCCTCAGAAAGCATTCCGGTCCTTACTCCAAAAGGGCAGAGACAACTGACTTTGATGCCATGGCGGGCATGGGTGATCGAAAGCCATTCCGCAAAGGCCACAGAGGCGTGCTTGCTGACCGCATAAGGCGCTGCACCAAGGGTCGTAAGCAACCCCCCGGCTGAACCCGTCTGGAGCAGGTACCCGCCGCCGCGCTCAATCATGGACGGCAGAACGGCGCGGGCGGCATACACATGGGCCATGACATGGACATCCCAGCAACGCTGCCAAACCGAATCCGGAGCCTCGGCACCGCCTCGTGCAGAGATCCCCGCATTCGAGCAGAATAAATCGATTGGACCATAGTGACTGGTAGTAATCTCCACCAGTTTTTGGACGTCTGCCTCTTTGCCGACATCCGCCGTCACGGCAAGGCCACCGATCTCCTTGGCCACCTTCGCCGCCCCTTCTCCATCGGTGTCGGACACCACAATACCCTTTGGCCCCTCGGCGGCGAACCGGCGGCACAATCCGCGCCCGATGCCGGAGGCGCCGCCAGTGACTACGACAACCTTATCCTGAATCTTCATAAAATCTCCTGTTGTGAGAAATCGATTTTATTTCAGAAATTGCTCGAGGTAATCTCCCGGAAAACATTGCGTGGTTTTCTTTGCGGTACGCGGTATGCTTTGATACGACTCATCTATCTTGGGCATCTTAGTCGAATTCACCCTCTTCGCTGTATTATTCAGGCACTCTCTTAGTTTTCGCATCCCTATCGTGTTAGAGATTCCAGGCGGCCCGGGCTCCCTCTTCGTTGGCCTCGAGAATTCTGCGGGGCTCAAGGGCGTCACCGATGATAAAGTGACGGATCTTTCTGGCCTGTAAAAACTCCTTCAGTCCATCGTGGGGCTTGAGTCCAACCGCTATAACGACTTGATCGACCGGGGAGAGGATTTGTTCTCTCCCCTCAATCAGGGCGGTCACAGAGGATTCTTCGATTTTCGTCAAGGTGGTGTTGAAAAGCAGCCGGCATCCGGCTTCTTTGAGTCGGGTGTGTAACATGTAACCGTGGGAAGTGATTTTGAGAACCGGCGAACGTTTCAGAACCTCGACCAGAGTGACCTGCGTTCCTTTTTGGCACAAATAATCGGCTGTTTCCATGCCAATCAACCCGCCGCCAATCACTACTGCATGCTTCCCGGTAGGGACCGCTCCGCCCAGAACCTGCCAGGCATTACAGACCAGGGGAAGGTCGATTCCGGGAATGTCGGGTTTGATCTGTTTCCCTCCGCTGGCCAAAATGACCGCATCTGGATTCCCCTCGGAAAGCATACTTTCCGTCACCTCAGTACCCGTGCGCAGGATGACCCCCATCTTCTTAACCTGAGAAGTAAGCCAGGAGGCCCACGTTCCATAGTGGTCTTTGAAGGGTGACTTACTGGCGAACCGCAACTGCCCTCCCGTTTCCGCCTCCTTCTCGAAAAGGGTGACCTTATGCCCGAGGCGGGCTGCCTCATACGCTGCGGTGAGGCCGCCGGGACCGCCCCCCACGATCCATACCTTGCGACGGACTGTTGCTGGCCCCTGTGGATAAACCATTTCCTGTCCGGTCTCGGGATTGAGGGCACAGCGGATCTTCCCCTCTCCCAAAATCAGGCGTTCGATGCAGCCTTGATTGCATGCGATACACTTACGGATATCTTCGGGACGCCCCTCTCTTGCTTTGATCAAGAAATCGGGATCAGCCAAAAACTGGCGGCCAAATGCCACCAGGTCTGCTTCCCCACGGGCAATCACGTCATTTGCCAAGGAAGGATCCGAGAATCGCCCGACGGCAATCACCGGGAGACCAACTGCCTCTTTCAACTTTGTGGCCCTCCAGACATTGAACCCGGCTGGATACTCAGGGGGCGCGCTGGTAATGCCGCCCGGACTTCCGTGCGTGCCGAGAGAGGCATGTAACATGTCGGCTCCGGCTTTAACCAGATTCGGGAGGATGGGCCGGATATCCTCGAATGTGTAACCATCTTTAATGCACTCTTCCACAGAAAGACGCAGTGAGACGGGAAAATCCGGTCCCACCGTTTTGCGGACCTCTCGCAACACTTCTGTCATGAAACGGCTGCGGTTGATCAGACTGCCCCCGTATTCATCCTCACGTTTGTTGGAGAAAGAGGATAAGAACTGGGTCAACAAATACCCGTGTGCGCCGTGCACCTCGACGGCATCAAAGCCCGCCTCTATTCCGCGGCGGGCGGCAGCGCCGAAAGCGGCGATGATCTCCTGGATCTCGTCGTGGGTGATCTCCCGCGGGGGCAGGCGGAAAATTAAAGAGGGGATTGCAGAAGGAGCAATCGCTTTCCCTTGCTGCAAAAGATAAAGGCTTTCCCGTCCGGCATGATGGAGCTGCAAGGCCACCTTGCTGCCAGCAGCATGCACCGCGTCGGCAATTTTTTTCAGGCCAGGGATAAACCGGTCATCATAGGCTCCCAGTTCATTCGCTATGCCTGACCCGCTGGGGTGGACGGAGGAAATCTCGGTGATGATCAGGCCGGCCCCTCCCCTGGCCCGGCGCTTTATGTAAGCAAGATTAGCTTCGCTCACCATTCCATCGGGATTCCCGAGATTGGTCCCCATGGGGGGCATGACCACCCGGTTGACAAGCTCCAACGATTTTATCTTGATAGGGGAAAAAAGAGATGGCAAGAGATTCATGGCTTATCCTTTCCTGTTAGATATTTTGCAGCATTCCTGCTGATGGCCGGAAGAATCTACGACCCTCCGCCGATTTTGATCCTGCTGTCGCGTAAAAACCATAACGGGTAAGAAGGATATTGTCAATAATCCTTGATGAGCTTACACGACCGCACCTTTGAGGCGAATTAGTAGAATGACCAACATATTTTTTGTATATGTGCCACCCGTAGAAGTTAAACGAAAAGATTCTCTCCAGATCTCTAAAAGGGGATTTGAGCTTCAATCCTCTATTGAGAAGCGGTTCTTTTTGTGGTATAGAATAACCATGCTAAAAGGGAAAAAGATTGTTTTGGGGATTACGGGGGGGATTGCTGCTTACAAAGCAGCGGAGTTTGTCAGGCTTTTAGTCAAGGGAGAGGTGGATGTCCATGTAGTCATGACACAAAACGCCCAGAAATTTATCACTCCGCTGACCTTTCAAACCCTTTCCGGAAATCCGGTGGTGACCGACCCCTTTGCTTTGCTTGAAGGTGCAGAAATCGGTCATATTGTATTGGCTGATCTGGCAGAATTGGTTGTCATCCTTCCCGCGACGGCGAATATCATTGGAAAGATCGCCAATGGGATTGCTGATGATTTTCTCTCCACCATGGTGATGGCCACCAAAGCACGCGTTCTTTTCGTTCCCTCAATGAATGTCAATATGTGGGAAAATAAAGCCCTCCAGAAAAATATTCGGACCCTGCTTGAGATGGGCTACCATCTCATGGAGCCCGGAGAAGGGGAGTTGGCTTGTCATTGGTATGGGAAGGGAAGGCTGCCCGAATTGAATGAGGTGGTGGAGAAAATGGAAGATCTTCTGTCCCCAAAAGATTTGAAAGGGGAGCAGATCCTGATCACAGGGGGGCCGACTCAAGAGCCACTTGATCCTGTTCGGTTCATCACCAATCGTTCCTCTGGGAAGATGGGATATGCCCTGGCAAAGATGGCCAAGCGTAGAGGCGCAGAGGTTATTTTGATCACTGGCCCGGTCTCTCTTCCTCCCCCGCGGACTGATATAAAATGGGTTCCTGTCCAATCAGCAGAGGAGATGAGAAAGGCTGTTTTCGCCCACCTGGAGGGATCTTCCGTTGTGATCAAGGCAGCGGCTGTCTCAGATTATCGTCCTAAGGTAGTCAGTCAGAAAAAAATAAAAAAGGGAGATTCCGAATGTACCTTAGCGCTGGAGAGGACGAAAGACATCCTTGAAGAACTTGGAAAAAAGAAAGGGAGTCGAATTCTTGTTGGATTTGCTGCCGAAACAGAGGATTTGATCGCCAATGCTAAGAAGAAACTGCAGGAGAAGAATCTTGATCTGATTGTGGTGAATGATGTGACCAAACCAGGAGCTGGTTTTGGTTCCGATACCAATCAGGTCAGGATCTTATATCCATCCGGTCAAGTAAAAGATCTTCCTTTAATAGGGAAGGAAGAAGTGTCGCAATTGATTCTCGATGATGTGGTGGAATTATTGAAACAGAAGAAAATTAACAAAATTTAACCAAATCCCAAGCACCAATCCCGTCATTGCGGGACCAAATAATGACCAATAGTCCAACTTCCCCTGGGTAAGGGCGTGGGGTATTTTGATTATTAGAAATTGGGGAAATTGGAATTTGTTTGTAATTTGGGGTTTGATTATTGGGATTTAATTTATTTCGGATCCGCTTTTTTTTCTGCCCTTTTTTCTTCAGCTTTTCCACTTTGTCCTTTTTCCGTCCCGTCTTTCTCCGCCTTCTTCCCTTCCTTTCGACTTTTTGAGGGGTAATCGTTCACATAGAAACCGGACCCTTTCAGGACAAAGTTAGTGGCTGAAATCATTTTTTTCGCTGGCCCAAGGCATTTAGGACAGGTTACTTTACAATCTTCATCTATTTTATGAAAGATCTCAAAGACCTCATTACACTGGTGACATTGATACTCATAAATAGGCATTCTGAAACCCTCCCCGTTAGACTTGCAGTTCTGATCTCGTGCTGAATTCTCTTTTTAACTTCTTTAATGCTTCACCTTCAATCTGTCTCACCCGTTCCCTTGAAAGTTTGAGGTGGTCCCCAATTTGCTGAAGGGTGAGGGGTTCTTCAGCCATGATTCTATTTTTGATCACATAGACTTCTTTCTCGTTTAAACGTTTCATTGCATTCTGAACGTCGTGTTCCCGAATCCTTTTTTCCTCTTCCTGTGCGAAGGCCTCTTCTTGGTTTGGAGATTCTTCTTTAAGAAGGTCGAGGTGGGTGAGTTCCTGGCCTTCGTCAAAAGGAGCATCGAGGGAGAGGTCTCTTGAAGACATCCTCTGTTCCATCTCAACGATATCCTCTTTGGCCACATCTAAATCGCGAGCCAGAAGTTCGTATTTCTTTTCGTTCTCTCCATTGGATTCCAATGCCTTTCTTACCTTTCCAATCTTATAGAAAAGCTTCTTTTGGGCTTGGGTCGTCCCGATCTTAACGAGGCTCCAGGTTTTTATGATAAAATTTTGAATATAGGCCCTGATCCACCAGATAGCATAGGATATAAACCGATACCCTTTGTGAGGATCAAACTTTTTGACCGCCATCATCAGACCAATATTTCCCTCCTGGATGAGGTCTTGGAGTTTAGCCCCGTAGGACTTATATTCAAAAGCAACCTTGACAACAAATCTTAAGTTTGATGTAATTAACTTATGCGCAGCCTCAATCCCCTCTTCCTTATCGTAGTATTTACGATATCTTACGGCAAGTTTAAATTCTTCTTCCTGACTTAAGAGCGGAAATTGATTGATCTGAACGAGATAGGTTTCTATTGAATTCTTTACAACCGGAAGATGTGGAATTGGCATTTAAACCACCCCTTAGATTGATTAGCACTCTTTTTATTAGAGTGCTAACAATAGAATATAATAAGGATGGTTAAAAAGTCAAGTACTTTTTATATTTTATTGATTTTATTAAATAATTTTATATTAAAAACTTACAGGAATAGACTTGATTTCTTAGGAGGATGCCATGGGAAATGATAAAAAGGACGATGAACAAGAAAAGGGTTTTGTTGTAAAGGATAAGAGGTTTAGTGCCAAGAAGGAAGAGAAGGAGGAATCCAAAATCAATGAAGAGGGAAAGTTTGAAGAAACTTCCAGAGAGGATATTTCTGCTCAGGAAGCACTCCTCCCTGAGATTGATTTTACTCATTTCATCTTATCTTTAAGTTCGTCAGCTCTCATCCAGTTAGGAGAGATTCAAGATCCATTCACTCAAAAATCAGCTAAGAACCTTCCCTCAGCCAAACAGACGATAGACCTCATCGGGATGTTGAAGGAAAAGACAAAGGGAAATCTTACCCCCGAGGAGGAAAAAGTAATCGACTATGTCCTCTATGATTTGAGGATCAGGTATGTCAAAGCAGCGGGGTAAACCCCGTTAGAAATTCCAGTCGTTGCGACTCGAAACCGAGCGGAGCATTAAACCCCACCGGAATTATTCTAAAATCTAATCCTGTTGCAGAGCAGCGGGGCAATCTTTCTAACGGGGTAAATTCGCTTAAGGTTATTTTTTGAAAGAATGATAAAAAGTGTTTCCCCTCCGATGAAGGCGGAAAACAATCCCTTTCTCCAAGCTGAGATCCTTGATCGCTTTTTCAAAATCCTTGGTCGTCTCGATCTTTTTTCGGTTGATCTCCAGGATGACATCCCCTTCCTGAAGGCCCATATCATCGGCAGGGCTGCCCTCTTCAATACCGACGATGACAACACCACGCTTTATCTCGCCCGAGATTCGATATCGTGCAGCCAGTGAAGGGGTAAGTTCTTGAATCCTTGCTCCCAATTTTTCTTCACTCTCTTTTTCCTTCAAGGCCTCTGGTTTGTCTGGCATCGCAGTGGTGGTGACCTCAACGTTCATGGGCTTTCCATCCCTGACCACGTTAAGCTTTACTTTTTGGCCCACCTTTTTCTTTTGGATTTCTTTAATGAGTTCATTGGTGTTCTTAATGGCTTTCTCATCCACCGATTTGATGATGTCCCCCGAAACGAGCCCCGCTTTTTCGGCACCGGTTCCTTGATGGATTTGTGCGACCAGAACTCCCTCCTTCTCTTTCACTTGGAATTGTTCCGCCATCTCAGGCGTGAGGTCTTGTACGCCGATGCCCAGCCACGGCCGGACCACTTTGCCCTGCTTGATGAGATCGCTCAAGATCTGTTTGGCCATATTAATGGGAATGGCAAATCCGATCCCTGTGCCAGGCTGGATGATCATGGCATTAATGCCGACCACCTCTCCGTCGATATTGATCAGGGGACCTCCGGAGTTGCCTGGATTGATGGAAGCGTCGGTTTGAATGAAATCTTCATAATTTCCCGTTCCCAATCCCGACCGGCCTTTCGCACTGATCACTCCCACCGTGACCGTGTGCTCCAGGCCAAAGGGGCTTCCAATGGCAATGGCCCATTCTCCAACCTCTAAATTATCTGAATCGCCCAACGTGGCGACGGGAAGATCTTTGGCTTTGATATGGAGGACGGCAAGATCTGTCCTTGAATCTTGGCCTTTGAGCGTTGCCGTAAACTCTCTTCCGTCATTAAGACGTATTTTGATCTTCTCTGCATCCTCCACCACGTGATTGTTCGTCAAAATATAGCCTTCTTTATCAACAATGACCCCCGACCCTCCGCTTCTCTGTTTATGTCTGTATTCCTTTCCTTTTTCTCGGGGTGAAAAACCGAAACCCTTGAAGAAGTCCTCAAATGGACTTCCCCTGAAGAAGTCTTCTCCGTATCTATCCCAGGGTCTCATCGTAATGGTTTTTTCTGTGGTAATGTTGACCACAGCAGGTTGAACTTTCTTGGCCACTTCCACAAAGGCCCTGCCGAGGGACTTCGTCGTTGTCATCTTTTCCTTGTCATCTTTCGTGTTGCTGAGGGAGTTGGCCCGGTCGTTATTCATACAGAAAAAGAGGCCAAAGAGAAGGACAACAAAGATGAGACCCAACCCCAAACTTTTAGCCATTTTCTTGTACATCGTTTGCTCCTTAAGATTATTAAAATTAATTGTTTTCATAATCTATCTTTTTTTACTTGGATTGTCAAATGATGTTGGAACTGTCCCCAATTGTCCCTTAAGTTTACCTTACCGTTTCATAAAAAAGTTCTCAAAAGGCGGTTGGATGTTGGTCTATTCCATCAGATTTTTTCTTAGCTATGCTACGCGGTTTTGGATCCGGATCTTTCGGCAGGGGGATGAGAAGATTCATCCCTGTGGAGAGGCGGCTCTTCTTATTCAATCGGTTGATCTCAAGGATCGGTTCCAGGCCGACCCGGTAAAGTTTGGCAATTTTTGAAAGGGTGTCCCCTTTTTTGACGATATGGGTTTTGAATTGGAATCTTTCACCGGGATAAAGGGCTTCAAAATTTCTTAAGAAAGGCTCCTTCTTTCCAAAGGGAATTTTAATCTCATAGTCGGGAAAGTTTGGAGGGGTGCACCATCTCGACAGCTCGGGATTAAGGTTCTTTATCTCATCAACGGTCACTTCGCAGGCCTGGGCGATCAGACGAAGATCGGTGACCTCGGGCACCTTCACCTTCTCATAACGGAGGGGCTCTTGGTATTCGATGCCGACGAATCCATATTTCTCCGGATCTTTCGCAATGAGCGCAGCGGCAATCATCTGGGGGACATAGTCTTTTGTCTCCCGTTTCAGGTATCGATATTTTGTTAATTCCCAGAAGTCCTCTGTCCCATAACGTTTCATCGCGGTGGCAATCTTTTTTTCGCCGGCATTGTAACCGGCGGCGGCGAGATACCAACATTCAAACATATCATAAAGGTCTTTGAGATATTTGGCCGCAGCGATGGTCGATTTCTCGGGATCTCTCCTCTCATCAATCCACCAGTTTGACCTCAACCCATATCTTCTCCCTGTGAGGTAAATGAATTGCCAGGGACCGGATGCCTTGCTCCTGGAATAGGCATAAGGATTGAAGCCACTCTCGATAAGCGCCAAATAGACGAGGTCTTCTGGAAGACCATTCTCCTTCAGGAGTTTCTTCATGGAGGGGATATATTTTTCTGACCGCGCCAGCCAAAGGGTGAACACCTTCCTGGCCTTCGTCTGAAAGTGTTGAATGAATTGTTCCACCTTCGCATTGATCACAATAGGGATATCGAATTCCTGCCCTTGTTTTTGGCGATCTTTCGGGAAGACCTCGAGAGTGAAATCGTCATTGGATTCGTCACTGATCGGAAGATCCAGGCTCCATACAACCTGGTTTTCCGTCGAAGGTGAAGAATAGGCTGGAGCAGATTCTTTGGGAGAGGGAGGCAGTTCCTGAGAAGGGGACTTTTCCAATTCTTTTTGAGCAGAGAGAGGAGCCTCATTTTTTGTAGAGGGAGAGATAGTATCTTTTTTTTCAGAGAGAGAGCCTGGGTGGGGCAGGCATCCGGAAGACAAGAGCCATATCATCCCCACCGCCAAGATCTTACGCGTCATTCACTATTCCTCCCGAGTTTGGGTAAAGATCAGGAAAATTGAAAGAGAAAAAATTTATAAATTAATGACATAGATCGCCCAGGATTGTCAAGCTAAAAAAGTTTTTTTTGGAGGGGCCCCATACTCTTCAGAATAAATTGCCGATCCGTCCGAAGCAATAAATGGAAGTGGTTGGGCATAAGGAACATTAGCTCCCAGGCCATAGACGAACCTGCTATCCTTTTAAGGAAACCTCCCAGTCTCGACCAGTGCGGAATATGCTTGTCCGTTCGATGCCCCGTCCTATTATATGATGCAAGGCTCCAGGAGCATCCAGTCTTGGCTGTCTTGGCATATTGGCACATTACATCCTTCTGCTCCGCCCGTCATGTTGTTTTAGAACCAATGTCCCCTATGTGTCAACGCCCCCTTTCCGTGGTAATTAAATTCTTACGTGTTTTTATCCTGCTGAATCATCTTAACGGCTTTCTCAATCTCCTTTAGAATGGTTGGATCATCGATGGTCGAGGGAATGGTGTATTTTTTCCCATCCACAATTCTTCTCATTGTTCCTCTCAGAATTTTTCCTGATTTCGTTTTGGGCAGCCGTTTCACAACAACTGCCTGCTTCAAAGAAGCAAACGTTCCAAGCTTATCCCTGACCATTTTTAAAAGCTCCTTCACGATCTGGTTCGGATTTCTTGTAACATCTGACTTTAATACTACAAATCCAACGGGGAACCCTATCGCAGAGCCGACGACGGCACACTCCGCCACATCCGAATGGTTAGCAATCACCTCTTCCATTCTTCCCGTTGAGAGCCGATAGCCGGCGACAGTGATCACATCATCCACCCGGCCCATAATATAGAGATATCCATCTCCGTCAAAATAGCCTCCATCTCCTGTATAATAGTATCCGGGGTATGTATCGAGATAAGACTCCTTGAACCTTGAATCATCTTTCCATAGTGTAACAAGAGATCCTGGGGGAAGGGGCAACTTGATCGCAACAATCCCTTCTGTCTCGGGTGGAAGGACCTCACCTTTGTTGTCCAAGATTTCCACCTGATATCCTGGTACGGGCTTTGTGGCTGATCCTGGTTTTATCGGAAAGGGTTCTAATCCCATACAGTTCGAAGCGGCGGGCCATCCTGTTTCGGTTTGCCACCAATGATCAATCACAGGTTTTTTCAACAACTCGCTCACCCAATAGTAGGTATCCGGATCCAGTCTCTCGCCCACAATGAAAAGATATTTCAAGGGAGAGAGATCGTACTTTTTGATAAATTCTCCCTTCGGGTCTTCCCTTTTAATCGCTCGAATTGCGGTGGGTGCTGTAAAAAGTACCTTCACTTGATGCTCCGAAACAACTCTCCAGAAGGCTCCTGGATCGGGTGTTCCCACGGGTCTTCCTTCATACATCACAGTCGTGCATCCGTGGAGCAGAGGGCCATAGATCATATAGGAATGGCCAACGACCCAGCCCACATCGGAAGCCGCCCAATAGACATCTCCGGGTTCAACTCCGTAGACATATTTCATACTCCACTTGAGGGCGACAGCGTGACCTCCGTGATCACGAACGATGCCCTTTGGAGCGCCCGTGGTGCCTGAAGTATATAAAATGTAGAGGGGATCAGTGGAGGCAACAGGCACACAATCCTTCATCGATGCCTTTGACACCGCTTCCTTCCAATCAACGTCCCTGCCCTTGATCAATGTGGCCTGTGATTGTTTTCGTTGATAAATAATGCACCTCTCCAATTTATGATTGGCTATTTCCAAAGCTTTGTCCAACAGAGGCTTATACTCGATAAGCTTTTCACCTTCAAAGCCGCAGGAGGCGGATATCAAAAGTTTCGGCTTTGCGTCGTCAATTCTTACAGCAAGTTCCTTCGGCGCAAATCCTCCAAAAACGACGGAGTGAATCGCACCAATTCGTGCGCACCCAAGCATGGCAATGGCAGTCTCCGGAATTGTCGGCATATAAATGATCACCCTGTCACCCTTCTTCGCTCCATACTCAGACAAAACTCCTGCAAATCTTGCTACCGAATTGAGCAGCTCCCGATACGTGATTCTTCTTATCTCTCCTGTTACGGGGCTATCATAAATGATGGCCCATTGATCCCCTCTTCCTCGATCAACATGGTAGTCAACTGCATTGTAGCAAGTACCCAATTCGCCTCCTTGAAACCATCGGTAAAAAGGTTTGCTCGACCCATCGAGAATTCTCTCAAAGGGCTTGTACCAGTGGATCTCTTTTGCTGCTTTTTCCCAGAATGCTTCAGGGTGATGAATTGATTCCTCATATGCCCGCTTGTACTCTCCAGCCATAAATTCTCCTCAGAATTTAATCTCGCGATGATCAATGTTAACACAACTGCCGCTAAAGGGAATCGATATTTTTATCTGCGAAGTCGAATTCCCGCCCTGCGTTTGAGTCTGGAAAAGACATAAGGGGCCAGGTGTCGACAGGCTGTGGCACACCGAATAACGGTACCGGTGAGATGCAGGTATTGTTTGCGGCAAGAGAATCGTTGAGTAAGGCTAAAATCCGAAACAGGCTATGAGGATTTGATGCAGAAGTGTCGGCGAATGAAGAGATCTCTTTCTAAGGAGTTGTCTTGAAAAATATTTTTCGAACTCTCACTTTTTCTCTCGACAAAAAGAATATAGGATGTCCCCTTCGCCCTCTGAGGATATTGGAGAGCCTAAATTGAGGAATTCACCTACAAGTCTTCAATCCAATACAGTCCCCAATGTCGACGATTACGATTAGAAATGTGCATAAAAAAGGCAGGACCCTTACTGACCCTGCCTCGCTCTTTGAGAACTGAATATTGACTTACTTTTTTAGCCCCTTGTTCTTTTCTCTACCATCTCGAAAAATAATTCCAAATCTGCTTCACCAAACCACATCCTATAAGATGTATCTTCCGACCCTAAAACAATTGTATCATCTTTAATTACTTTCACCTCATATAATTGCCCGGTTAACTTATGCTTGAATCTATCTCCTTCCACAAATGCCATGGAGTCTTACCTCCTTTACTTTGATTAAAACTCCGCCTCCTTATCAGTGTGGACTTCATTAATTGTGGGCATCTCTTCCAAATTGTATCGGCCACTGAGAAGAAGGTTCAGTTTCCAACGATCCTCACCAAATATCTGAATAAACTCTAATCCATACTGGTATCCTTTCCAGTGCTGGTTTCCTTTCAAATCTTCTTTCGAATAAGGTTTCTTCCACACAATCTCCGCCACCGCTTTGAAGTTAGTCAATTCAAACCCCTTTGGAAACAGGACAGTGATACTTAAATCCGTACCAACAGGGATGTCTCTGGTGGATTCGATGAGAAAACCTCCCTCACTTGCATTCACAACAATCGCTCCACGTAAACAGGAGTCATTCGCATCCCGATATTCAAGGGGCAAATCAATAATAAACCTGGGATGGGTTCTTCTCTCTCTGTCGATAATTGATTCTTCTATCGTCTTCTTATACCTCCTTTTTCTCTATTAGCAAATTCGTGTCTTGTTTCAATAGGAAATCTGAGGGTGATGGTCTCTGGTTTTTCCCTTGAAGCATTTCCTTCGCTCTCCGTTTCTGGGCATACATCAAGCTATCCGCCTTAGATAGGAGCTTATCTATCGAAATAGGATATTCAGGATCAAACTGAGCAGCTCCCACACTGATCGATAACACATAATCTTGGGACACTCTGGCATTATAATCCCTTATGTTTTCATACAAGCGAGTCATAAGAATCTCATCGCTCCCGTCAGTGGATTCTAATAGAACCGCAAATTCATCTCCTCCAATCCGAGCAATGACATCCGACTCCCGAAAGGTCTTTTTAAGGATGCTGCCCAGGCCTATTAATGCTTGGTCTCCCTCGCTATGTCCGCAGTGGTCGTTGATCCATTTTAAGTTATCTATATCGATATAAAGGAGCATCCACCTTTTCTTTTTCCGAACGGCTACCTTAAAACACTGTTCTGTCAAAATAAAGAATTTCCGCCGATTATACAGGTCCGTAAGCTCATCTGTGAGGGAAAGAGCCAGCAACTCCTCCTCTCCTTTAAGGTCACGCATCATTTTATCAAAACGGAGGATAATTTCGTCGATGGAAAAGGGCTTTTTTATGAATTCCCGAGCTCCTGCAGCCATGGCTGACGAAGCGGAATGTTCATTATCCTGCCCAGTCATGATCATGACGGGAAACCTAGGATATAATTTTAACAATTCCTTGGTAAGAGTAATCCCATCCATAAGAGGCATGACAATGTCAATTACCGCTGAATCAAAGGAATTCTTCTTGAGTTTTTCTAAAGCTTCTATTCCATTTTTTGCCGTTTCGCAGCTATGGCCGTATTTGGAAAACAAGGATATGAGGAAATTGCGTACCTGTTCTTTATCATCCACGATAAGTATTTTATAGGAGACACCCATTCTCTATGCTCCGATCCGGTTGCTTTTAAGTCGAGATTTTATCTGAGCATACCCTTGCCTTAATTTCTTCCAACCCATTAATTCACACAAGGTTCAGAATCAATCCATCTTCTGCACATAATTCTGACCCCTCAGTGGTAGGGGTCAGACTTGTCCTCTTTTCAAAACTAACTGTGTCTGCGGTCACAAATGGCATGGCCTTGACCATTTCTAGGACCCTCTCCGCCCGGAGATAAGTGAGCACATCTCCCATATCTTGTCTTCTAGCTACAAATTCCTGTACGTTCCACCGACCAAAATGTTCTATCCATTGCATCAGCTCTTCACCCGTAAACATGGTGTACCTCCTCTTTTAGTAAAGGAACTTATTTTCCAGTCTGCCGATTAGGCCAAATGCTTTTATCAATGCTCTTAGATATAGTAATCTGAATGAAAACCAATTGGCTCTAAGATGCTGTATGCCTACCATTAATTGTTTACTTTTTGCCATCGTTCAGACCTCATCCCAATTCCTTAAAATAAAAACCGGATTACCATTTTGAATGAAGCCACGGTAACCCGGTTCCTTTGATTTGATTTCGGCAACCTGGCTATCCCATAAATCTGGGACCCATGGCTTTCCGTCCCACGATTACTCGTGGTTTGGCTTTATCGCTAAATATGAATCAGGGTTTTTTCTATTGCCCTGATATGAGCAATTTCAATGCCAAAAACAATTAATTCATGTAACAGTTTGATATTTAATGGTTTCCAGAAACAAATAGAATTTCGCAGCAATAAGATTTATGACGTTTTTTGATTGCATTATGCAATCGTAGGGTCAGAGAATAGTGAGTTACCTTAGGTATTCCCTTGGCTGTATCTACCGTTTCCAGTTTCGTGCCCGTTTAGGTTCGCCGCAGCACCTCTGCCCTCCCTGCCACCTCAGGAGAGCCGAAAATGGCTCTGTTTTTTATCTTAGGAAATTGCTGATTATCAATTGTAATCCTCGTGCTGATCTTGAAATTCACTCTTGAGGATTTCAGGAAGTACTAAATGAAATTTCCTTTTCGAGATTTTTGGAGCAGGTTGATAGCAACATTTGGCGAGTTCACCTACCTATCTACAATCTATGAGGCCAGTATAAATCAACGATTACGGAATGCAATGTTTAAGCAAGAAAGGCAGAATCATTTCTGATCCTGCCTATGATTTTTGATAATTGGATTTATTTCACAACTAATTAATACGAACGTCCTAAATAAAGTGACATAGCAGTTTATTTATGTTAATATGTGGGCATGAAAAATCCCACATTAATCTTAGAGCATAAAGAGGCCAATAAAGAGCGTTTATTAGCATTAGCCGAACAAATATCAGGGGCTTGGATAGGCATAAAGATAGCCGCCTTACTCCTGGTGCTTGAAGGGCAACGTCCGGGATGGATAACCGAGGTGTTAGGGTTGACCCGGATGAGTTTAAGCCGATGGATTCACGGGGTGAACAAAGACGGCTTAGAGTTCTTAAAATCCAAGCCAAGATCGGGAAGGCCTTCACGGTTAGAGACAAAGATTCAAAGGGTGCTGGAGGGACACTTAGAGAAGTCTCCGCGGGAATTTGGTTTAAACCGGACTCAATGGGATGGGCCAACGGTTGCGATTCATCTGAAGCGGTCTTTCGGGATAAACCTGAAGGTGCGGCAAGCCCAACGCTGGATGCATCATTTGGGTTATCGGTTAAAGAGAGCGAGTTATTCTTATCTTCAAGCACAAAGCCAAGAAGCCCGAAAGTTCCAGCGGGCTTTAAAAAAAACTTGAGTCCCTGGGGCCAAAAGAGACAATTGTATTCCAGGATGAGACAGGCTTTACGATGCACCCCAGGCTTAGCCGGGGCTGGGCGAAGAAAGGAAAGCGTCTTAAGATTCCCACCACCAGCCAGCATCGTATCCGCTTGAATATCTCTGGGTGGGTCAATCCTTTGCTTGGACGCTATGGCATGATTCAGACAAAACGGGGGGATAGAGAAGGGTTTCTCAAACTTTTGCGCCACCTCTATGGAAGGTTTAAAGAATATACCATTTGGCTTTATGTCGACAGGGCCCGCTGGCACAGAGGCGATCCCATCGAACAATTTCTTAAAAAACATCCGAGGCTCCATATCGAATATTTACCCCCGTATCAACCGGGATTAAACGTGCAAGAACGGATTTGGCGCAGTGTTCGCTATGAATCCACCACCAACCGTTGGTTTGAAAACCTTGATAATCTTTGGTCTGTCGTTTGTAAAACAACTCGCTCATGGTCTTGTCAAAAGATTCGTAGGCTATGTAACATTACTTAATGCGTTTGTATTAGTCTTTTAGATGGACTAAACCGAAAAAATCGTAATGTGAACTTCTTCTCCTTTCCCAAAATTCCTCCTTACTGAAGGTCATCTTCTCCGCGGGCACTAGGAATCCTTTTTCAAGTTCAACTCATGGGGGACAACAAAGATCGCATGTTTATTTTTCACCGTTTGGCCAAACATCGATTTTGCCCAGCTCAAACCAGATTCAAGTAGGCTTTTTCCCCTCAAATCTTTCCTTCTCTCCACTAATACGCCCATAAGCTCGCCTTTTTTAAGCTTATAATTCTTATAGAGAACTTTATATGTTATCATCTTGCTCAAGCCACCCCACAGTCCGTATTATTTTAAAGCTTTTGCTCCTCAATACCTTATTATTATTAATTTTATTTTTTGCTCGCTAGGCCGATCCGAAAGAAAGTTTGGGGCAAAAAGTTTCCCCCGCTATTTTATCTATTGTTTCCAGAATGAAAAAATATTATGAATATCATCAATGTCACCCCAAATCTTTTTCCCCAAATGCCGAGGAGTGTTTGTTCCTTTACTTTGATTAAAACTCCGTCTCCTTATCAGTGTGAACTTCATTAATTGTGGGCATCTCCTCCAAATTAAATCGGCCACCAAGAAGGAAGTTCAGTTTCCAACGATCCTCCTCCAATATCTGAATAAATTCTGATCCATACTGGTATCCTTTCCAGTAGGAGTCTCCTTTCAAGTCTTCTTTCCAATAAGGTTCTTTCCACACAATCTTCGCCACCACGTGGAAGTTAGCCAATTCAAACCCCTTTGGGAACAGGACAGCAATATTTAATTCCGTACCAACAGGGATGTCTCTGACTGCTTCGATAAGAAAGCCTCCCTCGCTAGCATTGGCAACAATCCCTCCACGTAAACACGATCCATCCATAACCCGATATTCGAGGGGCAAATCAATAATAAATCGGGGATGGCTTCTTCTCTCTCTGCTATCGAATAATTCCTCCATTATCTCCTTATACCCTCAGGTTTTTCTATTGCCAAATTCGCATCTTATTTCATAGGACGATGGGCTCATAATAGACTACTTTTCTTCTCTCAATGGGGAATCTCAGAACAAGGATCGTCTCCGATCGTTTCCGGGTTTCTATCATCACCCCATGGTTTCTTTCGAGAATATCCTTCGCTAATTTCAATATTAAATCGGCCATCCCTTTAGTCTGATCCAGTGGAACTTCCGATAAATTCTCTGATTGGTCAACCGGCTTCCCGTCTCCATCGAAACCTATCATCACCTCAATATATCCCCGTTTATCCTCGGGCAAAGTCTTCTCGGCACCCGCTCCATTATCACTTGATTTCATTAAAAATCCGATGGTTTCGTTCGGAGGCGTTGAAAGGATGGCGTACTGAAGAACGGAATGTAAAATGAACCTCACCTGTTCTGGGTGAATATAGGTGTCAGGGAGGTCCTTTTCATATTTTTTATAGATCTTGATATCTTTCTGTCGAAGCTGTTTATCATTGACCTCTAAGATTTCTTCGAGGATCACATATAGGGTGTTCGTCTTTGTAATGGGGGTAGTGACGTTGATGAAATTTAGAAGACTGTTCAGAACGGAATCAATCTTTTTGATCTCCTCTTTCACCTGAGCATGAGAACGTTTTCTAATTTCCACATCGTCATATTTGTCCATTGCCAAAACTGTATCATGATAAATGGAGGCGAGAGCCTTCTTGATACTATGGACCAATTCAATTAAAAAAGAACCCATGAAGGACGGTCCCTGCTCACTTTGGAGGCCCTCCTTTTTGGATTCGGTTGGTTTCACTTCATCTTTCTTTAGAGAGGAATCAATCGGATTGTCCTTCTTTTCTGATTCAATAAAGTCATTTCCCCGCTTGCCAGATTTAGTTAAGTCCGGCTCGCCATTTTGCAACAACCCTGAGAGGCCATTTCTGTCTTCTTCCATAAAAACACCATCTTTTCCTGAAATAGACTCAGGGGACGCCGAATTCAATTTGTTAGGAAACGACATAAATGACTTATTATCCATCTCTGCCACTAAAGGCTTATTTCCTGTTGGACTACCTCCATCCAGTGTGGGAGATTTCACTTTGGGATATTTACATTTCTATGGGCAATTTCAGTGCCAACAGCGGGTTGACAGCTAATCTATTTGATTTTCAAGGGAATATTTAGAAATTGGATTTCAGGGAAGAGCAAAAAATGCCATTTTTTGTCATAACAAACACAATAATTATTTTTAGGTAAATGAAAAGTTAGATCACTATTTTTGCGTTGGCCAGGAATAAACGAAAATCAATAAGTACTTTTCTTTGAATTTTTGGAAACGAGGAAAAAAGAGTTTAATATATTCGTAGAGCGGAGACAGTTTTTGTTCTACTAATAAATCTTCCAATCAAGAAATGATCTTAAAAATCCCTAAACTTTCAAATGGTTACAGATTTCTTGGATACTTGGCATCATCCTTGCTGCAAAAAGAATTATAAGGGACGAACCGGGTTACTGTGGCTTCATTCAAATGGCAATTCGGTTTCGAATATCTAAAACGAAGCATATTTGTGGGTTGAGGCTCTGGTGGTTTGAGTCTTCAGTCAAGTCGCATGGGCCGAGTGTGCTCGCAAGCGTTGACATTGGTGGGGATGCGGGTGCGGCCACAAGACAGGGGAGACAGTAATGGAACAATTCAAGCAATTCATTCTGCGACATTTTGAAAAGATTTTGGTTGCCGTTATCCTTATGGCTGCCTTGATTGGTACATACCTCGTTGAAGAAAAGTTTATCATCCTAAACTTTTATTATCTTCCCGTGCTTACGGCAGGGTATTTTCTTGGGCGTCGGATGGGAGTCCTTGCCGCCGTCTTCTCCATTCTTGCAGTGCTGATCTGCGTCTTGGTCTTTCCTCGGCGTTTTCTTGATGGTAAGGAAATACTAACAGGAGTGGCGCAGCTTTCCTCATGGGGTGGGTTTCTCATCCTGGTGAGTTTCACGGTTGGGACTCTGTATGAAAAAAATGAACAACGGGTCAAAGAATTAAAAAATGCATATATTGGCGTCTTAGAAATCCTCTCGAAGTACCTTGAATCCACAGATCGCTACACGAAGGGTCATTCTGTTAGGGTCTCGGAATTGGCGACAGATATTGCGATTGCCATGGAGTTGCCCCGGCCAGAGGTTGAAAACATCAGGGTCTCGGGCTTACTGCATGACATTGGAAAAATTGAAATTAGTGGCGAGATTTTAAGCAAGGCTGCTGAACTTAGCACGGAGGAAAAGGAGCTTATGGATTTGCATACGGTGAAGGGCGCCAATATCCTTTCTTCCGTAGGGTCAGTGCTTAAAGAGGTTGTCCCAATTGTTGTCGCCCACCACAAGTATTTTACGGACACACTTGAGAATAATAATGGGGGCACCAATAAGATACCATTGGGGGCTCGTGTGATCGCCGTAGCGGATGCTTATGATGCGATGACGACTGACCGTCCCTACCGCAAAGGCATGCCGCCCTGGGAGGCATTTCAGGAGATCGTAGACAAAACAGGCAAACAATTCGATCCTGAAGTGGTCGAAGCGTTTAAACGGGTTGTAAGCGAAAAATTAGAGAGGGGATAAAGGCGCTTTCGGGATAAAAAAAATGGAATAGAGATCATCAAGATGCATCGTATTGAAAGAGGAAATTTGAACAGACATATTTGGGGGTAAACCGTGGAGAGGGGGAGTTTTCAAGCATATGTGGCAAGTTTAGAACGAATCATGCAGAATACCCATTTTGACCTTAGGGAGGCGATGGATCAATTTCGGGAGTTATGCTTGATGATTTCCGAGGAGAGGACTGTTCCAATGGAAATCATTACCGATATTCGCCAAACCTATAAACAAATTCAAGACCAACTCATAAAGGTCATGGGAGTCAAGCAACTCCTGGAAGGTAAATACAGGCAGTATTATCACCGGGACTCCCAGCGCGAAAGAGAGATCATGGAATTTGCATTCTTGGCCAAGAGTTTGTACTCGAAATTCGAATACACATTGCAGGAGATCGAAGCAAAGAGAAAGCTAAAAGATAGCGGAGAATATTTTAAGGCGTACCGTCATCGTATCCCCTTTCCATGGTTTCATTCTAAGGAGAATCAGATCATTCTCCTAAGAAATCTGCGGAATCTGTGCGAGCTCGACTACAAAACCCGATTTGATTTGGAGTGCGAGCAGAGACGAGAGGTAATTCGGAATGGGATGCGGAGTGTCTCCCTCTTTGTCTTGTCAGGCGAGGCTACATTAATTGACAACCTCCAATCCTGCATGCGATTGCGAGAATATGATATCACGGAGCGATATAAGGAAGATGAGTTCCGTGGGGCTTTAACCCACTTAAGGGAAATATCTCCTTCAGAAGTAGAGAGGGTAGTTAGACGTTTCATGGACAGTAGTGAATTTTTGAAACTGAAATGTTTGCTTCTTCTGATTCAATCTCAAAAGGATCTCAAAAAAGAAATAATAGGTTCAACAGAAAATATTTTACAGGTGATGGGGGCGGGAGAAGTGAAAACACTTTCAATATGAAAACCGCTTCCTCGAAGAAGTGTTACGTACAATCTTTAATTTGAGAATTTTATGTTTGAATTACTCTTAGGCGATCTTTCCCAGGTAGAACTTCTTGACATTCTCAAACCCTTATTGATGGGAAAGAAGACTGGAAAAGTATCTTTCAAAGGCAAAGAGAACGGAGAAATGTATTTAGAAATAGGTAATATTGTTCACGCGAAGACCCCTAATTCTTTCGGAGAATATGGATTTTTTACCATTATGGAATGGAAAATGGGCAGAATTACGTTTGAGCCAGATGAACCCCCTCCCGAAAGAACCATTCCTATTCCTTACGAGCAGTTACTGTTAAATTGGTCCTCGAAAAAAATGGAGTGGGAGAGAATCCGTGAGGTGATCCCTTCTAACAGCGCCATTTTCTGTTCTTCCCCTCTGAACGATGGAGAAAATAAAACCCTCAGTGGGGATCAATGGAGTGTATTGGCTTTGTCAAACGGGGCGAGAAATGTATCAGAAATTGCGAGCGTTCTTAATTGGGATGAGTTTAGAGTTATCAAGGCGATTTATCAACTCGTCCAAGCAGGGTTAATGAAAGAAGTGGGTGAACAAAAACCTGTTAAGAAAAAATCGATACAAGAGAATTTTTTCTCCGTGGCTGAGAATGAGTTAAGGAAGATTATGGGAGCAGTTTCTCCTTTTGTCATCGATCATAAACTTGCTGAATTCGGGGAAAAAAGAGATTCTTTCCCACAGGATAAATTATTATCATTCGTCGAGGCACTGGGGGAAGAGATTCCTCATGACGAAAAGAGGAAAGAGTTTAAAAAAACCATAATGGAGTTTCTCTCACTCAAGAAATAAAAAACAATCCTAAAACCCTGTCCTCTGAGCAGGGCACTTTAAAAGGAGGGATCTTATGGCGGTGAAAAAGAGAAGCGGGTTAGGTCTGTTACCAAAATTATTAATTGGGACTTTAATCCCTATTTTTGTGGCCTTTTTAATCATCGGGGTCATCGTATTCTTCAGTGTGGATTTGGGGAAATTTCGGATGACCAGTGTTAAAGACATTGGATCCGAAAGTCTGAAGGAATTAACCTCTGCCTCCTTAAATGAGTTCAAGTCCTCGCTGGGTCAAATGGGAGAGAGGATGATCAAGGAGAAGGCAATCGATGTAGCTGCGGAGATTGAGCTTTTTATTAAAACGCATCCCAGGGTTAAAAGGGAGGAATTACTGAGAGATCCATGGCTTAAATCGATTGCTGTGCAGAAAGTCGGAGAGACAGGTTACACAGCCGTCCACGATAATATGGGTATTAACTACTTCCATGTCAATCCCCAAATCGTAGGGTCAGACTTGCACGATCTTTCCACTAAACTCCCTGCCTTCTGGAAGATTCTGGAAGCCAGCCTGAAAGGGCCAGCCTATGGTTATTATGATTGGAAGGATGCAGACGGTAGAATACGTTCCAAATATATGTATTTAGCCCATGTAAAAGATACAGACCTCATTGTCGCAGCAACCACTTATATCGATGAATTTTCTAGACCCACAAAAACCATTGAAGGGAGAATGAACCAGATCGAGAAAAGCTCTTTGGAAGGGTATGAGGATAAAATCAAAATATTTTATGTAGTTATTCTGTGTGTTGTCCTTGTTTTGTTGATCAGGATCTATTTTTACGCCCGTTCCTTGATTCGCCCCATTCGTTACCTTTCAGAAGTTGCTGATAAAATCAGCATGGGTGAATGGGATACCCCCATCCAGATCAAGGAGAAAGGGGAGGTTGGTGCTCTAGCTGAATCTATTGAGCGGATGCAGACAGGTGTGAAGGTTGCAATTGAGCAGTTGCAGACGAGAAAAGAAGGAAAATAAAACATTTTCTTCTACCACCATTTCTTAAAACCCTTTTTATAAAAGAAAAGGAAGAGGGAAAACCATGATATTTCCTAGAGGAGAGGTGGTATATAGAAATTTATCGACGGCCTATATGGATTTCCCTGCCCTTTTATCAACCTTAAAGACAGGAGATTTTAGCGGGGATGATCGAAATTGAATTCCCTGAAAATAAAGGGGTCATTTTTGTTCACTCTGGGGAGAAGGGAAGGACTCATTGATGGTTTTGGAAACAGAGCTCTTTTCATCGAGTTTCCTCCGTCTTCCAAGAAATTACGATCTGACAATCAAATCAACTCCCGGATTCGTTCCGTTTGTTACTGGTTGAAGTGTTGCATCGGGGCAGGGTTTTCAAAAACGAGGAGTACAGGAAGTTATCTTCAGAAGAGGGGATGAGGACTTCACCTCAAGTCAACAAGAATTGAACATGGTAAGATTTGAAGATTAACGTTAGAAAGAGTTGGTTACGTTTTCCCGCTCATTGGCGGAAGAGGGTAATACATCAGCGCTATAAATTTGCATTTTTACATTGAGAAAATGCAGAAGACCATCGACAGAACTAGGCCCCTTCCGTCCACTGAAGCGGGATAGTTAGACCCTTTTATAGTCAAACTTTGATTAAAATTATATTTTACCGCCATTTGTGATTTTTGCAATTCTGCCCTATTTTGAAAACTGGAACAACTAACTCATTACCCCAAATTTTGTTTCCAGCTCTTTTAGGGTATTTCTGAAAATATTCGTTCCGTTCTCTGAGATATCTGTCAATTGCTTTTTTTGCATCAGTAACTGATTCATAATCACTATTTTGAATTATTGCCGCGGCCATTCCGCTGAAAACTGATTCGATAACATTTAGAAATTGCGATCTCGATGGTAGAGGAGCCAGTTTTACTACAGGAGTATTTGATTGACTACGATAAGCCTTTTCATTCACATCGTTGATTTTGGAAAAAAGTCAAAGGGGTCAGGTCTCAACGGGCTGTTGCCCAAATGATACTTGCAACGATTATACATTCGAGCTATAAGCATGGCAGCACAAATCTGGAATGGAGATATTGCCATGATGGGACAACAGACAGGAATTCAGCCGAAGATCTTCTATCATCATATGAACCTGGAACAAAGGATTCCCCGGACACACCTTCTGAGAAGGATTCAAGAGCAGATTGACTTTAACTTCATCTATGCAGAGGTCAGAGACACCTATGGGGGCAACGGGAATGTGTCCATTCCCCCTCCTGTAATCCTGAAGATGATGTTGCTGTTAGTTCTTTACAATGTTCGATCGGAACGAGAGTTAATGGAAACGATCCCCATGCGTTTAGACTGGCTATGGTTTTTAGGGTACGACATAGACAGTGAGGTGCCGGATCACAGTGTTTTGAGTAAAGCCAGGGCGCGGTGGGGAGTGGAAGCGTTTAGGGGGTTCTTTGAGCGAATGGTGTGGCAATGTGTGGAGGCGGGGTTAGTGGACGGCAGAAAGATCTTTGTGGATTCGAGCCTGGTGGATGCGGATGCATCGAACAACTCCGTGATCGACACGCGATCGTTGAAGGTTCAACTCCAGGAGGGCTACAAGAAGCTGGAAGCACGATTAGAGGAAAAGAGCGAGAGCACGGATTCCTCCAGGAGATACGTTAAAGAGAACAGCCGATACATTTCAACGACCGATCCGGATGCATCGATAGTGAATCGTGGCAAGCCCAAACTCTCCTATCAGGTACATCGGGCCGTGGATGAGCGGAGTGAAGTGATCACGGCGATCGAGACGACAACAGGAGATGTCAATGAAGCGCATGAGATGATTCCTCTGATAGAGAGCCACCGTTTAAATACAGGGATCAATGCGGATACGGTGGTGGCCGACAGCAAATACGGGACGATCGAGAACTTTTTGGCCTGTCATGATAGAGGAGTAGAGGCCCACATGCCGGACTTGAGGGAAATTTCATTGAAGCGTACAGAAAAGCAGAATATCTTTGGGGAAGAGCGGTTTGAGTATGATCGGGAGAGTGACACCTATCGTTGTCCGGCTGGGCATCGGTTGAAGCCTAGATCATTACATATGAGTCGGCAAAGTAGAGATTACGCTGCACCCAAGAAGATTTGTGCAGCATGTGACTTAAGAGAGCAGTGTACTAGAAACAGATCAGGTCGGACAATTAAGCGACATCTGAGGCAGGAAGATCTAGACAGGATGCGAGAAGCGAGTCGATCGGCCAAAGCGAAGCGGGATATCAAAGTGAGGCAGCATTTGATGGAGCGTTCCTATGCCAGAGGGACGCGGTATGGATATGACCGGGCACGATGGAGAGGGCTTTGGCGGGTGCAGATACAGGAATACCTGATCTCTGCTGTCCAGAACATTGAGGTTTTGCTTAGGTACGGATCTTACCTAAAGAGAAGTCCATCGGTGATGATGGAGCAGATCAAAGGGGCTGTGACAAGGGAGATAAGGTCCTTTTCAGATTTTAAGGAGCTAATGAACTCAAAAATTGGCCGAATGGTGCTATTTGGTTTTACTTACCCTCGGCTATCATTCATGGAAACTCAAACTGTCAGATATTTTTGAATTGGGCTTTTGAGCAACAGCCCGTCAACATTCAACAAGCCCTCCTTCTTTATCCTATTAAGGATTCCCCCTAACTCCTTATCCCCCTTTGCCGTTTCCTTAAATCTTCTGCTCAACTGGCTAATCGTACTACTCGTCATCCCAAAATGCGCCCCAATCTCATCGAGACTCAATCCACTATACTGATGGCTTAGATAAATTCTGATCTTCTTAAATAGTGTGTGATCCCTCCCTACTATTTTAACTACGGCTTTCTCAATTTCCTCAAGAGAAGGCCCTCTTATTATTTTCTTGATCGCTGGAATATTTCGCTTGTCTATTTTCTTTTTCTCCAGATATTCCACTGTGATTTTGTTGATAAATTCTTCACTTCCTAAAAATGTAGACGCAATTACGCTTTTCAAGGGACTTTCCAGTTCCTTGGTTTCTCCTCTCTCCACGTATTCCCTGTATCGTCTGAATCCTTTTCCCTTCTGACCGCCAAAATCCTCAAGAACCAATTCTGTCGTTAACCAATCTGGCTTTTTATCTTTCCCTGCGTAATATCGATAACTAGACCATGGATACTCCAAAGGCTTCTTTACCATACCTGCTCGTACCGGGTTGAGATGAATGTATCGAGATAACTCCTTACAATAAGCATCTTTATCAACGAGAATCCCCTTAAACCGCCCCTGGAAGAGATGCCCGGATCGATCCCTTTTGATGTTGAAGTATGTGGTGTATGCTCCATCAATATGATGAAGAACTTGTGAAAGATTTCCTCTCGGTGTTTCCAAGAGAAGATGATAGTGATTTCCCATGAGACAATACACATGGATGATGGCTCCATAACGTTGATGGGCTGATTCAAGATAAGTTAGATATTTTTCTCTGTCTCGGGTGCTTTGAAATACCATCTTCCTTTCGTTTCCCCGGGAGGTCACATGATAAAAAGCTCCCGGATACTCTATTCTTAGTGGCCTCGACACTCTCTTCTCCTAATCATCCTCTTTCATGACTTATCAATCTATACTGATGTTGTCATTTGTTGACGGGCTGTTGCCCAAATGATACTTGCAACGATTATACATTCGAGCTATAAGCATGGCAGCACAAATCTGGAATGGAGATATTGCCATGATGGGACAACAGACAGGAATTCAGCCGAAGATCTTCTATCATCATATGAACCTGGAACAAAGGATTCCCCGGACACACCTTCTGAGAAGGATTCAAGAGCAGATTGACTTTAACTTCATCTATGCAGAGGTCAGAGACACCTATGGGGGCAACGGGAATGTGTCCATTCCCCCTCCTGTAATCCTGAAGATGATGTTGCTGTTAGTTCTTTACAATGTTCGATCGGAACGAGAGTTAATGGAAACGATCCCCATGCGTTTAGACTGGCTATGGTTTTTAGGGTACGACATAGACAGTGAGGTGCCGGATCACAGTGTTTTGAGTAAAGCCAGGGCGCGGTGGGGAGTGGAAGCGTTTAGGGGGTTCTTTGAGCGAATGGTGTGGCAATGTGTGGAGGCGGGGTTAGTGGACGGCAGAAAGATCTTTGTGGATTCGAGCCTGGTGGATGCGGATGCATCGAACAACTCCGTGATCGACACGCGATCGTTGAAGGTTCAACTCCAGGAGGGCTACAAGAAGCTGGAAGCACGATTAGAGGAAAAGAGCGAGAGCACGGATTCCTCCAGGAGATACGTTAAAGAGAACAGCCGATACATTTCAACGACCGATCCGGATGCATCGATAGTGAATCGTGGCAAGCCCAAACTCTCCTATCAGGTACATCGGGCCGTGGATGAGCGGAGTGAAGTGATCACGGCGATCGAGACGACAACAGGAGATGTCAATGAAGCGCATGAGATGATTCCTCTGATAGAGAGCCACCGTTTAAATACAGGGATCAATGCGGATACGGTGGTGGCCGACAGCAAATACGGGACGATCGAGAACTTTTTGGCCTGTCATGATAGAGGAGTAGAGGCCCACATGCCGGACTTGAGGGAAATTTCATTGAAGCGTACAGAAAAGCAGAATATCTTTGGGGAAGAGCGGTTTGAGTATGATCGGGAGAGTGACACCTATCGTTGTCCAGCTGGGCATCGGTTGAAGCCTAGATCATTACATATGAGTCGGCAAAGTAGAGATTACGCTGCACCCAAGAAGATTTGTGCAGCATGTGACTTAAGAGAGCAGTGTACTAGAAACAGATCAGGTCGGACAATTAAGCGACATCTGAGGCAGGAAGATCTAGACAGGATGCGAGAAGCGAGTCGATCGGCCAAAGCGAAGCGGGATATCAAAGTGAGGCAGCATTTGATGGAGCGTTCCTATGCCAGAGGGACGCGGTATGGATATGACCGGGCACGATGGAGAGGGCTTTGGCGGGTGCAGATACAGGAATACCTGATCTCTGCTGTCCAGAACATTGAGGTTTTGCTTAGGTACGGATCTTACCTAAAGAGAAGTCCATCGGTGATGATGGAGCAGATCAAAGGGGCTGTGACAAGGGAGATAAGGTCCTTTTCAGATTTTAAGGAGCTAATGAACTCAAAAATTGGCCGAATGGTGCTATTTGGTTTTACTTACCCTCGGCTATCATTCATGGAAACTCAAACTGTCAGATATTTTTGAATTGGGCTTTTGAGCAACAGCCCGTTGAGACCTGACCCCTATGGCTTTGCTTCTCACGATTATCTTTGTGTTGAAATTGGTTAGGGTTAGGAGCACTCCTCAGAATGAAAGACCATAGATAAAAGAGGTTACAGCATTAGTTCGTTGCCTTTTCCCGTCACGGACATAATCCACATAACATCTCAATGTTTGTTGGCCAACGTAAGGAGGGATAAGGTCGATGCTTAAATTCCCTGGCGATCCATATGTTACACTCTTTACCTTATAACAGTACGGACGATCAGCTTCACCTGACCAGTAGCAACAGGCTCTGCTCATCTCTGGCTTACCGTCTGCCTCAAAAGTAAAATAAATATTATAAGAGAGGCCTACCGCCAGATTCCCACTTTCCGGAACTTGCATACCTAATAATCTTAGCTCGCCCGAACCGAGAGGTTCGGTTGGTACTGTGGCACATGAACAAATCCCTAACAAAACGGCTACACCCATTAAACCACTTATTAATAGAGACTTCATAATTACATACCTCCTTCCTATTCTGTCCCTTTCTTTTTCCTCTTCATCTCCCTATCCACCACCCTCACTATCTCCAAAAACTCCTCCTTGGTGAATATCCCTTTCTCTACAAGCAATCTGGTCTTACTTTTTAGTGTTAGCGGGTAACCTGTCCACCGCTGTGAGATTTTCAACTTTTATTACTTGTCCCGCTGAGTCACGATAGGTCAGGCGCACTTTATATTCTACGGTTCGGAATCCCTCACTATCAGGCTGAATTTGATTAATTTCACTTTCGGGAGGATATTCCCGTGTAACTTGCGGGCCGTTCCATTGCCAGCCCTTGGTTTGAGTCGCCTTGAGAAAATCGTATTGCTTGCCGCACATTTGCTGAGCGTGATCCCAAAGCCCCAGATAGGTTCCATTAAGTTTTCGGTCTTTTCCCGTGAGTAAATAATTTTGATATACATATCGGGCATCCATGATGGCGTCCCGACAAAAGCAGGAGATTGGCTTGTCTTTCTCCCCCCGGATCTCCGGTGCTACAAGACAATGACTCTCGTCCCTGTAGACCACATCCATGCTATCGGTATTTCCGAGTATCTGAGCATAGGAAAAGGTGTGCCACGCAAGAATAATGAAAAGTGTAAAACCGGAAACAAGTGGTTTCATGATAATCTCCCTTGCACCTAACGATAGCCGTCAGATTTTCTTGCCGTTATGCCGAATATCGTTTTCAATAGCCGTTAATCTCGTCTTTGTCGTTTTTTCAGATATTATGCTTTAACGATCAGGTTAAGCTGCGTGCACCCATCGAAAATAATTGTAGCCGTCAGCTTCAACCTTTGGTTAGACCGCTCATACTAACCTGATTAATTGGTGCAATATAAGTATACGCACTGGGCATAAGGATATAATGAGCCCATTATAAACTCTGGTTCATTAAGCGACCATACTGCAAACCCATTGTTTGTATTTAATGATATAGAATACGCAGTAGGAACCAACCCACCATAATGCATTGCTACGAGCCAACCCCCATTAGTGTTATGCCCTGTAACTTTATACTTCTCTGGTTTTTCATCTCTCACCTGAACTGTTAGAACCTTTCCCTCTAGCCACAATCTTAGTTGGTCTGTGCCTTTTTCCACTTTGGCACTTAATTTAGGTTTATCAAAATCTTCCAGTTCTTTCCTTTCTTCGTAAATAGCCGCCGTAGCAATCGCTGAACATTTTACTGGCTTTTCCATATTTAGAACTTTAGGTGGCGGCATTGCAAACCTAATAGCTTTGCTTTCTATCGCCCCTCTATCCTGCCCATATGCAAACCCAACCGTGACAAATATTATTGAAACCACGATAATAACAATTCGGTTCATAACATCTCTCCTTCTCATATCATCGTATTATAGACGGTACAAAGCTGGACATCAGCGGGAGCTGGCTTTATTGACGATCCGCTGGAGTGATTCGTTATATGTTATATTTTTTTTATGATTTTTCTAAATTTAGAGTGGATAGTCCCCCGTTTTCTCCGCTTTTATTCTTCCATATAAGACTTTATAAATGCGTCCCATTCAGCTTCAGAGTTACAAGATTTTTTTAATATGCGACAACGGAAATCATTCTCTCTTATTATTATCATTCCGTAGTCTTGCTTTTCATTCACATCATACAAATATTGAACCCGTGCCCCGTCAAGCGACCACACCCATATAAAACACTTGTCCAGTTTCTTGTTATAATGATTTTGATAAGCGTAATGAAGAAAGTCAAATTCCTCTTTAAAACGTTCCTTCGCTCTTATTGTACACTTCTCCTGAAGAGCCAAGGTGCTTTGGGCATTTGCTGGGGAGACAATTATTAATGCAAAAAATACCGTCAAAAATAACTTTTTCATCTCAATGCCCCTTTGTCTCAGTCTCCCAGATACGATTGACCCAAGAAAATGGGGGGGTAGAAGTCAAGAGTGCCCCCTTTTCGGGAACTATCTTTACCTTGCTCTAATCTTATCGGGGGAAGGACCTCTTTTGTCGGTAGCACGGTTGCTTCACTTCCTTGCTTCACCCCACAGCTGCCAACATTTCAAGGCCCCCTTCGTCCCCCCCTTACTTCTTTGTCACCATTCATCCACACATTTATAATTTTTTAAGAGATATGATTTTAGAAGAGCGGCTGAACTAACAGTCCAGTTTTTATTTTGTTCATCCAAATTCTTACCAAAATAAGCGTCTATCGTATCAATAAAATATTTTCTCTGGTCTTTGGTGATATTTAGATGACTCATATGTCCTTCGTTGTCTGGCTTCTCATCAATAAGTAAAGCAAAAACCAAAGGCATCATTTGAAATATGCTTTCATCAATGTATTCAAAAGTTGCAGTAATTTCTGGCATCCTTGCCGCTAGTTTTGAATAATCAACTTCAGGTTTTGGGTCACCAATTCCGGCAAGAAATGTTTTACTAATATCAGTTAGTTCGTTATGAAGGTTGATCTTTTTTTCATACCAAAAAATGGTAGTTGGAAGTAATGTATCAAATGGTTTCCTAAGCCTCATCTCCCTAAATGCTGTAATGCTTCGATTAAGTTCCAGTTTCATTCTGGTGCTACTACGAATCCCAGTCATCATCTTTTCAGTAGGGTTACTATTCTCTTGTAATTCCTTTGTTGATATTTGTTGTATTTTATATATTCCACAAAGCGACATGATATACTCACGTACAACATTATAATGCGGAGTATCTTCTGTCGCATTTGCAACGTTACAAATTAATAACCCTAACACCATAGCCAACGGTAAAAGTTTTTTCATCTCATTCTTCCTCAAACATCCCGTGTGACTGCTTCCATAAAAAACCCCCATTCCCTTTTTAGAAATGGGGTCCTAAATTCATCTCCTGACCATATCCCACCCGATAGGTTAGAGGTTAATACCGGAGAGCTTCAATTTCGATGCCAGTGTACTAAATCAGGAACGGGATGTCAATGAGAATTGGGAGAAAATTACACGGGTGGCAGGGGTGTAAAATCTTCTCATTGCCATTAATGGTTTGGATATATGCTTAATCTAATATGAAAAATCTTTATCTTCTTGGAATTAGTTTCCTGATAATGATACTTACTTTCCTGCTTTTGTTGCAGCTTTTTCAACCCAATTTCCTAAATTTTTATAACCATTGTCGTTTACCCAATCGTAGGTGAAATATATTGATGAAAAATATTTTTTTTGACCATCAACGGTTGTATGCCAATAGTCAAATGGATTCTTGCCTTTAACATCCGTATTTCCCTTATTATCCTTGATGTTATGTATATAAATCCCCAATAACCCGTTACCTCTTTTTTGGCTTTGTTCGATTTCATAATCTACATACTTTCTATCATTGGTTTCAGCACCGATAAGCACAGCGGTCACAGATGTTCCTTCTAACTCTTTATCAATCCACTTTTTAACCGCTTCTTCTCCCTTTTTCTTAACTTCTTCCCAAGAAGCAGCATCCCAAAACCCTGCTGTTTCCCTGTCTGGTTTAGTCACCCAACTATTCCGAACTTGGCTGGCTCGCCAGATGTCTCTCTCATAGTGAAAGGCGAAAAAAACTCTGCGTGCCATATGATTAACCTCCTTTCATCATGAACATCGTTATCAACATGACGACCACAATAGAAGCGAGCACCGTTCCATGAAATATCACCAGAGTCATTGAGAGTATGACGTCAGACCATGGCTCGATATGACTCTTCACGACTGATGTTTCCATTGAGAAGTCTATTTCTTCTTCTTTCATCTGCCTCACGTGGTCGTAGAGTTTACGATAAAGGCGTTCCTGCCACAGAAAATAGCCATCCAACACCCAAAAAGCGATTGCAGGAAAATACGCAAGGTAGATGAAATATGTCTTGCTACTACCTGCTGCCAAGGCAAACATTGCGGAAACGAGAACAACACACCATCCCTTGAGCAGAAAGGAGTTTTGCGAAAGTCTATTTATAACGCCCTGTATCATCTCAAGATGTGCCTGTTTCTTCTCCATCCTTCTGCCTTTGTAACCGGTAATAACCATCAGTGGTTGATACCAGAAAAGAATCTATATCCCTTCAATGAATTTGTCAATCATTAACTCCTGCTTGTGTCAAGCCAAAGTAGAAATGTCCTGTTTTCAGGGTTGAGATTCAATGGGTCTTCCTCGTTCATAACGATGTTTACCAAACTTGAATCCCCTCCAGGGATGGTTCGTTGGGGGAGTGGATGATTTTCTCATTCTCACAACAGGCGAAGGTCTTTTCTCTGTGATCGGTCTTTCGGTGATTTCCCTGAATCTCAGGGCGCGGTTTTTATGGGTGATGCGTATGGAACCATCCATTCGATCTTGAACCATCACCTTCGAAGTATTGACCTTATCCTCAACCTGATAGAGCTTACGATTGTGCGCCACGGTGAAGTCATTTCGCAGCGTCCTCTCTGTCTTGATACATAAAATTGCATCCAGATCCAACCCCCTCCCTAAGGGTCTGTGTAGATCGTCTCTCTCCTTAGGACTCACAGAGAACCTCCGGTTATAAATAGGAAGATACTCCTCTAAGAAAGCATTGGCTTCTTCGAGAGTCCTGATTCCTCTTAAACGCATCTCCTTGACCAGCCGGTCTTGAAGCGTCCCGAAAAGTCGCTCGATCCGACCCTTGGCCTGCGGTGAGTTCGCATGCACAACCTCCACCCCAAGCTCTCTTAAGGCCCTCTCAAAGTCGCTTAACGGCTCCTCATCATTCAACTCATCCTCGAGGGTAGGTTTCGCCGTCGATTTATACGTCTTATATCGATCCAAATAAACGCTCAACGGTAACCCATACTTCTTGATATACCGCTTGAAACTGTCCATCGCAGGAATCGTCCCTTCATAGTCGTAAAATCTCCCAAACACTCTCCCGGTGGCATCGTCAATGTAGCCCATCAAAACACACCACGGCCCTCTCCCTTCAAACCAGTCGTGATGAGAACCATCCATCTGGACCATCTCTCCATCATGGTGCTTCCGCTCCCTCCACTGACGATGTCTCCTACGTCTCCGGGTCTTCCTCCAATCCCCCGTCCCAATAAGCCACATCCGCAAGGTCTCGTCATTGATCCGAATCCCATTTCTCTCCAGAAGCTTCTCCGAGGCCAGCGTCGGACCAAAATCTTTGTACTGCGTCCGGTAGAGGTTGATGACCCTTTCTTTAATCTTATGGGATATCCTCCGGCTTGATGGCCTCCCTCTCGATCTGTGGATGATCCCTCTGCTCCCTTCACTCCTTATTCGCTTAACGATCCTTCGAATCTGCCTCCCACTGAGCGACAGGATCTCCGCTGCCTCTACCTGCTTGACAATCCCCTCCAGAACCTTCTCAATGACGTGCAATCGCTTTAATTCTCCTTGACGTGCCATGGATCATGTCCTCTTCTGCCATCATGCCCTCCTCCAAAAAAAGGGCATTGTAGCATGCCTCAAAGAGGACATTTCTATTTTGGCCAATTAGGACATTATCATTTTGGGATTACATCATTAACTCCTGCTTGGAGCTTGATTGGATGGGAGAGATGAGGATATTTGAAGAGAACCTAAGTTGACGATTTCACCTTGACCTTCCCCTGAAAAAGTGGACATATAGTTAAGTTTCATTAAGGAGCTTTTCATACTGCTCTGGGCTCCTGTACCCTAATGCCGAATGACTCCTCTGACGATTATAAAACACTTCCACGTACTCAAAAATACTAAGCCTCGCCTCCAGCCTTGAACGGTACCGCTCACCATGGACCAACTCCGTCTTGAGCGTGCCAAAGAAAGACTCCACATAGGCATTATCATAACAATTGCCACTTCTGCTCATACTAGGAGTCATGCCGTATTCTCTTAAAAGCTCCTGATAGGCATAGCTTGCATACTGCCTGCCTCGATCAGAATGGTGGATCAACCCTTCAGAGGGGCTTTGCCTGCCCACCGCGTCCCTGAGCGCAGCAGAAGCTAGCTCCTGAGAGAGCTTATCGCTCATGGACAGCCCAATGATCTTTCTGCTTTTCACATTCATCACTGCTGCCACATAGAGCCATCCCTCAGAAGTGGGCACAAACGTAATATCAGATGCCCATACCCCCTCTGTCTGCCTCTGGTCAATCAGTAAGTTTGCAGCCAAGGCATAATGATGCCGTGAATCGGTAGTCCGCCTGAATCTCTTTTTCTTCACTTCTGCCCATATGGAGTGCTCTTTCATGATCCTGGCTACCCGGTTCTTCCCACATCTAAGACCCTGCTTATTGAGCTCCGCTGCGATCCGCGGACTCCCATAGAGCCTTCTGCTTTGAGTGTGGATCTCCCGTATGTGCCCCAGCAACTCCTCATCGTCTTTCTGACGTGTGCTCGGTTGACGCGTCTTCCACGCATAATAACCACTTCTGGATACCTTCAACACTTCACTCATACTCCTTATCTTGTAGGTCTCTCTGTGCTCTTCTATCAACCGATACTTCATCTGTTTCGTTTGGAGAATACGGCCAAGGCTTTTTTTAAAATGTCCCTCTCTTCCTTCACCTTTTCTAATTCCTTCCGGAGCCCCTTTATTTCCGCTTCCTCTGGCGTTACACGGCCCTTCCCTACGAAGGCTTTATCCCCTTTAGCTAAGAACCTCCTCCTCCATAGATGAAGAAGATTGGGATGGATATCAAGCTCTCGGGCCACCTTGCCTACCGGCATCCCTTTCTCTGTGACCAACTGCACTGCATCTCGTTTGAACTCACGGCTGAAATGACGATTCTTTTCCCCCATACGCACCTCCTGTCCAATGATACAAATTCTCAGGTGTGTCCATCAACTCGGGGGAAGGTGACCTACAAGTCATTTATCTAAGAGAATTCTTGAGCCAACGATTTCTGGTAGAAATACGCAAAAAAAGGCAGAGCCGAATTGACCCTGCCTTTGCCCTCCTCAAATTAAATATGGATTTATATTTTGAATTTACTTCTGCGTTATGAAAGCCGGGGTAGGCCGAAAAATCATCCCCGTATTCTCGTTGATCGTTACCTGAATGAAATAAATATCTTTGGTACTAAATTTATTACCAAAAACTTTATCCACCCATCCTAATACCGACTTCTCGGTCATTCTTGCAGGATCCTTTCTCCTTTCTGGGAGTACTCCAAGTAATTCGTACCCTTTTACTTCGTCAAGCGAGTAAAATTCATAGGCTACCATTACTAAACCCATTTACTCTTCAACATGAGACATTTCAGACGGCTCTTGAGGAAGAGCCCTTTGGAAGATTATTCCGACTAAAAAAAGTCTTCCTCATCCATATTTTTTCTCTGTAAACACCTTCTAATATGGACCACTGCTGCTCTGTTAACTTACTATGTTCAAAGAAATATTTTTTTACTCCTTCCAAAAATTGTTTTTCCCTTAATGTCAATTCATCCCGCTCTAATAAAGAGACTATAGTTTTAAATCTTTCGTGATCCATGATTGTACTCAATTTGCTTCAGTTTTACTTTTTTGAAAATCTGGATTCTAATACTTCATATATGCTAATCAATCCTTTCTCTAAAGCCTGATCGATTACGGACGATACATTCGGGGCATTTAATTTTCTCATGAGATTAACATGGGTTCCCCTTACAGTTTTTTCACTAATATAAAGCTTATCCGCAATCTCTTGATTCTCATAACCTTCTGCAATCAGACATAGTATCGATCGTTCACGTTGACTAAGAACTGGGGGATAGATTTTGGATTCCCCTGATCGCATCTAAATCACTCCTCCTTTCAAACATTAGGATAGTCTTTTCTATGGAATTTGACACCCCAGGGCCCACTTCTTTCCGATTTTCTTTTTGAGCCAATAATAGAGACATAGGTTTTTGTTAATCAGGAAACTTCTCATCAATGAATCATTTGGCTTTATCGGGATTTAAAACATACCGATATTTATTAGAGTATCAATCCTTATGCCAAAGGTTCACCATCATTATAAGTTGCTGTAACTATAGTGTTTCCCGAAAACATACATATTTTGATGAAAGCCAGACGTGGAATCGTTTTTCACATATGTCCCGAATTGTTTTACCTAAAAGAAAAAAATGTTTCCCATCTTCTTAATGATTACTGTTTCAAAATATTGTATTGTGAGGCGAGATTTGAAAATCACGACTTCAGGAAGGAATCCTGAGAAATTGGAGATGAAAGGGGGCCCCACGGGATGTTGGGTTTCAAGGATTTTAAGACACTTCTATGCCCGTTTACTTTTCCAAAAATTGAGAGCTTTCTTCTAATGAGGGATTGATAGATTTTTTCAGAAATCTCACTTCAAGGGTCCATCCCGATCTTGACCGGCATGCTCCTATCCGCAGACCACTCGACCCAGGATCCCCGGTATAGCAGAACATGGGGAAACCCGAGAACATACTTCAGGGTGAAATAGAGATGGCTCGCTTCCCTTCCTGTTCTGCAATAGACGACGATCTCTTTGTCCCTCGTCACTCCGGATTCCGCAAAGAGTTTTTCCAAATCCTCTTTTTTCTTCCAGACCCTTACCTCTTCCCCTTCCAAGGTCGTTTCCCAAAATACATTCTTGGCTCCGGGGATATGGCCTTTCCGGACCTCTTCGCCTTCCTGGCCGCTGTATTGTTCTGGGGAGCGAGCGTCCAGGATCACGACGTTTTTCGACGTGAGGCGATCGAGAATCCATTTTTTCTCGGCGAATGTCTCTCGAATTACTTTCCCAAAGAATTTGTTCGGGAGAAGAGACGGAAACTCCCGGGTGGTGCGAAGCCTTTCTGAAATCCATTTCTCATAACCTCCATTCAGGATCCCCACTTTTTTGTGGCCTAAGTAGTCCAATGTCCAGGCGAGGAGCGTCGCATTGGGATTTGATCTATCGGAGTAGAGGACTACCCCCATGGAATTGGAAAGGCTTAAATTATCTCCTAACAATCTCTCTAAACAGATCCGATCGGGAGCCTGGTCGGGGATGCCCTTTGCCGGAATCTGGAGATTCTCAAAATGGAGATAGACGGCGTTTGGGATATGGCCTTTGAGGTAATCGAAGAGTGAGGTCCTCATGTCAATGATGCGAATCGAAGGATGGCTGGTCAGGTTCCACAATTCTCGTGTTTCGATAAGCCTGGGATGGTCAAAATTGTTCAAAGGTGGGGATTTGGCAGAGAGGAAGCCCGGAAGAAATAAAACCATTGAGATCAGGATTGCCCCCATCAGGATGTGTGATCTTCGTTTCTTCATACTGACCTCCCGAAACTTTTTAACCTGAGAGATTCCCTCTCTTCTTCTCCAACGCTTTTCCATAGAGTTGAAGGTAGGCCTCGGCCGATCTTTCCCAAGAGAAGTCCGCGGTCATGGCATTTCGAAGGAGTTGTCTCCAATGTCCTGGCTGAGAATAAAAACGGATAGCCCCCTTTATGGCGGTGAGGAATTCTTTAGCCTCATAACGGGTAAATTTAAAGCCATTCCCTTTTTTTGTGGCTGGATCGTATTGGGTGATGGTGTCATCCAGTCCACCGGTGGCACGAACCACGGGAATCGTCCCATATTTCAGGCTATAGATTTGATTGAGACCACACGGTTCATATTTCGATGGCATGAGGAAGAAATCCGCTCCGGCTTCGATTTTGTGAGCCAATCGGTCATCGTAGGCGATTCGGATCCCTGCTTTTTGAGGATATTTTTGAGCGACTTGGGTAAAGAGATCGTGATACTTCTGCTCCCCTGTTCCCAGAAGAACGAATCCGATGTCGAGGGCGAAAAGTCCTTCCAGAATTTCCATCAGAAGGTCGAATCCCTTCTGATCGGCCAACCGAGAAATCATTCCCAAAAGAGGAGCGTTCTCAAGGGAGGAGGGGAGATGGAATTCCTTGAGAAGGTCCTTTTTGCATTCCCTCTTTCCGGAGATATCTTCCAAATCATATCGGGCGATAAGATGAGGGTCATGAGAGGGGTCCCAATCCCCATAGTCCACCCCGTTGAGGATTCCATAAAGGCTTTCTCTTCTCTTTCTCAAAATACCTTCCAGGCCGTAGCCGTATTCAGGGGTCTGAATCTCTTCGCTATATTTTTTGCTCACGGTATTGATCGCATTGCCATAAACAATTCCAGCCTTCATGAAGTTGATCCTCTCCCAAAATTCGATTCCCTCCGGATTGTACATCTCCGTGGGGAGGCCCGTGAGCCAGAATTTCTCCTTCTTGAACATTCCCTGATAGGCAATGTTATGAATGGTGAAGACTGTCGCGGTATGGGAAAAAAGAGGGTCATTCTGGTAGATCGATTCGAGATAGGCCGGGATCAATCCGGTTTGCCATTCATGATGGTGGATGATGTCGGGGGAAAATCCCATGCGCTGACAAAAGATGAGGATGGCCCTGGAGAAGAAAATGAAGCGCTCCGCATTGTCGAAGTAATCCCCTTTGGGTGTGCTATAGAGATGTTCCCTGTCAAAGAACTCTTCGCGACCGATGAAATAAACTGGGATGTCCTGGTTCAGGTGGCCCAGATAGATATCCGCCTTGAGCTTTTCATCCCCAATGGGGACCTCGATCTCTTCACCCAAGTATTGATGGGGAAGCCCGGACTCCTTCACCATTCGGTAATAGGGAATGAATAACTTTATCTCACATCCCAATGCGTGGAGGGATTTGGGAAGGGCTCCTGCCACGTCTGCCAACCCCCCTGTCTTGGCAAAAGGAACAGCCTCAGGCGTTGCAAAGAGAATTTGTAAGGGTTTATCTATCATCATCAATTATGAATCTTAAGTTATTAAGGGGAGCATGAAATAGTTTACACTTCGATCCTACAGAAAATGTCATTGCGAGCCCGAAGGGTGTGGCAATCTCGTTTTGCTTGAGATTGCTTCGTCGCTAAAGGCTCCTCGCAATGACGCACTGGGGGGCCAATGCAAACTACAGTGTGCTCCTGGTAATATGAGTTGAGAATTTTAGAAATGAAACCCATCATTCATAACTCTTCACTCTTAATTCTTTTGATCTTTGTCTCCCCAGATCAGGACGCGGTGCGGAAACGGGATTCGAATCCCTTTTTCATCAAATCGAATTTTAATCCTCCTCCGCAATTCCCTTCCCACCTCCCACTGTTTTAAGGGGACTGTTTTCACCGCCACCCGAATGACCAATTGGGACTCTCCGAATCGCTCCACTCCGAAAATTTGTAAGGCTTCGAGGATGGCACTCTTCCAGGGTTCTTCAGCCGCCATCTCCCTCCCAATCCCTTCGAGGAGATTGACGACCTGATCCACATCCTCACGGTATGAAATGCCGATATCCAAAACCGATCTTGCCCATTCTTTAGAGAGGTTGCTAACAATCTTAATTTCACCGTTGGGAATGGTATGAACTTTTCCCTCTAAATCTCTCAGAACCGTTCTTCTCAAGCTCACGGATTCGACCAGACCCGATACCCCTGCTGCCTCGATCACATCTCCGATTCGATACTGATTCTCAAGCATGATAAAGAATCCACTGATCACATCCTTGACTAAACTCTGAGCCCCAAAACCAATGGCTAATGCCCCAATGCCGGCAGTGGCTAATAAAGGTCCTAATTGAATTCCCAGTTCTCCAAGAATCATGAGGAGAGCAATGAAGAAGATGACGATGAGAAGGGCATGTCGAAGGATGCTGCCCAGGGTATGGGCCCTCTTCTTTGCTTCTACGGCCTGGAGGGAATCCTTTTCCGGAATAAATTTCTCGAGCCATTTCACAATCCATTTGGACATTTGTGAGAGAATGAGGAGAGCGATGAGGATCCCGAAAACCTTGATTCCGGAAGTGGTGAGCCAAGTGGTAATGTTTTTGAATATTTCAGGCATGTATAGTTTTGTCAACTCAATGTCAAATTTCAAATACCAAACGTTAATAGAGCCCCTAACTCCAAATATCAGAAGCCCTTCTCTTGGCAGTCGATGGAAGATCAGTGAAGGACAATTTTAAGAATTTGATCTTTGCCATTTGTTATTGATTTGGAATTTGGGCTTGATTCACCTTCGGTTCATCACTTCGTGTGGCCATTTGACATTTCATTAACGTTTGGGCCTATTCGCCTTTTTCTGTTTTCCGGATGGCCTTTTCTAAACGATCCAGCGCATCGGCCGTCTTCTCTCTCAAGGAATCGGCCATCGCCACCAAGGCATCTATCTGTTTCTTCAAGTCAGGAGAAGAAGCGCCGGCATCAATATGCCGTTTCAATTCTGTGGCTCCCCCTGTGCGCTGATAGGCGAGGATAGCAAGGATCAGTGCAACCACTGCAATCAGAAGCGTGATAGCCTCCATAATCAAGAACCTCCTTCAATTTTTGGATTAAGATACTTCATCCCTTTGAAATTTTCAACCTATTCCTTTCCAGATGTCGAGCGGGATAACGGAACCGAAAGAGTGTGGGGCGTGACGATCCCTACGGACATGATGGCTTTGATTGCCTCTTCGACGGTCAACTGGGAAGGGAGTGTCTTTTCTTTGGGGAGAAAGAGGAGGAAACCTTGGGGTGGGACAAAGGCTGTCGGGACAAAAACCGTCACCTTCGTTTGGCGCTCGAGATCCGTCAACTCGTTCGTCACAAATCCAAGCACATAATTTCCTTCCTGTGGGAATTCAACAAAGACAGCCTGACGGAAGGAGCCCTTTCGCGTGGCCGAGAACGCATCGGTCAGTTGTTTAGAGGAAGTATAGATATTTTTGACAACCGGGATAACCGTGAAGAGACGATCCCCCCAGCCAATCAATTTGCGGCCCAGGACGTTGGTGGTAATCAATCCGATCAGATAGAGCAGGAAGAAGAAGCTAATGATTCCTACTCCTGGGAGATGGTATACGCGATGGAAGAGGGAGACGTTGATGTCAGGGATCAGGGGGCCGAGGATACTATCCAGGGTGTTGAAGACAAACTTCAAGACGAGAAAGGTGATCCCGAGGGGAAGGATGACCAAAATCCCTGCGAAGATCTTTGCTCGAAGATGTTTAAGAATTTTTTTCGTCATGCGCTGGCAGGGGGTAACTCAAGAATCTTTTTCAGATCCGCCTCCTCAACCACCTCTCTGTCAAGTAAGAGACGGGCAAGCTCTCCCAATTTATCCTTCTTAGTCGTCAGTATTTCTCTGACCCTCAGATAGGTTTCATCGACAATCTTTTTCACTTCCTCGTCGATCTGTTTGGCTGTGTCTTCACTGTATTCCCTGGCGGGGAAAAGTGAAGAGGGGAGAAAAAGAGGCTGCTTTTCCTTCCCAAACGTGACATAACCCATTCTCTCGCTCATTCCGAATTCTTTTACCATGCTAGTGGCAATGTCGGTCGCCCGTTGGAGATCGTTATGGGCACCGGTGGAGATCTCTCCAAAAACGATTTCCTCAGCAACCCTTCCACCCAGCAAAACGGCCAAGCGGTCGAGGAGTTCTGTTTTCGTCATGAGATAACGATCCTCTGTAGGCAATTGAAGGGTATAACCCAATGCAGAGATTCCTCTCGGGATGATCGAGATACGACGAACCGGATCGGCATTCGGTAAGAGGGAAGCCACAATGGCATGGCCGGATTCGTGAAAGGCTACGATCTCTTTCTCCTTCTTCGACATCAGCCTGTTCTTCTTTTCCAATCCAGCTAACACGCGGTCGATCGCCTCTTCAATATCAGCCATTTCTACAAATTCCTTATCCTTCCGAGCCGCCAGCAGGGCCGCTTCGTTCACGATATTGGCAAGATCTGCCCCCACGAATCCAGGAGTTCTTGAAGCGATGACCTTCAGGTCGACATCCGGGGATAATTTGATATTTCGGGTGTGGATCTTCAGAATCTCCTCGCGACCGACGAGATCAGGCCGGTCAACGACCACATGACGATCGAACCTTCCCGGTCTGAGAAGAGCAGGATCCAGAATTTCAGGCCGGTTGGTAGCGGCCATGATGATCACTCCCGTATTGGGGTCAAAACCATCCATCTCCGACAAGAGTTGGTTGAGGGTCTGCTCCTGTTCATCGTGTCTGCCCATGGGATTGACGCCGCGTGCCTTTCCGAGGGCATCCAGTTCATCAATAAAGATGATACAGGGGGCATGGTTTTGAGCCTGGCCAAAGAGGTCCCTGACCCTCGCCGCTCCCACACCGACAAACATCTCCACAAAATCAGAACCGCTGATGGAGAAAAAGGGAACATTTGCCTCTCCGGCCACGGCCCGGGCGAGCAAGGTTTTTCCTGTTCCGGGCATTCCCACCAAGAGAACCCCTTTCGGAATCTTTCCGCCGAGGCGTTGAAATTTTCCCGGAGTTTTTAGAAACTCCACCACCTCCTTCAATTCCTCTTTCGCCTCGTCAATTCCGGCGACATCGGCAAAGGTGATCTTCTTCTCCTTCTCGGCGTAGATTTTGGCCCGGCTTTTTCCAAAGGACATCACACTCGTCTCCGCTCCGATGCGGCCCAAGAGGAACCTCCAGAAGAAAATGATCAAGATTAGCGGGAAGATCCACGAAACAATATTGGTCAGCCATTTGCTATCGACCTTCCCCGTATATTTCACATGGTGAGCCTCCAATTCCTTCACCAGGTCCGGATCTTCCACTCGAACGGTCTGGAATTCTCGGAGACCTTTTTCAGTCTCCCGCTCCCCATTGATCGACTCCGGAGTGATGGTCAGTTCTTTGATTTTGTCTGCCCTGATTGATTGCTTAAATTCACTGTAGGGAATCACATCCTCAGTCTTTTTTGGCATGATGTATTGCTGGATGAACAGGATGATGAGAAAGGCGATGACGAAATACCAGATCGTAAAGCGGGTCTTTTTAAGATTCGGTTTCTTCCCGTCTCGATCTGAAGGCTCTTTGATTCGGAGAAGATCTCTCAGGTTAGAGGATGGTTTTTGATCTTTCTTCATTTAAGCATCTCCAAATACTCTTCGGAAGATATCATCGACGTGTCTCAGATGGGTCCGGACGTCGAAGAGAGCATCCAATTCCTTCTGGGACAAGAGGCGCTTGATGGTTTCGTCCTGAGAGAGAAGGGTTCTGAAATCCTCGCCCTTTTCCCACACCCTCATCGCATTCCTTTGAACCACCCCGTAAGCCTCTTCCCTCGAGAGACCTTTTTGGGCCAGATGGAGAAGGATCGATTCCGAGAAGACAAGGCCTCCCATTTTTTTCAAATTGGCCTTCATGTTCTCTGGATAGACGATGAGATTTTCAACCAGGGAGGTGAGGCGGTTAAGCATGTAGTCGATCAAAATCGTGGCATCCGGAGCGATCACCCTTTCGACGGAAGAATGGCTGATGTCACGCTCGTGCCAAAGTGGAATGTTTTCTAAAGCAGCCAAACTGTAAGATCGTACAAGGCGAGCCAGACCGGAGAGGTTTTCTGAGGAGATGGGATTCCTCTTGTGTGGCATGGCAGAGGAACCCTTCTGTCCCTTGGAAAAGAATTCCTCAGCTTCCAAGACCTCGGTTCGTTGGAGGTGTCGGAGTTCGACAGAGAATTTTTCTATCGAGGAAGCCATAATGGCCAGAGTGGTGAAGAATTCGGCATGGTGATCTCTTTGAACAATCTGTGTCGAGATAGGCGCTGGTTTGAGTCCCAATCGCCCACAGACAAATTCCTCAATAAAGGGAGGAATATGGGCAAATGTTCCTACAGCCCCTGAGATCTTTCCCACACTCACAGCTTCTTTGGCCCTCTCCATGCGGACAAGATTTCTTTTCATCTCATCGTACCAGAGGGTCATTTTGAGGCCGAAGGTGATGGGTTCGGCATGGATGCCATGGGATCTGCCGATCATCAAAGTTTCCTTATATTGGAAGGCCTTTTTCTTTAATACCTCCAAAAGCCGGTGAATGTCTTGAAGGATGAGTTCAGAAGCCTCTCTTAAAAGAAGAGCAAGGGAGGTGTCGAGAATATCAGAAGAGGTGAGACCGTAATGGAAATATCTCGAAAGGGGGCCGATAGACTCCCCCACATTGGTCAGGAAGGCAAGGACATCGTGTTTTGTCATCTTCTCTATTTCATCGATACGGTGGATATCAAAGGAAGCTTTTTCTTTGATCTCTCGGACAACCTCTGCCGGGATCTCCCCTAATTGGGAAAGAGCCTCGCAGACCAGTAGTTCAATTTGGAGCCAGGTTTCAAACTTTCTCTGATCCATCCAAATCTTTCCCATCTCCGGTCGGGTATATCTTGGAATCATCTCAGGCTCCTCATAGAACGTATAGAACAATATTACTGAATGGTGTTGAAAAGTCAATAAAAAACGGGTTGTTAAATCTGTGATTCAGACAATAAGACATTAGACCTCAGACAGGAGAATGAAACCCGAGGTTGAGGCCAAGGTTGAGGTTGAGAAATTCTAAATCTGAATCTGCACCTGTGCGAAATGCTTATCTGATGTCCAATGTCTGACCTGCTCGCCGAACCTGCCTCCGCCGGAGCGGCTTCGCGCAGGCAGGCAAGTTCTTTGGCAGGCGAGAGTCCAGTGTCTGAATTGTGGGGTTGTTAAAGGTTGACAATTCCTTGGTTCAAATGCATATTAGTGCTATGGTGATTATCAAATCCTCACGGGAGATCGAGCAATTGAAGAGATCCAATGCCATGGTGGCAGAGGTCTTTGAAAAATTGAGGGGTATGATTGTACAGGGGGTCACCACTCGGGAGTTGGATCAGGTTGCTGAAGAATACATCCTTTTGAAAGGAGCCCGCCCCGCCTTTAAGGGTTATAGGGGATTTCCCGCGACCCTTTGTATCTCTATTAATGATGAAGTCGTCCACGGCATTCCCGGCCAACGCCGGTTGGAAGAGGGGGATATTGTGAGCCTGGATGTGGGCGTCAATTACATCGGTTATTTTGGAGATGCAGCCATCACTCTTCCTGTGGGGGAGGTAGATCCAGAAGCCAAAAGACTTCTTGAGGTAACGGAGAAGGCTCTCTATATTGGTATTGAAAAGGCAAAGGCAGGGAATCGACTTTTTGATATTTCCTACGCCGTTCAGAGCTGGGTGGAATCCCATGGATTCTCTGTGGTAAGAGATTTCGTAGGGCATGGAATTGGGAGAGAACTCCATGAAGAACCACAGATTCCAAATTTTGGAACGCCCCACCAGGGACCGAGACTTGAGAAAGGCATGGTCTTTGCTCTGGAGCCCATGGTGAACGAAGGAACCTACGAAGTCAAGGTCCTTTCTGACGGCTGGACCGTCGTGACGGCAGATGGAAAACGCTCCGCCCATTTTGAGCATACCATCGCCATCACGGATGACGGAGCTGAGATACTGAGTGTACTTTAAACCTTCATAGCGTGATTCGTGCTGGTGATTCGTGATTCGGCGAGAGATTTGAATTTGTTTCCGTTTATTCCAAAAGACTTTTTATGACACGATTCACCATCCACGGATCACGATTCACCTCATTTGAGTAGTGGGGAGGT
>CAWHBU010000005.1:0-374993 GCA_963827685.1 uncultured delta proteobacterium | reverse complement strand
TCCTGGAGGAACATGGAGCAAAAATTAAATCCATTAACACCCTGAGTCCGAGCCTGGAAGATGCCTTTGTAAAGTTAACCGGCCTCGATTCTGAGTTGATGAAGATCGACAAGCCTATAAAAAGGGGGGCCGGAATAGACCTAAGTCTGAGGTGGGAGGCAGGAGGCAATATGATTGAGGAAATAACAAAATCGTAACACTTCAGCTCTTTGAAAGGGAAGGGGATTGGCTCCCCGGTCAGAGATGGTTTCAAAGTTTTAGAATGCGATCTTTTATATTTTATCGTATTGAAATGGAGAAAGTGAACAAGACGCTGAAATACTTTTGGAACCATCTGAATGATTCAGGAAGAGGTTATGGGAAAATTGAAGTTTGCGCTTTATTGGGGTGCGGCCTGCGGTGGTTGCGATGTGGCAGTTTTAGATACCCACGAGAAGATTCTGGATATCGCGGCTGCAGCCGATATCCTCTTTTGGCCCGTCGCGATGGATTTTAAATATCGTGATGTGGAGGAGATGGTTGATAAGAGCATCGATGTCTGTCTGTTTAACGGGGCCATCCGGAACTCCGAGAATGAGCACATTGCTCACCTTCTCCGGCAGAAATCGAAGGTCCTGGTGGCCTTTGGGGCGTGCGCCCAATTGGGCGGAATCCCAGGCCTTGCCAACGAGAAAAGAAGGCAGGAGATTTTGGATTTCGTCTACCAGAGGTCTCCTTCAACGGTTTCCAGGAAGGGGGTCTACCCCCAGGAAACCACTCCGGTTCCCGAGGGGGAACTGAAGCTTCCCAAATTCTATGATACGGTAATGGCATTAGATCAAGTGGTGGATGTGGACTACTACGTACCTGGTTGTCCTCCGGAACCTGCGCGTATCTTGGACGTGGTTCAGGCCATTGTGACAGGGAATTTGCCTCCCAAGGGGGCTGTGGTGGGGGCCTTGGACAAAGCCCTTTGCGATTCATGTCCAAGAAAGAGAGAGGAGAAAAAGGTAAAGACCTTTTACCGGCCCCATGAGATTTTGTTTGATCCTGAACGCTGCTTTTTAGAGCAAGGACTCATCTGCCTTGGCCCTGCAACCAGGGGCGGATGTGGCGACCCGCCTCGCTGCATTCGGTCCAACATGCCGTGTCGGGGATGTTATGGGCCTCCTCCTGACGTGACAGACCAGGGAGCCAAGATGTTGAGCGCTGTTGGTTCCATTATCGATTCTCAGGACCCCAAGGAGATCGAAAAGGTCATCGATGGGATCGTCGATCCCTTGGGGACGTTTTATCGCTTCGGCTTGCCTGCTTCGGCATTGAGGAAGAAGAGGTTTCCATGAAAACAATATCGATTGATCCGGTCACCCGGTTAGAAGGACATGGGAAGATCGAGATTTTTTTGAACGACCAGGGGGATGTGGAAAATGCTTACTTTCAGGTCCCTGAGCTGAGAGGATTCGAAGTCTTCTGTCTGGGAAGACCAGTGGAGGAGCTTCCCCGAATCGTTACTAGAATCTGCGGCGTCTGACCCGGAGCTCATCACATGGCCTCGGGTAAGGCCGTTGATGCTGTTTACAATACCGATCCTCCAAGGGCGGCAAAAAAGCTTCGGGAGCTTTTCTATTCTGCCCATTTTATTCATAGCCACGCCCTTCATTTTTATGCCCTTGCAGCCCCGGATTTCGTGCTGGGCCCTGATGCTAAGCCTGCTGAGCGGAATATCCTTGGCCTGATCAACAAGGTGGGTCTGGATATCGGAAAGGAGGTCATCAAGAACAGGGCCTATGCCCAAGAAATTCAGAGGACCATTGCTGGCCGCGCAACCCATCTCGTTTGGAGCCTCCCCGGAGGGGTGAGCAAAGGTATCACTGAAGAGGAACGGAAACAGATTCTGGAAATGGCCAAGGTCAATCTGGGGTTCGCGAAATTCGGGCTCAAGCTCTTCGAGGACGTGGTTCTGAAAAACCAGGCTTATGTGGACCTTATTTTGAGCGATGCCTATCAGACGGTGACCAATTATATGGGACTTGTGGACCGGAACAATAAGGTCAACTTCTACGATGGCATGATCCGGGTCGTGGATACCAAAGCCAAGGAAATCGCCAAATTCAAACCCGCTGACTACCTCCAGTATATCAAGGAACATGTAGAGCCATGGTCTTATTTAAAGTTTCCCTTCCTTAAGAAGATAGGATGGAAAGGGTTTGTGGAGGGTCCAAAAAGCGGAATCTATCGAGCAGCGCCATTGGCACGGCTCAATGTAGCCGACGGAATGGCCACACCTCTGGCCCAGGAAGCCTACGAGAAGTATTTCGATACCCTGGGAGGGAAACCAGTCCACTCTACCTTGGCCACACATTGGGCCAGGCTTGTGGAAATCCTCTATGCTGCGGAAAGACAGCTGGAGTTGGTTCAGGATATCGAGATCACAGACCCTAAGGTGAGGATTATCCCCAATAAGGTCCCTGATAAAGGCGTTGGGGTTGTGGAGGCACCAAGGGGGATCCTGTATCACCACTATAAGACGGATGATAAAGGAATGGTGACGAAGGTGAATCTCATTGTTGGGACGACCAATAACAACGCTCCCATCTGTATGTCCATCCGGAAGGCTGCTCAGGGTCTAATCAAGGCGGGTACCATTGTCACGGAAGGTCTTCTCAACAGGATCGAAATGGCCTTTCGAGCCTATGACCCATGCCTCAGTTGTGCTACCCATTCCCTGCCAGGGCAGATGCCCTTGCAGGTGGTGATCAACGACTCCCATAGGGAGATCTTGAAGGTGATTTCCAGGAACTGAGATTAATGTGAAAACGCTCTTATTAGGACTGGGCAATCCCATTCTTAGAGATGACTCCGTTGGTCTGAGGGTTGTCAGGGAGCTTGGGAGGGGTTATGAAAGAAGAAATCAAAAAGTATTACTTCATTGCTAAGAAGGATATGGGAGCTTATTATTTGAAACCGCCTCTGATCAGTTGGGGATTGATGCTTCCCATCGTCTTTGTGTTCGCTTTCTATTTCAGAAATCCGATGGGAATCAAAGAGGTTGTCCCGGGATTGATCGGTTTGACCCTTCTCTTTTCATGTACATCCATGGCTGCCATTGTGATCACTTTTGAAAAAAGAATAGGTGCTCTGGAAAGGCTCCTGCTGGCCCCATTGAATTTTAGAACCATCCTTTTAGGCAAAACTCTCGGAAGCACCCTATTTGGGCTGATGGTGGCCGTTTTCATCACCCTTATTCTGATTCCACTCATGGGGCTTTCCGTAAAACACTTCTGGGCGTTTATTCTTATCTTCATCTTTTCCGGCTTTGCCTTCTCCCTTCTTGGAATCCTGATCTCGGTGGGTGTCAAGGAGGTCTTTGAGGCCATGACCATGTCCAATTTCTTTCGTTTTCCCATGATCTTTCTCTGCGGTGTCTTCTTCCCGGTTCCCTCCATGCCCTTTCCTCTTCCCATCCTTTCTTACCTTCTTCCATTGACCTACACGGTAGATGGTCTGAAACATTGCTTGTTGGAGGATAAAGGAATGATCCCTTTGTATCTGGATCTATTAATTCTACTGGGGTTCGTTTTTTTGCTCTTTAGTCTCTCGTTATTCATTTTTAAGAAAAGAATCCGCCGGGAATTCTGAAAGGAGGCGAAAATCATGTGTCAAGAAAAATCCGCTTGCACTCATCCAGAAAATTTAAAGGGGGAACCAAAGGATTGCTCAGCCGAGCAGATTGCCATTTGCCATCCCGGGGAGAAGGGGCATCCCTGTGAGGCTGAGGAATCGGAAAAGAAGTAGAAATTATCTATAAAAGGAGGTGGGAGTTATGTTAAAGGAGATGGATCGAAGAGAGTTTTTGAAGGCATCTGCGGCGACCGGTGCGGTATTGATGGCAGGTGATATTTTAAAAGGAGGTGCTTCAATGGCATATGGCTCCGTAAAAATCCAAGAGGTTGAAAAATTGGTTATTACCGTCATAACGGACAATTACTATGATTGTCTAAGGTGGAACCTAAATCCACCCGATTTTAAGATGGTCAAAAGATACATGATTGGTCCTGATTCGTCTTTCCACGCCGAGCACGGTTTATCTTACTACGTCGAGACATGGATTGGTGGTAAATCTTATGCCTTCATGTTTGATTATGGTTTGGATTTCCAAGGTGTGACTAAGAACATGGAGCTCCTTAAGTTAGACGTGAAAAAGTTAGACGCCCTCGGTATCAGTCACGGCCACTTCGACCATTGGGGAAATCTCATTGCCATTCTCAAATACAATAGGACGAAAATCAGAAGAGGGATCCCACTTTACGTGGGAGAAGAAAATTTCGGTCACAGGTTTGCCAATCTTCCGGCCGGTCGCTATGATCCGAGTGGCATGCAGGATATTGGGCAATTGAAACGGGAAGAAATAGAAGCTCTTGATCTGGTCAAGATTGTAGAGATTAAAGAACCAACTCCTATGGTCCCGGGTGCTTATTTAACAGGAAATATCGAGAGAGTAATGGAATACGAGAAGGGATCCCCTATTTTGTTCATCAAAAGAGGAGATAAAATGGAGCTCGATCTCTTCATGGGGGAGCAGTCACTGATCTTTAATGTAAAAGGGAAAGGGTTGGTCGTCCTCTCTTCTTGTGCCCATGCAGGGATTGTCAACACAGTAAAACATGCTCAGAAAATGACTGGAATCGATAAGGTTCATGTCGTGATCGGAGGATTCCATTTGATCGGTGCTCCATTACCGAAAACTCAGAAAACGGTTGCAGACATAAAGACTGTTAACCCAGATTATGTGGTCCCTATGCACTGCTCAGGATGGGAGGCAGTCACGATGTTTGAAAGGGAGATGCCGAAGCAATTTATCATTAATACAGCCGGAACCCAGTACGTCTTTACGGCTTAGATTAATCTTGGGCCTTGAGGTGCCATGCACCTCAAGGCTTTTAAAAAAACATTTATTGAAATTGAGAATCAAACTCTTCTGAAGATAAGATGATCAACTCATTGAAAGATATATTGTTAACGAAGGGTTTAAAAAATACGCGCGGGAGAGAAATCATTCTCAGAGAACTTGAGGCTCGTACAGACCATTTTAACGCCGAGACGTTATATTTTTCCCTCATTCGAAAGGGATCAAGCGTTTCAAGGCCAACTATTTATCGAACACTCAAGCTTCTCGAACAGCTTCACTTCATCGAAAAACTCGATATCAAAAAGAATTGTTTCTATTACGAAACCATACCTCAAAGGAAGGAACATGGCCATCTGATATGTGAACAATGCGGGAAAATCATAGATTTTTCAAGCAATGGTATCGAAATTCTAAAATCCGAGGTTTGCAAAGACAAAGATTTCAAGCTGGAAAACATTTCGGTTCAGGTATTTGGGTTATGCAGGGATTGCCAGAAGGCATCTAAAAGAAAGAACTGAACAATCGTGGAGATGAGGGTATGGCAAAACAAGCGAAACTTGTCGTCATTGGCGGGTCAGCAGGAGGTCCGAGCGCAGCAGCCAGAGCGAAACGAGTTAACCCTGATCTCGAAGTGACCATGTTCGAGCAAGGTCGATTCATCTCCTATGGCTCCTGAGAGACCCCCTACTACATCGGTGATGTAGTAAAAGATCAGAAAAAATTGGTGGTTCGAACCCCTCAGCAATTTAAAGAGATGCAGGATATTGATGTGAAGACAGAACATCGCGTCACAAGAATTGATCCGGAGGGGAAAAGGATCGAGGTGGTGAATTTAGTCAACTCCCAAACTCAATGGTTTTCTTACGACCAACTTATCATTGCCACGGGTGCCCGTTCCAGACGCCTTAACCTTCCCGGAAGCAATGCCAAGAATATTTTCACCCTCAAAGACCTTCAGGATGGCCTCCGCATCAAAAACTATATCGATGAGAAGAGGCCGGGACAAGTAGCCGTTCTCGGCGGGGGCTTTATTGGGTTGGAGATGTGCGAGGCTTTTCGGTTAAGGAATATGGAAACCTTTCTATTCTGCCGCAGAGATTTGCCGGCAGGAAATTTGGAGAAGGAAATCTCCGAAAAAATACTAAAGGAATTACAGGAAAACGGTGTTCACTTCCTCACCTATCAGGAACCAGCGGCTTTTAGATTGGATAGCAGTGGCGAGGTCACTTCTCTTGAGACTAACCAAACTCACTTTCCGGCAGACATGGTTCTGATGGCCGTTGGCGTTATTCCAAATGTGGAAATAGCCAAAGAGGCAAGTGCTGAACTTGGAAAGACGGGAGCGATTCGGACTGATACGGCTCAAGGGACTAATCTTACAGATATTTATACCGCGGGAGACTGCTGTGAAGTTTTCAACCTTGTAAGTCAAGACTGGGTTTATACACCTCTTGGAGACATCGCCAATAAACAGGGCCGCGTTGCCGGTGAAAACGCCGCAGGGGGTAAAGCCACCTTTTCCGGCGTGGTGGGATCAGCGGCCTTTAAGGTCTTTGAATTGGAGGTAGCCTTTACCGGTTTAGGAATGCAGGTTGCTCGACAATATGGCTTTGATGTGGATTCACAGGTGATCGAGGCTGAATCCAAAGTAGGCTATATGCCAGGATCAAAGCGGATGCTCATCAAACTGATCTTTGATCGACAGAGCGGAAGACTCCTGGGTGCTCAGATGGCGGGCAAAGAAGGTGTGGCGAGGAGGATCAATGCTTTGGCAGTGGCCCTCCACCAAAGAATGACGGTGGATGAAATTTCAAGGCTCGATTTTGCCTATGCACCTCCTTTCTCAGCCCCTTTTGATCCCATTCTAATTGCTGCCGAGCAGGCGACAAAGAAAATAATGTGAACATTATCAGCTAAACACAAAAAGATATTAGATACAGGGATTATAAAAATTGTATTATGGAGGAACAGATTGGTGAAAAAGAGGATTATTTTCCTTTTTGTAGGACTACTGATTTTTATTCCCATTAAGGGATGGGCGGAAAAAAGAGAGGCACCTATCGGCATGGCTGTTGAATTCACGGACCACGCTGCCTGCGCATATATAAGTCAGGATAAGGGATGGTTTGAGGAGGAAGGGCTGAAGCTAACTGCCTATGAGAGCTATGTGACTGGTATGGCTCTAGCTGCTGCTTTAGCTCGAGGTGATATTCAGATTGCTTATATCTGTCTGGTCCCAGCCATAAATGCTTATGCCAATGCTAGGGTGCCGATAAAGATAGTGGCTGGAACGCATAAGTATGGCTACGGCTTAGTGGTTAATCCCGACAAGGTAAAGACAGTCAAGGATTTAGAAAAGCCTGACATTCGCATTGGATGCGTCCAGGTAGGCGGGGCTGTGGATGTAATCCTTCGTAAGACGATAGATAAGTATGGTCTTAATCAAAATAAATTGTTAGATAAAATTCAGCGGATGAACCCGCCAATGCAAGTTCTGGCAATCAGGACGGAGAAATTAGACGCCGCTTTCCTTCCTGAACACTGGGCGACAATGGCTGAGGAATCAGGATTTAAAATACTGCAAATGAGTCAGGATGTCTGGCCGAAGATGCAAGGTAGCGTTCTGGTAGCCAAAGAGGATCTAATAAAAAACTATCCTGAAATTGTAGGGAAAATGGTAAAGATTTCCAGGAAGGCAACGCATTGGGCTAACCAGCACCCTGACGAGGCAGCCAAGGTCATGGCCAGGCAGTTGCAAGTCGCTGGGGGTAAAATCTTCCCGGCTGGGGCAGCGGAGGTGGCTGCCAAGTTGGAAATCACCCCTAAAGTTTTGTTACGGTCTATGGGCAGGCTGGAATATACCACTGATATTGACCCCAGGGAAGTTCAGGGGACAATAGATTATGTAGCAGGGCTTGGTTATATAAAGAATAGCTTTAACGCTGAGCATATTCTGGATTTGAGATTCCTTAAGTGATGAAAAGGCTTAAACAGCTTAAACCGGGGTGGGGGATAATACCTGTTGCCGTATTTCTGGCTATATGGGAAATAGTGGCCCGATTAAATCTATTCCCGGGGCAGTTCTTCTTCCCCCCTTTCTCCATTGTAGTATTGGAGTTTTACTATTTGACAACCAACGGAGTGTTGGGCAAAAACTTCCTGAGTAGTCTGACACGAGTTCTCATTGGCTTCTCCGGTGGTTCTATAGCAGGCATTGCAATAGGAATTGTAATGGGGTGGCGGGATGTTATAAACAAGGCACTGAATCCCATCATCAGCCTGATATATCCTATTCCTGCCCTCGGCTGGTTACCTCTTTTGATGTTGTGGATAGGAATAAATGAGGTCTTGCCTATTTCTATCATATTTATCTGCTCATTTTTCCCGGTACTTTATAATACCGTAACCGGCATTAGAAATGTAGATAAGAACTACATTCAGGTAGCAAAGACTCTGGGAGCATCCAATATAAGGATTTTAGCAACTGTGGTTATGCCTCTGGCACTACCAAATATTTTCACCGGATTGAGGTTAGAAGCAGGGATGGCGTGGCGAGTGATAATTGCAGCAGAGATGGTTGCCATACCTACTGGGATTGGCGCTCTGATGATGAAAGCTGAGAGTCTCATGCGAATTGACATCATCATTGTTTGCCTAATGGTCTTATCGTTGATGTGTCTTTCCTTCGAAAAGTTCTTTGCCTATATGGAGGCAAAAATTACTGCTAAATGGAAGTGATATGTCAACCGTCTCCCCCTTTACCAAAGAGAGGTGCAAGATTAATAAGTTATTTGCGTAGAAAATACCTCCTCACCCACCCCTTTCCCCCAGATTGGGGAGAGGGAAAGGGGGAAGGCTATTTTTACGGTTGTTGATGACCCATTAGGGTCATGACTGTATTTTCTAAGCAGATATGGAGATAGCATGCCTTCTATAGAGATTAGAGGGGTAAGCAACTATATTCTCAAAAATGTGAGTCTTGATGTGCTAAATAGGGAATTACTGGTTCTAGTGGGTCCAAATGGGGCAGGTAAGACCACATTACTTAATGTTATAGCTGGATTTGCCGATTACAGAGGGGAAGTATTCTTCGATGGTAAAAAAATAGATAAGGTTCCGACTAATAAAAGAGAGATAGGCTTTCTATTTCAAGAGTTAGCTCTATTCCCTCATCTCTCGGTCACCTCAAATATATCCTACGGCCTTGTAGCCCAAGGATATTCTGAAGAAATTATTAAAAAAAGGATTAATGAGTTGCTGGATCTTTTAAATATAAACCCCCTAAAAGATAGATACCCCAGGAGCTTAAGTAGTGGAGAAAAACAGAGGGTAGCTCTGGCTCGGGCCATTGCTCCTTTTTCTAAGATTTTACTTATGGATGAGCCGATGTCCAGTCTGGATCCCCAAACTTCTAAGTATCTGAGGGCAGAGCTACGATCCTTATTGAAGAAATTGGAAATAACGACAATTTATGTAACACATAATCTCCTCGAAGCCGAAGAGATGGCAGATAGAATTGCCTTCATCCATAATGGGCAAATAGAACAGATAGGATCGCCCGACGAATTCATATTTAACCCAAAAACCGAAAATGTTTCAGAATTTATCGGGATGCCAAACATTCTAAATTGTGATCATTGCCATATATTGGCCCCAGGTTTTATTGAGCTCTTCATAGAGAATATGAATTTGGTTTTGCCTTATGAAGGTAATGGCAGAATTAAAAAAGTAGCTATCTTTCCCCAGGATATCTACCTTTCGTCTATTAAACCCCCAGGGCCGGAGGTGAACCGATTCAAGGGGATAATCACTGAGATCATAAATAATCCATCGGTGTCTCGGGTAAAGGTTGATGTAAGTGGAAGTATTTTAGTTGCGGAATTATCGAGGGAAGCAGCTCTCGAAATGAACTTCAAAGAAGGAAAGGAAGTCTTCGGGATAATAAAATTGAGAGGATTAAGATATGCTGAAAGAGTCTAAAGAGGACGGCATTTTATTAGAATCAAAGCATAAATTTTTAGAAATAGCCAGAAAAAATAGATTGGATGATGTGAGGGTATCCGTCCTGGTAAAAACTCTGACCCCTGAAGAGGCTATTGGTGAGCCGGGAAGGAGGGACTTTCCCATTATTCTTGGAAAGGAGAGGGTGGTTGAAGCAGAAGTTCTTGGGGCCAGGGCTCACGCCTTCACCGATTCCCCTGGAGAATTTGTGGGTGATTTAAAAGGAGTACTTCATCTTCCTCTCACATCAAATAGAGAGCGAAGCATCTATGTGGCGACGCTCAATGCTACCTTCAAGTACCTCAATCTCATTGAGAATACGATCCACTGTAAAGACGAAGATCCTGAAAGATGCGGGAAAGAAATTGCTTCTCAACTCCTGAAACGGTGGGGAAAAGTCAGGGTGGGTTTCATCGGTTTGAATCCAGCCATTGCCGAGAATCTCACCGAGACTTTTGGCATGGAAAATGTTAGGATCACCGACCTCAATAAACAAAACGTAAATTCCTTCAAATATGGAGTAAAGGTATGGGATGGCAACGAAATGACAGAAGAATTAATTAAACAATCTGATGTCATCCTGATCACAGGGACGACCATTGTCAACGGAACTTTCGATCCCATCATGCGAGGTGTACAGAATGATCGAAAGGATTACTTGATCTACGGGGTGACGGGAGCAGGGATTTGCCAGTTAATGGGGCTGAACAGGATCTGTCCATACAGTAGAACCCAATAGGTCCCGGGTTGGCAGGGAGATGAAATGGAACCAAAGGTGTTTGAAGAGATCAGGAAGCACTATAAACATGAGGTGATCGAATTTGATTGGACGCCTATTCAAAACCAGCCCAAAAGATATGGGATCCTTTATCCCGTCATTGGCTACATCGTTTCTTTACTCGCCATTGTCTTTATGGGAGTGGGAGTTTTCATGTGGCTTTTTCTGATTGGAGGGGGGATTCTTTTTTTCGGTGGGATTTATTGTGCCAATGGGATCATTGGAGAGTATAAAAAGATAAAAATTCAAAAGGAGGGGAAACATGGCAGTCATCATTGATTTGGAAAAATGTACAGGCTGTGGGACGTGTGCGGAGGGTTGTCCGGTAGAAGCCATTAAGGTGGAGAATGAAAAAGCGGTGGTAGACAAGGAAACCTGCGTCGACTGCGGGACATGTATTGATGAATGCCCTGAAAAGGCCATCGCCGAAGGAGCATAGAATGGTGGGTAAAGTTGTAGGCGTGTGCATGAGTCAAAGAAGGACTGATCCAAAGAAGAATGTGGGCAAAGGTTTTCTCCAATGGGGGTTTGGGTTGGTGGGCGATTCCCATGCTGGAACCAAAAAAGAGGTCAGTCTTCTGGCAATCGAAAGTATCCACAGACTATGCGAGGAGACCGGTATGTCCGTGGAACCTGGATATTTTGCAGAAAATATCACCACGGAGGGGATAGATTTGACTTCCCTTCCCATCGGATCTCAATTGCAGGTGGGTGAGGCAAAACTTACGGTAGTTCAAATAGGAAAAGATCCATCTCAGCCTCATACCTATCGCTACCAGGGGTACTCTCTTCTCCCAACGGAAGGTGTTTTTTGTAAGGTGATCGAAAGCGGAGTGGTAACGGTAGGGAATATTATTAAATTGATCGAAGGTTAAGGAGAGAAATTGATGAAAACTCGGATTACGATATTATGTGATAATTTGGTGGGTCATTTGGTTGGTTCTGGTGAACACGGGTTTTCTGCTTTTATTGAAACGGATAAGGGGAATTATCTCTTCGACACGGGCAGTGGCCGTTCCATCGTGCCAAACAGTCTCACTCTGGACAAAGATTTGAAGAGCATAAGAAAGATCTTTTTGAGCCATGGCCATTATGACCACACCGGAGGTCTTTCCGAAGTCCTCAAGTTGAAAGGAAAAGTAGATGTTCACGCCCATCCCCATGTCTTCTTAGATCGGATTGCTGTCTTCAAGGAGGAAGGCAAGGAGATAAAAAGGTTTATAGGCATTCATTATAAGAAGAGTTACTTAGAATCCTTGGGGGCTCAGTTTGTTTTCAATACAGATTTTAACGAGGTAGAGAAGGGATTGTTTTTGACAGGGGAAGTGCCGAGACAAACCAATTTTGAAAAGTCAGATCCAAGGCTCTTCAGTGAGATTGACGGAAAAACGACTCAGGATCCCTTCTTGGATGATCAATCTGTTATTCTGGATACTGAGAAAGGTCTTATTTTGATCCTTGGCTGTGCCCACGCCGGTATGATCAATATCATTAATCATGTCATCAACAAAATTGGGAAACAAAAATTTTACGCGATTGTTGGTGGCACCCACTTAGATTTTTTAACCCCCGAACAGTTAGAAGAATCCATCAAATCTCTCAAGAGGATGGAAATTGGGAAGGTTGGCGTCTCCCACTGTACCGGACTGAGAGCCGCATTCAGACTTCACCAGGAATTCGGGGACCGATTCTTTTATGGATGCGTGGGAAGCGTTCTGGAGGTTTGAAGCGGGCGAAAATGATCAACATAAACATTCCCGGTTGGGGAGATATGCAGATTGAGAATATTGTCCTGGATCTGAACGGAACGATTGCCACAGACGGAAAAATTCCTTCGGAAGTGAAAGAGAAAATAAATAGCCTATCCAATGAAGCAAAAATTTACTTACTCACCGCTGATACTCAGGGGACTGCCGGCGAAGAAAGTTCAGATATGGACGTGGAATTGCTTAAGGTTTCCGAAGAAGATAGCGCTGAAGTGAAATTAAGAGTTATGGAATCCCTGGACCCGACGAGGACGGTTGCTATCGGAAACGGAAACAATGATCATCTCATTCTGAAAGAAGCCGCTTTGGGCATTGCGGTTTTAGGAGAAGAAGGATTGTCCGTTTCTGCGATAAAGAATGCTGATATCGTTATGAAGAATATTTCTGATGCCTTAGATCTCTTTTTGAAACCCAAGAGGCTTATTGCCACATTGCGGGAGTAAGGAGAAGAATATGCTTCTATTTGATCTCGGTAAACTTCCTGAACAGCAGTCCATGCTCATCTTCCATGTCCTTGCACGAATGGGCATCGAGTCCCTTGTCATCGTCTCTTCCCAGACCCCTCTTGTGAGCATTGGATATTTTCAGGATGCCGAACAGGAAGTGGATCTTAAATATTGCAAGGGATCGGGGATCCCGTTTATGCGGAGAGAGGTAGGAGGGGGCGCAACCTATCTCGATGAAAATCAGATCTTCTATCAATTGATCTGGAAGAGGGATAACTCCAGATTTCCAAAGGCCATTCAGGACACCTTTCCTTGGTTCTCCGAAGCTCCTGTCGAAACGTACAGATCTTTTGGGATTGAGGCAGAATATCGGGCGATCAATGATATTGTTACGAAGGAAGGAAGAAAGATTGCAGGGGGAGGGGGAGGAAATATCGAAGAATGTATGGTCTTTGTGGGCGGTATTCTCCTCGATTTCGATTATGAGGCGATGAGCAAAATATTAAAGGTTCCGGATGAAAAATTCAGGGATAAGGTTTTTAAATCAATGGAAGAAAATTTGACAACAATGAAAAGGGAGTTGGGAACGATTCCCTCGAGAGAGGAAGTGGTTGCTGTTCTAAAAGAGAAATTTGAAAGGAAGGTAGGAAGATTAGAACCGGCATCATTAAATGCAAAGGTCATTGGAAAGATGAAGCAGTTAGAATCATGGATGACCTCCGAAGAATTTCTGTATAAAAAGACTCCCAAAATCCCAAAGGGGGTAAAAATCAGAGAAGGAGTTGAAATATATTATGGCCTTCACAAGGCCAGAGGGGGTCTGGTTCGAACCGCCGAGGAAATTTCTGGGAAAAAGATTGAAGGCATCACCCTTTCAGGTGATTTTACCTTCCACCCAAAAGAGTCCCTCAAAGGTCTAGAGGAATCGTTGGAAAGAGCTCCTTTAGAAAAGGATCGCCTCATCGAAAGAGTAGAGGCCTTTTATGGAGAGAGGGGAATCGAATCCCCGGGAGTCGATTCCGAAGACTTTGCCATGGCCATTTTGAACCCTGTTATTGAGTCAAAATCAAGGCAAGAAAAGAGCTCCACATGATTTCCGTGAGACAGTTCTACTATGATATTTTTTCTAATTTCTACGACTTCATCATCCGGTTGCATTCCCGGGATATCGAGGGCACGCTCCGAAGATCTATCAGCGAGAAGACAAATCTATCGAAAGGAGACAGGGCTTTGGACCTTTGCAGCGGTACGGGTTCGGTAGCCATCGAATTGGCTAAACAGGTGGGGGAAAAGGGTCTGGTGATCGGTCTCGATTTTTCATATGGGATGATTGAGAAAGCTAAGGAAAAAGCCAAAAATTCCAAGATCGATGGAGTCTACCTGGTGCAAGCAAATGCCAGTCAACTCCCCTTCAAGGAATGCTCCTTTCATGGGGTTACCTGCTCACATGCGTTTTATGAATTGAAGGGCTATGAAAGGACAGAGGCAATTAACGAGGTGGCAAGAGTTTTAATGGATGGCGGCAGATTGTGTCTGATGGAGCATGCCAAGCCCCAGAGACGAATTCCTCGCTTGCTCTTTTATATCCGTATCTTGTTTCTCGGCTCAAAGGATGCGAGGAAGTTTCTCGGAGAAGAAGAAACGATATTGGGAGGACGTTTTAAAAAGGTCGCGGGACAGATGAGTCCTACCGGGCAATCCAAACTGATCTACGCGGAAAAAGGAGAATAGCCTGACAAAATTTTGTTAGGAAAAAGAACAGGGACATCGGGCGAAGCCATTAGAGGTCAAGAAAGATGAAAATACTCGATGATCTCATAGTAAGCCTCAAAGGAAATGACTTTCCAGTCAAGAGTGTCCATACCTGTGTCTTCTGGACAGCGGTGATCAGCAAACACTGTGGTCTCTCCTCCACCTTCAGAGATGAAGGGCCTTCACATGAGCGAGGTGTAAGAGATGTTGGGGACCTCACCCGCAAGACAGCATTGGAATTGGCTGAATATGCCAGGTCCGATAGCCTCTTGGAAGCATCTATCGGAATGGCAACGATCAATTCACTGGTGGATATCGATGAATCAAAATGCATTGAAAAGAATGCCTTTGAGATCATTCTGGAAAAAGGTCAGGGGAAAAATGTAGCGATCGTGGGTCACTTTCCCTGGATTCCGAAATTGAAAGCAAAGGTGCAGAATCTCTGGGTTCTCGAACAGAGGATTCGAGAGGGAGATCTGCCTGCAAAGGAGGCAATCCGGATTTTACCCCAGTGTGATGTTGTAGGCATGACAGGAACCTCTTTCATTAATCATACGATTGAGGGGCTTCTCAATCTTTGTAAAAAGGCATATGTTGTTTTGGTCGGGCCAACGTCTCCCCTTTCCTCTATGCTCTTCGATTATGGCATCGAGGCCATTTGTGGCACAAAGGTGATCGATGCAGAAAAGGTAATTCGTTCGATCAGCGAAGGCGCCACTTTTAAGGAAGTGACGGGAGTAAAACTTGTCACTTTAACAAAATGAATAAGGGAGAAAGATGCAAGTAAGTGCTAAAGTTGAGGATATTGTGAGCAAGGTATTCGATGGGCATTCCCTTACAAGGGACGAGATTCTCTATCTTCTAAGCATCAACCGTAAATCTTTGGATGCCGGATTTATAATGAATGCTGCCAATGTCGTCAATCGAATTCCCTCAAAAGGTAAAGCAGAGGTCCATGCCCAGATCGGACTGAATCTTTCCCCCTGCCCGAATAATTGCTCATTTTGTGCGTTTGCTGCCAAGAATGGAGTATTTAACGAGTCCCAGGAACTTAATATCGAAGACATTGTTCTGTTGGCACTTAGGGCCGAAGCCGATGAGGCCAATGCAATATTTTTTATGACTACTCATGATTATCCATTTAGGAAATACATAGAAATATCAAAAGAGGCCAGGGCGAAACTAAAACCTGATACAGTTATGATAGCGAATATAGGGGATTTTGGGTATGAGGAAGGTAGGCAACTAAAAGAAGCTGGTTATACTGGAATATATCACGCTGTGAGGATGGGTGAAGGGAGAGATACCCAGATCGATCCACAGGTTCGATTGAATACCATCCGGGCAGCTCGTGAGGCGGGTCTGTTGATTGGAACATGCGTGGAGCCTATCGGTCCGGAGCATTCCATTGAAGAGATCGCAGAAAAAATTCTGATTGGGAGAGAAATAAACCCTTGTTTTAGCGGTGCCATGCGGCGAATCAGCATTCCGGGTTCTGAGCTGGAACAATATGGAATGATCAGTGAGTATCGATTGGCTTTTCTGGTTGCCGTCGTGCGATTGGCGATGGGCAGAGACCTTGTAGGAAATTGTACTCATGAACCCAATCTATTAGGTGCGGTTTCAGGAGCAAATCTCTTTTGGGCCGAGGTGGGTGCGAATCCAAGGGATACCGAAACAGAAACCTCCAGAGGAAGGGGACTGAATGTGAAATCCTGCATCGAGATGTTCAGGGAGGCGAATTTTGATGTGCTAAAAGGCCCCTCGGTCATTTATAGCAAGAATGGCTTCAAGAGCGATTCTTAGAAAATAGGGAAGAGCGATGCCATACCAATGCGCGCGATGTAACAAGAGCATAGAAAAATCCCAATGCTATGAACATCAAGGAAAAACATTTTGTGAAGACTGTTATATGGATCTTCTATCCCCTCCCAAGGCCTGTGATCCATGGGCGGTTCGTTCAGCTCAAACTTTTTTAAAAGGTAAGGACAAACTTTCAACACTAACGCCCCTGCAATCTAAGATTGTCAATTACATTAAAGAAAGAGGGGAGGCCACCGCTGAAGAGATGATAAAGAATCTTCATCTGACGGAGGAAGAATTGCGAAGGGAATTTGCTGTGCTGAGGCATATGGAAATCCTGAGAGCGGCTAAAAGGGGAGATAAGATTTTTTACATATTATTTTAGAGATGTTCCTATGCCCTTTATGACCGGGAAGTGCCCCGCAAGCCCCGCCTTGTAGGCGGGGTTAAGGGGCGCAATTTAAACGACATTTCCTTTGCTCGTAACCCTCTCGCCACTGCGTGCCCGGGAAGCCCCGGCCTGTGGTCGGGGAGCTTCAATTTAACCGAGGTAAACATGCCACCCACTATTTTAGCTCTTATGACCCGTGTCTTTTTGGGGATGATTCTCTGACGAGGCGATAGATGAGAGAAAAAATGTCCTCTTTTGCTGCAAGGCTTAAAGGCTTTCCAAGAATTTTAAGAGAGATACTATATGGCATGACAGTTCATGAGATGGATCTTGAACTGCGAAAGGAGAGGGGTAGTTTAGATCATCTGTTTATGCTGGTCGTCTTTGGAGACCTGATAGGATTGCCTTTGCTTCCTCCTTATTATTCGATGCGACTTTTACCTTATATTATTCCTTCCATCGAGACCTGGAAGAGAAGTCTTTTGAGGGAGAAAGACCTGACCGATTTTGTAGCGGCGGATATATGACTCCGCAACATAAAAAAGCAGCAAAAGCAAAGGACCCATGATGAAAAAGATCAGAATAGAAGACGCTATTGGCATGGTCTTGGGTCATGACGTCACTCAGATCATCCCCGGGGAATATAAAGGGCCGAGGTTTAAACGGGGTCATCTGATTCGGGGGGAAGACATACCGGAATTCTTAAAGATCGGTAAGGAACATATCTATGTGATGGATCTTAAACCAGGAATCATCCATGAGGATGAGGCAGCTCTCCGATTGGGCCGTGTCTTCGCAGGTAAAAATATCGACATGTCTGGGCCTTCCGAAGGCAAAGTTACTTTCCATTCCAAGATAAACGGTGTTTTGAAGGTCAATCTTCCTCTCCTTCACCGTATCAACCTTTCCAGAAATATCATTCTTTCCACCATCCATCGATACACTCCATGCACACCAAGGATGGCCATAGGGGCGACCCGAATTATTTCTCTGACCGCCCCGGAAAAGCAGATCGGAAAAGCGGAGTCCTTGTGCAATAATGAAGGACCCGTCCTTGAAGTTCTTCCTTATCGAAAATGGAATATCGGGGTTGTGATCACAGGGAACGAAATCTTTAAGGGAAGAATCAAAGACCGATTTGATGGCATGGTTGGTAAAAAGATTATTCATTTTGGATCCAGGATAGTAAAAAAAGAGGTGGTACCCGATGATGTCCATCAAATCTCCCAGGCATTGCTCAGGCTTCAAGATGACTCTGTTGATCTGGTCTTAGTCACCGGAGGACTCTCCGTTGATCCGGATGATGTGACGCGGGCAGGAATCAAGAGGGCAGGAACAAAGATCATATTTTATGGCACTCCAATACTACCAGGTGCCATGTTCCTCTACGGGACGTTGGGCGGAAAACCGATTTTGGGTCTGCCTGCCTGTGTTTTTCACCACAGAGCAACGCTGTTTGACATAATCTTCCCAAGAATTTTGGCCGGCGAGTCCTTTACGCGAAAAGAAATCAGTCTTCTCGGTCATGGGGGTTTTTGCAGGAATTGCGATCCATGTCATTTTCCCATTTGCCCTTTTGGCAAGGGATAGATCAAGGAGGTTTCTATGTGTTTTGATACAGTTCTAATTGAAAAGAAAGACAAAATGGGCATCGTCACCCTCAACCGTCCACAAAAGTTCAACACGTTTAACAGCCAGATCGCTGAAGAACTCAATACTGCTTTGCGGCAATTGGATGAGGACGCTGAGGTCCGAGTCGTCATCGTTAAAGGAGCGGGTAAAGTCTTTTCAACAGGGATCGATGTGGGTGAATTTCACGGAAAGACGCCCTCCGAGTACCATAGGTGGCTTACCCTCATGGATCAGATGCACTTTACCATCGCCTCAATGGGGAAACCTGTTATTGCTATGGTCCATGGGTATGCGGTTGCCAACGGTGCCGGATTGATGGCGGCTGCGGATTTTGCTGTTGTGGCTGAAGGGACTCAAATCGGAACCACAGCGATTAATGTAGGGTTGCTATGTACCGGACCAATCATCCCCATGAGTTATGGCCTTGGCAAGAAGAAAACCCTGGAGATGCTCTTAAGCGGTGACATGATTGATGCCAGAGAGGCGGAGCGATTGGGTCTGGTGAATAAGGTCGTGCCGGCAGAAAAACTTGAAGAGGAAACTTTTGCCTTTGCCCAAAAACTTATTGATAAAAGCCCTATCGCCATTCAGATGGGGAAAGAATTTTACTACCAGATGATCGATATGCCTTTCCGCCAAAGATTCGTCCTCAATAGCGAAATCATGACAAGGTTATGCACTACTGAGGACGCCCGCGAAGGTATCAACGCCTTTATTGAAAAACGCCACCCCGTGTGGAAAGGAAAATGAACTCATGGTAACGCTTTCAATTAAATTGTATTATAGGAGGTAAAAATTATGCTATCGAAAATACCTTTAAATCTTGAAAAAATAGCGAAAGAGGATATCGACAAGGAAATACTGAGAGTGGCCATTATAGCAGAACTGGACGCCATAAACCTTTATGAACAAATGGCTGCCTTAACGGAAAACGAGAACATAAGGAAGATCCTTCTCGATATAACGAAGGAAGAGAAGACCCATGCGGGAGAATTCCAGACTCTTTTATTGATGGAAGATAAGGAACAAGAAAAAGAGTTGGAAGAAGGTAAGAAAGAAGTAAGAGAGTTTTTAAAATCCATTTAAGAGATCCAGAGCTGACAGGAGGGATGTAAAAATGAGACCATTGCCCAACTATCTCCTTTATCCAGTATTCGTCTTGCTGGTGTTAATCCTTTTTCCATTTATTACTCCACCGGTCTTAATGGCTTTAGATCTAAATGCAGTTCGGACTCCATGCACAGGCTATCAGCCACAATTCCAAGTCTCGGGCGATAAGATCTACTATGTTTGGCATGAATATGATGGTCCTTATCGACAGATCTTCACTGCGGAAATGAATATCAATGGAACAGGCTGGAAGGCAGAAAAGAGAACCTCTGGCCAGTTTGATAAGGTCTTTCCTCAACTTCAGGTGGTAGGAAACAAGATTTATTACGTTCGGCAGCAGCCCGATGCAACAAAGAACCGGCAGATCTGGACGATGGAGATGAACATCGATGGGACACGGTGGAAAGAGGTTCAACGGACGAATACCCCCTTTGACAAACAATTTCCTCAACTTCAGGTGGTTGGAAGTAAAGTCTACTACACCTGGAACGAATCCGATGGAAAATACAGACAGATCTGGACAGCCGAGATGAACATCGATGGAACAGGATGGAAGGCAACCCAGCAAACATCGAGCCCTTTTGATAAATTCGAGCCCCAGCTACAGACGGCAGGAGAAAAGACCTATCTGGTCTGGAGGGAATCGGATGGAGTCCATTTTCAAATGTGGACGGGATTGATGAATCGAGATGGGACGGCGTGGCAGGCTGTTAAACGAACCAATAGCCCATATGATAAGCACAATCCGCAGTTTCAGATAAATGGAGAAAGGATCTATTTCTCGTGGCATGAGGCGGACGGTCCAGATTGGCGAAAAGCCAAATACCAGATATGGACTGCCGAGATGAACATTGACGGGACAGGATGGCAAGCCGTCCAAAGGACGACAAGTCCATTCGAAAAATATACGCCTCAATTGCAGGTGAGCGGCGATAAAATCCATTACGTCTGGGAGCAGTCGGATGGAAAACATCGCCAGATATGGACTGGTGTCATGAATAGGGATGAGACGGGATGGAAAGCTGAGAAGAGAACAAAATCATCTTATGGAAAATACGATCCTCAGTTCCAGATCGTAGGCACTAAGATCTATTATGTTTGGCATGAAGATCATGGCCAAACAGAACCCATCTGGGTAGCCGAAGAATCGGTTAAATAGAATGATCGGCATGTCCGATCGATATCCCAAAGAGGCCAGGGAATATAACAGCGCCTGAGTGAGATGTGTAAGAGAAGGAGAGGAAGGGAAAACCAGATGAAAAGAAAAGCCATTTTATCAAGTGAAGAGTTTACTAAATGTGTTGAATTTCATGGTCACATATGTCCAGGGCTGGCTATTGGATTTCAAGCGGCTCGAACCCTCATGGAACGGTTGGGTGTCCGGAAGGCACCGGATGAAGAGTTGCTTGCGATTGTGGAAACAGATGCCTGTGGGGCTGATGCCATTCAAGTGATGACAGGATGCACTTTTGGTAAAGGAAACTTTATTTTTAAGAACTACGGGAAGCATGCTTTTTCTCTTGTGGACAGAAAGAAAGGAAAGGCAATGCGTGTGTGCCTCCGGCCCGATGCTTTCAAGATAGACCCGGAATCTCTTTCCCTTTCTGGAAAGGTTCAGAATGATGAGGCATCACCCAAAGAATTAGCACAATTCAGAAAACTCCAGCAGGAGCGGGTGCAAAAAATTCTTGATGCCGATCCTGAGTCCATATTCAAGATTGAAGAAATCTTCCCAGATATTCCTCCCAAGGCCAGGATTATGGAATCTGGAACCTGTGATTTCTGCGGAGAGCCAACCAAGAAGGACCTTTTGCGCAAAATTGATGGGAAAAGGGCATGTATTCGGTGCGTATTGGAAAATGGCCTGGCAGGGTAAATCGCATCGCCTCCACGTCAGTAAGGTGGTTTTTTCTTAAAAATATTTAATTGTGGGTCTTGACAAGTCGTTGGTTTGTTGTCATAATTACCAACAAGGAGACAGGTCATGTTGATCAGCTTCGAAGAAGCGGAAATAAGATCCAAAATTATAAAGGCTATGGCTCATCCCGTCCGTTTGATGATGATTGAGACTTTAAAAACCGGTGAACATCCCTTCTCGCAGATATTCGATTTGTTCAAGCTTGATAAATCGACAGTATCGAAACACCTGCTTGTCCTAAAAGAATCGGGAATAATTTCATCGAGAAAAACCGGTACCGATATGATCTATAGGCTTGATGTACCATGTATAACTGATTTTTTCAGTTGCGTGACAGCAGTAATAGAAAGCAATGTGAAGAAGCAGCAAGCGTGCTTGTGCAAGTGATTTTTTTTAAAGCGATTGTTGGTTTTTTTGCCAACTAACCACCAAGCGAGGAGGATGGCTCGTGTTAAAGTATCTGGCTGATAGTTTGGTTTATCAATTAATGGGGATCAAACCTGGGACCATGTTAGGGGAAGCCCTTGACTTCTTCTTTTATGATACTATGAAGGTATTTTTTCTCCTGGTCGTCATTATATTCGGAGTAGCAATTATCCGGAGTTTTTTCCCTCCTGAACGTTCACGCAAACTACTGGGTAATCGGCGGGAGTATGTGGGAAATTTCCTGGCCGCTTGCTTAGGCATTGTCACACCATTCTGTTCTTGCTCTGCAGTGCCGATGTTCATTGGTTTTGTAGAATCAGGACTCCCGTTAGGAGTAACTTTTTCTTTTCTGATTTCTTCGCCAACCGTGAATGAGGTGGCCTTAGTCATGCTTTGGGGTCTCTTTGGATGGAAGATTGCTTTTATCTACACTGCCACTGGAGTCACCCTTGCCTTCTTCGGTGGCATCATTATTGGGAAATTAAAGCTGGAACATCTGGTCGAAGACTATGTATACCGGATTAAGATGGGCGAAAGCGCAATGGCTACCCCCACCTGGATGGAACGATTTGCGTATGCTCGGGACTACACCAAAGATATTATTGGGCGAGTATGGTTGTTCGTTCTTATCGGGATCGGACTCGGGGCAGGGATTCACGGTTATGTCCCCATGGATTTTGTGTTGAAGTACGCCGGGCCGGGTAATCCCTTTGCTGTGCTTATTGCTGTTTTGATTGGTATCCCTCTGTACTCCAACGCTGCAGGCACCATCCCCATTATTCAAGCTTTGGTAGAAAAAGGGTTGCCCATGGGTACGGCGCTGGCTTTTATGATGTCAATCGTAGCGATATCTACGCCGGAGATGATTATTCTTCGCAAGGTCATAAAACCGAAACTCATCGCGATTTTTGCAGGCATTGTGACTGTGGCTATTATCATCGTGGGCTACCTCTTCAATGCCATTTTATGATTCCAATTATGAGCAAGATTTAAAAATCAAGGCGAAAGGAGAATATGAAATGAAAATCGAAATATTAGGGATGGGTTGTGTCAATTGCAACAAACTATATCAAAATGTCCTTGAAGCAGTGAGACAGAGTGGTAAAGAGGCCGAAGTCGCCAAGGTCGAGGACATAAAAAAAATCATGAGCTATGGGGTGATGTCCACACCTGCACTGGTGATAGACGGCGTGGTGAAAGTGGCGGGAAAAGTCCCAAAAGTGGAAGAGATCAAAGGATGGATTCAATGAAGAAGGAGGGAACGAAAATGGAAGAGAAATGTTTATGCGAACCAACGGAGATATTGATCTTTCCGTGTTCGGGTGGCTCCAATGTCGGGCAGATTGCTAATCAAGCAGGAGTTAAATTGACTCAAGACAGAATGGGCAAGTTTTTCTGCTTGGCTGGTATCGGAGGCCATATCAGCGGAATGATGGCATCCCTATAAAAGAAGAATAGAAACGAAAGAAAGGAGGGGTATTGTGGAAGTCATGTAAGTGGAGTGATTCAATTGGCGAAGGCGGGTAAGTTAATTGGGGCCATTGTTAGGCGACATTTTGTTAAAAGTAAAAAGGAGGCAAAAAGATATGGCAACAACATACGTTCCACCTGATTGGGCATTTGAGTTCCACGGTCATCGCTGTCCTTTCATGCCAGTTGGCTATCGGATGGGCAAGCTTGCAATGGAATACCTTAAAGTAGAGCGCGAGAAGGACCACGGCTTCTTTGTGTTTCCTGAAATTGGCGAGGGGCATCCGCAAGCCTGTATGGTTGACGGTATGCAGGTAGCAACCGGAGCGACCTATGGCAAGGTCTTGGTAGCAAAGACCTTCTATGGCAAGCTTGCTGCCACCTTCTTTCATCCCAAGAAGGGTGCCGTGCGCTATTCACTTAACCCTGAATTTATCGATGGCTTTGGTAAATTTGAGTTCTTTGCCTATCGAAAAAAGGGGGTTGAGCCATCTCAGATTCCTCAAAAGTTAGGAGATGAGGTTATCAACTGGGTTTATGAACAATCAGATGACTTCATGTTCAAGATTGAGCCGAAGCCTGAGTTTAAGTTTACTCCTGTGAAAGGCTCGTTCAACAAAGCCAAATGCAGTATCTGCGGTGAGTACGTATTTGAGCGATATGTGCATATGAAAGATGGACAGCCAGTATGCATACCATGCTCCGGCTTCATGAAGTAAATTTGCATCCCACTTACTTGGGATGCTCAGCTCCGCGGGCGGGGCATTAAACCCCGCCCGCGGCAGGGAGACACCCTCTTGACCACCTAAATGAAGTTCCCCGCATACAAGGCGGGGCTTATAACCTTTGTCATGCGACGGAGGACCAACAGTGGAAATTAATCTTACGCTTCTGTTAGCCGTCACCTTTGTCTTTGTGATAGCTTTTATATTCTCCATGTTTGGCCAGGGCGGGGGGTCGGTCTACTCCCCGCTGCTGATTCTTCTTGCTTACCCGGTATTGCTTTCGACTTCCACATCTCTGGTGTTGAACCTGATAACCTCGGTTTCTGCAGGTTATATTTTCTACCGTAACAAGATGATTGACTTCAAAACGTCCCTGATATTCGCACCAGGTATCTCCATCGGCGCCTTTATGGGAGGGGCGCTGGCCAAATTTGTTAATACTGCCATTTTATTATGGTTGTTCGTTTTTTTCCTGGTTGGTGTGGGAGCAAGGATGGTCTATGCCTATTGGGAAAAGGGGAAGGTTGAAGAAAAGCCCCCAAAAAACTTTTCTACTGGCATGTACGCCCTCATTGCGTTTTTCGGCTTCGCCGTGGGAGTCATCTCCGGCTTGTTAGGAGTCGGTGGTGGTATACTCATCGTTCCTTTCATGGTTTATGTCTGCAAGTACCCGACGAAGTTCGCAGCGGGGGCGTCGCATTTGATTATATCCTTCTCGGCGCTCGCCGGGATAATAGGCCATGCGGCATCTCACCGTCTTGATATTCTATTGATTTTGATAACTGGTGTTGCCGTTCTAATCGGCGGAAATCTCGGGGCGAGAGTCAGCATGAAAGTCAAGACTAAAATGATCAGGGTCGGGCTCGGCCTTTTGATGTGGGCCCTTGCGGGCCAGCTCCTGGTGAAGCTCCTGGGGATTATATGAGGGGATTGAAAAAAATGGTAATTTCAACCTGAATCTTTCTGATGTTAAAAAGGTAACCAATCATTTGGCCTCTCGTTTTTCCAAGAGAAGCGGAATCTAATATCATTTGGAGAGATTTATGGAAGAAAAGGACTATCGTCTCGTACTTGTTGGCAACACACAGGTCGGTCTCATGGGACTGAAGGGAATGTTTGAGGAGTTGAAGGCTCAAAGAGGAATGGGTGAGTCTGATTTGAAGCAGAGGCTGATCGAGATGGTGGGGGAAAAAAACTATATCCCGCAGTCCGTTAAGGAGGGATATGCCAAAGCACTTTTTAGGGAATTCAAAAAGTCTTTGGGAGAGAAAGTGGAAGAAGAGAGAGGTGAGTTCCTTGAAGTGGCTATCCTCGGGCCGGGCTGTTATTCCTGCAACAAACTGGAGCAGGATGTCATGGCTGTTCTTTCCGAAACCGGAATCAAGACGGGATTGAATCACATCTCCGATCCAAGTCTGATGGCTCAATATGGCATCCTTCCTACCCCAGCACTCATTATCAATGGGAAGGTGAAATCTTCCGGAAGAGTGCCTTCGAAGTCGATGATCAAGAAATGGCTTGAGGAGGAACAGAGATGACGATCAAGAGCGTTGTCATAAGCCTTAGTCCTGAGGAAACCCTCAGACTGACAAGAATTCTCATGGATGAAGACAGGGAGGAGGGGCTCCTTTTTCTTAAAGAGTGCCTCAAACCCCAACTGGAGCAGGCGACACGGGATCATTGAGTGCCGGTCTTTGAGGCTTCGTATAAGCCTTCTCAAAAAGATGCCTTTGGTAAAAATAGTGGATAAATATGTCTAAAATTAATGGGGGGAATGAAACTCTTCCTACTGGTAATCGAGAAGTGGGTGAAGGAGGTAAAAGAATGACGATCGATTCAATATTACTGAAACTGACGCCAGAGGAGACACTGAGACTAACGAGAATCCTTCTCGACCAAGATAAAGAGGAAGCTCTCTTGTTTCTAAAGGAATGTCTTAAGCCACAACTGGACCAGGCGAGCCGTGGCCATATGGTCCGGGCTTTCGAGGAGAAATAATTCATGAGCAAAAAAAGGCGGAGTTTCCTTTTCATTTCATTGATCAAATTATTGATCCTCTTCATACTTTTATTCTCACATCAAGCGTGTTTAGCGCAATCTTCAACGGATCGAAAGATTCCAAAAGAGATTGCCAAAATTACCCTCCCCAAACTCCTCGACTTCGGAGCGGGTACGTGCATCCCCTGTAAGAAAATGGCTCCTATTCTTCAAGAGCTATCAGAGGAATACAAAGGGCGCGTGGTAATTAAGATAATAGAAATTTACAATGAACGTGAACTCACCCGGGCGAATCGAATTCAGCTCATCCCGACACAGATCTTCTTCGATTCAAAGAATCAGGAAGTTTACCGGCACGTGGGATTTATGGACAAGGAGCAGATCAAGAACGTATTCAAAACGATGGGGATAAAATAGACGATGGAAACTTTTCTCAATTATCTCTCACAATCTCTTTCTGAAAACCCATTTCTTGCCTATTTCGGTGTCTTCCTTGGGGGCATCCTTTCCTCTTCAAGTCCTTGTGTTCTGGCCACCATTCCTCTGGTCATTGGATATGTGGGAGGTTATTCAGAGGGAGACCGTCGCAAGGCAGTCCTTTACTCTCTAACGTTTATCCTCGGTCTTTCGCTCACGTTTACTGTTCTTGGAGCCATCGCTTCCGTTATCGGGGGCCTGTTTGGCATCATCAGCCGGACCTGGTACTTCGTCGTAGGAGGAATTGCTGCCGCCATCGGTCTTCATCTGATCGGCCTCTTTGAGTGGAATTTGCCCATTCCTGTTCATCTTCAGCCAAAGAAGAGAGGAATCCTGGGGGCTTTCCTTCTTGGTCTTTTCTTCGGCATCATCTCCTCTCCCTGTGCGACGCCCGTCCTCGCGCTCATTCTGACCTTTGTTGCCACAAAGGGAGAGGTTGTTTATGGGACCTCCTTGTTGTTCATTTACGCCCTCGGACACTGTGCCCTGATCTTTTTAGCCGGGACAGCAACCGGCTTTGTGGAAAACTTCGTTAAATCCAAAGGGATCTCCAACGTAACCGCATGGGGCAAACGCATCGGAGGGTCGATCGTCGTCTTTGCCGGGATCTACTTGATTTACCTGGGAATCACGCTATAGGAGAAGAGGCTTCATGAAAAAATGGACGATCGCTCTATGTTATATCTTGCTTCTTCCCTTTTCCGCCCCCGGAGAGGGGCAGCAAGCCACTTCGATTCAAATGTACATCTTCTATGCGGATGACTGCCCCAACTGCCAGGCCATTCTTCAAAGCTATGTCCCCACCCTCAAATCGATCTACCCCTTTCTTGAAATCAAGACCTTTGATTTGGCGAATCCGACCTATTATGAAGCCCTTGCAAAGATCGAGAAAAAGTTCAATCGCAGGGGGAACGAACTCCCGGTCATCTTTATTGGAGATCAAATGCTCTCCGGAGAACGGGAGGTTGTGGAAAGATTGGATCCCCTGATTCTCGAATACCAGATGAAGGGGGATCTTATCCCTCCTCTGCCTCCTCTTGAGATTTCAGACATTCGCCATTCACCAACACCGATCACCAGCACGGCCTCGGTAGAGCTTGCCTATTTTTACCAAAAAGGGTGTTCCTATTGTGATCGGGCAAATTATCTGTTGAAATATTTTTTAAAAAAATATCCTCATTTAAAAATTAAGGACATTGACCTCAATACCCCTGACGGAAAACGATTGAACGAAACTCTGTCGAACCGTCTCAATCTCCCTTCGGAAAAACGTTTGATCGCCCCAAGTATCTTTATTGGAAACGACTACCTTTCTCCAGACGAGGTCACGGAATCCAGGCTCGAAGCGCTGATCCAAAAGTATAGCGAAGGCGTCCGTGTTGGTGACCGGAAATCCATTTCACCATCGCTATCCCTAACACCTGATGAAATCAAAAAAGCAGATGCATCGATTATAGAGCGGTTCAAATCCTTTGGAATCCTGGCCATCCTCCTCGCAGGTTTGATCGAAGGGTTGAATCCTTGTGCTTTGGCTACGCTCGTCTTTTTTATCTCCTATCTCACCATGGTAGGCCGGACACGAAAAGAGATCTTCTGGGTAGGAATGGGTTTTACCGGGGCGGGCTTTGTCACCCATTTATTGCTTGGCCTTGGAATTCTTGGTTTCGTTCAGCATCTTTCATTTCTACCCCTCTTCTCCCGAATCGTCTATTTAATCACTTTTGTTTTTTCCGTATTCCTTGGGATCTTCAGCCTCTACGATTATGTCCAACTCAAGAGAGGCCGACCCTCCAGGATGACACTCCAGGTGCCGGATTCTTTAAAGAAGAGGATTCACCGTATTATCCGGACAAGAGAGGGAGAATTGGAGGCGAACAAAGAAGGCAAATCCACTCGCTTTTTGTTTGCTGCGATGGTGATTGGTTTCATCGTTACCCTGTTGCAATCCACTTGTACAAGTCAGGTCTATTTCCCCACCATCCTATTTGTTACCAATATCCCATCCCTTCGAGACAGCGCTATTTTTTACCTTATTCTATACAATATCGTTTATGTCCTGCCCTTGGTGGCCATTTTCGGTATTGTCTATTGGGGAACAACCTCGGAACAATTATCCTTCTTTCTCCAGAGGAGAACTTCGACCATCAAATTGTTCACCGCCCTGTTCTTCTTTGCCCTGGCAGGTATATTGATAACCCTTTTCTTATGAGAAAACCATGTTACTTAACTCATACAAAATCACACGCACCCTTCCTTGTCTGGCCGACCCGGAGAAGATCCGGGTGATCGCAGAGGTATCGGGTGAGATTTATGAGGCCTTCCCTTATCTGAATGCCACCCTCAAAGGATGTATCTATAATCACCCAGCGTTGACATTAACCATCAAAAAGGACGGACAATTGTTTACCCTGCATGCCCGCCATATTACCTTAGCCAAAATCGAAGATGAAAATGAGGCTGAAGAAATTCTGAGGTGGTTGAGAGATCTCATCAATGAAACTTATGAAAAAAGAGACCAGATCGAGCCCAACTATTCGAAAGGGGCGGAGCTCAAGGCCCTGGATATTTTCAGACTCCTCCCCGGGACAAATTGCAGAAAATGTGATGAGCTGACCTGTCTCGCCTTCGCTGTTAAATTAGTAGGCCAGGAGATTAACATTGAGAAATGCATCCCTCTCTTTTCAGAAGAATATCAGGAGAAACGTAACGTCCTGCTTGAACTTCTCCATGTGGCCGGATATGATGTCCCTTCGGTGTCTCCCGGGAGTTGAAAAAAATAGGAAACATGTTCATGAAAGACTATCAATTAAGGATCGTTCTCTCAGATTGTAATCTTTCATCCCAGAAGGTAAATGCGATGGCTGATCTTTCTGCGGATATTAGCGATATGCTCCCCTATCTCAATACGGCCCTCAAGGGACTCCAGTATTTCGAAGAAGAAAAAACCCCGACCGCAAAAAAAGGAGGACGACTCATCACCTTTCGGCCCCGACAGATTGGGTTGACGAAGCTGGAAGATTAAAATGAGGTCAGGATGGTGACGGAAGAACTGAAACTATAGCTAAACATAGAAATGCCCGGAACGGAGAAAAAGTTCAAATAAGGAGAATGCTGAAAGCATTTGAAATGGGAGGTGCATTATGGATATCAAGATCTTAGGACCTGCCTGCGTTAATTGCCTTAAACTTGAGATTTTAGTTGCCCAAGCCCTAAAAGAGACGGGACGTGAAGCAAAGATAGTGAAGATAGTGGAGGATAAAGAAATATCAAAATACAGAGGGGATCCACCCATTTTGTTGATCGAAGGCAAGATGGCTCACAGTGGACTTCCTCTCCCTCCGTTGGATGAGATTAAGAAGTTTATCTTGACACGATAGAGCTGAATTCTTTATGGCTAAGATCCTGATCGTAGAAGACGATGAGTCCCAGCGGTTCCTCTATCAGGAAGAACTTCAAGAGGAAGGTCATGAGGTTGTCTTGGCAAAGAGTGGGAGAGAGGCTTTGAAGTGCCTGGAAAGGGCCCTGTTTGACCTGATTATATTGGATATTCGTATGCCGGAGATGGACGGTATTGAAACCTTGCGAAAGATTGCGAGTCGATATAAGAAAACCCCAGTTATCCTCCATACCGCCTATCCCGAATACAGGAATCAATCTACAACATCACCGGCAGGTGCCTTCATACTGAAATCTTCCGACCTTTCGCTATTGAAGAAGGCGGTGAAAGAACTATTGGAAGGGAAAAACAGAGGGAAAGGAGAAACGAAGATGGCAGAAGAACAAAAACATTGGCAGGAAGGAATGAAGACCCATGAGAACATCATCTTTTCCTGTTTTGGAGGTTTGTCCAATACTGGCATTACCAGTGCCTTAGCCAGCCTCGAAGCAGTGAAAGAACTGGGGCTGGAGAAGGTGGCAATTGGATGCCTGGGAGCATTACCGGAGAGGATTCCTCCTGTTATGGGAAAAACGAAGGCAGCCAAAAAGGTCGTGACCGTGGATGGCTGTCCTTTTGAATGTAGCCGGAAGATAACGGAGGAAGCCGGATTTAAGGTGACGAAGAGTATCGTCCTGGCGAGAGACATCGGCATGAAAAAGAAAGCTCTTCACGAAGATATCGGGCAGAATATGAAGGGGCTGATGGAATATGTCTCTCAGGATGATGTGAAGCGGGCAAAAGACCTGATCGTGAAAGCAATCCTGGAAGATTAAACCTACTACTCTGAGGCTCTCGATATTGCCTAATGGCGGCACCGAAAGGAATTGATTGAGAAAGAGGGAAGATGATGAGAAGAATAATCTCGATTAGTATCATCCTTACCTTTTTTACTTTACATTACATTTCCTCTTCAGTCCTCGGAAGCGAGACCTCTATGACGCTGATCTATACTTCGAACACTTTAGGAGAATTGGAACCCTGCGGCACTTGTCCTGAAACAGGAAATAACGGGGGGCTGGCAAGAAGAGATCACTATATCAAGAAAGTCAGAGAGGAAGCCCAAAACCTTCTCCTTCTCGACGGCGGGGACGCGTTGATAATGAGCTACTTCGATCGACCGAGTGAAAGAGAGAAAGCCCGAAAAAGGGCAGAGTTCGTTTTGAGGGTTTACGAAAAGATGGGATATAACGCGATCAACATTGGGGATACAGATCTCGGGTTAGGTATTGAATATTTGAAGGCCCTTCAAAAAAATTCCAAAATTCCCTTTCTCTCTGCAAATCTGAAAGAAAAAAAGACGGGAAGCCCCATTTTTAAATCCCACCTCATAATAGAAGTGGATGGCATGAAAATAGGAATCATCGGCCTTCTGACTCCTGATATTCACCCCTTTATTCAGAAGGAATTAAAGAGCTATTTTGTTGAAGACCCCATAAAAGCCTCACTGGAAACAATCAATCGTTACTTGGCCGGCTGCGACCATATCATTGCCCTTGCCCATCTCACCCCTACGGAGATTCAGACTTTTACGGAAAGAATTCCAAAAATATCGGTTGTCATTGGGGGAAATGATCGCTCTTTCATTTTCCCGAAGCAGTTCCATAATTCCATCTATGTTCAGACGGATGCTTTTGGGGCTCATATTGGAAAAATGAATTTAAGACTATTAAAGGGGTCTAACGAATTTGTGGATGTCCTCCCACAGACAATGATCCAAAAAAACATCAAAGAAATCCAAAAGAGGATGAAGGAGCCTCAACATGCCAAAGAAATCGAAAACCCCAAAGAGATGATGAAACAATTTAATGAACAACTGAAGAAAATGCCAAGTACAGAGGGTAAGAATACTTTTGAGAACCATCTCCCCCTTATGCACCCTGGGATGGAGTCTGATCCAGAAATTGAAGAGCTGATCATTTCTTCAAAGGATCAACTTAAAAGACCGATTCCCTATTGAGATCACATGAGGCTGAAATCAGAATTACGGGCTTATGTGGATGATGAAGGGCGACTGATTCTGCCGCGGGAGGTGGTGTCCCTCTACGGACTGAAGCCTGGCGCCGAAGTTTATATCGATGAAAGGTCAAATGCCTTGCATCTTCGCCAGCCTGTGACGCAACTCTCTAAGGTGTACATTGAACCAACAAATGCCTGTAACCTGGGGTGCCGTACCTGTATGCGAAATGTTTGGGATGAACCCTTAGGCCAGATGAGCAACGAGACCTTCTCGCGGATCATCACGGGTTTGAAAGTCTTCTCTCCTCCGCCTACTGTTTTTTTTGGTGGGTTTGGTGAGCCCCTGTCTCATCCAGGCATTGTCGAAATGGTAGCAAGGGTCAAGGCTCTTGGCATAACAGTCGAACTGATCACCAACGGGACACTTCTAACCCAGGAGCTGTCACTCCGGTTGATTGAAGCCGGCCTCGACATGCTCTGGGTTTCACTGGATGGCGCTACGCCTGAGAGTTACGCAGACGTGCGGCTGGGGGCTGCCCTTCCTGAAGTGCTCGCCAATCTTGCCGATTTACGAAGAATCCGTTGGGGCGACTACCCTCCGCCCTTCGGTTTTGATCAGCATTTGAACCCGCAGATCGGCGTCGTCTTTGTGGCCATGAAGCGCAATATTGCTGACCTTCCTGCCGTGATTCACCTTGGGAGCCAATTAGGCGCAAGTCGCTTCCTTGTGACCAATGTTCTCCCCTACAGCGTGGAAATGTGTGATGAGATTTTATATTCGCGCGCTTTGACCGATGCAATCTATCTTCCTACATCCTGGGGTGCTCGGATGAGACTCCCCAAGATGGATGTGAACGAGACCACCCAAGAATCCCTATTTAAGGCCATGCGAGGAGGTCATAGCATCATCTTCGCAGGGGCCGGCTTTGACGAATCAAACGACCGCTGTCCATTTGTCGAGAGTGGGGCAACAGCAATAGGTTGGGAAGGTAATCTCAGCCCGTGTCTACCACTTCTTCATAGCTATAAAACGTACTTGAATAGTTGGGTTCGTTACCTAAAAAGATATGTCATTGGGAATGTCAGTGAGCGCGACCTGAAGGTCTTATGGAATGCACCGGAATATGTCACCTTCCGGGAACGCGTACAGAAATTTGACTTTTCATACTGTACCTTCTGTGGAGGCTGTGATCTGATCGAGTCAAATGAAGAGGATTGTTTTGGCAACCCCTTTCCCACTTGTGGTGGCTGTCTGTGGGCGCAGGGTGTGATTCAGTGTCCATAGTTTTCTTTTCAGAAGATTGACATTGGAAGAAGTAGTTCCTTTGGATATTGGATGAATTAACAGGAAGAAAAGGAGGATATGGAAAATGGCTGGAGAAGAGGTGACTCGAAAACTCTCATTCCTGGATCGGTTTCTGACTTTGTGGATCTTTCTGGCGATGTTTGTGGGTGTGGGCTGGGGATATCTCTTCCCTGGTGTGGTCGGCTTCTGGAATCAGTTTCAATCCGGGACGACCAATGTTCCGATTGCCATCGGGCTTATTCTAATGATGTACCCGCCTTTAGCGAAGGTGAGATACGAACAACTTGGCCAGGTGTTTCGCAACTATAAAGTCCTTGCCCTTTCTTTAGTCCAGAACTGGATCATCGGACCCATCCTTATGTTTCTTTTAGCCATTACCTTTCTTTCCGGCTATCATGAATACATGGTGGGGTTGATCTTGATCGGTCTGGCCCGCTGCATCGCCATGGTCATCGTCTGGAATGACCTGGCTTCTGGTGACAGAGAGTACTGCGCCGGGCTTGTTGCATTTAATTCTATTTTCCAGGTTCTTTTTTTCTCCATCTATGCCTATATCTTTATCACCGTGCTACCCCCCTGGCTGGGACTAAAAGGAATGGCAGTCAAAATCACAATTGGGCAGATTGCTGAAAGTGTATTCATTTATCTTGGAATACCTTTTATCGCGGGTGTCCTTTCGAGACTCATCGGCCTGAAAACACTGGGACGGGAGTGGTACGAGGAGAAATTCGTCCCAAAGATCAGCCCCATCACCCTGATTGCCCTTCTCTTCACCATTCTGGTTATGTTCTCTCTTAAGGGTGAGTTTATTGTACAGCTCCCGCTGGATGTTGTCCGGGTTGCCATTCCATTATTCATCTATTTCGTAGTCATGTTCTTCGTCTCCTTTTATCTGTCGGCGAAGGTGCGGGCCACCTATGAACAGTCCACCACGCTAAGCTTCACGGCGGCGTCAAATAATTTTGAGCTCGCCATTGCTGTGGCGGTTGCCGTGTTCGGGGTCAATTCGGGGCAAGCCTTTGCTGCCGTCATCGGCCCTCTCTTAGAGGTTCCTGTCTTGATCAGCCTTGTCAACGTGGCTCTCTGGTTTAAGAAAAAATATTTCCCCTATGCCGTGGAGACTCCGGCTGGGGTCTGCCACGTATCCTGTAAGCCATAAAGGGGGCACGAACAGTTGAGATCGAAAAGAGGGGAGAGCAAAGTATGTTCAGTAAGGGTTTCGGTTTCATCCAAAAATTGGGAACGTGAAAATCTAATTCTTAGTTTTCACGTGGGAATCAGGTTGAAATTGAATCAAATCAGAAAACTATAGAAGGAGGTTAAGAAATGGAGGTTACAAGAAGAGATGTATTAAGGGGCTTAAGCGGTCTCGTATTAGGCACGGCAATTACAGGGTTGGCGACAAAAGAGGTATTTGGGGTAAGGGCTGAGGAAGCAGCCGCATTACCATGGCCGTATAAAAAGCTGGATGTAAACGCCGTTGGAAAACGAGGTTATGAGGGATATTTAAAAGGGGCTTGCTGTTATGGAGCATTTTCGGCCATCATCAATGAGTTAGCAAAGAATGTAGGGTCTCCTTATACTTCTATCCCCACTGAAATGTGGGTAGTGGGGGAAGGAGGAATGGCTGGGACTTCAAATTTTTGTGGGGCGCTGAACGGAGCTTCCTTTGCGATATTCTTAGTTACAGGTAGTATCGAAAAAAGGGAGAAGGCTTTTGATATTGTTAAAGACCTATACCACTGGTACGAACAGACAGGACTTCCAATATATAAACCTGCGAAACCGAAAATTTATGATGGAGAAATAGTTAAAAGTAAATCTGGTTCTCCTTTATGTCATGTTTCCGTTACAAACTGGTGCAAGGCTTCCGGGTTTAAGTCCTTCAGCCCTGCCCGGAATGAAAGATGCGGACGACTTGCGGCAAGCGTAGCAATGCATACGGTTGAGCTTTTAAATGATTATTTTGCGGGCACCTTTCAACGGAACTACAACTTATCAGCGGCGGCAGAATCCTGCAGGAGCTGTCATGACAAAGGCAGTGTGTTGGAGAATACTCGTGGAATCCAGGAATGCGGTCAATGCCATTTCAACCTTGGCACGGAACATCCAAAAGTGAAGTAGACCTGGTTAAGAGATTTATGGTGGTACTAATGGCAAAGGGCCAGCAAGTACGCATGCCATGAAAGGAGGCAAAATCATGATAGAAGACCTGAAACACCAGTTCGACAATCTTGGCGATGAGGAGAAAATTGAATTCATGAAGTTAATAATGCCCTCTTTCAGAGAGATTTTCACGAAGAATCCTGAAAAGATGATGGCAGAGATGATGCCCTTCTGCGGGGACATGATGAAATCGTGCGGTATGGATATGCAGGGCATGATGAAAATGATGGGCATGACGGGCAAGCAGAAAGCCTGACACGGCGGATATAATAAGTCAAAACTTCGGATGTTCTCCCATGCGAGAATGGTCTTTTATTCTTATCGGTGTCGCATGTGTGGGGAAAGGCATGGGAGTACCATCACGATGCGGAGCAGGGGCACGCATCCTCCGGAGTTGATAATTTCTTAACTCGAAATTCAAAAGGAGACCGGTCCTGGCTTTCGCACTGAACGTCTTTCTCGTCGCTATTTAGCTTGCCTGCCGGAAAAAACAATTGGGGAGGTGCAATATGTCACCGTCTGAAAATATAGGTTGATTAACATGAGGAGACGATTCCGACCGGCCAACAGTTCGTTGGCGCATGCTGAAGTTTCCTGACAAAACACAGGTCCGTGTTAATTGCTTAGACGAGATACTGGCCGAACTTTACTCTGAAGGCAGACAGCCGAATAACGAGACGGCCGAAGAAATCCTCGATAGGTTGGAGAAACATAATAATTATATTCCGGCCTCTGCCAGACGGGAGTACAAAAGTGTCCTTCTTAAGGAATACAGGGACTATGTTGCCGACCGGAAAGATAAAACCCCATAAAGAGTGCGCTTCTCGTGGCATCAAGGCCCAGAGAGGCGAGTTGTTTGAGAGAAAAGTGGGCTCTACTGCCTATATGAAGAAAGAAAAAGCGAAAATTGTTTTTGTCTGTGTTGAGAATGCCTGCCGAAGTCAAATGGCGCAGGGGTTTGCTGAAGTCTTTGGAGGAGAAAGGGTAGAAGTTTTTAGTGCGGGGTCCCGCCCTTCTGCTCCTGCTCGGCAGTGCCCATGTTCATCGGCTTTGTAGAATCAGGACTCCCGTTAGGAGTAACTTTCTCTTTTCTGATCTCCTCCCCCACCGTAAACGAAGTGGCTATGATCATGCTGTGGGGCCTGTTCGGATGGAAGATTGCTTTTATCTACACTACCACTGGAGTCACCCTTGCCTTTTTCGGTGGCATCATTATTGGGAAATTAAAGCTGGAACATCTGGTCGAAGACTATGTTTACCAGATCAAGATGGGTGAAAGCGAAACGATTGTCCCCACTTGGAAGGAAAGGTTAGGGTACGCCCGAGACTATACGAAAGACATCCTCAAGCGAGTATGGTTGTTTGTTCTCATTGGTATTGGACTTGGGGCATGGATTCACGGTTACGTCCCCATGGATTTTGTGTTGAAGTATGCAGGCCCGGGTAACCCCTTCGCTGTGATTGTGGCAGTATTGATAGGTATTCCTCTCTACTCGAACGCCGCTGGAACGATCCCTATTGTTCAGGCTCTGGTAGAGAAGGGATTACCCATGGGGACGGCGCTTGCTTTCATGATGTCCATCGTGGCAATATCTACGCCGGAGATGATTATTTTACGGAAGGTCATCAAGCCGAAGCTCATCGGTATTTTTGCGGGCATTGTGTCTGTAGCGATTATTATCGTAGGCTACCTTTTCAATGCCATTTTGTAATTCCAATTTATGAAAGAAAATTAGAACCCAAATGAAAGGAGAATGTAAAATGAAAATCGAGATCTTGGGCATGGGGTGTTCGAATTGCAACAAATTGTATCAAAACGTCCTTGACGCAGTTAAGCAGAGCGGCAACGAGGTCGAAGTCACCAAGGTTGAGGACATCAAGAAAATTATGGCTTACGGAGTGATGTCAACTCCCGCCTTGGTGATAGACGGAGTAGTCAAGACGACAGGTAAGGTTCCAAAAGTGGAACAGATCGAGGAATGGATCAAGTAAATGAAGGAGATTGAAAGGGGAGGAGACATGTCTGCGGGGCCCCTTGAAATTCTGATTCTCGCCCCAAGCTACACCCTCAGGAAGTGGTTAGGCACTGTGCCAACACCGATGTTCTGATCAAGACAAAGTATAGGCACTAACTAAAAGTATCTTTATTGTCCTATAGATGCTTTGCTTCATAGGGAGCAAGAAGGATGGTCCATTTGATGCCTTCAAAGAATTTTCATCGCTGGACAAAGGAGTTCGGGCACGCCTTCCTGGTGTTGATTATCACCATTGTCGTCTCCGTTCTTTTAGGGGAGTTTGCGTTTATGAGAGGCTGGGAGGCAATCTACAGGGGATTGCTCCGGTTTTTCCGAATTGCTCTTTTCCTCTGCCTTCCACTCCTTTTATTATCGCCAATCTTCAGTAAGCTTGGTTCTGTTATGCGAAGGAGAAAAGGGATTTTTGTTCAAATTAAAGGAAAGAAAGAATTGGAAATCCATCCTATAAAACACTGGCTCTTCCGGCCTTTTCAGGGTATTGGTATCGGACTTCTTTTTGCTACAAAACTCCTGGGTATTCTTCAGATCGTTACAGGATCGAACACCACAGCCCCCCTCTTTTTGCCCCGAAGCCAGTTTCAACCGGGACGACTTTTGATTGCCACAGGGATCACAATTCTCGTCGCTCTCCTCCTATCGACGCTCTGGACCATGGATGATCTGGGAATCAGGCACTTCAACCGGAAGGATTATGAAATCAAAATGGTTGGGAAATATGTGGGGACACTTATGCCCATTGTCTTCGGGCTTTACGGGGTGCTCAGCTTCTTTGGTGAATTTTCAAAAGTGCAGGCTCTCCTCCACCTATTTCAGGTGGTTGTTATCTTATATCCCCCTTTCGCGGTCTTCAGCGTCTTTCATGCCCGTTTCGTCCAGAGAAGGGCAGAAGATCTTTCAAAAAGGTTGAATGTTGAAAAAGACAGTATTCTGCATTGGACAGGTGGGCACAAAGACAGGTAAAGAAGAAGATAAAAGGTCCAGCGGGTAAAGAGTTCCGCACACCAGAATCCAAGAGATTTCTGAAAGAGTCCAGAAATCTCTGATTGCACCGATTATCAAATCGATTACATAGATTAGAAACACTGGAATTAAATAAAAGTCTGCGTAATCGTTTTTTGAAATCTGTGCAATCGAGAAAGCGTGAAGTAGTTTTTCAGAGCTTTCCCCAAAAGAACTTGACAAATATGTTTCAAGATATTAGAGTTTAGGAGATATGAAACTAATAAACTTATAAACAAATGGGGAACCGATCGATAAACCGCCACTTAACTCTGAAGTATTTTATCTCGTTTTGGATGGTAGCTCAGAAGGGAAATACGGGTGAAATTGGCTTTGTCTCAGAAGGAATCTATCGAGCCGAGTCAGCCTGAAGCAAAGGAGAAATAATGGAAAAGATATACGAACTTCACGCCGATCTTTGCAAGATTTTTTCCAATGCCAAACGACTTGAGATCATCAATTTGCTGAATGGTAAAGAGATGTCGGCCAGCGAGTTGGTCGAGAGAATTGGCCTAAGCAAAGCCAACCTTTCCCAGCATATGAGCGTGTTAAAATCGAAAGGAGTGATCCTAACCAGGCGGGAAGGCGTCAATATTTATTATCGTATCGCAAACCCCAAGATCATTCAGGCCTGCCATTTAATAAAAGAAGTTCTCTTCGAACAATTTCGGGAAAAGGGGAAGATGGTCTCCAGTCTCAGACACTTCAAGCGAGGCTCTCATTTGGTCTGAGCCGCAAAGCAAATCAAATCTGCTAATGGATGGAGTGACGCGATGAGCCAATTCGGTGAAAAGCACCAATCGTATCTTGAGGAAAAATTTGGAAGCAGAGTATCTTTTGATAAGATAGAACGGAAACTCTATGGCCATGATATTGCGGCCCTTCCCAGCCTTATAAAGCCTCTTTTGGGAAACACGACCCCGGATGCAGTGGTCCAACCTGAGGCGGAAAAGGAGCTGGTTGAGCTGGTTCGCTGGGCACAAGAGAATAACATCCCTCTCACCCCACGAGGCAAGGCATCTTCTGGTTATGGTGGCGTCTTACCTATGAAGCAAGGCGTTGTTGTCGACTTTTACAGAATGAACAGGATTGTCCGTATTGATCCCCAGGCTTTGACAGCCTCAGTCGAGTCAGGTGTGGTATGGGAAAAACTGGATCGGGAGCTGGAAAAACAGAGGCTTACCCTCAGGCTCTATCCGAGCAGTTATCCCTCTTCCACGGTTGGCGGGTGGCTGGCTCAGGGTGGGGCAGGTATTGGCTCTTACGAGGCTGGCTGGTTGCGGGATAATGTAATCAGCGCACGGGTCGTTCTTCCAAACGGCGAAGTCAGAGAGTTCAAAGGCCAGGATCTTGATCTGATCTCCGAAGTTGAAGGGATCACCGGCCTGATTAGCGAAGTAACCCTTCGTGTTCAGCCCTTGGAGGAGCTTGAAGTTGTCTCGATCAGTTCCCCCAAGGCCCATGATTTCCAGCAACTTGCGCAGTCCTTTATAGATAAGAAGCTTCCCATTTGGTCATTGATTTTCATCAACCCACGCATGGCAGAACTCAAGAATAAGGCTCCTTTAATGGAACACAACGGTCATCCAGCGGAGAAACGGGTCATTTTGCCGCTTTCCTACATCACCACCTTAGCGTTTCGCAAGAGGGATCGAGAGGCCGTGATCAGTCAATTGCCGGAGCTCCTCAGATCCTGTAATGGAGAGTTGCTTTCTCATGAAATTGCAGAGCACGAATGGAAGAATCGCTTCAAACTGATGCTCGTAAAGCGACTTGGACCGAGCTTGGTTCCTTCAGAGATTGTCGTTCCTCTCGCTGCACTGGGGGATGTGATGGAGGAGATTGAAGACAAAGTCAATCAACCCCTTGTCAAAGAAGGCGTTGTTATTCGGCAGGGCGCGAGTGGCCAGCCTGAAGTTGTTATTTTGGGCTTTATCCCCAGTGATGAGCGGAAGTTTGCCTACAACCTTGTCTTTGGTCTGGTTCTGACAGTGATTAAGATAGCTGAGAGACATGGGGGACGGGCCTTCGCCACAGGCATTTATTTGGGGACTAAGGCTCCCAAAATTTTGGGAGAAAACAGAGTTAAGCAGTTGAAAGTCTTGAAGGCTCAGATCGATCCAAAATCGATTATGAATCCAGGTAAAGTCATTACCAATGGTCTTCTGGGTGCAGCCATTGGGCTGGCAGGGGTCTTTGAGCCTCTCCTTCGGCTCGTGGGAAACTCTGTCGTTATGGCGATAGGCGAGCACCCGACAAAGCCTGTCCGTGGTATCCCCGCGGATGTGGCCTGGTATGCTTATGGGTGTTCCCAATGTGGTTACTGTGTGGATGAATGCGACCAGTTTTACGGTCGTGGGTGGGAAAGCCAAAGCCCCCGAGGCAAGTGGTACTGGCTGAGGGAGTATATGGAAGGCCGCGAACAGTGGGATCAGTTCATGGTGGACACGATCCTGGTCTGCACTACTTGCGAACTCTGTAACCTGCGCTGCTCTGCCTCTCTGCCCATTGAACCATCGTGGATGAAGCTGCGAGGCCTGCTCGTGAATGAAAAGAAGAAGATGACCTTCCCTCCTTTTGAGATGATGGGCGCCGCGCTTCAGAAAGAGGGGAACATCTGGGCGGCCTACCGCAGAAACCGTGCCGCATGGTTTCCTAAAGACCTGGAGGAGAAGCACGGTCCCCCACATCGTGCCAAGGTGGCTTATTTTGCAGGCTGCACCGCCAGCTATGTGGAGAACGATATCGCTTTGGCCACGGTGCGTTTGCTGGATGCTGCGGGTGTGGATTTTACCTATTCAGGGGAAAGAGAGAGCTGTTGTGGGATACCCATGCTGGTTGCGGGGAAATGGGATGTTTTCGAAGAAACATTCCGGAAGAACCTTAAAGTGATGAAAGAGGCTGGGGTCGATACGGTCATTGCTTCTTGCCCGGCATGTGATATGATGTGGCGGCAGGTCTATCCTGCCTGGGCAGAGAAGCTGGGCTTAGAATACGGCATCACCGCCAGGCACTATAGCGAGGTTCTGGCTGAGAAGATTAAGGCAGGAGAGCTTTTATTTCCCTCCAAGGAAAAACAGAAAGCAGTCACGGTCACCTGGCATGACTCGTGTCACATCGGCCGTGCTTCCGGAGTCTACGAGCCTCCCCGGGAGGTGATTCAGGCGATTCCAGGCGTTCATTTGGTTGAAATGCGGCACAATCGAGAAGCGGGGCACTGTTGCGGAAGTGTTTTGACCTTGATTAAGGATCCACCCGTGGCCGCTGAGGTGGGCAAGACAAGACTGGATGAGGCGCTCGAAGTGGGCGCAGAGAAGGTGCTCAGCCTGTGTCCTTGTTGTGAATTTCAGCTCCGTGTCAGTGCCGATAAGAAAAAGATTCCGATTGAAGTGGTGGACCTCGCACACTTCACAGCTTCGGCCCTGGGCTACGATTTGCCCGATCCTAATCCAGAAGTGCACAGGCAGTGGGCAGTCTTTGAAGCGATGATTCCCTTGATGACACCTCAGGGCTTCGCCAACTTGATGAGCACCATGTGGCCGGAGCTTATCGATGCCATGCCCCTTGGGATGGGATCAATGATGCGATTCATGGGCAAGATCCCAGGGGCACTGGACTTGATGAAGCCGATGTTTCCTATCCTGTTCCCTAAGCTGCTGCCCTTGATGATGCCGAAGGTGATGCCGGTGATGCTCGGGCGGGTGGCTGAACAAGTGCCGATGCCGGATTATATGCAGGAGCAGATGGGAGAGTTAATGCCCAAAGTGATGGATCATTTGATGCCCCATATGATCAGTGATGTAGTGCCTCTGGTCACACAGCCCATGATTGACTATTTGAGGAAGACGAATTAAAAGCCCGGCACGGAGGATGCTCGACGGGAATTTGATATAGCCATCAAAGGCACACGCCACATAATGACGGGTTCGGCGGCAATCTGTTTTGTGGGCTGTTTTATTAAAGGATTTCGGGGGATGAGTCGAGAGAATATCAACACCAATAAATTCATGATCCATTCCATTGACTTCACGCTCATGGTCTTTTCTATTATCGCTATCTTTCTCTTCATCTTGGGCTTATATGTATCACCAAGAAGTTCTGCGGAAGCAGTCCACCTAATCATGGGAGGCGAGTTTACCATCCTTTTCTGGACCCTTGTTGTAGGAGTGGGGATCCTCCTTCCTTTGGCCCTCGAGGTCTATGAGTTGATTCCCCATTATATTGGACAAGCAGAGCTGAGGGAACATAATCCCTGGATTTCTGGAATCATTACAACATCTGTCCTCATCGGAGGATTCGCGATGCGATATGTTGTAATTTATGCAGAACAGATGGCTCAGGTCATTTCTTTTTAAAATCTTTTTATCGCTCACAAATGATAGGCAGTGAGAACTTCCCCATCCGATCCCATTCGTTCATCTTAACATTAACAACAAAAAATTTCATTTTAACAGGCGGATTTAGAACTCAAACCCCCTCCTTTTTAAAGAGGAATCGAGAGGGTATCCTACCCTTAGAAATAGCGGAATGGGCGGTTGGCTAATCACATATATCATGTAACTCATTGAAATCATAGGAAATATGCTTGTGAAAAAAATTATTTTGACCTTCTTGAAAATGAATATTATATTTAGATTGACTCTAATGTTGAATGTGGTAAAGCTCTCGTAGCTTTTATTGAGTTGTTTAAAAAGGTTTTCCCTCCTTTAAAAACCCGAAATTAAGAATTTGTTCAACATTAGGATTAAATTTCAGAGGCTGATAGATATGGACGAGATCAGTTATCAGAAATTTTTGACGACCAGGATCTGCGACTTGGAACTGGATGCCAATGAAAGTTTAGCTTCTTCCTTCAAGAGACTAAAGAAGGAATTAAGAGGACATCGAATTCTCTTGTGGCCTGATTTCTATTTTGGGAATGAGTGGGGATGTGTGAATAAGAAGATTTCGATTAGCATCCCTTTCTATTCGGCCATGCCTGAATTAAAAGACCTCGAGGAAGATATACCGACGAATGAGGAGATGATGAAGACCCTGCGTCACGAAACAGGCCATGCGGTGAATTATGCCTATAAACTTTGGCAACGGAAAGATTGGAAAGAAACCTTTGGGGATTTTCATAAGAAGTATCGGGATGGATATCTCTACCGGGTGAATCCCTGGTCGAAGAGTTATGTCAGGCATCTCCACTATTTAGGGGATCCTCACTACGCTCAAAAACATCCTGATGAGGATTGGGCAGAGACCTTCGCCATCTGGCTCGACCCCCGGTCCCATTGGAAAGTAAAATATCGAAACTGGCCCACCGCCTTAGAGAAACTATCCTATGTGGATCGTTTAATGGAGGAGATCGCCGGAGAAGAACCTTCGAACCTGGAAAAGAAACAAGATGAAATGTATACAACGATTGAAGAGACCGTGTCGGAGTGGTGGGGATTAGATGGGGAGATTCTGGATCAGGAGCTGCAAGAATATCTCACCGATATGAATGAGCTCTTCGTCAAACCGGGAAATGGGTGGAGAAATCTCCTTCCGGCGTGGAAGTTGATCCGAAAATATGCAAGACCACTCACGGAGCGCGTCAGCCTCTGGATCTCAGGTTCCAATAAACATACGGTTCGAAAAAGGCTTCGCCTTTGGGAGGCCATCTGCAGGAATGAATCATTGGGGTACCTTCCGGAAGAGGAGGAAAGAAAATTAATTGAGTTGACCACCCTCCTCACCTACTATGTCGTAGATGGGGTGCATCACTTCCGCAGTGAATCGTGAAAGAATAAAGTTTGGAGTGTCCCTCTCCCTATCCTCTCCTCTTGGAGGGGAAGGGAAGGATGAGGGGATCAGAGAATAACCGTTTTTTTGATGGTCTTGACGATCTCCGCCGGTTCGTCGATCAGTTGAAGGATTTCCAAATCCGAGGGTGAGATCTTTCCCTCCTTTAAGACCACTTCCTTCATCCAACCCAAAAGACCTTTCCAATAATTCGATCCAACCAAGATCACCGGGAAGGGTTTAATCTTGTGTGTCTGGATGAGTGTCACTGCTTCAAACAGCTCATCCATGGTTCCAAACCCACCAGGCAGGATGATATAGGCCACCGCGTATTTGACAAACATGACCTTCCGCACAAAGAAATAGCGGAAATGCAACGTGACATTGGCATAAGGATTAGGCTTCTGTTCTAAAGGAATTTCGATGTTGAGGCCGATCGAATTACCTCCGGCAGAGGCAGCGCCTTTGTTAGCCGCCTCCATGACGCCAGGGCCTCCTCCTGTGATGACACCAAAACCATTCTCTGCCAGGATTCGGCCAATTTGCTCCGCCTTCTTGTAGACCTCGTCCCCGGGTTTGACTCTTGTGGATCCGAAGATGCTCACCGAAGGATGATATTTCCCGAGGGCTTCGAACCCTTCCACAAATTCTGCCATGATGTGGAACGTCCTCCAGGATTCGCTGGCAGCCGTCTCATTGATCATATACAATTCATCCGTCATGTTTCCTCCTTTTCCATCCCTGCCTGCGGCAGGCAGGCTTTCCCTTCCCCATTTTAAAGGGGTAGGGGAGGGGGACTGTCGCTGATTTTTATTGATAATTTCGAGATTTTATATTAGGAGAAAGAGAGTTCGTTGTCAACCCATTGGGAAGTTTTGGATTCGGAGTTAAGAGTTCGCAGAAAAAAAATAAGAAATAAAAATAAGACTTTGAACTAATGCAAACGCATTAATAAATTGTCTTTGCGAGAAATGAAATGACGAAGCAATCTCGCAGTTATGAAGAGAGATTGCCACGCTCCCTTTGGTCGCTCGCAATGACGAGGTAAAAGGATTTAATGCGTTTATATTAATAATTCCGAGCTACTTTGCAAGAGGCTTGGAGGGAAGATAAATCGATGAGAGTTGAATTCTTAGGAGGGGTTCGAACAGTCACAGGGTCTGCCACCCTCTTGGAAAAGGGTTCATTAAAGTGGCTGGTCGATTGTGGAATGTTTCAAGGGAATAAGGAATATGAGCAGAGAAACTGGAACCTCCAACCCTACCAGGCGAAAGACCTCTCTTTTATTTTACTCACTCATGCCCACATTGACCACAGTGGTCTCATCCCAAAACTGGTCAAAGAAGGATTCCGAGGAAAAGTGATCTGTACAAAGGCTACCTCCGATCTCTGTGAAGTGATGCTTCAAGATAGTGGACACATTCAGGAGATGGAAGCGGAGTGGCAGAATCGTAAGGGCAAAAGAGCAGGGAAGGGCGATGCCATTCCTCTTTACACCGTGGAAGATGCAGAAAAAAGCCTTCGATCTTTTCAGACGATTCATTATGATGAAATCATTCAGTTGGCGGATGGTGTTAAGGCACGTTTTCAAGATGCCGGACATATTCTGGGATCTGCGATCATTGAGATCTGGGTCGAGGAGGGAAGAGATGAGAAAAAGATCATCTTTTCAGGAGACTTGGGGAACTCCGACCAACCTATCGTTCGAGATCCATCGATCGTTGAGGAGGGGGATGTTCTTTGGTTGGAATCCACCTATGGGAATCGGCTTCACAAATCAAGGGAAGAGACGGTTCAGGAATTGTTGAAGATCGTTCGGGAGGCTATCGCACATCAAGCGAAGGTGGTCATCCCTGCCTTTGCGGTGGAGCGAACTCAAGATATTATTTACACCCTTGGCCAATTTATCAGAAAAGGCTCTCTTCCTCAGATTCCCATTTATATCGATAGTCCACTGGCTATCTCCGCCACGGAGATCTTTAAGAGGAATTCAGATTGTTTTGACCAGGAGACCCAAGACCTCCTATCGGGAGGAGAAAATCCATTAGAGATTCCAGGCATCCTCTATACCCAGACTACCGAGGAGTCAAAAGCCATTAACGAAGATCCGAGATCTGGGATTATCATTTCCGCCAGCGGGATGTGTGACTCCGGAAGGATCCAACACCATTTGAAGCACCACCTCTGGCGAGAAGAATCCCACATCGTCATCATCGGATACCAAGCCGAGGGCACCATTGGGAGGAGGCTTGTTGATGGAGCCAACACGGTCAGGCTTTTTGGAGAGGAAATTGCCGTCAAAGCTCATATCCATACCTTGGGAGGATTCTCTGCCCATGCTGACCAGAAAGGGCTTCTCGATTGGATTTCCCACATCCGTCATCCTCAGCTTGAGGTTTTTGTCAATCATGGAGAAGAGAAGATTTCAATGGAGCTGAGTCAACTCATCCGTGAACAATTTCATTTTAAAACGGCCGTGCCGCAATGGAGGGAGAAGAGAGTTCTCTTTGGTGATGGAGAGAAGGGTGTGTCAGAAGAAAGGGTGGACGAAGGACTACCCGCTGAAGAGTCTTTTTCTGTCCTGTTCAGGCATTTGGATCGGACTTATAAGAGGCTTCGTCGAAAATTGAAACAGGAGAAGAAGAGAGGAGCGGAAGTTTACGATTCCAGGTGGTTGAAGGAATTGGAGGAGGTCAGCAAGAAATTAGAGGAATTGGAATCGGAGCTATAATGATATTTGGGAACGCGCCTGCCTGCTGGTAAGCAGGGATTTCGGATTGCGGAATGAGAACTTAAAAATTGAATAGGTTAATGACCTAATAACTCAATGACTCGACAAGTAGGTGCCAGGGAGATTAAGGAGAGGGTCATGAAAACAAAGACTCTATTTTTTCTGATATTGTTGATAGGTGTGCTTTTGTTGGAGGTGCCTGGAAAAGGCCTGGCAGGGGTGGTGGTTGAGCAGGTGGTGAGAGACAGGGACGGAGGTCCTTCAAAAGCCTCGCTTTACTATTCGGACTACCGATTTCGAACCGATCATCAGGAGAGCGGGCTGACGACGATCTTGGACTTCAAGGGAGATGGACTGATGATGATTGACCACCGGTCCAAGAGTTATGTCGAAGTCAAACTTTCCCAGTGGGAGAGAGAAGTAGCCAAGCGGCTCAAGAAAGAATTCCCGGGAATAAAGCCCAAGGAGAGGAAGATCGCCGTCAGAAAGACCGGCAGAACTGCTGTCATCAACGGTTTTCAGACGGAACAGGTTGAGATATTGGCAGACGATGAGCTGATCGAGGAGAACTGGGTGACCCGTGACGTGGAGATGAAAGAGATAGAAAAGGTGATGGATCGAGTGGCCCAGGGGTTTTCAAAAGATTTCAGGGTCGAGATGAAAGAAGGCCGGGAAATTTATGAGAAACTCAAGCCCTATGGGTTTCCCATTTTAATTAAAGACCACACGATCACTTATGGGTTAGGGGCGATTAATCGGGTAGAAGTCAAGAAAATCGAAAAGAAGGAATTAAAGGATGAAGTCTTCCTTCCCCCCGCTGGCTATCAAAAAATTGTTCCAGAGCTGTCGAAAAAGTAAGGGGTGCGCTATTTGATTTTTGGATGATGGATGTTAGTATAAAACGAGAGGGCATTTTTTTAGAGAGGAGGTTTAACGATGTCTTTAGTTGGAAGACCTGCCCCAGATTTTGAACTGGAGGGTTATTTTAATGGACAATTCAGTCGGTACAAATTATCAGATTACAGAAAGAAATGGGTTCTTCTTCTTTTTTATCCACTTGATTTCACCTTTGTCTGTCCCACCGAAGTGCTTAACTTCTCTGCGGCAGTAGAAGATTTTGCCAAACTCAGTTGCCAGATTTTTGGCATCTCCGTCGACTCCATTTATGTCCATAAAGCTTGGGTGGATACAAAACGGGAGGACGGCGGCCTTGGCGGCAGCCTCAACTATCCACTCCTCTCCGACCTGAATAAAGGGACAGCACGAGATTATGGAATCCTCATGGAGGATGAAGGGGTTGCCCTTCGAGGGCTTTTTCTGATCAGTCCTGAAGGGGTGATCATGCACTCTACCATCAATAGCCTCTCCGTTGGTCGTTCGGTGACAGAAGCCACGCGAGTCATGAAAGCCTTCCAATTTGTCAGCTCCCATGAAGGTCAGGTCTGTCCTGCAGACTGGGAGGATGGGAAAGATACTATGACTGCGAATTCTGATGGGATGAAAAAATATCTCACAAACCATTAATAACGACCAACGCTCTGGAAAAAATAATTTTGAAGCACTCTATGTTTCAGATTCCAAATGTGTTTTGCTCAAGGCGATCCGTGCATCGACTGCAATGGCTCCCTTTTCAAGAACCTTCACCGGATTGATATCAATTCCTTCGATCTCTGGGAAATCGATCATCAACTGGGAAAGCCTAAGAAGATTTTCAACCAGTGCCCTAATATCCAGAGGTTTTTCTCCTCGAACGCCTTTGAGAATGGCCGATGTTTTCAATTCCGATATCATCTCCTCGGCCTCGGAACGATTGATCGGAGCCACCCGGAGAGAAGTCTCCTTGAAGACCTCTACATAAATTCCTCCCAATCCAAAAAGAAGCACCGGACCGAAAGAAGGATCTTGTTTCGCTCCTAAGATAACCTCCTTTCCATCTGAGACCATCTTCTGAACCAGTACTCCGGAGGAAGGGCCTTTGACAAGTCTTTGCATCTTGTCATAGGTTTGTTCAGCTTCTGATGCCTGGCTGATATTGAGTACGACCCCCCCGACATCAGACTTGTGTGAGATTTCCGGGGAGATGATCTTGAGGGCAACAGGAACCCCTATTTTATTCATTGCTTTTTTCAAATCCTCTTTTTGGTGAACGACTTGATAATCTGCCGCTGGAATGCCGTATGCCTGGAGAACTTCGTACGCCTCAGGGAGGAGGAGATCTCTCTTCTCTCCTGCTGCTTTTTGGAAGAGGTGTTTTACCCGGCCACGGTCCGCTCGATAGGTAGGGGGTTTTTCCTTTAAAATGTTTTGCTTCCGAAAATATTCCCTTGAAACTGCCAAAGCGCTTAGCGCCTCACTGGGTTCCGTGAAGATGGGGTAGTCGAAAGTCCTCTTGATAAAGGCCAACTCTTCTTCTTCGGTAAAGTAGCATAGAGCCACTGGCTTTTTATGGCGGAAAGAGAGTTCCTTGACTGCGTGAATCAATCTCCGGGAAGGCTCTTTTTCATCGCCGGCAGAGCCATGCTGGAATAGGATTCCATCTACCCCCCTGATTCGTAGGGCCTGGTCAAGAATCTTCGTATAGAGGTCGAAGTCGAAAAGGTCGCCCAGATCGAGAGGATTGGTGGGCTGGATCACTTTTGCTCTGAAGTAACTTTGAATTCGTCCTGTAAAACTCTTTGCCAGGGGAAAAAGCTTAAAGCCATAGCGTTCGGCAGAATCCGCAGCCACGATGGCAATGCCTCCGGAGCGGGAGAGGACGACCAGGCTGTTTCCCTTCATGGGCGGAAGGGAAAGGATCTTTACCGCACTGGCAAAGAATCGAAAATCTCTTGCCCGGATGATATCCGACTGCTTCAATGCTGCGTCGACCACTCTATCGTCGTTCGCCAGAGCCGCTGTATGAAGTTTGGCGATGTGGTGGCTTCCTTCTCCAATATTGGCTTTGTGGAGGATGATCGGCTTGGGGGTGGATCGTGCAATCTCCATTAATTCTCTTCCTCTTTCAAGGCTCTCCAGGTAAAGGCCGATGATTTCCGTCTGTGGGTCTTGGATCAGATATTTGAGGTAATCAATCTCATTGAGATCCAATTTGTTCCCCATGCTTACCATCTTGGCTATCCCCACATTGGCGCTGGCAAGCAGGTTGAAATAGCCGATGGTTACTCCGCCGCTCTGCGCCAGGACGGAGACTTTTCCTTTATTGACCATTTCCGGTCTCAGTTTGACGAAGGGGACGACGAAACCGTTCTCGACATTGATGATTCCAATTCCGTTCGGTCCGGCGATGCGAATTCCCCATTTCTTGGCAATCCGAAGGACCTCTTTTTCTAATTCTGCCCCTTTGTCGGAATATTCCCTGAATCCTCCTGATTCAATAATCGCCCATGGAATCTTTTTTTGGCCGCAGGCCTCCAGTATCCCGGGGACAGTGGGAGCAGGCGTGAGGATCACGGCGACGTCGATGCCTTCTCTGAGTTCATCCGGAGACGTATAGGTTTTTCTTCCAAAGAGAATTCCCTCTTTTTTGCCTACTAATATAATCTCCCCCTTGAATTGGAATTTGAAGAGGTTTTCGACAATGATTCGAGCGAGGTTGTCAGGGTTTTCTGAAACGCCGATCACAACCACAGATTTCGGATAGAAGAGTTTGTCCATTTTTCACCCCCCTCTTTTCGGGAATCATATCCTGGAGGAAAGACGTTTTCAAGAAAAAAGAGGCTGTTTATCCCCAATGAGTTCAAAAGGCCTGCCAGAAATTTGAGAAGAAAATGGAAAGCAACAGAAAAATGGAAAGCGATGGTGACAAGTCTTCATTCAAAGGTTTAAAATTTAACCTAAAATCAATAAGATTTATATCCGAAACAGGTTCGGTTTATAGATGGTCTTGCATATTTCGTAATCTGTGTTATGTTCCCGCTTAAAAATACAGTATCTTTTGTCAAAAAATACAGTGTATACCCCATTTACTTTTCTCTACATATTGGTAGATTATTAGGCTAATGAATAGAAGACTTGTTTATCTCTTGCTCATTTGCTTTTCTCTCTCTATTCTTGGACTTGCATTTCACCACCATGCGGATGGAGTTCCTCATGATGACTGCCTTCTCTGTTGTCATGTCTCACACCACTCAGTTTTGATGTTTCAGGATAACCCTCAAATTTCGTTACTATCTTCCAATGTTTTGTTCATCTCCATAGAAAATACGGTCAACATCTCATACGTACATTACCACCCCTATTCAAATCGATCCCCTCCTGCATAAAGGACAAGACCAGAATTTAATTCTTCACCTTGTACAGGACCATGTGATGTCATCCTCTCTCTTTTTGTCTTGTTGATGGATGCATGACATGGGAAATAGTCCTCTCTTAAATCGAGGCAGCGAATGCATGGAGGAATCAAAATGAAAACGATTCTTATTTCCATCGTTATGTTCTTTGTCTTTTATTCCAGCGGGTTTGCCCAGACCTTGGAGGAGCGCATCAAGATATTGGAAGAGGCACTTAAAAAACAGGAGCAAACCATTAAGGAGCAACAAAAGCTGATTGAAGATTTAAAGGCTGAGATGAAACAAATAAAGCCTCCGGAACAACAGGTAGCAGTGCAACCCAAGGAGGCTCCACCTCCTGTAGGACAGGTATCCGAGAAAAAGTCAACCCTTGAGCAGGTACAGGAGCAGGTACAGCAGTTGAAGGAGGAAGTGGGTCAGGTGGTCGAGACGCAGAAGAAGAACATCCTCAGCGTGTTCAATCCCGCCATCGGGCTCGTGGGTGAGTCAATCCTCTCCTATCGCAGTAAGGGATCCAATCAGACGGGCAGCGACCGGCCTGGCGGGTTCGACTTCAACCAACGGTCGGTGGAACTGAACTTGGCCGGATCGGTCGATCCGTTTGCGCGTGGTTATGCTGTGATCAACGCCTCTGCCGACCCGGTTACTGGCGAAGCCAAAGCGACGGTGGAAGAGGCTGCGATCCAAACGACCTCACTGCCGTGGAACCTGACGCTTAAGGGCGGACGGTTCTTCGGTGAATTCGGCCGGTTGTCGTACATCCACGATCATGAACTGCCCTTTGTGAATCGTCCGCTGGTACTCGACAATTACATCGGCGGTGAATCGAAGACAGACGGGTTACAGCTCAACTTCCTGCTGCCGATCCCGCATTACGTGAGCCTGACAGTGGGGGTGGGAGATCAGTTTGGCGATACACCAAACAATGTCGGCAACTTCCGTCACTTCAGCGAGTTGAACTCTTGGGGCCGCGCGTCCACGTATTTTGACCTGACACCCGATGTCTCACTCGAAACCGGCGTTTCAGGCCTGTACAACCAGAAGGAAATCGACCGTGGCGGCGTGTTCGTTCAACCCGATGGCAGCACGCTCACCGAACGCAGGCGCATCGTGGTGGGAGCAGACGTGATGCTGCGCTACCAGCCGCTGCGTAACAATCAGTTCCGGAGTCTCACCTGGGGCACAGAACTCCTTTACAGCGACAACCGTTATCTCGATAATCCTGCTGGGGGCGGCCCTGCGTTCAACCGAGACGTTGGCTCCTTTGGTCTTTACTCCTATCTCGCCTACAAACTCCATCGGCAGTGGATAGTCGGGTGTCTGTTTGACTGGATGGAGAACCCGCAGAACAATGCTGACAAAACCAGCGCGTACTCTGCGTGGATCACTTGGGCCATCAGCCACTGGAATCAGCTGCGCCTTCAATACACCCACACCACCCACAATGCACTGTCCGGCCTGCGCGACGATGATGCCATTTACCTGCAATGGGCGTGGATCATCGGGTCACACGCGCATGGGTGGCAGGAACGCTAACTCTGGAGAGGAGGAATCGAATATGAAGTCGAAACTATTCAGCTTGTTGTTTGTCATCACCCTTGCTGGGGTGTTATGTGGGAGCGCGATGCCCGCTCACGCGGCCAAAATCCGCATCGTCACAACGCTTACTGACTTGGCGGACCTTACCCGCGCCATCGGCGGGGACCAAGTCGAGGTTCACAGCTTGGCCACAGGCGTGGAAGACACGCACGGGGTTCCGATGAAACCGAGCTTCGTGCCGATGATGAATCGGGCGGACCTCTTGATCTTGGTGGGGTTTGAATGCGAGCACGCCTTCCTGCCTGCGTTGATCGAAGCGAGCAAGAATCCGCGTATCCAGAGAGACAGGTCCGGCTATGTGGACTGTTCGAAGGGCATCATCCCTCGCGATGTACCCAAGTCAACCGATCACTCCGCGGGCGACGTTCATCCCTACGGCAACCCGCACTACATGCTCGATCCGGTGTTAGCGAAGACCGCAATCGAGAACATCTACAACGCGCTGGTAGCGTTCGCCCCGCAGGATCAAGCGGAATTCACGCGCAACCGCGATGCTTATCTTGCCAAGCTCGACGCCAAGATTGCCGAGTGGGAGAAGGAAGTCAAACCGCTCAAGAGAGTTAAGTTCGTGTCCTATCACGAACATTGGCCATACTTCGCGGAGCGCTTCGGCATGGACTACTTCGGCACGATTGAACTGAGGCCGGGCATCGATCCGACGCCACGTCACATTGAGGAATTGATCGCCGCGATGAAGACCGAGCATGCTCCTATCGTCGTGCGCGAGCCGCAGTTTCCCGAAAAGGTGCCGAAACGCATCGCCGAACAGACCGGCGCAACGATGATAACGCTGCCCATCATGCCGGGCGGCGTCCCTCATACAGGAACTTACATTGAAATGATGGACTATATCATCCATACTATGGTTACAGCCGTACAAAGTAGGAAATAAACACGCAAACAGCGGGTCCGCCCGTGCGTCGTCCGGGCGGGCCCCATTATGAGATTCTCAATAACAGACATATGAATGAAGCGCTCATCACACTGGACAACCTGAGCATCGGCTACAACGGCCAGCCTGTGCTGTCCGGGATTTCGCTCTCGATTGCCCGCGACAGCTTCACTGCCATTCTCGGTGCGAACGGTTCGGGTAAATCGACTCTGCTCAAGACGCTCATTGGACTGCTTGCGCCAATCGCAGGCCGCATCGTCACCGCCCCATCGACAGGCGCACCGCTTGTGTTCGGTTACGTCCCCCAAACCATTCAGTTCGATCCGATTTATCTACTGACGGGGTTCGAGGTTGCTCTGATGGGCGTGTATGGACGCGTCCGGCCAGGGCGTTTTGTTCCCTCACTCGAACGTTCCTTGATGCGTGAATGCCTTCGCGCGGCGGGTGCTGAGGAGTTTGCCCACAAACGGTTTGCTGAACTCTCTGGAGGCCAGAAGCAACGCGTGCTCATCGCCCGCGCCCTGACGACGCGGCCTGACGTCCTTGTGCTCGACGAACCGACCGCGGGCGTTGATCCCAAAGCGACTCATGCGGTACTGGATTTCATTTCACAGATCATCAAGGAAAGGGAGATCACGGTCTTGCTCGTTACGCACGACTTTGCGTTAGTGCGCGAGCATGCCCAGCAAGTCATCTGGCTTCACGAGGGTGAGGTGTTCCACGGCACCACGGACGAACTGCTTACGCCGGAACGGATGGCAGAGATTTTTGAAATAGGGGTCGGCTAATATGGAAGCGTTACGTCAGATTCTCTCTCCCGATTTTCTCCTGCGTAACTCGGTTTATACCAGCGTGCTCGTCGGCTTCGCTTGCCCGCTCGTCGGTGTGTTTCTCGTGATGCGCCGGCTGGTGTTTATGGGCGTAGCACTACCGCAGATCTCCTCGACAGGCGTCGCTGTCGCGCTCTCGCTTCCCTTGTGGCTGGGATTTCGTCTGACCGACCACGGCTCACACAGTGCGCATGCCCTCGCCTTTGTCGGCTCGATCACATTTTCGCTGACCGCAATCCTGGTGCTGGCGTTTCTGGAGCGGCGCGGGCACGGCCAGCCTGAAGGTCGACTCGGCACTGCGTATGTCGTGGCTGCCGCATTGGGCATATTGTTGCTGGCAAAAAATCCATACGGCGAGATCGGCTGGCTCGATATGCTGAAAGGAGAGGTTATCACCATCTCCAATTTCGATCTTGCGTTGACGGCAGGAACGCTTGCGCTCGTCCTCGTCTCGCTGGGACTGTTTTACAAGGAGTTGCTCCTGGTCTCGTTTGACCGGGAGATGGCCATTATACTTGGCAAGAATGTTGTTTTCTGGGATGTGCTGCTCTATCTGATGATCGGCCTGACCGTCTCGATGGCGGTGCTCAGCGTCGGTCCGCTGATCGCGTTTGGATTTTTGCTGATCCCCGCACTGACGGCACACTTGTTTGCGCACAATATGCGCCAGTTCACGGCACTGGCCTCACTGGTCGGTGGCGCGGTTGCTTTCCTCGGTTTCTGGATTGCATATCAATGGGATTTGCCCGTCGGCCCGACGGATGTTGTCCTCCTCGGCGTGGTCTACGCGGTAGCCTGGGGTATCGCCAAGCTTCTTCCCGAAGGCTCACGGGGATCTCACAGCGGTTAGGCTGCACAGTTATTTGTGGGGGCGGTGAGGTCGGGCTGGTGGCCCGGGAGGGTTTCCTGCAGCCAAGAAGGGGGCACTAAGATGCAAAATGTGTTGCGATTCTCGCTTATGTTCATAGCCTCTGTACTACTACTTCTTAGCCGGTCGCACACGGCTGAGTCAGCCGAACACCTTCCCCCCCCGCGCAAGGCGCCCGTTCTTGTCGCAGAGAAAAGGTTTGTGGACAACGGAGATGGCACGGTTACGGACACAAGGCGGAAAATAATGTGGCAGAAAGGCGATAATGGAAAGGAGGTCACATTCGAGGAAGCGCAAAAGTACTGTATGACGCTACGAGTGGGTGGCTATACGGATTGGCGTCTGCCCAACCCTGACGAACGAGACACCGCAGTGGTTGTCGAATTGATGATGCGCAGACATTCACGCGATGTCTATGCCTATTTTGATCTCTATTGGTCATCCGACCCCACTGTCTTGCTCCCGTTCAACTATAGTCCCTCTCAAGGGAAAGAGGTCTCGAGGGTATACCCTACTCCAAAGAAGCGCGCCAAAGGATTCGTCAGAGCTGTCCGCTCATTGGGGACTGATAGACCTGACAGCGGTAGCTGACTCCTTTTTCGATACTCAGCGAGTGGTAGAGTAATATGTCCTAAGGACCTAATATGCGCTATTTTCAAGTCCGATGAAAGGAGATGATAATAATGAAGAAGTGGATCTTTATTTCGAAATCTTTAGGACAAAGTCCCCGAGAGGGTCAATGACCTGCGATTGGGTCAGATTTTTCCGGAAAGAGGCTCGGCATATCCGGTTAATTCCACATAACCCATCCCCTTGATAGGACCGCCCTGATACTTCCCATCCACCTTAACGCTTCCCTCCCAATAGATCACCCGGGTGGATTCCTTGGTAATCAATTCTTGATCTTTAACGGTTGGGGAGATGATCAGATCAATCTGACGACCGGGGACCTTCACCCTCCATTTGGAGGGATAGGCGGCCCCGCTCTTTGAGCTTTTCCAGTGATCCAGGACTTCAATCTGGAATTCCTTCCCAAATAAATGCTGGTATGTTCCGTCAGGAAAGATGATGCTCCCGCTGGAATAGGGATCTATTTTCCCATCGCTTTGTCGGATCTGATAAAGCATCAACTCTATCCCCTTATCCAATTGAATGCTGAACCAATCCCATCCAACCTGGTATTCTCGGAGTTGAGAGGAGCCAAATTCATGGTCCATCCAGCCGATTCCTTGAACAGAAATTTCTTTGTTTTGTAAAAAGATTCTCCCTTCCGTTCTTAAGCGGGGGATGGAATAATAATGCGAGGCATATCCCTCTCCTTCGGCTTTCTGGCTGATCCCATTTTGCCCGTGGATGACTGGATTTTTTTCCGGCGTAAGCATCAGTTCAATCCCAAAAACTTTATCTCCAGCTTTGAGAAGGTGATTTTGCATTCCAGGACCCTTTCCTTCAACGGACCAGTCCTCAATCCAGATTCGAAAGGTCTTTTCACCTGTCTTGTAAGGGGAAGCCCCTGCCTCTCCCAAGCTTCCACGGCTGATCTTTTCACGATATTCAAACTTCTTTTTCGATTCATCCGTGATGGCAAGATGCGCGAAATAAAGGTCTTGAATGGACCATTTTGACTTTTGATGTTTTGTCTCTCTTGTTAAACCCGTTCTGAAAAAGGTGAGCTGATAGCCAAAGGATTTTCCATCGTCGCCAAGGGATTGGAGATGGCCGGAATAGTACCACCATTCGGTTTTGAATTCACGATGAGAGAAATGGTCCTGGGGAAAAGAAAAGGTTCTTCCCGGAAGAGCCCGCTTGAAGTCTTGGCTCAGAAGCGCAGGAGTGAATGAAACAAGGGTCAGCAGAATTACGAAGCAGGCGGTCATTGCGAGCCGAAGGCGAAGCAATCTCATCCTCCATCCCCTCACCCCTCCTCTGTCACCTTCCCCTCTCCCCCCAGGGGAGAGGGATGGGGTGAGGGGAAACAATTTGTCGGAAAGAAAACTCCTGGCACCCAATAAAAATTGTCAAAAGAAGTTGCTTTAAATTTTATGCTATTGTAATGGAAAAAACGAAATAGAATCAAGAATTCTATAGACGCCAAAATAAAAAGGTGGTAAAAAGTACAGGTAGAAGGGCCAATTAGAAACAAATTGGAACTTGGTCTATTAATTGTTAGCCATAAAATATTTAACATGTATCTGGAAGACCAAATCGCCCTGATAACCAATCCACAAGAATTCACACGATTGTCTAATTTGATTCTTACTTGTATCTATGGTGAGGATTTTCAAATAATTGACGGAACTCGGAGTGATGAGGGAAATGACGGATATTTGCGGTCAGAAAAAACGATATTCGCCATTTACTGCCCCATTAAGCCCGAGAAAAAGACGGATAAGGACTACTTGGAGAAAATAACGAGCGATATGCAAAAAGCAGCAAAACTCCGAGATGCCGACAAGTACGAAGTGGAACGGTGGACGTTTATCACTCCCAGAAAGTTGAGTAGCAACGTAGTTGCCCAAATGTGCAAGATTGGATCTGACCTTGGGTTTGCCGCAAATCACCTGGAATCTACATTTCTTGCCAATGAACTTTACAAAAATCCCCATTTATATGAAGCATTTCCACAGCTACACGTTACGCGTATAGATAAGAAACTAGACGAAATCTTGAGTTATTTAAAACAAACGCAAAAGAAGGAGGGTCCGATTCAGAAACATCTACTTGCTGCACCTTTTATGGAATCAAAGGCTGGTGATAGTGACGATAATAAGCGCGTAATTGAATTACGGCAGGTCTTTGCCACCGGCAATGCAAAGAAAGAGCTTAAGACTATTTACTATGCAAGTAAGGATACCGTGGCTCAACTTAATGCGTTGATCGGACTCTTGGATCTGTTTGATCCTTTAGAGGACTCCCCTACAGATATGATAGAGCTTTGTAAATCAGGCATCGCCCTAACTGAATCGATTGGGAGTCAACGTTTTAAAGCTTTCTTCCTTGCTCAAAAAGCATCCTTTTTGTCTTTTGCTTATATTAATGAAGATATGAGAATGTTCTTCTCCATCATGGCATCCAATCTATGTGGTTTGCCTTTTGTGACTGAGGCACAACGGCAAAGCACTCTTGGTCGTTTAAGACGTACCCAAGAGGAGTATAATTCTGCCTTTGACGCAGCTCTTAATTTAACAGCTAAAAGTAATGACCTTCAGATGTTGGCAGGCGTACTACTCTTAATCGGCAATGCAGCGGGTCAGCGTGCCCTGGCATATTGCCAGATGAAGGTTTCTGACAGATATGAGTATGAAAGAGACCTTTGCAAGAGAAGCCTTCTTCTGGCCAAGAACATTTACGCTCAAATTGCTGATGAAGAAGGTGTAGCAAACGTACTTCATAACCTTGCGAACCAAATAAGATTCTTCGGAGAGAAAGATGAGGCCTTAGCACTTGTAAGTCAATCTATAGAAATCTTTAAAAAGACTGGTAACAAACTATTGTTACAGAAGGCAATGTGGCTCGAAGATGCCATAAGAACCGGTAGAATTCCAGATTATGTACACGGCGAAAGAAGGAAACAAAGTGTTTAGGTGTGGCTGACAAAACAATTCGGCAGATGCGTAATATGCCCCGCTGATTCAGATCATTAGCGGGATATAAGAAATTTGGATATGCTCACTTGGGACTTCATGATTGGAATATATCTGGTATTTACGATGGCCTTTTTTGGAATAACGGCAATTCTTGCGCAAAGAGAAATCAAGGCTCGACCGGACTTCCGAATGGTATTGTTCGCAGGAACTCTAAACGTCTATCGATATTATAGGCATCTAAGAAATAACCATGAGAAACTAAGTGCTCGGTTTAAGCTCTTTCTTCTGGCACACCTCAACTTTCTGTTATGTGCCATTATGTTTGTGATTACAGCTTTCTTTCACTAACTCTATGGCTATGAGGGCTCCATTTACGTACTGCGTGAACAAAGGGACGACAAGAGAAGATAATGAGCGAACGGGGAGATAGGTAACCATTCGCTAACAAGCGGCGCCACCGGATGCCGATCAATCCGGCCCCCGGTGAGCGTTAGCGTCATGCTGCGGATTTTCTTTCCTTCAAAATCTCTTGGTGCAATTCTTTAAAGTCTTTTGGAGGAATGGCGTCAGACTTTCTCACCAACTTTACGGCTGAGGAAGGGCAACCGACCCCCGAAAACCATCCCTCAATCGTATTGAGGGGTTTTTTCTACAGGCTCGTTAGAATTAGGAGATATAAGTGTTTTGTCCAAATTGCGGTGCTGAATATATCGAGGGAATTACTGTATGTTCAACGTGCAATGTGGCCCTTGTTAATGAGTCTCCTCCTGGAATAGAGTCTGAATTTATTAGATTTGTGACTGTGTATGAAACAGGCGATCCTGCTTATATTGCATTTGCCAAGTCACTTTTCGAATCTGAAGGTATCAAATATTATGTTAAAGGCGAAGGGTTGCAGGACTTATTTGCAGGAGGCCGCTTAGGTACCGGGTTTAACCCAATAGTTGGTCCTGTTGCGATTCAGGTTGACGAAAAGGATGTAGAGAAAGCCAAGGACCTTTTGAGTCAAATAGAACAAGGTAAATTCGAACTGTCAGAAACTGATATTACAAATAATCATGCGGAAGAATGTGTAGATAGCGCTACTGACAGGTATACGTTTAAGGAAATAATTCGTGATATCCTTAAATTTCTTCGCTCACTGCAACGTGATTAGAAAAACTTCTTCTTACCTGCGGCTACACCCAACCGCCAGTAACTTGGCGGCCGGGGAGCTGCGATGTTTAGGCTGTAGAGAAAGTCAATCTCGCACGAATGCGGTTAGTTGGAAGAAGATACGACCCTTCGGGATGCTCTGTATGCGACGATCTCATGCTGAGGAGGGGTCAAGAGACCCCCAGAAAACCATCCCTTAATCGCAGTGAGGGGGTTTTTCTACAGGCTCGTTAGCTATCATTTATGAAAGGATTTATTCTATCACTCACAGTCTGCTGCGCCCTGTTCCTGTGGTCTCCAGATTATACGGTTGGAGCCGACAGACCTCCTGATGGCTGGCGCTATCCGACTGAAAATGAATTAGCTGATCAAGAGCGGAGCAAGTCACCAACGAAATTGGCCTGGGCCACCGCCGATTTCAACGGTGACGGGGTGCAAGATGAGGCATTCTTGTTTAAGAGCACAAAGTTCAGTGGCCAAGGCCTTTTGGTATGGTTGTCCGATGGCAAGGGGGGTTTCAGGTGGGTAACCCTGGACGTAATTGATTGGGGACCGAAGTACCCCAATGTTGACTTAGGGATGGGGTTAAAAGTACTCGCACCAGGCACGCACCAGTATCTCTGTATAGAGGTTGGGAATGACTGCGTTGGAAAAACGGAACCGAGGTCAAAGATCACAATAAAGACCCCCTCCATCCTTTACTATAGGTTTGAAAGCGCGGCATCCCTTTTCTATTGGGATAATAATACGAAGCGTTTTATAAGAGTGTGGTTGAGCGACTGACAGCTAACCATTCGCTAAAGAAGGACAAAGCAAAAAGCCGCCGCGCCCCTTATGCTGGCGTTGAGGCTGTAGAAAAAGTCTTAAAAGCATGATAAAATCGCCATATCAGTAGCGGCAAAGAGAGCGGAGACCGCTTAGGAGGGACTGGATGGCGAGATACAAAGAGTTTGATTATTCACAGGGAAAGTTCATACCGATCCACTTTGACCGACAGATCTTACCCGGGACGTTTGAGTATAGCCTTCATTACCTCATTGACAACGAGATAGACCTGTCGATTTTTGATTGCCGGTACCGAAACGACGAGATGGGAGCGCCGGCATACGATCCCGCCGTCCTATTAAAGATTATCCTGTATGTGTACTCACGAGGAATCACCTCGAGCCGAAAGATAGCGCAGTGTTGTCAAGAGAATGTTATCTTCATGGCGCTCTCGGCGGATACGCAGCCGCATTTTACGACGATCTCAGACTTCATTTCGACCTCGGGCCAGGAGATCATCCATCTGTTTCTAGAGATACTGTTGATCTGCGATGAGATGGGGCTGATCGGGAAAGAGATGTTTGCAGTGGATGGCTGCAAGCTGCCTTCAAACGCCTCGAAAGAATGGAGCGGGACGAAGAAAGAACTGGAGAAGAAAAGAGAGAAGATGGAGAAGGTGATCAGGCAGATTGTCAAGCGGCATCGGGAGGTGGATGTTACCGAGGCGGACCGGGGAGTGATGGAGCAAGAAGAGCAGTATGTGGAGACCCTTCGGGGGAAGGTAAAGAAGATAAAGGCATGGCTACGAGAAAACGAGGACAAACCTGGCAAGAGCGGTAAGCCCGTGAAGAGCAACATCACGGACAATGAGAGCGCCAAGATGAAGACCTCGCACGGGGTGATCCAGGGTTACGATGGGGTAGCGGTGGTAGACGGAAAGCACCAGGTGGTTGTACATGCGGAGGCATTTGGAGCAGCGCAGGAACATGATCTTCTTCTTCCTATGCTCGAGGGGACGAGGGAGAACTTCGAGGCCGTCGGCATTAAACAGGATATCTTCGAGAAAGCAAAGCTCACAGCGGACAGTGGGTTTCATACCGAGGCGAATATGAAGGAGGTCATGGGGCAAGGGATCGATGCCTATATTGCAGACACGCAGTTTCGGAAGCGGGACCCGCGGTTTTCGGACGTTGACAAATACAAAGAGCAATTCAGAAAGGAGAGGGCTGAGTACTACGGAGTGGCCGACTTATACAGGCCACACAGGGATTTTACGATCAGCGAAGACAAGACTCATTGCATCTGTCCTGGGGGTAAGCGCCTGTATCGCAATGGGGGGAATGTGGTGGTCAACGGTCAGCGGGCCATCAAGTTTCATGGGAGAAAGACCGACTGTCGGATCTGCGGACTACGGGAGAGATGCCTGAGACATCCGGACAGAACGGAGGCAAGACAGGTGTACTTCTTTCAGGGGAGTGCGGAGTCGAAGCCGGAGACGTTTACCCAGAAGATGAAGCGCAAAATAGATTCGATAAAAGGCAGACTCATCTACGACAGGAGACTCGGAACGGCAGAGCCTGTATTTGGGAATATTTGCTCTACCTTAGGGTTGAACCGATTTACCCTTCGAGGGAAACGAAAAGTGAACACCCAGTGGTTACTCTACTGTGCGGTGCACAATCTATTTAAAGTGCATCGATACGGTCTGGAGCTTGCGTGAACGGAGTCGGATTAGGTGATATGATACTGTGGTAAGAAAAATATCATGAAAAGACGAACATTTCGCCAAGAATCGGAAAAACTTTTGATGACAGAAAATAATTTCCTATTTTTGATCCAGCAGAAGAAGCGGTTTTTAAAAAACCGACTTTTTCTACAGGCTCGTTACCCCGCACGATAAGGACCTTAATCATTGGACTTGCTAAATATATAAAAACTTATATAATATTCTGGTGACTATGAAGCCGTTGAACTTCGTGGGATCGAGCCTCGATGATCTTCGGAACTTTCCCGATGAAGCTCGCCGTGCCGCAGGCTTCGAACTCCGTGCGGTCCAAAACGGACTTGAACCAAGCGATTGGAAACCAATGCAGGTGATCGGCCCAGGCGTGAAGGAAATCCGTATCCACGTCTTGGGCGAGTGGCGAGTAATCTATGTTGCTAAGCTTCGCGAAGCGGTTTATGTGCTTCACGCATTTCAAAAGAAGACTCGAAAAACGAGCCGGCATGATATTGATTTGGCTCGCCAGCGGTACAGGCAGATTGGAGGTAATTTATGAGCGAGGTTGCTGTTAAATCTTCTGGAAACGTATTCATTGACCTCGGGTATTCTCCGGATGAAGCCGCAATTCTTCAGATGCGTGCCGATCTTATGGCCGATCTCCGGAAATTCATCAAAGCCAAGAGGCTAACGCAGGCCAAGGCTGCGGAGATCCTCGGCGTTAGTCAATCCAGGGTTTCAGACTTGATCAGAGGCAAATGGGAGAGATTTAGCCTCGAAATGATTATTACCCTTGCGACGAGAGCTGGCATGCATGTCACTCTCAAAAAGGCGGCATAGGGACGGGGTAACAACGCTTCCAGCGGATGCCGATCAATCCGGCCCCCGGTGAGCGTTGTGTTATGCTGCGGGTTTTCTTTCCTTCAAAATCTCTCGGTGCAATTCTTTGAAGTCCTTTGGTGGAATGGCGTCAGACTTTCTCACCAATTTTACGGCTGAGGAAGGGCAGAGGACAGCACATACTCCATATCCATAACTCGTAACTCTTACCTTTTAACTCTTACCTCTTAACTTATTCTTATTCCATCCTTAACGATTCCACCATATTCATTTTTGCAGCCCGACGGGCTGGGATGAAGCCCGCGCCGATGGAAGTGAGCATCACCACTAACCAGGACTCTATAAGACTCCAAAGCGGAATGGAGAACTGAATGGTCCATCCAAAGGATTGCTTATTGATGACGTAGATGAGAAGAATAGAGAGAAGAAAACCACAGAGGAGGCCGAAGATATGGCTGAAGAAACCGATCATCCCTGCCTCGATCAGGATGGTCTTCTCAATTTGCCTCCGGAATGCGCCCACGGCCCGGACGATCCCGATATCCCGCTGCCTTTCGATGATCAGGGCATTCAAGGAGTTGATGATTCCAAGAATGGCCACGATGATGGCGATGAATTCAAGGGCATAGGTGATGGAAAAAGTCTGGTCAAAGATCTTCAGAACCTCATTTCGCAATTCACGATGGGAGACCACAAAGAGCCGATAAGGTTTTGAATATCTCTCTCGAATGATCTCCTTAAATTTCTCAGGGGAAAACCCTTCCTTTAAATAAATGCCAGCGCTATGAAGCGTTTCATCCTTCCACAGTGATTGAAAGAGTTTTTTCTCCAATAAGACCATTCCCCAATCCGAGGAATAATCGTAGAAGACTCCCGAAATGAGAAATTCCTTTTCACCCTGCGGTGTGTTGAGTTTAATCCGGTCTCCGGCCTTGACTTGATGTCTGAGAGAGAAACTCTCCGTGACGAGAATGGCTTGGCCAGCGGCGAACTGTCGGAGAATAGTCCGAGGATTCCCTCGGGTGAAACGAATAACCTTCATGTTGAGAAAAACCTCTCCATTCACAGAGGCAATCAGAGCAGGCTGGCCTTGATATTCAACCTCCAAGGCCCTGAAGGAATCCACGGCTTTGACTCCGGGAAGAAAAGGCAGTCCCCTTGAGACCTCAAGAGGGAGGAGAGCGGAATAACCCGTGATGGAATAGGAGCCGGGGAAGATGAACACATCCCCATTGATCGATTGTTCCACCCAAAGGTCAACCGTCTTTCGGAAGCTCAAGATCATGATGGAGATGCTGATGAGCATGGAGAGGGCGGTCATCAATGCAGCGATGGTGATCACGGTTCTGGCCATGGAGTCATGGATGTATCGACTTGCCAGTTTTCCTTCAGATCCGAATAGGAAGTGGAGAAGCGGAGCAAGGAGACGGTTCAAGAGGGTGGTGACAGAAGGGATCAGGAAGGAGACTCCAATGAGGATGAGAAGGGCAGCCAAGAAGCCGAAGATAGGCTGATGATCGATGGGCTTCTGGAGCGCAAAGATGAGTGAAAGGATGAGAAGACCCATGCCGATGAGACTGAAACGGCCGAGACGGATTTTTATTTTTGTTTCAAGGGTTCCAAGCGCCAAGGCCTCCTTGGGTGCAATCTTGGAGGCTTCTCTTGCAGGGCCGATCGAGGAAAGGACGGAAGCAAACACTCCTATCCCAAACCCTGCCATTAAAACGGATGGAGAGATTATGAGATGCTCTGCCTTGACCAGGATATAGAGGGCGGTGATCGTTCTGGAGACCAGATAGAGCATAAGCTTTGCCAATCCTAACCCGACTCCTATTCCAACCAGACTTCCCAAACATCCGATCCATGCTGCCTCACCGATGAAAAGAGTGAGGACCTGAGGGCGGGTGAGTCCGATGCTTCTTAGAATTCCGATCTCCCTCCTCCTCTGAATGATGGAGATCGAAATGGCATTGTAGATCAAGAACATTCCCACAATTAAAGAGATGAAGCTGAGGGCGGTGAGATTGAGGTGGAAGGCAGAAACCATCTTTTCGATCTGCCCGCTCCGGGTATCGGACCGGCGAACTTCGACCCCAGCGGGGATCACCTTTCTCAATTCTCTCTCTATCCCCTCTATAGGTATGGATTTGTCCACTATTAGATCAATTCGGTCGATGAGGCCTACCTTTTCCAGGGCTTCCTGAGCAGAGGCGATGTCAATGAGGCCAAAATTTCCTTCCAATGATTTGGCCGGCCCCTCCATCCTTAAAAGGTTTGTGATGACGAAAGTCACTTTTTTTGAACCCACGATGAGGGTGATTTTTTCTCCTTTTTTCAATCCATGTCGATTGGCCAATTTTTCTGTGATGGCGATTGAATTACGGCTTTTCAAAAAAAGGAGGCCCTCGTCATAGGGCTCGTAAAACTGATATTCTCTAAAAGGCCGATCACTAAAGACGTCGATCCCAAGAAGGTAGAGGGGTTCTCCAATGGGTTCATCCATCTTGGTGACATATTGAATGACGGGTGTGGCCGCTTTGATTCCGGGAACTTTTTTTACCTTGAGATAAACCTTTTCCGTAAAACCTCTTCCGAAAGAGGTGACCTGGAGATTGGCTTTCCCCGAGACATGGTCCACGGAAGCATTGAAGGATTCGATGGCGGTGTGGATGGCCGTCTGGACGCTGATAAAGACAGCGACTCCAAGGGCGATCCCTATAATAGAAAGAATGGTTCTTCCTTTATGGTGGCGAAGGTGGCGGAGGGTGATGTTTTTGAGGAGGTATAATAGTGTCATGAAATCTCCCCTCGCCCCTCTTTGTTAAAGAGGGGGACAGGATTTCCCCCTTGGGAAAAGCCTGCCTGCCGGTAGGCGGGGGGATTGAAGGGGGATTTATTCCGTGTGAAGCCTGCCATCGCTCATTTTGATGACCCGATCAGCCATGGCTGCCCCTTCCTGGCTATGGGTAACCAGGATGATGGTCTTTCCTTGCTCCTCCCGTAGTCGCCGCAAGATCTCCAAAACCTGTTTCCCTGAGGTCGAATCGAGATTACCTGTAGGCTCATCAGCGAGAATGATTTCGGGATCGTTGATCAAGGCACGGCAGATGGCCACCCGTTGCATCTCCCCTCCTGAAAGTTCATGAGGATGATGATACCTTCTTTCATAGAGATCCATTTGATGAAGGAGGTGTTCAATTTTATCGGCCGGAGGATTCGAGCCTTCTCGTAGAAGGTGAGGAAGGACGATATTCTCTTCGAGGTTGAGAATGGGCAGGAGATTGAAAAATTGGAAGATAATGCCGACCCGGTCTCTTCGATAAAGGGTCAACCGGCGGTCATCCATCAAGGAGATGTCTTCACCGCTGATCATCACCTGGCCCTGATCCGGAGAATCCAGCCCCCCAATGATGTTAATCAAGGTAGATTTTCCGCAACCACTTTTGCCTGTGATGGCTAAAAACTCTCTCCTTGAGACGTTTAAATTGACGTGGTCCAGAGCGACCACCGGATTTTCGCCCTGGTGATAAATCTTTGTAGCGTTAATCAATTCGATGAAATTATTTTCGGGCATAATAAAAAAGAGCAGGGGTTAAATTCTCCCTGCTCTTTTTATATATCGGGGGGAACAGCAAATTGTCAACTGCAAAACAAGATTTCCTAATCTTGATTCATTTTCTTCATATGTTTAACGAGGATGGTTAACATGATAGGAATGATCGCTCCGACGACAACGACGGCTCCTCCCACAACATAAATTTTGGGACCTATATCCTCGACAGTCCGTACAACCTGCATCACGGCAATCGATACCATGGCTGCCAGGATGCACATAAGAATAATGATACTCACTATGTTAGCGGCGCTTAATTTGATATTCATTGCTCCCTCCTCTCTTTGAGGATGACAGGTATTAGATCTTACTGTCAGCCTAAATATAATCCTTTTACCATAACCATAAACTTCTGTCACCCTTATTTCTTCACGGCTACAGGCTCAGTACCTGAAAGAGTAACTTCCTCCTCCACCTTCTTCTCTTTCTTCATGGCTGCTGTGGTGGCGGTACCGATAAAGCTGAAGAAGAGGATCAGTGCCGGGATCAACTGGAGAAGAACGATGATGGCACCGATAATCAAGAAGATCCAGAGGGCAGTGCCGGCTCCTTTCAATTCAATAGACCTGGCAAATGCAGGAGTCGCCAGAAGTGTCATCGCTGCTCCAATCACCCCAACCTTTAGAGTTTGTCTTCTTCCTAACATGGCCTATTCCCCCTTTCTTTTCCGTTGAGGTTTTTGAGTCACCTCAACCTTAGTAATTGCATACGCAATGCCAACCCTGGGAAAGGGTACAAAAAGTTTGTAATATATTGATTATACTAAATTATATACCTTATAAATTTTACAAAAAAAAGGCAAAAGACTTTTTGTGTATATTAGGAATATACATTTTATAAGGTAATAGGCATTGCTATTTTATATAACTACTTGTAATTTATAATGTTTCATAGGATAAAAAAATCATACACATAGATATTTTTTAAATTCACCCCGTTAGAAATGACGCCCTGCTACTCTGCAGAGGGGTTACATTTTAAATAATTCCAGCTGGGTTTAATGCCCCGCTGGAATTTCTAACGGGGTTCACTTTAATTATCTGGAGAGGGAACGGCCCGGTTGCTCTTCGAAGCATGCTTTTGGAAGGGCAAAAAGATCTAATCCATCATAAAGTCTTTCTATCTTTACAGATAATTCCATGATCGTTCTTAAAAAAGGCTCGGGAATGATGAGGGTTGCCTTGGCGACCTCTTCTTCGTATAGGTTATGTCTCAGGTATTGAGGTTCATTTTCACCAAACCATATCTCTGCTTCCCATGATTTCTGATTGAATGATTCAGTCTTGAACCCCATTGCGTTTAGTCCGAATAGATTCCCAGATGAGACAAAGGTCAATATCCCATGATTGGAGGTGGATCTTGGGGAAAGGTTGGCATACATGCACATAAACTCTCCGCCAAAGGCAACCGAGCGGATGGATAAACTATATCCGTCGATCTTGCTTTCGACATATTCTTGGAGGAGATAGTGGTTTGATAGAAGATTTGATTTCAACAAAGACGACGGTTCAGAGATCACCTGCAAATCCCTTCCACCCCTTCCAACCCGACGTTTCAAAACTGCTTTCCTCGTTCGCTCAATAAATCGGTTAGCTTCCACCCGGTCTTCCGGGTCGAAAGCCATCGTCTCAGGCATGGGCGCGATGGACTTGAGCAATTGGTATTGATTCCATTTATCCTCAAGCCTCAATCCGGGATGGAAGGTTTCTGGAAAGGGGCCCATTCCGTCCATCCATATCTTAAAGGGTTTTAGAGCTTCAATAAAGGGAAGGGAATGAAGGTAATCCTTGAAAGTCTTTCCGTAAACTTTTTGCGAGGTCCCTTCGATCCGCCCAAAAATATCTGAGGGCTTTCCGAAATGGACCAGATGGGTAAGATGATATTCATGGGCTCCTCCGGGGAGACCCACATTCACTTCCACCAGATAGAGTTTTAATTCGGAAGTGATAAGAAAATCGATTCCGATATACATTCTTTAATATCGCTTTTCTGCCAATTAATTGGGAGAAAGGGTTCAAGGATTCGAGGATTCAAGGGTTGAGGCGAAATGCTATTGACCTCGTAACCATTTTTATTCTTTTATCAGTAAGATTGTTGTCTCCGTCATCAATTTGTACCACTTGAATCCTTAACCCCTTGTATCCTGGAATCCTTCTATCATCACGAAATAAAAAAACAGGTCTCAGGACCTGTCCTTTTTTGGGCGGATTATTTAACTTGTTGAATAGGGGCTCCCTCCCTTCTTGGGAAGGAGCCCGATTGATAGCTTAGCAAGATGCTTTACATTTGCAGAGACCGGAGAATTTTTTGGCCACCTTCTTGATGGTCATGTCATTCACCTCCTTTCAAAACACCCCTTGCGTAACATTGAAAGAGGTCGGGTTGAAATAAATCACCTTGAATTTTCGCCCGGTACCGACATCCCCCTCGGCACTCTTCCGTCACAGGACATTTGCAGGTGAGGTCTTTCAAGGCAATTCGAGGAATTCGTGCCCAACAGGTCCGAAGACCCTCCTCGATCGATCCCACGGGTTCATCGCTAAAGAGTCCACACTTACAAACAGTCCCATTTGGAATTATAGCACAAAGATGCGCTCCGCAAGTAGAATTTTTTGTTGCACCGTGAAATCCCCCTCCAAAGCCATAACTGAGAAACCGGCTTGCCTCCGAGGGAGAAACCGAAAAATCCTGATTTGACTTTAGTCTCCCTTCTAAACAAGGGACATCAACATTCCACTCCTCAATATTTTTTGATTGAAGGAGATAGGCAAGCTGGTCGAACTCAGATAGATTTCTACGATGAATCATCGTGGCTACAGAGACCCGAAAGTTAGCCTGTTGCAGGTGGTCAATGGCCGCCATCGTTTTTTCCGAAGATGCCTTTTCCTCGAAGTGATTCATGACCCTCTTTCATTCCATCGAGACTGATCTGGACCTCTTGGACGCGGAGCTTTTTGGCGACCTCTTTAGTAATCAGCGTGCCATTGGAAAGGAGGACAGATCGGAAGGCATAGTTTCGCAGGATGTCATTGATCTCCCAAAAATGAGGGTGGAGTAGAGGTTCCCCTCCAGAAATGAGGAGCCTCAACCCTTGGATCTCTTCAAATTCTTCCAACACTCTTTGAATCTGTTTTTTAGAAAGATCCTGATGAGAACCTTCTCCGATATAACAGTGGCGGCATTGGAGATTGCATCGGTCTGTAATCTGGAGCTCAAGATAACGGAGCGAGGGGGTCGGAGAAGGATTCAGAGACACCTTTCTCTGGAGAGGGGTTTCGGAGAAAGCGATCAAATTCTCGGAGAGACAGAATCGGATAAATTCCTCATCCTCTTTTCGGATAGGCGGATTGATGCCCTGGCAGATTTTGAGGAGAAATTGATGGGCATCCGCGTTCAGTTCGTAAAGGTCGTCTTTCTCGATATCGTAGAGGTAGGGTTCTTCGAGGTTTTTCAAAACGGAGTGAGGGGTCAGGATGATGAATTTATTCTCGAAGGGCATCGGAAATCTCTTCAGGGGTGATGATCTTCTTTTCCAAAAGCCGTTTAAGGATCTTGTAGGCCCCGCATTCCAGATCCTTTTCGGATTCTTTGTAGAAATCGCAGCGTTTACAGATCAGATCGGTCAAAGACTCTTTATCTAATGTCATCCGATTACCTTTCGCCAAAATAGTAATCTAAAATTTGAGATGATTCAAGGTATTTCAAAAAGCTTTAATTGAGACTTAGTCTTGAGTATATAGAAAGATACCTTTCCTTTCCCCTGCTCTGGAGTCGGATATTTCCAAAAAAAGACTTGACAAACAAATTCTGATTGTTTATATTATTCAGCATAATCTGATTTACTTGAATAATTAAACTAAACTGAAAACTATGGAGGAGGTGAGAAATATGGTCAAAAAGCCCGGAAAAGCATCCTGCTCCGGACCTACCTGTGGGAAAATGAGTTGCTGTAAGGTTGAAGCGCTAGTCAGCGTCGATGAGCGTGGGCAGATGGTGCTCCCTAAAGAGGTTAGAGATAAAGCCGGTATCCACACAGGCGATAAGTTGGCGCTTGTTGGCTGGGAAAAGGACGGGAAAGTGTGCTGCTTGACTTTGATTAAGGCCGATGAATTCGGAGACATGGTGAAGGGGCTGCTTGGTCCGATGATGAAGGAAGTGATAGGAAGCGATGCTACCAAATAATATGGAGGTGACCGAAAATGGACAAGGAAGAAATAAGAAAAGTCGTAAGAGAGGGCTATGGCAAAATTGCGAAGCAAGACAGCTCGTGTTGTGCTCCTGAGAAATCCTGTTGTGGGAGCCCTAATTCAGCACAGAATATTGGTAGAAAGATAGGATACAGCGAAGAAGAATTGAAAGCTGTTCCTGAGGGAGCAAATTTGGGTCTCGGATGCGGCAATCCAATAGCTCTCGCGTCATTAAAGGAAGGGGAGGTGGTCCTCGATCTGGGTTCGGGCGCGGGTTTTGATTGTTTTCTCGCTGCCAACCAGGTAGGCAAGACGGGGAAAGTCATCGGGGTGGATATGACTGCGGAGATGCTTGACCGAGCCAGAGAGAATGCCCGGAAGGGCAATTATGACAATGTGGAATTCAGACTGGGAGAGATCGAGAACTTACCTGTGGGTGACAATCAGGTGGATGTCATTATCTCTAGTTGCGTGATCAATCTTTCCCCGAATAAGAAAAGGGTCTTCCAGGAAGCCTTTCGCGTCCTTAGGCCGGGTGGAAGCTTGATGGTCTCTGATATTGTGCTGCTCAAAGAGCTGCCCGAGGAAATCAGGAATTCCGTAGTAGCCTACATTGGCTGTGTGGCGGGTGCTACTAGGCAAAAAGGATTACCTGGAAGCGATCCGGGCAGCGGGATTTGAGGAGACCAACGTCTTGGGCGAGGCCACTTTTTCTGTCGACCTCCTGGTCAATGACCCGACAGCCAGAGAGGTTGCAAAAAATTTGAAGCTTTCCCGTGAAAAAGCCGAGGATTTGGCGAACTCGGTGGTCAGTATTAAGGTCTCAGCAATTAAACCTGCAATGAGCTAAAGAGAGAAAAAGGGTCAAAGATCAATATTGGCCATAGAACGGAAAAGGAGTGAAATCATGAAGCGATCATTTTCCTGCTGTGGAATTTCTTGTTTCAGCAGCGCCCGCCATCCATCAGAAGGAAAACTAGACGCAAGAGTTTCTCAAGACGAAATTGGACCTGTGTATGACAAACTGTCTCGCATTTACGACATCTGGGGAAGACTGACGGAGTCTCGCGCAAGAAGTCGGGCAATTGAACTGGCGGCAATCAAAGATGGGCAAAATATTCTGGAAGTGGCCGTCGGCACGGGGATCGCCTTTTATGAAATCGTGAAAAGAAATCCTCATGGTCAGAATGTCGGCATCGACCTATCCGAAGGAATGCTGGATAAGGCGAGAAAGCGGTTGAGTAAGTTGGCAGGAGCCCATTACGTCCTCCGCACCGGAACCGCGTTTGATCTTCCAATGGAGAACGAGTCTGTCGATTTGTTGATGAACAATTACATGTTCGACCTGATCCGTTATGCTGACATGGACAAGGTGGTGGAGGAGTTCAAGCGGGTCTTGAAAAAGGGCGGCAGGCTGATATTGGTCAGCATGACCGAAGGCGAAAGGCCCGGCAGCAAGCTGTATGACTTCATCTACAAATTGTCACCCAAGGCGATGGGCGGGTGCCGCGGGGTCCAATTGACGGACAGGTTGAAACGGCACGGGTTCAAGGTAGAAGCGAGGGAATACTCCCAACAAATGCTCTTTCCTTCCGAAGTCAAAGCAGCGCATAAATGAGGCTGCCTAACGAACCATTCAACCCGGACCGTTTAACAAGAGAGCAAAGTCCCCCTCGCAAAACGCCGGTGAACTAGACGACGATTTGACAGCGGTTCCTGGAATTGAAACGCTGTACTGCCCCCCGTCCAGGGGACGACGGAGTTCAAGAATCTTTGTTCCGCTTCGAGAACCTCTGAGTTAGTTGAGAAAAGAGTTGACGGTGGAGAGGGGTTAAATTTATAATGAATTATAAAACTACCGGGGGTTTTCTATGTGGGATTATACAGAAAAGGTAAAAGACCATTTTCTTAATCCAAGGAATGTCGGAGAGATTGAGAATCCAGACGGAGCGGGTGAGGTCGGGTCGCTGGCATGCGGGGATGCTTTGAGGCTCACCTTCAAATTGGATGAGAAGAAACGGATTAAAGATGTAAAATTCAAGACCTTTGGCTGCGCCAGTGCCATTGCTTCCTCTTCTGCCTTGACAGAGATCATCAAGGGGAAGACCCTTGATGAAGCAGCGAAGATCACCAATCAGGATATTGCTAATTATCTGGGAGGACTTCCCGAAGAAAAGATGCACTGCTCGGTGATGGGAAGAGAAGCTCTCGATGCTGCGATTGCCAATTATCGCGGGCAGAAAGTAACGAAAGAAGATTTCGAGGTGATCTGCAACTGCTTCGGTGTGACGGATAGAGAGATTATCAAGGCGGTCCGTGAGAACGATCTCAAGACAGTGGAACAGGTGACCTACTATACCAAAGCGGGTGGAGGATGTGGTCAGTGCCATCCAAAGATTGAGGCCATCATTGAAAAAGTAAGAAAGGAAATGGAGAAAGGGGCACCTCCTCCCAAGCCAGAGAAAAAGAAGTTGACGAACATTCAGAAAATCAAATTGATCGAAGAGACATTAGGAAGAGAAATTATTCCGGCCTTGAAGGCGGATGGAGGAGATTTAGATCTAATCGATATTGAGGGCAACAAGGTCTTGGTGGCATTGAGGGGAAAGTGTTCCTTCTGCCCCAGCTCTGAGTTTACTTTAAAGCAGTATGTCGAATCGAAGCTAAGGGAATTTGTCAGCGATGATATTGAAGTGGAGGAGGTCAGGCCGTGAAGACCGTTTATGTGGATAATAATGCGACGACAAAAGTGGCTCCAGAGGTCTTTGAAGTGATGCTGCCTTACTTTTCTGAGTATTATGGAAATCCCTCGAGCATGCATTTCTTCGGAGGGCAGGTTCAAAAAAAGGTGGATGAGGCAAGGGCGAAGGTGGCAGATTTTTTAGGAGCAGAGCCTTCAGAGATCGTCTTCACCAGTTGTGGAACAGAGAGTGATAATGCAGCCATATTAGGAACACTCGATTCCTTTCCGGAAAAGCGACACCTCATCTCTACCCGGGTGGAACATCCTGCTGTTGGAAATGTCTCTACCTATTTAGGTAGAAAAGGCTACCGCATCACGGAACTTTCTGTAGATCGAGAGGGACGGTTAGACCTGGATGAATTGAGAGAGTCATTCACCGAAGAGACGGCTCTGGTCACCATCATGTATGCCAATAATGAAACCGGGGTGATCTTTCCTATTGAAGAAATTGGTGAGATTGTAAAGGCGAGGGGAATTTCTTTCCACACCGATGCAGTTCAGGCAGCAGGGAAGATCCCTCTCAATATGAAAAAATCGAAGCTGGATATGCTTTCCATTTCCGGCCACAAACTTCATGCGCCCAAAGGGATCGGGGTACTCTACATCCGAAAAGGAACTAAATTTTCTCCATTCTTGATTGGTGGCCACCAGGAGAAAGGGAGAAGGGGAGGGACAGAGAATGTCCCATACATCATCGGCCTTGGGAAGGCCTGCGAGGTGGCCAAAAAGCACCTTGATGAAGAGAACACAAGGGTCAAGGCCTTGAGCGATTATCTCGAAGCGAAGCTTTTGGAAAAGATTCCAAATACCCTAATCAATGGGGATCGGGTCCATCGGCTTCCCAACACGGTGAGCCTCAGTTTTGAGTTTGTGGAAGGAGAATCGATTCTCCTCCTGCTTTCCGATCTCGGTATCTGCGCTTCTTCGGGGTCGGCCTGCACCTCCGGTTCATTGGAGCCTTCACACGTCCTCCGGGCCATGGGTGTTCCTTTCACGGCCGCTCATGGGTCGATTCGGTTTAGTCTTTCTGTCTATAACACCAAAGAGGAGATGGATTATATCATCGAACATCTTCCCCCGATTATTCAGAGGTTGAGGGATATCTCACCCTTCTGGAAAGACTATCTGAAGTCTCAGGGGAAAGCATAAAAGTTAACCTTGTTATTAGAAGATATAAATACAAAACTTACCAAACATTTCAGTTAATTATCCGCTATCTGTTTTACCAACCAACATATTTGACTCCTTGCTTCAACTCTTCACTTATCCTATCTAGCGTCGCGTCTTACAAATAAATTGAATAAGTCGCGCCGGATCTTGCTGAGTTTTGCCTTTTCAACTGCTTGACTATACAGAAGTTTTTATTTTTCATGTCTATTAGGGAGGCCGATTTGGCCCTGGACTTATTCTTCGAATTTCTGAGACGCCACACTAGTCGAAGATGTTTATTAACAAAATCGTTTAAATAAATTAGTACTTAAAATACTAATTCTCAGGATTTTAAATACCAATCAAATACTACAAGCGAAAATTTCTTACTAAAATGCCGATAGAAAATATCATGAGTATTACACTTTGAGTGCTGGCCTGTGTGAAAAAGATCTAATCTAACACCGAGCCAGCCCCCTAATCCTATTAGATATCCCCATGGTAGTCTTGCAGGGAGCGGACACTGCCCTTTCCATGCCGGTAGGCCGCAATGCCTTTAGCCGCAGCAATGGCCGCGGCTAACGTGGTGATGTAAGGGATCTTAAATTTAATGGCAGCTTTGCGGATATAGGACTTGTCGTAGATACTTGGTTTACCACGATGACCAGTTGGATTTCCTTGTTCTTAATCCCGTCAACAATACCGGGATATCCCCCATGCGTCTTAAGAATGCATGCAGACTTAATGCCACCTTCTATTCATGAGGCGGGGGACTGCCCCATTTTCTTAGAATTTTATTTGAGAGTTAGAAGAGCATTCCGTCCATATTTCATCCTTTTTATCAGGGATTTTTTTGACTCTGTGGAAAAAATAGGGAAGACTTTTCACATTTTATGAATATTCTTTCCATTTCTAATTTTCCTTAAAATGATGGGAGTCTGAGGAAAACCTGAGTTATCGTTGTGTTACAGCATTTTACAGTGTTTGACACTATTTGGCACCAATTTTGCTGATTTTAACACAAATGGGTGTTTTTCTGTTGGCAGGATTTGCAGGCTACCGATAGTGAAAGTGTTTCAAAAAATATTTTTTTGAGCCGTGAATTGATCGTTATTTCCTTCAGAGAACAAGGTAAAACGGAGTAACGATGATTGCATATGAATTTTATCAATGTGACAAAATCGGGCAACCCCATTTATTTGGGATACTGCCAGAGAGAAGGACAAATCCAGAAAGAATAAGCGGTGAATCTATTATGAATTGGGTGATAAAGATTTTAGGCAATAATGCAGATATCGAGAATATCTATTTTATAAAGGTGGATGTGTAGATTTCTAATTTATTACTGGACTCAGTAAGAATCGGTTTATTATCTATGTTCTTCAGAAGTTTCCTTTTCTTTTATAACAAGCCCGCTACCTCCACATCTTGAGCAGACATTAGAACCTTTAGGGTTTTGGGGTAACCTACCTTTCCCCTTACAATCCGGGCAGAACACCATGCCGTATTTTTCCGGATTAAAACTTTTGTCCATACCAGTCCTCCTGCCTTTTCCCATTTCGTGTGTTTTTCCCTTCGTCCTGCTCTTATAAAGCGTCGATTCTCCAAAACCACATCTTCAACCAGTTCTGCGCAAGAGATACAATTCTATCCTAAAAAAATGGTTGTAAAACGGATCATAGAATTTCTTATAGATCGTAGCTGCCCTTTAAATGACTTCCGGATCTTCATCTGGAAAACAGAATGATTTTAGTATTAATTTAAATAACCATCTCGCTAAAAGAAAATAAGGTGAGCACTGTATTTTATGAAGAAAAAGACCGTACTCACGAAATAAAAACAATTTAGCTTGGACTCGTTAGTTCAATCGGGTTTCCAACATTGTGCCGGACGACGGAAAGCGGGATAAAAAAAGACCCCAGTTGAAAAACCTGGGGTCTTCTTTCTCTTTCAGTTTAACGAAATTCTATCTAGCTCACTACGACAACGTTGGTTGCCTGTGGGCCTTTCGGACCATCGGAAACCTCGAACTCTACCTCATCGCCTTCATAGAGGGATTTAAACCCATCTCTCTTAATGGCAGAGAAGTGTACGAAGACATCATTTCCGTCGTCTCTGGAAATGAATCCATAGCCCTTTTTCTCATTAAACCATTTTACACGACCTTTGGCCACTACAACTCACCTCCTTTCTTCTTTTAAACTTAAGTAAGTTGTAATAGCCTTTGGTCCTAAAAAAAAGGCCGCAAAAGTTTTCAGAAGCACTTTTACGACCTTTTGTGATCCAAACAGATACTTCTTACAACCTACAACTCAATTATTTCATTTTATTTCTTATATGTCAAGTGTTTTTAATAAGGGCATAAGTACCCGATTATATGTATGAAAATGAATTTTAAGTTACCTCTCAGGATATTGCATTCTTAGGATCCCAGAGCATCTGCAGGAGTATCTCTGTTCCCGACTCGCTTTGATCCATTCTATGAAGGAATCCATTGGTTTCGGATACCCATCCACAAACCACAACTCTTCTTCATCTCTGGAAACAATTGTGTGTAAGTGTTTGTTCTGCCCTTTCCATTTCGAAGATAACGGCATGAAGCCTGGAAACATCTCTCGTCGTCCAGATAGATTGTCCTGGGTTGATGGAAAGAGTTTCTCCAATCCGATCCATGTACGTGCCAGAAAGCTCTGGTGACTCATGGATATGACCATGAAGGGTTAAAAGAGGCTGATTCCTTTCAATGAAGGTTTTGATGGATCGACTTCCTGCCGATTGCCCTCCTTGGATGAGATCCAATCGAGTCCCAAAAGGAGGGGAATGCATGATATAGATCGCTCTTTTTGGATGGAGAGGTTTTGGAAGTTGATCTAAATCTTCCTCAATCGTTTCCCGCTCTCTGAGATAGAGAAAGGGATCAACGGGTCTCAATTGGTCAGGTTGATCAGAAGATCGAACATAGGAAGGATTCTTCTGAGGAGGCCAAGGGGATTCCCGATCGTCCATCTTTTCAAAGTCTTTTGGTCGAAACGGGGTCGGAGGGACAAATGGGTATCCGATCAGCTCGTATCCATTTTTGAATCGATAACTCCTCTGGTTGAGATCGATTATCCTTGCTGTAGACTCCTTAAAGAGAAAGGGATAACCCAGATCCCAGTTTCCGGGTATAAGAAAAATCTGTTGAATAGAAGTGGTCTCTAACATCCTTTTAAAAAAAGGAGAAAGAAACTGGTCAATGAATGTTTTTTGATTTGGAATCATATCTTCGTATCGTTTTGTCGGAGGGAAGGAGGGAAGAAGATCACCCCCTATCACCAAGATTTCTGATGAGGAAGAAATAGCAAACGATAAGAGTTCCTGAAAGAGGTGGATTTCCCCATGGAGATCTGAGGTATACAAGAGTTTCATTTCAAATGATGCTCACAGCTTCCGAATCTGCCCGTCGAAATTGATTATTAAATTGTAAAATAATGGTTTGGAATGAAACAATAACCAAGCTTCAAACACCAATATCCAAATAATAACCAGTGGGTCAATGACCCAATTCTATTAATCCAAAGAAGGGAGAAAAGGTTTAGGTAATTCCAACATTTGGTAATTGTAATTTATTTGGAATTTGGAATTCGGGATTTGGAATTTCCATTCCGTGGGAATGGATCTATTCCTCAAAATCCTCTGAAAGGGTCCATTTATCTTTCGTCCTTATTATCTTGAAGGTTACCTTGCAATAGGAACACAGGACCAGATCCCCTGGCTTCTCGTTTCCGTCGAGGGGGATATCGGCATCACAGATGGGACACTCTAATTCAATGGCCATGAATTGCCTCCTTGGGTTCTAATAGAGATTTCAATATTTAAAATCTTAAGAAAAATCAAGCCATTTTTTTCTCTTTTTAGTATCTCCGTAAAATTTTTTGAATTTTTTTCTTGCATCATCGTCCAAATTTCTATAAAAATTATGGAGTGAAGGGAGGAATTACGGTGAACAGAAAAGTCGCTATTATCAGCTCATTAGTTGTTATCTGCGTCATTGCAGTCCTTTTATTAGGGTGTCCCCCTCCCATAGTGAGAGTTAGACCACCTGAACCTCGGGTGGAGGTCTATGGAACACCTCCCTATCCAGAGGCGGTTTGGAGACCCGGACACTGGGCCCATAGGGGAGGGGAGTGGACTTGGATTCCAGGCCATTGGGCGAGACCTCCAAGGGCTCATGCACATTGGGTGCCTGGCTATTGGGAACCGAGGAGAGGAGGTTGGGTCTGGATAGATGGCCACTGGGAGCACTGATAGTTAAGAATGAAGAGTTGAGAATTTAGAATTAAGAATTAAGAATAAATAGCTTTTTTAGTTCATAACTCATGACTCTAAGTTGAGGTTTAGAGATGTTCGGTTTGGGGTTGCAGGAAATTCTTCTAATTCTTGTCATCTTCTTTTTGCTCTTTGGGGTGAAAAAACTACCAGAGATCGGGAAGGGGCTTGGGGAGACGGTGAAAGAGATCAGGAAAATTAGGGATGATAGAAAGGCAGGAAAGGAAAAAGACCAAGGGGATCAGAAAAGGGACCCGATTTTGGATATAAAGAAAGAAGTCGAAGAAATTCCAGGACTGAAGGAAGTCAAGCAGATTAAAGAGACCGCCGATCAAGTCAAGAGCATTACCAAATTTCTAAAATGACTCTCTTCCATTTTCAATACACGGAAATTGACGCACGGGTCTTTCCCCGGACTTCACGATTCACCACAGAACCCGGCCATTTCCCCATGAGGACATCCGCTACATTCTTCGCCGTCCTCCACTTCAACTCACTGATCGATTCCACAGAATAGAAGCCAATATGGGGAGAGAGGATGACGTTTTCCATCTTAAGCATTGGATTTTTAGAATCGGGCGGCTCTTTCTCCAAGACATCTAAACCTACTCCCGAGAGGAGACCTTCTCGCAATGCTTGGATGAGGGCCTTCTCATCGATGATCGCTCCTCTTGAGGTATTGATGAGAAGGGGTTTCTTCTCCATTTTTTTAAATTCCTTGTCCCCGATCAAATGTCGGGTGGAATCGTTCAAGGGGCAGTGGACGGAGATGAAATCGGATTCCTTTAAGACGGTATCGATGTCTTTCAATTCGGCCACCCCATGAGACTTCTCAATATAGGGATCGAAGGCAATCACCCGCACGCCAAAAGCAGAAATTCTTTTTGCAACTTCCAGACCGATTTTTCCGCATCCGATAAGGCCCAGAGTCTTTCCACTGATTCGATAGATGGGTATCCCCTGGTGAAAATCCCATTCGCCGGATTTCACCTTTCGATCAAAAAAGGCAGTTTTTCTTATCAATGTTAGGATCATCGCGATGGTCTGGTTGGCCACCTCATCCATACAGTAGTCTGGAACATTAGCGACGATAACTCCTAAATCCGTGGCTGCCTTAAGATCGACGGAATCCACTCCAACGCCGTAACGTGAAATCACCTTGCATTTTGGAAGGCTTTCAAGGACCTTTCGGGTCAAGAGGGCATACTGGTTCAAGAGCCCATCAGCCTCTTTGCATACTCGGATCAAATCGTCCTCTTTCTGGGCTTGAGCCAGTATCAGTTCGGCACCCATTCGATCAAACTCTTCTTTCTCCTCTCGGATGGATCCATGGTCACAGTCTGTGATGATCACCTGATAGGGATACTGTTTCATTTCACCCTCTCTCTTTTTATGGGATCAAAATCACCTTGGCTGCCTGAAGATTTTCTAATAAACGGAACGCCTCCTCCCATTCTTCGAGGGGGAGCTTGTGGGTAATCAATCTCTCAGCCGGGAGAAGGCCCTTCGCGATCAGGCCGATGGTTTTCTCCCAGGCCGTCCAGCTACTGGAGAAACAGAAATCGTAACGAAGGGCTTTAAAGATACCACGGTCATAAGGAATCGCCACTTCATCCTTTCCGGAAATCCCAATCGCACAAATTCTTCCGAATCTTCTCACCATTTCGAAAGCCTGTGTGATGGCCTTGCCGCCTCCGGAGGTCTCGATAAGAACATCGACCCCCAGACCTTCGGTCAACATCAAAATCTTCCGGACAGGATCCTCTTGATCCACATTGATTGTAAAATCCGCTCCCAATTCTTTTGCTTTTTTGAATCTCACCTCTTCATCCGCGCTCCTTCCCGTTATTCCCACACTCTTCACCCCCGCCGCCTTTGTGATCGCCAAGGCGATGAGGCCAATGGGTCCCGGGCCGGTGATGACGACGGACTCCCCTGCCTGGAGTTGAGATCGTTCGAGGATGGATGTGATACAGACCGCGATGGGTTCAAACAACGCCCCTGTCTCAAAGGGAACGCTATCGGGAAGGCGATGGAGGAGACGGGCTGGACCTGCCACATATTTTGTGTAAGCACCGTCAATCCCGATGCCATAAGGTCTCTTCTGTTCACAAGCTTGGGGGAATCCACTTTGGCAGATATAACAGACCCCGCAGGAACCTGTTCGTGTCTCGGTGACGATCCGATCACCCACCTTCCAGCCTTTCACATCCTTCCCGACCTCTGCAATGACTCCTGAGAATTCATGTCCGAGAATCACCGGAGGCCAGTAAGGATGGCTGTCATGGTAGATGTGAAGGTCACTTCCACAGACTGAAACCGCCTTCACTTCCATTAAGACCTCATCATCCTTGATCTTTGGGACAGGGACCTCACGAATTTCAACCAAGCCTTTACCTTTTCCATATTTGACCACAGCTTTCATTGGATCTCCTTATTTTTACTTTTATCCCCTCCCCATCGACGGGGGAGGGTGAGGGCGAGGGTGGGGGTGAACAGGAGGATCGATCTCCCCCTCCCCTTCATCTCTTCCCGCCAAGGGAAGGGGGGCTTTGGGTTTGGACCACCGGCAAAATCTCGCCGCCTCTCTGAAGTACGGCGACTTTTGCGTTCCGCCCTATCAATCTAAAAGCGATTTCCAAAGCCTCCCCCGGTTCTCCGGCGTGGATGAAACCTAAACGTTCTTTATCCTCTCTTGAGATTCCGGAGGAAACCATCACGCCCTTTGCCCTCTCTTTAATCACCCTTCCTACATGGACAAGATGGGCGGCAACTGTCAGTTTTTGAATCATTCCTTGGCGGACTTTTTGATCGACTTCTTCAAATGTTTGATAGCCCAACTCAAGAACTTCTGGGTGACTGGGAGAAATTCCCTCGGGGCAAGGAGTGATCAGGATTACCACTCCTCCCTGTTTGACTGCCAGTTCCGAAGCATATATCCCTTTGGCTGCCAGCCAGAGTTCTGAGTCATAAGGATGGGAGTCAGCGATGACGATGTCAGCTTCCTGCGGGAGTTGAGATTGATAAACCTCAAGAGATCGCTTCGCTCCTATCCGATAAGCCTGAACCGGGTCCCCTGCCACTACACTGATTAATCTGCCGGAACCATCCTGGATGGTATTGATGATCCATTTCAACCCTGCTTTTTGAGCGACCCTTTCAATCTCCTGCTTCACTGGATTTTCAATCTTTCCTAAGATCTCCCGTCCTGTAAATTGAGCGCCGAGCCAATGAGTTCTCCCTGTTGTCTCCTCGCCACAGATTCCAGGTTGAATAATGTTTCCACCTCCGCTGAATCCGGACACCCGATGAGGAACGATCTGACCGACGCCAATAATGAAATCGGCTTCTTTGACCAATCGATTGACGAAAATGGGAGTCCCTCCCTCTGTTTCTCCCAAATAGGAGAGTTGGGAGGGGTCCCACCAGTTGTGATTGAGAATGGAATATCGTTCAGAAATATCCTTCCCAAACTTTTTTACTATCTCCTCTTGGTTCATGGGGCGATGGGTCCCGAGAGCAACAAGGATTTTGGCCCCGCCGGGTTTAATCCCAGCCATCTCCAACTCGTTCAATAATCGGGGAAGAACCTTCTGGACGGGTGTGGTGCGGGTATAGTCATCTACTAGGATCAGGACATCCTGGCATCCTTTGAGCATAGGTGATAAAGGGTCCGATCCGATGGGATGCGAGAATGCCTTTTCGATAATCGCCTCTTCAGTCTCTTCGATCTTCACGATGGAAGGGGAAAAGAGCCCGAGGAGATTCTGTTCCGGCACTTCCAGGGACTTGATTTCAGGATAGGGGAAAGAGATACGCATAACCACTCATTGAACAGTTGGCAATTCATAATTCATAACTTATAACTCTTAATTCTTAACTCCTATTTTCCTCTTGCCTCTCGAATCGCCTTGAGAAAAGCACGTGTGTTCTCTGTAATGACATGAAACTTCTTTTCTTTGATGGCTTTCTTATCCACCAACTCTCCACCCACTCCGAGGGCAGCGGCCCCGGCCTTGACAAAAGCCCCTGCATTCTGAAGGTTGACGCCACCTGTAGGAACGAGAAGGATTTGTGGCAATGGTCCTCTCAACGCCTTGAGATACTCAGGCCCCCCGACTTGGGCGGCAGGAAAGACCTTCACCATATCCGCTCCTGCATTCCAGGCAGCGAGGATCTCGGTTGGGGTCATCGCCCCGGGAATGACCACGGCGCCGTAGCGATGTGCAAGATAGACGAGATCGAGGTTGAGGGTAGGGCTGACGATGAACTGAGCCCCAGCGAGAAGCGCCGCTCTTCCTGTTTCAGGATCCAAGACCGTTCCTGCGCCCATGACGATCTCATCTTTATATTTCTGCATCAGCTCTTTGATCACATCGATGGCGCCCTGGACGCTCATCGTGATTTCGATAAAGGTCACACCCCCTTCTTTGATCGCATCAGCCACATCCATGGCTTCTTGAGCAGAGGTCACGCGGATTACTGGGATCAACCCTTCCGAAATCATCCGATTCAAAACTTCTCTCTTTTCCATCTCTCGTCCTCCTACCTTGAGATCCTCAGGCCCGCTCCTTTTAACTGGGCTTCAACTTCTTCCTGGGTGCTCCAATTAAAATCGCCTGGTATCGTATGCTTGAGTGCCGAAAAGGCATTTGCATACTGAACCCCTTTTTCTACATCTTTCAATTTAAGCCAGCCATAAAGAAATCCGGCGGTAAACGAATCGCCCGCGCCAACCCTGTCCACGATCTCCACCTCATACTTTCTGTCCCTGAAGACCTTTCCGTCGTGATAGGCAATGGCTGTCCAGCGATTCTTCCAGACCGAGACGTCTTCCCTCACCGTAATCGCTACGATTTTGAATTTGAAGGTGCGAGCGAGCTTCTCTGCCGCCGCTTCATAGTCCTTTTCCTTAATTTCGAAGACGACATTGGTATCTTCTTCGGTCGTAATCAGGACATCCACATCACCCATCATGGGCTCTTGAATTCTCTTTGCCTCTGCCGGGGTCCAGAGTTTCTTACGATAATTGAGATCGTAAGAAACGGTGCACCCCGCTTTCTTGGCTGCCTTGAGAGCTTCGGCCGTCACCTCTGAAGCAGAGGCGCTCAAAGCGGGAGTAATACCACTCATATGGAAATGCTTCGACCCTGTAAAGACCTTTGTCCAATCCACTTCACCCGGCTTGATCATGCTGATGGCTGAACCTGCCCGGTCATAGAGGACACTCGACGCTCGAGGCGATGCACCCAATTCCAAAAAATAGAGTCCGGCCCGTCCTTGATCAGACCAGACGACATGAGAACAGTCCACTCCAAACTCTTGAGCTCGGTTGCGAATAAGATAACCGAGAGCATTTTTCGGTAATTTTGAAACCCATGTACTCTTCATTCCAAAACGGGTTACACCCACTGCCACATTGAGCTCCGCTCCACCCACACTGAGATCAAGGCTTTGAGTCTGTTCCAACCTTTGAAAGTGAGGAGGTGAGAGCCTCACCATTGCCTCTCCAAAGGTTACCACGTCGACCATAACAATCCCCCTTTCGTCAATAATGAATTCCTCATTCTCTGAACCATAGAAAGCATTTTATCTTGAAAAGCATTGTGGCCGAACATCCTCCATCTGAGTCGAGGCGGCTTGGTCAAATCTATTTGATCTCATATCCTTTCTCTCTCAACATGACTGACAGAAGGTTTGATTGTTTTTCTGTAAATGCATAGGGCTCGCACAGGCTCTTAAACCTCTTTTTTGATAGTCTCTTTTTCGTCCTATCCCTTTTCAGCCTTTTAAAAATTTCCTCAAAGGACTTGAGGTGTAGAAATTCCGGGATATCCCTCATTATCAACTCATCCCCTCTGCCTGCCAATCCCCAGAGATACAGAAGTTCGGAGACCGGAGATGCCACAACGGGATGACAACCTCCTGGAATGGCAAAGATACTCTTGTCTCCAATCAGGTAGGCCTTCCTCAGCGTTATTCCGTCCATGAGCAGTTGAATGCCATAAGGCCCGAATTGATCTCCCGAGCTTTTAGTCAAATGAAAGCGGTGATAGTAAACCTCCTCATGATCTGACTCTGCCGAAGATTGACCATCATGTTGATGAAGAGGTGTTCCTGACCAGAATCCTGGGGGACTGTAGGTTTCCCCAACAACGAGATTTGAACTGGCATCCTTCGGGCTGATCAGGGGCGTAACGTCCCTTCTCCAAATCCAATCTCCTCTTGATAAGACCTTCACCTCTTCATTAGGGAGAAAGAACGGGATTTTTTCCTTGAGGGCAGGGGCCTCAAGGAAGGCCACCTCGCCGTTTCCCCGGATACTCAGTTTTGAGTTGCAAGGGACGTAAAGGGCAGACGCATTGGACTGGCCGGGTCCCGCTGAGAAGGGTCCGCCGATTCTCCTTCCGTTAAACTTTTTTCCATTGACTTCGGCTTCGAATTCTCCCTCCTGCAGGACGAGGACGACCTCCTTATCCTTTGTCTCCCTGATGATGGGATGGGTTCCCAATGGATAGATTCCGAATCCCAAGATTTCAAGAGGCACTTCTTCCCGAAGGGGATCTAAGAGCAATCCGCTCATTTGACCGTCATAACGAAGGTGTGGATTGATCTCATTTCGCTCAATCCTCTCAGCATATCGCTTCATCGTCTCTCGCATGACAAAACCTCGATCTTTGATCTCATCTCTGTTTCATTGTTGTCTGAGGACTATACGTTTCCCGTCTTCCGCAGAGGCATAGCCCGCGTAAATCACCTCCACCACATCCCTTGCCAAATCGATTCCGGAGATGGGTTCTCGGTCGAATAAGACGGCCTCTACAAAATCTTCTAACTCTTGAGGATATCCTCTTACCCAGTCCTCATCAGGACTTGGATAGTTCCATCCTGCCTTGGTCTCAAGTCTTTCAGCGATGTACTCCTCTCCGAAAATATGAGGCTCCGGAGCATACACCTCCAGAACATTGTGGGGATTCATGTTCATATTCACAACCGCATTGGAAAGGTATACCGTGAGGGTATTGCGGACCCCTCCCAGAACACCATCAGAAGAAAAAACCGTGGCCGTGGAATTGTCTCCGAAATGTATGACTATGACACCCCAATCTTCCACGTCTTCCCATGCGGAAACGATATACTTCTTCTTCTCTTTCAGGAAGGACTCTATCTTTGTGTGCTGTCTCACCTCGGCAGTCACTGATTTGGGCCGGATCGCCTCGCCATACTTCAATATCCCCTCATAGTGTTTCAAGTGGAGAGCCCCGCCGACCGGATGGGCCCCCAGGCGCATCAGCGAACCTCCTCCGGAGGTTTTCCATTTCCTCGAATATGCTGCGCCGGAACCGGAATGGCTTCCCTCGGCCCGGATGTCCAGGATTGTCCCCCCGCTCACCTTAATCAAACTTTTAAGCTTGGCAAGGGGAGGCGCATAAATCCAGTTTTCGGCATACATGAATTTCACATGGTTCTCTTTTACTGCTTGAGCAACCCGATCGCAGCCTTGCAACGTCTCTTTCAGCATTAACGCTTTACTGACTTCAAAGCCAATGTGCTCTTCCTTCCGGTCTTTTCCAAAATATCCTGTCAGGGGTTTTTCGCATATGATGTGTTTCCTGGCCTGAGCAGTCTCGATGCAGAAAGCTTCATGCAAATCTGTTGAGATGCACAGGTCGATCACATCAATGTCCTTTCGCTCAAGGACGCGTCGATAATCATCATAATAGTCGGGAATACCATATGCCTTGGCGACACTTGCGAGGTCATCATCTTTTGAGCAAATGGCGACGAGATCAACCTTGAGACCTCGCAATTTTGAATAATTGTTGAGGTGCAGGCGACCAGCAAACCCGGTACCGACCATCCCAATCCTTACTCTCTCCATCTCAACTCCTTCGCTAAGAAATTTTTGAAAGACCTCTGAAGTTCCTGATTTACTGAATGAAGAAACATCACCTGTATTTAATCAAGTACTATTTTTGAGCAATCACCTCGTAGACCTGGACAGCACTCCCTTGATAAAGGGCTTTGATCTTGGGCGAGAGGGCCTTATGATCTGCTGAATCTCTCCAGGCCGCTGCTGTTTCAAGGGATTGAAATCGGATCACCATCTGGTAGACTGCTTCCTTATCATGTTCTTTTAGAAGGGCCACCGAGACGAAACCAGGTTGTTTTGACATGGCAATGCAATAAGCGTCTTTGAATACGGTTTCAAAGTCCTTTTCCCTTCCAGGAATGACATTGAACGTGACATGCCTTTCGATCATAATCAATTCCCGCGCCCTTCAATTGAATTTCCAATTTCGAATTCTTAACTCTAAACTCCCAATAAGAATCATCTCATTTTTTCTCCAAGATCGCCGGCCGGATAAATGGGATATTCCCCACTTCCAATGAAAGGGTAGGGTAGCGGATGGGACGCGTGATCATCTCCAGCCCCTTCGAGGTGGTAAGGATGGTATCCTCTGATTTCGTCCCGGTGATCGATGGGTTCCAGGTGAAAGCCTGATTTTCTTGGATGACATCAGGCGATTTAAGGTTTGCCCTGTAATCCCTACCCGTATAACCGATCGAACCACCTTGGTGGTGAAGTTTCCATTCGTCTGGATATCCTTTTTCTTGATAGGCATCGATCCCTTTTTGAAAAACCTCCCTGGCAAGAACTCCCGGACGGGTATGGGCCATGAAGGTGCAGTCGATAAAGACATTGGCTTCGTACTTTTTTCTCAGTTCTTTGGGTAATCTTCCGAAGTAAACGAAACGGGTGAGGGAAACGATGAGCCCCCACTTTCGAGCACAGATAGAGACCATAAGATATTTCTTAATCTTTTTTTCAGTGGGAATGGGATGGCGGAAATTGGCAACACGATCATCTGCAGCACCCATCAAGGTGATGGGGTCAATTCGATCTTTCCAGATTTCAGAGCAGAGTCTTCCCACCACCTCCGATTCCTTTTCTCCTTTTTTCGTTTTCATCAGCGTTTTTTCCAGCGCCAAGGAGACCTTTTCTCCTAACCACCGATATCTTTCCTGCTCCTCTGGTGTCAGTGAGTATCGGAGCTTCGCCACATCCTCGGCGACCACCATTGCATTTTGAAATGGAACATCACTTCCGAAGGGACTTTCTCCAACGAGCTCTCTGATAACGGAGACTTCCTGATCTTCATACCAGGGAAATGTTTTGATGATGAACCCCTGTTCCTCCAAACCCTCCTCTTCGATCATACGAGGGGCTTCGATGTTATTCGAGATCACAAATTTTGAATTTTCAGTAATGAGAAGGGAAGTGGCCCCCATCTCTGTGGCAATGCCTACCAGATTGAGACCACCCGCCGTCATCCACGAAAAGTTAGCCTGCCGTTTGAGAAGTAAAGCCTTGAGGCCCCTCGACTGAAGAAATGTCCTAACCCTTCTCTCTTTTTCTCTGATTTCATCTACGAGCGCCATTATTTCTCCTTACATTTAGCCCCCCTCACCCGATGCCTCTCCCAGCAAGGGGAGAGAGGGAGCCTGATAAATACACTTAAGGATTCCTCCCTCTCCTGCCTGCCGAAGGTAGGCTTGATGGTGGAGGGGAGGGTAGGGGGTGAAACCTATTGAGCCAGCACTTCAGCCCATGTCGTGACCGACCATTGGGTCTTGAACAGCTCGTTGACAGCGTCCTTGGCCTTCGCCCGGAAGGACTCGGCGTCCGGGATCACCACCTGCATGCCCTTTCGTTGGAGATCCACCAGGATGGCCGCCTCGCCGGTCTTGATCTTGTTGTTGGCCCATTCCTCCGCCTCCTTGCCGGCCTTGACGATGAGGTCCTGGTCCGCCTTGGATAGCTTGTCGAAGAAGGGCTTGTTGATCAGGATTCCCGCAGTCTGCACAAGGTGATTGGTGATAATCAAATGGCTTTGGACCTCGTAAAGCTTGAAGCCGGCAATCTGCGGCAGGTCGCCCTCCGAGGATTCGGTCTTACCCGTCTTAAGTGAATTGTAGAGCTCGGGCAGCGGGACGGCAACAGGGTCCGTACCCATGGCCTTCCAGACAGCCATCCAAGTGGGGATGGGCGGCAGCCGGAGCTTCATGTTATACACGTCCGCCGGTGTGTAGACCGGCTTCTTAGTCGTCATCTGCCGCAGTCCCCGGTAGATGGTCCCCAGGTACTTCAGATCGTTCTTCTCTAACTGGGCCCGCGCCGCCTGGCCGAGCTTACCGTTCCAGGCGCGCATGTAGTGATCGAAGTCCTTCATGACGTAGGGATTAGTGAAGAAGTAGTACGGGGGGGCGTAGAGCCTGCAGGAAATTCGTCCCATTAGACTGCATTTCGAGTTCGCCGGCCCTGTTCATCTTATTGATTTCAATTTCCGCCTTGGTGCCGGCGTCAATCTTCACCTCGATCCGGCCTCCGCTCCCCTTCTCCACCAGCTCCTTGAACTTTTCCGCCGCATCAACCACAATAGTACCCGATTTAAACGGACTTCCAATACGGATGGTCGTTTTCTTCCCGGCTTGGGCGGTGGGTTTGACTGTGGGAGCTGTCTCCGCACAGGCGAAGAGGAAACATGAAAGAGCAAAAATTGACAGAATGAATCCTAACTTTGCAGTTTTCATTATTTTACCCTCCTTTCTAATTTAAATTATTTTCTGATCTCCTTGACCAGTTTGCCATAAAACTCATCGTCACGAGCCATCAGTTTTCCAAAAGCCTCTGGGGCAAGATAGGAGAGATTTACAACCATGTCCTTTGCATTTCTTCTGAACACCGGATCATCCATTCCCTGTTTGAAGGCATCATGAAGTCTCTTAATCACATCAGGTGGAGTGCCCTTAGGTGCGGCTAATCCCCGCCATTGCCCCATGACAAAATCGATACCCTGTTCCTTCACGGTTGGGACATCAGGGAAAAGCTCGAACCTCTTTTCTGAAAAGAGGGCAATGATCTTCAACTTTCCTGCTTTCACATGCTCGATTCCTTCGGGTGGAGAGACTGTGACAGTATTGATATGGCCTCCAAGAAGGGCGGTTACAGACGGACCTCCGCCTGCAAAAGGAATATGGTTGAATTTCACGCCGGCTGCTTTTTCAAACGCAAGGGCAATCAGATGGACTCCTCCGCCCGCACCTGAGTTCCCCACTGTGATCATGTCAGGGTTCTTTTTAGCATAATCTAAAAACTCCTTGAGACTCTTCCATGGGGCATCCGATTTCACCAAAAACATGCCTGGGTCGCTCACCACATTGATAACGGGGTCAAAACTTTTATAGGTGAAGGCAGTGGTCACTTGATGCGGAAGTATGGTGAGAGGCGTGATCGCAGAAACCAGCGTATAGCCATCCGGTTTGGTCTGTGCGGCTTCCGTGTATCCCACAGCTCCCGCACCGCCTGGTCGGTTGACAACGACTACAGCCTTTCCAAGATATTTTCCAGTCGTTGCAGCCAAGGCCCTGAAGATCAGGTCCGTTGCCCCGCCGGCTGCCCAGGGAATAATGATCTGTACCTCCTTCGTCGGAAAATCCGCTGCATGAATAGGTATGGCTGCGATGAGAGATAATACGAATAGAATACCAAAAATTCTTTTTACCATGACGACCTCCTTTCGCTTTAAACTCAAATCTCAAAGCCTAAACTTCTTCACTCCGGACTCTAAACTTAAACCCGCATTCTGTATCCTACACTCCGCAATCTAAACTATCCCTCCTTTCCTTATTTTTTTTAACATCAGCCAAATCAACGGACCTATCAAGAAGAGAATGGTTGCAAGCAAAAAGACCATTGAGATGGGCCGATTGATAAAGACTCCAAAATCGCCATGAGAGATCATCAACGCTTGACGGAAGGCCACCTCCAATTTCGGTCCGAGGACCAATGCCAAGAGAAGCGGTGCACCTTCGTAAGCCCACTTTCTCATCAGAAATCCCATGGCTCCGAAGAGAAGCATCATCCAGATGTCGAAAACGGAATTATTCACGGTGTACATCCCTGTGATGCAAAAAAGGATGATGAGGGGTAAAAGGATCCTCTTGGGGATTCTGAGTATGTTGGCAAAGAGAGGGACGAGGGGAAGGTTGAGGATGAGAAGCATAAAGTTGCCGATATACATGCTGGCGATGACTCCCCAAAAGAGTCCTGCATGCTGACTGATCATTAGTGGTCCTGGATTGACTCCATGGATGAGAAGGGCACCAAGAAGAATAGCCGTTGGAGGAGCGAAAGGAATTCCAAGGACGAAGAGAGGGATGAAGGCAGCTTGGCAGGCCGAGTTATTGGCAGACTCAGGGCCAGCCACTCCTTCAATTGCTCCCTGACCAAACTCCTCAGGGTGTTTAGAAACCTTTCTCTCGATCATATAAGAAGCGTAAGTAGCAATGACCGGTGCTGGTCCGGGGACCAAACCTATGCCAAATCCAGATACCGTCCCCCTCAGAATTGCCCCAACCGATTTCTTTAAATCTTGAAGAGAGGGATAAAGTTCCCTCAGGCCTGGCATGATAACTCCTTGGTCCAGCAGCTCTGAAGGTTGATTGACATTGACCAAGACTTCTCCAATTCCGAAGACCCCGATAGCGACAGCAACAAATTCAATTCCACTGAGCAGTGGGACTGAGCCAAAGGTAAAACGGGCATCTCCAGAAACAGGATCGAGTCCGATCGTTCCGATGATCAGACCAACGAGTGCCATCATGAGAGATTTGAGGAATGATTTGCCCGTCACATTGCTCAAGACAATAAAGCCAAAGACCATTAAGGAAAAATATTCAGGAGGGCCAAAGGCCAATGCTGCCTCTGCTAATGGCGGGGCCAAAAAGACCATTCCAAAAATTGCAAGAGTCCCTGCAACGAAAGAGCCAATGGCACAGATGGCCAGAGCAGGGCCTGCCCTCCCTTTTTGTGCCATTTTATAACCATCAATACAGGTGATAACAGAAGCAGTTTCCCCAGGTACATTGAGGAGGATGGAGGTGGTAGAGCCTCCATACATTGCTCCGTAGTAGATTCCAGCAAGCATAATGATGGCAGAAGTGGCATTAAGGCCAAATGTTGCAGGTATAAGAAGGGCGATCCCAGCGATCGGTCCGATTCCAGGGAGCACACCGATGATAGTTCCTACGATGCAACCGATCAGACAATAAAGAAGGTTTTGGAACGTTCCGGCGATTACAAAACCATTGATTAGATGTTGGAGTGATTCAAACATAGTTGGTCTCCTTTCAGATTCCTATCCATCCTTTTGGCATAGGGATGTCAAGCCACTTCACGAATAGAAAATAGGAACCAACAGCCGTCACCACCGATATCAGAATGTTTAGACCCCACCGTTTCATCCCTAAGATTCTCAAGAGACCCAACATCAGAAGGAAAGAAATGAGCGGATATCCCAATCGATTGAAAAACAGGGTAGCTAAAGCCATTGCTCCCAGAAAGAGGATCAATTGTATTGGAGACTCTGAAGATTCGATGGAGGTTTCTTTTTTTACGTGTTCTTCCTTACCCTGAAAGAAAATTTTTAAAATGAAGGCGCCTGATAAGATCATCAGGATTATTCCCAGACAGAGAGGAAACAGCCCAGGTCCTCCTATTCGGAAGGTTCCGATGGGCATTCTTAGAGAGAGGAAAGTGGTTATCACTCCGAAAAGGAAGATTACAATCCCAACGACTATCTCATCTCTATTCATCTTATCTCCTCCTTATCCATTATGGCTAAGCGCCTGCTTGCCGGCAGGCATAGAGCCTAGCGTCAGAAGTCCTTTATTGGTCGAAAAAATGTTTCATTTTTGCCCTGGGGCCTTTCCTCATAACTCAAAATCATTTCCCTTCTCGAAAACCCAACCTCTGAGCAATTTTTAGGGCTGTTTCTATCAACTCCTTCTTCAGTCTTTCGTGAATTGTTTTTTTGGTCACCCGAAAGGCAGGACCGGAAATGCTGATGGCGGCGACTACTTTACCCCCCTCATTGTGAATGGGAGCGGCGACACATCGAATTCCCTTTTCATTCTCTTCGTCGTCGATGGCATATCCCTGGGCCCGGACATTTTTCAAATGCTCTCTTAGTTGGGCAGGATCGATGATCGTATTTTCAGTTCTTTTCCCAAGGCCTTTTTCTTTGATGAAGTGCTTCAATTCTTCCTCGGAAAGATAAGAAAGTAGGACTTTTCCCACGGCACAGCTGTGAGCTGGATTTCGCAAGCCCACTCGGGAGGCCATCCTCAGGCCGCTTGAATTTTGATCTGTTTCAACCTTGTCAATATAGACAATCTCATTCCGATCGAGGAAAACCAAATGGACTGTCTCCCGGGTTCTCTCTGCAAGGTCTCTCAGAAATGGTTCTGCCTCTTTTCTGAGATCGAGTTGGCTGAGCAGCAGATTCCCGAGTTCAACCAACTTGAATCCCAAAAAGTAGTTTCTCGCTTTCGTATCCTGGCGGACATAACCCAAGTAGGAGAGGGAAGAGAGAAGACGATGGGTCGTCCCTTTGGGAAGCTTGATTTTGGTAGACAATTCACGGATGCTAATTCCTTGAGGACTTTGCCCGAGGATATCAAGAATAGAAGAAGCCCTTTCGATTGTTTGGACTAAGTTCTTGGGCTTGAGGCTACGTTCTGAAGCCATTTAGTGTTCCGCATTGCGAAATGGTGTTTCATATTATATTCCTTTCCAAGTCTCTGTCAAGTTTTTTCAGATGAGATTTTTTCAGATGAGAAATGAAAGGGATTCTTTCGCAGATCACCGCAGGCCATAAGATTCTGTTTCCCATGGATCAATGGGGTAACCAAAATCTTATCGAAATTGTGTAAATTCCTCGATTGGCTTCCGGTGTCCTTCTGGGGTCTCGTCTGCGATGCCAATAGGAAGTAAAGAAACGGCTCGGACTGTCTCTGGAAGTTTAAGAAGTTTCTGGATAGAAGCCTCGGTCTCTGTTCCCCAAATTCCAATCCAACCAGCTCCCAAGCCCAAGCTGTGCGCTGCCAGGGTCATATTCTGCGTGGCAGCTGCTCCGGCTTCGATCGCATGAAGGGGATCGATCCGACGATCCACGCAGACCAGGATGACCACAGGTGCTTCATGGATGCCCAAGTGGAGCACACTTTCCCTGGCCGCCTTGTCCAGGGCATTTTTTAGACCTTGCTCTTTAATCACGATAAACTTCCAGGGCTGAAGATTGCTGAAAGAGGGAGCCCACCTTCCCGCCTCAAGAATCAACTGGAGCATCTCCGCATCGATTGGGTTGGGCTTGAATCGCCGGATGGTCCTTCGGCTTTTAATGGCTTTCAACACCTCGTTCATAACGCACTCCTTTCTGTAGAGAGATTAATGAGTAGCATAGTGAAGTCGTCAGGAGAAGTCAACCCTAACTTCAAATTCGCAAAGCCCCAAGGGCATGGCGAAGAGCATGAAATCTTTTAGGCGATCCGCTCTACGTTTTGCGCCGTGCGGCGCATTTTCTGTCTGGTTCCTTTCACACACAGTTTTCGAGAAAGGTATCAAGTTCTCTTCTCAAAGGAAGGGAGGGCTGAGCGCCCAATTTCGTGGTCGCAAGGGGCCCCGGCTCCCTTCGCAAATTTTAAAGCTTCTTGAACCGGTTTGTCTTCAGAAAGGCTACTGGCAAGAGCTCCCAGAAAGGCATCTCCTGCAGCTGTGGTATCGATCACATTCACTTTGAAGGCCTTCATCCAAAATTCTTCACTTCTGTTTTTGAAAAAGAGGCCTTTTGGACCCAAGGTGATCGCTACATTTTTTACGCCCAGGTCCAGCAACCTTCTGGCCATTTTTGGAATTTCTCGATTTCCCATCCATTTTATTCCTGTCAGGGACTGAGCCTCCCATTCATTGGGGACGATAAAATCGACCAGAGAAAGAATGTTGGATGGGAGCCGAAAGGGAGGGGAGGGGTTGAGAAGGGTGATGGCACCATGTTTTTTTGCCATCTTCAATCCCATCCTAACCGTTTCGATAGGAATTTCGAACTGGGTCGCAAAGACCTTGATTTCTTTCCAGAGTGGGGTGAGTCTTTTTAAGTCTTTTACAGAAAGAGAGGCATTTGCCCCCGGAGAGACAATAATCCTGTTCTCTCCTTTGGGAACCAATTCGATCAAAGCTATTCCTGTCGGAAGTTTTTTATCCTTGAGAAGATACTTTTGGAGAAGCCCATTCTTGACCAAGTAACGATGATAGGATTTTCCATAAGGGTCATTGCCCAACTTGGTCATGAAGATTACTTTTCCACCTAAACGTTTTGAGGCGATGGCTTGATTGGCCCCTTTCCCTCCAAAGACAATCACCAGGTTCTCTCCCTCGATTGTCTCCCCGGGATGATGGAAACGGGGAATTCTGAGAATGAGATCAACATTAGAACTTCCAAGAATGAGAATCCTATTTTTCATTCTTAGCCTGCCTACGTTAACCTATCTCTCTTTATTTCAATTTATACCAACCTTGATAAAAAGAGTTCCAAGAACTCCTTTGCATTCACTCCCAAACACACTTCTACTTTTGGACCCGATTTCGTTTCCGAGGTTTTGCCGTAATGCTCACCCTCTTGCGTTTCAACATCAATCGAAAGTCTCTCCTTGCTCACCAATGTGGGATCAATCACCACCCCCACTGCGAGAGGATCATGGAGATGGATGAGTTCCATATTCCTAAACTGATATGTGGTCGAGTGATACCCAGTCGCCTCGATGACGAATTTGGAAAATACATTGTTAATGGGTTTCACCCTTTCTTCCATCCAATGGGGTGTGAGAGAAACCTGATGGGTTACGTCGAGTGGGACCAAGGTGATTGGCAACCCTGATTCCAGGACTATTTTAGCGGCTGAGGGATCAGAAAAGATGTTGAATTCAGCATGAGGTGTAATGTTTCCCCCTGTCCGAACCGCTCCTCCCATGATTGTAATTTCTTTCAGTTTTCTCGTTCCTTCTCTGTCTCTTTGAAGTGCCAAAGCCAAATTAGTCAGGGGGGCTGTTGCAATCAAAGTCATTTCATCTGGATACTGGCGTGCCATCTTTGTGATAAGCTCTTCTGCACGGCCCGGGAAAAGTTGCCACGCTTCCTCTCCTCCTCCGCAATCTATTTTAGCCCCTCCCAATCCATCTTTCCCATGGACAGAATGGGCGTAAACGGTGTTACCTTTTAAAGGTCGATTAGCTCCTTTGGCAATCAGCGGTTTGCTTTTGGGTTGAATCAGAGAGAGGACTTTCTGGATGTTTTCAAAAACCTGTTCTAATGGGACATTCCCATTCACTCCAGTGACAGCTTTTACATCCAGTTCAGGTGAATGAAATGCCAAGATCAAAGCCAGCGCATCATCCACCCCCACATCACAATCGATCATTACCTTCTTCCCCATCGCCTCGTCACCTCGTAAGGCATTTTGTTCCTTAAAGCCATTGATGAATACCAATTATACCTCAAATGACGTGTGGTCGATGTGATTTTTTACAAAAAAATTCCCTTGACCTCCACCTCGATCCGGAATAATATGATTTCATTAAAATCTAGCCGAAAGTATTTGAAATTCATTGACCCCGTCATCCTGAACCAGACCCTGAATTTATTTCAGGGTCTACGATTTCGGGATCACACCTTATGGACAAAACGAGATGTAAGCTGCCACATCCCTGGTGAACGGACTGAGAGACTTATAAGTCGTTGTTAATGGGGAGTTGAATGGAAACTCTAAAAGTAGTTGCACGATATATCGATGGGAGGGTAGCCAAAGGTTTAAGCCAGGATTTCTTCCCAAATAAGGATCGTTTCCATATCTATCCAGCCGACAAATCCTCGGGCGAGACGGTCGAGATATTGTTGAAGGAATTAAAGGCTGTTTTCTTTGTTCGGGATTTCGTCGGGAATTTCGAATACAATGAGCGAAAAGAATATGTCGAAGGAGATAAGCCCTCTGGTCGAAAAATAGAAGTGACGTTTAAAGATGGCGAAGTTTTAGTCGGGACAACTTTGGGCTATGACCCAGGCCGACCAGGCTTCTTTCTCTTTCCCGCGGATCCTAAGAGCAACAATGTTCGAGTCTTTGCTGTGACCACCGCAGTCAAAAAAGTCCGCTTCCTATAATTCAATTCCGCTATCCGCCTGGACAATCTACGCCAGTTCTCTTTTCATAACCTCAAGAGGGTGTGGAGTTTTGAAATAGCGTGTGTTAATGACTCTTCATTTTAACCATCAATGATGAGGGAGGAAACTTATGGCAGAAGGGAAGAAGGAACCGTGGTTAAACTATCTTGCGCTTACAACGGTGATATTTGCGGTATGTGCCACATTGTCAACATTCAAAGGGGGAGGGTTTTCAACACGCTCAGTGTTGAACCAATTCCATGCAGCAAATCAGTGGGCTTACTATCAGGCTAAAAGCATTAAGGGATATCTCTATGAATTACAGAAGGAGAAATTGGAATTGGAACTTAAGGCGATGGGATCCAGAGTCCCGAAGCCGGTGGTTGAGGAATATGAGAAAAGGATTGAATATTATTCGAAGAATATAAAGAGATATGATGAAGAAAAAACCCGTTTGGGTACTCGGCCTCATCACGGGTGCTATTGGCATCGTCTATTTTGCGAACGGTTTTTGGCTTTTCATAAAATAGATTTTAGGTCTGTGAGTTTAAGGAGACGATGCACACTCGCAAATAATTTGATTATGGCAGCCGGGTGGGTTTAGAATGAAGGTACCATGCGTAGGTGGACGATAGCGTTAATCCTAATCTGCATGCTTCTTCACGGGCCGGCCTTGGCAGATGTCTACTACTGGGTTGATGACCAGGGCACCCAGTACTACACGACGAGGCTTGAGAGTATTCCCGAGCCTTACCGTTCTAGAGCTCTATTACTTCCTCTCCCCACGTCTCCTCCTGCGCCTCCGGAACTGGAACGAAGCCCATCCCCAAGGGGGCTCACCAAGATTCCATTCACCCCTGGTTTCCCTGTTCTGGTCAGTGCCAGGATCAATGGCGCTGGGCCCATCACCCTGGTTCTTGACACCGGTTCTGACCGTACACTGGTTGCGCCGGCAGCCCTACAGAGGCTTGGTATTTCTACTGAGAATGCGCCCCGCGCTGTGATAAAGGGAGTGACCGGAATGAGCTATGCGGACGCAGTGTGGGTTAATTCCTTGGAGGTGGGCGAAGCCAAGGTGGGGCCGCTTCTTATCATCGTCCATGATGCTGACTTGAAGGAGGCCGATGGTCTATTGGGCCGCGACTTTTTAGCCAATTTCAATGTGACCATCGACTCAAAGGAGCGGGTCGTCACTCTCGCCCCCAATTAAGCCCTTCCTCTCTCTCGAAAAATAATTAACGGAAAACTTTCCCCTCGCCTCCTCCCTCCCCACTTTGCCTGCCGGGGTAGATCAGGGGGCAAACTTGAAGATTGAGTTAATCTTTTCTTAAAGTAGTGATCGCTGTATCTACTTCTCTCCGAACGTCATCACTCCTTCGGAGATACCCCGTTACGTAGATAAACATGGGAAAAGGCCTCGATGTCCTTCAGACCCGCCTCGTATTTTTCAAATATCTCGGCCCGGCCAAGAGAGCCGGCTGAGTAAAGCGGTTGAATAGGGTAATTCCTCTTTTGCCAGGTAGGGTGTATGTATGATGCCGATCGGTTCTATTATCATTTCGTTTTCCGAAGGTTAACGTCTCGGATGGACTGATCCAGTGAGGCCGCTTTCGGGGGGCCTTACCGGAGTCGCGTTCGATCCAGTTGTTGGGACTTCCTTTTCCACTGTTCTCTGACTTTGGTGACGGCTTGATTGGATGCGAAGAAATGCCAGTCGTCATGGTGGCAGAAGACGACAAACCAATCCAGTGCTGGAGTGGTGATGTGGTAGTTGTCTTCGTACCGCTGAGGATCACGGAAATGGATGCGGTTGAGGACCAGATCCACCAGTTCCGACTCGTCCTCAATCTGGATGGGAGACTGCTTGCGAGTTGATTGAGCCTCCTTCCAGTCAAGACAACTGTTTGGAAAGGCAATCAGTGGAAATGCGGAACCGAGAATGCGGGGTATTGTCTGTGAGCCTCCTGACCAGCGTTTCCACTTTGGGACTTGCTGACACGTCGAGACTTGGGCATTCGAAAGCATCCTCGAGACAGTTGTAGAACCACCCTCCCCGGTGGCTCGGGTACCGTCTCTTCAGGTCCAACCAGAATTTGGCTTTGTTCAGGTACCTCATTCTTCGGGTCCCAAGATTAATTCTTATTCTGTTTTCGTGTTTTCTAAAAAATTAAGTCACCAAAGGTTCCTTCTTGCTTTAAACCAATCGAATTACATGGCTTTTTTCCGGAAAAGGTCGTGTCAAACAATATTATAATTATACGGAATCGAGATAATTCAAGAATAAATTATTCGTTGGGTTGACGCATATCCCCATCGCCACTTTTCGATCGTAATATACACCGTTTTCTAAAATTAGGGAATAGAAAGTTTCAGGAAGGGTTCGATATAATTACCTTATTTCTTAGAAAAATCATTTCTTCTGTTTCACGCCTTCGCCGGTCATGGGAACAAAGATAACAGAGATGATGTCCGTCGTTTCAATTTTTCCAGATCGTTTGACAATTTTCTTCAACTCCTGTGTGTAGGTCCCAACTGGGACGACCAATCGGCCGCCTTCCCTCAATTGCTCGATAAGGGGTTTCGGGATGTGGTCGGGTGCAGCAGTGATGATGACAGCGTCAAAAGGTGCCGCCTCCGGCCATCCCAAATATCCGTCCCCGGCCTTCACCACGATGTTCTGATAACCCAATTCCCAAAGTCGATTTTTTGCCGTGGAAGCGAGGGATTCGATAATTTCGATGGTATAAACTTCTTTGGCCAATTCCGCTAAGATCGCGGCTTGATATCCCGAACCGGTTCCAATTTCTAAAACCTTTTCATTTCCTTTGAGTTCTAAGAGTTCTGTCATTAGGGCAACGATATAGGGCTGAGAGATGGTTTGGCCCTCTCCAATCGGCAGAGGTTGGTCAGCGTATGCCGAATTCAAATATTCTTCGGGGACAAATCGGTGGCGTTCTACTTTGAGCAATGCAGAAATGACCCGAGGGTCTTTCACTCCTCTAGCTTTAATTTGAGTTTCCACCATATTCTCACGCATGACTTTGAAATCCCCCTTCGGGTTTGATTCGGAAACCCTTGTCCCATCGGTGCATTGTGTCAACACTATGGGAAGAATAAAAAACGCCAAGGTTGCGAAGGTTACCTTTCTCATCATCAGTAACCTATCACAGTTATGAAAATCCTGTCAATCCTTGGCCGGCCTTGCCCACTCCCAGTTTTTTATGAGCACTAAACTTTTTAGGGCCAAGCCACGCGGCCGGGCCCCTCCGAGAGGCTTCACAGGCCGCACCGCTTTGCGCTTGGGCACATGGCTCTCAACGTTATAAGGAAGTCCCCTATCTTCCTCGGTCACGTTACAAAATACGCTCTAAGGAATCGGCCTTATGAAGCCTTGAAGAGGGGGTTGGCCAGGTGGCAAGCTACATTTATTCTACTTGGCCTGGAGAGGATAAGGAAAAACTGGGAGTGGGCAAGGCCGGCAAGTGCCTCGAAAACCAATAAAAACTTATCCGTCCTTGACTTTTTTTCTAAACATTTGATACTTTTTAGGCAGGACTCATTATGTGTAACTCGATGATTAAGATTTTTGGCCTCTGTCTCTTGATCTCCATCACTTTTTCTTTCCCTGTTCTCCAAAGCCAAGGGCAATACCAAAATCATACGGGAACTTCTGAACTCACCTTCTTTGGGAAAGAGGAGACAAAATGGATCGAAAAGAGGGAGGCTTCCCTTCCCATGATGATGGGGCAAGGAATAAAGGAAGAACCTTGGGTAGATTCCTTCGATTTGAGAGAAGACTCCATTGGCCCGATCAAAAAGATGAGCCCTTCCACGACGCGGCCCGGTTGTGCCTATTCAAGTCGGTTCACATCAGGTCTGACAAAACCCTTTGTAGGGGATAAGGCTCTTTATGAACAAGGAACATACCACTATATTAAAGGAGCTTACGAAGATGCCAGCACTTCTTTCCAGAAGTTAATCCGAGAATACCCTCAGAGTGAGTGGATCGGGGCTTCCTATTATTGGATGGGAGAAACAAGGCACCACCAAGGGAGGGATGACGAAGCGTTTTCGGATTTTCATAAGGTGGTTGAAAAATATCCCAAAAGTGAATTCTATGCCTATGCCCTATACTCATGCGGATGGATCCGACTCAAACACGGTGTCTATGAAGAAGGACATCAATTTTTTCATCAAGTCTATGAAAAAACTCCTGCCCTTCCCATCGCTGAGTCTTCCTTATTTTGGTCTGGTTACTGTCTCTATCAGCTGGGTCGATATACAGAGACACTTCAGGAGATGGAGACCCTTCTTCAAAAGCATCCAGGTGGGAAGTGGCGATCCGAGGCGGAATATTTGATCGGTGTCAGCTACTTTCGCCTCAAAAGATTCAAAGAGGCGGCGGACCAATTCAAGGATTTCTGGAAGCGTTATCCAAGGCATCCCTTAGAAGAGAGTTCTCGCTATGCCTTGGCCTGGAGCTTGGTCTCTATGGGGCAGTATTCCGAAGGAAGAAAAACCTTTGAGGACATTCTCCTCACCTCCCCCGGAACAAAACTTTCAGATCCGATCTTCTGGGGAATTGTAAAAACCTATTTGGGCAACGATGAAGTGGAGAGAGCTATGCTTCTCTATCAGAGATTTCTTTCACAATTTCTCTCCTCCCCATGGGAAGAGCAATGTCTGTTTGATATTGGGCAATATTATTTTGGTAAAAAAGAATACACCAACGCCGCAAATACATTCCGTCAATTCCTCAGGACTTATCCTGAAAGTGAATTTCACGAATGGGTCCATTTCATGCTGGGAGAAAGTCTGTTCAATCTGAAAGATTATACGGGCGCGATCGCTTCCTATCATCAAGTCTTGGAGGAAAGGGGAAGGGCAAGACTTGAACCTCAAGTTTTTTCGAAATTGGGTTACGCCCATTTTTATCTAAAAAAGTATGAGACGGCCATTCAATATTGGGAGAGGCTCCTCGCTGATTTTCCTAATTTAGCGGAGCAAAACGAAATTCTTTATTGGATGGCCGAGGCTTCGCTCTTGAAGCAGGATTATCGAAAGGGGGTTGGATTCGTAGACAAATTGCAGGGAGATCCAACCTTGTATCCGAAAGGGTTGAACAGTTTGGGATGGTACCACCTTCAAAGGCGAGAGTGGAAGGAGGCCAACCAGTATTTTCTGAAGATTCTCAAAGAATTTCCAGAATACCGGTCCACCCCTGCCATCTCCCTGTTGGTGGGTGAGTGTTATTTGAATCAGAATGATTATCAGAAGGCCAAGAGCTATTTGATGCGATTGGCCTCCATGACGGAGGGGAACGGAGATAAGGACAAAGCAACCTATCTCCTTGGATGGGTGGCTTATCGAGAGGAACGATTTGATGAGGCAATCAGTCAATTTCAAACCCTGTTGGAATTGAATCCACGGAGCCCCTATGGAGATGAATCCCAATACTGGATCGGATGGTCCTATCTCCGGAAGAAAGAGTTCCATGAGGCTATCGAAGAATTTCAACGTCTTGTCCAAAAGTACCCTGAAAGCCCCTATGTCCCTTCCGCACTTCTGAAGATAGGAGATGGACACTATAGCCTTAAACGATATGCTCAAGCCGCCAATTCTTATTCCAATGTAGTGAGGGCTTATCCTAAATCAAAGGAGGCGCCGGAGGCTGATTTTGGAATCCTCCTTTGCCTCCTTCAAGAAAAGAAATATGACTCTTTTATTTCCATGGTGGAAACTTTTCTAAAACGATATCCCCAACACACCCTCGCCAGTCAGGCCTTGATGCAGTTGGGGGATTACTACCAACAAGAACGGATGAAAGAAAAAGCGATGAAGACCTATCAAGAGCTGATCAACCTTTATCCTAACGGTGAATTGGCGGAAGAGGCACAGTTCCGTATTGCCCTTCTCTTCATACAAGATAAAAAATGGGCTGAAGCCCTTGAGGAAATGAACAAAGTCGTTCATCGCTACCCCAAAGGTCATCTTTTTGTTGAAGCCCATATCGAGCTGGGTGGTCTCTATCTCCTTGTCAAAGATCACCCCAAAGCTATTGAACAATACGAATGGGTGGTTAAGAATCATCCCCTTCACCCGCTAGCCAAGAAAGCCTATCTGGAGATGGAGGGGGGATATCGGAGCCTGGGGAAGATGGATCAGGCCGAGAAGGTTTTGAAAGAATTGGTAGGCAGTTTTCCCCAAGATGATATCCAGTTTGAAGGGCAGTTGAGGTTAGGGATTCTCTACCTTGTCCAGAAGAAATTTGGGGAGGCCGTCGCCGCCCTTTCCGTGGCGGTTCGAAGCCCTGAAGAGAGAGTGGCCAGTCAGGCCCAATTTAAATTGGGAGAGGCCTATTCGGAGGCTGGAAATAGAGAATCGGCTTTGATTCAATTTTCAAAGGTAGTTTACCTCTACCCCCATCACTCCGACCTGATGGAAGAAGCCCTTCTGAAATTGGGGGCCCTCTATATGGAAGAGAAAAAAATATCTGAGGCCAGGCAGGTCTACCAAAAATTGTTGGAGAAGAGCAAGAGGCAAGATCGAAAAGAGGTAGCCAGAAGAATGCTTGACCAGATGAGCAAGGGGAATGTTCGTTGATGAAAAAACGATTGACGAAAAACCAGAAGCGTACCTTCCTTCTTGTCGCCATTTTCTTCGTCCTCATCGTGTGTTTGTCCTGTATTTTCATTTTGGTCCCCACCTTCCCTGTCCGCCTGAGGGACGGATGGAGAGCACTGACCCATGAAAGCAAAAGGATCTTGGGATGGGAAAATGGTGTGATCCCTCCGGAGGAAAAACGGATACGGGAGGAAGTCATTCTTAAGAAGATGGAGGAGGCGAGTGCGAGGGAAGATTGGAGAACCCTTGCTCCGGAATATCCTCGTATGAAAAAGCTCGAATCTCCCAACGCCGAAGAGAAGATGAAAGCCCTGAAGAATTCATCAGAGTTTAAGGAAATGGATCAGGAGTTAAAAGAATATTTGAAAAAGAAGGAGGATCTTTTTTATCCAGAAGCTCCCACCCCTTCTCTGAAGGAGGCAACCGACTTAGCTTCTCAGAAGGATAAAGGAACAGAGAAGGTGATTGAAAGACTCCTGAAGTCCAAAGAAGGGAGTACGGAGGAAAAGCCACTGGAGGAAAACCTTCGCTTGGGGATGAAGGGAGACTCTCGTCAAGCGGAAAATTCTGGAGAGACCCAATCCCCCTCAGGTCAAAGTGAAAGTGGAAGCAGAGATCGAGTTGACGCTCTGGGTATTACCCAGTGGGATAGTGGATCGAGTTGTCCCTTCGGTCAAAGGCGATACAGAGCTGGAAAGGATTGCTGTCCAATACTTGAAACAGTGGCGGTTCGATCCATTGCCAAAAGATCAACCTCAGGTTGAACAATCGGGGACCATCCCGATTAAATTCAGACTACAATAGGATGGAGGTAATTTTCTTACACGTTGTCTATACTTTCAAGCACCAAATCCAAGCCCTGTACCTAATATGGTGCAGGGCAAGCACCAAATAACAAATAAGTTCCAATGTCCAAAGTTCAAAAGTGCATAAAAATCGTTTTGGCAATTTGGTATTTTTGTTTGGAATTTGTTTGGGATTTGTGATTTGGAATTTGGGATTTGGAATGAATTCATTGAACAGGGCTGGTTGGAGGGTGGACTAGGGAAATCGCTGAAAATGAAGAGGAAGCGTCTTCTTTTCCTGATTCTTATTTTGCTTTTGATTCTTGGAACCCTCACCTTCTTTGGAGAAAATGGGATCTTCCACCTTTTCCGCCTCCAGAAGGAGCTGGCCCGGATCAAGGAGATGAATTTTAAGTTGGAGGAGGAGAATCAAAAGTTGAAGGAAGAGGTAAAACGGCTACAGAGTGATAAACGGTATATCGAAGAGATCGCTCGAAAGGAGCTGGGGATGGTCAAGGCAGGAGAGATCATTTATCAATTCGATACCCCTTCGAAGGGAAAGGAGCATTCGAAATGAAGTATGAGGGGATGATCTTCCGACCTCCCAGCGAAGCGGACAGCTTGATCCTTCAGGTCACGGTGGGTTGCTCTTACAATCGATGTACTTTTTGCGGTGCTTATCAAGGGAAGCGCTTCCGGATAAAAAGTTTCGAAGAGATCAAAGAGGATATCGATGAGGTAAGTCCGTATAAAATTCGGAGAGTATTCTTGGCAGATGGGGATGCCCTGAGCATCCCTCAAAAGGGACTGCTTCAGATCCTATCCTATCTGAAAGCGAAATTGAAGGGGCTCGAAAGGGTGGGCATCTACGCCAATGCAAAGGATATCCTTCGGAAAGATGTGGAGGAACTAAAAGCCCTAAAAGACCTGGGTTTGGGAATACTCTATCTGGGTTTGGAGTCCGGAGATCCGGAAGTATTGAAACGCATTAAGAAGAATGCCACCGTGGATCAATTGATCCGTGCCGGGAAAAGGGTGAAGGAATCAGGAATTCTTCTCTCGGTGACTGTGATTTTGGGCATCGGTGGCGTGGAAGGCAGTCAAGCGCATGCTGTGGAGACCGGAAAGGTCCTTTCACAGATGGATCCGGACTACGTCGGCGCACTTTCTTTGATGATCGTTCCCGGAACACCCATTGAGAAGGAAATCGAAACAGGAAAATTGGTCTTACCTACTCCTTTCGGTCTGATCAAAGAACTGGAAATGATGATTACCCACTGCCAATTCACCCATTGTTTCTTTGCTTCCAATCACGCCTCTAACTATCTTCCTCTTCGAATTCAAATGCCAGAGGAAAAAGAAGAAGCCCTTAAGCGAATTCGAGAAGTCCTCCGGAGGAAGGATCCAGATTTGCTCCGACCTGAGTATTTAAGAGCCCTGTAAGGGACAGAAATTCTAAATCCCAAGGATCAAATCGCAAACAAGCACCAATGTTCTAAATCCTCAATGTCCAAAAGAAATGGAAAATTAAAAGTTTTGGAATTTTGGTAATTGGATCTTGTAGTTTATTTGGGATTTGGAAATTGAAATTTGGATTTTAGATGTTACACTAAGTTACGGACACGGAGGACGGACACGGTCACGTTATGGATTAGGGAGCTTGGATGAAAGACCTGGTGGATGTTGATATTCGAGTTAGGTATGCAGAAACGGACCAGATGGGAGTGGCTTATTATGCGAACTACCTTGTCTGGTTTGAAGTAGGACGGTCTGAGTTCTGTCGAAAAAGGGGATTCCGCTATGTTGATTTGGAAGCATTGGGCTATAAGCTTGTCGTCGTCGACGTCCATTGCCGGTATCGGAGTTCTGCTCGGTATGATGAAACAGTCATTGTGCGAACTCGCTTGAAGGGAGCAAATAAGCGGTTGATCACCTTTGGGTATCAGATTCTTCGTAAAGATCAAGAGGAGAACGTGATTGCAGAGGGGGAGACCCAACACATCTGCGTCGATTCAAATGGTAAAACAAAGAGCCTTCCTGAAAAATTCTTGGTTTGCCTCACCGGATAGTTTTCTTATCTTCTGATTTTTGGGATTACTAACGGGTCAACTACTGTGAATGTGTCATCAGATTCGAGGCGCAGGACTTTGAAGAGAAGGGTGTCGTTACCGCTTTCTATTTCGCAGAAGTGGAAAAAGCGAAGTTCGGGGCCAGAAAAGAGGTCTTGGTAACGTCGCTTTCGGGGATCGATAATAACCTTGTGCCTCGGTCCACCCCCTCCCCCAGAGACAATGAAGTACTTGTCGCCCATTTGAAAACGCTCATAAGAATGACTGTGGCCGCTGAAGAATAAGCGAGTCTTTTGGAATCGAAGAAAAGGATCAGCAAAATAAACTTTGACTTTCTCGTTTGGACTGACTACCCGGCTGTTGGTAAAAGGTGGCTCGTGGCAGCAGACAATGATAAAATTAATTTTCGTGTTCTTTTCGAACTTTTCAAGCTCGTTCAAATACCACTGAGACTGGTCCTCGATTTGTTCTTTGGTTAGGGCGGAGAAATTGGAATCAACCGTGACCATTGCGACATTATTCCAGGTGAAGTTATACCATCGCCTTTGATGAAGATGGGGAAAACGCTCAAAATAGTTCTGCAATGCTTTCTTGTCGCTGCCATAAAACTCATGATTTCCCAGGATTGGGAAATAAGGAATCTTCTTCTTGGGAAATTCTCTGTGCATATCGTCAAATTTCTGCCAGTGTTTCTCTAAACTTCCCCGAGCAGTAAGATCACCAAGGTGGATAACAAAGGCTGGATCGTGTTTGGCTATTTCATCAATGATTAACTTTCGTTCTATATCATTCTTTTCCCGCCAGAATTCCCAGCGGCTTGTACTCTGTGTATCTCCGACAAGAATGAAGTGATTTTTTGAAGGATTGATTTCAGAGAAACCGTCGTAGGAAGGTATCTTTTTAGTCTCATTTTCATGGAGGGCCATTAAGGTATCATTGGTGATGAATAAGCCAGTACCTAATAACCCTGTAGCAAATACCGCTATTCCAATTCTCACCTTTCTCTTAGGGCTGAAACGGAAAGACAGGATTTGAGTATTCATTCGACACCAAAGGCCGAGAATGATTTGAGAGTAGTATATTGCTTTTATTGGTAAAATTCCAGAAAAGACGATATTGCTATTTGTTATCTTCTTGTATTTGCTGTTGAAAATTGGGTAATAATAGGGTAATGTTTCAACAATGGAATACCAAAGAATTTTGGTTTTGAGGCTGAGTGCAGTGGGGGATGTTATCCGAACACTGCCCGCAGTAAAAGCCTTAAAAGAGCACACTCCTTCCTCCTCAATCACCTGGATTGTTGAAGAACCCTCTCGAGCCTTCCTGGAAAGTCAACCAGAGGTTGATGAGGTGATCTTATTTCCAAGGAAAAGGTGGACCAAAGGAATAAAGTCATTAAGGGGGATATGGGGGACGATCGGGGAAATGCGGGGATTTGTCAAAAATCTTCGAAGGCGAAAGTTTGATGTGGTTCTTGATTTTCATGGGATCCTTAAAAGCGGTGTTCTCTCATTTCTTTCAGGTTCTCCTAAGAGGATTGGATATGATCGAAGGTCGACCAAGGAGGGGAATTTCTTGTTTTCGAATGTAAAAGTGAAGCTTCTAAAAGAAAGGACCAGCCGATTTGAAAGAAATCTTGCGCTACTAAGAGGGATGGGATTGGAGCTGAAAAAGCTTAAATATAGCCTTCATATCCCCCCGGAGGATCGGAAATATGTGGCGTCATTTTTTAAGGCTTCATCAGCGTCCCTCAACAGACCTTTGATTGCCATCCATCCGGGAACGAGCCCCAAAGCTTTCTTCAAGCGATGGATGCCTGATCAATATGCTCAATTGGCGAATCGATTGGTCCGAGAACTCAATGCCTCCGTTCTTTTCACTTGGGGAGATGAGGAACTGGAGTGGGTAGAAGGTGTTCGAAAACAGATGAAGGAGCCATCTCTCCTGGCGCCAAAAACGGAATCCTTGACACAGTTGGGGGAGGTATATAGAAACTGTGATCTTTATATTGGAGGAGATACAGGACCAATGCATATTGCTTCCCTCATGGGAATCCCTGCTGTCGTCATTTATGGACCGACAGACCCGATAGAAAATGAACCTTTTGGAAATCACATCAAAGTAAGAAAAGAAGTGGGGTGCAATCCGTGTCATGAATATTCCTGCAAAAGACTTGTCTGTATAAAAGCTATCTCAGCCGATGAAGTTTTTAAGGCAACGAAAGAGATTTTAGGCATCTTAGCGAGGCCAGAAGCTGTCAGAGATAAGAAGAGAGACCTTGAATGTCATTCATAAAGAATATTGCTACGTTTAAGAATTGGTATATGTTTTATGCAGGACGTTATGGATTTCTACGCAAAGAAATTGAGTTGATACATCGAAGCGGTTTAAGAATTAAGTTGCGCCCTAATACGGATGATTTGAGAATTGTAAAATCAAATTTTGTTAAGAAAAACTATACAAAAGATTTTATTCCAATCACAAAAGACTCAATTGTTGTCGATGTAGGAGCTCACATCGGATCTTTCTCTATCATCGTTGCAAGAAGTGCCTACAAGGTGCTCGCTTTTGAGCCGGAGTCAAATAATTATCAAATGCTCAAGAAGAATGTGGAGCTAAACCACCTGGAGAATATGTCTATCTTTAAAATGGCGGTTTCTGGTATAAGTGGATATCAAGATATTTATACCTATCAAGGTGGCTCCTCAGCCGATCATTCCTTATATAAAAGAAGGATTACGAATATCAAGACGGGACGTATTCCCACTATCTCGGTTGAGGATATCATCAGGCAAGAGGATCTACCTCGAATCGATTTTTTAAAGTTGGATTGCGAAGGAGCTGAACATGATATCCTAAGAAATATCAGTTCTGAAACTGCTGCTAAAATCATGGGAATTGCTATGGAGACGCATAGTGTTCCGCCAGAATTTTCCATCGATATTCCTCTTAGACTTAAAGAATTAGGTTTTGAAGTCAAAATGAACCGCAATGGTGGATATATATATGCCAAGCGAACTCATCCGTGTGAGACATAGAGCTTTCCTAACGGGATGGGGAATTTATCTGCGGATTCCGAGTTTGACTTGAAGAGGTTGATATAATAACCTTAACTCTTTAGGAAGGAGCAGGTCTCTTGAAACGCGATTTTAGCCAAGTCAATCGTATATTGGTAAGAGGCGTAAACTGGGTAGGAGATACTGTCCTCAGTTATCCAACAGTTCAACAATTAAAGGCTCTCTTTCCCAAATCCCACTTAGCTATTTTGATTCCAAGCTATCTCGTCGATTTATGGAAAACATTTCCCTACGTGGATGAGATCATCCCTTTCCAAAAGAAGGGGGGGATTGGATCTATTTGGGAAGATTTAAATCTCAGCGAATCTTTAAAGGAGAGGAATTTTGATCTGGCGGTCATTCTTCCACGGTCTTTCCGCTCTGCTTTTCATATTTACATGGCGCGCATTCCAATCCGAATTGGTTATCAAGCTGAGGGACGTTCACTCTTTCTTACCCACCGAATTCGTCGAACCAAAGAAATCCTCCATGGCCACCGGGTTCATTATTACCGGAAACTGATCGAGCCATTAGGGAAGATAGAAAGGCTTCCTTCTCCTCAAATATTTCTCAGGGAGGAAGATCGAAGGTGGGCAGATCGAGTGTTGAAAGACATGGGGATCCCGGAAGGGAAGCCCCTCATCGGAATGAATCCTGGTGCCACTTATGGTTTAGCCAAATGTTGGCATCCGGATCGATTCGGGGAATTGGGAAAGAGGCTTGCGGAGCAATGGCAAACCAGGATCCTCCTCTTTGGCAAGGAGGATGAGCGTCCCATCGTCCATGAGATTCTACACCATTTGGGAACAAAGGGAATAGATTTGACCGGAAAGACCGGTTTACTCCAACTGGCCGCCCTTCTGGAACGATGTAGTCTCCTTGTGACGAACGATACCGGGACGATGCATGTGGCCACTGCTGTCGGCACTCCTGTCGTCGCTCTCTTTGGATCAACACCCCCTTTCACCACGGGTCCATGGGGGGAGGGCCATGTGGTGGTTAGAAAGGATGTCCCTTGCAGTCCCTGTTGGAAGAGAATTTGTCCAACAGATCATCGATGCATGGAACTCATCACAGTGGATGACGTCGAAGAAGTCGTTGATCAACAATTGAGGCGTAAGAGAAAATGATCGAAAAGGTTCCGGTTTCTGCCTATGTCCTCACCACCAACAATCGCAGGACGATTGAACAATGTCTGAAAAGCCTCTCCTGGGTTGAGGAGCTGGTGATCGTTGACTCCTTCAGCCAGGATGGGACCTACGAAATCTGCAGACAATATACCGACAAAACATTTCAGAGGAAGTGGACGGGGCATCGGGATCAATATCAGTATGCCGCTGATCTCACCACTCGGGATTGGATCATGTTTGTGGACGCCGATGAAGAAATTCCTCCGGAGTTGGCCGAAGAGATTCGGGCGGAGTTGAATGGAAGGGCAAAGGATTTAGATGGATATTTTGTTTATCGGCGTACTTATTACTTGGGAAAGTGGATTCGATACGGAGGATGGTATCCAGATGGTGAGATTCGCCTTTATCGAAGGGACAAAGGGAAATGGGAGGGGGGACTTCATGCCAAGTTGGTCGTGGATGGAGAGGTGGGTGTATTAAAGAATCAGTATCATCATTATACCTACGGAGACATTTCAGATCAGATCCAGACGATAGATAAGTATTCCAAGATTGCTGCAGCTGATCTCTTTAAGAATGGAGAGAAGTTTAGCCTTGTTAAGCTTCTTTTTCATCCTCCATTTCGATTTATCAAAGAGTATCTTTTTAAGTCGGGATTTAGGGATGGGTTGCCAGGGTTCATCATCATCGTCTCGACTATGTTCTATGTTTTTATCAAATATGCCAAACTATGGGAGTTGACCCATTCGACAACACCAAGCCCATCTTCTGAAGGAGGGGCAGAGAAGTGTCGCTTCCTTCGGCAAGCTCAGGACACTGAGTCTATCGAAGTGCAGGGTCAACCCCGAGCCTTCGATCCTAGCTCAGGCCGAGGGAGAAGCCCCAGACTTTAGGTGGGGAAGCCGAAGGGTTGACGATCTCAAAAGAGGAGAAAGAGAATGACTCCTGATCAAGAGGTTTTCAGAGGGAAAAAAATATTGGTGACAGGTGGTTTGGGTTTCATTGGATCCAATCTGTCGGCCCGACTGATTGCATTGGGGGCAAAGGTGACGATTGTGGATAACATGATGCCCCGTCTGGGAGGAAACCTCTTTAATGTGAAAGAGATCGCCGATCGCGTCCATATCAATTTCACCGATGTGAGGGATGGTCATTCCATGGATTATTTAGTGAAAGGACAGGAGATCATTTTTCATCTCGCTGGGCAGGTGAATCATGTGGACAGTATCCGGAATCCGATTCAGGATCTGGACATCAACTGTCGGGGGACATTGGTCCTCCTTGAATCCTGCCGAAAAAATAATCCAGGGGTAAGGATCATTTTTGCAGGGACGCGGGGGGAGTATGGTTCCAGTGTGACCTTGCCGGTAGGGGAAGATCATCCCACAAATCCCAAGGGAATCTACGCGGTGACCAATTTATCGGCGGAGAAGATGGTTCTTGTCTATCACGACGTTCACAAAATTCCGGGAACCTGTCTTCGAATTACGAACACCTATGGACCCCGACACCAGATGGCCCACGATGAATATGGCGTGCTCAATTGGTTTATCCGAAAGGCTATCGATAGCGAAGTCATTCCCGTCTTTGGAGACGGCCGGATTTTGAGAGATTTTCTCTATGTGGATGACCTGGTTGATTGTTTTTTGCAAACAGCCACCTGTGATCAGGCTTATGGAGAAGTATTTAATGTGGGGACCGGCATTCCCATCAGCTTCATCGACCTGGCAAAAAGGATTGTAAAGATTGCCGGAACTGGCAGAGCGGCCTTCACCGAGTTTACTCAAGAGAGAAAGGAAGTCGAACCGGGAGATTATTATACCAACATCTCCAAGATCAAACGCATGGTGGGCTGGGAGCCGAAGACCGATTTGGAGGAAGGGCTTCGAAGAACGATCGAGTTCTACAGAAAGCATAAGAAGGAATACTGGGGCTAAATATAATGCGGATTTCGGATTTCGGAATGCGGAATAAAAGAATGGAATTTAGTTTTCAAATTCCGCAATCCGCATTCTGCAATCCGCAATAGGCATGCTAAGATGGTTCCTTTTTTCGATTTAACCAGGCAGTATAGAAAGATCAAAAGCGAAATCCTCTCGGCGACTCAAAGAGTCTATGAGAAAGGTCGCTTCATTCTGGGAGAGGAAGTCTCTGCTTTTGAGAAGGAGTTTTCCCTTTACTGTGGGGTTCGGCATGGGGTCGGAGTGGGCTCCGGGACGGATGCTCTCTATCTGGCCTTGAAAACAGTCGGAATTGGAGAGGGAGATCAAGTCGTTACCGTGGCGAATTCTTTTGTGGCCACAGCCCTCGCCATTTCCTTTACAGGGGCAAAACCCCTCTTTGTCGATATCGATTCCGAATCCTATACGATGGATCCCAATAGTCTGGAGCTTCTTTTGAAACGCCAAAGGGCAAAAGAAAGCAGGCGAAAGATCAAGGCCGTCATTCCTGTCCACCTTTATGGTCATCCCGCGGATATGGATTCGATTACGGAAATTGCAAATCGTTATGATCTCGTTGTCATCGAAGATGCCTGCCAAGCCCATGGCGCAAAATACGGACGAAAGAAGGTGGGTTCATTTGGGGCTATGGGTTGTTTTAGTTTCTATCCGACCAAGAACTTAGGGGGATATGGAGACGGGGGGATGGTGGTGACCGATCATCAAAAATATGACCGGAAACTCAGACTCCTTCGATGTTACGGAGAAAGAAAAAAATATCAGCACATTCTGAAGGGACACAACAGTCGATTGGATGAAATCCAAGCGGCCATCCTTCGAGTCAAATTAAAACATTTGGATCAATGGAATGAAGCGAGGAGGAGGAAGGCCGAGCTCTATACAAAAATGCTTTCTCCTTTAGGGGTGGTATGCCCTTCGGAGAAGGAGGGAGTGCGGCATGTCTATCATCTCTATACGATTGAGACAGGGAAGAGGGATGCTCTCCAAACATTTTTGAAAAAGAAGGGAGCCGAAACTCTCATCCATTACCCCATCCCCATTCCTTTTCAGAAGGCTTACCAGGAAATGGGATATCGGCGAAGAGACTTGCCCTTGACCAACCAGTGGTCTCGTAAGATTCTCTCTCTTCCTTTTTTCCCTGAAATGGAGGAGTCAGAGATGGAAGAAGTCGCACAGCAAATCAAGATGTTTTTAGTGGGAAACGGGATTCGATGAAGGTCAGGTCATTGATCATCAAAGTCTTCGGACTTCAACACCCTCATGATAAAGTGGTTGAACTCTTTACCCGCTATGGTAATCATGGGAAAATATTGGATGCACCCGCAGGACCGGGAATCATCTCCCGGAAATTGAAAGAAGCGGGTTTTGATGTGGTCGCCGCAGATATCAACCCCAATCTTTTTTGTGTCCAAGGAATCTCGTGTGAAAGAGCTGATCTCAACGTCGACTTACCCTTTTCAGACGGGACCTTCGACTATGTCCTCTGTTCCAATGGCATTGAACATTTGGAAAACCCGGTCCTCTTCATCAGAGGATGCTTTCGAATCCTCAAGGAGAGAGGGAAACTCTTGATCAGCACGCCGAATATTTTGAATCTTAAATCAAGACTGGCAAATCTCCTGGTGGGCTTCAATCTCTTTACGGGGAGACCCCCCAACGAAGTCGACGATTATTTAGGAGGGGATCACATCCATCTCGCCAGCTATTATGAATTGAGAACCCACCCTCATCGAAACGGATTTCGAATCCTGGAGGTGACCACCCATTGTTACAGCCATCGTGCCATGCTATTCGGCCCTCTCTATCCTTTTGTTTATTTAGCTACATGGCGAGCCTTCTGAAGAGAAAGGAACTTAAAACAGAGGGAGAGGAACAAAGAAATTCTGAGGCATGTGTTATCCGGTGATCTCATGCTTGGGAGGAAGCTCTTCCTGGTGGCAGAAAAGGATTCCCAATATATCAGAGGCCAAGGAACATAAGAACGAATTGGGCGAATGAGAGCGAATAAACCGAATGCAAACGGATTAAATAAAGGGTCGTTGCGAGGAGCGAAGCCCTGCACCGCATGGTGTACAGGGCGAAGCGACGAAGCAATCTCCTCAGATACGAGATTGCTTCGCTATCGCTCGCAATGACAATGTAAGAGAATCAAATGGACTTGTATCAGTATTTTCGATTCATTCGCTATCATTCGAGTAATTCGCTATAAGTATGAGAAAGATAAGGTTTGCCATAGGTCTTCGGGACTTCTCTAAGAAGAGGGGAGGAGCTGAAAAATATCTCGTTGACTTATGCGCCCGACTGGCGGATGAGGGCTATGAGGTCCATGTTTATGCAGAGAAATTTGGCGAGGAAGATCCCAGGTTCCATTACCATGCAATTAAGACGATTCCATTCCCAAAAAGCCTGCGACTCCTCTCTTTTGCAATCCGGGCTACGAGGGAAATAGAGCAGGGAGATTATGACATTACCTTCGGAATAGGAAATACACTGAAAGCGGATATTCTTCAACCTCACGGAGGGGTGCATTGGGCATGGTTCTGGCGAAGCCTCAGGGCTTACGACCATCCGATTCTGTGGACGACAAAACTCTTAGGGAGGGTCTTCAGCCCGAAACAATGGGTGAGTGGTTGGGTGGAAGACGCTCCTTATCAAGGGAAGCGCTTTCGAGCGATCATTGCCATCTCCGATATGGTGAAGCAGGACATGATGCGTTGGTATCGGATCCCCGAGGAGAGGATTACCGTAGTCTACAACGGGGTCGATCTCGATCGCTTCCACCCCAGGAATCGTCAATATCGAGGGGAGATCAGAGGGCGACATGGGATTGGGGCAGATGAGCTGGTGATTCTCTTTGTCTCAAATAATTTTCAGATGAAGGGACTGGGTTTTCTCATCAAAACATTGGCAAAAATTAGGGAAGGAACCCCTCCTCCTTTCAAACTTATTATTCTGGGAAGAGATCGTCAAGGTTCCTATTTACGCCTGGCGAGGGAAATGAGGATTCGCGAAGAGATGATCTTTGCCGGTTCCACGAATGAACCGGAAAAATATTATGGCGCATCAGATCTTCTCGTCCACCCCACCTTTTACGACGCCTGTTCCCTCACCGTGTTAGAGGCATTAGCTAGCGGAATTCCGGTGATTACCACTCGTTGCAACGGGGCGAGTGGGATTATCACCCAAGGCCGAGAGGGTTTTGTCATTTCTGACCCACGAGATGATAGGGCCTTGGCAGAAAAAATTCTGTTTTTTTTGAACCGTGAGGAAATAGAGAGGGCTTCGATCGCCGCTCGCCATCTGGCAGAATCCTATTCTCTTGAAAGAAATTGGAGGGAGATGGAAAATATTTTGCAGGACAATTTGTCGAAGGGAGGTCAATTGGAATGATAAGGAAAAAGCCGTTCTGGTATCCGCTCTCCAATTTGAAAAATCGGTTCTTTTTTGGCTCCTATGGGAGGGACGTCTACATCGAATCCGGAGTGGTGATCAACCGGCCACGGTTTGTCCATGTGGGAGATCACGTAAGAATTAAAAGAAATACGAGCATTAACCTCCACCCGAAGGATAAGAAATCAAAAGAAATCCTTCTTTTCATCGGAGACAATGTCATCATTTCGGAGAGTTGCTTTATCAGTGCCTGCCACCGCCTCGTCATTGAGGAGAATGTGGGAATCTCACCGAACGTGATGATCATCGACAACTCACGAAAACTTGGAGATATCAGTCGTCCGAGTAAGGAGCAAGACTTGAAGATCGGTTATGTTCACATCGGGGCCGATTCCTGGATTGCTTACGGGGCCTGCGTCTTGCCAAATGTGACGATCGGAAGACATTGCATCATTGGTGCCCTCTCCGTGGTGAATCGTGACATTCCGCCTTATTCTTTAGCTGTTGGTTCCCCAGCCAAGGTGGTGAAACGGTTTGATTTTGAGAAGAGGGAATGGGTGAAGTTAAATGAATGAGAGGATCTCTTGGAGCAAGCTCTTTGAATATCGGGATCAGATTCATTACTGCTATCCCGAGATCTGGGATCTAAAAATCCTGCGGAAGCGATTCCCTTTGATGGTGAAGATGATTCAGGACGGCGAAAAGGTTCTGGATATCGGAGCTTCAAACCGAAATCTTCAGGAGCGGTTAAAGCGCCATTTTCCGAAACTGGTTTATAAGAGCATGGATATTGACCGAGAACAGTTTCACGACTTTTACAGCTTGGAGGAGGTTCAAGAGCCATTTGACGTTGTTTTTCTTTTTGAGGTCATCGAACATTTGGGTCTTGAAGAAGGCGTCCAACTCATAAAGAAGATTTATGATCTCCTCAATGAGGGAGGACGATTGATCATGACCACTCCCAATGTGTTCAATCCCAGCCGGTTTTGGAGGGATGCTACTCATAAAGTGGCCTATTGTTATGATGAATTAGGTGGTCTTCTCCTCGCCCACGGTTTTCAAATCAAGGCGATGTATCGAACCTACAGCGATGCTTTTCACCGCTATCTCTTCAGGATCTATGTAATGGCCTCTCTCCATCGGTATCTGGGCATCGACTTTGCGAAATCGATTTTGGTAATCGCAGAGAAGAAGTCGAACGGCACAAAATGAGGATCGTCTTCCTTACTCATTCCAGCGATCAGGGCCATCGGTTCCGGGTGGAACAGTATTTTCCCTATCTGATCGCCCACCAGGTGGAACCGAAGTGGCAACCCCTCTCCGGTTCATGGAAGGAACGGCTTATCCTTTATCGGCAGCTTCCCCTCTTCGAGGTGGTCTGCATTCAAAGAAGGTTATTGTCTCCTTTTGAATTTTATTGGATCCGAAAAAAGTCTTGGAAAGTCCTTTTCGATCTCGATGATGCTGTCATGTACCGGTCTTCCAGTTCTCCTCGCCCTCATTCTTTATCCAGGTGGCTGAAATTCAGATGGATGGTGAAAGGAAGCGATGTGGTTACTGGTAGGAAACCAGTTTTTAAAGAGCCAGGTCCTCAAGGTGGATCCGGAGAAAAGGATCTTTGTCATTCCGACCTGCATCGATACGAATCTTTATCCACTAAAAAAGAAAATCTCTAACCATGGGGAGATCATTTTAGGATGGATTGGGACCAAAGGAAATTTGAAGTACCTTAAAAAATTGGAACCTGTCTTTGAGACCATTCGCCAAAGATTTCCCCGGGTCAAATTAAAGATCGTGAGCAATGATTTTTATGACTCCCCCCACCTTCCCGTCGTTAAGAAGCCTTGGAAATTGGAGGATGAGAATGAAGATCTGATCTCTTTTGACATCGGGCTGATGCCCCTCGACGATGATCTGTGGTCGAAAGGGAAGTGTGGATTGAAGATCGTCCAATATCTCAGTGTCGGGGTGCCTGTCGTCTGCACCCCTGTGGGGATCAATCCGGACATCGTTAAAGACGGGGAGAATGGTTTTTGGGCGACGAATCATCAAGAATGGGTGGATCGCTTATCGAACCTCATCCAAAATCAAGAGCTCAGGTACCAAATGGGATTAAAGGGGATAGAGACGGTGGAACGAGAGTACTCCCTGAGGGTTACCTCTGAAAAGTTTTTTCATGTGCTGCAAAGTTTACTTAGAAAATAGCTTTCAAATCCCCCCCATCCCCCCTTTGCTAAAGGGGGGTAAGGGGGGATTAGGAATTTTCATTGTTTGAGGGGATCGGAAAGGTGATGAAAGTTCTTTCTCTCATTCAGGGGTGGGAAGTAGCGGCCAGTCGGTATCGGGTGCTTCAATATATTCCCTATTTGGAGTCCAAAGGGGTAGAGACCAAGGTCAGCCTCTATCCCAGGACCTTGAAAGAGAATTTTCGATTCTTCAACGAACTCTCCCAATATGATATCGTTTTTCTTCAGAGGAAAAGATTCAATCAACCCCGGCTTGGATTGTTGAGGAGAAGGGCGAAACGGATACTCTATGATTTTGATGATTCGGTGATGTATCGAAACTCAAAGGCCAAAGATCCACTTTCTTCAACCCGGAGAAGACGTTTTATCCAGATGGTCAAAAACTCTGACTTCGTCATCGCCGGAAATGAATTTTTGAAGAGCGAGGTGCTTCCATTTAATCAAAATGTCGAGGTGATCCCCACGGCGATTGATCAGGAAAGATATCATTTAAAAACCTATCCGGTTCAACAGGAAAGGGTGACCCTTGGGTGGATCGGGGATCATGGTTCGATTCATTATTTGGAAAAGATGAGACCTATTTTCGACAGGATAGGCGCAAAATATCCTCATGTGGAACTGAAGATTGTCTGTGACACTTTTTTCGCTTGTGATCGGATGAAAGTGATTAAGAAAAATTGGAGTTTAGAGGAAGAGGTGGCTGATCTACAGGGGTTTGATATTGGTCTGATGCCCCTCGTTGATGATCCATGGTCATGGGGGAAATGCGGCCTCAAGATTATACAGTACCAGGGAGTAGGTGTTCCCGTGGTTTGTACCCCTGTGGGGATCAACAAGGATCTGGTCGAGGGCGGGACTAATGGATTTTGGGCGGTGACTCCTAAGGAATGGGAGGAAAAGCTTTCTCTCCTTATTGAAAATCCCGGATTGAGGGAACAGATGGGTCGCGAGGGGAGAAGAAGGGTCTTGGAAAACTACACCTACCAGGCCTGTGCGCCCCGCCTTTTTTCTATCCTGACTCGGGTGGTGCAGAAACAAGCGAAGGGAAGGAGATCTAATTGAGAAAAGCGATTGTCAACTATGTCAAATGGGCGATCGGGCGTTTCCCCTTTGAGGAACCTATCCTCGATACCTGCGCCGGATGGGAACCGAATTTTTATCAGCCCCTCTTTCCAGGAAAACGGTATATTAAGCAGGATATGACGGACTTCAACCCGGCCTGCATTGACATTATCTGTGATATCGCAGACATGAAGCCGATTTCAGATGAGAGCATTGGATTGGTATTGAACCTCGAATCCCTTGAGCACCTTCCCCATCCTCAAAAGGCGATCGATGAAATCCATCGTGTGCTTCGTCCAAATGGACTTCTCATCTTGACCACTGTTATGCATTTTAAGATCCATCGTGCTCCCAAAGATTATTGGAGATTTACACCGGATGGGATTGAGCTTTTATTGAATCGGTTTAAAATTTTGGATTGTGCCTTGGAGGGAAATTTAAAAAGACCGAAGGGGATATGGGTCACGGCTCAGAAGACTTCTAATCCGGAGACATGGGGTAGACTCCCTCCTTTGAGAACCGTGGGGAGTGATGACCAAATCTTAAAAAAGCTAGAGCGGAGGGTGGCACGCCTCAAAGGAATTTTTCATTCTCAATCGTAAATATGATGAAAATTTTCTCCATTGGCTGGTTAAAAGAGCATAGAAAGAGAAATCGTTTACTTATCGCCGACTGATCATGAGCGAAAATATATTGATCTTGGCGAGAGAGGAAGAAGAAATAAAGACGGAGAAGGGATGAAGATAGGGTATTTTATCAAGGATTATGTCCTGAAAGATAGGTACGGCAAGTTGGCGACATCTGGGGGTGTAAAAGTAGTTTCGCAACATGTGAAGATACTTAATGAAATGGGTTATGAGACATTCCTCGTGACAAAAAATGTGCAAACAGAATTGAATTTAGCAGAGTTAAATTTATATGAAAAGCCAATGATTGTGAAAACGGAGGATGATATCCCAAATTGTGATATCTATGTCGGAACCTTATATAGTGATGTGAAGAGGCTTTTTCAGAGAGGCAAGGCGAAGATGGTTCATCTTTGCCAGGGTTATGAGCCAATCGATTATATGTCAAGGATCAAGGGCGAGGCGATAACTGAGAAATATTTGAGGAGAGGCTTCTTTCCAATATTGAAAAGGGGCATGGATATATTGAAATTTATAAAGAGGATCAAGGAGATTGAGTCGATCTATGCCCTTCCGACAATTAAAGCGGCGGTTTCCAAACATCTGGTCGAGTTGATTGAAAAACGCTATCACCAGAAATGTGGTCTCATACAAAATGGCATCGATCCAAAAATATTTTATCCCGATGGAAATAGGATCTGGGGCGAAAATGGAAGGATCAGGATTTTGTCTGTCGGCTCGATGCAGGTAGGGTTTAAAGGGATCCCAGATACCCTCCAATCCATAAGAATATTGAAAGAAAGAGGAATCCCTGTAGAATTCATAAGAGTTTCTCCTCATCCTCCTTCTGAAAGAGAGGAAGTGGGAAAACTGGTCGATCAATATTACATCAATTTAAGAGAGAAGGAAATGGCAGAACTCTATCGGAGTATGGATATCTTTATCTCTTCTTCACTTGAGGGTGAAGGATTTGGTTTGCCAGCCATGGAAGCCCTTGCGAGCGGTGTTCCCTCCATATTCACTGAAATATCGAGTTACAGGAATTTTGGAACAGGGAGAGATTTTGCCTATTTTGTCCCAACTCATCGACCGGATAGAATTGCTGAAGGGGTTCTCACTTTTATCGAAGACAGAGGACTTAGGGAGAGGTGCCAAGAGAAGGGGATTGATGTAGCAAGAGGTTTTACGCTAGAGAGGACGAGACAGGATCTCACAAATTTTATAAAAGAATTGGGTTAAATTGGTTTGCAGGTAATTTGAGATGGGTAGAACTGATTATACTTGGAGTTCGTTACGGCGTGATTGATTTGTCCATTATTATCGTTAATTGGAATACGAAAGAGTTCCTCCTTCCCTGTGTGCGGTCGATTTTTGAAAATCAGCAAAGGATGGGCTGGGAGGTTGTTGTGGTTGAGAATGGATCCCAGGACGGAAGCGCAGATGAAATAAGGAAGACATTTCCCTTCGTGCATCTCATCGTAAATGAGAGAAACTTGGGATTTTCAAAGGCCGTCAACCAGGGGCTTCAAAAAGCATCTGGAAGATATGTTCTTCTCTTGAATCCAGACATTCAGGTGAAGGACGGAGCTATTGAACGATTAGTATCCTTTATGGATGCCCATTCCGATGTCGGGGTGGCAGGGGCACAACTACTCAATTCAGATGGGTCGAAACAGAACTCCATCGCCAATTTTCCTTCCCTGGCCACAGAGCTCCTCAATAAGAGTCTTCTGAGATGGCTCTTCCCGAAAAAGTTTCCAGGAAAGGAGAGAAGATATTCCGGACCCGTTGAAGTTGATTCGGTGATTGGTGCCTGCATGATGGTGAGACGAGATGCTTTAGATCAGGTAGGCTTATTGGATGAGGATTATTTTCTTTTTCTTGAAGAAACGGATTGGTGCTATCGGATGAAGCAGGCAGGCTGGAAGATCTACCATGTCCCTCAGGCTGAAGTTTATCATTTTCAAGGAAAAAGTGCCGAGACAGAAAAGAAGAGAGCAAAAGTTGAATACTGTCGTTCCCGATACCATTTTTTCAGAAAAAATAGGGGGGAGGTACAATGGTTCGTTCTCCTGGCCGGCTTGCTGATAAGACTGGGTTTCGAGCTATTGCTAATGATCACGGCTTGTCTGGTTACCTTATTCACGGTCAAAAGCTGGCGACGAAAACTGTCAATTTATGCCTATCTGTTCTGGTGGCATCTAAGGTTCTTTCCTGAAGGGATGGGATTGCAGAAGGCCATTTAGCCGGATCATAAAAAGAAAGGAGTGGAGGGCTGGTCGATCTTCTTATCTGAATCGAAACGGCATTCTGCTTTTGAAAAGGATTCGAGTCATGTTATCCTGAAAGTTTGAACTTTGCCTCAAGAGACTTGGGCAATAGAACAGAATAGAAAGAATGATTGGGATGACGATGAGCCATCAAGAGTTTAATTATTTCCATGGATTTTTTCCAAGAACCGACCTGATCGAACTCGTTCCCAAAGGAGCCAGGAGAATATTGGATGTAGGCTGTGGTGTAGGGAAGACGGGGCAAATACTTAAAGAGAAAGGTTTTGAAGAGATTTTCGCGGTTGAAGTTAATCCCCATGCCGCCCAGCAAGCAAAATCCTACTATCAAGAAGTAATCATCGGTGATATTGAAAAGGATATCTTGCCCTTCAGCAGAGGTTTCTTCGACTGTATTGTCTACGGCGATGTGTTGGAACACTTGGTTGATCCTTGGAAAGTTCTTAAAAGCCACCGGGAAATTCTAAAAGATGACGGAATCATTATCTGTAGCATTCCTAACATCCGATATTATAAAATTCTAAAACCTTTAATTTTGGACGGGCGATGGGAATATGTTGACCTAGGAATATTAGATAGAACCCATTTGCGTTTTTTTACTCTGAAGACGATTGAAAATATGTTTCGAGAAACGGGCTATGAGATCAAAAAGTTGATAAAGAAGAAACGGTGCAGCAAGACGATGAAGTTCATCAACAGGCTGGTTTTTAATGGGTTGATCGATTTCTTGGTGCTTCAATATCGAATCATAGGAGTTAAAACGGGTAGAGCCCCTTAGAAGGCTTTGGGGGGGCGGGGTCGAGGAACACTTGCCGGCCAAATTATGAATTGGTTGCTGGAGGAGATTCTATGATCAGCGTTGCTGTCGTGGGAGCTGGGGCATGGGGGAAAAACCACATCAGGGTGTTTTCCGAAATTCCCAATGTTCGATTGAAATATGTCTGTGATCAGGATCCTTCGAAATTGCTCTCATTACAGAAGACCTATCCCCAAACGAAGATGGTTGAGGATTTGAAACCCATTCTTCAAGATCCAGAGGTGAGAGGAGTCGTGGTGGCTTCTTCAGCTCTCTCCCATTATTCCATTTCGAAAGAGACCATGTTAGCCGATAAAGACGTGTTGGTAGAGAAACCGATGGCCTTGAATACAAAAGATGCCGAGGAGATGTTAGGGATCGCAAAGAAGAGAAAAAGAATTCTCATGGTGGGTCATCTTTTGATCTATCATCCTGTGGTCGACCGGCTGAAGGAAATGGTCGGGTCCGGTGAATTGGGAAGAATTTATTATATTTATACCCAGCGGGTCAATCTCGGTGTGATCCGTCAGGATGAAAATGCCCTCCTTTCTTTTGCCCCCCATGATCTATCGGTCATCCTATACCTCCTCGAGGAAGGACCGGTTGCGGTGACCGCTCATGGAGAGAGTTATATCCAGAAGGGGATTGAGGATGTGGTGTTTCTTGGACTCCAATTCTCTGATGGCAAGATGGCAAATATTCATTTGAGTTGGCTGGATCCTCATAAGTTAAGAAAGATCACCATCGTGGGCTCAAAAAAGATGGTGGTCTTCGACGATATGGAGGCTTCCGAGAAACTGAAGATCTATGATAAAGGGGTAAAGAATCTCTCCTATGATACCTATGGGGAATACCTCAGCCTGAGGTTTGGAGATATTACCATTCCGAGTATCAAGATGGCTGAACCGCTCAGGGCTGAAGCAGAACATTTTATTCAAAGCATCGAATCGCGGAAAGAACCTAAAACCGGAGGCCGGGACGGACTTAGAGTGGTAAAAATTCTTATGGCTGCCCAGGAGTCTTTGAAGAAGAAGGGGTTTCCAATCCGCCTCGAAGGAGAATAGGGAGATGGAAAAGGAATACTTTATTCACCCCACGGCTGTCGTGGATGGACCCGTAGAGATTGGGGAGCGGACCAAGATCTGGCACTTCACCCACATCATGTCGGGTGCGAGGATTGGGGAGAACTGTGTCATCGGTCAGAATGTCTTTATCGGTTCAGGTGCGGTCTTAGGAAATAATATAAAGGTTCAAAACAATGTCTCTATCTATGATGGAGTGATCTTGGAGGATCATGTTTTCTGCGGGCCCTCTATGGTCTTTACGAATGTCTTTAACCCCAGGAGTTTCATATCGAGAAAGAAAGAATTTCGGAATACTTTGGTGAAAAGAGGAGCCACCATGGGTGCCAATGTGACAATTGTCTGTGGAAATACGATTGGTCAGTATGCTTTTATTGGGGCGGGTTCTGTGGTGACCAGGGATGTTCCGGATTATTCTTTGGTTTATGGAAATCCAGGAAAAGTGAAGGGATGGGTCTGCCAATGTGCTGAGGAGATAACCTTCCGATCCGGGAAAGGTTCGTGCAAGGCCTGTGGGAAATCTTATCGTAAAATAAAGGATAAAGTTGAGTTTTTGGGAATTTCTTAATCATCCATATTGCACCCAAACCGGATAGCTAACGAATGATCGGTGAAACAGGACAACCCGAAGTTTCAATTATAATTGTGTCGTACAATACCGAAGACTTAGTCGGGATCTGTATTCGGTCGATCCTCGCGGAGGAAGATTGCCGTAAGGAAATCTTTGTCGTGGACAACGGATCGAGCGACGGCAGCGTAGCTTATCTTCAAAAAGTATTCCCCATGGTGTCCCTCTTTGCTAATGATAAAAATCGAGGATTTGCCGCCGCGAATAATCAAGTTCTACATCAATGCCGAGGAAAATACATCTTTTTTCTTAACCCGGATACGAGACTCAGGAGAGGGGCCTTACGAGGAATACTATCCTATATGGAATCAAATCCCCACGTAGGTTTAGCAGGAACCAGGTTGATTGACCCAGATGGAACATTACAGTGGTCGAAATCCGAACAATATTTGGGACAAGAATACACCCAAGATGAACTTTCGGGGCTCCCAGGCTCTATTGCATGCGTTATCGGTGCGAGTATGGTCGCCCGTGCTGATCTGATAAAGAAAATCGGGGGGTTCGACGAAGATTTTTTTCTGTATGGAGAGGATCAGGATATCTGTCTAAGAGTGAGGAAGCATGGCTACGAAATCGGTTATGTAGACGAAGCAGTCATTATTCATTCGGGTGGCCAGAGCGAAAGAAACACAACGCCACTTGGAGTATGGGACAAGAAAATTCGTGCTGAGCATATCTTCTATAGAAAGCATTATTATCCAGAGACGGTGAAGCGGATCAATAGAGAGAAGGTGTTCAAAGCATGGTGGAGAATAGTAATGCTTACCCTTTCACTTCCCTTTGTTAAAAATAAGTCAAAAACAAAATACAAATTGAAAAAATATTTCCTGGTTTACCAACACGCCAAAGACTCTCTAAGAGCAAGTAATCGTGATGAGGTAGGGATATTTTGAGTGTAGCATGGACCTTTTTGAGCCTATTCCACGAGGAGGCATAACGTGGAGATCGAAAAAGCTGGACGGGTTGCTTCTGATGAGGTCGTTTTGTCGATGCCAAACAGTTTATTCGATTGATGAAACATCCATAAAAGAACAGTTTATCCCTCTTGGAGTCAAAGGATGAAGATTGTGACCATTGTGGGCGCAAGGCCCCAATTTATTAAGGCCGCAGCAATCTGTCGTGCGATCCAAAAAATCAATGAAAGGTCGCAGACTCGACTCTACGAAAAGAGGCGGATTCAAGAAATACTGGTTCATACCGGACAGCACTATGACTACATGATGGATAAAGTCTTTTTTGAAGAACTTAAGCTTCCCAAGCCGGATTACCATCTGGGGGTGGGTTCCGGTTCTCATGCCAAGCAGACCGGTAAGATGCTTGAACGTATTGAGATGGTCCTTGAAAAGGAAAGACCTGAAAGGGTCATCGTTTATGGTGATACGAATTCGACATTGGCTGGTGCTTTGGCGGCGGCAAAACTAAAAATTCCTGTCGCTCATGTGGAGGCAGGTTTGAGAAGCTATAACCAGGACATGCCCGAGGAAATTAATCGCCTCCTGACGGACCATCTTTCAACTTTTCTATTCTGTCCCACTGACCAGGCGGTCCGGAATTTACTGAAGGAAGGGATAAAAGAGGAAAGTAGAAGAATAGTTAAAAATGTAGGCGATGTGATGTACGATTCGATTCTCTATTATTCAAAATTGGCCCAAAAGAAGTCGTCCATCCTTAGTGATCTTGGACTCTTCACTCCGAACTCTTCACTCCGAACTCCGAACTATTATCTGGCTACTCTCCACCGCGCTGAAAATACTGACGATCCTAAGAAACTAAAATCTATCTGTAGAGCCTTGAATGAGATTGGGGGAAAAACCCCTGTCGTCCTTCCGCTTCATCCGAGGACGAAGAAGATGATAAAGGTCTATCATCTCTCCTCCGAATTCAAAAATATTAAATTTATTGAACCAGTCTCTTATCTCGATATGCTCAAACTGGGAAAGAATGCTAAGGCCATCCTGACTGATTCAGGGGGGGTTCAAAAAGAGGCCTATTGGTTCGGGGTTCCCTGTTTGACGTTGAGGGAAGAGACGGAATGGGTGGAGACAATCAAAAGTGGTTGGAACGTATTGGTAGGGACAAGTGTGGAAAGAATTATGAAAGAGGTAAGTCATACGGAGGGACGAAGGAGGTATCTAAAGGGAAGTAAGATATTTGGAGATGGGAAGGCAAGCCAGAAGATCGTCCAAATCTTAATGAGACATTCTGGCTCATTCAATGGAATATAGAAATAGAAATATCTTAACTCCCTTCAATTCAAATCAATGATCAATAAGTTTATTTATTTCTTCAAAACCCTTGATGAAAAGCAGGTAGTTTTGCTCCTCGTCGGGATTTCGTTTGGATTAAGGCTTTATGCGGTCCTGATGGCACAGGGGATTGCCAATGACAGCGCTGCCTATGGTTTCATGGCGAGGGATTTTTTAAAGGGCCATTTTATAAAAGGATTGTCATCGCCTGGCCATCCTTTTTTCCCTTTCTTGATCTTCTTGTTTTCTCCGGATACCACGCATGTTGAAATAACAGGAAGATTAATCTCCCTTTTTTTCGGGACTCTTACCATCATTCCATTATTTTATTTAGTCAAAGAGGCAATTGGCAAAAAAGAAGCCATTTTTTCAGCGCTTCTCTATGCTTTCCATCCCTACCTTGTAACTTATTCGGGAATGCTCCTCACCGAAGCCACTTATTGGGGGTTTCTGATCCTATCGGTTTATTTTTTCTGGATAGGGCTAAAGAAAGAGAAGGTATGGAGGATAGCGTTATCAGGATGTTTTCTTGGTCTGGCCTATCTTACAAGGCCAGAGGGGATGGGTTATGTTCTGGTTTATCTAATTTGGATCATCGTGGATGGCGGTCTTAAAAAGAAGTGGCTTAAGAGATTCGTCCCCATTGGAGTTCTGGTTTTGAGCGTTTTTATCTTTGTCATCCCCTACGTCCTCTATATCCATCGCGAAACAGGTCAATGGTTGATTAGTAAGAAAGGGCTGGGAACACAAGCTCAATTTCTTAAAAAGGGTGTTGAGGAGGTTAATCCTTCAAAGGGTATTGAGCCAGATAAACCCGTAAAAAAGAATTTCAGAATCCAAAAGATCACCCAAAAAGTTGTTCACTTTCTCCCTTTTGTTATCTATCACTATTTGAGGGCTTACCACTTTTCGTTGTGGCTATTTCTATTTTTTGGGCTAATAAGGGTTAGGGGGAGGGTTATTGCCTTTGAGTTGTTTTTAGCCTCCTTGGTTCTCTTCCATCTGTTTTCTTTGTCCACCTTTGTCCCTTCCACGATCCGTTTTTCAGTCCCGGTCATTCCCCTTTCTCTCTTTTGGGCTGGTCAAGGTATTTTAGAAATTAAGAGATATTTGGAAAAAATCAGGATATCGAATCCAGAAAAGGTGACTGCCTTATTCATCATGGTTGTGATTTTAAGCCAGTTGCCACAGAGTCTGACACCGGAGAGAAGAAGTCGTGCAGATCAGAAAAAGGTTGGACTGTGGTTAAAACAGAATACCCCTCAGGACGCTATCATTATGAGTAATAGTCCCATTGAAGCGTTCTATGCTGACCGAGAATTCACAATGTTACCTGAGGGGATTCCTACACCGGGGAATCCTGGCAAATCCTATAACGAGATTATCCATGATGCAAAAACAAGAGGGGTTCGATATATTCTCGTCAATAGACATACTCACGAAATGAACCCGGGTTTCATTGAATCAATTCAATCAACGGATCTAAAAGAAATTTTTATAAGAGCGGATCGAACATCCATTATTTACGAGGTGATTTATTGAAATGGTTCGGATTTAAGGATGAGTTTATCAAGCAAACCGGATTGGTGTTTATCGGTATGGGGTTATTCAACCTTTTCAACCTCCTTTACCATTTGTTCATGATAAGAATCCTCCCGCCCACCGATTACGGGCACCTCAACACCCTCGTCGCACTCTTCGCGATAATCTCTGTTCCCGCGGGTACGGTTCAAACCACCGTCACGAGGTTCTTTTCATCCTTCAAAGTTCAAAACCAATATCGTCAAGCCATTGAACTGCTGCGGCATTTTCTCTTATTGATGTCCATCATCGCCTTGTCATTTTTTTTAGTGATCATTTTTGCGAGTTCCCCCATCTCTTCTTTCCTTCAAATTTCCTCCCGGGGATTGGTCATCCTTTTTGGATTGAGTCTGGCTTTCTCCATGGTTATCCCTATTTTATGGGGAGGCCTTCAAGGATTACAAAAATTTGGTTTGTTGACCCTCAATCTCATCATTAATAGTGGTCTTAAATTTGCCTTAGGGATCCTCTTCGTCCTTTTGGGTTTTGGGCTATGGGGAGCCATGGGCGCGATTGCCGTTTCTTATATCGTTACAACGATTCTGTCTTTATTCCTTATAGGAATTAGCCTTCTTAAGGAAAAGACGGTAGCCGATCAGGGAGTCATAGCAAAGCGTTCCCTCCCATCCAGTTTTTCGGAGGTATATCGGTATTCCTTTTCAGCAGGATTGGTATTATTATGCTTTATGGTTCTTACCAATATTGATTTGATTTTAGTCAAACACTTCTTCACACCCTTTGAGGCGGGTTATTATTCCATTGCCCAGATGGTAGGGAAAATTATTCTCGTTCTTCCTATTCCCATCGTCACGGTTATGTTTCCTAAACTTTCCTCGTTAGAGGGACGGGAAGAAGGAATACCTTCGACTTTAGGAAAGAGCCTTAGAATAGCTGTTTTTCTGTGTGGTGGGAGCATCTTATTCTCCCTTCTCTTCCCTTTGTCCATCGTCAGGGTACTGAGTGGGAAGGTCTACTTAGAATGTGCGCCTTTGATAGGAATGTTTTCTGTCAATATGACCCTCTTCTCCCTGACCTTGATCTTACTCTACTACCATCTCTCCACTCCCAGGAGATGGTTTCTTTATCCTCTGTTCTGCTTCACCTTGATTGAGCTTGGTTTAATGATATTATTCCACGACACTTTGATTCAGGTTCTTATGATCGTGGGTATCGTTGCTTTCTGTCTTTTTATAATAAACTTTTATTTGGCTTACCGGCCTTATAAAAGGAAGGCGAAAGAATGATCTGTTTAGGATAGATTAAGAAAAGATGCATTGAGACAGTTGAAATGGTTTATTCAAAATAGAACGGCCAGAATGATGGATGAAATGCGTTATTGGAAAGTTCGGGATGGAAATAAGATGGATATGGAAGGAATTTTATCCCTCAGAGGAGTTGTCTTCGGGGAAGAAGAAAAAGACAAATTGGATCCAAGATTTTGGGGGTGGGAATTCCTGGGAGGGCCTGATGGACAGGGATGGATCTATGTTGTGGAGGATGAGAGTAAGATCGTCGGACACTTTGCAGATATCCCTCGGTCGTTTTCCGTCCAAGGAGAATCTATTCTGGGGACCCTTTCGCTTGATTTGATGGTTCACCCCGATTATTGGAGAAGGGGCATCTTCGAGGCGCTGGGGCGATACGGAATCGAACGGGTGAGAAAAGAGAATGGACGTTTCTTGATTGCATTCCCTATACGGCAGGAAACGATTCATGGATTGAAAAAAATCGGCTGGAAGGAAGTGGTGAAGCTTCCCGTCCTGGTCTATCCAATAAGATTTAGCGGCATCATAAATCGGTACCTCCACTTTCCACTTCTGAGCCTTCTTGCTGGAGGGGTGGTAAGGTTCTTGTATGCTCTTTGCTACAGATTAAAGAGAAGAAATGGGGTGGAGAAGATTGAGATAGAAGAAATGGGTTCGTTGGATGATCAGTTCGATCATTTCTGGCAAAAAGCATTGTCACTTTACCCCATCATTGGGGTCCGAAATCGGAATTATTTGACCTGGAGATATCTTCAACACCCAACGCGAACCTATACGATTTATCGAGCAAAAAAAAGTGGAGAGATGATGGGATATATTGTCTTGAGAAAGGTTGAACTCCTCAAATTTAATAGCGCCGTCATTGTCGATTTATTGGCACTGGATCAAGTAACCCTTACGGCGTTAACGGAAAGGGGAATTCAACACAGCCGACACAAAGGCACTGATCTTTTGGCTTTCATGGTCCCCCAAGGCCATCCTTATGATAGGATCCTTCGGAAAAGAGGATTTCTCCCGAGCCCAAAAACTTTTCAATTTATGGTCTATTTTCATTCGAAAAGAGAAATATTTAATTCTCCGGAGAAATGGTATGTCAACTGGGGAGATACCGATGTCATCTAATTACGTGAAAGTAAAAAGACATGGCTAAAAGGTCAGAGTTAAGATGCCCGCCCTGTACCATATTAGGTTCAGGGCCCGTTTCATTGAGGGGTTGGGTCGATAGCTGAATGAGGTTGTCGAAGCGCTGCGATGGCTGTGATCAATGCATTGTCGATTGATTTAGAAGAATGGTACCACTCGGAATTGGTGGAGGGGAGGAGGTCTTCTTTTTCGCAGGTTGAAGAGGCGACGCGACCCATTCTTGACCTGCTGGACAGATATAAAACAAAAGCTTCCTTCTTTGTTGTGGGGGAGGTAGCAGAGCAGAATCCTCGTCTCATTCAGTCAATCTTCGAGAGAGGGCATGAGATTGGTTGTCATACTTTTTCTCACAAGCTCGTATGGAACTTGAATGAAAGCTTGTTCCGGGAGGAACTTGAACGTTTTCATTCTGTCATGGAAAAGATTCTGGGAAAGATTAAGATTAAAGGGTTTCGCGCCCCTTGTTTTTCTATGGATAACCGTAACCGATGGGCCCTCAAGGTTCTTTTGGATTTTGGATACCAATATGATGCGAGCATCTTTCCTTTGAAAATAAATCCTCTTTATGGGATAAGCGGAGCACCCACCCGACCTTATCGGATCTCTTTTGAAGATGTAAGAAAGGAGAATCCACAGAGTCCCCTCATGGAGTTTCCTTTGTGCCCATTAATGATCGGAAAGTTGAAGATTCCCATTTCGGGAGGATTTTACTTGAGAGCTTTGCCGTCCTCCTTCCTCTACTGGGGATTGAGGAGAATCAATCGAACTCAAGCATTTTTGCTTTATTTTCATCCCTGGGAAGGTTACGACAAGACGCCTCGCTTTAAGCTTCCTCTTTTCAATCGTGTCATTTCATACTACGGCATTTCTTCTGCGTTGAAGAAGTTTAAATTTCTTTTAGAACATTTTAGATTCACGAGAGTAGATCAAGTCCTCGGTTTGGAATAGGGGCATTACAACGCGTAATCTCTTTTTGGTTCAATGCGAAAGGTTGTGAACGGATGACTAACCAGGATTTCCCCCTCATCAGCGCGGTGGTTCTTAATTGGAATGGGTATCTTGTGCTGGACAATTGTTTAAGGTCTCTCTATAATCAGACCTATCGACCTTTAGAAATTATCGTGGTGGATAATGCGTCCACTGATGGCTCGGTGGATTTCTTGAAGGAGAAATTCCAGGATGTCAATCTGATTATCAATGAAAAAAACCTCGGCTTTGGTGCTGGAAATAATATCGGGATTCTGGCGTCTCAGGGAAAATATATCATGATTTTAAATAATGATACCCGGTTGGATCCGAAATGTGTAGAAGAGTTGAAAAGATCCATTGAGAAAGATAAAAACTATGGTGCTTGTGCTTCCAAAATCCTTTTGGAAAGTGAGCCCGACGTCATTGATGGGGTAGGTATTGTGGTTTGCCCGGATGGACTTTCTTTCGGTAGGGGAAGACTTGAAAAGAGAGACCGATATGGCGAAGAGGAAGAAATATTCTTTGCCAGCGATTGTGCTTGTCTCTATCGACGAGAGATGTTAGAAGACATCGGTTTGTATGATGAAGATTTTTTTGCTTATGCGGATGAGACGGATATGGGGTGGAGAGCGCAGCTGGCGGGATGGAAATGCATCTATAGCCCGAAAGCCGTTGTTTATCATCACCATTCTACCAGCTCCGGAGGAAGGGTTTCCGCTTTTAAAGCCTTTTTGGTCGAGAGGAATCGGATCTGGGTGGCGTTGAAGAACTTTCCCGTTTCCCTAATCATTCTCGGCCAATTTTATACGCTGTGGAGATATGCCTTCCAGGCCTATGGTGCCTTGAAAGGCAAAGGGGCGGCGGGCCAGTTCACAAGTGATTTTTCTAAAACAGAACTGGTGAAGATATTGCTGAAAGTCTACCTCTCTGTATGGAAAAAGCTTCCGTTGATGCTCGAAAAGAGAAAAATGATCCAACAAAAGAAACGCATCACCAACCGGGAGGTCTATCGATTGATAAAACGATTCGGAATCTCTGCAAGGGAAATTGCCTTGAGTGAGTGACAGAGGGGTTCATGATACCTGTGTTCAAGCCTTCATTCGGCGAAGAAGAATTGGAAGCCCTACGGGAACCTTTCGAAACGGGATGGATCGGTTTGGGTCCAAAGACCAGAGAGTTTGAGGAAAGGTTTGCTGAATATATCGGCACAAGATTCGCAGTGGCTCTCAACTCAGGAACGGCTGCCCTCCATCTGGCATTGAAAGTTCTCGAGATTAAAGACATGGAAGTGATCACCACCCCTATGACGTTTATTTCAACCAACCATGCCATCCTCTATAACAGTGGAATTCCCGTCTTCGCAGACATCGAACCGGATACACTTAACATAGATCCCATGCAGGTGAAGAAACAGGTCACTTCGAAGACAAAAGCCATTGTCGTCGTCCATTACGGCGGACACGCCTGCGATATGGACGCCATTCTGGATCTCGCCAAAGAGAGAGGCATCCATGTGGTAGAGGACGCGGCCCACGGTTGTGGTGGAGAATATAAAGGGCAGAAATTGGGCTCGCTGGGAGATCTTGCGTGCTTCAGTTTTCATGCGGTAAAGAACATGTCGACGGGTGAAGGAGGGATGATCACCACGGACGATCCGAAATTATACGGGCGACTACTCAAGCTGAGATGGATGGGAATATCGAAGGATACCTGGTCGAGAGAAGAGAAGGATGAGAGATATTCCTGGTATTATAACGTGGAGGAAGTGGGTTTCAAATACCATATGAATGATATCCCGGCCGCCATCGGGCTGGTTCAACTCAAGAAACTGGACAAGATGAATCAGAGACGTAAAGAGATTACGGAGGAATATAACGAAGGCCTCAAACGTTTAAAATGGCTGGAAACTCCTGTCATTAGATCCTATGCAAAGCCTTCGCATCACAACTACGTGATCAAAGTCGATAAGAGAGATCAACTCAATATTTATTTGCAAGGGAAAGGGATTTCGACAGGGGTTCATTATATCCCCAATAATCATTATGAAATGTACCATCCTTTCAGAGGCGAAACCCCCATCTCAGATTCCGTCTGGAAAAAATTATTAACTCTCCCTCTCTTCCCCGATTTAAAGGACGAAGAGGTCGATTCTATTATCCAGGAAATCAGGGGGTTTGGGAAAAGAGAATATTGATGGAGTACGTGAACTGTGACCTATGTGATCTTGATAACACCCAGGTTATTTTTAAGAAGAAAGATAAGCTCGGCATCAGCGATGATCAATTTCAGGTGGTGGAGTGCAGGCAGTGTGGGCTTCTCTATGTGAACCCGAGACCTACTGAGACAGAAATAGGGAAATTCTACCCAGAAACCTATTCCTGGAAGGAGACACTGGAGGCGGACTCATTTCTTACAAAATGGGTGAGGAGGTTGGAGAAAAGCTACCGCTATCATCTCCTTCAGGATGAGGTCTCGAAAGTGGTAATATTTACGGACAAGAATTCCGGCAAGGTCTTAGATGTGGGGTGTGGCGCGGGCGATCGACTCGATGTATTCAGAAGCAAAGGCTTTGAAACTTTCGGCGTCGAGACCTCTGATTCGGCGAACTATGCGAAACAACATCTTAACCTGAATGTTCTAAAGGGAGATCTGTTGTCGGCCAATTTTTCAGATGAATTCTTCGATCTCGTTACTCTTTATAATGTGCTCGAGCATACGCATAGTCCCGCGAGGGTGATAAAAGAAATCCATCGAATCCTAAAGAAAGAAGGGTTTTTAATTATTCAGGTCCCGAACAGCAACTCTATACAGTACAAAATCTTTAAAAAGAGATGGGCGGCCTTCGATGTCCCAAGAGACCTCTACTATTTCAGGGCAGAAACACTCAGTTTATTATTGGGCAAGGTTGGGTTTACCGCGGCGAAGATGGATCATTTTATGAACTGGTGGCATCCGCCGACTTTGGTGATCTCTCTCTTTCCCAATCTCGATCCACAAAAAGCCTGGGGAAAAGAGCACCGAGGGGAAAGTCCTTTCTTTCAGAGGTTGGCCTGGATATTATTTACTCTCCTGACGGGTCCCTTCGCGCAGTTGGAGAGTAGTTTACGACGAGGAGCCATTATTACCAGTTATTGGAAAAAGGATGGATTTAAAAATTAAAAGGATATTTTATGTTGGGGAGAATTCTAAAATTTCTTTATTTCAACATCGGTTTTAGCCTTCGATATTGGTTCTGGAAAGCGGCCATCCATTCGATGGGGGGAAAGATTGGAAAGAATGTAAAATTTTACGAAGGCATTCGAATCGTTGGGAACTCTCCGGGTGCCGTAACGATTGGGGATGATGTTCGGATTCTCAGGGGGGTAACGATTAGCACGACTCCGGAAGGAAAGATCGAAATAGGGAATGGAGTCCATATTGGGGAGGGGAGTGTGATCTACAGCGGCGTGGGAATAAGGATTGGGGACAATGTAATTATAGGTCCTCAGAATATCATCGTAGATTTAGATCATCGTTTTGAAAATTCAGACCTTCCCATTAACCAGCAGGGGATGAATGGCAAGGAGGTTAGCATTGAGGAAGATGTTTGGATTGCCTCTCATTGTGTCATTATCAAAGGGGTGACAATAGGGAAGGGGTCTGTGATTGGGGCTGGCTCCATTGTGAATAAAAATATTCCGCCTTATAGTGTCGCGGCAGGTGTCCCGGTCAAAGTGATTAAAAGAAGGGGAGAAGCTTAAAGAACAAATGTGTGACGGAAAAGGCCAGATGCCGATGAGGAGGATAGGTATTGTTACTGGAAGTGGAGGTCATCTGACCGAGGCTTTAAGCATCATAGGAGCATTTAAAGGGTATGATGTCTTTTTGATTGTTCATAACTTCCCCAGTCTCAGGGAAATTCAGTTGGAGGAGGTCAAGAGAATTTATCGGTTGAGGATTCTTTTGGGATACTCATCCTTGTTCGCCGTATTTCTCACCGCCATTATAAACCTATTTCAGTTCATCTGGATCTTCTGGAAGGAGAAACCATCCATTCTTTTTTCTACAGGGGCAGAAATTGCCGTTCCAGCATTTTATATAGGAAAAATATTCTTCCGAACAAGGTTAATCTATCTCGAAACATTGACCCGGGTGAAAGACTTGTCCTATGCAGGGAAAGTCCTTTATCCGATTGTGGACCTGTTTCTTGTCCAATGGCCTGAGCTTTTGAAAAAGGCGGGTCCCAAAGCCGTCTATGGAGGGAGGCTAATATGATTTTCGTCACATTGGGGTCAGCCGTAAAAGGGATAGAATTCACACGACTGATCAATAAGATGGACGAAATTGCAGGGAAGATCGACAAGGAAGTGATCATGCAAATTGGAACCGTCCCCTATGAACCACAAAATGCCAAATATTTTCGTTACGCCTCTTATCAAGAAAATCTCTCATATTTTCAAAAAGCCTTGTTGGTCGTTGGGCACGGGGGAACAGGGACAATCTTGAATGCCCTGAAATTTCAAATTCCCATCATCGTGGTCCCAAGGAGGCACCATTATGGAGAGCATGTTGATGACCATCAGGTGGAGCTCGCACAACGGTTGGTCGGGAATGATTTGATAAAAGTCGTCTATGATATAGAGGACCTCGAATCAGCGGTAAAAGAGATGCTGGAAAGAAGAGGAAAAGTCGGTAAGGGAAAGCCGTATGCCGAGAGAGACACTTTGATCAAAACGATCAAGGATTTTGTTGGTCACTGCCCCTGAAATCCTATACTTGCCGGCTGAACCATCCAAAAAGAAATGAATAGAATCCTCTTTCGTTCAGTCGTTGCTGATTCAAGTCCTAAGAATAATTTCTATCTAATGTACGAAAAGGTGATAGAGGTAGTGGATCTTCTCAGCCCTGAGACAAAATAAATTCTCTTAGGATTGAATAGAAAGGCGACGATGTCGTTTAAGAAAGAGACCTATACAATTTCCGGGGGGAAAAGGGTTTGGGCAATTATCCTCTTTTTTTCATTAGGGGTGATGGTGGTGGGTTTAAACTCCAAGTTATATTTGGGGGATGAGATTACCCATTACCGATTTGCCAAGGGGATATTCAACCAGGGAGAAAGAATCACCTTTGATCCTCTTTTTGGAAAGAATTATGCGAATCAGGTTGACTACCTAATTCCCCCTCTATGGCACATTCTTTTGGCTTTTTTGTGGAAGATCGCAGGAAGGATCTCCTTCCCCTTGGCGCAGGTTTATCATACGATCTATTATGCTCTTTTACTCTTTTCAACTTATCTGTTGGGTAAAGAGATTTATGGGGAAGAAGAAGGAAAATATTCGATGATCTTGGTGGGCACGGTGCCGATGATCATCAGTTTTGGAATATTGTTTTATGTGGATGTCCCGCTGGCTGCCCTGACTACTTTAACCTTCTTTTTAATTCTAAGGAGGAAGCATCTGTTTGCAGGACTTGGATTCGGGCTCATGTACTTTACGAAATGGAGTGGTGTGGTTTTTGGGATCCCTTTTCTGCTTATCATCCTCTTTCTCAATTATAGAAATAAATTTCTAACGAAAATAGTAATTTTTTCATTTGCTTCCTTATTAGTCATTCTGCCTGATATCTATTGGAGAGAGAAACATGCCTCTAAAGAAGAACATTGGATGGGGAATGCCCGGACGACATTGAAGAGCTTTACTTCTGGAGTATCCAGGAATATAAATAATTGGGTGACTCCTGAAAGACATTCCCCAAAAGAATCCGTCGAAAAGGTTTCCTATGCCCACAACTCAACATTTCTCAGTGTTAAAGATCAACTAAAATATTTCGGATTGCCTCTCCTTTCACTTTTGGTCATTTATCTATTCAAGAAGAAGTTTTTGAGAAAGGATGGGTTGCTCTGGATCCCCATCTTTTTCTATTTTCTATTTTTCATATTCTTTTTCAATATTGATGCAGATATTCGATACCTCTTGCCCATTTCCCCCCTTCTTATGTGTGATCGCATCGAGAGGGATCGTTTTTTGGGATAAGAAGAGACTCAAAATACTATTCTTAGCGATTTGTTTGGTCCAGTTTTTAGGTGTATTAGGCTATGTCTATTCCCAACGCCGTATCACGCCGGCAATTCAGGAGGGGATCAATTATATTAAAGGGAATACTGCTGAGGACGCTATCATCATGTACACTGAATATAATTTAACGGAGTATACAAACAGAAGAATCGTTTGGGGTTCGAATTTCTGGCATTTGGAAAACGTTTTCTGGGGGAATAGCGAATTAACTAAAAGTTTATTAGTAAAGAATAGCGTCCATTATATTTCAATTAAAAAGGCCACAATTTACGATGATGAAGAAAGACGCCATTTAAGAGGGTATCCCATTTCGTTTGTCCAGAGGCTCTCCGCGTCTCAATATTTTGAGCTAATATTTAATAATAATGAACTTAGTCTATGGAAACTCAAAGAAGAAATATTTGATAGAAAGGGATAAATTAACGATAAAGAAACTATTCTTTTATTTAGAAGATGTTGATTCTTCAGCAGAAAAGCGTTAAATTAGTGCTAAAAAATAATAGGACATCCTATGAAAATTGTCATTCTCGCTGGTGGTTTTGGCTCACGTCTGGCCGAAGAGACAGAAGTTAAACCTAAGCCGATGGTGGAGATCGGTGGACGGCCAATCCTTTGGCACATCATGAAACATTATGCCCACTACGGTTTTAAGGAATTCTTCATTGCCTTGGGCTACAAAGGTGAGATCGTCAAACGCTACTTTCTGGACTACTACACATTAAATGGAAATCTGACTGTTCATCTGCCGAATGGTAAGGTGGAAGTTCACAATAAAGCATGCGAAGACTGGATAGTGAATCTCATTGACACAGGTATGAATACACTTACTGGCGGCCGCGTAAAGCGCTTGGAGCCTTGGCTAAAAAACGAAACATTCATGGTCACTTATGGAGATGGCGTGAGTGACGTTGATCTCAACGATCTGATGCGGTTCCATCGCTCTCAAGGAGGGTTGGCAACGGTGACGGCAGTTCGCCCACCCGCCCGTTTTGGCGGTCTGATCTTCGATGGCAACCTTGCAACGCAATTTACCGAGAAGCCTCAGATCGGTGAAGGATGGATCAATGGAGGATTTTTGGTTTTTGAGCCGACGATTTTCAACTATTTGGAAGGAGATCATAGCAGTTTGGAGGCTGACGCGTTGGAACGTCTGGCGGCTGACCGCCAACTGGTTGCCTATCGTCATGAAGGCTTCTGGCAAAGCATGGATACGCTTCGGGATGTCAGGCTATTAGAGAGTCTATGGCATAGCGGAAAACCTCCATGGAAGGTTTGGTAACGTGTTTGAACATACTTATCGAAATCGTACAGTCCTCATTACAGGCCATACGGGTTTTAAGGGAGCTTGGCTATCCCTATGGCTGCATCATTTAGGATCAAACGTCATCGGTTATGCCTTGAAAGCTCCTACCCAGCCAAGCCTTTTTGAATTGTGTAATCTCAATACAAAGGTAACCTCCATTGAAGGGGACGTGCGAGATTTTGGGCATCTTAAGAGTGTTATTCAAAAATATAAGCCTGAAATAATTTTCCATTTAGCTGCCCAGGCACTCGTTAGGCGTTCCTATTCTGACCCTCTTGAGACATATTCTACAAATGTAATGGGTACTGTCCATCTGTTGGAGACTGTCCGTCAAATAGGAGGAGTAAGGGTTATCATCAATGTGACCAGCGATAAATGTTATGAGAATCGAGAGTGGGTCTGGGGATACAGAGAAAATGACCCCATGGGTGGACATGATCCGTATAGTTCAAGTAAGGGATGCGCTGAACTCATCACGGCAGCTTATACGAAATCTTATTTCAATCCTGACCATTATGAAAAGCATGGTGCGTCTGTGGCCTCAGTGAGATCGGGGAATGTCATCGGTGGGGGTGATTGGGCGGAAGATAGGCTCCTTCCTGACTGCATGAAGGCTTTGTTGGAAAATAGGCCCATTGTTATTCGCTATCCCGATGCTATCCGCCCATGGCAGCATGTTCTGGAACCACTTTTCGGTTACCTGGTACTGGGTCAACATCTTTATGAGGATGGACCTACGTTTGGTGGTGCATGGAATTTTGGGCCAGAGGACGAGAGCGCGAAGCCCGTGAGGTGGATTGTTGAGAGGATCGTTCAGATGTGGGGAGGAAAGGCTTGTTGGGAAGTTGATCAAAGTTTTCACCCATACGAAGCGCATACCCTAAAATTAGACTGCTCCAAAGCGAAATTAGAACTTGGATGGTATCCGCAATGGGATCTGGAGACTGGGTTAAAGAAAACAATTGAGTGGTATAAGGCATATCGTAATCATGACAATGTGTTCATGACGACCATAAACCAGATTGGGGACTACGAGGAAGGGCTTAAGAAATGAGGGTCATTCAAGATGCAGTGTCGATTCTGTAATCAACCCCTCACACACCTCTTTTTATCTCTCGGTTCCTTTCCGCTTTCGAATTCTTATCTTACAAGAGAACAATTGCGTGAAAAAGAAGTGTTTTATCCATTAGAGGTTTATGTCTGTGACTCCTGTTTTTTGGTCCAATTGCAAGAATATGAAACTCCAGAGAATATCTTTGGTGATTATGCCTATTTTTCTTCTTACTCGGACACGTGGCTAAAACATGCTAAAGAATATGTAGATTCCATGATCCGTCTTTTTCGAATCGATAGGAATTCTTTTGTGGTTGAGATTGCCAGCAATGATGGTTATTTATTACAATATTTTGCAGAAAAGGGGATACCGGTACTTGGAATCGAACCAGCTCGTAATGTTGCAGAAGTCGCGAAGCAAAAAGGTGTCCCCACAGAAATCGTATTTTTTGGAACCCAGACAGCAAGACGACTGGCTTCTGAGGGGAAGCATGCGGACCTTTTGTTGGGAAATAATGTACTGGCTCATGTGCCAAACCTGAACGATTTTGTCACGGGATTGAAGATACTCTTGAAGCCTCGCGGGATTATTACCATGGAATTTCCTCATCTGTTGAGGCTCATAGAGGAAACGCAGTTTGATACGGTTTATCATGAGCATTTCTCTTACTTTTCATTCCTAACGGTCGATAAGATTTTTCATGCCCATGGCCTTACCCTCTTTGATGTGGATGAATTGGCCACCCACGGGGGTTCTCTCCGGATTTATGCACGGCACACGGAAGACAAAACGAGACCGGTTGCTGAGCGAGTTCATCGGTTGAAGCAAAAAGAAATGGAGGCCGGTTACGCACATATTCATCATTATCTCGGTTTTCAAGAGAAAGTGGAAGCGATCAAAATCGACATTCTGAAGTTTCTGATCCAGGCAAAGAGGGATGGCAAAAGGATTGTGGGTTACGGGGCCCCTGCAAAAGGGAACACATTGCTGAATTACTGTGGGATTAAAAGAGATTTTATTGATTACACAGTGGATAGAAATCCGTACAAACAAGGACACTTCCTCCCCGGAAGCCATATTCCCATTGAAGAACCGAATAAGGTCAAGGAGACAAAACCAGATTATTTGTTCATCTTGCCGTGGAATCTCAAAGACGAAATTATGGAGCAGATGGCCTTCATCAGGCAGTGGGGTGGAAAGTTTGTCAGCCCAATTCCAAAAATAGAAGTGATTTAAGATGATCTTTAATGAAACAAAACTTAAAGAGGCCTATGTTATTGAAATAAGCCCCATCGAGGACGAAAGAGGGTTTTTCGCCCGCAGTTTCTGTGCGAAAGAGTTCAAGGAGTATGGCTTAAATCCAAATATTGCCCAGTGTAATATTTCTTATAACGAAAAAAAGGGAACACTCCGCGGCATGCATTATCAGGCTGCCCCCTATGAGGAAGCCAAACTTGTGCGTTGCACTATGGGCGCAATCTATGATGTGATCATCGACCTGAGACCGGATTCGTCTACTTTCAAGCAATGGATAGCGGTACAATTGACGAAAGAGAATCGCCGGATTCTCTATATTCCCGAGGGGTTTGCACATGGTTTTCAGACCTTGGAGGATCATACGGAAGTCTTGTATCAGATGTCCGAGTTCCATCATCCTGAGTGGGCCAGGGGAGTACGTTGGAATGACCCAGCGTTTGGGATCTTTTGGCCGGGTGATGTTCAAATTATCTCCATAGGGGATCAGCAATACCCAGACTTTATATGATGAAAAGGGTTTTGGTTACCGGAGCAACTGGATTTATCGGTCGTCATTGTCTACCCTTATTATTAGATAAGGGTTATGAAGTTCACGCAGTCACTTCAAGGGGTTCGATTGACGGTTTTCCTGATATCCATTGGCACCATTGTGACCTGCTGGATTCAGGAGATGTTTCAGCGCTTTTGGAAAAGGTGAAACCAACGCACCTCTTACACTTTGCTTGGTTTACAGCCCATGGGGAATACTGGACGTCTTTAGAGAACTTACGCTGGGTTCAATCGAGCCTCGTATTGTTATCGTCCTTTGTTAAGCTGGGTGGATATCGTGTCGTTATAGCTGGAACCTGCGCAGAATACGACTGGCAATACGGTTATTGCTCTGAAAACATTACACCTATAAGACCATCTACGCTTTATGGGGTATGCAAACACTCTCTTCACATCATGGCAGAGGCTTTTTCAAGGCAGATGGATGTCAGTGTAGTCTGGGGACGCCTCTTCTTTCTCTATGGTCCCGGGGAGCACCCCGAAAGGCTGGTTCCTTCTGTGATTCGCTCCCTTTTGCGAGGGGAACCTGCACGTTGTTCAGAAGGTAATCAAATTAGGGATTTCCTTTATGTTCAGGATGCCGCCCGGGCATTTATCACCTTGTTAGAAAAAGAGATCACAGGAGCCGTCAATATTGCCTCGGGGACCCCGGTGGCCCTCAAAGACATCATCTGTAAAATTGGAGGAAAATTAAATGGAAATAATTTGATCGAATTTGGTGAAAACCCTGCCCCAGCCAATGAGCCTCCACTTGTGGTGGCGGATGTCAGATTTCTAAAAGATCGATTGGGTTGGTCACCTGAATTCGATTTAGATGAAGGACTAAATCAAACAATACATTGGTGGCAGGAACACCTCTCCAGGAAAAAGTGATGCCTCAAAATTACTGTCCTGTATGTTGCTCACCGCATATTTCCCCTTTTCTACGGCGTAAAGGAGTTCCCGTTTCTCAGAACCTGCTAATCAGTGACCAAAAAACTGCTGAAGTTGTACCTCGTGGTAACCTTACCTTAGCGGTTTGTAATGAGTGCGGGTTTTTTTTTAACCAAACGTTTGACCCCGCCAAAGTCGGGTACGGTCAAGATTATGATAATACACAAACACACTCTCTCCTATTTATCAAGTACATTGAGGAACTTGTTGACTATTTGGTTTTTGAGAAGGGGATCCAAAATTGCCAGATTGTCGAAGTCGGTTGCGGAAAAGGTTTATTTTTGAGAAAACTCGTCCAGGTACCAGGATCTGGAAATAGAGGATATGGATTTGACCCGAGTTACACAGGCCCAGAGATCGATCTGGAGGGACGCCTGAAATTCGAAAAGCGCTACTACGGACCAGAACATACAGAGATTCCTGCCGATGTGGTGATTTGTCGCCATGTGATTGAACATGTCCCAGACCCTCTAACGCTACTCGCCACCATCAAGAGGACGTTGATGCATTCACCGCAGGCAAAGGTTTTTCTCGAAACCCCTTGTGGGGAATGGATCCTGTATCACCGAGTTTTTTGGGACTTCTTTTATGAACATTGTTCGTATTTTACTGCCGATTCTTTAACCACGGCATTTGAAGCAACAGGATTTCGCGTGGGAAGCATTCGGAATGTATTTGAAAAGCAGTATCTTTGGGCAGAAGCTACGGCGAGTGATCAAAAGCCATTTGTGGCCAAGAGGGCTGGTCATATACCCAATCTTGCGAGGGAATTTGCCAAGTCCGAGCATGAGCTTAAGAAAGTGTTGCAGGAGAAGGTCCGAACATTTGCTTCCAAAGGGGGACTGGCTCTGTGGGGAGCAGGAGCCAAGGGGGTAACCTTAGCGAACTTAATTGATCCCGAGCGGCACTGGATTGCCTGTGTGGTGGATTTAAATCCCCAAAAACAAGGACACTATATTCCAGGGACAGGGCATCCGATTGTTGGATACCAAGAGATGATGAGATACCGTGTAAACACTGTCATCTTAATGAATCCAAATTACCACCAAGAAAATTTGGGCTTGATAGAGAGAGATCACTTGGATATTCAATTAATTAGCTTAATGGACCTAACGAAAGGAGAATATGAAGCTCATCATTGATACGAAGGAAGGAAAGCTGATACAGGAAATTGAGGGGAATCGACGTATTTTAGGGTTTTATACGGATGAAGCATTCGAGTTGATCTCTGAACTGTGGCTGAAGGTGGCTTGGAATCAAAAGTATTCTTATACGTTTACTTGGATGGGACGGCCCATCATCCAGATTCCTGAAGATATGATTCGGGTGCAGGAAGTGATCTATCGAGTTAAACCTGATGTCATCATTGAAACAGGAATCGCTCATGGGGGCTCTCTGGTGTTTTATGCGAGTCTGTGCAAAGCAATGGGTAAAGGTCGGGTGATTGGTATTGATATTGAAATTCGGCCACACAATCGCAAGGCAATCGAAACTCATGAGCTATCCCCTCTGGTCACGTTAGTGGAAGGCAGTTCCATAGCCTCCGAAATCATTGAGCGAGTCAAGTCTTTCATCAAACCTCCTGAATCAGTATTGGTCATCCTCGATTCGAGCCATAAAAAGGAACATGTTCTTAAGGAGTTAGAGGGTTATCATGATCTGATCACCTCCGGCTCCTATATCATTGCTACAGACGGGATTATTAAGGACTTGGTTGAGGTGCCACGTGGTAAGGAGGAATGGGCTTGGGATAATCCGGGTGCGGCAGTTGTTGAGTTTATCAAAAAACATCCAGAATTCATTGTGGAAGAACCCGTTTGGCGTTTTAATGAAAGTGAATTTAAGAAACGAATCACTCAATGGCCCGGAGCCTTTTTAAGAAGAATTTGATAGAGGGTCCCAAAGTGTTCTTAATATGGGATAATGAATGGATTATGTATGGGTGAAGGCAAACCATTGGTTAATATCGGTTTCCCTGTATATAATGCAGAGAAGTTTATATGTCAGGCCTTGGATTCACTGTTAAACCAGGATTACGAGCATTTCGAATTGATTATCTCAGATAACCATTCCACCGATTCAACGGAAGAGATATGTTTGGATTATAGGGCAAGGGATAAGAGGGTCCGTTATTTCAGAAATGAAATGAATGTGGGAGCAATAAAAAATTTTAATAAAGTTTTTGAATTATCTCATGGTGAATATTTCATGTGGCATGCCCATGATGATTTTAAGGAGCCTAGTTATATTAGCTCCTGTTTAAAGATTATGGAGAAATATCCAAATGTGATTCTATGCTGTACCGATGCATTATTAGCCGAAAAAGGAGGTTACGGACGGTTACAAGACAATTTTAGTACGATAGGGATGTCCCTTAATAGAAGGTTTCGCAAGATATTGTGGAATAATTCATGCGCGAGCATATACGGTCTTATCCGAAGTCGCGTCTTAAGAAAAACTGGGCTTTTTAGGAACGTATTCGGGCCTGACAATCTTTTACTTGCAGAGTTAAGTTTAATGGGTGAATTCTTTCAATTACCTTTAGTTCTCTTTAAAATAAGTATTCGAAGCGGAAATGTTGTAAAAAAAGTGAAGGCTGTTTTTGAAGCGATTCTCCCTGATGACCCACGAGCCTCTTTTTTCCCTTTTACCAAATTGGCTATAGAGCATTGGAAGTTAATACAAAGTTCTAAATTAACAAGAAAGGAAAGACTTCTTGCTTTGTGGGACATTATCTTCTGTTTTTCTCTAAAATATAAAATATTCTTATTGGACCCAGCCATTACAGGTTATCTTAATTTATCGAAGTTGTTTAACTAAACAGAAACTGTCTGAGTCCTTGGCAAAATTAGCATATCTGGGTTAGCCGATTTTTATTTGGCTGGAGTTCCAATGGGCCGGCAGCGCATGGAGCGGTGGAACCTGGTTTGATGCCTATCGGCAGCGGGAGGTGCTGACGGAAATATTCTCTGACCCCCGCACGGGAGAGGTACAATTTACTCGGCTGAATTACGGTCAGCGATATATGAGCACCCTGTCAGGCGGTCAACTTGTGGGGATATCTGGCTATGAAAGTTGAGCCTATTCCTGGGAGCGAGGCGTCCTCGATAAGAATTTTAGTTTATCAGAAATGGGGGGCAAAATTTTTGCCCCCGCAACTTCGATTCATCCATCCTTCCTGCAGTCACAAGTCCTCTTGCCAAATGCTCACCCGGATACTTTTCAAGGACAATTTCAAGATTTGTTTCTTCTTTCGTCCGTAGCCCCTTGTTTTTAATTTGATAAAGTCGAATAATTTTGGTAGAAATAATTATTTTTATGGGAAATGGACAAAACATTTTAGTGATTATCCCTGCTTACAATGAAGAGGGCTCGGTTGGAAAAGTGGTTGAAGAGGTTCATACCCATCCCCCACAGGGGGAGATGCTGGTGGTGAATGATGGGTCCACGGGTCTCACTTCAGAAAAAGCCAAGGCCTGCGGCGCAATGGTCCTGGATCTCCCTTTTAATCTGGGGATCGGTGGAGCCATGCAAGCGGGATACCAGTACGCCCATGAGAAAGGTTATGATATTGCGATACAGGTCGATGGCGATGGTCAACATGCTCCGAAAGAGATTGGCAAACTCCTTAAGGCTTTGGAAGAGAAGAAGGTTGATGTGGCCATCGGTTCGCGTTTTATCGGAACTTCTGGATTTAGAGCAGCGAATCGAAAGGCGATTCAATTATTCTGGACTACCAAGATAGAAACAACTTAAGCTTTTTAGTAATTGGTAAAAGCGAATGCCATCTACGACAATTCAAGGATGGCGGCATTACGGGCATGGTTGGCAAAAACTTTTTCTGCAGTCAAGCAGATGCCAAAACAATCAAGAATATAGAATCAAAGAATGGTTTTATCGTTGTTTCAGATGACCAAATCATTGCCACGATATCGGAGACTGAATTTTTTTCAGGAGCGGGCCTCTTTATGAAGCCATCGGAAAAATCCAAACTTTCCCCGTGCAGCCCGAAAATTGTGAAGGCAAAAATGGAGTGCCCTGAGGGGACGGAATGTTTGCAGAATGTCAAACCCCTTTTCCGAATAGGAATTGAAGGTGACTAATGAAGACAACTTTAGTTATACCTTGTCTTAACGAGATTGATGGCATGAAGGCTATTATGCCGCGCATCCATAAAGAGTGGTGTGATCAAATTTTGATTGTCGATGGTGGTTCGCAAGATGGCACGGTTGAGTATGCCCAGGCGGCAAGGCTATTTTGTTCATGTTCAGCAGAAGCCTGGAATCCGCCAGGCCTATCTGGAAGTGTTTCCAATGATTAAAGGCGACGTGATCATTACCTTCAGCCCGGATGGGAACAGCATTCCAGAGGCTATTCCGGACTTAATCGCCAAGATGAAGGAAGGCTACGATATGGTTATCGCTTCCCGGTATCTCGGCAACGCCAAGAGCGATGATGATGATTTCATTACAGGCTTTGGAAATTGGTTTTTTACTCGATTTATCAATCTATTATTTGGTGGCTCCTATACAGATGCCATGGGTATTTACCGGGTCTACAAGGTGAGCCTGATTAAAGAATTGGAACTCGACAAAGAGAAATGGTATTCCACTCCGGAAAAATTATTTGGCTGCCTGGTTAGCTGGGAACCGCTTTTATCAGCCAGGGCGGCCAAAAGGAAGCTGAAAATTGCCGAAATTCCCGCTGATGAACCTGCTCGAATAGGTGGAGAGAGGAAACTTAGAATATGGAAATGGGGCGCAACATTTCTTTTTCAGTTCTTTCGGGACTTCATCCTATGGAAATGAAATATTTATATGCATTAGCGGCTAAAGCGACCTTTATTCGATATGATACTCCAAATGAAAATGGACCATTAAATTATTTGTATTCCTATATGCTTTCTGACCGGAATATATTATGATCCTCGACAAATTCATTATTCAGAGGATATCCGATGCTTAAATTTATCCGAAATATAAGTAAAATATCTATTTTAATTTCAACTTTTTTATTAATTTTCATCAGCCATTTTTTTCAGCATAAACATTCTTTCTCTTGATTCTGCCTGGTCTATTCCTACTGCTGTTAGCATCCTTAAAGAAGGCGATGCTAATTTGCATGAGTACAAAGCCGTCATCCCGCATATTGATTTTAGAGTAGAAGCCATGGCCAGTCACATTTATTGGAAATTCCCCATGGGGAGTCAATACCTTTTTTAGTTGAAATTCGATAATGGCTCCTTGTTGAGTTCATCAGGCCGCCTCCGCCACCTTCGGCATTTCTTGTTTTCCTCCCTGTCTCGCAATCTCCCTCTGGATAGAAATTCTTAACTGTGGAAGATATCTGTAACCCTTGACCTTTCTAAGTCTCGGCTCAATATCTAAAAGGGCTGCGGCTAACCACCGATGCTTCTGATCACTATTCTTCCAATAATCGACCTTGTCGGTCTTCTGACCAATGAGCGCCATCAAGGATTCGATACAGTTCGTGGTTTTAAAGCTGATCCCACATTCTCTAAGGAGTCCCAAACGATGCAGCGTCAAGGTCTCTTCACATCCTTCGTCTAAACTATTGACCGCCGATCGGTTGAGCAGCTGCAGTTCCTTACGAATCTTTAACAGTCTCTCCTTCGCCCTTTCATAGATGGGCTCCTCATAGGCCTCTTGAAGCTTCCGCCTCATCGAAGCCTGCATCGCCTTCGGAAGATAACTCACCACATTCTCCCGCTTGTGCCACTGGCATCGCTGCACCAAGGCTTTATTCCCAAAAACTTCATACACCGCTTTCCTCAACCCTTTCGATCCATCAATCACACATAAAAACCCTTCTTCCATCTCTAGCCCACGCTCCAGCAACCCCTGGAGCATTTCCCGGCCAACCCGCTCATTCTCCGTCCCCGCCTGAATAAATCCTAAAAGAATCTTCTCCCCTTTGACGGTAATCCCCAATACCAAAATCATCTCATCTGCACCAAAACTCTTCCCATCCAGAATCAATGCTACAAAATCATACCCCTCCAATCGACGCTCGCAAAGCTCCTTGAGCGCTTTTGCGCTGACTCGAATGTATCGCCTCGAAATTGTCGAACCACTCAAACCAAAAGCCTCCGGCACCGCTTCCGCACACTCCTCATAGTTCCGACAACTTAATCCATGGAGAACTCGTCTCAATACCCCTTCATCTGCCCCACGAGGCTCCTGTAACCGCTCATAACTCTTTAACCGTACCTCTTTCCCCCCACGCCTATCTCTCACCCTTGGCACCAAGATCGGAAGCTTCTGATCCGATAGATAAACTGACCCCCCTTGGCTCCCCCAACGATCATACCCAGGAACCCCCCGGCGCTTATATCTTTCCCCAGCTAAACTTCTGACTTCTTCCTCCAAAACCTCCTTCACATGCCACAACCCTACGGGGATCAATGCCTGGATTAACTCTATCTTCATATCCACATCCATCTGCTTCAATCCCCTATCACAAATCTCTTTCACCCGCGCCCGCCTAACCTTGACACCTCTACCAATCCGTAATATCTTCTCCATCACTGGCTCCTTTCTTGGTGGTTTTTCTTTTTCTTCCCAAAGTAAGAGATTACCACCATTTTAGGAGCCACTTCTCAAATTTCAACTAAATTTAGCACACCCTCTCCATGGGTGTTTCAATGTCGACTATTCCTTTTGTTTTTATTCTTGATAAAATAGTAGATAAGTTATCATTAATCCCAGTCGCTAAAGAAGTTGAGAATAACAAAAGGTTATTTTACCATGGAACAATTCCACCGTTTAACATAATCTATGATGAATCGTCTTAATAATGAAGGAATTAAAATAGAAAAAGTGCTATACTGCCCCCATCATCCTGATGGTATTGTTGCGGAGTATGCAAAAGATTGTTTATGTAGGAAACCCAATACTAAGCTGTTAAAGGATGTTATTGAAGAAAATAATTATCAAATGGATGAAATAGTTCTTATCGGAGATAAAAATACCGATATTGAAGCTGGAAAACGCTTAGATATTAAAACATTTCTTGTCGAAACAGGTTATGGGGCAGAAGAGAAACGGACAACGAATGCTACTTTCATTAAGAGAGATTTAAAGGATGCTGTGGTTCATATATTGAATTTAGAAGAAAAAGAAGAATCTCAACGACAAATTTCTAATGAAAGGATTTGAATGAACCCTAATTCTGATTTATTTGAATATTTAAAACAGAAGGCCTCATGGGTAAGGAAAGAAACTTTAAAAATACATAGAATAGCTCAGGAGACGAGGATTGCCTCATCCCTTTCGGCGGTTGAGATATTCGTCACATTATATTATGGCAAGATCATAAATTTTGATCCAACGAATCTCAGGTGGGAAAAGAGAGACAGGCTGATTATCAGCAAAGGACACGGAGCCATCTGCTTCTATCCCATCCTGGCAGATGTGGGGTATTTTAATAAAGAGGAACTGGGCAGGGTAGGGCAGGAAGGTTCATTTTTAGGATGCATTCCAGATTGCATCATCCCTGGATTTGAAACAACCAATGGTGCTTTGGGCCACGGCCTTGGAGTGGCTTGCGGCATATCCTTGGCATTAAAAAGAAAAGAGAGAAGCGAGAAGGTGTTTGTCCTTCTTGGCGATGGAGAATTGTTCGAAGGTTCAATATGGGAAGCAGTGATGTTTGCCGGTGAACACAGATTGGATAATCTAATCGTTATCATTGATCACAATAAAGTCTGCATGCTTGATTACTGCAGGAATGTGATCGATTTAAGCCCTCTCGATGAGAAATTCAGAGTTTTTAAATGGAAGGCGGAGACAGTGGATGGGCATGATGTTTATTCCCTCTATAATGCTTTAGTGGCATTGAAAGAAGACAATGAGGATAAACCTAAGGTATTGATCGCCCATACTATAAAGGGAAAGGGCGTCCCCAGCCTTGAAACAGATCCATTAAGCCATGTAAAGAATCTGAAGGCAGAAGAAATAGATGCCATCCTTGCGGAATTGAAATGAAGGCTGAAACAAGAACGATGAGAGACGTATTTATCGAGGGGATTTACAATCGAATGCACAAAGACTCGACCTTATTTTTTGTCTCCGCTGATTTTGGATCGCCAAAGCTTGATAGGCTCAGGGAAAAGTTTAAAGATAGATTTATTAATGTCGGGATTGCAGAACAAAATCTTATCAATATCTCCACGGGTTTGGCCTTAGAGGGGTTCACGGTTTATGCCTATGCAATCGCTCCGTTTTTAACCATGAGAGCCTATGAGCAGATACGAATCAATCTATCACTCCATGCGCAATTAAAAGAGATCAATGTCAATTTAATTGGAGTGGGTGCAGGGTTAAGCTATGACGTATCTGGACCTACGCATCATTGTCTTGAAGATATTACTATCATGAGAGCTCTGCCGCACCTTGTTTTATTTTCACCCAGTGATTGGAAATTAGCTGGAAAATTTGTCGATTATTCTGTTAGAGTAAAAAAACCTAAGTATCTCAGGTTTGACGGAAAACCTTTACTGCCAATTTATTCTCACATCGAGGATTTGGATTTCCTAAACGGATTTAAGGAGTTGGTCAAAGGTGAAAAGATATGCCTCGTCTCAACGGGTATTATGACCCATAAAGCCATCAAAGTGGCACACTTGCTCAAAGATAGCCCCACTAAGATTGGAGTGATCGATATTTTTATGTTGAAGCCTTTAAATGAAGCATCATTCCTTGAAGTATTGAATCAATATGATTGGGTGATCACTCTTGAAGAAGCCTTTATCAACAAGGGCGGATTAGATAGTTTGGTTGCCAGTGCCATCGATCGAAAGGATTCAAAGGTAAGATTGAAGAGAATGGGATTTGGGGATGCCTATGTCTTTGACATGGGAAGCAGAGAGCACCTCCATCAGTTAAATCATTTAGATGAAAAAAGTGTTATCAAAACCATTGAAGCATGTAAGGCGGTATTCTAAGAGAGGGAATTTAAGATGAGCGCCAAAATATTAGTGTCCGGGGGAGCAGGGTATATCGGATCGATCCTCGTTCCCCACCTTCTCCAACGGGGCTATCAGGTGATCGTCATCGATAACTTCATGTACCAACAGACCTCGTTACTGGATTGCTGCCACAATAAGAATTTAACGATCATCAGGGGTGACGCTCGTGATAGAGACCTTATCGCCGAACAGCTGAAAAAGGTGGACGTTATCTTCCCTTTGGCTTGTCTCACAGGCGCTCCTCTCTGTTCAAAAGATCCTACCAGCGCAAAGACCACAAATTTCGATGCCGTGAAAATGATTGTAGATTTGAGAAGTAAAGATCAAATCCTCATCTTCCCTACCACCAATAGCGGATACGGTATCGGTGAAGCAGGGATTTGCTGTACAGAGGAAACGCCATTAAGGCCAATCTCCTTGTATGGGAAGCTCAAAGTGGAGATAGAAAGAATCATCCTTGATTCAGGAAACTCCATCACCTTGAGGCTTGCTACCGTCTTTGGAATCAGCCCGCGCATGAGGCTGGATCTACTGGTCAATGACTTTACTTACCGAGCCGTCAACGACCGTTTTTTGGTTCTCTTTGAGGCCCGTTTCAAGAGGAATTATCTCCATGTTCGGGATGTCGCAAGGGCCTTCCTTCACTGTCTTGAAAACTTTGATCATATGAAAGAAGAGCCTTATAATGTGGGATTAAGCGATGCCAATTTAAGCAAATGGGAATTATGTGAAGAGATCAAAAAACATGTTCCGGACTTCTACTTTGTAGAGGCCCCTGTTGGAGAGGATCCGGATAAGAGGGATTATATTGTCAGCAATGCCAAGATCGAGGCGACAGGTTTTAAACCTCTCTTTTCCCTCCATGAAGGCATCTCTGAATTGATGAAGGGTTATCAAATTATCAAATATAAAGAGTTCTCCAATATCTAAAGAGCAGGTTATGATTATCAGTAGAACGCCTTTTAGAGTCTCCTTTTTTGGCGGTGGAACAGACTATCCTGCCTGGTTTAAAGAGAGTGGTGGTGCGGTTCTGGCCACAAGTATTGACAAGTACTGCTATATCAGTTGCAGGTATTTGCCTCCATTCTTTGACCATAAACACAGGATTGTATATTCCAGGGTCGAGAATGTGAAAGAAACCTCAGAAATTATCCATCCTGCCGTCAAGGCAGCGTTGGAATATATGAAGATCGAAGAGGGAGTGGAGATACACCACGACGGGGATCTGCCTGCAAGGACCGGCATAGGCTCCAGTTCCTCATTTACCGTAGGGATCCTCCACACGCTCTATGCCTTGAAGGGGATCATGCCGACCAAGATGCAATTAGCTATGGAGGCGATCCATATTGAGAGGACCTTACTTAAAGAAAATGTGGGTACCCAGGATCAGGTGGTTGCCGCTATAGGGGGATTTAATAAGATAGCATTTAATAAAGATGGCGACTTCCAGGTGACACCCATCACCCTCGGCAAAGAAAGGCTACAATTGTTGCAGGACCATTTGATGCTTTATTTTACAGGTTTTTCCAGGTTTTCCTCTGAAGTCGCCAAGGCGCAGATCGAGAACACTCCGAAGAAGAAACAAGAACTCACCTTGATACAGCAGATGGTAGATGAGGTGATATCTGTTCTCAACAGTAGCACTGATGTGACCGAGTTTGGAAGGATGTTGCATGAGGCCTGGACACTCAAACGGAGCTTAAGTGAAAAGATATCCACTGCTCAGATCGATGAGATATACGAGGCGGCGAGAGAGGCGGGGGCTGTAGGCGGAAAGTTGTTGGGTGCCGGTGGAGGTGGTTTTATGCTTTTATTTGCAAGACCTGAGGATCAGCCATCGATCAAACAAAAGCTACGCAAACTTCTCCGAGTTCCTTTCAGATTTGAAGCCCATGGCAGCCAGATCGTGGTCTATGAACCGAATATTACGCCGAGATATTAAAAATCACATGAGAAAAATTAGGACTAAGGATATGGATGTGATCATTCTCTGTGGTGGTCTGGGGATGAGGCTAAGAGATGTCGTCGGTGACCGTCCCAAATCAATGGCAGAGATAAGCGGCAGGCCCTTTCTGGACATCCTGGTAGATTACGTGGCGCGTTATGGTTTCACTCATTTCATCCTCTGTACGGGTTTTAAAGGGGATTTGATTAAAAGGTATTACAAGAATAAGAGAGGGAGGTTGATCTTCGTGGTATCCGACGAAGATCAACCTCTGGGAACTGCAGGTGCAATAAAGAACGCAGAATCGTTTATAGAGAGCGATATGTTTTTGGTTTTAAATGGTGATTCTCTGTGTGAAATAGACATAGAGGATTTCATCAAGTTCCATATTGGAAAAGGAGCCTCTAATATCGATTGCCGTGACCACAATGGAAACCCCTGTAGAGTATGGAGTAATCAGATTGGATGGAGATCAAAAGATCATTAGCTTTGGTGAAAAAATCCCCGTAAATGGAAATGATCTTATCAATGCCGGTATGTATGTCTTTGATAAAAAGATACTCAAAGAGATACCATCGGGTCAGAAACTGTCACTGGAGTACGACCTCTTCCCAGAAGTTTTAGATAAAGGTTTATATGGATACGTTACCGAAAAAAGACTCCTTGACATAGGGACCCCCGAAAGGCTTGCGATAGCTAAGAATTACTTCAGAGAAGATAAGAAATGAAGGGCAGGCCTGACATTCTTCTGATCAAACCCGGCAGTCAGAAAGAGTTATACGGCGAGCTAAGTGCCAACTCCCTGACCGCCATTGAACCGCCTTTATGGGCTGGGCTCATGGCCACTTTCCTTCGGAAGAAGGGGCTTGTCGTTAAGGTCATTGATGCAGAAGCGGAGAGGTTGAGTCCTTCCAGTGTGGTTGAAAGAATCTCCGAAATAAATCCCATCCTTGTTGGAATCGTTGTTTCAGGAACCAATCCGTCCGCATCAACGATGAATATGCTCGGTGTGAGAGCAATTCTCGAAGAGATTCACAAAAGAGATTTAACTGTCAAGACAGTTGTTTCGGGACTCCATCCTAGTGCATTGCCTAAGAGAACAATGAAAGAAGAGAGGACAGATTTTGTCTGCGAAGGCGAGGGGTTCTATACCTTTTCAGAACTTGTCGAAATCCTGAAACGAGATTACGAAAAGAAGGTATTTGATATAAAGGGGCTCTGGTATCGTAAGGATGGAGAAATCATAGGAAACGAAAGGGCCCCTCTTATCCACGACCTTGATGAAGAACTCCCTTATGTCTCCTGGGATTTGCTACCCATGGAACGATACAGGGCCCACAACTGGCACTGTTTCCAGGAACCGGGCCAGAGAAGAGAGCCCTACGCTGTCATCTATACAAGCCTGGGCTGCCCCTTTAAGTGCCATTTCTGCTGTATCAGTGCGCTATTTGGTGGACCCGGTATCCGGCACAGAAGTCCAGAAAAAGTCGTGGAAGAAGTAGACCTTTTGGTGAATGCCTATGGCGTTAGGAATATAAAGATCATAGATGAAATGTTCGTGCTCAACGAGAGACACGTTTTGAAGATCTGCGACTTGATCATCGAGAGACCTTATAAACTGAATATCTGGGCTTATGCAAGGATCAATACAGTGAATGAAAGATTGCTCCGGAAGCTCAAAGAGGCAGGGTTCACATGGCTTGCTTACGGAATTGAGTCTGGAAACGACAGGATATTGAAGAGTGTTACCAAGGGGATTACAGTAGAAAAGATAAAACAGGTGGTGAAACTAACACAAGAGATAGGTATAAATGTAATAGGTAACTATATCGTTGGCTTGCCTGAGGATGACTTGAATTCCATGCAGGATACCCTCGATCTGGCCATGGAATTGAACTGTGAGTTTATGAACCTTTACTGTGCTACGGCTTACCCTGGCAGCCCCCTCTATGACCAGGCAGTAACTGAAGGATGGAGGTTGCCTGAAACCTGGGCAGGCTATTCCCCTTATTCTTATGAACATTTGCCTCTTCCTACCAAATATCTGACGAGCGCGGAGGTTTTGAGGTTCCGCGATGAAGCGTATGTAAAGTATTATAGCAGTGAAAGATATCAAAGGATAATCAGGGAGAAATTTGGGGAAGAAGTCCTTAGAGGGATTGTGAAAGGATTGGCGAAAAGGTTAAAGAGGAAGTATTTGGAAGAAACCTAACCTCTTTATGGATGGAGAAAAGAAATCGTATGAGAATTCCATTTGGAACAGTGACCATTTCTGAAAGATCAAAAGCTCTCATCATCGAAGCTCTGAATTCAAATCGGGTTTCAAGCGGGAAGTTGGTAAGGGAATTTGAGAAAAAGTTTGCTCAGCTTGTAGGGACAGAAGAAGCCGTGGCAGTTAGCAGCGGTGCCGATGCAGATGCCTTAGCCCTTGCCGTTTTATTCGATTTCGGAGCAAGAAGAGGAGATGAGGCGATCTTACCTGCCCTGTCCTTTGTTGCCACAGGGAACTCTGTATTACAAGCTGGCTTTATACCCGTCTTTGTCGATATTGATCGAGGAACACTAAATATCGATCCCAATAAAATCGAGGAGAGGATTAGTGAAAAAACTAGGGCTATCATGCCTGTTCACCTTATGGGAAAACCAGCGGATATGGATCCTATTATGGAGATAGCCAAGAGATATGGTCTTTATGTTATTGAAGATGCAGCCGAAGCCCACGGAGCCGTTTATAAAGGGAGAAACATAGGAACCATTGGAGACATGGCCGCCTACAGCACTTATGTGGCTCATATCATCACAACAATCGAGGGAGGGGTAGTGGTCACAGATAGGTCCGACTTTGCCGAGATCCTGAGATCTCTCCGGTCTCATGGGAGGGCCTGCAAGTGCGAGAGCTGTGTCCTGAATATCAGTTCCGGCTATTGTCCCAAGAGGTTCCAATCTGGGGATGGTGTGGATATCCGTTTCCAATTCGAAAGGATAGGATTTTCATCCAAAATGAACGAACTGGAAGCGGCGGTTGGATTGGGAAATCTTGAGATCTTTGACCAGATATTTAAGAAGAAGCGAAAGAACTTGCTCATCCTGATTGAAAGATTTAAAAAGTTTGGAGAATATCTCTGCACCATCACCGAAGAGCCTTATGAAAGGATTGGTCCCCATGCGTTTCCTATCATCGTGAAGGAAGATGCTCCCTTTAAGCGCGATCAGCTTGTCGACTTTATGGAGAAAAAGGGAATTGACACAAGGAGCCTCTTCCTTTCCATGCCGACCCAATGCGATGGCTTTGGTTTTTTGAACTATAAGATTGACGATTTCCCGAATGCTGAATATATCGGGAAGAACGGGCTCCACATAGGGGTCCATCAAGATATAGGAGAGGAAGAGATTCAATATATCATGGATACCGTGGCAAACTTTTTGGAGAATTACACATAAGCCAAGAGGTGTTTCGAATTGGAACAGAATGCCAAGATCTATATAGCGGGTCATACAGGACTTATTGGTTCGGCAATGGTTAGAAAACTCCGCTCCTTGGGCTATTCCAATATTATTACAAAAACCCATAAGGAGATGGATTTAACCGAGAGGAAGAAGGTTAAAGAGTTTTTTGAAAAAGAGAATCCTCAATATGTGTTTCTCGCTGCAGCCAAGGTGGGTGGAATCTTCGCCAATAGCACCTACCCAGCAGAGTTTATCTACGAAAACCTCATGATTCAAACCAATGTAATTGATCTATCCTACAGGTATGAGGTCAAGAAACTTCTCTTCTTTGCTAGTTCATGTATCTATCCAAAGGGGTGCCAACAACCGATGAAAGAGGAATACCTGATGACGGGCCCTCTTGAACCAACCAATGAGCCTTTCGGGGTTGCGAAACTTGCCGGAATGAAGATGTGCCAGGCCTATAACCGACAATATGTAACAAACTTCATATCAATCATTCCTGCAAATGTGTATGGGATCAAGGATCATTTCGATGAAGAAGGTCACGTCGTGGCGTCACTCATCAAGAAGTTTCATGAGGCGAAGGTCAAAGGAGAGGAATCTGTCACTCTTTGGGGAACCGGCAGACCCCAGAGGGAGTTTTTCTATGCCGATGACCTTGCAGAGGCGTGCATTTTTTTGATGGATCAGTATGACGAGAATGAGGCAATCAATGTAGGGACTGGAGTGGGTACAACCATAACGGAAGTGGCTGAGTGGATCAAAAGGATAACGGGTTTTAAAGGGTATATCATTTATGATACTGCCAAACCAGACGGAAATCCGGCAAGAATTCTCGATACAAGCAGAATAACGACCCTGGGTTGGAAACCCAAAACTCTGCTGGATGAGGGGTTAAGAATAACGTACAAATGGTACAAAGAGTTCCTTTCAAACAATACAGTCTAATAGTCGTTCATGATGATTTAAAATATTGTAACACTTTAGCTCTTTGAAAAGGAATGAAATTGGTCCCCCGGTCAGGGATGCTTTCAAAGTTTTGGAATGCGGTCATCCCTGAGCGGTGTTCCATGACGACGATTTTTCAAAGCGCTAAAGAGTTATAAAATATTTAATCTTACTGTAGGGTGAAAATTTCAATTCTTCTGCTAGAAAGAAAACGTTCTGTGTAGCCTTTTTAATAATCTAATCTGGACTACATCCGATATTGAGATCATGATAAATTCTTTACTTTAATCTAAATGACTCCATAGAATGATCCCTTCTGAATCTGATATCGATGCATAGGATACAGGAGAGGATCGAGGAGGGTCCCATATAGGCGAATGGAATCAATTTATAGGGGTTTAGGAAAAAGGATATTAGTGATTATCCCTGCTTTTAATGAGGAGGGATCATTGGAAAAGGTGGTGGACCAGGTTCATACCCATCTTCCACAGGGGGAGGTGCTGGTGGTGAATGATGGGTCCACGGATCTCACTTCAGAAAAAGCCAAGGCCTGCGGCGCAATGGTCCTGGATCTCCCTTTTAATCTGGGGATCGGTGGAGCCATGCAAGCGGGATACCAGTATGCCCATGAGAAAGGTTATGATATTGCGATACAGGTCGATGGCGACGGTCAACATGATCCGAAAGAGATTGGCAAACTCCTTAAGGCTTTGGAAGAGAAGAACGTTGATGTGGCCATCGGTTCGCGTTTTATCGGAGATTTGGGCTATAAATCATCGACGATGCGAAGGATAGGAATTTCCATCTTCTCCCAAGTAATTTCAATGATTGTGAGGCAGAAGATTACAGACCCCACTTCTGGATTTAGGGCAGCGAATCGAAAGGCGATTCAATTATTTGCTTCGAATTATCCACAGGATTATCCAGAGCCCGAAGTAGTGATCTTGCTCCATCAATGTCGTTTAAAGATGGGAGAAGTTCCGGTCGGAATGAGTGAGAGGTACTCCGGGGAGTCTTCGATTACGAAAATCAGGTCTATCTATTATATGGTGAAGGTTCTATTAGCGATTTTTGTAGATTGTTTCAAAAAGTCACCCCTTTTGGAATAGGAGGGAAAACGATGTTAATCAAGATTCAAATCATTGTTGGTGTGCTCAGTATGATTCTGCTCGTGATCACCTTTGAGCTCATCAGAAAGAAGAGACTTCGGGAAGAATATGCTATCCTCTGGCTTTTTACAGGCATAGCGGTCCTGGTGTTTAGTCTATGGCCTGAGTTTCTCCTCTCGCAGTTTTTTGTCAGAATCACTGGTATATTCTATTTGTCTGCGGTAGTTTTAATCGCCTTTTTCTTTCTCCTCCTTATCGTCTTCCATTTTTCCGTTGTCATTTCTAAGTTAACAGGTCAGAATAAAGATCTGGCGCAACGGTACGCTCTTTTAGAAATGGAGTTCAAAGAATTGAGGAGGCGGTGCCTTCCTTCCGACAGGATCCCCTTATAATTCTTTAAGGCCATTCAAACAGTGGAAATTGGGGTAAGGAATCATGCTGTTTAACTCCATGCAATTTTTGTTTTTTTTCGCAATTGTGACGGCAATGTACTTTGCGATTCCTTACCGTTTCCGATGGATATTGCTTCTTGGGGCAAGTTACTATTTCTATATTTCATGGAAGCCAGCCTATGTCATTTTAATTATCATAACAACCTTCATCACCTATTCTGCTGGCCTCTGGATGGGTAAAATTGCAACAAAATCCAGAAGAAAGACAATTCTAATCCTCAGTCTATTTTTCAACCTCGGGTTTTTGTTTGTATTTAAGTATTACAATTTTTTCAATGATTCCTTGAGAGTCATCTTCCAGCATTACAACCTGTTTTATGGAAGTCCTGCGCTCAATGTTCTTCTACCTATTGGTATTTCATTCTACACATTTAAAAATTTGAGTTATGCCATTGATGTCTATCGAGGGGACCAGTCCCCCGAAAAGCATTTGGGGCTCTACGCACTCTATGTGGCTTTCTTTCCACAATTGTTGGCCGGGCCCATTGAAAGGGCGACAAGGTTCTTGCCCCAGTTGTATGGAAAATTTGGTTTTGACTATTCGAGAGTGACTAACGGATTGAAATTGATGCTTTGGGGACTCTTTCAAAAAATGGTGATTGCGGACAACTTAGCCCCCTTGGTGGATTCTGTATATAACGATCCGACTCATCATCAGGGGATCGGCCTCGTCCTGGCGACCTTATTCTTCGCATTCCAAATTTATTGCGATTTTGCAGGTTACTCGGATATGGCCATCGGAGCGGCCCAGATCATGGGATTCACCACCATGGATAATTTTAATCGCCCCTATTTTTCGAAATCCATCCCCGAATTCTGGAGAAGGTGGCACATTTCTCTCTCCACATGGTTTCGAGATTATCTCTATATTCCGATAGGGGGGAATCGCGTTACCATGCCAAGGTGGTATTTTAATCTATTCATGGTTTTATTGATCTGTGGGCTATGGCATGGAGCCAATTGGACATTTCTCGTTTGGGGAGGATTGCACGGAATTTATCTCGTTTTTTCAGTTTTAACGCAAGGGATTAGAGAGAAGGTTCGTAAGACGATAGGTTTGGATAGAGTTCCAAGACTTCATAATGGTTTGAAAATAGTGGGAACGTTCTTCCTGGTGTGTTTTGCCTGGATATTTTTTAGGGCAAATAGCATCTCGGATGCGATCTATATCATCTCGCATTTATTCACAGGATGGGGAGGCCTCGGTATTCAGGCACCTAAGGCCACTCCGTTTTTTGGGCCGCTGAAATTTCAATCGGTCGTGGGGGTTGTTTCAGTTGGAATATTGTTGCTCATCCATCTCTTGCAAGGAGGCAATCATTTTGACCAGTGGCTATCTAAGAAGCGGATCAGTCTGAGGTGGGCCGTCTATTATTCAATGGTTTTGGCCATCCTATTGTTTGGCCATTTTGGAACCAAAGAGTTTATCTATTTCCAATTTTAGGAAGGGTTTATGAAAAAATTTATTTTGAAAGTTTTCCTTTTCTCATGTCCCTTCCTTCTCATGATCGGGATTGAACTATTCGTCTTGCCGATCGATTTTTTCGCCTTTCGGGTTTGGGAGGCTTTGCTCATAAGAAAAATTCACTCAATTTTCCCTGGGCATTTTTACCCCTGCATGGAAGTAACAAAATTGGAAAGCAGCGGGGATTTAGCGCATCATACCTCTTTTGCCACCCCCAAGAGGGTGAAATGGATAACGGACCGCTATGGCTATCGGAAAAAGGATGCGGAGGGGATGAAACCACAGGTAGTCATCATCGGCGATTCGAATATTGCCGGCATTGGGCTGACACAAGAAGAGATGCTCTCTGAAGTTTTAGAAGAACAATTGAAAGTTCCTGTGTACCCTTACGCCCCGGTGGGATCGATCAATACTTTCCTAAAGGATCTTCGATTTAAGAAAGATTCTCCAAAGGTAGTCATTGTTTCATTCATTGAGAGAGATATTCTCAATATGCCGCCTCCAAAACCATCCAAAAAAAGGGAAGCGCTTCTTTCTTTTTATGAATGGAGAGACAAAGTAGAGCAAACGAGATGGGTTCAATCCGTAGGGGTGATACTCGACCGTCTTTTCAAAATGAATATGCTGAACTATGTCAGGGCAAAAGTAGGAAATGGAACTCTCATGGATTTTTATCATTTTCCTTCAAAATTTGGCCCCATGCTTTTTGTTCAGGGGGAGGCAGCCAATAAAGAAGTGCCCGCTGAGCGTCTCCATAAAGCAGTCGAAACCATCGAAGCCTATAACCAGGTTCTAAGAAAAAGGAATATTCGCTTTATCTTTCTTCCGATCCCCAACAAAGAAAATATTTATCACGATTTTCTGCCGAACCCCCGAAGACCCGTATTCTTAGAACAGCTGATTCAGGAGTTGAAAAAAAGAAAGGTTGAAACCGTGGATACCCAAAAAGCCTTCGAAGACGAATACCAAGAAAAATCAGCCCTGCTCTTTTTTCTTGATGATAGCCATTGGAATCCGAGGGGCGTCCGATTAGCAGCAGATCGAACGGTCAAATTAATCGAGGGAAAGGGGAACGAATAGTAATTATCTCAGTGAAGTGTCTCCCTATCCTTTTTACATCAAGACACTGCGTATCATAGGGATATTATTCCTTGATAAATTGAGATCATTTTGTTAAATAGAAACAACGGGAGATTAACATGCCAAAAGTATTAGTGACTGGAGGAGCGGGGTTTATCGGGTCAAACCTGACGGAGGACTTGCTCAAAGCGGGCCACTTTGTTCGAGTCCTCGATAATTTTTCCACTGGCAAAAGAGACAATTTGATTTTTGCCAAAACCTACCCTTCGCTGGAGATTGTCGAAGGAGATATACGTGACCTCAGTACCTGTCAAAAAGCGGTGCAGGGAATGGAATATGTATTTCATCAGGGTGCCCTCCCATCGGTTCAGCGTTCTGTAGAGGATCCGGGGACCTCGAATGCAGTCAATGCAGGAGGGACTTTGAATATTCTTCTTGCCGCCAGGGAGAAAGGGGTGAAGAGAGTCATCTATGCGTCCTCTTCTTCCATCTACGGCGATACCCCTACTTTACCAAAGCATGAGGAAATGCCCTCCCATCCTCTCTCGCCCTATGCCTTACAAAAATATATCGGGGAACAATATTGCCGACTTTTTTACCAACTCTATGGTCTCGAAACCATCTCCCTGAGGTATTTCAATATTTTTGGCCCAAAACAGGACCCGAACTCCCTCTACTCTGCTGTCATCCCGAAGTTTATCGATGCCCTGGTTCAGGGTCGTGTACCGATCATCTTCGGAGATGGAGAGCAATCTCGAGATTTTACCTATATTGAGAATGTGGTTCAAGCCAATCTTCTTGCCATGTCGGCAGAACACCTCCATGGACAGGCCATAAATATTGCCTGTGGAAAAAGAATCTCGTTGAACCAATTACTGAATATCCTGAAAGAGATTCTCGGATCGAAGGTATCCCCTATTTATCAAGAACCTCGGAAAGGGGATGTAAGACACTCCTTGGCCGATATCCGCAAGGGAAAAGAAATGATCAATTATGAGCCAAAGGTTGAAATCGAGATCGGATTGAAAAAGACGGTTGAATTTTTTCAGAAGCGAAAAAAGTATTAAAAGGATAGATGAAATGATCAGGATGAGTGAACGGAAAAAGCTGGAATCCATATTGAACAATTTTCCTCGGGTAAAACTCTTGGTGGTGGGTGATATTATGATGGACCGATCCATTTTGGGAAAAGTCTCTCGGATATCCCCAGAGGCTCCCGTTCCAGTCATCATTGTGGAAACAGAGGATTTTAACCTTGGAGGGGCTGCCAATGTTGCGCATAATATTCGTTCACTTGGAGGGATCGTATCGCTCTGTGGCATTGTGGGTGATGACGAGAATGGGAAGAAAATATATAAAAGAATTGTTGAAAGGGGAATTCAAACGCAAGGGATATTTTTTGAACAAGGGAGACAGACGACGGTTAAGACCAGGATCATCGCTCACCATCCACATTACCAACAATTGGTTCGAGTTGATCGGGAGACGACCGATCACCCCAAGGTTTCTACCTTCAGAAATCTATCGAAGTTTTTGACGGACAAAATTGAAGATTTCGACGGGATCGTGATTTCTGATTACGGGAAAGGTTTGTTGACGAGAACGCTGATTCAAACCATCATCAGAAAAGCGAGGCATTCAAAGAAATTGATCATGGTTGATCCGAAGCTAAAAACTTTCTTTTTTTATAAAGGAGCCACCGTGATTACCCCGAATACCAATGAGGCGAGTGAAGCATCAAGGATCTCTGTCACCGATCAATTCTCAGTGGAGAGAATGGGGAGGAACCTGTTGAAGAGGTTGAAGTGTAACGCTTTAGTCATCACGCAAGGAGAAAAGGGAATGACGATTTTCGAGCCTCATCAGCAACCCTATCCTGTCCCCACGGTCGCCAAAGAGGTTTATGATGTGACGGGTGCCGGAGATACGGTGATTGGAACGATGGCTCTTGCTTTAGGAACAGGGCCTCGTGTGAGGGTTAAAGATGCAGCGAGTTTAGCGAACTATGCGGCGGGGATTGTCGTTGGAAAGGTCGGAACCGCAGTCGCAAGTAAAGAGGAGCTGCGGAAAGTAATCAAGGAGAGAACTTAAGCCCTGAATTTTCTGGGTTTTTATTACCATTCAATGAGAAATGGGGATCTGAAAACAGAAAGGCCCTACCTCAGCTTTGAAGATAGGGCCTTTCATTTTTAGTCCTCTTTACGCTTGCCTGCCGGCCCCGGTCCCGACGGAGGGCGGGGCAAGCAGGGTTGGTAAATGTTAGATAGATAAGTCATTAGGTTTCGAGGACGAAAATGATTTCCAACCTGACCCTGTATTCGATAATTTTAGAATTTTCCACTGCCACCCGCATTTCAGCAACACGCATTCCGGTGATACCCCTTAAGGTCTTTGCCGCTCTTGCAAAGCCAACCTTGATGGCATCCTCGAAACCCTTTGAAGAACCCGCAATAATTTCGGTCACCCTCGCGACTCTTGGTTCTGCCATTCTTATCACCTCCTTTTCTTGAAATTGGCATTAACAATTCAAGTGTATACGGAAAACTTAAGGAATGTCAATGAGAAAAATATTGATAAATTTAGGGATTGTGTTATAGAATTAATTTTTAATAATATTTTCATAACTTACATGATGTCTGAAGGGATGACCAATGAGGGGATGAATGGCTTCTCGGTTTGTTGATAAGCGTGGTTTCATCCATCAATTTATACATTATCTGTCTGTTGAAAAGAACGCCTCACCTCATACCTGTCGATGTTACCGAAGGGATTTAGAGGGATTTGAGGATTTTTTGAAGAGTTTGGGAATGTATCTTAGTCCTACGGGGGAAGTGGAGATAGAAAAAGTGGATCGCATAGCCATTCGAAAATATTTAAGCTTCCTCCACCGGAAAAATAAGAAGAGTTCCATCGCCAGAAAGATTTCCACGCTGCGCTCTTTTTTTAAATATTTGGTCAGAGAGCAAGTGATTCCTTCTAACCCGGCCAAAAGCGTTTCGACTCCGAAGGTGGAGAAGACCCTTCCCACCACGCTCACTGTGGATGAGGCCTTCCGGTTGATGGAATCACCCAAGAGTATTTCTGAAAGGCCTTCAGAAGGGTCGAAGGAGAAGGGTTTAAGGGATCGAGCCATTTTAGAACTTCTTTATTCCAGCGGATTGCGTGTCAGCGAGTTGGTGGGATTGAATTCGGATCAATTGGATCTGGACTTGGGCATCGTGAGAGTGATGGGGAAGGGAAGGAAAGAGCGCATCGTCCCGGTCGGTATGAAAGCCATAGAGGCAACGAAGTCCTATTTGGAAGAACGAGGAATGGTAAAGGGAGATGGCCCTATTTTTGTCAACTCCTTAGGAGGGAGATTGACTGCACGGAGTGTGGGAAGATTGGTTAAGAAGTATGTAAGACATTCGGGCATTTTCCGAAAAGTCAGCCCTCACAGCCTCCGTCACACGTTTGCAACGCATCTTTTGGATGCCGGGGCTGATATCCGGGAGATTCAGGAGATGTTAGGACATTCGAGCCTCTCGACCACCCAGAGATATACCCACGTCAGTATGGGGAAATTGATGGAGGTCTATGACAAGGCCCATCCTCGCAGTTTCAGGAGTGCGGATCGGAAAAATGACGGGAATAAGGGGTAAACACCAAGCCTCAAGCACCTGCCTTCGCCGAAGCGCCTGCCCGCCGCACAAGGCTTTGGCAGGCGGGGCTTCGCGCAGGCAGGCCAAATTACAAATAGATTCCAATGATCAAATTTCCAAATTCGAAACAAAATCATTTTCATTATTGGGAATTGGAGGTTGGAATTTATTTGGGATTTGGAAATTGGGATTTGGGATTTTAAATCCGTAAGACTGGTGAGAGTGGGGAAAGGGATGAAAATGAGGACTGAAGCAATGCACAAGATACGGGGTACGACGGTTCTATCAGTTCGGCACAAAGGAAAGGTGGTCATGGCAGGGGACGGTCAGGTGTCTCTTGAACACACCATCATGAAGCATACTGCCAGGAAGGTTCGAAGGATTTACCATGATAAAGTTCTCGCTGGTTTTGCAGGGGCCACGGCAGATGCTTTCACCCTTTTCGCAAAGTTTGAGGAAAAACTGGACCAGTTCAGCGGGAATCTACTCAGGGCAGCCGTGGAATTGGCCAAAGATTGGAGAACGGATCGGATCCTCCGTAGGTTGGAGGCCTTGCTCATCATCGCCGACTCTGAACACACGCTCGTCATCTCCGGAAATGGGGATGTCATTGAGCCCGACGATGGGGTGACGGCCATTGGAAGTGGCGGTCCTTATGCCCATGCTGCTGCCAAGGCATTGGTTGAGTTTTCAAATTTGGATGCCAGGGCCATCGCTGTAGAGGCGATGAAGATCGCTGCCTCCATCTGCATTTATACGAATGATCAAATCATCGTGGAGGAATTGTGATGAAGACCTTCACCCCCCGGGAGATCGTGTCCGAACTGGATAAATACATTGTCGGGCAGACGGATGCGAAGAGAGCGGTGGCCATTGCATTGAGAAACCGTTGGAGACGTCAACAGGTTCCGGAGCCTCTCCGGGACGAAATTGCGCCCAAGAACATCATTATGATTGGCCCCACGGGGGTCGGTAAGACAGAGATCGCTCGAAGGTTGGCTAAATTGGCCCAGGCTCCTTTTCTGAAGATTGAGGCATCGAAATTTACAGAAGTGGGTTATGTAGGCAGGGATGTGGAGTCGATGATCAGGGATCTCACGGAGCTGGCTGTCAATATGATGAAAGCGGAGGAGTCCCAAAAGGTCCGACAGAGAGCAGAGGAGATAGCTGAAGAGCGGCTCCTGGATTTGCTCCTCCCTTCCTCTGGGAAGGGGACACAGAAGGAAGGCGAAGATCAGCGAGCTACTCGCGAAAAACTGCGAAAGTTGCTGAAGGCCGGGAAGTTAAATGACAAGTATGTGGATGTGGAGATTGTGGACCGAAACCTTCCTATTGTCGAGATCTTTTCTGCCTCTGGATTGGAAGAGATGGATGTCAACATCAAAGATATGTTTGGGAGTCTCTTTCCGAAGAAGAAAAAGCAGAGAAAGGTGAAGGTTCCGGAAGCAGTCACCATCCTCTCCCAGGAGGAGGCGTATAAACTGATCGATATGGACTCCGTCATCAAACAGGCCATTGAGCGGGTCGAACAATCGGGAATTATCTTCCTTGACGAAATTGATAAGATCGCTGGAAGGGAATCCACCTTGGGTCCGGATGTTTCTCGGGAAGGCGTTCAGAGGGATATCCTGCCCATTGTGGAAGGGACGACGGTGACGACGAAATACGGGATGGTCAAGACAGACCATGTTTTGTTTATTGCTGCCGGAGCATTCCATGTTTCCAAACCCTCGGATCTCATCCCTGAGCTTCAGGGGCGGTTTCCGATCCGGGTCGAATTGGATTCTTTAGGTAAGGCAGATCTCGTGCGAATCCTCACCGAGCCAGAAAACGCCCTGATCAAACAGTACACCGCTTTGTTGGAGACAGAGTCGGTCAAGGTCAATTTTAAAGAGGATGGCATTGCAGAGATTGCCGAGATGGCGGCTCTCATTAATGAGAGGACAGAGAACATCGGAGCCAGGCGGCTCTATACCATGATGGAAAAATTACTGGATGAGATTTCGTTTGATGCCCCTGAGATGTCCGGGAAAAGCATGGTGATCGATGCGAAATATGTCCGAGAGAAGCTGAAAGATTTTGTAGAGGATGAAGATCTGAGCCGGTATATCTTGTAATTCGTGACCGTGTCGTGTGTCACGTGTCCGAACACGGACACGAAGAAAAAGGTTTCCGAACTAACGCGAGGGATCATCGTTATGGGAAACGCCATTGATAAAGCCAAGGTACTTCTGGAGGCCCTTCCATATATTCGGCGATTCTATGACAAAACCATCGTGATTAAGTATGGCGGGAGCACCATGGAGGAAGAGAGAATGAAGCGGAGCTTCGCTCTCGATGTCGTTCTTTTGAAATATATCGGCCTTAACCCTGTTGTCGTCCACGGGGGGGGGCCTCAGATCGGTGAAATGTTGACCAAGGTAGGGAAGAAATCTTATTTCGTAGAGGGGATGAGGGTAACAGACGGAGAGACGATGGATGTCGTGGAAATGGTCCTCGTCGGGAAGGTAAATAAAGAGATTGTTGCCTTGATCAACCAACAGGGAGGGAAAGCCGTCGGGCTGAGCGGAAAAGACGGACATCTCATCACCGCCAAGAAATTGCAATTGACGAAGCGTCGCGGTAAGGGTGAAATGCCCGAAATCATTGACATCGGAATGGTGGGGGAAGTAAAGGCCATCAACCCTGGGGTGATCGAGGCCTTGGAGAAGGAGAATTTCATTCCGGTCATTGCACCGGTGGGCGTAGGGGACGAAGGAGAGACCTACAATATCAATGCGGATCTGGCGGCTGGGAAGATAGCCTCTGCGCTAAAGGCGGAAAAATTGATATTACTTACCGATGTGGAGGGAGTGATGGATGGGAGACATCGGTTGATGGCCACGCTCGATGTTGGACGAGCAAAGCGATTAATCACCCAAAAAGTCATCTCGTCCGGAATGATTCCAAAGGTAAATTGCTGCCTCAATGCCTTAGAAGAAGGGGTGGCCAAAACCCATATCATTGATGGAAGGGTGGAGCATGCGATCCTGTTGGAGATTTTTACGGATATAGGGATTGGGACACAGATCACGAGAGAATAAGAAGTTTTGAGTTCGGAGTTCGGGAGTTCGGAGATTTAAAATAGATACTCCGGACACCGGACTAATCACTCCAAACTGATTTTTTCGAGATGCAGATGGATTCTCAAACCATGATGATGTTATCGGAAAAATACGTGGCCAATACCTATGCCCGTTATCCCGTGCTTCTGGTCAGAGGGAAGGGAACTCGGGTTTGGGATATGGAGGGCAAAGAATATTTGGATTTTGTATCGGGCCTGGGGGTATGCAGTTTAGGCCACTGCCACCCGAAAGTTGTCAAGGCCATTCAAGATCAGTCAGAAAGACTGATCCATGTCTCAAACCTGTATTATATCGAACCTCAGATCCAGCTCGCTTCTCTTCTTTGTAAGCACTCCTTTGCTGATAAAGTCTTCTTCTGCAATAGCGGGGCTGAGGCCAATGAAGGTGCAATGAAATTGGCCCGGAAATATGCAAAGGAGAAGATGGGAAAGGATCGATATGAGATCATCACCATGGAGCGATCCTTCCACGGCAGGACTCTGGCCACCCTGACCGCAACGGGTCAAGAGAAGTTCCACAAAGGGTATGAACCTCTGATGCCTGGGTTCAAATATGTCCCCTTCAACAATATCGGGGCAGTGAAGAAGGGCATCAATTCGAAAACCTGTGCTGTCATGTTGGAACCCATCCAGGGAGAAGGAGGAGTGAACTGCCCTTCAGAGGGTTATCTGAAAGCGCTCCGTGAGATCTGTGATGAGAAGGGGCTCCTCCTCATCTTTGATGAGGTCCAAGTGGGGATGGGCCGGACGGGGAAACTCTTTGCTTATGAGCATGACGGGGTTGAACCCGATATCCTCACGCTTGCCAAATCATTGGCAGGAGGAGTCCCCATTGGAGCTTTATTGATCAAGAAAGGAATCGCTGAGAGTTTTAACCCAGGTGACCATGCCTCCACCTTTGGAGGGAATCCCTTGGCCACCGCAGCGGGTGTAGCCGCCTTGACAGCCTTTTTGGACGAAGGGATATTGGAGAATTGCCGAAACGTAGGAGATTACTTCCTGTCGCAGCTCGAGAAGATCAAGAAAAAATTTCCTTTCGTTGAGGAGGTTCGAGGGAAAGGTTTGATCCTTGGCATGGAGTTGAAGATGGAGGGGGGTTCTATTGTCACGGAGATGATGCAGAGAGGAATTCTCATCAACTGCACCATGGGAAATGTGCTCCGGTTCCTTCCTCCGCTGATTGTCACTAAGGAAGAAGTCGACCGAGTGGTCAAGGCTTTAGAGGAAGTCTTTTTCAATTGCGGAGTACCGAATGCGGATTGCGGAATGTAAATTCAAGTGCTTTTGTCGCGAATTCCGAAATTGGTGGAAATATTCTTATAATACAGAATGTTGAATCCGGACTGCGAAGCTTTGAATCCAAGTTACTATAATCCGAATTCCGCAATCCGAAATCGGAAATTGATAAGGGGGTTTCCATGAAAGGCGTAGTGAAGAAGGTAGTCCTGGCTTATTCCGGGGGCCTGGACACCTCTATCATTTTGAAATGGTTGAAAAATGAATTTGGGTGTGAGGTGATCGCTTTCACTGCAGATATCGGCCAGGCCGAAGAATTGAATCACCTGGAAGAAAAGGCCAGAGCCACAGGTGCCAGTAAGGTCTATATTGAGGACCTCAGGGAGGAGTTCGTTCGGGATTATGTCTTGACAGCAATAAAAGCCAATGCCATCTATGAGGGAACTTATCTCCTCGGCACTTCCATCGCTCGGCCCTTAATCGCCAAGAGGCAGGTGGAGATAGCCCAATTAGAGGGGGCAGATGCCGTGGCTCATGGGGCTACAGGGAAGGGGAACGATCAGGTCCGATTTGAATTGACCTACTATGCGCTTAATCCTTACATTCGGGTGATCTCTCCTTGGCGGGAATGGCAATTTAAGTCGAGAGAGGATTTGATCGCCTATGCTCGGGAAAACGGAATTCCCATCCCCGTGACAAAAGAGAAGCCTTATTCTTCTGACCGAAATCTCCTGCACATCAGTTTCGAAGGAGGAATTCTTGAAGATCCTTGGGCTGAGCCGCCAAAGAATATGTTTGTTCTCTCCGTCTCTCCAGAAAAGGCACCTGACCGCCCCACAGTGATTGAAATCGATTTTGAAGATGGCGTTCCAAAACGGATCGACGGAAAGGGACTTTCTCCTGCCGTCCTGTTGTCCCAATTGAATGAGTTGGGAGGTCGAAACGGAATCGGCCGGGTCGATATGGTGGAGAATCGTTACGTAGGGATGAAATCAAGAGGAGTCTATGAAACTCCGGGGGGAACGATCCTTCACATTGCCCATCGAGCCATCGAATCAATGACCATGGACAGAGAGGTCATGCATTTTCGGGATAGCCTGATCCCCAAGATATCGGAATTGATCTATTATGGATACTGGTTTTCACCGGAGATGGAGATTTTGAAGAAAGCGATCGATGAGACACAGAAGGATGTGACCGGAACGGTTCGCCTGAAACTCTACAAAGGGAACTGTACCGTGATCGGCCGGAAGTCAGAAAAATCTCTCTACCATGGAGCCTTCGCTACCTTTGAGAAGGATATCGTCTATAATCAGAAAGATGCGGAAGGGTTCATCCGGCTCAATGCTTTGAGACTCCGAATCCGGAGGATGATGAGAGGATGAGAAAATTAGTTTAGAGTTAAGAGTTCGGAATTAAGAGTTACAAGAAAAAAAATTAGTTAGGAAATGAGAGTTTACTCTGGACTAAGAACTCCGAACTCTGGACTATAAATCGGGGAATGGCATGAAGCAACGTTATCACCACGAAGAGATTGAAAAGAAGTGGCAGAAGATCTGGGAAATTCAGAATCTCTTTAAGGTGACGGAGGACCGGAATAAAGAGAAATATTATCTTCTTGAAATGTTCCCCTATCCGTCGGGCAAGATCCACATGGGCCACGTACGGAATTACTCTATCGGGGATGTTGTTGCCCGCTACAAAAAGATGAAAGGCTTTAATGTCCTACACCCCATGGGCTGGGATGCCTTTGGCATGCCTGCGGAAAACGCTGCGATGGAGCGTGGAGTTCACCCTGCCAAATGGACTTACGAGAACATTGGTACCATGAGAAGTCAGTTGAAGCGGATGGGCTTCAGCTATGACTGGGATCGGGAGTTTGCTACCTGTGACGTATCCTATTACAAATGGGAGCAACTCTTCTTCGTAAGAATGTATGAGAGGGGATTGGCCTATAAAAGGAGGTCCTTTGTTAATTGGTGTGAGATCTGCAACACCGTTTTGGCGAATGAACAGGTGATGAGCGACGGGACATGCTGGCGAGGCCATGCCGATGATCCAGGTGTCACACAGAAAGAGCTGGATCAATGGTTCTTTAAAATCACGGCATACGCAGAAGAACTTCTCGAATGGTGCGATAAACTTCCTGGATGGCCCGAACGGGTTCTCACCATGCAACGCAACTGGATTGGAAAGTCCATCGGCGCTGAAATTCATTTTCCTTTGGAGCATTCGAAAGAGGTCATTAAAGTCTTCACCACCCGGCAGGATACAGTATTTGGCGCAACATTCATGAGTTTGGCACCCGAACACCCCCTTGCCCTGAGCCTCTCCAAAGGGACCTCACAGGAGCAGGCGGTACAAGAATTCGTCGAAAGAATGAGACGGCAGGACAAGATAAAGAGGACCGCTGAGACGACAGAAAAGGAGGGTGTTTTCACCGGAGGTTATTGCCTGAATCCGGTGACCCAGGCCCGGATGCCCATTTTCGTTGCCAATTTTGTTTTGATGGAGTATGGAACGGGAGCAGTGATGGCTGTGCCCACCCACGACCAGAGAGACTTTGAATTTGCGAAGAAACTCGGACTCCCTTTGATTGTGGTCGTCCAACCAGAGGATCGAGTTCTGGATGCTAACACGATGACGGAGGCTTATGAAGGAGAAGGCTTTCTGGTCAACTCCGGTCAATTTAACGGAATGGATAGCATTAAAGCAAGAGAGAAAATCGCTCAATATCTCGATGAGAAGGGACTCGGTGGAAGCAGAATCAGTTATCGATTAAGGGATTGGGGCATTTCCAGACAGCGTTATTGGGGAGCGCCCATCCCCATCATTTACTGCGGGCGATGTGGAACTGTCCCCGTCCCCGAAAAAGATCTTCCTGTCGTCCTTCCCTCCAATATAGAGATCACCGGGATGGGAAAGTCGCCTCTTTCTGGGTTAAAAGAGTTTGTGGAAACCCGGTGCCCTCAATGTGGGGGGCCAGGCCGAAGGGAGACAGACACCATGGATACCTTTGTCGAGTCCTCTTGGTATTTCGATCGGTTTGCATGCCCTGACTATGATAAGGGTCCTTTAGACAAAAAACGGGTGGATTACTGGATGCCCGTGGATCAATACATTGGAGGGATTGAACATGCGATTCTGCACCTTCTCTATTCCCGATTTTTCACCCGTGTTCTAAAAGAGATGGGATGGGTAAGCGTCGATGAGCCGTTCACAAACCTTTTGACTCAGGGGATGGTTTGTAAAGAAGTATACGAGTGTGCCAAGGATGGTTATCTCTTCCCCGATGAGATGGAGGGGCAGGGAGAGACGATTCGTTGCCGAAAGTGCGGCAGCCTCATCTCTATCGGAAGGCTTGAAAAGATGTCCAAATCCAAGAAGAACGTGGTCGACCCTGAATACTTGATTGAGAAATACGGTGCGGATACGGCCAGGATGTTTTGCCTCTTCGCTTCTCCGCCTGAGAAGGATTTGGATTGGAGCGACCAGGGAGTGGACGGGTCTGCCCGTTTCCTCAATCGGGTCTGGAGACTCTTTTATGAGCAGCATCGTCATCTTGAAAATGTAAAACCACTTCCTTTCGGAACAGTCCTTGAGGGAGGTCAAAAATCTCTACGGCAGAAGACCCACAAAACGATCAAAAGGGTCACGGAAGACATTGAACGATTCCATTTTAACACCGCGATCAGTGCCGTCATGGAATTGGTGAATGAGATCTACGTTTCGGAGGTCAAAGACAACGCCGATGATATTTCCAGAAGGGTATTGCGCGAGGCGCTTGAGACAGTGGTCGTTTTGCTCTCGCCCTTTGTCCCTCACTTTGCCGAAGAGCTCTGGGAAGCGCTGGGGAATCGGGAATCGATCGTCAAAACCCGATGGCCCGATTACGACCCGGAAGCCGTTTTGGAAGATGAAGTCTTGATGGTCATTCAGGTGAATGGAAAATTGAGGGATCGGATGACTATTCCTGCCTCGTATGGGGGGGAGGAAGTAAAGGCCTGGGCATTAAAAAGTGAGAGAATTCGGAAATTGCTTGAAGGTAAGGAGATCAAACGGGTGATCCTCGTGCCCAAAAAACTGGTCAATATTGTATGTTAAGAACGGAAAAGATGAATACAGAAGACAGAATCCAGAATGTCAGTTTAGGGTCTTTACCTGTTAACTCAACCACAGAGAAATTCCCCAATCCGCAATCCGAAATCCGAAATTACAGGTGGTTATCAATTATCAGCCTGGTTCTGCTAGTGGCCTGTGGATACCAGATGGTCGGTAAGGAGACACATGTTCCACCAGGTCTCAGTTCCATTGCCATCCCAACGTTCAAAAACAATACCTTTGAGCCTGGAATTGAAATCCCATTCACTCAAGCTTTTTTGAACGAGTTCATCCAAGATAGAAGGGTGAAGGTCGTAAGCCGGGCAGAAGCAGATGCCATTTTGGAAGGTGTTGTCGGATCTTTTACCACCTATTCAGTTGCTTATGATAAATCTGGTTTTGTTTTGCAATATCAGATCGGTATCGTCGTCGGTTTATCTCTGAAGGACCGGACCGGGAAGGTCCTTTGGGAGGAGAATGGTTTGAGTGAAAGCCAATGGTTTCGGGCTTCATCCAGTGGTGTTACCAACGAAGCGGCTAAACAAGCTGCCATTCAAAAGACGGCAGGATCCATGGCGGAACGAATTCGAGAGCGTTTCTTTTATAATTTTTGACGGAATGAAGATTTACCCCCACCCCTGCCTGCGCCTGCCTGCAATAGGCAGGGCAAGCAGGCTTACCTTTGCCCCTTGAGGGCGGAAGGGGATGAGGGAAAAAGAATAAGCTATGTATACTGCTTCGGATTTAAGAAAGGGCTTGAAAGTCATCATTGATGGAGAACCGTACATCGTGACGGCTTTCGAATTTTCCAAACCCGGCAAGGGCCAAGCCCTTTATCGGACGAAACTGAGGAATATGATCACGGGCTTAAGTATTGATAGAACGTATCGTGAGGGAGAAACCTTCGAGCCCGCTTCATTAGAAGAACGAGCCATGCAATTTCTTTATAAGGAAGGTGATCACTATCACTTCATGGATAATGAAACCTACGAACAGATCATTATCAACGAGGAATCTCTGGGGGATGCCAAGAACTTTCTGATCGAAAATTTTAATGTGGAGGTCCTGTTGTTCGGAGATAGAGCGATTGGGGTCGAGTTGCCGAACTTCGTCAATCTCAGGGTAATTAAGACGGAGCCTTGGGTGAGAGGAGATACCTCGAAGGCGGATTTCAAGCCCGCTACGTTAGAAACCGGCTATGTACTTCGCGTCCCTCCGTTCATCGAAGAAGGTGAGCTGATTACCATTGATACCCGAACGGGTGAATTTTCGAAAAGGGTCAAAGAGTAGGTTCGTGGCGAAAAACTGGCCACTTGCAAGACGCAAAGAAAACCTTCAACAAAGGGCACGTGTCCTACAGGGGATCAGGCAGTTTTTTATTGAAAAAGGCTATCTGGAAGTAGAGACCCCCCACCGAATTGCCACCCCTGCACCAGAATCTCATATTGATGCCGTTCCCTCCGATACATGGTTCCTTCACACCTCTCCCGAAATTTGTATGAAACGTATGATGGCAGCAGGATATGGGAAGATCTTTCAAATCTGCCGGTGCTGGAGAGAAAGAGAGCGAGGGAGCCTGCACCTCCCTGAATTTACTCTTCTGGAGTGGTATAGAGCAGGTGGTGACTACCGTTCTTTGATGGAGGAATGTGAGGAATTGATCCGATCCGTGGACAGGGCTGTTGGTTTGGGGCAAGATATCGTTTTCCGTGGTCATAAGATTGATCTGTCCGAGCCATGGGAAAGAATTTCTGTCAAGGAGGCATTTCATGGTTACACCCAGACCTCCGTGACTGAAGCACTGGAGCGAAACCTTTTTGATGAAATCATGGTTCAGGACATTGAGCCGAGACTAGGAGTAGAAAAACCGACATTTATTTATGATTACCCTGCTCAGCGTGGAGCACTCGCCCGGCTGAAGCGGGAAGATCAAACTGTTGCAGAACGTTTTGAACTTTATATCGGTGGTTTGGAGCTGGCTAATGGTTTTTCGGAATTGGTTGATTCAAAAGAGCAAAGAAAGCGTTTTCACGTAGAAAATGAAAATCGCCAATGCCTTGGCAAATGCATCTATCCGATGCCCGATAAATTCTTAGCCGAATTAGACAATATGCCTCCATCGGCTGGCATCGCACTCGGGGTGGATCGGCTGGTCATGGTTTTTGGGGATGCCGAGATGATTGATGAAGTGGTGGCTTTTACCCCTGAAGAACTTTAAAAAAGTGGCAGAGAAGAAGGAATCTCTTGTTTTTTATTTATTTCTCTTCTCTTTGAGGATTTTTAGGACTTTAAGATCTTCGAGATCCTTTGGTCTCCCGGCAGATTCCTTCATCACGATGAGGTCATCCAAAGAGGCATAGTAAGCTTTTTCCTTCCCAAAAGTTCCGGGAATCCGGTTTTTCCATACTTGATCGAATGTGATTCCAGTGACAAAAGGATGGATATCTGTCTCTACCAGATATTGGCGAATCAATACTTTCCGTGTCAATAAATCTTCGACAGTGATCTCAGCCGTGTCATAGCCAAAATCTCGAAGGGCATCGAGTGTGCGGCCCGCATTCTCAAGTTCGGGGTGGATAAAAATATCAATATCAAGGGTTGCCCTCGCATATCCATGGATGGGAAAAGCGGTTGCTCCGATGATGACAAATTCAACATTATGGGCGTTTAATGATTTCAACAGCTCTTCGATGTCCATGATCAATCATTTGCTTTAACATTTCTCTTGATTTTTCTCTCATCATCTTGAGCCGCTCTTCAAAGGTCAATGAGGAGAGGTAGTCGAGTTCGAACTCAAGCTCCTTTTTCTCATCGTCCGAAGATAATTTAAGGATATGCGGATCCTTTTTCATTATGTTAAATTTTACCAATTTATATAACAAATGGCAATTGAAATAAATATTTTTTTGCTTATAATAATAAGCAATTTGCATTTCTTTGAACCCTTGCATTCCGAATTCATAGAATATTTGGGTATATCGAGATCCCTATGTCTTTTTGGTCAAAAAAGAGCAGGATCGTCATTACTTGTGCTAAGGGAGTTTCGCCCTTTCTAAAGCAGGAGATTCTTTCCTTAGGGTTTCCAGTCTTATCAGAGGGAAAGGCAGAGGTCGAGACGGAAGGGACGATGGAGGACACATTAAGACTCAACCTGCTGATCCGAACAGGACAGCGACTTCTTTTTCTTCTCGAGTCATTCAATGCGAAGACTCCTGACGATCTTTATAAAAGGATATCACGAATCAGTTGGGAAGATTTTATTTCAGAGGATAGTTATTTTTCTGTCACCTCTTCTGTTCACAACCCGACTATTAAGGATTCAAGGTTTGCAAATGTGAAATGCAAGGATGCCGTGGTGGACAGGATTAAAGAAAAGCGTGGGCGCAGACCTGATACCGGTTCTGAAAGAGACAGGGTTGTGATTCATCTCTACTGGAGGAGTAATCTTTGTCAAGTTTTTCTCGATGCGTCCGGAGAACCTCTCTCCAGGCGTGGGTACAGAATGATCCCTCTCAGGGCGCCGATGCAGGAGACCCTCTCGGCGGCTGTTGTCCTGGCAACTGGATGGATGGGCAATGGGAATTTTGTCAATCCGATGTGCGGCAGTGGAACGCTTGCCATCGAGGCCGCATTGATCGCTCTTGGTAGGGCTCCAGGCTTATTGAGGAGCAATTATGGTTTTATGCATTTGAAAGGGTTTGATGAATCTTCATGGAAAGCTCTCCGCAGGAAAATAAGAGCAGAGGCGAAGGAAAAGTTGAATGGAAGGATTATTGCCACGGATATCAGTCAGCAGGCTGTTGAGGCAGGAAAGAGGAATGCGACGACAGCAGGTGTGAATCGTTTCATTGAGTTTGGTGTATGTGACTTTTCGGAAACGCCTGTCCCGGGTGGGGGAGGAGTGGTTGTCCTGAACCCAGAATATGGTGAGCGGCTGGGGGAAATGGAAAAGTTAAAGGAGAATTACAAAGGGATTGGGGATTTCTTTAAAAAGAAATGTAATGGGTATACGGGGTACGTATTTACCGGTAATCTCGACCTGGCAAAAAAAGTAGGGTTAAGGACAAAAAGAAGAATTCCTTTTTACAACGGCCCCATCGAGTGTAGATTGTTGGAGTATGACCTCTATGAGGGGAGTAAGAAAAGACCATGAACTGAAGAGGATTGTTAATCAAGCCCAGCCCAGGTTGCGTTTGACATATACCCCCATAAGTTATAATCTGAGCGCATGAAGTAGGTTTTAGAGGTCCTCTATTTAACGGAAAGTGGTCAAAGATGTCCGAACATATGCTGAAATCTTACTTGAAGAAAATATTTGAAGTCAGCAAGACTGGCGATGCTACGGAAGTTAGTTATTATTCAACGTTAGAAGACCTTTTAAAGACTTATGGAGATTCTATTGAAAAAAAGAAATTTCATATTACGACGCTCCCTAAAAAAACAGAAGCCGGTAACCCCGATTTTAGAATATGGGACGGAAAACAACACATCGTTGGTTATATTGAAGCCAAAGCACCCACAATTGAATATTTAGACCTAATAGAAACAACCGACCAATTAAAACGGTATCTTCATATCTTTCCTAACTTGATATTAACCAACTTTTTTGAATTTAGGCTTTATCGCAATGGAACCTTGTTCGACAAAGTATCCATTGCCAGACCTTTTATGTTGCATAAACTTAAAACCATCCCCCAAGTTGAAAATGAATCTGATTTTGCCAAATTACTTGAGAAATTCTTCTCCTTCTCTTTCCCAAAAGTATATGATGCAAAGACCCTTGCAATAGAACTTGCCAAAAGAACACGCTTCTTGAAGGATGAGGTTATAGCGCAGGAACTCAGGGAAGAAGAACAGACAGGCAAAGGATTTATCAGGGGCTTTTACAAGGCTTTCAAAGATTACTTAATCAACAGTCTTACAGAGAATGAATTTTCAGACCTTTATGCGCAGACCATCACCTATGGACTATTTGCAGCAAGGATACGGTCCAAGAACGGATTTAACCGAAAACTTGCCTATGACAATATCCCTCAGACGATCGGTATCCTGAGAGATGTTTTTCAGTTTGTTTCTTTAGGGTCACTCCCTCAACAGATGGAATGGATTATTGATGATATATCCGAAGTCCTATCTGTTACGGACGCGAACAATCTGTTGCATCAATATTTCCATGAGGGTAAAGGAAAAGACCCTATCGTTCATTTCTATGAAACCTTCCTATCTGAATATGACCCCCAAACAAGGGAGATGAGGGGCGTATATTACACTCCCGAACCGGTGGTTTCTTATATCGTCCGGTCATTGCACAGTATCTTGAAGGAACAATTCAGGAAACCGGACGGCTTCGCAGACAAAAATGTCACGGTCCTAGACCCTGCTGCTGGGACGCTTACCTTTTTGGCAGAGACGGCTAAACTGGCTGTCGGTGAATTTGTATCGAAATACGGAGAGGGCGGCAGAGAGAATTTCATAACAGACCATATCCTGAGAAACTTTTACGCCTTTGAATTGATGATGGCTCCGTATGCAGTAGGTCATTTAAAGATGTCCTTCCTGTTGGAAGAATTAGGATACAGATTGCAGAAGGATGACAGGGTTAAATTATACCTTACGAATACGCTTGAGATGGAGGAACTTGCGCAGACAGAACTACCGGGAATGGCTTCCCTGTCCGAAGAATCACACCTTGCAGGAAAGGTCAAGAAAGAACAGCCTATATTGGTGATATTAGGCAATCCCCCATATTCCAAAATTTCTGTCAACAAGTCTGAGTTCATAGAACATGAAATGCAAGTCTATAAAGAAGATGTCCTTAAAGAAAAAAACATACAGCCCCTTTCGGATGACTACATAAAGTTTATCCGGTTTGCCCACTGGAAGATTGACCGTGAGGGCAAGGGCATTATAGGAATAATAACTAATAACTCATACCTTTCAGGGTTAATCCATAGAGGAATGAGGAAGAAATTATTTGAGAGTTTCGATGAAATATACGTCCTAAATCTTCATGGGAGTAGCCGGTTCGGTGAAAAGTCTCCTGATGGGAGCAAGGATGAAAATGTCTTTGACATTCAACAGGGCGTGTCTATAGCATTGTTCATCAAAAGAGAGAAACATGTGAAAGAATGCAGGGTCTTTTATCAGGATGTGTACGGCTTAAGAGAAACTAAATACAGCTATTTAAACGCTTCTGACTCCCAGACAACAAAATGGAAAAAACTAAAACCAACAGAACCCCATTACTTCTTTGATGAAAAGGATTTCTCGTTGCGGAGCATATATGACACGTTCGTTTCTACCACAAAAGTGTTTAATGTCTTTTCGAGCGGCGTAAAGACCAGGCGTGACCACTTCCTAACAGATATTGATAAAAAAGTCTTGGAAAGAAGAATCCAGACCATGAGGGAGACCAAGTTGGATGACGAGTTGTTCAGCACAACTTATCATCTGAAAGACGGTGACCATTGGAATACTGCACGAGAGAGAGACAAGGTTCGCAGCAATGAAAATTGGAGAAACCAATTCCATAGATTTTCGTATCGCCCTTTTGATATAAGATGGATTTACTATCAGCCAAATCTTATTGCGAGAGGTGATGCAAGACAAGAAATGATGCGCCATTTCCTTAAAGATAATTTTGGTTTAATATCTGCAAGGAACACCAAGGCATTAATTGTAAATCATTTCTTCTGTTGTGATACCCTTGTCGAAATGAAATGTGGTGAGTCAACAATCCAGTCTTATGTTTTCCCTTTATACGTATATCCGCCACAAGAAGGGAAAGGCTTGTTTCACGCCAAGGGGGAGGTTAGAGAGCCAAACATTAAACCTGACATCTTCAAGTCCTTATTTAAAACCTATAGAGAAGAAGTCATCCCTGAAGAAATCTTCAGTTACATCTACGCTGTTCTTTATTCCAAGACATACAGGGGGAAATATGCAGAGTTTCTGAAGATAGACTTTCCGAGGGTTCCGTTTACAAAGGACTATAAACTGTTCAGGAATATGTCCGAATACGGAAACAGGCTTGTTGACTTGCACCTGCTTAAATCGGCGGAAGTTGATTCACCGGTTGCAAGATTTCAGGGCAAAGGAGGCAACAAGGTTGAAAAGGTTAAATATTGGAAAGGAAAAGTCTATATAAATAATGACCAGTATTTTGAAGGCATTTTACCTGAGGTCTGGCAATATCAAATCGGCGGTTATCGGGTTTGTGACAAGTGGTTGAAAGACCGAAGAAAAGAAGGACGAATCTTATCACTGGATGACATCAAGCACTACTGCAAAGTTGTCACTGCATTGGCCAAGACGATAGAAATCCAAAAAGAGATTGATAATATCTATCCCGAAATAGAAAAAGAGATAATCGAATTTAAAAAGGAATGACGTTATAGAATGAAAGCCAAAGCAACCTCAGACATTTACACGGTCTATTTTCTATTCGGGCCTGAGGACTACCTCATCGAAGAGGAAATTCAGAAACTTTTAAATCAAACACTTTCTCCAAAAGAAAGAGGATTTAACTTCCATCTTTTTGACGGAGAAGAACACAGCGGCCAGGAGATCGTCCGGGCCGCACAGACGCTCCCGATGCTTTCTCCGTATCGATTTGTTCTCGTCCGCGAAGCTGATCGCATGGATGAGGAGAAGGTGGAAGCATTGATGGAATATATAAAAAGACCTTCCCTCTCTACCTGCCTCGTTCTCTATGGTCAGACGATAGGCCCCTGGAAGGTACATCGGAAAGAGATCGAAAAAGAAGGGAACGTGACTGAATATACACGATTAAAGGGCAGGGCGTTAGTTTCCTGGATGAAGAATAGGATGAAGGAAAAGGGGAAAACGCTTTCGGATGAGTCTGCAGACTATTTGGTTGAGGTAGTGGGAGATCACCTATACGATCTCGACAACGCACTGGAGAAGGTCTTTTTGAGTGTTGGAGAGAAACGGAACATCGAGCTTTCCGACATGGAAGAAGTTACCTCAGAGGTCAAGGTGAGCACGGTCTTCGATTTAACCGATGCGATTGGTCATCAAAACTTGGAGAAAGCCCTCGGAATTTTAGAAAAGGCTATGGATTTAGGGGCTATTTCATTTAAAAAGGACGAAGAGCCCTCAAAGAAGGACCCTGTTCCACTACTATTGGGCATGATGGCAAAGCAATATTGGAGTATGCTGGTGATCAAACAGATGAGTTCTCGTCATAAGGATATGGGGGACCTGGCCAAAGAACTGCGAACGCCACCGTGGAATATAAGGAAATTGATGGATCAAGGGAAGAATTTCTCTGAGGCTTCACTTAAAGAAGGAATCCGAAAGTGTCATCAGTCCGACTTAGCTATTAAGAGGAGCCGGGGACCCAAGGATCTTTTAATGGAGAAGTTGGTGATTGACCTCTGCCGTCCGCGGTGAATTCGCTATGCGCTATGCTCTTTGCGCTCTGCGGATAGGGCGTCGACTTCCCGGGTGAGCCGGGATATTTTCCTGGCAGTGGTATTTTTATGAAAGACACCCTTGGAGTGAGATTTCTGGATTAGAGGGATTGTCTTCGACAAAGCCTTTTGGGCCCCTTCAACATCTTTTTTCTCAATGGCTGCCCTCACTTTTTTCACAGAGGACTTCACTGTGGTTCTGATGTGGAGGTTTCGAAGCCTTCTCTTTTCGTTTTGTCTTGCCCGTTTAATCGCCGATAAATGGATTGCCAAAATTTCGCCTCCTTTTTCTTAATGAATTAAAGAATTCAGGAATTGAGGGATTGCGAATTTCAAAATTCCTAAATCCCTAAATTCTTCAATCTGCAATGATATTATTGATTTTTTTAACATTTTAGTATAGCTTGTGTCAAGGTCTTTTGAAGTGACGCATTATGTCTGAAAACCATAAAATCACGAAAGCAGCTACGCTCATCGGGACAGGAACGCTCCTCAGTCGTATCTCAGGCTTCTTCAGGGATATGGTGGTTGCCTACTTTTTCGGGGCAGGAATGGCAACCGACGCCTTTTTCGTCGCCTTCCGAATTCCAAATCTCTGGAGACGATTGGTAGGAGAAGGGTCAATGACCGTCTCTTTCATCCCTGTCTATACAGAATACCTCACTCAGCGAACAGAAAAGGAATCGCAGGAAGTCACACATATCGCTTTTACGATCGGTGGAGTGCTATTGCTCGTTCTGACAGTTCTCGGAATTGTCTTCTCTCCGATTTTGATCAAAATATTTGCCTGGACATGGCCCCCAACCTCAGAAAAATTTCACCTGGCCGTTACCTTAAACCGGATTATGTTCCCGTATCTGTTTTTTATCGGGTTATTTGCTCTCTCTATGGGAATTTTGAACTCCCTCAGGCATTTCTTCGCACCGGCGTTTGCTACCGTTTTCCTCAATCTCTCTATCATTGCCTCGGCCTTCTTATTCTATCATCATTTTCAAAAACCGGTCATGGCATTGGCCATGGGTGTTCTTGCGGGAGGAATGCTTCAGTTTTTCTTTCAGGTCCCTTTTTTAATAAAAAAGAAGATCAGCTTCCGATTCGATCTCAATTTCAGGCATCCTGCCATTAAGCGAATCGGATTTCTGATGATTCCGGGATTGATCGGAACCGCCGTCTACCAGATCAATGTGCTTATCGACACGATGTTTGCCACGTCTCTTGCCGATGGAAGCGTTTCCTATCTCTACTATGCGGACCGGCTCATGGAATTTCCATTGGGAATATTCGTGATTGCGATCGGAACGGCTGCACTCCCGAGTTTTTCGTCACTGGTTGCTCAGGGAAAGACCGAAGAATTCAAAGAAACGGTCTCATTTGCCTTTCGGCTGGGTTCATTTATTTGCATTCCTGCTGCGGTGGGTCTTATCTCGTTGAAAACTCCCATTCTCAATCTGCTTCTGCAAAGGGGAGCGTTCGATTATGTTGCCACTGAAATGACGGCCAAAGCGCTTCTATGCTATTCCATCGGCCTCTGGGCAATCGGAGGGGTCCGGGTGCTTGCCCCGGCTTTTTATTCCCTCCAGGATACGTGGACCCCTTTTAAGATCGGTCTCATCTGCCTGGGGGTCAATATCGTCCTGATCCTTATCTTCATACACCCTTTAAAACATGCCGGTCTGGCACTGGCGACCAGCCTCTCCTCCATGCTGAACCTCTTTCTTCTCTATTGGAAATTGAATTGTCGATTAGGCGGGTTCGATGTCATAAAAAACATTAAGGCGCTCCTTAAAATGTTTTTATGCAGTTTTCTCATGGGGTTAACGGTTTATTCAATCTGTTCTCTGAGAGACTGGACGGTTTCCGGAAATACGATCGAAAAGATATTTCTCCTGGGGGCAGGGATGATTGCCGGCCTCGGAATCTATTTGGCTTGCTCTTATTGGATGAAGAATGAGGAGATGCTTTTTTTGCTGAATATCGTTAAAAGAAAGATGAAACGTTAAAAAGGAATACCGAAGCGGTTCAATCCGATTACCATATTCTATCCTCATGGTAGGCTCCCATGGAAAAAACAGCGGACATAGTTATTATCGGAGGTGGTATTGTTGGCCTGAGCATTGCTTACTATCTTGCCCTGAAAAGGCCAGGGAAGATTGTCCTCTTCGAGAAGGGGCAATTGGGAGAAGGTTCCACCAGCCGCTGTGTGGGAGGCATTCGAGTCCAATTTTCTACAGAGATTAATATTCGTTTCTCACTCGAATCATTAAAGACCTTCGAACGATTCGAAGAGGAATTCGGAGTCAACCCAGAATTCAAAAGAATTGGCTATCTCTTTTTAGCGACTACTGAAAGAGAGATCGGAGTCTTCAAGGAGAATATGAAGCTCCAGAAAAAATTTAATATTCCTGTTGAATTCTTAAGTCCTAATGAAATCAGGTCGTGCTGGCCCTGCTTGAGAATCGACGATATCCTGGGAGGGACATTATGCTCCTGGGATGGGTATGCAGGCCCGAGTGAAATTCTCTCCGGGTTTGCCAGTGGTGCGAAGAGGGCAGGTGTCAAAATCTACGAAGGAATGGAGATCATGGGAATCTCATTAGCAAAAGGGAAGATTCGTAGTGTCAAAACAAAGGACGAAGAGATTTCCACGCGTGTGGTGATCAATGCAGCAGGACCCTATGCTGCTTCCATAGGGGAAATGGTAGGTATCAAAATTCCTGTCAAACCTTTGAGAAGGCAAATCTTTATTACGGCCCCCTTCCATCTCACCGACCGTCCTATTCCGCTGACCATTGATTTTCACCGGGGATGGTATTTCCGTCAGGAAGGTGATGGATTGCTCCTCTCTGGCCCGTTAGACCTGGAGCCGAGTTTTAACCTCAATATCGACTATGAAGCCATGGCCGAGACTTCGGAGAATGCAATTTGCCGCGTTCCGGTTCTCGAAAAGGCTCGTATTGCCCGGGGATGGGCAGGACTTTATGAGATATCTCCGGACCACCATGCTATCCTCGGAAAGGTTCCCGAGGTAGAAGGATTTATCCTCGCCAATGGTTTTAGCGGACACGGATTTCAGCATAGCCCTGCAGTGGGAAAAGTGATCTCAGAGCTGATCGCAAACGGAGGGGCGAATACAATCAACATCTCCTCTCTTTCCATCGGGCGCTTCGAAAAAGGCGAGTTGATGGTGGAACCCATGACTGCTTTTAAAGAGTGAAGCCATAATTTTATCTCCTCATTTATTGAGGAAGCTTCCTGACAAAACCATTTCATAATATTTCTCAAATATTAAATTTCTCAGCTATGTAAAATCGTGTTAATAAGTGTCAAATCACGTTGGTGAAAAGAGAAAAATGTTGAGATCTTATGCCTTCATTTATGTTTTCAATATTGAGTTTTTAGTAAAGTCTATATATAATGATTACGGATTTGGGAATTGGATTTAATTCCATTAAGAAAGGTTTGGTGATCGAGATGGATTGGAATCTTTTCGAAATTGAAAATGAAAAAACGCCCTCCCCCCCCTCTTCGGTTGAAGAGGGGATAGAATCCATTAAGTCTAAATTAGATTTTTTGTCAAATGAACAAAACGCCCCTTTCTTGACCTCCTTTTTTATTGATTTAATCCAACGGATTAAGAACAGTCTCGCCTCCATTAAAAATTATACGCAAATTTCGCGAGGAAAATTTAGTGATAGTGAATTCGGTGAATATTATTATCGGACGGTGACCGGGGATATTGAGAAGATGGATATGGTATTGAATAGTCTTCTTGATTACATTAAGGTCCACACGCCGATCCGAAAAGTGAACACGATTCATAATATCATTGAGGAGGTGTTGAAGAAACACCAGGCTAAATTGGAAGAGAAGGGAATCAAGGTACTTAAAAGATTAGAAAAGGATCTTCCCGAAACCATTGTCCCTGATGAACAGTTGAAGTATATCATAGGATCTGTCCTTCAATATGCCCTGGCCTTGACGCCTCCCAACTGGAACCTTGGCCTGTCAACAAGATCTTTCATCCTTGAGAAGGAGGCAAGCGAGGTTCAAAGTTTATTCAAGAAGGATGGAAAATATGTTGAGATCTCGGTGGTATTTCCAGGGCATCAGAGACCGAGCGAACCGGTATTGGAAATGGCCACGCTCCAAAAAGAAGAGGCATCGGATCTCATCCTTCGTTTTGTTAAGGAAGTGGTGCTGCGCAACCAAGGAACGATTAAGATTGGAGCCGACGAGAAGAAAACAAGGACGTACATCTTCTTGAGATTCCCAGTTGAGAGAAGGAAGGTGGTCTATTATCAACCACTGAATTAATAAAAGAATCGAATAATGCCTGTTGGAGCGAACTTTGCCCTGTCCGATACAAATCCTCTTTTACTACTTAGACTGCACTCCACAAATTCTTTAATGATTACGAAGCCTTCCTATTTGCTCTTGCAATTTTCTTTATAACAAGGTTGAGACTTCCCAATTCAACTGATCTGTGAAAAAACCTTGACAAAGAATGAAAGGGGGTGTATAGGTTTATTCCACTGGGCAGAAAACATCTGCCAAAGATTGGCATCGAGATAAACGGATCAACATTACCCTACCCTCTACCTGAGTCGGCACGTATGGCGCGAATTTGAGAAATTTATCAAGCCTTCTGGCATTTCTCCTTCAAGGATGTTGGGAGCCATCATGAGAGCAGCGGTCAACCCCAAAGCGACTCAGATTTGGGAGGTGGTCTACTACGCAATCCTGAAAGTCGTCGGAAATATGGAGGAATCGGGAGCCTCGAAACAGAGACGCAAAAAGCGCGAAGGATCAGCTTAAACAGTGTCCGACCGACTGGGACTTACAAAGGTTCCCGCCGGATTGAGAAAAAGCCCTAAAATTAGCTTACATTTGTTCTTGGGAAGCGGACACCAGATGTAAAAAAGTGAAAAACATAAAAGAAAATTAATTGTTTTTTGAATACTAAGCTTTAGAACCCACGGGTGGGGGAAATCGAATAATCCTTGATAAAAAAACAAAGCCCTTTTAGTTCTAAAGAATATATGGATCGATTTAAGAACACCAATGCAGTGTCCAAGAGACAGGGTAAGGAACCCATTTAGCTTGAGATGTTGGTCTAATTGTTATTTTTGTTCAAGAGGCAAAGAGCAAAGAGAATGAATGAGATTACACCCGACGAAATCAACTTAATGGATTATATTCAGGTGATCAAGAAAAGGAAATGGCTGATTATCATTGGAACACTTCTCTGTATGGTTGTGGCAGGAATAGTCAGTTTCCTATTGCCAAAGATCTATGAAGCCAAAACCTACCTGATGGTCACATCACCAAAATACCAAGTAGAATTTGCTACTAAAGAGGGCCCTCGAATATCTACTCCGATCTTTGAGAATGTTTCTGCCGAAACATTCTCAAAAATGATTTTGAACGAACATACTGCAAAAACTGTGGTTACAAAACTGGGGCTGACCAATCCTGGCCATGAATACACGGTTACGAAAATCTTGAAACAGGTCAAAATCGAGTATCCGAGAAATACCAACCTGATCTTATTAAAGGTTCAAGATACATCGAAGGATCGAGCTGCTCAGATTGCCAACGAATGGTCCTCTACTTTTATCGAGAGAAACGAGGAGGTCACTTCCAAGGAAACAAGCAACACCTATGCCTTTGTTATGGGTCAATTAGAAAAGGCCAAAATGAGTCTAAAGACTTCCGAAGAAGAATTGGAGAAATTTCAGAAGGTCAATAAAGTAGATCTCCTGAAAGAACAAATTTCTGGCAAGATTAAACAAGTTGTGCAATATGAAGTCAAATTGGATGATTCAAACCGTTCCTTAATGATGGAAAAGGCACGTTATAAAGAATTGACAGCCCAGATAAAAGAGCAGGAAAGAACTATGCCTGTGGATAAAGGGCTAATTGGAAAAGAGGAAATTAATCCTCTTTATGTTGGTCTAAGTTCGAGAACGGCAGATACGGCTGTAAATATCCAATCCTTCAATGCTGAAATTCTTCAATTAAAAGAGAATGTCAAAAATCTCAATGAAGAGGTTAGCGGATTGAAAAAGCAATTAGCAGAACAAGAGCTTATTCAGACCAGACTGACAAGAAACGTGGACACAGCGAGAAACACTTATGAGATCCTTTCCAAAAAAGGAGAGGAGACAAAGGTCTCTTCAGCGATTAAATCGACAACAATTCAGGTTTCAGTTCCTGCCATACCCCCAGAGTTTCCGATCAAACCTAAAAAGCGACTAAATGTAATGATAGCGGGGGTGGTGGGTCTCTTAGCTTCGATCATGATGGCCTTCTTTATGGAATATTTGGAGAAGAACAGGTCGCATCTTGAAAAACCTGTTTAAAAATGGGGGGCAAGATGAATTTAGAGGACCAAAGCAGTCCGATAAATTCATTTGACGGTCTCGATTGGTTTGTTGTCCATACTAAGCCAGGCGCTGAACATCGTGTGGAGACTCATCTCCTTAATCAAAAGATTGAAACCTTCCTTCCTTTGATCCAAAACCATCAATATCGAAACGGAAACGTAATTCAGACGATAAAACCCTTCTTTCCAAGCTACCTCTTTGCAAGACTCGATCTTAATCTTCATTACTATAAGGTGAAGTGGACAAGGGGGGTCAGTAAACTTCTGGGTTTTGGAGATGGGCCGATGCCTATTTCTGATAAAGTCGTCCTGGCGATTAAGGAGAGAATGGGGAAGGATAATCTTGTAAAGTTAGAGGAAGAACTAAAAGAGGGCGACGTCGTTCAGATTACTTCAGGTCCATTTAAAGAATTCAACGGAATCTTTCAGAAGAAGATCTCAGATAATGGACGGGTAAGGATTCTGCTCAATCTGATTGGTGTTGAGGTACCCATTCAAATCTCTCGTTCGCATATTAAAAAGGCGGCATAATAAGTTTTTTGAGTTTCTTGGGTTTCTTGAGTTGAATTGATTAAAAATAGGAAGTTACCAGGCTTTAAACCCAAGAAGCCCAATAAACTCGATAAACAGAAAAAGCCCATTGCCCAGAAAACTGGCACAAAATTTTCTGACGGACTCTTGTGGGATTGAGTCAAAATCCGGAAGGGCGGAAGCTTCTTTAATGAATATGCTTTGATGCGGCGACGAAATGACTTAGCCACTCAGCAACCGATTAACCCTTCCAACCTTGACTTTCTAGCTTTTGCAATCTCCAATCAGAAATCATTTTTTTAATTATCTCCCTTGTAGTCTGCGTTTGTCGTCTCTTAGGCCCGATGACACAAAAGACGGCTCGCTGTCTTTTAAGAATGAATTACTCGAGGGTTCAGAATGACTAAACAGGCATTAATCACCGGCATCACGGGGCAAGATGGCGCTTATTTAGCCAAATTCCTTTTAGATAAGGGGTATAAGGTTTTTGGTACCTACAGGAGACTTTCAACTCCCAATTTCTGGCGGTTACAGTATTTAGATATTTTTGATAGGGTTCATCTCATTCCAGCTGATTTAATTGATTCTTCATCAATTGTAGAAGCGATTGAAATATCTTTGCCTGACGAAATATATCATTTAGCAGCTCAAAGTTTTGTGAGCGCCTCCTTTGAGCAACCTGTAGGATCGGGCGAAATCACTGGTCTTGGTACAACCAGAATATTAGAAGCAATACGACAGATAAATACAAAAATAAGATTTTATCAGGCCTCAACAAGCGAATTATATGGAAAAGGGAATACAGCACCACAAAATGAAAATATCCCTTTCACCCCTTCCTCTCCCTATGCAGCGGCGAAATTATATGCATTTTGGATGACAAAAATTTATAGGACCGGTTACAACATTTTTGCCTGCAATGGGATTCTGTTTAATCATGAATCGTCCCTAAGAGGCTTGGAGTTTGTTACGAGAAAAATCTCAAATGCAGTGGCAAAGATTGTTTTAGGAATAAAGAAGGAATTGACACTTGGTAACTTAGAAGCATTAAGGGATTGGGGATATGCTCCAGAGTATATCGAATCTATGTGGATGATACTTCAACAAAATGAACCTGATGACTTTGTGATTGCAACTAATGAAACACATTCCGTCAGGGAGTTAGTGGAGGAGGCATTTAAAATTGTGGGATTAGACTGGGAAAGGTATGTCAAGGTAGATAAGAGGTTTTTCAGAATTATAGATGTGGATTTTTTACAAGGTGATTACTCTAAAGCAAAGGAGAAGTTAGGTTGGGAGCCAAGAGTGAAATTTAAGAAGTTAGTTGAAATAATGGTAAAAGAGGATTTAGATCGTTGGCAAAAATGGCTTAAGGGCGAAAGGTTTCCTTGGGACGCTTATAACTATCCAGAAGAGGCTAATATTTTGACAAGAAGTTTAAAATACTGATGATTGCTTTTGACAAATACGAAAGTGATATAAAAAACCGCGCTCTTATTATTCTTGTAGTTTGTGCTGTAACCGGAGTACTCATTCCCGTATTACCCAGCGGAATTAGAGTCGCGATATTAATAATAGCGTTGGTTTTGATCTTCTTACGACTGCTCGGAATATCTCTTATCCAAGTCTTAATATTCTTGATTCCCTGGCAGATTTATCTTTTCAATTGGCCTGGTACTACATTTACCTTTACTGTTTTCCAAATAATATTATTAACACTGGCTATCCTGCAGATTCTGAAGTACTGCATTTCAGGGCAGTTTACCATTGTCTACAGTAGATTTATCCCCTTGCTGATTTTAATTTTCTTAGGCACTTTGTCAGGCTTGATCAGGGGTGATGTTAGGGAAACTTTGAAGTTCTTACTTGATTGGACACTGCCGATTGTGCTGTATTGGCTCATTCAGGCCAATGAGGACCGATTGAGTATTGGAAATGTTTTGGGAATACTCTTGTTGTCTATGACGCTGCAAGCGATGCTTGGCTTAGTCCAGTTTATAATAAATGATCCCTCTGTGATTGAAGATATTTTGCGAATGCCATTTGCTCGGTTTCTGTTTGACCCAGATTGGTTGAGTGAGAAACTCTGGCAAGGTGGCTTTAATTGGATTTATGGCGGACGTGTCCTTGCCTTTGGCACTTTCATTAACAATCTGTACTTCGCCTTATATACTGCCTGTTTTGGGTACTTAGCTTTAGGCCTGGCAATTGGCGATCACCGACGCTCATTATGGCACTCTTCATACCTTTATGTTAGTGGACTCCTGATTATTGCCAGCCTGGCCTCATACAAACGTACTGGTTGGGTGGCTATTGCGGTAGGGCTATTGGTCTTGCTGGCACTGAGCCGTGGCAAAACTAAAGCATTAGTCCTACGCAAAGGCTTTATTGTATTTATCTTTGCTTTAATAATACCTATTGCTCTCTCTATAATAGCCAAGGGTACATTGGCGGGTCGTTTGCTCGACCAATATGACACTGACATAAGCAGGATAGATGTGTGGGTGCATTATGTGAGAGTCGTGGTTGATAATCCTCTTTTGGGCCTCGGTCCTGGGTTTGAACAAGAGGCCGGCTACCAGGTATCTACTTCTTGGGCTGGCACTCCCGTCACTGTATTTGCAACGACCGAAAATATGTATCTTTACCTGGCGTTGCAGATGGGCATTTTTGGTTTGGTAGCTTTCCTATGGTTTGTATTGGCACCTTTGCTTCGTTTATGGTCCGTACGCAAAAAAATGTCAGACAACTTAGTAGCAGGGGTATTTGCATGGTTCGCCGCCTATCTGGCTGGGAGCCTATTTTTCAATAACATAGGCGATCCTTCTTCTACCAGTTTATTGGTGGTAATGGTCTGGATCGCCCAACGTCTCCATAAGGAGATAATTTCTAATACAGAAGTAGTATTCAAAGGATCTTTCATGAAAGAGCACTCCTAATCGGTTCGGTAGAAAGGAAATTCAGTATTTTATGCGTGTTTTAGTTTTTTGCAATGAATATCTTCCAGCAGCACATGGGATAAGCAGTGCTGTTTCTAACCTCGCACGTCAGGCTTCGCGTCTGGGCCACCAGATTGTTGTTGTAACTTCAAGACATAGATCTGATCTGCCGGTGCTCGACAACATCGACGGTATTGATGTTTGGCGCTTTAATTGGAGATTGAAACCTTTCATCTCATTCCCATTTCGGTTTCTTTCAACTTTTTTAAGACTGATATTCCGTGCAAGGAGTTGGCGTCCCGATTTATTACATCAACATTATGTGGGTCCAGGAGTTATCTATCCAATCTTATTACATAAAATAACAAAGTTGCCCTTAGTGGTGTGTGCCTGTGGTAGCGATATTCTGGAGGATTTTCACATTCGTCTTGATCAACCCTTTCTGGTCCGATCTGCTTTTCGAAACTCCGTAGCAGTTGGATTTTGCTCCCAGTACTTGATGAACGAAGGGGCTGAGCTTGTGCGAGCTGCTGGTAAACAAGCTTGTGTTATGCGTAATGGAGTCGATGTGGAGGCCATTGCCAGTGCTCCGATATATTCAAATAAAACTCCTTATCTCCTCAATGTAGGCAGATTTGTATATAAAAAAGGTCAAGATAATTTGGTTCATGCTTATAAACAAGTGCTTTCAGCATTTCCTAATGCTCCCGAGCTTTGGCTCTGTGGAGATGGAGATGAACGTCCCAAAGTAGAGGAAATGGTAAAATTCCTTGGGTTGCAAGACCATGTGCGTTTCATGGGTGAACGCCCACAAACTGAAGTGGCTTCATTAATGCGTGGCTGCGAATTTTATGTGCACTCAGCTCGTATGGAACCACTGGGGATTGTATTGCTCGAAGCGATGGCAGCCGGTAAAGCAGTTGTATCCCCCTACGTAGGCGGAATACCCGAGACTGTTGTTCCCAATGTCACGGGTATTCTAACTGCGCCAAATCCGAAATCGATATCGGAGGGAATATTATCCTTACTACGAGAACCGGAAAGAGCTGTGAAGATGGGAGAGGCAGCTTATGATCACGTAAAGGCTTATTTCGATTGGTCGGATGTAGTTCAGGATTACGTGCAAGCATGGTCTTCTGCGCTGAAGAAGTAGGTCATTTATTCGAATCCTTAACCTCATGTGGAATTGAATACTAAGGAAACTACAATCCCTCCAACAGACGGCACAGGTATCCATGCTTTTACAACCAGCACCCTGGCAATGGGGGTTGGGTTGTTCGCTTCGAAAGTATTTTCATTCTTGCGCGAGATTGTCATTGCATCCTTTTATGGCACTTCATCTCAAACTGATGCACTGTTTGTGGCAATGCAAGCCCCGATGCAACTTGATTGTCTAGTGGCCAGCACTTCAGTTTATTCGGCTCTCATGCCTCCTGTGGTTGATCTCCTTCAGCGCAAAGATCAGCCTGGTGTGGCACGGCTGGTCAATAATGCTTCGACCCTCATATTGCTTGTCAGTGGAACGCTTTCGGTTTTAGTTATGCTGGGTGCTTCTCTGGCAGTGCATTTGTTGGCCGGCGGATTTGCTACCGACATCAAGGCATTGACGGCTCGTTTATTGTTAATAACAATTCTGGCAGCTCCGTTAATGGGATTGTCTAATGTGCCCTGGGCTGTATTAAACGCAATGGATCGTTTCCTATTACCCTCTCTTTCTCTTTCTTTTGGTGCAATCGCCGTGATTGCTATGACCCTAATGTTTGGGCATACTTATGGTCTTTATGCTCCGGCTGCGGGTGTCTTGATCGGTATGTTTCTTCAAGTGTTAATACAATACCAAGCTTTGGGACGTTTGGGGATCACCTATAGACCATTGCTTAATCTACGCGATCCAGACATGCAACGCGCCTTGAAATTGTTTTTCCCATTGTGGTTGAGTATGATTTTCATGGTACTTTCACCTTATGTGGATAACCTGATTGCTTCCTACCTATCTAACGGGAGTATTTCTGCACTCCGTTACGCTTATAACCTTTCTATACCGATAATGACAGGAGTAATGGCGGTATCCTGGGCAGCTTTTCCTAAGCTGACCACGATGGTAGCCCGGGGTGAATACACAAAATTAGCGGATGCCTTGCTCAAAATTTCTATGTTTCTATCTTTTGGTTTGATTGGTGTGTCAGCGTGGATCATCCTAATGCGTCATGAGCTTGTGAGAATCATCTTGCAACGTGGCATGTTTGATGCAGAATGTACCATACGAACAGCTAAGGCGTTGGGCGCTTTTGCTCTTGGGCTGCCCTTTGCTGGTCTGTATTATTACTTAATCCGGGGTCTATTTGCCCTTTCAAAAAACCGCGCCTTTCTAATTATAAGTATAATATCCCTGGTGATGCACGTGATTTTGAACCTAATTTTAGTATGCTGGTTTGATTTTGTGGGTATTGCGCTTTCCTCGTCAATTGTTCAGCTAACGACAGCAGTACTGGGAAGCCTTGTGCTTCATCGTTCTTTGCAGAATAAGAAGTTTTTAAGTAACATTTGGAGACCCATTTTTGTTTATTCGGTAGCAGCGGCAATTAGTTACACTGGGGCGAATTTTGCGCACTTGTGGCTGTTATCGCTCAAGGTAGATTTTTGGGTGCGCACCTTCACTGTTTCAGCAATTTTGGTCGCACTCTACATATCTCTGGCTTGGTTGGTGGAATTACGCAACCAAGGCACTACCGCCCTCCTTAAACAATTTTGGAAAGGGGTTTGAGGTTGCCTTCAAATCAAGATATTATGCGTTTTCAAGCAAAGCTAAATGAAATCGTAATGACAGAAAACTTTAGAACCGTCGAGTACTATTTCATCTTTTGACTCCACTTAAATTAGTATGAAGGGACGACTTCTAATCGATTATGCGAACACCACTTGGCCCCCGAGTGGCCATCGGCGGGAGTCGGCTACGGCCAAAGGATTTAGGAAGTATCCATCTGATGCTTAGGTGTTCTCTATGCATAGCTCAAATGTCGTTTCACAGACCAGATGGGAATGAGGACTACAGTGTATTGCCTAACTTGCCCAGAGCGACGGAGAGCCAAGTCATTGTTTGAGTGGGAAGAGATATGTGGCAGGTGCAAGCCACTCTCTGAGTTGGATTTGCAGATTCTGTTTTGGATGCAAGGGACTTCGAATATTGGGCTAAGAATGCCACCTGTCATTGTCCGCCGGTCTCGCGCTGCCGCTCAAATGCGTTATAAAGCTGCAGTAGCTGCCGTATCGGGAAGACACCCGCGAGTGTTAGATGTGGGCTGTAGTTTGGGACTAGGAAGCGATTTATTTCCGCAGGCGGATCTTTATGCTGGTGTAGATATAGACTTGGATGCACTAGGATTTGCGGCCCGCCGGTTTTGCTCACAGGGTAAGATTTATGTGTGCGCTTCTGCAGATCATGTTCCTTTTCCGGGGACGTTCTTCGATTTGGTTGTAATGATGGATGTTATAGAGCATATGGAAACTTCACAGATGCTGCGCGTACTGGATGAAGTGTATCGAGTGATGGCTTCCGGAGGAAAACTATGCCTGAGCACGCCAGATGGGAGGCTGAACCTTCCGAAGCGTGTCCTAGGTCGGAAACATGCAAGATCGCATATTGTGGAATACTCGCCAGATGAAGTAATCGGCTACCTTGAATCAGCCGGATTTCACAATGCCGTTGCTACAACCATTTGCTTCCCTGATTTACCCCATAGCAAAGTTGGAGCTGTATTTACTCATTTATTGGCAGAAAATCCATGGGCTTTCTCTCTGTTTAGGCGCATTTTTAGGAGACTGAAGTACGGAAACTATTTGTATGTTGCTATGAAATGATAGCTCTAAACTCAACGACAATTGTTGCCGGTTACATTTATGTTGCGGCTCTAACGTACCTTGGTTTTATTGGTGTGGGGTGTCCTTTACCCGGTTTTGAATTTGGGTTTTTTTCCAATCTGGGAGATGCATGGTGTGTAGGCGCAATAAAGGTCTCGTCAGAATAGCGTCGCGAGGTTCCAGGTAAACGATCTATCGTAAATACCGGCTAAAGTAAAACATAAATGCAAAACAAACGCATTAAAATAGCTCATATTTCATATTTTTTTGCATCTACTACATACCTTCGTAAAATCGAAACCTTGGCAACATCGTGGCCAACCGACAATTTAGTGGTTGTACCAAAGGAGTGGTGGGATAACATTGGCCTTAAGGCGGATAAAATTCAAGAAAAATCATCTGCTTCTTTGAAGGTAGTTGAGAAGAGAGCATTCATGAATTGGAAAATTTGGGGAAACAAACGATGGCATTTATTTATTATGGCTCCTTCTTTAATAAATGATCTACGCAAATTTTCTCCGCACATTATTGATCTTGATGTGGAACCTTATAGTCTTTTAGCTCTTCAAGTAACGCTAATCAAAAAGGCTTGGCTGAGTAAAGCCCGGCTTATTTTGCATTCATCGCAGAACATTTATAAGGACCATTTATGCCCTTTTCGTTGGATAGAAAATTTCGTTTTGAAGAACTCCTGTATGGTTATGGCGAGAAATGATGACGTAGTGGATGTGCTTAGATTAAAGGGTTATCCTGGCATTCTAAAAGTGGTTACGCATGGTGTTGATATTGACGTATTTTGTCCTGCTAATCCACAAGCTACATCTAGAATCTATAACTCTAAAGAAAGGCCTTTGGTGATTGGTTATGCGGGGGAAATGGCTCACCATAAGGGAGTAGAATATATTCTGCGAGCAGCGTCACGCCTTCCTTTCCCTTATCGGTTAAAATTGGCAGGAAACGGGGTTCAAAAAAGGGATTTAGAGGACTTGTGTCATAAGTTAGGTATCGAATTCTCTACGACATTCCTAGGGAAAATACAAAATAGCGATATGCCAAGCTATCTACAGCAATTAGATGTATTGGTTTTGCCTTCCATCACAGTATCCGGTTGGAAGGAACAGTTTGGAAGGATTATAATTGAGGCTATGGCCTGCGGTATACCAGTGATAGGCTCAAATTGTGGTGAAATACCAAAGGTGCTTGGTGATGCTGGATTAGTAGTCGCCGAAAGAAGTGCCTCGGAAATTGAAAGTGCCCTAAAACAATTATACTACGATGAGTCTCTTCGAAGGGAACTATCAGTAAGAGCCCGATTACGTGTTGAAAATAAATTCTCTTGGAAAATAGTAACTGATCACATTTATTCGTTATACATGGATTGTTTGAAACTGGCATAAAATATGATACGCGGGGGCTTTAATATGCGGTTCAACAACGTTCTTTTGCTTTTTCCGGATTACCTAGAGACTAGATATGGAGTCACCCATGCACCTGTTGGATTGGGGTACCTTTCAGAGGTACTTCAGTTAGGAGGCACAAACCACAGAATAATGGATCTGCGTTTCAAATATTCTGATTCGGAGTTAAAAAATGAACTGCAAGAACATAAACCCGACTTGATCGGGCTGAGCCTTATGTCACTCCAATTTATGAATCACTATAGGACGATAAGAAAAATAAGAGAATTTGTAGGAGACACAGCTGTAATTCTTGTAGGGGGACCGCATGTATCAGCATTGCAAGACAACGTGTTAAAAGCTTGCCCCGAAATTGATTTGGCAATAACGGGAGAAGGGGAGCCGGCTTTAATGGAATTATGTCGCGGCGAGGATCTCTCTCAAATTGCTGGACTCTTATACAGAAAAAATGGGGAGGTATGCTTTACAGGAGAAAGATCCCGCATTATTGATTTAGATTCAATCCCATTTCCAACATATAATCATTTTGAATTGAATCGCTATGTATATGATGAAGTACCTATAGTTTCTTCACGGGGCTGTCCATTTACGTGCACCTTCTGTTCTATCGAACGATCCATAGGCAGAAAATGGATACCACGTTCAGCAGACAACGTGGTAGACGAGATCGAGTTTTGGTATGAGCTAGGAAAGCGTAGATTCGCTATAGTTGATGACTGTTTTACTACCAAAAAATCTCGCATTTTTGAGTTTGCTGATAGGATAGAAAAACGAGGATTGAAAGGGTTGCATTTTAGATCTCCGAACGGTTTGAGGGCAGATTGCTGTGATAAAGATATGCTAGACCGTATGAAATCTATTGGTTGGGAGTATATTGCTTTTGGAGTGGAAAGTGCAAATGAGACAGTTCGTAGATTAATGCGAAAACATCTCAAGATAGAAGCAGTTTGTGATATGACGGAATATGCATGTAGAATTGGATTGGATGTTGTCTTGTTTTTCATTGTTGGTTGCCCTGGGGAAGATTGGGCTGCATTAGAAGAGTCAGTCAATCTAGCCCAAAAGTATCCTATTTTTGATGCTAAATTTTTTAATGCCATTCCTTTTCCTGGGAGCGACTTATATGAATATGTGAAGAACAATAATTTGTTTATTAGAGATTCAGAAAACTATCTGAATGATGCCAATGCTTGGGATAGCCAACCGGTTTTTGTTACCGCCGAGATGGATTTAGAAACTCGTATCAAGGCCTTAAAATATACAAAACGAGTTCGATACAATATAAGAAAGGTTGCCATACAGCGGCGTTTTGAACGGCTGCCCATTTTAAATATATTGATTTCAAAGGCTTATATGTCTGATTTCCTTCAGGAAAACTTATTGAAATCGAAGCTTATTAGAAGAATAGGTGTAACAATATATGATTGGGGATTAAGAACGAATAGTCTGAATAAATCCACAGGTGAATGAAATAATCCCGATTCGGCGCCTTTCATTTTGAGGGTCGTTATTCATATTATCGGTTATCTTAATTATCACAAACTGGACTGAACCCCTGGGATTGGACAATCAAACTTAGAGTGATAGACAGGGGTGTAGAAAGTTATTAGTCTTTATGACCATGGCTTCAAATTCATCTGGGGGTAAATATCCCAGTGCAGAGTGCAATCGTTTCTTGTTATACACTTCTTCAATAAAAAAGGGAAGTCGTTGGTGAACGTCCTCAAGAGTCCGATACTCCCAAAGATCGATTTCCTCACTCTTGAGGGTCTTAATAAAGCTCTCAGCAAAGGCATTATCATAGGGGTTTCCTCTACGAGCCATGCTGATTTGAAAATGGTGATTCTTCAACCTTTGAACATACTCCCAAGAGGCATACTGAACCCCTTGGTCAGAGTGGTGGATGCAGCCTCGGGGAGGGTCCCTTTGAGACAAAGCCATCCCTAAGGCTTGAAGAGTCAATGAGGCATGAAGACTTTGAGACACCGCATAGCCGATAGCCTTTCGAGAGAAGAGATCCAACAGAACAGACAGATAGACAAAGCACGAAGTAATACGGATATAGGTAATATCGGCAACCCAAGCCTGATTGATGGCCGTAATAGGACGATCCTTCAGAAGATTGGGATAGAGGGGGTAGCCATGATCGCTCTGGGTCGTTCTGACCCATTTCCTGTGCGGGCGGCAGACTAAATCATTGGCTTTCATGATCTTAAGGACTTTCTTGTGGTTGATGAGAAGACCTTCACGATGCAACTGAGCCGTTACCCTTCGATAGCCATAGCGAGGGAATTCCAAACAGAGGGCTTCAATTCGTCCCTCGAGAGTCTTCTCCTGTTCTTGTTGAGAGGGCGTTTTCTCTCTCGGCGGATAATAGAAGCTACTCCTCGGAAGATTCATGAGCTGACACCCCCCTTGGATTCCTTTATGGAGGTGATGGAGAAGGAATTCTCTCTTCTGTCGGCTTTTTCGAGGGTATGTTTCAAGGCTTTTTTTAAGAACTCTTTTTCCAGGGTCAACTGGCCGACCAGTCGTTCCAGCTGTTCGACGCGATCGGCCAGGGCTGCTTCCTTGGTCGGTTCATTGCCGAATTTCCCTCGGGCATATTGTCTTTTCCAATGATAGAGGAGGCCGGAGGAGATATTATGGCGTCGACAGATCTGGGCAGGAGAGGAGGTTTGGCTCAAAAGCTCTTCGACGATAGAACGTTTAAGTTCTGGAGAAAAGCGCCGTTGGTTTCTCATGACAAGATCCTTTCTCCCCCATTCAGGGGGCTAAGATCCTGTCACCACTCTAACACATTTTGTCCAGTTTCAGGGGTGCACTCCAAACATATCTATCATTCATATTTTGTCCAAATAGTTGTTTTCCTAATTGGGCCGGGTTCCATAGGATTGATAATCAAAAGATGCAGTATAGACTTAAGGTCGCTTTAGTCTCTGATTTCTGTTATCCTTTTACCAAGGGCGGAGTTGAAAGTCGTTATTATACACTGGCAAAATATTTGGTCTCAAAAGGGCACTGTGTTACTTGGTTTACTTCCAGGCAGTGGGATGGTGCCCCCCAACAGCTTGTTGAAGGCATACGAATCCGTTGCATTATCGACCGGATCGACGCCTTCAACGGTAGCCGGCGTTCGATCAAGGAGGCACTTCAGTTTGGGGTACCGGCGCTAGGATTAGTGTTGATGCGCGAACAGTTCGACGTTGTGGATATGTCTCAATATCCATTTTTTCATTTGTTCGCGGGCAAGCTTTACACAGTGTTGCGGCACACGCCAGTCGTTGTAAGCTGGTATGAGTTCTGGGGTGATCATTGGCTAGAATATCTAGGGCAGAGCAAAGGAAAAGTAGGGAGATTAGTCGAGCGATGGACTGCTCGATTTGCCGGCAACATCATCGCTGTTTCAGACCACTCGCATCGGCAACTGTTGGCGATTGGTTGTGACCCAGGTTCGACGTACTATGTCCCGAACTGGATTGACTACGAACACATTGTGGAACTAGTACCCATCGGCTCGCCTTACGAGGTGTGTTATTTCGGGCGCCTAAAGGATCACAAAAATGTGGGTGTATTATTAAAAGCGCTTGCATTGTGCAGGAATGAAGGTCTAGTTCTTGGAACAAAGATCTTAGGTGATGGCCCGGAGCGTCAGAACCTCGAGAAGCTGGCACAAGAGTTACAAATTGGATCGCAGGTTGATTTCCTCGGGCGCATCGAACATTATGATGATTTGTTAGGCTACGTCAAGTCGGCGCAACTTTTTGTCAATCCTTCTACTAAAGAGGGTGGGGGCAGTATTACCTGCCTGGAGGCGAATGCCTGTGGAGTTCCGACTATTGCTGTGCGGCATCCATTAGGCCTGGATGAAAACTTAATTGTCGAAGGGCAAAATGGTCAATGGGTAACAGAGGAAACACCAAGAGCCATTGCTGACAAGCTTCATGAGTACTTCAAGAGCGATGTCAAGCACAGACAGGAAATGAGTCGGAGAGCGATTGAATGGGCGCGGCAATATAGTGTGGAAAATCTGTGTCGTCAGATTGAGAAGATTTACCTGAATTTGGCGAATCAAAAAACGAGATCAAAGTAGGACAATCACCATGGCTAGTATGATACCAATTGAATTTAATGGAGTTCAGTATGCCCTTCTGTTCCCGAAGCAGCCCCTTGAAGAAGGTGTCCATTTTCTGACACCGAGTAGCATGCCGCTGCAACTTGGTCTTCTAGTTCACCCCGCCGAAAAGTATATTAAACCTCACGTTCATCGCAATCAAGACAAGTTGGTGCATTCGACTTACGAAGTACTCTTTGTCATAGAGGGTCGGATAGAGATCCAGTTCTATTCGCCCGTTGGGAAACTATTGGGGGTCCAACAAATGGCAGCAGGAGATGTAATTATCCTAATGAATGGTGGGCACGGATTAAGGGTCCTGGAACGCTGCTGTATACTTGAAGTCAAACAAGGACCTTACTATGGCGTGGAAGCTGAGAAAGTTTATTTGTCTGAGGAGCAACTGTGATTCCGGTTCACCAGCCTGTTATCGAAGATAAAGAAGTAGAACTGGCTATAGAAGCTATTCGTTCAGGAGAAATATCTGGTTCATTTGGCAGGTTCATTAAACTGTTTGAAGACAAATTTGCTGCTTATTGTGATTGCAAATTTGGAATCTCGACCTCGAGTGGCTCGACTGCGCTGCACCTTGCCATGGCGGTAATTGGGATTCAACCCGGTGATGAAGTACTGGTAAATGCTTGCACCAACATTGCATGCGGTAATTGCGTGGTGATGGAGGGGGGGGTTATTGTCCCGATTGATTCTGAGCGGGACACATGGAATATGGACACGCGCTTGCTTGAACGAGCCGTTACCTCAAGCACAAAAGCAATCCTGCCAGTTCATATCTACGGCCATCCGGTGGACATGGATGAGGTAAACAGAGTTGCTAAGAAATATAAATTGTTTGTGGTAGAAGATTGCGCGGAGGCTCATGGGGCGCTTTGTAAAGGCCGCAAAGTTGGCAGCCTTGGGGACCTGGCATGCTTTAGTTTCTATGCTAATAAGGTCATCACCACGGGTGAAGGCGGAATGATCACGACGAACAATCCTGATCTGGCTGACAAAGCCAGGTTGCTGAGGAATTTAGCCTTTTCTCAACCACGTTTTCGCCATGAAGAACTCGGCTTCAACTATCGCATGACGAACGTTCAGGCTGCAATCGGCTTAGCTCAGTTGGAACGCATTGAAGAAATCATCGAAACGAAGCGGGCAATCGCTCGCAAATACACCGAGCAATTAGTTGGGGTGCGGGGACTGCGTTTGCCTGTTGAGAAAGATTATGCAAGGAACATTTATTGGATGTATGGCATCGTGGTTGATCCAGAGTTTGGAATAACGCGCGATGATTTGGCTAAAGCGTTGTCCGAGCGTAAAATCGATACACGCACCTTCTTCTACCCCCTCAATATTCAACCGGTCTATCAAAAGAGAAATGCCGTGCGACCATTGCCTTGTCCAGAGGCCGAAAACCTATGGATGCGAGGCCTCTATCTACCTTCGGGTTGTGCACTCACTGACGAACAGATCAATATAGTATGTCAAGCGATCCGGAAGCTAGGTCCGAAGCAATGAAGCTACTGGCAGAGAATCACGAAGCAGTCGAAACAATTCTGAAGATCGGGACTACCCGTCCTCGTATTTCTGATGATGCAAATCGAATTGCCAGTCGCCTCGGAATCATGCGTTACCTATGTATAGCCGATCAGGTTCGCCGGTATTGCCGACGAGGTACGCGTCTGCTTGATCTTGGGGGAGGGTTTGGGAAAGTCTCCTTCTTCTTAAAAAACTGGGGCTACGAAGTTACGGTGTTTGAAGTCAAACCGCATTATGAAGAAGTCCTAAAACGCCTGAGGATCCCCTACAGCATCCAACAAGATGGAGATCTGTCAATCTACCCAGATGTTTTTCTTGGGGGACTGTTTGAGGCGGCAGTGCTCGAGTTGATTGAGGATATACGGACGTTTATCCGGAACGTACGACGCATACTATACGATGGCGGACTTTATTTTTGTGGAGTCTTTCCAAACAAAAAATACTGGCTTACAAAAATGGGGCTCAGTGGCCACAGCCCTTACACGAACCTTCGTTCCTATGGACTGTCGGATGTGGTTAGCATTCTTCGGCAAGAAGGATTTACGGTTCTGACCACGGAACAATTCCAATTCTTTCCAATGAATTTACCTAAAATCAATCATATGGTGAGTGTGCTGTGGAGCCTCGATAGAATGCTATGCCGGTTGCCGTATATAGGCAGGCTGAGGAATAACTTCAACTTCGTATTGAAACGTTTATGAAGCGGAAAGAGTAACTACTGTATTCAAGTATGTTCTGGCGGACAACACATCATAGAAGAATTGTTCAACTGGCTGGCGCCATGTCTGTAGCATTCAGTTTCATAACCGCTTACCTTTTATATCAAATTGTAAAAGAAGAATAAAATGGCAGACGTAGTATTGGTGTATCCCAAAACTGGTTTTGACATTCCCAAGGTTTCAGTGGATCTACCGCTGTCCTTACTCGCAGTGAGTAACCTTGTGTCGCGGGACTATAATGTCAAAATCATTGACCAGCGGGTAGATCCTCATTGGGAAGAGAGCCTCAAGCAAGAATTGAAGTCGCAGCCCTTATGTGTTGGGGTAACTGCTATGACCAGCCCCCAAATACACTTTGCACTTGAAGCCGCTAAGATAGTTAAAGAGGAAAATGGTGACTCAACTAGACTCGTCTGGGGCGGCGTCCACGCGACACTGCTACCGGAGCAAACCGTTCAACATCCCCTGGTTGATATTGTAGTGGTTGGGGAAGGAGAATTGAGCTTCCGCAACCTATTAAGAGCCTTGGAGAAAAAACAGAATCTGGCAAATGTCAGAGGTATCACGTTCAAACACGGGGATAAAGTTATCAAGACAGAAGCAGAGGATTTTGTGGATATTGAGAATCTCCCCGAACTCCCCTACCACTTGGTGGGTGTAGAGAAGTATATTGGGAGTCAGGGCAGATTTCTTGGGGAAACCACCAGGAGCCTGATATTCATATCCAGCCGCGGATGTCCGTGGCAATGCACATACTGTTGTAACCCTCGGCTATCTCGACGACGCTGGAGAAGCATGAGTGCGAAGAAAACCTATGAGCAACTAGCAGACCTTGTTGGTAGATTTGATCTAGATGCAGTTACTTTCCACGATGAAGAATTTTTAATCAATGGAGCAAGGGCGGAAAAGATTGCCGCATTAATTGATGGCAAGTTCAGATGGTGGATTCAAGGAAGGATGGACGGACTTCGAAGAGTGAATCTATCTAAGATGGAGAAGGGGGGGCTATGTGCGGTACAACCGGGAATAGAATCAGGTTCAGAGCGTATACTGAAACTGATCAAGAAAGGAGAGACTGTAGCCGACATGATAGAAGCTAACCGTCGCCTCGCCCAGACGAGCATTGAGCCTCTCTACAACCTCATGATGGGGTTTCCTACCGAAACATATGATGAATTGATGCAAAGCGTAGACCTTGCCATTCAGTTGCTTGACGACAACCCCAAGGCACAAATATCAGGTTTCTATGTCCTTGTCCCGTATCCAGGCACAGAAATATTTGATTTTGCCATGGAGCATGGGTTCAATCCTCCAGATTCTTTGGAGAAGTGGACTGTTTTCCATCGCCAGCACTTAGCAACTCCCTGGATCCAGGACAGGCTCAACTTGCTAGAGACCATTATGTTCACATCCAAACTCATTGATGGGACTAGATTGGAACGTAGGCTACGACAAGCCTTGGGTGGAGTGCCTGTCCCTTTGTTTCCACTCCGGTACATTGCAAACTTCTACAGATGGAGATGGCGAAAACATAATTTTAATCGAGGCTTGGATATCAAGCTTATGCATTGGACCCGGAAGAAGTTCTTCCATTGGTAAAATCTGAAATCGTTGTGCATTTCAGAAAGACAAAAGTAGACAGTTGAGTCGGCTACAAACTCGGAGGAATGAAATTGGAAGAAGAACTTTCAATATGGAGCCTACTAAGAATCCAGTAGATATATTCTCATATCAAATTCGGATGGTAACTTTTTAGAGAAAAGTTTTAATGCTCTGGCGGCCGAGTTATCATAGAAGAATTGCCCAACTGGCTGATGCTCTAACTACTGCCTTCAGCTTCTTAGCAGCGTATTTCGTCTGGAACTGGGCAAGACTAACCTTTCCGTGGGCCCCCCTTGGAAGAGATATTGAAATCGCCCATGATCTTTTTTGGAAAATCATTGTTTTTGCCATCGTATGGGTGATTATTCTCACGAGGCTGGGGGCCTACACCTATCAAAGGTTTACTTCCTTTCAGCGGGAAATGAAACATGTTGGAAAGGCTTCTTTAATTGGCACCCTCATCCTTTCTGCTGCTTACTCCATATTCCGTTTTGAATATTTTCCCCGAACTTACATTGGTATCTTTTTCATTATAAACTTTATCAGCCTTGCCGGAGAAAAAGTCATTCTCTTTAAAGTTGCAAAAGAGATTCGGGGAAAGGGAAAAAATAGAAAGAAAGTCCTTGTCGTTGGGGCTGGATCGAGGACAAAGACCTTCATTGAAACCATTGAAGCGAATCTCGGATGGGGACTGGATATCGTTGGGCTCGTGGTGGATCGTGATTCCCTCAAAGAGAAGGAACGCTATGGGAAGAGGATCCTCGGGAGCAATAAAGAGATCGCAGAGATCCTTCATCAATATTCTGTGGACGAAGTAATCGTATGTGCCTCAGGCAATGAATTGGGCCGCCTCGAGTTTGAAGAAGTTTTTGAAATCTGTGAACGAGAGGGGGTTCAAATCCGCATTAATTCTGACTTTCTGGGGAAGCTGACCAAAAAAGTTAATGTAGATAATGTTTATGGATTGTCGATCATTAGTTATTTAAATACTCCCCATAATGAGTGGGCCCTATATTTGAAAAGGTTGATTGATATTCTTATATCCGGAACTTTGCTGATCGTTCTCTCTCCGCTTTTCTTGGTGATAGGAATACTAATCAAATCAACCTCCGGAGGTCCAGTTTTTTATAAGTGGAACGTTGTGGGCTTTAATAAGAAACCTTTTCGGAGTTGGAAGTTTCGGACAATGCTAGCCAATGCTGATGATATTAAAGAAACGCTGGCCCAATTAAATGAGATGAAAGGTCCTGTCTTTAAGATTAAAAATGATCCAAGGATTACAAGGGTGGGAAAATTTCTGCGAAAATACAGTCTTGATGAACTACCTCAACTATGGAGTGTGTTTAGGGGAGAAATAAGCTTAGTTGGTCCCAGACCGGCAGGCCCTCATGAATTGGTTCGGTATGAGAGCTGGCATAGAAGAAAGCTAAGCATCAAACCCGGCATTACATGCCTCTGGCAAGCTAATGGGAGAAACAAGATCAATGATTTCAACGAATGGGTGCGGATGGACCTTGAATATATCGATAATTGGTCGTTATGGCTCGACATGAAGATCCTAGCCAAAACGGCCTGGGTCGTCCTCAAAGGCACAGGCCAGTAATTACCCTCCCGCTCTGACTTAATTTTTAAGTCAAATTTTCATTTACCAGGTGGACAAGGAAGGCTAAATAGATCCAATAAACCAGATAGACTAAATAGACCAGAGGGACTATAAAGACTAATGAAACTCAAAAATAGGGTTGTACTGATTACTGGTGCTGGCCGTGGCATTGGAAAGGCTTTGGCACATGGCTTCGCTCAGGAAGGAGCCAATGTTGTTTTAACTGCAAGAACACAAAAGGAGCTTGAAAAGAGCGCTATCGAGATTCAGAAAATGGGGCGTAAGGCAGTTGTAATACCAACCGACGTGTCAGATCCTGCTTCTGTAGAGCAGCTTATCCAGATGGTTTTGGCCAAATTTGGGAAGATTGATATTTTAATCAATAATGCTGGCCGCCAGCCACCAATTGGTCTGATTGTCGAATGTGACTCCCAAGACTGGATTCAGACAATCCTGGTGAATTTAGTGGGGCCGATGCTATGTTGCAAGGCTGTGCTTCCTGGCATGATCGAGCGACAGCGAGGAAAGATTATCAACCTGTCCGGGGGTGGTGCTACAGCACCCCGTCCCAACTTCTCTGCCTACGCAGCCTCCAAGGCAGCGTTAGTGCGGTTCACAGAGACAGTGGCCGAAGAAGTTAAACCCTTTAACATCCAGGTCAATGCAATTGCTCCCGGTGCGATCAATACACGAATGTTGGATGAAGTTCTGGCTGCTGGTGATGCAGTGGGTGAATTCGCCTTATCCCAGGCAAAACGACAAAAACACAGTGGTGGTGATTCTTTGGAAGCGGTTGTTGCCCTAGCCATATTTCTTGCGTCGGATGAATCCGGTACTTTAACAGGCAAATTAATTAGTGCACCTCATGATCCATGGCAGGAGTGGGTAGGAAAGGCAGATGAACTCAATGCCACGCCCATGTATACGATTCGTCGCCTGGATCCCTTTACGATCAAACCTCTGATCAAGGATTTGGGTTAATAGATGAAAATTGGCATTGTTGGGTGCGGTCTAATAGGGAAGCGTAGAGCCAATGTCGTGCACCAATCGAAGGACGATGAGCTCATCATTGTGGCAGACATTGATGGGTTGCGCGCCAGAAGTTTAGCAGCGGAAATGGATTGCTTGGCGACGACGAATTGGCAAGAGGTTGTGACCAGGGACGATATTGAAGCTGTGATTGTCTCAACGACGAATAAGTTTCTGATGCCGGTTACCGTTGCGGCGATGGAACACGGCAAGCACGTTCTGTGCGAAAAACCGCTGGGTCGCAACTGCAATGAGGCCCATCAGATGGTCGAAGCTGCTCGGCGCGCAAATCTTCTTTTAAAGACTGGTTTCAATCACCGCCATCACCCGGCAATTTTGAGGGCTCACGAACTGTGCAGCCAGGGTTCAATCGGTCCCATCATGTTCATACGAGCGGTGTATGGACACGGTGGCCGGCCCGGTTACGACAAAGAATGGCGGGCTGATCCTGATTTGGCTGGTGGCGGAGAGCTTCTCGATCAGGGAGTACATATCATAGACCTCTGCCGCTGGTTTATGGGCGATTTTGGGGAAGCCTTTGGCTCAATTGCAACCTATTTCTGGGATCTGGGATATTTCAAGACTCAGGGTGGTAGCCGAGAGACTGCCCTGAGTTACCAACTGGAGGACAACGCCTTCGTCGTGCTCCGCACTGATGACGGTCGGGTCGCTCAATGGCATACAAGTTGGACACAGTGGAAGAACCGGTTTTCTTTCGAAATTTTTGGAAAGAACGGATATCTTTGTGTGGATGGCTTAGGCGGCAATTACGGGTTGGAGCGTTTAACATGGAGTAAACGGCATGCCGAGTCAGGTCCACCTGACGAAGAACATTTCGAATTCCCCGGCCCCGATTGCTCGTGGCACGCTGAATGGACTGAATTTGCCACAGCAATCCATGAAGCGCGTCAACCAGTAGCCAATGGTGTGGACGGTTTACAAGCAATGCGCCTAATCGATGCAATTTATGAATCCTCACGAAGCGGTTATGTTGTTCATTTAGGATAAGCCCAATCCAAAAATTCTGCAAAAATCATGAAGGTTTTATTGCTCGCCGCAGGTGAGGGTACACGCCTCCGTCCGCTTACTGAGACATTGCCCAAGCCCATGATTCCCATCGCTGGCAAGCCTATTCTGGAACATAACATTAACTTCCTCTCCCGTTCGGGAATCCATGAGATTGCTATTAACCTGCATCATTGTCCTGAAGTTGTGATGAATCATTTCGGTGATGGCTCGAGTTTTGGTGTAAACATTACTTATTCCTATGAGCCTGAGCTTCTGGGCACAGCAGGGGCTGTTAAGAAGCTTGAGGGGTTTTTTGAGGGCACCTTTTTTGTCATATACGGCGATAATTTGATTGATTTCGATCTAAACCGTTTACTTTCGTTCCATCATGAACATCAGGGCATTGGTACAATCGTGGTTCACTACCGCGATGAAGTGAGCCAGAGCGGCGTGGTTTCTCTCGACGCCTATGACAGGGTTACGTATTTTTTAGAAAAGCCCCGGGCAAACCAGGCGATCAGTCATTGGGTGAACGCAGGTGTTTTAGTGCTTGAGAAGCAGGTGTTTCAATACATTCCCTCCGGCGCACCTTCCGACTTTGGTAGGGAGATACTACCGAATCTATTGGCAAAAGGTGAAAGTCTTTACGGTTATAAATTCAGTGCGGGCGAACAAATCTGGTGGATTGATAGGATGGAAGACTATGAAAGGGTCCAAGGAATATTTGCAGATCGAATAACAATTAACCAATAACTTGGGGGTTTTATTATGATTATTACACGTACTCCTTTTCGAGTTTCGTTAGGTGGTGGAGGTACGGATCTTCCTTCCTATTACTCCAAATATGGCGGTTTTATTTTCAGTGCGGCAATCGATAAATACATGTTCATCAGTTTGAACCAGCCAATTGTCGACGATCTAATCCGTGTAAAATATTCCAAGAGCGAGACGATTCCCTCAGTAGATGACGTACAACACGAAATTGTGCGAGAAGCCTTAAAATTACTTGGGTTTAAGAAAGCAATCGAAATAGTCTCAATGGCTGACGTGCCTGCAGGAACTGGATTGGGCTCCTCCGGTGCTTATACTATTGGGTTACTAAACGCACTTCACGCTCTGAGACGCGATTCACTAACCCTTCAAGATCTCGCTGAGGAGGCCTGTAAAATCGAGATTGACATTCTCGGTAAGCCAATAGGAAAACATGATCAGTATCTGGCCGCATTCGGAGGATTAACGTGTTTAGAAATTGAAAAGGATGGCAAAGTAGGAGTTTGTAATGGCCAGATAAGTCATGCCACCATTGATGAGCTTGAAAAAAATATTCTTCTTTTCTTTACAGGGATCTCAAGAGGAGCGAATGACATTCTTTCTTCCCAAAGTAAGGCAGCCGCAGAAGAAGATAGCCGTGTGGTTGATACTCTTCACCGAATCAAAGAAATAGGATACCAAATCAAAGGTGCCTTAGAGGACGGAAATTTGGCCAAGTTTGGTTATCTCCTTGACAAACATTGGAAAACCAAGAAAAATCTTTCAGGAAAAATATCTGATTCAAAAATTGATCGGCTCTATGAAAAAGCCAAAGAGAATGGTGCTATCGGCGGGAAAATTATGGGCGCGGGCGGCGGAGGTTTTTTCATGTTTTACTGTGAAGAGCATCGAGACCGCATGAGGAAGGCTATGGCTGAGGAAGGACTAAGGGAAATGCGATTTCGGTTCGACTTTGAAGGTACCAAAGTTCTCATAAACTTATTCAATCCAAGAAATGGGTGGTCGCCTTACTGGTAATTTGTTAGAGAAATCGTTTGATAAGAAATGAGGATGATTTCTTGATTAAATGATGTCTGATAAAGGAAAAATCTTAATAACGGGTGTTGCTGGATTTATTGGCTCCAACTTGGCGGCAAGGCTTCTTGCCGAAGGGTATGAAGTTTCGGGAATTGACAATCTGGCCTACGGCCTGAGGGAAAATGTTCCAGATGGAGTGGACTTTTACTGCCTGGATATTAGGGAGAAAGAGATAATTCCGTTATTTAGGGAGGTCGATACGGTTTTTCATCTTGCGGCTAAAAACTGTATTGCGGATTGCCAGGCTGACCCTGTGGAGACCGCGGAGGTCAATGTCTCCGGGACAGTAAATGTCTTTGAGGCCTCAAGAAGGGCAGGGGTGAGAAAGGTTGTGTATGCTGAGAGTTCTGCGCTTTATGAGGGATCATCCGTTTATCCCACTCCGGAATGGGAATTAAAACCAGAAAGTTTTTATGCAGTAAGTAAGTTGGCTTCTCTTTATTTTGCCAAAGCGTATGGGGAATTTTATGGTCTAAGATTTACAGCGTTACGATACTTCTGCGTCTATGGCCCAGTTCAGGATTATCGACGTACAATTCCCCCCATGATGAGCGCCTTTATGATTAAGCTCCTTAAAGGTGAGCAGCCGATCATTTATGGAACTGGTGAAAAAAGACGCGACTTTGTCTATGTAGATGATGTGAATGATTTCCATCTAATTTGTATCCGGGACGACCGAACGAATGGAAAAACGTTTAATATCGGTTCAGGAGAAAATTATTCTGTTCTCGAGATCCTTGATAAAATCTCAAGAATCCTTGGAGTTAATCCAGATCCCATTTATAAAGATGATCTTCCTGGGGAAGCTCAAGTGACTCTGGCTGATATTACTCAGGCAGAAAGTCTCGACTGGAAACCGAAGACACCGCTTGATGTAGGGTTACAGAATTCAATTGATTATATCCGGCAAGAAATGGCAACTGGTAGAATCCCGTAACTGAAAAGTTAAATGTTGATATGTTGATAAGTTAATAGATTATAAGGCAGTGGATGAAGAAAGTTCTAAGAAAAAAAGGTTTACGAGCTTTGAGGAGCTTGACTCTTGGAAAGCATGTTCCGAGGTTCGTAGATTTGCATCAAAACTTGTGAAAAAATATCCACCAGAAGAAAAGTTTCGTCTCGTTGACGACATGATACGTGCTGCTCGGTCAACCACTCATAACATAGCAGAAGGCTTCGGGAGGTTTCACTTTCAAGAGAATATTCAGTTTTGCAGACAAAGTCGCGGCTCGCTCCACGAACTTATTGATCAATTGCTCACTTCTTTGGATGACGGATTTATTACCCAAGAAGATTATTCTACTGGACGTGCGCTTATTAGCAATGCTGTTGGCCTTGTCAACGGCTACATCAATTACCTCCAGCGCTGCAAAAATAAGGATTCATAGGTATCGCTTTTTACATTTTTTATAACCCATCAACCTATTAACTCATAAACTTATCAACTTTTCGAGGCCCTTATGCACTATATAGATCAATACTTGAGTGAGACACAAAAGGTAATTCAGTCACTCAACAAGGGCGATATTCAGCGAATAGCGGAATCAATAATTGAACTGCGAGGAAGAGGCGGTCGTCTTTTCTTTCTGGGAGTAGGTGGGGGGGCTGCAAACGCCTCTCATGCTGTCAATGACTTCAGAAAGATTTGTGGGATCGAAGCCTATACGCCAATAGACAATGTCTCTGAATTAACCGCACGGACGAATGACAGTGGCTGGGAATCTGTTTTTGTTGATTGGTTAAAGGGAAGTAAACTTACTTCCGGTGATAGTGTGTTTGTGCTCTCTGTGGGAGGAGGGAACTCGGAAAAGAATATCAGTGTTAATCTAATCCGCGCCTTGGATTATGCAAAGGAAATAGGGGCAAAAGTCTTGGGAATTGTTGGTAGAGATGGGGGGTATACAGCAAAGATTGCTGATGCATGTGTAATTGTGCCAACAGTTAACCAGGAGACAATTACCCCTCATACCGAATCTTTTCAAAGTATTATTTTACACCTTATCGTTTCGCATCCTTCCCTCAAGATATCAGAAATGAAGTGGGAAAGTGTTCAGAAGAGATAGGTTTTTGGTGTTAGGTTAGAGGTTTTAGGTAAATTACTTTCATACATAACATGGGCGGGATTAAGTAATGTATTAGGAATGCTTTCATAATTTAAAAAGCATGTTAGCAAATGGGAAAAAAGAGGATTAAGAGTTTTGAGGATTTGGAGGTATATCAGAAGTTATGTGAACTTCATTTAGAAGTAAATGAGCTAACTTTTACATTTCCAAGTTTCGAACTCTTTGAACTTGGTTCTCAGTTAAGGCGCTCCTCAAATTCTGCTCCTGCTAACATAGCTGAGGGCTGGAATAATAGACATATTAACATGTATTTGGAAGGAATCAACAGAGCACATGCTGAAATAAGAGAATCAAAGCATCATCTCAAAATGGTTTTTAAAAAAATTATTTTGAAAAAGATAAATTTGATGACCTTATGAATCGGTACGATGAATGTGGTCGAATGTTAACAGCCCTTGAAAAATCTTTAGAGATCTGGAAATCCTCCAGAAAGGAATAGGAATCTTTTTATTTACCTATCTCCGATCATTACCTTGCTTTTGTTACCCATGACCTGTAACCCAAAACCCAAGACCTTATTCAAGGAAAGAGCTGTTTTTCTCGATAGGGATGGAGTGATTAACAAGGTGATTCTGTGTGATGGTAAGCCCTATTCACCGAGGAAATATGACGAATTTGTTCTTAATGATGGAATTCGAGAAGCTGTTTGTAAGATGAAGGAATTAGGATATAAGATCTTGGTCGTAAGCAACCAGCCCGATTTGGATAGAGGTGAAATCACTCAAGGCGTTCTCGATCTGATGACGGAACGAATGTGCGGGGAAATCCCTATTGATAATGTCTATGTCTGTCCTCATGATGATATCCATCAATGTTCATGTCGAAAACCCAAACCCGGGATGTTGCTCGAAGCAGCCTCCCGATGGGAAATCGATCTTTCGTCGTCATTTATTGTTGGCGATACGTGGAAAGATATGGAAGCCGGTAAAGCCGCTGGCTGTAAAACTATTTTATTGGATGCCCTTTATAACCGAGATATCCGATGCGACTTTCGTGTAAATTCGCTTTTAGAAGCCGTTGAAATCATCAAAATCTCTAGCATGTAACCAATCACCTATAACCTATAAGTAGGGGGCCTTATGCAAATCTTTATTGATTCGGCCAACATTAGGGAGATCGAGAAGTGGGTTAGGTATGGAATCGCCGACGGTGTAACAACTAATCCAACTATCATGCTTAAGGATGGTGTTAGTGATATGGAAAAAGGAACGAAGGATATTGCTGCTATCTTAGATGGAAAACCTGTAAGTGTGGAGGTTGTCACTGATAACCCTGAAGAGATGTTGAGCCAGGCCCGAGAATTCTCTTCATGGGCTAAAAACGTCGTGATTAAAATCCCTATAATTAGTCAGTTCGGGGAACCATGTCTTGAGGTAATCAAAACTCTTGAGGATGAAGGAATTCGGGTCAATGCCACAGCCGCACTATCTTTCGGCCAGATGGCACTCTCAGCCAAATCTGGAGCAACCTACTCGAGCATCTTTTCTGGGAGAGTTGCAGATGAGGGAGGCGATCCCTGGGAGTTAATTTCTATGTCAGTCAAATGGCTCGAATCTTGGGGTTTTAAGACAAAGATTATAGTGGGAAGTATTCGGAGTGTGATCGACATCCAGAATGCAGCTGTAGCTGGCGCTCATATCATTACCATTCCCCCCCAATTTCTTACGAAATGGGTTGATCACAAGTATTCCCGCGAGACCGTAAAGCAGTTTATGGACGACGCTAAGAAAGCCTTCAAAAACCTAAAAAAGTGATCTCTTCTCACTCCCGGTTCCGTTCTACTGCTTTTCTTCTGATTTCCTGATGATGAAAAGAATCCCCCTTATCCTTTCGGTTAGTGTGTATCTGTTTTTGTTTATATGTATTTTCGCCTATTCCCATTTGAATTGGAAGGAAAATCTATTTCTATTTATTCTGATTTGTCTATATGTGATTGGTCTCAAATTCAGGAGAATAACTCCGGGCGCATGGAATAATTTTCTTATTTTCCTTTTAATTTTCCTCCTCAGTCAATTCTACATCAACAACTTTCATCCTGGAAACATCAACTGGTGGTTCCTCTCAATTCCTGGGTGGCTTACCCTGCTTATTATCTTTGTAGGATCCGTATCTTTGGTTTCATATCAAAAAATTAGAGTTGATTCTCCGCCGGTTCAAGACTCCAATCAAACTTTTCATGATTTAATAAATAAAGCCAATCCAGGGATTATTTTGGTTAGCTTAGCAATGTTTTTTCTTTTCGTTCTGAATATCGACGAAATATCGCCACAAGCAAAACTCATCCCTGATTACTCTATCTATATTATAATTGCCTCTGGGTTCGTCCTATTCTATTCTCTAAATTTATCTCTAAAATACCTGTCTCCGAGAAAAATGGATATTTTTTTAAAACCCGCCACATTAGGGGTTCTGATTCTCCTTATTGGAATAGGGGCCTTAAAGACCTACATAGTCTATACTGCTTACCATAAGGCTCTTCATACAAGGTCGGAGGAAAAGTTGTGGCATGATTTATTAAAGCTTAATAAAATGCCCAAGATAGAATTCGTTGATACTATGGCCATGAATGAGCTTGGAAAAATGAGCACGGAGAAAGGGAGTTTCAACGAGGCTTCTAATTACTATAGGGAAATTTTGGTTAATCAGGCTTTTAACTTTGAAGCGAATCGGGGTCTTGCTGAAATTTTCTACAAGCAAAAAGACTGGAAGAAGGCCTATGAGGCCTATAGAAAGTTAATATTCTTAAGACCAAGAGAAATGAACCTTTATCCGCCCTACATCCACGCATTTATAAAAGATGGGAAGATAGACAAAGCCTTAGAATTTATCAGAAACCTTCAAGAAACGCATCCGATGTCTTTTGAGCATGCAGAAGATTATCTTATTATAGGGGAAGGACTGTTTAAAGAAGAACTGACACAGTTGGCTATCAAATACCTTCTAAAGGCAGCAGAATTTATTCCTCATAATTATGAAGCTTATTTCTTTTTAGGTAGGGCATATCTTGAATCCAGGCAATATCTGGATGGATGTCATGCATTAGAGAAGGTGGTCAGATTAAATCCGAACTTCGCTGAGGGATATTATTATCTTGGGATAGGATACGAAAATATTCACCAAGACCTTAAAGCTGTTGAGGTTTTTGAAAAATTGAGCGTACTGGACAAGAAAAATATTGGAGGATTTTATCATCTAAAGAAGCTATATGCAAAGATGGGTTTGGAAGAGAAAGCCATTGAGATGGGTAATTTAATCGAAAAAGTTGCAAGCAAAGTTGTTGAAGCAGCAGATTGGAAGGGTAAAGCAGGGGAAAACGTTTATCAAAATGGAGACATGTATTGGCAGGGGACTGTATCTGTGCCTGTTATCTTGAAAGAGGGCAATACTAAATTTATCTTGCAGGCGCACGGGACACCAGCAAGAGGCATCTGGCCTCACATGGTAGTAAAACTTGATAATGAAATCATGGGTGAGATTGATGTCACATCAGAGAAATTGAAGGATTATGAATTTAGGAAAGCGGTTAACCCAGGAAAGTACAGTCTAAGCATTTCATTTACAAATGATTTTTGGAAGGTTGATGAAAAAACAAAAAACATTGAGGATAGAAACCTTTTTGTAAGAAGATGTCAAATTATCTATGAGTAATAATCAAAGGCCTGAGGAGTACAAAATAATTTCCAGGAGTGATTGGCAATGTATTTCTGTTCTCTTAGGAATTGGTTTTTTGACGAGAATGATCTTTCTTTCTCAGACCTACCTGATTTCGCTTGATTCAGCCGGCTATATCCCAATAGCAAAATTATTTGCCTGGGGAGAGCACCAGGAGGCCTTACATCAAACTCAAATGCCATTGTTTCCTTATTTAATTTCTATACTCGCAAAAATGATTGGAAATTTTGAGATTTCCGGTCAACTCATTTCTTTCATTTCAAGCATCTTAGCAGTCATTCCCCTGTTTCTTTTGGGAAAATCCATATTTGGAGAAGCCGCAGCATTTTGGTCAGGGATTTTCTATTTTTTGAATCCAGAAATGCTCCAGCGGTCAGCAGACGTATTAAAAGAAGGGCTTTTGATTTTTTTGCTATTCTCCGCCATCTTCTTATTCTATCTTTTTCTGAAGCATAGAAGAATATCCTGGCTTGTGGCTTCAATCCTTATAACACTTATGGCTGTCCTAACCCGGGTTGCATCTCTGATACTTATTCCGGTGTTCATCTTCTGGATCTTATTTCTAAAAAGGAAATATTTCGACGCGAATCTTTACAAAAGATTGTGCTATCTCTTTCTTGTTCTGACTCTTTGCGCAGCGGTTGTTATACCTCTGATGATAAATGTCAAGGCGGTTACAGGAAAGTGGGACATCAGTAGGTCGATAGTAACCGTGGGCGATTTGGTAGAGTCTATTCTTTTTGATAAGAAGATTGAAATTGCTGGAGTTGAAAGGGGACCTTTCCCATTGATCAAGAAAATAATAAAAGTGTACCATCCCATTCTATTTCTATTTTTGTTGGCAGGCCTCATTAGAAGAAAGACGATACCACGAGACTTTTTCAAGGAAATGTTTCTATTTTCTTTTATCTTTGGCTACCTAATCATTATCGGCTTGATGATGTTTTCATCCCAGAGATACCTCTTTTTCCCGATTTTTCTCTCTTATCTATGGGCGGGGGCCGGAGCTGTGGAGATTCAGGACAAGGTAGTGAGAAGGGTACATTTTTCTCCCAATAGAGTGACCACAGGTCTGTTCGTTCTTATTTTCATTGTGTTTTTGCCTGTTCTCCTACACCCCTACCGGGTGGAAAAACTTGGTAGAAAGGCCATCGGCCTTTGGATAAGACATCAAGAAATCGGGAAACCATTAATAATGACTGACGCCCATTTAGTGGCCTATTATGCTGGAGGCGAACTCTTGATAATGGATAAATTGAATTATGAGAAGAATATCCGTGAAGCCAGAGCGGATGGGATTAAATATATTGTGGCCGAAGAAAAGAATATCAAAAGAGACTATCCCCAACTTATAGAGTTAGTTCAGAAGGATTTTTCAGTCCAAGAAGGCCCTCGGCTTACCGTTAAAGATCGAGAAAAATATTTAATATTTAAATCCAAATATTAACCAGCATGTTGCCCAAAGAATCAGTACTTTCTCCGCACACTCTTTATACCTTCCTGCCCACGGCAGGCATGTGGCAACTGAGCCCATAGAGGATTCAACTTACCACTCCTTCACTGGCCCGCCAACCTTCCTGCATTCGATTGTAACTCCTTAACTGCATCTCCCTCCCTATACCCCCATTTTTTCCCCCTCGGCATCAACACCAGAAACTTCTTAGAGAATATTTGGCTTGAAAATTCTTGTAGATGATGTTATTTTGTATTAAATTAATCTTGAGGTGTAATCATGGCAAAAGTCTGCGACATCTGTGGGAAAGGGCCTGTCTTTGGACATAATGTGAGCCATGCCAATAACAAGACCCGAAAAGTTTGGCACCCCAACCTTCACAAGGTAAAGACCCTGAAAGAGGGAAGAACCGTGCATATGAAGGTCTGTTCCCGATGCCTTCGCTCAGGATTGATTACCAAAGCCGCATAGTTTCATTAGCATAGAGCAGAGAGCATTGTGTTAAGACTTCTCGCGCTCTGCCCTTTGCGCTATGCGTCATGCAATCCGTCAGGATTCGGCCGGTGCCTCCACCCTCATTCTTTCTACCTGATGGACCCCCTTAATCTTCCCGAGCGCTCTGATCACCTTGTTGAGGTGGTTTAAATCTCGTATCTCCACCTCGAAATTGCTGACGGCTTTTTTATCCTCTGTTGTATCCACTCTGGCATTCTTGATGTTGGCTCCGTTGGAGGATATGGAGTTGCTGATCTCACCCAGCAGTCCTTTTTTATCCTCAGAATGGATTCGGATTCGTACGGGATAACTGTATTCCTTCGTTGAATCCCATTCCACCTCGACCTTGCGATGAGGATCGTCATCCATCGCATTCTGGCAATCTGCAGTATGGATGGTTACTCCTCTGCCTCGAGTGATGAATCCCACCACTTTATCTCCGGGGACGGGATTGCAACACCTGGCATAGCGCACCATCACATTATCAATCCCCTTGATCAGGAGGGCATCCTTGGGTCCGCGAGTGATTTTTTGGAGGAGGTGCTTGAGGCGTCCCTCTTGCAGTTCTTCTTTCTGTTGTTCAAATTTTTCCTGGGGAAGGATCTTCCCAATGATCTGATTGGCGGTGACCTTCCCGTAACCTACTGCCGCGATGAGGTCCTCGACTCCCTGGTAACTGAATTCATTGGCTGCCTTGGCCAAATCGCCTGATTTAATCAGTTTGGCCTGCTGGAGGTCATATTTTTGAAGTTCTTTCTCCAGGATTTCTTTTCCAAGGGTGATCGATTTTTCCCTCTCTTCTGCTGTAAACCATTGGCGAATTTTTGCTTTGGCCCGTGAGGTCTTGACCAATTTAAGCCAATCCTTGCTCGGTTTCTGATTGGGGGAGGTGAGGATTTCGATGGTATCCCCGCTTCGCAGTTCATATCTCAGAGGGACGATCTTACTGTTCACCTTCGCCCCCACGCAATGATTCCCGATGTCGGAGTGGATGCTGTAAGCAAAATCGATAGGGGTTGAACCAATGGGGAACTGTTTGACCTCGCCTTTTGGGGTGAAGATGTAGACTTCATTCGGGAAGAGATCCACCTTGACACTTTCAATGAATTCTCGATTATCCTTTAGATCTCGCTGCCACTCTAAGAGCTGTCTCAGCCAGGTGAAACGTTTGTCCTCCGCCTCTTCAACCACTTTTCCCCCTTTGTATTTCCAATGGGCGGCAATGCCTTCCTCGGCAATCTTATGCATTTCATGTGTTCGAATCTGGATTTCGATCCGCTCCCCATAGGGTCCGATCACGGTGGTATGAAGGGATTGGTACATATTCTCTTTGGGAAGGCCGATGTAATCCTTGAATTTCCCGGGAATGGGCTTCCAGATGGAGTGGATGATACCCAGCACGTCATAGCATTCCTTAATGGAATTGACGATGACCCGGAAAGCGGTAATGTCATAGACCTGATCAAAATCGATGTTCTGTTCTTTCATTTTCAAGTAGATACTGTAAATCTGTTTTAATCGGCCGGTCACCTCGCCCTGGGTATGGTTTTCATAGAGTTTCTTCATTAAGGTACGCTTCACCTCTTCGATGTAACGGGTTCTCTCCTTTTCCTTTTTCGCGATCTTGCGTCGAATCTCGTCGTAGATTTCAGGATGGAGGTATTGGAAAGCCAGATCTTCCAACTCCGATTTGATCCAGTCTATTCCAAGACGATCGGCCAGAGGAGCATAGATGTCAAGGGTTTCTTGAGCGATCTCCGCCTGTTTTTCAGGAGATTGATATTTAAGAGTTCGCATGTTATGGAGGCGGTCAGCCAGTTTAATCAGGATGACCCGAATGTCCTTCACCATTGCCAGTATCATCTTGCGGAAATTTTCTGCCTGGTGTTCTTCAGAGGATCGTAGAGAGATCAGGCTGATCTTGGTCAGGCCGTCTACCAACTGAGCGATTTCTTCCCCGAAATTTTCCTGGATTTCCTTGGGGGTGGTTAGGGTATCCTCCACCGTATCGTGAAGCAGGCCGGTTGCCACGCTCGCGACGTCGAGTTTCAGTTGAGTCAAGATTCCAGCGACTTCCAAGGGATGATTCAGGTAGGGTTCTCCGGAGAGGCGGACCTGCCCTAAATGAACTTTGGCAGAGAAAACATAGGCTTTCTTTAGGAGTTCTATATCCGCATTGGGATGATAGGAGGTTAGTCTTTCAAGGATGTCATTGAATCTTAACATTTGGCCGGCAAGTGCCCCGCAAGCCCCGCCTTCTAGGTTGGGGTCAAGGGGCACAATCAAAACAGTATTCCTTTCCCGGGAAGCCCCGGCCTCTGGCCGGAGGGCTTCACAAACCCATCTTACTCGTAACTATAAGAAAATTCAAGAGGGTTCTCTTACGCCTGTCAAGCCAAAATAGAAATGTCCTCTTCTTACCAAAATAGAAATGTCCTATTCTTCAGATTTGAGATTCTAAGAGTTTTTCTCTGTTATAGGGATGTTTCCTAATCTTGAACTTCCTCCAAGGATGATCAGCCGGAGGAATGTAAGTCTTCCTCCTTCTCACAATAGCCGGCTGTTTCTTCTCTCTTAGTGGTCTCTCAGTGATCTCTTTAAATCTCAAAGCTCGACCTTTATGGGTCATGACCATTGATCCGTCGATTCGATCCTGAACCATCACCTTGGAGGCCTTGATCGTATCCTCAACCTGATAGAGCTTCCTGTTATGAGCCACCGTAAAGTCATTTCTCAGTGCTCGCTCTGTCTTAATGCATAAGATCGCATCCAGATCCACCCCCTTAGGTAAGGGCCTGTGGAAATCGTCTTTCTCCTGGGGCCAAACAGAGAACCTCTTGTTATAGAGAGGAAGATATTCCTCTAAGAACTGATTGCCTTCCTCAATCGTCCTGATCCCTCTTAAACGCATCTCCTTGACCAGCCTGTCCTGAAGGGTCCGAAAGAGTCGTTCAATCCGCCCCTTGGCCTGCGGCGAATGGGCATGACTGACCTCTACCCCCAACTCTTTTAAGGCCCTCTCAAACTCACTTAACGGCCCCACGTCATTTAACTCGTCCTCGATCGTTGGCTTGGCCGTCGACTTATAGGTCGAATGCTTATCCAAATACACCTTCATCGGTAAACCGTTTTTCTTGATATAACGCTTGAAGCTATCCATCGCCGGGATCGTCCCCTCATACTCATAGAACCTCCCAAAGGCTTCCCCGGTAGCATCGTCAATATAGCTCATCAGAACACAGGGGCCACCTCTGTCCTCAAACCAAGCGTGATGGGACCCGTCCATCTGTACCATCTCGCCGTAATGATGCTTCCGCTCCCTCCACTGACGATGCCTCCCTCTCTTGCGGCTCTTCTTCCAATCCCCCGCCTCGATGAGCCACCTCCGTAAGGTCTCATCACTGATCTCTATCCTACCCCTTTCCAGAAGCTTCTCCGAGGCCAGGGTCGGCCCAAAACCCTTGTACTGTGCCCGGTAAAGTCGGATCACCCTGTCCTTAATCTTATAGGGTATCCTCCGGTTTGATGGCCTCCCTCTCGATTTGTGTATGACTCCCCTGTTCCCTTCATTCCTGATCCGCTTCACGATCCTCCGAATTTGCCTACCACTCAAGGAAAGAATCTCTGCTGCCTCTACCCGCTTGATGACCCTCTCCAGGACCTTCTGGATGACATGTAACCGCTTTAACTCTCCCTGACGTACCATGATCATGTCCTCTCCTGCCATCATGCCCTCCTCTGAAAAAGGGCATCTTAGCATGTCGAAAAGAGGACATTTCTAAATTGGTCAATTAGGACATTATCATTTTGGGATTACAGAGGGTTCTCTTACGCCTCACCCGCGCCGTTGCCAGAGCAGCATGCCTGCACGACCTGCTCGCCGAACCTGCCTTCGCCGAAGCGCCTGCCCGCCGCACAAGGCTTTGGCAGGCGGGGCTTCGCGCAGGCAGGCAATTTCTCCGGCAGGCGAGAGCGTTTTGGCAAAGGCAGGCTATGGCGCGTCGGCGACTTCCCCTCTCCCCCAGGGGGAGAAGGGAAGAGGGGAAAAGTTTTGACAGTGATCATAATAGAATTTATAATGATGTGCCTTAAGACTTAGGATAGGTTGGAAGATGAAACGGATCTTGCTGATTGTTATCATGGCTGTTGCTATAGGAGGTCTTCTCTATTATTTCTTCACAAGAGAAAAAGAGGCGGAGGGGACTTTCATCAAGGTTTCTGGAAACATAGAGGCTACAGAAGTAGATGTGGGGTTTAAAGTCTCTGGAAGGATTGTCAGTCGTTCTTTTGAGGAGGGAGATTGGGCAGATCAAGGAAAAGTTCTGGCCAAATTGGATGATGAAGATCTCCGCAACCGTCTTGACGTGGCACGGGCCGCGTTGATGTCGGCGCAAGCTCGATTGAGCAAACTGCTTGCGGGGTCAAGACCGGAAGAAATAAGACAGGCGGAGGCCGAACTCAACCAGGCTAAGTTCGATCTAGAGAACAAGGAGACCCAATACGAAAGGATGAAGTCCCTCTTCGAGAAGCGGGTTGTTCCTAAAGAGACGTCGGACAATGCCGAGGCTGCATTTAAGATCGCCAAGGCCACTTTTCAAAAGGCTACGGAGAACTACCTTCTGGTGAAGGAGGGGCCGAGGAAAGAGGATATTGAAGATGCGAGAGCTCAAGTGGATCAAGGCCGGGCCTCTGTGAAACTGAATGAGACACAGCTCAGCTACACCACTCTCTATTCTCCCATATCCGGAGTCGTCCTGGTGAAATCTGGAGAAATCGGTGAGGTCGTCAATCCAGGGACATCCATTCTCACCATGGCCGATATCGAAAATGTTTGGTTGAAGGCATATATCCCGGAGACGGACCTCAGTCAGGTGAAATGGGGCCAGGAGGTGATTGTGACCACTGACCTTCGGCCGAAAAAGGAATACAAAGGGAAAATTTCTTTCATCTCCTCCCAGGCCGAATTCACACCTAAACAGATTCAGACGGAAAAGGAGAGGGTGACCCTGGTCTACCGGATTAAGGTGGATATTTCCAATAAGGATCATGAACTCAAGCCCGGGATGCCAGCCGACGGACGGATCCATCTGGCACCGTTACCATCAAAAAATTGATAATGCCAACTCTTGCATGAAATCAGTTCTTGTATCCTTAAATTCCAAATTACAAATTCCAAATGCCAAACAAGTTCCAAATTACAATTTCGAAATACCAAAACGATTTTGTTTGAAATTTTGAATTTTGGATATTGGAATTTATTTGTGATTTGGCCTGCCTGCGCGAAGCCCCGCCTCCAGAAGCCTTGCGGAGGGCAGGCGCTTCGGCGAAGGCAGGTGCTTGAGCCTTGGAGCTTACCCCTATGTTCTCCATTCAAACCACCCATCTGTCCAAATCCTTTGAATCATTGACTGCTGTCAAAGACCTGAACCTGGAAGTGAAAACAGGGGAGATCTTTGGTCTGGTGGGGCCGGATGCGTCTGGGAAAACGACTACTATCCGGATGCTGTGCGGGATCCTTCCCCCTGACGGAGGGGAGGCAAAGGTGGCAGGGCATGATATCCTCAGAGAGGCAGAGGCTCTAAGAGAAAAGGTCGGTTATCTTCCCCAGCGGTTTGGACTCTACGGGGATCTTACCGTTCTTGAAAACATCCATTTCTACGGAGATCTCTATCAAGTTCCGAAGCAGAAGAGAAAGGAACGGATAGAAAGGCTCCTCCGATTTGCCAATCTTGAACCCTTCGGGAAGAGAAAGGCTCAGGACCTCTCCGGCGGCATGAAACAGAAGCTGGGTCTAATCTGTGCTTTGATCCATACGCCTCAAATCCTCTTTCTCGATGAACCGACCACAGGGGTTGATCCCCTTTCTCGGAGAGATTTCTGGATCATCCTCTACGATCTGTTGAAAGAGGGGGTGACCATCCTTTTCTCAACTTCTTATCTGGATGAAGCCGAGCGCTGCAGCCGTGTTGGTCTGATCTATCAGGGAGACCTGCTCATTGCTGATACTCCTTCTGCTGTGAAGGCCCGAATCGGGGGGACGATCCTGGAACTGCGGGTGGAGAACCGCCAGAAAGGGATGAAGTTGCTTGAAGACATCAAGTTGATTCGAAGCCTGGTCTTATCCGGGGATAAGATCCACATTCTCGTGGATGATCCCCAGGAGGGCGAAAAAGTGATTCGGGATATTCTAAAAGAACAAGGAATGAAAATTCTTGATCTGCTGGTGGTCCGACCCTCACTTGAGGACGCCTTCGTCTCCATTGTCCAAGGAAGGAAGAGAAATAATTAAGAGTTATGAATTGAGAATTGTGAATTGAGGATTATGGATTAATTTATAACTCTAAACTCTTAACTCTAAACTCTAAACTCATAACTCAGCACTATGCCAACTTTTGTTGTCGAAGTAGAAGACTTAGTAAAAAGATTTGATAGCTTTATCGCAGTAGACCATATCCGTTTTCAGGTGGAGAAGGGAGAAATCTTCGGATTTCTGGGTCCAAATGGTGCCGGCAAGTCCACGACCATCCGAATGCTCTGCGGACTCTTACTGCCTACTTCTGGGAAGGGGAAGGTTGCTGGATTCGATATCATGAAGGAGCCGGAGAAGATCAAACGGGCCATTGGGTATATGTCCCAAAAATTTTCACTTTACGATGACTTAACCGTTGTCGAAAATCTCCATTTTTTTGGAGGAATTTACGGCCTCTCCGGTTCATTGCAGAAAAGGAGAGAAAATGAGGTCTTAGAGATGATTGACCTTCAAGATTCCCGAGATCGAATCACCCGAACACTCGCTGTCGGGTCGAAACAGCGTCTCGCATTAGGGTGCGCCATTCTCCACGAGCCTACCATCCTATTCTTGGATGAACCTACTTCAGGGGTCGATCCGATCTCTCGAAGAAATTTCTGGAGTCTCATCCAGCAGATGGGAGAGAAAGGGGTGACCACCTTTGTGACCACCCACTACATGGATGAAGCGGAGTATTGCGGCCGGCTGGCCCTGATCTATCAGGGGAGGATCACCGCCATGGGGACTCCTTCCGAATTAAAAGTGAGGGCTCTCTCACAGGGAATATTCGAAGTGGAATGCGATCCTCTCGTTACGGCCCTGGATCTCCTGAAGAAAGAGCCCTGGGCCGCGGAATCAGCCGTATTCGGAGACGGCCTCCATGTGATCGGTAAGGAAGGCGTAGAGGTGGAGCGAGAAATTAGCGCTCTCTTCCAGAAGTATGGGATCCTTCTTAAAAGGATGGGAAGAATCAGACCTTCCTTGGAAGATGTTTTTGTTTCATTGATCGAAAGAGAGGAGAAACAGTGAATTCCTCCCGTACTTGGGCCATTGCGAAAAAAGAGTTTTTCCATATCTACCGGGATCCAAGGAGCTTGGCACTGGTGATCCTTATGCCTGCTCTCTTGATGCTCCTCTTCGGATACGCTGTTACCCTCGATGTGAAGAAGGTCTCGATGGCTGTCTTAGATCGAGACCGGACCCAGGAGAGCTTAGATTTCATCCAACGATTCAGCGCCTCTCCCTATTTCCATCTTCGCTTTTGGGCTCGAGATGAAAGGGAGATGAAGCAGCTCATCGACCAGGGTGAGGTGAAGATGGGGTTGATGCTTCCCTGGGATTTTTCGAAAACGATTAAGGCAGAGAAGGTGGTTCCGATTCAGGTGTTGATCGACGGGGCCGATGCCAACACCGCCAACATTATTCTCAGTTATGCCCAGGCCATTGCCCGGCAATACACTCAGGAGAAGACCATTCTGAAGGTCACGCGGATGGGAGCACAGAGTGTGAACTTCCCCATCGAAGCACGGCCAAGGGTCTGGTTCAATGAAGATCTGGAGTCGAAGAATTATTTCGTACCAGGGCTGGTGGCGGTGATCATGTCGATCATCGGAGTACTCCTTACTGGACAGGTGATTGTTCGGGAATGGGAGAAGGGGACGATGGAACTCCTCATCTCAACTCCTGTTCGAAAAGGAGAGCTGATGATGGGAAAGTTATTTCCCTATTTTTTCTTAGGACTCTTAGACTTGTCATTGGCCGTTCTGATGGGCAAATGGGTCTTTCAGGTGCCCTTGAGAGGAAGTGTTGCTTTGCTTTTTGCTCTCTCGTGCATCTACATTTTCGTGGCTCTGGGCCTCGGCCTGACCATCTCCACCTTTGCCAGGACGCAGATTCTGGCCAATCAGATGGCGATGGTCATCGGATTTCTGCCCACGTTTCTCCTCTCCGGGTTCACCTTCGCGATCGCCAACATGCCCACCTGGCTCCAGATCATTACTTATGGGATTGCGCCTCGGTATTATGTGACGATTCTAAAGGAGATCTTCTTGAAAGGGGTGGGCTTCTCCTTTCTCTGGCGTGAAACCCTGGTATTGATGGTGATGGCGATGGCGGGACTCTGGGTGGCCACCAGGAGTTTTAAGAAGGAGTTGAGGTAAATGTTCCAAAAAATCCGATATCTCTTCGTCAAGGAATTAATCCAGACCTTAAGAGACAAACGGATGCGGGTTACCCTGATTGTTCCTCCCATTCTTCAACTGATCATTTTTGGATATGCCGCCAATCTGGATGTAAAACATATCCGCACAGCCATCCGGGATCTGGACCAGAGTGTTGAGTCGAGGGACCTTATCGGAAGATTTGGAAGTTCAAAATATTTTGATATCGTCTCTTTCCCCAATACCCCGAAAGAAGTCAAAGACCTTATTAATCAAGGGAATGTGACGGTCAGCATCGAGATCCCAACCGATTTTTCAAGAAAGCTGAAAAAGGGGGACACCGCCACGGTCCAGATTGTTCTGGATGGAACCGATTCCAATACGGCGTTGGTCGCCCTGGGCTATGCGAACCAAATCCTTTCTGAATTCTCGTCGCAACTTCTCGTAAAAAGGCTGAATCGAGCCGGCATGACCGGCTTTGAGGAAGCAGGTGTAGATCTGCAGCAACGAATCTGGTTCAACCCGAATTTCGAAAGCAGGGTCTTTTATATCCCGGGGGTCATTGCCTCCATTGCCTTTCTCATCCCGATCATTTTGACCGCCCAGGCTATTGTCAGGGAGAGGGAGATCGGGACCCTTGAACAGATCATGGTCACGCCCATCCGTTCCTGGGAATTAATGTTAGGGAAGACGCTTCCCTTTGCTCTGTTCGGTCTTCTTGATGTCATGATGATCGCCCTGATCGGAGTTTTTTGGTTTGAGGTTCCTCTTCGGGGAAATCCCTTCGTCCTTCTATTGGGTGCGGTGCTTTTTCTGATGAGTTCAGTGGCCATCGGACTCTTTATTTCCACGATCTGCTCCACTCAACAACAAGCTCAGATTTCCACCTTCTTTTTCGCCATGCCTGCTTTCACTCTATCCGGTTTTGCTTTTCCGATAGAGAATATGCCAGAATGGATCCAATACCTGACCTATGTTAACCCGCTGCGTTATTTTCTGGTCATCATTCGAGGCGTCTTTTTAAAGGCGAATGGCTTGGATATCCTCTGGCCCCAGATGCTGGCATTAGGCATCTTGGGCACACTCATGATCCTTTTGAGTTCCCTGAGGTTCCAGAAAAGACTAAAATAAAAAAGGGTTCAAGGATTCGAGGGTTCATGGGTTCAAGGGTTTATAATTTAAAAATTATGCTTCTTTCCATCTCATATTTTTCGCTTGACCCCTTGAATCCTTGACCCCTTGGACCCTTTTGGATAATTCTAATTGGAAGTCAAGAAACCATTATGAAGAAAATTTTAATGAAAATCTACCGCAAACTTAACCGGACTTACGGTTCCCGAAATTGGTGGCCTGGTGAGACTTCTTTTGAGGTGATGGTTGGAGCGATCCTCACACAAAATACCTCCTGGAGAAATGTGGAGAAAGCAATTCAGAAGCTAAAAGGGAGAAGGGTATTAAATCCGGAAGGGATCTATCACCTTAAACGTTCACAACTCGCCTCGCTGATCAAATCGTCAGGTTACTACCGAATCAAAGCCGATCGATTGAAGTCGTTTATAGACTTCTTATTTGAAGAATATGGCGGGGATTTAAAGAGAATGAAGAGAGAGGGGCTGGTAGAGTTGAGGAAAAAGCTTCTCGGAGTCAAGGGAATCGGACCCGAAACAGCGGATAGCATCCTCCTCTATGCCTTGAAGAAACCTATTTTCGTTGTCGATGCTTATACGAAAAGGGTCCTTTCTCGACATGGAGTCATTTCAGAGGAAGCCTCTTACGAGGAAATCCAGAAACTCCTTATGGATCATCTTCCCCTTGACGAAGAATTGTTCAACGAATATCATGCCCTCATCGTTCATGTGGGAAAAATGGTGTGTAAAAAGACGCCGAGATGTGATATCTGTCCGTTGAAAGGGTTCGAGGGGCCGAGGGGTCAAGGGGTCGAGTGAGGTCTTATGGAAATGTAGCGCCTCCATTGACTGGAGGCGACAAACGATTTCGTCAGCAATAAATACCGACGCTACAGATTCTAAAAACTTTCCCCTCCCTTGGCGGGAGGGGATGGAGGGGAGGGGGAGATAAACTCTTTTTCACCCCCACCCCCCCCTCCCCCATCAAGGGGGAGGGGATATATTGGGTTTTCAGCGGTGAGGTCACATGGGGGACTACTGGCAAAAAGAGATTCGAAGCTTGATGGGAAAGGCCATCCACCGTTATGGTTTGATCCAGGAGGGAGACCGCATTCTGGTGGGGGTCTCTGGCGGAAAGGATAGCCTGACATTGCTCCACCTTCTCCATGAACGAAGCAAGCGCGTCCCGATCCGTTACGAACTCATGCCGGTTTACATTGACCTCGGCTTTGATTCCGGGCGAACGGAAACCCTGGAGAATTTTTTTGAAACGAAAGGGCTATCTTACCACATTGAGGTTACCGATATCGGGAGAAGAGCGAACAGCGCAGAGAATCGAGAAAACCCCTGTTTCCTCTGCTCCTGGGAGAGGAGAAAGCGCCTCTTCCACCTTGCTCATCGTTTCAAATGTAACAAGATTGCCCTTGGCCATCACCAGGACGATATCATCGAGACCCTTCTTCTTAATATTTTTTACAGCGCTGAGATCAGCACGATGCTTCCTCTTCAGAGCTTGTTTAAAGGGAAGCTCGCCCTTATTCGGCCTTTAGCTCTTTTGGAGGAAAAGAAAATTGAGAGATTTGCCCGGGAAATGGGATTGCCTTTTGCCCCGAGCGGTTGTCCGAGCTCCGGAAAGACGAAAAGAAAAGTGGTAAAAGACTTGATTGAGACTTTGAGCAAGAAAGAACGTCGTGTCAAAGGAAATATCTTCCGTGCTCTTTCCAATATTAAATTGGATTATACGCTGTCAAAAAAATAGATTTCCTTCATCCAACTTCGATGAATTTTCTGCTTGACAAATTTTTAGATATTAAGTATTTGTTAATTAGGTTAAATTATATTTAACTTCTCTCCGATGAAAGAGATTGCCGAAAAACTCAAAGTCTTCCGCTTGGCAAACCGAATGACCCTCAAACAACTGGCCAGCAAGGCTGGTTGCACAGACGCCTTCCTCTCCCAACTGGAACGGGGGCGCGCAAACCCTTCTATCATGATTCTAAAAAAGATTGCCTCCGCCCTTCAGGTGAAGGTGGTTGATTTTTTCCTCGAGCCAGAGACCGAGGAGAACGATGTGGTCTGCAAAGAAGGGGAGAGGGTAAACATTCGCTTTAAACGTGGGGATGCAAAGATTCAGATGCTTGTCCGGAGTATCCAGAATAAACGGATGCAGCCCTTTTATACCACGATTGAGCCCAGGGGTGGATCAAAAGGGCCTTATTCCCATATCGGAGAAGAATTTGGGATTGTCCTGCAGGGAGAACTGGAGATCAATTTGAATGGGAAACCCTATCGAGTGAAAAAGAACGAAAGTTTTTATTTTTCATCCCAAGAGCCTCATAGCTGGTCGAACTCTGGCAAAAAGAGGGCGGTCGTGATATGGGTGGTGAGTCCACCCACTTTTTAAGGAAGGGAGGTGAGCAAGGGTTTAGCCTGTTCGATATCAATCAACTCCTTTTTGGTTAGACGGAGATGAAGAGGAGGGAAAACACACTCTGAATCTTTATTTATCTCTTTAAATGTTATTGATTCCATTAAAAAGGAAGGGGGTCTGCCAATGAAAAAACTTATTGTTCTTTCATCTATCGCATTTCTTTTCGTTATTCAAACCAGTTTTGCCCAGGAGCCAATTCGAATAGGGATCATCCAGCCGCTGACAGGTTCTATTGCCCTCGATGGACAAGCGGCGGTTAATGGGGCTAAGCTGGCTGTAGAGCAAATCAATGCAAAGGGCGGTATTCTTGGAAGAAAGATTGAATTAGTTGTTGAGGATGGGATGTGTAAACCCAACGAAACAAGAGCGGCGGCGGAGAAACTGATTGCTAAGGATAAAGTTCCTGTCTTCATTGGTGCTTTTTGCAGCACAGCGAGTTTGGCTGCAAAACCGGTTGCCATGAAATATGGAATTCCCATGGTCAATGCCATCTCCACCTCTCCTAAGCTTTTAGAAGATCCAATTAAGTATTACTTCCGGATGCCCCCGGGAGAAAGAGCTCTTGCCAAGGCCTCAGTGAAATTCTTCGTCGATACAAACAAAGTGAAAACTGTATGCATCCTTGCAGTAAACGATGACTGGGGACGGAATGCCACTAAAGACTTTGGCGACCTTTTTGAAGGGTCTGGGGTGAAGATTCTGAGTAAAGATCTATTTTCCCATGGCGAAACCGATTACTTACCTTTCATTACAAAAGTGAAGGGGGTCAAGCCTGATGCTATGTTCATTGTCGCTGAAGCACAAGATGGAGCCTTGCTCATTAAACAGATGAGGGAGCAGGGACTGAAAAAGCCCACCCTTGCGACGGGGGCCATTGTGGAGTCGCACTTCATTAAACTGGCCGGAGCGGATAGCGAAGGGATCTATGGAGGCGCTGAATGGGCTCCAGGGATTCAGGACACTCTAAATGTCGCTTTTGTAAAAGACTATATGGCTCGGTATCCACAGCTTGGAACCCCAGGTAAATATCCAGCCGCTGGCTATGACGCTGTGATTATTATCGCTGATGCGGTGAAGCGGGCCGGAGGAACTGATCCAGAAAAGCTAACGAGTGCTATTGAAAAGACTAGGATGGATACTCTCCATGGCGTGAATTTCCGCTTTGATGAGCGGCACCGCGGAATTGCTTATGTTGTAGTTACTCAGATCAAGGAGGGGAAAGTACAAGTCTTGAGACATGTCCCTGCTGATTAGAGCAAAGAGGCTATGGCCCCCTGCCATAGCCTCTTTAAGTAGGAGATCTTATGTTTGAACAGTTTGTCACCCACATGTTTAATGGCGCGATCATTGGATCGGCCTATGGATTGATGGGGGTAGGACTAACCCTGATCTTCGGCCTCATGAATGTAGTGAATTTTGCCCATGGTGAACTATACATGTTAGGAGCCTTTTTTGTTTATAGCCTCGTTGCAATTCTTCAAGTGAACTATTTCCTCTCGATCTTATTGGGGATGGGTGGAGTTCTGGTTTTTGGAGGGATCATCGAGCGTCTCACCATCAAGCCCATACGTAATGCTCCGATTCTCATGACAGCCCTCGTGACCATTGGTCTTTCTATCTTCCTTAAAAATACGGCGTTAGTCATATGGGGCGGTGTGCCCAAAAAAATACCTAATCCCTTCCCCCCTGCCTCGTTAAAATTAGGATACGTCTATGTCACCCAACCCAGAATATTTGCTCTTTTGCTTACCATCGGCGTCATCATCCTTCTTCACTACCTTATTAGAAAGACTAAACTCGGGAAAGCAATGCGAGCTACCTTTGAAAATAAGGATGCAGCTGCCCTGATGGGGATTCGGATTGACCGCATCTACCTCTATACCTTTGCCATCGGTTCAGTCGTGGCAGGCATGGCCGGCATTCTATTGGGAACGATTTATCTTGTCTATCCGACTATGGGTGAATTGGCTGTCTTGAAGGCATTCATCATAGTAATCATGGGAGGGATGGGCAACTTTGTCGGAGCATTTTTCAGTGGCATCATTCTCGGGATCTCCGAAAGTTTAGGGGCTGGTTTTATCTCAACCGGTTATAAGGATGCAGTAGGCTTCGTCATTGTCATCTTAGTCCTCCTCTTTAGGCCGCAAGGACTTTTTGGAGAGTAACGTGGGTTGCCTAAAACAGCTTAAGCTCGTTCACTGGGTTGGAATTTTCTTAGCCTTCACAGCGCCGCTTTTTGTAGAAAGCGGTTATCTGATGCATATCCTTATCGATACAGGGTTTTTCATCATTTTAGTAACAGGATTAAATATCATCATTGGCTATACAGGAGCCCTGAGCCTTGGGCAGCAGGCATTCTTGGGCATCGGGGGGTATACCTCAGCCTTCTTAATGAAGAACTATCATCTTTCCTATCTTCCCTGCTTGACAGCAGCCGCTCTTTTAGCCGGGATAGCAGGTTTTCTCATAGGGGCAGTCTGCTTGAGACTGCGGAGTCATTATTTCGTAATCGTGACCCTTGCTTTCGCTCTGATCATGGAGCTCGTCTGCATCAATTGGGTGGACCTCACTGGAGGTCCCATGGGGATGCCAGGCATTCCCTCTCCCACACTTTATATTCCTGGATTATGGAATTTTACATTTCAGACTAAGATGCAATATTACTATCTTGTTTTAGTAATGGTTTTTGTTGGTCTCTATGTGGAATACCGGCTGATTCACTCTCGCATCGGGAGAGCTTTCATCGCGATCCGCGAGAATGAAGAACTGGCAAAATCGATGGGGGTCAACACTTTTGGCTATAGCCTCTTTGCCTTTGTCATCTCGAGCATCTATGCCGGGGTGGCCGGAAGTTTCCAAGCGCACTATCTCAACCTGGTGACCCCTGATATGTTTGGTTTTTATAGTATGATCACGATGTTGTTAATGATCGCCATCGGAGGCAAGGGCACCATTAGTGGTCCCATTCTGGGTGCGATCATTATCTCTATATTGCCAGAGTTTCTCCGGATGGCGGCGATGTACCGGTTACCTATCTTCGGGTTTCTTCTGGTCATTGTCACTCTCTACATCCCTGATGGGATTATCTACAAATTGATGCCTATTTCCAATGCTCTTGAAAGCTGGAAGATGAGATTATGGCGGACCTTGAGCTCAAACAACTAACGATTCAGTTTGGAGGTTTAGTGGCCCTCTATGACCTTAGTTTCCATGTGGCCGAAGAAGAGATCGTCGCTCTCATAGGTCCAAATGGTGCAGGGAAGACGACAGCCTTCAATATCATCACAGGATTCCTCTCTCCGACCCATGGTCAAGTCATATACAGCAGGGAAGATATTGTCAGGCTCCCACCTCACCAAATTGCTTCTAAAGGACTCATTCGAACTTTTCAGAAGACCAACATTTTCTCCTCAGTCTCCGTTTTTGACGGAGTGATGATGGGCAGACACTCCCGAACAAAAGGCGGATTCTTGAAGATTATTTTCAATACGAATGATGTTCGGATGGAAGAGAAAAAGAGTAAGGAGAAAGTAGAAGCCATTCTTGATTTTGTCGGCCTTGCCCATCGAAAGGCTGAAATGGCTCGAAACCTTCCCTCCGGCGAGCAAAGATTATTAGAAATCGCTGTCGCCCTGGCAGGGGAGCCGAATCTTCTTCTCTTGGACGAACCTGCCACGGGGATGAATCCTTCCGAAAAAGATCGTGTGATGGAACTCATCAAAAAGATCCGATCCAACGGGATCACAATCCTTCTCGTCGAGCATGACATGGGCATGGTCATGGGTATTTCCGACCGGATTGTCGTTTTGAATTACGGGAAGAAGATCGCGGAGGGCAAGCCGAGGGAGATTCAAGAAAACGAAGAGGTCATCCGGGCCTATCTGGGTGGCGCGGGTTGGTAAGAGATGTTGGATATAGATAAGATCAGCACGTTTTATAAACGTACGCAGGCCCTTTTTGATATTTCCATGGATGTGAGGGAGGGGGAAATCGTTACCCTTCTGGGTGCCAACGGAGCGGGCAAAACGACCACCCTGAGGACCATTTCGGGTTTGCTTGCTCCTTCCTCAGGCAAAATCACCTTCATGGAAAATCAGATCGGTGGACTTTCTCCTGATATCATCGTTCGATATGGCATCTCGCAATGCCCAGAGGGCCGTCAAATTTTTGCCCGAATGACCGTTCGAGAGAATCTCGAAATGGGGGCCTACACGGTCAAAGGCCAAAAAACCATCGACGAAGATTTCGAGGTAGTTTATCGAAGTTTTCCCTTACTCAAAGAAAGGAGACAACAGCTGGCTGGCACGCTCAGCGGTGGCGAACAACAGATGTTAGCAATGGGTCGTGCTCTCATGTCACGGCCGAAACTGCTTTTGCTCGATGAGCCGTCCGCTGGCCTTGCCCCATTGCTTGTCAAGGAAATACTGAATATTATTGAGAGAATCCAAAAAGAAGGAATCACGGTCTTACTCATAGAACAAAATGCGAATATGGCACTAAGCATTGCGAATCGTGCCTATGTGATGGAGACGGGTAAAATTGTTTTGGAGGGTTCTGCAAAGGAGTTTCTGAGTGATGAACGAGTTAAGAAGACCTACCTTGGAGGTTAGCCTTGAAGAGAAAGGTTTCATATTTAGAGATAGAAAACGAATAGAGAACAGGTGAGGAGGAACCAAAAGAGGGAGATGGCTGAACCACTGAAAAATATTAGAGTACTTGAAGTGGCAAAAGCTTTAGCCGGTCCCCAAGTCGGAATGCTTTTAGCAGATATGGGAGCCGAGGTGATTAAGATCGAGGTCCCTCGGATCGGTGATGAGTGTCGGTATTGGTCGCCTCAACTCAAAGGAATAGGCACCTTCTTTTTGGCTTTCAATCGTAACAAAAAGAGCATTACCCTTAATCTAAAATCAAGAAAGGGGGTTGAAATCTTTTACGACCTCGCTAAGAAATCAGATGTCGTGATTGAGAACAATAGAGTCGGCATGATGGACAAATTGGGGATAGGGTATTCCACTCTAAAGAAAATCAAACCAGATATTATATTTACCTCGGTCGCGGGGTTCGGGCAGACCGGCCCCTATGCGCCCTTGCCGGCCTATGAGATTATTGCCCAGGCCATGGGGGGGATGATGGATCTGACCGGTTTTCCAGATGGCCCTCCAGTGAGAACAGGTCCCGGATTGGGTGATATTCTTGCGGCATTATACGCCCTTTATGGAACCATGGTTGCCCTTTATTACCGCGAAAAAACCGGAGAGGGACAGTATGTGGATGCTTCTATCTTTGACAGCGTGGCTGCAAGCCTCGAAAATGTCATCACTAATTTTGATTTGCTGGGAATCGTTGCAAAAAGGGTTGGGAGCCGCGTCCGAACCATTACGCCGTACAATTGTTACCAGGTGAAGGATGGTTATCTTGTCATTGCGGTAGGAAATGACGAACAATGGAAGAGGCTGGCGAGCGCCATCGGCAGAAAAGAGCTTGCCGAATCTCCTCAGTTTGGAACGAATCTGAAAAGGGTTGAGAACGAGGATGAAGTGGATAAAATTCTTCAGGCTTGGTTAGATAGCAGAACTGTTGAAGAGTCAATTCAGATTTTAAGGAAATCGGATGTTCCCTGTGCTCCCGTTTATTCCATTGATCAGATGGTCAAAGACCCTCAATTCACGGAACGGAACCTGACCCAGAAGGTGTCCTATGAAGGGCTGGGTTCCTTCAATGTCATCGGGATTCTCCCCAAATTATCGTTGAGTCCAGGGCAAATTCATTCCAATCCGCCGAAGTTGGGTCAGCACAATGAGGAGATCTTCGGAAGCTTACTTGGTTATCCAAAGGAGGAGATTCGAGCACTCGAAAAAGAGGGAGTTGTTTGATCCGTAGGAGAAAGGGGCTGGAAGATGGATTTTAATTACACAGAGGAACAGAAGCAGATCAAAGAGACGGTTAAAAGGTTTACTGATCAGCAGGTGGTTCCTCGAGCGGTTGAAATTGATGAACAAGATGAGTTTCCATGGGACCTCCACCGTCAGATGGCTGGAATGGGTTTGATCGCTGCCGGTGTGACAGAGAAATATGGGGGGGGAGAGTTGGATACCATTTCCCAACTCATTGCTACGGAGGAAGTGGGAAGGGTTTCGATTGGTGTTGCGGACATCATCAGTGATCAGCGCCTCTGTTTGAAAACACTCGATCTCTTTGGTACAGAATACCAAAAAGAAAAGTATTTACGTCCTTTGGTTGAGGGAAAAGTCAGCGCTTTCTGTCTCTCGGAATCTCATGCGGGTTCGGATGCAGCTGCGATCAAGGCCAGTGCGGTCAAAGAGGGAGACAAATATGTTCTGAATGGGATTAAGACATTCGGTACCATGGCTCCAGTTGCTTCGAAACCTTATCGTTTTTTTCAAAACTGAGAAGACTGCGGGTGCCAAAGGCATCAGCACCTTTGTGATGGATGTTGACACGCCTGGGATCACTATCGGAGCCAAAGAGAAAAAGATGGGACAGAAGGGGGTGCCTGTATCCGATGTCATTTTTGAAAATTGCATTGTTTCCGCCTCTTGTCTCCTTGGGAGGGAAGGAGGTGGTTTCAAGATTGCAATGAGTGCATTAGATGGGACGCGATTGGAGTGCGCAGGGATGGCCTTAGGAGGCTCTAGGGGAGCCTTGGAAAATTCGGTTTCCTATTCAAGGGAAAGATACGCTTTTGGAAAACCGATTGGTGCCTATCAAATGATCCAAGCCATGATTGCCGACATGGCGACTGAATTGGAGGCAGCCCGTTTATTGGTCTATTGGGCAGCCAATCTACGAGACGAATCCCTCAAAACGGGTAGGAGGTGCACCTTTGAAGCTTCGATGGCTAAACTGTTTGCTACTGATGTGGCCATGAAGCATGCCACCAATGCGGTGCAAATTTTTGGAGGGTACGGATATATCAGAGGCTATGCCGTAGAACGGATCTTTAGAGACGTAAAGATATTGCAGATTTTTGATGGTACCAATGAAATTCAAAGAGGGCTCATTGCGCTCCACCTGTTGGATTTAAAAGCTTGGTGATGCTCCTCTGGGGGAGAAAGATGCAATACAAATATTTTCTTTTCGAACAAGACGACTCGGTGGGAAACATTACTATAAACCGTCCCGAACTGACCAATGCGTTGAATGATGATTCATTGGTGGAATTTAGGCAGGTCATCAATGACGTAGGAAATTTAAAGGATATGAGGTCCCTGATCATCACCGGAATTGGCCAGAAGGCTTTTTGTGCAGGGTCTGACATCGATGAGATGCTGGATAAGGAACCATCATTCTTCCGCATCCATTCCCTGCTCGGACACCATGTCATGGAGGCCATCGAGAGGCTCCGTCAGCCGGTGGTCGCTGTGATCAATGGCCACGCGATTGGTGGTGGACTCGATTTAGCCCTGGCCTGTGATTTTAGAATTGCTGCTGATGATATTAAGGTAGGACTTCCTGAAGTCAATTTGAATTTCCCTGGAGGGTGGGGTAGTGCCTGGCGACTTCCGAGGCTGATCGGTCTTGCAAAAACTAAAGAACTTACCCTTCTTGGTAGGATCATCGATGCCAAGGCAGCCTTTCAGATGGGATTATTGACTAAAGTGGTTCCGAGGAACCAGCTGTTGGATGAGGCGAAAAACATGGCCAAGGAACTGGCTGAAAAAAATCCAGTGGCTATGGAACTGGCAAAATTTCTTACAAACCACAGCTTAGATATGCCAGGAATCCCTTTTACCTACCTCGAATCCTTGAGTAATGCTTACAGCTCAACGTTCATTGATTTTCATGAAAAGATGAGGATGTTCATTAAGAAAACTAAAGGCTCAAAGAAAACAAACCCGTAGTTATAAGGGGGGCTTGCCCTTGCCCCTTCGACAGTTCTGACCCCAGAGACACCGTTTTCATTTCAAACCGATTCTCTTATTAGAAATGCAGACCCTCCTCACCTTACATATGAACATCACTGGAATAGAAAAAACTTTGAGAAAAAGATGGTTCATCTGGGTCTCCCTGATCTTAGTCTATATCGTGGGGTATTTTCATCGTGTCGCGCCAGCAGTCATCGCTGAGGACTTGATGCGTGCATTTCAAACAAGTGGTGTTCTATTGGGTGTCCTATCTTCCGTTTATTTTTATACCTATGCAGCGATGCAAATTCCAGCAGGGATCCTATCCGACACCATAGGACCCAGGCTGACCATCACCATTGGTGGTATCATTATGGGAATCGGTACCATTATTTTCGGTGCGGCACCCTCGTTGATTGTCTGTTATGTAGGGCGATTTCTTGTAGGGCTAGGTGTTTCTGTTATCATGGTGAATATCGTGCGCACATGTGTGGAATGGTTTCGGCCTAATGAATTAGGTTTCATCACTGGGTTAACTACTACCATTGGCGGGATTGGCGGGCTTTTGGCCGCCACACCACTTGCCCTGCTGTCGGAGGCATTAAGCTGGCGTGTCAGTTTTGAGATGATCGGCCTAGTTTCGATCCTTATGACCTTGAATTGTTGGTGGGTTGTTAGAAACCGCCCCGCAGATTGCGGACTTCCAGCATTGGAGAATAAAAGCGAGGGTGCATATCACGATACGAATCGAGAGCTCCTGGAACCGAGAATTTGGTTAGGGGTTAAATCTGTAATAAAAAATCCCTATACCTGGCCCCCCTTCTTTGGGTTTTTCTCTTTCTACTCGACTTTGATGGCCTTTTCGGGCCTCTGGGGGATTCCTTTTCTAACTCAAATCTATGGCTTGTCAGCCCCCGGAGCCGCGAATTACATGATCGCTGTTTCATTGGGATTGATTTTGGGTTGTCCATTTACAGGACAATTGTCTGATAAAATTCTTGTGAGAAGAAAATTACCGTATGTCCTTTGCATGCTGGTTTATTCTATGATTTGGGGAATGCTCTGTTTCGTTAATCACGGTAAGCCTCCTCTCTCCCTTATGTACCCACTCTGTTTTTTGATGGGTTTTTCAAGCTCTGGCTTTATTTTAACCATGGTCTGTTCGAAAGAGATCAATCCACCAAGTGTATCAGGAATTGCCATGGGAACCGTGAATACAGGTGGTTTTCTTGGAAGTGCCATCCTACAGGTTCTGTTGGGCAAGATTCTTGATTTGAAATGGGACAACACCTTGGTTAACGGTGTCCGATTCTATTCTTTGGACGCCTACCGCACCGCTTTTTTGGTTTGTTTTTTTACCACATTGATCGGCCTCGGAGCGGCTTTGCTAATCAAAGAGACAAGATGCCGGAATATTGTTTGCAACGGATAACATCATTACGGTTCTTGGATCATCTAAATGAAAAGAAGTAAGACGGTTAAACATATATTCGAGAAAGGAGTTTGCAATGGGTATTGAGAAGCTCACAAATTACATCAGTGGAGAGTTGGTGGAATCGAGAACGAAACAATGGTTGGTTTGAAAAACTCTTGAAGTTTTTTCTTGACAAATTTTTGGGTATTAAGTATTTGTTAATTAGGTTAAATTATATTTAATTTCTCGCCGATGAAAGAGATTGCCGAAAAACTCAAAGTCTTCCGCTTGGCAAACCGAATGACCCTCAAACAACTGGCCAGCAAGGCTGGTTGCACAGACGCCTTCCTCTCCCAACTGGAACGGGGGCGCGCAAACCCTTCTATCATGATTCTAAAAAAGATTGCCTCCGCCCTTCAGGTGAAGGTGGTTGATTTTTTCCTCGAGCCAGAGACCGAGGAGAACGATGTGGTCTGCAAAGAAGGGGAGAGGGTAAACATTCGCTTTAAACGTGGGGATGCAAAGATTCAGATGCTTGTCCGGAGTATCCAGAATAAACGGATGCAGCCCTTTTATACCACGATTGAGCCCAGGGGTGGATCAAAAGGGCCTTATTCCCATATCGGAGAAGAATTTGGGATTGTCCTGCAGGGAGAACTGGAGATCAATTTGAATGGGAAACCCTATCGAGTGAAAAAGAACGAAAGTTTTTATTTTTCATCCCAAGAGCCTCATAGCTGGTCGAACTCTGGCAAAAAGAGGGCGGTCGTGATATGGGTGGTGAGTCCACCTACTTTTTGAAAAAAGGGAAAAAAACAGTGAAGGGAGGTGAAGAATCAACAAATCCAACTGAATCAAACCATATCATGATTCTTTAGAAAGGAGGGATTTTATGCGGAAGTTATGTCTCGGAGTTATCATCGTAGGCCTGGTAATCGTTTTGAGTTCTGGAATCGGTTCAGCCCAACAGAAATTTAGGATTGGATATGCTGACCCGCTGACAGGAACGTTTGGAAGAGATGGAAACTTGGTGAAAGATGCCTACAATTTCTGGGCTGAGCTTGTCAATTCAAAAGGGGGAATCGAGGTCAAAGGGAAAAAATATCCTGTTGAACTGACCGTCATCGATGACAAATCGACTGCAGCAGAAAATGCCAAGTTTACGGAAAAGCTGATCACGGAAGATAAAGTCGATTTGATCCTGGGTGGGTTCGGAAGCGATTCCGTCTTTGCAGGCAGCGCTGTGGCAGAGAAATATAAGTATCCTTTAATCAGCGGTGCGGCCAGTTCGAACAAACTCTTCGAGCGAGGGTTTAAATACTATTTTTCTACTATAGGAAAAGCAACGGAGGAGGTCCGAGGATGTGTGGACCTCGTTCAGATTCTCTCCCCTAAACCCAAGACGGGGGCCATCATTGGATCGGATATTCTTTTTACCTCCTTGGCTTGCGAAGGATATAAAAAATATGCTGCTCAAAACGGAATTGAGATCGTTCTCAACGAACTTTTTCCAATAACCCTTCAAGATTACAATTCCATGCTTCTTAAGGTAAAGCAGAAAAACCCGGATATTCTGTTTGTTGGATCTCACCTGATGGTGGCTATGAAGACGATTAAGGCGATGAAGGAGATTGATTTTACGCCCAAGATGGTGACTTTCAGCTATGGTCCAACGGTCCCCGACTTTGTCAAGAATTTAGGAAGAGATGCGGAGTTTGTTCTCGCCGCATCTGAATGGGCTCCCAACTTGCCCTATAAGGATTCGCTTTTTGGCACAGCCAGACAATTTAATGAAAACTACTTCAAAAAGTGTGGACGTTACCCTGACTATGTCGAAGCCGCCTCAGCAGCAGGCGCCTATGCGATGCAGATAGCTATTGAAAAATTGGGGATTACGCCTCCCGTGAAAGAAGAGGATCGGGTTAGGTTGATGGAGGAACTTCATAAGCAGAGTTTGATGACCTTCTACGGAGTCGTCAAATTTGGTCCCGACGGTGCCAATGAGGCGCATCCTCCTGTTGTAGTTCAAATTCAAAATGGGAAGCTGGTCAATGTCTTTCCTAAAAACGCAGCAGAGGCAGCTCCATGGTATCCCATGAAGCCGTGGAAAGAGAGATAAAGGATCGTGAGGAACGAAGTAGGGGTGGGTTCTCTTAACCTGCCCCTACAATCGTTTTTGGGTTTAAATATCGCACACGAAAGTTTTAGAAGAGATGCTTCTATTTTTACAATCTTTGCTTAACGGAATCCTCCTCGGAGGAATCTATGCCTCCTATTCAGCCGGGTTCTCACTAATCTTCGGGGTGATGGGGGTGATCAACATCTTCCATGGTGAAATGGTGATGTTAGGAGCCTTCCTCACCTACTGGATTTTTACTTTATTCCATATCGATCCATTTTTGACCATCCCTTTCTCGATTGTCTCACTTTTCATCTTCGGTTATCTGGTTCAGAGATTCGTAATCAACAGGGTGGTTGAGGCACCTCCCATGATTTCCTACATCCTCACGTTTGGTATCCATTTAATTATTTCCTATACAGCCCTATGGGTCTGGACTGCCGATTTCAGAACGGTGACGACCAGCTACTCAGGATTTAATGCGAACATTGGTGGAATAATCGTCCCTTACGCCAGGTTAGCGACCTTCGGATTAGCCCTCTTTGTAGTGGTCGGGCTCTACATTCTTCTGTATAAGAGCGAAGTGGGAAGGGCTATTCAGGCGACAGCCCAGGATAAGGAAGTGGCCCGCCTGATGGGGGTCAACATCTATCGAATTTATGCGGTCACTTTTGGAATTGGTGCGGCGATTACGGGGGTCGCGGGATCTCTCATCTCTACTTACTTCATCATCTTTCCCCAGATGGGACTTCCCTACACCATCATTGCCTTCTGTGTGGTCGTTTTAGGAGGAATGGGATATATCCCAGGCGCCCTCTGGGGAGGATTGATTCTGGGGGTGGTCCAATCCCTTACGGCCACGTATCTCAATGCTGGAATCTCCGGAGCCTTCACATTCATTCTTCTGTTTATTATGTTGATTGTGCGGCCTACCGGCATTGTAGGAAAAGGGATTGTCGAATAAAGGGATGTTAAAGAGATTCTCAACCACTCTTGTTATTGCGATTGCGATCGGACTTCTCTTTGTCCCCTTCGCTGGAGTTTCAGGATATCTCATCCGGCTTCTCGCCATGATCTTTTTCTGGATTGGAAAGACAGGTTGTTGGAACATCATCTCTGGATATACGGGCTATATCGATTTTGGCGCAGTGGGATACTATGGAATCGGTTCTTATGTCACGGCCATACTCATGTCGAAGGGACATGTCCCGTTCTTGCTTTCGATTTTGATCAGTGGCGTCGTTTCAGGCTTGATCGCCTTACCCATCGGCTTGCCTACTCTTCGATTAAGAGGAGCTTATTTCGGGATTGCAACTCTCGCCTTTGCCGAGGCGATGAAGCAGATCATCCTCGAATTCGACAAGACTGTTGGAATTAATTTTTTTGAAGGTCCCCATGGAATTACCTTGCCGATCGGTCCCAAAAACGAATTCTTTTATTATATTGGTTTTGTGGTCATGGTTGCTGTGATTGGAATCACCTATTGGATTAGACGATCCAAATTCGGCTATGCCCTTCGAGCCATTCATGAAGCAGAGCATGCCGCAGAACTTTCGGGTGTAGATACGTTAAGGGCAAAAATCAAAGCCTATATGATCAGTGCGTTCTTTTTGGGTCTAATCGGAGGGGTGGAGGCTTATTGGCTCACTTACATTACACCCCATATGGTCTTTGACGTCCTCATCACGATTCAGATGGTTGTGATGTCCCTGTTGGGAGGAATTGGAACTGTGTTCGGTCCTGTAGTCGGAGCCTCCTTCCTGACCATTATTTATGAACTACTACACAGGGACTTTCCATACACCTATGCAATCATTGTCGGGTTTATTGTAGTCGTGGTGGTTCTTCTTATGCCAAAGGGGATTGTAGGAACCTTACAGACAAAACTGGTAACTCAGAAAACTCGACTAACGCAATAAACTCTCTATAAACTCATATGGCGATACTTGAAGGAAGGAATTTAACGAAATATTATGGGGCTCTCGCCGCCATCAACTCCGTAGATTTCTCAGTGGAAAAGGAAGAGATCTTAGGGATGATTGGTCCAAACGGAGCCGGGAAATCAACTCTCTTCAATGTGATCATGGGAGTCTATAAACCTGATAAAGGCGAAGTGGTTTTCAAAGGAAGAACAATTTCAGGGTTAAAACCCCACAGGATTTGCAGGATGGGAATAGCTAAGACCTCGCAGATTGTTCAGCCTTTTACTCAGATGAGTGTTCTTGAAAATGTCTTAGTGGGCGGGCTTCATGGAAAGAACCTTTCCTTTAGCCATGCAACTCTGGAGGCAGAAGAGATTTTAGAGTTCATTGGCCTTGGAGGTTTGAAAGGGATGGCTTCCGGTTCCATCACTGTACCAGATCGAAGACGGCTGGAACTAGCGAGAGCCATCGCAACAGGTGCAGAGATCATTCTCCTAGACGAGAATATGGCAGGACTGAATCCAACGGAGATCGAAGAGGTTCTGAAACTTTTAAGAGAAATTCGAAATCAGGGCAAGACCCTGATTGTGGTGGAACATATTATGCGCGTCGTCATGGGGATATCAGACCGGATCATTGTTCTTAATTACGGAGAAAAGATCGCCGAAGGGACCCCTTCTGAGGTAGCGAATAATGAAAAGGTTATCGAGGCCTATTTAGGTGAAAAAGTATGCTTCGTGTAGATAAAATCAAAGTGTTTTATGGAGATGTTCAAGTTTTATGGGATGTCTCTTTAAAAGTCGATGAAGGGGAAATTGTCACTGTAGTAGGACCCAATGGTTCCGGCAAGTCAACCCTCCTCCACACGATTGTCAACTTGAATCATCCCCAAAAAACCGATCAAATGGATTCAGGTATTTTTTATCGAGGTAATAGGATGGATGGTTTTTCCCCTGAGGAAACGGTAAAGTTTGGAATTGCCATTGTTCCGGAAGGGGCGAGGGTTTTCCCCGAAATGAGTGTGCTCGATAACTTGAAGATGGGATCTTATATCAAGAAGGCAAGGGAAGTTCGAGAAAAAACCATAGAAGAGGTCTATACCCTTTTCCCAAGGCTGAAAGAGAGAGAATCTCAGAAGGCAAAGACATTAAGTGGAGGAGAACGGCAGATGTTGGCCGTAGGAAGGGCGCTCATGTCAAAACCAGACCTTCTTCTTCTGGATGAACCTTCTTTAGGGCTTCAACCCATGTTGGTCACCCGGACCTTCGAAGCCATTCGAGAGATTAACCGGAAAGGAGTTACTATTCTTTTGGTGGAGCAGAATGTCAACTACTCCCTTGAGATCAGCCACCGAGCCTATGTCCTTGAAAACGGGAGGATCGTATTGGAGGGGAGAGGGAGCGAACTTCTTAATAACCAGCATGTGAAAAAAGCGTATCTAGCTATGTAAATGGGTTATACATCCAATAAATTTAGAAAGGATTGGAGATGGAAGTAAAAAAGCTAAAAAATTACATCAATGGACAATGGGTGGAGTCGAAAACGAATCAATGGCTGGAGGTGAGAAACCCGGCGAAGGATGAAGTGATTGCCCTCATCCCTGAGACAACCAAGGAAGAAATTGATCGAACAGTCAGAGCAGCTCAAGAAGCCTTCTGGAATTGGAGAATAACACCACCTCCGAGACGCGCAAAATTTTTGTTCGATTTTCATGAAAAACTTCAGAAGCATCAAGCTGAGGTGGCTGAATTGATTGTGAACGAAAACGGCAAAACCTTACCCGATGCCATGGGTGAAATAACAAGAGCCATGGAGTATGTGGAACACGCCTGTGCAGGGCCGGAGCTCATGAAAGGCAGCCACGCAGAGGATGTCGGGACGGGTGTGGACACGATGTACATCCGGGAGCCTCTCGGACCCTTTGTCATCCTCCCTCCGTTTAATTTCCCAGCGATGATTGCTCTTTATTTTGTATGGGCTACTGCTGCAGGAGACACAGCCATCATCAAGTCAAGTCGCCTCTGCCCGATGACGATTACACGGATCATTGAGATTGCTGAGGAATGTGGTTTTCCCAAGGGAGTGATCAATCTTTTGCATGGTTCTGGGAGTGGAGTGGGAGATGCTCTGATTACCCATCCTGGCACTGTGGGGGTGACATTTGTGGGTTCCTCAAAAGTGGGAGAGCATGTCTATAAGACGGCGATCAACCATGATAAGAGGGCTCAGTGTCAGGGAGGCGCAAAGAACCATGTCCTGATTGCCGAGGACGCAGTGATCGATGAAGTGATGCAGAATGTGGTCGATTCCTGTTTTGGCCATGTAGGGGAGCGGTGCTTCGCCGTATCGAATGTGTTGGCTGTGGAAAAAATTTATGACAAAGTGAAACAAAAATTCATTGAGCTCTCCAAGAAACTGGTTTTGGGTTATGGCATGGATAAAAGCGTGACCCTGGGGCCCGTTGTCTCAAGGGATGCCCTGGATAAGATTCTTAAGGAAGTGGATCGTGGAATCCAGGATGGGGCAAAACTGGTTCTCGATGGAAGAAACCCTAAGGTTGAGAAGTATCCAAAGGGTTACTTCCTTGGCCCAACAGTTTTTGAAGCCGAACCCGAGATGAGGATCTTTCAGGAAGAGGTCTTCGGTCCGGTTCGCTGCCTTAAGAAAGTAAAGGACCTGGCAGAAGGAGTTGAAGTCATTAATCAAAGCCCTTATGGTCACACGGCCAATCTCTATACGGAGAACGGTGGTTGGGCACGGGAATTTGCTCGCCTCGTTCATGTAGGTCAGGTAGGAATCAATATTGGCACACCTGCTCCCATTGCCTACTTTCCTGTGGGAGGGAAAAAGATCTCCATGTTTGGAGACATTCGAGGGCGAGCCAATGAAGCGATTGATTTCTATACCGACAAGAAGGTGATTATCAGCCGTTGGCATTCTTCCTTTCATGGGGTGGCCAAGAGTCTGGATGATGGCTTTGCCATGAAATACGCAAAAAAATAAAATTCTGTTGGAGGTTAGAGGTGAAAGGCTGGAGGCGAAAAGCTTGCGATTTTTTGCCTCTAACCTAATGCCTCAAACCTCGAACATTTTCGATGCTGAGTTTGATAGAAACGATGGAGATAACAATTAAGTTCACAGTAAACGGAAAGATAGTTGAGGTGGAGATTCCTCCTCACTGGACTTTACTGCGGCTCCTTCGGGAGAAACTTGGTTTCACAGGCACGAAAGAGGGTTGCGGGATTGGCGAATGTGGAGCCTGTACCGTATTATTGGATGGAATGCCTGTCAACGCCTGTCTGGTTATGGCTCCAAAAGTGGAAGGAAGAAAGGTCGAAACCGTAGAGGGTCTTGGAAGTCGAGAGTCCCTTCATCCATTGCAAAAATCTTTTATTGACCATGGAGCGATCCAATGTGGTTTTTGCACCCCCGGTATATTGATGTCCTCTAAAGCTTTATTGGAGAAAAATTCAAATCCTACCAGAGAGGAGATCAAGGAGGCGATCTCAGGCCATCTCTGCCGATGCACGGGTTATCATCAAATCATCGAAGCGATAGAGAGTACGATAGAGGTTAGAGGATCGTCCCCCCTTCGGAGGGACTTGAGGCTAAAGGGAAGTTAGGTTTTGCCTCGAACGAAGCCCTGAACAAAATAATTGAAGGCGGAGTGGTCCCCAAACCTTAAACCTCAAACGAAAAGCTATGATACCTTCTTTTGACTATAAAATTCCAAAGACGATTGAAGAAGCCTGCGAGCTTTTGTGGAAGGCCGAGGGAAAGGCAAAGATTGTTGCAGGCGGGACAGATCTTGTAATCGGCCTCCGGAATGGAGATCACACTCCCCAGTCCATCATCGATATCACGAGAATTGAAGAACTTCGGAGGATTGGAGAAAAGAATGGGACGATTTCGATTGGTGCTGCAGCCACCCATTCTGAAATTTCTTCCTCTAATTTGGTAAAGAAATATGCAAAAGTTTTATCCGATGCGGCTTCTGAGATTGGTTCTCCACAGATCAGAAATCTCGGGACAATCGGAGGGAATATCGTCAATGCCTCTCCGGCAGCAGATACCATTCCTCCTCTGATGGTCTTGAATGCCCTGGGAAGGGTAGTGTCCCGGGGGGGAGAAAAGGAAGTGCCACTTTCTCAACTTTTTAAAGGTCCCTATGAAACCAACTTAAAGCCCCATGAACTTCTGGTTCAAATTACATTTCAAAAACTTCCTCCTGAAACCAAAAGCAGTTTTGTCCGGCTGGCCAGAAGGGATGCTATGGCGATAGCCAGGATGAATGTGGCCATAATTCTTCAGATTGGAAAAAACAGAATAGAAGATGTTCGCATCGCTGTGGGATCTGTAACGCCGATCCCTCAAAGGATGTCAGAGGCAGAGACCTTTTTAAAAGGAAAGTTGCCTGATCAAAGGTCTTTGCAAAAAGCTTCCCTCAAGGTTTCTGAGGCAATGATCCAGCGAAGCGGGATTCGGACATCGACCCCTTATAAAAAACCAGTGGTAGAGGCTTTGTTAATGAGGGCCGTAAAAAAGGCGCTGGAATAATAAAAATGAGACAGGTTGGAATTGAGATTCCAAAGGTGGGTGTTCTGGACAAAACTCTGGGGGAAGCGAAGTATGGAGCAGATTTACCTATTAGCGATCCCCTTTACCTCAAAGTCATTCGCAGTCCAAAACCTCATGCCAAAATTCTGAGAATCGAAATAGATGAAGCTCTCAGGGTTCCAGGCGTGGAGAAGGTCTTCACATCGAAAGATATTCCTGGAAAGAATTTGATTGGGACAATTAATAAAGATCAACCCATTCTGGCTTCGGATCGCGTGAGGTACGTCGGCGATCCAGTTGCGTTGGTGGCTGCTAAAACAGAAGAGGTTGCGGAAGAGGCTTCAAAAAAGCTGGCGGTGGTCTATGAAGATCTTCCTTCCATTACCCATCCAGAAGAAGCCCTTCAACCGCATGCGCCTTTGATTCACGAAAAAGGAAACTTGCTTCTGGAATTTCATGTGATTAAAGGGGATAGCCAGAGAGGATTTAAAGAGGCAGAAGTAACCATTGAAGAAACCTACACGACCACATGGGTTGACCACGCCTATTTAGAACCCGATGCCGGGATTTCCTACCTGGATGAAGAAGGAAGAATCACAGTCGTCTGCCCGACTCAAAATGTCCATTACGATCAGAAAGAGGTAGCCTCTGTTCTCTCCTTGCCATTGGAACAGGTAAGGATCATCCAATGTGCAACCGGAGGAGGATTTGGGGGAAGATTGGATATCACTGTCCAGTGCTTGTTAGCTCTGGCTGTTTTTCATCTGAAAAAGCCAGTGAAAATGGTTTACTCGCGGGAGGAAGTTTTTCAAGTTACCTCCAAGCGCCATCCCTTAAAGATTCGATATAAAAGTGGTGTGAGGAAAGACGGAACGCTCACAGCCGTGGAAGTAGACATCCTGGGAGATACTGGCGCCTATGCCTCTTATGGATCTACAGTAGCCATACGATCTGCTGTTCATGCCACAGGGCCCTATCAAGTTCCAAATGTGAAGGTGAGGAGCCGGATGGCCTATACCAACAACTCATGGTCTGGTGCAATGCGGGGGTTTGGAGTTCCTCAAATGGCTTTTGCTCACGAATCTCAGATGGATCTTCTTGCCCAAGCCCTGAAGATGAACCCCATTGAAATTCGCCTTAAAAATTCTCTTCGCGTAGGTTCTGAGACAGCGACCGGTCAAACCTTAATGGACAGTGTTGGAATAGAGGAGACGCTTAGAAAAGTGAAAGAATGGATGGATTGTTCTGCCATCTCCAAAAACGATTCGAAAAAGCCGTTCATCAAGAAAGGAATTGGAATTGGTTCGATGTGGTATGGGATTGGTAATACAGGGATTGCCAACCCTTCGACCGCCCAGATGGAGATTGATCTAAATGGAGAGATTCGACTATTTACAGGGGTAGCGGATATTGGGCAGGGTTCTGATACCGTCCTTCTCCAGATCGCCTCTGAAGCGATAGGAGTTCCTTTAAAAGAGATTCGTCTGATTCGTGCAGATACAGCCGTGACCACTGATGCAGGGGCCACTTCAGCGAGTCGCCAGACTTATATTTCTGGAAACGCCATTCTCAATGCCGTTAAAAATTTAAAAGAGGATGTAATTAAAGAAACGAGTCGAATTTCAGGAGTCGATGGAAAAGACCTTTACTTCGAAGAGGGAGAGATCAGACAGAAGTCAAATCCTTCAGTCTCCATTTCTATAAAAGAAGTGGCTAAAAAATGTGGAAGGATATTGAGGGGAGAAGGGAACTTTGATCCAGAGACAACCCGGCTCGATCCTGAAACTGGGCAAGGGGCTCCTTATGGCACTTATGCCTTTGCGACTCATTTAGCTGAAGTAGAGGTGGATACAGAAACGGGTAAGGTGAAGGTCCAACGGGTGATCGCCAGCCACGATGTCGGGAAGGCCATCCATCTTAAGAATGTGATCGGCCAAATCATGGGTGGTGTAGCCATGGGGACGGGGTTTGCATTGATGGAGGAATTCGTTTCAGGTGAGACAACCTCTTTTGTCAATTACCTCATCCCGACATCGAAGGACGTTCCAGAAGTGATTCCCATTATTGTTGAAGAGGAGGAGCCGACAGGGCCCTTTGGAGCGAAAGGAGTTGGAGAACCAGCCCTCATCCCGTCTGCTCCTGCGATTTTGAATGCGATTGCAGATGCCATTGGGCAGAGAATTTATCATCTGCCAGCAAACTTGGAACGGGTGTTGGAGGCAATACAAAAAAGTAAGGATAAGTCATAAGGAATGTAGCGTCGGCATTTACTCCCGACGGCTTAGTTCGCCCTCATTAAATGAGGGCGCTACATGTATGATGATTGATTATTGACCATTGTATTTTTTCGCTATGCTCCATGCGCTATGCTCTTTGCGATTTTAAATTAAGGGGAGGATCCACATGGCTAAACTGATGATCAAGAATATCGGCGCCTTGGTTTCGGGGAATATTTCTAATCCTATTTTGAATGCCGACACCCTCATGATAGAGGGAGGACTGATTCAAGCCATCGGCAGGGAGAAGAACCTTGACACCAAAGGAGTGGATCAGGTGATGGATATCGGGGGGATGATCATCACCCCCGGGCTTATCGATTCTCATTGCCATCCTGTTCTCGGAGATTTTACACCCCGGCAGAAGATGTTGGACTTTATCGAATCCTCACTCCATGGAGGAGTCACAACCCTTATCTCAGCAGGAGAGGTTCATCTTGCCGGGAGGCCGAAGGATGTTGCAGGAACGAAGGCTCTGGCCATTCTTGCTGCTAAATCTTTTGCTAGTGCCAGACCTGCAGGGGTGAAGGTATTGGGGGGAGGTCTCATTCTTGAGCCTGGCTTGCAGGAGAAGGATTTTGAAGAATTGGCTAAAGAAGGCGTTAAGGTGGTAGGGGAAATTGGTTTGGGAGGAGTGAAGAGCCCAAAAGATGCAGCCCCTATGGTCAAATGGGCGAAGAAATACGGGATGGTTGTGATGATGCATACTGGAGGGACTTCAATCCCTGGAAGCACCACTGTTCCTGCTGATGATGTGATTGCTGCGGATCCAGATATTGTCTCCCATATTAACGGAGGTCCCACGGCCATTTCCATTACTGAAGCGGAAAAATTGATTCGAAAAACCTCTCTTACTTTGGAGATCGTCCATTGTGGAAATTCGAAGATGATTGTGGATGTGATGAAAATTGTGAAAGAGGTAAAGGCATACCCCAGAATCATCATTGGGAATGATGCTCCGTCTGGAACGGGTGTAATCCCTCTTGGGATTCTCAGGGTAATCAACTTCTTGGCATCCCTCTGCGGTGTGAAAGCAGAAGAAGCCATTGCCATGGCTACCGGGAATACGGCAAAAGTTTACAAATTGAACAGAGGAGTGGTTGAGGTTGGAAAGGAAGCTGATCTGGTCATTATGGATGCACCCATGGGATCGGTTGGCAAAGATGCCCTCTCTGCTATTGAAGCAGGTGACATCCCAGGAATTGCAGGAGTGATGATTGATGGTGTAATGAAGATTGGAGTGAGTAGAAATACTCCGCCACCGAATGGAAAGATAGTAACCGCGAAATAGGAAATAGGAAGTAGTCACTGTGTCATTCCCGCAGAAGCGGGAATCCAGAAGTATATAGTAATACAATGGGTAGCCGTCAATATTACGTCTATCTGTTAGCAAGTAAAAGAAATGGGACATTGTATGTGGGCGTCACTTCAAATCTGATTAAAAGGGTTTATGAACATAAAAATAATTTGGTTAGTGGTTTTACTCAAAAATATAAAGTTCATCATTTAGTTTATTATGAAACAACGGAGGATATTAACAGCGCCATTGCAAGAGAAAAGCACCTGAAGAAATGGAAGAGAACTTGGAAAATGGAGCTTATTGAAAAGAACAATCCTGGATGGAGAGACCTCTATTTTGAGTTGATATAGATTCCTGCTTTTGCAGGAATGACAAGCAAAGAAGGACCTGAACCATGATTGTTGATTGGGAAACTTGTATTGGTTGCGGATTGTGCGTGGAGGTGTGTCCTTTAGGAGCTATCTCTTTAATGAAAGATAAGAAGAAAGCCTCAATCTCTAATATCTGTGTGGATTGTGAGGCGTGCACTAAAGTTTGCCCGAAAGAGGCAATCGGGCCTGAGCCAGAGCCGAGAGAGGGGGGCGTTCAATGTCCATCGTGCCCGATCTCCTGCACTATCCAGGTTGGCAATACAGGGGCCTGCCAACGGTTCATCAATCAGGATGGAGAACTCGTCCGTAACATCCCGCTACAGCGTTATGAAGATGTGAAAGAGATCGTTGGCGAAGATCATGAGGAAGCCATTCGGAGACCATTGATTACAGGCATCGGAGCTGGCACCACTTACCCCGATACCAAACCTGCCCCGTATATTGTTCAATCTCGATTGAAAGGGATCGATGTTGTCACGGTCGTCACAGAAGCGCCTTTGAGTTACAGTGGGATCAAGGTGAAGGTAGATACAGATTTACATATGGGCAATGAGGGTGCGCCTGTCCTGATAGGAAAAAAGAAAGTAGGACATCTCTGTACAGAAGAATATGGTTCTAAAATTCTTTCCTTGGGGGGAGTCAACCTCTTAACCGGGAAAGATGGCATCGCTGTGGCGAAGCTCATTGTTGACATCGCCAACCGGAGAGAAGTCCATCTTAAAGTAGAAGATGGAGCCGAACTGGTTCTTCAGGTGGGCAAAGCCCCTGTCATTGATGGGGAAACAGGGACGAGGATGAGGGTAGGTTGTGGCAGTGCCTCAATGGGTCTCTTCGGTAGATGTTTTTTAGATGCTGCGGATGAAGTGATCGTTCTCGATGCTCACCTGATCGGTCAATTCACAGAGCATGCTGCAGGAAGGGAGCTGGGTGCAAAATATAGCGGTATACGCTTAAAGGCAAGGCAATCTACCCCCGGCAGATATTTTGGAGAGCATGGTCGGGGTTGGGGAGGCACACCCATTGAAGACCCCCTTAAGATCATCGAAGGTTTCGATCCAAAGGTTGCCAAACCTGGGATGACCGTCTTGATCACCGAGACGACAGCTGAGAGAGCAGCGATGTTTCGTCTGGGGAAGGATGGTAAGTTTACTCAGATTGAATTGACCCCGAAGGCAAAAATGGCGGTGGATATAATTGCTTCCAACTGTCAACCATCAAGAGTTTCCGCCGTCTTTGCAGGTGGGTCTGGTGGAAGTGCAAGGGCAGGGGTCACGAAGGTACCTGTTAAACTCAACCAAGCCATTCATCAAAATCGGGCAAAGCTGACCGTGGGTGGAGCGCCAACCTATATCCTTCCAGGAGGTGGGATCACTTTCTTAGTGGATGTCGAGAAGGTGATGGTCAGAGCATTTACTTATGTTCCCACTCCAGCGACGGTTGTTCCTCTTGAATATACGATGCGTTTGAAAGAATATTTGGAAATGGGTGGCCATAAAGAGAAAATCCGAAAACTGAAAGATGTATTGAAGGAGATAAAGAAGATCAGATAAATTCCAAAATCCCAGCACCAATACCCAAATAAATTCCAATCGTCAATGACCAAAATCCAAAGCTTATACTCGATTTATTGATTTTGGAAATTGAAATTTGGTAATTATTTGGAACTTGGGATTTGGTTGTTGGAATTTAGTGGGTACAAGGATGCAATTGACCGAGAAGATAACCAGACATGATCCTGTGCAGGCTTTACCTGATGGAACCGTTCTCGTGGACTATGGTCCCATGCGGATGTTCATTAGTGCCTTTGAGAATAGAAAACCTCTTGTACCATTGGCGAAAGAGGGGGCTCATCTGGCGATGCGGGTTCTTGAGGACTTAGCAAAATTTCTTCCTATAATGAAAAAGAGATCAAAGGAATTGGAAATCGAAGGGACCTTTCCCGATGTGGTTCAAAGAATGATCGAAGCAACAAAGAAGATGGGTGAGCCAGATTTAACTCCTCTTGCTGCTGTTGCAGGAGCAGCCTCTGATGTGGTTGCCGATTTTATTTTCAGCCGAGGGGGAACAAAAATTATCGTAGATAATGGAGGAGATATCGCCATCCGGTTGAGAGAAGGGGAAGTGGCAAGAGTAGGAGTAAAAACAGAGATTGATGCAAAACAACCTACCTATCTCATTTCAATCGATTCCACCATGGGGATTGGTGGAGTGGCAACCAGTGGACTCGGAGGAAGGAGTTTTACAAAAGGGATCGCTTCGGCTGCAACGGTCCTCTCTCAGACGGCGGCCTTCTCCGATGCGGCAGCGACCGTCATTGGAAACTTTACCAATGTTGAAGATCCGAATATCATGAGGTCTCTGGCAGAAAAGATCTACCCTGATACGGATATCGCTGGAGAATGGGTCACCATCAAAGTGGGAAAATTATCTCAGGAAAAGATTGAAGAAGCATTAAACAATGGGCTGTCAAAAGCCTACTCGATCTGTCAGAAGGGATTGATCTACGGAGCTTTGATCGCATTACAAGGAAGAGTGGCCCGGACGGGTTCTTTAGATTCTTGGTTGACGAAGTTGTAGCGTTCTGGGATTAGGGGTTTAATAATTGTAGCGCCCCCATTTACTGGGGGCGATAGAAGATGCCATCGGCAATAAATGCCGACGCTACATTCTTTACGCTATGCGCTATGCGCTTTGCTCTATGCGATTTTAATTCATGGGAGGTGAAGACATGGAAGTTAGAAAATATGTCACCATTGTGGAAGAAACAGTAGTAGAGGGAGGAAAGAAGGTTGATCCTCCCACTCGAAAGGCCGCTGCTGTGGCAGTGATTAAGAATCCCTTTGCGGGAAAGTATGTAGAGAAATTGGATGAACTCATCGATATCGGGGAAGAGTTGGGAGGGATCTTGGGAAAGAAGGCAGTTGAGGCACTGAAAATACCTCCTAAAAATGCTGAGAGTTATGGAAAGGCAGCCATCGTGGGAGTGGATGGCGAACTGGAGCACGCCGCAGCCATCTTGCATCCCAAATTGGGAACACCTTTGAGAGAAGCAGTGGGCGGAGGAAAAGCCATTATTCCTTCAGCCAAGAAAATGGGAGGTCCAGGAACAGAGATTGACGTTCCTCTCCATTACAAGGATGCAGCCTTTGTTCGCTCTCACTTTGATGCAATGTCTGTGAGAGTTCCGGATGCGCCCAGATCCGATGAAATCCTGGTTGCCATCGTTGTCACTTCCTCCGGCAGACCTCATCCTCGGATTGGTGGCTTGAAGAAGGAAGAAGCTAAAAAAGAAGATGGCTTGAAATAAGGATTCAGACCTTACGAATCAAATCACTCATGTCGCCTGAGTTGGGCCCATAAATTCGATGACTTTTTCTTCAAATCCACTCCCTCCTGGAATTTCCACCAATCTTTTAAATAATTCATACGTCCCATCACTCCTTTATAAAAAATACCTGTTGAATACCGCCCAGCTCTGCTGGGCGGATGAAAACAGGTTCGCGAAGCGATAAGACATGGTATAAGTACTGCATGAGCTCGATAAAAAGAACAAGCCATGCGGTCTACGATTTGAAATATCATATGGTATGGGTTCCCAAATATCGGAAGATGATATTGGGAGGTGAGTTGGCAAAAAGGCTTAAGATGAGTTTTGAGCAAATATCGGAGAGGTACGAGTTTGAGATAGATACGATGGAGGTAAAGGATGATCATGTTCATTTATTTTTGTCTGCCCCTCCTCGGTATTGTCCGGCAGAGATTGTGCAGATCATAAAGAGTATCTCGGCGAAAATGGTGTTCAAGCAGTTTCCAGAGGTGAAGAAAGAGCTTTGGGGTGGAGAGTTTTGGAGTGATGGGTATTTTGTTCGGTCTGTTGGAGACAAAGTTACCTCTGAAGTCATACGTCGCTATATAAAGTATCAGCAACAGGAGCAATTAAGTTTTGAATTTTAATGCCCCGCAGCTCTGCTGCGGGGTTCTTTACTCATCTATTCATCACCTGCTGCTATCCTTAGTTAATGCAATAATCAAATCTCGGAATTGGGGATGGGAATTAGCCAATTCCTCTCTGCGGCCGGATTCATAATCTGCCAATTCAAATCCAGGCGAGACGGTCGTGCCTAATAGAGCGAATCTTCCATTTTTAAGAAGCCTTGCTCCCTGCCAAACCCCTCTTGGGACGATGACCTGTGGTTGCATTCCATTAAGAATATCAGAGCCAACCGTAATAACCTTACCCGATCCGTCAGGCCAGAGTTGAAGCATTTCGACTGGGTCACCCAAATAGAAATGAAAAACCTCATCTGACTGAAGTCGGTGCACAGCAGAAAAGGTTTCAGGCGTTAGTAAATAATAGATTGCTGTTCCAAAAGACCTAATACCTTTATATCGACTTGGCAAAACCTTCTCTGAGAGGGTTTCCGAAGACCGATAAGTCTCCACAAAGTAACCTCCTTCTTCTGGATGGGGTTTTAAATTAAATAAAGTCATTATTTCATCTGCCGTCGGCATAAAACCTCCGTGTTAGTTGCTGAGCTGAAGTCTCTTTCTCTTCCTAAGATAAAACCATGCATTGAAGCCGCATAGCAAGAGCGTGAGGAAAAGAATAAGGGTACGAGAAAGTTCAATATACACTATTCTTTCTACATAATGAATGATGAACGAACCAGCATAAGTCAGCGTGAAATCGTGTTTCGATCTCAACCAGACCTCGAGATGGGTGAGAGGACAGTACCAATCAAATACCTGAATGACGAAAGCAAAGACAAGGCCGGAGAGATGGAAGATCTTTACAATCTTATTCTTGACTCCCAAAAAGGCACCGAAAAAGAGAAAGACGATCCAGAGAAAGTGGATCAACACCACACTATCCGCAAGAATCTTGTAGAGCATTTCCTCAGACCGTTCCCGTGCGGGATGATTCCACAGTCTACCATAGGATGGTATTCTTTCAAAGAGTAGGCATGAGCCCAAAAATAGACATTGACCCGATCCAATTCTCCCTCTCCCTTGATGTCTGCCTGCGCGAAGCCGCTTCGGCGAAGGCAGGGGAGAGGGCTGCCTGCCGGTAGGCAGGGGGAGAGGGTGCATTATCACCGTTTTTATCCCCCTCCCCTTAATCCCCTCCCGCCAGTGGAGGGGGGATTTCTGGTTTGTCTTGTTCAATGTCTATTCTACGGATGAGATTAGAAGGCTCTGCCGTGGTCCTAATAGGAGCAGATAAAAGTGTGGATAGAGAGGTCTAAGTGACCAAATGGTCTTCTCCTAAGACCCAGTCAACCTTCCATCGAGTCGTAAAGGAGTTAGATTTTGTAAAGAAGTGCCTTAAATCAATCCCTAAATTCCACAATCCGTAATTCAAAATGAGTGTTACACCTTCTTCATTGCCTTAAGGACTGTTTCAGGAGTCATTGGCAGGTTCCGCAACCGGATACCCGCAGCCTTGAAAACCGCATTGGCCACAGCAGGAGCAATCGGAGGAAGACCCGGTTCTCCAATCCCTCCCATCTCTTCTTTGCTCTTTACAAGATGGACCTCAATTTCAGGGACTTCATTCATACGGAGTTCATTATAGTTGTAGAAATTGGCCGTTTTCACGCCTCCCTGGTCAAAATCAACCTTCTCTTTTAATGCCGCACTCAATCCCATGATGATTCCACCCGTCATCTGTGCAGTGATAATGGCGGGGTTCACCTCAGGTCCGCAGTCCACAGCACAGACAACCCTGTGTACCTTTATCGTCCCACCCTTTTTATTTACAGAAACTTCGGCAACCTCTGCGACGTGGCTTCCGAAGGAGAAGTGATAGGCGATGCCGAGACCTTGCCCTTTCTTCAAAGGTTTTCCCCAGGCGGACTTTTCAGCCACCGCTTCCAGCACGCGGCGGGGCCTCGGATGATTTTTCAGAAGATTTAATCGAAATTCTAACGGATCTTTCTTAGCAGCATAGGCCAACTCGTCTACGAAACTCTCTACCGTAAAAGCATTATGTGAACTTCCCACAGAGCGCCAGAAGCCTACGGGGATAGGGTTATCGATTCTTACATACTCCACATAGAGATTCGGGATCTCATATTCCATATTGGCAATTCCTTCAACCGCTGCAGGGTCAATTCCGGATTTCATCATCTGAGGAAAGACGCGGGCAAAAATCGACGGGACAACGACCTTGTGAGACCATGCCATCAATTTCCCGTTCCGATCTATTCCACCTTCAATCCTGCAGCAGTTCCCCGGCCGGTAGAAGTCATATTGGATATCCTCTTCTCTTGTCCATATCAACTTCACAGGTCTTCCAATGGACTTGGATATCTGAAGAGCCTCCTCGACCACATCTGTTTCAGACCTTCTGCCAAACCCCCCACCCAGATAGGTTGTATGAACATGGATCTGTTCCGGTTTTAATCCGGTGATCTTCGCAGCCACCTGAAGAACTCCTGACTGATTCTGTGTAGGCACCCAGACATCGCATCGATCTCCCGAGACATGGGCCGTGCAGTTCATGGGTTCCATGGTGACATGGGACAGATAAGGTAACATATAGGTTGCCCCAATCTTTTTGGCAACACGACCCAGAGCATTCTTCACATTTCCTTCGTTTCGAGCGATGACGCCCTGTTTATTAAGGTGCTGGAGAAAACTCTTTTCCAATGTTTCATTGTTCAGATCAGGATGAGAGCCTTTATCCCACTTCACGTTGAGGGCTTTCTTCCCCTTCCAGGCTGCATCAATAGTACTTGCACTGACAGCTATACCGCGATCGATACGCACCACTTTGTGTACCCCCGGCATTTTCTCGACAGCTTCTTGATCGTAAGAAATCACCTTCGCTCCGTAGGTGGGTGGGCGGGCAACGGCCGCATAGAGCATCTCCGGAACAAATACATCTGTTCCAAAGATCGCCGATCCATCGACTTTATCTGGAACATCCAAGCGCGCCATTGGGGTGCCGATGAACCTGAACTGGTCTTCTTTCTTCAGAGGAGGGTTCTGCGGGATAGGAAGTTTAGATGCCTTCTCGCAGAGCTGGCCATAGGTCATGGTCTGGCCACTTTGTATATGTCGTACCATTCCTCGACGGGCCTCACACTCACTTTGAGGAACTTCCCACTTCTGGGCCGCCGCGGCCAGAAGCATCTCACGGGCTGTTGCGCCTGCTTTACGCAGAGGCTCCATCATGTGCATGACGCTTGTGCTTCCTCCCGTCAGTTGCATTCCCCAGGCCGGATCCTTATATTTATCTCCCCCCGGGGCCTCTTTAAATCGTATTTGTTTCCAGTCTGCCTCAAGCTCATCGGCTGCAATCATCGGAAGTGAGGTCGCGACTCCCTGACCCATCTCAGACTTATTGACCACAACGGTTATGATATTATCGGGTGTGATGTCTATCCAGACATTCGGGCTGAACATACTCTCTGTCTTTTTTTTCAGGTCTTCTGCTTTCGAAATCTTGATTCCAGACGGTGTCATCGAGGCCGCCACTGCCAGACCGGCACCAGCCAGAGATTTATGTAAAAACTGACGACGGGTGATGTGTTTGTTCATCATTTTTTCACCTCCTGGGCAGCCTTTTTGATGGCCTGTTTGATATAGGGATAAGTGCCGCAACGGCAGAGATTACCGTCCATGGCTTCTATTATTTTCTCGTCGGTAGGATTCGGGTTTTCCAAAAGCAAAGCAGCAGCCTGCATGATCTGACCTGTTTGGCAGTACCCACACTGGGGGACCTGTTCTTCGATCCAGGCCTTTTTTACTGGATGATCTTCTGGAAGTCCTTCGATGGTCGTTATCTTCTTCCCCTGGACACTCCCCACTTGTGTGATACACGACCTCTGGGCTTTGCCATCCACATGGACTGTGCATGCCCCACACATACCGATCCCACAACCAAACTTGGTGCCATGCAGTTTTAAGTGTTCTCTGATCACCCATAACAATGGCACATTGGAACTGACATCCACCTCAACCTTTTTTCCATTAATTTCAAGAGAAATCATAAAACCCTCCTTTAATATGATTCTCATCAAAACAATTTATCATGACGGATACGTCACCCTCGAATGATGAGAATAGAACGATTCCCCTCACCCATCAGGGGGGAAGGTTCTCAAGGTGCTATTTTCCAGGTAATTAAATTCGGCTCTTCCGGGTATTTTGTGGGTTACAAGAGGGGGATGCCACCCACACGAAAGCTGGAAGAACCTTAAATTCAAACTATAACATTGGTAAAAAAAGTAAATGGGGTGAAAACTGTATTTTATCGATAGAAATACAGTATCTGATCTCAGGGACCTATGAAATTCAGTTGTCGATGAGTATGAATGATTGTTACGGCATGTTAGAATGAATGGCATGAGGCGGATTCTTCACATCGATATGGATGCCTTCTTCTCCTCTGTGGAACAGAAGAGGCATCCTGAACTGGTTGGTAAGCCAGTGGTCGTTGGGGGAGGAGGAGACCCCACAAAGAGAGGTGTCGTATCAACGGCCTCTTATGAGGCGAGGAAGTTCGGAATTCATTCTGCAATGCCTTTGAGGACAGCCTATAAACTTTGCCCTGAGGCTATTTTCCTCCCCGTTGACTACGAAGAATATTCAAGAGTTTCTGAAGAGGTCAAGGCTATCCTCAGAGAATTTAACCCGGACATTGAAGATGTAGGAATTGATGAGGCCTTTCTTGATATCTCATCCATTGACAGACCTTCAGAGGAGATTGCAAAGGAGATTAAAAAGAGAATCAAGGATGAGACAGACCTTACCTGTTCTATTGGTATTGCACCGAACAAGCTTCTCGCAAAGATTGCTTCGGATATGCAGAAACCAGATGGCCTCACCATCATTGTGGAAGATGACATCCAGACCCGTATCTGGCCGCTATCGGTAAGAAAGCTCTGGGGGGTTGGGCCAAAGACAGAAGCCTATCTTAAGGAGAAGGGCGTTCAAACGATTGGAGATCTTGCGTCATTATCCCTGGATAGACTGATTGAGGAGTTCGGCCAGTCCTATGGAAATTACCTCTACGGAGCATCAAAAGGAATTGATGAGAGCCCCCTCGTTACCCATTGGGAACCCAAGTCGATCAGCAGGGAGACTACCTTTCAAAGAGATGTGGACAACTGGCAGGTGATCGCAAAGACTCTTGCCGAACTCACAAAAGAGGTTGTCGTCAGTATGAAGGAGGAAGGCTATCGGGGTCGAACCATCACCGTGAAGGTGAGATTCAGCGATTTCACAACCTACACGAGAGCAAAGACCCTTGCCGAATCTACGGACTCCCCGGAGGAGATCAGAAGGGCTGCCTTTGAATGCCTGAAAAAGTTTGAACTGAAGAAAAAAGTCCGCCTTATTGGAATGAGAATCGGTAATTTAACCCATAAATCCCTCCCCACCGTCCGGCGCCAGAGTCCCAATGCCTCGCTTGCGTGAGTAATGAGGCTCTGGACGGCGGCGCCTCCCTTTCATAAAGGGGGATGGAGGGGGATTATCCCCAACCTTAACCTTTTACGGCTGAGTTTCTTTCGCCTTGCGATCCTCTTCCTCTCGCAGCGCGCGCCGGAGGATTTTTCCGATCATGCTCTTGGGCAATTCCGTACGGAACTCGATCTCGGACGGAACCTTGTACGGCGTGAGCCGCTCTTTGAAATAGGCGATGAATTCTTCCGGTGTCGCCCTCTCGCCATCCTTGAGGACGATGTAGACCTTGATGCGCTCTCCTTTACGCGGATCAGGGATGCCCACGGAGATGCCCTCCTTGACCTTGGGGTGTTGATAGGTCAGTTCGTCAATCTCGCGCGGAAAGACGTTGAACCCGCTAACGATGATGAGGTCCTTCTTGCGGTCGGTGATGTAAAAGTAACCGTCCTCGTCCACGTAGCCAATATCTCCCGTGTGGAGCCAGCCATCCACAACTGTCTTTTGGGTTTCTTCCGCATTTTTGTAATAGCCAAGCATCACGGTGGGACTTCTGAGAACAATCTCACCCAACTCGCCCGGCGCAAGATCGTGGCCGTTGTCGAGGCTGACGATTTTGACATCCACATCGGGAAACGGGATGCCGATGCTGCCGACCTTGTGCATTCCCTGGTAGGGATTCGCCATGATGGCCGTCACCGCTTCAGTGAGACCGTAGCCTTCGATCATCCGTCCGCCTGTCTTGCCCGCGGCTTTTAGGCTAGCCTCAAACCCTTCCTTGATGGCGCGGGTCAGCGGCGCTGCGCCGACAAAGATTCCTCGCAGGCTGCTGAAATCGTAGCGGTGAATGCCCGGCAAGTTGCTTAACTGCACAAACATTGTCGGAACGCCGATAAAGAAGGAGGGTTTATACTTTTGGATGGTCCTGGCGATTTGCTTTGCGTTAAATCGGGGTACCAGGGTGATCTCTCCGCCGGTGAGCACTGCCGCGTTCATCGTAACGCTCATGCCAAAGCCGTGAAAGAGAGGCAGGACAGCCAGTATCCCTTGCTCGTCGGTGAGGTGGCCCCAGGCTATGATCTGGTGAGCATTGGCTACAATGTTAAAGTGAGAAAGCATGATGCTCTTGGCAACGCCGGTGGTGCCGCCGCTGTAAATCAGCACGGCCATCTCGTCTGGCTGAAGTGGCTCTGGATGCCAATCAGGCGGGAGCGATGGCTTCAACAATTCTTTGAAATCCACCAAGGCCGCCCCATCCAGCTTGCGCATAAGCCTATGCTCCTGGAACCCTTGGGCGAGGTTCAGCGGGAACGGGAGAAAGTCAGCGAGGCGGCTGTAGACGATGTGCTTCAGAGGAGTCTTGCCTCTGAGCGAAGCCACTTTTTTCAGAAAGAGCGGAATCGTGATGGCGGCCTCAGCTCCCGAATCAGTCAAGTAGAATTCGAGTTCACGCTCAGCAGAGAGAGGGTTTAGAGGGACGATCACGGCCCCGGCTTTCAAAAGACCGTAATAGGTGACGAGAAACTGTGGTGAATTAGGAAGGAGCAGGACCACCCGATCACTTTTTCGGATGCCCAGGCTGCGAATGCTCGCGGCAAAGCGGTCAGAGAGTTCTTTGATCTGCTGGTAGGTGAGCCGTTTGCCGAAAAAGTTTGTGCAAGGGCTGGCGGAATACCTGGCGGCGGTCTCGTCCAACAGGCGGTAGAGCGGAATGTGTGGATAGGTCAGTCGCAGAGGGACTTCCGGATCATAATGCTTGAACCACGCGCGAAACTCGGAAACGTCGGATATACATCCGCCGGTGTGCTGGGCCATCGCATCGTCTCCTTTTGCTGGCACTGCGGGAAAACAAATCCGGTTTCATTATAGGACGAAACGTCATGGACTGACAAGTATCAAACAATTCAAACAATTCAATTAATTAAAGGGGTTAAGTGCACCTGGTAAGTTTATTGATTTGAAGTTAAAATTTGACCTATTTAGGTTAGGGAAGGGGAAGGAAACTACTAGGAGCCGATTCAAAACCGGATGTCAAATCCGATTACTTCAGAATAAGAAAGTAAGCATAAACAACATTTGTTTAAGAAGGGCTAAAAATATTCAAGCCATTCCTTCTTGCATTCTCTCATTCATCATTCAACCGACCTTCTTCCTTTTATTCCCGATCGTATAATAGAAATAAAGAAAATTGATGGCTCCGATAAGAGCTAAAAAGAAAAACATCATCGGATAATTGGTCCATTCAAGGATCAGGCCCATGATCATCGGACCGATCCCTGCTCCCAGGTCGGCGAGGGCTGTGAAGGTGGACATCGCAGGACCCCGTGCAGATCCTGAATTTTCAACGGCGTAAACGACGAGGGAAGGATAGAGGAATGCCCATCCCGTTCCAAAGATGATGGCCACGAGAATAAACATTGGAAGGGTGGTGGAAAAGGTAAGAATCACAATGGAAATGATCACAACGATGAGACAAGGGGTGATCACTTTCTCTCTCCTGTAGATATCCAATATTCTTCCGCCCAAAGAACGGCCCAGGATGAGAGTGATGGCCACAAAAGCAAAGAAGATCCCGGGGTTCGAAACACCATGGCGCAGGGCATACAGCGGGAAAAAGGCACCCAAGGCTCCCCAGATAACATTGAGCAAGAATGCCACGATGGCTGATGGAAGTACTTCACGACTGTAGAAGGGCTGATTTTGTATCGATTCATTTTCTATCGGAACACCCTGCGTCTTCCTCAATTTGAGAGTGATGAATAAAGTAGAAAGAGATAACGCAGTGCAGACCAAAAAGAGGACGGTGAAGCTGAATTGGTTGATGAGGACCATCCCGAAATAGGGGGCCAGAGCAAAAGCGAAATTGAAGGACAAAAAATAGTAACTGATAATTTGGCCGCGGCGATTCTCAGAGGTAATATTGGCGATCAATGCGACCGAGGCCGTCGAAAAAAAGGCCAATCCAACCCCCTGTAAAATTCTCACAATCAAAAATGGCCAAAAGGGAGGGGCTAAAAGATAGGCGATCGAAGAGACGATATAGAGGATCGCTCCCGCCACCATAAATTTTCTCTCGGGGATTCTTGAAAGCGCTCTTCCTATGAAGGGCCGGGGAATCAAAGAGGAGACACTCAAAACCCCGACCAGGAAACCAATTTCCCCTGCCTTCGCTTCGAATCTTGAAAGATAGACCGGAATAGTCGGAATAAGAATGAAGGAAACGAATGAAAAAGCAAATTGAGCCAGGAAATTAAGGACAAAATCACGGGTCAGTATTTTCTGCGTCGTCATCTATTTTATTTATGTATTTCAATTTTCCTGATTTGTAAAGCCGTGGAGTGCTTTTTGGATCTCACATTCTTGGAGAATAGAAATCACTCTTTCTGAAGCAGTTTAGAGAAGAGGGGGGGACGGAGACTTCACCTACCTACTATTCAGTCAACGGGTGCTTTAGCAAATGAAGATTACTGGGTGACCTTCCCCCGAGTTGATGGACACACCTGAGAATTTGTATCATTGGACAGGAGGTGCGTATGGGGGAAAAGAATCGTCATTTCAGCCGTGAGTTCAAACGAGATGCAGTGCAGTTGGTCACAGAGAAAGGGATGCCGGTAGGCAAGGTGGCCCGAGAGCTTGATATCCATCCCAATCTTCTTCATCTATGGAGGAGGAGGTTCTTAGCTAAAGGGGATAAAGCCTTCGTAGGGAAGGGCCGTGTAACGCCAGAGGAAGCGGAAATAAAGGGGCTCCGGAAGGAATTAGAAAAGGTGAAGGAAGAGAGGGACATTTTAAAAAAAGCCTTGGCCGTATTCTCCAAACGAAACAGATGAAGTATCGGTTGATAGAAGAGCACAGAGAGACCTACAAGATAAGGAGTATGAGTGAAGTGTTGAAGGTATCCAGAAGTGGTTATTATGCGTGGAAGACGCGTCAACCGAGCACACGTCAGAAAGACGATGAGGAGTTGCTGGGGCACATACGGGAGATCCACACTCAAAGCAGAAGGCTCTATGGGAGTCCGCGGATCGCAGCGGAGCTCAATAAGCAGGGTCTTAGATGTGGGAAGAACCGGGTAGCCAGGATCATGAAAGAGCACTCCATATGGGCAGAAGTGAAGAAAAAGAGATTCAGGCGGACTACCGATTCACGGCATCATTATGCCTTGGCTGCAAACTTACTGATTGACCAGAGGCAGACAGAGGGGGTATGGGCATCTGATATTACGTTTGTGCCCACTTCTGAGGGATGGCTCTATGTGGCAGCAGTGATGAATGTGAAAAGCAGAAAGATCATTGGGCTGTCCATGAGCGATAAGCTCTCTCAGGAGCTAGCTTCTGCTGCGCTCAGGGACGCGGTGGGCAGGCAAAGCCCCTCTGAAGGGTTGATCCACCATTCTGATCGAGGCAGGCAGTATGCAAGCTATGCCTATCAGGAGCTTTTAAGAGAATACGGCATGACTCCTAGTATGAGCAGAAGTGGCAATTGTTATGATAATGCCTATGTGGAGTCTTTCTTTGGCACGCTCAAGACGGAGTTGGTCCATGGTGAGCGGTACCGTTCAAGGCTGGAGGCGAGGCTTAGTATTTTTGAGTACGTGGAAGTGTTTTATAATCGTCAGAGGAGTCATTCGGCATTAGGGTACAGGAGCCCAGAGCAGTATGAAAAGCTCCTTAATGAAACTTAATCATGTGTCCACTTTTTCAGGGGAAGGTCAGGGAGCAATCATGCAACCAGGTCTTTAGCTAATATTTTATAGTCAGATCACCAAACCATTGTCTGCCAGGCGCCTTGTAGTAGGAAAAATAATTCCTATTAAATATATTGTCGACTGCAAACGAAGCGATCCCTGAAACCCCGAACATAGTTAGCTTGTACGACAGCTTCACGTCTGCGATGAAGTAAGGATCATACGAGCCGTAGACGTGATTGACCGTATCTCGGTTGAGATCGTCATTGTATCGCTTACTCGCATATCTTCCGACAAGTCTAGCGCTGAAGGGGCCCATGGCCCACTCCCCTCCGATGTTAAACATCTCCTTCGGCGTAAGGGTTAACTGCTTGCCTTCGGACCCTGGGTTGATGCTGTTTTTTACGACCTTTGCAGCAATATTATCAGTATAGTTGGCAAATAACCGTAAACCGAAATCAAACTTTTGTTCAGCCGCAAGTTCGACCCCCTTGATTTCTGCCTTGCCTACGTTAATATACACCTGATTCTGTGCGTCAACGGTTTTCCTATAGACGAGATCGTCTACATAGTTTTCAAAATAGGTGGCCTTGACCAAGGCTCCCTTCCACAGCCTCTGCTCTCCACCGATATCCCACGACCAACTTGTTTCAGGTTTTAGATTGGGATTTCCATGGTAGGTGACCCCATAATAGCTCCATGTCCTGAAGAGATTATAAAGGGTCGGGGCCACGAAGGCTTTTCCCACGGAAGTCCGCAGGACAGTCCCCTCGAAAAGGTTATAGACCAGTGCCCCTTTTGGACTGAAAGAGGAGGCAGTTCTCGAACTGTAATCCTGCGGGTAACCTGGAGATCCAACAATATTTGCATAACCGTCGAATACCCTCCACCAGTCTTCTCTGAAACCGATATAAGCTGTAAGGTTATTGAGGATCGGTATCTCGTCCTGTGCAAACAGTGCAAAGTCCATGTCCTTTCCTCCCGCATGATAACTGAGCCGGGTCTGGGAGTTTTCATCTTTCCAGTTGTAAAGTTGATGCTCCTGTGTATTCGCCGAATCGTATCGATACGAGCCACCCCAAGTGAGGACGTGTTTACCTACGATGGGCAGCACAAGGGGCACCGTGAACTGCAAGTCGGCATTGTAGTTGATGGATGGAGTCGAGTCTAGGGTGCCGGGTCCTCCGAATTGCGTAGTCGCCGAAGTTGAGCCGGGCGTGATGTACCAGTTATCCTCCAGCTGATTGCAGCTCAGAAGGAGTTTTACCTTGATATCTGAGAACTTGGTTTCATAGCCAAGGTTGAAGATGTTCTGTATCTTACCCCCATTCCCCGAAAGGAAGCTCGACTCGTTTACGGTGCCATAACTAAATACCGGGTTGTGGGAAGCATTCAGCAGATAGGTGTCCGGATTACCATACTTATAACCACTTTCGATTCTCAAATAGGAAAATCTCAGCTTAGATGTCTCCGTAAGATCGTATTCAATTTTCGCTGTCACGTTGTAGTCAAACCATCCATTCTTACCCGAGTCACCGATCAGGTAGCGGAGATTGCCCATGTTGTTGCTCGTCGTCGACCATCCGCCAATGCCTGCCGGTGGCTTGAGGCTTTGGACGTCGAAATTCGTTATGTAGCCAGCTGTCGATCTGTAACCCGCGCTCACAAAGAAGCTTAAATCCTTGAGTTTATCCCCGTAAGAACCATAGGTACTCCAATAATTGTCTGATCCATAGCCTTCCTTCAGGGTAACCTCCCTTTTCTGCGGCATCTTGGTCAGAATATTCACAACCCCACCCATCGCATAACTTCCGTAGAGGCTCGAAAAAGGACCCCTGACAACCTCGATGCGCTCTACGCCCTCTGGTGCCAAACCTGTAAAGGTAACAGTCCCGTCGTATGCACTGTTAAGGGCCATGCCGTCCAATAAAATGAGTGTCCTTTGCTGTCCCGGAATACCCCTCAGCGTCACACCGGGTTGGGTATCCATGAGGCCCTTGTTCCGCCTATCAAAAACTCCTGGGAGATCGTCTAGCGCCTCGTCAACGGCCTGGGTATTGCGCATTTCGATTTCTTTCTTTGTCACTACGCTGGTGGAAGCGGGTGCCATCCCCGCCTCTTTTTCCGTCCTGGTCGCCGTAACCACAATCTCTTCGAGCGTTATTTCTTTTTGCATCTCTTCCGCCAGTCCCGTAGAGATACAGAGAATCAAACTGAAAATGATTACAACTAGCTGGCTTGTTACTCCCTTCATAGAAGACCTCCTCCCCAAAGTCTTTTATCACCCGCTTTCTTATGGTGAAATAAACTAAAAAACCACGAAGGGTTTTGCTTCTGTGGGACATCAAACCTCCGTGGTTTAGTTCCAATAAAAAGCTACCGAGAAAAGGTCTTCTGACCTCACACCTTCGTGGCTCTGCTATTCAAAACGAAAACGATTCCCCTTTCAACAAATTCCTACGATTTTGATCCGGACTAAAAAAAATAGTTGCTTCCTTAGCTAAAATTCATAGATGTTTTTTTCCACCAGCACATCATCACTCGCGCCGTATCCCTTATCCAGAGATGGCCGTTCTGAAGAACGACCCTTTCTTTTAGATCACGGATTTCGTCAGGTTGAAGGGATCGCCCCTTTTTAAAGATCCAGTGTTCCACTACTTCATTCAGATGATGGTAGGCGTAAGAGCTATCCGTTTCGTAGGATTTCATAAGGGCCATCGTGTAATTGCCATAATGGCATTTCACCTGGATTTCCGGCGGTCCAAGTTCTGAAATCAGAAAGACGTTTCGCGGCCCTGTCCGAAATATTTTTGCAAGGGCTTCTTCAAATCCGATCTGCGTCAAGTGAAGGGCATTGCACGCCATGATGAGGTCGTAATCTAAAAACTCATAACAGGGGACCTCTTCCCAAATTCGTTCATCGACGTTAAACCCATCAACCCTATTCTTGAATGCCTCCTCATACAGCAGGTTTCTCATTCCAATGGAAGGCTCGAGGGTCGTCACTTCACACCTCCGGGCGCAGAGAGGTATTGAGAGAATACCGTTTCCAGCTCCGATATCCAGGACCTTCCAACCCGGTCTGGACATAGCCATGAGCACCTCGATAATTCTCTCATGATAGTGAGTGTGTTCCATCCAAAGCTTATACCATTTCGCATAGGCATCCCAGAATTTGACGGTTGCCACTCTTTTACATACGGCCTGTTCCATAAGCGTCTCCTTAAACCTTCCATCTTTTTTCTCGTTGGAAGATGTAAAAACCATTTCTCGTTGGTCGTTTTTTCATTGTCGCCGACGTAGAGAAGGAAAATAATATCGTAAGTTGTCCCTCTCCAACTGCACACCATTTCCTTTTTTCCCATAAAAAAAACCACGAGATGTGTCGCTTCAGCGAGGCACAAACCTTCGTGGTTTTGATTTCGACAAAATAAAAAAGCCACGAGAGCAGGTCTTCAGACCCAAACCTTCGTGGCATTCAATTCAGATGTTTCTATAAACAATTTACTTTTCTTTGTCAAGAAAAAAATTTTGACAAATCCGAAAAAGAAAAGTTATATTGACATCAGCCACGAAGGCAGAAAGGTCCGGAGACCTTCCCCTTCGTGGTTTTTTTTGGAGCAAACATCGAAACAGTCAAAGTGGTTGCAACCGTAACGCCACCAGGCCAGGAACAGCAAGTGTGAGGAGTATCTCAATTATTTTGCACCGCCGCGCATTGCTATGATATCCGCCCGATGGAGGTTCTAACATGAATATTCACCGCATCACCCACAATGCGAAGAGCGGTTCCTGTTCCCTCTATTTCATCGGCTGCAATTTCCGCTGCCTCTGCTGCTACTGGAAGCAGATTTACGGAAAAATTAGCCTCAAAAGGGTCAAGCGGCTTGATCTCGACGAGGTCCTCACGCTCCTCGGGCCTGTGCGTCCTCGGAGTGTGTCGATCCTCAGTGGAGAGGCGAGGCCGAGCCCAGCCTTCAACCGCCTGCCCGCAGCCTTGAGAGACGCCTTCGGCTGTGAGGTGAGATTGATTACCAACGGCTATATACTCCCTAACCTTGATGGTGTCACCCACGTGGCCATGTCGATCAAGGCCCTCGATGACAGGCTCCACAGGAAGTATACCGGCAAGTCGAACCAGCGGTGTTTGCAGCACTTCAGAGAGATTCACGCGGCTGGTGTCGGCCTCTCGGCCTCATCCGTCTACATCCCCAGCATGATCGACAGCGAAGAGATCGAAGGGATTGCAAGGTTCGTGGCTTCTGTCGACCAGGACATCCCCTACCGGATCATCGGCTACATGAAGGTGGACGGACTCGACATCAGGGAACCATCTTATCAAGAAGTCGAACAGGTGGCGTCCCTTGCGGGCAAGTACCTCCGGAATGTCACCTTCTCCCGTTCCTCGGGTGAGGACTACAACGGGGTTATTGACCTCTTTACCAATAACCTACGACGATGCTAAAGATCCGCAACCTCGCCTATTCGTATCCGGGCTCGCCGGAGCCTGTCCTCATCAATGTGAACCTCGATGTGGGGAAGGGCGAGTTAGCCCTTATAAAGGGAGAATCAGGCACCGGGAAATCCACGCTCCTTTTCTGCATCAATGGGCTCATCCCCCATGTAATCGAAGGGACGCTGTCGGGTGATGTTGAAGTGGATGGGGTGAAACCCATGGATGTTACCGTCGGTGAGATGTCCAGAACTGTCGGCACGGTCTTCCAGAACCCCGACAACCAGATCTTCATGCTCCGTGTTGGGGAAGATGTAGCCTTCGGCTGCGAAAATCTAGGCCTCCCCTCCCAGCATGTAAAAGAGCGGGTAGATGGGGCCCTTCGAGAACTCGACTTGACGGAACTGCAAGACAGGGAGACATCCAGGCTCTCGGGTGGGCAGAAGCAGAGGCTTGCCATCGCTGGCGCCTATGCGATGCGGCCGAAGGTATTCCTCTTCGATGAGCCGACAACCGACCTCGACGAGAAAGGTTGGAGAAAGTTCTTCGACGTGATCGGGAAGCTGAAACAGGAGGGCCATACTATCCTTATTGCTGACCATGATGGTGAAGATCTTCCCTTTTCTCCTGACAAGGTCCTGCTCCTGGAAAGGCATGGACACCAAGAGGATCAGGATGGGGAGATGCCCGAGCCGGCGGACTGGATGGAAACCACCCCCACCCGCACCCTTACTGAACGAGAGGGAGGGATTCTGGAGAGACATGACAGACCACGTCAACAAGTCTTAAAGCTCGATGATGTCACGTACGAGGTAAAAGACCGGAGTTTTGCCCTTCACGATATTTCTCTCGCCGTCACGAGAGGGGAGATGGTAGCGGTCGTGGGCGACAATGGATCGGGCAAGACCACGCTGTTTCGAGTAATCCTTGGGCTTGTGAAGCCGCAACGGGGTTCAGTATCCCTCCTGGGGCACGAGAGTCCTTATCTTGATTCCCTTGCAGGCAAGGTCGGCTACCTGTTCCAAAACCCCGACGAGCAGATGTTCGCCGATACGGTCGAAGCGGAGTTGCTCCTCGGAGGGGAACGGAGGTCACCAAACACGCTCATAGAGCCGCTGTTACGCTACATGGGGCTTGTCCATCACCGCTCAGTCCATCCCCACTGCCTCTCCCGGGGCGAGCGGAAAAAAGTGGCTTTTCTCTCAATTTTAAGGCCCGAGGCCGAGATCCTCCTGTTAGATGAACCAACAACCGGCCTCGACGAGGGAAACTGGGCAAAGCTCATGGACCTTACGGAAATCCTGAGCAAGCACGGAACAACTATCATCTTCTCCTCCAACAACATGAGAGCCGTCAGGCGCTATGGGAAGAGAATTGTCACCTTAGTGAAGGGTAGGATAGCCGCTGATGAAAAGCGTGGGTAGGTCATTACTCAGCCGGGTCCATCCCCTCGCCAAGATCGGCTACAGCCTTGTCGTCTCGGCCTTGATCGTCATCCTCAACCGACCAGCCCACCTCCTCGTCCTGGTCGTCTCAACCCTGATGGTGCTTCTCTTCGCCGGGGTCCGTGTTCATCGGTTCAGGGCTCTTTTTCTCGTCATACTCTCCATCGTCATCTCAACAATGATTTCTCAGGCCTTTTTCTACTATTTCGAACCCCGAACGGTCCTCATCACGATTGTGCCGAAGCAGTTTCCCTGCATAGGCAGGATTACGGGGGGCGTCCAGCTCTACAAGGAGGGGCTCACTTACGGTCTCGTCCAGTCATTGCGCCTTATCTCGGGGACCCTTGTAGCGACCGCTATCGTTGCATCGACCCACCCTTCTGAAATCCTTTTGTCTCTCAAAAGGATAAGGATCCCCCGCGAACTCGGTCTGATCCTCCTCGTCAGCCTGCGGTTCATGCCTCAGCTTCTGGAAGAGATGAGGAGGATACTCCTGGGGCTACGTTTGAGGGGGATTAGGACAAGGGGAATAATCAACGCCTTCAAGGTCCTTCGGCTGTTGCTCCAGCCCCTTGTCATAAACTCCCTGCGGCAGGCCCGCCTCCTAGCCCTTGCCGCCGAGGTGCGTGGATTCTCTGTAACCCGAACCACCTCTGTATCCCGTTCCAAGAGCTTGTTCCAGAAGTTCACGACCATCGACCTTGTCGTGATCGCCTTCTTCATCAGCCTCCTCTATCTTGCGGCACTGCCCTTTAAGATGGGCCTGAGTAGAATTCCCTTCATCCAGGCTTTCTTTTTCTCGGTCCCGTTCACCTGCGTTCTTTTCACCGGTATTCGGTTGATACCGAAATCCGGAACAGCCTCTTTGATCATCATCGGGAATAGTCTCCTTGGCCAGATGATATCGAGGGGCGTAAATCCCCTCTGGTGGCCGTACATAATAATCGAATCGTTGTCCTTGGAGACTTTTTTTCTGATAACCCGCGATTACGTTCGAACCCCTTGGGGGGCAACTGCCGCTGGGGCCTTGCGGGGGCTTGTTGTCTACCTTTACTTCTATCTCGTCTCAGCACCCTTCATATGGCACAAGTTTTACGCCACCTGGTTTGTGACGATTCAGACGAGCCAGGGCGTTGTGGGCTCGGCTCTGGGCGGCTTCCTCGGTTACCGGATCGGAAGGGCGGTCGAAAAGGCGTACAGTCACACCTTTCTTTAGGCTCGGGTCTTACCCCGCATTACACGTTCTTCTCGTGGGCATACTCATGCTTTTTCGGCTTGTGCCTCGGATGATCGTGCTCGTGAAGTCCTTCCATAATGCCGCCTTCTGAAAGATGTTATCTCGCTAAGATTAATTTATGTGCTTAATAGTCCCTTCGCCAAGACTAAAAATTGGGGTGTGAAAATTATCTTTTTAAGGATTATCAATTGCAATATTGAATGAGGGTAAGGATTTCCCACTCGAAGAGTACAGAAAGGAAGTATTGGTGGGTATGACCTGGGCTGTAGGACTACAATGACATTCCGAATTCAAAGGCCTTCCTCAATGCCTTTTGATCTTTTTTAATCTCTCCCCTTTCGTATGCTTTGGCCAAAATCTTTCCCGCAAATTTCATCCCCAAATAATCACATGACAGGCGGAGCATTTCGACCAGGAGTCTGCAGGAATTTGGTCCTTCGGCGGATGGCGAGACAATCGCCCATTTCTTGCCTTTCATTTTTTTGTTTGCGACGAAAGGCCTCATCCGATCTATCAGAAGTTTCATCTTTCCGGTAGGGCCATACCAATAGTTCGGTGTTCCGAAAAGGATCAAATCTGCTTTCTCCATTTTCGGGTAAATCTTTCGCATTCCGTCTTTCAGGGGACATACAAAATTTCCCCTTTTGCAGGCACGGCAATCGATGCAAGGGAGAATTTCGAAATCGTACAAGTAAAGCTTTTCACTTGTATGCTTCCCTTCTTTACTCCCTTTCAATATTTGATCCACCAATAGGTCAGTGTTACTTCCTTTTCTTGGGCTTCCAATGAGTGCTAAGATCTTCATAGGAATATTTCCTCAGTGGAGCAAGAGTCAATTTCCACTCGAATGATGGCTTCGCCTTTAACTGTTAACGTTTCCCCCCCTTTAGAAAAGGGGGGTCAGGGGGGATTTGAACCTCGGGGAAATCCCCCTAAATCCCCCTTTGCCAAAGGGGGATTATTAGACCAACGGAAAAACCGCCGTCATCGAATTAGCCTCACAGCCCAAAATAGGCGGATTTTACATCGGGGTTATCCACTAATTCCTGGGAGGAACCTTCCAGAACGGCGCCTCCATTTTCAAGAATATATCCGTGGTGAATGATCGGCAAAATGGGACGGGCATACTGTTCCGAGATGAGAATGGTAATCCCTGTCTGTAGATTGATATCGTGGACGGATCGTGCAAGCATGCCCTCCATCATCGGACTCAGTCCGAGTAACGGCTCGTCGAGGAGAAGCAGTTTCGGCTGGGCCATCAAGGCCCTTCCAATGGCCAGCATCTGCTGTTCCCCTCCGCTGAGAAAACCTCCCTCTCTCTTCTTCAGATTTTTCAAGGGTGGAAAAATGGTAAAAACATATTCCAGGGTCTTCTTAGCCTGAGCCTTTGTGGCCAAATAACCCCCGATCTTAAGATTCTCCAAAGTGCTGCTTTCCGCGAAGATCCGTCGTCTTTCAGGGCAGAGGATGATTCCTCTCCTGGCTCTATCGCTGGGCTTCATGGATGTGATATCCATTTCTTCAAATGCGATATGACCCAGGACGATGATCCTCTCTCCCCCTTTCATCTCTTCCTTCTTCTTCACATCCAATATGATTCCGGAGATGGTATACATCAGCGTGGACTTGCCTGCACTGTTGGCACCGAAAATGCCTGTGACTTTTCCACCCTGGCATTTGATACTGATGTTATTGATGGCGATGGCGTTCTCATAAAATACCATGAGGTTTTTGATCTCGAGCATTTCACCGCCTCTTCATTTAGCAATAAATACTACCGGGAGCACACTATCGTTTGCATTGGCCCCAGTGAGTCATTGCGAGGAGCCTTATTTTTTTTCTTTAGATATTCTCCTACGTTCTTCCTCCCTGATTTCGCGTCTCAGGAGTTTTCCTACTTTTGATTTGGGCAGCATGTCCCTGAATTCAATATATTGTGGGATTTTATACGGGGCAAGCCTTTCTCGGCACCATCGGGTCAATTCAGAGGCATCCACCCCTCGTGCATCCTCCTTGAGGACAACGATGGCTTTGATGCGCTCACCGACTTTTGGATCAGGAACACCCACCACACAGGCACCGATGACAGTGGGGTGATCTTGCAGAACGGCCTCAATCTCAGAGGCAGAAACCCGATAAGCTTTACACTTTATGATATCGGCAGATCTCTCAACGTAGTAGATCTCCCCGTTTTCATCTTGCTTTACGTAATCTCCCATGCGGTAGTAAATCTTCCCATCTATCTCCACATAAGAGCGGCTGGTCTCCTCTGGCTTGTTCAAATAGCTTTTGACGGTATAGTCCGAAGTCACCACAAGTTCTCCGATCTCACCGACAGGCACTGGTTCCAACCTATCCGGGTCAACCACTTTACACTGTCTCGTCTTAAGTGGCAATCCGATCGACATCAGCTCCGGGTCTGTATTTAATCGAGAATAGGTAACATGACCTGCTTCCGTTGACCCATAGACTTGGTAGATATTTAGTCCAAAAAGCTCTTTCCATCGTTTAAAAACCTCAATGGGGAGAACATCCCCTCCGCAGTAACAGTATTTTAGAGAGCTCAGGTCGTATTGATCCAGGCGATCGTTTTCAAGCATCATACGGTACAGAGCGGGGACACCCAAAAACCACCTCACTTTATATTTTTGTACCGCCTGTAAGATGGCATCGACCTGAGGGACGGGCATGATCACCGTCTTATTGCCATAATTCAGGCCAATGGCAACAAAGAGTCCCAGAGCCATGATGTGGAAAAGAGGATTAATTGCAATATAGGTATCTTTTCCCTCCTCGATATATCCTCCCGCCACATCCTCCATGACGTCCCTGACATAGGAGATCATGCCCATATGATTGCCGGGCACTCCCTTCGGAAACCCTGTCGTTCCACCCGTATAGAGAATATAGGAAAAGTCATTCCAAGGATCGATTTCTACATCAAATCTCTCAGGCGTTTGTTTGATTAGATCTTTGAATAAATAGATATTCTCACCCTTTTTAACGATGCCGTTCGGAATCTTATCAAAAAGGAAGCCAACCGTACGTTTCCAAAGCGGAAGGAGATCGACGAGGTTTGTAATAATAACCCTTTTTAAGCAGGTCTTAGAAAAAATCTCCTGTACATATCCAAAATTGGTATCAAGGCAGATGATCGTCTCCACACCAGCGTCATTGATCATATATTCAATTTCGAAAGACGTGTAGATGGGAGCCACCGGCACAACCACAGCCCCAATCTTTTGAATCCCAAAGAAGGCGATAACCCATTGGGCAGAGTTTGTGATATAGAGCATGACCTTATCACCTTTTCGCACTCCCAAGCGATTCAGAGCCGTGGCAAATCGATCGATGAGATTTCGCAATCTGGCATAGGTAAACTTCTCGCCCAGATAGATGATGGCCGGCCGATCAGGATACTTTTCAACCATCCGATCAAAGCGGGTAAAAGTTAATTCGGTTTCTAAAGTGTTCATTGAGAATTCCAAATGGTTAGTTCGGAGTAATTAGTTCGGAGTTCGGAGTGTATTATTTAAGATCTCCGAACCCTGAACTCCGAACTCATCCACTATAAAGGCTTCAGATATAGTCTGAAGCCTTTTCCGAACCCAGATAAGCCTCTTTGACCCTCTCATCCTGCATCACTTCTTCCGGGATGCCTTCGGTCAGTTTTTGTCCAAAGTTTAGCACCATCACACGACTGGCCACCCGAAAGAGTTCCCTCAAGCGGTGCTCAATCATCACCAAGGTAATCCTATCCATCTGCAATTTTTCTATCAAAGGAACCATGCTGGCGATTTCGCTCATGCTGAGTCCGGAGAAGACTTCGTCACACAGAATGACATCAGGCCTTAGGGCGAGACATCTTGCAAGTTCAAGACGTTTCAGATACCCTGTCGGAAGGCTTGATGCCAGTTTATAAGGAACAAAGGAATCTCTCTCGAAGCCAATCTCTTCCAAGATATCGATGCTTACCGTTCCTCTGTCTCCAAGTTTACCTCCTCCCCGCCACCCACCTTTACGTCTCGCTCTTGGGGAGAAGAGGGGAATAATAAGGTTCTTATATGCGGGAAGGCTGTAGTAAGGCCTCATGATCTGGAAGGTTCTTGTGAGTCCAAGATTGGCAATCTTATTGGGCGTCCTGTTACTGATATTTTTACCTTTATAAAGGACTTTCCCAGAATCCATCTTGATAAAGCCGGTAATGCAATTGATGAGCGTCGTTTTCCCTGATCCATTAGGACCGATGATGCCAAAGACCTCGCCCTGCTGAACACTAAAACTGACATTCAGCAATGCCTGAACACCACCGAAGGTTTTGCAGACATCTTTTACTTGGAGTATGTCCTCTCCACTCATACCTTCACCCACCTCTCAAACTGATGGTATTTCCGCTGGGCGTAAACCATGATCCCTTCACTTCGATACATGATGAAAGCCATTAATATGACGGCATAGAAGACGATTCTGAGCGTCCCGAAGGCACGCAGTAGTTCTGAAACGGGGACAAGGATAAAGCAACCCAGCAAAGGACCCACCAACGTGCCCCCTCCACCGATCACTGTGGCGGCAATGGGAATGACAGAGAAATCCAGAGCGAATTGGGATATTCCCGACCACATGTAAATATGGGAGAGATAGGCCCCCCCGAGTGAACCGAGTCCGGAGGCAATGAAAACGGCAATGGCTTTGTAAAGGGTAATGCTTAATCCGGAGGCTCTGACCGCTTGATCATTATCTTTTACTCCGCGGAACACCAGCCCAATATCCTCATTCACCAATCTCCTTAACCCAAATAGCGCGAAGATCACGATTAAGATGATAAGATACTCTTCAATCCATCTGCTGGGGAGACTGGCCACCCCGAGAATACCATCTGTTCCACCGAAGATATTCAATGCTTCAATGATTCTCATGAGGGCCAGAGGGTACATAAGGGTCACAATAGCAAAATAGACTCCTCTAAGGGGAAGGGCAGGAAGAAGTAGAAGGGTGCAAATAATAGCTCCACCAATGGTGGCCATGGGAATGGTAAGAACAGGTGAGAGACCCAAGGATTTATTGAGGATGGCCGCAGTGTATCCGCCTACCCCAATAAAGAAAGCGCCTCCCAGGGAAACCAATCCTACAAAATGGGCTAAGAAATCAAACCCGAGAGCGAGCAGGACGTATATACCGACAATGGAGATGACTCTATTCCAATAAAGGGATGGCATGAGAAGAGGAAGGAGAAGAAGACCTACAATTAAAATCAGTCTCGGAAGAACGAGGTAAGTAACCTCTTGCCATGAAGAGACGGCGTAGATCCCTTCTGTCCGGACTTTGATACCCCGATCTATTCTCTCTTTGCGTCTTTCTTGATTTTGCAAACTTTATCTCCGATAATCCCCCCACCCCCCCCTTTAGTAAAGGGGGGAGAGGGGGGATTTAAATTTTGAAATTTGCATTTTGCATTGAGTTCGTTTTTATACTCTTTCCTCCAGTTCCTTTTGTCTGCCAAAAAGTCCAGAAGGTCTCAATATAAGTGTGACGATAATAGCCAGGAGTGCGACGACCATCTGGAAATGGGATTGGATGTAGGCAACAGTAATGATTTGAAGGAACCCAATCATAAAAGCCGCAAGGATGGCACCTACCCAGCTGCCTAATCCTCCCACAATGCATACAGCGATCGAAAGGATCAAAACATTGTAACCCGCCTCCACAACGATGTTTCCTAAAGGAAGTAAAGCAATGGCGGAGAGGCCAGCCAAAATAGATCCCATGGCCATGGCAATGACACCCATTCGGTCGGAATCTATTCCCAGCATCATGGCAGCGTGTTCATCCTGGGCCATTCCTCTCAATGCCAAGCCGGTCTTGTTAAAATGGGTGAAGAGCCACATGAAGGTAACGACTACTATCCCTATTCCCACGACGATGATTCGTTGAAGGTCAACAGGGATCCCTCCAATATTGACACTGCCTTCAATGAAAACAGGAAGTGTATAGGTCATCCCTTTAAAGCCACCCCAACGCAAGCCTTCGAGAACAGCTAGTCCCAGGGCATAGGTTGCGATTATCTCAGATGTAGCCATCCCTCTCACACGAATGAGAACGAACCGATAGATGGCTGCTCCAACCAACCCCATGATCACCAGCGCTAAGATAATGGAAATGACATAGTTTAATTTGAGGAGGTGTATAAGACTCCAAACAAGAAACCCTGTGACCACATACAATGCCCCGTGGGCGAAGTTGGGAAGCCGACTGGTCCCGTAAACCAAGGTGAAGCCGATGGCCATTAATGCAAGTGAAAAGCTATTGATAATTCCGTAGATGAGGATATCCATAACAGACTCAATGCAGATTGCAAAGTGATCAGTGCAAAGTTAACAATTTAGATTGATGATTGCGAATTTTACAATTTTAAATTTGCAATGTTGTTGCAAAAAAGGGAGAGGGGTTTCCCCCTCATCCCCTTATCTTAACCTGGCACAGCCTGGGCCATTTCAGATCGTCATTGCAAAATTAACATTTTAAAATTAGCAACTGTCAATTTACTTCTTCTCATTGATCGCTTTGCATTGCTAACTTTGTATTTTGCAATGATCCTTTTTCTTTACTTCTTCATCCAGGGAGGAAGTTTGATCTCGCCCACGGCAATTTTGGGCGGGAACACTACGACCCTCTTCCCAGCCTGCCACTGGAAGATCGTTCCAACGGCTCCCTCATTCGGATCAACGCTCGGGATCACCTGGTGGTTTTTCGGATTGAATCTTATTCTCCCATAGACTCCCATTAAGTCAGTTTTTTCAAGAGCTGCAACCACTGCATCTGAATTAAGGGAACCAGCCCGCTCAATGGCACCTTTTAAAACATAGACTGCCATGTAACTTGATGAAGTCCCGTAACCTTCAGGTTCTACCTTCCATCTTTTCGTATAGGCTTCAACGAACTTCATCGTCCATGGAGTGGCTTTAGATGGTGCATTACCTGCATTGACCACACTGGCCAGAGCATATTCTCCTTTTCCTTCTGTGGCCTTCCAAAATCCAGGCTCCTCAGCAGCAGAAATGATTGTGCCAAAAGGGAGTGCGGGTACTTTCATATCATACCACTGCTTAAGGAGGATGGAACTTTCCGGCATATCCATCCATATAAGAATCACCTGGGCATTCTCTTTTTTAGCCTTCATCAGCCCCACAGAATAGTCTGTTGTTCCAGTTGGAAAGATCTCCTTACCCACAATCTCCCAACCTTTCTCCGAAGCCAGTTTGCCTACAAGATCACCTCCCCCTCGGGCATGAGCGACATCCTGGATCATGATGAAAAGTTTATTGAGGCCGTATTTTGCTTTGATATCCACAAGGCAGGGGAGAAATTCTCCTGTAACCATCCAGCCCACTTCGCCGGAGATTCTGAAACAATACTTAAATTTATCGTATTCCTCTGCAACCCGTTGATGATACTTAGGGGTTAGCGCACCAGTGGTCAGAATAGATACCTTCTTATATTTGGAGAGTAAGTCCATCGCTGCCAACGCTGCTTCAGACCGAACTGGCCCACCGACAAAGAAATCAGCATTTTTTTCCAAGATGAGTTTCTCCACCACCAACAGGGCATCACTGACCGGCACTCCAGGTTCGAGATCCCGGGTATCGATCACCTCCACCTTAAAGGGTCTTTTCTCTTTACCGACGGTCACCCCTCCTTTTGCGTTAATTTCTTCCACAGCCAACTTGATTGCCCTTTCTGCATCCCATCCGTAAAGAAATGCAGTGGATAAAGGTGCCCCAATCACAATAGGTTTTTCAGCCGAATTCGATAGGCAAGGGAAAGAAAAGAAGATTAAGAATAGAACGATGGGAAAATAGACTGCTCGCTTCATAATAACCTCCTTTGATTTAAGATTTTTGTGTCTCTCTTCCATACGTTCCAATTGGAACTTGAAACAGATTGTCTCTTAAAATGTTCGTGACTCGCTCCCTCTCATTTATGACCTGTAGTCCAAAAGAGATTTTTTGTCAATACATTTTTCAGTCCTGCCTCATGTTCGCCACGAGCCTGTTGCAAGTGTGAGCCCTCGCAAGAGTTGTGCCAGCCATCCTGTCAGCAATAATTGATGAAATTACAAGGTATTACGGGACTTGGGGGATACGGTCTCCCAGTTGATTTGAATCGATCTTTCACTTTTTGAAAATTATTTTCAATAGCAGTTTGTAACCAGTTAGCCTTAGGACTGGAATATAGAGAGGAAAGCTTACCTGCAACATTAGTTTGTATGAGGGTCGCTTGAAATTTCGTATGCTTTGAGTTTATGGCGGAGTGTGGGCCGTGAAATCCCGAGAACCTCACATGCCTTCCCCAGATGCCAGTGGGTATGGTTGAGTACCCCTATAATGTACTCCTTCTCTATGTCCTTGAGGTTCTGTTCCCTATTATGCACGTCTTTTGAACTCTGATGGTTGGGTAATTCATTTCCGAGCAACGGAATGATAAGTTCCTCAAGAATGATTTCCCCTTGGGTATGGATGGCTGCGTGGGTAAGGATGTTCTCTATCTCCCTGACATTACCCGGCCAATCGTACTCCGTCATCCTCTTGAGGGCCTCCTCTTCAACTTTTCTTATACCTTTGCTAAGCTGACAGTTGATTTTTCTGAGGATGTGTTCAACCAAGAGCGGTATATCAGACTTCCGCTCCCTGAGTGGTGGGACCTTGATGGTGGCCACGTTGAGTCTGTAATAGAGATCTTCTCTGAAGACACCATTCCGAACCATCTTCCAGAGATCCTTATTCGTTGCAGTGATTACCCTTGCATTCGATCTAATCTTCTCTTCTCCCCCGAGACGCTCAAATTCTTTTTCCTCCAAAAATCTCAACAGTTTCGACTGGAGTTCAAAAGGGATCTCCCCTATCTCGTCAAGGAAAATGGTCCCTTGACCGGCGAGTTCAAACTTTCCCCTCTTTAAACTGGATGCACCGGTGAAAGCGCCTTTCTCATGACCAAAAAGTTCGCTTTCCAAGAGTGTTCCCACGATGGTTGAGCAGTTTATAGCGCGGAAAGGATGCTCCTTGTAAGGACTATTGTAGTGGATTGCCCTTGCTATCAGTTCCTTGCCGGTACCCGTCTCTCCCTCGATGAGAACCGTCACCCGGTTCTCTGACAGCACGCCTATGGCCTTGAAGATCTCTTTCATTCCCCTGTCTTTTCCGATGATTTTGCCCTCTACATACAATAAAGAAGGATCCACACATATGGTCTCGGCAGTTCGGGCCGAGCTTGAAGATTTTAGAGCTCTGTCTATCACCCTGTCGAGTTCTTCCACGTCTATCGGTTTGGGAATATAGTCGAAAGCACCGAATTTCACTGCCTTAATGGTGATATCCATATCATGGAATGCGGTAATGATGATAATATTCTTTCTGCCATTGCGAATCAGTTCTTGGAGAACGTCAAGGCCATTCATGTCGGGAAGGCGGATGTCAAGGATGATCACATGGGGATCAAAGGCGGTGCTTTGCTTCAAGCCCTCTTTCGCGGACATCGCACACCCTACCGCATAACCCTTCTCAGCGAGGAACATTTCAAGGGTTTCAAGAAGGGGGCGTTCATCATCAATGATGAGAATCCTTTTAGGTTTCATGTCATCTCCCTGAAAGGAATGGTAAGACTGACCCGCGTCCCGTGTGGTTTTCGGACCGCCACGCTCCCTGCGCCTCCGTGGGCCTCTATTATTTTCTTCACATTGGAAAGGCCGAGGCCCGTGCCCTTTTTTTTGTTGCTGAAAAAGGGGTCGAAAACATAGGGGAGATCCTCCGTGCTGATTCCGGGTCCGTTGTCGCTGATTTCGACCTGAAGAGTCCTATTGTCCCTCCTCAACTGCTTCGTGACGATCTCTATGTGTCCTCCTTCTGGTAGCACTTCCACCGCATTCAGCAAGACATTGAATATTGCCTGCTCTATCTTCTCATGATCAAGAAGAATCTGAGGTAAGCCTCTGACATATCGCTTTTTCACGGCGATATCCTTTTCTCTAATCCTGGCATCCATGATCTCGAGACAGGCGTCCATCACGCTATTGATCGAGGCAGGCTCAAGATTCAACTTTACCGGCCTTGCAAAGTCAAGCATCTCATCGAGAATTTTCTCCAGCCGCGATATCTCGTGGACGATGATCTCCATGCGCCTCTTATCGTTGCCGTCAAACTCCATATTTTTTAAGATGATCTGACTATTCATCTTTACTGATGAGAGAGGATTCCGTATCTCATGGGCAAGAGAGGTAGTCAGTTTTCCGATATGGGCAAGACGCTCGGACTCTCGGATCCGCTTCTCCGTTTCGATCCTCTCCGTGATGTCCCTGCAGATGCCTGCCACAGCATATTCACCCTGGTAGAATATCCGTTTCACCTTATTCTCTGTGGGCAAGGTGCTGCCATTCTTGTGACGGCGAAAGTAAATGTAAAGGTCCTTTGTATCCTCACCGGCCATTCTCTTCTCATAAAGTCTCCGTACCATAGGGAGTGATTTAGGGGCGGTAAGGTCTGTATAAGGTTTTTCTAACATTTCCTGGGAAGAGTAACCGTGGAGGTCGCAATACGCCTGATTTGCAAAAACGATACGCCCATTCTGGTTGACAAAATACCCGTCGTTTATCTCCTCAACGAGGACCCGGTATTTGGATTCTGATTCGGCAAGTTCTTTTGTCCTTTTTACTACCTCTCCTTCAAGATTTTGAGCATATTCTCTGATATGTTTCTCATGTAATGACTGGAAATAATTACTGAATTTTGTAATGGTATAAAAGAGGCAATAATTCATACGCTTCAAGGCGTCGTGAAGGCTATTCTCGTCTAACTCGTTCGGGAGGATAGGGAGGAGAACGGTCCTATAGAGTTCATACGCACTCTGAACTTCCGAGAGGGAAAAGCCTCCTTCAAGGCGTAAGTTGGTGATCCACCGGATATGGTCATTTATCTTCGAAAAATCATTATGGATGAGTACTGCATAATTTGCTTCATTTGCTCTTGAGACGGTGTGAAAGAGTTCGTCTACTGGTCGACCACGATAGCGTTCACTCACCTCTGAGTGGAGCCGATAAATCCACTCATCCGCAATCTGTTTACGATACTTTTTCAGGATTTCTGCAAAATTCATTCACAAAATGTTATCACTTTCACTATTTATGGTCAAGCCAAAGAGCTTCTCTCTTTCTCCGTGATCAGAATCAGGCAGGGTAGGGAGTAAATTTTATTCCTTGCCTTCCCCATTCGCGCTCTCCTGCGTCTGCGTTCCACCGGGCTGGAGCAGAGAGATTCGGTGCGAGTTCAGCCCAAGGAGGGACAAAAATAGGAGATTTAAGGCTTGACAACCGAAGAAAAGGCCACTATAGTCTTCTCCGTTGCCCCGACTGAATTATCTATTAAATATCGAAAAAATGTGTGATCTTCTTTGTCCTTCATTTCTTTCCTTACTCCAGAGCGAGAGATGGAACCAACCGTGAGAGAGAAAAGCAACTCTAATCATGGAGTTCTCCAGACCGAAGGTTTGAGCAAGAATTTTGGTGCCTTAAGGGCAGTGGATCGGGTGAATCTCAAGGTGGAGTCCGGGGTCCATTCTATTATCGGGCCTAACGGCGCAGGGAAAACGACTCTGTTCAACTTGCTGACCGGATTTCTGAAACCAGATTCTGGAAAGATATTTTACCTTGGAGAAGATATCACAGACCTTGAGCCTTACAAGACTTCTCAGTTGGGAATGGCCCGCTCTTTTCAAATCACCAGCATCTTCCCTGAGCTGACGGTTTACGAAAACGTTCGCTTAGCCGTTCAGTCTCGGCTTAAGGCCTCTTATCATTTCCTTATCTCTTTCAAAAGCTTAAAGGGTGTAGACGAGAAGACAGAAAGGGTCCTAAGAGATGTGGGTTTGTACGATGCGGCGGATGTGACGGCAAAGAATCTTTCGTATGGATTACAGAGATGCCTTGATATTGGCATTTCTCTGGCCACAGACCCGAAGATCATTCTCTTGGATGAACCCACCTCCGGTCTGAGCCAGGAAGATGCGAATCGGATCATTGGTCTCGTTTCCGAGATTTCGAAAAATATTCCGGTCCTCGTCATCGAACATAATATTGATATTGTCCTTTCGATTTCAGACATCATTACAGTCCTGTATCAGGGAGGTGTCTTGGCCGAAGGGCCTGCCTCTGAGATCACGAATAATCAAAAAGTGCAGGAGGCCTATTTGGGAGGTATTTGAGTGCTTGCTCTTCAGGACGTCCATACCTATTATGGGGAAAGTCACATCCTCAAAGGGATCTCTTCTGAAATAAAGAAGGGAGAATTGGTTACCCTCCTGGGTCGCAACGGAGCAGGTAAGACCACGACCCTCCGGAGCATTATGGGAATTGTTCCTCCAAAGCAGGGAACGATCACCTTCGATGGCATCAATATTTGCGGCCGAAAACCGCATTCGATTGCCTCATTGGGCGTGGGCTACGTCCCTGAGGAAAGAATGATCTTTGCCAGCCTGACTGTTCTTGAAAATCTTTCGTTACCTTCTAAGGGAAGTCGAGGAGGTCTTTGGGACCTTGAGAAAATCTATCAGTACTTTCCTGTTCTGAGAGAGCGAGCGGATCAAAAAGGATCGCAACTCTCCGGTGGTGAACAACAGATGCTGGCCATCGCGCGAATTCTTACTATGGACCTCAAGCTGATGCTTCTCGATGAACCCACAGAGGGGTTGGCCCCTTTGCTGGTTCGGGAGATCGGCACCATCCTTAAAGAAATCAGGAAGACAGGTATCACCATTCTTCTGGTAGAGCAGAACACCCGGTTTGCCACGGGAGTCTCTGACAAGCACTGCATCCTCTACAATGGGGAAATCGTTTATGAAGGAAGCAACGAGGAGTTCAAGGCCGATGCAGAAGTGCAGAAAAGATATTTAGGGGTTTAAGAATTTAGGAATTGGAGATTTACGGATTCAGGGATTATTTGATGGGATCAAGGAAAATCTAAAAAAAAGGAGGTGGTAATATCAATTCCCGAATCCATTTCAATCCGATCTTCAGAATAAAGGAGGTAATGACAATGGATAAGAGTAAGAAATTCATTCGGTTCATGGTTGTTGTTCTCATCTCAGGGTTTATCGTGTCTCCGGCCTTTTCGGCTGAAACGCTCAAAATCGCCACGCTTACGGATATGTCGGGTCCGTATGCCGAGTTAGCAGGTTGGGGGAACATCAACGCTGCCAAAATGGCTATTGAGGATTTCGGCGGTAAAGTTCTCGGGATGAACATTGAGTATGTTTATCGAGACCATCAGTGTAAGGCTGATCTGGCCAATCAGAAGGCGATAGAGTTGTACGAAAAAGAGAAGGTGGATGTGATCTTTGATTGTCCTAACAGTGCCTCCGGATTGGCCGTAACCAACCAGGCCTTGCGTTACAAGAAAATCTTTATCGCTATTACCTCGGGTACCACAAGGTATACCGGTGACCTGTGCAACCGTTACACCTTTCACTGGGCCTACAACGACTATGTCCTGGCCACATCGGCCGGCATATGGGCGGCTGACAACCTGGGCAAGAAATGGTACACGATCACGGCTGACTATGCCTGGGGCCATGACTTGCTTAAACACTTCAGCGCCGCTTTGCAGAAACGGGGCGGAACATTGCTCGGAAACGAGATGGTACCTCTGGGGGCTTCTGACTTCAGTCCCTTTATCATAAAGGCCATGAATGCAAAACCAGAGGTGGTGGCCCTTTTGAACGCTGGTAAAGACACGGTCAACTCTGCCAAACAGGCCGTCGAATTTGGGTTGAAGAAACAAGCCAAGATTGTTCACGCCTTGTTATTTCCTGAAGATATCAAGGCTGCAGGTCCGGAGGTTTTTGCCGATAATTACGTGACGGCCTCCTGGGACTGGAAGGTTGACCAACCTGGTGTTAAGGAATTTGTTGCTAAATGGATGAAAAAGTTTGGACGACCACCGAACTGGTTCAATGCCGGCAATTACAGCTGTGTGACCCAGTATTTGCTGGCTGTCAGGAGAGCCGGAAGTAAGGATCCTCAAGCTGTCATCAAGGCTTTAGAGGGGTATAAATTCAATGATTTCTTTGCAAACCCTGGATATATCCGGCCGGAGGACCATAAGAGGGTCGGCAAGGCATACATCTTGCGGGCCAAGAGGCCAAGCGAGATCAAAGAACCTTGGGATTACTTTCAAATTGTCGGTGTGGTCCCAGCGGAACAGGCCTACCAGGATGTGAAGGAAACAGGCTGCAAGATGGGTGACTTCTAACTTGAAACCAGACATGGAAGTGTATCCCGAGAAAACTTGGGGTACACTTCCATGGATACTCCCAGGCTTCTAAAGGGACGAGGCTAAATGAATATACAGTTTATAGGCATGCAACTTTTTAATGGACTCATCATGGGGTCCATCTATGTCCTTCTCTCCCTTGGCTTGACGATCATCTTTGGTATGCTCGGTATCATCAACTTCGCTCACGGGGCGTTTTATATGTTCGGCGCCTTCGTGGCCTATACGATCATGGCTTACGTTTTCCCTAACTTTTGGTTGGCTCTTCTCATCGGTCCTATCGCCATGGCACTCTTCGGTGCCGCCTGCGAAGCCTTCCTCCTGCGACGCCTTTACAATCTGCCCCCTCTCTATATTATGTTGTTCACCTTCGGTCTGATGTTGGTCCTCCAGGATTTTATCCGGATGATTTATGGCAGTGCAGGGGTTCCCTTCAGCACTCCCTCATCACTGGATGGGGCCATCAACCTGGGCTTCATGTACTACCCCAAGTATCGCATTTTCCTGATCATCATTACGTCGCTGTGCTCGTCAGGGGTGTGGCTATTTCTCTCGAAGACCAAGCTTGGAGCCATCATCAGAGCCGGGACGGACAACAGCATCATGGTCGATTCGCTGGGAATCAATATCTCCAAGATTTTTACATTGGTCTTTGGAATGGGTATCGGGCTGGCCGGGTTAGCTGGCGTCCTGGCCGCTCCTCTTCAGAATGTCAGTCACCTGATGGGTGTAGACTTCTTGGTTGATTGTTTTGTTGTGGTGGTGGTGGGAGGTATGGGCAGTATCGCAGGCTCCATTGTCGGAGGTCTCATTGTTGGGGAGATTATCGCATTCGGAGTGATGGTCTGGCCCCCCATGGCCCATACGCTTATCTATATTTTCATGGCCGCTTTCTTGCTGATCAGACCCCGTGGCCTCTTCGGTCGTGAGGCCTTTCATGAATAAAGGTGCATGGTCAAAACAGAAGATTATTCTTATATCAGTCACGCTCCTGTTGGCCATCGTCTTCCCGCATATCGCTCCATACATTGCCCTCGCCAGTGAGATCCTTATCTTTGCTCTCTTTGCCATGGCCTTCGACCTGATGCTGGGCTATGCGGGCATGCTTTCATTCGGCCATGCCGCATTTTTCGGCTTGGGGGCGTATAGTACAGGACTCATATTGAAAAATTTGTACCCCTCTGTTCCATTGGCTCTCTTGGGCGGGGTGATCGCAAGCAGTCTCGCTGGATTCATTATAGGGTTCTTGAGTATTCGACGCCGGGGTATTTACTTCACCATGGTGACCTTAGCTTTTGCCCAAATGTTCTATTTTATCGCCTTTAAATGGACAGGGTTGACAGGAGGGGATGACGGGCTGCAGCGCGTCCCGAGGCCTTGGCTGGGTCCTATCAATTTGCAATCACAGATCATTTTTTATTATTTTCTTTTATTTTCGGTCATCATTTGTGCCGTCATACTCGTGAGAATAGTTAATTCACCTTTCGGAAGAACATTGCAGGCCCAGCGGGAAAATCGCAACCGAGCCATGAGCATCGGTTATGATGTCGACAAATTCAAGCTGATGGCCTTTATCTTATCAGCCTTTTTCTCCGGTCTGGCGGGTGGCTTTTATGCCCTTTTGCTCAATTTCGTCCCCTTAAGTTCTCTCCATTGGACCACCTCGGGAGATGTTGTGGTCATGACGATTACCGGAGGGATGGGCACTCTTTTCGGTCCTGTATTGGGCGCCGTTGGAATTATTCTGTTAAGAGACATTATTAGCAACTTTACTGAAAGCTGGACTTTCATTATGGGGGTTCTATTCATGGCCGCTGTCCTCGGCTTTAGAGGCGGGCTCATCGGCATCCTCCGCAGTAAATTGAGATTGTCTATCTAACCCACCAAAAATAGTCTTTTGTTTTTTAATTACGCTATGCTCTATGCGCCATGCGCTATGCATTATTGAAAATAGTCGTTGACTTCCCAATACGGACTTCGCAGACTTTAATTAATCTGAGCTGAAGTAAGCTTGTAAATATAAAAGTTAGGCAATGCCTCCCGCTATGGCAAAAGATCAGATTACTGTCTTGTGCGAAAGATGCCCATTACCAAAGGTATGTGACCGCTGGGGGACGGTAAAAGAACTTACGTGTTTTTGTCTTGAAAGCATTTTGCCATATTCAAGTTGAAAAAAAGGGATGTATCCCCATTAAATTACTCTTTCCTCCTGTAATTTTTCACCTTTAAGTTTCATCAAAGGATACAAGACTTCAAATACAAATTAGTAACCAGTAATGGTCGAAAATTTGTCACTTATGTGACAAAATACCACCTCTTGTTCCAACAAGAGTAATGAATGTTTGAGAAACCCCTGAAAAAGCAATTAGTTGCAATTGCTCCTTATTCTGGCATCTAAAATGCACCCAATCCATTCCCAGATCGAAACCATAAAAGCTGGAGCTAAGGAAGTCATTGAGTGTCGGCAGTGGCCGTTTGAGAGTTTTTTGTAGCAGGTTACCTTGGTGAGGTTATGCTTTTTTATAAACCAACTGCAAGTAAAGCTACTTATTAACAAGAAAGGCTTCTATTTAGGGACGAGATCAAAGGAGGGATCATTTTATGAAGCAGATCGTATTAGTTATGGTTTGTCTGTTTTTTGTCGTTGGCATGGCGATTGTTGGTAGGGCCGAGGTGAACATCAGCATTGGCGTTCCCCCGCCTCTGGAATTTCCAGCACCGCCCGATGTCGTGGTAGTTCCTAGTGAAGCAAGCGATGTCTATTTGGTGCCGAACACTGCAGGTCTCTATTTTTTCGGAGGCCTCTGGTATCGCTTCCATGAAGATCACTGGTTCAGGTCTTCCATCTACAACGGATCCTGGGCTTATGTTGAGACACCTCTTATCCCCCCGGCCGTCGCGGTTATACCACCTGATTATATTCTCGGAGTGCCGCCAGGATATCATCGGATACACTACGGTGACTTCCATGGCCATTGGAGGTATTGGGGTAATAATCACTACTGGAACAGACAGCCTTGGTATAGAGAACATGCCGAGCATCATTGGGGTGGAAGAGAGTTTCATAAGTCCACAGAAGCTCATCATACCGATATCCACCATGGTGGAGATCTTCATCACGGCAAAGAGTCCACTGACAAGGGTGGGAAGGATACAAGAAGTAAAGAGGGGCTTAAGGTGGATACAAGAAGTAAAGTGGGGTCTAGTGAAAAGACTGTAGGGACAGGAACAAAGACAGTAACAGGAACAAAAGTAGGAACAGGAACAAAAACAGTAACAGGAACAAAAGTAGGAACAGGAACAAAAACAGTAACAGGAACAAAAGTAGGAACAGGAACAAAGACAGTAACAGGAACAAAAGTAGGAACAGGAACAAAAACAGTAACAGGAACAAAAGTAGGGACAGGAACAAAGACAGTAACAGGAACAAAAGCAGGGACAGGAACAAAAGTAGGAACAGCTAAAACCTCAGGAGGCGGAGGGCATGGCGCTGTGAAAACAGGTGGTACAGGGTCTAAAGCTACTCATTCCGAAAAGCAGAAGTAATTTTTTTCATTTTAAACAATAGCCGAGAAAACCATTCTGTCCTTGCCCTGAATTAGGGCAAGGACTTTTTTTAACTGCAGAAAAAATAAAAATTAGAAACAATTTATTGACCACGCAGCATTAGGACTGTGTCGCAAGTAATCGGCAAACATCGAGTGGCTGTGATGCAGATCGTCCTTAGACGTCGTCCTCGATGTTGGTGATCGGGTTCGGGTTCAGTTGATCCGCGCTGATGTGGAGCAGGGGTTCATCGACTTCGCCCGGAAAGGCTAAGACTCTCCCTGTAACGACTTGTCGAGAAATTGTTTGAGGCCTTTCAGCTTTCTAAAACTCCGAATTCCCTGCCTACCGGCAGGCAGGCACAATCCGCAATCCGAAATTGAAGAATCCCCGTGTCTCCTTGTCTCGCCCTCTCCCCTCTCCACTTCTCCCCATGTTCTTATTTTTAATCAGATTTTTACATTCCGCAATCCGAAATTAATCGTTGACTTCCCGCCCATTTGGGTCTGATAAATAGTGAAAGCTGCCAGCACGTTGTTTTTCCGATAAAGTAGAGCAACCTTAACTTCAGTTTTTTACTCTTCGCTTTGAAATAGGGTGGTGGGGAAGGGTTATTAGTTCTGCCTTCTGCTGACTGCCTTCTGCTCTTATATTTAAATTGTTTGGTTAGGTGGGGGATTCAAGTATTGAAAAATGGTGTGATCGAACTTAAGCCTGTTCTCAAAAGGAATGGGCTTTTGTTTTATATCAAGAAAGTATCTTGAGGTACCAAGTTGGATCTTCAAGGTTTAAAAAAAGATTTTGATTGACAAATACATATAAAATACATATAATTGTATGAAAGTTGTTTGGGATACTAGAAAGGCCGCAAGGAACATTCGGAATCATGGCATCGAGTTTTCCCATGCCGCCACTGTGCTTGACGATCCCATGGCGGTAACCATAGAAGATACCCGGCACGGTGAACAACGTTTTGTAACCATCGGGGCAGACATTTTGGGAAGGGTGCTGGTAGTTGTTTACGCTTATTCAGGTGAGGAAGAAATCAGATTGATTTCAGCCCGGAAGGCAACTCCAAAGGAGCGGAGGATTTATGAGCAAAAAGAATGAGATGCTGGGGGAATATGACTTCAGCAAAGGCAAGCGAGGACCGGTTATCCCGCAAAAGGGCAAAACCAGGATCACGATCTTCATCGATTCGGATATACTGGAGTGGTTTAGGGAGGAAGCTGAGCGTGAGGGCCGAGGATACCAGACTGCCATAAACCAGGCCTTGCGCAACTACATCAAACAGGATAGGCGTCCAATTCAGGATATTGTGAGAGAAGTAGTACGAAAGGAACTCAAAGTAGTTAAAAAAGCCAGCTAATCAGTTTAGGATTTCATCACGGCTCACTCTTTATTAGGACTTCAGGAAATGATGACTTTTCGCTATTGGAAATCTCAGCATTAAACCGGTAGACATTGAGGAGGGTAAATGCATTCTTTTGAATATGGATACCTGCTTGAACAACCTATTTCTCAAAAGCTTTTGATGACGGTACGCGCTCTGGGTGAGTATCGGGGATGCCAGAGCCTTTATCATGAACAGTCACCTGAATTACTTGAGACATTAAGGCGAGTGGCAATGGTCCAGAGTGTAGAGTTGTCGAACCGAATTGAAGGAGTAACTGCAGCAGCCGACCGACTTGAAGCTATTGTTGCAAAGAAAACGACACCGAAAAACCGCTCAGAGGGAGAGATAGCAGGCTATAGAGACGTCTTGGCTGAGATCCATGCTAATTCAAAACGCATGAAGTTGGCCCCTGAACTCATTCTCGAGTTTCATCGCAAGATGTATGCTCACACCTCTGAGAAGGGCGGCCGTTGGAAAGAGAAGGATAATGCGATCTTGGAGGTTCTCTCCGATGGAAGGCAGGTCGTTCGGTTTCGTCCTGTTTCTGCTCTGGCGACACCCGAATTCATGAAGAAAGTTTGTACTTTCTACCATCAAGCAGTGGATGATGGGCAGGCAGAGCCTCTCCTTCTGATCGCTTCATTTATTTTTGATTTTGAATGCATACATCCCTTCTGGGATGGAAACGGGAGAATTGGTCGCCTATTGACCCTTCTTCTGCTCTATCAGGCCGGCTACGAGGTCGGTCGCTACATAAGTCTGGAGAGGATCATCGAGGAAAGCAAAGAGACTCATTATGAAGTACTTTTGAAAAGCTCTCATGAATGGTACGAAGCCAAACACGACCTCAGACCTTGGTGGGAATACTTCTTAGGAACAATCATAGCTGCTTATAAGGAATTTGAAGAACGGGTTGGAACAATCAGCACGGCCAGAGGGGCAAAAAGAGAAATGGTACAGCAGACGATCAAACATATGCCCACTCGCTTTCGTTTCGGGGAACTTCAAAGGGCCTGTCCTGGCATTAGCTATCCAACCTTGAAGAGGGCTCTAATGGATTTGAAGAGGCAAAAGAAAATTCGGTGTCTCGGAAAAGGGCGAGACGCCGAATGGGAGCGAATAGGATCATGGAGCGATTAATAGGATCACGAAATAGATTAATGATGCTATTACCTTCTGCCCCTTCTCCATCAACGGGGCACCTCAATTCACTTCCTCCCCCCTGACGGGGGAGGATAAAGGTGGGGGTGAATTAGGTTTGATACCCCACTTTAACAAAGGGAAGACGAAGGGGGATTTGAAGGGGGTAAAAAAGAGGGTAATAATATTTTTGGTTCGACAGAGTTATCTATTTAAAGCGAACACGCGACAAGAGACACAGACACGATTGGAATGCTTGCGTCTTACGACTTACGCCTCGCGCTTCACGATAAAGAATTTACGCTATGCGCTTTGCGCTATGCTCTATGCGTTATGTTGGTATGTGAAAGGTGAGGATGGATGAGGTTAATTCAGAGTTCTAGACCTGAAACGGAATGTCTTGCAGGGGTGAACGAAAAGGAGTGTCTTGAAAATCGTACCCACAATGAGTACGTTGCCTGACAGCGATAACCTATCCAGGACCCTGTTTAGTAAGACCCGCCGGGCAGTCCTTTCTTTACTCTACAGCCATATCGACGATGCTTTTTATCTGCGGCAAATCGTTCGCGCCGCCGGAGTCGGGCTGGGTGCAGTGCAGAGGGAGTTGAAGCAGCTTTCAGACGCTGGGATTATCCAGCGCATCGTTCGTGGGCGGCAGGTCTATTACCAGGCGAATCCCCGTTGCCCTGTATTTGCAGAGCTGAAAAACCTGGTCGTCAAGACGGTTGGAGTGGGGGCAACGCTGCAAGCTGCCTTGGCGCCTTTGGGTGGCCGCATCAATGTGGCTTTCATCTATGGATCCATGGCGCGCAGTGAAGAACACCGGGATAGCGATGTGGATGTCCTGGTCGTGGGCAAGGTAACATTTGCTGAGATTGTGTCATCGCTTAGCGAGGCTCAAAAGACACTTGGCCGGGAGATCAATCCAACCGTTTATCCTCCTGCGGAGTTCCGATCAAAAGTGGCGGCAGGGCACCATTTCCTCAACACTGTCTTAAGAGGACCCATGTTGTTCCTCATCGGAGACAAACGTGAGCTTGCAAGACTGGCTAAAAAGCCGCTGGCTCATTGAGCACCAAACGAGTCGCCAAGAGATTTCTGACTTGCTAAGCATGGCGGATCGTGACCTGGCCCAATGCCGAACGCCTCATCCGTACAACGTGCCGAGAAATTGCGGACAGCGTCCTCAAAATTGGCCGCCAAGTGCCCCGTCCCGCCAAAGCGGGATAGGCGGGGTCAAAGGGCACAATTAAAACGATATTTCCTTTGCTCGCTTCCCGCTCGCCACTACGTGCCCGGGAAGCCCCGGCCTGTGGCCGGAGAGCTTCACAATAGATCCCTGCCGAAAGTCCTTGAATCAGGATAGTCTTTGTTGTATCATTTACAACAAATGATGTAAAAATAACAACAAAAGAAGGCCTAAAACATGTCGGTGTTGCTCAATACGAAATTAAGAAAAAAATTGTTAACCTATTCTTTTACCCACCCTGGTGAAGATTACTATGTCAGAGAGCTTTCTGGTCTGATTGAAGAAGACCCGGGCAACCTTTCAAGAGAATTGAGGGTTCTGGAGGAAGAAGGGCTTTATACTTCGGTGACGAGGGGTAGGGTCAAACTCTATTCTCTTAATAAAAAGTATCCGCTGTTTCGAGAACTGAAAAAGATCATTTTCAAAACCGAGGGTGTGGAAGGCAGCCTCAAGGCGATCGTGGGAAGGTTTAAAGGAATATCGCTTGCCTTCGTTTATGGATCTTATGCGAGAGAGAGGGGGAAAAAGACATCGGATATTGATCTGATTGCAGTGGGGAAGTTCCCTCGGAATAAATTTACTCGGGGTATCCGGAACCTCGAATTCAAATTGGGGAGGGAGATCAATTTTACCATTTATACCCGCGAGGAATTCGAAAAGGAAAGGGAGAAGGAAGGGGGCTTTTTAAATTTAATTCTGAAAGGGAGAGTTGTCATTCTGAAAGGAATCTTAAAAAGTGGATAAACTGATCAAAAAAATCCCAAAACCCTCAGTTAGAATTGAAATTTGACTTGAATGATAAATGAAAAATAGGGATAAATCGGCAGAAAGAATGCTCTACAATTGCCATTGGGTTTCTTTTTTGATATAGTGAGGCAAATTCTTTAAGTAATATTATTTAGGTAAATGAGTTCCATATCTTCAATCCGCAATTCGCAATCTACAATCTGCAATTGACAGGGTGGGGGATTCAAATATTGAAAAATTGCGTGATCGAACTCAAGCCTGTTCTCAAAAAGAATGGGTTTTTTTGTTTTTTGTCCCTTACGCCTGTTGCTCCGCGGTGGGTTAGGGAAAATAGAATGGGTTTCAAATGTGTTTACAATCCGCATTCAGCAATCCGCAATCCGCATTTGGAATGCATCTGAACAATTGAAAGGTGAGGGCGGGATAATATAGCCCGAAAGCTCCCAGAAAAGAGGGGTGGAGGTGCACCGAAATCACAGAAAAAATGAGTGTTTAAGCGAAGTCAATATGTCCCCTTAACTGCAACGTGAAAATGTCCCCTCCAAGGGTTTTGATCTTGACCCTTGAGTGAGTGGATGAACTTCAATTTGAGTTTCTTTTTTTTAAGTGAGCTCTCATAAGAGATCCCTATTAATGGGCAACAAGCGAAATGTGAATCGCCAGGTTGCGCTACAATCAACGATGTTCGATGAGCAGGGGGTAAGGGTCACCTTCCCTGGAGGGTGCTGAAGCGAGATAGACCCAGTGGTAATCTTTAACTCCTTTTGCATGGTGTTTCTTTCGGGGAAGAGCTCTCACCGGTTCCCGGAGGGAAGTAGGAGGATGTTTCGCAATCAACTGATCTTGAGCGTAGATTCTCCAAGATCCGTTGAGAAGCTGCCGAGCTTCCACCTTGAGCTTCGCATAGGATCTTCTTTGAGGGCCAGGGGGAATATCGAGAACCAATCCTCCCAGCCGAGCCGTATTATCGTTGCCGACCGTAGCCGTATAGCGAAAGCTGATGATTCGATCCAGGTCCAGATGGTTTGGGACTTCTCTCCAGGCTTTTTGGGATTCTCTGGGTCTGACGGCAAAGCGACGGTTAAAGTCTTTTAAAAAGGTTGATTGTAAAAAGCGATTGGCCTCTTCCATCGTTACAATTTCTTTTAAACGGAGTTCTGCTCCCAGACGATCCTGCAGGGTGGCAAAGAGTTTTTCTATCCTTCCTTTGGCCTGAGGAGAAAGAGCCGAGATCGGCTCAATCCCCAAGGCTTCGAGAGCTAATCCGACTTGAGTCGGTTCCTGTCGGCCAGCGAGTTGCTCTTCCAAGCTCCAGTGAGGGTCATTCCGATGCAACGACCCGTGGCGATCCTGATAGATCATCATTGGGATTCCATATTTTTTAATCATCTCTTTAAGAAGCCAGAAATAGCCTGCGGAACCTTCAAAGGGAAAGAAACGGGCGGCCAGCAGTTTCCCGGTCGCATCATCGATGGCAGCCATCAGACAGCAAGGTGGAAGGTCTCGGCCAAACCAGGGGTGGGGACTCCCATCCCAGAGGACCATCCATCCTTCTTGAGCCATTCGCTCCCGTCGCTTTCGATGCTTAGGTCCCCGACGCCTGCGCTTGGGTGCCATCCCCGCCTCCCGCCGTAACTTCCTCACCGTCTCTCGATTCAAATCGATCCCTTCGCACTCCCGAAGTTTCTCCGTAAAATGGGTATCGTTAAAGTCCCAGTAAACCTCTTCCGACAGCTTTAATACCCTTTCTCGTAAGGACTCCTTGAGCCGGTGGTTCGAAGGTCGTCCCCTGTTACCATGCACCAAGGCTTTGATCCCTCTCTCCCGGATCGCTTGCCCAATCCGCTTCGCCTGACGGTAGGACACACCTATCCTCTCTCCAGCCTCCCTCAAGGTGATCTTCCCTACCTTTACGATCTCCATCAGATGCCACCTCTTTAACTCCCTCTGCCCCATGAGTATCTTCTCCTGTTCCATGGGGACATTTTAACTTAAGCAGTTAATGGGGACATTTCTACTTTGCTAACACATCACAGAAAAAATGAGTGGACAAACCACGCAATTGCGTGGTATAAACACGCAATATGAATCGATTGGCTGAACTTCTTTCATCGCGAGCGCGTGCGGAGATATTCCGGCTCCTTTTTAGCGGAACGGGTGAGGAGCTGCATGTGCGGGAGATCGAACGCCGTTCCGGTCTGAATGATAGCACCCTTAGGCAGGAACTGCGTAAACTGGTCCGTCTGGATCTCGTTCACAGCCGCAAGGACAGCAATCGCGTCTATTATCGTGCCAAAACCGAAAACCCTCTCTACCCTGACATTCGTAATCTGGTGCTGAAGACCTCGGGCCTGTCTGACGTACTGAAGTCTGCGCTCAAAGATAAGAGGATTCGTGCGGCCTTTGTATTCGGGTCCATCGCCCGCGGGGAGGAAAAAGCCGGCAGCGATGCGGATTTAATGGTCATTGGCCAACTCGGATTGCGAGACCTTTCTCGATTATTGTCCGGCATTGAAGAAAAAATAGGGCGTGAGGTGAATCCGCACGTTTTGCATGAGGATGAGTTTCGAAAGCGTATCCGGACAAAAGAGCACTTTGTTTCCAGCGTCATGGAATCGCCCAAAATATTTATCATAGGATCCCAGGATGAGCTTGAAACAATGGGAGGATAACGGCTGGCTGAAGCTTATTCTCTTGTTTAAGGTCACAAATTGTGACCTTATCGCGTAACTAGAAATGGAGTTAAGAGAGTGACAGGTCAGAAAGCCATCCTCCCAATTGGGCAGATTGAGGAGCGGATCTTGTTAATCCGGGGACAAAGGGTCATGCTGGACGCCGATCTGGCAGGTCTTTATGGAACAACCACGAAGCGGCTGAATGAGCAAGTTAAACGCAATCGCGGCCGATTCCCCGAAGATTTTATGTTCCAGCTTACGAAAAAGGAAAAGGCTGAGGTGGTCGCAATTTGCGACCACCTCGCGAAACTCAAATTCTCGCCGGTCTTACCTAATGCATTTACCGAACACGGGGCGATCATGGTTGCCAGTGTTCTAAATACAAAACGTGCTATACAAGTTAGTGTATTTGTAGTACGAGCATTTGTCAAACTTCGCGAGATGCTGGCAACGCATAAGGAGTTAGCTCACAAGCTGGCTGAGCTGGAGAGAAAGCTCCAAAATCATGATGAATCGATACGATCCCTGGTTGTTGCTATCAGGCAACTGATGGCGACCCCAGAGCCGAAGAAGCGCCCAATTGGATTCCTTGTTGAGGAACCGCATGTCCCGTACGGAACATCAAAAGGATCTAAAAGGGAGAGGCGACGCTGAGCCTTTCCGGGAATCGGATCAGTAACAGAATTAGTTGGAAAAGAATGAGAGTTTACTGAATTGATATTCCGCAATCCGAGTTCCGCAATCAGCATTTTTGATTGTCATCCGATTGCGTTTCTGATATAGTGGGGCCGGTGGGGGATTCAAAAATTGAAAAATTGTGTGATCGAACTTAAGCCTGTTCTCAAAACGAATGGGCTTTCTTGTTTTAACTCTCACGAATTTCACGAGTCACGAATCCCGACTCACGGTTATGGGAGAACATCTGAACAATTGAAAGGTCAGGAGAGTTAATGAATGATAAAATGTCAAAAGACAGATCCTTGATTCCTATTGAGCACATTGAACGGTTGATACTTCTAATTCGTGGTCATAAAGTTATGCTGGATTCCGATATTGCGGAACTCTATGGGGTAACAACTAAAAGACTGAATGAACAGGTAAGGCGTAATCTTTCCAGGTTTCCGGAAGATTTCATGTTTCAATTGACAGAGTCAGAGACTCACCTTTTGAGGTCGCAATTTGCGACCTCAAAGGAGGGGCGAGGAGGGCGGCGTTACCTACCCTATGCGTTTACAGAGCAAGGTGTAGCAATGCTTTCGAGTGTATTAAATAGTGAGAGAGCCGTTCAGGTTAACATCGAGATCATGCGGGCTTTCGTTCGTCTTCGAAGGATACTTGCATCCCATGCCGATTTGGCTCGTAAACTTGACGCATTGGAAAAGAAATACGATGCTCAGTTCAGGGTGGTTTTTGACGCCATTAGGGAACTGATGAAACCACCGGAATCCAAGAAGCGCCCGATTGGATTCCTAGTTGAGGAAGCTAAAGTTCCTTATATCACAAAAATGAAGAGGAAAATTTGATAAAGAGTAAGGATTCACATTTAAGACCTAATCGGATGTTTTTCTGGTTTTCCCTTACAACTGACGCCTTGCGTTTTATTCTTATTTGCAGTGACGAATCACGAATCACGAGTCACAATTCACGTTTTTGTTTTAGGTTCTATGATTAGGGATGGGCTTTTTTGTTTTTACACCTTACGACTTACGCCTCACGCTTCACGATAAGAAAGCTGGGGGTGGATGAGATTTCTGAAAAGCAAAATAAGTTTAAGAAATTAACAATGTTCCCCAGATGCCCAGTAGATTAGGATGCTCAATTTTTCTATTGACAAAAGGTATCAATTGATACCATAATGTTTATGGACCGACCTTCTCACAAAGAAATCAACCGTAAGATAAAACAGGCAAAGGAAGCGGTATCAGAGAATCAATTTTCTATCTTGAATCCGGTTATCATTGCCGCTGATGCAATTGAATTAGGCGTCAATCTTCAAAATATTTCGTTTATCCTGATCGATTTATTAGAAGAAATTACCCCCAACCATTATGCGGGGCAATATCCACCGCAACGATCTTATGAGCATGACATAGAAGGTTACGAGCTCTTGGCGTTTCGGTGGTTAAGTAAAACATTGGGTTGCAGGGTCTATCTCAAGTTTACAATTAAAGTGAAGAGGATGTGGCTTGTGTCACTTCACGAAGACCGAAAAGAAGATGAGAGGGAATAAAATGAAAGAGGTAAGAATGGATTGCCCGAGCGGGCATGGAAAAACGGTGCTGAGGAAAACAAAAAAACGAATGACTTTCCGTGGTGTTAAAATAATCGTCCTGACAGAACAATATCGATGTACAGTATGCGGTGTGGAGGCAGCAACGGTCACCCAGGCAGCACGCATTCAGAAGACGATGGCTGATGCTTACCGCAAAGCAGTTAACCTGATAACAGGGGATGAAATCGTTGGGAAGAGGAAGAGATTAGGATTGACTCAGGAGGCTCTTGCAAAGCGTATGAATGTCGGAATTGCCAGCATCAAGAGGTGGGAGGGAGGAACCATCCAGAGCAAATCCATGGACCATGCGCTCAGGATTGCTCTTGGAGGTCAGAGTGTCGGAGATAGCTGTACCGGAAATCGGACATTTTCAATCCCTAGGATAAAATTGGTGTTGAAAGAATTTGAGTCCGTTCTGGGTAAACATATCCTGAAGAAGAATGACAAGATGCTCTTTGCAGCAAAATATCTTTGGTATGCAGATATGGTGGCTCACCGGGAAACAGGGGAAAGCTTGACAGGGTCCACCTATGCCGCCCTCCCCTACGGGCCTCAACTTAATAACTACAAGGATCTCATTCAGGACATCATAGAAGCTGATGAGTCAGACGCTAAACCCCTTAGCCGGGAGGAAAAAAGAATTATCACTCGGATTGCCATGAAATTTCCTGAAGAACGTATGGCATATGATGCGGCCCATAAAGAAAAAATTTGGAAGAAACAGCCCAATGGAGCAATTATTCCGTATACTGATTCAGCGGAACTAACAGGGCTTTAACCGGCTCTCAAAAGGTAAAGGGCTTTTTTGTTTTAACTCTCACGCATTTCACGAATCACGAGTCACGCCTCGCGGTTCACGATTCACAGCAGTTCATTTACGCTATGCCCCATGCGCTCTGCGCTATGCGAGAAGTTGGTAGCAATTGAAAGGTGAGGGGGGGATGAGGTTAATTCAAATTTCAAGACCTGACAGTGAATGTCTTGCAGGGGTGAACGAAAAGGAGTGTCTTGAAAATCGTACCTAAAAGAGGTACAATCGTACCCACAATGAGTACGTTGCCTGACAGCGATAACCTATCCAGGACCCTGTTTGGTAAGACCCGCCGGGCAGTCCTTTCTTTACTCTACAGCCATATCGACGATGCTTTTTATCTGCGGCAAATCGTTCGCGCCGCCGGAGTCGGGCTGGGTGCAGTGCAGAGGGAGTTGAAGCAGCTTTCAGACGCTGGGATTATCCAGCGCATCGTTCGTGGGCGGCAGGTCTATTACCAGGCGAATCCCCGTTGCCCTGTATTTGCAGAGCTGAAAAACCTGGTCGTCAAGACGGTTGGAGTGGGGGCAACGCTGCAAGCTGCCTTGGCGCCTTTGGGTGGCCGCATCAATGTGGCTTTCATCTATGGATCCATGGCGCGCAGTGAAGAACACCGGGATAGCGATGTGGATGTCCTGGTCGTGGGCAAGGTAACATTTGCTGAGATTGTGTCATCGCTTAGCGAGGCTCAAAAGACACTTGGCCGGGAGATCAATCCAACCGTTTATCCTCCTGCGGAGTTCCGATCAAAAGTGGCGGCAGGGCACCATTTCCTCAACACTGTCTTAAGAGGACCCATGTTGTTCCTCATCGGAGACAAACGTGAGCTTGCAAGACTGGCTAAAAAGCCGCTGGCTCATTGAGCACCAAACGAGTCGCCAAGAGATTTCTGACTTGCTCACCCCCTCGGCTAGTCGAGGAAACACTCACAAAACTTCGAAACAGACTACCACCGACGCCTCGGATCATCTTTCACTATTCTGCAAAGCTGGCGAAGGTAGATCGGAACTCAATCCTTGAGGCGGCTCGGAAAGTGAGGCCTCAAGGAACTTTTACTTTCGTATGGATCAACTCGCATCACAATGTCCGGTTGTATGACAATCGACCGGAAACCGATGGCAGCCTGCGGCGTGGAAGTTATGTAGAAGCTGCAGGTAATAGGATATATTTGTCAACGACCGGCTATAACCCCTTCCGTCGATCCTTGGGAACCCCGAAGCCTTTAGAAGTATCGGCATGGGTTCATCGGCCAGAAGGGCTGCCGAGAGCAGAGCCCGATCTTCGAGTCCTGGCAGTACAAGTCTTGAATCTGACGAAATTGAATTGGGCATCCACTGATTCATTCTGCGGGGAACCGATTACCTTGAAATACGCTGGGGACATCGCTTATCTGACAGCTGCGTTTCTCAGACAGTCGGAGCCGTTTACCCTGAACCCCGTTCTTGAAAAAACACCGTGGTTCATTTGACGTAGAGACACAAGAGACACAGGGACGTAGTCATCACCGGTGTCAGGTCTTGACGGGCTGTTGCTCAAAAGCCCAATTCAAAAATATCTGATAATTTAAGTTGCGATGAATGATAGCCGGGACGGGGGGCCAGGTCTTGCAATCACACATTTCATAAAACAAGAGAGGGGTCATCCACAAAAAAGTTGGCCCTGCAAACAAAAGATCGCAAAGAGCATCCTCCTACGCAGTTCGTTCTGCTACGGAGGACAGGTAGCGCATAGAGCATGGTGTAAAGATCAGAGGTAAAAACTTAAAAAGTGGCAGAGGGGGCCGGGTCTTGAATTAAAGAGTATCGAAGGGGGCATAGATCATGAGACGATATCCATTGGTATGTACCGTTATTGCCGTAACGCTCATCTCCAGCCTATTTGTTATTGGGTATGGGCCGAGCGGGGCCAGCAGTAATGATGACCGCCCGGCCATGACCACAGAGCGCTGGAAATCGATTGTTGATCGTGGTGGTGGCAAAGGGGTTTGGACTTTGACTAAGAAATCAGATGGGACGGTGACCGTTACCGGAGAGTGGACGTATCTAGACTCCACGACATGTCCTTTCACTGGAGGAAGGGTGATCATCTCGGGCTCTTCTCTCTCGTTCACCGCTACGGGCACAGCGACGAATTCTTCCGCCCCCTCGGGGTATCAGGATTCTCCGTTTACCCTGAATGTCAAGGGTGAATTGAGGGACGGAGGGGGGATTGGAACATATACCATTACCTTCTCAAATCCAGCGTGGCCGTCAGGTTTGTCAGGGGAATGGACAGCAACACGGACAGAAGGTAAAGGCGTAACAGAATAATCAACGAGGGTTGGGCCTATGCTCGGACCAAGTTAACGGGTTGATCAAATTAATCATTTCCAAAAAAGGCAAGCGCGTTTACGGGGATCTCGGGTCGGACCAAGTGAACTGCTTGATCGAACAAATCATTTCTAGAAAAAAGGGGTTGATTCCAAACTTAGAACGCCAATTTGAAGGTTAAAATCGCTGATCGTTTCAGGGAGGAAAGGAGAGCCGAGATGAAAGAAATTCACGAGCCATTTAAAGAATTCAAGAAAGAGTTTCCGGCCGTCTACAAAGGCCATGAAGCACTGGGGAAAACGATTCATGAGCAATCTGGCCCTCTGCCCGAGAAAATCCGCTGGCTGATCAAGATTGCCGTTTCCGGGGCAAGCGGTCATCCTTTATCTCTGGAGACTCATATCCTGAAAGGAAAGGAATCTGGGCTGACCGATGATGAGATTAAGCATGCACTTCTTCTGTTAATACAGACCGCCGGATTTCCGACCTTTATGGAGGCTTACTCCGTTTTTAAGAGGATGCGTTAAACCAGATGAGCAGCGCATTGTAGAAGGACAAAGGGGCCGTTGTTGACTAAGTTGAATTACTCATAAAATCGAATCCGGGTGTTATCCATAAAAGAGTTGGGCCTGCCCTGGAGCATATTGCCAAGGGCAAGGCGCATGGCGTCAAGATCGATTGTTGTGTGGAAATAATAATCAGGAAAGGAGGGGCTCGCAGATGTCGGATCGACAAAAAGGCGACAAAACCAAAGGTTTGTCCAGGAGGCAATTCCTAACCGGCTCGATGGCTGCTTTTGCCGGCACCCTGCTGGCAAAGGATCTGTTTGCCCAGACCAAGGATCTCAGTCCCACGAAGAAATCAGATGTAAGATTGATCCTATTAGGGACGGGAGGTGGACCCCGCCCCAATAAAGTGCGAAACCAGTCAGCATGGGTCGTCATTGTGAATAACATTCCCTACGTCGTTGATTGTGGAGGGGGTGTCAGCAGACAGCTCGTCTTTGCGGGTATCTCCCTTGCGGCCCTAAAACACATTTTCATCACCCATCACCATTCTGACCATAACCTCGAATACGGAAATCTTGTTTACAATGCATGGGCGTCCGGGTTTAAAGGAAGGATCGATGCCTATGGACCCCCTCCGCTTGAGAAGATGACGAACGCCTTCTTTGAGCTCAATGCCTATGACATCAATATCAGGATCCCTGACGAAGGGAGACCTCCTCTGGCCCCCATGGTACACGTTCATGAGTTCTCGGAAAATGGACCGGTCATGCAGGATGAAAATGTGAAAGTCACGGCAGCCCTCGTAAACCACCCTCCGGTTGTACCCTCCTTTGCATACCGGTTTGACACCGCCAAAACATCGATCGTCTTCTCCGGCGACACGACCCCCTCTGACAATCTGATCAAGCTTGCTAAAGGTGCCGATATCCTCGTCCACGAGGTCCTTCATAAGCCCTCCCTTGCCCGACTTCTTGCCCGCGTTCCCAATGCGGATAGACTTCTCGAACATATCGTCGCCTCCCATACAACACATATCGATGTGGGCAAGGTGGCGAAGGAAGCCGGAGTAAAAACCCTTGTTCTCACGCATTTTGTCCCATCCGATGATCCTTCTGTCACCGAAGAGATGTGGGCGGAGGGTCCCAGGCAAAACTTCGGCGGAAAAATTATCGTTGGAAAGGACCTCATGGAAATTGAAACCCACTCCTAGGGTTCAGGTCTGCACGATTCACAGGTAGCATCCATAAAAAAGTTTGGCCTGCCCAAAAGAAAAATAGGAAGATAGGAAGACAGAGAAACGAGGAGATGGGGAGACGCAAGAGCAGATGAGGGGAAACGGGGACACGGTGATTGGGAGAAGGATACTTCATATGCGGATTGCGGAATGCGGAATTCAAGGCTAATAACAGCAGCGCGCATGGCGTAAAGCTGAAACCTGAAAGCTCAAAGTAAAGGAGCAAATGTTTGTTTCGTTCTTGAAGTGTGGAATAGGCTTTACAATTTAACAAAAATAGATGTATTATAATATGGCGCTTAACAAATGGGAGGTTAAGACATGAAAGGTAAGATGAAGAGGAAAACTCCTGAGATTGTCCTGAAAGAGGGTAAACCCTTTGCGGTCATTCTTGATATCGATGAGTATCGACAAATGTTAGAGCGTCTGGAGGACCTTGAGGATTTGAATTTGCTCAAAGAAATGAGGAAGAGACCTCTTAAGTTTAGAAGGCTCGAGGACTTTTTGAAGGAGTATCATCCAAGTGTATGAGGTGTATCTTGAGAGAGCTGCTGAAAATGACCTCAAGCGTCTACCCATAACCACCTTCCACCGGATCATTCCCCAGATTAGAGCCTTAGCAGAAAATCCAAGACCTTCGGGATGCCGCAAGCTTGCCGGTTCAAAGAATGATTGGCGAATTAGAGTTGGAGACTACCGTGTCCTTTACGAGATTGATGAGAAGACAAGGGCCGTGAGGATCATGCGAGTGCGACATTGTCGTGAAGTATACCGGAGATAACATCGATACCCTTTCGAGATGCAGAGCATGCGGTGTCATCCATAAAAAAGTGGCATTCCCAAATAAAAAAGGAGGAAACTATGAGAGGGAGATGGATCATAGGAATAGGCGTTCTTTTTATTAGTTTTGTTTTGGTATTCGGAACAGGCTGGGCGGCTGAAAAAAAGCCGATCAAGCTCGGTGTGGTTTTCATCATGTCCGGGAAGATGGGAGGATACGGTAAGCACGGAACACAGGCAATCCAGTTAGCTCTTGACGAAATTAATGGGCAGGGCGGCATTTTAGGGAGAAAGGTTGAAGCCATTTTTGAAGATGACGAGTTAAAAGTGGATAAGGGCGTGCAGATCACTAAGAAATTTATCACTCAGGACAAAGTGGATTTCATTATTGGACCCACTTCCAGCGGTGTGGCTCTGGCCATGGCGGATCTTGTCGAACAGCAAAAGAAGATTCTGGTCCTAACACAGTCGGCGACAAATTCGCTGACAGATGCCAAGTTCAACCGGTACATGTTCAGCACTTTGAGCAATGCCATGATGCACTCTCGGGCCGGTGCCTATTTCATGGCGAGTAAACCATTCAAGCGTTGGATGTGCATTGGACCAGGCTACAGTTATGGTTACGAATCCTGGAATTCATTCAAGGATAAATTGAAGGAGCTGCGGCCAGATATCGAGATTGTCGGTGAGTTATGGCCCAAGTTAACCGAGCCTGACTATACTCCTTTCATCCAAAAGATTATAGAAGCCAAACCAGAAGCCATCTGGTCACCTTTGTGGGGTATGGACGCAGTCACTTTCATTAAGCAAGCGTTACCTCTGGGCCTATTTGACAAAATCAAGTTTGTTTTTCCGGATGGGGCAGCCCTTGAGACGCTCATTCCTCTGGGAAAGAGCATGCCCGAGGGTTTGTTCGTTTCAGCCCGTTACTTTTTCCTTACCCCGGACTCTCCTATGAACCGTAGGTTCGTCAAGATTTACCAGGAGAGGTTTAAAGAATATCCTGACTATATGGCTGAAGAAACCTATGCAGGTGTCTATTTCCTGAAGGCCGCCATAGAGCGTGCCGGCACAACGGACACGGAAAGAGTGATTGCTGCAGTGGAAAAGGAGCCGCTTGCGTGGGAAACCCCAGAAGGTTGGAAGATCGTAAGAAAAGAGGACCATCAGGTAGTTGAGGATGTGGTCTGGGGGGAGACAGCCTACAGCGAAAAGTATGGGTTCGCTATTTTAAAGAATATGCAGTCCATTCAAGCTGAAGAAATTTGCAGGACACCCGCTGAACTCAAAGAAGTACGCCTTAATTACGAGAAGAGGTTGAAGGAACAAAACAAGTAAGCTGAAATGATCTAAGGACGCACCCAGGGACGTAGTTAAGTTGTTTAAGAAATAGACCTATTGCAAACCGGTGTCATCCATAAAAAAGTGGGGCGGTAATGCGGGCGTTGAGTCAATAAGCGATTGAGTGATCAGGCAAGTGGTAAAGTCGAGAGTCATTACGTAACAACTGAGTCAATTTTGTAGTCAAGGGGTCCAAAGTCTCTGACTGAAAAATTCAGTCAACTCCTAAGAAAGAGATTAGCCTTAAGAAGACTGTCATCCCTAAAAAAGTTGGCCCTGCAAACAAAAGATCGCAAAGAGCATCCTCCTACGCAGTTCGTTCTGCTACGGAGGACAGGTAGCGCATAGAGCATCCATCCATCGCCCCGGCTCGCTGGCTGGAGGGTTCTATAAGGATGGGTGAGAGGAACCCCAGATAAAGATGGAGAGGAGGTAGATAGTAATGAAAAGGCTCGCGATAGGAAGAAGGATTTTTTGGTACGTTCTCGCCGTGGTGATTTTCGTTCTGATTTTTCTATCGCTCATTACAGGCAGGCTGGTGGAATGGCTCTGGATGGGGGAATTAGGGTATGAAACCATCTTCTGGCAGTTGCTGTTCATTAAGCTGGGATGGTTCGGTCTGGCTTTTATCTTAGTATTCCTCTATTTCTGGGGCAATCTCCGTCTGCTCGTGAGGGCCGGGCTGAAGAGCGTTGGGAGACAAGATGTGCTGGTAATTGAGAATGCCGGGGAGATCACAGCAAAAACCGGAAAATTCATTACCGCCATCATCTCATGTGTTCCAGCACTCATTTTTGGTCTTATCTACTATTCTGAATGGGATACTTATCTGCGCTTCCGCTGGGGGGGACCTTCGGATTCTCCGATCCCATCTTTGGTGCGGATGTCGGATTCTATATGTTCAGACTTCCTTTTTATGAGATGATCCAGAACGGCTTGACAGGTCTGACCTTCACAACATTTTTGCTCATCTCTATCGGATACATGTCCTTTGGCATGCTTCGGTTCGGGGTAAATTCTCCTCAAAGGAGAAATTGGACACCCCTGGGGCATGTGGCTATCCTATTTCTTCTCTTCATTGGAAACTGGGTGTGGGGTTATTACCTGGATCGTTTTGAGCTCCTCTACTCCACCCTTGGCGTAGTCTACGGAGTGGGATATACGGCTTATAACGTCACGAGGATCAGTCTCTGGATCATGCTTTTTGCGTCGATTGCCTTAGGTATTTGGGTTCTTTTAAACTTTTTGAAACGGCGGTTCAGGGCGATCCTCATTGGCATTGGAAGCTATTTTTTCCTCTATTTTGTGGTTATCATCCTGCTCCCCGGTCTCGTGCAAAAATTCGAGGTGGAGCCCAGCGAGCTGAAATTGGAGACCCCTTATCTCAAGTATAATATCGATTTTACGCGCAAGGCCTTTCAACTCGATAAAATAGAAGTGAAAACGTACCCCGGGTTATCGGAGCTCACCCCCGGGCAGGTCTCTGACCACCAGGAGACCATTCAGAATATCCGCCTCTGGGATTGGCGGCCACTACTGCAGACCTATCGGCAAACTCAGGAGATGCGTCTCTATTATCGATTCAATGAGGTTGACGTTGACCGTTACCATACGGAGGACGGCTATCATCAGGTGGAGTCTCCAGCTCGGGAGTTGGCGCCCGAGCTTCCCGAACAGGCCAGGACGTGGGTCAATGAGCGTCTTCAATATACCCACGGCTATGGTCTCGTCATGAACTTCGTCTCGAAGATTGCCGAAGGAGGATTCCCGCAGTATATTATCGAAAATATCCCGCCCGTCTCCAAGTACGGCCTGAATGTTGAGCAGCCTGCCATCTACTTCGGCGAAAAGACCCCGGGTTATCGGATCGTCGGGACCAAGATGAAAGAATTTGACTATCCGAAGGGGAGTGAAAATATCTATACCAGCTATCAGGGGAAGGGAGGCATTCCTCTGGACAGCTACTGGAAAAGAGTTCTTTTTGCATGGAATTTCTCAGACGTCAATATACTGCTCACCTCTTATCTCGGCCCTGAGAGTCGTATCCAGATTTGGAGAAGTGTCCAGGACCGAGTTAGGAGAATCGCCCCTTTTTTACTACTGGACAAAGATCCTTACCTCGTCCTGAGCGAAGGGAAGCTTTACTGGATTCAGGATGCCTACACAACTTCCGACCATTTCCCCTACTCAAAACCCCAATCAAGATCCTTGGGGATTGGCTTGAATTATATCCGAAACTCCGTGAAGGTGATTGTGGATATCTATGAAGGCTCTGTTCGATTTTATGTAATGGACGTCGATGACCCGGTCCTCGGCGTTTACCGCAAGGCGTTTCCGGGGGTCTTCAGGGAATTGGGGGAGTTATCGCAGGATTTAAAAAGGCATCTGAGATACCCTGAGGACTTTTTCACGATTCAAGCCGACATGTACAGGACCTATCACATGACGGATCCTCAGGTCTTCTACAACCGAGAAGATCTCTGGAGTTTTGCACAGGAGAAATATGCCGGCAATACCATCCCGATGATCCCCTATTATATCCTGATGCGGCTTCCCGGCCAGAAAGAGCTTATGTATCTTCTGATGAGTCCCTTTACGCCTCAGAACAGAGACAACATGATCGCCTGGATGGCTGCCAATTGCGATTTTCCTGAATATGGGAAAATGCTCCTTTATCAACTCCCAAAGGAGCGGCTGATTCTGGGCCCCATGCAGATCGAGGCGATGATCGATCAGAACACGCTGATCTCCGGGCAGTTGTCCCTTTGGGACCAGAAAGGCTCCCGGGTCATCCGTGGCAACTTGATTATTATCCCCATCGATAGCTCCTTCCTTTACGTCGAGCCTGTGTACCTGACGGCGGAGGGCACAAACATCCCGCAGCTCAAACGGATTATTATTGTATCCGGGAACAAAGTGGTTATGGAGCCAACTCTTGATCAAGCCCTTCAGGCCGTTTTCGGCACCGCTCAACCTGAGGCCGGGAAAGTCTCTGCCCCCGTTCAGAGCGAACAGCTGAACCGGGCAAGAGAGGATCTCAAAGAAGCTGAGCAGGCTATTCGACAGGGAAGATGGGAAGACTTCGGAAAGGCTATGGAGAAGTTAAAAGCGCTTTTGGGCCAACCCCCCGAAAGAGCCAAGTAGCCTGAAAACCATGAGAGCGGACCAGATTCTTCACACGGAAAGAGACTTTGAAAAAGACTTTGGGGTCAAAGCTACATTATACACTTTGCTTGATAATCAAAGGGGGGCGTCCATAAAATTATAAGAATCTTAAAAGGGATTTAGGTCATCCATAAAAAAGTTGGCAGCGTCTGGTGGCATAGTGGCTCAAGAAAGTAATAGGCTCCGGTGTCAGGTCTTGACGGGCTGTTGCCCAAATGATGCTTGCAACGATTATACATTCGAGCTATAAGCATGGCAAGACAAATCAGGAATGGAGATTTTGCCATGATGGGTCAACAGACAGGAATTCAGCCGAAGATCTTCTATCATCATATGAACCTGGACCAAAGAGTTCCCCGGACACACCTTCTGAGAAAGATCCAGGAGCAGATTGACTTTAACTTCATCTATGCCGAAGTCAGAGATACCTATGGAGGCAATGGGAATGTGTCCATTCCCCCTCCTGTGATCCTGAAGATGATGTTGCTGTTAGTTCTTTACAATGTTCGATCGGAACGAGAGTTAATGGAAACGATCCCCATGCGTTTAGACTGGCTATGGTTTTTAGGGTACGACATAGACAGCGAGGTGCCGGATCACAGTGTATTGAGTAAAGCCCGGGCGCGGTGGGGAGTAGAGGCGTTTAGGGGATTTTTTGAGCGAATGGTGTGGCAATGTGTGGAGGCGGGGTTAGTGGACGGCAGAAAGATCTTTGTGGATTCGAGCTTGGTGGATGCGGATGCATCGAACAACTCCGTGATCGACACGCGATCGTTGAAGGTTCAACTCCAGGAGGGCTACAAGAAGCTGGAAGCACGATTAGAGGAAAAGAGCGAGAGCACGGATTCCTCCAGGAGATACGTTAAAGAGAACAGCCGATACATTTCAACGACCGATCCGGATGCATCGATAGTGAATCGTGGCAAGCCCAAACTCTCCTATCAGGTACATCGGGCCGTGGATGAGCGGAGTGAAGTGATCACGGCGATCGAGACGACAACAGGAGATGTCAATGAAGCGCATGAGATGATTCCTCTGATAGAGAGCCACCATTTAAATACAGGGGTCAAGGCGGATACGGTGGTGGCCGACAGCAAATACGGGACGATCGAGAACTTTTTGGCCTGTCATGATAGAGGAGTAGAGGCCCACATGCCGGATTTGAGGGAAATTTCATTGAAGCGTACAGAAAAGCAGAATATCTTTGGGGAAGAGCGGTTTGAGTATGATCGGGAGAGTGACACCTATCGTTGTCCAGCTGGGCATCGGTTGAAGCCTAGGTCATTACATATGAGTCGGCAAAGTAGAGATTACGCTGCGCCCAAGAAGATTTGTGCGGTATGTGACTTAAGAGAGCAGTGTACCAAGAACAAGTCGGGTCGGACAATTAAGCGACATCTGAGGCAGGAAGATCTAGACAGGATGCGAGAGGCGAGTCGATCGGCCAAAGCGAAGCGGGATATCAAAATGAGGCAACACTTGATGGAGCGTTCCTATGCCAGAGGGACGCGGTATGGATATGACCGGGCACGATGGAGAGGGCTTTGGCGGGTGCAGATACAGGAATACCTGATCTCTGCTGTCCAGAACATTGAGGTTTTGCTGAGGTATGGATCTTACCTAAAGAGAAGTCCATCGGTAATGATGGAGCAGATCAAAGGGGCTGTGACAAGGGAGATAAGGTCTTTTTCAGATTTTAAGGAGCTGATGAGCTTTAAAATTGGCCAAATGGTGCTATTTGGTTCTATTTACCCCCGGCTATCATTCATCGAAACTTAAACTGTCAGATATTTTTGAATTGGGCTTTTGAGCAACAGGCCGTTGAAATGTGAATTATGGTGGCCTCCACAAAAAAGTTGGTGTATCCAAATGCGCCTGCCTGCCGGTAGGCAGGGATTTTGGATTGCGGAGTGCGGAATTAAACTAATTATTGGGTTATTAGGTCACTCCGAACTTGGTGTCTGGTTTCAGAGCCAAGCGAATATCTCTTGACATTGCGTACGTTTTAATGTACGTTATAAACTGAGGTGATTCGTATGACAACGATTAAGGCGACAGAAGCTCGGGCAAATCTTTATAAATTGCTCGACGAGGCTTCAGAATCCCACGAACCGATTCAGATTACGGGAAAGAGGTCAAACGCTATCTTGATTTCCGAGGGCGACTGGCGATCCATCCAAGAAACCCTCTATCTCTTATCTATTCCTGGCATGAGAGAATCCATTCGGAAGGGGCTCAAGACGGCTGTTAGAAAGTGCAGCGGGAAACCTGGATGGTAAAGTGGAGGATTGTCTACACCAGGCAAGCTCAGAAGGACGCAAAGAAAATTGCGGCGGCAGGCCTGAGGCAGAAAGCCGAAAAACTACTTGACATTCTCTCTGAAAATCCGTTTCAAACCCCTCCACCCTTTGAAAAGCTGATCGGAGACCTTTCTGGAGCCTATTCCCGTCGCATCACTATTCAACACCGTCTCGTGTACCAAGTCTTGCAAGAAATAAAGACCGTCAAGGTCATCAGGATGTGGACTCATTATGAATAGGTGATTGAAAATGGGGCGCGTCTCATTTTTAAAATTTAGCATCCATATCAACACCACCTTCAATATTTTGGGCCGCCCATTTTGAATAACTCCCTTTGACGAAGAATTGTCAAAGAGATAAGATAACGCAAAATGCGCAACGCGAGGTGCGTAATAAGCGCAAAGTTTTGGTGTCAGTTTTGGTATCAGGTCTTGAATTGTGAATTATGATGTCATCCATAAAAAAGTTGGCCCATTCAAATGCGGAATGGCGATTGCGGAATGCGGAATCTAAAGCTAATAACAGCGGCGCGCATAGCGCAAAGGGCAAAGAGCATGGCATCGGTTTGTATTTATTCTCTTTTGAAGATAAAAGATTTCATGTATAATGATTTAAAAGAGTTTTATAGTAAGGCGACTTTTTTAGACTTAGTTGAAATTCAGGGAGGTTCATTAGATGAAATTCAAACGAATAACAATCAATCCCAATCAGATGGGAGGCGTACCCTGTATCCGGGGATTACGCATTCCAGTGGCCACAGTGGTGGGGATGATAGTAGATGGTATGACAAAGGAACAGATTCTCAGAGCATATCCAGATCTCGAGGCTGAAGATCTCCAAGAAGGCCTCCGGTATGCTGCCGAGGCGGTGCGAGAGCGGGAACTCCCACTGGTGACTGGATCATGAAGTTCCTTGATTCTTTTCAGAAGGGGATCAGATCGCCGACCAGAAAAACAAATTGCTCTCTTGTTGTCAAATCTCCCGATGATCCAGGAGGCACTGGAGCAGGGGAGTGTCGTAGTGTTTGAGCAGACTCGTCTCCGAATCCATACCCTGCCAATCAATGAATAATTTAAGACGTCTACCTGTCATCCATAAAATAGTTTGGATTGTCTATTGTTAAGGAGGAAGACTATGGGGAAAATTATTGTTGTTTATCACAGCCAGCAGTATGGGAATACAAAGATGCTTGCAGAAGCACTTGCGGAGGGGGTCGGGAAGCGGGGACTGAAGTTAACCTCATTAACACAAACGAGCGGCGGGTCACGCTGGAAGAATTTTTGTCCGCCGATGGGGTTGCGATCGGGACCCCTGACTATTTCTCATACGTCGCGGGCACGGTTAAGACCTTTTTCGATGATATTTACCTGTGGGATCAATCGGGCAAGCCTGTCAAAGGAAAACCGGCTGTCCTTTTCTTTTCCTGTGGTGGTGGCGGGAAGGTGAGGCAGCCTTTCGAATCCCTTGCTCAGCGCTTCTTCCAGCAGGTGGGGGAGACGGTAGGAAGTGAACGTCCCATTAGCAACGAAGCGAAGAAAAAGTGCCTCGCGCTAGGCAAGGAACTTGTGAAAAACCTAAGTCAAAGGACTTCAAAAAAATAAACTGATAAATTATTTGGGGACGGTTCTCATATTTTTTTAATAACAGATAGATACAAACTAATTATTCAAAAACTTCGGTGTCATCCATAAAAAAGTTGGCCCATTCGATTGCAGAATGCGCCTGCCTGCGCGAAGCCGCTCCGGCGGAGGCAGGGATTTCGGATTGCTGATTGCGGAATTTAAAACTAAAAAGAGCATGGAGCACAGCGTCAACAATAAACCACTTGTTGGGGCATCGAGGAATCGATGGTTGAGAAGCAGGAGACATGGTATTACCCCCAGATTCCGCTTTCTCCTGGCCGAACCCGGAGCAAAGGCTTATTTCAAGTCGACTTGGCCAAGAACTCGGGGTGAGCGAGATGACGATATGCCGCCAACCTGATGATTACAAAAAAGTCAGAGATTCACGTGACAACCCCTGTCTTTCTCCGAACAGATCTTCCATCCATTCCAAGCCGTGTCCGATCTCTTCCTTGCTGAAGCCAATGGTGATATTGACGCCACCATTCTGATTATGTAGACTTTTAATATATATGGGGAAGGAAAGGACTCCGTTCAACATTCTTCACTTCGTTGGCGCCTCTTACGGGATAGAGCTTAGAGATACATAACATTTACGAAAGGAGACGACATATGGAAATGCATGAAGTAATCGCAAAGAGGAGAACAATTCGCATTTTTAAGAAGAAGGCTTCGGAAGAACAGCTCAAGAAAATTATTCTGGCGGGCACCCAGGCACCCTCAGCCGGAAATTCTCAGCCCTGGGAGTTCATTATTATTGATGATCAAAAGACTATCGATCAAATTGCGGAACGAAAGTATCAGCTTAGCTTAACGATGCCTCCTCGTGCTGGAGAAGGACAGGATAAAGTTCAAGAGAGGGCGGTCGGTCAGAGGAAATCATTCGAGAATGCGAGTGCTGTTGCAGTCTGCCATCAGAAAGGGGCGGCGGCAAGTGCCTGGCTTTGCATCGAAAATATGTCTTTGGTTGCGGTTGCCGATGGTTTGGGAAGTGGGATCGTGGTCTTTTGGGGGGAGCAGGAAAAGGAGGTTAAAAAAATCCTTGGTATTCCAGAAGATTATGAGTTAGCTGCCATTCTGAAGATCGGGGAACCAGGGGAGAAACCCTCTCTTCCTCCGAAGCGATCCGAATTCAGTTGGTTACACAGAAACAGGTTTTAATAGATGAAAGTTTCACTGAAATCGGAGCTACCACGGAAAGCCTGGGATTACTTCCATTAGCGGCTCAGGGTCCGGTCTCAGCATTCAACAAGTTAGGTTATTAAATACTGATCCCTGGTGTCATCCATAAAAAAGTTGGCCGTTCGCAAACGCACGCATCGCGATCAGCTCAAGTCTGAAAGCTCAAAGGAAGTTCGTAACGCCTGGCTGAATTTTTCAGTCAAGTCATGTGGGCGGCATTTTCTGATTCCACCTCACGAATTAATTCCTGCCTGACTGAAAAATTCAGTCAACCATATGATATCGGGCAACGATAATTCGATATATGCAAGAAGAGAGTGGGGCTGAGATGTTTTTTTCGAGGAGGAGTCCGCAGACATGAATAGCGTACGTAATCCGGCCTTTAAACAGTACATTGGAATCGACTATTCCGGTGCAAAGACTCCGACATCAAGTCTGAAGGGTCTGCAGGTCTATATGGCGGATCGAGAAACCTTGCCCATGGAGGTTGAACCGCCGGCAAGTCCTCGCAAATATTGGACGCGGCGCGGCATCGCTGAATGGCTGGTAGAAAGGCTTTCCGAAGGAAAGGTAACGCTGGTCGGCCTCGACCATGGTTTTTCATTTCCAATACAGTATTTTCAGGCTCATGGCTTGCCACCTGATTGGCCGGCCTTTCTAGATGACTTTCAGCGGCACTGGCCGACTGACGGGGACAATACCTATGTCGAATTCGTGCGTGAGGGCATATGCGGCAATGGGGCAAACCGTACTGGCAACCCTCGCTGGAGGCGGTTGACTGAAGTACGAGCCAGATCGGCCAAGTCAGTTTTTCATTTCGATGTGCAAGGGGCAGTGGCAAAGTCCACCCATGCTGGACTGCCGTGGTTACGCTATCTTCGACAGCAGTTACACGATCAGATCTATTTTTGGCCATTTGACGGCTGGGATATCCTGGCCGGGCGGTCGGTGATAGCGGAGGTCTATCCCTCCCTGTGGAGACACAACTTCGAGCGAGAAGGGCGCAGTGGCGATCAGCACGACGCCTACTCGGTCGCTGCCTGGATGCGCCACGCTGACCTTGACGGCAGCCTTGCAGAGTTTTTCAAGCCGTCTCTGACGCTTGCTGAGCGCACGGTGGCAGAGGTCGAGGGGTGGATTCTGGGGATCAAGTGATTTCTTCGCGTTTCGATCAGGTGCAAACCTGAAAGGGAATTCATGAATATGAAAGTCCTATTTGATAATTCAGGCAACCCCCATCCTAAGGCTTACATAGAAAAATGCCTGGAAAAATTCGGCCGGAGTTACAGCTTGACCGTACAAGAAATTATCGGCGCCACTCAAGACCGGATAGATAAGGGCATATTTCTTAAGAATGCTGCAAAACTTATGTCTAATTTCAAAATGACGCGTACAGGGCCTTTTAAAGGGGTGAGGGTGTTCAATAGAAAAGGTTTTGACAATGATCGAGAAATATTAAGCGAATCATGGAAGGCCATCGGGGAATCTGTCCTTGACCTGAAAAAGTTTTTAATCAGCCGGCCAATTGCCACTCGAGAGCGAGTTCTTGTTGAAGTTTCGGAGGTCGAAAGAAAACAGGTTGCGGGAAAATTGTGGTACATGTTCAAACAACTGCTACCCCTATGCATGAGTGAAACATCTTTGGGGTTGGTAGGGGCTAGTAAGCTTCTATTCTCGGTTTTTCCCGAAGTGGCGCTACCAGTTGACAACAATCAGTGGAGAAAGCTTTTTCAGACCGTCGACTATTCTGATGTTATATGCTTGATGGCAAACGAGATTATCGAGTGGGAAAGACTATTGGGACAAAAAATAGACGCATGTGACCGCTACATTTCAACCCTACCGTCAATCTATAACGTCATGGCCATGGGGGCCCGGGAGGTCAAAACTCATAAGCATTCAGTGAAAGGGTAAATAAACCATATCCAAGGGGTGGCATCCATAAAAAAGTTGGCCCTGCCCTGAAGCATGGCGCTAAGGGCATAGAGCGAAGCGAACAGATTAAACCTCGAACCAAGTTATTAGGTCATTGAGTAATTGATTTATTGGGTCTCAGAGTCGTTGAGTAGTCGTTGACTGAATTTTTGAAGCACAATTTTATTGGGTGCTTCCATTATTCAGTCAAACTCTAATTGGGGGTGGGTTCACATTGGAGAAAAGCATAGAGAAAAGCGGAGCTTGACCGGGTGGTAATAATTCATTATAATGAACACTAATCCCATTTAAATGAACAGTTGCCATATTTAAATGAAAAGCCAGACGGACTTCAAAGAGAAGCTTTTAAAAGGCGTTCCCCTAAAGATCTTCTCGTACCTCTGCAGAGTGCCTCATATACCTCATTACGAGAGAGAAATAGCCAGATCGATTGAGGTAAGCGTTGGAGCCACAAATCAAACCCTTAAATTCCTCCTTCGTATGGGAGTGGTCACAAGGGAGAAGAAGGGACAGCTTTTTCTGTATCGAATCGTACCGGATCAACCCATCGTGCGGGAGTTTAAGAAATTTGAAAATATTCTGGATTTAATTCCACTTCTTCTAAGAATAAGAGAAGTATCTAACAAAATAGTTCTCTACGGTAGTTGTGCGACTGGCGAAGATACGGTGGAGAGCGATATTGATCTTTTTGTTATAGGCAAAGATAAAGAAAAAATATTAAGAGAAATAAGAAAGGAGACGGAGAAGGTAAAAAGAGAGATTAAATCGATCGTCGTAAGCGTGGAAGAGTATCTTTCGATGAGAAATAAGAAGGAGCTAATCTTAAAAGAGGTCGATCAAGGGACAGTCCTGCACGAGAAGAAACGATGAGTAGCGAGTTTGAGAGATGTATTGAAAAGGCAAAGATTGTTGCTTTTCAAAAAGGACCTTCGCTTGTTTCTAAGGAGGTGAAATCTGCGACAGAAGACCTGATGAGAAAAGATTGCGACTATCGGGTGTGAATTCTGGAGGCTTTCGTATTCTAAAATTTAGAAAGAACCAATAATGCCGGCGAATGTTGCTCACATGCATATTTGTAATAAGGCAGTGAAGGTGCTTCAGGGTGGAGGGGAATAATAATCTGACATGCGGATTTGGACTTTTTTTGTTATCATAGTTTTAATATTCACGGTAGCCGAAATGGCCAAGGGAGAAGAGAAGGGGAAAATGAGTCGAGAGATTTTCCTGCCTTCAGAAGCCGGGGACTGGAAGTGGGACGGGAAGGAGATGAAATACAATTCTAAAACCCTATTCAGTTACATCGATGGGGCCGCGGAGCTTTATCTGGCGTATGGTTTTCAGAATCTCACGGTTCGCCGGTTTGAGAAATCGAATCAACCTCCCATACTCCTCGAACTCTATGAAATGGCTTCTTCAGAGGATGCTTATGGGGTTTTTTCTTTTGAACATCAGGATGAAGCCGTAGGAATCGGTCAGGGGTCGGAGTTTGGGGGAGGGTTGCTTCGGTTCTGGAAAGGTAAATATTTTGTCAGCCTCTATGCAGAAGGGGAGGGAGCGGAGGTTGAATCAGGAATCCTCAAGATGGGCAGGGCTGCGGCAAATTCAATCCCGGCTGTGGGTCTGGAGCCGAAATTGGTCGGCTTTATTCCGGGGAAAGACCTTGGGCTGGTCGATAAGAGCCTTCGCTATCTTAAGAGTCATGTTCTCCTGAACCAACGGTTCTTCATAGCCCACCAGAATATTTTAAACCTGAGCCGGAAGACGGAAGCCGTGCTCGCTCAATACCTTCAAGGTAAACAAAAGACCCAACTTCTTCTCATTCGATATCCCGACTCGAAAGAGGCTGCAGATGCCTACCGGAGCTTCATGAAGGTTTACCTTCCCGATGTGAGAGGGATGGATCGCGCAAGAACGGAAGACCGGAAGTGGACTTTTGCCCGACAGCGGAATGAATTTATTCTCATTGTTTTTGGAGCTCCAACAGAGGCTGATGCCGAGGCCCTTCTTAAGGCTACTGAAGAAAAATTGCCTGAAGGACGTTGAAGGGAGGTGCCTCTCACCCAGTCCTCCGCTCCTCTGAGGAGGGGAGGAGTATTTCTATTCGACAGAGAAAGGAGTTTGAGTTAGATGGAAGAAAAAATCTTCACCCGTAGGGATTTTCTTCGAGTGACGGCCGGAACTGCGATGGCTGCTACCTTGGGGTCAGGGATCCTGGGAGAAGCTCGGGCAGAAACAACGGCGAAAGTGGTCCTCATCCGGAATGCGGGGGTATTAGGACCCCAAGACAAAGTGCAGGAGGAGATCTTGCAATCGATGCTGGATGAAGCCGTTAAGAGTCTCCTGGGAACTGATAAGCCCATGGAGGCATGGAAGAAACTTTTCAAGAGTTCAGATGTGGTGGGGATTAAAAGCAACGAATGGCAGAAGCTGCGGACCCCCAAAGAATTGGAAGCGGCTATTAAGCGCCGGCTGCTAGATGTGGGAGTGGCGGAGAAAAATATCGACATCGATGACCGGGGAGTGCTGAATAATCCGATCTTCCTTAACGCTACTGCGCTTGTCAATGTGCGACCGTTGAGGACGCATCACTGGTCCGGGGTCGGTACCTGCCTGAAGAATTACATCCAGTTTGTCCCCAACCCTTCAGCCTACCATGATGAGGGGTGCTCGCCCCTGGGCAAAATTTGGACTTATCCGATCGTAAAGGGAAAGACGCGCCTGAATATCCTCAGTGTCCTCACGCCCCAATTTTATGGAAGGGGAGCCAGTTTCTTCGACAAGAGATACGTGTGGCCCTATAAGGGGCTGATTGTGGGAACCGATCCCGTTGCTGTAGACGCAATAGGTGCCCATCTCCTCCAGGTAAAGCGGATCGCCTTTTTCGGCGAAGACCGGGCTCTGGATGTCCCCCCCATCCATATCATGGTGGCAGATAAAAAATATCACCTCGGGGTCAGTGACTTGAGCCGCATTCAGCTGATCAAACTCGGCTGGATGGAAGAGGTGCTGATATAGCTTTCGGCAACGGAAGAGTCCTTTGAGAAATTGAGGCGGGTTCCCGATAGAGGATCGAGGGATTTCAAAAGGATCTGAAGAAATTAGTTGTGAAAATCCAAATTCGACCTTCCAGGCAATATCAAGTTTGGTGTTGATTTTTTCCTCCTACCATCAATTCTTCTCTTGAGATAACATCAAATGGGAAATCAAGAATTCTTGTTGACGTTTCTATTCAAAATTAGTAGATTCTTATAAAACCATAGGATTCCAAATCAGCGTTCCCTACCTGATCTCAACCTATCGGAGAGTATTATGCCCTTTCGGAGGCTTTAAAAGTTCATCTCTTCTAATCGAGAAGGGAGGGTTCTAACTCAATAATAGTGCCCTGATCCTCGGGGCTCACACAAAGGGAGGTGGACCATGAAAAAAATAAAATCATACAGGGAGGAATCAAAATGAAAAAGTTGTCGTATTGGAGAGCAATTGTACCAGTGCTTATAGCGATAGCGATTTGTTTAATTCCTGTTCCCCAAGGTTTGCAGCCGAAGGCCTGGTATTATTTTGCCTTGTTCACTGCCGTAATTGTAGCCTTGATTCTGGAACCAATAGCAGCAGGAGCAGTGGGGGTTATAGGTGTTACCCTGGCGGGAAGCTTACTTATTGTAACTCCTAAACCGGCCGATTCGTTAAGGTGGGTGCTTTCTGGATTTAGCAACGGGACGGTATGGCTGATCTTTATCGCATATATGTTTGCCATGGGTTATGAAAAGACAGGTTTGGGGCGTCGTATTGCTCTGAATCTGGTGAAATTACTGGGGAAGAAGACATTGGGTCTTGGTTATGCAGTAGCTATCGCGGACTTGATTCTGGCCCCTTTCACCCCCTCCAACACAGCCCGCAGTGGAGGTACGATCTTTCCCATTATCAAAAATATCCCACCCCTTTATGGGTCTCTCCCCGGGGAGACAGCGCGCAAAATTGGTTCCTACATTATGTGGACAGCGCTTGCATCCACTTGTGTTACGAGTTCCATGTTCTTAACCGGCCTGGCGCCTAACCTCCTGGCCTTGGAGCTGGTTAATAAAACTGCAAAGGTAAGCATCACCTGGAGCGAATGGTTTGTCGGTTTTTTACCGGTTGGGTTAGTACTTTTTCTGGTTGTACCTTTTCTTGTCTATAAGATCTACCCACCTGTTGTGAAAGTCAGCGAGGATGTAGTGGTTTGGGCTAACCAGGAATTGTCTAAAGCAGGTAAAATAACACGAAAAGAATTGATCATGGCCCTCCTCGGTATCTGCGCCCTCAGCCTGTGGATTTTTGGCTCCAGATGGTTTGATGCTACGACAGTAGCCCTCATGGTGCTTTGCCTTATGATCCTTACGGGTATTATCAAGTGGGATGATGTCTTGAGTTATAAACAAGCATGGAACGTGCTGGTCTGGTTTGCCACACTCGTCACCCTGGCCGATGGTCTGAGATTGGTGAAATTCCTCGATTGGTTTGCTGCAATCACCACAGGAGTTCTGAGGGGTATGCCTATTGTAATGATGGTAGGGTTTCTTGTCGCTATCTTCTTCCTTGTCCATTATATGTTTGCCAGTCTGACGGCGCATACAACGGCTTTGCTCCCGGTATTCTTAGCAGCCGCCATAGCCGTGCCTGAAATGCCCATAAAACTCCTCGCCTTAATGTTTTGTTATACGCTAGGGCTTATGGGTATCATAACACCCTATGCAACAGGGCCGTCCCCCATCTATTATGGAAGTGGGTATATAGAACGTAAGGATTTCTGGATCCTGGGACTGATCTTCGGACTGATATTTCTTATTGTTTTCCTTGTCATCGGTTACCCATATTTGAGATGGGTCACAACATGAACCCTTTCTCTCAGTAATCTTCTCTTTTCATAGCAAAATGACGGTGAAGAACAGGGAGGGGTACGAGTAATACATATAAAGGAGATCACGTGTCTTCTTATCGAATTGCATTCATACCAGGAGATGGGGTTGGAAATGAGGTAGCGTTAGAAGCTACCAAGATTCTAAGGGCCGTTGCGGATAAACACAATTTCAATGTCGAGACAGAAAATTTTAACTGGGGGTGTGATTATTATTTAAGTAATGGAATAATGATGCCCCACAATGCTCTGGAGATACTGCAAGAATTTGATGCCATTTTTTTAGGATGTATTGGGGATGCCAATAAAGTTCCTGACCACATCTCCCTGACCCTACTTCTCACAATTCGCAAGGGGTTTGATCAATACATCAATTTACGACCAATTAAACTTTATTCTGGAGTTGAATCGCCGGTGAAAACTGCAACATCTGAAACTATCGATATGGTGGTCATCCGAGAAAATACCGAAGGAGAATATTCCGCTGCAGGGGGTTTTTTCAAACCGGGAAGTCCCGATGCATTTGCTATTCAGACAAGTATTTTTACTCAAAAAGGGTGTGGAAGAGCGATTCGCTACGCTTTTGAGCTTGCCCGAAAGCGGAAAAAGTTTGGCGAAAAAACCCCTGTTGGGATGGTAACCAACTGTACCAAATCCAATGCACTCAATTATTCTATGGTTTTTTGGGACTCAGTGTATCAAAAAGTGGCAAAAGAATACCCGGATATAAAGACCGATATGGCAATGGTAGATGCTTTGACCATGTGGTTTGTAAAGAATCCCGGATACTTCGATGTGATAGTGGCCTCTAATCTCTTCGGAGACATCATCACGGATCTCGGATCCATGCTCCAGGGGGGGATGGGATTTGCAGCCGGTGGGAACATCAATCCAGAAAAAATTTACCCATCTATGTTCGAACCAATTCATGGGTCGGCCCCTAAGTATGTCGGAAAGGCAGTTGTCAATCCAATTGCATCGATTGAATCCATTCGGATGATGCTGGATCATCTGGGAGAAGAGCAGGCCGCTTTAGATATACAAAGGGCTGTCATGAAAACCTTAGCCTTGGGGAAGGTTAAGACCCCTGATAGGGGGGGAACAAATAAAACCCATGAGGTTGGTGATGCGATCAGGGAGGTCATTCTCAATGGATAAGTTGATCGGAACATCCCCTATCCTTTCTGGGGAAAGACCAAGGTGAAACAGTTAACCTGCCAATGTCTGTTATTTCAAGTCCTGTTTATTTTAATTAAATTATCTGAGCGGGGAAAGATGAAAGGGAACCAGTTTAAGATAATTCTTGAAGACTTCAATGAGAAATTTGATAAACTGATTGAAGGACAAAATCTTTTATCCGGTAATTTGGGGAGTGGTTCATATTACCCTTCTTAATCATTCACTTCCTTTAGGCTCTTCTTTTAATTTCCCCTGAATCACAGAAGACGGAGGTCCGTCCACTATATGCTTCCAATAAAATGAGACCGTATTTTTTCTTAGATTTAAAGAGAGAGGAAACCAGTAATGCCGGCCAATATTGCTCACATGTTGATTTGTAATAAGGCAGTGAAGATGCTTCAGGATGGAGGGGAATAGAAATTGCGGATGGGTTCATATTGGGGATTTCAAATGTCGATTCCTCCGTAGTGATTGACTTTGAACTGGTTCACTTTATGTGTTAAAGAAATAGAGTTGTTTGATTGGCATAGGTGACATTTCTTGATAAGGAGTTTACCCATAGCCGCTGTCTCAAGAAGCGAACCCCTCGTTGGATCGCCTTTTCTGAGTGGAACGATGAAAAATGGTGTGATGAAGTCAATCTGGATCATCCTGCCAATCGTTTTTTTCTTCTTATTCTCCTGTGCCTCGACTCAGCCAAAACAGGATGAGTCGAGGGATGCTAAGTTCTATAACAATCGGGGGATTGCCTTTGGGGAAAAAGGGCAATACGATCAGGCGATCTCAGATTTCAATCAAGCCATTGAGATAAACCCAAGGTATAATAGGGCTTACAACAATCGAGGAATTGTCTACAGGCTCAGGGGGCAGTATAATCAGGCGATCTCAGACTTCAATAAAGCCATTGCGATAAACCCCCTGGATGCGGAGGCTTACAATAACCTTGCATGGCTATTGGCAACGGCTAAGACACCTGGTTTTCGTAACGGGAGGAGGGCTGTGGAACTTGCACTCAAAGCGTGTGAGCTGTCGGATTGGAGAAACGCAGAATACTTGGACACTCTTGCGGCCGCTTATGCGAGAGTGGGTGACTTTGACAACGCAGTGAAATGGCAGGAGAAGGCTTGGGAGTCTTCCAAACTGGCAGGAACGTCAGAGCTCCAACAGCGACTTAACCTTTATCGGGAACGTAAGCCTTGGCCGGCAGATTAGGTTCGCTACGCTCAGCTTCTTTTCACCTGATTTTTATCTGTGTGCACCAATGCAAGGCTAACCCCAAATTCATCGCAACCGTTCTGAAATGAACGATTGGGGCGAAATGGTGGGCATTGAATAACTCGTGCCAATCGGCTAATTATGAAGCGGACTTTGAGCATCTACTGAGGTGGAAAGCGGTATCTTTCACTCAAAAACGGAGGTAGCATGGAAATCGCAAAACGTATTGCACTGGTCGCACACGACAACTTGAAAAAGGACTTGGTGGAATGGGTGAATTGGAACTGGGAGCTGCTGTTAAACCATCAATTGATATGCACAGGAACAACGGGGAGGTTAGTGGAAGAGGCTTTAGCGGAAAAAATAGATCAAGAACATCCCCTAAAACATAATATCATTAAACTAAAATCCGGACCGTTTGGTGGAGATCAGCAACTCGGTGCGATGATTGCGGACGGGAATATCGATGTTCTCATATTCTTTTGGGATCCGATGCAACCTCATCCGCATGATGTAGACGTAAAGGCCCTTTTAAGAATATCAGTGCTCTATAACATTCCCACTGCCTGTAATAGATCGACAGCAGATTTTTTGATCTCTTCGAAATTAATGGAAAAGGGATACTCACCCGTGGTCAGAGATTATTCTGAGTATCTGGATAGAAAAGTTGATCTATAAGAAATATCACAACAAAAAGAACGCCCGCGACTTCGCATAACTTGGTGTTGGCGGCTTCGTGACTTCACTTTTTCATTTCTCCTCTTTCTCATTCTCCTCATTCTCCAGCTTCCTTTGAATCGCAGAAGACGGAGATCCGCCCATGGCTATAAAGGAGGTTGTCTTCTCGCCTCCTTCCAGGTTGGCGATGGTGCGGATCCTCTTGTCAAAACCCTTCAATTTGGTGAGTTTTTTCTCCAGTTCCCCGATCTTTGCAGAAAATAGTTGGATGTGGGAGTTCTGAATCTGCGCTTCCTGACGCAATTGATTCAAGAGATAGGTTTTTTTCCTGACCTGGATGTAATCACAAAAGAAGAATGTTATAGAGAGGATGAGAAAGGCGAGAAGATAAACAACAATTTTAAGACGTTCTTTTTTTATTCTCAGATGTCTGATCCCGAAGGTCGTATGCCCCATAATAAGGATATTAAAATATTCCTTATCCATCTTTTACCCCGCGACGTTTTTCAAAATGGAATAATAACCCCCGGTCCCTTCTCAGAAGAAGGGGATATGTTCATCTCTACAAAGATGTGTCTATGTGTACTTTTTGGGTCAAAAGAAAGACGGACCCCCATAAATATTTCTTTGAAAGTTTCGTCCCTCTTAGATTGGAGAAGTTTAAATGTGGGTAATATCTTCCCCTCTCCAAAGTATGTATCCCCATTTAGATACCGCATTGAAATGGATTGACCAAAATCTGAATTTGAAGATTTGATTTTGTTGATTTCCCGAGAGCTTAAGAATCTATCTTTCCAGGCGTCTTGAAAAAACTCATAGGAACAAATCAATTTATGCAGGGAATCTATCAATCGGATTCGCTTTTCTTCTTCCGGAGGCTTTAAGAAGTTTACATCAAGCTTGGTACTGTCCAGTCTTGCCCTGTAATCATGTGAAATAGTAGATTGAAGTCTGGCCTTGAGTTTTTTTAATGACTTAACGGGTTCCTTTGCAGGGTCCATCCTTTTCTGTATGACACCTTTATTTTCATCCATTTTTATTATCATTTCTCGATTAGCGGCGTATTTTACTGATTTAACATCATTGGCTCCTACCTGGATGACCATTACAAATATGACAAAAGTTGACAAAATTGAAATTTTTTTAATAATCATTTTTTTTAGGGTTCTTCAAAAAAAATTATTGGAACCTATTGAAAAAAAGCCATTATTTTGTTTTTATGAATCTTAGGATAAATGGAAAATTAGAAATAATGGAAGAATTGTGCAATTAAAGTGCCAAGAATTCTTTATCGTGACAATGTATAAATGGAATAAAATTGACCAGTTAGATTGAAAAACAGTCATCATTTTGAAGGCGCTCAAGAAGGATCTACTCGCTTTTGATGGTGGCGATCCCTCAGTATTAGACCCTTGTGAAGTCAAATCGGATCATGGGCTTCTGGGGCTGGGTGTCGAAGTGGTTTCGGCTGTCGCTTCGTGAATGAAAGGTGGCTTGGGCCCGGAGTGAAACGGGTATAGACGGTTTAGTTCTAGAAAAGTAAGACCTCGGAAATTGAAGAAGAAAAGGTATCGATGTAAGAAATTTGGTCCAGCCGCCATAGGCTATGTGAAAAATCTATGCCCACAGGAACCCTATACACAATCGAAAGGAAGATGAAAATGAAGAATAACACTTCGAGATTATTGCCAATATGTCTTAGCCTTATTTTTATATCTCTTGTCATTTCTGTTCAGGATGCTCTTTCTCAATCTAAGAAGAGCTTCTTGTGGAGGGTTCAATCGAAAACGAATGCGGTCTATATATTAGGTTCGATACATTACTTAAAGAAGGAGATGTATCCTCTTGATGAAAAGATCGAAAGGGCTTTTGGGCAATCTGATATTCTGGTGGTGGAGGCGAATATTAATGATATCAAGAAGGGGGATATTCAAGAATTGATTGGAAGTGCTTTCTATCAGGGAGATGACCTATTGGAAAAACATGTTTTAGCAGAGACCTTTGAACTGTTGAAGAAAGAATTGGAGAGCTTAGGTTTTCCTCTCGAGGTCGTCAAAAAACAGAAACCCTGGTTTCTGGCACTCTCATTAGCGTCCTTAGAAACTCTCAAATTGGGGTTTGACCCAAACTATGGTATAGACAAATATTTTCTTTCTAAGGCCAAGGAGAAAAAAAGGATATTGGAGCTTGAGAGTTTTGATTACCAGCTCCGTCTCTTTTCTCAACTTTCCGAGAAGGATCAGGAGCTACTCTTGCTGTATACGTTAAAGGATATCGATGTGCTTAAGCATGAATTGGATAAATTGGTAGAGGCATGGACATCGGGAGATACGCAGGGCGTGGAGTCAACCCTCACAAGAAGTCTTGCAGAGGATAAAAGATTAGCTCCAATCTATGAAAGACTTATATACGAAAGAAACAGAAAGATGGTCTCGAAAATAGAAGATTTCTTGAAGGCCAAGGAGACCTATTTTGTTATTGTGGGGGCAGGCCATCTTGTGGGCAGCCAAGGGATCGTCGAGATCCTCAAAGAGAAAGGATATCTTTTGGAGCAATTGTGAAAAGCGGTAGGATTTTTGATTCCTCATCTGATGCTCTTTTTGATCTTATAGAGATTTTTCTGCAAATATTTTTATAGACAGGGGTGGTAAATTTTTGTTATATAAAGAGAAATTCTAATCAAATATTTTTGAAATTTCCTCTCACCCTCCCCCTCTCCCCGGTGGGGAGAGGGGGAGGGTGAGAGGCTGGAGAGAAACGGATGTTTCATACCGCAGACCCAAAGGAAATAAAGGAAGGGAAGTTAACGGATGTTTATTTTGTGAGGACGATGCAGGTCCTCAAGGCCAAAAAGATTGATAAATGGGTGAAAGCTGAATTCATTGCCAAACGGTTCCCGGAGGATTATGGGTGGGGAGTTTTCGCTGGAATCGAAGAAGCGGCTGAGCTTCTGAAAGACCTGAAAGTCAGTGTCAGAGCAATGAAAGAAGGGACGATCTTTCGGGCTTTTGAGCCTGTCATGGAGATTGAAGGAAGATACACGGACTTCGGCCTCTATGAAACTTCCCTTCTAGGGCTGATGTGCCAGGCCTCAGGTGTCGCCACAAAGGCTGCTCGGTGCAAAAAGGCAGCCGGTGACCGAAGGGTGATCAGTTTTGGCGCAAGGCGGATTCATCCTGTGGTGGCCCCCATGGTGGAGCGAAATGCCTTTATCGGAGGCTGTGATGGCGTATCGGTCGTGAAGAATGCTGAGTTCATTGGCGAGGAACCAGCTGGGACCATGCCCCATGCCTTAATCCTGATCATGGGGGATACGGTGGAGGCCACCCGGGCTTTTGATGAAGTCATCCACCCGAAAGTGAAACGGGTTTCCCTCATCGACACTTTCAATGATGAAAAAATAGAAGCCATCAGAGTAGCAGAAGCGCTCGGAAAGAAGCTTTTCGGGATTAGGCTTGACACCCCCAGCTCGAGGCGGGGAGACTTTCAGAAGATCATCGAGGAGATTCGCTGGGAATTAAACCTAAGGGGATTCGGACACGTTCAGATCTATGTCAGCGGCGGAATGGATGAGAAACGAATCCTCGATCTCAATCCTGTGGTGGATGCCTATGGGGTGGGGACGTCGATCACCAACGCGCGGGTGATCGATTTTGCGATGGACATCATCGAGGTGGATGGAAAACCTCTGGCCAAGAGGGGAAAGATGTCGGGGTCGAAAAGCGTTCTCCGGTGCTCGAAATGTTTTCAAGACAAGATGGTTCCTTTGAAAAAGAACGGAGGACGATCCGCTCCGGATGCGGATCGATGCTCATGTGGTGGTCGGTTTAAAGAGACTCCTCATCCCGTTTGTCCAAAACAGAAAAATCCTTTGGGACCTCCCCAAACCACAGGACATACGAGAATATGTTCTTAAACAACTTCCTCATTTCGATCTTTAGAGTCTGCCTATATTTTAATCTGGATAGGTGCTGTCCGGAAATAGGAAAGATGTCATGAAGGAAGCGATGTTTTACAATCCCTTAGAGGATGGGAAGGTGCAATGTTACCTTTGCAACCATCGGTGCATCATCACGCTTTCGAAAAGGGGACTCTGTGGAGTCCGAGAGAACCGGGACGGGAAGCTTTACACCCTCGTCTACGGCCGTGCGATCTCTCTGAATGTGGACCCCGTCGAGAAGAAGCCGCTCTTTCATCTCTTTCCAGGGTCGAGTTCTTTCTCCATTGCCGCCGTGGGATGCAATTTCCGATGCCTCCAGTGTCAAAATCATGAGATCTCTCAGATGCCAAGGGATCGGGATGGTCGGATTGAAGGGTCGGAGATCTCCCCTTCTAAAATTATTTCGTTAACTAAACAATACCAATGCCGATCCATCTCGTACACCTATACCGAACCGACGATCTATTTCGAATATGCTTACGACACCGCTCGACAAGCCAGCCAGGAAGGAATTAAAAATATCTTTGTCACCAACGGCTATATGACGGAGGAAGCCCTCAAGACGATCCAACCCTATTTAGATGCAGCCAATGTGGATTTGAAGAGTTTCAGGGAGAAATTTTATAAAGAAGTCTGTGGGGCGAAATTGGAACCGATTCTGGAGAACCTGAAACGGATGAGACAGATGGGGATCTGGGTGGAGATCACCACCCTTGTCATCCCTACCCTGAATGACTCCGATCAGGAGTTTGAGGAGATCGCCCGATTCATCGCCTCCTTGGGGCCAGAGGTGCCCTGGCATATCTCAGCCTTCTATCCCACCTATAAAATGCTGAATCTTCCGAGAACCTCTGCCTCGGCGCTTCATCGAGCGAGGGAGATCGGAATCAAAGCAGGTCTCCGATATGTCTATTGTGGAAATATTCCCGGTGAGGAAGGCGAAGATACCTTCTGCCCTCGCTGTGGCCGGAGGTTGATTGAACGGATAGGATTTCGAGTGACCCAAAATGATGTGGTGAATGGAGCATGCCGTCATTGCTATACAAAGATTGATGGAGTCTGGAAATAATTCTTTTCACGGACACGAGTCACGATTTTATAAAATGGGGCAGGAAGAGACTGACCATCGGAAAGTGATCTGGACCATCGGAGGTGGCAAAGGAGGAAGCGGGAAGAGTTTTATCGCCGCCAACATGGGTATCTGTCTTTCCAAACTGGGTATCCGGGTGATGCTCGTCGATGCTGATTTGGGAGGAGCAAACCTCCACACGTTTCTTGGGATTTCCCCTCCCGCCCTCTCTCTTTCTGACTTCATTAAAAAGAGGGTTTCCCATCTTCGCGAGGTTCTCATCCCAACAGCCATTCCCAACCTTCAACTCTTGACCGGCGCACAGGACCTCCTGAATGCCGTCGATGCCAAGAGCGTTCAGAAGCAGAAACTGATTCGTTCCATTCAAAGTCTGGATAGCGATACCATTCTGGTGGATTTAGGAGCGGGCAACTCGCTGAGCGTTTTGGATTTCTTCTTGATGTCTGATGGAGGGATTCTGGTGGTTACCCCTGAGCCCACTTCCATTGAAAATACTTATCGATTTCTCAAGAGCGCTTTCTATCGGAGGCTTAAGCATTCGGTTTTTTCTTCGTCTGTGAAGGCCCTGATCGATGACGCCATGGATCGAAAGAATGAGATGGGAATTCAAAACCCTCTTGACTTCATCAAAGCGGTGAGGCGTATTGACGAGGGGGATGCCCAAAGGATTATCGAGGAAGCGGATGCCTTCCACCCGAATCTGATTCTGAACCAAGTCCGGTCAAAGAAGGATATTGAGATTGGTTTTTCGATTCGAAGCGCCTGCCTGAAATATTTTGGCATCCACCTCCACTATTTGGGCTATGTCGTCTACGATCAAGAGGTGAGTCATTCCATTAGGCGAAGGAGGCCTCTGGTTTTGGAGAACTCCAGGTCCAGGGCTGCCCAATGCGTCATGGAGATCGCCTCCAAATTAGCCAATAGCCATCCAATGGGAATTCGACATTAAGGGGCATGAGCATCAAGGGCATTAAAGACCAGACTTATTATGAGATCTTGGAAATCAGCCCAACTGCTACGGCCAAAGAAATCCAGAGGGCGTATGAACATGCCAAAGAGACCTTTCATGCCGATTCAGTAGCTGTCTATTCTCTCTTTTCCGAAGAGGAGGTGAAAGAGATAGATGAGGCTGTGGAAGAGGCCTATCGGGTTCTGATGGATGAGGCATCGCGGAGAAGTTACAATCAGTCCCATTTTCAAATGGTTGAGGAACAACCACCAGAGAAGCCATCTGAAGCCCGAGGGGTTTCCAGAGAAAAAGAGCCCCTCCTTTCTTTTACAGGCCTTTCGTTCAACGTAGAAGAGGGGCTTTATCGTGGGAAGACACTGAAGCAAGCTCGAGAGGGAATGGGGGTTGAACTTCAGGCTATCTCTAAGGAGATGAAGATTAACATAAGAATCTTGGAGTGGATTGAGGAGGAGGCCTTTGAAAAACTTCCAGCCTTAGTTTATCTCAAGGGTTTTCTAAAAAGTTATGCCCAATCTCTTGGGTTGGATTCCCAAAAGGTGATTGAAGAATACCTCCGTTTCATGGAAGAGTCGAAGAAGAAATAATCCAAATCCAAACTTCAAACTTCAAACTTCAAAACAAATCCCAATTCCTAAAAAATATATCGGATAACGTAGAAAGCAATATCAATTTCCTCCCCCCTTGCGGGGGAGGATTCACCCTGTTAGATACGCAGTGTTCTCTTGCAGAGTTACATAAAAAAGCCTTATCTAACAGGGTGAAGGTGGGGGGTAATCGATCGTGTCCACCCCCGCCCCTGTCTACCGGCAGGCAGGCGTGCCCTCCCCCATCAAGGGGGAGGGGATTTGTTATTGTTTTGTGGTTCGCGAGTGATAACCCATCATGAGAAATTCGTTTCAAATTTTGTATGCCGTCTGTAGGGAGGGGATTTTGAAGTTCTATTTTTCGGAGGTGAGGTCTGCTACCTTGGTGGTCAACTGCTGAGCAATGGTAGTATTAAACCCGGCCAATCTTTCTCGAATTTTACCCTCCTTATCGATGAGAAAAGTGGCTGGGATACCCGTCACTCGGTAACTCCTGACCACCTCTTCCGGGGCGGTCACGACGGGGTAGGGGATATCCATGGACTTGATGTAGCGGCGGACAACCTCTGCATCGCCTCTATCCACGTTCATTCCGACCAACTCGAATCCATTTTTTCGATAATTTTTATAGAGTTGAATTAAATGGGGGATGGATTCCTTACAGGGTCCGCACCAAGTAGCCCAGAAGTCGAGGAGAACCACTTTCCCCTTGAGCTGGGAAAGAGTGATCTCCTGCCCGTCAAAGGTCTTGAGGGTGAAATCCGGTGGCAAACCTAGGGGGGGCTGTGTTTTTTCCTTGGAACAATGGGAAAGAAGAAGTATCCCTCCGGCGCAGATGCTGAAGATCACGAGCCCTATAAGGAATGACCGTTTCATATTAAGAATGAATATTAGCTATGAGCTGGCAAGCGAAGACTGAATTCATAAAGCCTTTTCAATCATAGCCTTTAAACGGGCCTTCGGCACTGCACCGACAATCTGATCGAGAATCTTTCCGTCTTTGAAAAGAATCAGTGTGGGAATTCCCCTTACCCCATATTGGCCGGGTGTGGAAGGATTCTCATCCACATTGAGCTTAGTCACTTTCACCTTGCCCACAAACTCTTTCGCTAACTCCTCAACGATCGGACTGATGCTACGACATGGGCCGCACCAGGTTGCCCAAAAATCGACCAGTACTGGAAGATCGGAATGGAGCACCTCAGAAGCAAAATTCTTATCGTTGATATGAAGCAAACTCAACTCATCTGCCATTTTCCACTCCCTTGCTTTCTGTGTTAATTTTACCCCGTTAGAAATAATGCCTCGCTTCTCTGCAGCAAAGTTACATTTTAAATAATTTCGGCGGGGTCTAATACCTCACTGGAATTTCTGACGGGGTTTACTTTCTTATAACCTTAAAATCTGCAATCTGCAATCTAAAATCTTTCACAACTTCCTTTCCAGTACGTAATCGGCCAAGGCATAGAGGGCTTCTTTCTCTTTTGAATTTGGGAAGAGGTGAAGATGATCCTTTGCCCTTTCGACATATCCCCGGGCTTTTTCCCAGGTGTATTGGATCCCGTGATATCGTTTGATGATCTCCACCACCCGGAAGAAGGTGTCTTTGGTAATGGGATTGGAGACGACCGTTTCTCGAATAAAAGCTTTCTCCTCCTGATTGCAATGATGAAGTATGGAGATCAGGGGGAGGGTAATCTTACCATCGTGGAGGTCAATCCCGATCTTCTTTCCAAATTCCTCTTCGTTGGAAGTGTAATCGAGATGATCATCAATGAGTTGGAAGGCGACACCAACATTCATCCCGAACTCGGACAATGCCTTTTCTTTTTCTTCTGATACATGTCCAAGAATGGCGCCAATCTGTGTAGCGGCTGAAATAAGAGATGCAGTCTTGCGAGTGATGATCGAAAGGTAGTCGTCCTCCGTCAGAGAGAGGTCGTTGGTTTTGATCAATTCCTCTAACTCTCCTTCGGCCATGATGGTCGTTGCTTTGGAAACGGTTTCGAGGATTTTCCAGTTCCCACTTTGCACTAAAAGAGAAAAACATTTCGTAAAGAGAAAGTCTCCGACGAGAACACACGCCTCATTTCCCCATTTGGCATTGGCGGAGTCGATGCCCCGTCGTAACTGAGCCCTATCTACCACATCGTCATGGAGCAAGGTGGCGGTATGGATAAATTCGATAAGGCTGGCCATGGAAATGTGAAAATCTCCGCGATAGCCACACAATTTGGATGAAAGTAAGAGGAGTTTAGCTCTGAGCCGCTTCCCACCGCTGAGCAAGAGATATTCTCCAATTGCAGAGATCATGGGGACATTGGATCTCAAGTTCTTCCGAAACTCTCGATCCACTTTTTCTAGATCATCCCCAATGCATTCGAGGACGGTCTCCAGAGGGGATGCCTTTTCTTTTATGAGGCAAGGCGCACTATTTACATGATCCATATGACAAAATTATTATCCTATTCAGGGGATATTGTCAAAACTTTTTATCTTCTTAATGAAGGGCTAAGGCTGCTCCCTTTGTGAGATTCATGAAGTATCAAGGGGTCCATGATCTTCAATTCCGCACCGCTGGTTTTGATGGATTCGATGAGGATGAATTTTGCTTCATTCCCCGTGCGAGGATGAACGAACTGCAGTCGCTTTGGCTCCAACCTTTCGTCTCTCAAGGCAACAAATAGATCGACGGTTCTTGAGGCTGGAAAAATCATGGTGAATCTTCCCTTGGGGGTGAGCAGGTAGGAGGTCATAGAGATCAGGTCTTCAAGCGTTCCTTTGATCTCATGGCGTGCGATCGCCTTCTCCATCGAGGGGTTGATCCTGCCAGTCCGATATTTTCGATAGGGTGGGTTAGAGAGGGCGACATCGAAAGAACCCGTTGGGAAGGTCCCTCTCAACTCTCTAAAATCCTGCTTAAGAATGGATATCCGGTCTTCGAGATGATTCAAGACGACATTTCCTTTTGCACAGTCGGCCAATCCCTTTTGTATTTCGACGCCGACAAAGGAGTGAGCTTTTGTAGTATATGATAATAGCAGGGGTAAAATTCCACAGCCTGTTCCCAAATCGATCACTCTTTCATTTTTTTGAATTCTGACGAATTGACTGAGGAGGATGGCATCGACGGAGAATCGGTACCCCCTTTTCTTTTGAATGATTTGGAGTTTTCCATTGAAGAACGTATCTAATGTTTCATTCGTTGAAGGGAGAAGGTTCATAGACTGGACATCGAGATAGAAAACAGATTGACCCGTTCGACGGTCTCAAGCCCTGTCTTTGAAGGCCGAGTAGAATAGCGTTGCTTCCTTCGGCAGGCCTCTCGGCCCTGAGATCGAGGCCGAAGGGCTCTGAACACTGAATCTATCAAAGTGCAGGGTCAACCATGAGCGAGCCCAAGCCATTAGGCTGGGGAGTCGAACGGCTGAGTTTAATTATCATGGAATGAGTTCGTCTGTCAATTGAGTTGCCTATTCTTGTCTACCCCAATAGTTTCTTAATGCTTTTCGGGCCGGGTGGAACGGATTTGGGATCACATTTACGGCCCTCTACTGTTTCAAAAGGTTAAAATTTGTTCAAAAATATGAAAGATTTGAACAAAAACCATCCACCCCCCGTGGGCAGGACAAGTAGATTCCTTTTCTCATTTCCAAGAAATTCCAATATTTTTAGCTAATTAAAAAGGATAGAGTGAGGTTTGGTATGGATATTGCTTTATATAATCTTCTTGACAAAATAATGATAAGGGGCTAATTTTTAAATAAGTTTTGTTTTTATAAAGCTCACAATACAGTTTTTGAAGAGGAGGAGGTAATTATGAAAAGAATAGTAGGTTTCTTTTTTGCCATGATTTTGATGCTCTCCTTCTGTTTTGTTCTTCCAGGTTTGACACAGGAAACAAAAGAAACGGAAGGCGTTTATACCATCAAAAAGGGAGATACGCTGTGGGATATCTCCTCCAGATTTTTGAAAGATCCTTTTCTTTGGCCAAAATTGTGGGAGAGAAATCCTTATATTACCGACCCCCACTGGATCTATCCAGGAAACCCCGTCCGACTGACTGCCATTGAGCCGGCGAAGAAAGAGGAACCTAAAGAGGAACCTAAGAAGGTGGTCGAGGAGAAGCCTAAAGCGGTCGAAGAAAAGCCCAAAGAGGCGGTGAAAGAGCCAGAGGCCAAAAAGGTAGAGCCAACTCCAACAGAGAAGAAACCAGAGACAGTTGGGGAGGTGAAACCTATCCCAGAGGCGGTGAAACCTACCCCGGAGGAGGAAGAACCTATTCTGGAGGAAGAGAAGCCCGTCCCGGTTGAGGAAAAACGTGTTTACTTTCGTGAAATTCGATCCGCAGGGTTTATGAGCGATATCGAGTATCGCGGAATCGGGATCGTTTTGGAGAGTAAGGAAGGTAAAAACCTCATGGCGGCAGGCGATATCCTTTATATAACCTTCAAAACCTCAGAACCTATTCTGATCGGAAACAAATATACGGTCTTTCGTGCTGCGGAGGAGATAAGACATCCCATTACTGAAAAGAGGATTGGAAGAAAGTTTAACATCATAGGAAATATTCAACTCATTGACCAATATGGCAGTTTCTTTACAGCAAAGGTCATTGAATCCTTCGATGCCATTATGGTAGGGGATTTTGTCCAACCTTATTCCAAAGAAAAAATGGAGGGTGTAGCAGGAAAATAACATCAACGCACTGAATCGTTATCGTAACAACTAAACTCCAAACACCCATCATCAAATCATTGGCACCTATTTGGGGTTTGGTGATCGGGATATTTATCTGGGCTTTGGAGATCTTCTTTTGTCTCCCGAGCCCTTTTTTATCCGCGTTTATAGAAGGCGATGGGTTTACCCGTGCATGAATGCGAGCCTAAGTGCTACGGGGATGTCACCTACCGGCGGATAACCCGCCGAAAACCCCGCCTGCGAAAGAACCTGCTTTCCGCAGACTGGCTTGTTCGGCGGGCAGGTTGGCGCAGGCGGGAATTTCATCACGGAGGTATCACGGACTTGTCCGTGTGGCTCCATCACCTGGCCCAGCTTCAGTCGATAGAGTACGCTCTCACCTGAGGATCTTTATGACCGAAGATATTTTTTGTTGGTTGGCCTTAAGCCTCACCCCTGGCGTTGGGAGTATTCTCATCAAACGGCTCTTAGACCGATTCAAGACTCCGGAAGCCGTCTTCCGCGCTTCACTGAAAGAGTTACTGAAAATTGAGGGGTTGGGGAAAAAGGTGGCGGGTGAAATCAAAAAAGGCCCACTGGAAAAAGTGGTGAAAAGGGAGTTGTCTTTATTGGAAGAGGTGGGAGGAAAGATTGTTACTTTAAAGAACGATGATTATCCGAGGCGTTTGAAGGATATTTACGACCCTCCTGCACTGCTTTATCTCAGGGGACAATTGAGAAGAGAGGATGAGTTGGCCATTGCCATTGTCGGGAGTCGAAAAACCTCTCCCTATGGGAGGTGGATCACAGAAAAGATAGGCGAGGATCTTGCCCGCCACGGGATCACTGTTGTCAGCGGAATGGCGAGGGGCATCGATTCCGTGGCCCACAAGGGGGCGCTCCAGGGAGAAGGGAGAACGATTGCAGTGCTCGGTTGCGGCGTGGATGTGATCTATCCTTCTGAAAATCGGAATCTCTTTTATCAAATCATCGAACAGGGGGCTATCCTTTCCGAATTTCCGATGGCGTCGCCTCCCGAGGGAGGACACTTCCCGAGAAGAAATCGGATCATCAGCGGTCTTTCCATTGGAGTGGTCATCGTCCAGGCAAGTGCAGATAGTGGCTCGCTTATCACCGCTAACTTTGCGTTAGAGCAAGGGAGAGAAGTCTTTGCCGTACCAGGGAATGTCGGAGCCGAGGGCAGTCGTGGCACGAATCGGTTGATCAAAGAAGGTGCAAAATTGGTGGAGTCCAGTGAAGACATTCTTGAAGAAATATTGCCCCAATGGAGAAGGGAAGGGGAGACGGTTCAAAAAGCAGAGAGTCCGGTTCCCGGTCTTACGGAGGAGGAAAAGATTCTCTATGGACTTTTAGGGGAGACGCCACTGCATATCGATGCCGTCATACGGGAGAGCCAATGGGATCCGGGAAAAGTCTCCAGTCTCCTTCTGAATTTGGAATTAAAAGGGTTGATCTCACAGTGGCCAGGCAAATGTTTCACTAAGAAAATGTGATGGTTGTAGTGAATAGTAACAGTAATTGTTTTAAAATAAGTTTTTTGTATTAACACTGACACAGATCACTAACACTTTATTTTGAATCTTTGGAGCAGAAGAGAATGTCAAAAGGTTTGATTGTTGTAGAATCCCCCGCGAAGGTAAAAACCATTCAAAAATTTTTAGGGGGGGATTATGTCATCAAGGCCTCCGTGGGACATATTAAAGACCTTCCAGAGGGTGAGCTGGGAGTGGATCTTGAAAAAGATTTTCGACCCGAATATGTTACCATCTCCGGGAAAGCGAAGATCATTCGGGAATTGAAGAAGGCCAGCAAAGAGGTGAAGAATATCTACCTCGGGCCAGATCCGGATCGCGAAGGGGAAGCGATCGCCTGGCACATTGCGGAGGAGATTGGAAACGGGAATAAAAATATTTACCGGGTTCTTTTCAATGAAATCACCCAAAAGGCGGTCCTGGATGCCATCCGTCACCCTGGGAAGTTACAGCAATCCAAATATGAAGCCCAGCAGGCAAGGCGGATTCTGGATCGGCTGGTCGGCTATCAGGTCAGCCCCATTCTTTGGGAGAAGGTCCGTCGAGGTCTGAGTGCGGGTCGGGTTCAATCCGTTGCCGTTCGAATCGTGTGTGAGAGAGAAAGAGAGATTCAAGATTTCGTCTCTGAGGAATATTGGAGCCTGACGGCGAACCTAAAGGGAAAAGACTCCCCGGTCTCCTTCGATGCGAAATTGACGAAATGGAAAGGGAGGAAGGTAAAAATAGCCAACGAGGCGGAAGCCTTGGCCATTCAGAAAGCCCTGGGAAGCGTCCCTTATTCTGTTTCAAAGATTGTCCAGCAAGAAAAACAACGGCATCCTTTTCCTCCGTTTATTACCAGCCGACTTCAACAAGAAGCCTATCGAAAGCTTTCCTTCCCTGCCAAAAAGACCATGTGGATTGCCCAGAAGTTATACGAAGGAATAGACCTCGGTCAGCTCGGGATAGTTGGAATGATTACCTATATGAGGACCGATTCGGTCAGGGTGGCTACGGAGGCCATTCAACAAGTCAGGGGATGGATCAAAGACCGCTTTGGGGATTCTTATCTTCCTCCTAAACCCAATGTCTATAAAAGCCGCAGAGGAGCCCAAGAGGCCCATGAGGCGATCCGGCCCACTTCAATTGATTTGGAACCGGATAAGGTGAAGGCTTATTTGGATAAAGATCAATGGGCCCTTTATAAATTGATTTGGGACCGGTTCGTTGCCTCTCAGATGCCTTCCGCACAATTTCTCCAAACCACCGTTGAGATCAAAGCGGATGAGGCCATGTTTACAGCCGTGGGTACGGTTCCTGTTTTCCAGGGTTTCATGGCCCTCTATATGGAAGGAGAGGATAACCAAGAGAACGGCAATGGAGAAAAGAAACTTCCATCGCTCTCGGAAGGGGAAGTTCTGGAGCTATTAGCTCTCACACCCAAACAGCATTTTACCCAACCCCCTTACCGATTTTCTGAGGCGACGCTGATCAAAGAATTGGAAGAGAAGGGAATTGGAAGACCCTCTACGTATGCAACCATTTTGGCTACAATCAAAGAAAAGGAGTATGTTCGTTTAGAAAAAGGGAAGTTCTTCCCCACCGAATTGGGGTGTCTGGTGAATGACCTCCTGGTCGTCAATTTCCCCGATATTTTTGATATCGAATTCACCGCACAAATGGAAGAGAATTTAGATAAGATTGAAGAGGGCCAAAAGGATTGGGTGGACACATTGAAAGAGTTCTACGTCCCTTTCGAGAAGGATCTGAAAATGGCCAAGATCTCCATGCGGGATGTGAAGCGAGAACTGATTCCCACGGATGCCGTTTGCGAACGATGTGGTTCAAAGATGGTGAAACGATGGGGGAAGAGAGGTTATTTCTTGGCCTGCTCAAGTTATCCCAAATGTAGCTATACGAGAGAAGTGGAAGGAAACGGAGAGAGTCAAGTGGAAACCGACGCGAAGTGTGAAAAATGTGGAAGCCCAATGGTCATCAAGAATGGAAAGTTTGGGAGGTTTCTGGCCTGCTCCAATTACCCTACCTGTAAATTCACCCGATCTCTGGATACGGGCGTTCGGTGTCCTCAGGAAGGATGTGATGGGGCGATTGTTGAAAGAAAGACCCGTAAGGGGAGAACATTTTACAGCTGTACCAATTACCCCAATTGTACTTATGCATTATGGGATAAACCCATTCCAGAGAAATGTCCCCAGTGCGGTTTCCCTTTCCTGGTTGAGAAGCATGGGAAGGGCGGACTCACCAAGCGATGTCCTAAGAAAGAATGTGGCTATCGCGCTTCAGAATGAACCGATCTCGCCAAAGCCCAAGTAAACAAATGATGCGCAAATCATGGACCCCATGTTTTGCACTTTGGGTTTTTGATTTCATTTGAACTTTGAACTTTGACATTTGACATTACTTCATCCACGATATCTTCGCCTGCCCTCAAGAATCTTTTTCTTTGTGAACCGGTGCTGCATCAGTTGAAAAGGGAAATAGCCGATTCGGTTGATCAAGGTCGGTGAATATTCCCAGTGGAATCGTCTCCCAATAGAAGGGAAAGAATAGAACTCTTTCCAGGCCTTTTTCCAGCCCTCCCGGAGTGTCTCACCACTCATCTTCATCGGAAGGAAATGGGGAGCGGAATCCTCCGGTTTTTCCAGCAACCACCACTGATTCTGAACCAAACGTCCCTCATTTTTCACTCTATGGTAAAAGGTCGTTTCTGGGTAGGGAGTGAGAATCATAAAGACTGCCGAAAAGAGTTTGGTTTGAATGGCGAAAGAGACCGTTTCCTCAAATACAGAAGGATCATCCTCATCAAATCCAAAGATGAACGCTCCACAGATGGCTATCCCAAATCGATGAAGGGACTCAATGATTTCCCGGTACTCGGATGGATCATTCTGAAATTTTTGGGCCGTCATCAGGGTTTTTTTAGAAAGAGATTCGAAACCGATGAAAAGACTGATACAGCCACTCTTCGCCAGTCCTTCCACATTCTCGACCTTCCTCAATCCAGATAAGGAGGCCTGGCCGAACCATTTCTTCTTGAGAGGGACTAAAGCCTTGAGTAACTCCACAGAGTACGAAGGATTTCCAATAATATTATCATCGGTGAACATCATCCATCGGTGAGGGAGATGGCATACCTCATCGACGACATCCGAGATGGGTCTGAACCGATAAGCTTCTCCAAAAAATTTCTGGACGGTGCAGAATTCACACCGAAAAGGGCATCCCCGTGACACCTGGACCACATCCAGGGGAAGATATCCCCTCTTGGGGAGAATGTCTCGCCGAGGCATTGGCATTTTTGATAATTCTGTGTAACGGTCCTGCCGGTAAAAAGACTTGAGATTTCTTGCTCTGAAATCCTCGACGAGATGAGGCCAAATTTCTTCAGCTTCTCCCAGGACGACCGAATCGGCATGTTCTTTGGCCTCTTCTGGAAGGGCTGTGGGATGAATTCCGCCGAGAACAACGGGTATTCCTTTCTTTCGGTAAGCGTCGGCGATTTCATAAGCCCTCAGGGCTGTTTTAGATAGAACCGTGATACCGACCAGGTCGACCTCCTTCAGCCCTTTCTCTACATCGATAGGAGTCAAAAGGTCATCGGTGAAAGAAACTTGGACATCAGTCGGAGAAAGGCCAGCAAGAATAGGCAGGGCAAGGTTGGGGACACGAGCATTCTCTTCAACCGCTGGAACGATCAATTCGATCTTCATAAAAATAATCGTAACAACCTTTTAAAGGGATTGTCAAAAGCAAACCCCTTTGCGACGAATTTAGTTTTGTTTTGCAAATCGGAGTGGGAAGGCGTAAAATAGAAACCCGTGGAACCTATCACCATCATTGGTGCAGGGCTGGCAGGGTGTGAAGCGGCTTGGCAGATTGCCAAGAGAGGAGGGAATGTCATCCTCTATGAGATGAAGCCCGAGGTCTATTCTCCGGCCCACCGGTCTCCCTTCTTTGCGGAATTGGTTTGCAGTAATTCTTTTAAATCAGAATCCTTGGAAAATGCTTCGGGGGTTCTGAAAGAAGAGATGAGACAGTTAGACTCCCTTATTTTAAGAATCGCTAAGGAGGCAAAGGTTCCAGCAGGCGATTCCTTAGCGGTGGATCGAGAGGTTTTTTCAAAACAGATCACTCAGGCCTTAGAAAACTTGGAAAATGTGGAGGTGATTCGGAAAGAAGTTTCTTTCATCCCTCAAGATGGAACTACGATTATTGCGACAGGACCACTTACTTCGGAAATGTTGAGCAAGGAGATTCAGAAGGTGACGGGGATTCGTCATCTTTTTTTCTACGATGCCATCTCACCCATCGTCACCGCTGAGTCGATCAATTTTCAGAAGGCCTTCAAATCCTCTCGGTATGGCAAAGGGGGAGAAGACTATGTCAACTGTCCGATGGAGGAGAAAGGCTACACGCAATTTGTGGAGGCATTGAATCACGCGGAAAAAGTGTCGATACAACCCTTTGAGAAGAGATATCTCTTTGAAGGATGTCTTCCCATTGAAGAAATGGCCGAGCGGGGGAGGGAAACGCTTGCTTACGGGCCTCTCAAGCCGGTGGGCCTCATCGATCCGAAGACAGGGAAACAACCCTTTGCCGTGGTCCAACTGAGGCAAGAGGATCGGTTTGAAACGCTTTTCAATTTAGTAGGATTTCAAACTCGATTGAAGCATGGGGAACAAAGGAGGGTCTTTCGAATGATTCCTGGGTTAGAAAAGGCAGAATTTGTTCGACTGGGTTCTGTCCATTGCAATACTTTTATCGATTCCCCTCGATTACTGAGGGAGTCCCTCCAACTCAAGACTCATCCGAACCTCTTCTTCGCCGGACAGATTACAGGGGTAGAAGGGTACATGGAATCGACCGCTATGGGGCTATTATCCGGGATCAATGCCCATCGATATGCGAGCGGCATGCCAGCCCTCATTCCCCCACCTATGACTGCCATGGGTGCGTTGGTCCATTACATCACCCATTCCCTCGCCTCCCCCTTTCAGCCCATGAACATCAACTTCGGTCTGTTCCCTCCTTTATCGGGGAAGAGCAGAGGCAGAGGGAAACGACTCCTTTTGGCGAAGCGGGCGCTGAAAGAGATGGAAGAGTGGAAGAAGAGGAGTGGAGGATAAAATGCTGGGAGCCGAATCAGAGTGAGGGACTGATGGAAATGAGAAATTGTTTTCGATGTGGGAAAGGACTCCAGCCAGGTAGCTTGTTTTACGTTGTCCATATCAAGGTGTTCTCAGGCTTTGACGGCATCCTTACAGAACCAGCGGAAGGGATTGATAAACAATTGAAGGAGCTGCTCGAGCAAGCCGAACATTTAGATCCCAAGGAGTTGGAGAAAGAGGTGTACGAAGAGATCACTCTGGTTGTTTGTAAAAGCTGTCGAGATCGGTTTGTGGAGGAGATCCAGCACCCTTGGGAAGGTCCCTTCCGAATTCAAAAAGATCCAGACTCCGTCCTCCATTGAACCCCCTCCGGTGGTCCTCCCCGGCTTTCCCAACCCGTCCATACGACGAAGCCCCTCAAGGAGAGCTCTGAGAAAGTCTAAAAACCCTGAATGATATAGAAAATCAACTTAGAATATCACCAAAAATATTGCTCTCCTCTCAGTGGGAGAGGATTCACCCTGTTAGATAAAGAAATATATATGTCTGACGTTGGTATAGACGAAATCTTATCTAACAGGGTGAAGGGGGGGGTCTCAAATTTGTCTTTTCACCCCCACCCTCCCCCATCAAGGGGGAGGGGGTTCCTGGTAGAAACGCATTGAAAGCAAGGGGAATTTATTTAATCAGTTATTGAAACCTGTGTAATCAAGAGAGATCGTTTTTCAAGATTCTCTCAAAAATTCCTTGACAAAATGGAAAATTTATGATTAGTTGATTCAACTGAATCAATTGAAGGAAAAGAATGGAAAAGCGGACCCTTTCTTTGAAGAAACTAACCCACACGGTTTTGAAGAACGGATCGAAGGACATGACCGGCCGCTTACGAGGCGTCCGGATTCGAGAGGCCCTCGAAAAGATTTTGGGAGAAGAAAAAGGATCTCTCCGCGTGGTCCTCGATTTCTCGGGGATGGGATCCGTCGATTTTTCCTGGGCCGATGAGGTGGTGGCCAAGATGATCTCCCGGCTGTGGAGCGGTGAATATGGGGAGAAGTTCCTCGTCCTGAAGAACCTCAGCCCCTCTCAGGCGGAAAACATCGGGGTGGCCTTGGAAAGAAAAAAATTGGCCGTTTTGACCACGAGGCCGGAAGGATGGCAAATCATCGGTTCTCTGAATAATTATTTGATCCACACCTTAAACCAAGTAATGAAGAAGAGGCAGTTGACCCTGAGAGAATTATCCGAGGAGGAAGAGATTGAGATGAACACGAGCGGCACGCGGCTTCTCAATCTTTATAAGAAACGCCTTGTGATGCGGGTGGAGGGGCCGATGACGGGAAGAGACGAACCCCATCGGGGAAGACAATATATTTACCAATCCCTCCTTTCCTGAGGTGAGTGCGATGGCAGAACTGAGGAGAGAACCCGTTACCAGAATGTGGGTGGTGGTCACCAACGACCACCCAAAGGGTCCATCGGATTACCTTCCTTTCAAACCTCCCTATCGCCTCCAGGAGGCGGAAGGTGCGTGTCCTTTCTGTCCGGGCAACGAAGGGATGACCCCTCAAGAAACTTTTTCATTAAGCCGTGATGGAGGGAGATGGTCGGTACGGGTCATCCCGAACAAGTTTCCTTTCTTCCGTATCGAAGGGGACTACGACCGAAGACCTGAAGGAATGTATGATGTCATGGAAGCCATCGGTGCCCATGAGATCGTCGTGGAAACCCCTGATCACGATCAGAGCCTGGCCACCATGGAACTCAGGCAGATTGAGAAAATTCTCCAGGCTTATAAAGAAAGGCTGATCGACCTGGAGAAGGATCAGCGATTCCAGCAGTTCCTGATTCTTAAAAATCATCCCGGCATTTTCAATCGCCACCCCCACTCCCATATCATGGCCATGCCGGTCATCCCGAAGAGGATTGATGAGGAAATCGGGGGGACAATAGATTACTATCAACGCAAGGAACGCTGCATTTTCTGTGACATTATCAAGGAAGAAATTTCTATGAAGAAAAGGGTGATTTTGGAAACCGTCCATTTTCTAATCTTCTCACCATTCGCCTCACGCTACCCGTTTGAAACCTGGATCGTTCCGAAGGTTCACTGCCCAGATTTTCAGCGTATTACGGAAGAAGAGATAGCAGATCTTTCCGTCGGGATCCAGTCGCTGTTTTATTCTTTTTATAAACTTCTCTCTGATCCCCCTTACAGTCTTACCTTTCATACCTCCCCTGTTCGAGATCGATTCCACCGGGCAGAATACCACTGGCATATCGAAACCCGATTGCGGATTGGATTAAGAGAAGGGTTTGAATGGGGAACGGGTTTCTTTGTCAATCCCACGCCCCCTGAAGATGCCGCTCATTTCTTAAGAGACGTGGGATAGAGAATGAAGCGTTATTAAGGGGAGCATAAAATAGTTTGCATCTTATTATGATTTTCTCTCAGCATTTATTCTGAACCGCTTTAAGATCCCCCTTTGCAAAGGGGGATTTAGGGGGATTTTCCCAGCCTTCAAATCCCCCCCCCTTTTCTAAAGGGGGGAAGTAAACTATTATATGCCCTGGGTAATAAGAATGGAGAATGTTGAGTTTAAAAAGTTGAATCGGTTCAAACGGCGACCTTTTGAGGCCAAAAGGAGGAGAAAGAGGTGGATGTTTCTTTCAGGATCCTTTCTGGTCGGTCTTTTCCTCCTGATCTACTTTTTTGTCCTTCCTCCCGCTCCTCCACCGTTTCCTGCTGCCCTTCCTGACGCCACTCCACCGACGGCCCAGGAACCACAACTTTATACCGTCGAAGGGACGGTGAAAGAACGAAGCACTCTTTTCCAATCCTTATCGGAGAAGAAGATTCCTCTTCGATGGATCGATCTGATCATTTCGAAATTGAAACCCTACGTGAATTTTAAAAAGATCAAAGGAGGAACTTACCGGTTCATTACCGATGGGAAGGGGGAATTGGTGAAGTTTGTTTATGAAGCGAGTCCGACGGAGATTTATGAGATTGAAAAGGATTCCCAGGGATATGTGGCTCAAAGGAAGGAGGTTTCCCTCGAAACCCATCTGGTGAAGGTCGTCGGAGAAATTCGTTCTTCTCTCTTCGAGGCGATGGATGCGGCCGGAGAGCAAGACCCGCTGACCATCGGCTTTGCTGAAATTCTGGCCTGGGAAATTGATTTCTATAAGGACGTCCGGGAAGGGGACCGATTCAAAGTGGTCGTGGAGAAGATCTATAAAGGAGACCAATTCATCCAATATGGAACCATCCATGCCGTGGAATATCAGAGGGGAGAAAAATTCATTAGAGGGATACGATATCATGATGGCTATTATAATGAGAAAGGAGTTTCTTTGAGGAAAGCATTTCTAAAGGTTCCTTTAAGGTTTAGCCGGATCAGCTCCAAATTCAGCCGGGCACGACTCCATCCTATCCTAGGAGGATTGAGGCCTCATTTCGGTGTGGATTATGCGGCTCCACCCGGAACACCGATCTGGGCCGTGGCAGATGGAACCGTTACCTCCTGCGGGTGGAACGATGGATTCGGGAACCAGGTGATCCTGCGCCATATGAATGGTTATATGACCTATTACGGTCATCTTTCTGGTTTCGGCCCCGGGATCGGAAAGGGAGTGAAGGTGAGGCAGAAACAGGTCATCGGATATGTGGGATCGACCGGTCTTTCGACAGGACCTCATCTGGACTATCGGTTGGCCAAAGACGGGCAATTCCGGAATCCCTTGAGAGAGACTTTTCCTGCAGGTCTTCCCATCGGGAAAGGAGAGATGGAAACATTTTATCAAAGAAGGGATGCGATGTTGGTTTGGCTTCAAGGGGAATCACCTTATTGGAAAAAGATAGAAGAGGGGGAATAAATTGAGCGGGTAGAATGAGGGGGGATATGGAACAGAAAAAGAAGATTCTCATTGTGGACGACGAGCGGGATATTCTCAAGGCATTGATGATCCGGCTTCAAGGAGCTGGATATGAGGTCGTCACCGCTTTTGATGGGGCTCAAGGCATTTTTATGGCCCACAAAGAAAAACCGGATCTCATCCTCCTCGATATCCGAATGCCAGCCGGAAACGGGTTCAGCGTTACTGAGAAATTGAAGCGCTCCATAAATACCTCTTCCATTCCCGTTATCTTCCTGACGGGGAGTCCGGAGAAGAACTCAGAGGAAAAGGCCATGACACTGGGAGCCCGTTTTTACATTAAAAAACCTTATGACCCGGAGGAGTTATTAGATGCGATCAAGAGGGCATTGGAAAAAGATTCAGACCCCTCTTAAGGTCAGAGAAATCAACTATTATTGACCGGCAAGTGCCCCGCAAGCCCCGCTTTGTAGGCGGGGTCCCTGCCTACCGGCAGGCAGGAAGGGGCACAATTAAAACGATATTTCTTTTGCGAGCTTTCCGCTCGCCACTACGTGCCCGGGAAGCTCCGGCCTGTGGCCGGGGAGCTTCCCTTTCATGTAAATAATGGAACAGAGATTGCCGTCACATTAGATCCCCTCCCTTTTACCCTCTCCCCCGCAATCGGGAGAGAGGGGAGGGTGAGGGGATGTAATGAAATGGATAATGTTTCATTATTATTGCCAAGCTCAATCATTGCCATGTTAAAGGAAGATTTTGTCATTCAAGCGAATATCCGACGGATGCTGAGTCGTACCGATATCGATGCTTCCCAAATGGATTTTGGTACGGTGAAGGGGGTGGTTTACATTCAGGGGACTTTTCAGATTTCTCGTTTTGACCCATCGTGGGATGCAGACAAGGTAAAAGATTTCACAGCGAATACACTCTATTCCTTAGAAAAGAAGATCCGGCGCATACCGGGGGTTTCGGATGTGATTTTTCAGCTTAACAACTGGAGAAAAGAGAAAGGGCATTGGTTCCATGTCAAAATTATAAAAAGGGAAGAAAGAAATGAAAACTAGACGGAGTCCAATCTATTGGCGGCTTTTAGGTGAGATTGAAAAAGAGGTCCAAATCCATTCTCATTATGCAGATCTCCAAAATCAATTCGCTCTCCTCTTGATGGTTGAAGGAAAAATGGAAAAAGCGGAGCGCCATTTTTTAGAGGCCCTCCGCCTCAACCCAAAATATCGAGAGGCCATTCTCAATTTGGGCTTTCTGTATATGGAAATGAGGCGATGGAAGAAAGCCGAAGAGATTTTCCTCTCCGAGGTGAAGAGACATCCCGGGGATGGTTTTCTTCATCATGTCTTAGGAATCTTGTACCTCCAAACGGGAAGGCAGAAGGAAGCGACGGCACGTATTCGTAAGGCGATTCGGTACCATTCCCACTACCGGGACTATTATCGGAAGAAAGGGGTGTGGCAGAGAGGGGCCGTTCACCTCGATCAGAAGGCGGAGAGCGCCTTGAAAAAGGTTCATTTGGATCCCTACGCTCAATTCCACAACTTCATCGGTCTCAATCTTGCCAAAAAAGGGAAATTTGCGCAGGCGGTCAAAGAACTTAAGAAGGCTTCAAGGCTGAAACCAGATGAATTTATTTTTCATGCGAACCTTGGAACCGTCTATTATTATCAGGGAGCCTACTCCAAGGCGATTCAGGAATTTCAGAAGGCTTTGAAGATGGACCCTTCTTATGGCATGGGATATGCCAACCTCAGTTATATCTATGGCTTAATGTCCCGTACTCGAGAGGCCCTTCGTTATATGGAAAAGGCAGTCCAGTTGAACCCTCGGTATGCAGATCTCCACTATCATCTGGCTCTTCTCTACAATGATCGAAAACAATATAGGGAAGCCGTCTTTGAATTGAAGAAGGCCCTTCGCATCAACCCCAACTATCTCTTTGCGAGGATCAATTTGGGTGTCGTGTATGAGGATCAGAAAAGATGGAAGGAGGCAAGAAGGGAATATCGGAAAATCCTCCGGATCACACCCGACGATGAACACATTCAAAGGCGTTTGGAAAGAATCTCCTGAACGAGAAGGAAGATCGCTGATGGTCTCTCCCCGTCTCCCAAAAGCACCCGGGGTTCAATCCATCCTGGTGATTCATCAGGGCGCCCTGGGCGATTTTATTCTCGCCTTGCCTGCCCTCGAAACCCTTCACCATGCTTTTCCACATGCCAAATTGGTCATCATGGGATATCCCAGAATTCTGGAGCTGGTCGAAAAGCGATTCTATGCCGAGGAGATCCTCTCCATCGATCAAAAAGGGATGGCCTCTTTCTTTGTGCAAGAAGGACCTCTGGATTTTCCTCTCTCGCAATATTTTGGAACATTTGATCTCGTCATCGTCTTTGGAAAGGGGGAAAATGGAACGGTCATCGGGAATCTGAGGAGGGTTTGTCAGGGTCGAATTCTTCACATCAATTCGTTTCCCCCCTGGGATGAGAAGGTTCATTTAACCGATCACCTCCTCAAACAATTTGCCCAAAACGGGTTTCCTGCATCCGGGTCAATTCCCAAACTCCATTTGAAAGAGTCGGATCGAGAATGGGCAGGGAATTTCTGGAAAACCAGAGGGGTGACTTCGGAAGAGCGATCGAAAGTCATCCTCCTCCATCCCGGTAGCGGGGGCAAGAAAAAAGTTTGGCCTCTTGATCGATTCTTAAACCTTGCTCATACTCTTCAGGATCATCTCGGCTCAAGAATCCTCATCGTTCTTGGTCCGGCCGAGGGGCCAGAAGTCAAGAAGGCCTTTGAGGGAATGGGCCTTGCCGCACCCATTCTGGCAGATAAACTGACACTTCTCCAACTGGCATCCGTGATGGAAGGATGCCGGTTCTTTGTCGGGAATGATTCCGGTATTTCCCATATGGCGGCTGCATTAGGACTTCCTGCGATTGTCATCTTTGGGCCCACGGATCAAAGGGTTTGGTCGCCGAGGGGAGAAGAGATATTTGTGGTTTCCAGAGATGTCCATTGTTCTCCCTGTCCTCAAGAGCGATTCTTTCAATGCAAAGACTTGGAATGCCTGAGAGGGATTGAGATAGGCGAGGTTCTTGAAGGTTTGGAAAAAATCGGTGTCGCATTTAAATCTTAAGAAAGGAGGAAGAAGATGGAAGAGAAGAAGGTAGGAGAAATTATCAAATTTTTTGGAAAGATTAGTGTCGCAGCAATCCAGTTATCAGAGGGGTCGCTAAAGGTTGGTGACACCATCCACATCACCGGCCATACTACCGACATCACTCAGACCATCGATTCGATGCAGATTGAGAATAAAAATGTTCAGGAAGCAGGGCCGGGTGCAGATATCGGGATTAAGGTGAATGGTCGAGTGAGAGAACACGACGTTGTCAACAAGGTCGTGGGGTGACCCCATTAGAAGGCGAAAGGTTATATTACAGGGATTTCTAACGGGGCGAAATGGTGGTTTTTAAAAAGGCTGCGGCTCAAAAGGGAAAACAGTGCTCTGTTTGCGGGAAAGAAGCAAGCCTCCTTTCGCAAACCCTCCTGGTCTGTTTAGTTTGCCTTCGATTAGGAACGGAGAGTATCCAAACTTTCATTGAAAGTGCCCATCATCGTTTCCAGAAAGAAATAACCGAAGGTCAGGGACTTCAAAGGGTGAGCATCGGAGATTTGCATCTGCTATTTCGAAAAGGCGTTCAATAATCCGGGGAAAGGATAGTATGGAATGAAGACTGGCATGGCTCATCTTCCGCTCCACTATGGGAAGGCCCCTTCTTGGCTTTTTCAAAGGATGAGGAGTCTTGCGAGGGAGATCACCCTTTCCGTCATCGATGCTTATGGAACGGAAGAAATGCTTTCGCGACTTTCCGACCCTTTCTGGTTCCAGGCCTTTGGCTGTGCATTAGGGTTTGATTGGCACTCGAGTGGCGTAACGACGACAGTCTGTGGTGCACTGAAAGAAGGTATCAAAGGGATGGAAAAGGAACTGGGGTTCTTCATTGCGGGAGGGAAAGGAAGAGTCTCCAGAAGAACTCCCGTCGAAATTGAAGAGATTTGTGGTCAAAGAGCGATTGATGCGACCCCTCTTATTTATGCAAGCCGAATGTCTGCAAAGGTTGACAGCGCAGCCGTTCAGGACGGGTACCAAATCTATCATCACACTTTCTTCTTTGCCCAATCAGGACAGTGGGCAGTCATTCAACAAGGCATGAATGAGGAAACCCGATATGCCCGAAGGTATCATTGGTTCAGTCAGGGGATAAAGGATTTTGTCTGTGAACCGCACTGGGCAGTCTGTTGTGACCAAAGAAAAGAGGGTTTAAATCTTGTGGCTCAAGAGAGTGAAAAAGCCAGGCAATCCATCACGGAGCTTTCCCATGAGAAACCAGAATTTCTGATTGCCGAGGGGAAGAGAGCCATGGAACTTAATCTCCCTCCACAGCATTCCATTCCCATGGAAGAGACCTGTCTCGGGAGATTGGAGAAGATTTTTGTCCAAATCTATGACCGTTCGCCAAACAATTTTGAGCAGCTTCTCGGGATCAAAGGGGTTGGCCCTAAGAGCCTTCGGGCGCTGAGTTTGATCTCAGAGCTGATTCACGGGGTCAGACCCAGTTTCAAAGACCCAACTCGATTCAGTTTTGCTCATGGCGGAAAAGATGGCCATCCCTATCCCGTCGATCGAAAAGTCTATGATCAGACGATTCAAGTATTAAAAGGTGCGATTGATAAAGCCAAGGTAGGAGATCGGGAAAAAATGGAAGCCATCCGGCGACTGAGACATTTTACCAACGTTGATAGTTTTCGCCAAGCCGGCTAAAAAATTTAAGCGTATTTAGATAAGCACCAAATATCAAACAAATTCCAATGATCCAAATTCGAAATTCAAAATGAAATTGTTTCGGTCATTCAAAATTGGAATTTGGGATTTATTTGGTATTTATTCACCTTTGGTTCATCACTTCGTGCGAGATTTGGGATTTGGAATTTGAAGGCGTATGCGGTTCATTGCTGATTTTCACATTCATTCTAAATTCAGTCGAGCCACGAGCAGGGATATGGAGGTAGAGACGCTTGCTCGGTGGGCAAACAAAAAAGGAATTGGCCTTCTCGGAACAGGAGACTTCACACACCCCACCTATTTTGCCGAGTTGCGATCAAAATTAGAACCCTTAGGAAATGGCCTTCTCCGGTTGAAAAAGGGGGATCAAACAATCCGTTATATTCTGACCACCGAGGTGAGCAATATCTATACTCAGAATGGAAAGGTGAGAAGGATTCACAACCTCATTTTCGCGCCCAGTTTCGAAGTGGTCGAGGCCATTCGTTCTAAATTGGGTAACCTTGGGAAGCTCTCCTCAGATGGAAGACCCATTTTCAGTTTTACTGCAAGAGAACTGGCGAAGATGATTTTAGATATTTCCGGAGATTGCTTGGTCATCCCTGCCCACGCCTGGACACCGTGGTTTTCGATCTTTGGAGCCAATTCAGGATTCGACTCCATTGAGGAATGTTTTGGAGAAATGTCCTCCCATATCCATGCTATTGAAACAGGTCTCTCCTCGGATCCTGAAATGAATTGGAGGTTATCGGCTCTCGATTCCATTACCCTCCTCTCCAATTCAGATGCCCACTCTCCGAATCGGTTGGGAAGGGAGGCGAATGCCTTCGACTGTGCGTTGGATTATTGGGAAATCGCTGATACCATTCGGAAGAAAGACCGCAAGAAACTTCTCTTCACTATCGAATTCTTTCCACAGGAAGGGAAATATCACTATGATGGCCATCGTCAATGTGGCGTGATCTTCTCTCCCTCCCAAACGAAGGCGAGTCACTACCTCTGCCCGAACTGTCATAAGAAGTTGACGGTCGGGGTGATGCATCGAGTGGAGGAACTCGCTGATCGTTCGGAGGGGTTTATTCCGAAGAATGCCATCCCTTCTATCCACCTCATCCCATTAGAAGAGATCATTGCCGGAGCGCTGGGTGTTCGGGTTGGGACCAAGGGGGTGGAGGCTGAGTATGAAAGGTTAATCGAGAGAGGGGGATCAGAGTTAAGAATTCTTCTCGATTCCACTCCTGATGAATTGGCCTCATTTGTTCCCCCACATGTCCTGGATGGGATTGTCCGAATGAGGCAGGGAAAGGTTTCGATCATTCCGGGCCATGATGGCGTTTATGGGAAAATCGATCTTTTCCCTGAGAGACATGTAGGAGAGGAATCAAAAGAGCAGCTGAAACTGTTTTGATGGATACTTTGATAAAAAGGAAGGATGCGTATGTAGGGGCGGCCCTCCCTGCCTACCGGCAGGCAGGTGTGGCCGCCTGATTTGGGAGCTGTGGTTTTTCCATCAAGGGAGGAGGGAGATGGATAAAGAAATAAAAGAGAAGATGATTCCGGTCTGTCAAAATCTGATGAAAATGTTGAACTTGGCTTTCGAGGCATTTCGAAAGCCAACGGGGAAATCTTTCAAAGAGGCGGAGGATGTCAAGAATAGGATTTTCCAATGTTCCTCAGAGCTGACCAGTTTTATCATTTCAAAGAGTCCGTCGAGTGAGAAAGGGAAGGGGTGGGCGAAACCTTATCTCTCCATCGCCTCCAGTTTCGATCGAATGACTTACGATATTGAAGGAATTTTGGATCGGTTAAGGGGCAAGTCTGAAAACCATATCCTCTTCAGTGATCGGGCGGTCAAAGAGGTGAACGACATCTTCCAAGAGGCCATGAGACTTTTAGAATACCTTCCGAATCTCATTACTGCCGAGAACAAACTCCTCGGCCAACGAATTGGAGAAGAGGGGAAGTCCATTTTTGAAGTTGTGAATGCCTATTCCGAAGAACATGAAGACAGACTGATTCAGGGAATCTGCGTACCCAAACATTCACCCGTTTATCTGGGCATCCTTGAATCCTTAAAAGGGGTTATGGTTCATACTCTGGAGGTGAGCGGAAAGGTTGTTTCCGTTTCATCCAAATCCTAAGTCAGCGGAGATCAACTAGACATTGCGATCCAGTATCCCTCAATTAAGGAAATGAGGAGAGATGAGTGAATTGCTTCAAGGTGTGGTTGAATCATTCGGAATCGAAGAAGATGAAGGAGGTTCAACCGAAAATTTAATTTGACAGAACTTTTTTTTTACAATAAAATGAACTATCATTCAAATAGTGAATAAATGTTCTAAACACTCGTCTAAAGGTATGTGAATGATGGAGACGGAAAGAATAAGCAGAAAAGAGAGGGAATATTTGGCCCATCGTGAAGAGATTCTCTCGGCAGCAGAAAAGGTTTTTGCTGCGAAAGGATTTTTTCCCACCACGATGAGCGACATTGCACGCGAGGCAGAGTTCGGGACGGGGACCCTCTATAAATATTTCAAATCGAAAGAGGAACTCTACTTCACCCTCATCGACGAGAAGGTGGAGGAGATCAATCGTTTGGTCAAAGCCGAACTCTCGCAGAAGACCTCTGCTGTCGAGAGGATCAAAAAGGTGTTGGAGTCTCCAGTTCGAATTCTTTGAACGGAACCGGGATTTTTTCAGGATTTATATTTCGGAACGGAATCGCTTTGAGTGGACAGTCAAAGATGAGTTGGGGAAAGGCCTCCACGAGAAGATGGTCGCCTACATTAGCATCCTCGCTGAGGTCATGAGACAGGGGATCGAAAGAGGAGAGTTCAGATCCATGAACCCCATGGACTTGGCTCATGCTTTAGTGGGCATTGTCAATTCCTTTGTCTTCGAGTGGATGATCAGTCGCGAGCCTTATCCGCTCATTTCAAAGTTGAATACGGTTTTGGAAATGTTTTTAGGTGGCGTTAGGCAAATGGAAAGGAGGAGATAGATCAATGAGAATGAAATGTTTCATCGGGTATATTTTGTGGGCAATGGTTTCTACAGGTGTTGTTTGGGCGCAAGAATCTCAGGCACCTCTCACCCTGGAGGAAAGCATCAAGATCGCCATGGAAAGGAGTCTGACTGTCCATTCTGCCGTGGTGGGGGTTGAGGGTTCTGAATTCAGACGTAAGGAAGCGATTACCAATTTCCTCCCTCAATGGACGGGTCAATATAGTTATACCAAATGGAGCTATCCGTATATTATTGGCAACTTGGGGGGAAATCTTACAGGGCTCATCCAAACTGTGAACAGTAACGTCTACAATTTTAATACCACAGTCAATCAACCCCTTTTTACCGGAGGGTTTAACCTGGCCACTTATCGTTCAGCGAAGTTAGGAGTTGATCTCTCAAAAGAGAGTTTGGAGACGGCCAAACAGGATCTGGTTCTTCAGGTGCGGGTGGGGTACTTCACGATCTTAAGGGCTGAGAAGTTCTTGGCAGTGGCTGAGCAGCAAGTCAAAAATTTTGAGGCTCAGCTCCAGGTGACACAAGCTTTCTTTGACGTCGGAATTGTTCCAAAAAATGATGTGCTTCTGGCTGAGGTGAATTTGGCTAATGCCAGGCAGTCACTGGTTAAGGCGGCGAATGATCTGGCCACGGCCAAGGCTTCATTCAATATACTGCTCAGGAGAGAGGTCAATACACCCTTCGAGGTGGTAGACATTCTTTTACACAAAGCCTTTCCGCTGTCGTTCGAGCAGTCTCTTGAAGAGGCGCTGCGCTTGAGGCCAGAGGTGAAAACCGCTCAATTGAATATCGACCAGGCAAAGGAGAATGTCAAGATTGCGAGGAGCGGATTCTTCCCGACGATCAGCCTCACCGGTAACTATAGTCGGTCCTCTGACTGGTGGACGACGGATAGCGGCATACAAAGTGACAGGTGGATGGTTCAGGCTTTAGCCACATTCACGCTTTGGAATTGGGGGAATACGGCGTTCAAGGTCGGAGAGAATAAGGTTAAGGTCACCCAGGCCGAAGATACCAAGAATCAGACCATCGATTCCATTACACTGGAAGTGAAGAACGATTATCTCAACATGCAGGTGGCGGAAAAGAATATCAACACTGCCGAAAAGTCCATTGAGCAGGCTGAGGAAAATTTAAGGATGAACGAGGAAAGGTATAAATACCAGGTGGCAACCCAGACCGATGTCGTAAACGCCGTGACGTTACTGGCCCAGGCAAGGACAAACTACTACGGCGCATTGAGCGATTTTAACGTCGCCAAGGCCCAATTGGAAAGAGCCATGGGGAGGATGTATCCGTAAGAAATAAAGAACGCTAAGCGCTTAGCTTTCCTGCCGCAGGCAGGCGAGAGGCAACTATTTCTAATAACTCTTGAATTGTTCGGATGTCCGGTGGGTCCAAACTACCGGCGCCCTTCGGTTGAGACTCTCCGCAATTACGCCCGAATTGCCCGGTTGCGCTTTGACAACGGCTATACGACTTACATCGAGTTGCTGGATCCGGAGCGCAGTTTATTCAACGCCGAGTTCTCCCAGGCCCAGACAACGGGGTCCCTATTTCAGGCGCTGGTGAATCTGTTCAAGGCGACGGGGGGCGGATGGGTCCTGGAAGTAGACCACCTAACGGGCACAACGACAGATTCGAAGATCTCCACACACGGCTATGAGGTGTTGTATGCAAATCAATTACAGAGTCAAACGAATTGCCGCCATGGGGGTACTTGTCGTGGGACTGATAACGTCTGGTTGCGGCTCGCAGCAGGCTGCTCCCAAGCCCGGCCTCCCCGAGGTTGCCGTTGTGACCGTCAATCCCGAGCGCGTCGTGCTAACCACCGAATTGCCTGGTCGGACATCTGCCTACTTTGTCGCGGAGATTCGTCCGCAGGTAAATGGCATTGTCCAAGAGCGTCTATTCAACGAAGGCTCCGACGTCAAAGCCGGCAGCGTACTTTACCGGATTGATCCGGCGCCCTATCAGGCGGCCTACGACAATGCCGTCGCTGCGCTTGCGAAGAGCGAAGCCAATCTCCCGCCCATCCGGTTGAAAGCCGAGCGTTACAGGGAGTTGATTGCCGTCAAAGCGATCAGCCAGCAGGATTTCGATAATGCGGTCGCTGCCCTTAAACAGGCCGAGGCCGATATCGATTACTCGAAAGCCGCTGTTGAATCCGCCCGTATCAATCTGGCATACACGCGCATTACGGCGCCGATATCGGGTCGCATCGGCAAATCCAATGTGACTGTAGGCGCTCTCGCAACAGCATATCAGGGTTCCCCTTTCGCAACGATCCAACAGCTTGATCCGATTTATGTAGACGCAACACAGTCGAGCGCCAACCTGCTGCAGCTTAAACGGAACATCGCAGCCGGCCGGATCAAAGGCACCGGTCCCGACCAGGCACGGGTGAAGCTGCTTCTTGAAGACGGCACACCGTACCCGCAGGAAGGGATCCTGAAGTTCTCCGAGGTCACGGTTGATCCAAGCACCGGATCGTTTATCCTCCGGATGGTCTTTCCAAACCCTAAATATACGCTTCTGCCCGGAATGTATGTGCGTGCCGTTGTCCAGGAAGGCGTCGTTGACCGCGCCATTCTCGTCCCGCAGCAAGGGGTCTCCCGCGACCCGAAGGGGAATCCCGTCGCGCTGATCGTGGACGGCTCGGGCAAGGTCGAGCAGCGGATGATCACGGTCGCTCGCGCCATAGGCGACAGATGGCTTGTCAGCGAGGGATTGAATCCGGGTGACCGTCTGATTGTCGAGGGGAGCCAAAGAATTCGGCCGGGGGCTTCCGTAAAGGCTGTCCCATTCGATGCCAGTCGGAAGGATGGTTCAGGGACCGAGAAGACGGTTCAGCCGGCTGCAAAAGCAAATTAATCGGAGGTACCTGATGTTATCGAGATTCTTCCTGGATCGGCCCGTATTCGCCTGGGTCATCGCCATCATCATCATGCTGGCGGGCGTCCTCGCCATCTATAATCTGCCTATATCGCAGTATCCTCCCATCGCGCCTCCGTCGATCTACATTCGGGCCTCTTACCCCGGGGCCTCGGCAGAGACCGTGGAAAACAGCATCACTCAGATCATCGAGCAGAAGATGACCGGCCTCGACAAGATGATCTACCTGTCCGCTACCAGCGATTCGTCCGGAAATGCCGAAATCGATTTGACCTTTGCCCCGGGGACCGATCCGGACCTTGCGTGGGCAAAGGTGCAGAATAAGCTCCAGCTTGCCATGGCGAGCCTGCCCGTGGTTGTCCAGCAACAGGGTGTCACCGTCGGCAAGGCCACCCGAAACTATCTGATCATCGTGGGCCTGATTTCGGAAGACGGCAGCATGGACGGCAACGACTTGAGGGACTATGCCCAATCCAACCTGGAGAAGGTTCTGGCACGGGTCCCCGGCGTGGGCGAGGTGGAAGAATTCGGAACCCAGTATGCCATGCGTATCTGGCTGAACCCCGACCGGTTAGTCGATTATAATCTGACGATCGATGACGTGATCGCCGCGCTTCAGTCTTACAACGTCGAGGTTTCAGCCGGCCAGTTCGGCGGGGCGCCGGCAGTGGAAGGTCAACGCCTGAACGCCTCCATCATCGTCCAGAGCATGCTGAAGACCCCTGATCAGTTTGCCGCCATTCCCGTCCGCGTCAATCCGGACGGCTCGATCGTACGGATCAGGGATGTAGGACGAACGGAGCTGGGAACAGACTCCTACGACATGGATGTTCTTTACAACGGCAAACCCTCGGCCGGCATGGCTATCCGGCAGGCCGCCGGCGCAAACGCCCTGGATACGGCCGATGCGGTCAAGGCGAAAATGAAGGAGATGAGCGGGTACTTCCCTCCGGGGATGAAGGTCGTCTACCCGTACGACACCACCCCCTTTGTCAAGGTAGCCATCGGCGAGGTGCTGAAGACCCTCCTTGAGGCCATCCTGCTGGTCTTCCTGGTCATGTGGCTTTTCATGGGGAATATCCGGGCCACCCTGATCCCGACCATCGCCGTGCCGGTAGTGCTCCTGGGGACCTTCGCGGTATTGGGATTTTTCGGCTTCTCCATCAATATGCTTACGATGTTCGCCATGGTGCTGTCCATCGGCCTTCTGGTGGACGACGCCATCGTGGTGGTGGAAAACGTGGAACGAATCATGAGCGAGGAAGGGCTTTCGCCCAGGGAGGCCACCCGCAAAGGCATGGAACAGATCACGAGCGCCCTGATCGGCATCGGGCTTGTGCTCTCGGCCGTGTTCGGCCCCATGGCCTTCTTCGGCGGCTCGACGGGCGTCATCTATCGCCAGTTCTCCGTGACCATCATCGCCTCCATGCTCCTGTCGGTGGTGGTGGCATTGATCCTGACGCCGGTCCTCTGCGCTTCCCTCCTCAAACCGGTGGCCGCAGGGCATGAACCCGCGGAAAATGCGGTCTTTTTCCTACGGCCTTTTTTTTCGTGGTTTGATCGCATCTTTTTCCGCACCAGAGACTGGTATGTAAAAATAGTGGAACACTCCTTTTCGAAGAAACTGCTGCGCTACGCTTACGCCATTGTCTATGTTTTGATCGTGGTTGCTGTGGGGATTCTCTTCCTTCGTATGCCCACGTCCTACGTCCCCGACGAAGACCAGGGGATCCTCCTCGCCCAGGTCATGTTGCCGACGGGCTCCACCATGGAGCAGACGCAGAAGATCGTGTACGAAGTGCAGCGTTATTTCCGGGAGAATGAAAAAGAGGCGGTGGAATCGTGTATGGCAATTACCGGTTTCGGCTTTTCGGGAAGAGCTCAGACCAATGGCATGGTATTTATCATGCTTAAAGACTGGAAACTCCGCGACCGATCGGACCTGAAGGTGAAAGCCATTGCAGAACGGGCCAGGAGGGCCTTTTCTAAGATCCGCAATGCCCAGATCTTTGCCTTCCCGCCGCCTTCGGTAATCGAGCTGGGCAATGCAACCGGGTTTGACTTCCAGTTGCTCGACCGGGGCGGACTCGGTCACGAAAAGCTGATGGAGGCCCGCAACCAGCTTCTTGGCATGGCTTTCCAGGATAAGCGTCTGGTCAAAGTCCGACCCAACGGCATGGAAGATGTACCCGAATACCGGGTCGACGTGGACTGGGAGAAGGCCGGCGCCCTTGGGGTTCCGATTACCTCCATCCATGACACCATCTCGGGGGCCTTCGGCAGCGCCTATGTCAACAACTTCATTCAGGGCGGCCGGGTGAAAAGGGTATATATTCAGGCGGATGCCCCCTATCGCATGCTGCCCAGGGACATCGAAAGGCTCTACGTACGCAATACCGCAGGGAAGATGGTTCCCTTTTCCTCCTTTGCCTCCAACCACTGGACCTCGGGTTCTCCCAGGCTGGAGCGTTTCAACGGTTTTCCGTCTATGAACATATGGGGAGAGCCGGCACCGGGGAGGAGTTCCGGTGATGCGATGAAAGCCATGGAAGACATGGTCTCGAAGTTACCGCAGGGGATCGGTTTTGAATGGACCGGGCTTTCCTATCAGGAGCGGATGTCGAGTTCCCAGGCGCCTCTTCTGTATGTCTTTTCCATCCTCGTCATCTTTCTGTGCGTGGCAGCCTTGTATGAGAGCTGGCCAATCCCCATCGCCAATATGCTGATGTTGCCGCTGGGTGTATTCGGTGCAACGCTGGTTACTTCATTGCGGGGCCTGCACAATGACGTCTACTTCCAGATCGGGTTTCTCACCACGCTCGGTCTGACGACAAAAAATGCGATTCTTATTATTCAGTTTGCAAGGGAACGACTGTCGCATGGAGAGGGAGTGATGGAAGCAACCCTTGGGGCAGTACGCGTGAGATTCCGGCCGGTCATCATGACCTCGATGGCTTTCTTCTTCGGAGTCCTGCCGCTGGCCATCGCAACAGGTGCGGGTGCCGGCGCAATGAATGCCATTGGCACTGCTGTGACGGGCGGGATGCTCTCCGCTACATTCATCGACCTCTTTTACATCCCGTTATTCTTTGTCCTTATATACCGGATGTTCAAGGGGAAGCAACCGGAGCATACGCATGATAGGGGCCCCAATTCCGCCACTTTTCCGGAGTCAGGTCAGATCGGCTGATGGATTGCAATATATAAGGATCCCATCGATGTTTGATGGGAAGTATAGAATTTCAGAGGTTTTCTAAGATCGGATTTGCGGGGATTTAAAAAGGGGAGGTGATTCATTAAGGCGAAGTGCGCCGGGATGGGGGGCGACCTTAGGGGGTATGTTTGTCTCTACATTGCTAACCCTCTTTGTTGATCCGTTGCGTGGACATTGCTCGATGATCTTCGGGAAAAGGTGAAAATTCTTGTGAGGGGGAAGAGAGAAATTGTGCAGTAAAAATGCGTTGACGTAGAGAAAGGCTCATTCTTTTGGCGGGGGATATCGTTTTCTGCACCTTTTTGAATCCTTGAGAGGCAATTCAGGTTCAAGCATACCCAGCTCCATTCCACAATCACTTTTTAGAAAGCAACTGACCGGCATAAAGATTGCAGCGATTAAAACAGGTCAATTTAATCTAAATTTATAAAACCCCTTTAATTTCATGAAGTTGAAAAACTTTACGAATTACCTGGGGATTGAAATTTGTTGACAGAAGTGACAAGTTATGGTAGCTTTTTGCCAATATATTGACCCAGAGGATCGAAATTTAATGAGTTGCATCGCCTCGGTAGTGATATTTTTTTGTTTATTTTTAGTGACCACTCCTTCCTCGGGCGGAATCTATCGGTACGTGGATGAGAGGGGGGTCATCCATTTCACCAATTGCCCGAGAGACCCCAAATTTAAGCTCTACATCCGTGAGAGTAAAGAAGATGCTGGAAATGAAGAGAGCTCCTCTGCAAGAGATTCAAATCAATATGACCCGCTGATTTCTGAGTTTTCAAAAAAATACCAGGTGGATTTTGCCTTGATCAAAGCGATCATTCGAGCGGAGTCTGGATTCAATCCTACTGCCGTTTCAAGAAAGGGGGCGAAGGGGTTGATGCAATTGATGCCGGAAACCGCTTCTCGGTTGAATGTTTCGAACATCTTTAACCCCAGAGAAAATATTGACGGAGGAGTCCGCTATTTTAAGTATCTCCTTTCCCTTTTTGATAATGATGTCCGACTCTCCTTAGCCGCCTATAATGCGGGTGAGAACCTTGTCGGCGAGTTACGTTCGATCCCTCCTTATCGGGAAACAGTGGATTATATCAGGAAAGTGTTGAGCTATTATCAATCCTATACGCCTTAGTCCTCCCGGACTCGCTCGGGAGATCCCAAAATTTTTGATATCTTGCTCCAAATGCCAAATCCCATTATATAAAGTCTTCATGGAAAAACTCAATCGCCAACAGATACTGAGCCTACCGAATGGAGTGACGATCCTCAGGATTCTAGCGATTCCCCTTATCCTCGTTCTCCTTTTTTACATGGGGCGGGGATATCAACTCCTCACCGCACTGCTCTTTCTCGGAGCCGCCGTTACCGATACGTTCGACGGGTATCTCGCAAGACGGCGTGGCATGGTGACCACCTTGGGGAAATTTCTTGATCCCCTTGCAGACAAGCTGTTGATCGTCACTGCTCTCATTGCACTTATCCCTGCAAGAGAGGTTCCTGTCTGGATGGTCATTGTCATAGTCGGAAGGGAAATTGCCATTACAGGGCTGAGGGGAATTGCCGTTTCTCAGGATATCATTATTTCTGCGAGCGCTTCGGGAAAGTATAAGACGGTTTTCGAAGCAGCTTCTATCTTTTTTCTTATCCTCAATGGAAGTTATTTTTTCCTCAATTTTCGTCCGATCGGGATGGTTTTTCTATGGATTGCTTTGGGGATTGCCGTCATCTCCGGAGTCGACTATTTCAGGAAATACCTGAAGTCCATCATTGTCTGAATCAGTTTTTTTCTCCGAACTCCAAACGCTGAACTCCGAACTGTTGTTTGAGATTGTCTATTGACAATCGTGGCCCATTCCTGTAATTTTAATGTCATCTGGAGTGCCGTTTTCGTCAACCACGAATGACGAAAATTTAATTTTTCTCGGGCACGTGGCACGGACACGGTTACGTTATTTTTCAAGACAAGATGCGGGAATAACTCAGCGGTAGAGTGCAACCTTGCCAAGGTTGAAGTCGCGGGTTCAAATCCCGTTTCCCGCTCCAAAGGCGGCATAGCCAAGTGGTAAGGCGACGGTCTGCAAAACCGTTATTCACCGGTTCAAATCCGGTTGCCGCCTCCAAGAAAAATGAAAGGGATAAGGTGATCACCTTATCCCTTTTTTAGTTACTTTCTGTTATCGGTGAATTGCCTGCCAAGCAATTTATTGATAATGTGTTGCAACAGTGAGTGTTGATAAGAATTAACGAAGATTAAGAAATTACCTTGTGGAACGATCTGAAACAGGAATTCAAAAGCTGCTTTTAGACCAACTGTCGTTTTCCCAAAAAGGGAAAATGTTTTTTCAAAAAGAGTAAAGCGTTTCTCTTTTTTCGGGGGGTTAGCTTTTGCAGAGATTTTTTGCAATTGCCTAAGTCCTCGAAGAGGTGAGTTATTTTATGATTTTTTGTATCACTCACGAAGGCGGTATATATTTTGCTACGGTCTTTCCTATCTTTCGCAAATAGAATGATGTCATACAGGATAGAATATGAAGACAGTCGATCAGCTTGTTTCAGAGTGGACTGAAGAAGAAAGAGAAAAGTTAAAAGATCTTATCGAAGAATGTCGTGAAAGGGAGAAAAAAATATCAGAAAGTTCGAAAAGGAACGGAGAAAACTTAACCAAAATTAACGAATCCCTTCAGTCTTTTTTATCAAGTTTGTATGAAATTAAAGGGAGGACCGAAAAATTGGCAGATGACCTATTAGGAATTTACCTGCGTTTCTCTCATAACAGAATGGCTTCTGCATAACTTACGATACTCCAACTTTTTCTTTTTCCCTCGATTTGCTCCAAGAGGTCAATCCATTCAACCTTTCGAGGTAAAGCCTAATCCCCGCGCTATACGCTAAGGGTTGTAGGTGCGACTTTTTTTAGGTGGAACAGGTGCCCCATAAACCCTGTCTTGTGGGTGGGGAGTTTTGCTTTTCCCAATGCTCATTGACACCATGCCCCAAATTTAATACACTCTTATCGAAATCAAGACCATCCGTTCTTAATCTCATAGCCCATGGAATGGCTGTATGGCTAAGGATAAAATTGAGACCCTATTTCTGCTGTATTGGAATGCTGACCCCAAAAAGAATTGATGCTGGAGGTCTTCAGTAAAGAAGACGAAAAGAAATAGACTTTTGAGTAGGGGAGTCCATGAAACAAATAACTGCTTTACTTGCTATTCTCACCGCAATCCTCAGCACCATTCTATCTCCTCGTCCGATCCTATCCAAGGATGATTTGTGGAAGAAAGTTGACGAGGGATTATATATCGGGGACTTTTCGTTTCCAGGGAAAGCAAAGATCAACAATTCAGGAATCACTATTGTGAAGACCGACCCCAGGGTCTATTCGTTCAAACTTCTCTGTGCTTCGGAGCATGGTGGAATAAAGATGACGGCAAAGAAATGGTGTCAAAAGCATAGTCTCATTTCTGCCATCAATGCAGGAATGTATCAGCAGGATGGAATAAGAAACGTTGGTTACATGAAGAACTTTAGTCATATTAACAACCCAAGGCTTAACACGGCTTACAAAGCCGTTTTGGCGTTTAACCCTATCGAATCCGCCCTCCCAGAGATTCAGATTATCGATCTGAAATGCCAAGACTTTGAAGGGCTAAGGTTCAAGTACGAAACGCTTGTCCAGGATATAAGAATGATCAGTTGCCGGCAGGAGAATGTCTGGAGCAAACAGGATAAGATATGGAGCATGGCTGTTTTCGGCATGGACAAAAGCGGGAATGCATTGTTCATCTTTACGGAGTCTCCTTACTCAGGGTATGACTTTGGCCACGTATTGCTATCACTTCCCATTTCAATTCGTAATGCAATGTATTTGGAGGGAGGACAACAAGCCAACCTGTATTTTTCAGCCAACGATGTTGAGTTCGACAGGATTGGTCGCGCAATAAGCCTTAATGAAAATGATAGCATACCCGTTGCTCGGCCTGTTCCGAATGTGATCGGGATAGTGAAAAAATCAAAATGATCCACCTATTAGAAACCTCAATGTAGGATTAGAACTTCTCATGTCCCAGGCCGTCCAGCAAGAACCACCCACCAGAGTGGTTGTGAGCAATAGGAGTACTCGCCAATGAAAGGAGGAAAGAAATGACCGAGAAAGAAGAGGCAGTCGGTTACTACACCGAAGATGGAGATATTTACTGTGTAGAGTGCATTAATAAAGATATTGAAATGATGAAAGAAATTGACCGTGCTATCACAGCTGACGATTTGGAAGGAAATTCATATGTTTGTAAAGGATGCAGAGAGGAAATCAAATGAATCAATTCAAGAATGTCTTTTGAGAAGAAGAGGGTAAGGGGGGCGGCAGATGAATAAGGAAAGGATGAAGTGGGGATAACACCTGAGTGGAATCGCAAAGATTTTGGAAATGGATATAAGATCGTGGAAAACGAAATCGAAGCAGTTAAAAAGTGAGGTATGCGTTCTCTATCTTGCCTCTAAACATCCAAGAACTCCCTGGTATGCAAAAGCCTTCGCCGTCCTCATTATCGGATATGCCTTAAGCCCGATAGACTTAATTCCTGATTTCATCCCTGTTATAGGGTATCTTGACGATTTAATAATTGTTCCCGCGGGGATTGCCTTTCTCATCAAAATGATTCCTGAAGAAGTTTTGGAGGAATGCAGGGAGAAAGCACGCTTCCAATCTATGAGTAAAAAGCGAAGAAATTGGATCGCAGCAATAGTCATCGTCTTGATCTGGCTATCGGCAATTTACATAACTTTAAGACTCTTGTGGTAGAGAGGGTAAAGGTGGTGGGTCAGGGCATGAAGGGGAAAGGGGCTGGAAACATGATCCTAATACCAAAGCACGGAAAGGGCATGAGAGATGAGAAAATCCGAAAGTAGAATACCAGTTGATATTCTTAAAGAAATTTTCCCACAAGAGCTAAGCAGATTTCAGTTTCCAGACAAAGTGTATGGTCAACCGAAGAAGATGAAACGCTCTGGCAAGCTGAAGGCGGGGCAAAGGTTATCGTACGATAGAGTTCTTCATGACTTTAATATTAGTAGATGGGCTGCCCATAAAGTAATTTCTCAGTTGAAGAGAGATGGGTTCTTAATTTCTGAGGACAAAGCGGGATCATTTGTCGTTTGATCCCAGAAACACTTAGATTTACCAATTCATTTCAAGGCTTATATGTGCCCATTTTTTAGGCAAAACGGTTAAAACGGCCTCCATCAAGCGGAAGATAATCTAATTCCACAATGATTCAACATCGATTGTGGATTAATGGAAAAAATCTTTTAGAAACCATCCCTTTTAATCTTTGTTGAACTCCCATTCTAATTTATGATAGATCCCAATCCCGGCTTGTTGACCATCGTCCGGCAGGCTTATGTTCAGACTCAATGTTTCGTGATCAATTTTGTAAGAAGAAACGCAAATTTGTCATGATCCTCTTGAAGAAAATCTCTACGATCTTCTCAAATTGAGGAATTTAAATGGATTATGGGTTTTAAAATGGATGGCACATTATTTGCTGCTAAATAAGTGGCTCTCACCATGGCAAAAATCACTATTAAATTTCTTGCGGTTCATGTAGAGGATGACCAAGTTGATCTTTTCATCAAAAAGATGGACGAGGTTTTGAAGAGGTTTGCGGGGCAAGCATTTCATTTCAGATATGATGTAGAGAAACCCCATTCCGACGGGGACACCAAAAAATTTAAAACACCAATAGGGAACAGGTCCTAAGAAAATGAGAGGTTGAGGTGTAAACAGGCTTCCTGACTTCAACCTGAAGACCACTTGATTCCATTCCCGCAGCAGGCAGGGTAGTTCCTAAATCTGCAATCTGAAATTAGTCTTCAAACGTTGCGCCCGTATTGGCAGATGTGACCAGTCTTGCATATCGTTTGAGATAACCCTTCAGTTTTCTCTTTGGCGGTTTCCACTTAGACAATCTTTCTTTCAATTCTTCGTCGGAGAGAAGAAGGTTGAGTTTCTTTTCGGGAATATCAATTTCAATCTGATCCCCATTCCGCACCACGGCAATGGGACCTCCCTCTGCAGCTTCTGGAGAAATGTGGCCGATGGCTGCTCCACGACTTCCTCCTGAAAAACGGCCATCGGTCAGCAGGGCGACATCCCGATCTCTTCCGACGCCGACAATCGCAGAGGTGGGAGCCAGCATTTCCCTCATTCCTGGTCCACCTTTCGGGCCCTCATAACGGATGACGACGACCTCTCCTTTTTTGATCTTTCTATTGAGAATAACCTTGGTCGCCTCTTCTTCAGAATCGAAGACCCTGGCCGGTCCGCGATGTTTCAGCATGGATTCATCCACGGCGGATTGTTTTACCACTGCACCCTCGGGAGCTAAATTCCCAAAGAGAACGGCCAAACCTCCTGTGGGGTGATGAGGTTTTTCAATCGGGCGGATCACTTCTGGATCGAGGATTTTCTTTCCTCTAAGATTTTCTCCAATCGATTTTCCAGTAACCGTCAACGGATTCTGATGGATCAATCCTCCACGACTCAATTCGTTCATCAGGGCCGGAATGCCTCCAGCGTGATGTAGATCTTGAACATGATAGGGTCCCCCCGGTGACATATTACAGAGGTGAGGAGTCTTCTCGCTGATCTTGTTGAAAGCCTGGAGAGAAAGTCTAATCCCTGCCTCCCTGGCAATCGCAGAAAGATGAAGGGAGGTATTGGTGGAGCCTCCAAAAGCCATATCTACCGTGACAGCATTTTCAAAAGCCTTCACCGTCAGGATTTTAGAAGGCGTCAAGTTTTTCTTGATCAACTCCATGATTTGGATCCCTGATTTTTTCCCTAAACGTATTCTTTCAGCAAAGACGGCTGGAATGGTGCCGTTATAAGGGAGTGCCAAACCGAGGACCTCTGCAAGGCAGTTCATAGAATTTGCCGTAAACATTCCTGCACAGGAGCCTACCCCCGGGCAAGCACAGCCTTCGACTTCCTTGAGATCCTTTTCCGTCATCTCTCCAACCTTCACCTTTCCTACGGACTCAAAGACTGTGATCAGGTCAATCTCTCTGCCCTGAAACTCACCTGCCAGCATGGGACCGCCACTTACAAGAATGGTGGGAATATTGAGTCGGGCTGCTGCCATCATCATTCCAGGAATGATTTTGTCACAGTTTGGAATGAGGACCAGGCCATCGAAAGGGTAAGCCATGGCCATGGATTCAATCGAATCGGCAATCAATTCTCTTGAGCCGAGTGAATATTTCATTCCTTCATGCCCCATGATGATTCCATCACAAATTCCGATCGTAAAGAATTCGAGAGGAGTCCCCCCTGCCATCCGGACACCCGCTTTGACGGCATCGGAGAGTTGATGCAGATGGAGATGGCCTGGAATGACTTCATTGGCTGAGTTGGCAATTCCGATCATGGGTCGCTCAATCTCTTCATCCGTCAGCCCTAGGGCCCTAAAAAGAGAACGGTGAGGCGCTCTTTCAAGCCCCTTCTTCATACTATCGGATCGCATGGGTTTCCTCCTTATTAAAATATCGTGTCAGTGTCCGTCTTCCGTGTCCTGGCTTTGGAATACATTCCGTCCACTTCTAACACAAGTTTCTCCTTGAAACAAGGGAGGCTTCATAAGAGACTCTATGGCAAATTGAAAAGGTATTTATTGAAAATGAACAGGGATTCATGAGTTCCCCTTGCCCACCCCCAGTATTTCCTTATCCTCTCCAGGCTGGATAGAATGGATGCAAATTGCCACCTAGCCAACCCCCTCTTCAAGGCTTCATAAGGCCGATTTCTTAGAGAGTAATTTGTAACCTGACCGAGGAAGATGGGGGGCTTCCTTATAACGTTGAGATCCGTGTGCCCAAGCGCAAAGCGGTGCGGCCTGTGAAGCCTCTCTAAGGGGCTCGGCCGGGTGGCTTGTTCCTAAAAAGCTCAGGGCTGCTGAAAAACTGGGGGAGAGCAAGATGAGTTCCCGTATTGAGAAGATCCTCCAAAGAGTATATTGATGCTTCAAACGAAACACTATTCACGGGCAACGAAATACGGAAAAAGCGTGGGTGGCGGAATTGGTAGACGCAAGGGACTTAAAATGATATCATTATTTCTTGTACCATTTGAAATTTCGATAACTCGCAACCTTTGATTTCAACCGTTATCGATTACTCTTCGACCGTCGGTGATGGATTCCACTTCAGAAAGTCTTTTTTCTTGTTCCAGGTGGTAAGCGTGTACCTTTTTGATGGCCTCCACCTTATCTCTATCGGAACCAATATTACACCGATCAAAGACTGATCGGGTTTTTCTGTTCACTGATACTCATAGAAATCTTCTCGGGTACACCTTCCCGAAGTAAGTTTCTCACTCCGCACTTTTTCTTAGATCGCAGAAGAGTTTTGTGGGAGCTTTAATCTCATTCCCGTCCTTTTCCCGTTCTATTTTCCATAGGCCGGCCTTGATACAGGCACTTTTCCAAGCTCCCAATTTGTTACTCCTTTAGAACCTTTTTTAATTCTTCGGTTAATGCTGGCACAATCTGGAAAAGATCTCCAACGATCCCATAGTCTGCATAGTTAAAGATGAGGGCATTTGGGTCCGTATCCACAGCCACGACCGTTTTACACGTACCAATTCCCAGCACATGATGGACAGCGCCCGAGATGCCGAAAGCCATGTAGAGTTTGGCGGAGATATTCTTACCGCTCTTTCCAATCTGATCCTTTTGATCTCTCCACCCTTCATCGACCACTGCACGGGTTGTTCCTACGGAAGCATTGAGCACATCAGCTAACTGATCAATCATTTTGAAATTTTCAGATCCTTTAATTCCTCTACCCGCGGCTACCACGACATCGGCCTCTGTAATATCTAACTTCGTCCCGGCTGCCTTCTCCACTCCAATTACCCTCTTTTTCAATGAAGAAGGATTGATGTGAGAGGAAATTGAAACGACTTGGGCTGACTTACCAAGGTTTTCGTTGATAAGGAATGTATTATTCCTCACCGTAGCCATCTGAGGTCTCGCTTCAGAAAAGGTTATCTCTGCAAAGACCTTTCCTCCATAAAGGGGGCGTTTGGCTATAAGCTTTCCATTCTCTTCTACGGCCAGACCCGTGCAGTCAGGGGCATAACCTGTTTGTAAGTGCATGGCCAGCCTTGGGAAAAGATCCTTTCCCGTAGAGGTGGCTCCTCCCAGAAGAACAGAGGGTTGATGTTCTTTAATGAAAGGTGCCATATTGACCAAATAGGCATCGGAAGTGTATGAAGCAAGGGCTGGGTCATCAATAAGATAGATTTTGTCAGCATAAGGGGTGAGCCCCTTCACGGCTTGTTGAAGACCGCTTCCCAGAAGGATCACTCCGACCGCCTGATTTGTCTTTTTTGAAAACTCTGCCACGGCGGTGAGGAGCTCGAAGGTCACTTTTCTGACCTTTCCCTCTTGTTGTTCGGCAAAGACCCATATCTCATCAGGCATGATGGTCTCCCTTTTACCATTTCGAAATTCGGATTGCGGATTGCGGAATTAAAGTCCAAATCAATCTTGTCTCGAATTGAAAAGTTTAGAAGCTTAGATTTCCAGAATTAGAATTTCGATCCGCAATCCAAAATCCGCATTCCGCATTTCAAATGACTTTGGCTTCTTCTTTTAGAAGTTTAACCAGTGTCTTCACATTCTTCGGAAAATCTTCTTCGATCATTTTCACGGGCGGTCTCTTAGGAGGCGGTAAATATTTCTGAACTTTTATTTTAGCGGCTTGGCCACCTGCATCGGTTGCGGTCAATCCCAAAGCAGCAAGATCTAACTTTTTAATCTGAGCCTTGATGGCCTTCATCACATTCATCACCTTAGGAATGCGAGGATTATACAGACCTTTCTGGCAAGTGAAGAGTGCAGGGAGGGAACAGGAGAGGATTTCTTTCCCAGCCTCTACTTCTCGGATCACGTTCACCCCCTTTTTGGGGTCATCCACCTCGAGGCCGATGATCGCATTGACGTGTGGAATCCCCAATAGCTCAGCGACAGCAGGTCCGACGATTCCTGCATCATCGTCCATGGCCTGCCTTCCCGCCAAAATCAGATCAAAGGGTTTATCTTTGAGATAAGCGGCCAAGGCTTTGGCGATAGCAAACTGATCCGAGCCCTCTAAGGCAGGGTCGGTGATCTGAATGGCATCATCCGCGCCCATAGCAATTCCTCTTCTCAGGGCATCCACTTTCTTATTTTCGACGGTCAACACAGTGACCTTGCCCCCAAACTTTTCTTTCAGTTTTAGACCTGCTTCGATAGCAATTTCATCGAAAAAGTTGGTGAAATATTTATTTTCGATCTCCAGTTCAGAGTCCGATTTGACTTTTATGATCGCTTCCGGATCAGGAACCTGTTTCACCAGCACATAGATTTCCATGAATGAAACCTCCCCAACCAGGGTCCGCTATTACCCTCAATCCTCGTACTTTATTTTTTTAATCACTCTTTGCAAAAGATCCTTCCTAAATAATCGCAAAGAACTTCATGGGTGCCGCCGCCATAAAGCAAGAACTTGGCATCTCTCCAATAACGCTGCGGAGGATATTCTGTGCAGAAGGCATTCCCGCCATAAATTCTCATTGCCTCTTCAACGGCGTACATACACATCTCGGTCGCATGATATTTAGCCATCATGCATTCATTGGTGCAGGGAATTTTGTTTTGAATCATCCAGGCACATTTGTAAGCGTAATTCCAGGAGGCCTCATACCAGGCCCAATATTTTGCAAACTTTTCCCGGATCAACTGATACTTACTGATGGGATTTCCAAAAGCAATCCGGTTTTTGGCGTATTCCCTTGCATCATCCATGGCTCCTTTTGCAATGGCTAAGGCACACATCGCCGTCATGATACGGACTTCATTGAGAATATCTCCCGCATACTGAACCCCTTTTCCGATCTCGTCACCCAAAAAATTTTCGTCAGGAACAAAGGCGTTGTCAAAAACTAATTCACCTGTGACCGAACATCGAGACCCCAACTTATGCAGCCTCTGGCCGGAGACGAACCCATCGCGATCTGCTGTCTTTTTTTCGACCAAGTAGAAATTGAGACCTTTGAGTCCCAATTTTGGATCGACCGTTGCCATGCAGGTGCAAAACTCAGCAATCGGTCCATTGGTGATCCATTGCTTTCTTCCATTGATCCTCCAGCCTCCATCCACCTTGGTCGCTAAGGTTCTCGTTCCACCCAAGTCAGAACCGGACTGGTCTTCAGTAAAGCAGATCGTACCGATTTTTTCACCTTTTATCGCTGGTACAAGGATTCTCTGTTTGATGTTCTCACTTCCAAAACGGGCAATGAAGTAAGTTCCCATGAGAATTTGCATGATTGCCGCCATGGCAAACCCACAGGATCCCCTTGCCAGTTCTTCATAAAAAATCATTTGGGAGATGGTATCCGTAGCCATTCCACCATATTTTTCCTCATGCCTCAAGCCCAGATATCCCAGCGCAGCAAATTCTTTCCAAAGATCCCAGGGGAATTCTTCTTTTTCATCCAATTCGGCCACTCTGGGCATGATCAAACGATTCACCGCATCCCGAACCATCTGTCTGAAGAATTCTTGTTCCTCGGCAAAAGTGAAATCAAGCGCCATCGGCAACTCCTTTCA
>CAWHBU010000004.1:0-881707 GCA_963827685.1 uncultured delta proteobacterium | reverse complement strand
CTCCGTCTACGTTTTTAATCAAATGAGCCACGCTCAGCGGTTCGTCTCCTGTCCCGGGAGGAAGGTCCACGATAAGAAAATCAAGGTTTCCCCACTCCACCTCACCAAGAAATTGACTAATAGCATTGTGTTTGATTGGGCCTCTCCAAACCACTGGGTTATCCCGATCTCCAATGAAAAAGGCCATGGAGATGACCTTCAAATTCGGGAAGACCTCCACGGGGATCATCCCCTTCCCAAAGTTTTCTACATGTTGAAATTCGATTCCCAGCATCTTGGGGATATTGGGACCATGGATGTCAGCATCCAGAATTCCAACATTGAGTCCATCTTGGGATAAGGCTACTGCTAAGTTCGTTGCTACAGAACTCTTTCCAACACCGCCTTTCCCACTCATCACCATGATTCGATGTTTGATGTGCGAGAGCTTTGATCTTAATCTCTCCTGGGCATGGGTCTCTTTCTCCTGCTGGCTGCAAGAATTGGTTTGATCACACGTTTCACAGGTTGAATCTTGTTCACACTTTTCTTTTTCCATTTATGTTTTCCTCCCTCCGGAACCATTTCTCCAAGCACAAAAGCGTCTTCTTCCTCTTCTTTCACAACAGAAGCCGGGTCGAAGCCTTCCTCTCATGAAAAGATCAAAGACGATCTCGGCATCTCCTATGACATCTTGAACGACATCAATACCCCTACTTCCAAGTTGACTCTGACAAAAACCGTCAATTCCGCCGCAGATGACTTTATCCACCCCGTTTGAGGTGATCTGCTCCAGACGCTGGGGGAGATTGAGATTAGCCGTTGGGAGCCTTTCCTGCCTTACGACCTCTCTCCCCTCAACATCGATGATCCACATCTCAGGTGAGAAGTCAAAGCGGGGGGAAATTCGATTTCCAAAAATGGGAATGGCGATCTTCATAGCTACGGATTCTAAAGAGCAAAATGGGTGCCAAATGCTGGAAAGAGAGGAAAAGTCAGTGATTTAGATAAATTGGAGAATTTTTAGATAGAGGAGGGATGAAATAGGGAAGAGATAAACGTCTCATAAATGAGACTAATGAAACATAAAAGTTTCAGTAAAGAACCCCGCCTACAAGGCGGGGCTTTAAAACCCTTAAAACAATTTTAGTTGCTTACCATGAACCTCGTCTCGATGATATTTGATGTAGCGCTTGATCAAATCCGCCGTGATTTTATCCCCCACGGTCCTCGCAAAATACCCATCCTCCCAAAATTCCCCTCCCCAAAGCTCTTTCTTCACTTCCGGAAATTCCTCAAATATCTGACTCGCAGAAATACTCTTCAGCATCCCTACTACCCGTGCAATCGAATATCTCGGCGGAAAACTCAAGAATATATGAACATGATCCGGTGCCACTCTCATCTCCTGAATGTCAAAACCATAATTTTCTGCAACTTCTCCAAATATCTCCTGCGCCTTATCCCTGATATCTTGTCTCTTAATCCATTTCCGATACTTCGGCGCCCATACCAAGTGATATTTTGTGTCATAGACAGCGTGAGCAGCTCTTCGGATAGTCATGCACTTTCATATACCACATTTTTCTGCCTTCAGCAGACGCATCTTTCATCCCCGTCCACAGGAAGGGGTTTTCAGATGCGATTTTAATAATGTTACATCCTATGTTAACCCGTATCGCTTGATCTTCCTCCACAGTGTCGCCCTGCTGATGCCTAACTCCTCGGCCGCCTTGACCCTGCTACCCCCGTTTTTTTCCAAAGTCCTTATCACTATTTCAGCTTCGGCTTTCTCAAAGGGGTGTTCCTCTTTTAGTGAAACGGATAAATCTGTTTTCTCTTGCTTCATGGTCAGTTCTCTGGGCAGGCAGTCCAGATCGATCCTGTTTCCTCCACAGAGGACGAAGGCATGCTCGATGATGTTTTCAAGTTCCCGGACATTTCCAGGAAAGTCATATCCTAATAAAAACCGCCGAGCCTGATCAGATACTCCCATGATCTGCTTCCCCATTTTGGCGTTAAACTTCTGAACAAAAGCATCAATCAGCAAAGGGATGTCCTCCCTTCTTTGGGAAAGAGGAGGTAAATCAATCTTAACCACGTTGAGTCGGTAGTAGAGATCATCACGGAATTTCCCTTCCTTCACTAGTGTTGACAGATCTTTATTGGTTGCAGCAATGACCCGGACATCTGTCTGCCGTGGACTGGTTGCCCCCAAGGGCTCATACTCCTTCTCCTGAAGCACGCGAAGTAATTTTACCTGGAGGGAAGGTGACATATCGCCGACTTCATCGAGAAAAATCGTACCTCCATTGGCAAGGGCAAATCTCCCCGGTTTGTCCTTCTTTGCATCCGTAAAAGCCCCTTTGATGTATCCAAAGAGTTCCGACTCAAGCAAGGTATCCGGAAGAGCACCACAATTCACCTTGATGAAGGCCTTTGTTTTTCTTCCGCTGAGATTGTGAATAGCCTTTGCAAAGAGTTCTTTGCCCGTACCGCTGGCACCTTGGACCAGAACAGTGCTCTCACTTTCTGCAATATTGGGAAGAATGTTGAAGATATCATGAATCAGGTGATTTTTGCTTATAATATCGCCGACCGTATACTTTTGTGAGAGTTCTTTTCTAAGCTCTTCAATCGCAGAGAGATCTCTAAAGGTTTCAACACCTCCGATGATCTGTCCCCGCTCGTTCTTCAAAACAGCCGTGCTGACGCTGATAGGAACCTTCTGCCCGCCCTTTTTTAGAATGGTCGCAGGCAGGTTTATGATCTCTTTTTTCGTCTTGAGGGTCTCCTTAAGGGCACATCGAGACTGGCAGATATCCGCCCTGAAGACGTCGAAACAGTAATGGCCGATGGCTTCCCTGTTGGAAAATCCGGTGATCTCCTCGCCTGCTTTATTCATGAAAGTGATCTTGCCGTCATTGTCTGTAGTGAAGACGCCATCGGCGATGCTATTGAGGATCACATTAAAGAATTTATCGGCCTCTCTTCTTTTCATGGACCTTCATCCAGGCCTATTTCAGAATCATACGTTCCGGGATTCTCTTAATTTCAGTACAGTACATCTTCTTCGCCAGATTCAGGTGAATTCTTTCAATCCTATTTCTGTCTGTGAGGATTGTCTCTTTGTTCTATCCTGTCGACATCAGGTTGAATTGAACTCGGGCATTCTACTCCGGTTCATTGAATTGGGGCCTCATTGGCAGACAGCCTGCCAAAGGCTACCTCGTACGGCCGCGCATCAATTCCGCCGTCCATGAATTTGACGTCATAACCCTCTCTCGCCGGGATCATTCGATGCAACGACGAGATGATCCTCCCATGTGCGGCCCATCCCACCTTTTGGACAAGAAAGATGGCCTACCCGGAACAGCAACTTCCCGGGGTCCCGCATGAATTGGGTGTCCCGCAACAGCCTCCGGAACCGGGTTCAGTACGTCCATGCGACGGGGCGATGACTGTATTGTGAGCGGACAACAGCTTCGTTAAATACTTGCTGCCACACTGCTTGCAGAGCAACGGATCCCGTCTTCCCAGAATCAGAAATTCATTAACTTGACCACATTGCTCACAGCGATACTCATAAATCGGCATGATCTTCTCCTTCACGTTTGCAGACTCCAACACCCTGCCTGCCTATACGCTAATCTTTTTGTTCCAATTCAAGCTCGTTTCAGTGTCCGCATCCTCCCTGATGAGCTCGGCACGCATTGTATACAGAAAGCTCCTCAAGCTTATTTTGACCCAATAACTCAAGATTTTCTTTAACGGTTGGAGCCGCTGCGGCATAGACTTTCACACCCATGGCGTTTAACTTGGTGATGGCACCTGAGCCTATCCCGCCAACCACCATTGCATCCACATTCTTTCCATCAAGAGCCATAATTGGGTTACATGCACCGTGGACATGATGGAGATCTTGGTTGTTTACTGTCGAAACTTCTTTTCCGTCAGTATCGACGATGATAAACGCCGGTGCTGAACCAAAATGGTCATAAACCTTGCTCTCCACTCCTTCATTACCCTGAACTGCAAAACCTACCTTCATGATTTTCTCCTTTCTCATGGCGGCTTCCCGCCTTTTGGAATGCTTGGGTTATATTTCTCCTCTGTTACCGTTTTTGTTCGGTTCCACGGCAACACCTGCCTTGCCCTCTTCCAACTCCCCTGGCGTATCCTCTGTCTTCCTCCGCTCTTTGGATGTTGCCACTTTTGCAGGATGGACAGTCCCCTGGCCTGCCTGTTCCGTAAGGCAACTCCCAGGAGTGTTGGCAATCAGAACACCTAAATTTTCTCATTGACGCCATTTCAAATTCACCTCCTTCAATCTTTAGTGCTTTGCCTTTAACCAATGCCTCCGCCACTTTTTTGTGCGCGGATTCGATAATCCTCCCAAAGGTCTGCCGGGAAACGTTCATCTTTTCCGCCGCCTTCTCTTGGTATAAACTCTCAAGGTCAGCAAGCCTGATCGCCTCAAACTCGTCAACAGTTAAAATGACGTCTTCCAACATGGAGAGAGGAATCCCTCTTGGTTTAAAGTAATTACTCTCAGGCACGGAACCAACTCGCCTACAGTTTCTCGGCCTTGCCATTGGAAGCTCCTCCTCTTGAAATCAGCCTAATTATAAGCATATGCTCATAATTTGTCAAGGGTCTCTCCTAACTCTTAATTCACTTGGCTCACTGATTTGGTTGACAATTCTCTACCAATCTTTTTAATATGGAAACATGCGCTTTTGGATTCCTCTCCTCGTCCTCTTCTTCTCGGTCCCATCTTTCGCAGGGTCCCTGAAGGAATCTTCTCTTCAAATATGGAAAGTGGGGAATTGTCGATGGACCGTTCAGGAGGAGTGCCGATTGGCTAAATGGGTGGAGAAGAACATCACGGAGGATTTCTTTATCCGTTATAAAATCCCTATTGACTGTGCAGACGTCCCTTATGCGGTGCGATGGATCTATGCACGGATCGCCCACCTCCCTGCTGCGGCTACCACGAAGGACGGCCAATTGATCGGCCACTGGTCTACAGAATGGGGGAAACTACCGACTCATCCGGAGTGGCATAAAGATCTCCGGTTTCGCAAAGCCCTTCTTCACATGCTTTCTGAGACGACCACCCGAACCCTTCCCCTGGATACCTACCCCGTTCGAATTGACCCGGATTCAATCACCCCTGGAACGGCTTTTTTGGTGACGGAATCTCATTCCGGAATCATTGGCCGTGTCATTTTAGATGGAAGTACCGCCCATCCCCTTCAGACTTGGGAGGCCACGTCTCCTGTGAAATTTCAGAAAATGAGCGGAAGGGATTTTCTGACCACGCGACCGGAATCTACTATCTACTCCGGTTTGATTAAGTTCCGCTGGCCAATATTTGAAAATGGGCATTGGAAATATCTTCCTGCTGAAAAACATCCCTTTTATTCTCTGGAACAGTACTCTCCAACTTTCTCGGAGGGCTACACCGATTTCGTCGAAGCGGTGGCCAAAAGGATCGACCCAACGGATTACGATCCCAGGGATAAAATGGAAAAGGTGTTGGACAAAACGGTTCAGTATATCAAAGAGAGGGTGCCGATTGTCTTAGAAGGATTCCAACGATGCCACAAGGGAAGTTGTCCGGAAGGCTCGGACCTATGGGAGATTCATAGCACGCCCGGTCGTGATGGATGGATAATCTTACTCATGGACCATCTCCATCATCTCATCGAATTGAACCATCTGGACCATGATGCAACAAAAGAAATGATGGAAGGAATTTCGATTCCCATCCAAAAAGGTCAATCCATCACTTTTTACCATCTCTATCAGAACTACCTCTGGCTCTCACCCAATCCAGAAGATTCCATCGAAGCCCGATGGGGATTAAAGAAATGCGACATCATTCTTTCCCAACTCCGAAGTGCCCATAACTCCATGGACTTTATTGAGAGGACTTACCGAAAACAAGACCCCAAATATGCTGACTTCTCCATCGGGCAGCAACTGGAGATCACTCGGAGACTTATTGAAGAATGGAACAAATCCGAGTGCAAAGTACCACCTCCTCAGCAGAAGACAAAAAGATAGAGTGACAGGGCGACACGGGGATAGGGAGATGAGGTGATAAGGAGATGGGGCGACAAACCAAATTCGGAGTGGGGATTGCGGAATGCGGAATTTTTTAATTTCAAATCGCACCTGTTGCAGTCAGGGATTGCAGATTTGAAATCTAAAATCTGAAATGCCTTTATGATCTTAGGTCGCTGCCGCTATTCTTCGAATTGAACTTGACCAATTGCCTGAATTCTATTTCCAGATGGAAAAAAAACCTAAGTCCAGTTAGATGGTTTTTGCAAAACAATATTTTTTTGCGGGTCCAATACGATAGTGTCCGGGAACTGACTCGTTCTGAGATGTTTTTCCTTCATTTTCATGTGAAAATCGCAAACATCTATTAATTCCTTTGCCTTTCTTCCTATTGGCACTACAACTCCTATTTGTTTATCCGGGAAAGTTCTTCTAATCGCTTCTACAGCTGGAACAAGGTCAGTATCCCCAGTAATCAAAATTGCCGTATCAAAATCATTTGAAATGGCAAGACGGAAGAGGGTTATAGCGATGTTCACATCGGTTTGTTTTTCTTCGAATGTTGAATATCCTTCACCACAAATTCTACATCTATGGTCTTTATCCTTAAATTTTCCAAATACGGCTTTAACCCCAGCCATTGTTAAAGCTTTTAGATAAATTTTGTGTTTGGCCATTTTCCGCTGATTCCAATGAGCAAAAGCTGTGAAGTAATAAACATCTACAATCTTATCTTTGGAAGGAACAAAGCATTTTGCCAATTTACAGTAATCTAACCATTTGTATTTATGAAGATTTTCATCTTTTTGAAGAGCGTGATATACATTAAACCCATCGATGAGGATCACGACCTTTTTCATAATCTCCAAAATAAAAAACCCGGGACCACTGGGTACCCGGGGCCCTGGGACACGAGGTCACCAGGGGGATGATTAATAAAAATATAAATAATTCAATTTTTTTTGTCAAGCAAAATCGTCATCATTTATTTCTCATAAATTCTCATACCGTTCATAATTCAAACTGACCCATTACCGATTTTTTATAAAAAATACTTGGCGATGTCGATGTGGTATTTATATGGGTCCAATGTTTTGACGATGCTTCGTTTGTAACTTCCTCCCCCATCCGTTTCAGTAAGATCAACCATCTCTTTCACGGGATCCCCTTTTTCATCTCGATCGACCACGAGGACAGTGGGACGATCCAACCATCTGGCATCGCTGTTGGATTTATAAACAATCCCTATTTCGCGCGTATTGAGGAGGACCAAGGACCCAATAGGATAGATTCCCACAAGGCCGATGAAGATCTTAAGGAGAAGGGGGTCAAAATGGATGGTCTTCTCTCGCAGCATGACGGCGAGCGCTTGCTCCGGCGTAAAGGGAATTTTCTTATAAATCCGGGGCGTCGTCATCGCATCATAAGCATCCGCAATCTGAATGATCCTTCCGAAAAGGCTCACCTCTTTTTTCCGATAGAGTTTCGGGTATCCTGAAAGATCACTCGTCAGGTGGTGGTCAAAGATACCGACCACCATCCTGGGATTAATCTCCCCTAATTGCTTCAGATTGAGAACAATCTCCACTCCCGTCAAAGGATGCTTTTTCATCATCTCCCATTCCTCATCATCGAGGGCGGCAGGTTTATTTAAGATCTCTCTCGGAATCTTCGACTTTCCGATATCATGGAGCAGCGCCGTAATCCCTAACTCCGCCAAGGTCTTCTTGGAAAATCCCAATCGTTTTCCTGTGGCCAGGGCATAGATCGAGACATTGACAGAATGGTTAAAAGTATATTCATCGTAATTTTTGATCATCGTCATTCCCAGGAGGATGGATTCGTCCTCGATGACGAGATGGATTGCTTTCTGGGCCAACCTCTTCAACTTCCTGACATCGGCATACTGATTTCCTTTGATATTGGTAATCACTTCTTTGATCGTCCCGATGGTCTCAAAAAATATTTTCTTGCCCACCTCCCGTTGATCTTCCTTCTGGATGGTAAAGGCTTCCTCCTCACCCTCTACGACCTCCAAAGGATTTGCCTCGATCGAAGTGATATGGTGGCTTTCCAACTGTTTCTTGAGGAGATCCGTATTCTCTTCACGACCTTCTTCCAAGTTGATGAAGGCATAGATGAAATACCTCAACATCTCTTCTTCCACCAGCGTTTTGAAACTCACTTCACCGATCAACCGTTTCTTCCATTGGGTCAGAAGATATTTGAAACTGGTAAACCCTTCCACCGAATAACGCAACGGTTGGTCGTTGAGGAAGAAGTCATTCCTGACGATTTTGAGGGAAAGGACCCCTTCCCTGTTGATCAGTGCGTTAATGGTTTCGAGGAATTCCGTGACAAACTGATTGAGGGCCACATTTTTAGAATCATAAATTTGGGTGATCCTCATCAGCACATGAAATTTGGTGACGAGATTGTTCCCCAATTTCGAAAGTTCGGAGTCCATGCCACTGGAGGACTTTGGGCTCACCTTTTTGGGTTGGCTCGTCGATTGTGCAATATCCATCATGTCTCCTTTATGACCAATCATTCTTTGAGCTTTGAGCTTTGAGCTTTGAGCTTTGAGCTTTCAGCTTTCTGCTTCCTGCCATCTGCTGTCTGCCTCCTGCCTTCTGCATCTTGGCTAAGCGCCCATCATTTTCAATGTATTGGCGGCGCATTGTCTCATCTCATTCCATTTTTCCCTTTGGAACCATCTCCTTTTCTTCGCAATCCTCTTTAAGATCGGGATCACCTCTTCCGACTTTGTCTCGCCCAGTGCCCTGAAGAAAGAGGCCTTTTCTTTATAGTCCCGTTTGTAAAAATCCTCAGAGAGGATGATCTCTGTAAGCGGCTCCACCGCCAAACCTTTGGTATGCCTCGCTAAAAGCAGTGCCGCCTTTGCTCTGATTCCAGATATAGGATCCAGTAAATATTTTCGAATCAGGTCCTCCCCTTTTTCCCCAAATTTATCGAGAACCTGAAGGGTCTCCTCTCTCACTTTCAAATCCCTGTGGGTCACTAAATTTCCTAAATATTTCACCGTAGAGGGATCACCGATCTTCCCAAGGATGTTGAGAATTTGGCAGACCAAGATGGGATTGCGATCCGATAGGAATTTACTCAGCAGTTGTATCTCCCCTCGAGATAGTTCGGCCAATTGGTCGCAGATCGCCTTTCGCCACTTTCCGGACTCTAACTCGCCCAACAAAAGACAGAGAGGCTCAACGGCCTGCTTCGTGAGGAATTGAAAATATTGGAGGATTGGTTCTGATTTGACCTCTCCGTCTCCCTTCATTGCCTTTCCCAAAAGTTCAACGGAATGGGGGCTGGAGGAGTTCTCGAGAATGCGTTGAATGGCAAAAATCTGCTTGTCCTTCATCATGATGGATTCCATGGTTTCGTTAAGGCTCTTCAAGAGTGCGACCGCCTTTCCCATTTCTTTTTGTTCAAGGAGGTATTCGATGACCCGATCGAAGTAGGAAATCATATTTTCATAGGCGTCCACGTCCTCACCGAGATGGAGCAAGATTTCGATCAGGTTGTCAATCAAGACATAGATATAGTCTGCCTGTTCCTCTTGTCGCGCATCCCGATCGATCACCTCACTCTCCTCCGGAGTGAGTTGACAGGCCTGAACCAAGGATTGACCTGGAGCGGGGTTGATCACCTGTTCCAACCCTTCTCTCATGGGGACCTGAGCGCTTTCAGCCTGCTCTTCATCCGCCTTCTCTTGAACCCCCTCCTCCAGGGTTCCTGCGAACTCTGATCCCTTTATCAAATCTTCCTCCGTGGCAGGAACAAAGGTGCCACTTCCCTCTAAGAATTCGTCCACGGTGGTAAAGGTGATGTGAGAAAAATCTTTTTCCCAGAGCAGGGTGACGAGGTCATCCTCCATGCGATTAAGGAAGTCACTTTTTCTCACAATGTTGAGAAAATCCATCATCTCCTTGAATTCCAAACCTTTTGAAAATTGGAGTTCCCGGATCCCGTCCTTAAAAAAGACAAAAGCTAAACTTTCCTTTACGTCCTCATTTTCATAGACAACATTTCCCCGGTAATGGAGCCGGTGCTCCCCGATCTGGAGGGAGAAAGAATCAAATTCAGCAAAATATTGTTCAAAGTCCTTCCTCAGTCTCTCTACAAATTTGGATAGAATAGGATGACTGGCCTCATAGAGTCGAAAGGCTTTCAGGGTCTGAAGAAAAGTTTGAATCAACGCCTTGGTCGACTTTACTTTCTCCTCAATGACCTTCTCTTCTGACATATCCATTTTTTCTTCTAAACTTTTCACCCGACTTCTCCTCTAATCTGCTCTCCACTCTGGCAGATTCACGCTGCCTGCGGATGTTCATTCTCTCCTTTTAGAAATCGATCCAACTCTGATTTGAGAACCTTCCAGCCTTTTCCCGCCTTCGTTCCTTTAATCCTCCCTAAGTAGAGGTACTTCAGATAAGTAGGTCTTGAGATCCGAAGGTAGTGGCAGGCCTCCCGAGTCGTTAGGACAGTGTCTTCGTTATCTCTTATCATGGTTTTCCACCTTTTCTATTGGACTTTACACTCATTGATAGCATTTTCTATACCAAAATAGACGTCTTCATTTAACTCATCGTAATTAAAAAGATTTTTTTAAAGACCATCCGAGTTTGGGGATGAGAGTTGACATTTTTTGTCCCCATAACGCTGAACTTGTCCCATCCTGATGCGAGCGATAGGGAGATAGGGTAATAAGAGGATAGGGAGGCGGGGAGATTGAAGACCATTTTCTTATTGTCTATTTCAAGAGATTCCGGTTAAAATTTTTGCATGGTGAAGCAGGTATTAGATAACAAAAGGGTAGGCACCGTTCTGCAAGAGGTGGCTTTGCTCTTAGAGTTGAAAGGCGAAAACCCTTTCAAGGTGAAGGCCTATTCTCATGCAGCGAGAACGATTGAGATTTTAGAAGAAGACCTGGCGGTAATGGTTCGAGAAGGCCGTCTCAAAGAATTGAAAGGAATCGGTGAGGCGTTATCGCAACACATCGCTGAACTGGTCACCACGGGTCGACTCCAACTTTATGAAGATCTAAAGGACTCGATCCCACCAGGCCATCTGGAGATGCTTAAAATTCCCGGCCTTGGGCCCAAGAAGATCAAAGCTCTTTATGACAAGCTCGCTGTTAAAGCCGTTGGTGAATTGGAATATGCCTGTCTCGAAAATCGATTGGTTGATCTTCAGGGGTTCGGACAAAAATCCCAGGAGAAGATTCTTCAGGGCATACAACAGGTCAAAAAATACCAAGGTCAATATCTTTATGGAGAAGTGATCAAACCCGCCCAGGAAATCCTTAAAAAGATCCTTTCCCATCCCAAAGTCATTCGGGGAAATCTCACCGGCTCCTTGAGAAGAAAGATGGAAGTGGTGAGAAATATCAACCTCGTGCTGAACACACATCGCCCGCAAGAGGTCTTGACCGCCTTTTCCAGGCTTCCCGAAGTGGAAGCTATCCGATTTAAAGACAAAGCCAGCGGCCGCTACCTCCTTCTATCAGGAGTGGAGGTCGATCTCCGGACCGCTCCGGATCAGACGTTCCCCAATTCTCTCTTCTGCTTCACCGGAAGCGTTGCTCATTGGAATGCCGTACTTGAAAGGGCGAAAGTCATGGGTTTGAAACTGAGTGAAGAAGGTCTTCATCGGAATGGAAGACTCATTTCTTCCAAAGATGAAGAGGAAATCTTCAATGCGTTGGACCTTGACCTCATCCCACCGGAGTTAAGGGAGAATCAAGGAGAGATTGAGGCCTCTGAGATACATCAGCTCCCGCGACTGACCGAGGAGCACGATATCAAAGGAATCTTTCATGTCCACTCTTCCTATAGTGACGGGACAAACTCCATTCGAAGCATGGCCGAGGCATCGAGAAAAATGGGGTTTTCCTATATCGGTCTCTCCGACCACAGCCAATCTGCCCGTTACGCAGGGGGGCTCACACTTGAAACACTCAAGAAACAATGGAAAGAGATAGATCAGCTCAATCAGGAAATGGATGGCCTCCATATTTTTAAAGGGATCGAATCTGACATTCTTCCTGATGGATCATTGGATTACGAAGAAGCGATTCTCAAGAAGTTCGACTTTGTCATCGCCTCGGTTCATTCCCACTTCAATATGTCCCAGGAAGAAATGACTCAAAGAGTGATCAAAGCCATCAGGAATCCCAATACGACTATACTGGCCCATCCAACCGGCCGGCTTCTCTTGGCCAGAGAACCTTACGCCATTGATATGATGCGCATCATTGACGAGGCAAGCCGATCAGGCGTGGCCATTGAACTCAATGCCCATCCCTATCGATTGGACATGGATTGGAGATTGTGCAAATATGCTAAAGAGAAAGGGGTCAAAATTGCTATTAATCCCGATGCCCATGATGAGGAGGGATTGAAGGATACTTATTACGGAGTGGGAATTGGACGAAAGGGATGGCTGGAGCCCGGAGACATCCTTAATGCCATGGATTTTGGAGGGATGAAGGCCTTTTTGGAGAGGAGGAAACCTTCTTAAGTTCATTGTTTATTGTCCATCGTTTAAGGTTCATCGTTCATAGTTCAAGGTCCATCGTTAAACAGGAGGGGCTATGAAAAAGCAAGAGGATTTAAGAAAAAGAGTGAACGAGATCATTAAAATTTTATCCAAGGAGATTCCCGATTCCAGAATCGCTCTGAATTTTTTCAATCCCCTCGAGCTTCTAATCGCCACCATTCTCTCTGCCCAATGCACGGATGTCAAGGTGAATCAGGTCACAGCGGATCTCTTCAAGAAGTATCGTTCGGCTAAGGATTATGCTCAGTCAAATTTGACGCAATTGGAGGAAGAGATTCGGCCAACCGGATTCTATCGAAATAAAGCTAAGTCGATTCAGAAATGCTGTCAGGAACTGCTGAAACGATTTGAGGGAGATGTCCCAAGAACTCTTGAGGAACTGATAACCCTCCCTGGGGTGGGAAGAAAAACAGCGAATGTCATCTTAGGAAATACTTTTGGAATCCCTGGCATTGTGGTGGATACCCATGTGAGCAGAGTGAGCCAAAGAATTGGTCTGACAAAGAACGATGATCCCGTCAAGATTGAGTTCGATCTGATGGAAATCGTTCCCAAAGAAGAGTGGACCCATTTCTCAAACCTTCTCGTCTGGCATGGCAGAAGAACCTGCGTGGCAAGAAGACCGCTCTGCGAAACATGTCCCATTCGAAAATGGTGCGATTACGGTTCCCATCAGACATCTCTCACATAATCATCCTGAATAAAATCCTTTCTTGAAGCTCGCGGCCTTGCCCTTTCTTAAATGACAATCCCAAATACCAAAATTTAGAATTCAATCGTCCTTAAATGCTTGTTGACTTCGTCATTCAGGGTCGATTAGAATAGTCCGAAGTATTAAGATGGAGTTTCTTCCATGACAAAAAATCAAAGAATGGAATCTGCCAAATACACCATTCTTGTGGTTGATGATGAAGAATTAATGAGATACTTAGTCGTCTCCTATTTATCCAAACTGGGACACTCGTGTTTAACAGCAGTGGATGGAGTGGATGCTCTGGATAAGATCAAGAAAAATAAGATTGATGCTGTCATCACAGATATCAAATTGCCCAACATGGATGGAATTACTCTTACAGGTGAGATTTCAAGACAATACCCCGGACTTCCCATAATGGTCATGACGGCGTTTGACGAGGAATATTCCGAAGGGACGGTGATTTCTGTTGGGGCCCGAGAATTTTTAAGAAAGCCGTTCACCCTTGATGAGTTTGCCGTTAGATTGAACAAAATGATCAATGACGCTGAAGTCCTGAAGCGAATGAAGCGTGAAAAGGCTGTAGACGACGATCTTAAAGATCTTCTGGATGAATTAGAGAGAGTCCTAAAAAATAGTTAAAAAGCCCTAAAAACAGATCATTCTTTCACACCAGAAAATTGACCATTTCAAAGTCTTAAGTTCAGGTTAAAACCGTCCTTTTCTTATCAACCTTGACATCAACGTTAGCCTTTGTATTTGTGACGAACGACGAGCGGAATTTCAAACTGGGGAGGCTACGCCTTGCTGGGTAGGAGTTGCTTTGGCCATGGGAAGATTGGATATTCTCGGTAAAGTCACTCCGGAACAAGAACGGACGGTTCTGGATTATCTTGTCCGTCACGGTCCAGCCATTGACGGGATCACTCGGTGAATGGCATCGATTTTGATGATGATAGAGGGTGATCGAACGAGCCAGGGAATTCACCTTTGAGTGAATCAATATGTCTCCAAGAATTTTTCCCCGAGTTCTCCGGTCATAGAAATAGGGCTATTTTGAGAAGTTGACCTGAAACCGTCTTTCCATCGATAGAATACCATTTTCATTTGATGAAAAATATGCTATTAAAAATTTGACCCCTCAGGAGTTAAATACATGAAACATTTTTTTGATGCTTACCGACTGAAAACACCCCTTTCAGAAAACCTCTTCAAAAGAGCCAAGGAGGTGATGCCTGGAGGAATCTCGCATAATATTCACTTTTTCCCACCGTATCCTTTCTTTATCAAAAAAACAAAGGGTTCCAAAATCTGGGATGTGGACGGAAACGAATATGTGGACCTCTGGATGGGTAACTACACCCACATCCTGGGCCACCGCCCACGGGTTGTGGTTCAAGCCATCGAAAAACAATTAAAAGAAGGAATTCACTGGGGTGCCCTATATAAAAAGCAAATTGAATGGGCAGAACTGATTCGAGAATTAGTTCCCACTGCAGAAATGGTTCGATTCTGCTGTTCTGGAACAGAAGCAACGATGTATGCGGTCAGGCTAGCCCGCGGTTCCACGGGTAAAAAAACCATCTTAAAGATCGCTGGGGGCTGGCATGGCGCTAATCCTGATCTCTCCCTTGGTATTAAAATGCCTTATGAGAGAGAGGAGAGCCTTGGTTTATTGCCCGAACTGCAGGAATACACAAGGGTGATTCTCTTTAATGACCTTTCCGGTTCACTCGAGGTCATTCATCAAAACAAAAAGGATTTGGCAGGAATCATTCTTGAGCCAATCATTGGCGAAGGAGGTTTCACCCCAGCTACGAAAGAATACCTCCAGATGCTTCGATCCGAAACTGAAAAGCTGGGAGCCCTTCTGATTTTTGACGAGGTGATTTCCTGTTTTCGAGTCGCCTTAGGGGGTGCTCAGGAGAGATTTCGCGTCGCCCCAGACCTGACCACTATAGGAAAAATTGCAGGCGGAGGATTACCCATCGGTGCCCTGGTAGGGAAGAGAGAGATACTGGAAAAAACTTCACCTGAAAAGAAGAGAGAGAAATGGGAAAGAATCCTGATCGGCGGTGGTACCTTTTCTGCCCATCCATTGACAGCCGTTGCAGGATTGGCGATGCTCCGCTATTTAAAAGATCATCGAAAAGAGGTCTATCCTTTTTTAGAATCGAAAGGAGAGAAAGTTCGAAAGGGGGTTCAGAAAGCTCTTGATCAAGAGGGATTGAATGCTGTCGTCACAGGAATCGGTTCTCTCTTCCAAATCCATTTCCCTTTTGAAAGAGGGGTGACGCTGAATTCTCCCCATTCGATTCACCGTTTTACCGATATAGAGAAGAGAGAAATTGAGTTTCGAGTCAGAATGCTCACAAAAGGGATTCACGTGATGCATGGGGGAGGGGCTCTCTCCATAGCTCACTCTGATGAGGACATTGAAAAAATCATCAAAGCCGCCCGAAAAGTCGGCAGGGAGATGGCCCAATCCTGATTGCGGAATGCCGAATGCGGAGGTTTCAGTTTTGATCTTTGATCTGTAAAATTTCACAATATTAAAAGGGGGAGACATGGGACATTCAGCGAGGGAAATACTATTATGGGTATTATTTTTCGCATCGATTTCGGGAGGGATAGCTATGGCGAAGGATGCACCAAAAATTGGCGTTATTGTGGTGGATGTCCAGGGCGACTTTACAAAGCTCAAAAATGGCTCCTTAGCCGTAGACGGAACGGACGAAGCCTACGTTAAAGCAGTTGAAGAAAATACAAAGAAATTGAAAGAAGCAGGATACCCCATCTTTGCCACCCAGGATTGGCACCCTGCGAATCACGCCTCCTTCTTTACCAATCATCAAGGGAAAAAGGCTTTTGATGTCATTAAGCTTCATGGAAAAGACCAGGTCCTCTGGCCGCCTCACTGCGTCCAAAATACTCCGGGAGCAGAAATCTTATTGGACAAAAAATTGTTTAAAGCCGTCGTAAGAAAGGGGATGGATCCCCAGTATGACAGTTATTCCGGTTTCCAGGACGATGGCGGGAAAAAGACAGAAATGGACAAACTGCTGAAAAAGGAAAAGATCAACAAAGTAGTGATCTACGGGATCGCGACCGATTTTTGTGTGAAAATGACTGCGCTCGATGCGGCAGCAGCTGGTTATAAAGTCATCATGATCAAGAATTTGAGCAGAGGCGTTGCTCCGGATACCTCCCAAAAGGCAATCGAAGAGATGAAGGCCAAAGGGATCATTGTCCTCGACGATTTGGACTTAGAAAATATCAAAGGTAATTGAAATGGAGAAGACAGAAAATAGAGACATTGAGGCTATTCCTATTTCTTCGATAAATTCGTTTTTCAACCATTTTTCTGATTCACCACATTAGTAGTACCGTTTCTCCTCGACGTGATCTTCCGCGAGGTCGATTCCCCACTCACCGAGTATCTTCGAGACAGCCCGTTCACCACTCTCGATACAATTTGGAACGCCTACACCTCTGTAGCTGCCGCCAGCGAGGGCGAGACCTGGAATCCGGGTACTACGATTCTCGATGAGTGTGATACGGTCAAGGTGCCCCAGTGTGTACTGCGGCATGCCGAGGTACCATCGAAAAACTCGTTTGAACAGCGGTTTTGCAAACGGGTTAAGACCCAGGATGTCATGGAACTCGGCAAGTACTGTCTGAACGAGCTCCTCGTCCGACCGCTTCAAAATCTCCTGGTTGTGCGGACCTCCGACGAAGCCGCGTAGGAGCACCTTGCCCTTCGGTGCACGGCCCGGCCACTTAGTGGAGGAGTAGGTAGCCGCCATAAGTGCGCGGCCCTCTACGAGAGGACACAGGACCCCGAACGCATTCAGATCGAAACCGACCTCGTTCTCGTTGAAGGCGATCGAGATGGTCGCCGAGGATGAGGTCGGTATGGTAGCGAGTGCATCGGCAATGGCCTCGTCAAGTGGGCGAAGGAGCGGCTCGGCAGTCCATGACTCGGTGGCCACGATGACCGCATCTCCATCGATAGAGGAACCGTCGGAGAGCGAGGCACGCCATCCATTTTCGGAGGTACGCTGGAGCGAGCTGACAGACACGGCCGTGTGCATGTGCTCACGGCCTGCTGTGTCGGCCATGCTGTCCGTGATTTGTTGCATTCCGTTCATAAACGAAGTGAAGAATGTGCGAGGCTTCTCTCCTGGTTTAGCCGGGTACTTGCGTCGCATCTCCTCTACCTTACGGCGGGCTGCGATAAAACCTTTCAACAGAGATCCGTAATTTTGCTCCATCTCAAGGAGGCGCGGGAAGGTCGCAGCGAGCGACATCTGTCTTGGATCGGACGCGTGGACGCCGCCAACGAGTGGTTCGGCAAGGCGTTCGAGACACTCGCGACCCATGCGGCGGACTACAAAGCTCTCAAGCGTCTCGTCATTAAACTCGCCCGCTGTAATCTTCTTCGCTGGAATGAAGAGATCCATGGCCATTCGGATCTTGCCGGGCCATGAGAAGAGGCCGGTCGTGGCAAAGGGTACGAACTTCGTGGGTGCAAACACCATGACGCCATCTGGCATCTGATGAAGTTTGCCACGAGACAGGATCCATGTGCGCCTCCGGGAGTCGTCGGTTGGCAACTCGTCATCGAAGATCCCCGTGAGCTTTGCAATACGGTGGCAGGCCGGTTTCTCGGTCAGGAAACAGTCCGGACCACCGTCTACGATAAACCTGCCCTCCCCCGAAGGATCTGGTACGATCTCTGTTTGGATCTTGCCCCCGAGACGTGGGTCCTTCTCAAACACAATGAACTCGACGTCGTGCCCCTCCGCTGCGGCCCGGGTGATTTTGTAGGCTGCGCCAAGGCCGGCGAGACCACCGCCGATGATGATGATCCGTTTCATATTTTTCCCAAAAACAGTTCGGAGTACTTAGTTCGGAGTTCGGAGCAATCTTTTAAGAATCTCCGAACTCCTAACTCCGAACTCCCAACTATTTTTTTATATGTTCTGTGACGATTGTGGCAAGTGCCTCTATGAATCGTTCAGAAAAATTAAGGGAGGGAGTCCGTTTCAATACCATCCCCATGGATTCAGCTTTCCCTCGATAGATGATATCAATATCGTAAAGCACTTCAATGTGATCCGCAACAAATCCAATGGGGATGATGAGGATTTCTCGGACCTTCTGCCGTGAGAGCTCGTCCAGGATAGATTCCACATCCGGACCTAACCACTCCTCTGGTCCCATCCCTCTGCTCTGAAAGGCAATATGCCAACGAAGAGGTTCGATCCTTTTAAGAACCTCTCCTACGCTCTCCTCCACATCGTTGACGTAGGGGTCATTTTTAGCAAGAGATTTTGGGAGACTGTGGGCAGAGAAAATGACATGAACCCTCTTTCTCTCTTCCGGAGTGAATTGCATCAACCCCTCCTCAATCTTCTCCTGGATCGCACCAAGAAAGAGAGGATGCACATGCCATCCTTCGACAAAAGAAATTTCTATCTTCTCTCCAATATTTCTTCTTATTTGATTTACTTCTTCGACATAAGCTCCTGTGCTTGCACGAGATCGAAAAGGCGTCATGGGAAGGGCGATCACTTCATGGATTCCATCTTTGAGAATTTGTTTTAGAGTCTCTTCGATCAGAGGATGTCCAAAACGCATTCCCACATAGGATTTGATTTGATAGCCTTTCGAATTCAGACTGTCTTCCAGAGCCTTGGCTTGCTTGAATGTAATCTCAGGGAGAGGCGAACCACCTCCAATCAGTCGATAACGCTCCTTAACCCTTTCCAATTGTTCCGGAGAAGGTTTTCTGCCTCTGAAGAGACGGGTTAAAAATGGCTCCACCTCATCGGGAGACCGGGGCCCTCCAAAGGCTAAGAGGAGAAGGGCTTTCACAAATTTGCTCCAATGGAAAATGGCCGAGGGTTTGTGGAACAGGAAGCCGGTTTAGTCTATAGGCAAAGGGTTATGGCCAAATATTTGAAACCAAGTGACTTAACCTTAAACCTAAACTGGCATCTCAGCCTTAACCTTTACCCCCTTCTCTCTTTAAGAGGGGGATTTTGAACTATATTGATGGACCGCTTCGATCAAGGCGGCCACATGATCGGGTGGGGTATTTGGAAGGATTCCATGGCCGAGGTTGAAGATATGGCCAGGCCGACCCCCTACGCTATCAAGAATCTTCTTCACCTTCTTCTCAATCAAACCCACTGGGCCAAATAGGACGACAGGATCGAGGTTTCCTTGAACGGCAACATCGTACCCAAGACGTGCCCAGGCCTCGCCAATATTCACCCGCCAATCCACTCCGATCACATCTCCGCCTGCCCGTTTCATCAATTCCAAAAGTGTTGAATTGGAGGTGGCGAAATGAATGAGAGGAACACTCTTGCCAACACCATCAATGACTTTTTTGGAATAAGGAAGCACATATTCTTCATAATCGCCCGGGCTTAAGCAGCCCACCCAGGAGTCAAAAATCTGAAGAGCTTGGACACCTGAGCGAATCTGAGCTTTGAGGTACCGGATGAGCACCTCCGAAATCTTCTCCATCAAAACATCCCATGTGGGACGGTCTTGGTACATCAGACTCTTGGTCAGGATGTAATTTTTCGAATGACCCCCTTCAATGACGTAACTCGTCAGAGTGAAGGGAGCACCGGAGAATCCGATCAAGGGGATCTTTCCTCCTAATTCTTTTCGGACAATTTGAATCGCTTTCATGAGATAAGGGATTTTCTCTTCGGGGTCAATGACCCTAAGCTTCTCCACATCCTTCCTCTCTCGGAGGGGATGATGGAAGACAGGACCTTCCCCTTTGGCGAACTCAAACTCCACTCCCATTGGCTCCAGGGGAATCAAGATATCTGAAAAGATGATGGCTGCATCGAGCTTAAACTTCTCTATGGGCTGAAGCGTCACTTGTGCCGCCAGTTCAGGATTTTTACACATTTCTAAAAAAGAATATTTCTTCCGGAGCGCTCGATACTCCTTCATATAACGACCCGCCTGGCGCATGAGCCAGATGGGCGTATATTCTGTTGGCTGCCTTCGGCAAGCCCTCAAAAATGGATAGCGATCTTCATTCATTTGTATTCGCAATATTCCTTTATTTACAATTCCGATGTAGCGTCGGCATTTACTGCCGACGATCTCCCCGCAATTCGCCCTCAATCAATGAAGGCGCTACACAGTTCTTTCTTATCCCTTCCAATCCCTAAGCAACTGAACCAACAATCTTACTCCGGCACCCGTACCGCCTTTTGGGATATACGGCCTCTCCTTTCCAATCGACGCCGGCCCGGCAATATCGAGATGAACCCATGGAATTTTTTCTACGAATTTGCTTAAGAACATCGCTCCGATGATGGTACCTGCCGCCCGCGTGCCTACATTCCTGAAATCAGCCACATCACTTTTCAGATATTCAAAGTACTCATCCCAGAGAGGCAACCTCCAGACCTTCTCTCCTGTCTTGGAAGAAGCCTCTTCGATCCGTTTCAAAAGAGAGTCATCATTCCCCAAAAGGCCGATCACGTAGTCTCCCAATGCAATCACGCAGGCTCCTGTCAATGTAGCCAAATCGATGACCGCCTTGGGTTTATACCGTAGACTATAGGTGAGGGCATCTGAAAGAACAAGTCTTCCTTCTGCATCGGTACTGATCACTTCTACCGTCTGCCCGGACAGGGTTTTCAAAATATCACCGGGTTTATAAGCCTTTCCGCTTGGGAGATTTTCTGTCGCTGGCATGAGTCCAACCAGATGAAAGGGAAGTTGGAGCTTGGAGGCTGCTTGCATGGTGGCCAAGACTGCTGCAGCCCCTGACATATCGTCTTTCATCCGCTCCATATTCTCTGAGGGTTTGATCGAGATCCCGCCACTATCGAAAGTAATCCCCTTTCCTACTAACGCGATTGTATTCAATCCTTTTCCTTTATTATATTCCAGGACGATAAACTTCCCAGGCTCCTGGCTTCCCTTGGCGACGGCGACAAAGGCTCCCATGCCCATGGCCTCTGCTTGACCCACTTCCAATACTTGAATTCCCATACCATGATCTTTCGCAATCTGCTGAGCCTTTTCAGCCAAAACAGTGGGAGTCACCTGATTGCTGGGTCCATTGACCAGATCCCTTGCCATGGTGACCGCTTCTGAAATAATTTCTCCTGTCTTCAGACCATCACCGATCAACTTGATTTCTTCCTTTTTCTCTCCAAGGAGAATTACTTCTTCAATCTCCTTGATCTTTTCCCGCTCAAGTGTCTTAAACTCATTGAACTGGTAAACCCCAAGGAGAAAACCGGTTACAAAGGATTCCGTCAGCTCCGCCTCTGAATGGTCATCAAATTGTTTTATCGGAAATGCGAATTGTTTGATCCCTGCATTCCGGATGGTCTGGCCGGCTTTTGAAGCAGCCCCTCGCCATTTTTCTAAATCGAATTCGCCTTTTTTGCCCAGGCCGGTCAGGAGCACCCTTCTGGCAGGAAGTGCACCCTGGGTGTAAGAGAGGCAACACTCGAATAACTCGCCCTTAAAATCTCCCTGTTTCATCAGAGCGGATATAAACCCTTTCCACTCCACATCCACACTCTTGATGGGACCTTCCAGCCTCTCAGAAGATTCAAAAGAAAAAAGGAGAAGAAGTTCACAGGGATACTTTTCTGGTTTGCCTTTTTCTACTCTAATGTCCATCGTTTTCCCCCGAGCTTGTCTTTCTTCCAGAATTTAAATTCGAAACAAGTACAAATGTCCAAAAACAAAAATGTCCTAAACGACAAAAAGGTTTTGGAATTTTCTATTCCGCAATCCGCATTCCGCAATCCAAAATATGTTTTCCTACTCTCTTTCCTTCAATTTTGAAACCGTGATGGATCGGGTCTCCTCCACGGTTGAAAATTCCTTTACCTTATTCACTAAAGAAGGAGGCCAACCTCTCCGACCGATCACTCTGGCCAGCATCCAGGGATTGAGATCAGAGACCTCCATCCACTTCCCAGCTTTCTTTACAATCTCATCCAATACTCTTCGATTGGGGTCCCCCTTTAGAGGATACTTCTCTTTCATCTCAATCTTAATCTTGGCAACATGATCGCTTCCGAAGATCGTTTCGAGTTCTTCTCTCTGAGCATAGGCGTAGAGAGCTTCTTCGATCTTGGCCAATTCAGCGTCAATCTCTTCACTCAAAATCCTTTTCCTTTCTTTCATCTCCACATATTGGTTGACCAGGACCACGCCTTCCTCATTAAGATATTCATTGGGCGGAAGGCTTCCCACAGCAATGAGATGCTTCCTTTTGGGACAGAATCCCTGATAATCGCACCAGTCACAAAGGGGCCCCTCTTTGGGAAGGAACCGTCTGTCGGTTTCAATACTTTGAATGAGCTCTAACGTCGCCTGGCGAAGTTGATGGAGCTGATCAGGTGTTCTTGAAGAATGTATCTCCGTATCAAAGGTAAGGTAGTGCCAAATCAGTCTGACCTCCTGAATACTCTGCCACTTTTCTGCAACTCCCATTTGATAGAAAGCCAATTGCCGGTCTGACTCAACATCTTCCTTCGTTGGGAGTCTGTTGGAGGTTTTATAATCGTGAATTTCAAGGATAGAACTATCCACCAAGGTCACACGGTCAATAAAACCTCGAATCCAGTAATCCTTCTCCTTCTCCAAGGGAAAATAGATATACTCTTCGAGGCCCAAGGTTTTCCCATGATCAAAGGGATAGTACCGCTTGTAATAATCCGTGATACATTTTTCTCCAAGATGACGATAGTCTTCAGCACTGTAATCCTTTCGTACAATCTGAATCATGTCATTCCAATTCTTTTCCCAACTCTGATGGTAGAAGTTGAGGAGCTCTTCAAGGGTATTAAGTTTGGTCACCTTCACATCTCGGTAGAGCTTCTCCAGGGCTTCGTGAACCCTTGAGCCCATGAAAGCTTCAATCCCCTCTGTCTCGACCTCGATCTTGTCAATATAAGCGAGCTTGTACCGGTGGGGGCAGGTTTGGTAGGTCGAAAGTTGGGAATGGGAGTAGGTCGGCATCCTTCACCTCCTTTATTTTCAATTCCAGCTCCAGGAGATGAAATAGTCCTGCAGCGGGCAATCAACAAGCACTTATCTTTTATTATTAACAAGAAAAAACTCTTCTGTCAAAATGAAGCTCTTAGCCCCAGGCCAGGGCTTTCCGGCAAGTCAATTTTCCCTTGAAAGATGGACTGAGTATATGGTTAAATTGATTTTAGATTGAAGATTGCAGATTTCAGATCTGAAAGAAACAATTTAAAGGATGAAAACAGAAATAGCATTAAAAGAATTGCAGGATACGGTGGTTCGATGCCATAAGTGCCCTAGATTGGTTACTTACCTGAAAGAGGTTTCCAACAATAAACCCAAGAGATTCCGGGATTGGGATTTTTGGTCAAAACCCCTTCCCAGTTTCGGAGATCCGGATGCCCGGGTTCTGATTGTTGGATTGGCTCCTGCTGCCCAAGGTGGAAATCGGACAGGCCGGATGTTTACAGGAGATCGGAGTGGAGAGTGGCTATTCCGCGCACTCTATCAATTTGGCTTCGCCAATCAACCCAATTCTCTTCGAAGGGATGACGGCTTCAAATTGGACGATTGTTATATTACTGCAACGATCCGATGTGCTCCGCCTAAAAATAAGCCCCTGCCAGAAGAAATAGAAAACTGCCGGCCCTATTTTTTGACTGAACTTGATCTTTTAAGAAAGGTAAAAATCATCGTCCCGCTGGGTCAGATCGCCTTTACGCAAACGTTGAGGTCCCTGAGATTAAAGGGATACGAAGTCCCTCCTCTTTCTTTCGGCCATGGCAGGCACTATTCGATTTCAAAACCGAAAGACCTGCCGACTCCTGTACGGAACGGTTTCAAACCCTGCCTACCGGACAGGCAGGCGTTCCCTTCCGAACTCCGAACGATCTCTTTAATTACCACCTATCATCCCAGCCAGCAAAACACTCAGACCGGAAAACTCACGAGGCCGATGTTTCATCAGGTATTTAAAATGATTAAGAAAAAAGTTCGGAGTTAATAGTTCGGAGTTCGGAGGAAAGGGCATTTGAATCCAAATTATTGTTTTAAGTTCCAGATCATGGATTCGGAGTCATTTTTATTATGTTTTGAATCTCCGAACTAAATACTCCGAACTCCGAACTTAAGTTTATGGTTATTCAGATTCCGATCGAGGATTGGATTGACCTTCACACCTTCTCTCCCAAGGAAATTCCTTTTCTTTTAGAGGAGTACCTCTTAGAATGTCAGAAGAAAGGTTTCAAGGAGGTCCGCATTATCCACGGAAAAGGGAAAGGGATACAGATGAACATCGTCCATTCCTTTCTCAAAAAGAGTCCTCTTGTTGAATCATTTAGATTAGCTCTACCGGAGGCAGGTTCATGGGGCGCCACGATCGCAGCCCTGAAGGAAACGAAATAGATGGTTAAATTCTGGTTTATCTCATCAGCCATTTCTGGATTCTTGTGTGTCGCTCTTGGAGCCTTTGGGGCTCACTCATTGAAAAATATCTTGGATGAGTACGGAAAGTCCATCTACGAAAAAGCGGTCCTTTACCAGATGTTTCATACCGTGGCTTTGTTTGCAGTGGGGGTGTTACAGCACCTTAATAGAGATACATCCTTTTCCATGGCGGGTTGGGGATTTCTTGCCGGAATCGTTCTCTTCTCAGGAAGTCTTTATCTCTTGGCGGCCACAGGGATGAAATGGCTGGGAGCCATCACGCCTGTTGGCGGATTGGCCTTTCTTTTTGGCTGGCTCTCTCTCGCATGGTTCCTCATCAAAGGACGCTTATAATCCTTATTTCACTGAAATTTGGCTCAAAAAAATTTAAATGTCTCGTTTCTGAAATTTTGGTGGAGGTTGAAATGAAAGAACGACACGGACTGATCACGATGAAGGGGAATCCCCTGACCTTGACGGGAAACGAGGTTAAAATGGGAGATACGGCGCCGGACTTTACGGTTCTTGACAATGACCTTACCCCAGTTCAATTTTCATCGTACCGGGGTAAGATCTGTATCCTCTCCTCTGTTCCATCTCTTGACACTCCAGTCTGTGATATCGAGACAAGGAAATTCAATGAAGAGGCAAGTCGGCTGGGCATGGATCTTCTGATCTTAACCATCAGTATGGATTTGCCTTTCGCCCAGAAACGCTGGTGTGCCGCCGCCGGTGTAGATAAGGTTAAAACATTATCGGACCATCGTGATGCTTCCTTTGGTACCTCGTTTGGGGTCTTAATAAAGGAATTGAGGCTGCTGGCAAGAGCGGTATTTCTTGTGGATGGACAGGGCAGCATTCAATATATTCAATTAGTCAAGGAGCTCACAAAAGAACCAGATTATGAAGCCATATTAAGTGCCCTTAAAAAATTGACCCATTCGGCGGCGCCAAGCTCCGCCCTTTAGGGCGGTGTATAAGCCCCGCTCAGGGTCAACCCTGAGCAAGCCCCAGCATTTATGCTGGGGAGCCGAAGGGTTGACCTAAAAGGAGATGGAGGAATGAAGAAAAATTTGACGGTCTTGGCCATAATCACTTTCTTGTTTTCGATAACTGTTTTTCCTGCCCTGGCAGACAACAAACCACCGCAAAAGGGAGAGGTGCTCCCAGTGATCAATCTTCCCGTCCCCAAGAATCCGGATGAAAAAAACTATCTGGGGCTTACCGGCAGTGGCCTTTTCAAGATCCCACAGATCAAAGCAATTGCCGTGATTGTTGAAATCTTCAGCATGTACTGCCCTTTCTGCCAGAAGGATGCACCCGGAGTCAATGAGCTGTATCGCCTCATTGAAAATCATCCCGACATTAAGAACAAAGTCAAATTAATCGGGATCGGTGCAGGAAATTCACCTTATGAAGTGGAAGTGTTCAAGAAAACGTATAACGTCCCTTTCCCACTTTTCCCGGATAAGGATTTCACGATCCATAAGGCTTGCGGAGAAGTGAGGACACCCTACTACGTAGTTGTCAAAATTAATGAGGACGGGACTCACCAAATTGTGCACACCCAGCTGGGAAATTATCCAGGTGCAGAGCCATTTTTAGAACTGGTACTCAAAGCTTCCGGATTAATGTAGGGAGCAGGAGGAAAAACCATGGAAAACAAGAGATTTACCCATATCATTTTGATCATTGGAGTTTTATCTGTCTTTGTCTCAGTTCCAATGGCCTTTGGCCTTTCAGATGTATATAAAGGAAACATTTATCAGGTGGGGACGCTTAAGCCGACTGATAGCAAGCTAAAAGTAAAAGTCGGAGACCCAGCTCCTGACTTCACTCTTCCCGCAATTTCCGGAGAAAAAATCTCTTTGGGTCAATATCGTGGGAAAAAGAATGTCGTCCTCTCCTTTGTCCCCGCGGCCTGGACACCCGTCTGTTCAGATCAATGGCCTGGCTATAATATTGCGAAAGATATTTTTAACCGATATGATGCCGTCCTACTTGGAATTACGGTTGATAACCTCCCGACCCTTTTTGCATGGACCAACCAAATGGGTCAGCTATGGTTCCCAGTTCTCTCTGACTTCTGGCCCCACGGAGCGGTAGCTAAAAGATATGGAGTATTGCGATCCGATGGGGTATCCGAAAGGGCTTTGTTTGTCATCGATAAAAAGGGAATCATTCGTTATGTCGACGTCCACGATATCAACAAGAGACCTCCCCTTGAGGACCTCATGGAGGCTTTGGAGAAACTGAAATGAAACGATGAACTTTAGACTACGAGCAGAAAAAGATGAATGGATCGTTTGGATAGGAGGTATTTATGAGCATCCCGAGACATTGTCCAGGCTTTGAGCAGTTTAAGGATCTGAAATCTTTCGTGTGCAAATGCCCGAGCTGTGGGAAGGAAGTCGAGATCTTCTCCGACGAATTTGATAGAAAACATACCTGCAGGGGCTGCCATCAGGAGATTGATTTTACAAAATGTACTCTGACCGGTGGAGCATTAGACCCCACACCCCGTTAAAATTCCCTTCACCCTCTCCCTCTCCCCAACGGGGAAATGTTCCATCACTCCATTTTCATTTGATACTTATATTTTGATGATCTCGCCTTCGATCTTCTCTCCAACGTGTAGGACACCAAGGGTGGCTTGATCCGTAAAAGAGCGGGTGAAAGAGCCGGGATTGAAGAAATAAACGTTTTTTACCTGATGATTCGCCGGCGTATGGGTGTGGCCGTAAACGATAGCATCCACATTATCGAATTCTTCTCGAATGCGTAACTCGATTCCATATGGAAAACCTCCCCCATGGATCAGACCGATCTTAAATCCTTTTAGTTCCACGATCCTCTTCTGAGAAAATGCTTTCCGAATATCGTAGGAGTCCATATTGCCACACACGGCAATCAGTTCTTTCAGGCTTGAAAGATACTCTGCGATGCTCCAGTCCACAAAGTCTCCTGCATGAAAAATCTTTTCCACATCCTTGAAATGGAATTCAATCATCCTCTTGAATTCAGGGTGAGGCTCCCTCAAATGCGTATCTGAAATGACACCGATTTTCATTTAGCCAACTCCACGACCGAATAAAAAACTCCTGTGGCCACTTTTTGCATAAATTCGAAATTGAGCGTCTCCATTCTATCTGAAGAGAGGTGGTAATTCGGGTTTCTTAAAAAACCAGTATCTGTGACCATCAGCGCTGACATCCCTTGATCCCAGAAGGTACTATGGTCACTCAGTCTCACCTCTTCCATTCCTTCCCCATTCCCAGGTACCACAATAAATTCTAAAGGGATCTGTGGAATATGGGTTTTGAAAGACTGACAAACTTCTTCCAACAATTTCTTCGACCTCTCATTTCCAATGATGGCGATGAAATCTCCTACATTGGGGTAATGTTTGGGATTGAGATAAGGAGGATAATCTTGCCTTGGACCGGTAAATCCCACCATTTCTACCGAAATCATCCCGAGGATTTCCTCTCTTCCCTTTTTCAGATTCTCCACATAACGGGTACTGCCGACATAACTGTATTCTTCAAGGGAGAAGGCAATCAATCTTACGGTACCCTCTAAAGGAACAGCTTGAATATTTCTTGCCACCTCGAGAAGTACGGCGATGGCACTGGCATTGTCATCCGCTCCCGGAGAACCCGGAACGGTGTCGTAATCGAGCCCCCAGGATAAGAACTCTATGGGGAGAGATTATCCCTTTCTTTTCCGCCACGATATTTTTATAAGTTTTCCCTTCCCATTGAAAATGGTCCTCTTTCACGTCCAATCCGATATTGAGAAATTCTCTCTTAATATATTGTGCTGCTTGCTCCAATTCAAGATAGTGATGATAAGGACTTCGATCGAAATGGATACTTTGCACATGCCCTTTCAGATTTTCTATCGATATCATAACCTTCTCGCCCGATATTCTTCCATCCCCGATCATTAACAGGGAGAAAGGCAGAAAGAAGAAGAGCAAAAATAAAACGCGGAATCTCATGATCAATTCTTATATAGTATCTTACGCCTCAAACGATATTTGCAAGAAATTTTTTATGTCTTTGCCCTATGCGCGTTATTGAACTTCCAAATGATGAATTTTCTTTTTCCGTCCCTTTTGGGGTATAATGAGGTAAATGCCTATTGGTAGAAAAAAGAAGGCCATTGTTCATATCGCCAAAGAGGACCTTCATCTTGATGAGGATTCCTATCGACAGATTCTTAAAGGGGTGGCAGGAGTGGAGAGTTCAGCCCAGTTGACGGAAGAAGGTTTTGAGAAGGTGATGAGACGGTTTCAAGAGATGGGATTCAAAGGCCTTCTCCCTGACCCCTATCAGCCTGTACCGAAAGGACGACTCATTCCCCCGGATAGCCCTCTGGGTCAGGAAGCGATTACTTCGAGCCAACTGGGCTTTGTCTCTTACCTTTTGGAAAAATTGAACTGGGATGTAGGACATTACCGCGCTTTCTGTCAGCGTATCATTAGAAGGCCGGAACCCATGACGAAGCGGGATGGACAAAAGATGATCATTGGTTTGATGGCCATACTCAGGCAGAGAACAATTAAAAAGAGGAAAAGCTCATGAGAAGATATTGGAAGATCGGCCTTGCAGTTGTTCTGCTTATCTCCTTGGTGCTCATCGCTATCAGTAAAGAAACACCTCCGCCTTTCATTGAAATGGAGGTGAAAGGGGTGAGGCTGGATGCCATCGGACAGAGCCCGGTGGTCATCCTTGTGGATAAGGAGGGTGCGAAGGCGCTACCCATTTGGATCGGCCTTCTTGAAGCCAATGCAATCGATAAGGAATTAAAAAACATCACCTCCACGAGACCCTTGACTCATGACCTCCTCCATTCGATTCTGACTCAAGCTCAAGTCGAGGTGAAGGAAGTAAGAATTGTTGACGTAAAAGATAACACTTACTATGCAATTCTCTTTCTAAAAATGAAAAAAGGAGTGATCGAGGTTGACGCTCGACCCAGCGATGCGATTATCCTCGCATTAAAGTCTAAAACTCCGATCTATGTCTCTACCAAGATTCTCAATGAACAGGGAATCGCCCTCACCCAAAAGATTGCCTTTGGAGAACGATTTGGAATTCGAATTCAGGAACTGACCCCTGCCTTAGCCTCCAACTTTAACTTCAAGGGGAAGAAAGGGGTGTTGGTGGCAGAGGTCCTCCCGGGCAGTGTCTCAGAAACCTCTGGAATCAAAGCTGGGGACATCATTACTAAAGTCAACGCAAAAGAAGTGGGAAGTGTTCAAGAATTTGAAGAAATGTCTGATACGGCGAAGCCGGACGATTCGCTCAGGATCTTACTCTTTAGAGATGATAAATTTGAAGAAGTTGATTTACAAGTGAAATAGGAACACATCCCATTTTTCATTCTTAGCCTATCCCGGTCATCACCCAAAATTCAAGAGGGTGTGTCCTTATTTTATAAAGGGGGTTTAAACATGCCGACAAAAATATCTCTTGAAGAAGCAAAAGGCCGCGCATTGGAATTTATGCGTAGGGGTTATCACTGAGGCCCATCGGTCCTGCAAGTTATGTGGGAAGCATATGATTTGGCTAATGAGGATTTCCTTTGGGCAGGCATTCCGTTCATGGGAGGGATCAGTGGAGAACAACAAGCCCCGTGCGGCGCGGTCTCTGCGTCAGCGATAAGCCTTGGGCTGAGACACCGTTGTTCCCTCACGGACAAGGAGAAGGCGGAGCAGGCAAGAAATACTGCCCGTCACTATTCAGGCAAATTGGTCAGGGATTTCACGAAACAGTTTGGTGACATCACCTGTCGTGGCCTTCTGGGCATAGATTTCTCCAAGCCCGGCGAGTACCAGAAGTTTCGTGAATCAGGGGTTTCGAAGGACAAGTGCGAGAAATATATTCAGTACATCATCGAGAAGCTTTACGAATTCGAGGATGAGAAGGGCGCGGGATTACATTCTAAATAATTCCGGCGGGGTTTAATGCCCCGCTCGGTTTCGAGTCGCAACGACTGGAATTTCTAACGGGGTTTACTTTGAGCGGGCTCTCCAAACAATTTCGGCTATATTCCGAACTTCCAGTTTGTCTTCCTGCTCTTCCATTTTAACTGCGTCCGTCAGCATCTTGGCGCAACTCGGACAGGCTACTGCTATGATCCGGGCACCTGTCTCGATGGCTTCCCTGATTCGAACTCTGTTCGCGCTGTTGTCCCCCGCTCCTAAAATATCTGTAAAGAAGTTGCCGCCTCCACCTCCGCAGCAAAAAGCGCTCACATTGTTCCTACGCATTTCTACCAGTTCAAGGCCAGGGACACTCTTCAATATCTCTCGCGGTGGAGCATAGATCAGATTATGCCTACCCAAATAACAGGGATCATGGTAAGTCACTTTCGCCCTGTAATCGGAAAGAGCGATTCGTTTTTCTTTGATCAGCCCGGCCAGAATTTCAGTATAATGAGAGACGTTAAAGTTTCCTCCCAGCTTTGGATACTCCTTCTTGAAGGCATTCAGAGCATGAGGGTCCAGGGTGATGATCTTCTTCACACCTTTTTCTTTGAATTTACGGATGTTATCTTCAGCCAACTGAGAAAAGAGCCCGGTCTCTCCAAGGACCTTAACCTCGTTCCCGTCGCAGGTCTCCTGGCTGCCTAATATACCTATTGACAAACCGGATTCATGGAGCAACGTCCCCACGGATCGGGCCATCTCTATCCCTATCTCATCGTAGGAGCCGACACAGCCCACATAGAAGAGATACTCCTGGTTGGAAAATGGCTGGATTTCAGTTCCCTCCGCCCATTTCCCCCTTAGCTTTTGTGGCGCCTTGAAAGGATTGCCATTCGTAATGATCGCCTTGAAATAATCCCTGACCGCCGGGGGAATTTTGCCCTCTGTCACCAATCCCGCCTTGGTCTCTTGAAAGATATCAGGCAAGATATCCTTAAATTTCGGAAAGACACATTGATCTTTACAATTGTCGCAAGCCACACAGGAATAAAGGATCTCGGCAAAATGCGGGCTTGTATCGATCTCATCATTGAGCCAGGCCCTGATGAGCCACATTCTCCCGCCTGGTGAATAGGTGTCCCATCCGAAGGCCTTGTAAGATGGGCAATTGAAGTCAACATAATCTCCAGGAAATTTGCAGTATCCGCAGCGAAAACAACGATGAACGATCTCCGCATGCTCTATTAAATGTTCATATTCCATATCAGCTCACCTCCCAATTCCCGGGATTCATGATTCCCTGCGGATCTAAGTTTCTCTTAACCATCTGGAGTAACTTGAGTGTGTTGGGATCCATCTTTTGCATGGTCATTTTCTGTTCCATAAAATTGGGCTTCCACGGGATTCCTCCCATCTCCAGGGCAAATTCAGTCGCCTCGTCTAACGCATTTTTCACCCTGTTCATCATCGCCGGATCCTTCCGGTTAAAGGCAAAGGAGATACTGAACATCATGGAGTGGCCTCCCGATATGATTCTTGCCGAGCTGGCATAGAGGACATTGTATTTAGCGGCCAGTTCGATCACCTTGGCGGCATACTGGGGAAAGTGCTCAACCAGAGTGATGGGCCCAGAATATTCGAAGCCGCCACCCTTGGGCACATCGGCAAAGTCCGCTACACCCCTCTGGGGCATTTCCAGAAGCCTTTCTTTCATAAACTGCAATCCCATGAATCCGCCGTCTTTCGTATCGATAAACTCCTGAACCGCATCCCAAATCATCTTTCTTTTGAACTCAATCTCCTCTTCCGTGTCACCGGTAAAGTAAATCGTGATATGGAAGTTATCCTTGAACATTAAGGGCTTCGGCTGGAACCAGACGTTTATGTCTTCCAGCATCTCAAGATGGGTGAGTTTGTATAAAATTTCCGAAACCAACTCGACCCTGTCCGTGACGAATAATTCAACATCTCTAAATTTCTTATTGGGATAGAGTTTCAAACCCACTTTGGTAAAAATGCCGGTGGTACCCAGCCAACCCAAGAAGAGTCCGGACAGATCAGGAAGCGTGGGCCCTTTTGAAAACCAGTAAGGCCCTAAGGAAGGCGAGCCAATCTTGCAGATGTCTCCCGTGGGCAGCACGACTTCCAGGCCGGTCACCATATCGGAATTGAAACCATATTGCTGGGTCAGGCGACCCTGACCATGGAGGGCCACATTGGCGGCGATGGTCGTGACGGGTGGTGCGTCGGGAAGGCTGTGCCTGAGACGGGGATAATGATCTTGCAGGTAGGCCTTGAGAACGCCTTGAGAGGTGCCCCCTTCCACAACGGCATATCTGGCTTTTTCATTCACCTCCAATATCTTATTCATCCGCTTCATATCCATGACAATGCCGCCTTTTAATGGGATCACGAGGCCGGTCAAGGCCATGCCATTTCCCATGGGAACGATCGGAATCCGCTCCCTGTTAGCCAACTGGACTACCTTTTGCACCTGCTCGGTCGTTTCGGGCGCCACCACATAGTCCGGCAGGTGGGGCGCCAATACCCCAGGGTCTCTCGAATAAAACCAGAGTTCTTCCGGTGAATTCGAAACGCCTCGATCTCCTAATATCTCAATTAAAGACTTAAGGATATCGCTCATCTTACTGCACCTCCCTTTCCTTCTCGCCTATGGCCATCTTACACAAGTCTATGATATGGATCGGTCTTAACCCCTTTTTTGCAACTTTTTCAGATAGAGTGGACTGACAAGCCGGGCAGTTAAATACACAGTACTTGGCGCCAGTTTTCAGCATATCCTCTATATTCCTCTGCTGTACGTCGTTCGCCAATCTGTATCCAGAGACCGACCGGAGAATGTCTGCACAACACAGACAGTTCTCGTCTTGATACTCTCTGTCGGCAAGCTCAACGCCTATGAAATCCAGTATTTTTTTGACAAGAGGGTGTTTGTCAGGGATCAGTCTGTTGGAGCAAGGACGCTGATAGGCTGCCTTGATGTTGAGTGGTTTTATCTTGTCCTTCAATTCCTTCAGCCTGTCCAATAAGAAGTCCATATAGTAGATGGGTTGAAATGGCACGTTCATGCCATAGGCGGACGCAATGGAGGTGTAAGTGCCATAACATTCATCATGCAGACATATGACTTCCTTTACGCCCAATTTATTAAAATTTTCGATGACGACGGGAAGCCTCTCTTTGATGACCGACATCTTTGCAAAATGGGTGTGAACGGCAGGACACATGAACTCTGCGCCGAAAACCATAGCCGAAGCAACATCCTTGAAGATTTCCCCGGATCCCAATCCACCCAGGGCAGGAATGAGACAGGAAGAAAGCGCCTGATCCTTAATTTTCCCGACCATCGACTTGCCCTGCATCTGGGTCATGTTAATCCATTGGTTGGTAATGGGTCTCGGGGCAGTGTATATGCCTTTCTCTTCTCTACGTTCGCTGATGAGATAGAAAGGATGATTTCCTCTCTTGCAATATTCTTCGCAGGCGTAACACGTTACACATTCTTGTAATACACGGGAGTCTTCCCCTTTAACAACCTTCATCATCTCCTCATGTGCCTCGTTTTTATTAAATACCAAGTATTGGCACTTTAAGAGACAATCGGCCGATGGACATGTGGCACAAACATTTTTATCGAATTTTAAGGCATACATAAGAACCTCCTTCTGATTATTCCGGAAAAGCTTTTTCCCCCAAGGCCATACGGCAAAGGTCAGTGATGAAAATCTTTGTCGGGCCACGCGCGGTGGCACATTTAGAGGCAACCCACATTTTCTTTGCTTCCTTGAAGATACAAGATCCTTGGCCTTTATAGCATATTCAAACATCTGAGAACAACAAGTTAGACCCAAATCCCGATTTAGGAAATAGTCATTGCGAACGAAGTGAAGCAATCCCGCCTTGTTCAATGAGATTGCCACGCACCTTTCAGGTGCTCGCAAAGACAGGCTGGCAAAAGGGTTTTATTCTCTAAATCGGGATTTGGATTAGACGTTGCATTGCCTCATCTAACTATCGCTTTCCATTTTCGCCTTTTCACTCCTATAATCCCCCTTTTATCGCCTGATGGGTCTTTTCGTCACCAAACTGTTTGTAAAACACAATTGGTCAGATAAGATCATCGCAAAACCCTAAGAAGAAAGGAGCAAAGGTATGCATCTCAAAAAAATCATCATCGTCTTCATCTTGCTTTTGGGATTATTACAGATCCCCGGATTGGCTCAGGAAAGAAAGTTTAATGTAAAGGGCGAAATCAGTTTCCCGAAGAAAGGTGCTATCATTATTCAACTCTCAACAAAAGAGGAATTTGAAAGTAATAAAGGCTCTCGATTCCAGTTAATAATAGAATTTGGTCCAGAAGATTTAAAGAAGGGAAAGACCTCTTTCTCATTTACGAATGTTCCTGAAGGAACGTATGGGATCAGATGTTTTCAGGATCTAAACGGCAATAGAATTTTGGATAGAGGCGCCCTCGGTCCAGAAGAACCATGGGGGATGTATCGGCCCAGCAAGGAAGCTTTTAGGGCACCCACGTTCGAAGAAATCGCTTTTAAAGTTGACAAGGACATCACCGATATCGCAATTGAACTTCAGTAGGTATTTGTTCTTTTGTCCCTAATGGGTGCTGACTAATGTAAATGCAATAAATGAATTGTAACCATTTTGTTTAAAAGGAGGTAAGACCATGCTTAACAAAAGAATATCCAGGCGTTCATTTTTAACTATTTCAGCCATGACTGCAGCTTCATTCGTCCTTGACCGGAAGAAGATCGTAGCCTATGCCGCCAGCATGGGCCCCAAAGGAAACTACCCGACTGTGATCATCGGCGCAGGATTGGGAGGATTGTGTTGCGGCGCGTATCTGTCCAGGTTCGGCATACCCGTCACTGTGGTCGAGCAGCATGATATTCCAGGTGGCTATGCAACATCTTTTGATCGAGCCGGCGGAAAATTCACCTTCGAGGTCTCGCACGAAGGCACCTCCATTCATAACAATGCAGTGGCACAAATCCTGAAAGAACTGGGCGTCCTGGAGAAACTCCAACTTGTGGAACTGCCAGAGCTCTTGAAGATTAAGGGAGCCAATTTCGAAATTGCAGTCCCTCAGCGAGATTCGGAAGCCCTGATTGGCCTTTTATCCAAACATTTCCCTGAGGAGAAAGAAGGCATTCGTGGCATTGTTCAAGAAATGATTGGTATTGTCGAAGAGAGTCAAAAGCTGGCTCAGCAAAAAGGGAGGATTTCCAGGACGGATTTTCCTACCCAATATCCCAAGATGTGGAACGTGAGAAACAAAACCCTTGCAGAGCTGCTGGGCAGCTTTGTAAAAAACCCCTCTCTCCAGAATGCTTTATCCGCCCAGTGGGGATTCTATGGGCTCCCCCCATCCAAACTCTCTGGTTTTTATTATGCCATTGCCTTTGGGGAATACTTAAGAAATGGCTCCTTCTATATCAAACCGCGATCACAGGAGCTGAGCAACGCCTTGGCGAGCGCAATAGAGGCTTCAGGCGGGAAAGTGCTTTATGGCACCCTGGCAGAAAGGATCCTGGTTAAAGATGGAACCGTGACAGGGGTCGAATTGTCCGGCGGAAAAACATTGCCAGCCCGAGCGGTCGTAAGTAATGCCAGTGCCCTCACTACCTTCAAGGAGATGCTGCCTCAGGAGATTTTGCCACCCGACTATTTGAAGAAGATAGAGGAGTATCGGCCGAGCATTTCCACCTTCATCGTTTGGTTAGGGCTGAACCAGGAGTTGAAGGGTAAGTTCAAAGACTACAAGTATCCGGTGACATCAGGCCAGGGGCCAGAAGCTGATTATCAGTTCTCCCTCAAGGGCGACGTAGAGAAGGGGACCTTCGGTGTTACCCTTTATGACAGTCTCTTCGAGGGCTACTCAAAGCCTGGCACATCGACGCTTAAGCTATTATTCTTAAGCGGCTACGAACCATGGCGCAAATTCGAAGCCGATTACCGGTTAGGGCGTAAAGAGGCTTACAACAGAGAAAAAGCGAGATGGACAGATATCCTTATCCGGCGTGCTGAAGAAGTCATTCCGGGCTTATCCACCATGATCGAGGTGAAGGATTCAGCTACACCCCTCACCAACTGGTATTTTACGCGCAATACCGAAGGAGCCATTTATGGATTTGAGCAGGCCATGAACAACGCCTATATGAACCGGATTGACAACCGCACCCCCGTCAAGGGACTTTACCTCGCCAGTGCCTGGGGAAACCCCGGGGGCGGTTACACAGCCGTATTGAGAAGCGGTCAAATTACCTTTGGAAAGATGATGGAGGATTGGGGGGCTGATTTAAAATGAGTAGACCCCGCACCCTCTCACTCCTGTTATTACCCTTTGATCGTCTGATAGACCTTTTTGTCACCAGACTATTTATAAAGCATGATGGATCATGTAAGATAATCTCAAAAGTGAAACCCTTAGCAAGGAGGAATGATTGATATGGCTCTCATTGAGATGAAAAACATAACAAAAGACTATCATCTGGGTGAAACGGTGGTGCACGCCCTTCGTGGAATCGACTTAAGCATAGAAAAAAAAGAGTTTGTGGCCATATGGGGACCATCCGGTTCCGGCAAGACGACACTCCTAAACCTCATCGGCGCTATTGATGAACCAACGACCGGGGAACTGGCGATTGCCGGCAAGGACGTTCGCTCTTTGTCGGATAATCAAAGAAGCGAACATCGCAATGAAACGATCGGTTTTATATTTCAAGGTTTTAACCTGGTTCCGGTTCTCTCAGCTCTGGAGAATGTGATGCTGCCGCTTCAAATAAAGGGCGCCTCTTTTTCAGAAGCTAAAACCAAGGCATTGAGCCGTTTAGAGGAAGTGGGCTTAAGTGAACTTATCCATAATCGCCCCGCCAAAATGTCGGGGGGGCAACAACAAAGGGTGTCGATTGCGAGGGCATTGGTGAATGATCCCTCTTTGGTGATTGCCGATGAACCAACCGCCAATCTTGATTCAGAAACCGCCCGCATGATCATTTCCATCATGCGAGAACTAAATGAAAAAGATGAGATCACCTTTATTTTTTCTACCCATGATCAACGGCTCCTGGATCAGGTCAAACGCCTGGTGCGTCTGGAAGATGGAAAGATCGTCGATGGAGGTATGAAGCGATGAGAAAATGGATGAAACTGGCAGTTCGGAATATCATCAGAAACAAGCGCCGCTCTTTTGTCACGTTGCTCGCGATCGGTGTGGGCTTTGCAGCGATCAACCTCTTTTACGGTTGGATCCATAATGCGTATAGAGGGTTAAGGACTATGGCTGTTCAAGCAGAGGGTCTGGGTCATTTAAGGATCAACAGAGCCGGTTGGCAAGAGAAAGGGAAGCTTGAACCCGAGAAATATATGTTCTCTAAAGAGGAGACAGAAAAGATCATCAAACTCACTACAGATGAGAAAGAGGTTATTCTAGCTACTCCCCAGATGCAAGTAACAGGTATTGTGACCAATGGGATCGCCTCGACCATTTTTATCGCCCAGGGTGTCGTTCCTAAGGATGACAAAACGATAAAAGGAGGTTGGGCCAGATTTAGACCAGTTAACGGAAAAGAATTGGACGATCAGAAGAAGTATGGCGCAGAAATTGCCCAGGATTTGGCCAGATATCTCAACCTAACGGCCGGTAAAGACGGGGTTGTCATGGCTTCCACGCTGAGTGGGCAGATGAATGCTTTGGATATGCAAGTGATGGGTGTCTATGATACCGGCTCTGATTTCTCTAATGATAAATACATGCGCTTCACTTTTGATTTTGCTCAGTCTCTTCTTGATACGCATTCAGCGGAAAGAATCGTGGTGCTGCTGAAAGATTGGGAAAAAACCGAGGAAATGCGCGGCATCTTTCTCAAGAAGCTAAACGCTGCCGGCATTGCTGGTGAGATAAGGACGTGGAAAGAATTATCCTTATCCTATTTAAAGACGAAAAGCATGCTCGATATGATGTTCTTTTTCCTTTTTACGATTGTCTTAGTCATTGTTGTAATGACCACGGTCAACACGATGGGTATGGCCATTCTGGAGAGAACGAGGGAGATTGGAACCCTGCGGGCCCTGGGCTTAAAGCGCAGAGGCGTATCGCTGCTCTTTGCTATCGAAGGCGCCCTGCTGGGTCTTTTCGGTAGTTTCATGGGGATTGTACTGCATTTATGCGTTTGGACCGTCATTCGGACGTTCCCTCCCCAATATACACCTCCAGGCATTTCCACATCTATGTCACTGACTGTTGACCTGGTACCGCAAGCTCTGTTTATCTTGGTGTTCTGTCTGGTTGGGCTTTCTTTATTGGCTGCCATCATCCCGGCGCGGCGGGCGGCCAAACAAAATGTAGTGGACGCTCTCGGGCACGTGTAAAAATAATGGTTGAAATTGCCGAGCGTTCATTGCCTCTCTTAGTAATAATGAGAGATACCGAGGAGAAATTTATGACTAAAATCTTTCCTGCTCTGATGGTTTTTATTCTACCAGTTATCGCGGTTTTTATCTTCAGCTGTAAACCAAAGGATAAACCAGCACCCTTCTCTTTTGATGAAATACGGAGTGGGCCGAGCGCTTTACTGGATAGACCAGAATTCGTAAAGGCATCTGATGGAATCGACCTGGCTTACTATACAAAAACACCAAAATCAAAACCAGCTGCAGCATTAATATTTCTTCATGGTGGGGGCGCCTATAGCGGGGCCGGGTATCAAAACCTTGCAGAGGGATTAATGGAAAAATATGGCATCTCTGTCTATCTCGTCGATTTGCGTGGGCATGGAAATTCCGGAGGTCCTCGCGGTGACTCGCCATCTGTTCAGCAGGTATGGGAAGATTTGAAGTTATTCGTCAACCATGTGAGAGAGAAAAATCCTGGAATTCCTTTATATCTGGGCGGTCATTCTTCCGGCGGTGGTTTAGTTCTAAACTATTTAACCTGGGATAAGAAGACAAAGGTTGATGGCTATTTTTTTATATCCCCTCAATTTGGATATAAATCTGCAACTGCCCGGGAAAATATAAGAAGTTCCTTTACGACTGTCAGGTACTGGGTTTTCATATTATCTGCAATCTCAGGCGGTCGCTTATTCGGACATACAACGGCAGTCTATTTTAATTACCCAGAGAAGATATTGGCCTCACAACCTCTGATGCTTCAATCCATAACTCGTCATATGTCCGTATCAATGACCCCTGATGCTCCACAAAAACAATTTAGCAAAATTGATAAACCCTTTGGACTTTTTATTGGGGAGAAGGATGAACTATTCGCACCTGAAAAAATTGTTAAGTACTCAGATTATTCAGACAAAGAAATACAAATGAAATCAGTATGCAAAATAGTAGAAAACGAAAATCATCTATCCATTCTATCGATGGGTGATGAACTCATTGGCAAAACGATGATGAACTGGAGGAATGGACAAACCCTGTGAGACCGTTGGAAGGAGGAAGAAGATGAATGGCCGAACCGTTAAACGATATTTGATGATGTTAGCTTTGACACTTGTTTCCTTTGTGGGGTTTTCCCTTCCCCCGCTTCATGCTACCACAGACCTGGGCCCAAAAGGGATCCTCACAAAAGCGGACGAAGCCCGTGGTAACGCGGCGGGAGTGGAGTGGGAAATCGCAATTGATTCCATCGAAGGAGGCCGTCAGCAGCAAAGAACCATCAGAGTCACGGCTCGTGGTTTCAATTCACTGGCAGAGTTTCTGGCCCCACCCAATGTGAAAGGTCAGAAGCTGTTGATGTTGGATCGCAACATGTGGTTTGCCAAACCCGGCCTTTCCAAACCGGTTCCCATCTCTCCCCGGCAGAAACTGGTGGGCGGTGCTGCCAATGGTGACATCGCATCCACCAACTATGCGGGTGATTATAAAATCGTCCAAACTTCGGAAGATATAGTGAATAAAGAGCCTTGCTATCTCTTTGATTTAAGCGCAGTAGATAACAGGGCGACTTATGACCGGATCAAATATTGGATATCCAAAGAGCGACTGGTGGGACTAAAGGCTGAATTCTACACTGTTTCAGGAAAGATGTTTAAAACCGCCACATTTGAATATGAAAATAGCATCACTATCGATGGTAAGCCACGGGAATTCATTTCTAAAATGGTTATCACAAGCGCCATAATAAAAGAGGATGTCACAACGATGGGCTATCGCAAGCCATCGATTAAGAAGGTCCCGGATTCCATTTTCAACCTAAACCTGTTGACGAGATAGAAGTTTCAAAAGAGTTGGTAGCGTCGACATTTATTGCCGACGAGCTGAATTCGCCCCCAGTCAATGGGGGCGCTACAAACCTGAGAGACAATTTCTCGGAATACGAGCCTTAGGATGAAGAACTGTCTTCTCACAGTTGTTTTCTTATCGATGGTTGGTTTGGGATGGTTGCCGGGGAGAGGAATGGCCAATGAGGACGGTAATACAAGCCTTGCCGTGATCCAGAAGATACTGGCCGAGCACTTTTCGTTCGATTTGAGGATTTTAGCCGCTGGTGTTATCCAGGAACCCGCCGATTCAAGTCAAAATCCTGGAAACAACTTTCTTCAAATTCCACATTATTTGGCCGAGCTTGAGATACGACCGGATCTGCGTCTAAATATCGACCCTTTAGAGCTAAGCATTAAACCCAGAATGAGACTCGATTATAGTGTCTGGCGAGAAGGGCTCCGAAAGGGAAAAGCAGAATGGAATGCTGATTGGTTCATCAATGAGTGGTTGGCAAGATGGAAGGTATTTCAAAACCTGTTCTTGTCCTATGGTCGCGAAAACCTTCAATGGGGGCCTTCCTTTCTTTTCTCTCCTTCCAATCCCTTTTTCCAGGATAATGGCCGTCGTAACCCCTATCTGGAAGTGCCGGGCATGGATTTCGGCCGGTTGGTCTGGATCCCGGCAAGTTCCTGGACCTTATCCTTTATCGCCAATACGGATGAAGGACAGAACAAAACTCATGGACTTGATCCATTTGAGAAGACCTTTTTCCCCCCTAATGGTCTGGCACCTTTCGAAAGGACCTATGCCTTAAAGGCAGATTATACAGGCCGGGAGAATTATGGTTCGGTGATACTCTCCTACAAGGAAGGTTCCAAGATTTCATTGGGCTTTTTTGGAGGATGGACGATTTCGGATGCTGTCGTGCTCTATGGCGAGGGAGTCATTACTCAAGGGAGCGATGCATTATACCCCAAGCGGGATAGCTCTCCTTTGAGGGCTTCCATGCAAAAATTTCATAAAAACGATTCGACGATTAAACCGGTTCTCTTAATTGGAGGCTCCTATACCTTTGCGGGAAGCGGAACCTTGTATCTTGAATATACCTATAACAGCCCAGGCTACAGCGATTCTGAGGCGGATAATTACTATTCTTTAAGGCGCAGGGCGGCAGGAGCTATCAGCTCTGGCGGTTTGGTATCGGCATTGGGACAAAAGACCCTTGGCCAAACTGCCGTTACAGGATTAAGATTTTTACGAAAGAATTACGCCATGCTCCAATATGCTCAAACAAATATCAAGAACAAAATCGATCTTACCGTCCGGTGGACCCAGAATTTGAATGATGGATCTGGCCAATTTACAACAGTTCTGTCCTATTCACTGGGTAACCATCTGGAGTTGTTTTCCGTCGGCACCGTCATGGCAGGTGGCAGGAATACAGAGTTTGGGAGTATCCTTGATTACCAATGGATGATCGGTCTAAAGTATACTTTCTGATATAGAAAGCACCCGGTAACCTGAGCATGGAACAAAGCGAAATTTATATCAAGCATTATATCAATGCGAGAAATGTTCTAATTAATTTACTCTATACAATTATCATATCCACTTTGATCGCCGCTTACTTGACCCTTACGGGTTTCACCACAAAGTCCTTTATCATTAATTTAATTGTGTCTCAATCTTTCGGCATCTCTATCTGCTCGATGATTATGCTTTTACTTTGGATATTCAAACCCAAACCAGAGAAAATTGTATCTGCAGCTTTCATAGTCATAATAGGTATTGTCAGTGGAACCGTGATCGGCCTGCAAATAGGGTCTTTTGTCCTTCAGCAAATTTTTTCCGTTACCCTAATGCAACTGGAAAAAAGTCTTTTTCGGAGCATTATATTGGCCATCACCCTCGGTATTATTTTCAGTTACTTTTTTATCTCCATATCAAGACTAAGAACCAGTAAGGAGGAGATCCAACAGGAAAGGATCAAACGAATTGCCGTGGAAAAAGAAGCCCTCGAAGCCAATCTGAGACTGCTTCAGGCCCAGATCGAGCCACATTTCCTGTTCAATACCCTTTCCAACATCCTCAGTCTGATAGACACAAACCCGGCCAATGGCAAGTCCATGCTGCTGGACCTGATTCACTATCTGCGCACCTCTCTGTCCAGGACATTTCCCGATCCCATCACATTGGGTCAGGAAATAGACATGATCAAGGCTTATCTCAATATTCAAAAAATCAGGATGGGCGAAAGGCTACGTTTCAAGATCGAGCTTCCTGATGCAGTCCGCAGACATCCCTTCCCACCAATGTTGCTTCAGCCTCTGGTAGAGAATGCTGTAAAACACGGGCTTGAGCCCAAAGTGGATGGAGGAGAAATCATGATAAAGGCTTTGGAAAAAGACGACCTCCTTAGAATCGAAGTCATGGATACGGGCAATGGATTCTCTTCTTCTCACAAAGCAGGGGTGGGGATCGGAAATGTGAGAGAACGTATTAAATTGCTTTATGGGGAAAAAGGGCGTTTAATCTTAGAAGAAAACAAGCCAAACGGAGTCAGGGCGATTATCGAGGTACCGAGGCATGATGTACAAAGCTATCATTGCTGATGATGAGAAGGAGTTGCGCACATACCTCAGGTCGATGCTGTCAGAGGTGTGGCCGGAGCTTATCATTTGCGGAGAGGCCAAAAACGGCAAAGAGGCCCTTGAATTAGCGGAATCGAAGCGGCCCCAGATCGCCTTCCTCGATATCAGAATGCCCGGTCTTTCAGGCATGGAGGTGGCAAAAAGAATCGCAGATCTCTGTCGGATCGTATTTGTAACCGCCTTCGATCAGTATGCGGTAGAAGCCTTTGAGAGGGAGGCTGTTGATTATCTCCTTAAACCCGTATCAAAAGATAGACTGATTCAGACCGTTCAACGCCTCAAGAATCAATTGGATTCTTCCACCGAACCACCCGCAAGATTGGCTGAGGTTATAGAGCAGGTCCTTTCCAAGTTCCCCGGGAGAGGGAAGTCTGATTTCCTGCGTTGGATTAAAACACAAAATAAAGATAGCGTCCGTCTCATAGCCGTGGAGGAGGCAGACTACTTCAAGGCCGAGGATAAATACACCCTGGTCGTAACGAAAGAAGGGGAGTCCCTTATCAAAAAGAGTATTAAAGAATTGGCCCAGGAACTCGATCCCGCTCAATTCTGGCAGATACACCGGGGAACCATCGTGAATGTTTCTAAGATAGACAAAGTGAGTCGATCACTCACAGGACGGGGAATGTTGAAACTGAAAGGGAGATCGGAGCTTCTCACCGTAAGCCGCAACTACCTTCATCTCTTCAAACAAATGTAGCTGTCAATTTAGCAGACGTTTGATAATGGGGATTTTGAAGAATTGGACGCCTTCCTCTTTGAGGATAACCTCCTCTTCTGTTGTGGCCGTCCCTTTAATATTCCTCTTCTCTGTCTCTCCGTAATGAATCTTGAGAGCTTCTTTGTAAAATTCAGCCCCCACATCCTCAAAATGCTTATCCAAATACTCATGGACTAACTGAAGGGCTCGGTGAGGATCCATCTCCTCCTTCACGCTTTCTCCGCCCCTTCTGATTGCAAAAGGAGAGAAGGCTTTTTCTATTTGATGATCGTCACAAATAGGACAGGTGATCATGCCAGTAGATTTCTGTTCTTCGAAGGAAGAGCTGTCCCTAAACCAGCACTCAAATTTATGACCGTTTGAACAGAAAAGGTCGAAGGCAATCATCTCTCCTCACCTGAATAAGTATTTAACATCATGAGACTCATTTGGCAAGCCTTTTCATGCAGTGCTCTCGTATGGATGGATCTGATACCAGACCTTGATGAGGCGAAAAAGTCAGGATACCCTCAGCGGGTTGAGAGATTAATTTTGAATGACATAGACCCTATCCATAAATAATAATTGCTTGTAGTGTCCCCCTTTGGAAAAGGGGGATTTAGGGGGATTTGCCCAGGGTTACCACTTTAAATCCCCCCTTCCCCCCTTTAGTAAAGGGGGGAAGTAGTTTAAGGGCGTAAAGTTCCTTGAAAACGCAAACCGATATTTCAACCCTTATACGTTAGCACCCGGCCCCAGAGGCTCTTCGTCCCCCAGATGCCCGAGCGCAAACACTCGATCTGAACAATTTGGCTGTGATCGACAAAAAGGTTTACTTCCGGGCCATAGTTCTTGATGTACCATGCAAAGACCTCGGAATCGGCCGCTTCGAACATCACCTTGTCAAGACCCAGCGCGTCGACGATCTTAGCGGGTACATCCGTACGCCAGACCTTCACATTTTCGGTGATCCCCTCTGACTCGATCATAATCATGTAGGCCCCTGCCTCAAGAAAACGCTTTGCTTGTAAAATGGTCCATTCGGGGTCGCGTGTTCCTTCGGCCTCCAATTCTTCGACCGCACTGGCGCCACCCGCCCCGAACTGGATCCCGACTTCCGGTTTAGGCTTCAGCTTGGCCTTCTGCACTTTTTCAACCAACCTTACCCAATCGTCGGTCGGAATCGTAATAAAGCCGCAAGAGATCTCGATGATATCAAACCCAAGCTCCTTGCATTCTTGGATATAGCGATCCACCATCTCTGGACCTTGTGTCAACACGTGTTCCATGAAGCCGCCGGTATCCACCAAGACGTTGTATTCGTGACAGAGGTCGATCAGTTCCTTGACAGCCTCTCGCGGCATCAAACTGAAGGAGCCTCCTGCAAACTTAAGGATGTCCACATAGGCTCCCATCGTTTCCAGGATGTCTTGCAAATACCGCTTACCCATTGGCGTGTAGTAAGGGCCGCGGATCTCAGTCACCCCAGACGAACGCGGTTTTGCCGGACGGTCGTTCACTTTTAGGAAAGCGAAAGCCCTATCTTTCGATTGAGTTTTAGGTTTTTCCATTTTTAGATCCTCCTCTCTAAGAGACTCTTCTCAACCCCTCACATTGGCCAACAATTTCGCTAAATCAGAGACTTGAATCGCTTCTATATGGGAGACCGCACTGATAATCTCCTGACACAGCGACCGTTCCGTACAGGGTGCTGCCAGTTTCTCAAACTTCTGTACCGCCGTTTCCCAAGACATGGGGCGGCTACGAAAACCCTCGTAATCGGGTTTGTCTTTCACCACCCTTCGTCCGTCACCAAGAGTAAGAGTGATGCGGCATGGCATCTCATCTGGAAATCTCCGACTGTAGTCGGCGGACGGCTTGATGGTAATTTTTCTAAGAAGTGTTTGAACATCTTGACCTCGGATGCGGTCTGGTCGGTACTGCTCAGGCATCACCTGACCATCCAGGATGGCAACCGCTACCAGGTAAGGCAGACTGTGATCAGCCTCTTCCTTTGTCCGGACGATGGTTTTGTCTCCTTCTTCACCACCGCCGATGATGTTGTAGGCTACATCGAAAATCTCAATCTCGACCCGCCCTACTTCTTCCCCGCTCAACGCGCATTCCTTCTTAAGTTCCAGAATACCTTCCAGGGCAGACTGAGAGTGAATCTCAGCATTGTATTTCTTAAGGATCGTCTGTGTCACTCGTTCGAGGCCTTCTTCAGACCAGTTGATCTTGAACTTGCCGGCGATGGCATCCATAAAACCCTTGTTCCCCTCGAATACCTCCAGGGGACCGGTGATGCCCCGCATGGCCAGGAAAGTGGCATGGGTGCAGCTAAAAGCAGTATTGGGATAGGCGAGACCTTTCCAATGAGACAAAGCTCCGGTTCTGGAAACCCGCAAGGCATTGAAGGCTGTCCCGCAGATGGCAATCGCATGAGCAGTTCGGATCTCGTCTAAATCCAGCGCCTTAGATACGCCCGCGGCGACGGCATAGGAACCCTGTGTGGCATGGTCAAAACCTTTGGCCCGGACAGGGGCCACGTCGCTCAGACGGCACTGCACCTGGTAGGCCACAGCCAAAGCGGTCAGGAGTTCCCGACCGCTTTGCTTCACATACTCAGAAGCGGCCAACACTGCCCCGAGGTTATCGCTCGGGTGGCAGGTTTCACCTTTGGCCAAGTAGCTGTCATTAAAGTCCAGGTAGCGCACCAAGGCACTATTATAAAGTGCTGCACGGTCGGGTGCCGTCTTTCCGCCTCCGATCAGAGTACAATGCTCAGCGCCATCAAACTCTTCAATCTGTGCCTTGAGCAAACGAATGGGTTCTCCGTTGAGAGCGCCGATCGCACACCCCAGGCCGTCTAATATCCGGATTTTGAGCTGATGACGAGCGGCCTCTGATAGGTCGTCATAGGAAGCCCGTACTACGAATACAGCGAGTTGCTCGGCATGTGTCATATCACTCTTCCTTAGGCAGAGGATAGAGCAGAGGTTGGGTAAACATCAATGCCTTCAATTCCTCTCTGGAGAGAGGCCGGTTCTGGTAGAAAACCACCCGATTCAGATATCCGTCCAAACTCAAGTTGCCCTCTTCGTAGGTATTGAAAGTCAGATGATAGCAATATGTCATCATATCATAATATTTCTTCCACGATCCAGAATTCTATTAACCCCAAATCCCAATTTAGAGAATTGTTATTTAAAAGAGTGACTGGAAAAGCCAAAATACATTATTTCTGCTTCAGAAATACTGAGTTTAGCCCATTTACTATCAGTTTCTTTAATTGTAATTTAGATGAAAAAAAAGCATGGAACATTGACACGATAAAGATATTTTTGGTAGAAGTATGGATCATTGAGAGAAAGGAAATGGAATTTATTCCGGGAATGGGAACTCTATCGCCCTGGGAACCGGGCATACTCTCTTTAGCGATCTACGGTCTTCTGGTACTCATCCTGATAGCCGCTCTGCTTTTTCTTTCCAGCTGGCTCGGGGAGAAGAAGCCCAACCCGGAAAAGTTAAGACCTTATGAATGCGGCATCATCCCAACCGGCACGGCCCGATTTCGCTACCCCGTCGCTTTCTATCTCATTGCCGCCTTTTTTCTCATCTTCGATGTGGAAGCGGCTTATATCTTTTCATGGGCTATTGCCTTTGATCGCCTTGGCTGGGCAGGTTGGTGGCAGATATCTTTCTTCATCACCATTCTTCTGATCAGTCTCTTCTATCTCTGGAAAAAAGGGGGCCTGGAGTGGGGACCAACTCCGAAAGACCGGGATGTCCGGAAAACATCATCCTGACCCAGTTTGATACACTGATCAATTGGGCCCGCCAATATAGCCTCTGGCCCTTGTTCTTCGGAACATCATGCTGTTTTATTGAGATGGCGGCCGTGTTCACACCCCGCTTCGATCTGGCCCGTTTTGGAACCGAGGTGCTGCGAGGGTCTCCCCGACAAGCGGATCTCCTAATTGTCGCCGGAACAGTTTTTAAGAAAATTGCGCCAATTGTCTTAAGACTTTACGAGCAGATGGCAGAACCCAAGTGGGTGATATCGATGGGCTCCTGTTCCAATTGTGGAGGGATGTATGATGTCTATAGCGTGGTACAGGGTGTGGATCAGATCATTCCTGTAGACGTCTATGTTACAGGTTGCCCTCCCCGTCCCGAGGCCCTCGAATACGGACTACTTTTATTGCAGCGAAAGATCGCCACCGAAAGTCCAGCCCGTTCTGTTTTGCATCTTGCAGGAGGAACCCAGGGGAGCCAAAAGCCGATCCTTGTGGACGGTCAAACCAAGTCGAGAGATACACGGGGTCCGGGTTATGAAGGCCTTCCGATCAGGGGAATCTCTGTCACACCGCCGAAATTTTGGGATACCCGCTCTGATCTCATGTGGACGCCGCCTCCGCACCGGATTGAGATAACTGAGCAGGATACATCTCTCGCTCAAATCCTCAAGGAAAGGTTCGGAGATTCAGTTCAGCGGACATTACAAACATCGGATATGCCAACTTTCCATGTGGCGGAAAACCGTCTGAAGGAGGTCCTAAAGTTTCTAAAGACTGAAGCGACACCCCGGTATCTTCGACTCGATGACTTAACCGCTATCGATGAATCTGCACGACGTGGTCTGGAACCTTATGTGGCATACGCTGGAACGGTTGCTCATGAGATTTCAGGTGGTGAATCAGAACGCCCTGTCCGCGAGACCTATCCCGATTATACCCTCGTCTATCATCTCCTTTCCTTTGACCCTCCTACTCGTTTACGCTTAAAGGTGGGATTAAAGACCAAAGATCCTATGACCAAGACAATTACCGATCTCTGGCCCTCTGCCAACTGGTATGAACGGGAAGTTTACGATATGTTCGGGATTCGGTTCGGAGGCCATCCTGATTTGCGCCGGATTCTGAACCCTCACGATTGGGAAGGACACCCCCTCAGGAAAAGCTACCCTGGCCGCGCAACGGAGATGGAGCCCTATACTCAGGAGTCGACGAGGATGCATCAACCTTTGGATGCAGGAATGTTTGTCAGGCGCGAGGGGGATCAAGAACTCCTCGTTTTGAATATGGGACCTCAGCATGTGGGTACCCATGGTCTGATGCGGTTTGTCGTCTCCCTGGATGGCGAGAACATCGTCGATATCGATATGGATGTCGGTTATCACCACAGAGGTGTTGAGAAGATCGGTGAACGCCAGTCATGGCACCAATTCATTCCGTATACAGATCGGGTGGACTATTTCGGTGGCGCGGCAAATAACCTCTCTTATCTTCACTCCGTAGAGACCCTAACAGGTATTCAGGTTCCTGAAAGGGCTCAGTATATTAGGGTGATGCTCAGTGAATTTTTTCGTATTAACAATCATCTCGTCTGGTTTGGTACCTATTGCCACGATGTGGGAGCGATCACCCCGACTTTCTATACCTTCCGTGAAAGGGAAAAGCTCATGGATATCGTTGAACTGATCACGGGCGGCCGTCTTCACCCAAGCTGGTTTCGAATCGGGGGGGTAGCGGCCGATTTACCGGAGGGATGGAAAGAGGCGGTCGATGACTTTATTAAAATCTTTCCGGCCCGCCTCAAAGAATACGAATCACTGATCACAAAAAATCCCATTTTTGAAGCCAGGACTCGCGGTGTAGGACAGCTCTCTCTGAAGGATGCCATGGAATGGGGAGTTACTGGGCCCAACTTACGTGCTTGCGGCCTGGAATGGGATCTGCGAAAAAAATTTCCTTACTCTGGCTACGAGAATTTTCAATTCGACATTCCAACGGCTGAAAATGGGGACTGCTATGCACGATATCTGGTTCGGGTGGAGGAGATGCGACAGAGTTTAAGGATCATCGAACAGGCTGCAGCCAAGATGCCCGGCGGAAGGTATGTCTGCGATGACTATCGTTATGCGGTTCCGGATAAATCAGACACTCTAAAAGATATCGAGAGCCTTATTCATCATTTTATTAATGTGACACGAGGACCAAAGATTCCCAGAGGAGAGGCTTACACAGCCACTGAGATTGCAAGAGGCGAGCAAGGCTACTATGTCGTCAGCGATGGACTCCATATGGCATACCGGATGCGCATACGAACTCCTGGCTTCGCCAATGTTCAGGTGATGCCGTTGATGGCGAAGGGAAGGCTGGTTTCGGACCTGCTGGCCATTGTTGGGTCAATCGATTACATCTTACCGGATATTGATCGGTGAATTGAGGAATTTAGGAATTGGGGAATTACAAGGTTATTTGAGTTGCTTGGGTTACTTGAGTTCTTTGCGTTAACTCAATAACCCAATAAGCTCAATTGACCCAATAAGCCTTATGAATTCCTAAATTCGCAATTCCTCAATTAGGTTAGGTTTATGTTGCCTATAGAACTACTCGAAACATTACAAACACAGATTGCCAAGGTGGATCATCCCCGGGAATTGGCCGTGGATATTATGTTCGCCTTGCAGAATCACTTTGGTTATCTGAGCGATGAGGCGCTCGAAGAAGGCGCCCATCTTCTTGGTATGACCCCCCTGGAATTGGAGGAAATCGCCACCTTTTACGATTTTATTTATCGCGAGCCAGTAGGGAAATTCGTTATCCACGTCTGCGATGGCGTCGTCTGCTGGATGAACGGGTATAATTCGGTGCTGGATTATCTCTCTAAAAAACTCGGGATCAGACCTGGAGAAACGACAGAGGATGGATTGTTTACCATACTTCCCACCGCCTGCATCGGCTATTGTGATCTCTCCCCCGCCATGTTGATCAACGGGAGGGCTTATGGTCCCTTGACTCCTGAAAAAATTGACGACATTCTCAACCGGTTGAGGTCTGAAATACCTCAACCGAGGATGGCAAGGTAAGCTGAATGTACCCGCAAGTGATCTTCCAGAATCGCAAACCAAACCGAATCGCCACGATAGACGAGTATCGCCAAAGTGGCGGCTACCAGGCATTAGCCACGGCCCTTCAGAGATACTCTCCCAAGGAAGTCCAACAGATCGTTATCGATTCAGGACTTCAGGGGCGTGGAGGGGCTGGATTTCCTGCAGGGCTTAAATGGAAATCGGTTGCTGACGATGCTCCTTTCCCGAGATACCTGATCACCAATGTTGATGAAATGGAACCCGGCACCTTTAAGGATCGCATCATGACCCATGCCGACCCCCACATGATCATCGAAGGAACAATAATCGCTGGATATTCTGTCTCAGCACAAAAGGGAATTGTCTTTGTCCGGCCTTCTTACGAAAGCAGTGCTTTCATTCTTGAAAGAGAGATAAGGATCGCTAAAGAGGCTGGCTACCTTGGCAAGAATATCATGGGAAGTGACTTCTCCTTCGATCTCGTCGTCCACCGAAGTGGGGGCCGGTATATTTGCGGCGAGGGAACAGCACAAATCAATGCCATCATGGGGATGAGAGCTCATCCTAAACAATCCCCCCCTCGCTCGACGGAGAAGGGACTCTGGGATCAGCCCACAGTTCTGAATAACATGGAAACCCTTGTCAACGTACCCCATATCATCAGAAATGGGCCCGAATGGTTCAAAGCCTTAGCCAAGACCAAAACCAGTGCCGGAACGAAGCTCTATTGTGTCAGTGGAAAGGTGAATCGTCCGGGTTGTTTTGAACTTCCCATGGGAACACGCCTAAGTGAAATCGTTGAAGAACATGCGGGCGGGTTGCTTCCGGGGTCCGAATTCAAGACGTGTCTGCCGGGGGGAGCTTCCACCTGTTTTCTCGGGAAAGAGGATTATGATGTCGAGATGGATTTCGAGGGCCTAAAGAAGTGCCGGAACAGGCTGGGGACCGGTGCCGTCATTGTCTTCGATCAGAAAACCTGTCTGGTTGGAGCGACTTTGAATTTGATCGAATTTTTCGTCCGGGAATCTTGCGGCTGGTGCACCCCTTGTCGAGAGGCACTGCCCTTCATCAGGGATTTGCTCTGGCGCATCGAGGCTGGAGAGGGGAGGGAAGAGTTTATTCCTATGCTCCGGCGCATGAGTCAACACACATGGAAATCCTATTGTGCTTTTGCTCCTGGAGCCACTATGCCTGTAACGAGCTTGCTCGATCATTTTCCGGATGAGGTCCAGGAGCACATCAGCCAGAAGAAATGTCCATATAAGAAATAGTAAGCAGAACGCAGTAGGCAGTAAGCAGTAGGAAAAAAAGAACCAGCTTTTACCCAAACGACGTAGGGAGATAAACCTAATAAACGAAAGAAACTTAAGAAACCAGAAAAACCAAACAGATGCCCAAGTTAAGGATTGACGGTATAGAAATCGAAGTTCCAAAAGGGATGAAAGTCATTGAGGCCGCTGAGCGCCTGGGAATCATCATCCCGCGTTTTTGCTATCATGTAGCTCTTGGATCGGTAGGCGCCTGCCGTATGTGTGCGGTCAAATTTTTGGAAGGTCCGGTCAAGGGGGTGCAGATGAGTTGTATGACCGACGCCCAAGACGGAATGGTGGTTTCAACGACCAATGAAGAGGCAGTTGATTTTCGCAAACATGTCATTGAGTGGCTGATGATGAACCATCCCCATGATTGCCCGGTCTGTGATGAAGGCGGGCACTGTTTGCTCCAGGATATGACCGTTGCGGGCGGCCATGGCATCAGGCGTTATCTTGGTGAAAAGCGGACTTATCGCGACCAATATCTGGGCGTCTTTGTCCAGCATGAGATGAATCGCTGTATCCATTGCTGGCGATGCCTCCGTTATTATCAGGAGTTTACCGGTTATCGCGACCTGGGAGCCTTGCAGATTGCTTATCATACTTATTTCGGCCGGTTCAAGGATGGCTCTCTGGAAAGCCCTTTCTCTGGAAACCTCATCGATATCTGTCCAACGGGCGTTTATACAGACAAGCCATCTCGCTTCAAGGGCCGGCGCTGGGACTATCAACGAGGCTCCTCCCTTTGTATCCATTGCTGCCTGGGATGCCATACGATCACGAGCGCCCGTTATCGCGAGATCGTTCGGCTCGAAGCGCATTTCGATGAAGCGGTCAATGGATATTTTATTTGCGACCGCGGACGATATGGCTTTGACTATGCCAACCTCCCCGAAAGGCCGCGGAGGGCAAGAATCGGTGGGGAAGAGGTTTTGTGGGATAAAGCGATCCGAACAGCTGGGGAAAGATTAAAACAGATCATGCAGAGCGGAGGACCCCGTTCGATCGCCTGTATGAGTTCCAGTCGCAGTAGCCTTGAGAATCAAGGGATGCTGAAGCGTTCTTGCCAGCTACACGGATGGCAGGAACCGGGTTATTTTGATGATCCTATCATCGCTGGCAAGTTGAAGAGTGCCATTTCGAGGTTGGATAAACAACTCGCCATTTCTATGCGCGAGATTGAGAAGGCCGACTTCGTCCTAACAGTGGGCGCGGATCCTGTCAATGAAGCTCCTATGCTTACTATGGCGATGAGACAGGCCTATCGTAACGGAGCAACCACAGCGGTGATCGATCCCAGGCCTATTTTTCTTCCTTTTGAATTTGTCCATTTGCCATTATCTCCTTCGGATATGGATCTGTTAATGAGTCTGGTCGTGAAGAGAGCAGTCAGTCGCTCTGTTGCAGAAGTCTTCGGACCTGATGCCCTCCGCTTCTATGATGCGGCCCCGACAGATTCTCCTTTCGATCCTTCGATCAACAATCATATCGTCGGACTTTCGTCAAAACTCCAGCAAAGTCATCGTCCCGTAATCGTGTGCGGTACCGATATTGTTCGTAAGACGACGCCCGAAGTGGCGGCTGACAACGCCCTGCTCCTCCAGGCAGCGAAGGGAAAAACCGGGCTTTTTTATCTGATGCCAGGGGCGAATGCATTCGGTGCCTCACTTCTCTCTCCAGAGAATTATTCTTTGATGCAGATTATTGAGGCGATTGAAAATCGTTCTGTAAAGGCCCTCATTCTTGTCGAGAGCGATCCCTTCTCCTCTTTCCCGGACCGACAGAGGCTGAAGCAGGCTTTCAATAAGCTCGATTTCTTATTGGTGCTCGACTATCTGAATTCGAGATCGGCACAACTTGCACATATCTTGTTACCAACAATGCCTCTTTTTGAAACGGAGTCAGCCTTTATCAATCAGGAAGGGAGAGCCCAATTCTCAAAACCAGTTCATGCCGGGGGGATACCGATTGAGCAGATAAGTGCTGCCGATCATCCACCAAGAACCTTCAGAAGTGATATTCCAGGAAGTGAACCCAAAGCAGCCTGGCAGATTTTGGAAGAACTCGCCCATGCCATGTCTTTGGTTCCCACGATGTCATTCAATGACTTGTGGGGCTGGTTGGCTAAAGAAAATCCAATCTTTACCAATCTGAAACCTTCTGATCCGCGAGAGAATATCCGACTCATCCCTGCTCAAAGGAGTGGAAGCCCTTTTTCTCAGGATGCGCTGGGAAAATTGGAAAAGTCCTCTTCTCCTCTCGATTCTCTGGAACTCCTACTCGTGGACTGGACCTTTGGTACAGAAGAACTTTCTGGTTACTCCAAATACATCCAGCAGGTTGAAAAATCTCCATGTCTCTTTATGAATGCAAAGGATGCCAAGAGATTGAATCTCAACGACAGAGACAGGGTCGTTCTCTCCCTTGATGGAGGACCATTGGAAATTGATGTGTCCATAGCGGAGAACATGGCTTCAGGGGTGATGGTTTTGCCGCGGCATCGCCAACTGCAGTGGCAAAAAATGAAGGAGTACCCTGTGAAGGTGCCCATTGACCGGATAAAGAAAGTGTAAGTTTCTGGTGTCACCTCAAAAAATCCCCTCCCCTGGCGGGAGGGGATCGAGGGGAGGGGGTACGATGGGTTATCTGGCACCCTCACCCCAGCCCTCTCCCGTCAGGGGAGAGGAGGAAGATGAGAAGCATGCAAACTTGGATCGCAGGATTTATTCTACTTGTCATAAAGCTTGGAGTTGTACTCCTTGTTTTGCTCCTGGCGGCCGCCTACTTAGTCTGGGTTGAACGCAAACTTCTCGGCAGACTGCAGGTCCGTTACGGCCCGAATCGGGCTGGCCGATTCGGACTGCTCCAGCCATTGGCCGATCTCATCAAACTGATCACCAAAGAGGACACGGTACCTGAGGCAGCGGATAAGACGATTTTTCTCCTCGCCCCGGCGGCCGTGGGTACTACGGCAATGTTGATTTTTGCCGTCATCCCGTTTGCAAACGGTCTCACACTCTGGGGCAGATCCATCCCTATGGTCATTGCAGATTTAAATGTCGGTTTGCTTTTCGCCATCGCCCTTTCTTCCCTCGGTGTTTATGGCGTCGCGTTAGGAGGATGGGCTTCTAATTCAAAATATAGCCTGTTGGGTGGAATTCGGGGTGCTGCACAGATGATCAGCTACGAGCTCAGCCTCGGGCTCTCCTTGGTTCCCATCGTCATGCTGGCCCGGTCCTTCAGTCTCGTTGACATTGTCAATGCACAGGCCCATTATCCTTTCATTCTGGTTCAACCGATTTCTTTCCTAATCTTTTTCGTCAGTGCCGTAGCAGAGATTAAACGGATACCCTTTGACCTGCCGGAGGCTGAAAATGAGCTGGTAGCCGGCTATCATACGGAATACAGTGGCATGCGATTCGGCCTTTTCTTCTTGGGGGAATACATCACCCTCATCGTTCTTGGCGGTTTGGTGGCGGCCTTTTTCTTGGGGGGATGGCGCGGCCCGCTCCTCCCTCCCCTGGTTTGGTTCGTCCTTAAAGTTCTTGCGATCGTATTCGTAATGATCTGGATGCGGGGGACATTGCCCCGCTTAAGGTATGATCAACTGATGTCCCTGGGCTGGAAAGGACTCATCCCTCTCGCCCTGCTCAACATCATGGCCACCGGCGCAGTCATTCTAATGATCGAGTCGTAGAAGGAGATAAGAATGTTGAAGGAATGGTTAAGGGGGTTCATCACCGGTTTTTCAATCACCTTCAAACATCTTTTGCGTAAACCGATTACGGAACAATACCCTGAATACAAGCGCTCCTTACCCGCTCGCTCTCGGGCAAGGATCATCCTGACTCGCGACCCCGATGGAGAGGAACGTTGTGTGGCCTGTTATCTCTGCTCCGCGGTCTGTCCGGTCAGTTGTATCTCCATGCAGTCGGCTCAGCGTGAGGATGGCCGTCGTTATCCACGATGGTTCCGAATCAACTTTGCGCGTTGCATTTACTGCGGCTTCTGCGAGGAGGCTTGCCCTACCCTGGCGATCCAATTGACTCCCTTTTTTGAAACGTGTGAGCGTGAGGTTTTAAAGCTTGTGGCTGAAAAAGAGGACCTTCTGGTCAACCACGGTGGTAAGAACAAGGAATATAATTTTTATCGCCACGCCGGAGTCACCACGGTGGGGGATAAAGGAACTCACATCAATGAAGAGAAACCTGTCAATCTCAAGAGCAATTTGCCATGATAAGTCATAAGTTAGGAGGTGGGAGTTAGGAGTTAGGAGGTAAGACTTAACAAATTATGGATGGCGTCCAACCAATGACTCAATGCCGCACGAAGGTGAATAGTCATGAATCTTAGGTTCAGATTAAATAAATTTTTGCCTCCGAACTCTGGACTCCGAGCTCCGAACTATAAGTTTGAGGTGTTGGCATGACTTTATATGCGGCTTTCTTTTATCTGTTAGGAATCGTCATCCTGATCGCCACAACGCTCGCCATCACTCGTCGCCATGTGGTCCATGCCGTAATCTACCTGATCATCTCCTTTCTCGGCACCGCCCTTCTCTTCTATCTTCTGGGAGCTCCTTTCCTTGCTGTCCTGGAAGTCATCATTTACGCCGGTGCGATTGTGGTCCTGTTCCTCTTTATCATTATGATGATCCGGATGGAACCCTCTGCGAGGACTAAAAGGGCTGCGCTGCGGCAGTGGTTTCCTGCGATCGTGTTGGGTGGAATCTCTCTGATGGTCACGGCAGCCCTCCTCTTTTCAGTTCCCGACAGCCGGAGGACCCTAAGTATTTCTATGGCAACCCCTAAAGAGTTTGGCCATTTTCTTTTTCAGAATTATTGGTTCCCGGTAGAAATTGCCTCTTTTCTGCTGCTCATCGCTCTCGTAGGCGCCCTTTACCTCGGCAGGGGGGAAAAGAAATCGAAGGAGACGCGATGATCATTCCTTACTATCATGTGCTCCTATTGGCTGTCATTCTTTTCCTGATGGGAGCCGTTTGTGCCATCGCACGCCGCAATCTGATCATGATTCTCATCGGGGTGGAAATCATGCTGAACGCTGCCGGACTTGCTTTTGTTGGGGCATCGCTTCGCTGGCAGCTTCTGGACGGACAAATATTCGTCCTATTTATTATGGCAGTTGCGGCTTCAGAGGTTGCCGTGGGCTTGGCATTGATCGTTTACTCCCAGCGACGTACCGGTTCTGTCAATGCCGATGCCTACAGTCTGATGAAGGACTGACATGAAAACGATCCTCCTTCTGCTAATCCTTTTCCCTTTATTGGGAGCGTTTCTCCAAGCGGTCGTGGGACGCCGTTTGCCGAGACGGGCGGTAGAAACCATTGCCTGCGGCAGTGTCTTGGGATCTTTGTCGATGGCGATCGTCGCTTTTGCCATGGCAGGTCAGAAAAGTTATGTCCTCACCCTGTTCAGATGGATTGCCCTCAATGATTTTTCGGCTTCCATGAGTGTTTATTATAATCCCCTTGCAGCGATCATGGCCTTGATGGTCACCTTTGTTTCCAGTCTCATCCATCTCTATTCTGTCAGCTTTATGCGGGAGGATGAAGATTATGTCCGTTACTTTTGTTACATGAACCTTTTTGTCTTCTCCATGCTGGTGATCACCCTCTCAGACAACCTGATCTTTTTGTACCTGGGCTGGGAAGGTGTTGGTTTCTGCTCATACGCCCTTATCGGTTTCTGGTACCGGGATGTGGTCAATGCAGCAGCAGGTCGAAAAGCCTTTGTGCTGACACGCATCGGAGACGTGGCCTTCGGGATTGCCATCGGCCTTTTCTTTATTGTTTTTAATGAATTTTCTATCTTCCACATTAATGCGAAGGCCTCCTCCCTGAGCTTGGGTATGGCGACGGCATTGGGGCTCTTGCTTCTCTGGGCTGCTGTCGGCAAGTCTGCCCAACTTCCTTTGACAGTTTGGCTGCCCGATGCCATGGCAGGGCCTACGCCCGTCTCTGCTCTAATTCACGCGGCCACCATGGTCACCGCAGGCGTCTATTTACTCATGAGGCTCTTTCCGGTCGTAAGGCTGTCCTCGATGACCATGCTCACTATCTCCATTGTCGGTGCCGTCTCGGCTCTTTATGCAGCCTGCTCGGCTTTGACCCAAAAGGATATCAAGCGGGTATTGGCTTATTCAACCATCAGCCAGGTGAGCTATATGTTTCTGGGAGTCGGGGTTGGCGATATCATCGGAGGAATGTTCCACTTGCTTTCGCATGCCTTTTTTAAGGCCTTGCTTTTTCTCGCTGCTGGGTGTGTGATTCAGGCCCTCCATGATGAGCATGATATCTTTCGAATGCGTCATCTGCGCGATCGTCTGCCTACCGTTTTTTGGTTCTTTCTGGCCGGATCGCTCTCCTTGGGTGCCCTCCCCTTTACAGGAGGTTTTTTCAGCAAGGACCGCATTCTTTTAGCGACCTTCGGACACCCGGAACTGATTTATAAAGTCCTATGGTTCATGGCAGCGGTTACAGCTCTGTTAACACCCCTTTATATATTTCGCCTTTTTTTCATCGTCTTCCTGGGGACATCCGAAAACCAGGAAGATCGTGAGATTCGACGGGTGCCAAAGTTAATGGTCTGGACATTGTGGCCATTGGTTCTTCTCTCTTTGTTCAGTGGTTTTCTGAATCTTCCAGTCATCTGGTCTGGAAAGGAATGGCTGGCACAATACCTCTCCCCAGTCTCTGGAAGTCTTCCCCAGCTTAATGTTTCTCCTGGCTTAGAGTGGACGATGGAAATTGGGAGCGGGCTTTTCTCCATCGCCGTGCTGATAGGGGCCTACTTTCTCTATGCCCGCCAGCCGGCAGCATTGCAAAAGGGTCTGAATGAGCTCCTTGAGTCGGGATTTTACTTAGATCGATTCTATCAAAAAGCGGTTGTCCGGCCTTATCAACGAATCGCAGCGTTCTTATGGTTGAAAATTGACGAAGGGGTTGTGGACGAAGGAATGGATCAAACGGGAAATCTCTTCCAGATCTTTTCTACTGGATTGCAGCATTGGACGACAGGGAGGCTCTCGACTTATCTGGTCATGCTCCTCTTGGGGTTCACAGCGATACTCTGCGCTTTAGCCTTTGGATGGTTTTCTGGGTGAGGGCATTGGTATGCTTTCTTTAATTGTATTTCTTCCCTTTTTCGGCAGCCTGCTGGTGCTTCTCTCCTGGCGTCATGCGAAACTGTGCCGATGGACCAGCTTCGCCATTACCCTCGCAGATTTTTTCCTGATCCTTTCCCTCTTGACCATGGATCTCAAGGCGCAATCCGCGACCGGAGTCAGATGGTTATTGGTAGAGGATTTTCCCTGGATAGAACGCTTTGGCATACGGTATAGCCTTGGCCTGGATGGCATCAGCTTGATGCTTATCCTGCTCACGGCATTTCTCGGCATCCTCTGTGTGCTCCTATCGTGGAGGCAAATTGAAAACCGTGTGGGAGCATTCCACTTCTTCTTACTCATCATGCAGACCGGAATCCTGGGTGTCTTTCTCTCCACAGATCTCTTCTTGTTCTACCTGTTTTGGGAAGTCCAACTCTTCCCCATGTTTTTCCTCATCGGGATATGGGGTCATGAAAGACGAATTTATGCCACCTTCAAATTTGTCATTTTCACCATGACCGGCAGCCTGCTGATGTTGATCGCATTGATCAGCCTCTACCTCATCCATGGCAGTCAGACCGGGACTTACACCTTCTCCTTCACTCAATTGATCCATACGCCTCTCTCATGGTCTGCTGAAATATTGCTCTACGCCGCGTTCCTGTTAGCTTTTGCAATCAAGGTCCCTATCATTCCTGTCCATACCTGGCTGCCCGATGCCCATACAGAAGCACCTACGGCAGGGAGTGTTATTCTGGCTGGCTTACTCCTGAAGACGGGTGCGTATGCACTATTGCGGTTTGCCTTTCCACTTTTCCCCACGGCAGCTAAGCTCTCTGTCCCTCTCCTGCTCGGGCTGGGATTGGCTGGCTTATTCTATGCAGCCTGGATTGCTTTGGCGCAAAAGGATATCAAACGCTTGGTGGCTTACTCAAGCATTGCTCATATGGGCCTCGTGGTGATCGGAATTGCGGTCTGGAACATCCTGACCCTTTCGGGTGCCGTGTTGCAACTGGTCAACCACGGGCTGACCACCTCGGCACTCTTTATTCTTGTGGGGATGTTAGATGAACGGACCCACTCCAGGGACTTATCCGATCTCGGCGGGCTCTGGAAAAAAATGCCTGTCTTCAGTGCCTTTTTCTTGTTCTTTGCTATTGCCTCTATGGGTTTCCCGGGGCTCAACAATTTCGTGGGCGAGATCCTCATCCTGATCGGTACCTTCCGGGAAAACACAGCGGTTTCGGTGATCGGGTTCGCCGGTCTCCTTTTTACTGTCATCTACATTCTCTGGGTAGTCCAATCCACGCTTTTCGGTGAAACAAGGAAAGAGCACACCTTCTGGGATGTGACAACTCGGGAAACGGTGATTTTGGTAACCCTGGCGATCGCCGTGCTCTTTATTGGTTTGTATCCAGGACCGGTTTTGGATCTTATCCAGGAGCCGGTCCAGGGATTATTGGAACTATTGAAGTGAAACTAGTGAACTAAAGTGACCCCCGGCCTCACGCTCCCCCCTTGAGGGGGAGGGAAGGGTGCGAGGAAGGATCAGATCTATGGATTGGTTTTCTATTCTCCCCCAACTCACCCTTGCCGCAGGGGGCTTTTTCATTTTCTGTGTCGGTGGTTTTTGGCGACACCGACCGCCTGGATTTCTCTTTGGTATGGCGCTGATCTTCGTTTTGACAGCCGGCGCAGTCGCTCTCCTGACGGGGCCCGAGGAACCCCAGCTTGCAGGCATGTTCGAAGCGAGCGGCTATGGCCGATTCTTCACCTTTCTTATCTTAGCCATCACCGGGATGACACTCCTCTTCTCATATCCGTATGCGAAAAATCGGGGCTTCGCAGGAGACGAGTTTTTCGGGCTCGTTCTCTTTGCCGCCCTGGGGATGACGTTCGTCGCCTCGGCTCTCCATTGGCTAACCTTCTTTCTGGGGCTTGAAATCTTGTCAATTTCCCTGTACGTCCTCATCGCTATCCGGAAAGATGATCCGCAGTCAAATGAAGCCGGGATAAAATACTTTGTCATGGGCGTGGTGGCAAGTGCTTTTCTCATCTTTGGCATTGCCATGCTCTATGCGGCCACCGGCAAACTGGATATTGCCCAAAGCTTGTCAGTCAATATTCCTAGCGCCAACACACCGGTGATATTACTCGGTATAAGTCTCATTCTGGTCGGCATCGGTTTTAAGATCTCTCTGGTCCCCTTTCATTTGTGGACACCGGATGTTTACCAAGGAGCTCCAACACCTGTCACTGCCTTTTTGACAGCAGGTTCAAAGGTAGCCTTATTCGCTGCACTGTTGCGCTTTGCTTTTGCCTCCGGGGATGTGGTCTGGCCTTATTTAACACCTGTGTTGTGGGTGTTGTCTGCTCTGACGATGGTTGCCGGAAATATTGCTGCTTTGACACAGACCCGGATAAAACGTTTGTTAGCCTACTCTTCCATTGCCCAGATGGGTTATTTGTTGATGACTTTATTGGCAGTAAAACAAAACGGGGCTTCGGCCGTGATGTTCTACTTGACCGTCTATGCGTTGATGGACTTAGGCGCCTTTGGTGCATTAGCCATATTTTCAGAAAAAAGGGATGATTTAGATACGATCGAGGACTATAGGAGTCTTGGTTATTCGCATCCGTGGCAGTCTGCTTTCCTTACCATTTGTCTTTTCTCCTTAGCCGGCCTTCCTCCAACAGCAGGTTTCATTGGAAAGTTTGCCCTGTTCCAGGCCACCCTCCAGGCCGATTTCATCGTGCTGGCAGTCATCGGAATAATAACCGTCGTTCTATCCATCTATTTTTACCTAAAAGTCATTGTCTGCCTTTACATGCGACCCGAAGAAAGAAAAGTCACAATCTCTGACACGGCTCTTTCCGATCGTATTGCAGGCGGGCTGATATTCATCATGATTCTGTGGTTAGGGGTCATGCCCTCACCCCTATTCTCCGTCATCTCGCGCACATTACCTCTTGTCCTTCAGCCGTGAGAGAAATCTGCACTCATTAAGCTCATTAAGCTGAATTGCAAAAGCTAACAAAATGAGGTAAAATTCTTTAATCATTAATTAATGATAGAAAGGAGGTTATCATGAGGAGAAAGATTCTTTACCACAAATGGATTCCCCTGCCTTTACTTTTGTTATTCCTTCTTCCTCTCTCCCATGTGGAAGCTGCAAAAAGAATAGAGTTAATCGGTCGAGAGACACTCAATTTTACCCTGCCATCCACGCAGGACCGGTTGATTAATTATGCCGACGAGTACTATGGAAAGTACCATCTGATCATCACGTTCTTTCCAGCCGCCTTCACCCCTGTCTGAACGGGCGAAATGGAGGGTCATCAGAGGAACCTTTCCCTCTATGACCGCTTCAACGCCCGGGTCGTGGGCGTCAGCCGGGATGATGTCACAACGTTAAAATATTGGGGGAATAGTTTAGGTATAACCTTCCCCCTCCTTTCGAACATCACTTCTTTTTTAGGTTTCTATTTCGATGCTTCGCCTGAAGCAAAGCCCATCTTTGGAAGGCGAACGGTGATTATCGATAAAACTGGAATCATCCGTTATGTCAGGGATGGTTCACCTGACTTCAAGGATATTCTCCTCTTTCTCAAAGCATTGAACCAGGAAGGAGGAAAGCCATGAAAGGAAAGTTGTTGACGATTCTATGCTCAGTGTTGGTAGTGGCTTGGTTTTCCGGATGTGCCACAATGGAAAACTCTAAGAAGGTTCCTTACAGATTGACTCCACAGGGAATGGTCATTTGGGAAGATGAGTTTGAGTTCCTGCCCCCTCCCCCGGATTGGAAATTACTAAGGGTAGAAGCAGGAGAGAATGATATCAATTTTGGATTTATGAGATCAGACCCTGGATCATTCCCCTCTTTAACCACGTTTGCTTATGATGAGGAGCCTTTCGGCTGTACAGCCGCATCGTTCGAGGGGAGGGAAAGGGAGTTTTTCAAGCGATTCCTTTTCAACGCCATCCTCCAGTTCCAAATTTTGGAGAGAAAAAAAGTACAGGTCGTTGGTGGAGAAGGACTGGCAGTGCTGGTGGAGGGAAAGGACCCAGTGAAAAAAGAGAAGGTCAGAGCTCAAGTCATCTTCGGTAAACGGGGTGGCCGGATTGTAGGTTTTTATATTACCCAATGGAGACCCATGGATGGGCCTTACGATCTATCCGCTTTTGAGATCTTCGATAAATTTGTTGCATCCTTTAAGTTTTTGAAAAAATCGTTTTATGAAACCCTGTAAAGGGGCTAGCGAGTTATTGAGTCAATAAGTTATTGAGTTATTCTAAAAAGGGTGGGAGAGATTTCCTCACCCTTCTTTCTTGAGCGCGGTCAGGAGTATGCAGAGGAGAAAGCCGGTCAGGGAAACGATAAGGGTTAGCTGAAAGGTGCCCGTCAAATCTTTTAAGTACCCACCGGAGGTCGTTCCCAAGAACTGTCCGGTGCCGTGGATCAGGGTGACCAAACCATAAACGAAACTCCTTTTTTCACTTACCTGATCTCCAATCGCCGCTGCAATGATGGTGACCGTTCCTAAGAAAGTCCCTCCAAAAAGAAGGGCAGAAAAACCCATGAAGAAAGGCTGATAAAAAAGAAGGGGAAGGAGAACCGAAAGAGAGATGATCGCGTTGTTCCAGAGCAACGCCTTTCGTCTGCCCAAGCGGTCCGAAAGGAATCCCCAGATCAATCCACTCCCCGCACACATCCAGCCAAAAATGGCCCAAATATCCCCTGCCGTTTTCTCTGTAAGTCGAATCTCCTCTACCATATAAGCGACAAAGTAAGTCGCATAGATGTTATAGGCAAATCCGAAGATGAAATAGATGATAAAAATTGCCTTGAGGTTGAGTCCTTTTCTTTTTCCAGCAGAGGGAATGGATTCTTTGTATCCAGCAGGACCGGAAGGAGGGAATGTCGCCTGACTCGGTTTTTCTCTTAAAAATATCGCTCCGACCACTGCAACCGAAAAGGTGATCAAGGCCAGAAGGAACCAGCACTGTCTCCACGCCTCTTTCCCCAAGCTGTACAGGAGATAGGGAAGCAAGAGGCCTGTGATTACAATACCAAGGCCTGTTCCACCTGTCACAACGCCAAGGGCCCTGCCCAACCTCCGCTCCCCAAACCATGCCATGGGTAGAGTGGTTATGGAAATGTGAGAACCTGCACCGCCCGCTCCCATGGCAAAGCTGAAAAAAAGAAGAGAAGAGAAGCCCGATAAGTTACTGATGAAGAACATAGAAAGTGCTCCACACAGGAGGGAGGCGACCACAATCCTTTTGGGACCAAATCGTGTTGCCAACATTCCACCGATAAGAGAGAAGAGAAGGTATCCCAGCATCATGGCTCCACTCAAAAGCCCCATCTCGCTATAGTTAAATCCAAGCGACCGTCTCATATTCGGCAGGAGCATGGGATAGGCAAACCGGCCAAACCCCAAGCCTGTCATCTTTACGAGGACTCCCACCCCAACAATCACCCAGCCGTAGTGAATTTTTTTCATCGCCTGAAACCATACCCCCATCCTATTGACGATGTCAACTCTTTTTGGTATGGATAGGAAAGATTCCAGATGAGAGGTGAACGTGATGAAAGTCAACGTCCAGAAATCCATTTTAGAAATCGTGCAGGGCGATATCACCCAACAGGACACCGAGGCCATTGGTAACGCTGCCAATTCTGCATTGGCGGGAGGAGGTGGGGTGGATGGTGCCATCCACAGGGCAGGCGGGCCTTCCGTTATGTCTGAACTGAGGGCGAAGTATAAGGGCTGTCCCACAGGATCAGCTGTGATTACGAGTGGAGGGAATCTCAAGGCCAAATATGTGATCCATGCGGTGGGCCCGAGATATTCAGGATCACCCAAGGATCCTGAACTCTTATCGGGCGCTTACCGAAAGAGTCTGGAACTGTGTACCCAGAACAAGATTGCTTCAATTGCCTTCCCTTCAATCAGTACAGGAATCTATGGATATCCTGTAAAGGAGGCTTCCAGAATTGCATTAAAGACGGTGATGGACTACCTGAAAGACTATCCCGAAATCAAACTCGTCCGATTCGTGCTTTTCGATTCAAATACCTTTGACATTTATAAGGATGCCTTAAAGGAAATCGCTACACCCCGGTGAGGCAAATTCTCTCTTTTCGAGGGACGAAAGATGCTTGCAAACGATGAGCTTACCCTCCTAATCAGGTCAAAATATCCCGTCATTTTTGTAGAATCGATTGATGAAGAATATGTGGTAAACCAGCTTAGGCAGACCGCGAGTCAATTAAATCTTATTTTTTATCAATGGTCGGTGACAGTGGGGCTTCAAAGAGGTTTTAATGAAAGTTCCTATTATCAAACAGGAGATCCAGAAAAAATGCTCAAGACCATCCTTTCCTTGATCAAATCGGATCGGTCTGAATCAGGATTATTTGTTCTGAAAGATATTGACAAGTACCTGGAGAACTCTCTTCTTTTAAGGCTCTTTAAGGATTTGGTGAATCTGATCAAGAACACAAAAAATACGATTGTCATCGTAAGTCCGGAGTATAAGCTCCCAAGAGACATTGAACCCGAGGCAGCTCACATCGTCGGAGGATACCCGGATGAGCAGGAAATCGGTTCACTCCTGAAGGGGATATTTAACGAGTTGATCAGAGACGAGAGGGGAAAAATATCCTTGACTGTTGATGAGATACAAAAAATTGTTAAGTCTCTAAAGGGGCTATCAGTCCAGCAGATCAGAAATGTCATCCACCAATGTTTTATCGATGATCATCTCATTGACATCAAAGACTTGAACACCGTCGAATCCTATAAGAAGAAGCTCTTTGATCAGGAGGGATTACTCGAATTTTGCATCACTGAAGATAAAGAGAACATCGCCAACTTCGACCATTTAAAACGCTGGCTGAGTGAGCGTAGGGGAAGCTTTCTGATGGACACCTCCTCTCTGCCCCCGCCGCGAGGAGTCCTTTTGATGGGAGTACAGGGTTGTGGTAAAAGTCTGGCTGTCAAAGCAGTCGCCAAGGAGCTGGGATTGCCTCTTTATCGTCTCGACATCGGAAGACTTTATGGTCAATATATTGGACAGACAGAACAGAATCTCAGAAAAGCCTTGGCCACGGTAGATAAATTGTCTCCATTATGTCTATGGATCGATGAAATCGAAAAAGGCTTTGCTGCATCGGCAGGAGAATCGGATGGAGGGGTTTCCCAAAGAGTCCTCGGAACATTTCTGACCTGGATGCAGGAACGCCAATCCAAGTGCTTTTTAGCCGCCACAGCCAACGACATTTTTCGCCTCCCCCCAGAATTTTTAAGAAAAGGACGTTTTGATGAGATATTTTTCGTCGATCTGCCGGATCAAGAAATAAGGATGTCTCTTTTCATCATTCATCTCCGGAAACGGGGGCAAGATCCTGAGAAATTCGATTGTAAGTTATTGGCTGAAAGAGCTGCGGATTTCAGTGGGGCAGAAATTGAGCAGGCCATTATCTCGGCTCTTTATCGAGCATCGAGCAAAAAGGAACCCGTCTCGACAGCTCTTGTCCTTGAGCAGATAGGCTTAACAAAACCTCTTGCCTTGCTCACCCCCCCCAATGCCTACCGGAAAAAATATGTGGAGTTCTTGAAGACCGATTTCCCTCGCGTCCCGTTCACGAAGGAGTACAACCTTTTTAACAAACTTGCCGAAAAGGGCGAGGAGCTTGTTGAACTCCACCTGCTCAAATCCAAGAGGCTTGCCAAGCCCATTTCCAAGTGCGAAGGGCCCGGAGACCTTCGTGTTGTCAAAGTAATCCACGATCAAAAGAAAGCTCGTGTTCACATTAATCCTGAAAAATGGTTTGCTGGCATTCCTCCCGAAGTCTGGGAATATCACATTGGCGGCTATCAGGTTTCAGAGAAATGGCTCAAGGACCGCAAGGGCAGGGAGCTTTCATCCGAAGAAGTAGCTCACTACGCCACGGTGGTAACAGCCATCGCAGAAACAATCACCATACAACAGTCTCTTGACGAGCTGTTTGCAGAAGTCGAAACGAGCCTCCTCGAAGTGAAGCTGTGAGCGGAACAGGGTTGGGAAATGAGGTCAGAGCTTTATCCTTTACTTTCTTAAACTAAGCTTTTTGAAAGAGTTTGAAAAATGACAAGTTCCACAGAAATAGTGTATATTTATGATGGGAGGCGCTATCATGAAAATTAAGATTATATTGGAGCCAAGTGAAGAGGGCGGTTATACAGCAATCGTTCCTTCCTTGCCGGGTTGCATCAGCGAAGGGAACAGTAAAGAGGAAGCACTTAAGAATATACGAGAGGCTATTGAACTTTACCTGGAGCCTATCGAAGATGATCAGGTCTTCGCCCCTAATGCTGAAATGATCGAGCTGGCGGTATGACCAAAATTCCAAGCCTGCCATATGATCAAATCATCAGAGCGCTGCAACGGAGCGGATGGGTTGTTGTAAGGCAAAAAGGAAGCCATATTCGACTCCAAAAGCACACTTCCACTGAAACACTTAAATTAACTGTCCCCGCTCACCGTCCGATCAAACGGTCTACTCTTTCTCATATATTGAAACAGGCAAAATTAACAGTGGAAGAATTTGACAAATTGTTATGAACAAGTCAAAGTACTGCACTAGACGTGAATTTTCCTGGTGTTCAATGCCCTTCCGTGGGTTTAGCCGTTGGGGTAGAATAGAAGGAAAGGCGACGTGGAAGATCCGGCCCGAGTATTGTTAGGGGTTGCGGCTACACACCCAGACGCGTTGCTCGATATTATTGCCGACAAAAAAGCCAGAAAACAAGCCTAAAAAATCCTGAGGATACGCCAAAGCGCGCAGATAAGCTTAATCGTTATCTTGCCAGGTCAATATGGTTTGGCAAGGAGTTTTGGATTTTTTTTCAAATTGTTTGGACGATTTGTGAAATCATATTACAAAATCCCTGTTTCAGGCAACAAAAATACGTCGACTGATTTTTTGGTCAATTCGTCTCCCAAAACTCAGTGGCGTCTTAATCTGCTTGTGAAATATTTTGAGCGCCGAATTCTACCTCAATTCGCGCTCGATTTTCTCCGTGGCAAACTGTAATTTGCGATCACTAATTCCTGGCGACGACCTTTATTTCTGCCCCTCGGAAGCGAAACGGGCGCGGAAATCCTGCCGATCGAAAAACCTTTGAATAAAGAGAGAACCGTTTTGTGTTGACTCGAGGAGAGAAGGAATTTGCCCTTGATGCCGGATAAAATATCGCGCAAATCCCTCCATTCCTGATCACTCAATTGGTCGTAATTTTTATCGCCGCCCTTTGTGCCGGGATAAGGTGGATCACAATAGAAAAACGTCTCAAAGGCGTCATATTTCTTTATACAGGCGGCGAAATCGAGGCACTCGATATGCGCGGACCTCAACCGGTTAGCAATCTCCTCCAAGTAATCGCGCGCGTGCGTCACTGACCGTGCCGCCTCACGGCCTGTCCCAAATGTCCCGCCCATGCCGCCAAATGAATCTTCCAATAGGACCCAAAACCGGAAGGCACGAGCGACCTCATCCCTTAAAGCGATCTGTGCCTTTTTCTCGCCCCACAAACTTCTTGAATGGATCCAGAATTTTGCTCTTTCTGCCAACTCTGCAGGCCGGTGTTTTACAACGCGAAAGAAATTAACCAATTCCTCGCTCTTATCATTAAAGACCTCTCCGATCGATGGCGGCTTGGTTATAAGGATCGAGGCCGAGCCGCCGAAAACATCGACGTAGGTCATATGGACCGGAAACAGAGCGATGATTTGATTCCTTATTGGCCATTTGCCGCCGGGATATGCAAAGAACTTTTTCACTGTTTGACCCTCCCTTGACCTTCGAGACGGCCCCTGATATAAACGCCTTGCGCATGCAGGCGGATGGTAGCGGGTTATCTCGTACTGTGTGCCAACACAGGGTTCGGGAGGGTCAAACTCCCGGGTTGCTGTCCGCCTTTCGATATTGAATATAGATTTCCTTTTCGAGCCCAAAGATTGTGTAACCTGGCTCCGGTACCAGCAACTCTCCGACCTGTTTCCACCGGCAATTCTGCCGCTTCATATAGTCGAAGAATCTCGGATTTTTTTTACTGATATCTACGAAGACCCACTCTGAATTCGGGAATAATCTAAACCCTTCCCCTATTGCCAGGTCGAATATCATCCGAGCATGTCCTGTGTTTTGATGTTTCGGAAAGACCCCTAACAGTGCATGCAGAACAGGTTCCAATAGATCCTCTCTAATACTGGTCCAGGCAACAAGATCATCTCCTTTCCGCCATTCGTAGACGACCTCTCCCGGCAACGGCTTTCTCGGCCAATACGGTCCGTAGATTTCCCGCAGAGTTATGATACCTATTTCAATCCCAAAGGCCACCCATAGGCAATAGGCTTCCTCATTATTTAATAGCCTGCTTCTTAGCATTCAGTGCATCCCCGATCGACATCCGGCATTCGGTGATATCAGCATTCTGGCTATAGACTGTCCATCCTCTTTTTGACCATACATCTTTGACTTTATCAAATAATTTGGTTTCAAGAATAAAAGAGGTAGTTTTATATCCAACAGCTTTCTCCCACTCCGCACAAGCTATTAAAGACAGGTCAAATAGTTTAGGTTTACCAGTGATGGTTCTTACGAGGTTCGCTCTAAGATTAATGCTTGGATCTTTTCTTTCCCGGAATGTTCGGACTTCCGTTATCACACCATTCTCAAAGGTCAAGAGAATTGCAGCACTATCCAAATTCCAATAAACATCAAAGTTATAAACAGCTAATTGTTTTCTTGGATTATCTCCCCATGACTCTTCGATTGCAGCACTAATGCCTGGAAGGTCGTCCTCAGTCGCCTCCCTCACCAATACATCGCCTTCCTCCCATTTCCAATCGATGCCCAATGTCCTGCGCGCCGGCCAGTCGCCCATGTTTTTGATTGCCTCTTTAATGTTGAGCCGCAGGTTGATGGCCTTATCGGTCTTTTTTAGGATCTCATGGCCGTAAGTCTCTACTAAAAAATTGGCATAATCTGGCTTGTCGATCCTGATCTGGGAAATGATATTTTCATACCCTTCGGCGTAAAGGGCCCTCAGCACGGGCAAAGACATTTGTTTCCAGAACCATCCCGGTCTCGTCCGGTCTATATGAGCGGCAAAGCCGCCATAAACGCTATTCCCAGCGCCCAGGTGAAACATCTCGATCTGCAGGGGTTTGTCTTTCCACGTCACCTTCACGGGCCACGTCATTGTATCGGTGAGCCATTCGGAGCCGACCTGCCACGCCTCGTCTTTGCTATAAAGACCGGAGCCGATCATCGAAGATTCCCAAATGCCCAGGTCGTCCTCGGTCGATAAGGTAACTTTCAATCCTGGTTTAAATTCGGTTTCAAACGAAGGTTCCCTACTTTTCCCTTCGAGGGGCGGCATTTCGATGACCGCCTCCGCGGGTATATCCGGGAAATTGGGATCCAGTGCGTCAATGCAGCGTTGATAACCGCGCGACGCTGCAATTCCATGAAAATTGTTCAATCTGATCCGCTTCCAGATATCTCTTGGATTCTTAACCTGGCAGAATTGCTTACCATCCCAAAACATGATGGCTTGGCAAGACATCAACTTGCGAATTACGTCCTGACGTGCCACCGGGACGTCGCCGGAGGCGACGCGAGCATCGTACTCCAATCCCGTTTCATCCGTTTGAATTTCCGAAACCCACCCATTTTTGAGCGCTACGTAGCCCTGCATTTTATCGACTCTTTGCGTTGCCCATCATCAGCCTATAGGCAGTGATTGCGGACTGCACGTCCGGAGCATAGGCTGCTTGGGCCGTAAGTTTATACACATGGTTTCCAGGACTGCCTCCTGGAATGTCGCTGCCGATCAAAATTACTGGTTGGGGATCATTCCATACCACCGATGCGTAAGCCCCGAATCCCAATCCGGTCCCTCCACAAACTTCAGGTCCGCTTATGGAATCTCTTCGCACCCGAAAATGAATTGGAATCGGAAGCCCCCCTCCCTTTCCCGAACTCAATCCATATTGAGTAATTGCTACCGACGCCCATAGCCATATACTATCGGCTGCCTCGAAAGTCACGAAGGTGATGGTTCCGATCTCGTGCTCATTGGCATCGCTAAGGCTGAACCCGGCGGCATTGTAGAACTGCACGCCCCGCGAAACCATAAAGTAGGCGACGTTGACCCCATGAATCGTTAAATTATCGATATTGGCAGATTGAACCGCGAGGAGAGCAATTTTGGCGCTGTCAACGGCCAGATTAGCGATCTTGGCGTTGGTAATGCTCAGGTCGGCAAAGTCTCCGGTTTGCAATTGCGCCGTGGTTGCCGAAACCCCGCCCGTAGGACTCGATGGAAGCCAGGGGCCGTTGCCGCCGTTGAGGTTTTTCGTTCTAATCCAATAGTATTTCGTCGTTCCTGTGGTCCCGATCAGGTCCCAGAAGATGGTCCCATCACTTATGCCGACCAAGGAAGCATGCGATCTATTATTATCGTCCGACCTCCAGATCTCGGTGTACTGAACGTTTGGGCTTGAGGCATTCGTCCAGCTCAAAATGATATATTTGAATGTGCTATCGACGGTAAGGCCCGACGGGGTTGTCCCAATATCGACGCCCACCACGGTGATCAGGTAACCGGCGGCATTTGCCGAAGGGATTCCGCTTCTGTTGACGGCCTTAATCCAATAATGTTTTGCCCCGCTGGTAAAATCGAACAGGGTAAATGCCAGACCATAAAGCCGGTAGGCGATCTCTGTCCCGGCTGCCCAACTTGCGCCCTCCCTGATTTCGTAATGATCGACGTCCGGATCTGTTACGGCATTCCACGCAAAATTCAAGTGATCGGCCACCTGGGTCACCGCGAAGCCACTGACGTTCGCCGGCGCGGTGGCATTTCCGGCAATCGTGATATCGGCGTAAGGGCTGGTCGACCAATCGCCTTTTTTATTTGATTTATTGACGCTCACAAGACGCACGCGCAGGGTCACTCCCGCTACGAGCCAGGAGCTGCGTATGACATAGCCGTTCTGCTGCGTGCAATTGCCGTAGAATTGCGTCGCCTCCGTGACAAAGCCGTCCAGAGATATCGAGATATAGACCTCACAATGATCCCACGCAACGACAATAGGATCGTCCGGGGCGACGAATCCGATCTCAACCCACGGCGACCAGCTCCCGTCGTCAAGAGTGTTTCCGCCCTGGGTAAGCGTTAAATTCGTGACCGGCAGCACTTTGAGGGGATTTGGCAGCTGCGAGTAGATGGGTTCGGGCAAGATTATGCCCGTGTCGGCATGGACGTTCACATCGTAAAGACTCGCCTCCACCTGCATCTGATTGTCCTTTGTGCGGGTGAGTTTGGTTATGGTAAAGGGCACGGCCTCTACGTTCGACTGCCCAAAAGCATAGAGCGAAAATCCTTGAGGAACGGCGGAAAAATTGCTCGAGACCGTCAGCAGGTTCGTATAACCGGCGGCGTTATTGACCGTCCTTGTCTCCAGGATTTCAGATCCCGCCGTCGCCCCTGGTTGCCTGACCGTCACGACATAAGTCTTGCCCGCCTCGATCTGGATTTCCTGATCTACAGTTATTGAATTAATGGTTGCCGCCATGATGCGGCCGCCCTTGCCCCACGCATTTACGTCGTGCTGAAATTTGATCAGATCGCCTGGGAGATTATGGATCGCATCGATCATAGCGCCAAACTGGATGGATTGGTCCTGGAGTTGGGCCGCTCTCAGCTGATATCTGCCCTCGCGGAATATCTGGGAAGGCCGTGTGCAGCCGAGCAGACTAAGTTTCCGAATGCGTCTCGGATTATTCGCCAGGAAGGCTTCATTATTGTCGACCTCCCTGACCTCCCTTTGGTAGTAGGAATCCCTATTTGCAAAATCTACTTCGATGACCGTAGGCTTTTCCTTCTCGCTTCCGAAAGTATGCTGGAACGCTCCTTCGAGAATATTTCCCATATTGAATAAATAGCTCGGCGTTTTTTTCCGGTCGATAATCAATTGGACCACGTTCTTCGTCCAAAGAGGGGCGCATCTGAAACTTGCACACATGACCTGAATCTGGCTAATGGCGTTGTCCTGGCTATCCACTACCAGGTCGAGTTCGAATCTATGTTCTCCGAACTCCCATTCCGATCCCGTCGGGATTCCGTCCGACCAACCAGCCGTCCCGTTGGCCTGATGGTCCCCGGTTAAAGACGTGATCAGGAGACTCGTGTACGCCGTAGAGTCGAGAGGAGACACCATGCAGATGGTCCTGCCAATATCGCCCGCCACGAAGGTATAGCTACTGCAAGTGAGGCTGGTCGCGGTTACGGCGTCGGCAGGCCTCTTGGTTCCGTCTCCCACCATCTCGAAACAATGCTGGGCCTCTTCGATCAGCTGGTCTGTGTCGATGTTCACCGAGGAAAGAAACCTGCCGAGGCCGTACCGCTCGTTTACTATCGCGTCATTTACCGCATAGATGGGGTTCGGCGACCATTCGACGACTTCGGTTTCGAGATTTTTGATTTTGAGTCCTCTCATCCTGATCAGGACGTTTGGCGTACTGCCGCTCATCTTCTCCGTGGCCAGAAATTTAAGTGCTACGACCGCGGTGAATGGATAGGAGATGGCGCCATACTTTATTTCCGTAACGTTGTCCAAAAAGGCATCGGAATCGTAACCCGGATCCATGCTCTCGAAATGGATTTTGATATCGTACTGATTCGGCGCAAGTTCATCTTTCCGGAACCGTCTTCTCAACGGTGACATCGTGGCGCCGGCCACGGAAAAGACGCCGTCATCGGTCCATTCGGCTGTACCGTGAATCCTGTGAGAGATGCGCAGGTTGAGGGTTTCCGCGTAAGTCCGGTTGTGCCAATAGACGACCATTTGAGTATACCGAATGCCAAGTTCAAAGGCTTCCACGTCGGAATCAACAGTCGTATAGATGTAGTTGTCGCCCTTCAGGCTCGGGGACCCCGGCTCGTAAACGATTTTGATATCTTCCCAGCCCGGGATGATCTCTTGCTCCTGGGTTCCGAGCCTGTAGTCCCACCAATAGTTACCGGCACCATAATTGCTTAAGAAATTGTTGTCGATCTTGATGTACGGATTGTCGGCATTCGATGCGCAGAGGCCGGAGAGGTCCTCTTTCATTATTCCGCCAATCTCTCCCTCGCCCAGGGCGATCAGCATATTCAAATAATTTTTCTCTCCGTCGGTACTTACGTAAATGCCGATCAATGTGCCGCCCGTGATGTGTTCTCCATAGATCAGGGGAACGGGCGATCCTTGACCCATATTTGTTCTGATGCCATCCCAGCCGTAGGTCGGGGAAGACGCGCCGATGGCCTTTGCGGCATCGGGTTTGTTACACATCGAATAAATTGAAAAAGCGATGCAGGCAACGACAAGCACGACGCTCAGGATAGTCGAGATGGTGGCGGCCGATATGCCAGCGATCGTAAATGCGGAAAGACCGGCGGCCGTGACGGTAGATAGAGAAAGTCCCGCGGATATGGCGATCCACGCTTCCAATATCCAGTCGATTATTCCTATTTCTTGGATGATGAATACCTTGTCCCCATCCTTCAGCGAAGTCCGGGCCCAACCAAAAGGAGAGATCAATTTACCGTTGACCCTGATCGAGATGTTCCCCGAATCTTTTCTTATCTCGGGGAATCTCCTCATGAGGCTGAGAAGAACGGTGGCAAGGGACGAATTTCGAGACTCAAACTCGTAGGATTTTTCTTCAAAAATACAGGGAAAATATTTAACCGTGATCATACGGTTTTGCTGAACTCCTTGACCATCCTATAAATCGCTACCGTGTCCTTTGCGAATTGGATCATTGTTCCCTTAGTCGGAAATGTCCATATACTCTGTCTTTCCAGAACCGCTCATAGAGTTTATCGATCATTACCCCGAACTTTGCGCCCGCGTGGATAAAATCGTTGTCGCCGAGGTAAATACCCGCGTGATTGAGATTGCCCGTAACCTCCTGCGTGTTGCGAAAAACGATGATGTCCCCTATTCTGAGTTTTTCATCGGATTCCAACTTTCGCAGCAACTTTGGGATCGCCTTGACGTATTCCTCGTCATACTTGCCCCAATCTTTGATATGCGAATAGTCCGGGATCTCGATCCCGAACTCCTTCATGTAGATGATGATGACGCCCATGCAGTCGATCTTGTCTGGGCCTCTTCCGGCCTTTTCGAACCCGCATTTGAGCAATTCCTGCGCTATCCGATCCGATTTCTGCTTATCGAATTTCATCGAGCCTCCTAAATCACATATACTCTTCTGGCTGGCATTGTCGGGGATCCTCCGAATCGCTTTACGTTGTTGTGATATTCGCAGCCGTGCTCTCCTTTTCGCGTCTTATCGCACTGCGTGGCCGCGTTGGCGAATCCGGACGGGGGCGAATAAGTTCCTGTAAATATCCAGCATCCCAGTTTTTTATAGTCCCAGGGACAGAAATCGCGAATGAAGCTTCTCAAAGGGATCTGTACTTGAAGCAAGTCGAGCTTCGAGGTCAGATTGAACGTGGCCGTCTGCTCGGTTATAATCGCCCCATCGATCCAATATTCGTTGTCGATATGGGCATCGGGATCATCGAGTAGGCTGCTGAAAACCAACTTCATCACTACCTTCTTTCCCCTGAGGCCGTTATTCGCAAGAAGATAGGCGCCCATCTGTTGGTTCACGTTGGCGACGGCAACTCTCACCATATCGATTTCGCCACTCAAATTCATGGGGATCCCTTCGCGGGTGATGGGAAACGGAGTATAGACCTTGCCGCCATAAACCACGGGGACGTCATACTCCGCGATATCGAGTTCCGTCGTGTTGTCGATCTCCACCTCGTACAGAGTTATCGGAGCATTGACCTGCTTGTTTTTTTCGTCCCTGAAGGTGTTCGTAACCTCGGTGGGCATATATTAGATTCCGAAGATCGGCCTCCATGTATCGAAGATCAGATCGAGCTCGGTTTGTGTCCAGACTTTTTTGGCAAAGAGGAAATTCCTGAGTTTGCAATTGGCATATCCAATACCTTCGATCCGTCCCAGGTAAAGGCTTGTGGCGTTGCTCATAGTCGAAGTGGCTGTAATAGCCGTTGGGGAACCGCTTGCTACACCGTTCACATAAATCTGACCATTCCCACTGCGGTTAACCGTCACGGCAACGATTTTCCAACTCTGATTCGGGATCGCCGAAGTTGCACTCCCTATCGAATTTGTGTGGGTTCCATCAGTAACTACGCATATGATCACTCCATTTGTTGTTATATAGAGTTCATAACCAGCAGCACCCCCAATGTTGGTATACTTGCTCATCACGTATAGAATCGCTGATAGAGAATTAGCATAAATGCAAAACGCAAAGCTAAAGTTCCCCGTTCCTACATCTGCATCCGCAGCATCTCCTAAAGAAAGATAGTCCGACGATCCGTTGAAGGAGATGCACGAACTGTAGTCCGGGCACAGGTTCCACGCGCCGCCGGTCAATATTCCATAGTTGTTGGTGAAAACGATCGGCTCGAACTGGTAGATCTTAATCCCGATCCGCTGAAGTCTGACCGAAAATTCTTCGAGCGAAAGATTGTCATCCATGAACCTGCAGGTCAGGGCCGGAAAAATATAACCATTCCAATCGTCCACTTTGGCTCCTCCTCCTTCATGTAGAGGAAGCCAGATGGTGGTTTGATCATAGGGAAGGAGCGGATCGATCACGGGTTGAAAATTAAAGGATTTTGCCGAGCCGGCGCACAGCGTATAAAAATTGTAGAGCCTGTTGAGATGCTTTCTGTAATTCATGTATTTTAGGCTGAAGGTGCGCTTGCCCTGGCTCCAGCGCTGTTGACGTTGCTCCACGCCATTTTCGGCCTGCGATATAACGGTCTTGAAGGTTAGGTCTTCCTGATACGGATACTCGAGGATTAGCTCATTGTCGTGGGGAAGAGTTAGCGCCATTTCTCAAACTCCAGACATCAGACTATAGACTTCAGACTCCAGACTGAAAGATTTAAAGTCGGAGGTCTAAAGTCTAAGGTCTGAGGTCTTCTTTACCTATTTCTGAATTCCTTAAGATTTCGTCTTTTGCCTTCCGAAAAAGCTGCTAAGGCCATCCCTTGATGTAGATCCTTATTTTGCAGCGCCATGCGCCGGTAGCCTTCAGCGTCAGTGACCCCAAAATAATTGTGATTGATGATTGTCTGGCCCTGGCTGCCCTCGATCGGGATCTTACCGCCCTTGAGAGGGATGACGGCTTCGGGACCCGCCTCGCCGATGATCGCAGGAGTGGGTTGATTGAAAATTCCGCCCTCTTGAGCAAAAATACCGCCAATCAAGCCAATTAACCCCTGGCCTACCTTGTAAGTCCCCTGGACGTTTTGAAAGAGGATCCAGTTTGCAATCATCTTTGTGACCGCGCTGATAAAGGCATCAGCCATGCCGGTCGCCATATTCTTGAAGGCATCCTTAATAGTCGTTGTCCCCTTCAGAATTCCCGTCACGTTTTCGCTCCAGACCGAATTGATATTATTCCCGAGTTCCTGCCAGGTTGATGTCATCTCGCTCATGTTTGATTTCACAGCCTGGGTATATTTCTGTATCGCCTCCTGGGGAACGCCAAGCCTTTGAAGTTTTTCCGTTTCGACCGCAAGTTCTTCAAGGCGAATTTTTTGTTCGAGAGCCGTATCCCCAAAGGTCTTCGCATACTCCGTTAGGATTCTTCTCGTCTCAGATTGTGCATCCTTGACCCTGTTCCATCCTGATTCAACTAACTCTTGCCTGGCCACACTGACTTCGCCCCACTCGTTCATCTCTGAGTCGAGTCTTGTGAGTTCCTCCTTAACCTGTTCGACCAAGTTTTTTTCCTTTACCCATCCCATCTCGATAAGTTCTTGTCGGCCCATTGCAACCTGGCCGCGCTCATCTTCTATCTGAATGGTGGATTCAAGGGCCGCAGTTACTTCTTCGACAATTTTTTTGTATTTGGCATAAGGATCGAGGACAGTTGTCTTGATCTTTTCCGGCAGGCCTTCGTCGACCGTAAAAATGGCCATTGGTCCTTTCTGGGGGGTCGGTTTTTCTTCCAGCAGACCATACCCTTCCTTTAGCTCCTGCTTAAACGCCCGTATCTCCTCGAGGGCGCCCTTGAATATGTTCAAGACTGCCGTGATCGGCGGCAACAAATCCTCGCCGAAAAGTTTTTTCGTGTCACCCCACGATTTGTTAAACTCCGTGACCTCGTCCTTGAAGATCGGCAACTGTTTTCCCATGCCGCCGAATTGATCCGTCAGGACTTTCATGGCATAGGCTGCCTTTGTGTCGAGAGATGCGTTCTCTCCAAGGATGGTGTTCAGATTCCGAAACTGAGGGAAATATCTTCCGAGAATCTCCACGTTGCCGGTCATGGCCATGCCGATCATCCTGAGAGTCTCCTCGAGAGGTTCTCCGGAGCGCGTCGATAAGTCCATCGCAAGGCGGGCGCCTTTTTGTGCCTCCGTGAGATTGGTCGTGTACATGAGCATCCTGGCGAGCGCCTGGTTCGCCTGGGTATCGGTGAACAGGGTCGTTTTAACAATGCTCTCGTTCCAGGCATCGACGTAGGATTTCCAGGTATTCCATGAGTATCCGGCCCTGTCCACAGCAAAACCGAGTCGGGTTTCGCTGGCTTCGAACTCGGCGGCTTCGGCCACAAGAGATGAGATGGTTCTAACGACTGTATAGATCGCGGCACTCGCTACGGCGATTTTCGCGGTCAGGGCAACCCAGCCTTCCTGGAGCGATGCGAGAGGCCCCTTCGCATCCTCCGGCCCTTTCTTCATCTGGTCGAAGGCTTTTTTTGCCTCGTCGGTAAATTGCTTGACCTTGACGGTGCCCTTATCGTCAACGGTCAATTCAATGATGATTCCCGCCATGTTTCGCTCCGCTCAGTGGGTTACTTGGGTTCTTTGAGTTCTTTGGGTTCTTTGAGTTAATCCTATAGACCCAATAAACCCAACGAACCCAATAAACCCGATGAACTCAATAAGCCCAATAAACCCAATGAGCCCAACAAACTCAATTAACCCTTATTTATTTCTTCCGCCTGGATCTCATAAAATGCGATCTGGTACTGAAACTCTTCCATTGTGATTCCAGATTCCAATATGGTTTTTACGAAGGTACGCTTTTTGTCGGCGAGAGCGTACAGATTTAAGAGGAAGGGGTCGTCTCTAAGGTTTTTTTTACTTCCGGGACTGGGATTCTTTTGTTGATCCGGTTGGAGATCCCGGATATAATGTCCCAATCCATCTTCTCGAGGTATGGCCTAAAATCTATTGAAAATGCTTTCTCTCCGCTCTCCGTCTCGGCCTTCTCAAGGATCATAAAAATATGAAAATCCTTCGTACTCGATCCGCCGCCCGATAGAGTAAGGATCTTCTCCATGTCAAGGACTGTAATCGGCGAATAGAAGATCACACAATCCAGATCCGGATCGAACTCTTTCAGGTTAAAGGACCTCCTGCGATCCTTTTTGAGATAGTCCAGAAACTTTTCTTGAACTTCGCTCATGATTTCACCTCCTTTGTTGGGTTTATTGAGTTTATTGGGTCTATTGAGTTGCTTGAGTTAACTCGAAGAACCCAGGTGACCCAATGAACTCAAGCAACCTGGCATTCTTTTGTTACGCAAATCCTAAAATCCTTTCTGCCGCACCTGGATCAAAAAATCGCATTCCGGTTTCTGGTCAGGTTGGCTTGCCTTGGTCCAGGTGGTTTTAAGCCTGCCATAATAATCCTTTCCGTCCGTGCCGGCGATCATCGTTGTAAAAATGTAATAGTTGACCGCATCGATCGTGGGAGCGCCCGAGACCATTGTTGCCGTGACGTCCGTGCCCTCCGAGTCGAAAACCTTCAGATCGGCGGTGGCGAGGACATAACCCGAGACGACCAGGGATGAATAGATCTTTGCCAGTTCCAGTCTGATCGTCAACTGTTCGGAAGGCTGCTTCTCGAGGGCCGCATCAAAATCTAAGACCTGCATCGTCGGATCCTAATCCTATGTCTGCTCCAGCGTGAATGTATACTGGATCGAATCGCCGTTGTTGACCGCGATGGAAAGCGCATCCACGCCAAGCATCACGTTCGATCCGGTGCTTTGAGAGCAGACGGCGGCATTCGTAATCGTCTTGGTGCCGGTATAATTTTGCGTGGCCTGCCACTGATTCTTATCCGCGGCCGGTTGGCTCTTGGTCGCGGATACCCTCGCCTCGCCGACCTCGGTGAAGATAATGGTCGTGCCTTTGACGTAGGAGCCCGCCCCGGTTCCGGCGCCGATATAATGCGTGCCTGGGGTTGCCGTCGCATCGATGAAATCGACGATCAATTCCTCGCCGAACTGGGTATACATCGTCGCCCCGAAGAGCAGAACGGCAGCCAATAACCATAAAAAAGTTAAGGGGTCCATTCGATCATCCCTCCTTCCATGCGTCGGCTATTTTCCGGAGTACCTCGCCCGGCGCAGCTTTCTCGACCTCTATCTCTCCGAAGATGGCGAGGACCTCTTTCTTGGTTAACTCGATTCCGATGAGGACGCCTTCTTCAAATTTCGATGAAACCTCAACGCCATCGCCGTCGTAAAGCTTCACCTCCCTCGGAAATGTTCCGAATCTCAATTTCATTTGATCCTCCTTTGGCCCTTTTCATCGGCCATGTAACGCTCCACCGAGCCATCGGCCCGGGTGACTACCATGTCCAATGTTACTTTTTTCTTGCTCCTTGAGTCAGCGGTCACTTTGGTCATTCGCTTGAACAGGAAATCAAAAATTTTCATGGCTTCCCCCTAAAAAATAATTTTTTTGCAAAGGCCACAAAACTCAGCCCCCTCGCCCTGGCAGAGAAAGAGAGATCTCTTTGGATCGCCACAAGATTCCGAGCGTAAGTCGTAAGGAACATGCCCAAATAGGCCGAGTCTGCGGCGATCCCGGTTGCGACGATCGTGGCCGTAACGTAGAACTTCCTGAATGAAAGGGTCACGCCAGTCGCCGTCAATGCAAACGTATATCTTACCTGTTTGACTGCCATGACAACGCCGGTGGCCGTCAGCGCCGCAAGCACCAGCGTCACGCGCAGCATTGAGGAGGTGAGATTTCCGACTGCGGTCACTGCTCTGTTGACGTTCGTCTTCCTGATCGAGACGACGAGGCCCGTTGCGACGGAGGCGAAAGTCTCGCTGATCTGAATCGCGAGATTCACGATACCCAAGGCAATGGCCGGGGCGATCTTAAAGGTTCGTTGCGTCGCCGATAGAATTCCGGTCGCGGTGACGATGGCGGAAACCAATTTCACCAGCGCCTGACTGGAAGTGAGGACGCCAGTTGCCACCGTTGCTTTTGTGATACGCATTTGGTTCGTAACCGCCACGATCCCGGTCGCCACGATCGCATACAAAATGCGCGACTGCATAACCAATGCCACGACGCCGGTTGCCACGGCAGCAATGGCTTTCCTTGTCTGGATCAGCGCGGAAATGATCCCCGTTGCGACAATAATCGCAGAGGCCATCGTCACTTTGGATGCGGAGGAAACCACGGTGCCGGTGCCGGTCAATGCCCTGACGATTCGTGGTTGCTTGGTGAGCGCCACGATTCCGATCGCGGTGACCGAAATAGTCTCCAGAACGGATTTCACGAGGGCCACGACGCCGGTTGCCACGGTTACCCGCGTGATCGATGGTTGAATTTGGGATAGAACGATGCCGACGGCAGTGATCACTGCGGTTCCATAATAGAGTTGACCACCCGATCCGATCGTCCACTGGGGGGTCAAGGTGTAGGTATCGAGAACGATGCCGCTTTTTGTGATCCTGAATTCATAGATCGAGTCTTGCTCTGCGGCGTCCTTCGCCTGCATGCAGAATTCGATCTCGGTATATTTGTCGAGGCCGAGATCGATGAGGTCGACCGGGTTTGCGTTGTCGCGGATCTTCCCAGCCTGAAAATCGGACGCCGATTTGCCGCCCGGAGGCGTCAACTGGTATGTCGTATCCTCGCCGGAGTCAGAAATATAAGCTGAGTCTGACATCTGAAAAAAAGCCGCGGCCTCGATTCCTACCGGCATGGGTGTCCAATTATTTGCGGAGCTCTTTCTCATGAATTGAGCGACGGCGGCGGAGAAAGGAGGTCTAACAAAGTCCTCGACGTAAGAGCGCGGCGTGTTTCCGAAAAGTCCGCCTCTTATCCTGAATCCGCGATTGTCGCCATAATAGAGTCGTGGCATATTATCCTTCGACCATCCGCAAAAAAGCCGACATCGAGGCGGCGGTGGTGCCGGCGGAGAAAAGGTCCCATCCGAGGCACCCGCAGACTTGAGAGACATTGCGGAGCTCGACCATGTTCCCTATATTCAGCGTGGCGTCTTGCTCGATGTACGAACCCGCTGCGATGAAGGGCATTACGATCAGCGGACGGACGATCTTATGGTAGACCGTGCCGACCGTGACCGTGCCACCGGAAATCACGACCTGCTCGAGCTTCACCACGCCGGAATCCCCGCCGTTCGTGAGAGGCATGAACGGGGTGTTGGGAAGAACCGTCGCCGAGTTGTAAGTGGTATTGCCGACGATCCTGCTCGTGGCCATTCCAGAGGATGAGGTGATCCAAACCGTGATCTTTCCCGTCGTTCCGATCTGATTGGTGTAGGTGATCGTGATGGTGGCAGCCACGCTGAAAGTAATAGTGGCGGAGTAGATGACCGTCTGCATCATGTTGCCGCCGGCGAAATCCGCGTTCCCGGGCGTCATCGAGGCCCACCTCGTCACCGAGACGTCGGTGGTCGGATTGATGGTGGCGTTGGAGGTGATGGCGTAGGACCCCGCCCAGAGGCAATCGTAGAGTAGAGCGAGGGAAAAACCCGAGATGCTGGTGACATTGAGGCCGACCGAAACGATGTACTTCTTGTTGGATCCGGCCGGGTTCGTCAGCCATGATCCGTTGGAGGCCGCATCCAGCACCGCTCCGCCCGTTCCGGCATTTGCGTAAGCCGTGATTGACGGAGCGGTCATCGGCTGCCACCCTGCAAAGTTCATCAGGTCGTACCAGACCGTGGTCACCGGTGTCTGGGTCGCAGTCATGCTCATCCAAACATCCTGAAGCGCCCCGCTGCCCCTCGCGCTCACAATGCCGTCATAACTCGAGATGGCGGACAGAACATATGGAAGAGCGAAGGGATCGCGGGCGAGCAGCGAGATTATGCCTGCGACAGCGGCCTTAGGGCAGTGATCCTCGGCGAACCGCAAAGCTTTGATAACGTTCCTGTGATGATCCTTGAGGATTGCATTGGTCGAGGCCCATCTTCGCCTCGGCGCAACGAATCCTTTTTCCGGATGGCAGCTTCCTATAATGCCGTAACAGGGATGCGCCACGGAGATGGGAGGCATTCCTCTCGGCATCGTTTTGCTGAAACCGTTTACCAGAGAAACAAAGTCCATAATTGCCTCGCTTTACATGGCCACTTTTCTCCAGATCGGGTCATTGGTCTTTCGCCACTCGAGCTGGTAGCTGTCGGCCGCCGGATCGCCGGTCGCATTGATAAGCATCCGGAGCCGGGTGTTCTGATTTTTCGGCACGGTGACATTGGCGTCCTGATTAGCCTTCCAGGTCGCTCCGGATTCGCTGCCGTCATCGTTGCGAAACCGAAAGCCTTCCTGTTCGAGGGTTGCACCACCAGCTGCCGTATAGGTGCAATAGATGGAACATATTTTTTGTTCGGTGCTATCAATTACCATTGGGTCTGGTAATGTGCCATCGTAGGCTCTTGTATCCCATCCATGTTGACCTGCGATAGCACCAGCGGCACTATAACCAGCATTTCCACTTGGAGCAGAAACAACCAACCAATAATAGGCATTGTTTGTCAATGTAAATGAACCAATCAAGTTTGCCGTTTGCCAACCCGTCACAAGCCCAGTCATTTCTGCACTGACAGCAACTTTAGAAAGGTCAGTTGCTTTATATAGACCAACAATCATTTTGTTGTTAGGGCTGGCTGGCACGGCCTCAAGATCAACACTGATACTTCCGGTGTAGGTTCCGGTTATGCCGGTAAATTGAAACTGACATAGATCTATGTCATTCTCCCAGCCACTGGGATCAGACTCTTGATTTTGATCGCCAAAGATTCCCATTATCTATTCCGTTCTAAATATGTAGACTTTTGATGCTGTTCTTTTGCATCCCCGTACACCCTTGACTTGAGGAAACATCTCTATTTTTTTATTCCAATCGATCACTATACTATCGCTACCGATCAACAGCCAAAGATTTCTGATCGGGGATGCCTTTTTCGATTCCATATTTTTGATCCATTGAGTGGGTTATCCGGAATGCTGCGATCCGTGTTTTCAGATCCTTCTCTCTTTTCCTAATTTCCTCATCTTCCCACTTTTCCTTGTTCTGCCATGCCTTTCCCTGACTCACCATGCCCGCCAAGTGTGCGATCACAATGCAATGATTAATAATTCGCCTTTCATGGCCGGTGATCACTGTGTTACCCTCAGCGCTTTAGGCGCTCCTGGGGCAACGAAGTCGTATGAATAACTTGCTGTATTGCTGTCCGCACTCTCATTCCCCGATGTATCCACGGCCGTAAGAACAAAGGTTAATGTTCCACTCGAGGCATCTGGAACCGTGACTGAGAATGCATACGGCAACGTTGGCGGGTGAGGAATCAGAACGGAGTTAATTTTCACCCTACTCCCATCGGTTCGATAAAGGTTGTAACCTGCCATGTCTCCTTCCGTATTGGGAGTCCACGTTGCCCTGATATTTAGGGTAGCTGAAAATGCCAATGTGGCCATGAGCACCAAGATCGGAACAGCAAGAAATATCTTTTTCATGTGATCCTCCTTTTGTGCTTCGCTGATTACACTGATTCTAAAACCGAGATTACTCAGATTTTTAAATCGGTGTAATCGAGCCTTTTAATCTGTGTAATCAAGTCTCCTTCTTTTGGAGACTATGTTAGTGCGATCGAGATCTCGTCATCGCCGGTGCTTAAGCACGCCTCGAAATCAAGGCCGAGTGACCGGATCCCGTTTCGATCCTCCGATGCGATCTTGGCGTATCTTACCTTTGGGAAACTTACGGTCACGATATTTCCCGCGGATCCTGATGCTGCGAGAGAAAGAGATCCGAGTGTCGCAGGGGTCTTCCACTTTCCAAAGAAATCATAGCTTGCAACCAGCGGAATCTCCGGATCGAGTGACCCCTTCGGGTTTCGGCCGGTGATGAGGCATGAGAGAAAACCCGATGGCGAATTGATGCTCTCTCTGAGACCCAGGACGTTGGCCGTGTCGAAATCAACCTTGCTGCAGATCGCCGCATAAGCATCGAGCAGAAGCGACGCATTTAGAAAGGCCGGAGGAATGGTCGTGGGATATGAGGTTCCCGTAAGGAGAGCTCCATCGACCACTTCGAAGACTGCTCCTTGGAACTCAAATGAGAGAATCCCCGGCTTTCCCGAATTCATCGATCCCTTCACGTTTCCCCGGGCGCCCCAGATCCGCACGATCACGCCGTCCATATAGATGGCAAGGGTGAACGAGTTGGAGAGACTGTTCGTGGCAGGTTTATATGTCACGGACGTCGATGCCACGATTGTCTCCGAATAGCCGCAACCTTTGAGCAGTTTCCCATAATCGGGCGCGGTGCCCGCAGTACCAGAGCCTTTCATCTCGACATCGAATGAGATCGTGGCCTTTTGTTTCCCCGATATACTCGGATCGCGCGACAGTGTGCCCCTCAAACAATCCCGCGCGGCCATTTCAATATCGGGGCTGAACTTGATGTTTGAAACCAGGACGGCATCGGCAGCCGCCAGCGTCTCCTTCGTCCCTTCCGTGGTCTCAACCTTTGCTGCGAGTTGTGTCGCAAATAATCTTAATGGCATTTTTAAACCTCCTGTGCTTCAGTATGCAGTAGGCACCAGGCAGTAGGCAGTAATTACTGATCACTGCTTTCTGCTTTCTGCTTACTGCTTTCTGATTCTTGTTTGACTTCGTTTCCCTGCTCGTCGACGATGTACGTCACCGCATCTTTGATGGTCAGAATTTGGGTCAACGGTTCGGCTTGAGCCGCCGTCTCGGTTTTCTCCGATGATTTTTTCTCTTTCATCCTGCCTCCATTTTCTGGTTCATTGAGTTCATTGCCTGCCTGCGCGACCTACCTACGCCCACCGAAGCGTGGACTTCGCGTAGGCGGGAGCCGCTTCGGCATAGGCAGGGGTTATTGAGTTCATTGAGTTCCTGCAGCAGGCAAACAACTCAAAGAACTCAAAGAACTCAAAGAACCCAAGTAACTCAGTAACTAATTCGTTCCTGCGCTCCGAGAAGGAGCTCGCAATAATGACAGAGGACCCCTGCAAAGGTCCTCACTTCGTTGATCTTCACCTGGATCCCGATCTTTCCTTCCGCCTGCATCTCGGCAAAATCCATAAAAATCGACTGGCAGGATCCGTTCAGATCATATTTCACACGGAAGGCATCTCGAATGGCGTCGATCAGATCATCGAACGTCTTGCCGGAGGCGCTTGCGTCATCCAGGCTATAAACTCCACGAATCAGAATGCTGTGGCCCGCAAGATTTATTCCGAAGGTTTCCAGTTTTTCTTCGAGGCCCGTTCTCGTGATCATCCAACCATTGATCTTGTCCTGATCCGCCGGCTTCAGGAGGTCCAGGACTTTCGCCCAATCCACGGCCCAGCGTTCGTAATCATGGACCACGCCGATCCCGCTCACGGTTTGAAGGATCGCTTTGATCTGGGTCCTTATATTCGCTATACTCATCTCTGGTTATTGGGTTCATTGGGTTCATTGGGTTTATTGGGTTTATTGGGTTTATTGGCCTGCCGCAGGAACTCAATGAACCCAATAACTCAATGAACCCCATAAACTACTTAAACCTTGCGGCGACTTTATCGCCGATCGATTCGAGAATCTTTTCGATCTTCGAATAATTCATGGCAAAAGCCCGGGTGAACATGAGAACCGCCCTCGTTCCCTTATGAGCGATGGAATACCAGACCTTTTTCCCAATCGCTGCATCGCCGAATTTTCTAATGGCCCACATTTCCAGAGGCGCCAGCGGCGCCCAGTGGGCCTTCGATCCGTATTCAACCGGCTCTGCGTAGGCAATCGGCGTTCCGACTTCCATCCTGTCTCCGAACAATTGCGAAGCGATTGACTTTCTCAGAATGCCGGTGGCGCCTTCGGGAGTCCTCGCCGCGATCTCTTTTTCAAGGAGCATGCCTGCCTCAGTTAGTGCGGCCGCCTTCTCCTGCTGGAAGATCTCGGGTGCCTGTTCGAAGGCTTGCTGATTTCTCCAGTCAACGGTGAACTTCAGGTCTATCATTTTTTGAATCCTGGAACTTTTTGCCTTCTGCTTTCTGCCTTCTGCCTACTGCCTTCTGTTTACTATCTCCATTTTCTCGGGTGCGTTAGTCTATCCGCGCCTCCGGGATACGTTACGTCCACCGCCTTCCTGACACTCGCCGGGGCGACATCACCATCCTTGAGGCCAAGGTGGTCCATGTAAAGTTTCTTCTGGTCCTTTGCCCTCGAGGAATATTCCTGACTCTTCGTCCGATAATTGACGGAATCGGCTCCGATCGTTGAGTCGGAAGTTTGGGCGTAGTAGCTTGCCAGGGCGCCGGAACAGAGACTGGCAGCGAGATTGCAAACCGCATCCTGGTCGACCAGAGGGATGGTGTTCAGTGCTTCAGAAAGTATATGAAGGGCCGTATACGTGACCCGGATTTTCTCGGTTGCTTGCGGTGTGTCTGCTAAAAATCTGATGAATAGATCGGATTCCTTCTTATAAATGATGAAATCGTCCTCATCGATGTATTGAGGATCTCTCTGATCTGCCGGATATTCGATGCTCTTGATGATTGAAAAATCATCGATCCACGAAGCAAGGTTCGTTCCAATCGAATAGTCGTACGCATTCGCGCCTGCGATATCCTTGACCACCTCGCGGGGCCGATGCTTACTGTATATTTTTACAGCCTCCTGGATGAAATTATCCCGCTCGGTCGGATCGAGCTTGCCGGCCGTGTCTTTTACCGTCTGATCAACCTTGTCTTTGATCTGAGCGTAGTTCATTTGGGTTTATCGAGTTTGTTGAGTTACTTGGGTTCTTTGGGTTACTTGAGTTACTTGAGTTTCTTGAGTTAACCCTATGAACTCAATAAACCCAATAAACACAACGAACCCAATGAACCCAAGTAACAATTTTACTGCCTTTTCAGCACCATAATGATCGTGGTGTTGCCGACGGAGGTGCCCGTAGTCAAATTGACCGTCACCGCTGCCTCATCCGCGATCGTAGGTGTTGCAATGGCCGCCTCGTAAACGATGCCGGCGGTTGTCATTGTCGTCACGGAGGTCAGGACGGACGATCCGGCAATTAGGACATCGACTGTTGGCGCCGTCCCCGTAAGTGTTTGGCAACTCTGTTGCACCGTGATCAGTCTCGCCGGGAATGGCATGTTAAACTTGATGATGCCCGTGCCGTTGCCGGTAGTGATGGCACCGCTCACATGAAACGTCAGCACCATATATCCGGGCGATGCGGGCGAAGGGTTAGGCGTGGCAGCCAACGCCGCCATCGGCAGCATCAGCATCATCAGAATCGCTAAAACCGATAGACCTTTTCTTAACCTTTTCATTGTTTCCTCCTTTTTGCTTCGCTGATTACACTGATTTTAAAACCAAGATTGCTCAGATTTTTTAATCCGTGTAATCCAACCTTTTTTTATCTGTGAAATCAATGGCCCCTGGCCATTTATGCGCATACCGATTTATCGAACCCGCGATAGTCCGCGATCTCAAATTCGTACTCATGGCGGCTCTTGTATTGGATCTTATCCGCCACGAACATCTGGCCCATCACCGGGTTATCGGCGACGAAAAATTCAGGTTCCCGTTGCCCGTTGAGGTAGGCCGCCTCGAGAAGTTCCGCATCTCCAGGATCGGCAATCAGGCCCCAATCGTTGACGTCCGTGAAGAGCGGGTTGCAGATGATGTTCTCGTTGTTCTGACCGAACCTGTAGGCGTGGGGGTTGGGCGTAGCTGCCCCCGGCCAGGGCGCATTGAGTCCCTGGGCGATTTCAAGACAATCTCTCGGGGCCCAGAGACATCTTGGAATGAGTGCCAGTTTCTCCCCAGAATCTTGCTCGGCCTGGGCGTACATGGCCTTTAACCGGTTCGTCACAGTGGCCACGCCGGTCGCGTCAAGGGTAAGCGCCACAGCCCCGAGGTTTCCGTGATCCGTATGGAACAGGGCCTTGCTGTCGCCCTTGTAGGTGGCGTTCGAAATAATTTTGTTCCATGCGCGCTTGGCATGGGTCCTTCTGTGCGCACGGCCCATCTTGGAAATGAGCTGGGTCACGGTCTTGAGGTCATCGTTAAGCACCACCCGCCGCGTAACCGTCAAAATCCATCCTTTCTGGTTGATGGCGTAGGTCGCCTCGATATCCGTCGGCATGGTAATTTCGACATAATCGGCCGTTTCCGGGTTTACATCGGGCACGTCTCCGAAATAGCCGACCTGGATGATCTCAAGGGTTTTGAAATTCTCGGCGTTACGGTAGAAGGAGATCAACGCGTCCTCGCGGTAGTTCACCGCATTGTATTCTTTGATCAGACGCCGATACATCGAATTGCCCAGCACGAACGAGAAAGAACTTGTGCTGTAGGCAGCCGGCAGCCTCATCATGTTCATGAAGGCCTCGCCGAGCTTGATCGCTTCGCGCGAGGGAATCCCGCGGACCTCCGGGTCTCCGGTCAGCCGCGTGTACGCTGCCCTGAGAGAATGGAACGCCGGCACGGTTTTAAATTTCTCGTCCACCTCCGCTCCCATGAGTTTATCGAGAGCGGCCTGGAGCTTTTCGGGTTCGCCTTCTCCGACCTCCATGCGAAGGCCGCCGACTCCGCTCACTGTCCCGCTTCCGGTCAACTTATCCGCAATTTCTTTTTCATCCTTAATCGCGGCCTTGAGGTCTTCGACTTCGAAGACCCTGGCGGAGAACTGTTTCCTGATCCGCGCTTTCATCACATCCGGCAGCTTCGACGCTTCGAGCTCATCCGTCAGCAACTGCGCGCAGGCCAGGAGTTTCTGGGCATCCTCGAATTTCTTCGTGGCCTCGTCAATCATTTTCTGGGCCTGCTGCTTGGTTATCTCGCTCACGGATGCGGTGAGTTTTTCGAGATATTTTTCAAACTCGCTTCTGCTTGTGCTTGCTCCCGTCACCTGTGCCAGGAGAGTGGAGATCTCGTCCTCGGTGACGGCGTCGCCCTTTGCCTCCAACGCTTCGATCTGATCCTTCAAATCCGGCCGCTGCTTTTTAAGTGCGGCCAACATCTGCTTGAACATGGTAGCCTCCTTTTGACTCGCCGCCTTAGCCGCGGCCGCAGCCATTCTTATGAATTTCCCACCTGCGATGGGATCATAGACAACATCAACCGAATCGACCCGGACGATCTTTTCTGCCTTTCGCGGCGCCGGACCCGATGCCACCCTGGCCAGGATGTCATGGGAAAGGCCGACCAGGTCTTTTTTCCCACGATTCCAGGAATCGACTATCATGTCCCGAAGCCAGGATGCGGTTTTTAAAATATTGAGTTTTCCTTCCAACCCTTTGTCGTTAGGTCTCACACCCGAGATCCACCCCACGAGATCGCGGACTGATTTTCCGAATGGATTATCGGGATTATCATGTTGACCCTGAGAGAGGGCAAAAACTTTGGCCCCTTCGTACAGAGGAATCGCCGCTTTCAGGACCTCGTAGGGATAGATCGCCGTGCCTTGACGGTCTGGGCCCGCCTCGACGATCTGAACGTCCCATTGGTATCCGTAATTCGGATCCGTCGTGGCACCGATGGCCTTTGAGAGATGAGAGGCAGATGACACTTTCAAATAGGTTACTTCTTTTCTCACCTTTACCTTGTCGCCGAACGTAATGGTCCCATTTGCATCGACACCATATGGGATCTCGAAAAGGTTGTTCTCGCCGTCCGAGAAGATGCAATAATCGTTGTAGATATCAACGATATCGCCGGGCATGTTCGGAAATTTTGCCGAAAGCGCCTGGCAGAGAGCGCGGCGAGTCTCGGAAAAGCTCATGGCACCCGATTGACGATCTCCAATATTAAATTTTTTCTCCATCTCATCGAGCCTTCTATTAATGATGGCTTTCTCTTCGCTCGAGTACTGCGCCTGGTTGTCGGCCTGGCCCCAGTAGGCGGCTGCCGCCCTGGTTTGATCTGCGTTAGGACACGGATATCGATAATTGACCGGATCGAGGAATTCCTCATCCGGAACGCTCGACCACTGCCCAGGTTTCGTCACATGGCCGCCATCCTTAATGGCGATATTCCATTTGCTCGCTCTGGCCTTTTGAGCCTCTTTGGGATCCATTGTTTGCCTCCACTCGCGTGATTACACCGATTTTAAAACCGTGATTACATGGATTTCGAATCTGTGAAATCCCGCTTTTTAATCCATGAAATCATCATTTCTATTTTTTTTCTTCTTTCCTTTCCTTAGACACGTCGTATTTCCGGCCATCCTTAATAGCGATGCGAACGAAATCGCCATAGTCCTTCCAGGAAAGGACGTCCTCTTCCGTCGCCTGGCGCTCCCAGGGAATGCTCTGCGTGGTCTTCCTTCCGTCCTTTTCAACGATTTTCTCATCTGCCCCTGTCATTTTGATTCCCTTCAAATACTTCGGATCAATCTTTGCCATTGTCGTAACCTCCTTTTTTTGGATTATTCTTTAGACTCAACCTTAGCCTTGGCGTTAGCCTTTGGCTCAGCCTTAACCTCAACTTTAGCCTCAACCTTCTTCTTTATCGCCGCCGAGATGGTCTCGTAGTTCTTCCGCGCGTCCTCAAAATCGGACTTGCTTTTGAGCGCCTCCTTAAAATGGATGAGGGCCTCCTGGTACTGGCCTTGCTTGCATAGAACCGCGCCCGCGTTATTGTGGGCGATTGGGTTTTTTGGATCGATTCGCAGGGCCTCAAAAATATGGTAAAGGGCCTCGTCGTATTTTCCCTGGAGGCTCAGAATCGCTCCGAGATTGTTCTGGGCCTCGATGGATTGCGGATTGATCTCAAGGTATCTCTGAATCCCATGTTTGGCCTCTTCAAATCTCCCCTGCTGGGCCAACGCCGTCGCAAGATTGATCGCAGGCCGATCCTTATAAGGAGATTTTTTCGCGGCGTCGCGCCACAGGCTCATCTCGCTTCCCCAGATCTCGTTCCGGTAGTACGTCGCGACGGCAAGTGCCGCAACTACGAGTCCGCACGCTATAACCTCAATTAATCTCTTCTTCATTTTTTGCGCCTCTCCGTCGCTCCTTCCGGTTACTTGTGTTCTTTGAGTTGCTTGCCTGCCGCAGGCCTGCGGCAGGCCAATGGACCCGATAACCCAAAGAACTCAATGAACCCGAAAACTCAATGACTCAACGAACCCAATGAACCCAATAACCCTTCATGCCCAACTGGACATATACGGCACACTCCGTCAGCCGCAGTTGATTGTGTTCCACGGGGATCCCGCCGGATCGCCCGGGAACATCAACTGCTCTCCGGCCACGTCAAAGGTCTCATCCACATCGCGGATCTGTCCATCAACCTCTGGCGTGTGATGCTCGGGCCTGGCCGTCGGTCTCATCGGCGACGACATCCATTGTTTTTTCATGTCCGGCACAACCCTCTGTGCGTCCTCAAGCCTCGATTGAGTGGCCATCTCGAAAATTCTTCCGGTCTCTGTCCTGGTGATCACCTCTGCCCGGCTTGCGATCGATTTAAAAACCGAAGGATCCTCAAGATTTTTCCCGATGGCCGTCATCACCTCAAAGGGCGTCTTCACGCCAAGGATCCCCATCGTCAGTTCTTGATTGATTTTCTTGATCGCGTCTTCAGTAAGGTTGCTGATAAGATCCGACGAGTAGTTCTGGGCGATCTCCAGCGCCTTGATATTGATGGATGGGACCATCGACATGGCAGTGGCAACGCCGAGAGGGATATTCGCCCTGGCAATGCCGAGGTCGAAAAGGTCGGCCTGGGCGCTCCTGAGATCAATACTGTATTTGTCAGCAAAATCGGTCATCGCCCTCTCGATTGCTTCCTTTAGTCCCTTGAGGCGGTAAGCCTCCCAGTCGGTCGATGCCACGTCGGCTGCCACTTCCCTTCGCGCCTGGCTGAGGATGGCGAGCACCCTCTTTACCGCGTCATCCTGAAGGTTATCCGCCTCCTGGAGCAACGCCTTCATCTTTCGTGCAAACTCGATTTCCTTAAGAGACGGCATCCTGCCTCCAATGCGGAATTCGGATTGCGCCTGCCTTCGCCGGAGCGCTTCGCGCAGGCAGGGATTGCGGATTGAGCCGAAAGACCCAATTTTGACCAGTGACCCCTGATCCGGCGTCACCAAAAGGTGTCCAAACGTAGTGAAACAGCATCAATCCGTATGCGAAACGTAACGAAAAAAAGAGGGGGCATCTCATTGTATAGGTTCCTCCGATAAGTCTTGTCCTGAGGCATCCTGAGCAACACCCACCCTTTCCTGGGTCTTGACCCACCTTATGAAACTATCCTCAAAAATGTAGATCGCTTTGCCGATTTTTACCCAGGGCATCCCGAGGTCTCTCCAATCGAGGAGTACCCTCTCCGTGACTCCTATTTTTTTCGCCAATTCTTCCGGTCTATAGATTTTTTTCATCGCGCCTCCTTGTCCTTTTTTGCTCTCTGCTCTATGCCCCATGCCCCATGCTTTTTTGGGTTTTACTTCACTCTCCTCACCCCTTGCGCGGGTTGAGGCAGGACCGGTTTTTTCTTCAGGTAATCCTGGATCGCACTTTGGTCTCCCCCGCCTTCCGCCAGGGCCTTCTTCACCTCATCGAGATCGATATCCACTCCGAGGAATCCGACCATTGCGGCGAAGAGTTTGCGGGCAGTCTCCTTATCGATCCACTCTTGGCTCTCGGCCGTCAACAGGGCTGCCGCCACCTGCTGGACCATCGCTCCGAATTTGGAAACATCCTTTGCCTGCATGACCGGCGTGGTCACTGAGAAAGTCGCATCCCCCGGCGCCCGGAGATAACCAGCCTGCCTCGCCTGCCTGACCTGGTATCCGAGGATTTCCATCAGCGCAAATTTTACGTAATTTTGCTTGTATGAGAGCATCTTGATTGCCGGCATATCCATCTCGGAGGCCGTCGCCCGATTCACGTCGCCTCCCCCGCCATACCAGTGCTCCGGATATCCGAACGGGCCGAGGATATGATTGCGAAAAAGTCTGGCTCCAGTCTCCGCATCCATTGCTTTCATCTCGGGCGCCAAAGGCGACAGTGTCACTTTCTCATTATGGCCAAAGGATGACCCGGATTTTTTGCTGAAGTTCGCGACCTGTTTTTTGATGTCGTCCTCGTTGCCGCCTTGCACCAAGATGTCCCACACGAAGGAGTTGAACTGCGGCCACTTATCCGCGAAATCGAAAAGATATTGCTCATAGGCGTCGAGCCAATCGGCGACGGAAAGCAAAGACGATCGGCCTCTCGGAGAATTCGTCACGTTATTGATCGAGAAATAAAAACAATCGCCATCCGTGAATTGATTGCGGAGCTGCTTCGCTGTGGGCGAAAGAACGTATTCGGCTTCCTCCGGCAGGACCGTCCGATATTTTTTGGGATCCTGATTGATCTGAAAGCCCCCGACCAGGCCGGTCCAGGGCTTGGTGATGACGCCGATCTGCATCTTCACATTCTCGGGGTCGGTCGCGACGATATCGATCTGCGCTGGATCTACGTAGCCGAGCCTCACCCGGCCCGTTTGCTTTGCAACAAAGGCGGGCATGCAGAGCTCGCCGAAGATGTGGAGTTCGGAGACGTGCTTCGGAAAGTAAAGGTCCATCCGGTTGACTGGATCGTTCCAGAAACCATCGAGCACGGCCTTGATTTCCTCATCCTTTGATTCATACGGCAACTCCTCGGCCATGATGAAAGCCGTGGTGATATCGATCAGCCAGCCCGCGAGTGGATTCGTCTCGTGAAGCCAGTAGGCGATCTCGATCATCCGGTCCTGCGTTATGGGCAGAAGGTCGCGGTTGGCGTTGGTGGTCAGGCGCCTCCACTTAAGGTCCTCAACCGTCGGCGCATCGAGGATCGACGCCGCCTTAATGCGTTCCTTCACCTTCGATTCAATGGTACTTCCAAAAAACGCATCAATTAATTTGTCTTTAATCCTCATGGTTACTCCGGTCACGGTTCATCGAGTTGCTTGGGTTGCTTGAGTTCCTTGAGCTAACTCAATAAACTCAATGAACCCCTGCCTATGCCGAAGCGGCTTCGCGCAGGCAGGCAATAAACCCAACGAACTCATGCTGCCCTTCTAAATCCAAACCTCTCCATGATGCCCCGCCTCCGCTCCGCGTGATAATCGCCCTTTCCCGTCTCACTCGAAACAGACGCGGCAGGCATCAAACCCGCCTCACAAAGTCCGAGGAGCATCTCCAATGCATCGGGGCCATCATCTGGGCCGCCCCTATTTTTTGGCCGGTAATAGATCAGGTGCCGTTTGAGCTCCCTCATGTTGGGCTTGAAGCGGATCCAGCCATTCTTGATCCAGGGCTGGAGCCGGATGATCCTCAAATCTTTGTCGGCGTTGGGAATGTAGTTGTCGATGTTCATCGTCCGGCCGGTATCATGCGCGACCTTTTCAAATTGCCGCGCAAAGAATTCCTGAAATTGCACGATCTCGATCCTGAATTTATCGAAGGGATCACGGGTGTGATGCGCCAGAATATCGGTCATAATTTTGTCTGGCTGCCGGCGCTCGATATCCGCAACGTCGAGATACAGAACGTTGTCCTTCATCCGCCCGCCGAGTATTGCTGATGAATCCCCACGTTTGTTCCGTTTTCCGAGAGACGGATCGCATGCGCCCGCGTGCGCGATGCCGGTGAGATCCACGTCTCCTTCTTCCCAGTCGACAAACCATTCTCCCAGGAAGATTGCATCTTCCGGATTGATCGGCTCGTTTTGTTTCTCCGATTCAAAGTAGGCAGGCCCGTCTGAGATCCGCATTTTCATCAGATAATAGTAATCCTCGACCTCGGGCCAGAGGACCTCGGTGTCAGCAAGCATTTCCGCTTTGTTGGCCTCGAAAAAGGCATCGGCCGCTTCTTCGGCTTGTTCTTTTCCGATGGAAATATCGACGAAGATCTCTTCCCATTTTTCCCATAGTTTTGAGCTGGAATATTTTATGACGGCTTTGAACTTGCGACCTTTCCATCCGGGTCGTCTCAGGAGATCACTGAGAAGGCTGTCGTAATGAAGGATGGTCCCGAGGATCAGGAAGACCGTATCCTTCTGGCCGATCTTCATCAGTGCCTTGAAAAACCACCTCTCCATTTTCTTCCTCTGATCCGGAGATTCAACGGCCTCGTCATTCTCCAAATCATCCCCGATCACGAGATCCGGCCGTGTGGATCCGTGGCGCATGCCTCTTAGTTTTTGCCCAGCGCCCACGCCTCGGATTTTGACCCGGTTTGCGGTGATGATCGTATCGGCCCGCCAGATAGGCCCCTGGCCGCAGAGTTTCGGAAAGTCCTGGGCGAGCCGCTCGTTCACCTCGAGCTCCGCCTTGATGAATTGGATGAAATCCTCGGCCTGCGAAGCGGTATCGCTGACGATGACGATAAAACGGCGATATCCGAAGGCGGCGCACCAGAGGGCGAAGACGAGATCGGCCCAGGTCGATTTGGCGTTTCCTCGAGGAGCCGCATCGGCCTCCTTGTCTCCTTCTCCGGTCTCGACCGCCCGAAGGACCATCGCCGTATATCGTTCGCAAACGTAACGGTGAAATGCCGAGCAGGGGGCCTCGATGTAATGCGGGAAGTAGGTGCGGCCGAAAAATTCAAGATCGTGCGAGCCGCGCTCGATCCTTTCCTCCTGGAGTTTCTTGTCAACGGGGAAAGGTTTGGCAACCGATTGGATCAGCGACCGGATCGCCTCAATCTCAAGATCGAACTTCTTTTCACTCAAAACTCGTTTCACTCGTTCCTCGCGTGATTACACGGATTTTAGAACCCCGATTACACCGATTTTAAATCTGAGAAATCTCGCTCTTGGAATCTGTGTAATCAAGGGTTCGCGTATTTGCTCTTTGCGAACCCTATGAATGGATCAAAATTCTTTTCCAATGCCACCAGTGCTTCCGCATCGTGTTCTTTAAGATAAGAGACAAGATCCTTGAGAAAATCGAGAAATATTTGAGGCCGGTCGATCTTTTGCATGCTTTCATCTATGTCCCCCTTCTCCTCGGCATCGATCGTTCTTTGAAGAGTTGCCAATTTATATACCGCCAGGGGGTCGGTGTTCTCTTTAGCCTCCTTAATCAAGTGATCCTTGATCAGGTATAATTCTTTCCTTGTTCCGACACGCTGCTTGATATATTCGAGTTTCTTTTTACGCCACTCGTAGCCGCCCTTTCCGCCCTTGTCTGGCTTCTCGTCGGCCCCCCATCGCTGGAGGGTGACTACCGGAATATCGAGAATCTTCGAAATTTCCTCGTAGGTCTTATTTTTGTAGACGTAGAGGTTCTCGGCTGTCTCGACGACTTCAAAGGAATATTCTTTTTTTTCTGGCCTCTGCCTCATGATGAGATCCTTAACCCCTGGTGATCCCGATATCTCCGGAGCCGAGGCCGTCGTTGACGTCGATCCCCTTTTTCAATATCCGGATTTTTTTACTCTCCATCCCCTCCGTCATTCTTTTTTCGATCTTGATGTATCCAGGTTCCTCCAGGTAGACGAGATGACTCTCGAGCTCTTCCTTGGTTATGGGGTATCCCATATCGTCCAGAAGGGCATGCAACTCTTCCAGGTTCAGCGGGGCAGGATGCCATTTGATTAACAACCTGAGAATTTTGCCCCTGATCCTACGATATCGTTCGATTTTAATTTCTGTCATCTGCGTCTCGCCTCATTTTTTCGATCTCTTCGAGAATTACTTTCTGAAGGATGATGATTTCTCTATGTTCTGATTGATCGCGCCCGACATACTCCTGAATCGAATGGGTAAGTCGGTCCATCGACTCGGCCTGTTGATTGAGGGCCGCAGCGGGTTTTTCCAATGCACTGAGAATTTTGAGGCCCACTTTTTCGCCGAGCCTGATCAACCCTTTATAAAGGCCGTAGAGCATGATCAGGGCGATCAAAAGCCCCGGCCCCCAATTCGAAATCCATCCCCCAAGACAGCCAAAGAAATTTTCAACCATTTATTTCCCCACAAAGACTCCGGCTGCAAAGAGGGCGATCCTGATGATCCATTCGAGGATCTCGCTCAACGTAGATTTTTTCGAGATCTCGGCAAGCTTAATCGCCCTATCGGCGACGTCTTTCAGGTCCGCAAAGGCTTTGTCCTTGGCCTCGATCATCATGTCCTTAAGGGCGATGATCCGATCCTTTAGCTCGTTTTCCCTCTTGAGAAGGTCGTTCTCTTTCTCAAGGTTGGCGATCCGTTGGTCCTTGACCTGATCCATCTCTCGCAGAATGTTATAATCCGTAAGACGACGGACCATCTCCTGGGCATCGGATACGTCCTCACATATAGGATCATTTGCAACCGCGGTGGGCTGTGCTGAAACCAAGCCTGCGCAGTTCATCAACGATCCGATCAGGATCGCCAGAAATAACAATCGTTTCGCGCTGACCTTGAAGTTCAAGGACCCTCCCTTTGAGCCGTTCGCTTTCGGCTCTGACCTGGACCTGTTGAGCCCGGTTTATCTCGACCTGCTTTTCGAGGTCGGCAATTTCCATCTCACGCTTTGTCACGGTCTCTTCCAACGTCTTGACGATATTGGATTGATCGACCCGGATCTGATCGATCAGCATGCCAAGATATTTTTTGGCGATCTGATTCGGATAGGCGACCATGACGATGAGAATCAAGACGCCCACGGCGACAAGAATGACCTTCCAATGAGACCTGAGGAAATTGATCATAGATCGATCCCGGTCTTTTCCTTAATCCAACTGACCACTTCTTTCCCTTTTGCCTTTGCCTCATCTTCCAATCTGGAGAATTTCTTTGCATTGTTTCTCCAGATCAATGCGCCGGCAAATACGCCGCCGCCAATGCACGCCAGATGAGTTCCGATAAGAATTAGAGCTGTTTCCATTTGCTTTGACCTCCTTCTTTATTTTGGCCCCTGAAATGGAACGGTGGGGCTGAATTTATTCAATCCGTAAAGTCCACCAACGAGTACCGATAAATTCGTTGGGATGTCGGGAAATATTCCCTTTGAAAGTAGACCATAGGCGGCGCTGATGATATAGAAGAAGATACTCAAAAAACAAATCAGCCTGCCCATAGAAAGCTTTCCTCCATCATCGACGAAGTATTCCTTTAGTCTGGAAGATAAGGACAGATAGATCACAAATCCGAAAAAAACAAAGAGAAGCGCCAAAATAAAAGCGCCGAGGGCGATGAGGTCCATGTTGTCTGAGATAAGTTTCAGCATGTACATCTTACTCCTTGAAAATCGGTTCGGTCATGTGATCCTCAAAAGATCTCTTCTGAAAAGTTCCATATCGAATAATTTGCCCGGACAGGTCTTTTGGGCGTAATCCCGATGCGGAATAACGCACGTGATCGGAATCAATAGGATCCGGCAGAGGCTTCTCACAAAAAAGACGCCCACTGTCCACTGATCTGCCGGGACCCGGGTCCCGTCAAAATTTCCAATGAAACAGATCCCGATGGCCTTCTGATTCATCCCGATACAATGCGCCCCATCCTGGTCCAGATCCCGGCCAACGAAAATTTCATAACGGTCGTTGACCAACTCAATCCCGAAGTGATAGGCGATATCTCGGTCCGGAGCCTCAAAATGCGTTCCCTGTTTCGCCAAGAGTCTCCGATCGTATTCTTCCTTGCTGACGCTTGTTCCATCAATGCGCCACGACATGTGGTATCGCCTAATCTCTTGCCAACCGAACGTGCGACTGTCCGGACTTGCCGAATGGTGAATCATGATGTGCGACCAGTGAGTGATGATCATTTCGACCCCATAAAAAAACCCGACCTGTAGCGTCGGCATTTACTGCCGACGAACACAAGTCGGGTTTTCCTCGTCCTTGTTTAGTAACGCCCCCAACCCCCTCCTAATCTAAGAGGGGGCGAGGGGGAGTTAATCTATTTTTTTTCGATCTCTAACTTCCCATCAATCCATCCCTTCAAGAGTCTTTCGACGGCCTCTCTCATCGTGATCCCTTCGAGCGCCGCTTTTGCCTTTGCCCGCCTCCAAATCTCCTCTTCCACTCGCATGGGATATTGTTTAATAGCCATCGCATCGGATATCAAATATGTCAGTTAATGCCTTTGACATATTGATATCAAATGTTCTTACCTCTTGTCAAGTCCTTTTTATTGGGATCGATTTTGGCCCTGAGAGTGATGTTGACGAACCGGACCTCGCCCTCCCGCTCCTCCTCGTGGTAGTCGCTATAAGAGATGCCGTAGCGTTTCTTGATCTCTTTGATCTCCTGATGAAGTTTCCGGGCCTGGTCGAGCGTCACTCACTCCTCCCTCCGTTTTATTCCATTATCTTTTTTATTTCTTCGTCATCGAATCCACCTTGCTTCATTTTTTCAATTAGAATACGGCGGGTTTCTTCGGTCTCCCTAATGTGAAATTTCTGCGGCCACACCGTATCGAACCGTTTGTCGCATTTTGGGCATTGAATCGCGATGTGCGTTCCGCAATCCTCACAGGGCACCGTCGATTCTTTCCAATCTCTATGGGATGAAAATTCCCCGCAATCGGGACATTGTATCTCGTCCCCCTCTTCAAGATAATCATCAAACTGTACAAGTGAGCAGGGGCCGGTTAGTTCTTTAATTTCCATTATCCCTCCTGCACATTATTTCGGCGGCTCCAGCGGGCCGTACCATTCAGCATCATCAAGAACATCAGCATTTATGCGAAATTCCTTTTGAATTCCTAAAATTTCAACTATATCCTCATACACAAAAGCGATATTGACCTCGGTATCATTAAGTTTGAGTCGCCTCAAGCAATAGTACCCGATCTTTGTTGGTTTCTCTTTTATCCAGTTCATTTTCCGCGCCTCTTCGAGTTTCATATTAATTAAAAACCGCCCTTTAGGGCGACTAGGGCTAAAATCAAAAGGAATGCTACAATCAATCCCGTGATCACTCCGACCGCAAAACAATAAGGCTTTGTGAAAAATTCGTTTTCCTTCTTTATATTCTCTTTCCGGGCCTGGTCGAGTGTCAAAAATCACCTCATTTCACTCTGGGTCTGAACCCACTCATATCCTCTCATTTCCATGCAATATCCAAATCGTCTCGTATGTTGAGGAGGTATATTTTGCCTCACCATCGTGGGAGTAAAAAAGCCTGCCGTTGGGTTCCAATAAGACGCGATTGCCGTACAGTCATCGCGATCCGACTTATACTGCTCCCAGGAATAATCCGGTTTGGTCCAATACCCGCCCGTGTAGGCACATCCCGCCAAGAAAATAAAAAATAAAATAACGATTAAATTTCTCATCTTCGTTGCCTCCCTCCTGCCCTAAAGGTCCGGCGGGCTCGCCTCGATGAGACATGGGCGAACCGGGCAAGCCTTCCAGTTCGATTATATCACAAATCTTTCACCGTGTCTCCGCACCATGATTGCTGCCTTCTGCATTCTGCTTTCTGCCTACTGGTGACTCGGTATCAGACTTCTCAAAAATTCCTGAGAATATTCCTCCGCCGTCCAGACCTTCGGATTGCCGGATTGATCGGCCCCTTTCTTGAGTTGGCCCTCCACCTCATACAGGCGTTTCATCACTGACCCGCCTTCATATTTTTTCCAATAACTGCAATTCGGGCAAAACCGTTGGTTGGCGGCCTTCTTCTCAAAAACCTGCCGACATTCCATGTTTTTGCAGATTCCGAATCTTATAAATCCCATGATTCCCCCCAGTTCTTGGTTAAACTCCGCAATCCGCGTTCCGCATTCCGCATTGGGCAGAGGGTCTTCTCCTCTGCATCGCCTTCAATGCCTCCACCGCCTCATAGGCCGTCCGTCGATCTAAAAAATTCACATCGCTCACCTTGAAGTGATTAAACAGAAACTGCCTAAGATGTTTCGTTTCGTCGTTGCCCCGATAGACCTCATGCCAGAGGACCTCGATCAACCTTTTCTGCCCGGGACTGGCCGAATAGACATCGCCCTTTTGATCGTCATATTTTTTTGGTTTGCTTTTCGGGACCCACCCGAGATCCTTAAAATGGCGGATCAGAACCAACGCCTGCGAATCCGAGAGGGAGTTCGAAGACGATACCCGAAATTTCCGGTAGAGGATATCGCGGTAGACCGCGTCCTCGATCCCGAGCTGCTTCTGAGCGATCTTGATTTTAATTTGAAGTTTTCTTACTGGCATTGTCTCCGAACTCCGAACTCTAAACTGGCGCAGCCTGGAGCTTACGGTTTGGCATGGTTACTCCGCCGGAATAAAATCGACATAGAACTCATGGCCCTTTGAAAATTCATTGAAGGCATCAGGATTACTGATGCAGATCTCAAAGTGGGCTGAAGGGGTCCACTTGGACCACTCAGCGTTGGGCCCCTCCTTCGCATAAACCGCAATAAACTTGACCGTTTCCTGCTCCACCTTCCCGTCATTATCAAGGTGATGTAAAACCTGAAAAACTCTCATCTTGCATCGTAATACTGCCATTTTCATGTACCTCCTTTTTTTAGATTCGCTCGATGGATCTCATCACCGGGCAGACGTTGAATTTTGACCCGCAGGCCGGATTCGCGCATTTGATGTTCATTGACAATCCGGCCCCTGGCCCCTTCAAAAATTTCTCTCCTCCACAGTCAGGGCATTTGGGTTTAGGGTAAAAAGCGTCCTTGAACTTTTGCTCCTCGACTTCCGGGGATAATTTCAAAGAAAGTTTGATCTCGACGTTTCCCATCGTTATTGTTTTCTCCTCTTTTAAATTCCCCCGGCTGCCGGATCACCGGGGGGCGTTCTCTTTTTTCAGGGTCTATACGGCCCTGGGGCCTTTTGCGATCTCCATCTTGTCCGTCTTCGGCCGGCTCCTGAACGCCCATCGCAATGGAGTTAGACAGGCTGGATCCCGATCCTCCAGGCCCTTGTCTCCGTGGGTTGGGATCATGGTGATGGTTTAATCTCCCCATAGTTCGTCAGCGGCTGCGCGTTTGACCCGGTGCCAACCATGCACATCCTTTATCCTCAGAAATTTCTTCGTGAATCCAAATGAAAAGATCAGGATCCCGCCAGCTAAGATGCTCAATAGTAGGATCCAAAATATATCGTTCATCTCTGGCCTCGCTGATCCTCTATTCTCCACTGTGCCATTGGGGTCTCTATAAACATTTCGGCGATTTTCAAGGCCAGTGTCGCGACCTGAACGGCCTCGTTCACGACTTCCGATTGAAGACCACCTCTATATTCATACTCCGAGATTGCACATGAGAGTTCACCAAGTTCTTCAGTGATGTATGCCAGCCATTCAAAGGGATCCCTATCCTGGATTCCCCATTTCCGAATTTGGCGCAGACTTTCTTCTTTGATCATTTCAAAAAGCTCTGGATTCCTAAGTTCAAGGTCTTTCATCGGGTTCCCTCCAAATGACATTTCTTATATTTCTTTCCGCTTCCGCATGGGCAAGGTTCATTTCGCCCCACTTTCGGCATCCGGCGTCTCCAGGGTCCGGTTGGTTTGACGCCTCGGGTAATTCCAAGGAGCTTTTGGCTCAGGCGATTCCCCATCTGATCAGCGATCCGCGTCACCAGGTCACGGTTATCCATCATTTAGATTTCCTCTCTGACCCCGGATGGATGCCGAATTCTACATTCAGAGATGAATAGGCGTGACCGTCCATAACTCTCACAAGAACAGCAATCTCAAAATCGATTGGTTTCCCAACGTTATGCAGATAGTGCCAAATCAATTGATGAAGTCTGTGAATATCTCCATCCATTAAGTACTGGCACTGAACATACATCTCATGCCCGCATGAACATTCAGTGTTGAATCCATTGTCTCTCAGAAGTTTCACAACGTCTCGTATCGGTTGCTCGATCCATTCTTCATACCAGTTTTCGTTTTTCTTTTGCCCAACCATCTCGTACTCTTCCAATTGCTTCAAATGTTGCTCAAACGCCCAATTACTCCTCATCTTCCCCTTCCTTCTTCTCATTGAGCAGCGCATCCACCAACTTATCGACCTCGGAATCCGTGGGCTTGATGAAGACCGCGTCGCCGGTCTCCGTGACCTGAATCCCGAGCTTTTTGAGATCCGCGCTCGGAAGGGTCGCCAACGTCTTTTTCATGGGGTCTTCTTTGACCTTGACGTAAGCCTCCCAGGAATCGGGAAAGAATTTCTTGATCAGTTTTACAATTCCCGGTACCGCCCCCTTCTCCCATTCGAGTTTTCCCTTCTGCTTTTCGATACCGAATTTGATCCCGAAGAGTGTCATGGTCCGGGGCTTCATAAAAAGATCGCGGCTACCATCAATTGCGTCCGAGAGACCGGCTTGTTTCTCTTTTGCTTTCTCCACGGCGTTGCGGATTCCCGGAAGATACCGCTTTTTGAGCGCAGTCAGCCCTTCATTGAGCACCTCGACGCGATCGCGTAGGACCGTCCGTGCATCGGAAAATTCCTTCGCCAATCTTTCAATTTCCGAGAGTGTCATGATGATTTCTCCTTTTTATAGACGGGCACACCGAAATAGATTCTCGTAACTTTAAGGGAATCGAAAAAGGGAACTACCTCTTCCAGGTCCTGCGAAAATATTTTACATCTTTCCTGGTGGATTCTCAGACTCTCTGAGACGTATCCGATCAATAGCGCCATTCCGCAGGCTCCAAAAAAAATTCCAACCCCAAAGGCCAACCAGATCTTCCAATCCATATCAACCCCCTTTAACCTCCATCCGCCCCCGATAAACGAGGACGCTACAATTATTCCTGGTGACTGACGGTGACAGGCACCAGCCCGTGCTTGCGCACGTATTCTGAGAAATCTTGTTCGGCTTCCTCTCGTGTATTCCTCATGGGCAATGCCGGTGAAACTACCCTGTGCATGCCCCTGCCCTTGGCCTTTCGGTAGAACGTCCCAAATTTCCCCGTCTTAAATTCTGGCTGAGCAAACCAGATACCCTCGGCAACAAATAACAACCGGCCTTTTTTATCGAGATATTGAAGCATCCTATTTTCCGATCTCCAATGAGAGTTGGCCCAATAGCGCCGGCATGCTAATCTTCCTCAACTTCGCCTCGACATGAAGGAGGCTCAGGGCGTACCCGTGGTAGTATTTGCAGGCGGCAAGGAGTTCCTGGTCCGTCTGGATCATGAAGTAACCCTTGCAACATGATCCGATCCATTCTCCGTGCCGCTCGACCAGGTGTTTGATCGTCTGCCTGATGGTCCGCTCATTGACCTCGTCCGGAGGAGCACATCCTTCATTGATCTTTTCGACGAGTCTCGCCCGCGAGATCGCAAAATCCCTGCCCTGGTGCGCCTCCAGGAATCGCAGGATCGTTGCTTCGAGGTTATTAAACGTGTCCTTTGTGTTCATTGGGCTTGTTGGGTTTATTGAGTTCAAATTCATGGCACGTCAGGCAATAAAGTTTCCCGTCGATCATTATAAATTTCCCGTCCTGCAGTGAGTCCTCACAAATGGTGCAGTGAGTTCTGTCCCACGTCTCTATGAATTCTTTGACTCGTTCGGCTACGCTGGTCATAGATCGTATTTCTCCTCTATCATGGCGACGATCTCAGCGGCCATACCCTTGCGAAGGGCGATCAGAATCTCTGCCGGAGAGGCTTTTGTGAGAAGTTCGCTGGATTCGACCTTTTTCGGGCCATATCGATGATCCATAATCTTAGGACCCGTATCTTTTTTCCCTGCGGCCTTCTTCTCGGCCTTCTTCGCTCCCTTCCTTACACGTTTCCCGGCGCAATAATCCGCAAAATATTTCTTCCGGCAGGTTTTGCATTGACCCTCGAACCCGTCCTCTCTCCTCGCATTTTTGCTGAAATATTCCTCCGTCCTTGGAAGTTCCTTTCCGCATTTGATACAGGTCTTTTTCTCTTCCATGATTTTGTTCTCCTTCGGATCCTGCGGATCCGCGACTCGCCGGCCGCAACTTTGGCATTTTAATTTTCCGGGTTCCCATTGATCCTCAACAATTGCCCCTCCACAATGCCGACATCTCATTTCTTTTCTTTCGGCTGCCGGCCTTCTAAGGCAATTAGCTTTCCATTGATCTCTTTTATCTTCTGATCTTGTAGCAGTACTTCCTTTTCGACGCTCCGGTACCGTCGGTTCTCATAGATGATGCCCCAACCAAACGCCCCCGCCGTCAGGACTAAAAAAAAGAGAATCAGGATGATCGTCTCCCAAACGCCACTCCAACTCACTTTCCCGCCATTGACTTTGACTTTCATGCAATCCCGTCTCTTTCGATTTTCTTGACCGCAAACCGATCAATTCGTTCCCCGGCCTGTTCAGGGAAACCGCATGTGATGCTTATTATCTGTCTATCCTCTTCCACGGTTGCGGCGACGAATGGACATCCGAAACATTCCTCGATTGAAACCTTTCTCTGACTCTTGAGGAACGGGCATATGAATTTCTTATTTCCTGGCATTCTGATCTCCGTAGCCACACCGCAGTTTGCCGTCTTCTGATATCAGGAACATGCACTTCTGTTTGTGGCAGATCGTGACCGCGATCCTGGGGTGCCCTTTCCTCAGCGGACACGGGAAATAATACCGGTCATCTTCTATTCTTTTCTCCGAACTCCGAACTCCCGACTCCGAACTGTTCCGCTTTAGCTGACCATCCATATCATCCTCAAGAATGGAACCATAACCCAGATCACGAGATAGAACGCGACGGCAGCCAATGCGGCAATGCAGAATGCGTCGATGACAAACTCCCAATTGATCTTCCGGTACCACGGGATCTTCGGCCGCTTCGGCGTGAAGATGTAGGGCTCGCCTCGCCTCGGCTTCATCGAAGCGGGCGTCTCTCGCGGCACTCTCCGGCTCTCCATCTCCCTATAAATCCGCACTATTGACTCCGGCGTCGTCAGAATTTTCCCGTAGCCCTCTCTTGATGGCCTTGCATTTTCCATGTCATGATTTTCCATGATTCCCTCCTTCTGTTTTCTGCCTACTGCCTTCTGCCTTCTGCCTACTGACCTGGTCTCCCACATACGGTCTTCTCGGTCCTGGGTCCTTAACGAGCCTCCAATAGACGCCCATGCCCGTTGGTTTGTTCGGCACGATCAGACCGGTACGGCGAAGCGACTTGATGAATGTGCGGGCGTTCTCGCGTTTGGCATCGGCCAGGATGATGAGATCGCGCAGGCAGAATTCCCTTTTGTAACGAACCACCGCCCACATTCTACTCGAGGCGAACGTTTCTCCTTCCTCTACCTGCCATATCCGGTATATTCCCGGGCGCCCTACGCTATGCGGCCGCTCGGTCTCGCGGATCAAACCCTCCTTTGCGAATAGGTCGAGGATCTCCTGGACGATTTTACGCGGGAGATGGGTCTCCTCGACGATCTGATCCAGCGAGAAAAATCTCAATCGTTTTAAGATGGCATCTTTAATAGTCTCCTTACGGCTGGTCATTTCAGATCCTTGGCGGATATGGATTTCTCGTTGTTTCGTTTCGCCCAGTTTTCGGCATGATGGATCATGGTGATGATCCCGCTGATTTTCCCATTACTTTCGCGTGTGATCATGTCTACAGCGTCGCCCTGATATTTGATGTCGCTCGTCTCAACTAAGAAGTTCTTCACGCCGTCAATATCAAGCTTTTCAAAACGAACAACTTCTACAAAGCGTCGGTACAGCCTGCGGTTATGCATCATTTTTTTGTCGGCTGTCTCTTCCCCGATAAAGACGATTGGGCAATGGCAGACGTCGTGAACATCGCGGAGGGTCTCCAGGATCTCGGGTTTGCGAGTAAACCTATCCACTTCATCAAAGACGATCGTCCGGGGATTGCTGGTGAGGAACTCCCGGATAAGATCATGATTTTTGTCGGACCGGTAATATGGCTCGGTGCCAAGTTCTTTCACAATGGTCCGGAGCACCCACGAGCCGGTCATCATTTCAAGTGTCCGAATGAATACCGCGCCATTCATCGCGCAGTAATGGATAGCTGCCTCCGTTTTTCCAAGTCCGGGTTCGCCCACAACCAAAAGCATCCGTTCGACGCCTTTTAGTTTTTGGTTGATATGATCGATTCCTTCCCGAAACTTCTTGAAGCTCTTGGTCTCGACGAAATGATCCTTCATTGTTTACCTCCGATGACATCCTTGAATGCCGAAGAGGTGGCTCGGTACTGGTCGATCCACTTTTGGTCGTCTTCGGATATGGATTTCTGAACCATCAGCCATTCATATTTTTCAAAATCGTATTTAAACCGTCGTCTTTGTGGCAGGTGATCTTGCTCTGCGTCATCATGTTCGACTATCTCCGGGTCAGACTCCGGAGCGTCGGCAAAAGGCGAAAATCTCACAACTTTCGGTTTCTTCTCCGCCTCGATCTTTTCTATCGTCTCGGAGATCTCGGAGTTTCTCGTTCTGCTCCAATCGATCTGGCTCGCCTGTTTCGTCTCGAGGAGATCGCAGAGTTTGCGGGTAGTGTTTTTGACCTTCTTCTGGAGGCGGATGACGTCCTTCACGGCCTCCATGTCTTTGGGGTTCTCGCTTTCGGAGGCCATCGGATGCACCAGTTCGATGGGTTTTGCGGCGCAGAGGAATTCATTTTTGTGAAAGACGTATATCTGTGAGAGATCGGAAAGAGAATAGCGGATGACGACTTTATCTTTGAGGCCGTACATGGCCTCATCAAACCAGTGCCAGCCAAGCCAGGTGACGCCGTTTCGGTGGACCTGTTTGATCTCGCGGTCCATCATTAGATAGATCAATTCGGCCGGGTCAACGCCAGGGCCTTTCCCATCATTATATATATCGATAGGCCGGAGACCGTCCCTTCCCCTGGAGGATCTCTCTGCATAGCGATCGCGCCAGGCAAAAATCAGGCCATTCGTCTCCGGGATTGTGGGAATAACGGGATTGTGAAGGGACCGGGCATATTTTTCGTTTCGCTTCGTCCAGGCGGGCTTATCATTAATAGAGGCGCCGGTATAGGATGGGACCAGACGCTCGAGTTGTTCGTTCAGGATCCCAAAAATTCTTTCGATGGGTTTCGATTGGGCATTGTAGGGTTGAGCGAAATGGTAATTGATGTTGAGGCGGGCAAACATGCCGGGGAGTTCCGAATCCTCAAAATCGATGTCCTGCGTGAAGACCTTTGCCTTGAATGCTTTGCCGTTGTCGAGATAGACCCATTTCGGAATTTTACCCAGGGCGACGATGGCGTTTCTGAGGGCTGAGGCGACACATTGGGTCGATTCCTCGAGCATGAGCTCCCATCCGAGCGGATAAGAACTTCTCCAGTCCCAGAAAAGCACCAGCGCCGCCCTGCAAGGCTTGCCTGTGTTGGGATTGATCACTTGAAAATTCAGCCGATGGCCGTCGGCGACCAGGCCGTCGCCCACCTCGAGCAAGCGCCAGTCGCGCTCAGCATAGGGAGTGACTTTATCTTTGAGCGCCTTCTCGCCCTCGCGCCGCAGGATCCAGATGTCGTAATGCTCTTTTTTGAATTGATCGATGAATCTTCGCAGCGTGGAAGGGCTTGAAGGCGAGTCTATTCTCTTTTTGGTGAGGTATTCTTTGGCGAGTGTGATGCCGTAAGAGACTTTCAGACGGTTTTGATGCAATAGCAGTGTGAGGACGATATTTTTCTCGTGTTCGGTTACCTTCGATTGCCCCGCCCCGCCATATTGGGGCGTGAGATCCTGCGGCGCGGCCGCTGAGCGCCAGTTATATAATGTGGCGCGGGAGATCTCGCCGAGTTCTTTGTGGATGTCGGACAAAAGAACCCCGCTATTATATAATGATAGAAAATTGCGAATGGTCTCTACTTTTGGCCGGTGGTTTTTGGCGATCTCTTCGTTAAATGCTTGGATCAGGGCGAACCGCAGGTTGGCAATACGATCCGCTTTGTCATTCCGGCGGAGCTCGCCCCGGACATCGATCCGGGGGCCGGAATCCAGGGCATTTTCTGTAGCGTCGGCATTTATTGCCGACGGAGAAAGCGCCCCTGGGTGCCGAAGCTCGGTTTCGAGTGTAGGCACCCCGCCGTCCGGGGAAGGAGGGACCTGGTGGGGTGAGACCAGGAATTGATGCCCGGACGGCAGGGTTTCAGTTAACTTGACAAAATTGGCGTTTTTTTGGTCTTTAGTTAACATCGTAGAACCATGTAAAGTTATCTCCGAGTCTCCGGATCCCCGCGTCTCCGTATCGATTGGCACGCCATTAAACAGGGGCGTGACAATCTCTCGTCCCGGTTCCCCCCGATTCACCCGGGTATGATCTCTCTCTTTCTTATCTGCCTTCTGCCTACTGCCGACTGCCCTCTGGTCGTCCTCGATCCATACGAACAATTTCATTCCAGATCTGCCCGCCCTTTTGCCCGGTTCAAATTTGCCCTCGACCTTTCCGGCGGCGAACCATTTCCGAACCGCCCTGGATGTGATCCCCAACATCCTCGCCGCCTCCTCCGTATCAACGAGTCGCCTCATTTTCTCATTCCCCCAAGAATCGTTTTAATGGCCTTCTCTCTCTTAAAGAGTTTCTCCTTCTCGACCCCAACCTTCGAAAGCTCAATGAGAAGTGCCTCCTCTCCCTCGACGACGACGCATCCAAGGAGATCCGCCAGCACTTTCAGTGGTTCGAGCGAATTCACGGTCTGACAAAAGGCCGGTAAATAGCAGGCTGGAAAGCGGTTGATCCCTTCGCGGCTCTCGGCCGTCCAGGAATCGATCATCGACTTGCTGACCTCGAGGCCCAGAATCTCGCTCATGTGAGCAGCAATTTGAAACCGTGAAAGCGGCGATTCCTTGATCGCCTGGCTGATGGTCTCGCGTAGGAGTAGGTCTATATTAAATGATGAGAATCCGCTATTTTTCGGACGAAGGTCTCTGAGTAGATCGAAGAAATTTAACTGGTCGGGACTGGCAAATCTCTTCATAAAATTGCTATTGCTTTTGACCAAAAAAATTTATAGGATGGTTAATAAAGCGAGGCCGCAGATCCTCTCCTCTTTGCCGGAAGTGCGGATCATACGGCCTCCCCTGGAGGGATGAACCCCCATCGTTTTATTATGGAAATTGCGGCCTATCTCTACGAAGTCTTTTGTTTGGAAAATGAGGTTGTTGCTCATGTAAGATTCAATCCCATTGGGATCGGAGATTCCCTCCCCCAGTGCACGGTTATTGTCTCCCTCCCGAAGGAGGTCTCGTCATTGGATTTGATCGAGATAGAAAAAATGGCTCTGAAGAAGGCAAGGAAATTCTTAAATGCTTGTATATTTGTCCGCGCCGCTGGAGGTCGTGAACGATGATCTCGATTATGAACTTTTCCAGTTTTCGTTTGATGAACCGGATCATCTTACGCCGCCTTTCTCGCCCCGAACTCCACGTGGTTCTGGGGCTTTTTATGATTCTCCGGCCACAGATCCTCAATCCGTTTCCCCGCGGCTTTGGCTATGGCCTTCCTTACGTACGCAGTGCGCCGTTGGCCCTTTATCACGCTATGGACGTACTGTTTTGCGATGCCGAGCTTACGAGCGATCTGAACCTGTTTTACATGGGCGTCAAGAAGAGCCTTTTTTATTTCGGTTTCGATGTTTGACTTGTCAATCTCTCTCATGGCCAGAGAATTTAGCAAATTTGCGGAATGTTGTCAAGTAAAAAATTAACTAAAAAGCGGAATTAATGAAACCAGGCGAAAGAATTAAGGAATTAAGGTTGGCAAAGGGTTATAAGGTTCAAAAAGATTTTGGTGATGTCATCGGATATTCCGACGCGTACATATCCGAGATCGAGACAGGGAAAAAGGAACCTTCACTTGATCTTCTATATACTATCGAGGAAAAATTCGGCGTCTCCCCAGCCACCATCCTCTGGGGTCTGTCCAGGGAACGTTGGAATGCGATCAAACAAATTTTTCAGTCGGAAGAATCACCGGACGATCTATTTCAGAAATTAACGCAGCTGCTACGTCCGCCACCGGCGGGTCTCGAATACCTTCAAGTTTCGGAACCGCCTCTCACGTACGGAGGGTCAGCTGCACACCACGAGAACCGGCAATCAGAAAATGTGCCCGTGAGAAAGTTCATTGACAACGTCATAAAAATTTTAAATAGTGGGAATGAGAAGATCGTTACGGCTCTGGAGTCCAATGTAGATGCGTTCCTCGAGAATATAGAACTAAGTAAGTTGGAAAGAAAGGAGGGCGACTGAGATGAAAAGTAAAATTCACGTGGCGGTCGGCCTGTGTGTGTTGATGCTTTTTATTATAAGGTTGCACGCCGCTGAAGATATCAGGATTTTTAGACAGGTCGATAGGGGAGCACAATCGTTCTATATGGAGTCTCTTAATTGATAGTCCTACAAAACAGAAACTTGAAAAAGAGATCCAGGCTTTGGTTAAAAAATATGGTGGGCAAAAATCCCTTCAGATTGATATCTTCGACAACTTAGAGGCACTTCAAAGAAGGGGAGACGAAAAGTATCCTACTCGGTTGGTTAATAAGCATTGGTTGGTTTCTATTACTGACAAGGAGGTCTATAGGTTTTATCTCAAAGAGAGACCAGATATTAAGTAGTCTTGCCAAAATTTCACAAAGTCTCGGAACTGTCTTGAAGTGATTTGGGAACGCATTATTTGTAAATTAGTTCGCGTAGTTATATTTTGATCTGGGAACTGACCCGGGCAGGTAAGAGACCGATCTGGGAACTTTAGTGGCGGGCGATTTTTAAAAATTCCATTGTAAGTTTCTGTATCAATTATGTTTTCTTTCACTTTTACCTCTTCTCTCTCGTCCAAACAATTTGGAAAGAATTCGCCTTTTTTTAAAAAAAATCCAAAACCGCCGCGCGCCACAAAAAACCTCTCCAACCCATCATAATCATATCACAAATCTATCATCGAAGTGCCTATTCTCAACGTCCAGAACCCCCCACCCCCCCATAGTCAACTCATATTCAGGAAGTTATATTCTAAGAAATTATCCCAAAATCTTCTTTAGGGCTTCGTCGGTTTTACGCCCCCTGGGCCCTTCATCAGGAAGGTAGAGCATCACCCCTTTACCGCTTTTTATTGGTATGATTTCAATCTTCCCTGCCGAAGCCATTTTGACCGTGAATTCAACGGGGTCTTTGTTGAAATGCTTTCGGAAGGCATCATTGAGCCCACTGAACACGCTGTGGATACCCCTGTAAGGCTCTTTTCTTAGTTTTTTTATCCCTTCGATGAGGAATTCTTCTTCAGAAAGGGACGGATTCCCGGATTCCAATATCAATTGAACGATTTCATCGGCTGAAGGTCTTTTCGGAGCCTCTCCGGGAAAGAATAGCATTGCCCCTCCTTTGAAGGGCCTTGTCTCTATCTTCCCTTCACCTGCCAATCTGGAAGTGGCCTCAACCGGGTTTGTTCCGAAATATTTTCTGAAGGCCTCATTAAAACCACTGTAAACGCTGTGAATACCCCGATACGGCTCCTTCCTCAAATTTTTGATTGCCTGGAGAACAAATTCGTCTTCTGTCAGCTTCCTTTCCTCTTCCATAGGCCACCTCCATTCCTAACGACCCTCTCCTAAGGGGTAAAAAGCGGCCCTGCCTGCCCTACTGCAAACAGGGGTCAATAGTTAGAAAGTTTTAATCCTATTTTAATCTTCTTTTAATGTTGATTATGTATAGTAGGACTCAAGAATAGAAGAAAACTCTTTCCTCCTCATTAACTCCTTTTCTCCAAAAAAATCCATCGAGCTCAATGAACTCGGTGGATTTTTTATTGGGCCTTCAAGGCGTCTCGGAGTTCCCGGGTGAGAAGTTCTACCGTGCCCCTTGTCCCTCCTGCCAGCTTCTTTCGCCATTCTCCCTCTGTCTCGAACCGGCCTTCTCCAATCCTCTCGCCCCAGGGTTTGATCGCCTCCCGTATGCCGAAATAGTCGAAGGAGTCATTTTTTAACTCCTTCGATCGTGCCATGACATCGGGACTCACGCGAACGAAGGCCCGGAGGGCTGCCCCGGTTCTAATGCTATACTTTCGGCCTGCCCATGCCTTTGGGAAGACTGCTAAGAGGGCCTTCATGTAGTTCAGAAAAAATCGTTTCCCGTTCTGTTCGAAATCCTTAAATCGCTCCTTTCCTCCAAGCTTCTCAATGTTACTAAAAAGGTCCACCATCTCATCGGCCAGAGAGGCCTGAGAAACTCTGCCCTTCCCGACACCCAATATTTTGATCTCCCCCCGTAAGGGAGAACTCTCCCCCTCATTGAGCTCACGGATGATGTCATGAGCCAAGGCCTGATACCGGTCTGCGTAAAGCCTTCGGCCCGCCAACGAAATCAGATGAGAGGGATTGAGCCGGGTATGTTTGGCATTGATCGTGACAAAAAGCTCGACGGTCTGACGAGGATCCAGGCTGTCGAAGAGGACGGCAGGGACATCGATCTCCACATCTTTTTCGGTTTGAGCGCTGAGGGCTAACAATCGGTGCTGACCGTCCAGACAGCGCAGGATTCCAGTTTCTTCTGGAATCTGAAGCATCCCCAGGTTGGGATTTTTCCCGGCGGGTGAGAATTTGAGCCGTTTCTCTGTGATCATGATCACGGCACCCGGGATGGCAGGGAGATTTCGGGCCTCCTGACAATCCGAATAATATTGCACCAATTCACGAATCTTCTTACGAATCATCGGCCTCTGAAAGGCCACCTCGCTCCTCCCGATCCGTTTTTCCAGCAACTCCCAATTGATGGCTGAGGTTTTCCCGGTTTTTCGTCGTTTCTCCACTTCCCCCACCGTTGGATAATTTAAGACTTCAAATTGAACCAACTTCTGAATATCCGCAGATGTAAAAGAAGTTTGGTAAAACTCCACTCCAAATTGTCGAACTTTATGAGCTGGGACAGTAATCATAACCAACTACCTCCTTCGTCGAATTAAACTCGCTATGCGCATAGCGCCTGCCTGCACGAAGCGTTTCGGCGAAGGCAGGCTAAGCGCTTAGCGCCTTTCCATAGATACATAGATACCAAATTTTTCGTACCTAAACAAGCGATTTTTATCCCCCCTTTTTTGATTTCGGTTGATTTCGGGGTGTTCGTTTGTTAAGTTTAGTTTATATTCATTTCTTCGTTCCAAGGAATTGCGCTATTCAAGCAAGGAGGTATAGGACGAAAAAGAGATTATTTATCGCCACCTTAATCATTTTATTTGAGTCAATACCTTTTTTAGTTGAAATTCGATAATGGCTCCTTGTTGAGTTCATCAGGCCGCCTCCGCCACCTTCGGCATTTCTTGTTTTCCTCCCTGTCTCGCAATCTCCCTCTGGATAGAAATTCTTAACTGTGGAAGATATCTGTAACCCTTGACCTTTCTAAGTCTCGGCTCAATATCTAAAAGGGCTGCGGCTAACCACCGATGCTTCTGATCACTATTCTTCCAATAATCGACCTTGTCGGTCTTCTGACCAATGAGCGCCATCAAGGATTCGATACAGTTCGTGGTTTTAAAGCTGATTCCACATTCTCTAAGGAGTCCCAAACGATGCAGCGTCAAGGTCTCTTCACATCCTTCGTCTAAACTATTGACCGCCGATCGGTTGAGCAGCTGCAGTTCCTTACGAATCTTTAACAGTCTCTCCTTCGCCCTTTCATAGATGGGCTCCTCATAGGCCTCTTGAAGCTTCCGCCTCATCGAAGCCTGCATCGCCTTCGGAAGATAACTCACCACATTCTCCCGCTTGTGCCACTGGCATCGCTGCACCAAGGCTTTATTCCCAAAAACTTCATACACCGCTTTCCTCAACCCTTTCGATCCATCAATCACACATAAAAACCCTTCTTCCATCTCTAGCCCACGCTCCAGCAACCCCTGGAGCATTTCCCGGCCAACCCGCTCATTCTCCGTCCCCGCCTGAATAAATCCTAAAAGAATCTTCTCCCCTTTGACGGTAATCCCCAATACCAAAATCATCTCATCTGCACCAAAACTCTTCCCATCCAGAATCAATGCTACAAAATCATACCCCTCCAATCGACGCTCGCAAAGCTCCTTGAGCGCTTTTGCGCTGACTCGAATGTATCGCCTCGAAATCGTCGAACCACTCAAACCAAAAGCCTCCGGCACCGCTTCCGCACACTCCTCATAGTTCCGACAACTTAATCCATGGAGAACTCGTCTCAATACCCCTTCATCTGCCCCACGAGGCTCCTGTAACCGCTCATAACTCTTTAACCGTACCTCTTTCCCCCCACGCCTATCTCTCACCCTTGGCACCAAGATCGGAAGCTTCTGATCCGATAGATAAACTGACCCCCCTTGGCTCCCCCAACGATCATACCCAGGAACCCCCCGGCGCTTATATCTTTCCCCAGCTAAACTTCTGACTTCTTCCTCCAAAACCTCCTTCACATGCCACAACCCTACGGGGATCAATGCCTGGATTAACTCTATCTTCATATCCACATCCATCTGCTTCAATCCCCTATCACAAATCTCTTTCACCCGCGCCCGCCTAACCTTGACACCTCTACCAATCCGTAATATCTTCTCCATCACTGGCTCCTTTCTTGGTGGTTTTTCTTTTTCTTCCCAAAGTAAGAGATTACCACCATTTTAGGAGCCACTTCTCAAATTTCAACTAAATTTAGCACACCCTCTTTTATTTATGTTATTTATGGTTGGGGGATGCACGACATTGGCAAAGTCTACGGATGCCCCCAGAATGACGAAGGAAGAGCTCAAGGCAATGCTCGGCAACCCTAATTTGATCATCATAGATGTCCGCCACGGTATGGACTGGACAGGTAGCGACTTGAAGATTAAAGGGGCTGTTCGAGAAGATCCTGAAGCCATTGATTCCTGGGCGAATAAGTATCTCAAGGATAAGACCCTCGTCTTCTACTGCGCCTGACCCCACGAAGGCACCAGTGCCCGTGCGGCACAAAAGCTGATGGGAATGGGATATACGAAGGTCTATGCTCTCAAAGGTGGGTGGAGGGAATGGCTTAAGGCCAGTTACCCAACAGAAAAAAAGTGAGAATTGATCTCCTCGACGAAGGGGAGAAGGAAACTTTCTCAAAGCAGAACAGAGATAACGTTGAGGTCTGGTAATAACCCTGCGACTGGAATTTATTAAAGGGAGCATGAAGTAATTTACTTCGAAAGAACAAATGCGGTCATTGCGAGGAGTCCCGCTTTGGCGGGACAACGTGCCTGCGCGCTGAAGCGCTACGGCGCGCAAGCGTGGCAATCTCAAGGGATTGCTTCGCTCCGCCCTGAAAACCATCGGGTGCAGGGCTGCGCTCGCAATGACATTTTTGTCGCAATCCAAACTATCATCTGCTCCGAGTAATAAATCAGGAAGAGAATAGAGAGGCGATCAAATGAAAAACATCTTGTTGATCCCGATATTTCTTGCGTTTTTCCTAACCCTATTCATGTCTGAATCTTTTTCACAAGAAGTGCGATACAAAAAATTCTCGTCTGAGGAGGTCAAGAAGATGTCCGAACAGCAAGCGATCATCCGCACAAATTTAGGAGATATTACTTTAAAGTTTTTTCCCGAAGTCGCACCCAATCACGTGAATAACTTCATCGAGCTTACCAAAAAAGGTTTTTACAATGGGACGACTTTCCACAGAGTAGTGCCCAGGTTCGTCATCCAAGGAGGGGATCCAAACTCAAAAAACCCGGACCGCTCAAAACATGGTATGGGAGGTCCGGGCTATCAAATCAAAGCTGAGTTTAACAAAAAACCTCATCGACGAGGAACGCTTTCCATGGCAAGGTCTGCCCACCCGGACAGTGCCGGTTCGCAATTCTTCATCTGTGTGGCCGATAGTTCTTTTCTGGATGGACAATATACCGTGTTTGGTGAGGTGGTGAAGGGAATGGAGGTCGTGGATAAAATTGTATCCAAACCCAGAGATGTCAACGATAATCCAAAGGATAGAATCGAAATGACGGTTGACATTGTCACCGAGTAAACACAAGTATTGACTTTCGCATAAGCAATGGAACAGAAATTAGCCTCATGTTAGACCCCCTCACCCTCCCCCTCTTCCCAGCGGGGGAGAGGGGGAGGGTGAGGGGAGTCCTCAATTATTCTTAATTAAAAAGGAAGTCTTTTGCATGAAAAACAGACCTTATCGAATTCATCATAAGCGACCGCCTCAAAAGACAGAAGATTATCAGTCCATTGATGAGACGCTTCAGAAATTGAAGAAAACCGCGCCTCCACAAAGTGATTATCGAGAACGCTCCCTCAAGATACATGGCCTCATCTGTGCCAAATGCGGAAGAGAGTTCGATGAAAAGACGAGGCATCTCTTGACGGTCCACCACAAAGATGGAAATCACTTGAATAATCCTCCCGATGGATCGAACTGGGAGAACCTGTGCGTTTACTGTCACGATGACGAACACACCCGTGAACTCCTCGGAAAGTATTTAAGTGAAGGGAAGGAGTGAATCGATCATGACGGCTTCGCCACCAAGAATCCCGCACTTGGCGAGAAAAATCGCCAATCCCGCCTCGCCCCCCCTTTAGAAAAGGGGGGTTGGGGGGATTTGAAACTTATTTCCTAACCAATAGTCGTAGCCCAAAAACTTTAACCCCTTTTTTCTTAAACCCTTCAAAATGTGACCATCGCCTTTCCCCATAGGTCGAATGGGACATCCCTCGGATCATCTGATCAATCCATGCCATCCCGAAAGAGAATATCTAAAGGGCCTGATTTGCAGGGTTCTATGATCTTTTGCCCCCAGTCTCTCCCTCTCCCCCGTCTTCTGGGGAGTCCGAAATCTCATAAAAACATCCAATAAAGTTGTATTGCCATCCTTATATGCTGTATGTATAATGCTTTCAAAAGTTATTTGAGCAACAGCCCGTTGAAACGTGAATCAAGGAGAAAGAAGCAGAGTTGGCAAGCCTGCAATGTCCACAAGATGAAATGAGTCGGAAGGGGCCAAGAATGAGAAATGATTTCTTGAACTGATTTGATGTCAATTCGGAGGAGAAAGAAACGAATCTATAATTCGACGCGATTAATGAGTGTGATTCCTGTATGACAACAGCAGCAGACGCTATCAAAATTATTATCGAAGACCCTCTGTTTTCCATCTTGGAAGAGGATTCGAACAAAACACGTCCCACCGGGCAAATCAGAGGACCATGTTTCGAGCACGATCCCACCTCCCCAAGATTTAAACTTCTTATGAAACACCTTATCCCCAACGCGAAGGTAAGTGTGCTTCTCGCTCTTCGGGTTTCTTGTTGGAGAGATCTCACTTCTTTTCTGGGGAAGGTTTTTCATCGGTGATAAACCCTCGCTTTTCTCTCCCATCTCCGATGCACCCAGAACCATTGATCAGGGTATTGACGGATCATTGATTCAAGAGTATGGTTGAAGAGTTGCGTATTGGCTTCCACATCTTTCTTGATATCACCGGTATGGATCAATACAAGCGGCTCCTTAATAATGAGACGATGTTTTTGAAACCCATCTCGAACCAAAAAAACCGGCAGAACAGAAGCACGGGTCTTCATTGCCAGGACAGCTAAACCAGGGGTTGTCGGTGCCTTTCTTCCAAAAAAGTCAACCCATATGCCTTCGCTTCGCTTCGCTCTCTGATCAATTAAGATCCCGACCACTCGATTTTGAGAAAGTGCCTTCATCACTTTTCTGCTCGCGTTTATGGTGGAAACGACTTCAAGGCCTGACGCGTTTCTAATTTTTGTAATGAACTGATCCACCCATTCATTCCTTTTCATGGGTTTCGCAATTACCATGATCGGACTTCCGATCACCTTCGACATCAAACCCATTAATTCCCAATTCCCGAAATGGCCGATGAGAAGAAGTGCCCCCTTCTTCTTCTCGAGAAGCCTCAGTGCCTCCTCCAACCCTTCTATTTTAACTCTTTCCTTGAATGTTTTCACATCCATCCTGGGAATTCGAAAGAACTCAACGGCCATCATTCCCAGATTTTGGAAGGCCCTCCTGGCAATGCCTCGCATCTCACTCGCTGATTTCTCCTGACCAAAAGCAGTATGAAGATTTTGAAAGGCTACCTTTCGATGTTCCAGATCCAGGTAGTATATCGCATTCCCCATCTGCCTCCCCAGCCAGAGCGCGAAATCTTCTGGAAGGAGATTAGCAACGAAGCTGAACGCTCTAAGGACCAAGTAGATGAGAAAAGAGGTCATTTTAGATTTTAGATTTCAAATTTCAAATTTTAAATTGAAACTACAAATCCGCAGTCCGCATTCCGAAATCCGAATTGGTCTACCCCTCTTCTCCTTGATAGGGAAGGGCCTCATCAATCAACATCACGGGGATATCATCTTTAATGGGATAGAGCAAGTGACAGGCTTTGCAGATTAAGCCATCTCCTTTGCGATTCAAGAAAATATCTCCCTTGCATTTCGGGCAAGCCAAAATTTCCAAGAGTTCTTTACTGATGGGCATTTTATTCTCCTTTTTCTAATTTCGTTTTATGCGATTCTTGAAGAAGAATCCACTGAGCCGCCTCCAAGAGATCTGCGGCCACATAATCGGGCTTTACCTTCCACTGGTCCCTAAAATATTCCCATTCTCCCTTTCCATATCCGGTGAGGACCAGGATCGCCCTGGCTCCCACTTGGTGGGCAAACTCAATATCCAACCCCCGATCCCCGACCATATAACTTTGCGAGCAGTCAAGATCCAATTCCTTCACAGCCTCTTCGATCAATCCCGTTGCCGGCTTTCGACATCGGCACTTCTGCCGATAAGGAGGAATCCCGATATCAGGATGATGCGGACAGTAGTAGATTCCATCGAGATAAGCTCCCTCCCTCTTTAGGAGGTCCCGCATCTTTTGGTGGACCTGATGAATCAGGGATTCGGGGAAATATCCTCTCGCCACACCGGACTGATTGGTGATCACCACCGCTTTCCATTTATGTTGGTTCAACAATCGAATCGCCTGACCCACACGGGGAAGGAGATGAAACCGTTCGAGATGGTTCACATATCCCATCTCTTCATTGATGGTTCCGTCCCGATCAAGAAAGACTGCCTTGTTTGCCATATCTCACTCGATTGCGGAATGCGGATTGTGGAATGTGGAACTAAATTCCAAAATCCGAAATCTAAAATTCGAATTCATTCCGCTATCTTTCTCAACCAACATATCTACCCAACTCAAATCGATCAGGAGGGGTAAAACGCAAGAAGGACCGGTGGACCATCCAATCGCCAACATTATAATAAAGACATTTCCTTCCATCAATCCGTTCTTCAACCTCCTCCGGAAAATGAGAGTGGCCGAGGATGACGATCTCAAACCCTTCCAAAAACTTCTGATGGGCAAACGCCTTGAAAGCTGGAGGGGAAGTGGGTTCGATATCGTTATGATATTTTTGATAGCTCATGTCACTTAACTTTCGGGCAACCCGTCGAGAAATCCGAGGACCTGCCACCTGGATGAGATGATAAGTCAACGGGTTTTTGAGGAGTCTCCGGAAAGCCCGATCAATCCACTGTCTTGGATTCGATAAATCGCCATGGGCGATAAAAGCTCTCTTTCCATCCAACCTTTCCTCACACCCACCGGGATAGACTTCGACCTCCATCCCAAATTGTTCTGAAAAAAAGGAATGAAGAAAAAAATCGTGATTCCCCTCGAAATATTTGATTCGGATTCCTTCGTGATACAGACTTTGCAGCTTATCGAGCACGGGAAGGTAGTCCGTAAAGGCCGAAGACTTCCCGGTTGAGAAAAAATGTTTAAAACCGAAGAAGAATTCGAAAAGGTCGCCCAGGATCAACAGGTGGCCGATCTGCTTTTTCTCTGAATCTAAGAATCTGAGAAATGCCTCTATGGGTTCAGGGTCTCGTCCGGTGAAATGAGCATCGGAAATAAAGATCCAGTCCTTTTCAGAGAGAGCCAATACCACCCTCATCTTCCAACGCCGCAGTAATGAAACCCTAATCGTTTCATCTGATCCGGATCATAGACATTTCTCAAATCAACGAAGACCGGGTTTTTGAGCAGTCCTTTGATGCGTTGAAGATCCAAACGCCGAAATTGATTCCACTCTGTCGCCAGAACCAATGCATCGACCCCTCTGGCCACATCGTAAGCATCCTTCCCATACTCGATGTCCGGAAAAATCGCTTTGCTTTCCTCCATGGCTGCTGGATCAAAGGCCTTCACTTTGGCTCCCATGTCCAGAAGTCCCTGGATGATCACGATCGAAGAGGATTCCCGGACGTCGTCCGTGTTCGGCTTGAAGGAAAGGCCCAGGATCCCAATGGTCTTACCCTTCAGATCCCCTACCTTCTCCATAATCTTACCGACCATCCTCTTCTTTTGTTCCTCATTCACTTTGATGACCGCATCAAGAATTTTGAACGAATACCCTCTCTCCTGAGCCATCTTCGATAGGGCTCGGGTGTCCTTCGGGAAGCAGGATCCTCCATAACCCGGACCCGGGTGGAGGAACTTCTTTCCAATCCTCCCATCCAGGCCCATCGCCCTTGCTACATGATGGACATCCGCCCCCATCACTTCACAGAGGTTGGCAACCTCGTTGATGAAGCTCACTTTCGTCGCTAAAAATGCGTTGGCTGCGTATTTGATCATCTCGGCCGTCTCTAAAGAGGTGATGACAAAAGGAGTCTCAATGATGTAAAGTGCGCTGTAAATGTCTTTCATGATGGCAATGGACTGTTCGCTTTCGGCACCGATGGTGACCCGATCCGGCCGCATGAAATCTTCGATCGCCGATCCCTCCCTCTGAAATTCAGGATTGGACACGATATCGAAAGGAGTCGGACTGACTTGATGGTTTTTGATCAGTTGTTTCATTCGGCGGCAGGTTCCAACCGGAACCGTGGATTTCACCACGACCACCTTATAGCCATCCATGGATCGGGCAATTTCTTTGGCAACTTCTTCCACAAATTTAAGGTCGGCAGAACCATCGGAATTGGAAGGGGTCCCCACAGCGATGAAGATCACCAGGCTCGATTTCACACCTTCCTCGATACTCGTCGAAAAAGAAAGTCTTCCCTCCTTCATATTCTTTGCCACCAGGTCTTCAAGTCCCGGTTCATGGATGGTCACTTTCCCCTGCTGGAGAAGTTCGATCTTGGAACGATCATTATCCACGCAAATCAGATTCATCCCAAATTCTGCCAAACAGGCTCCTGTCACCAATCCGACATAACCTGTGCCGATAACGCAGATGTTCATTGCCAACCCCTTTCTCTCTTCCTATCTCCGTTCACTGCCCTCCGGGTGGTCCCTCGTCAGACGACAGGCAGTGAGGTAATCTTTCAGAGCCTCAGACCATGGTCGCAAAGTCAATCCACTCTCCTTTTTCAACTTCTGACAGTTGAAAACAGAATAAGATGGTCGAACCGCCGGACGACCGAGTTGTTCTGAAGAGATGGGAATCACTTTCACCTCATTCATCCCCGAAACATTCAAGATGGCTTGTCCAAAGGTATACCATGTACAGAAATCACTATTTGACACATGGAAAATCCCTTGGGCGTCAAACTGGATCAGAACAGAAATGGCTTTGGCCAGATCCACGGTGTAAGTGGGCGATCCAATCTGGTCATTGACGATGGAAAGCACCTTCTTCTCTCTTGCTTGTTGAAGAATCGAGGCCACAAAATTTTTTCCGTATCTTCCATAGAGCCATTGGGTCCGAACGATCAGGGCGGTTTTTACCAATTCTCGAACGTATTGCTCTCCTTGCAATTTGGAGCGACCATAGACATTCAAAGGATGTGGGGAATCACTCTCCCCATAGGGCTCCCTCTTATTTCCATCGAAGACATAGTCGGTGCTCAGGTAGACCATCTTCGCCCGGCATCTCGTGGTTGCCAGGGCCACATGCTTCGTTCCCTCTGCGTTAACGGAAAAAGCCTTGTCCTCATTTGCTTCACACCCATCTACATCGGTGTAGGCGGCGATGTGAACCACGATGTCTGGTCGGAGTTTTTCAATCTTAAAAGCGGTGTCACCTTCTTTCTGGATGTCGATTTCTTCGATGTCCCATCCGACGACTTCGTCATCGGGAAAAGAAGAAGGGAGGAGACGCATCAGATCTCTTCCCAACATTCCTTTGGCTCCAACCACCAATAATATTCGTTTCATCTCTCCGTCTAAAATTTGAGTTTATTAAGTTCGTTGGGTTTATTGGGTTTATTGAGTTTAACGGGTTTATTGGGTTCATTGGGTTTATCCAGTTCATCGAACTCATCTATTTTTCTCAACTCAAGAAACCCAAGTAACCCAAAACCCTAAATTCATAATTCCAAAATTCACAATTCTTTTTAACGGTCTTTATACGTCCTATTGTAATAGTCCAGATACTCCCCGGTCCTTATTTTTTTCCACCACTCCGGATGGGCCTGGTACCATCCCACCGTCATACTGATTCCCTCTTCAAAGGAGACAGAAGGTCTCCAACCCAGTTCTCGCTCGATTTTAGAGAAGTCAATGGCATAACGACGATCGTGGCCTGGCCGATCGGTGACAAACCGAATCAGGGAATGAGGTTTTCCCAACCGATCCAAAATAGTCTTGGCCACAGTCAAATTTGGCTTTTCGCTTCGTCCCCCTATATTATAAACTTCTCCCTCCTTCCCCTGGTGCAACACGACATCTAATGCCCGACAGTGATCTTCGACGTAGATCCAGTCTCGCACATTCATCCCATCACCATAAATGGGTAACTCTTTATCTTCGAGGGCATTTGAAATCATCAGGGGAATCAGTTTTTCAGGAAATTGATAAGGCCCATAATTATTGGAACATCGGGTGATGGTGGCAGGAATCCCATACGTATGATGATAAGCCCTGACCAACATATCTGCAGCCGTTTTACTCGCGGAATAAGGGCTATTGGGCGCCAAGGGGGTTGCTTCGGTGAAAGCTCCGCTTTCACCGAGGGAGCCGTAGACCTCGTCGGTGGAAATATGAAGAAAGCGGATCCGCTGCTTGGGGAAAACTTTCCGCACTGCTTCGAGAAGAACGAAGGTCCCAAAGACATTGGTTTTCATAAAGGCGCTGGGATCTTCAATCGACCGATCCACATGGGATTCAGCGGCGAAGTTAACGATCGCCTCCACCCCTTTGCCGATCAGTTCTTCTACTCGAGGAGCATCCGTGATGTCTCCTCTGATGAAATGGTAATGGGGAGAACGCGAGAGATCGGAGAGGTTTTCTAAATTTCCTGCGTAGGTCAATTTATCGACATTAATCAGAGAATAATCCGGGTAGGATTTTAAAAAATAGCGGATGAAATTACTTCCGATGAACCCACAACCCCCTGTGATTAAGATGTTCATCATTCACTCCAATCAACGAATTGCATGGCGCATAGCGCCTGCCTGCGGTAGGCAGGCATAGCCCATGGCGTAAAAAGATTGAACGCTATGCGCTATGCCCTCTGCTCTATGCGGGCAGTTGTTATCGATCTTTTCTCGCCCAATCATAAGGAATATCCTTCCTATGAGGTGGGAGACGGTACTCATCTGGCGTGCTGTAAACATAGACCTCCGTTGGAACGTTGAGTATGATGGCTTCCTCCTCGCTAATGCATTTCCATCCATGATAGATCCCATTGGGCACTTGAACCAGCAGAGGGTTGTGGACCCCGATGAAGAATTCATCGATCTCCCCTTTGGTCGGAGAACCTTCTCGCGGATCATACAGGACCAGCTTGATCATCCCTTGGATGGCGCAGATGTGATCGGTTTGGACCTTATGATAGTGCCAGGCCTTCACCACCTGAGGATAGGTGGTGGTGATATACACTTGACCAAACTTCAGAAACAGGTCATCATCCGCCCTGAGAACCTCCATCACCCTCCCCCGCTCATCCGGAATCACCCGCAGACATTTCGTCCTCACTCCGTGTATCATCATTCCCTCCCCTAACTCAATTCCAGATTTCAGATTACGTTAACCCCCCTCTATTCCCCCCTTAATTTAAGGGGGGATGAAGGGGGGTTATGTCATTTGGAATTGGCGGATCAAAGGTTGTTAGCGCCCGTTTCGGCAACCAATTGGTTTGCACGAATCAAGGACTCAAAAGTCCCTGCATCGGTCCACCACCCCTCCAAAATATCCCATGTCATGAGCCCTTTTTCAATATACCGATTGTTGACATCGGTGATCTCCAATTCCCCTCGGTCAGAGGGTTTAAGGGTCTTGATGATGTTAAAGACCTCTCGATCAAAAAAATAGATTCCAATCACGGCGTATGGGGATTTCGGCTTCTTCGGCTTTTCTTCGATTCCAGCGATCCGATCTCCCTTCAACTCGGCAACTCCAAACCGTTGTGGATCAGGAACCTCCTTTAACAATATCTTTGCCCCTTTCTTTTGCCTTCGGAAATTTCCTACCGCCTTTCGAATGTTCTTCTCGATGATGTTGTCTCCCAACACCACACAGACCTTTTCTCCTGAGGCAAAGAACTCTGCTAACCGAAGGGCTTCTGCAATACCCCCTTCTCCTTCTTGATACGTGTAGTTAATATGTTTGAGCCCGAATTCTTTTCCGTTCCCTAATAGCTTTAAGAAATCTCCGGCATTATTCCCGCCCGTGACAATCAAGATGTCATCGATCCCCGCATTAATCAAGGTCTGAATCGGGTAATAAATCATCGGTTTGTCGTAGACGGGAAGGAGGTGTTTGTTGGTCACCTTTGTCAAAGGGTAGAGTCGTGTCCCTAAGCCTCCCGCCAAAATAACGCCTTTCATTTCACTCCTCCTGAACCGTTGATCACATTTTCATGTAAATAGGCCTTTGCCCCGCCGAACCAATATTCAGAAGATTAAAATAGAAACTGAACTTCAGCTCCTGTTTTAGACTTCGATCAAGAGACCGGTTGATATTCTCCAAAACAAAGGCCGCTGACCAGCACTGGGTTTGATATTCTGCGCCGAACTTCCACAGAACCCATGTTCCCTCTAAGAGGTTATAGTAATATGAACCGAAAAGGTATAGAGGGGAGATTGTCTTCACCCTGGCATCGAGATTGATCTCCTTAATCGTACTTCGGGTGATCGAATAGCCCACGCTCACCACATCGCTTCTTCGATCTTTGGCACCAATCGAAGAATTGATTAGATCGAAACTTCCTCGATAGGGATTGAACTCTGTATCGCAATAAGCCGAAACATAGGGACCGAAATTCCACCACAGTTGTCCTTCGATATTTGAAAGGGAGCGCTTCTTTCCTTCCGCATCGATAAACTGGGGGTTAAACCAGGAAGGATCCCTAAGGCTATAACTTTGAAAAATTTTTAACTTCGCATACTCAACGGCTCCAGTATTGACTCCTCCTGTATCGGGTTTTCCCAGCAGGCGTTGGGTAAACCCATAGGTGATCTGATTGGTATAGGGAATTCGGTCCACCCCATCGTAGATGGGGAGGTCACTCTGATTCACCGGAGGACTATATTGATAACTGATGGTCGGCTCGACGGTGTGCATCCATTTTGACACCTTAAAGAGGTCGGAAATCTTCGAAAACGTTTCGGCATCATAGACCCGGTAAAACTCAGCAGACATCTGGGCATTCGCCTCCAGGGTTTCCCTCGATTTCCACCCCTCGAATGTGCCGGTTCGATCATTGTAGTTCCTGTAAAAGGTCTCTCTCAGTCCGACATCCGACTCGAACTTCAGCACATTAAGAAGCCGAACGGGATAAGCGATTGTGGGAAAGAAATCTCCCCGGTGCGACTCGACACCCCTCTCCCGCCAGAAGTTGGTGTATGACGAAGTCATATTGTAGAAAAAAGGAGTGTTGAAAAGGGATTGGGGATGGGCAAAAAAACTGATCTGGGGAAGTTTCTGAACCGTTGCGTCATTGCTCGGCTGGATAAAATTATCAAAAACCTCATTGTTGACCAAGAGGCTAAACTGATCCCAGTTCTTTCCCCCGAAAACAACGGATCTCAAGAGATTTAAGGTCGTTGCATCAATCTCCGCCATATCGGCCGTTTCGGGAAGGCCTTCATTTTTATAATCTTGAAAATATTGATGATCGCTCACACGATTGACGTTCCCTTTGAGATAAAAATCATAGGGAAGCTTCTGCTGGTGTTCAATGAAGAAAGCATACCGATCCTTATGAAGAATCTGATCATCGATGAAGTAGAAATTCGCTTGTCCCTTTGTATCTTTAGTGAAGGCATAACTGTACTCCAAGCCTTCTTTGAATCCCCTATCCCCCAAGTAATCTAAGAAGAGCGTGGCATCCATATTCTTTGCAAACGCCCAGTAAAAACCGTTCTTCAATTCAAGACCATACGTGCTCGAATATCCTATTGAAGGCATGAGAAAACCGGATTGCCTTTCTTGTCTCACAGGAAAAATACCCCAGGGAAAATAGAGAACCGGAATATCCTCAAAGTAGAAGAGGGGCCCTTTGGCAATCCCCCATCCTCCCAAAGCCATTTCTTTCACTTCGATTTCCTTCATGGTAAATTTCCAGGGTGGCCGTTTCGCATCGCAGGTCGTCAATGAACCATCCCATATCCGATAGTGATTTTCTCCTAATTTATCTACCTCTCCGCCGGTGATATGAAAATTCTGATCCTTTAAATAAAGCCTGGCCTGATGAATTTTTCCCAATCGGGTCTCTACATTGACTTCCAGGCGTTGACATTCAATCACATCTTCTCCTTCTCTCAATAAAACGTTTCCCCACGCCACCAGTTCTTTGGTCGCCATATTCAATCGAGCATGATCTGCCTTGAGAGAGAGATCTCCTCGGTTCAGTTCCACCTGTCCATGGCCCTCATAGGTCTGTGTCTCCCTGTCGTAGGTGAGCTCATCGGCCTCAATGTCCACAGGCCCTTCCGCTTTCATCACACTCACCTCCCCTACGATAGCATGAATAGGAAGGGGATAAGTGACCATGAAGAGGACAAAGAAGGAGTTCAGAATGAACCAGTGATTTCTCATGATCCCTTCTCGGGATGAAAATAGGCCCCGGCTTCTCCAACGGTGTAGAGGGACCCGGTAACGCAGAGGAGGTCTTCTTCTTGGGTCAGCGAGAGACCTCTCTCGATCGCCTCTTGAAGGTTTTCCGCAGTCTCTGCTTTTTTCCCATTCTGTCCCAATGCCTTTTTGAGCAAAGAGGGAGGAGCGGCGCGGTCCGTATGGGGTTTGGTGAGGATGATAGTATCAGCCATGGGAGCCAGAAGATGAAGCATGGATCGGACATCCTTGTCCTTCATGATTCCAATGAGAAGGATGAGGTGCCGGTATTGAAACTCTTTCTTCAATGACTCCTTCAGAGCAAGAACTCCGGCTGGATTGTGAGCGCCGTCGAGGATGACCCTGGGAGAGGAAGAAACCATCTGCAATCTTCCCGGCCAATCCACTTCCCTCAACCCATCGACCATTGCGTCCGTGGAGACGCGATACCCCAAATTTTCTAAAACCTCCATCGCACCAAGTGCCGTGGTCGCATTGATGACCTGATGAAACCCCTTGAGATTGAGATGGATACCCCACAACTTTCGATTGATCCCTTCATAGTCGAAATCCCCATCTTCTGCCCGCTCATAGAGAAACTCTTTCCCAATGCGAAAATAAGGGGATCCTTTTCCCTGGCAGATCTTTGAAAAAAGACGGAGCACCTGAGGTTGGGTGGCAGCGGTGACCAACGGTCTTCCCTTCTTAATAATGCCCGCCTTTTCCTTGGCAATCTTCAAGATCGTTTTGCCTAGATATTGCTCATGGTCTTTAGCGATATTCGTGATGATGGAGATCAGGGGGTCGACCACGTTGGTGGAATCAAGTCTTCCTCCCAACCCCACCTCTAAAATGGCGAGATCCACCAATTTCTGATTGAAATAGTGAAGCGCCATGGCGGTGGTAAAATCGAAAAAGGTAAAGGGAGGGGGGATGCCCGCCGTCTCGATTTCCTTTCTCATCCATTCTGCCAGGGCGGCCACCTCTTCTTCCTCGATCTCTTTCCCGTTCACCTTGATCCGTTCCGTAAATCGAACGAGGTGAGGAGAGGTGTATAGCCCCACCCGGTAGCCCTCCTTCTGCAGGATCGAACTCATCATCGCCGCGGTGGACCCTTTTCCGTTTGTCCCTCCGATGTGGATGGCCTGAACCTCTTTGTGGGGATTTCCAATGGCGTTGAGGATTCTCTCCACCTGAGTCAGTCCAAAAATCATTCCAAACTTTTCGAGTCGGTAAAGATAGTCCAGCGACTTTTGATAGGCGTCTTGCCCCATGGATCAGGTCTCTCTTTTAACTCTTTGGGTTGAGCATTTCCAGAAAGGAGGCGAGCGTGCGTCGGAGATCCTTACGCTCCACAATCAGGTCAACCATCCCATGTTCGAGAAGATACTCCGCACGTTGGAATCCCTCTGGGAGCTCGGCCCGAATCGTCTCCTTAATCACCCTGGGCCCTGCGAATCCGATCATCGCCTTGGGTTCCGCAATGATGATGTCGCCCAACATGGCGATGCTGGCGGAGACTCCGCCTGTGGTGGGATCAGTCAACACCGAGATATAGGGAATTCTCGCCTGATGAAGTTTAGCCAAGGCCGCGCTGGTTTTTGCCATCTGCATTAAAGAGAGGATACCCTCCTGCATCCTTGCCCCGCCCGAGGCGCAGAAGATAATCACACCGAATCTCTTTTCGATGGCTCGTTCGATTAAGCGAGTGATCTTCTCTCCCACCACCGACCCCAAACTCCCACCCATAAAATTGAATTCGAAAATGCCAATCATTGCTGGCTGGTCTTCAATCCTCGCCTCCCCACAGATGATGGCATCCTTATGTCCGGTCTTTTCCTGGGATTCTTTGATTCGAGAGGGATATCGCTTCGAATCTTTGAACTCTAAAGGATCGGTAGAGACAAGGTTCGCATCATATTCGATGAAGGTCCCGGGGTCCGCGACGCAATCGATTCTCCTCCGAGCAGGGATCTGAAAATGGTAGTTGCACTTGGGGCAAACTTGAAGATTCCGTTCGATGACCTTCCGATAGATGATCTCATTACAAGAGTTGCATTTCACCCAAAGCTGGTCAGAGGGCTTCAGCTCTTCTCGTTTCTCTTTTTCTTCTCTTTCTTCTTCACCTTTTTTAAACCAGGTCATCCTCTCCGGTCTCCCTCTCCCTTTAAGTGACTAAAACTAACAAAATCATGACGAGATGTCAATCCATCCTATCCTTTCCCTGCAAGGCAGACACCGGACCCTCACCTGCCAAAGAACTTGTTCGATAGCAGGTCAGACGTTTGACCTCAGACTCTTTTAATACGAGGAATTACCTCACCATTTTTGCTTCTTCGAAATTCTTTCATACATAACGAGAGCGCTAACTCCCCTGACGGTTGATAGGTCTTCATTTCTGTGCAATTTGAGGCCAACTCTCCTCTTTAGTCTAATGTCTGAGGTCTATAGTCTTACTGTCTGAATCACAGCTCCTTCCCCTCCTTGAATCCGTTGAATATCATTCCCCACCGTGCTATTTATAACCATGGTGAAAAAAGTTCAGGTCCCTATTGAGTCTGTAGCTTTTAAAGGGTACGGCGTGGCCCGAATCCACGGCAAAGTGGTCTTCGTCCCTCACACTGTGACTGGCGATGAGGCATGGATCGAGATTATGGATGAGAAGAAGAAATACTCCATGGCGAGGTTAGTCGAAATCATCAAACCCTCTCCTTGGAGAGTGAATCCTCCCTGCCCATACTTCGGGAGTTGTGGCGGCTGCCAGTGGCAACACATCGACTATTCGATCCAAGGGGAGCTAAAAAAAGAGATTTTAAGGGATATCCTCAAAAGATTGGGGAGGCTGAAGGAAATTCCTACCATCAGAGTAGTCCTTTCGCCTAAGCCTTATGATTACCGGATCCGAATTCAACTGAAGGTGAGGGGAAAAGCGATCGGCTACTATCAAGAAAGGTCCCATCAGATTGTGCAGATCGACCGCTGCCCCATCTCACATCCTCTGGTCAATCAGATCATCCAAGAACTCCGAGTGGAATTAGCCGCCTTGTCACGCATGGAAGAGATCGAAATCAATGTATCCCCAGAGGAAGGGAGAGGACTTATTCTATTTCACGCTCATTCCTATGATCAGCGGATCGACTGTTTTATGAAGAAGTTCCTTCAGAGTCAGCCGATCCTGCGGGGCATCGCCCTGTCGAGAAAAGGTGGACTAAATCTTTTCGGTGACCCTGTTCTGAATTTTACGATCCCTTTGTATCAAGAGACAACTTTTAAGCTTCGAATCTCGCCGGGGAGTTTTTCCCAGGTCAATCCGGAACAGAATCAAACATTAATTCAGACCGTTCTCCAATTCTCAGAGGTGAATCAGCGGGATAGGGTCTTCGACCTCTATGCCGGCGTGGGAAACCTCTCTCTCCCATTGGCCACCCGGGCGAGGGGGGTCTTGGGGATCGAAGAGAGTAGGATGGCCGTCGAAGATGCCCAATTCAATGCAGAAAGAAATGGGATGAATAACTGCGATTTCGTTTATGGAAGGGTAGAAGATGTTGCTATGAATTGGAAAAAAGAAACACCCGACCTCGTCGTCCTCGACCCTCCCAGAACAGGGTGCAAAACGATCCTGGACCAGTTGGTCAGATGGAAACCTAAAAAAATCATTTATGTCTCTTGCGAACCCACTACCTTTGCGCGGGATCTCCGCCTCTTCTCGGAGAGGGGATATTCCCTCCAGAGGCTCGGCCTCATCGATATGTTCCCCCAGACGTATCACATGGAAGTGGTGGGACTGCTCACGCAGCCAGGTTGAGGTTGAGGCTAAGGTTGAGATTGAGGGAAGGCCTTTCTATTATTTTATCTTAACCTTAACCTTAACCTTAACCTGAACCTAAACCTAAACCTTAACCTATTTTTTAATCTTAGATGACTTTATTGAGGGGATATTCGATGATCCCCACTGCTCCCCGCTTTAACAGCTGCGGGATGAGTTCCCTCACCACCTTTTCCGAAACCATGACCTCGATAGCAAACCAATCGCTCTGAAAAAGGTTTGAAATCGTGGGGCCGGTGATGCTGGGAAGGATCTCCATCACGCTCTTGAGCTCATTGGCCGATACGTTCATCTTGAGCCCCACCATTCCCTCCGCTCGGAGGGCTCCCTGAAGAAGAAGCGAGATCTGCTCAATCTTTTCCCTTTTCCACGGATCTTGATAGGACGTCCGATTGGCAATCAGCTGCGTATTGGTCTGCATCAATTCTTCCACGATGCGGAGGCCGTTCGCCTTTAAAGTACTCCCCGTTTCTGTGACCTCCACAATCGCATCGCACAATCCCTCAATCACCTTTCCCTCTGTGGCCCCCCATGAAAACTCCACATCCACCTTGATGTTTCGCTCCGCAAAGTACCGCTTGGTAAAATTGACGAGTTCGGTGAAGATCTTTTTCCCTCTCAAATCCTTAAGTTGACGGACGGGAGAATCCTCGGCTACGACCAAAACCCATCGAGCAGGAGAAGGGCTGGTCTTGGAGTAGATCAAATCCTGAACGACCACGACGTCGGAGCCATTTTCTAAAATCCAATCCTTCCCGGTCAGCCCCACATCCAAGGTCCCTGTCTCCACAAACCTTGACATCTCCTGGGCCCTGGCCAAGGTACAGCGAATTTCGTCATCATCCACCACGGGAAAATAACTTCGAGAACTCACCGTGATCTTCCATCCCGCCCTATTAAAAAGCTCAATGGTGGCATTCTCCAGACTCCCTTTTGGAATTCCAACCTTCAGCATTTTCACTTTCCATATACCTCCTTCGGATCAAAGATTCTCCTTCCGATAACCTTCCATTTTCCTTTTACCAATTGTCGATGGAAGCAACTCCGAAAACCGGTATGGCAGGCCGCTCCTCCAATCTGATCTACTTTGAGCAGGAGGGTATCTCCATCACAATCGAGATAAATCTCTTTAATTTCCTGAAAATTTCCGGAGGTCTCTCCCTTGACCCAAATTCTTTTGCGAGACCTTGACCAGAAGGACGCCTTCTTCGTTTCCAGCGTCTTTTTCCACGATTCTCGACTCATGTAGCTTAACATCAGGACCTCATTGGTGGAGGCATCCTGGATGATGACCGGGATGAGTCCATCCCCTTTCTTAAAATCGATCTCGATCACGCTTCCTCCCCTTCCTATTTCGGATTGCGGATTTCGGATTTCGGAATCTTAATTCACTGCCTGGCATTTGGTTTTGAATTTCAGAATTATTACTCCGCAATCCGCATTCCACAATCCGCATTTAAAAGCTTTGCCATCTGAGCGGCGTTCTTAGCGGCAGAGCCGGAGTAACAGTTATTAAAAAAGATTAGGGTCTTTGCTGTCTTCTGCGAAATATCCTTGATGCCTGGAACGAATTCCTTCAGTTCTTCCTCACTGTAATGATAATCATACCGCACCTTAACCGGGACATTGAACCAATTGGGATTTCTGCCATGAAATCGGAAATAGCCGATTTCCGAGGTAGCCCTTGGATGGTAGGACATCAAATTGGGCAGTTTGGGTTCGTCAACCACACAAAACCCAATCCCATTCTTCGCTAAATATTGAAAGGTCTCTTCTTTCAACCAGGCTTGGTTCCGGAATTCAAAAACCAGGGGAGTATCTATCATTTCCTCCTTGAAGCTTTCCAGGTAGCCTAAATTATCCCGATTGGGAAAAAACCCATAAGGAAACTGCGCCAGGACACAAGCGAGTTTTTTCTCCTCTATCAAGGGAACAAGGCCATATCTAAATTTCTTAAAGGTCTCCCGATTGTCGATCCTCGAACGGGTCTCTTTATCCCAGATTTCATGGGTCATCCCCTTAAAAGACTTCACCACAAATTCAAAACTCTCGGATGTCTTTTGGGCCATTCCCGCCAGACTCTTCTGAGAAGGAAGAGTATAATAGGTGAAATTGATCTCCAGGACATTGAACCCCAACTCTTTTTCGTAAAAGGATAACATATCCTTTTCCCGAATGCCTGCCGGATAAACCGTTCCCTTCCAGTCCGGAAAAGAAAAACCACTCGTCCCAATCTTGATCATCTCTTTCCAGGTGCGTATGGAGCCTCCACGGGCAAAGCCTCGTGGTACCTCCGTGAGATACCCGCCTACGCACCTGGGCGCTGTAGCGCTTCGGCGCGCAAGCGCCAAGGCTTCGGCGGGTTATCCGCCAGCAGCGAAATCCGCCGGAGCAGCCAAACCTCCGCTCATAATAGATTCTGCAACGATTTACGCATTCATCCGCGGCCAAAGGCCGTGATCTTCTGCGTAGGCGGATAAAGGAATCGGGCTCTGGGGCCCGGTGACTTAAAAATAGAACGAATAAGAGGAGGTTGTCAACCCCGATGTTGCCTGTAGCGGAGGGAGATAATTTTCAGGGAAAAAATGAGATAATCCACTTCCGGAGATCGCTTGACAGGGTCAAATTTGGTTTGATTTTACGGGCGCAAAAGCACGATTTACGCAGGTTATCCACAATCCGCCGTCTTCAGTTTTCCACTTGGCCAGTTTTCCTTGCCAAACTAACCAATTCTCTAACCCATCTGTGAAAGGATTGCGGCCGGATTTCACAACTAAAACCGACTGCGCAGTTCACCTACAAGTCTTCCCTCGACTGTCATCCTGGAGGTTGACGATTACGATTAGAAAGCAAGCATGAGAATAAGTTCCAAAAAATAAAGGCAGAGCCATCTGACCCTGCCACCTCTTTAACAATTGAATATTAACCTCTTTTTTGGAAGAGTGAAACACTCCACCAATAAATATTGCCTGAAATTTTGACCTTGAAACACTCTAATTTTTTGGTAAAAGACCCATTAATAATACTGGAACTTGTATTGTAAGTGAAGGCACACATTCTAAAGCATAGTTAAACGATGCCATGTTGATTATTATGTTTGGGTTAAGGTTTGGAAAAAACTTTACTGGGTCAGTAGGAACAATTAAGACTACTAAAGTCAAAAGTTTATTGGCAAACCCATAATGAAATTTATAATAATCACGATATACTGTAGATGAGTTCCCAAATTGTGTTTCAACAAACACACCGTTTTTCAAGAATTCTCCTTTGTGCATAGGCTTTTGAAAGAGAACAGTCGATGTCTGCCACCCGCCTATCTTCTCAAGAGTAATTTCAAATAAACGATTGTAGGCTTCTTGCCAAGCAATAACTTTGCCTGTTTTGTATTTAGCAGTTACCTTATCTCGAAACCATCGGACAGATTTTATAGCAGAATAAATTTCTTGAACTTCTTCAAGCGAATCAATTAATTTATTTTTGCAAAAGATATATTCTGTGATGAATTGCATTTTTTATTAATCCTGCCTCGCTCTTTGGAAATTGAATAGAATTTATTTTTTTGGCGATTACAAAGCGTTGAAATCTATGGGCAGTGAAAATTGACAATTAACGAGTGAAAGCGTGCATCGGACAGCGTCCGTGGAAAACCGAGAGAGGATTTGGTTTTTTCGGCTATCATTTCGAGCCTGAGGAAATTTCACCTTCCTGAAAGACAATCAGTAATTTCATTTAAAAGGCTCTCCGGCTTTATGAACAGGAGCCGCCCCACCAGAAGATGAGGCGGCTCGGAGAATATGTCCATAGATGAGCGTAGCCGGAACTACCAGCGATTGCGTTCGCTGCCACGACCGCCCCCAAAACCACCGCCGGATCGATCGCCTCCGCGAGGACTCTTTTCCTGCGCCTCGTTAACCTTAATGGTCTTGCCGTCAAGGCTCGTGCCATCCATCTTGGATATCGCCGTTTTAGCATCGTCATCCTGAGCGAAGGTCACGAATCCAAAGCCCCGGGAGCGCCCCGTATCGCGCTGTGTGATGACCTTGGCTTCAGTGATTTCCCCATAAGACGCAAACGCCTGGCGCAGGCCGTCGTCCGTCGTGTCCCAGCTCAGACCCCCTACAAATAGTTTTTTAGCCATACTTTCTTAGCTCCTTTTCTGCGTCGCCTTGGGCGACGACCTTTGATCGGTAGCGCCCGCCATTCAGCGTTCGCCACGTTTACTTGCTTTTGTTGAATGTCCGAATCGTTTGGGGGGATGGGCTAGCAATTTCCCTCATTCCATCCGGCTCCGCCTCAGCAATGTGGAGGTGTGAGTCCTCACGCACGAGTCACTTTCAACCGATTGTATCAGCCTTGCCCATTCCTGATGAAACCACATCCTCCCTTACTGGAGGGGTGGACTCTGTAGTACTCGTGGTAAAGGAGGATAGGAAGTCTTTTTTCCGGGAAAGGGGTGTCGAGTTAAGGATTGGTTGGCTTTGTCTCTTCTTGCTCGACCTTCTCGGCGTCTGAAGAGATGCGATCTCCTTTCTGAAATCGTCGCTGTCTTCTCTCTTCCCGTTTTTTCTGGCGGGACAATTCTTTTCGCCGTTTTTCGCCTTTATAAGCTCCAGCATGTTTTGGCAAAATACCCTCCTTATTCCAAAAGAAGTATATCACGAAAAGGAAAAGAATTCCAATTCTATTCATCAAAATGAAAGCGGAGTATCGATTACCAATTGGAAGCTACACGTTTTTCTAAAACCTAGCAATTATTGACTTCTGGTAGTAACATTCTATTGGGCACCTCCGAATGTCCCCAGATAGGCAATTGATCGGTTCATGAGTTTATGGATACATACCCCAAAGACTGAAGATTTCTATTGACAATTGGTGAGATCATACTTCCTACCTGACAATCTCCAATGGGGTTCCATTTGGACCCGTATATTGATTTCGGACCGTAATCGACAGAACTACCCCTGAAAATAGTAAGATTCTTAAATGGGAGGATAGGAGTATCCGATACGTTACAGGGTGAGACCAGGCATAAGGAGGTATGGTTGTAGATGTCCGTTTTCAAAATAGGAGTCAACGAGGAGGGCAACCAGGCTAATCATCAAAGACAGCACCAAGGAAATCCTATGCCCGGTGAAGATTGCATCTACAAAGAGTGATGATCGGCCTGCGTTAAGAGGTGACGATTTCCGTTTGAAAAAGAGTATAACATCGGGGTTCACCGGGAGGCAGGAGCCGTTTCCTGCCGATCCGGTGCAACCCCTGGTTCGCTCATTTGGTTTAGGATGTCCCTGCTATTCATTGTGTCGGAGGCTTCGGAATAAGACCGAGCTCCCGAAAAGCTCCGAAATAATCCTCCTCCCCCCTTTCGTCAACGACCTTGCCGCCGACGATACGGTAGATTGAGATGCCCGTCCATTTCAGTCTCTTGCCAGTTGCGGGGATGCCTAGGGCACCTAGATGTGTGAAGGAAAAACTCCAACGTAATACTACTTTGTCGCCTTCAGCAATCTCCTCCTCAACCTTAATATCCCCATCACCAAAAAGCGAAGGGAATCTTCTAAAATACTCTTTTAATGCTGCAATTCCCTTGATGACTTGGGGCATCGCAGGATAGTATACGGTAATTTCTGGTGATGCAAGCTCGTCTATTATACTCAAATCCCCCTTGCTCCAAATCTGATTGAAACGCCTCGCTATGGCTTTGTTCTTTTCTAGTTCCATATCCTCCTTCTTTTCTCTTGTTGGATGATGCAATTTGAATTGTGTTTATCACGAAATGTTGTATCAGTCAATCTGAAAATAGCCATGTGAATATTACCTTTTTGAGGATTATCAGTTGACCTTCCCCTGAAAAAGTGGACACATGATTAAGTTTCATTAAGGAGCTTTTCATACTGCTCTGGGCTCCTGTACCCTAATGCCGAATGACTCCTCTGACGATTATAAAACACTTCCACGTACTCAAAAATACTAAGCCTCGCCTCCAGCCTTGAACGGTACCGCTCACCATGGACCAACTCCGTCTTGAGCGTGCCAAAGAAAGACTCCACATAGGCATTATCATAACAATTGCCACTTCTGCTCATACTAGGAGTCATGCCGTATTCTCTTAAAAGCTCCTGATAGGCATAGCTTGCATACTGCCTGCCTCGATCAGAATGGTGGATCAACCCTTCAGAGGGGCTTTGCCTGCCCACCGCGTCCCTGAGCGCAGCAGAAGCTAGCTCCTGAGAGAGCTTATCGCTCATGGACAGCCCAATGATCTTTCTGCTTTTCACATTCATCACTGCTGCCACATAGAGCCATCCCTCAGAAGTGGGCACAAACGTAATATCAGATGCCCATACCCCCTCTGTCTGCCTCTGGTCAATCAGTAAGTTTGCAGCCAAGGCATAATGATGCCGTGAATCGGTAGTCCGCCTGAATCTCTTTTTCTTCACTTCTGCCCATATGGAGTGCTCTTTCATGATCCTGGCTACCCGGTTCTTCCCACATCTAAGACCCTGCTTATTGAGCTCCGCTGCGATCCGCGGACTCCCATAGAGCCTTCTGCTTTGAGTGTGGATCTCCCGTATGTGCCCCAGCAACTCCTCATCGTCTTTCTGACGTGTGCTCGGTTGACGCGTCTTCCACGCATAATAACCACTTCTGGATACCTTCAACACTTCACTCATACTCCTTATCTTGTAGGTCTCTCTGTGCTCTTCTATCAACCGATACTTCATCTGTTTCGTTTGGAGAATACGGCCAAGGCTTTTTTTAAAATGTCCCTCTCTTCCTTCACCTTTTCTAATTCCTTCCGGAGCCCCTTTATTTCCGCTTCCTCTGGCGTTACACGGCCCTTCCCTACGAAGGCTTTATCCCCTTTAGCTAAGAACCTCCTCCTCCATAGATGAAGAAGATTGGGATGGATATCAAGCTCTCGGGCCACCTTGCCTACCGGCATCCCTTTCTCTGTGACCAACTGCACTGCATCTCGTTTGAACTCACGGCTGAAATGACGATTCTTTTCCCCCATACGCACCTCCTGTCCAATGATACAAATTCTCAGGTGTGTCCATCAACTCGGGGGAAGGTCAAGTTGTAATCTGGTATAGCGATAGGGATTCTTGACTTGAGGACTTCAGGAAGGAGTATTTGGGCGGGAGTTTGGTCGGAAAGCAAACCGCACTTACTCAATAAACTTAACAACCTCCCCAGGGAACGTCCCACGGTCAGCAAGGTCTTGAACGCGGAGGATAAATAGATCTAATAATTCAAGGCCTAACCCCAAGCCCTTTCTTTTACCGTTCAACTCTACGCTTAGATGGTTTCTACGGAGCTGAGCCGTCTAGCTGAATAGAGCAGGTCATTGCCCATCCGATAACTCAAAAAAGGGGAGCGGAATGTTCCGCTCCCCTTTTTTTCATTTTTTCTATTGAGCGGCTGCCTGTTACGGCGTGCCTGCCCGGGCCTTCAGCAAGGCTGTCTTAGCCATCTGGGCGCAGAGCTGAGCTTTTGCGTACTGGGTCATAGCTTCAGACCAAAGGCTGTTCTGTTTCTTCACGTCCTTCATCAAAGCCGCAAAGGCTGCCCTGTCCATACCAATGGAATAGGCGACAAATGCCTGGTCCAGTTTTGCCCGCATGTCGGCGACGATTGGCGTAGTGAGGAATGCCGCCTTTGCGTTCACCTCACGTTCAAAAGAATCGCGGGCGTCCCAATAGAGGGCAATCGCGTCGGCATCGGCCTGGTCGGTGACCTTCTTGGGGCCGCCAGCCAGTTTGATCTTCACATACTCACCGGTGGCATAGGCAGGGAGTCCGATGCCGCTTGGCGTACCGGTTTGGAGGTAGGCAACCAGATCCACCGGAAAGAATATGCTCTGGCTTACCGATGTGTGGCTGTTGGAAACCTCCCGTATACCTGGTTGGTTCCTGTTCCAGACTGCCTTTGCCGCGTCATACCAGTCGTCTGATGCAAAGAAGTTTTTGCTGAAAGCAAAATTGACCGAACCCGGTGCAGCTTCCTGAAGTAACTGGAATATAGTGTCGTAGCGAGCATAGGTACCGATCGCAGGGAGCCATTTTGGGTTCAGGGACTTGAGCGAAGGGTCTATGAGATGGTTCGTTTCTACGATGAACTGGCCCGATTCGCCTCTTTCTCCGGGTTTGCTCAAATGGAACTTGTCGGCGGTACCCTCAAAGGCGGAAATGTTCCCCGAGGCATCGGTGAGGATGAAGCCCCCTGTGACCCCGCCCTTGGGCGTCGATTTGAGATATGAGAGGGCTTCATCCGAAGACCCGACCATCTGAGCCAGGTAGTGGAAGTAGACTTCCGGAGGCATTCCCCAAGCCGGGTTGTCGGACATTATGGCCGTCATGGTCCATGAAAAGCCCTTGCTGTTCATGGCGGAATTGCCGTTCACCCTTCCTGCATAGGTCTGCGACACAAAAGAAGCACCTTCCTTCGGAAATGCCAGCAGAATGATGTTGTCCATGGTCTCGGTAGGGGACATGGAGGTTATCGCGTGGATTGGCTTGCCATCTGGTGTCTTTGCGCCTGCTGCCGCGAAGGTGGTACAGGCGTGATACTCGCCCTGTGATGAAGGCGCGGACAAACCCCCGATCGAGGCGATGCGGGTCTCCGCCGGATATGGGGTCTGGGCCTTGCCCAGAACTCCGTCGGGTAGACCATCAGAGCAATGAGGTCGAGATAGGTCACCGCATAGCCTTTGCGCTTGCATCCCTCCATTATTCCTCGCAGCCAATCAGCGTAAACCGGATCGTGCTTCTTCAGATAGTAATCCCATGCCTGCATGTCCTTTGTTACTTTGTCGCTCCCGAATTTGTCGTAAAGGCGACTCTTGAACAGGGCGACATTGTGAACGATGGCGGCAGCAGCTTGCTCGCCGTACTGCACGCCCATTTCATAGTTGGTTCCTGAGACGACTACGACCTGGGGGAAACCGGTGGTGACGTAGGCTTGCGGTACGGCAGCAACCGCTACAACGGCGCCTGGCGCCTTGTGCGCCTTTTGTGCCTCAGCCGCATAAACAGCCGTTTGCAGCATGATCAGATAGAAGCAGAATAGAAAACTCAAGCCGTAAACAATCTTTTTCTTCTTATGCATAAGTACGTTCCTCCTATTTGATAAATTTGACCCTAGGTCCCACGGTGAGTATGCCCGTATCCTTCGCATCACCTCCTCGCATCTTTTTTCTCCAAGTCTCAATAAAACGCCGGTTCGCGATGAGCCTGCACCCGGCGAAACGAGCCGTCAAAAGAGCGCACCAAAGTGCCATACGGCCTATCCAAGAAAGTAGCATGGCCGGAACAAGGATTTGTGTCATCAGAGGGCGTTCTTGTTGTAGAATTCGGTTCCGATTCTATAGTCTTTGGACTACGCTGATACCGGGCTTGGCTTGACACGTCGGACACGTTCCGTATCACACGCTCGGCATTGCCTTTTGTTCTCACTTCCGCCATTTTTGAATTGGATAACCACGCCCACTTGGGGATAACATTATTTTTTATGTTGCTGCGATGTTTTTTGTGAAGATTTAAATTTTTACTCTCTAAAAAGGCTGTTTTGGGCCCCAAATCGGCTCCCAATAGCCCTTTTTGCAATATAATGTTGTTTTAGTCAATGTTATATTGCAGCGATATAATAATTGAAAAAATTAGCCTACCCCAAGGATCAGGGCCATTAATTGTCAATTATGGCTTGGAATATACACCTTCTCTAAGAATTAGAGAAGCGAATGTTTCGGGGAAGAAGTATTTGGGCGGGAGTTTGACCGGAAAACAAACCGCACTTACTTAACAAACTTAATAACGTCGCCGGATGCCCTCCTGGTTAAGTGAAGTCTGCAATGAAAAGCCACTTTAATTTTCCTATGTTGCCGTTGCCCTCGGTGTCATCCTTAATAGAAAGTCTGATTGACATATACCTCCAGTTTTCTTATATTTAACTCGACCCCAAAACGAACTTTTTTCACCCGATAGTTTCTCATTCACTATGATCAAGTCGCTTGACCTGCGCTTAATGACCGCTGACGACTTGCTGTTTGCAGATCACCTGCACGCCCTGGAGGGTTGGAACCAAAGTCTGGAGGATTGGCGGCGATACCTGATGACAGAACCTAACGGTTGTTTCGTCGCTGTATGGAATGGTGTGCCTGCCGGCACTATCATAGCGACGATATATGGACAGGAGCTTGGTTGGATCGGAATGTTGCTGGTCCATCCTGACTTTCGCCGTAGAGGTATAGGCACAGAATTACTGAAAGTGTGCATCAAATACCTCCAGGGGCGCAATGTTCGTTGCATTAAGCTCGACGCCACACCAGCTGGCAAGGTGGTTTACGATGCCCTCGGTTTCAAAGACGAATGGACCCTGTCACGGTGGGAGGGAGTTTATGCACCTCCGTCACTCTTGACGCCTGATTTGCGGATCAGGAAATGGCAGAAAACAGACATCCCTATGGTTGACCGGATTGACGCCGAAGCATTCGGGGTCTCCCGCAATAGGGTCCTGCAGGCGTTGGCACACGAAAGCCTTTCTGCATTGGTTCTGGAATCTAAACCGGGTCGAATTGTCGGGTACGGCCTGCTGAGGGGAGGCTCCCGAGCAATGCAGATTGGCCCTGTTGTGGCCACATCTTCTCACAGCGGCATCCACCTTATCGAAGCCCTGCTTCTGGATAGTCGTGGGCAAAGGATTTTTTGGGATATTCCGCACCGAAATACCGCGGCAATAGATTGGGCCAAACACCAAAGTTTTACGGTACAGCGGTCTTTGACTCGCATGTATCTCGGCGAAAACTCCATGCCCGGCGATCCACAGAAACATTTCGCCCTGGCTGGACCAGAACTCGGATGAGGTCACACATAAATAGTATAGTCTGTCAGGAGGTTCTGGAAAAAGTTGCAAATGGTTTGGATGATTTGTGAAATGGGCGCTACAAAATCCATTTTTCTAATCAAACTCTAAAAAGCTCGTGGCCGGGTTTCACAACTAAACCCGACTGTGCAGTTCACCTACCTATACGTAACATAATCCGTATTTACTATTGATATTATGATGTTGCGTAGTGTTTAAGTTTTCATAATTTCTTTCTCATGTCAAGGATTATTTGGGTTGCCAGCCGTTCGTTGCATGATCACCTCCATGGCTTTGTAGTAATCTCTCTGTACTTTGAGGTTTGATACCCGGCAGTAGCGTTGGGTCGTCCTGATAGAGTTATGCCCCAAAAGATCCTGGATGGTAGAGAGGTCCGCATCCGCATTCAACATCTGCGTTGCCATCGTATGGCGAAGATGGTGGCAGGAGATTCTCAAGTTTGTTTTGCGGGCATAATATTCCATCCGTTTCTGGATGCCGCGAATGGATAAAGGTTGCCCGCTGAGAGGCCCTTTCTCTACAAGAAAAACCTTTCTTACTTTATTTGCGGGTCGCACCCTTAGATATTCCAGGAGAGCATGAAGGGCATCGTTGCTGAGATAGACAATCCGATCCTTCGCACCCTTGCCATCCTGGATGAGCAGCATTCTGCGTTTCAGATCAATATTGCTGAGGGAAAGGTGAGCCACTTCTTCTACCCGTAATCCGCATCGGAGCATGAGCGTGAAGATGGCCTGATCCCTTCGCCCTTTCAGATGCTTGAAGAGGATCTCTATGTGCTCGTCTCTCAGATGTTTGGGAAGCCCTCTGGGAAGCTTCATGATATTTGGCTTCTTCACAGGGTTGACGATCCGGAGTCCCTCTTCTTCGCAGAGGTAGTGGTAAAACTGACAGATGCTGTTGAGATAACAGTTGACGGTCTTAGGTTTTAGCCGTTTTCCAAGCAGGTCATCCATATACTCGTCAACCTTTCTGTAGGTGACCTTTTCGATCGGCTCATCCAGCCAGAGAACAAAGTGCTTCAGACTGTTTAAATAGTGCTTAACGGTATTCGGTGAGACGTTCCTTCTCTTCAAGAAACGCCTGTACCTGATGATCGAGTCGGTAAGATCCATTCAGCTCCCCCCTTTCTATAATCGTCATGGCTCTGAAGTACTCTTGCTCTCTGGTCTTATCCGTGAGCCGCGCATAGCGCCGCGTCACATCCACAGAGGTATGCCCCATCAGCGGTTGGAGGCATTCGAGGCGCATACCGGCATTTAAAAGCTCACTGGCAAACGTATGTCGTAGGGCATGGAGGCAATACCCCTTATGGGCAAGACCGGCTTTCGTCAGGTAGCCTTTGAACATGAGGTGTGCGGTCGTATAGGACATGGCGTTCTTGCCCGTCGCATAAAAGAGATATACTTTATGAGAATCCTTCACCTTGATCCAGGCTTTCAAAGCCTGCATGGCATCTTCACTGAGGTAAACCACTCTTCCGATGCGGTTCTTTTCCCCCTCGTAGATATCCACTCTTCGATCCTTGAGGTGAAGATCCTGCATCCTGGTACTCAGCAATTCACCGATTCTCATCCCCGTCCGTAAAAGCACCATCACCATGGCCCGGTCTCTGGGATTGTTGATAACAGAAAGTAATGCTTTCACATCGTCCGGATCTATGGCCCTCGGTAAGGTCTCGGGCTTCCTCAGACGAATTCTTCTTGCCAGAACATTACTACGAATCGCACCTGCTTCAATCAGATAGCCTAAAAAAGCATTGACACAGTGAAGCCTTGTTCGCACCGTCGATATCATTAACCCCCGATCCTGCTCATGTTCAATAAAAACCTCCAGATCATCCTTGGTGATCTCCTCCAAACGGGTCTTTCCGGAACCTCTAATAAGAGTGAGAAAAATATAGATTGCGGTCAGGTTACTGAAGTACGTTTTTGGCCTGAGACCCCGCCTACACATGTCCCGCAAATAGCCCTCAACGTGCTCTTTTCCCGGCAAGCCCCAGCCTGCAACCCGATTCAGTGCCCATTGAAACGCTCTTGCCTTCGCCTCGAGCTCAGGACAACACGGCCTCTCTGATTTTCTTCTATGGGCCTTGGATAAAAAAATGGATGGGTGAATCCCCTCCCGTCGATCAATACTTCTAAATTCCGTCAGGGATTCATTCGTTGGAATGACGCTGCAATATTCTATAGCCCTCTGGTCCATCTCTATCTCCTTTCCTTTGAATCAATAGGAAATACAGATAGATGATGAACCTGATAAGCTTAACTTTCAATCACCTTTTTGTTACGTATAGCACCTACCAAAGAGTGAGGACAAGGTTGTAATAAGAGTTGATGATTTGCGATTGAAAGAGAGAACGGCAGTCCATCAAGGGACACGACCATGTTGACCGTATGGGTGAGGCGGACACCTCACCATGCTTTCTATCAAGGGGTTCTTCTCGGTTGCTTCGCTAGCTTCCCTTTTGCCTTTTGTTCCTGTTTATTTATCTTCTGTTTCCGACCCTTGTCCTTATCCTTCTTGCCTTTGTCTCCCATTGCGTACCTCCTTTTCCAGTTTTTCCTCATCTTCTCGCCGCTTTATTTGTTCATCGCTGGCATCGGTTTTCACGCCTAAAATATCATAATAATCTCTGGCTGCCATTATTCTTTACCCTCAAGCCTTTGGTCTGACTGTCGCCTGCAGATCTCACGGATCGTCCGGTCGAGGTATCCCTCTGGGTTATCAACCGCCTCTCTTGTAATGATGAATTCTTTTTGACTCGTTTTATCGCTGATCAATTCCAACCCATATTCATAATCCTTTGAAAGCCGCGAGAAGATCGTTGCGGCTTTCCCATCTTCATTCAGGATCATCTCCGAAATCCGGTCAATGGCCTCCTCGCTGAATTGAAGGTAAATTCCATTCCTCCGTTTAAAATCCATTTCAAACTCTTCGACCTGTCGCTGAATCCCCACTGCCTCTTCAAAAACGGTGTTGACATCATACCCTTTTTCGATCATCCGATTGACAATGATAGCGATCCTATTCTCTCGGAAAATGATTCCATAGCGTTTTTTAAATTCTGCCTCTCGGTTAAGGATGGATTCCCGTAAGGCCACGTTTTCTTGGGAGAGGAGCATTTCAAACTTAACCTGCATCTCCGGGTTCGAAGGATCCTGGAGCAATCTTTCTAGCTCCCGTTCAGGGTTTCCCACCACTTCCCGTGTGACAACAAATTTCCGGATATCGGTGGACGGAAGTCGCTTTTCAAATTTGATGAGAACCTTCTCGACAGCACTGACCAATCCTCTCGCACCGGTCTTTTCTTCATAGGCCTTCACTGCCAACTCATAAAGGGCTTCCTCTTCGAATTGAATGTCGATCCCATAGGATTTGAAATCTTTCTTCTTTCCAAGGATAATAGGGTTGTTGGGATTTTTCAGGATTGCATAGAGGTCGTCAACCTCCAGTTTTTCAAAAACGGTGGTTACCGGCAGCCTTCCAATGAACTCCGATTCGAATCCAAAGGCGATGAGATCTTCAGCCTTCACCTGATTGAGATACTCGGCTTGTTCGTCCTTCGAGCGAACCTCGGCTCCGAAACCAATGCCCTCCCGATTCAAACGTCTCTTGATGAAATCCTCCAAACCATTGAACGCTCCACTCATAATGAACAGGATATTCTTGGTATTAATCGTACGTTTCTCCCTCTTTCCGGTCTTCCGGTAATGTTCAATAGCCTCCAATTGAGAGATTGGATCATGAAGGACTTTGAGGTCCACCTCTGTCTCCTCCATTGGTTTGAGCAAAGCCCGTTGAACACCCGTTCTCGAAACATCGGGACCGATGAGGTTGTTCGATGAGGCGATCTTATCGATCTCATCCACGTAAATGATTCCATACTGAGCCAGTTCAATATCTCCGTTGGCTTCATAAACCAGATCCCGGACGAGGTCCTCCACATCCCCTCCGACGTAGCCAGTTTCGCTGAACTTCGTCGCATCTCCCTTCACAAAGGACACTCCAATCTTCTTAGCAATCAATTTAATCAGGTAGGTCTTGCCGACACCTGTCGGACCGATCATCAGGATATTGTTCTTGATATGGCCCACCCCTTCATATCGATTGCGCCCCTTGGTCATTTCAGTAAACTTGATCCGATTGAAGTGTGTGCAGATTTTGGTGGCCAGGATCTCTTTGGCTTCTTCCTGTCGAATGATGTAATCATTCAGAAAAGCTTCCAACTCCTCTGGTTTTAAGTCGAAATAAATCTTCTTCTTCCCCTCACCCAGTTCCTTCTCTTCTTTCGAAACTTCTTCTGTCTGGGGTTTTGGGAAGAGCATGGGTACGACCAGTCGAATTCGGTCTCCATACTTTTTACCTAAGTATTCGTTCAATTCCTTCTCTAACTCTTTCTGATCTGGAACCTTCGAATCAGAATCTTTCATTGAGATCAAACTCCTCTTTTTCTAATAATTTATTTAAATATAACCTAAGTTGAGCGATTTATTTTTTAAAATTTAGAGAAAACACACTTACTGGGCGAGGGGGGTTGGCCTTATTTGATCGTTATTTAAGCAAGATCGGTATTTATGCTCTTTTGTTAGATTCGTTTCCGAAGCTACGAAAAAGCAAGAAGGGTCAGCCGATCTGGAATATCTTCAAGTGGGTGTTTTGTTTTTTCTATGATGGGACGAGACAGCTCAGGCACTCTCTTGATTTAAGAACACTCGTTTATCCCTTCCTTTCTGGTATTGGTATCGTAATAACAAAAGTGGTTAGTTTGAGCGCCTGGTCATTCTGTACTTTTATGTCTCCGTTACAAGCTTTAATTGTCGCATAGGCGGTAGCTAAACCCAAACCGGTACCCGCTGCTTTAGTAGTGAAAAAAGGATTGAATATCTCTTGGAGAATTTCCTCATCAATGCACCCACCCGTATTGGCAATAGAAACCTTGACCTCGTTTCCTTCTTTTTTGCTTTTAATGAGTATCTCTCCCTCTGCCTCGATCGCCTCAACCGCGTTGCGCAAAATCGAAGAAAACATATCTTCGATCTCAGCAGGATCGACAAGAACGGCTGGAATCCCTGAGTCTAATTGGAGACTAACCCTAATATTTTTCGTACCAATTAACTCCGGAATTGATTTCTCAACCTCTTTTATAACCTCATTAATTTTGGTTTCGGTAAGCTGAACTTTTTTAGGCGCAGAAAAACTCAGCAATCCGCTGATTACGGCGTCCAGCTTATCGGCCCCTTCGATAATGTGCGAAGCATAATCTTGGCACAGAGGATCTTTCAATTTTGTCAATCTTCGAGCAAAACCGCCAATCACTACCAAAGGATTACGCAGTCGGTGGACAGCTTCAGCAGCCGCCTGCCCCAAAAACATTAAAGTCTTCTCCTCCCCTCTTTCTTTATGAATTAAATCTCTTTCTAAAACTGTGCCGACAAAATTGCTCAAAACCACACAGAAGTATATCGCTTCCTGGGTAAGAGTTTTTCTCTCGCCCGTCGCATCAATGACAATCACGCCAATTACTTTATCTCGCACCAATATGGGGATAAACAAAATCGCATTAATGCCTCGATGGTAGATCAATTCTCGACTGTGCCAGGTGCGTTTATCATGCAAGGGCTCGGTAATTAAAAGATAAGACTTGCTCCCAACGACCTCTTTTAGCGCTCCTAAATCCTTGAAAGAGAATTTCATGCCTACCCCATGCTGATTTTTTGGTTCTCCGGCTAACAATACCACTATCTCTGGCTCAGGAAAAACTTTAAAAATAGCGCATCTTTTCACCCCAAGAGTTTCGATAGTCTGATGGATTAAAAATTCCAACATTTCCTCAAATTCAAGTTTATTAATTTTTCCAAAAATCTCAACTAAAGCCTCCAGTTTTCCCTTGTCTAATTCTTTGTGTAAATTTACTATCGCCATTTTCTCCTTGGCTTCCTTTCTAATTTCTTCCTTTTATTCTCAAATTTTTAATGAACAAAACCTGGTAACTAAATATTAAATATATCCTAAGATAAGGCTTGATAAAAAAAACCCGCAAAGAAGTTGTTTAGAGTTCTTTGCGGGTCTCACGTCCAAAAAAGGACTCTTCGCATCTAGATTACGCTTCTTTAATATACTATTCTCTGCTAGAAAGCAAGGGAAATCGTTAACCTACAAATGCGGCATGTATTCTGACAATGACTAAAAACAACCCCTCTATTTTGCGCTGTCGCAAGAGATCTCCCCTCGGCCCATATCAGACGCTGACAAAAAATAACGGTGACAATATAGTGCCAACAAAGTGTAATGCCGGTGAAGTGCAAAATGAAACGAGGTAAAAGACGCAAGGGACGACTCTCGTCGTAGGATCAAGTTAAATGACTCCAGAAATCCAATCCAGCGTTCAAAGGGAAAGTTCTGGTACCACAAAGGGTACATCACCTTTGCAGCCTCGTAGAATGAAGTCAACTCAGAGATCTGCGCTCCTTCATCTCAGGCCTTGAGGAAGCGGCTTCCCTTCCAGTGGAGCAGACCCATGATAGAGCACACGTATGCGTTGGCTGCGGTTTGGTACAAATTGCGGTCCAAAAAAGAGAAAAGATAGGAACATTTTGCCAGTTTAGTCTAACCTGTAATCGTTAGTTTGTTCTCGACCTGAGACACGCCGGGAGCTGACCAAGCAGCGAATTCAGCTTCCTCATACTCTGCCCAGGAGCCTACGCTGCCACGGAGAATCACCTTGCTACGTGAACTTTCCACCTGAATCTTTTGGGCCGCTAATAATAATCTGGCATTGCGCTTAAGTGCGTCTTCGATTTTGTTCTTCACCTCGAACGCTTTCACCTCCGGCACTGGCGGTTTGACAGTGATCGAGTTGATGACTCCCAATACCCCTACTAAGTGACGTACGGCATCCTCCGCGCGCTCTTTTTGGTAATACCAATCCACATCGCCACTCAGAGTGATCTGACCATCCTGCACCCTCACCTTGACGCGGTCACTCGGTATCCAAAGATTCCAGTCGAGAACGTTTGACGCCGACTGGGCGATATCCTTGTCGGCGCGCTTGTAATAGCTAGTCAGCTTGACCTTGATCTCGTCAGTTACTGCCTTGACGCCAAAAACCCGCTTGGCAGCACGATCGGCAGCCCACTTCTTACCGTAGCTGTCAACGCTGCCGCTAAGAGTCACCACTCCCTCCTTGACAGCAACACCAATCTCCGCCGCACGAATGGTCGGCTCCCACTTGAGCTCATCCATAACATGTTGTTGCAATTCCGCATCGGTCTTCATAGCAATTTCCTCCTTCCTTAGTTAGTAGTTAGTAGAAATATCAAGCCTTTAGATCCCTCACCTCCTTTCACATCTAGTTCCAACTTTTAGTAGATCCTGGTAAGAGGCCCTTGGAGTATCCATAAAAAAACCCGCAAAGAAGCTGTTTTGAGTTCTTTGCGGGTTTTCGGTCGTCCTAAAAAGGACTGTTTGCAACTAAATCTATTTTTATTAGATACCATCCTCTGCTAAATGTCAAGAAAAATCGTTAATCTTCAAACAACCCCTGAAAAAGCTGATAAAAATTGATTTAACAAACCCGTAGATTTTAAAGTTAAGCCCAAATTGCAAAATAAACCAGCGGACAATATGGAAAAGGTGCTTTGATTCTAATAAAGCAGTATGTGGCCCGGACTCTTGAGATGATCGGAGGGTTCGGCTCTGCTGAGGTCAGGATTATACTCAAAATTTAGACTCCGACACATGAATATGCTGTTGAATGGTTTAAGTCAGGCGAATCCACCCTACATGATTTCCATCTGAAATGTTGTACCGCGTAACAAAAATTGAAAATCAATAGTACAGGAAGGAGTATTTGGGCGGGAGTTTGGTCGGAAAGCAAACCGCACTTACTTAACAAACTTAACTGCGTCCCGTCCCCCGGGAGTCCACGCGAATTCCGCATTCGAATACACCAACTCTTTTATGGATGACATCCTGTCTTGTTCTAGGAAAGGAAATGTGTGATTGCAAGACCTGACCCTATACCCTCCATCGGTAATGATGGAGCAGATCAAAGGGGCTGTGACAAGGGAGATAAGGTCTTTTTCAGATTTTAAGGAGCTGATGAGCTTTAAAATTGGCCAAATGGTGCTATTTGGTTCTATTTACCCCCGGCTATCATTCATCGAAACTTAAATTTTCAGATATTTTTGAATTGGGCTTTTGAGCAACAGGCCGTCAAGACCTGACACCGATTTCCTTGATTCGCTGCATGATTTTGTTGGGCGTTTATATGAAAGAGCCTCTGTCAAGCGCCTTTCCGGGGTCGTACCACACAGCCTTCAAAAAAGACTGTATCTCTTGGCAAAACTTCCATATGATTTCTGAATCAATAGGCTTGTAGTGATGCTGCGCCTTCACCTCATCGTATTGAGTGCGTTTCCCGAATGGCAAACGCTTTGCATGACGCAGGAGAAAGACGTTGTCTATTGCAGTCAACCGACAATCCTCTGGTTCCATATCTAAGTATTCTACAAGCAGGTAATATCTTGACATTGGGCAGCCTTGTTTTAAGCGAGATGCAGTACCCGCAGCCTCTTGAAACATTGTTTTATCAAGGTTCACTTTACATTCTGCTGCTAATACGGCCAGCATAAGCTGGCCCTCTGTTGTCTTTGTTGATGGGAAATTTGAATCTGGTGAAAACTTATAGTGAATTGTCTTTCCCAGCGCAAAGTCAGCGTCTTTCTCTTTGACCTCCACTGCCGGTTTCCCACCGAGTGCATTTAGATTTGCTGGTGTGAACGCCAGCGACATGAATGCAGTCTGCGGGCCGATATCAAGTGAAAAGGCAGGTAGTCCATCCAGAATCCTGCTGTCAACAAGGTACATCAGGAACTCCTCAAATACCGAATTGTCCAATTTGAGTTGACCCTTTTGTCTGATCAAAAATGGGGACTGGGATTTCATGATTATTTCAACTTCCAAGTCATCCTTATACGCATTCAAGAGCTTGGTGAGTCCAAAAACACGATCTTTTCCGTTGAGATCAACTTTCGCCATATCAGCAATCCATGTCTCGTATCTGGCAAGACATTCTTTTAATATGGCAATATCGGCAGCCTCGCATTTTGGGTTGCTAATTGCTGCCAACAACTTGTCTTTATGGGGCGTCTGTGGCATCAAATCACTCCTCTTATGCTGAATATCGGCGATGGAGGAATCGCAGCTATATCTGATAGAACTGCCATGATGTTGTCACGGACCTCGCCATCAGCCCGTTTCAAAGCGTCTTTAAGGTGCCTTTCGGCAATCTGGCGCGCCACACCTTGAGCTGGGATATTGCCTGTAGAATTCAAAATAAGAATGTCTTCTCTTATAGATTTACCAAAACGGTTCACAAATACGCGATGGCGTTCACCCTTGAGATAATAGCATCCGAGAGACTCAGCAATTTCCCGAAGGATTCCTGAATTGGTGAATGGAATGCCCCGAACATTTGATTCATAACCAACAACAAGAATTAAGGTGCCACCATTCTTAAGGGTCATCCCAAAGCTGACCAGACACTGCTCCATCTCGATAGCATACTGAACAACTGTACGGAATCTATTGCCTCTGTTCTTCCTATTGGAGCCAATCTCGCTCTCTGCCACTTTTAATAAATCAAACCCTATTATTTCAAGTAACGCCCGAAAATTCTGGTGATAATTAAATACATTGATATAGGGTGGACTTGTGATTATGAGATCAGCAGAAGATAGGCGTTTCTCGTGAGTCTTTCGAGCATCACATAGCTCGATTTCAATTTTCTTTTCTGTGAAAGGTAAGTTGTAAAGGTCTTCTCGAACAGATACGCAGGCCTTACGAAGTGAACTCTCTAAGTCGCCACGACCATTACTTTCTACCCGCATCAAAATAATCAGCGCAAGCAATAACTCACTTTTCCCCTGCATTGTCGCGAATAGTTTGGATGCGCAATATAGAAGATTCTTGTACTGTTGTCTGAAATCAACGTTTGCTACAAACGTTGGGATAGCCTGATAATATTTAGCCAAATGAAAAACCTTATCTTGAACACCGCGAAAGAGGTATACTCTCTGATCTCTTGGGAGATTCCCAAGACCGATGAATTTCGACATTGCGTATGCCGCAGGGTTGATTTCGCACCCCAATGACAACATTTGTTTTGCAGCAGCTTCAAGCAAGACCGTTCCGCTGCCACAAAACGGATCGACAACGAGCGAGCCGGGAGTTGCGAAAGCATCAAGCATGTACTCGATGAATTGTGGCGTGAATTGACCGCGCCAGTTAAAGATGTTAGACCTGCTCTTTTCTGATACATCAAGTCTATTTTGTTCAAGTATTTCAGCGTTCAACATTATCTCACTCATTTGTCAAAGCGTTAGATCGGTAATGTGCGTCTTGAGCATTTTGGACCTAAGCTATCTTGCAGTATAACACTAAATCTCTTTGATAGTAATTATTCCACTGCTCAACATTGTTTTTTGTGCTGTTGTGACGTTACCTCCAAAAACCGAGTCTTTCAGCCGTTTAAATGGCCCTTTTTGCAGTATAATATTGTTTAAAGCAATATTATACTGCAGCATTATAATAAATAAAAAAAATTAACCACCCCTTAGAATCAGGGTTGTCAATTGTGTATTATGGGTTGTAATATACCCCTTTTTCAAAAATTAGGGAAGTGAAAGTTTCAGGAAGGAGCATTTGGGCGGGAGTTTGGTCGGAAAGCAAACCGCACTTACTTAACAAATTTAACTGCGTCCCGTCCCCTGGGAGTCCACCCGAATTCCGCATTCGAATACACCAACTCTTTTATGGATGACATCCTGTCTTGTTCTAGGAAAGGAAATGTGTGATTGCAAGACCTGACCCTATGCCCCCTGTTGAATGGCAAAGATTACTGAAAGAAATCTGCATGACGTTTCTGTTGCAGAAGAAGCCCCAAGGGTTTGCACGTTGGTTTTTTGCAATGGCTTAGGCGACCGTTTTTGTCGGACAAAGATTCATTTCTCCTGTCCCCATAGGAGACTTTGTTTATCGCTAGGCAGATGCCTTAAATTATAACCATGTTCTTTTGCCAATAGGATTGCAGCTTCTTCCAACTTACTGTTTCCACAATTTAGAAAATCCTTTGCCCTTTCCATAGTGAAATATTTATTCAAAGCCTCAATAAGGATATCCTCTGTTCCAGGTTTGCCTTTCCGAATAAAAAATGCGTAGGCACCAGCTATTATCTCTAACCTTTTCTCCTTTAGGGCGGTAAGCAAAACATTGACAGCACGAGCATCCTTTATCTCCGCAAGGGCATCGGCGGCTTTCTCTCGAACCTCTTTGTCTTTATCCTTTAATGTTGCAATCAAAGGCTCAATGGCACGGACATCCTTTATTTCCCCAAGAGCATGGGCCACATTCTGCCGAACACCTACGTCTTTATCCTTCAATGCTGTAATTAAAGGCTCAACGGCGCGGTCATCTTTTATTTCCCCAAGGGCAACGGCGACTTGCCATCGGACACCTGCTGCTTTATCCTTCAATGCAGCAATCAAAGGCTCAACTGCACGGACATCTTTTGTCTCCCCAAGGCCTAAGGCGGCACTCCCCCGGATACCTGCATCTTTATCCTTCAATGCTGTAATTAAGGGCTCAACTGCAGATGCGCCTATCCCCCCAAGGGCTAAGGCAGCTCCCTCTCGAACATATTTGTCTTTATCCTTCAATATCGCAATCAGAGGCTCAATGGCACGAGCATCCTTTATTTCCCCAAGAGCAAATATTGCAACCCATTGGACAAATGCGTCTTCATCCTTCAATGCTGTAATTAAGGCCTCGACGGCACGGGCATCTTTTATCTCCCCAAGGGCAACGGCTGCACTCCATCGAACATATTTACCCTTATCCTTCAATGCAGCAATCAAAGGCTCAACTGCACGGGCATCCTTCATCTCCCCAAGACCCAAGGCTGCTTTCGTTCGGACACCTGCGTCTTCATCCTTCAATGCTGTAATTAGGGCATCGATGGCACGGGCATCTTTTGTCCACACAAGGTCTACAACTGCATTCTCTCGGACACCTACGTCTTTATCCTTCAGTTTCTTAATTAATATAGTTACATCCTTCTCCTGTTCTTGTGAATACACAACGGGAGATAAGGATAAGGAGATGAGTAAAGGTATCGTTATTACTTTTAAAATATTGTTTAGTCGCTTTAGATTGTAAAACATTAATAGCCTCCCCCAATCTTTTGCTCGACAAAATATCGCATAACTCGCTCACATCCACAATTGGTGCGGACATGCTTCCATTTTAGGGATAGTATCAGCAGTCGGTATAAATATTCTGCTATGGATTACTGGTTGGAATATACACTTTTTTATCGAATCTGTAAAACATTTAGTACAGGAAGTACTCTTGAGCGGGGATTCCAATGCTCTTCCAAGGGTGATCTTAATGCCGACTTCTTCGTTTCAATAATTCGAAATCAGGAGCTCGGTCGTCTGCTTCGGGGAGGTGTGGCCGGCTGTATAACGGGTTTTCTCCTTCGAGATGCGGAATCCTTTAAGGGTTTTCAGGATCTGCGGATGATCATTGATCGAGAGAATGAATTTCCCTTTCAAAGTCTTAAGGATACCATTTACTGCTCGGAGCATATTATAGTTTGTACTCAAATGGAACTGTCATTGGGAGCGAAGTGAAGCAATCCCTGAGATTGCCACGTCGCTAACGCTCCTCGCAATGACCACTCTTGGCCTCTCAAAGCAAGCGATCAAATCCTCATAGCCCTTGTTTTCGATATAGACCCGCGCCAGGCGAAGATCGACCGCAGAAAGCTCTTCCTCAACCTTGAGCAGGTTGAACGCGGACAATCTGCAGGTCGAGATGCTAAATGCCGGACTTTTAATTCTGCCCGAAATTGCCTCCTCCCCAATTGTCCCCTCCCTCTTTGGGGGAGAGGATTCACCCTGTTAGATGGAAGAATTAGTCTGACGTGGGTATAGATTGAGTTTTATCTAACAGGGTAAAGACGAGGGGGATTGAATAGCAGGGCTGCTTCAGGTTAAAAGAGATGCATGAACAGAGATAGATGCAAAATGATTTTGAAGTTTCTGATCTATACCCTCCTTTTTTTCCTCTGGAGCATTGAATCAGGACTGTCTCAAGAAATACAAACGAGGGAACGGATCATCTCAACCTTCGCGGGCAAAGCTCCGCAAGAATGGGGAGAGGTAGTTAAGGGAGTCAAAACCAGATTAAACACAGACCAGAAAGTTTTAGCATTGACCTTCGACGCCTGTGGCGGCCCGAAGGGGAGTAGATATGATGCTAAGTTAATCGACTTTTTGACCAGCGAGGCGATTCCCGTCACGTTGTTCATCAGCGGCAAGTGGATTGATGCGAACCCTGATATTTTTCAGAACCTAACAAAAAATCCTCTATTCGAAATTGAAAATCACGGTTTGAACCACAGGACATGCTCTGCCATTGGCCGATCGGTTTATGGAATAAGAGGGACAAAAAGTGTTGGAGAGATTTATGACGAAGTAGAATTGAATGCGTTAAAAATTCTAAATCTGATCGGTCGCAAACCAAGATATTACCGGCCCGCCGCGGCCTACTGCGATGAAATTTGTGTACAGGTCACCAATGCCTTGGGGTATGAAGTGGTAAATTTCAGTGTTCGGGGTGACGCCGGGGCTACCTACTCAAAGACACAAGTGAAAGAGGCATTATGGAATGCCCCTACCTCATCCATTATCCTGATGCACATGAACCATCCTGAAGGACAAACAGCAGAGGGAGTCATAGAGGCCATTCCAGAAATGAAAAAGAGGGGATTCAGATTCGTTAAGCTCTCAGAAATTGGCCTGAGATAAAATATATTCTTCCCTAAATCATCCTCATCCAAACTCGTGCTTCCCTTCTAACTATCCCATACAAAAAAACAGGCAGATTAAGAAGGGCCTTCGTCAAGTCGCGGCCACTGACAAGCCCAATTCGATGGGCTTTTCTGATAATATCAATGACCTGTCGCAGATCGTAGAATTTCGACCGGATCCGGTTTCGGATTTGCTTCAACTCCTTGCGCCCGTATCGGTCAGAATACACGGAACCGCCGACGCGGTTGTAATAGTAGCCCGGTGTTTCTTCAACCACTTTCTTTAAGGATGAAAACTTCTCGATACGGAGTTTCTGAAAACTGATGGAATCCAGCTTGATCTCCTTCGCAAACTCCGGGATATAGAGCATCTCTTCTTCTGTCTCGCCGATGTTGCCGTAGATGAAGTACCCATGCAGATAGAAGTCATATTGCGTCAGGACGGCAAACGCCTCCCGAATCTGCTGCTGGGTAATCCCCTTCTGAATTTGCTTCAAGATCCAGTCGTGCGGCGACTCGATCCCGATCAGGAAGACCTTGAAACCCGCTTTTGCCGCCTTCTCGAGCACCCTGGGATGCTTTGCCATATCAATCCGCGCCTGGACGACAAAGATCTTCTTGATCTCGTTCTCGATAATCAGATCGCAAAGCCGTTCACTTCTTTCCGGGTTCGTGAAGAAGTTGTCATCGCTGAAAAGCACCACATCAGCCGTAACCGTCTTCAATTCCTCGATGACCGATTCAAGCGGTCGTTCCGTATAGCTCCTTTTCTGTCCCAGCGGATTGAGACTGAAGGTACAGAACTTGCAATTAAACGGACATCCACGCGTAGTCAGTATCGTATCAAACGTATGGCTGGTGAGCCGGACACCGAATTTCTCCATGGTGTAATCCTGTTTTCTCAGGGACCGGTCAGGAAACGGGATACGCATGATGTCAGGCAGGGGATGGATTTCGTTGTAGACAACTCCTCCATTCTCCCGGTACGAAAGCCCGCGGATATCCTTGTACGGGACCCCGGTGACGACCTGTTTGATAATATCTTCACCCTCGCCCCGCACAATCATGTCGATATTCGAACAGCGCTTGAACAGATACTCGACTTCCTGCGTCGCCTGGTAGCCTCCGACAATGGTGCAAACCTCAGGAGGCAGCTGAGAGACAAATTCACAGACGTCCTCAAACCGGGACCGCCACCGGATACTGATGCATAATAGATCGATTTCGTCCCTGATAAACTTGCTGAGTGCCTTCGGATCCTGGTAGGTTTTCTCATGTCGAAGATCGAGAAGTGTCACCTTCCCCACCAGATCTTTCATGCTTGCAACGATGTACTCAAGGCCGGTCGGAGGGAAGAGTCCCATCAGCGCGGTAGAATCCCCAAAATAGGGATTCAAGGCGAGAACGTGTTTATAATTAGACATCGGGTGAAGCATATCGGAAAAGAGTGATAAACACAAGCACAACATTAAAAAATATTCTCACTTTTTGTCATCATTCATTACCGGTAACAGGTTTTTCTCTGATGAAGATTCATCCCAAAAATAGACATTGACTCGACCCAGTTCCCCCTCTCCTTGATGCCTGCCTGCGCGAAGCCGCTTCGGCGAAGGCAGGGGAGAGGGCTGGGTCGCCGACGCGCCATAGCCTGCCTTCGCCGAAAAGCTCTCGTGTGCCGGAGAACTTCTTCGGCGAGCAGGTCGTGCAGGCAGGCCGCTTTGGCGACGGCGCGGTGAGGGTGCATTATCACCATTTTCATCCCCCTCCCCTCAATCCCCTCCCGCCAGGGGAGGGGAGTTTTTTGGGGTTTGTCTTTTTCAATATCTATTTTTGGGTTTATAATTTCGCTTGAGTCAATCAGAAGAATAGCCTATATTTGTATATTCAATAGGATGACAAATAGGAAGAACGCTATGATGATGGAGTTTCACATCTCCCGGAAGGTAAGGGATTTCTACCAATTTGATGAATCCTTGTTTTCCCTTACCGGAAATATCATTTTCCTCAACTTTCATGCCGCAAGATTATTTGTCGCGAAAATAAATGAAAAAAGAGATTTGATCACCTTCCCCGACCAAGCCGTTAAAGCCGGCCACATCAATGCCATGGGGTTGATTGACGAAATCCTCCATTACGTTGTGGGCTTGTATCGGGGTGAAAAGAATGCGCAGGTGATGCAACAGGCCCTGGATTGGCTCTATGAGAAGCTGGGTGAACAAAAAGTGGATGAGGCCCTACGGAGATTTGCCGATGAATTTCCAGCGGTAGCCGTCTATCGCCGTGAAGTGGAACTTAATACCTATTTAGAAGGAGAAACAGCGGGAGTCCCTCACCGGTTGATTGTATTGGAAGAGATGCTCATGCTCTGGCTGGCCAATACGAATCCAGCCTTTTCTCCTTTTATCGAGTTGTTCGATGACATTGCACTGGAAAAGGATACGTTTTACTTGCAAATCATTGAAGCTCTCCATCCCTTCTTTGACAACCAGCCTTTGTTTGGGCCTGATCATCAGAACCTCGTCGACATGCTTCGTAGCCCTGCCCTGGCAGCTCCCCACTCGCTTTCAGGACAGCTGGCATACATCCGGGACAAATGGGGTTATTTACTGGGCCCTTATCTCTTACGACTTCTCAGTAGTCTCGACTTGATTAAAGAGGAAGAAATTGCGGAATTGCGGAGAATGGCATTTTGGGGCCGTGCTCCTGCGGAGGTCTATGAATTTCTCGGAATGGAAGAGGAACCGGAACGCTTTAGTTTTGATCTCGACTGGATGCCCAAGTTGGTTCTCATGGCAAAAAATGTTTATGTGTGGCTCCATCAACTCTCCAGGAAATACCGGCGCTCCATCTACCGGCTCGATCAAATTCCTGATGAAGAACTGAATCTCTTAGCCCGTTGGGGTTTCACCGGCTTGTGGCTGATTGGCGTGTGGGAGAGAAGCCTCGCATCCAAACGAATCAAAGAGCTGTTGGGCGATCCCGATGCAGTGGCTTCGGCTTATTCCCTGTTCGACTACGAGATCGCAAGCGACCTCGGAGGTGAAGAAGCGTTTCAGAATTTAAAAGACCGGGCTTGGAGGCGAGGCATCCGCATGGCAAGCGATATGGTACCCAACCATGTGGGCATTGATTCCAGATGGGTCATCGAACATCCGGAGTGGTTTGTTTCCCTGGATTATAGTCCCTTTCCTGCTTATCGCTTCAATGGACCAGACCTCTCGTGGCATGGGGAAGTAGGGATTTATCTCGAAGATCATTATTTCGACCGGAGTGACGCAGCCGTGGTCTTCAAAAGGGTGGACCGGAGGAACGGCAACGAAAAGTTCATCTACCACGGCAACGACGGGACTCGAATGCCCTGGAATGATACGGCCCAGTTGAACTACCTTAACCCCGACGTGAGAGAGGCGGTTATTCAAACGATCCTTAACGTCGCCCGAAAATTTCCTGTCATCCGTTTCGATGCGGCCATGACCTTGGCGAAGCGACATTATCAACGTCTGTGGTTCCCGGAACCGGGCACAGGCGGAGCCATTCCTTCCCGAGCGGAACACGGCATGCCGAAAGAACAATTCAACCGTTTCATACCCGAAGAATTCTGGCGTCAGGTGGTGGACCGTGTGGCTCAGGAAGCCCCTGATACATTATTACTGGCCGAAGCCTTCTGGTTGCTGGAGGGATACTTCGTCCGAACCTTGGGGATGCATCGGGTTTACAACAGCGCCTTCATGAACATGCTGAAAGACGAAGAAAACGCCAAATACCGCTCCGTCATGAAGAACACGCTCGAATTCAATCCTGAGGTCCTCAAACGATTTGTCAATTTTATGAGCAACCCTGATGAGGAAACGGCTGTGACTCAATTTGGCAAGGGAGATAAATACTTCGGCGTATGCACAATGATGGTGACCATGCCCGGACTCCCCATGTTTGCCCATGGCCAGGCCGAAGGATTCAACGAGAAATATGGAATGGAATACCGGTACGCCAAATGGGATGAACAACCGGACCAGGAACTAATCCAGCGGCATGAAAAAGAGATTTTTCCACTGATGAAGCGACGTCATCATTTTTCTGACGTAAAGAATTTCCTGCTTTACGATTTTTTCTCTCCAGAGGGCTATGTCAATGAGAACGTATTCGCTTACTCCAATCGATCCGGCGAGCAGCGATCTTTAATCATCTATCATAACAAATATGAGTCCGCCCGAGGCTGGGTCCGGTCCTCCGTCGCCTATTCGATCAAGCCCGCTGAAGGGGATGAACGCACATTAATTCAGAAAGATTTGGGAGAAGGCCTCGGATTGCACGATGATCAATCCTATTTCTCCATTTTCAGGGACAACGTGACCGGCCTGGAATACATTCGTAACAGCGAGGAATTGTGCAAAAAAGGATTGTATGTGGAGCTGGGTGCCTACAAGTATCATGTATTCATCGATTTTAGAGAAGTTCGGGATAACCAATGGCGTCACTATGCCCAGATAGCCAATGATTTAAATGGCCGTGGCGTACCCAGTATTGAAGACGCATTGAAAGAGATGTTGCTGCAGCCTCTGCACGAGGCTTTCAAAGGGCTGGTTAATGTGGACACATTCCACCGCTTGATGGAGGCACGCATCAGCCAACCACAGGCCCAACTCGATCAAAAACTGATGGAAGAGATAGAAAAGAAAATGATCCGCCTTCTCCAAGAAACCAAACAGCTCAGCGGGGGGAAAGAAGATGAGACGACGATTGTCCAAGAGATAAGGCGTAAACTGGAAGCCATTTTATACCTGCCCATCATTACCAGCCGCTACTCACGGCTCCAACCAAAAGGAGTCAAAGCCGCAGCAGAATACCTGCACAAGAAGCTGACCGGTTCAACAACCACCTGGGCGACACTTTTCAGTTGGTTATTTGTCCATACCCTCGGCAAGGTGGTCAATCACAGGGACTTTGCAGGGCAGAGCCGTACTTGGATTGAGGAATGGGGGTTTGGGAAAACGATCTTTGGCGTTCTGAGGGATTTGGGGCTTGAAGAAACTGTTGCATGGAATTCATTGACAGTCATCAAATGGCTCACGGGTCATCAACGGTGGTTTGAGGAGAAGCCATCCGACCAAGAGCAAGCTCATGGAATATTAGAATTATTGTTGAAGGATAGTGATATTCAGCAATTTTTGCAGGTGAACCAGTGCAACGATATTTGGTGGTTCAACAAAGAAGCTTTTGAGGAGATGCTTTGGTGGCTGATGATGGTGGCCGCCTTGACCATCGGCTCCGATCCTCTTCGCCCCGTCAATGCCGTGGTTGAAGAATTACAAAAATGTTACTCAACGATTCAAACATGGCAAAAGGCCGAAGAGAAATCCGAATATCAAGTAGAAAAACTGCTTTCTGCCCTTCGAGAATAGGGGGTGCGCGATTACCCTAAGTTAAGAGATATAGGTTTAACAAACACTTCCTTTCCGAACTTCATTTTTGAATCCCCCCAACATAACAATACTTCATGGAATTCAGCAATCTTGACCGAAAAAATTGCCAATAATTGTCACTCAATTCATGCGTCATTATCAATAAAATGCTGAAACTTTAAATACTTATTGCAGATTGATACGAACGGCATACTACTTGCGCAATCCTTCATACATCTACCAAAAAAGGAGGTTCTTTATGAAATCGAAAAGCTTATTGACCTTAGTCATCGCAGCTATTTTTTCCCTTAGCTGTGCCGCCAGCCAGAAGTCTGCTGCCAAAAGAAGTGATCCTCAAACTGTGGGGGAGGAAACACTGGTTTCTGGAATCCGATATTCTTTGCAAGATTTGGAAAATATGGATAGGGAAGATATGGATCGCGCATTCTTTACCAATGAACCCGATCTTTACGCGAAAAAGCGGACAGCCAATTAAGTTTCACCCATCCTTTTTTCGAACTCAGCAGGAGAACAAGAGTCCAAAGAGGAGTGTCTTCTGATCCGGTTGTAGAAAACTTCGATCTATTCAAAAACACTCCCTTGGGCCTCCTGCCGGGTCAATTGAGATACTGCCATTCTCCTTGACTTGAATCGTCTGGGATAAGAACTGGCCCAAGTTTGCGAGGGGAAGCAGTTTTTCCCGTTTGAGGCGAACTTGGCTCGCTGATCTACGGCAGGTGTTTCAGGGTAAATGAGGTGTTTGTCTTGAAACTTGCCTAATAAGGGGGTTATTGGGTAAAGCCTCGTGGCAGGACGGGCTGTTACGCTCACTTTCAACCCGTAATTTTCAAACATCACCATGTCTTTTTTTGTTGACTTGTGAAGTCCACATATTTACGGCGTTGACTCAAAAAAAATCTAATTTGAGCTCCCTTGTATCCCTTTTTAATAAAGCCCTGCCCAGGTGAGCGTCCAATCTCCGAATCGTTCGTTCACGCGGTCCATCGCTTTTAGGAGATTATCTTTCTTCTCCCTTTTCTCAAAAAGATCCAACTGGCACCATTCCTTTTTTAAAAGAGATACCCCCACTCCCAGGAGACGAATCGGTTTTGGATGGGAGACTGATTTAAAGGTCTCAAAGGCGTACTGGAATATTTCGTTGCCGCTGTTAATCCATTTGGAAAGGGTTCTTTGTTTTGAGAAGGTAAAAAAATCTGAGTAACGGACTGTAAGGGCAATCCTCTTACCATAAAACCCTTCTCTCCTCATCCTTCTTGAAACCCTTTCGGAAAGTTGAAGCAAAACTTTTCTCAGGATATTCGGATCCGAAGTGTCTTCTTCGAGAGTGACACTATGGCTGATTGACTTGGCATCTTCTTCCTCATCAAATGGAACAACCGGGCTATCATCCAAACCCAAACCCATTTCCTGAAGCCTCTCACCGATAACACCGAACCTTTTTGTTAAATCCGAGACTGGAAATTGTCCCAATTGACCGCAGGTAAAAATGCCGATTGAATTGAGCGTCTCTGTCAGTTTTGGACCGATTCCAAAAAGGCTTGAAACGGGAAGGTCCTCTAATGTTTTCCCGACATCGTTTTTTTCAATTACTGTCAACCCATCAGGTTTTCTCAAACCACTCCCCAACTTCGCAAGGAGTTTATTCGGAGCCACTCCGATGGAGCAGGTCAATTGTTCACTCTCACGGATTTGATCTTTGATCGATTGGGCAATAAGGAAAGGAGATTGGAATAAAAGTAGGGATTGAGTAATATCGAGATAGGCCTCGTCAATAGAGGCGACTTCCACCAAGGGCGTATATCCTTTCAGAATAGAGAAGATCCGGGCAGCTGTCTCTGTGTATTTGGAATGATCCCCTTTGACGAGGATCAATTGAGGACAACGCCTTTTTGCCTCCTAGGTCGACATTCCCGCCCGAATTCCATAAGGTCTTGCCTCATAGGTGGCCGAAGTCACCACACTTCGAGAAAGAGAGCCACAAACCGCTGCAGGTTTTCCCCGGAGCGATGGATTATCCCTCTGCTCCACTGAAATAAAAAAAGCATCCATATCGATGTGAAGAATAATGCGGTCGTCCATGAATCTATTTCGGATTGCGGATTTCGGATTGCGAATTTTAAATAAAAATCTGATCTATTTCCGACTACTAAGTTTTTTGTTTTTCGCAGTTTTTATTGAGGCAACGGTAATGGCTAGAATTTCTCCCGCTTCCTTCATCAATGCTTCCATTCTCATGTTAACTTTTATCCCAGCTTCGATTAATAACTCCATCCAATACAATAATTCGTCCACTTCTTCTTCAACAATACCCATCTTAGAAATAAAGTCTGCGATAGACCTGGCTCGGCAAGCACTCCGATAGTTCGATCCAACTGAAGTCCCTGATCGCAACAATTGTCTACCAAGTATTTCTGCCGTTCGCTCCTTGGGAAGTGATTCCACGAGTTGAATAACACCAAGTGCAAACAACTTTGTTCTTTGTTTCATCTCTTCTTGATTCATATCTTTCCCCCTTTTAGGCATTTCTACCTTATTCCACTCAAAAATAAAATCGCTCTTTACCCTTCCATTTCAATCCGCATTCCGCATTCCGCAATCCGCAATTGATGTTAAAGTTTCCTAAAAATCCCTATTACCTTTCCCACAATGGTGACCTTTTTCTCCCCCTTTTTAACGACAATAGGTTCCATCTTGGGGTTGGCTGGTTCAAGCCGGATCAAATCCCTCTTTTTAAAAATCCTCTTGATGGTAGCTTCATCCTCAATTAAAGCCACTACAATCTCACCATTCTCTGCATTGGGCTGGGGTCTCACCAGAGCAAAATCTCCATCCTGGATGTGGGCATCGATCATGCTATCCCCTTGGACACGAAGAAGGAAAACATCTCCTGATGAAGCAAAACTCCGATCGAGGTTGATGTAACCCTCGATATTCTCGATGGCGAGAATGGGTTCACCTGCTCGCACCCTCCCCACAATTGGAATTGGGAAAGTCGGCACAGTGGCCGACTCTACAAACCCCATTTTGTAGGGCAGGCCACTGTGCCTGCCAACCTTGGATCCTAAAATTTCAATTGCCCTCGAAACTCCCGGGACTTTTCGGATGTAACCCTTTCTCTCCAATATATTTAAGGTTTTTTGCGGAGCATTAGGTCCTCTCAACCCGAAGTGAGAAGCTATCTCACGAAGCGTTGGAGGAAATCCCTTTTCTCCAAGGTAGTCTTTCAAAAAATTGAATACTCTCTTCTGTGTTTCTGTCAACTCTCTTTCTTTTTTCATTTTGTACCCTATGTTTAATATTTATTTAATGTAGGGCAGGCCGCTGTGCCGACCCTACACTTAATTCCTTTTGGTCGGCACGGTGGCCGACCCTACGGTCTCTTTGAAATTTGAATTTCAATGGTTAGGTCTACATTTGTAGACTATTTATATCTCTGTTCTTTTTTGATGTCAAGGGAAAATTTTTGAGGTCTACGACCTCTAATCCCTGCCTGCCCGCAGGTATGTAATCAGAGATTTCTCGACTTCTTCAGAAATCTCTTTTTTGAATTTGAATTTTCTAAAAACTCTTGTAAAATGCGAACGTATAAATCTATTCCCCCCACCCACCCCTCCCCCTCAAGGGGGGAGGGCGAGCCTGCCTGCCGGTAGGCAGGGGTGGGGCTACGGAACCACCATGAAAGCGGATCAAAAAAGATGGGACAAAAGATTCGGGAGGAAAGAATTCGCCCTCGGGAAAGAACCCAATCCTTTTCTAAAGAAACATATCCATCTTCTTCCAAAAGGAAAAGCCCTTGATATCGCTGCTGGCGAAGGGAGAAACGCAGTCTTTCTGGCTCAAAATGGATTTGAAGTGGATGCAGTGGATATCTCTGAGAAAGGTTTGAAGAAAACCCAAAAATTAGCCCGAGAGAAAGGAGTCAAGATCAACGCGTTTCTCGTTGACCTTGACCAATATCAGATTGAAAAAGAGCGATACGACCTGGTCGCTAATTTCTATTTTCTCAAACGTCGTCTCATCCCAAGGATCAGAAAAGGACTTAAAATAGGTGGAAAGGTGATTTTCGAGACTTACCTCCTTGAGCAAAGAATGCTCGGCACAGGAGGGCCCAAACAAGCTAAATATTTTTTAAAACCCAACGAACCTCTCAGGCTCTTTAGAAACTTCCGAATCCTATTCTATCGCGAAGGAATTTTTAAAGAGGGCAGAAGAAGAAAGGCGGTGGCAAGCCTCATCGCTGAAAAAACCTAAATAAGGGTTCAAGGGTTGGGGGGATTGACGCCTCGACCACTTGACCCCTTGAATCCTATTTATTGGGATAGAAATTTTCCTTGGTGCGGTTGAAATAACCGAATTGGAGGAAAGGAAATTCTTTCTTTAGAATATCAATCATCTTAGAAATACCTATCCCCTCACCTCCTCCCATAATTTTGAGATAAAGGTCTGGATCGATGTTGAGGTTTCGCATCTGGATGAGATCGAGGTTCGTTTCCCTGATCAGTTCTGTCAACCCTTCCACTTCTTCCTCTCTGTCTGTGAACCCTGGAAAGACGAGGAGATTAATCGACGTATAGATCCCTTTTCCTTTGGCCTGGGCCAAGGAATCCACCACTGCCTCAAAGGAATATCCCTTTGGCCTGTGATAGCGTTTGTAGAATTTTGAATGGGGACTGTTGAGCGTGATACGAACGCTATCAAGCCCTGCGTCGCAAAGCTTCGCCAGCCTTTTTGGAAAACTCCCATTGGTATTGAGGTTGATCGTTCCCCGGCGGGTTTCTTCTCGAAGCTTAAAAATCGAATTTTCCAAAAGCCTCCATTGGGCCAACGGTTCTCCTTCACAACCCTGACCAAAGCTGACAATCGCATCCTCTGCTTCTTCCAGATGGGGTAAAGCGACATCCAGAACCTCGTCTACGGTAGGAACGAAATTGATTCTCTCTTGTGAGGCCGGGCAACATTCAGAGGGTTGTAGGGAGATGCAACCCAAGCAATCTGCATTGCATGAAGGGGAAGTAGGCAATGGGCATTCCCATCTTCGAAAAAAAACATTTTTTGCCGCAAAGCAGTGATATTCCAAGGCACACCTGGAAAGTTGTCGAAGGAGGCGATTTTTAGGATTTCTACTAAGAAAGGTGTGCACCTTTCTCTTTAAAAGGCGATCATTCTCGAAATATTTTGGATCCCAATGGGGATCGGGGTCAATGAATAATCCTGGCGCCCAAAATTTCCCATCTTTCCAACCCACAGCACTGTAGGCCCAAAGTGGAAGGCTGGGCGCTTTGGGTTCCCGCTGGGTAGCAGGAAGGAAGGTGCGGATATATCCTGGTGGAAGGAAAGCCGCCACAGCTGTAGCCTCCACCTCTTTCTCCCCCAATCTGACTTTTCTCGAAGGAACAAAAGATCTTTTTTCTTCATCCCATCCGATTGGAACCCTTCCGGGTAAAGTGAAGAGTTGACTCCCATTAGGCAGAGGCACTAATTCTGAGGGAGGGGGCAGGAGAAACCGATCTCCCGATCGACCTAATAGGTTCAAAGAAGGGTGATCAAAGATATTCCCCTCAGGGTCCGATAAGATGAGCCGGGGATATTCAAAATCGGCCATGGTGGGTTTGCCGCAAACGAAATATGAAAATTCGTGGGTTACGGTCACGAATCACGCTTGCGCGCCGAAGCGCTACAGCGCGCAGGCACGGACACGAGTCACGTTGCTATTTTGATTAGGTTGGATACTTTCTTTCTCCTTTAGACTTTCTCAAGGAGTGCTTAACATTTTTCTTCTTCAGGGCTGCCTTCAAGCGACTCGTTTTTTTCCGTCTCTTCATGTTCTCCTCCATCTGTACCCTCAACCCATCCCTCTCCCTTGACGGGAGGAGGGGAAGGTTGAAGGGTTATTTGACTAACCAGATTCCTGAGACGATCAATGCCGTTCCAATAATCCTGTGAAGAGTTACCCCTTCTTTGAGAACCACAACACTCAGAAGGGCGGTCACCAGAGGGTAGCAGGCTGCAATGGGAACGATCTTAGAGGTCGCTTCCATTTTCAAGGCACCGTAATAAGTCCACATGCCAAAAAGACCGGCCATCATGCCGCTCGCCCCAAAGAGAAGAATGCTCTTCCCATCCAATTCAATCAATGCCCTGCCCTTGCCCAATAGAAAGGTGAACAACAAGAGGCCTGCCGTGACAATGGCGCTTCGAACGGTAACGCCAATCAGAGGATCCACTTTTGCCAAACCCATTTTTTCAAGAATGGGGGTCGATCCCCATAACAAACTCGTTACGACCAACAAAAGGATAACCAACTCTTTACCTCCCCGATAAAGACCGACTTCGAACCGCCTTGATATTCTCCACGATGGAGTAAGGAAGCTTCATCTCTCCTCTCCCCACTCCGATGTCCAATTGGTTTTTTTCCATTCCATGATAATCCGTCCCCCCTGTCGACAGAAGACCGTATCTTTCGGCAAGGGTTTTGTACTGTGCTGTCTCCGCTGCAGCGTGCTCAGGATAATAGACCTCAATCCCTTTAAGCCCCTCCTGGACGAGTTGGAAGATAAGCTTCTCCAATTCTGAGTATCCATTCATCCCGAGGGTATTGGGATGAGCAAGCACGGCCACTCCTTTGGCTTCGTTGATAAAATACAGAGCGTCTTTCGATGTAAATCTGAATTTGTCCACATAGGCCGGGGCTCCCTTTTTCAGAAACCGATCAAACGCTTCTTGAAAACTTCTGACATACTTCTTTTCTAAAAGCACATTGGCAAAATGGGGCCGCCCAACCTGCCCTCCCCCAGAGGCTCTCAGTACCTCTTCAAAGGTAATATCCATCCCTAATCCATTCAATTTTTCAACAATCTTCGGATTTCTTTCTGCCCTTGCCTTCTGCAGATATTCCAACCTCTCAATGAGAATAGGATGATGGATATCGAGAAAAAACCCTAAGATATGCATGGAGCCAGGTGAATGTTCTGCACTAATTTCAATTCCCGGGATCACTTCGAAACCGATTCTCTCTCCTTCCGACAATCCCTCCTCACACCCTTCGATGGTGTCATGATCAGTAATCGCAATCGCTTGAAGTCCTTTCGCCTTGGCATATCTCACGATCTCCGATGGGCTTAGCACCCCGTCAGAAGCGGTCGTATGAAGGTGGAGATCCACGTATCCCATAGGCATTCTCTTAACCCCCGTTTTAAAAAAGGGGAAGTGGAGGAACAAAGAATTACATCTAAATTTTATAAGAGATGCCCTACCCAAAGTCAATCCTTCGACTCCCCGGCTGACGGTCCTTCTGGCGAAGAGTGGATCGAATTAGAAAGTACACTATTTCTTTTCGCCGCCAGGAAGTGGAGCCCTGTGGGCAAAGCCCGTGCCCGAAGAAGTGCTCGCCTTCGCCGGAGCCGCTTCGCGTAGGCAGTTGTAACGGCAGGCAGGTGTGGTTCCCAATCAACGCCCCTCTAAAAGACGGAGCTTGGCGCTGCCGATTGGATCAAACATGGTGCTGACTTTTTTCTGGGGAAACAGGACTACCAAAAATTCAGGAAAAGATGTATATTACGCCCAAATGACGGCAACATAAAAATTGATGTCGATGCCGTACTGCGCACGGCGCTAATGGCGGAGTTCGACGCAGTGATTTTCTGAATACAAACATGCATGCTTCTGAGGAGGAACTGTGGCAACAATGAACCACCGCTTTGTCGACACGAATGGCATCAAGATACACTTCGTTGAGCAGGGCCGGGGCCCGCTGGTCATCCTCTGCCATGGCTTTCCAGAATGCTGGTACTCCTGGAGGCACCAGCTTCCAGCACTCGCTGACGCGGGATTCCACGTGGTGGCCCCGGATCAGCGCGGCTACGGCCAGACGGATCGGCCGGAGCCAATCGAGGCATATAATATTCTCCAGTTGACCGGCGATATGGTTGGATTGATCCATGCCCTTGGGGAAGAACGGGCGATCATTGTCGGACACGATTGGGGTGCGCCCGTTGCCTGGCACTGTGCTTTGCTCCGGCCCGACCTCTTCCACGCCATTGCCCTGCTTAGCGTACCGTTTCGCTCCGGATCCTGGGAGTCTGGTCGACCAACAGATGGAATGAAAAAAATGGCAGGCGAACGGGAGTTCTACATGTTGTACTTCCAAGAACCGGGTAAGGCGGAGGCGGAATTTGAAGCCGACGTCCGCAGAACCATGGGCATATTCCTCTACACAGCTCCAGGAGACCCGCCACCGGAAAAACGATGGGGTCATCTCTTTGGTAAGTCGGAGAAGTTTCTTGATACGGGGTCACTACCCGAGACGCTTCCGGCCTGGTTAACCGAGCAAGACCTTACCTTTTTTACGCGCGAGTTCGAACGCACTGGGTTCCGGGGTGGTTTGAATTGGTACCGGAACATCGACAGGAATTGGGAGCTTACACCTTTTCTGAACGGTGCGAAGCTTCATCAACCTGCACTGTTCATCGCGGGTGAGTTTGATGCAGTCGTTGCGATGAACCGCAAAACCTTCAATACCATGGAAATAACGATGCCGGCCTTGAGAAAGAAGGTTCTGGTGCCCGGTGCCGGACATTGGATTCAGCAGGAGCGCCCAACCGAGGTCAATCAACTGCTTATCGAGTTTTTGAAAAGCCTGGCCATCTGAGGAACATGGATTGAGACAATCTGGAATGGGAAGCTCCCCGCCCACAGGACGGGGCTTCCCGGCATTGTAATGTCATTCATATTGTGCCTCTTAACCCCGCCTTGCCTGTCTGCCTACCGCAGGCAGGCAAGGCGGGGCTTGCGGGGCACGTTCCGGCCGATTCAGTGCCATGGCATAATGAAATAGAAGGATGCATTCACATGGTCACCTCTTCAAAGCTAAAGTCCGCTGTTAAAGAGAGAGGTGCTGATCTTTGTGGAATTTCACCTGCCGATAGATTTACCAATGCTCCGAAAGGGTTCCATCCTAAGGATATTTACGACAAATGCAGATCGGTTCTTGTTTTTGCAAAAAGGTTACCCACGGAGTCTTTATTTGCATCGAGCTGCATTCCCTACACACACATAAATAACATCATTACAAAAGAAGTGGACCGCCTTACCTTAGAATTATCATTGGAGCTTGAAGCGTGGGGCATCCATAACGTGCCCATACCGTCCGATGATCCGTATGAACACTGGGTACCCAACGATTCCTATGGTCGAGCTATTCTGTCTTTACGTCACGCCGGCCATCTTGCAGGTTTGGGCGTGTTAGGCAAGAATACGCTCCTCATAAACCGTGATTTTGGCAATATGATTCAACTCGGGGCGATTCTCTTGGAGGCTGAGTTGGAAGGGGACACCATGGCATCCTATGTCGGTTGCCCCTCAGAGTGTACCCTCTGTTTGGAAGCCTGCCCTCCATCCGCTCTTAACGGAAAAACCGTTGATCAAAAGTTATGCAGACCGCTATCTAACTATATTAACGAAAAAGGATACAACCTGAAAAAATGCTATTTGTGCAGGAAGATCTGCCCGAATCATTCCGGGCTGAGGTGAAGTGTAAGGTTAGCCCGCTGGTCTGATTGCTGGAGAGAATATGCCTACCGTTCAAGCTGGATCGCATCGTGTTTACTATGACGAGTATGGCACCGGTCATCCGCTGCTGCTCATCCCCGGGTTGAGCAATTCGCGGCTCACTTGGTGGAAGCAGATTGATCCGCTTTCCAAAAAGTATCGCGTGATCAACATGGACAATCGCGACGCGGGCGACAGCGCGCTTGGCACAGGGCCGTACACCATCGCGGATATGGCTGATGACGCGGCCGGCTTGATCCAAAGCCTCCATCTCAATACGACCTACGTTGTGGGCTGGTCCATGGGCGGTTTCATTGCCTTGGAATTGACCCTGCGCCATCCCGGGTTGGTGAAGAAATTGATTCTGGTCTCCACGTCGGCGGGCGGGCCGACACAAATCCCCCCTACGCCCGAGATAGCCACCCTGCTCGTGCCTGTCGAGAATGAAGACATCGAAACGAACGTACGCCGTATTTATCCGTCGCTCGCGGCACCAGGCTACATGCAGTCCCATCCTGAAGACTTATATCAGGTGGTGCGCAATGCCATAGCCAAACCGATGAGGCTGGAATCCTATCAGCGGCAACTCGGTGCGGTGATGGCGTGGGAAGGCGTCAGCCACCGGCTCAACCAGATCACAGCACCCACGCTTGTCCTCCATGGGGACGCCGATTCGCTTATTCCTTACGGGAACGGCCAACACCTGAGCACACATATTCAAGGCGCCAAATTCCTGACCTATACCCATGTTGGCCACCTGCCCCCCATCGAGGCGCCGGAGCGATTCAACCGGGATGTCACGGACTTTTTGAGTTAAGCGCCGGGTGAGGGCTGTGAGTCGCTCCTTATTCTATCTCTCACGCTATTCTACACTTTCAATCACTCTTTGCAATTTGACAAACCACATCAACCCAAATAGAATGAATTTTTTTGTATGAGACTGGCTTTGAAGAAGGAGAAATCTAATGATCAAACCGTGGCCTTGCATTCGATCTCAATCCGTACAATCCTTCCGTGTCTTCTCAATACGCGCCGATACTACTATCTCTCCCCGAACGAGTGTCGAACACGATTTCTATGTTATCGAGACGCCGGACTGGGTCAACATCATCCCTCTCACCGCCGATCATCAAGTGGTGATGGTCAGGCAATACCGCCACGGTTCCAGAGAAGTGACCCTCGAAATCCCAGGAGGGTTGGTGGACCCTGGAGATACCCCGGAAGGAGCGGCTGCTCGCGAATTATTGGAAGAAACGGGTTACCAGGCAGAGGAGATGGTGAAGATCGGTGTGTCCAATCCCAACCCGGCCATCTTTAACAACCGCTGTTATACGTTTGTCGCTCGAAACGTCGCGAAAGTCAGGGATCCCATGCCCGACCAAACAGAAGACATCGAGGTGGCGCTTATCCCTCTCGCTGATATCCCGGAATTGATTCGCAAAGGGAAGATCGACCATGCTATCGTGATCTCCGCTTTCTACTGGTTCTTGCTCCAAGACCAGGAAGGATTGATGAAGCCTTGACCCCGCACTACTCTTTTCATTACGATATTCGAAGTAAAAATTTACACATCGGCGGCTGTAAATCTCCGGTCAAGCTTCTTTATCAAACCATTTGCCACCCTCCTAGTCATCACTTAGAAGCATTGTATCTCTCATAAATGTCTCTCAAGAATTCATAGCCTCTTGAACCATAAATGTTACATATCTTGTTCGCATTTTCCTGAGCACTTGCACTATAGAGAAACTCAATTATTGGGCGGATATGCTTCTTGTCAAAGTCGGGAGTAATCTTTTCAAGCATTTTCAAGTAGATTTCCCCGATATACTTGGCCGATTTCGTACTATCGCCTTTATTCTTGAGTTCATCCAGGGACTGGATAAAGAAAGAGGAATTAAAATCTTCGTGTACGTAGGGCGCTGACAACATAAGCCACTCGTAAGATTCAGGGTCTATCTGCGGGAGAATTACAGTCAGCTTTGAGGCTTCTGATAAAATCTTTTTACCTTCAAGTGTTAAGGACTTTTCATCCTTTCTCTTATATTTTTTATAGAGCTGCCTCCAGAATTCAATTATCTTCTTCCTCATCTTTTCATTCTCTTCTGACCTTTCTATCACGATATCTCTTTGCATCCAGAAAAAGCCGATAATTTCCTTAATTTGGTCAGGTTTCCATTCATCGATGATCTTCTGAAAAAGGCTGTTCGAATCATTAATTCTCTCATGGTCTCGAAGATAACCAATACAGATATGCTGCACCAAATGTTCTTGGTTACGCTTATCCCTGAAATTGTATGAAAGCCCGTATTGGCAGTGTGGTTTCATCAGCACATAGAGTTCATCATAGACCATTTCTAATGAGAAATAACCATCCATAAAGGCTTCCCAGTATTTGCTTCCTTTTTCGGTAGAAATCTGTTCGATTTTCTCCACCACCCAATTCTTATCAAGATAATACAGGTTAGGAAGAAAGCGACCAAGTGACGTATACGCCTCAATGATCTTCTTGGTCAATATGTCATCGAACTTTTTCTTATACTCCTCAGACCACCTCGGTTCGGTTTTAATGCCCTTCTTATCATTCACGCGGGCTATTCTCAATACCAAATTCACAAGCGAACTAATTAATTTCCCGCATGGAGTATTCAAAGTATGGGTAACATAATCGGTAATCTCTTTATCCTCTTCAGGCTCTCTCAGCAAATAAAAAATAATCTCTTTCGCTTTGTCAAAATGGTCTTCGCTGAATGCCCACGAATCATCTCTTGTGCCTTCTTCGATAAACTCCGCAATAATCCCCGTAACCCATTCATGGGTGGCGCCTCCTAACCATTCATCTTTCTCTACGACAAAATCGTCCCTCCAGAATTGCCCCTTGTTTATATAAAGGGTTGCAAACCGAAATACCTTTACCCAGTTAAAATCTTTCTTTCCCTTCCACGCATCTTTTAAACCATCCATGATTTTATAGATATAGATAAAACCGACCTCTTCGAAGGGGTTTAGATCCTCAACAAATTTCTTAGGGTCTGCTGTAACTGCATCTTTTAGTGTATTTGAAAATCCTGCAACGGTCATGCCCTCCCACTTCTTTTCTGATCTGAATTCCTTCATCTTGAGGGCTAGTTCATCGTTTGTTATCCTAAGTATTTCTTCCGTCGATAGCGGAGATAGGCCCAACCCTCTTGATACTCTAAACTCCGTGCCAAAGGTAAATTTCTCTTTTTCTAAGCCGCTTAACTTCTTTTGCTCTTCAAATAGGGGAGCAAAATCAGGATCATCCTTCAGTAGTGAAAGCCATTTCTGTTTCCAATAGGCTTTGTATCCTTGTGGATCCTCAGGAGAAACCCGCTCTGGCCCCTTTTCGATGATCATCTTTACAATTCTTTTTTCATCCGCATTAAATTTATTGAAGTTACCTTTGAGCAAGGCAGAGAGTTCAGCTTGGTAATCCGCCCCTTCAAAAACATTGATTTCTTCAAGGTCAATGGACTTGAAGAAATATTCCTTATATTTATCCCAATCTCCTGAAGCGATAAATATCACAAGACGTTTGAAAAGAGGATAAGGATAGTCTCTGCTAAGGAATCTATCTAGGATCTCCGATGTCTCATCTCTATTGGCACGAGCCTTTGCGGCAAGAACCTCTTTAAGAATGAATGTAAGGATTCTTTCCGCATGCTCAAGACTTACGTGCTTGATTGTTTCACTCAACGAGCTGTACCAAACATATGAGTAGTCGTATAAAGAATAAATTGATGACAATGGCTTATCGAATTCGTCTTTGAGGCCCGGGAAGTACTTCTCGGCGAGAAGTTCTTTGCCTTTCCTAATAAACTGAGATTTATTCTCAAGCTCGGAAATGACAAAGCTCAATGCAAATGTTTTCTCTATTTTCTCTCTGCTGTATCCATCCCAGTTCTTGGGATATTTAAGGGAAAAAACAGAAATTTGGTGCAAGCCATTCTCTAGTAGTGAATGGGTTATCTGGTAGTCTTCACCTTCATAGTTTACATCGTATGAGTGTTGGTATTGCCTGCAAAATATGGCAAGAATCTTCTTCGCCATCCCATCTATGGAACTTATCGAACAAACCTCCCCAATTCTTTCAAAATGTTTCTCAATACCCTCCTTAAGCCAATAAGGTTCGACAAATGTTCTTGGTTCATTTTCTCTTCCATGGATATCCCTCTGTTTTTCGGGGACCTCAACCCATTTGATATCCGTAACTATTTCTATGATTCTTTCTGCTTTTTTCCAGTCTTCGGGTTCGCTGCTATTCAAGAACTTGGGTAATAGCTTTCCGACTATTTCAGCACCCGGCAGAGACGTGCTGAACCTTGAATCGAGCCAGACAGGAATGAGATTGACTATTTCTTCACTGATCTTCGCATTTGGTAGATTAAGCAAAATCTTCGTAAAGTAATACCAAGTACGGTAGTTTTCTATGTGCTTGCCCGATGCATCTCTAAGATGGGTAACAGATTTGATTATTTCAAGAAGGTCACCAATAGCTTCTTCGTTACTGGAAATCTGGTTGGAAACTTTCTCCAAATACTCTAATGCATGCCACTGTGGGATGATGAAAGAGCCGGGGGAATCCTGAGCCTCAATGGGTTGAGGATTACTTTTTAAATAACCGTACAGTTTTAGATATTTAAGCCATTTTACATTAGTCAGTTTGCTGAAAAAATATCTTTGATATGGTTCCTTTTTCAGATAAACATCTATAACCGCTTTTATTTCAAGAATTGTTGGATCTTCTCTTTGAATTATTAAATCAAGATGTTCACAGTCCTGATAGAAGTCTTTAGTATCTTCTTTAAAGAGGCCTAATTCAACAATTTTGTCAAAAATTGCCCTCCTCAAATGTTCATAGTGAATATCCCACTCTTTCTCATTAGAAAAGTCTTCATAAATTTTACCCTCAACCTTATCGAAAGCTGTAAATTCTGCCTTGATTACCTTTGGAATATTCTCTTTATCACATTTTAGTTTGACAGGAAAAATATATGTCGTTTTACTCTCATTTGCTGTCTTAAGTTCATTTTGGACAAATTCTTTTCTTACTGATTCGTTCGATAAAACTGGAATAAAAATAATTGACCTTTTAACCTCATCTATCATTTTTTGCGGATCATCACCTACAAAAACAGATCCATCATCGACAAAAATATCTAACCCTAATTTCTCTCTTTCAAGCTTTGTTTTAAGCCATTCAACAAACGGATGATCAGTGGAGCTATGGCTAATAAATGTCTTTATCAATTTTCAATACGCTCGTTGGTTTTTCAAGATTGGTCTTTATCTGCTGCACACTGCCCAGTTGGACCACTATTTCAGTGAGGTTCATAGATCTTTAAGAACTCCTGAGGGGTTAATATGTTAATCCCCATATATTCACCCATCGCTCTCAGAGCCTTATCTCCAGTGATGATGACTTCAGCCTTTAAGCCGACTGCACATTCTATAAATTTGTCGTCATCAGGATCATCTTTTACTACCTTTATCGTTGGTGTGTTTGTGGTAAAGATAATATTGAAACCCTTAGCAAAAAGAGAGAGAAGTTCTTCGATCTCCTCTTCTTCTTTTAATCCGACTCTCCGCAAAGCATCCACATACTCTTCAAGGATATCATTGGATAGGCAAAGGTTTATATTCCCTTTTTTCCAGAGGTCAATGATCTTCCGGGGGTTACCTCCGAAAAAGGATGAAACAAAGATATTGGTATCGATAACGACTCTCATCTTCGGCTTCTTCTTACCTCTTTGATCGCCTTATCGATATCTCTTTGTCTTACCCCTTTGGATCTCAATTTTCCCCCAATTCTTCCCCACAGGTCATCAATATAAGTGCCAATATCCCTTTCTTTGGTATAGTCCTCTATCAGTTCCCTTACCATCTGGCTTGTCGTCTTCCCTTCCATCCTGGCAAGTTTACTGAGCTTGAGCTTAACCTCAGGGTCTATTCTAATAATCATCTGGGTTGTCATGCATTCACCTCCAACACTGTATAATTTGTATATACTATATATCAATCTGAAAGAATTGTCAACAATGGGAAGAGTATGATAATATAGCTAGGTTAAAGGAGGGAAAGCCTTGAAGGTCGTCTTTCATCCAAGATTTTATGAAGTCTACACCTCCGATCCGGCGGCGGCTGCCGGGAGGATGGAGCCCATGGTGGAGGCGCTGGAGAAAGAATTTGAATTCATTGAACCGAAGGCTGCTTCAGAGAGGGATATGGGGAGAGTTCATGGGAAGAGTCACATTCAATTTGTTAAAGGGGAGCCTCAGGTTTATGAAGTTGGAATTCTCGCCGCTGGAGGGGCCATTCTTGCAGCGGAAATGGCCTGTGAGGGCCAGCCTGCTTTCGGTTTGATCCGGCCTCCAGGGCACCATGCCAGTCCCCATTCCTGTTGGGGGTTCTGTTACTTCAATAATATTGCCATTGCCATCAAAAGGCTCATCAGTGAGGAAAAGATCAAAAGCGCTCTTATCCTCGATTTCGATCTCCATTATGGCGACGGCACATCCAATACCTTCAGTGGCTCAAGTCCAGTGAGTTATTTTCATCCTGAAGGGATTCGCAGGGAGAGATTCTTAGAAGAAGTCCAACGATCTCTTCAAACAGAACGACCCTATGATGTCATCGCGATTTCTGCAGGATTTGACCGCCACGAAGAGGACTGGGGAGGGCTGCTTAAGACCGAGGACTATTTCACCATCGGAAAATGGGCCAAAGAGGCCTCTCTCGAGCGCTGCCAAGGAAGACGATTTGGAGTCCTCGAAGGAGGCTATAACCACTCCGTTCTCGGTAAAAATGTGAGGAGTTTCCTTCAGGGATTGAGAGATTGAAATCCCTCCTGGGTGATCGTGGCGAAGGAGAATGGACCGCTTACCTCCCCCTTACTTTTTAATTGCTCCATTCCGTCTGTCATCTTTCTTAAAATCTCTTTCAACGAAGCGTTCTCTTTACACATCTTGTTTAACCGAAACTCCAAACCCATTCTCCTCGGCAGGGAAAAGGCGTGAGAAATTTCATCCCCATCGAGTCGGGGAAGTTTCTTTTTTGTCCAAAGGAAGTAAAGCCGGAAGGGCATCACTGGGTCCCGTTCTGTTCTTCCAGCCAGGACGAAGGAAACCTGATGGATGGGATCAACAGGTAGCCATTCACACTTCTTTCTCATGAATTGTTCGTATTCTGTAGAAAGATAGGCGAGCGCTGCTCCATAAATGTCTTGCACGTCATTGAGCTTCTCTCCGAGGAGAAAACTCTTTAAAGCATTTCCCATATCCTTCCCTTCTGCTGCCCCGGCTGTTAGAAGAGCACAATGAGAAGTGAGCGGGAGGAGACGATTTATTTGTAATGAAATTTCATTTCCTTTTTCATCCAATTGGATCGCCCGATTCTCACCTGCCAAAACAATCCCGTGGACATTCTGTGCGACGATGATCTGTGACATGTTCAGCCCTCCTCTCAAAAGGATATCTTCCCTCCGAAAAAATTTCAATAGAAAAAATTGAAAAATAGCGCAAGTCCTGATAAATTAATGTAACCTCCTTTAGTTTGGGAAATACTGGGAAAAGATAAAAATGAAAAAACAACTGCTCATCATTGCCACTTTGGATACAAAGGGAAACGAAGCAGCTTATGTAAAGGATTGCGCACAAAAACTCGGTATACATCCTATCCTGATGGATATCGGAACTTTGGGAGAACCTCTCACCCATCCGGATATCCATCGAGTCGAGGTGATGGAGGCTGCCGGGTATCATTGGGAACATTTAATCAAAGAAAAAAATCGTTCTCTCGCTATTAAAGCCGTCCAAGAAGGCGGGGCTATCTTGGCAAGAGAACTCTTTGAAAAAGGCAAACTCCATGGGGTATTTGGGATGGGAGGCGGAACAGGAACAGCGATCGTAACCCATATTATGCGTTCCCTTCCTTTCGGCCTGCCCAAGGTGGTACTTTCCACAGTGGCCTCCAGAGATATCAGGGAATATATCGGAACGAAAGATATTGTCATGTTCCATTCGGTAGCAGATATTTTGGGTTCCAATGAATTTATGCGTCTGATGCTGGGACAAGCCGCTTATGCCATAGGCGGAATGATAGAAAAAGGAAGCGTGATAAAAAAAGAAAACCCCATGGTTGCTGTGACAGCCTACGGCATCAATTCAGTTTGTGCAATGCAGGCGGAATCTCTCCTTCGAGAAAGAGGATATGAAATGATTGCTTTTCACGCCAATGGAATCGGTGGAATGGCCATGGAAGAATTCATTGCTGAAGGCCTGGTTGCTGGTGTGCTTGATTTTACTACTCATGAGATAGCAGATGAAATGTTTGGAGGATATTGCAAAGGGATCGGTCCCATGCGGTTGGAAACCGCAGGGCAGTTCGGAATCCCTCAAGTGGTTGTGCCAGGAGGGGCTCGATAATGCCGTATTCAGTCCTTTTTATCCTATGCCAGACCAACTAAAAGGGAGAAAGATACATTCCCATGATATCCGATTCTGTGTCCGTATGGGACCTGAAGAGATGAAAAAATTTGCTTACATCATTGGAGAAAAATTGAACAGATCAAAGGGACCGGCCTATGTCCTGATCCCCAAGAAAGGTTGGTCTGAAGCTGACAAAGCTGGAATGGAGCTTTATGATCCAAAGACGGACCAGATTTTTGTAGAAGAATTGAGAAAGCTCATCAACCCTAACATCCCTATTGAAGAGATGGACGTTCATATCAGTGACCCTGCTTTTGCGCTAAGAGCAGTGGAAGTTTTAGATAATATGATACGGTTCCATCGGCCTTAAACCAATTAATACTGCCTAAAAGAAATCAAGCCCTGGGAGGGTCCTCCCAGGGCTCATTATTTTTAGACAGCTTGATCAGGGGGCGGAGTTCCTGGTGGATTGGGAAGTGTCAGTGGCCATCTCAACCAGAAGGCGTTGTGTGCAATGAGTGCCGGACCCATAACACAAAGGTTAAGGTAGATGACGAGGACGTTTACATCGGCTGGAAGTTTCGCAGCTGCTACGGCCTCGGCAGCAGGGCCAAGGATCGGCCTTATGATGATAAGCCAGATAGCGATGATGATGCACTGGAGAATGAATGCCGAAATTGCCCTTTTATAGAAGGTGTATTTCGTGAGCCCCCAGAACTGGAGATGCCAGGAGTGAACCAGAGGCCAAAATATAAGGGATGAGCCCAAAGCGGCAAACGAGAAGGTTGGGCTAATACCCAGAGCCAGACTTCCGCTCCAGAAGATGTAGCCCAAAATGTGAGCAAGGATAGTCTGACCAATGGCTGCCCCAGGATGTCCCCATTTGGCAAAGGGCCAACCTTGGGTAGTGAAGACAGGGCTAAAGACAAAGAACCAGGCAATTGCCCAGACCAGGTATCCTGTTAACCAGTTCACATTGAGGGGCCCCTTATGATTGATCGGAGTATCCGCAAGAGGTGTCCCATCAAGATTGGTTAAGAAATTCCAGATGAGGATAGAAACGACCATGACAATAATGAAACTGATTGCCATCATTCCCCAGGGATGGACTTTCCCTTTAAAAGGCCATCCCCCCCAGTTTACCCCATAAAGGAGGGTAGCCCAGAACCCGATGACCCCAAACCAAAGATAAAGTGGGCCTATTGGCCATTGGGGATAGATGAATCTCATGAACAGTAACACAGCGAAAGTAAAAATGGCCCAGATGATGGTCATCCCAATTCCCGCAATGAAACGCGATTTGGCAGGCGTCCAATTTCCCGCTGGGGGTGCCCACGGCCAATTATCGCCCAAAAGTACTAAATGGCCGAGGACGATGAGCATAATGAGTGTGGCAGGGATGAGTGTCAAAACGATAGATGCTGGAGAGATGCAGTAGACGAATATGACAATCCCGACGATAGCGAAAACGATGAATTGAATGAGTCCTCCCCCTCTTCCGAGGGGACCGATGCCGATCTTTTTTGGTGGTTTTTCATTTCCCATAAAAGTTACCTCCTTCCATGTCGAAAAGACTTTATCTCCCCAACATTTCAAAAATGGTTAATTGATTTCTAATGATCCTTTATCTAAATAAACTACAGCGATTTAGACTTCCTTAACCAATATATTTAATAATTAACTTTTATTCGGGTCAACGCCTTTTCCATCAGAAGTTCGTAAGCACTTTTCTTTCCGAGGACTGGCTCCTTTTTCCGCTGGCTCCACACGGTTTCCGGTCGGCTTTGAACCATGAAAATGTTAAAAGGAAAGGGCCTTTGCTGGTCAATGGCCCATTCGATGTCCTGAGGACACCCGTAATATTCTTCTACTCTTTTTGCATATCTCGCCAGTTCAATGATTTCTTGGTCTTCAATGCATGGGATTTCCCGCCGGTCAGGAGGAGTATCCACATGCATCACGCCCCCTCTCACAGGATCGTAGATACATTCACATTCTTTCACGGAAAGCATTCTTTCTATCTCCGAGGTGACCTTATCCACGACAAATTTATCAGGATTCACTGTCCCTGAAACTACCGTTTCTCCTAATCCCCAATTCGCTTCAATGACCACTTTGGATGGATCTCCATTGGTTGGATTTAGGGTGAACATCACTCCTGCTGCTTTGGCATCCACGATCTTCTGGACACCAACGCTGATTAATACCTTTTCATGAGGAAACCCCATTTTGATCCGGTAAGAAATGGCTCGAGACGTGAACAGACTCGCCATGCATGATTTAGCTTTTTTCAGAAGTTCGTCACAACCTCTCACCCAAAGAAAGGTATCTTGCTGTCCAGCAAAACTTGCTCCAGGTAAATCCTCAGCGGTAGCGCTGGAACGGACTGCAACAGGGATATTGATGACATCGCACACTTGAGCCAGGGTTTGATAATTAGAAGTGATGGCCTCCCCTAACTCTTTTGATAGGGGTGTTATCCTGATCAGTTCATAAATGGTCTTGCTCGCCTCTTCCAAAGAGGCGACATCTTCAAGGGTAATTTGGGATAAGATCTTTTGGATCTTCTCTTTCATGCCACCTTCACTCAAAAAATCATGATAAGCCTCTGTCGTGATAGAAAAGCCTGGGGGCACTGGGATGCCGGCTTTGATCAACTCCCCCAGGCTGGCATTCTTACCTCCTACTAATCCGACAGCCTCTTTCCCAGCTTTTTCAAACCATACCGTATATGGCATAATGAACTCCACTTATAGAATGCGGAATACGGAATTTCAATTTTTAAAAACTCCGCATTCCACATTCCGATTTTCAGATTTCTATGCCCGCTTCAATATTTTTACTATCCCAGTGTTACCGTCAACCTTTACGGTATCCCCCGTCTTCAGGACGGAAGTAGCGATTCCTGTACCGGTCACCGATGGGACTCCATATTCCCTGCATACAATAGCGGCATGGCAGGTCAGACCGCCGATGTCCGTGACGGAGGCTTTGATTTTGGTGAAGATAGGAGCCCAGGCCGGATTGGTCGTCGGGCAAACCAGTATTTCACCCTGTTCGATCTTGGTGAGATCGTCAAGATGTTTAACAACCCTCACCTTTCCTTCGACGACCCCTGCAGATGAAGCAAATCCTTTCAGTTCGGTCACCTCTGTTGGAACAACGGCCATCCCTTTTAGCCATTCTTGAACTTTCTCCGTTGTAATTCCCCATAACATCACCGTAAAGGGTTCGGCAACCTCTTCAGGCGGGACGCCCAGAGCCGGTGTCGGGTTCCACTTCCTGGCTGCCTCAAGTATCCTCTTCCGCTTCTCTGCCTTGTCCATATAGTACTTGCCTCTCAGAGGGACACCTTCACCCAGGGCCCATGCGATGACCAGCTCCTCTATCAGCTCGGGCACTTCAAATCTATTAAACATAAATATATCATCTACTTCCTTCAACATTCCCTGCTTAACGAAGACTTTTCCGATGTCCCTTATCTTCTGCCACCATATGGTATGCAACCAGTGCTCCACCCAGAAAAGGTGGTCTTCAGCAAACCGGTATATTCCCCTGACCGTCTTATAAGCATCCTCGAACGATTTCTTATCTTCGTCGGACTTAATCAATTTTCTGTACTCGGCAACAATCTCATCCCTTTTCTGACTTATCCCTTCCAGTGACCTCTCTATCTTCTCTCCCTTGCCCAGCCTCTCGACGTAGCTCTTCATATAGTTAAAAGGGATGTCCATTTTGGTAAGCCAGCTCCCCTCGTAAAAGAACCATCCGCTTCCGCATGATATGTAAAACCACGGGTTTTTGATCTTTTCCATCTCAGCAAGCCACTTTTTCCCATCCTCTGTCTTTCTGAGTCCCGCTATCTTTTGCTCAGCGGATGCATCACTTTTAATGATGTCACCTACACTGCGATAGGAAGCCGCTAGCCTTGACAGCCGGCAGAGCTCCTCCTCAGGGCGGAACATGGATACTTCAGCACCAGACACCATCTTGCCGATAGAACTCTCGCTTATCCCCGGAAAAAGCTTCCTGGCTACGTCAGCAAACATCAGGTAGGCCAGGTAGGTCAGGTTTAGCATCTCGAAGTGATACTGCCAGCCCTTAAACATTTGATCTACCAGCGTGTTGAAAGCCTCCATTAGCTCATACGAGGCGTAATAGCCTTTTGGAGCGGGCAAAACCAGCTCTTCAGGAACGTATTTGGGTAATTCTTCAGGCACTTTCACATCCGCCATTTCTCTGCCCAGTGCCTGAAACTTATTAAGCCATTTCTCCCACAGCTCATCATAGTGCTCGAATATGTAGAAGGCCCGCTTTCCAAACAGCTTAGCTTTCTCTTCAATGACCTCCGGCGGCGGTGGCTCCACGGGAGCGATAAACATGTAACAACCGACCATTCTCTGGGCGATACCTTGCGCCGGGGGTATACAAAATACCCGGGTAGTGTACTGGGAGAGAGATATCTGCCACGCCTCATGGAATATCAGGTCAAGAGGAGGCATAGGTTCCGGGTCATGTATCTTGTCCTGATACCAGAATTGTCTGTTTTCCCATTCCGCCCTTTCCTTGGAGAAGAGATAGTGTGATGGATACATCTCCTCCCAACCTTCCAATTCTTTTGGATACTTCACTTCCATCGGCATTGGAAAACCTTTCTTCTGAGCCATTGTTGCACCTCCTTCCTTTCTATTTAATAATTGAAAGACGACGTCTAAATAAAAAAATACCTTTAAAAACAAATAATTCCCTCATCACCTCCTTCTCATTACCATCGTGTTATTACTTCCTCTTTCGGGTTTGTGTCTGAAAAAAAGTAGCGATGACCTCCCTTTAACAGAACGAATATCTTGAGTTATTTTGAATGGATGGAGTAATTTCAGTAATTGGTGTACTTAAAAACCCATATGGCTCATTATCTATCTCAATAGGGTTTTGTCAATGGATTTTTTATTATATGGCTATAAATTTAAGTTATCTCTTTTAGATAAGTTGGGGGCAATTATTTTAAACTTGGGAAAAATCTCTCCTCTTGTTTTCCATATATTGAATGAAGGCTTTGATGACGGGGTTAGCCCGTTCCTCTTTCAAATAGAGGACGGCTACTTCAAGGTAGAGCTTCTCCAGCAACGGGATCATCTTAATCGTCCCTCTCTTCTCCTCATCTTCCCCTGACCTTTTAACAATAACAGACACCCCCTTCCCCTCTGAAACCCATTGTTTGATAAATTCGGAGCTGCCTGCTTCAATCAATAGAGAGGGGTGAATATCGAACTCTTTAAAGGCGTGGAATAAGATTCTACGGGTTGTCGAACCCTTTGCACGAACGATGAAGGGATATCCTTTAATCTCCTTCAGAGAAACTGCTTTTCTTTTGACAAGGGGATCGTTGGGCGAAACAATGAGGACGAGTTCCTCCCTTAAGAAGGGAACCAATTCAAATTTTGAGGATGCCTTGACCGCTCCGATTAAGCCGAGGTCGTTTTTGTAATCGAGGAGGCTCTTTTCAATCTCCTCAGAGTTTCCCACTTCCAGGGTGATTTTAATGGAAGGATAAAAGGTCTGAAATCCAGAAAGGAGTTCCGGCATCAAACATTTCGAATAGGACTCCGTGGTCCCAATCTTCAAAACACCGTGACGGTCTTTTTTTAGATTGCCCAGGGCATTTTCAATCTCCAGGAGATGGGAAGAAATATTATGGGTATGTTTGAAGAGGATCCCCCCTGCTTCAGTCAGGTCAAATCCCCCACTTCCCCTTCGGATAAGACCCATACCTATCTTCTGTTCCAGCTCTTTGATATGTTTGGACACGGCAGGTTGGGAGATAAATAACTCCTCTGCGGCCCTGGAGAAGCTTCTAAATTTCGCTACCTGATGGAAGACAAGAAGAGAATTCAACGAAGTATTTAAAGGGCTTCTATTCTCCATTTTCCTATAACCTCAAGTTATTTATACATAAAGATAAGTGAATTGACAAGAGGATTAATTAAAATAATAATTTAAGATGCCTAAATATCGGAAAGAAGGAGGTTTTTATGGATCTTCGAGATTTTATAAAAAAGTGTGAAGAGGAAGGAGAACTAAAGAGGATAAAGGCTGAAGTCGACTGGAATCTCGAACTCTCCCACATCGCGAAGTTGAACGAGGAGAAGAAGGGCCCAGCTCTTCTCTTCGAAAAAGTGAAAGACTACCAGATTCCTTTACTGACAAGCGCCTTAACCTCACCAAAGCGTCTGGCCATTGCTCTCGGAATGCCACTCCATTTTTCAATGTACGACATGGCAAAGAGATGGATGGAACTGACGACCAAAAAATTAATCCCGCGTGTGGAGGTCAAAACCGGGCCAATTACAGAGAAGATCATCCAAGGGCGTGATATCAACCTCCTCAACTTCCCTGTACCCAAATTCTATCCGATGGATGGTGGCCGCTTTATTGGAACAGCCCACTTTGTCATCACTAAAGATCCTGAGAGTGATTGGGTCAATCTGGGAACCTATCGAATGCAGGTCTTGGATGAAAAGACCGCAGGAGTCCAGATCATCAAAGGGAAACATGCTGACTTCATGTTGAAGAAATATCAGAAGATGAAAAAAACAATGCCTGCAGCAGCGGTGATTGGGGGTGATCCCCTTCTCTTCCTTGCTGGGAGCACTCTGGTCTCTGCCGGTCTCTGCGAATATGATATTGTGGGATCCTTAAGAGGAACCCCCTGTGAAGTTATCAAAAGCGACCTGACCGGCCTTCCCCTTCCCAGTACGGCTGAAATTATCTTGGAGGGTGAGATTGAGACCGATCCTGAAAAATTCAGGCAAGAAGGACCCTTTGGGGAATATACTGGTTACTATTCTGGAAAGACCGGGGAGGAGTGGCCCAAGCCCTGTCTGAACGTGAAGCGGATTCTCCACCGGAACAATCCAGTCTTTTGGTCCACCTCTGTAGGGAAACCAGTGACCGATACCCATATGATTCAATCTCTGAACCGCACAGCAACCCTCTGGACAGACCTGGAGAATATGAAGGTCCCGGGCATCCAGTCTGTATATATCCCCCCTGAAACGGGCGGCAGATTCTGGGGAATCGTATCTGTCAAACAGATGTACCCTGGCCACTCCATGCAAGTGGGCACAGCAGTCATCTCCACCACGACAGGCCACTACGGCATGAAAGGGGTCATTGTAGTGGATGACGATATCAGAGCCGATGACATTGATAGGGTCTTATGGGCCTTGTCCATGCGTTATGATCCTTACCGGAGCACAGAGATCATTAAGAGAGGGCGTTCCACCCCGCTTGATCCTGCCCTTCCCGTTGATGCCAGAGAAATTGTTTCGCGAATCATCATGGATGCCTGTATTCCATTTGAATGGGAACGAAAACCGGTTGAAATAAAACTGGATGAAGAGATCGTGAAAAAGGTTAAGGCTCGCTGGAAAGAGTATGGATTTGAAGGTTAAAAAACTGCCCTTCTCCGATACTGCGGTTGATATTGGAATTTCATGACAAGAGGTGAATGAAATGAGACCTATAAGGTATGGTGACGAAATGATAAAGGAGTTTAAGAGAGATGGCTACTGGGCTGACGAAGTCTTTTATGATTTCTGGGCAAAAAATGCTCGTGAGATTGGTGATCGAGAGGCTCTAGTTGATTCCCGCTATAGAGTTACGTGGGCTCAAGTAAAACGATTGGTAGACAATCTTGCCTATGTCTGGGTAAAGATGGGGATTCCAAAAGATTCGCGGATGATTATCCAGGCTCCCAACAGTGTCTATGGCTTCATTGCCCGTATTGCCTGTGAACGAGCAGGTTTGATCTCTCTAACAGTGTATCCCTATTTAAGGGAAAAAGAACTCACCTTTATGGTTGAAAGGACAGAGGCCGTTGCAGTTGCCATTCCTCATATCTATCGTAAATTCAATTACCTTGACATGTATAAAGAGCTAAGAAAGACATCACCTTATCTTAAATATTTTTTCCTTTTTGAGGAGGAGATTCCTGCTTCTGCCCCGGAAGGGACATTCTCCATCATTAAGCTTGCGAATCAACCTGTGAACAAATCAAAACTTTCCATCCTCAATAAGAAAAGATTCAATGCCTATTCGGATGTAGGATTGCTTACCAGCACCACAGGGACGACTGGTCTTCCCAAACTGGTGGAATGGCCCATCGCACCGAGAATTTGCACCTCTAAGGCAAGAGTGGATATTTGGAAATTGACGAAGGACGACGTAACACTCGCTATTGCTCCCCATGCAGGTGGAGCAGCAGGAACCCTTACCTACTTTGCAGCACCTCTGGTAGGAGCAAAAACTGTGCTGATGGAGGAGTTTGACCCTGAAGGTGCACTTGCCCTTATTGAGAAGGAGAAAGTCACTGCTATTGGGGTTGTGCCAACCCACCTGATAAGGATGCTTGAAGTAGATGAGAAAAAGTATGATTTGAGTTCTTTACGGTTTATACGTTCAGCGGGCGGGTATCTATCCCCTCAAGTTGCGGAGGAGGCAGAAAAGAGATATAAGGCGATCATCACAAGCGACCTCGGGACGCAGGATGTAGGGTCTGTTTCTGGTTGCAGCGTAGATGACCCTGGAGAGATAAGGAGGAGAACCGTAGGGAGAATGTTACCAGGCAATAAAGTGAGGCTATTAGATGATGATGGAAAGGAGGTGCCTGAGGGAGAGGCTGGGACGTTGTGGTTCAGAGGTCCCCATGGACCAGCAGGATATTACCGTGACCCTGAGGCAACAGCCCAGGTATTTGATAAAGATGGCTGGACAACTACAGGAGACATTGTGAAGTCAGAAGAAGGGTTTCTCTGGATCATGGGTAGGGCAAAAGATATGATCATCAGGGGTGGACAAAATATTTACCCTGCAGAGATAGAGGGGATTCTTAACGAACATCCAAAAGTGGCAAACGTGGCCATCATCGGATATCCTGATAAGGAGATGGGGGAACGGGCCTGTGCTTTCGTAGTTGTCAAGCCCCGGGAAACTTTTACGAAGGATGAGATGATCTCTTTCTTAAAGGAGAGGAAACTGGCTGCTTATAAGCTACCTGAGCGATTCGAAATCTTAGAATCCCTTCCTATCGTGGGAGACTCAGGCAAAGTGGATAAAAAAGTCCTGAAAGCAGGGTTAGAAAAGAAAGTAGCTGGGGGATAACATAGCAATGAAAACAATCTTGATCATCTCTACCCTTGATACCAAAGGAACAGAAACATTCTATCTAAGGGATAAAATAGGGCAACTCGGTAAAAATCCTTTGATTCTTGACATCTCTATGAGATTGGCTGAGGGCATGAATGCTGATATTTCAGCTCACAAGGTGGCAGAGGCAGGAGGGAGTAAACTTGAGGAAATTCTTATATCCCACGAAAGGGCAAAAAACACTGCGATCATGACAAAAGGTGCGGCGACTCTTGCCCTTAACATGTGGAGAGAAGGAAAACTTGATGGGATCATAGGTATGGGTGGGTCTACTGGTTCTTTAATGGCTACAGATGTGATGAGGATTCTTCCATTTGGAGTTCCAAAAGTTATGATTTCCTCAACCGCTGCCCTCCCTGGTATGTCAACCCGGTATATTGAAATAGGCGATATCGCCCTCATCCATTCTGTTATAGAAATCTCAGGACTAAGCGATATCCTTAAAAATGTAATAGATAGAGGAGCTTATGCCATCTGTGGTATGGTGGATGCGCCCACTCTTCAAACAGTTTACGCTTACAAGAAGAGGAATGTTATTGCTCTTACTATGTTAGGTCCTTGCGAAAAGTGTGCTAGTAACGTGAGGACGTCCTTAGAAGGGAAAGGATACCAGGTTATAGGATTTTCTGCAGCAGGGATAGGGGATAGGGCTATGGAAAAAATGATAGAGCAGGGGCTCTTCAACGGGGTAATTGATTTAGCTCCTGGAGGTGTCATAGAGCATCTTGTTGGTGGTATGAGGGATGCAGGACCCAATCGGATGGAGACGGCAGGGAAGGTAGGGATTCCTCAGATAATCTCCACGTGCGGGGTGAATCATATTACCCCTCCCAAATCTAAATATACCAATGATCATAAAAGTCGAAGAAAATATGACCTCGACAAATTTCGTACATGGCTCAGAGCTTCCCCTGACGAACTTGTAAAAGCAGCGCATGCGTTTGCAGAAAAACTGAATAAATCAAAGGCACCGGTGAAAGTCATCATCCCTCTTAAAGGATGGTCATCAGTGGATTTACCAAATAGCCCGACCTATGACCCCCAAGAGGATAAAATATTTGTTTCAGAACTGCAAAAGGAACTGAAATCTGGTATTGAACTCATAGAAATCGAGGCTAACATGGAGGAACCTCTTTTCGCCCAGACGATTGTGAAAGAAAGCATTGGGCTGTTTACATAAGGTGCATACGAAATTTCAAGAAGTGTGTAAGACTGTGTCGATTGTCAAGTGATCTTACTCCTTATATGAAAAGCATAGTCGTAGGAATGACCGGTGCTTCCGGTGTGATTTACGGCGTGAGAATCCTCGAAGTCCTTTCTAAATTGGGAATGGAGACTCATTTTATCATCACCCAGGCAGGTTTGAAAAACTTGGAAATTGAAACCACCTATCACAAGGTGGAACTTGAATCCATGGCCTCCCATGTTTATGACGAGGAGGATTTGAGTGCACCTTTGGCAAGTGGTTCCTTCCAGGTGGATGGGATGGTGGTTGCTCCCTGCTCCATCAAGACCCTTTCTGCGATTGCAAATTCCTATAGCCATAACCTTCTTGTGAGAGCGGCCGATGTGATGTTGAAGGAAAGGAGGAGGCTCGTCCTTCTTGTCAGGGAAACACCTTTGCACGAGGGGCATCTTGAACTGATGATCAAGGTAACAAGAATGGGAGGAATTGTTATGCCTCCTATCCCTGCTTTTTATCATCATCCGAAGACCATCGAAGATTTAATCAACCAAACCATTGGAAAGGTTCTCGACCTTTTCTCTATCGATGCGAACCTATTTAGAAGATGGGGGACGGCGGCTGATTAACTCTCTTCATTCGTTTCTGGTCACCACATCCACTAAGTTTTTTACTAAATTCCGAATCGGGAGTAGCCTAGAAAGGATAAATCGGGGTTGACAGAATCTCACTGACTTTCTAAAATTGGAACCAATTCCATGAAAAGATTTTTGGTTGAAATTTCGAAAGGTCGATTCAGGATCCAGGGTTTTGTTCAAGAGGTGGGCCAAGACCTCTTGATTTCCACCTGGGGAGGAACCCGATTTCATATCGGTGCTGTGGGAATCGCCATTCCGAGGCCCAGCTTAAAGAATCCGAAAAAATGGAGTGCCACCTCTTCCAATTTTACTTTTATCGGGCATAAAGAGGACGCCTTGGTAAAAAAGATTTCAGAAAAGCTGGCTGCTCAATTGAGAAGAAATGTTGTGGTGACCGCCGGGAAACTGGGCATTCCTCAAATTATCACGCCTTGCGGATTTGATATGCTCAGTTGTGGGCCATTGGAAAGAGGTGATCGAGGAGATCCCCTTTGGGTATCAAAGGATATCAAAAATAGAAAACTTTTCATTCCGGATGCTTTTAGGGTTCAAGCTCGCACCAATCCTCAGGAGTTGAAAGAAATTGCAGGAGAGGTGGCCAGAAAATTAAATCGGTCAAGAGGACCTGTGGCTATTCTCATCCCCTTGAAGGGATGGTCTTCTCTCGATAAGGAAGGGATGCCTCTTTATGATCCAGTGGGGGATCGCGCCTTCCTCGACGAGTTGAAGATTCATATCGATCCGAAGATCCCGATCATCGAGCTCAATCTCCACCTTAACACTCGAGAATTCGCCCAGGAGGCCGTCAATCAATTTCTAAATCTCTACAGTGAGGATAAAAGACGAAGATGTTGATGGATTTTCAGTAGGTTTGAAGAACGGAACTTGGCGGGACGAACCCTGCCCTAAACTCCCCTTTACCCTGGCCCCTTAATTCTCCCACCATTTTTAGGAAGGCTTGGCTAGGAGGTGAGAGAGATTTTTCACTGTGATAGATGAGATCAGTAAAGAAAATAATGTTTCCCTCTTCGATGAAGATAACTTTCAAGGTTCCCTTCTCCAATTCCTCTTCGATATCAGGCTGAAACATGAAGGAAACCCCTTTGTTCTGTTTCACATATCCCACGATAAAGTCCAAACTGCTTGCCTCAGTAATTACCGATGGCCAGATCCCGTATTCCTGAAATTTCCTCAAAATGGCCGCCCTTGAACCAGATCCCTTTTCCCTCAAAATCACCGGTTCACCATTCAATTCTCTCAGGGAGATGCTCTTCCTCTGCGAGAACCTGTGTTCGGGTGAAACAACCAGAACAAACTCTACTGTCGAGAAAAAGGTTGATTTGATTTTTCGATCAAGGTTCAGTTGGGAGATGAGGGCGAGTTCATTTTTCTTCTCAAAGACACTCTTGGCCATATCCTCGGAGTTCCCTTCATCTAAAATGACCTTGATACGAGGAAATCTCCTCTGAAACTCGGAGAGCAAAGAAGGCATGATGTAACGGGCATAATTCTTTGTTGTCCCAATCTGAAGCGTCCCTCTCATCAGTTTCTTGAAATCCCTCATCTTCTCATCGGCATCGTTGACAAGATCAAAGATTTTCTCCGCATATTCGTAGAGGAGTTCTCCAGCTTCATTTAATTGTACTCTTTTCCCTATCTGATTGATGAGTTTCAAATTCAATGACTTCTCTAAGGATTTGACTTGGATGGTGACAGCAGGCTGGGTCACATTCAATTCTTCTGCTGCCCGAGTAAAACTCTTCCTCTTTACCACCAAATAAAAAGCTTCTAATTGTTTGAGATTCAAAAAATGCTCCTTAAGAGAAATACCTTGTCCACCTATATAAGAAATCTCAAATTTTGAATAAGGAAAGAAGTCAACTTTAATCCACTAAATAAGAGTAATTGTGCTTAGAATTCGCAAAATTGATATGGCGTAATAGTTTGAAATATATATTGTTTATGAATTGCTATAAGTTTTTCTTATGGTATTATAAGAATAATTGTATTGACTTGTCAATACTGGAAAATGTAGTTGTGTTAGCAAAGTAGAAATGTCCCCATTAACTGCTTAAGTTAAAATGTCCCCATGGAACAGGAGAAGATACTCATGGGGCAGAGGGAGTTAAAGAGGTGGCATCTGATGGAGATCGTAAAGGTAGGGAAGATCACCTTGAGGGAGGCTGGAGAGAGGATAGGTGTGTCCTACCGTCAGGCGAAGCGGATTGGGCAAGCGATCCGGGAGAGAGGGATCAAAGCCTTGGTGCATGGTAACAGGGGACGACCTTCGAACCACCGGCTCAAGGAGTCCTTACGAGAAAGGGTATTAAAGCTGTCGGAAGAGGTTTACTGGGACTTTAACGATACCCATTTTACGGAGAAACTTCGGGAGTGCGAAGGGATCGATTTGAATCGAGAGACGGTGAGGAAGTTACGGCGGGAGGCGGGGATGGCACCCAAGCGCAGGCGTCGGGGACCTAAGCATCGAAAGCGACGGGAGCGAATGGCTCAAGAAGGATGGATGGTCCTCTGGGATGGGAGTCCCCACCCCTGGTTTGGCCGAGACCTTCCACCTTGCTGTCTGATGGCTGCCATCGATGATGCGACCGGGAAACTGCTGGCCGCCCGTTTCTTTCCCTTTGAAGGTTCCGCAGGCTATTTCTGGCTTCTTAAAGAGATGATTAAAAAATATGGAATCCCAATGATGATCTATCAGGATCGCCACGGGTCGTTGCATCGGAATGACCCTCACTGGAGCTTGGAAGAGCAACTCGCTGGCCGACAGGAACCGACTCAAGTCGGATTAGCTCTCGAAGCCTTGGGGATTGAGCCGATCTCGGCTCTTTCTCCTCAGGCCAAAGGAAGGATAGAAAAACTCTTTGCCACCCTGCAGGATCGTCTGGGAGCAGAACTCCGTTTAAAAGAAATTGTAACGATGGAAGAGGCCAATCGCTTTTTACAATCAACCTTTTTAAAAGACTTTAACCGTCGCTTTGCCGTCAGACCCAGAGAATCCCAAAAAGCCTGGAGAGAAGTCCCAAACCATCTGGACCTGGATCGAATCATCAGCTTTCGCTATACGGCTACGGTCGGCAACGATAATACGGCTCGGCTGGGAGGATTGGTTCTCGATATTCCCCCTGGCCCTCAAAGAAGATCCTATGCGAAGCTCAAGGTGGAAGCTCGGCAGCTTCTCAACGGATCTTGGAGAATCTACGCTCAAGATCAGTTGATTGCGAAACATCCTCCTACTTCCCTCCGGGAACCGGTGAGAGCTCTTCCCCGAAAGAAACACCATGCAAAAGGAGTTAAAGATTACCACTGGGTCTATCTCGCTTCAGCACCCTCCAGGGAAGGTGACCCTTACCCCCTGCTCATCGAACATCGTTGATTGTAGCGCAACCTGGCGATTCACATTTCGCTTGTTGCCCATTAATAGGGATCTCTTATGAGAGCTCACTTAAAAAAAAGAAACTCAAATTGAAGTTCATCCACTCACTCAAGGGTCAAGATCAAAACCCTTGGAGGGGACATTTTCACGTTGCAGTTAAGGGGACATATTGACTTCGCTTAAACATACTGGAAAATGTAGTTTTAGTAAACCCTACCTTTTTAACTACGGACAATCATCATTAGGAAAGGAGAGAGAATTATGCCCCAATACGATGGCATTATCATTGGTGGTGGGCCCAATGGACTCACTTTAGGTTGTTACCTTTCCAAAGCAGGGCTAAAGATCCTGATCTTAGAAAAGAGATACGAAATGGGAGGGGGCCTTTGCTCGGAGATGGTCACGATCCCCGGGTTTATTCACAATACCCATGCGATCTACCATCCCATGGTGGATTATGCCCCAGTATTCCCTGATCTCGACCTGGATAAAACTTATGATCTCCAATATATTCATCCCGATTTGGTCATGGCGATGCCTTTCGCAGATGGCCGTAGCCTTTGCATCTATTCGGATGTGGAAAAAACATGTGCTTCATTTGCTCAATTCTCTAAGAAAGATGCCGATGCCTATCGGGATACCTATAAACGGTTTAAGGAATATGTAGATGCCTTCTTGGGACCCGCTACTTACGATATGGCCAAGCCAGCCTTCGAACAGGTCGTGAAACTCCATTCCAGTCCTCTTGGTCAAGAAATCAGTGCCCTTTCTGAAAAGAAACCAATCGATATCGTGCATAGTATTTTCGAAAATAATCAAATCAGGACGCTAATGCTCTATGCCACCTGTCTGTGGGGATTGGATTATGATCTGGAAGGGCTGGGTTACCTGGTTCCACTCATGATCAATCGAGCTTCTAACTATCGGCTCTGCGTGGGAGGCTCTCATCATATGGCCAACTTGATGTCTAAATTTCTTTATCGTCATGGAGGAATGATCTTAGGAAGTCAGATCATCAAGAGAATCATCGTGGAAAATGGAACGGCAAAAGGGATTGAATTAGATGATGGAACGGTTTACACAGCTACCAAGTTTGTTGCCTCCAGCATCGACCCCTATCAAACGTTTCTCAAGTATATCGGGGAGAAGGATCTCCCAAAAGATCTTGTCACGCGGACGAAGGACTGGAAATGGGAGAAGTGGTCCCTCTTCGATATCCACCTTGCGCTTTTTAATGTACCCCAATTTGCTGCTGCAGCTTCGAATCCCGATTTAAATAAAGCTTTTATTTATGTTCTCGGATTTGAGACGGAAGAGAATCTGATCGATCATTTTAAAGCCTTAAAAAATGGAGAACTCAAGCCATCCGGGTTCAACTGCTGCTTTCCAACCATTTTCGATCCCTCAGAAGCACCTCCAGGGAGACACACCGGTTTAATATCAGAACATGCACCCTACCGTCTAAAGGAGGGAGGCCCTGATAGGTGGTATAAGATCCGCCAAGAACATGCCAAAGGATTGATCGATAAACTTAAGAAGCACGCACCTAATATGACGGAGGATAATATTCTCTGGACCTATATTGCCTCTCCACTGGACATCGAAAATAAATTTGCAGACATGGTGGAAGGATCCATTAAGCAAGGAGGTTACTATCCTCTTCAGATGGGATACTTGAGGCCAAACGAACTCTGTTCTCAATATGCCACGCCGATTAAAAATCTTTACATTTGTGGAGCTTCCACCTTCCCCGGAGGGTTAGTGACCTATGGTGCAGGTTATAACGCTGCCAACCGAATCGCTCAGGACCTGGGGATCCAAAAATGGTGGAAAGAACCTGAGATTGTCACCAAGGCGAAAGCAAACGGTCTGCTATAGGAGGTTCATCATGAAAGTCAATTCGACAGGTTTGGGCCAGACCACCATGATTGCATCCTTTACTCAACTCTTTAAAGATCCAGAAGGAGCGGAAACCCTGAAACTGAAAATCGAGTCCACCGAACCCATCCACTGGGTTATTACTGCCACCTTGGAAGGAGCGGACCTGAGGAACTTCATCAAGCTCCTCTTTAAACCCTCCATCCTCTATTACGCCCTTTCGTTAATGATGAAGAAGAAATAGAAAAGGAGGAAATCTCATGCCAGATACAAGTTATGATGCGATTATCGTTGGTGGAGGACACCACGGGACGATCATTGCCTGCTATTTGCAACATGCAGGTCTTAAAACAGTGATCTTCGAACGTCAGCATGAATTAGGGGGAGGGGCCTGTGGGGAAGAACTTCCCCTGCCTGGATTTATTCAGAATACATGTGCCCACTTCACCCGATTCTGGACCCATCCTGCTTATACCGATTTCAACCTGAGGGAGTATGGCTTAAAATATATTTTCCCAGACCAGAATGAAGGGATGGTCTATCCAGATGGAACCTGTTTTGTCGGCTATTCGGCATTTCGTGTCGACCCCCTAACGGGTAAAGAACAGTACTCCGAGGAAAACGTCAAGAAGACCTACAATGAGATCGCCCGCTTCTCGAAAACGGACGCAGAGACCTATCTCGAACTCCTCGGAAAATATCAGAGAAAGTGGCGGGCTGCCTTTCGAGAATATCGTTATAGTCCTCCCACACCCTGGGGAGTCAAGAATGCCCTCGAAAAACTCTGTGACGATCCCGTAGACGGGATCGATCCGGTTTATCAATTCATGACAGGATCCCAGATCGCTATGGATCTTTTTGAGAGCCCTGAACTACAGTGTCTCTTCATGAGGGCCATTGAAACCTCCACTGGCTGTTTCCCAGGGGATGTGATTGGCTTGTATGTCTTTGTCCACGTGATCGGCCTGGCCCTTTCCTTTGAATCGGCCTCAATTGTCTATGGCGGAACCCATACCATTACCCATGCTCTTCAGAGAGCCTTCAGTGCCATGGGAGGAGAGTTCTGTGTGGAGACTGAAGCAGATAAAGTCATCGTTGAGAATGGAAGGGCGAAAGGGGTCAAACTTTCAAATGGAATAGAAGTTGAGGCAAAGCAGCTGGTGATCAGTGATTTGGGAGTTCCCCAGACGATATTCAGACTCTTGGGAGAAAATTATGTTACTGCAAAAGTGGCCAGGCGCATCAGAAACATCCGGTATAACCGCGCTCAGATCTATTGGGGAAACATGGCCATGCATGAACTTCCGAATTATAAAGCCGCCTCCTTAAATCCAGATATAGGCCTTCAGCCGCGACTCTATATGGGAGAGAAAGACCCTGAATACCTCTCCTGGAAATACCAGGCAGACATCTTTACCAAAGGATTTCCTGAAAAGTGGTATATCCTCGCTGCACCGGATAGCATCTGGGACAAAACGCGCGCACCGGAGGGGAAACACACCATTCTGTTAGAAGAATTTGCCCCCCCCTTGCACCTCTTTACGGAGAGACAATGGCTCAAGATGAAAAAAGAGGTGGAGGATTTGATGCTCAAACAATGGCAGATCTACGCTCCCAATATGACACGTGACAATGTCATCGAGGCCTTCATCACCACGCCTTATGATACAAATATGAGGCATCCCGATATGATCGAGGGCGGATGGGTGGAAGGAGCCATGGATGCTTCCCAGAACGACCGGTTCAGACCCATCCCAGACCTCTCGAGTTATCGAATTCCTTTCCTCAAAAATATGTATATCTGTTCCTCCAACATGCATTCCGGGGGGGGAATTGCTCGCGGGTCCAGTTATAACTGTTTCAAGGTCATTGTAGAAGACTTCAAGCTGGAGAAAATCTGGGAGAAGAAAGGAAGAGCCTGGTAACGAGACATTGCAAAATTACCAATGATCAATCAACAATGATCATTAATAATATTAGAAAGGAAAACCATGAGGCTCAAAGATAAAGTGACAATCGTGACAGGAGCTGCCAAGGGCCTGGGAAGGGAATTCGCCATTGGAATGGCAAAAGAGGGAGCCAAGATCATGGCCGTAACCCGGAAGGATATTACCAATCTGGAAAAAACTGTAAAAGAGATTGAGGCAATGGGCGGCGTGGCTAAGGCCCATCAGGCTGATGTCTCCATTGAAAAGGATGCAATTAAGATGGCCGAGGAAACAATTAAGGTCTTCGGCAGGATCGACATCTTAGTCAATTGCGCAGCCATCTACGATGGATTGGTTCGGAAATCCTTCACGGAGATAGATCCCAACGAATGGGACTTAGTGATGAATGTGAATGTCAAAGGTCCCTGGCTCTGCACAAGGGCTGTATTCCCTTATATGAAAAAACAAGGAAAAGGGAAGATTATCAACCTTTCCTCTGAAGTATTTTTTACAGGGTCTTATGGCTTTATTCACTACGTATCTTCAAAGGGGGGGGTGATCGGTTTAACCCGTGCCCTTGCCATTGAATTAGGGCCTCATAACATTAATATCAATGCCGTGGCTCCAGGATTTACGGATACAGAAGCAAGCCGCCATCTCGCTGATGTCACAAAATACGATGTCTCTAAAACCCCCTTGAGGCGACTGGAGCAACCCAATGATCTTCTTGGGGCTGTTATTTTCCTTGCATCGGATGAAAGCGATTTCATCACCGGCCAGACCATTTTGGTGGATGGCGGGAGGGCCATGCATTAATCCTTTTATTCCCCATCGTGCCTTTGGCACGGTGGCCTTGAATGCAATACGAACACTCAAGCGTTCAGACTTTTTCGATCATCACTGGCAAAGACGCAGCTTTCGCTGCTGAAAATTTTCCTCCATTCTATTCTCGATATAGAATTTCTGAATATCTCAGGGAACCTTTTCGTGGGGTCTTTCCCTAACAAGTTTCCTTTGAGTTGGAAAATTTTTTGATCGGAGGTCTTGAGATATGCAGGAGATAAATTTCATCTTGAACGGAGCCCCTCGAAGAGTGATTGTTGATCCTCAAAAAAGCTTACTGAAAGTGATTCGAGAAGATCTCAGGTTGACAGGTACAAAGGAAGCATGTTCTGCCGGTCATTGCGGCACCTGCGCTGTGTTCATGGATGGCGACGTCGTCTTCGCATGCAGGATTCCGGTTGCTAAAGCCCAAAGCAAAGAGATAACGACCATTGAGGGAATCGGAACACTTCAGAACCCCCATCCCATTCAATTGGCCTTTGCAAAGACAGGGGCCATTCAATGTGGCTTCTGTACGCCGGGCATGATCATTCGGACCAAATCCCTCTTGGATGAAAATCTTAACCCTACCCGAGAGGAGATCAAGAAGGCTCTTCAGCCCCACATCTGCCGCTGCACGGGGTACCAGAAGATCTTTGAGGCTGTGGAACTAGCGGCCTCTTACTTCAGGAGAGAGACAAAATCAATTCGATTAAAATGGAAAGGGGGAAATACCCTCGGCCAGCCCATTCCACGAAGGGACGCCCTCGAGAAGGCAACGGGGACCACTCTCTACGCTGCTGATCTCGCTGTGGACGGATGCGCCCACATCAAGGTTCTCAGAAGTCCCCATCACCACGCCAAGATCATTAACATTGACACGAAAGAGGCGGAGGTTATCCCTGGAGTGCTGGCCGTTCTCACTGCCAAAGATGTAAAAGGAACAAACATCTTGAAGATGGCAGGAGATGATCAGCCCATCCTATGCAGTAATAAAGTCCGCTTCATCGGCGATCCAGTGGTTGCCGTAGTAGCAACTTCTGAGGAAATCGCTTCCCATGCCCTCGAAAAGATTGAGGTGACCTATGAACCTCTCGAACCAGTCCTGACACCAGAGGAAGCCTTGAAAGAGGGTGCCGTAAGAGTCCATGACGATCGTCCAAACCTCTTTTTTGAGCAACCCATCATCCATGGTGACGCCAAGAAGGGTTTTTCGGAGTCAGATGTTGTCGTTGAGCAAAGCTATGTCACACAAACTGTTGAACATGCTTATTTGGAAAACGACTCTGGCGTTGCCTTTATCCACGAGAATGGACAACTCGTGGTCATGGCAGCAGGCCAGAATATTCACGCCCATCGCAAGACCATTGCTGAGGCCTTGGGTCTCGGTTTGGAAAAGGTTCGAGTGATTCAAACCCCAACCGGCGGAGCCTTTGGAGGCAAGCTCGATGTCTCCGTGGGTGGAATTCTGGGCCTTGCGGCCTTGAAGCTCAAAAGACCGGTGAAACTCGTCTATACAAGGAGCGAGACATTTGCAGCTACTCCCAAACGCCATCCCTTCTTCATGAAGGTCAAAGTGGGAGCCAAAAAGGATGGGACGTTGATGGCATTGGATTTCGATGTCACGGCGGATGGCGGAGCCTATAAGTCCTTTAGCAATAGTGTGACACAGCGAGGTGTTATCCATGCCCAGGGGCCTTACCGGTTCCCCAATGCCCATGTCTATGGGAAAGCTGTTTATACCACTACGGCTTTCAAAGGCGCCATGAGAGGATTTGGTGTACCCCAGGTAGCTTTTGCCATTGAGTCCACCCTCGACGAGTTGGCATCCCAGCTGAAAATGGATCCTTTAGCCCTCAGGATGAAAAATGGTTTTGTTAAAGGCGATACAACGATCTGCGGCCAGGTATTAGACCACACGATTGGTTTCCAGGAGTGTATGGAAACCATAAAACCTCTCTATGAAAAAGCATTAAACGAGGCAAAAGGGAAAACGACCGATGAAGTGAAGCGGGGTGTGGGATTGGGAGGAGTTTGGTTTGGTCCGGGCCGAAGTGCTCCAGATCAATCCGAAGCATGGGCCGAACTTCTGCCCGATGATACGTTACAGGTTTGGATTGGGGCGGCGGACATGGGACAGGGTGCGGATACGATGTTCTGGCAGGTCGCCGCCGAGACAATGGGATTTCCATTGGAAAGGGTTAAAGTCTGTACCACCGACACAGAAATTACACCGGATGGGAATTTTTCAGCTGGGAGCCGACAGACTTACGTTTCAGGAAAAGCTGTCCAGATGGCTGTGGCCGAATTGAAAAAGGCCATGGAGGAAAATCGCGTCAAAACCTATAGCGAGATGAAGGCCAAAGGCTTGCCTACTCTTTTCAAGGCAATCAACAAACCCGTCACTTCAAGGCCTGATCCGAAGACTGGTCAAGGGATTCCCTGGGAAACCTACTCTTTTGGGATCCAGATGGCAGAGGTGGCTGTGGAGGTGAAGACGGGCAAGGTGGATGTCCTCAAGATCACTTCCGTTCATGATCTTGGAACGGTGATCAATAGTCAACATGTTGAAGGTCAGCTCCATGGAGGCATTGCCATGGGCCTCGGATATGCCCTCATGGAAGATTTTGTCTACACCAAAACCGATACCTTCGCCAAGCTTAAGGTCCCGAGGGCCAAAGATATGCCCGATATGGAGGTGATCACTCTCGATATCCCGAAATCGAAGGGACCCTTCGGGGCTTCTGGGATGGCGGAGTATGCCGATGTCCCAACCGCGCCAGCCATTGCGAATGCTATTTATCATGCTTGTGGCTTGCGTGTCCGGGATCTACCGATTACTCCGGAAAAGATCAAGCAGTCTCGATAGCTTTTTGCAATGCGAGGCTGTTTGAAGTGGAGAAGGAGGACGATTCTGAGGCCTGATTTAGAATGTGCTCCCTGTATCCTAAAGTGGGTATATGAAAGAGCAGGAGTCCTGGCCAACGAAAAAGGACGCTTTCAGCTCGTCAAACGAATATCCAGGATTCTCGCAAGAGAGTTCGATTCGGAGACCAACATTGGGTCTTTAAGCAACACGATTACCAATTCCATCAATGAATACCTATCCCATTCCGCCGACTACTATGGAGGCATTAAACTCAAAAGCAATCAACTCGTGCGTAAGTTGTTACCCTCTGCGAAAAAATATATTGAAAAAGGACGAAATCCCAAGGAGAGATTCAAGAGGGCCTGCCGTCTGGCATCGGCAAGTAATGTCGCTCCAATGACTGTGCCAGGTGAGGCCTTCAGATTCCAAGAAGCTACCAATATCCTAAAGGGAAAGAATCCGTTACCTTCCTTGATCGGTGATGTTTTTGGAACGGCGCAAAGGGCAACTCGCATCTTGTATCTTACGGATAACGCGGGAGAGATAGGATTTGATTCTCTCCTCATCGCCACACTCAAGGAGATGGAGGCGACCGTAAATCTAGTTGTGAAAGAAGATCCTTTTTTCGAGGATGCGACAAGGAAGGATGCCCTCTTCTTTGCTATGGATAAGTTCGTTGAAAATATTTTTACGGTGAACGGATTCTTCATACCAGGGGGAAGCACGTCCCAACTCTCTGACATTTTTAGGAAAAGTGACCTTGTGATTGCTAAAGGGACAGGAAATTATGAGGCCTTGAAGGATCAGGTGCACGGGAAAGCAATTCTTTACATGTTAAAAGTAAAATGTCATCCAATTGCAAGGAAAACAGGAGCCAACATAGGAAGCTTCATTGTGGAAATTGGGACTTGAGAAAGGGCTTGATTTCTTAAAATTCTGTAGTATAGTGTAGTGTCTCCTGCCCGATTATAAAGCGATTCAATCATATTTGAAATTTTTTGGTTGAGAGAATGGAGGTGGTTCTTATGAAAGGAGGACTTTCATAGTTGCCCCGCAGAGCGGGGGGAATTTTAACAAAATCACATTAAGGAGGTGGGAAGATGAAGATTTATGACGTTGTTCCAGGATTTGAGTTTGATGAGAAGTATGATTTAGAACAGTCGCCTGCTTGGTTTCTTGATGCCACTCATTCCGTCCCGCCGTGGACGCCTATGTTTGGATGGTTTTGGATCAACTTTTGCCGGCATGGAATGCAATACGGTGCCGAAACCCTTTCGCTTCCCACAGTGAAAGGATGGGACTGGCGGTTCAAGGATGGAGGAGGTTATCTCTGCCTCCTCATGGTCGATTCAGATAAGGAAAAAGCTGAAAGGGAGAAAAAGTTTAGGGAGGCCATCCGGCCCTTTGTGGAGAACTACGATGGGCTCTGGGGAGGTTATGTAAAGGAAATACTAAAACGGTATGATAACTTGAAAACCCTCAACGTTGAAACTGCTACGAACATCCAGCTTCTGGACAATTTCGAGGAAACGATCGATACCTGCCGGAGGATGTGGGAGATCCACATGCATATGATGTACGGAACCTATACGCCTTACGTCCTCTTCGAACAGCTGTGCCAACAGTTGCTCAAAATTGATGATACCCATTCTACCTTCCATAAATTATTAAGCGGTTTCGATAACGAAAGCTTCCGGGTTGATCGAAGGCTCTGGGAGTTCTCCGCAAAAGCGAAGGATATGGGCCTTGACAAACTATTCTCCGATACTCCCGCCAAGGAACTCAAAACTAAATTAGAGGGTAGCGACAAAGGGAAAAAGTTTATGAAAGAGTTTAACGAGTTCCTCGACAAAGAAGCCGGTTGGAGAATGGAGAGGATGGCTGAGATCAACGTACCGACCTGGCAGGAGGACCCTACCCCTGGATTTGATACAATCAAAATGTATCTGAAGAAGGGCGGAGAATTCGACCTGGACGAAGACAGAAAGAAACTGACGAAGGAAAGGAAGGATGCAGAGAAGGAGGTTTTGGGGAAGATTGCACCAGAGCAAAAGAGCTGGTTTTCAATGCTTATGAAGGTAGCCCAGAACTGCAGCCGCTTCAGCGAGGAGCACAATCATTATCTCGACCTTTATACCCATGCCTTGATGAGAAGAAGTTGCCTGGCATTGGGAAAGCGATTCGCTAAAAGCGGGGCGATCAACCAACCGGATGACATCTTCTTCCTCATGCCCGATGAGGTGCGGCGAGCCGGGATCAATCCGGATAAAATTAATATGAAGCCACTGGTGGAACGTCGTAAAAAAGATTGGCAAGAGTGGATGCAGCGTGGAAATCCACCCGCGATTATGAAAGAAGGTTTCACTTTAGATCAGGCCATAGGCGGTCTGGTTCAGTCGTTGGATCCGATCGCGCTCAAAGTGGTTGTCGGAAGCATGCCTGTACCCAAACCTGAGCTCAAGGCCGACCTCTATGGAACATGTGGATCCTCAGGCGTGGCGGAAGGAATTGCAAGGGTTGTCCTCAGAGACGAAGATCTACCTAAGATCCAGAAGGGAGATATCCTTGTATCGATGAGTACCTCTCCTGCCTGGACGCCTGTCTTTGGCATGATCAATGGCGTGGTGGTGGATCGAGGGGCAAGTCTTTCCCATGCCGCCATCGTGGGTCGGGAGTATGGAATCCCCGTCGTCATGAACGTGTTCACCGGAACCCAGGTGATCAAAACAGGTCAAAGGATCCGGGTAGACGGAAACTTGGGTGCCGTATTTATTCTGGACAAATAGCATGGTTTCAAAAACAAAGAAGCATATCATCTGGTTCAAGGATTGTTCAGGCAAGGACTTGCCCTCGAGTGGGTGGTAAAAATGCAAACCTGGGGGAGATGCTTCGGCTAGGCCTCCGCGTCCCCCCTGGATTTGCGCTCACCACCTATGCCTTCGATACCTTTGTGGAAAGAGGGAGGGTTCGAGACCAGATCGTGAGAACCCTCTCTCAAATCCCCCCGGAAAACGTTCAGGCTCTAGAGAAGGCAGGTCAGACGGTTCGGGATCTCATCGAATCGACCCCCATCCCTGAAAAAATTGTGAAAGAGATTGGCCAAGCCTATAAGAAATTATGTGATCTGTCTGGCGTTCCAGACCTCCCTGTGGCGGTCAGGTCCAGCGCCACCTCCGAAGATCTGAAGACGGCCAGTTTCGCCGGACAACACGAGTCCTACCTCTGGATTAGAGGCGAAGAGCAAGTGATCCACCACATCTTGAAATGTTGGGCAAGCCTATTCACAGATCGTGCCATCGCCTATCGCAATCAGATTGGATGGCCTCATGACAATGTGACCATTAGTGTGGGTGTCCAGAAAATGGTGAAGGCGAAATGTGCTGGCGTTATGTTCACCATCGACCCGGTGCTCGGAGACGAGGATAAGATCGTTGTGGAGGGCAATTGGGGATTAGGTGAGAGCGTCGTCAAGGGAGAGGTTTCCCCGGACCATTTCCTCGTGGATAAGAAATCGTCCGAAATTTTGGACAGGACGATTTCTCCAAAAACCATCTGCTATCAGCTGGAGGGAAACAAGGTCGTCTGCGTCGAACCCTCCCTCGAAAAGCAGAATCAGCAATGTGTCAATGATGAAGCCCTGTTGGAACTGGTGCGCCTTGGCAAGCTTGCGGAAGCCCATTATCAATCTGCCCAGGATTTGGAGTGGGCCATCGACGAAGATCTTCCATACCCCGAAAATATCTTTCTCGTTCAATCCCGACCGGTCACGAAGGCAGGCAAACCAAGGCAGAGCGATGCCGATATCATCATCGACATGATGTCCTCGCTTTTCAGAAGGTAACATGGTATCCTCCCTCCCCCCCTTTAAGAAAGTCGGTACGACTCGAAACCGAGGAGGGCGAGAGGGGACTTTGGAGGAGACTTATGTATGTCCGAATGACTTTTTTTAAACTGAAATCAGGCAAGATGCAGGAGCTCCGTGAGCTTTACAACAAAGAAGTCGTCTCTACTCACAAAGGCCACAAGGGAATTCGATTTGTCCATCTCCTGGAGTCTTTAGACAACAAAGATCAGGGAATTTCTCTCACGGCATGGGATACGAGGGCGGATCTCGAGGCCTACGAGAAGAGTGGGGATTACGAAAAGCTGGTGGCCAAATTTAAAGATATGTATGCCGCAGAACCGGTCCTCCAATCCTATGAGGTCACGGCCAGCTCCGATCCCATCATCCTTCGTCTATTTTAACCCATTCGACGGCGCCAAGCCCCGCCCTTTAGGGCGGGGAGGAAAGCGCCGCTCAGGGTTAACCCTGAGCAAACCCCAGCCTTCAGGCTGGGGAGTCGAAGGGTTAATCTCCAGGGAGGAGAAGATGATCTTTCTGTTTAATCAACACTGGGATATCATCCCGGGGAAAGAAGAAGAATACACACAGTTTGCCATTAATCATTACATTCCGACCATGAAAAAGATTGGCATCAATCCGGTAGGAGGATTCCATGTGGTCGTTGGGGAGGGTCCCAGGGTCATTTCGGTCGGGACAGTGGATTCGCTACAAAAACTTCAAAAGGCCATGGAAACAGAAGAGTATGAGAAGGTAACGGCCCAGATCCAGCGTTATGTCCTCAACTATTGTAGCAGGATTCTTAAACCCACGGGCAGGGTGAAAATGGATAAGTACAATATTCAATTAAGGGTATGGAAATTTAACCAATATTTCAATATCATCCCTGGAAAAGAAGATGAATACGCGAATTTTGTAAAGAACGATCATCTTCCCACCATGGAAAAAATGGGGATCAAGATGACAGGAGGATGGCATGTGGTGGTGGGGCCTGGTCCTCTTATCGTTGCAGAAGGGACCGCGACCAACATTGTCGATATTGCCAAAGCCCTTGACAGTGATGAATATAAACGGATCACCAAGGTATTGATCTACACTTATGTGACTGAGTACAGCAGCCGTATCCTCGCTCCAACAGGACGGATTGAATTACCTTATATTCTTGGAAAAATGATGAAAGGGTTTTAGGAAGTTAAAAGTTAAAAGTTAAAAGTTAAAAGTTAAAAGTTAAAAGTCAAAAGTTAAGAATTAAAAATTGAGAATTGACCAATGAGAATTGGTCACTGATCATTTCTTACCAGTGCTGATAAAACCGATCCATCAGAAGATTTTTAAAAAAGCCAAACCCTTCCTTCGAACCCGAAAGAATCTCATCCACACTCGAATTGCGCTTCGCTATGCCTTGAAACTTCTGCAATCTGAGAAAGGCGATGAGAATGTGGTCATCCCGGCTGTCCTCCTCCACGATGTGGGCTGGAAGACCATTCCTGAAGATCTGCAACTAACTGCCTTTGGTCCAAATCCATCCAATCCCCAATTGGTAAAGGTCCACGAAGTAGAAGGAGCCGAGATTGCAAAGGCTATTTTAAAAGACTCGCATTACCCTCCTCAGAAAATAAAGGAGATATGTCTAATCATCCGGGGTCACGATACGAGGAAGAGACCTATCTCCCAGAACGACCGGATTGTTAAGGATGCCGATAAATTATGGCGTTATTCTCGAAAAGGCGTCGAAATTGAAACGGGTCGATTTCATATCTCCAAAAGAAAGTTCCTCAATTTTTTAGAAGAGAAGATCGAACAGTGGTTTTTCCTCCCGACATCTCGGCAGTGGGCAAGAGAGGAACTGTTCGAAGAAGAAAAGAAACCGGAGGCATTACGAAATAATTTAATTAAAAGATGTAAAAGCAAAAAATCTACTCCCCTTGATTACCACAAGGCCATCGAATAGATCAACACAACTCTTATTAAATCCAAGTTGACAAAACCTCATTGATTTTCTAAAATTGGAACCAATTCCATGAAAAGATTTTTGGTTGAAATTTCGAAAGGTCGATTCAGGATCCAGGGTTTTGTTCAAGAGGTGGGCCAAGACCTCTTGATTTCCATCTGGGGAGGAACCCGATCTCATATCGGTGCTGTGGGAATCGCCATTCCGAGGCCCAGCTTAAGGAATCCGAAAAAATGGAGCGCCACCTCTTCCAATTTTACTTTTATCGGGCATAAAGAGGACGCCTTGGTGAAAAAGATTTCAGAAAAGCTGGCTGCTCAATTGAGAAGAAATGTTGTGGTGACCGCCGGTGTTCACTGGGACCGGATCACTTCCAACGAGATCAAGACCATCCAAAATCTCACCCAGAAATTATCGGACCAGATTTTAAAAAGAATCGTGCCTACCCACAGGTTGAAAAGAAGACGAAACGAAAGCTTCACAAAAAGAGAACATCTCTGATGTCCTCGACCTAATCCAAATGCGCTAAGCGCTTCGCGCTCTGCGCGTAGCTAAAGAACTCAAAGCCTGATTCCTTTGGGAACCACCGCAATCCCCGAATCGGTCACCGTGAATCGTTTCGCATCTTCATCCAGATGGTAGCCGATCTCCATCCCCGGAGGAATCTGAACCTCTTTATCGATGATGGTCCTCTTAATCCTGGCATTCCTTCCCACATCAACCCCTTCCAGGAGAATGGAATCCTCGATCTCTGCAAAACTATGAACCGTCACTCTGGGTGAGAGGATCGATCGCTTGACATTTCCACCGCTGATAATGCAGCCATTTGAGATGATCGAGTTGAGAGCCGTCCCCACCCTTCCCTCCTCAATCCACACGGTTTTTGCCGGGGGAGAAGGAGGTTGATAGGTTAGGATTGGCCATCGGGGATCATAAAGATTGAGTTGAGGGGTGACGGCGATCAGATCCATGTTTGCCTCATAATAGGCATCGATCGTCCCCACATCTCTCCAATATCCCGTGCCTCCGAAATCCCCTTGTCTGAAATCGAAAACAAAGACCTGGTCCTTCCCAATCATCATGGGAATGATATCTTTACCAAAATCGTGGCTTGACTCAGATCGAGTATCCTCAATCAATCGCCTCACCAACAACTCCGTATTGAAGACATAGACCCCCATGGAGGCCATGATCCCTCCGGGGTCTCCAGGAATCGTTTTGGATTCTTCGGGTTTTTCTTGAAAACCAATCATTCGCCAGTTCTCGTCCACCTCGATCACACCAAATTCTCTGGAAAGGTTTCGATCCATCCGGATAGCCGCCACTGTCAGATTCGCCTCTTTCTCCAGATGGAACGCGATCATCTTCCGATAGTCCATTTTGTAAATATGATCACCGGAGAGAATGAGCACGAGGTCGGGCCTCTCCTCTTGCAAGGTGTAGATGTTTTGAAAAATCGCGTCGGCGGTCCCTTGATACCAATGCTCATCAATTCTCTGCTGGGCAGGAATGGCTTCGATGAACTCCCCCAGAGGGGCGGAAAGGATGTTCCACCCTAATTGGATGTGACGATTGAGAGAGGTCGATTTATATTGGGTAAGGGCATAGATGCGGCGGAGGCCGGAATGGAGGCAGTTGGAGAGGGTGAAGTCAATGATCCGATAAATGGCACCGAAAGGAACAGCGGGTTTGGCTCGGTCCCTAGTGAGGGGATAGAGCCTTTCTCCTCGGCCGCCTGCTAACACCATGGCCAAGACTTTCTTCACCGGGCTTTACCTTTCCCCAAAAGTTCTCGGATCTTCTTTCTTAATTCAGTGAGGTCATCAGACTTCGTCACATAGGCATCGGCTGCCCAACTCATAAAATCCTGCTGATACCCTGAATATGAAGTGTTGAGGATGATGGGAATCTTCCTCTCCTTACCGACAATCCGGCCCAGGGCCTCCATCCCATCCATGACAGGCATGACAATGTCGAGAATGATCAGGTCGGGCTTCCCTGTCTCTAACTGTTGAATGGCTTCTCTTCCATTCCCGGCCGTGAGAACCTCATACCCCTCTGCCTCGAGTTCCTCTTTGTAAAGGAGCCTCAGGCTCTCTTCATCTTCAACGACCAGAATCTTTTTCTTCATAGAATCATTATCTGTAATCTACTGAGAAAAGACAACCCTTTTTTAGATGAGATTTATCTTTCGGTTCTAAACTCTAAACTCTTAAGTTTTTATTTTCTCTCCACCTTTTTCCTCTGTTCGATGGCCAGCTTGCATTCAGCACAGATGAACCGAGGAAGGGTATGGGGATAGGTGATTCGTTCTTCCCCGAATCCCCAATCAATAATATCTCTCACCAACAACTCCTCCTTAAAGGCATGTCCCAGGCAGAGTCCCATTCCGCAGACGATACAAATGGCCACGGCATCTTTATCGACTCCCTGCTTTGCACAGACGTAACACTTCATGGTCATTCCTCCTATGTGATGCAAATTAACCTATACCTATTTTTTAGCATGGAAAAGGTCAAAAATCAAAAAAGATAATTGAATGTTCGTGGCGCCGATTTAAAAGGATTAAAAATGATGGGGTTCTTTGTGGAATGAAATTGAAGCAAAACTGGAGCGTATAGCTCTAAAAAAGAAGCACAGGACCACTATCCAAGTTGGTGCCCCAAGCATGGTTATGGTTTTCAAAAACCTGGGAATGACAATGGGGAGTTTGGCTATCGTTCAGCCCAAAAACCGAGGAACTGAGAAGAAAGATACCCCTTAAGGACAAAAAGGGGTTGCTATTGGGAGGGATGCACAAACGCACCAGGGCCTGCTCACTCCATCCATGGTATGGATTATTGTCCTGGACACTATTCTCCAGCTCTTGAAAAGCATTTCTTTGAAGAGCTTGACAGATGGGACAGAAAAAGTGAACCCAGCCAGAAATTTCGAAATTTGTTTGGCCATTATATCGATGCCTTTTATGGGGAAGACGTGTCCGCAGGTCTGACAAAGGCGATGTTGGAAAGGTTAAATGGTATAAACATTAACTCCGTTTCGGAACGAATGCGTGAATAGAGAAAGAAGCAGTTGCATTTGTAAGATAAAGTAGGCCACCCAGAAAGGCAAGAGTAAGAAAGGAGGACTGGGAATAAAAATACTCTACCTCACCGCTTTAAGACTCGATCCCCGTACGTTAATTAGAGCTAAACACCCTCTTATTCTCATTCTAATTGACACCTTGTCTGCTATTCTGTACACTCCAGCTAAGAGGGAACCCACAGACAGCTCAATGGCCGAACTCAAAAACGAATTCTCATGGTCTAAAACCAGAGACGAAGTTTTTAAGACCTGCCTCCGGCAATACTGGTTTTCCCATTATGGAAGGTAGGTTCCATTAAAACAATTAGAACATCAATTTTGAGATCCGTAGGCTTGATCCCGATGAGAGTTCTCTAGTGTAAAACGGTTACCGTTTCAGGGCCGATTTTCCAAACAAGATTAAAGAGTAAGGAACAAGAGAGAAAAAGAAGGAGGGTTTTGATTATAATTCGTAATTAATCTTAATGATTTTGCTAAGTTTAATGATTTCAAAAGGATAACCTATTTAAATCTTTCTTAATTCCCGAAATTTTCAATAAAATGTTCTATTTTCGAAGATATCACACCCCATTTTCTTGAGGACTCCTTCCTCTTCTAAGGAAGTTGTCAATACTTTTATTGGTATCGTCCTGTTAAAGCTGTAATGGTTGTGGTGTTACTTCAACCCTTTGCCCTTTTCACCTAACCTCTTTTGTTCTACGAGCCTTTTATGCCCAACTTACTTTATTCAGGTCGAAAGGACGGTGGAAGTTGACCAAGCTGTATCCTGCAAGCCTTCTTGCCTACGAAGAACTACGGTCCTTCTTCCGCCACAACCATTTTTGCTTTCACTCATTCCACTGAACAGGCTACCGGATCCTCAAAGTTCCGCTTATCTCTCAAGAGCGGAAAGATCACCTTGATTAACTTGATTGCCACCGCGCACAGAATCTCCTTTTTCCGTGGCAATTGGCCAAACCGGTTCTTTGTCTGCAATTTCCGCTAGACGAAAACAAAAAACTTGAAGAAGAAGAGTTAAGTCTAATTAAAACTTGTAGGTAAGGCCTCCAAATACTAAATTTGCCCTGTAGGTCTGGTCCTTGTAAGCCCCCGTGAGAAAGGCAGCATTAGTATTGGGTGGGCCTGCAGGCGCAAAAAGGTAATTGTTTAACTGGGCGTCACTGAACCAAAATCTTTGATAAGCATACCCTATCATGGCTGCAACGGATTTTGTGAAATTGTAAACTGCTTTAATGCTAAAGGAATAGAGTGTGTAATCATCCCATCTGCCGATATCAATATTATCATTGTTCGCCCCGGCTCCGGGACCAAGTCCAGTCGCGGCAATAAACAGTCCATTATTAAGAGTGAAGTCAACAGATCCATTCGATTTCAGATAATCATGTTGAAATATCAATGTCAGTTTCTTAGGAATAACATAGACTTCAGCCCCTATCCCATACCCCCAGCTCTTATCCCACTGATTCGCTTGCCAAGGGAGAAGGGTCGTGCCCTCAAATTGTAATTGGTTGAATTTAATCCATTCCAAATCGCCATAGGCATATACTTTAGCAATTTTCCCTATGCTATAATCGGCACTGGCTTCGAACTCATTCCTCCTGTCGCCCCTCAATCCAAATATGGTGTCCGAATAATCTGTATTTCTATACCTGTACTCAAGACCGAAATTCAGATTTTCCAAAGGGAAGATATCGAGAATAGCCTTAACAGTATCTCTATTCTGTGCTGCATAAGCAAATATTCGGGCTGGGTTAACAGCGCTTTCAACGGTTCGGTATCGGGCGTCTCTATCTAATTTCTCATATCCTACCCTTGCCTCCAGAAAATCGACCCCGCTCCATTTTAAATTCGCAAAAAAGATGTTGTCCATGTTGAAGGGTAGAATCTCTGCCGGGTCCGTTACTCCCTCCCTATTTCTCTCTGTCTTGACATATTTATAGCCGCCGGAGAGGTAAAAATGTTCGGGGAGCCTCAAACCAAGTTCTCCTCCGTAAGTAGCAACGTTGTAATTTAAGAAGATATTCACAACGCCGGTAGGATCATCAGATTTGTTAAACCTCTTGTAATACTTATAGTACACTTTTGCGTCGAGAAAACGCATAGGATTTGAAGTGAGTGCAAAGTCATAATTTACATTATCGACTTTTCCCGTATAACCTGAAGAAATAAGAGAGACAATGGATGTGTCCGATGTCCCCCTTGAAAATCCCATGTTCGTACTAAATCTGCTATTGAAGGGGAGATTGACCGCACCCTTAAAAGCTCCCTTATCATAGGTATTATCAGGAGGAAGGGAGAAAGCATTGGGGGCGCTGAAGTTGGAGGGTAGAGTCAGGGAAGCGTTGCTGTTGTTAAAATCGCTGTGGATATAATTCAACGACAAGAACAGAGGTTTTTGAGCATATCCTGCTGAAACTTTCAGATTGTTTGTTACGTAGTCAACAGGTTCTGGAAGCTCAAAGGCTCTGCCTCCTGGAGTTGTTTCTGCCGCGCCTGTCGGCTTGATTCCGTCCCTGTTTTCCCTTTCAAAAGAGAGATCGAGAAAGAACGGGCGAATCACGTCGACTTTGAAGCCGGTTCCGTATTGATGCCTCAGGATCGAATAGTCAAATGTGTTCCACGCAGGAAAATTCGAATTGGGAGTACCGGTTAAGAGATCGTGCCCTGCCCCGATAAAAGGGGTTCTGGCATCAAAGGTGATATTGTGGGGTATCTCGTCATAAAAAAGATCAAACTTGAATTTCCCCCACATGCCCCCGTCTATCTTATAATATTGGGTGTCATAGGCGAAATCGCCTGCGTTGAAGTTCAGAAAATACTTATCTGTATCGAGATTCAACCTTGCCCTTCCAAAAACAGCACCATCTTCTCTAAGATCCCTGTATTCTGTGAATTTGGCTTTTCCCCCCTCTTGCCCATGTACATCAATCCAGACACCTGTTAGCTCAACCTCTCCTTCTATTGTCTTAGTATCCTGGGAAAAAGCATACGAAAGTGGCAGGAGACATAGCATCATTGTAAAGATAATTATTATGGCTTTCATTGTTTCACCTCCTTATCGCACAAAGAATTGGGAAAGGCTGCTTCCATGAATATTTCCATGGCAGTTCAGACATCCCCGGCCGAAAAATCTATTTTTCCCGGCGGTAGCAGTACCCCGGAAAGAGTGAAGATTGGTATAGGGGTCGGTATTATGCCTTCCTCCTACCGTATCATGGCAACTCTGGCAAAGGAGAGGCACCTTTCTGGTAAGAAGCCTCGAATGGTTACTTCCATGAATCTCATGACAGTTCAAGCAGTTCTCTGTTACAGGAGGATGTTCAAAGGCATAGGGTCCTCTCTTTTCGGCATGGCACTTATAACATAGATCATTTACCGAATCGGCTCTTATCATCGCCTTGATGTCAAAAGTGCCCATGGGATTGTGGCAGCTCGAGCATTTAAGCGCCTGTCGGCCGACAAATTCCTCTTTTATAGGATGGTGTGATTGCTTGTTGAATTGGGTTCTGATGTTCCTATGGCAGCCAAAGCAGAGGTCGGGTTCTTGAACCTTAAGGTAATCCTTTCCCGGCAGGGCCGCGTGGATGGAGTGGCAGTTATCGCAGGTGATTTGCATTGACTTATGCTTGCTCAGATTCCAGAAAGGTAAATCCCTTGTCTCTCCATGGCATGCGAGGCATTTCGAATCCCTATCATTTGGGTCCGTTTTTCTGCCGAAGACGAAAATGGCTACGCCTCTTCCTCCGCCCTTTTCAACATGCTGGGCACCGGGGCCGTGGCATGATTCGCATCCATCCCGGTTGACAGGCGCTCCTGGTATTGCCTTTTTGCCGTGGACGGATTTCATAAACTTGTTGTAATAGGCCTCATGGCAATCTTTGCAGGCTTCAGAACCGACATACTCTGAATTCCCCTTAACACTGTGGTGAGTGAAGAGGACTAAAGCTGAGACGAATAAAAAAATAGATAAGAAAACTAAACCTCCTCTCTTCATGACTCCACCTCCTCTTTTCTCCCTTTTTTGATGATCCCTACTATTTGGATTAAGATTGATTGGGCTTAAATCTGTTTCACTTCTCTATAGAGCAAGCCCCATGCCAAAGTGCTTCAAATTCATTCCATAAAAACCCTTGGATGGATAAAGAAAAATCATTTTAAATTCAACATATTACGCAAGGCACGAAAAACCGCACCACTCCAATGATTTTTAGCGCTTGTGAAGACAAATGCTTATTAGCGAGATATCCCCCACCCCTGTGGATTCTTCCACAATGGCCCAATCAAGAAAAGCAAAGAACATAGCGCATGATGCATAGCCAAGTTTTTAATGACAAACCTCTGTGAAATGTTAAAATTTTTGGTCTTCTCGTTCTTGATCCCTCTTTGCCACTATCAGTCAACAGATACCCTTCTCCCGTCTCCGCGAGACACCGGATTCTATGCCCTTTTTATTCTCAACGTAAGGCCTCACCCCCTCATTATTGGGAGTGGAGAAAGCTAATCATCTAAGATTATTTTCCTTAAGAGGACTTACAAGGTAAATAACGAGAATTCGGTATTTTGGGGATTGAAATAATGTATTTCAGGGTCACATTTACCCTACTCCTATATGCTTCTTAATATTCCAATCCCGCACGGCGGCGTATGTCTCAGGGTTCATTTCTGCATAAACTCACACGTTTTAGAATTTGTTCTATTATCTCAAGGAGTAATTGGGAAAAGGTACTTGCCCCAGAAACGAAATATAATGGACATATCAGGGAATTAAGAATTGTAGAGGGTGATGGTTTAAACTTAGGCTGGGGGATTAAAATGTGAAGGCTTAGGTTGTTACGGCATGCGCTATGCCTATCTGCGGTAAGCAGGCTCTCTGCGCCGTGTGGTTTTTGGGGTTACGATTCAAGCATCCCAAACTTCTGCATTCGGTATCGGAGGGCGTCTCGACTGATATCTAAAAGTTTGGCTGCTTTGGTTTGATTGCCATTCGTCATCTTGAGAGCTTGTTTCACCAGGGCTTCTTCTACTTTTTCTATCGAAATTCCTTCCGGTGGAATTCGGATTCCTTCAATGACCCCTCCCTGTTTTGAAGCCTGTCCAAGAATCTCTATCGGCAGATGCTCCATGAGGAGCGTATCTTCTTCGACAAGAATCATTGCCCTTTCGGTCACATTTTTCAACTCCCGTACGTTGCCGGGCCAATTATAATTCCTGAGGAAGTCTTCTACGCCTTTTGAAATTTTTTGGACATTCTTATGGAATTCCTCGTTGTATCTTTGCATGAAGTATTTCGTCAGCGGAAGGATGTCACTCGGCCTCTCACGAAGGGGGGGAATTCTAATTGAAGCGACATTAATCCTGTAGAAAAGATCTTCTCTGAATTTACCTTCCTCCTTCAGCTTTAGAAGGTCCTTATTGGTCGCTGTGATGATTCTAACATCCACTTGGATGTCTTTCAGTCCGCCTATTCTTCGAAAAGTCTTCTGCTCAACCAGTCTTAAGATTTTCCCTTGAAGGTTGAGGCTCATATCCCCAATTTCATCCAAAAACAGTGTTCCCCTGTCCGCTACTTCAAGAAGTCCTTTTTTCACCTCCCTGGCATCGGTGAAGGCTCCTTTCTCATGACCACAGAGTTCATTCTCCAGCATCTGTTCTGGGAAGTTGGCGCAATTAACCGTAATAAAGGGCATGTTCTGCCTCTTGCTCCGCTCATGGATGAGGTGAGCGATTACCTCTTTTCCTGCTCCACTTTCCCCTTGAATCAGCACTGTAGCCGCCTCACTCTGTGCAATCTTCTCAGAAATCTGAAGAACTCTTCCCATCTCCTGACTAACTGCGACAATGTTATCAAAACCATACCAGTTTCTCTTTTCCTTTCTGAGATGCCTGACCTCTCTCTTCAGCTGCGAGGCTTCCAATGCCTTCTGGATGGATAAGTAAACCTTACTAAAGTCAAAAGGTTTGGTGATATAGTCAAAGGCTCCTAATCTCATCGCTTTGACCACCTTCTCAACGTCGTCAAACGCAGTAATCATGATAGGGATAATACCCTCATCTATCTTAAGTGCCTTCTCGAGGACTTCATAGCCGTCCATCCCGGGCAGTTTGATGTCGAGAAGAGCTAAATCCGGTGCTCCCTCCTTCACTTTTTCCAGTGCCTCCTCACCCGTTTCCGCAAGGAGAACTTCGTAACCCTCTTTTTCTAAATTTTGTTGAAGGGTCCACCGGATCAGATATTCGTCGTCAACCACTAAGATCCTGGCTTCAGGCATCGCTTACATCCAAAAACCGTGACCCGTGACGCGTGTCGCGTGTCCGGACACGGCAAACGGCCACGGACACGATCATTGATGTTCCATGGCCGGCAGGGTAATGATAAATTTTGTTCCCACATTGACTCGGCTCTCCACCTCTATTTCTCCCCCATGTTGCTCCACAATATTTTTGGTAATGGATAACCCCAACCCGGTCCCATCCGAACGGGTTGAGAAGAAGGGATTGAAAATCTTGGGCAAGTTTTCTCCCGGGATTCCAACACCCGTATCCTCGAAAATGATCTGGACTTCGTGGCCTTTTTTCCCATCGTCTTTCCTCTCGGGAAGTGCACGGGTTGAAACGGTAAAAGTCCCACCCACTGGCATTGCCTTCTGGGCGTTGAGGATGATATTTAGAAAAGCCTGCTCCATGGAACTTGGATCGATCATCGTCTTGGGAAGGGAAGAAAATAATTTCTTTTCAATTTTAAAGCCCACCGACCTTCCCTGCTGGGTCATAAAGAAAGAGAGGACTTTATCGACCAATTGATTAATATCCGTGGGCAAGTAATTTGCGGGGACAGGTTTGGCATAGTTCAAGAGGTCCTTCACCAGTCGTTCCAGTCTATAGATCTGTTTTTGAATCTCATCAGTCACTTGGGTTCGAGAATCCTCTTTGGAGAATCCCTCTGCCAGGATTTGAATGGCTCCTTGAATCCCTGCTAAAGGATTCCTAATTTCATGAGCAATCCCGGAGGCCAACTCTCCGATGGAGGCCATTCGATCAGCCCTCTGAATCAGCTCCTGATGATATTGCTCTGCCTCTTGCTTTGCCAGATTGAGCTTCTCGATCATGATGTTGAGATTTTCAGCCAGACTTCCCATTTCGTCTTTGCTCTTAACATTCACTCTTACCGTCAAATTGCCCTCCTCCGCCTTTTTCATCGTTTCAGTCAACTTCTTGATCGGAATGTTGACGAATTTCAAAAACAGGAAGCCTAACACAAAAGATAAGAATACGATAGTAATGATGGCAAGGATAACCGAGTGGATCTCAATCTTCCAAAGCATCGTATCCATTTCTTTCAAGGAATTGGATACGGTCAGGACCCCGATGATCTTCTTTTCTTTATCATGGCATTGAAAACATTCTGGCCTGTTCAAAATGGGAGTATTGTAATAGTAGACCCGCTCCCTTTCTATCCTCCCATCTTGGAGTTGAACCATCTCTTCCCGGATAAAATGATGGTCTTTTAGATAGAACTCAACATCCCCAACCTTCTTATTTAACTCACCCTCTTCTGTGGATGCCCTGATGATTCCATCCATGCTGAAGATAAAAATTTTCCGGACATCCTTATAGACAGTATAATTCTTCAGAATACGGTGCATATCAAAATGTCTTCCCTTCTCCATTGCCCGAATGACATTCTCTTCGATGAACTCCGAAATAATCTTTGTTTTCTCGTGAGTCAATTTCTCTATGCTGGCTCCGTGAAGGCTCGTATTCCACCAGACATTGAAAGAGATGGCGAAAATCAAGATGAGGCTGGTGACAAAGATCACCTTAAAGGATAGAGAGGTCTGTCCAAAGATGGACCGCATTGGATCTCCAAAAAACCGTTAATAACTTTTCAAAAATTGCCTAAATATTTAAACGGGATATCAATGACTTATACCTTTTTACTATCCAAAAATCAATAAGAGCATCCCCCTTGAGGTATGTTGCGAGATAATACTCTAACGTGTTGAAATTTGGGAAAGGAGCGGGATGTTCTATGAAGAGTGTTTCGTTGAGGATGTTATTGAACGAAGATCAGTCTTCGACATTTTATAGAGCTTAAATACCTTGCAATTTTTGCAATCTCGTTTGATGCCAAGCAGAATCTCACACTTCGTATAGGCAATTTCCCAACAAGGCCTTTCTTGGTAAAGATAAGCAGGACAATCTACGTACACGTATTTCGAACAATCCAAAATTATCCAGCAAGGGTCTTTACCTTCCCAGAAGTTTGACACTTCGTTCCCCTCGATACTACCTGATCGCATTCTAAATCAATCTCTAAAAAAAGCAATACAAAAATTAGTCGTTGATCCATGCAGGGCCTCTCAAGGAGATGAAGGAGTCAAAGAAAGTTTATGATAAGGGGGAAATGGATGTTCGGAACTACTAACTAATACTTTTAGGGATAGCTTCTTTTGTCTTCTTCGATAATCGCAGTGACTTCGCGGACTTTCTCGTACTTTCCCTGAAAGCCTTCACTCGTTCGAGCCCTACTCAGGTAAGGCCGCTGAATTTTGATCCAGTGCTTCGAAGTACTAAGGTCACCCGCGCCGTCCAGGATAAAATAGGTTTCCTTAAGCTCTTGTCCCGAAGAGAGTTTGATAGGCTTTCCACTGCTGATAGGCATCCTATATTCTCTGGCAATACCGCGATAAAAAGCGACAACGTTCTCAAAAAGATCATTGGTCGTAAAAATGATTACTTTGGGGGCCTTTGACATTTTAGTCCCGACCTCTGATTGTTTTGCCTCGTAAACATCCTCCAGCTTGGCTCCCGGGTAAACCTTAAATGATGCCGAAAAGCCAAGTGCTGGCAGGGCGAAGAGCATCACAAAGGCTAAAATCCATATTATTCCTTTTTTCATCTCTACCCTCCGTCTTATCTCTCAAGCTTATTTTGACCCGACCATAACACTTCGTCAAGACTTTCAGCTTCTTTGGCCATATGGATTAGGAGCAGTGTTCCCACGTGTTGTATGAAATAAGTAATCTAAATTGCGTAGATTTACTCACCTTTCTGCGGAAAATAACCTAATTTGACTAACCAAAATTTTTCCCCTGATTTTCAGGAGCAGCAAGAAAGTAAAACAGTAATTCATATTAAGGAGTTAGGCTATTCGGGGAGATTTATCACGGCGAGCCTGGTTAAGGTATATATTTTGCTTGTAAAATGGTGCCAAACCACGACTGGAATGGGAGCTTCAGGTAAAATGAGAAAAAGGGAATCATCCACAACATTATTAATGTAGGATGCGTATTTCAGGGGTTATAGAAAGAGGCGAATGGGGAAGTTAGCGATATCGGTTGAAAGGAGAATGGATCCGAACAGACAAAATGGGTTGAAGCGGGCGAGAGAACTGTTTGGCGGGAATAGTGCGGATCCCCACTGTATCTTCGTCATGTTCAGGGAGGAGGACATTCATAGTGAATAAGATACTAACGCATTCCTTTATGATTGCCCTTCTGTCTTTGACCCTTAACGCTCCCGTCTTTGCTGAAGGTTCGTTTCCTGTCAAAGGTGGAAAACTCCCTGCCATCCGTCTTCCCATTCCTAAAGATTCAAATGAAAAAATTTATTTAGGACTTTCAGGAGATGGGTTTTTTAAAATTCCTCAAATCAAGTCGAAAGGTGTCCTGATTAAGATTTTCAACCTCTATTGCCCTATCTGTCAAAGTACCGTAGCGGCCATGGCGGAAATATATCGTCAAATTGAAAACAATCCAGACCTTAGGGGCAAACTAAAATTAATTGGCATTGGGGCGGGAAATAGTCTTTTAGAGATAGAAGCTCTTAAGCACAACTATAATATCCCTTTTCCTATCTTCCCTGACGAGAATTTCAAAATTCACCAGGCTTTAGGAGAAGTCAGAACTCCATTCTTTATCGCCATTAAAATGGATGGGGATGGCTCTCATGAGGTGGTTCACACCCATCTCGGTGGACTCACTGATGCAAGGGCATTTTTAGATTTAATGGTTGAGGCTTATGGGATTAAACAGGGGAATCTGCTAATAAAAGAAGCAGCCTCATCATCAAATGAGTCTCGATCAGATGTTGAACTGAAATAATTGCCATTCAAAGGAGTGCAGCCATTCAATCTTATAAGGTCTTAGTTGCTGATGATGAATTCTTGATCCGATGGTCCCTCACCCAAGCCCTGTCCCAGGAAGGATATCAAGTTATTTCGGTTGAGAATGGGAGGAAGGCGATTGAGGCAGCCAAGGCACGGCACTTCGACTTTATCATCACTGACCTGGTCATGCCGGAATTGGATGGATGGGAAGTATTGGAAATGGCTATACAGACCCAGCCTCCGCCTCGGGTCATCATCATTACAGCACGGGGAAATGAAGATACTGGGAGGATAGCCAAAGAAAAAGGGGCCTGGGCCTATGTGGAGAAACCTTACATTATTGACAAAATCAAAGAGATCTTAAACGCTTCCACCTTTTGACTATTTCCTCAAAATTTCTCTGCCTACTTCCAAAGAAGACCTATATCCCTACAGCATGGGTTGGAAATCATCTTTCATTTGATTAATCCGTCCCTTTAAGATAAAATTTTATACAAAAAGGAGAATCTTAGATGAAGAAAGAGACCGTTATCCTGATGGTTGTGATTGCATTCCTTGTCGGATTCATCATCGGTGCAACCGTTGCGATCTTGAGAGGAACGAAAGGGGTAGAAAAGGTGGCCATAGTTCAAAAACCCCAAATGGCTCCATCAGGTGTTCCAGCACCGGTTCCTCCTGCTCGGGACTCTATCGAAGTGGCTTCTCAGATCGAAACCCTAAAGGAAATCGTCAAGAAAGACCCCAAGAACCTTCCAGCCTGGGTGGAATTAGGAAACCTTTATTTCGATTCTGACCGACCCAGAGAAGCCATTGAGGCTTATCGTCAATACCTCGCTATCAAACCTGATAACCCGGATGTCAGGACAGATATGGGGATCATGTACAGAAAACTAGGGCAATTTGATAGAGCTCTCGAAGAGTTCAGAAAGGCGGCTCAAATTGATCCCAAACATGTTGTCAGTCGATATTATATTGGGCTTGTACTCCTTCATGACAAACAAGATATTAAAGGAGCTATCAAGGCATGGGAAGAATACCTAAAAGTGGATTCCAACAGTGAAAGGGCCCAGCGAATAAGAGCTCAAATCGAGAAGATGAAAGCGATGTCCGCTCAGCCCAAATGAATTCCCTCTCACCCGCGCCGTCGCCAGAGCGGCCTGCCTGCACGAAACGTTTCGGCGAAGGCAGGCTATGACGGGTCGGCGACTTCCTTCCCCTCTTGGGGGAGAGGGCGGGGTGAGAGGTGGTGATCTCATGAAGGAAGAAGACGAACTCGAAGAAGCAAAAGAGTTATTTAAGGAAGGCTTAAAAAAGATTTTCCAAGCCACCCAAAAAGTCGCCGAAAAGGTTGTGGAAGGCTTTCGAGAAGGATATGCTAAAGACGTCACCAAAAAAGAAAAATAGAAATCCCGATTTCCAAATCCCAAGTAAAGAACCCCGCAGCAGAGCTGCGGGGCATTAAAATTCAAAACTTAATTGCTCCTGTTGCTGATACTTTATATAGCGACGTATGACTTCAGAGGTAACTTTGTCTCCAACAGACCGAACAAAATACCCATCACTCCAAAACTCTCCACCCCAAAGCTCTTTCTTCACCTCTGGAAACTGCTTGAACACCATTTTCGCCGAGATACTCTTTATGATCTGCACAATCTCTGCCGGACAATACCGAGGAGGGGCAGACAAAAATAAATGAACATGATCATCCTTTACCTCCATCGTATCTATCTCAAACTCGTACCTCTCCGATATTTGCTCAAAACTCATCTTAAGCCTTTTTGCCAACTCACCTCCCAATATCATCTTCCGATATTTGGGAACCCATACCATATGATATTTCAAATCGTAGACCGCATGGCTTGTTCTTTTTATCGAGCTCATGCAGTACTTATACCATGTCTTATCGCTTCGCGAACCTGTTTTCATCCGCCCAGCAGAGCTGGGCGGTATTCAACAGGTATTTTTTATAAATCTCAATACTCAGTATCCAATGACCAAAATAACCCGTATTGAAATTCGAATTTGGTTAATTGGAATTTATTTGTTATTTGGTGCTTGCCCTGCACCATATTAGGTACAGGGCTTGGAATTTGGTGCTTATGTTTTCATCACTCCTACTTGAACATTCCTAAATCTGGCCGGTGCTGTACCATGCCCCACATGAGCTACTTGCCCAGGTTCACCCTTCCCACAATTGGGTGTTCCCCACATCTGCCAGTGATCTCGATTGGCAACGGCATCACAGGAGTTCCAGAATTTCGGGGTAATCCCAGTGTAGGTGGGGTTCTTGACCATCTCGCCAAGTCTACCGTTCTTGATCTCCCAGCCAATCTCCGTTCCGAATTGGAAGTTTATTCTCTTGTCGTCAATCGACCAACTCCGATTGGTTGTTAAGAAAAGCCCTTCCTCCGTATCGGCGATCATCCCTTCTAACGTCCACTCTCCGGGTTCCAGATTGATGTTCGTCATCCGGATCAGGGGAATTCGATTCCAGCCATCCGCTCTCATCGTCCCATTGCTTTCTTTTTCCAGATGGTGGGCCGTCTCCCTTGAGGTCAAAAGGTTGACTAAAATCCCGCGAGAAATGATGGGAACTCTTTGAGCCTTCGTTCCTTCATCGTCATAACCGAAAGTTCCCAACCCACCAGGAGTGGTAGCATCGGCAACGATATTTACCCATTCTGAACCATACTTAAAATCACCCACCATCTCTGGCTTCAAAAAACTAGTCCCGGCATAACTGGCCTCGGTCCCGAGAATTCGATCCAGTTCAATCGGATGACCAATGGATTCGTGAATCTGAAGGGCCAGCTGTGAACTATCCAATATCAGCGTGGTGGTCTTAGCAGGACAAGATCTTGCTGAAAGGAGTTGGGAAACCTCTTCAGCTACCCTTTCTGCCTGATCCGCAAGGGCTAATTTCTCGATCCACTCATAACCCCGAGTGGCAAAATTCCCCCGGAAAGAGTTAGGAAAGGATCGAACCTGCACCTCGCTTCCCTCAATGGCTGTGGCTGAAATGCCTGCTCCGCACTCAACAATTTCCTGTTCGATATAAGAACCTTCAGTGGAGGCGAATGTCTTTTCTGTTCTATAAGAACCAGAAAAGGCTTCGGAGATCTTCACCTGTTTATTTCTGCGGATGACCTCATCGGCTTTAAGTAGGAGATCAAGTTTTGCTTCAGGAGCGACATCAAAGGGATCGATAGAAATCGGGGTTTTATATCTATCTACTACAGGAGAAGCGGATGGCAAAACGATCTCCTTCCCTTTCACCTTTGAACTGGCTTTGGCGATCCTGAGGGCCTTGCCAAATACTGCCTCCATCTCTCCCTTGGTCACTTTTGAACTGCAGGCAAATCCCCAAGCGCCTTGGAAAAGAATTCTGATTCCGAAGCCGAAATCCTCATCATGGATCAAAGCCTCTACTTTCCCGTTCTTCACTTCGATCTCTTCATTCTGGCGACGAACGATTTCGAATATCGGCGTATGGCACCTTTTTCAGCTTCGCTATATCAAGAATGTTCTGGATAAGTTGCCTCATCTCTTGCCTCTTTAAAGAGTGCCTAAAGTTATTTTTAACCCCCCTCTATTCCCCCCTTAATCTAAGGGGGGATGAAGGGGGGTTAGTCATTTTGCCTCACCTATAATGCGGAGACTCCCGAAAAATTGAATCCATCTATTTTGATAGCAGGAGCCACCGTGCCGGTAACAAAACGCCTTGAGTAGACCGTTCCTTCTGAACAAATTCTTCGATCCTTTGATACGCCGGTCACCCGAGAAAGTGCCTTCAGGATAGATTCTGTGAACCTGAGATTCTTGACCGGTCTTTTGATCTCACCTTCCTCAATCAAAAAAGTCCCGTCTCGGGTCATCCCCGTGATGACGGCCTTCATAGGCTCCACCACATTGGTATAATGGAATCGGGTCACATAAATTCCTCTTCGAACAGATTGGATCATGTCCTCCAGCGAGGATTCCCCTCCCTTCATAAAAAGGTTGATGGGAATGGGACCTTCTGTATTGGGTGCGATCAAGCCATGCCCGGTGGATTTTTTCCCTTCCCGGCCTGCTGTGAAGGAATCATAGGTCACCTCTTTCGCAACCCCTCTGTCAAAAAAGGTGACCCTCTTCTTCGGAATGCCTTCGAAGTCAAAAGGGACTTGTAATCCTTCTGGGTCAAGACCGTCATCGTAAATCGTCACCCTTTCATCGACCATTTTTTCCCCGAACCGATTAGAGAAAAAACTTCGGCCTTCTTGTACTGCCTGTGCATGAAAGCCCAAATAGCCCAGAAAGGATAAGAATTCACTCACCGCGGAAGGTTCTAAAATCACCTCATACTCTCCTGGTTCAATCTGAATCGGTTCCTCCTCGGATGTCTTTCTGATTGCCTCTTGGGCTAAAGCATCAACATCTAATTGATCGGGGTCCCTTGCCACAAAACTCGCATAACCAGAACTTTTGTCGTTTTCTGCGATCAGATGAAGGAACAGGTCAGAAAATTTCTGATAAGCCTCCACGCCAAGGGAATTCACGACTGCCAGTTCAACCTCCCCGTTCGAAAAGGCGCCAGAAGCTTTGCATCCCTTTTCTTTTACCCGCCTCAACAGGCTTTGAACCGTTTTCACCTTCTGATTCGGCGTAAGGTGGCTTATATTTTTAGAAAAGGTTCCGATTTCAGGAATCGGTTTCGGCCCTGGTAAAGAAATAAATTCATCGTTGGGTTGTTGAACTTTTGCAAGAGAAATTGCTCTCTGAAGGGATTTTTTTACTGAAGACGGTCGAAAAATATTTGTTGTAACGACCGCGATTCTTTTTCCCAAAACCACTCGGAGGATGACCGTTTGGTTTCTCTCAGTCACGTGCTGGTGGATGGCAGAGCCGGCAAAACGCGTGAGTGAGGAATCCTCTGTTAAGAGGATAGCTTCTGTCTGATCGGCAGGGGATTCTTGAACCACTTTTTTTAATAAACGGAGAGCAGACTCCCTTTCGATCACTGGATCACCCCCCTCTCCTTTTCTGATAATCGAAAACAGCCGCATGGATGGCTTTCTCTGCCAGAACGGAACAATGAACCTTGGTGGGCGGAAGTCCACCAAGGGCTTCAGTGATCGCCAGATCTGAAATCATAAGAGCCTCATCAATCCTTTTTCCCTTGATCATCTCTGTTGCGATGCTCGAAGAAGCGATGGCGGCTCCACACCCAAAGGTCAGAAACGTGGCGTCAATGACCCGATCCGTCTCTACTTTAATAAAGAGCCGCATCGTATCACCGCAGACAGGATTCTGAGCTTCCCCAACTCCGTCAGCGTTCTCCATCTCACCCATATTCCTCGGATGTCTCAAATGGTCAATCACAATCTGATTATAGGCTGTTTCCTCCGGCATTCCCAAACCCTCAGGTAAGCCCTAACTCACAGATTGAGGGATTGAGGAATTGAGGAATTGAGGAATTGAGGAATCAAAAGCTAAAAGAATCAAATCTCCCAATTTCCGAATTCCTGAATCCCTGAATTTTAACAATCCCTAAATTCGTAATTCCTAAATTCGCAATCTCCAAATTGCTATTTGCCTAGGACTTTACGAGCAAATTCTTTTCCGAATTGAATCGCAATTTTCAATTCTTCTGGATCTGGAACAAATTGGACAGAAAGCTCCCTTTCCCAAATCTCGAATTTCTCCTGCTCGAGAGCCCTTCTCATTTCTTTGATCGCTCCTCCTCCCCATCCATGCGATCCAAAGAGACCGAAGATCTTCCCTTTGGGTCTCAACCCCTTCATATAGGTTAAAAAATCTCCCATCGTTGGAAACATCCCGTTGTTCAATGTGGGAGAACCTAAGAGGATACCCTTTGCTTCGAGCATCTCCTCGATGATATCGCTCCGATGATTGGATCGGAGATGGAGTAGCCTCGCTTCAGCTCCCTCCTCAATCAGGCCCTTGAGGATAGCCTTAGCCATGCTCTCCGTACTTCCCCACATCGTATCGTAGATGACGAGGATTTTATTCCCAGCCTTTCCCTGGCTCCAATCCACATAGGCCTGAATGATTCGGCTGGGATCCTTTCTCCAGATAAGACCATGGCTGGGCGCAATCATATCGATGGGAATTCCCATCTTCACCACTTCGTCCACTTTTTTCAGAATGAGTGGCGCCAGAGGCCAGAGGATATTGGCATAGTATTTTGCGGCATGTTTCATTGTGACATCCCCCACCTCATCCTCAAATCTTTGAGAAGTGGCAATATGCTGGCCAAAAGCATCGTTCGGTAAAAGAAGCTGATCTTCTTTGATATAGGTGAACATGCTATCCGGCCAGTGAAGCATCGGTGCCTCCACAAAGGTAAGAGTCCGATGACCAATGGAAAACGCTTCTCCACTCTTCACGGTCTTGAATTTCAGCGACTTCTTATAATGCTTTGTCAAACCCTTCTGTCCCCTCTCAGAGGAGATGACGGTAGGGTTACCGATCCGTTCGACCACCTGAGTGAGCGAACCAGAGTGATCCATTTCCACATGATTCGAAACGACCACATCAATTTTTGATGGATCGATGATTTCTGAAATCCGCCCGAGCATCTCGAGGTAGAATGGAGCCTTCACCGTATCGACAAGAACGTTCTTCTCGTCCAGTATCAAATAAGCGTTATACGTTGTCCCATAAGGAGTCGAATAGCCGTGGAAATCTCTTATGTTCCAATCAATGGCTCCAACCCAATAAATCCCCTTCTTCAGTTCCACCTTCTCCATACGAATCCTCCATCGTCTCACCGGATTTAATACTTAACATCAGTGCTGTCCGGTTAAGAATTGAATAAAGACAATTGGTTACAGAAATCGGGTTTTTTAATATCATCAAAAAAACCTGAAAGCACCTGATAAATGGGGTTTTTCTCGAATAAAGTGATGCTCAAGATTTGCAGGATTTCGTTGAGACTTCGGTCGAGTTTCAATTCTTTCTTGATAATAGCGGAGAGAACATAAATACTTATTGCAATCCAGATTTGGGTTTTCACTGCATTCTCGGAGGTTCCATAAAAGGATTTGATTCGAAGGTGCTGTTTGATCCACTTGAAGAAGAGTTCCACCTGCCAGCGGCATTTGTACAGTTGGGTAATGGTCAGAGGGTTGAGCATAAAATTGTTTGTCAGGAATACGAATCGTTTGGACGTTACGATATCGAAATAGCTGATCCGGCGAAGGGGATCGGGATATTCCTGGGAGGTCTTTGGGCCATTGAGAAGAATCGTTTGATCGCTTCGGAGTCCCGTGGTTTTGTCGACGAGGCGGTAGCTTCGACGAGTGCAATCGAGATTTCTCTTGGCGCGAATGATAAAGAAGGCTGAATGGAGGGCGAACACATACAGGCGGGCAAAATCGATATAGCCGCGATCCATAATGTAAAAAGAGCCAGGCTCTAAGATCAATTGGTCGAGGAGATTGACGTCGTGAACATTGCCTTCGGTAACGCGGATAAAGCAGGGGATACTGCCATGGAGGTCCATCAGCGTATGGAGTTTGATGGCGCCTTTGCGTTTGCGAAAATGGGCCCAAGGAAAAAGCGAGAGACAGAGATCGATCGTCGTCGAATCGAAGGCATAGGCGGCTTGATCCAAGAGCACGCCGAAATCTTCTTTGGCATACAGGTACCTTGCTCTTCGGATCAGCACTTGAGCAAAATCGGCGTAGATCCGCCAGTCTCTGTTTTCGTTGGCTTCGGCCAGGGTGCTTCGAGCGACTTTGCTCCGAATCCCTACATGGTAGAGTTTGGACTGCAAGGCGCGCAAGCACGTTTCGGTCTCGCGAAGACTTTCTCGGTAAGTAAGCTGGGCGAAGGCCATGCAGAGAAATTGATCGAAACAGGAAAATCTTCGGACTCGGTAATTGCCTTGGTATCTTCGCACACACTTGTTGAATTCGTGTTTGGGCAGAAAGTTTATGAGTTGTGAAAAGATCATTCGTCCACAGTGCATTGACCATTCCTTTCCACTCTGAGATGGAAGTATTATGGCCAATAAAAGCAGACGATCTGAAATCGAAAACGGTCATTGTTATGTTTATCCTATTAACATTGTTTAACATTGTCAGTTTTTAAAAATCCTTAACCGGACAGTACTGACTTAACATAAAGAATTATCTCGCATAAATCAACTGACATCAAGGTTAGAAGATAAGAACAAAAATCCCATCAATCCTATGGATTGACGGGATAAGCAAAGACACCTTGTCAGCCCTTTTCTCTATTTCTTCATCATCACCTCAAAAGAATCGAGGATCTTCCTTATATCCTGGCGGTCTTTTGCGGCATCCTCTCCAACTATCACATAAAGGATGAAGATTTGATAGGGCTCTGTAAACCCGTAAATCCATCCTTGTTCTCGCTTCACACCCTTTATGGTGTAAGTAACATATTTTTTCGCTGCATATTGAACGCCTTTCAAAGTTACGGCTTCTGTTGAGCTGGTGTCAACTCGGACACCTTCCTTTCCCCACTCCTCCTTCAAGCTGCTGGCCCCCATACCGACCAGTGCCTCCATTACTCCTTGGCTAGGGACAAAGCCTGGATTTGCAGGACTAAAATCGATCTGGAGGCTCGACTGGGTCAGCGGATTGAAAATATACAACTCCGTCTGCTCCTTATCCGTCGGAGAAGGTTTGTCATAGCCCAGCTCTTCCAGGAAATCAGGGAATTCTGTTGTCATTTTCCAATGGGAAGGAACCGAGACATTAAACGGATACCGAATACCTGTGAATTGATTTCCTTCAATCTTACCAGAAGGGACATTGAGATCTTCTTTGAGCGCCGGACGAACAGGAGCTGTTGTGGCGCACCCAACTAAGAGAACAACAAAAAGGGAAATCAGCAATAAACCTTTTTTTCTTACCATATTTAGCCCCTTTCAAAATTTTGATTGGTTCTCCTTAAACCTTAAAAATGATTGATTAAACCTTCTTAAGGTTTAATCATAAGGCTCTGTAAAGTAAATAAGGTAAAAGACGTATTTTATCATTGGAAAAACTGTACTTTAAGATTGACCGGAACGTGCCCCGTCCCGCCAAAGCGGGATAGGCGGGGTCCCTCCCTGCGGTAGGCAGGAAGGGGCACAATATGAATGATATTACATTGCCGGGAAGCTCCACCGTGCCTGTCCCGTCCTAACGGGATGGACGAGGAGCTTCACTCTCTACTGCGTTTAGCATGCCAAATAATGAATCAGAGTTTCCTTTATTTGATATCAGACAGACGGATCTCTTTTATCTTACATGGCCAACTGCTCCAAGATAGACAGAAATTTCATTCTTCCCATCCACATCTACAACACGGTCTACCTCTTCATCAAAGAAGGCACCCGCTGTACAGCAACCAAGGTTCAATGCAGTCGCCGCCAGGTAGAGCGCCTGACCGATATGCCCTACATCCATGTAAATGTAACGATATGCCCTCTCTCGATATTTCCACTTCGATCGTTCAACAATGGCTGTCCAGACGAAGACGCAGGCAGCCTCTTCGAGCATTTCCTGACCCAATGCAGCTTGACAGAGCTCAGGGCCAAAATGGCCTTCCTTCAAAAGAATCAATTCGGCCTTCTTGACATTGTAATGATAGTGCCCCCCCGGAATTTCCTCGACTCGGTTCACGATGAGATAAGTCTCAATCGGGTAAAGGGCACCGGCCGACGGCGAAGCCCTGAATTCAAATCCCCCGGCTTTCAACGTGATCCCTTGGGTCGCCCAGATCAGTTGAGAAAGTTCAGAGAAACTAATGGATTGATCAGAAAATTCCCGGATGGATCGCCTTTGAGCAACGGCCTCCCAAAGGGATTTTCCACCCTTCTGATCGATAGGACGGATGGGAAAATGTTTTATTGCATCAGGGAACTCTTTATAAGGAGAGGGCTGATGTGCCCAATCGAGCCCCTCCGCGTGGCATGGCTTCTCTTCGATATTCTGTCTCATGATGATACCGATCGCCAATTCCCTCCTTACTCCAATCCATGAAGCACCTCCCTAAAATCTAACCAAACATATTTGAAATTTCCTGCTTCTATTTCCCTCCCCTTTCGATGCCTGCCGATAGGCAGGGGGGAGGAGCATCGACGATTAGAAAATCCCCAGATTGAATACGTAACAATCAAGTTAATAAATGTGGATTGAAAAAGCAATGGATATCCAAGGATGGATTGCGAAGAAAGCTGAAAAAGCTTTACAATTCAGGTCTTAAACACTAACATAATAAGTTGTCATTTTGCTGGAATGGAGGATTAGGAACCGATGGGAGAGAACAGAGCTAAACCAAATAACCGGAGGAGAAAAATTGCTGCTTTTATCATATTTCCCGTTCTGATCGTCATTGGAGCGGTCGTGCTCTTTCTTTATAGAGAATATAAAGCCACCCATATCTCAACCGATGATGCCTTTGTCGATGGCAGGGTGCATGTCATCGCCTCGAAGATCCAAGGAACCGTGAAGGTCCTTTATGTCAACGACAACCAGTTTGTAAAGATGAATGATCTTATGCTTGAGATCGATCCGGCAGATTATGATATCAGGGTGAAGGATGCCCGGGCTGGTCTCGAGACTGAGAGGGAAAGACTCTCTGAAATCCGGCATAGGGTGGAAACCACTAAAAAACAACTGACTGAGATCATCGCTTCTTTGGAGGCGGCCCGGGCGAACGTCGAACTCCAGAAGGCCAACCTCGAGCTATCAAGAGTAAACCTCCAGAGATCAGAGTTGCTTTTGAAAAAAGAGGCAATACCCAGGCAGCAATATGACAACGCAAAAACAGCCTATGAGGTGGCTGTAGCTCAAGTGAAGGCAGCCCAGGACCTGGCCAAACAGATCGAGGCAGCCCTTGAGACACAGAGGGCGTTGATCAAGCAGACAGAATCGGGTTTGCCTACGCAGGAGGCCCAGATTCGGCAAAAAGACGCTGCTCTAAAGGGGGCGGGACTGAACCTTAGCTATACAAAAATTTATGCACCTGCTGATGGCTACATCTCCAAGAGGTCCGTGGAGGTCGGCAACCAAATCCAGCCTGGACAACCTCTCATGGCTATCGTTCCTCTTAATGATATTTGGATCACTGCCAATTTTAAGGAAACCCAGCTGGAAAGGGTGAAACTCGGGCAGAAGGTAAGAATAGCAGTGGATACTTACCCCGAGAAGGCATTTTATGGAAAGGTGGAAAGTGTCCAAGCCGGCACAGGGGCTGTCTTCTCCCTCTTCCCGCCTGAGAATGCAACGGGAAACTACGTCAAGATAGTCCAGCGGATACCCGTCAAAATTATTCTTGACCGAGGTACAGATCCTTCCCATATTTTAAGGATTGGTATGTCGGTAGTTCCAACCATTCTCGTTGAGGAATGAATGGGCATAGAATGTCAAATGTCAAATATTAAAACTTTCTGATTTGTAACTTTGACATTCATTTGAGATTTGTATGCGCCTGTCCTGCCTACCCCAGGCACGCACAGGCAGGGATTTGAAATTTAGAATTGTTCATTAGGGCCGGAGCAGAAACGAGGGACGTATGAACAGGTGGATTGTTGCCATCACGGTCATGCTTCCTACCCTCATCGAGATCGTGGATACATCGGTCGTCAATGTCTCACTCGACCATATCCGCGGTAGTCTCTCCGCAGGAATCGACGAATCGACCTGGACGATCACCTCATATCTTGTATCCAATGCCATCATCATCCCCATTTCTGGATGGTTGAGCAGGCTCTTTGGAAGAAAACATTACCTCATCTTCTCTATCTCCCTCTTTACATTCAGTTCCTTTATGTGCGGCTCTTCATGGAACCTCCAGAGCCTTGTATTTTTCAGAGTCCTGCAGGGTTTGGGGGGCGGTGCCCTTCAGCCTATCTCCCAAGCCATTCTTCTGGAAACGTTCCCGCCCCATCAGCACGGGATGGCCATGGCCATCTTCGGCGTTGGCATCATGTTCGGACCGATTATCGGCCCTCTTCTGGGAGGATGGATCACGGACAATTGGTCCTGGCATTGGATATTTTACATCAATGTCCCCATAGGAATCATCTCAATCCTGATGACCCTGTTTTTTATTATCGACCCTCCTTACATGCAACGAATAAAAATGAAGATTGATTACTGGGGGCTTTTATTTTTAGCGATTGGCCTGGGGTGCCTTCAGATTGTCCTCGACAAAGGACAGAGGGAAGATTGGTTTTCGTCCGGTTTCATCACCTGGATGAGTTATCTCTCCATCTCCTCTTTGGTGATGTTTATCCTCGTTGAATTCTTGACAGAAAATCCTATCGTCAATTTGCGGACCTTTAAAAATATCTCGTTCAGCACAGGAAATATCATCATGTTCTTCGTCTTCTTCAACCTCTTTGGGAGCATTGTGCTGTTACCCATTTTCCTCCAGACGTTGATGGGATATACATCCTTCCTGGCAGGGCTGGCCCTTGGCCCGGGTGGCATCGCCACCGTGATCGCCATGCCCATCGCAGGAAAACTCGTAACGAAGATCAATCCAAAGGCGGTCCTTGCTTTGGGCATTGCTGTCGCCGGTTATTCAGTCCATATGATGGGACAGTTTAATCTTCAGGTTGATTTTAATACCATCTTCTGGCCAAGAGTCGTGCTCGGTGTGGGCATGGGTTTTCTCTTCATCCCCCTTACCACTATGACCATGTCAAGCATAAAAAAGGAAGAGATGGGAAATGCCACTGGAATATTCAATCTTTTAAGAAACCTGGGGGGGAGCTTCGGCGTCGCCTTTATTACCACCATGCTTGCCAGAAGGGCGCAGGTTCATCAGGTGCACCTTGTGGAACATCTCACCCCCTTTGACAGAAACTTCCAGATCGCTCTTCCCAATATTTCTCAAATATTGCAGGGCAGAGGGGTTAGTCCTTCCCTTTCTGATCAGGGAAGCTTAGGTGTGATCTATGGCGAGGTGATAAGACAGGCATCCATGTTGTCATTCAATGATGCCTTTTACCTTCTCTCAACCATGATGATGCTGATTCTTCCTCTTGTCCTGCTGATGAAAAAAGGAAAAGAAAATATCTCAACACCGGGTATGCACTAATTAGAATTCGCCCACAAAATTCGCACAGTCAAAGAAAAGTGGTGGAAACGGAAATAATTGGTACGCCAGAATGGCAGGATATTTTGCCTGCTTTTTTAATCTTTGGTTCATATTTCTCCCTCGAAAAATGGTCACAAACTTGCCGAAATTTGTCATAAAATGGTTTTTTACTATTCTCTTCATATGGTAACATTCTTAAGTTTCAATATATTACAATTCTTGTTCCTTGGCATAACAATTGCATATAAATTGATCAATTCTATTTTTGCCCCAGGCTCATGGTTACAATATGCAAACAATCAAATAACGATCTCGATCTTCTTTGGGTGTAAGCAAAATGATGGAGTCTCCAGGAAAATTTCTAAGAAAAGAAAGGGAGACACGAAATATCTCGCTGGAAGAAATCTCTAAGTTCACCAAGATAAAGGAGCACTACCTCAAAGCCATCGAAGAAGACAGATATGAGCTCCTTCCTGCCGTCCCTTACGTTAAAGGGTTCTTGAACGTTTACGCCAGATATCTCACCCTCAATCCAAAAGACATTGTCCTCCAATATGAAAATTATCTAAAAAGCCTTATTCCTTCAGAGCCTATCGAGTTGCAGCACCAGCCTCCATCCAAGAAAAGGAGCCTCAGAGCATGGTTTTTCACTCTTTCACTTCCGTAGCTACTCTCTTAGTGATGCTTCTCTTCTGAAGTCCCACACACCCACCTACCCTATCGAACCTAAATCAGTCTCATTGTCCCCAATTTCATCCACTCCAACAGTCCTGCAGGAGGCAGGAGCACAGACAATTGATCCCGCTCAACATAGGGACTTTTCACGATTGGAGAAGTTGGTTAGCTAACAGCAGTCTGTACGGTTAGCACCGGGAGAACATTCGGAAGGACTACTTAATTTTTCTTCGGAATCGATCGTGCAGCAGCAGGAAGATTTCTTTCGCCCCAGCATGCCATTGATCACGGCCGTTGCACAACCCACCCCTGAGCGCACATTCAGAGCCTCGGCAGGACAATTTCGGGCGCAGGCGCCACATTCCATGCAGGCGTCTCGATTTGCGATCTCAATTTTGCCATTGGTCAGGCTGAGGACGGCATGGGGACATACCAAAAGACACGTTCCGCACCCCATGCATTTTTGGGGATCAAGCTTTAATGTGACAACATCTCTAAGATAAATCAATGGATTCATCGTTTGAACTCCTTATGCGAGGAAGTTTGATCCGAGCCAAAGACCGAGACCTACAATTCCAGCACCAATTTCAAGCGGCAAAGCCCACCGCATTTCTTTTCTGACCCCGGAGAGGGAGGTAAATGTTGAAGCTCCCGTGAAATTCATTGCCAGATAAGCCGAGGCCGCAGGTATAAAAAAGAGCCAAGCCAATATTTCGAGACGTCCCCCCCACGTGACCCAATCATTCCAGCGAAAAACCAAGAGGGCTGCAACGGTGAGACCCCCTATACTGAAGCCCTTGACTGAAAAGGCCCTGCCCGGCAGCCATGGCAGCAACAAAGGTGTTAGAACTGCACCAACCAGAATGGCAGTCAGGATGGCCAGAATAGAGAAAAGGCCATGGCTGAAGGCATTCGTCCAACCTTCTCCTGACTTCCCAAGTAAAGAACCCCGCAGCAGAGCTGCGGGGCATTAAAATTCAAAACTTAATTGCTCCTGTTGCTGATACTTTATATAGCGACGTATGACTTCAGAGGTAACTTTGTCTCCAACAGACCGAACAAAATACCCATCACTCCAAAACTCTCCACCCCAAAGCTCTTTCTTCACCTCTGGAAACTGCTTGAACACCATTTTCGCCGAGATACTCTTTATGATCTGCACAATCTCTGCCGGACAATACCGAGGAGGGGCAGACAAAAATAAATGAACATGATCATCCTTTACCTCCATCGTATCTATCTCAAACTCGTACCTCTCCGATATTTGCTCAAAACTCATCTTAAGCCTTTTTGCCAACTCACCTCCCAATATCATCTTCCGATATTTGGGAACCCATACCATATGATATTTCAAATCGTAGACCGCATGGCTTGTTCTTTTTATCGAGCTCATGCAGTACTTATACCATGTCTTATCGCTTCGCGAACCTGTTTTCATCCGCCCAGCAGAGCTGGGCGGTATTCAACAGGTATTTTTTATAAAGCCAAGAGAAGCATGATAGGAATGACAATCATACCCGCCTTTAGGGCTAAGACAAGTTCCATCGGGATGAGTACCATGCGCTCCAAGGTCGTAAAGGTCTTGAGCCTCATCTCCAGTGTCGCTTTAAGTCCGGCTTCCAAGAAAGTTGGAAGATCGGTCGCCCGGATGGGGCCGTAAATCACTTTGAAGCCGGATAATTTCTTGACATGATGAGCCGCAATTCCCGGGCCCGACAACTGAGGCAAAATCAACTCCCGATGCGAAACGATCTGGCTTAGGCCACTCGATTTGATTCGTCCAACAAGTTCCATCGTCCCGAAGGTCCCCTTCCCCGAAGCGCACCAGACATTGATGCCTCCCGTATCCAGGACCAGTATCCACATGTTCCGGCCCGGCAATGCCTCACGGAGCTTGTCAAAGCTCATCTTATAATTGGCTGTCACCAAGACCGGCGATTGCTCATCGGGTTTTCCCAAGGCATAAAGACCGGGCTCGATGGTATAATGCATGCGGCCTATCCCCCAACGAGTCTTAAAAGTTCCTAAATGGTCTGTCCAACCAAGGGATGACGAGACTTGAGGCACTGGGCCAACCGGGGTTTGGATCAAACCGAGGACAAAGGGTTGCTTTAAACTGGGTAGGCTCAACTGAGCCCCTCCACTTGATGGTCAACAGCTTGTGTTTGTAGGGTGATTACTTTGTTGCGCTGACGGGTAACCTCTTGCCTTATCCATGAGAACTCTCCTATATTGCGATATGGCTTGATTGCCATTTCCAGAATTTGCGTCTGATATCAGGTTGTGGCGATGCCTTTCATCATGGGACCCAGAAAATCCTTCACACGCTCTGCCAGATATTCTGCTTTGATCAAATAGATGCAGCAAACCTCTCCGCCTTTATCCCAGCTGACAATGGCCAGCTTATCCCCCGGGCGAATATTTGCCCTATCCCTCAATTCTTTAGGAAGCACCATCTGTCCTCGTTCGTCGACACTGATGATCGACTCGACTTTACAATAATTGCTCCCCATTCCCGCAGGGGAGCAGCAGGCCTTTTGATTTCTTTTGGGCATTTCATCACCTCCAGTTACAGGAATGGCTGACTTATCTGAATTGTCAGTTTGTGCTGATTGTAATCCTACAAAGCCCATTTGTCAAGTACTTATTCATAAATTTTTGTAGTGGAGAATATGGTGGGATTTTCCCCCCTGCATCATGTGAGGTGCAGTGGAGGATGGGTGCTCATGTCATTTCACGTTTCTAACAAAATGAGATCGGGGTCTTCGAGGCGGGTAATGACCGTATTAAGAAAACGGGCTGCTTCAGCACCATCCACCACCCGGTGATCGAAGGAGAGGGACAGGGGAAGCATTTTTCGGACAACCATTTTCCCGCGCCTGACCACGGGCATGTCTTGAATTCTTCCGACGCCCAGGATGGCCACTTCGGGGTAGTTAATGACCGGAGTCCCATAAATCCCACGCACCGTCCCGTAGTTGGTGATGGTAAAAGTCCCCCCTTTCAGATCAGCCAGATCGATGGTTCGGTTCCTTGCCTTTTCAGCTAATTGGGCCATCTCCTGTGCCAGATCAAAGATAGATTTGTCTTTAGCATTTTTGACCACCGGGACCATCAACCCTTCAGGAGTATCTGTGGCAAGGCCAATATTGAAATATTTTTTTAGAATAATCTCTTCATTCTCATCGTCCAGTGTGGCGTTAAGATAGGGATGTTCGGTCAGACCGGCGATAACGGCTTTGATGAGGAATGGCAGGATAGTCAGTTTAATCCCTTTACTCTCCGCAATTTTCTTCTCCTTCTCCCGGATTTTCCAAAGTTCTGTGACATCCGCTTCATCCATCGCCGAGACATGGGGCGCAGTATATTTCGATTTCACCATGGCTTTGGCAATGGATCTCCTGACCCCTCGCAAAGGAATGCGTTCAACATATCCATACAGGTCATATTTTTTAACCTTTGCGGGTTTCTTCGCTTCTTCAACGGGTTTCGCCTTGCCTTCTGCAAACTGTTTCACATCCTTTTCTAAAACTCTGCCTTCAGGTCCCGTCCCTTGTACTTTATTGATGTCAACACTCAACTCTCTTGCTAAAGCCCGAACAGCCGGTGTGGCCAGCACATGTTCGCTGACCAGGGCTGTCTTCACCGGTTCAACTTTAGCCGTGACTGCAGGGGCTTCCTCAGGAGCCTCCTCCAGCTCACCTACCACACCCACTGATTTGGGCTTTGGAGAAGGAACTGCCAATGCCTCTCCCTTTTCTCCGATCACAACAATCACCTGACCAACCTTTACGATCTCCTTCTCCTTGGCCAGTATCTTCAGAATGACACCCGTCCTGGGAGAAGGGATCTCTGCAAGGGCCTTGTCGGTCTCAACCTCGACGAGGGGTTCTCCCTCCTTGATCTCGTCCCCCTCTTTAACCAACCAACGGACAATCTCGCCTTCGGTTAATCCTTCTCCAATATCAGGAAATTTGAATTCGAATGCCATAAAGCCCTCCAAAAAAGTCTTATCGGAATATTGGAATGATGGAATATTGGAACAATGGGGGAAACAATTTAAACAAGAGGGCAAAAAAGATTAGCCTTTTTATTTTTGAACCCATCATTCCATTATTCCAGTGTTCCATTATTCCATTTAAAAACTCATCACTTTCTTTACTGCCATCTCAATCCGTTTTGGATTGGGGAGATAATAGTGCTCGGATTTAAGTAAGGGAAAGGGAATATCAAATCCCGTCACCCTTTCAATGGGTGCCTGAAGAGAAAGGAGTGCTTTCTCATTGATGAGAGCAATGATCTCTGCACCCATACCACAGGTCTTAGGTGCTTCGTGAACAATGACTCCTCTTCCTGTTTTTTGAATAGAAGTGATAATGGCTTCGACATCCATGGGTGAGATAGTCCTGAGATCGATGATTTCCACATCAATCTTATCTCCCTTTAATTGCTCCGCAGCATTTAACACTTCCCTTACCATTGCCCCCCAAGCCACGATGGTGACACCCTTTCCTTCCTGAACCAACCTGGCTTTTCCGAGAGGAATAGTGTAATCCCCATCCGGAACCTCTTCCCGTATGGCCCGATAGATGCGTTTAGGCTCCAGGAAGAGCACGGGGTCTGAACCACGAATAGAAGAAAGGAGAAGACCCTTGGCTTCATAAGGAGTCGAAGGAATCACCACCTTAATGCCAGGGGTATGGGCCAAAATGGCTTCAGGGCTTTCAGAATGGTGCTCCGGCGCATGGATTCCACCTCCATAAGGAACCCTGATGACTAAAGGACAGGTAAACCTTCCCCTTGACCGGTTTCTCATCCGACCGATGTGGTTGGTGATCTGATCGAGGCAGGGATATAAAAAACCATCAAATTGAATTTCTGCTACGGGACGAAGTCCATAGAGAGCCATGCCTAATGCCGTTCCGACAATCCCTGATTCGCCTAAGGGCGTATCAATGACCCGATCGGCACCAAATTTTTCCTGGAGCCCATCCGTAACACGAAAGACACCTCCTTCTCGTCCCACATCCTCACCCAATACAACCACCCGGTGATCTCTTTCCATTTCTTCACGAAGGGCTAAGTTGATCGCCTCTACCATATTCAGTTTGGCCATAACCGAATTTTCTCCGATGATTTCAGATTGCAGATTTTAGATTTTACACCTTACCTTTTACGCCCCACGATTTACGTCTTCATGCCAAAGTCGATTTCAAATATTCCATTTGTTCCTTCAACTGTGGTGTCATCTCGGCAAAAACGGATGTAAAGATTTCGTCTAGCGCTGGTGCTGGAACAGCCTCCGCATCCTTTACTGCCTGATCAATCTCCTTCTGAGCTTCTTCAGTCAATCGTTGTTCAATCTCTTCACTCCAGAGTCCCTTTTCTCTGAGATAAAATCTCAACCTGACCACTGGGTCAAGTGGTTTCCACGGATCGATCTCTTTTTCTGTTCGGTATTTGGTTGGATCGTCTGCTGTGGTATGAGGTCCGAACCTGAAGGTAACGCCTTCGATCAATGTCGGTCCTCCTCCGGAACGTGCCTTTTCCACGGCCTCCTTCGTTGCTGCAATGACAGCAAAGAGATCATTGCCGTCTACCTGAATTCCATCCATCCCATAGGCAATGGCCTTCTGGGCTATTGTCTTTGAGGCAGTCTGCATCTTCCTCGGAACGGAGATAGCGAATTGGTTATTTTGACAGAAAAAGATGGTCGGGGTCTTAAACACACCTGCAAAATTCATCGCTTCATGAAAATCGCCTTTGGAGGTTGCACCGTCTCCGAAGTAGGCAATGGTCACGATCTTATCTTCCTTGAGCCTGGCTGCCCAGCCCACTCCCACTGCATGAAGTAGATGGGTCCCCACCGGGATTGAGACAGGCAGGACATTGATCCCTTCCGGAGCACGGCTCCCTTCTTCATATCCCATCCAATAAAGAAAGATTGTTTTCAGTGGAATCTCCATCATCAAGGCTGCCCCTAACTCTCTAAAGGCGGGAAAGACCCAATCCCCCTTTTTGAGCATGGACGCACTCCCGACCTGACAGGCCTCCTGGCCCCAAATGGGCGCATAGGTTCCCATCCGACCCTGTCTCTGGAGCATTAACGCCTTCTGATCCGCCAGTCGGATAAAGAGCATCTTCTGATAGAGATGGAATGTTTCCTGGTCATTGAGCGGAGATTTTTCCCCGGGCTGGAGCGACCCGTCAGGTTTTAGGATCTGAAACATCTTTCCCTTGAGCGGATGATAATCTTCCATGAGACCCATGGTTTCTCCTCTTGGATTTAGGAACTTAGGAATTTGGGAATTACGGCTTAAGGAATTTCTCAATCCGAAATCCGCAATTCGCAATCCGCAATCATTCCAGTGCCCACTTCTTCAATCGTTCGTAGTCTGCGGAGCCACAGATCCACTTTCCCGTTTTCTTATTGAAAAAAAATGGGACGCCACCACAATAGCCCTTGTCATATTCCCTCATCAGCTTGGCATTGGCTTCGTTATGCCACACTTCAAGTTTTCCTATGCTTACCCCTTCTTCTTCCTCTAACCTCTCCACGAGAGGAGTCATCTTGTGGCAGTGCGGTCACTCCGATCCGGTGAACTCTAACAAGTAAAACTCCTTTTCCATTCCATTTCCTCCTTTCGAGTCCATCGTTCCCCATTCCTCACGCCATCCCTCTCCCCTCAAGGGGGAGAGGGCCGAGAAAACACAGCTCTCCCAACCAGTCTTCCAATAGGAACGTAAAGAATAATAACGGTGGCTAAGGGAAGGAACGATTCGACCAGAGCATCAGGTCTAAACCCTGTGACAAAGTAGGCGAAGATGAGTAAGATGGCAGTAAAATTGTGGGTACAAATCATCCCCAGATTCGCAGGCGCCATCTGGATAGGTTCTTGGTAATGAGATCTTAATGTGGAGATCGTCTTGAACGCAATCGGAAGCGTCAGCAAAGAGATTAATCCCAGAACAGGAATGCTTCCCACGATCACTCCGATGAGGATCGCTGCATAAGCCGAGAGGAGACTCACCGCAAATAACCAGACGCCCGCCTCCCTGCCGAAACGAGCCACCAAGTTTAGCTTCCCTCCCTTTCGGTCTTCGAAATAATCAGGAATCTCATTGATGGTAATCATCGAAAAGAGCATGATCCCAAAGGGAAGTGTCCCCCAGAAAGCCTCCCACGAAATTCTTTGAGCCTGGACATAATAAGCCCCAATGCCAATGCCTGGACCAAAACAGAGAAGCTGTGCCAATTCGCCCAGCCCACGATAACCAAATCGAATGGGTGGGGCCGTGTAGAAATAGGCACAGAAAAAACCAATGCCTAGAAGAAGAAAGATAAAGGCCCCTCTCTGGATACCCAGAAAAACACCGATCCCGATGGCGATGATGTAAAAGGTGATAAAAACATTGCGCATCTGATGAGGTTGAATCAAACCTGAAGAGAGAAGCCCGCTCCCTCCCGTATAAGGATTCTTCCCGCTGGTGGCAAAGACATCCACCAAATGGCGGAAATCATAATAATCATCCGTCATGTTCAAAGCCATGTGGTTCAGGAGAAGTCCGAGCATCACCAGAAGGAAATATCCCGGAAGGAATTTTCCGTCATTGGTCCAGGCAATCATCCCACCCAGTATCCCTGGCATGAAACTGGCTGAGGTGAAATGAAACCGAACGGCCTTCCACCAGACTTGCAGACGCTTCCCGCTCATCTCATTTTTTTCCGCTCCTGAAAAAGTAATCCAAACTGAATCGGCCTGCTCCCACTGCGAGAAGGATCAGAAGTCCCCCAAACATGCTCACATTCTTCATAAAGTGAATCATCTGGCCTTGTTGGGCAAAATTGGTATGAAAGATGATAGTGGTGGGGACTAGAAAAATGAGGAGCAGCATTGCCCCAAACCGGGCATAATACCCCAATACCAACGTGATGACGCCAACCAGTTCAAAAAAGATCGCGCCAACAAGGAAGAAATTGGTATAAGGCGCAATGCCATGACTGGCCATGTATTGTGCCGTTCCTTGGAAATTCTCAATCTTCCCCATCCCCGACTGAAGAAAAATTAAGACGACAAGAACTCTTCCGAACAAAACACCGAAGCCCTTTAGCCATTCCATATGTTAACCTCCTTAAAAAGGTTTCCCCTATCCCTGCCTACCGCAGGAGGGTAATTAACTATTTTTATATCATAAATTCCCTTTCCATTCATCTTGAATTTTTTAAGCTCCATGATTATCTTTTAAACAAAGAGGGGAGGTGTTTATATGGACAACAGAATAAGAATAACGCCGTGCGCCTGTTTTTCTCATGACGATCAGGGCGGACGCCTCAGAGTCGATATGGAAATGCCGGGTGTCGATAAAAAAGATATCTCACTCGAGATGAGAAGAGATAGTTTTTGTATCTCAGCCCTCCGGGGCGAAGACACGGAATACTCGGGTTGCTTCAACTTGGCCCATGAAGTCGTGCCTGAAAAGACAGAGGCCAAATATGAAAGCGGTCTTCTCAGAATCTTCGCGCCGATCAAGGACTGGGACCACAGTAGTAAACATTACAATTCAATAGTAAAGAACCCCGCAGCAGAGCTGCGGGGCATTAAAATTCAAAACTTAATTGCTCCTGTTGCTGATACTTTATATAGCGACGTATGACTTCAGAGGTAACTTTGTCTCCAACAGACCGAACAAAATACCCATCACTCCAAAACTCTCCACCCCAAAGCTCTTTCTTCACCTCTGGAAACTGCTTGAACACCATTTTCGCCGAGATACTCTTTATGATCTGCACAATCTCTGCCGGACAATACCGAGGAGGGGCAGACAAAAATAAATGAACATGATCATCCTTTACCTCCATCGTATCTATCTCAAACTCGTACCTCTCCGATATTTGCTCAAAACTCATCTTAAGCCTTTTTGCCAACTCACCTCCCAATATCATCTTCCGATATTTGGGAACCCATACCATATGATATTTCAAATCGTAGACCGCATGGCTTGTTCTTTTTATCGAGCTCATGCAGTACTTATACCATGTCTTATCGCTTCGCGAACCTGTTTTCATCCGCCCAGCAGAGCTGGGCGGTATTCAACAGGTATTTTTTATAAAATAAGTGCCGCTTATGAATCTCCAGGCCCTTCCTTTTCTAAGGAAGGGCCTTTTTATGCCCCGTCCGAGTGAGACCTCTCCTCAACAGAGAACCAGTGAACCGGATCTTGATAGTAGGCCTCGATGTCCTTTAAGATGAGCATGTGGCCTCGCTCTCCGTTTCCGAGTTGTATATAGAACTCTTTCTCCAGCCAATGGGAAGTTCCGTGACTGAGATCGGAATATAGCTTCAAGGCCCTCTCTTCATACTGAATGTCCAACGCCACAGCCTCTATCTCTCCATTTTAGGTTTGACATTCTGATCGATCTGCTCCATGGCTTTTTCAAATTTTTTGGCGGTTAAGAAGAAAGCTTTCCCATCTTCTCAAAACTTGGTGGCCCCCCTGTAAGGTTTCAAAGGTCTTCTTTTCCATGTGCTCTCATCTTAAGGGAAATTATGATAAAGTATATGGGGTAAGTCTTGTATTTTATTATAAAAGATACAGTATATTGTGCCCCCGCTGTAGTAAGCCTTGATGGTCACTACCCATGATCGTCCTTTCAGAAAAAGATCAGAAAAAGAGATGATGAGAGGCAAGAAGCCTTGAACTATCTTATATCGCCATATTCATTTTTCAAACCTTCCGATAGATGTGACCACGAAAGGGCTTACCGAGGATGCTTTTTTCTGTGAAAAAATTTGTTGACATTTTGAAACGCAAGTGCCATCTTACATACCATATTTGAGTGAACTAAACAGAAAGGGAGAAAAACATGAAAGTCCGAGTCGATAAGGAAACTTGTGTGGGGGACGAAACATGTGTGGAGGTTTGCCCTGAAGTTTTTGAAATGCAAGGGGATGTGGCGGTGGCCAAGACGGAGAATGTTCCTAAAGACATTGAGGAAAAAGTTAAAGAGGCAGCAACATCCTGTCCTGTCGAAGCTATTATTATCGAATAACGGAGTCTCTGGTTCTAAATTAATACAAACGCATTAAGTAATGTTACATAGCCTACGAATCTTTTGACAAGACCATGAGCGAGTTGTTTTACAAACGACAGACCAAAGATTATCAAGGTTTTCAAACCAACGGTTGGTGGTGGATTCATAGCGAACACTGCGCCAAATCCGTTCTTGCACGTTTAATCCCGGTTGATACGGGGGTAAATATTCGATATGGAGCCTCGGATGTTTTTTAAGAAATTGTTCGATGGGATCGCCTCTGTGCCAGCGGGCCCTGTCGACATAAAGCCAAATGGTATATTCTTTAAACCTTCCATAGAGGTGGCGCAAAAGTTTGAGAAACCCTTCTCTATCCCCCCGTTTTGTCTGAATCATGCCATAGCGTCCAAGCAAAGGATTGACCCACCCAGAGATATTCAAACGGATACGATGCTGGCTGGTCGTGGGAATCTTAAGACGCTTTCCTTTTTTCGCCCAGCCCCGGCTAAGCCTGGGGTGCATCGTAAAGCCTGTCTCATCCTGGAATACAATTGTCTCTTTTGGCCCCAGGGACTCAAGTTTTTTTTAAAGCCCGCTGGAACTTTCGGGCTTCTTGGCTTTGTGCTTGAAGATAAGAATAACTCGCTCTCTTTAACCGATAACCCAAATGATGCATCCAGCGTTGGGCTTGCCGCACCTTCAGGTTTATCCCGAAAGACCGCTTCAGATGAATCGCAACCGTTGGCCCATCCCATTGAGTCCGGTTTAAACCAAATTCCCGCGGAGACTTCTCTAAGTGTCCCTCCAGCACCCTTTGAATCTTTGTCTCTAACCGTGGAGGCCTTCCCGATCTTGGCTTGGATTTTAAGAACTCTAAGCCGTCTTTGTTCACCCCGTGAATCCATCGGCTTAAACTCATCCGGGTCAACCCTAACACCTCGGTTATCCATCCCGGACGTTGCCCTTCAAGCACCAGGAGTAAGGCGGCTATCTTTATGCCTATCCAAGCCCCTGATATTTGTTCGGCTAATGCTAATAAACGCTCTTTATTGGCCTCTTTATGCTCTAAGATTAATGTGGGATTTTTCATGCCCACATATTAACATAAATAAACTGTTATGTCACTTTATTTAGGACGTTTGTATTAGTTTTTGTTATCCCCCGGTTGTTAATACAAATACCCGACAGCTGCCTTCAAGGGAATGAGACCTGGCCTCAACCCGCAGGATTCCTATGGAAAAGGACAGATTCAAAGAGGTCCTCCTTGACAAGGAGGAGTTTATTTACGCTCTTGAACTTGTTCCTGGAAGGGGATCGCGGGGAAAGACCCAAGATGATATTCTGAGAATTGCTGAGAAGGCGGCCAGGTCAGGAATTGTCCATGCCCTTTCTATCACCGATAACCCCGGGGGTCACCCTGCCCTCTCTCCCGACATGCTCGGCCTTGAAATCTCTCGTCTCGGGATCGCCCCTCTTATCCATTTTACCTGTAAAGATAAGAATCGAAATCAGATCGAATCGATCCTTTACTCGTTGGATCGGAATGGACTCACAAATCTTCTCGTAATGACTGGCGATTCCCCCCTTTATGGCTTTGAGGAAAACGCAAAGCCCGTCTTTGACCTCGATTCAATTCAGCTCATCCACCTTATCAATCAGATGAACCAGGGGCTGGAAATTGACGGAAAGGCGCCCGGCGGAGGCGTCCGGCTCCCTCCTACTCGCTTTCTAAAAGGCTGCACCATATCACCTTTTAAAAGACATGAGTCGGAGGTGATGTCTCAATACTATAGGCTTTTCAAAAAGGTAAAACAGGGAGCAGACTTTCTCATCACACAAGTCGGGTTCGATGCCTGCAAATTTGATGAACTCCTCCGTTTCATGCGCTATCATGGCATCCGAATCCCCATTGTTGGAAATGTTTACATCCTTAACCAGGCGGTGGCCAAAGTCATGAACCGAGGAGGAGTTCCAGGATGTGTGGTCACCGATGAACTTTATCGTATCTATGCAGAGGAGGCCAGGGCACCCGACAAGGGGAAGGTGGCCCGCTTTACAAGGGCTGCAAAATTGATCGCGGTCCTTAAGGGGATTGGCTATGATGGGACCCACATCGGAGGGCCAAACCTAAGCTATGAAAATGTGGAGTGGGTCATCGGAAAGTCAAAGGAATTCTCTTCCAACTGGGAAGAATGAATTTTCCTTTCCTCAGAAAAATGGTTTTTATCTTTTCGAGAAGTATCCAAAGACAGGTTTGAACACGGATGTTTTCGCCCGCAAACGGAGCAAGCCCCAAAAGGCCCCCGGCCATGGAATCATGCGTTTCTTCCACCAACTGGCATTCACACCCCAGGCACCTCTCTACAAGCCAGCCCGATGGTTCTTTTGAGGGATGGTGTGAAGTCTTTCCCAATAAGAAGAAGTGCATCTACGTCCGTGCCTACAATAGGCTTAAACCTTATGGAGAAGAAGAATCCCTTAAGGAAGGTTATACTCCTCCCCGCAATTGGGCATTAGATCAAATCTCTTCCTGGGCGAACTATTTCTTAGGCCGCGATCATCACAGCCAAAAATGATCAAGCTGGCGACCAAAAGGAAGGGTTTCTATTTGCCGGACAGTCTGTTGGCGGCATTCATGATATCCCCACGTCCAAAGAACTCATTGAGCGGATCGTTCTGGAGGCCGAAAACAGGCTGGAGGCAGTGGGAATCAATATTTACGCGTAAACCTATCGTTGTTCAGGTTTCAAAAAATCACCCGTGTAGCAGGAAGGAAGAAGAAATCCCCTGAGAGATTTTCAGAGGGACGTTCTCATCCGCACCGGTATTGGACACCAAAACCGCTTTGCGGATAGGTCCATTGAATCGAACCATAAATGCAGGCGATCATGCAGGTGCCGCATTCCAGACAACCGGCAAATTCGACCGCCGTCTCTCCCTTTTCATTAAGAGAATAAAGGTTTGCCGGGCAGGCATAAATGCAGAACCTTTCTTTGCAGCCTTGACAGATCTTCTGGTCGAGGTGAATGTGAGATTCTTTATCGTTTTTGAAGGCATCGAGCGCCAGTTTGTCAGTAATCCTCATTTAACGCTCCGCTTACCACCGGCTCCATCCATGAAGGTCTATATATTTCTGAATTGCAGCCAGTCCTTAAACGTTTGATAATTCAAAAAGTCTTTCTTCAATCCCTGCCAGATCGTCTTGTACAGACCCTCTTTCGGACCTCCATCCACGGTCATCACTTTTTCAAAGAGATTGGAAATCGCCTGGGGGTATTTCGAAAAGAGTCTTTCATTCTCGAGTAGATGGAGGCTGTTCCTAAAACCCTCCATCTCTTTCATGATAAAACTGCCTTTTAAAAGCTCTTCATAATGGGCTAAGGAAGACGCTGAGAAATCGTTTTTCTCTTTAGCCCTCTTGATTGCCCGGCCTGCGAGGACACCCGAAGCCACGGCGTATTCCATTCCTCTCACCGTGACCAGCATGTTGAGGCCGAGACCCGCCGCATCCCCTACGAGCAGAATCCCGTCTCCGTAAAGTCTCGGCATGATGTGAATTCCCCCCTCGCTGATCAGGTGGCCGGAATATTCGATGGGATTTCCGCCCTTGATCAAATTTTTTATCTCGGGCCGTTCCTTAAAATCATCCAGAAGCTTGTAGACTTCCTCCCGGGGTTCCCTGCGATTGAGGGAATGAATTCCAACGACAATGCCCAAAGAAAGACTTTCACGGTTGGTGTAGAGAAATCCTCCGCCCATCATCCCTTTGGTAAGGGATCCGACAAAAAGCTGAGCAGCTCCCTCTCCCTCTCCCAGACAAAATCGATCCTCAATGGTCTTCGGGTCGAGTTCAATCACCTCTTTAAAGCCCACGGCGAAATGTTCGGGCCGGAAAGGCTGCCGGAGTCCGGCTTTCTCAGCGATGAAAGAAAGAACGCCGTCAGCACCGACCACACAATCTGCTCCGAACTCCTCATCCCCGCTCTTGATACCAATGACCTTCGCCCCGTCTCTGATAAGGTCATCCACCTTCTTTTCCGGAATGACATATATCCCCTTTTCCGAAACGACGTCGGCGAGCCAGCGATCGAACTTGGCTCTGAGAATGGTATAGCTGGGATAGGGGTCATGGTTAAACCGGTCACTATAAAGTCCGAGAGTGGTCGAATTGGTTTCACCCAGCAAGGTAAGGATCTCCTTAGTGACGTGTCTTTCCAAAGGGGCATCTTTCCAGAGATCCGGAAGATAACTTTGCAGAGGGCTGAGGTAGATCCTTCCTCCAGTGATATTCTTACTCCCTGAGAAATCTCCTCTCTCAAGGACAATAACCGTCATTCCCGAATCGGCCAATTCATAGGCGCAAGAAAGACCGGCCAGTCCGCCGCCCACAATGATGACATCAACTTTTTCCATTCGGGTGCCCTTTAATTTTATTACGGAGAGCACGAAATAGTCTACATGAGGAACCACCAAAAATTGTCATTGCGAGCCCGAAGGGCGTGGCAATCTCGCCTTAAGATTGCTTCGTCGTTCCACTCCTCGCAATGACCCATCGGGGTTAGCGCAAACTATAATATGCTCTGCTTAATATTTATAAGTCAGTTTTGATGCGGGATCAATACGCCTACCCTGCTCAGGCGCTTTTCAGTTTTTCAGCGAGCAGGGGGACCACGTCATACAGATTTCCAACGATGCCGTAGTCCGACATGGCAAAGATGGGGGCTTGCTTGTCTTTATTGATGGCGACCGCAGTACGAGCGCCCCGGATGCCGACGGTATACTGAATCTGGCCCGATATGCCAACGGAGATCACGAGCCGGGGGCTCGTCTTCTTACCCGACAGCCCGACCAGTCGATCTTCCGAAAGCCACTGGTAGTCGGTGCAAAGAGATTTGGTACACCCGATCTCTGCACCCAGGGCCTTTGCCAGCTGCTCGACGATCCCCAGGTCTTCCTTCTTTTCCAGACCCCGGCCGATGCAGACCAAGATTTCTGCCGCCTCCAGGTTAACTTTCTCTCCGATCTTTTCCTGTCGCTCAACAAATCGGACCCGGGGGGCTTTCAGATTTAGATCTGCCTTAACCACCTCTCCTTTTTTGTCCTCCTTCGGCCCCAGCTCAAAAGTCTTGGGCATCACCGTGATCACCTTGTGGGCGGTCTTGATGACCTCCCCGGCCACGGTATTTCCACCCAGGGCATATCGACTGATCAGGAGATTCCCATCCTTCAGCTCGACGGCCGTGGCATCGGTGACGCACCCTGCCCCGAGTTTTTGGGCCACACGGGGGGCCAGCTCCTTGCCCCTCTTGGTCGAAGGGATCAACAAAATCTTGGCATCGTTCTTTTGCGCAATCTGGTAAAGCGCCTCTGCATACGATTCGGCACTGAACCCAGCCAATGCGGGATTCTCCCCGATGTAAACCCGGTCGGCACCATAAGTGAAATACTCCTTCGCCTCTGCACCCGCTTTTTCGCCCAGGAGCGCGGCGGCTAATCCCATCTTCAACGCACCAGCGAACTCCCTGCCTTTTGAGACGAGTTCAAAGGCCAGGTCATTTTTTTCGGAAAATACCAGCAGTTCTGCCATGATTACCTCCCAAGCGCCCCTTCTTTTGTAAGAGCGTTGAACAAGTTCTCGACAGCGTCTTTTAACTCGCCTTCGAAAACCACCTGCTTTCTTGCTTGCTCCGGGGCAAGATTGCTAACGATCTCCCTGACCGACCCCTTCACCCCGACCTGATCGCCGGAAAGCCCCAGATCTGCGGCCTTCCAGTCCTGAACGGGTTTTTTGCCCGCCTTCAATATATCCTTGAGCAAGGCGAGTCGTGGCTGATTAATCTCGTTCGCGACGGTTACCACGGCAGGCATTTCAACTTCCACAACCTCGAAGCTCTCTTCCATGTTACGAACGGCCCTCAGCTTCTTTCCCTGGACCTCCAATTTCCTTACATAGGTGATCTGGGGAAGACCCAGGATCTCGGCCAACCTCGGTCCAACCTGGCTCGAAAAATTATCCGTTGAGCCTTCACCGGAAAGGATAAGATCGTACCCTCCGATCTTCTCGATGGCCTTGCCCAGCGCCCTGGCCGTGCCTGCGGTGTCCGAATTGACAAAAAGAGGATCCGTCAACAGGACCGCTTCATCAGCTCCGATGGCTAAGGCCGCCTTGATCGTTTCCTTCAGTTTCGCTCCGCCCAGAGCCAGCGCAATCACCTTTGTTCCCTCGACTTTCTCTTTGATCCTGATCGCCTCTTCGAGAGCGTTTCTGTCCATATCTCCGAAGATCAGAGGGGCCCCTTCCAAGAGAGGTTTCCGATCCTTGATCCGGATGTATTTCAGGTCAGCGATCTGTTTCAGGCATACGATGATGTTCACGTTTTGACCTCCTTTCCACTCACTCAAGAAACACAAATACCTTCAGATCGACCCTGGCGAACCCAATAAGAGGGCCGACACCATTCTCAACTCCAGGGGCAGCCATCGGAGCTGCCCCTGGAGCCTGGGTGCAAGAAAATTCAGTCTCAGACAGGATTAGTGACCTGTCTGTGTACCGCGATACGGCACTCCCTCGTCACCGATGTAGTCACGGGCGATGATGATCTTTTGAACGTGATAACCGCCCTCTGCTCCAACCACATAGGACATAGCGCCCCTCAGGGCCATCTCAAGCGGTGTGTCCTTGGTATAACCGAAGCCGCCGTGGTACATCATGGCATGTTTCGCGATATCCACAGCAAGCATCGGCGAATTGGCCTTGCAGACAGAGATCGTCCGGTTGATCTCTTCCTTGGTAAAGCTGGATCGATCTTCATAGAATCGGTCGATCATCCAGGTCCCCTTCTGAAGCATCAGCTTCAGCATCTCCAACTTGGAATAGTCATCGGCGATCTCGAAGGAGATACCCTCAAAGCTCGACAGGGGCCGGCCGAAGATGATCCTCTGCTTGGTGTAGTCCCGGCCGATTTCCAGGCACTTCTCAGCTCCTCCCAGGCAAGCGGCTGACACTAATACTCGGGCGGCATTGAAACCTTCCATGTTGATATAGAACCCTTTGCCTTCTTCACCAAGAATGTATTTTTTCGGAATCTCGACGTTTTTGTAAACAAACCCGCCGGTGGAGAGCCCCATACGCCCCATGTCTTTATAAACGGTAAAGGTTGTGCCCGGAGCTTTGGCCGGAAAATAGGCAAACGTGGAGCCTTTGTAACCTTTTGTAGGATCGGACTTGAAGAGCGTTAGATGACCGCCACCCCACTCATTGGACTCCCTGACACCACTGATGTAGGCCTTCTCACCGTTGACGATGAACTTGGTTTTTTCGCTCTTGGCCCAGGTCTTAATGTTGGCAAGGTCGGAGCCTCCGCCGGGCTCGGTTGTATTGATCCCCAAGAACCATTCGCCTTTTGCCACTTTGGGTAATATCTCTTCCTTGGCCTCCTTAGTGCCATACTGAGAAAGCATAAATGCCCATCCGATGCACAGCAGTGTGTAGACAGGCACAGACATGCTCAGCTCGGCCCGGGCTATCTCATGAATAGTAATCATGGCATACTGCAACGTCTCTCCGGGCACGGCGCTGCCGCCATACTCCTCGGGAATGGTCACTCCGAAGATGCCAAGATCAGCCATCTTCTTGACGACCTCCTTGGGGATTCTCTCCAACTCCTCGTCGATTTTCCGCGCGATGGGCTCCAGTTCTGCCTGCGCGAATTCCCTCACCGTGTTTTTCCATAACTCCTGCTCCGTACTCATTCTGAATTCCATTGTGATCTTCCTCCTTTCTTTAATTTAATGAAGTTCTAATCGGCCACCGCCAGCGTAAGCCGGGTGGCGCCAAAAACAATAAATACCCAAACCGCATTCGTGCCAAGCAATGGTATTTGACATGAACGGCCTCCGCTCTATTTGGCTGAGCGTCTATGACGCCCAGGTTAGCCTCCTGTCTAAATTACTATACAATTACAAGCAGATGCAGAAAAATTACGGTCCAAAATAACACTTCATCCCGAACAATCTATCCAGATTTTCTATATGAGCAAAGACCATGCCACCCGCCATAAAAATCATAACTATTTGATATCTAACGACCTTTATAAATAAGAAATTAAAAAAGGCCTTTTGAAGCGAGGAACAATGTTCTGAAATCCGGACATCAGAGCGGACAAAAAATTGTAATTCATTAATCATATTACAAGATTTATTTATGTCTTGCATTTAAGACATGTCTGATTTACAGGACGTTATGCTGTTTCATTTTTTCGTAAAGTGAGGACCTGTGGATTCCCAGAATTTTAGCTGCCTTTATCCTGTTCCCCCCCACAGACCGCAGGGTATCCGCGATGATCTGCCTTTCCATATCCGCCAGCGTATCCCTTAAAGAGCCGTCGGGTCGGATGAAACCCTCGTTCATCATCTCGAGCTGGGTGATTCGTCCCGGGAGATGCTCAGGTTTGAGTTGTCCGCCTCTTGCCGTGATTAGCCCTCTCTCCAGAACATTTTTCAATTCCCGGACGTTCCCCGGCCATTGATATTTCTTGAGCATTTTCATCGTCTCATCGGATATGTCCGTGGGGGAAGACCCGACCTCCTGATTCAAGATAGACATCAGGTGACGGGCAATGGCCGGAATATCTTCCGGTATGCTCCGGAGGCTCGGTGCATGGATGTGGAAGGAGCTGATGCGGTAATAAAGATCCTCTCGAAAAGTTCCTTGCTTCATCATCTCCTGGAGGTTCTTGTTTGTAGATACGATAAGCCGGTAGTCAAGCTTGATCGTTGCGGTCCCGCCGATATGTTCCAACTCTTGTTCCTGAAGAACTCTCAGAAGTTTCGCCTGCATGGTCAAAGGCATGTCGCCGATTTCATCAAGGAGAATGGTTCCGTTGTTTGCAAGCTCAAATTTCCCCGGCTTTCCCTGAGCCCGGCCCCAGTAAACGCGCCTGCCTCGTAGCCAAAAAGCTCGCTCTCGATCAATTCCGGGGGAATGGCTGCACAATTGACTCTGATGAAAGGGCCGTTTGCTCGCTTGCTATTTCTATGGATATAATAGGCAATCGTCTCTTTGCCGGTCCCCGATTCTCCGGTGATCAGAACCGGAAAATCACTACCGCTGACCTGCAAGGCTAACTTCTTTGCCCTTTGAATCAGATCGGATTGGCCGATAAGGACTCTGGGTCCCTTCAGGCTCTTGATTTCATCCTTGTAATATTTCAGCTTGCTGTTGAGTACGTCGAGACGTCTCTGGATTTCCATCACTTTTGACTCGTGATGAAGCATGGCCTTGCCGACAGCGCCAACAATCTTCCCTTCCCGATTTCTCAGCGGAATTCTGGAAATAATTTGCAGCCTTCCGCCAATGAAGAGAGTTTCCCCGATCTTAGCCCGACCCGTTTTCACAACCTCGTGCAAATTCGTTTCTTTGATGACCTCTTTCACATGCCGGCCTATTGCCGTAACAGGATCAACCCCTATCAGGTCCTTGCTATAGTGGCTTATGAAGCGGATAATCCCCTTCGTGTCAATGATCACAGGGCACTCATAGGGATTGTCAACGATCGCTTCGAGAAGGTCTCTATCCAATTGGTCCAGTGTATGATCGATAGATTTTGGGGTCATAAAAGTCTTCGCTCGGTATGGTGATCCGCCTATACTTATAATAGGATCGCCCATTAAAGGGCACCCTGTCAAGAGGGATAACATCCCTCATTCGTTCTATCTCTGACGTGTACCTGAATGATGAGATGCATGCCCTTTCGCCGCATTTTTTCGACGAAATGGACAGACAAGCTTATTTATAAAATAAGGACAATTCCGGCATCCAGGATTATTCTTATAATCCTCTTCCTTGTTTGTCATAATTTTTCTTCTCACATGTATATCCTTCTGTTTTAATGAGAATGTAATAGATCACGATGTCATTTTGCAAATTATTTTGACTCAATTTTACTGATTAAATGGGCGCTATCAGACTGTTTTGAGGGAAACCAACAGGAGGGAAGGCTCCCTTTTGCGTCCTCGAGATCAATTCTGTGGAAGGAAGTCTGATATGTTCGATGTCGGAGTATTAGGATTTTTCGACAGCCTGCTAAACGGTTCTCTCCGTCTCCTCAAGCAACCGTCGAGCAATGATGAGCCTCATGATCTGGGCTGTCCCCTCATAGATCTGAATGACTTTTGCATCTCTCATCAACTTCTCCACCGGATGCCATTTCGTGTATCCCATCCCACCATAGATTTGAACGGCATTCGTCGTCACCTGCATGGCCATATCCGCTGCAAAGGCCTTTGCGATGGCCGCCTCTTTCGAATTCCGAATTCCCTGATCTGCCAGCCACGCAGCCTTCCAGACCAGAAGCCTTGCCGCCTCAATATCCTTCGCCATGTCCGCCAGCATAAATCGAACAGCCTGGTGCTGGGCTATGGGAACCCCAAATTGAATTCTTTTCTTCGCATATTGCGTGGCCAATTCCAAAGCCGTCCGTGCCATCCCGACGGATCCCACGGCAACCATCGGCCGGGTGATATCGAGCGCAGCCATTGCCTTTTTAAACCCCTCCCCCCCTCCTCTTCTCCCCCCAGGAGATTTTCCTTGGGAACCCTCACATTCTTGAAGATCATCGAAGTGGTATTGGAAGCCCTCTGACCCATCTTGTCAATCGGCTCTCCATGACTGACCCCTTCTAAATGGGAAGGGACGATGAGGCTGATGATCCCTTTATGTTTTTTCTTAGGATCAGTGGTCGCAAACACGAGATAAAAATCGGCGTATCCTCCATTGGTGATCCACATCTTGTCTCCGTTGAGGAGATAGTGGTCTCCGCCGAGAACGGCAGTGGTCCGCATGGAAGCAGGATCCGATCCTACTGTCGCTTCACTCAAACAGTAAGAGGCGATGCTAAACTTTGAGCAGAAAGGCCTGAGAAAGCGCTTCTTCTGATCCTCTGTCCCAAACTTTATGATGGGATAGAGTGCCAACGTACTCACAAAGATGGAGACGTACATCCCCATGCAGCCTGCTGCCAGTTCCTCTGAGAGAATGCAGGTATCCAATACGCCCAAGCCTCGCCCACCATATTTTTTGGGAACCAGCGGGGTGAAGTACCCTTCCTGGTGAGCCTTCTCCATCACATCGAGAGGAAAGGTTCCGTCCCGATCATGTTGGGCTGCCACAGGCAGAATCACTTCTTTAGAAAAACGTCTCGCCCTTTCTTGAAGGGTCTTCTGTTCCGGCGTTAAATCAAACCCGATCATTTCTTCCCTCCATATTCCTAGAATCCCCTGCCCGTCTTCACTCCCAGATATCCTGCTTCCACATATTTGGCGAGGAGGGGGCAGGGCCGATATTTATCTCCAAACGCCTCCTGGAGAACATTCATGACGGACAGGCAGGTATCCAGTCCCACTAAATCAGCAAGCGCTAAAGGGCCCATTGGATGATTGGCCCCCATCTTCATGATGGCATCAATATCTTCTGCTTTTCCCAGGCCTTCATAGAGAGTGGTGACGGCTTCATTCATATAGCTAAAAATCAGCCGACTCGATACAAAACCGGGAAAATCATTTGCCTCAAAAGGAGTTTTGCCCAATTTCAAACTGAGCTCACGAGCCATACGAAAGGTTTCCTCCGAAGTGACCAGCCCCCGGACGATCTCAATCAATTTCATGACAGGCGCTGGATTGAAAAAATGCATTCCGATCACCCGATCCGGCCTCCTGGTCACTGAAGCGATCCGGGTGATGGAGATGGAAGACGTATTGCTTGCAAGCATTGTTTCCTTCCCTGTCAATTTGTCGAGCTTTCTGAAGACATCCCATTTCAAAGGGATATTCTCAACCACGGCTTCGATGACGAAATCACACTTATCAAAATCTTCCAGCTTTGTCGTTGTCGAAAGCCTCTGGAGTATCGTCTCTTCTTCAGGGGCCGTCATTTTCCCTTTTTCGATACGCCTGTCAAAATCTGTGACAATTCTCAATTTCCCCTTCTGGACTGCCTCCACGGTCACATCTCTCATTAGGACATTGAACCCAGAAGTGAGGGCCACCTCGGCAATCCCGCTTCCCATTTGCCCTGCTCCAAGCACTCCGATCATCTTGATCTCCATTTTCATCCCTCCTTAAATCTGAAACCATCCTAAAACCACTCTATACATCTTATCCTTTGATTTTCAACCTCTTTCATCATTCGTTCTTAAAAATACTGTCTTTCTAACCAGGGACTACGGGGTTCACCCTATTTTCCGGTCAAATTTTATGAGACAATCTGATCTTATTCTTCCCTCCCTATCACTCAGAAAACCAATCCACAGTGATATGATATTGACAGGGGACTCCTGTGTATGTATAAACTATCTTGATGTTTGATTTATCTCGACCTTTGAGGGATTCGATGGCAGAGGTGAAAATGAAAAAGAGTAAATCTGAATTGATCCTCGCTGGAGATGTGGGCGGAACAAACACTCGCCTTGGGCTTTTTGAAGTAAAGCGGGGTCGCCTCCGCCTCCTGTCTGAGAAAAACTATTTAAGCAAAAATTATAAGGGATTGGAGAATATCCTCGGCCATTTTCTGAGAAACCGGAGGGGGATTGCTTCAGCATGTTTCGGCGTGGCGGGCCCCGTCACTGAGGAAATCATCATCGCCACAAACCTTCCGTGGTGGATAAATATTCAATCCCTTCAAAAGGTACTCTCTCTCAAAAGGGTGGAAGTGATCAATGACCTCGTTGCCAATGCTTATGGAATTTCTGTTTTGAAGAAGGGGGACTTTGAAATTTTAAATGCGGGCAGAACAAAAAAGGGGAATCAAGCCCTGATCTCCGCCGGAACAGGCCTTGGAGAGGCAATTCTTTTTTGGGACGGGAAACAACATGTGCCCTCTCCTTCTGAGGGAGGGCATGCTGAATTCGGGCCCAGAAACCATCTGGAGTTGGAGCTGTTTCATTACCTCTCCGGTTCCTTCGATCATGTCAGTTATGAACGAATTCTTTCAGGAGAGGGCCTTTTCCATATCTATCAATTCCTGAAAGGCTCGAAAAGGTTCGGCCTTGAGCCATCGTGGCTCTCCGAAAAGATGAAAGGAAAAGACCCGGCTGAAGTGATTTCTGAGACGGCTCTCCTCAAGAAGAATAGGTTGTGTGTGAAGGCCCTGGATCTCTTCACTTCCATCTACGGTGCGGCAGCCGGAAATCTCGCCCTTCAAGTCATGTCGGTGGGAGGGGTCTATATCGGAGGTGGAATTGCTCCTAAGATCATCTGGAAGCTGAAAGACGGAACTTTCATGAAGGCTTTCAAGGATAAAGGAAGGCTGTCCCGTATTGTGTCTCAGATTCCCGTCAGAGTCATTATGAATGAAAGGACAGCTCTTCTCGGTGCAGCCTCCCGTGCCGCGAATCTCTTAAAGGCTTAGGAGTCCCTCTAGAAATCAGGATGTAAGGGAGATAAGATGTAGCGTCGGCATTTATTGCCGACGAAAATTCTGAATTCGCCCCCAATAAATGGGGGCGCTACAATGTTATTAAGAACAACCTAAACGATATTGACAATTTTATGTCGATGTTGATGTGCTAAGCGCCTAATGGCACATCTTAAAATCAGGTTATATGGGGGCGACTGATGAAAAGCATCGAACAATGGGAACGGTATAAAGAGTATCTCAATTTCAATCCTGAAATCGGGCTGATGGTGGATATCAGCCGCATGATGTTTCCGGATGATTATTTCAATCGGATGGGCCCTCCGATCCAAAAAGCCTTTAAGGATATGGAGGCCATTGAATCTGGGGCCATTGCAAACCCTGATGAGAATCGGATGGTTGGCCATTACTGGCTCCGTGCCCCGGAATTGGCCCCCGAAAGAGAAATTACCCGCGACATTGAGAAAACCCTCCAGGCCATCAAAGATTTTGTTAAAAAGGTTCATGCCGGAAAGATAAAATCCCAAAAAGGCAAACCTTTTTCCCGTATGCTGATCATCGGCATCGGCGGATCGGCCCTGGGCCCTCAGTTTGTATCCGATGCGCTTAAGACCTCCAAAGACTCCATCAGACCCTATTTTTTTGATAATACCGATCCGGATGGATTCGACCGGATCTTAAAAGAAATGAAAGGTGTCTTATCAGAGACCATGACCATTGTTATCTCAAAAAGTGGCGGCACGATAGAAACCCGGAATGGAATGCTTGAGGCAAAGGCTGCTTATCAAGCAACGGGGCTTCGTTTTGAGAAACACGCCGTCGCGATTACCGAGGTCAATAGCGATGTTGACCGGCTGGCAAAAAAGGAAGGATGGATCGCGCGTTTTCCGATGTGGGACTGGGTGGGGGGGAGAACCTCGGAGACTTCTGCGGTAGGACTTCTTCCCGCTGCGCTCCAGGGTATCGATATCGACGCACTCTTGGAAGGTGCCCGTCTCTGCGATGAAGTAACCCGGAAAAAGGACTCCCGGGCCAACCCTGCAGCTCTTTTGGCCCTTGCGTGGTATCACGCCACCGGAGGCTGCGGGAAAAAGGATATGGTCATCCTCCCCTATAAGGATAGACTCCAGCTTTTTCCGAAATACCTCCAGCAGCTCATCATGGAGTCCCTTGGCAAAGAAAGAGACCTCAAGGGTCAAATCGTCAATCAGGGGATTTCGGTTTACGGCAATAAGGGTTCTACCGATCAACACGCTTATGTCCAGCAGCTTCGCGAAGGGCTGAACAACTTCTTTGTCACCCTCATTGAGGTGCTCAAGGACCGCCAAGGTCGTTCTTTAGTGCTGGACGGGAAGGCCACCAGCGGCGATTATCTAAACGCTTTTCTCCAGGGGACCCGAAGGGCCCTGAGCGAGAAGGACCGGGAATCCATCACCCTTACGATTGAAAAGGTAGATCCCCGCTCCATCGGCACCTTAATCGCGCTCTATGAGCGGGCCGTGGGCTTCTATGCATCACTGATCCATGTCAATGCCTATCATCAGCCCGGTGTGGAGGCAGGCAAAAAAGCGGCGGGATTGGTGATTCAGCTCCAGGCCAAAGCCCTTGCCTTTCTTAAAAAAGAAAAGGGAAAGTCTTTCACATCAGAGGAGATCGCCTCGGCCATCGGTGCCCCGGAAGAGGTGGAGATCGTATTCAAATCGTTGGAACATGCCGCTGCCAATGGTGATCATCCGATCAAAAAGTTGCCTGCTGACCCTGTGTTTCGTTCAAGGTATCAGTATGTTTTATGAGGGATATAGCGTCAGCATTCCCGTCTGCCAGCAGACAGGTATCGCCGACGTATTTTTTCTGCAAGCAGGATTATACGGAAAAGAAAAAAGACTATGGCACATCATGGTGTCAATCATGGTGCCATGAAATGCGAATCAAGCTTATCGACAAGTTTCGATGATTTCTTATCAGAGGTCATCTCCTTTTCCAGACGCCTTACTTACAGCACTGCAATGGATCCACTTAGATAAATTCCCTGACACCCGCCTGCGGAGACAATTCAACCAAGTAGAAAAACTCCCTCACACACGACGTAAACCCGTCGCCCAAATACTTGATGCATTCCTGAGAGGTCAAAAAAGAAGGGCGTATACACTCCCACTGATGAGACCACCTATGATGATGCCTATGACGAGAGCGGGATTCCCTCAGTAGCTCGGAGAATATGGAAACGGCCCGCCCCTTCTCTTTGAAGCTCGAAGGAGCGGGCCGTGCCACATAGCAGATAAATTACTTTTTATACTTCTCGATCATCCAGGGCGGTATCTTAATGGGGACAATACCTTTGTATGTGACTTCAGGTGACTCTGGGGTCATCTTCCACTTGTAAGGCCAGACACCCATTATCTTCCCGTCCTGCCATTGAGTGGCAATGCCGGTTGCGTACCCCGGCCCAAATGTTAGATCGTGGAGAGGTCGGCCTTCAGCATCCTTCATATATTTTATTGTGCTAGGCGGGGTCTTGTACACACGCTCCTCCAGGATGGACACCAGCTTGTCGGAATCGAGGGTCCCGGCCTGCTCGATGGTCGGCGCAAGCGTGTAGACAATAGTGGCGTAGGTATCCGCGGTGTAGGTCGGCACCTCGCCGAATCTTTTCACATAGCCATCAACAAAAGGCTTTGTGAGTTCATTGGCCTCGACCCCACGGGCATAGGTATTCGAGGTCATCACGTAGTTACCCATCCCCTGAGTTGCCTGCCAGAAACCCTCCTTCTGGGCCTCCACATTGATGCCGACCTGTACGGCCGGGATCTTGAGCTCGCCTGCCTGTCTGGCAAACGGAATTCCCACCGACGAGGAAAAAATCGTGAAAATAATATGGGCCTCTGAACGCTGGATGGCGGACAGTTCGGCTGCGACATCCGTAGCCACCGGAGAGGGTCTCCAAACACCTGCCACCTCCATACCCATCTTAGGAAGGGCGCCCTCGGCCGCTGGAATCATCGGATCTGCCCACATGGCCTTTTCCGCAACGACAGCGACCTTTATTTTGGGTATGTTTAAGGATTGTCTCAATACGGCAGCGACGGCGCCCACATGGAAGAAGGCCGCCCTGACAAGGTATGTGGAATTGAAAGGGGTGCCCCGGAAAAAATATTTGTAGGTATTGTAGTTCTTGGCCACCCGCTCACAGAGCTCAGGATGGGCAGCCCCACAGCCGATAAAGATCTTCTTGTGCTCCATGGCAATGTCCTGCATGGGCAGGACAGCCTCGGTTCGGAAACCGCCGACAACGAAATCCACTTTGTCCTGGGTCATTAAACGCTCCATGGCGTTGGTGGCATCCGTAACGTTGAGGAATTCGTTGGAATCTGCCTGAACAAGCTTGATTTTCATCTTTTTGTCACCAACCTTTATGCCCCCTTTGGCGTTAATCTCCTCGGCGGCCATGGTTGCCCCGTTCCAATGGCCCTGGCCCTGCACAAATTTCATCGGGCCGATCACGCCGATCTTAATCTCCTGTCCAAAAGCAACTGTCCATGACGACACCGCGAATAAAAAAACGATTACTGAGATGATCATTCCTTTGCCGAACCTGTTCATTTGTCATTCCTCCTTTCTTTTTTTTACCCTCCAAAATACTTTACCCATTATGGGTGTACCATTCCCAAAATTTTCCAAAGATTCTTTCAACGAGAAAGTGTCTCACTTCAATCCTGGAATTCCACCCTCGTTCTCCTTCAAAGAGAGGTCTGAAAAACTGCTATGCGTTTCTGCCTAGAGGTTTCTAAACTTCCATAGAAATCTCTTCAAAGGGAAATTGAATTCTTATTTACAGAAGGGTTAGAACTGTTCTTGAAATTGACTAGAAGATTATACATCGAATATCAATATAAGAACGGTTTGTCAAGAAGAAAAGTTTCACATTGTTATACAGAAGTCTAATATCCTAGAATAATGGGAGAATTGGGTTGAATAAGAGATGACTCACATGGTGTGCAAGGATTGACATCTTCAAAAAATGGGAGAGGGTTGACATTCAATTTCACCACTGTTATCTTCGGCTTTGATAGGAATGATGGGGAGGATGAAAAATGCCAGAACGAGACCCGATTGAATTGATCAAAGAACAGTTAAACCGAGCGGACGAAATGCCAGGTCTTCATGCTGATCATGAAAATTTTAAACACTGGCAGTCCGAAACCAAAACGATTTTAGAGAAAGTCTTCGGTTCTAAGTCGATCCACTATCAAAATTTCCTCGCCCTCCGATTTCGGGAGATGAGTGTCAAAGCTTTTGCTTCGGCTGAGATCGGTAAGGTTAATGCCGCCCGCTATAAAAAGGATCTCGAGAATGTAAAAAATATCCTTCAATCAGCCATCAAAGAATTGACTTTGGATCGAACCCTCTTTAAAAATATCCAGACCACGCCAAAGACCGTGGAGTTCACCCTCAAGGAAGAATATTTCATCTCTTCCGGAGTCGAGGAGCCCGACTTAATTCAGGCGATCAAAAGCGCCTTTGAAGGAAGCGGACAGAGCCCGATCCTGGATACGGAAGCCTCTCGAAAAGAAAAACCCCTTCATCAACGAATCGACCAGATCAAACGCGCCAGGTTTGGAATTTATGATCTCTCGACGCCTGAAAAAACCGATACTCTTCTTGAACTCGGCGTGGCCCTGGGCATGGGGAAAGAAACCATCATTATCTGTAGAAAAGGCTCCCCTCTTCCAGAGGCAACGAAATCACTGAATCGAATCGAATATGAAAATGTCTCTGATCTGACCGAGAAATTAAAAAGAAAAGTTCACTGCTGAAGAAATCTTCCTCAATGAATGAGAATTCGTCAAGTGCCCTTGAGCGCCAGTCAGAATAAAAATCTGCTTGACAAAAGCAAAACAGCTGATGTATTAGAATCACAATATACGGAAAAACGGTTCCGCAATGCGTGACAGTAATTTCATTAAATCATTGGAACGCGGTTTGAGAATTTTAGAAATCTTTGGAGAATCATCTGGACCTCTCACCCTGACTGAGATCGCAACCCTCAGTAAGCTAAATAAGACGGCTACCCAGCGTTTCCTCCATACCCTATATTCTCTCGGCTATCTGAACTGTAACGGAAGCAAAAGATACTCTTTGGATGCCAAGGTCCTCTCTTTGGGATTTAATTTTCTCAATAGCTCCAACCTTAGAATGTTGGTTAAACCCTACGTTGATGAACTTTCATCCGAACTTAATAAGACTGTTAACTTAGCCGTCCTTGATAAACATGAAATTCTTTTTTTGTACAGAAAAGAGGTGAAAAGATTTCTAAATTACGACCTTCATGCCGGCTCTAAACTCCCGCCTCACTGCACTGCTTCAGGGAAAATATTGTTAGCGGGTCTAACCGATGAAGAACTTAGAAAACGGATTGATGAAATGGAACTCCATCAGATTACTTCTAAAACAATTAACTCAAAGGAGAATCTCTGGAAAGAAATCATAAAAACGAGAAAAAGGGGATATAGCATCTGCGACCGAGAGCTTTCTATGGATCTTTATTCCATCGGTGTCCCTTTGATGAACGACCAGAGGAACATCATTGCAGCGATTAATGTCTCGTCGGAAGTTAAGAATAATGACAGGCAGACCCAAAAAAAAATTATACTGAAATTGACGGAAAAAGGGAAATCGATTTCCCGTATTTTGGGATACCAAGGCCCATACCCAAATTTTTGAGCTAAAATTCTTTAATAGTGTGAAGATGAATAGTGCCACCTATATATTAGTCCGCAGTGCAAGTAATTATCCAGATAGAATAACATAGTGTCTGGTGTCGACAACCTTTGACCTGCCGAAGGTGGATGCTGTATGGAAAATTGTATCTATATATAAAGAATCCCATCACGGGTAGAATTTACTATAAGGAAATGATGCGATGATCGGGTCTAAAGGTCCTGAGTTCGGCGTACGGTCAGACTCTACTCCCCTCAAGCCACCTCTGCTTCGAGTAAAGAATCTTTCCCGAAACTTCGGGGGGTTGCAGGCTCTAGCCAGGGTGTCGTTTGATATTATGCCGGGAGAGATTGTCGGGGTGATTGGACCGAACGGTGCGGGGAAGACAACCCTCTTTGCGCTTCTCAGTGGTTTTCTCCCCCCTTCTTACGGAGAAATAACATTCATTGAAACGCCGATTACTGGAATGCGGCCGGACAAGTTGTGCCATCTCGGGGTAGCCCGCACGTTCCAGGTGGTCCGTCCCTTCCTGGAAATGACGGCTTTTGAAAACGTCAAAGCAGCCGCTGTTTTCGGAAAACCCAACCGGCGTTCTGGTGCAGAAACGAATCGTGAGGTAGATGAGATCCTCGAAAGTACCGGAATCTCCCCTCTCGCTCATCACATTTCCCATTCGCTCAGCCTGCCGGAGCGCAAGCGGTTGGAAGTCGCCCGAGCCCTGGCCACCCATCCCAAAATCCTTCTCCTCGACGAAGTTCTTGCAGGGTTGAACCCTCGAGAAGTTGAGGAGGCCATTCCGTTTATTCGCTCCCTCAATACAGAAGGAAAGATCAGTATTCTCATGGTGGAGCATAATCTCCGGGCCATTATGGGAATTTGTCGTCGAATCCTGGTGCTCAATTTCGGGCAACTCATCTTTGATGGTACTCCGGAAGCGGCGGTGGAAAACCCGGAGGTGATCCGCGCCTACTTGGGGGAGAGAGAAGATGCTTAAGGTGGAGGGCCTCTCGGCTGGATATGGAGATGTTCACGTCCTTGAAAATATTTCTTTCTTAACCCGTCAAGGGGACATGACCTGCATCTTGGGTCCGAATGGTGCGGGGAAAACGACCCTGCTCCGTTCGATCACCGGCCTCATTCCTTCTTCATCCGGTAAGATATGGCTCCTGGGCGAGGAAATCCAAAGGAAGAAATCACATCAGATAGTGGGTCTGGGGATGACCATGATCCCGGAAGGCCGGCGCCTATGGCCGCCGCTTTCTGTCCAAGAAAACTTAGAAATGGGGGCCTACAGGGTTTCTGAAAGGGCAACGGTTGAAAAACGGTTGGTCTGGGTCTTTTCATTATTCCCCCACCTTGCTGACCGCAAGGATCAGCTCTGCGGAACTCTTTCAGGAGGAGAGCAGCAGATGGTCGCCATTGGCCGCGGATTAATGGCTTTGCCAAAATTGTTGCTGATGGATGAGCCTTCACTGGGCCTCGCTCCACTGATCGTTCGTGAAATGTTCGAGGCGATCAAAAAAATTGTCGTGTCTGGAACCACCATTTTGCTGGTGGAGCAGAATACTCAAGTAGCCCTTTCGGCAGCCCATTACGGGTATGTGCTGGAAAGGGGGGCGATTGTACTGGAGGGGGAGGCGTCTTTTCTTCGAGAGACACCCCACATCAAGCATGCCTATCTTGGCCTTTAGGACGGGGATGGAAACTGCAAGCTTATCAAATGAGAAAGGAGGAAAAAAATGAAACGATGGATGATGAGCAAGGTTTGGTGTGTAGGTTTGGTCATTGGATTTTGGCTGGGAACCGGCTGGGCCGCACCCGACATCAAATTGGGTGCCCATGCCCCACAGACGGGAAGCCTGGCCAAGCATGGAATAGAACAGATCAAAGGGATCCGGGTGGGAGTAGAGGAGTTTGAAAAGAAGTCTAAGACCAAAGTCGATTTACATGTCTATGATGACGAGAGCGATCCTCAGAAGGCAGTATCAGCAGTAGAAAAGCTGGCGGGCATGGACAAAGTGAACGCCATCGTCGGAGGATACGGGTCCAACCTGGTGGGGCCGGCTTCGGAAGCGGCGGAGCGGTACGATACACCTTATATGACCACGGGTGCGGTCGACACCAAGCTGTCAGCGAAAAAATTCAAGAACTTCTTTCGCCTCAATTATATGCCGGGATACGCACCCGCCCAGTCAGGAGCCATCAAAGAACTCATGGGAGCCAAGAAGGTCGGAATCCTTTATAACAGCCTGTCTGCTACCACTGAGATTGCCGAGATTGTAAAGGAGCAATTGGTGAAAGCAGGTGTTGGGGTTCCGGTCTTTGAGAAGTTTGAAAAGGGGACGACCAATTACAAGCCGATCTTGCTGAAGGTCAAGGATGCCGGTTGTGAAGTCCTTGTGGTGGAAGGATACTACACCGACTACGTAGGCACGATCAAAGACGCAAAGATCCTAAATCTTCCGGTGAAGGCCTATATGGGTGCATGGGGCATCGGCACCCCGGAATTTGTCCGGGAGTTGGGAGCCATGAGTGACTACATCTATGGCACATCGATCTGGGAAATGGGGACAGCCCCAAAACAGGCAAAGGCGGAGGAGGCAGAGTTTGTGAGTGTCTATAAGGCTAAATACAAGGAAGAGCCTTCTTATATCGCCATGCTCGGCTACCTTTCGACGAAATACATGCTCGAGGCCGTTGTCCAGGGTGGGGGCAAATCGGGAAGTTACACTTCAGAAAAAACCAGGAATGCCCTTCGAGCGATGGATACCATCGGGCCTTTAGGGCGCGTGGCCTTCGACGAGAAAGGGGATCCTAAGTATTTTACAGCGATCTTGTTCCAGACAATAAAAGGGGACCAGGTCGTTGTATATCCCAAAGATCGGGCCATAGGGACGATCCAGTACCCTGCCGTACCCTGGGGCAGAAAATAGCGCCGGTAGGGAAAAAGGCTAAAGGCGAATAGGTCGCGAGCGTTGATCTCCACAACGACCATCATTCAATCCATACTGTCCGGTATGCTCGAGGGGGTGAACTATGCCCTTTACTCCTTAGGGCTCGCTTTCGTGTTCGGTATCATGCGGATCATCAATATGGCCCACGGAGAGTTCGTGGTGCTCGGGGGCTATATCGGTTATTGGCTGCTGGTCAAGTGGGGTGTGAACCCTCTTCTCTCCCTCCCGTTAGCAGCGGCGTTTGCGGCCGGAGCCTCGTTCCTGAGTTACCGCATTTTTTTACAGAGGATCCGTACCACGCCGGAACTTAATACCCTCATCCTGACCTTCGGGATCGGGATCTTTCTTTCCAACCTCTTTCTCCAGATGTGGACAGCGGACCTCCGCACTATCGGCGTGGACTGGCTGGAGAGCCCATTGAAGCTTGCCGGGATTTATATCAGCCTGGGAGAAATCGTGACCTTTGCGCTTTCTTTCGCCGGAGTTCTGGCTCTCCATTCCTTTCTGCGCCGTACCAGGATGGGGAAGGCCATCAGGATCACGGCGATCGATCGCGATGCCGCCTCGCTGGCCGGGATCAATGTCGAAAGAATTGACCTTCTCGCCTTCAGCATCGGAGGGCTGCTCGCCGGTCTGGGAGGTCCTTTACTCGGGATGTTGTCATTTGTAAGTCCAGTAACGGGTATTCACATTACGGTCAAGGCTTTTATTCTTACAGTCCTGGCCGGAGTGGGTTCCATTCCAGGATTGATTGCAGCCGGAATGATCCTTGGCATAGGAGAGGCCATGACCGTGACCTTTGTAAGCTCTTCCTACAGAGAATTGTTTGGATTCGCGCTCTTCCTATTTATTCTTCTCGTCCGTCCTTCCGGGCTATTTGGAAAGAGGATCTAAATGAAATTCTACCTTTCATTCCGGTCCTCCGAGAAAATGGCTGCCATCATCACATTTGCTGTGGTGTTAGTCCTCCCCTTCATTCTTTCTTTCAATCCCTACTACTTGAGCATCTTTATTTCGGCCCTTATCCTCGGGTCTGTTTCTTTGGCTTGGAACTTGCTCGCAGGAGGATGCGGACAGGTTTCCTTCGGACACGCAGCCTTTTTCGGGATTGGCGCTTATGCTTCAGCGCTCCTGGTGATGAAGGCGGGATGGAACCCTTTCCTGGCCATGGTTGGCGCCGCCATGATCGGAGTGCTTGGAGCATTGATCATTGGGATTCCTGCCTTTCGATTGCGTGGACCCTATTTCGCTTTATCCATCCTCGGTTTCGCTGAGGTAATGAAGCTCCTGACCTTAAATCTAACCAGCCTGACAGAAGGCTCCAAAGGGATTTTCAACATTTCTCCTTTACCCTCGATCAAATTAGGTGGGATGACTTTTGAATTCTACATTTCGAGGACGACCAATTATTATTTCGCCGCTGCCCTGATGCTTGGCATCTATCTGGTCATCTATGTTCTTCGGCATTCGGATACGGGACTGGCCATGTCCGCAGTGCGCGGAGATGAAGAAACCGCCGCGGGGATCGGCGTGCCGGTTTTCCGAACCAAGGTCACAGCGCTTACTGTCTCAGCGTTTTGTACCGCTTTAATGGGAGCCTTCTATACCCACTACGTCCATTTCCTTAGTCCAGATTCAGCCTTCGATGGATATTGGTCGGTCATGCCGATTGTGGGATCGCTCTTTGGAGGCATTGGGACGTTGATCGGTCCCAGCATCGGAGCACTGGTCATTACGGGGTTGGATGAGTTTATTTTTAAGAGCTTCTTCGAGACTGGGCATAAGCTCTTTTTCGGGCTACTGTTGGCCATCGTCATCGTCTGGGCGCCAATCGGCTTACTGGGCAAGTGGATGAGAAAAAAATAAGGAGGAGAGAAGAAAGATGAATTTGACCCATCCTCCCATCACGGTACCTTCGGAATCTCTGACGTTCCCTCTCCGGAAAGCGGCGCGGGAATACCCAGAAAAGGTGGCTGTGATTGAACCCGAGGCAGGTGGGAAAGAATATACCTACCAATGGTTGGAGGAAAATTCTTCGGTTCTTGCTGCCTCCCTGACAGGCATGGGAGTTAAACCGGGTGACCGGATAGCCCTCTGGATGAAAAACAGCCTGGGATATATTCTTTCTTTTTATGGGATTTTGAAAGCAGGCGGTATCGTTGTCCCAGTAAGCACCCATTATGGAGAACGGGAGGTTCTCTACCAATTGAGAGAAACAGAGGTCAAGGGCATGATCACCTCAGACAACCTTTATGCCCAATGGGAGAAACTTTCTTCAGAGCTTCAGGGGTTACGGTTCATAGTGCTGGAAGGACAAGGAGATCCTTCTGCGGGCACGATCCCCTTTTCGTCACTCCTGGTGGGATCGGATCGCCTGGACCGCTCTATTGGGATAAACCCTTATGAAACGATTGCCGTTCTGCCTTTTTCGAGTGGGACAACCGGCCTTCCCAAAGGAGTCATGCTTACCCACTTCAATCTCCTTAGCGATCTTTATCAGGTTGTTCAGGTCCATGAAGTTTCGGAAACGGATGTCATGATCAACCAGCTCCCTTTCTTTCATATTTATGGGATGACCGTCCTGATGGGAACATCCGTCCTGGCTGGCGCGACACAGGTGGTGGCCAGCCAATTCCGGCCCGTGGATCAATTTCTCTCCCTCTTCGAAACCTATCGGCCCTCTCTCTTTTTCACGGTTCCCTTGATCATCCAGGAATTCTGCCACCATCCAAAGGTTCCGACCATGGACTGGAGCCGTCTCCGGTACGTCAATGCAGGGGGAGCGATCCTCTCCCCCGAGGTGCAGCAGAGGTTTACAGAGATCACCGGGGTCCCGGTGATGGTAGGGTATGGCCTTACCGAATCTTCGCCGACCACCCACGTCACGCCTATTCGAAAGATCAAATTGGGATCCATCGGGCTTCCATTATCTTTAACCGAAGATAGAATCGTTGACCCAGAAACGGGGATTGAATTGCCGACGCGGAAAGTCGGAGAACTCTGGGTCCGGGGACCGCAGGTGATGAAGGGATATTACAACAATCCGGAGGCGACCGCGCAAACAGTGGTAAATGGATGGCTTCGGACGGGAGACCTGGCGTGGAAGGATGAGGAAGGATATGTTTTCATTGTCGACCGCCTAAAAGAGGTGATCAAATGTAAGGGATTGCAGGTGGCACCCGCCGAGATCGAGCACATACTGGTCGGCCATCCGGATATAAAGGATGCGGCGGTCATCGGTGAGCCCCATCCGGAATACGGCGAAGTTCCCGTGGCCTATGTGGTGCTCCGGGATAAGGCCGGTCTTTCGCCGGAGGCGATCATCGACTATGCGGCGCAGGGGCTGGCTAAGTACAAGCGATTGGCCAAGGTGGTGTTTACGGAGATGATTCCCCGTAGTCCCTCCGGTAAGATATTACGGCGGCTTCTGAAAGATTCACCGTCTGCATGAACAAAGGCAAACGATAGGCATGGCTTGATGGCAAACATAGGGTCGCGATATATCATCTTTGAATCTGGGAGCTCGCGCAGCTCCCAGATTTTTGTAAAGGGGAATTATATTTCATGATCTGAAGTGAACCTCACAGTTGCATTTAACAGACCCAGTGGGGACACTGGGCGGAACGGGAAGTTCCTCACCCAAAAGGGTGATGGACTTCCCAAAGCCTCGTAGCGGAACCTTTTGAACGTGAAGCACAACCATTCAGAAACTTTGCTGGACTTCATTCTTGGTAAGGTCCTCTGTAACCCATTTCATTTCAACAAGACCCGCATTACGAGGCTTTGGAAGTGTTTCCACCGGGTCTGTTTTGGAGTTTTTTTGCAACATTAAAGTGAAGAAAGCGAATAAACCCCGAACGATTAGAATGTTTATACCCGCTCGAAAATGGCGGCAATGCCCAAACCGCCTCCCCCACAGATACATTCCAGACCGTAACGGCTGTTACGCCGCTTCATCTCGTGAAGAAGTGTCACCAGTACCCTCGTCCCTGTACAGGCAATGGGATGCCCAAGGGAGATACCCGATCCATTGACATTGACCCTTGGATAATCTTTTTCCGTGAGACCCATCATCTTCAGATCTGCCAGAACCTGGGCGGCAAAGGCTTCCTGGATCTCGATCAGATCGATCTGGCCAAGTTCCAAACCGGATTTCTTTAAAGCCTTCTCTACTGCCTTCGGCACCGTGAGATAAGTGCGCGTAGGATCTGCACCTGCAACGGCAAAGGCTTTCACATACGCCATTGGCTTCGCTCCAAGTTTCTTCGCAGTCTCTTCTGAAGTGATGATGCAGGCCGCAGCCCCATCGTTTTCAGTAGACGAATTTCCAGCCGTACAAACACCTCCAAGCACAGGTTTGAGCTTGGCAAGCTGTTCCAAGGCAGTATCCGCTCTCGGATTTTCATCCCGGTCAATGACCGTCTCACTTCCCTTAGACCCTGGCACACGGATGGGCACAATCTCCTCCCTGAATTTTCCCGCTTCGATGGCTGCGCATGCCTTCTGATGACTCTCCAGGGCCCACCGGTCACAGTCCTCACGTCGAACGCCCTCTTCTTTGGCAGCTGTTTCTGCCCAGGACATCATGGAGGGCAGTATCCCATACCTCTCCTCAGGCTGGGACATCACCCTGGCCCGCTGGATTCGATCATAAAAAGGAATTCCCCATATAGAAAGGTCTCCATGTCCGCGGGGCATGCCCTTCTTGCCGCCGATTCCCCATTTGATATCCCCCGGCACATAAAACTCACCGGTGCTCATGCTTTCCGCACCCCCCGCCACCACGATTTCCGCATTATCAGATTGGATCTTCATCGCTGCAAAACAGACCACATCCAGTCCGGTACAGCAGCGCCGGTCCAGGGTGATTCCGGGAATCGAGTCGGGCCAGCCCGCCTTGAGGAGTGACATACGGGCGATATTGACATATTCACCGCTCTGGTAGGACTGACCTAAAATGACCTCGTCGACCTGGGCTGGATCGAGTCCAGCTTTCTTTACAACTCCATTCAAGACAAGGGCGCCTAAGTCATAGGCAGGGATCTCTTTTAAAGCCCCCATGTATCTTCCGACAGGTGTCCTCGCTCCACTGATAATAACGGCTTTTTTCACGGTTCTCTCCTCTCTCTTCTCATTTTTTTCTTTCCCATCTATCCATGATCATCCATTCAACTGAAAGAATGTTTCATTAAGTAACGGACGGAAACCTTTTTGTCAAGCAACACTTTCGACAAAGATAGATATTGACAAGATCATTACAAAAAGGTTACAAAAAATTTCACAAGATCTGATCTTAAAATTATTTTTAAGGAGGGAGAGATGGCTATCCAAAAAGTATTTGTTGTCGGATCTGGATTGATGGGGAGCGGTATTGCCCAGGTCTGTGCTCAGTCCGGAATCCAGGTTTCCATCAATGATATCGGTCAGGAAATCCTCGACCGGGCCCTAAAGAATATCTCCTGGTCAGTGGGCAAATTTATTGAGAAGGGGAAGGTGAAAGAGAACCTGGAAACCGTCATGGGCCGCATCAAGACCGGCACTGACTTCACCGCCGCAGGCCAGGTGGACCTGGCCATTGAAGCTGTCTTTGAGAAGTTGGATCTGAAGCAGGAGGTCTTCAGGAAGCTGGACGAAGCCTGTGGGGCGAAAACACTCCTTGCGAGTAATACCTCCGCCATTCCCATTACCGAGCTTGCCGTAGTAACCAAGCGTCCGGAAAAGGTTCTCGGACTCCATTTTTTCAGTCCCGTACCAATGATGGAGGCCGTGGAGGTGATCAAAGGAGCATCAACCACAGACGAAACCATTTCAATGGGTAAGGAATTTGTGCAAAAGATCGGTAAGGAACCCATCGTGGTCAATCGGGACGTAGCTGGTTTCTTAATCAATCGCATCAATTATCCTTCGACCTTGGAGGCCATGCGCATGGTTGAAGAGGGCGTTGGCACGATAGAGGACATCGACAAGGGACTTCGTCTGGCCTCGGGCAGAAGGATGGGCATTTTTGAGACGGGAGACATGGTAGGTCTGGACATCACCTATAACGCTTTGATGTCTATGTATCATGAAACGGGTGACCCCCGTTGGTTCCCTCCTATGATCCTCAGGCGTAAGATCAAGGCTGGCCACCTTGGCCGTAAAACCGGCCGGGGTTGGTATGAGTATAACCCAGACGGGACCCCAAAGAAAAAGTAAAACGACGCATTCAGTCATTCACGACGATAAGAACTAAGCTCCAAGCGTCGATAGTAAACACAAATCCCAATGACGCATGCTCAAGCCTTTCATCAAAGTCTGGATTATCATGTGGGCCCGCCCTGGCGTGATTGGGATTTGATTGTCTGAATTTTTTAATGCTCCGTGATGAGTGATAAGCTGGATTTTATCCAAGATAAGAAAAAGAGGGAGGATCCATATGTCCTACAAAAATTTGATCTATGAAACGGGTGATGGAATAGGAATCATTAAGGTCAATCGGCCTGAGGTGAGGAACGCCTTGAATTGGGAGACCTGGATGGAGTTGGAAGATGTAGTGAAGCGGTTGCATGGAGACCCCAATCTCAGAGTGGGCATTATCACCGGTGTGGGCGATGAGGCATTCATCGCTGGAGCGGACATTAACATGCTCAAGGATCGAACCCCTCAAGATGCGATCAATGCATCAACGAAGGCCAACGAGATCCTCGTCTTCATGGAATCGATGGAAGAACCGGTGATCGCTGCGATCAACGGTTGGGCGTTGGGAGGGGGTTGTGAGATCGCATTGGCCTGCGACATCCGGATCGCCAGCGAGAAGGCTCAGATCGGTCAGACAGAGGTTCGGGTGGGGATTATGCCAGGGTATGGAGGGAATGTCCGTCTGATGCGGCTGATCGGGTCCGGTTGGGCCAAAGAGATAATTTATGCGGGGAAGATCGTTAATGCAGCAGAGGCGGAGAGGATCGGGTTGGTCAATCGTGTGGTCCCCCACGAAAAATTGATGGAGGAAGCAATGACCTTGGCGAAGCAGATCGCCAGAGGACCAGCAGCCATCCATTTCGCAAAAAAGGCGATGTTCGAGGCTTCTCGACATTCCTATTTGGACTCCTTGAAGAAGGATACAGAGCTCTACGGAGAAGTTTACAAAACCAAGGATTTTAAAGAAGGAGTCACCGCTTTTTTGGAAAAGAGAAAACCTATTTTTAAGAATCATTAGAATCACTTCATCCCTTGTCCTACGCTCGATTCATTCAACGGGCTTTGTCTTGAAGTAAAAACCAGCCCCCCCTGGGTTCTCAGTCCTCAGAGGGGGATGGGCGGCAACGGATGGTCTGGCACAAAAAAGTTTTTCTATTAAATTAAAACCGGGAGGAGAGACATGAAATCTGAGTTAACAGAAGAACAACGAATGGCTAAAGAAGCAATAAGGCGTTTGGTTGAGAAAGAGGTGGCACCATTAGTGGAAAAGGCGGAGGCCGAGGGTAAGTTCCCTTTGCACCTATTCCGGAGGATGGGACAATTGGGTTATCTTTGCGTCAGGTATCCCTTAGAAATCGGGGGTGGCGGTGCAGATAAGATAACAGAATGCATTCTCGCAGAAGAACTCAATCGTATCTGCGCAGGGATTGCGGCAGGTCTCATGGTTCAGGGCGGCCTGGCTACGGTTCCAATCTACCAGTTCGGTTCCCAGGAGCTCAAGGAGCGCATTCTTTTTCCGGCGATAAAAGGAGAGAAAATTGGGGCCTTCGCTCTTACCGAGCCGGACGTAGGATCGGACGCTGCGAGTATCAAAACGAGGGCAATAAAAGATGGGGATCACTATATCCTTCGGGGAGCGAAGACCTTCATTACGAACGGAACGATTTGCGACTATGCCGTCGTAGCGGCCACCGTAGATCCTGCTCGTAAAGCAGAAGGCATCAGTCTTTTTGTGGTGGAAAAAGGCACGCCAGGTTTTGCTGTTACTCGGAAGTTGGAGAAAGTAGGTAACCGATCTGCCGAGACCGGGGAATTACTTTTTGATGATTGTCGTATCCCTGCCGCTAACATGATCGGGGATAAGGAAGGAAAAGGATTCGAACAGATTCGAGATACCCTCATGTCAGGAAGGATCACCTATGGGGGACGTTGTACGGGAGTGGCCCAGGCTGCGTATGAGGCCAGTCTGAAGTACGCCCAGGATCGAACCCAGTTCGGCCGCCCAATTATCCAGTTTCAGGTCACCCGGTTTAAGCTCGCAGCGATGGTTATGAAGATAGATGTCATGAGATCATACACTTATCGAGTCGCCCGTCTTTACGATGATGGGAATCGGGTGATGAAGGAGGCCTCCATGGTGAAACTCTTCTGCGCAGAGACCCTCCAGGAAATCCTTGCCCAGGCCATGCAAATCCATGGTGGGTATGGATACACGATGGAGTATCCCATACAGCGTTACTGGAGGGATGGGAGACTTTTCACCGTGACCGAAGGGACCTCCGAAATCCATCATACGGTAATCGCTCGAGAATCGGGCTTCTAACAAATTTGTAAGATGATGGAGGAGAGGGAGCCTGACACTCCCCATGGAGAGTTCCATTCCAAAGAGGTTAAGGTGCCTCTTGGGAACCGTGTGGGAAATATATAACTCTGCTATAGAATATGACCAGGGGAGATTGGACCTGTGATTCTTCTCTACTGCTCGACTGGAGGTCGGTAAGAGATTGATCGGGATGGTCGATGAGGCGCTCCAGATATTCGGCGGTTACGGTGATATGGCAGAACAAGCCATCGAGCACTACTTCCGGGATGCCTGGGCAATCGGTGTGGAACTCGGAACAGAGGAAGAGCAGAAAGACGCGATCGCTGAAATCATGCTGCGACCCGACTCAGTAAAGAAATAAATTTGTGCGGGAAACCCCTCGGAGAAGAATCGGTGTCCAATACCGCCTTTTTAGCCGGGGCGCTTAATCTTTGCCGGGGGCTTCAATATCCACCTTCAAAAACTCAGACCCTCGTCACACCCAACTTCGTCTTGTTCAACGATTCTCCTCTCACCCCGGAGGCCCCCCGCCCTCGAAGACTTGGTGAATGTCCAAAGAGAGAATGGGGTTGAGATGGATGATGAGGGCTCTCCCCGCTACCGGGACATCCGGCAGGAAGATATGGAACGAAGCCACAATTTGATCGAAAGGATTTTCTTGAAGGGAGAAAATCATGGAATACGAAGATATTGAATTGATCAGAGAAGAAGGGATCGCTTTGCTCTGCCTCAACAGGCCTAAAGTTCTAAATGCCTTGAGTGAAACAATGATGGTGGAGCTGGTTCATGCCCTTAAGGAGACAGAAGAAGATCCTAACATCCGGGTCCTGATTCTGACCGGGCGGGGCCCGGGTTTTTGTGCGGGAGCCGATCTCAACAGGTTCATAGAGGCCCAACAAAAGGGTAAGGATCGTAAGAAGAAGTTAGGATTCGGGCTGCTCGATTTACCTCGTGCCTTTGTGCAATACCCCAAACCCATCATCGCAGCCATCAATGGGCTATCCTATGGTTTTGGTTTTACCGTAACGCTAACCTGCGATATTCGTCTGGCCTCTGAAAGGGCAACATTCAGCGGAGCCTTCGTCCGGATCGGACTCACCCCGGAATTATGCAGCACCTATTTTCTGCCCAGGCTCATCGGGTACGGCAAAGCGGCAGAGCTTATCTTCACTGCCAGGCCCTTTGATGCTCACGAGGCATTAGAGATAGGCGCGGTGAACCGGATATTTCCCCACGACCGGCTGATGCCTGAGGCCAAAAAGATGGCCAAACAAATTGCCTCCATGCCGCCTACGGCCGTACAAAGGTCGAAAGAGATTCTACGTCATGGGATGCAATCCACTCTGGATCAAGTCATACAGTATGAAGCCAGGACATTTCTCGACTCCATGAAGACGGAGGAACATCGATTGGCCCTAAACAAATTATTGGCCCAGATGAAATTTGGGAACGTGAAGACCCGGCGATCTAAAGAATAAAAATCTTCCGGAGATATAAAACCACTATAGTGAGGCAGCAAACTTGAACTAAGCCAGGCCATGGCCAGGACGACTGATCCGGGCAAAGAATCGATGGGACCCAAAAACTTTATAGATCATTGAAACCATTTCCCACTCATATTAAAATAGGTTTGGTTTCATCTTAAAATAGGGAGTTGTTATGGATTTTGAACTGGCCAACCGGCAAAACAGATCCGTTTAGCCGCACGGGAGTTAGCGAAGACGGAAACAAGGAATCGGTTGGTCAAGGAAGGATAATCATGGACTTCGATCTGACGCATGAACAGCAGGATATCATCAAGGCCGCAAGAGAATTTGCTGAGAAAGAGTTCCCGGATCTAGCCCAGGAGTGCGACCGGGAGGAGAAGTCTCCAAAACATCTCTGGGAAAAGGCTTGCAGACTTGGCTTTGTCGGTGTCTTCATTCCCGAGGCCTACGACGGTCAAGGATTAGGGTTCTTGGAGCACTGCCTCATCAACGAGGAATTCTGGCGGGTTGACCCTGGGATCGCCCATTTTATCCTGGCAGGCACTTTTGGCTCGGAAATAATTCTCCTTTTTGGCACTGAGGAGCAAAAAATGAAATGGGTGCCTCCCCTGGTGCAGGCGAGGGCCATCACCGGAGCTGCCATCACCGAACCGGATGCGGGAAGTGACGTCTCCTCGGTTAGGACCACTGCGATTCTGGATGGTAACGAATATGTCATCAATGGTACCAAAACATTCATCACCGGCGGGACCCTTGCCGATTATCTTTTGGTCCTTTGCGTGACAGAACCTCACGCCAAATCCCGGCATGACCGATTCAGTGTGGTCATGGTTGAGACAGATCGTAAAGGCTTCGAGGCCACGAAGCTGAGAAACAAGCTTGGCCTCCGTGCCTCTGATACGGCTGAAATCTCTTTCAGCGATGTCAGGGTACCCAAAGAGAATCTGGTCGGAACCCCAGGTCGAGGGTTTCAGCAATTTATGGTCTTCTTCGATCACACCCGGCTCCACGTAGCCGCCGAAGCGGTAGGGCTGGCCCAGGGAGCCATGGAGCAGGCCATCAAACATGTTCGAAAGCGGCAACAATTTGGTAAACCCCTCGCCTCCTTCCAGGTCACGCAGTTCAAGATTGCAGAAATGGCCACCCGAATCGAAGCGGGACGAAATCTCTACCGGAAAGCCGCCTGGCTTCTCGACCACGGGAGAGTGCAACCTCACCTCATCTCCATGGCGAAGTGGTACACAGGAGAGACGGCAGTGAGGGTCGCTGAAGAAGCCCTTCAACTCCACGGAGGATATGGGTTTATCGGAGACTACCCTATCGAGCGTTTCTACCGGGATTGCAAGGTGGTCGAAATCTACGAAGGAACCAAAGAGGTTGAAAAAACAATTATAGCCCGAGAGCTTCTGGGGAAATACTGACAAGGCAAAGAATGATCTCTTAAGAAAGTCTTGCCAAAAATGTTGCCATTTGATAAGTAAACGACTTAAATATTCTACCGATTACCCGTTCTATCGTTTATGGTAAAAAAACAGAATAGATCAAGATTATTCATGTCGAACAAAGAAAGAATTCTAAAGGCTGCCACAGAACTGTTTGCACCGAAAGGCTTTGATGGAACCTCCGTGCGAAATATCGCTGAGAAAGCAGGCTTAAGCGTACCCGGGATGTTCCATTATTTTTCTTCTAAGGAAGAGATCCTCTATGCGATCATGACCCTGTTCATGGAAAATGCGTACAAGAAAATCATCGAAATCTACAACGCCGACATCGACCCAATAGAAAAATTGAGTGAGATTTGTAAGTTCTATGTCGAGCAATACGCCGGACATAAACATCAACTAACCATTCTGATTTCCGAAAGGAAATCCCTTATCCCCGAACACCGACAGATATGCATCAAGAAGGAACGTGACTACGTAGAGGCATTAAAACACCTATTTAAAGACTTGGCCAAAAGGAAGCTTTTGAAACCGATAGACCATTCGATCCTTGCCTTTATCTTTTTTGGTATGGTCCACTGGACGTACCAATGGTACAATCCCAAATCTACAAGAGGGATCGGACCAAACCAGTTAGGAATAATATTTAATGAGGTTTTCCTCAGAGGAATACTAGCCCCAGGTGCCTAATATGGAAATGTTCCGCGGCATGTTAAGAATCAGTTTTCTCTCCCGGCCCTGCCCCTCCGTTTTCTTTCTGGAATTTCAAAAGATTCGACTTACCTCCCCGATTCCCGCCCTTCCTCCGCTCGAAGGGAAAATGGGCGTCATCCGGTTCTGTGCCTTGGCTATGTCTAAATTACATAAAAGTTAAATGTTAAAAAAAGTCTTGACAAAGATTTTGCTATCTGATAAATAAACTATTAAAATAATCTACCGATCACTCGGTCGATCAATGGAGCAATACTCATGTCAGGACTTTGTGATCCAGCAAAGGTCCCAGCACCAGCTTACTATGGTGAAGATGTGTCAAAATACCCCTCTATGGCGTCGATAAGACATATAGAGGGACGCAAAATTCCCGTGTTCATAGAGGCCTTTGCCGAGTTCAATCCTTATCACTTTGACGTTCAAACAGTGGAATTGCTTCAGGCCTTGAGTCAACGTGACAAGGCCTGTCCAGCGATCAAGCAACTCATAGGTCACAATCACTTATCAGAGATATACCACATCAACACGAGCGACGAGTACATCGGCCCTGACATTCTTGAGTTCATACGGACTCACGCATCTTCTCCTAAATAGGGAGGGGGGCGAAGCATTGACAGAATAGACTCTTTAAAAAGTGGGGATATGGACCAAGCAAAAAGCTGGATGAAGTCTGTTGGTGAGGGAATTAGTAATATCCCCTTAAATTCTTGAGGGTGCGATGAGAAAGATAACAGAAAGGAGGAGTGGGTTATGAAAAAGAGTGCATTTTTAGTTTCTTTCTTTTTTGTCCTAACGGTCTTCATTGGTATATCTCACAACGCCGTCGCCCAGCTCAAACCCGGTGATCCAATTGTCTTGGGGGTTCCAACAGCCTTAGGTTCTATTGAGGGGCGGGACGGCTGGATGGCCATTCAGATGGCGGTGGAAGAGATCAATGCAAAGGGAGGCGTGAAGGTAGGCAATACAAAACATCTCTTCAAAGCTTATTCCATCGATACGAGAGAGCATGAGCCGGAATTCCGGTGCAGGATGCATTGACAGCGACGGAAAAGCTTATCTTGGAGAAGAAGCCGCATGTGATTGCCCTGGGTAATTTCCGTTCTGAGGTATTGTTTGCAACGATGGACCTTATTTCCAAGTATAAATTGCCCTATATATGTTGCATCGCAATGACACCCTTGTTCCAGAAAAAGATTGTAGATGACTATGATAAATATAAATATTGCTTTCGAAATTGTCTTAATTCTCCCTACCTCGCCATGTATATGGCAGAAGTGATGGGGTATATCAGAAAACAGTTTGGCTTCAACAAGGCATATATTATTGTACAAGATACGTTATGGGCTCAAGCGACCGGAAAAGGATTGGATAAATGGTACAAGGAAAATGGTTGGGAAGTGGGGGGTTATGATGCTTATGCCTTGGGTGCCAGTGATTTTTCTCCATCTCTTATGAAGGTCAGAGCTCAAAAAGCCCAGTTAATCGTAACCTTTTTTGACATGCCTCAAAGTGGAACTCTGCTAAAGCAGGCCCGTACGATGCAGATTCCGGCTCTCCTAACCGGTTTCATCAGTCCTATTGCCCCTGAAAATGCTTGGGATGTGTTTGAGAAAGAGGTGGAAGGAATGGTAAACATGCAGTTTGAAATTGGACCGGTCCCTGTGAAAGCCGTGCCCAAGTCCGTAGCCTTTAATCAGAATTTTGGGAGAAAGTGGGGGGAGGAAGCGAGAAAGAAGCTCTCAGGTCATGGTCCGGGGCCGAGCTACGACTCTGTTTATATCTTTGCCGATGCGGTTGCGCGTGCTAAGACTCTCGATCCCGACTCCCTTGTCACTGCCCTTGAGAAGACGGATATGATGGGGGTTGTGGGAAGGATCAGGTTTAGTAAAGATCATCAAGTCGTATATGGGATCGATCCCAAAGAGACAGCACTGGGCTGTGGATTTCAATGGAAAAAACCCGGAACCAGGGTGGTTGTCTTTCCAGAGGTCGTTGCAGAAGGGAAGATCGATCTTCCACTTCATATGAAATAAAGTCTTTGTTCACGAGGAGGAGAGGCTTATGAAAAAGAACACATGTCTTATCCTTATTCTTTCCGTTTTAGCGATTCTCATGACCCTTCCTTATGCAGCCGTTGCCCAACTCAAACCTGGTGACCCGATTGTCTTTGGGGTTCCAACAGCCTTAGGTTCTATCGAAGGGAGAGACGGCTGGATGGCCATTCAGATGGCAGTGGATGAGATCAATGCGAAGGGTGGCGTGCAGGTAGGCAATAGAAAGCACCTCCTTAAAGCCTATTCCATCGATACGAGGGAGCATGAGCCCGGAATCCCGGTGCAAGATGCGTTGACGGCGACGGAGAAGCTCATCTTGGAGAAGAAGCCCCATGCAATCGTACTGGGCAATTTCCGCTCTGAGGTTTTATTGTCAACTATGGATCTTATTTCTAAATATAAATTGCCTTACATTTGCTCTATTGCCATGAGCCCGCTCATGCAGAAAAAGGTTACGGATGAGTACGACAAATATAGATATATCTTCCGAAATTGCATGAATACTCCCTACCTTGCGACGTATTTAGGCGGAGTAATGGGGTTTATAAAAAAGGAATTTAACTTCAACAAGGCATACATTATCACGCAAGACGTGCTGTGGGCCAAGGGGACCGGGCAAGGATTAGAGAAGTGGTACAAGGAGAACGGTTGGGAAGTTATCAGTTTTGATGCTTATGCTACAGGGTCTTCTGACTTCTCACCATCCTTGGTCAAGGTGAGGGCTCAAAAGGCCCAGGTGATCGTGCCTATATTTGACATGCCACAAAGCAGCATTTTGCTTAAGCAAGCTCGCGCGATGGAAATTCCGGCTCTGCTTGCTGGTTCTACAAGCCCGCTCGCCCCCGAGAATGCCTGGGGAGTTTTTAAAGGAGAAGTAGAGGGGATGATCAATATGCAATATGAAGTTGGACCAGTTCCAGTAAAAGCAGTACCCAAGTCCGTTGCTTTTAACCAGAATTTCGGTAAAAAATGGGGAGAAGAAGCAAGGAAGAGACTCTCACATCATGGACCAGGACCGAGTTATGATGCTGTCTATATTATGGCTAATGCGATTGAGCGTGCCAAGACCATCGAACCGGATGCAGTGGTCAAAGCCCTCGAACAAACAGATATGCAAGGAGTCGTTGGAAGAATAAGATTTACCAAGGATCATCAGGTCGTTTATGGTTTTGATCCTAAAGAGACGGCAATTGGGTGTGGTTTTCAATGGGTGAAGCCTGGGAAAAGAATGGTTATCTTCCCGGAGGTAGTTGCTGAGGGGAAGATTGAGCTTCCTGCTTATATGAAATGAAGCTTGGTTTAAACTTTCGAAGGGGCGATCTTCCGATGAAAGATCGCCCCCATTTTTAAATTAGAAAATAGTTTTATAAAATCCCTCCCAGTCCATACAAAGGGGGAAGAGGGGGGGAATATAGATTTTCGTGGTTCGCGCCTGCCTGCGGTAGGCATGCTAATCCTCCCCCATTGAAGGGGGAGGAGAACGAGTGTGGCGAAAATGATAAGCAGCATAATCATATACGGTCTGGTGAATAGTGTGATTTTAGCCCTGATCGCTATGGGGTTTAGCCTCACATTCGGTATTAGTGGGGTGGCTAATTTTGCCTACGGAAGTTTTTATATCCTCAGTGGATTTCTTGTTTGGATGCTCCTCAACTATCTTAAATTCCCCTTCATCCTGGCCATCGTAGTGACGATAGGGGTTGTCGGACTTCTAGGGTTCGCTACTTACTGGGTCATCCTTTTGAGGGTGCGGGGGATACCGTTGTCCGAGGTGATCGCCACATTCGCCTTGGGGGTTGGGATATTGGAGTTATTCCGCTGGTTGGGATTTGTCACCTATGAGTACACCCTGCCTTATTTAAAAAAGGGGATGGTGTTCATCGCTGGAGCACCGGTCGACTATCAGCGTCTCTTCATCATTGGAATTGGATTGGCGATGGTCCTCTTTCTGTATTTCTTTACTCACCATACCCGGATTGGTTTGGCCTTTAGGGGGATCGCTCAGAATGAGCGTACAGCGATCTCCCTCGGTATAAGATCGGATTGGACCGCTGCCCTCAGCTTAGCCTTTGGTTCGGCGATGGCTGCTGTCGCTGCTGTTGTCATTCTTCCTCTGGGTATCATTTCAATCAATCAGGGATATGAGGTGTTGCTGATAGCCGTGGCCGTTGGGATTGTTGGAGGACTGGAAAGCGTTTCCGGGATTCTTGTGGCAAGCCTCATCCTTGGATACGCTCAGGTCATCACCGGTACATACTTTAAGCCTGAATGGATGATGGTCGTCTATCTCGCAGCGATCGTCTTAGTTCTTGCGATCAAGCCATCGGGTCTGTTTGGGAAGTTTAAGGAATTGGAGGAAAGGGTCTAAGAATGCGGAATGAACGACTTGAAAGAGTTGACATCCTCAAAATGTCATTGCGAACGAAGTGAAGCAATCTCAGGGGATTGCCACGTCGCTTCGCTCCTCGCAACGACAACTTTTCTTGGGGCGTTCACTATAGTATGCCAAATCCGTAAAGGCAAAGCAGGGAGTTAAAGGGGGAAGGACAAGACAAATCAAATGGGTTCTGCAATGAGATTACGAAGGGAGAGACTGGATCGGGGAATTAAGGCGAGATGTGAGGATATCTTCGCCCTTTCATCTTACAGGGAAATGTTATATCTGTTGCTCCCTCGAGCCTTGCCAGTCATGATCTTGCTCATCCTTCCTCTATTGAAAGGGGTGATTGGACTCTATTGGGAAAAGGTCTTGATGATCACCTGTACCATCGCATTGCTTGCCTTGAGTTGGGATTTGATGGCCTCTGTGGGATTGATATCCTTGGGTCAAGCCCTTTTCTTCGGTGCAGGGGCTTATATAACAGGCTTTTTAAATTATACCTTTAAATTGCCACCCATTTTAACCATTCCTTTGGGCACTCTGGGTGGAGCATTTTTCTGTACCCTTTTACTCTTGCCAGTTCTGAGATTAAGAGGGGTATACTTTGCCATCGTCACTTTGACCTTACCCTTACTGCTCGCACGATTTATTGAGACAACAAAAATTCTTGGAGGAACTGAGGGAATGAGTGCCCTTTCTCCTCTTCCCAACATATGGGTTGAACTTTATGTTCCTGTTTTTGCGCTGCTCATTTGCCTTTTCGGTTTTCGCAGATTGATCAATGAGGATTATGGGCTGGTTCTTCAAGGGATTCGTGATAATGATCGGGCGGTCATGAGCGGAGCAATCAACATCTACTGGTTCAAGGCCCAAGCGGTTTTCATTGCCGGTCTGGCAGGGGCGTTTGCTGGAGCTTTCATGACACATTACAGCCAGGTCGTGGGAATGGCTGCCTTCGCAATGGATTATTCGATCTTACCTTTGACCGCTGCTGTTTTGGGCGGAGTGGGAAGCTTCGCCGGTCCAACGATAGGCGCTTTTATTCTGATGCCTCTTTCTGAAGTCCTTCGCGCCGTTGGAACATTGAGAGTGGTATTCTACTCCGCTATTCTGATCATTTGCATTGTGGGGCTTCCTGAAGGAGTCTTTCACTACATAAGGAGAAAGTATCACCAATTCGAAAGAATGGTGGATGTGGGGTAAGATGGAAGACGGGGCCATTTTAAAGGTCGAAGAAATAAGTAAAAACTTTGGTGGAGTAGCTGCCATTGTCAGGGTAAACTTTTCTTTGCAAAAAGGGGAGCTTCTTGGCATCATCGGCCCAAACGGTTCCGGAAAGACCACGCTGGTCAACTTGCTAACAGGTTTTGTGAGACCGGATTCTGGAAAGGTGATTTACGGGGGGAAGAACATCACGGGTAATATGCCTTACAAGATCGCAGAATTAGGAATTGCTCGCACCTTCCAGATGGTGAAGCCGTTTTATCAACTGTCGGCCTTCAAGAACCTCATCATCCCCTTATATTCTACCCGGGTGAAGAAGTTGAGGGGAGGTAAATACGGTGATCGGGATGATGTTGCCATTGATCTTCTGGAAGATGTCGGTTTCGAACGTGACTCCTCTGTTCCTTACAAAGTGGCCTCCAGTCTCCCGCACGGTTATCTCAAGCGTTTGGAACTGGCACGCTGCCTGGCCCTTCGACCAGATTTGCTTATTCTTGATGAACTTTTCTCAGGGATGTCCATGTCAGAGGTTGCCAGTACCCTGCCCATCATCGAAAAACTGAACTATGAGGGTTTAAGCATCATCATGGTGGAGCACCGGCTAAAAGAGCTCTTCCGAATTGCTCATCGAGTCATCGCACTGAATTTTGGAGCTAAAATTGCCGACGGACCTCCTCGTGAGATGATGGAAAACGAGGCCGTGAAAGCAGCCTATCTTGGAAGTGAGGATGAGGACTGAGATGCTTGAGGTAAAAAACCTGATGGTCTTTTTCGAAAACTCCCTTGCCATCAACGATCTCAGTCTGGAGGTCCGGAAGGAAGAGATTGTCGGTATTCTCGGTTCAAACAGCGCTGGGAAAACGACTTTGATGAACACGATTTCCGGTTTGATGATTGACATCAAGAGGAAAGAAGACCGCAGGGGGGGCGAGAGAATTACTCTACTGGGTGAGGTGAGGTTCGAAGGTGAAGATATTACGAACATTGAGCCTGACAAAAGGGTTAAAAAAGGGATCGTTTTAAGTCGAGAAAGACATCCGATCTTTCCTGACAGCAGTGTAGAAGAAAATTTGAGGATCGCTACCTACCTTCGAAGAGATTCTGAGATAAAGAAAACCTTCGATTTCGTTTACTCCGTCTTTTTTCATTTAAAAGATATAAAGAAAAGAAAGGCTGGGTTCTGTAGCGGCGGAGAACAACAGATGCTCGCCATTGGCATGACATTGATGACCAAGCCCCGCCTCCTCCTGATGGACGAGCCCTTGCTTGGGCTCTCTCCAGTTTTACAGCGCGATCTGAGACGGGCCATCAAGCAAATTCGGGGGGAAGGTGTAACCATTCTGGTTACGGAACAGTTCGCCAGGCCCCTTCTACCCATTATTGATCGAGGGTATGTCATAGAGAACGGGATACACGTCCTCTCTGGGACAGGACAGGAATTGATGGATAACCCGGAGGTGAAAGCAGCTTATTTTGGAGTATAGCCTGCTAATGTCAAATGGCAAAGTTCAGATTTCAAATGAAGCTCGAATTCCAAAGTCTAAATTGACATTAAGACATTTGTCATTCATTTGATCCCGCCTTAGCAGGAGATTTTGGCATTTGGAATTCAGTGTCGATGGTATCCCATTGGGTTGGGGATTAACGTAATGGAAATAAACCTTGGTTCCATTTATGAGCAGTTCGAAAAAGTCTGTCGGGATTTCTCGGAGAAACCAGCCCTTGTTTACCTAGGCATGCAGTACGGTTATTCTCAGTTGCGCGAAGCGGTTGAGAGTCTGGCTGCCAGTCTTCACAGAATGGGTGTGTCAAAAGGAGATAAGGCCGTCCTTTATCTCCCTAATTGTCCACAGTGGGTCATCACCTGGCTTGCTTTGCAACGCATCGGTGCTATTGCCATCCCTATCTCGCCAATCTATACGCCCATTGATATCGAATACATGGCCAATGACAGCGGAGCGGAGACCATCTTTTGTCTGGATACCAACTTTGGGTATGTCACACAGGTTCTTCCTGAAACCAAATTGAAGAGAGTGATCGTCACCAATTTGGCTGAACTTCTTCCCTGGTGGAAATGGTTAATTGGAAGGGGTTTTAATAAAATTCCGGTAGGGAAGTTTAATTCCGGAGGGAATATCTTCCGTTTTAAAAAACTGCTAAAAAGCGGCCCTGTTTCTGTTCTGCCATCCTTAAAGACAGAGCCTGAAGAAATGGTTGAAATGCTTTACACGGGAGGCACCACCGGTCTCCCCAAAGGGGTGCCCTTTACAAACATTCTATTTCTGGAAGCGGCGGCTGAGCAGAGGGCAGTAAGTGAACGCTTTATTCCCAAGGGGGAAGACATCGTCATTCAAGGAGGTCCGCTTTTCCATATTCTTGGTCAACAAGTGGGTCTAGGAGGAATCCTTTCTGGCGATACTGTCGTATTGCTCCCCAGAGTGAATCTGGACGGGCTTTTTGACCACATTGAAAGATATAAAATACTAACCTTCTTTGGTGTCCCTGCAATATACCGCATGATCCTTGAGCATGACCGAGTGGACTATTATAACCTCAGCTCGCTCAGATACTGCTTCTCCGGTGGTGATGTCCTACCCAAAGAGGTGGCTGAGAGGTGGTTCAAAAAGTTTGGGAAACCCATCTATCAAGGGTATGGAGCGACTGAGACTTGTGGCCGTGTGTCTCTCACTCCAATGGATGAACAGGCTCCAGCTGGAAGTGCGGGCAGGGTAACACCTCTTCAGAAGGTCAGGCTTGTGGATCCCGACACGCTTGAACCCGCTCCTCCTGGTGAACCGGGAGAATTGTTGGTCTCCTCTGAGCATATGGTCCTGGCTTACTGGAACAAACCTGAAGAGACCGCCGAATGCTTTATCGAGATAGACGGGAAACTCTGGTACCGGACGCGTGATATCGTGCGAATAGACCAGAATGATTGGCTCTTCTATTTAGATCGATCTGTGGACACACTCAAGCACAAGGGTTATCGTGTAGCTGTTTCAGAAATAGAAGCCGTATTGCAGGAACATCCTGCGGTGATCTCTGCCTGTGTGGTGGGTGTTCCGGATGAGAAGGTCGGCGAAAGGATCAAAGCCTTTGCAGTTCTTAAGGAGGATGTAAAGGGTGTGAGCGCCTATGATCTCCTCAAGTGGTGCCGCGAGAGGTTAGCCCCGTACAAAGTCCCGCAATATATAGAATTCCGCGATATGCTTCCTAAATCCAAGGTAGGCAAGCTTCTCAGACGTGAGCTAAGAGCAGAAGAACGAAAAAGATTTGAAAAGGCAGAATGACCCCTTTTCCATGGAATAAAACGAGTACAACCCATTGCATCTCCCAATCAAAGTTCATTCCTTGTCTTCCGCTAATTCTGAATTTGTATTATAATTTTTGTATTAAAATTTTCACATACAAACAACTTCACTTTGGGTAATTGGAGTCACTATGGATTTCGAACTGACCAACCGGCAAAAGCAGATCCGTTTAGCTGCCCGAGAATTCGCTGAAGGTGAACTGGCACCCATTGGTAAAGAGTGTGAGGCCAAAAGAGAGTTTCCAAGAGATCTCATCAAGAAAGCAGCTCAGCTGGGTTTCGTCGGTGTCTATATCAAGAAAGAGTATGGCGGCCTTGGCCTGGGTTCTCTTGAACACAGCATCATCCTGGAGGAATTCTGGAGGGCCGAACCCGGGCTTGGCCAAGTGTTTTCTCAGACGACATTTGGTGCCCAAGAACTGTTACTCTATGGCTCTGAGGATCAGAAGAAGAAGTACCTTTCCCCCTTAGTCAAAGGGGACTGGGTCATGGGTTTTGCCATCACTGAGCCTGAGGCTGGAAGCGATGCAGCCTCTGCAACGGCTCGAGCGGAGAGAGTGGGGGATGAGTATGTGATCAATGGCAATAAGGTTATGATCAGCAATGGCACGGAAGCCAAATTTCTTCTGGTCTACTGTTTAACCCATCCTGAAGAAACCTCAAAATCAAGCCGACACAGCATTCTTCTGGTGGAGACGGATCGACCTGGATACAAGGCGGATAGAATTCATGGAAAAATGGGGCTTCATGCATCCGATACGGCGAATGTCTATTTCAATAATGTAAGGGTCCCGAAGGAAAACTTGGTGGGCGGTGAAGGCAATGGGTTCATCCAATTGATGAAGTTTCTCGACTATTCAAGGGTGATGATAGCGGGTGATGGAGTCGGCCTTGCCCAGGGTGCAATGGAACAAGCGATTGATTATGTAAAAAAGAGAAAACAATTTGGGAAGACGATCGCCTCTTTTCAGGTGACTCAATTTAAGATTGCTGAGATGGCAACGCTCATCGAAACGGCCAGGTCCATAACCTATAAGGCTTGTTGGAATCTCGACCGGGGAAATATCGATTCCCAACTGTCAGCCATGGCAAAATGGTGGGCTTGCCAGGTTGCCGTCAGGGTGGTGGATGAGGCACTTCAGCTCCATGGTGGATATGGATACTTGGATGATTACCCCATCGAACGTTTCTACCGTGCAGCCAAGCTCCTTGAGATCTATGAGGGAACAAAAGAAATCCAGAAGATGGCCATTGGCCGTCGTCTCCTCGGCATGACGTAGAAAATAGCGTGACTCGTGTCCCTGCCTACCGGCAGGCAGGCGTGTTCCGTCTCCGTGATATGACCAAAATATCAAACCGAGAACCGGTTTTCGAGGTATTCAGTTTGGGTATTCGGACATTGGGAAATTGGAAATTATTTGTAATTTGGAATTTGTTCACTGGAATTTAGTTTGATGAAGAAACAGATTGGTGTCTACATCTGTCACTGTGGTACCAATATCGCTGCCACAGTGGATTGTCATGAGCTTTCCAGTTTCGCCGGCACCCTTCCCGGAGTGAAGGCAGCCCGGGACTACCGTTATCTCTGCTCCGACCCCGGACAGGATTTGATCAAAAAGGATATCCGCGAACTCTCTATCGATCGGGTGGTGGTCGCTGCCTGCTCTCCCCGAATGCATGAGATGACCTTTCGAAATGCCATCTCCTCAGAAGGGCTCAATCCTTATTATCTCAATATTGCCAATATCCGTGAACAGTGCTCCTGGGTTCATAGAGATAAGGAAGAAGCTACAGAGAAGGCCAAGCAACTTCTTCGGGCAGCTGTGGCAAGGGTTCTCCGTCAAGAAGGGCTCACCCCAAGAAAGGTGGAGATCAAACCTTCCGTTTTAGTCGTTGGAGCCGGAATCGCTGGAATTCAGGCAGCCTTAACCATTGCTAATGAAGGAATAAAAGTCTATCTGGTTGAAAAGGCCCCCTATATCGGAGGCCACATGGCCCAACTGGATAAGACCTTCCCTACCCTGGACTGCGCCTCTTGCATCTTCACACCTAAAACCGTTGAGGTGGCTCGAAATAAAAATATTGAACTCCTCGTCTGTTCCGAAGTGGAAGAGGTGAAAGGTTATGTCGGGAACTTTACCGTGACCATCAAAAGACATCCCACCTACGTGGATTTTAGTCGGTGCACCGGCTGTGGGGATTGCACAGAGGCCTGCGTTTTGAAAAAAGGGGTGCCCTCAGAGTTTGAAGAGGGGATGAGCAGGCGAAGAGCCATCTATATCGCATTCCCGCAAGCCGTTCCTTTGAAGGCAGTGGTGGATAAAGAGAGTTGTCTCTTATTAAGCAAAGGGAAATGTAAAAAGACTTGTGTGGAAGCCTGCAAGGCAGAAGCCATTCATTTCGATCAGAAAGAGGAAATGATCGAGAAAGAAGTGGGGTCCATCATCATCGCCACCGGGTACGATTTATTCGACCCCCATCTCCTTCCCCAGTACGGGTATGGCGTTTATGAAAATGTCATCACCAACCTCCAGTTTGAAAGGCTCGCAAGCCCTTCCGGACCGACCAGCGGAGAAGTGTTGATCAAGGAAGGAACGGTCCCAAAGGGAATTGCCTTTCTCCACTGCATCGGAAGCCGTGACGAAAATACCAACCTCTATTGCTCCAGGGTCTGCTGTATGGCTTCGATGAAACAAGCCCATCTTGCAAAAGAAAAGACCCGTGCTGAGGTTTATGAATTCTATATCGACATCAACGCCTTTGGAAAAGGGTATCAGGAATTCTATAAGAGGGTCCGTGAAGAGGGAATCTACTTTATTCGCGGAAAAGGTTCTGAGATTTTTAAACGGGATGGCCGTCTCGTCGTCGCCGCAGAAGATACCCTTCTCGGAACTCCTTTGGAGATACCCGTAGATATGGTCGTCCTGGGAACCGGTTTAACTGCACGCCGTGATGCCGAAAAGCTTGCACAGGTATTTGGAATCAGCCGGAGTGCGGATGGTTTCTTTATGGAGGCCCATCCTAAACTGAAACCCGTGAGTACGAATGTAGATGGAATTTTCTTGGCAGGATGCTGTCAGGCACCTAAGGATATTCCTGATACAGTGGCCCACGCCTCTGCAGCGGCAGCCGAGGCAGCCGCTCTGGGGACCAAAGGACAGATCGAAGTCGAACCCACCACAGCCGTGATCGACCCCGCACTCTGTGCGGGTTGCAAATTATGTATCGAGATCTGTCCTTATTCGGCAATCGATTTTCTTGATATCAAAGGGATCTCATCGGTCAACGAAGCTCTATGTAAGGGCTGCGGCGCCTGCACGGCAATCTGTCCTAATAAGGCAGCCAGACAGAACCATTTCACCCAACATCAGGTCTTGGCAGAGGTGGAAGGCGTTGTGACCTAGATTGCGGATTGTGGAGTGCGGATTGCGGAATAAGGAAAGAGAAAAAAAATTTCAAATTTCAGAATAAGGTTCCAAAACGATACTAAATGAAAATAGACCCTAAGACTTTTGTCCAGGACTATCATCTCACATTATGCATCCAGTGCGGAATGTGCACGGGTGGATGCCCGATTAAATTCAGATCCCCTTTAAATATGAGAAGGTTGGTCAGGGAGACAAGCTTCACGGCTAACCCTTCTCCGTTATTTAAAAGGCCTGAATTATGGGCCTGCACCACCTGCAGCACTTGCAGCCTTCGCTGTCCTGCCGGAGTAAAAAACGTTGAGCTGATCATGGGGATACGAAATTTTCTTGCCAATCAAGGCGAGGTCCCCTCAACCATCAGGGATGCCCTTGAAAATACCCTTCTGCAGGGAAATCCATGGGGACGATTCCGTGATCGGAGGGCAGATTGGGCAAAAGATCTTGGAGTAAAGATTCTTGAAGAGGCAACCACGGAGACACTGCTCTATGTGGGCTGTGCTCCTTCTTATGATCCAAGGGTTCAGAATGTCTCAACGGCCCTCGTGAAGATCTTTCAAAAAGCAGACCTCGACTTTGGGATACTCGGGAAGAAGGAATCCTGTTGCGGAAACGAGATCAAAAGGATGGGCGAGCAGGCCCTTTTCAAAAAACTGTCCAAGGACAATACGAACCTCTTTAAAAAGTCTGGAATTAAAAGAATCATCACCATCTCACCGCATTGCTTCAACGCTTTCAAAAATGAATATCCGGACCTCGCCATCCCTGTCCAACACTATACGCAGGTCATTGCAGATCTGATCGAGACGGGGAAGCTAAAAATGTCTAAAGCGTTGGACATCCCTGTCACCTATCAGGATCCCTGCTTTCTCGGAAAACAGAATCTCGTCTTCGACGAACCGAGAAAAATTTTGACTTCTATCCCCGGATTGAAATTCGCCGAGATGGAAAGATCGAAGCAAAGGAGTCTATGCTGTGAAGGAGGAGGGGGTAGAATGTGGGCTGAAGGAGGAACAGAGGGGACTCGAAATGGGGAGATTCGAGTGAAGGAGGCCGTTGCTTTGGGCGCAAAGGTGATGGCTACAGCTTGTCCTTTCTGCCTTCTAACCCTCGAAGATGCGGTAAAAACCTCAAGCTTAGCAGATCAGATCGCGGTAAAAGACATTACGGAGCTGGTCGCTGATGCGCTGGAAGTCTGATGAATTTGTCTTTCCCCTCTCCCTCGACGGGAGAGGGCGACGGTGAGGGTGAGTTACTCTTGGCCCCCTCCCCTTTACCCTGTTAGATAAGGTTCTTTATTCGGCCCTGTTGTTCAGAAAACATTCTATCTAACAGGGTGAATCCCCTCCCACCAAGGGAGGGGAGAGTTATGCTGTGGAGGACTTCAATGAACATCGCGGTGTGTATTAAAAGGATTCCAAAGACTGCAGAGGCGGATATTTTTATCGAGAAGGATGGTACAGACATTAAGAAAGATCATCTGGTCTTCACCCTCAACGATTGGGACGGTTATGCGGTCAGAGAGGCAGCCCTTTTAAAAGAGAAATACGGGGGGGAGGTGACTGTCATCACGGTCGGGCCCGAAGAGTCCAAAGAGGTATTGACAAGATGCTTGGCCATGGGCGCAGATAAAGCATTGAGGATTGAGAAACCTAATGCTCAAGACGGCCATCTGATTGCCAGGATTCTCGCTCAGGCAATTAGAAATCAGCCTTTTGATCTCATCTTAACAGGTGTTCAGGCAGAGGATGACAATGGCGGGCAGGTTGGGGTTGAACTGGCGCAGATGTTGGGTCTTCCTCACGCCACCATTGTGACTCATATCGAAATGACAGGCGACAAGGCAAAGGTCCGAAGAGAATTGGAGGGTGGAATCGATGAAGTTATGGAACTTAAACTGCCTGCTGTCTTAACCATTCAGACAGGCATCAATGAGCCGAAATATGTTTCCCTGGCTGCTATCTTAGAGGCTGAAGATAAAGAAATCAAGGAGGTCGGAATGGAGGAGATAGGCATCGCCTCCGGCGAATCCGTCGATACAAAAATCGATCAAGTATTCTTCCCACCCGTTGGAAAGACAGCAGAAATATTAAAAGGCAATCCTGAAGAGGTCGTAACGCAATTGACTGAAATCTTGAAGAAGAAAAAAGGCTGAAATCAGCCTTACCTTTTAAAAGCAATTACACCCTATACCCCCCTCCCCTGGTGGGAGGGGATGAAGGGGAGGGGGATTGTATCTCATATTTCACCCTCACCCCAACCCTCTCCCATCGAGGGAGAGGGGAAACCTTTACAAGAGGAGTTAATAGCATGGGCGAAGTTTTCGTATTAGTTGAGCATCGACAAGGTAAGATGCGGGATATCACATACGAGATGTTAGGAGCTGGAGAGAAGTTGGCCTCCCAGCAAGGAACTTCTTCAACCGCAGTACTATTGGGTCATCATGTCAAAACTTTCGCTGAGGAGTTGGCTTTAAGGACATCGAAGGTTTTGGTCGTAGAAGATGCGCAACTCGAACATTTTAACTCCATTCTCTATCAAAAGGTCCTCTCCTCTCTCATCGCAAAATATCAGCCCCTCCTTACCCTGATAGGTCACACAGCTTTTGGAATGGACCTGGGGCCGAGCCTTTCCGTGGAAATGGGGTCCCCTCTGGTCACGGATTGTATCGGCCTCTCGTTTGAAGGGAGCCGTTTGAAAGCCGTTCGATCCATCTATGGAGGAAAGGTAAATGCCAAAGTATCTCTGAGGGAATCCAAAGGCTATGTAGCCACTGTTCGGCCGGGTGTTTTCAGCCCCGCGGTACCCGCGGTACCTGGTGATAAAAAGTCTGGGATTATCATGGAGTCCTCTTCCCTCCAAGGGACGATCGATGTAAAAAAATTTATAGAATATATTGAAGCCCCTATCACGGGAGAAGATATCACTCAAGCCGAGATCATCGTCTCTGTGGGCCAAGGGATCGGAGGACCGGAACATATTCCAATGATAGAGGAAGTGGCAAAAAGTTTAGGTGGGGTGATGGCCTGTTCACGTCCGGTGGTGGATCGAAACTGGCTACCCAAAGAGCGCCAGGTTGGAATCTCTGGAAAAACGGTGAAGCCGAAGGTCTACATTGCCATTGGCATCAGCGGCGCTTTCCAGCATGTGACAGCGATGCAGGGTTCTGAAACAATCATCGCCATCAATAAAGATCCCCGAGCTCCCATCTTTGGAGTGGCCGATTATGGGATTGTGGACGATTTTCAAAATGTAATTCCGATTTTAAAAGAGAAAGCGAAAGTAGGAATGAAATAGGGTTCAAGGACTGCAAAGATCAGGAGTTCAAGCGCTTATCTCCCAAAGATTTAGTCAGTCCCTTGAGCGTTCTGCAACATTTCCTAAATTTCTAAGGTTGAACCTTGAACGGTAAGAAATTTAGCTGAATTAACGCCTCGACTCCGGTATTACTTAAGACTACGGCTTCAAAATCAATAGCGTAAAGCCAGCATTTTTCCACTTATAGGCTCAGCTAGATCAGGTGTTCAAACCTTAATCACATTTAACTTGTCCCATGCTTATCTATAGACGCCGTACTCCTTGGTAAAATCTACCATGGCCTTCACATTTTCGTGTTTTGCCTCGTCAAACCAAATTCCACAATCAACCATCAAACCTCCGCCCTTACCCACAACATCGATGAGCTTTTTAACATAATCCTTTACCTGTCGGGGGGTGCCTGCATACAATAACGAGCCCGGGACATTTCCTCTGAAGCATACCGTATCACCCAGGATCTCTTTGGCCTTGTAAATATCAACTTCTTCGAACCAGTAGATCGCCTTTCCTTTGGGTATATCTTTAATAATCTCCAGGCGTGAAGTATTGTTGCCTTCAAACAAGGGTAAAGGGACGAGGCCTTCATCGATCAATCCCATCATGACCTTTCTCAGAGTTGGCCAGTAAAAGGTTTTGTACTGCTCATTGGACATAAATGAATCAAGACCCTTGTGAAGCATCAGCATCACAACTGGTTTTCCCATTCTTTTGGAAAGGGTCGCTCCCATCCTAATTTGGATCGGCACCAATCTTTCCATTGCCTTTAACAGTTTATCGGGATGTCGATACATGTCCAGCATGATGCCGCGTGTCCCCCTAAACCAATCTCCGATGACATCAAAAGGGGCAGCAGAGTGGCCGCCCAGGATATCCGGGAAGCCCATTGACATCATTTCTTGAGTTTCCTCACGGACATGGGTAAGCCATTTTAGTGCTTCGGCCCCTGCTTTCTGCAAAGCCTCTAATGCGCTGGCGATTTCAGGAATGCCAAAAAAAGAAACATTACCAACAATCCCCAAGTAGTATCCAAACCATGAATTGAATGATGGAAGCATTTTTAAAGGTCCAAGGGCTCCACATACACGCGGTAAATAAACCCTCAGCAAAAAATCGGCAGGGTCATCGATGAATGCGTCGTAAAATTCCTCTGCTTTTACATATTCTTCTTCAACAAACTGAAAAACGTGATTGGAAGGGACCCCACGGCCAGGCAATCTAAGCAGTTTGTAGTCCAGAGCTTCAAAAACATGCCCAGAAAAAGGATAGCTTGAGGCCCGATAGAGATCTGGCTCAAAGTCAATAAGTGTCTTCATCCATGCCTGATGGGCTTTATCATAGTCAAACATGACCTCTTCGCATGTCAACCCATTGTCAAGGGCGGGGAACATACCAAAACTCGGCACGATGGGAACTCTGTCAGGCACTTTGAGTTGGACCACATCTGCGACTCTGCGCGCTCTCTTTTTGTATGCCTCTTCAGCATCTTCATTGATAAAATTTGCTCCCTGCGCAGAACACCATAATTCAAGCATCTCTTCCGTCTTGTCCATTGGTCTCACCTCTGAGAGAAGATTGGGTTCAAAGGGTTCAAGGGGCCGAGGGAAATTCACTTTTACCCTGCAATCCTCGACCCCTGGAACCCTTGGTTCTCTCTATTTCCCTTTATAAAGTTTCCACTTACCATTCTCAATCACTACAGGCACGTAGCATTTCAGCGGGAGGCCGTTATGGTTGTCGGCCGTGATTGTAAAAACACCATTCTGCCCGACAAACGCTTTGATCTTTTCGTAATTGTTCCGAAATTGCTCTCGTATCTTCGCGATATCAGCGGGATTTGAAGGATTCAGCTTCGGGTCCACCTTTTTCAATACATCAGCGATCATATGAATCTGATCCCATGTATGACCCGCATAGAGGCTGAAAGCACCATACTGCTTCGTGTACTTCGTATAGAGGTCCATGCAAACCTTTTTTTGAACATCATTAGCGGGAAGGTCTGGAGCAACAAGTGTCTTCAACGAGGTGCTGACGATCCCTTCTCCATATTTTCCTGCAAGCTCGACAAATTCAGGGCTCACGATAGCATAATCACTGAAAATGGGGCCAGTAAAACCAAGGTCTCTCGCATTTTTGATTGCCAACGTCGTATCAGGGACGTTTCCGGTAATGATGAATCCATCGGCCCCTGCTGTCTTGATATGGGTAATCTGCGGGCCTAAGTCAGTACTTCCTACTGCATATTTTTCGACAAGTACGAGCTTTACGTTCATCTCCTTTGCCGCTTCTTCCAATACTTTCAGCCCTGTTTGACCATAGACATTATCGATATAAATGTAGGCAATCTTTTTTACACCTCGCTGTACTAAATTTTCCAGTAACATGGGGAGCGATGCCTCCTTCTGCCGCGGCACCACAGTAAAGATCCACTTCTTTACCGCCGGTCCGGCGGCAACAATAGGGCAAGCAGCGATAAGGGGTGTGGTTCCTGCTTCTGCGGTCTGCATGGAGGCCATCGTCGATGAAGTTGCCGAATAACCTGCAAGCACTGATACGCGATCAACTTCTATGAGTCTTTTCGTGTGCATGACTGCTTTTGCGGGATCACTTTCTCCATCAAGAAGCACCACCTCAAGCTGTCTCCCATTGACACCGCCTGCTGAATTGATCTCGTCAACTGCAATATCCAGTCCCCTCTTGCATCCTACACCCAAGTTCGATTGGCGGCCGGTCATATCCAGGATGACACCGATCACATAGGGCGAAGGTTTTTGAGCGTGGCTTTGACCAGTCAATAATAATCCCAGAACAAAACATACCGTGATACAAACTAAAATGATTCGCTTCATCTCTTTATCCTCCTTTTCATTTTTCTCAGCCACCCAGGTAAGCGGATTGGATGGTTGGGCTATCGATCACTTCTTTGCAAGCACCCTGGAGCACCACTTCTCCCCTCTCCAAAACATAGACATAATCGGCGATCTTTAACGCTGCACGGGCATTTTGTTCTACCAGAAGGAGTGAAACCTCCCATTGATCGCAGATTTCTCTTAATACTCTCATCATCTCTGTAACGAGAATCGGAGAGAGTCCGAGCGAAGGTTCATCAAGGGCAAGAAGTGTGGGCATTGCCATTAATGCCCTCCCAACGGCGAGCATTTGTTGTTGTCCCCCCGATAGCGTTTCCGCCTTCTGTTTCAGCCTTTCTTTAAGTATTGGGAAAAGGGTAAATATCATTTCCAGCCGACTAACAAGTATTTGCTTTCTTTTTTTTTCGGGGAGCGAGTAGGTCCCAAGGAGCAAATTATCCATCACACTCAACGAGCCAAAAAGCTCCCTTCCCTCGGGAACGCTTGCAATACCCTTTGTGATAATCTCATGGGAAGGCCTGCTTTCAATGGATATCTCTTCAAAGAATATTTTCCCAAATCGTGGAGACAATAGACCGATGAGTGTCTTAAGAAGGGTCGTTTTCCCAGCGCCATTACTCCCCAATATAGTGACCACCTCCTTTGGATACACGGCGATTGATACATCCTTCAATGCCTGTGCCTCCCCATAAAAGGTGGAGATGGCTTCGATAGACAGGCGATAAGGACCGGCTCGCTCTTTGCGCTCCTTACACATCTCAGGGCCCGGTGTGGAATGCATCATCGCTGACCTCTTCGCCAAGATAAGCCTTGATGACTTTATCGTTCGTTCTCACCTCGTCCGGTCGACCTTCGGCAATCTTTGTTCCCTCGTCCAATACAACAACTTTTTCAGAAAGGGACATGACAAAAGGCATGTTGTGCTCCACGATGAGGATGGTTAGACCTTTTGAGAGAAGTGTGTAAATCAGGTCGACAAGTTTTTTGATTTCGTGGGCTGCTAACCCACCTACAGGCTCATCCAGCATAAGCAATGTTGGTTTCATGCTGAGTGCCCGTGCAATGCCGACCAGTTTTCGTTCCCCCAAGGGAAGTTTGGAGATCGGGTCAAAGGCCCTCTTTTCGAGGCCAACCAGCGCGAGTTTTTCCACGGCCTCATCCCTGATCCGTTTTTCTTCTTTTCTGGCTGAGGGAAGGGAAAAACCGCACGAAAGCATCCCTGATCGACTATTGACATGGCACCCCGCCATTGTATTCTCAAGTACAGTAAGACTGCCGAAGAGTTCTTCGAGTTGAAAAGTCCTTCCAATCCCTTTTGACGCAACGAGATGGGCCGATAATCCAAAAAGATCTTTGCCCTGAAAATGGATCCCTCCTTCGTCAGGCGTATAGACTCCCGTAACAACATTAATAAAGGTTGTTTTGCCAGCACCGTTAGGTCCAATAAGAGAAGTGATGCTCCCTCTTCTGAGGGTAAAAGATACCTTATTGAGGGCACAAATCCCACCAAAGTGCTTGCTTACATCAACTACGTCGAGGAGGATGCTATGCTCTTGCAAAACGCTCACGAACCTTCCTTCCTGCCTGAATGAATTGTTCCAGCCAACCGGCCAGCCCTCCGGGCATAAAGATGAGGATGACCACAATGATGACCCCGAAAAAGGTGGCGTCGACCTGGGCGTTCATCACGGGGAGAATCTTGCCAAGATAGATGTGGATGAGCTCGCGGACCCACAGGATGATAAAACTCCCAAGAAGTGGACCATAAAGCGTCTTCCCCCCTCCCACAATCATCATGGTGACGAGCTCTACCATGAGAGGGAAACCAAACATTAAAGGGCTGGCGTAACGGATATAGAAGCAGAACAAACTTCCGACGAGGCTCGCCATTACCGCAGTTAGGATGAAAACCTGCAGTTTGTATCCCGATACATTGACCCCTACGCTTTTGCTTGCAACTTCACTGTCGTTGAAAGATTTGATTGCCCGGCCGAACCGTGACCTCATGAGGTTACTGAGAAACCAGAGTGTTCCGAGACAAAGTCCCCAGGTGAGATAATAGAACTGGAAATCACCTTCGAATACGAAGCCGGCAACGGAGAGCGGAGGAATACCCAGAAGACCATCATGCCCTCCGGTAATCGATCCCAATTGGGGAATAGTAATATCTACGATCAAAAGGAGGGCAAAGGTGGCGCAAGCAAGATAGTATCCCTTTAGGCGTAAGAGGGGTGCACCAATAAGATAGGCAAGGAAAGCCACGCAGATCGCAGCGATCATGATTGCAGCCAGAGAGGGCATACCCCTCATCGCAAGGATGCCGGTAAGGTAAGCTCCGATACCGAACCAGGACGGATGAGCCAGGGAAAAGAGCCCCGATTGCTCAAGAAGCACCCCCATACCCAGAGCAAGAGCCCCATACATCGCAATGAAACACATGACACCAGTGATATAGTGCATATAAAGGCCGGGGATAATAAAAGGAAGTACCCCAATCGCAATAACGATAAAAAACCATCCGTTGAGGATTTTTCTCATCGGTTTCATGAAGAGGTTCGCCTCAATGTTGGTGCTATGCGGTATGTCTTGACGACTAGAAAAATGACCATAATAAGCAGTGCAAGAACATCCTTGAACCCCGTTGAGATAAAGCCTGCACAAAACCCTTCAAGCAGTCCTAAAGCAATGGCAGAAATGACAGTCCCCATGATGCCCCACCCCCCTACGATGGCAGCAACCAATCCCTTGAGTCCTGTGAGCATCCCGATCTGGTATCCAGTAAAGGTAATAGGCGTCGTGACAATCCCGGCAATGGCGCCAAGCCCTCCTGCAAGACCAAAAGAGAAAAGCCTAAATTTGTTGATATCTATTCCCACCAGTTTCGCTCCTGTCAAGTTGATTGCAGAAGCCCTCAGAGCCTTGCCAAAAAGGGTGTTATTTAAGAACCACGTCAATCCTACTGTCACGATGATGAGGAGCCCAAGGACACAGAGGATCTGAGGGGTGATTGCGGCACCAAACAGGTGTAACACCTCCGTACCGAAGAAGGGATCTATTTTCCTGACCTCTGTGCCCCATTTGAGAAGGATGATACCTTTAATGATCGAAGCTAAAGCGATGGTAATCATCATGTAAGTCATCTCTGATGGATAGCGCACGGGGCGGATCGTTGCCCTTTCGATTACGATGGCGATGCAGATGGTGGCTGCCACTGCAACAAGTGCTGCAGGAAATATTCCCAGTCCTAAGCTGTGAAATCCCCAGGTGAGCATTCCGCCAAGCATGACAAATTCACCCGTGGTGAAATTGAGGACCTTGGTGATAAGGTAGACGACGCTCCAGCAGATTCCGATAATCGCATAGATACTTCCATCCGTTATTCCTGAAATGGCATATTGAAGGGTAACCGAAAAAAGGCTCATGCCATTACCTCTATTTCATTTCCTGAACCCATCTTGTCTCGTTCCAATCCACTTTTTCGCCAAGGTAACACCTTCCATGGCATCCTTACCAAAGGCATCGGCCCCGGCATATTCTCTCACCGTTTCACGTATCTGACCGCCTCCGATCATAATCTTTAGGCTGTTACGCAGGCCGGCTTTTTCAATAGCCCGAACCGTATTCTTCATGGAGTCGTAGGCGAGGGTGAGAAGACCGCTCAGACCCACGACCTGGGGTTTGAAATCCTTGATTTTTTCCACAAATTTTCCGGGCGGAACATCAATTCCAATGTCGCATACCTCAAAACCATTAACGTCAAGCAGAAAGGAGACAATATTCTTACCGATATCATGAACGTCCCCTTCCACCGTTCCTATGAGCACTTTACCCTGTTTTCTTGAGGCCACACCACCTTTCAACTTCGGTTTGACCATTTCAGAAATCTGCATCATCATCTCACCTGCCAGCATCAGTTCAGGAAGAAAATATTCGCCTGCCTCAAAACGCTTGCCGACCGTTTCCATGGCCTTAGTGCAATCATCCAGAATCTGAACAGGGTCTTGATTGTCGGCCAATAAAGCCCTGACAATTTCAAGGGTCTCTTTTTCGTTCATGTTGGTCATCGCATTAACCAATTTCTGAGACATATCTTTTCCTCCTTTCGAATTCGCGTTTCCAATGACCGATCTCAAGACATAGGAGTTAATTTGAGAGAATGTTTTTTACTATTTAAACTTATATAGGGAACTTTGTCAAGTAAAAAAATCTGGGGGTAAAATAACAAAATATTAAATGATATTAACAACATATATATAATAATAATATAGGGAAAGAAATTATTAAGGGGATATTTATGCCAAAATTCATTAAAAATTAAGATCTTGACATCAATTAATTTAATAAGTTATATGTATAATTAGTTTGAAGGAACAGGCTATTGAAGACCATGCCGGAAAATCAAATAAATATAGATCGCCAATCATTTCAACCAGCATATGTCCAACTTGTCAACATTTTGAGGGAACAGATCGCTAAGGGCGTCTTTCTTCCTGGTGATCGTCTGCCTTCTGAATCAGAGCTTTGCAGGCGTTATCAGGTTAGTCCAATGACAGTTCGCCGGTCCATCAACGTCCTGTTGGAGCAGGGAATTGTCAGCACAATTCAGGGAAGCGGGACCTATGTAAAAGCCCCAGATTTGGCTGGAGTAACATTTAGTCTGGAGGAATTTCACAACATATTCAAGGACAAAGAGCGAACCAAGGTAAAAATTCTGGAAGTGCTCATTACCAAGGCCGATGAAACAATGGCAAATAGGTTGGCAATAAGCGAGGGAGAGAGAACGATCCTCATCAGACGGGTTTTGGTTCGGGATGGTGACCCCATTATTTACCACAAAGAACAACTAATTTACGACCCAGTCCGCCCGATTGTGGAGGCTGAAATGGAACTCACCTCTCTACATGGTCTGTTTGTGGGAACAGGGGAAACAAAACTCAAAAGAGGGAAGCTCTTTATCGAGGCGGCAGTCCTTACAAAGGAGGAAGCGGATATCCTCAATACCATTCAAATGCAGCCCGCATTCCGCATAGAACATATCTTTTATGATTTCGAAGACAAACCCGTCAGTTGGGGACGGTTTATATGCCGTGGGGATCGTCTTAGATTCACTACCAAAGTAGGAATCAGCAATGTGATATAGTGCTGAATTTTAGGAGGTTAACGATTATATACCCATGACAGACAACCAAGATAAGTTAATCACTCTGATGACCGAACTTAAAGAGGAGGCGGTACTGGCCTTGGTCGAGCAAAACTTGGGAGATGGTATTGACCCGTTAGTAATCATCGACCTATGCCATAAAGGGATGATTCAAGTGGGAGAGCGCTATGAACAAGGACGATACTATATATCGGGTTTAATCATGGCTGGCGAGATCATGCGCCAGGTTGGCCAACTGGTCCTTCCTCTTTTCGAAAACAAAGTCACGAATGAGGATTCAGGGAGCATTGTCCTTGGAACGGTCGAGGGCGATATTCACTTCATCGGGAAGGACATCTTTAAGGTTCTAGTCCGTGGATACGGGTTTATGGTACATGATCTTGGAGTAGATGTCCCGCCGCGTAAGTTCCTCGCAGCGATTCATGAATTCAGGCCCAACATTGTTGGGCTTTCCTGCTTAATCAGTGCAGCATACAAGACCATGCGAGAGACCATAACTTTCTTGAGAGAAAATGTCCCGGAGAACCTTTCGCCTCGTGCCTATATCATCGGTGGCCGGGTTGATGAGCTTGTATGTAAGGAAGTGCGATCGGATTACTGGACGAACGACGGCATGAAAGGGGTCCGTTTATGCCAAAAGATTATGGCCGGTAGCTGACTTGGTCATTAATCGTTAAATAATTCATCTGCGGTTCGATAGAGTTCCTGCATCCCTTCCTTCATTTAAATTCTATAAACTGGTCCTTGGGTGCTGAACACACCGGACAAACCTCAGGCCAAACTCCATCTGACACATACCCGCACACCTGGCACACATAATAATTGGTCTCCCGCTCTCCAATCAGGTGGTTGATCGCGTTCTTGTAAAGTTTGGCGTGACCCACTTCCACATCCCTTGAATTGGAGAAGATATTCGAAGCCGTGGTATCCTCTATCTCCTCGGCAAGCTCGATAAAATTATCATAAGCCACTCCCGCAATAGTGGTCTCCGATTGAAAGCTCTCTTTGAGATTGGTATCGGTATCTTTGATCTCCCTGAGCATCCGAAGCGCGCGCTCACCGTGAATCTCTTCACTGAAAGCGATCACGCGAAAGAGCTTGGAAATTTGGGGTAGATCTTCCTGGTCTGCCTTTTTGGCAAAGATTTTTAGCCGGAGCGCGGCCTTGGCCTCGCCCTCATAAACCTTGTGAAAAGCTTCTTTGAGCTTCTCGTCCATTAGCCCTCCTTATCAATCTCATTCAATGACATTCTGCAGTAGGACCGCCTAAAACAACAGGCTCCTCAGGTCAAAAAAGGGGGTAAAAAAACAGTCTCACTATTTCAAAAAGTGAATCTTTTGTCAATTTATAATTTCCTTTGAGCCACCCCCAGTTGTTGGGTTCCCCCAGGACTCTCGGACAACCCCACCCCGCCAACCTGCTCGGAGAGGGGCTCGGCCAGACAAAAGGCATCCGTTTAAGCCCCTCATCAGTCCCTATAAATAGGAAGGCAGGGCCATTTCTGGTCCTGCCTTCTCAAGAAATACACTTACTAACTTTGCCTGTGCCTTTTTTCCTATTTCACAACCCTTACCGTATCGCTCCCCTCAAACGCAATCTCGTCCTCGTCGCTATGTCCACAGTGGTAACCTCGCTGCTCAGCAAATAGGGTCACCGTGAACGTCACCGCATCCCCCGCGGTGATGTTTTTGAGATCCTGCTTGTTGAACGTAGCGCTATAGCTGTAACCATGCTTGGTTAATTTCAATGCAGGAGCGCCTTCGCAGACCGCTGAGGTGACGCGCCAGTCGCCCTGGTACAGGAGCGTAACGAAGGCTGTGAACGTTCCACCGCTGCCAAGCTTTAGGGTTTCCGGTTCAATACGAACATGCGCCTTGATTGTCTTCACACAGGTAAAATTGGCCGCGTCGTCGATGCTGCCAGCGCCAAGATACCTGGCAACTCCGGGATAGGGGCACAGAGGCCGGGTCCTCGCCGACATACCCGTCGGAGGGTATGCGTCCCGTGAGCCAATGATCACGTCGGGCTCGACCCTCGTTTCCACCCAGTTGACAAGCGCATCAAACATCCCGGCGTCGTTAGAACAACCGAGCCCTAAGGAGCAGTGGCTTAGGCCGGGGATCATGTATAACTTGTAGAACCTGTCGGTTGTCGTTTTGCCCATAGTAGCAAGAACCGCGTCATAATATTCGGCCATGGCAAAGGGCGAAACCAATTGGTCTCCCCACCCGTGATATTGGATCAACTTGCCGCCGTGACTATAGAACGGCCGAAGATCAGGGTTATTGGCGTCGCATCGGGCTGACAGTTTTGTCATGTCGTAGGGCCAATCACTGTCCCAGTTAAAGGTCCTATAATCCCAGCCGGGGCCCCCTCCGGCAGGAGTCAAACCGCAATACTGCGTAAACTCTGATCCCATACCGCCTCCGATGCTGAGCGTGCCAGGGGCAAAAGGAAGGATCCACCACCAGCCGGTATTGGGGCCTATCAAGGTCGGTTCTATGGCCTCTCCCCCTACAGGCGTCCCCTTGAACAGCAGCTCGCCGACAGAATTCCGGGGCCCGTCGTAGATCTTTTGGATGGCTGTCCTCTGAGCAGTCGTAAAGCAGTTAAATTGAGGGTCAGGGATATCCCCCAGACAGGCAGGCAGCTCGCTCAGGGCATTAAAGGTGCACTTACGGGCATCGTCGATCATGCCATCCACCAAGCCGTCTATGCCGTCGCATTTGTTATAAACCGCTGCAGAGACTTTGGCCATCATATCCGCCGCACCAGTAGCGAGCGTCGGCAGTCCCAGCACCTGCTGCGCCTGCCACACGTCACGCATGGTTACCTTGGTGAGATAGACCAAAGGGGCACCTGCCAAGATCCCATCGAAATCCGTCGGATAGCGCTGTGCCTCGATCATACCCTGACGCCCGCCTGTGGAGCAGCCTTTATAATAAGAGTAATAAGCCCGCTTGCCATAATAGATCTTAATGATGCGCTTTGCCAGAACATTCATTTTGTGGACCGATGCGAAACAATAGCCATCCAGCTTTTCTTTTGCATAAGGGTTAGAGTTGCCCGACGGGTTATAGCAAAATTTCGCATCTGCATTGATGGGGTCGCTCACATCGTAGCCTCCACTCGCTGACGCTGCCGCGTACCCTCGCCCCAGACCGAAGTTTACATTAGGCTCGTCTATGGTACCGGCCAAACCGCCATTTCCGACCTGGTAATAGTTTCCGTTCCAGTCCGTCGGGAGTTTAATCATGAAAGGATCCGCTTCCGGCAACAACCTCCCTTGTATCAGGCAGTGCTCGGGTAGCGGGGGAGCGGCAGGAACTATCGCGGCCGAGGTGATCTGTACTCCTGCGCCAAAATCAATATTGGTTGTGTCTGAACATTTATCGGAGATATTACAGAACCCCAACCTTGCACCGAAAAACAGTGCGACCAGTACTGCGGAAAAAATAATCCATTGCTTTCGTAGATACATTTTACACCTCCTTGTGCATTTGTTGGACAGGATTGCCTGTCTCTAATCCTCTACCCCCTGTCTTATCTGTTAACCATTACCAATACAACACCTTCACAAACGAAATTTCTCCTTTAGTAATAGTAAACCACCCCCCTTCTTGAGACCTTATGCTGCAAGACGGTTCGGGTCTCGAAGGATTCCATATCTTACCAATAGCGTGGCACTCCCTCTCCGCCCTGCGACCTGAAGGAAACTTCCAATATAAGTCCGCGGTTACGTCACTGTCTATATCTTATGCTTGTATTCTACGTTACACTGAAACACACCCAAAGACAAAATGTTCCCCGCCTGGTCTATCCACCGATGAACAGTCTGGGGAGATAAAGGGCTATATCCGGGAACAGGAATAGCAAAATGGCACATCCAACGAAGCTCAGCAGGAAAGGCAGGGCATTTCTGGTCCTGCCTTCTCAAGAATGGACTTGTCGGCTTTGCCTGTGCCTTTTTTCCTATTTCACAACCCTTACCGTATCGCTCCCCTCATCAAGCTTCAACGTTTACAGCTCTCAATTCGGACCTTGGCCGGAAGGATTCACACAGGTGAAATGAGCGGCATCGTCGATACTGCCCTTGCCATTGTATCTGGCGACACTCGGATAGGGACACATGGGACGGGTCCTGACGACCTTACCATCAACGATACGCGATCCAGTAATGGATTTTGGCTCAACCCCTTTTTCAACCCAGCTGACCAGCGCATTAAAGATCGCATCGTCGTCGGTGCAACCGACTCCTCCGCTGCAATGGAAGAGGCCGGGAATCATATAGAGCTTGTAGAATTCCTTTGTTGCTCTATCGCCGATATAGTCAACCACAGACTTGTAGTATTCAATTGACGCGAATGGTGAAACCAGGGGGTCTGCGAACCCGTGATAGTGAATGATCTTTCCGCCGCGAAGCTTAAGGGGCAACAGATTCGGCTCATAGGCATCGCATTTGGATGACATCTTTGCCAACACATTCGGCCAATCGGTGTCCCAGTCAAAGGTCTTAAGATCCCAATTGGGTCCTCCTCCCTTAGGGGGTGAAACACAATATCGTACAAAATTTGATCCCATCATGGCGCCTATGCTCATAGGTGCTTTAGGCAAAGGAATAATCCAACCATGCCAGCCACTGTTGGGGCCAAAAGGTCCCGGCCCTATGGCCTCTGACCCCAAAGGCGCTCCCTTGAAGAGCAGATCTCCTGCAGAGTTCCTTGGGCCATCGTAAATCTTGCTAATGGCAGTCCTCTGAGCAAGGGTAAAACACTTGGGATTGTCCTTGTCCCCCTGACAGGCGGGCAACTCCCTAAGGGCATCAAAGGCGCACTTTCGGGGATCATCGATAAGACCATCCACCAGACCATCGGTCTTGTCGCATTTTTTCATAACCGCATCAGCAACCATACTCATCTTTTCACTCGTCAGCCCTTCACCTTCCGCAATTTTCTTTGCTTGCCATATATCACGCATGGTTATCTTTGTAAGATAAACCAAGGGCGCGCCTATCATCAGCCCATCGAAATCCTCCGGATACCGTTGGGCTTCAATCAAGCCCTGACGCCCGCCTGTGGAGCACCCTTGATAATAAGAATATTTAGGCCCTTTGCAATAATAGGCCTTAATGATCTTCTTCGCCAGAACGTTCATTTTGTGGATCGATCCAAAACAATAATCATCTAATTTTTCGTTCGCACTCGGGTTGGAGTTATCCGGTGGGTTATAGCCGAATCTGGCATCTACTATGGCTCCATCATGGCCTCCATTCGCCCCTGCTGCCGCGTAGCCGAGCTTCAAACCGTAGTTTATATTGTCCTCCTGAATGGAGCCGGCCAATCCGCCATTTCCTCTCTGGAAATAATTCCCTTTCCATTCCGTGGGCAGTTTGATAACAAAATTATTCTCCGGCAATTCCTTCCCTCTAACCTCACAGTACTCGGGTACCGGGATGGGATTCCCCTTGCCTCCGGGAGGGTCTACTTCGCTCCTTATTCTGGCTGAAATGATCTTCACTCCTGGGCCAAAATCAGTGGTTAAAAGGTCTTCACATTTCTTGCAGGAAGCGCTAAATCCCATGCTGCTCCCAAACGAGAAAGTGACCAGGACTGCGATAGCGGTGAATATTAATTCTTTTTCAAGTCGCATAGACACCTCCTTGTGCATTTGTTGGACAGGATTGCCTGTCTCTAATCCTCTACCCCCTATCTTGTCCTTTAATCATTACAAATAGTATGCCCTCACAACCGAAATTTCTCCGTCTGTTTTTTTTCCGGCATTCGCCGCGTGATTTACGGCCTCAGCAGCCTTTCGTGGCCGTTCACCTACCTCTGTTTTCCCGTCCCGGGCTGCACGGCCCCTCGAGAAACCGCCTTTTGACCTCACGTTTCAGAATTTTACCCGCAGGGCTCTTAGGAAACTCGCTCACCGCGACATACTCCTTGGGCACCTTGAAGGGGGATAAACGGGACTTCAGAAAAGACTTTAACTCTTCAGGGACAATAGGATGACCTGGTTTCCCCACGATGAAGGCGGTCACGCGCTCGCCCCACTCCTTGTCGGGAAGCCCTATGACCGCACACTCCTCTACTTCCGGCCGCGCATAGAGCTGCTCTTCCACCTCGCGAGGGTAGACGTTCTCGCCCCCCGTAATAATGAGGTCCTTAAGTCGATCCACGATGTAGAGATAGCCGTCCGGATCAAACAGACCGATGTCGCCGGTGCGGAGCCAGTCGCCCTTCCAGAACGCGGAGCGGTCTCCTTCGGGGTTATTCAGGTAGCCTTTCATGACGTTACGACCTCGTACGCATATCTCGCCTTCTGCTCCCTGTTCCAGAAGATTCCCTGACCTATCCCTGATCTGGACTTCCACCCCATGGACCGGGGGACCCACTGATCCAACAACGTGCCTATCATGATAATAGTGGTTGTAGGATACAGGCATGGCTTCTGTCAGCCCGTACGACTCCGAGATCGTAAGCCCTGTGCGCTCTTTCCATTGTTTGACGATTTCCATCGCCATACTGGCCGCTGCCGAAAAGCAGTAGCGAAGTCTCCCCAGTTTTTTCCTCAAGTCATCAAGGGTCAAGAGTCGGACATATACCGTAGGCACAGCAAAGAACTTCGTTACCCGGCCTGCTTCCATCGCTTCCAAGATTCGTTCCAAGTCGAAGGCGGGCAGGATCTCCAGGCAGCCGACACTCAGAATCGTTGCATTCATGATGTGTATTTGGCCGAAGACGTGGTTAAAGGGCAGAAAACAGACGGCAAGGTCATTCTCAGTCGACCGCTCGTAGTAGGCTATGCTGTGACTGGAAAAATTGATGCCCTCGTGGGTCAGCATCACCCCTTTTGGGATACCCGTTGTGCCGCCAGTATAAAGAATAGCGGCAGTGTCAATTCGGTCCCTTTCGATTGCCTTAAACGATCCCGATCCCATCTCCATGAGGTGCGGAAGGTCCAGGTCACCCTCTGGGCAAATCACCTTTTCAAGCCCTCCCGAACTCTTCAATTTCTCCAGGTCCTTCAGCTTGGCTTCAACCGTGAAGATAAGTCGTGGTTTTGAGTGATTGACGAGATTCGCCAGCTCATCACCGGTGAGAACCCCGGACAGAGTAACCGCGACCGCTCCCGTTTTGAGCACACCGAAGTAAAAGCCAATCCAGTCGGCGGAGTTCAAAGCACAGAGGCCAATATGGTCACCCGGCTTAACTCCCATTTTGATGAGGCCGGTGGCCACCCGGTTCGCCCGATCGTTCAGTTGAGCATAAGTCATCTCAATCCCGCGTTCTCTGATGGCAGGACGCTCAGGAAAGAGGAAGGCTGAGACTTCAAGGTTCTGCGCAAGATTCACACCGGCCTCCGTAAGAAATTCAACATTGGTTCTTCAAATTTCCCGCCTTAATCTGCATGGTGACGGAAAGATCACCCTATCATCACACTCGCCCGCGGATCGGGCCTAACCCATCTTCGCCAATATTACTTGGAGCGCTCCAGGTACTGCTTCCTCAACTCACGTTTTAGGACCTTGCCTGCAGGACTCTTAGGTAGTTCGTTCACTACGATATACTCTTTGGGAACCTTGAAGGGCGACAAACGGGACTTTAAGAAAGTCTTCAACTGCTCCGGAACGATTTTCTGTCCGGGCCTTGGCGTGATGAAAGCGGTTACCCGTTCCCCCCACTCTCTATCTGGAATGCCTACCACTGCGCATCCTTCTACTTCCTGTCTCGTGTAAAGAACCTCTTCAACCTCGCGGGGATAAACATTTTCGCCACCGGTTATGATCATGTCTTTGATTCTGTCCACAATGGTGAGGTAGCCATCCCTGTCAAGGTGACCGACATCTCCGGATCTAAACCAAACATCGTCCCAGAAGGCGGACTGCGTATCCTCCGGATTATTAAGATAGGCCTTCATGATATTGTGCCCACGAATACAGATCTCACCTTCCTGCCCCTGTTCCACCTTATTTCCATCTTTGTCTCTGATCTGAACCTCCACACCGGGCACTGCGGTTCCTACGGACCCTATGACATGGCGATAATAATGATTATAAGTCACTGCAGAGGCGGATTCCGTCATCCCGTAGCCTTCATAAATGGTGAGGCCGGTCCGCTCTTTCCATTGCCGGACGATTTCTGCGGCCATGCTGGCCGCTGCGGAGAAGCAGTAGCGGACAATGCCCAGTTTCTGTATAAGTCCATCCAGACCCAGCAAACGTGCATAGACTGTCGGTACGGCAAAGAGTTTGGTGACTCGGCGGGCCTGCGTGGTCTCCAAAACCCGATCCAGATCAAAACCGGGAAGAATCTCCAAGCATCCGCAACTTAGGATCGTGGCATTCATAATGTGCATCTGGCCAAATACGTGGTTGAAGGGAAGAAAACAGAGAGCCCGGTCGGCCTCGGTAGAGTGCTCACTGAAGGCTACATTGTGGGCTGAAACGTTGATGTTCTCATGGGTCAGCATGACCCCTTTGGGGGTTCCTGTCGTGCCTCCGGTATAAAGGACGGCAGCTGTTTCTGTTCGGTCCCGATCCAGTGCTTTGAAGGAACCCGTTCCCATGTCCATCAATTGTCGAAGCTCCAAATCACCACCCGGACAAATCACTTTTTCCAGACCCGCTCTTCCTCTTAAGTTTTGCAGAAGATTGAGTTTCTCCCCAGAAGTAAAAAGAAACCTCGGCTTTGAGTGGTTGATCAACAAAGCCATTTCATCTGGGGTGAGAAGACTGGAAAAAGTTACGGCCACGGCTCCTGCTTTCAGCACCCCGAAGTAGAAAATAAGCCAATCTGTTGAGTTGGGAGCTAAAAGACCAATGTGGTCGCCGGGTCTCACTCCCAAGGCGATCAGTCCGGTTGCTATCCGGTTAGCCCGATCATTGAATTCCGAATATGTGATCTCGCGTCCAGCTTCGCTGAGTGCTGGGCGGTTAGGGAAATAGAATGCAGCACTTTCTAAGTTATTTGAAATATTCATAATTTACTAAAGATCCTACGTCCCAAAAAAATCTTGAAATAACAAATCGGTTGGTATAATATTAGACCAATCAATATTTGTCAAGAAAAAATATTGGGTCTGTCCCGAATTTGTTAAAGAGACGGTCAGTATGCTCTTCTCGAAAATCATGCCCCTCTATTTAGCGAAGAGCCACATGGAGTTCAATACTGCTTATTACTCCAAAGATCTCTTTTGACTCTTATCCAGCGATAAATTCGGGACAGACCGAAAATATCTATCCTTGATATCTCATACTCCAAAGGAGGAAAAATGGCCAGATTTAGGCCTATCAGCCAGCTTCGCGTTTCAGAGGAAATTGTCGAACAGCTCAAACAATCCATTCTGCAGGGCCATTTCAAGGCCGGAGATAAACTGCCCGCAGAGCGAAGCCTCGCAGAAGAATTTCGGGTGAGTCGTGTAGCCATTCGAGAGGCTCTCCGGGCATTGGAGAATTCGGGATTTTTAGTGACCCGGCAGGGGGCAAATGGCGGTGCTTATGTGACCGATCTGACCTTCGAAAATTTGGCCAAGACCTTCTTGGACTTGTTTATGGCAAACAAGATCTCCATTCCCGAAATGCATCAGCTGAGAATTCTTGTAGAACCCGAGGTAGCCCGATTGGCAGCCTTAAATGTTACCCCGGAATACATGCAACAGTTGAAAGACGCTTTGGAGGCCGAAGAGCTCCCTATACCATCCTTATCCGTAGACGTGGAAAGGAAGCAAAGGGTGCATCTCATTCTGGCTGAGATGTGCGGCAATCGCTTTTTTGAGGCCCTTGTCAAATCTGCGATGGGATTAACAAGGAAGGTCGTAGAGGCGGTAAAGCCTGACCCACACTTCATGCATCCGGCAGGGATGCACCGTCCCATCGTCGAGGCCGTTTTGGCAGGTGACGCCAAGGCTGCCACTACGGAAATGGGAAAGCATACCGTTGAGTTTGGTGAGACTCTGATTAAGATGGAAAAGATCTACCGAGAAAAAAAATCGATGCCATCCTTTTTTTAGGCCGAAGTCCGAAAAGGGGAGTGGGAACCCGAAGACGGTGCGCCGGAAGAGGTGGAGATGGTATTCAAATCGCTGGAGCATACCGCCGCGAATTTAGATCATCCAATCAAAAAAATTCCGGCTGATCCTGTGTTTCGTTCAAGGTATCAGTATGCACCAGAAGTGATGTAGCGTCCGCATTCCTGCCTGCCGGCAGGCAGGAATTGCCGACGTATTTTTTCTATATCTTCTTCAGATCTGCTTCTATGGCTTGAAGCAGAGCAGGGGTGATCTGCCCCGGCATAAAAGCGGCTATCTGCTTCAGAGTCATGCCCCGACCCATGGCCGTTCGTGGGTCCTTCGACACGCCTGGCATGTGTTTCTCTAAAACAGCCTTACCCTTCTCATTATCTAAGATTTCCCCCAACGTCGAATCAGTTGAAAACGCCATAACAGGCCTCCTTTCTTGTTTTGCCGAATACTTAACCAAAGATTTTTAAGATGTCAAGACTTTTGTTTCCTTGCCCGCCCCCAGTTTTTGTGGTCCCGTCGCCTGGAAATAAACGGGCCGCTTCTATCTGTTGTTTTTCAATTTATGATTTTTTGGAGATCCCCTATTTCCGACAAATTTTCTCCTTCCAAGAAGCATCTCCAATTTCGTGATAAATGCTCAAGTCTCCTCACCCTCCCCTCTCCCCTTGCCTGCCTGCCGGTAGGCAGGGGGGAGAGGGATGGTAGTCCCCAAATTCAATATCTGTTACAATAAATCGATTGGGTTCCTGAAGAAGTGATTTTTTTGTAGGTTTTTCCCCTTGCGCAACGAGGAGTCGTACTTGAAAAAGAAGATAGCGGAAGAGCTCGATTACATTTTCAAACCAAGATCAATAGCCGTTATAGGAGCATCGGATACCTCAAGAAAGTGGGGGTACCTGATGGTTGAGAGGCCTCTGAAGACAGGGTTCAAGGGGGCCATTTACCCCATCAACCCCGGAAAAGGCGAAATATTGGGACTTCCTACCTACCCCAGCGTGTCCGCGGTGCCGGGCGTTATTGATCTTGCCGTTATGACTACGCCGGCGGCAACCATTCCGGGCCTCTTGTCTGAGTGTATCGAGAAAGGCATCAAGGGGGCCGTTGTGATAAGCGCCGGTTTTGCCGAAGTCGGTGAAGAGGGGAGAGGATTTGAGCATGCAATGGTGGAGGTGGCCCGTTCAGGCGGTATCAGGCTGGTGGGACCTAATGGCATGGGGATATGGAGCGCCGCGGGACAACTCAGTTTATGCTTTCCCCAGGCGCCCAAAGCGGGACCTATTGCATTTATTTCACAGAGCGGCACCTTTGGCGTTGCTATGGCACAGGTCGCCAGTAGTAAGGGATACGGCCTGAGCAAATTCATCAGTATCGGAAACCAGGCTGATCTTGAGGTATCTGACTATCTCGAATACCTTGCAGACGATGAGGATACGAAGGTTATTGTGCTCTATCTCGAGGGACTGAAAGACGGCAGGCGTTTTTTCACGGTCGCCCGCCAGGTGATAAAGAAAAAACCCATTGTCGTCTATAAGGGTGGCCGTTCTGCCGCTGGTGCGCGGGCCACCCTGTCACACACCGCGTCGATTGCAGGATCTGAGAAGATCTTTGACGGTGTGTGCAAGCAGATTGGATTGCTGCAGGTTGATGAGTCCTTTCATCTCTTTGAAATGGCCGAGGCACTTGTTGGGTTACCTTTGGCTGACGGTAACCGGGTAGCCATACTCGGGAGCGGAGGGCAGGGGGTTGTCGGAACAGATGCTTGCTCCTCTCTTGGCCTCGAGCTGCCGGAATTGGACGCAGACACGGCCTCCAGTATCACCGCATTGCTTCCGGCACACGCACCCCCGGCAAAAAATCCAATCGATTTTGCCGGAAGCTCACGCACAGCACTTCAGGAGGCGGAAATAATAGAAAAGCTGCTCAAGCTTGATTATATTGACGGCGTCATCAGTAACGTGCCGGTCAGTCCGCAAATCTGGGATCGTTCTCTGAAAATTGATAGGAATTCCGATTCACTTCCCGAACCTATTCAAGTTGCCCTTGAGGGGGCAAAGGTCTATGCATCGCTGCCGAAGAAATATAACAAACCCATTATTTGTCTTCGATTTATCCGCCTGGAACATGATATCATGGAAGACATCCTCAGAGAAGGCGGGATACCGATTTACGACACACCAGAACAGTGTGCTCGCGCAATGTATGCCCTTGTTCAATACGGACGGGTGCGCAGAAAGAACGGTTTCTGAACTTCCCTCTCAATTGCCAGGTTGTTTTAAAACCAACATCCCGCTCTTCATGCCCCCGTCTTCATAAATGTAACACTTGCATCTTTGTAAATTGGATATTGTACTTCCAATATGCAAAGTAAGAATTAAAGAAGCATGGATCATAGCGCCCGTTAAGGAGTCCTATCCCTTAGAAAATGGGGTGAAGGTTGCACCTCTTCAAGAATTTATTGATTTTCTGGAATCTTTGAAACCCTAAAGGAAGCAAATACCTTATTACCGATGCCTGACACCGAATTTCCATGGTTGGAATACCATTTATCTTGCCAGCTGGTTTACGGATGCTGTTTTCCCCCAATTGAAGACGGATCGGGGAGTGAACCTCTATTTCCCCTGTTCTTCTAATTCCCCAAAAATTCTGGTTGTATTTTTATCTCATTTTGATAAGATTTGGTTTACCCCGTTAGAAATTGCAGCGCGGCATTATTTCTAACGGGGCATTCATAACTTTATACAATACTGAGCAAGATGTCCGTGAGGTTGAACGAGAAGATGGTCTCTGAGATAACATTACTCGAAATCATCTACGAGCTTGATTCACACTTCAATACCTGACACGATGTCTTAAAACTTGATGATTACAGAGAATGAGCGTAAACTTAAATGAGTAGAAGGAGGCAACATGGCTACGACAAACAAATTTCTGAAACAGGCGTTAACCCTGAAACCTACAGAAAAAGCGGAGCTAATCGACAAGCTGCTCTCCAGTCTGGATAAGCCGGATGCAGAGCTTGAGGGTCTCTGGGCGAAGGAGGCGGAGAACCGAATCGACGCGTACGAACGCGGGGCGATTAAGGCTGTTACATTGGAAAGAGTTCTTGAAAGGTACAAGTAGGATCACGGATGAGGATTCGGTTCTTCGAGATCGCGCAGATTGAACTGGATGATGCCATTGAGTATTACAATTATGAGATCCCCGGACTCGGCGACGCCTTTCTTACCGAAGTGTTGAATACTCTGGATAGAATTGGGAAATATCCAGAATATATTCAGGAATTAGAAAAGGGATCTAATGAGCCGTTTTCACCCGGCATCCTCCGGGAAGATGTCTTTCTGTGCTTTGACCCAATAGGTCACAAGAAATATTGCAACGGCTTTCACGATATGGCCTTGAATACATCCTCTTCGCTGACCATGTCGGCCTTCTTGGCCTTCGTCCCCACCCGCTTCTGCAACCTGCGGAATCGTGCCTCCCAGAGGTAGAGATTGATCAATTCCTTGACAATGTCGCTTTTGGTTCGGCCTGTGCTCCTTGCGAATTTATCGAGTTCGGACGATATGTTTTTGGGTAAACTCACAGAAAGGACTGAACGCATACCTTACCTCCTTTCATTAGAATACACTACAAGATCATGGTTGTCGAACTATCCCCCTCCTTTCCTTGCACGCCCCCAGTTCTTGTGGTTTCGTCGGTAAAGATGAGAATTGTCCCTGATTCCCCTATCCGATTTCCTGGTTACCTGAGGCCCTTTGTCCTTTTTTCGATATACCTGACGCCTTTGATACCCCTGAAGTCCTCGTCCTGAGTCCAGATGACGGCGGCATGGGTGCGGGCAGTGGCCAGTATGACACTGTCGGCAAGTGGCAGTTTGAGCTGGGCCCCGATCTTTGCGGCATCGAGGGCAATGCTTGAGGTCAAATCGACGATCAATCCCTGGTGCATCAAAGCAATGGCTTGAAGTGCGGCGTCCTCGTTGCGCTGCTGGAGGGTCCGTTTAAAAACTTCTAAAATGCAGATGGTCGGCACAATGAGGTTCTCAACATCCTCGATTGCAGGGGCGTAGAAATCGGCATGAGGAGCGTCCGCGAAATATTCGAGCCATCCACACGAATCGACGAGGTTCATACCCTGTCTCTTTCACGTTCCACGGTTGTATCGATGCCCTTCAAGAAACCCCGCATCCGCCTCAGGTTTTTGATAGGAATCAATTCAATACGGTTCTCATACAAAAGGACCTGGACCTTTGAACCGGGTTTAATTTCCATGGACTCCCTCACCTCGCGCGGGATGACTACCTGATATTTCGGAGAAATGGTTACCGACTTCATGAGTACCTCCATCGATGCGTATTTCGTAATACGATAGCACAATCGATGACATTATGCAATCGATAACAGGTCTCTGAACAAGGCTTATTATTGACAAATGCAATACGTTTGTTTATCATTAAGATGATTGCCGGGAATGGCACGGATGCTTATGGGAATTTAGATGAGGACGATAAGCTCTATTAAATGGACGGATGAAAGCATAGAGCATGTGGCAAGACACGCGGTCAGGCCAGAGGAAGTGGATGAAGTATGTTTCAACGAGGAGGAGATTCCATTTATCAGATCGGGGAGAGAAAATCTACATTATGTTTTCGGGAAAACCTACTCCGGGAGATTTCTTTTTGTGGTAGTCAGATTTATAAGGCAAGGGGAAGTCAGGGTTATTACTGCAAGAGACATGAGCGAGTGGGAGAAGACCTATTTTAAAACAAGAGGCAAATAATTATGAAAAAGATACCAAAATTTAAGACCGATGGAGAAGCTGCAAGATTCTGGGAAAGCCATAATTTCCAGGACTATTACAGAGAAACGAAAGAAGCCGGGATAAAATTCGTCAGAAGAGCTAAGAGGACTGTCGCAGTGAGGCTTGATCCAGACGATATCAAATCGGTAGAAAAGATTGCTGAACACAAGGGCCTGAGCTATACGTCGCTTCTCAGGATGTGGATCAAGGAACATTTGAATAAGGAAAAAAGGCTTAGGCAAGATGCCTGAGTCCGATGGGCGCGCGAGCTTCACTTCTTAGATTGGTTCTTCAATATCCTTTGAAAACGTGACTCCCTATTCTTTCCCGGTGTAATAAGTTCCATGAATAATGTAGCGTCAGCATTTAGTGCCGACGTAATTTTTTTCTTTCGACAGGGCAATCGTTCTACCTTTCTATCCCCCAAAAATTCTGGTTGTAATTTTATCTCATTTTGATAAGATTTGGTGAGCGAACCGGCTAACATTCATAACCTTCAAAATACTGAAGATATTGGGAAGATTAACAAGTACGGAATGAAATATCGGATTTATATTGATGAAGTGGGAAACCCGGACCTTGAAAGCTCAGAAAATCCAAACCATATTCTCAGGGAAAATATCTCCATTTGGGTTGGGGGTGATTAAGATTCTGCAAACAAAATACGATCAGGAAGGACCTCGATGTTTTGGAAAAAAATTTCTTTGAGGGCAATAAAAAAGGCCCTTGCGGGCCCGATGGCTACGCCATCCACCTCCGGATAACCGGATTAACTATATGACGCATAAACGCGGCCTAAATGTCAAGCACTATTTTTTTGCTAAACTGGATGATTTATTGAATTGGCAAGGCCGAATCAGTCCAAAACCTTTGCCTTCCTTAAGAAAGGAAAGTCTTTCACATCAAAGTGCATTGCTGCAGCCATATGCTTCTGCCCCTTAATCCCCCAAAAATTTTGGTTGTATTTTTATCCCATTTTGATAAGATTTGGTGAGCGGAAGTGTCTTGCATGGAGCCCCACGGGCAAGCCCGTGGTCCCCAAAAACCATACCCACCTACGCACCTAGGCGCTGTAGCGCTTCGCCTGCCTGCGCGACCTACCTACGCCCGCCGAAGCGCGGGCTTCGCGTAGGCGGGAGCCGCTCCGGCGGAGGCAGGGCGCACAAGCGCCAAGGCTTCGGCGGGTCATCCGCCGGTGAGCGAAATCCGCCGAAGCATGATACATTGATCGTCAAAATGGTATGTCGCGCATGAACGCATTCCTCCACGGCAAAGGCCGTGGTCTCCTGCGTAGGCGGATGAAATTCATCATACGGAGGAGCCGTTATGAGATCTAAGTCCGCAATCGGAGCGTACATCCTGATTGGGTTGGGTATCATTTTCCTCCTGTCTAATCTTGGCTGGCTACCGCCTATTCGCTCACTCATGGCTCAGTGGTGGCCAATTATTCTTATCATTGTTGGCATTTTGGTGTTGATCAGGCGCTCATCTGGTGGAAAGCCGTAGATTGCTTCTCGGGAGGAAGGAGGGTCAGGTCTTGCAATCAAGTATTTGTGTTAATGCAAGACCTGACCCTCAATTTGACTCAATCTTGGCTGGCTACCGCCTATTCGCTCGCTCATGGCTCAGTGGTGGCCACTGATTCTTATTATTGTAGGCATTTTGGTGTTGATCAGGCGCTCATCCGGTGGAAAACCGTAAAAATTTTGGTTGTATTTTTGTCTGATTTTGATAAGATTTGCAAATCAAAACCAGCTTACACTCATAACTTTCAAAGCACCAAAGAAGATATCTACTAGGTTCAACGAGAAGATGCTTCCGAGACGAAATTACCCGAAACCTTCAATAAGCTTGGTTCATAATTCAAGGTCCCAACACAGTATCTATTACGTTGGGTGAAAATAGAAAGGTCTCGAAAGTATAAATGTTACCATTAGAATTTACAATAAAAGGGCCCCCTGTTTCTGTACAAACGAGAAACAAACAGCGGCTCCAATCTTGGAAACAAAACGTGCGTGCCTCCGCAATCGCTGCATTGCCAGCTGGCTCAGTACCCTTTCAAGGCCAGGTTGCATTGGTGATCACATACTATTATGATGGAGGGTCTCCAGACGTGGATAACATAATCAAACCAATTCATGACGCTCAGTGAAATCAACAACCCGACTTTTTCATAAGCATGCTTGATTCCAATCGGTGATCATCGGCAAACCCATGAGAAGATCCTCTCCAGATGAAAGGAGGTCTCCGATAAAGGGGTAGGGCCTAATAGGGTCTGGTACAAACTGACGAAGTATGTTAAACCTCAAAAGGAGGCAAAAACAAATGGCAATTAAGACAAGCAGTAAATCTAAGCCAAGACGGATTAAGGAATGGCATCCTGAGAGTGGCAAAGGTGACAGACCACTTGATGATTGGAAGCGGCTTATGTCTGAACCTTATGAACAAAGAGTAATCAAGACAGAGAAAGACCCCAAGAAGCCATAAGTAAGTAAAATACACCGGATGCAATAAATATCATTTTTCAGGTTTCGTTTCGTTTAGGAAAATTTGAGGGAAACAAGCAGACCTTAGGTCCAAAATAGGGGTCAGCCCTTGACACGGGACAAATTGAACTGCGGGTTAAGGGGGCCATTCTTCATGTATTACATTTTGTGTCAATGCGTTTACAGAAAGCGTGATTAGAAAAATCGAGAAGGGTCAGGTCTTGCAATCATACATTTGACTTTATCCCCCCTCCACCCGCTTTATTCCCCGGCTTATAGTAGCATAATGGAAACCCAGATGTTCCGCAATTTTCTTCAATGTGCTATTGCAAGACCGGACCCCGACAACCGCACATTCTTCATCATCATCGATGTTTCTTTTGGCAGTTCTCAAATCTGTATAAGCCCGCTTCATAAGATTGTTTATAGCTCTCCAATCCACAGGACATTTTTTCATTAACCCTTGCTTCAAAAGATTTCCCTTCGACTCTTTATAAATCATCTTCTTTACCTATTACCAATATCTTTGGACTCTTTAATAACTCCATGATGAAACCACTTTTGGTCTTCTTCTTGCTCCGATATTCTTCCAAGGAATAGATGGTTGGATTGATCTCTCTTTTAAGCCTTTTTTCTAACTCAGCAATCTTTTCATTCAAGCGAGAGGTATCGGGATTCCCAATGATCATAAGGTCTATGTCGCTGCTATCCTTTTCCTTCCTCTTCGCATAAGAACCGTATATGAAAGCAAACCTTATTCCATGAACAGACGAAAGCGTCTTCCTCAAACTACCTTCCACTCCTACCGTTTTGGAAACAATCCTTTTCAGTTCTTTATATAAGGGATGCTTGGTATTCAAGGCATAATAAACTAGGTTTCCGACCGATTGGGTATCAAATAAATTATCTTTTTGAAATTTTAAGAGCTCCCGTCGTATGCTACCAGCTGAGTAACCTAATTCACGTTGCGGTTCTCTCAAATAATATTTTTGAGACGGATTGGTAAAAAAAAGAGCGAGCAAATCCTGTCTGATTTTTGATTTCGAAATGTATAGACTTTCTAACATCTATTGGACTCCTTTTTGAGTACAATTGTACTCAAAACAGAGTACGCCGTCAAGGCGAAGAGGATAAAGTGGTTCATGGGTCCAACCTATTCCAAATCGGAGGAGGGTCAGGTCCTGCAATCAAGCAATTGTCTTAATACAAAACCTGACCCTTAATCTTCTTTACTCAGCCCAGTTATTTTCGAATATCTCTCCACATTAAACCCCAATTTCTCTGCCAGGGTAATTAAATTCGGAGAGAATAGTTTCGGAGTCCCGTTCTCCCACCAGCACTTCTCAAGATCCCCGACACATTCCTCCAATATTTCGCCCATTAAATTCTGAGCTTCCTCCAGGGAGATTTCGAATTCCCACTTCTTTGCTAACTCGAGGAGTGCCATGACCTCCTCAGCCTGTTCTGACTGACGGGAAAGTTCCGAACCCTTGCTTTTCTGAAGGGCATTCATCCTTTCCATTAATATCTCATTCAAAGCAAAAAGAGATTTCTCCCTTCTCAGATGATAGCCGTGCTCCTTTGCCTCTCCAACAATCTCATCAATCTTCCTTCTTTCGATCGTCCCTTTAAAATCCCTTTTCAGCTCCTTTATTTCTTGAAACAAACGATCGCTGAGTGTCACCTCAGCCGCCACACGAATCTCGAACGGAATCTCCAACCCCCCTCTGGACAATGCCTCGACTGCCTGCTTCGTCCTGTCAAAAAGGTCAGCATAAATCTGGCAGTGTTCATTAAATTCCTTCTGGATGAGTTTCTGGAAGATGGCCTGTCTCTCCTCCTCAAACGTATCTTGAATCGTGAAGACCCGATTCCCGAGGAGTGAAGTAAGAACCTTAGCCATCTCTTCTTGACCTTTCCCAAATCTCTCTTGTCCTTTTTCCTTAAAGGTATTGAAATCGAGTTTTTCCTTCTTCTCCGACACCCAGGTTCGAAAAACCTCTTTCTTAGATGAAATCAATCCAAAGAGAAATTCCTTTGATTCGAGGATGATTTCGGAGGTGACCCGCACCTGCCCCATGACCAACAGATTCTCTTCCTTTTCCATCTTTTCATAACGAATCTTCTCCACCCGATAGGAGAAGATTTTCTTCTCCCCATCCCCGCCATCGAATAAAGAAGTGATGGCAAAGTGGTTCACCACCCTTTCAGGTGTGACCCATTTCGGCCTCACCAGGCGCTGGTAAACTTCATCGCCCTTCCCCATTCCAGGAAGATTACTCTTGGCTTCAGATAAATGTTGAAGGAATTTTTTCTCAATCTCTCCTCCTGCCCATTCTTCTGCCAACTGGATGGCCCTGGCTGCATGCTCAAAGACAAGAATCGTCTCGAGTCCTGCCAGGTCGGCAAAGAAGCAGCCGCAGCTCGTATACATCTGCAAGGCATGCCTCTGCATCTCAAGGAGCTTGAGTCCTTTGATCCTGCCTTCTTCATCAAGGCTTTTTGCCCCATATTGATTGAAGAAGTTTTTGATCCCTTCAGGAGACCGATTAAGGATCACTTCAATATACCCATTTCTCGCTTTCCATACATCCTGAAAGATCTTTCCTCCCTCTCTCTCAAAAACCTGGTTGAGTTCATCCCGTAAAAGATCGAGAGCCTCCCGCAGAGGTTTTCTCCATTTTTGATTCCATCCAGGTTTCCCTCCGGTGCTGCACCCACAATCCTCTTTCCATCTCCCCACCCCGTGGGCACAACTCCAGGAGGTTCCCTCTCCTTTTGGTCCTTCATCAATCTCCACTTCATGAACAGAAGGAAAACGCTTCAGAAAAGCTCCATAATTGATAACTTCAAATCCCTTTGTTAGAAACCCATTGCCCAATGCAAAGGCCAAGGCCATCTCTCCGAATTTCTTGTGGTGCCCATAGGTCTCGCCATCTGTGGCGATGTGAATCAACTGAGGTCTCTCTTTCGACTCCTGATAGAACTGTGCAAATCGATTACCGAAGATAGTACCATCTTTTAAAAGATCCCCAAAGGCAACTTCCTTTGAGATGATCCCATTGTAAAAAAAGATGTCGATGAACTGGTCTGAGAGTTTTTTTCCGGAGGCATCTTTGATAAAACATCGGTAAGGTCGCGTCGTATCAATCCGGCCTTGAGAGACATCCGTCCATTTTTTGCCCCCAAAGGGCCTTACCCTCAACGCCTGGAAGGGGCTCAGGATGAGATAGCGCATTCCATGTTTGACCAATACCTGAAGGGTGGCGTAGTTAACAGCCGTCTCAGGAAGCCAGAGGGCCTCGGGTTTACGATGAAACCGTTTTTCAAAATCGGCCATTCCCCAGAGGACTTCTGTTTCTTTATCCCTGTCATTGGCCAAAGGCATGATGATGTGGTTATAAACTTGCGCGATGGCATTCCCATGGCCAAATCGCCTCAAACCTTCCCGGTCTGCCTCAAGGATCTTCTGATAGACCGAAGGAAAATATTTCTCCAGCCAGGGGAGGAGCGTGGGACCAAAATTGAAACTGATGGAGGAGTAATTGTTGATGATTTCTAAAATCTTCCCTTTGCTATCAAGGATCCGAGCGTGAGCATTGGGCCGATAGCACTCCAGAGCGATCCGTTCGTTCCAGTCATGAAAGGGATGGGCACTCTCCTCGGTCTCAATGATTTCGAGCCAGGGGTTCTCCCGTGGAGGCTGATAGAAATGACCGTGAATGGCTATATAAGCGTCTTTCATCTTTGGAGTACCGGACATGATTGAAACCTCGACCCATTATCTTACATAACGCCCTTAATTTCAAAATAATTTTTGATTCCTGAGAAGAACAAAAGATATTAGAGGAAAAACCATCCAGGAAGAGGGACCCAAATTCCGATTTAGAAAAGGGAAGCCCCTTCTCAATCCGTCATTGCGAGCACCTGAAAGGTGCGTGCCTGCACGCCGAAGTGCTTGTCTTTATGAAGCAGATATGTGCAGCCAAACGTTCCGGCACGCAGGCGTGGCAATCTCATCGCGAAAAGCGAGATTGCTTCGCTTCGCTCGCAAAGACCGCATCCTAAATCGGGATTTCGGAGGGATTTTTTTCTATTATCTTCAATGGTGTTATGGTATGCTTATATATCAGGCTCTTGTAAACTAGCCATCAGATAACAAAATAAGGGGGGTATTATGGATGAAGCGAATGAGAAAATGGAACAAACTCTGCAGAAATACCTAATGTTGATGAATCTGATTGGTATTATGGAAGACCGTCTCCTCCGTTCTGAAATAGTGTATTTAATCGTCAATGTTTTTATTTTCTTTACCTCGACTATCTCTCTCAATATACTGAAACCATTCGGCTCATCCTATTTCTACATAAGCACCTATTTCTTTCTGTTTTGGCTTGTTATCGGTATGTTCGTGTGCATATTCTGGATTGCATCCGCGATGAGGTTGCAACTTAAGCTGAAGCTTCGTTATTTTCAAGCCAGATATCTTGAGCGGAAGATGGATTCAGAAGGCGAGAACTTTTGTTCTGATGAGGATATCTTTTTCAATTCTAAAATACGGAACATAGAGAGCCCTGATAAGAAGGAGCTCCTACAATATCCAGTGAAGGGTCTCACCCGGATGGACGGATTCATAGGCGCTGCTAAACCACGTCATCTGACCTGGATGCTGCCGAGTATTTTTTTCATTCTCTATCTGTTGGCTTTCATACATATGTATCGTGCTGTTTGACATTATTGGGCTGTTGCATCCTTAATCCACACTAAATGAAATACCATCCCCAATGCCTTTTGAGTTGAGGAGCGAAAAGGCGGGATCAGAGAAGGCTCTACCTTTTTATTTCCATATTTTCATCCATAATCATCAGCTTTCAGATCAACTTGCTATTGAAGATAAGTGAAGGCGCCAAGTAGAACACCTTCTGTGAAGTCAACTTTTTACTTCTTACTTCCTCCATCCTATTTCTTGGGGTGTTTGGTTTCGTAGATGCGTTTCTTGATCTGGCCAATCTCCTTGGTAACGGGAATCTCTTTGGGACAGACTTCCGTGCACTTCCATAGGGTCTGGCAACCCCAAGCCCCATCCTTGTGATCCAGGAGAGCAATCCTTTCCTCCGAACCCTCATCCCTTGAATCGAAGAGGTATCGAAAGGACCGGGCTAAAGCAGCAGGACCGACATAGTTGGCTGTCTCCGGATTCTGATTGACAGGACAGGATGCCGTACAGCAGGCGCAGAGGATACAACGGATGGCTTCCTCAAGGAGATGCTGCTGCTCCGCTGACTGATTTCTTTCCTGATCAGGAGGAGGAGTTTTTGTGATGAGATAGGGTTTGATGGAATTATATTTTTCAAAAAAAGGATCGAGGTCTACCACCAAATCTTTGAACACTTTAAACACGGGAAGAGGTTCGATTAAAACTTCTTCTTTAAAATCCTTGACCAATTTTTGGCAAGCCAGACCACAGATCCCGTTGATCTTCATCCCGTCCGATCCACAGATGCCGTGGCCACAAGACCATCGGTAGGAGAGTGTTGGGTCCTGTTCCCAGCGGATTCGGTTGAGGCAATCGAGAAGTCGATCCATGGGATCGGCCTCGACCTCGTAGGTCTGGTAATAGGACTTTTCATCCTTACTCGGATCAAAACGAAAAATTTTCAGCTTAATGAGCATTGATAACCCCGCACCGAGATTGCTTCATCCCGCAAGGCGGGAATCCAGCCTAGAAACACTGGATTCCGGGTCAAGCCCGGAATGACAAATAAAGAAAAGAGATTTCTCTGAATCACTGCATTAGCTATTTATCCCATTCATCATAAACAGATTCATATTTCGCCATTCTTCAATCCGCAATCCGCAATCCGAAATTTTCTTAATAGACCCTTGCTTCAGGTTGAAATCGGGTGATCTTCACCGGTTTATACCTCACCTCCGGCCCTTTCGGGGTGTGAAAAGCAAAGGTATGCTTCAGAAAGTATCGATCTGCCCGCGATGGGAAATCCTCCCGGTAGTGAGCTCCCCGGCTCTCCTTTCGACCGAGGGCGCTATAAAGGATGACCTCCGAGAGCTCAAGCTGATGGCCCAGTTCGATCGCCTCCATCAATTCATAATTGAAGACCTTCCCTTTGTTCACGATCCCAATCTCTTTGTAACGTTCTTTCAGATTTTGGATTTCGTCCATCCCCTTTTTCAAACCATCCTCATCTCGAAAGACCGAACCATATTCCATCATCACAGACCGCATCCTTTTCCTGAGTGGATCGATTTTTTCTTGACCTGGATGAGTCAATAGTCGGGCGATCTTCTCTTCCGATGGCTTCAGAGCATCCATCGACACGGATGGAACATCAGCCTTTTTAATTCTTTCCTTCATCGCCAACCCGCTTCTCCGGCCAAAGACGAGGAGATCGAGGAGAGAATTGCAGCCGAGCCGGGTCGCGCCGTGAACCGATACACACGCGCATTCTCCTGCTGCATACAATCCCGGCACGATCGAACCCGTCTCATCGGCCAACACCCTGCCATCGACGTCTGTAGGAATGCCTCCCATCATATAATGGCAGGTGGGTGCCACCGGAACGGGATCGTAGACCGGATCGATTCCTGTGTAGATTCTGACAAAGGAGGCAATTTCCCAGAGTTTCTCCTGAATCTTTTGCTCTCCAAGATGAGTGAGGTCGAGGTGGACATAATCCTTTCCGCCAATCCCCCTCCCCTCACGAATCTCCGTGAGAATGGCTCTGGAGACGACATCTCTTGCCGCCAGATCCTTTACGGTGGGTGCGTATCGCTCCATAAAACGCTCGCCCAACTGGTTTCGCAAGAGCCCGCCCTCGCCTCTTGCCGCTTCGCTCACCAGGATGCCTAAAGGATAAAGGCCTGTGGGATGAAACTGGACAAACTCCATGTCTTCGAGAGGAATTCCCAAATGGTAGACCAAGGTGAAGGCCTCTCCGGTGGTCGCATTGCCATTGGAGGTCGTCCTGTAAATTTTTCCGCACCCCCCAGTGGCCAAGAGAACGGCTTTGGCCTGAAGGAGCTGAAGTTCTCCCGTGGCGAGATCATAGGTCACTACCCCCACACATCTCCTTTTGTCCATGATCAGGGAAAGAAGGTAGTGTTCCGAATAGAATTTGGCCTGATGCCGTAGGCACTGATCAAAAAGCGTGTCGAGGACGACTCTTCCGGTATGGTCTGCAGCATAGCAGGCCCTCTTGACGGGTTTCTTACCATAGTCACGCGTATGACCGCCGAAGTTCCGTTGGGCGATCTTCCCCTCGGCGGTACGGCTGAACGGCACTCCCATGTGCTCCAATTCATAGATGGCCCGCGGCGAATCCTTGACCAGGATCTCGATGGCATCCTGATCTCCCAAGTAGTCGCCTCCCTTGACGGTGTCATAGAAATACCATTCCCAATGATCCTCCTCCTCATTGCCGAGAGGGGCAGTGATCCCTCCCTGGGCCGCTCCGGAATGGGATCGCGTAGGGAAAACCTTGCTCACGATCGCCACATCGGCCTGGCCCACACACTCGACCGCTGCCCGAAGTCCTGCCAAGCCAGCTCCCACAATGATGATATCGTGTTGGAAGGTCATTTCGATCGCTCTTCAATGGGAATATAGGGACATGCCTGGGGACCACAATAGGACCCCACATAATCCGCATCCGGACGATAGAGTTCGGGTTTGGGTTGGGCTTCAGCAAACTTCTCTTCGATGACATGGGCTGCCCAACCTGAAATCCGTGACACAGCAAAAACAGGGGTGAAGAGGTCTAACGAGATTCCCATCATATAATAGACCGAGGCGCTGTAGAAATCGACATTGGGATAGATCTCTCTCCCTTTCAACTTTCTAAAATCCTCCTTGGTAGCTGCCTCAACCGCCTTCGTCAATTCAAACCATTTCCGATCTCCTGTACGATCCGCCAGCCGGATGCAAATCTCCCTGAGGATCGTCGCCCGGGGGTCTTCGGTGTGGTAAACCGCATGGCCCATGCCCATCACTTTTCCTCCTTTTTGGAGTCTCTCAGAAACCCAGGATTTCACACGATTCATCTCTCCGATTTCCAGAAGCATCTTCATCACCTCGCTGTTTGCTCCTCCATGGAGTTCTCCGGAAAGCGCTCCGATCGCGGCCGCCACAGCGGCATAAAGATGGGCGTGGGTCGAAGCGACCTCCCGAGCAGCAAAGGTGGAAGCGTTGAAAGAATGTTCGGCATGAAGAATCAGGCAAGTGTCAAAATCCTTGGCTGTTCCTGGGTTGGGAAGAGAACCGGATAACATGTATAAGAAGTTTCCTGCATGGGTGAGTTCAGGATCGGGACGAACCGCTTTTTTCCCCTTTCGAATACGATCCCATGCGGCAACGACGTTTGGCAATTTGGCAATCAGTCGGATTGCCTTTTTCAAATTTGCCTCCCTCGATTCATCGTGCAACCGGAGATCATCGCTCGCCAAAACAGGAACAGCCGCCTGCAATATATCCATGGGATGAGTCGTACTGGGCATCATCCTCATGAATCGATGGACGGCCTCAGGAACCTCTCTTTCTGAGATGAGGGCTGACTGAAACCCTTTCAACTCTTCTGCTGCAGGGAGATGGTCATTGAGCAGAAGAAACGAAACCTCCTCATAGGTGGAATGGACGACAAGGTCACAGATATTGAGACCTCGATAAATGAGAAGCCCTCTCTCCCCATCGACATCCGAGATGCGGGTATCCGCCACCTTGACTCCCCGAAGGCCGATGTTCTTTGTCTCCGTGATCTCTTTCATCTTTTTCGAATCCTCCCTCATCGCCCCCTGAAATGAATGTACATCGTCACGGTAAAAACATCAATGCTAAAATCCGTTTTAGAATAATCCCTCAGAAACTGTGAAAAAAATATTTTCCCGGAACCAGCACCGTTCCGGCCCACGAGAATGGGCGGATTGGAGAAGCTTTAGCGCGGAACCTCTGAAATCAAATTACAGGGCCTAACCCTGGATCATTACTCTGTTTTACTGAAGAGGAAGGTTACCCATAACATTGACGACCCGCAATCCTAAAGCTTCGACAAGACGTCCATTCTTATGGGCCGAGGCACTGACCGCCAATTTTTCACAGCTTCTGAAGGATTACATTATAGAATTACAGAAAGTGGATTGAGAAATAAATAGGGTTTGTTCTGTATTTTGCCGTAAAAAAAACCTGTATTTTGGATAGAATCTGTCAGTTCTGAAAAAGAGGCTTTAGGATTGACGTTTTATTGCCGAGGAAGCAGTATAGTTGAGCAACCCTCCGGCAAGGAGAATCTCCGTTTCTCGCCCGTTGAGCCCGTGCAAGACTTCAAAGGACCTCTTTTGTGTCTCGTTTTCAATCATGAGAAGACTGTCAACCTTCAGTCCTTTCCGCAGATTCGTGATTCGGAGGGAATCTCCCTGTTGAATCCTTGAAAACTCATCAGGGTCTTTAAAGGCCAAAGGAAGAATTCCGAAGTTGATCAGATTGGAACGATGGATGCGGGCATAGGATATTGTCAGGATGGCTCTGATCCCAAGGTACATCGGAGCCAGAGCCGCATGCTCCCGACTCGAACCCTGTCCATAATTTTCACCTCCCACCACAAATCCACCCCCCAATTGCTTTGTCCTCTTGACGAAACGGGCATCGATCCTCTCGAAGAGGTATTCCGAAATGGCAGGAATATTGGATCGGAGAGGAAGGACCTTTGCTCCGGCAGGAAGGATATCATCGGTGCTAATATTGTCCCCCACTTTCAAAATGACCGACCCTTCCATGAAATCTTCCAGGGGGCCACGAAGGGGCAGAGGTTTGATATTCGGCCCCCGCTCGATCGCCACTTTCTCCGGCCTTGAAGAGGGAGGAAGGATCAGACTGTCATCAACTAAAAATTTGGGGGGCATGGGAACACGGGGTGGTCTTGGACCCAATTTTCTTGGATCCGTGATAGATCCCTCCAAGGCACAGGCGATGGCCACATAGGGACTGGCTAAATAAACTTGATCCTCAGGTGTTCCGCTTCGGCCTGGAAAATTTCGATTCATTGTCCGGATGGAAATGACATGCGAGGGAGGAGCCTGACCCATTCCAATGCAGGGACCGCAGGTTGCTTCGAGAATGCGAGCCCCGGCACTGATCAGGTCGGCCAAAGCTCCTTCTCGATCAATCATCTCAAAGACCTGTTTTGATCCAGGGGTGATGGTGAGGCTGACATCCGGATGAATCTTTTTCCCCTTTACGATTTTGGCCACCGCCATCAAATCGAAATAGGAGGAATTGTTGCAACTCCCGATGCAGACCTGTTTAACTGCCATCCCGGCCACTTCTCTGGCAGAACAGACCTGGTCCGGGCTGGAGGGTTGAGCGATGAGAGGCTCTAACTCGCGGAGATCGATTTCAATCACCTGGTCGTATTCCGCATCTTTATCCGGCTCGAGGGGAATCCAATCTTTCTTCCTCCCTTGCGCCCTCAGGAATTCGAGGGTTCTTGCATCGCTCGGGAAGATCGTGGTGGTGGCTCCCAGTTCTGCTCCTAAATTGGCAATCGTGGCTCTTTCCGGGATGGAGAGCGTCCTTACCCCTGGCCCTCCGAATTCGAAGATCTTTTCCACACCTCCTCTGACCGTTAATCGTCTCAGCAGTTCCAGCATGATATCTTTTGAGGCCACCCAAGGGGGAAGCTTCCCCTTCAAACTCACCAAAACAATTTGGGGCATCTTGAGGTAGTAAGGCTCGCCCGCCATGGCCAGGGCGACATCAAGCCCTCCTACTCCAATCGCAATCATTCCCATTGCGCCGGCATTGGGAGTATGGCTATCCGAACCGAGAAGGATCTCTCCGGGCTTTGCAAAACGCTCCAAATGAACCTGATGGCAGATGCCATTGCCGGGTTTGGAGAAGAAGACCCCATATTTTGAGGCAAAGGTTTGCAGAAATCGATGGTCATCGGCATTCTCAAATCCGGTCTGGAGCATGTTGTGGTCGACATAACTGATCGAGAATCCTGTTCTGACTATCGGGATTCCTAAAGCCTCAAATTGAAGGGATGCCATCGTACCGGTGGCATCTTGCGTGAGGGTCTGGTCAATGGCAACGGCAATATCTTCATGAGGCACCAATCTTCCCGTGGCCAGGTGTGTCTCAAAGATTTTCTGTACAAGATTCTTGCCCATCGATCCCCTTTCCAACAATCTCGTAAAAGAAGAAAACTCAGAAAAAAATTTCACGTTCTCTCAGATTCCCGGATTATTTCAGAAATTTCAAGAATGATAATCGATGGCCCTCGGATTTGTCAATCGAATCTCCCGCAGCGTTACTCGAAGCACCTAAAATCTTAAGACATTCCACTCCGTCATTATTTTCTTGACAAAGAATTGCGACATATGTCATTATAATTATGACAAATGTCCTATCGAACGGAGGAGGCCACATGCAATTATCTGCCATTGAAAGAATATTAGGCGGACAAAGGGTGCTTCATATGAGAATACAGAAGCGGCAGGACTTGATCGCGTTGAGTGATCACGGGGTGACGAAAAGTGCCCTGTTGAATCTCGCGAGATATTTGTCTTTTCCGATAGATCAAATTGCGGCGCTTCTGCCGATCAGCGGCCGGACCATACAAAGATACAACTCTCGCCAACATTTTAATCGCGCCGTATCAGAACAGATTTTACAAATTGCCGAAGTGGTTGCAAAAGGGGTTGAGGTCTTTGAAGATAAAAACCAATTTCTCCTCTGGATGAAACAACCCAATGTTGCACTCGGGAATAGAACGCCTCTCAACCTGCTGAGCTCAAGGTTCGGGACGCAAATGGTCCTCGATGAACTTGGGCGAATCGAGCAAGGGGTGCTCTCTTAGTGCAAGTCTTCCGGATTGCTAAAACTCGATCCATTCGCGATCTATCAGGAACCGGAGCAAGGTTGCATGGGGGAAGATGGAATCGAAAGGATATCCCTGTCGTTTATGCCTCAGAAAATAGATCGCTTGCTACATTGGAATTTTTGGTCCATGTCCCTTTATCCCTGCTACCGAACAATCTAAGCATCGCCTGTCTTGATATACCGGATGACATCATTGTTGAACAGATCTCGATAGCCGATCTGCCAAAGAATTGGCGGCACTACCCCGCCCCTCCAGAATTGGCTGAATTGGGATCCGAATGGGCCATAGCCATGCGTTCACTTTTGCTCCGTGTCCCTTCGGTGGTTGTCCCGGATGAATTCAACATACTGATCAATCCAAAACATCCGGACATGAACAGAGTGGTTATTTCCGGTGTCGAACGTTATATATTTGATAGACGCCTGCTTCGAAAATAAAGGAATTCTTCTCTTCTCCGTCAGACGAACTAACCAGAACGAGTTACAAGAAGGAGGCCAAAGATGACGAGCTCAGATCAAAAATACCGAATTGAGAAAGATTCGATGGGCCCGGTCAGGGTCCCCAAAGAAGCTTACTATGGCGCTCAGACCCAAAGGGCGATTGAGAATTTTCCGATCAGTGGTTGGAGATTTCAGAGGGAATTTATCTATGCCCTGGGTCTGATCAAATTTGCTGCGGCCAAGACGAATTCTGAGCTGGGCCTCCTGGGAAAGAGAGTCGCCAGGGCCATCGCACAGGCCTCTCAAGAGGTGATGGAGGGAAAGTGGGACGAACAATTTGTGGTGGATATCTTTCAGACCGGCTCCGGAACTTCCACCAACATGAATGCGAACGAGGTGATTGCCAATCGTGCCAATGCAATTTTGGGAAGCAAAAGAGGGATCTATCGGCCTGTCCATCCCAATGACCATGTGAATCTGGGTCAATCGACCAATGATGTCTTCCCTTCTTCTATCCACATTGCCTCGGTCACCCTCCTCCGGCAAAAACTCCTCCCGGCCCTGAGCGATCTCCATAAGGCTTTAAAGGTTAAGCGAAGAGAATTCTATTCCACCCTTAAAATTGGAAGAACGCATCTCCAAGACGCCACGCCGATTCGCCTGGGCCAGGAATTTGGAGGCTATGCGCGCCAGGTCGAATTGGGAATTCACAGAATCGAGAATGGCATGAAGTCCCTCTCTGAACTTCCTTTGGGAGGAACCGCCGTTGGGACAGGGATCAATACCCATCCCTTTTTTGCCAAGAAATCCATCGCCCTCATGAATAAGGAGACAGGTTATCGCTTCGATGAGGCGACCGACCATTTTGAGGCTCAGGGTGCACGAGACGCCCTGGTAGAAATGAGCGGAACTCTGAAAACAGTGGCAGTGAGTCTGATTAAAATCGCTAACGACATCCGGTGGCTGGGTTCGGGCCCTCGGTGTGGGATTGGGGAACTTCGTCTCCCGGACACCCAGCCTGGCTCTTCGATCATGCCGGGGAAAGTCAATCCTGTTATCCCAGAATCCCTCATCCAGGTATGCGTTCAAGTGATTGGAAATGACTCCGCCGTTACCCTGGCGGGGCTCAGCGGCAATTTTGAACTGAATGTCATGATGCCATTGATCGTTTACAATTTATTGCAATCCATTCACCTCCTCGCCAATGCGGTGAACCCCTTTTCGAAAAAATGCATCCAGGGATTGAAGGCAGATCGTAAGCGTTGCGAAGAGATGATTGAAAAAAGTTTAGCCCTGGCCACGGCGTTGACTCCGAAAATTGGATATGAGGAAGGAGCCCGGATCGCAAAAAAGGCTTACCTGCAGAATAAGACTATTCGCAAGGTGGTAGAAGAAGAAGGACTTTTTTCAAGGGATGAGTTAAATCGTTTACTCGATCCTCGATTAATGATTGCCCCGGTGAGAACAGCAAAAAAGAAAAAGTAAAAATCACCTCTCGCAAAAAAAGAGGGCGTTTCCCTACTCCTTGCGCTTCAAGATGAGGAACAGGACAATTCCCCCAACAATCATAAAGGATGAAAGCGTCTGTCCCATGGTAAAGGGACCGAGGATAAATCCAAGCTGTTCGTCCGGTTCCCTGAATAATTCCACAAAAAATCGAAATACCCCATAAAGAGAAAGAAATACTGCTAAAAGCCCGCCATCAGGAAGTTTCTTATTTTTCAGAAACCAGAGGATCAAAAAGAGGACGCCTCCTTCCAAGGCGCTTTCATAAAGTTGAGAGGGATGCCGGGGAAGGGGGCCTCCACTTGGGAAGATCATCGCCCAGGGGACTTGAGTGACCCGACCATAGAGCTCCCCGTTGATGAAATTACCAATTCTCCCTAAACCCAATCCAATCGGAGCGGTGACAATGAAAAGGTCAACGATCTTCCAAAACGGCTTTTTATTCTTCCAGGAAAAAAGAATCGCAACGATGAGGACGCCGATCAACCCTCCATGAAAAGACATGCCGCCATGCCAGATGGCAAAGATCTCAAGGGGATCTTTAAGATATCTCTTGAGATCATAGAATAGCACATACCCTAAGCGCGCCCCGATGATCAACCCGAGAATGAGATAAAAATACAGATTTTCCACGTCCAGTTTTGAAACACCGAAATCTTTTCGTTTCATTTGATACCGGACGAGGAGATAGGAGGCGAAGAACCCGAAAACATACATTAACCCATACCAACTGACGCGAATGGGCCCGAGTTGAACCAGAATCGGATCGATATGGACGGTCATGGTTTTCTCCTGATGTTTCAATTTTATTGGAGAACGGGCAAATATTCAAGCACTTTTCAGAACATTCTTTGGTTCAGACAGTAAGACTATAGACCTCAGACAGGAGAATGAAACCCGAGGTTGAGGCCAAGGTTGAGGTTGAGAAATTCTAAATCTGAATCTGAACCTGTGCGAAATGCTTATCTGATGTCCAATATCTGACCTGCTCGCCGAACCTGCCTCCGCCGGAGCGGCTTCGCGCAGGCAGGCAAGTTCTTTGGCAGGCGAGAGTCCAGTGTCCGAATTGGACCAGAACATTAAATAAGAACATTAAATAAGATTGACGTCCCATATTAATTTATGTATAATTTTAGTAATTTTATGGAAGAAACCTCTAAAAAACAACAAATTCTGCAAGATCTAAAGAAATTCATTCTGTCGAAGACCTCCATTGTCTATATCCAATCCGATGAAGAAGATCGGGTCGAAGACCTGCTCAAAGAACTCAGCGCCACCTTTCAACCCAAGCCCAAACTCTTCATCTGGAACCCTTTCCAAGGATTGGTCGGGGAGAATGAAAAGATTGGGAATTCGAAGAACTTTATTGAGGCTCTGGATAAAGTGATCCAGAGTACGGAACAGGCTTTTTATCTCTTTGAGGGACTCCACCCCTATCTCGCGACAGACCTCTCCCTTCCCAGGAAGTTAAAAGATCTCCACCGTGCTCTTCGAAATCGGTACGCGACGCTTTTTATCGTGGCTCCTGTTCTGGTCGTTCCAGAAGAACTGAAGCGGGACATGGTGGTCTACGAACTTCCCATGCCGGATGCAATGGAAGTGGAGCGAACCCTGATGGGAGTCGTCTCCGCAAGTCCCCAGGCTGCTAAGTTAACAGAATCCCTGACACCGGAATTGAAGGATCGGATGGTGAAGGCAGCCCTTGGTCTTTCTCTCGACCAGGTGGCCCGGGCCTTTCGGAGTGCCCTGATCGGAAGGACAGCCATTGATCCCTCTTTGATCGATGCGGTGATTGAGGAAAAAGGGCAGCTCATTAAGAAATCGGGGATCCTCAATCTGGTGACCAATCGGCCTGCTCTCGAAGACATCGGCGGGCTGGAAAACCTCAAAGATTGGCTGAAGAAAAGGTCCAAAGTGTTGAGCAGTGAGGGGAAGTCCTTTGGTCTCCAACTCCCAAAGGGGGTCTTGATCACCGGTCTTTCAGGATGTGGGAAAAGCCTCTGTGCCAAGGTATTTGCCTCTTTCTGGCAGGTTCCTCTGCTCCACCTTGACATGGCCAGGCTTTATGATGGAACGATCGGAGAACCTGAAGAGGCGCTGCAGGTTTCCCTTCGGACTGCGGAATCGGTAGCACCTTGTGTTCTCTGGATCGATGAGATCGAAGCGGGTATCAGCATTCAAAGCCAGAAAGCAGGAGGGGGGACTCAATCCCGGGTCTTTGCCTCCTTTCTCACCTGGATGCAGGAAAAAAGCGCTTTCGTCTTTATCGCCGCGACAGCCAATGTGATTGAACTTCTTCCCCCGGAGGTCTTGAGAAAGGGTCGTTTTGACCAAATCTTTTTTGTCACCTTGCCCAAGGCTCAAGAGAGAAAGTCCATTTTCTCCATCCATCTGAAGAAAAACGGCGCAGATTTGTCCCAGGTCAATTTGGATATGTTGGTCAAGGTAACCGAGGGGTTTAACGGTGCAGAAATCGAGCAGGCGGTCAACGGGGCGATGATCGAAGGTTTTAATTCAGGCCGGCCAATGAATGAACACGATCTGGTGATCTCAGCGGGAAATATCGTCCCTCTCTCCACAACCATGAGGGAAGAGATGGGAAGGATGGAACGCTGGGCCTATAATCGGGCCGTCCCAGCCTCCAAATAAAAAGCCCCGCCCACAGGGCAGGGCTTTCGGGTATGATCTTAATAAAAAGTCAGTAATCTTCTTTATCCTCGTCCTCGTAATCCTCCTCGAACTCGTCTTCTTCCAAATCCTCTTCCTCCTCTTCTTCCTCCGCTTCCTTTTCCTCTTTTTTCTTTTGTTTCATTCTTAAAGTGATCTTTTCTAAGCTTTCATCTCCAAGATCGTCGATGACTTCATTAAAAAACATCGCCAGGGAGATGATATACTCTTCGGGCAATTCCCGGAACCATTCCATTACCCTCTCAGCGATTTCCATCTTCTCACTCGTCGAACAGTCCTCTATAAGATCGATAGCCTTACGATAGTGTTTATTGAATGCCCGGATCATAAAACGATTCTCGCCTCCTATTCATTTGCTAATCTCTTGTTTGATATTATACTTTCCTTCTTCTCTCTGGACAATGAAAAAATTTGGGGGATACAAGAGTGATGGAAAAAGGAGAAAGAGATTTTTGCCCGGTCAGAAATAATGCCCCGCTCGGTTTCGAGTCGCAACGACTGGAATTTCTAACGGGGTTTACTGAAATCTGGTGATCTTGACTCCGGCGAAGGGCATTTTCGAAAGATACTCCTTGAACAGAACCTTCTTCACCGCCCCACCTCTTTCTTTCATGCCACTGGCGTGAATGAGATAGATGTCCCTGCCTCCCCCACTCTTCGGACTCTTTTCCACCTTGAGAATTCCAATGTGGCCGACAATTTCTCCTTTCATCCTCGCTTCAGGCCTTTTCATAAAAAAGACAATGTCACCACTTTCTAAATTCTTCATTTCCTTCAGGAGCGTGCCCGGGGGAAGGATCTCTACAAAATCCTTTCCCCTTGACCCTTTTATTTTCATTATCTTCCCAACCTCAGAGGTCACCTCCTTACCCCACTTTCCACTCTCAACCATGTCTTCACCATATTCAAAACGGTCATCATAATTCATCACCCGACCATCCTTGAGAACGCCCTTGGAATGGAATCTTTTGTCCAAGGCTATTTGCATGGCCTCCTCAGGGGTGCGGCTCAAGGCAAGCTCCACTGCCCTAAAGGTTAAATACATACAATCCACCCTCTCATCCGCTACAATGGTTGCCTTTGAAACGTACTCCCCTAGTGGATCCGTATCATACGGGACGCCAACAAATTTCTCAGCCCAGAAAGCAATTTTTTCACCGACGGGTTTGTCGACCGACAGAGTCTGGAATTTTTGAATTTCTTCGTCAGTGAATCCAAAACAGGGCTGGAGGAATAGAAAAAATACCAGAAGGATGAGGAGGATTTTGAATAATTTCAATTTGGACTTCTTAATGGCCTAAGATGATTGACGCTTAGGGTGAAGAACAAAATAACAAAAATAAAGGGAAAAGTCAAAAACAAACATCAGATGATTAAATTTTGGTCAAATGGATAAGAACGTGACAAAGGACCTTGGAGAAATTGGTTGTTGATCCGATGAAAACCGATGGGATTATTCCCATTGATTCAATACCAATCCGGTCAAAAGTTTCGGATAAAAATAAGTGGACTTCGGTGGCATTCTCATTGAGGAAAGGGCTGATTTTTCGACATCCTCAACCCGCGTCGGATTCAGGAAAAAAGCGGCCGCATATTCTCCATGATTCACTTGATCGAGCGCCTTCGCAACATCCATCTCATATCCGATTTCCGCGTTCATCAGGATCTTCTTGAATATCACCTCGTGCAGGATGATCACATCGATGTCCCTGAGGTCAGGATGGAGTTCCGAGAGATCCCCTGCCCGATAACTAAGAACGGACCACGCTTTTTCCTGTCTTCTGAAGAAACCGAAAACATTCTTTCTGCCGGAGAGCCGTTTGCGGATGTCGAAATCATTGGCTACCGTTTCGATCTCGAAATATCTGGAAATCATCCCATGGATATCCTTTGGAATTTCCTTGATGAGCCGGTGTGTCGGAAGGATGGTGATTCCCTCGTCCATCAAATTGGCGAGAAACATGAGGGTGTAATCATAGGATTTCCTGTGCGAAGAAGATTCCTTCTTTGCCGACATTTCTCTCTGGTATTCAAACGAAGTCTCGTATCGGTGGTGTCCGTCGGCTATAAAGACAGGCTTATCGGCAAGCTCCTTTTTAATGATTTCTATTTCCTCGGGCCGATCGATCTGCCAGAGCCGGTGCAGATTACCGGAGATGTCGGCAGCCTGGAGATAAGGCCTGGTACAGGTGACCCTTGAGAGAATCCTGGATATTCCATCCGCTGAACTCTTATAGAGTGAGAAGATAGGACTGGTGTTTGCCTCACAAGCCCTCAGGAGATTCAGCCTGTCCTGTTTTGGATTAGAGTGTGTGCATTCATGTGGGTAAATGCTCCCTTTACCCAATTCTTCGAGTTTCACGAGGCACAGAAATCCGGGGAGTCGCTTTCTTACACCGTGAATGGTATAGATAATCTCATAGGCGTAGAATGAAGGTTTATGGCTGCGTATCAATACGCCGTCCTTGATCCACGCATCGAGCCATCTCCTGGCCCGTGTGTATTTATTTTCGGTTTCATTATCTCCCGGTTCCTCTTTACCAAAATCTATCCTTACAATATTATGGGGGCTCTTCATGTATAATGATTCCCGCCATTCAGGTGTAATAATATCATAAGGAGGGGCAGGGACATCCTCAATAGAAACCTTGGAAACATCATACAGAAGTCCCCTGAAGGGAATGATCTCTGCCATAAGTTTAAGTCCTTAGTCGGCCGCTGAAAGAAGATTTTTCCAGGGTCCTGTCGGAGTCTTCAAGAAAAAGTTTTCACATCTTAGCATGGGCAGGGAGGGAAAAGCAAACGAACCCTCTGTATGCAACCCTTCAGTCAGGGGCGGAAAGACCGGGTGTGACCGGGAAATGATATGGTTCGGTTGATACCAATGATGGGATAGTCAAAAAATGGTCAAATCCTTCCAATGACCCTTCCGAAAATCTTTTCTTAAAAACATCAAACCTGTTCGAATAATTGGTGCCGGAGGTCGGAATCGAACCGACACGGGGTGGAAGCCCCGCGGGATTTTGAGTCCCGTGCGTCTACCAGTTTCACCACTCCGGCATGAAAACAAATATAAGAAAAACGATTCCGTATGTCAATTCCAAAAATGACGAACTTCGTTTTCACCCTCTCCCTTCAAGGGAACGGGGTGTAAATCGACGGGAAATTGGATTTGACAACGTATTTTTCACTATGTTATTTTGAATCTCCGTGGGGCTGTAGCTCAGCTGGGAGAGCGCTTGAATGGCATTCAAGAGGCCGACGGTTCGATCCCGTTCAGCTCCACCAATAAAAATGAGAGGTTAGGCAATTGCCTGGCCTCTTCGTTTTTCACCACTTCTTAAATATGATTCCGCGAATGTTTTAAAGTCCCTTCACGAAGGCCTCATACCGAACCATCTCCCTTGTCGTATTCAAACCCTCTTGGCATCAGAGTTCCACGAATTCTTCATCATCTCCCTGGTGTTCCGGGTTCCTCCGTAGACACCCCAACGTGTAATAGTAAATTTCTGCAATGTTATTGAAGGCTTAGTAGCCATGGATAAAACAAAAGGAATTTACCGCTTAACTTAACGGCTTGAGGGACAAAGAGAGTCCGCCGTACTCCTTGAATACGGCGGACTCTCAGCGGTTAAAGGTTGAATGTGGAGGAAGAGAGAGGGTGTTTTCTCTGTTACATATAAAGATAAAAGGAAAATTCAATTTGGGTCAAAGTCATCTGATGTGCTGGATCCGATTCTAATAATCGCGTCTATAAAGATCAAAAGAACTATGAAAGAATTGATGAGGACCAATTCGGTGGCCGCTGGATTCATCATAGTCTCCTTTCACAATATTTGAGTATTGATGCAGCATGTTTCATGCCAAAATATCACATTCGGCAATAGGTTGAAACTAATAAGGATTCTAATTGAGCACGATGTGAATTTAATTACTAAATAAGAAAAAAATTCACATTTTTTTGAGGAATTCACAAAAATTGTATTAACAAATAGAAAAATAAGGAGAAAATTAGTTGAGACACTAAGTCACTGACAGTTCCCGTAATGTCCAAGATCGAGTACGACAATTTCTGAAGAGGGGAACGCTGGGATAGGCAAGCTAAGGCAGGGGAAGATAGAATCTATTCCTGTCACCAACAATGAATAGATTTACTGATAGGGGTGGTGGCAAAATATTTCAGTTTCCCTGAGGGGAAACGCTATCCCTGCGCCGATCGACTACAAAAATGCTGCGGGGAAAAGACTTGGCATAATGTTTCAGCTCCGCGGCGATCTCCCCGACCTGGACGTGATTTTGCAGCCGCTGGTGCTGGTTGGTGACCACTGCAATGGCCAGAGTCATGATGGGAAAGGAGACTTTCTGGCCTTGCCGCGTCTCCCCCTGGATGGCACCGCGCTGCCGGTCTTCCAGGTCGTAAAAATCATGGACCATCTTATCAAAGGAATCGATGACGGCGAGGCAAATCTTTTCATACCTTTCGGGAGAAGTGACCACGACAAAATCATCTCCCCCGATATGTCCGACAAAGGCTCCTTCATTTCCTTGTGCCTTGACCACTTCGGTTACAATTTTGGCCGTCGTCAGGATAACCTGATTGCCCCTGACATACCCGTACCGATCGTTAAAGGCCTTGAAGTTGCTCAAATCAAGCTGGCAAAAGGCCAGAGGGCTTTCTTCCTTTAACCTTTTATCTAAGACATTTTCGATGGCGACGCTTCCGGGAAGGTGAGTGAGTGGGTTGGCGTCGAGATTCATCTCTTCGAGATGTTTCAATCTCTGTGCCATCTTCTGAATAGCCTGAGAGAGATCTCCCAATTCATCCTGATGATGAACCTCGGGCAGACGGTCAAACTTCCCCCCCGATATCTCCCGAGTGGAAAGTTTTAATTGATTGATGGAATGGGAGATGCGACGGGTAATGGTCAGGGCAATGATGATTCCCAGAAGAAGGCCGCCGATACTCAATCCGGCAGTCATCCAAAAAGCGGAATGGCCAACACTCAGGGTCTTCAGGCTTTTCTCATTCTGGTCCTTCCTGGCATCATAAGAGATCCTTTTTACCAGTTGAATGAGTTCTTCCCGACTTTGCCCGATTTGTTGATCACGATCCTGGAGGGTGCGGGAAGAAAAACCTTTCGTCTTCTCTAATCCTGTTTTGAAGAAATGGTTATACTCTTCGTGAAGGATAGATAGTCGATCGAGTGGAAGGTCGGAGACATCTGGAAGATCACCCATCTGCTGCAGGAGCTTTTTGAATTCCTCACTTCTTTTCCAGAAGAGCGCCTCCATCTCCGAACTCCTGAGGATGAAAAAGCGACGTCCATAGAGTTCCTGGGCCAGCAGGGCCTCGATCATTTTATCGGTCATTTCCACCAAGGGAACATCACGCCCTATAATCCGATTATTGATTTCATTCAAGCGTTGAAGGCTGAAGAGGGCGATGAAGGCAATGAGGATGGTCAAGATCCCATGGGATAGGAATCCGAGGAGCAATTTCTTGGCGATGGTCGGGCGAAAAAGCTGAGCAACGGCTCTTTTCATGAATAATCTATCTTCTTCTCTGACTTCAGGTCTGTTGAAGAACCCTTCATGCCCCTGAACAAAAAGGCTGTCTACTATTTTAGATTATCACAAATATGAATTTAAAAATAGTGTTTGATTATCTCGGTTGAAGACTTACGCCGTCCGGGACCAACGTCCGCTATTTCCAGGGGGAAATCGATAATAACGAATTGGACCTTTTAACTGGTTTCTCGAAAATTCTGCTGGCTCGGTTTGGTTGACACTGCCGTTAGGAAGCGGGCGGTGATTTTGGCGCGAGGCTTGTTAAGAAATTTTTCAAAGTCGTCATATCCTTTGGAGCAATGTCTTCAAATCTCACTCCAGTCCGATAATCCCACGTCCAATCCTTCCTCAGACGAATACCCATCCATATCACCTGGACCACCGTCTCGACAATATTTAATTCAGAACGGGAAGGAAAAAATAATTTCAACGCCAGATGCTCACCAATATGCATTTTCTCTGGAAGGCAGACAAGTAATCCCCCTTCACTGGCATTGTCAACTCGAGCGCTTTTGAAGAACGAGCTGGTTGTACTATACTTAACCGGGAAATCGGCACTAAATCTCGGATATTTTCTTTTTTCTGAGGGTACGGTCTTTTCCACTAACGGTATCATCATTGCCCCTATTTGATTTGATTTTATAGACTTTTACAGCAAAAATTGTGCCAGAGAGAAATTTACTTCTTCAGCTTCATAACTAACAGATGTTTAAAGCCTAATTTAAATTACAAATACAGGTTTGAGTTGGAACATGCTCTGACAGGAGGTGACATATTGTCGGGAATAGAACGATTTTGGGCGAATATCTCCTTTGATATGTGAGGTTACGCTGAAGATCATTATAGGGTCTCTAAGACAGGAAATGGGCCATCTTCCTTTCCCCTTTACTCTTATCACTTATTCATTGAAAATGAGATAAAACTAAACTATCATTATTTTAAAATAAGAAGAGAGGACAAAATGGGAGAGGAAACCAACACAAAAGCAGTGATTGACCCTTTCCATTGGGATAGACTTTCCCAATTTCATCCGACGGATGTGTGTAACCGAACAGAAGCCATCTATCACCCTGCCCGAGAAGGCTTTTTATTGCCAGTCTATAATCAGCGGTACCTCATCCTCCCAAAAGAAAAAAAGATTCTGCGCGTGGAATGGAACGATAAACCCGTTGAGGAATCACTCCATCCTTATTTCTCTCTGATGGTCCTCGTGTATCTGACAGAAGCCAAAGACATCAAACCGACGCACACGTGGGTCAGCGAGAAAGATCTGAAGGGAGGATCCACCTTTTTCCGGGGTCCTCATCGCCTTGAGGTTGAGGACCTGGTGAACCTTTTCGGAAAGGATCCAGAGGCATTTCTTGAAACAGGTGAGAGGCTGGGGGGGAGTGAAATCCTTTATGGAGATAAGGGATTTGCCTTAGAGGTATTTCCAAAAGTTCCTCTGGCTTATATTCTATGGAAAGGGGATGCGGAATTTCCTCCCAAGGTCAGTGTTCTATTCGACTCAACGATCGAGTCCCACCTTCCTTTAGATATCATATGGTGCATGGTGGCCGAAACCAGTCATCGTCTCACCGAACACCTCTCGCCATAATTGGAAAGCGAGGAGTTTAGAATATGTCTTCCTGCCGCAGGCCCCGAACCTAACAGGGTACAGGGCAGGCGCAATCCGAAATTGGCATTTAGAAACGGCCAACTTTTTTATAGCTGGCAACAAACCTCAATTTCCCAAATCTGACCGTAGCCTTTGCCCCGGCGGCTCCATGCGTTGGAGGCCACCAAAGAATTCTCATTCTGTCTTCTCTTGCTGCAGTTCGTCAGAGAATCTTTCTTCGAGAAACAGGTAGATTTCCCCCCCGATCTTAAGCCCCAACTCGATGAACTCCGGTCCATAGATCTTCCCCGTCTCCGTGCGGAAGGTCTCTTTGATCCCAGAGATTCCTTCCATTCCCTTCGGAAACCTGCGAATCAGGGGCGCGATGCGCGCCCTTGAGGAGCGGAGCATTCGCCACAGGGTCTGGGTAAAATTGTCCGGGCCCCAGCGGAATTTATCAGCATCGTAGAGCGCATCGCTGATCATCTGGCCCACAGGTGAACGAACTCTCTTTGGCTCAACGAAGGCCTCGTGGTTAGCAATGGCCTGCACGATGTATTCTCCTTTTTTAGGGAAGACGGAGAACTCCTGTAACATTCTCGAGGCCGCAGAGGCGCTCGCCTTGGCGTGCTCTTTTTCATTACGCCGCAGGTCATGCAGGAGGCCGGCGATCTGGGCCAGGAGGCAAGCTTCGCGCCTCAAAGATTCCTCCAGGCAAAGCCTCCCCCCTTCGATATAAGCCAAGGCCCCGGCTTCCAAGGCCACCTTTTCACAGTGATCGATTCCATGGCCGAGGTCCTCCTTTAGCTCGTTGAGGACGAGGGTGCGGCATTTCATAACCTGTGCGTCCTCATCAAAAAGGGAGCGAGACAGGTCAAGCGGCTCTCTGCAGCAAACATAAAAGCTGGGTTGAGGAAAAGAGGCGGCAATCACTCGAGAGGCAACCATCATCTCTTCATAAATGTCTTTCATCAACCTACCCCGAAAATCAGATCACCGTTGACCGATTCTTAGACTAATACCTGATTACCAATGCCTGGCCCCTGAACCACTGACCAACTTTTTTATGGATGACACCTCAGCTCTTCCTGTAGCTAACTGGCCTTTCCAAACGTTCAAAGTTTATTCTTTAGCTTTGACCCTGAATCCTTTCTCGCTTAAGGCTCCTTGATCAAAATGTACAGGTCCCCCTCATGCCGCAAGTGCCCTGCCGTCAACTCGGCGTAGGAGCCGCTTCCCCAGAAGATATCTGCTCTTCCAGCCCCTTTGATCGCCCCACCCGTGTCTTGATTTATGACAAAACGATAGAATTTATTCCACCCAATGATCTCTCCCCGGTCATTCATAAGGGGTTTGTGGCACACGATGAACCCGAGGGCTCCCTTTGGGAAAATCCTGGAATCTAAGGCAACCGACCTTCCCGGGGTCAGGAGGACACCGAGACTGCCTAAAGGGCCGTCCTCCACCTGCCGAAAGAACACGTACGAGGGATTATAATTCAGAACCTCATCGAGGATCTCCGGGTTCTCGGTCAAGTATCTCCTCATCGCTTGCATGGACATCTCTTCACGCGCAAGAAACCCCTTCTCGATCATATACCGCCCGATGCTCCGGTAGGGTCGGCCATTGGAGGCCTGGTAGTGAACCAAGAGTTCCTTTCCGTCGGGGAGCCTCAGCCTGCCCGATCCCTGGATGTGGAGAAAAGTCACATCCAACGGGTCTTTTAGCCACGCGATCTCAAGACCCTTTCCCTCCAGCACCCTTTCTGCCTCAATCTGGTACCTGGAGTAGTAAGGCAGGACCTTCTTGCCTTCGATTCTCGCGACGATGTTCTCTCCCTTGAACTTCTCACTGAAGAGAGACAGGTCAATTCTTATCAGATCGTCAGGCGAACGATACAGCGGATACTTGAAGACCTCATCAGAAGCCAGGCTTCCTTCATAAATGGGCTCATAATACCCTGTGAAGAGTACCCTTCTGTCTCCAACCCGACCCGTAGCCCGGTAAACCCGAAACTTCTCCCTGATCTCTCTGCTCAGATGATCTGGATCAAGTCCTTTTGCCACGAGATCCAGGAAAGTCTCTTGGCTCTCACGCACCTGTTGGACGGTAAAATCGTCTGGCCCGTAGTGAAATACTGTCTCAGGACCGAGGCGACCCAGGTATTCCATGTTTCTTCTGACGGCCAGCATCAAGGAGTCACGATCCATGTCATCGCGGAACTCGGGAGAAAGGAAGCGGACCTGCCTGAGAGCTTCCTCCGGCTGCTGTGCCTCTTTTTTCAGTACAGGATAGCAACTGACAGCCATCGCCACAGTCAGAAAAAGGAATGCGACGGGAAAACCCTTTCTAACACCTTTCATCGTCATCGAGAATCCTGTTCTTCTCTGTCACTGTTACACGTTCACATTTTCAATTTTCTTTCCAGCTCCTGAACCAGCCTCTCGATCTCTTCCCGTTCTTCCGGGATCAGCTTATCCTCAGCCAAACGTTTCTTTAAGGCAAGCAGCTGCTGCTGGTAACGATATTCCTCGCACGATGAAGCCATCGAATGAACCCTCACCTTAAACAGAATATAAACCCGCCAGTTGCATAAGAAACCTTCTGAAAGGCAGTCGGGGGTGCTGGAGGAGCTTTAGAGCGGCACGTTTAAACGTCTCGCTGCTCCGCCCGTCCAGCAAATGGCAAACGTCACCCCGGGTGACATCGCATGTTACCCATAAAACATGCCAAAAAAACCGCATTCTAAAGGTCTGGAAGCACACTTGACTGCCTTTTCTTGCAACGCTAATATAAACTCTGCCATCCCTGCCTGCCGTTTCGTGGTGTTTCCCTTATCTTTTATTAGTCAACCCTGGCATAGGCTTGGCTGAGGACCACCCCGCGGTCAGTGCGGGACTGCATCAGGTAACGCCCGCCCTTATCCATCCATCCCTCTGTCACGAGAGTGTCGCCGGGATAGACCACTCCAGAAAAACGGGCCTTGAACTCCTTGAATCGCTTCACATCTCCATCGCAGGCCTTGTATAAAATGGCTCTCACCGCGTAGCCGTAGGTACAAAGACCGTGGAGGATCGGGCGGGAAAAACCACCCCTCTTAGCAAAATCAGGGTCCACGTGCAGGGGGTTAACGTCGCCGTTGAGGCGATAGAGGGCCGCTTGGTTTTCGGGAATAAAATAGGAGGCTGTGAAATCCGGCTTGGCCCCTTGAGGAGGGTCAAGCACTTCCGCCTTGGGCCCGGGGTCCCCGCCAAAGCCCCCTTCGCCCACATAGAAAATGCCGCTCTCGGTTTCGCCCAGTGGCTCACCCCCCTCTGTCATGAACTTCATCCGCCAGACAATCACCGCCCCTTTGCCCTTGTCATAGATATTTGCAATCTGACCTTCAATGAGGGTCTTCCCTTCGGGTGGAATCGGGCGAAAAAGCTTTATAGCCTGTTCCCCATGAATGAATCTGGAAAGGTCCACCCGCATATCCTTAAAGATTTCAATAAATAGACGGATGCCCATCACGACGCTGAAGCTGGGGAAGACCCTTAACCCGCCTTTGGCGTTCTCGTAGACAAAGGGGAGTTCTTCTGCCTGCGCACCGATACCTATGGCATACAGGACCACGTCCTTCCATGTGTACGCGAAGGGGATCGGGCCGTACTTCTTACCAATCAGGTTCAAATCAATCACGCATGCCCCCTTTCTCCTGTTTGAAGAGGACCAACTTTTTATGACCGGCTCCGGATTTCATTCTTCCAATTGAGTTAACTTACTTCCCAAACGAGACACATAAATGTGCGAGAACTCCGAGTCTTTGGTCGAACCGTGCCAGTGTTTCTTGCCGGCGGGAATAATCACAACATCTCCCGGGGCAATCACTTTCTCCTCGGTTTCTGTGGCAATCATCCCTTTTCCGAAAGTGACCACCAGGATTTGTTCGCTGTCGTGGGCGTGAAATTTGTTGCGAACCCCTTTCCCGAAGTTTACAACATTGGTGCTGAACTCTTTACTGTCCGGCAAAAGGACCTGTCTCGTCACATCCGGGGCGGTAAAAAGGGGGCCGCTGAGTGATTCCTTTTTTATTTCACTGATTTTGACAACTCTCATTATAACCTCCTCAAACCCAATCAAAAAATGGTAGGAACTCGCTTTGGCTTAGGTGGAATATAAGAGAAACGGAGTTCCTTGTCAAAAAAGACCGGCTTCGGAGCACAGAATGTAACTCACGTTGTTGATTTCGTCCCAGGCCCATCATTTGAAACAATGGGAAAATTAGAGATCACGAAGAGAGAAGAAGCAGCGAATAAGGTTGTACGGAGGGTGAAGAAAGGAAAGCGGTTTATGCATTTATGCTGTTCGCCCTGCCCTCTGCAGTCTTTTTGGGCATCGCCAAACCCACCTCTGAGGCGTTCTTGGCGACAAAAAAGGTCACCCCCCGGTTCTAGAGATAAGGGTACAGATTGAATATACCCTATTGATACAAAGACTTGAGCGGTTTCTCCCACTCTGGCATTGAACTTGCTTAGTCAGACATTGCAGACAAGTTCGCATTCCGCACATCTGCATAGACGGTACGATGATTCATGCGGACTACGGTCTCTTCTATGGACGCCATGGCTGGACCGAAAAATAGAGAAGTCTCTTTGCTCTCCAAAAAGGTTGAGGCATTCGCTTTGAACCTGTTGCACCTCATCCGCGGCGTACGCGTTTACCCGGCCAAGCATCCGACCCTTCTGGAAGTCGCTAAGAACGCTCTTAACTCTGCCCCCCTCGATTCCCAAGGCTCTCTCATGATTGGCATCACCTCCAAGGAACTGGTCGTGTCGGGAGAATTTGTCGCCGGAAAGGCGAGTGGTCTCGCTTCGATGCTTCACGCGCGAAAAGTGCTCAAAATATCCTGGACGAAAGATGCGACCCTCGAGGATGTCTGGACTTTCGCCAAAGTGATGTCCGTTCCCAGGTTGGAAGGGGATGAACTGCGACGAAAGCTCCGCTCCGAAGTCTTCGCCATTGACGTTGAACCCCTCAAGCTCGATGAGATCCATAGCGGGATCACGAATACGGTTAAAGATTCCGAGGACAACCCGGAACAAAGGCGTCGTTATGCCTGGCTCGCTTTGATGAGTCACGAAGCACCCCCTGAACAGCTTGCCTCAGCCCTCGCCTCCGACGAATTCTGGGAAGCCGCCAAGAACGAATGGACGGAATCGGGGCATGGCGATTCAGAAGGGTTCTCGAGTTTGCTGCTGATGTTGGGAGAGCGTCTGGAGGATGCCTTGTCCCTTCTCCCGAATAGACAGCGCGAAGACATCCTTGACTACCTGGCTCAAATGGGAAAGTGCGTCTCTGCCAGGGATCTCGTGCGTATTGTGGGACATGAAGGAGAGTCCAAGCGATTGGGGCCTGGAAAGAGCTCTCTTCTGAGGGAGATTGATGGAGAACGATTTGTCGATCTACTCGCAGGCCTCGCTGCGATGGGTAACCAAGGGACTCGAAGGTTTGTAGAGGTATACCGCCGTTTTGCCCCGCTCACCAAAACCGATGAACTTCTTTCATTGGTCAGGTCCAGGCTTTCTCCCGGGAAAGACGGGGGCTTTGCAGCGGAGGTGTGGAAGACGATAGAGGACTTTATTATCAATTTGACGGAAAACCCTTTTATGGATACGGAGTACTCCGACTCGCTCGAATTCCTGATGAATCCTTCTGCCTCGACGGGCCCCGGGGAGGACTCGCTGATTTTGCACGAGGAACCTGATGAATACCTGGACCAGTTGATCCTGGCATTGGCTCTGGGGGAAGAAGAGGATTTTAGGAAAAGGCTCCTCGACCGCATCAGGCTCCGGGCGGAGCAACTTGGCCCATTCCGTGTCCTCGGATTCGTCAAGCTTGTGGATCGAACATTCCCGGGTCTGCTCGATTCTGTCCCTTTTTTTGTTAAGGATTTGTTTCAAAAGGGCCTCTCGGGCCTTGCCAAAACGTCGTTCGCAGAACAGCAGGCACTGGTCACCTTCGCCGTGAACCACGAAAGGTGTCTCCTCGACACAGCGCTAAAGGCGCTCGCGGAAGAAAAAAAGATCTCTACGCGCCATTTTCTCGTAGGCCTCCTCTCCTGCTTCTCTTCGGCCGCAACGCCAACATTTGTGACGAAGTCCCGCACCAGCCCTTGGTATGTAGCCCGTAATCTCGCCATCGTTCTTGGACAGCAAGGGCTCCCCCAGGGTCTTCCGACCCTCCAGGTTCTTTCAAACCATCACCATCCAAAGGTCGTAAGGGAAGCCCTCAAGGCTTTGAAGAGAGTTCAGACCTCGCTCTCTAACCCGCAGAGGGAACAGGAAAGAAGATCACAGACCGAGCAGAGCCTCCGGGATCTCGGAAAAAAGGAGAAAAGCAATGGCCCAGAATGCCCTTGACTATTTTCTTCACGCTCTTGGAGCTCTCTTTCGGGTGCGACGAATCTACCCTTCAGGGACCAAGCAGGTTCTCCAATCGGCTCGGCAAGCTTCCCAGAAGCTTGCGCAATGGGGACGGCCTGTGAGGATCACTTTCCTCGGAAATGATACGATTGTCGAGGACCGGAAGATAGAAACCCTTCCTGTGTCCTTTCGCGCTCTCTTTCAATCACTCCAGCAACTCGGATTCGAGAGCGTTCAAATCGAGGCCGATACGGGTGAGGACGATCTGACAGCCTGGATTGAAAATGTTATCTCCAAGAGTCGGATACCCTACCGAAGTTCGAAAATTGTTGCCGGCTCCCTTAAACTGGAAAGACGGGTGGAACCCGATTCGGTCATCACCCGGGCTGTTACGGGATATATGGGATTTCTTGCTGAGGCTCAGGAAGTCCTTTCCGATCTTGAATCCAAAAAGCCCGAAGGTCTCGTTCGGGCTCGCGAGGTCGTGTGCGCAATTGTGGCCCGTCTCGCCGTTGGCAGAGAACTTTTTGAGCCCATCCGTGAAATGAAGGACTTTGATGACTACACCTTTACCCACGCCCTCAATGTCTGCGTTCTTTCGTCGGCCCTGGCACAAGCACTCCAGGTTTCCGACGAGATGGTCAACGCGATCGCCATGGCCGCTCTGTGCCACGATCTCGGGAAGAAGGAGGTTCCTAAAGAGATCCTGAACCGCAACGGTCCTCTCGAACCGAATGAGTGGCTCCTCATGGAGAAACATCCCTTCTGTGGCGCACGGCTCCTCCTCGATATCCCGGGTGTGGAATCGTCGAACCCGCTCCTCCCGGTAGTGGCCTACCAGCACCACATGGGGGCCAATCAATCTGGATATCCGAAAGTTCCGAAGAACCTACCGCAATACACGCTGCATTTTGCGAGCCTTCTGGTAGCCGTTGCCGATGTCTACGATGCCCTTCGCACCGTTCGCCCCTATCGGCCGGCTTTGACCGTGGCCAAAGCCACAACGATTCTGATCAAGGATGCCTTGTCCGGAAGACTTCACAAGGAATATGTCTCCAGGTTTCTATTATTGTTGAATGTATTGGCTCCTGGGCGGCGGGTTGTCCTCTCGGATGGGAGTTGTGGAATAATTATTGAGACGCATGCCGGATATCCATTATGCCCTATGGTGAGTGACGAGCACGGAAAGGTCCGGGATCTTTCCGAACCTTCAGCCCCTACGATTTCGGAGGTCAAAGAGGAATCAACTGGAGATCCTCAATAGATGACAGCCGCGGGACGGCCAACTTGTTATGGAGGACCCAATATCTCAATCTCAAAGTTTACCCCTTGACCTTCTGACCTTTTGAATTCAGCATGCCTCACTCCGCCATTGAATTCCTCAATCCCTTAATCCCTCCATTCTTAATTCTCAAACTCTGTCATCTCCCCGTCATCGCATCCCCTTATTTCCCCACTGCATTATCTCCCGCATCCCCCCATCTTTTTATTCAGCCCTCTTGCAAGGAGGCGCAAACTTCATGTAACCGAGTTTTACTCTGTTCAAGCTGTGCGCGAACCGCATTGAGTTCAACTGTGAGTTTTTCAACTTTCAATTCCAGCTCCTCACGGGTCCTGCCCAATTCCATCTTCTCTTTTCTGAGGGCGATAATAGCAGGTATCCACTTCCAGAAGCCTATGGCAACAAAGACAAAACCAAAAAGGTACCCGACCACCTCCATTAGAAACGCCTCATATTTCGTTTTACCGATGATGACATATTTGTTTAAACTGGGAAAACTATCGGTGATATCCAAAACCGCACCAAAGAAGAGGAGTCCAAAGCCAATCATTATTAAAATCCAGCCCTTTCCAAAGTGGAAACTCTCTTTTCCCCGCATCGACCTCAAATATAAAAATATCGCCCCTACAATCGCAGCACGCAGGATATCAATAGCAGTTTCAAACATTTCTTTTTATCCTTCCTTCCAGGGAATAGATATTGATGACATCCCGTTTATGGAAATTGCAGGCAAGGTCTTCAATATTACAAAGCCAGGTGACAAGGTCTTCCATTGTCATTGCACCTCCTCTCATGGCAGGCGGTTTCTGAATTCTGCAATAGAATTGTTTACCCTTCGCTTCTCAGTCCTCAGGTATCAGCTTTCGGCTTGTCTCTTACTCTGAACTTCTTAAGTTCTTATCCACCTTCTGCTCTCTCCTCTCCACCCTCGGGCCATCCTATCTCTTTAATTCAATATCAAATCCCCAATCAAACGTCATTCTGTGACGATACTCCGAATATGATTTCCCCTTGAAATGGTTGTTGCTTATCATTTTCAGGTTACAGCTATTTTTAGCAACTCCTCCTTCATTATCCACCGTCGCACTATTTGAAAAAATATAATCCTCACCTTTTTTCTTGCCCGTAAAATACTTTAATTCCGGAGGATTAAAAACCATACCTGACTTAAATTCCATTTTAAACTGATCACCACTTTGAGTAATGACAAGGATCCCCTTGCTTGGTTTACCTGCTGGAGGAATGCCTTTTACCCAATGATTGGACGTGGTATAGTTCCATTCACCCACGATAGGGTCTGCTGCCACCAAATGAACAACAGGAAGACTCCAGAAAACAAAAAAAGCCAAAAACCCAACTCCAACAGCAACTCCTTTCTTCCCTCTTGCAAGCATAACATCCTCCTTTCTTTTAATAAATCATCGATGTGATTTAAGTGCATTCATCCACCCTCTCATCAAATACGCACCTTCATCCATCATGGTGTTGGTCTTATGAAATGGTGCTTTGATTCCCAATCTCCCTTCTGCCCGCTTTGCGCCATGCGCCGTGCGGTTTGATTCTTGAATAATGTTCTGTACGCGATGCGCCTTGCGCTCTTCGCTATGCGCGCATTTGAGCGGGCTAAGTTTTTGTGGAGGGCACCGTTTTTCCCGTGTCTCATGTTAACGGGCTGTTGCTCAAAAGCCCAATTCAAAAATATCTGACAGTTTGAGTTTCCATGAATGATAGCCGAGGGTAAGTAAAACCAAATAGCACCATTCGGCCAATTTTAAAGCTCATCAGCTCCTTAAAATCTGAAAAAGACCTTATCTCCCTTGTCACAGCCCCTTTGATCTGCTCCATCATTACCGATGGACTTCTCTTTAGGTAAGATCCATACCTCAGCAAAACCTCAATGTTCTGGACAGCAGAGATCAGGTATTCCTGTATCTGCACCCGCCAAAGCCCTCTCCATCGTGCCCGGTCATATCCATACCGCGTCCCTCTGGCATAGGAACGCTCCATCAAATGCTGCCTCACTTTGATATCCCGCTTCGCTTTGGCCGATCGACTCGCCTCTCGCATCCTGTCTAGATCTTCCTGCCTCAGATGTCGCTTAATTGTCCGACCTGATCTGTTTCTAGTACACTGCTCTCTTAAGTCACATACCGCACAAATCTTCTTGGGCGCAGCGTAATCTCTACTTTGCCGACTCATATGTAATGACCTAGGCTTCAACCGATGCCCAGCTGGACAAAGATAGGTGTCACTCTCCCGATCATACTCAAACCGCTCTTCCCCAAAGATATTCTGCTTTTCTGTACGCTTCAATGAGATTTCCCTCAAATCCGGCATGTGAGCCTCTACCCCTCTATCATGACACGCCAAAAAGTTCTCGATCGTCCCGTATTTGCTGTCGGCCACCACCGTATCCGCCTTGACCCCTGTATTTAAATGGTGGCTCTCTATCAGAGGAATCATCTCATGCGCTTCATTGACATCTCCTGTTGTCGTTTCGATCGCCGTGATCACTTCACTCCGCTCATCCACTGCCCGATGAACCTGATAGGAGAGTTTGGGCTTGCCACGATTCACTATCGATGCATCCGGATCGGTCGTTGAAATGTATCGGCTGTTCTCTTTAACGTATCTCCTGGAGGAATCCGTGCTCTCGCTCTTTTCCTCTAATCGTGCTTCCAGCTTCTTGTAGCCCTCCTGGAGTTGAACCTTCAACGATCGCGTGTCGATCACGGAGTTGTTCGATGCATCCGCATCCACCAAGCTCGAATCCACAAAGATCTTTCTGCCGTCCACTAACCCCGCCTCCACACATTGCCACACCATTCGCTCAAAAAATCCCCTAAACGCTTCCACTCCCCACCGCGCCCTGGCTTTACTCAAAACACTGTGATCCGGCACCTCACTGTCTATGTCGTACCCTAAAAACCATAGCCAGTCTAAACGCATGGGGATCGTTTCCATTAACTCTCGTTCCGATCGAACATTGTAAAGAACTAACAGCAACATCATCTTCAGGATTACAGGAGGGGGAATGGACACATTCCCGTTGCCCCCATAGGTGTCTCTGACCTCTGCATAGATGAAGTTAAAGTCAATCTGCTCTTGAATCCTTCTCAGAAGGTGTGTCCGGGGAATCCTTTGTTCCAGGTTCATATGATGATAGAAGATCTTCGGCTGAATTCCTGTCTGTTGTCCCATCATGGCAAAATCTCCATTCCTGATTTGTCTTGCCATGCTTATAGCTCGAATGTATAATCGTTGCAAGCATCATTTGGGCAACAGCCCGTTAAGAATGGATACCTGTTTTTCTCAATAACACAATCATCAGAATTTGATACGTCAACTGTAATCTGGAATCATCCAATGAGGTCTTGCCATTGCCCAATTTTTCAACATATCAGGCAACCAATTCTCAAGGTCTCTTGCCAGGTAAAATTGGGGGAAAAGTAGCTCATCGTGAGAAGCAATCATGCCCTCCTTTACGGCCTTCTTTGCCAGAACGGTATGCGGATAAATCCGAACGCCTGCAGTAATTTTCAAGGTGTCCAATTTAAGGGAGTCAGCAAAAGCAAGGCTTTCTTCAACGGACTTCCTTGTTTCACCTGGACTTCCAAGTAATAAAAATCCCATTTGCCTTATCCCTTGCTCAGATAATATCTCTGAGATTTGTCGCACCTCTTTAAGGTGAAATCTTTTGTTCATATTCTTCAGGATTCGTTCAGAGCCACTTTCAAATCCCATACTCACTTGCTCGCAGCCGGCTCTGGCCATATACGCTGCCAGTTCTTTATCTGCATGCATAGGGTAAAGGATGCTCCACCATCTGATATTCAGGTCTCGATCGATGAGCTTACGGCAGACTTCCTTGGCATAGGAGGCCGGGAGGTTGAAGGTATTATCGACGAAGTAGAACTGATCAACCCCAGCTTTCCGCCACCGAGCAATCCACTTGACAATAGTTTCTGGAGAATGTCTACGGACCATCCGACCCTCAATGACCCCGGTGCTACAATAACTACAGTTCAAAGGACATCCACGTCTTGTCTGAACTGGCATCCAGACTTTCTCTTTTTGAGAGGGTGCTGGCCAAAGGTCGGCATTAGGAAGGGGCAGTCTATCCAAATTTTTCTCAAACATTCTTTTACACGGATGGCTCCGACCGGGCAGATAAAGACCCGGCAATCCCAGAAGGCTGGCACCCCGCTCTATCCGCTCTATCAAGTCCGGAAAAACCACTTCTCCCTCACCTTGAATTCCCATATCTGCACCTAAAAAGGACAGGGCGCCTTCCGGGAATACACTGTATCCCGCTCCACCCAAAACAATCGTGGCTCCTGAAAGACTTCGACAACCCGCTACGATTTCTTTAACCGGATCCAATAAGAATCTGGGATGTTCCATATTCTGGTCATCAATGTTCCTCACAGATAGCCCGATCAGATCAGGATGAAATCCTTCGATAGCCCTTTTGAGGACCGACGGCGCATCCTTTTCGGTCATCAAATCCACCATGGCCACCTCATGCCCTGCTCTTTGGGTGGCAGCGGCCACACACGCCAGACCGAGGGGCAAGGTGGGCATATTTATCTTTTCCGTGTTGGCGGAAATGAGAAGGACCCTCATTGCTTTAACTCCAAATTGTCTCCCAAACGAACCTCACCTCATTCCGTCAACTACTACTCAACGACTCATTAACTCTACGACTCAACGATTTACCCAATCACCCATTCAATTGTTTCTTCATTAAATCCGCATTCCGCAATCCGCAATGCAGCACTTCAATCTGCAATCCGGAATTTGCAATCTGAAATCGCCACTCAGCATAAATTCCGCATTCCGCAATCAGCATTCCGAATTTGGAATGGTCAACTTTTTTATGGATGACAACCACTCATAGATGTAATATTGCAAGACCTGACCGCGAAGCCTTCTACGAAGCCCTCTAAAATTCGCACAAAAAAGGCCGAGCCATTTGCTACCTCCAATGACGGCGATAGGGGTGGTGGAAACGATAATAACCACCGAAGTAGTATGGATAGGGGAAGTAGGGGTAATAATAGAACCCAGGGTAATAATATGGCTCAGGATAGGGTTGGATACCAGGAGGCGGTTCAACTCCGGCATCCTGACTTTCGATACTTGTCATCAGATCCTGAAACGCCCTGATGGCCTCCTCCCGGTTCATCGCTATCTTGCCCGAATCCGCGGCTTCACCCACGGCATTTCGCAGCTCTCCGATAACATCGGGCGTCAAGGGATAATCTGCGATCCATCCGTTCTTGGGTGCAATACCTACCGAAGCCAACCTGCTCTCGGCTTCCGCCTCGCTTTTAACCTCTCCTGTGTTCAGCACCTCAGCTAGCTCCATTGCAAAATAGCCCTCCCGTACCACACTCCGTTCACTTGGAGGAGGTCCCGCTTTGTTCTGCCCTGGCTGTGAATAAGACCAGTACGTTCCAGCTCGCAGAGGATGACATTGGGTAGACACGACTCTATCTTGAGAAAAAGTAACCCGGCAGATAGAATCGGAGTTTGAAAAATGATATTCCCAGGTTTCAACAGATTTCCCATTAATCGTTCCATAGGTGATCAGGGGTGTTTTCCCCCACAAGGAGGCCACTTCTTCTTTCGTCATGTTAGGTTTAACGTCTGAAACATGACGAGGGTGGCATGAAGAAAAAACGAGAGCAAGAGCAACCAAGAGAAATAAATAGATGATTTTCTTTCTTTCCATCTCTTCTCCTCCCCTTTCATTCTCTTTGGATTTTTCTAAATATTTATCAATAACCCTTCTGATGTGCTTTAATCCTGTCGGTCCTGCTTTCCCTGAACACTTTTTTCAAATTCTTGATCTCGATATCCGTCAAATAAAAAACAAATACAGCCATTAGGGTGGATGTCAATTCGATCATTAATGGCCATAATAACCTTCCAATCCATTCCAAACAACGCCGAGAACGCCCTTCTGATAGAATTATGATACAAAAGGGAGATAATTGACAAGCTTCAAGAAGTTGGGAGCAGGCTGCTTTTCCATCCCCCGTAGAATGATGAAGCATCCTCAGGCCATTCAGAAAGGTTGGAGTTCTGGACTGAAAAATGGAAGCGCCTGAAAATTTGTGCTTCCCGGAGAGGTTCACCCCGTTAGAAATTCCAGTCGTTACGACTCGAAGCCGAGCGGGGCATTAGATCCCTCCGGAATTATTCTAGAATGTAATTCCGCCACAGGCGCGACTGCGAAACAGCGGGGCATTATTTCTAACGGGGTAGATATCTTTTCATGTTGCGCGCTCGGGAGCGCACACAGCCAGCCAGTCAGGCCCAAAGATTTACCAAAATCAAGAGGCTACCGATCCGACTCGCGTCTAATCCGCGATCTACATGGGAAGATACTTCTTCTCGAAGTTTTTAAATTCCACATTTCGCAATCAGCAATCCGAAATCCGCAATTGATAGGCCCAACTTTTTTATGGATGACACTAATTCATTCTATCCACAGAAGACCCGAGACGGAAGAAAGATTACAAATGATTACGGATGACCTTGATGAGCGTCTGGATCTCTTCCGCGGTGAGCTTGCCGTCTTTTCTGAAGATCAATTTCCCTTGTTTGTCAAAGGCGAGAACATTACTGCTGTTGTCGGCAATCTTCCAGGTATTCACCAGCACTTTCTTGTAATCCCGCACATAAATGGTTGTCGGATAGCGCTTCTGTTTATCTTTAAGGCCAGAAGAAATGATAAAATTGGGAAGCCAGGTGGCTGCCATGTTAATGATCCCAACCGATTGAAACTTATCGCTGGAAAATTGCTCTCTGAGCAGAGCTTCGCTGGCATCGTTGTTCGTATCTTTTTCATCAGGGTCCACGTAAAAAAGGACATGGACCTTCCCCCGTAACTCTTCGCTGCTCCAAGGTTTTCCATCCAGCCGTCCTCCCAGTTTTTCTTTTAACTCTACCTTTGGAGGAACCTCGCCTATCTCAACCGCCTGGGCAGCCTGGTTTATCAGAACGATGGCCAAAACAAAGATCAACCGCTTCACGTGATGCTTCATCATCAACCTCCAGAATTTTTGATGTCAACTTAGTTGTGGATACGATGTCCATTTCGCTCAACCGACCCAGCGGTATAGAGAGCTTTGAGCTTTCAGCCTGGTCTTCGCGCTATGCGCTTCACTCTCTGCGGTTTGCTCTTTGTGTTTTCAATTCCCCATTCCGCAGTCAGCATTCCGCATTTGGCACTCCTCATTCCCTCCATTTCCTTATTCCTTATCTTGCTTTTTATGTTCCGCAATCCACACTCCGCATTCCGCACCCCGAATTTCCCTATCCCCTCATCTCCTGGTATAAATCTTTGCCATGCGCTATGCGTGTATTTGGAGCAGGGCCAACTTTTTTATGGATGTTCTAAAAGCTTTGACCCCTGACCGATCTCGCTTACACCACACTTTAATGTTATCTTATTAGGATTGGATTCCCAGGGCCAAATGGCAGCGTATATCACTCGATTACCATCTTGCCTATAGAAAAAGGATTGCCCCTTCCGCAAACCACCCAAAGAATCAACTAATTCCTCAATTTCTTTCGGCAGATTTGCTTCTTTTCTGGATTCCTTGGCGGCGAGGCCTATGTGTTTTTCCAATAAAGAATTAAGCAATGCAAGGTCCTTCTTGTCAAGCACTGCTTCGAGATATTCCGATCCTTGTGAGTTCGATCTAATTTCCATGCTAAGAGCTTTCTTTATCTCTTCAATCAGGCTCATCGCTTTTGTCCTATCATGAAATGGGAACCCATCCCCATTATTGTAGTTGACTGGGAAATGCAAGCACCCCAAATTGTGCTTCGCCACTCAGCATAAATTCCGCATTCCGCAATCCGAAATCCGCATTTTTCCCCTTCTTTCGTTTCGCGTCTCCCCATCTTTATTTCAATGGAGCCTTCGACCTTTTTATGGGGGGCACCGTAGCCAAACTTATTTTTAGGCAATACTGATTTGTAGGCGTTTCCCTAAAGCTCCAGCAACGCGTTCTAAGGTGGATAACTTGATATCTTCTGCATGGTTCTCAATTCTTGAAATGGCAGTCTTCCTGGTCTTAAGACGGCGAGCTAACTCCTCCTGGGTTATTCCCGCCTCTTCACGAGCCTGACGGAGCACGACCCCGATTTTGAACTGCTCGTAACCTTCATCAAACCCTTTGGAAAATGCTTTGTCTCTCTTTTTCCTCTCCTTGATATATTTTGTTAGGTCACTCATTTATACCCTCCTTTTAAAGAAATCTCTTCGATAAGCCTCTGCCCTCTCTATTTCACGGGCAGGAGTCTTTTGACTTTTTTTAACAAATCCATGGGTTAGCACAATCGAATTATTTAAAAAGAAACAAAAGATGCGATAGGCATTTGAGCCAAATTGAATTCTGCACTCCTAGATATCCGCCGTTCCGGAAAGCTTCTTGAAATACAAAACCGGCAGAATATCCATATCCTCCAATAACCTGAGAACCCAGACTATCTTTTGAGCAACCGTCCCGGGCAAAGAATCGAGAAATTCTTGTACGGGACACTTGCCATCAACAGTCTTATAGAAGATGACTGTTCTGTCCACAAAGTGATGTTAACCTTGATGTTAACTCATGTCAAGGGGAATTTAACCTGGCTTAAAAAGCTAACTTGGAAACTTAGTCAGGATAATCGAAAGAACTTGACTGAAAAAAGCAGTCAGGGGTTGCCCTTAATGGCCCGTTGCCTAATTACCTACGAGGTTATGCTCCAGGCAGTTCTTGGTTTGAGATTCCGCATTCCGCAATCCGCATTCTGCATTTGAAACGGCCAACTTTTTCAGGGCTGCACCGGTGACACCGGAGCCGTTCAACTTCCTGGAGGGTTGATCTTAAATCTTGGTGGGGAAATATGCTCACTCTTACAAACGGGGCAGCGGCTTGGAGTACTCAGGCGAGTCCGTTTCTTGAAAGAGAAACCGCATTGTTGGCAAAAGGCCGGTTCCTCAGTAAGGCGTCTCGGATGGATAGACCTTTCAATATGCATGAGATGATCGAGGGCATCTCTTTCTTTGATCCCGAACAATTGCGAAATCTCCCGCAAATCAAGAGATTCTCCTTCCAAGGCTTCGGCAATCTTCTTCCTCAAGGTTGACATCTCGATTTCTAAGTTGTCTTCGGAGTTCTGTCAGGACTTACTTATGGAATATCCCAAATGATCCAACGACTCTGGAATTCGTGTTTACAATTTGCATTCGGCAATCCGCATTCCGAAATCCGCAATTGGAACGGCCAACTTTCTTATGGATGACCCCGTTTCTTGTTTTATCAAATGTGTGATTGCAAGACCTGGCCGCAGAGCCCTTTAGGTAAGCAGAGGGAAAAGTGTCAATTTTCAATTACGTCCCCGTGTCCCGTCCCCTTATTTTTAAGCCCAGTGCCTTCTTGTTCTGTATCAAGCAAAGTGTATAATGTAGCTTTGACCCCCAAGCCCTCTTTCCCAATTCTATTAATCCTCATCTTCCATGTCAATAAAATAGAACCGTCCTTTTTTACCCTTTTACTTTTACCTTTTCGTCCCCTTTTACCTTTTGCGCTGAACCAGAACAGCCCTTCCGGTCATCCCTTATTGCAAAACATCAAACAACTGTAAGAATGTCAAATCAATTTAATGTTCGATATTACACTTACGAGGTGGTCAAAAGCAAAATTCTTTAAAAAAAGGCTTGACAATAGTTTCATATTAGAATAAATAGTTTCATGATAGTCCCAAAACAGGGCTTTGACATACTTAGTATTACAAGATTTTAAACGATAATTGTTATTGGGGGTGTATTTTTATGTACGCTGAAAGTGAACACAAACCAGCCATTATCGAAACGGAGATCGGAAAGCGAATCAAGCATTTCCGAATAAGAAGAAATATTACCCTTGAGCAACTCGCCAGTCAGACAGGATTTACAAAAGGCTATTTATCCAAAGTCGAAAGATTGGGGAAATCACCTCCCGTTTCCACACTAAGCATTATTGCCCGTGTCCTTGGTGTAACTATTTCTTCTATTCTGGGAGAAGATGGTTCCTCAGTTCCCCTTTCCCTTGTCAAAAAAGGGGAAAGGCCTATCATTTCGAGATATGGTAATGTTTTTGGATATTCATACGAGGCTATCGCATATAAATTCCCCAACAAAATGATGGAACCGTTTGTCTTGACGCTTCCGGTTCATCCCAGAAAACAGACTATATACCGACACGAAGGCCAAGAAATTCTTTATGTTTTAGAGGGAACGATGAAATTCCATCACAATAATCAGGAGCACATTGTCGAGGAAGGGGACTGCGTCTATTTTGACTCCGGATTGCCACATTTCGGTGAGTCTGTGGGACACAAAAAGGTCAAGTGTCTCATGGTCATTTGTAACGCTAGATAGGGGAGGTTGTAGTATAATGGCAATTAATGAAATAAAGCATATAGGCGTTCTCGGGGCTGGTCTCATGGGTCATAGCATTGCTCAGGTTTTTGCCTCAGCAGGCTACCGGGTAAGCATCTTTGATGCAAATCCCTCCATGCGTGACAATACAAAAGACAGAATTGCCGATAATTTCAAGATTTTAATCCAGCTAAAGCTTGCAAATTCCGAAGATAGGGAAAGATGCCTGGATCTGATCACTGTTTCTATCGACTTACAAACATTGTGCAAGGGTCCACAGATCATCATTGAGGCAATTTCGGAAGACATGGCTGTGAAAAAAAGCATATATTCTGCAATCGAAAAATATACGACATCAGACACCATTTTAACTAGTAACACCTCTGCCTTAAGTATCACCGATATCAGCGCAGCACTTGAGCACAAAACACGCTTTCTTGGAACCCATTTCTGGAATCCTCCCCATATCATCCCCTGTGTTGAAGTTATTATGGGGGCATCTACATCGGAAGAAGTTTTCGAGACAGTCTATATGCTCATGGAAAAAGTTGGGAAGGTGCCCGTCCGGGTTCTCAAGGACGTTCCTGGATTTCTCGGCAACCGTCTCCAGCATGCCATGTGGAGGGAAGCTATATCTTTGAGGGAAAAAAAAATCGCCAGTGCCGAGGATATAGACAAGGTAGTGAAATATGGCTTTGGTATACGCATGCCTTTTATCGGACCTTTGGAAACGGCTGATCTGGCTGGATTGGCACTGACGCGGGATATTGAAAAATATCTCTTTCCTCACCTGGAATCTTCCCCAAAACCTTCACCAGTTCTGGATACCCTCGTTGCCGAAGGTGCAACAGGAGTCATAGCCGGGCAGGGTTTTTACAACTGGACGCCGGAGAAAATTAAACAGGTGATCCAGCAACGAGACTCAGTACTTCTTCGGATCATCAACGAGATTCTCGGGGATGTCAAAGGCAATTGAAAAATAACACCTAAAGGGGAATATAGACCTCTCAATATCAAGGGATAAACAAATGAGCGAAATTCCCATTTTTTTTCTCCACGGGTTGGCCTATGCTGGACTTCTTTTTCTCGTTTCTGCAGGTCTCACGCTGGTCTTCGGCATGATGAACGTTTTGAACTTCGCCCATGCAGCCATGTATATGTTGGGTGCCTATTTTTCCTATTCGATCATGTTACATTTTACGGGACAATTTTGGTTATCCCTAATGGTCTGTCCTGTAATTCTATTTATCATCGGTGCTTTGATTGAGCGTTTTCTACTTCGGCGTGTCCATGCATACGGCCATGTTCAGGAGCTTCTACTGACCTTTGGGCTGGCGTATATCATCACGGAGCTCGTAAAATGGAACTGGGGGAATTACCCCTTAGCCGTCAACATCGGTGGGTTTCTTGGCTCCACCATTCCGATTTTCGGAATAACTTATCCTGTATACCGTATATTCATCTTTCTTTGCGCTATTTTTGTCGGGACGGTCATGGCCTTTATTCTCTATAAGACTCGACTGGGGATCATTCTTAGGGCATCTGTGAACGACAGCGAAATGACCAATATCCTGGGGGTAAACGTGCCTTTCGTGTTTATGGGTGTATTCGCCTTCGGTGCGGCGCTTTCGGGGTTTGCCGGCGTCATTGCAGGACCTCTTCTTTCCACCTTTCCCGGCATGGCCCAAGAAATTTTGATCGATGCCTTTGTGGTCATCGTTGTTGGTGGTTTCGGAAGCCTTGGTGGCGCCGTTGTTGCCTCATTTCTCATCGGCGAACTCCAATCTTTTGGAGTCCTTCTTTTCCCTAAATTGTCGATTGCGCTTGTTTATCTGCTCATGGCTGTTGTTTTGATCACCAAGCCTTCTGGGTTATTTGGTGAGGAACAATAATGAAACAGAAAAGTACTTCTTTCATCATTATAGCATTATTCGCGGCAGGAGCTTTTATGCCTGCTATCATGAAACAATATTATCTGAACATGTTGACAGAAATTATCATCTTCTCTCTTTATGCTATCAGCTATAATCTTCTTCTCGGTTACGCGGGGCTTCTGTCCTTCGGTCATGCCATGTTTTTCGGTCTTGGCGCCTTCATAACAGCCGTGGCGATTATTCATATTCCGGGACTAGCCCTGTGGAATGCTATATTGATAGGAATCGTAACAACCATTATCTCAGGTTTTATCATCGGCAGTCTTCTTCTGCGGCACAAGGGAGCATATTTTGCCCTGCTGACGCTGGCCTTCAATGCACTTTTTTATGCCTTGGCTACAAAATGGCATTCCGTCACTGGCGGTGACGACGGCCTCAGCATTACGAGACCGGATCTCAATCTGTGGTTTACTTCCATTTCCATGGGCAGCCTGACGCACTTTTATTACTTAACTCTGATTATTGTCGGAGCTTCGATCACTTTTTGCTGGTATTTTACGCATACAGCTATGGGCAGAACTGTTCTGCTTATGCGCGAAAACGAGGAACGGATGAAATTCCTTGGTTACAACACAAACATCAGCCGCCTTATTCTTTTTACTTTTACCGGAGCGGTGGCGGGACTTGCCGGCAGCTTTTATACGCTCCATTTCCAGTTTGTTTCCGTTTCGGCGATCAGTATCGATATGACAACAGCGGTACTACTTATGACCTTTGTCGGAGGAACGAAAACATTCTGGGGGCCTATCCTGGGCGCCTTTGTCTATATTATTCTCCAGAACTATCTGAGTAATATTACGGATCGCTGGCCGCTCTTCATGGGATTCATCTTTGTCCTCATGGTGCTGTTCATCCCTGGCGGCTTGTCCGAGGTCATTACGAATATGCGGCAGCGGTTTTTTGGGAAAAAGAACAATAATGGCGCCAGATCCGCCGCGGCAGAGGGATTAATATCATGAGCGATTACCTGCATGTCCAGGATATTTACAAGGACTTTTCGGGCTTAGAGATTCTGACAGGTGTTGACTTCAGTGCCAAAGAGAAAGAACATCATGCCATCATCGGTCCCAACGGAGCAGGAAAGACAACTCTTTTCAATATTATCAGCGGTAAATTCAAACCATCTTCCGGGGCTATTCTTTTCAAGGGACAGGATATAACTGGGAAACCCCCTCACGTCTTGAACCGATATGGCATCTCCCGATCCTTCCAAATCACGAATGTTTTCCAAGAATTGAGTGTATTTGAAAACATCCTCTCCGGAACGCGTTCCCGGCTTGGTCTGCGGTATCATTTTTTTAAAAAGCCTGCTTCTGATCGGGACATAATTGAAAAAACAGAAGAAATTGTTGCTGAAGTTGGTCTGATGAGTGTCAAGGACCAAGCAGCCAGTTCCTTGTCTTACGGACAGCAAAGAGCCTTGGAAATCGGCATGACCCTTTCCACTGAACCAGAATTGATTCTTCTTGATGAACCTACCGCTGGTATGACGCGCGAGGAAACAGATAAGGCAATCAAGATGATTGATAAAGTGACGGCCGGTCGCACGCTGATTATTATCGAGCATGATATGGAAGTGGTATTTTCACTTGCCAATACTATTTCCGTTCTTCATTATGGTACCATCCTTATGTCTGACATACCCGAGAAAATCAGGCTTGATCAGAGTGTAAAAGACGCTTATCTAGGGGAAGGATGACCATGTTAGAAGTAAATGATATTCATAGTTATTATGGAAAGAGTCATATTCTCCAGGGTGTTTCTTTGTGTTTAAAAGAGGGAGAGTTGGTCTGTCTTCTTGGAAGAAATGGCGTTGGCAAATCGACTACGTTAAAAAGTATCATTGGTGTTGTCCAGCCGAAACAAGGTAGCATTCGATTCCACGGTCAGGAATTAATCGGCAGAGAGCCCTTTGAAATTGCCAATCTTGGTGTTGGCTATGTTCCCGAAGAACGGCGCATTTTTCGAAGCCTTACAGTACATGAAAATCTTCTGATAGGAATCAGACAAAAGAATAAGGAGAATTTAGGAGAGTGGGCTTGGACAATCGACAGGGTTTATGATCTTTTTCCCAGTCTTAAGGAAAGAGCAAACAGCAAGGGTGGTCATCTTTCAGGTGGAGAGCAACAGATACTAACTGTAGTAAGAACACTGATGGGAAATCCTCGCCTTATTCTTGTAGACGAACCGACGGAAGGCCTTGCTCCTTTATTGGTAAAAGACGTGTTGGATATGCTGGTAGCAGTTCGAAAATCAGGTATAACCGTCCTTATGGTGGAACAAAATTTCAAGGCGGCCATCAAAATTGCAGATCGTTTTTATATCATGAGCAAGGGGCAAATGGTTTTTGCAGGGGATCCAGAAGCTCTCCTGGCAGCAGAAGATGCGCGGAAGAATTACTTGGAGGTTTAAAAATTTAACTAACAAAAGAAGAAAGGAGGCATTTATGAAAAAAATTTTTGTGTTTGGTTTAGGTTTAGGTGTATTATTTTTGGCCTTGATGGTGGTGCTGCCCGATTATGCACCAGCTAAGGACACCATTAAAATCGGAGCGACGGAGCCTCTCTCGGGAACTTTCAAAGATATCGGCGACCGTTATCTGGATGGCGTGGTCTATGGGGCAAAAGTTATTAATGAAAAAGGAGGACTGCTCGGCAACAAAGTCGAAGTTATCCCGATCGATTCTGAATTGAAACCGGATGTGGCAACTCGTAAAGCTCAAAACCTGATTTTGAAAGATGGCGTAAAGTTTTTCTGCGGCGGTACGGGAAGTTCTGTTGGCGCTGCTATGGAACAGCTTGCAGAAAAACAGAATGTAATCATGATTAGCTATGGAATGGCGGCCGCGAGTATGACCGGCGCAAAGTGTAGCAAAAACTTCTTCCGAACATGCGCCAATACTGACCAGCATTCCTATGCGTTGGCCGAGCTGATAGCGAGGAAAGGCTACAAGAAGGTCGCTATCATCGCCCAGGATTATTCCTTTGGGTACGAGGCGTTGTCAGCATTTAAAAAGAAATTTGCCCAAGTCAACCCTTCCGCGAAAATCGTGGCCGAGCTTTACCATCCTGCCGGAACAAAGGATTACGCCCCCTATATCAGTCAGATCATTGCGGCAACACCGGATGCTATCTTCACGCCGAACTGGGGCAATGACTTGACCATACTCCTAAAACAGGGGCGTCCCATGGGGATGAAACAGATAGTGTTCTCTTACTATATCAATGATGAATTCACAATTCAGGCACTGGGCGACGACGAAATTATGATTGGCAACATGGGTGCCGAAGTTTACACTCTTTCCATTCCCACGAAAAAGAATGAGGAATTCGTAGCTAAGTTCTTTAAAGAGAAGGGATACTATCCGACATGGCTGCGTGGAAAAGCTTATTTATCTACGATGTTCTGGGCTGAGGCGGTCAAAAAAGCCGGAACAATGGATGTAGCGGCTGTCATCAAAGCATGGGAAGGCCTTTCCTATGACGGTCCAGCTGGTGTTTGGACGATGCGTGCTTGTGATCACCAGGCACAGGTCCCGTTATGGTATACTGAAATTGTTAAAAAGACAAAATATTTCAACCATGCTTTCGAAGCACCTGCTGGCATGACTACCGCAAAGTCTGTAGAAGTACCCTGTGAGGAAACAGGATGCAAGATGAAATAAACGGGTATGGGAAAATGATTAGATGTTAATCAATGTTTTTAAGGCATCCCGGGTTCCTAGTAGCTTCCGGGATGCCTTAAAGTATGTTTTTCTCTTCAAAAACTGAAAACACTTTTTTCATAATCAGGAATTGATTGAAAATTCTTAGGTGAATTTAGATAGTTTCTGCTGAATGGGCACTATATGTTTCTTCTCTTTATGAATACTAGGTTTTGCTTTGAAGGGTTTGCGTGGCGAACTGGAGGATATTATCTTCTGTGGCCGTTAAGATCGTGGGATTTTTGAAGAAGTTGTCGGAGCAGATTTCTGGCAACTGATTGAGATCTTCTCATTTATAGTAGCCAAATATAATTATTGATTATCGTGTGAGATAGATCTCATTACCCCTCCAACGGGGCTCAACCTATATGCAGCTAAAGGAGCCGCAGAGTGGATGTGATCTTAGAGGATATAATTACAGGCGTCCTTACGTTTCTGTCAGCCGAATTGGTGAGTCTTTTTTCATTATTTCTGGTGCCGCGGCCAGGTATTTGTTTGCCCCGATTTGTCGGATAGAAAGCGGTGGAGTTTGTCAAAAGAGGGTATGGATTGATTTATGGGATAATTTTCTGGACCAGCTGGGCGTCAACCTCCCAATACAGTATTCAAACCTTGGCTTCTCAAATAAGACCATGACCAAGATCCATGAAATAATCTTCGAAATGATCGGACTATAATGCTTCATTAAACGAATTTTTATCAATTGAAAGTTTTTTCTGAGGAGGATTTCCATGAACAAATGTATAATTACTGTAGCTCCTACCGGAGCATGGCCTAAGAAACAAAATACTCCATATGTGCCCACAAAGCCGAAAGAAATAGCAGAAGAGGTTTATGCGTGCTGGAAGGCGGGAGCTGCCATAGCACATATACACGTAAGAGGGGAAGATGAAGCGCCTTCGATGAAATATGAAACTTTTAAAGAGACGGTCAACCTGATCAGAGCAAAAAAAGACTGCGATATAGTCCTTAATTTGACAACATCAGGGTCTGTGGATCCAAACCTTACCTTTGAAGACAGAACAAAACAACTAATAAATTTAAAACCAGAGATGTGTTCTTATGACGCGGGATCGATGAATTGGATGAATACAACTGTTTTTCTTAATCCACCGGTGTTTCTTGAAAATTTGGGTAAGCTTGCAATTGAAAATAATATTAAGCCTGAGCTGGAAATATTTGATACAGGAATGCTTTACAATTCGCTGTATTATTACAGCAGAGATTTTATTAAAGCGCCCCTCCACTTTCAGCTTTGCCTTGGCGCGCCAGGCGGTATGACGGCAACCATAGAAAATTTTATGCATTTAAAAAGCCAGCTGCCTGCTGGTTCAACATTCTCCGCGTTCGGGATAGGAGCGGCGTATCTTACAATAATGTACATGACTGTAATTACCGGCGGCCATATTAGAGTAGGTATGGAAGACAATATTTATCTCTCGAAGGGAGTGCTGGCCAAATCAAACGTTGATTTTGTTGAGAAAGCAAAAATAATCGCTCGTGAATTCGGAAGGGAAATTGCAACTCCCGCGGAAGCGAGAAAGATATTAAATTTACATTAGAGTGTACATTAAAGTGTCAGGCCTACACTTTACACTTATATAACAGCCTCTTTTGAAATCTTAATATTTCGTTTTTATTCTTTGCCACTTTCCTTATCCTAAACTGCTTCAATGAATGTAGGAACATCCCAAAGTAGAATTATATGTCAATAGTGTGACACTATAGCCACTTCAGTAAAGCCCCTGTGATGTACTGACTTTTCAATATGCATGAGATGATCAAGAACTTCTTTTTCTTTGATCCCGAACAATTGCGAAATCTCCCGCAAATCAAGAGATTCTCCTTCCAAGGCTTCGGCAATCTTCTTCCTCAAAGTTAACATCGCAATTTTTAAGTTGTCTTCGGAGTTCTACCAGGACTTACTTATGGAATATCCCAAATGTCCCAATGACTTTGAAATTCGTTTTTACAATTTGCATTCCACAATCCGCAATCTATTATTATACTATCTCCTTATCTCCTCATATAAATGTCTGTGATGCGCTATGCTCTATGCGCCATGCTCTTTGCGATCTCTTGTTTGCAGGGCCAACCTTTTTATGGATGATACCCACTCACAAATGTAATGCAGAAGGGGGAAAAGTGTTAATTTTCAACTACGTCCCAGTCTCGCCGCAAGTCCGGTATGGATATGACCGGGCACGATGGAGAGGGCTTTGGCGGGTGCAGATACAGGAATACCTGATCTCTGCTGTCCAGAACATTGAGGTTTTGCTGAGGTATGGATCTTACCTAAAGAGAAGTCCATCGGTAATGATGGAGCAGATCAAAGGGGCTGTGACAAGGGAGATAAGGTCTTTTTCAGATTTTAAGGAGCTGATGAGCTTTAAAATTGGCCAAATGGTGCTATTTGGTTCTATTTACCCCCGGCTATCATTCATCGAAACTTAAATTTTCAGATATTTTTGAATTGGGCTTTTGAGCAACAGGCCGTCAAGACCCGGCCCCGTATCCTATTTGTACTTTCTGTTGATTATTCTGTTACGCCTTTACCTTCTGTCCGTGTCGCTGTCCATTCCCCTGAAAAACCTGACGACCACGCTGGAGTTGAGAAGGTTATGGTATATGTTCCACTCCCCCTTCCGTCCTTCAATATACCCTTGACTTTGAGGGTAAATGGAGAATCCTGATATCCTGGGGGGGCGGAAGGATTCGTCGCTGTGCCCGTAGCGGTGAACAAAAGAACAGGGCCCGAGAGGGGCACGCTTCCTCCAGTGAAAGGACACGTAGTGGAGTTTAGATACGTCCACTCTCCGGTAACGGTCACCGTCCCATCTGATTTCTTAGTCAAAGTCCAAACCCCTTTGCCACCACCGCGATCAACAATCGATTTCCAGGTCTCTGTGGTCATGGTCGAGCGGTCATCATTGCTGCTGCCCCTGCTCGGCCCATACCCAATAATGAACAGACTGAAGACGAGCGTTACGGCAATAACGGTACATACCCATGGATATCGTCTCATGATCTATCCTCCTTTCGATACTCTTTAATTCAAGACCCGGCCTGCCCCCTTTTTGTCTGCTCCGGCTGCCGATTCTCCGGCGAGGTATCCCGTGGAAAATGCAGCCTGCAGGTTATACCCTCCAGTCGTTCCATCCACATCAATCATCTCGCCGCAAAAAAATAAACCATGCACTCTCCGCGACTCCATTGTCTGGGGATTTATTTCTTCTAACGATACGCCCCCCCGCGTGATGGTCGCCTCTTCAATGGGCCTCGGTTTTGTTATATTTATTCTGAAATCTGTAAGGCATAAGACGATTCTTTTCCGCTCCTCCCGGCTGATTTTACTACACCGCTTACCCGGCTCGGCGGCGCACCGGCGTTCAAAGAGCAGCGCGAACGATTTTGGCAGAGCATCTTTCAAATACTGTGAAAGGGTGACGGTCCCGCAGGACTCAAACTCCCGCTGAAGAATAGGGTCAAGTTCTTGAACTGTATGAGCCGGCCTTAATTGCAGTGAAAGGGCGACAGGGCTGCCAGCAGCCAGCGCATCGATAACGATCCCACTAAGAATAAGCACGGTTGGGCCTGATACACCAAAATGTGTGAACAGGATGTCGCCCTTCTCTGAAACCTTCTTTTTTCCGTCCACCCACACGGAAAGCGAAATGTCTTTAAGCGTTATCCCCTGCAATTCCTGAAGAAATGGCTCGTCCGACTCAAGCGCGACGAGACCTGGCCTCAGCGGCACAATGGAATGTCCGCATTGTCTTGCCAGCTTGTACCCGTCGCCGGAAGATCCGGTCTTCGGATACGACATGCCGCCCGCGGCAACAATTACTTTTCCGGCATCCAACACGCTGTGGTCGGCACATCTGACACCGCCAGCGCGTAAGCTTTCTCCGGACTGAAAAATAAGTTTTGCTACGACGGTATTGTGAAGGATACGAACGTGGTGGTCATCTATATATTGACGCAATACGGCAAGCACGCTTTCGGCACGATGATCGGCGGGGAAGACCTTCCCGTCAGGATCAACCCTCATTTCCAGTCCACGGGAACTGAAGAAATTGATCAAATCGCTGTTCGAAAATACGGTGAATGCCCGATAGAGAAATCTGCCATTCTTCCCAAAGGCATTAACGAATTCCTTGAGGCCAGCCTTGTTGGTGATGTTGCACCGGCCACCGCCCGTCAGGAGCAATTTGTTCCCCAGACGGTGTGTCTTTTCAACGAGTATTACTTTCGCGCCCCGCTCCGCTGCGCGCCCCGCTGCCATCATGCCGGCAGCACCTCCCCCCACAACAATGATATCCGGTGTAGCCCGATTCTTCTTAGTGATCATCTTATTTCTATTATTGGTTTATTGGTCAGTGCAACATGAGGGACACAGTATGAGCAGCGGAGTAATCAGAGACAGATAACTCAATTCCCCCTACAGTGCATCATCAAGCTTGATGTCCATATTGATTCTTGACCTAATGGATAAAAACAATTCCGAACTCTCTGGCTACCGCAGGCAGGCGCAATCTGCATTCCGCATTCTAAAATAATAACCCGTCCCCAATGACTTAGGTCCAATCACTTATTAAAGATCATGTGCTACGAAATCGGTCAGATCCTTTTCTCTCAGAACCCTCCTTTTCCATGTTTTAACAGAGGGGAGGATATGCGGCAGCAATCGCAAAGAATAAAAAGGTGGAAGCAGAGGAAGACCGATCAGATCTCCATAGATGACCAGCATAAAGAGGTTATCCAGGTGCCCTCTTTCCTTTTTCATTACCAGAACCGTCTCATGGAGCAACAGTCCATACATGATCTCCCCAACCACTTTGGGAGAACCCTTCAGCTTCGCTACGAGAAAGGAAAATAGTTTTTTGATCAAATGGATTTCCTCCTTTTTTATGGATGACCTAAATCCCTTTTAACATTCTTATAATTTTATGAACGCCCCCCTTGATTAAAAGTAAAAACCTGGCCTTCAGTCCATTAGGTATGGCGCCTATTTGACTCCTATCGCCTCCAACATTGCTTTTACATCGTTAGCATGGGCGCCGCCAGGAGAAAGCTCCAGATACTTCTTCAACATAACTGCAGTTCCGTCAGGAACCACATACTTGTTACGGGCATCGAGCTTGCCCCTTCCGAACATTGCCGATCCCTTAATGAAGTAGGCATCGGCTTTAGTAGGGTTGGCGGCGATGGCCTTGTCGCAGGCCACCTCTGCCCCCTCCATGTTGCCAACGTTATACTGAGTCGCGCAGAGATTGAAATAGGCGGTGGCAGGATTGTCGGACATTTCTGCAGCCTTGCTGAAGGCAGCGATCGCCTCATTGTTCTTACGCAGTTTAAGGTACGCATTTCCTTCTCCGATCAACATCTGGCTTATCCCGGACTTCGCCTTGGCAGGATCAGAGCCGGGATTTCGTACATCTTTAGGGGCGGAGCCAGAGAGCACCTTCTGGGCCACCTGGACCCCTTTTTCATAGCTACGGACAGAATCTTCATATCGTCCGAGATTGAGTTGCGCATTTCCCAGCGCCTGAAAGAACTCCCACCGGTTAGGATCAGCAACAATGAGTTGTTGGAAAAGGTTTATGGCCTCCTGCCAGTTCTTGGCATTCAGGGCATTTTGAGCCTGACTGATTAAGGCATTCATGCTTTGAGTCTTGGCACCTTGCGTTTCCCCACCAGCTCCAACAGCTTGTCCAAAAACCATCTTGTCGCCGAATGCCACCAGCAGCAACACCAAGATTGCTATAGATAGCGATTTCATTTTCATGATTTCCGAGCCTCCTCGATTTAATTTAAAATAAAGGGATTAGCGCAGGGATCAAAAGAAATAAGAGAGCCTTTACCGAATTACCAATGCCTGACCCAAGAACTTGTGAATAGTGTAGTCCTGACACCGGAGTCCGTTTTCATTTATTAAAACCTGTTTCTGTGTAACCAACTGAATTCGGATCGCTTCGGAGGAAGAGAGGGTTTCTCCCCTGGTTCCCCGATCTTCAGAATGGCAGCTAACTCATAATCTTCTGGAATACCAAGGATTTTTTTAACCTCCTTTTCCTGCTCCCCCCAAAAGACCACGATCCCACTTCCCAAACCATCGGCAACCGCAACCAAAGACATATTTTCGATGCAAAGCCAGGCACTTGCCGCCGCCCCTTTCTGATGGCAGACTGCAACAGCACTCGCATTCTCGAATGATTTCCTCTGACCGACCGCCCTCTCTTGAACTTTATCCTGTCCTTCTCCAGCACGAGGAGGCATCGTTAAGCTAAGCTGATACTTTCGTTCCGCAATTTGATCGATAGTCTTTTGATCATCAATAATAATGAACTCCCAGGGCTGAGAATTTCCGGCTGAGGGTGCCTGGGTGCCCGCCAGAATAATTTTCTTGAGCTGTTCTTCCGAAGCTTTCTTCTTAAAAATGCGAATTGTTCTCCTCTTTGCGATTACTTCATGCATTTCCATATGGCGTCTCCTTTCGTAAATGGGTTGTATCTCTAAGCTCTATCCCGCGAGAGGCGCAAACGAAGCGAAGAATTTTGAACGGAATGCTCTCCTTCTCCATATATATTAAAAGTCTACATAATCAGAATGGTGGCGTCAATATCACCATTGGCTTCAGCAAGGAAGAGATCGGACACGGCTTGGAATGGATGGAAGATCTGTTCGGAGAAAGACAGGGGTTGTCACGTGAATCTCTGACTTTTTTGTAATCATCAGGTTGGCGGCATATCGTCATCTCGCTCACCCGAGTTCTTGACCAAGTCGACTTGAAATAGCCTTTGCTCCGGGTTCGGTCAGGAGAAAGCGGAATTTGGGGGTAATACCATGTCTCCTGCTTCTCAACCATCGATTCCTCGATGCCCCAACAAGTGGTTTATTGTTGACGCTGTGCTCCATGCTCTTTTTAGTTTTAAATTCCGCAATCAGCAATCCGAAATCCCTGCCTCCGCCGGAGCGGCTTCGCGCAGGCAGGCGCATTCTGCAATCGAATGGGCCAACTTTTTTATGGATGACACCGGACATCTAAGTTATTCTTCAAGGAATAATTTCTCAAAGGATTGTAGGAATTCTATTGGGCTTACCACCTTCAACATTACTTTCTGTCTCGTTTTTGGATTGAGAAAGTGCTTCTTATCTAATGTAATTAGAAAATCTACATTGGCATTCTCTGCCGCAGCCAGTATGGGCGCATCCTTGCGATCAATGATAGTGGCCGCCTTTTCCATAGACTCCGGCGTTGGGTCCTCAACCATGAGAGGGGCTAAATTGTGCATGAATTGACGGAAACGGCCAACCAATTGGGGAAACTTCGCTGCAAAATTTCTGTCGGCCTCAATTAAAACTTGCCGACTAACCACCATCTGCAGAACTCGTGCCTCACATAAGTCCAGGATGGTTGCTGATGCTCCGGTAACCGAATTGACTCCAGCAATAAGGACGTTGGTGTCGATAAAAACCTTAATCTTCTGAGTAGGCTTCCGCAAGGTATTTCTCCCTTTGAACCCGTAGATCTGAAATGAGATCTTTCAAGGTCAATCCTTGACGCTTCATTTCTCGCTCTACTTCCTTAGCCAATGAGGCCCGTTGCAAGCGTTTGGGAGATAGAATCAATACCTTGCCAACCCGAAAGATATTGAGACCTGTACTCTCATCAAGACTTAAGGCCTCTCTCATATCCTGCGGGATGGTGAGTTGACCCTTTGATCTGACTCGCACCAATTTAGGGGCGGTAGCCATATTTTCCATAAAAATCCTCCTTATTCTGATAATCTCAATATATCAGAATATTCCCTTAAATTCAACCTTTATTGCTGTCTAACATCTACTGGACGCTATGCGCTATGCTGTTTTTAGTTTTGAATTCGGCATTCGCAGTCCGCAATCCGAAATCCGCATTCTGCAATCGAATGGGCCAGCTTTTTTATGGATGCCACGTGATTCCTGATACTTCCAAGCACGCTCTGCACGAACGTCCCGATAGTTCATTAATTCGATCAAGCAGTTCACTGGGTCCGACCCGAGACCCGACTCACCTTAATTTCTAAGCCCAGAGCCCTCTCGTTCTGTATCAAGCAAAGTGTATAATGTAGCTTTGACCCCAAAGCCTCACATAATCCGTTTATATCACAATGTCAACTGATTTTTTGTTCTGCTGGCGAGATAAAATGAGTGAACGAGGACTTTGAGCTTTCAACTTTGAGGTTTACACCATGCCCTTTGCGCTCTGATCCATGCTGTTTCTAATATTTTGAATTCCCCATTCCGCAATCCGCATTCGACAATTGGGTGGGCCAGCTTTTTTGCGGATGACCTAAATCCCTTATAAGATTCTTATAATTTTCTGGACGCCCCCCTGAATTGCCATTCATCGAAACTTAAATTTTCAGACATTTTTGAATTGGGCCATTTGAGTAGGAGCCCGTCAAGACCTGGCACCGATCTCTCCGATGTCTGCAGTCTTTGCCACTAGTACTGTCTTTTCTCGGACTTGCAACTCCACTTGCGGGATGGAGTGACCAGCCTCGAACTCCCTCTGAAGTTCGTAAGCCATTCTCTCCAAAGGTGAGTTTTCATATCCAAGTGCCAAGAGGCCTACGGCATAAACCATAAGAAACAAGTCTGGCCCCAATACGTCCCATTGAACAACGTGGATAAGCTCGTGGAAGTGAGTAGACTCACAGCTGTGGACTGAAGGTGCAAGAAAGAAGGTGTCCATGTAAGTGATCCCTGTAAACGTAGTTTCTTCGAAATCGGCGAAGTATGGCATTCCCATTTTGCTCAGCGGGGGAACCTGCACACGATCTACCTTTACAGCTTTGCTAGTGCCAAGGCGGTTTTGATAGAAGTACTGTGATAGTCTGCCAAAGCCAAGCTCCGCGACAGGAACTGCCAAGTGAGCGTGTGCCTCCACGTAACCATCGATCCACTTGCGCACCCCCGGTAGTGTCTGTCGGAGCTGACCAAAGATTGCCTTATCTCCCCTTCCATCCATTCGCTGTTCCTATCTAAGAGGGCTATTATAACCCACAATTGACCGGGCCAACTATCTAATGGATGACGCCAAAAGCCAAATCACCCTTTTCTCGAAGCCCTCTTAATAATTCTCCCTGTTGGGCCCATTACACCTACGCCTGTCCCTTTTGTTACCTCCAGAGCATTTATAATGTTAGGATTATTCACAGCAAGATACCTTGGTTTTTGTGATCTAATTACTTGCCGTATGCCTTGAGAAAGTGAGTTTTTCTTAGTTTCCACTTCAATGACCTTATCCTTAACAATGTCTATCCCCTCGTGAGCCTTGTATTCGGTGCCCAATTTTTTAGCAATTCGTGAAGCAATTTCGTCATGAATAGATTTTGACATCTGAAACCTCCTTTCTCATTAAGGTGAAATTTCTTTTCTTATTGTTTCAATTACCTGTGAATAGTGTAGCCCTGATACCGTAGCCCAAAAAAGTTAAATAACTTGATTACGTTCCTTAAGCCTGTGATTGCTCAGTAATAGGGCGTTTAGATCTTTTTCTACCTCCTGCCATGGAATGCGCTTACGCATCTCATCCACAAACTCTTTGTGGCAATTTCTCAATTTCAATCCTGAATTACACGGGCAAAGTGTGTGGCCTTTGGGGTAGTTCTTTTTAGCCAATAGGTGGATAAAATTCGCAACTGAAGGATCTGGTTCTCTACCAAGTAGTTCTGCATAGAATTGAATTATGCCCTTTCCATAATGTGATCGTTCTCCCCAGAAGGGTGGCTTTTGATATACATCATAATAGGCCTGCCAAGCCAGGAAAGGCGCAACGAACTGTTCAAGGAAATTAATAAAATTGAGAGAAGGTTGCCACCGCATATATATTTCGGCATGAACTCCCAAGCAAGCCATACCATCATTCATTATATGGCGGTCGATATCTCCGATGGGCAGTTTCGGGTCATTACAGAACATTAACGGGGCTTCTTTAGGATAATTGTTTGGAAAAACAAGAACAATCCCATACTCAATCTGTTTATTGGAATCAGGTATTCTGAGCAAATATGTCCCATGGGCAATAGCGGATTCATGTTTCAGTGAGGATACTCTGTTTATTCTAAACCCCAACGGTGCTATTACCATTCGCATTAACGGACAGGTTGATACCACAGCATTCCGTTCCTTGCAAAATAGTTCACGGTTCCTTTGATACCATTGTGTCATCAGGAGATCGCCCAGGGTTTTGATGGATTACTTGTCATGTATCCTCCAGCAAGACTACTGACGGCTTTCTGCCTGTCACCGAATGTCATATCCGTCTCGATTGAGGGAAAGCGGTCACCGAGTTGCCTTCTCCAGAGTCTAGATGCCTCCTGACTGTCATCGGTGTCGGTGGCCTTGGCAGCGTCAGAGGCCAACTCCGAAATGGATTCCTGGAATCGTGCCTTTTGTTCATCGGTCAGGTGGGCGGTAAGTTCTTCTTCGGTATCAACGGGATTATAGACACAGAAAACCGAATGAACAGTATTGGAAATGGCCTGTGCTAAATTCCCTAAAGCTACATCCTCCCTTTCATCCGCACTAAAATATTGGGTCGCTAGCACTGTTAAGATCAATCCACTTGGCATCGTCCCTCTCCTGCCGGTTTGGAAGTCCCCCCATGCTTTGAGGTATCGAACTAACCTGCGAAGTTGTTCACCGTGAGCCTTTACATGGTTCTCGAACCAGAGGGTTAGGGCGAGGGGATCACTCCGATGCCAGCCCTTATTTCCCTTTTCAGCCAGTAAATAGTCGCCATCAAGTTTTGTATAAGAAGGCAAGTCCACATGGTATTGACCCGCATACCGAACGCGAACGCAAGTGCGTTTGTCTTTGGGTTTCTCGTTCGTATGTCCTTCAGTGGCTTTAAGTAGCCAGTTATGCACGGTCTCAGGTTTGGGCCATTTGCTATCATCTTTTTCATCCAAATGCTGAAGGTAAACACCGTCATCAATGTCGAATTCGCCATCCAATGGATTTACTGTCGTTTCCATTACAAAGGAGCCCTGCCCCTGAAATTTGGGTAATTTCACCTTTAATTCTTCGCGGAAATAATTTCGAATGCGATCTCGAATAGCCTTCCGCCCCTTTCTGAGAGCTTCCTTTTTCCCAGGGGTTAGCACAATTCGATCATGAAATGTTTTGAATTCACTCTTTAGATCAGACATTGTCTTTACCTCCTATCAATTGTTGACTTTTAACCTTTGGTGAAAGGCTTTTTGCCGGCTCGGGACAGGTCCATGTAAGGATAAGTAATGATACAGCTACTAGAATCAACCACATATATAATGTAAGGAAATGGTCGCTCCATTTACGATTTGTATTCCTGTATTCTATGGGCAAAAGGGGTACGTCTTTCAAATAGATTCCTGATTCGTGCATACCCAAGGCAGATTCGCAATTGATCATGGCCTCACGGTTTTTTTGAAAACCCCTTCTAAGACCCATCAAGAAATAGAGTGTACCAGCAAAAAGAGCCAGAATGAGAAGTGTCAGGGCAACCTGTTGAGGAAGGGTAAGAGCCTTCTGACTTATTAGCAGCCAGCCAAGACCGATGGCCATTCCTGAAATCCATAGAGTAAACTTTACGCTTCGTTCCCGTATCATGTGGGAAGCACTGTACCGCTCTTGGAGGTCAGCCAGTAAAACCTGTAATTTTTGATCATCATCCAAGTTCATTATGATTCCCTACCCGTCCATGCCCTTTAGCCCATTGAAGCATCAATTGAACGATTTGCGACTCCGGTTTCGCTTGGGCTGTATTTGCCTCATCCCCTGTTTCAGGGGAGAGGGGCGGCCCCTTGCCCCAGCTTCATTTTTCATTTCTCTTCCTCCATTTGGATTATACAATTAAACTAATTTCTGTTCCAGTTTAACAAACATTCATACAAATGTCAATACTGAAAACATTTTTTTGAGGAGGTGGCCTCATGTTTTGAAAAAATAATTAACGATATTAATATGTTAGTACGATTAAAAGAAGTTGGTTTTTTCCCAGAAATGGGTTAAAATAAATGTTGACAAGTTGTTTATGAAATTAGTAGTATTAGCAGGACAATATGATTGACGATGATCTTCTCTACATAGAGATAGGCAAGAGAATCAGACAATTTCGTGAAAACAAAAGCCTTACTCAAGAAGAGTTAGGAAAAGCTATCGGTGTTTCCAGAGCCTCAATTGCCAATTATGAAAACAGTAATCAAGCTATCTATATCTCTGATCTTTATAAAATAGCTGACTTTCTTGAAATTGAAGCAGGAGATATTTTGCCCTCCTTAAGGGAAATCAAATCAAGATCTCAACCTCATGGTCTATTAGATCAGGCCAACGATCTGAAAACTATTGAGAAAAAAGAAATTAAGGATTTTATTGAAAATGCAGAGTAAGGAGGTGAAATATGAAAGGGAAAAAGTTTGCTATAAGACAAGCAAAAAAATTGCTTTCTCAATGCGGGTTTAATCCAGATAATATAAATATAAGAAGGTCTAAGGACTTTTCAACAGACTTGGAACAAATTACAGATGCTCTTGAAGTCAAGGTTATTGAACATTCTTTCTCTGATAACATATCGGGGGTTTTTTTCAAAAAAGATGGTAAATTATTCCTGGGTGTCAATTCAAACCATCATGAACACAGACGCAGGTTTACAATCGCCCATGAAATTGGGCATTATATACTTCATTCAGCTGAAGTACTACATTACGATAAGAACGACCCAGATAAAATTTATTTACGGGCTGATAACGTGTCAGGTTTAGATGAGGTAGAGGCAAACCATTTTGCCGCTGAGCTACTTCTTCCAGAAAAGTTGCTGCTCAGGTGTATCGAAAACAATATAGTCTCAATTAAGGATCTGGCCGAGCGATTTAATGTTAGTGAAGACACGATGAGGTATCGTTTGACAAATTTGGGATACTTATAGATATCGATACGATTCTCAGGTTATTGGTTGCTCTTTTTCAATTCCACAGCGGTTCAAACAAAACAAATAATTTAACATTCGCGATTTGGGAACAATTCCGAAGCACGGAATTGTTTCTGGAAATGTTTGTGAAGACCGCATAGAGAAAAGAAAGCCGGATCAAGATAAGTGCCTTCTGAAGTATCCTGAAATGGTGAGGGAGGAGGGTCTTTAATTCTTTTGTCGAAAGAGGTATCATATTCACCAAATCAATTAGTATTCTCCACTTTTGAAATGCCGAGCGTAGGTATTGGACGCGGTTGAAGGACGTCTGCTCTACAGTTCTTAAGGAAATAGGGTGAGACTCAAAATTGGACTGCCGGATCGTTGCCTTTTTTGCAATAGAAATACTCCTGATAGCTGGGAGCATCTTTTCCCTGAATCTGTGGGAGGATTTACACAGGCCTGCTTGCTTTGCACAAAGTGTAACAATCAAGTAGGAGGGGCAAGATTGATTTCTCAGCTTAGGGACGATCCATCCATAAGTCTTGCTATCGAAAATGTAAGCAAGGAGATCCCTGAGTTAGCAGATAAAATCAGAGAAAAAAGAAAATTTCTTGGAAGGGATCAGCTGGGTCGTTTTGTACATATGTTTTTCAAGAAAGGGAAGTTCAAAGTAGCTGCCAAGGAATTGGATAATGGTTCGGTGATCTGTGATCCAACCGAGGCGACAAGAATACTGAACGGCATGTCAAAGAGAAACAAATTAGGGAAAGAATTGGTTGAAATTTACAGCGAAATGCCTTTCAACGTCAAAACTGAACTGTCCGGAGAACTGTCGATAAAAAAAGTCGAAATTGAAAAGATAATTCCTGAATTAAAGGGAAACTTGATGGATGATAGGGTTCCCACCTCAATAGCAATGAACTTTCTATATTTCTGGCTTGGTAACCAATTGCTTAAAGCACAGTTTGACGGCATAAGGGATTTCATCCAAGGTGGGGTGAAACCAGGAAAGCTGTTAATAGAGCGACTAATGAGCAAATCCTATAAGCCATTACATAGATTTGTTATAATTCCAGAGGAGTCGCATCTAATAACGTATGTCTCTTTTTCGAATGGATTGTTTTCAAAATCGATTTTGGGGCAATACTTAAAGGAACCTGCAAAGGAGGTGTGTTCATAGAAGATCTTAAGAGCAGGCAAGCTCTCTATGCTTCAACCTTTGAAGACCACGTTAAAAACATTTACCATTTTCTGGCTTAAGAAGGGAACCAGGGGGCCAATTCTTCAATCGTTATATTTTCCAAGATTCTGAGTATTCCGATCATCGCTTAGCCGATCCCTCAATCTCTTTCACTCCTGGGTCACCGATCTGTCACCCCCTCGGAAAAGCTCTCCTATTTCCCGGCCTCTCAGTCCTCCTACCCGGTAATGTAACTCCATCCCCATCTGACGAAGAACTCCTTTCTCCTCCGAAGCGGCCTTACCATTTCAGGGCTTCAGCATATTCTTATATGGCTTATCAACGATGAAAAATTGACCCCATTCATTGGGTCCATTCATTGCGGTCCCTCAATTTTCGTCAAAGTCCCCGGAAGGTCAGCAAGGCAAATTATCCTGTGAAAAGCTTTCACCCAAGGCTCAGATTCTTCACAAATATCGCATCTAGTTAGAGCAATTCCAACCCCACAAGCCTGCATAAAGGAAACGTCATGCTTGCTATCACCGATGGCTGCTACATCAGGGAATGCTATTCCTAGGGGCCCAACAAGTTTCTTGAGAGCTCTTTCCTTTTCTTTAAGATCAACTCTGAATATCCCCTCACCTGTTAATAGACCTTTTGCATCTACTTTCAGACCGTTAGCAACCCAGTATTCTATTCCCAGTTTCCCGGAAACAGCACGAGCGATGATGTCAATCCCTGCACTCAGGATAGCAATTTGATATCCTCGTTGGCGCAGAATATCGCAGACTTCCAAGGCGCCTTCGGAGAGAGTAAAATTGTGTAGCACGGTTTCTACCTCCTTGATACTGCGTATACCCCAGAGATGTATATCTCTCCTCATGAATTCAGGGTAATCGATAATGCCTGCTTCATAAGCACGCAAATTTTCTTTCGATGCCTCGAAAGTACCAAAGGCGTGATGCAATGTCCACCATGCACTTGGCTCATTTACAAGAACTCCGTCAAGATCGAAAACCACAAGTTTAAACTTCAAATGCGAAATCCAAATGAATAAGGACGGTAAAAACACGACAGATAAGTTAGGGAAACTATACCAACAAAGAGCGGGGTCCCATAAAAGAAAAAAAGGCAAATCCTTGCGCGATTTCGGCTTACTCTGTTTGATATTGCAGTTGTCAAACCAAAAAGTTTCGTTCCATCTATAATCCGATCACGATAGGCTTTGTCTATTTCCTCCCCCCGTTCTACCGCCCCTATTAATAGACGGTAGTAGTAGCAATAATCGATGAGAAAAATACTTATGAGCAGCAAAAGTCCAAAGAAAATTATTGCTGTGCTAACATGAAATTCAGTCCCAAAGGCGTTGTAAAACCTATATGGATATTGCCCATAAGCAAGGGCTGCAGCTCCATATACAGCCATAACAACACTCACTCCTGTCGTTCTTGCACGCATAATCATCTCGTTGAAATGAATTTGAGTTTCTACCACTGTCTGCCATTCCTCCAGCATGACTTTGGTTTCTTTAATGTTTCTATATCCTTTGTCTTTATTGTTCTCATTTTGGTCTTGCTCGATATTTTGATTTTTTCCATGCATAACATTCCTCCAAATTAAACAGGCCCATCACACCTCGGCTAAGCATGAAATTTGGGAAGTCTCTCCGATTTCTAAATGTTGACGATGATTTCTAATTACAATTCTCCTTTGAAGGCTTTGTCGAGGGTGGATAGCAATAAAATTGGAACCCGTCTCCAATTATTTCTTTCCAGGTGCTTAAATGCGTAACTCCAGTCTGTTGATATTTCGATAATTGCCTATTTAGGGATTAATTGTTTTCGCCTCTGAAAATATTTTGAGAATCTGTGCTGAAGGGTAAGTTGATAATGACGCCACGCCGTGAGCCAGTTCAACGGGTAAAAGGCCGCCTTCAAATCGGCTACTCAAAATCTTCGGTATTGTGGAAAAGATTCTTCCCGCGCCGATGAGATTGGAAAGTATGGGGTTTTCAATGTACTCTCCAGTAGGAACGTTTAATACGGTTTGATGATAGTCACTAATTCTGACGAAAACCTTAGCCCCGTAATTTGTATATTTTCCGTAGGGGTCTCCTCTGTCTGGCCTATGCTGAATATATTCTTTAATATACTTATTATTGGGAATAAATAGCGATTCGGCAGGCGCGTTCTTCCCGATAAGTTGCAAATGGTCAGCAAATGCGCCGGTTTTCTCTTGCCCAACGAGGTGTACTGGATACCCATGATCTCTTGAAAAAGCTAAGAATCTTCTTATTGGATTCACGAGTTTTGAATATTGTGCTCGAATTGAGAGAGGTCCATCTTTCACAAACAGACAGTTTTTAAGTAATTCCTTGTTTCTATTCCAGAAGTATCTAATCCCTGTAAACAACAATAATGTTTCATGGATACTCATGTATGCCGTTGCGACAACATCGGGGGCGGAATCTGGGGCCATCTCTTGATGAAAGCCCAGCATGTCCGTAAGAAACAACTTTCCGTTACAAGTCGGGCAGTTCCCTTCATCGGAATCGTAGGGTAAGGTTGCAGCATCTTTCCCTTCACAGTGAGGGCACTCAAATGGTGGAAGACTTTTCTTCTTACCATCCCACTTTTCGTAAGCAATCCACTTCAGCGTTTCTAGGGGTTCACCATTCAAGGAAGCATCTTTTACCGACTCGTATATTATCTGGCGAACCGCATCGTATAAAGACATTCCTGGAATACTGACATGCCTTAATGGCAATACTGTGGCGTGATACAAAGCAGAATTGGCCAATATGTCTCGCAAAGCAAACGGATGAGGTGATTCCTCATCGATTAAGGAAAGGGCCACCTGATCAACCCTTAGAAGCGAAGTTTTAATGAACACCAGTGCTTTATACGGGGGACTCTCCGATTCGATAACCTGCATGGAACCGTCAACGCCAAATACCAGAGGTAAGGGTTGTCCTATCGACGGGATGGCTTCCCAAAAACTCTGAGGGGGTATAGTGGGTGGGCCAGAATCCTCAAAACTTGCACAAAGTTTTTTCACCAACTCACTTTTGAGCACGTCAAGGTGCCCTAAGCGGCTCGCATGTTCTGCCGGTAATCGGTCTCCGGCCTTGTAAGGCACTTCAGATTCCTCCTTATGCAGCGCCAGGTGGAATAAATTTCCTCGCTTGTACCGACACAACAAATCGATGAGAGCGTGTAAGCATCCTTATGTAGCCCACAGTTTTTGCCTGAAGAATGTCATCTTTTAAGCTTTCGTAGGCAACATTGACTTTAGCAAGTGCGTTTACCTCATCTTGAGATGAAAGATGGGCAATAAAAAAATTCTCTGTCTGGGCAAGCAGGTCTTTGTTAATGGTCGTTATAGACTGGGTTGAGTAAACCATCCCAATATGATACTTTGCGCCTTCTTTTGCGATGCGGCGATAGATATCTACCTCGCCTTGCCCACTAGCAGGGAACAAGTTATGTGCTTCTTCGAAGTAAAGTTGAACGAAATGATTACCTAGTTCGTTGTTCGAGAATTTTTCGACTTGCTGGTGAAATATGGCTCTCGAAAGATAAACTGAAAAGTATTCCATTACTTCTGGTGGTGCATTCCCAAGGTCAAGTATAACCGTTTGTCCACCACCTAAAAGCTTGATGATCTCGTCCACAAAGTCCCCCGCTTTAGAATCATGGTACTTCCGGAAACCTTGAATAATGCCTGGCCCAGTACTCGCTGTTGAAACAGGTTTAAGGAATCCGAGGATAGCGAGGTCATCCGCATCGAAAAGGTCTTTGCCCGTAGATGATTTCAATTTTGATTTCCGATCTGCTTCTGCGCATTTTTCAAACTCAGTTGCTAGAGCATCCAATGAATTGATCACAGGGCATTGGCTTATATCACTCACGCCGTAGATTATTTTTCTGGAAGCCTCATTAATTTGGGGATCAAACCTTATCGACTTCCTGAGCTTTCCTATATCAGCTACGTATCCCGCTCTGAATAGAATGGACCAATACATCAGTATTTTTCTTCTAGATCTTTTTTCTTCATTCGGCGGCAATTCCTTGAGCAATTCAATCGACGGAATATCTACAGAAAGGAAGCTAGTAATATAGTTAGAAACGTCTTTGCCTGCTTCCTTTAACAATGTGGCAATTATCTTATGAGAACTCTCAGGGTGTTCATAAAAATCCAGACGTAATGGTTTTGATTCTGTCTTCTCTTTTTTAGTCAGTGCATATACGACACAACGATCTGAATATCCACTTGCAAGAGAGCGGCTATTATCTTGAGGATTGTCATTAGCATATTCGCCGTTGATGTCAAATATGATTTGACCAACATTCTTACTCTTTGCAGTCGTCTCGATCAAGCTCTGTGCAATAAGTTTGACAACATTACTTTTGCCAAGCCGTGTTTTGCCAAACATCGCTGTTCTCGCACCCATAAAGTCCTTTGTTGAAACAAAGACTTCAACCTGAGGTCGAGGCTTATTTGGCAAAGGAAGCCTGCATTCAGTTAACCTTAGGTTTCCGATGGCAAAGCGATTTTCGCTCGGGACCATCGAGTTCGTAATCAGTTTCAACAAAGAGTCATCAGGGGCGTAAACTCGATATTTGTGGGCGCTAACAAAATTGTTTAGATCACCAGAAAACTCAATATGATCTATTTCCTCTGGGTGCGGATAAAACATCCCAAGAACACCAGTCTTGAGAGCTCCCCATTGCAGTTCGCTCTGTATGAAAACATCAAGCTCTGGCATAGACTTTTTCTGTAATTCAAAGTAGGTCTGTTGAACTTCTTTAGATAAAGGGGTTGGAGCCGCTTCTAATACTCTTAATAATGTAAAATGTGGAGGTAATGTGTCGGAATTCACCGGAACCATTATGAGCAGTGAGTTCCGAGGCACCCCGCCGACCGCTACCTTGAATGGATCGGAAGTAATGATCGTAACCGTATCGTATCCAATATCAAGTACATACCCTACGAAGCGCATATCATCATATTTCTTTGCTTTTTCGCTAGCTCCCTCGAACTCAAGAAATGTTTGTAAAACCCTTAGCGGATGGTTTTGCATTGCAGCTTTTTCGAAAAAATCTTTCATTGGGATACCCCCTTGTAATTACGAATAAGAACCTCACCTGAATCGTTTGTTAACGCGCCAATTGTCCTACCAGTCCCTCTTGGAATAGCCAAAATATTATACCCGTGGAAAAGAGAAACTATGTCAGGATGGTCTGAGGTTGTAAGGGCCCAACGAATACGCCTTGCCGATGCTTTTCTCAACGTTATTGCCAACCGTTTATGGTCATTAAGAGTGAATTTACCAAACCTGAAATGGTCATGAACCATATCGCGCTCCCCTGGACAGTAAGGTGGATCAACAAAAATGAAATCATCTTGTCTACAGGCATCAATAACTTCTTCAAAGTCGTTGCATTTAATAGAAGCATTTCTTAGCCTTTTTGAAACAGAAAGCAACGTTTCCTTACTAATTACCCACCTCCTTTGCTGTCCTCCATAGCCAACATTGAATTCTCCATCTGCATTATGCCGCCACATTCCCTTAAAACAGGTCCTGTTTAGATAAAGCGTCCTTGCAGCACGAGTTGGCAAATCAAGATTTTCCTGCTTCCAGTTACGAATCCTGTAATAGGCGCGTTTACTTGATGGGAAGCTGCTGAAAATTTTCCAGACTTCGATTGGATAACGACGAATGCCACGATATAAATCGATAAGTTCTGGATTAATATCTGACAGGAGTGCTCGTTCGGGATTCAGCCCAAAGAAAACAGCACACCCTCCCGCAAATGGTTCAACGAGGCGATATGTACTCTTGGTTGCTGAAATGAGCCGAGGGATCAGGAAATTAAGCATTCGCCCTTTACCCCCGGGGTATCTCAGGAAAATATTCTTTGCTTGATTCATCAGCCCACCAACTTATTTTTATGTTGGTTCATTGTTTTCATAACATTAACAAGACAAGAACCCATTCTTTTTAAAACTACGCTTAAAATGGCAAAGGGACATGAATAAGAACCCATGTTGCTCCAATTGGGTCCACCATATCAAAAAACAGGACAATAATAATCAATAAGCATTTTTTGTGCCAGAGGTGTTTGTTTATAACTTTTTGATTTAAAAGGTTTTTTATCGGCAGGAAAATTAAACTGGTCAAGAATTGGCCAAAAATATCCTAAACCTTGTGAATTTGTGAAACGGACAAGGGAATAAAAGAGACACGGAGACATCTTAAATTTCGGATTGCGGAGTGCGGATTGTGGAATGGAAAAAGCTAATTTAAAAATAAGAAGATGATGAGGAAACTCGGGGTTGGGGAGATAAGGGAAGTAAGGGAAATAAGGGAAATAAGGAGTGCCAAATGGGGATTGCGGAATGCGGAATCTAAAAAGCAAAATAAGGAATTAGGGAGATAAGGAAATATAGAGCAAAAAAGATAGGGTGATGGAGGGATGGGGAGACACGGCGTTAAGGAGAATAAATCAAATAGCTGAGATCTGAGGGTATCCTCCTACTCCCCGGATTACGGGACAATGAAGAAGGGCGACAGGTGGGTCATCGTCCTGCGGCGAAAAACAAAGAGCCCATTCTTCTTAAGAATAGGCTCTGTTTTGAATCATATGATAAATCCTCTTCACCTCTTTTTAAGCAAAGAGACAACCTCTTTTCCTGTTAAAGATGGCAACTTGCTCATAAAGCAATTTTCTGGACACCAACAAGATGGGTAATCGGATACTTCTTCCCATACACTTCTAAACAGAGCTGGATGGCCTCCTTAATCCTTTCCATTAATGTGTCCAGAGACTTGGCCTGCGTGTGGCATCCCTTAAGCTCAGGAACTTCCGCAATATAGTATCCTTCTTCATCCTGTTCTATGATCACTGTAAATTCTTTAGCCATTTTCACACCCTCTTATAATAAAGGATAACCCAATGTACCAAAAAGAAACCAGAAAATCAAATTTATTTAGGAGAGGAATGGGGTCAGCCCTTGATCTTTGACGAAATAGTTATTGTTCAGGAGCCCCTTATAATCGTGATTCGTGAAGGGTCTGTTGTTTTTATTTTCTGCAGACTTTTTTATAATTACATCTGGAGATGATGTGTTCATCCTCTATCTTACTAAACCGATCTTCTTCCATGGGGATGTTATTCGAGACATCAATGAGAAGGGACTGCATATCTTTGATGCTTCCGTTGATGTAACCCTTGATGCCTTTCATCTCTTCCTGACTCACTGAAAACCAGTTGGACTTGTCAAAAGAGAGGTTATATTCAATGATGCTCAGCGATTCAGGAGGAGCATTCCATTTCTCCATAGCATAAAGAGCATAACAGCCTAATTGGATGGAGAGGTCTTCTGAAAGGCTCTTTCCTGTCTTCCAGTCGTACAGATAGACACCCTCCCCTTCTTTTATGGCGCAGTCGATGACTAAATTGATTTTTATGCCATCCAGATAAGAGGATGAGAATTCTTCTACTTCAAGCCACCCATCTTTTAGATGGGACTTTAAGCCATCATAAATATCCGAGGCATAAAAATTTCTCAGGCAAGTCTCCACATTACCCGCCGCGTCTTTCCATTCCTCATCACTCACTTCCACTTCATATTCATGTTCAAGCAGGCCACACGATTTAGGATTCTTCCAGTAGTTCTTCGACTTTGAAGAACGAAACTCGGCTCTCATCTGGTCGAGTGTGATGGAGACAATTTCATCTACCGGAAGCACCTTAATACCCCTTCGGATGTTGTAGAGAGATCTTTGAATGCACTCATGGACTTTTTCTCCTGCCCACATCTGCCTGTTCTTGAGGTTCTTCAGAACGTAAATCTGCCGGGTTCTCTCCGGGGCGTTCTCAAGCCATCCGTTCCAGTAGCCATAATAGGCAAACCAATATTGCCGGGGACAGGTTTTAAAGACCTCATCCCTCGTTTTCGACCAGGAGAATTCGTTCTTCAGCTCACTCATGACGCTGCCAACCTCTCCGAAAGAAGAGTGTACCTTCGTTGGGGTTTGTTATTCCTTATGGCAATGGCCAGGGCCTTCTTCGTTCCGATCATGATGACCAGTTTTTTCGCTCTGGTGATTCCCGTGTAGATCAGGTTTCTCTGTAGAAGCATGTAGTGCTGGGTGACAACCGGAAGAATCACGACCGGGTACTCGCTCCCCTGGGACTTGTGGACGGATACGGCATAGGCCAGGACAACTTCATCGAGATCAGAATAGTCATAAGGGACCAGTCTCCCATCGAATTCGATGGTCACCTTTCTTTCCTCCGGATTGATTTCTGAGATCCACCCGATATCCCCGTTAAAGACATCTTTATCATAATTGTTAACGATCTGCATCACCTTGTCCCCTACTCTGAAGCTCCATGCTCCACGGGTGATGCCTGACTGACCGGGGTTCAGTCTCTTCTGTAACTCGATGTTGAGATTGGTTACACCAATTGTTCCCTTGTGCATGGGTGTCAGGACCTGGATCTCTCTGAGTGGATGAAACCTGAAATCCCTGGGTATCCTCTCACTACAGAGGTCCAGGATATTTTGAAGGATCTTCTCCGGATCCTCTTCCTGGATGAATTGAAAGTCGGTTTTCTCGGGTTTGTCGATTTCCTTTAAAACGGGGAGCTCACCTTGATTGACTTTGTGCGCATTGACCACGATCATGCTCTCCTGAGCCTGGCGAAAGATCTCGAAGAGCCTCACCACGGTAAACTTTCCTGATCTGATGATATCCTTCAGGACATTTCCAGGACCAACCGAAGGGAGCTGATCGACATCTCCTACCAAGATCAGGTGGGCATGGGAGGGAATGGCTTTCAGGAGATGGTACATCAAAAGGGTGTCGACCATGGAGGCCTCATCGATGATGACCACATCCGCCTCAAGAGGATCGTCCTGGTCTTTCTTGAAATCACCCTTATGGGGAGAGTACTCAAGGAGGCGATGAATGGTCTTTGCCTCCCAGCCCGTCGCCTCATTCATTCTCTTGGCTGCCCTTCCCGTGGGAGCGGCGAGAAGGATCCTCAGCTTTAATTGCTGAAAGATTCTCAATATGGCCGTGATGAGTGTTGTCTTCCCGGTCCCGGGGCCACCGGTGATAATCAACACCTTTGAAGTGGCTGCCAGAAGAACGGCCTCCTCCTGTCTTTGGGCTAGTTCTATGTTCAGTTTCTGCTGCACCCATTCGATCGCCTTTTCCGGATGGATGGGCCGGATGTTTGAAGGAGATTCCTTCAGATTGATTAATCTCTGAGCCACCCCCGTCTCTGCCACATAGAAGGGGGTAAGATAGACGGCTTTGAGATTACCATCAGGATCAAGGTCTTCTAAGAAGAGCTCCTTTTCTTTGGTTAGCTCCCTTACAGCCAGGATAATGATTTCTTCATCCACATTGAGTATCTCTCTTGCCTTATGAATCAATTGACTCTCAGGATAGTAGACATGGCCTTCTTCGGTCAACTGATTCAAGACATAGAGAAGACCTGCCTTGGCCCGGATCAAGGAATTGCGATCGATACCGAGATTTTGAGCGATCTTATCTGCAGTAATGAAGCCAATCCCGTATATATCGTGGGCTAAACGATAGGGATTCTCTCTCACCATCTCAATCGATTGATCCGCGTACTGTTTGTAGATTTTGGCAGAATAGGCAGCGCCTACTCCATGGCCCTGCAGAAAGATCATGATCTCTTTGATCTCTTTCTGCTCCCCCCAGGCTTTTCTGATCATGGAGATCCGTTTAGGACCGATGCCTTCCACCTCGGACAGCCTTTCAGGTTTCTTTTCGATCACCTCCAGGGTATGAAGCCCAAATTTTTCGACAATCCTCTCTGACATGATCGGGCCAATGCCTTGAATCAACCCGGAGGTGAGATATTTCTGAATCCCATGGAGGGTAGCCGGTACGGTGACCTCGAAGCTCTCGACCTGGAATTGTTCGCCGAATCTCTTATTCTGTACCCATTTACCTGTCAGTTTCAGGGATTCACCGGGGTTGACACCTGAAAGATTACCGATAATGGTGGTCAGCTCCTTCTTTTCTTTTTCACGGAGTTTTGCCACCACAAAGTCATTTTCTTCGTTGTGGTAAGAGATTTTTTCGAGAAGACCAAAGATGATTTGCATTTTGTTTATCGACTCTGATTAAAGGCATGTAATTATAGTGAACGCCATAAATAAGTTGACATCCACGTCGTGTCATTGCGAACGAAGTGAAGCAATCTCACGGGATTGCCACGCTTGCGCGCCCTGCCTTCGCCGAAGCGGCTTCGCGCAGGCAGGCGTAGCGCTTCAGCGCGCAGGCACGTCGTTTCGCTCCTCGCAATGACCACTTTATTAAGGCGTTCACTATAGAGGATCCATCCTTTCAGAACTTTATCAGAACCGGTGTGGGTAGTCAAAAACTTCGGGGTGGAGACTGGGGACAGCGTGGTGAATGAGTATTGAGGAATTCTAAGGAGAATCTTTCAAATTCTGCTTATCAATTAGGTTGAATGGTCTTTGCGCGGGTGTCCTGTCCAATAGCTCCCTGAGAACTGGTCGTAAATAAATCTGATCGAGATCGAAATGCTTCAATGCCGTCGCCAAGGTCTTAATTCTATCCATTGTCGTTGCCTTAGAATTGATGATGAGTACATACTCCCCTCTTAATAGGCACAGACCTCCTACGACATTGACCAAATCTTCATCCTGCTTTATGGCTTCATGGCGGATTTGTATACCAAAGCTTTTTGTTAATTCCTCAAGCTGTTCTATGATGGTATTCTCGTCCATGCTGGGAGTTCCCTTAAAGAATTAACCTGCAAAGGATGGCTTGGCTTTCAATTGTTCTGGAGCCCCCTATCACCGTGAATCGTGACTCGGGATTCGTGATTCGTGAAATTCGTGAGAGTTAAAACAAAAAAGCCCATTCTTTTTGAGAATAGGCTTCAATTTATTCCCGAGATTTTTCAATATTTGAATCCCCCACCGGATTTTGCCCCACTATATCAGAAACGCTACACAAAGGCAATTATCTGAACCGTGAGCCGTGAGGCGTAAAGCGTGAGGTGCAAGGCGTACAGAATCTCGTCTGGCGCAAACCGCATGGCGCATAGCGCATAGCGTAAGAAAATTGGAATTCGGAATGCGCCTGCCCAATCCAGAATGCCGAATTCGGATTGCAGATTGAAAAAAACAATTGGGTGGGTCAACCCTCCCCGCTCCACTTCTGAATCCGGAATTCAATCAGAAAGGGCCCCCGGCGGCTGCAGGCGGCGCGAAACGTGTCGGCAAACCCCTCCAGCGTCTCTACACTGACCGCTTCCACGCCCATGCCTTTGGCCAGCCCAACCCAATCGAGGTCGGGACGGCCGAGGTCGAAGAGGGTGTCTGAGGCGCGTCCGGGCGTCGCGCCCCCTGTGCGCAGCTCGCCGTACAGGATCTTGTACACGCGGTTGGCAAAGACCACATTCACCACGTCCAGCTTCTCGCGCGCCTGCGTCCACAGCGCCTGCAGCGTGAACATGCCAGCCCCGTCGGCCTGCAGGCAGACGACCTTCCGGTCAGGGCAGGCCACGGCAGCACCCGTGGCGCACGGAAAGCCGTGACCGATCGCACCTCCGGTGCTCTGGATCCAGTCATGGGGCGCCGCGTTGAACGTGGCTGGAAAGACCGCGCGGCCCGACGTCACCGCATCATCGGCCACGATCGCGTTCTCGGGCAGCAGCGCAGCAAGCGTCATCCCGAAGGCTTCCGATTCGAAGGGGCCGCTGGCAATGCGTGGCTTGGGGCCTGCTTCCTCAATCCGAACGACGCGCGGCGCGCCGATCTCGTCGGCAAGTCCTTGCAGTGCGGCCACGGCGTCTTGGTCCGGCCGCGCGAGCACGTGCGTCGCGCAGTCCTGTGGTACCATGAGGCTGGGCTTTCCGGGATAGGCGAAGAACCCCGCCAGCGGCTTTGCGCCGACGAGGATCACGTGTTTGAGCCCGGCCAACACCTGGAGGGCTGTGTCGACCACGTACGGAACGCGGTCCACCGGAACTCTGCCGCGACCGCGCGCCATGCGCGGCACATGCGAGGGCGCACGCAGCTTCGCACCGGTGGCGTGAGCAATTCGGTGCGCAGCGACGAGGCCTGCCTCACTTAGGGCCTGTCCGTTGAGGAACAACAAGGTCGGTTCGCCCGAACGGAGGATCCGCGCCACCGTTCGAAGAACCTCCGGCGCCACCTGCGGCCGGGGCGATACCGCAAGCGGCACAGCCGGCCCGCTTGCCTCGCTCCAGGCCACATCGGCAGGGACGATCAGCGTAGCAATCTGCCCCGGAGGGGTAAGCGCGGCCTGTACCGCTGCGGCGCCGTCGGAGGCAACCTGCTGCGCGGACCCGCTCGTCCTAACCCAGTGCGACGCCGCACGCGCGAGCCCCTCGGTGTCCGCGGTCAACGGTGGATCGAATGGACGATGGTAAGAAGCCTGGTCGCCGACGATGTTTACCATCGGCGTATTCGCCCTGCGCGCATTGTGCACGTTGGCGATCCCGTTGGCGAAACCCGGTCCGCAGTGGAGCAGCGTCATCGCGGGTTTCTCTGCCATCCTCGCGTAGCCGTCGGCGCAGCCCGTGACAACGGTCTCGGCCAGACCGAGTACGCAGCGCATGGACTCAACCTTGTCAAGGGCAACAACGAACTGTATCTCGGTGGTGCCGGGATTGGCGAAGCACATCTCAACGTCGGAGGCGATCAGGGTGCGAATCAGGCTTTCTGCGCCGGTCATGTTGATCTCCTTATCATGAAAAGATTCTTTTTAATTAATACGAACGTATTAATTTTTTTACCCCCACCCTCCCCTCCCCCACAAGGGGGGAGGGTTAGGGAGAGGGTGATGTCACTTTATTTAATGCGTTTGCATTAGTGCAGATATATCCGTAAGGACACCTGCTACAATTTTTCTTTGGATCAACGGTAGGCATGAAGGGCTGATCCGGATTCACCATTTCTCTCAGCAGACTGAAAACGACCTGGGTCAGGTTTCCAAAATGCTCCTTGAACTCGGTTTCATTTTTAAAAAGTGGAACTTCAATGCCGGAGTCAATCCTTGTCTTTCCGAGGAGTAAAAATAGACAATCGATGTCTTCCGGTTTTTCCCCCGTTAAAGTAGAATACGTGAGGAGATAAAAGGGAAGCTGAAGCGTGCCTATCGCTTCGCTCCAGGAATCCCTGTTTTTTAGATCGAGCTTATTGTAATGGATGGTGAGGTAATTTTTATTGGCAGAAGTCTTATAATCGATAATGACTGTCCTATCTGCCCTCTTCTCGACCCTGTCGAGCCGCGCCCCGAGTTTGAAGGAATGCTTCACGACATCGATCCTTTGCTCAAGGCCCAGGATTTTTGTTTGAAACTCTTTGATCTTCGGCACCTGGTAATTCTTGATGAAATCTCTCAGATGCCTCTCCACCTGGTTCCTGAGCAGATAGATCTCCCCGGTAGGGTCTTTACCGTATTGCTCCTCAAAATGCTTACGGATGACTTTCTCGAATTCCTTAAGATTCATCTCCTTTTCTGTCAGGACAGATCCTGTTTTCCCCTTGAAGTATTGGGAAAGGACCAGGTGAACAAACGATCCAATTTCCTCCTTCTCGAACTCTTCAGAAATGACCTCTCTTTCCCTGAGCCCGAGAACATATTCGTAATAGAACTGAAGGGGACAAGTAAGATAGGTATTCAGGGAAGTTGCGCTGAAAGGATATTCCTTTAAGAACCTGATCATCCCCCCGGATTTTTTTATGGGACGGGGGCTCTCTTCTCTCAGGTTTACAGAGTACTGGATAGTTTTAACATACTTCTTGTCATCCCTCTTCCCTTCTCTCTTTTGCCTCTCCCAGAGGAACCTCTCAACAAACCTGCTCTTCTCTTTCTCATCGTTTTCGACGTAAAAGAGATGGGATTCCTTTGCTCCTCTGACCAGCGTATCGAAGGTATAGAACATGATCTCTTCCCTATCCAGGTAGGTGGGAAGTCCTAACATCTGCCTTGCCTTAAAGGGCAAAAAGGAATCCTCTCTCGTCGTATCAGGGAGGATGCCTTCGTTCGCATCGAGAAAGAGGACGTTCTCAAATTTTAGATTCCTCGTCTCCAGAAAACCAAGGACCTGCACCCCTCTCAGAGGCGTTCCTGCAAAAGGAGTATAAGAAGTCACGATATATTTTCTAAAAAGGGTGAAATAGCTTGCGACCTCCTGAAACTGGATCTCCTTCATCAGGGATCTGGAAAGGATATCGAGGTGGGTGACGAAAGACTCCGCGTAGGGGTAGAAAAAGGGATGGAGACGGGCCGTGCTGTTTTGATAGAGGTATTCGACCACCTCTCTCAGTTTCCTCGCAAAGTCCCCCACATCTCTAAAAGAAAGCATCTTCCTGATGGTATGGGCATGGATCGCCTCCAGGTGCTCTCTCATTCTCTTCAGGGTGATCCCCGGCTCGACTCTTATAACTTTTTCTTTGATGGAGCCGAGGATGGCCTTATCACTCTCCAGTTCTGACAAGGACAGAAACTTCCTGGTTCGCTTCTCCAGGAGGGTCTCCTCGATGGTATGAAAAAGAATCCTGGTAGGGTCCGCCCTTCGCTCGAAATAGATGTTCTTTGTGTACGGATGGAGGATGAACTCCAGGTAATAAGGGATGTAGAGACGATCCCCATCCATGGTGGTGACCACTTCCATCAGGTTATTGAAAAAACCGAAGAGAGGAGTCCTCTGAAGAGGGTATCCGAGGGAGACATTATAGTTGTCCGGATCGAGGAGGCTCAGAGCGTGGTGGAAAAGAGGAAGCAAGGCTTCCGCGGAGGGAAGGACAATGACCGTGTTTTCGTCAAGCCGTTCCTTCCGATCGATCTTGTTTTTCAAGAACGTGCTCACGCCGAGGACCTGGCCATGGGAATCCGGACTCTGATAGCAATGGATTTCAGGCTCGATGGGAGTGAATCGCTTTTGAGCCGATATGCCCAGGTCGGCCAGCTTCTTTTTTATTCCCTCACCCTCCTGAAAAATGAAGAGGGTGTTTTCTCTTTTCATCAGGGATCTAAAGATCTTTTTCTCCGATTCCGTGAGAGCAAAAAAACCTGCGAGGATCACTTTTCTAAAACGATCCAGATTTAAACGGTCGATATTTTCTGAAACAGCCCGGTATCTCGAGGACCTCGTAGAAAAATGGTCTTTCTCTATCCCCCTGTAAAACGTTTCGTAAAAATAGGAGAGGGATTGGAGCCTTTTCGCCGCGGGCTCAGGAATATTCTCCCCGGCGATGCTGTCGATCTCCCTTACCTTTTTGGAGGGGACCCCTTCGATATAAAGCTCTTCCAGGTCGTTGTACAGCTTCATCCCGACAGGGAAAAAAGTGTCGGGAGTGAGAAAGCTCTTCTTGCCTAAGTGTTCGGGCGACGCGGCATGAAGGGTGTAAAGGATCGAGACGGCATCAATGGCTTCGAGCTTTCTTCCTTGGAGCCCCAGGGATTCGTCATGAACATGTTCGATGAATTCATCTATGGAAAGGATGACAGGCGGTACGAAACTTGACTTCTCTCTATCTGCCAGGAGTTTCCTGAGGAAGTGCGAAGGCCTCTTACCGGGAAAGACCACGAGACTGGAAGCATAGTCCTTTTCAACACCGATCAAATGCTCCGCTACTTTTTCAACCAGATTCTCCGATGTCGAAATCAAGAGAACGTTCACTTGACCTTCCTTCTGAAATTCAGACACTCGACTTCGGACTTTAGAGTTCAGACTTTCCTATATCGAAAATTAACCCTCGGAGTGCTTTCCACCCTAACCCCCCTTCGTCCCCCCTTGTAACCCCCCTTCATCCCCCCTTAAATTAAGGGGGGATGAAGGGGGGTTATCAGTCTATGGCCTAACGTCTGAACCACAGTCACTTGACTCTGCTAATCTCTTTCAGGTCCACGTAAGCAATCACCCCTTCGACATTTTTATCGGGATAGATCTCTTTTAAGATCCGGATATAATTTTTGAGCTGGGAGATATATTCCTTTTCAGCTTCTCTCTCGGCGCCTGTTTTATAATCGATCACGGTTACCCGACCCTCTTGAAACACCACCCTGTCCATCCTGAAGAGATTCCCCATAGGGTCTGAAAATTCTTGCTCACTTTTGATAACCCTACCCGGCATGGCCCGGAAATAAGGGCTTATTTCTTCATGGTTTAGGAATTCCAGAAGATCTTTTTTCATCGTCTCCACGGAATAATCCGTCATTAATTCATCATTCACTTGCTTGATGATCCGCTCGAGTTCCGGTCCGACGTTTTCGTCCAGGCCGTCAACAAAATAGAGAACCCTGTGAACAAACTGGCCTCTCATCCTCTCCTCGAAGTTGAGCTCCTCAACGGCTGCAAACCCCGTTAGAAAGGACGGGGCTCTGCCCGCGCCTTTTGTGGGAGGAATTGAGATATCATCCCGGCCATTCATGGCAGGGCTTTCTAACGGGGCGAAAGGGAATTTGATCGGGTCAGGCGGATGATAGAGCCTCCATTCTCTCTTGAGTCGTTTCAGGAGAACGGCGGCGTGGAACATTCTTCCATCCAATTTGAGGATCCGTCTCCTTCAGGAGATCGATGGGGAACTGATTTCTCGTCCCTTGGACCCCAACGATATAAAGTTCATCCTCGGCCCGCGTAAAGCCCACATAAAGGATATTGAGCTTGTTCACCAGATCCTTGAGCCTTTCCTCTTCATATTTCTCTTGAAGAAAGGGGCTGGCTTTCATGATCCGCTGGTTGATTTTGAGCAACTGGACCCCATCCGTCTCCTCATCAAGAATATATTTGAACCCCCGCGGGATCTCCTCATAGATGAGAACAATGGCTACCGGGAAACCCAATCCTTTTGCCTTGTGGAGGGTCATCACCTTCACGGCATGGATGCCTGCGGGGACATCAATGGTCCAATCCGACTCCCCTGCCTCTTCGCTGGCGGCGCATTTGAGAAAATCGCCGGGATTGTTTCTGCCTTCCCCCTCAAAATTCTTGATCACCTCCAAGATCTTCATGAGAGTCGCCTCCTCCTCCCTGAAGTGATCGAAAACCCTGTAAAGGCGGTAAATCTCGCTCACCAGGTCATAGAGGGGTAAATAGCCTGTCGACTTGAAAAGAGTTTCAAAATAAATCTCCCAAAGCTCAGGGAATTCCTCCCGGAAAGCCTTGTAAAGGGGCGTTTTCTTCCTGTTCCTGAAAAGGAATTCGTGCAATGCTTTCAATTCGAAGACCTTTTCATTTCTTTCAAGAGCTTTTCTGAAGATCTCTCCGAGGACAAAACCTGCGAAGGAAAGATCATCGGGCGGAGCATCGAGGAAGGCCAGCAAGGCGACGATTTCAGCGGTGAGCTTCCGCGTCCTGATGTCAAGGCTGCTGTAGGAGATGAAGGGAATGCCGACCTCGTTCAGCCAGGTCGTGATATTGACAACGTCTTCATTTCGGTAGGCCAGGATAGCGATATCCGAGTAGGCGTACCCTCGGCGGACTAAATCCTCTACTAAATCCTGGATCCTCTGTTTTTCAGTGGGCTCGTCATCCTTCTTTTCACATCGAATGACTTCCACGTATCCCGAACCCCCGTGGTCCTCCTTGACCCTTTGTTCATAATCAATGAGCCCGCTCCTGCTGGCGGCTTCCCGGTATTTGTCATGATGGGCAATCACCGTTTTGAAGAATGCTTTGCTGAAATCGACCACTCCCTCGAGGCTGCGGTAATTGATCTCCAGCTCTTTTACGTTGTGAAGGGCAGAAGAAAAGGGATTGCTCGATTCAAGCCGCTTCATGATCCCGTAATCGGCGTTCCTGAAACCATAGATCGCCTGCTTGGTGTCGCCCACGGCAAAGAGACTTCCCCCCTGGGAAAGGGAGTTCTCGATCAGGGGAAAGAGATTGGCCCACTGGATGGGAGAGGTATCCTGGAATTCATCGATCAGATAGTGGTAGATCGTCTCACCTATCCTGAAGTAAACATCCGGTACGATTTCATGATCGAGATAGTCGGAAAGCTTCTTGTTGATGTCGTGAATAAAGATGGTCCCTTCCTTTTTCTTCACTTCCTCGAGGATATCTTTGAAAGCTTCGTAAGTCCTGAGATACGGACCGTAGTAAGCCGTTGCATAGAGCCCGATATATTCCTTTATCTGATGGCCGAGCAGGTCCCACTGTTTCGATATTTTTTCATACCATGTCATCTCTCCTTCTTTCTTAGGTTTGATGACGGGGACGTTTAGAAGACCTTTATCAACGAGATCGGGGAAGTTACCGCTTCTTGCCGTCTCCAAAATTTTGGTAAATGAACTTCCTTTGTTTTTGGTAAGACCCGATTTTCCAATCAAACCATTCAGGCCCTCCGCCGCATCCCGAATCTCTTTCTTGATGGATTCGATCTTCTTTTCGACATCGACGATCTTTGCTCCTTTGACGATACCGGAGAGCTTATCGTAAAGCTCCTCTGTCTCTTCAAGAAAATCCTTCGAGGGATCCCAGAGATAGGCAGACTCCCCTCCCCTGCTCTCAAGGATGATCTCCAGGAGTTTCTCAAGGAATTCAGCCTCTGGAGTTTTTTCCCGGACTCCCCGCAGAAATCGATTGAAGGCATAGGCCATGATGTTCTCCGGGACCATGACCACGTCAAAGTCAGGGCTATATCCGAGATTGATCGCCGAGGCCTTGTAGATAGAGGTCATGAAACTGTCAATCGTCTTCACCTGGAACTCGGTGTAGTTTCTTAGAATTTCGTCGATCGTCACCTCGGCTTTGTTCGGGAGGTCTTCTTTTTTTAAGGAAACAATTTCAGAGAGCTTTTCGATCTTTTCGGGGTCCTTGAAATAGAGGTCCTTGAGCCAGGAGAGGATCCGCTCTTTCATTTCCTTCGCAGCGTTATTTGAAAAGGTAATGGCGAGAATATTTCTGAGATGGTTTTGGGGAATTTTACCGGACAGGAGGAACTGGACGAATCTCTCCGTGAGGGAGTAGGTCTTTCCAGAACCTGCAGAAGCCTTCAAGAGTGTAACATGTGGAAATTGGATGGATGAATCTTTTTCCAGGACGGCATGGGCCATGGCTTTCACTGAGAAGGAAATTTCCGTTCCACCCTTCTTGACCGGAACGTGCCCCGTAAGCCTCGCCTTGCAGGCGGGGTCAAGGGGCACAATATGAATGATATTACAATGCCGGGAAGCTCCGCCCTGCGGGCGGGGAGCTTCATTTTTTCGGAGCCGACAGAGATGAAGTCCAAAAAGCGTTGATCACAAAAAACTTACACCTTATCAAACAGCCTGTCAATTCATTCATCCATGAGACCGAAAAATAGACATTGACTCGATCCAGTCCCCCTCTTCCTTGATGCCTGCCTGCCGGTAGGCAGGGGAGAGGGTTGGGTCGCCGACGCGCCATAGCCTGCCTTCGCCGAAAAGCTCTCGTGTGCCGGAGAACTTCTTCGGCGAGCAGGTCGTGCAGGCAGGCCGCTTTGGCGACGGCGCGGTAAGGGTGCATTATCACCTTTTTTATCCCCCTCCCCTTAATCCCCTCCCGCCAGTCGTTGCGACTCGAAACCGAGGGGAGGGGAGTTTTTGGGGTTTGTCTTTTTCAATTTCTATTTTGGGGGAGAAGGGAAGCGGCCTCCCTCCGTTTGAAATGGTCCATTTGAAATCTCCCGTTTGAAATCTCATAGATCATTGGGTTATTATTATATATTGAGGTTGGAAGAACCATCATGAAACCCATTCTATTGGAAATCGTCACAAAAGTGCTCACCGCCTGGGGGGAGTGCCGCCGTTGCAAAATCCTCTTTGACCAGGCAGGGCTTGATCAGAAGTTTCATCAAGAAGAGATAGATGAGTATCCTCCGGATTTAAAAGAGGAGTATACGAAACTTTCAGACTGGATTCGAGAATTAAACCGGCTCTATAAGCATCGCCTCCTCATTAAGCTGATCGATGCCCAATCGCCTCTCGGAATCTATAAATCCCTGCGTCATCGGATCCGAACCTACCCTACCTTCATTGTGGAAGGGAAAGAGACCTACACGGGATGGGATAAGAATCAGCTCGAGAGTCTTCTGGATGCGTATATTAAGAACGCTCTTCCATCAAAACGTCGAAGCCTTCAGCCTTCCCTTTCGTAAATCGGAGGGCTCATAACGAAGAGTGCGGTTTGCCCCACATGGGAAGAGGCGGACGATTCGGCAAATACGGAGAGATCAAACGGTTTGAACGATTGCGTCAAAAACGGCATAGCGTCCTTCTTCAAAAACCTCTAAAGAAAACACCTGCAAAGAAAACATTCCAAGGTCCAAAGAAAACCATTGAATGAAACAATACTATTTGTAACACCAACGGGCTATTTCAATTAAGTGCCGTATTGGCTGATTTGCGGACACGGACAACGGACACGTGGAACGGTTTTTTAAATAATGCGTTTGAGCCTATAAGGTTTTGAGCATCTCTTCCGCAAAATCTCTTAGATCGCTGTCACTGGCGGTCATCGCTAAGATGTCCACCTTGGCTTTGAAGCCCTGCTTCTCAATCGGACTTCTCGTTTCATAGAGATCCTTCATGGCAGCGAGCACCTGTAGAACCTTCTCGGAATCTGAATAATCCAGTAGAAGGGTGAGTGTGCTCCAGTCATCCGGCAGACCGTATTGATCTAAATAGGCCTTGACCGTTGTTTCAAACTGATCTGTGCCGTGATAACGATCGATGTCGTGATGGGCCTTTTGATGTTTCTTGGTTCCTTTTTTCCCCATGAAAAGTTTATCAGCCTCCTTTCGATATTTTCTCATCACCCATTCGGAACGACGGGATCTTTCTCGATCCCCGGGAGTTTCTTTGGGAGCATAGGGACTGCGGTCTCTTCTCCGATCAATTTCTCTCCAGGAAATCTTTTCTCTTTCCTCTTCATCGTGGTGCCGAACCATGATCTTCTCTATCCTTCTGGATGAGTCATTCTTTGATATCACCCTCTCGAAAAAAGTTAAAAATTAGATTTCAAATGTCAACATTCAAAGAGCTTAAAATCTATTTTTTGGAATTTGAAAGGAATATGAACCTCGTTTGACCTTTCGCTTCTTAGGGGGATTTTGGAGGTTCCGGCCGTGTTACCTCTACCCCTTGGGAGGTGATGACGAGAGTGATCACTTCCCCTGACTTTCCAAATTTATCCAACAATTTCCCATTCCAGATCAGGTTGAGGCCACCTGCATTTCCAATGATCATCCGAATCCGATTCGATGCCAGAACGGAAATACCGTCTCCTCGCTTGAAGGTCATCTCCTTTTCCGATTGACCCTCCACCTGAAGCCTCACCCATGTCTCCTCGACTGCTTTAAGCTGGAGGGAGAAGGCCTTTTTTTCCTGAACAGAAGTGGTTGCCGGTACGGGAGGAGAAGGAGCGAGAGGCTTCTTCTCTTCGACAACGGGTTTTTCTTCTGGCGCACCGGTTGTCGCAGTCACAGGAGGAGAAGGAGCGATGGAAGGTTCTCCTTCGACGATAGGTCTTCCGGGAACAGGTTTTTCAGGAATGGGTTCAACGGCAGGTTTAAAAGAGTAGGGGGAGAAGAAATAAAAGACAATAAAGCTTGCCGCGATGACCCCGCCGACCACCCAGATCTGCTTGGTATTCCACGAAATCTTCTTTTTGGGTTTGGGGGGAGGAGGGGCTGGCGGGGGAGCAGGTTCTCCTTTCAAAACTCTTTCATAACGGAGAAGGACATCATTGCGATCGAGCCTGAGATATTTGGCATAGGCTAAAAGAAATCCTTTCACATAGGTCGCCGCAGGAAGAAGATCATGTCGGTCCTCTTCGATGGCCCTGAGGATGTATTCCCTCACCCTTGTATTTTTTGTCACTTCTCTCAGAGAAATCTTCTTGGATTCCCGCTGATTTTTAAGATAGCTTCCTAACGTTTCCCTCTCATCCACAGACAACCCCCCTCAAGGTGAATGGTTTAAGCTCGATGGATAACCCAGCCGATTCAAGGCACGGGGGTCTTGGGTCCAATTTCTTTCCACACTCACCCACAACTCTAAAAAGACCCTTGTCCCCAAGAGGGCCTCCACTTCTTTCCGGGCAGCCTCTCCAATCTTTCTCAATCTCTGCCCGCCTTTTCCGATGAGAATCTTTTTTTGAGATTCTCTTTCGACATGGATCGTTCCTTGAATGACCATGAGATTTTTTTCAGAATGTTCTTTGAACGCCTCGATGGTGACAGCCGTTGAATAAGGAATCTCTTGATAGGATTGGCGGATCACCTTCTCTCGAATGATTTCGGAAACCCAAAAGCGTTCGGTCTGGTCAGTGACCATGTCTTCCGGATAATAGGGCAAGGATTCCGGAAGGACTTTCAGGATTTCATCTAACAGAATATCGATCCCTTCTCCCGTCATGGCCGAGACAGGAAGTATCTCTCTGAAGGGATGAAGGGTTTGATATTGATCCATGATGGGAAGGAGGTGTTTTCTTTTCACCAAATCAATTTTGTTGATGACCAGAAAGGGGACGCCCCTGCTCTCCCTGAGGGGTTCTATCATCTCCCGGTCTTTTTCGACGCGTGGAGCGGTCGCCTCGATGAGAAAGAGGACGACCTCTGCATCCCGACCCGAGGCAATGGCTGTTCGGACCATCCGTTGGTTCAGTTCAGATCGTCCTGGGTGAATCCCCGGGGTATCGAGGAAGATAAGCTGACCTCCTTCAACATTCTTGATGCCAAGAATTCGGTTTCGTGTGGTCTGAGGTTTTTCAGCGACGATGGCAATTTTATCACCGAGGAGACGATTGAAAAGGGTCGACTTCCCAACATTCGGCCTTCCCAGGATGGAGATGAAACCAGATTTGAAGGGTGCCATTCTCCTCTGCAGACTTGCAGCGTTATGAGTTGGGAGTCTTTTGCTCGGAGCATTTCTTCGTCTCCGAACTCCCTGCCTGCCGGCAGGCAGGCGAACTCATCACTCCGAACTATTTACCCCGATGAGGGTAGGATCAAATCCAATACCTCCTGGATGTGTTCGACGAAGATGAAGTGCATTTCCTTTTTGATATAGTCTGGAATATCATCAAGATTCTTTTCGTTCTGTTTGGGCAGGATCACGGTCTTCACGCCAGCTCGGCGGGCAGCCAGGATCTTTTCCTTAATCCCCCCCACCGGAAGCACTCTTCCACTCAAGGTCAGCTCACCGGTCATCGCCGTCTCACGGGGAACGGGCTTTTCTCTTAAAAGAGACAGAACGGCCGTGGCAATGGTGATTCCGGCAGAAGGTCCGTCTTTGGGAGTTGCCCCAGCCGGGATATGGATGTGGATATCGCACTCCTGATAAAAATTCTCAGGGACATGGAGGGAGGGGGCATTCGTTCGAATATAAGAGAGGGCTGCCTGAGCAGATTCCTTCATCACCTCTCCCAGGGATCCCGTCAAGATGAGTCCCTTCTCCCCTTTCATCTTAGACGTCTCGATAAAGATGATGTCCCCTCCATTCTCCGTCCAGGCCAGTCCGGTGGCCACGCCGATGCGGTCTCTCTCTTGAGCGACTTCGCGGAAGAACGCTCGTGGCCCCAGAAGCTCCTCAACGGCTGCCTCATCGATGATCTCTTTCGGAGTATTTCCCATGGCCACTTCCTTGGCCACTTTGCGACAGAGGGTAGCAATCTCTCTTTCTAAATTTCGAACCCCTGCTTCCCGGGTATATTCTCGAATGATTTTGGAAACCGCTTCCGGAGTGAAAGAGAGCGGCGTGTCTCTCAACCCGTTCTCTTCCTTCTGGCGGGGAATCAGAAATTGAAAGGCAATCTTCTCCTTCTCTTCCTCAGTATATCCTGCCAGATGGATGACTTCCATTCGATCCAATAAAGCAGGAGGAATCGGTGACAGGGTATTGGCCGTCGTGATGAACAGGGCGTGGGAGAGATCAAACGGGACATCTAAGTAATGATCGGTAAATGAAAAATTCTGCTCCGAATCGAGGGTTTCGAGAAGGGCTGCGGCTGGATCGCCCCGGACATCCTGACCGATCTTATCCACCTCATCGAGCATAAAAACTGGATTGGACGTTTCCGCCCTCCGGATCTCTTGAATGATCCGGCCTGGAAGGGCTCCCACGTAAGTTCGACGGTGTCCCCGCACCTCTGCTTCATCCCTTACCCCTCCCAGGGAGATCCGAATAAATTTCCTCTCCAAAGCGCGGGCGATGGAGCGTCCCAGGGATGTCTTGCCGACACCAGGGGGACCGACAAAACAGAGGATGGGACCCTTCATGGGTTCCTTCAATTTTTTAACGGCTAAGAACTCCAAGATCCGTTCCTTCACTTTTTCAAGGTCATAATGGTCTTCGTTCAGGATGGCCTGAGCCCGGCTGAGGTCCAGGTTGTCCACGGTCTTCTTATTCCATGGTATCGTGATGAGGTAGTCGAGATACGTTCTGGAAACGGTATATTCTGCAGAGATGGGGTTCATCCGTTCCAGTCGGTTGATCTCTTTATAAGCGATCTCTTCAACCTTTTGCGGCATCGCGGCGTTTTGGACTTTCTCCCTAAGCTCGTGGATCTCAGCCAGATAGGGATCCTCTTCAGGCGGTTCCCTCTGCCCTCTAATGGGAGGACGAAGGGAATGATCTTTCTGAAATTTTCCCCCCTCTTTTCCAGGGTGGAGCAGGGACTGAGGCCTGGCCGGGGAGGATTGGATCTCTCGACTGAAGTGACGGAAGACTTTTTTCAATCGTTCCAGGGGATCGATGGTCTCAAAGATTTCTTGCTGTTCCTTCAATCCCAAATGGAGGGTAATGGCGATCAGGTCAGCGAGTCTGCCCGGCTGGTCAATTTTATCGAGGGTCTTCGATATCTCCTCGGGAAGGGGTTTCCCCATGGAGAGTGAAATTTTGAAAAGGGTCCCGATGCTCTGAATAAGGGTTTCAGAAAGAACCGTCCTTTCTTGATGCTCATTGATCTCACAGACATCTGCCTTGAAATAAGGAGGCTCCCGGGTAATGTCTTGGAGAAAGACTCTCGAAAGCCCTTCCACAAGAATCTTCATCCCTTTATTGGGCAACTTAACCAATTGGAGAATTTTACAGACCGTCCCAACGGACAGGAGATCCTTGGGTTGGGGATCTTTCAGATAGGGGTCACGCAGACCGACACATCCGATGAGACTATTGTCCAGGAGGACCTTATTGAATATGGCTAAGGCTTCATCCGATTGAAGAAAAAGAGGGGCGATGACGTAAGGAAAGATGATCGTCTCTTTCAGGGGGATGAAGAGAAGTCTTTGCGGGATGGAAACGCTTTCTGACTTGTAGAGATATCTCACAAAAAACTCCAGTTCCAAATTCAAAATCAGGTATTATTATACGAAAATAACGGAATTTGTCAACGAAGTTCAAAGAGTCTCTTTCAGGCAAGACCAGGCTTCCGGTGAGCACCAATCCCTTTGTCCCACAACCTTCCCCACCAACATCCCTTGTTGATCGATGAGGAAAGTCAGAGGAATCCAGCCCCTGACTCCGTATTGGTCCATCACCCTTTCCTTCAAGAGCAAAAGGACAGGAACGGTAATCTTATTTTGGTCCGCGATCTTTTGAGCGGCTTTCTTTCTTTCCCCATCAATGGTAATCAAAAGGATCGTCAATTGATCCTTTTCCCCGGCGGAGAGTTTTTCCAACAAAGGGATGTCCTCTTTGCAGGAATCACACCAAGTCGCCCAGAAGGTGATGAGAACCGGTTTTCCTTTGAAGTCGCTGAGGCTGATTTTTTTCCCATCCAAACTGTTGAGGGAAAAAGCGGGGGCTTCTTTTCTTTCCTGAAATCTTTGAACACCGAAAGATTCACAGGAAGGACATTTCGGTTGGGAGGATATGGCAGCCCTTCCAACCTGAGGGAAAGGACTGAGCAAGATAGCCATTTCCATCATGATCAACATTAGAAGAACGATTTTTCTTCTCATCCCCATCTCCAAATGAAAGGAGTAAGAAAAGACTAAAATATATTTCTACCCCCGTCAACCCTTCGGCCTCTCCAGGCAAAAGGTTTGAACCCGCCTTTGGCATAGGCTTATGAATAAGCTTACGCCCAGGGCTTAGACAAAGGCTCAGGGTTGACCCTGAGTGAGCTTTTTACCATATTTTTAATAATATACTATGCAGGCAATCGAAGGGTCAATATCTTCCCGTGGTCGGTCTGGAAGCATCTCCAAAACTGTGATGGAATAAAAAAGGCTCACCTGGTAGTGTGATTGTGAGAGCAACACACACAGGAGGTGAGCCATGAAGGAAATAAGAGTATCCTTCGACGTGAGTATAACATTGAGGCAGAGGGATGTCCATTGGGTGGAGGAGGAGTTGTTGAGGATTCGGGAGGAGGTTTTTTTAGGGGTATTGAAGAGGGTGTTGGAGGAGATCGAAGGAGAAGTTTTGAGGGATTCGAGGGAGTGTGAGGGATGTGGGTTGGAGATGGTGAGGAATGGGCAGGCGTTGAGAAGGATTAAGACGTTGTTAGGAGTGGTGGAGTTGGACCGGGTTCGATTGCGTTGTCCGAGGTGTGGGCAAGAGATCTACCCTTTGGATGAGGCGATTGGGTTAGAGTCAGGGGAGAGTGTTACGTTAGGGGTGAGGGAGAGGAGTTTATGGGCAGCGGTGGAGGTCAGTTATGAGAAGGCGCATGAGTTTTTAGAGAAGTTTACGGGGTTAGAGGTTAGTCGGAAGAAGATTCACGGGATGGCGTTAGAGGAAGGGGATAGGATTGGCCGATGGGAGGAGCAGAGGCGCCGGGAGGTGTTTGAGGAGGGGCGAGGGGTGGAGGGCGGAGGGTCGGAGAGAGTCCCGGAGGTGCTTTATGTTCAGGTGGATGGGACAGCGGTCAATGGGCGGGGGGCTGGGGAGTGGATGGAATGCAAGGTAGGAGCAAGTTTTAGTGAACGGATGAAGGTGTCGAAGGATCGGTTTTGGCTGAGGGACAAGAAGAGCTATGCATCGATTGAAGGGATTGAGGCGTTTGGAGAAAAGTTTTTCCTAGAATGTGTGAGGCAGGGGGTTCTGAAGGCCAAGGAGGTTATTTTTATTGGGGATGGGGCCAATTGGATCCGGACGTTGAAGGAGGGTTACTTTCCGGAGGCGATCGGGGTCTTAGATATCTGGCATTTAGAGAAGGAGCTGAGGTGGGCTCTAGGAGAGGAGAACCAGAGGGTCATTGAAGAGCTCAAAGGATTCGCTTTCGAAGGGAAGGGTTCAGAGATTATTCAGCGGCTTATGGGAGAGGGAGCGAGGGTTGGGGAGATTGAGCGGAGGAAGAAGATCTTGGAAGCGATGACTTATGTGAGGAATAACTTGGATTGGATTGGAAACATACCGAAGGTCAAGGGCTATGGGTCAGGGCCTGTGGAGAAGACCGTGGATATCACGGTCGCCCGGAGGTTTAAGAAACGAGGGATGAATTGGCATCGGGGTGGCGCTAACCCTCTTCTGAAATTGAGACTCTTGAAGCTTAACGGGGAATGGGGGACTTATTGGGCGCAACGACGAAGAGAGGTAGCACGATACGCCGCATGATCTCATCACAGGAAAAGAGATGCTTACGTCGGGTCTTTTCGACTTGAAAAGAGTTCTTAGAAATGATAAGGTGACACATCGATCTTGGATACGATTTGTTTAACTTCAAACACGAATCAAAGATATTTGAAATTCCCTTGACCTATTCCCTCCCACCAGGTGAGGAGAGGTTTTCGGAGGGCTCTTTCTAAATGTTAGAAGAAAATGCTCAGATGCATACACGGGGGAATCTAAGAAATCGCAAGCAACGATCGTTTCTGCCTTTTCCGGGCACGAACAGGAGGGTTTTATGGCGGGAGTCAACAAGGTCATCCTCATCGGTAATCTGGGTGCAAATCCTGAGGTGAAGTATCTCAGCAATGGCACAACGGTGGCAAATTTCCGCATGGCCACGAGTGAAAATCGAGTCAATCGATCTTCCGGAGAAAAAACGACGATCACGGAATGGCACCGGATTGTGGCTTTCGGACGATTGGCTGAGATTTGTGGAGAATATCTGAATAAAGGAAAACAGGTCTACATCGAAGGCCGAATTCGAACCCGCTCTTGGGAAGGCAAGGACGGAAACCGTAGGTATACCACCGAAATTGTCGCCACTCAGATGCAGATGTTAGGAACACCGGGAGCATCCGTGGAATCACCCGCCTCTGAGAAAGAAATGGAGATTGACCAAGAAGGGGTCCCCGGACCGGACGACGACGTCCCCTTTTAGAAGTTCGTAGTGATTAGTTCGGAGTTAGGAGTTTTTTGTTTAGAATCTCCGAACTCAAAACTCCGAACTCCGAACTTTTAAAAGAGATACCTTCTCATGCTCACATTCAGGAGAAGACCAACTCCAATCAGAGTGGAGATGATAAAGGACCCGCCATAACTGAGCAGGGGAAGAGGAATTCCTACCACCGGCATCATTCCCAGCACCATTCCAATGTTGATGAAGACATGCCAGAAGAGCATCGCCACCACACCAAAAGCAAGGATGGCACTAAAGCGGTCTTTGGCTTGGACGGCGATGCGGATCCCCCACAGGATTAATGCCATATAGAGCCCTACGACAAAGAGAGAGCCGATCAAGCCCCACTCCTCTCCGAGGGCTGAGAAGATGAAGTCCGTCTGTTGTTCAGGCAGAAAGCCCAACTTGGATTGAGTTCCTTTCATAAAACCTTTTCCAATAAGTCCCCCTGAGCCTACCGCAATCTTCGATTGAATGATATGATATCCCGCACCCAGGGGGTCCAGGTCTGGGTTAAAGAAGGTCTTGATTCGCAATCTCTGATATTCTTTAAGAAGTTTCCAAAGAAGCGGCACACCAGCAGCTCCAGACAAACCAATGATCAGCAAGGAAGACCATCGAATCTTAACAAAGATCAGAATTGAGAAAAAAACTAAGAGAAGGATAATGGCCGTCCCCAGGTCAGGTTGTTTCAGGATCATAGCCATCGGCAGCAGAAGAAGGAGAAACGGTAGAGCAAGTTGCTTCAACGCATACCCCTTTCGATCCGGAGGACGATGGAAAAACTTTGCCAGCGCTAAGATGAGTGCGATCTTGACAAACTCCGAAGGCTGAACGGAAAGGAATCCGATTTTAACCCATCGTTGGGCACCTGAGGTAATAATGCCATAAACCAATACGACGATTAAAAGAAATAAGGCAACAGAATAAACGATATAAGCAAAATCCGAATAAAAACGGTATTCGGCAAAGGCGACGATCACCATCACCGTTAGTCCAATCAGCAGCCAAAATATTTGTTTGAGATAGAGCGGGGTTCCGGACATCTCCATCTTCGCTGTGGCGCTGTAGAGGTTGAGAATTCCAATCGAGGCGATGACGAGAACAATCCCCAATAAAGTCCAATCGAAATGGATGAAGAGGCGTCGGTCAATCTGCATAATTCAAATCGTTTTCCTTTTCTTCCATCTTCAAGGGAGGTGAAGGTTCAAGGTTGAGATATTTTCCGATGACCTTCTTGGCAATGGGGGCAGCCGCCGTAGCCCCAAATCCTCCGTGCTCAACGAGGACAACAACCGATATTTTGGGGTCTTCAAATGGGGCATAGGCCACAAACCAGGCATGATCCCGGAGTTTTAGAGGGATTCGATTCATCTCTCCCCTTTTAAAGTCCTCTGGCAGTGTGACGACTTGGGCCGTACCCGTTTTCCCCGCCACCTTGACATCTTTCAACAAACAAGCCGAACCTGTCCCATGGGGATCGTTCACTGCTGCCTTAAGCGCGTCCTGGATGATTTGAAGGGTCTTCCCTGAAACGTTCGCTCTTCCTAGTTCCACAGGTGGATACTCTTTTAATGTTTCCCCATAGATATTTTCTACCTTTTCCACGACTTGAGGCAGGTAGAGCTTCCCTCCGTTGGCAACGCCTGAAATGAGCATCAAGAGCTGAAGAGGGGTCGCTGACAGATATCCCTGACCTACTGCAAAAGAAAGGGTTTCGCCGCTATACCATGGAACTCCGAGACGTTTCTTTTTCCAGGAACTGGAGGGAACGATTCCTGACTTCTCATGAGGGAGGTAGATGCCTGTCGCCTTTCCTAAACCAAACTCATGAGCATAACGAGCGATGAGATCAGGTCCCAATTTCAAACCGAGTTGATAGAAATAGATATCACAGGATTCAGCGATAGCCCGATGGAGGTTGATCATTCCGTGCCCCCCTTGCTTCCAGCATCGAAAATCCCGGTCTCCATAATGGAAGGTTCCCTCGCAGAGAAGCTGCGTGTTCGGTGTGATCACTCCCGATTCCAGACCCGCTATGGCAGTGACGATCTTGAAGACCGACCCCGCAGGGTATTGCCCCTGAATTCCCTTGTTGGTGAGGGGGTGATAAGGGTTCTCCACAAGAGATTTCCATTCTTCTGGCGAAATGTTTCTAGTAAAGGGTTCAAAAGAAGGCTTGCTCACCATGGCTAAGATACGCCCCGTTTCGGGGTCCATGGCAATAAGAGCTCCATTCTTATCCTTAAAGGCTTCCTCAGCCGTTTTCTGGAGGTCTGAATCGATGGTGAGAAAGAGGTTGTTCCCGGGAAAAGGTTCCACCTCCCCCAGGGGTCTGATCTCCCTTCCCAACGCATCGACTTCAATCTGCCGACCTCCATCCACTCCCCTAAGATCATCTTCCCACCGGTATTCGACCCCATATTTTCCAATCAGGGCGCCCATTCGATAGGGAGCCTCCCTGGATTGTCTCAATTCATTCTCATCAACCTCTCCAAGATAACCGATGAGATGAGAAGCCAGGTCCCCATAGTCATAGGCTCTCCGGGGTCTGACATCCACGATGAGTCCTGGGAGAAAAACCCGGTTCGATTCGAGGAGCGCCAGTTCATTCCAATCGATATCCGATTTAATCTTCACCGGTCTGAAAGGTGCCCGTCGTTTTTGGGCTTTGATTTTCTCCTCCATCTCGTCTGGAGTCATGTTCAATATCTCTCCAACTTTGGTCATGACCCCTGGACTGGCTTTGGCGTCTTCAGGAACAAGATAGACTTCGAAGGAGGGACGATTATGAGCCAAAACATTCCCCTTTCGATCTAACAACATTCCTCGATCCGCAGGACTTTCAAGGAGTCGAATGCAATTATTCTCAGACAAACGCCGGAGGTCACTTCCTTTGAACACTTGAAGGGACCACAGGCGGATGGAAATCAAGAAAAAAGCCAGCCCGACAAAGACCATAAGGTATCTATAAATACCTTCGAAATCTTCCATCCTCTGGGTGTTTAGTTCCACCATGACCTAAACTCTCTCTTTTAATCCCTTCGCGGGAAGACGAAATAATAACGATGCCCCCTTTTGAAAAAGCAAAAAGAGAAGAGGGGTAACGAGACCCGTAAAAAATGCTTGGGGAAGAAAGAAGGTGAGAAACAAGGAATAAGGGTTTCCAACAGGGATAGGTTGAAGGCCATTCATCAGCATTAAGATGAGAATTCCCTCTAACATACCAAAGATGAAGGCGAAGAGAAATTGGAAGGAAAACCCTTCCAGATAGAATCGTTCTTTGAAGAATTGGGCAGCTAAAAAGACGAGGGGCCTGGAAAAGGTGTAAAGGCCTAAGGTGTTTCCAGAAAACAGATCCATGAGATATCCCATGAAGAAGGCCAAGATCCCACCGAAGATCGGCGGAAATAAGAAGGCCAGGTAGAGGGTAAAGATGAGGAGGAGGTCCGGCCTGATCCTTTGAATAGGAAAGGAGGATAACAACGTTGTCTGAACGATAAGCAAAAGAATTCCGGCCAAAAGAGGCAGAATAACCCGTCTCATTTTTTGCTCTTCTTCCCCTTCTTTGCCTTTTCTTCTTGGACTGGCGAGGGCGGGGGAGGCTCCATGATGACGAAGACCTCCTCCAACTGTGTCATGTCCACACTGGGAGCCAATTCGGCATATTGAAATACGCCGTGACCTTTCTTGTCCACCTTCTTGATCTCACCCACCATCAATCCTTTTGGAAAATTTCCACCCAATCCTGAGGTGACGACAGCATCCCCGACAGCCACCTCTTCAGTTCGAAGAAGGTATTTCAGCTGGCATCGGTTTTCTCCTTTTCCTTCAACAATGGCCTTCGCACGGGTTCTCTGGACAATGGAATCAATGGCGCTGTTGTAATCGGTCATGAGAAGAACGGTGGCATAATGGGGAGCGGTTTTCAGGATCTGACCGATGACCCCTGTCGGAGAAATCACCGCCATCCCCTTTTTCACTCCATCCCTTTCCCCTTTATCGATGGTCACGCTCTTGAACCACGAAGAAGGATCTTGACCAATCACTTCAGCCCCGACCATCGAAGGGGAGTTTTTTTCACGAAATTGGAGAAGTTGCTTCAGGCGCTCGTTGGCCAGCGTTATCTCCTTCATTTGATGGTTCTCTTCTTGAAGTTCAGCGATCTTTTGCCTGAGCATCCTGTTCTCTTTTTCAAGGTTGACCAAAAAAACATATTGCTGGAAGGATCCTTGAATGGTCTTGATGACAAACGTGGAAGCTTTTTGGAAAGGAGAGCAGATCTCCATCAGAAGGGCATCAAAAAATTCCACCCCTTTCCTCTGTTTCGCCCTCAACGACATCAGAACGAGGGCAAACAGCAAGAGGAGGATGATGAAAACAAAAAGATGATACCTTCGGAAGAAAAAAAGACCACGTAGCCTCATTAATCTCAATATTGAACCGTCACGGTACGGAGCAATTGTTCGTTGTCTAAAACCATTCCTGCACCTAACACAATGGCCGAGAGGGGATCGTCGACGATCGTAATAGGAAGGCTGGTCACCTCCCGGAGCAAAACATCGAGATTCTTCAGAAGGGCACCTCCGCCCACCAGGACAATCCCTTTGTCCACAATATCTGCTGCCAATTCTGGCGGAGTCTTTTCCAGAGTCACCCGGACGGTATCGATGATGGTATTGATCGACTCAGCCAATGCCTCTCGGACTTCCTCACTATTGATCTCAAGGGTTTTGGGGATGCCTGTCACCAAGTCCCTTCCTTTTACCTCTATGATCTGAGGATTCTCTTCGGGGTAGGCGGTCCCAACATTAATCTTGATCAATTCAGCCGTTCGTTCGCCGACGAGAAGGTTGTACTTTCTTTTGACGTACTGGACGATGGCCTCGTCCATCTTATCCCCCGCCACCCGGATGGACTCACTCGTCACAATCCCCGATAGGGAGATGACCGCCACTTCCGTGGTCCCCCCGCCGATGTCAACAATCATATTCCCAGAGGCCTCGGTGATCGGAAGTCCAGCCCCGATGGCAGCGGCCATTGGCTCCTCGATCAGATAGATCTCCCTGGCGCCAGCAGATTGAGCCGATTCCCGAACCGCACGTTTTTCTACGGGCGTGATGCCAGAAGGCACGGAGATGACCACCCGGGGCCGAAGCAGGGTCTTTCGATTATGAACTTTGGCGATGAAATAACGAAGCATCTCACCGGTAATTTCAAAATCGGCGATCACCCCGTCCTTCATCGGTCGAATCGCGAAAATGTTGGCTGGCGTTCGACCCAACATCTCCTTGGCCTCACGACCCACGGCCTTGACGTGTTTCTCTCCTCTCGAATCCCTTTCAATGGCCACCACAGAGGGCTCGGAAGAGACAATTCCCTTCCCTTTCACATAGACAACAGTATTTGCTGTCCCCAAGTCAATGGCCAAGTCCGATGAAAACAGACCCCACAATGAATCAAATACCATCCCTTTCTTTCCTCCCTTTCTTGAAACCACATCATATTAACAAATACGACCACCTGATTCAAGAAAATTCATCACAAAAAATTTACATCTTAGCTTCTCAATGCAATATTTAAGCAATATTCGTGCCAAAGGTAGGCCTATCGGCAGGTGGCTTCCCTGCCGTAGGCGGGTTTACACGGCCAAGGCAGGCCTGCCTACCGCAGGCGGGCGTTGACCCCTTCCTATAGAATGGGTTAAATTGAAAGCATGAAGATCCTTTTGATCTCACCTGAGCGGGAGCGAAAAAAGGAAGAGGCCTTCCTGTTCAGACTAAGTTTTTTAAACCTTCCCTATGTCGCCGCCGTCACCCCTCCTGGTGTGGAGCTAAAGATCGTGGATGAAGCCTTCGAAAAAATCGATTTCGAAGAAAAGGTGGATCTGGTGGGGATGACTGCCCAGACCCCCGTTGCCCCCCGAGCTTACCAGATCGCAGAAGAGTTCAAAAAGAGAGGAATCCCTGTGGTCATGGGAGGGGTCCATGCCAGCATGCTCCCTCAGGAGGCGCTCCGACATGTGGATGCAGTCGTGGTGGGGGAAGCAGAAGAGGTTTGGCCAGATCTGATCGAGGATCTGAGAAGAGGGCAAATGAGGCGGGTTTATGTGGGGAGCGAATTGGTGAACCCCTCCGACCTTCCCCTTCCCAGAAGGGAACTTCTCAACAAAACATTTTACTTTCCACTGAAATTACTCGAAACCACACGAGGATGTCCTCACCGCTGCGACTTCTGCGGCGTCTCAAAATTTTTCGGATTTCGATACCGCAATCGCCCGATCAGCGAAATTGAGCGAGAACTTAAAACCCTTTTCCAAAAGGGGCCGGTGATGAACCTTGTTCCAAAAAAAATCCTCTCCCTATTTAGCAAAGACCTTCCTTATTTTCTCAAGAGAAGGCTCCTTTACATCATCGATTCCAACATCGCAGGGGATAAGCGGTTTTGTCTTAACCTCCTCTCCCTTCTTAAAGAATTCGATCTCCTCTGGTATGGCCATGCCCCTGTTTCCATTGCTTTCGATCAAGAACTGTTAGAAGGATTCTCCCAAAGTGGCTGTATCGCGATCAATATCGGGTTTGAGTCCTTCTCAACAAAGAACCTGAATACGATGGGAAAGGGATTCAACCAGCCCTCTCGGTATGCCGAGGCTGTCAAAAGAATTCACGATCAAGGAATTGGTGTCATGGGAACCTTCATCGTAGGTCTAGATGATGATGACCCTGGAGTCTTCCAAAGGATCATTGACTTCTGCATTGACTCGAAACTCGACTGGGCTCTTGCCTTCATCATGGCCCCCTATCCCGGAACCGATTCATTTCTTCGATTGGAGAAAGAAGGAAGGATTCTCTGCAGAGATTGGGAGAAATACGATTCCCTCAACGCCGTCTATCAGCCTTTATTGATGTCTGTGGAAGAATTAGAAAAAGGAATGAGGAGAGTTTGGAAAGAGGTTTTTTCAACCTCTTCGATCTATACAAGGATTATTAAAAGACCCTGGGTCCATCCTCTCTTCTACTTGGCGATGAATTGGCAGTTTCACCAATTGACAAAAACGTGGTAAGCGAGTTGACACCATAGAGCAGACTACAATGTGTCTAAAATCCCAAATCACAAACTCCAAATCCCAAATAAGCTCCAAATTCCAATTTCGAGTGACCAAAACTATTATGCCCCCCATCCCTCTCCTCACTGGGGAGAGGGGGAGGGTGACGGGAAATTTCGAATTTGGACCATTGGAATTTGTTTGTTATCCCTGAACCTGTCAGGAACAGGTTTGGTGCTTGCCCTGCACCATATTAGGTACAGGGCTTGTGATTTGGTGCTTCCATGTATGCGATGCGCCATGCAAATCATTATTTGGCATTAGGATTTGAAATAGATCACTTGGGCAAGGAATGAACTATTTCATCAATTGAAAGAAAATGTTAGAATGAATTTTTATGAACATCTATTTTTTTAAGTTCGCCTCCTTTCTCTACTTGTTCGGGACGTTGGCCTATTTAGCCTATATCATTTTCCTGAAAGAGGCCCTCTCTAAAATCGCAGCCACCGTCGTCTCCATCGGATTCGCCTCCCATACCCTGGCCATCCTTACGAGGTATGTGGAAGCCGGCCATACTCCTGTGACCAATCTTTATGAATCCCTTTCTTTCTTTGCATGGATGATCATCGGCATCTTGTTGATCGCTAATCTTAAATATAAGGTCAAGGTTTTGGGTTCCTTTCTCACTCCCATTGCCCTCATTCTCATGCTTTTTGCTTTTGCCCTCCCTAAAGAGATTTTTCCCTTGGCTCCCGTTTTAAAAAGTTTCTGGCATCCCTTCCATGTGATCTTTGCCTTTCTGGGCAATGCCATCTTCACCTTAACCTTCTGTTGCGGAGTGATGTATTTAATTCAAGAGCATCAACTCAAATCGAAAAAGATGGGGGCCATCACAAGAAGACTTCCTCCTTTGAATCTTCTGGACGATCTGAGCTACCAGTCCCTCAAATTTGGGTTCCCCTTATTGACCCTGGGGATCATCACAGGTGCTGTTTGGGCTGAATATGCCTGGGGGAGATACTGGAATTGGGACCCTAAAGAAACGTGGTCCCTGATCACCTGGCTCCTCTATGCGGCACTGCTTCACCAGCGTCTGACGGTTGGATGGAGGGGACGGAAGGCAGCCATGATGGCCATTGTAGGATTTCTGGCTGCCCTCTTCACATTTTTGGGCGTCAACCTCCTTCTTCCGGGACTTCATGCCTATTCGAATTGGTAGAAAAAAGAGAGAAGTCGGTTGAGGCTCAACCTTAACCTCAACCTTATCCTTTGTTTATTTATCTGGTAACATGGAACTCCTCGTTGTCGGACTAAATCATAAGACTGCGCCTATTGAGATCCGGGAATGCCTCGCGTTTCCCGAAGATAAGATAGAAGACGCTTTAGACAAGGTCCATACCCTTTCCTCTCTCAAGGAAGACATGATCGTCTCCACCTGTAATCGGGTGGAAGTTTATGCGGCCACACGAGAGACAGAAAAAGCCATCCGCGATCTGAAGGAATTTCTCTCTCGGTACCATAGCATCCCCTTGAAGCAATTCGAAAAAAGTCTCTATTTTTATGTCGGAGAAGAGGCCGTGAGACATATCTTCCGGGTTGCCTCAAGTCTTGATTCCATGGTCGTGGGAGAACCTCAAATTTTGGGCCAGATCAAGGAAGCCTATGATCTCTCCCAACAGGTTAAAACTTCGGGTCTCATTCTCCATCGACTTCTTCATCGGGCCTTTCATGTAGCAAAAAGGGTGAGAACAGAGACGAAGATTGGCAATAGTGCCGTATCCGTTAGTTCTGTCGCGGTCGAGTTGGCCGAAAAAATCTTTGGGACCCTGGAAAGAAAAACCGTCTTACTCATTGGAGCAGGAGAGATGTGTGAACTGGCTGCCCGACACCTCGTCTCAGCTGGTATAGAAAAAATCTTGGTGACGAATCGTACTGATGAACGGGCTGTGTCACTGGCTCAGGAATTTAGGGGCGAAGCCATCCCCTTTGAGGACATGGCACAGGGTTTGAAGAAAGTGGACATCGTCATCACTGCTACGGATTCACCTCAATATCTTATCAGACATGACCAGATCACGAAGGTGATCAAGGATCGGAGACAGAAACCGATCTTTTTCATCGATATCGCTGACCCTCGGGATATCGAACCCAAGGTCGGTGATATTGAAAATGTCTACCTCTACAATATCGATGATCTCCAAAAAGTAGCTAATGAAAACACCAAAGATCGGGAAAAGGAGGCCCGAAAAGCTGAGGCGATTGTCCAGGACGAGATGTTTAAATTCGTCAACTGGTATCGATCTCTCGACGTGACCCCCACCATCGTGGCCTTGAGGAAAAAGTTTGAAGAGATCAGAAAGAAGGAGTTGGAAAAAACCCTTTCCCTCCACCCCGATCTATCGGATAAGGAGAAGAAATCTTTGGAGGCCCTCACTTCCGCCATCATCAATAAGATTCTCCACACGCCGATCACCCTTCTCAAACAAACCAATGAGGAGGCGATGGCTGACCTTTATCTCGATGCCCTCCATACTCTCTTTGGACTGCCTGAGAAATCATTAGAAACCTTCTTGGAAAAATTCGAAGAGGAGAAAGAAAAGGAGGAACCCCGTCTCGAAGATGCCCTCTGAGCTCAAAATCGGGACCCGTGGGAGTCAACTCGCTCTTTTTCAGGCCAATTGGGTGAAGGATCAATTGGTCCAGGCCCATTCTGACCTCGACGTCACGCTCATCAAAATCAAAACCACCGGAGATAAGATTCAGGATGCTCCGTTAGCGAAGATCGGGGGAAAAGGTCTTTTCGTCAAAGAAATCGAGGAAGCACTCCTGCAAAAAAGGATCGACCTTGCCGTTCATAGCATCAAGGATGTCCCAACCGAATTTCCAAAAGGTCTCCATCTCTCCGTGATCACAAAAAGAGAAGATCCTCGAGATGTCCTCATCTCAAAGGATGGAAAGCCATTAAAAGATCTTCCCCAAGGAGCAAAGATTGGTACAAGCAGCCTGAGGCGGCAGGCCCAGTTGCTTCATTTCAGAAGTGACTTTGAATTCATTCCTCTGAGGGGAAATTTAGATACGCGACTCAGGAAGTTAAAAACAACCGACTTAGATGCAATCATCCTGGCTCTCTCAGGTGTAAGAAGGCTGGGCTTAGAAGAAAAAATCACAGAAATTATTCTTCCAGAGATCTCTCTCCCCGCCATCGGTCAGGGGGCATTGGGAATTGAGACAAGAATGGATGATGACGAGGTGGAGGGTCAAATCCGATTTCTCAACGATCGAGACTCCTCCATCGCCATTACCGCGGAGAGGACCTTCCTTAAGAAATTGGAGGGAGGTTGTCAGGTCCCCATCGCTGCTTTTGCCCGAATCGTTGGAGCCACCCTCCAAGTCGATGGATTAGTTGGAACGATGGACGGGAAGAGGCTCATCACACATCATATGGAGGGACCCATTGAGAGAGCCGAGACGCTCGGGCTCCAATTGGCGGAGATCCTCTTGGGCAAAGGAGCCAAAGAGATTCTTGATGAGGTCTATCGGAGATCCAGCCCTGCGATTCGAATATGAAGCCAACTTGCTATGATGGTCTAATTAACCAAAAACCATGGGACACTAATCTATTCCCCTCCCCCTTTGACGGGGGAGGGCGAGGGTGGGGGTGAGGAGTGTTAGTCCCCCCGACCTTAATCCTCCCCCACAAGGGGGGGAGGAAAATTTTGGTGTTATTCTCTAACTTAGATGAATAAAAAATGCCTCGTTGGAAAGAAAATCCTGATCACCCGAGCCCGTGAGCAGTCGGGTGATTTTGCCACTCAGCTTAAAAAATTGGGAGCAGAGGTGATCGAATTTCCCACCATCGAGATTGTTTCTCCGCTCCACTGGAAGGAACTTGACCAGGCCATTGATCAGTTGGAGTCTTATGACTGGATACTTTTTACCAGTGCCAATGGAGTCAATTTTTTCTGGCAAAGGCTTGAGGGAAGGGGGAAGGCCAAGAGACTTCCCCCTTCCCTTAGAGTCTGTGCCATCGGACCTGCTACGGCCAAACAATTAAAGGAAAAAGGAGTTTCCGTCCACTATATCCCGAAAGAGTTTATCGCTGAATCCATCCTTAAAGGATTTGAAAGAATGTCTCTAAATGGAAAACGGATCCTTCTGGCTCGTGCTAAAAAGGCGCGGGATATACTGCCAAAAGGCTTGAGAAAAATGGGCGCAGAGGTAGATGTGGTGGAGGCTTATCGGACGGTCAGGCCAAAGGGCGGATCGAAGAAATTGAAGAAAATCCTGAAAGACGGAAAGACGGATGTCATCACCTTCACCTCCTCTTCCACGGTCAACCATTTTGCCGAACTCCTTAAAAAAGAAGATCTTAAAAAACTGTTAAAGGGTGTCGCTATTGCCTGTATCGGGCCGGTGACTGCCAGGACGGCAAAGGAATGGGGATTGAAAGCGCAGATTCAGCCGAGACAATATACCATCCCCGGTCTGACCCAAGCGATCGCCGAGTATTTCGATCTTCCCAAACCCATTTCATAAATGTGTAGCGTCGGCATTTATTGCCGACGGTTTTTATGCGCCCCCAGTAAATGGGGGCGCTACAGTTCTTGGTTAAATCCGTGGACAAAGATGACCCAGCCTCCGATTGAAGTCATCCTTTACGACTTGGGAAATGTCATTCTTCCTTTCAACCATTTCCAGATCGCAGAAAAACTCTCTCCGTTCTCTCAAAGAATAGAATTTCAGGATCCCGCCAAAATTTTTTCCTACCTCTTCGATTTTGGAAAGGGAGCGGTCAATGGTTATGAAATCGGAAAAGTATCCTCTCCGGAATTCTTCCAATCCATAAGAGAATTCCTTCAACTCTCCCTTTCCTTTGAGGAGTTCATTCCCATCTGGAACGATATCTTTCTTGAAAATCAAGAGGTCTCCCAGATCATCCTCTCCCAAAAAAGGAGGTGGAAACTCGGCCTCCTTTCCAACACCAATCCTCTCCATTTCGACTACATCCTTTCAAAATTTCCTATCATCAGGGTGTTTGATCAATGGATTCTGTCCCACGAGGTGGGTTTTAAAAAACCTGCTATCGAGATCTATCAAAACGCCATCGAGTGGGCTAAGGTCGAACCCCGAAAGATTCTTTTTGTCGATGACATGAAGAAACATGTCGAAGTAGCCGTTTCTTTAGGAATGCAGGGCATCCATTTTATTTCGGCTGAACAATTGAAACAAGAATTATATACAAAACTGAATCCCGCATGAGTAGCCGTTGACCTTTCGACCTCCACTTGACAAATTAACCAACAAATACAATTTGATTGATTCAATCATAAGTTGAAATGCCTACACGGTTTCAACTCGAAGGTGGCAATTTTTATCATTTCAAAAAATTAAAACTTCGTAGATGAAAGCTCATCTCTGTATTCGGTACTTCCAAAAATTCCAAAAAAGGTATATATTACAACCATAAATTGACAATTTGGGACACGCATAGGTTTATTTTGTAGCAAAACATAGCGACAGCTAGTAACAGCATAAAAATAATGTTCGGGCGAGTACGTGACTAACAAAATCCTAAAAAAGATCGGGCGTGGCATCGCTCAACGACGCCGCCGCGTGTTGAGTATTCGCAGAAATCAGCTATCGCTTTGGATCGGACGGCTGGTGATCGCCTTCAACGATCTCGATTTGCGTATTTCACAAGCGGTGACAAAGGAGCTTGGCAGTAGCGACATTGAGACCGCTGATATGATTCTGGCGTCAATGAGCTTCGGGCAGCGTGTTGATCTTCTTACCGCATTGTTGCTCAGACGGTATCGAGACAACGCAACCCAGCAAGAACATGTGAGAACCGTTGCGGCAGCGTTGTCGGCTGCCGAGGAATTCAGGAACCTGATCGTCCACTCTCTGTGGCTTAACTGTATATTCATCTGTGAATGCTATGAAAGAAGAAAGGCAAAAACGAAAGGTCGGAAGGGCCTCAAAGTCGTGCACGAGAAAGCAGACGTTGCTCGGATCAAGTCGGCCATTGACGACATCTACGCATTACACGGTTTAGGAGTTGTCTCAGCCGCGAGCGAAAAGGTGGCAGCAGCGCTGAACCGGGATATGTTTAAGCATATAATAAGGCGCCTCAAAGAGCCCTAACAAAACGGTCAAGATGAACTGCTGCCCCGCGTCTCGGTTCCGGAGTTGCCGGATGATTTCGAACATTTACCTTGCTTGCGTGAGCGCGCTTCCGGCGGCGGTCGCTCACCTTTTGTGTTACATCCTAATCCATATTTCGATTGATTGTAAGCCATTTATTGGATAGACAATGATAGACACATATATTAAAAAGATCGCATCAATTACCAAGCGCGGGGATGCTCGCGAGGAATCCTACTACCCTGCCTTTGCGGAACTTCTTGAATGGTTTTCCGAAAGCGTGAGAAAAAAGAAGGCCCACGTCACTGTACTGCCAAAGAAGACCGAAGCAGGCAATCCAGACTTCCGAGTTTGGGACGGCAAGCACTCTCAGGTCGGCTACGTTGAAGCGAAGCCGCCCAAAGCTAATCTCGACGAAGTCGAGACTTCCGACCAATTGAAGCGCTACCTTTCCACTTTTCCTAATCTTATTCTGACAAACTTCTATGAGTTCAGGCTTTACCGAAATGGGCAGCGTGTTGCCCACGTTCTCCTTGCACGCCCGTATATTCCGACAAAGCTGAAAACCATTCCTCCTGCTGAGCATACTGATGAATTCTTGGCCTTACTGGAGAAGTTCTTTCAATTCTCGCTACCTACCAAGTTCACCGCTGAGAGTCTTGCAAAAGAACTCGCTACCCGCACCCGCTTTCTTAGAGATCAAGTCATCAAAGAGGAACTTCGAGAAACATCCAATGCAGGCGCAAAGAAGATCCTTGGCTTCTATGAGGCTTTCCAGAAACATCTGATTTTCAACCTTAAGCAGGACGAGTTTGCCGACCTGTATGCCCAGACCATAACCTATGGCCTTTTTGCCGCGAGAACCCGAGCCAATGGAGCATTCAATCGAATCCTGGCTTATGACTTGATTCCTAAGACTATCGGTATCCTGCGCGATATCTTCCACTTCGTTTCATTTGACCCTCCTGAGCAACTCCAGGCGACCGTCGATGACATTGCGGAAGTCCTCGCCGTCGCGGATGTCAAGAACATCCTTCACCAGTATTTCAAAGAGGGCAAAGGAAGCGATCCGATTTTCCATTTCTACGAGACGTTCCTTGCTGAATACAACCCTCAAGAGCGCGAGCGACGGGGTGTTTATTACACCCCTGAGCCTGTTGTTTCTTACATTGTCCGTTCTCTCAACATCATTCTGAAGGAGAAATTTGAACGGCAGGACGGGTTTGCCACGCAATCCGTGACGGTGCTCGACCCTGCTGGCGGAACGCTCACGTTCCTCGCTGAAGCGGCAAGGCTCGCCGTGGAAGAATTTGTCAGTAAGTACGGCGAGGGCTCAAAGGCAAAATTTATTGAGGATCACATTCTCAAGCACTTCTTCGCCTTCGAGTTAATGATGGCTCCATACGCAGCAGGCCACTTGAAGATGGGCTACCTCTTAGAAGAGTTGGGCCACAAGCTCTCAGGCGATGAACGATTTCAGTTCTATCTAACGAATACGCTTGAAATGGGGGAGCTTGCCCAGACATCGCTTCCAGGAATGGCATCCCTTTCGGAAGAATCCCATCTCGCTAACAAAGTAAAGAAAGAGAGGCCGATTCTTGTCATTCTCGGCAATCCGCCGTACTCCGGACATTCAGCAAACAAGGGCGATTGGATTAAAGATCAAATTGAGACCTATAAGAAGGTTGATGGCAAACCCCTCGGCGAAAAAAATCCCAAGTGGCTTCAGGATGACTACGTCAAGTTCATCCGATTCGCTCAATGGAAGATTGACCAGATCGGCGAAGGCGCCCTCGGCTTTATCACGAATCACAGCTATCTTGATAACCCTACGTTTCGAGGAATGCGGCAATCGCTCATGAACTCTTTTGATGAAATATACATCCTTGACCTTCATGGTAACTCCCTCAAAAAGGAGAAAGCTCCTAACGGTTCGAAAGACGAAAACGTTTTTGATATACAGCAGGGCGTCGCCATTGGCCTTTTTGTGAAAAGGAAGCAGTGCACTCCCTCAAAAATCCTGATGCATAGTGAGATTTGGGGTGTATGGGAACAGAAATATGAATGGCTGAAAAAGCATGAATTGAAAAAAACAGATTGGAACCAGCTTAAACCTGTCACACCCTTCTACCTGTTCGTTCCAAGAGATGAAAAATTAGGCAAGCGATTCCAATCGTATCTGAGCATTCCGGCGATTTTCCCTGTGAACAGCGTGGGAATTGTGACGGCCAGAGATCATCTAACGATTCATTGGACTCCTCAGCAAGCGTGGACAACAGTGTTGAACTTCTCCTCTCTTGACCCGGAGATTGCCCGTCAGGCTTATCAGCTTGGCAATGATGTCCGGGACTGGAAGGTAAAGTTAGCGCAAGAAGATTTGAAGAAAGGGGGTCCAACCAAAGGGAATATTGTCCCTATCCTTTATCGGCCTTTTGACATTCGTTTTACCTACTACACTGGCAATTCAAAAGGGTTTCACTGTATGCCGCGAGGAGAAATCATGCGACATATGTTGCAGCCCAATCTCGCCATTATCTTGCCACGTCGTGTTGAAACCGCTATTCCGTGGTCACATGTTTTTCTATCGAACCATCTGGTGGAGCACGTTGCTGTATCTTTGAAAACGATTGACTATTGTTTTCCATTGTATCTATATGAAAAACTTGATTCTGGCGGGTCTGGTCGGAAAAGCGGATTATCTCGATATCAACCTATGTTTGTATTTGAACCGGCGGAAGCATACTCGATGCGGCATTCGAATATCAGTTCTGGATTACTTATATCATTAGCCAATGCTTACAAAAGGCAGCCCGCACCGGAGCAAATTTTCCACTACATTTATGCCCTCCTCTATTCAAACGCATATCGGAAGAAATATGCGGAGTTTTTGAAGACAGATTTTCCCCGTGTCCCGTTTACGAAAGAGTACAAGCTTTTTAACAAACTTGCCCAAAAAGGCGAGGAGCTTGTTGAACTCCACCTTCTCAAGTCCAAGAAGCTTGCCAAACCGATGGCCAAGTGCGAAGGGTCTGGCGACCTTCGTGTGGACAAGGTAACGTACGATCAAAAGAAAGCTCGTGTTCACATCAATCCTGAGAAATGGTTTACTGGTATTCCTCCCAACGTCTGGGAATATCACATAGGCGGCTATCAGGTTTCAGAGAAATGGCTCAAAGACCGCAAGGGCAAGGGACTTTCATCTGAAGAAGTAGCCCACTACTGCATTGTAGTGACGGCCATTGCAGAGACAATCAGCATACAACAATCTCTTGATAATCTATTTGCAGAAGTAGAAACAAGCCTGCTCGAAGTGAGGCTGTGAGCAGAACCAAACAAAGAATATAAATCATTGAAGAGGCTTAAATGAATAAAAATGATTTAAATTCATGGGAAGACTTTATTCCGAGGATTCAGGAAATACAGAACCAATATCGTGGGAATAAGATCTTATATCGTGGAGGTGATGCAGATAAAGACAATAAACATCTTAAAACGACACTTGAAAGGTTTAGCAAAAAATCATGGACGGTAAAATCATATATTAAACTCATTATGCGATTTACTCCGCAAATTGAATCTTATACTCTTAGAGCGTGGGATTTACCAAAGTGGGAAGAGTTAGAGCGCAAATTAGCTAACAATTATTCGGAAAATGCTCTTGGTTTACTACCACAATTTTATAGTTATTGGATACACCTACGTCAACATGGTTTTCCATCACCACTTTTAGATTGGACCGCGTCACCATACATCGCAGCTTTTTTTGCGTTTTCCAAATACAAAGAAATTGAAAGAAACGCCATTTTTGTATATGTAGAGTATCCGAATATGGCAAAAACGTATCACCCTGATAGCGGTGTAATTACTAAATTTGGGCCGAATATCAATACTCATAAACGTCATTTTTTACAACAAGCATGGTATACTGTTGCTGCAAGGAATTTACCTGATCAAAAGGACTGGGAATTTATTAGCCATGCAGGATTATTTCAAGAATACATCGAGGGCGAGGAAGACGGATTCCAAGACATCATGATAAAAATAACAATTCCAACCAAAGAAAGAATAAAAGTTTTATCATATCTAGACGAATATAATCTCAATCAATTCAGTTTGTTTCAAACAGAAGAAGATTTAATAAAAACCATTGCCTTTAGGGAAATTGAAAAGGCAGAATAGAATAAATTGATGTCGAGATTTGGGAGATTGGGGGTCAAAGCTAAACTATACACTTTAAGAACCAGGTCATTCGAGCAGAAATCACCGGTTTACAGCACGGATTCAGCTCATCTCCGCATTAGAGTCGTAGTTAAACAAACTTAAGAGTGTTATTAATCGTTATCCAATCCTTCAACCAAAAATCGACAGATCTTGAGGAATTTTAACTTCACACTTTATAGGAAGTCTTCACTGTAAATCTACTCTAATCTCCAATTGGATGAGAATTTGGTAAGAAATATAGGAAAAGAAATGGTTCTTATGGTGATACGAGTTTTTTTGTATTATCCTTAGTTCAAGGAGTACGCAGATGGAAAAAATCAGGCTGGGCAGGACCAATCTAATCGTGACAAAACTGGGATGGGGTGGAATTCCTATCCAACGGGTCGGTGAACGCGAGGCGGTTTCCGTCATACGGGCTGTGATTGAAACGGGAGTCGACCTCCTGGATACAGCCCGTGCTTATACAAACAGCGAGCACCGGATTGGATTGGCACTCCAAAGAATAGATAGGTCTATCATCCTTTCTTCAAAATCTCTGATAAGAACGGCGAAGATTTATAATGATGTACAGGAGAGCCTCAAGCAGATGAAGGTAAAGAAAGTCAATATCTACCATCTGCACAGCGTCTCCACCTTCGAAGATTATGAGAGGCTCCTGGCCCCTGGAGGAGCCCACGAAGGGTTAAAACGCGCGAGAGATGAAGGATTAATCGATCATATCGGCATCACCAGCCACAACCTCAACGTATTGGAGAGGGCGATCGAGGATGGTCATTTTGAAGTCATCATGGCTTGCTATAGCTTTTTAGAACCGGACGCAGCCAAGAAAGTGTTTCCCTTGGCTAATGAAAAAGACATCGGTGTATTGGCTATGAAGCCATTTTCGGGCGGGGTGATTGAAGAGGCCGGCCCGGCCTTGAGGTTCGTCCTCTCAACGGCGAACATCGTGCCCATCCCAGGGTCGGAGACTCTGAAAAAGGTTCGTGAGAATTGGAAGATTTTCGCTGAAGGCTATTCACTTATTGAGGAAGATAAAGAGCGCATGGAAGCCGTCAAGAAGGAGTTCGACCATCAATTCTGTAGGCGCTGCGACTACTGTCAGCCCTGCACGGAAAAGATCAATATTCAGTTTGTTGTCGGGCTAAAGTCCGTTATCAAGCGCTTTGGCCCTCATGCTCAGGAGGTGGGGTGGATGAAGGATTTAATAGAGAAAGCCCGAAACTGCTCGGAATGTGGGGAATGTCTGCCGCGCTGCCCTTACCAGTTACCCATCCCCGACCTGATTAAAGAGAATCTGGCTTGGTTTGACAGTCTGGGAAATCAATAGAAGAAGAGATCAATCTCGAGATGAAATCTTCTATTCTGAAGAAAACCCATAACTCTCACTTCTAGGAAGCAGCTCTGAAGAAAAGGGGATATCCCTTCCACCGACAAGTCCTCGGAATCAATCGTTGAGGACGTTTGACGATTGGCCTGAGAAAGTGAGGCCACCCTCCTGCAATGGCGGTTAAATTTTAAACCAACCACCACCCTGCTCGTGTTAGATCTTGTTTAGGACGCGTCGGGTGGAGGGGATCCGGTCTCCTCCCTCGCGGCCTCGGTTTCTCCCCGCAGTTGGGCCAGCAGTTTTGAATGACGAGAGAAATACCACAGGGCTGCGCATACCAGCAGGAGAAGCCCGACCGCGGTGGCAATGTAGAGCGGCGTGTTTCGGCCGGTCAGCTTGAAGACGCCACTCGCAACCAGCGTGAACGGGATGGCCTCGGGCAGAATCCCGAAGGCGGTCCCCAGCAGAAAGTGGCGGTGTCGGATGGGCGAAAGCCCTAAAAGAAAATTGATGATGAGCCCGCTGATGGGGAGCTGACGCACAGCAAAGACCAGCAGCGCCGCGGAATGTCCGTGAAAATGCTCCTTGAGCCGCCCGACCCGCGGCCAGTGGCGAAGGACGAAATCCTGACCTCCCCAGCGCACAAACAGAAACAGGGCATAATAGCCGCCCAGTGTCGCCACTTGCGTCCACAGCAGGCCGTGCCAGAATCCGAACGCCAGGCCGCCGATGGGACAGAACAGCAGACGTGGCATCCCCGCGGCCACCAGTGCAAAAACAATCCCCATCCATGCTGCCGGCGCCACCCACCCCAGCGACAGCAGCCAGTATTTGACGCTCTCGATGTCGCCGATATATTTCCGCGCAGGCAGCAAATACGCCAAACCAAACGCGGCCGCCACCACAGCCAGCATGATCAGCGGTTTCCACACAATATCCGTCATCCGGGATTTCGGGGTATGGGTCTTGGCAGCCGTCATAAAATTGGATCGTCTACAAAAGAGTCTTGTTGCCTATATGATATAGAAATGGATTTGTTTCAATCAATTCTAATTTTCTCGATTTCAATTTAACATATTCCATTGTGGGATCAAATTCAAAAACCCGATTTCCGCAATCTTTGCGAAGGGAGGAAAATGATTGGCATATCTGAGGCGCGTCACTTATTCCACAAACTCCACTTTAATGAGATTGGTGGTTCCTGGAATGCTGATAGGGACCCCGGCGATGATGACGATCTTCTCTCCTTTTGAAGCCATCCCCAACTCCTTCGGCATTCTCTTCGACCTCTCTAACATCTCATCCGTATCCTTCCAGGCGGGGTCAAGAACTGGATAGACCCCCCAGGAGAGATTGAGCTCTCTGACTGTTGAAAGGTGTTGGCTCAAGGCAAGAATGGGCTGACGAGGTCGAAGCTTCGACACCCAGCGCGCCGTGCTTCCTGATTCCGTCGGGGTCACAATCACCTTCGCTCCCACTTCCTCAGCCAGTAACGATGCCGTGTAGGTGATTGCCTGTTGGAGATTCATCCCTTCGCCTGTTTCCCTTCTCAAAAATAGTGGGTGAGGAAATTCTTCTTCCGCTGATTGAGCAATCTTCGCCATCATCTGGAAAGCTTGGACAGGAAATTGGCCGCTGGCCGTCTCCTCTGAAAGCATCACCGCATCCGTCCCGTCATAAATGGCATTGACCACATCCGTGACTTCTGCCCGGGTGGGTTGAGTATGGTCCACCATCGAACGAAGCATTTGCGTGGCTGTGATCACCGGTTTTCCTGAGTCATTGGCCTTCCGTATCAGTTTCTTCTGAACATTTGGAATCTTTTCAATCGGAGTCTCCAAACCTAAATCTCCCCGGGCCACCATGATCCCATCCGAGGCCAGGATAATTTCGTCGATATTTTCTAAAGCTTCCTTTCTTTCGATTTTGGCAATGACCGGAATAGCAGGTGATTCTTTCTTTAAAATTTTTTTAACCCCCTCAATGTCAGCGGCCCTTTGGATATAGGAAAGGCTGACCAAATCCACTCCATGTTGAATGCCGAAGAGAAGATCCTTCTGATCCTTCTCTGTAAAGGCTGAAGCCAGAGGGGTTCTCGTTGGAAAGTTCATCCCCTTGTGGGAGGTTAAAATTCCTCCCACGATCACTTGACATCGAATATTCTTCCCATCACTTTCTAAGACCCGAAGTTCGATCGTTCCATCAGCAAGTAGAATTCTGTCCCCGGGTTTTACTTCTCTGGGAAGGGCGGGGTAAGTCACGGTTACTTTGGTCTCGTCGCCGATGAGCAACTGGTTGGTTAGACAAAATTCCTTCCCCCTTTTTAACTCACCTCCCCCCTCTTTCATCATGCCGATCCGAATTTTGGGACCGCCAAGATCTTGAAGGATAGCCACAGGCCGTCTCAATCGGTCAGCGATTTGACGAATCGTTTTGATCTTCCTTAAATGCTCTTCGTGAGTTCCATGAGAAAAATTGAGCCGTGCCACATTCATCCCGCCCTGGATCAGGGCTTCCAGGATCTGAGGCGATTCGCTCGCTGGACCAATCGTACAGACAATCTTTGTCTTTCGCTGCTTTTCTTCTTTCATTTGTACCCTTTCTCTTTTTCCAACAAAAAGGCGACCTCCCCTCCCAAGAGGAGGATGATTGAGGAATAGTAAATCCAGAGAAAGAAAATGGCCAGGGTGCTCAAGGAGCCATAGATCATAGAAAACCTTCCCAGGTGAAGGACATACCATCCAAACAACTGCTTTGCCGTTTCCCAGAAAAGACTGGTAAAAAAGGCCGCTTGAAGAGCTGTTTTGAAATGGATTTTCTTGTCGGGAATGATCTTGTAAATCAAGAAACACATCCAAAAAGTGAAGAAAAAGGGAATGAGGTATTTCAAGATGAAGCGAATGATTGGGACCATATCCAGAAAGGGACTGAAACGGTAACCCTGAATAAAGGTGATCACAGAGGTGAAAACCATACTGATAAGGAAAAAGGTTCCTGCCAAAAGGATCATGAGAAGATCAATTCCCTTTCCACGAATGATGCCGCGACCCTTCTCAACCTGAAAAACAATATTCAAAGCTGTCCTCAGTGAACTGAACACCCATGTGGAGGCCCAGATCAACCCTCCTATGCCCAGCACCCCAACCATCTTGCGGTCCCGAACGATTCTCAGGACGCTATTCATAATCCTTGTGTCGGGGAAGGGAAAGGCATTCTCCAGATAATGTCGTATATGCTCTAACACTTCTCGATAACTATAAAGGTAGGTGCCCAGCAAGGCTAAAAGTAAGAGCATGAGGGGAATCAAACAGATGAGGAGGTTGAAAGTAATTCCAGAAGAGAGAAAAAAACCGTGATCGCCATCAAACTTTTTTAAAGCACCCCAGAGAAGATGGCCTTTCTTTTTGAACCCCTTGCTCCATTTCGTCGACTTCACTTCATCCTCTCCCAAAATCTTGAGATCACTCCCCCAGATCTGTCTTGATTTCGAGAAGATTGAGGATGTCCCTCCGGGTGATCATCCCCAACGCCTTTCCATCTCTGACTACAGGGAGGCGTCCCTCTCCGGTCCGAATCATCTTTTGGAGTGCCTCCACTGCCTCACCGTCTGGATCGAGCATGATCTCCTCCCGTATGGGCATCATCACTTCTCTCACCGTTTTCTCCATCCATTTATCCCGTGGAACCTCTTTCACCTGCTTTAAGGTAACGATGCCGATAATCGATTCACCTTCTGTCACGGGATAAGTAATATGTCTGTGGGTGAGATAAAAGTCCTCCACCAGCTGGTTAACGCGAAGAGAGGCTGGAACCGAGACCACACCCTGGCTCATCAATTCCCTCACCTTCACCCCTTCGAGGGCTCCTTTCATCACAACCTGTTGGAATCCCCCTTCTGCGGTGGATCGCAAAAAGATTCCGATGATAACAAACCAGAACCCGCCGATGAGGTTCCCCTTCAATATCCAGAAGAGCCCCAGAAGAATGATTCCCACTCCAATCCATTTCCCGGTCTCTGAGGCGATTCGTGTAGCCTTCTTCAGGCTGCCGGTCTTTCTCCAGTAGAGAGCTCGAAGAACCCTCCCTCCATCCAGCGGAAATCCGGGGATCAGATTAAAGACGGCCAGGGACAGATTAATAAAGGCCAGATACTCCAGGAGACCGGTGAGGAGAATGAGACGAGGCGATGGGAGAGTTGCTTTGGACAGGATCCAGAAGATCAAGGCAAGGGCAAGACTGGAGAGTGGCCCTCCAAGAGCTACTTTCAATTCTTTCCTCGGGTCTTCCGGTTCTTTGGTCAATTGAGAGACACCGCCAAAGATAAAAAGAGTAATCTCCTTGACCTCCATTCCTTCTCTATTGGCAATGTAAGAATGGGTCAATTCATGAACCAAAACGCAGAGGAAAAGAAAGAAAGCCCCAAGAAACCCCATGATCCAGTGGGCCGAGGGACTCAGGTCAGGGTAACGGGAAGGGAAGTAGCCGCTGGCCAGACTCCAGGCAATCAGCCCAAAGACGATGAACCAGGTATAATTTACAGAAATCTGAACCCCTAATACTCGAAAAAGCTTTACCCCTTTCATACCATATGCTCCTTATGTCGAGCCTCAAAAGACAAGGGCTAGGTCGAAGGGATTCCATGATTCGACTTTTTCGACCGAAACGACGCCCGTAAGGCCCTTGGAATCCAAAAAAGAAGGGTGAATAATATTCCCAAACCGGTTGACCCGAAGATGATATAGAGCAGAGAGGTTTCAAATCTCCAGAAGAGAAATTTTATTGTAATGATGGGAGCGTCTGAATTTTGAACTGCGAAAATCGCTACGACGATGAGGATTAAAAAAGCTATCCACAAAAAGACCTTCATGATTTTTACCTCCTCTTGGCATTCACTATCTCTCCCTTGACGCGAGGGGAGGTTCTTTGGCCTCTTAATAGGGATTAGAAAAGTAGGAATCGAAAATATCGGTCAACATTTGGTTAATCATGGCCTCTACCTTCTCCGGTGTGGACCTGGCAACCGTCATTTCCTTCTCGACTTCTACATTTCGTGTGAAAACCTTACCTTCCTTTTTCACCCCTAAATGGATGACAAATTGAACCACGGTTTTAACATTTGTTCTGAATAGAAAGGCCTTCCCTTCGGACCAGAATCTTTTGATTTCGATCATCATCACAGAATCGGTCTCCACATTCTTCAGAGATTCCGGTTCTGCATCCCAATTGGAGATGGGAATTGTTTTTACTCCATAACGGGAAAGGGCACCGGATAAAGACTCCCCGATCGCCTTTTCCAATGGAAAGGGGTGGCTTTTGAAATAGTTGGAATCTCCTTGAAGGTTGGTATGAAGGCCGATATATAATGTCTCCGGCCTTTCATCTTTAAAAGGGGCCAGAGCCAGGGTGGATCCTATCTTCGTTTGAAGAGAGGACAATTCCTTTGCAGGTTGATATCGAAGGTTGAGAGAATACGTCCCTGCCTCGGCACAATCCAATACAAAAAAGGTCAAAGAAACGATCAAAAAGCAACGAATCCATTTCATGCGTCATCCTCCTTTTCTAAAGTCCTTAATCATCCTGCCAGTTCCATAGAAAAGTTCCAAAATGCAGTTGGGTGTGCTGGAGAACCTTTACAGCGGAACCTTTTCGCGTGTTGCTGCTGCGTTTCCAAGCACATTGAAGAAGTCACCTCAGGTGATATCGCAGTTACCCATAAAACATAGTAAAGAACCGCTTGATAAAGGTTTCGAAGCACATTCAACTGCATTTTCAATGCAATATCTGGGTTATCTTATCACATTTCTAAAATATCTTCTCCCCTTCAATCCATGTGGATCGAACTACCAGTTCCTCTTCATATTCGAAAAGGACTAAATCGGCAGAATGGCCTGGAATCATTTCTCCTTCCACTTCCGGAAAAAGTCTCTGTGCATTTTTCGCTGCCATCTGAATCGCTGAAGCAAGATCAATTCCTGCAAACCGCATGACATTGCTAATGGCACGGTCCATGGTGAGAGTAGAACCTGCCAGACGAGAAGTGCCCACCGACCGGGCTGCCCGATCAGGACCCACTTCCACCTCCAAGTCTCCCAATGTGTATCTTCCCGGAGAGGCTCCTGCTCCGGCCATGCTATCGGTGGTCAGGAGGATTCGATCCACACCTTTTGCCCCAACATAATCATTCACTGCGTCAGGAGGGAGATGAATTCCATCGACGATGATGCTTACCATTAATTCATCCATAGCCAATTGTTTTCGGATGGGATTCTGATGAAGAGACGAAGGTCTTGGGGTTGCATTTCCAAGGTGACAGGAGAGACGGGCCCCCGCCTGAACAGCTTCCTCAAGTACCTCTTCAGTGGCATTGGTATGTCCGATGCCAATAACTATTCCATGGGCCGCTGCTTTCTTGATGAAAGGGATCGCTCCCTTCACTTCCGGAGCTAAAGTGACACACTTGATCCGGCCATCGCTTGCTTCCTGATACCTCTCCACTTCTTCCCATTGAGGAGGCCGGATAAACTTTCGAAGGTGAACTCCTCGGGGTCCCTCCTCAGGAGAAATATAGGGTCCTTCGAGGTGGATTCCAAGACACATTTTCCGGAGGAGAGGATCGCTCCCCAAAGCGCCACCAATGATTTTCAACTGGTGAACCATCTTCTCATGAGAGGAAGTGATGAGAGTAGGAAGAAAGCGAGTGATGCCAGTGGAGGCCAAGGAGAGGGCTGCCCCATGAAGGCCGTCACGGGAAAGACGAGGGTTATTGAAGTCCACCCCAGCAAACCCGTTCACTTGGGGATCGAAAAAACCTGAACATAGATACAGATCATCCCTGCCGAAATGAAGCTCTCCGGCCACAGGCCGGCGCTTCCCGGAAAGGTAGTTTCCTTTCATATTGTGCCCCTTGACCCCGCCTACAAGGCGGGGCTTGTGGGGCACGTTCCGGCCACAAGAAGTTCCTTTTTGATAAGGGAAAACTTGGATGATTCTTCCATTCTCGACAATGATGTCCGTTAGAGACTCTGTTCCTGGAATTTTCCCTCGAATGATCATCTTAACTTCGAATCCTCAATCCATAACGATAGTCGTTCACCCTGGATGATTATATCACGGTTAATGTTTTGAACAAATGATTTAGGAAAACAGATTCACTGGAGTGAGCTAAAAGATGGAGATAAGAACAAGACCGGAAAGGCCCTTTCACGGATTGCATAAGATAGGAAGACATCCCATCTCTCAGCGCAAAGCTGGACCATGACGATCTCGCTTGCCGCTTGAAATTAAATAAGCTCCAGATACGCTGAGAATTATCAATTGAAGTCTACAAATTTTTTCAGGAAGCTGTCAACCTTGATTTGAGGAAGAACTCCTTATTTTCTTAGAAAATGTTGCCCACACACCAAACTTAACGCTTCCACCTACAGATCTTGAATTAAGATTGCATCCTATGATTGAAGATTGCCATTAGAAAGTTTGAATGGCGAATAACAAAGGCAGAGTCAGCTTATCTCTTTCAATATTGGTTTGACAACTTCAGATATTGAGATTTAAAATACAATGTAACGAACTGAAATTGTATGTGTAGAGCAGAGAATAGATTTGGTTGAAAATAAAATGCCTTATCGAGTTCTGATAATCCTTATTTTGGCTTTAGGGCTTACGTGGGTTACCGGAGAACGTGCTAAAGCTTTCGCACAAGAAACAGATCCAAAAGCCTTTAAAGCTCTAAAAGAGAAAATGACCAATCCACAGACTGGATTACCAAAGACTCTTGATCCAAACCTTTTTAAGGGTAAAGCTAAGAAGGCTTATCAAGTAGCACGGGAGATTCCAAAGATTTTGGCTCAGATGCCCTGTTTCTGTGAGTGTGAGCCTTTTGGCCATGAAAATCTTTTAGACTGTTTTATTGATAACCATGGTGCAGGATGAATGATATGCCAAGAGGAGGCCCTCTTGACAAAAAAACTCTACGACGAGAAAATGCCCCTTGATAAGATCAAGGTGGAAATCATAAAGAAATTTAAATAACCTTAGAGTATCCGTCTATCCATAAGATCAAAACACTAAATATTCTCGCCGCCACCATACTCTCTTCTTTGTAAGATTCGCAGTAAGGTTCCAGATTTTCTAAAAAGTCAGCCACAGAAAACCAACCAACTAAATTAAGCCAGATCCTTCTTCTTTTCCTCAAACTCTTCTTTGTTGATCTCGCCTCGTGCATACCTCCGCTTAAGGATTCCCAGGGGCGAATCCTCTGACTTTGCCAAATGTCCACCAGCCCTCGACGTTATTATGAGCCACCTAACAAGAAGAACCACTGCAACAATCACTGCGATCCAAAAGGCAACCATGATGATACTCCAAAACCATCCCATCCCATATCCCCAGCCCATTCCGTACCCGCCATAACCAGGCCCCATTTGTGCTTTCCCATCAATGACATAAAAGATCACTCCGATCACCAATGCTAAGACTACAATTAAAGGAAGTTTCTTCATTTTATTCTCCTTTCACTATAATTTTAACATTTAACTCGCCATGGCGTTGGCACAGCCTTTCAGATAGCTGACAGCATTTGGGCACTCTGAGGAGAAATATGCTGCTTTCATTCTGTGGAGCACTATTACCTTTTCCATTTCTTCAATCTCATCCTCTGGGAATGGTGGTAACTATTCCCATTTCAAGGCCGATATAGTCATCGTTCGATGAAGAACCCATCAAATGTTAAGATTCCATTTAGAAAGAGAAAATGTTAATAAAAAATCAATCGCTAACAAAGGATCTTCCAAAACCGATTTGATTTATCTATCCTCCTTCAAAAGATACTGAATGAGGTTCTTCATGCTTGGTGATGTCCAATCCTTTTCTGCGAACGTTTTCCCAACAATCTTTCCCTTTCGGTTAATGAAAAAAGTTTCATGGTGGCCTCGGATTCTATAAGCCTTAGCAACGGACCCATCTTCATCAATGAGAATGGGTACGGAGAGGTTAAATTTCTCTTTATATTTTAGTAAATCTTTTTCCCTTCCTTCCACGGCTACGCTGAGAAAAATGGCATCCTTGCTCCTAATTACCTCGTCCAGTTTGTCAAAAGAAGAAGCTTGCTTCTGGCAAACTGAGCATGAAGGGGAAAAAAAGTTTAGAAGAACAACTTTTCCCCTGAACGCTTTGAGAGAGATCATTCGCCCCCCTATCTCCTTCAACCTAAAATTAGGAGCCTCGATGGGGGTCTCCAATTTTTGAACCCCTGCCTCAAAGAATTGAGCAGTAACTACCGAGACATTCCATAGCAAGAAAATTAGCATAAAGAAGAAAACCACTGTTAAACGCTTCACTGTAACTCCTCCTTTAAAAAAAACACACATTTTTCGATCAACTATACGAAAAACACATATTGGAACTCCTAAAAAAATTATAACCTATTTAGCTCATTAACACGTGACTGAGTTTTTGCCTCAGATCTTGCAACTGCACTTTGTCGCCGGCTTTCCTTTCGATATCCCATTCCCTTGAGCTAGATCAGATCTCGTTAAATTAATAGTGAAGGGCTTCGGCCAAAGGACGAATGTGTTGAAGGCGATCTAGGGCTTCTTCAATTTCTTCAGTATTTCCAAGGCCTGGCGAGCCGCCATGGGTACCTCTACCGCCAACTCATGGCGAGCCACCCAGGGAACTTGCTCCCCTGGTTCCAGAGCCTCCAATGAAGCCAACACAGGAACCAGATATTTTCTCAATCCTCCTTTTGCCAGGTCGTGAAATACATGGTGAGCGCCTTCTCGGAGCAAAACTGAATCTCCCCGAAGTTCTAATGCCTCGAGTAAGGGCTTTAACCCCTTGATGTTCATTTTGATCAACCCTTCGGCTGCAAGCCAGCGGACGTCAAAGTCGTCATTTTCCAGCGCCTTCACCAACACAGGCGCTGTCTCTGGATCGCCAATTTCCTCAAGGGCCTTGGCCGCTTCCCATCTCATCAAGGCATTCTTACTTTTTAGCGCCTCGATTAGTGCCGGCACCGCGGCTTTTCCCATGGCCACAAGAGTGTGACGTGCCCCCTCGCGCGCTTTGTCTTTAATGCTGGAAAGAGTGTTTATTAAGGTTTCAATTGAAGACTTCTTTCCCCCATCTGTCTTTTTTTTCTCTTCGACCATGATATTCTCCTCTCTCGGTAAAATAGATAACTATGTCACGAACATCAATTATATATAGCCAAATCATTTATGAAGCCTATATTCCAACTTACTTCCACTACTCCAAGAGATGCTGAATAAGATTCCTCACACCTGCGAATGTGCAATGCTTTTCCATGAATCTTTTCCCGACGATCATCGCGCCTACGCCGATCAGCGTGACATCCATTAAGCTCATCTCCCGGTTAAGCCGGACTTCCGTTTCGAACTTTTTCATGAGTTTCTATGGTTAACTATTCCCTTGCGCCCGACAAGATGAAGATGCCTGTGTCGGACAATCGACTTCGTTTCCGTTTCTATTCTCTCCGTATCATACAAATCGCCCTACGATGCCTTTCTTGACTTGGCCTGTCAGACCTCGAAAAAAGATGATGGGGCTTCTTATGGCTCTCTCGATTTGTTTACTTCCTTTTGATGGTCCCTTTCCCTCTTCAGAATATCGATCTCTTTTTTCAAATTTTTCGAGCGAAATGAACCTTTAATAGCGGATGGAATCCAGAGAAGAAGAATGATGGCCATCCCTGAGCCGATGGATCCCAGAATGGCATAGACGAAGGAGGTTTCAAACTGCCAAAAAAGAAATTTCATCGTCACCGTTGGAGCCGTTGAATTTTGAATAGCAAAGATAGCTAACACAATGACTACCAAAAATGCCAACCCGAAGAAGAACTGCATAGACTTCCTCCTTCTCTTTAGACTTAAGGATCATGGGGCTTGTCCCGATGTGCCCCAACAATTTTATTCATAATGGTTGGTTTTGTCTACTTTTTTCCGTAGCTGAATTCTGGAAGATTGTTGAGCTGCTGGGCTGTGATGTTGTAAATGATACCTAGATCGGTAATCTTCAGTGGCTTAAACGGAAGTGCTACCAACTTTTCGCCCATTCCCATGAACTTGAACCCGCCCACAGCCAAAATGATCTTTTCAACCTTACCCTCTTGATTGATAATAAGGTCATCGATGTCGCCCAATTCTTCACCTTTATTATTCAAAACCGTTCTACTTAAGATAGCGCTTACAGAGAGACGACTCGGAAAATATTCCCACTCCCACGGGGAGTATTTACCCCTGTATTTTCCCATTTGAAATGGAGGCGATGGGTTTCTATATGAAGAATAGTAATCCTCATAGGGAAGTTCTTCTTTGTAGTTGAAGCTTGGATGCTTCTCAAGCTGTTCCTTGGTAATGTTATAAAGAATGTCTCCCCTTTCAGTGATTCGCAATGCCCTAAAGGGTACTGCTACCAATTTTTCGCCAATTTTCAAAAACCCTCCTACGGATAAGATTACTTTTTTAACTTTACCATTTCGGCTCATGATAAGGTCATCAACCTCACCCACCTCATCCCCTCGATCATTTTTAACAACGACGTCTATGATCTTGGTAGCTCGCAACCCCTGTTGCTGGCTGACCACCTGCGGCTCGGTTGCTTCACCCCTTTCCGTATGTACTATAAAAATAGGCAATAAGAGAGCGGCGAGGAACGCTATCGCAACCAGAAATCTGCGACCAAGTTCACTCAATTGCTGTTTTCTTTTTCCAGTCATCTCAGTATCTCCTTTAAGGATTTGTGTCGATCACCAAACCCCTTTTAGTCTTTTTAAAGTTCTTTTTTAGGAACATAAAGTCCCTTCAATTCTGCTTTACCGACATCGGATGTGACAGGAATTTCAAATTTCCAAATGCCGCCAGGTTTAAAATCATAGAGGTTACTAAACACAGTGCCTATTTGAGCACCTTCCTCATCATAAACGGTAAATTCGACCTTGACCTCGGAAAATTCTTTTTCGGAATTATTTTTGACAGTTCCGATAATACATTTTTCCATATATTTGTCGTTGGATCTCGGGTTAGTAATAAGTTGCCAATCTATAAGTGCCAATGGAAAATTTGGGTTTTTGAGTTCTTCCCAATATTGTCCTTCCAGGTTTTGACTGTATTTTTGAGGAATTGCTTTGTTCTGTTTGAAATGGACGATTCCTTTCTCGTCTTTCCACTTGGAAAAATCAGCTGAGGCTAATTGAAGAATGAGTAACGAACAAAATATAACTGTAGGCACGCCTGTGGCTATTCTTTTCACTACCTGCATCTCCTTTCCTCCTTTCTCTCACCGCATTCCCCCTCACTTTTTAGCGCCCCTTGACTAATAACCCTGGCTCGTGCAGGTTGAAAATCCGATACGCCGCCAATTTAATCCGATCGTTCACCAAAAACCAGGCCAAGGCATAACCCCACACCGCCAGCCCCCAGCCCCAACCAATGGGTGTCATCAGGATTCCATACACCGCAAAAACTGTGGCAACCAGTTGCGTGCCAATCACTGCCGTCAGCAGAATCCGCGCGGGACGTATAGACCAGAAAGGGCCCCGGGTGCGGGTGATAAAAATCGTCAGATGCCCTGCCACGGAGAGCTTCAGGTACATCAGCGACTGAATGAATTCACGGTCCAAGTGAAACACACGCTCACCGAGATAGAAAAGCCCGAACGACGCAACCACACCGGCCATGCCCAGCACCGTCGCGATCCCCAACACCACCCGCATGTTCCAGCCCTCCGGCTTATTCGAGTAGTGCACCTTGTCATACGCGATGGACAGGATCGCACCGTCGTTGAGCAACGCCAGTAGCACAATCATCACCGCCGTCACCGGGTAAAAGTTAAACACCAGGATCGACAACGTCATGAACAAAAGCACGCGAATCGTCTCGGCGATGCGGTAGGTCGCGTAGCTGTTCATTCGCTGGAAGATTTTGCGACTCTCCTTGATCGCGTCGATGATTACGGAAAGTCCAGGCGTAAGCAACACGATAGCAGCTGCGGCGCGCGCCGCGTCCGTCGCGTCCGAGACAGCGATGCCGCAGTCGGCCTTTTTCAGCGCAGGGGCATCGTTTACCCCGTCACCGGTCATGCCGACAATGTGACCGTGTTGCTGTAAGACATCTACAATGTGGAACTTGTGTTCGGGGAACACCTGAGCGAAACCGTCCGCTTTTTCGATAGACTCTGCCAACTGCGCGGTCTCGTGATGACGCGTGTCGCCGAAGCCGCTGGCATCGAGGATGTTCGTGCCCAGCCCCAGTTGCCGGGCGGTTTCCCGGGCGATGGCCGATTGATCACCCGTAACCATCTTCACATTCACGCCCATCTGTCGCCCGGTTGCGATGGTCGCTTTAGAATCCCCGCGGGGCGGGTCGAAAAGCGGCAGTATACCGAGAAACTGCCATTGCCCCTGCTCATCGGTGCGCGCCACGCCGAGAGAACGGAAGCCGCGCGCCGCGAATTCATTGATGCCTTTCTCGACTGTGGGCTTTACCTGTGCGGCATTGGCCGCCAACTCCAATATCACCTGCGGTGCGCCTTTCGTCACCTTGAACGTCTTCCCGTCCGCCGTTTTGACGGTGGCCTCGGTGCGCTTGTGCACCGGGTCGAACGGCTGGAAATGGATTACCTCGTAGCCCTTAAGAGCCTGATCGTTCTTCATGCCGCTCAGTACGGCCAGATCAATGGTGTCCTGGTTTTCCGCGCGCGACGCCAGCGCAGCATTGAGAATCACCTGGCCGGAGCTGACTCCTTCGATGCTGAACGGGGGGCCCAGAGTCAGCTTGTTTTGCGTCAAGGTGCCTGTTTTATCCGAACAAAGCACATCCATCCCCGCCAACTCTTCGATGGCCACCAGCCAGCTGACAATCGCCTGTTTTGCCGCCAGCACCCGCGCTCCCACAGCCATTGTTACGGAAAGCACGGTGGGCATCGCTACGGGAATTGCGGCTACCGTCAGTACCAATGCGAACTGTAGCGTTGTGACCATTTTATCGCCGCGGAACAGCGCAACGGTCAGAATCAGAATCACCAGCGCCACCGCCAGAACGATCAGGTAGTCACCAATCTTGAGCACGGCACGCTGAAAATGACTAACGGTATGTGCCTCCTGCACCAGTTGCGCAGTCTTGCCGAAGTACGTGTTCTGACCCGTACCATAGACCAGTGCCTCAATTTCGCCTTGGCGGATAATCGACCCCGAGTAAACTGTCTCGCTGGTTTTGCGCGTGACGGGCAACGACTCACCCGTCAACGCGGACTGGTCCACTTCCACCGGATCACCCTCCAACAAGCACGCATCCGCCGGCACGATGTCGCCGAGACGCATGCTAATAACGTCACCGGGCACCAGTCCACGCGCCGCCACCGCGGTCCATTTCCCATCGCGTCGGACGCGGGCACGGATTGCCAGCTTAGCCTTCAGCGCGGCGATGGCGTTGCCAGCTTGATATTCCTCCCAGAAGCCAACAGCAGCGTTGGCCACCAGGAGCACGAGGATAATGAAGAAATCCGGCCAGTGCCTGACCACCGCCGAAAGAATAACCGCCACTTCAATCATCCACGGGATGGGTCCCCAAAAATAGGTGAGAAATTTCAGGAACGGATTGGTTTTCTTTTCTTCAATCTCGTTGGGCCCATATTGGGTCAGCCGTTGCTGCGCCTCGGCTTGACTGAGGCCGTTCGGCGACGACCCCAATTTTTTCTCCAATTCTGGCAGGGGCAGGGATTTCAGATCTTCCTTCACCTCAGCGTTACTTGCGATCTTTTGCATGACGAGTATCCTCCAAATTAATCAAGTGATTTATTCGCGCTGGCATACCTATCCGGCATGCGACTGTTTGTCGTTTCTGCCCGAGCTCCATCTCCAATTGCGAATTTCGGGCATATCTTCGCCATATTTGTGGATGTAGGTCTTGTGGTCAACCAGCTTGTCGCGAATAAACTGTTTAGCGTAGGCAGCGCGTGATTCCAGACCGGGCACACGATCGATCACATCGCCAACCAGGTGGAAGCGATCGAGCTCATTCAACACCACCATGTCGAAGGGGGTGGTGGTTGTTCCCTCTTCCTTGTAACCCCGGACGTGCAGGTTTTTGTGGTTTGTCCGGCGGTAGGTCAAGCGGTGGATCAGCCAGGGATAGCCGTGGAAGGCGAATATGATGGGCTTGTCCTTGGTGAAGAGCACATCGAAGTCCTTGTCGCTCAATCCGTGGGGATGCTCGCTCTGCGGCTGGAGCGTCATCAAGTCCACCACGTTGATGGCGCGAATCCTTAGTTCCGGGAAATGCTGTCGCAGGATCTCGACAGCGGCCAGTGTTTCCAAGGTTGGTACATCACCGCAGCAGGCCATCACCACATCGGGGTCGCCGCCCTCGTCGTTGCTGGCCCATTCCCAGATGCCGAGCCCGGCTGTGCAGTGTTTAATGGCCGCATCCATGTCCAACCATTGGAGTTCCGCCTGTTTGCCCGCAACGATGACATTGACGTAATTGCGGCTCCGCAAGCAATGGTCTGTCACTGACAGCAGGGTGTTGGCATCCGGCGGCAGATAGACGCGGATGATGTCTGCCTTCTTGTTCACCACATGGTCGATGAAACCCGGGTCCTGGTGGCTGAACCCGTTGTGGTCCTGCCGCCACACATGCGAAGTGAGTAGGTAATTCAGCGAGGCGATGGGGCGTCGCCAGGGAATGTGACGCGTCACTTTCAACCACTTGGCGTGTTGGTTAAACATCGAATCCACGATGTGAATGAACGCTTCGTAGCAGGAGAAAAGACCGTGCCGCCCCGTGAGGAGATAGCCTTCAAGCCAGCCCTGGCATAAATGCTCGCTCAGCACCTCCATCACGCGGCCGTTGGGCGAAACGTGGTCGTCGGTTTTCAGAATCTCGGCGGTAGAGACACGGCCGGTGATGTCGAACAAGTGCGTGAGACGGTTTGAGGCCGTCTCATCCGGGCCAAAGACACGAAAATTGCGACGCTCCCAATTCAGTTTCATCACGTCCCGAATGAATGCTCCCATGATCCGAGTGGCCTCCGCTACGACGGTACCTGGCTGAGGAACGGCAACGGCGTAAGCGCGAAAGTCCGGCATTCTCAGGTCACGAGGCAGGATTCCACCATTTGCATGAGGGTTGGCCCCCATTCGCCGTTCGCCCTTGGGAGCCAATTCTGCCAATTCCGGGATGAGTTTGCCGCTCTTATCAAAAAGCTCTTCGGGCTTATAGCTCTTCATCCACTGCTCAAGCATTTTCAGGTGCTTGGGTTTCGTAGTCAATTCTGAAAGCGGCACTTGGTGCGCGCGAAACGTGCCTTCGACAGGCAAACCATCCACCACCTTTGGTCCTGTCCATCCTTTGGGTATACGAAGAATGATCATCGGCCAGGCAGGCCGTTTCTTGAATCCTTTGGTGCGCGCCTCGGTTTGAATGCTTTTGATTTCGGCGACGACTCTGTCGAGTGTGCCTCCCATGAGCTGGTGAACTTTGTCGGGATCGTCTCCCTCAACGAAATACGGGTCGTAACCATAGCCACGGAAGAGCTGCTCCAATTCCTCGTGACTGATCCGAGCCAGCACGGTGGGGTTGGCGATCTTGTAGCCGTTCAGGTGGAGGATCGGCAGGACCACTCCGTCGTGGACAGGATTCAGGAATTTATTCGAGTGCCAACTGGTTGCCAGTGCCCCGGTCTCCCCCTCTCCATCGCCCACGACGCACGCAACCAGTAGATCAGGATTGTCGAACGCGGCACCGTACGCGTGCGCCAGGGAATAGCCGAGTTCGCCGCCTTCGTTGGTGGAGCCTGGCGTTTCCGGAGCTACGTGACTGGGGATGCCGCCAGGAAAAGAGAACTGGGTGAATAATCGTTTCATGCCCTGCTCGTCCTGGGAGATGTTCGGGTACAACTCGCTGTACGTGCCCTCCAGATACGTGTTGGCCACCAGACCCGGTCCTCCGTGACCGGGGCCGGTGACATAGATCACGTTCAGATCATACTGCTTGATGATCCGGTTGAGATGGACATAGATGAAGTTCTGGCCCGGCGTCGTGCCCCAGTGTCCGACCACCAGCGGCTTCACGTGCGACAGTTTCAGCGGCTCCCGAAGCAAAGGATTGTCGAAGAGATAAATCTGCCCGACGGACAGATAGTTGGCGGCGCGCCAATAGGCGTTCATCCTTCGCAGCAGATCGGGCGACAACGGCTTATCCGTTTTGTTGGTCTTTTTCGTTTCCACGGCGATGTTCTCCTTAACCCCATTTTTCACCTTCATAACAATGCTCCTTTCAGAAACCTTTTTTGTTTTCATGATCATGTTCCTTTTCAATTGTAAGACCCAAAACGCGACAGACCGTCTTTGCTATCATCCATTCCTCGTCCGTGCGAATAACACGGACAGCGACCCGGCTGGCATCCGAGGAAATCACGCCGGCATTGGTCACGTTTTGTTTTTCTTCGAGCTCGATCCCAAGAAACCCAAGCCCGTCGCAGACCCGGGCTCGAACTTTGGGCGCGTTCTCCCCGATGCCACCAGCAAACACCAGCGTATCCAGTCCGCCCAACGCCGCCGCGAATGCCCCGATCCACTTTTTTATTTGGTAACAAAACAGCGCCACCGCCTCTGCCGCCCGCACGTCCTCGGTTTCCCGCTCGAGCAAGTCGCGCATGTCGGAACTGATCTCAGACACGCCGAGCAGCCCGGACTGGAAATTGACCATCTCGTTGAACTGGTTTGCCTCGATGCGCTCGGTTCGCGCCAGATACCAGACCAGCCCGGGATCGAGATCGCCTGAGCGGGTGCTCATCGGCACCCCGGCTGTCGGGGTGAAACTCATGCTTATGTCCATGGGTTTGCCGTCACGAACTGCCGCCAGGCTCGCGCCATTGCCGAGGTGGGCGAGGATAACCCGGCCTTGTGCCGCTTCCGTTCCGGCCAGGCGGGTCAGTTCTCCCATTAGAAACGCATACGACAACCCGTGAAACCCGTACCGCCGCACGCCCTGCGCCTCGTACCGGCGTGGAATAGGCAACAGCCGCGCCACGCGCGGCAGGTCATGGTGAAAAGCCGTGTCGAAGCACGCCACTTGGGGCAGATCAGGAAATCGGCGATGAAACGCCTCGGTCAACAGGATCTCCTCCGGCAGATGCTCAGGATCGAATGGACTGAGCCGGTGCAGCTCCTCAACCATTTCCGAAGTGATTCGCTGCGGCTTGCTATACTTCGGCCCGCCATGCACCACGCGATGCCCCACCGCGGTCAATGCATCATGTCCGCTCCGTTCCTCGATCCAATCCATCAGAGCGCCCACGGCCACCGTGTGATCCGGCGCCGTCACCAACCGCGAAAAGTTATCTGCCTGGCTCAAGCCTTTCACCCGCAAGGCGGCCTCCGGCAGTCCAATCCTCTCAATCCCGCCCTCCAGAATCCTTCGGAGCGAGTCGCCGGCCTCGAACAGCGCGAACTTGATGCTCGACGAGCCGCCATTGATCGTCAGGATGCGTGGGTTAGCTGGTTTCATGGATGACTCCTTCGTCATTCTGCAATCCAAACGAAGCCAGTTTCGCGCACGTGGACCTGTAATCCGTATGAAGAATGCTTCGAATCCCCAAACCTTCCGCGATCTGGACGAACATCGGGGTGTTTTCGATATAGACTACCTGCCGGGCTGGCGCCTGGGCGATGTCCAGCGCAAGCCGAAAGATGTCCGCGTCGGGCTTGCGGAGGTGAACGAAGCAGGAGGAAATAAAAGAATCCACAAACCCGTTTAGTTTGAACTTTCGAATCCGGTACGCATTTAATTCCCATGCTTCATTACTGACCACGGCGATCTTCAGCCTGTGCCGGACCTTGAGCTGAGCGACCAGTTCGATCATCTCGGGGTAAGGTTTCGATTGCGCGAACATGAAGCGCCGAAACTGAGCCCGGGTGAACGGTCGCTTTTGGTAGAAGACCACCCGACCTAAATATTCTTCCAGCGTGAGCTTCCCCTCCTCGTAGGTGTCGAAGGTCAGGTGATGCCGATCCTCCATCTCGGCCAACTCCAGCTTGAAGTTCGTCGTCGCCCGTTTGCGGGCATGATGATCCCACCCGTTGGTGAGCAGGACACCGCCGATATCCAGAAACAACGTCGTGATCTCTGTTGAGCGTTTCATTATGGTCCCCCGAGTTTCCGTTGTTATGTCGGTTATGTTCCCAATTCCTGGAGCGTACGCAGGAAAGTTATGACATCTTCCCGGCTTAACATGCCGATGACATGGTGATCCCGGGTGACGGGCAACTGGTTGACTCCATCGCGGTCCATCTTCTGGAGGGGGGCCACAGGTCGGTATCAGGATCGATGCGTTTTAACTGTTCCAAGGGAAGGATGACCTGAGCGGCACTCGTCGTCGCCCATTCGAGACGCGACACTTCCTTGATCCGATGCAAAGTCATCTCATATTGTTGTGAATGCTCATTTGTCACCGTTTCGCCTCCATCTTTATTTCCCGTTCCGCGTGGAGCCAATCTTGAACGGTTTGGCCGTTCTGGCGGCCTCGTCGCTCGTACAGTTCATAGACCCGCTCGCGATCTGTGGCGTCGGGTCATCTTCCTGACATCGAGGAGTTGGGCGGGGCTCACCACTCCTCAGGCGCCCATACGTTATAGTTATGCTTCGCAGCCTTTGCGCGAGCTCCTGGGTCAGCGCGCCACCCTTCAGGCGCCATCGCCAGTTTCCTTTCGCAATTCCGGGAAAATTCATTCGCGCCTCCGACCCCAGCTCCAGGAGGTCTTGCGCAGGAATGATGGCTGTGTCGGCCTGCGATGCCAGCGCCTCACGGATCATGGCCCAGACAACCTCCCCGTTGTTTGCTCCCAGCTGTTTTTGCAAGGCTTTGCGTTGCGTGCTTGGCAACTTCCGATACCAGCCTGCCGTTGTGTCGTTATCATGGGTTCCGGTATAGACCACTGATTTCACCGGATGCTGTTCTGGCGGAACTGAATTGGTTTCGAGATTTGAGCCGAACTCGAATTGGAGCACCCGTGTGCCCGGGATCCGAAGTTGATCCAGTAAAGCCACCACTTCGGGTGTTGTGGCACCGAGATCATCCGCGATCAAAGGCAATGACCCAAGGGCTTCGCGGGCGGCTTCGAAAAAAGAAGCGCCTCCGCCAGGTTGGTACTGCCCGTTCACAGCCGTCTTGGCTTGTGCAGACACTTCATAGGTGCGGACAAAGCCGATGAAATGATCCAGCCGATTGACATCGAACCGTCCAAAAGCCGTCCGCAGGCGTTCGATCCACCAGCTGTAGTTCTGCTCTTGAAGCGCCTCCCAGCGATACACGGGGACACCCCACATCTGCCCTGTTTTGGAGAAATAATCGGGAGGAACTCCCGCGACCACCGTAGGGTTTCCATCGGCATCCAGTTTGAAAAGCCCGGGATGAGCCCAGACATCGGCGCTTTGGTGGGCCACGAACAGGGGAACATCGCCGATCAGCCAGATTCCTTTGGACGTGCAGTAAGTCCTTAACTCTTTCCACTGCACTGAGAACTGCCACTGGACAAACTCGTGGTAACGTATGTCATTGGCAAAGTATTTCTGCGCGCGAATGACGGCGTCTGGCTGGCGCGTTCGCAGCTCTTGGTCCCATCGGGTCCAATCCGATGTGCCCTCTTTCCCCTGGATTGCCGAGAACAGCGAAAAATCCTCAAGCCAGAAAGACTCCGCGTGTGCAAATGCGTCGAGCTCAGATTGCCTGCCACCGTGCCTGTTTTTTTCGAAATGTTCAAATGCCTTTTTTAACCATCGCAGCTTCAAGCGTGCCGCCACGGGATAGTTCACCTTTCCCTCGCCCCCGGAGATGGGAAGCTCGATATCCTGGCGGCCAAGGAGCCCCTGCTCCACCAACCGATCGGGACTCACCAGGAGCGGATTACCCCCAAAGGCAGACAGTGACCGGTAAGGCGAATTTTCTTCCCCTGCCGGGCCGACGGGAAGCATCTGCCACCAACGCTGTCCACTCTTGACCATGAAATCCGCAAAGGCAGTTGCCGCGGGCCCCAGATCGCCGATGGGATAGGGGTTGGAAAGGGAGGTTGGATGGAGAAGTATCCCGGAGGCTCGTTGATTCATACGGGACCCCTTCCTAAGGTAGATTCCTGCTTCCGTGCCAGAAGTATCGCGCTGGAGCGGGCTTCTATGTGATAGGTCGTTGAATTGTCCAAGAGCGTTTCTTCCCCTGCGGCAGACAAGTCTTGCTCCGGCGCCAACGGGTCGTATCCACGTGCCGATGCAAAATCCCACGGGGGCAGCCGCGAAATCGCCGTAGCGAAGGGATCAAGGAGAAGCCTGTTGAAATTGAAACGATGTCCTTCGCTGGGTTCGTAAGGGCCATCCACGCGGTAAGCATAGAGTTGACCGGGACCGATCCCCTTTACACAAACATGCCATACGTCGCCGGTGCGGTTGCGCGCTGAATCCAGATCGATTACCCGAGTGGGCACTGCGTCTTCGGGATGGTCGAACAACTCTAGCCGAACGCGGCTGGCGTCACGGCTGAAAATGGCGAAATTAACCCCTCCTCCCCTTTCCTGGGTTCCCAAAGGTAGAGGAGAGCCCGCCCGAACGTGAGCGTGCTCGGAGATCTCCGAGATATAATCGTGCAACTCGCGTTGGGGCGTTTTCATCATCGTTGCCACAGGATGTAAGCCTCTTCCAGTGGAACCGCAATGCCAGCGAAGTACGGTATCACTCGCGCCGTATAGTCCGCTGGTTGGCGGGCTGCAGACACAGCCGCGCTGTAAACGTAGCCGCCCGACACGCCGGCCAGTTGGCGAACGCGCTTCATCTCCTGCCGGACCGGCTCTCCGCCGTTCACGCCGTCGGCGTAAAGTTCTACGCGCACAGTATTCTGGTCAAGACCGCTGAGATAAACCTGAACCTCGAATATGTGATTCCCCCCGTCAGTCGCTACCTTCATTTCGCCGAAACGCAGATTTGACCAGTGCTGTTCCATAGCACGCTGCCAATTCACCAACTGCACGCCCATTGCGCCCTTATCGGCAGCACGCTGGCGGTAAGCCCCCACCGCAGGGATGTAGTACTGTTCAGTGTACTCGCGCACGGTGCGGTTGGAAGAAAAACGAGGCGTCAATCGCCCCATGCTTTCGCGGATGCGTGCGACCCAAGCGACCGGGATGCCGTTTGAGTCGCGGGTATAGAACTCGGGGATTACCTCCCGTTCGAGCAGATCGTAGAGCGCCTCGGCTTCGGCGGCGTCCCAGCCTGGATCATCGCCATGTTCCTGGCCGTCCCCCAGCGCCCACCCCACTTCAGGCGTATAGGCTTCCGCCCACCAGCCATCTAGCTCAGAAAGATTGATGCCTCCATTAACGAGCACCTTCATACCGCTTGTTCCACTAGCCTCCCAGGGCCGTCGTGGCGTATTGATCCAGACATCTACCCCCTGCACCAGGTGCTCGGTCAAAAGCATGTCGTAGTCGCTGAGGAATATCACATGGGGGCGCGCCTCGGGCCGCCGGATGAACTTGGTCCATTCCTGAATCAGGGCCTGTCCCGCTCGGTCCTCTGGATGGGCCTTACCGGCAAGGATGAGTTGCACAGGCCGCTGAGTATTGGTTAGTAGGTGAAGCAGTCGCTCCGGGTCGTGCAGCAGCAGGTTCGGCCTCTTGTAGGTCGCGAAACGGCGTGCAAAGCCCAGCGTCAAAGCGTTGGGATCAAACAGATGCTTCGCGCCGTCAACCGCCTCGGGTGATGCGCCTGAGGCGGCCAGTTGTCGGGACAATCGTTCACGGGCGTATTCAATGAGAGACTTGCTGGCGACGGTGCGAAGTTGCCAGAGCTTGGCGTCCGAAACGCGGCGAATGTCCCGCTCTAAGGTTTCAACCATCCCCAGCCAGCGGCCTTTTCCGCAGGCTTCAGTCCACAGATCGTCAGATTCTGCCGAGTCCCAGCTCGGCATGTGGACTCCATTGGTAACATGTCCAATGGGCACTTCCTCCTCCGGCCAGCGCGGAAAGAGAGGCATAAAAATCCGTCGGCTCACCTTCCCGTGCAAGCGGCTCACCCCATTAATCGCTCCGCTCCCTCGCACAGCCAGGTAGGCCATATTGAAGGGTTCAGAAGAGTCGTTCGGGTTCGCGCGCCCAAGGGCCAGCAAATCGTGAAGCGAGATGCCGAGCTTGTTCTGGGCGTACCAACCGAGGTATTGTTCGGTGAGGGCAGGAGAGAAACGGTCAAAACCGGCGGCCACCGGCGTGTGGGTGGTAAAGAGGTTACCCGGTCGTGTTGCGCTCAGTGCGACTTCGAAGGGTTGTCCGGTCTCTTCCATAAAGGTTCGAGCCCGTTCCAACACGGCGAAGGCGGCATGCCCTTCATTCAGGTGGCACACTTCGGGCTTGATCCCGAGCGCATTGAGCAGGCGCCACCCGCCGATCCCGAGTACCAGCTCTTGATTAAGACGTAATTCCGGTCCGCCCCCGTATAGCTCGCTGGTAATGCCTCGGTGAGCCGGGAGGTTCGCAAGGTCATTGCTGTCGAGCAGGTAAAGCTGCACTCGGCCAACCTGGACCTGCCAGGCGCGCAGCCAGACCGGATAACCGGGCAAGTCGAGCTCCAGCCGCAACCACTCCCCGTTCGCCTCGCGCAACGGCGTGATGGGCAATTGCCCGGGATCGTTGTAGGGGAAAAGGGCCTGTTGCGCTCCGTCCTTGTCGAGCACCTGCCGAAAATAGCCTTGCTGGTAGAGCAGCCCCACTCCGACCACCGGCACACCCAGATCACTGGCCGCTTTGAGCTGATCGCCGGCCACGTTGCCAAGCCCCCCTGAGTAGATGGGCAGAGCTTCGCTCAACATGAATTCCATGCTGAAATACGCGACACGGGTCAGGGGCGACTGTGGATGATCTTGCTGAAACCACGCGGGGGCTTTCGCCGCCTGACGCCTGGCTTGCACGAGCGCATCGACCTTCTTGCGGAAGGCGGGATTGGCTGACACGCGCTGGAGTTTGTCCCTCGAGACAGTCTGTAGGACGACCCAAGGGTTTTGAGTGAACTCCCAAAGCGCGGGATCAAGCTGTCTCCACACTTCGTCGGTAGCATGATTCCACGACCAGCGCATATCCAAGGCAAGCTCCGCCAGGGAATCGAATCCTTCGACGTCCGTGGGTAAAAGACTGTAGATCGGCTTGCTGACAGGTGTTTGTTTGCTCATAGTTTCTCCCCCAAATTTGTATTGCTTGCAAGCCCTGACCGCTGTGGCGCCGCAGCCAGAGCATCGTTGACGATTGTCTGCGCTTCCTCTAGGATGCGGCGCAGATGATCCGCACCGCGGAAACTTTCTGCATAAATTTTGTAGATGTTTTCCGTTCCTGATGGCCGCGCCGCGAACCATCCGTTCTCGGCAACCACCTTTATTCCTCCGATGGCCCCGTCATTTCCCGGTGCTCGGGTCAGGATGGCATGAATCTTTTCCCCGGCCATGTTGGTAATCCGAACTTGCTCTGCTGATAGTTTTGCTAGCGCCTCCTTTTGTTTTGGGGTGGCAGAGGCTTCAACGCGGTCGAAAACAGGCTCACCGAATTCACGCGTGAGTTCGCGGTAGATTTCGCCAGGATCGCGGCCCATCCGCGCAGTGATCTCCGCCGAGAGCAGAGCCGGGACGATTCCGTCTTTGTCCGTCACCCAGACAGTACCGTCAAGACGGAGAAAAGATGCGCCAGCGCTCTCTTCCCCGCCGAAGCCAAGCGAGCCGTCGAGGAGGCCGTCCACGAACCACTTGAAGCCAACCGGCACCTCGTAGAGCTTCCGCCCCAGCTTCGCGGTGACGCGATCAATCATCTGGCTGCTCACCACCGTCTTGCCGACCGCCGCTTCCATGCGCCACTTCGGTCGGTGTTGGAAGAGGTAGAAGATGGCGACCGCAAGGTAGTGATTGGGCGGCAGAAGTCCCGCGCTCCGGGTGACAATCCCGTGCCGGTCGTGGTCGGTGTCGCAGGCGAAGGCGATCTCGAAGCGATCCTTCAGATCGATCAATCTCTGCATTGCATAGGGCGATGAGGGGTCCATACGGATCTGGCCGTCCCAATCCACCGTCATGAAACGGAAGGTCGGATCGACGGCCTCGTTGACGACGGTGAGGTTCAACCCGTAGTGCTCGGCAATCAGCCCCCAGTAGTGGACCCCTGCGCCGCCGAGCGGATCCACCCCCAGGCTGATCTTCGCGCCGCGAATGGCGTCCATGTTGATCACATTGCCGAGGTCGCTAATGTAGGTATTAAGGTAGTCGTGCCGGTGCGTCGTAGAGGCGCTAAGAGCCTTCTCGACAGGAATCCTCTTTACACCTCGCAGGCCACTTTCAAGAAGCGTGTTCGCCTTCGCTTCGATCCAATCTGTGACGGCGCGTTCCGCCGGGCCACCGTTTGGCGGGTTGTACTTGAAGCCGCCATCATGGGGCGGATTGTGTGAGGGCGTGATCACGACGCCGTCGGCGAGTCCTGTCTTGCGCCCGCGGTTGTAAGTGAGAATCGCATGAGAGACGACAGGGGTCGGCGTATATTCATCCCCCTCTGCGAGCATGACTTCCACACCATTGGCCCCCAGCACCTCCAGCGCGCTGGCAAGAGCCGGCACCGAAAGCGCGTGCGTGTCCATACCGAGAAACAGTGGTCCATCGATCTTCTGCTGCCCGCGATACAGGCAAATGGCCTGACTGGTGGCGAGAATATGCCATTCGTTGAAAGACTTCTCGAAAGCGGAGCCCCGATGTCCTGAGGTGCCGAACGAGATCCGTTGGTCAGGTATGGAGGGATCGGGAGTCTCGGTGTAGTAGGCGGTGATAAGCTTGGGCACGTTAACAAGCATGGACGGCTCAGCAGGCTTTCCTGCAAAAAGGCTCACTTTCATTACCATATCTCCTCCCTCAGTTTGGAGTATCCAACTTTCGTGGTAAGCCCCGTCACCGAAAGTTCGGTGATATAACGGCGGAGAGTGCCCTTCGTCAGGAGTCCACGGGTGATGTTGTCGAGCCAAAGGCTCTGACCAAGACCATGAAGCTGGTGTGTAGTTTTCATGGTTCCTCGTTATCGCGCGTTGTCTGCTCTGACGGCGTCGAGCAACGCAGGTAAGCCGTAGTTGACCAGATCGCCGATCCGCTCAATCGTGAGGTCAGCCGGCGGATAGCTGGCGATGGCTCGGGGATCAAGCGCATAATGTCCCTGACGTGGAAAGATGGTTGTCAGCCGGCTCCCCCAGATCTTTTTCATTGCCGCCAGAATGCGCAGCTTATCGTCCACCATAGCATAATGGCGGGCCGGATAGCGCCCCTCGACGTCATCGAGCATCTGTTCTTTGTGGACGTAGATCAGCACCCGACCCTCAACCGCTTCCCAAAGTCCTGAGCGCTGAACTTTTCGCGGCTGAAAGACCACGTCGCCATCGGACAGGATGACCGTTGCTCCCCACGAGCGAACGTGCTCAAGGGCGTCAAGGGAACCAGGATACAGCCGGTTCGCAAACGGATAATCCACCAGAAACGAAGACATCATCAGCAGTCGCGGATCGCACAGGTCTTCGAGCCGATAGCGCTGCAAAGCGCCCAGGTAGTCGGTATAACCAAGCTCGGCACGCAACTCTTCAAATATTGCCCAGTACCGATCTCGGCTCTCAGCTCCGAACTCGCTCTCAAGATGGTTCCTGAGGTCATCTTGTACCCGGTCATTGTCGAGCAGGGTATTGTCCACGTCAAACAAGAATACAACTTCGTCGGGTGATGTCATACGATCGCCTCCTCATGTTTGGGGTTGTGCCAGCTGCCATCGCCCGAAATGATCCGGTGGGCTTCCGCCGGTCCCCAGGTGTTCGGTTCGTACTCATGGACTGGCGTCACGTTTCGCAGGATCGGGTCTACAAGGCACCAGGCGGCTTCGACGCTGTCCTCGCGGGCGAAAAGCGAGGCGTCGCCTCGTACGGCATCCCTGAGCGGACGCTCATACGGTGACATCTCGTCGCCGGACTGGCGGCGCACAACCAGCTCTACCTCTTAGCCAAGCTCAACAAAACCGGGTGGGCTGGACAGACTGGTGTCCACCACCCTCCGCTATTCCTGCACCTGACCTCAAAAACATCCATTTACCATTCTTCCTTTACAGGGGCTACAGCCCAGGTTACATTAAACCCGTCTTTCTTGAAATTTTGTATGATTTTTTTTGGATTTTTCGTGTTTAATCGAAGCTCGATCATCCAGTCACCCTTTTTGCGCCGGGGCAGAACAATCATACTTAAAATCATCGTCTTATTTTGATTGGTAATCGAAATAATCTTCTCGAGTTCCCCCAACTTTTCTCCCAATCCCACAATCGTGATTCTTGATCCTTCCTCGTGAATGCCTAAGGCATGGATCAGATACCTGACGATGTCCGACTCGGTTGTAATGCCGACTAGTTTTCCGTTTTCTACTACAGGAAATGAACCAATTTTTTTCTCCTGTCCGATCCTTAAGGCATCTTCAAAAGGGGTATTTGGAGTGACGGTCAGCGGATTTTTCTTCATAATCTCCTTCACCTTCATTTTCGAAAGAAGGTAGTTCAGATCATGGACGCTCACCGGTGTAGCAGGTGAAGGCGCAGCATCGAGGAGGTCATGTTTAGTGACAATTCCAATCAATTTGCCTTTTTCAATCACAGGAAGCCTGTGGATATTTTTTTCTTTCATTATCCTTCGAGCATCCAAAACCAATGTGTCAGGTTCAATTGTAACGGGATTCTTTGTCATCATTTCCTTAACTCTCATTTTCGTTCCTCCTTTTGGTTAATTTTGATACCGATGCGCATAGCGCGACAGTGTGATTTGATAGATTAGCATAAATAGATTTCTTGTTCTAACATTTTCCTTTCTTTTACCATGCCCATTATGCCCTCGGAGGTGGTATGAAAACCCATATCCCTTTTTCACTAAAGCCACTGTTTAAGTCTTGTGAGTTTGATGGCATTGGACAACAGGTTGACACAAGGCTCATGCTGCTGGTGAAGGAGCGTGGTGAAGAAAAAGGATCGGTATAGAGAACCGTCAAGCGGGCCCAAAACGGATGGCCGTGTCCATGGGGGATTTTTTGAGAATGGACGAGACCAAGGGCAATCATTGATGGAACACAGCTAATCGATTCTTGGACGGAATATATTTGAATCACGATCTGTCCCCTTTGCGGTTCTCCAGGACGGTAGGCAACAACCAACTGCGTCCATCCCTTGCAATCAGCATTTTGGCTGAATCAGGCCCCCATGTACCGGCCTGGTAGTTGGGGAAGGCGACGGGCGTCGCCGCTTGCCAGCCTTCCAGGATGGGGGTCACTACAGACCAGGCAGCTTCCACCTGGTCAGCGCGCATAAACAGCGTCGCATCTCCCAGTATGGTATCCAAGAGCAGAGTTTCGTAAGCTTCTGGGGAAGGGACTTGGAAAGCTTCGTGGTAGGTGAAACGCATATCTACCTGGTTCAAGTGCATCCTTAGCCCTGGCTGCTTGGCTTGGATACGAAGCAAGGTACCTTCCTCCGGTTGAATGTGGATCACCAGACGATTCGGTTGCCAGCCTGTGACCGCCGAGGATGGGAAGGATTGGTGTGGCACAGGGCGAAATTGGATTGAGACTTCCGAAACCTTGCCAGGCAAGCGTTTGCCCGTGCGCAGATAGAATGGCACATCCTGCCAACGCCAGTTATCCACACACAGCTTAAGGGCGGCAAAAGTCTCGGTGGAGGAATCAGAGGTTATGCCATATTCCTCACGATAGGCGGGAACACGCTGCCCCTCGATCCAGCCTGCCCCATACTGCCCCCGCACGGCGAATTGATCCATCCGCTCCTGGGATAAGGGGCGGATTGCGTGGAGCACATCCACCTTTTTATTGCGAATCTCATTCGCGTCGAAAGAAACAGGCGCTTCCATAGCGATCAGGCATAGAACCTGCAGAAGATGATTCTGCACCATATCGCGCATGGCTCCGACATGGTCGTAGTAACCACCTCGATGCTCGACCCCAACGTCCTCTGCCACCGTGATCTGAACGTGGTCAATGTAACGTCGGTTCCAGATCGGCTCAAACAGGGCATTGGCGAAACGCAGGGCCAGGATATTTTGCACTGTCTCTTTCCCCAGGTAGTGGTCTATCCGGTAAATCTGGGATTCGTCAAAGACAGTGGTGAGCGTGTGGTTTAGAGTGCGGGCTGATGCCAGATCTCGCCCAAAGGGCTTTTCCGCGACAATGCGAGTCCGCTTCCGGTCGCCGGACAGCCTGGCCTTGTCCAATTGTCGGGCGATAACTTCAAACTTTGCAGGGGGTGTAGCCAAGTAGAAAACGCGAGTCGCGGTAGTGTCCCACTCTTTGTCTGACTTTGAGAGGTGATTGACCAGGGTGTCATAGGCAGCGCTGTCATCATAGTCGGCCGCGATGTAGGTGAGGTGTCGAGTGAAGTCCTGCCAGTCATTATCATGGGCCTTGCCACGGCGGGAGAACTGGTCTACCCCTTGGCGGAGATGTTCGCGAAAAGAGGCCTCCGTAAATGAGGTTCGAGCAAACCCGATTAGAGCGAACCTTTCTGGCAGCCAGCGGTCCAAAAAAAGATTATAGAGCGCCGGCACGACTTTGCGCTGCGTCAAGTCACCCGACGCACCAAAAATAACGATCACCGTTGGTTCATGCTGTGATGACAATGACATCATTCATTTGCCCTCCCGAGATTGACCCCATTGGGTGTGAAAAACCCCCTTTTCGTCCATCCGTTCGTAGGTGTGGGCCCCGAAGTAATCTCGCTGGGCCTGCGTCAGGTTGGCTGGTAGCCATGCGCTGCGATAAGCGTCGAAATAGGCCAGCGACACCATCAGCCCAGGTGCAGGCAGGCCTAAGTTAGCCGCAACAGAAACTACCTCGCGCAAGTTTCCCTGCCGTGCCATCACCTCCTTGCTTAAATGTGGATCCATGAGCAGGTTTACGAGTCCCGGCTGTTTTTGGTAAGACGTCCGGATATCCTCAAGGAGGGCCGCTCGAATGATGCAACCGCCACGCCAGATCCTGGCCACCGCCTCCAAATTCAGACCATAACCGTAAGCATCGGAGGCTTGTTTCAGCAAGGCCATACCTTGAGCGTAGGTAATGATAGTGGCGGCGTAAAGGGCATTCTTGAGCTGGCCGATGAAAGCCTTCCTGTCTCCTCGGAAAGTGATCTTAGGTCCCTTCAGCGCCTTACTCGCTGCCTCCCGTTCGGCCTTATAACCGGACAAATCTCGAGCTACCACGGCTACATCAATCGTCGGCGTTCCCACCTGTAGATCCATGGCATCCCAAGATGTCCATTTGCCGGTGCCTTTTTGTTTGGCTTGATCAAGGATCGCATCAATCAGCCTTTTGTCCGTCTTATCATCTGGCTGCAAGAAAATGTTCGCAGTAATTTCCATTAAGTAAGAGTTCAGTTCTGCCCGATTCCACTGGTCGTAAAGGGTGTGGAGTTCATCGTTCGTCAAACCCAGGCCCCGTTTCATCAAGTCGTAAGTCTCTGCGATCAACTCCATTAGACCATACTCAATTCCATTATGAACCATCTTCACGTAATGTCCTGCCGAGGCGGGCCCAAGGTAGGTCACACACGGCTCGCCGTTTACCCTTGCCGCAGCCGCTTCTAAGATTGGTCGCACCCTCTCATAGGCTTCCTTTGGTCCCCCAGGCATCATGCTGGGACCATGACGGGCGCCATACTCTCCTCCGGAAATACCCATCCCCATGTAGAGGGACCCCTTTTCGGCCAGTGATTTGGTTCGCCGGTTCGTGTCAGGAAAGTGAGAATTGCCTCCGTCGATAAGGAGATCGCCGTGTTCGAGATGAGGGAGAAGACTCTCGATGACAGCGTCCACCGGGGGACCCGCCTTGACTAGCATCACAATGGCCCGCGGTTTCCGGAGTAAGCCTACGAACTCCGCCAAAGCATAGCCGGCCCGGATGTCCCGTCCTCCCACTTCATTTTTGATGAACACCTGCGTCTTCTCAATAGTCCGATTGTATACGGCCACCGAAAACCCTTCATCAGCCATGTTTAAGACCAGGTTCCGTCCCATCACCCCCAGGCCTATCAACCCGATATCGCATCCTTGATTTTTCATGACGGCGACTCCTTTCCAAATGTTCTTTCCCTAGCCCAGTACCTAATTTTTCCAGAGATCCTCGTTAAAATATCAAATATAATTTACACTACTTATTCTTAGGTTTGGTCTCTTTGCCGAGCTTTGAAATCTCACTTCCTATGTCCTTGATCCCCTTGCTAACCTGTTCCTCGGTTAACTTCTTGCCTTCTACCAATTTACCAGCCACTGTGTGTATGTCTTTAATAACAATATCTTCCCCCGTTTCAAATTTATGGCCGGACCAAACCGCGGCGTGTTCGAAATGGATGGCTGCAGATTTAAGTGCGTGGCCTGTCTTCTTTTCCTCTTTCTTAGCCCAATATTCAGAGGCTTTTAGGTAATGGTGATTAGCTAAAGCCTGATGAGCTCTCGCGAAGGCATCCTTTAGCCTGTTTTCAGAGGTTACAGCCCCTTTTTCAACTTCATTTGCCAGTTTTTCCAATTCGTGAATTGATGCCGTTAGGTCTTTCTTTCCATCCTTTGCTGCACTTCGAGCTTCTTGCTTTAGGAATGCCACACCTTTTCGAATTTCAGAGGCTGCTGCTTTCAAATCTTTCTTGAGAAAAAACTCGTGGGCTTTCTCAAATCGGGATTTCGGTTCTTCCACTTCCATACTTGATTTTTGAGTGGTTTGGGCTTTTGTCACTGGTGCAAAAGCACAGTTGATAACCAAAAGAAACATGAATATGATTGGCAACAAAAATGTTTTGCGGCGCATATTTTTATACCTCCTTTATTTCCTTTCATCTTGATGACATCTTTCTTCAGAACATCCAATTCCCCAATTGAATTTACGGATTGAGGTTCGGCTGCTGCATCAGCACGGCCTCAAAAGCCAGACCATCGGGCTAAACACCGAGTTCCCGCAACGTGCGCAGATAGCTAATGACATCCTCCCGGCTGAGCATGCCCTGAATTTGCCCATTCACCATTACGGGAAGTTGATTGACTCCATCGCGGTCCATCTCTTGTAAGGCTGCCCATAGTTCTTCATCGGGCTGCAACCGTTTCGTTTGCTCCAATGGTACCATCGCTTGGGTGGCTGTCATGGTCGGCCAGTCCGAACGTGGTATTTCCTTGAAGTGATGTAAAGTCAACAAGCCGATAGCCGCTTCACCCCGTTTGACGACGAAACTCCGGCGGCCGCTCCCTAAAATATGATCGTCCACCAAACGTTGCAACGTCGTGTCTGCGGGTATGGCTGTATATTGCCGATTCATCGCCTGGGACACTTTATGGCCGGCCAACACATTCTGGAGTGCCAGTTGTTGAACCTGCCCTTTTGCGGCACTCTCCAGGAACCAACCGATGAAAGCAATCCACAGACCGTTGATGAAGTTGCCCCCAAACATTTGCCACACACCGAAGAAGATGAAGAGGTAGGCGATGAATCGCCCCACATTGGCAGCGATGAGAGTGGCCTTGCGCATGTTGTGGGTGACACCCCAGACAATGGCTCGTAAGACACCACCTCCGTCCAGGGGAAAGCCTGGAATGAGATTGAACAGGCCCAGAGCGACGTTGATATAGATTAGATATTTGAACAAGGCCAGTAGCGAAGCAAAACCGGCGAAGAAAGGCTGCGTCAGGCTGAAAAGGGCTGCCAAAGCAAAACTCACAACGGGGCCGGCGATGGCAATCCAGAATCCGGCCGTGGCGCTGGCTGGTTCGGTCCCAATTAGGGATATACCACCGAAAATAAACAGTGTAATGCTTCGCACCGGGATTTTGTAATGCATTGCCACCACTGAATGTCCCAGTTCATGGAGCAGCACGCTCACAAAAAGCATGATGGCTGTTATCGCTCCCACGATCCAGTACTGCACTACAGGCCAGTTCTTAAATTCAGCCGGGTAGTAGCCAACGGCCATCGTCCAGGTAATAAGCACAAAAATCAAAAACCAGGAATAGTCCAGCCCAATGGGGATACCCAGAATGCGTCCTAATGGAATCGTATGTCGGTTCATTTATTCTTCCCTCCTCTCCGTACAATTAAGACAGGGATATGCGTTTCTTTATGGATGACGCCGTAGGTCACGCTTCCAAGGAATACAGCGGCAAGCGCCCCTTTTCCATGAGAACCCAGAATGATAAGATGAGATCTTGACCGCTCCGCCACTTTTACAATCTCTTCGGCAGGATGGCCTGAGGAGATGATTGTTTGACATGGAACGCCTCCTTTATCGCAGAGCTTTTTAACTACCGCTACATCCCTTTTAGCCACTTCTCTGAGGAAATCCTGCACAGGTTCTACGATATGAATGGGTGTCGCCTCAGGAGGAACCATGTAGTAGTTTGTCAGGGATCGATTGTCAATCACACCCAGTATAGTTATTGAGGCGCCTAACTGTTTGGCAAGCTGGATGGCGTATCTACTTGCCTTTAAAGCCGTCTCCGAACCATCTGTAGCCACAAGAATTTTTGAAATCATATTTTTCTCCTTTCATGAATGCTTATCCTTTGTCTTAGGTTAGTTTCAGTCTTTCCTTCAACCAATCTCATTTGAACCCGTCCTTTCTTCTATGATCTTTCTGCTTTAGCCTTTTTTAGTCCTGGATCATTTCATTTTGAGCAAAGGCAAGAGGACGATGCCGATAAAGTCCTGGAGGAAGTGCATCACAATGGGAGCAATTAAGCTCTGTCGCCACATGTAGACAAGGGCAAAGACTATCCCCATAACACCGATGGTTACAACCCCAGCCGATCCTTCATAACCGTGTCCGAGTGAAAAGATTACCGCAGATAGCAGCACCGCCGCAGTTGAATTTACCGTGACTGCCTTCAGGCGCAGTATAAGGTAGCCACGGAAGATGGTCTCCTCTGCCAGGGCAACAACCGCCACCAGGATAGCGGCCAGCAAAAATTCTACCATGCCCCTGGCGGCCATAAATGAAGGCAATGGTGTTGCCGAGACAGAGAACCCCGCCGCCCGTAACGCATTCTCAAAGAATCCAGCAGCAATAAAAAAGGGGATGTAAAGCCCAATGCCTAAACCTATCTCTTTCCAAGCGTTTTTGAATGTCCATCCAATCCAAGTAACGGACTCATTGTTACGCCAGATAAAAAAGAGAATCAGACTGACCAGGGCAAGGTCACGAAGAATGACTGAAATTGCGACAAGCACAAAGTTCAGGCTTCCTTGCTTAATGGCGAAAAAGGAGAGGGCCATAGAGGGTATGATGAGGAAAAGAAAAACAGAGACCTCTGCTGCCTGCTCTTTCCAGCCGTTCTCACTGATAGCGCTGCTATCCATCATTGAAAATTCCCCCCTCAGTTTCTACTTGCTTTTTGTTTTTTCCGCACCTTGGTAATGTATCCGTATACCTGAAGGATTCCCCCTTTCGGATGTCAGTCGCGGCGTCCTTGAATTTCTTTCCTAGAAAGTTTTGTCGGGCTTTTTTGAAAAGTTGATCCAACTCGCTCTGTTCACCAGGCCCATTTGCCTGAACGTGCGCCCCGCTTGCCTTGGCCCAAACCATGGCGATCAGAAGCATCACCATCAAAGCAATCGATCGTTTGAAGGTTCTGTAACTCATGATCGTCCCTCCTGAGCTTTCATTTTTTGATCCTTTTCGAGTAAGAATCTGCCCTGATATAGTCTCTTAACTTTAAAACCAAGCTTTATACAAAGGCGTAAAGATGGTACATTGTTTTTCAATATTTCGGCATAGACCGTCGCCGCTGCACCATTCTTTTGAAGGAGATTGAGAAGAAGCCTCAGAGCTTTTTCTCCGTATCCTCGTCTTCTTTCTTCAGGATTAAATACTGCGAGTTGACCTTCCCCTGAAAAAGTGGACATATAGTTAAGTTTCATTAAGGAGCTTTTCATACTGCTCTGGGCTCCTGTACCCTAATGCCGAATGACTCCTCTGACGATTATAAAACACTTCCACGTACTCAAAAATACTAAGCCTCGCCTCCAGCCTTGAACGGTACCGCTCACCATGGACCAACTCCGTCTTGAGCGTGCCAAAGAAAGACTCCACATAGGCATTATCATAACAATTGCCACTTCTGCTCATACTAGGAGTCATGCCGTATTCTCTTAAAAGCTCCTGATAGGCATAGCTTGCATACTGCCTGCCTCGATCAGAATGGTGGATCAACCCTTCAGAGGGGCTTTGCCTGCCCACCGCGTCCCTGAGCGCAGCAGAAGCTAGCTCCTGAGAGAGCTTATCGCTCATGGACAGCCCAATGATCTTTCTGCTTTTCACATTCATCACTGCTGCCACATAGAGCCATCCCTCAGAAGTGGGCACAAACGTAATATCAGATGCCCATACCCCCTCTGTCTGCCTCTGGTCAATCAGTAAGTTTGCAGCCAAGGCATAATGATGCCGTGAATCGGTAGTCCGCCTGAATCTCTTTTTCTTCACTTCTGCCCATATGGAGTGCTCTTTCATGATCCTGGCTACCCGGTTCTTCCCACATCTAAGACCCTGCTTATTGAGCTCCGCTGCGATCCGCGGACTCCCATAGAGCCTTCTGCTTTGAGTGTGGATCTCCCGTATGTGCCCCAGCAACTCCTCATCGTCTTTCTGACGTGTGCTCGGTTGACGCGTCTTCCACGCATAATAACCACTTCTGGATACCTTCAACACTTCACTCATACTCCTTATCTTGTAGGTCTCTCTGTGCTCTTCTATCAACCGATACTTCATCTGTTTCGTTTGGAGAATACGGCCAAGGCTTTTTTTAAAATGTCCCTCTCTTCCTTCACCTTTTCTAATTCCTTCCGGAGCCCCTTTATTTCCGCTTCCTCTGGCGTTACACGGCCCTTCCCTACGAAGGCTTTATCCCCTTTAGCTAAGAACCTCCTCCTCCATAGATGAAGAAGATTGGGATGGATATCAAGCTCTCGGGCCACCTTGCCTACCGGCATCCCTTTCTCTGTGACCAACTGCACTGCATCTCGTTTGAACTCACGGCTGAAATGACGATTCTTTTCCCCCATACGCACCTCCTGTCCAATGATACAAATTCTCAGGTGTGTCCATCAACTCGGGGGAAGGTCAAGTGATAATCTTAAACTTCGGCCTAACTCCATGTTATAGAGTCCAACAAAACCAATGATTCTGTGCCCACCATTTTCATCAACCTTGATGAGATAAATCACCTGGAAGGTTGTCATAACCCATTTCCAAAAAAAGAATAGGGAACGGAAGGCCTGAAATTCAATATTCGCCACTTCGTGAAGAACCTCAGGGGAGATGAGCGAATGTAAGACAGGCAAATCCCGTAAGCGACAGAGTTGAAGAATGAGCCCACTTTCTTCTAATCGTCGCTTAAAGCTGACTACCCTGATCCCAAATAAGTTAAATATCCGATCCTTCATTTTTTGAATCATCAGATGCCTACTTCATCAAAACTCCGGCCTTCTCACATCGTTATCTTCATGGGTTTTTCCATTTTGTAAGGCCTCGCGAAAGAAAAAAGATAATTATTGTTCAAGGAAAGGGAGTGCTTTTCTATAAGAATTCGGTTACATCTGTCGTTAGTTTCTTTAGTGATGGTAAATGGGTGTACATTTGATGCCCTGCATCATAATAGGTAAGGGTGATATTATTCCGCAAGCTTGAGTCAAGGCCTAAATGGTTTACGGTGTACTTGGTTGCAAAATAGGATGTATCTAAGTCGTAATAACCACTCGCAATAAAGACTTTTAAAAATTTATTTTCACTCATCGCCTGTCGTAATATTTTTGCTACATCTAAGTATCCAAGCCCTCCCGTACTGGATCCCCAATCCCATAACTCATTCACTTTCGTGGACAAAATTACATAAGGCGTTTCAGTTACATACTTTAATCCGTTTCTGACGTAGTCATTCCAGGTAGCGACCAAGGGGCCGGTCACAACAAACACGCTGGGGTCTTCGGCGAATTCATGGACCTTGTAGCTCCCTGTAATCCTCGAATCGAGCAAGCCGATTCGACTGTTCTGGTTGCGGAGCAATTCCTTGACAAAAGCGTCCGTGCTAATACGTAAATTGGAATTCTTGATGTAGGTTTTTGAGAGGCCGGTATAATCCACCAATTTTTCAATAATTCTGTTCTTCTCTCCATCAGAAAGCCCATCCCCTTTAGCCAATGCCAGGGTATATTCGTTCAGCGCAAACTGTTCAACTTCTTCCCGGGTTTTTGATAAATCCGCTTGTAACGCAGGAGATAGCTTTCGATGATACAAGGCCGCAAGAGTATAAGGGGGTAGATATAAGACGTATGGCAGATCATTGCCGGGGCTGAATATAATTGTCTGAAAGTTCAGAACCTCTGAAATAAGGAGGATTCCATTGAGATTAATACCGAGTTTATTCTGCAGGTAGCCCGAAAGGCCCGCGGCCCTGGTCGTACCGTAACTCTCTCCTGCAATGAACTTTGGCGACAGCCATCGCTGATATCTTGTCAAATAAATCCGGATAAACTCTCCAACCGACCGGATGTCTCCCTTTACACCGTAAAATTCCTTTGGTTCGATCCCTGAAGCGGGACGACTATAACCCGTACCCACAGGATCAATAAATACAAGGTCGGTAAAGGCAAGCCACGTGTACTCATTAGGCACCAATTTGTAAGGCGGCGGTAAAGCTTTATCTTCCGTTAGCACCACACGTTTTGGGCCAAGGGCACCGAGATGCAAGAAGATCGAGGATGCCCCTGGCCCTCCATTGAAGGCAAATGTAATCGGACGTATGGACTTACCTTCTTCGTTATCCTTCGTATAAGCAACGAAAAACATGCTGGCTCTGACTTTCCCTGCATCATCTTTCAACTGGATCGAACCTGTGGTGGCTGTATAGTTCAGTTTTTTGCCGTTGATCTTTATGAAGTGTTCGGTAACCGACAGTTTTGGCTCCGGACATGGTGTTGCCGCTTTTTTTTCTGCCAGATTTACAGACGTTTTTGATGGATCTGTCAGCTTATCCTGAGCAAGAAGCGGTTTTGTCATAAACGAGCCGATCGTCAGACAGAGAATAACGATAAGGGGACGCAGTATACTTGAGGCATTCGAATGTTTCTTTTTCATTCCAAAATTCCTCATCACCTCATTGAAAAGTTTATCTCACCACCACCTGGACCGTGCCTGTGTCGCCGCTCCGATGATCGAGAGCGAGCATGGAGATTTTCTCCTTTGGCTTTAGCAAACTCACTAAGCCCACGAAACTCTCCATACTGTCGATGGCCTGGTTATTGATGGCGAGGATCATGTCTCCTATCTCAAAACCGGCTTCCTTCAAAGGACCTCTTGAATCCTCCCAGGTGATCACAACCCCTTGACCGGGGCTTAAACCGTATTTGTTGACCTCTCCCGAATTCGGAGACCTCACCTCCACCCCTAAACGATCCTTCACTGTGGCAGCAAGAATCTTTGTGGAAGCCTCCAAACTTCCAATCCTAACGGTCAGTTCCTCTTTTTTGCTATTACGAAGAACTGTAATTTTCGCCTCCGTGCCGATGGCAGTCTCCGCTACATCATTTCGCAATGTGCTGGAATCTTGGATCTCCTTGTCTCGGTAAGCAATAACCACATCATTTTTCCTTAACCCTGCCTTCTCTGCGGGTCCTCCTTTCGCCACATCGACAACCAAAGCTCCCTTAACACTCTCCGCATGAACACTCTTAGCCAGTTCCGACGTCAGATCCCGAATGGTTACGCCCAGCCAACCCCGTTCCACCTTCCCATGGGCGATCAGGGTCTTAGCAATATATTGGGCCATATTGCTGGGAATAGTGAAGCCGATTCCTTCAAAACCGCCTGATTCTGTGGCAATCGCCGCATTGACCCCGATCACTTCACCGTAGAGGTTCAAGAGGGGACCGCCGCTATTGCCCGGATTAATGGCTGTATCGGTTTGAAGAAAATCCTGATAGCCCGTCGGATCAGTGATTCCCCGACAATGTTTTGCGCTGATAATCCCTTGTGTAACCGATTTCTCTAAGGCACGAGGAGCTCCGATGGCGACCACCCACTCTCCCACCTCCACTTTGTCCGAATCTCCAAATGTGACATGATGAAGACGTTCCTTCGCCGAAATGTGTATCACTGCCAGGTCAGTTTTCGGATCGCCTCCCACCAATTTCGCCGGATATTTACTGCCATCGGCCAATGCCACCTCAATCTTCGTTGCACCTCCTGCCACATGGTAATTGGTGAGGATGTGACCCTGTGGGTCAATGATCATTCCTGACCCGAGACCTTTCATTTCCTGCTTGAACTTTTTGGGTATTTTAGGAACGCCAAAGAAACGCCGAAAAAATGGGTCGTTCTCAAATGGTAAAAAGGGATTGGTTACTTCCTGGCTTTCGGTCACTTCGATGTAGACGACTGCAGGGAGGTTTTGTTTTGCCACCTGGATAATGGCTGTGCTCAAATCAACAGGTTTTCCCTTCTCAGCAGACTGGGCAGGAGTCGAATAGAAGCAGATTGAGATCGTTGACAACAGAAAAAAGCTAAGAAAAATGAAAAATAAAGGAACATAACGTTTGGGCCTAAACATAATGGTTCTCCTTTCCTCTTAATTTAGGTACATTAATACAAAGTTATTTTCTTACTAAGAATTGTAAAAATAAATAAGGTGATTCCCGTATCTTTTGTGCCGGAATGCTGTATTTTCCCGCGATTCCTTGAGAGTTGATGTCCTGTTTCCTCGCCATATTTTCTCATCGTGATTATCTTAGGGATAAGAAATTTGGAGGTGAAAAAATCAGTTTGTTTATCAATTCAAAATCAGTCATAATAGTATTAGAAAGAAAATCAATGGATAGACAAATGAGAAGTTACCTAATTAATAAAAACCTGTGTTTTTATTACCGGCTCAGAAAAAGAATTGGGAAGAAAAGGGCCCCTCGGATTGCAAGAGCTATCGAAAAGATAATCTTATTCTTCTGTAAAATACCGATTCTGAAAAATCCTACACACATAACTCCTTGAATTTTTATTGTTTCTTCTCTTTAATCACTATGACCCTAAAAGAAATATCCTGGAAGCGCCCTCTATGCAATATGAATAATCTTTGACTGCTTTAACTAACAGATCCGCGAGATTGTTCCTTCTCTCTTTGGTTCTTCTTTCCAAGATATTCCCGAGGAAGATCATAGATTTTTTGATAGGGTCTCTGCAATAAACCTTGAATTCGACCGCCTTCTTTCCGGGTAAGAGAGAACTTATTCCAATTCTATCCATTAGCGGCAAAGGGCAGCTGATTTCGTCTTGGTTTTGATAAACTTCTTCCAAGTTAGCTAACCTCTCCACACGGCAGCTCTGTCCTAATATTTCTGAGATGCAAAAGTTGATTCCTTTGTAATGCAAAAAGAACCCGCAGGCTCCGCCGCCGAGCAGGCATCTTAAAATTCTCTGGTTCGACACCAATTTAAAGAGATCCCCCTTGTTCATCCTCCGCAATTCACTTCTGACTTCGTAAACATTCATCAAACCACCACCGAAGTGCGTTTAAATGGGATCTTTGCGTCCCTGCTTCAAAAGGCATTGATAGAATCTCTCACTTTACCGTGATGACGAAGTTCTGCGTGCCGAAGGGATTGGGAACAGCCTGAGCATTCGGCAGGTTTTCGATCCATGCGTCATCCGCAAACAGCTTGTACTCGTAGCGTCCAGGGAGCAGCCTGACCTGTGTTCTCCAAACCCCATCTTTATCTTTCTTCATTGGCAGGGATTTGGTACTCCAGCGGTTAAATTCGCCTGTAAGGTAGACCTCTGTTGCCTCTGGAGCATGCAAGGTGAATTCTACATTTTTGTCGGTCTTTTTGGGTGCTTCTTTCTCTTCTTTGCCTTTGCTCATTAAACTTTTCTTCTCTTTGTTGCTCATGCCAAAATCCTCCTTCAAGGTTGATGAGAAATATCCTTCCAGTATCAGAATACCAGAATCGTCTATCCTTGGAATGAGTAAAAGTACTTATTTTTGAGAACTTGCGAAGGCTTGGGTTTATTTAGGTGATTGTTAAGATATATATCCTTGGTGAATGGCATATTTTACCAGGTCGGCTGTCTTCTTCATGTCCAGCTTGCTCATTATCCTGGCGCGGTGATTTTGTACGGTGCGCACGCTGATAAATAGGAGATTAGCAATCTCTTTGCTCGATTTCCATTCAGCAATAAGTCTTAAGACCTCCATTTCGCGTTTAGTCAGACGCTCCAATGGGGGCTCAAAAATTCCCTGCCTTGTTTCTACTGTCAACCCCCCAGAGAGACGGGGTGAGATGTAAAGTTTCCCCTGCCGAACATTTTCTATGGCAATGTAAAGTTCCTTGTCCGAATCCTCTTTAAGTACATACCCATCAGCGCCGGAGGAGATTGCATGATGAAGCAACTCCTCATCTCTATACATGGTCAAGATCAATACTTTCACGTTAGGGAATACCTTCTTAAGCTCGCAGGTTGCTTCAATCCCTCGAAGGTTGGGCATGGAGATGTCAAGAATGACCAGGTCCGTATCCAAGATTTTTAAGAGGCTAAGAAGTTCTAGACCGTCACTCGCTTCTCCAATGACCGTTAGATCGGCCATTTCCTCGATCATCTTCTTCACGCCGTGCCGAACGATCGTGTGATCATCAGCCAATACAATGCGATAAGGAGGCCTCTTCAAATTGCCTCCTTGCTTATCGGAATGGCGAAGCTTATTCTCGTGCCTCCTCCCACTTGACTCCGGATATCCAGGGCTCCGCCCAACATCCGTATGCGTTCCTCCATCGTCGCCAAACCCAGACCCTTTTCAATGGGATTTTTGATCATTACCTGTTTCACATCAAATCCTTTCCCATTGTCTTCGATCAAAAAAGAAATAGTATCGTCATTCCTGCTGATGACGGCAGACATATGGGTAGCATGGGAATGCTTTCGTATGTTTGTAAGAGCCTCCTGAAAGATCCTGTATATAATAATTTGGCTCTTCTCTGAATAGGAATTATTGATGTCCGTTATATCAATGGATGCCGTGATCTTCTGATTTTTGGCACAATCGTCAACGAGCCATCGGAGGGCTGCCGAAAGGCCAAGGTTTTCAAGAACATGAGGGGAGAGATCCAGAGAAAGCCGACGGACATTTTCAATAATCTGTTCTATATCCTCTTGTGCATGTTCATGCTCATCGTAAAGAGGTTTCTGATCTTTCCTGAGCCTCCTTTGAACGGAAGCCAGATGGAACTTTAAGGCGATGAGGGCCTGCCCCAATTCATCGTGCAGCTCTCTGGAGATTCGCGTTCTCTCCGTCTCCTGAGCTGTCAAAAGCTGGGAAGAAAGGTATCGAAGTTGTTTCTCCGATTCCCTCAGCGCCTCCACTGCCTGTTGATGTTCTTCCATTTTTTGCTCCAGTCGCTCGTTCGCTTTCTGAAGTTCGACAGTCCGCTCCCCCACCCGCCGTTCCAATTCACCGTGCCATCTACGAAGCGTCCCCGCAATAAAAACAATGATGAGAAAAAAACCTAATTGTACGGCACGGTTCCAATAAATAATCATAGGATGTAAATAAGTCTGTCCTGAAATAAGATCAGCCGTCAGACCTATCGCGGCACTCGAGATGGATGAATAAATTCCCCACTTCATATTTCCAAACCAGACCATGAAACAAATCGGTAATACATAGAATATCGAGATATTCAGGTCTGTTCCTGTTATGTAATCAACAACGCCTATGAAGAGGATAGCGACAAATCCTGATGCTATGAAGAATGGTTTGGACTGCCTGCTAAGGTATTCGTTTATACCCCCAAATAAGTTCCTCTTCATTTAGCTCACCCTCAGCGGATGCCCGAGGACACCAAAATTCGGTGCCCTCTTTTTATGAATTACACTTACAGAAGTCCACTTTAAGATTATTCTGAAGATTAACCATTTCTGACCCCGGCCTTTGCTGTTTAGGCTCTTCCGCCCTCCTATTCACTCAATACACGAATGGATCCATCAAGAAAAAAAGACGGATTGCCAGGAATTCATCCTTCTACAATTCGGCCGCCGTCGCATCAAAGACCCGTAACTTTCTCTCCCCCTCTCGCGAAGGGTTTACCTTTGCCGGGATAACGGACATCCATAAAGCCAACGCTGGGCGCATGATGGATACGGGTAATTTTCACCTAACCGGTCCCACCTTGTCCGCCTATGTTCCGGTCTCCGAAAGAGATAGCATTGACGACAATTGAGGCAGCGGCCTCCAAACTGAGACGCTCTGTGCTGATAACTAGGTCATAGTATGCCGGATCTTCCAGCTCAGCGTGAAAATACCTCTTGATAAACTCGTGACGGCTGTTGTCAAAACGTTCTATCTCCCGCTTAGCCGTCTCTTGGTCGAGCTCGAGATTCTGCATGACGCGCTTCACTCGTACCTCTATCGGTGCCACCACTAAAACATGAAGGGCTCCGGGATAATCTTTCAAGATGAACTGGCTACCTCGTCCTCGGATCACCAGCGACTGGCTTCGAGCCAGTCCCTTAACAACAGACTCCAGTGCGGCCAAATAGCGAGTATCGTCCAGACGTATTTCCCAGGTGGCTAAATACGCACCCTCAAAGCACTCGCCACTACGTCTCAAGGCTTCTGCGATGCGAGTTAGGAGACTACTATCCGGCATCTCTTTCGCTATCACCTCTTGCTCTTGCCGATGAAGTCGTGCAGCTACTTCAGCAATAATCTCTCGATCAACGTAGTCAAAGTGAAGTTTATTGGCGGCTTGTCTCCCTACTTCCGGTGCCCCGCTTCCCAAAGAACCCCGAATTGTTACTACAGACATATATCGCCTCCTTACTGAGCGTTTATATCAGATCAGGGGTGATCAAATGGGGCCGGCTGAACCTGCTCCCGCCGTGTACCAGCCGGTGTCCTACGGTATCGTAATGGTATGCAACTGGGCTGCTCTGGAGCCATTTGATAATCTCATTCAAAGGCTCACTGTGTTCCACTAGTTGGAGGCGCATCTCAGTCATGATCTTCTCATCGGCGTCCTTGACACGAAACATGCTGGAACCAAAACCAATCCCTACGACGCTCGCTGACAGCGCCCCACCGATCGGAGTGTTAAAGGTAGCCGGAATTCCACCGCCGGTACCAGCCTCGATTAACGTAATACGCTGCCAGACCGGCGTCCTGATAATTTGGCCCAAGGTGGAACCAAAGGAAGACCCAATTTGGACGATGGGCCCCTCGCGGCCAACCGACCCTCCGCTTCCAAGGGAAAGGGCAGAGGCTAGCGATTTAATCACTGCAACAACAGGCCGAATAATGCCTTTGTGATAATAAACCGCATCCGTCACCTCCGGAACTCCATGGGCCTTCGCTTCCGGTGCAAAATTCCGGACGAGGAAGGTGACGCCGGCGGCACCCACTACAGGCACAGAAATGATGAACAAACCCCACGGACTGACGGCGGTATGGAGATTAGCGTCGTAAACCACCGACAACTTTCCTAAGAACAACAGAATGTGGAATAATGCAATTAGCCCGCGGAACGCCACAGCACCCAGTCTTGCCGCTACCCCCGCCGGGATCACCAGCAAGAAAAAACAAAAGAGACGAAGGGCTTTCTCTTTGTCTCCCTCCCTTCTCCCTTGAAGAATTTCCTTTTTTACCTTTGCTCTTTTTTCAGCACGACATTGGTATAAGGGAACGGAATTTCGATTCCCTCCCTATCGAAGTGCTCCTTTGCCTGTTCATAGACGTCGTATTGCACTTGCAGAGCCGTCACGGAATCTTCACACCAAACCCGCAAACTTAACACGACATTAGAGTTGCCTAACTGAGTAACAGGGCAATCTACCACCTCCTCTATCCTAGGATGGGTTTTGGCAAGCTCGACGAGAATTTGTCGGGCCTTATTGATGTCAGCGTTATAACCAATACCGATCGGGACAACCGCCATAATCCGAGGGTCTTTGGTGGTTAGATTGATGGTGACCTGGCTAGCCATGGCGCTGTTCGGCACTACGACCCGACGGTTGTCATAGGTCTTAAGCACGGTGTAGCCAAGGGTGAGACTCTCTACCACCCCAACTTCCAGCCCAGTAGGCGCGCTGACCTGAACCTGATCACCCACTTCAAAGGGCCTATAAAGCAACAGAGAAATTCCAGCGATCACATTGCCCAGCGTATTCTGAGCAGCCAGCCCAATGACAACGGAAACAATGCCAGCGCCAGCCAGAAGGGCAGTCCCCAGGTGGTGCAATGCAGGAATTAGGTGGGCGTAAGAAATAAGAGCTACCAGGAAGATGCCAATCTGGACCAGTTGCATCAAAAAAGAGACAACTGTCCGGTCTAGGATGTGGCGCTCATCTCGTTTGAGAAGGTTAGTTACCGCCAGACGTAAGGCTCGTGCGGCCAGTCCCGCTAGGGCGAGGAATACGAGGCCATAGAAAAGGGCTCCAAGAAGCGTTGCAGGATTTACGAATTCGCCCCGCAGGAACCTGTCAAGTATTGTTATCGTGCTCTCCAAAAGAATTACCTCTATGGAATCTTGATTTAGAACTCGGTTGGTCGACCAGCGTCAATCATTTTCTCTCCATTAAAAAACAAAAAGATGCATCATGAGGCGAAAGGCTTCATAGAAAACCTTGGGAACTCCAAATACAGAGATCTTCTAATATTTTCAAAAATTATGGTGGGGAAAGGAATAAGCTCAATACTGTATTTCATAGGTGGAAACACCGTATTTTGAGCCGATCTGGTCTGCAGACAATTAGATCAGGAAACCAAGAAACCCGCTTTCATGCGGTAAAGGATTTGCGTGGAGGTGGTAAGAATGCAGCGCCGCACAGTTTCCGTGCCCTAATCTTCATAGGTGTTTTTCAAATATTGATTCTATTTTTGCTTTGCTCCAATGAATAGGCAACCTCTCCTCCTATGAGGAGGATGGCCGATGAGTAGTAAATCCATAAGAAAAATATGGCAAGCGTGCTTAAAGAACCATAGACCATAGAAAATCTTCCGAGATGCAGAACATACCAACCGAACAACTGTTTTGCTACCTCCCAGAATAAACTAGTGAAGAGAGCTGCCTGAAGAGCAGGTTTAATGAGAACTTTTTTATTCGGTATGATTTCGTATATCAAGAAGAACATCCAATAAGTGAAGAAGAATGGAATCAGATATTTAATGATAAAACGAGTGATCGGCCTCAAATCAACAAAAAAACTGAAACCGTACTGTTGGATGAAGGCAATGACTGAAGTGAGACCCATGCTCATCAGTAACAAGACCATTACCAAAATTATCATTAAAAGATCGATTGCTTTTCCTCGAAGGATTCCGCGTCCCCTCTCCACCTGGAAGACAATATTAAGAGCACTTCTCAAAGAACTGAAAACCCATGTAGAGGTCCAGATTAACCCTCCGATGCCAAGTAGCCCAACAATTTTCCGGTCCCGTATGATCCTAAGGATGTTCTTCATTATCCTCGGATCTAACGCAGGAACTGCATTTTCAAAATAACTACGAATATGATTCATCGCTTCTCGGTCACCGTGAAGGTAGATACCGGCTAAAGACAAAAACAGTAACATGAGGGGGACTAAACAGATTAGGAGGTTAAAGGTGATCCCCGAGGATAGAAAAAAACCGCGGTCATCATCAAACTTCTTTAATGCTTTCCACGCGAGATGAAGTTTGTTTAGGACTTCCTTTCTCCGATTGAATGATTTCAATGTACTTCACCTGTTTTGGCTTCTTACTTGACGGATGAAAGCAAATAAACGTGTTGAAGTTCGATTTTTTTTCATCCTATCAAGCCATTCGTCCTTCCCACCTTAAGTCTCTCGATCTCGTCATGGTAGGTCCGGATGACATCCTTTCGACTCAGCATAGAGATCACTTTCCACGGATTTTCTTTGCTTACTACCGGCAGTTCACGAATCTCAGCTTCGGTCATCTTTTGCAGAGCGGTCTTAAGGCTGTCCTCCGGTGTCACTGTCAAAACTGCCTCCGTAGCAATATCTTTGGCGATGACGAATTGATGGAGCTCTTTTTCCAGCATTACTCTCCGCATATCCGTCAACGAGAGAATCCCTTTTAAACGCCCGCTGTTATCGATCACAGGAAAAGTCTGTTGATTTGAATCTATAATGAGCGCCATCATTTCCTCAAAGGGCATTCCCTCCGGTATCGTCTCCACCTTTCTGTCCCGGGAGAGGGCCTCTTTTACAGAAATATGATCCAAAATATCGACAGCGAAGTCACCGACATGGGCTGGAGAATCAACTCGGGTGGATACCTGCTTCTCATATAAGGAAGTTTCTCCCAATAAAAGGTATGAGATGGTAGAAACGATCATCAATGGCACAATTAAACTGTAACCACCTGTCATCTCGGCAACCATGATCAATGATGCAATCGGGACTTTCGCTACACCAGCAAAAAATCCCCCCATTCCAACCAAAACAAAAGCATTCGGATGGATCACCCAATGGGGAAAAAGTTTCGAGCAGAGATTTCCATAAAAACCGCCCAGCATCGAACCGATGAAAAGGGATGGGGCAAAGACACCGCCACTCCCCCCCGAACTAATAGTAAAGGAGGTAGCAAAAACTTTGGCAAAGACCAACACCAGCATTAGCCCAACTGCCAGTTTTCCATCAATGGCTGACTGGATCCAGTCGTACCCCCCACCCAAAACCTGAGGGAGAAAGAAAGCCAGACCCCCCAGCATTAGCCCTCCCAATGCGACCTGCAATGGCCTTGAAAGAGGGAGTTTTTTGAAGAATCGATCCCTCATGCCATAGAAGGTATGGATGTAAAAGAAACCCACGGCCGCACAAAAAACCCCAAACACGCCGTAGAAGAAGAGTTCGCTTAGAGGGGTAAAGGGAAATCTGGGGATGTGAAAGAGGGTACCCCATCCATAATAAAGCGTAAAAACTGTGTAGCCCACAATCGAAGAAAGGATGCAGGGTATAATCCCTTCGAATTCGAATTCCGGTCTTCGGTAGAGGACCTCTGTGGCAAACAGGGCGGAACCCAAAGGGGCTTTGAAAATGGCACCCAACCCTCCAGCCGCTCCAGCCAGTAACATAATTCGGCGGTCGTGTTCATCCATCTTCAAAACAGAAGCCAAGAAGGAAGCAAACCCTGAACCGATCTGGGCAATCGGACCTTCTTTCCCTGCAGATCCTCCTGAACCAATGGTGATGGCTGATGCAATGGTTTTAATAATGGGGACCCTTTTCCGAACAATTCCCTTTTTCCGGTGAAAACTCTCAATCATCGCATCCGTTCCATGGCCTTCGGTTTCAGGAGCAAAACGGAATACGATAAACCCCGAGAGAAGCCCTCCCAATGCAGGGATCCATAGTATCATCCACCGATGAAGAGGGACGCCAAAGAACGAAACGTCATGAAATTCCTGTGGAAGAACGAGTTCTACAAGGTCTTTCATAAAGAATTGGGTTCCCCTTTGGAGAAGAAAGTTAAATAGGATAGCTCCAAAGCCTGATACTACACCAATGAGAATCCCGAGAACGATCCATCGCCATACCCCCCTCATTCGAGCAGGTGAAAAGGATTGAAGAAATTTCTTGATCATTGATCAGATCACCCTATGATTTGGATAGCAATCCAAAACATTTTTTTGATCGCAGCGTGCCCCGCAAGCCCCGCCTTGTAGGCGGGGTCAAGGAGCACAACATGAATGCTGTTTCATTACCGGGAAGCCCCGCCCTGTGCGCGAGGAGCTTCATAGAGAATCGGGGCTAGATTTCCCTATTTAAAAATAAGGAGGAAGATCCTGATATCCCCTGGGAAAATAGTAATCCCTTTGAGGCGGCCCTTCGCATCTATCCTTTGCTACGCAAAGTGCCTTTCCGCTCACACTTGCTTTTTTTTCAAATGTCTTTAAAGATTTGCTATCTTATTCCGAAATCAAACCCGACAGAAAAAAGAACACCGTATCCTTATTATTTGGATAAGATGATAAAATGAGCCCTTCGGTTCTTAGCCCATGCTTCCTCATTATGGCCAGTGTCTAAAGGCCTCTCCTTCCCATAGCTGATTGTGGAGATACGAGTTGCAGAAATGCCAAGAGAGATGAGATACTTTTTCGTGCTGTTCGCCCGTCTCTCTCCAAGAGCAAGGTTGTATTCTGTGGTTCCCCTCTCGTCACAATGTCCTTCGATCTGGACCTTCACCTTGGGGTATTTCTTCAGCAGGGCCGCATTTTCATTCAGAATCTCTGCGTCCCCCGGACGGATATTGTACTTATCAAAGTCGAAGTGGATGTCTTTAAGAAGTCTGCTTTCAAAGATCTCCCCCTTAATGCCTGGTTCCTTCTTTGCCACGAGACTCTTTTCAAATTCTTTCGCACCTTGTTCTTCTTTGGCCTTCATTTCCTTTGTTCGTTCAGCTTCTGGCTTTGCCACCCCTTCCTTTTTAACGGATGGCTCCTCCCTAACCACGGTTTTCTTTGGACATCCTATTAGAATGAGTCCAAGACAGAGGATAGGGATGAAAATGTAGAGGTTTTTTCTAACCATGGTCAATCTCCTTTTAAAAATGATTCTGGTGCCCTTTCCTATTCAATTCGTCCACATTGATTTTCTCTTGCATGGAACCATACAACTTGCTAACCGCTACGTCTGAAAGATGGAGAAATATCAATCCTGCTCGTTTCACCCCCTTTCATTCAAATGAGCTTTAATGCGAACCCCTGTAGAAATGAATTTCCCTTCGGGAAGGGTCTATATTAATAGAGTAATCCCCTTCATAAGTTACGTAGATTGAATCCTTAAAAGCACCTCCTTTCATAGTCTGGACGGGTTTACCAAGTAGCCCATTAAATAGGGCAGTATATTTTTTCTTATCAAAACCAGTCGGATAGAAACTAAAGGTATAATCAAAAAAAGATAATTTACCATGTTTCAGGCTTAAAACTATCTTTATGTGCTCCACCTCCTCGGATAGTTGCAAAGGAAATGTTATTAGAATAGGAACTTTGCAGGGATCATATGCGGTTGATCCCCCGGTTGATTCTATCCGCCTTACTTCTTCTCTGATCCGATTGGAATCCTCATATACCAGTTGTGCGGAATATGGCTTTCCCTGTTTCAGATTAAAGTACTCCGGGGTGCGCAGAATAATCTTTTTTGGTAGTCCTCCGAATTTGAGTAACTCTTCTTCTGTTGTCACCCCAATTTCCAAGTCTCTCCATGACCATCCAAAGGCATTGCTATTTAAGCCGACCAAAAGAAATGCCAATAGGGAAATTGAGAACGTTTTGTAGATCCTCATTGGGTTCAGCCCTCCTGAAAGCGACCCTTCAATCTGGGGACGGTGATTCGACGACCATGCAGGAACACATATCCTGTTCTCAAAGTCTCTTGGCTGATCTAAATGTAAGGGTGCCCGAATCTATTTCTTCCGTGTATTGAATATTTTCCGAAGGAACCCGACAACTCTTTATTTTGCCTACCATTTTGTATGTGTATCGATTGCAGCCTCTTTTTATTTCCTATGATCTGGAACCCTGTATCAATAAGGGCTTCTGCCTCTTTCCAAAGATGCTCCCGGCTCGAACTCCCAAGAAGAGCAACAATAATTACCTCTTTCTCCCGTTCAGCTGCACATACAAAACAATGTCCAGCCCTGAAGGTGTATCCTGTCTTTCCTCCTATAAGATTTCCATCCGACCATAAAAGCTTGTTCGTATTTTTTAGAGACAAGATTTCCCCTATGTCTGTCGAGAGTTCTGCCGCAGGGGTTGCGATTATCTCTTTTAATTTGGGGTAACTCAACACACAACTCATAATTTTTGATAAGTCTAAGGCTGTGGTATATTGGTGAGGACCTGGAAGGCCAGTCGAGTTTATGAATTTAGTATCCTTTGCTCCGATTGATATGGCCTTTGGGTTCATAAGTTCGACAAAACCCTTTTCGGAACCGGCTACTGCTTCCGCAAGAGCAACAGCAGCATCGTTTGCAGATTTTATGAGTACCGCATAAAGAAGTTTCTCTACCGTTACCTTATCCCCCTGTATGAAGCCCGCTTTCAAAGGACGAACAAGAGAGGCATTTTTGCCATTAATATCTTAATATTAGGAGCTATTCAATCTTTTCAGGCAAAGTCAAAGTCTCTCGCTTAAGAGGAGACGGGATATAGACCAAGTTGATTTCTATCTTTCCCAGAACCTTTTCTTTGACAGCCATCCTTGGGATTGTAGCATCCAAAGACCCTTCGGTAGTTTCTCCGGGCTTAGTAACCTTCAAATACAAAGAAACCTTCGATACTTTCTCTCCAGATTTAAAAGCAATTGGTTTCCCAGCTCCATCCAAGTATTCGAGGGTGACCGCCTGGATATCCAGAATATCTTGCGATTTATTGGTGATCTTTATGTTACCCTTGAGGCTTGGCGTCTCGACGATCTCTTTAGAAGCTGTGTCAACAGTCATCGCCACTTTAAGATCGCTGAGCTCCACTGAAAAATTCTGTCCCGTAAGCTCAGCCTTCGGGGGGACCAAATTCTTTGTGATTTGCTCCTGTTTGGGAGCCTCCACCTTCTTTTCTTCCTTAGAACAACTAAAGAATCCAATGGCCAGGCACAAAGGTATTAATACGAGGATCTTTTTGTAATGCATACGCTATTCTCCTTTCTTGGTTAGGGGTTAGTAGAAATATCAGACCTTTATATCCAGCACCTCCTTTCCCATTTTTTGACAGCTTTCAGTACATCCTGAGAAGAGATCTATTAAGGCTTCACAAAAAACTAAAAAGAACTTATTTAGAACCCTAACAGCCTAAAATGAAAACATCCTTTTCTTTAAATAAAAAAGCCGAGATTAAAAACACTGCTCCCCAAGAAGACCTCTGAGGGACTTCACTAATGTGGCTCCAACATCATCCTGCAAGAATGCCATCCTTGCTTAGGTTATACAAACGTTGCAGGTGGAAGCATGGTCATCAAATTTTCCTTTGGCTACGCCCTTCTATAAGAGAACCTAGTTGAGTTAATGTAGCAGTCGCTAAAACAGAGAGAACGATTAAAGTGTTAGAAACAGGGGCTTTTGGAAAATGACTATTAAGCCATCCCCGATTTGAGAATTATCCTCCTCTATCTTTTTTCCATTTTCTCCGTGTTCTTAGACTTTCCTGAGATGCCAAAATCTGATGGTCTCCATTTTCTTCTTTTAAGACTACCCAAACACCCTTCAGCATAACTTTCTTTACGACATAAATCTTATTTTTGGAAGGTTTAATAAATCTGTCACCCTTCTTGGCCTTTTCCACACTTCACTCCCAGTCTGAAATCTCTCAAAGCTTTTTTCCGAAAAATTATTGCTCGTCCTTTCATGGTCTCTAGGATCAATTTCAGGAATCATCGACAGAATGGAGGCTAGAGACCTGAAACGGGTTGAAAGGAGATGCTTTTCTCAACTATTGTTGATTCCATTTTTACTTTTTTCCAGCAAATGGCAGACCTCTCCTCCAAGGAGTAGGATGGCTGATGAGTAATAAATCCAGAAGAAAAAAATAGCAAGGATACCTAAAGAACCATAGACCATAGAGAATCTTCCGAGATGCAGAACATACCAGCCAAATAACTGTTTTGCCACCTCCCAGAATAGACTGGTAATGAAGGCTGCCTGAAAAGCAGACTTAAGTGGAACTTTTTTATTGGGTATGATTTTATAAACTAAAAAGAACATCCAATAGGTGAAGAAGAACGGAATCAGATATTTAATGATAAAACGAGTGATCGGCCTCAAATCAACAAAAAAACTAAAACCGTACTGTTGGATGAAGGCAATGACTGAAGTGAGACCCATGCTCATCAGTAACAAGACCATTACCAAAATTATCATTAAAAGATCGATTGCCTTTCCTCGAAGGATTCCGCGTCCCCTCTCCACCTGGAAGACAATATTAAGAGCACTTCTCAAAGAACTGAAAACCCATGTAGAGGTCCAGATGAGCCCTCCGATGCCAAGTAGCCCAACAATTTTCCGGTCCCGTATGATCCTAAGGATGTTCCCCATTATCCTCGGATCTAACGCAGGAACAGCATTTTCAAAATAACTACGAATATGATTCATCGCTTCTCGGTCACCGTGAAGGTAGATACCGGCTAAAGACAAAAACAGTAACATGAGGGGGACTAAACAGATTAGGAGGTTAAAGGTGATCCCCGAGGATAGAAAAAAACCGCGGTCATCATCAAACTTCTTTAATGCTTTCCACGCGAGATGAAGTTTGTTTAGGACTTCCTTTCTCCGATTGAATGATTTCAATGTACTTCACCTGTTTTGGCTTCTTACTTGACGGATGAAAACAAATAAACGTGTTGAGGTTCAATGTTTTTCTTCATCCTATCAAGTCATTCGTCCTCGCCATCTTCAGTCTCTCAATCTCGTCGTGGTAGGTCCGGATGACATCCTTTCGACTCAGCATAGAGATCACCTTCCACGGATTTTCTTTGCTTACCACTGGTAGCTCACGAATCTCAGCTTCGGTCATCTTTTGCAAAGCGGTCTTAAGGCTGTCCCCCGGTGTCACTGTCAAAACTGCCTCCGTAGCAATATCTTTGGCGATGACGAATTGATGGAGCTCTTTTTCCAGCATGACCCTCCGCATATCTGTCAATGACAGGATCCCTTTCAAGTGCCCCCTGTCATCAACCACAGGAAAATTCTGTTGATTTGAATTTACAATTAGCCGCATCATTTCCTCAAAAGGCATCCCTTCCGGTATCATCTCGACTTTTCTGTCTGGCGGAAGGGCCTCTTTTACAGAAATATGCTCCAAAATGTCGATGGCGAAATCTCCGGTGTGTGCTGGGGAGTCAACGCGCATTGAGACCTGTTTTTCGTAGAGCGAAGTTTCTCCTAGCAAAAGATACGAAATGGTGGAGACTATCATCAGCGGAACAATGAGACTATAACCGCCTGTCATTTCAGTAATCATAATCAAGGAGGCGATGGGTACCTTTGCAACGCCAGCGAAAAAACCTGCCATTCCCACCAAAACAAAAGCATGGGGATGGATCACCCAATGAGGAAACAGTTTTGAGCAGAGATTTCCATAAAAACCGCCCATCATTGAACCTATAAACAGGGAAGGGGCGAAAACGCCTCCGCTCCCCCCCGAACTAATCGTAAAGGAAGTAGCGAAGATTTTGGCCAAGACCAACACCAGCATCAAGTCAACTGCCAGTTTTCCATCGATAGCGGATTGGATCCACTCATAGCCTCCCCCCAGTACCTGAGGGAAAAAGAAAGCGAGCCCTCCCAGCATCAAGCCTCCCAATGCGACCTTCAGTGGCCTTGAAACATGGAGCCTTCTGAAGAACCGATCCCTCATGCCATAAAAGATGTGGATATAAAAGAAACCGACGGCCGCACAAAAAACTCCAAAGACACCATAGAAGAAGAGTTCGCTAGGATGGATAAAGGTAAACATTGGGATGTGAAAGAGGGTATCCCATCCATAATAGAAAGTAAAAACAGTGTAGCCCACAATGGAAGAAAGGATGCAAGGGATAATCGCCTCGAATTCGAACTCCGGCCTTCGGTAGAGCACTTCAGTAGCAAAGAGGGCCGAACCCAAAGGGGCTTTAAAGATGGCGCCAAGCCCCCCCGCTGCTCCAGCCAGCAACATAATTCGGCGATCGTGCTCATCCATTTTCAGAACAGAAGCTAAAAAGGAAGCAAATCCGGAACCGATTTGGGCGATGGGGCCTTCTTTCCCCGCGGAGCCTCCTGAGCCGATAGTAATAGCCGAGGCAATCGTTTTAACAATAGGGACCCTCTTCCTAACGATTCCCTTTTTCCGATGAAAACTCTCAATCATTGCATCCGTCCCATGCCCCTCAGCTTCGGGCGCAAAACGGAACACAAGGAGTCCTGAGAGGAGCCCTCCCAGGGCAGGGATCCATAGGATCATCCAACGAGCGAGGGGAACCCCTAGGAGGGAAACTCTCTGGAGCTCCCCTGGAAGGATGAGGGCTATGAGGTCCTTCATAAAGAATTGGGTTCCTCTTTGTAAAAGAAAATTAAAAAGAATGGCTCCGAACCCGGATACGACACCGATCAGAATCCCGATGAAGATCCAGCGCCATATCAACTTCATTCGAGCAGGTGAAAAGGACTGAAGAAATTTTTGAACTGTGGGCATCGCTGGAAACATTGGAGAAAACGGTGGCAGGATTTTTCCCTGCCACCGTTGAACGGTTTCTCGGTCAACCCGAGCAATTCTTATGGAAGAATTTTAAACTCTTTCTCGTTCGATGATCAAATTCCCTATGACCATCCAACCTTTTTACTTCGATACAACCACAATGTGAGCCCTTCGGTTTTTGGCCCATGCTTCCTCATTATGGCCTGGATCCAAAGGTTTCTCTTTTCCATAGCTAATTGTGGAGATACGGCCTGCTGAAATACCAAGGGAAACGAGATACTTTTTTGTGTTATTAGCTCGCCTCTCTCCGAGAGCAAGGTTGTATTCTGTGGTTCCCCTCTCGTCACAATGTCCTTCGATCTGGACCTTCACCTTGGGGTATTTCTTCAGCAGGGCCGCATTTTCATTCAGAATCTCTGCGTCCCCCGGACGGATATTGTACCTATCAAAGTCGAAGTGGATGTCTTTAAGAAGTTTGCTTTCAAAGATCTCCCCCTTAATGCCTGGTTCCTTCTTTGCCACGAGACTCTTTTCAAATTCTTTCGCACCCTGTTCTTCTTTGCCCTTCATTTCCTTTGTTCGTTCAGCTTCTGGCTTTGCTACCGCTTCTTCTTTTTTAACGGATGGCTCCTCCTTGACCATGGTTTTCTTTGGACATCCTATTAGGATGAGTCCAAGACAGAGGATAAGGACCAAAATACCGACATCTTTTCTTACCATAATCTACCTCCTTTAATGAGTGATTTGAATGACCTTTTCTATTCAAGTCATATTTGGATAACAATTGCTATGAAATCCTGTAAAGAAAAAGAAGGAGGCCTGTGTCAGAGAAGTGGATTCCATGGAAATCACATTTGATTTCGATCATGGGAGGTGAAGACAATCTGAATAGGCCTCCTTCAATGCTCTCAGCTTTTTTGTTTATTTTCCACATCTGCCTTTATATTCTCAGAACCATTTTGGTTTCTCTATTCTCTGTCCCCGTCCCTCCCCCGCCTCCCAGATTTCATGAGCGGGATTGAAGCCTAGCACTTATTCTTGATCGAAAAAGAAAGTGACCTTCACGTTTTGGGCCTCCACGATTTTGACCAATTTTTCGACTGAATCATAAATGGATTTTAATTCTTCCTTCTTCAGCTTTCTTAATCCATAAATCATCTTCCCCTGGACAGGATTCGGTGCTCTCCTGACCAACCTTTTTCCCTTGGGAGTCAATTGGACTTTAATGACCCTTCGATCTTCTTGCCCTCGATCCCTTAGCACATAGCCTTTCTTCTCCAAACGATCCATAACCCCTGTAATAGTGCTGGGGTGTAAATACATCCTCTTGCTCAATTCCCCCAGGGATAGTTTTTCATTCGCAGAAATGGTTTTGAGCGCCCAGAGTTGTGGCCCAGTGATCCCAAATTTGTTTGAGACCTCTTGAGAATAATCTTGAATAGACTTAAAGACTCTTCGAAGAGACTGCATTATTTCCGAAATTGCCACATTCCGACCCACTTGTTTAGGCATCTCCCGACCTTTCATATATTTTGTATACATAATATATGTATACCAAACAATAAATTCTTTGTCAATAAAAAATTATATACCTCCGTATCAGGTTAGACACTCAATCAACTTTCTCAAGTCGAGTAGCGCGGGGGAATTTCACCCCCACGCCCTCCCGGAACCGGACGTGAACCTCTCGATTCATCCGGCTCTTATTGTCCAGCCGTCGGTCGCATCCCCATTTGCCAATGGGCAAATAGATTGGGTTCCCTCTTTGCAATGCGCCCTAACCAATAGGCCGCCATCTGTACGTGGGGCTTGAGCTTCTTGTATTTCCGCATTGCCCATCTCATCAGAGAGCGTGAGAGTGGGTAGAATACTCGATAAAGAGCAGATTTATAGTAGCTGCCGTAGTAGTTAATCCATCCCCGAATGATGGGATTATACATCCGGGCCAGATCTCCTAAAGATTTGTCACTTCTCCGGTGTAGCCTCCAGCTCCTGACAGTGCTCCGTATTGATTTGGTTGCTTCGTTACTGATCGCCGGACTGAAGCCGATAAAGTATTTGCCCCATCGACTCTTTGCCCACCGTGAACGAAAAGTAAAACCCAAGAAATTAAACTTCTCATCTGAGTAGGTGCCACGCCGTTTGTCATCCTTGCAGTAAACTATCTTTGTCTTTTCCGCATGAAGCTCCAGCTTGCACTGCCCTAACCTCTCTCCAATCGCCGTTCTCAGTTCCTTCGCTTTCGCTTCTATCTTGCAGTGAACGATCACATCATCAGCATAGCGCTCAAATGGGATTTCAGGATATCTCCTTCTCATCCAGTCGTCAAAGGCATAGTGCAAAAATAGATTGGCCAGTAGTGGACTCACCACCCCTCCTTGGGGGGTTCCTCTATCCCGTTGAACCAAAGTGCCATCGGGTTGTTGCACCGGTGCCTTTAACCACCTCTCTACGTATAGTAAAATCCACTTACTGTCCGTATGCTTTCTTACCGCCTTCATGAGAAGTTCGTGGTCGATGTTGTCAAAGAACCCCTTGATGTCCAAATCCAGTACCCAGTCGTAGCTCCAGCATCTCTCGCGCGCTCTGCCTACCGCCTCAATCGCTGATTTCCCTGGCCGGTAGCCATAAGAGTCACTATGAAAAATCGGCTCCACTTTGGGTTCAAGGTAGATCTTGACAACCATCTGGGCAACTCGATCCGCAACTGTTGGAACTCCCAATACCCTCTGACCTCCTTTGTCCTTCGGTATCACTACTGCCCTTACCGGTGGAGGGAAATAACTGCCTGACGACATCCGATTCCAAATCTTATACAGATTCCCCTTCAGATCCTTCTCAAAATCCGCAATCGATTCCAAATCTACTCCCGCCGCTCCTTTGTTTGCTCTTACATGTTGGTATGCCTCCCATACGACCTTCTTGGAAATGTTAAACGGCTTCTCCTTATTCACTGATTCCTCCCATTTCTGGTTGATCAATTAATAAGGCTGGACAATATAACCCCTTCGCTCCATCCCCATTACGAGACTTCACCGCTACTACGGGTTATTCCGCCCCTGTGCCCCGCCTCGGTACTCTCACCCTTGTGGGTCCTCCACTTGGGTTTCTCCCTTACCATCGGGACAACAGGTTCCCACGTTCCACACATGAGCCTGATTCAGGTTCGCGCCACCTCTATGCCGGACGCCGCCCAGGCAGTAAACAGGTTCTCTCCTGGACTTATCCTGGTATCCCGTAAGCTACCAGTTTTGACGTCGTCTAATTTCATTTCGACACCTCATCAGTAGTTCGCTTGCGCTCGCCTCCCTGAACCTCACCTGACACTTTTCACAGTGCCTTTTCCTTAACGCTCACCACCCTGGCATTTGACCAGAGCAGCTTAAGGTGGTTTGGAGCCTGTCCCTGTAAACCGGCTCCGAGGGACCTACCCTCATCTCTTGTGCAACTTCGTGGCGCACTTACGGGTTGAAATCTGCATCCCAAATGTAAGGCGTTTCCATGAGGACGTACAGTAAGGAAGAGGCAAGAAACCAGGTTATCGCTTCCACTTACAAAGAGAGCAGATGAGATCAAGTCATGGGTTGAGGATTTCCGTTAGGAAGAGAGTATAACATTCGGTATGAGGCGCGTGGGTGAGCGCCGCGCGAACCCAAAACCGAGCCAGCGAGTTCATTTATAGACAATCACCTTAAAATATTGTAGAAAATAGTTAAAGACGAATTTTGAGGAGGCTATATGAAATTCCCCCAATATAGACCGAGAAGATTACGAAAAGACGATCTATTTCGAAAAATGATCCGAGAAACCCATCTCAGGCCGGATGACCTCATCCTCCCCCTTTTCGTCCGTCCTGGAAAGGGGTCGAAACAGCCTATCTCCTCCATGCCCGGGCATTGCCAGTACTCTATCGATCTCCTGATCAAAGAGGTGAAGGAGGCAAAATCTTTGGGGATTCTGGGCGTCATCCTTTTTGGCATTCCCGAAAAGAAGGATGAATTGGGATCAGAAGCCTATGCTGAAAATGGGATCATCCAGAGGGCCCTCAGGCAGCTTAAAGAAAAAGTGGATGGCATTCTCCTCGTCACCGATGTCTGCCTTTGCGAATACACCAGTCACGGACACTGCGGTGTGGTGGAGGGAGGGAGAATTCTGAATGATGAAACGCTTGATCTTCTCGCCCGTCAAGCCCTCTCCCATGCCAGGGCAGGAGCTGATATTGTTGCGCCTTCTGATATGATGGATGGAAGGGTGGGGGCTATTCGAAAGACCCTCGATGAAAATCAATTCGAGGACATTCCGATCATGGCCTATTCGGCAAAATATGCCTCCAGTTTTTTCGGACCCTTCCGGGTGGCTGCTGAATCGAAACCCCAGTTCGGTGACCGAAAATCCTATCAGATGGATCCAGCCAACGGAGATGAGGCCCTGAGAGAAGTCCAGCTCGACCTCGAAGAAGGTGCGGATATCGTCATGGTCAAACCCGCCCTCCCCTATCTGGATATCATCTATCGGGTGAAGCAAACGTTTAATATACCGGTGGCGGCTTACAACGTCAGTGGTGAATTTGCTTTAGTCAAGGCGGCTTCGCAACTCGGATGGGTGGACGGGGAACAGGTTATGATGGAATCCCTTACTTCCATTAAAAGGGCAGGCGCTGATCTGATCCTCACTTACTTCGCTAAAGAAGCAGCCAAAAAGATTAGTTAAGAGTTATGACTTAAGAATTAAGAGTTATGAGTAAGAAATTAAAAGTAAAAGATCAACACCCACGACTCACGGATCACCAGCCACGAGTCACCAATCACCCGTTACGGATGATCGCATGGGAGTTAACCCGAAGTTGCAACCTTGCCTGCGTTCACTGTCGTGCCTCCGCGGAGTACGGTCCGTACGAAGGAGAGCTCTCGACGCAGGAGGTTCTCAGGGTGATGGATGAAATCGCTTCCTTCAGTAAACCCGTCATCATTCTGACCGGAGGAGAACCTCTGCTCCGATCAGATATCTTTGATCTGGCATCTTATGGAACAGCAAAAGGCTTCCGGATGGTGATGGCCACGAACGGGACATTGATCACTGAAGAGATCATCCAGAAGATGAAGGCTTCAGGGATTCAGCGGATCAGTATCAGCATCGATGGTCCCACTGCGGAAACACATGACGCCTTCCGGAAAGTCAAGGGCTCCTTTGAAGGCTCCCTTCGAGGAATCGAGATGGCAAAGAAAGGGGGCATCGAATTTCAGATCAATACGACCATTACCCAGGTGAACCTCCAGCTGATCCCTGACATCCTCCGTCTGGCCGTTGATCTGGGCGCGGTGGCTCTCCACATCTTTCTTTTGGTTCCGACCGGAAGAGGGAAAGAACTGAAAGATCAGGAAATATCTCCTCTCGATTACGAAAAAACCCTCCACTGGTTTTACGAACAGATCGATAAGGTTCCTCTCCAACTCAAGGCGACCTGTGCCCCTCACTATTATCGCATTCTACGGCAGCAGGCGAAAAAGGAGGGAAAGAAGATCACTCCTAAAACACACGGATTGGATGCCATGACCCGGGGATGCCTCGGCGGCATCTCCTTCTGTTTCATCTCCCATGTCGGCCAGGTTCAACCCTGCGGTTATTTAGAATTGAACTGTGGAAATGTCAGGGAAAAACATTTCAGGGAGATCTGGGAGGCTTCCGATGTCTTCCAAAACCTCCGGAATACCGATGGCTATCAGGGAAAATGCGGAAGGTGTGAGTTTAGAAAGGTCTGCGGAGGGTGTCGCGCACGGGCCTACGAACTCTCTGGAGAGTACATGGCCGAAGAACCCTATTGCATCTATGAGCCGGTTTAAACCCTTTTTTCGTTTCCGAGCCAGCCTCACCCTTAAATTCATCGGAGACCTGGCGAGAGCCTTCAACCGAATGACCCTTCCGTTGAAAGAATCCAGAAGTGATCTGAAAAGAAAATTGGAAGAACGAACCCACCAGTTGGAGGAGAACATCGCGGAACTCAACCGGGCGAGGACTTCTGTCCTCAAGATGCTTGAGGAACTTCAAGCCGCCAAGAGAGAACTGGAAATGGTCAACCGCGAGTTTAAGGAGATGGATGAGACCAGAATGAAATTCATCGGCATCGCCTCCCATGAACTAAAAACGCCGCTCACGGCCATCAAGGCCAATATCGATTTCATCCTTTCCGAGAAAGAAGGAAGGGTTCCCGAGCATCTGAAGTCCTATCTTCTCACAATTCAGAGGAATACCAATCGAATTCAAATGAGAATGGATCAAATGCTCGATCTCAGCCGGATTAAATCTGATCGTCTCCACTTCAACCGAGAACAGATCCTGCTCTCCGAGGTGATCGAAGGATATATCAACGAGGTCACCCATGTGGAGAAGAACCTCTCTATTCAAGTTGATATTCCGCCAGGGCTCCACCTCTACGCCGATCGAACGGCACTTCACGATATCTTTATTAATCTCCTCTCCAATGCATTCAAATTTACCGGCGATGGAGGTCAGGTCTCGATCATCGCCAGCCAAAAGAACCAATCGATTCTCCTTGCGATCAGAGATACCGGAATGGGTATTCCGGAAGATAAACTTCAAATGATCTTCGATGAATTCTACCAGGTCGAAGGAGGCAAATACGGCGGAACAGGCTTGGGACTTGCCATTGCCAAACGGCTGGTTGAAGAGCACGGAGGAAATATCTGGGTGGAGTCTCAATTGGGGAAGGGGTCCACCTTCTATTTTACCCTTCCTCTTTCTGTGGAGAACGAAAATGGAAGACCCGACCGTTCATAAAGACACGAAGGGGAAAGTCCTGATCGTTGATGACGCACCGGATACCTTAGAAATTATCCAAAAACTTCTTCGCTATGAAGGGTACGACGTCATGATGGCCTCGACCGGTGAAGAAGGAGTGAAGAAGGTCGAAGACGAAAAACCCGAAGTGGTCTTGATGGATATCAATCTTCCGGGAATCGATGGCACCGAGGCCTTGAGAAGAATTCGAATCGCCAATCCTCTCCAATGCGTCATTATGCTGACAGCCTTTGCCACGGTCGATAATGCCATCCGGGCCCTCAAGGAGGGCGCTTCTGACTTTGTGAAGAAACCCTTCGAGAATGAACATCTGATCCACATCGTCAACCAATGTCTGGAGAAGTATAAGACTCTAAGGGAGAAAGAAAAATTGGAGGAGGAGGTCAGAAGGCTTTCCATCACCGATGATCTAACCGGCCTTTACAACCATCGCCATTTTTTTAAAACCCTGGATGCCGAACTGATTCGTCTGAAACGCCAAAGAACCTCTCTTTCGCTCGCGATGTTCGATCTCGACAATTTCAAAAGTTATAATGACCTCTATGGTCATCTGGAAGGGGATAAGGTCTTGAAAAACGTTGGAGAGATCGTCAAACACTCCATACGACACAATGTTGATTCTGGGTATCGTTACGGAGGGGATGAATTTGCCGCTCTCCTCATCGGGGCCTCCATGGATCAAGCCATGACTATTGCGGAACGCATCCGTTCTTCCATCGAAAAGACCAAATTCCAAAACATTACGGTCAGCATCGGCCTATCCGAATACAGAGACGCCTTTGACCTGGAGGGGTTTGTCAAATCTGCGGACGATGCAATGTATATTGCCAAACATTCTGGCGGGAATCGAGTTCATACGAACATCCCTTGACCCGTTCATGATAACCCGCATGGCGCGCAGCGCATAGCGCATATTAAGAAGACTTTTGACGCTATGCTCTATGCGCTCTGCTCTATGCTGTGAGGAAAATGTCTGATCGTGCTAAACTTTTTTTAATCGATGGCTCCTCTTATCTCTATCGCGCCTTTTATGCCATCGGCCATCTCTCTAACTCCAAGGGGCTCCCGACCAATGCGACCTATGGCTTCATCCAGATGCTTCTTAAAGTACTCAAGGAACATCAGCCAGATTATCTTGCCGTGATCTTCGATTCAAAGGCTCCCACCTTCCGAAGCGACGTCTATAAAGAATACAAAGCCAACCGGCCTGCCATGCCGGAGTTGCTTACCCCCCAGATTCCCTATATCAAGAAGATCATCGACGGATACCGAATTGCCCTCTTAGAGATGGATGGATACGAGGCGGACGATCTCATCGGAACGGTGGCCAAGAGGCTGGAGTCGGAAGTCGATATCGTGATTATTACGGGTGACAAAGACATCCTTCAATTGGTCAGTGATCGGATTCAGGTCTATGACACCATGAAGGAGAAAAGGTTTGGGGTAGAAGAGGTCATTGAGCGTTTCGGCGTTTCCCCTGAGCAGGTGGTAGAAGTGATGGGATTGTCTGGAGATGCCATTGACAACATCCCGGGCGTTCCTGGGATTGGAGAAAAGACGGCCATCCAGTTGATCAAGACGTATGGGTCGATCGAAAATCTTCTGGCCCATGTGGAAGAAATTCCCCAGAAAAAATTGAAAGAAAATTTAAGGACCCATGGAGATCTGGCTCGTCTCAGCCGTCAGTTGGCAACGATCCATACCGATGTGCCCGTCGACTCCCCGTTAAAGGATTTTTCCCTCTCCCCGCCTGATCTGAAGAGCCTTAAGGAGATCTTCAAAGAGTTGGAGTTCAACAAACTTCTCAAAGAACTCTTTGCCGAGGAGGCCTCCCTGTCAGCGCGAAGGGACTACCGTTTGATCACGGATCAAAATGAACTCCTCACCTTATTGGAGGATTTAAGAAGAGCCACTACCTTTTCCATCGATCTGGAGACCACGTCCCCTTATCCAATGTGGGCGGATCTGGTGGGGATCAGTCTGTCCTACGCCCCGCATCAAGCTTTCTATATTCCCCTTGGCCACCAAGATCAGCGGACAACTCCGCAACTTCCTCTTCCTTGGGCGTTGGAGCAGTTAAAACCTGTTCTGGAAGACAGGGAAGTGAAAAAGGTGGGTCAGAATATCAAATATGAATGGATTGTTCTAAAACGATATGGGATTCATCTGCAAGGGTTGGATGGGGATACGATGGTCGCCTCCTACCTTCTCAATCCCACCAAACATAACCACAACCTGAGCGAAATTGCCCAGGAATATTTGGATCGATCTGTCACTGACTTCAAAGAGGTCGTGGGGAGTGGAATGAAGGCAGTGACCTTCGATCAGATTGAACTTGAAAAAGCGAGGGACTACAGTTGTGAAGATGCGGATGTAACTCTCCAACTCTCCCGCCTCCTTTTTCCAAAACTGAAGGAGGAAGGGTTTAAAGACCTCTTTAACCAGGTGGAGATGCCTCTCGTCACGGTCTTGGCAAAAATGGAGATGAACGGAGTGAAGATCGATCTGGACCTTCTCCAAGAATATTCGAAGGAGATCGAAACTCAACTCCAGCAGAAGATGGAACGGATCTACGGGTTAGCCGGAGAGGTTTTCAACATCAACTCCTCCCAACAATTGGGAAAGATCCTTTTTGATAAACTGAAACTGCCCATCATCAAGAAAACCAAAACAGGCGCTTCTACGGATGTGGAGGTGTTGACCAAACTCTCTCTTCAACATGACCTCCCCCTCGAGATTCTCGGTTATCGCAATCTGAGCAAACTCAAATCGACTTACGTCGATGCCCTTCCCAAATTGATCCATCCAAAGACCGGACGCGTCCACACGTCCTATAATCAAACCGTGACGGCTACAGGACGGCTTTCCTCGAGTGATCCCAACCTCCAGAATATTCCTATTCGTGCGGAAGAAGGAAACCGGATTCGTCAAGCCTTCATTCCAGAGAAGGGACGGTTCCTTGTTTCTGCAGATTATTCTCAGATTGAACTGAGAATTCTTGCTCACCTCTCCCAAGATGAAACACTGATCAAAGCTTTTCAAAATGATGAAGACATTCATGCTCGAACGGCTTCAGAGATCTTCAGCGTTTCAATGGAAAAAGTGACGCCCCCGATGAGGAGGGAGGCCAAGGTGATCAACTTCGGCATCATTTATGGAATGAGCGGTTATGGTCTTTCGCAACAATTAGGGGTAGACTCCAAGGTCGCCCAAACCTATATTGACGAATATTTTGAAAAATATACTGGCGTTCAAAGCTATATCGAGAAGAGTTTGGAAGAGGCCAGGCAGAAGGGATATGTGATGACCCTTTTACATCGCCGCCGCTATCTGCCGGACATTCACTCCCCAACCGTAGCCATCCGGCAGGCGACAGAGAGGATGGCTGTCAATACTCCTCTTCAGGGGACAGCGGCGGATATGATCAAGGTGGCGATGCTCCACATCCAGGATCGAATAGAAGAACTCGGTCTCTCCACTAAAATGACTATGCAGGTGCACGACGAATTGGTCTTCGAGGTTCCTGAAGAGGAACTTCAAAAAGCCATCCCCATGATCCAGAATGAAATGGAGAGCGTGATGAACCTTTCTGTCCCGCTCAAGGTTTCCGTCCATTTGGGGAAGAACTGGGCGGAGGTGCATTGATGCTTCAGTTCGGAGTTAGGAGTTCGGAGTTATGAGTCATGATTCTTACTGTTTTAGTTTTTGTCTCCGAACTCCCTGCCTGCCGACAGACAGACAAACTAATCGCTCCAAACGATTATTAAAGGAGGATCAACATGAAAAGAAGGGGTCTCATCATTATTGTGGGATTGCTGCTCTCTTCTATCTTGGCTTTTGGTCAAGAGATTTACAGATGGGTGGATGAGAAAGGGATAGTTCACTTCTCGGATGACTTAAGTCTGGTCCCAGAAATATATCGAGACCAGATTCCAAAGACGAAACCTACCCAAGAACCCGCTTCTCCTCCATCGATTGAATCACCCAAACGCATGGGGGAGGAGAAGGAGATTGAGTCAGCCCCTGAATCAGCCCCTGAGCAGAAAGATATCTTGGGCCGTGGAGAAGAATGGTGGAGGGCAATAGCGAGCGAATGGAATGAGAAGCTCAACGCTGCCAGGACAAATTATGAAAACGCCTACAATGAATGGAAGTCAAAGGAGCAGGAGCTGGAAGCCTCGCAGTTCAAACCCGACAGCCTCAAAAGGAAATTGAAGGCTGAGACCAAAGCCCTCGAAGAAAAGGTAAAGGATTGGGAGAAACAGGTGGAAGAGGCCAGGAACATGCTCGAAAATGTTCTTCCAAAACAAGCCAGAGATTATCGGGCTAACCCCGAATGGCTCAGAATCGAAGAGGAGAAATAAGTTAGAAGTTCGGTGTTCGGAGTTCACCACTAAAAACTCCAAACTAAACACTCAAAACTAAATGCTCCGAACTCCGAACTAACTACTCCGAACTTTTTTTAGAAGAATTCCATTTCCCTTTTAATGAATGAATAGGCAATTGATCGATGTAAGGAACGAAGGCTAAACTCACCTCACCATAATTCAAGATCGCCGTTAAGATCTCCTCTATCTCTTTGCCTGAGGCGAGCTCATAACTGACTGCTCCATTATTCTTCCAATCGAGAGTCCAAACCTTCATCAACACCTTGGAAGGATCTCCCACGACTTTGACTGCCTTCTGAGTCGCCTCGGCCATCAAGCCGATGGCCTCCCTCACTTCTATATTCCGCTCTTTCATGGCCTGGCGATGATAGGCCATGACGGCATAATAGTCAAAATTGTTCTTCAATGCTCCTGAAAGAGTCTGCGAAAACCAACCCATGCCATTAGCGTCGCTGAGGACAGCCTCAAAATAGAGATTGATGGCAAATTGTAAGTTCGGGTTTGACTCTCTGGCAACTTCCATCAATCGTTTGGCCACGTTCATTAACCAATGGTTTTTCCAGTTCGCCCAAGTCCAGAAGCGATCCGTATAAGCCTTAGCATAATATTTTCCAGACTCCGATTGATAAGGATCGATATAAAAGAGTCCCGGATGGGGCAAGTATCCAAACTCTTTCAGAAAGGCTTCGTTGGCTTCCGTACTGAAATCTTCGTCATGTTTAAGAATCAGATCATCCTGAAACAGGATTCCATCAATGGGGTAGCAACCCAGGTCTCGGAAAAGCCCCTCAAGGCGTTTCAGGACATCAGGGTGAAAGAGATTGAAACCTCTCGCTTCCTCCATTTGTTTTGTCTCAAAATTATATCTCTTGCACCGATATCCAGGATGTCCTTCTAACCCGTAGTTGGCATAGCGCGTGGTCATCCAGGCAAAGATTTCAAGGCCGTTGCGGTGAACCATTTCCGCAACTTTTTCCAAGACATCATCGACGACCGGAGCATTTTCTGTTTTGAAATAAACCCCCTCCTCATGGTGGGCCGTAACAAATTTATATATTCGATCCCCTTTATTCTGGAAGACTCTGAAGATCATCGTATTAACACCGGCATTTTTCAACTCCTTCACCCGCTTCTCCACTTCCTCAAGATTCTTTCCTTCAAGATAGGACACCTGAACACATATACGTCTCTTCGCTCTCTTGATATCAGGAAGGGCTCGTTTCACGACAGATTCAGAAACGGTAAACGCCGAAGGGGGCTTCTCTCTCAACTGTTCCTTTGCAATGTGCATCCCTTTTCCCGCTTCGCTCACACGGTCACCTTCTGGATAGTTTTTTAAATAGAGTTCCAATTGCTTGATGGCTTCTTCATATTTTCCCATTTTGAGATAGCAGAGACCGATCATATATTGGGAGTAGGAGGCCAATTTGCTGACTGGAGCAGATTGGACGATGTTTGAAAAACCTTGAATGGCCTCTCCATATTTCCCTTGATCATGGAGAGCCATGGACGAATCATAGAGTTCCCCGGGATTCAGAAGTTTCTCCTGGCTGCAACCTTGAGACAAGAATAAGAGAACCAGGAGGACAGAAATCAATCCGGTCATCCATTTTCCCATCACCTAAACCTCACTGTAGACTGCAAAACTAACAATTGTCATATCAAATTTGATGGACTCGTAAAACATCCGAAAAAGCCATTTTCTGCCATTCCTGCGCAGGCAGGAATCCAGTCTTTTTAGCTATATAGATTTCCCCTGGATTCCCGTTTTCACGGGAATGACGACTTCTTAAGAAACCATCAAGTTTATGTCGTTGATCTTATTTTTCAACGCTCATTTTGCAATGCTAATTTTACACGGATCTTCTAAAACAGTGCCTTCATCGCTTCCTGAATGGAGTTGACCCCGATCAATTCAATGCCCTTGGCTCCTTTGATCTTTTCTTGATTCTGCTTCGGCAAAAGGCACCCTTTAAATCCCAACCTCGATGCTTCTTTTACTCTGACCTCTGATTGGTTGACGCCTCTCACCTCTCCTCCCAACCCCACTTCTCCAAAGACCACCATTTCTGGATCGATCACTTTATCCTTAAAATTTGAGGCGATGGCAGCGATCACTCCTAAATCAGCGGCAGGCTCTTCCACCTTCATTCCCCCAGCGATGTTAAGAAAAATGTCCTGATTATTGAGGTGAACCCCTAATCTCTTCTCCATGACGGCAACGAGAAGGGATACGCGGTTGGCATCTACGCCCTCGGCTGTTCTCCGTGGCATACCAAAGTTTGTGGGAACGACCAGGGCTTGAAGCTCAATCAAGATGGGCCTCGAACCTTCCAGGCTGGGCACGACGACGGACCCAGAGGTGGGTTGGGTCCGCTCAGAAAGGAAGAACTCAGAAGGGCTTGTGACTTCCACCAATCCAGAATCCTTCATCTCAAAGACTCCGATCTCATTGGTGGAACCAAAACGATTCTTGACCGCCCTCAAGATGCGAAAAGCGTGAGTGGATTCCCCTTCGATGTAAAGAACTGTATCGACCATGTGCTCCAAAACTTTTGGCCCTGCAATAAAACCCTCCTTGGTCACATGACCGACAAGAAAGATGGGAATGGAGAGATGCTTCGCCAGATAGAGCAACCGGCTCGACGCCTCCCTGACCTGACTGATCGATCCGGGTGTTGAAGGAAGTTCGGAGGAATAAATCGTCTGAATGGAATCGACCACCACAGTCGAAGGCCTGAGCGCTTGGATGTCTTGGAGAATTTTTTCTAAAGATGTCTCTGAGGCTACAAGGAGGTGTTCTGAAGAAACGCCTAACCGATCTGCCCTCATCTTGGTCTGCTGGAGGGATTCTTCTCCTGAGATGTAAAGGACTTTTTTCCCCTTTGATGCTAAGCGGTTCATCACCTGAAGAAGAAGGGTGGACTTCCCAATACCTGGATCGCCTCCGACCAAAATCACCGACCCAAAAACGATCCCTCCTCCCAAGACCCGGTCAAATTCTTCAATCCCGCTCTGAAATCTTCCTCTCTCTTCACCCACAATTTCGGTGAGAGGAGTCGGAACAGCCTCGCTTTCAAAACCGAGGAGGTCCCGTTCCGGAACCTTTTCTTCAATGACTCGCTCTTCAACGAAAGTGTTCCATTCCTGGCATCCCGGACACCTTCCCAACCATTTTGGAGCTTGGTATCCGCAGGACTGACATACAAAATGTGTCTTGGCTTTGGTCATAAAACGCTCCATTCTGCCTTGGTTGGAAAGGCAGGCCCTAAATCATATAATGTTCAGGGCAGCCTTGCACCCTGTCCTGAACTTCGTTGAGTTCAGGACTAATCATGAACCCCACGTGGTTCATGACGTGGTGCATGGGGGGCATTGTAACAGAAAAGCGCTTTAGCGGTCAAAAAAAGAAATGGTTGGAAAAATAAAAAAGGGGCGGGGAAGATCCCCGTCCCTTTATACTTTCTGTTTGTTGGCTTCAAGATATTGCGATTTACTTCCCAAAAACCTCTTTCAGGAGTTCGGTGGTCCGTGCGGCTGGATTTTTACGGATCTTCTTCTCCTCCTCGCCCACCATATGGAACAACCCATCAAGCGCCTTGGTCACGACATAGTGGTCGAGGTCAAAACTTTCCTTCTTGACAAAGGGGATGTTCTCATAGCGTCCTACCAGCTCCTTGTATTGCCGGGTTACACCAACCTCATTCATCGCCTTGTCGACGGTTGGTTTGAATACGTCTGTGAGTCTATTGGTGGTTCTACCTTTGAAATAATCGGTAGCTGCGGTATCATTGCCCGAAAGGATTTTTTTTACGTCATCAAAAGTCATCTCTCCAATAGCATCCCAGAAGATTTGTTTGGCAAACGGAGCTGCTTTCTCGGCGGCGCGATTCATGCTCAGAACGAACTCATCCACCTCCGGGCCATAGCCTACAGCCCTCAAACCTTTTTCAAAAGTCCTCAGTTTTTCTGGCATCAGAATCTTGATCACCTGATTCATAAAGTATCCATCTTTCTTTCCGGTGAAATTGACAGCGTTTTCAGTCCCTATCTGCAACGCTTCTTTCAGACCAGAACCGATCTTTGCATCGCTCAGTCCGCTCTTCTCACCACCTCCGAGGCCTCTGAACATTCTGTCCAACTGGGCTGACGCGGGTAATGCGGTGAGCAAGATAACCATACTCACTATCAATATTTGACCGATCATCATGGCACTCCTTTCTCCCCCTCATCCATTGAGGTTGACTATGTTTAGTAATAAAACTTTAATAAATTTGTACTCACAAATCAATAAGAAAGAATTCGCAAAATTTAGAGGCTCGGATTGTAGCCAAAGAGGCGTTTTTATGATATGTGTTTTTCAATGGAGGCCGAAAACAAAAATCTTCTTATAGAAGGGGCAAAGGCTTTCGGAATTTATTTAGATGGAAAAGCGATTGGAGCCTTCGATCTCTACCTTAAAGAACTCCTCAAATGGAATCAAAAGATCAATCTCACTGGCGTCCGATCAGAGAAAGGAATTGTTCTAAAACATTTTCTCGATTCCCTCTCTGTCAACCCTTATCTCCCCAAACATTCCTCTATCTTGGACATTGGGTCAGGGGCAGGCTTCCCCGGCATTCCCCTAAAAATCGTGCAACCCACCCTTGAGATGACTTTGATTGACTCTGTTCGTAAAAAAGTCGATTTCCAAAGACACATCATCCGAATGCTCGGTTTAAAAGGAACGGAAGCGATTCATGGCCGTGTTCAAGATAAGGGAATCCTCCAGAGCTTGGGAAGAAGATTTGATATCGTCCTCTCAAGAGCTTTTTCCGATCTTCGAACCTTTCTCGTCCTGAGTTTGCCTTTCTTAAAAGAAGAAGGAACAGTCATAGCCATGAAAGGTGAGGTGGATGATAAAGAAATTAGACTTCTCACTGAAACAGAAGGAACCCGATACCGATTGAAAAAGGCCGTCCCCCTGATCCTTCCTTTCAGTTCATTCAAAAGAACAATTCTCCTGTTTGAAAAGATATGATTTTTACCTTTTCATTCATCCCTTTTTTATGCTATAAACAACAATCAGAATAATGGCGTAGTGGAATAGTGCAATAACCGAATATCGGGTCTGGTTCGGTCTTAGGGATTATTGGTTTAACTTAGAGCGATGCTGGAAATCGACATAGGCATTCTTGAGATCTTAGACACTATTCCATTATTCCAATACGCCAACGTTCCATAGGATTTGCGATGGTGGCAAGAGTCATCTGTATTGCCAATCAAAAAGGAGGGGTGGGGAAAACAACAACGGCAGTCAATCTTACCGCCTCCATCGCTGCCGCAGAGAGAAAAGTTCTCCTCATCGACATTGACCCCCAGGGAAATTCAACGAGTGGCGTCGGTCTCAACAAAGAAGGGGCCAACGGAACCATCTATCAGGCCCTGCTTCGAGGTTCGGGTCTGAAGGGAATGATCCAAAAGACCTCCCTTGCTTACTTGGATGTGGTTATTTCCAATACTGATTTGATCGGTGCAGAAGTAGAACTGATCCAGGAAAAAGATCGCGAGAAAAAGTTGGAGAACCTGATTAAAGAAGTCGAGGCCGACTACGATTATATTTTTATTGATTGCCCTCCTTCATTGGGCCTGCTGACCATTAACTCCCTGACAGCCGCCCACTCCGTCATCATTCCTTTGCAGTGTGAATACTACGCCCTGGAAGGGTTGGGTCAACTTCTGAAGACGATACGCTTGATTAAACAGTCTCTCAATCCAAAATTGGAGATTGAGGGAATTCTGCTCACCATGTTCGACAGCCGGAATAACCTTTCTCACCAAGTTGCCGAAGAAGTGAGAAATCATTTCAGAGACAAGGTATTCACGACAATCATCCCGCGAAATATCCGACTGAGCGAAGCTCCCAGCTATGGGAAACCTGTCCTCTTGTACGATATTCATTCAAAGGGTGCGGAAAGTTATTTGAACCTAGCCAGAGAAATCATGATAAATGGAAAAATCGATGACAACTAAGAGAATGGCTTTAGGAAAGGGTTTGGGAGCGCTTCTCCCAGAATTTGGGCAGGCGGAACCAAAAACACTCTTCTATTGCGGCATTGAGGAGATCATCCCCAATCGATCTCAGCCCAGAAAGCATTTTGACGAATCAAAAATTCAAGAATTGGCAGAGTCTATCAAAGAGAAAGGCATTCTGGAACCTCTCATCGTACGGAGGACTGATCAGGGTTATGAACTCATCGTTGGAGAACGTCGCTGGCGAGCTGCTCAAAAGGCAGGGCTGAAAGAAGTTCCCGCATTAGTAAAAGAGGTCGAAGGGAGAGAGGCTTTGGAAATCTCTCTCATTGAAAACCTTCAGAGGGAGGACCTCAACCCGATTGAGGCAGCTGAGGCTTTCAAACATTTGATAGCAGAGTTCGATATCAGCCAAGAGGATCTGAGTAAACGGTTGGGCAAGGATCGAACGACCATCACCAATACCCTGCGCCTTTTAAAGCTCCCATTGGAAGTAAGAAATCAACTCCTGCAAAATCGCATCACTTCTGGACATGCCAGAGCCATCCTCAGCCTCGAGAACAAGGAGAAGCAGAAGGAACTCTGTAGCCTGATTATCAAGAAGGGCCTTTCGGTGAGAGAGGCTGAAGTCATCGCGAGACGATGGTCAGAGAAACCTAAGAAGTCAATCACTCCGGTCAAAAAAAGAAGTGACTTGGAAAGCCAACTTGGCAGCTTGCAGGATTCTTTGAGGAAATATTTGGGGACAAAAGTCGTTATCACCTCAAAAGATAAAAAAGGAAAGATAGAGATTGAATACTATTCCCATGAAGATTTGGAAAGGATTGTTGAAGCGATCCTTGGAAAAATCGCATAGAGCATAGTGCATGGCGCAAAGTGTAAAACCTATTACTTTTAAGAAATCTTTCTGCTATGCGCTCTGCGCTTAGCGCTATGCGTTAATGAAAGGAGCGACCCATGTCAGGAGGAAAATCGATATTCTCTAAAAGCAGTGGCAACACCGCCCCTCCACCCACCTCGGAGGAAATTAGTGCTTATCTGGGAAAGGAGACCCTCTTTGAGGGGAAGATGACCTTTGAAGGCGTATTCCGTCTGGATGGAAAATTTGAAGGGGAGATCCTCGAAAGCGGAACATTAATCGTGGGTGAAACAGCGATCGTCAAAGGGAAGATTGTACTCAATACGATCATCATCAACGGCTTGGTGGAAGGGGATGTCATTGCCAAGGCACGGGTGGAAATCCATTCCACAGGTAAAGTCTTGGGAACCCTATCCACCCCGATCCTTATCATTAATGAGGGTGGAATCCTTGAAGGCCATTGTAAGATGAAGGGTTCTCCTGATAAGAAAGAGGATAATCTTGGCCTCTCCTCCCAAAAAAAAGATAATCCATTATCTAGTTGAAATCACTAAATAAAAAAAATTATTGACAACCTTTTTGTTATATGTTAACTAATTCACAATTAATTGCTCGATGATATTAATCCTTTTATATCAGTGCTCATGTGAAAAGAGAGCAAATTTCTATCCGCCTCATCCCACCAGGAGGGTCCTCTGAAAGAGTGGGTAAGACCACTTCAATTCTTACTTACAGTGGGTTGGTATGTGGCATTGAGCCTGCTCATCCCAGTGGGGATTGGCTATTGGCTGGATCGTCCTGCGGTTTTTAATAAGCGTCCCTTATTTACTTTTATCGGTCTTGGTGTTGGGACAGTCATTGCTTTCTTTGGTTTATTTCGCATGCTCATCCGCTATCAGGCTGAGCAAGAAGAACAGAGAAAAAATAAGAAATGAAGCTTAGTGGTCGCCTCAAAATCTTGGTCTTTTTCTTTATCCCAGTTCTAGTTCTCTTTGGCGTTGGCTTGGTTTTTGGCCCTCTCGGATCCAGTTTTTTGGGGATGAAACCCCCTGCCATCTTCCAAGTCCCCAGGCCAACTGTTGAGCTTCCTTCGGAGCCAGTCGTTCATATCGGTCACTTCGCTGTGACGAACACTCTCATTGCTTCTTGGCTTACTATGATCGTACTGGTAGGTTTGTCTATCCTCCTTACCCGCAAGATGAAACTTATTCCTGGCAAACGTCAAGCTATGGCAGAAGCGATCGTAGAAGGATTGTTGAACTTCGTTGAAAGCGTAGCCGGTAAAAAACATGCCAGGATGCTCTTCCCTGGAGTGGCCACGATCTTCATCTACGTTATATCCAACGCTTACCTGGCCCTCTTCCCCTTTTTTGGCTCCATAGGGGTCATCGAGCATGATGGCAAATTTGCACCTTTATTTCGTGCAGCCAACACGGACGTGAACGTCCCCCTTTCCATCGCCATTATGTCCTTCATCTTCGTTGAAAGCTGGGGAATGAGGGCCTTGGGAGCTTCTCATTACATCGGCGAGTTCATCAATGTCCGCCAGATGGTACAAGGGCTTAAAGAGTTATTTACAGGCAAGATAGGCCAGGCCGTGATGAACATTGCTTTCGGGTTCATCAGTTTATTCGTCGGTGTATTAGAGATATTCAGCCATCTCATCCGCATGCTCAGTTTCACCTTCCGTCTCTTTGGCAATATGACTGCCGGTGAGATATTGATCTTAGTATCCTGTTTTCTTATTCCTCTCGTATTCACCATCCCCTTTTATGGGTTGGAATTACTGATTGGTCTTATCCAAGCTCTTATCTTTTCCGGTTTAACCCTTGTATTTGGCACGATTGCTGTATCTCCGCATGAAGAATCAGAATAAAAAGAGGAAAGGAGGGTTATAAATGACACCAGAAGTAGTAAAAATGTTAGTGATTGGGTTAGCCGCGGGTTTGGGGTTTTTTGGCCCGGCATTAGCGTTGGGGTTGATCGGCTTTTCAGCCATGCAATCCCTGGGACGCAACCCCGAAGCGAGAGGGGCAATTCTCACCAACATGATTTTGATTGGTGCTCTTGCCGAGGCTATTGGGATTTACGTCCTGATCGTATGTATTATCATGGCCATGGTTGTCAAATAAGGAGGTGTACGATGGGAGAGGGAGGATTACCCGCAAGTTTAGCAGCAATTATTATTGCCATAATCATAGCAGTATTCTCTCTCGCTGGGCTAGCTATGTTTTTGGTCCTGCGACCAGGAGTTTAGTCTGCTATTAATACAAAGTTGAAGGGGGCAACATGGGAGGCTTCGCCAGTCTAGGTGTTAATTTACCACTGTTGGTCGCTTTTGTTATCAATTTCATTGTCCTCTTTGTTCTATTACGCCTCTTCTTGTACAAACCGGTGATGAAGATGCTTGACGAGAGAGCGAAAAGGACAAAGGACGCAATGGAACTGGCTGAGGCAACAAAGAAAGAATTTGAGCAAGCCAAGGTAGAGGTGCAAAAACAGATCGAGAAGGGGCGCCAAGAAGCACAAGCCATCCTCACCCAAGCGATGCAAGTCGGAGAAAGACTGAAAGAAGACTCGAGACAGGAGGCGCAAAAACAGGCGCAGGCTATCGTTTACCGAACTCGAGCTGAGTTAGAGGCAGAGCGCGATAAAATCGTTGGGGATCTGCGCCGGGAGTTTGTAGACATTTCCATATCGGCGGCTGAAAAAGTGATCAAAGAGACCCTGGATAAAGAGAAACATCGTAAGCTGATTGAGGAGACACTTCGGGAAAGTGTTACTTTCAAGAAAAGTTGACTTGAGAGATGCCTAGAAAAAGTTCCGGTAAACGCTATGCCCAGGCTGCTTTTGAGCTGGCTCTCGAAAGAAATGAATCGGAGAGTTGGCAAAAAGGCTTGAAGAAAATTGCCGATTTGGCGACCAATGAAGAATTCCTGGCTTTGCTGCAGAACCCTCGGCTTCCCTTCGCTGCTAAGAGAAGTCTTCTGCAAAAGGGATTGGGCGAGATAAACCCGCTGGGTTTTAACCTGGCTCTTCTTCTGACGAGTAAAGGTAGATTGAAGCTCGCCAACGATATATCACGACAGTATAACGAACTGCTGGATTTTCATCGCGGTATTGAACATGCCGAAGTGATCGCAGCAATGCCTTTGATTGACGAAGATCGGGAGGCAATTTCCCGCCGACTAGGAGAAATTGTCGAGCATAAAGTAGTCATTGACGCTCAAGTCGATCCTTCCATCATCGGGGGATTCATCGCCCGGATTGGTGATACGCTGATCGATGGCAGCATACGCCAGAGATTAGAAACCTTGAGGAAAAGTTTGGTTGAAGCGGGTAGATAAGGTATCGACGAATTTAGAAGAGAGGGGTTAAGATGGCAACCCGGGAACAGGATATTGTTGCTGTAATCAAAGAGCAGATTGAGCGTTTCGGTGCTGCTGTTTCCGTAACGAATGTGGGGACCGTGATCGAAGTAGGAGATGGTATCGCCCGCATCCACGGGTTAGGAGAAGCAGCTTACAATGAATTACTTCAATTCCCCCATGATATTACTGGCCTCGCTTTGAACCTGGAGGAGGATAATGTTGGTGCTGTTGTCCTCGGCGATTGCAGTAAGATCAAAGAGGGGGATGAGGTAAAAGCGACAGGAAGAGTCATCGAGGTTCCTGTTGGAGCCGCTCTCATAGGAAGGGTGGTTGACCCTCTGGGGCGTCCCCTCGACGGTAAGGGACCCATTAAGGCTGAGAAGACTCGTCCCGTAGAGAGAGTGGCACCAGACGTAACAAAGAGAGCACCGGTCAATACACCCGTCATGACGGGGATTAAGGCAATCGATAGTATGATCCCTATTGGCCGGGGCCAGCGTGAGCTTATTATCGGTGACCGTTTTACCGGCAAGTCGGCCATTGTCCTTGACAGCATCATCGCTCAGAAGGGTCAAAATCTGATTTGCATCTATGTCGCCATAGGCCAGAAAACATCCAAAGTGGCTCAGGCTATAGCGACTTTGGAGAAGTTCGGAGCGATGGAATATACGATCATCGTAGCAGCAGATTCCTCTGACCCCGCTCCGCTCCAATATATCGCCCCCTATGCAGGCTGTGCGATGGGTGAGGAGGTTATGGAGCAGGGGAAAGACGCTTTAATCCTTTATGACGATCTTTATAAGCATGCCTGGGCTTACCGCCAGCTTTCCCTGTTGTTACGCCGTCCGCCGGGGAGAGAGGCTTATCCTGGAGATATTTTTTACCTCCATAGCCGCCTTCTCGAGAGGGCCGCCAAATTAGCTCCAGAACACGGTGGCGGTTCGCTGACTGCTTTGCCTATCATTGAGACGCAACTTGGAGATATTTCAGCTTACATCCCGACCAATGTCATTTCCATCACGGATGGGCAGATTTATCTCGAACCCGATTTATTCAATGCTGGGATTCGTCCGGCGATCAATGTGGGATTATCTGTCTCCCGTGTAGGTGGTTCAGCTCAAAGGAAAGCGATGAGACAGGTAGCTGGTAGGCTTAGATTGGAGTTAGCCCAATTTCGCGAGTTGGAAGCCTTTGCCAAGTTTGGGAGTGAGGAATTAGATAAAGCGACCAGGGACCAGCTTGAGCGAGGTCGGCGCATTACTGAAATATTGAAGCAGCCTACGCAATCCCCGATGTCGCTGGGAAAGCAGGCGAGCATTCTTTATGCTGTCACCAATGGTTATCTTGATGATGTGACGGTAGAAAAGGTGATCTCCTGGGAAGAGAACTTCCACCGCTTTATGGAGACCAATCATCCTGAAATACAGAAAAAAATCAATACGGATAACGAGATTAAACCCGAAACTGAAAATCTTTTAAAGACAGCCATAACAGATTTTAAGAAGCAGGCAGCACCTAGCTGAGAGCTCCATCATGGCCAACATTCAAGCATTACGCCGTCGCATACGAAGTATCCACGGTACCACAAAGATTGTCCGCGCCATGGAGATGGTGGCGACCGCTAAAATGAGAAGAACGCAACAACGGGCAATGGCAGGTCGGCCTTATACTGAAAAAATACGCCAGGTGATTGCTAATCTCGCCATCGAACCCCGCATTAAAGGGAAAATCCTTCCATTGCTACAGAAACGGGAAGTGAAAAAAATCGGCGTCGTCCATATAGGTACCGACCGAGGATTATGTGGTGGATTGAATACGAACCTGAATCGGCTTGTGGCTGAGTTTATCCTCCAACAAAAGGTCCCTGTGACCATGATTACGGTGGGCCGTAAGGCGAGAGCTTTCGCTCGTATCGCCAAACTGGATGTCCGTGCTGAATTCGCCGGGATCAGCGACCGAGCCACCATGCTGGAAACCATGCCGATCTCAAGAGTCTTGATTGATGACTATAGCAAGGGTGAGGCCGATTTAATCTATCTTGCCTATCCCCGTTTTATCAGTACGATGCTACAGAAACCTACAATAGAAACACTGCTTCCTATTGAGCCAGCAACGCTTCCTCCGGGACAGGTGGCAGAATATATTTATGAGCCTGATCCTTTTTCGGTTTTGAATGAACTGTTACCCCGATTTGTAGAGATGGAGGTTTATCACGCTGTTCTTGAGCTGATTGCGAGTGAGCAATCCGCACGGATGGTAGCCATGCGAAATGCGGGTGACAATGCGGAAGATCTGATCAAAGATTTAACCTTATCATTGAATAAAGCAAGACAGGAGATGATCACCAAGGAGATCTGTGATATCAGCGGAGGGGCTGAGGCTTTAATGACATAAGCAAAGAGCAAGGAGTTAAGAAGATGGCAAATGGGAAAGTCGTACAAGTGATAGGGACCGTGGTGGATATAGAATTTCCTAAGGGTGAGTTGCCGGCCATCTACAATGGCATCATCATTCCCATGAACGGCAGTAAGGTGATCGTGGAGACACAAGCTCATATTGGCAACAATTGGGTGCGTGGTGTCTCTTTGACCCCCACCGATGGTTTGTCAAGAGGGGCGGAGGCCATTGATATGGGGACTCCCATCTCAGTCCCTGTAGGACGCGCAACCCTCGGTCGGTTATTCAATGTCTTTGGCGAAGCGATCGATGGACTGGGTGAGGTGAAAACCGATCAAAAATGGCCGATTCACCGTCCGCCTCCTCCCCTGACAGAGCAGGAGACGGTTCCTCAAATGCTCGAGACAGGACTGAAAGTAATGGATCTCGTCACTCCCTTTACAAGAGGTGGCAAGATCGGTGCTTATGGTGGGGCCGGAGTGGGTAAGACCGTCATCATTATGGAACTCATTCGCAATATTGCTGCTGAACATGGAGGGTTTTCTGTTTTTGCGGGTGTAGGTGAAAGATCCCGTGAAGGCAATGACCTGTGGTTAGAGATGAAAAGATCGGGCGTTATGGATAAGACCGTGATGGTCTTCGGTCAGATGAATGAAACCCCCGGTGTTCGTTCCCGTGTAGCCCTTACCGGAGTCACCGTAGCAGAATATTTTCGAGATATTGAAGGCCAGGATGTCCTCCTGTTCATTGACAATATCTATCGCTATGTTCTGGCGAATATGGAACTATCCGCCCTTCTCGGACGTATGCCGTCAGCCGTAGGCTATCAGCCAACTCTGGGTACAGATGTAGGAGAACTGGAAGAAAGGATTACCACAACGAAGAAAGGTTCCATCACCTCTTTTCAGGCAATTTATGTCCCGGCTGATGATTACAGCGATCCGGGCATTGTAGCGACTTATGGTCATCTTGACGCCGTTGTGGCTTTAGAGCGCTCCATCGCTGAATTAGGGATTTACCCGGCTGTCGATCCCCTGACTTCCACCTCTCGAATCCTTGATCCTGCCATTGTCGGTGAAGACCATTATCGAGTCGCTCGAGGGGTGCAGACGACCTTGCAGAGATACAAAGAATTGCAGGATATCATCGCTATCTTGGGTATAGAAGAATTGAGTCAAGAAGATAAGCTCACCGTAACCAGAGCCAGGAAGATCCAGAGGTTCTGCTCCCAGCCATTTCATGTGGCTGAACAATTTACTGGGACCCCAGGCAGGTATGTCCCCATCAAGGAGACCGTGAGAGGCTTTAAGGAAATCTTGGAAGGGAAACACGACGATCTTCCTGAAGGCGCTTTTTATTTGGTGGGAACCATTGATGAAGCAGTCGAAAAGGCCAAAACGATGAGAGGGTAATTGTGGCAACGTTCAGATTAGAAATCGTCACTGCAGAGAAAATGGTTTTCTCTGATGATGTGAGTGCGTTAGTTGCCTGGGGTGTGGAGGGACAGTTGGGTATCCTTCCCCATCATGCCCCTTTGATGACCATGCTTCAGCCCGGGGATTTAATGATCAGAAAGGATAAGGAAGAAGAATATCTTGTTATCAGCGGCGGCTTTCTTGAAGTGCGTCCTGATAAAGTGATTATCCTGGCTGATGCCTGTGAACGGGTTGATGAAATTGATACTGTTCGCGCTGAGGAAGCCAAGAGACGTGCTCAAGAAACGATGAAGGCCGCGCCCCTGAGCGCAGAGGCCGCCACGGCTGAGGCTGCCTTGCGCCGCTCTTTAGCCAGACTGAAGGTAGCGGAGAAGAGACGGCGAAAGCCACTGGGGCCAGTTTAATTATTATTTTTCTAACCTGCCCTTAACCGCCTCAAGGTCGCCGAATTTGCCAAGGTGAAGTGACGAAATCGCCCCTTTCTTTTCTATTTTTCCTTTTTGTGCTTGATCTTTCCTGTTAGTCCTCCAATCCAATCTTTAAGGCTATCGATGACGGTTGGACCTTTGACAGTCATTTTGGTTTCTGCAGTTTGCTTTGAAATCATGCTGCCAGCCTTCGCCCTATAGACGCCCTTTGGAATGGGAGGTTGACTGATCACCACGACATTCTGAAACTTTTCATCAAACGTAACGTCCGCCCTTAAAATCTCCATAAACTTCGTTAAAGGGGGTACCGGCGCATTGAAAGTTCCATCAGGCTTAATTGGAGCTTCGGCAACGAATACCTTTGTCTCATTGGGACCTAAGAGAGTGATTAATACCGAATCCCCAGATTTAAACCCTGATCCCTCAAAGACGATATTCGTATCTTTCAACTTAGACACCGAAAGACGAATGAATTCCGGATTCACTATCACCTGTGGTCCGGAAACGGAAGGATCAAGAGTTTTGGGAGTATTCGCACACCCCCAGACGATGATCAGGCATGTCAAAATCATCAACCTCCAAAAAAGAACCTTCTTTTGATTAACCATTTCAATCTCCCCCTTTCGTTAGTTTGAGGATTCGAGGATTCCAGTTATCCTTTAGACTCCTCGAACCCTTGAATCCTCCATCCCGCCAAAGGCGGGGCTTGGCAATGCTTTTAAAGCACACTCAACTGCCGATTCAACCTAACATGAAGATCATCTCAGGGTCATGGCTTTCTCGGGACAGATTTCCTGGCAGCAGAAGCAAGTGATACAAGTGTCGGCATCCACCTGGGGAAGGTGGTCACTCATGGACAAAGCTGACACCGGACACTGATCGATGCAGGTGCCGCAGCCTGTGCACAGCTCAGGATCGGCTTGCGGTCGCAGGATCGTCCGGCTGTGTACCACTCTCTGTATTGCCTCATTATCAAGATTTGCTTCGCCGCCCAACGGAGGAAGCTTGAAATCGGGCAGCTGTCTCAACTCCCCGATGACTTCGATCGTACGGAGGTCGTATTCCCCCAAACCCACTTCCTTCGCCTTTTGAAGAAATCGTAGCCGACCCGGTTCACACCCCATCATGGTCGCCATGACACCATCCAAGGCCACGGCGTTGTCAGACGCCAGGATCAGGCCGATGTTTCTGAGGTCGGGGGAAGCCGGACCATTGCCCTCCATACCGATCACGGCGTCCATGAGGAACAGATCGGGGACCCGGAGCCGGAACACATCGATCAGCATCTCATGAAAGCGTTCGGCGCGGCCGGCCGCCTTGTGCAGCTTAGCCTTCTGCGCGCCGGGCAAAAGGCCATAACTGTTCTTGATCGCTCCGGTGACGACGGATAAGCCGTGGGTTTTGAACTTCGGGAGACTGATGATGATATCGGCGTCTATGACAGCTCGGGAGAGGCTCACCGTGGGCACGAAATCGGGGTTAAAATCAACCCCCTGTGAATCATTTCCGATGTTTTGATAATAGCCCTTGGCTGCATCCATCAGACCCGATCTCTTGAAGCATTCCTCATTTGCCCCATAGCCGAAAATCCCCGGATTGTCGCCCACTACGATGGAAGCGGGCCCCATTGTCTCAACCTTTTCCACTACGGCCCGAACCACTGCAGGATGGGTGACGATCCCTTCTTCTGCCTTTGAAGCCCGAAGCACATTGGGTTTTATCAACACCTTCTTCCCCTGGAATTTCAAGGGGAAGAGTTCAAAGGCCCGGTCCACAGCCTGACGGACATTCTCATAGGTAGCAGGATGAATCATCACTTTCGCCATCAATGCCTCGCCGTCAGTCCTGATGTAACACAATATATCCTTGCGTTTGATCTCTCAAATGAAATGCTGAAAATCAAACTTTAAGATTTTTCCAATGCAAGCAATATTTCTTCTCGAATCAAGCCCTCACTTCCAGGAAGAAGATCATTCAAAGCTCTCTTAGCCCTTGGGCCACCGATACGACCAATCGCCCAGGCCACCATACCCAATACCCTTTCATCATCATTGTTACGGAATGCTGTTAAGAGATATGGGATATGCTCATCGTCGCGGCTATTTCCCATGGCTCTCGCTACATTCATCTTCCATCGCCATAGATCTTTGTCAGATATGTAAAACATATGCGGCCAGATTCTGCTGTTAAAATAGGCCTTATCCATATGTAACAATTTACTGAGTTTGAAGTCATCTACCATCGCAGCTACTTTTTTATTAACGGGCAATTCCTTAGCTAACCAGGGGGCATTTCGCGGGCATACGTCCTGACAATGATCACAACCATAGACCCACAAACCCATGGGCTCACGAAGCTCTATGGGAGTAATTCCTTCGCCATAGTAAGTGAGATAAGAGATACATCGAGTCGGGTCTATATGACGAGGCCCCTTTAAAGCGCCCGTGGGGCATGCAACAATGCAAGAGTTCTTGCACCAATCCGGGCATCCCACTCGAAGTGTGGGCTCATCAGGTGAAAATTCAAGGTCAACGGCAACCGCTATGGGCAATACCCATGAACCTTGGCAAACCACCTTGTTTGAATAAAAAAGGCAGTTCTTACCAAATGTGCCCATCCCGGCTCGAGCAGCGGCCAACCTGTGGGGGAGTTGAAACGGAACTTTTGAATTGATGCCGTTATCTCGGAGAAAAGAGCGAAAGGCTTTAATCCTTTTCGCTAAATGATCCATGACGATTCGGTCATCATCCAAGTAGCAACGACCGAAATAATTTTCCATGGAGGGGGGAAAGGCTTCCTTAAAATAGACTTCCATTAAAACGATAATTGTCTTGGCATCTGCAAAAATCCGTTTGGGGTCGGTGCCTGCCATAAGATCCAAACCCATTTTAAATGCCCACTCATACTCTTTTTGTCTTTCTTGCAAAAGCTCCCTTTGGGAGTCAAAAGAATCAGCAGTGGTGAAACCAATATCCCCAAAACCGCATTCGTAAGCCTTTTCAATGATATCGTTCTTACTAATCATCTTGAACGCACCCGTCCTTATTTCTTGGCAGAACGACTCTCTCCAAACCGTTACCGGATCGTCTCCAACAATCTTTCCACCAAGGATCGAGATTCCGATTCAGGCAGACAGTATTTCATTTCAGTGAATTTTTTTCTGAATTGGGAAATTTCCTTAGCCATGGGTCGGTCATGAAGGATCACCTCACCCATGTATTGGGCCAGTTGAGCAAAGTCATTTTCCTTCATCGCGAAACGCGTCATCTCTTGAACCCCCATCCTCAGGCAACTCGCCGTGGTGAAGGCCTCGTCGTCCGGTGCGCTCTGATAGTTCACGATGATGTTATTTTTTTCCAACCGATCGGCGACCAATGGCCCCTTTCCATAGTCAACCCTGCCGATGACCTGATGGGTCTCGGTATATCCAATGCTTGAATCACCTTCCACCATGATTCCTTGATCTTTGAGGGCACGCGCAAATGCCTTGGCATTGGAGATCACCGCTTTCTGATAATCCGACTTGAAGGCATTCATTTCATAGGCAGCCAGTAAGAGGCCCACCAGTGTTCCCAGGTGATGGTTGCTGACGCTTCCGGGAAAGACTCTACGGACAATCGCTTCCCATAGCTCCTCATATTCCGTCCCCTCTGACATGTTACTCGAAATGAGCCCTCTCTGTGGCCCGAAGAAAGTCTTATGGGTGGAACCTGTCACAATATCCGCACCTTCTTTAAAGGGCTCCTGGAAATAAGGTCCGATCAGTCCCAGAACATGGGCCATGTCGTAGAGGAGGATTGGTTTTGGATTCATCGGAGCAATCATTTCCGCAACCTCCCTCACAGGCTCTTTATAGATCACCATGCTTTTGCCCAGAACGATCAAATCGGGCTTATGTCCTTCCAACAATTCCCGGGTTTTCAGCAGATCAATCCTGTATAGATCATCCTTCATCACGGGAAAAGGAACAGCCGCTGGCCTCTCGGTCGTTGGATCATTGGCAATAAAATCTTTCAAGGCTCCCATGGGTTGGGCGCTCAGGTGCCCTCCCCTCCCGATATGATGGTTCATCACCTTTCTGATCCTGCGAGGCTCGCTTCTCCGGTCCAAACGGTTGAGGTAATCCACGATCCCGCTGAAGACAGCGGTATTGGCCATCTGACCGCTGGTTATCCTCGCCTCAACTTCTGAGCACCCGAGGAAGCGTCGAAGCTCCTCCGTGACCAGGGCCTCCACTTCTCCGATCAACTCTGTCCCTTGATAATAGAAGACATCGCTTTCCCTAAAGGCTTTCATCAACCGGTGTTCAGCATATCGGCCCGATGGATCGGAAATCGTAAGAAGTCTCACAAGAAGAGAAGGGGTCGTTTCCGAAGGGATGAGGTTGAATGTCTCTCTCTGTCTCCAATGGGTATTCTCAGCCACGCGACGGATGAGTCTTTCGGACAACTCCTTTAAGCTTCCCACTGGGGCATGAATCTTCTTCGGTTCTTGTATCAGAATAGGATGGGCGTAAGGCGGAGCTTCGCTGGAGAGATGCCTTTCTACGATCACTCCTTCCACCTTCTTCCCCCGGCAAGAAATTTCTATACTCTGCCCCTCCTTTAAATCTGAATCGATATAAGCGAGGGCAATCGATCTCATTCTTTTTTCATCTGTCGGTTCTGAAAGGATTCCCCGATCAGAGAAAACCCAATAGGGAGCCATCGTCCCGCTCGACACATGTCCCACCAGTTCCCCATTTGCAAAAACTTCGTCGCCCTGTCCGGCAACCTCCTGACCGCTGAGGGTAATCGGGAATATCCTTTTAGGAACTAACTGTCTTTCTTTGGGTGGTAGAGGTTTGCCGCTTTCTCTTGCCGTCACCTCTTCAAATTGCCTTTTCAGGATATCCCTTCCGATGAATTCTCCTTTTAAGGGAGAGAAACTCATGGCCAGCCTTGCTGCTGACGGTACCGCATAGATGGGGATATCGATTCCCTGTGCATCGAGCCCTAACTCGTGACCGTGAAGGGGTAGTCCTGCTTCCAGCCTCAGGGTATCCCTCGTTCCTAAACCTACGGGAACAATTCCCTCTTTCTCTCCGGCGTCAAGGATCTTCTTCCATAAGAGCCTTAACTTCTCCCCAGGCAAAAATAATTCGAAACAGATGGGTTCACCCGTGTATCCTGTTCTTGAGATCGTTACGTGGACGTGCTCTCCCTCTAACTCACAAACCCTTAGGCGATTTCTCCATGGGTCAGGAAGTTTTGGGCGATCTTCCAAAAGAATCTTCTCTAATACTTTCCTGGCGTGAGGACCTTGGAGTGCGATCATTCCGATTTCATCGGTTTTGTCGTCAATCGCCACATTCTTGTACTGTTTCTTATGATCGAGAAACCAATTCCAATCTTTCTCCCTATTCGCCGCATTCACAACAAGGAGATAATTTGTTTCCAGAGAAGGATCCTCTTCTTCCAGCCGATAGACGTAGGCATCGTCAATCGAACCTCCCTCTTCATTCTGAATCAGCGTGTACTGGGCCACACCCGGATCAAGGGCGGTCACATTGTTTGTTAAGATATGCTGCATAAAAGGAACAGCGTCTATTCCGCGAATCAAAAAACGTCCCATATGGGAGTTATCGAAGAGTCCTCCAAATCTCCTTGTGCTTGAATGCTCCTCGAGGATACCCCGTTGATAAGCAACAGGCATTTCCCAACCGGAAAATTCAATCAATTCCCCGCCGTGCCCCTTATGCCACGAATAAAGCGCTGTCTTCTTCAATTCGTTTGGCATGCTCAAACTCCTTCTGTTCGGATAGAGATTCGAGAATCCCTCTGGCCGGAACGTGCCCCGCAAGCCCCGCCGTGCCTGTCCCGTCCTAACGGGATGGGCGGGGAGCTTCACTTTAAAGTTCATTCTAAATGAGTTTTGAAAGGGAATCAACATCCCCTTTTTCTAAGTAAACGTCCCCCTCACCCTCCCCTCTCCCCTTGAGACTGTGTCATAATGAACAAGAGACCGCTCTCGCAACAAGACGGAGCAGGCGGTCAGGTGACGAAGCTTTAGGGCGGAAACCTTTTATCGGTCAGCTACGGGGCTGCAAGCCCATGGAAAGATTACATTTGAAAGAAGCTCGATTACCCATACCTCTAAATGACCGCCTTCTAAAGCTGAGGAACTTGACTGTCTGCTCTGTCAATATCTCCCCTCCGTCATTGATTACGACACAACCTCCTTGGGGAGAGGGATAGGGTGAGGGGGATAACGGTCATAGGCCAAAAAAAAGCCCCCATGCGGGGGCTTTTCGGAAGGGATCAAGAATCAATCTGTCGCCTGAAGTTCTCTTGCAAGAATCGGCTGGGAGAATTCCTCTGCCATCTTCCTCTCGGGAGCTTTCGTGAAGAAGGTGAGGATCGCTGCAAAGATCATCAGAGAGGCTGAGATGATATAGGCCATAGTATAATTGCCCGAGGCGTCTGCGATCCTACCGGCCAGGATGGGCCCGAATACTCCTCCCACACCCCATGCTGTAAAAAGGATCCCGTAATTCAACCCAAGATTTTTTGTCCCCCAATAATCGGCACAGGTCGAGGGGAACAGAGAGAGACAGGCCCCGTAACTAAATCCGACGACGGCAGATCCCAGGACAAACGTGGAGATCGTGGAAATCTTCGAGAAGAAAAACATGACCACGGCCTGACTTAAGCAGATAATTAAGATCGTCTTTAATCGGCCAATATAGTCGGATACGAAACCCGCAACGAGACGACCTCCGGCGTTAAAAATGGCGAGGAGTGCCACAAAGATGAAACCGATCTGAATCGCATTTCCTGACTGGACAGAGACAATCTTGGCCAGGTGTCCGATGATCATCAGGCCTGCCATGGCTCCGCACGCAAACTCAATCCAAAGAAGGTAGAAGGTTCGAGTCCTTAACATTTCTGACCAGGAATAATCAACCTTATAGTTGTTATTGTTGTGAGAGACTTGCTGATTTAAAGCCACAGCCGGAGTGGAAGGATTATTGATAAATTGGGTGAGGATGAACGTGATCACGGCAAAACCGATGCCGAGAATCATGAATGCACCTTTCACTCCATAGGCAGCAAGAAAAGATCTACTGACCGGGGCGATATAAACAGAAGCAAGGCCAAAACCGCTCACTACAATGCCGGTAATCAATCCCTTTTTCTCTGGAGGAAACCATTTCACTGCCGCAGGGGTAGCCGTAGCATATCCTAAACCAATTCCTGTACCAGCCATCATACCGAAACCGATTAGAGCAGGTAAGATATTCCCTGGTGTAGCAAAGCCTGTCACAACAAGCCCTAACCCTGTCAATAAGGCGCCCACGGTGGCTACGATGCGCGGACCAAATTTATCCTGAAGACGGCCAGCCGGAACCATCATTGCAGCAAAGAAAGCTATAGCTACGGTATAAGGTAGAGCCGCATTGGTTTTACTCCATCCGAACCCGCCTTTATCAACAGCCTCTGTAAATTGTTTACCGAAAACACTCCATGAATACAAAACGCCTAAAGCCAGATTCAAACCCATTCCTGAAAAAGTAACTAACCAGCCTTTTCTACCCATCTTGTTTCCCTCCGTTCTGAGATGTGGAGCACCACCGGCAAAGCCCGTGCCTGCACGCCGAAGTGCCACGATCAGATGTCTTCCCCAAAAAGTTCCGGCACGCAGGCGTGGCTCCTCCATGAAAATACCCTCCTACGCACCTGGGCGCTGTAGCGCTTCGGCGCGCAAGCGCCAAGGCTTCGAAGGGTTATCCGCCAGTAGCGAAATCCGCCGAAGCAACGCAGCACATCGACATAGAATGATTCGGCATGACTTACGCATTCATCGTCCGACGCCATAGGCTATGGCCGACGGCGTCCACGGGCATAGTCCGTGCCTGCACGCCTAAGTCCGTTTTAGCGTTTCGCCTGCCTGCGCGAAGCCGCTTCGGCGAAGGCAGGGCACGCAGGCGTGGTCTTCTGCGTAGGCGGGTAAATTGACCATAATTATAGAACCCAGAAATAGAAATTTCAATAAAAAAGTGAATTTTTTAACAAAACATGATATTAATCTATTCATTAATGATTTCCAATGCTTGCTTGCCACATATTTTTGAAATCAATCAATTGTGTTAACGATAATATCGAATCTAATGTTAACGGTAACATTTTTACCAGGAAGACCTCGCAAAAGACCAGAGACTGGGTGGTCGAGCCTGGTCCCCATCCCTGCTATTTCGTGCGAACAAAATAATTAATTAAGGAGGGTAAAGAGGTTACTGATTCATCGTTAGGATAGGTTGGATAGGATTGATGTGATTGCGGGATTGTTTAAACAATGGTTTAGAATACTTGGAGAATTTGGCGGGATGTTAATACTAACTTCTTACGAAAAGTTAAGATTATAAGAAAGAGGTACCGCCATTGGCCGGTTAGGGTTAATCGGGTTCACCTCCTCTCCTGTGTTTTTTAAGTTCTATTGCTTGCACTTCGCTTTGTTAAATTTCTTTGTTTCATGTTTTTTCATTTCTTTATAGAGTTCTTCCAGTCCTTCATAAAAATCCCGTCCTTCTTTTTTCCTTATCTCTTGAATTATTGTCTTTAGCTCATAATTATTAGCTTCATAAACTGTAATAAGATAATCGGAAAGAAGGTCATAAACCATTTTCTCATCTACTAATCTTCTCTTCCTCAAACTCCAAACAGCTTCAAAAAACCCAAGATAATCATCAAATTCCCATTTTTCGTAATTGGGCTTTAATGGGGGGAAATTATTTAAATCTGAAAATATCCATTCCCTACATTCCTTATGGGAAGCAAGCCATTCCAAAAGGTCTTTGTAGATCTTATAAGTAAAATCTGCTTTTCTTTGGGTATTCATGTTACTCAATTGAGACCAAGCTATATAAACTCCAATGGATATTATTATTAAATTAATTGATTGAATTGTTGGAGGAGTCAAATATTCGCATATAAAGAAAATTGCCAAACCAATTAGTACGATAATTAACTTATCCACATCATTCACCTACTTTCTCATTTATTTGCACACTGTTTTGTATAGACTTTCGCCAGGAGAATCTGGCCTTATAGATATCCAGTTGGCTCTGTCAAAATTATAAGATTCTATAACACTCCCATCTTTGGAATAAAAAGTTGATGATAAAATGTGGTGCATTTTTTTAGCACAATTAATTTCCCATAAGTTTGTTGAATTGCTTAAATTTTCGTATCTAAACTTCTGAACGACTTTCCCAAATTTTTTCGCTTTCCATTGATTTACCCCTTTCTCCGTATAAAGAGTCCTACTCCATACCCTAACAATGTTTTCAGATGGGCGAATTATATCTTCTGCATCATAGTAGTAATTTGCAAAATCGCTTTCCGCATACAATTTCCAATCCGCTCCCAACACTTTCCCATAACCATAGATCACAACTCCGACAAGGATAAATCCAAACATAACCGATAATGATTTCATTCGAGTCACCCCTTCTTTTCCTATTTTATCCTTTTGGCCCTTCGGTTTATCTTAGTTAAAAACTTTTGTAATTTAGGATCAATAAAATCCTCTTTTATGTTTGTGTCTTCAATCCAATCTTCATGGATATTAGATGCTATAATTAATTTATTTTCCCTCGTAAAAAATTGTGTTGGAAATTTGTCATCTTTGTGATTCATTACTTCGCATCTAATATTTAGGTTTAATTTCTTTATTGCAAAATCCAATTTTTCTTGTGCCTGTCTGATTCTTTCATCCATACCGTTCACCCCTAACCCAATCGAATAAACATTTTATTCAATCGGATAAATTCCAAAACCCCTTTTAGAAAATTGATTAGTCCCTTGGTAAATTCGCTTTTAAAATGATAAATATCTCGATTGATGAAAAATCCCTCACCTTGATCTAACTTAACCCCATTGAGTAATTCCCAAACCGAACGGGCAAGGGGTAAATCTTTCCCTGATTTGTCACCCAAAAACACGCCCCCACAGTCTACCGGATAGCCGAAATATCCCGGAAAATCATCAAACCTTTGTGCCATGTCTACCCCCTTCTTTTAGGCCATTGGCCGGGAACGGTTAATCGGGTTCACCTCCCTTCTCATTTATTTGCACACTGCTTTGTAAATGATCTCACCAACAGATTCTGGAATAATGGATTCCCATTTCCCAGGGTTAACTACATTTTCTATAATCTTTCCGTCCTTGGTATAGGAAGTGATCTGTAAGCACCTCAATGTCTTGTCTCCACAGTTAAACTCATCGAGTGCAATTTCATAGCTAAAATTCTCATACTTTTTCCCCAACTTACTTATGGTAATTGAAATTCCTTTTGGGGTATAAATCCATTTCGTCCATATTCTAAGGGTTCCCGAAGATAAGCGACCTATGCTTTCGCTATCAATAAAAAGCGAACGCTCATCGTCACCATCCAAGAACTTCCAATCCGCCCCCCACACTTCCGCATAGGAAAAGGTAGTGAATCCTATGACTACGAGGATAACCCCCAACCTACCCAATAAGGATTTCATTCAGGTCATTCCCTTTCACGGCTTGTTATACCGTTTTCTTGATTTCAAGATTTACCACTTCCACCATTTCCAAAAACTCATCTTTGCCAAATATTCCCTTCTCCCTTTACTTTACAACTCTACTGTTAATCCATCCTTCTTTTCCATCTTCCAGCCGAACATTAAACCATTCTCCACGTTCCCCAATTATGGTTAACCTGTCTCCTTTGTTCACTGTCGTCAAGACAGGGAATTCATTCCCTGCACCTGAACGAATATTTGCAGAAGTCCAGGTGACAGTAACAACAGTTGTTGTACCTGAAGATGGTGGAGTTACTTGAGGTTTGGTGGTTTGGTCAATGGTCAAATTTTCCCATCCCACTAATTTCCACAACATTATGGCGGTATATTGTTCATCTAACAACCCCCTTTTTTGAAAGAAGAGGGCATAGCCTTTCTCTTTGTAAACCCATACGATTGTTGTAGGGGTATATGTTCCCCCAAAGCCATAACCAGAGACAGAACCACCATATGGCCCCCACGAACCGCCAACGCCTGAATGGTAATAATAGCCTTTGGCCCTATAATCTTGAAACGCCATAGTTTCATCAGGTTTACCCCATACCTTTTCAATGACACTCGCTCTTGTTCCATATTTTAAATAATCAGTATCTTTTAATAAGACTTGAGATTTTGAAGAGCAACCTATAACAATAAAAATAAAGGCCAAGCTAATAAATAACCTCTTCATAAAACTACCTCCTTTATTCAAATAAAGGCCTTAACTCTATTCACAAAAATAAAACCCCATTTCCTTTTCAGAAATGGGGTCTGAATTCATCTGATAACCATATCCACCCTATATGGTTAGAGTTTAATAGCGGAGAGCTTCAAATTCGATTGCAGTGTACTAAATCAGGAACATGATGTCAATAAGAATCAGGAGGAGACCCTTAACTGGATGGGACAGATGGGGATATTTGGAGAGAGCCTAAATTGAGGAGTACACCTGCTTATCTACAATCAAGGCCTGCTTTAAGAATCGAATATTTCCGGTAATAATCATGCACGGAAGTTCAACATATAAGAATCAAAAGGGAGTCTCCTATCCCTTTCGTGGCGGAACTATAGCCCAAATAATTTACTAACAAAGTGCAGAAACCAATCGGCTTGGAAGAGCAAGGATGCCGTCAGAAGGACAAAAATACCGATGCATATTTGAATTGTCCGTGGACATGGTGGTTTTAAAGCGACAATTTGCAATGCCAATGTAATTAATAAAAAGTATATTCCTATTACGACTGTTTTCTCAACTGTTTTCTTGATAACTTTAGCTTCAGCCTCAATAGCTGCTTTAACGGCAAGGTTTATACTTTCATCGTAAGTCTTTCCCTGACGTTTAGAGGGTTCAGGTTTAGTAGGTTCAGATTTAGGAGGTTCAGGTTTGGCTGGAAGACCTGCACCTCCGGTAGCGTCAATGGTTAAATTTTCATTGTAGGTGTTTGCATGAGGTTTTGGTTTATCAGTTGTTCCACCCTGCCCAACTGTTACAAAAAAGAACCCTCCAAAGACTATTATTACAAATCCTATCAATACCCATTTATCGTTAAGCCATCTCTTAAAAAATAATCTCATCAACGTTCCCTCCTAAATTATTTCCTTGACAGTGTCTGTAAGGCTAATTCCACATTCTCACATTTCCTTTCACTTGTCCACCGTTCTACTTTTACCCCTTTTTAGGGCTTTCCTTTTACACGACCACGGACAACCCCAATGCCCATCCTCCCTTACGTCCGTCAAAACCGTTTTTCAAAAAAATTTCACTTTAAACAATCTTTCCGCTCATTTTAGCCCCTATTTACATGGGTTTTTAGCTGTTTCTCTGTCTAATTTATACGACCTTTCAATATCAATCCCTTCCAAAAAAGTCAATAAAAGTAAAGAGTACTTCTATTTACTAATTTTCCCACGTCATCCCATTATTGAAAAAGGATCTACCGAAATAAAATACAATCGGCGGCTTTTAACTCATTCTCCAATGATCTTGACGAGAACCCTTTTTTTTCGTCTGCCGTCAAACTCGCCATAAAAAATCTGTTCCCATGGACCAAAATCGAGCTTCCCCTCTGTGACGGCCACAACGACTTCTCTCCCCATCAACTGCCGTTTTAAATGAGCATCGGCATTATCCTCCCCAACATTGTGGCGGTATTGTTTAACGGGCTCATGAGGAGCAAGTTTCTCGAGCCAGACCTCGAAATCGTGGTGAAGGCCAGATTCATCATCATTGATGAAGACGGAAGCAGTGATATGCATGGCATTGACCAGCGCCAGCCCTTCTTTAATACCACTTTCACTGAGGCAGGCTTCAACCTTCGGAGTGATATTAACTAAGGCTCTACGAGTTGGCACTTCAAACCACAACTCTTTTCGATAACTCTTCATAATCCCTCCCAAAGGATTTCATACAGCGTAACAATCCTGGATTCTAACAATGTGGCAATAAGGACCAGCAATTATTTTCTGCTATCATAGTGAAGATACGAAATACAATCAAGTACTTTATAGACAGATGGTTAAGAAAGTGGTAAAAAGGTAGACTTAGAAGAAGATGTTCTCAAGCAAATCGGAATTTCCTCTATTAATCGTTAGGGATACCAAGAAATGAAATTATTAAAGATATCATTGATCATCGCATTTGCTTTTTTATTGGTTGGACAGGCCTATTCATCTCCGAAAGCAACCCAAGCCGCATTAATTAATTTTAAAGTCAATGATATTACTACAGTCCTGGCAGTCGAGGAATTCGGCAAAAGCCCAGTGCTGGTGGTACTTAAGGGGTCAGAGATAATATATTCAACACAATTTGGCGAGGATTTTAAGGCTCTTAATGCTGGCAAAGAATTCGTATGCGTTAATTCATTTCTTCGATTCAAGACTTTCAATATTAAAGGCTTGTTGAGTCCTGTCCTGCTTGCGGTAGCCGCACAGCCTGGCGGATCTGATGAGCACTTTGAGATTCAGATAATCGCGGAAAAGGAAGGCAAAATAACATCATTAAATCCAGAACCCATATTCCTAACAATTCAAGACGGTATCTTTCTTGGATATATTGGCAAGAAATATGGATACGGAATGATTAAATGGAGCTTTCAATGGGATGCGGCTCATTATGAGCCACACAAGTATGAAATAAGCATTTACAAATGGGATCAAGAGAACATGAATTTCACCCTTAAGAAAAAGTTTATTACAGAGAGGAAATTTAAGAAAGGTTGTGATGCCCTAAACCATTATGGTTTCCCATGCAGGAATTTTAGAGATGAGGTCATACGGCCAACTGAAGATATCAGTACACTTGGTATCGAAAGCGAACTATTATTCCCGAATACAAATGATAAATGAAAAAAATCAGACCCTAACGAATCGTTTCACGGGATCGGCGAGAGACTGCCCCGGCTTCCCGTAAGCTCAAAACGTAGGGGCCACAAACAAGGTGTTGGATAAGCTGACTGGACAGAAGATGGTTTGCCCATGGTGGTTGTGTTTCACATTCGACAATCCCATACGCAAGCTTCTTCATAACCCTGAAACCATATTAAGTCCCTATGTTCGTCCTGGGAATACCGTAATAGATGTCGGTGCTGGCATGGGCTATTTCTCCATTCCCCTTGCAAGATTGGTCGGGCCAGCAGGTCATGTTACTGCGATTGACGTTCAGGCCAGAATGCTCGCAGCCCTCGCCAGCAGAGCTCGCAGCTGTGGAGTTTCAGAAAGAATCAAACCCCATCTTGCGAACTCGGATTCCCTTGGTAATCATTCGAAAGTCGATTTTATTGTGGCGTTTTGGATGGTCCATGAGGTTCCGGATCAACGAGCATTCCTCACGGAAATATTTGGGTTCTTAAAACCCGATGGGCTCTTCCTTCTCGTTGAACCCATCTTCCACGTGCCTAAGAAAAGTTTTCTACGGACAATACAAACCGCGGACGAAATCGGTTTTGTCGTAAAAGATAGGCCGAAAATACGCATAAGTCACAGTATCCTTTTTACACGCAACGGAAACGGTTTCTAAGAAGTCATTCATTCCGCCGTTTGGAAGCGAAGACGATTGGAGGCTCGCCATGTCCGATGAAGATATCCGCCAAACGATTATCGACGAAGAACACCTCAAACTCCTTTCAATTGGCTACATGGTTTCCGCTGGAATGAGTGCGTTCTTCTCATTATTTGGGCTTCTGTATGCGTTTATGGGCGTGATGCTGGGCACAGCCTTTACCGCTAAGACCGATGCTGCTGTGCGAGCAGGCCAAGGACCGCCTGCATTCATTGGCTGGTTTCTGGGTATTATTGGGTTCGTTATATTTCTCCTCATGATCACGTTGGCCATACTGAAGTTCCTCACCGCGCGGTGTATCAAACGTCGCCGGTCACGGATCTTTTGCATGGTGGTCGCCGGAATTTCTTGCCTTGGGATTCCATATGGCACCCTGCTCGGTGTGCTGACATTTCTCGTTCTCGGGCGTGATTCCGTCAAACACCTGTTTGAATCGAGGCCTGCTTCCTAACCCCTCGTTCAAACCGGGCTAAGCTGACCTGCTGGACTTGTAGCAATTTATTTGCAGATGGGGTAGAATTGAGCCATGAAACAAAACATTAGCGAAATTCTAAAGGAAGCGTTGAAACTGCCCCCAGAAGCACGGGCGGCTCTCGCAGGGACCCTGCTTGACAGCCTTGATGAAACCGTAGACAGGGATGCGGAATCAGCGTGGGAAGCCGAAATCGTCATGCGGCTTAAGCAAATTGACGAAGGCAAAGTCAAACTGATTCCCTGGGCTGAAGCAAGAGCAAGAATTGCAGGGCAGTGATGTCCCCTCGACAGATCGATGTTCATCCCGAGGCCGCTGCTGAAGCGCGAGCGGCAGCCGCCTTTCTTGCTGAACTTGATCATGCCGTCGATAGAATTGCCGAGAGCCCTGAAATGTATCCACACTATGTTCGGGGCACGCGACGGTATCTCCTGCAGCGGTTCCCTTTCTATTTGGTATATCGCGAAGGTCCCGGAAAACTTGAGCTTGTTGCTATTGCCCATGGTAGGCGAAGGCCAGGATATTGGAAAAAACGTATAGCGTAACGTTTCAATCCAGTGGACGCGATACGACCTGCGGCGCTGATTTCGGTCATTATTTGATGTAGTATCCTGAAATTCTCCAGTTGCCGTCTTTATCTAACATGGGGGTAATCGTTTCAATGGCTGACTGTTTTTTCTCAAATGTTGTTTCATACTGAATGACAACGTATTCCCCATCGGGGACACCGGGTAGGGTCCTCGTGTATTGCTTCGATTTAAGTTTCCTCACCAGTACTTTCCCGAGAGGGAGCCTGAAAGCCTTCAGTGATTGCTGCCACTGGTCTTTCGTCACAGCGGCCTTGAATAACCCCGCTGCCTGGTTCCAGCTTTCTATGTAATTTCCTCCATCCACTAAGGATAACCATGCAGAAGATGCCGTGATAGCAGCCTGCTCAGCCACCTCGCTTGCCTGCAGGGCACCCGTGAAGATAACACTGCCCAACGTCGCTATGGCTAATATTGCACTCCTTCTGTTTTTCATTGTCATCCCCTTTCATTGTTATCCTCATCCTCCTCACTCCAATCTTCCTTCCAGTCGCAGTTGAGTGATGATAGCCGTAATCTGTGGAAGTGCCTCGATCGCAGCCTTCTCTCCCTCAAGAATCGCCTCGTGTCTTTTTGAAAAATCGCCTGAACCGATGTAGGCCACTTTCGGTTTGATGACCACATCCGCCTTGGCAAGCTGGATCGAACTAAGTTTTGAATACATGATATTGATGGATTGCAGGATGGTATCAATCGTTCCCTCAGGCTGGGTGCGATCAACCGCTGAAGAAATATCCACCGCAATGACGACATCCGCTCCAAGTCTTTTCGCCGCTTCCACCGCCACCGGACTTACGACCCCTCCATCCACATAAATTTTATCAGATATTTTTACGGACCTGAAAATGCCCGGGATGGAACAACTTGCCCTGACCGCTGTCCCCGTATTCCCTTTTCCAAAGATCATCTCCTGACCCTTTTCTAAATCTGTAGCCACGGCGTAAAAGGGGATCTTCAACTTTTCCATTGGAGTGTTATTCACCGACTTGTTAATGAATTCCTCAAGTTTCTCACCCTTAATAAACCCATTGCTCGGGATATAGAGAAGATCAACGATATCGTCTTTCTGTACCGAGAAAGAAAGCTTCTGAAGCGAGAAGGCATCCATGCCATAGGCATAGAGGGCCCCACAGCACTCCCCGCACTGGTTCCCACGATCATGTGGATCGGTATTTTATTCGATTCGAGGATCTTGAGCACGCCGATATGGGCAAACCCTTTTAATGAACCCGCCCCCAGCACCAAAGCAATCTTGGCCGGCTTAGGAGGAGGCTGAACAACCGGCGGCGGTTGAACCACGGGAGGAGGTTGAGTCTCCTTCAGGGTACAGGATGTGAATGCCAACATTAAAATGACGAGAATGCAAAATAACTTATTTGGGTACATCCTTTCTCCCTCCTTTTCTCACATTTAACAATCTCTTGAATCAGTTAAGAATAATTTGAATATTTTCCGCAAGTTTCTTTTGACTTAATCTTCCAATTATCCCCAATCTTTTAAGAAACCGACGATTGTCAATAGCCCGAATTTGGTCAACCATGATGTCTGATTTTTCAATAAGACCCGCCTCCCCCTTTGAAAGGTGCACCCGAAGAATATTGGATTCGGGATGGATTTGCGTTGTTAAAGGACAAATAATGGTAGAGGGGTGATGACTGTTAAGAAGATCGCTTTGAACGACAACAACCGGCCTTGTCTTGCCAGGTTCTGTTCCAATCCTCGGATTCAAATCGGCCAGATAGACATTCCACTTTCTAATTTCCATTGGTTTCTCCAGCCAAATTTTCTTCAAATTTTTCAAACTCCTCTAAAACCACCATGGAATCAGTTGCCACGATATTCGATTCTTTGAGTAATTTACTCTTAAGCAATCTACGGGCAACGAGTTTATTATAAAAATGAATCGCCTCATTGATATAAGCGTTCCGAGGCTGCTTAACCTTCCTTAAAAGCTGTTCGGTTTCCTCAAAAATCTCGTCTTGAAGCTTGAGTGAAAGATTTTTAGACATAGACATCCACCTCCTTAAATGGTATCACTATTAGTATATACCATCACACCTTCCTAATCAAGACATTTTTTATAAGCTCCCCTTAGACAATAATATCGGATAAGTTATGCTAATCATTGAATTGAGATTGTTTCAAACATCTCGCCTGCATGGAAAGAACTTCGAACAAAGGGGCCCGAAGCCACCGATTTAAAACCCATCCCTTCCCCTATCTTTTTATACTTTTCAAATTCATCCGGAGGAATAAATCGCACGACCGATAGGCGATCCTGACGGGGTTGAAGGTATTGACCGATCGTTAAGAAATCACATCCTATCTCTCTCAGATCTCGAAGGAGTTCTAAAACCTCTTCCTGGGACTCTCCGAGTCCAAGCATAAAACCTGATTTGGTTGGAATGAAAGGATAATCTTCTTTTGATCTTCTCAACAAATCAAGCGATCTCTGATAGTCGGCTTGAGGACGGACTTCAGGATAAAGTCGCGAGATGGTTTCGATATTGTGATTCAAGACCTCAGGGCATTCTTTTAGAACGGCCTTTAAGGAGTTTAGATCTCCTTTGAAATCGGGAATCAATACCTCAATTTTTATCTTCGGACTCAATGCTCGAATGGCCCGAATTGTTTTGGCAAAAATGAATGCCCCGCCATCCGGAAGATCATCCCGGGTGACGGAGGTGATTACGACATAATGGAGGCCCATCTTCTCAACAGCCTGGGCAACCCTTTCTGGTTCTGTTTCATCGGGTGGAGCAGGAGCACCCTGTTCTACAGCACAGAAGCCACAATTCCTTGTGCACCTCCTTCCCAGGATGAGAAAGGTTGCCGTCCCTCTGGAGAAACATTCTCCCAGGTTTGGACAACGGGCCTCTTCGCAGACTGTGTGCAGGCTTGTATCATTTAATATTGACTTCACTCTTGCAAGATCCTCAAAAGGAGGGATTCTTTTCTTAAGCCAAGACGGTTTTCTCAATGTTTGTGTCCCTTGTTATTATTTACCTTTCCATAAAATTCCAAATCCCAAATTACAAATCCCAAACAAATCCATATTCCAATTACGAATGACCAAAACGCCCCTCACCCCATCCCTCTCCCACCAGGGGAGAGGGGGAAGATGGAGGTGTTGCGGTAGTCGGGGAGTGAGGGGAACAAGTCCTTCAACTCCTTTTCCTCCCAGGCTCTTTCAAAAGTCTGTTTGAAATGGAATGAAATCCTCTTGACTAATTCCTCCCGAGAAACCCTTTTCCCAAGGATCTTTGCCATGGAGGTCATCTTCTTTCCTTCGAGACCGCAGGGGTTGATGAGGTCAAAGTATGTTAGGTCTGTTCCATAGTTGAGTGCAAAACCATGGAACGATACTCCCCTCTTGACGACCACTCCCACGGAAGCAATCTTCTCTTCTTCTACCCAGACACCCCGATTCAAAGGGTCTCGCCTTCCCCCAATCCCAAAATCTCTGAGGACACGGAGAACGACCTCTTCCAGTTGATCAACGTATCGGACAATGCGATACCCGTATTCTTTCAGATTGAGGATGGGGTAAACAACCATCTGCCCAGGACCGTGGTAAGTGACATCTCCGCCTCTCTCCACATGGAAAATGGGAATCTTCATTGCCTCCAATACTTCTGAAGAGGCAATCAGATGCGATCGGTTTCCACGCCTTCCCAGAGTAATCACATGGGGATGTTCAAGGATGAGCAACAAATCCGGTAACTCTTCTTCCACTCGTCTCGACCAGAGTTGATGCTGAAGATCCCATGTCTTCTCATAATCAACCAGGCCCAGATCGATGATATATCCTCTGCGTTCCATAAACTTTATTTGGAAAGTGTGAAGCTCGTCCGAAGCCACAGTTATTAATCCGTTGCCAAAGAATCCTGATAGGCCTTAGAGGATAAGAGCCCTCTTAACTCCTCTCTGTCCTGAATCTCCATTTTAACCAACCACCCCTTTCCATAGGGATCTTCATTGACGAATTGGGGATGATCCTTGAGGGTAAAATTGGCATCTGTCACTTTGCCGGTGATTGGAGAGTAAATATCAGCAACGGTCTTGACAGATTCGACCACTCCGATGCTATCTCCTTTTCTAAACTCAGCGCCTACTTCAGGAACATTCACATAAACGATATCCTTTAACTGGCTTTGCGCATAGTCTGTCAGTCCAATGGTCACCTGGCTTCCTTCCTCTCTCACCCATTCATGGGTATCGGTATAAAGCAGATCTTCTGGGAATGTCAGGATAGGGCACCGTTGCTCTTCAGGGAATTGTACAGGCATGTGGATTATCTTATCACAGAAGTTATGGAAAAATCCAAAATCCCTTAAGAAACGATCGATAAGGGGTAACATCGGGATTGGTTCTGTTTAAGAAAAGTGTACAAAATTGTTGCAAAATTCAAAATTATCTATAATAATAACCTGGGCCATTCAAATCAAGGTCGCCGGGGGGTGACTTTAGCATCTCTTCGCTTTCACTGTTTGCTCTGATGAAATCTTTCATCTGCGAGTCATATAGGATGCGTTGAATACGCAGAAGGGATCAGTCCGAAAATGAATATTCTCGTCACTGGAGCAACGGGATTCATTGGAAGACATCTTACGGGCGCTCTATCCAAGACTTACTCTGTAAGATGTCTGGTAAGGAAAAACAGCGATATCACAACCTTAAGAGATTTTAATGTCGACCTGTTCTATGGAAATTTGGTTGATAAGGATTCATTGGGGCCTGCCTTGGATCAAATAGATCTCGTCTACCATTTAGCCGGAGAAGTATATTCAAGAAAAAAGAAAGATTATTATGAGGGAAATGTTTTAGCTACACAAAATCTTTTGGAGGCATGTAAAGAAAAAGGGACTAAGAGGATAATCTTTTTGAGCAGCATAGGAGTTTATAGACCAGCCACCAAGAACACTTTGTTAACTGAGGAGTCAGAATGTGAACCTATGACAATTTATGGAAAAACTAAATTAGATGCCGAAGGATTGATCAAGCAATGCAACATCCTCTGGGTTATTGTGAGAGCACCCATCGTTTACGGCCCCCATCAACCACCTGTTCTCAATCGATTATTTCTTGATGCCTTCACCAAAAGAAAAATATACAACGTCGGTAAAGGGGATAATCCGCGAAGCTTTTGCTTTGTCGGTAACCTTGTGGATGGGTTGATGTTGTTAGCGAATAAACCAGAGGCCAACGGGAAAATATATATATTATCTGATAATTCACCGTATGCCCTTGATGAGATTATCACAACAGCATCTGCGGTAATTGGCGAGAAAATAGAGGTCGTCTATTTACCGAATATTCTGGGGAACATCTCATGGCAGATTAATAATTTGATGGGAAAACTGTTTAATCTTTATTTCATAGAACTTTATGCTATGAAAACGATGCTACTACATTGGGGATGCGATATTACTAAGGCAAAGAAGGAAATCAGATACAGTCCTGAAGTCACATTAGAGATGGGTATCAGGAGTACCATGGATTGGATAAAAAATAGTTATCACCCAGTATAAAGAGGAAAAAATAATGAGTCAGAGAAGAGTAGTCATAACAGGGATGGGAGTTATCGCCCCTAATGGTGTTGGAATAGAAAACTTCTGGGATTCCCTGGTTGCTGGAAGATCGGGGGTTAGAAAAATAACCCATTTCGACGCCTCCTCCCACGCTTCTAAAATAGCAGGAGAAGTAAGTGGTTTTGATCCGTTGGATTACATGGATTCCAAAAGTGCAAGACGCATGGATAGGTTTTGTCAATTTGCTGTGGCATGTGCAAGAATGGCTCTTGATAAAACAAAATTGGAGATCTCTGACAAAAATTCGGAAAGAATAGGAATTTGTTTAGGGTCAGCACTTGGAGGCATACCGAGTGCCGAGGAACAACACAGCATATTTATTGAAAAGGGATTAAAAAGAGTAGATCCATTGGTAGCGTTAAAGATCTTCGCTGGAGGAGCGACGAGTCAGGTTTCTATTGAGCTTGGTATCCGTGGCCATTCTAGTACGATCGGGGGGGCATGTGCCGCAGGGGTAGATGATATTGGATACGCTTTTTATGCAATAAAGAATAACCTTGCTGACGTTATGATTGCTGGGGGAGCCGAAGCACCGATCGTCCCGTTAACATTAGGATCCTTTTGTTTAATAGGGGCTCTTTCAAAGAGAAACGGGGACCCTACGAAAGCCTCAAGACCATTTGATAAAGAAAGAGATGGCTTTGTAATGAGCGAAGGGGCCGGTGTTCTAATATTAGAAGATCTTGAGCATGCATTAGCAAGAGGAGTTCCTATCTATGCAGAGGTTCTTGGTTACGGAACAACCAATGATGCATATCATATGGTTCAGCCTCTACCAACAGGTGAGCAGGCGAAGAAAGCAATTGAGTTAGCGCTACAAGAAGCCAGGATCGACCCAACAGAAATTGATCATATTAATGCTCATGGAAGCTCCACTCCTTTGAATGACAAGATTGAAACAAAAATAATAAAAGAGATATTTGGAGAGCGTGCGTACAATATTCCCATTACAGCTAATAAGTCAGTGACAGGGCATGCATTAGGAGCTGGAGGAGCAATAGAGCTTGTTGCAACCGTTTTGACAATTAAGAACCAATTTATCCCCCCCACAATAAATTATGAATTTCCAGATCCCGAATGCGACTTGGACTATGTTCCGAATAAAGGAAGAAAGGCTACTGTTACCACAGTGCTTAAAAATTCATTTGGTTTTGGCGGCAAGAATTCGAGCATAATAATCAGGAAATACGAGTAAAAAATGAATACCTCTTATATTATTTCATGCGCTATCACAGGGATACTTAGCCTTTCCTTAGGAATCTTTGTTTATCTGAAAAATAGATCCTCTAATATAAACAAATATGGCATGTTGATAAATTTATGTGTTTCATTATGGACCTTTGGGCTATTCGGAAGAGATATATCTTCAGAAAAAACGACAGCACTCTTTTTTGTCCGATTATGTTATGTAGGATCTATTTTCGTACCTGCGTTTTTCATTCATTTTGTGAATTCCTTATTAAAATTAACAAAGAATCGGTTGACATTGTTATTTTATGCATTAGCATTTATCTTCTTGGCCTTCGATTTCACCTCTTTACTTATCAAAGACGTGAGACCAATATTATCTTTTCGCTATTATGGTGTACCCGGACCAATTTATCCTTTTTATACAGTTTCACAGTTAGGTATTATAGCCTATGGCCACTACGTCTTGATCAAGCATTTTAAGTACGCAAAGGGGCAAACAAGGAATCAAATCAGATACGTCTTAGCTGCAGCCATTATCGGTTTTCTGGGGGGGATAACAACTTTCTTGCCCACTTTCAATATTAAGATCTTTCCATTTGGATTTTATTTTGTTTCAGTCTATGTGGTAATTATCTCATATGCGATTGCAAAACACAGATTGATGGACATTAATGTTGTTCTTAAAAAAGGCACAACGTATGCTCTTCTAACATTGCTCCTTTTCGTTCCATCTTTTCTCTTAGCTCTCCTGTTCCAAAAGATTGTTTATGGAGATATCCATTATCTTTTATTAGGCTTTCTTTCGCTCCTCCTTTTGTTTGTGACGGTCGTGTTTAATAGAATTAAGCCTCACACAGAAAGGGCCGTCGAGCAATTTCTTTTTAAAAACCGGTATGATTACCGTGAAACCTTGGCGAAATTTAGCAAAGCCATGGTGACAATTCTCGATTTGCAATCTCTTTCAAGAAGAATTTTCGACATGATTACACAGACGATGGGGGTTGAGAAAGCGTCCTTATTTTTATGGAATGAGGAAAAAGGAGTCTACTCTTTATTTGAATCAAAGAATATTAATGTGACCACTTCAAACCCTCAGCTTCCTAAAGACGACCCCCTGCCCCAATATTTGCAAAAAATTGGAGAGATTATTATTCGAGAAGAATTGGCCAAGGGGGCCAATATTCCAGAATTAAAATATATTGTTGATATGATGTCCCTCTTAGAGGCGGAGGTAAGTATCCCTTTCATTTCAAGAGGAGAACTCGTTGGTATGATTAACCTGGGCTATAAGTTCGATAAAGATATCTATTCCCATGAAGATATTGAATTACTTAGCACCCTGGCAAACCAAACGGCGATCGCTATTGAGAACGCGAGGCTCTATGAAGATCTGAAGAGATCAAAATCCTATATTCGCCGGGCAGACCGGTTGGCCTCCTTGGGAACTTTGACCGCAGGGCTGGCCCATGAAATCCGCAATCCCCTGGTTGCCATCAAGACCTTAACTCACTTATTACCAGAGCGGCTTGACGATGAGGAATTTCGAGACCAATTCCTCAAGATTGCCTCTGGAGAGGTTGACCGAATTTCTTCATTAGTCGATGAGCTCCTTAATTTTGCCAGACCTTCCGATCCGAAGTTGGAGTTTGAGGATATCAACACGATTTTAGATGGAATGATCCTCTTGGCTTCAACCGAAACGAAGAAGAAACAAGTCAACATTCTCAGAAGCTATGCTTCCGATCTGCCCCCGGTCCAGATTGATCGGGAACAGGTTAAACAAGTCTTCTTGAACATCTTATTCAATGCGATTCAGGCCACATCCGAGAATGGAAGGATTACGGTCAAAACCCGATCCTTTCTAAAACCAGGGGGAGAACCTTTTGTCCAAATTGAGTTTACCGATACAGGCTCCGGCATTCCAGAGGAGTATTTAGAGGATATCTTCAATCCCTTCTTTACCACGAAAAGCACAGGGAGCGGATTAGGACTATCCATTTCGCATCAGATCGTTCAGGAGCATAAAGGCTATATCGATGTGGAGAGTCAGTTGGGCAAGGGATCTTCCTTTTTTGTCAATTTGCCGGTCAATCAAGAGCATCCAAAAAGAAGAAAGGCCGATTTGCAACGGGACGGGAAGTAGTCTATATGGAGATTACATTTTTCTTAAGACCAAATCGATCCTCAGTCCATTAGCTAAACGGTGAAGACCGTTCCTTAAGTCCTCTTGTAGGTGTCCCCATCACCTCTCCGGCATGTGCTTTATATCTCCACGGATTAATCCCCCGGTAAAGTTTGATGTATTTATACTTGACAAATAGACGGCTAAATGTTAGTTATGATTCCTATGATTGAGCGCCCATTCTGGATAAAACGTATTCATCAGGCATGGGAAAGGCGACCGATCGTATGGCTATCCGGGGTTCGCCGAGTGGGGAAAACCACCTTAGCCCAAATGTTTCCCAAAACAGCCTATCAAAATTGCGATCTGCCGTCAGTGGGACGCCGATTATTCGATCCGGAGTCTTTCTATGACAGTCTCGATAAAGGAACCATTGTTATCTTTGATGAGATACACCGTTTAGAGGACCCGAGCCGTTTGTTGAAGATCGCAGCAGATGTCTATCCTCACCTCAAAGTGCTCGCAACAGGATCTTCCACATTGTCAGCTACGAAAAAGTTCCGCGACGGCCTGACTGGCCGAAAACATTTGATCTATTTACCGCCAGTACTCTGGAGTGAATGCGTTGATCACTTCAACATAAAAGATCTGGATCATCGATTACTGCACGGAGGGCTACCAGAACCCTTACTCTCAAAAACGAAGAACTCGGTCTTTTTTTCTGAATGGATGGATAGCTTTTATGCCCGGGACATCCAGGAGCTCTTCAGCATCCGCAACCGGACTGGTTTCATGAAGTTACTGCATGGGTTGCTCCGACAAAGTGGAAGTCTCATGGATTATACTAATCTGGCTCGATTAACCGATTTAAGCCGACATACTGTTAAAGCTCATCTGGAAGCTATGAGTATTGCGCATGCGGTTTTCTTACTTCAACCATTTCATGGAGGAGGGCGGCGTGAAATGACTCATAGGCCTAAATGCTATGCCTTCGATACAGGTTTTGTCACCTTTGTCAAGGGGTGGGACAGTATTCGGGAGGATGATCGAGGTCTTTTATGGGAACACCTGGTACTCGATACTCTTCGTACCGTCGTTGACGATCATAACTTGTTTTACTGGAGAGACAAATCCGGGCGGGAAGTGGATTTTGTAATCAAGAGTGGTCGAAAACAATCAGATGCCATTGAATGTAAAATCAATCCAGATCGCTTTGACCCCGCTCATCTTACCGTATTTCGTTCTTTGTATCCTGAAGGAAAGAATTACGTGTTAAGTCCCAATATTAAATCCTCTTATCAGCGGCGTTATGGGAAACTAAAGGTGGACTTCATTTCTATCAAACAGATTTACGAGTCAAAATGGCCGTGATACCCTTTTGTTTTCATAAAACCTCCTCCTGCCAAGAATGATGAGGAGATCAGGAGACGGGGTGATGAGGTGAGACAAAATTTAAATCCTTTCTCCTCATCTCGTTACCCCCTCATCTTCCTACCTTGAATTCTTACTCAAGTATCTCCAGGTGGGTATAACGGACTTTCAGACGTTTGCTGCCTACGGTTCCAAAAACAATGGTCGCCTTTTGATCCTCCTCCATCCCTTCTACAGACTTGACCCTTCCCTCGCCAAATTTTGGATGCCGCACTCGCATCCCTATTTTGAGCGGAAAGAACCCTTCGGGACTCAGGACAACCCCACCCCCTTCTGGGAAGGAAATCTCTTGGGATAGGTCATCCGCCATGATCCCGGTCTGATGAGTATCGTCTCTCCACGGAGTTTCCTGGGAAAATAAACTCTCCATTCTCCTCTTCTTTTCCTCAAATTGCATCAATCCCATAGGGAGTTCATCGAGAAAACGGGAGGGAAGGTTGGCACGACCCACGCCAAAGGTGGATCGTTCTTCTGCCCGTGAAAGAAAGAGCCTCTCCTTCGCACGCGTCATCCCCACATAGAAGAGCCTCCTCTCTTCCTCCATATCTTCAATCTCCTCACCCCGCCGGTAGTGGGGCAGAAGTCCTTCTTCTATTCCAACGATGAAAACCACCGGAAACTCCAATCCCTTTGCGCAATGAAGGGTCATCAGAGAAACTCGGTTCCCCTTGTCCTCATAAAGATCCACATCCGTCACTAACGAGACCTTATCCAAAAAGCTTTCCAACGAAACCTTCTCTTCTCCTTGCTCAAGTCCCATCATCACGTTGATGAGTTCATCAATGTTCTCCATCTTTGAAAAAGCTTCATCCGTTCCTTCCTCTTTCAATCGTTGAAGGTATTCCGTCTTGGCGAGAAGCCCTAAGGTAAGTTGGCTGAGGGTGAAGGATCCTGCATCTTTTCGGAACGCTTCTATCAATTGGATAAACTCTTTCATCTTGGCCTTGACGGCAGGGGTCAGCCAATCATCTCCGATCGCCTGCTTCAATCCTTCATAAAGGGGAAGCCCTTTCTCTCTGGAGAAGGCCTCTATCTTCTCGATTGTTTTCTCCCCGATCCCCCTCGAGGGGACATTGATGATCCTTTTCAGGCTGAGACCGTCTGAGGGATTATCCATCAACTTCAGGTAGGCCATGACATCCTTAATCTCTTTTCGCTCATAAAACTTCATTCCTCCGACAACTGTATAGGGAATCCGGTTTTTGACCAGCTCATCTTCAATGGCACGAGATTGGGCATTGATCCGGTAGAAGACAGCCACGTCACGATAAGACCTCACCGATTTCAACGTGGAGAGTTGTTCCATGATTTTCTTGACGACGAAACGTGCCTCCTCCTCTTCATCCTCGGCCACATAAAAGGTGAGGAGGTCCCCCTCGGAGTTCTCCGTCCATAGTTTCTTCTCTTTTCTATATCGGTTTTTCCGCACCACATGGTTGGCAGCCTGGAGGATATTCTGTGTGGAGCGATAATTCTGTTCCAGAGTGATGACGTTAGCCTCCGGAAAGTCCTTCTCAAAGTTCAGGATATTTCCAACCTCGGCTCCTCTCCAGCGGTAGATGGACTGGTCATCGTCTCCGACCACACAGATGTTGTGATGCGTCTCGACCATCTGTCTGATAAGTTGATATTGGATCAGGTTGGTATCTTGAAATTCATCCACCATCACATAGCGGCAGAGTTCCTGATAAGACCTGAGAACCTCTGGAAAGCGCTTAAAAAGAATGATCACAAAGGTGAGAAGGTCTCCAAAGTCGAGGGCATTGTTTCTATGGAGATCCTCTTGATAGCGTTGATAAACCAGCGCCAGCCTCTTTTGGAAGATATTATACGGGTTCGGAGAATATTGATCCGGTGTGATCCCCTCATTTTTCAATTGTTCAAGGCCCGATTGAATAGCTCTGGGAGGAAACATCTTGAAGTCAAGATTCAATTCCTTCATAACCGTTTTAAGATGTCGCTCCTGATCCTGACCATCATAAATGACGAAATTTCTTTGGAAGCCGAGACGCTCAATATGCTGCCTTAGGATGCGGGCACAGGCTGAATGAAACGTGGAGATCCAGGTTCCCCTTGCCGATCCTCCAAGAAGCCTTTCAACCCTTTCCCGCATCTCATCGGCCGCCTTATTGGTGAAGGTGACTGCCAGGATATTCCAGGGCTGGACCCTTTTTTCTTGAATGAGATAGGCAATCCGGTAGGTCAGGACTCTGGTCTTTCCGCTCCCCGCCCCTGCAAAAACCAGGAGTGGCCCCTCGGTTTCCAAAACCGCCTTCTGCTGGACAGGATTAAGATCGTTGAGGAGGGACATTTGTCTAAATATCATTGCAAAATGCAAAATTAGCAATGCAAAATGCAAAAATTTAGGAACTTTTTTATTCTAAATGTTAACTTTGCATTTTACAATTTATAATTTGAAATGATTTTTTGAATTATTCCACGGTCACGCTCTTGGCCAGGTTTCTCGGCTGATCCACATCCGTGCCTTTGAAGTCAGCCATATAGTAGGCCAGGAGTTGAAGAGGAATCGTGAGGAGAATGGGAGCGAGAGAAGGAAGTGTCTCGGGGATGGTGATCACATCGTCCACCTTTTTGACAATTTCCCGATCGGATGAAGAAGCAAGGGCAATAATCTTTCCTTCCCTTGCCTTGACCTCTTCGATATTGGAGATCACTTTCTCATAGACATCGTTCTGGGTGGCAAGGACGACCACCGGCATCTCCCGGTCGATCAAGGCAATGGGCCCATGCTTCATCTCACCCGCTGGATAGCCTTCTGCATGGACATAAGAGATCTCCTTCAATTTCAGTGCCCCTTCCAGGGCAATGGGGTAGTTGATCCCTCTCCCAAGATAGAGAAAATCTCTCGCATGGAGGTACTTTCTGGCGATTTTGGCTACTTGATGTGATGTTTTCAGCATTTCTTCCATGAGGTGTGGAACCCTGACTAATTCCTCAATCAAGGTCTTGCCTTTCTCATTGGTGAGGAAACCCAACTCTCTGCCAATTCGAAGGCCAAGAAGGAAGAGGATGACCAATTGAGTGACAAAGGTCTTGGTGGAAGCTACGCCAATCTCAGGGCCAGCATGGGTGTAGATCACATGGTCCGCTTCTCTTGCCAAACTCGACTCCACCACATTGCAAATGGCTAATGTCGCCGCCCCCTTTCGCTTTGCTTCCCTCAAAGCAGCCATGGTATCGGCCGTCTCTCCGGATTGGGAGATGGCTACAAGAAGATCATCCTCTCCAATAATTGGATTTCGATATCGAAATTCAGATCCGATATCTGCCTCCACTGGGATTCGGCAAAACTCTTCGATGAGAAACTTTCCCACGAGGGCAGCATGGTAAGAGGTGCCACAGGCAATCAGGTGGACCCTCCGAATCTTCTTCAGGAACTGTCGATCTAAGTGGACATCTTCGAGGACGACATCACCTTTCTCTTCTGAGAGTCGTCCGCGAATAGTGTCGGTCACTGCTCTGGGTTGTTCGAAGATCTCCTTAAGCATAAAATGTTTATACCCACCCTTTTCCGCCATCAAGGGACTCCAGTTGACTCGCTTTGGTTCTTTTGAAACTTCGTTTCCCTTGCCATCGAAAACTTTCACTCCCCCGGAGGAGAGAAGTGCTACCTCACCATCATCCATGAAGATGAAATCCTTTGTATAGGGAAGGATCGGAGGGACGTCCGAGGCGATGAAATACTCTTCCTTTCCAAGACCGATCACCAAAGGGCTTTCTTTTCTTGCGGCAATCAAGCGATCCTCTTCCCCTTCGAAAAGAATGCCCAATGCATAAGAGCCCTTGATCTTATCTAATGCCATTCTCACGGCCTCCAGCGAGGAATATCCTTCCTGAATGAATTCATCAATCAGATGGGAGATAATCTCCGTGTCTGTTTCAGAGGTAAAAACATGACCCTTGCCCTTAAGAACCTCTCTAAGAGGAAGATAGTTTTCGATGATGCCATTGTGGACCACAGCGACCTTGCCTGCCTTATGGGGATGGGCATTCTCGTCCGATGGCCTTCCATGGGTCGCCCATCGCGTATGACCTATCCCCACCTTCCCATCGAAGGTCTCCCCACCGATCAACTCCTCCAGCTTTGTTAATTTCCCTTCTTTCCTTCGAATCTCGACCTTGCCTCGATTGAAGACGGCAATGCCTGCAGAGTCATATCCTCGATATTCGAGTCGTCTGAGCCCATCAATGAGAACCCTTGCCGTCTCTCTCGAGCCGATATATCCGACAATGCCACACATTTCTCAACCCTCACTCTCTTTATTTCTATTCTTATTCTTCTTCTTCTTTTGCCGGTACTCTATTCTTTTACTCCATCCCTTGATGTTCCTCTGTCTCGCTCGGCTGATCGCCAACGCCCCCCCTGGAACATCTTTCGTGATGGTGGAACCCGCACCAATCGTAGAACCATTTCCCACCTTGACGGGCGCCACGAGTTCCACGTTCGATCCCACAAAGACCCGATCACCGATGATCGTCTGATGCTTCTCGAACCCATCATAGTTACAGAAGATAGTTCCAGCGCCGATGTTCACACCCTCTCCAACCAAGGAATCTCCAATATAGGTAAGATGGTTGGCTTTTGAACCTTTGCCAATGGTCGACTTCTTCACCTCCACAAAGTTCCCAATCTTTGCCTTCGCCCTGATCTCGCTTAAAGGCCTCAGGTGGGCAAAAGGGCCGATGATGGCCCCATCTTCAATCTTACTCCCCGTGATCACAGAATTCGAGCGAATGGTCACCTCATTGCCGATGATGGAGTCTGTGATTTTTGAGTTAGATTCGATGATACAGTGTTCACCGATTCTTGTCATCCCGTGGAGATAACAATTCGGGCAGAGGGTTGTTTCTCTTCCCACTTCAACCGCTTTCTCCACATAGGTAGTTTTGGGATCGAGAACTGTCACTCCAGAGACCATTAACTCTCTCAGTTTCTCCTGTTTGAGCACTTCATTGACCACGGCAAGATCGACCCGTGTATTGATCCCCATCACCTCCACGGGATCCCCCACGATATGAGCAGAACACCTCAACCCTTTCTTCTTTGCAATCTCAACCAGGTCGGTGAGATAGTATTCACCTTGTGCGTTATCCTTTCCGATCTCCCTTAAGCCCTCGATCAATAAAGAAGCCTTCACACAATATATCCCTGTATTAATCTCTCGGATCGATTTTGCCCCCATTGAGGCATCCTTCTCTTCCACAATCTTTTCCAGCCAACCCTCCGAACTTCGGACGATGCGACCATACCCGAACGGATCCTCCACCACGGTCGTTAACACAGAGAGGATGGAGTTACTTTTTCCAAAAGCACCGATAAAAGAGTGAAGGGTATCGGCTTTCACCAAGGGAACATCTCCGCAGAGGATGAGAACAGTGCCAGTGAATGTCTTTAGAAATGGGATGGCTTGCAAGACCGCATGACCCGTACCCAGTTGCTCTTTCTGAACAACGAATTCAATCTTAGGGTCTTTAAACCTCTCCTGAATCTGGTCTGCCTGATGACCTATGACCACAATCGTCTTTTCGGCTTTGACCCCTCTCAAGGAAAGTTCAATAGGATAGGAGAGCATAGGAAGTCCCAGAATGGGATGAAGTACTTTCACAAGGTCTGACTTCATCCGGGTCCCCTTCCCTGCTGCAAGAATGATGGTGGCAATACCTTCCAAATCTTTATCCTTTTGTATTCATTTAACCTCTTTTATACTATGGATGGGCCTTTTCGTCAACCCTGAGCGCCCCCGAAGTGAAGCCCCTCGGCCACAGGCAGGGGCTTCACGGAAAGGAAATATCGTTTTAATTGTGCCCTTAACCCCACCTACAAGGCGGGGTTAAGGGGCACTTGCCAGCCAAATGGTTGACAAGAACCTTTTAGGGGTGTAAATTAACTTCCGAAATAGAGGGGTTACAGACCCTTTGATCTATCAAGTACGTGGAGCCACGTGTACGGATTACAATTCTTTGCAGCACCATAAAAGATCAAAAGTTCGGTACAGAAAATGCGTGATATTGACTCAAGTGATCCTGATCGTAAACAGCGAATAAGCGCTATCAGTCGGACTCGCCCTCTGGCCGGTCGCTGAAGCGCAAGTGCCAAACAAGTAAAATATGAAGCACAAACATCATAACCGTCGTTTTCATCAGAGGACGAGCGGGACAAGAACCATCCAGGATGTCCCCATCTATAGACCGTGCCCGTACCACAAAAAACCCTTGATTGTGCTATAATTACATAGGGTTGAAAAATGAATAACATAAATCAGTATAGTTCAGACTTTATGCCCCGTATATGGCCCATCGGTGGAGGAAAAGGAGGAACCGGAAAGAGTTTTCTCACGAGTAATATCGGAATTCTATTAGCCCGGCAAGGATTCAAAACCCTTCTTATCGATGCCGACCTCGGCACACCCAATCTTCACACGATCATCGGCCTGCCCAATCCTCCGATAAGCCTCTCTGATTTTCTCAATAGGAGAGTGGCAACACTTGAGGAAACCGTTCTCGAAATGCCGATCCATAATCTTTTTCTAATCAGCGGAGCCAGAAATAAGCTGGACATCTCCAATCTCGCTCACGAACAGAAGATGAAAATGTTACATGCTATATCGAGATTGGATTATGACTATATTCTGCTTGACCTTGGCGCAGGCACATCTTTTAATACCATCGATTTTTTCACCCTATCGGACTCTGGAATCTTTGTTTGCATTCCAGAGCCCACATCAATCGAAAATATCTATAGGCTAATTCGCTCCGTTTATATTCGCAAGATCCGCCAGGTGCTCAAGATCGATCGTTTCAGAAGCCTGGCTGAGAAAGCAGAAGCACAGAACCGGGATGCCATCATTCATCATCCGGAATACCTTCTCGATATGCTGAAAAATATCGATCCGGAGCAAGGCAGTAAAGTAGAAAGGATTTTGAAGGCTTTCCAGTTCAAGCTGGTTCTTAATCAGGTTAGAAGACAGGATAATCCGAAGATCGGAGCGCTCATCTGTAAGATTGTTGAGAAGCACCTCGGCATGAAAATTCAATTCGTAGGCAATGTAAGTTTTGATGAACGCGTCCACGAGGCGGTGTGCAGGAAAGAGTCCTTTGTCGAAAAATATTCTTACTCCCAATCAACTCTCGATCTTAAGTTAGTCATCAAAGGCATCACGGGTGTGGCAGAGGAGCAAGCGGTGGCTTTGTAAGCCCCGGCTTTCACTTAAGTGGGTTTTAACAATAGGTCATCATCGTATGAAGAGACTTGAGGATCTGAACTTCTATGAACTTCTGGAAGTTGCATTCGATGCCTCACCTTTCGAGGTTCATCAGGCATATAAAGAGATGGTTCAACTCTATCATGACGATTCTCTGGCAAGCTACTCTTTTTTTTCCCGAGAAGAACGGGAGGAAATACTCGTGAAACTGGATGGGGCGTATTCCACCCTGATGGATGAAAAGAAAAGATCCCACTATGATCAGTTACTCATTGAACGCGGTATCCTTGAAAAGGAGAGGCGATATCGGCGGGATGGCAAAAAGTTGAGTCTCCTGGCCGATGCGAAACATCCTGGCACCAATACGGCATTAAGAATAAGAGATAGACTAAAACCGATCGTGTCTTCAAACCCCGTGATTCAGGAAATTCTCACCCATGATGCCTTATCAGGAGAAGATTTGAAAAAGATCAGGGATGAATTGGGGGTATCTCTTGAGGAGATCGCAGAAATGGTGAAGGTCCGGATTGTCTACTTACATGCGATCGAGGATGACCAGTTTGAGAAAACCCCTTCCAGGACATTCCTAAAAGGCTTCTTGAGGGCTTATGCCCAATGCATAGGATTAGATGCCGACATCGTGGCAAGTCGTTATCTAAAAAGAATCCATGACTAAAAAAGGCCGCAAACAAGAACGGGGCCCCATCCATCGAAGAAGGAGACATTAAAGATGAAAGACAAACAGATTCCGGAAGAAGAACTCCTCGGTGAATTGGATAGCATGTATCAGCGTGTTGCCGATATCGAAAAAGAGGAAGCAGCAGGAACCTCAATTCCTGGAAGGCAAAAACCGAAACAGATTAAAAAAAGATCATACCGCTCGATGATCATCATCGCATCCATTTTCTTTATTATATTGGCGTCGATCTTCGCGATTACTACCCTGAAGCCGACGATCATCCCCGATCTTTTCAAAACGGGCGATACCAAGCCGCCAACTGTTGTCATTCCTCCATCACCCCCGAAACGCCCTACGGTTGTCCCCTCTCCAGCTGCCCCTAAACCCCCTGCTGCCGCTACCACTTCAGCAGCCTTGCCTCCCCCTTCTGTTGTACCCTCTCCTGCTGCGCCCTCAAAACCCCCTTCTGAATCACTTCCGGTTCAGACGAAACAGGAAGCCGTGAAAAGTCCTCAGCAAGAAACAGAAAAAGCAAAACCAATGCCCATACCTCTGGAAACGGTGAAACTCAATAAACCTTCGCCCCAGGGAAAATATTTCGCTATACAGGTCGGGGCATTTCGCGATATGGAAAACGTTCGCGAGCTTGTAGAAGCTTTTAAGAAGGAAGGGTTGGAGGTCTATTGGATAACTATGAAAAGCAGGAGCAGAGGGACCTTATACAGAGTCCTTGTGGGACAATTTACGGATGAAAATGAAGCCGCTCAGTTTTTAAAAGACAAGAAGATTTTCAAAAATTATCCCGACAGCTTCATCAAGGAGGTTTCATCCTCTAAAATTAATCGTTAGTCATGGAAGACATATTTTTTTTATTTCTTTTAAGGAGAGAAGGACAGAGGCGTATCACTACCCGTTACTTTAAACCCCTTCAAAATGTTTTGTCTTTGTTTTTATAAGTTCAAAAAGGTATTCATAATCCTCTTCTAACTTATCGTAACCTTCCAACTGCTTCAGATATTTCCTTGTCTTGCCCTTTTCGGCCTTCATATAATGGGCGTAAGCCATGAAAAAGATGCCTACTGGATTGTTCATCTCCTCATCTATTGGCTTGTTTATATTGTTTATATAAATGATGAAAACTTGAAATCCTGTTCAAAAGTTCTTAGAAATAGCCATGCGATTCAATCTTCCTCTCGCCACAGACAAGCCTTTTGATGTGGTGGGGATGGGCCTCAACTCCGTCGATTTCCTTTGTGTGGTTCCAGAATTTCCCACCTCGAATTCAAAAATGGAGATCCTCCGGTTTTCCAGACAAGGGGGAGGTCAGGTAGCTACCGCCATGGTGGCCCTGAGTCGATGGGGAGTAAAAACAAAATATATTGGAAAAGTTGGAGAGGATGATTTGGGGCAATTCTCTCTCCATTCCATTCGTCAGGAAGGAGTGGATGTCTCCTCGGTGACAACCGAACCCAATGCCGCAAATCAGTTTGCCACGATTATCGTGGATGGTGACTCGGGAGAACGAACGATCCTCTGGAATCGAGACGAACGATTGATGTATCGCGAAGGAGAACTTCGAAAGGAGGAAATCTGCTCTGGAAAACTCCTCCACTTAGACGGGCATGACATCCATACTGCCATTCAGTGTGCCAGGTGGGCAAGGGAAGAAGCAATTCCAACCATCGTTGACCTCGATAAAGTGGAACCTCTCACCTCTGAGCTGATTAAGAAGGTTGACTTTGTCATCACCTCATCAAGGTTCCCCACGCTCTACACTGGAATTTCAGATCAAAAAAAGGCTTTTCTCGAACTTCAAAAACACACTCCTGGATTTCTCTGCGCGACACTGGGCCGTGAAGGTGCCATGGCGTTGATAGATGGGAAAACCCTCTATGCTGAAGGATTCAAAGTAAAGGCCATGGATACGACGGGTGCAGGCGATGTCTTTCATGCAGGGTTCATTTACGGCCTATTGCAGAATTGGGAGGCAAGGAAGATTTTGAGATTTGCCAATGCGGTGGCAGCCCTCAAATGCCGAGAACTTGGTGGAAGAAAAGGAATCCCCACCCTGGAAGAAACTCGAAGATTCTTGGCGCCATCTTAACCCCCTATAAATGGAACCAACGATAGTTCTTGCCAAATCTTAACAGATAAGTAATATTGATTGACGAAGGAACTTTCACATCCCTTGAACCAATGCAATGCAGAATTTCTAAAGGAGGAATGAGATGTTTGCAGGGAAAACCGTGTGGGAAATCATTCAGATTGGTGGTTTCACGATGTACATCCTACTCTTCTGCTCTTTTTTATCCATCACCATCCTTTTGGAAAGGATCATTTACTACAGAAGACTATCCCGAACCAAAAGATCGGAATTTATGACGAGAATAAAAAGGGCATTGAAAAGTGGGAGTATTGAAAAGGCCATGGAAATCTGCAAGCACACTCATGCGCCTATCTCGAATGTCATTTATTCCGGACTGGTGCTCCATGATCACCATGAAAAACAAATATCCAGCGCGATGGAGCGAGAGATCACGGTCGAAACCACAAAATTAGAGCGTTTCACGAGCATCGTGGGAACCATTGGCAACACGGCTGTTTATATCGGGCTCTTTGGAACAGTGCTCGGGATCATCAGGGCATTTCATGATATTGCCGTCGCCGGAGCCGGTGGAATGAGCATTGTCATCGGGGGAGTGGCCGAAGCACTGGTCTGCACGGCCATGGGGCTTTTTGTAGCTGTCCCTGCAGTCATCGCATTCAATTATTTTATGAAAAGAGTCGAACGTTTTATCAATGATATGGAATTATGCGCTTCCGAATTAATCGACCTGATGGGCGGGGGATGAATCACATGAAGAGAAAAAATAGAAGATCCCGATTAATGGCAGAAATTAACATCACCCCTTTTACCGATGTGGTTCTGGTTCTATTGATCATCTTCATGATCGCCACCCCTTTCATTTATCAATCCAGTCTGAAAGTTCAATTGCCCAAGGCATCGAAATCTGAGGAGACATCGCGAGACATCATGATCAACATTAATGCTCAGGGAGAGGTGTTCTTAGAGGATGCGAAACTTGATTTAGAGACACTCAAATATAAGCTGAGGGCCATGATGAGGAGTAAGCCGGACGCGTTTGTGATTGTTAACGGGGATAAGAATGTCAAATATGATTCCGTGATACAGGTGATGGATGTCTTAACGCAATCGGGCGTCAAGAACCCTGGTTTAGGGATTGAGTTGAAGAAATGAGAACATTACAAAAGGGAAGAGTGCAACCTTCTCTTTTGAACGGTCCAGTTTTTCCCGATAAGGGCGGATTGCTGAAAGCGGGGATTTTCTCACTGCTCCTTCATATTACCCTCGTTGCCGCCCTCATCCTCGGCCTGAGGCCTACCATTACAAAAATGCACTCTTCTGTTTATCGAGTTACCATTCGACCCTTTTCGCCTCAAGGAAACGGATCCCCCTTCGGTAGCGCCATTCCAGGGCCCCCAGTCGGACCGCCGAACTGCCCGCTTCTCCGCCGGGTGAAAAACTGAAGCCCGTTGTGAATCAAAAAGGGACTGAAAAAGCTGAGGCCATAAAATCGCGTCAGAAAAAAGCGGAAAAGAAGGTGGAGAATGTAGAGAAGGGATGGAGTTTGGAAAAAAGAAAAACCTCTCTGAAGTCTCTTCAAGAGGCCATCGAGGATATTGATAAAAAGGCAGCCCTTGAAGAGATTCAAAAAAAGGTAGCCCGACGTGAGAGATCGGAGAAGGGGACGAAAGGGGAATCTCCAGTGACTCGTCTATCTCAAGGGCCGACTGTCTCCGGATCCGGAGCGGGAACGGGATCGGGAACCGGATCGGGGTCAGTAGGTTCCCCATCAGGCGGATCATCCTGGGGTTCTTCCTCCGGAGGTTCCTTTGCATTGGAATCCAAACTAAACGATTACTATAGTACGATATGGGCCAAAATCAAAAAGGAATGGACCCTCCCCGGAGGTCTTCCCAAAGGGAAAACGGACTTGGAGACAATCATTGTCGTCATCATAGAAAGGGACGGCAAAATTAAAAAATCATGGTTTGAAAAAAGGTCCGGCAATGTCCATTACGACCAGATGGCAATGCGAGCGATTAAGAAGGCAGAACCTTTGCCTCCTATCCCTGATGAATTCAGTGATGACGCTTTTGAGCTTGGAATCCGTTTTTATCCGGAATAAGTGATCCCATGGAACTCGAGGATCAATGAGTTGAGGTTGGGAAATAACAGGTGGAGGGCAAAAAAGACTCCTCTGTCCTATGTGATGTCGTGCAAAACCTATCCCGCAAAGAAGTTGTTCTGCGAACCCATGGCTTGAGCAAGAAGTTTGGAAAACGCTGGGCTGCCAAGGATTTAAATCTTGAAGTCCACCGTGGGGATGTTTTCTGTTTCCTCGGTCCAAATGGCGCGGGGAAAAGTACCACCATACGCATGATCCTAACGCTTCTTATGCCTTCTTCAGGTTCGATTGAAATGTTTGGGATGGATCTTCATAAACACCGCCATGTCGTCCTCTCACGGGTCTGTGGAATTGTCGAGAAAGCGGATTTCTACCTCTACCTTTCCGCCTATAAGAATCTGGAAATACTGGGCTCAATGACCCGCCCTGTTCAAAAGAAAGAGATCTTGGAAGCGCTCGATGTGGTCGGGTTGACATCGCGTGCTTTTGAAAAAGTCAAGACTTTTTCGCACGGAATGAAGCAACGACTCGGAATCGCTCAGGCTCTGCTGACCGAACCAGAACTAATTATCCTTGATGAACCGACTGCAGGACTCGATCCACAGGGAATGAAAGAAGTCAGAGGGCTGATCAAGAAGCTCGCCACCGACAAAAAGATGACCATCTTTCTTTCTTCTCATCTCCTTTCGGAAGTCGAACTGGTTGCGACCAGGATGGCGGTCATCAATCGGGGTGAGCTGATTGCTCAAGGATCTGTCTCTGAATTGCTTAACAGAGAACCCCTGGAGTATTCCATCCAAGTCTCACCTTTTGGGTCAACGGTCGAACTTCTCAGGAAACTCCCCTGGGTTGTGGTCCTTTCCGTCGAGGGGGGTAAGATTGAATTGTGTGTTGAGCCCGGTCACGCTTCCGAGTTGAACAGGTTTCTCGTTTCGAATCATGTCGAGGTCATATCCTTTTATCCCCATCGAACACTCGAAGATTTCTTTTTGAAGATCACTGAAGGGATCTCTGATATATGAAGCTGTTCTGGTTTGAGACCTACAAGATATTCAGCCGATGGCGCACGTACATCAGTTTTGGCTTCATCGCTTTGATTGTCATCATGACGGAAGTGGTGATGAAATTGAGTGCCAATGAGATCCTTTATCGTATGATGAGATCTTTCCAGAAGGATTTCCTCATCTTTGGAAATGTCCTGAATGGTTGGTTCATTACGGCCTTCATTATGAACAGCCTCCATATACACATCCCCTTTTTCATCACCCTAGTTGCGGGAGACATTGTCTCAAGCGAGGCCACCGCCGGGACCGTGAGGCTTCTGTTGATACGACCCCCTTCTCGAGGTAAGATCATTACAGCCAAGTACCTGACAACCCTTTTTTACACAACAGGACTGGTGATCTTTCTCGCCCTGATATGCATCATCCTTGGTCTTCTGTTGTTTGGCCACGGTGATTTAATTATGAATTATCAAACCAAACTCCGCATCGTCTTTATTCCCGAGGCGGAAGTTCCCATGAGAATGCTCCTTGCCTTTACAGCTGCTGTCTGGTCCATGACGGTGGTGGCATCCATTGCTTTTCTTTTTTCGACCCTGGCGGAGAACTCCATCGGCCCTATTATTGGCACCATGGCTGTCGTCATTGTCTTTCTTGTTCTTGGAAACTTTCCTTTCGATTTCTTTCGAATGCTTAGCCCCTATCTTTTCACAACCTATATGGTCTTCTGGCAGCGATTTTTTGATGATCCGATACCGTGGCAGGAAATAGCACGATCAGCCATGGTTCTCGGTTTCCACAATATCGGCTTGTTTTCGATCGCTTTCATCGTTTTCAGCAGAAAGGATATTAAGAGTTGAAAAAACTTTTATTTTTGGCGGGGATCCTTTTTCTTCTTTCAACTGAATTGATTCAAGCCCAGGAAGATGCCTCTCGCTATCTCGATTCAATAGAAAACAAATATTCCGGGTTGAAGGATTACACGGCTGACGTGAACGTGCATTTTGACATTGAAGCTCTCAAAGCACCGGATATGCAAGCCAGGCTTTATTATAAGGCTCCCGATAAAATAAAAGTGGAGTCCAAAAGGATCTTCTTCCTTCCTAAGGAGGGCGCTTATTTCAATCCCTCTCTATTCAAAAAGAAGGATTTCGATATTAGACTGGTAGACTGCCTGATCTATAATGGTAGAAAGGCAATCAGACTGAAACTCACTCCGATGGATGCAGACACCTATCGCAAGGGATTTGTATTGACGATAGACACGGACCGCAACCTGATCATAGAAATTAGAATGTCACCATCCGAAGGAAGGGAGGTCAAAGCCACGATTGAATATGGAATGTTTGGTAATTTTGAGCTCCCGACACATATTAACCTCCAGCTTGACATGCCCTCTGAGGAACCAAGTGGGATGAAAGAATTCACACAGTTTGGGCAGAAGACCAAGACCATTACCGGCAAGGTTGAAATTACCTATTCGAATTACCAGGTCAATGTGGGACTCACCGATGTGATCTTCAAGGATACAGAACCTCTTAAGCCGAAGTGAGCAAACGATCCTTCATTCTTTGAATGATTGAGGGTGAAGCAAGGATCGGGAAGTTCTGCCGAAATGGGTTACTAAAGATCCTGACAAAGGGGATGCTCAAGTCAAGGGAAAAAGAGTCCCCTTGTTGCTTGACAGACAACTCCGTTTTTCTTATATTCAATCCAATCAAAACGAGTTCTTATCATTCGGCCCAGGGGTAGTATTAAGCAACACCGGCTGGCCAATTGCCCGACAAAATTCTGAAGTCTTGATAGGTTTCTTCTTTAAACTGCGTATGCCAATACCATATTACGCTTTTCGGAGAAAAGTTAGAAATGACTTTCACATTGAGAAGTCCAGAAATCTCATCACCCACAGGAGGTAACAAAGAATGGAATTCTCTTTAAAGAGCAAGGTTGTCCTCATCACCGGAGCCAGTCGGGGGATTGGTCAAGTGACAGCGATCGGATTGGCCCAGGCCGGTGCCGACGTTGCCATTGCCAGCCGGAAACTCCCCGACTTAGAAAAGGTAGCAGAAGAAATAAAGAAAACGGGAAGGAAATGCCTGCCCGTACCGGCCCATGTAGGCAAGGTGGAAGAAATCAATAATCTCGTTAAGAGAGTCTTGGAGGAGTTCGGGAAGATCGACATCTTGGTGAACAACGCCGCCACGAATCCCACGATGGCATCGGCTATAGACATAGACGATCGCGCCTGGGATTCAATTATGAACCTGAATCTGAAGGGGCTATTCTTCTTGAGTCAGGCGGTGGCCAGGGTGATGAAGGAAAAAGGTGGAGGCAAAATTATCAATGTTTCTTCGGTCGCTGGAATTACCCCTGACATATTGCCCGTTTACTCCATAAGCAAAGCTGCCGTGATTATGGCCACAAAGGTGATGGCTCAGCAATGGGCTCAATACAATATCCGGGTAAACGCCATCGCCCCCGGCTTAACCAAAACTCGCTTCAGCGAAGCTCTTTGGAAAAACCCGGACATCCTTAATATGGCAATGAGCAGAACTCCGTTGGCGCGGCCAGCCGAACCCGAGGAGATGGTGGGGGCCATTATTTACCTGGCCTCGGACGCGTCGAGTTATGTAACAGGGCAGGTGATCGCCATCGATGGTGGGTCTACGATATAATGCCCTGGTTCGGTTTGCCAACATTCGTAACCATTGCGCAGGGCGCCCGTAAAAAACCTCATAGACGATCTGCATAGACGCAGGGAAAAAGCACTCTGCGTCTTGTGGCCAACTGGACGAAGGGATTTTGGTCCTGGGAGTTGCAACATAGGGGTTACAAGTTGCACGTTCTGTTTACGGCCTGGCGGCGGTGCTCCCTCTTATCAAGAGATGAGCAATAGGAGACAGGATGCCATTTGAGAAGGAGTTAGAAGAGTTAAAACATCGCAGGGAAAAGGCGCTGCAAATGGGCGGGCCGGAAAAAGTGAAGCGCCACCATGATCAGGGAAAGCTTACGGCCCGCGAACGGATCAGTCGTCTTCTGGACCCCGGCAGTTTTTTCGAAACGGGTATGCTCAATTGCTCGGATGTGCCCGGCATGGAGGAGAAGACCCCGGCTGACAGCAAGATTGCGGGATACGGAAAAATCGACGGCCGGACCGTGGCAGTGGTAGCCAATGATTTCACTGTCCTGGCAGCCACTTCCAGCCGGGTGGCAGGGCGTAAGGAAGGGGATGTCAAGCTGGGCGCCGCACGCAGAGGGTTTCCGCTCATCTACCTGGGAGAGGCTGGAGGGGCCCGCATGCCAGACATCATGGGCTCCAAGGGTTTAGCTTCCATTGGGGGCGGAGGACATGATACCTTTCTGCAGATCATGAGCCGCGTACGCAAATCTCCCATGGTGACCGCCATTATGGGAGAGTGCTATGGCATGCCCACCTGGATGGCCTGCCTGTCAGATTTCGTCGTCCAGGTGAAGGGGAGCGCCATGGGAGTTTCTGGCCCCCGGGTACTCGAGCTGGCCATCAGTGAACACCTCACGGACGAAGAGCTCGGCGGCTGGAAAGTGCATGCGGAGATCACCGGCAACTCCGACCGGGTGGCGGAAAACGAGGAAGAATGTTTTGCCATCATCCGCAAATTCCTCTCCTACATGCCTTCCCATTGCGATGAACGGCCACCGACCAAATCAGTCCCCGAAGATTCGGGAAGCGGCATGGACCGTATCTTGGAACTGCTCCCCGAAAAGCGGAATCGAGTTTACGACATGAATAAAATCCTTCAAAGGATCGTGGATGGGGGAACGCTCTTTCCCCTGAAGCCGCTCTTCGGCAAGAGCGTCATCACCTCCCTGGCGCGCATTGGCGGTGAGGTTGTGGGCATCGTGGCCAACCAGCCCTTTTCCAACGCCGGCGCCATGGACACGAACGGGATCGACAAGGTGATCAGCTTTCTGGTCCTCTGCGATTCTTTCAACATCCCCCTGCTATTTTTCCATGACACCCCGGGATTTCTCGTGGGCCGGGAGGCCGAGCGAAACCGGGTCGGTGCGCGGGTGATGAATTATATGAATGCTCTGGGACAAATCACGGTCCCGAAAATTTCCATCATCGTCCGCAAATCCTATGGCATGGCCTTCTGGAACATGTCGGGTTCGGGATGCGCCACAGATTTCCTGGTGGCCTGGCCCACCGCCGAGATGAGCTTCGTGGCCCCGGAGATCGCCGCCAACGTCGTCTTCGCGGGGAAAATGCAAAATTCGCCGGAGCTCATTGCCCAGAAGGAACAGTTCGTGGAGCAGATGATCAAAGACAGCGCCCCATATCCAGCTGCTGGAATGCATTATATTCATGACGTGATCGACCCCAAGGATACTCGAAATTACATTATCCGGGCCCTGCAGATCTGCCAGGACCGGCGAACGGGCGGTGTTAGCCAACACCGGCTGGCCAACTGGCCGACTAAGTATTGATTTGTTTGCGAAAAGGTTCGCCCTTCCAACTCGCTTACGGGAACCATGAGAACCTATCAAACCGCAGAGGGCACGGAAAAATCTTCTGTACTCATAACGTTCAATTTATTAAAAATGATCGGACCATTCCTAAAACCGTAATGGGGAAATAGTGTTTGGTCATAAGGCTGCGAAAAAGAATTAGGAGGAAATATGTCTTCGAGAATTTCGAATAGCTACGATGTGATCGTCATCGGCTGCGGGATCGCCGGCTCGGTTGTCGGTGCCATACTATCAAATATGGAACACAAGAAGGTTCTCATCCTTGAGGCTTCGTCGCAGATTGGTGGGCGTGCTACATCATTCCGCGGAGAAGGTATTATAGATGCCGACGAGTTCCGTAAAACGCTCGCGCAATCTGCGCACTCCTGGGTTAGTGATAGGACTGAGCCTGATCTTCCCACGCTGATAAAGAAGAAGATGCTTAATGGATATGTCCTCGAAGCGGGTGGAAGGGGTGCCTGGTACACCAACCGAGGGCGCGTGAGCCAAGCCCTGGCACTGTTTAACAAGGCCTCGATTTTCTATCCGAATACAGGCTTTGTCTGGTATGACCATGACTGGAAGCCTTATATCGTGGGCAGAAGAGCGAAGTACGGCTGGATGAGCGATGAAGATTACACCGAGATGGTGAAGGTCCATAAGCACAAGTTTCAGGTTCGCACGATAGCGGAGGCCGAAAAGCTTGACCATGTGACCTTGAAGGACTGGGTAGAAGGGATAACGAAAAGTGAACTGGCCCAGGAATTCCACTATGCCATGGGGACTTTCCAGACGATCATTAATGACCCGGTACTAAACGCTGCCGGAGAAAACCTGAAAGTATTCTTACAGGTCATGGAGACTGGGGTGCATATAACCAATGGTTCCTGGGCTTTCGCCGGGGCACCTGGGCATCGTTTCATTACAGAGGGTTTTGCTACCGCGGTCAAAGACGCTGAAGGCGAGATAGTTACAAATGCCAAGGTCAAAGAGGTTATCATTCAGAATGGAAAAGCTACCGGCGTTGTCGCTGAAATGGATGCCAAAGCCATGGAAATAAAATCGCCGGTGGTCGTCTGCACGGCCCCGCCAAAGGCATTGCTAAAGCTCATACCGGAGAAATTGTTGGCGGCGGATTTTGTCAGATTAACTAAAAAGATAATACATACTTCTATGGTTGCCGGCCAGTTCGGCATGACTAAACCGCTGAGCCATTTCTGCGAGCTTGAGGTGGACCCCAGGTCTTTCTACCATACTTCCTGGTTGATTCCCGAGAGCGAAGGGCTGTTCAGGGGCAATGTCCCGCTCGACGTCGTGGCTATGTCTGCCATGGCGCCCACCACTGCCCCCGAAGGCAAGCACCTGGCGGGTATGGCCAGCAGTATCCTGGCTACTGAAGCGCACGATAAAAAGAAAGTAGATATTGTGATCGACAGGATGTTGAAGTTTGCGGATACTGCATTCCCGGGCTGGCGAAAATCGCTTGATTGGATGTTCTTTACCGTTGGAGATACCTGTATCCTGTGGAGACACCCGGAGGATGAATGGGTGGATGTGAAATGCCCTACTGTTGAGGGACTCTATTTTGCGGGTGATACTTACGGGAAGCGCCTTAATGAAGGGGGTGTCGAGGGCGCTACCCACTCCGGTTTTATTTGTGCGAGCGCCATAACCGGTAAGGACTATTTGCAGCTCCTGCCGCCGGTCTTCCGCTGATCGCTATTAGAATAGAACAACTTAGTTGAAAAAAGGGAAGATTCTCGATCACGACTATATGAAAAATGTTGTGACCATACGCAACGAAATCGGTGATGAGGCTGCGTCGATTCATTCCATTAAACGCCTGGGCGATAAGCTGGTCATGGATGGCAAGGCACTGGGAACCATGCAGATGGATATGATCCTGTCCGCGGAAGACGCTCTCAGGGCAGTAAGGATGATGTTTTCGTGGGCAGGTTTATCCTTTATTATTCTTCTACCTTTCTATGCAATAAGAAATAAAATTGCTGAAAAGAGAAAGGATAATACCAAATAGAATTCATTTCAGGAGTTGAATGTCCCACGTATGGGGTTCGGGGAAAGCTGAGTATGGCCGGTGGGAAGATCCGCGTGACATTTGAGAAGAAAGCTTGGGCGGACAGTCGGTTTCGGCCGGAGGTGTCGTACAATCATTATACCTATCATATTGCGCCGTCCAAAGACTATTTTCTGCGGACGAAAGAGGAGAGAAAAAGTAAATCCCAGAAATATCGGGAATATTTACCGGGTTAAGGAAATATCTGTGATTCAGATATTAGACCACAGACTCCAGACATCAGACTGAACTTTTTATCGCAAGGCGTCAGTCGTGGGGCTCAAGGTGTAACCCCTAACGACTCACGACTTGCGCTCTCACGAAAAAGAGAAGTCTGGTGTCTAAAGTCTGAAGTCCAGTGTCTGAACTGCAGAGGCATCTAAAAAGTTCTTGACGGAAAAATTTGATCTGTTAATATTGCGGCCAGGGGGTCGAGAAACCGGTCAGCCGGTCAGAAACCGTCCTGCACCACTTCTTCAACGAAAGGATCAGATTCTTGTTTAGACTGAGCTTGGACGAAAGGAAGGAATACCTGGCCAATACTGCGGCTATCGTATTTTGTGAAAAGGGTTATCAGGCCGCCTCACTACGGGATGTGGCCCGGAAAGCCAAAATGAGCAAAGCCGGGGTTTATCACTACTTTAAAACTAAGGAAGATATTCTTGCTTTGCTATTAATCCAGCGTACGGACCTCTTTTTGCGGGTGCTGAAGGAGAAGATAAAAGAAAGTCAAGCGAAAGGCCTCGATGCCAAACAGGCCTTTCAGGAATTGATCCGCACCTATGCCAATCATCTGAATCAAAATAAAGAAGTCCGCCTGTTGGTCCTGCGCGAACGGCACCAGTTGACGGGGAAGAATAAGAGAGATCTGTACAAAAGAGAGCAGGCGATTTTTCACTTGCTCAAAAATGAGCTCAAGAAAATCCCCCATATCGATAAAAAGAAGAACCCCAGCGTAATCTCTTTCTTAATCATCTCCATGAGCCACTGGCTGGGGTACTGGTTCAGGGAGAATGCCGGGCTGGGCCTGGAGGAAATCATTGACCAGAATATCCGGATTATTTTTAACGGAATTTTCAAGAACCCATCATAGGCCTTCTTTCAGAACGCAGAAGCGGCACTCGGGGAAGGAAGAGATGGAAGCACCCCAGCCAGCAAGAATAAAAATAGAAAAGGTCAGCTTAAATTTTGGAGATCTACAGACCCTCCTAATGAGAGTAAAGACAAATACAGATACACTTCGTCGGAGTGCTAACACACTCCATTGCGAGACAACAATTATTGATCAACATAACAAAAATAGAAAAGGAGGTAGCCATGAAGACTAAAAGTATCTTTACGCTGGCATTATTCGTAATCGTGGTCGTGTTTGTTGTCGCCGGAGGTGCATCGCAGGCGGCACCTGAGAAACCAACACCGGGCAAAGTAGCTGCCGGAGAGGGAAAGGGGCCGATTAAAATTGGATTCATTGGCCGTTTATCTGCTCCTTGGGGATTGAGCAACAAAACCGCACTGGAAATTAGCGTAGATGACTTGAATGCAGAAGGTGGGATCCTGGGAAGGCCGGTTCAGCTGACTATCGAGGATTCCAAGGGCGAGATCCCTCTTGTTGTAGCGGCTTATAAAAAGCTGGTCATGACCGATAGATGTGCTTTAGTAGTCGTGGAGTCGACTGAGCCTATTTTTTCATGTATGGAATTGGGGGCCGAATTATATAAGCAATACCCGCATATCATGTTCGGCGTCTTCGTAGCCCATGATGAGCCGACGTATATGGTTTGCGCCAATTATGAAAAATACAAGTTCTTCTTTAGACCCTTTGAAAAAGGGGGAGGGCATTACGATCCGAACATAAAGAGCTGGGAGTTATGGACAAAAGTCATTGGAACCAAAAAACTTGCTTTTATGGCTGAGGATATGGCCTTCGCCAAACCATTGGTAGAAGGAATTCCGGGGAAAACGCCTTCCTTGCCTGAATTCTTCAGATCAAAGGGACTCGATGTCGTTTACACCGGCCAGAACTCCATAAAGGAAAAGATGTTCCTCCCGATTTTGGAGGAAATTGCGGCCAAGGGTGCAGATACAATTTACTGGATCACCGCTTATACAGATACAGTAACGCTGGCCAAGCAGTGGGCCCAATCAGCAGCCAAGGACATCGACATAGTTTTTATGGCCGGTGCTCCCTGTTATGCCGCTTTCTGGAAAATGACCGGCGGGGCAGCGCTGGGCGCGGTTACACTTGACCCCGAGATCAGTGTGCCGTTTACCGATAAGACGCTTCCCTTTTTAACCAAGCTGAGAGCAAAGGGCGCGGGCATGATGAACTCGACGTACCCTTCCTATGACAGCCCCTGGATTTTTAAGGCTGCTGCGGAGAGCGTGAAGACAGCGAGCAATTTCGATGCCATTATTAAAGCTCTGGAAACCGTTCAAATGCAGCGCATTTGCTGGACATGGAAATTTAACAAGTGTCATGATCCAATGACCGGTTATCCACCCTATATGCCTTATCAGTATGGACAATTCCAGGAGAACGGAAAAGTGGTAGCGGTATTCCCTCCCGGCATCGTCCAAAAGGTTAACCCAAAAAATGGGTTTATTCGCGTCAAGGAGCTGCGAGCAAAAACAGCAAAATAATCGCCCGATTATGCCGGACCCCGGGGGACACCAGGAGAACTTACTCCGGGGTCCATTTGAATTATTGAGCCCCGGTTGTTGCGCTGCCACCAGAATTTAGAAGAGTGGTATTTCATGCCTGATACGATCAGCACCATCCTAATCTATACCTTTATCCTGGGGTCTCTCTATCTCCTGGAGTCCCTCGGGTTTTCTCTGATATGCGGCGTATTGCGGGTTTTTCACCTGGGATACGGCATCGCCTTTGTGGTGACCGTCTATGTCACCTGGATGTTTATGCAAGAGCTGGGATTTAAACTGTGGTGGGCAATCCTTGCCATGTGTGCTTTCCAATGTCTCTTTACTCTGCTGATCGTTTATTATCCCATCGTCAGACGCTATCTGGAAAAAGAAGAAATACTCTTAACGGCGCTTCTGCTCGTAGCCATGATTGGAGAAGAGACCGCTAATTATTTTTATCCGGTGACGGCCGGGGTGGATCTCCCGACGGGCCTATTGCCGGGTATCACTAAAATCGGTAAGGCCTCCGTACCCAATCAAATGCTCGTGGCTGCTGGGGTCGCCTTATTGACCACCGCCGCATTCATTATCTTTTTCTTGAAAACGAGGGTCGGACTGCTCATGAGGGCGGTAAGCCAGGACATTAAGTCCGCTAAGTTGATGGGTACAAATACGGAAAGGATCTACGCTCTGGCCATGGTTTTATCCGTCATCCCGCCGACGATCTGCATGCTGACCATCGCCCCTGTATATTCGATAGAGCCGACGCTGGGCTGGTCGTTACTTCAGACAGCTATCCTCGTATCCATTCTCGGCGGCCTTGGCAATCTCAAAGGCAGCATTATCGCCGCTTATATATTGGGTTTTGTCGCTGCGCTGGTTTCCTTTGCCATTAACCCGCGCCTGGCAAATGTAGCTCCGCTGGTTATGGTTTTCCTGGTTCTAATTTTCCGCCCCCAGGGGATAGGCCGGAGCGAATCGCTATGGTAAAAATTCAGCATAAGAGAGCACGCCTTGTTTTTCGCCTCCGGGATCTGAAGCTCGAATGGACGATCGAACCCCGATACTGGAGAAACCATATCATCGCGATTGTTGTTTTGCTGTTGTTGACCCTCGTGCTAAACGGAAAACCGGATCTTTTATCGCTGGTCACAATGGCAAATATATACGCTTGCATTGCCATCCCCTTGAGCTGGCAAATCACCGGGACCGGGAGAATGAACTTCGGGCCGCAATTCTTTGTCGGCATTGGCGGTTTTACCACGGCCCTGGCCAGCATATACTGGGGCTGGAATCCATGGCAAACCTTTCTTTTAACAATCCTGGTCAGCCTTTTCTTTGCTTTGCTGCTCAGCCGCCTAACCGTCATTGCCAAGGGACTTTATTTTTCATTGATCACCTTGCTGCTGCCCTTGATCTTCGTGGAAATTACGAACATTTTTAACAAGGTATTCAGAGGGGAGACCGGGCTCAGCGGCATCACCCATATTATAGATGTGGGGGATATCGGCCGGGATTATCTTTTAGGCTGTCTGATGTCTCTGGCCTTGATGCTGATCTTTTTATATGTCGTGGATAAAGTGCTCAGGTCAAGGTGGGGGGTGTATGCTGCTGCCATCAATGACAATGAAAACGTGGCTAACATGTTGGGGTTGAATATCAACCGGTACAAGGTCGTCACCTTCACGACGACGTCCGTCATGATTGGGATTGCGGGATGGTTTGTCGCGCATTACTTCGGAACGTTTGCCGGCGTAACCTATTTACCTCTGCAATTTATGTTGAAAATCCTGTTGATCGTAATGGTAGGCGGGCGGGGGGAGATTTACGGGTCCATCGTAGGCGCCTATTTTGTGGCCTTGTTGGAGCATTTTCTCACGCGAATTGGGCCGATTCATTACATCCTGTTCCCTTTCATCCTGCTCATACTCCTGCTGGCTTTACCAGAGGGGTTGTACGGGCTTTACCGCAGCCACCGGTATAAGGAATACTATCCGACATTGAAATTACGTAAAAGAGAAATATAGTTCCACTTGTTGGCTTTAAAATGCTTCTGAAAATTGAAAATGTGACCAAAGCGTTTGGTGCCGTAAAGGCTGTTGACGGAGTTAGCTTTGATATCCATGAGGGCGAAATCGTCGGCCTGATCGGTCCCAACGGTGCCGGGAAGACAACGCTGACCAACCTGATCAGCGGTGTGTATAAAGCCGATGATGGTAAGATCGATTTCCTGGAGACGAATATCGTGGGCTTACCGCCGTTCAAGATCTGTCACCTGGGGGTGAGCCGAACCTACCAGATTCCGCAGCCTTTCCCTGATTTGACCGCGATCGCGAATGTCGTCGTCGGCGTGCTGTGTGGGAAGCACAGAGCCAATCTGAGCTTCGGTGACGCCTTGCTGGAAGCCTCCCATTGTCTGGAAACGGTGGGCTTGTTTGGCAAGAGAAATGTACTTGCCAAGGATTTAACCCTGTTCGAGCTCCGGACGCTGGAACTGGCCAGGGCGCTGGCAACTACCCCCAAGTTAATTCTCATTGATGAAGTGATGGCGGGCTTAAACCCCGGGGAGGGTTTGCGTGCGATTCGACTCATCAGGCGCTTGAAAGAAGAATATCGCCTGACCATCCTCTGGATTGAACATGTCATGAAAGTAATCATGGAGGCTTCGGACCGCATCGAGGTTCTTAGTTACGGTAAGAAAATTGCCGAAGGTCCGCCGAAAACCGTGGTCAACGATCCGATTGTAATCGAAGCTTATTTAGGCAAAAAGTATGCTCAAAGTAGAAAAACTTAATGTTTTTTACGATATTGTGCAAGTCCTCTATGACGCCTCCTTTGAGGTGCGGCAGGGTGAGTTTGTAGCCTTGCTCGGTGGAAATGGCGCCGGGAAGACAACCATGCTGGATACGATTTCCGGTCTGCGCAGGGCCAAATCGGGCAGCATCAGCTTTTATGGCCAGCGCATAGAAAACCTGCCTTCCAGCAAAATTGTAAAAGCCGGAATTAAACAGGTACCTGAAGGGAGAAGAGTTTTCCCTTACCTGACCGTGATTGAAAACCTCTACATGGGAGCTTCCGGAAGACGGGAGGCCTGGAAAAAAAGGCATGAAACGCTGGAGCGTGTTTTGGCTATGTTCCCGATCTTGAAGGTTAGAGGAAAGCTGAACCCCAGCAAGCTGAGCGGCGGTGAGCAGCAGATGCTGGTCATTGGCCGAAGTATTATGGCCATACCACACTTGCTCATGATCGACGAGCCATCCCTGGGACTGGCCCCCAAGACCATCACCGAGATATACGAGATCATCGGCAGTTTGCATAAGGAGGGGGTTACCATCCTGCTCGCCGAGCAGAATATCGAGCAGGCCCTCGAACTCGCGAATCGAGGCTACATACTGGAAAACGGCCGGGTCGCCATGGAGGGATCAAGCGAGAAGCTCTTGGAGAGCGGTCATATTAAGGAAGTCTACTTGGGGATGTAGGGGGCGTAAATTGTTAGAGAACTATTTTTCATTTACCCAGCAGATTTTTAACGCCGCTGAAGCGGCCAAGAAACCGGAAGCTTTTAAGGGGATCAGGGTTCTCGACCTCTCCCGCATCATATTCGGCCCGGTGATCTCGCGATGGCTGGCCCTCTTTGGGGCCGAGGTGATTAAGGTCGAAGAGCCGGATGAAGGCGATAGCTGGAGGTTGGGGACCTATTGGGCTAAGTATCGCAAGGATGCCAACCCTTATTTCCAGGCCCTGAATCCCAATAAATATTTTGTCGGTATTGATCTAAAGAGAGAGAAGGGCAAGGAACTGGTCCTGGAGCTGGCCAAGAAATCGGATATCGTTGTTGAGAATTTCAGGGCCGGGTTGACTGAAGCGTGGGGCATCGGCTATACCACAGTAAGCCAGATCAATCCCAAGATTATTTACATCAGTTGCAGCGGGTACGGGCAGTGGGGGCCGCTGAGATTTTTCCCAAGCTGGGACCTGATTGCCCAGTCAATGTCGGGCGTTGCTAGATTTACCGGCTTTCCCGGAAAGGAAGCGTATAAGCTGCAGGATTATTATGGCGACTTCCTGCCGGGTCTTTTCGGGGTCATATCCGTGCTGGCTGCGCTCAACTACCGAGCCAAATATGGAAAAGGCCAATATATAGACATGGCCCAGGCCGAGGCGATTATGAGGATCATGCCCAACTGGACCTATATGAGTGTGGCCGGTAAGGACCTGGAATGTACGGGCAATGTCGATCCAACGATGGCCCCATCCAACATCTTTAAGACCACCGACGGGCATTTCGTGGCGATTGCGATCGCGACGGACGAACAATTCTCCGGCTTGGCAAAGGCAATGGGCGAGCCGGAATTATCTCGTGACAGCAAGTTTAGGGATACTTTGGAGCGGCTAAAACCTGAAAATGCCGCGGAGATAAATAGGATTGTGGAACGATGGGTCCGCAGCAAGATGGAGGATGAGGTCCTTGAGCTGGCCGAAAAGTGTGCTTTCCCTGCCGGCAAGGTCATGGATGACCTGCGCGTCGTGAAAGATGAATGGAGAAGAGAACGGGGGAGTATTGTGGACATCAACGATGAAATGTACGGGGAGGAGGCAGCGGGATTGCCAACGGCAATGCTGGAAAAGAACCCCGCCAGGATCAAGTGGCTCGCCAAACCATTAGGCTACCATAACAATTATGTCCTGAAAAAGCTTCTTGGCCTTTCGGCCAAGGAAATCGAGAAACTCCGGAAGGAAGAAGTTATCGGGACTTGGGACAACCGGGTCGGACAGAAGCCTCCTCCGTATTATGATGTCTCCAAAGACGCGATGTTTAACTATGACGAGGGCAAAATCAATGACGGCAAGTGAAAAAAAACCTCAGGTTTATTCCAGACACCTCTTAGGTAACAAGGCAGGGGAGCAGCTGGCCAGGTTTAACGAACTTTTAACGGGCATGATGGGCTCTACCGAGAATAAACCTGAAGCCCTCAGCGGGATCACCGTCATCGAAGCGACCCGAGCGAACTTCGCGGGAATTACCGCCGCCACCCTGCTCGGTGAGTATGGGGCCGAGGTCATTAAGATTGAACCGCCCGAGGGTGATCCGGCCAGGAAGATCACTCCCTACGGTGTAAATGTGGACGGCGTCGGATTGCCTTTCTTAATGGAAAGCAGGAACAAATCTTACATTACCCTGGATTTGAATAGCGAAGGAGGCCGGGAGAGCTTTAAAAAATTCGCCAATAAGGCCGACGTTATGATCGATGCCCTGAGACCCGGGGAACTGGACTCCTCCGCCATCGGCTACAGGCAATTAAAAGGATCAAATCCGGGATTGGTCTATGTAGCGATTTCTCCGTATGGCCACTACACTTCGCAGGCGGAAAAGCTAAGCCATATCCCAGATACAGACCTGACAGCACAGGCGGAGTCAGGATACCCCTCGATAAGCGGAGATCCCAGGGAACCTGAGCCGTATAATTACCCCCTCAAGGCAGGGATCTGGGCAGCGTGGTATATGAGCGCGGCACTGGCCGTCGCCGGTGCGCTAACGGCCCTATTTTGCCGGCAAATGACCGGTGAGGGCCAGATGGTTGACATTGCCACGAACGATGCCATCACGGCGTGGCAGGGTTTTCAGGTAGTCTGGGGGTTCACTTCCGAGAAGCCGCGTGACCGGATCGCCGGATTCGATTGGTGCCTCTATCCTTATGGATTTTTCAAATGCAAAGACGGCTATGTAACTGTAGCGGCGCCCCTGGACCCGGACTTCAGGAGCCTTCTGAAGCTATTCAACAGGTGGGATCTGGAAAACGACTGGAGGTACTTATTTGACCGGACGGTGGACGACGTAGATAAGGCCGAGGAGCTGAGGACCGAACTCGAGAAAACATTCTCCAAATTTACCCGGGATGAACTCACCCGCAAGGCCCTTGATTTCAGCGCCAAGGCAGCCCGCGACCCCTTGCGCAGCAAAGGCTTCCCCATCATCGTTCCGACAAAAGAACCCAAAGAAGTCCTGCAGGAAAAACACTGGAATATCCGCAACAACTTCATAGAAGTGGATGATCCGGAAAGCGGCAAATTTATTATTCCCGCGGCAATCCCCAAGATGTCCGCAACGCCGCCCAGGATAAAGTCAACCAAATGCGGGATCGGGCAGGACAACGAAAAAATCTACAGGAAATACGGTCTAACGGAATAAAGAGTCAGTCGGGTCTTTTTCGCCGATCGGCACCTGAAAGGAGGAAAATTTGCTGAAAGAATTTAGTCTCGAAGGAAGAACGGCCATCGTCACAGGGGCCGGGCGAGGAATCGGCCGGGCCATCGCTTCAACCCTAGCTGAAGCAGGTGCGGATATTGTCGCTGCGAGCAGGACCCCTGCTCAGCTAAATGAAACAGCCGCGGAAGTCCACAAGCAAGGGCGCCAGTGTATCCCCGTACCTACGGATATAACGAATGTGGATCATTTGAAAAAGCTTGTGGATACGAGCCTGTCTAACTTTGGGAAGATCGACATACTGGTGAACAACGCCGGAGTGGGAAACTTCAGGAATGTAGTTCCCGTCCCCGGCGCCGAAAAAATGCGTATTGCCAAGATACTCCCCAATCTGAATGAGCCCCTGACAGATGAGGAATGGAACGTAATCTGGAACACGAATGTCAAAGCCGGGTACGATTTAACCAGGCTGGTTGTTCCGCATATGATCGAAAAGGGAAAAGGAAAAATCGTAAATATCGTATCCACTGCGGCCATCAAGTACACCGCACTGCAGGGAATTTATCCGGCGACCAAGGCAGCCATCGTGGCCATCACCAGAGGCTTGGCCAATGAGCTGGCTAGGTTTAATATCACGGTCAATGCCATAGGACCCGGCGGAGTTTTGACCGCCATGCTCGAAAAAATATATTCGAACGAGGAGATAAGCAAAACCTATCTGCGCTCTGTGCCCATGCGACGCTTCGGCGAGCCCCGGGAGGTAGGGTTACTTGCCCTTTACCTCGCTTCCGATGCGTCGAGCTATATGACCGGCCAAACCCTGTATCTTGATGGCGGATACACCGTTTCATGACGTTAGTACCCCCAAAATTCAAGCGGCATAAACGAATACCATTGAAAGGAGGAAATAAGATCCATGAAAATACATGATGTGGTTATCATCGGGGGCGGGCATAACGGGCTTATTGTCGCTGCCTACCTGGCTAAGGCCAAGGTGGATGTTTGTGTGGTAGAGCTCCAAGACATGGTCGGCGGATGCGTGGTTACCAGGGAATGCACGTTGCCCGGCTTCAAGCACGATGTTGCCGGGACCATTCATATGATGATCCAGGCCAATCCGCTACTGCACCAGGACGAATTAGGGCTAAAGTCCAAATACGGATTGAAATACGTTTCCCCCGACCCCCCGGGCGCAATTGTTTTCAACGACGACCGCGCACTGGTCATCTATAAAGACATCAACAAGATGGTCGAATCCATAAAGCAGTTTTCGGCCAAGGATGCCGATGCCTATCTGAAGTTCTGCCTATATCTGAAGAAAATAACGGCTCCCTTGAAGATAGGGATGTTTTCAGCGCCGCCGCGTTTCGGGGCCATGATGTCCTTTCTCGATTCCAGCGAGGAAGGGAAGGAATATACGAAGCTCATCCTATCCAGCGTACAAGATGTCACCGAGGAGTGGTTTGAAAGCAAAGAGATGAGGGCTGCCTTTGGCCGGTGGGCTTCAGAGGAAATGATCGGCCCGCGGGAAAAGGGAACCGGTCTCTATGCAGCAGGCTGGCCCCTGTTTCATACCTGGGGATTGACGATGCCGATCGGCGGATCCGGTGTTTTCAGCGAGGCCCTGGCAGCTTGCATCCGGGATAACGGCGGCACGATCGTGCTATCCACCGCGGTCAAGCGGGTTCTCGTCGAGAATGGCGCAGCCAAGGGAGTTCTTCTCGAAAACGGCGAGCAAATAATGGCTAAGAAAGCGGTCGTGGCCAATGTCAATGTCAAGCAGCTATTCCTGCAGATGTTGACCGACCGGGAGGTGCCGGCGGGCTTTCAGGATAAAGTTAGGAAATTGAAGCCCGCTTCCTTCGCCCCCCTCGGTCAGGCGATCGCCCTCAACGAAGCTCCTAAGTTCAAAGCCGGCGGTGACGTGAATAAGGCTCCCTTTGTGGAGATCAGCCCCTACCCGGAAGAGCTTCTGCGGTCATACGATGATTATTCCTATGGCGTACCCAATGCCGGTATGCCGATTATGGGAATTGCCACCCTCGTTGATCCCACCCGGGCCCCGGCAGGCAAGCATACCCTATTTCTCTACCACTATGAGCCCTACCACTTACGCGATGGCGGGGCTGCGGCGTGGGATAAGGTGAAGCAAGACGTTGCCGACCAGGTGCTGGAGACGGCGCGCAAGCACTGTACCAATTTGGACGACCGCAATATTCTCGGCAGATGGATCGCCAGTCCGCTCGATTATGAACGCATGAACCCGGCACTGATCGAGGGGGATATCGGACATATCGGTTCCTTCCTTTCCCAATCCTTTGGCAACCGGCCGCTTCCCGGCTGGGGTCAGTATAGGACCCCGATTCAAGGACTTTATATGTGCGGGGTCAGCACCCATCCTGGAGTGGGTATTAACGGCGGGGGAAGAGCAACCGTCCAGGTGATCATGGAGGACTTGGGTATCGACTTTAAGAAAGCGATAGCAAAATAATTCTTGCCGGGTGGTTTTTAGATATGAATTTCGATTGAGGTTGACCATTCATCAACAAAAAAGGAGGAGATATGTCTGAAGAAATTTCTAAAGAGTATGACGTTATTATCATCGGGTGCGGCATCGCGGGATCGGTTGTTGGAGCCCTGTTATCAAGCATGGGGCAAAAAAAGGTTCTTATTCTTGAGCAGGCAGCAGTGATTGGGGGGCGGGCTACATCCTTCAGGGGGGAGGGGATCAAGGACGCCAACGAGTTTCGCAAAACCCTGGCGCTGGCTGCGCACTCCTGGGTTTGCGATAAGACGAAACCGAACCTGTCCACCATGATTCAAAAGAAGATGCTTCGTGGATACGTCATCGAAGCAGGAGGCCGGGGTGCCTGGTACACCAACAGGGGACGCGTCAGCCACGCGTTGTCTGTGTTCAACAAGGCTTCGATCTTCTATCCCAATGTCGGCTTTGTGTGGTATGACCACGATTGGAAGCCGCATAGTATCAAGAGAAGATCCAGGTACGGATGGATGAGTGAAGAAGATTACGCCGAGATGGTGAAGGTCCATAAGCGGAAGCTCCAGGTGGGCTCGATAGCGGAAGCCGAAAAGCTCGACCATGTCACGTTAAAAGACTGGGTCGAAGGGATCACAAAGAGCGAGCTGGCCCAGGAATTCCACTATGCCATGGGCACCTTCCAGACGATCATCAATGATCCGGCGCTGAACAGCGCCGGGGAAAACCTGAAGGTGTTTTTACAAGTCCAGGAGACCGGGGTGCATATCACCGATGGTTCGTGGGCTTTCGCCGGGGCCCCCGGGCACCGCTTTATCACCGAAGGATTTGCTGCTGTCGTCAAAGACGCTGAAGGGGACGTCGTCACGAATGCGCGGGTGAAGGAAGTTATGATTCAGAACGGCAGAGCGACCGGCGTGAAGGCGGAAATGGACGGCAAAACCATGGAAATAAAGTCGCCGGTCGTTGTCTGCACGGCCCCGCCCAAGGTACTGCTAAAGCTCATCCCGGAGAAATTGCTGCCGGCGGAATTTGTCAGATTGACGAAAAATATCATCCATACTTCCATGGTCGCCGGCCAGTTCGGGATGAGGAAACCGTTGAGCGCTTTCTGTGAACTCAAGGTGGACCCCAGGTCTTTCTACCATACTTCCTGGTTGATTCCGGAAAGCGAAGGGCTGTTCAGGGGCAATGTTCCACTCGACATCGTGCCGATATCTGCCATTGCCCCCACAACCGCGCCGGAAGGCAAACACCTGCTTCAAATGGCCAGCAGTATCCTGGCCACCGAAGCGCACGATAAAAAGAAAACAGATATTGTCATCCAGCGGATATTGAAGTTTCTGGATAAGGGATTTCCGGGGTGGCGAAAGGCGCTGGACTGGATGCTATTTACCGCCGGAGATACCTGTATCCTGTGGAGACACCCGGAGGATGAATGGGTGGACGTGAAATGCCCTACGGTCGAGGGACTCTATTTTGCCGGGGATACATATGGAAAGCGCCTCAATGAAGGAGGGATTGAGGGGGCTGCCCACTCCGGGTTTATATGTGCAAGTGCCATCACCGGCAAGGATTATCTGCAGCTTCTGCCGCCGATTTTCCGCTGAGCGCGATTAGAAGAGAAAAACTTAGTTGAAAAAAGGAGGCTTGCCGATCACAAATCTATGAAACATGTTGTGACCATACGCAATGAGATGGGTGATGAGGCTGCGTCGATTTCTTCCGTTAGACGCGTAGGCGATAAACTGGTCATGGAAGGCAAGGCATTGGGAACCATGCAGATGGATATGATTCTCTCCGCTGAAGACGCTCTCCGAGCCGTAAGAATGATGTTTTCGTGGCAAGGTCTGTCCTTTATTATTCTTCTGCCTTTCTTTGCAATAAGAAATAAAATTGCCAAAAAGAGAAAGGATAATACCAAATAGAATTCATTTCAGGAGTTGAGTGTCCCACGTGCGGGGTTCGGGGAAAGCTGAGGATGGTCGGTGGGAAGATCCGCGTGACATCTGAGAAGAAAGCTTGGGCGGACAATCGGTTTCGGCCGGAGGTGTCGTACAATCACTACACCTATCATATTGCGCCATCCAAGGACTATTTTCTGAGGACGAAAGAGGAGAGAAAAGGCAGATCCAAGAAATATCAGGAATACTTGCCAGGTTAAGGAGAGAAAACCATGACTGAATATTTGGTAAAGCTGCGGTATTATCCGGGGGATGCTTTAGAAAAGATTAAGGAAGGGGATTTGAAAAACTTTGCGCGGAAGTATGGGGTACAGATTTCCTACGAGAAGATAGAGAATCGGGAGATGAAAGAGGGTCTCCTGATGGAGAACACCTTGGATAAGAAGATTGAAGAAATCACGCAGGGAGTGATTACGGTATCCGGGGATCGGGAGAAGAAATTTTCGGATTGTATCCGGGCATTCTATAAGAGATACAGGTGTCCTCGAACCGCGTACAGTCTGTTAGGGAGCAATGAGGCCGGCGAGAAAATTGCCAGGGGATTAATGAATATCTATGGCGGATGGTAACCTCAGTCCTTCTCTATAACTAAAGGGGCGCGCATTTTTCTTCGAGAGCCTTAGGTGTCCATGAAACCAAATCTATGGTTAAGTCTGGGGATTTTCCAACATTCCTAAGCATCAACCTGAATGGTGGCATGCGAGAGGAAAATCCCCAGATGGTTTTTGGGGTCTTGCCATGGATATGAAGCGTGATTATTATGAGGACCTACAGATTTTCAAGAGTAAGGCCATTCTTATCTGGTCGGTGGCTTTGTTGATTTTTCTTTTTACTTTGCCGACATATATACCCAGCTATTATATTTTCCTTTTCAACCTCATGCTGGTTCACGTGATTATTGCTGTGGGCCTTAATATCCTCGTTGGTTATACAGGCCAAATCTCCTTAGGACACGCTGGCTTCTTCGCCATCGGGGCCTACGCAACGGCTCTCCTGATGAATAAAATGCAGGTTCCTTTTATTTTTGCCATAGTTCTCGCTGGTTTCATCTCGGCCTTTTTTGGCTTTATTCTCGGATTACCTGCCCTGAGATTGAAAGGCCCTTACCTGGCCATCGCCACTCTTGGTTTCGGCATGGCCATTATGCACGTCATTGGGCAATGGGAAATTTTTGGCGGCCGCTCGGGAATAAAGGCTCCCCCCCTCGACCTGGGCATACCGCAGCTTGGGTTCCGTTGGATCATCGATTCCGATATCGGTAAGTTTTATCTGATTCTGATCATTACCATCCTCATGGTTCTCGGGGCCAGAAACATTATGAAGACTCGCGTGGGCAGGTCCTTTGTAGCGATCAGGGATAGTGACATTGCCGCCGAAGTCATCGGGGTCAATCTGCCGATTTATAAAACCCTGGCTTTTGCCATTAGTGCCTTCTATGCCGGAATTGCGGGTGGTCTTTTTGGTTTTGTTCTCGGCTTTTTCGATCCTTTCACTTTCAATATTCTTCTGTCTATTATCTTTCTTGTCATGATTGTTGTTGGGGGATTGGGATCTATTGCGGGATCAATTTTCGGCGCCATATTCATCACGTACTTGCAGTTTTCTTTGTTAAAGAATATTGCGGAGGTGCCATATTTCGGAACCTTTATCCTGACTATTTCCAAACGCTGGCTCACGGTTGTAGGTTTGGAAAATTTTAACAGTATCGCCCTCGGTCTCATTATGATTGGAATCATCATCTTTGAACCCCTCGGCATGTACGGCATATGGCTGAGGATTAAAAAATACTGGATGACCTGGCCTTTCTAAAAAAGATCGGTTTTTAAGCATTTGGGAAGGCCAGAATACCGGAAAAGATAAACCTAAGCGATTTAAGGACAAAGAGATGCCGATCGGACAGCTCCTCATAGAAGGTTTGGCGATTGGTGCATGCTATGGTTTATTTGGGATAGCCGTCGTCATCATCTATAAAACATCTGAAGTCATCAACTTTGCCCAAGGGGAGATGGGGATGTTCGCCACCTTTGTAGCCTACCATATCCTCGTCTTTTATCACTACCCCTTTTGGCTTGCTTTCGTCATCACCATGATATTTGCCGTTATATTGGGCGTAGCCATTGAATTTCTTTTCCTACGTCCCGCCAAGAAGGCCAGTCATCTTGGTATGATTATACTGACTCTCGGGGCGGAGATGTTACTCATGGGGTTGGCCAGCTGGAAATGGGGAGCAGAGCAAAAAGATTTTTCTTTACCCTGGTCTTACCGAGTGATTCACGAACTTTTTAAAGGATTCTTAATCAATGATTGGGCCATCGCCGTATTTATCACTGCCGCCTGCTTCATGATTTTTTTATACCTGTTTTTCAAATATACCATGCTGGGCATAGGCATGAGGGCAACGCAGCAAAATAAGCATGCCGCAAAGATTATGGGTGCTCGTGTGGAATGGGTGTTCTCCTTTGCCTGGGGCCTCAGTTCCCTGATTGGCGCAATTGCGGCGATGTTTTTCGTGGCCAGATCTACGCTGGATCCGGCATTTATGTTAGACCCCTTCCTTAAGACATTCGCTGCAGCGGTGCTCGGGGGTTTGATGAGCATTCCAGGGGTCTTTATCGGAGGGTTAATCCTGGGCATTATCGAGAACTTTTTTGGCTATCTCTGGCCGGCATGGAAACCCATCGTAGCCTTTGCGGTCATCGTCCTGGTCCTGTGCATCCGTCCCAGCGGTCTTTTCGCCAAACATTATGTGAAGAAGGTGTAATCTCTTAAGGAGCAAAAACCGTCCTGATCAGCTCAGGAGTCAATGAAAATCATGCTCGGAAAGGGGGTGAAAAAGGGGTCTTTCGAGCTCAAAGGCTGGATCATCAATCACTTATAAAGGAGGAAAGAACCATGCATTCCAAAAATTCATTTCTATTCTTATCTGTTCTTATATTGGCTCTGTTAATCCTGACTCCTAATAATGATGCCGCAGAGAGAGGCTTTGACGACAAGGAGATCAGAATCGGCTCGTGGGGGCCCCAAACAGGGCCTGCCGCTTCCTGGGGGAATATTTCCCGGGGACCGGGTGTCTTGTTTAGTCTGGTCAATGAAGAAGGGGGAATCCACGGAAGAAAGATCAAGCATTTTATCAGAGATGATCAATATAATCCAGCACAGACAAAGGCCGTGGTCAAAGAATTGGTTGAGCGGCAGGGGGTATTGGCGGTTACCAGTGGACTGGGGAGTTCTTGTGTGCTGGCAGTAAAAGATTATCTTGCCGCAAGCAAGGTAATTTCTGTGGGTATGTGCACGGGTGCCAAGGAGTTGGTCTATCCGCTGAACCCTTATCTCTTCAGCTCTTTTTGCCTCTTCGGGGATGAAGCCAGTGTTCTCACAAAGTACGTGGTTGAAAAACTAAAGATCAAGAAAATTGGCTTCCTCTACCAGAACGATCCAATGGGCTGGGATGCATTGGCTGGGGCTAAAGAACGGATGGCGACTTATAGGTTACAGTTCACAGCGGAAGTTCCGGTGGAACCGACTGAAAAAGATCTGTCCTCCCAGATCATGAAGCTTAAGATCTCAGGCGCCAAGGCGGTCATCATGCAAGTTGCGCCTACCCCCGGTGTGGTCGCCGTAAAGACCGCCGCTGCTATCGGGTATAAGCCCCAGTGGGTGTCCGCCGATACGCTTGGTGATTTGGCTGTTATGTATAAGATCACGGGAGGTTTATGGGAAGGGGTGATCACCGGCGCAAAAACAATGGATCCAACTGGCAATCATCCCTTGGTGGTGAAATATCGTGAGGCCGCGAAAAGACTAACCCCAGACGAGCCATTCACGGCCTTCTTTTTGGCGGGGATTATGTTTGCGGAACCCTTAGTCTATGCCCTTGAAAAAGTGGGGAGAGACTTGAGTACCGAGGCTCTCTTGCAGGCTCTGAATTCCGTGAAAGATTTTCAGGGGGTCGGCCCCAAAATCACGTGGACTCCCCAGGAGCATCAAGGGGTGGATTCCACCAGGATCCACAAATGCGGACCGAACGGAAGCTATATTCTGCTACAAGATTGGACCTCCAATGAACTGAGCAAATGGAAGAAAAAGTAAACCCCGTTAGAAAGGACGGGGCTTTGACCCCGCCCTTTCTATGAGGAATTGAAGTTTTTGTTTATATCATCCCCGCCATGAATGGCAGGGCTTTCTAACGGGGTAAAAACCCCACGAGGCGATTTCCCGGGAAATCGCCTCTCCTCCGCTTTGGCAAAGATAGGGACCAGGTCCTCCCGGGAAATTCGGGAACGGGAATAGGGCAATGAGGGGATGATTCGGGAAATGGACCATTTTAAGGTTGAGAATCTGAGCATCAGCTTCGGTGGTTTGAAGGCAGTCAACGACATCAGCTTCAAGGTCGAGAAGAATACGATTTTCTCTGTCATTGGTCCCAATGGTTCGGGTAAGACGACGATTTTTAATTTGATCAATGGAGTGTATAAACCAGATGGCGGAAAGATTCTGTTAGACGGGGAGAACTTGGTAGGCTATACTCCAGACCGCATCGCCCGGAGGGGGGTTGCCCGAACATTTCAAAACATCGAATTATTTTCAAATGCAACCGTCATAGACAACCTATTGCTCGGTCGGCATATTCATATGAAGACGGGTGTGTTCTCTGGAGCATTTATGTGGGGGAGAAGGTCCCGGGCCGCCAAGGAAGAAATTAGGAACATTAAGATTGTGGAAAAAATTATCGATGTTTTTGATCTCCAGGTGGTAAGAGATCAGTTTGTCTCCGGCTTGCCTTATGGCAAGAGAAAACTGGTGGAGTTGGGCAGAGCCCTGGCCCTGGAACCCAAGATTCTCCTTTTAGATGAACCCTCTGCTGGCATGAATACAGAAGAAAAAGAGGATCTCCACATTTGGATAAAAGATATCCAGGAGGACTATAAAGTGACCATTCTTTTGATCGAACATGATATGAATATGGTCATGGGAATTTCTGATCGGGTATTGGCCATGAACCAGGGGGAGAAAATTGTTGAAGGAACCCCCCAGGAGGTGCAGAGACATCCTGAGGTGATCAAGGCCTACCTCGGAGAAGCAGAATAATGCTTACCATTAAAAACATTGAAACCTGGTATGATTTGATCCGGGTGCTCCATGGGATTTCTTTTGAGGTGAAGGAGAGCGACGTGGTAGCTCTTCTGGGCGCCAACGGGGCAGGGAAGACAACGACCCTAAAAACCATCATGCGGTTGCTGTATGACCAGAGAAAAGAACAACCTGAGAAGGGGACGATAGAATTTATGGGGAAGCGGATCGATCGAGAAGATACGGACCGGATCGTTAAAATGGGGATCAGTTACGTTCCCGAGGGCCGGGAGGTATTTCCGGAACTCTCGGTGAGGGAAAATATCCTCATGGGGGCGTATGCGCGAAAAATCAAAAAAGGGATTAAAAATGAAATCGAAAATGTTTTTGCCCAGTTCCCCATCCTCAGAGAAAGAAAGAATCATGAGGCCGGCTATTTGAGCGGTGGCGAGCAGCAGATGTTAGCCATTGGCAGAGCTCTGATGAGCCAACCGAAGCTACTGATGCTGGATGAACCCTCCCTGGGATTATCGCCTCTCCTAACAAGAGAAATATTTCGTATTATCCAGGATATCAATCAAAACGCGGGAGTCACGATCCTCCTGGTGGAACAAAACGTCAATATGGCCCTAAAATATGCCACGTTTGCCTTTCTAATGGAAAACGGCCGGATTGTCCGCGCCGGCAAGCCGGAGGTTTTGCGGCAGGACGAGGATGTGAAGGAATTCTATCTGGGTATCGCTACGGAGGCTTCCGTAAAGGGGTACAAGCGATATAGAAGAAAGGTGAGATTTAGATAAAAAACTTTGGATATCAGGGGCAAGAGGATGGCTGTGGATACACTGCCTGAAGCCTTAGTGGATGTAGCGAAAAAATTTCCTCAGCGCGTTGCCCTGAGGAAAAAGGAATTCGGTATCTGGGAGGATATCCCCTGGTCCGTATACCTGGAAAAAGTCAGGTGTGTTGCCTTGGGTCTGCATGCGCTCGGAGTGAGGAAAGGCGACCATGTGGCCATCATTGGAGAAAACCAGCCACAATGGCTGTATTCGGCGCTGGGGAGCATGGCCGCGGGAGCGGCGTTTGTCGGGGTCTATACAACGAATCCCGCTCCGGAGTGTCAATATGTAGTGGGCCATTCGGGGTCAAAGGTTTATATCTGTGAAGACGAAGAACAGCTGGATAAGGCTCTGGCCTTCAGAGACAATACCCCGCAATTGAAAAAATTGATCGTTTGGGATATGGAAGGCCTTAAGCATTTCCAGGACCCTATGCTCATGAGTTTTGACGAACTTTTGGATCTGGGCAAGAAACTTGATAAAGAAAATCCAACTCTCTTCGATCAGCTGATTGCTCAGGGAAAAGGGGAAGATATTGCGGGAATTGTTTACACTTCGGGAACAACCGGACCTCCGAAAGGGGCCATGCTTTCTCATGAAGGCTACCTATGGGTCGGCAAACAGACTTGCAACACAGGAAACTTTACGGAAAGGGACGAAACGATCTCCTTTCTTCCTCTTTGCCACGTCTATGAACAGGTATTCGCTCTCATGGTGCATTTGACCGTGGGACATATCGTTAATTTTACAGAGAGTCCGGATACGATCATGAAAGATCTGAGGGATGTTTCCCCAACATTCTTTCACGCTGTCCCTCGAATTTGGGAAAAGATTTACTCCGGCATCGTCCTGAAGATGGAGGATGCCACCTGGTTGAAGAGGAAAGTTTATAAAATGGCCCTAACCGTAGGGGCTGCGTACAATGAGAAGAAATTATCCGGAAAAACCTGCCCGTTGTCGTTACGCCTCGGTTATCTCTTGGCCGACTTCGCAGTTTTCTGGAAGCTCAAAGAGAGGCTGGGCCTGGACAGAACTCGACTCGGAAATTCCGCAGCCGCTCCGATCTCTCATAATATCTTGAAATTCTTCCAAAGCATTGGCGTTCCCATCCGGGAAGGATTTGGCATGACGGAAACTACGGGAACCACCCACACTTCTGATGAATCTTCTTTTAAAGTGGGAACGGTCGGCAAAGCGCTGCCGGAAATGGAAGTTAAGATTGCCGAAGATGGGGAGATCCTTTTTAGGAGCAAGGGACTATTCAAAGGCTATTACCGGGATGAAGAGAGTACCAGAGAAGCCCTCGTTGATGGCTGGCTTCATACCGGGGATGTCGGGGAGATCGATGAGGAGGGCTATTTAAAGATCACGGGCAGAAAAAAAGACCTGATCATCACCGCAGGAGGCAAGAATATCGCTCCCCAATATATAGAAAACCTGTTAAAATTTTCCCCTTATATTAATGATGCGGTCGTGATCGGCGATGGCCGGAAGTATCTGACTGCAATCATCGTTATCGATGAGGAAAATGTGAGCAAATATGCTCAGCAGAATAAGGTCCAGTACACCACTTTTGCGACTCTGACCAAATCGCCAGAGATCATAAATCTAGTCCAGGCCGAGGTCAATAAGGTAAATAAACAGTTGGCCCGGGTGGAGAACATCAGAAAATTTAGAATTCTCGACAAGAAGCTTTATACCGAGGATGGGGAAGTGACACCGACCATGAAGGTAAAGCGGAAATTCATTAACGCTCATTATGCGGATTTGATCGAATCGATGTACCAGGAGTAATCATATTGGGAACCCAAGAAAGGAGGCCTTTCCTATGAAGGTGTTGGCGTTGAATGGGAGTTTTCGGAAGAACGGGAACACGGAAATTCTTTTGAAACAAGCCCTGATGGGGGCTGAATCAGAGGGCGCACAAGTAGAAATTCTCCGGCTGACAGATTATGAAATCAGTCCCTGTCGAGGATGTGGGCTCTGCCTATTTCGGGAAAATGTCTGTCAAGTAAAAGACGATGATGTGAGCTTCATCTTTTCCAAAGTGAATGAGTGCGACGGGGTGATTCTGGGATCGCCTTGTTATTTCCTGGAATTGACCGCCGTGATCAAGCAACTGATCGACCGGTGCTGGATTCTGGGCCATCAGATTGGCAAAATCAAAAAGCCGGCGACCGTCATCGTTCCCTATGCTACGCGCGGGTGGATTCCCTATATTTCTGTTCAATCCAACATCCTCCTGAATGTAATGGGCTTGACCAAAATCAACGAGGCCGCCATTTGTACTCAGGGGATATCCGAAGTCGTGCTGGATCAGGAGGCGATGGATTTGGCCTATCGTATGGGAAAAGAAATCGCCGTCGCCATCGGGGAAAAGGATCTAGCCTATAAGGGGGAAGAGGGCGTTTGTCCTTCCTGTCATGATTGGCTTGTGCGGATATTAAAAGATCGAGAAACCGTTGAGTGTCCCACGTGTGGGGTCCGGGGAAAGCTGAGTATGGCAGGTGGGAAGATCCGCGTGACATTTGAGAAGAAAGCTTTGGCGGACAATCGGTTTCGGCCGGAGGTGTCGTACAATCATTTTACCTATCATATTGCGCCGTCCAAAGACTATTTTCTGCGGACGAAAGGGGAGAGAAAAAGTAGATCCAAGAAATATCAGGAATACTTGCCAGGTTAAGGAGAGGACTGTGATTCAGACATTAGACCATAGACTTCAGACATCAGACTGAACTTCTTATCGCAAGGCGTCAGTCGTGAGGCGCAAGGTGTAACCCTTAACGACTCACGACTTGCGCTTTCACGAAAAAGAGAAGTCTGGTGTCAAAAGTCTTAAGTCCAGTGTCTGAATTGCAGTAAGGAGATGGAGCCATGACTGAATATTTGGTAAAGCTGCGATATTTTCCGGGGGATGCTTTAGAGGAAATTAAGGAAAGGGTTCTAAAAAACCTTGCGCAAAAATATGGGGTAAAGATCTCTTACGAGAAGATAGAGAATCGGCAGATGAAAGAGGGTCTCCTGATGGAGAGCACCTTGGATAAGCAGATTGAAGATATCTCACAGGGAGTGATTACGGTATCAGGGGATCGGGAAGGGAAGTTTTCGGATTGTATCCGGGCACTCTATAAGAGATACAGGTGTCCCCGAACCGCGTACAGTCTGCTCGGTAGCAATGAGGCCGGCGAGAGAATTGCCAAAGGATTAATGAATATCTATGGCGGTTGGTGACGGTAAAAAACGGAGTACTTTTTTCTCTTGATAGGTGCGTTAAAATGGGTGACCCCCACCAATATATTCCTGCATCAGAATAAGTACTGATTCACGGATGACCGGGGATTTGACCCTGGCCATAAAATTAAGTAATAGTGCCAAAAAAGGAAGGAACGGGAGAATGGAATAGGAGGTAATATAAGTTGGAAACAAAACCTTGGCACAGACATTATGATTACAACGTACCGACGACTGTCCGCGTGCCACGCTTTCCGATCCATGAACTTATCCAAATACCCGCTAACGCCTACCCGGACAAGGCGGCCCTAACTTTTTACGGGACAGAGATGACTTTCTGGGAGTTGCGCCAGCAGATCCTGCGCATGGCCAACGCTCTGGGAGCCCTGGGTGTTCAAAAAGGGGAACGGGTTGGTATCCATCTCCCGAACTGTCCTCAATACCTGATTGCTTATTATGCGGTTTTATCGCTCGGAGCAATCATCGTGAACCTCAATCCCATGTACACAGCTGAAGAGCTTAAACTGATGGCTAACGTCACGGGCCTGACAACCCTGATCACCTTTGACACGGGGCTTCCCGCTATCCGAGTCCTGTACAAAGAGGTTCTTATTTCCCGGGTGGTGGTTACCAAAGTCACGGATTATATAAAAGGACAGGGTCAGTCCACCGCGGCTAGTCTGGGGTTAGAGGAGGGCTGGTATCATTTCTCTGAGATTCTGGAGGGCTGCACGGAAATGAAGCGCCCCCGTGTCCAAGTGAATCCGGAAGATCCAGCTCTGATCCAGTTTACTGGCGGCACCACTGGCATTCCCAAAGGGGCCCTCCTCACGCATGCCAATGTGATTGCAGCAACCTTTCGATGCGCTCTATGGGGAAATCCTTCAATTATCCTAACTCCCTACGAAAGACGCAATGTCATCGCGGTCCTACCCTACTTCCATATCTACGGAAACATTGTGGTGATGAACTGGGCACTCTTCAGCTGCGCCACTCAAATTATAGTTCCCCGGTTCCAGATTGATGAATTCATTGGGCTCCTGGCCAACTTCAGAGAGATCACCTTTTTCCCTTCTGTACCCACGATGATCAGCGCGGTCATTAATCATCCTAAGGCCGCAGAACTTGACCTTGGCCGAAAACTGGGCATGTTGAGTTCTGGAGGCGCGTCAATGCCCCTGGAGCTTATCGAGCAGGTTAGAGATACGGGGATCTTTTTCGGTGAGGGATATGGCTTGTCCGAGTCCACAGCCCTGGGGATTTCCAATCCTATTCTGGGTCATAAAGTGGGCAGCATCGGGGTTCCCATACCGGACAATGATGTGCGCCTCGTCAGCGTCAAGGATGGGGTAACGGATGTGAAGCAGGGCGAGCCAGGGGAGATCATCATGAAAGGCCCCATGATCATGCAGGGGTACTGGAACAACCCCGAGGAAACGGCCGGACAGCTAAGAGAGGGATGGCTCTACACCGGGGATATTGCCGTCCAGGATGAAGACGACTATTTCTTCATCGTGGACCGCAAGAAGGACATGATCATCGCCGGAGGATTCAACATCTACCCCCGGGAGATCGATGAGGTACTTTTTCAGCATCCCAAAGTGCAGGAAGGAGTTGCAGTAGGCATCGCGGACAAGTACCGCGGTGAAACAGTCAAAGCGTTCATCGTCTTGAAGCCAGGGGAGACAGCCACGGCGGAGGAAATCATCGCCTTCTGTCGGGAGAAGTTGGCTGCCTACAAAGTCCCGAAGCTGGTAGAATTTCGGTCTTCGCTTCCAAAATCGGCAATCGGAAAAGTTCTGCGGAAGATCCTGCGGGAAGAGGAGATCACAAAGAAATGGGATTCATCTTAGAACCGCGGAAGGCCCGGGCGCGGTTAAAAAATAACCGATTAACTCCGAACCCCTTGGAACGAATGATGAGAAAGAGCTACCAAAGCAAATTCCTTCATGAATACTTCAGGAGAACTTTTTGTCTCCGGGGAGATATTCTCTGCTGTTGCCATCCCCCTATGGAGAAGCCCATCAGATGTTGCCTAAGCCGCCCCCGACAGGATAAGTGAGCTCTGTCGGGGGCGCTAAGAATCCAGGCTCAGGAAAATGAGGAAACAAAGAGCGCCAATTCACTTTTTTGAGAACAAGGAGGAGGACAATGAAGAAATTATCACACTGTTCATTTGTCACATTGTTGGTTCTCATTTTGATCGGGCTTTGCTTCTTATCTACACCAGCCAGTGCCAACTATCAAAAGCACTTCCCGGCTCTTAGGCCCATGATTTTTGTTCATGGTGGCTCGGGTTCAGGAGCCCAATTTGAGTCACAGGCCATGCGATTTACAAGCAACGGCTACCCCCAAAACTACATCGCGGTGCTTGAATACGACTCTTCTCAATTTAGTGTTGGTAACCTGTCTGTGACCCCTTATCTGCTTCAGGTCTGGGCCAACCTGGATCAGCTTATTGCCACCCTTCTGAAGGAGACCGGCGCCAATCAGGTTGACATTCTGGGGCATTCTCTCGGCACATTTGTCTCGTATGGATACCTGATAAGCTCAACAGCGCGTGCTGCAAAGGTCGCCCACTATGTGAATATTGACGGCCAAGCAAACAATCCAGGAGTGTCCACTTTGGCATTATGGGCCGGGGCGGATCCTCCAGCGTTCCTAGCTATGGGTCCCCGTTCGATGCCGAACGCGTTGAATGTCACAATCCCCGGCGTGACTCATGTCGAATGTGCAACCTGTGCTGCGTCATTTTTGGAAATGTACAAGTTCTTTACAGGCCATGACCCTGTAACAACGGAGATTCGGCCTGAACTCAGTGAACACATTTGGCTTGCTGGAAGGGCGGTCTACTTCCCACAAAATGTTGGAGTGGCAAACTCAACTTTAGAGATATATAAAATCAACGGCGATACCGGGGCAAGAATTTATAAGAAGCCTGAGGCAATTTACGCTATAGGCGAAGATGGAAACTGGGGGCCTTTTAAGGCCAAGGCCGGTGCTTACTATGAATTTGTCATCGTGCCTCAAAACTTCACACCTCACCACTTCTATTATGAACCTTTTATAAGGAGCGATTACCTGATTCGCTTACTCGATGCTCCACCCGGGCCCACCGGGCTTGACTATTATACGGATAAGAGCGACCACCAAAGCAACCTGGTGATTACACGGTACAGGGAGTTATGGGGTGATCAAGGGGTCAACAATGACATTCTTGCGATCAACGGTGTTAACATAGTTAACGCGGCCATATGCCCCCTTAGCTCGTTGATAAACTCGGTCTTTGTTTACGATAAGGGCAAGGACGGCGTAAGCAACCTTACCCAACCGATCCCTTTTTTCGCAGCGCTTACTTTCCTAACTGGGGTTGATCTTTATATTCCTGGGGCTAATCCTCCGGATGGGAGAATACGACTTGTGCTTATGCCGCGAGGCGGCGAGGGTAAAATGCAGGTACTAAACGTCCCCAACTGGGCATCTACGACTGACAGGATAACAATTCAATTTAATGACTTCCTCCAGCGGGAAGATATCCCTTGCGGTGGTGGGGCCCCGTACTGGTGGTAAGATGCGGCGATAAACACTTCCAATTGGAGCATCTTCGAACGAAAAAAGGCAGGGTCAGCAATGGCCCTGCCTTTTTATTTCAAAACGTTTAAAGCTTTAGGGGGGTCACCCATCTTGACTCCCCGGGATGGCTTGAGAAAGCACCCCACCTCTTGTGGACTGTGGACTTGTTGCTTGACACACAACTCCCTTTTTTCTTATATTGAAGCTCCCGGCCACAGGTTGGGGCTTCCCGGGAAGGAAACATCTTTTTGATTGTGCCCCTTCCTGCCTGCCGGTAGGCAGGGACCCCGCCTGCAAGGCGGGGCTTGCGGGGCACTTGCCGGTCAACACACAGAGAAGCGAGTTTCTATCATTAATATATATAAATTGAGGTGTGAACATGAATGTCAGGGAGATGTTCGATTTGAACGGTAAAGTAGCGATCGTTACAGGCGGAGGAAGAGGTATCGGTTTAAAGATGGCCGAGGGTTTAGCCGAGGTTGGAGCGAATATCGTACTCTGCTCGCGGAAGGTGGAAAATTGCCAGAAGGCAGCACAGGACCTAGCGAAATTGAGAGTAAAAACTTTAGCCATGGCTTGCGATGTGAGATCCCCGGCGAGTATCCAGAGTGTGGTAGACAAGGCTTTGGAGGAATTCGGACGATTGAATATTTTGGTCAACAACTCTGGAGTCACCTGGGGCGGAACCCCTGAAGATTACTCTCTGGAAGGTTGGGAAAAAGTCATGGGCACCAATCTGACCGGCGCTTTTCTCTTCTCCCAAATTGCTGGACGAGTGATGATCCGACAGAAAAGCGGGAGTATCATTAACATTGCTTCGGTCATGGGAGTCATTGGAATGGAATCGGATACGGCGGATGCTATTGCCTACAGCGCCAGCAAAGGAGCACTGATTACCTTTACCAAAGACCTGGCTGCCAAATGGGCCAAATACAACATCCGCGTCAACGCGATTGCTCCAGGCTGGTTTCCCACCGACATGACCCATTGGGTTTTAGACCACCACGGAAAGAAAATCCTCAGCCTTGTCCCCATGGGCAGATTCGGTGAGCCAGAGGAACTCAAGGGAGCTGTGGTTTACCTGGCCTCGGAAGCTTCCAGGTATGTCACGGGTATTGTTCTCCCAGTGGATGGGGGACAGCTCGCTGTCTGATCCAGCCCATGAAACTGCGGGCATTTCACCGCAGGAAACCCACCTCGTCCTCTTCCTGCCTGAAGTCCTATCCCTTGCAGAGGGTTATGGATTAAGAGACGGGATCGGCTGCCATAGGTCTGGCAGGAGGGCATAAGAAAGGGAGGTTAAGGTAAGGTCGTGAATATTTCTAACCTTCTCATTGCGAGCGCTGCGCGGAAGCCTGAACATCCAGCCATTCGTTTCCTGGAACGAACAGTCAATTACGAAGAATTAAACAGCCAAGTGGATCGCCTATCCCATGGACTCGTCCGTGCAGGACTCCACCCCGGAGATGTCTGCGTATTGATGATGCCAAACTCCATAGAGTGGGTCATCGTTTACTATGCCTTAGCGAAGGTGGGAGCGGTGGTCGTGCCGGTAAACTTTCTCTATCGAACGGGAGAACTCGATCATATTTTTAAGGACTCCGGCGCACGGGCCTTCATCGGCCACAAGGATTATTTGGAACACCCTCGCCAAGTCATGGAACATCTCCCAAAGATGGATCTGCGCATCGCCCAAGGCGTAGCGTATGGCGAGGGATTCATCCTTCTGGAGGAACTCTTCGTTCAGGAAGGGACATTTCGTCCATACCCAACCCGGGATGACGACACCTGGGCCATCGTCTACACCAGCGGCACCACAGGTCATCCCAAAGGAGCCATGCTCACTCACTACAACCTGGCTAACAATGCCATGACCGTCGCCAACATGCGATCCACTGGACCCAATGATGTGGTTTTCGGCGTCCTGCCTTTTTACCACATTTTTGGCCAGACGAGCGTACTCAACGCTTCTATCTATCTGGGTTTGACCATCCGATTGTGGTCCACCTTCAATGTTGAGGAGCTGTTTTCCGCCATCGAGGAGGAAGAGCGTTCGATCCTGATCGCGGTGCCCACCATTTTCAACCGATTGTCGGAGTTAGCCGATGTTAGTCCACCGAAGCGATCCGGCCTTCGGTTTTGTGTCTCAGGCGGCGCCTCTCTTCCAGTGGAGGTGCTTCGCCGATTCGAGGATCGCTTCCATACCACCATCTACGAAGGATACGGGCTTACTGAGTGCTCTCCAGTGTGTGTGGAGAACCCCTTCGGTCGCCAAACACGACCTGGATCCATCGGCTTTCCCATCCCTGGATTTGAGGCACGGATTGTGAATGATCAGGATGAAGACGTCCCCCCAGGAACGGTGGGAGAGCTGATTATCCACGGACCCGGCGTCATGAAAGGATACCTCAACCAACCCGAGGCCACTGCCGAAACTGTCCGCGAAGGCTGGTTACATACAGGCGACCTCGCCCGGATGGATAAGGATGGATACATCTACATCGTGGATCGAAAGAAGGAAATGATCATCCGGGGAGGGTATAACGTGTACCCGCGGGAAATTGAGGAGATTCTTTACACCCATCCAGACGTCGTTGAAGCTGCAGTGGTGGGAGTTCCCCATCTCGATTTGGGGGAAGAGGTGGCCGCAATTGTCGTGCTTCGCCAGGGAGCTTGCGCCACACCGGAAGAGTTGAAACAGTTCGTCAAAGAACGAGTTGCACCCTATAAATACCCGAGAAGAATTCAGTTGGCGAAGGAGCTACCCAAGAGCCATACCGGCAAGATCCTCAAGCGCACTCTTCGATTCGAGGATTAGGGCACCCATCTCAAATGAGGACATTATTCACGCCGCAATGAACGGAACCCATTGACTTTGTTTAAAGGATATCTTAAAAAGGGGGTTGACAAAATGTACCTTATGATTTTAGCATGTGGTTCCTTTTCATCCTGCGTTTCAAAGAATTTTTCGATCCGATCAGTGGTCTTTCAGAGAGTGAAAGCCCAAGGAAGATAATCTTCGATGGATATCAAGCGTAGTTATTACGAAGATATTGAACTTTTTAAAAGCAATACCATCCTCGTTTGGTCCATCTTATTTCTCATCTTTTTAGGAATCTTGCCCTGGCTCGTGACAAAATATCACCTTTTGGGGATGTCCCTTTATATTGTTAATCTCATCACCATCAATGCCATTGTTGCCATCGGTTTGAATATCCTCGTGGGGTATACCGGCCAGATATCGATGGGCCATGCCGGATTCTTTGCTCTGGGAGCCTTCACAACCGTCATCCTCATCTTGAGGTGGAGCTTCCCTCTTTGGATTGCCCTTCCCATTGCAGGGTTTGTTTCCTCCGCCTTCGGATTTATTTTGGGACTTCCAGCCCTTCGTCTCAAGGGTCCTTATCTCGCTATCGCAACTCTTGGTTTCGGTATGACGATCACCACCATTATCAAGCATATGGAATTCTTTGGAGGAAGGATGGGACTTCAAGCCCCAAAACTCTATCTTTTTGGAACTCCAATGAAGGATATGCATTATTATTACGTGATCATGATCATCGCCGTTCTGATGACAATAGGAGCAGTCAAGTTGATCAAGACAAGGGTGGGACGGGCCTTCATCGCGATTCGGGATAGCGATATCGCTGCGGAAGCGATGGGAGTCAACCTCACCTATTACAAGACCCTGGCTTTTGCGGTGAGTGCCTTTTATACAGGAGTTGCAGGGGGACTCTACGCTTTTATCCTTGGATTCATCAATCCTGAGAGTTTTCATCTCATCATGTCGATTACCTTCCTGGCCATGGTCGTCGTGGGTGGCCTGGGATCCGTCATGGGCTCTATTGCCGGAGCTGCCCTCATGACTTTTCTCGACATCAAACTTCAGGTCATTCAGGATATCCCAGCCATTGGACCTGCGTTGGTCACCTTTTCACAGAAATATATGAGCATCGCCGGGATTTCTAATGTGGCTGTCATTGTTTATGGATTGATCATGATTTTGATTGTTCTCTTTGAGCCCTTAGGAATATTTGGATTCTGGATTCGAAACAAACGCTACTGGAAGACATGGCCTTTTTAATTTCGGAATTCGGAATGTGGAATGCGGATTGAATTCCGAAATCCGCAATCCGAAATCCGCATTTGGAGAAAAATATGTTTGGTCAGTTGATTGTGAGTGGTTTGGCAGTTGGAGCCTGTTATGCCCTACTGGCTCTCGCCATGGTCATTATCTACAAATCCTCTGAGGTGCTTAACTTCGCCCAGGGGGAAATGGCCATGATCAGTACGTTTGTGACCTTTTCTCTCCTTGAAACTTATCATGTACCTTTCGAATGGGCAGTCGTTTTCACATTTTTGTTTGCTATCCTTTTGGGCATGTTCTTTGAACTTGTCTTTTTGAGACAGGCCAAGGACCCAACGGTAATAGGGCTCATTATCATTACCCTCGGTTTTGAAATGATTCTCATGGGATTCGTTGGATGGAAATGGGGACCTGATCAGAAATCACTTCCTTTTCCAGTTTCCAATATAGAGGCTTACAATTTCCATGGGCTAATCATCAGCAAGATCAACTTCTGGACCATTTTGATCTCACTGGTTCTGATGTTTATCCTCTTCCTCTTTTTCCGTTATACCAAACTGGGCACTGCCATGAGAGCCACTCAACAGAATCAGCTGGCCGCTCGAGTCATGGGCATCCGTACCAAGTGGATCCTCTCCTTCACCTGGGCAATCAGTTCGATGGTTGGCGCAGCGGCCGGCATGCTCATTGCCGCCCTTGGCGTACTGGATCCTCCGATGATGATGGATCCTCTTCTGAAGGGGTTTGCGTCTGGAGTCTTAGGGGGGATGACCAGCTTGCCCGGTACAGCCGTTGGGGGCGCGATGTTGGGGATCATTGAAAATCTTTTCGGCGGGTATGTTTCGCTGGCATTCAAATCTGTCGTAGCTTTTGCCATCATTGTGCTGATGTTGTGCATCAAGCCAAGTGGACTCTTGGCCAAACATTATGTAAAGAAAGTTTAACCCCTGGTGGAAAAGGAGGTGATTGAGTCATTGATTTACGGATTCAAAAGCGAGATTGCTCACTTTGCTCGGAATGACACCCCTTCTGTCATTGCGAGGCGAAGCCGAAGCAATCTCCTTCATTGCTCACTAATGAACCATTAACATTAGAAAGGAGGAAGAGGAAAAATGTTGAATAGAACTTTGGTTTTTCTGGGTCTATTGATAGTAGCGGCTTTTTTAATGACGACGCCGGTCTCAGCTGAACGCGGTGTGACGGATACCGAAATTCTTGTTGGTCAGTGGGGACCACAGACCGGACCAGCTGCCCCTTGGGGCGCTGTTGCCAGAGGAACAGGGTTATTCTTCAAGATTATTAATGAAGAGGGGGGAATCCACGGGAGGAAGTTAAAATATTTTCTTCGCGACGATGCTTACCAGCCAGCAAAAACCAAAGCCATTGGCAAGGAGTTCGTGGAGGATATTGGGGTATTTGCTGTCGTGGGAGGCGTTGGGGTTGGACCGGGTATGACTGTGCGGGATTACTTCATGGAGAACAAGGTCCCCTGGGCTAGTCCAGTTACTGGAGTGTACAATTGGATTCAGCCTTTCCAAAGATATCTATTTGCTATATATCCACTTTATGATGATGAAGCATATAACCTGACGGGGTATCTTCACGAAAAATTGGGTTTAAAAAAACTGGCCATGTTCTATCAGAACGACGATTATGGAAAGCAAGGGTTGATGGGGGTTGAGCGGTATCTGAAAGACAAAAAGATCGATCTGGTCGCTAAGATTTCAGCCGAAATGACGGACCGCGACCTGAGCACCCACGCCTTGAAGCTCAAGGATTCTGGAGCAGAAGCTGTGGTCATGTGGGCCATGCCGACCCATGCGGCATTGATTTTAGGCGAAACGGCTAAAATCGGGTTTAGGCCGCAATGGGCAACGAGTAATACCCTCTCTGATTCAGCTCTCATGATGCAAATCACAAAGGGCTTGTGGGCCGGGATGATCAATTCTTTCTTCAGTGAATTACCAGATTCCAATCATCCTTTGATGGTGAAATATCGCGAATGGCATAAGAAGCTGGAACCTCAGGAAAGATGGGGCACGTTCTATTATGCAGGCATCGCCTTTGCTGAACCCTTTGTTGAAGGGCTAAGGAGGGCAGGAAGGAATTTAACAACAGAGAGTTGGATTAAGGCCGAGGAAAGCTTGAAGAATTGGCAGGGGATCGGTGCGCCCATCACCTATAGCGCTACAGAGAGGCAAGGAGCTAAACACGTCTTTTACGGGAAGGTCCGCCCAGACGGGACGATTGAGAAGCTCACGGATTGGATAAGGATCACGAAGTAGACTTTCGCAAAAAATCCCCTTTCCTACTTGACTATGGCAGGTGATAGAGGGAGAAGAATTTCTTGGGGGCGGCCAACTTGGGCCGCCCGTACATATAGCAGTCTCATAGATAGAATGGATAGCTTTGCAGTGCACATAAGGGTGCAGCGGATGGAAGTAACTCCCCCTCTCCCCCTCTTAACCTAAGAGGGGGATGTACCTCCCCTTAAGGTAAGGGGAGGATAGGTGGGGTTATGTGAATCCATGGGCAGAAGAATCACATCAAAGAGCGGGAAGACCCATAAGCGATGAGTATACTGAAAATAGAAAACCTGACGATCTCTTTTGGCGGCATCAGAGCATTGAGCAATGTCAGCTTTGAAGTGGGGAAAGGGGCCATCTATTCCATCATCGGACCGAATGGAGCCGGAAAGACCACTATCTTCAATTGCATCAGTGGAATTTATCAACCCAATTCCGGAAAGATCTCCTTCAAAGGAGAAGACATCACCTTTTTAAAACCTTACCAGGTTGCCAAAAAGGGGATTGCCAGGACATTTCAAAACATTGAACTTTTTTCTCACATGAGCACCATGGATAATCTCATGTTGGGCCGTCACCTTCACATGAAGACAGGGGTCTGGAGAGGTGCGACTTTCATTTATAAGGGTTCAAAGGCAGCCAGGGAGGAGATTGAACATAGAGGGAAGGTGGAAGAAGTGATTGACTTTCTTGAGTTGCAGGCCGCAAGAAATCAGTTTGTTATAAATCTGCCCTACGGGACTCGAAAACTTGTAGAACTCGGCCGCGCCTTAGCACTGGAGCCAGAAGTCATCCTTTTAGATGAACCATCGGCCGGAATGAATATGGAGGAAAAAGGAGACTTGATGTTCTCAATTCAGGATATTCGTGACGACCTCGGCATCACCGTTCTTCTTGTGGAGCATGACATGAATTTGATCATGGATATATCCGACCGAATCTTGACCTTAAATTACGGGGAGAGAATTGCAGAAGGCTTACCAGAAGAGATTCAGAAGCATCCGGAAGTTCTTAAGGCTTATCTGGGTGAGGAGGAAAAGGTTGCTTAAGGTCAAAAACATCGAAACCCTCTATGGACTGATCATGGCGATCAGGGGAGTCTCCTTAGAAGTTAAGGAAGGACAGATCGCCGCCATTCTGGGAGCCAATGGTGCTGGGAAGACGACGATCCTGAAGACCATTATGGGACTTCTTGAGGACCAACCGGATAAAGGAACCATCGAATTTCTCGGAAAGAGGATTGATGGAAAGGATGCAGAGGAAATCGTTCACCTGGCAATTTCTTATGTGCCGGAGGGAAGGGAAGTCTTTCCTGAATTGAGTGTCGATGAAAACTTGAAGATGGGAGCTTATATCCGGAAGGATAAAAAAGGGGTGAAGGAAGATTACGATCGGGTGATCACCCATTTCCCTATCCTTTGCCAGAGGAAGGGTCAGTGGGCTGGTACATTAAGCGGAGGAGAACAGCAGATGCTCGCCATTGGCAGAGCATTGATGACCAGACCCAAACTTCTGATGATGGATGAACCTTCGCTGGGGCTATCTCCAATCCTTGTCCAAGAAATCTTCAGAATCATTAAAACGATCAATGCGGAAGGGACAACCATCCTTCTCGTTGAGCAAAATGCGAAGATGGCCTTGAAGATCTCGAATTACGCATTTGTGCTCGAGAATGGAAGGATTGTCGCGGCCAATACCCCCAATATCCTTTTGGAAGATGAAGATGTGAAGGAGTTCTACCTGGGTATTCGATCAGAGGAATCGATGAAAGGATACCAGAGGTGGAAGAAAAAGAAACGATGGCGATAACTTGAGACCAAAATCCCAAACTCCAAGTTCCAAATCCCAAATAAATTCTAAGCACCAATTTTCAATGACCAAAATTATTTTCTTTGGAATTTTGGAATTTGAACATTGGAATTTGTTTGTTATTTGGTGCTTGGGATCTGGTGCTTCTCCTCGCTATGCTCTATGCGCTCTGCGCTATGCTATCCTCCTCCTGAGCGGTACATCTTCTCGATGATATCCTTATAGGTTTCATTGATGAACTTTCGTTTCACTTTCATCGTGGGCGTCACTTCACCATCTTCCTCATAAAGTTTCTTGGGGATAATGGTAAATTTCTTAACTTGCTCCACCTGGGCAAGTGTCTTATTCACCCTATCCACTTCTTTCTGAATCAGTTGTTTGATCTCCGGGGCCTGCGTGAGGCTGCCATAAGTGCCGAATTGGATCTTGTTGTCCTGAGCATATTTGATCACGTTTTCTTCGTCGATGGCAATGAGGGCAGCGAGAAATTTCCGCCGATCGCCAATCACGATCGCATCATTGATATAAGGGCTGAACTTGAGTTGGTTCTCAATATTCTGAGGAGCAATATTTTTCCCACCCGCAGTGATGATTAAATCTTTCTTCCGGTCGGTGATCTTTAAAAATCCATCCCCATCCAACTCTCCCACGTCCCCTGAATGAAGCCAACCATCTTTGAGCGTCTCCGCGGTGGCCTCAGGGTTTTTAAAATAACCCTTGAAAATGCCTGGGCCCTTGACAAGTATCTCTCCATCGGGAGCGATCTTGACCTCCACCCCTGGCAGGGGCTGTCCGACCCTACCGATCTTAAGGTGACCTTTGCGACTGACGGTTGTGACGCCTGTACCCTCAGTCTGGCCATACCCCTCAATCAGTGGGAGGCCAACGGCATTAAAGAACTTCAGGACATCCGGTGAAATAGGCGCTGCTCCGGAGTAGGCAACTCTTACACGATCAAAACCCAATCGTTCCTTGAGCTTCCGGAAAACAGCCACATAAGCCGCTATGTAAGCCAACTTTAAGTATGGAGGAATAGGCTTAAAATTCAGTTTCAACCCGGCATATTTCATTCCAATTCCCATACAGGCCTTGAAAACCATACGCTTAAACCAGGTGGCATCCGACATCCGAATCATAATCCCTGAAGCATATTTTTCCCAGATCCGAGGGACACCACAGGTGACCGTTGGTGAAACCTCCTTCATGTTATCCATAACCGTATCAGGACTTTCAATAAAATTGACGACCGTCCCGTAACGGATGTTGATCATCACGGTGTAGAGTTGCTCAAAGATGTGACAAAGAGGAAGATAAGAAAGGGTCTCGTCACCATCTTTAACGGGATTGGCATCAACCATCGCCTCACTCATATAGAGAAGATTCTGATGAGTGAGCATCGCCCCTTTGGGAGGACCTGTCGTGCCGGAAGTGTAGATGAGAACAGCCAGGTCTTCAGGTCCGACCTCCTTCACCCGTTTCTCAAAAAGTCCGGGATTTTTTTCATCGAACTCTTTTCCCAGCTTCAACAGGTCATCGAAGCTCATCAACATTGGATCCTTATAGCGTTTCAATCCTTCCATTTCGATGACGATGACCTTCTCCAAATGCGGATTGTCCTTTCTGAATTTCAGGGTCTTATCGAATTGCTCCTCATTTTCTGCAATATAGAATCTCGATCCAGAGTTCTGGACGATATATCCACACTGTTCTGCCGCATTGGTCGTATAAACCCCTGCCGTGGTTCCACCGGCGAACATAATCCCAAAATCAGAATAGACCCATTCCGGTCGATTCTCACTAATGATGGAAACGCACTCCCCTTTTTTGAGACCGAGGCTGATGAGTCCCATGGCGACCTGCCTCACTTTTTCTTCATATTGACCCCAGGTGACATCGTGCCAGATCCCATAATCTTTATGTCGCAATGCGACTCGATTGGGATGTTCCTTAACATGTCTCTGGAAATAGGCCAGAAGGGTTTCATCACTCATTGCTCGCTCTCCTCTAATTTGGGATTTTTTTCTCTTTGCAAGCTAATTATTCTCAATAGAGAAATTAGTCCTTAGTCCCGACCAGATGTTTCACCATCCGCTTTCGGGCCTCGATGTCATCTCCGCTCCCCTTCCTATTCTCCCGGTGGGACAAAAGCCAGCAGGGTTCCGCCATCAATCACGATCTCAGCCCCGGTAGTATAACTGGAAGCATCGGAAGCTAAATAAACCGCCGCACCCGCTATTTCATCGGGCTCGCCTATGCGTCCCATGGGGGTCATTTTGGCCATTGCTTCCTTCTGCCTCTTGGCCTCTTCCGGCGGTAGGTGGAACCAGTGTGAATCGAGCATCTTCGTGCTGATCGGCCCGGGACAGATCGCGTTCACCTGAATATTGAACGGGGCCAATTCCATAGCGAAGGCCTTCGTGATCATTCGGACGCCGGCTTTAGAGATACTGTAGACGCTCACTCCGGGTTCCGGCTTGAAGCCATCGATCGAAGCGATATTGACAATCTTTCCATTGCCCTGCTTCTTCATCACCTTGGCGACGGCCTGGCTGGTAAAATAAAGTCCTCTCAGGTTCAGGTTCATGATGGTTTCCCAGAGGCGCTCGTCGGATTCCAGCACACTGCCCATCGCGGGACTGGCGCCGGCATTATTGACCAGGATATCGATCCTGCCGAATTTGTCCACGACGGCGCTGACCATCCGGTTGATCTCTTCCATCTTGCCCAGATGCGACTGCAGGGGAAACGCTTCACCTCCGAATCCCTTAATCTCTGCAGCCGTAGCCTCCAAGTCGTTCATCTTGCGGCTGGTCACCGCCACCTTTGCGCCGGCCTTGGCCAAGCCCAGTGCCACACCCTTGCCGATACCACGGCTGCCACCGGTTACAATCGCCGTTTTACCCTTTAACGAAAACCTGGAAAGATCGAACATATGTTAAACCTCCTATCCCCCCACCCTCCCCTCCCCCTCAAGGGGGGAGGGTTAGGGAGAGGGTGATGTCAATTTATTTAATGCGTTTTTATTAGACCAATGCCAAATATCCTTGAAATTATTAACCCATTGAGCAAACTGTGTCAAATAAGAATTCGACCTATTGCCCTATTCTTAAGACAGAAATTCAGAGAACAATGCTGAAAATCTCCTCGTGATAAGGGATAAAAAATTGGCCGAACGATACATGGAGCCCTACGGGCAAAGCCCGTGGTACCTCTTTGACATACCCTCCTACGCACCTGGGCGCCGTAGCGCTTCTACGCGCAAGTGCCAAGGCTTCGCAGGGTTATCCACCAGCGGCGGAATCCACCGAAGCATTAATGCTTTGGCCCATGAATGTTTCAACGACAACTTACGCATTCATCGTCCGACGCCATAGGCTATGGCCGACGGCGTCCACGGGTAAAACCCGTCGTGTTCTGCGTAGGTGGATAAAGAATTGGGAGTGGCATGAGAGGCATTCAGAGGTGTATATAGGGAAGGGGAGGTAGGATTCTTCGCCTTCTTCCTTGTAACTTTTTGTTCCGTAATTTTAGAAAAAGGTGTATACTCCAACCAGTAATCCTTAGGTGCTAAATCCGTGCCAGTTCGTCTATACCACCACTTGGGGAGTATATCCAAACCTCGCTTCTGCGTCCATTTTTCAGGGGATAAACGAACCAATGCGGATAAGTTCGGATGTGAACGAGTTATGCGAAACTTGCAACTTGCAGGGACATTATTAGGACTGGAGTCTTTCTCAAAACTCTCTCCGTAATGTCACCCCCGGAGGATTTCTTATGCTCAAGATCAAATTCACCAACGAAGAGATTGACACGATGTTTCAAAGGGTTGGTATCAGCAGAGAATCTTTACGCAAAGTACTCTTGGAAATCGGCCCGCCTGTTCACCTGAATGATCCCGATATTGTTGAACAATGGAAAAGGAAAGTGAATCTAAAAGGCGTTCCCACTACAGGTTATTGTCACCGTGTGACAGAAGCTGTCTATCGAATGGAATTGATGCCAGATGGGTTCAAGGTCCATCGGAAGAAGGATGAGTCGGGATCTCACTGGTTCTTCAAGCACAAAAACGGTGAAGTCATCGACCTCACAGCAGACCAATTTGACGAGGGATACGACTACACCAACTCAAAACCCATGGGACTGCCCAACAAGTCACGTGTTGCTCGCGATATTGCCAGAGGGCTAGGACATACGATATGACAAAAGATAAAGCACTCAGGCAGCTTTACTTCAATATCCATTCTTGTCATATCTGCCCACAGATGGACAAGCAGAAGGCTCTACGACGAATTGACGCGGTGGACATTGATGCGGATGTGTTCGTCATTTCGCAAGCCCTCGCGGCAAACCAGCTCCGGAAGACGGGGGTGAATTTCTTCACACCAGATGGCAGACTTGGTACCACAGGCAATCGTCTGGAGGGTTTCTTGAATCGATTCCAGAGAACAGTTTTTCCTCCTCGCAATCTCATTTTAGAAGGAGGTTCGCGTGTCCCAGCCCGAAGATATGGTTTCTTCTCCGTCTACAATACTGAAATTGCACAGTGCTACCCTGGCAAAGATCAGAACAAAAGCGGGGATCGTACTCCCACCCCTTTCGAGATTCGGAACTGTCAGCAAGGTCGCTTTCTCGTTGATGAGATTAAGATTATCAGACCCCGATTGCTATTACTTATGGGCAAAACAAGCCGGGATGCTTTCTATGATTACTATCTGGAAATGAATTATCCCAAATCGCTCACTGAGCATTTGAAATGCATTGTCGAGAAGCGTGTGCTTCCACGTCTCATCATCGGTAATCTGAATGTCAATGTGTTACCAATCCAACATGCATCGGGCGCTAACCCCAGCTTCTCTACCATGATGGCAGATGATGTGCTGGTGAACATGATTAATGATGCCCTGCTATAATAACAAATGTGAGCAATGTGATCCTTAACCCTTCATGGACTGCAAGCTTCGGGATAATCCTTGGGATCAGGTCTTGAATTATTAGATTTGTCTATCCTCGTCGTCCAAAACCTTGCTGACCGCAGTACTTCGAGATTTACATCAAAATGAACATTAGTCGCTGGAACCTTCACCTATCTTTTTTAAAAGTCATTCCGGTACTCTTCACTTCCCTTATTTTAGAAAAACGTGTATATTACAACCATAAATGAACAATGTGGGTCTGCCCCTGTGAATAATTCATTCTAAAATTAAGTCAATTCTATATAATGTTGTTCAAGACAACCTTTTGCGGAAAAATGCTATGAAATCTCGACCTTTTGAGCAGAAGAGAGCCTTTATTGGTTTAAGGTTTAATAAAAATATAGAACGAGCTAAAAAATAAGTTCGGTTGGGAGAAAGAGATATAGAAGGTGAAAGCAGTGCTCACTTTTCTCCGCGAGTGGGTCCCCACCGTCGCGGTTCTAGTGTATGGACTCTGGGTTCTCCTCAACAAGCTCTTCGCGGAACACCTCCGCTCGAAGAAGGACATGCCATCTATCGACGGTAAGTTGTCGGCAGAAACGATCCCTATTTGCGATGGGCGTGTGCTAGTGACACTCAGTGCAACATGGAACAATCACAGCCCGCTCCCCGTCCACCTCGACACCAAGACCTCTAACGTTTCAGTTTACAGAATCCCCGGCGACCTCCGTGAGGGTCCACTCTCTCTGCAAGCCGATCTGCACAACCCTGTATACGTGACTCAACCCTATAAAGAACTAGAGGAGTTCCTTCTCGAGCCCAACACCAGTAGCCTACTTCAAACCCACTTCGTCCTGCCCGTTGGCAGCGTGTACGGGTTCCTATGGAAACTGAACCGCCATCCGAAACATGGAACACTTCCTGGGTGGACGAAGGAACTCATTCTCGACACTCGTGAAGGATCAACCGGACAGCCTCCTGCACGCGATTGTAGTGGGGCCGCGGACGGCCTCACTGCAACGCGTGAGGAGTAGCGTTAAGCGGCAAGAACGAGCGTTTCGATACAGGAGGGGTCTGTTCGATGGAGAGCAATCTCCTTCGCTACGTTGACGGTCAAACCATTGGCAAGTCTTTCGTTATCTCTAGCCATCTCTGGCTTGAGCATCTCTTAGTCCGAAGCCTGTTCGCCAAGCTACCGAATCCCGACGCTTTGTTCCGAAATAGGACTTTGGGCTTTCAGATGCTCGTGGCTCTTTGCGAGGCGCTAGCAGTCATTGAACCGAAACTCGCCGACGCGTTGCGCTTCGTGAACACGATGCGCAATAAATGTGCTCATCATGCGCGCTACGAGCCAAGCGACACCGAGTTTCAGGCAATGCGCTCAATGCTCGAAAACCTTGGCGAAAAACTGCCGTCTGTCAGTCCTGACGAATGGTTTGAGCCGCTCGAAATTGTTGCCGAACTGCTCGAGCGCCGCGCTCGTGCAGTGGGCGCCACAGACCTCGAAGCCATCCTTCCGGGGGAATCTCCCGGGGGACGTACTTAAGTTTGTTAAGTAAACGCAGTTTGCGTCCTGACCAAACTCCCGCCCAATACTCCTTTCTAAAAATTTGGCTTCTCAAGTCTTCAAAAAAGATGTATATTACAACCGAAAAGTGGGAATGGGGACTCTTGAACCTCGGAGAATTATTCATTCTGAAATTAACTGGATTCTATATAATATTGTTCAGGACAACCTTTTCTGGGAAAATGGCATAAAGTTCAAACCTTTTTGACCGGAAGAGAGCCTTTATTGGTTTAAGATTTAGGAAAATATAGAAGCAGCATAAGAGATAATCGCACCAAAAAAGATGGTTTCTGGAGCGGCTCACTTGATTGAGGAATTCGATCCCGCCTATGACAACTTCTTTGAGGAACCGTCCTATCACAAACGATGGGATCGTTTGATGGAGATCTACAAGACCTCCTACCCCAGCTTCCGAGTCCTGTTCGTAGTTGAGACTCTGGCCATGATCGACAAATGGGCAGAGCCAAGCCCGGATCTGCTGAAGCGCCTCTGGGCTCACAAAAAGGCCGGCGGGGTCTTGGGAATTCGATTCGAGACCCTGGAGAAACTATTCCTTCCCCTGTGGACACTTGATGCTGCCAAGGCGGAGGTCCAGCTTTACCGAATCGCGATCGCGAACAACTTCCCGAAGAGATACCCCCTCGGAGCAATTCGGTGTTATTCATCAGCAGTGATTCACGCTTGGTGGGCCCTTGAAACATTGATGAACGAATTTGCCAGCATTGTTGCCGAACAGCGGAAGGCATCATTGCCGCCAGAAACGCGATTATTGCTTCAAGAAGTGCGTCTGCGGCTGGACAAGTCAGGAAGTCCCGTCGAAGAACCCTACTATCAGGGAGTGTCTGAACGCATCCAGTTCATCTTCCGATTTCTAACCGGTGCTTCGCTGGATCGTGAGGGCAACGAATGGTGCCGCCTGATGGAATTGAAGGACGCGAGAGATAGCTACGTGCATCGATTGGGTAGGCCGGGGGGAATGGGTGGTAAGTTTGCGCAGGAGTCCGTCGTGTTTGATGGTATGGCTGCAGTTCGGGCGGTCATCGCGCGAGTCCTGCGGGAGACGCCAGAGTTTGCCACGCGGTTCGCCTACACTTATCTGGCGTTTTGGTGCTGTGGCACCGAATCGCCGTTCATTTGGGATGGCAACGAAGGGCATCGTTTCTTCGTTGGCCTGGCCGAACCGAAGCCGAGCACACTTGCGGATCTTCTCGCACCAGTGCCAGGGAACTTGTGAGCAGGCGCGGCTGAAACCTAGCCGTTATACTCGATTTCAATCGTAAATCTTCAGATCATATAGAAAGCCCAACCTAACTCTTTGTAATCGGCAATTCTAATTGATTGTTTATCGGAGGCTTTATGTCTATGATCTCCTGTGTTGACCCCTGAAAATGCTTTCAAATCCCCCCTGCTTGCCGGCCCCGGTCCCGCACTATCAATAGACCGAGGGCGGGGCAGGCCCTGAACCTAATATGGTACAGGGCGGGCAGGCTACCCTTCCTCCTTTATCCTGATCGGAGATTGAGGGGCCCTGGTTTTCATACGCAATCACGATCGCTCGCAACAGCATCTCCCATTGACAGCAGACCTGAGGTGGTTTATGTCTTTAGGACGGTGCTGTCCCGGCACGGAAGATAGGGGGACGAAGATAGGGGGACGTCCGCCTTCTCATTACGCTGCTCTCTCTAAAGCTATTCGTGGCCGCCGTGCTGGCGAAGTAATTCCGCCACGTCCTTTTTACCCCGCTTCGCCGCCTGGTATAAAGGCGTATTGCCGTCCTTGTCCTTGGCATTGATCTCTGCCTTATTTGCCAGCAGCAATGCCGCCACGTCCTTTTCGCCTGAAGTCGCCACAAAGTGCAAAGGCGTCTGGCCATATTTGTTCTTGGCACTGACCTCTGCCCTATTGGCCAGCAGCAATGCCGCTACGTCCTTTTTGCCCATAGCCGATGCATAGTGTAAAGGTGTACAGCCGGTTGTATCCTTGGCATTAACGTCGGCCTTGTTCGCCAGCAACAATGCCGCTACGTCCCTGTGTCCATTAGACGCTGCAAAGTGCAAAGGTGTCCAGCCATATTTGGACTTGGCATTGGCATCGGCCTTGTTTGCCAACAGCAATTCTGCCACATCTTTTTTACCCCCATTCGCCGCCTGGAACAAAGGCGTCTCGCCCCAGTTATCTTTGCTGGAAACCAAATCAGGATTGGCCTTGAGCAGCGCCTTGACCTTTTCCAAATCACCTTTCTTGGCCGCATCATGAATCTCGCCGCAGAGCGCAAGGCTGCTCCAGGCTAACATGACCAGGATGACGGCGGCGAGGCAGGAGATTGGGGAGTGGCGGAGTTGGGTGAAAAAGGCGTACATTTTATTCATGGTTCCTCCCATGGCTTTTAGTCCCACCCTCGCGGGTGGTCTGAATTATCTTGATATTATGATATACCACAAATGATGCAAGAATGTCAGGAAAAAATGGGGTCATCCATAAAAAAGTTAGGCTTGTCAAGAAACAAATGTTCCTTTGGGTCAAAGAGGGCAATTTGACCTAAGGGGATGAATTTAGTCATTTGATCTAAGGTGCTCATTCATGGCCAACAATAGAATTCTTTACCGCTTCGCTTTAATTCGGATTTCTATCCAGTCATCCATCCGTATCTCTCACATGAAGTCCTGCGGTCGCCTTGAAATGGAAGTACGAATAGACGAATAGGGGGACGTCCATAAAATCATAAGTTGCCATGTTGGATGGGGTTTGATAGCGTGTTTTCATGCCCCGGAAAGCAAGGATCGATTACCCTGGTGGAGTCCACCATATCATCATCCGTCCAGATTCCTTATTGAAACATCTCGTCTGCCAATTCTCCTTCGGCGATTCGGGTTACCGGCCCAACCATGACGATACCGAAGTCTTCCTCTACCCAAATGCAAGAGTCTTACGATGCTTTCGGCATGAATCAAGGAAGATTCACTGCGCCGCTTTCCAGTAAAGCGATTGCCTCCGCATACATGCTTCGCTTCGACCGCTCGCAACAACATCTTCCATTGACAACAGACCTGAGGTGGTTTATGTCTTTGGGACGGTGCTGCCTCGGCATGACCGGAATATATCTTCGTAAAAGAAAGATGCCTCTTATGAAACGTGGTGCAGATCTTGATTTTCTATTTCATCCCAAAACAATCGCCATCGCCGGCGTGTCGGAGAAAACCAAGCAATTCAATGCCGGCCTGAAATTTCTCGAGGCCCTGATGCAATTCGGATTCAAGGGTAAGATATACCCCATGAACCCTTCCGGCGGCGAGGTCATGGGCATGAAAATCTATCAAAGCGTGAAAGAAATTCCTGATCAGATCGATTTCGTCATCTCCGCCATCCCCGCCCCCTATACACCGCAGCTCGTGGCGGATGCGGCTGAAAAAGGCGTGAAGGCGATCCATTTTTTCACCTCGGGTTTCGGCGAGATAGAAAATAGCGAAGGCGAACGCCTGCAGGCGGAGATCATAGCCAAGGCAAAGGCCGGCGGCATCCGCGTGATCGGGCCGAATTGCCTGGGCCTTTACTGCCCCGCCGGCGGCCTCACCTTCAATGGCGACTTTGAAAGAGCGAGCGGTCCGGTGGCCATGATCTCTCAAAGCGGGGGGAACTCTGCGCACTGTGTTCGGGAAGGCATGGGCCGGGGCATCTTTTTCAGCAAGGTGATCAGCATGGGCAACGGCGCCGATCTGAACGAGTCCGATTACCTGGAATACCTGGCGCAGGATGACGAAACAAAAATCATTACCGCTTATATCGAAGGCGTGAAAGAGGGCCCGCGATTCTTGAAGGCCCTGAAATCGACCGCGAAGGACAAGCCCGTCATCATCTTTAAAGTCGGGACAACCGAATCGGGGGCCGAGGCGGCGAAATCACATACCACCGCCATGGCCGGTTCAGACCGGGTGTGGGAAGGTGCACTGCGCCAGGCGGGGGTCGTCCGCACGGACAGCATTGAAGAGATGATGGATATCACCATGGCGCTGCAACGCCTGCCAGTCCCGGGAGGAAGGAAAACGGTTATCATCGGGATAGGCGGCGGCGCAAGCGTGATCCTGGCGGATGCATTTACGCATGCCGGACTCGTCCTGCCCCGGCTGAGCGATGGACTTCGTAAAAAGCTGATCGACACTTTTCCTTCCGAGGCCGGACGCATTTTCAAAAACCCCGTCGATATCAATAATTTCGAATCGCCCGAGATCTTCATGAATATTATGAAAACGATCGACCAATGCGACGAAGCGGACCTGCTGGTCATGCAGATTGCATTCGACCATTTCGGCCTCATTTCCACGGAAGACAAGGACCTCCTGTTAAGGATCTATGTGCAGCTGATCGGCGAGGTCAAGGGGGCGCTCCGGAAGCCTCTGGCCGTCATCCTGCACAGCTTCGCTTCCGCCGCCATGAGGCAGTTTGCCTATGAGGTAGGAAAGGAGCTGATTGCGGCAGGATTCGCCGTTTTCCATTCGATTCAGCGGGCGGCCTCTTCCCTGAGCAAGTTTGTGTCCTATCATGAAAGACGCAAAGCGGCAGGTCGGAAGAACTGATAGAGAGGGGCGAAGGTACCTGAAATTATCTTGACAAAAAAGGAGCTTATTCTCGAAAAGGGAATAGGGGACGTCCCCGCTTTTCCTTTCTCCGTCCAGATGCTTTATTGAAACAATTCATCTGCCAATTGTCCTTCGGCGATTCGGGTTACCGGCCCAACCATCACGACACCGAATGAGAAGAGCACGCAACCGATAATATTCAGTCCAGCGAACCGCAAGGATTCGACCATAAATAGTGATCAATGCGCCGACGATTGCTATAACCAAGTAATGAATAAATTTCATGACACGTTAGGTATATTCCGCCATGGGTTTTCTGATGGATCGTATCGCCAATCCTCTAAGCTAAAATCTTGCAATAGTAACTCAATAATTCTCCCGCCCCTCAAAAAACACTTTCGAACCAGTGAATATGCCTGAAGACATTGTTGCTTGTTAAAATAACGAGATAAGATGGTGTTAACGGTTTGCAATTATAATATACACCTTTTTAAGAATTTTTGGAATTGTTAATTTCAGTAAGGAGTCCTCGGAGCTTCTATATGGGGAACCCCTTCAATGCAAAAGCTCTTTGGCTAAAGCGGGCTTCTAATTAACCGGAGAGGGCGATTTCTCCGAAAGAGGACACACACTTAAGGCTCACCTTAGGGGTAGGCTTTTTTTGCCTTGTGCAAAGGCTTCATAAATGCACAATCTGTCGTGCCTGTATAGAATTATGCCAATATGCCTAAGACTTGAAATAAGGCCATATTTTAAATCTTAGAAACACTTTTTTCATCAATTCACTAACCCAAATCTTACAACTTCTTAACATTGCACGAGTTTTTAAACACTCTGATTCCAAGCCCGATAAGCCTCCCTGGAGTTCACGTGATGGAACAGTAATTGGCATAATGTTTGCTCTTAAGCATCTTAGGGGAAAGTAAAATGACCGTAAAAGGAGGATACAAGGTGAAAAAGAGCGGAAAGAAGCAGGTCAAGAAGGCTAAAGATCCAAAGAAAGTAGCGGCAGCAAAGAAAGGGTGGAAGACCATCAGAGCGAAAGCGAAGAAACGCTAAGATCTTTTTGTTCTCCGAAACAATGCTTTCAGAGGCTAAGAGGAAAATGAGCAGGCATGTTTAAAAGTCTGAGGTCTGCTCGTTCTCCCTTAAATTTGTCCTAAACAAAACTCAATCTGAAAGGGGGGGTATCAATTGACCCCTTGGCCTAACGAGTACAGCTACAGGTCTGCACAGTATCCGGACGTAGCGATTCTCGTTGTGCCATGGCTTCTTCAAGGAGAGTTTTGGATGAGCGAGTCGGAAAAAGACAGTAAGATGACTGTGAGGGCATTTCTTGATGATATCGAATGGACGAAGGAAGATCGCCCTGACTTTTACAGAACGCTCAAGCGGTTTGGGAAAGGGTGAAAAAGAGGGCTAAGGATAGGAAACTAAAAGAAGGAGGTGATGTGGTGGAAAAGGAGAAAGGAATGGAGTAGAGAGGCAGGAGTGATTCACAATGTATAACAATTCACCGAAAAATAGAAAAGGAGAATTCTACCAGGTTTCGCTGTGAGCACGGTGGACCCTAAGTTCATCATCTCCCCATTTTTAAGGAGGAAATAGAAATGAAAAGGATGTGGTGGTTAATTTTGTTGGCTTTAGCGTTGTTAGCTGGGTGCACTACGGTTAGGTCACACGAAGTATACCCGATAAAAGAAAACATCTATCTAATGAGTTTTGTTTATACCTCTCCGACATGGTCGAACGAAAACGCAATCACAGCTTTAATGGATCAAAAAGCGACTGAGTTTTGTCCAGGGTATCAAAAAGTTTGTGATTTTTACGGATTGAAACAAGGCCAATTGAAAGCAAGATTTTGGGGCTTCGAGTGTCCTCCGAAAAAGGATAAGTAGTCCATTTGGCTTTAAATAGAAGGGGACATCCATAGAATTATAAGTTGACATGTTGGTTAGGGTTTGATGGTGTGTTTTCATGCCCCGGAAAGCAAGGATCGATTACCCTGGTGGAGTCCACCATCTCATCATCCGAGGAGTCGAACGGCGAGGATCATCGAAAAGAGACATTTCAAACTCAAGGAAGGATAGATTCTTATATTTTTATGGACGTACCGCTTTTTCCGTCCAGATTCCTTATTCAAACACTTCATCTGCCAATTGTCCTTCGGCGATTCGTGTTACCGGTCCAACCATGACGATGCCGAAGTTTTCATCTACCGAAATGCTGATCTTCCCGCCTGGCATATGGACAGTAATTTGCGAATCGCACATACCCAGTTTCCGCGCCACCGCAGCGGCCGCACTGCTACTGCTGCCCGAAGCCAACGTGTAGCCCGCCCCTCGCTCCCAAATCTCGATCCGGATGTTGTTCCGATCCAGCACCTTGAGGAACTGTACATTGGTGCGATTCGGAAACAACGGATGAACCTCCAAAAGAGGGCCATATTTTTTGGCCAACTCCGGGGAAAGGTCTTGAACCGGAATGACGCAATGCGGATTGCCTATCGTTGCGCCGCTGAAACGAAAGGTCTCCTCGCCAATGGTGATCGACTCCTGCAGCACCTCACGGGGCTCTCCAGCAACGGGAATATCTTTACTCCAAAAGCTCACCCGCCCCATCTCAACCTGAACTCGTTTCCCACCGTCCAACACGAGACATCGAACCATGCCACCCTTTGTTTCAATATCGAATGTTCGGCTGCCGACCAGCTTGCGGTCCCAGAGGTAGCGACAGAAGATACGAAGACCATTGCCGCTCTTTTCCGCCTCACTTCCATCCGGATTAAAAATACGCAGCAAAAAAGGAGCCTTTGTGGATGATAGCGGGCCTAATATAATTCCATCACACCCGATGCCATAGTGACGGTGACAGACGGCTTTGATTTGATCCGAAGTAAGAGCAAGTGGCTGGTCTCGGGGATCCAGAACCACATAATCGTTGCCAAGGGCGTGGTACTTGTAAAATTTCATATTATCGAAGTCCCAAGCATCTAAAGGTTGGCGTCTCCCTACGAAAACATTTTGGCAATGGCGCTTTCTACATGAATCTTAGTGGTATTCAAGAATGGAATCCCCCTGCCGACTACATCCCGCAGGATCAATGGCAATTCCGTTCCCCCCAGAATCAGGCCTTTAATACCCTGCTTCTCCTTCAAACGGTCCACGATTGACAACAATCGCTCCCGCGTTTCGGCCAGAAAGATGCCATTGACCAATTCGCTCATGTATTTTTCGTGAATATAGTCCTGATCATCCAAGTCAGGTACGACAACTGCAATCCCCTGCCTTGAGAATATCTCGGGGTAGAATTCTCCCTGCATCGTGAAGCGCGTGCCGAACAGGCCAATTTTTTTGATCCCCAGTGCTTTCGTGGCCTCGCAAGCCGCGTCCACAATACTGATCAAAGGAAGAGGCGACTGCCGTTGAATGTCCTCAAAAACAATGTGCGGCGTATTTGAAGCCAGCAAACCCAAATCGGCTCCTGCCTGCGCCAGTTTCTTCACTTCACCCAGGAGGTACTCTGTTACTCCTGCTAACTCCTTACCCGCTATTAAATCCAGCATCTTCTTCATGTCGATGCTGTTGATAATGATCGGGGGATAACTCCCATCTCGCTTCTGTTCGCGGTATGAGGCAATGATCAAACGATAATAATCAACGGTTGACTCTGGGGCAATACCCCCAATAATTCCAAGGACCTTCATTTTGAATTCTCCTTCGGGATGCTTTTGGCATGAATCACGGAAAATTCACTGCGCCGCTCTCCAGCAAAGCGATTGCCTCCGCATACATGCCCCGCTTCAGGCTTCCGTAGATATCCCGGCCCTTGTTGGCCATTGAGGAAACCCGAGCCATAGCCCGCGGTAGCACCTGTTCAGCGGGAACAGCTTCATCGACAATACCAAGTTCCTTTGCCTCGACGCCGCCGATGCGCGCCCCCGTGAGAATGGAGTAGCGAAACACATTGGGTAAGAGTCGGCTTTTGATCAGGGCAGTCATACCAGGAGCCATCGGGATGTTGATATCCACTTCGGGAAGGCAGAAGAAACCCCGGTCAGCCCGCATCACTCGGAAATCGTGGGCCAGCGCCAGCATCGCTCCTGCAGCAAAGACATGCCCGTTAATCGCAGCCACCGTGGGTATGGGATAGGCCATCACCCGTCCGAGGAATTTCAGGACAGACTTGACAAATTGGGGTCTCTCCTTCTCACCATCGCCGGTGAGCCAGGCCAGGTCCAAGCCGTTTGAGTAGAATTTTTCCTCCCCGCCGCTGGTGACGAGAGCTGCCGGTCCGCTGGATTTTTCGACTGTATCCAGGGCCTGATTCATGGCATCGATGAAGGCACGATTAAACCGGTTCTCCCCGTTCTGCATGGTAAGAATGAAAATATCGCCCTCCTTTTTAAGATCCACGATGCTCATGGGTATTTCCTCCTTTTCGTATCATTCCTATTCAATGCTCTGGACTCCGATGAATTCTCAACTTATATCGCAATCTGCTCCGCCCAATGAAACATGCTATTAGCAGCCACATTCTTTTTTTGTTATCTTAATGATATCTAAGTGATTTCACAAGAGGCAAAGCGAAAAGGATAGTCCGGGCGGGAAAAAGCCGACCACTTTCGATGTCAAAGCTCACCGGTGGGTACCACTGTTTACGGCACAAGCAGAGGGAACGCTTGATTATGCCTTCATACAACTACTTTTGGCTACAGCTTAAACTTCTGGTTGAAATAGGTGTCTCTAACACTTTTCGCCTTTGTTTGCGCCCATGATTCCAGCCCCATCTTCTTGATTAAGCATAAATTAAAAACTTTGGTATTATGCGGCTTCTGGGAAGCTTGATCTGCATACGGATGAAGATGGTCACAAGGGAAATCATCGCAGTCACAGCAAAAGCGAAGCCCCTTCTTCTCGATACAGCGGTAGACATTGCACGGCTCGGTCATACCCAGGAAGGCGATCGTGCCGCCCTCGTTTCGACATCCCTGGCAAACTGCCTCTTTTTCGGGAATCCCAAATCTTTCGGCTATCACAGCCCTGAGCTTTTGATTCTCATTGGCCAAATACACGGGGCAATTGAAGCAATCCAATCCGCACGGTGCTGTCATATGTCTGTAGTCCATCGTATTCTCCTTTCATTTAGTTGAAGGAACAAGCGTTTGACTGCATCTTCCATTTTGCTTTCCTTAAGAAGTAAGTACTGATCCTTTATAATGTTTTTCTTATTTCATCCAGGTTGGCTTTTCCATAGGGTACCTCTATTAAAAAATCATTCAATTTTTGGCATGGATACTCCTCACAATATGCACAATTGGCAACCTTCCGTTTCATTCCGCACTCTCTTATAGAGCAAACTCTACAGGACTTGAAAAGAATACCATTTTTCGTTAAACAACCATTGCAATTGATTTCTTCTGGTTTAAGATCTTTATGTTTCTCATACTCTAATGACCATCGCTTTGCGATTTTTATTCGTTTTTTATCATCATTCGCCTGTGTAGCCAAGAATGTGGGACATTCAGCACAATTGATTCCACAAAAAGCGATCATTTTCTCCATGTTTCTCTCCTTCCTACTTTTTCCCCTTACAACAACTCATATTTTTTTGAACCCACCAAGCCCCTGAGGTTTTCGATAAAAACCGCGGGGGCACGAAAATCGGGGTAGCGCTTATAAAGGACGGCAATTTGGTTTAGTTCATCCATTTCCCTGATACGAATCAAGGCGCTTTCTTCGTGCCTGATGCGGCAGGGATGTTTGGCAAAAACCATGTGTTTATCATCAAACCTCCCGGTATCCAGCTGAGAGACCACTTGGCGTTCACAGTGGCAGGGATTGTCCGGATTGATCAACGCGCAATTCTTTGTCAGAAAATCTTGAATCCGTTCCCGCGCCCGCGAAAGGCGCTTGCGAAAGGCAGCAGGTGTGATATCAAGGATCGCCGCTCCTTGTTCACTGCTGACATCAAATACATCCGCCAGGAGATAAGCCAGCCGGTGTTCCCTATCCAAACAAAGCAGCAGACCTTGCAGGCAACTGATTCTGATCTCTTCCACAAAAAGATGCTGTAGTGTTTCGGATTGCGATTCCTGCCAATCCATAGCTGATTTTAAATCACAACTCTTTCCGTATTCCTCAAAGGACACGGCCCTGAGTTCCGCCCGGCGCTTGCGTATAGTCAGCAGGTGATTGGCCGCCACCCGGTACATCCAGGTGCTAAAGGAGCTTTCTCCCCTGAAAGTCCCGAGATGAGTAATGATTCTAAGTAGGATTTCCTGAGACGCATCTTCAGCATCGGACGGATTATAAAGCATGCGTAAGGCAAGGCCATAGATTTTATCCTGAATCTTCAAAACCAGCTCTTCGAGGGCCCTTTTATCACCCTCTTTCGCAATGCTGACTAACATCTCGATATCTGATTCCATGTTTTTCCTCGATTGTTGTGTTATCTATTCCTTTTGACTCTTTCTAAGCGGGAAGTGTGACCAAAAAAATAAAAAAGCTGAAGGTTAGTTCAAAGTGAAGCTATCTTAGGAATACCAGAATCACTACTGGTAAGTCGAATGGCGAAACGAAAGGTCAATTTAATTTGGAATAATACTTTTTCATAAGTTGTCTCTGAAGCAATGTCCCATCGACTCACTTACCTGGGCTATGATTTCCGGGGTTGCATAAATGTCGCCTGGACAGGGCAAGTGGTAATGCAAAGCCCGCATCCAAGACATTCTTCAGCATGATATTCCATTTGTTCACCCCGAAATACCCGAGCACCAAACACGCAGCGTTCAATGCATTTCCCGCAATGGACGCAGATCTCAGAATCAGTGACCGCTACATATTCAGAACGGACCATCAGGTCCTTCCGATCAAAAAGCTTTACAATTTGCAGATCATGGCAACAACACGCGCAGCAGCTGCAGAGTGCAAAAACCTGATGGTTGGGCATGTATAGGGAGAGATGAACCAGGCCGTTTTCATTTGCTTTTCTTAGAACATCCGTCGCCTCAGTCAAAGACACCTGACGGGCCTTGCCCTCGGAGACGGATTTGTCTCCCGCTTCATTCAGCAGGAAACAAACTTCAACCGGCTTGTCACACCTTTTGTAGTGAGTCCTGCATTCACAGTTCTGCAATGCCACTGATTTTGCATTTCGTAGTACCTCTATGGCCTGCTCGGTTGGCAAGACCCATTCCTTTGCTTTGAGGGACTCTGAGACAGGGATGACCTTTGACAAAAATGAAATCTGCCCCTTGTTTAACCATTCGTCATATTTGACAAGTCTTTCCCCCAGGAAGGGATCATCTCTTTCTTCATCTTTCATCTCAAACCTTCTCCTCTACCCAAATTGGCCGATCTTTGTGGGTCAGCGGCAGCTGTAAACCATCAGTTGGAGCCGTTTACTCGACAGTCTATGCACCGCTTATGCGGGGAATGGGTTGTTGTCCCTGCGGGCATACTTTAATGCATCGCTTGCACCACCTGAGCTCACCACTCAATCCATACGGCTCATATTCCCCTTTGGCTTTGCGGTATGATCGACACTGATGTCCCACGAAAGACTCATCCGATATGGCCCCAGCAGGGCATTCTGAGATGCACAAGCCGCACTGATTGCACAACTGATTACCTGTCTCCTTCGGATGAATGTCAAGAATGGCCGTTGTAGCCAGTACACGTAGATGAATCCAGGGACCCCATACAGGGTGAAATAGAAAAGCATTGGTGCCAATTGTCCCCAGGCCTGAGGCCTCTGCGACATAACGAAACTGCAGACCGCTTACACCGGGGTAACTGACCAGCTTGGCCTCATGCCCCGCTTGTATCAAGTTCTCTTTGATCCTCTCACATAGCTTCTTGGCATGATTGTCGGCAGCGCAGTGCTCTCCTCCTGTCATGGTTGCATACCAAGTCCACTCCTCCTCAGTCGTGACGTGATGTCCCAATGTGAGGGCCGTTATCGCTTGGGGCATAAAAGCAGCGAAGAAGGAATTCTCCCGCTCAGGCAGACCCGCGATACGGGCAGTGGCCAGAATACAGCATGGCCATGGGTCAAGCACACGGAGGAGGCTGTCATTGGTATTCATCATGTCCAATTCTGAGGCTCACCGGGAGCCGTCAACGCCGAAACCGCGAAACCCGCGCGAATCCGGCGAAACCGTGAGTTCTAAAACAACTTATTAGGAATCCTTTCGAGCTATCGGCTGAATGAATCACAAGGCCTTGCTCATCCTATTGAAACGTGCGGTCAATCATAGTCTTTTTTATTGCTATATTAACGAGATCCAAGTGATTCTATGAGCGGCACTGCGAAAAGAACAAGCCCGACCAGGAAAAATCCAATCATCTGCCAGGACATCCGATTTTTAATACCTATGTATATGGGCTGAAGCACGAAAATCCGGATAATCCAGAATATCACGATCGAGACCAGCAGAGTCCTACCAAGGCCGGGTATCAATAGCTCTAAGGTATGCACAAGGGAAATATACGCAAGTATTACCCAGAAAACTACCATGCACCAGTTCATAATATGCAAGGATGGTTCAAGGATTAATCGTTTATCGCCGGGAAGTGATTCCAGTACCTTGCTCCATTTGAACATTCTGGGAAATATCACATGCAGCAGAGCACACAGAATGTTGTGTATCCCGCCGATTTTGAGTAGAAGCTCCTTTTCCATGATTTTCCTCATTAACAAACGCCCCAACCGCTGCCCCAGCAAGAGCCATGGAGAGCGTCAATTCTTATATACTATCCATCCGTTTAACTAATTCTTTGACTTCCTTAAGCTGGTCCTCGCCTACATGCTGGGAATTCTGTTCTGTGGGAAACTCGCTATTTGTTACTTCGTTTACAAATTGCTGCATTGCTTTTAATGTTCGTTCTTCAAAGGTATCGTAAAGTTTATTATAATAATGAGCCGCTTTACTCATTCCGAGCATTTCAGCTGTAATCAAAACCTGGCCGTCCGTATATCTGCCTGAGCCTACGCCAACCGTAGGGATTTTAAGCTGCTCGGTTGCCAATTTGGCTATCTCTTCAGGAGCCATGGTAAAGACCAACAAGGCGGCTCCGTGTCGTTGATGGTTTACGGCAATCGCGAAATAATCCGCTAAGAGCTTGGCAACGGGTTTCTGCGAGTCACGATGCTGTAGGAAGGGGTAGATCAGATCCACGCAAACTTCGATCCCATTTTCAGAAAGAAGGGATACGATTTCCGTTTCAAATACTTCAATTTTCACCCCATCCGCACCATGGTTCAAAAAGATCCGGGCATCTTTTAACGCTTGAGCGGGAGTCTCAACGGAACTCACCGGCATATCGGCCATTAAATATGAATTCGTGACTCCTCGACGCACTGCTTTTACATGGTGAATCATATCTTCCATGGTAACTTGATTAGGGCTTTTGTAACCAAGCATCTTTGTACCGACACTATCACCAACCAAAATAATATCCACTCCCGCTTGTTCAGCAAGCAAAGAAGTAGGATAGTCATAGCAAGAAAGCATTGTAATCTTGCTCTTTTTACTTTTCTTCTCAGTTAAAAATTGAAGATTTTTCTTCATTTTTTATCCTCCAATCACATTTATTATACCGGACTGTGAGATTTGAGTCGGCCCCCACTTAATCCTAAAAAAAAACGAGTCGCTCTTTTCGGAGCCCAGTTCTACTGAAGCCCAAATACTCGTTTTGCATTCTCACACAAAAAAAGTTTCTCTACCTCCCCGCCGAGTTCGAGTGCATCCAGATCCTTCAAACACATCCCTGCGGTAATCATAGGGTAGTTCGTGCCGAAGAGAACCTTTTCTCGTCCGTTCTTCTTCAGATAGTCTACCAACTCCTTTGGATATCTCTTGGCAATGTAGGCCGAGGTGTCAATGTAAACATTTGGATGTTTCATTGCAACGGCAATCATCTCCACTGTCCAGGGATATCCTATATGCCCACACACGACTATAAGTTCAGGGAATTCAATGGCCACCTCATCGATATAGGGGATAGGTCGACCTGGTTCTGAAGGCCGCAGAGGGCCAGTATGACCTACTTGGAGACAGATGGGAATGCCAAGTTCAATGCACTCCGCATACAAGGGGTAATAACGTCTGTCTGTCGGGGGCAGGTTCCAGAGCCACTGGACGATTCTAAGGCCTTTAAATCCAAGCTCTTTTACGCAACGTCTCAGTTCACGAATGCCATCCATCGGTCTGTATAAATCAACGGATGCGATCCCAACAAATCGGTCTGGATACTTCGCGACAAGGGCTGCGACTTCATCGTTTGAGATAAGTGGCCCCTGCGGACCCCACCAGGCACATATCAAACCCAATCGAACACCTGCCTCATCCATCGCAGCGATGGTGACCTCTACCGGGATCTCCTCTGTTAATCTTTCTGCCCCCACCCACCTCCTGAGGGAATCGAACATGGGCTGACTTACGAATTTCAGGGTTGGGTGCTGCATCCAAACATCTATAATGCCATAGTCTTTGCGCATAATGCCTCCTCAAAAATGCTACCGCAAATATCTACCGAACAGCCTTTCAGGCAAAATAATCATGATACTCGGCCGGGAGGAGCGCCTTGTTGACTTCAAACAGTTCAATGAGGACGTTGTCCGGCGCGGGCACCATGATGTATTCCATGTATCCCAGGTCAATGACCGGCTTGTTGAAAGCAACACCCTCGGTTTTCATCCGCTGGTAGTCTCTTTCTACATCATCCGTCTGGACGCCGAAATGGTGGATGCTACCGGCACCAGACATTTTCGGAGGCTGATCATAGAAATGAATCCTGCCGATGCCGACCTTCATAAAAACGTTGCGTGCCCCCGCAATTTCCATATCGAAAATGATCTCGCCATCGAAGAACGCTTGATAAAAAGCCAGGCTTTTTTCGATGTCGGACGCAAAGAGATAAACATGGTGGACATGATGCGCCATAATGACCTCCTTATGGTTTTGCATATTTATTGGGAGTTGATTCTTGTGAAGATCTTTTTTTTCGGCAGGGGAGTTTCGACGAATTCTTTCGTCCGGCCCAGCGCTTTGCCCAAATGTTGAGCTGATCAATGATCTTGCCCAGGGTGACACCTTCCTCGGTGATCAAATATCCTTCTCTGTCCCGCAGTTCGACGATGCCGGCCTCGCGCAATTCCTTCAAGCGCAAGTTGAGCACGGTCGGCGAAATATCGCCGCACAGTTTTTGAAGGGTTCTGAAGCTGTTGGGGCCGCTTTGATGGAGCTCCCAAAGAATCCTCAGGGCCCATCGCCTGCCCAAAAGATCCAGAATCGCCATAATGGGGCGTCCGGTTCGAGAACCCTTTACCTTGATCCCGGCTTTTGGTGTCGGCATGATTCCTCCGGAACGTATGCTATATTTTATGTAGCGCTACACAAAATATAGCGCTGAGGTATCTAAAAGTCAAGCGCATATTTCAAACCCCTTTAATTTTTTCCCGGTTAGAACGACAGCAATTCCGATGCAACAGCCAACGACTAACATATTTCACCTATTGGACAAACAGCGATGCAATTGAAGCAGGCGTATTGAAATCCGATGAATGACGCCTGGTAGAGGCTCATGAAAAACGGATCTTTGATCAAGGCTTTCTGCTCATCCACGGATTTACCGAAAAATTTCCGAATGTAACCGACTGCGCTACCGATGCCATACGGCTGTGAGGCCCGTAAGCATTTCAGTTCCTCTGTCCTCTTTTCGGTATCAAGGGCCCCTCCAGGACAAGCCTCGACGCATAAACCACACCCATTGCAAAGTTCTTCTTTAATGGGCGGATCAGAGGCAAGAGGCAGTTCCGTCAGTAACCCCGTAAAGCTGAGACGCGATCCAAAACGAGGATGAATAATAAGATTATGCCGCCCGAACACCCCAACACCTGCGGCGACTGCGGCATGACGCAGGGACAAATCTCCCAAGAGCCCCAATGCCGGTGCTTCCATATCCAGCGGATAAGAGGGTAATACCGTCGCTGCTCTCACCTTAAATCTCTTTTCAACAAATTTGGCCATGAGATAAAGGTGACTTTTGGATGTGTCCATCACGACCATCCGGCCCGCCATATTGATCCGAGGATTCTTGCCATCCAGTGCGCCGTCGATCATGCGATGTCCAAGAACAACAATTGATTTCGCATCCGGCAAAATGCTCTTCGGATCCGGTGATCTTTCGGATTTATAATCCTGTATGGAAGCAAAACCCACAACATCCACACCCAAACTATAACCATATTCCCTTATTTCATCCTTGCTCATAAAAGCCTCCTTGGATAAGAAGATGAATGGCAATTTTAATGGGTTATAGTATGAACTGCAAAGCCTGGGGGTTGTGATCCATGTTGAACCTTTTTCAAAAAACACCCCCGGGGCACATATACCTCCCGAAACACTTTTGACGAGTTGACGTTCTGATCTTGAGCGTTTTTTAGATCTTCCCCATTTCTTTGGAGATCTGCAAGTACGTATCGATGTGTTTTGGTGGAGGCACATAAGCCTCTCGGGCATCTTTTTTGCGCAAGGAGAGCGCCTTGGTGGGACAGGTCGTCACACAAAGTCCGCAGCCCAAGCAGCGCTTGAGGTCAATTCGGGCCCGGTCGTCCTCCACGGAGATGGCCTCAATTTGGCACCTTTTCAGACAGGTTTCGCAGCCTGTACAGAGGTCCTCATCAACCTGGGCGAAGAAATTTGACTTTACATAGCTGCTGGGATGGCTGTGGAGTTTGAGGGCCTTTAACACCCCGCAGCAACAGCCGCAGCAGTTACATATTCCCGCTGTCTTTTGCGCATTCGCCGGACTCGGCACCAAGCCCGCTTCCTCACTTTGTTGCAGAACCTTCAGGGCCTCTTCGCAGGTGATCCTCCGGCCAATGCCGTTTTCGATGTAGTACTCGCCTATGGGCCCAAATAAAAGACAGGTTTCCATGGGTTTACTGCAAGGGTGACCCAGAAGCGCACTTTTCTCCCGGCAGATACAATCCGCCAAGGCAATGGTCTTCTGGGATAGAACGATCTTCCGCAACTCATCATAAGGCTGGATTTCTATGGCCGGGTCTAAGCTTTCCCGTACAGGCACGACCCTGAGCTGTGGGGTCTGGGGACGAATTATCTCTTTATAAAAAATACCTGTTGAATACCGCCCAGCTCTGCTGGGCGGATGAAAACAGGTTCGCGAAGCGATAAGACATGGTATAAGTACTGCATGAGCTCGATAAAAAGAACAAGCCATGCGGTCTACGATTTGAAATATCATATGGTATGGGTTCCCAAATATCGGAAGATGATATTGGGAGGTGAGTTGGCAAAAAGGCTTAAGATGAGTTTTGAGCAAATATCGGAGAGGTACGAGTTTGAGATAGATACGATGGAGGTAAAGGATGATCATGTTCATTTATTTTTGTCTGCCCCTCCTCGGTATTGTCCGGCAGAGATTGTGCAGATCATAAAGAGTATCTCGGCGAAAATGGTGTTCAAGCAGTTTCCAGAGGTGAAGAAAGAGCTTTGGGGTGGAGAGTTTTGGAGTGATGGGTATTTTGTTCGGTCTGTTGGAGACAAAGTTACCTCTGAAGTCATACGTCGCTATATAAAGTATCAGCAACAGGAGCAATTAAGTTTTGAATTTTAATGCCCCGCAGCTCTGCTGCGGGGTTCTTTACTCATGGCTTCTTGGTGGTAGGTCTCCAATAATTCTGCGATTTCGTGGTCAAGCTTATGCACCTGGTACTCGAAGATTCCTACGATGAACATCATGGCCATGTAATGGTAAATTTCTTTATATTTAATCCGAAAGATAAGACCTTTTTGGGATATACGATAAAGAAGGTCGGCGACTGCTTGGGGATCCCGCCCCAGCCGCTGGGCAATTTGCTCGGCAGATTCCGGCACCGGTTTCAGCTGGCAGGCGATTTCCGCTTCTTCTTCCGTAAAAAGCTTTTCCAGAATTTTCAGCTCCACCCCGCTCTCGGTTTTGGGGTATCCTGTGGGGAGAGAATCCAAGTGCTCACGCAACTTTTCATATATTGTGTTGACCATATGCTCCTCCTTTTTAGGCGTTATTGTTAAAATCTCTTTCTTATTTCTTACAGATTGGCTTTTTCATGTGGCACCAGCACAAAGAAATTCCTTAGGTTCTGGCACGGATATTCACTACAATACGCGCAATTCTGAATTCTTTTTCCCCGGCCGCATCTCCTTAGTAAAAAAATCAGATAGCGCCATCCAATTCATCGGCCACTGGTATTTTACAGGCTCTACAATGTTGTGCACTTCTGTAAAGTGGTTTTCCGCATGAGGGACAATGATAGCGTTCACATTCTGCCCGAGCCCACTCTACACTGCCCTTCTCATCACCGTATTCGGCAACTTTGGCCCGCCATATCGGAATTGATCTTTTCATTACCCTTAAAACTGATTTTCTAAGTGGAGAAGGAACAGCATCAGCAAAATCGCCTTTTTCCATCATATCGCAGGGCCATTCCTTGCATTGATGGCAGGAATAGTATCCTTTTGATTTTACGCATCGCCTTATCGCACATGTCTTGCAAAAACCAAAAAGCTTCTTCGGTGGGTCTGGTTGCATGCACCCGAAGCATTTCGTCTCTTCAGGTTTTGTTCCCCAGATACTGCTTATAATAGTCCTAAACTTTTCATTTTCGTCCCTCGTTGAGATGTAAAGCGGGCATGCACCGCAAAAGATACCACACGGTGCCCTTAACTCCTTGTTCTTAATTTCTTTTTCGGTCCATCCTTCCATGTTATACCTCCTTAAAAAAGAAATCATAGCCTCCGGCAAAGCCAAGGGTTTACCCAAGAAAAATTACAAGCGCACTCTCCCCATGGCAGGAGTTCCTCACTACTACGGGTGATTCCGCCCCCGTACACCACATCAATAATCCCACCCTCGTGGCGCACTGTCTCTCGAATCCCCTGAATTCAACCTACTAAATCGGACGAACGCGCCGCGGAATCAACATGGGTACTTTACGCTGATATTCACGATAGACGTCACCAAATTCCAATACAAGGTCACGTTCTTCAAGTATTGAACCGATCACTATCCAGACCGTCCAGAGAGCATTGAATAGCAGCCTGTCACTCGTCAAATCCGGGCAAGACCAGATCATCAATATCATGAAAAGGTAGAGAGGGTGGCGCACCCAACGGTAAGGCCCCCTGACCACGAACAACATGGGCCTTGGCTTCCTACCCCTCAAACGACCCAAGATCGGCCTAAGGCCGTAGGGATCAAAGACTTTCAGTGCTCTCGTACCCCGGATAAATCCAGTGAATGACAGCAAATAGACTACGTAGAACGACCAGCGGAATACGCCATGAGATACCCAGAAGGCAGGCGCTGACTTCTGCCACAGAACAATCACTGCCAACAAGACGATACCTGAGGCGATTGCGTACAAAGCACCTTGATACTCCTCTGAAAAGAAGTGGGCCAGCCGCTGGCGGAATGACCTTCGAACCATCCCGCTATGCTGAATGAAGAAGGCCATGGAGAGAGCGGTATCCCACCAGAGCACTCTGCTGGCATGAAAGTTAAGGCTTAATAGCTGGGGCGAGCCAGTTAGAATAAACAACAAAAATGCCATCAGCGAGGCGCCGCCGAAAAGGACGGCCAGAAACAATACCACATAGGCTACAGATCTGCGGAAGGTCTCCATTTCAATGTTCTCCTGGAACCCAACGGTAGAAATAACCCGCGCAGGCAACTACCTGCACTTAAACCCACCGACGCTATTCTGCGTCGGGTTGATTGACCTCTTGGGTGGCCTTGTTGGTTTTAAAACCAACCGACTTCCCATTTACACCACTCATTCTCGGGGTGTTGATCAGGGGGACAGAATACGCACCGGTACTTAAGATTAGGATTGAGCGCAGCCGCAAATCCTTCGAAATATGCTGCTCCCACTGATTTGCAAGGGAACTCACCGAGACCTTGCCTTATCCTGGCTTTCTGAGGATGGCAGTTAGTTACCGACAAGAAACATCTACCGTTCTGAATTTCAGCTTTAGGTCCCACACTAACCCACATTGGGCTTAAAAGAACGATTTTGCAAACGTCCTCGACCGTTGTAATAGAGTCCATTCCTACGAACTTTTTCATACGATTAGCTTCAAGTGCACCGAACTGACGCCAAACCTCCTTATCGACTCTGATCGCATCATCCATACCCTTTGCCTTTTCTGTCCCCATAAACCAGAGACCATCAACAGTGAGCAAAAGCTGGGCATAAAGCTTCAACAATTCGATCAGTTGTGGTTTGGACATTGCTTCAAATGCCTCAGTCTCTGATAGTATTGGCATAAGTTTCGCCTCCTTTCATTACTCATGATACGTAATTATCAATAAATCCACCCAACAACGGCCGGCTTCAGCGGGAGCCTCCGGTGATCCGCTGCAAGCCGTGGTTAGCCGCCAATGCCTTGTTTCTCATAGGTTGGTATCAATTTCTGATCGTCACAGAATGTGATTTTACGAATTCTATCCACTCCATTATAGTGTCCATCGCTAGTTTCGTGTTTCCCGCATTACAGTGATTCCCAGCGTTTTCTTTTTCGGTGAATAGCCGAAAGGTCATTGACTGAACATTTGTGAGATGGTCTATTTCCGTCTTATAGAACTCAACAGGGATGAAATGATCACGCGATGCCCCCATTAAGAGAAAATCTTGATCAATGAGATGGGCGATATTGGTGATTTGAAAACGGTCCGCTTTCGCCAAATACTCATAAGCCGAATCGACTCCCATGTTATGCATTCCGTGTTTAATTCCCCATTTAGCGAGAGGGTCTTTTTCCATTTGACGCTTGATGGCAAAGTTGATTAGCGATTTAGCCTTTAAGTCCAAACAATAGTCGGATGATTTGTTGTAAGCTTTTCTTTCTGGTAGAGATGATCAGATCAAGCAAGTTGGGAAGGATACTCCATGCCACGACACGTTTGATTCTCTTTTCATACGCCGCTGCTCTTGGTGCCAGCATACCCCCTAGTGAGATACCGATGATGGTAACATCTTTCAAGTTGAATTCGTCCAAGATTTTTCCAACGGGTTTTTCCCATTCATGGGTAAAGGGAATGCCTTGTTCGCGCAATACTTCTCCTTGTCCAGGGCCTTCAAACAGGCAGACAGCAAACCCCTTGTGGCGAAGATAGAGAATGATGGGCAAGAATTCTTCCATGTACGAGTCATTTCCCCCGTGCAGGAGAATTACATCCTTGACAGGCTGTTTCTCTGGCAAGGAGATCCATATCGGCAGTTGAGCATTTTCATACGGAACACTTTTTCGAGTGATTAGTCCGTTTTCAAAGATATCAGCGTAGTGATTGTAGAATAAGGTTCTAGCCTTTTGGTAGATTTCTAGCTTTCTCGGGTTACCATCAAACATAAAGAATTCCGCCATTCTGAAGTAAGCAATCGCGTGAACAATCCTGCCTTCAGATAGAGCTTTTTCAGCTAAGCCAACTAACTCAGTTTCCCACGATGAAGAATCTTTGATTTTAGGACCAACACGCCTTAGTTCATCCACATCCCCCCCGCTCCACATGATCGTTCGATTTAACTGAAAGTTGAAATTGGGTTCATCATTTAGATGCGTATTTTCCGATCCTGAATGAAAAGTCTTCTTGCATCATAAAAAACCTCCAATACTTGCACGAATGAACAGGCGGCTAAACGAGCCTGTAGAAAAAGTCCCTCACTGCGATTAAGGGGTGGTTTTCGAGGGTCTTGACCCCTCCCCAGCATGAGATCGTCGCATACAGAGCATACCTGAGAGGTCGCATTTTCTTCCAACTTACCGGTCTGGCGCGAGATTGACTTTTTCTACAGCCTCAACACTGCGCATAACTGGCGGCACCTGACTGTTAAAGACTCACCTTTTGTAGGACGGACTTGAAAAGAATACGTGGCCGCGCCGTCCGGTTGATGCGCTCGTTAGGCATTTCGAGGATATTTCCCATGTTTGAATGCTTCATACCAGATCGACATCATTTCAGGAGTTAATAGGTCAAGCTCGGTGAATATTTCCATGGTAAATTCAATTGAGCCCAAACCGCTGGCAGTAATGACGTGTCTATCTCGAGTTGCCAGGGTATTTACATAATTTGCACCTTCTGAATAGTCTCGATACATTTTTGATAGATACTCTTTTGAGTTGCTCGTATGTTTTCGGCCATGCAGGAGCCCGCCACGAGCCACTGCAACGGTTGCAGCACAGATTGCCGCAATGGGTATTCTCTGTTCTTCTAAACGGTGCAAGATTTGCTCAAGCGCAGCAGCAGGGTACTCTCCTTCCCAGATGTAGCCTCCTGGTATAGTAAAGAACCCCGCAGCAGAGCTGCGGGGCATTAAAATTCAAAACTTAATTGCTCCTGTTGCTGATACTTTATATAGCGACGTATGACTTCAGAGGTAACTTTGTCTCCAACAGACCGAACAAAATACCCATCACTCCAAAACTCTCCACCCCAAAGCTCTTTCTTCACCTCTGGAAACTGCTTGAACACCATTTTCGCCGAGATACTCTTTATGATCTGCACAATCTCTGCCGGACAATACCGAGGAGGGGCAGACAAAAATAAATGAACATGATCATCCTTTACCTCCATCGTATCTATCTCAAACTCGTACCTCTCCGATATTTGCTCAAAACTCATCTTAAGCCTTTTTGCCAACTCACCTCCCAATATCATCTTCCGATATTTGGGAACCCATACCATATGATATTTCAAATCGTAGACCGCATGGCTTGTTCTTTTTATCGAGCTCATGCAGTACTTATACCATGTCTTATCGCTTCGCGAACCTGTTTTCATCCGCCCAGCAGAGCTGGGCGGTATTCAACAGGTATTTTTTATAAAGATGAGGACGTCTCGTGGATCAACGTGTGATAGGATGGTGTCTGGGATCACGCGGAGGCCGCCCATCGAGACAACAGCTCGGTCGGTAAAACCTACGCTTACTACCTCTACCTTGCCATGACGACGAAGTTCAGCGAGTACGTGTCCAAGTTCCCAATCGGCATAACCATCGAACAAAAGTACATATGCTTTGGCCATACCTCACTCCTCCTTACAATCGTATGCGGTGCGCGCAACCTATGGCTGGACAGAATACTTGATTATCATTGATCGCTGAATATCTGCCATTGGCGATGGAACTCATATTTTTCACCCCGTTAGAAATGATGCCCCGCTGCTCTGCAGTCCCGCTATAGCAGGATTAGATTTTAGAATAATTCCGGCGGGGTTTGATGCCCCGCTCGGTTTCGAGTCGCAACGACTGGAATTTCTAACGGGGTTCACTCAGTCGTCTTCTTGCGATCTTCTACGCTGACCTCCATAACAACACGTCCCCATCCCCCACATGGCAACCCCGCATCGGAGCAACCTACCCTCTTAAATCGCATTTCGTTCGGGTCAACACCAGCATAGAAGAGTTCATGTGCCATAGAAATCAATGGCGGCATTGAATTCAGTGCCCCAAAACAGATTCTTTTGGGACAAAGTTTGGTCAGAAGATTGCCAGATCCATCAAAGTAGAACTTATCACCCACCTTATGCTGACTATTACACCCATGCGCGTCCACGACTTCTACAACAATCGTCTTATTCATTAATACAGGGGCCTTGGAAATGACATCTTCATTTCTTGAATTTTGCCTGAATTTCTTCATCTCGTCATCGCTGTAGCCTAAATGTTTTTGGTAGAAATTCCATGCGTCTTCGTTAATTTTCATCTTATCTCCTCCTTTGACGATTTATTTGTCAAAGAAAAACCTGTAATCTCGAAAGCATTTGCCGTCGGTGTGCATCATACATCCTGTCACTTTGGGTTCCACTTCATATTTGATGCCCAGGGTGTCGAGCCAGGTATCGATCCGCAGCATGATGCCGCATTCATAGCGGTCGATGACTCCCAGCGCTTTCACTCCTTCATAAGCAAAGCATGACTCCCATTCACCATGCATTCTGTTGTTTGTAGGCAGGCTATACCTATATTTCATAAATTCGCCGATTGCGATCTCCATGGTTATTTCAAAAAACCGTTTAAACTCATCAAACGTATCAAGTTTCCCCGCGCCCACAGCCTTTTGGATGCGTTTGATCTCTATCGCCGACATGGCCCTGATAGCAGCCATGTTTATCCTGTTCGTCTTCTCGATCCCGCATTCCTGCAGGCAACTGTAAAACCACATGGCATCGTGAGTCATCCAGCCCTTGATCAGGAGCTCCTTGAGTTCATCTTTTTCGAGCGACTTCATATTTAGGATCCTCCCTATGTGCTTTTAGACCTAATTTCAAGCTCGCTGGTCGTCTCTATAAAAAGATCCCTTTTATCGAGGTTCACAAAATCCACCTCATTCGGGAACATTTGTTACTCTCCTCTACTTATGAAAAGTTAAACGAATAGGACTCTTCCAGAAGAGGATTTTCACCATTCACCATCTGATTTTAAAGATAATCTCACAGGTTCCATTGCAGTTATCTGTGTCCCTTTCGGCAATGACCTCGCCTTGTAAAGCGGAACCTTCCAACCAACCCGTGAATCGAGGTTTGGCCGCACAGCGGAAATAATTTTTTACTCCCGCCTTACTCACATTCTTAAAGACATAACACTCGAGGACGTGGCCCAAAACAGAGTTATCATCTAATCGTTTAATCTCGTATTGATGCTCTTCAGGCATATAGAGACCGCAGGCAATATCTAAGAGCCTTTTGAAATGTTCCGAATTCTTGATCTCCCCTAATTTTGTCACGGCCATCAGCCGCTTTATCTCTAACTTCCCAAGCGACCTGATCACTGCATGATTTAGCTTATTGGCTATATCAAAGCCGTGCTCCTGGACAGTTTTTAATACCCATTGCCCATCATGCGAAATCCAGATGTCCCGTAAGAGCCTTTCCCTTTGTTCCGGAGTAAGTTTGACTTCGTTTGGATTCATATTTTTTACCTCCTTAAAAATAGAACTGAAAATCCCCGGAACATTTTCCTTCTGGTTGCATCGTGCAGCTTTCTGCTCGGGGAGTGATGAAATATTTTATGCCTCATCCTCCTTAACAGCCTTCAAGCCGCTGAAAGATCCCGCATTGATATTGATCGATTAACCCCTTTCGTTTGACATGTGCGGCGGTTGGTCATAAAAATGAAGCCGCCCCCGGCCAATGGCGAGAAACACATTCTGTGCTTCCACCCCTATTTAAATCCGCCAGTTTTTCTTCTCCGAACATTTCCTGACAAACTTTTAGGCTGGTCTCGATATTTGAGGCAAACAGGTAAGTATGATGAACATGGCTTATCATTGTATCAGACCTCATCATTAAGGGCTACCCCAGATATCTTCAATGGTAACCTCTTTTGTCGCATCATCGGGAATCTCCAGCAATTTCGTCAGGTTTAATTCAAATTCTTCCGATACAGGAAAATATTTTCCTTCTCCTGAGGCGTAGACAATCCCTTCATCGTCAATGACGATACCGGTTCCTGTACGATATTTTTTATCAATGGGTTGATCATTCGACCAAAATCCCTTTACGGTCACCTTCTTGCCGACGGGAACTGGTTGGTTAAATATTACATTTAATCCGCGGGTTACTAACCACTTTCTCTCTTTTAATGCAACAGCCCACCCTATGCCTTCGTCAAGAAGTGCTGATAAAATTCCGCCGTGAATTATCCCTTCATAGCTAATATGTTTTTTGTTCGCCCAATATTCACCGATGACTCCTTCTTCAGTATCTATCCAGATAACATCTGTTCCTGCTTGATTGTTTCTCCCGCAGACAAAGCAGTATCGATATCTTGGTAGTTTTCTCATCTTTATTCATTCTCCTTATGCTATCAATATTTTTAACGCTTAAATAAATAATCTTAGCTCTGATGAACCAGCCAGAAAAAATACCAAGAATGCCATAAGCAACACCCCACCGAAAAGGACGGCCAGAGACAATATTATATACGCTGCAGATCTGCTGAAGGTCCCCGTCTCAGTATCCTCCTGTGCCCTAACATGAAGCAGATTTCTGTCCTACCTATCCACTTTGAATTTTTCAATCTCTTTGTCCCGATGATTCGACTGAGACACAATAGGAGCCCGAAACATTCTTCTATGCTAGGCTGTTCAGTCGCATATACAGAAGTCCTTTGAGCAGCAAAATCTGTTGCGTTCAATCTCTTGAAAAGTATCCCTCAGGTTAGGGAATTGTAAGAACAAATACATTCTCTTAGAAAAATCAGCCCGTGCGTACTGTTTTAGTATTTCCGCCTCTTTCTTCATGACCATTTCTCCTTTCTGTCTACCTCTGTTAGGTTCAGTCTAAGTCTTTAGACCAGAGAAGCTCACGAAATGTGACCATCTTAGGAAACGGAGAGTCTTCAGCTATTCATTTATCATTGATCGCTGAATATTTGCCGTTGGCCATGGAACTCATATTTTGTCACTCATTCGTCTTCTTGCGATCTTCCACCTTAATCTCCATGACCACACGCCCCCATCCCCCACATTGCAAACCCACATCGGAGCAACCTACTCTCTTAAATCGCATCCCGTTCGGGTCAACACCCGCATAGAAGAGTTCATGCGCCATAGAAATTAATGCCGGCATTGAATTCAGCGCCCCGAAACAGATCCTTTTGGGGCAAAGTTTGGTTAACAGATTGCCTGACCCATCAAAGTAGAACTTATCACCCACCTTATGCTGACTATTGCATCCATGTGAGTCTACGACTTCTACAACAATCGTCTTATTCATTAATGAGGCTGCCTTGGAAATGACATCTTCATTTCTCGGATTTTGCCTAAATTTCTTCATCTCGTCATCGGTATAGCCTAAACGCTCTTGGTATAACTTCCATACGTCCTCTGATATTTTCATTTGTTGCCTCCTTTAGGTTGTTTTGTTTGTCAAGAAATTCGGAGTCTCTTGGATACTCCCCGTCTTTAGGCATCATAGAGACTTGTATTAAATGAATCTACTTCCACAGATCTTGCGTCATTTCCCCACACGAAACGGGTTCAAAAGAGTCGAAATAGATATCCCTGACCGTTCGCATATTTTTCCACATAAGATCATGCCCTTTCGTTCCACGTGCAAGTTTGACATGATTTTGCCACTTGGCGATTTCTTCTTCTGTCGCTTCTCGCTTTTTTCCCACAGAGCCCATCAGTCTCACTCCGGGTGGGGTCTCAAATTTTCCAGCCAAGAGCGATTTTTGCCAAAAAGATATATTACTATTTACTGCAAGGATACATACCCGTGGATTTCGCTCGATATTTCTTGACATATGGACCGGGAACTCATCAAAGTAAAAACCTGTTTTATTCTCACGGAGAAAAAGTGACGCAATAGGCGTTACATGCGGAGAGCCGTCTTCGTTCACCGTTGCTATTGCGTAATGCATGAAACTGTCAAGGGATTCCTTGAATACCATTCGAATCGTGTTCCAATGTTTGCCGATTTCCATAATGCACCTCCATATTCTTTAGATATAATTAGAGCAGCATCCGCTCTCGAGCGACAAGCGCGGCTCCTAATGCCCCGACCGTATCCGGCTGCTGCGGAACGGAAACCTTGGTGTTCAGTGCGGAGCTTAGCGCCCGGACGACGCCATGGTTGCGCGCGACTCCGCCTGACATAGCAACCTTGAGTCCTGCAACATCTGGCGCGACTCGCTTGACCAGTGCCGCGATACGGGAAGCGATAGCCCGGTTCAGGCCGGCAACGATCTCTTTGACCTCGACCCCTTCAGCGATGAGGGAAACCACCTCGCTTTCGGCAAATACCGTGCACATGCTGCTCAGCGTAAGGTTTTCCGAAGCACCGCGGTCGAGTTCGCAGAGTTCCTCGATGTCCACTTGCAGGGCTCTGGCCATGGCTTCCAGGAATCGCCCGGTTCCGGCCGCGCATTTGTCGTTCATGGCAAAGTCCAGGACCCTCCCTTCGCCGTCCAGTCGGATCGCTTTGCTGTCCTGGCCACCAATATCTATCAGTACCTGCGTTCCCGGAAGGAGAGCTTCTGCTCCTCGCGCATGACAGGTAATTTCAGTCACAGCGGCCAATCGCCCTTCCACTCGGTCTCGACCGTACCCCGTGGATACGATAGCCTTGATTTCGTTCTCGGAAATCCGCGCGATGTCCAGCACCTCTTGCGTGGCGCGGGCAATGGCTTCACGATTACGCGCGCCGGTCGGGACCACTGACGCAGCCAGTATCGTCCCGTCATGGTCCAGGAGCACAGCATCACAGGAAAGACTTCCTAAATCGACACCCAGATAATACAAGGTCATTCTCGTTCATTCATGGATCGCCGTCCGGGGCGGCTGCCCAGCAGTTCCATAAACGCCTCCAGTCTGGTTTTCAGCTGTCCTTCGGCGAAGTTTCGTGAATCTGCACAATCAACCTCCAGGTTGATCACCGGAACACCAAGTTCCTTCAGGGCTGCACCCACAAGGCCTCTGGAGCCCGTGCCCTGGCGGCACCCCCAATGGCAGGGATTGATCGCCCCGTCTATCTTGTATGCCTGCACGAGCTTCTTGATCTGCTTTAGTCTGCGCTCCACCCGTCCGTTGAAGGGGTATGATATTGTCCGCCGCGCAAGCCCGACATAGGGGTCATCTACATCGATGGGTTCCCAATAGACATCGTTCAGTTCGTCAACAACGATGGCCGCCTGGTAACCCTCTTCCAGCATTTTGATCAGCGGATGTTTGAACTGGATGGCTTCCTGCAACCACATCAGCCGAAGACGCTCGCCCGGCACACCACCGATTCCTCGTTCTAAGCGGGCAGCATATTCATCACGATATGCCTGAGCAATCTCAACAGCAGCCTCGGTGCCAAAAAACAGGGGCATCACCAGCCCGAAGTTCTTGAGATCTGTCCCTCTGACCGGAGAAGGAATCCTTTGGGCAAGACGGAACACTTCGATTGCGGCCTCCCGAGCCTCGTTCGTCTTATTCATGGCCTCTCGCAGCCGACCTTCATCCAGTGTTTCGCCTGTATGTGCAGCCACGAAATCGACCATACTTCTCAATTGGTCGGCCAAGTAACGAACGCTTCTTTCAGAATCGTCAGGAGGTATGGCCAACACGTATAAAGGACAATCAAACGTTCGAGCCAGGTGTTCGACCGCCGCAACCCCGCCGGTGCAAGGGCTGCTGGTGGCTACCATTAAATTGGGTACCGGCATCATCCCCTTGGCTGCTGCCCCGATCACCGCCCGATGCCAGCCACAACTGTCCGCCAGGAAGCCGACGTGCTCGGCCTCCTCCAGAAACGGGCCAGCGCTTCCTGACGCGGCAAGCACCCCGCCCAGGAACTCCACGAAACATGAGTTGATTCCCATCGCATTTAAGAGATCGAAAGGGGCGCATACACCGCACAATGCCACGCGATGGGTACCGGAATAGAGCCTCTGGCAAAGTCTGAACATTTCCAGTGTGAATCTTAGCCTGCCGGTGTAATGGTCGAGAAGCCTGGCCTCTGTGTTCGACACCGCATCATCAAAGAACTGCTTCATCATGGTTCACCCCCTTAACATTTCCGTAAAAGCTTGAATACGGGTTCGTTGTTGACCAAAAGACCGCATCGTGCAATCTCCCTCGATCTGCAGCATCGGCAGACCCGCCTTTCGGAGGACCTCCCGCACCCCCGGGATCCGGGCGATATACGGATCACAAAACTTCGCCGTGCAGGCAATCACGCCTTGGGCCTTGCATGCAGTGGCCCGCGCCAGGACCTCCTCTGCAATCACACCTGGTTGCATAGGAAGGAGTGTCCGAGCGCAACGAGATCGTCCAAGAAGGCCGCGGGCCAGTTGCGTAAAGATTTCCTCCGATCCTTCCCCAATCTTTATTTCTATGGGAGCAAATATTCTCGATCCGGTACATAGGTCCTCGTCTACTATCCTAACCCCGCATGACTCGAATAGGTCAAGGGCTTCGGGATCAGGCAATACGTTGCCGAAAAGAAAAATCGGGACCCCATCATGACTGCTGGAAGGGGTTTTCCTTTCCTCCAAAACACCTTTCAGGATTCGATAGGTCTCATGAAAGGGCCGAGTCACAGCCACATTATAAAGATTCTGGAGGTAAGCCGCCCCGCCGCTTACCTTTCCACTGTAAAGGCATTGACGGAGAGACCTGAAAAGGGATGCCAATTGATTGAACTTCTCGATGCTTTTGGCAATAGCCTCGGAAGAGACAAGTCGTCCTTTCCAATGGAACAGGGTGTCTGCCAAGCGGGACATCTCCTGCCCGAAATAGGAGACGGCGGAGTCATCCGATGTAATAGGCAGATCAATAAGAATGACTCGATCATTCGGTCTGACCTTTTGCCAGGCATCGGCCAGGCGCCTCATCGCATCGCAGCTATTGAGTAGTACAACGCCGGCGAGCTCTGGCAAATCGTTGTCCATGGCCCGATCCAGAACCCGTTTGACATGAGGGCACAGGTTGTCGTGAAGAATCTGTCCCGCCTGGTCAGGCGAATCCCCCATGGGAAGGATCCGGTAAGGCACATAGCCAGCTGCGTCGATCAGAGCCAACGGCGTGTAGGCGCAGGTGAAGCCAATATACGAGGTCTTCTCAGTCGTCATCACTCACCCTCCTCGTGCAATACGGATTCTTGGAATACCATTTGAATCGTTTTCCAATGTTTTCCAATTTCCATAATGCACCTCCATACTATCGTGACAGTAGAATCACAAAAATGTTTCCTTCAGATGATCTTAGCTTCGTCCGAAGAGTAGAATGAACCATTCATCATGGATGCGGATAGACTATGTTCTCAACCGTGATCTCACATCGATCGGCTCCATCTTTTAGGCATTTAACCAGATTCTCTTTCACCTCCAATCCCATTGCCTGATACCAGCCGGCGCGCATACCGAAACATCCACACTGGTAGTCTTTCTCCACGCCGATGCTGCTCACCTTGGTATACGCGTAACACTTGCGGACAATTCCCAATATCTTGCCCGGACCCAATATTTTGAATTCGTAATCGAAATAATCTTTGGTAGTAAAGAACCCCGCAGCAGAGCTGCGGGGCATTAAAATTCAAAACTTAATTGCTCCTGTTGCTGATACTTTATATAGCGACGTATGACTTCAGAGGTAACTTTGTCTCCAACAGACCGAACAAAATACCCATCACTCCAAAACTCTCCACCCCAAAGCTCTTTCTTCACCTCTGGAAACTGCTTGAACACCATTTTCGCCGAGATACTCTTTATGATCTGCACAATCTCTGCCGGACAATACCGAGGAGGGGCAGACAAAAATAAATGAACATGATCATCCTTTACCTCCATCGTATCTATCTCAAACTCGTACCTCTCCGATATTTGCTCAAAACTCATCTTAAGCCTTTTTGCCAACTCACCTCCCAATATCATCTTCCGATATTTGGGAACCCATACCATATGATATTTCAAATCGTAGACCGCATGGCTTGTTCTTTTTATCGAGCTCATGCAGTACTTATACCATGTCTTATCGCTTCGCGAACCTGTTTTCATCCGCCCAGCAGAGCTGGGCGGTATTCAACAGGTATTTTTTATAAATGTCTCCATGCCCGACGTTACAAGCATCATGAATTCCATATCGTTTTTTGGACCATCTAATCCTAAAGCCTTCATCAGCCGGTGCATTTCAGCTTTACCGACGGCTTGTCCAACTTGAAGATTCGTCTTGTTGGCCACATCCCATCCTGCGGCAAACACCAGAGCCATCATCCAATTCGATTCGCAGGTCCAGCGGCTTTTGGCAACCATCTCCTTCTTCGATTCGAAAGGAACCTTCGCTAATATCTCTCTTGCTGCATTTCTTAACTCTTCGCTTTCCATCATTATTTCCCTCCTTGCCAATGTTCAAAATAGCCATTCTAAAAGTCTGCCTGTCGTGCTATAATAAAACAGGATGTTGTTTATAAGGTTTATACAACAGCTTGTAATATTTGTCAAGACAATACGTTGTAAAACTGAAAAAAATATGCTATTAATAACTAGTTGTTATTGTTTTCCATACTTTAAAGAACCATGATTTATAGAGATATTGGCAAAAAGATTCAAAAGGCGAGGGAAGAAGCAGGCCTATCTCAGGAGGAATTGGCCTCTCGGTTGGGTTATACGCAGGCCGCCCTATCCAACTACGAACTGGGTAAGAGACGTCTTTATCTCGCAAACATTGAACAGATCGCAAGGGAATTGAATAAACCGTTGAGTTATTTTCTGGAAGAATCCGCCATCTCAGCAAATGTAGAGAAGGGGGAGCCCCCGGATGAAATAATCTCTGAAATTATCAACCTGTTATCCGAACTTCCTACTGAGGAGAAGAAAAATCTCCTCGAATATATTCAGTGGAGGAGGGATCGTCTAAAATGATTGGATTCGACCTTAATGAAGAACAGTTGCGCTATCAGAAATTCGCCAAAAAGTTTGCCGAAGAAGAGATGAAACCCTATGCGGCTGAGCTCGACAGACGCCGGGACACAACGTTCGACTGGAGAATCGTCCGAAGATTCGCCAAGGCTAATCTGCTGGGATTAGGTGTTCCTCAAGAGTACGGTGGACTGGGAGTTGACCATCTCACCACCGCGGTGGTTGTTGAGGAAATGGGCGCGGCGTGTCTGGGTATGAGCGAGCCGGCCGGTGGTACCTGGCTGGCGACCTGTTGCCTTAAACTTGTTGCGAATGAAGATCAGAAAAAGCGGTACCTTCCTCTGGTTTGTGGAGAGAATGGTAGGCTCGCAGGGCTGGCGGTGACGGAACCCGAGGCAGGTTCGGACATGGCCGGTATCAGAACTCTGGCAACGCGAAAAGGAGATCATTACATCCTCAATGGAACAAAAGCCTTCATCACCAATGCGGGCATAGCCGGCTTCTATGTGGTCTTTGCCACCACCGATCCCCGGAAGCGCGATGGCGGGCTCAATGCCTTCATTGTGGATGGTAATGCCAAGGGCCTGACTCTTGGCACGATAGAGGATATGATGGGACTGCGGGCCTCCCAAACCGGTGAGTTAATCTTTAATAACGTCGAGGTCCCCATCGAAAACTTGCTCGGCGTTGAGAACACCGGATTTCTGATAGCCATGCAGACCTTGGATATGTCAAGACCATGCATTGGGGCCAGTGCTGTCGGGGTGGCCAGGGCAGCTTTCGAAGTGGCGCTCACGTATGCCCGCGAGCGCAAACAGTATGGCCGGCCAATTATCGAAAACCAAGCCATTTCCTTGATGTTGGCCGATATGGCTACAGAGATTGAAGCCGCAAGGCTTCTAACCTGGAAAGCCTGTTGGTTAATCGATCAAGGGATGGACTCGACGATGGCCTCATCCATGTGCAAGATATTGGCAACGGAGATGGCAGAAAGGGTTTGCAGTAATGCTATTCAGATTCTTGGTGGGCAAGGATATACCCGCAAATGGCCGTTAGAGAAGTATCTAAGGGATGTAAAAGCCCTCCAGATCTACGAGGGCACGAATCAGATTCAGAGAATCATTATTAGTTCTATGCTTTAAAATTGATCTGCCTGAATTGCGAGGATGTTGAGCCCCAGCAAGGCCTGTGGGCTCCTCTTTTTGAAATTTTACCTCAGCGTCCTCAGCGGTCCGCGCAGTCAATATTCTTATTTAGCCACTACGTTTTCCGGGAGTCTACGGGTCAGGATATCCACCGCCTGCTCCACCATCTCCTCAAGCACCTGGCGGGCGGGTTTGATCTCTTTAATGAGCCCCGAGACTTGGCCGGCGAGGCCACCAACATAATCGTCCTTTTTCTCCTTGACGAAACTGGCCAGGAGGCCCGAAGAGATCAAAACCTGGGTCGGAAAGGGAAGCGGCTCCAATCCCGAACCATCCCAGAGGTCATGGAATTTGTTGTAGCTCGCCCGCAAGGTCTTGCCAGTGTACGCTCTACTTACCCGGGTGTCTTCATCCGTGGAATCGATGATATGCTTTTTATTGACCGGCAGAGCTCCTCCTTCGTTCGTCGCCAGAAAGCGGGTCCCAACCCACACCCCTATGCAGCCCATGGCCAGGGCTGCGGCCAGTCCCCGGCCGTCGCCGATGCCGCCTGCTGCCAGGACAGGTACGGGGTATGCGGCATCGATGGCCTGGGGAAGTAAAGCCATCGTTCCGATTCGGCCTGTGTGCCCTCCCCCTTCGTGCCCCTGGGCGACCAGAAGATCGATCCCGGATTGGGACATCCTGCGAGCATTCTTAGTATTGCCGGTGATTGCAAGAACTTTCATTCCCGCCGCATGCGCCTCTGCTACCATGAATCCCGGGTTCCCCAGACCGGCACAAAAGAGCGGAACCTTTTCCTCGATGCACACCTGAATTGCTTCCTGAGGGCGCATGGTCGTCGAATCCATCTTGACCATGATCTCTACATCCGGAAGTTGAAGCTCATCTTTCACTTTCTTAACCCAGTCCTGATGCGGTTTGGGCAGGGATTTCAGCATCGCGCTCAGGGGCAGCTCTTTAGGCCCTCCTTTCTGGCCTAATCCTCCACCCATGTCGAGCTTTTGGGGTAATAGGAGATCCACTCCAAAAGGCTTCTTTGTTTTTGCTTTAATCTCCCGGATGGCCTCTCGCAACCTTTCTATATTGAAGCCGCTCCCACCCAGGACTCCCATCCCACCGGCCTCGGAGACAGCCACCACCAACTCCACCGGGGCCCCTGTCGTTTCGCCAATCAGCGTGGGCCCCATTCCAGCCGCGATGATGGGGTACTCAATCCCCAGCATGTCGCAAAGTTTTGTCCGAAGTATTCTCTTGCCCATAAAGCCTCCTTAGAATTTCAAGTTTTTATATGCTTCCATATTATGATGTGAACCAGGACGAAAAACCCAGGCTCCTCGTTCTAAATCGGCCCGAACCCTACCGGTACAGTATGCCCAATCTTGAATGCCAGCCCATCTTTTAATGATATCCTGCTCCTGACGCGAAGCAAGAGAGAACCACGTTCCTCACTATTTTCCTCAACCATCTGGGGCTTAACCCAGCGGGAATAGCATTGGCAGGCGCTGGGCCAACATAATGTCACCCGTAGCCTTGAGCTTGCCAGTCACGAAGGCGGTCATGCCATCGAGTTGACCGTTGCACATAGCCATCCAGTCCTTGTCTGCCATTTTCATCGTAAGAGTCGGGCTGGAATGCACCCCCTCGGATACAGTGCAGGTCTGATCTTTGATGACCACATACCAGTCTCCACCCTGGTCGCCCTCGATGCCATACTGGATCACAACGTTCAGCCCGGCGGCAGCACCCCGATTAAAGGTTCCGGGCATGCCCGCGAAGATCTCCTTCACTGAATTAAATACCCTTGCCATCTTCGGCCTCCTTTCTTGATTGAATAGGTTTATTGAACTGGCGATTTCTAAATTTTGTTCACATTTTATAAAATGTTTTGCCCTGCTCCGCCATTTCTTTGAGAAGGCTGCAGGGCTTCAACCTCACCCCATGTTCTTTCTCAAGTTTTACCAGATGCTGATATACATTCGCAATTCCCCAAGCGTCAGCATACCGGAGAATCCCACCACGGTATGGGGGAAATCCTGTCCCATAAATCATCGCCAGGTCCATGTCTTGGGGCCGATCGCAGATCCCCTCCTGAATCATAAAAGCGGCCTCATTGATGGCTCGCGCCATCATCCGATCCATAATTTCCTTAGGGGTCATGGATTTGGGCCCAACCCCCTTCTCTTTCAAATAGTTCTGGACAACTTCCATCACCTTCGGGTTCGGGACGGGTTTTTCTCCGCTGTAGTCGAACCACCCAGCTCCGGTTTTTCGTCCGTAGCACCCGGTTTGATAAATGCGCTCAGCTAGAGGATGCATCTTCAATCGCTCCCCGAATGCTTTCTCAAAGTTCTTCCCTACATGGTAATTGATGTCGATTCCAGTCAAATCGCTAAGGGTCGATGGACCCATGGGGAGTCCGAATTCTAACACGGCTTCCTCCACCTTGGTCGGATCAACCCCCTCCGCCACCATGAAGATGGATTCCCCCATGAGACCGCCCAGCTGTCTCGAGACATAGAAGCCTGGTCCGTCATTCACCACGATGGGAACCTTGCGAATGGCCCGTCCAAAAGCCACGCTTGTCGATAGCGTTTGATCAGAAGTCTTCTTGCCGCAGATGATTTCTAGAAGCTGCATTCTTTCAGCGGGGTTGAAAAAGTGCAGTCCTATCATGCGGCCAGGGTCTGTGAGGACAGAGGCTATCCCCGTAATAGGCAGCGCCGAAGTGTTTGTGCCGAAGACGACCTCCGGTCGGCAAATTCTTTCGAGGCGCTTCCAGATATCCTGCTTGATTTTTATATCCTCCAGAACGGCTTCGATTACCAGATCTACGTCCTTCAGAGTTTCAAGTAAGGTGGTAGTGATGAGGTGCTCCTTGATTAATTTGTCCAGTCCCTCTTGAGTCATCTTTCCCTTTTTGATGGGGTAGGCAAAGGTTTTACGAATAGCCTCGAGGCCCTTCCGAATGGCCTCATCATTGATGTCCCAGAGAATGGCATCAAACCCATTGTTCAACAGCAGGTTGACAATCCCCGACCCCATCGCGCCACCGCCCAGCATACCCACCTTCTTAATTTTTTTTGGCTCAATCTTTTCGATGCGCGGCAGCCTTCCGGCAGCCCTGGTGTTTAGGAAGATGCCGATCAGATTTTTGGCTACATCCGAGACGGCGCAATCGGCAAAAAGCTCTGCTTCGATCTTCAAATCGGCTTCGAAATTATCCGACAGTCCCCGTTCCATGGCCTCAATGGCCTTAAATGGGGCAATATATCCTTTGGCTTGTTTCGCAGCCATTCCTTTGGCAAAAGCGACGATCCCCGCCTTCTCTTCCGGCTTCGGCAGCTTATCCTTTTTATTTTTAGTCAACCGATCCTTGTGATTCAGCTCTCCGGAGATAAAACGGCGGGCGGTTTTCAAAGCCTGATCCAGGAGTTGGTCAGCCGGGACCACCTCATCCAGCGCCCCTTTTTTCAGACCTTCTTCGGCTGAAATGGGGTTGCCAGTCGTGATCATCTGCAAGGCATCGGCAAAACCAATCAGTCGGGGAAGCCGCTGGGTGCCGCCGGCTCCGGGAATGAGGCCGATCTGCACTTCGGGCTGCCCGATCTGAACACCCTGGGCGGCAATCCTGTAGTGGCAAGCCATGGCGATTTCCAGCCCGCCTCCAAGACAATTGCCGTTGATGGCTGCAATCACGGGCTTGGGCCCTTCCCCGACGGAGTTAAGGAAGCGGTTATTCTCCATAACCCTTGGGATGAGATAATCCCTATCCTTGACTTTCTGAACCTCGGTAATGTCAGCGCCAGCAATAAAATTCTTTCCGGTACCGGTAAGAATCACAGCCTTAACGGCCTTTTCCGCAAAAGCCTGCAGAAGCGCATCGGCCATCTCCTGCACAAAATGCGCAGAAAGCTGGTTCACCGGAGGATTATTCAAAGCCAGAACGGCGACATCGCCTTTCACTTCCACTTTCACAGTCTTGTAATCCGTCTTCATGCCGTTACCTCCTGTTGGAATTAGCGCCAAGCGGGCTGGTCTTCACTTCGGGGGGATTGAGGGGATTTTTTAAAGGTCCCTTCTTCCCCTAAGCTCACATTGTTGCGCTTTTGTGATAAATGATGGATAATAAATTTTGAATCTTTTGTCAAGAGAAAAATGGTAGACATAAGATTTTTCTTGACTTTTATGTATAGTATTTAGTAATACTTATTAGGAATCGAAGTGAAAAAACCTTTATTGGGGCGTAATGAAGTGTTGCGACGGGTTCAATTGCAGAGACCTGCAGGCGGAGAGGGAGATTCTTGAAGATCCGAGATTTAGTTCAGCACACAGGGGTATCAAAAGAAACCGTTCATTTTTACATCCGGGAAGGACTCCTACCAAAGCCCCACAAGAGGGGTAGGAACATTGCGGAATATGATGAAGACTATGTAGAACGCATCCGCTTCATCAAAGAACTTCAGGATCGCCATTTCCTCCCTCTCGCAGTGATCAAGAATATTTTAAAAAAGCAAAAAAAATCCTCCGAGTGGCAGTCTCTCCTCAATCTCCGAAGAGAGTACTTCAGGCCCATAGACCAGTTTCTGCCGAACGAGATAGCAGGTGAGGAGCCCTTTCTCAAGGCAACGGGCTTGGGAAGGAAATGGTTGGTCAAGATGGAGGAATGGGCGATTATCACCCCAGAGGTTCGTAATGGTGAGAAGATTTATTTGCAGGACGATATCACCCTTGGCAAATTGATCGTAGAAATGGATAGCATCGGCCTGGGTGCCATAGAGGGGTTCGACCCCGAAGCCCTGAAGCACTATCGGGATAAGTTCCGGGAGATCGTCATTATGTCGCATAAATATTACATCGAAGCCGCCTTGGGAAAGCTTCTCCCGGAGGAGTTCTCGAAAAGGGTTGTCCAGGGAAGAGAGATCATGAGTATTTTCTTTTACCATCTTTACCGCAAACTCTCCCGGGAGGAATATAGGGGGGTCCTGGCACTGCTGGAATCGGGGAAGAAGGAATCAGAAGATAGCAATCTTAATTCGGGGGATTTCCCTGATCAGGAATAGAGGGGGTTTGCCTTGAAAACACATAGAATTCAGGTTAAACCATTTATAATAGTTATAATAGTTCTTTTTGTAATGGTAAGAGGATTTTTCCGATGATCGGCTCATCCGATTTAGCAAGAGGCTTTTGGATCGAGCCAAATTCATAATTTAATGAAGGAGGAAGCAAAGATGAGGACGAAAAAGCAGTACATCGAGGGGTTACGCAAGATGCGGCGTAATATTTACGTCGATGGGCAAAAGATCGCCCGTGATGACGAGTTGCAGATGACGACGATTAACACCATCGGGTTGACCTTCGACTACGCCGGGGACCCCAAGCATCAGGACCTGTGCACAGCCACGTCGCACCTGACTGGCGAAAAGATCAGCCGTTTCTGCCATATTCATCAAAGCAAGGAAGACCTGCACAGGAAGCAGGACATGACCCGACTGCTCTGCCAGGTAGCTGGAGGTTGCATCCAGCGCTGCATGGGGATTGATGGGGCCAATGCGATTTATAACGTCTCTTACGAGGCGGACAAACAGAATAACGGGGCCACCCAGTATCACAAGAACTTCAAGAAATGGCTGGAGCGATTTCAGAAAGAGGATCTCGTGGGCTGCTGTGCGCAGACGGACGTCAAAGGTGATCGGATGAAGCGGCCTTCCCAGCAGAAGGACCCGGATCTTTATGTCCGTGTTGTGGAAAGAAAGAAAGATGGAATCGTTGTGCGGGGCTCCAAGGTGCACAACTCGGAGGCTTCTGTGGCTGATGAGATTCTGGTAGTGCCGACCCGGGCGCTTTTACCGGAGGAGAAGGATTGGGCAGTGGCGTTTGCGGTGCCTGGGGATTGGGAAGGGGTCAAGCAGGTCGTAACGGTGCATAATTTGAGACCACGGGAGCATTTCAAGAGGGGTTTTGTGCCTGGGTCGACGGACTCGTATACGATTTTCGACAATACCTTTATTCCGTGGGAGAGAGTGTTCCTTTGCGGAGAGACGATTCACGGTGGGGTGTGTGCGCTTTTGTTTGCCCTTTTCCATCGACATAGTTATTCGGGGTGTAAGCCGGCGTTAGGAGATTTGATGTTGGGGACGGTGGCTTTGGCGGCGGATTACAATGGGATTGGCAAGGCGTCGCATGTGCGGGACAAGCTGGCGGAGATCATCCGGGTATCGGAGTTGGGATATGCGGCGGGATTTACGGCGTCGGAGTTGGGGAAGCCAGAGGTTTATGTTCCTGGGGTAGGGTTTAAGCCGTATGGGCCGGGGAGTTATATTCCTCATTCCATTTATGCGAATGTGGGGCGATGTTTAACCGGGGAGGCAGTCTTCCGCGAGGCGGAGATTCTCTGTGATGTATCCGGAGGGATGCCGGCCACCTTCCCTTATGAGGGAGATTTTGTGAATCCCGAGACCAAGGATCTTTTGTATAAGTACATCACCCGGAATCCGGATATTCATCCGGAGGATGCGGCGCAGTTGTGGCGGTATGTGGGGGATTTGGTTTGTTCGGCGACCGGGGGAATTCATCTGCTTGGGTCCTACCACGGAGGTGGGTCTCCAATTATGGAGGCGATTGCGATTACAACGCAGTATGACATTGAAGGCAGGAAGAAGATGGTAAAGAAGTTGGCGGGGATTCAGGATCGCAAGCCCAATCCGGAAGTCCAGAAGTGAAACGCAGTGCATGGTGCCTGCTTACCGCAGGTAGGCATAAAGCAAAACGTAAAGAATACAAAACAAACTCATGGCTGATAGCGGATCGCTTATTAGCTGCCTTTAAAAGACCAACTAAACCAAGGAGGAAAAAAAACGATGAAGGGGAAAACAGCGAAGGGGAAAACAGCGAAGGGGAAAACAGCGAAGGCCAAAACAATGAGAGAGGTAGTGATTGCCGGATATTTGAGAACTGGTCTGTCTCGATCCAGGCCCAATGATCCTGCCCGAGACTGGTTTCATAAACTTAGGTCAGACGATCTTTTGGCCAGGCTTCTCCCCGAGGTGATTAAAAGGACAGGGATTAAGGCTGAAGAAATCGATGATTTCATTGTGGGATCGGCCATCGGAGTAAGTGAACAGTGGACTTATGGCGGTCGTTACCCCATTTTTCTGGCCAATTTGCCGGAGACGATTGCCGCCAAATTTGTCGACCAACAGTGTGGTTCATCCATGGCTGGCATTCATATCGGGTTCATGGAAATTGCTATGGGTTTTGCCGATGTTGCGCTGGTGGGTGGCATGGAACACATGACCCGTGTTCCCATGGGTGGAGTACTTACGAAAACGGGAGCTGTCTCTCCGAACCCGCGTCTTTTTACAGATCCGGCTTACAAGCACTGGGACATGATGACGAGCGCGAACATGGGGCTCACCGCGGAGAAGCTTTTTACTCTGAGGGAATTTACCAAAGAAGATATGGATCGCTGGGGGACTCGCGCCCACCAACTGGCTTCCAAGGCTCAGAAAGAAGGGTTTTTCAAAGATGAAATCCTCCCCATCGAAGCCGAGCAGGCAGACGGAAAGATGATGGTCGTTGATCGAGACCAGGCCATACGGGATGACGCTACGCTGGAGGGTATGAAAGACCTCAAGCCAGCCTTTAAACCCGATGGGGTCATCACCGCCGGGAATTCCTCCCCTTTGAACGCCGCAGCGACCTCAATGATCCTGATGTCCAAGGAGACTGCCAAGAAGAAGGGGATCCAGCCCATGGCGACTATCCGCTCCATTGGATTCGCCGGAGTGGACCCCACCATCATGGGGGTGGGTCCTGTGCCTGCCAGCCGCATGGCCCTGGAAAAGGCGGGGTTGGAAGTTAAAGACATCGATTACTGGGAGATCAACGAGGCCTTCGCTATCGTTGCCTTGAACTGCATCAAAGAGCTGGGTATCGATCCAGATCGAGTGAATGTGATGGGAGGAGGTACAGCCATCGGGCATGCTTTGGGAGCAACCGGAGTCCGTCTGGTAGGCACCCTGGCCCGGATCCTAAAAGTTAAAGGTGGACGCTATGGTTTGGCCAATGCCTGCGTTGGCGGCGGTCAAGGGGTGGCCACTATCATTGAGAGAGAGCCTTAAGCTTCGGCCATCCAGACTCGCTCAATTGCAAAAATGTGAAATTCCCCTCCTTTTTCAATGCCTGCCCGCTGGTAGGCAGGGAGGGGAATTTAATTTATTACAAGAAATTCTCAAACCACAAAAAAGGAAAGGAGCAAGGCCGTGAACGTCAACGATATAAAAAACATCTGCGTAGTCGGAGCCGGGAATATGGGGCACCAAATATCGCTCCTCTGTGCCATCCATGGATACAAAACAACCTGCACTGACATTATTCCGGATATATTAAAGAAGGCTGAAAAATTTGCCGACACCTATTTGCCCGGACGGGTTGAAAAAGGAAAGATGACCAAGGAACAGGCCGAAGCGGCGCGAAAGAAGATCTCCTTCACCCTCGACTTGAAGGAAGCGGCAAAAGACGCCGACTTTGTCATCGAAGCAGCCTTAGAGGTTCTCGACACCAAGAGAAAGGTCTTTGCAGACCTTGACCGACTGACCCCCCCCCATGCCATTCTGGCCACCAATAGCTCGGCCATTGTGAGTTCTCTGATCGCTGACGCCACCAAACGACCGGCCAAAGTCGTGAACATGCACTTCTTCAACCCGGCACTGGCTATGAAACTCGTGGAAGTGGTAAAGGGACCCCATGTCTCGGACGAGACCGCCAAGATTACGATGGAGCTCAGTGAGAAGCTGGAAAAGGTGCCGGTGCTGATTAAAAAGGAAGTGGAAGGATTCCTCCTGAATCGGATTTTTCGGGCCATCGGCAGAGAGGCGCTGTGGATGCTGGAGATGGGCGTTGCCAGCGCCGAAGATATCGACAAGGCCTGTGTCTTTGGAGCGGGGCATCCCATGGGGCCCTTCCGTCTGATGGATCTGACGGGCATAGACCTCAACTACACCATGACCATGGAGAAGTTTAGAAGAACCGGCGACTTTGCCGACCTTCCGGTTCCGAGTGTCGTAGAGAGATACACGCAGGGACATTACGGAGAAAAAACCGGCAAGGGCTGGTACGACTATTCTAAGAAATAACAAGCGCGGGAACTGGAACCGGACCCAAAAGGGAAGGATTGGAAATTCTAAATCCCAATATCTAAATCTTGAACAAATTCCGAATCCAAAATTCTAAATTTAAAAAGTCTTGTTTGGAACATTAGGAATTTTGAATCTTCGTGCTTGTTTAAGATCTCGTGCTTAGAATTTAAGATTTTTTTCAAGCCTTATGTTCGAAGGACATTCTTGCGAATTTGCGTATTACTTCATTCGTTCGTGACGAAGAAGCGGGATAAGCTTGGAAAACAAGGGACTTCAAGCGCTTGAATCTTGCGTCATCCAGAGAGACCACTGTACCTTCTGCGGGGCGTGTCTTTCCCTCTGCCCTTATCTACACTCTTGGAAAGGAAAATTGGTGAAACTCGACAATTGCGACCTGGCCGAGGGACGCTGTTTTGCCTATTGTCCCCGTACCCAGGTGGATCTGGAGACCATACACCAGGAGGTCTTTGGACAAAGTTATTCAAACATTGAAATGGGGCTGTTCAAACAGGTCAAGATGGTCCGTGCTTCATCTCCTACCCTGCGGCAGAAAGCCCAGACGGCTGGAGTTGTCTCCGCTCTGATGAAGTTTGCCTTGAAAGAAGGTTTCATCAATGGGGCGGTGCTGACCCATCGGACTCCGGATCATCTTCCCCTTGGGAGGGTCATCCGCCGTCCTAATGAGATCCTCTCCTGTGTAGGCTCCAGTTATGTCGCCGGCCCTACCCTTCAAGCTTTAAATCAGGGTCCTTGGAAGGACTCGGAACGGATCGGTGTGGTAGGAACTCCATGCCAAGTATTGGCCATGCGAAAGATGAGCGCTTCGCCTCTCAAAAGAACAACCCCTATTGACCGCGTGACACTGATCGTTGGACTCTTCTGCACATGGGCCCTGACCTATGACCCCTTCATGAAATATCTTAAGAACCGGGTCAATGGCGCCCGGATTCGAAAGCTGGATATCACTCCACCGCCTGAGAGACTCCTGAAGGTGATAACAGACAATGATCAGAGGTGGGATATCGCTTTAGATGAGATTCGGCCTTTTATTCGAACAACCTGTGGTATCTGCCTCGATATGACCTCCGAGTTGTCGGACCTTTCGGTGGGAACCGTAGAGGGGATTCAGGGATGGAGCACCGTGATCATCCGAACCGATTTGGGGAAGAAAATATTGAGCCAGGCCGAGGCGGCAAGGATAGTAAAGAGCCAGCCCCTGCCGGAAGAAAATTTTAAGCACTTAAGAGAGGCTTCCCTATTGAAGAAACAAAGGGCCCTTTTAAGATTGAAGGAACGGGGAGAGTTGGAGGATGGCTATCTCACTCTTTCCCGTGGGCTGATCGGGCGAATTCTCTCGGACGCTAACGAGGCTGGATCATGAGCATTCTCTCCAAAGATTCACCTGGCAAGAAGACGCTTTTGATGGGGAACGAAGCCATCGCAAGAGGGGCCATTGAAGCTGGAGTTCAGGTGTGCGCAGCCTACCCTGGGAATCCTTCCTCTGAGATTATAGGCTCCCTCTCTCAAGTTGCAAGGGAATTGGGAATTTACGTGGAATGGTCTGTCAATGAGAAAGTGGCTCTGGAGGTGGCAACGGCTGCTTCTTTTGCTGGGCTCAGGGGTTTGACGGCAATGAAGCAGAATGGACTCAATGTGGCCTCAGACTTCCTCTTCAATCTAAATCTCACGGGAAGCAAGCGGGGACTGGTGGTAGTGGTCTGCGATGATCCCTCAGCCCTCTCATCGACCAATGAGGAAGACTCCCGGCTTTATGCCAAGATGTGCGACCTTCCTCTCCTGGAGCCTTCCACTGTTCAAGAAGCCAAGGAGATGACCCGATGGGCCTTCGATCTCTCCGAAGAGCTGGGGCTCCCCTGTCTGATCCGGAGCGTCACGCGTCTTTCTCACGCAAGGGGCAACACGGAGCTCGGTCATATTACAAAGAATCAACAAAATCCTCAATTTGATACCTCTCGTCCAATCATCCCACAGCCTGTCATGGAGACCCACAAAGCCCTTCACAACAAAATTAAGAAATGCCAGGATCGCTTCGAAGAATCTGCTTTCAACCTCTACCGCGGCCCGGAAAGACCGGAACTTTTGGTGGTCACCTGCGGGCCAGGATGGATGTATGTGCTGGAGGCACTTGCGAACATGGGCGTGGAGAACCGGGCGGGGATCGTGAAGCTGGGGACGACCTGGCCACTCCCGACATCTTTTCTTATGGAGCATCTGAAGAAAGCGAACCGGATCCTTTTCGTCGAAGAGGTAGATCCCTTTCTGGAAAATAATATCAAGGAGACTCTGTGCTCAGAGGGCGGCTGAACTGGGAGTGAAGACCTTTTTAGGCAAAGCATCGGGCAACCTCCCGGACATCGGTGAAATCAACCCCGACATCGTCACAGGAGCAATCCAGCAAGTCCTCAAAGTCTCTTATGAACCCAGATCTTTACAATATGCCCAAGAGGCTGCGGAAGCAGTCTCTCTACTCGCTCCTTTAAGGGAATTGGGCTTCTGCGCTGGTTGCCCCCATCGGGCCACCTATTGGTCTATCAAGAACGCCTTGGCAATGGACGGCCGGGATGGGATCGTGCTCGGGGACATCGGATGCTACACCATAGGGGTCCGCCCAGCGGGTTTCGGTCAGGTCAAGACGTGTCACGCCATGGGATCTGGCGTCGGGTTGGCCAACGGGTTCGGGCAGCTTGAGAGATTTGGTCTCAATCAGCCTGTTTTAACAGTCTGCGGGGACTCTACCTTTTATCATGCAGCCATCCCAGCCCTTGTGAATGCCCGGTATAATCGGTCCAATTTTCTAATGCTCATCCTGGACAATAGCGCCACAGCGATGACGGGGTTTCAGCCTCATCCAGGCACAGGTCGAACAGCCATGGGTGCTGAAGCTCCGGTTGTAGATATTGAAGCCCTATGCAAGGCCCTGGGAGCCCGAGTGCAGGTGAAGAACCCGTTCGAGGTACAAGACACCACGGAAACCATATACGAGCTACTGCAAAATCAAGAAGGGATAAAAGTCCTCATCCTGAGACAGGAGTGTGCGCTGGTTCGGGTTAAACGACAGAAGGCCTTATACAAGGTCCTCGTGGATCAAGAGCGATGCATTGGCCAAGACTGCGGGTGTAACCGACGGTGCACGCGGATCTTCAAGTGCCCGGGATTGACCTGGGATCCAGTCACAAGAAAGGCACAGATCGATGAGGCCATCTGCACAGGGTGTGGTGTCTGCGCAGATATTTGCCCCCAGTCAGCCATTTTAAAGGAGAACATCTAAGTGGCCTTTCAGAAAGACCCCTGGAACATCATCATCACTGGCGTAGGCGGACAGGGCAATGTGTTGGCTTCTCAAATCCTTGGTCAAATGCTTGTCCAGCAAGGCTATATCATCACCATCGGTGAAACTTACGGGGCTTCTCAAAGAGGGGGATCGGTAATGAGTCATATACGGGTCTCCCAAAGAGACCAATTTTCTCCCTTAATTCCGGAAGGGAAGTGCGATCTTGTGATAGGATTGGAGCCTGTAGAGGCGTTACGCGTTCTCGCTCAGTACGGAAACCCTGAAGTGCTGATGCTCATCAACACGCGCCCCATTTATCCCATCGATGTGATCGCCGGCAATACCCCTTACCCGGAATTGTCTGTCGTGCTGAAGAAGATTCAGAGACTGAGCCGTAGGGTCTGGACGCTCAATGCCACAGAGGTAGGTTTGGAACTGGGCGATCCCATCTTCTCCAACATCGTGATGCTTGGAGCTCTTTCGGCCCTGGATCTTCTTCCCTTGCACAGGGAGGCATTTCAGAACACGATCCAAGAATTGCTCCCTTCTCACAAGTTGCAGCTGAATATGGAGGCTTTTGACAGGGGAAGAGAGGCAGTGCAGGAACTTCCCCTTTGACTTAAACCATATGCTTAAGGGGATGGCCAAATATGAGTGCATCTTTTACAACTTGTGATCTCCTTGATGAAAAGAACCATCGACGAAAGATCAAATATGTTTCCCACCTTTCGGCGAATAGGTCTTTAGAAAAACAAAAAACTATTGACAAACCTTTGAAGATTTATTAAAAGAGACGGAAAAAGAAAGGGGGTTACTATGAATAGGGTAAACAAAGGAATTTTCGTATTGGCAATGGTCTTCTTATTCGCGCTGTCGTCCTGGGCAGTTGCTTTTGGGCAGGAGATTAAGATCGGCGTAATCGGCCCGATGAAATTTGTGCAGGGCCAGGGCCATTGGAACGGGGCGACCATGGCCGCCGAGGAGATCAACGCCAAAGGGGGCCTACAGGTTGGCAACAAAAAGATGAAAATCAAGCTTGTTCAGGCAGACTCCAATGAATTTCTTAGCGTCACGGACGCCACCAATGCCATGGAGCGGCTCATCACGAAGGACAAGGTGGACTTTGTTGTCGGCGGTTTCCGGACGGAGGCGGTCATGGCCATGCAAGACATTGCCATGGAGCACAAGAGGATCTTTATCGGCTGTGGGGCTGCCCATAATGAGCTCTGCGAGCGGGTAGCCAAGAACTACAACACATACAAGTATTGGTTCCGGATGACCCCCTTCAATTCCACATACCTTGTCAGAACGGCCTTCATCCATTTGGGCACCGTCGCAGCCGTAATGAGACAAACCTTAAACATACCTAAAATAAAGGTCGCTGTTGTCGCGGAAAAGGCCATGTGGGCGGATCCGATGATCCCAGCTTGCGAGGGCGCCATCCCTAAGATGGGTATGGAGGTGGCAGGTGTTTGGAGACCCTCTCCGGTGGCCACGGATGTTTCAGCTGAACTGTCCGCCATCCAGCGTTCAGGGGCCCATGTCATTTTCATGATCTTTTCCTCCTCGGTGGGGATTCCCTTTGCCAGACAGGCAGGAGAACTCAAGATCCCGGCCGTACAGGTTGGCATCAATGTGGAGGCCCAGAAGGATAGCTTCTGGCAGGCCACCCAAGGGATGGGCAACTATGTCATTACCTCGAATACCTATGCCCGTGGTGTTGAGGTCAATGAACTCACAAAGCCATTTGTCGAGGGCTATGTGAAAAGATTCGGCGAGGTGCCGACCTACACCGCAGGCACTTACGACGCTATTCTCTTCGCGCTCGGGCAGACCATTGAGCAGGCTGGTACCCTCGATCCCGACAAGCTGGTGTCCGTTTTGGAAGAGCGTGTGTACAAGAACACTACCAGCACAATAAAATATATGAAGGATGCCGAAGGCCGACCCCTCCATGACATAACATGGGGACCAGGGTACGCAACAGGCGTCGCTACACAATGGGTGGATGGTAAGCTGTTAGGTGTCTGGCCCTACAAGTGGAAATTGACCCCAGAGTCGCCTGAGGTTACATACAAAGGTAGCGTCCCCATGACGCTACCGCCCTGGGTGATCGAGAAGTATAAGAAATAAGTAATCTGCTATAGTTCACCCGCCCCTTCTCTCTGAAGCTCGAAGGGGCGGGTGGTTTTCCGTGTTCTGAGGAAATGATGAGGTAATAATGGCTCTCGTCATAGACATCATCATAAACGGTTTGATCAATGGGAGTATATTCGCCCTTCTCGCCATTGGGTTTTCCCTTATCTTCGGTGTAGCCCGCATCGTAAACTTCGCCCACACCGCCTTCTACATGGTGGCCGCCTACTGTATCTATGTCGTCACCCAAAAGATGGGCCTTCATCCCATTTGGGGTATGGTTGCAGCCATCGTTCTGGTCACCCTGTTGGGCATGATCTCCTATAAGGTCTTCATCAACCCTATCCGAGAGCATGAAGGTGCCGTACTGATAGCCACCATCGCCCTGGCTATGATCTTTCAGGAAATTATGTCTCTGATATTCACGGGTACCTATTTGAGTGTCCCCGCACTCATCGGAGGGTATTTTACCCTCTTGGGTGTAAAGGTCTTTTATCAACAGCTCTTGTCCTTCTGCGCCGCCTTGCTCATTTTGGCGGTGCTGTGGGTCTTTCTGATGAGAACCAACATGGGCTTGGCCATCCGGTCCACTGCTCAAGACAGGGAGGTGGCCAACCTCATGGGGATCAACGAGGCCCAGGTGGCCATGATGACCATGGGCCTCTCCGTTGGGTTAGCCGGATTCACAGGTGCCATCGTCGTACCCCTCACCGTACTTGAACCGGGCATGTGGACGCCCCCGCTGATCATGATGATGGCTGTGGTCGTACTGGGTGGGCTTGGCAGTCTCAAGGGCAGCTTCATAGGGGCATACATCCTGGGCTTTGCAGAAGCAATGGTGGTCTTTCTGGCTCCCATGGGCGCCTACCTAAAGGGTTCAGTGGCCCTCTCCATTATGATCTTGGTATTGCTCATACGGCCGGAAGGTCTCTTTGGTGTGTCCTTCGAGGAAGAAAGGTAGACATGGACCTCATTCTATTTTACCTGAGAAAATTGTTTACCGTAGTCAAAAACGAAGTACTTGTTCTCCCATCCCGTGTCGTCGTCGTGCTCTTTTTCCTCTTTCTGCTCCTCTTACCTGTGTTTACCAAGGATACCTACCTCCTGCGCATCTTCACTCTCACCAGTATCTTTGCCATACTAGCTGCGAGTTGGGATCTGCTCTCCGGTTTTACCGGCCAAATGAATTTCGGGCATGCCCTCTTCTTTGGCGTGGGGGCCTACGGCGCAGCGTTGCTCAATCGTCACGCGAATATCCCTCCATGGGGCACCATTCCCCTTGGCGCGTTGGGTGCAGTTCTGGCAGGCCTTATCATAGGGATACCATCCCTCAGGCTCAGAGGTACGTATCTGGCCCTCACCACCCTTGCATTCCCCATCATCCTGCTGGGCCTCGTTTTTGCCTTTCCCGACCTCACGGGTGGAGAATTAGGGATTTCAGGGATTGTCCGGCTGACCCAGTCTCGGGTCGCTGATTACTACACTGTAGTCGTAGTGATGCTCGGCCTGTGCACTATTATGTGGAAGATAACCGACTCCAATACCGGCATTATTTTCCATGCCATTCGGGAGGATGAACTGGCTGTCAGGGCCGCCGGCGTCAACACGACACGCTACAAACTTTTGGCCTTCTGCCTTAGCGGTTTTTTTGCCGGGATATCCGGGGGACTCTATGCACATTTTATGAGGATCGCAGGCCCTTCTACCCTCGAAGTGTCCTTGTCCTTTACGGTGGTCATCTGGGCTATCTTCGGCGGTGTTGTGACTATCTATGGCCCGGTTGGGGCGGTATTCATCCTCTTTCCCTTGTTGGAGTTTCTGCGCTTCTGGCAAGAATACCGGGCATTGATGTTCGCATGTGTGGTCCTCTTGATTCTTCTCTATATGCCTGATGGACTTTTTCGTTGGCTGCGGGACAAGATAGAAAAGGAGTGTCCCCGGTGCAAAATCAGAAATATCGCCACGCGTGATACATGCCGCGTGTGTACGGCACCGCTGGATTAGGAATAGAAGGATACTTGATTAAGAAATTACTTGATGACGGATATCCGTCATCATTGATCGGGTCAAAAATCTCCCTCTCGAAGAGGAAGAAAAAAAGTGTGAGGATAAGGAAATGAATGCAAAGGAAGTTTACGCTTCAAAACCCTGGCTGAAGTACTATCCCGAAGGTGTCCCTGAGACCGTGGACATACCCAACGTATCCGTTCCCGACCTCTTTTATCAGGTAGCAGAAAAATACGGCAAGAAGACCGTATTAATCTTCTACGGGAAAAAGGTCAGCTATGCAGACCTGAAAGAGCTGATCGACCGTTTTGCCACGGCCCTGACTTCTTTAGGAGTAAAGAAGGGAGATACGGTCGCCCTCTTCCTCCTCAATTGCCCGCAGTATGTCATCGCCTATTTCGCGGCCTTGAGAATCGGCGCGAAAGTCACCCCCATCAGCCCCGTCTACACCAGCCATGAAATAAAACATCAGCTCCAGGACAGCGATGCGACGACCATCGTCTGTCAGGACATCCTGTACGATAATGTGGAGAAGACCGGCATCGCCATGAAGAATGTCATCCTCACCAGTGTTCTTGAATATTTGCCCACGCTCAAGAAGGTTTTGGGTAAGGGGATGCTGGGAAAGGACTATGCGGAACTGCAGGTTCCTACCCCCGAGTTCAGAGCACAGGCCGGTCTCCTTGATTTTCAGGAGCTCATCAAGAAATATCCGCCCCAGCCTCCCAAGGTAACTATCGACCCGACAAGAGATATTGCCATCCTTCCCTACACGGGGGGCACCACTGGGCTTCCCAAGGCAGCTGTCCTCACCCACGCTAATTTGGTGGCCATGCAGGCTCAGGGACATGCATTCTGGCCTTTCTTTGAAGAAGGCAACGAAATCGTTATGGCCTTTTTACCCTTTTTCCATATCTATGGCCAGGTTGTCGTGATGTTTGCAAGTATTATTCGGGGCTTCACCATGGTCCTCTTTACCACACCGGATATAGACGACATCCTATCCGCCATGGAAAGATATCAGGTCTCTGCGTTCAATGGTGTGCCCACCATGTTTGAATACCTCAAGGAATATGAAAAGACGGACAGGGTCAACTGGAAGCGGCTCAAAATGATCGCCTGCGGTGCGGATACCCTTCATGATTCAACCGTTGAAGCATGGGAGAGAAGAACCGGGTCACAGATTTTAGAAGGGTATGGGATGACCGAAACGACCAGCCTGAGCCACGGAAGTCCTCGTTTCAGGCCCAAGAGGGGTTCTTTTGGGGTTCCCATCCCCAGCATGAAGGCCGCCATTATCAATCATGAAGGCATGGATTACCTGCCGGTTGGCGAAGTTGGAGAAATGATTCTGAGCGGGCCGAACATCATGCAGGCCTATTGGAAAAGGGAGGAGGAAACCCGCCAATCATTGATCGAAATTGACGGGGAGAAGTGGCTGAGAACCGGAGATCTTGTCAGCATGGATGAGGAAGGCTATTTCCACTTCTTTGACCGCAAAAGGGATCTCATCAAGTTCAAAGGATATTCGGTCTTCGCGAGACATGTCGAAGAGGTCCTTTTTCAGCATCCTCAAATCAAGGCCGCTGGCGTCGTGGGAGTGCCCGACCCAAAGGTGGGTAATCTCATCAAAGCCTATGTGGTTCTGGAAAGCGAGGCCCGGGGCAAAATTTCTGAAGAGGAGATTATTAACTTCTGTAAAGAGAATCTCGCCCACTACAAAGTTCCCAAGATTATCGAATTCCGCGGTGAGCTCCCGAAGACGGACGTGGGAAAGGTTTCACGCAGGGAGTTAAGGGAAGAGAGCGAAGAGAGCTGATATGACCCAATCCTTCCTTGAAATTAAAGGGCTCACCAAAACCTTCGGCGGTCTTCAGGCAGTCAATGACGTCGGCTTTTCCATGGAAAGGGATCAGATCATTGGTCTGATCGGTCCAAACGGTGCTGGCAAGACCACTCTGCTGCGGCTGATCACCGGAATTTTGAAGCCGGATGCCGGAAGCGTCCGTTTCATGGGAAAGGAAATCATAGGCCGCAAGACATGGAATATCGTCAATATGGGCATTGCTTGTACATTCCAAAACATGAGACCTTTCCGGCGACTCCCTATCATCGCCAACGTCATGGTTTCCTGCATGTGCCCACGTGCCATGAAGAGGGGAGAATGGGTCAAGCGGTTGGAGGCAAAGGCCATGGATGCCCTGGAATTCGCAGGCATTTCAGACATGGCGCGGGAAAACGCCTCTACGCTGTCACAGGGTGACCTTAAAAGGCTGGAGGTGGCGCGGGCCGTGGCCACGGAGCCCGAGTTGCTCCTTTTGGATGAGCCTTTCGGGGGGCTGAGCCCTGCTGAGACTGAGCTCATGGCCAAATCCATCAAGCGCCTGCACAAGGGTGGCCGTTTCGGTCGATTGCACAGTGAAGGACCGGCCATGATCATCGTCGAACATCAGCTTCACTGGTTGATGAAGATCGTGGATCGTATTATCGTCTTGAATTTCGGGACCATCATTGCCGACGGAACGTCCGATGAAGTCATCAAAAATCCTCAAGTGATTGAGGCCTACCTCGGCGGAGGAGGTATTTAGACGTGCTGCTTGAAGTTGTCAGTTTATCGGTGTGGTATGACAAGGCCATGCTCATTAACAATTTGAGCATGGGGGTAGATACGGGTGAACTGGTCAGCCTCGTGGGTCCCAATGGGGCTGGCAAATCGACCCTGTTAAGAGCCATCACCGGATTGGTAGCCTGGGAGAGGGAGCTTACTCGCAGGTCAACCCATGGTGAGGTGATTTTGGAGGGTACGGTAACCTTTGATGGAGAGCGAATCGATCAGATACCTGCCCATGAAATCGTTAAGCGAGGTCTGATCCTTTGTCCGGAGAGGCGAAGGCCGTTCCGAGAGATGACGGTGATCGATAATCTCATGGTCGGGTCTTACCTATTGAAGGATAAAAATGAAGTTCGGGTTAACTTAGGCAAGGTCTATCAACTGTTTCCCGCGCTCCAGGATCGGTCAAGCCAGATCTCCGGGACGCTCTCCGGCGGGGAGCAGCAAATGCTCGCCGTTGGCAGGGCATTGATGTCTAACCCCAAACTGTTGTGCATTGATGAGCCCTCCACAGGTCTTGCCCCCATTTTGCGAGCAGAGGTATTTCAGAAGATCGGAGACATCAGCAAGTTAGGTATCACCGTCTTGCTCGTTGAACAGGATGTGAGCACGGTCTTCAAAATGACCTCCCGCAACTATGTCCTCTCCTCTGGAAAAATTATCGCCCAAGGAACTGGCGAGCAATTGCTTCAAGACGAAGTGGTTCGTAAAACGTACCTGGGGCTTTAGAGTTCTGAGTCATTAATTCGTTTATAAACCATTAAGGGTGTCATTCTAACGAAAGTAGGAATCCAAAATTGGGACACCTGAATATCTTCTGATCCCTTCTCATTGACACACAACCACCTCTAACCGGAACCCAACATTTTCATCCTTCAAAGTACTGCTTGCAACCTGCAGGGGATGGTATGATTTATCCGAGGAAGGAGTGAAGGAAGCCCTCAAACAGGGGTTAGCATGACCTGCCTGGCCTGTACCATATTAGGTACAGAGCCTACGGCAGGCAGGCCATGCTAAATCTTGCTAAAATGGATATCTTCCTACTTTAATCGTGTAATCTGCAACTCCCCGTCTCAAAGCCACCGTATTCACAGAGGGAAATTGACTAAGTTTTCTGAGGGCGGACAATTGTGTCCTAAGCGTATCACCCTCGGCAATGGCAGCGAATGCCTGCTTTGCGAAACTCACCACCCGATCAAAGGCATCATTGACAAAAACCTTCACCATGGCCTTCTGAATCTGGGATTTCTCATCTCCTAACTTTTCCATCGACTTCAATGCCCGAAGCAAGCCGCTTTCCATGGCGAAGACCTGAATGGCGATATCGCTCATCAATCCCATGATCTCCTGTTCTTCTGCCAACTTCATCATATACTTTTGAACCGCTGCCCCTGTGACCAGGAGGGCAATCTTTTTTGACATCTCCACCATTTCCTTTTGCAAGCTCAGTTTCTCATCATCCACTTCCACTTTCGGCCGAAGCGTGAGGAGTTCATTCGCCACCTTCTGTGCTGCATCAAGCACGGGAAGGCGATTCTTCATGGCCCGCTTGGTCAACATGTCCACGATCGTCAGGCGATTGATCTCATTCGTCCCTTCCCAGATCCGGTTAATCCGCTCGTCCCTGTAACCCCGTTCGACAGGATACTCATGAATGTATCCGTACCCTCCGTGGATCTGAACGGCTTCATCCACAATATAGCCCGCATTCTCTGAACAAAAGATCTTATTGATCGAGTCTTCAATGCTATACTCCTCAATTCCGTTTGCCATCTTAATCCCAACATCTTCAGCATGGCGGTCAATGCGCCGAAGAATCAGATCGGTCAAACCCCCTGTCCGATAAACCATGCTCTCCATGATGAAGGATCGAATCGCCATCTCTCCAATCTTCTGTTTGATCAAACCAAACTCAGCGATCGGCCGACCGAATTGAACCCTCTGTTTTGCATAAGTGACCGCTTCCTGCAGGCCGGCCTTTGCCCCTCCCAGACAGCCTGCACCCAACTGGAAACGTGCCATATTCAGGACGTTTAAAGCCACGATGTGGCCCCTTCCAACATCCCCGAGAAGATTCGCCACAGGAACCTTGACATCCGTGAAGATAACGCTTCGTGTCGAGGACCCTTTCATCCCCATCTTATTCTCTTCCTCATCCAGCGAGACCCCTTCGAAAGCCTTCTCGACAATGAAGGCGGTGAATTTTTCTCCATTCACCTTGGCGTAGGTGACGAAGGTATCAGCAATTCCTCCATTGGTGATGAACTGCTTCTGGCCATTCAGAATGTAATATTTTCCATCTGGGCTGAGCGTTGCCGTCGTCTTGGCGTTCAGGGCATCCGAGCCTGCTTCGGGCTCTGTCAGGGCATAAGCGGCAATAAACTCTCCTGTAGCCATTTTGGGTAGATAACGTTTCTTCTGGTCTTTGTTGCCAAAGAAGACAAGTGGAAGAGAACCAATTCCGGTGTGAGCCCCGCAGGAGGCCGAGAAGGAACCTCCTCCCTGGGCCATCTTCTCCCAGACAAGGAGGGAACTGATCTTATCCAAATCCTGTCCCCCATACTCCTCCGGGATGTCTGCGGAGAGAAACCCAAGCTCCCCCGCCTTCTTGAGCAGGCTTGAAAGCAGCCCTTCTTTCTTCGCCTCAATATCGTCGGCCACTGGTACAATTTCGCCTACAACAAATTCGGTAACTGCCTTCGCGATCAACTTTTGCTCTTCATTAAAGTCCTCCGGGGTGAAGACTTCCTGAGGAGAAATCGATTCAAGCAAAAACGCACCCCCCTTAACGAACTGTTCCATAATATCCTCCTTTCAAGATGAACTAAAAATAATCAATACCATATTTTCCGTTGACCGTTGTCCGTTGAAAATTGTTAGTCCGCTTTTTCAAAAACGCCAGCAGCCCCCATCCCGCCTCCGATACACATGGTCACGAGGCCGTAGCGAACATTCCTTCGTCTCATCTCATAGAGCAAGGTAGTGGTCAGCTTTGCTCCGGTACATCCCAGAGGATGGCCTACGGCAATGGCCCCTCCGTTGACATTCACGATCTCTAAATTCAATCCCAACTCCCGGATGACATAGAGGGATTGGGAGGCAAAGGCTTCGTTCAGTTCAATGAGTCCGATCTGATCAAGAGTGAGGCCGGCCTTCTTCAGCGCTTTGGGAACGGCATAAGCCGGGCCGACCCCCATGATTTCGGGCGGAACCCCCGCCACAGCAAAGGATCGGAAGATAGCCATGGGTTTAACTTTCAGCGCCTCTGCCTTTTCCTTCGACATCAAAACGAGAGCAGCCGCCGCATCACTCGTCTGGGAAGAATTGCCAGCCGTCACCGTACCTTTGACTTTAAAGGCTGGCTTCAGGGCAGCCATCCCTTCCAGTGAAGCATCGTAGCGCACCCCTTCATCCGTGTCAAAAAGAACCTCTTTGACTGTGATCGTTCCATCCTCCTTGACTTCCTTCACCTTGGCAGGAATAGGAACGATCTCCTCCTTAAACTTCCCCTCCCGAATCGCTTTGGCTGCTTTCTGATGACTCGAGAGGGCGAAACGATCCTGTTCCTCTCTCGAGATCCCGAATTGTGCAGCCACATTTTCTGCTGTGAGACCCATAGGCGTGTAGGCCTGGGGATGATGCTCTGCTAAATAGGGATTCGGCGATGGACTCAGGCCCATCATCGGAACCTGGCTCATAAACTCCACGCCTCCTGCAATGATCACGTCTGCCCCCCCTACCATGATCTCATATGCGGCGGTCGCAATGGCCTGAAGTCCAGAGGAGCAGAATCGATTGACAGTTTGCCCTGCCACCGTGTAAGGAAATCCAGCCATCATAGCCACCACTCTTGCAAGATTCAACCCCTGGTCGGATTCAGGGAAGGCACAGCCCAAGACGACGTCTTCCACTTCCTCCAATTTCAGGCCAGGAACTCTTGCGGCAGCCTCTTTCATGACGATCGCTGCCACATCATCAGGCCGAGTATCCCTCAATATGCCTCGAGGGGCCTTGCCAACGGCCGTCCTTACCGCAGAAACTACCACTGCCTCTTTCATAATGCCTCCAAGATTGATCGTTGATCAATAATCAACGATCGACGGTTAATTATCTATGATTATTGAGTAATTGTCAATGGCTAAAATTATTTTAGTTTCTCAAAGGCTTCCCAGTTTTCAGCATATGTCCAATTCTTTCCTGGGTCTTGGGCTCTTTACAAAGGCTCACAAAGGCTTCCCTTTCCAAATCTAAGATATACTGTTCGGTTACCTCGCTTCCGTCTGGCAAATTCCCCCCTGAAAAAATATAGGCTAATTTCTTCCCCACATGTTCATCGTATGGGCTAATATAGCCGCCTTCCCTCATCGTAAAGAGACCGAGTTGAAGAAGGGCATATCCCTTCTCTCCTAAAATCTTAATATTCTTTTTCGGTCGAGGAGGTTGATAGCCTTCTCCGACGAGATGAAGCACCGACCGTTTAGCATCGTGGATGAGATGATCTCGATTGATCGTAATCTTGTCAGCCGATCTCATAAAGCCAATTCTCTGCGCCTCTTTTGCACTGGTCGCCACCTTGGCCATAGCCACTGTTTCAAAGGCCCGGCGAACGAAAGGAAAGTGATCTGCCTCTACCTCAGAAGGAATCCCTTCCGTACACCGTAGCAACATCTCTTTCGTCCCGCCCCCTGCGGGAATGAGACCCACGCCCACTTCGACGAGGCCCATGTAAGTTTCCGCAGCCGCACGAACAAGGGAAGAAGAAAGGCAAACTTCACAACCCCCTGCCAAAGTCAGACCAAATGGGGCGGCTACGGCGGGTTTCTGAAAATATTTGAGGGCCATCAGGGTATCTTGAAGACTCTTGACACCTTCCTCGATTCGATCCCAGTTCTCGTTCTGGATCTCAAAAAGGATAAGCATCAGGTTTGCCCCAGCGGAGAAGTTTTCTGATTGGTTCCCTATAACCAACCCTTCAAACTTCTCGTCCACCTCCTTGAGGGCATCCCTCATCATCTGGATGGTATCTGCTCCAATGGTGTTCATCTTGGAATGAAATTCGAGGCAAGCCACTCCGTCTCCGAGATCCACGAGACTCGCTCCAGGGTTTGAAAGAACAGTCTTCTTTCTGTCTTTCAAGCTTGGTAAAAGAATAATCTCTGGCTTCTCTTCGACCTCCTGGTATTTGCCTGTTCCCAGGTCAAAGTAAAAGATACGGCCATCCTTCTTTTCGTAAAAAGAAGAATACCCTTTCTTAAGGAGTTGTTCCAACAGCGGGGGGATGACTTCCCCTTCCTTCTCCATCCTCTTCACAGAGGATTTCAGGCCGATGGCATCCCAGCTCTCAAAGGGTCCCAGTTCCTGATTATATCCCCATCTCATGGCCCGATCGATACTAACGACATCATCAGCAATTTCAGGAATCTTCTCTGCTGCATAGAGTAGAGTCTTCTTCATAATCTTCCAGGCGAACTGTCCTCCCCGATCAGGACTCATGACAAGGCTCTTCATCCGTTCTCCAACATCCTCAATATTTTTCGCCATTTCTACAGAGGGAAGGTTTACCTTCTCCTGGGGGCGGTAATCGACTTTTTCATAATCCAAAACCAGCGTCTCTTCTTTCCCCTCCCCTTTTACCTTCTTATAAAAACCCTGCTTTGTCTTCTGACCCAGCCATTGGTTTTTTACCATCTGTTGGATAAAAGGAGAGAATACGAAATATTCCCTCTCTTTCCCCTCGGGAAGGTTCTCATAGAGGTTTTTGAAAACGTGGGCCAAGACATCCAGTCCCACGAGATCGGCGGTGCGGAAGGTAGCGCTGTTCGGCCTCCCCATGACAGGTCCTGTGATCTTATCCACCTCTTCAATCCGGTAGCCTTCTTCCATCATTGTCCGAATGGTAACAGCGCTTGAAAAGGCTCCAATTCGATTGGCAATGAAGTTAGGCGTATCTTTTGCGTAGACCACTCCCTTTCCCAAAATCTTCTCGCCCACATGGGCCATTCTTTCTACGACGCCTTTGGAGGTTGACCGGATTGGGATGATCTCTAAAAGTTTCATATACCTTGGCGGATTAAAAAAGTGGGTTCCTAAAAACGTTTCTGCGAAATCCCGTGAGAATCCTTCACACATTTTATTAATGGAGATGCCGGAAGTATTTGAACTGATCACCGTTCCTTCCTTTAGAAAGGGGAGCAATTTTTTGAAGAGGTCTTTCTTTGCGTTGAGATCTTCGACGATCACCTCGATGATCCAATCCGCCTGTGAAACCCAGGAGAGATGATCTTCAAAGTTTCCTACGGTCATGAGCCCTGCATCCTCTTTCAGATAGAGGCCCGCAGGACTTGATTCCTGAACTCTCTTTTTCCCCTGGATGGCGAATCGATTTCTCACCTCCGGGCTTTTCAACGTCAGGCCCTTCTTCTTTTCGGCCTCCGTCATCTCCGGTGGGACAATATCGAGGAGAAAGGAAGGGATTCCTACATTCGCCAGATGGGCAGCGATCGCACTTCCCATTACCCCTGCCCCCAATACCGCTGCCTTTTTGATCTTCTGATTCATCGTTCTACCCCTTTTGATCTGAGAAAAGCATTGATCAGGTTCTTTTTACCCATTTGACCTGTTGTCATAATAGAGAAACGGTCCCCTTTGCCTAAGAGTTTCCGTTGAATCCCCCGAGCGGATAGACCCTTTTTAAGTCCTTCTTCAATCTTTTTCTGAAGATCTTCTAAGTACTCAATCTTATGATGGAGGGCCTCTTCGGGGTTATCAACGATTCCACTGAAGGTACAGAACATCTTCTTAGGCTGGAGAGCTGCGACCCTTTTCAAGGAATTGAGAATGGAATAGATATCCTCATCCTCTCTCAGATATTTTATTTGTTCGATGATAAAGAGATCTCCTGAAAAAAGCCATCTCTCATCAGGTTCATAGAGACAGATGTGGTCGTCCGTATGCCCGGGTGTGGGAACAACCAAAAACCGGAACCTTTCTGTTTGAATCTCTGAGCCCAACTCACCGGTCTCTGAAGGAAGTGGCGTTCCACACGCGAATCGCCGATAGAACGGTATCCACTGAGAAGGATTTTTCATATAAGACGAAGTCTTAGGATGTGCTAAGGGTAAAAGGCCGTACTTTTTAGTTATCCAGTAATTGTTGCCCGTATGATCCTCATGATGATGCGTGTTGACCACGATGGCGGGACGGAGGCGATCACAGAGTTTCATGAATTTTTTTCGCCCGTTGGCGAATCCGGTGTCGATCAGTAAGCCATCGATAAAAAAGGCGTAAACCTTGAAAAGAGGGATGCCTAGAAATTGACTGGTCATCCTTATGGCGATGATCGGCCCTTCCTCTTTTAGGCGTATCGACATTCGGACCATGGCCTATCCGATCCGCAAGTATTGTGAAAAGCATCACAATTCTAACAGCATCAAAAAAATTTGTCAATTTATTTATATGCCCCGGATACGGTCGTGAACACCATTTTTCATTGACAAAAAAATTGAACATGGTAGATTATCAACTCTAAAGGAATTTGAGATCTGTCTTATAAAAAGGCCAATGAGAGATGGCATTCTTTGATCAAAGAACAACATCGAGCTAAAAACACTACCAAAAAAATTAAGATGAGGAGTGATAAAGTAAAATTCGGAATTGAACGGGCTCCAACGCGCGCCGCATTATATGCTGTAGGGTGCAGCGAGGAGGACCTTAAGAAACCTTTCATCGGGGTGATCAATAGCTTCAACGAGATGTTTCCTGGTCACGTTCACCTGAACACGATTACGAATTGGGTAAAAGTAGGTGTGCGGAATGCCGGGGGGATACCTTTTGAGGTGGGTACGATTTCGCTCGGCGAGTGTATCAATGAAGGGACGCCTGGTATGCGGTATAACTTACCCAGTCGGGAGTTTATCGCTGACACCATCGAAATCTTGGCGGAAGCTTATCCCTTTGATGGTTTGGTTTTTATACCCAATTGTGACAAGATCGTTCCAGGTATGCTGATGGGAGCATTGAGAGCAAACTTGCCCTCTCTATTTGTTAGCGGCGGACCCATGTTAGCTGGGCAGGTCGTGGAGGAAGACAAGACGCGACTGATCGACCTCGGAACAGTTGTTGAGGCAATGGGTAAGACCATCAAAGGCGAGATGAGTCAAGCGGAGTTGGAAGTATTAGAACATCATGCTTGCCCTACTTGTGGCAGTTGCGCCGGGATGTGGACGGCGAACACCATGAATTGCCTGACCGAGGCTTTGGGAATGGCGCTGCCGGGCAACGGTACCATTCCTGCCGTCGATACAAGGCGAATTCATCTCGCCAAGCAATCAGGGGAACAGATCATGCGGGTTTTAGCAGAAGACATTCGTCCCCGTGATATCGTGACGAAGGATTCTATTTACAACGCCTTTGTCGTTGACATGGCCTTCGGGGGTAGCACAAACACTGTTCTACACCTCCCGGCGATAGCTCATGAAGCAGGGATCGATTTTTCATTATCAGCGATCAATGAGATTGGCGATCGGACACCTCAGTTGTGTAAATTTAGTCCCGCCTCAGACCACCGTATCCAGCATTTAGACCTTGCTGGCGGTGTGCATGCCTTGATGAAGGAACTACGAGAGTTGCTAAAACTTAAAGTGAAGACGATTTCCGGGAAGCCCTTAGCCGAGAATATAAACCAGGCACAGGTTAGAGATAGGAACGTTATTCGGCCCTTGTCAGACCCTTATTCTAAGATAGGTGGAGTCACTATTTTATTCGGCAACTTGGCCCCCGATGGTGCAGTCGTTAAGAGGGGTGCAGTGGCTCCAGAAATGTTTGTCCATAGGGGGCCAGCGCGGGTTTTCAACTCCGAGCATGAAGCCACAACAGCAATTATGAAGCAGCAGTTTAAGCCAGGGGACGTCATCATCGTCGCTATGAGGGACCTCGGGGGAGTCCAGGAATGGTGGAGATGCTGTGGCCTACTGGATTGCTTTGCGGCATGGGGATGGACAAAGAAGTCGCTCTCGTTACAGATGGTCGTTTCTCCGGAGCAACCCGTGGTGCTGCCATCGGTCATGTTTCTCCAGAAGCGGCAAGTGGTGGTCCCATTGCCGCATTACGTGATGGGGACATGATCCATATTGACATTCCGAATCATAAACTTGAAGTAGAATTAACGGATAAAGAAATAAATAATCGTTTGGCCCAGCTACCTGAATTTGAGCCCAAGGCAAAAACAGGTTATCTTAGACGCTATGCAGATAGGGTGGGGTCAGCGAACACAGGGGCGATCTTAAGAAAAACCACCGGGAGATGAAATAGTGAAACAAATAGCCGGAGTTTCCTGCCTGCCACAGGCAGGGGACTTTGGAGCCGGAACTTTAATTCCACCCAGGGCTACACCAGTAAATATTTTTTCCTCACTTCCTCACTATCTCTCAGTTCCTCTATACTTCCATGATAACGGATTTGTCCATTATCAATGATATAACCCCGGTCGCTTATTCTCAGGGTTGATCTCACATTCTGTTCAGCAATTAAGACGGTCAACCCAGCCTCCCTTAGCTTGCTGATCTGCTCTTCGAGAGCATGGACCAGTAAGGGTGCCAGTCCTTCGAAGGGTTCGTCAAGGAGTAGGAACTCTGGATTCCCCATTAATGCCCGAGCAATGGCTAACATCTTTTGCTCCCCTCCGCTCAGGCAACCTCCTCTGCGGGACTCGATATTTTTCAGGGCAGGGAACATCCCGTAAATTTTTTCCCTGCTCCATCCCTCGCCTTCCTTCGCTTTTCTCTCAGCTATCTCTAAGTTTTCTCCCACCGTGAGGTCGGCAAAGATCCTTCTGTCATCAGGGATATATCCGATACCCTTTCGTGTGAGCAAATAGGGCTCAATGCCGATAATCTCCTCTCCTTTAAACCGGATGCTCCCTTGCTTCGGTGGGATGATGCCAATGATGCTTTTCATGGTGGTCGTTTTTCCTGCTCCGTTTCGTCCCAAAAGACAGACCACCTCTCCTGGGTCAACTTTAAAAGAGACGCCGAATAGAATATGGCTCAAACCATAGAAGGTGTGGATTCCGCCCACCTCAAGCATCACTCACCTCCGAGGTATGCTTCCTGCACCTCTTTGTTGCTTCTCACTTCTTCCAAACCACCCTGAATGATCGTTTGCCCGTGACGCATCACCATGATACTTTGTGCAATGGAGAACACGATATCCATGTCATGCTCGCAGAATAAAATGGTTAATCCCCGCATCTGTGCCAGCTTTTTTATCAGTTCTATCGTCGCCTGCGTTTCCTCAGGAGACATACCAGCGGTTGGTTCATCCAGAATCAGCAATTCGGGCTCATTCCCTAAGGCAATAGCGATTTCCAGTATTTTCTGGTCACCATGGGAGAGTGACCCCGTAATACTTTTTTCTTTACCGGACAGGCCCATACTTTCCAAAATACTTCTTGTCTCCTTGACAGCGACGCTCTGGGCAGGTCGGAAAAGATTGGAACTCCTTCTCTGATAGGAAAGGACAGCGACCTGGACATTCTCGAAGACAGTCAGCCTGGGAAAGATGTTCACAATCTGGTACGACCGGCTAATTCCTTTCTTGCAGATGTCGTAAGGGGGTAATTCACCGATCTCTTCACCTTTAAAAACAATTCTTCCTCTATCCCGTTTCAGCGCACCAGTGATTAAGTGAAATAAAGTGGTTTTGCCAGCGCCGTTGGGACCGATGACGGCCACAATCTCTCCCTTCTTAACAGTGAGGTTAGCTCCATTGACCGCCATGAACTCATCAAATGATTTAATGACGCCTTCCACCTGAAGCATCTATGGATTCCCCTCCTTCACTTCTTTAACCCGGGGCTTCAATAATTTTTGGAAATAGCCTGTGACTCCCTCTGGTAAAAAGAAAATCACCAGGATGAGTAGAACCCCCAGAATCAATGTCCAGTACTCAGTATATTTTCCAACAAAAGTCCGCAGAGCGACGGTAATGGCTGCTCCCAAGATGGGCCCGGCAAAGGTAAACCATCCCCCCAAAAGGCACATGATGAATATCTCAAGGGATAAAGTCCAAAACAATAGATCAGCAAAAACAGAACGCTCCAACACCACAAAAAGAACTCCAGCGACTCCAGCAAAGAACGTAGCAATAACAATTCCACCGAGTTGATAGTGGCTGACATTGATGCCCACGGCTTCACATCGCTGCGGATTATCCCGAATCGCTTGGAGGGTGCTCCCAAATGGGGATTTTAGAATCATGTACATCAAAAAAAGACAGACCACGAGGATGATCAGGATAAAGTAATAAGAACTGTTCAAAGAGGAAATAAGCGAGGGCATAGGGATGCCATGGATGCCATCGTCTCCCCCAGTAAAGCTATACCAACGAAAAACAATTGCCCAAATCAACGAACCCAAAGAAATCTGAAGCATGCCAAAGTAAAGCCTGGTCAGTCTCACACAAAACCAGCCGATGATCAACCCGGTGACCGCTGCCACAGCGGGACCTACAATAAAACCAATCCACATGGGCATGGAGGTTTTCGTGAGCATCAAGGCGACCGCGTATGCTCCCACCCCATAAAACACAGCATGATGAAACTGGAACATGCCCCCATATCCCACCACCATATTGAGACTCATGGCCAATAAGGCGGTTACATAAATCAGGGCAAGGATGTAAACGTAAAACCTAGGCGCGAACTGCGGCAAAATGAAAAGAACGACAAAAATAGCGGCGACAAGCCAAAACCTTTTTAAGTGAACAATGTTTTTAAACAAACCCTCTCTCTCCTCGCTTACCAGACCGATTTAAGCAGACCCTTGGGTCGCAAAAGCAAAACAATCACGACCGCAATATAGGGAAAAACGATAGCAAACTGGGGCCAGAACAATACACCAAAAGAATGAGTGATACCAAAGATAAGGGACCCCACCAGGGCGCCCCACATGTTACCCAATCCTCCGATAATCACAATAAGAAAGGCTTCGATAATAAGAGTGTGATCCATCCCTAAGGTAATACTTACCGTAGGGGCAACCAATGCTCCTCCTACTCCGGCAAGGTAACACCCAATAACGAAAGCGATGGCAAAGACCCAACTGACATTGATTCCCAGTAATCCCACCATCTCTCGATCCACTGCCGCCGCGCGGGAGATCTTTCCTATCTTCGTTTTGTTCGTAAAGAGCCAAATAGCAATAGCCACCAGAGGGCCCACGAGGATGAGAAATAAATTATAGCGCGGGAAGGATGCGCCCAACAGGGAAATCGAACCCTTCAGTAAAGTAGGCGCCGAAACGGACTTATATTCCGCACCCCAGACGATCTTGACTAAATCTCCAAGGATGAGTGATATGGCAAAGGTAAATAAGAGCAGCATCAGGTGCTCTCTCTGATAGAGATGGCAAAACAGGGCCCTCTCCGCAACAAGGCTGACCAGTGCTACTAACAAGGGGGCCAAAATTAAAGCAATCCAAAAACCAGCAGATCCAGCAAACATTTTTGTGATGCTGAAGGTGGCGAAGGCTCCGATCATGTAGAGCGTCCCATGGGCGATATTGGGGATCCGAAGCACACCCAGGACGAAACTTAAACCGGCGCAAACGATGAATAAGAGCATCGATCTGCTAATTCCTACCAACAATTGACAGAAGAGCCTCTGCTGGGCCAAACGTCATCTTGGTTCTCTCTGGTTCACCTTTCTAAATCGAAGGAGATTGTTCATAAAGAAACAGGGTCCCCTCTCCATGGAGGGATGGGGGACCCATGGCTAATATTTCTCGTGAAAAGCTGTGGGACCTACTGCCCCCGAGCCTTCTTGATCTCCTCGATGCTCGGCATCAAATCCTTAGCAGGGATCGTCACAATATCACTCGCAATAAGGAAAGGATATTGCGGCACCTTCTTGGTCACGCCCATGAACATTGGCAACATGGCCTGATGATCGAAGGCTCGCATCTCTATCTCGCCAATGGGGCTATCTACCTTCATCCCCTCTAAAGCATCAATAAACTTCTCCCGATCCATCTTGCCTGCTTTCGCCAGCGCCTTGGTAATGAACTGCCCAGCGAGATAACCGTAGAGAGCGCCCACCTTGGGCTCCCTTCCATAAGCATCTTTAAAAGCCTTAACGAATGCCTTGTTCTTCGGAGTATCCGGATAGTAGAAATGATAGTTTGAAGTGCCAATCACCCCCTCAGGGGCATCCAGACCCAGAGGCGCAAGGTTACTATGCTCTGTGGCAGTGTGCAAGCATATTGGAAACTTCTCTGCAAATCCAGTCGTCTTGGAGACCTTCATGAGATTCGTAATCGTCGCGCCACCCGGAGAAAAAATGACAGCGTCGGGCTTCTTTGCCGAAATGGCAGTCAGGTAAGGCGTCAACTCCGGCTCTCCTACCTTCCACCATGACTGCCCCATCAGCGTTACCTTTGGCTTTAGTTTCTTGAGAGTGTTCCAGGTAGCATCAGCACAGGCATGCCCATACTCATAATCATCACCAGCGATCCAGTATTTGATATAGGGTTTCTTAGCTAAGCCGGCGGCTGCAGCCTTACCGATCATCACTGTATTTTCGGACACTTCGAAGACATATCGATGGCCCTTCTCTCCGGTGATCTTCTCACTCTTTGAAAATGTGACGAGGAAGGGTATCTTCTCGGTTTTACAAAATTCAGATACCGCTAAACTAGCCGCGCTATTAATCGTACCCATCAGGAGGTCTACCTTCTCCATCATGACCAGTTCTTTAGCCATGCTTAGAGCGAGATCGACCTTGAACTTGTCGTCTCTTGTAGTAAACTCTATTTTCCTTCCAACAACACCCCCCTTCGCATTCACTTCATCGATAGCCAACTTAAAGGCATCACGGACATCATACGTAAAGGTTGAGGGTGGTCCGGAATAAGAATCGATAATCCCTATTTTAATAGGGCCCTGGGCTTTGACATCAATGGGACGGACTAAAAACATTAAGGCTAAAATGACCGTGAACAATACGAAACTTCTCATATGAGCGATTCGTTCCATTTGTCCTACCTCCTTCCTCCATGAGTGTGGCTTTGGCAACAGGGGAAAGAGTCACAGCCCCCTGCTCCATTTTGAAAATTATGATCCTCCTCGAACCTTCTTGATCTCCTCACAAGTTGGCATGATATCTTTACCGGACAACGTTATGATATCCGTAGAGATGAGAAAGTCATATTGGGGGACTTTCTTAGTGACACCCAGAAACATGGGAAGGACTGCCTGATGGTCACAGGCTCGCATCTCTACCTCGCCTACCGGGCTATCTACTTTCATCCCTTCTATGGCATTGATAAATTTCTCTTTATCTACGGCGCCTGCTTTGGCAAATGCTTTAGCGATTAAATAGGCTGTAATGTAACCATGGAAGGCTGGAAACCCCGGCGGGCCTCCATAGACATCCTGGAAAGCCTTGACGAAAGCTTTGTTGGCCTTTGTATCAGGATAATAGAAATGGTAGTCCATCGTGCCCATTACGCCTTCAGGGGCTTCTTTGCCCAACGGTTTAAGAACAGCATGGTCTGTTGCAGTATGAATCCAAATTGGGATTTTTTCAGACATGCCAGTCGACTTGATCGCCTTTAGTGCATTGGTCATACTTGCCCCGCCCGTTGCAAAAATAACAGCATCAGGTTTAGCAGACGTTATCGCAGTAATGTAGGGGATCAGGTCAGGCTCCCCTACCTTCCACCACGATTGTCCGATCAGCTCTACTTTGGGTTTCAGTGCCTTCAGATTTCGCCAAGCAGCATCAGCGATGGCATGCCCATACTCATAATCATCCCCAGCAATCCAGTATTTGATATAAGGTTTTTTGCTGAGGGCGAGTCCCCCAGCTTTTCCGGCCATATAGGTATTTTCAGCTGTGGAGAAAACATAGCGATGTCCTTTCGCCCCGGTGATTCTTTCGCTCTTCGAAATCCAAACAATGAAAGGTATCTTCTCCCCTTTCACATAATCCGATACAGCCAAAGAAACAGCACTGTTGATCGTCCCGACAAGGAGATCCACCTTCTCCATCATCACCAGCTCTTTGGCCATGCTAAGGCCGATATCCACCTTAAACTTGTCGTCACGGGTGGTAAACTCGATTTTTTTACCCAGAACACCTTTCTTGTTAATGTCATTTAATGCGAGTTTGAAGCCGTTGAGGGCATCATTGCCGTAAACGGCGGGTGGTCCACTGTACGTATCAAGTATCCCAACCTTGATCGTACGCTGGGCTTTCACACTGGCGGGCTGTAGAACAAGTAATAAAGTTAAGATAAATATAGATAATGTCATACCCGTTGTTGCAATTCGTCTTCTCATTTATCTCACCTCCAACGTTATTTTTAGTTAAATATCTTTGAGACTTTTTTCCTTGATCCCTCCTTTCTATGATCTAAATCCCTTTTGCCGACTAACTGCTTTATATTCTTAAACCAATCGGTTGTCAACTCCCTTTTTTCTTCATCATCTCGGCAATCAAGTCAGGGAATCCAACTGGGTGATAACCCGTCAACCCTCCATCCGCAACGATGGCCGTCCCATTGATGTAACTGCACTCCTGAGAGGACAAAAATCGGGTAGAACCGGTGATCAGAGCTATTCTCCCCTTTAATCTCATTCCCACGCCTCCTTATTAAGAGTGAACATCCTAAACAAGCTAACATTCCACAGATTGTCATACGAACGAAGCGAAGTAATCTTACGAGATTGTTTCGTTGCCTCTGCTCTCTGCAATGACAACTTTCAAGGCTTTATAAATTCTCTCACTCTTTCTTCAAACATTTGATTCAAATGGCGACTGCTCGAAGGTGTCCAGCCAAAAACCTTTTCCCAGACCTCCTTGCTTTCCATACAAAGATAGATAAAAAGATCCGGGTCCACCTCTCTCAACCATCCTGCTATTTTTCGATACATCTCCACACGAATTTCTTTCAAATAGCGGAACTTGCCATCTCTTCCTGGAAATAATTCTCCCAAAAAGACTTCGGTTCTTGGAAAACGTTCCTCGGCAATGGCTTTGAGTTTGGGTGGATAACGAAACCCTCCGAGACTGACCCAGACGACCCTTTTGGGATCAATCTGTTTGAAAAGTTGATGGACGGTCTCCTTATATTCTTTCTCCCAGCCTTCATGGTAAATGATAGGATCAAAATGGAATCCCAATGGATAATCCTTTTCCTCACATCTCCTTGCTGCACTGATCCTCTCCTCCAATGGAGCAGTCCTCATCTCCTCCCTTTCGATCATTTTGGGAGGATTGAGCGACCAGGAGATAACAGTTTTTCCTCGATGGTTTAACTGAAGAAGAGGATTGACATTCGCTGACTTCGTCTTCAGTTCCAGAATGCCATTATGCCTCTCCGCAAAAAATGGAATGAGGAACTGCGAGAATGGAAAGATAGATTCCAGAGCTAAGCTGTCAGAGAGCTCCCCGGTTCCCAGCCGAAAGAGGAATTGACGACCATTGGAGAGAAAGGCGTCTATCTCTTGAAGAAGGTCATCCCAGTTGGTATAGAAGGTGAGAAATGGATTATTCAGGTATCCTTGAAGGACGCAGTAGGAGCAATCCATCGGACAATTGGTGATGGCGTTGATCACATAGTACCCGCAGCAGATATGGTTGGAAGTCCCCGGACAAGGTTTTAAACGCCTTCCGTAAGAATGGGTAATTAAGAAATGTCTTTTCCCGATCCCAATGGGATCGTGCATAGAAGAAAAATGTTTGATGAGAGAACGCTTGTCCTGGACTGTTTCCACGGGAATACGGGGTAGGGCTTTAAGAATGGTTTCCGAAACCGGATCCTTTTCAGCCTTTTCATCGAGATAGATTCGTTCAATCGGAAAGGGCAGCAATTTTAAATCCCAGATTCCAAATTACAAATCCCAATAAATTCCAAATGCCAATTTCCAATGACCGCCCCTCACCCCTGCCTACCGGCAGGCAGGCCCTCCCGCTCCCCTTGGGGGAGAGGGGAAGGGTGAGGGGGTTTGGAATCTTGAATTTGGATCATTGGAGCTTATCTGGTATTTGGTGCTTGCCCTGCACCATATTAGGTACAGGGCTTGGGATTTGGTGCCTATCACAAACTTTGAATTAATTCCTTAAATTCTTCCGTATCCGCGAGCTGAGATAACGATGAAACGACCGAACGATACTCTTCTATCGTTTCAAATTGAAATTCGATCTTCAATCCCTTTCCTTCAAAAAAGGGGGGATGGTGAAGCGAAATATTGGAAGGTAAATTTAAGTCTTTCCTTTTCTTTCCAAACTCTTTCTCCATTTGTTTCAACTTTGGGTAACGGAGGTCCGTGAGAACCTTCTTTGCGCGCTCCGCTTTCTGAGATGGGGTAAGTTCTTTTTGAGAAAGGATAGCCTGAATTTCAGGGTGCCCGGCAATCTCTTTGACTGTCGATCGATTTCTCTTGGAGATTTCTTCCAAAAGGGTGAGCAGCTCTCTCAACCGGTTCTCGCCCAATTTGAGCGGAGCGATAAGGGAAAGGACGGCCATCCGATCGCCAGAGGTCAGAGCTGAGAGTCTTCGTATGTTCGAACGGGAAACCTCCTCTTTGAGCACATACGTTTTGATTTCATCCTCCATTTGAGCAAGAGCGAGGTAGGTGTTTAGAATCTTTTCGTTGGGCTCCAGGGAGAAGCTGGGAAGGAAGGTTTTGATGACCACGTCCGGATCCATTTGAAAGCAATGAATCAACTTATCCAGGGCCATGGCTTTTTCAACCGCATTGAATCCCCGGGTCGCTAAATTCTCATAGAGTGAAAGAGAAAACAATTGGAATTCATCCATCTCTTTCTCTTCAAAGACTTGCGATTCAATTTCGGACTTTCCTAATTCTTTCATCACAGAAATTCTTCTGAATCCGCAGACAATCTGGTATCCACTCAACTTCTTCTTCAAAAGCACAGGCTGAATTAATCCTATTTCTTCAATCGAAGACCGAAGTCTTTGAAGATCGGGCAAATAGTTTACGAAAAAAGTATCATCCGATAAGTCAATTTGTTGAAGAGGTATCTTTTGGATTGTTTTCATTTCAATCGTCCCATAACGAATGGTTTTTCAACCCCGTTCTTGAAATTCCAAATCCCAATCACCAAATCCCAAATAATTTCCAATTACCAATGCCCAAATACCCAAACGTAAATCGGCTAATTCTATTTTGAATTTTGGTCATTAAGAATTTGGTTATTATTTGGTAATTGATATTTGGAGTTTGGGTATTTCATATCTCTACCCCATATCGCTTCATGATCTCCTGATATTGTCTTCCCTCAATCCCGTTCCCTCTTTTCAGAAAACCCTTATAAAGGACAGAGCATTTCTTCTTCATTTCTTTAAGAATCATCTTCTTTTCTTCTGAGCCAATATAGGGTTCCGATAGCAGTTTTTCCAGAGCCATCACCCGGTAGCGATCATTTCCCCAGGATCTCTGCGAGAGTTGGTCCGGATGGCCTCCCCGCTTGATAATCAGTTTACGATCGATAAAAAAGATGGGAAAGCGGGCAGAGACCCTGAGCCAAAAGTCATAATCCTCACATACCGGAAGGGCTTCATCAAAGAGACCGACCTTTGAAAAAAGTGTTCTTTTCATCATCACCGAGGAGGGGCTGATGATACAGAGAGGAAGACATTTTTCAAATATCCAACCAGAATATTTAGCATGCTTGAGCATTGGGTTGACCCTCTTCCCTTTGCGAATCCAGATCTCATCAGTGTAGCAAAGGGGATAATGAGGGTTGTCATCCAGGAAAGCCACTTGAATCTTCGCTTTCCCCTTCACCCAAAGATCATCCGAATCCAAAAAGGCGATATATTTGCCTCGGGCATGAAGAATCCCTCTGTTTCTGGCAGCGCTCACACCTCTGTTCTCAGTATGTTGGAAGATCTTAACCCTCCCCCCGCAGGACTTCATCTCCTCTGCCGTTCCGTCGGTGGAACCGTCATCGATAACGATAAGTTCCATATCTTCAAAATCTTGAGCCAGGACTGAATCCACCGCCTCTTTCAGCATAGGGAGGCGATTATAGGTGGGAATGATAACGGAGATCTTAGGCATCGCTTTTGAAACGAGTTGGGAGTTCGGAGTTTTGAGTTCGGAGTGTTTTAAGATTTTAGAATTCTAAAACTCTTAATGCTAAGTGATTTTCTCCCAACTCCAAACTAATTACTCCGAACTGGTTACTATCCATTAGGCGGCTCGCCGGGTCTGCTTCTTTAGTCGACTGATTCGTTTTCTCAAAATCTCAGCCATCTTCAGATTTCTCTGCTGGAGAAGTTCCTCTCTTTTGACTCTCAGTTCTTTTACCTTCTGTTTCAATTGGGCCACGGTTAGAACCACTTTCTCTTTCTTAGCAACAATCTTCTTTTCTTTCTTTGGTTCCGGCTCGGTAATGCCTTTGGCTGCACGAATGGCTGTGATCAACTCCTCTTTTTTCATCGCGTGAACGCCATGGATTCCAGGCAACCCAAGGGCCGTCTCCCTCAGTTCCTTGGCGGTCATCTTCTCTAAGGGCTTCTCTTTCTTTTCCATCTCATCTCCTCCTCATCTAAATTGATTAACGAATGGACCGAATGATAACGAATGAATCGAATATGATTCGCTTGCCTCTCTCACAGGGATTGAATCCCCAATTCCACGCTCACCTCAAAACCCTTATCAGGCCCTAAGTCCAACGACCAGTAAAGAAGTAGACATGAACCTTGAAAAATCTTTTCGAACCCGCTCTCTGAAAGCGAAACGGTCTCAATGGGAAAACGCCAGAGATTACAGTTCCTGTCCATCTTCAGGACAACCTTCATCCCCACCCATTCGTCGACCAACTGAATCTCTGAAACATCTTTTATCACACCTACGCTTGCAAGTTTTCGATCTTCCAGGAGATGTCCTGGTATGTCGTAATAACGATCCGGAGCATCTCCGGCCAAGAGATTGATATTCAATTCGATACCGAAGTTCGTTTTCCTCTTCTCCCCTTCGTAAGCGATTTGATAGGATGCTTTTACCACCTTCTGATGGGGTGGAATGGAGAAGCTTTTCTCTATCTTAATCGGATCCCTTTTTCCATTCCTAAAAAGGCTCCCCGATCGAGAAAAAAAGACCTCCTGATACTTTCCCTTTCTCTCCACCTCAATCTCGTAGGGCTCCTTAATAAAATCCCCTTCCTCCTGATATTGGCATCTTCGAAATGATTCGAAATCCATCGGTTCGGCGATGAAATGATCCAAGAAGGAGGCCCTTCGATATCCATCGAAATGGAGATATTGATCTAAACCCTTCTCCTTCGAATCAAAGATCTCATGGATGGTCCTCGTTTTAGCTGCCGGTGCCTCATCCCTCGATGCCTGTTCCCGGGATTCCAATAAGTTGTGATGATAGCCCTCTTTCCTTCGAGTAAGGGTCCCAAGGATATTGAATGCTTTTGACCGATCATCCATTTCCAAGAGGCTTCCCCCCCGGCTACTAAAAAGGAGAACCGTCTCCGGGTTCTTTAGAATGACTTCCTCCTCTCCATCCCCATTGAGATCCAATCTCTCCAGTTCATTCCATTCTTTCTCCCGATGTGTTTTCCGATCATAAAGGGCTTCTGCCTTGATCAGGTTTTCATAAATGGCGTGGCGAAGGTGAGGAAGATAGAGTCCCCCAAAAACTCCATGCCAGTAGGCATCGTTGCACTGGGCTTGATAAAGATAGAGAAGAGGGTCCTGGTCTTTGGGAACAGACTTCTTTTCTGCAATTCCTATCTTTTCTCGAAGATGGAGGACCCTTTTATGGAGGTCGTTCGATTCAGGATATTTGGCGAAGAAGTTCCTCCAAAATCCGCCTTTGATAAATCTTCTGATCCTCTCCCCTTCCGGCAACTCCTTCAGTCTCTCAACAACCTTTCCATATTCCGCCATCGCCTCTGTGGGAAGACTCCATTCATCCATTTCCATATAAGAGGAACAGGAGAGATAGATTCTCCCGAGTGGCTTCTCACGATTGGCATAGGTTCCAAGGGGCATGGGTTCGATCCAGTCCAAATTTTTTCCAATCAATTCGAAGAAACGTTCTAACCAACCCTCTTCGTAGACCGAATGGTAGGTACCGGGCCAGATCCCAAATTTCTCGCCATCATCGGCAAAAATGGCTGCGCAGGAAGATCCTCGAAGCCGAGAGAGATATTCCAAGGTTTCTTCCGGAGGACGAAAGGGGATGATGTGCCGCAAGGTTTCGCTTCCTGGAAATGCTTTTACAACCTTCCCCTCCTCCTCTGTTAGATAATAGCCATACAAATCCTCTTCCCTCAACCCGGATTTCTTGAAATGATAGTCATCGATGGTAACATATTCTACACCGGCTTCCACTAGATACTTTGGGAGATGCGGTTCCCAGACCCTTTCTGCCAGCCACATCCCATACGGGGTTACTCCCATTTCTTCCTCAATGGTTTGGGTCAGCCTCTTGATCTGTCCAACTTTGTCAGAGTTGGGGATGACCGCCAGAATCGGTTCATAATACCCACCGGTCATCATCTCCAGTTGCCCTTTCTTGACCAACTCTCTTAGCGTATCTAAAAATTCTGGATGATGACCTTTAATAAAATCCCAGAGGACCCCGGTATAATGAATGGAGATCCTCATAAATGGATATTTCTTGAGGACTTCAATGAAGGGAAGGTAAGCCTTCTCGTAAGCATTTTCTAAGACATGTAGGAAATTTCCAACGGGCTGATGATTATGGACACAAAAAAGGAAAGACACTTTCTCCATGGATGGTAATTTATATGATTTCCCAGGCCAAATCAACCCCTCTCCTTTACTTTGTCAAGTTCTTGTTTCCCCCTATCCCTCATCTTAATTTTTCAGGATTCAAACAAAAAAGGGATTGGCTTTTTAGCTAATCCCTTTTCATTCTGGCGGGAGCGACGAGGATCGAACTCGCGACCTCCGGCGTGACAGGCCGGCGTTCTAACCAGCTGAACTACGCCCCCGATTAAATCATTTCAGATTTCAAATTGTAGATTTTAGATTCAAATTCCGCAATCCGCATTCCGCCATCCCAATTTGATTGGTAGGCGGAACAGGGATTGAACCTGCGACCTCCGGCTTGTAAGGCCGGCGCTCTCCCAACTGAGCTATCCGCCCTCCCCTGCAAAGTCAATTCTATGGAACCGGTCCTCCAATGTCAACCTCTTCGACTTCCCAGCCTAAAGACCCGGGGTTGCTGAGGGTTGACCCTGCACTTCGATAGACTCCGTGCCCTAAGCTTGCCAAGGAAGTGGCGGTTCTTTACCCCGCCTTCAAAGGCGAACCCTTAGCGCCGTCGAATAAGTCAGGTTCAAGCAACCTCGACCTCTTTCTCATAAAGGAGGATCGGGCTTTCGTGACGGAGAACCACCTCTTCACTGATAATACATTCACGAATGTTGGACTGGGAAGGAATCTCATACATCACATCCAACATGGTGTTCTCCATGATTGCACGAAGACCCCGGGCTCCGGATTTTCGCTTGACGGCCTCCTTCCCAATGGCCATCAAAGCTCCTTCGGTAAATCGAAGTTTCACATTTTCAAATTCGAAGAGTTTCTGATACTGTTTTACCAACGCATTCTTCGGTTTTTTCAGAATATCCATCAGGGCATCGATGCTGAGCTCATCCAGGGTAGCAATCAGGGGAAGTCTTCCGATGAACTCTGGAATTAATCCAAACTTCAAAAGATCTTCGGGTTGAACCTCTCTCAGCAATTCTCCCATGTCTCGCTCATACTGGCTTTTGATATCTGCTCCAAACCCAAGCGTCTTTCCTCCTACTCTTTGTTCAACTAATTTTTCCAGCCCGACAAAGGCCCCGCCGCAGATGAAGAGAATGTTGGTCGTGTCGATTTGGATAAATTCCTGCTGAGGGTGTTTGCGACCTCCCTTCGGTGGGACACTCGCAACGGTCCCTTCGATGATTTTCAGGAGGGCCTGTTGCACCCCCTCGCCTGAAACATCTCGTGTGATGGAAGGACTATCCGATTTCCTCGAGATCTTATCGATCTCATCAATATAGACGATTCCCTTCTGAGTCCGTTCGATATCGTAATCGGCCGACTGAAGAAGACTCAGAATGATATTCTCCACATCCTCACCCACATACCCTGCTTCGGTCAGACAGGTCGCATCAGCAATCGTGAAGGGAACATCGAGGATACGGGCCAGCGTCTGGGCAAGGAGGGTTTTCCCAGACCCGGTGGGCCCAATGAGAATGATATTCGATTTCTGGAGCTCCACATCTCCTGACGCAACCCGAGAATCAATCCGCTTATAGTGATTGTGGACCGCTACCGATAAGATCTTCTTAGCATTCTCCTGTCCGATGACATATTCATCCAATTTGGCCTTTATCTCCATAGGTTTGGGAACGGTCAGTCTTCCCGGAACAAACCGTTCCTCGGCCTCTTCCGCAATGATCTCATTACAAAGCTCGATACATTCATCACAGATGTAGACCGTGGGGCCGGCAATGAGCTTTCTTACTTCATCCTGACTCTTCCCACAGAAAGAACAATGTAAGACGGTCCCATAATTCCCTCCATTCGCCTTCATCATCTTCTCCTTTCTGCCCCCCCCTGAGGACTACCCTACAGATCGGACGGGACGCTGGATGACCACTTCATCAACAATACCGTATTCCTTCGCCTGATGGCCAGTCATATAAAAATCTCGATCCGTATCCGCCTGGATCCGTTCCACAGGTTGAGAAGTGTGTTTGACCATGATCCGATTCAGCTCTTCTCGAAGCCGCAGGATCTCCCTCGCTTGGATATCCACATCCGAGGCCTGCCCTTGAAAACCTCCCATGGGTTGATGGATCAGGATCCTCGAATGGGGAAGGGCATATCGTTTTCCCTTCTCCCCAGCTGCCAGAAGCAGAGCCGCAATGCTAGCGGCCTGTCCCATACATAATGTGGAAACCTTGGGTCGAATATATTGCATCGTATCATAAATAGCAAGCCCAGAGGTCACAACTCCTCCGGGAGAATTGATATAGACGTGGACATCCTTGTCAGGATCCTCCGATTCCAGAAAAAGCATCTGGGCGATCACCAGATTGGCCACATCATCATCAATCGCTGTCCCAACAAAGATGATTCGCTCCTTTAAGAGACGCGAATAGATATCATAGGCCCGTTCGCCCCTCCCATCCTTTTCAATTACAATCGGTATCAGTGTCATCGTTTTCTCCCACAAGCATAGTTCCTGTCTACCGTCAGGTAGAGATGTTTGCTTTTTCAAGCAAAAAAGTCAATGTCTTATCCCGGATGATCCCGGCCTTCACTTCGGGGAGGAGACCATTTTTCTCGTAATATCGCTTCACCACATCGAATTCTTGATGCATCCTCTCTGCCATCTCTTTGAGACGATCCTCTGCTTCTTCATCGGTGACCAGAATCCCTTCCTGACCTGCAATCCTTTCAAGAATTAGAAAAGTCTTGACCTGCTTCTGGGCCATGGCCCGATAATCCCCTTGGAGTTTCTCCTCTGAGATCCCCAAATTTTTGAGATCAACCCCCTGGGCAGCCAGTCTTAACTTTGTGTCCGAGACTAGGATTTTGGCTTGCTCCTCCACCAAACTTTCGGGAACCTCGAAGGGGTTTGCTTCAAGCAATTGATCCATCACCCGATCTTTTAAATGTCGTTCCAATGCCAGTTCCTTCTCCTTTTCGATCTCCCCTTTTAATTTGGCTCTTAATTCTTCGAGGGATGAATAATCACCCAAGTCCTTCGCAAATTCATCATCGAGAGGGGGAAGAATCTTCTCCTTAATCTCTTTAATCTTAACGTGAAATGAAATGGTCTTCCCTGCCCACTTCTGATATCCATAATCCTCAGGAAAAGAAACCTCAATTTCTCTTTCCTCTTCCGGCTTCAACCCCATCAACTTCTCCTCGAAGGTCGGAATGAACTGTCCACTTCCCACCTCCACCGTAAAATCGATTGCCTTCCCTCCCTCCAAAGGGTTACCACCCATGCTCGCCTCATAGTCGATGATGACATAATCCCCAGCCTGGATGGGTCTGGCCTCTGAAATGGTTTTTAAATTGGCATGAAGGTTTTGGAGGGCTTTCAACCGCTCCTCTACGTCTACGTCTTTCACCTCCTCTTTTTTCCCTTCGATCTTCAATCCTGTATACCCTTCCAATTTGATATCAGGTTTGACTTCAATCAAAGCAGAATATTGAAACGGCTTGCCACCCTCGAATTCTCCAGGATCAATAACAGGTGGAGAGACGGGTTGAAGATCAGTCTCCGAGAGAGCTTTTGGATAAGACTCCTCAATCAGTTTCTGGATGACTTCTGCTTTGACATAATCTTTGAAATATCTCTCCAAGATGTTCCTCGGAACCTTTCCAGGCCGAAACCCTTTGATCTTTGCCTTTTTCCCCAAATCTTTATAGGTGGAATCAACCTCTTTGGCAACCTGGTCTTCTGGAATTTCTACGGATACCTTTTTCTTGATCGAACTGATCTCCTCAATACTGGTTTTCATGAAATATCCCTCTAAATTTAGAAACCCAAAATCCGAATATCGAAATCTTGACACGTAAGGGCTAACGCGTGAAGGGTGAGGGGTAAACCACTTACGACTCACGCTCTCGTGGAAATTCGGATTTCGCACTTCGAATTTAGAATTTCCTTTTTATTATGGTGCCGAGGGCGGGACTCGAACCCGCACAGTCTCTCGACCACGAGATCCTAAGTCTCGCGCGTATTCCAATTTCGCCACCCCGGCAAAAAATCCGCGCCTGCAAAAAGCACAAAAGATAAAATTGTTAAAAAATGGTGAGCCGTACAGGAATCGAACCTGTAACCTACTGATTAAGAGTCAGTTGCTCTACCTATTGAGCTAACGGCTCTTTTCGCCAAAAAGATCATTGCAAAATGGTCAATTAACAATGCTCAATTAGCAATTGAACGACTCAACATGATTCAGCAGTACTGCTAACTTTGCATTGTTAATTTTATAATTTGCATTTGTTTCTTATGGGTGGCGCGCCCGGTCCGGCTCGAACGGACGACCTGCGGATTCGAAGTCCGACGCTCTATCCAACTGAGCTACGGGCGCTTTGGGGTGAGTGAAGGGACTCGAACCCTCGACCACTGGGGCCACAACCCAGTGCTCTATCCAACTGAGCTACACTCACCATTGAAAAGATCATTGCAAATTGGTCAATTAGCAATGGTCAATTAGCAATTGAACTGCGCGGCTAATTTTGCATTGTTAATTTTGCAGTTTGCATTGGTACCCACCTTGGCGCGCCTGGAGGGATTCGAACCCCCGACCCACGGATTAGAAGTCAATAGGCGGCCATTTATAATTTCAATAAGTTAGCGAAACGATTCACCCATTTTGTAATGATAATTATCACAGTATAACATATTTTGCAACTTAAAATGGGGAAAAATAGTGGGAAGTGGGAAGGCAGACCAACTGCTTCAGATAGAATACCTGGGGAGCCTTCCCATTGTTTTTCCGGAGAGGATCTGAATTGGTTATAAGTCAAACCACCCCTGACAAAGTGAGGAATATTAGATTGAGGTTGCCCATTGGGGTGTTTTTGCGTAAGTTTTTGCATAAAATATGGGCCGATATGGGTGACGGATTTCAAAGGCGATGGTAGACCAAGAACGATGTTTGCCCAGTGGGCATACGAAACAGGGAGGCAAAGGGTCTGATCCCGGCAGGCGGTGGAGGGATAAGTTGCACTTGATTGCAAACGGGTGTTGGGAGCGATCGTCAACCGGGAAAGCCCAACGGGTAACAAAAAACACCTGCCGGACTTGGAGCGGCGAAGAACTGGCGCGGATGGCTGGACTTTTATTCTAAGGTGCTTCCGGGATTGATGCCTAAGAAAACGGGGGCGGTAGCGGGCGGTAAAACGGTGATAATTCTCGAAGCCACCCCGATCCAGAAGCCACCGAACAGCGGACTCAGCGAAGAGGAGAGGAAGGAATGAGCAGAGAAAGAAGGACTCAAATAATAGCGATTCGAGTCCCTCCCGCCGCGAAGAAAAGAATCATCGAGGAGGCTCAAAAGAGAAAAGAAACCCTGACAGATTTTATTTGGGAGATCATAGGGGCTGGATGGAATATTGTTGTTAAACAAAATTCTGTTAAACAATAAGAAACTCCATAAAATTCCACCCTCGGAAAGACTTTTTATTATTTTTTGCAGGGGAAAAAACAGGTAAGGGAGTGGTTAAGAAAAGTTTATTCTACTCGGATCAACTGCTTGGTAAAACTTGGGTTGGAAGCGAGGCCGTAAAGCGTGCTGGCTTCCGAGTCAAAAATGACCAGCGTGCCGCCGAGATGGCCTACCAGCTGCTCCATAAAACTCCAGTGAGAGAAGCTGTCAATCGGGCGATGCTGGTTGGGAAAAGTTGGGTTTCAGAGGCGATTAAAAAGCAGATGGAAGCGAAGCTGTAATACGTGCTGGTTATCGCTGTAAAAATAAGCAAATAGCTGCCGAGATTGCCTGTGAACTACTGAAGAAAACTGAAGTAAAAGCCGATGTTATTGCGAACCAACTACTTAAGAAAACTTTAGTTTCGGAAGCGATTAAGAAAGCGAGGAAGGACCATCTCCACAGGGCGGGAGTGCAGACCGACAGGGAGATTGCTTACCATCTTATACACAAAAATACACTCGTGATGGGAGCTATTCAGAGGGAGGAAGAAACCCACCTTTGGCAGGTCGGAGTCCTCAACTCATTCACAAAACTTCACCTTTTGACTATCTGATGGTTAATAAAAGTTGGGTTGCAGAGGCTATCGAAAATCAGGTAAAAGAGCGCCTTCGGAAGATTGGGGGCCACACCGATTGAAGTAACTCCCTGGTGATTCCCAGACCACACCGTCAGGACTCGTCTAAACCCCCTCCTACGCTATCAGGAAGGGGCTACAGAGGCCGACAAAAGGGTAGTCCTCTCGGGTTAGGGGTAAAGGGATAGGGGAAGAGGGAGTTTGTGCCTTTGGCGCCTCAAAACGTGCAGAATTTCAAGCCCTGCGCACATACTCCGAGGCGTCCATTCCTCAGGATCCTCTTGCTCCCAGATTCCCTCCGCTCCTACAGAAAACGTCATAAAACGTCATGTGAGAGAAGTCGTCGATCGTGCGATGAAGGAGAGAGGGTGGGGATGGTGGTTGTGAATACGGAGGCTTCCTTTTATCCTGCCTGTGCTGTCCAGGTTGTCACCATTGTTGAAGAAGTGGGGACTGGGTGGGGACTGGATGGGTTGATACAAGAAAAAAGGGCTTGCGTCTTAAACCTGCAATATCAAGAAAACCCTTTATTTTCATGGTGCCCAGGGCCGGACTTGAACCGGCACGGTGGGGGGCCACCGAGGGATTTTAAGTCGATAACTCAAATCAGGCGATTTCCCATCATTTTCAATGTGTTAAATATCAAGCACTTACAAAACCCATGTTGGAATAACTTTGGTTATCTTGGATTATTTTAGGTTAAGACGGTTACAATTTGGTTACACCTTTATCTGATTCTTTACCCCATCCGGGGTATCATTAGGGCCGCGTGGTAATAAATTCTTCCACCAACATATAGATACTCTTACGCGTATCTGTCTATCTCCCGGGAAAATTCTTTTGATATTTTCGTTGCATTTAAAGCTCCACCCAACATTTTTCTTGATAAATTGTTTGACATATTCTACAACTTGTCGGCTTTTCCCTAGATGTGCACAAATGATTCTTACAGAACATCGATTAATAAGAAGACTTCAGGGGGGAATAGAAGAACTAAATTCGTTCAAGGAGGATGGCTTGACCGTGTCCGCCACAACCACATAAAGCAGCAAGCCCAAGTCTCACCCCACGTTTTTCCATTTCATGGATCAAACTCACCACGATACCACAACCTGAATTCCCGATTGGGTGACCTAAGGCAATTCCACCACCATTTACATTTACAATTGCATGATTCAACCCAAGTTCTCGCTCAACAGCTATCGAGGGTGCAGCGAACGCTTCATTTATCTCGAACAATTCTATTTTCTTGAGATCATATCCAGTCAGTTTTAAAAGCTTTTTAATTGCCGGGATCGGTCCAATCCCCATAATTCTAGGATCCACACCCATTGCTGCTGAACCCACAACTCTCCACTTTCTCTTGATATTAAACCTGTCCGCAACTTTTCTGGATAAAACCAAGATAGCAGAGGCTCCATCGTTTATCCCAGATGAATTCCCTGCCGTAACCGTACCCTCTTTCTTGAACGCGGGAGGTAATTTGCCCCAGCCCTTCCAATGTCGTCCCTGGCCTCGGATATTCATCCGTGTCTAGCATCTTGAATTCCCCTTTTTTCTCTCCAGGTACCTTAATCGGTACGATTTCATCCTTAAACCTTCCCTCCTCAATTGCCTTTTTGGTCCGCATCTGACTTTCGTAGGAAAACTTATCCTGATCCTCCCTCGAAATATTATATTTTTCTGCAACATTCTCTGCAGTCATCCCCATGATAAGACCTGTATGGTGATCAGTGAGTCCGTCCCATACACCGTCAGTCAGTTCTTGATGACGAAGCCTCAACCCCCATCTTCCGTTCTTAATTGAATAGGGGACGTTGCTCATACTTTCTCCGCCTCCGGCAATAATCGCGTTTGCCTCCCCTAGGCGGATGGCCATGGACCCAATCCTGATAGCCTCCATAGATGAGCAGCAAGCCCGATTGACCTGTACGGCAGAGGCATGGTCTGGTATTCCTGCAGTTAAAGCTGCGGAACGTGCGAGGCCATTTTCGTCACTCCGAACCATAACCACACCCCAATAGATGTCATCAAGCTCTTCTCTCGGGAAGCTAGCCCTATTACAAACTTCTCCCATGACGGCAGCCGCCAATCCTTCATGTGGGATATCCCTGAGCGAACCTCCAAAGGTGCCGATCGGGGTTCTCACAGCAGAAACAATTATAGAATCTCTTTCATTCACGTTTTGAATTCCTTTCCGCAATCATTTCGATTTATTATCACCTTCCGTGGCCGATTTCTTCCCCTCTGCTAAGATCCTCCTTAGTATTTTTCCCGCTGCACTTTTGGGGAGTTCGTGTTTAGAGGGGGCATTCGACCTACCTTAAGAAATCTCACCCGCTAGTATAAGAATTCAGGTGGAAAGTCTGGCAATTGGCTATAGATACTGTGCTTTGAGCCATCCTGAATTCGCGCCGCCCGCTTCGCTGCCGCCTTGTAGCGATCAAAATCGGCCAATGCATAGATGGATAGCTTCTGAGCTTCGAGTGAGCCTTCCGCATGAATCGTGAGCACATCTTCATATGAAGAGGTGAGGTCCCGTATTAATTTAGCCATGCGAAGCCGATGCTCTGTCGGGATGCCTTGTTTCCCTCCGAGGTACTTATCCAATAACTCATGGGTTTCAGGGTTCATGAAATCTTTTCCAGAAGGACAGGTGACCGTGATACCGCCCGCGATATCCTGGATATATCTTGTTGCTTGATGCCAATTGTCGGCAAAGTAAAATTTGCAGATATTGGCATACATAGGATTGGGATAGACCAAATCTGAATCCGGCTCTGAAATACAATGTTCGCATGCGGATTTGCCAATGACCTCAACTGCCTCCGTGTACATCACCAGCCAAGTAAGCTTTTCTCGGATATGAGGGACCTTCTCCACCCCATTGTATTCAGCCATCAGTGCGGCAGCTCCGGTAAAGAGTTCAAGTTCCATGGCTTTATAGGTCTCAGCGCTGAGGCGATGGAAATTTGCAAACATACAGGCTACCTGTCCTGCAAAATCCCATTCCCCTTTTAAGAATATCTTTTCATTTGGCACAAAGACGTCCTCAAGGATGATTGTAGCGTCATTGATATAGACCGACCCAGCGATGGGATGGTCAAAAAGGTTGTGGGCCTCATGCACTTCCGGCTCAGCAGAAATCATTGTAATCCCCGAACTATTGACCGGAACTGCGAAAGACACAGCATAAACCTTGTCATCCTCTCTCATGGCACGGCACGGGGCTATTAGTATCTCGTTGCAAAGCGGTGCCTGGCTGATATGGGTCTTGGCCCCTCTCACAATGATGCCATCCTTTCTCTCTTCAACGATTCTGACATAATAATCCTGGTGAGTCTTTTGCTGTGAGGGCCGTAAACTTCTGTCTCCTTTAACATCGGTAAGCCCCATGGCAAAGGCCAAATCGTTCTTTTGCAAATGTTTCCGATAAGCCTCGACGTTTTCGGCGTAATTCGTGCCGTATTTTTTATCAATTCTTTGGCTAACCACAGTAAGTGCATTCAACCCGTCTTTTGCGACAAATTTAGCTCCTGGGGGTTTGCCGAAACAAACTCTTGCCCAGAGTTTAACTATCTCTCTCAATCTGAGCAAATCTTCCCTGCTTCTTTGAGGCATCAACGCAAAACTCACCCGCTCACCCTCTTCATTCTTCTCTGTTATGAGATCCCTGTAGCGGGGATCATTTTGAAGGACGTAATCCGTAGCCACCCAATCCCTGCAAATCTTTAGAATGGGATGCTTCGTGACATCCTTGATGCTCTCTCCTGAGCAGTAAACGACGCGACCGTCCTTCAGACTTTCAATGTATTGTTGCGGTGTTCTAATTGCCATCTAAGAATCCTCCTTTATTGTAATCCGTGCTATGTGCAAAATTCTTCATCAGTCGTCAAGGTTCCAATAACTCCGCTAGTATACTGAATCATAGAGTTTATTGTCCTCATTGAGTGTCATCTCACAGGAGAAGAGTTCTCTGTCTATATAATGCGCTGCTTCTAGCCGTGCATGCAAAACTCAAGGACATAAAATTGCTGACAACTTTGCCAGATGACTTTTCAAGACTGCTTAAGTCTCTACTGTAACTTCACAGAAGCCATCGCTTCTAGCAAGACACTTTGACAATTAGATTTTGATTTCTGGTGACAATATTTTAACAAGCTTTTAATATCCATTAAGGCAACCTGGCGCACAATCCCATCCGTTTGGCTTAAGAATCGTCTTCCAACCTTTCCCAATGTCATTTATTAACCTTGGCAATTTATCAGTTCAAACGCACTAAAAAACAAAGACCCCGCTGTCAAAGCCTCCTACTAATCTATCGGGCAAGTAACGGCATTCTCCGAAGTTTTTTATTTTCTTATCAAACCTAACTGTTAAGACTTAGATGGCTCTAAGCCCAGGCCTAGCCGGCCTCAGCCCATGGCAACCATCGATATAGAGTGTAGCCCCGCTAATGAATCGAGCTGCGTCAGAGGCTAAGAAAACAACTGCGTAACCAACGTCTTCTGGCATTCCGCAGTGACCTAATGCACACTCTGACCCCCATAATTTTATCATCTCAGCTTCATCGCTGATACCATGTTCCCTAAAAAGTTTCTTCGGCGCGTCGGTAAGTATAGGCCCAGGGCCGATACAGTTCACTCTTATATTATATCTACCCCATTCTGCAGCTAGGCTACTTGTAAGGTTTATGATACCAGCCTTCGCTGCGCCGTAATGGCACTCAAGAGGTATTCCTCTCCTGCCCGCAATTGAGGCAATGTTGATGACAACTCCGCTCCTTCGTTCGATCATATGTTCTCCAACGAGACGAGAGCACAAATATGTGCCTGTAAGATCAATCTCTATGATAGCATTCCAAGCCCTTAGACTCATTTTTTCCAGAGGAACCTCGAAACCGGTTCCACTATTATTGACCAGAATATCAATATAGCCGAACTCCTCTATAGTCTTTGCTACCATCTTCTTTACCATTTCTTCAATACGAACATCAGTTGAAATAGCCAGCGCCCTCCTCCCCAGAGACTGTATTTCCTTAGCTGTCGGTGCCAAATGGTCCATATTGCGGCTAGCAATGGTTACATCAACCCCAGCCTTGGCCAACTCTAATGCTATGCCTCTGCCTATGCCGGTCCCCCCCCCCGTGACAATCGCTTTTTTGCCTGTTAGATCAAATGCTGAACTAATCATTCACATAACCTCCTTTCCGGTTTATGAAAGACCCTTTCTGTAAGTCTACTTGCCTTTCCAGGCGGGCTTTCTCTTCTCTAAAAAGGCCATACAACCTTCTTTAGTATCCTCGGAATTCAAGACGACCGGGACAATCATACTCTCCGAAAGTGTCACAGCACTATTATAATCTAAATCCCAACCTTGCTTAACCAACTGTTTCATTACCCGCGCTGCTACAGGGCCACCTTCGCATATTGTATGAGCCATCGCCGTTGCCTCAGGCTCTAGTTGTTCCCGAGGAACTACTTTATTAATGAATCCAACATCATAAGCTCTCTCAGCACTGATGGTACTACCCGTTAGAAGCAGCTCATTGACAATTGCCTCAGGCATATAGCGGGTCATAAGTGCGGAAAATTCCACCGGGAAATTTAGCCTTACTTCTCCTAAAGCGAAGCGAGCTTCCCTGGTTGCAATCCTTATGTCACATCCCAGAACAAGCCAAAGACCTGCACCATTGACAAATCCATCTAAAGCGCCAACAATAGGCTTCCATACCGAATGAGTAATAGGGCCACAACTCTTATCACCAAAGGTGGCACAATTTCTCCATCTATATTCACCTCTCTTCAAGGGTTCCAGTATTTCCTTAATATCAAAGCCAGCGGAGAAGACATTTCCTGCTCCAGTTAAAATAGCTACCCAAAGATTGTTATCATCTCTAAAATCAATCCATATCTTGTCAAGTTCATCAAGCATGTCGAAATTAATAGCATTTACTTTTGGTCGATTAAGCGTAACGTAAGCAATCCTGCCTTTCTTCTCGTATAGAACTGGCATCTTTCCCTCCTCTCAATAATTTAGATTTTTCTACTACTTGTATTCATGGAATCCCTCACCCGTCTTGCAACCAAATCAGCCAGCAGTGATCATCTTTATTATTAGCATAGAAGGAGTTATATTGGGGATCCATAAACTCTTTACACACAGCGTTGACAACAAAGTAGTCAGTATCCATGCTACGACTCGCTGGTACCATCCGCCCGATACGGAGAGAAGGCAATCATTTTATTCCTATCTTTTTTCGGTACCAGCAATGAGAACACTGGCGGTAGCACACGCTGGCACTCCTCCCAGATTGTGAGTCAGCCCCAGTCTAGGATTCTTTACCTGACGTCGACCAGCCTTGCCCTGAAGCTGTTTATATACTTCGTAAAGCATTCTAATTCCACTAGCACCGATGGGATGGCCAAAACATTTAAGCCCACCATCTGTATTAACTGGAAGTCCGCCTTCTAACGAGAAAAACCCAGATTTAACATCCTCACAAGCCTTTCCTCTCGGGCTAAATTGAAGATCCTCCATAGTTACTAACTCAGTGATGGAAAAACAATCATGTACTTCTGCAATACTTATTTCTTCACGTGGCTTCTTTATCCCTGCCTCAGCATAGGCCGCTACACCAGCACGATAGGTCTCCTCCACATGAGCATAGTCATACACAGTACTCATATCCCCTACTTTCGACCCTACGCAGATCTGTAATGCCTTTACGTAAATAGGGTCAGCTCTGAAGTTTCTTGCCATATCGGCACGGGTCACGATAGCTACTGCTGCGCCATCACTTACACCGCAGCAGTCATATATCCCGAGAGGCCAGGCAATTATAGGGGCATTGATTATCTGTTCTAGTGTAATTTCGTGCTGAAAGTGCGCTTTGGGATGAAGAGCCCCGTTACGATGATTTTTCTCCTCAATCATTGCCAAAATCCTTTTGCCCTCTTCTGGGCTCAGGCCGTACTTGTCGAAATAAGTGGTAGCCATCATCGCAAACCGCGCTGGACCGCTACCGCTCGCATCTCGATAGGTATTGTCAATACCCGGCCACCAATCAGCATCAGGAAGTCCCTGTAGCCCATTGTCCTTCAGCTTTTCAACACCCACAGCCAATGCGACATTACATATGCCGGCAGCCACGGCATAGCAAGCACCTCTAATGGCCTCTGTACCCGAGGCACATGCATTCTCTACTCTGGTGACAGGTATGTAGGGGAGTCCTAGAGCTCTTGCCTAGTAGCTGTCCCGTTGGCGAACTTGGGCAGAAAATTCCTAACCATGCCGCCTCGATATCTTTTAGTTCTATCCCCGCGTCCTCAAGGGCCTCATAAGTGGCCTCAATCATCATATCATCCTGACTCATATCCCAATTCTCGCCAAACTTAGTACAGCCCATACCGACTATGGCAACTTTGTCCTTAATGCTTCCCATCTTCCTTACTCCTTCCCTCGGCTATCTTCAGCTTCTTGGCGGACGACACTTCCACCAATAGTCGTAAATGCCGCCTACGTACCGAATCTTTCTGAACGTCATCTCAACTCTTGTCCCCACCTTAATATCTTCAGGCCTTCGATCAGTCACGTCGCAGAACATCCTTCCTCCACCATCGAAATCAATTACAGCTACACTAATCGGAGGATCAGGCGAAACGCCCAGGTTGTCATTGGTAAAAGCAGTTATCTTTCCTGTTTTGTCAGCGAAACAGTATTCTTCAAATTCATCCTTAGCTTTGCAGACCCTGCATATTCTCACACTAGGGTATTGTGGTGTGCCGCAGCGCTTGCACTTAACCCCGTAGAGGGCTAACCCTCCCTTATTATCCCTCCACAAAGCTACTGCCGATGGTTTATTTAGTGGTACGCGTCTCGGCGGTTCAGTTTCAACCAACTCACGCCAAACCAAGTATCTCTGGTAACTAGCCAGCATTTGCTTTGGCGTCAGATGTCCCTTTATCCCTCGCCTGTTTCTGATGTTCTTTATCTCATCGGTCACCTTCAGCATATAAACGTCACACCCATCGCCGTAGCTAGCAAGGAGTATCCTGTCCCCCGCTTTAGCCTCCTCCAAAGCTTCCACCAAAGACATCAATGGCAAGGCTGTACCGGTATTACCCACTTCTGAAAGTAAAGCGTCTTGGATCTGGGTTTTCAAATCAAATCCAATCTTTCTGGCCACTACACCAAGTTGTCGTTGATTAGGTGCATACAAAGCAGCCTTAAAGAAGTCCTTGGGGGTCAAGTTATACTCCTTCAAGGCAGCGGAAATTGCTTCAGAAACAACTTTGGTGTATCCTTTTTCGTAGATAAATCGATCCTCCCAGGCCAGAACAAAATCGTCCTTATCTGATCTCCACACATCCATCATCTCATTGTAAACGGTACAACTACCTTCGATTGTGGCAACAACACTTGTGTTGCCTACAAGAATGGCAGCAGCTCCATCACCGAAAGAGGTCTCGTTATCCCCATTAGGGTACCCCAAACGGGTATCGGAAGCGCAGACTAAGACGCTTCTGGCTGAACCCGCAACTACGGCATCTAAGGCAGCTCTCGTTGCATTTGTCGCACTTCTCAGAGAGCCAGAGAAGTCTACTGTAAATGCTTTTTTATCCAGATTCAGTGCTGTTGCTATGGTAGAAGCGGCCTGTTTCTCCTTATACGGTGAAGTAGTCGAGGCAAAGTATAAGCCATCGATAGTCTTACGATCTATCCCCATTGTGCAATCCATAGCTGCAGCTACACCCATAGTCAAGCTGTCCTCGTCAAAATTTGCGACCGCCTTTTCACCAGGCAAGGGTGGCCTGCCCCAGCTTTTAGAAATCTCCGCCCGCGTTAATCTATATAAAGGTATGTAAGCCCCATATGAAATAATGCCAGCCATTTTGATTTCCTCCTCTTTTAACAAACGGGTTAGGTAAGATTCCTCATTTTCGGAAACAATTCCCTTTTTCTAAAGATTACTTCCAACTAATCATCATAATCATACCAACCGTGCTTTGATTTTCGACCGATTCTTCCCGTCCTTACCAAATTTAACAAACGTTGCGGTGCTCTGAACCTGTCACCATATGTCTCCACCATTCCTCTCAAACCGTTAACCTCAATATCCAGCCCTGAAAAATCAGCTAGTTCAAATTGGCCCATTGGATGGCCAAACGCCAGGCGGCAAGCCTTATCAATATCTTCCTTACTGGCAATCCCCTCTTCATAAACTCGATAGCATTCCAATCTGAAGGCCGTCAAAATTCTTGTTGTAACAAAACCCTGGGAATCAAGGCACACGATTGTCTCCTTGCCCATCCTTTTGCAAAGGTCCAGTGTTACACGAACTGTTTCTTCAGATGTCAAAACTCCCTTCACAATCTCAACTAGCTTCATCATCACTGGCGGATTGAACCAGTGCATTCCAATAAAACGGCCTGGATTTGTAACGCCTGAACTTAACAATGAGATGCTGATGGAGGAAGTGTTAGAGGCAATAATAGCATCCTTAGCCAATATTTTTTCCACAGTCTGATACATGCTTTTCTTGAGTTCCGCCACCTCTGGTATTGCCTCAATAATAAATTCAATTCCGGAAAGATCAGATATTTCTGTCGTCCATTTGATATTATTTAGAATCTCCTTTGCTTGATTCTCATTAATCTTTTCTTTCTTGACCATCCGTTTGAGGCTTTCTTCTACCCTTGATCGACCTAAATTTAAAAATTCTTCTTTCAAGTCTCTTATCACAACCCGGAAGCCTGACATGGCAGTAACTTGCCCTATCCCACTCCCCATCGTCCCTGATCCCAAAATACCGACATTCTTAATTTCCATTTTCGCCTCCTAGTGTAGTGTCTCAGTGACGGCTTTCCAATGATTGACCTTCTCCAGGATCTGACTGACTTTCTTGGTCCATACAAAAGGTATTGGATTTTGGTTATTTAATCGAACGAACTCTTTGATCGCGGTAACATTGTCAGCCCCAATTGTGAACTCACAGCATAGAGATAGTTCCATTCCTCCTCTTAAGGCATAACCTGCAATTGCTGCTATAGTTGCCTTGGGAATCTCGGCCAATTCGTTTATGTAATCTTTGAGATTTCCGCTTATTAATCAGTCCATAATAGAGAAAACATATCATTAGCCAGTGTGGAGATATATTCATAATTCATCTTTTCTTGCCCCCTCGCCTTGAGTTTGACGTCCAAGTTCTCGCGGACATTATCGCTTTTCAAAATATAATTTCCACCTCATCCCTTTATTTCTTCTCTTAATTCGAAAAGGACTCCAAAAGTATTCTTGGGATGTAAAAAGGCAATTCTTTCCTTGCCTTCTAATTGCTTCCCTATAACCGTGGCGCCCTTCTTCTCTAATTTGGTTACCAATTCTGGAAGTCCTTCTACCTCTAAGCTGATATGGTGTATCCCCTCTCCTCTACTCCTAATAAACTTAGCCACTACTGCATCTTCGTCTGTCGGTTCCATTAGTTCCAGGATATCTTTGCCTACAGAAACCATTGCGGAATTCTGCTTTTGATTAGGGATACCTGTTCTCAGGATCAGTTTGGATCCAAAATAATTTTCAAATAATGAAATTGCGTCATCCACACGACTTAAAGCGACTCCCACGTGGGCAATACCTTTAATTGAAGGCATTCTCTTCTCCTTCCTGTCATTTTATCTTACGTCGCATCTTGTGATACGTTATGTATTATTTTTGATCATCTTCATCCACTAAATAGGCTTTCATGATCACCTGTCCCTAAACCTGACTTAGGCCCCACATCCATACATGGAAAATGATTGTAAACTATCCAATTGGCGTCCCATGTTGAAACGTACCGGTCTTGAACCTAACGCATGTGCAGACCAAGGTCACTCCTTTTCGGATCAAAAATACCAAAGGGCTTAAGAAACAAACGATCTCTTGGTTTAAGACCCGCCGTACAGCCATGAGATCATACACCCTCTGTAATAAGGATCCGCCGAGGCGTCTTCAACAGTGTTCCAGACTTAGTTGCCGCGATCAAAGAGTTCGTTCGATTAAATAACCAAAATCCAATACCTTTTGTATGGACCAAGAAAGTCAGTCAGATCCTGGAGAAGGTCAATCATTGGAAAGCCGTCACTGAGACACTACGCCAACCTTGATGAAACTATGCTGAAGAGGCTGGGTAATTCACTCACAGTCCTTGGCATCGGTTTTTCAACGGGGACATTTTTGATATCTCTGGCATTAGTCAGAATCACTTCCATGCCCTTCTTCCAAGATGTTTAACATAGGCTTCCAGTAGACTCCGGTGCTCCCCAGAGCGACATGAGTGCAACCTTGACTCTCCAACCAATCCTTACCAGGCTAAAAGAACTCGGGCCATGATGGTAAACGCTTTAACAGTCTTTTTGGCTTTCTCGTTAGGTTCCCCAATCATAGGACAAACGGTCATGGTTTTCTTCTGGACATGGATCCTACAACACCTTTCAAGAATGGGGTCCATCTAAGATGTCCTTTCTGGAAAAGGGTGGATCACGATTGAAAAATTTAACATGCTCTGCTCCCCATGTGGACAACAATTCGTGGTGCTTCCAATCTACCCAAGTCAGTTTTGACATCGGGGTGTGACCACCAAAGTTAACGACCTTCTTCCTTCTGCAGGAAGGTTATGATGGATGACGTTATGGTTTAAGAATTTTCATCTTTCGTGGCGCCCTCGCTAACATAGGGGTTTGGACCTAAATTTAAGATTATCCTTTGCCGCTGCGCCCGCACCCTACCCTAACCATCTTTTCCTTCTTTTATAATGCTTTACCTCACGATAGCTCTTTTTCTTCCCTATTTCGGTGAGACCAAGGTAGAACTCTTTAACATCTTCATTATTGATTAAGTGCTCAGCAGGGCCATCGAGTACCACCCTTCCATTTTCAAGTACGTATCCATAGCGAGCGATATTCAATGCAATCGATGCGTTCTGTTCCACAATAAGAATTGAGGTCTTTTCTTCCTGATTGATTCTTCGAATGGCCCTATAAATTTCTTTTACCACGAGAGGGGCAAGGCCTAAAGAAGGTTCGTCCAGAAGCATGAGTTTTGGATGTCCCATCAGTGCCCTGCCCATCACCAGCATTTGTTGCTCGCCCCCGGATAGATAACCACTTGTTGCATCCTTGAGATGTTTAAGAGTAGGGAAATAATCATACACCATTTGTAGACTCTTCTTTACATCCCCGTGGATGCTTCCCCCGACACGCAGATTCTCCTCAGCTGTTAGATGTTCCAAGACCTTTCGTCCTTCCAGCACCTGAATGATACCCAACTTAGCAATTGCTTGGGGGCTCAATTTGTCTATTTGATGGTCGTTGAAAGTAATATTGCCTCTTGTCACCCTCCCTTCTTCGATATGAAGGAGTCCTGAAATGGCCTTCAGTGTGGTTGTTTTTCCAGCTCCATTGGCCCCAAGAAGGGCTACAATCGAACCTCTAGAAACCTCAAGCGAAACACCTCTCAGGACAAGGATGACGTTCAGGTAATTGACTTCAATATTGTTTAATTTCAGCATCTTTCTAACCCGTTGCTGTTTTGTTCATCTACTTATGTTCGTCGACCCATTTAAATACCCAAGGAGCTTTAGTAAATGGTATGATAACACTTGGGTTCTTATCTTTGTGACACCGCACCATCCTCACGCCACGGTTAGCAGGTTCATCCTTGGTAATCGTTATCGGTAGCGAATAACCATCAGTCTCGTAGTTTTTGATTTTGCAATATCCCTCTTCTCTAAGTATTTCTGGCGTGAGATTGGAATATCCAACTTTCCTCATCGCCAGCCTCAACGCCTCCTCCGCCATCATTGCACTCAGCGCACCTCCGTGACCTCCTTGTGGTAAATATTTGTCAGTTTTGTAACGCTTCCGGTAATACTCAGTCAACTTTCTCACTCTCCAGTTCTCCTGGGTATACCAGTCGAGTGCATCTTCAAAACCAATAAATCCATCATACTGCTCTTTCGGGACGACTTCCTTCAAGGTGATACCGTTGGTATAGAATGAAACCCACGTGATATCTTTCCCCAATTTCCACCCCATTCTCGCTGCGTCCCCTAGAGCCACCCTTAGCATGTCAATGGTGAGGGTATCAAAAATGAAATCCGCCTTGGTATCTCGGATCTTCAGCAGTTGGTCTACTGTACTTTGGGGTTGAAAGGGAACATATTCTACGGCCACGACGTCAACACCAAGGTTTTTATAAAAAGGAATGCCTTTTTCAGGAAACCTGCCTGCCGGGTAATTGCCCAAAAGAAGAGCTAGCTTAGGTTTTCGACTTTCCTTCCAGTTTTTCATAATCCATTCGCAGAGAAGTCCGCACTTGTCAGCTGTGCCCGGCTGGGCCGTATATACCCAACTCGGGGGGTAGACGAAACCATCACTCCCACCACAAAAGGCAAAGACTGGCATCTTATCTTTCTGGAAATCATACAAAAGCGCATCATAAGCTACCGACTGTCCTACAAAAGTCATCGTAAGAACTTGATTAACATATCTCTTATAAATGCTCTTAATCACAGTAACATCATATTTTCCATCCGCCACAAACACGTTAATAGGAACACCATCTATTCCGCCCTTCTCTTCATTTAGGTAATCAAACCAAGCCTGCACTCCCCAATGGATTTGATAGACCATGTCACGAGCCCTTCCAGTAATATCAGGGCATGAAAGGATATTGATCACAGCCCCCGAGGGTGCAGGTTTCACCTGTGCCCACACAGGTTCAACGATGAGCGAAAATGCAAACAAGATTATCGAAAATGAAATTGTCATTCTAGAAGTTTTCATCTCTTTTCCTCCTTGAATAGTATTTTTACTCAATCTTTAATTCCACAATTAGATCTGGATTCCCTCTTAATCCTTTTCCTAACCACCTCCTTTCAATAAGAAAACGGCCAGAGACGATAGGAATTCTTAAAAATTTCCCATCCATGGGCTAATCCCCTAGGCTCGAAGATAAGAAAGAAAGCGATAGCCAGGGCAAAGATTAACTCACTCAGCGAGGAAAAGGCGCCTTCTCCCATTGCTGGGAAGGCTTGCGTCAAGGTTGGAGCAAGGGCTGTTGTTCCTTCAGTGATGAACCTTATGAAGATTGTGCCAAAAATCGGACCCAATACACTACCCATTCCGCCTGTGACTAGCATGCCTACATACCATATTGAATCCATTAAGGAAAAGTAATCCGTTGTAATTACTCCGGCCGAGTAAGCATATAAAGAACCGGAAATACCTGCATAAAAGGAACAAATGGCAAATGCGAGGACTTTATACTGAAAGATATTAATTCCCATTACCTCAGCAGCCAGATCGTTGTCCCTGATGGCAACGAAGTTTCTTCCAATCTTGGTACGAGCCAAGTTCTTGGCCAAAAAAGTCATAAGGATAGCTACAATCATTATCAAGAAATAAATTTTCCTTTCTGTATCGAAGACTATAGGACCAATTTCGGCCGGAGGCACTCGGAGCGAATACACGCCATTCGTCAAGGAGGCCGCTGGGGTCTGGATGATGTATATAATGATAAACTGCGCCGCCAGCGATGTCAGGGCGAGGTACAACCCCTTTACTCGAACTGCGGGCAACGCGAAAATTATTCCAATAAAGGCAGATGCAAGGCCTGCTATGGGCAAGCAGAGATAGAAAGGGAGGTGAAGCTTCGTAGCCAAGATTGCAGAGGTGTAGCCCCCCACTGCCAAGAATGCCGCCTGCCCTAGGTGGACCTGTCCACAGTATCCTGTCACGATATTGAGTCCATGGACGGCTATAACAATGAAGGCTGTAGTATTGATCATGGCAATGATTTGCCGGCCTAGAAAAAACGGTGGGATAATAGATAAGAAAAGAAGAAACCCGATTAGCAAGGCCCAACGGGCTCTCGTCCGAACGATCGCCATATCTTCCTTATAAGTTCGATTGAATGTACCACAAGGCAGATCGATGCCCATTTTCTATATCCTCTCAATTCTTTTTAGACCAAAAAGTCCATAGGGCTTGATCAGTATCATGACCAATAGCAATAAGAAAGGAGCCACATCCTTCAGGCCAAAACCTATGTAGTGACCTACCATGATTTCAGCCACACCAACAATAACACCGCCAATGAGGGCACCCGGAATAGAATCTAATCCACCGATGAGTGCCGCTGGGAGGGCCTTCAGTCCTATTATAGACAACCCAAAGCCGACAGATTTCATCGACCCCAACAAGACGCCGCCCACTGCGGAAACAATACTCGAAATACCCCAGACCACCGCAATGATAAAAAACACATTTATCCCTAAACTCTGCACAATCTCGGGCCCATCTGAGACAGCCTTCATATTCAGTCCCGTTTTTGTATGGTGGAAAAAAAGGGAGAACATGCTGGTCAATGCCAGACTGATTACAGACATCCACAAAAGTTCTTGGGAAAGTTTAATATTCATGACTACGAGGGGCCGCCTCGGAATGAACTCGGGCATCGCCAAAGCAGGAAGTGACCCCCACAGGGCAACTACAATAGCCTTCAAAAACATCGAAATGGCTAGGGTGACCATGATGAGCGAAAGAATTGGTTGTCCAGTCAGTGGACGCAATGGAAATCGCTCAAATCCGAACCCTAAAGCACCTGTAAGAATCATTAAAGTGAGAATGCTTATCCAAAACGGGAGATGCAACTGATTCATGAAAGCCCAACACAGGTAGGCTCCTATCATCACCATCTCGCCTTGGGCCAGGTTCAGAACACCCGATGATTTGTAAATCAAGGTAAACCCAATGGCCACCAAACCATAAACTGTACCGCTCATCACGCCGTTCAAAAAGAGTTCTATGAATGTAATCATGCTTCACCCGGATTTCACAATTTTAATTGCAGTTTTTATCTTACTGGTTCTACCATCCTGGTACTTCACATCAGCTTCGACAGGAACTTCTTCCTTTTCAGTATATATAGCCTCAATTAGATCTGAATACCTTTTCTCCATAAATTCTCTTCTCAACTTCCTTGTTCTGGTTAATTCAGCTTCATCTGCGTCAAATTCCTTGTGTAGAAGGACGTACTTTTTAATCTTTATTGGATCCACGAGTATCTTATTAACCCTGTCTATATCCTTCTTGATGAGACCTGCGATTTCCTTTTTCTGTGATAGATCAGCAAAAGTAGTATAAGAGATATGGTGGGCTTCAGCCCACTTCCCCACGTTATCAAAGTTAATATTGATGATGATGGAGATATATGCATTTTCCTTATTTCCAATGGCCAAAGCATCTTTAACGTAAGGACTTGCTCTAAGAAGACCTTCGATATACTGAGGAGCATATTTTTGCCCACTCCTCAGTTCTCTAAGGTCCGCGAGCCTATCGAGGAAAACTAGGTGTCCATCCTCCCGGATATACCCTGCGTCTCCCGTATGAAACCATCCGTCCTTGAGAACCTCTTTTGTCTTTTCAGAATCCTTGTAGTAAGCACAAAATAAGCCAGGTCCGCTCACTAGGATCTCTCCTTGATCGCTGATTTTTACCCTTACTCCTGAGGCTATCTTTCCAATGGTTTCATCTTTGACATCACCCTTATCGTGTCCACTGACAAACCCTGTCTCTGTGCTCGCGTAAACTTGTCTGAGTTCTAACCCCAGGGCTCGCCAAAATCTAAAGGTCTCCTTACTCATTGCAGCACTTCCAGTAATGGGTATCCTAACATATAGAAGTCCCAATTTGTCTAAGATGCGATCGAACACAAGTAGGTCACCCAAAAGAAAAATTAATCGCCATATCATGTTTGGTTTCGCTCCGGTTGACTTAAAAGCGGCCCTTTTAAATCCAATTGGGAGAAAGAGATTATAGAAAAACCTCTGCAAGGCTCCACCATCCAATATCTTAAACTCGGTAAGGGCTGACAGACTCTCCCATTGTTTGGGACTATAGGCTACAACATGAGGACCAATCTCCCTTAAGTCCTCTTGGAGGGTCTCGGGCTCCTCTGGAAAATTCAGTTTTGCACCGGAAACCAGGTGTGGTATCGTCGAAAAAAGGGTATCTCCTATCCACGCTGCAGGGAAACAGGAGACAAATTCATCCTTCTGACCTATTTCCGCCTTCACAATGAAAGCGTTGACAGAGGCGATGATCGCATTGGAGGTAACCATCGCACCTTTGGGCAATCCGCTCGTCCCAGAGGTATAATAGCAAGCACAAATATCCTCCCCTTTGCCTTCTGTAACGCTGTCTTCATAAATCCCCAGATGTTTTCTCCCATACTCCTGACCTACTCGCATAAGTTGTTCAAAGTCCATCAACAATGAATCATCATAGTGAGCGAGTCCTTTGGCATCCCAATAAATGATCCTCTTCAATTGAGAAACCTCTGACTTGATCTGAAGAAATTTGTCAGTTTGCTCTTGATCCGCAACGATAGCGAATTTGGCGTCCGAATGATTGGTAATATATTTAACCTCCTGAGGAACTGCATCAACGAATATCCCTACGCTGATTCCTCCCGCTGCTTGAGTGGCAAACATAGCCCAGAACCACTCTGCCACGTTATCTCCAATGATAACCACTTTCTCCCTTCTCGTTAGTCCGAGCGCCATAAGGCCGAGAGATATATTCTTCACTTTCTCATATACATCTTTCCATGTGTATTCTTGCCAGACACCACGATCCTTATTCCGCATGGCACATTTATCACCCCATTTCTGGCAATTCTCGGCAAGAATTTTCGGGATTGTGTCATTACTCATTTAAGGATCCCTCTAAAAATTAACTTTTTTCGTCCAGATATTTATACATATGTTATGTAACGGTTTGCAGTTAATTCACGATAAAACATTCTCTCAAAGAAGCATCTGACCCATGATGATGTAGACCGGTTTGTTGCATTGGCAAATTCGTTTCAAGCAGCTGGATAATGGGGACGATTCGCTCCCCAGCATTCAGACAAAAGTGGACTAAAAACTGATTCTTCCTATCCTGGAAGTTGTGCGAAACAAAGAACTCAAATCCAGTGCGGGTCGGAAACCTTTTAAGGTCGTATTGATGTTCGAGGTTCTGATTCTCCAATCGCTGTAGAATCTTTCGGACGAGCAGGCCGAGTTTCACATTCGGGATCGTTTCTCGTTTATATGATTCTTGGATCGTTCTTTGGGAGATAACGTTCCGGACCCCAAGACCAATTGGTTGTTTCGGGAGCACTTGACCGAGGCCGGGGTGATTGACAAAGCCTTTGACCAATTTGAAGCGTATCTTTGCGAACAAGGCTACTCGCCCCGTAAAGGACAGATTGTAGATGCCAGCATTGTTCCCGTAACGAAGCAGAGGAATAGTCCCGAAGAGAATAAGCGAACCAAACAAGCAGACGTCCCAGAAGACTGGAGTGAACAGAAGAAGCGACAGAAGGATGCGGATGTCCGCTGGACAAGGAAGAATGGTCAGAACTACTATGGTTATAAGAATCATATCGAAAAGTATGTTTTCCTGTTTAATATTCTCGGTAAATTCAATTTGACGAAATTCTAAACCTCGAAATTCGAATTATTGGAGGTTGCCTCAATATTTCTTCGCCTCCTCACCCAGATAAGCCTTAATGACAGCAGAATCTCGTTTGACTTCGTCTGGAGTGCCCTCTGCAATTTTCTGTCCAAAATCAAGAACTACCACCCGATCTGCTATGTCCATTACTACACCCATATCGTGTTCGATAAGGATAATGGTTTTTACCCCATTCCTCAGAGATGAAGAGGTGCGGTAGATCGAACCTTGGCCCTCGAACAGATCGAGAATGAATCGTGCCATGTCTTCTTTCTCTTCCACATTCATCCCAGCCATTGGTTCATCCAGGAGAAGCAATTTTGGCTCAAGAGCCAGAGCTCTGCCTAATTCGACACGTTTTCTCAACCCATAAGGTAGTACAGCGACTACTTTTTTCCTAATAGGCTTGATCTCCAAAAAATCGATGATATCCTCTACTACCTCGCGATGAGCAATCTCCTGTTTCTGTGCCCAACCAAAATAGATTGCACAAGAGAAGAGGTTGGAGTGAATGAATCCTTGTCGTGCTGCCATCAAGTTGTCAAGAGTACTGAGCCCTCTGTAGAGCAAAATATTTTGGAATGTCCTGGCAATGCCAAGCCTGGCAATAATATGGGGTGACAGATGGGTGATTTTCCTCCCCTCAAAGTAGATCTTGCCTTCTTGAGGGTGATAGAATCCATTAATACAGTTTAGCAAGCTAGTTTTGCCCGCTCCATTTGGGCCAATAATAGCCGTGATCTCCCCTTCCCGAATCTCCATGGTAACTTTATTAAGGGCTGACACTTTGCCAAAAGCTAAAGAAAGGTCTACGATTTTTAACTTAATGTCGCCATGATTCTTCATCGGAGATTTCCTCCTTTACAACCATTTGCTCCCCAGTTTCTTTTCGACTCTTAAGCCAATTTTGATACCGTAACACCTTTGCATAAGCATTGGCTGCCCGTTCAACCGAATCAAAAACGGGGATCCCTTGTTGGAACAACCGTCCAATCCGTTCCACGCCAAAACCGGGTAAAGAAACCATTACGAAAGGCTTTCTAACAACATTATGGGGCTTTGACAGGACCTCTGGAAAAGCCCTATTTTGTTCTGGAGTGATTGCCACGATGATCATTATCGCATCAACTTCTGAGTCCCTTCCGACGGTCTCTGCTACCTTTCCAAAGAGGTTGATATCCAGCGAGGCTGAAAGGCCTAAATCCACAGGGTTCTTGACACTCGTACCGGTGACGGGAATAAGTAATTTTAGAGCCATTTGCGTTTCCTGCTTCAAATTGGCCAGTTGAAGCCCAACCCTATGGCAAGCCTCGGCAGCCGATACCGCTAGGCCTCCAGGCCCAGAGACAATCCCTATCCTACTACTGAGGCCCTCCGGAAAGACGTAGAAGGCTGTGACCGCGTCGATAAATTCTTCAATTCCAACCACCGTTGTAACTCCGCACTGTCGAAAAACAGATTTCCACATTTCAATAGAACCTGTCATGCTCCCTGTATGTGAGGAGATTGCCCGCTCGCCCATTTCGGTGGCCCCAGTCTTCCAAATAATGACAGGTTTTCTAAGGGTCGTCTCTTTTAGGACATTGTAAAATCCTCGACCATCTTTAATACCTTCGAGATATAGGGCAATCAACTTGGTGTGATTATCATGACCGAAATATCCCAGAAAATCTGTGCTTTTCAAATCAACCTCATTGCCAGTGCTAATGGCCATACTAAAGAACATTTCTCTCCTTGGCATTAATTTGCGCAGTGCATTGGTTAATGATCCACTCTGGGAGATTAAGCCCATTTTCCCTTGATTTTTTGATAACCCTGGAAAATTAGACAGATGTGCCTTCGGTGAGTAGATTCCCATACAATTGGGTCCAATGAGCCTAATACCTCTAGATCGAGCAATGTCTAGAATATGCTTCTCCAGTGCTTGGCCTTCTTTCGTACCCAGTTCGGAATATCCTGCAGAATAAAGGACAGCAATTTTTACTCCTTTTTCTGCACATTCTTCCAATACTTGAGGTGTCTCGGTGTTTGGAACTAGCAAAATAGCCATATAGATCGAGTCTTCTACAGCTTTCACGCTAGGGTAGGCTTTTAAGCCATTTATTTTCTCAGCCCAAGGATTGATAAGAAACAATTTTCCTGGAAAATCACAATCCAGCATGGCTCTTAAGAAGATACTACCCTGTTTCGAACCTCTTGGAACCCCGATGAGAGCAACGGACTCTGGATGGAGAAGTTTTCTAAGCTCCATGTACTTGTTTGGTTGACTTCTTTCTCTCATAAGGGAACCTCTAATAATTTCCAATTCGTCACTCCGCTGAAGCGGGAATCCAGTTATGTCAGGAGCTTATGGATTCCTGCTTTCGCAGGAATGACATTTTTAGAGGTATTTATGGGGATTACATTCATTTCGTCAGAATCAAGTATGCGTTCTAAAAAACTGGAATCTCTCATGAATAACAGCCGTGTGTGCGAAACTCAACGGCATTAATTTCTCAACAGGTTTGCGAGAAGAGTTCTTAAGACTGTTTAAGTCTCTACTGTAACTTCACAGAAACCATCGCCTCTGGCAAGACACTTTGACAATTCGGCCTTAAATTCTGGTGACAATATTTTAACAAGCTCTTGATATTCATTAAGGCAACCTGGCGCACAATCCCATCCGTTTGGCTTAAAAATCGTTTCCCAACCTTTGCAGCGTCGAATGGTCAAGGTACCTTTGTTTGGTGTTTCACGCCTTATCTCCGTGAACCTATCATCCCCAAACCCCCAAACCTCTCGGGTATAAACACCAACCAGCTTAAGTGCTCCTTCAATATCCGGTTTTAAGCCTAGTTTTTCGACCAACTTTCTACCCGCTACAATGGGCTGTTGTGGCTCAATCTGTTCAGCATATATCTTCATACCCTCATCTTTACCAAAACTTTCAGTGAGGTATTTCATAAGACCTTCTCCCATTGAATTTAGGACATCTAAGATTCTCTTGTACCTTTCATACCAATCCAACGTTGGGATTTCTATCTTGTCCATCGTATTCCTCCCTTCAAGGTTTCACTTCAGGGGAACAAGTGCAGCCAAGGTAAATGGCCGTTGTTTTTGTTCATATACCTCTCCTGTTTGTTGTGATACATTAAAAATTTTCACTTGGTTTCATCCGTTTTTTCAAATCCTCAACGACCACTCTGGCACTCATAGCACAACCCTCGAGGCCTGCTATGTGTCCAGGCGGAACTGCACCGTCACCCACATTATATAGGTTCTCAACTGATGTCTTCTGATAAAAGTAATGACCGGCACAAGTGTGAGCCATTGGCCACCCTTTTAACCAATAACCCACGTGTAAGATTTCCCCACCGTATTTTTCATAACCTTTTACAAGTTCTCTTAAATCAAGCAGACTCAACTCGAGCTCTTTCTTCAGATCGTAGGGGGGCTCGGTGGTAGCCATGAACCTACATATAGCAAGTGTTTTCCTAAGGGAGCTAACTCCGGACACAGAATAGTAGGACAGACAATCCAATTTACCCTGCGTGCGTCAGTTACAAACCCGATCCCTTCGTGTTCAACCAAAGGCCTGTTGGAAGAAATCTGAAATGCGAGCCAATGAAAAGGTTTAAGGGTTTCTCGCACTTCTCTGATGTATCCCTTATCGAAGTTCTCGCTACCGGCTAGTTCTACCGTTTTTTTGGGTCCAGCATTGCTGATCACTGCACCACAAGCTATCTGCACCTCGTCTTTGTTTTCTCTTCGCTCTATTATCACTCCCTTGACTACCCCGTCTTCTACTAAGATCTGCTTCGCTCGGCAACGTGTCCAGACTTCGCCACCGTTCGCTTGCACTACATTAGCCAGCGATTCCATTATGGCTATATTACCACCAACCGCGTAACCGTAAGGCATTGGTCCCAATGTCCTAAGTTCTCGGATGAGCTCACCAGCGCACCATACATTGGTATCCCAACTTCCGCGGAATACCCCTAAAGCCTTCTCGTTCTGGGTATATTGGAGCATCCATTCACGAAACGACATGGAATCGGATGGCTCCTGCCATTGAATGGCACGTCGAAGAACCTTCATTATCTTGTTTGCCTCCTCTGGGCCACTTGCTATGGTAAGTGCCGCACGGAGTTTTCCTTTCTCAGGCACCTCATGTACTTTCCCATTGATATAGTAAACGCTATTTGGTCGCGGTACTTTAACATTGAAAGGAGCTCCAACCTCCTTAAAGACAATATCCCCGAGTACTAGCTCTTGACCCATTGCCCCCGTAGAAATCTTAAAACCTTTATGATCTATAGTAGAATTTCTTCCACCGATAATTGGTTGTTTTTCAGCCACAATAATTCTGTACCCTAAATGGGAAAGTAGAGCAGCAGCGCTTAAACCTCCCATGCCTGAGCCTATAATTACCACATCATATCTTGCTGATTTCATTGTTTCACCTCCAATGCATCAACTGGGCAATATTCGACACACAGGCCACACTCAGTACATTTTTCATCATCTATTATAGGTATTCCCCACCCCTTGATTGCTTCCACTGCACACACAATTACACACTGGCCGCACGCGGCACATACTTCTTCGTTGACAATAACCATAATTCACCTCCTAAAGTGATTTTTAGCTTGGCTACTAATCTCCCCAAGCGCGTTGCGGGACCCAAGGCCTCACCAGAAAGCTACCACCTCCTCTCCTAAGGTAGTATCTCGGTAATATCTTTACAATAGTGATTTGTTGCGTTAAGGTATGAAATATTTCAGCAAAGTGGCGTCGTGCCTGCCCAAAGAGCGCTTGTTGTCTCTCCTCTGGGATAAACACCACATGCTATTTGCAATCCCATTTCGCATGGATAAGTTTCGATACTCCTGAAAACTATCTTCCATCATATTCTCCTGTTCCGTTTGCTTCTCTCATCAAGTCACGGGAGGATGTGATGCTGAACGGTCAAACCTTATCAAGTCGCCCTGGTAAAACCAGTGGCTTACCTAAATTCGAGTTATTTTGTACAATAATGTAACAATATAAAAGATTTGCCGCCGAATTCTTGAAATCATACTGACGGCTACTGGGCTTCACTCTATTTATTTCTGTCTTCCGCTTGAGAATTTTACGCCTTAATGGTATTGGAAAAGTTTTTAAGTCAAATCTTATACCGAGTAAGTTCCGCCGTAATCTGCCTTAACTTTTTCGAGATTGATGAATCCGTCCTCAGTTTTTGGTAGATTCGAAACAAAAACAACATACTTAGGTTTCTTAAATCGGGCAATTCGACCTGCCACAAATTCGATTAGCTCTACTTCTGTAAGTGCCTCCCCCTTTTTCAAAACACAGATTGCCTTAATAGCCTCGCCCCATTGGGAATCAGGGATGCCGATTACTGCAGTCTCCTCTACAGAGGGATGTTGTAAGATCACTTTTTCTACCTCAGCTGGATATACGTTTTCTCCACCCGATTTGATCAATTCCTTGATAGGTGTTCTGCCCTTATACCAAAGATACCCTTGTTTATCCAGGTAACCCACGTCACCCGTATGATGCCAGCCATCACGAAAGGTATATTCAGTATCTCTTTCGAGATTCCAATAACCCCTGAATACGGTCATTCCGCGAACTACTATTTCGCCTGTTCTCTCTACCCCTAAAATATTACCGCAGGCATCGACTATCTCAATGTCAGTTAAGAAACTCTGAGTTCCAGCAGAACCGAGCCTCTCAAAGTAAGGAGCATAGGTAAAAACACCCGAAGTTTCCGTTTGACCATAGCCTGTCCAAAAAATAGCTTCAGTCATTTTTTCAAGTCGCCTAACTGTATCGGGATGATCCAATCCAGCAACGATTCTCAGGCTGGAAAGATTACGGTCAGTTTCTTGCGCTCTGTCAAGTAAGTTCTTAAGGATAGGGGGAAAATCACCCAAAATAGTAACCTTCTCTTCTTCAATATGTTTGAGAGCCAAGTCGGAATCAAATTTGGGCAAAATAATGTTTGTGCCTCCGGCCTGCCCAACGCTCAAAGCTATACCAAGCCCACCTATGTGAAATAATGGTAGTAGAGCCATATGGACATCTTCCTTTGTCAAATGCCAATAGTACATTTGCTGCAAGTTAAATAGAATTATATTTTGGTGAGTAAGGGTAGCCCCACGGGGTCTTCCATGAACCGCGGCAGTATGAATAATAACATAGCTATCGTCGGGGCAAACATCTATCTTTGAACAAGCCCCATCATTTTCCATTAAGCTATTGAAATTTTCAAAACTTTCTCCGCCTTTGTCCGTAGCATAGACCTTTTCAACAAATCTGAAATCAGAAATGAAAGACCGTACCATACCCTCAAACTCAGAATCCACAAACAGAACTCTTGGAACTCCGTCGGAGATAATATATTTAATTTCTTCTGGATTGAGACGCCAGTTGATAGGCAACATGATGGCACCTATTTTAGCCACTGCCCCGCATAGATAAAAAAACTCTAAGCAATTATGAGCAAGGATACCAATACGGTCACCTTTTCCAACCCCTATGCGTAGAAGTCCAAAGGCCAATTGATTAACCTTCTCCAAAAATTCCAAGTGACTTATCCTTTGATTCCCAGATATTAGAGCAATTCGTTCGCCAATAATTCGGCCATTACGTTTGATAAGATTGTACACATTAAAATCGTGGACTCCCATTACTGTCCTCCTTCGGAACCTCTAAAACATATAAATCTTGACACAAAGTAAAGCGGCCAAGCCCCGCCTTAGATACATAAGCTAAACCCGTACTACCAGTCCCCTCGTCTCTCTCATCAGCCGCCAGAGAAGAGATATTCATGATACTCCTGCCCTTTTGCTTAATCATTTGCGGCAATACCGCCTTTGAAGAAAGAAAACCTCCCACTAAATTACCCCTTATTACTAATTCGCATTGCCTAAGTGGTGATTCCAGTATAGGTCAGGCAACGGTAACGCTGCATTAGTGACAAGCATACCCATATGCCCAAGCTTACCAATCGTTTTCTAAGCCATTTCAATTACATCCGTTTCGTCGGTCACATCGCATTTTGCAAACAAGGCTTCTCGGCCCAAAGTTTTTATCTCTCCCGCAGTGTGATATCTCATCCCAGGTAAATCCTTGCTTTCTAACTCGGCTCACGCCACAACACCGACATCAGCTCCCCACGTACCAAACCTATGGCAATGGGCTTGCCGATGTCTCTGCTAGCTTCCTGTTGAGATGGCTGCCTTGCCCAGCGATATCACCCTGTACCCTTCCCGAACGGCCATTCAACAGGTTCACAGAGTAATTTAATCAATCACTAGTTGAAATCTATCTCAGAAATTTTGTATTTGTACACCAATCGTAGGACATTCATATTGCTAGCCTTTTAGATAAATAATTTTACAAAAATGTGCATTATCGAATGACACCCAACCCATTGAAAATAAAGTCCACTAGGTATGCTTTCTCCTGCTTAAATGACATACCCTTAAGAGTCCACCCCCTCAAGGGCATAAATACACATAGGTAAGTAATTAGGCTGGCTAAGAAATTCCCGTCGCCCTTAATTGACTTTTCTTGCATTACCTCCTGTAGAATCTCGTGCCAGAATCCAATCACATTTTTCCTGTCCATTTCTAGAACTGCCTGCAGATGCTTCCTATCTAAATATTTACTTTCGGAATAAATAAATTGGATTAGCCTTCTATTCTCAGTCATGAATTTTAAGGTTTCATTAAGAGCCCGTAATAACTTTTTTCCTGGATCCTTTTCTTCTTCATAAGCTGAGTTTTTCAAGTATTCATACCACATGTTTTGCATATGTTTGTGAACCAAGTACAACACATCATCTTTAGAAGAGATATAGTGGTAGAGTTGCCCCATAGACATAGCACAGGCGTGGGCTATATCACGGATGGTCGTTGGATGGTATCCCTTCTTGAAAAACACCTTGCATGCGCCGTCCACGATCAGCTGATGCTTCTTTTGAATTAGATCGGTATTCTTTGCTGGAGCATTAATCAGGTGTTCAGGGCGCTCATTGGTTGTGTTCTTTGGCATTAGCGGTTTAGCCACTTTTTTCATAGCGCCTGGTTAAGTTTCAGAAGTATTTAAAACAAGCGCTCGATTTATTTACTACCAAAATGATATTGTCTTGTCAAGTGTTTTTTTGAAGTTTGTGTTTTTTTGAAGTTGTTCAAAAATATTTTTAGGGATCGTGTTAGGAACAAATATCCCCGGGGAACCAATCCCTTAGGTGATTAAGAGAATCGCCCTGGAACGAATGGGCAATCTCGATTTGCTAAATCTTAACGGGCAGGACTCCATGTGATCAGTTCGGATAGTTACAATCTTCCTAAGTATGGGTGACTACTGTATTTCTCTGAATCTCCCCAGTTCCCTTCAGGAGCCAGGTCGCCAAGGACTCTCCAAGATAACTTGGGAGAAATTGCTTCTTAAAAAGTCCCTGACTGCGAGGATATGCGTCATTCTAGCCCTAAACCTTGAGAAATTTCACCTCAATACTTTTTCGTAGGTTAACGTTCATACATATGGCCTGCAGTAATGTTGCAGTATAGCGAGTGCATTCCAGGTCTGGAACCCGGTGGAAAGGCTGACCAGCCCCCAATCATTGTACCACACTCAGAGTTAGACTTGTTGAACCATAGCTCGGCATAATAGCCTCAGGTGCAGGAGGTCGGTAACCCAACGCACTGTGAGGTCTGATCTGATTGTAGTCCTTCCTCCAGTTTTCGATCAGCACCTGAGCCTCAAAGAGCGTTGTGAAGATTTCCAGGTTGAGAAGTTCGTCCCTTAACTTCCCGTTAAAGGATTCAATGTACCCATTCTCCCAAGGACTCCCAGGCTCAATGTACAAGGTCTTTACTCCAAGATCCCTTAGCCACTGCCGGATCGCCCTCGCCGTAAACTCCGGCCCATTGTCCGAACGAATATGCTCCGGGATCCCTCTCTCAAGAAATAACTCCGCCAGCTGATAAATCACCTCTTGAGACGTGATTCTTCTCGACACCGTGATGTTTAAAGATTCTCTCGTATATTCATCCAGGATGGTCAGAATTCGAAAAGCCCTCCCGTCCTGGGTCCGTGCTGCCATTAGGTCATAACTCCAGACATGGTTTTTCCGCTCGGGCCTCAGCCGGATGCAGGAGCCCTCATTGAGCCATAACCTCCCCCTCTTGGGCTGCTTCTGGGGTACCTTTAACCCCTCCTGCCTCCAGATCCTCTCAACCCGCTTATGGTTCACCCGCCACCCCTCCGCCCTCAACAGAGCCGTAATCCTCCGATACCCATACCGACCATACTGAGTAGCCAAGGCGATTATTCTAGCCACCAACCTCTCTTCTTCACCTGAAACGCCTACCTCCTGACGTTGAGTCGATCGAGCCTGCCCTAGCACCCTGCATGCCCGCCGTTGGGAGATCCGAAGGCTTTCCCAAACCCACATCACCGCCTTCCGCCTCCGTGACGGGCTCAGAAGTTTCCCCGGGTTACCTCCTTAAGAATCGCATTGTCCAGAGTCAGATCGGCCACCAGTCTCTTGAGCCTCCCGTTCTCCTTCTCCAGCTCCTTGAGCCTTCGGGCCTGTTCCACCCGCATCCCTCCATACTCCCGTCTCCAACGATAATAGGTCTGTTCCGTAATCCCGAGCTTGCGGCTCACTTCGCCCACTGTGCTCCCCTGACCCAGAAGAACCTCTGCCTCTCTCAGCTTCCCGATGATTTGTTCTGCACTAAACCCCTTCTTCTTCATCCCTACCTCCCCATACTCATTTCCAGTCCTATTCTAACTCATCCCCTGGACCGGTTTTCGGGGGGCAGGTCAACAGAAAATCCTATCTTTGGCAAAAAAATTTTGCGAAGGGGTGTCATCCTGTGCAAGGGAGAGTCTCAAATTGGCTCGTCTGGTCTTGATGTTCGGGGTCTCCCCCGACACCGGGGGAGGGGTCGAAGCCGAAAATTTGGGGGGAGGCTCCCCACCGATCCGCATCATTGCTCATTCGTCCATCAATCTGAAATCAGTAACCATCCTAAGACCCAATACCTCAGCGACTTCATGTCGGGTATTTCTGTTAAACAAGATTCCCAGGGTTTCCACTCGACACGCATTTACCCTCGCCGTGAAAAAAACTCTTGACATTAGTGTTATGTTAGTATATATTAGTTTTAAACTAATAATAACTAATCTGATCTTGTGTAAGAGGGAATGTATGATCGAGAAGAAAGGATTAGTAATAAGGACGGTTTTCAATAACCAGGAATGGGCGGGTCGATGTGTCAAACCTCTCAGTGACATTAAATGCTTCAAATGCAGGGAGGGAGGGCTTTATATAAACAAGGGAAATCCAATAGAAGAAGATGAAAGCGGTAATTGCAAAGGTGAGCCTGAAAACTATCCATTGGACCCAAATGCTTGGTGTTGGGAACAAGTCTTATGCAAAAAGTATTTTTGGGGAAATGTAAAAGGGAAGTGGCGTTTCGTCTTTAAAGGAATGCCTGTTTACTTCGTTTATCCTGAATTAGATCTTAGCCTCACATTGTGGGGACATAGTGTAATAGACAGCATTGAAAATGAGCGCGAAAAATATGCTCCCATTTATTTCAAGCCTTTTAAGCCTCTGTACCAAGAGCGATGGGTTAAAGGACTAACTGGACAGGATATTACAGGCAGGGATTGGAGACAGTTGCACTTCCGCTATCTCGATGAAAGCCATGAGAAATACCTTTCTGCTTTGGTCCAGGGGAAGAAGAATCCCCCTCTCTCCAAGGTTCCTCCTTACGCTGAAGCCCTGGATGCTTTAACGGTGGAATTGAGACGGGATATTAAAGAAAAATTGGGAAAAATAGCGCATACCGAAGGTAGAGAGGTAGGAGATTTAATCCGTGAGGCAGTCGCAAAGCTGATCAGAGAAAGAAGTGAGTGAGCCTTCATCCCAAAGCCATAAGGCGGCTACCTCATGGCTGGAAGGAACGGGATGATGCCCACTCGAAGTAAATCTACCATCAAACCGAAAATCATTCAACCAGGAAGGAGGTTGGACCATGAAAAAGAAAGAGACTGAATTTTTGACCGAGGAAGAAGCCCAAGCCATGCTCAGGGTCCCTGATCGACGGACTCCACAAGGCAAACGTGATTACGCCATTCTGCTTACCCTTCTCGCAGCCGGGTTAAGAAAAGCCGAAATTTGCAGTCTGAAGGTCGAGGATCTCAAAACATACCGGAACCAAGCAGTCATTGATGTCATCGGTAAGGGAAAGAGATTCCGGCGCATTCCCCTCAAGGGTGAGACTCTTCTCGCCATCAAGGATTACCTAAAGACCATCGGGAATGTCATAGAACCGACTCATCCGCTCTTTCAGACATTGGGGAAGCATGGACCCTACGAGGAAAAGGGCTTGACTCCCAAGGCCGTTGACTACCTCATCAAGTCAGCGGCAAAGAGGGCTCTGATCCAAAAGAGAATCCATCCCCACGTCATGCGGCATACCTTTGCCACGACTCTCCTGGATAAGGGAAATGATCTTAGAACCGTCCAGGCCCTAATGGGTCATTCTCATATTCGCACCACGGAAAGGTATCTTCACAGCACCGATGACCGAAAAGTGGAAGCGATTCGGAGTCTGCAATTTGGGGTGTCTCAATACCATTGAGAGTTGGGGATTGCCTGACCCCCATTTTTGTCTTTGGAATCATAATGTCGTTTTTTTTTCTATAATCTGTGTGTGTTTATTAGATTCTTCAAGTATATAACCATTTTTTCTTTGTCACCTATCGTTTTTGTTTGTCAAGATACATGAGGTATCGGGTTCTATTTTCAGTAGTATCAATGCAATGGTTCTTTGAAAGCCATTCCTTATATTGTTTATTGTCTGTTGAGATCCGTTGTTCACTAAAATGACTTCTAAAGGATTCAAAATCAGTTTTTCTCATACATTGCACCTGAAATCTTCCTGTATTCTGCAAAACCTCAAGGGACACTCTTTTGGACCGTCTGGTTGGACCTATGGTATTATCAAGCCGTTTCATAGTTTCAAAAGCGAATAAATCAACTACTTGAATACCTACGATTTTCCTTGTCTCAAAAGATATCTCCCGATCTACATACGATGTGACGTCTTTATATTCCTCGTGCTTTGTTAACCAATCATAAAGAACTCCGACGTTGTATCTCACTTTTTGATTGATATCGAAAGTAAACTTTACCTTTTGTTGCGGAATCATTTGGCGTGTACGCATTATAAACTGAGCTATAACTTGATGAAAACAAAAGAAATATGGAGCATCTTTGGCAGGATCTTTCATAACGTCGCTGTGAGCTACTAAGTCGATGGCTATACCATAGCCCAGCATATTAGTTCCCGCCAATAAATTCGTCAAATCCTTGTATAGTGCCCTTCTTTCTTCTTCTGGAATGTCTCTATAAACGCCCCATCCAGATTCACAATCCGTTGCATGAAATGGCACTCCCCCGGTACGAGCTGCCCATTTATGTTCAAGTTCGTTCCACTCCTCTTTTGTTCCCATAACCCCAGCAAGAGCGAATACTCTCCTTTGCTCTTCGTCCGTGCTGTCATCGGCGTAAACGCTAAGCACTCTAATTAAAACCTCCTTTCTGTGGGCTTCTCGAATGTCCTTCACAAACGGTACGTTGAAGTTTGATATCACGACATACCCTCAGTATATTGCATGATAGTGAGGATGGGTCAAGTAAACTATTGTCCAAAAAAGTCAAAAGGGATCATGTATCTCAGAAGGATGTGGGGCGAAATTGGAGGATGAGGTTTGTCCTGACACTGTTCGTCAACTCAAATACTGGTCAGGACACTTAATCTGACAGAGGCAAACTTCACCTATTTATTACCTCAGATACCATCACAGAGTATTCCTCCTTGAGTGTATCACGAATTGATTCAAGAACTCCCACTACGGTGTTGCCACCGCTTCCCGTGCCATGAAGCCAGTTCACGAAAGCCATTACATTTTCTTCAACGATTACCGACAACCGCTTCATGACCTCTGAATGTTTCAGTGGCTGGTTCGTCTTCTGATTCCAAATGTGGCCTATGCAATGGTCACGAAATTCCGGTATGCCCCTTGCCACTATCGTCTCTTGCAGTTGAGTCAGTGCAGCACGGTGAACCCCCTGTGGAACAATTTGAAGGTATCTCCTGTTGAATTCTCTAACCTTATTCAATGCCAGAATCATGCTCGTGAAACAGAGTCTCGATGCTCCCGCCATATCATCATCAGTGACTATTCCAGTCTTGTAACATTCGACATAGTGTTTGTATACGTCCACACCGTTCATGATTTCACCCATCAGGTCATTCAGAATGTCAATGGCGTCAATTACAGTATCACGTGGTACTTTGGCTTTACTTTTCATTGTTCCTCTCGCATAAAAATTATTAGCCTGCAATTTATAATTTAATCGTTATTTTCTTCACGATTTGGTCTGTCTCTAAACCAATAATCTTCAGGTAGTTCGTTAACCAATGCCTCAAAGCCAGTGAATGGCATCATATCTTCTTGGTACTTATTTTTTGGCTTTGGATATTTTTTTCTATTCTCCTTCAAAAAAGCCCTAACTTTTTTATGACAAGATAAATTGACGAGTTCACAGGCAATATATTCCCAGATTTCATCCCCAAATAATTTTTGTGTTTTGAAGTAGTCAACCTCATCGAAAAGGGTTAACATCTTATTCAATGCCCTTTTATTTTTATCAGTCAATTCGAAATCGTCCTGATTTTTTATTTTTTCATAAAGCTCATACACACTCTTCTCCAAGAATCTCTCATAGAGCTTACCGATTAATTCCTTTTTCCTAATTGATAATGCTCTCCTAACATTTATGATTGCCCAAATAACTCCTATCATCGTGGCAAGAGAAGCATAAAAAGAGGCTATTTCACGGCCTGTAGTCGCACCAGAAAACAACCAGTGATAAATTATCAGCACAAATGCTAACGGGATGATTATCCAATAAAGAACTTTCTCCAGCATTGTTATCAAAATGACAGCCTTTTTCTTCAAGGTATTTTGGATTGTTTTCTTTGAGAAACTCAAATTTGTCATATTTTAGTATTATCCCAGAAAGGTTGGGGAATGCCAAGACCTTTTTCACCCGCTCTCAATTCCCATTGACACCCCGTTCCTGATTTAGTACACTTCTGTTCACGTTATCCTTCACACCTTTGCCACAATCCTTTTGGATAGAGAAGCGGATCTTAAAACCGTCCAGGCCCTCATGGGCCATTCTCATATTCGCACCACAGAAAGGTATCTCCACACCACAGATGACCGGAAGGTGGAGGCGATCAGGAGTCTGCAATTTGGGAGTTGAGAAGACGGCGACTCTAACAGAAGGAATTCCGTTGACATTCGAAGACTTCTGAATTGGGCTTTGAAGAGTTGATGCAAACGAGATTGTTCGTTCGAGGGCAACGCGTTCTGTAAGGATTTTTCCCTAAACTTTTTGCTTCCAATAAGTTTGGAAAATGTGTATATTACAATCGTTCCATAAACATCATCTCAATGGATTATCTCAATCAGCAGTTTTGCAATCTGCTGTTCTTTAAAGCTATGCAGCCGGAGGGAAGAGAGATGCTACTGCAAAAAAGAGAGGCAATTCTTGAAGCGAAAGTGGAATACTCTCCACAGGAGGACAGCAATATCGAGAGCCGCCGCATCAGTGAGGATAGCAAAGAGAGACAACTTATCGAGGATTTGGTCACCCAGACCTTGACGGGTACCCTACCTCGGGCGCTTGAGTCACTGTTTGGCTTGAAGGTACTTATCCATATTAAAGGGAAACGCTATGGAAGTCTGAGCGTGTTTTTTGGGGCGGTCTTAGGTGCTTATGTTGGAGTATCCAGGTACAAGAATTTCTATGACAGCATCAGATTGATCAGACAGCAAGCCCAGGATCTTCTAACTATTGCACTCAGGCCATATGGAAAATTTTCGGTCGGTGTCTATGACCGTTATCCAATGGTAGACGATCCCGATTGGTGGGAGTGGCCATTTCCTCGGTTAAGACGGTATCCCCCAGTGAACCTTGAGACAGAATTCCTGGGAAGCGAACTGCCGGCGTACCAACGAAAGCGCGATGGGTTTTTTTGGTTTCTCTTTGCCCTTTGCATAATGGCATTAGGGGGGATTGGGTTGCTCGTCTACGGGGCTGTTGTAAAGATGTACTTCAAATAGGCTGCCCTAAAGATTAATTGTCAGAGGGCTACAATAATTTGGTTATTAAGACTTTATGAGCTTTCAAATATAAGTAATTTTGCTTTCGCAAAATGAACAATCCGCCTTGTATTTGCAACAGTTCAACCCCGCTTGATTATTCCGTCTGAATCAGAGCCGAGAGCCGAAATTTGGGTAATATTTGTGTCTCTTTTATCACCCAAAGGGAATGACCTAAAGCGGATATCAAAGGGGTTTTCGAAGGTCGATCCTCACCGAATTTGGGTGATAAAAAATCATCGTGAAATAAATTGGAAATTTCGAATAAGAATTAAATAAAGCTCGCTAAACATTTGTAGAACAGGATTTCCTTGCCCTTCAATTCTCATTGACACCCCGTTCCTGATTTAGTAAACTCCTATTCAAACTGAAGCCTCCCTTTTAATCTCAAAATAAAAGTGTGTAACCGTCAAAAATCTTTGAAGGAGATAATATGGCTGTTGGGAATAACAACCAGATTGAAAAACGTCTTTGGGATGCCGCCGACGAACTGAGGGCGAACTCCAAACTCAAATCCTCGGAATATTCAATCCCCGTTCTTGGTCTTATCTTCCTTCGCTACGCTGACCAAAAGTTCGCCGCCGCCCAGAAGGAACTGGAGGGCAAGGGGACAGGACGCCGACAGATCGGGAAGTCCGACTATCAAGCAAAAGGTGTTCTCTACCTTCCTGAAACCGCCCGCTTCCAGAAACTCCTTCAGAAACCCGAGGGAGCAAATATCGGGCAGGCAATCAACGATGCAATGAAGGCTATCGAAGCGGAGAATCCTGATCTGAAGGACGTCCTGCCTAAGACCTACAACCGGCTGGAAAACTCATCCTTGGTGGAACTCCTGAAGATCATGGCTTCCATCCCCATGGACATTGAAGGAGACGCTTTCGGAAAAATTTATGAATATTTCCTTGGCAAGTTCGCCATGGCTGAAGGACAAAAGGGGGGGGAGTTCTTCACTCCGACAGCAATAGTTAAACTCATCGTCGAGATATTGGAACCCTTTCATGGCCGCATCTTCGACCCAGCCTGTGGGTCAGGTGGTATGTTCGTCCAGAGCGCTCATTTCGTTGAGGAGCACAAGAAGAACCCGAGTGCGGAGATCAGCATCTACGGGCAGGAGCGGGTGGCGGAAACCGGTCGCCTCAATAAAATGAACCTTGCCGTCCACGGACTTGCAGGGGACATCCGACAGGGAAACACCTACTATGAAGATCTACACACCAGTCCGGGGAAATTCGACTTTGTCCTCGCCAATCCTCCGTTCAATGTTGACCGAGTAGATAAAGACCGCCTCAAAGACGATCCTCGCTTCCCTCTTGGTTTGCCCAAGGTCGATAACGCCAATTACCTCTGGATACAGATTTTTTACAGTGCCTTGAGCAAGAAGGGCAGAGCCGGTTTCGTCATGGCAAACTCGGCGGCAGACGCCCGGGCCTCTGAATTGGAAATCCGCAAAAAACTTATCCAAGACCGGGCGGTGGACGTGATGGTAGCGGTGGGGCCGAATATGTTCTACACCGTTACCCTGCCATGTATGCTCTGGTTCCTCGACCGAGCAAAGAAGGGGACTGACAGACAGGACAAGGTGCTGTTCCTCGATGCTCGGCACATCTACAACCAGATTGATCGTGCCCATAGGGACTTTAAACCCGAGCAGATTGAGTTTCTTGCCAATATCGTTCGGCTTTACCGAGGGGAGAAGCATGAGAATCATCACGAGAGCGCCAAGTTGATGGCTGAAAAGTTCCCGAAGGGAAAGTATGCAGATGTCCCCGGATTATGCAAGGTGGCCGCCATTAAGGAAATTGAGGCTCAAGGATGGAGCTTGAACCCCGGACGCTATGTAGGAGTGACCGAGGGAGAGGCAGATGACTTCGACTTTAAGGAGCGATTGCAGGAGTTGAACGAGGAGTTGGAAGTCCTGAACGTTAAAGCGAGGGAGTTGGAGGAAAGGATTGCAGAGAATATCCCGAAAATTATCGAAGGTTGGTGATGGCCACATCTTGGGAGCAAAAGAGGCTTGGAGATCTGGCAACGATCATTATGGGCCAGTCTCCAAAATCAGAATATTACAATAACCGAGGAGATGGTCTGCCTTTTTTCCAAGGTAACCGAGATTTCGGAGAATTACATCCCTCTCCCTCGACCTATTGCTCACTACCATCCAAGATTGCTCTTCCCCGGGACATTCTTATGAGTGTCCGAGCGCCTGTTGGTGCTTTGAACCTCGCCACCGAAGAGTGCTGCATTGGTCGAGGTCTATGTGCAATTCGGCCAAATAGATCGGGGCGGTTTATTTTTTACTTATTAAAGGCCAACGTTGAAAATATTCATGCTGCTGAAAGCGGGGCCGTCTTTGGAGCAGTAAACAAGGCTGACCTAAATAGCCTCCTTTTGCTCATCCCTTCGGATGGACAGACGCAAGATAAAATCGCCTCTATTCTCTCTGCCTACGACGATCTGATCGAGAACAATCTCCGGCGCATCAAGATATTGGAGGAGATAGCCCAGACCCTCTACCGGGAGTGGTTCGTAAAGTTCCGCTTCCCCGGCCACCAGAAAGTCAAGATGGTGGATTCGTCCTTGGGAAAGATACCGGAGGGATGGGAGGTAAAACACTTGAGTGATGTTTGCTCTATTCTTATGGGGCAATCTCCGAAATCAGAATTTTACAACACCAATGGTGAAGGGCTTCCATTCCATCAAGGTGTTACTGACTTCGGAGAACGGTTCCCGACAACACGGGTATATTGCACGTTTGCCGGTAGGATTGCAGAAGCAGGGGATATTCTTTTCAGCGTTAGGGCACCGGTAGGAAGGTTAAACCTTACTGACCACAAGATTATTATTGGTAGGGGTCTGTCTGCGATCCGAAACTTGGATGGTTACCAATGTTTTGCTTTCCATCAACTCAAAGAAATCTTCACGGAAGAGGACATCATGGGCGGAGGGACAATTTTTAAGGCCGTAACTAAAGGTGATATGGAAAGGATTGAATGCCTTTATCCTCCGAAGGGACACCTTGTCCGGTTTGAGAAAATATGTTTGCCAATCGCTGAACAACTCGCTGTTCTTGGTAAGAAAAATCGTATCCTCCGCCAAACCCGTGATCTTCTCCTCCCCAAACTCATCTCCGACGAACTGGACGTTTCAGAACTGGATATCGCTATTGCCGAGGCCAACGCATGACACTCAAAGGCAGCTATTCGTATTCCGAGCAAGAACTCATTGAACTGCCCGCCATCGAAATGCTTAAAAAATTGGGATGGGGTCATATCAACGCCCTGCATGAAATTCTTGGCCCTTCCGGTACTCTTGGCCGGGATAATCAATCCGAAATTATCCTCCAATCCCGCCTTCGTATTGCTTTCAAGCGTCTGAACCCCGACCTCCCTCCCGAAGCAAATAATCTTATGTTTGAGGAATTGACTCGTGACCGTTCTCGGCTCAGTATGCCTGCCGCCAATCGGGAGATATACCAACTTCTGCGAAACGGCGTCAAAGTCCATATTCCCGACCCGGAAGGAGGTGGGGAGAAGGTTGAAACTGTCAGGCTCGTAGATTGGGACAACCACGCCAACAATGATTTTCTCTTGGTTTCCCAGTTTTGGCTCGTGGGGGAAATGTATAAGAGGCGGGCCGACCTCGTGGGATTCGTCAACGGCATCCCGCTCCTGTTTGTCGAACTCAAGGCAAGCCACAAACAGATTCAAACAGCCTTCACGGGAAATCTGACAGACTACAAGGACACCATCCCGCAACTCTTCTGGTTCAATGCCTTCATCATCCTCTCCAATGGAAGTGAGGCTAAGGTTGGAAGCATCACATCCGACTGGGGCCACTTCAATGACTGGAAGAAAATCAACAGCGAGGGGGAAGAAGGAGTCATCTCCCTTGAAACCGTTCTCCGAGGGACTTGCGAGCCAATCCGGTTTCTGGACATCTTGGAGAACTTTCTCCTGTTCATGGAAGTCCGGGGCGGGATAGTCAAGATTGTGCCCAAGAACCACCAGTATCTTGGGGTGGAAAACGCCATGGCTGCCCTGCAAGAAATCAAGAACCGCAAGGGCCGTTTGGGTGTGTTCTGGCATACGCAGGGAAGCGGCAAGTCCATTTCCATGATTTTCTTCTCCCAGAAGGTCTTGCGGAAAGTGCCGGGGAACTGGACATTCGTCGTCGTTACCGACCGGCAGGAACTGGACGACCAGATCTACAAGACCTTTGCAAATGCCGGGGTAATCACGGAAGGCCATTGTCAAGCCGAAAGTTCAAAAGACCTCCGGCGCCTCCTCACCGAGGATCACCGGTTCGTTTTCACCCTGATCCACAAATTTCGCACCGAGGATGGCAGTCCCCATCCTGTCCTATCGCAGAGGGAGGACATTATCGTCATCACCGATGAGGCACACCGGAGCCAATATGACACCCTCGCCCTGAACATGAGAAACGCCCTTCCCAAAGCGTCATTCCTCGCCTTCACCGGAACGCCACTCATCATAGGAGAGGAAAAGACTCGGGAGGTATTTGGTGAGTATGTTTCTATCTACAACTTCAAACAGTCCGTGGACGACGGAGCCACGGTGCCGCTCTACTATGAAAATCGTATCCCTGAACTTCAATTAAAGGACGAGAGAGCTTTCAAGGAGGGGATGGATCGGCTGTTGGAAGAGGCAGAGCTTGACGAGGCCCAAGAGAAGAAGTTGGAAAGGGAATTTTCCCGGGAATATCACCTTATCACCCGGGAAGATCGCTTGGAAAAGATCGCCGAGGACATCGTCGAACACTTCACCGAGCGGGGACAACTCGGTAAGGGCATGGTTGTGAGCATTGATAAAGCCACCGCCGTGAAGATGTATGACAAGGTGCAGAAATACTGGAAGCAGAAGATCCAACGACTGACAAAGCAGATAAACAAACTGGAAGGGCCGGGACGACAGGACGTGGAGAAAAAGATTTCCTATATGCGGGAAACAGACATGGCGGTCGTGGTTTCCTCGTCTCAGAATGAAGTTGCCGAGTTGAAAAAGAAGGGCGTGGACATCGTCCCTCATCGCCAACGAATGGTGAAGGAGGATCTGGACACCAAATTCAAAGACCCTGATGATCTGTTCCGGTTGGTGTTTGTCTGCGCCATGTGGATGACCGGGTTCGATGTCCCATCCTGTTCCGCCATCTACCTTGACAAGCCAATGCGGAACCACACATTGATGCAGACCATCGCCCGGGCCAACCGGGTCTTTAAGGACAAGGTGAACGGGCTTATCGTTGACTACGTGGGGGTATTTCGTAACCTTCAAAGGGCCTTGGCGATCTATGGTTCGGGTTCGGGCGGAGGGGTGAAACCCGGAGAAGAACCGGTCAAAGAGAAGGCGGAACTCGTCGCCATGCTCAAAACGGCCATCGCTCAGACTGTCCAGTTTCTCAAGGAAACAAGCGTCAAGGTGGAACCCATCATCGCCGCAAAAGGGTTCGAGCGGGTGAAGTTACTGGATGAGGCCGTTGACGTAGTTTTGGTCAACGACACCACCAAAAAGCGGTTTATCAACCTCTCCAATACTGTCAACCGTATCTTCAAGGCCATACTCCCCGACCCCGAGGCCAACGAGTTTGTCCCTGTTTGTGCCCTGTTCCGGGTCATCCAACTGAAAATAGAGGCTCTTCAGCCCGAGGCCGATGTATCCAAGATCATGGAAGAGGTAGAGGATCTGTTGGACGAGAACATCACAGCCAAAGGGTATGTCATTCTGGGATCATCGACCCCCGATGGGAAGAAAAAACTGATCGACCTCAGCGAGATTGATTTTAAGGCTCTCAAGAAGGAGTTTGCCAAAGAACGGAGGCGCATGGAGATTGAAAAACTCCGTGGGGCCATCAATTCTGCTTTGGAAAAGATGGTGCGACTGAACAAGACCCGGGTGGACTACTTGGAGAAATTCCAACAGATGATCGACGAATACAATCAGGGTGCGGCCAACTTAGAGGAGTTCTTTGAGCGACTGCTCAAGTTTGTAAACGAACTGCAAGAAGAGGAGAAACGGGGGGTTTCGGAGGGGCTGTCCGAGGAAGAACTGGCGGTGTTTGACCTCATCACCAAGCCCGAGATGAAACTCACCAAGAAGGAAGAGGGGCAAGTCAAAAGCATCGCCCGTGAACTGTTGGAGACGCTGAAACGGGAAAAATTGGTTCTCGACTGGCGGAAAACACAGGCGACACGAGCGGCTGTCCGTGTGGCCGTCGAGGATAAACTGGATGAACTGCCTCGGGTATTCACCCGGGAAATTTATACTCAGAAATGCAACGCCGTGTATCAGCATATTTTTGAGAGCTACTATGGAGAGGGGCGAAGCGTATATGTGGGGGTATAAAACTCCGGTCGGAGCAGAGGGACGAGGTAAGCCCCGATATATTCTGGCTGAAAGATGAAAACCTTGAGGACTCGGAAAACCTCCGCCACCAGACATAATCGCCAGGGATATTGCAGAGAATAAGGTAATTACGGAGGGCACAAGAGGTGGGAATACTTTCAAAGCTAAACTTGAAAGAGACTCATAAGCAGATACTTTGGGTTCTGCTGTTTTCCGCATTGTTCTTCTCAGCTGTTGCCATTGTCCAATACGTATTTGTCGAGAATCAAGCAAAGAAGACTGCTCTTTCACAACTCAATGATTGGACCAAGGAAGTCAAAGACGCTGTGTTGTACGTTGACCATTGGGATTTGAAGAAATATCGTGACGCTTCATTTCCAGTTCCGAGATACTATGTGATTGCTGAAAACGGTGTTGTCATAGATATAGAAGGCTTTATTCCTGGCCTCATCCCTTCCCCGAGGCTCCTAATGAGCTTAGAACCTTCGAAGTTCACAACTGTGACCACATTTGCTGGTGAGAAATGGCGACTTCTACTTAAAAAGATTAAAGATGGCTCGATAGTCTTGGGGATTGCAGACCCGAAAAACCTGAAAGAAGATGATGAAACACTCGCTACAAATGCGAAGAAGTTTAACAAATTGAACGTAGAACAGGCTACGAAACTACCGACGAGGGAAACTGATAATATAGTGGATTACGCAGTATTTGATGCTCATGGGAATCTAAGAATGCATTGGGGTGGGATACCCTTGGAACTTGACAGAATCAATTTGTCAAAATTAGTTGCAACCCCAGTTCAGGAAAGAAAGATCGAGGGAAAGGAGTATCTAATTCTGGTGACACCGATTACTGATCATTCCAACAAAACGGTAGGCACAATCTTAGTCCCTCTCAATTTTTCTCCTCAACGAGAGGCATTGCAAGTGCTAAAGCGATTCAATTTTATCATTGCATTTTTGTCATGGGTGACGGTGATTCTATTGTTAAGTTGGTACTTCATTTCTAATGAGAGGAAGAAGCGTAAATACCAGATTTCAATTGAAGATGGTTTGAAGAGAGGCGAGTGCCAAACAATTGAGTTCAAGGAGACTTTAGAGATTGACGTGAATACGAACGCATCGAGTCAAATTGTGCTCAAGTCTGCTCTCAGAACTGTTGCAGCTTTCTTGAATTCATCTGGTGGCACGTTGTTCATCGGAGTCTCTGACAAGCGTGAAATAAAAGGTATTGAAAGAGACTTCCGGTTATGCAAGAAAAAAAATAGGGACGGTTTTGAACAGAAACTGCGAGATTTGCTTTGCTCCTCCCTCTTTCATCCAATCCTTTTGGGCAAAGTCTATGTCAGATTTGAGCCTTGGAATAACTCGGTCATTTGCGCAGTTGATGTGCCACCGGTAGCAAAACCTGGAGTTGTGCATTTCGATGGAGAGGTGTACGTTCGGGAAGGTAACACGACGAGAAAATTGGAAGGACCCCAACTGACTGATTGGTTACAAGAACGCTTTCACGGCTGATTGTGTATCTATAAGTCCCCACTCTTAACCGATTGGACTGAAGAGCCACTGGCTGACCACAGCCTCACCTCAGTCTTATGTTTTGGTTACGATTCCGCAATCAGATAAAGAAACAAGTAGGAACCGAATGAATCGAATAACCGCTTTACTTACGCTCTTTACCATTACCCTTTGGTGCATATTATCTCCCTCCATCACCCTCCCCCAAGAAAAACCCACCACCTGCACCTGGGAAGTCTATTTCTCCCCCAAAGGGGGTGCGACCGAAGCCATCATAAAAGAGTTGAACAAAGCCCAAACCACCATCCTTGTCCAAGCCTACTCCTTCACATCCGCTCCCATCGCCAAAGCACTGTTGAATGCCCATAAGAGAGGAGTGAAGGTGGAAGTTGTCCTGGACAAGAGCCAAAGGACACAAAAGTATTCATCAGCCACTTTTCTCTATAACCAAGGGATCCCTGTCAAGATAGATGCTAAACACGCCATAGCCCACAACAAGGTGATGATTATCGATGGGGAGACCGTGATTACCGGGTCTTTTAATTTCACAAAGGCTGCCGAAGAAAAGAATGCAGAAAATCTTCTTGTGATCAAAGACAAGAAATTGGCTTCGCTCTATGCAAAGAATTGGTTGGAGCATGAGAGGCATTCGGAGGTCTATGTGCGAGGGGGAAGGTGAGTCAATTATGGATGCCGATATAGATTTTCACATTCCAGATTATGAGGAATTCCGCAAAGGGTATGAATTGTACAATCACCGGGAAAATAGAGGGCCGATTTATTTTGAGGCCTTAGGAGTTGTCTCGGAGAACTGGGGCAACCCTGAGAACATGGCTAAGGGCGTTGGCATTATAATCCGGGGATGGAATTATCTTTATTCCAATTATGCTTTTGACGGATTGGTTAGCTGCATAAGCACCGATTTGGCTGTTTTGAGCGATTTAAAAAACAAAAATATTGAGGAATTGTCAGATGTTGATGAGCACACAATAAAAGGTTTATTTAATAGGTTCAATGAAGCGCTGAAACGGCAACGAGATGGTCGAAAGAGTCCTGTTTCCGTTGCCAAGGCTCTTTGCCTTTTTGCCCCCAATTTCCTTCCCCTTTGGGACTCAAACATAGCTTTTAAATATGATTGTTTCTATTTTTCCGATTCTGCCGATGACCCGTATTTTAGATTCTGTAAGAAAATGAAAATCATGGCATGGCATGTTAGGAATTATGCCCCTAACCCCGATGATAGGTCACTTCTGAAAAGAATAGATGAGTATAATTATTCAAGATATACAATGCATTGGATTTAGATCTTTAGAACAAGGTTTGTAAATCTTTCACAGGAAGTCTCATGGCAACCGCCATTGACCCTAAGCAAATCGTTTCCTTTGAAGAACTCCTCATGTCCCAGGTTGTCCAACAGGGAGCCCTCACCAGGTTGCTTGTGGAGAAGGGGGTATTTACCAAGGAGGAATTTTTGGAGATGGTAAGGGTGGTGGATCGGGGATGAAGAGGGAAAAGAGAGGAGGATAGTGAGGCCGACTTATGGGTGACTCCACTTGTCTAACTAACGTAATAAAATCTTAGCGATATCATGTATTTTTTTGATTTGGTCTCGCTTTTTACTCTTCAAGAGGTTCCACAATTCCAAGGTTTCTGGTGATCCTTCAGCCAGTATTGCAATTTCCTTTCCATTAAAGTTAAAGCATTCCATTGGTTCAACCCCCAGGGCTGAAGCAATGTTTTCCAACGATTCTAATGACGGAGCCCTTTCTCCTCTTTCTATCCTACTTATTGAGTCAATGCTAAGATCAGCTTTTTCAGCAAGTTCAGCTTGGGTAAGACCGGCTTCATTTCTCAACTGAAATAGTCTAATTCCGAGCTTCTTCTTAATATTGGCCATATCCACTCCTTTTTGGAGGAGAGGATATTTCAATTGTAGGGTATTTAACAGCGACATAGAGTCATTATTATTAATAAATTGACTTTAAGTCTTAGTATTTGTATTATTGGGATAATTGGTAGGGTCTTTTAATTTCACAAGGCTGCTGAGGAGAATAATTCTGGGAATCTGCTGATAATTTACGACAAGAAATTGGCATCGGTTTATACAAAGAATTGGCATGAGCACGGACAACATTCGGACGTATGCATAGGAAGGGGAAAATAGGAGGTGATGCCTATGAGGCAACAGCAAATGATTCTCCCCATTGGTCAAGATCAAAAGTGGCTCAACTCACCAGTCAGATTTCATAAAGGGTCCCTCGCGGACATTCCCCAACACATACCGGATTTTGATCGACAGGACTTCGCTCTTGGAGATCGAGCCAACCAACCAAGCCTCGCCAATGCTCGCCTCGATATGATCATCAGAAAACCCTTCGGAACGGAATGGGCCTCCGTCCCGATTAACATCGTTTCGAAGGACTACGTCCTCGTAAAACACGCCGAAGTCGTTGAGACAGCGAAAGAGGTTATGAGGCAATTTGGAATTGAACCCGAGTGCGTGGGGGTCGATCTCACCCTCACCGAATATGGTGAGCGAATGGCCCTTAGCCTATACCTGCCACCGAAGTATGCGTTCGACCCTGGTGACGGGCACGAGCTCGCCATGCGGCTTGAGATCATTAATTCCGTGGACGGCAGTACTCGTTTCCGGGCCATGATGGGTTGGTTTCGATTTGTGTGCAGCAACGGCCTTGTGATCGGTGTGACGGAGGCGCAGATATGCCGCCGGCACATGGGAGATCTGAACCTTGGCGATGTGGGCTCGGTTCTCTCATCGGGACTCGAAAGGGCTAAAACCGAAAAAGAGAACTTCCGTGAGTGGCGCGAACAGCGCGTTTCGCCTGAAGCCGTTGTAAGGTGGGTAGAGAAGGATGTAAGGGACCAATGGGGCTTCAAGGCAGCAACTCGCACATTCCATATCGCTGGCACGGGCTATGACGTTGAGATTGTCGGTCAATACAAGGGCCAGACACCTACCACCATTGAAACCAAACAGGTACGCCAAGTCCCTGGTTCTCCGTCCAAGAGCAAGAACCTCTTTGACGTGGCCCAAATTCTCGCTTGGTTGGCCAAAGAACGCCGGGATGTCCAAGAAAAACTGGAATGGCGTGAACAGATTCCTGAAATCCTCAAACCGCTGATGAACTGACATAGCGCAAGCGAGTCAAAATGAAAGGTTTTGTAACTTGGCATGAAGGTCAACGAAATGGAGCAGGAAGAAGCCGAACGCATTTTGTGTGACGATGATTGCTGTATCGGAACCATAGACCAGAGAGGTTTCTGCAATGTGTGTGGTAAGCTAAAAGAAAAATCAAGGGGCATGGATGAAACTCAAGGAAGTGATCTGTCCCCTGTGTATCCGTCTTCCGATACTATTCAATCAACCCGGGGATGGGATATTGATGATATTATTGCAGGGATTCTCAAAGGACTTTTTTATGCGATCGTTGTTTTGGTTGTCTTGGGGATAATCTTATTTTTGGGGATCACCATTCTTAAGGTTGGGTGGAAGATTATAAAATGGGCATGGGAGTGGAAGTGAGGGGGATGTGTCATTTACCTAATAGGAGATAAACCTATGAAAAAACCAAGTGCTACTCAGCGGATGTTTTAAGACGGGTTCATTGCCGAAGCAGAGAGGCGGCTTGGCATAAGGTGGCAGCTATGCAGCCCCAATCAAAGAAGGAGATGAGTTACGAGAACGGTGTGGTAAACGGCCCGAAGAGCGTTTTAAAAAAGATTACGGCAATGGCGTTCTTAGCAATAAGGATGGAACGATGATGTTGAATTACACAAATCATTATAATAGGAAACTGAACAAATGTTTTGTGTCAATGCGTGCTCTAACCTTTTCAATGATTTTGGTGATACCGGCTTCGGAGTGTCCTTGTTCACGTAATTCCTCCTTTCGCTTCCACAAGGTTTAGAAGGCCCAGTGCCCCTCTTTCATACCCTGTCACGGAGGAAGTGATTCTTTCGGGTTTGCCAAGTAAACATCCGAGACGAGGCGCTAAAGGAGGGCCAACATAGAGCTTTGGATGTCTTTTTTTTCAGGTGTCCAGGTGTGCATCAATCGGGTGGGTGGATAGAGAAACATCCCCGGTCGAATCTGTTTAAGGCCCCCGGCCTCCGTTCATAACCTTCCCTCTGTACTTCTTCTCCCGGTAGTTTCCATATTGGATTTTCGAGCAAAATGGAGTAATGTGACTCTTGGGGGATAGGGAGAGCTCCCCGACAAGCCGGACTCCTGCCGGTTTCCCCCGATTCTTTTTTGCAGGAGGTCACGCAGGAGGTGACGAAAATGGAACGAAATGAGACCCCAGTAAGTAAAGCGATAAAGGCGAAGCTCAGGCTCGTTGATGAAGAGGTTGAAGCGGCTTGGCTTGGCGACCGGGGCCATATATATGCCGAACTTGATCCCGCCCCGTATTTCACCGCTACTTTGGCTGTTGATACCACTCATATACACCACAGAGCCCAGATTGAGTCCTTTCCGTACATAACTGCAATGCTGATCATGAACAAAGCTAAATCAATGATAGCAACGGCTCTCGAGGTCCTTCCCAAGGTGGATGCTGATGAGAATTTGCAGAAGGCGGTAAAGAAGTTTATTCTTAAGTTTTTCAATTATTCGGATTACACCCAGCGTCTACCTGTGTTTGTCGGTGAGGTCGAACGCAAACTTAGTTCATGGAGGAAAGATTACAACCCAGAGGAGTTGGGACTTACTAAAATTGAAGATTTATTTCAAAGCTACGTTAAGTATGCCCTGCAGAAAGCTCGTGAGGTGATTGACGTAGAGTTTACCCTTCTTCGTACCCAAACAACACCAAAGCACTTGGAGGTAAGAGAAGAAACGGATAGACCTATTTCGAAAGGGAACATCTTTCGGAAAGAAGGAGACTTCTGGGAGGTCTCTTTCGATGGGAAAGCGGTTAGCACCATCAAGCATTTAATTGGAATGGACTACATAAAATATTTGGTAGAGAATCCTTACCGGAGCACACCCGCTACAGAATTTATTCGGACATCCCAAATCTCACGGGAAGCAGATCCGCTGAACAAAATGTCCAAAGACCAGTTAGAAGAGCTCAGCCTTACCAAATCGAGGTCTCCCGGGCATCTCGTTGAAAAACTTGATCACAAGGAAAAAGCTAAGAACGAACAAAGGAAAGATACATTTAGAAAAAGAATTAAGGAACTTAATGAAATAATAGACGAAAAAGAATCACCGAAGGATGAACGTTCAAGAGCGATAGAAGAAAAGAATATGATTCTAAATGAGCTATCGGATTCTTTTACTAAGAGCAACGACAAAGCAAGAAGTTCTGTTAAAAACGCAATTAATAGAGCCATAACCCACATAAAGCAACATCATCCCGGCTTGGCAGATCATCTTAAAAAATATGTGGCTTTAGGTCATACTTGTTTATACATCCCTCCTGTTGACCTCCATTGGAATTCCGATCTTTAGTTTATATTCCCTTGAAGCTGTCAATCTAATCTAACTTTCTCCTCGAATGGTACGCCAAAAGTACCAAATTGGTACGTCAGAAGTACCACTTAATCATTAACAGCTAATAAGAATTCTTTGGAGGTAAGTCCAAATGAAGGTCTCTCGAAGGTTTATTGAAGCCCTTAAACTCGGTGACCAACGTTCGTACAAGATAGCTTGGCAGGCAGGCCTCAACCCCTCAACCCTGTCAAAGTTGATTTGCGGCATTGAAAAGGTGAAGCCAAATGACCCAAGGGTACTTGCAGTAGGGAAGATTTTGGGCCTTAATCCAGAGGGGTGTTTTGAGATGGAGTCCACGGATGAGACAGATACCTCAATTGAGTGATCCCAGGGAGATCGCCCGGCTTGTGACGGAGCGGGTCGAGGCTGAACAGATCAATAGAAAATCGAACCGCAAACACGTAACCCCCTCACACAAATCTGAGTTTCCGGTCAATGCAATAGGTGGTGCAGCTGGCCGTTTTGCAGACGTTTACTCCTCTTATCTCGAATCAGCGTGGGAATTTTTGGCAATGGTTTATCTTACTATTTTGGGAGCTCTGATCGCTCACAGGATAACCATTAAAAGCCAGATTCACCCACAGCCAAGGCTATATATGATTCTCGTTGGAAGAAGCGCAGATGATCGGAAGAGCGAGGCAATACGCCAAGTGGTAAATTTCTTCATTCAATGTTTGCAGACGATAAATAATTCGGTATTTAAGATCGACCTCTGCCAAGGGCTCGGAAGTGCCGAGGGGCTTGCGACTAAATTCTCTGGTTCACCCATCTTACTTGTATACGACGAATTGAAATCATTCGTAAATAAGGCCCAAATCGAAGGCTCGATCTTATTACAGTGCGTGTGTTCTCTATTTGAGTCAAATGTATTCCATTCTTCGACTAAGAAAAATAGCATCTCTCTGGATGACGTTTACCTTTCTCTTTTAGGTGCCTCAACTTTGGAAACTTATCAGAGAATGTGGACTCCCGCCTTCCTGGACATCGGTTTCATAAACAGGCTCTTTGTAATCATCGGATCTACGGAGAGAAAATTTGCCATTCCAAGAAAAATCCCAGACGCCGAAAAGGCACCGTTAAGAAATGATCTCCAAGATATTCTGGTCTGGATTGAGTCCCTTGCCAAAGACGGCACCTATGAGCTGCCGATAGATGACGATGCCGATAAACTTTTTGAGTCATGGTATCTCTCCCAGGAGCAATCGAAAGTATCCAAGAGGCTCGACACCTACGGGCACCGACTCCTCATCCTTCTCGCGGCGAATGAAAAGCAGGAACGCATTACGGTTGGTGTTGTTCAAAAAGTGATCGATCTTCTTGACTGGCAAAAAGATATTCGAAGAATCATTGATCCGATAGACGGAGAAACTCTGATAGCCAAAATTGAATGCTCCATAAAAGGTGCCTTGGCAAACGGAACGCTGACAAAGCGAGAGCTCGAAAGGAAATGTCACAAAGACCGGTATGGGACCTATTATTGGAAGATGGCAACTCAAGGTTTGATTGGAGATAAGGAGATCTTGTTCAAAAAAAATACATTTTACTTGAATCAAGGGCAGGAAGGCGAATGACCTTGAATCGAGTGTCACCAATATTGTCACCACATTGTTTGGGGAGACATTTGAGGTATGTTTCATAATGATTTCAATTGGCTGATCAGAAATATATATAAATAAGGATGGGGTGGGGTGGGGAAATCATTATTAATAAACCTCTCTACCTCTATAGAAGCGGTGGCAATGTAGGACAACTCGAAAGAATTTAAAAGGAATCTTGTCACCTAACAAAGTGGTGGCAACTGTGGTGACAGTTAAGGATCTGGAATTGAGGATGACACTTCTTGAACTGCTCCAGGCTAATGTCCGGCTAAGACGTGTAGCAAGAACCCACGGGGGAGAATGGGCCGGACCCTGCCCGTGGTGTGGCGGCCGTGACCGTTTCCGAGTATGGCCGAATGAGGATGGCGGGCGGTATTGGTGCCGGGGTTGCGGGAAGCACGGGGACGCCATTGATTATCTGAGAGAGAGCCGAGGTCTGTCCTTCCGGGAAGCGGTCGAAGAGTTAGGGGGAGAATCTATCCTTAAGCAGTCAAATATGGTTCGCCATGAACGAGAAGAGAAACTCTCACCCTCCCTCAAGTGGCAGGGAAAAGCGGAAACCTTTCTCAAAGAATCCATTGAATCGCTATGGCGTAGTAGCGATGTTCTTTCCTTCCTGCATGGCCGGGGGCTTCGAGATGAGACGATTCGGACAGCGGCTTTGGGTTGGAATCCCAAAGGTCAATATGGGGACCGGGAAACATGGGGCCTCGACCCTGCAATGGATGAACGTGGAAGGGCTAAGAAGTTGTGGCTTCCGGAGGGACTTGTGATTCCCTTGATGGAGAAAGACCGGGTCTTAAGGCTGAGGATACGGCGGGCAAAAGGTGAACTGCGTTATTACATCGTACCCGGAAGTGACACAAAACCGATGATGTTTAATCCTGACTTGGGATCCTTTGTCATTGTTGAAAGTGAACTTGATGGCTTGCTGATCTCACAAGAGGCCGGTGACTTGATCGGAACCATAGCTTTGGGAAGTGTGACGATAAGACCCGATGAGGACACGAATCGACTGCTTAAGGAGGCCGGGTTGATTCTGAATTGCCTTGACTTCGATAGGGCCGGGGCAGAGGCAAGCTGGGGGTTTTGGTCCGAAACATACGGGGCGAAGGTGAAGCGCTGGCCGGTCCCTGTGGGGAAAGATCCTTCAGAGGCATTCCAGAAGGGGACAAACATCCGGGCATGGATAGAGGCAGGGTTGCCCAATAAAATCCTTTCCCTCCCAAGAGAGAAGCTCACAGAGACCATAATAAGACCCTTTCCAAAGGAATGGCTCCAACGATTCGATGAAACGCAGTTAGAGAGGTTGGCGATCATGACGGTTGATGGAAGACTGCCAGATCAAGAGGCGTTGAGGATGTTGGATTTGGGGGATTACCGGGGAGGGCACCGCCGATTTGAACAACCCCAAAAAGATGGGGAACTTGGACCTGTAGTGCCGCCGACTGCCGTGAGCAGGGAAAAGGGTGGATCTGGCGTTTGAGGGAGAATTTGGAGCGGTTGGATAGGCAGATGTTGCAATCAAGTGCAAGCGGCGTAACGAACGAGGGAATTGAAATGATCTTGCCCTAAAGGCAATCTCAGAAAGGGGGGACTCACGGGTATGATTTCGGCAACCGAAGCTGAAATCGTCTTCCCGACATAAATCAAGACATAAGGGTCTCGGGTAGAGTCGAGGATGGACAAGCTCACGAACCATGACCAGATTGATAGAATCCTGGCCGGATATGGGCAAGGATTCCGGAACAGAAAAGGGATGGGAATCGAGTGGAAATGAAGGAGCAAACGATGGATGAGGCAGACGAAACGAGGTCAACGACGATTGGAGTTAGGGTTCGGCCGTTCATAAAGAAAAGGCTCCAAGAGGAATCCAGAAAGCGAGGGATGACTCTTACGGAATTCCTCATGGACTGCATCGTAGCAGGATGGGGAGTGATTACGGGCGAAGAGAAGGCAAGCAGGAAGCAATAACGTTTAACAGAAGCGGTTGAACGTTTAACGACAAGAGTTAGATGGAGGGGGCAACCTTGGAGAGAGAGACGCACAAGCCGAAATGGAAATTCACTGAGAGGGAGAAGGTGTGGATCCGGGAGTATTTCAAGTCTGCTTTTAATGCCACAGCAGCTGCCCGGGTGGCTTATGGGGGCACCCCCACCTCTTGCCGGGTCAAGGGATGGCGAAAAAGGACGAAATTCGAGCCCATTCTTGAGTACATGTTTAAGAGAGAGCTTTTTCAGATGCAGGGCGGCGTCGATGCCTACCTGGTCTGGTTGGAACACGGGGATCGTCAGTCTCTGCAGGAAATAGAGCGGAGACAGAGGCAGATTGGATCGGAGGATTCGGATTTATGGCCTTATCCCGTTCTAAAACCGAGACTTTGAGGAAATGAATGTTTTGATGAGATCATCAGGATAAAGGGGTTAACAAAAGTTGAGAAAAGTTAAGCTTTCGGATTAGCAATTTTTGCAAAAAGTGGGATGTGAGGGGGTTAACAAAACTACATAAAACTACACTTTTCAGAAAGAAGGTGCACGAACCCCATAAGCACGTTCAGCGGGGTTGAACTTTACAGGATGCAGGTGGGGCAAGAAGCCTACCAGGTCAAGCATAAGGGGCAGATTATCAGGCTCTACGTTCACAAAGAATAGAGGAGACAGGGTAGAAGTTGGAGGAGCTACTTAGTCCAAAAGAATTATCGAGACTCCTGAAGGTATCTAAACCATGGCCTTACATCATGGTTAAGAGGGGACTCTTACCCTGTTATAAGATGGGGAAGGTGATCCGGTTTCGATTGTCTGACGTTGAGGCTTACCTTGTGAGATCCAGGGTAGAAAAAAGACAGGTTGTGAGATGAAGGCTCAGGCATTTGTTATCCATAAGCCGAAAAAATCCCTTGAATATTCAAAGGGCTTTGAAGCCTTCCCACTGTTTTCCCACTACCAGAACCCTAAAGATTAGAGGGAAGAGCCCTTTCTGGCCTTGCTCTTTGACAATTGAATATTGATTTCTTTTTTTGAAGATTACTCCTACAGCGATACTGTTCTAACACTCACCACTCGTTCGGAACGTTTTCTTTAAGCCATTCCCATGCGTCCTTCGGGAGCCACCCATCAGAAGGCCCCTTCGCCGGCTGGATAAGCAGACGATCGCCTTCAAAGATCAGTAGGCGAAGTTTAGGAGCAAGCTCCACAAGTGCCTCATATCGAAGCACGACCCATGTCGAGTTCATGTAGCGCCACCAGCGGTATGATCGTTTCAGTTCCTCGAAGAATGGCTCGTACAGGCCGAAAGGTTGGTACAAGTCGTAGCAGATGATGTATGCGTAAGGATACAGCAGCGGCATTGTTCAACTCTCCTGGCCGGACCCAGGAAGCTGACCTACCGCCGGATTAGGTGTCGGCTGATTTGGTAACGCTTCAAGGTCTCGACCGGTAATGAGACGTTTTTCGGAGCCGAATATCTTCATGGCCGCGAATTGAATGTGTGATTCCTCACTGAACACCAGATTCTGCGGATATCGGATGACGAGCCACACCACCGTGCCAAAAACGATAAGAAACAGTATGACTCCGACACCGATGGCTGCAATCTTCCATGGTTCCGGCAACCCGAACCACGTGCCTGTTCCGGAAAGAAATGCCTCGACGATCAGCAGCGCCAGAACGAAAAAGCCCAGAGGGGAATGAACCGCCTGGACAGCTTTGGAACGCCACCACATGTACGAAGCAGCACCGGTCTGATTTGTCTCGGTCGCCATGCTCACCTCTGGCACAATTCGCAGGGAACAGAATGAAGAAACATTCCTCTCCCTCGATTATTGGTTAGAATATACACATTCAATGGAAATTGGTCAAGCGAAAGTTTCAGGAAGAAAGTTTCGAGACGAGTGAGGACAAAGAAAAAGGTTGACAAACTTTTTGGAGTGTGTGTATAATGGACACAAAATAGTGAAAGAGGTTGAACATGATCTCGAACCCGCCGAGCGAGAAAGAGTTGAAGGAGTTAGGCCGGAAGCACTTGAAGGAACACTGCCCGAAGCAGTTCCGGGGCCTCCAGGAGGAAGGGAACCTCGAAGAGGCCCTGGACAACGCTGCGAGGAATACCCTGCAAGCTTACCAGAACGCAAAGAGCCGACTCCTGGAGAACGGGCTGAAGGAGAACGAAGCCCACGACATTGCGTGGGAGCTGGTGAGGGAGGAGTGGCTCCTGATCCCGAGCGAGAAGTAACCCGACCTGGAGAACCCGAGATAGGAGGAGCAAGAACGATGGCCATAAGAGCTAACTTTTATTTGGCAGAGATTCAGGTGAAGAGGCTTAAAGCGATGTCGAAGAAAACCGGGCTTTCCGCTTCTGAGATTTTGAGACGAGCGATCGATGAGTATTGGGAGAGATTTGAGAAGAAGGGCAAAAGGTGAATAGTAATATGAATCTGAAATTGAAGAGGTTGATCGCTGAAACCGAAGAGTTGAAAAGACAGATAACGAATCTAAAGTCGAAGGTCAGAAGAAGGGAAAGGGGGTTGATCAAGACCTTCGATCCATTGGAAAGGCAGCGGATCGAAGCTGAGATTGAATTATTGAAAAAGAAAGCAGCCACTTTGAGACTGGATGAAATGAAATATAGCATCCTAATCATTGGGGCATTGGCTAATTCCGGGGAAGCAAAGCCTCCAGAATATGAACTCGATTGGGAGAAGGCAGGGAAAGCATAAACCAATTTGGAAAGGAAAGGGGGTGAGTCGTTTCGCTAACGGTTAGGAGGAAGTATGAAACGTGAGAAGACTAAGCATAAGGGTATCTACAAGGTGGGTGAAATCTATTACATCACCTATTACGAGCATTCAAAGAAGCATGAGAAAGCGGTGGGGCCTAAACTTTCCATGGCACTTAAAGAGAAAATAGATAGAGAAAAAAGAATCAAGGGCGGTCGTTATGAAGTGATGGAGAGGCAAGAGAGAATCAGCTTTGATGAGCTGATGGAACTCTACCGAAGAGAAGGCGATCAGAAGGAATATATCTTGGGCAAGGGATCTGTCTATCTGAATTTTTTCAGTGGACGCAAGTTATCACAGATCACCCGAAAAGACCTCTTCGCATTCAGGGACCAAGTTAAATCAACTCCTAAACAACGTGGTGGAGAACCGGTTACCGAGGCCCATGTTAATCGGACCCTGGCTGGCCTACGGAGACTCTTTAATTTTGCCGTAGGGCGTGAATTAATGGAATCGAACCCATTTCCGTCCACGACAAAAAGCGGTCTGCTCTATCCTGAGAAAAAGGGCCTTAGAAACTTCTTCACTGAGGAACAAATTGAGAAGATTCTTGAAGCCTCTCCTGAATGGCTTAGACCGATGATCCTGACAGCCTATTACACGGGAATGAGAGAATCCGAACTCAGGGGCCTTAGATGGGAACGGGTTGACTTTAATAGCGGAGTGATCTATCTCCCCTCTTCCAAAACCCTCAAGGATTCCACTGGTAGAGGTCAAATGGTTGTTCTGCAAAGAGAGCTAATAGACCTCTTCCAAGGGTTTTCTAAGCCTGGGGAATGGGTATTCTCTAAGCCTGATGGCACTCCATACGACCATTGGAACATATTTAAGCCCTTTAGGAAAGTGTTGAGGTCTTTAGGGATCGACACGAAACTTTACTCATGGAAAGAATTGAGACATACCACAGCCTCTTTGATGCACTTGAAGGGAGTACCGGCCTTAGCGATCAAGGATCAACTTAGGCATACCACGGTCAAGACAACGGAAGGCTTTTACATTGGGTCGGATATTGAATACCAAAGGAAGCAAGCGGAAAAGTTGGCTCTCAATAGTGGGAAAATAGTGGGAAACCCGGATTCTATTGGAACAAGCACCATTGCAAGTGCTTGAAATCTTTGGCGCGCCTGGAGGGATTCGAACCCCCGACCCACGGATTAGAAGTCCGTAGCTCTATCCATCTGAGCTACAGGCGCTTAATTGCTAAATATACGACTTCTTTGAGTTTTCGTCAAGGCGAAATTAGTCGGCTGGATTTAAGCTCCTTAAGTTATTGAGTAATTTTGTCATTGAAGTATTGCGCGGACGTACCTACGGTGCTGTTAGTTTCAAGGATGATGAAGATTACGAGTCACATTCCTGTTCATAAGGGATTTTCCAGGAACTGACTGGAGAATGGAAGCTTCACGCGAAAAGAATGGAGCTTCCCAGGAATGAACGATCACATTATATTGTACCCCTCATCCCAAATTTGATTGCGGGGTACTATCCGGCCAGCCAGAGGATGCATAAGAGGGTTAAAGAAACAGACCATCCCTCAAGTGAATGGAAAATTTGACTGAATAATTCAGTCAAAAGGTTTGGAATTTTGAGAGTTTTAACTCTGTAATTTGAAGTTTAATTACGCCGGAATAAATCTTTAAAAGGTACACGATTGAACGGCTGCAAGCAACCACCTTCTGGTAAGCCTTTCGAATATCGGCATAAGGGAGCATTCGATTTTTCATGACTTTCTTCATAAAAGTCCCTTAAAGGGATCGAGATCCAGTTTCATTCGCCGAGCTACATATTCATCAATGAATTGATCAGCCTCCTCCATGGCCATGGCTATCCGGATTTCAAGTGGGAGAAGCTTACGCCTTGTCAAAAAGAAAGTATACCGAAATGAAAACCATAAGGGAAAAGAAAAATGATTTTATGAAGTCCTATCCGTGCCCTTCTTCCTTTAAGGGGTTTTCTCATGTTTATAATCGATGGAAAGGATCTTGAGAATTCCGTCTTCTTTGACCAAAACCCACCGTATCCATCCTTTCAAGACTTTCCTTTCTTCACTTCTCTTCACTATTTGCTCAATTTCGTAACGGGCTTTCACTTCTACAGCATTTTCATAAATTTCTACCTTCCGGTCCTCGATGCGACAACGGAGTGTCTGGGTCTGATCAAAAAAATTGCTGTACATCTCTCTGATCTCAGGCAGCCCATCTTTCTGATTCTGAACGGCTTTCAAAGAGAAAAGCCAAAGAAATCCATCGATGTCCTTTCTCGTATATCGTTCGATATAGTTGTCAAAAAACTGTCTTACCTCTTGGTCTGTTGCGATGAGCCGGGAAGGTGATGAATGAGGTGCAGAAAGATCACGAGCAACGAATTGGAATTGTGCGTCTGCTTTAACTTGTAAGGGAAACAACAATAGGCTAATAATCAAAATGGCGAAAACGATGGTTTTCATTCTAAAGCGCCCCCCCTGTTCCCATGAGAATTTCTCTTTTTTGTAATCGAACGAGGTCATTTTGGAAACCCCGGCCTCCCTAACAAAAGCCCAGTGAATACTCCTTCTCGGATTTTCTCCTCTCACTTCTTTTTCAATATCTGATCAATCTCAAAATGGGCTTTTGCTTCAACAACATTTGATAAGTCCGAACAGAGGCATATTTATATTACTTCAAAAAATAAGTCAATAAAAATATTCAACATTCTTCAGAAAACAGTTGGTTTTCTTAGACCTTTTCTCCTTTAGACATTTTTTATTAATTTCCGCCTTTGTCTGTTAGGAAAGTTTTACATTTTGCCAGACGAAACCTTGACGGTGAGGTAGGAAGCTATTGTTCTGTAACAGAGTGAAGATCCCTAGGTAAACGAAGAAGCTTCATAAGTGAACAAGATCGAGTTCTTCCAGCCTATTTAAGAAAAGGGCTGAATAACAATGGCCTTATACCCTTATCTCTCCTGGAGTTTCATTGAACATGAGTTTCAATCCGTAGAGGAGTTGGGCCTTAGTGAAGGGCTTGGTCATGTAATAATTGGCACCCAGACCGTATCCTTTAAACATATCTGAATCTTCATTTTTAGCCGTTAGAACAATCACTGGCATAGCCTTCGTTTTGGGATTCGATTTCAGCTCTTTAATAACCTCCCATCCGTCCTTTTTGGGCATCAGAATATCGCAGATGAGAAGGTCAAAATCATCTTTTCCCAATTGTTCTATGGCTTGCTCCCCATCGGCGGCCTCCTGTACCTCATAACCCAATTTAGTCAGATGGATTTTCAAAAACTTTCGGATCACCTCTTCATCATCCACGATCAATATCTTCCTGCTCATGTTTCAGCCCTCCTTATTGGAAATTTAATCGTAAACGTTGTCCCAATTTGGTCTCTGCTCTCCACGTCAATTGTCCCTTCATACTTGGTCACGATTCGATAAACAATATTTAGACCGAGGCCCGTTCCCTCACCAGGTTTTTTGGTTGTGAAGAATGGATCGAAAACTTGATTGAGATATTTCTGAGGAATTCCCATGCCATCATCGCTCACCTTCACCTCGACCCAATCTCCTACCGATCGAGTGGAGAGAATCAATTTTCCACCTTTTCCATCCATAGCCTGAAACGCATTGGTAATTAAATTGGTAAAGACTTGCTGAATTTCGCCAATGTTAGCCTGTATTTTTTCAGTAGGTTGAAAATTCTTGATTACCTCCACCGGAGTCTTTTGGGCCACTAAGCGAACCATCTTTAGGGTCTCTTCAAGAACTTCATTGAGATTCACAAGATCCAATTCTCCTTTTTTCGCAGCTCGAGAGTAGGATCGCAATGCACTCACGATCCCACTGATTCTTTGGGCACAACTGAGGATATCCTTTAAATAACTTTCGTTTTTAGTAGGATCTTCCTCCTCCAATGCAATCTCTGCCATCCCGATAATGCCACTGAGAGGGTTATTGATCTCATGCGCCACACCGGAGGCCAATATCCCTATTCCTGCCAACTTCTCTGATTGGATGAGCTGTTCTTGCAACCTTTGCTCCTCAGTAATATCCTTCGTATATTCAATGGCCGATAAAAGATTTCCTTTTTCATCCAAAATGGGATAAGAGAAGACTTGCAAGGTCGTATTATCTTCTGAACTCTTCATGATAGAGGTGGCGGGTTGTTTGGTCTCGATGGTCACTGAGACTGGACATCTTTCACAGGGTTGCGATCTCCGGAAATAAGCCTCGTGACATTTTTGGTTGATCAATTTTTCAAAAGTGGTTTGGTAATTTTCAATGACAGCTCTATTCACACGGAGAATTCGATAATCCGGAGCCTGTATGGAGAGCCGATCTCGAATTCCATCGAAAATCGCCTCGAGATTTCTTTTACTTTCTCTGATTCTCTTTTCAAGCTTCCTCTGCTCGGTCAGATCCCGAAAGATCATCTGATAGAAGGAATCATCCCCTAAATCAATTCTCTTGATGGAAAAGTCCACCTCGAGTGAGGATCCATCCTTCTTTATTAGGGATAGATAGTCAGCTCTTCCTTCTCCTTTCTCAGCGACTTCTTTGAAATAATCTCTTGCTTTCTCTATTTCTTCAGGTGTGAATAAATCAAAGAACTCCTTTCGAAAAAGTTCTCCTTTGGTGTAACCTAACACCTTCTCGACTTCTCTGTTGACATCAGCAATTTGTAACTGAGGATTTCTCAAGAGGATGATCCCCTCGTTGGCATTTTCGAAGAGGCCACGATATTTGTCTTCAGAAATAGTGAGCTCCTGGCGTTTTTCCCTCGTTAAGGTTTGAACGATATACCCATAGAAAGCCGTCATGATGAATATGAAGGGGATCCGAAGGGTGTAACTACTACCCTCTTCCTTAGTTAAAAGTCCCCATGAATAGAGGAGAACCCCGTAGAGAAGTGCAGTGATCCCTCCAATGACCATCAATAGTTTAAAATTGCGACTGACCGATGCAAAGATGATAATCAAGAAAAAAACGATATAGAAATCTGTCGTCATCTTCTCAGAAAGATACATTCCGAACGAAACAATTCCAGTGTCAAAGAGGACTAACGGGTAGAATAATTTTAAATTTGAGAACCATGTTTTAGGAAAGAAGGTAAGTAAAACATTTGACAAGAGATAGACAATAATAAGAATGTAACTTGAATAGAGGTCCATCACCCTCCCTTTACCAAATAGGATGAGGTAAGAAGTGACAATGACGGCGGTCCATCTTAGCGTTAAAATGATTTTTTTTCTTTCCTGGTTTTCCATCTTATAATTACGTTCGAGTCTGGAAAAAATAAATTTTATTTCGCTTACTTAATCCATCTATTGTGAAAATTGAGCAAAAAACATACCAATTGAAAACCATTGAGAACACGCAGGTATAAATGCTTCCTAAACTTAATGAATTTATTAAGTTATAATGATCCCCCTCTTACCTTACTTTTCTCCATTTTAGCGGAACAGTACCGATTTTTTTCATTCTTTGACATTTTGTCCAGGTTTTAACGAATAGTGGAAGAAAGAATAGGGAGACTCTTCCTCAGGAGCTCAGCAGGCTTATTTTCTTTTGAATATACTTACTGACCCATTTTTAAAATCATAAACTTCCTTTACACCCACTATTTAATATATGAAAAAGGGCACTTATGAGGGTGTGCTAAATTTAGTTGAAATTTGAGAAGTGGCTCCTAAAATGGTGGTAATCTCTTACTTTGGGAAGAAAAAGAAAAACCACCAAGAAAGGAGCCAGTGATGGAGAAGATATTACGGATTGGTAGAGGTGTCAAGGTTAGGCGGGCGCGGGTGAAAGAGATTTGTGATAGGGGATTGAAGCAGATGGATGTGGATATGAAGATAGAGTTAATCCAGGCATTGATCCCCGTAGGGTTGTGGCATGTGAAGGAGGTTTTGGAGGAAGAAGTCAGAAGTTTAGCTGGGGAAAGATATAAGCGCCGGGGGGTTCCTGGGTATGATCGTTGGGGGAGCCAAGGGGGGTCAGTTTATCTATCGGATCAGAAGCTTCCGATCTTGGTGCCAAGGGTGAGAGATAGGCGTGGGGGGAAAGAGGTACGGTTAAAGAGTTATGAGCGGTTACAGGAGCCTCGTGGGGCAGATGAAGGGGTATTGAGACGAGTTCTCCATGGATTAAGTTGTCGGAACTATGAGGAGTGTGCGGAAGCGGTGCCGGAGGCTTTTGGTTTGAGTGGTTCGACGATTTCGAGGCGATACATTCGAGTCAGCGCAAAAGCGCTCAAGGAGCTTTGCGAGCGTCGATTGGAGGGGTATGATTTTGTAGCATTGATTCTGGATGGGAAGAGTTTTGGTGCAGATGAGATGATTTTGGTATTGGGGATTACCGTCAAAGGGGAGAAGATTCTTTTAGGATTTATTCAGGCGGGGACGGAGAATGAGCGGGTTGGCCGGGAAATGCTCCAGGGGTTGCTGGAGCGTGGGCTAGAGATGGAAGAAGGGTTTTTATGTGTGATTGATGGATCGAAAGGGTTGAGGAAAGCGGTGTATGAAGTTTTTGGGAATAAAGCCTTGGTGCAGCGATGCCAGTGGCACAAGCGGGAGAATGTGGTGAGTTATCTTCCGAAGGCGATGCAGGCTTCGATGAGGCGGAAGCTTCAAGAGGCCTATGAGGAGCCCATCTATGAAAGGGCGAAGGAGAGACTGTTAAAGATTCGTAAGGAACTGCAGCTGCTCAACCGATCGGCGGTCAATAGTTTAGACGAAGGATGTGAAGAGACCTTGACGCTGCATCGTTTGGGACTCCTTAGAGAATGTGGGATCAGCTTTAAAACCACGAACTGTATCGAATCCTTGATGGCGCTCATTGGTCAGAAGACCGACAAGGTCGATTATTGGAAGAATAGTGATCAGAAGCATCGGTGGTTAGCCGCAGCCCTTTTAGATATTGAGCCGAGACTTAGAAAGGTCAAGGGTTACAGATATCTTCCACAGTTAAGAATTTCTATCCAGAGGGAGATTGCGAGACAGGGAGGAAAACAAGAAATGCCGAAGGTGGCGGAGGCGGCCTGATGAACTCAACAAGGAGCCATTATCGAATTTCAACTAAAAAAGGTATTGACTCGCACTTATTCACTGGACATTAAACTTTCGGTTGACTTATTTGCTCCTGTTTAGTAGTCTTTTATCAAAATTGAGCCTTCCATTAATAGCCCTTTAGGGGAGGAAAAGTTAAAACCTAAAACTGCCGTCGTTGAAACGAGAAAGCATCCCAGAATCAGGGTTAAACTTCTTTTGGATTATTTCCTTGTGGATGCTGTGTTTCAATGATTCAGGGACGAACTCAGTCCCTATTTTCTTTAAAGAAGATAAATACTTTGAGATACATCTCTATTGATAATTAGGTAACATATGTATAATGAATTTTATGCTTTCTCAGAAAAGCCTTTCGAATTAACTCCTGACCCCAGATTTATCTTTCTCACCCCTAGCTTTCGCAAGGCATTGGCCTCCGTGATTTATGGGATCAGAGAACGAAGAGGCTTAATTTCTATTATTGGCGAAGCGGGGACAGGTAAAACAACTCTCATTCACTCCTTGCTTAATAGTTTCGACGTGAAAGTGAAGACTATCTTCATTTTTCATACCACCGTCTCCTTTAATGATTTATTAAGAATGATCCTTCGGGAGTTAGACCTCTGGGCTGTCGAGAAAAACAAGGCAGGTCTTTGGGATCAACTTATTCAATATTCAACTCAGATCGCTGCCAAGAACGAAATCTTGGTAATCATCATCGATGAGGCACAAAAGCTTACTGAAGAAGTGATGGAAGAACTCAAGATGTTTTCTGACCTAGAATCGAAGGCAATTAATATCGTTTTCGTGGGACAACCTGAGCTTGAGGACAAGCTCGCTTTAGGAAGTCTAAGACAGCTCAAGCAGATGATAAAAGTTAGGTGTCAAATCAAGGCGTTAAGCGAAGAAGAGTCCAAGGAATATATCGACCATCGACTCAGATTGGTTGGAAGCAGCAGCCTTGAAACGTTTACCCCAGAAGCTATCTCCATGATTTGTCACTATGCCGGTGGAATTCCACGCATTATCAATACCCTATGTGATAATGCTTTCCTGACCGGTTACCGTCTATCCAAGAATAAGATCGACGCAAGTATCGTTCGTGAGGTGATAAAGGATATAGAAGGTCCAACCCTGCAGAAGATTACCCCCTCTTCACCCACCCCTATTGATGAATTCCGTACATTCCCCTTCAGATTAAGATTTTTTCTAAACAAAGTTCCCCTTATCATCTTATTATTCTTATTTTTCATCGGAGGGCTCTTTCTTCTGATCTATAGATACTCATACCAAAGACCTACCAAAATGTGGGGCATCAAATCCATTATAAGTCCTCATGTCCATACCGAAGAATCCTCCACGTCAGCTTTTTCTCAGATTACTCCACCTTCTGCCTCTCTTGCCAATATGGGCCGAGAATATAAACTGAAGGAGGTTGTGGCCGTAAAAAAAGAGGAAACCGTCTCCCAACTTACGCAAAAATATTATGGGAGGGCCAATATAACTCTTATGGATTTCATCTTAGAGTTGAACCCCAAAATTACCAATGTCCATCTCATTATAGTTGACCAGGAAATTAAGATCCCCAATATCACTGAGGAGTTACTGATCATCCAATCCCTTGACCATACTCTTAAAATTCATGCTGGAACTTTTGAGACTCCTGATCCCGCCAAATTTTACAACGATGAACCAGCATTAAGAGGGAAAAAAATAGAGATCCTTCCTCGGAAAGTATCACCCCGAGAGACCTGGTATCGTGTGGTGATCGGAAAGTTTGATAATAAAGATGACGTGTTGAAGATGATATCTCTTCTTAAAGAAAAAGGTCTACTGCCTGCTTTCGGAGGTCTTCGAAAAATTGAGTGAAATGGTCTATCCCAAGAAATCATTTTAACCATTGATCGAGTTTCAATGGACGTGGAAGACTCAGGGAACGAGGTTTTATTAGATTGGGTTTGCAAGGAACTGAAAAACTGGTCGGGGCGAGCCGATTTGAACGGCCGACCTCCTGCTCCCAAGGCAGGCGCGCTAACCAGGCTGCGCTACGCCCCGATATTCAAATTCCAATCACCAAATACCAAGCTCTAAACAAATTCCAATTACTTAATTACCAAATGACCAAGATACGTTTGTAAATATTATTAGCATTTTGGGAAATTGCAATTTCGGTTATTATTTGGTACTTGGTGCTTGCTATTTGGTTATTGACTTCCTATTTAACACATCCCTATTGCTGAGACAACCGCCCACAATCACGAAAAAGACTGAATTATCCTTCTGATCTTTTTTAAGGCCTTTCCTCGATGGCTAATCCTATTTTTTGCTTCAAGGGAAAGCTCGGCCATCGTCTTCCCATAATTTGGAGGAATGAAGAGGGGATCATATCCAAACCCCTTCTTTCCCTTTTCTACAAATCCAATTCTTCCCCTGCACGCCCCCTCAGCAAGGGCTTCCCTTCCGTCAGGCGATACAACTGCAATGATGCATTTAAATCTCGCTCCTCTTTTCGAAATCGGAACGTCTTGCATCTCCCTTAGGAGTTTTTGATTATTCTCTTGACTCGATGCCCCTTCTCCAGCGTACCTCGCGGAATAGATCCCAGGCAAGCCTTTCAAGCTATTTACTTCTAATCCAGAATCATCCGCGATGGTCAATTTATGAAAGTACTTTGAATAAAACCGAGCTTTTTTCAGAGCATTTTCAGTGAAACTCTTACCATTCTCTTCGATTTCAGGGACATTTGGAAAATCGCTTAACGTGTAGATCCAAAGGCCCAACCCTTTCAAAGCCTCTCGGATCTCCCTAATTTTCCCCTTGTTCCGAGTTGCAACAACCACTTCCAATCGTTTTCTAATATTAACTTTATCCTTTCCCTTCCAGAGACTTTTTCTGGATTCTTGTAAGGATCTTAATTCCGTTTTGAGCGATCTTCACCAACCCATCCATCTCCTTTTTTGCAAAGACGCCCCCCTCTGCGGTGCCCTGGATTTCTACAAACTTCCCTCCACCAGTCATCACTATGTTCATATCCACTTCGGCTTTGGAATCCTCTTCATAATCCAAATCCAACAGGACTTCCCCACCCACTTTCCCTACGCTAATGGCAGCGACTGAATCTTTGACGGGAACATTTTCAATCATCCCATTTTTAACCATCTTTCGAAAAGCGTCCACCAAAGCAACATAAGCCCCTGTGATAGAAGCCGTCCTTGTCCCCCCATCGGCTTGGATCACATCACAGTCGATCCAGATTGTCCTTTCCCCGAATGCATTGAGATCGGTCACAGACCTCAAAGAGCGTCCGATCAACCTTTGAATCTCAAAGGCGCGGCCGCTTCCTCGACCCGTTAGTGAATCTCTGGAAGTACGGGTATGCGTTGAACGGGGGAGCATGGAATATTCTGCGGTGACCCAACCTTTTCCAGTATTTCTTAAAAAAGGTGGTACTCTCTCTTCCACACTGGCCGAACAGATCACTTTGGTATCCCCTATTTGGATGAGGACAGACCCCTCCGCATGTTTTAAATAATTTCTCGTAATTTTTACAGGCCTTAGAGCCTTAAACCCTCTTCCATCTGAACGTTTCACTAAAAGCCTCCATTCAAATTTATTTTTTCAAGAAATCCCCAAAAAGTCAACCCTTTGACTTCCTTCGACTTCCCATTCCAAAGGAGGATTAGGACTATTTCCCTCCAGAGACATTAGATTTACTCTCCCTTGCCCAAGAGATGAGGATCGCTGTAAGCCCGATGACCAAAACAAGTTTCCAAACATCCTGTATGCCTTCCAGAGAAGGACCTGCCTTTGCTTTTTCCAATTGCACAACTGGAAGTCTGAAAGCAATGACCATCTCTGCAAAGGCAACTCCAATCACTATTCCCAAATTTCTCGAAAGGGCCAAAAAACTTGAGGCCAGGCCCACCTTCTCACGGGGCAGAGAACCGATGATGGCGCTGTTATTGGCCGGATTAAAAAAACTGATCCCAATGCCAAGAACAATTTGTCTCCATAGAATGTCAAAATCTCTTACCACTGGCTTCAAAAAGGTAAAGGAAAAGACGGTCAAAGAAGTCAGGATCAAACCCATGGTGGTCGGGATTCTAACTCCGAAACGATCAGAAAACCTTCCCCCCAGAGGAGCCATGACCATCACGGTGAGGGCGACGGGGAAGATGAGCATTCCTACCTTGGAGGGCGAAAACCCCAGGATATTCTGGAGGAAGAAAGGGATGACGAAGCTATGGGCAGCACTCATCCAGAAGGATAGAAAGCTTGCTCCGAGAGACGAGATGAAGAGCCGTCTTCTAAAAAGTTTGAGATCCACCAATGGGAAAGGGGATAGGATCTCCACAATGACAAATAGGCTGAAACAGAGCAGACTGAAAAAGAGCCATACCCATAGGAGAGGAGCTGATCCTTGGCCTATTTGATTAAGGAAAAGGAGAAGAGAGGTCACGAAGAAAAAGAGCAGAAGGGCTCCCCAGAGATCCACTCGTGGTTTACCTGTTGGTTCGACCCTTTCGAGGACTTTCGAAGAGAGATAGATTCCCATGGCACCAATGGGGAGATTGATAAAGAAGATTGATCTCCATCCGAGATGTTCAACCAAAAATCCGCCAAGAATAGGCCCTGTTAAGAAACCTGCTGAGACGACTGAACCCAAAATTCCCAATGCCTTTCCTCTCTCATGTTCTGGATAGGCCGTTGTCAGTATCGCAGGACCATTGGCCATCAGGGCAGAAGCACCTAATCCTTGAAGCATCCTGGAACCGATCAGAAAATAGATCGTGGGTGAAAAACTGCAGAGAGCCGAACCAATGGTGAAGGTCAAATACCCTAAGAGGTAGATCCTTCTCAGTCCGAAAAGATCCGAGAGCCTTCCCACCACAAGCAGGCATCCCGTGATCATGATCAAATAAGCCATCACCACCCAGGCCACGGCTGTCAAGTGGGTATTCAAAGATCGAATGATCGTGGGAAGGGAGATATTCACGATGCTGGCATCCAGTGTGGACATATAGACGCCAATAGAAATATTGACTGTCACCCACCATCGCCCGTTCATCATCTCAGTGCCTCGAAACGACGTATTTCGCATCGCTCTTAAAAACTTCTTCCAGCCTAAATTTAAACAGATTTTCGGTATCAACACAAGAAGCTGCCCAATTATAGATTGCTATTTCAATTCACAAAATCCGTCTATTCCCAGAGCGATAAGATCAACTTAATATTGAAACATGATGACAAAGTGGTTATGATATCATCATCTAAATTCTCATAGGATTGACGAAGGAGTGGAGATATGCACAAAGAGACTCAAAAAAAGGAATTTACGGGTGCTTCCAAATACGTGCTGGATGATGAGCTGGCAAGCATTGTCAATATTTCGATGGCGCTGGAAATGCCTCTTCTGCTCAAGGGAGAACCTGGAACAGGAAAGACCATGCTGGCTCACGCCATTGCCGAAGCTTCTGGTATGAAACTGATCGTTCTCAATGTCAAATCGAGCATGAAGCTGATTGACGCCCTTTACCAGTACGATACCCTCACGCGTTTGAACGATAGCCGTTTTGGTGATTCGAAAAGAGATGTGAGCAATATCGAAGAGTACATTCGGATGGGCAAGATCGGACAGTCTTTTGTATCTGATCAGAGAGTGGTTCTCCTGATTGACGAGATTGATAAGGCAGATACTGATTTTCAGGATGATATGCTGGATGTGCTGGACCAGATGGAATTCGATATTATCGAGATCGATAAAACTATCAAGGCGAAACAACGGCCAGTCATCATTATTACCTCCAATGCCAAAAAAGACCTCTCCGATCCATTCTTAGGTCGCTGTAATTTCCACCACATTGCCTTTCCAGAGCCCGACATGATGAGAAAGATTGTTCATGTCCATTTTTCTGATATTGACAAGGAATTACTCGATAGCGCCATTAAAACCTTTTACCGACTCAGAGAAATCAGAGGTATTGAGAAGAAACCTGCTACCCGGGAGCTGATTAATTGGATTAGAGCCTTAAAGTCAGATCCCGACTTCCGGGTGAAAGATCTGATCAAAGGAGAGGTTCCTTTCTTGGGCATTCTGTTTAAAAAGAGCCAGATTATGTGGTTGCCCAGAATGCGGTAGCACGATTCAGGGTGTAAGATTACTAATCCCCCCAACCCCCCTTTACGAAAGGGGGGCGAGGGGGGATTTTATGGAATGTGACAGAGTTCGTTTATGTTTGTCGATTTCTTTTATTTACTAAAAAAAGCGGGTATTCCAGTCACCCCTACTTCTTTTCTCAGGCTCCAGAAAGCCTTGAGCATGGGGATGATCAATTCTCTGGATGATTTTTACACAGGGGCCCGCACGATTCTGGTGAAGAGTGAAAAATATTTTGATCTTTATGACCAGGTTTTTGCCCATCAGTTTGAGGGCGCTGAGTTAAAGGAACCAGAAGAAATTGAATTGTCCGAGATCGCCCGTGGCCTGCTTGATGAGTGGTTGAAAGATCCTAAAGGCTTAGCAGAAGCCCTTGGGGTGAATGAAGAAGATTTGTTAAAGCTGAGTCCGGATGAGCTGCTTAAATACTTTCTTGATCGATTAAAAGAACAGACCGGGGCACACCACGGAGGGAACAAGTGGATTGGGACAAAAGGGACTTCTCCTGTGGGACATTCCGGTTATCATCCGGGTGGAATGAGAGTGGGTGGTGTTTCTCGAAATAAGTCAGCCGTCAAAGTGGCCATGGATCGAAGGTATCGTGACTACTCCCAGGAAGGACCAATGACCGCATCCCAAATGGGAGAGGCCCTCAAAAGACTGAGGAATATGGTTCCTTTCGGTCCTAAAGATAGGGTGAATATTGATAAGACCATTTATGAGACCATGAGGAATGCGGGAGAAATTGAGATTGTATTTGACCGGAGTCTGAAGGACCGGTTAAAGGTAATCCTTGCCATTGACAATGGCGGATGGTCCATGGATCCTTATATCGAGTTGGTCCAAACCCTCTTTAATTATGCACGGTCTCAGTTCAAAGACCTCAAAACATTTTATTTTCACAACACCATCTACGATTATCTCTGGGAAGACCCTCCCAGGCATACCAAACCATTCTCAGTAGACGAACTGGTCCGCCTTGACCCGGAAACAAGGTTTGTCATCGTAGGGGATGCGAGCATGGCTCCTTATGAACTGATGTCTACGGATGGTTCCATCCATATTGAAGAGAGATCCGGAAGACCGAGTTATGAGAGGCTGAAGTTTATTGCCAAAACCTTCCCTCATGCTGCTTGGATCAATCCAAAACTCGCCGAAGAATGGCCCTACACACGCTCCATCCATCATATCCGGGAGATCTTTCCCATGTTTGAACTGACCTTGGATGGATTAGAGAAAGCGGTGGGCTACATGATGCGCAAAAATTAAAAATACAAGGTTAAGGATATAAGGACCGATTAAACTTTCCATTCTCCCCAAAGCCCACTCCATTAATAAGCATCTCAATTGCATACCGACTTTGTTTTTGATATATTGCATCACATCCGGGGTACATTCGTAAAAAATGGAGAAGGTAAATGGAACCCACAAATAGCAGAAAAGAAATTCTTGTATTATGGGTTTACTCTATCCTCATACTTATTTATGCTGTGTTTGACATTGTCGTTAATATCCTTCCTAAAATCCTGACGATCCCCAAAATACCGAATGTAATCTTCCTAAATCATTTCTTTATTCTTACAGGCATCTCTCTATATATGACTCCAATAAACATTATCGTCGGATATGGCTTGCTTCGGAGACGATTTTGGGCCAGATATGCCGCCATAGCAGCCATGTTGACATTTCTTGTCGTTATTTTTACTCAATATTTGTATTTGGGGATATTTAGCTTATTTCAATATGGTATATACATACAGTTCTTTTTTGTCGTTCTTACATTGTTTTTTTTCACAAGAAAGAGAGTGAAGGCTCTCTTTGGCAAATCTTACCATTTTAAGTTCATAAGCTGGCATGCGCTTTTAGTCGTTATTATTTTTTTGTTTTCGTTCTATTCGATCTTCTTTTCAATATTTATGAAACTAAAATATAACATTCCTCTTTATGTGGCCAAACCTCGGGTCACTATCCTGAAGAAATCTAATCTTTCCGAAACACCGGAGAAATATCTGAAAGTTGAAATTCTCAATGTCTCCCTGTTGTTACCAAAGGAATTTATCATAGGAGGTTTATATAAAACCGAACGAAAGGACCGGGAATGGAGAGTTGTGTTCCGAAACAAGGGAAAAGAAATCAGAGGAATTGTCAATTTAACAAATGAATTGCCTTACGGTGATGATGAAGAATTTAGAAAACGGCTGGGCCATGTTTCTAGATTTGATCTCGAAAAATATATGCTAACAAATAATTGGAATCCAGGTGTTGCATTTATTCGCTCTACCCAACGGAAAATAGGGGAACCGATCGATTTAAAAGAAATCCATATGAATGGCTATAGGGGATTTTGGGAAAGGCGACAAACAGACATCCTATTTTCAGGAGGGTTTTCTCTCTACAAAGGGAAGGAAAATCAATTCACAGGTGGTGGGTATCTGTTATTAAAGAAATACTTTGATGAGAGCAATATTTTAACTGTTTTATCATCGATAGAATTCCTTAAGTCTGAGGATCCACCCCAGGCCAGCAAGCATTATGAAAGGGGCTTAGCGTTTTACCAACGCGGGAACATTCTACAGGCTCAATCTGAATTTGCTAATGCCTGCTATCTTTCTCCTGAAAATCCTGATTATACTTTCATGTTGGCGAAATCCCTTTATTTAAAGGATCAAGAGTTCCTTGACTATACCCAGATAAAAGATCTTCTAAACAACGTCTTAAAAATAAGACAAGGTCACAAGGAAGCCCAGAGACTGATGAAAGAAATAGAATCGAAGCTTCCAAAACAGGCAAAAAAATTAGAGATTCGATGAGCGTAACGAAAGGTTCGACCGATGGCTTTTTGTTTGAATCCTGAATGCCCACACAAAAAGAAAACCGGACGCCCTGCAGAGTTTCGAGAAGGAATTACCCACTGCTCGGATTGTGGAAGCCTGCTCTCGGAAGAAGTCACTGAAAAGGGAGATACCCAGAAGACTTCTCCAAAAACCGCTCTCACTGATCTTCACAAAAGAGTCCTTTATACAATCGGTTTTATTCTCCTCTATAGAGTTTTGGTATTAATACCAGTTCCAGGAATCGATCTTCAGTCTCTTAGTGGGTTTTTTAGCGATGAGCAGTTTAATCGTTTTCTAAGATTTTTCGGCTATGAACCAGCTCTTGAAAGATTCTCTATTTTAGCCCTTGGTATTATGCCTTATATAAATGCTTATATAATAGTTGAAATCTTATCGTTGTTTATCCCACCGCTAAAATCTTGGCGGGGAGAGGGATATGTAGGAAGGATAAGGATTAAAGAGATAGCGCTTTTTGCAACATTTCTGCTTGCTCTCTTGCACGGTTACGCTTTGGCTCAAGGGCTTGAAAATATGGTTGGACCAGTTGGGGAAAAGATTATAAGAAACCCAGGGTTGGTTTCCCGGCTGATCTCGGCTTTAACTCTTACAGCCGGCACCTTCCTGACGATATGGATAGCGGAACTGATTACGAGAAAAGGAATAGGTCACGGCATAAGTATTTTGATATTGATAGGATTCGCCCGGGGGATTCTATCTTACATCCCGCAAATATATTCTTTATTTCAACAACATTTTGTCTCTCTCGTATCATTTCTACTATATGTCTCAATGATCATTATCATAGTCACAGTCATTGTGTCCATGGAAAGAACTAAAAGAAAAATACCGGTCAGATTTAGTGATGGTACGGAAGCCTATATCCCGTTAAAACTTACATCTGCAGGGATAATACCTGCTTCTGGGGGAGAATGGCTGATTGGACTACTAACAACTATCTTAGCATTTACGCCTATGATGGGTTATCAAGTTTCTCAAAAATTATCCGAAGCTCTTGTTGGCGGAGGTATTTGGTATTATGTGGCTTATGCTATTACTATCATTTTCCTTTACTACCTTTTCGTTTCATTCTTTTACGATCCCAAAGAGATGGTCACTTTTTTGAAAAACAAGAACGCTTCAATTCTATCTCCTCCAGGGAAAAATGAAGAAAGCTATATTGACAAAAGCCTTGAATCCATCATTCCTGTTGGAGCTCTTTACTTAGCTTTTATTGTTTTCATACCGAAAATTGCCTCTCGATTTTTGTTTTTCATTATGGGGGGCACTGTTTTAATCACAGCTGTCGCAATACTACTGGACCTTATAGGAGATGTTCGTCTGAGAAGGAAGGGAAATGACCTTGTAAAAGTCGCCGAGTTGCACGATGTTCCAATGGCTGGGCTTGTCAAGAGCCTTTTTGAACAGAAAGGTCTTCCTTGCTACCTGAGAGGTTATTATCACCGGGCTCTGCTCTATTTTTTCGGCCCTTATATTGAGATCTCCGTCCTCATACCACAAGAAAGGATTAGTGAGGCTAAAGAAATAATAGAAAACTATTTAGATGCAAATATACTAACTCCCCACTACCAATAGGCAACCCAAATCAACCTGATAAGATTCTATTCTTATCTCTTAATTTAATGACCTACAATTTGGAAGGAGCTCTTTAAGGTGAAACCTCTGCTATCCTCTTTAAAAGGGGGATGGGATCGACGAAGTGTTTATCGAGACCCAATTCTTCTGACCTCAAGCCGAAGGCTAATCCCATTAGCTGGGTGAAATAGATAATGGGCAGATGAAAGGTCTCTTTATATTCCTCTTCAATCTGTTTCTGGCGGGCATCTAAGTTGACATGGCAAAGCGGACAAGCCACAACGATCGCATCCGCTCCCACACCCTTTGCATTCTTAAGAATTTTCCTGCTTAACTCCAGAGCAATCGGAAGTTGTGAAATTCCAAGAGAAACTCCGCAACAGCGAGTTTTATAAGACCAGTCGAGGGGCGTGATTCCAATGGCCTTCATTAAACGATCCATCTGGGTGGGATATTCGTAATCTTTCACTTCTGTGATTTTTGGAGGACGGGTGATGATGCATCCATAATAGCAAACCACTTTAAGTCCTTTGAAGGGATGGACGACCTTTGAAGCCACCCGTTGGTAACCGATTTTTTCTGTAATCGTGTTCAAGAGATGTTCAACCTTCATCCCATTGTAGGAAAGGTTTGGAATCTCCCGGCTGACCCTCTCTCTTAAATTCTTGTCTTCGCCGGTCTCTCTCAATGCAACCCGCATCCTGAGAAAACAGGAAGGACAGGGTGTTGTGACATTATCCAACCCTTCTTCTTTTATCAAAGCGATATTCTTCATGGGAAGCAATGTCGAAAGAAAATGGTTTGTGGAATGGGTGGGTGTGGTCCCGCAACATCCCCATCCCTCTGGTTCATGGAGGGAGACTCCGAGTTTATGGAATACGGCTTTGGTGGAGAGATCGTATTCCTTTGAAGTACCATGAAGACTGCAGCCTGGAAAGTAAGCGATGCCATCTTTTTTCTCAGCCGTCTTTCCCTTGACCTTTGGCCTCTCAAAAGTGGGAAAGATCTTCAACTTTCCATTTTTCAACATCTTCAAAGCCATTGGCATATCATTTTTCCAAATCTGCTGATAGTTGAGCTGACCTGCCAACATCTGACGGAAGTAGATTTCTCCCATCAACCCAGCTTCATACATTCTTCCAAACCACTTGATTCCTCTCATGGCCGCCTGATAGAAGAGTGGAACAGAAGGAACCTTTGATTCTATTTTTTCGTTCTTGGCCATGATTTTTAAAACATCCATGATCTTTGTGATGTTAATGTCGTGAGGACAACGGGTAGCACAGGTCTCACACATGGCGCAGAGCCAGATGGTTTTCGAATGGAGGACCATCTCCTTTTGGCCAAACTGAATCGCCCGCATCACCTGATTGGGAGCGAGATCGAAGTGCTCTACCACCGGACAACCTGAGGAGCATTTCTGACATTGGTAGCAGAGAAAGACATTCTCCCCGGTCTCCTTTTGGATAGTTTCAGCAAAAATGGTATTCAACATTATTTCCATGGATGATATCCCTAACTCGCAAGTCGCAAGTGGTTAGTTGTAAGGAGTAATTTTTTTAACGACTCACCCTTCACGATTCACGCCTCACGAGAAGGTGGGTCTGGGTAGCAGTCCTGCAGTTTTAGCAATCTCTGCCACCTTCTCCTCCCACTCTATCGCCATAATATGAATCCCCCGCACCCCTGGTATCTCCCTCAGCTTCTGAATCGTCTCCACACAAATCTTGATCCCCTCCTCAGTCTGCTTCTCCTTCGGCACCCCTTTCATCCTCTCGATCATCCCATCCGGCACATCCATCCCTGGCACCGAATTCTTCATATACTTCGCCATCCCCACCGACTTGAAGGGGGTTACCCCGGCCAGGATGGCACACCTTTCGTGAAGGCCTCTGTCCCTCACCATCTCCATCCACTTGGTAAATCTCTCCATGTTGTAGATACACTGGGTCTGGATGAATTCACAACCTGCCTTCACTTTCTTCCCCAGCCTCGCTGCCCGTATCTCAAAGGGATCCGCAAAGGGATTCTCTGCCGCCCCAATGAAGAGTATGGGTTTCCCCTTTACTTCCTCACCCCCCAAGAACTTCCCATCATCTCTCAGGATCTTGACAGTATTAATGAGTTGTATGGAGTCCATATCAAAGACATTCTTTGCCCTCGGATGATCCCCAAATTTCTGATGATCCCCTGATAGACAGAGAATGTTATTGATCCCCAAAGCTGCTGCCCCCAAGATGTCACTCTGAATCGCTATCCGGTTCCGATCCCGACACACCATCTGCAAGATAGGATCAAACCCCATCTCTTTGAGGATGATACATGAAGAAAAGGAGCTCATTCTCACCACCGAGGTCTGATTGTCGGTGACGTTGACCGCATCCACCACCCCTTTGAGCAGATTCCCCTTCTTCCTGATCACCTCCGCATCCGCTCCCCTCGGCGGCCCACACTCCGAGGTCACCACAAATCCACCACTCTCCAGTATCCGCTCAATGTTTGATTTGGTCTTCATCTCCACTCCTAAAAATCATAAGGTTAAGGCTGAGGTTAAGGTTGAGATTTTTTTGTTAAGGAGTTGATTAAAGAGTTTAATTCCTTCCATATTTCATCAATAAAAATTAATAGATCTTCAAAATCTTTTTTGTCAAAGTACCCAACCTTTCTGCCATATATCAAATGGCTTTTCGTTTCAGCCAAAGATCCCCGAGAATGATAATAGAAATTCAATTTGTCCTTCGTATGTTTTCTTCCAAATCCTTCCGCAATATTACCCGATACAGATAATGACGATTTTCTGATTTGAGAAGTCAGGCTATAGTCTTCGTTTCTCGGAAGATTTTCGGTCAAATTAAAGATCTTAACAGCAAGTTCCATGGCTTTTTGCCATACGGGCATCTCTTCAAATGATTTGTATCCCATCTCCCCTAGTCTTAACCTACCTTAATAAATAAAGGTTGAGGTTTAGGCTGAGGTTAAGAAAATTCCCTCAACCTCAACCTTGGCCTTAACCTTTCTTTAAAGCCTCAAGTCTTCCCTGACCCTTTTACGCGGTCCACCATCTCGAGAGGTCGTCCAATCCTTGACCGGGATGATCTCCTCATAACGATCCAACTGATTTAGTTCCTTAAGTCTATCTATGATCAACTGCCAACCACAATCCAGATCTTTGTCCACCTCGCACTTCCCATTCGAAGATCCCCCACAAGGCCCATTGAGCAGACTCTTCGCACACCGGGAAATCGGACAAACCCCTCCGGTCAGATGCAAAACACACTCCCCACACCCCTGACACCGCTCACTCCATACCCCCTGCTCCAAGGTGACCCCAAGAAAGGTGGTATTGACTGCAGGAAGAACAATTTTTGTCCGATATTTCTCTGCCACATACTGAATCCCTGCCCCACAGGCCATCGAAAGGATCACTTCATAGTCCCCCACAAAAGGTCGAACCTGATCGATATATTCATGATCACACTGACGCTCCAGGGTCTGCTCCCGGATCTCGATCTCCTGGCCATCCTTAGCACGGGAGAGCTTCAGTTCCGAGGCCAGGACTCCTGCCTCCCTTTCTCCTCCGGCAGCACACACTGTCACACACTCATTACAACCCAATAGAAGTACCTTTTTGTAGGGCTTGAGCATATTCAGAATCTCTTCCAATGACTTCCGGTTCGCTACGATCATTGATTTCCTCCCAAAATACGTGATTGGTGATTCGTGACTCGTGACTCGGTTCTTTATACGATTCACCAATCACGATTCACGCTTCACGTTCTTCTTGGCCGGTGATGGCCCCAAAGCTCTTACCTTCTCGGTCATCTCACGGGCTACTTCGGCAAAGCGCTGACCCTGTGCCGAGCTCATGTTGTACATCTCGATACGATCCTTACCTAATCCCACCTCATCCAATAAACCTTTCACATACTGAACTCTCTTCTTGGCTCTGAGATTACCTCTCAAGAAGTGGCACTCTCCTTCCAAACACCCCGCCAGGTAAACCCCATCCACCCCCGACTCAAAGGCATGAAGAATCAATAAAATATCTACTCTCCCCGTACAGGGAACCTTCACTATCTTCACATTCGTAGGGTAGTTGAGCCTCATCGAACCTGCCAGGTCCGCGGCGCTATAAGCTCAATGCTCACAACAAAGGGCCAAGATCTCGGGCTCAAACTGCGTGATTGGTGATTCGTAACTCGTGATTTGTGATTCTTTCTGAACTGCCTCTGGCATCACAACTCCTCTCGGAATGTGGAAGGTGGAAAGTAGAAGATGGTTTTAACCACTCTCCACTTTCTACGCTCTACTCTCTATGATTAGGGCTTCGCACTTGGCCCACAATTGAAGATCCCTGAAGTGCATCAGCTCAATGGCCCTGGCCGGGCACTCGGCCGCGCAACTGCCACAGCCTTTGCACTTTGCCAGGTCAATCTCTGCCTCGCCTTTCACATTGATGACCGGTACCTCATAGGGACACACTCTCACACAGGTCAAACAGGCCGCACACCGCTCGCCCTCCACGACCGCTACCACTCCGCCGACCTGGAGTGCTTCTTGAGAAAGGATTGTGGCAGCTCGGGCTGAGGCAGCTTCTGCTTGAGAAATGGTTTCATTGATTGATTTCGGATAGTGGGCCATTCCGCAGAGATAGAGACCATCCGTTGCAAAATCGACTGGCCTCAATTTGACATGAGCCTCTAAGAAAAACCCATCCAATGTCAGGGGGAACTTAAAGAGATTCGCCAGTTCCTTGCTCCCTTCATTAGGAACCACTGCTTCAGAGAGAACCAGAAGGTCTGGATGGAGCGAGAGGGGAAGATGAAGCATAGGATCCTCTATTTGGACAGACAACTGACCATTGGCAAGTGCAACAGAGGGTTTTTTCTTTTCATCAAACCGTACGAATAGAACCCCCTTCTCCCTCGCCTGAGTATAGAAGGCTTCTTTGAAACCATAGGTTCTCATATCTTTATAAAGGATAGTCACTGAAGCTTCGGGACAAAGTTCCTTTATCCTGATTGCATTCTTAACTGCCACATTGCAACAGATACGGCTGCAGTAGAAAATTTTAGCAGGATCTTCATCCCACGGGCCTACACATTGAATCATCACAATGGATTTGGCTTTTGAAAGCGTGGGATCGGAAAGGGAGATACGTTTCTCAAATTCCTGCTGGGTAATTACCTTTGAATCTTCCCCTAAGGAATAAGCTTTGCCTCGATACTCTTTTCCACCCGTGGCAATGATCGTGGTTCCATGGTCTAAGACTCTTTGAGTGGAACCGTTGGCAACCTTCGTCTTAAAATTTCCTACTGCTCCTTCATGTTCCACAACCTGATAGCCTTTTAGAACCTCAATCTTTGGATGGCTCTCGACCCTCTTCACCAATTCCCTCAAATAAGTCTGTGGGTCTCCACCATTTCCGCTGTAAAAGATTTGTCGAAGCCTTCCACCCAACTCCTTTTCTCTCTCAATTAGAAAGACTTGATACCCTTGTTCTGCCATGCTCAGGGCTGCTACCATCCCAGCCAAACCACCTCCCACGACGAGACAGCTGTGAACTAAACTACGCGGGACTTGATGGAGAGGCTCTAAATTCCTGGAGCAGGCAATGGCCATCCGGACAAGGTTCTTTGCCTTCTCAGTCGCCTCTGCTTTAAGGTTCATGTGGACCCAGGAGCATTGGTCACGGATATTTGCCATCTCAAAAAGGTATGGATTAAGACCGACTTCACGGATCGTGTCTCGAAAGAGCGGCTCATGCGTCCTCGGTGTACAGGAAGCCACCACAACACGATTCAGACCGAGTTCCTTCACTCTCTCCTGGATCAACTTTAAGGAGTCTGCAGAACAGGTGTAGATGGTATTCTCAACGTGGACAACTCCCGGAAGGGATTTCGTAAATTCAACAACTTCCTTGACATCCACAGTTCCAGCGATATTTGTTCCACAACTACAAATAAAGGCTCCAATTCGTGGTTCTTCGTCGGGGGGAACCTCTCTTTCCGGAGGATATTCCTTCTTACGAACGAGCGTCCCACGGGCTTCTCCAATTACAGAAAGGGCCTTGGCCGCTGCACCACTGGCTTGAATCACACTATCAGGAATATCTTTGGGCTCTGTAAAAGCTCCGCACGCGTAAACACCGGAACGGCTTGTCTCAATGGGTTGGAAGTCTCGGGTGAAGCAGAATTGATGTGGATCGAGTTCAATACCTGAAGCCTTCGCCAACATTTGAGCATCTGGAAGGGCTGCCATGCCAATGCTCAATATCGCCAGGTCAACTCGCTCCTCTTTATTAACGGTATGACTTCCATTGGAACTTTCGTATTGGATAAGAATGTCCTTTGTCTCAGGATCCTCTTCCAATCCAGAAATGCGGCAAGGGATGTACTGAATTCCTTTTTCTTTCCCTCTTTCAAAGTAAGCATCAAATCCTTTCCCAAATGCCCTCATATCCATTTGGAAGATCTTAATCTCCACTCCTGGGATATGCTCCATGGCGAGCATGGCCTCTTTAGTAGCGTACATGCAGCAGACCGAACTGCAATAATCGCGCTCCTTCTCTCTCGATCCGACGCATTGGAGAAATGCGATCTTCTTTGGTTCTCGGTGATCCGACGATCGACGAGTGACATGGCCTCCCCAGGGACCCGAGGCGCTCAGCATCCTCTCAAATTCCATGCTCGTCACAACATTGTTATAACGACCATAGCCAAGTTCGGGCGAAAGTTCCGGTCGGTAGAGAGAATAACCTGGTGAGAGGATGACAGAACCTACTCCTAATTCTTCCATCAGATCAGCCTGTTGGTGATCGATCGCTTCTCTTTTACAAACCTGGACACAGAGATGGCATTCTGAACAGATGCCGCAGGCGAGACACCGCGCGGCTTCCTTCTTCGCCTGTTCCTCGGTGAGGACCAACTCCACTTCTCGAAAATCTCTGATCCTGTCTTCCTTTGGCAGCATGGGGACTGCGGTCCTTAGCGTGAGGTCTACTTTCCCTTCTTCTACCATCTGATTGATTTCTTCTTTAGATAGGTCAACTACTGGAAGGGGAATCTGCTCTCTTGGGGTGAGGAGATCAACGCCTCTAAGATATCGATCAATGGAAAGCGCTCCTCTTCGGCCATCGGCAATGGCTTGGATCAGTATCCAAGGACCCCTTGCCACATCGCCTCCCGCGAAGACTCCCGGTCGGTTCGTGGTCAAGGTAAGTGGATCTACGGCAAATGTCCCCTTGGGGGTCACTTCAAGGCCATGGGATTCGTCGAGGAAGGAGATTTCCGGGGCCTGTGCAACCGAAGCAATCATGGTATCTCCAGGCACGATAAACTCAGAGCCTTTGATGGGGATGGGCCTCCTTCGTCCTGAGGCATCGGGTTCACCAAGCTCCATCTTGATACATCGAACACCTGAAACCCTGCCGTCCTTCACTAACACCTCGACTGGCGAAGTAAGGATTTGGATTTCAATTCCTTCTCTCTCAGCCTCTTCAATCTCCCATGAATTGGCAGGCATCTCGTCCCGAGATCGACGATAGAGAATACTGACCCCTTTAGCGCCCAACCTCAGGGCTGTACGGGCCGCATCAATGGCGACATTTCCACCTCCAATGACGATGGTCTTTTCTCCCACTTTGGGTGCGATGGGGATTCCAAAAGCGATCAGGAAACGATCTTCAAACCCCTCCATCACTCCGTGTCTTTCAGCTAAGCTCACAGCCTGGAGAAAAGGGACCCCGTAGTGGACCCCTAAGGCATCTTCCCCTGGAATGCCCAATTTCTGGGGCTCATGGGCACCCATGGCCAAAAAGACAGCAGAATAACCAGCATCGAAGAGGCTGTTGATATTTCGAATCGGGGTATTGAGCTTCAACGCAACGAGTGGGTGATTCAAGATCTCATCAATTTCCCTCTGGAGCACATCCCTGGGCAAACGATAAGAGGGAATCCCTACCCTCATCATTCCACCTGCTACGGGGAGGGCTTCAAAGATCGTGGTTTGATATCCCATGCGGGATAATTGATGGGCACAGCTCAGTCCTGCTGGGCCTGCCCCAACAATTGCTACTTTGGCTTTTGGCCGCACTGGTTCTTCTTTAGGAGCGTCAAGCGTCAGGCGTGAAGCGTGAGGTGTGATTTGCTTCTCTAACTGATCACGATGCTCATACACCCAATCCGCTACAAAACGCTTCAGGCTGCAGATGGCAACAGGGCTGTCAAGCTTTCCTCGATTACATTTCTCTTCACAAGGGTGATTACAAACACGCCCTACCGAGGCAGGAAACGGATTATATTCTTTGACCACATCGAGGGCTTCTTTATACCGGCCTGCCTGGATCAGAGCTATGTAGCCTTGTGCGCTCGTCTCGGCGGGGCAGGTGTTTTTGCAAGGACTGGTTCCTCTTTTAGTGACCAGAAAGGTGTTGGGAACAGCCTGAGGATAAGGCCGATAAATAGCCTTTCTCTGATCCAATCCCTCATTAAATTCATTCGGCAGGAGAATAGGACAGACCTCTGTACAATCATTACAACTCGTGCATTTACTCATATCGACGTAGCGGGGATGTTTCCGAATATTTGCTTTGAAATGCCCAGCCTCACCTTCCAAAGAGACAAGTTCTGAGTTGGTAATGATTTCGATGTTGAGATGTCTTCCTGCCTCCACCAACTTTGGAGAAACAATACACATAGCGCAGTCATTGGTGGGGAAGGTTTTATCGAGTTGAGCCATTTTCCCACCAATGGCTGGGGAGTGTTCTAAGAGATAAACTTTGATTCCTGAATTAGCCAAATCAAGGGCGGCTTGAATCCCGGCGATTCCTCCCCCCACGACTAACGCCGCACCAATCTTCCGATTTTCATTTGGACTCATAACAGTGAATCCTTTCAAAATTAAACCGCAAAATTCTCGAATTGAGGAATTGTGAATTGAACAATCCCTAAATCCCTTAATTTCCAAATTCTAAATTGATGAAATCTTGGCTGCATCGAGATATTTTGAAATTCGATCTTCTGCTCCGATCGGAATAAAATGGACCCCTTGGCAAAGGTCCCTCAGCCCTTTCACCAGATCACTGACAATCTCAATGCTCGCTTTCTCTTTATCTGGAGCCTTGGCTAACTTTTCAATGATATGGTTGGGAACCATCCCTGGCTTGACATGTTTGTTGAGAAAGAGACCCATCTCTGCTGATCTCACCAAAATGATTTCCGCGACCACCGGTATTTTTATCGGTCCCACCTTTTTCATGAACTCATGGAAGGAATCAAGATCAAAGATTGGAGTGGTGAGAAAATACTGAGTCCCTAAACCAGCCAATTCCTCCATCTCTTTTAACTCCAGATCAGGCACTTTCTTTCCCCAATTCGAATCAATCCCTGATCCCACAAAGAATTTGGGTTTGACCCGGATTTCTTTGCCGGAAATATCCTGACCTTCACGAAGGCTTTCGATAACGGAAAAAAGCTTCCCCGAATCCACATGGAAGAACATAATCTCCTGGAGGCTATCTCCGGTGATACGATAATCTTCTGTGAAGGTGAGAATATTCTCTACTCCAGATTCCGAGGCCCGTAGGAGATGTTCTTGGATATCAAGCCTATTTTTCTCCCGACAGGTGGTCTGAAGGATCGGGTCGAATTTTTGGTCCTTTAGGGCCCGGCAGGTTCCCATCGTATCAGTCACCAAACCCTCTATCTTCAGTTCAGGGACGGTCAGGGCATCCACTCTCCCTCGAATTCGCTCCACATTCCGGATAAGGTCTTGGATACCAGTGCCGATAGGGGGTTGAATCTCTGAAGTCACTATAAATCTCTTATTTTTTAAATTTTCTTGTAAACTCATTGTCCTCTCCTCTTTAGTTTAAAATAACTTTGGTAGTATTCCAAAACCTTTCACTTTTTCAAACCCAATAGTTTGGCTACCTCGAATTTTAATTGTTCTAAAGGAAGGGGTTTCGAGAAGCATGCATCTGCACCGTATCCTTTCATCTGATTGAAGGCATCGTCATCGAGATAGGCTGAGAGCACAATGATTTTAGTGTCCTTCGTTTCGGGACTGGATTTGATCTTTTGACAGACTTCATATCCATTGATGTCGGGCATCATGATATCCAGGATCAAGAGGTCCGGTTTAAAATGGTTAACTTGAAGGCCTGCCTCAAAGCCGTCTGAAGCGGAGATCATCTCATATCCGTACTCATCCTCCTCAAGGGCCTGCACAATCGTCTCCACGATGATCTTGTCATCATCCACGACAAGAATTTTTTTCCTCTCCTCTGTTTTTGCCTCTTCTGGAAGAGGCATTCCCTTCTCTTTAAGAAACTGATCCAGATCCTCTTTTTTAATCCTGCGATGTCCCCCTACGGTTTTATAAGCCTTGATATAGCCCGCATCGATCCAGTTGATGATTGTTTTGGATGAGACCTTACAATACTTACTTGCCTGTGATACAGTTAGAATTTCCATAATTTTCTCCTTTTATAGAATTTACCATTTTTTCAATTACTATAGAATTTATAATTTGTCAATAAAAATTTCTTGCCCTAAATTTTTTTATTATAATTATTTGATTTTATTAATTAATTTTACTATGCCCTTAGCAAAAATGGAAGGTGGTACAAGGATGAAGGAAGAAAAGGGCATCATCGGTCTACTGCCGAATGATGCCCGGAGGTAGAAAGCGTATTTTAGTTGACAGTTGCTTTAATCGGTCTTCGGTCTGAGGTAGGCTCCCCAATAACTCATTCCCACAAATACCGCGCCACCGATGATGTTTCCTATTGTTACAGGGAGCAAGTTCCTCCACAAGAAATTGATCCAACAGAGGATATTCGGATCGACCCCTGGAACGCTGCTGAATCCAGCTCCGTTCATCAGCAATATTCCCGTTGGGATGAAGTACATATTGGCAACACTGTGCTCAAACCCGATGGCAACAAAGGCCATGATCGGAAAGAAGATGGCGAATATCTTCCCTATAATTTGGCGAGCCGCAAGAGCCATCCAGACGGCCAGACAGACCAGCCAGTTGCAGCCAATCCCACGCCATAGCGCCTCGCCGAAGCTCAGGGCGACTTTGTTATAAGCAGTCTTAACCGCAGCCGCGCCCAGCGCCCCGTCGCCGGTCTTCCAGAGCCCGGAAAAGTAAAATACCAACGCAATGATAATCGATCCGATGAAATTGGCGAGAAAAACAACTCCCCATCTCTTTAACATGGTGCTGAAACTGATCTCTTTCATCATGACACTTGAAACCATCAAGTTGTTGCCGGTGAATAACTCCGCCCCCGCAATGACCACAAGCATCAGGCCTACGCTAAAAGCAGCTCCTCCTAGGATTTTTGTGAAGCCGATGCCCCATTTGGCGGCCATATCAAAGGTCACGGTTGTTGAAAGTAAACCTCCAAAACCAATATAAGCCCCAGCCAGAATTCCTAGTACAAATACAGTGAACCAGGGTGAGGTCGCCTTCGCTACCCCCACGGTTTGAGCGACCGTCTCGGCGATTGTCTTAGGCGCCCTATCCTCTAATGCCGGCACCGGAAATTGCCAGGACTTCATAAAGCTCTCAAATCGTCCGATGGCTTTTTTCTCTTCAGTGACCTTGCGTCTCACTGCCTTTTTAACAACCTCGATGATCTCCTCTGGCCGGAAGGGTTTGGCCACATAATCCATCGCTCCTCGCTTCATCGCTTCGGTCGCCCGCCCAACAGAAGGGTAACCACTGATCATAACCACGGTTGAATTCGGTGAACGCTTGTCAATCTCCTCCACCACATCCATCCCGTCAAAACCCGGCATCATCCAGTCACAGAGAATCACGTCGAAGGATTTTTCGGAGACAAGTTTGAGACCTTCTTGAGGATTGGCAGTTGTTACCACTTCGAAACCTTCCGCCTCAAATATTTTTCGGCACGATTTCAGTACAATCTCTTCGTCATCGATAACCAGCATCTTCTCAGCCATGGTGTTCCCCCTTCGCATGAAATAGATTAATGTCAAATTTCAAAGATCAAATGAAATCCCAATGGATAAATTCAAAATATTAATAGTTCGAAATCAAAAAATTCTTTTTGCGTTTGGTCTTTGACATTCATTTGACATTTGTCTACCTGCCGAAACCTCAGCGCAGGCAGGGATTTTGAAATTTGGATTTTTAGCTTTTCACCCAGCTCCTGTGGGAAAAGATCTCTTATGCGACATCTTATGAATGACCTGCCGAATGGATTTCATAAATTCGTCAGGTTTAAAAGGTTTTGGAATAAACTGGGCGGCCCCTAATTTCAGCACATCGGCAATGGTCTCTGGAGTGGGGTAACCGCTCATCACGATGATCGGGATGTCCGGCCAATTTTTTTTAATTTCTCGCATGAGGAAGATTCCATCGTGTTTAGGCATCTTCACATCCATGAGCACAAGATCAAAGTCGTAAACTTTAATTCTCTCCAGTGCCTCGTCTGCGCTGGGGACCGTGGTGACTTCGAATCCTTCTGCTTCGAGGATGCGCCGGCAACTTTTGATCACAATGGCATCATCATCCACCACTAATATTTTCATCCCCTACCCTTTGCTCCTCTATGGGTAGCCAGACCTTAAAGGTGCTCCCTTTGCCAACCTTACTCTGAACCCACATGGTCCCTCCATGGCGTTCAACGATACCATACGACACCGATAGCCCTAAACCCGTACCATGTCCAACGTCTTTGGTTGTAAAGAAAGGATCGAAAAGCTTATTAAGGTTCTCAGGAGGAATACCACAACCTGTATCCGTACATAAAATTTCAATACCATTTTGACCAGGATGGCTAGTGGATACGCCGATACCACTTGCGACGGTGATACTTCCGCCCGGGTCTGTGGCATCCAGGGCATTGATAATGATATTGAGTAAAACACTTTGCATCTGATTTCTGTCTAAAGTAATCATCGGAAGCCCTTCCCCTGGCTCAAAATTTAAGCTTACGCCTTTGATGAGGGCCTGGTTTTCGACAAGGGAGAGGGTGAAACGGATAAGGCGATTGACGTCTGTCGGCTCACGGTCGAGTTCTGTCTGACGTGAGAAATCGAGCAGCCCTTTGACAATTTTTCGAACCCGTTCCGTCTCCTGGCCGATCGTTTCGAGGTCTGCGCGAACATCCTCTGGAATGTCCTTTCGGCGAAGCAACATGTGGGTGAAGGTAAATATCCCGGTCAGAGGATTGTTGATCTCGTGTGCCACCCCGCCCGCAAGCTTGCCAATGCTCGCCTGTTTTTCTGATTGCAGGAGTTTTATCTCGCTTTCCACCCTTTGACGTTTATCCCTTTCCTGGAGGGAAGTCAACATTTGTTTGAACGTTTTCTGGAGAACACCCAGCTCACTTTTTGAGATCGGTCCGATCTCTGGAGAGAGGTTGCCCTGTGAAACTTGATTGCTTGCCTCGATGAGCTGTTTCACTGGCCGACTCATCTTGCTGGCAATAATATATCCCAAGCCAATGGCTAAGACCATTCCTGCTACGGTGATCATTATAAAAAGAGAGAGGGCCTTCCAGCGGACATCCGCATACTTTGCTTCCAACACTCCGACATAAAGCATTCCAACCCTTTGGCCAAAGATGTCTTCGATGGGCTCATAGGCTGTGATAAACCAATCATTGACAACGAAGGCACGATCTGTCCACTTTTTCCCCTCTGTCAAGACACGTTTTGTGACTTCCTCCGAGGCCACTGTTCCAATCGCTCGACTTCCATCGGGTGAAAGAACATTTGTGGAGATACGAATATCCTTAAAAAAGATAGTGGCTGTGCCTATACTCTGGCCCTTGTAGATCTCGTGTTGAAAAACAGTGTCCCGCACTCGGTCCACAATCTCTTGACTTCGGTTGAGGAGCACGCCTCCGTAGAGAACACCAAGAAAATTTCCAGCTTCGAAGATCGGAACAGCGGCCGCAAGAGCCATCCCCGAGAGTTCCTCTGTCTCGGGCCGTGGCGTGGCTCTCTTTGTGGGAAGTAATTTGATTCCGGCTCGATCAGCGAGTTCGGGATTCTCATAGAATAGAAACTTGTTGCTCAAAATGACTGTTCCTGAGACAGCAATCTGTTGTTGGAGCGCTAAATTGGCAATTGGATTTGTAGGACTATTTCCTTTTGGTATGGAATTGGGTCCGATACGGCATAGCGCTTTTCCTTCTTTCGTAACAATCCCTGCGAAATCCAATTCGGTTTGCTGAGCGATATTTGTCAACAAAGGAATAATTCTCTGAGCATCCCGTCTTTCAAGGGCTGATCGGAATACCGGCCCTAAGGTGGTAATGTTGAGAGCGACTTTTACCCCTTTGATACGCGAGAGATAGATTTCCCGTGCGGCATTGAGATCCAACCGGACCCGATTCGTTGCCTCGTTGAGCACCGCTTTGTAAAGGAGTTGCCCTCCCACTAGAAGAGCGACTCCACACACAAGGAAGGAAATGCCAAGAAAACTGAGGATGAGTTTAGATCGAGTGGAGTAAAACACAATTCATATTCCCGACGGCCCAAGAGATTATCAGGGCCAAACTGCTTTGGGGTTTTCTTCTCCCCTATATGATGAGCATTGTAGTCAATCCCTTTCTTCCATAATATAACAATTATCCAATTATTTTAAAACCCCTTAAGGCATAATTTTTACTTTCCTCAATATTAACCAAAAGATTTCGACCCACTCATGGCAAAAGAAACCTTGATTCAACGATCTCCTCTCCACCATCCGATTTATGAAAAACGGAGGAAAGGTGGCCAATGTGTTTTGTATGCAAACGGATTCAGAAGATAATTTTGCGGGAGTCCGATCGACAAAAACATATTAGAATTGAATCAGGTCTCCGTGAATCTTAAACCTTTCCAACACGTGATGGCGGAGTTTCCGAATTCAGATTTTTGTTGAAGATTATCAAAGTGAGAATAAACTTCCAATTCACTGTGCCGATATTTTTCACTCGTTTTTTGTGTCTTAATTTCGACTCTCAATAGGTAAACGAATGCTGAAGGTGGTGCCTTTCCCCTCTTCGCTCTCTACCGTGATCTCCCCACCATGATCTTTTATAATTCCGTAACAGACCGAAAGTCCCAACCCAACTCCCTTCACCTTCTGTTTGGTTGTAAAAAAGGCCTCGAAGATCTTATCCTTAATCTCCTCTGCGATTCCTATTCCTGTATCCTGAATATGAACCAAGACCCTATTATCCTCTTTGCTCGTTCTGACGAAGAGGGTGCCTCCCTTTGGCATGGCCTCCTTGGCATTTTTGAAGATGTTCAGCAATACCTGTCTCATTTGGTTGGTGGAGGCCATGATTTCTGGAATGTCAGGATCAAAGGATACCTCCACCTGAATATTCGATTCTTTCATCTGTTTTTCCATTACCAACAGGATTCCCTCAATGAGCCCATCTATTTTGACGGGCCTTCGCTTTTCTTCTTCAGGTTTTGAAAAACTAAGCATGTTCCGGAGCATCTCAGAGAGCCTCTGAATTTCTGAGAGGGATAATTCTAAAATTCTCCTTCTCTTACTCTCCGGAGGGATTTCCGTCTTGAGAAGCTCCAGGGTGTTCATAATACCGTAGATGGGGTTGTTCAATTCATGAGCGATCTGAGAGGTGAGCCTTCCCATGGCAGCCAACTTTTCAGATTGAAGAAGAGCCTCCTGCATCTTCTGGAGTTCTCTCTCTATCCCCAATCTCTCCCTGAGGTCCTTGAAGATGCCAATGCTGGCGATCTCATGCCCTTTCTCATCATAGATGACAGACGCTGAAAGATCTCCTTCGATCAGTTCTCCGTCTTTTCTCTGGTGGAAAATAGGGAAGGAGGTCAACTTTCCCACTCCTCCAAAATCAGGACTCTTCAGTTTTTCCATCACCTCTCTGGCGACGCCGGGCGGATAGATGTTTCGAATATTCATTTTTCCCACCACTTCCTCCCGGTTGTAACCAAGGATATTTTCCGCCCCTCTATTGAAGATGAGGATATCTCCCTTCATGTTGGTGACAACGATGCCATCCACAGAGCTCTCGATCAGGTCCATTAGAAAGTCGTTCGCCTCTTTCAACTCCCTTTCCATTTTCTTCCGGTCGGTGATGTCGATATTGAGGCCTTCATATCCAATGATCGTTCCCTTTTCATCCCTTTTTGCAGTGGCAGTGAGAAGGACCGTGATCCTCTCGCCATTTTTCTTCTTAAACTCCACTTCAAAATCTTTAACAAATCCTAATTTTTCAACGAGCGCCATAAAAGTTTTCCGATCTTCGGGGTTCACATAGAGATCTTTGACGATGTCGATCTTCAAGAACTCCTCTTTATCTTGGTATCCCAGCAACCCCCACATGGCTTGATTACAGTCGAGAAAATGTCCTTCTTTGCTGCTGATGTAGAGTCCATGCCGAACCCTTTCGAAGAGGTTCCGGTATTTCTCCTCTGATTCCCTTAAATCTTTCTCAAACTTTTTTCTTTCCGTGATGTCCCGTATGTAGGCATAGGTCCTGATCCGGCCATCCTCTGATTGTGTCGGGGCGATGCAGACTTCTGTCTCTTTGATCTTGTCTTGCGGAGTGTGAAGGGACATCTCCGTACAGACCTTCTGACCCAAGCCTTCTCCCCGCATGACCATCTCTTCTAAAAACTCTTCGTCCCGTTTACCGATGAGGGAGAAAAATTCTCGACCGAGGATCCGGTCTTTCGGAAAACCCATAATCTCAGAGGCCATTTGATTGGCAAATTCGATCCGGGAATTTTCATCGAAAACAATGATCCCATCTTCTCCCATCTCAGCGATCTTTTCAAAGCGTTTCGTGGCCTCCCGGATCTCCCTCTCCATCCTCTTCCTCTCTGTGATATCCCTTAAATACGCATAGGTCTGGACACCACCCTTCTCCTTCTTCGCAATTGTGATGCAGACCTCGGCATCCCGTTTCAGACCTTTCTCCGTTAAGACCTCCATCTCTGTACAGACTCGTTTGCTTTCATCCGCCCCCACCTGAGAGTGCATCTGACCAAGATAACCGATATCCCCTTCACCCAAGAGACGCCGGAAATCCATCCCCACCAATTTCCCTTTCGGATATCCGGTCAGTTCGGAAGCAATGGGGTTGGCGAACCCAATCTTATAATCCTCGTCGAAGACGATAATACCGTCGTCACCCATCTCGGCAATCTTCTCAAGACGTTTGGTCACCTCTTGGAGACCCTGCTTTGCCTCTCTTCGCTCATACTCTTTTACCCTTTTCTCCAGCTCGGTCACCCTTTGTTTCAATGCCTCAACATCAATATTCTGTTCCATAGCAAAAACCACCTTTCCGTTGCGTCAGGAGAATTCATCATTTTCAATCCCCCCGTTTCCCCCTTTAATAAAGGGAGGGGATTTTTGCGGCGTGCCGAAGTCTCGCTCCTTACTCGCCGCCGCACCACACCCATTTTACAATAACCGAAAGGATTTGTGTAAAATTTTAATAGAAAAAAAAGGGGGGGTATGATAAAAAGAATTCAATACATTTTGAGGAGTTTAATATGAAAAAAAGGAAAGCGATCGGTTTTATTGGAACAGGCAACATGGCTGAGGCTTTAATCGCTGGTCTGCTAAAAGCCAAATTTACAGCTCCTGAGCAGATCATGGCCTTCGATCCGGATGGGAAGAGGCTCCAATTGATTCAAAAAAGGTACGGGATCAAGAAGGCTTCTGACAACAACCATCTCTCTTCCCAATGCGATCCCCTCCTCCTTTGCGTCAAACCACAATCGATGAAGGAGGTCATCGAAGAAATGGCAGATGCTTTAGATCCCTCCAAGCTCCTCATCTCGATCGCTGCGGGAGTCCCTCTCTATGCGATCGAAACGTATGCTCGCAAACAACTTCGGTTGATCAGGGCTATGCCCAATATCAACGTCCTTGTCCAAGAAGGCGCTTCTGCCATCGCCCCCGGAAATCTTGCCACCGAGAAGGATCTCAAATTAGCCAAAGCCATCTTCGATTGTGTCGGGAGATCGATTATTATCCATGAACCTCTGATGGACACAGTCACCGGCTTAAGCGGAAGCGGTCCGGCTTATGTCTTTTTGATCATTGAAGCCTTAACCGATGCGGGCGTCCATCTGGGATTGACCCGGGCTCAAGCCCTCACGCTGGTCACTCAAACGGTGACGGGCTCTGTGAAACTCCTTTCCGATACGGGAGAACATCCTGCCCTCCTCCGTGAAAAGGTGACTTCTCCCGGCGGAACCACCGCTGCTGGGCTTTATAAACTTGAAGAAGGAGGCTTGCGGAAAATCTTGATCGATGCGGTAGTCGCGGCGACGCAAAGGTCCAAAGAGTTAGGAGATAAGCTGAAACAACAAAAGGACAGCTTTGAGTCACATCCTCCTCGGGAGCACGACTGAGAAGAGAGTAGGAAAGACTGGAAGTATTAACCTTCCAGTTGCATAAAAAACGTTTCCAAAGGCGGTTGGGTGTGCTGGGCCGGCAAAAAAATAAAAAAACAACTACATCTCCGGGCGATTTATCGCCAAAGCTTTACAGCGGAACCTTTTAGCATTTTGCTACTATGTCTCCAAGCACATTACAGAAGCCACCTTAGGTGGTATAGCATGTTACCCATAAAAAATGGTAAAGAACCGTTTTGTAAGGGTTTGGAAGGTCACCCAACCGCCTTTTCAATGCAACATTAAGGTTAAACTAATAAAATCTCGACAAACCAATCGGGTTGTGTTAGGGAACATCAGGAGCGGCAGGGCATCATGTTCCGATACATCGTCATAGAAGGTCCGATCGGTGTAGGGAAAACAAGTCTGGCAAAACTTTTGGCAAAGGAGTTTAATGCCCGATGTATTTTAGAAAAGGCGGAGGAGAACCCTTTTCTCTCTCATTTTTATGAGGATCGTAGAAAATACGCCTTTCAAACCCAGATCTTCTTTTTACTGAATCGTTTCCAACAGCAGAAGGAAATTGCCCAACTCGATCTGTTCAACCAAATCACCCTTTGTGATTACCTCTTTGATAAAGACCGAATATTCGCCTCCATTAATTTAGATGACCATGAGCTCGCCCTTTACGAACAGGTCTTTCACCTCCTCAACGGACAGATCTCTTCCCCAGACCTGGTCATCTTCTTGCAGGCTAAACCCGAGGCATTACTTCATCGGATCAAATCGAGGAGTGTCTCTTATGAAAAAGCGATTAATTCAGAGTATCTTAAGACATTGATTGAAGCTTACAACTATTATTTCTTTCACTATGATCAAAGTCCACTTTTAGTTGTCGATACGAGCGAGATTGATTTCGTAAACCGAAAAGAAGATCTCGACCAATTGCTTCGAGAGATCAAACAGATGAAGAAGGGGACATGGTATTTCATCCCGATGAGGTCTAAATGAGATTTCGGAAGAAGGCCAGAAATCTCTGAAGAGAGCCTCTAGTCGTTTTTCAGGGCTCTCTAAATAATACGTCGCGGTCTGAAAAAAATGGAAGTGATCAAGACGATCGAAGAGATGAAAGAATTTTCTTCCCAAGCCAGACGGGCTGGGAAGACCATCGCCTTTGTTCCCACGATGGGTTTTTTGCACGAGGGCCATCTCAGCCTCATACGGGAGGGCCGAAGACGGGGAGATCTTCTCATCATCAGCCTTTTTGTCAATCCTACCCAATTTGGCCCGAGCGAAGACTTCAAAAGTTACCCAAGAGATTTTGAAAGGGACAGAAAGATGGTGGAGGAAGTGGGGGTCGATGTCCTTTTCGCTCCAGAGGCAAGTGAGATGTATCCCCCAAATCATCAGACGATCGTTCGCGTGGAAAAGGTGACTCAGAACCTCTGCGGAAGGTCCAGACCGACCCACTTCCAGGGGGTCACCACAGTCGTCACGATGCTTTTCGAAATCGTGATGCCTCATGTGGCGATCTTTGGGGAGAAGGATTATCAACAACTGGTCACGATTCAACAGATGGCCAGAGATCTTCATATGAGTGTGGAGGTGGTGGGACTGCCGACCGTTCGGGAGGCGGACGGTTTGGCCATGAGTTCTCGAAACACATACCTCCTGCCCGAGGAGAGGAAAGCCGCACTGTCTCTTTATCGTTCACTGCAAAAGGCAAAAGGACTCCTCCAAAAGGGAGAGAGAAAGGCAGATCGAATCCTTCAGGAGGTGAAAGGAATCCTTCAGTCTGAACCCTTGGTCAAAATTGATTATGTCCAAGTCTGTGACGCCCACACTTTACAGGATGTGGACAGGATAGAAGGGGATGTGGTCGTTGCTTTAGCCGCTTATCTGGGCAAGACAAGACTGATTGATAACCTTGTCTATCGAAACCTCTAAAAGAACATCCACCGCATCGTTGAAAAAACTCCAACAAAAGATCAGCTCTCCGTAGAAGGTTTTTCTACAACCTCTTGCGGCGTCTCTTTTGCCGGTCTCTTCTCCGGCTTCTTCTTCTCACCCTCTTTTACAGCACCAACAGGCGGCTTCAAAAGTCCTTTGGCCTTGAGCCGTCTTCTTTCCTTGCTCCGCTTTCTTCTCCTCGCCAGTTCCCGATCCCTTTCTCGTCTTGGCATAATAACCTCCTTTTCAAATTCGGATTTCGGAATGCGGAGTGCGGAATCAATGAACCGAAAGATTTTTAAATTTTTATTCCGAATTCCGCAATCTGCAATCCGCAATTCACTGTGAACATAGCGGCAATCGACATAAACGACTGATCTCTTCGATTGCTCGATGGGTCAGGGGAGCGGCATCAGAATCCCTCTCTACAAAGAGAGGAGAACCAATGTACACCTCCACCCTCCTTCTCCATCCCGCTCTCTCTCCGTATCGAATACCTACAGGAATGAAGGGAATGAGATATCCCAGTTCCGATTGGAACCTTAAAATCATCTGAAGGAGCCGACTTTTCCCTGAACCTACTTCATTTCGAAAGTAGGTTCCTTCCGGAAAGATGACGACCTTCTCACCGGCTCTCAACAAAGAGACAAGCGTTTTGAAAGAGTCTAAGGTCCGAATGGATTGTTTCCGGTCCACAGGGAGGCCGCCCAAAAGGGAGAGGTAATCTCGAATCAATGGGAATTTGAAGAGTTCCTTCTTGGCCACAAAGTAGAGCAGCGGCTTGAAGGCGAGACTGATGATCGGAATATCCGTCCAGTATTGATGCTTGGGAAGAATGATCACCGGTCCCTGATCAGGAAGAGCCGTTTTCCACTCGGTCTCGATCCGGTAAAAAAGGGAAAAGACTATTTGGGCTAAGCTTTTGGTCACGGAATAGACAAGAGAGTTTCTTTTCATTGCCAAAAGTTAATGTCAAATTTCAAAACCCAAATGCCAACTGAAATCTAGAAGTCTAAATGTCAAATTCCAAATTTAACTTTAGTCATTTGGATTTATATGGGAAAGGCCCCAATTATTCCCCTCTCCCCTTGGCGCCTGCCTGCGCGAAGCCGCTTCGGCGAAGGCAGGGGAGAGAGGAAGGGTGAGGGGGAACATCTCTTGCCCACCCCCACCTCAATCCTCCCCCGTCAAGGGGGAGGATGATGCCTGGTAACTTTCATGGTTAGTAGGTGGCTAATTGGCCTTGAAAATAATAATAATTTATTTGAACTTTCAAATTTGCCATTTGAAATTCCCCTTTAGGGGTTAGTAGGAATCCAGAAGGTCTTCCTTGGGAACCTCTAGAGGCACTTCTGATTTCATCCATGCCTCCTTCGCCTTTTTGGCAGCACTCACCCCCGCCCTCAAAGCATCGCGGTTCAATTTCTCTGTGCCCTTGGGCACCCGTGCCATGACAGCAGATTCAATGGCTTTTGCAGAGACGACGGGAGTTAATTGAGACAGGGCTCCCAGGGCGATGATGTTTGCGACAACCTCCCTTTTGAACTTTTCCCTGGCAATACGCGTAAAGGGGATCTGAAAGGCCCTCGGAGTGGGAACCTGGGTGACGAACGTGGAATCCACAATGAGCAAACCATCCGGCTTGAGATCTGGGTAAAACTCGTCGCAAGATTTTTGGTTCATCGCCAAGAGGAGATCAACGCTCATGGCTTTGGGGTAATCGATCTCTCCATCGCTGACGATGATTTCCGATTTGCTGGATCCCCCTCTCGCCTCCGGCCCATAGCTCTGAGTCTGTGCAACATATTTCCCGTCATGAATTCCAATCGCTTCGGCTAAGATGATCCCCATCAGAATCAATCCCTGACCTCCGGAACCGCTCAGACGGATCTCATACCGATACCCCATCTTTTTTTCTCTCCTAAAAAAATTCTGTCAGGCTTGGTCAGCCTGCACTTCCGTGGGTGAGATCCAAATCCCAAATCACAAAACCCAAATTCCAAACAATTTCGAAATATCAATCTCCAATGACCAAAACAGGTTTTTGTTTTGAATTTGGAATTTTGAATTTATTTGTTATTTGGTGCTTGGAGCTTGGCATTTACTATTTTTGTACCGCTGTTCCTTTAGCTCGTTCCCGTATCTTCTCGTACTCGTCCTGATAAACCGGAAGCTCCTTATCCACCAACACTCCAATCACGATCCTATCTTGCAACTCCTCGGATTTCATGGTGGCTGCCTTCTCTACGGTGACGGCATGATCTCGTTGCCACTCCATCATTTCGACAGCTGTCCCCAGACGGTTCTGCCTTCCGTATTGGGTGTGGCAGTGAGCGATCACTTCCACCACGGAAAAACCCGGTTTCAAAATCGCCTTCTCGATCAAGCTGTCTAAAAGTCGAGCCTGATAGACGGTCCCCCTCCCCACAAAGACCGCTCCCGCTGTGACGGCTAACTCTGAGATTTTGAAGTCTTGTTCGATATTGGAATAAACGGTGGTTGAGGATTTCATTCCGTAAGGGGTGGTGGGAGAGTATTGCCCGCCGGTCATCCCGTAGATACTGTTGTTGAGAATGATGGAGGTGACATCGATATTCCTTCGGGCCGTATGAATGAAATGATTTCCACCGATCGCCACCGCATCGCCATCGCCCATGATCACAATCACTTTCAGGCTGGGCTTTGCCAGCTTTACTCCCGTTGCGAAAGTGAGAGCACGGCCATGAGTGGTATGTAACGTATTAAAATCCACGTAGACGGGAAGTCTTCCTGAACATCCGATGCCTGAAACTAAAACGATCTCATCCTTTTCAAAACCGATCCGATCGATTGCCCGGATGAGGGCGCCAAGCATGATTCCGATCCCGCAGCCCGGACACCAGACATGCGGAAATTTCTTGTCATGTCGAAGATATTTGTGGATGAGCTTGGTGACCTCTCCCATCAGGAAACCTCCGTGATTCGATTCAATATCTCTGCCGGGGTGATGATCGTTCCATCTACTTTGTTAAGGGTGAAGACCTTGGCGGCCCCTCGGTTGACCCGTTTTACCTCCCGTGAGATCTGACCCATATTCATCTCAGGGACAAGCAGGATTTTCGAGGTCTGAAGGACTTTCTCCACCGCAGATCGCGCAAAGGGCCAGAGGGTCAGCAGTTTCAGAAGTCCTACCTTGATCCCCTTCTCCCTCGCTTCAATCACGGCTCTCTTGGCGGATCGGGCGACACAGCCATAGGCGACGATCGTGATCTCAGCATCTTCTGTTTGAAAAGATTCAGCCATCTGAATCTCTGAAAAATGCTGACTGATCTTCCGGTGGAGTCTGGCGATAAAGGGGCCGGTCTCGTCGGGTCTCGATGTGGGAAAACCTCTCACATCATGAGTGAGCCCTGTGACGTGATATCGATAACCCTCTCCAAAATTGGCCATAGCTGGGACGCCGCCGGGTGTATCTTCATAAGGGATGTACCATTCCGGTGGAACGGTGGGTTTGACCCGATTATATATTTCTATTTCTTCTCCATCCGAAAGGACCATCTTCTCCCGCATATGGGCGACCACTTCATCAATCAGAAGGACAACGGGCGTTCGGAATTTTTCAGAAAGGTTGAAGGACTTGATCGTCATTTCGTAACATTCACGAACCGTTGAGGCAGAAAGCACAACGGCAGGGTGATCTCCATGGGTCCCCCATCTTGCCTGCATCACATCACTCTGAGAGGGAAAGGTCGGAAGTCCCGTGCTGGGCCCTCCTCTCATGACATTGACGATGACACAGGGAACTTCAGCGATGATGGCAAAGCCCAGGTTCTCTTGCATCAAAGAAAATCCCGGGCCGCTGGTTGCCGTCATGGACTTCACCCCTGCAAGAGAAGCGCCGATCACCGCACCCAAGCTCGCAATCTCATCTTCCATCTGGATGAAGGTCCCATCTACTTGAGGAAGTTTTATGGATAAGATTTCAGAAATCTCCGTGGCCGGAGTAATCGGATAGCCCGCAAAGAAACGACAGCCTGCCTGGAGGGCTCCCTCCACCACGGCCTCATTGCCTTGGAGCAACAATTCTTTCAGGTGAGACTTCTTCTTCCTTCGGTTTTGGCTCTTCTTCTCCACCTTTTACTTTAACCCTCTTTTTTCCCTTGGTTTTTGTTTCTACAGTAATGGCAAAGTCCGGACATCGGATCTCGCACCATCCGCAGTTAATACACTTCTCGATGTCCTTCACATAGGGATGACCTGCTTCGTCTTTGGCCAAAACGCCTGTCGGGCAGAAAGCCACACAAATCCCGCACGCCTTGCACCAGGCCTCATAAATATCTATTTCCGGTGTTTCCTTCTTTTTCTTTGTCTCTGTCATGATCAAAACCCCCATTTTTGCTTGAAGAAAGTGAGGGCAAGAATAATTTGTCTATTAATCTCCTTTTATTTATTAATGATAATTTAAAAACGGAAAGGTTGTCAAAGGTTTTCAATGATCGCAGAGGCGAATTTAGAGCATTTAAGCTTCCTTGCGCCTTTCATCTGACGAGCAAGATCATACGTGACGGTTTTCTTTGAAATCGCCTTTTCCAGAGATTTCTTGATCCTCTTCCCCGCCTCATTCCAGCCCAGATAGTCGAACATCATGGCTCCAGAGAGAATCAGAGACCCAGGATTGACCATATCTTTATTCGCATACTTAGGCGCTGTTCCATGGGTGGCCTCAAAGACAGCGGCCTGATCTCCAATGTTTGCTCCAGGCGCCATGCCCAAGCCTCCCACTTGGGCGGCTAAGGCATCGGACATGTAATCTCCGTTAAGGTTGGGCATAGCGAGCACATCGTAGTCTTCAGGCCTTAAGAGAATTTGCTGAAACATGGCATCGGCAATCCGATCCTTGACTACGATCTTCCCAGAGGGAACTTTTTTTATTCCCCGTTTCTCCATTTCACTTTCCAATAGAATGCGATCGCCGAATTCTTCCTTGGCCACCTCATATCCCCAATCACGAAACGCCCCCTCGGTGAACTTCATAATGTTTCCTTTATGAACCAATGTGACACTCTTCCGGCCATGAGCAAGTGCATATTGAATGGCCATCCGAACCAGGCGTTTTGTTCCAAAACGACTGATGGGCTTAATTCCGATCCCGGAATCCTCCCGAATCTTTTTCCCCATCTCTCTCTCAAGAAACATCCTCAGTCGCAATACTTCCTCTGATCCTTCTTTCCACTCTATCCCTGCGTAGACATCCTCCGTGTTCTCCCGAAAGACAACCATGTCCACTTTTTCCGGGTGCTTTAATGGACTCGGTGTGCCTGGAAGATACTTCACAGGTCGAATGCACGCATAGAGATCGAGTTGTTGCCGGAGTAATACATTGATGCTTCGAATCCCTCCGCCTACAGGGGTTGTCAAAGGACCTTTAATGCCGATTTTGTATTGTCGAATCGCCTCGATCGTTTCCTCGGGAGCCCAATCCTTTTTCAATTGAAATGCCTTTTCTCCCGCATAGACTTCGAGCCAATGCACCTTTCTCTTGACTCCGTAGCATTTCTTCACGGCGCCATCGAAAACCCTAACGGATGCTCTCCAGATATCCGGCCCGACCCCGTCCCCTTCGATATAGGGAATGATCGGTTCATCAGGAACAATGAGCTTTCCGTCTTTGCTATATTGAATTTTTTCTCCGTCCATATTGATCTCCGATTAATCATTAAAAAGGTAGCGTCGGCATTCCTGCCCGCCGGCAGGCAGGTATTGCCGACGACATTCGCCCCCAGTAAATGAGGGCGCTACAAAAAATATTTCCCAAAAACCAGGCTGGTGCAGTTGCCGCCAAAGGCAAAGGAGTTGGAGAGGACAGCTCTCACCTCTGCTTCACGAGATTTCCCAGGAACATAATCGAGATCACAATCGGCATCTCCCACTTGGTGGTTGAGGGTAGGAGGAATGAATTGATGGATTATCGAGAGGACCGAGGCAATCGCTTCGATGGCTCCTGCTGAACCCAAACAATGACCTACCGATGATTTTATGGAACTGACGGGAATCGAGTAAGCCCTTTCACCAAAAACATTTTTTATGGAAAGCGTTTCCACTTTATCGTTAAGCGGTGTGCCGGTTCCATGGGCATTGATATAATCCACCTCAGTAGGAAGTATCCCACCCTCTTCCATGGCTTCCCTTATAATGCGAGCCTCCCTCATCCCAGATGGTTCAGGGGCAGTGATGTGATAAGCCTCTCCTCCGATTCCATATCCTAAAAATTCAGCATAAACCCTCGCGCCTCTTTTTATGGCTTCATCGAAATCCTCCAAAATGATGATGCCCGCTCCTTCGCCCAAAGACATCCCGGCTCTCTTTCGATCGAAAGGCTTACAGGGAGAAGGATCCGTGGCCTTCAAAGAATTGAACCCACCAAATGTGAGTTCGCTCAGTGCGTCACTCCCTCCGCAGAGAACGGCTTTGGATTTCCCGCTTCGGATGAGATCCGCTCCATAACCAATGGCTGTCGCCGATGAACTGCACGCCGTCGTGACGGTGAATTTCGGACCTGAAAATTCGAATCTTTCCGCAACACGATCGGTTGTATAACTTGGTATGAACGGCCAGATGAGAGAGGGTTTGGACCTTCCTTTGACAAGGATTTCCCGGTGATAGGTCTCTGCCTCGAACATTCCTCCGGCACCTGCACCGAGACAGACCCCCACTTCTTCAGAAGGATAAGAATGAATCCCGGAGGCCCTCACTGCCTCCTCAGAAGCGATGAGACCAAACTGGTCTGCCCTCGAAAGCTTCTTCAGCTCTTTCTTCTTAAAGAATTCCTCTGACCGATAATCTCTGATCTCCGCTCCGATTTTACATGGATATTTAGAAGTGTCAAAAAGAGTGATCGATCCAATGCCCGTTTTTCCCTCTTTTAAAGAGCGACAAAACTCCTCTACATTCTTTCCGGTCGAACAGAAGATCCCCAATCCCGTAATGACAACCCGTTTGGATTTCATGTTCCCATTAGTTAGAAAATAAATCCGTCTTACGGCAAAGTTAACGATGAACGATAAACGATGAACCGTATCTTATTTTTTTTGTTCATTGTTCATCGTCCATAGTTCATTGTACGGCGCGTACTCATATATATCATTTTCAAACGGATACTCGCAAGACAAGATCAAGTTATAGTGGACGTTGGATAAGAACAAATCCTCCAAGAGCAATTTGTGAAATAGAATTAATAAATTTATAGACACCATGCGTAAAAAGTGGTAATAAGGTGGACTTAGGAGGACCGATTGGAAACAAATCGGAACTTCGTCTATTAATTGTTGGCCGGAGGGGCGAAGAGCAGTCGAGGATGGCGATATGACCAACGTTCCGATAGCGACTCAGTGGATGCACGGTTCAGCGCCCGCTTACACGCAGCAGCCTATCGACTGTGTGGCGATGGTCATTGTGCAATCGACGGGCAGTAAAGGTTCAGGCTGGCTAGTTGCCAATCGGATGCTGGTGACGAACGAGCATGTTATACGCAACGGCGCTCCGAATGCGATTGTCGTGCAGTTCCCTGACGGCTCAACCCATTCAGTGGCCAAGATCGTGGCAGTGGATGGTGTGCTGGATTTGGCAGCTCTGGAGTTGCAGTCGTCAGTTTCCGCAACTCCCCTCAAAATCGATCCCACCCCTGTGTCCGTTGGTACTCAGGTCTACGCTCTCGGATTTCCGCTCGCGTACAACGGCCCGGCCCCTCTGATGATTGTCGGCTACGTGGCAGGTTTCGAGGCACGTGTGCTGAAAGCCGGTGGTGCCGCTCAGCAGCGTGTGGTCCTCAATGCTGCGCTCAATCCCGGCAACTCAGGCGGTCCTGTGTTTTGTTGGGGCGAATCGTCGGTCCGCGGTGTTGTAGTAACAAAACACGCTCCGATCACCCCATTTCTTCAGAGCGCCATAGACGCTCTTGCGGGCAACCAGTCCGGTATCGTGTTCACTGCGACTGACGGACAAGGGAACACCAAGACATTTGTCGAATCTCAATTGGTTGCGGATGTCCTCAAATACTTCCGATCGATGACGCAGGTTGTCATTGGCGACGCAATTCCGGCGAACGATGTCGTGTCCTTTCTCGCGATGAGCAAGCTGCCGTGGACATCCGTATGATGAGTTGACAACGGCTAACAACCGAATAGAGCCGGCGCACGATGACATCCACACGCGCGCGGCTCATTCGGAGGCGTTCGCAGAGGAGAGAACAATGACGAATAAAGGCATCTTGTGGACATGTCCCTACTGCAATCGGGCGTGCACCCTTCAGGACTCGGATATTAGGTTTCTGACAGACAATGTGTACCTGTCAGAAGATCACGGCTCAGTCTACGGGAATATCCAGTTCAAGATTTGCCCCAATCCCGAGTGTCGGAAGATCAGCATTGCATCACGGATTTGGGTATGGGACCCAAAGAAACAAGCGACTGGTAAACAGCTCCATGAATGGTTTCTTGTCCCAGAATCCAACGCAAAGCCATTTCCTGACTACATTCCGCAGCAGTTACGGGATGACTATCAGGAAGCATGCCTCATCAAGCACAAGAGTGCCAAGGCATCTGCAACATTGTGTCGACGATGCCTGCAAGGCATAATCCGGGATTTCTGGGGCATTAAGAAGGCCAAGCTCATTGACGAAATCGCAGAACTAGAAGGAAAGGTAGATGCCAAGACTTGGCAAGCCACCGATGCTGTGCGACACGTCGGGAACATTGGTGCCCACATGGAGAAGGACGTTAATCTAATCATCGACGTGGATCCGGAAGAGGCTGCCTTGCTCATTTGGCTAATCGAGACACTTTTTGAGGAATGGTACATAGAACGGCACGAGAAGGATGTAAAAATGCAAAAAATAATCCAGGTAGCCCAAGAGAAGACACTTCAGAAGAATCAGCCAGGTAGCACCAAATGAGGTACACGAATCTGCGAACCAGTAGGTGCACCGGATCGCCGATAAATCCGGCTCCCGGTGAGCCGTGATGTTGAGGCTGTAGAAAAAGTCCTGGAAGCATGATAATATCGCCATATCAGTAACAGAAAAGAGAGCGGGGACCGCTTAGGAGGGCTGGATGGCGAGATATAAAGAATATGATTATTCCCAGGGGAAGTTCATCCCGATACACTTTGATAAACAGATACTGCCCGGGGCGTTTGAATATAGCCTTGATTACCTCATTGACAACGAGATAGACCTGTCCATTTTTGATACCCGGTACCGAAACGATGAGATGCGATCGCCGGCCTACGGTCCCGTCATCCTATTAAAGATCATCAAAATAAGAAATTGTGTCACGAATCACAGAAGTCTCGATGAGAGAAAATGATCATTTCCTATTTTTGATCCAGCAGAAGAAGCACTTTTTAAAAAAGTGACTTTTTCTGCAGGCTCGTGCGATGCTGGAAATGGACATGAAAGCGCGAATCACCAGCGCATTAACAGACATCAAAGCCGCCGTGCACCTATCCGATTACGAAGCGGTCGATGTGCTCTGGGTCACCCTTCTTAAGATGGCAAACATCATGCCGGGCTCAAGCGAGTACAAGCGGATGACGAACCTGATCCAGGCAATTCCTGAGGTTAAGATCAAAGCTCTCCTCCTACGTCCGCCTGTTCAGCAGCTCCTGGACTTGGACCCGCCACTTGAAACCGTCCTCAGCGACCCACAGGAACGCCTTGATCCTGAAGCAGCAGCTTCAGCAGTCCGAACCATAAATGCGTGTCGAGAAACAAATCCAAGAAAGTCAATCCTCGCCCTAGGGGAAATCCTAAAAAGGATTCGAAACAAGAGGGCACATGGATTCAAGACTCGTGAGGGCCCTCGGGACGCAGAAATACTTGGAGCGGCGCGCGTCATTCTTGACGATCTTTGTCGTGCTTCAGCAGAAGCACTGAGCGGAGGATGACTCCTGAGCATCGAACAAACGGCTCCAGCGGACCGCCAATGGCGTCCGCTGAGCCTTGCCGTCCGGTGATAAGGAACTAAGTTGTTGGTAAGTTGTTGGGGTCAGGTCTTGCAATAGCACATTGAAGGACATTACCGGACATCTGGGTTTCCACTATGCTACTATGAGTCGGGCAATAGAAAGGGTGGAGCGTGTATGGAAATGTATGATTGCAAGACCTGACCCTTTATCCGGCCTAGACTTAGTTCGTACCATCCTGTTAAAGATTGAAGAATCAGATAAACCAACAGAAATAGATGTAAAGACCCTTTCGGCTAACCATTCCATTGAGCAGATACACTACCATTTAAAATTACTATATGAAGCCGGTTTTATTGATGTAAAACACTTTAGAGGGATTATTTTGACTATATCTGGACTAACTTGGAATGGTCATGATTTCTTAGATGCTGCAAGAGATAAAAGTCGATGGGAAAAAGCAAAGGAAATTATTTTCAGTAAATTGGGATCGAATGTATTCGTATTCGATTTATTAAAACAGGTATTGTTTGATTTAGCGAAACAACAATTAGGATTGTCATAAAGGACTTCAAGAAATGAAGGTAAAACCTAAGAGAAAATACGCCAGGCCCGTTTCGCTCTACCCTTTAAAGCCGGGGGAGGCGCTTGCCGCCTTTATACAGATCAAACCGGATAGGGCAAAGAGGATAAGGAAAAAGACTAAAGGATAGGAGGTTTATATGGGGCAGAAGAAACTTATCGTAATATTAGGAATCATATTGATAGCCTTGTTAACCGTCCAATCGGCGAATGCTGCTTTCTTGGCCTATACGAAAGCGGGGTATCCCGCTTGTGCTCTCTTATTAGACTTTGAGGAAATGGCGACGTGTTTTTCACAAAGAGATTCCGTAGCAGTGAATAAAATGATAGAACAGGGTCGTTGTATCCTATTGAAACCGGATGTTAAAGTTTGGGTTTGGTATCCTGAGTGGGCAGAGGAATATACCGCACAGATTCGTTTTCCTGAATCGCCGGACACTTTGTGGACATTTCGGCAGGCATTGGAGAGGGCTGAAAATCGTGACAAAGCTCGTGCTGAACAAGAGGCGATTGCCAGATCAAGGGCTAAGCGTAAGTGGGTTATTTTGGAATCATTCTTATGGATAAAACCAAATAAGACCACGAGACAGGAAATTATTAAGAAGTACCCGAACCCTAAATTTCGTGACGAGTCGGGTGGGGAGTATGCGTATTACGGGTATCAGTATCCGGATTTCAAGGAATGGGACGCGATTCGCTTCATATTCGATGGTAGCGTACTCGCGGAGATCAGAGCAGTAAAGGAACAAGAATGAAATATTATCTTTCTGATTTTGATGAATGGTTGATTATTACTACTACAGTAATGTCTATTTCAATCTTTTTCTTGGATCTCTATGTAGATCGATTCCTCGTAACTTGCAGTGAGTTCTCTGAGATCCACCGTATTTTTTTGGGTACAAATTATTGTTTTGGTCTTTTCTTGGGAGCCCTTCTGTTTCGATTTTATCAAATTAAAAAGGAAGGTGGCGAAAGTGATTAAAGAGGCCGCGAGTCCGATATATTGTATTATTATGATGTATGGGGAGCCTTCGGCTTTCTCTACACCTGGTCTAATGATTCCATCGTTTATTTTCAGTTTTAGTATTTCTTGCGCCAATTCACGGTCAAATGTTCTGATAGTGAATGTAGTCATTTTCATCCTCCTGATTGTATGGCTTTTGGTGTTAGAGAATATATCAAAAAGTTGGGTTAGACACAATGATCTTATCATGCAGGATGGCTTGGTTTGTCAAGTAAACAATTCCCTAATATTTTATACTTCGGATCTGTCGCGAATAAGGCTATATGCCAAACCATTGAATATATAGATTACTGTGCATCTGCCCAAGCATATTTGCGTGATACACTAAAATTGAAAGATTTTAGGGAACCCAAAGGATTTATTCTCATTGGACGAGAGATAGAGTTCTCTAATGATTCCAGACGTGAAAAATTTAAATCCGCCTGGAATCGTTTTATGGGACACAAGGTCGAGGTAAGAACCTATGATTCGCTACTACGATGGATAGTAGGTGTTGTAGAAGATAGAGAAAAAAGCCCGACAGCTAACAATGGGATGAACTCGGACTGGTAAAAGCCGCAGGCCTTTACCAGCCGGTTATCCCGGGCGTTGAGGCTGTAGAAAAAGAGCAGCTCAAGGGGGTCAGGTCTTTTATCTTGATATATTCACAAAGCTATGATATGGTTTCTCTATGACTCGCCCTCTGCGCATAGAATATCCTGGAGCGGTCTATCATATCACCAGCCGGGGAAATGAAAAGAAAGCTGTTTATAAAGACGACCAAGACTGCAAGAATTTCCTGAACACCCTGCAGCATGTCAATCACCGATATAACTGGTTCTGCCATGCCTACTGCCTCATGGGCAACCACTATCACCTCCTCATCGAGACCCCCGACGGCAATCTCTCTATAGGTATGCGACAGTTAAACGGCGTCTACACCCAACTTTTTAACAAGCGACACCGAAGGATCGGTCACCTCTTCCAGGGGAGATACAAGGCCATCCTTATCCAGAAGGAAGCTCATTTGCTTGAAGTCTGTCGATATGTCGTCTTAAACCCTGTCCGTGCCGGGATGGTCGAGCGGCCGGAAGACTGGCAGTGGTCTAGCTATCGTGGTACGGTAGGGAGGGGAAAACCTCATCCCAGCCTGACAGCCGATTGGATACTGGGCCAATTGAGCGGCAAGAGAGCCAAAGCGGAGAAGGAATACCGGCAGTTTGTTCAAGGGGGAATGGAGAAAACATCACTCTGGGCAGAGGTTAAGGGGCAGACGATACTGGGTGATGATGAATTTGTGGACAGTCTCATTGATCACCTAAAAAAGCATAAAGACGTGCCCGAGATTCCGAAAAGCCAACGCTATGTGAACAGACCGTCCCTTGATCAAATCTTCCAAGAGGGTATAATAATGGACAAATCGAAGCGTGATAAGAAGATTGCCGAGGCTCTCGTTAAGTATGGCTATCTGCAGGTTGAAATTGCCCGCTATTTGGGCATGCATTATTCGACGATAAGCAACCTTTTAAAGGGAAAGAGATAAGTACAATACCATAATACCAAAATAAAAGACCTGACCCCTTTTCGAATCAGAAGAAGAGAGGTTTGATTTTGAGAGCCTTGGCTTTCCTCTTGCTCTCGAGAACTTCTTCTTCTCCCTGCCCAACATCAATCGTGATGGGAAGGATCTTCTTGGCATTATATTTTCTTCTGAGCAATTCAATGGCGAGAGAAGAATCCAAACCTCCGGAGTAAGCCACCGCTACTTTGTTCACTTTAGAGGTCTCGGTGTTTTCAATTTTTTTCAAAATCTCCCGAATATCCATAAAAGGCACACCTCCTTGGAATTTAGTTTGAGATGTTAGCATAAATGAACGACTTAAACAATGTTTTTAAACTATAGTCTCCATGAGATTGCAGGTGCGGAAGGGAAATACGGAGACCCCTTAAAGAGGCCCATGGAGAAAGTCCTGAAGGATGTGAGGAATGGTTTTGTCTCCGTTGAGAAAGCAAAAGAACAGTATGGGGTCGTGACCGACCCCGTATTGTTTAAGGCGCATCAAGAAGAGACCCGAAAAAGAAAAGAGAAATTTAGCTAAAACTTGTAGGTCATACCTCCAAAAACCAAGTTCGCCTTGTATGTCTGGTCCTTGTAAGCCCCGGTGAGAAAGGCAGCGTTCGTACCACCTGTGGGGGCAAAGATATAGTTGTTTAACTGGGCATCACTGTACCAAAATCTCTGATAAGCATAGCCTATCATGGCTGCAAGGGATTTTGTGAAATTGTAAACTCCTTTAATGCTAAGGGAATAGAGTGTGTAATCGTCCCATCTGCCGATATCAATATTATCATTGTTCGCCCCGGCTCCGGGACCAAGTCCAGTCGCGGCAATAAACAATCCATTATTAAGAGCGAAGTCAACGGACCCATTCGATTTCAGATAATCATGTTGAAATATCAATGTCAGTTTCTTAGGGATAACATAGACTTCAGCCCCTAAGCCGTACCCCCAGGTCTTATCCCATTGATCCGCTTGCCAAGGGAGAAGAGTCGTGCCCTCAAATTGTAATTGGTTGAATTTAGTCCGTCCCACATCGCCATAGGCATATACTTTAGCAATTTTCCCTATGCTATAATCGGCACTGGCCTCGAACTCATTCCTTTTGTTGCCTGTCAATCCAAATATCGTGTCCGAATAATCTGTGTTTGCATACCTGTACTCAAGGCCCAAATTCAGATTTTCCAAAGGGAAGATATCGAGAATGGCCTTAACAGTATCTCTATTCTGTGCTGCATAAGCAAATATTCGGGCTGGGTTAACAGCGCTTTCAACGGTTCGGTATCGGGCGTCTCTATCTAATTTCTCATATCCTACCCTTGCCTCCAGAAAATCGACCCCGCTCCATTTTAAATTCGCAAAAAAGATGTTGTCCATGTTGAAGGGTAGAATCTCTGCCGGGTCCGTTACTCCCTCCCTATTTCTCTCTGTCTTGACATATTTATAGCCGCCGGAGAGGTAAAAATGTTCGGGGAGCCTCAAACCAAGTTCTCCTCCGTAAGTAGCAACGTTGTAATTTAAGAAGATATTCACAACGCCGGTAGGATCATCAGATTTGTTAAACCTCTTGTAATACTTATAGTACACTTTTGCGTCGAGAAAACGCATAGGATTTGAAGTGAGTGCAAAGTCATAATTTACATTATCGACTTTTCCCGTATAACCTGAAGAAATAAGAGAGACAATGGATGTGTCCGATGTCCCCCTTGAAAATCCCATGTTCGTACTAAATCTGCTATTGAAGGGGAGATTGACCGCACCCTTAAAAGCTCCCTTATCATAGGTATTATCAGGAGGAAGGGAGAAAGCATTGGGGGCGCTGAAGTTGGAGGGTAGAGTCAGGGAAGCGTTGCTGTTGTTAAAATCGCTGTGGATATAATTCAACGACAAGAACAGAGGTTTTTGAGCATATCCTGCTGAAACTTTCAGATTGTTTGTTACGTAGTCAACAGGTTCTGGAAGCTCAAAGGCTCTGCCTCCTGGAGTTGTTTCTGCCGCGCCTACAGGCTTGATTCCATCCCTGTTTTCCCTTTGAAATGAGACATCGAGAAAGAACGGGCGAATCGCGTCGACTTTGAAGCCGGTTCCGTATTGATGCCTTAGGATGGAATAGTCAAATGTGTTCCATGCAGGGAAATTCGGATTGGGAGCACCGACTAAGAGATCGTGCCCTGCCCCGATAAAAGGGGTTCTGGCATCAAAGGTAATATTATGGGGTATTTCGTCATAAAAAAGATCAAACTTGAATTTCCCCCACATGCCACCCTCTATCTTATAATATTGGGTGTCGTAGGCCAAATCGCCCGCGTTGAAGTTCAGGAAATAATTATCGGTATCAAGATTCAGCCTTGCCCTTCCATAAAAGCCGCCATCTTCCCTAAGGTCTCTGTATTCGGTGAACTTTGCTTTACCGCCTTCTTTCGCGTCCACATCCACAAATATTCCTTCTAAGGAAACCTCGCCCTCTATTGTCTTATTCTGAGAAAAGGCACTGGAAAATGGTACGAGGCCTATAGTCAGTGCAAATATTATAATTTTCGCTTTCATTGTCTCACCCCCTATCGCACAAAGAATTCAGAAAGGCTGCTTCCATGAATATTCCCATGGCAGTTCAGACAAGACCTGCCGAAAAATCTATTTTTCCCGGCTGTAGCAGTACCCGAGAAAGAGTGAAGATTGGTATAGGGGTCGGTATTATGCCTTCCTCCTACCGTATCATGGCAGCTTTGACAAAGGAGAGGCACCCTCCTGGTCAGAAGCCTGCTATGATTACTCCCATGAACTTCGTGGCAGTTTAGGCAGTTCTCTGGAACAGGCATATGCTCAAATGCAAAGGGTCCTCTCTTTTCGGCATGGCATTTATAACAGAGATCATTTACCGAATCGGCCTTGATCATCGTTTTGATGTCAAAAGTACCCATCGGGTTGTGGCAACTTGAGCATTTTAGCGCCTGCCGACCGACAAATGCCTCTTTTACTGGATGATGTGACTGTTTGTTGAATTGGGCTCTGATGTTCCTATGGCACCCAAAGCAGAGATCAGGTTCTGGAGATTTGAGAAGATCTTTTTTCTGCATGGGTGAGTGAATGGAATGGCAGTCGTGGCAGGTGACGAGAAAAGATTTGTGCTTGCTAAGATTCCAGTTTTGCACGCCTCTCATATCTTCATGGCATGCGAGACATTTCGAATCCCTGGCAGTAGAACTTTCCTTTTTGCTAAACGCAAAGATGGCAACACCTCTTCCCCCGCCTTTTTCAACATGCTGGGCGCCGGGGCCGTGGCATGATTCGCACCCATCCCTGTTAGCAGGATTGCCTGGAATTGCCTTTTTCCCATGGATGGATCCTATAAACTTGTTATATTGGGCCTCATGGCAATCTTTGCAAACTTCAGAACCAACAAACTCTGAATCCCCCTTGACACTATTGTGAGTGAAAAAGACTAAAGCTGAGACAAATAAAAAAATAAATAAAGAAACTAAACCTCCTCTCTTCATAACTCCACCTCCCCTTTTTCCCCATTCTTGCTAAGACTGCTGAATCTTACATAATCTGCCCTTTTTACTAATGATTTTCGATCAAGAATGTGCCTTGCCTCCTAAATTATAAGAAAGGACTGGAAAGTAAATGGGGTAAACACCCCATTCTACTTCGAAAAATACGGTATTTTGAATCGGAGTGAGCATTAAACCGATGTTTTGAAACTATGGTCTTTCAAGAGATTGTAAGAGGGAATCATCATCGACCCATATCGGCTAATTCATGAACGTTTTAACTCGTAATCTTATCTAAATCTTAAATCGGCCAACCTTGGACAGGTGAAATTTGCGGAGCACTTACAACAGGAAAAAAATGGAAATTTTGTTTGACCTGGTAAATAAGTTTGTGGTAAGGGTGAATTAGATGTAGGCGAAGAAAGAGAAATAACGTGTCAGAAGCGGATATTTACGAAAAGAACTTCAACGGAATAAGAAGGACCCTTTGCAGACTCGGCATTGGTTGTGGAAAACTCAAAGCCCATGAGCAGAGCTATTAGGCACTCCTCCTGAAGCCGCAGAGGGTTTCGTGCGAAAGTGGAGGAACATTACTGGAAATACTGAAGGGAAGAAAGGAGGGCGATATGCTTAAAGCCATTTTTGTGTCAATCGCATATTTTGTTGGTTTATTGCTTCTCATTGGCCTTGCAACTCCCGGAGACTCTTCTGGCTCCGGCTTCAATCCACCGGAGGGTTTTATCCTTTACAAATCTACACCCCAGAATAGTGAGTGGGGTCGTGCCGTCGCCATCCAGCCAGATGGAAAGATTGTGGTGATGGGTGTAAGCTATAACGGCAAAAAACACCGAACACTGGTATTGAGATTTAACAGCGACGGAACAAGAGACAATGCCTTTGGGGTGGGCGGTGTTTTCATTTATGGAGAAAAAAGAAAGGGCAATCATTACGGTTCTGGGGTTGCCCTCCAACCAGATGGAAAGATCGTTGTGGTGGGTGATTCCTATTATGACAAAAGCAGGGAAGTATTGGTTCTGAGATGCAATAGCGATGGATCACTTGATAGCACTTTTGGGAAAGGTGGCGTCACCACTTATAGAAGCCAGACAAAGGAAAACAAAGATCTGAGTTTCGGAGTCATGCTTCAATCCGATGCAAGGATCGTAGTGGTAGGCTCGACCCATAATGGCAAAAACTATGAACCAATGATTCTGAGGTATAACAGTGATGGGTCATTGGATAGCTCCTTTGGAAAAGGAGGTGTTGTCACTTATAAAGGTTTATCCGATGCGAATGTCTGGGGTCGTGCTGTCGCCATCCAGCCTGATGGTAGAATTGTGATGGTAGGGGTGAGTTATACAACAAAAAAATGCGATGTATTGACCGTGAGATATAACGCCGATGGATCACTAGATAAGGGCTTTGGTGAAGGGGGCGTTGCACCCTCTAGCTGCCCACCAGGAGGACGCGATTGGGGCCGTTCCATAGCGATTCAACCCGATGGGAAGATCATCGTGGCTGGGAATACCCGCCTTGGAGAAAACACGAACATTTTACTATTGAGATATAATGCCAATGGAAAACCTGACACGACCTTTGGAATGGGTGGCATTGCTTCGTACCAAAGCATGGCCAAAAAGGGCAACTGGGGTCAGGCGGTAGCCCTTCTGCCGGACGGAAAGATCGTGATTGTGGGTAATAGTTTATCCGGTCCAAAAAAGGAGGCATATATTGCAAGGTGCAACAGCGATGGAACGATGGATAGCAGCTTTGGGAAGGAGGGCCTTGTTCTTTCGAACTGCCCACCCGATAGCAATAATTGGGGCTTTGCAGTCACCACCCAACCAGACGGTAAGATCATAGTCGTGGGGTATGCCCAATCGGGGAAAAACAAGGATATATTGGTTGCCAGGTACAAAAACGACGGAACACTGGATGCACTATAGACTAAGTGTCGAGAGTAATAACAGCCTGGAGATTCTTAAGTTTTAACTGAAGTCGAAATTAGAATCAGATACCAGGGGTAGGGTCGGAAACGACCCTACCTTTTTTGTACCACTCAACCGATAATCTTTTGCCACAGCTTATGCTAAACGTCCTGATACGAACAGTGTGGGTCTTCTTCCAGAAAGTCACCTGTCAAAGCGAGTGCCAGGCTTCGGCAACCTCGGCAGTCTCTTATCTCACAGCTTCCGCATTTCCCTTTGAGGTTCCCTTTCCTTCTCAATTTCTCTAAAAGTTCTGATTCTTCCCATATCTGTTTTAAGGGGGTTTCCAAAAGGTTTCCTATTGAAATGGGAAATCTTCGGCAGGGAAAAACACTTCCCTCAGGCATGATGCAAAGACCATCCACTCCAATGACACAAGGAGCACCCAATAGTTCCGCCTCCTCTCCACTGAAACCGATCTGAAAGGCTTGGTAAGGAAAAAAGGAATCCTCTTCTTGGGTTGAGATAAAATCTGAAAGCATTCCTATCATTTCTTTCCATTCTTCCTTACTTAGCACTTCATCCAAGCTTTCTCTTCCTCTGCTTAAAGGAATGAACCGTTCGATGATCAATCCATCAATGCCTAAATCCTGACAGAGCTTGAAGAGAGATAGAAGGCTCCTAAAATTTCTTTTCATAGCAGTGAGCATTAAAATGATCTCAAATCTTTCTTCCCTTTTGATCAAGGGAATATTTTTCATTACCTTATCGAAAGTTCCCTTTTGACGAATGGAATCATTCGTCTCTGCATTCCCTCCATCCAGAGAAATCTTTATTTTCCTTAATTTTGAAAACCCAGATAACCTCTTCATCGTCTCTCGATCAATGGGAAGACCATTGGTGATGATCCCCAACTCTTCAACCATTGAATGCTGGTCTAAATGATTGAGGAGGGGAAATAGCTCGGGTTTTAATAAAGGCTCGCCGCCCGTGAGATGAATACAGGCTGTTTTATCCCAATCCCTCATTGTGTTGAGGAGGTTATCACATACCTTCTTAAGCCCTGCCCAATCCAGATCGTTCCTCTTTGAGAAATCGTCTTGATAGCAGTGCTGGCAACGAAGATTGCAAAGGTTGGTAATATGCCATTGGATATAGAACTGTTCTTTCATCGGCACACGGCTGTCACTATGATAAGGTTATTCTATTTTAAGATTAAATGGGCGTGGGCTGCAATCTTAGGTGGATCCATTTGAAATGAGAAAGATTCCTGCCAACGCAAAAAGATTTGGGAATATCCTCACTCTTCTATTTCTTCCAATAAAAGACTCCTTCTCTATTTTAATGTTTCTCCGATGGCAATACGCGGTAAAGTCTGAAATACTTAAAAAATGGAGATTAGGGGTATCATGCCATTCGTATGGCAGGGAAGGTGTCACTGGCGTTTTGCCCTTAAAGAATATCTGCAAACGAGCCAGGAAATGGGCAAAATTAGGGAAACCGACGATGACTTCTCTGCCTACTCTTAAGGCTTCCTTCAATACAATGTCAGGATTTTTCACCTGCTGGAAGCTCTGATTGAGTACCACATAATCAAAAGACTGATCTGAGTAGTCGGATAAGCCATGATCGATGTCTTCATGGAATACGCTTAGTCCTTTGGCAACACATTGATAGATGGCCTGTTCATCAATCTCAATGCCTTGGGCCCTGACACTCTTCTCTCGGACAAGGAGATCCAATAATACCCCGTCGCCGCAACCGAGATCGAGCACGGAAGAGCCTCGCCTGACCCAATTAAGGATGGCCCTGTGTTCTAACGAAGGAGGTTCAGATTGCATATTCCCTTACCTCATATTCATCTATTACCCCTTGTTCAAAAGATACCTTGTGTAGAAAATGTTTAATGAGATGTGTCTCCTCCTCAACCTCAAGGAGAAAGGCATCGTGTCCATAAGTTGAATCGATCTCACAATAGGTCGTATCCACCCCTGTCAACTTGCAAGCCTTTACAATTTCCTTTGATTGAGAAGCCGGGTAGAGCCAATCCGACTTAAATCCCAGAACAAGGACTTTAGCTTTATTCCCCTTGAATACTTCATAGAGTTCTTTGCCCCGTGAAACATCGAAAGAGTCTATGGCCTTCGTGATATAGAGATAAGAATTGGCATCAAACCTTTTCACAAAATGATCCCCCCGGTTGTGCAGGTATTCCTCTACTTTAAAACCGATGCTAAGTTTATGGGGTTTCCCGTTGTGACTCAAACGCCTTCCGAATTTCTCCGCCATTGAGATTTCGCTCATATAGGTGATATGACCGATCATACGGGCGACGGAAAGCCCTTTTGCGGGAGGAAGCCCACCGTAATAATGACCCTCCTTCCAGTGAGGATCAGCCATAATCGCTTGCCTTCCGACTTCGTGAAATGCAATCTGCTGCGGTGAATGCTTTGCCGCCGTTGCAATAACGATCGCACTCTTCAGCCGTTCTGGATGAGCAGTCAGCCACTCTAAGGCTTGCATGCCACCCATTGAACCGCCTGCCACTGAAAGCAGCCGGTCGATCTTCAAATGATCAATCAAGTGCTTTTGCACATTGACCATGTCTGAAATACTAATGATTGGAAAATCGAGACCATATTTTTTCCCTGTCTTGGGGTTGATGGAAGATGGACCGGTGGTTCCCCTGCAACCTCCGAGAACGTTTGAACAAATAATGAAATATTTATTCGTATCAAAGGCCCGGCCCGGCCCGATCATATTATCCCACCACCCTGGATTTTCTTCTCTTCTATGAAAACCCGCAGCATGGGCATCGCCTGAGAGGGCATGAAGAATGAGAACGCCGTTGGATCGCTGATCATTCAGTTTGCCGTAGGTCTCATAAGCGACCGTAATTGGACCGAGCTTTTCACCACCCTCCAGGATGAGTTCATTGGGCGGAAGTGCAAAATGAAAATACTTTGTTTGCACAAGACCCACGCTATTACTCGCCCTTGTCTTCAAATCCTGTCCCGGAACACCGGCATTCTCATTAGATGCCCCTGTAACCCTATCCATTTTATTAGACAATGAACTTAACACTGACATCTCTGTTTACCTCGCTGCCTTCTCCAAAGCTTGGTTGATATCCTCCTTGATATCCTTTACATCCTCTAAACCAACGGAGAGCCTGATAAAATCTTCGGTTACGCCTGTCTCCTCTTGCTCTTTCCGGGTTAATTGCTGATGGGTTGTCGAAGCGGGATGAATGACAAGGCTCTTTGCATCTCCAATATTGGCAAGGTGAGAAAGAAGTGTCACTGATTCAATAAACCTTTTTCCCGCTTCCAACCCTCCTTTTATACCGAAACCCACCAGACCTCCAAAGTTGCCTTTTAGATATTTCAGCGCCAACTTATGACTTGGATGCCCTTCCAACCCTGGATAGTTCACCCACGTTACTAAAGGGTGCTTCTTCAAAAATTGGGCGACTTGAAGTGCATTTTCGGAATGCCTCTTTACTCTTAACGGTAACGTCTCCAATCCTTGAAGGAATAGAAAGGCATTGAAAGGGCTTAAAGATGCACCCAAATCACGGAGCAGTTGCACCCTGACCCTGATGATAAAGGCAACATTCCCTAGACCAGGAAAATTTCCAAAGGTTTCCCAGAATTTCAATCCGTGATAACTCGGGTCGGGTTCGGTAAATTCGGGGAATTTCCCGTTACTCCAGTCGAACTTCCCCGAATCGACGATTACCCCTCCGATCGATGTACCATGTCCACCGATGTATTTAGTGGCTGAAAGAACGGTTATATCCACTCCATGATCGATTGGCTTAACCAGTCCGACGCCGACCGTATTATCGACGACAAAAGGAATGCCCGCCTCATGCGCTATACGACCAATGGCCTCAAAATCCGGCACATCCAACTTTGGATTACCAATCGTCTCAGCAAAGATGGCCCTCGTCTTATCGGTGATGGCTTTTTTGAATTCCTCCGGCCTTGTTGAATCCACAAATTTGACCTTCCTCCCCAACTTGGGGAAAGTGTAATGGAATAGCTGATAGGTGCCACCATAAAGATTATTGGCTGACACAATTTCGTCACCTACCTGCGTTACGGCTAATAGCGCAAACGTCTCGGCAGCCTGTCCCGAAGCCACTGCCAACGCGCCAGTGCCTCCTTCAATGGCGGCAACCCTTTTTTCGAAAATATCGTTGGTGGGGTTCATGATCCGGGTATAGATATTCCCGAATTCTTTAAGAGCAAAGAGATCTGCTGCGTGTTTCGTATTCTGAAAGACATACGACGTTGTTTGATAAATGGGTACGGCTCTTGATCCTGTGGTTGGATCAGGGGTTTCCTGTCCGGCGTGGAGTGCTAATGTTTCGAATCCTCTTGTTGCCATTTTCTTGACCTCCTTTTTTGATAGATAACGAATGAGCCGAATGATTAGCGAATGATTCGAATCTGGTTCGTAAAATTCGGTCCCATTCGGGTTATTTGTGCATTAAAAACAAAAAACCCACTAACCATTTCTCTTGGTAGTGGGTTATCCGACAATACAAACGCTACTATAATGATGTTTACATAGGCGGACCTCCCATACCAAGCAGACAACACATGGTCATGCAACACATTATCATAGATCGGTTAAGTTTTTTTAAAAAGTTCCCTGGAGTTATTATCGTTTTCATATGGCTTAATTACGCTCTTTAGTTTTTAGTTACTTGGTTAAATGATTACAAAAATAAAAAACCCACTGACCATTTCTTTGGGTAGTGGGTTGCCTGGCGTTAGAAAAATATCCCGATGACGTTACATGGACGGGCCTCCCCTACCATTATGATAACACATGGCCATCATGCACATCATCATAGATTCTTTTGGAAAAACTTCTGGAATCCCTCTCGTTTCCATATGGCTCAAAAGTGCTCCTCATACTGTTACAAAAATTGACTTAAACCAAATTTAATATAATCTTCAAAAAATATCAAGTGTTTTTTCAAAATATTTTTAAGAAGACTATTTCTCTTAATTCAAAAATTCACAGTGTCACAAGGCCGGTGCGGAGGGGAATACGCCCTCAGTCAACGATGCTTTTCATATTACCTGCAAGGGTTGCCATGATGAGCTAAAGAAAGCCAACAAACCTGCCGGCCCGACGATGTGCACCCAGTGCCATGTGAAGGGAAAGTAGATGGAGAACAACTCTCCCTTTGAAGCCAGGAAGATATGAATATCGGTTTCTCAAAGATGGCGACTGGGAAAATGATCCTTCCTGCGCCGGCTGTGTCCCGAATGAATTTGGAAGCCAGAACTGCGTTAGAATTGTTGAATGATCATTAAAGAGTCAAGCACCATTCAGTAAAGAACCCCGCAGCAGAGCTGCGGGGCATTAAAATTCAAAACTTAATTGCTCCTGTTGCTGATACTTTATATAGCGACGTATGACTTCAGAGGTAACTTTGTCTCCAACAGACCGAACAAAATACCCATCACTCCAAAACTCTCCACCCCAAAGCTCTTTCTTCACCTCTGGAAACTGCTTGAACACCATTTTCGCCGAGATACTCTTTATGATCTGCACAATCTCTGCCGGACAATACCGAGGAGGGGCAGACAAAAATAAATGAACATGATCATCCTTTACCTCCATCGTATCTATCTCAAACTCGTACCTCTCCGATATTTGCTCAAAACTCATCTTAAGCCTTTTTGCCAACTCACCTCCCAATATCATCTTCCGATATTTGGGAACCCATACCATATGATATTTCAAATCGTAGACCGCATGGCTTGTTCTTTTTATCGAGCTCATGCAGTACTTATACCATGTCTTATCGCTTCGCGAACCTGTTTTCATCCGCCCAGCAGAGCTGGGCGGTATTCAACAGGTATTTTTTATAAAATTCAATGAGTCACTTCATAAAGATTACTGCAGGAGATCTTTTTTCTTCTGTTCAAATTCTTCTTTATTGATCTCTCCAAGGGCGTAGCGTTTCTTCAGGATATCGAGAGCAGATTCCTCCGATTTGTTGGCTTTCGTCATCCCAACGAGCCATCGAATGAGAAAGACCAAACCCAGGGCGATAAGTCCCCAGAAAATGATCATAAAGATCCATCCCATTCCCCACCATCCCCACATCATGCCTGGCCCCATGCCATAATCACGCCAACCCCACTGAGCCCATAATATTCCCATTTGATTACCTCTTCCTCGGTCTTTCGCCGAGAGTCACCCTCACATCAATAAGATCTCCTTTTCGATAGACTTTAAGGAGAATGGTATCCCCCGGTTTCTTCTCACGAATATAATGGATCAACTCATCATTTGTTTTCACATCATGTTGGTCCGCCTTCACCACGATATCTCCACCCACGAACACAATCATATTACCAACTTGAATCTTCTGATTGCCCCCTTTCAGACCTGCCTTATCAGCAGGGCCAGCCTTTACCACTTCCGTAATCATCGCTCCTCGTTGTATTCTAAGTTTAAGAGATTTCGCCATCTCAGGGATGAGCGATTGAATGTTCGCACCGATCCAGGGATAGGTTACATAGCCTTTTGAAAGGAGGTCTGGAACCACTCGTTTTGCTGTATTAACGGGAATGGCAAAACCAATCCCCACGCTTCCGCCGGATGGGCTGAGAATGGCACTATTGATTCCGATGATTTCTCCATCGGAGTTGAGGAGGGGACCTCCGGAGTTTCCTGGGTTAATGGCGGCATCGGTCTGAATCACGTCTTCGATTAACGTGCCCACTTCAGACCGGATGGTCCGGCCAAGGGAACTGATAATTCCTGTGGTCAACGTCCTTTGCAGGCCAAAAGGATTCCCGATAGCCAGGACTTTCTGGCCGATCCTTAAATTCTTTGAATCTCCCATGGAAATGACCTTTAACTTCTCCTTAGGGGCGTCAATCTTAATCACTGCGAGGTCGTTATCTGGATCTGACCCTACCAATTTGGCGGGCCACTTCGACCCATCCGCTAACGTCACCTCTAATTTTTGCGCATCGGCCACAACGTGATGGTTGGTCAAGATATAGCCTTTCGTATTAATGATAGAGCCCGACCCGGATCCCTGGGCTGGGTAGGCGTTGAAGAAAAAATCCATCTGGATGGCTGTACTGGTGACATTAACGACCCCGTCTGCCACCTTCTCATAAACCGCGATATTATTTCTTTCCTCCTCGGTCAATACAGCAGAGAAAACTTGTTCTGCGCCGAAAATACTGACGACGAAAAAAAGAATTAAAATTGACAATCTTTTTGAAATGAGCCTCTTCCTATAAATCATTACGATATCCCCCTTTCGTCCGAATCAAGCATCCACTCCAGTTAAAGTTATTTAAACTTCTTTATAATTTCTTCCTTGATCTTCTCAATTGGCATCTTTTGATCAAAAAGTCTTTTCGTCAAGAGGACCTCCTCCTGGCAGATCATTCATCCTGCGCCGTGATTATCAATGAAACAATCCAAGAGATTTTCGTGACCGTAGACTTCACATTCGCAAAAACATGGCATTTTGGCTAGAATCTCGGGTATTTCTTTTGCAATTTGATAAGCCTTCTTAGCCTTTCCCTTAAAAAGATCTGGATCCAGGGTCTTCGGTAATCCCGTTTTGGGGTCAATGGACTTTTCCTTTAGAAGTTTGAATGCTTTCGGATCCGTCACCTGTGCCAAGGTTTTTGGATGCCCTTCATTGGCCATTGCCAGATTTGAAGAGAAATAAAGTAGCATCAGAGCGATTGTGAGCATTTTCAACATTGTAGACCCTCCACACAAATTGCGATCAGCATGATTAGACTTTTAACTGAAGGCCCCGCTATTATATTTTTGAGGTCTTACATCTACCGATCTTTAAGAGACTTTTTCGACAACTCTTTTCAACTTTTCAGAAACTTCCTCGGCAATCTTTCTCAGTTCTTCGTTTTTAATAACCTCCAAAGCAGATACTGGATTGATAGCCGAAATATACGCCTTTTTGTCATCCGTTTCGTAGACAATCACATTGCACGGAAGAAGAGCCCCACGTCAAGATCGACCTGTAGGGTTCGATGGGCGTAGGGTGGGTTACAGGCCCCAAGGATCACATATTTCCTGAAATCCAGGCCCAATTTCTTTTTTAAGGTCGCCTTCACATCGATCTCCGTGAGAACCCCGAAGCCCTCTTCCTTTAAGGCGTCCGTGATCTTGGAGACTGCCTCTTCATAAGATATGTTTAAGACCGCAGTGAAAGCATATTTCTTAACCTTTTTCATGGCAGGCTCTCCTTTTTAAATCAAATTTGCAGTCCCTAAGATCAAGGCATGCCGAATTTTTGCATTATATCCTTGGAAGACCGGCCTCGTCGAAAACTCCTTCGAAGAGCGGCCCGCTGAGATAACGTTCGCCCGAATCAGGAAGAATCGTCACGATAGTTTTCCCTTTGAATTCCTCCATCCTGGCAAGCCTCAGAGCAACGGCAATCGCTGCACCACAACTGACACCCGAAAGGATGCCTTCCTCACGGGAAAGCCGCCTTGCATACTCGATCGCCTCTTCGCTTGTAACCTGCTCCACGCGATCCACCATAGTCAAATCCAGAGTGTCTGGAATGAATCCGGCACCAATTCCCTGAATCTTGTGAGGTCCAGGCTTGAGCTCTTCCCCGGCAAGGCGTTGCGTAATCACAGGGCTCTCCACCGGTTCAACCGCAACGCTAATCATTTTCTTCTTCTTTTCTCTCTTAATGTATCGTGACACCCCTGTGATGGTTCCCCCTGTGCCCACTCCCGAAACAAGCACATCTATCCCACCATTCGTCTGCTCCCAGATCTCCGGACCCGTGGTCTTGAAGTGAATTTCCGGATTGGCAGGATTCTTAAACTGCTGGGGCATATAGTAATTGGGACTCGAAGCCAAAATTCGCTCGGCCTCTTCGATTGCCCCTTTCATCCCTTTGGTTCCTGGAGTCAGGATGATGTTTGCACCGAGAATGGCAAGCACCTTCCGTCTTTCCATCGACATGGTCTCAGGCATGGTGACATTCAGTTTGTACCCTCTTGCAGCTGCCACATACGCTAATGCGATGCCTGTATTGCCGCTTGTCGGTTCAATGATCTCCATCCCGGGTTTGAGCAGTCCCTGCTTTTCTGCTGTCCAGATCATATTCGCTCCTATCCGGCACTTGACCGAATAGGCAGGATTTCGACCTTCGATCTTGGCAAGAATTGTGGCTTTGAGTCCTTGAGCCATCCTATTGATTCGAACCATCGGTGTATTGCCGATGGATAGGGAATTATCAGCAAAAAAGTTTGTCATAGAATTCTCCTTTCTATCTCCCAAATTTGGGAATTAAGGAATTTAGGGATTGAGGAATTTCTAACTTCTTAATTCGCAATTCCTTAATTCGGTAATTACATTGGCGGTTTGAACCTCCGAAGTCTTAGTGCATTTGAAACCACCGTGACCGATGAAATTGCCATGGCCCCTGCGGCAAAGATGGGATTGAGAAGGATACCGAAAAATGGAAAAAGAACTCCTGCGGCGACAGGAATGAGAATCGTATTGTAAGCAAAAGCCCAAAAGAGATTCTGCCTGATATTCCGAATGGTCGCCTTGCTTAATGCAATGGCCGTCACGATTCCTCTTAAATCCCCACCAATTAAAGTGATGTCCGAGGACTCCATCGCCACATCGGTCCCTGTTCCAATCGCAATTCCCACATCGGCCTGAGCCAAGGCAGGGGCATCATTGATACCATCTCCCACCATCCCGACCCTTTTCCCTTCCGACTGAAGCCGCCTCACCTCTTCTGCCTTCATCTCAGGAAGAACTTCTGCCAGGACTCGGTCAACTCCAATCTGATTTGCAATGGCTTTGGCGGTTCGTTGGTTATCTCCGGTAAGCATCACTACTTCCAATCCCATCTGGTGAAAAGCCTCTACAGCCTTCCTCGAATTCTCTTTCAATGTATCTGCCACAGCAATGATCCCGGCTATTTCCCCCTCGACAGCCAAAAACATAGAGGTCTTTCCTTCATTGGAAAGCTGTTCTGCTCTATTCAATAACCCATTTAAACTTACCTTTTTTTCTTCCATCAGTCTCAAATTTCCAAGGAGGACTCTTTTTGAATCGACCGTCGCCTCAATCCCATGACCTGCAATGGCCTGAAAGTCTCTCGGATCCAGAAGATTTAAATCCTCCTCTCTTGCCTTTCTCACAATCGCCTCGCCCAAAGGATGTTCCGATCCCCTTTCAGCTGAGGCAGCGAATGTCAAGATTTCTTTCTTAGTAAACTTCTCAGACTCAATGATATCTGTTACAGAAGGCTCTCCTTTGGTCAATGTTCCAGTCTTATCCAAGACAATGGTATTCAATTGATGCGCTGTCTCCAGAGCCTCTGCCCCTCGAATCAGAATTCCATTTTCTGCACCCTTCCCTGTTCCCACCATGATGGAGGTGGGGGTTGCCAATCCCAAGGCGCAAGGGCAGGCAATGATCAGCACTGCCACGAAGTTGAGAAAGGCATAGGTCAGTGCTGGATGAGGACCCAAGAGATACCAGACGATAAATGTGACGATCGCTATGGAGATGACAACAGGAACAAAATAGCTTGCAATCACATCAACCATCCGGGCAATCGGGGGCTTCGACCCCTGGGCTTCTTGAACCAGCCGAACGATCTGAGCAAGAACCGTATCCTTTCCAACCTTGGTCGCCTCAAATTTAAATGTCCCAGTCTTATTTATCGTTGCGCCAATGGCAGTATCCCCGGCTTTCTTTTCAACGGGTAAGGATTCCCCTGTCACCATCGATTCATCCACAGAGGAGTAACCCTCTCTGATGATTCCATCCACCGGAATTTTTTCACCCGGACGGACTATGATCATATCTCCTAAGGCAACTTCTTCAACCGGGATATCCACTTCGTTTCCGTTTCGGAGGACCCTGGCCGTCTTGGGTTGAAGACCAATCAGCTTTTTAATCGCCTCTGAAGTTTTTCCTTTTGCCCTCGCCTCTAAGAATCTTCCGAGGAGGATAAGGACAACAATCGCTGCAGAGGTATCAAAATAGACATCCACCATCAGGCCTTTGACCATGATCAGGTGAGGGACAAAAGTCACGATAAGACTATAGAGATAAGCCGCAGAGGTCCCGACAGCGATCAATGTGTTCATATCGCTGGTCCTATGTTTCGTCGCCTTCCAGAACCCAACATAAAACTGCCAACCTATCCAGAATTGAACAGGAGTCGCCAGTAGAAATTGAAGGAAGAAATTGCCTTCCTTCGACAATCCCATCCATTTCTCAAAAAAAGAAGCCCCGTACATGAGGAGTAAGATAGGAGCGAGGAAGATCGCCCCTAAGATGAATTTCAATTTTAATCGGTAGAGTTCTGCCTCTCTGGCAAGCCTTTCCTTCTCAACGATATCTTCCTCTTTCACCTCGAGAACATGATAACCCGCTTCTTCAACAACCTTCTTCAGATCCCTGATCGATACCTCTTCAGGAATATATTCAACCGATGCCCTTTCTGTGGCGAAGTTAACGTCTGCGTGAACCACGCCTTTAACAGAGTTGAGAGCCTTCTCCACTTTATTCACACAGGAGGCACAGGTCATTCCCTGGATGGGGAGAACAACCTTCTCCATCTTTGCCCCATAGCCCAAGTCCTTCACCTTGTCGATGAAGTGGGAAACATCCGTTTGGGCAGGATGGAAGACAACCGTGGCTTTCTCCGCGGCAAAGTTGACCGTCGCTTTCGAAACTCCTTCAAGGCCGGCCAACCCTTTTTCAATCTTTAACGCACAACTGGCACAGGACATTCCTGTGATGGAAAGGTCTATTCGCTCTAACTCTTTCGCTTGATCCTTAGATTCCATGAATAACCCTTACCTCAATATGAACTCATTGAATTAAATTCCAATAACCAAATCACAAATTCCAAACAATATCCAATAATCAAATCCCAATGACCCAAAACAGACAACAAAAATATAAAGTTTGGATATTGGTCATTGGAATTTATTTGGTGCTTGATGCTTGGTGCTTGGAATTTGGTTATTTCATCTCATAATATATCCCGGCCGTCTTTTTTTGATCCCCTATTTTAAAGAGAATCATGACCTGATACTTTCCCTTGTCCGGAAGGTCGAAAAAGGCATCATAGCTTTTCATCTCACCATCGTATTTAAGGGGTTTGATCTGATCTTTCCCTTTGGGATCAACCACTTTCATGCTGATCTGAGCATTGGCCATCTCTTTTTGAGTCTTTTCATCTTTCAGCGTCACCGTGATGTTATGAGTCGTTCCAGGCTCGATACCCTCTTTCATCTTCATGTCTTTAAGCATTTTCTTATGCTCATCATTGGCCATAATCTGAAAGGTGACCTTCACTCCCTCAACAAGAACCTCCCTGGTATCCATCTTCATTGGCGTGCCCATGGACATTCCTCCGTGTGAATGCTGAGCCACAGGGGCCGATACAAATATAAACAAACAAAAAACAAATACACCAATAACCGAAATCACTCTATTCATCGCATAGACCTCCTTCAAGGAATTTTAACGAACCTATTCAAGCCATGCAGGATCTGCCTTTGTCTCTTTTGCTTCTTGGAAGAGTCTGCTTAACATCTCATTAGCCTCGGTGATTTGCCCCTGATACGTCTCCATTTCCTTATTTAAAACCTCTAGCCTATAAGAAAGCATTTGATATTGAGTCAAGCTCAACCTCCCAAATCTGAACTCACCCAATCCTTCTGCCTGTTCCATATATTCTTTCTGTGCGTTCTCATAGTTCCCAGTGGCTTCTTTTAACTCTTCCTTCCACGGATGGACTTTCTCCCTCCACCAAGTCTCATCTCGACCATAAATATCCGTCCTGACTTCCTCTTTGTTCCCTGGAGTCGTCTTCGGGGTTTGTACAGGAGGTCCCGTTTCTGTCAAAAACTCCAGCGCTTGAACCCGATCACGATAGAGAGCAGGAACTCTACTGTAATCATCCGAATAATTCGCAACCCCTTCTTTATCCACCCATTTGTAAATCGTGGCAGCATAGGCAGGCGCAACAAAAACGAATAAAATCAGCAGGATAATAAGCTTCTTCGTCTCGACCACCTCCCTCTTAACTACACTATAATTCATAGAGGCGCCTCTATCATATTAATATGATCATTGATATCTGTAATTCAAGGATTTTGGCCAAAAGAATTAGACCTTTCGGATCCAGCACCTCGAACACAAGTCGTTTGAACTCCGAATTCCGAGGAAGCAATCCTCATCAAGACGGGTGAGACTATCGTTAACGAAACCACCGCTATAACTGCTACGTTAAAGAGTGCAGGATTCAACACCCCACGTGAAAATAGGTAGGCAGCGACCACGATCCCCATTTCGCCTTGAGCCAAGACTCCAAACATGATCAAGGCCCGCTCACGCGATGATTCATATCCTTTATTTGTAGCAATCCAGCATCCAATTAGCTTTGCACCGACGACTGCCGCGAGCAAAACAGCGAAAAAAAAGGTGGAACTTTCTGCAGCCTTGAGATTCACCTCCATTCCGATTACTATGAATAGAATTCCCACAGGGATCGAAGCCAAAACGGATTCAAATCCTTTTGCAATTTTTTCTTTCGCCTCCCGGTTTGACATTCCGAGCAGCGCGCCTCCTAAAGAGGCAACGCCTACAGCAGCGAAACTTCCAAAATGCATCGCCGCCCATGCATACAACGAAGCCACCAGAAGAAGATATCCAATGAGTATTTGTCTGGGCCTTTTTTGAAAACCAGATTTCGAAGATAGTTTCAAGAATCGAGAGGTCAAAAAGTAGGCGATTGCAAGAAACATGATGAGCTTCCCGAAAAACCAGGAAACAGCGACCACCATTCTCAACACACCGTACGCCATTCCGTAGTTGGTGGCTTGGCTTGCAATCATTAACAGAATCGTCAACAAACCACTCAAGACGGCTGCTCCTGATACCGTGACACCAACCCGGGAACCAAGGACCTTCATCTCGCTCAAGCAATAAATTGAAATTCCAAAGCTGGAGGCTGACACGATCGCACTCATCCCCAGGGCTTCTGCCCAGCGATCCACAAACAGCCGCGTGAGGGTCGCAACACTCAGCGCAGTCAAACCAAATCCCAAAGCACCCACGGAAAAAGAGGATTTTAATAATTTCTTCAGCTCCTGCCAATCCACCTCCAGACTTGCAAGAAACATCAACTGAATGAGTCCAATCTCCGCAAGAATTTTTAAAATGGCGAGGATTGGATTGGGGGATGGGCTCCCCCAGGTGCCTAGGATGATCGGAGCTCCCAAAAGATTGAGTAGGGAGGGGCCGAGAAGAATCCCAATCGAAAGTTGAATCGTCAAAGCGGATATGCCAAATCGCTTGGCCAAGAAGGTTGATGCCCTTGCCAGTACAAAGATCCCGATCAACAAAAAGGCTGGGTGGATAAATTCTACCACAGGTCGAAGTCCCCCTCACCCCCACCCCCTCCCGCATGGGAGAGAGGGGGCTGTTTGAACACATTCATTTTATGCTTGGCTGGAACTCAATTGCTTCTTCAGCCCAAAGTTCCATTTCCATATGGCGTAGATTGCAGGATAAACACCCAATTCCATAATGAACGATGTGAAGATGCCACCGATCATCGGGGCGGCAATCCGCTTCATGGTGTCAGCGCCGCTGCCCACTGACCACATGATGGGAACGAGGCCCATAAACATCACGCCCACCGTCATCACCTTAGGCCGAAGTCGCTTCACCGCACCTTCCACAATCGCCTCCCGGAGATCATTCCAATTCCTCATCCTCCCTTTTGCCTGGGCCTCATGATAGGCCAGATCAAGGTAGAGAAGCATGAACATACCGGTTTCCGCATCGACACCCATTAAAGCGATCAAACCCACCCAGACCGCGATACTCGTGTTGTACCCGAGCCAGTAGAGAAACCAGATCGCGCCGACTGCCGAGAAGGGAACAGCGAGGAAGATGATGATCGCCTTGGTAATCGACCGGGTGTTGAAATAGAGGAGCAGAAAAATCAGGAAAATAGTGATAGGCACGACCACAAAGAGACGTTCCTTGACACGCTCCATGAACTCGAACTGGCCGCTCCAGATCAACTGGTATCCCGCCGGAAGCTGTAAATTCGCCTTGATGAGCTTCTTCGCATCTGCCACGTAGCTGCCAATATCGCGTTTGGAGGTGTCAAGATCAACGTAAACGTAACCGGAAAGCCGCCCGTTTTCGTCGCGGATCATGCCAGGGCCTGTCTTCATTGAGATTTCAGCTATCTCCGTAATGGGCACATGGGCTACCCGTATGCCTACTGTTCCTCCTGATCCGCCCATTCCCCCACCCATGCCTCCTGCTGGACTTGGACCGCCCGGCCGGACAGGGACAAGAACCCTCTTGAGTTTTTCTATATCATCCCGAAAACCCCTGAAATACCGGACGTTGACCGGATACCGTTCCCTGCCCTCGATGGTAGTCGTAACGTTTTCGCCCCCTATCGCCGACATCACGATGCTGTTGGCTTGATCTATGGTTAGACCATAGCGAGCCAGTTCCGGGCGTTTAAGCGTAAAGTCAAGAAAGTACCCGCCGGCCGTACGTTCAGCAAAAACGCTTTTTGTGCCTGGCACATCCTTCAATAGCATCTCAATGTGCTCACCCAACTGCTGAACCTTTTCCAGGTCCGCCCCCATGATTTTGATTCCGATCGGCGTTCTCACACCCGTCGAAAGCATGTCAATGCGGGCTTTGATAGGATAGGTCCAGCTGTTGGAGACCCCAGGAAATCGCATCTTTTCGTCGAGTCCCCCCGGACCATAAATCAATTCGTCAGGAGTTCTACGATCTCGCCAGAACCTGCCAAGGATTTTTCTCAGCCATTCCGGTGCCCACGAAGAATACCATCGAGCTTTCACTGGCCATTCCGACTCAGGCTTGAGAAGGATCACCGTCTCCATCATCGAAAAGGGAGCCGGATCGGTCGCTGTTTCTGCGCGTCCCGCTTTACCGAAGACCAGATCGACTTCGGGAAAGCTCTTCAATACCTTATCCTGAACCTGGAGTAACTTTTGTGCTTCCGTAACAGAGATACCGGGCAAGGCCATCGGCATATAGAGCAGATCGCCTTCAAAAAGAGGCGGCATAAACTCGGATCCGAGCTTTTCGAAAATAGGGACCGTTCCAAAAACAACAAGGGCTGCCACCATCAAAGTGGCCCATTTGTGTCTCAGCACAAATTCACAGAGCGGGAGGTAGACCTTCATCAACGGCCGGCTGATGGGATGGGTTTCCTCGCTGTGGATCTTCCCGACCAGCAATGCATTGACAATCCGGCACAGGAATTTGGGTCGAAACTGGTAGGGATCCATGTGGGTAAAGAGCAAACGGATGGCAGGATCAAGTGTGATGGCCAGAACAGCGGCGATGGCCATGGAAAAATTTTTTGTAAAAGCCAGAGGCTTGAAGAGACGACCCTCCATGCCGGCTAACGTAAAGACAGGCATAAATGAAACAGCGATGACCAGAAGAGCGAAAAAGCTCGGTCCACCCACTTCCTTCACGGCGCTGATCACTACGTCCTTATAATTGCCCGGCCTTCCTACCGCATCCCAATGTTCCAGTTTTTTATGCGTCTGTTCTACCACGACGATGGCTGCGTCCACCATGGCGCCGATGGCAATAGCAATTCCGCCGAGGCTCATGATGTTGGCGGTCAGGTCCATAAGATACATCGGGATGAATGAGAGGATGATGGTGATAGGGATCGTAATCATGGGAACGATGGCAGACGGGATGTGCCAGAGGAAGATCATGATCACAATGCTGACAATGACGAGTTCTTCAAGCAGCGTATCTTTGAGAGTCGCAATGGCACGGTCGATCAACTCGCCGCGATCATAGGTAGTGACGATCTCAACCCCGGGGGGAAGTGAAGGCTTTATCTCTTCAAGTTTTGTGCGGACCCGTTCGATCACCTTCAGAGCATTCTCTCCGAAACGCATGATGACGATGCCGCCGACGACCTCTCCCTCACCATTAAGTTCAGCAATGCCCCGTCGCATATCAGGGCCTAATGTAACCATGCCGAGATCCTTGACCAGAATCGGAGTGCCACCGATCTTGCTGGTACCCACCACGATGTTCTCCACATCAGAGACTTTCTTAATATAACCAATGCCTCGAACCATATATTCGAGTCCGGAGAATTCGACCAATCTCCCGCCAACATCATTATTCCCTGCCCGCACTGCTTCGATCACTCGATCAATGGAAATGTTGTAAGCCACCAGTTTATTGGGGTCCACATTCACTTGATATTGCTTGACAAACCCGCCGATGGGTGCTACCTCGGCCACTCCCGGCACCGCCTGCAACGCATACCGAAGATGCCAATCTTGAAAAGAACGTAGCTGGGAGAGATCATTCTTTCCTGTCTTGTCAACGAGGGCATACTGGAACACCCATCCAATGGCTGTTTCGTCGCGAGCCAGCTCAACGTTGACCCCCTGCGGGAGGCGAGGCAGGATGTTGCTCAAATACTCAAGTGTCCGCGAGCGGGCCCAGTAGATATCCGTTCCATCCTCGAAGATGATATAGACATAGGAGAAGCCAAAATCGGAGAAACCCCGAATGTCTTTCACCTTCGGCACACCCAGAAGAGCCGAGATGATCGGGTACGTCACCTGGTCCTCCATGATATCCGGGCTGCGGTCCCACCGCGAAAAGACGATCACCTGAGTATCCGAAAGGTCGGGAATTCCATCAAGCTTAATATTCTTGATGGACCACAATCCCCATAACAATGCCATTCCTATCAAAAGAAATACCAAGAACTTGTTATGGGCGCAAAGCTCGATCAGTTTATTGATCATTGAAACCCCCGCATCCCCTCACCCTTTCCCTCTTCCCCACGGGGAGAGGGCGGGGTGAGGGGGCTGCAATTCTTATTTTCCATGTCCTGCATGCTACATTCCGGGCATACCTGCCATACCACCCACGGCTTCTTTTAACTTCGATTCGGAGTCGATGAGGAAATTAGCGCTCGTCACCACCCGTTCTCCAGCCTTGAGCCCTTTGATGACCTCATAATAGCCTTCTACCTTGGACCCAACCTTTACCTCTCTCGGTTCGAAATAACCGTTGCCTTTATCAAGGATCGCCACCTGACGGACACCCGTATCAATGATTGCTCCTTCTGGCACGGCTAACTTCTGCCCTAAGGGAACCTTAATCTCCACATTGGCGTACATCTCCGGTTTCAGCCTTTCATGAGCATTTGGGATCTCGAACCTCACCTTTGCTGTTCGAGTCTCCGGATTGAGAGAAGGATAGATATAGATTGCTCTTCCAGTAAATGTCTCTCCAGGGATATATGATAGTTGAATGGAAGCTTGCTGCCCCAGTCGGATGGAAGGAAGTTCATATTCATAGATATCCGCATAGAGCCAGACAACCGAGAGGTCAGCCAGTTTATACAAGGCGATCCCTGGCATAACATTCATCCCTTTATAGGCTGATTTTTCCAGAACGAATCCGCTAAAAGGCGAATAGAGAGTGAGCGTCTTTTTGGCCTGACCACTCTCTTCCAGGGTTTTGATCTGATCATCACTGATGTCCCAGAGTTTCAGGCGGCGCTTGGCAGATTCTGCAAGAGAGTCTCCGCTGCCGGCCACGTCTGGAAACGGACTCTTTGCCAAATCTTTCTTTGCTCGAAGAGCGATAAGATATTCCTCTTGAGTGGACACTAATTCCGGGCTGTAGATGGTTAGAAGAGCATCTCCCTGTTTGACAAATCTGCCTGTGAAATCGACATAAAGGTCTTCAATCCAACCCCCGATTTTGGGTGAGACCGTAACGATCCTCTTTTCGTCATAGTCCACCCTGCCTACGGTCCGGATCACCTTCTCAAGAGATCTCATCTCTACGACTCCGATTCTGACACCGATGAGCTGTTGTCGTTCAGGAGAGATTTGAACTGTCCCAGGAGCCACCTCCTCCATCTTTCCTTCCTTCTGGATGGACTCCATGGTCAGGTTCTTCATCTCCATATCATCCGCTTTTTTCGCCTCCTGCTTCACTTCCTCTTTATGTCCCCGATGTGTGGTGGTCTCTTTCCCTCTTCCACATCCTAAAACCAGCCAAGGCAGGACCCAAAAAAGGACGATCCAAATCGATCTTTTCACTTTCCTTCCCCCCCTTCCAAGAACCGTTTCCCAACAGTCGCCCCCAAGTTGGCGGCATTCTTTTCATGCTCGGTCAACGCCTGATGATACTCCAGCTCGTATTTGTAGAGCGTCATTTGGCTATCCAATAGAGTCATAAAATCAGCCTTATTCACTCGATAGGAACTCATGGCTGAATTGATTTGAAGGCTCGCCTGGGGAATGATTCCTGTTTTGTAGAGTTCTATTTGTCTTTCCCCGCGCTGGATCATAGAAGCCATATCAGTAATCATGAAAAGGACCTCATTCTTCATCGCCCGGTATTGGGCCTCTGTGGCCAGGATCTCAGCCTTTGTCTCTGCCACTTTTCGATCTTGCTTCGACTTATAGAAGATGGGAATGTTCATCTCTACCATCCCTGTGAGCATATCACGGCGTCTCATGTCCGGCCCGTTATCCCTCTGACCATAGGCAAATTTGAAATTAAAGTCAGGGTAATACTCTCTCTTGGCAAGGGCATAGGCTTTTCCCTTGGCTTCGATCATCTTTTTCATTCCCTTCAGAGCAGGGTTCATTTCTAAGGCCATCTTCTGGAGCTCTTCAATGGTGAAAGGAAATTTTCTGAAAACCACGTCTTCAGGTTCATCCATAGGCGTTTCTGGAGGTCGATTCAGCAAAGCATTCAGTTTTGCTTCGAGCGCTTTTTTCCGTTGACTCAACATAATGAGTTCATCCACCATTTTAGAGACCTCCACATGGGCCTTAAACACATCCTGTTGTATCCCCTCCCCAACGGCATAGCGCGTTTCAGCGATCTTGGCAAAATCTTCCAGAATCCTTTTGTTCCTTTGGGTGACTTCTGTTGTTCGGTAGTTATGAGAGAGATCGTAGTAAGCTGTCTTCACATCCTTAATAATCTGATGTATCTTCCCTTGAATCTCTGCGGAAACAGCTTCTGCCTCCCTGGATGCCATCTCCTTCATCAAGGGTCTCTTTCCGGGAAAAGGAAACCTCTGAGAGATGGAAAATTCCTTCATCGTCATGTCTTCATCTTTAAAACTGAAATTAGTAGGAAGGCTAACGATTCCAAAACCGAACATTGGATCTTCCAAGGCATAGGCCTGAGGTATTTTTTCTTTAAAGACCTCCCATTTTATCTTTGCCGCTGAAATCTCTGGATTGTTCTGGAGTGCCTCTTCAATCAATCGATCAACATTCAACCGTGGTCTTTCTGACTGGGCGGATGAGGAACAAGGCATCGACATGAAGATCAAAGAAAGGAAGAATATCGCTTTAGCCAAGCCAAATGACCTTAACCCCATTTCGTCACCTTCCTTCTGAAAAATTAATCAATTCCCAATGGAATTATTTCTGAACAAGAACATGAAAGAAAAATATCATATTCTTAAAGACTAATAAAAATACACACATAAGTAAATACTATGAACTCCTTATTTTAAATAGAAAACAACCGTAGGTTTTTAATGTTAATTAATTCTTACAGCTAAAACCTATGATTTTGAACTGTATTTACAAAACTTTTTTAATTTAAATTAGTTACAACCATGTATATTTTTGGACCCTATTGTGTTGAAATTTGAAACAAAAAAGCTCTTGACCTATTGGCTAAACCTTAAGGGGGGTGAAGGTTTTAGCAGTTCTGGGACCTAAGTTCAGTTAGGTCCCTGGCCAAGAGCTTTTTCTTAGTACTTGAAATTATGGACTTATACTCTTCCCTATAAACTAAGCTGTGGGAATATCACAATTCAAAAATAAACGATTTTACTAAAGTTCTATATTTTATTCAGCAATTCTTGTGCCAAGGTCCCATCCTTATACCCTTATTTGGTAATGCCTCGGAAGGTGTAAAAAAATTGGCACTGCCGGGCGGGCAGGGATATTTTCAAAGTTTTACAAAAGCGGTCGTTTGGATGCAAAGGTAACTAAGGCTATGCAGGTAAAAAGCATGATTGAAGTTTTTCATCGTGAGTCGTTGACGCAAAGAGGTATCGCTATAAAACTCTTTCGATATCCCTACCCGCCCTCTCAACTCGAGACAATTTTTTCACACCTTCTCAGTTATCCGTGGCGGGGACCAACCTCTCGCACCCGTAACGGAGGCATCCTCTTCATTATTTCTTCCCCTTATTTTTCGATCAGGAGATTTATAAGAGAGAAAACCTCTGGACTTTTCCAATTCCTGGGACCGATAGCCCTCCCGATCATTCTTCCCCTTTTGTCGATGACGAAGGTCGTTGGAATTCCTTTTACTTCAAAAAGGTCAAGGACCTCGCAGTTGGGATCGAGTAAAACAGGGAAGGTGTAATGATGTTTGCTAATAAAATCCTGAACAGGCTTCAAACCTTCGTAGTCAACAGAAATCGTTAGTAAGACAAAATTTTTCTCTTGAAACTGCTGGTGCAGAACCTCCAGGCTGGGTATCTCCTCTTTGCAGGGACCACACCAAGTGGCCCAAAAATTGAGAAAGATAATCTTCCCTTTGAATTGTTTTATTTCAACCTTTTTACCATTCAAGTCTTTCAAAGAAAAATCCGGAGCCTTCTTATCGCCCTTAATCGGATTGATCCTTATTTTTGAAAAGAGATTATCCTCTCCTCCTTCCGCTGTGAAAAAAAGGCTGAAAAGGAGGATGAGGATCAAAGAAAGACAGCGAAGAAAGGCTTTTCCCCTCATTGCTTATTCTTTATATCATCTTCCAAATTCATGTTCCAATGGAATTTTAACCACTTTCCCATAACAGCTTTTTAGTCAATAGAAATGCAAACACGAGGGCTTTTGATATGGCTCAGACTATTTTTAATCCTGGAGGGAGAAATCAAAAAATCATTCTTCATCAAAGAGGCCCTCAGATGTGAGGATGGTACATTTCTATCGGGTCTCCCAGGGGAATCACAAATAGGACGAAAAATGGTTGTTTACTGACTCATCTTTTTTTATAATTATTGGTATGCAGAAACCCAGTTTCGAACAGTTCGAAGCAACCTCCCTTTACTGTCCCAGGTGTAAGGCAGCGGTGCCCGTAAGGAAGAGATTGCTTTTGGTCTTACCCGAAGGGGAGGAATATGAATACCTCTGTGCCTATTGTTCCTCCTCGGTGGGCACAAAGATTGACAAAAATGCTTCCCAGATCAAAGTGATTATTAAACCCTGAACTCCTCCAAAGATCCTTTCCAATTCAAAAAGCCTTCAGAAGAAATTCTATTCCCTTCCGAGTCATCGGTAAGGTGAAGAAAGGGCCTGCGAGGGTTTTGAGAATAGATCAAAAAGCTCGTAAAGAGCTTAAACCTCTTCCTCGAGATGAAATTCTGAAGATCTACAGCTGATTGCAGATTTCAAATCGTTCCAAAAATCCCAATCACCAGTTCACAAAAGTATCCATCAGTCCGATTTTAAGAATTTCGGTCATTGAAATTTTGATGATTATTTGGTGATGGGTGTTTGGAGCTTGTTTATTAACTATTCCATCACCGCAGAGAGTGGGACGATATCGATTCCCTTCTCCTTCATTTTAGGAATCATCTCTTTGAGGTATTTAATCGTGGAGGGATGAGGGTGGCCAATCCCGATCGCTTTGCCTGTGGAAAGAGAGAGGCGGATCAGCCGTTCCAGTTGCCTTTTGATATCTTCTTCATTCGATGAATTGTCGATGAAAATGCTCCTTTCCATGGCCTTCAAGCCCACGGATTCGGCAACCTGGAGACCAACGGTTTGAGGAGTGGTCCGACTGTCCAAAAAGAAGAGTCCTCGCCTTTTCAATTCTAAAAAGACGATCTTGATCTTCTCGGGATCTTCCATCAATCGAGACCCCATATGACTGCTGACTCCTTTGATGTAAGGGACCGCCTCAATATCTTTAGAGAGTTGGCGAAGTAACCTCGCCTCATCCATCTCTTCAAGGAGAACTCCCTCACCCGGACGGGTCTGCGGATAGCCGTGAGGCTCCATGGGAAGATGGAGGATGACGTCCTTTCCCCTTCGGTGAGCCTCTCCAGCAAGAACCTTAGAATACGGGGTGAAAGGAAGAATGGAAAAGGTGATGGGGAGATCCCAACGAAGGAGTTCTTGAGAAATTTTGTTTTCACCCCCTAGGTCGTCAATCACAATAGCAATCCTCGGGCGAAGAGCCGTTTTCAGAGCGAATGGGATAGAGGAGACAAAGGTAAGTTGATGGGTGATTCGATTCAGAACCTTAACCTCCAAATAGAGGGATTCTGATTTTGGGGAGGACTGGATCGAAACGGGTTTCCCAAGGGCAGAGAGGCTTCTCCTAAAATTTTCTTCAATTAGAGAGAAAGCAAGGGGGGGGAGAACCTGGATCTTCAAAGAAGATTGTTTCCAGGTCAGGTCTCCTTCTTTTTTTGATAAGGACTGATGAAGAAGGATATTCTTTTTTTGAAGGCCGATCTCGTAGAGCTGGCTTTGAATAATTTGGTCGACCAAAAAAACGTTCTTATAAAAATCCTCTGGAGAGAGAGCTTTTTCTCGTGTCAGATAGACGTATCCGCCAAATGTCAGAAGCACACCGAGAAAGAAAGAGAAGAAATAACCCATCCACCTCCTCCGTCTTCCTCGCCTGCGTGGTGGTTTAGCCATTGAACCCTGTAAAACCTTCGAACGAGTTTTTAATTCTTGCTTTTGAGTTCTTTTTTTCTCCGAACTCTGAACTATTTATCTCCTTTGGCTATATTTTTAAAAATTTCCCAACTTTTTAGAAGCTCAAGGGCTCGCTCCAGTTGATGATCGACTGGTTTTTTCTCCTTCACCTCTTCCTTCTTTGATTTTTCTTTCTCCTTGGGCACCCCCTTCTCCATATCCATCAGATGTCTCTCCAAATCCCTTTCTGCAGGGAGTTTGGGGATAACGACCTCCTTCTCCTCCTCAGCCCGCGAAGGTTTGACAATGATATCAGGCACAATTCCTTTGGCCTGAATGGAACGACCACTGGGGGTAAAGTATCTTGCAGTGGTCAACCTCAAACCCGATCCATCCTTCAATGGGATGATCGTTTGAACCGATCCCTTTCCAAACGTCTGAGTTCCGACGATGATGCCACGACCGTAATCCTGAATGGCACCTGCCACGATCTCCGCACCACTGGCGCTCCCGCCGTTGACCAAGACGACCAGTGGATAATGACTAACATTCCCATCAGGGTGAGCATAATATTTTCTGTTCTGATCCTCTCTCCTCCCCTCTACCGAAACAATCAGCCCCGAGTCGATGAATCGATTTGCTATTTGAGCGGCTGAATCCAAAAGGCCTCCCGGGTTATTCCGAAGATCGAGGACCAACCCTTTCAGGGCTCCATTGCTCTCTTGCTCCAATGCCTTCATCGCCTTCTCAAAGTCACCATCCGTCTTTTCTTGAAATTGGGAGAGGCGGATATACCCGTAATTCTTCTCCAACAATTCGTGGCGAACACTTCGGACGGGGATGACATCCCGGACCAACGTGAAATCTTTAGGTTTGGTGAGGCCCTCCCGCATGATGGTGATCGTCACTTTGGTCCCCTTGGGGCCTCGCAATCGTTTCACACTATCCATCAGGGTGAAATTTTTGGTCGACTCTCCCTCGATCTTAATAATCTGATCCCCAGCCAGAACTCCAGCCTTGTACGCGGGCGTATCTTCGATGGGAGAGACCACGGTGAGAATGCCATCTTTAACGGTGATCTCGATTCCCAATCCTTCAAACCGGCCTTTTGTCTCGTCCTGCATTTCTTTATACATATCAGGCGGCATGAAGCCGGAATGGGGGTCTAAGGTCTCCAGCATCCCTTTGATCGCACCATAAATCAGGTCCTTTGATTTGGTCTCCTCCACGTAATCCTTCTGAATGAGACCCAGGACATCCGCAAAAACCTTCAGATCTTCGTACGTACTATCGGGAAGGGCTGAAACCCTTTGAGATTGGCCCGACCCGATCAGGACTCCGATGAGGAAGACCGCAAGGATCATCAAAACGATTCTAAGATTTCCTATTCTTTTCCACTGAGACATATCATCCTCCTTTAGGAGATTTCTGAAAATTTCCAAAAATCTCTAATACCCTAAATTGAGAAACGATTACACAGACTGCAAATATTCGAGGGCTCCCAAGATTGAGCGGTTTTTGAGAGACCTCTTTATCATCCTTTCAACCCTTTGCGATGCTCCTCGGGAAGGGAAACGATTCGATCTAAGTGAGAGAGCCATTCCATAGGATCCTGAGGTTTGCCGTGATGGCGAATTTCAAAATAGAGACAAGGACCCTTCAATGATCCCGCGCTTCCTACCAGGGCGATCGCTTCGCCCTCGGAAACAGCATCTCCAGGTTTCTTCAATAACTCAGAACAGTAACCGGAAACAGTGAAGGTATGATCCCCGTGATCGATAATCACAATATTTCCAAATCCCTTGAACCAATCGGCATAGAGAACTTTCCCAGAGAGGACCGCTCGAATCTGGGCTCCCATCGGGGCTTTGATTTCAATCCCATTCTGCCCCTTCTCTTTAAACAAACTGAGCACTTTCCCCTGGACGGGTGGGGTCAACTTTCCCTTGAGGGTTTCGTATTTCAATTTCCCGTAGGTCAGAAGACTCTTCTCCCGTTCCAGTTTAGCCACGAGCGTTTGAAGTCCCTTGGCTCGCTCTTCTAATTCCAACAGGACCTTCTGGTAGACTACCTTTTGATCCTGGATGGACTTGAGGAGTGCCCGTTTCTTCCCACTGACCTTCGTGATCTCCTTTTTCTTCTTCTCTATCTCAGAAATATTTCGCTGCCATTGGAACTGATCCTGAATCAACTCCTCCTGGTATCGTTCTTTCAAAACGACTTGATAACGGTAGGTCTCGACCAGGCGAGCATCGTAATCAATAATGACCCTTAAATATTTATCAAGCCTCAATAGATCGGGGTAAGATTGTGACGTGAGAAGGAGACCCTCCACAGGAACCCTTCCCATCTTATACAGGGCGATCAGCCTGGCGAAGAGCTCCTCTTTGGAATGCTCCATCCCTTCGCTGAGCACGACGATCTGGTATCTTGTCTGGCGGAGCTTTTCCTGGGTTTGGGTCAACTGCGTCTCCATCTGTCCTAATTCTTTCTCCTTTCGATAAAGCTCAACTTCCAGGAGATGGAGGGTTCCAAGGATGGAAGATTCTTTTCCCCGAGCCTTTTTTTCCTTCTCCTTGGTTAAGTTGATTTCTTTTTTAATGTCTTTGAGGTCCTTCTTTTTTTGGGTGATGTCCTTATCAATCTGATCGGCGGGGACGGCCCAAAGCGTCCCGAAGGAGATCATCCATCCTATCAGAAAACCTCCAATCCCTATCCCTCTCTTACTCAAAAACCCTTTCATCTATATTTTAGAACCCTCATCGAAGCGACGATGCTCCCAAAAAAACCAAGTACCATTCCTCCTAATAATATCCAGGCAATGGTCTCCGGTGGCAAAAAAAGGACGGGGATCTTTGCCAACCACGCTTGCATGGACGGGGGAATGTAGAGAAAAAGCCCTTGATGCAACAAGAAGAGAAAAAGAATCGCCAATCCTCCTCCGAGGAGACCTTGAATGAGTCCTTCCACGTAGAAGGGGACCCGGATGAAAGCAGGGCTTGCCCCCACCCAGTACATCACTTCGATCTCCTCCCGACGGGAGGAGATGGTTAATTGGAGGGTATTGGAAGTGATGAATACGATCGCGATGAGGAGAAGCCCTCCCAGTATCCATTGGGTGAGGCGCAGGATATGGACGAGCACAGAAAATGTCTCCACCCACTCTTGTCCGTATTGAATTTCTTCAAATTGCGGAATTTCTTTCAAATGGGTGACCACCTCTTTAATCCTTGTGGAATTCCGATAATCCTTCTTTAATTGAATTTCGAAGGAAGGCGGAAGAAGGGCTGGTTCAATCCCTTCGAGAAGGTTTTTTTGCCCGCCCAATTTCGTCTCCACAAAGGTCATCGCATCGTAAGGGGAGACATATCTTACAATCTCCACCCCTTCAAGGAGCCGAGTCTTGTTTAAGAGAGGTTCCACTTCACTGGAAGGGGTTCCTCGCTTCAAGTAGGCGATGACCTCAATTTTGTCCTCCCAAATCTTGAGGAAGTTGGTCAGGTTGAAGGCGAGCAAAGTGAAGGTCGAAAAGATCAGCATTGAGATGACGATGATGCCGATCGTGATGAGATTTGGGAATAAGTTTCCCATCATGTTTTGAAAAGTCCGCCTCGCCACATACTTGAGAAAAAACATCATTCCCCTGCCTTGACCTCTCGACCCTTATCGATGTCCACCTTTCTTCCATTCGAGATCTGCCCATTCAAAATCTGAATGACACGATAAGGAAAACGTTTAACGAGTCCTGTAAATTGAGTAGCAAACACGATCGTCGTTCCCTTTTGGTGCAGATCGGTAAAGATCGCCATGATATCAAGGGTCGTCTTGGCATCCAAATTCCCTGTGGGTTCATCGGCGAGAATTAAGGGCGGTGAATTGACCAGAGCCCGGGCGATAGCCACCCGCTGTTGTTCTCCCGCTGAGAGGGCAAGGATGGAATCTCCTTCTCTCTCTTCAAGCCCAACTCGCCTCAACATATCCGAGGCTCTACTTTTTGCCTCCTTCCGGGTGTGACCGGTTGCTTCCAGAGCGAGGGCGACATTTTCGTTTACGGTCCGGTCTTTTAATAATTTAAAATCTTGCGAAACGATTCCCATCATCCTTCTCAATTGATAGATTTTTTTGAAACCAGGTTGGGTGATATGCGTCCCATGAACGACGACCTCCCCACTCGTGGGTCTTTCTGCACAGAACAGGATGCGAAGAAGGGTGCTTTTCCCAGAACCGCTGGGACCCGCAATGAATGTGAATTCTCCTGATAAGATCTCCATGGTGATATCCGAAAGAGCGGAGATCTGACTCGGATAAGTCTTAGAAACCTGGTACGTCTCAATCATCGTTTCATTCATAGTCAAAACAAAACTAACACGAGTCCCGATTTTTTTCAAGAAAATTAAGGGGTTAATGATTCGCAGCGTAGTCGTAGGCGAGTTTGACAGGTTATCAGGTTATAATGATGGACTTGTCTGATAGAATTTAAGCAAATTTATAAATTTCTTCTTCTCTCGATGGCTCCCTGAAGGGTATCAGGGTTGTATCCTCGGAGGATAATCCCCTCAATATCGATGACGGGAACACCCATAGAGCCACCGCTCTTGCTCAGCATTTCCTCCCTTCTACTTCTGTCTTGTTCGATATTGTATTCGATCAAGTTAACGTTCAGAGAACGCAGATAATTTCTCGCCTTGGCACAATAGGGACACCACGATGTCATATACATGATGACATGGATATCCCCATAGGGCCTTTTCTCTTTAACACTTTCATTGGAGGGCCTTTGGGGATATTCTTTTGTCTTTGGTCTTTCTGTCGCATCTTGTTTAAACTCCTTCATCTCCGCGTTTACTCCGGGCGGGGGAGGGATGTCAGAGAAAACTACGTTCCCATCCTTATCTTTCCATTTATAATAATCACCGGACACCGCAGAGGATGCCGGGGATAAAAAGAATATAAAGAGAAGGATGACCGTAATCCGTCTCAATGGATTCTTCATTTCTTTTGCACACCCCGTTACCGCCCTTTTTCAAGGACCTTTTCTAAATGCCTGGATGATCTTATTTTTTCTCTTGTTTATTTTCAGGTTTATTCTCTTGTGCTTTCTCTTTAATTGAGACCAGTTCAACTTCGAAAATTAGAGTCGCATTGGGTCCGATTATGCCGCCCGCTCCACGTTCACCATAGGCGAGATTCGAAGGAATAAAGAGCTGCCATTTCGCACCCACCTCCATCAGCTGCAAAGCCTCGGTCCAACCCGGAATCATGCCACCGGAAACTGAAAAGGTTGCAGGTTGTCCACGCTTATAAGAGCTGTCAAACTCCGTCCCACTAATCAGGGTACCCCGATAATCCGCTGTTACCGTATCATCTGCTTTCGGTTTCTTACCGGTTCCTGCCTTGATCACCTTATACTGCAAACCGCTCGGCAAGGTTTTAACGCCTTCCTTCTTCTTATTCTCAGCGAGAAAAGCCTCTCCCTCTGCCTTGTTTTTCTTGGCCATCTCCTCCCGCTTCGCCATCATCTCTTTCTGAAAAGCAAGCATGGTTTCCTGAATTTCCTGATTGGTCAATAAAGGCTTCGCACCGATAAGGGCATCCTGGATTCCTTTTACGAGAATATTCGGGTCAATATCGACCGACTGTGTTTTTAGTTTACCTCCGATATCCATGCCGATGATATAGCTGACTTTTTCCTTCTGGTTTTTCAGGACCAATTTTTCCTCCGCACTCACCTGGCTCACTAAAAACAGAATCCCTAAGACGACGATCAGTTTTAATCTCATTTAATAAGCTCCTTTCTTATTATTTGTTCCTTCTATGGATCCTCAGTAAACTGTATCATAACCCAGGACATCCCCTTAAAGTCAACCCTTCGACTCCCCGGCCTGAAGGCCAGGCCTACCTTCGGCCCGAGCGTTCGATTCATTTCAGGCCGAGGGCTCACGGTTGACCCTGCACTTCGACAGACTCAGTGTTCTGAGCTTGCCGAAGAGAGCGGTGCTTCTTTACTAGCCTTCAAAGGCGGGGCTTGGCGCCGCCGAATGGGTCAACCTTTATTCACTTCGGGCGATCTTGCATAGCTCTATATCCAGCGCCTCGATTAAATCCTCCGGCGAAATAAAAATTTGGGAACCCCGCGCCCCAGCGCTGATCGAGATAAGTGGAAACCTCATGGCACTCTCATCCAAAAAAATGGGATATTGTTTTTTTGTCCCAATCGGTGAGACGCCTCCCCGGATATAACCTGTTAATTGTTGAATCTCTTTCACATGGACCATCTCTACCTTTTTGTTTCCGCTGACCATAGCCATTGCCTTCAGATCGAGTTCATTGTTTCCTGGAATGCAACCCATCAATATTCCTGTTTTATCTCCCCTGGCAACCAGTGTCTTAAATACTTGCTCTGGAGGCAAACCCACCTTCTTTGCAACACTTTCAGCACTGAGGTCTGACCCATCAATCTCATATTCCAGAAGTTTGTAATCAACCTTTAAACTATCCAGAAACCTTACCGCATTTGTTTTTTTCATAGAAAGAAATCCCGGCTATTCTATTTTCAAAGGAATCTTTCATGACATCCTCGACCCCACAAACCATGAAAATATAGTCCTTGGTTTTATTTTGCGGCCCTATGCGCTATGCGCTATGCCCTATGCGCTTTTGTAACTCACTTCGGCTTCAAGTTCTTGAAAATGTCTCCTAAAGTTCCCAACTTCCCACCCTTATCTTCCTTTCCCAAAAACTCTTTGTAATCTTCCCGGTCCTCTCTCTCCTCTATCACTCTTTGTGATAGTCTTATTTTTCCTTTTTCATCTATAACGATGATCTCCACTTGAATCTCCTGACCTTTGGCAAATTTCTTTTTAATATCTTTTTCCCCAGAATCTTTCAGTTCCTCCATGGGAAGCAGGCCTTTCACCTTTGGTCCAAGCTGTGGAAGGCGGATAAAAATACCGTAAGGCTTACTGTCTTCAACAATCCCTCTCAGGACTTGTCCTACTTCAAGGCGCACCTTATCCGATCCCTCTCCTTCCATCTCCATCCTTTTCTTGATCGTCACCTCTTTAATTGACAGGGAGATGCGGCGCGTTTCACGGTCTATTCCCATGACCAGCACATCCACCCTATCCCCTTCATGGAGGAATCTGCTCGGATGGGAAACACGTTCGTAACTGATCTCAGAAATGTGAACAAGACCATCCACCCCCGGTGCCACTTCGACAAAAGCCCCAAAGTCCGTGAGCCTGGAGACTTTGCCGCGGATGATCTCTCCCTCTTCAAATCCAAGGCCTTTCCCCCATGAGTCAAGCTCCAAGGCTTTGATGGAAAGAGAGACTTTGGGACGGCCTTCCCTATCCGGTTCGAACTTCATCACTTTTACCTTCACCTGCTGGCCAGGTTTTAGAATCTCCGATGGATGGCTTATCCTTCCATGGGATATTTCAGAGATATGGACCATCCCTTCGATTCCTCCGATATCGACAAAGGCACCAAAGTCGGTCAGTTTGGTCACCTTCCCCTCACACTCAAGGTCAGGCCTGAGTCTCGCTAAAGTCTCTTTTGACTTTTTCTCCTGCTCTTCATCCAGGAGCACGCGTCTGGAGACGATAATATTCTTCCCTTTTTCTTTGATCTCCATGATGCGAAACGGATATCTCGCTCCAACATGCTCCTCAGGCTTCTCACAGAACTGGATGTCCATCTGGCCTAAAGGGCAAAAGGCACGAATTCCAGAAAGTTTGATCTCAAAACCTCCCTTCACGACATTAGTCACTCTTCCTTCAACAGGGATGAGGTTTTCTTTTGCCTCCCGGAGGATGTCGAGAGAATCCGCACCCTGAACCTTCATTCCCTTTGTGAGATGGATTCCATCCCGGGTCGATGACACCCTCATCTCAACCCAATCTCCCTCCTTGAGGGTGAGGTGGCCCTCCTTGTCCAGGAATTCCTGAATATCCGCAATCCCCTCGCTCTTGCCTCCTAAATCAACAAAGATCGTATCCTTGGAGACTTTCAACACCTTCCCTGAAACCTTATCTCCGGGGAAAAGCCTGCGACCCGGGCCCTCAGAACTGGCCTTCAAAAGTTCCTCAAAACTGGGCTCCCCGTTCATGTCCTTCTCTGCCATCACACCACATCCCTGGAATTTGATTTTTTGCTGCGTTATATCGGACGGTCTAAATTTTGCAAACGATATTATAACCGGTTCCGTTGACCAAAAAAAGAGAACCTTCTTATCCCGAAAGATAGCACCTTTATTTTTTCTACACCAGCCCAATTCCCATTCTTGACAGAATTCATTCTCCTCGCTCAAAATTAAATTAGGAAACAAAATCTCAACAGACAGGAGGTGAACAACATGAGAAGAACAATGTTGACGGTTATGGTCTTAGCCGCTTCAGTGATCTTTGTCGCCGCTGTCATGGCAGCAGAACAAAAAGCTCCTGTCTCAGCAACACCAGCCGCACCCAAACTCGAGAAGTACATTGGTGTTATCGAAAGGGTGGATGTGGCCAGGAAGGATTTTTCCGTGAAGAGCGGAAAAGAAGAAATAACCTTCCCGTTGAGTGACAAGGCAAAGATCACTGAAGGCACGAAGACGCTCGCCCTCGCCGATTTGAAGAAAGGACAGGAAGTCACTGTCGAATACGCCAAAGAAGGGAACAAATCGGTGGCTGATACGGTCAGTGTGAGTGCACCAAAAACCACAGGGATGAAGGAAAAAGCTCCTTCTGAAAAGGGCTATTAAAACAAAATAACCGGGAAGTCATTCCCGTTTTTTATAAAAGGGCACACTTCATTTCAGAGTGTGCCCTTTATTTTTTTCGTGGATCGGTCCAGACTTAGCAAATAGCGTCTGCGGATTTGGTGACTTACGAAACATTGTTCTGGATTTTCCATGCGGAGTCTAAAATTTTTGCTGATTGAGTGTCAGTCTCAACAGTATTGATGCCCATTTTTCTTAGATATCCAAGACAGTGTCTTTGGTTTCGGGCAGTAATTCATCGCTCTTTTCTCCCTGGTTTTCCTGAGAATTTTGAACCAAATACCCGATTGCGTCATAACCCTTCAGCCGTTTCTTATACATTCTCATCAATGTCGGAATATGAATGTCAACATAATCATAAACTTGCACCACTTGCTTATTATCGTGAAGTCGGTGAAGACGGCCTACATATTGCTGGAGTGTGCCACGCCAAGAGATTGGCATAGCCAAAAATAATGTGTCCAGTCTAGCATCATCAAAACCCTCACCGATATACCGCCCTGTGGCAATGATTACCCTCTCCTTTGAATCGGGAATTGCTTTAATCTGTTCAGCCAGTGCTTTACGTTGTTTTGTGCCCATGCCGCCCCTAAGAATTATGATATTCTGAGCAAAACCCTTAAGATGTTCTGCGAACCATTCTAAATGCTCAGTACGCTCTGTTAGGAGTAGGGGCGACCGTCCTGTTTCTAAAGCTTTCAGTAGATCGTTGAAGATTAATTCGTTGCGATGTTTGTCAAATACAAGGGCTGAATAAATATCTTGTATTTTAGGATCGGTTAATTCCGGAGGCAATTTGAAATCAGTGAACCTTGTCAAGACGACATGTTCAAATGGCGTTATCGTTGCGTGTCTTTTAGCGTTCTCCTTGAAACGAATTGGACCGCACTGCATCATGATTATTGGGTGATGACCATCCTTACGAATAGGGGTTGCCGTAAGGCCGACAACATACCTAGCCTTCGCCTGTTTGAGAACTTGTTCAAAGGTAAAGGCAGGAATATGGTGGCACTCATCAATGATGACTTGACCGTATTCAGCCACCATGTCCTTGACCTCGCCCTTGCGAATGAGGCTCTGTATTAAACCAACGTCAATATGACCAGTCACCTTCGTCTTGCCCCCACCTATCTGACCAAGATCTTCTATAGGTTTATCAAGAAACAGTGCTAACCGTTCTCTCCACTGATCCATGAGTTGTCTGCGATGCACTAATACGAGGGTATTCACTTTTCTTTGAGCAATGAGCCATGCCGCTAACACCGTCTTGCCAAAAGCGGTGGGAGCTAACAAAATGCCGTTGTCATAAGCTAGCATTTTGTCGCCCGCCTCTTGTTGGAAAGGATGGAGTTCGCCACGAAAAGTTGCGTCTATCGTGGTACCCTCTAAACGCTTATTGTCGATTTTTGTGTTGATATTGTGGGCTTTAAACACTGCTAGTGCATCATCGATACAGCCTCTGGGAAGACCGATATGGTCGGCAAAATCCTCAGCGCAACCAATAACTCGCGGTTTGCCGAATGTCGACAGCCGCATCGCCTGAGCCCTGTAGAAATCGGGGTTTTGGAAAGCAGCTAAACGAATTAGTCGGTTTAGCATAGCAGGGGGTAACCCCTTTTTTTCTATATAGACCAGGTTACTTTGGACCAACTGAACAGTTTGGGGCAAACGTCCTTGAATGGTTTTTTCAATTCTTTTCTTTGACGGAGGTAAAGTCCAAGGGTCTTCAGAGGCTTCTCCATCAGTAAGACTTATGCGGACGTCAATGATGCTTCCATTTCTCGATGCCTCCTGAACAATAGCTTCTACCTCGTCCCTCCGAATTCTTTTGATTGTGGAAAGGAACAGCCACTGGTCGGGAAAAGCTTCAAAGCCTTCGTTCACGAAAACGCTATTACCCTTCTTTTTTGAAGTAAATTGCAATGGAAGGGCAATGAGATTACCAAACCCGCCTTTTGGCAGAGTATCTTGGCTAGGAAAGAATCGGTCATAGGAATCCAAACCAATTTGATGTCTCCGCTCCATAGCACGCGTCAGGATGGTACAACCGAACTTCCGGGCTATTGAAGCCTCAATTGGACGATCAAAGAATATCCAAACGTGACCACCCTGTCCTGACCGGGAACGCTCAAGCGCCGCAGGAACCCCTATTTCTCGGCAGACCCGAAGAAAAACGACCACATCCTCCTGCCAGGTCTTCTTATCGAAATCTATAGCAAGAAACCAACAAGTTTCATCCAATAAGAGTGGGTAGACTCCAATGATATGTTTTCCGATTAGATGGCCCCGGATTACCTCATCCGTCACTGGCACGAGATTTCGGTTTCCGCAATCCCCACATTTCGTCTTAGGTTTACCGCATAAGGGACGTTTCCATTCGTTTGCACACGCAGGAGAATATCCGGATCTTCCATATTTCCCTTCCCATCTGACTGGATACACGTCTTCCCGCCCACGAAATAGAGAGCGGAAAAGAGTAACTTGCTCTTCTATCGAAAAGTTATTGATCACCGGAGTGCTTGTGACAGTGTATAGGCTCAATGGTTCTGAAATGGCAAGTTCGTGAAGTGGAACAATTTCTTCAGAAGACAGACCAAGTAGTTTCTTTAATTGTTTATTTTCCTCCCTTAAGGAAGCACATTCGGCTAATGCTTTTTGGAGCTGGGTTCGAAGGTTTTCAAGGTCTTTCATTGATTTTTCAGGGACAGGGCATGATTCGGTTCGCTAAATTTGTAAAGGGCTACTCGTTGATATGTTTCCCTCTTTAATAATCAATGATTGTTCGGTGAGTCCAAATATATGGCATTGATTCAATTCTCTTCCTCCAACCTTAACTTTCCTTAAGATACATAATCCAGGTCTTGTCCCTAATTGGACTCTGCAACCCTTTGAGAGAACTTCATAATCATTATTAAATTATGCTTCAGCAATAATTTCATCCGGTATCGGTAAGTCTGAACTTGGTTTGACTTTTAGCCAACTCAAAGCAGCCAGATTTCGAATGGTGTAGGCAACTTCCTTGTCATCAAGTTTTGGACGGCGACGTTGCTTCCATTCCATCACCTCATTCAAGACTTCTTTTTCGGAAGGTTGCTCTTTATTTCTATTTACCAATGTGTTTGCAGCGAAAAGGACTGTCGCCACGACCTCGGATTGCCTCGTTTGCATACGCATGAATAGATCTGTTGTTTTCTCAATAATTGGTTCCCATTGAGCCAGTTCATTCATGTAGGCTTTCCGTGCGTCTGAGAAGGTTCGCCCAACTTTAACCGCAAACATTCGTCCAAGCTGCTCCTCTCGTATTAAGCCATTGTTGACTAGTCGGGTGATAACACCCTTTAACTCTGGTGAGAAAGGGCCGAAACTTGATTTTTGATAGTGTAGTCCGGTGGGCAAGCCTTCTTGGGTAGCAATGTACGCAATTTTTTGGAATGTAGTTCGACCTACAGGCCAGTGATAGGGTTCTTGTTCCAACCGGCTTAGAATCTCAACTACCGCAAGCCACGCGGGTTTAACCCTTTCCGGAGCCAATCCTGGCTCAACAGGTTTAATATCTATCTCTTGATCAAGAAATTCAGGCTGCAGTTCTTCATGTGACGTGCCGTGAGGTGCATAGAGTTCGACGGGTATATCTAATTGGTTCAAATAACGGTATAGCGTTGGACCAACTATCTTCCACTCCAGTTGACCTTGACCACACCCAAGTGGGGGTACAGCAAGAGACGTAATTCCCCATTCTTTATAGTGTTGAAGCAAATATTTTAGACCCTTTATAATGTCTTCGATCCGTGACACTGAACGCCAGTGGCCCTTTGTCGGGAAGTTCAAAATCCAGGGTGGTGTTAGTCTCTTGAACAAGTAAGGTTTGCCGAGTCTAACCTCATTACGATTGCACCGCTCCACATAATCATTGAACATGTCGGGGAACTGCTCCTTAAATTCAAGCGCAATCCCCTTGCCCATAATTCCAACACAATTTACAGTATTGACAAGGGTCTGGGCCTTAGATTTCAGAATGTCACCCATCAATACTTTGACCATTTCTCCCTCCCTATTTGAAGAAAAGATATGAATTTACTGTCACTGGAATATCAACCGCCAATGCTTCAAACTTCGTCTTTGCCTCTAGACAAGAAACATAGGCTCCCATAATAAGACAAGGGTCTATGCGATCCGGAACCAAAACTTCGGCACATTTTGCCGATTTACGACGCATCGCCTCAAACGGGTCCTGATGAGTCCAGTATTCAGCAAACGTGGTCTCCTTGTCAACAATTGAAAGCCCGTGCGGTGCAGGAGCGAACCGCGCATAATCACTGGAAGCGTTCCGATCAGCAATGACAACCCCTGGCAAGTCAAGAATTTGTGTACCTACACACAAGATACAAAGATCAATATGGTGAGATCGCCGAACGTAAAGCATTGGATTTCTTGCATGGAAATACAAATTCACATATTCATGTAATGGGCGCCCACCCGGAACAACTTTCTTTTCCCTCCGGTCTTGTATTTCCTCCATGGCAACGGAATTGTGGTTTATCTTTTTTGCATGTTTGTGTGAGAGTATTCCTTTCGACATAATCGAAGGAACATTCACTCTGTCACGTGAACTTATTCTGAGTGTTTTATTGATTTGCACGATTTCCTCTGAAACTTGCGCGAGAACTTCTTTGGCTTTGTCCTCATCTTGTATTTTATTGGCCCACGATGTAACTTCTAGAATAAATTTAGGTAAAGCTTCTAGAAAGGCTTGGCGTGATGAATTATGTTCGAAGTCACTTCTTGCTGCGTTAGGAATTAGATTCGTGTGTTTAACAATGACTTCCCCAGTAATACGTCGGTTAATAACAGTACGGCCGAAGTAGGGTTCAAAGTAGTTTCGGTCAGAAATTGAAAAACCAGACTTTTTTATTAGAAAGCCCCGAAGTTTAGGGTTTTTTAAGACCTGACGGGCATCGCTTATGCACACCCAAGCAAAACCAAACTTTTCTTTCCCTGACGATATCTCAAAGAATTTGGGAGGGTGTTCACCTCCATGTGAAAACATATCATTATTATATGGTCGATATCAGTGCTGTCCGGTTAAGAATTGAATAAAGACAATTGGTTACAGAAATCGGGTTTTTTAATATCATCAAAAAAACCTGAAAGCACCTGATAAATGGGGTTTTTCTCGAATAAAGTGATGCTCAAGATTTGCAGGATTTCGTTGAGACTTCGGTCGAGTTTCAATTCTTTCTTGATAATAGCGGAGAGAACATAAATACTTATTGCAATCCAGATTTGGGTTTTCACTGCATTCTCGGAGGTTCCATAAAAGGATTTGATTCGAAGGTGCTGTTTGATCCACTTGAAGAAGAGTTCCACCTGCCAGCGGCATTTGTACAGTTGGGTAATGGTCAGAGGGTTGAGCATAAAATTGTTTGTCAGGAATACGAATCGTTTGGACGTTACGATATCGAAATAGCTGATCCGGCGAAGGGGATCGGGATATTCCTGGGAGGTCTTTGGGCCATTGAGAAGAATCGTTTGATCGCTTCGGAGTCCCGTGGTTTTGTCGACGAGGCGGTAGCTTCGACGAGTGCAATCGAGATTTCTCTTGGCGCGAATGATAAAGAAGGCTGAATGGAGGGCGAACACATACAGGCGGGCAAAATCGATATAGCCGCGATCCATAATGTAAAAAGAGCCAGGCTCTAAGATCAATTGGTCGAGGAGATTGACGTCGTGAACATTGCCTTCGGTAACGCGGATAAAGCAGGGGATACTGCCATGGAGGTCCATCAGCGTATGGAGTTTGATGGCGCCTTTGCGTTTGCGAAAATGGGCCCAAGGAAAAAGCGAGAGACAGAGATCGATCGTCGTCGAATCGAAGGCATAGGCGGCTTGATCCAAGAGCACGCCGAAATCTTCTTTGGCATACAGGTACCTTGCTCTTCGGATCAGCACTTGAGCAAAATCGGCGTAGATCCGCCAGTCTCTGTTTTCGTTGGCTTCGGCCAGGGTGCTTCGAGCGACTTTGCTCCGAATCCCTACATGGTAGAGTTTGGACTGCAAGGCGCGCAAGCACGTTTCGGTCTCGCGAAGACTTTCTCGGTAAGTAAGCTGGGCGAAGGCCATGCAGAGAAATTGATCGAAACAGGAAAATCTTCGGACTCGGTAATTGCCTTGGTATCTTCGCACACACTTGTTGAATTCGTGTTTGGGCAGAAAGTTTATGAGTTGTGAAAAGATCATTCGTCCACAGTGCATTGACCATTCCTTTCCACTCTGAGATGGAAGTATTATGGCCAATAAAAGCAGACGATCTGAAATCGAAAACGGTCATTGTTATGTTTATCCTATTAACATTGTTTAACATTGTCAGTTTTTAAAAATCCTTAACCGGACAGTACTGGGTCGATATATTTCCTCTCGTCGGTTACCAATTTGAAGTTCAAGAGGAACTACTCTATAATCTTCTTGCTCGAATTTCTTCTTAATAACAGTGGCGTACTTAAAATTTGCCTGAAACGGCAAAGGGACAACATCTTGAAGGTAACCCACTATCTCATCCCAATTGTTTATTCGCCGATAAACATCTTCTAATAGATCAAACATTATTGCTCTAGTGCCGTGCTCTTTTAGTGTTTTTTCTTTATCAATTTCTACAATGACCGTATCATTAAGTAATTTTTCAAGGTACAGAGAAGAGGGCTTTCCTCTCTTTCTTTGTTCCTGGTCCTTAAGCAGTGCCTCGCGCATTTTCTTAAAATCAAAACGAATAACGCTGCAGTGATCTTCAGATGCTGGTTTGGTATAGATTTCAAGGCCATTGCATAAATTAAAAGCACTGTAAATTCCAATTCCCCGGAATCCTACGTTTTCCAAAGGATTCTTCTCAGAAACACCTAATTTTATTGCTTTTCTTGCCTCCTGGAAATCCATGCCTAAGCCATTGTCAGTAATTGTTATTGTGTCGGGATCTATGATGATTTCTATCCGGCGACTTTGGGCATCAATCGCATTTTGAATGTACTCACGGATAGTATCCAAAATATCCTTGTAGAGTCCTGTTGTCAGTATAGGGAGTATTTCACCACCTATATCCTCCTTGCTAAACCTTGCTTTCTCCTCCATTTTTCACCTCTCACCTTAGCGTCCCCAAGCCTTCGGGATCTTTTTGGCCACAAACGAAGCGAAGCTATAATCTCGTTTAGAGTTTATTGAATTTGGGCAAAGAAGTCAAACAGGAATAAAAATGGTAGGTTTTTCGGATTGCCGGAATTAAATAGAAGAATACGTCGGCAATACCTGCCTGCCGGTAGGCAGGAACGCCAATGCTACATCCAACTGATGGGAAAGATAGGGAAGACAGCGAATGGTACCAATCCTGAAATTGATTCTTAGCAAAAGGATCAAGAGCTGAACTTATTGGTCTATTAAGCAGATTTCCTTCTTTCTTTTCTAGATCTCCTGTCTTTTCCGCCTCTGCGTTCAGGACCTTTGTAATTCGGATCGTTAAATTTCCTGCGATCCACACCTCTCCTTCTATCTATTCTAGATCGGCGTTCTTTTTGCACCATAATATTCTCTCCTGCCAAGAATGTTGATTAGGTTTTGAAAAGATAGCTTTAGGTTCTGCTTATAGTTTGTTGAATGTATTTTATGGAGTCAATTGAGGAATTAAAATGGGTGTCTTTAAACTCTTCCATTTCCTACATTAACCCTGCGATGGAGCGTTGAGCTAAGGAAAGCACATTGGCGGGGAAGATCCCCATGTAGAGGGTTCCGATCACGGCCAAAATCAATGCGATCACAGAAGCAGGTGAAAATTCGAGGCCGGTGATCTCTCGCTCGGATTCCCTGAAATACATGAGCACAGTGACCCGCAGATAATAGTAAACCGAAACCGCACTGTTCAGGACACCGAGGATGGCCAACCAATAAAATTTCGACTTCACCGCTGCACTAAAAATATAGAATTTGGCCATGAATCCTCCCAGAGGAGGAATGCCTGCCATGGAGAGGAGAAAGATGGTCATGGAAGCGGCCAGGAGCGGGTATTTGAATCCAATCCCTGCATAATCCTTAATCAGGGTGTTCTCTTCTCCCTTCTTCCCGAGAAGGATGACCACGGTAAAGGCACCGATGTTCATAAAGGCATAGGCCATGAGATAGAAAAGCATGCCTGAAGTCCCTAAATCGTTCCCCGCGACAAAGGCAACCAAAATGTACCCGGCATGCGCAATACTCGAGTAAGCTAACATCCGTTTAATATTGGCCTGGGAGATCGCTACGATGTTTCCGACCGTCATCGTGGCCACGCAAATCAGCCACATGATCGATGTCCAATCAGGGCGAAATGCCGGCAAGGCGGAGAAGAAGACTCTGATCAAGGCCGAAAAACCGGCAGCCTTCACACCTGTGGCCATGAAAGCAGTAATGGAAGTCGGAGCGCCTTCATAGACATCGGGCGTCCACATATGAAAAGGGACAGAAGCAATCTTGAAGCCGAAACCAATGGTGAGAAAAACAAGGCTCATCAGAAGCATCGGGCTTCTCAAGAGATTTTTGGAGGTAATATAAGAAGCGATGTCCTTCAGATAAAGGGATCCTGTGGCACCATAGATGAGGGCAATGCCATAGAGGAGGAATCCTGTGGCAAAAGCACCCAGAAGAAAATATTTCAATGCGGCTTCCACTGACCTTTTATCCTCTCGCATCATTCCGGCCAGGATATAGATGGAAATGGACATCGTTTCCAGACCGAGGAAGATGATGATCAAATGAGACCCCGCTGCCATCAGCATCATCCCGAGGGTCGCAAAAAGGATCAGGGCATAATATTCCCCAAACTCGATCATTTCCCTATGAATGTAACCAATAGAGATCAGGACGGTCAAAAAGGCGATGATCAGAAAAGTGATTTTGAAAAAAAGAGCATACCCATCCGAGATGAACATCCCTTCAAACCCGGATCTAACAGATCCCATCTGCGGCAAAGTATAAAGACCGGCAAAAAATATCCCGATGAGGCTGATGACTCCAAGGTACCCCTTTCTCTCTCCTTTGGGTAAAAAGACGTCCAACAGAAGCACCAAAAACCCAAAGGCAGTGATGATAATCTCCGGTGCAATGAGATAGAGGTCAATCTCTGGTATTTTCATCTAAAGAATCCTCCGCTATACCTTGACACGGGGAATACGTGACTCGGTGACACGGTGAAACTCTAATTATCTCTTGTTTCTCCGTGTCTTCCCATCTATTTCTTCACGACTTCGGCCACTTTTTGCGAGGGAAGGTCGGCCTTCATTTCAACCCTTCCCTTGAAATCCTTTATAAACTGCTCCACGCTGGCGTCCATCTTGCTGAAGAAAAGCTTGGGATAGATGCCCATAAGAAAGATTAGAATCACCATCGGAACGAGGATGGTAATTTCTCGAGCATTGAGGTCTTTCAGCTTTTCATTTTCAGGCCGGGTGATCTTTCCAAACATCACTCTCTGAAACATCCACAGCATGTAAGCGGCTCCCAAGATGACGCCCGTCGCAGCAAACACCCCGTAGACGACGTTGGATCGAAAAGCACCGAGCAGGATCAGAAATTCTCCCACAAACCCATTCGTCCCGGGCAGGCCGATCGATGAGAGGGTCACGATCATGAAGAAGACAGCATAGATCGGCATCACCTTCGAGAGTCCTCCAAAGTCAGCGATCAAACGCGTATGGCGGCGCTCATAGATCATCCCGACAATCAAAAAGAGGGACCCCGTGCTGATGCCATGGTTGAGCATCTGATAGATCGAGCCCTCGACCCCTTGCATGTTGAAAGCAAACATTCCGAGCATGACATATCCCAGGTGGCTCACGCTCGAGAAAGCGACCAGTCGCTTCAGATCGGGCTGCATCATTGAAACCAACGCACCGTAAATAATTCCAATAAGGGCCAAGATCGAAACTAACGGTAAAAGATCGAAGGCGGCCTTCGGAAACAGGGGTATGGCAAATCGGATGAACCCATAGGTTCCCATCTTCAGCAGGACGCCTGCCAGGATCACACTTCCAGCAGTCGGCGCCTCGGTATGAGCATCGGGCAACCAGGTATGAAAGGGGAACATCGGAACCTTGATGGCAAAGGCCAGGGCAAAAGCTCCAAAAAGCCAGTACTGCGCCCCGACGGGCAATCCCAATTTATAGAGTTCGATCACGTCAAAGGTGGAGACACCGGTTGTCTTCTGATTCAGGAAATAGAGGGCCAGGATCGCCACGAGCATGAGCACACTTCCGGCCATGGTAAAAAGGAAGAACTTGACTGCTGCATAAATCCTTCTCTTGGGATCACCCCAAACACCAATGAGCAGATACATCGGGATCAGCATGACTTCCCAGAAGACATAGAAAAGGATGAGATCGAGGGCCGCCAAGGCACCGATCATCCCTGTCTCAAGAAAGAGGAACGAGATCATGAATTCCTTTACCCGGAAGGTGATCGCTGTCCATGAGCATAGGATACAGAGGATGGTCAAAAAGGTAGTCAAGAGGACCAGAAGGAGACTGATTCCATCGATGCCCAATTTGTAGCTGATCCCATAGCTCTGAATCCACCACGAATTCTCCACGAATTGCATCGCTGCTGTCTTGGGATCGAAGGCGAAGAAAAGGGGCAGTGAGAAAATAAATTCGATGAAAGAGAAGATTAAAGTGACCCACCTCAGAGCTCTCCCATTCTCTTTGTTGATGAAGAGGAGAACGATGGCACCCAAGATCGGAAAGAAGATCAACAGCGATAGGATGGGAATACCCAGGATAGTCATGAAATCGACTCCTTTTTTTTAAATCCCTCCCTGCCTCCCTTTACGAAAGGGAGGAGTAACCTCCCCCTTTGTAATCTTTTTCCTGTCAAAGACAGGCAAAAGGGGGATTGAGGGGGATTTTAATAAAAAATAGCGCGCGCGATGTAATAGGCTACGAGGACGATTCCCCCGATGACCATTGAAAAGGCATAGTTTTGAACCAAACCGGTCTGCATCTTTCTTATCGTTCCCGAGATCAGACCGATGAAATAAGCAATGCCATTGATCGTAGCATCGATGACAAAGTCATCAAATCCTTTCCAGAGCGCCGTGCCCAAGTTTTTAAGAGAGTTGATGAAAAGGATTTCGTAGAGTTCGTCGACATAATATTTATTGAAGACCAGCTTGTAGAGTCCCTTCCATTTTTCCGCCACGAGTTTGGGAAGAGCTGGATTCTTCACATAGAAGAGATAAGCGATCCCGATCCCTATGAGGGCGATAACCACAGAGATTACCATCATCGGGAACTCCCATGTAGCCAAATGTCCTGCCCCCTCTCCTCCAGATGCCCAAGCCTGTGAGATGAGTGTGATCCCGGCATGGGCTTTGGCCGGCTCAGCCCCACCTCCCAATACAGGAGCGAGGAACTCATGGATGTGGTTGGCTCCTCCCAAAACGTGAGGAACACCTATATAACCTCCAATGATGGAGAGAACAGCAAGAACCATTAAAGGAACGGTCATGATTTTGGGTGATTCATGGACATGATGTGCTACATGCTCATCGACCCTGGACTGACCAAAGAAAGTCATGAACAGAGCCCTGAACATATAGAAGGCCGTCATTCCAGCAGCGATAGCAGCCACCCCCCATAAGATGAAATGGCCATGGGAGCTGGAGAAGGCTTGCCAGAGAATTTCGTCCTTACTGAAAAATCCACTCAAGCCGGGAATCCCGGCGATGGCAAGCGTGGCGATGAAGAAGGTCCAGAAGGTATAGGGAATCTTTTTTCTGAGAGCTCCCATCTTTCTCATATCCAATTCGCCACTCAGAGCATGCATCACACTTCCGGCGCCGAGAAAGAGAAGCCCCTTGAAGAAGGCATGGGTCATTAGGTGGAAGATCCCAGCACTGTATGCACCTACTCCCACACCCAGGAACATATATCCCAACTGGCTGATTGTAGAGTAGGCCAGAACTTTTTTGATATCGTTCTGGCAGAATCCAATAGAGGCGGTAAAGATGGCAGTGGCCACGCCGACGATGGCCACGATGGCCATGGAAATGGGTGCCATGCTGTAGAGTATATTGCACCGCGCGACCATATAAACCCCTGCGGTCACCATCGTGGCCGCATGGATGAGGGAGCTGACCGGTGTAGGACCTTCCATGGCGTCAGGAAGCCAAACATATATCGGAATTTGCGCCGATTTTCCACAGGCACCCACAAAGAGCAGAATCGTGATGGCTGTTACGGTTCCAGGTTCCAGCAAATGAGCATTGGCGAAGACCTCAGTAAAATCCAATGTCCAGACCCCATGTTTTCCGAGACTGGTGAAGAGAAGGAATATTCCGAGAATGAAACCGAAGTCACCCACTCGGTTGACCACAAAAGCCTTTTTCCCTGCATTGGAGGCGGAATCCTTTTCATACCAGAAACCGATCAAGAGATAGGAACAGAGGCCGACACCCTCCCATCCCACAAACATCAATAAAAAGTTGTTCGCCAGGATGAGATTGAGCATCATGAAGACGAAGAGGTTGAGGTAGGTGAAATACCGAGTATATCCCGGATCATCATGCATGTATCCCACTGAGTAGATATGGATGAAGAAGCTAACCCCACTGACCACCAGAGCCATCAGGATGGAGAGAGGATCGATCTGGTAGCCGACCACCGTTTGGAATGAGCCCGAGACCACCCAATCAAAAATCACTTTTTCAAAGAGACGCTCCGTCGGTGGCCTTCCGATCAATTCGAAGAAGATCAGGATAGAGGTGAGAAAGGAAAGACCAATCACTGAGGGTCCCACCCAGCTGACCGCCTTCTTCCCCAAACTTCTGCCGAAGAACCCATTGATCATAAAACCGATCGCCGGAAACAGGGGGATCAACCAGACATAATTAAGCATGAATATCTCCTCCGGAGAATTAAGAATTAGGAGTTATGAGTTTAGAGTTTAAAAAATTCGTAATTCTCAATTCATAATTCTTAACTCGCTTTACCATTTTAATATATTAATTTCATCCACGTTGATCGTTTCTCTCGAGCGATAAATCATCACAAAGATTGCCAGCCCAACCGCTGCCTCAGCCGCTGCTACAGCGATGACAAAGAAGGCAAAGAGTACCCCGTCCAGAGATTGGAGAAAGCGGGATAGGGTAATGAAAGAAATGTTCACCGCATTGAGCATCATCTCAATACACATGAAGACCACAATCGCATTTCGCCGGGTCAGGGCTCCGATCACTCCGATTGTGAAGAGTATTCCGCTCAAGACCAGATATAATTCAGGGGGAACAGCTGGAATCACCATAATCCTCTCCTTAATTCCTTTTCTTGCTCAAGATGACCGCTCCGACGACGGCTGCCGCGAGGAGGACAGAAACAATCTCGAAGGGAAAAAGATATTGAGTGAAAAGCATCTCACCGACAGCCTTCACATTGGCACTCGCCTTATCCGGCGTATAGGAACCCATCTTTCCAGTCGGAGATTTCGCCACAACCGAATAAATGATCCCGAAAAGAAAGAGAACCATCAGCAGGCCACCGATCACCTTCGAATAAAAAAGTTTCAAACCGGATCGAAGCTCCACCTCCAGATCCAGAAGCATGATGACAAAGACGATCAGCATCACGATGGCGCCGGCGTAAACGAAAATCTGGATGATGAACATGAATTGTTGGTAAAGCAGCAAGTAAAGCACCGACACGCAGAGGAAGGTTAGCACCAGAAAAAGAGCGCTGTGGATAGGGTTTTTTCGACTGATGACCAATAAGGAGGCGATGATGGAGGTAAACGCCACTCCTAAAAAGATCAACCATTGAAATATCGTTACGACATTTTCAGCCATTGTCTTGCTCCAAATGAATTTAACAGTTCTTACGCTTTGCGCTATGCTCCATGCGCTATGCGCTTCATTAAATTACGGATTAACCTTTTTCTCTTCTAATAGTTTCTCGGTGGTCATAAGATAAACTTTTCGATCCCCTTCCACCCATTCATAGTTCTTTCCCATAAAGATCGCCTTAACGGGACACGCCTCTTCGCAATAACCACAAAAAATACATCGAGTGGCATCAAGTTCGTAGGTGAGTGGGTACCGTTTCCCCTCTTCATCCTCAGCCGTCTCGATGTAGATGCATTGAGAAGGACAGACGATCATACAGAGGCCGCAGGCGACACACTTGGTCTTCCCGTGCTCATCCTTCTCAAAATATTGAATTCCCCTCCAACGTTTCGCCGGAGGTATTTTCTGTTCCGGATATTGGATGGTGATGGGTTTGGAGAAAAACCGATTCAAAGTAAGTGCCAAACCTTTTAACAATGGGAGTATCATCTTCGACCTCTTTATTAACCTTTCAACGAGACGATCAATCCAGTCACTAAGAGATTGATCAGGGCTAAGGGTATCAAGATCTTCCATCCAAACTTCATGATCTGATCGTATCGGAGCCGCGGCATCGTTCCTCGCTCCCAGATGAAGAAGAAGAGAAAGATAAAGAGCTTCGCACAGAACCAGACGATGCCGGGGATGAAACTGAGTTGAGGAATGATGGGCTGCCATCCTCCCATGAAGAGCGTCACAGCGACCGCGCCCATCGTAACCATATGCGCATATTCGGCCATGAAGAAAAGGGCAAATTTCATGCTGCTGTATTCGATGTTGAACCCACAGGCCAGCTCGGCTTCTGCCTCGGGCATATCAAAAGGAGTCCGGTTGATCTCAGCTAGGCCGCAAATCAGATAAAGAACAAAGGCCACCGGCTGATACCAGATATTCCAATTCCAGAACCCTCCTCCCTGAAGTTGAACGATCTCGGTCAGCCTCAGACTTTGTGAGAGAATGAGGACTCCGACGATCGCGATGCCGAGAGCCGTTTCATAACTGATCATCTGAGCCGCGGCTCGAAGGGAACCGGTTAGACCATACTTATTCCCGGAAGACCAGCCTCCTAAGATAATTCCAAATTCTCCAAGAGAGGCTATGCCGAAGATATAGAGAAGCCCTACGTCAATGTCGGCTATTCGCAGTTTGACCACCCAATTCGTTCCAGGAATGGTAAACTGATTGCCAAAGGGGATGACAGCAAAGATGCTGATAGCGGCGATGATCGATATCATCGGGGCCATGACGAAGACGACCTTATCCGCCCTTGCGGGAACCAGGTCCTCTTTGAAGAAGGCTTTGACGGCATCCGAAAAGGGTTGAAGCAATCCAAAGGGCCCGCAACGATTGGGGCCAAAACGAATCTGGATATGACCCAAAACCTTCCGTTCCAGCCAAGTCAAATAGGCCACGACGATCATCAGACCGGCAAAAACCACCACGCATTTGACAACCATCTCAACGAGAAGATAGAACAGTTGCATCCTGCTTCTCCTCCACGACGTTTCTAAAAAACCAGAAATCTCTGAAGATCTGTTGAATCATTTTTTGAAATCCCTGCCTGCGGCAGGCAGGTGTGTAATCAAGAGAGGCTCTATCGTATCTTCAGAGCTCTCCTCTATCGTTTCTCCACCCTTCCGATAAAGACCTTGTATTCAGGGTGTTGACTTATCGCATCATATCCGGAGATTAAAAGATTATTTACAAAAACAGGGAAGAATGTGGTGGCAAAATAGGCCACCCCTTTGGGAACGGCTCCGGAAATCTTGCAGATCGTCTCCACCTCACCCCTGGGTGAGACGACCTTCACCTTTCCCCCTTCTTGCAATCCTGCCCTCGTGGCATCCTCCGGGTGAACTTCGATACAGGAATCAGGAAAAACCTTGGCTAATCCTATGGCTCTCTTGTTCGCCGTTCCGATTCCGTAATGGTAATGGAAACCTCTGGGGATGATCCATAAAGGATATTTGTTATCAGGCTTTTCTGCTGGCCCTTTGTATTCTATCGGGGAGAAGCTCCGCTTCCATCCATTCTTTGAGGACCACCGGATTCCGCCCTTCTCTAAATCAGAATATGTAACTCCGGCATAGAAGGGCACCAGAGAGACGATCTCCTCCATGATCTCAGCAGGGTTCTGGCATCCCATTGGATAACCCATTTTCGTAGAAAGATCACAGAGGATCTTCCAGTCGGGTCTGGAATCGCCGACCGGTGAGATGGCCTTCCGCACCCTTTGAATCCTTCTCTCCATGTTGGTGAAGGTCCCATCCTTCTCAGCAAAACTCACCCCGGGCAAAATGACATGGGCATAACTCCCGATGTGGGTCATGAAAAGATCTTGCACCACCAAAAACTCCAACTGATGGAGTCCGTTCTTCAGTCTCTCTAAGTTGGGGAGGTTGATGAAGGGGTCTTCACCGAAGATATAGAGGGCTTTGATCTTTCCTTCCAGAATCTTATCGAACATCTCCATATAGGTGAGGCCCGGTTTTTCTGGAATCCTTCTCTTCCAGATTTCCTCAAACTTTCTGCGCGCCTTTTCGTCTCCCACCTTCTGATAACCGGGAAGGAATTCGGAGAGTGAACCCATATCGAAAGCGCCCTGGACATTATTCTGAGTGAGCAGCGGGTAGACCCCTCCTCCTCCGTCTTCTGTCTCTCCAGTCAGCAGGGCCAGGTTGCAGAGAGCTTTGACTATCTCCGTTCCATTGGCATGCTGGGTCACACCAGAGCCAAAGACGATCGCCCTCTTTTTCGCCGACACATAGAGATGGGCGACTCCCTCTAAATCTGCTTGAGAGATCCCTGTAGTATTCTTGACAAACTGGGCGGAAAATTTCTCTACAGAGGACCGCAGGCTTTCAAAACCCTCTGTCTTGGATCCGATAAACTCTTTGGAGGGAGCACCCTTCTCGATGAGGAGACGAATTAGACCATTGATCCAGGCAATATCCGTCCCCGGCAGCGGCCTCAACCATAGGTCAGCCCATTTTTCCCATTGGGTCTTCCGAGGATCGACCAGGATGATCTTAGCGTTGTTCTTTCGGATGGCCTCCCTCATCTTATTACTGAAGATGAGATTATCATCATACGAATCCGCACCGACGATAAGGATGAGGTCAGCCTTGGTTACTTCGTCCATCGCATGAGTCATCGCTCCATATCCGGTGGAGGCCATCATTCCAAAGAGAGAAGACCCACTGGACAATCGGGCACCATTGTCGATATGGTTTGTCCCGATGCAGGCTCTCATCCATTTCTGGAAGAGATAGTTTTCTTCATTCGTTCCCCTGGAGGAAGAGATTCCCCCGATGCTCTGGGCACCATACTTCTCTTTTATTTCCTGAAGTTTTGTGGCAACCAGACCCAGAGCTTCTTCCCAGGAGACCTCCACAAACACCCCGGATTTTTTTACAAGAGGTTTTTGAAGCCTGTCAGGATGATGAATAAAATCAAAACCGAATCTTCCTTTCACACAGAGGCTCCCCTGGTTGACCCCGGCTTCCCCTTTTGTGGTCACCTTGACCACTTTCCTATCGGCGAGGGTGTTGAGCTCGAGTTGACAACCGCATCCACAGAAAGTGCAGGTGGTCCGTATTCTGTCAAGTTGCCATGTTCTTCCTTTGATGGGGCTGAGATTCTCTGTTAAAGCACCCACGGGACACATCTGGAGACATTCGCCGCATGAGATACAGTTCTCCTTCCGAACCGCCTTCACATGAGATGGGAAACCATGCTCTGCCACCTCGAGGACATCCGCCCCTGGCACATCCACACAGGCCTGGATACAGCGGAGACACATCACACATCGGTCAAACCACTGCATGATCAGGGGGGTTCCATAGGGAGTGGACGGAGTTTCTCTTTTCTCTGGAGGAAACTCGTTCTTCTCGATCCCAAATTCATAGGTGCGGTTCTGGAGTTGGCATTCTCCTCCGGCATCACAGACAGGACAGTCCAGAGGATGGTTGACCAGTAATAATTTTAAAGCCTCAAGTCTCATCTTTTCGACGCGCTCCGTGCGGGTACGAATCACCATCCCCTCGACCACAGGCGTCGCACAAGACGCCATAGGCATCTCCGCACCCTCGACATCGACCAAACAGATACGGCAGGATTTGAGCAGGCTTAATCTGGGGTGATAGCAGAGAGTGGGAATATAGATCCCGTTTTCCTTGGCCACCTCGAAGATCGTTTGATCCGGTCTTCCCGTAACTTCTTTTCCATCAATGGTCAGCTTTAACATTCTTATCAAACCTCGTGGATCGAGATTCGTGACTCGTGATTCGTGATTTAGAATCTCATCACGATCCACCATTCACGATTCACCAACACGTTAAATTGCAAACAGTCCGATTCGCACACACCTGAGACAACGTTCTGCTTCCTTTTGAGCCACCGGGATGGAAAATCCTTCCTCCACCTCATCGAAGATCCATTTTCTCGAATCAGGAGGAAGCATGTTCAACGTCGCCCTCTTCTGCCCGCCGGAGATTCCAATCTTTTCATTCTTGTTATAAACCTTGATCTTCTCCACCAGGGTCTCCAGAAGTTCTTCCTCAGATTCCCTTACCTCCATTCCGCGAAGGAACAGGTCAATCTTGTCAGCGGCTCTCTTTCCATGGCCTGCAGCACGAACCAAAACATCGGGTCCGGTCACACAATCCCCGGCGGAGAAGATCCCCGGATGGCTTGTCATAAAGGTTCCTTCTTGGATGGCGATCGTGGATCGTCTCGTCGTCTTCACCCCGTCCTTTTCTTCGAGGAAGGACAGATCGATCGCTTGTCCAATGGCAGGGATAGCAATATCAGCTTCGATGAAAAATTCTGAACCCTTGATGGGAACGGGTCTGCGCCTCCCGCTTTCATCCGGTTCACCCAGCTCCATCCGAATACACTCCATTCCAACAACCTTTCCCTCTTTCTCAATGATCCGGACCGGATTGCAGAGGTAATGAAATTTAACGCCCTCTTCCTCTGCATCATGGATTTCCACATGATCGGCAGGCATCTCTTTTTTCGTCCTTCGATAAACCAGGTTCACATCCGCTTTGCCAATGCGGAAAGAAGACCGAACACAGTCAATGGCCACGTTTCCACCACCGACCACCACCACCCTCTTGCCTTCAGGATAGGGGTCTCTTCCCAGATTGATCTCCAAGAGGTAATAAACGCCCGGGATGAATCCCTTATATCCCTTATCTTCTCCCTCAACACCCATGGGCGTATTGGTCTGCGCGCCCACACCGACAAAGATGGCCTTATAACCCTGCTCAAACATCTGAGAGAGGGTGATATCCTTTCCCACCTGCGTGTTATACCGAATCTCGACCCCCAACCTCTTTACAATCTCTGCTTCGTATCCAACGATATCTCTCGGGAGACGATAGTCAGGGATCCCCATGGCTGCCATCCCGCCTGGCTCACCTAACCTCTCGAAAATGGTGACAGGATAACCTTTGAGGGCAAGGTAGTAAGCGCACGAGAGACCAGCTGGGCCTGCGCCAATGACGGCCACTTTCTCTGAACGCATTTCCCCTTTCTTAACCGAAGGATCCTTCCTCTTCTCCAGTTCATAATCGGCGACAAACCGTTTCAGCCATTTAATGGAAATACATTCATCCACATTTCCCCGACGACAGTTGTCTTCGCAGGGACGGACGCAGATCCTTCCTAAGATTCCGGCCAGGCAGGTCGCCCCTCGGATGGCGGCAAGGGATTCTTCGAATCTCCCCTCTTTGATCAATTCAACATAACGGCTGATGGGAAGATGGGAGGGACAGGCGCTTTCACAGGGTGCTGTCACCTTGACTTTGTATTCCTGGCGAGGAACTTTTTTTTGCAACCGGATGGCACCGGAGAATTGATCTTCAAAATGATCGATCGCATCCAACACAGGCTTCGGACCGGTCTGTCCGAGGTTGCATTTGGAACTCTTCTGAATCATCTCCCCTAAATATCTTAATTGTTTTAAGTCCTCACCTTTGCCCTGACCATCGGCAATTCGATTCATGATGGTCGCCATGATCCGAGTCCCTACCCGGCAGGGTGTACACTTTCCGCAGGATTCACTCTGGACCGCTTCCACATAAGCCCGAATCAAATCGACCATATTGACTTCAGTGTCTCTGATGACAATCCCGTCCCATCCAATAAAGGCTCTGACCTTTCTCTCTTTATCAAATTCCAGGGGGAGATTGAGAGCGGAGACGGGTTGCCTCTCTGCTTCAGGTTTCCTTCGATTATCGGTGACCACTCCCCCCCAACTGCTAAAAAGAATGTCCGTCATGTGTACCTCACAATGTCAAATGCTAAATGTCAAAATCCAAATGACAAATGAAATCTAAATTCCAAATGCCAAAACTCAATTCTTGAAATTTGAACTTTGGTATTTGACAGTGATTTGAACTTGATTCACCTTCGGTTCATCACTTCGTGCGAGCTTTGACATTTGACATTTTCTTTTATCGATCGATTTCCCCCAGGACGATGTCAATGCTGCCAATTGCCGAAATCACATCAGCGATCAAACTTCCCTCAACCATTTTGGGAAGGGCACTGAGATTGAAGAAAGAGGGCGGTCGAATCCTCATCCGCAAGGGCTTATTCGATCCATCACTGACGAGATAGTATCCCAACTCTCCCTTAGAAGCCTCCACGCTCACATAGACCTCGCCTCTCGGGGGTTGGAAGCCTTCGGAGACGATTTTGAACTGTCGGATTAATGAAGCGATGTCTCTTGTCACATCGTCTTTGGGTGGAAGGGTGATCCTTGGGTCGTTCGCGATAATAGGTCCCTTGGGCAGCCGTTCCAATGCCTGTTTCACAATGGCATTCGACCATTCCATTTCCCTCAACCGCACGATGTACCGATCGTAGACATCCCCCGTTGAGCCGATGGGGATATCGAAATTGAACTCATCATAACTCGAATAGGGAAAGGCCTTCCTCACATCGTATTTGACTCCGGAGCCACGCAGGCTTGGCCCGGTCATGCCCCAGTTGATCGCATCCTCTTTCGAAATGATCCCAACGCCTTTCGTCCGCTTCAACCAGATCACATTCTTCGTCAAAAGCGTTTCATATTCTTTGATATGGTCTGGAAAGGCCTGAACGAATTCCTTGATCTTATCTTCTATGCCATCTGGAAGGTCTTTTGAAACTCCGCCAATTCTCATGTAGGTAGGGGTGAGCCTCCCTCCTGCCACTTCCTCAAAGATTCTCAGGATCTCTTCCCTTTCCCGAAAGTTGTAGAAGAGGAGGGTCATGGCGCCGATGTCCAAGGCATGCGTTCCCAACCAGATAAGATGGGCAGCAATCCTCTGAAGCTCAGCCATCATCACTCTAAGATATTGAGCCCGTCTGGGGATTTCAATGCCCAATAGTTTTTCCACGGCTAACACATAGCCCAGGTTATTACCCATCGCATTCGTATAATCCAAACGGTCGGTGAGGGGAATGACTTGGTGATACGTTTTACTTTCAGCCAGTTTCTCAACCCCCCGGTGCAGGTGGCCGATATGGGGGACGACCTTAACGATCACCTCTCCATCCAATTCCAACACAAGCCTCAAAACCCCGTGAGTGGCCGGGTGCTGAGGTCCCATGTTGATGGTCATTAACCGTGTCTCTGCCATTTCAAACCTCGGGAACGAAGGGTTTGTCAAAATCCGGTCCCTCGACCGGAAAATCCTTTCTCAAGGGATGACCCTCGTAACCATCCCAGAGGAGAATTCTCCTCAAATCGGGATGGTTGTCAAAGGAAATCCCAAAGAGGTCATAGACCTCCCTTTCCAACCAGTCGGCTGCTTTCCAGATGGACTCCACACTTAAAACCGATTCAGAATCGCCAACTTTTATTTTCAGTCTCAGCCTTTGCTGTTCCTTCATCGAATAGAGAAGATAAACCACTTCAAAACGGGGGGACTCTGGAAAGAAATCCACGCCGCAGAGGTCGGTGAGCATCCGGTATTGGAGATCTGGATCGGAATAAAGAAATTTACAGATTTCAAAAATGTCTTTCTTCTGAACGGTGACGTTGACCTCATCCCGAAATGTCTTTACCTCCAAGACGGAGGCCGGGAATTTCCCCTGCAACTTCTTTACCGTGAGATTGATTTCGGCCATTCTTTTCCTCTTATCCTTATTTCAGTTCAAGGGTGCTGCGAACGTTCTTTCGATTCGCAAGCGTCTCTTTCTCGATCTTCTTCTGGAGCTTCACAATCGCTGTGAGCAAAGCTTCAGGTCTGGGTGGACAACCTGGGACATAGAAGTCCACAGGTAGTATTTGATCCACTCCCTGCACCACACTGTAGGTTTTGAAGATTCCGCCTGAGCAGGCACAGGCTCCATAAGCAATGACCCATTTGGGCTCTGGCATTTGTTCATAGATGCGTTTAACCATAGGAGCCATCTTTTTGGTCAAGGTCCCTGCAACGATCATCAAATCTGCCTGCCGGGGGGAAGGCCTGAAAACCTCTGAACCAAACCGAGAGATATCCCACGTCGCTGAACTGGTGACAATCATCTCCAGTGCGCAGCAGGCTAAGCCAAAGGTCACCGGCCAGATCGAATACTTTCGACCCCAGTTGACGAGCCAATCCAAAGCAGGCATAAAAGCCGTTTTTTCAAGGTAAGTTTCTATTCCCATTCCAATGCTCCTTTTTTCCAGATGTAGATATAGGCGATGAGTAAAATTCCAATGAAGACCGCCATTGAGATGAAGGCAAAGACCTTAAACTCTTTGAAGACCACTGCCCAGGGATAGAGGAAAACCACCTCAATATCAAAGAGGAGAAAAAGCATGGCGATGATGTAGTACTTGATGGGTATCCTGCGGAAGCTTGAGCCAACGGTCGTCATCCCGCACTCATAGGGTGCCTGCTTGAGAGCGGTGGGTTTTCTCTGGCCTAAGAGAGCGGAAGCGACGATGGCGAAGAGGGCAAAAACAACAGCGATGGCAATATAGATGAGAATGGCAAGATATTCAATCAACATGATCGTCCCCGTTTTTTACAAAATATTTTTTGTCCCGCAACAAACTACGAAATTGGCACTTTTTTGTCAAGAAAAATTTTGCAAAGATCAACGATGTGAGGTCTCTTCCATACCTATAATGAATAGTGTTCTCGTTCACCACACATTCTCACAAGAGGGAAACGATTAACGTCTAAGACAGTACGACGTCGTAATTTAAGTAATCTCAATATCACCGTAGAAACATTCTCCAATCTCGCTTCAGCCCCACCTTTAAAACCACTAATCTAATCAGATACATCTGCAACAAAGTGCATTTGAATTTCGTGTTCCTAAGATTAATCATTCCTCTCGGTGAAAAAAAAATGGTTCTCCCACTTGAAAAAAAGTTTCCTATGCAGTATATTTAGGCTGTTGAGCGCTTGTGAACTTAATAACAAAGTGCTACGAGTAAAAATTTGAGAGGAGGTTATGTAGATGACCGAGAAAGGTAAAGGTAATATTGTTTCCATGATGGAGGAGAGCCGGGTCTTTGAGCCTTCTGAGGAGATCAAGAAGCAGGCGTATTTGAGCATGGCGGATTATAAGAAATTGTATCGAAAGTCCGTTGACAAGCCTGATGAGTTTTGGAGTGAGATGGCGGATGAGCTCGAATGGTTCAAAAAATGGGAGAAGGTCTCTGAATGGGACTTCAACAAACCCGAACTTAAGTGGTTTGTCGGCGGCAAGTTGAATGTATCCTATAACTGTCTTGACAGACATATCAAGGCAGGAAAAGGAAATAAAGCGGCTCTGATCTGGCAGGGCGAACCTCTCGAGGAGAGCAGGGTTTTCACCTACCAGCAGCTCCACTATCATGTCTGCAAGTTTGCAAATGTCTTGAAAAAGCATGGAGTTAAAAAGGGAGACCGAGTCTCCATCTACCTCCCGATGATTCCCGAACTCCCCATTGCTATGCTTGCCTGTGCAAGAATAGGAGCGATTCACAGCGTGGTCTTTGGAGGCTTTAGTGCCGAGGCACTCAGGGATCGGATTAATGATTGCGAAGCAAAGCTCCTGATCACGGCGGACGGCTATTACAGAAGCGGAAAGACTGTCGGGAGTAAGGTCGGCGCAGACCAGGCCCTCAAGGAATGCCCCTCTATCCAGAGAGTGATCGTTGTCAAACGGATGGGAATCGAGATACCTTTTGACAAAGAGAGGGACGTCTGGTGGCATGACGAGATGGCGAAAGGGGACATTACACCCAATTGCGATCCCGCCAAGGTCGATGCCGAGGATATCCTTTTCATCCTTTATACGAGCGGAAGCACGGGGAAACCCAAAGGGGTGATTCATACCACGGCAGGTTATCTCGTCTTTTGCGCCCAGACGCTCAAGTATGTTTTTGACATCAAAGACGACGACGTATTCTTCTGCACGGCCGATATCGGATGGGTCACCGGCCACAGCTACGTGGTGTATGGTCCCTTTGGAATCGGCGGTACCAGCTTGATGTTTGAAGGGGTTCCCACCTTTCCTAATCCTGACCGTTTCTGGGAGATCGTAGAGAGGTACCGGGTCAGTAAATTTTATACCGCCCCGACAGCCATCAGGGCCTTGATGAGAGAGGGCGAAAAGTGGGTGGAAAAGAGAGATCTCTCAAGCCTCAAAATTCTCGGTTCCGTGGGGGAACCCATCAATCCGGAAGCCTGGATGTGGTACTACAAGAATGTTGGGAAGGAGAAGTGCCCGATCATGGATACCTGGTGGCAGACCGAGACAGGCGGCTATCTGATTTCTCCTCTCCCCGTCACTCCGCTGAAACCCGGATCGGCCACGATTCCATTTTTCGGAGTGGTTCCGAAAGTCCTCAGGGAGAATGGGAGCGAATGCGGAACGGACGAAGGAGGTTCTCTTGTCATCGCCAGACCATGGCCTGGCATGCTCAGAGGGTTTTGGAATGATACAGGCAATAAGAGATTCAAAGATACCTATTTCTCAATGTTTCCGGGGCAGTACTTTACCGGCGACGGAGCGCGCAAAGACGGAGATGGGTATTACTGGCTCATGGGTCGTATCGACGATGTCATCAACGTGTCGGGGCATCGAATCGGAACAGCCGAAGTGGAGAGCGCACTGGTGTCACATCCCTCCGTGGCAGAGGCAGCAGTGATCGGTTACCCCCATGATATCAAGGGTCAGGGGATCTATGCCTTCGTTACGTTGAAGGCCGGCATAGAAAAGAGCGACAAGCTCAAGAAAGACCTGGTGGCCCATGTGAGGACGGTAATCGGCCCGATCGCGTTACCCGACAAACTTCAATTTGCGGATGCCCTTCCTAAAACAAGAAGCGGCAAGATCATGAGGAGGATATTGAGAAAGATCGCCGAAGACAAAATTGAGGAACTGGGCGACACCTCCACCCTTGCGGATCCAAGCGTGGTGAAACAGCTCGTTGATGAAAGGCTTTAGCCAAAAGCACCTTATAATATGCGTTGACAGGATGCCTGCCCTCTTGACATAATGGGGGCAGGCATTTTTTTAGAGATGGGCTCTTCTCATGGTATTTTCCTTAGAGGTTCTAAATAAACTCCCCAAGCAAGACAGAGATTCCCTTTACCTCCAGCTCATCCCGCCTACCATTTTTCGTACCTATCAGATAGACCCTAAGACATTGACGAACACCTATGGCGAGAGGGTCGTCAAGGGTATCTTTCCTACTGATGAAAATTTTGGATGTATCGAGGTCAAATACAAGCCCGATGATAAAGATTGCATCTTCTCCCTACAGGTTTCTTTGGATCCCTTTATGAAGAGCGTTTATATCGATTTTCTAATCATTAACAACCCATTTCCCGAGAGATTCAATGTAGATGTTGACGAATTTGGAAAGGAAACTTTTTTCGGTGCACGATCGAGGAATATCCCTGAAGAGGTTCGGGCCATGGAGGCCGGTCTTGCCCCCGGCATGGTCAGGCAGGGGTTAAAGCTTCTCGGGGAGTCCCTGACGTGTGTGGAAACCTTTGCCGCATCAATCGGTCTTAAGTTCATTGGCCTGGGTGCTTTTTTTTATCACAATGCCATATTGTGGGAGAGACATGGTTTTACCTACTTCAAAGGCGGCAAGATGATGGAAAGGATCCACCAGGAGTTTCAGCCTGGAGGATTGCTTTACGAAAAACTGGATGATTCAACCCCTTTTCGAAGAAAGGGGATGGAGAAAACGGTTCGGGGAAGGAGTTGGGCCATTTATGACGGCATTTTCGTTGAGGCCTTTGACGAGGAATGGGAAAGCCCCAAAATGTATAAGAAGCTGGGTGAAGATTTCAAGGTCAATTCATTCCCGGGTCAGATCTACTAATGTCAAATAAAAATCAAAATTTCCCCTTTGAAAAAGGGAAGGTGTGACAAAATTTTTATGAGACAAGGAGGTCGGGCAGGGGTATCGGAGAAGCTTTACAGCGACACCTTTTCCAGGATTAATAACAAGGTACAAAAGCTTTGCAATGTCGGTTATCTAACGTGGCCAATGACCCTTACCTGCAAAATGATCGTTTGGTAAAGCTTTGAAGATATCCCTGCCTGATCTTCTACTCAAGTCATTATTTCACGCTTGACATTGCTTTTATCTCCATCTCATCGGAACGTCATCTCCAGTTCATACACCCCTTCCTCGCGCCTCTTCTTGATATCGAATCCCATCTTCTCAAAGAGATGGAGCATGGGCCTGTTTTCTACCAACACCTCTGCATCGAAACCAAGGAGCCCCTGTTTCTTCGCCAGATAGGTAAGGTAGGAGAGTAACTCTGCTCCGATTCCTTGGTTCTGATGATCGTCCCTCACCGCAAATCCAACCTCTGCCGTATGGATCTCCTGGTTAATTCCAAACTGTCCGACGCCTACGATCACTTCCTTTTCTTCTTTTTGAATCGCGGCAAGAATAACCATCTCTCGTGTAAAATCAATGGCCACAAAATCCTGAAGGCGCTCGTGGGGCATATCCTTCCTCACCGAGATAAACCGGCGGTAGAGGCTGTTCTCCGAGAGAGAATAGAAGAAGTCTTTGAGGAGAGGCTCATCGCTTATCCTCACCGGCCGGAGAAGGATCTCCGTACCCGTCTTTGTCGTTCTATGGGTTTCCAAGGCCTCGGGGTATTCCCCTTTCTTTCCCGGGATGAATGCCTGATCTCGATAGATAAGATTGAGTTTTTTCGCTTCTTCGATCAGCCAGGGTCTGAATTTCGGATGGGAGATGGAGATTAATTCCATGGCACGCTCCCGGACATTCTTCCCCTGTAAGTAGGCAATCCCATATTCGGTCACCACGTACTGAACATCGCCTCGATGAAGTGTCACACCCGCCCCTTCCTTCAGAAAAGGGACGATCCTTGAAATAGTCCCCCGCTCCGCCGTGGATGGTATGGCGAGAATGGTTTTGCCGTCAGGCGACAAAACCGCACCTCTCATAAAGTCAGCCTGGCCTCCGACCCCACTATAGAACAACTTCCCGATGGATTCCGCAGTGGCCTGACCCGTCAGGTCAATCTCCAGAGCCGTGTTGATCGCCGTCATACGATGATGCTGGGCGATGACCAGAGGATTGTTCGTATAGTCGATCGTTCTAAATTCAACGGCGGGGTTATCATGGATATATTCATAGGTCTCTTTCCTGCCCATGCAGAATGCAGCGACGGCCTTTCCGGGATGGATACTTTTCCTTGTATTGTCGATCACACGCTTTTTCATCAACGTGACGATGCCGTCCGTCAGAAGTTCCGTGTGGACGCCTAAGTGCTTCTTATCATAAAGGTTTGAAAGAATCGCATTAGGTATGCTTCCGTATCCCACCTGAATGGTTTCCCCGTCCCTGATCAAACGGGAAACATACTTCCCGATCTCCTGGGCCGTATCACTATCTGCTTCGGAAACATATTCCAATACCGGTTCATCACGGGGGATGATAAAATTCACATCTTCGATATGAATGAACCCGTCTCCGTGAACACGTGGCATATTTGAATTAACCTGAGCGATCACCAAGGAAGCTTTTTCTGCGGCCGCCTTGACAATATCAACGCTCACTCCCAGACTCATGTAGCCATGGTCATCGGGTGGGGAGGTTTGGATGAGAGCGACATCGATGGGGACAAGACCGCGCCAAATTAAGTCTGGAACCTTCGACAAAAATATTGGGGTATAGTCGGCAACTCCTTGATTGACCGCCGCTCTCGTATTGTTCGAAATGAAAAAAGAGTTATGCCGGAAATTTGATTTGAATCGTTCCTCTGCGTAAGGAGCAAGGCCAAGGGTCCATACTTGAAAAACCTCGGCATCATAAAAGGCAGTGGGGTGAGACTCGACATAACGGATGAGGGCAAGGACAAGATATTGTGGCTCACCACACCCCGTCCCTATAAATATTCTGTCCCCTCGATGGATATGGCTGAATATCCTCTCTTCTGACACAAATTTCTCTGGGTATTTCTCTCTCATTTCATCCGTCTCTTTCACATCCATAGATACCCTCCTGTAAAAAATCATATCAGATTTTTGGGAAAATATCGAGGCATTGAGAGCTAAATGATTCTAATGAGTTAAGCTTTTTTATCTCCCCTATTATTGCGAATTTGTCTTGAGATCTTATCTCCAAAATGTTAATTTGAAAGTGTTTCGGTTAACGCAAGCCTACAGAAAGGAAGATCGTTTTTTGCGATCCTGTCGAAATTTCCTTTCTGAAAGAATTTTGGTCCACTTGTGAACCTCTGTATGATGCGAAACGGGGGAAAGAAACAAACCGTGAATGTACCCAAATGTTGCATTGAAAAGGTAGTTAAGTGTGCTTCCCAACCTTTACCAAGCGGTTCTTTACTATGTTTTATGGGTAACATGCGACGTGACCTCAGGTGACCTTTGAAATTTATCTGGAAACGAAGTACCAAAACGTTCAATGGTCCCGCTGTAAAGGTTTCCCGGCACACCCAACTACCTTTTGGAATGTTTTTTACGCAACTGTTGGGTGTATCTGCACAGAGATCAGGAGAATGACATGGCCGCCAAGAAGATGACATTGGAGGATTTAAAGGCCATCAGGAATCGAGTCGGGGAGCAAAGAGAACTCCGCAAGGACGGCACCGTGGGAAGAATAACGGTTCACATGGGTACCTGCGGACTTGCTTCAGACGCCCAGAACATAATGGATCGATTGCTCCAAGAAATATCGGAATGCGGCCGGTCGGATATCGCTGTCAGTAGCTCAGGCTGTATCGGGCTGTGTAACCAGGAGCCGTTGGTAACGGTGGAACTCCTGGGTCAGGAGCCGGTAATCTATCAACGGGTTGACGACCAGAAAGCCCAGCAGATCTTCAAACAGCACATGCTGGGCGGCAAGGTTCAAGTCGACCTTGCCCTCGCGCGGGGCAAAGCGGTCAACGAAGAACCAATGCCAAATAAATCGGCTTTAGAAGGAATCATCCCCCACATCTCACAGCTTAAATTTTTTGCCCTTCAGCAATCCTTGGTGCTTCATAATAAGGGTTTGATTGATCTTGACCGGATCGATGACTATATCTGGCGCGACGGCTATCTTGCGGCGGCCAAGGCCCTGCTGGAGATGACTTCTTCGGAGATTATTTCTGAAGTCAAGATCTCAGGTCTTCGGGGACGGGGAGACGGTGGCTTTCCCACCGGGATCATGTTGGAATTCTGTGCCAACTCAAGAGAGGATGTCAGGTATGTTCTTTGCGCTGCAGATGAAGCCGATCCAGCGGCTTTTGTGAGTCGCAGCGTGATGGAAGCAGACCCTCATGCCGTGCTCGAAGGAATGATCATTGCGGCAAAGGCGATCGGGGCTCACCAGGGTTATATCTATTGTCGCGACGAATACGCTCTGGCAGTGAAGAAAATTAATCTCGCTATTGATCAAGCCCGCGCCCATGGACTTCTTGGCAAAGACATTCTCAACTCAGGGTTCGATTTCGACATCGAGGTACATCAGGGGGCTGGCGTGTCCGTATGTGGTGAGAAGACAGCTTTGATGGGTGCGATCGAAGGAGGGCATGGCATGCCCCGGCCCCCCCTTCCGGCCGCATTGGGATTATGGAAGAAGCCAACGCTCCACAACAATGCTGAGACCTATATTAACCTGCCTCGGATTATTCTACTGGGTGGGGAAGCTTATGCCGATATAGGAACAGAGTCGTCCAAGGGCACCAAACTTTTTTCGCTGACCGGCAAGGTCAATAACGCCGGCCTGATTGAAGTGCCTATGGGTACCTCCGTGGGTGAAATTGTCTTCGACATCGGTGGTGGCATTCCCCGCAGAAAGAAGTTTAAAGCCGTTCAGTTAGGAGGACCGTCCGGTGCTTGCATACCTCCGGAGCACCTAAACATTCCCATCGACTACGATGCCCTCGCGAAGGTGGGCGCGATCATGGGCTCTGGCGGCATGACCGTCATCGATGAGGATACCTGCATGGTGGACATGGTCCGCTCCTTTATGAATTTCTGTCGGGATAAGGCCAGTGATAAGAGTATCTCCTGTCGCGTGGAGACGATGCGGATGATAGAGATCCTCCAGAGAATCTGTCTGGGCAATGGCCGCGAGGGAGATATTGAAGGCCTTGAAGACCAGGCGCAAAAGATCAGAGAGACAGCCTTTTGTGCTCTCGGTAAAACCGCGCCGAATCTAATATTGAGCACCATCCGCTACTTCCGGCATGAGTACGAAGCTCACATCCTTGACAAGTGCTGTCCTGCCGCAGTCTGTTCAGAGCTTTTCAAGAGCCCTTGTCAGCACCTCTGTCCCGTGGACATGGACGCCCCGGCTTACATCGCCCTGATTCGGGCCGGCCGCCTCGACGACGCTTACAAAGTACTCAAATGGACAAATCCCTTTCCAAGCGTGTGCGGTCGAGTCTGTGGACATGACTGCCAGACGAAATGCCGACGGGGGCAACTCGATGAGCCAGTGGCAATCATGCATCTTAAGCGGTTCATTACCGACAATGCGAAACGGCCTAAAACAGAACCCCTGCCGATCATCCGGAAGGAGAAGGTCGCTATCATCGGTGCAGGGCCCTCAGGGCTCACCGCTGCCCTGGAGCTTAAGAAACGAGGATATGGAGTCACCGTTTACGAAGCGTTACCTGAAGCAGGAGGAATGCTTCGGTGGGGCATCCCTGCCTACAGACTTCCACGAAACGAGCTCGATCGCGAGATTGAAGATATCCTCCAAATCGGTGTACAACTCCAGACCAACACTCGCGTCGGGCGCGATATTACTTTCGAAGAGTTGGACAGGAGCTTTGATATTATTTACTTAGCAACGGGCGCGCAAAAAAGTTCTTCTCTAAACATTCCTGGAGAAGATGCCGAAGGGGTGTTCGGTGTTGTTGAGTTTCTCAGGGCTTACCATCTGGGCAGAGGAATCAAGGTGGGCAAAAAGGTTGCTGTGATCGGCGGCGGAATCTCAGCCGTGGACGCTGCTCGCACGGCTATCCGGTTGGGGGCGAAAAAGGTTACTCTTTACTACCGCCGCGAGCGCAACGATATGCCAGTACAGGCATGGAACATCAAGGCAGCAGAGGAGGAAGGTGTACGGATCATGGTTCAGGTAGCTCCTGTGAGAGTGATTACCCAATATGGGAAGGTGACAGGGCTCGAACTGACCCAGACACGACCCGGTAAGTTTGACCAAAGTGCCCGGAGGCAACCCAAGCCGATATTGGGCTCGGAATTCATTGAAAAGGCAGAAACGGTAATATTCGCCATTGGCCGCGTGGCTGATCTTGATTTTTTGTCCACGGGGAGTGGTATAGAGAGAAACCGGACCACGGTCAAAGTGGATAAGAACCTCCGTACAACCCATGCTAAGGTGTGGGCTGGCGGAGATGTCGTCACGGGGCCTGCGATGGTCGTTGATGCCATCAAAGCTGGCCAGACCGCAGCCCGTGCAATAGATACTTCCATCCGGGTGACCCATGGAGAGAAGCCATGGATTGCTCCGGCTGAAGAAATGATCGGCATCCCCTTAAGAGTGGATGAGGAGCCAGTAGAGCAACCTCAGATCCCAATGCCGGAAGGCCCGCCGAAGGTTCGACGGACCGATTTCCGCGAGGTGGAATTAGGCTACACCTTGGAGATGGCCTGCGCCGAGGCTTGTCGTTGCCTGCGTTGCGATGCGGCCGGGGGATTTGATGATTCGGCTCACCCGTTCCCAAAAGGAGACAACATGGCGACCAAAGGCGAAATTCTCCTTGTGGACGACGACCCTGACTTTCGCGACTCTCTTCTGATCATCTTGGAGAACTACGGCTATACGGTTCGGACCGCAGCAAACGGTACGGAGGCCCTTGAAGCACTGAAAGTCAAGAAGCCCGACCTCATGATCCTGGATGTGATGATGGCCACGGATACCGAGGGGTTTGATTTGGCTTACGACCTCAAGAAAAAACCCGGGTTCAAAGACCTTCCCATCATCCTCTTAACCAGTTTCCTTGAAAAGGTCCGGAAAGAGGGACCCGACAAATTCCAGCACATCACGGGAGAAGAATGGCCTGCCCGGTGGATGTTCGAAAAGCCGGTCGACACCAAGAAACTCATGGCTAAGATCGAGGGCATCCTGGCCGGAGGCTGATCTTAGCCCCGGAATTGGAGGAAAGGCATGGCCGATCCGGCAAAGGGAACAGGCCTGCTCAACTTGCCTGATGAACTCGACAAGCGTAGAAAGATTATCCTGGGTGAACTGAAGGAGAGAACACTCTGGTTCATCAAACTACGCTGGTGCGTCCCCGTGAGCATGGGGATAGGGATTGCCGTCGCCCATTGGATTGGGGTCGAGTTCAATGCGAGTGCCCTCCTGTTGTTGGCCGGTTTCATTCTGACCTACAATGTCGTTTTCTTTTTTTTGAGCCGGCGGGTTAAGAGGGAAACCCATCAGAAGGAATCTATCGAACGTTTCACCTACTGGCAGGTGGGCTTTGACTATGGCACCATGTTTCTCCTCATCCATTTCACAGGCGGCCTGGCGAGCCCGTTCATCTTTTTTTTCATCTTCCACATCACCTTTTCTGCTATTTTTCTGTCCCGCCGTTCCACTTACAGTTTTGCTGCCATCGCCGCCGCAGGCATGGGCCTGCTGGCTGCCGCGGACTACCTGGGTTGGGTTCCCCATCACCATTTGCTCTTTCAAGGAAAGGCCATCGATCTGAGGCAACAACCTTTCCACCTGATCGTGATTTTCGGGTTTTTTGCCGGTTTCATCTTCATCACCGCCATCTCTATCACGGCCGTGATGCGAATGGTCGGGAAAAGGATCTTCGATCTGGCCGCACTGACCGAGGCAGTCACAACACTGAATGACAAGCTCAATACCCTCTATACCATGACCCAGGCCATTGGGTCCAAACAGCATCTCGAACAGGTCCTCACTATTGTGAGCTCGGAGCTCGCTCGCGTGATGGATGTTCAAGCGATCTCGGTCAAACTCCTTAGCGAGGACGGAAAATTCCTGCAATTTGCTGCAGCGCACGGATTGCCGGCAGAGTTTCTCAAACACAAGGTGGTAGAGGTGGCCAAAAGCCCTCTCAACCGCAGGGTCATTGAGGGCGAACCCTTCGTGACCGGCCATGTGACCGAGCGGGAGTCTTTTCAATTTGGCGAAGATCTGGAAGCCGCCCGAGTGCAATCGGTTCAGTTCGTACCTTTAATCGTGGAAAACCGCGTCATCGGTATCTTGGGAGCCTATTCCACTTGGCCGGAGCAGTTTGGCCCGGATGAATTGAATTTCTTCCGTCAGGCAGCCGGGCTGGTGGCCATCGCCATTGAGAACGCCCGAGCTTATGAGGCCATCGAAAACCTGGTCCAGGAACGATCGCGGTTTATGAATCGAGTGGCTCATAACCTTCGGACGCCGCTGGCTGCCTTGGCCAGCATGCTCGAGGTGGTGCAAAACGGCTACCTGGGTAACTTGAATGATGCGCTACAGAAACATCTAAACCGGATTGACCTACGGGTTCGGAATATGCTCCTCATGATCAACGAGCTGATGACCTTGGCAAAGAGTCAAAGCAAACAACGGCGTCTGGAATGCAGGCCCGTAGACCTCAAAGTGGTGACGGACCGGATCCACCAAACCTTCCAGGAAAAGGCAGCCGAAAAGGGGGTCTCCTTCAACGTGACCGTCCCGGAGGATTTGCCCAAGATTAAGGGCGACCAGGAGATGGTCGAACAGATGCTGGAAAATCTTGTTTCGAACGCCATCAAATACACTCCCGAGGGCGGACGGATCGGGATGACCTTTTGGTCCGGCGCCAATGAAACCATCCGCATTGTCCTCAGTGATAGTGGCATTGGAATACCCAGGGAAGAAATACCTCGTTTGTTTACAGAGTTCTTTCGAGCCTCAAATGTCAAGCACGTCATTGGCACCGGCTTGGGGCTGACCATCGTTAAAGAAATCGTGGATCAACATGGCGGCGAGATTCATGTGGAAAGTGAAGAGGGCCTTGGAACCACCTTCATTATCCATCTTCCTTTTGCCCCCGAGGAGATTGTGGCATCATAGACTGCGGTGAGATTGGTCTGCGCCTTGGTCCTCGTGGAGGTTATATAGACGTGGTCTTCTGCGTAGGCGGATGAAATGGAAAATGCAAAAATTCTTTCTTTACCGATCGGGGATGAGAAGAAAGAATGGATACTTTCTAAAAATCTAAAAAGGCTGATTGAATCGGGATAGTTTAGCTGAAAATTCATCCACAAAATACAACCGTTGTTCCTTATTCTCCGTCCCCTTTGTTCCAACAATTTTCTCTCTAAGCGTCAGCATATCTGAGGCCGATCCGACGGAAATCCTCCTTGACCTCTAGGAAGGCGTCGACCACGGCTGGATCGAACTGTGTCCCTTTTGCTTCGATGATGATTTGGACGGCCTTTTCATGAGGGAGCTGAGATTTGTAGACCCGTTTGCTCGTCAACGCGTCGTAGGTGTCGACCAAAGCCATGAGTCTGCCCGGTACCGGAATTTGCTCTCCCTTGAGACCCTCCGGATATCCAGACCCGTCCCATCGTTCATGGTGGGTGTAAGCAATTTCACGAGCAATCCGCAGAAAGGAGGTATTTCCAAGCTTTCTTTCGGCAACAAGGATGGTATCGCGGCCGTAAACCGTATGTTGTTTCATTTCTTCAAATTCTTGGTCGGTCAGTTTGCCGGGCTTCAGCAAGATTCTGTCTGAAACCCCGACCTTCCCAATATCGTGGAGCGGGGCGGACTTGCACAACAGGTCGATGGCTTCGTCATCCAGGAATCGAATGAATCTGGGTTGATTCTTCAAGTAGTCGGCGAGAAGCCGGATATAGTTCTGAGTGCGCTTGATATGCCCACCTGTATCCGGATCCCGCGTTTCGGTCAGCGAGGACATGCTTTCAATCGTTGCCTCCTGAACCATTGCAAGCTCGCGAGTTCGCTCTTTAACTCTCTGCTCCTCCTGCCAGAATCTGAAAAAAGTAATGACGGAGAAATTACACGCCAAGACGATCAAGGGTAAAACCGGTGAAATGAAGATGCCTTCGTTTCGAAACATCCACACCGAAGTCTGCCAAACGCCCACCGCGACGACTCCAAGGAAAAGTGAACTCCAAGCGGCGCCAGTCCAAGCCAGAATAAATGCGGAAAGCAAGCCTAATACTAACATTCCTACAGACTCCAGGCCCGCGGCCCATTTCGGTCGAGAGAGGAAATCCTTTTTTAGGATATTATCAACAACGGTTGCGTGAACCTCCACCCCCGGAAAAACGGGATCGAAAGGGGTGGATTTGAGCTCTTTCAATCCCGACGCAGAGGTTCCGACGAACACTATTTTCCCTTGTATCTTCCCATCCGGGATGCGATCGGACAGGATGTCTGCCGCTGAGACATAGTCGAAGGTTTTACCTTTCCCGCGAAAACGGATCAGCATACTCCCTTTTGAGGTAAGGGGGACAGCCGTTTGGTTTAGATATAATGACTCCACACCACTCGTGTCGGTCTTCAGGAGGACGTCGCGTACACCCAGAGCCTTCATCAGTGTTACCAACCCGAGGCTCGGATACAATTTGCCTCCGTGTTCAATGATCAAGGGCACGCGTCTCAGGATGCCATCTGAGTCCGGCAAAACATTGAAGAAACCGGATCCAGCCGCAGCCTCGGAAAACATCTTTAGGTTACAGGATACACTACGGGCATGAATGAACAGGGGTGAATCCTTTTCTGCCTTGTCGTGTCCTATTTTGTTGACATGTAATGGATGTAACAGGCAGTCCTCCGAATTAGAATCTTCTTCGAACAGGAATTGATAACCTAACAGAAAGGGGCCTCTTGAAAGAGCCTCCGCTAGCCTCTGGTCATTGTCTCTGAGCCCTTGGGGAACCCCTCTGAATCCGAGATCGACTCCAAAGTCACGCAGGATCTCCTTTCTTATCGAATGAATCGAAGTTCTGTCCTCTTCTGCGAATAGCATATCAAGGCCAATGCTCAAAGCCCCAAGATTTCTGAGTTTGTCCACCAGGATGGCGATCCGATAGCGCGGCCAGGGCCATTGGCCGTATTGTTTGAGGCTTTTTTCATCTATGTCAACGATGACGGGAACAGGAGAGGGCTTTCCTGTGCCGGCGGACAGCAGGGAGTCGTAAACTCGATTATGAAGGAAGTCGGTAAAGGTGGGTTTGGCAAGATTTATAAAAAAAAGTAGAACTGAAAAAAGGATACCATAGAGTAGGACAGGTGACCTGTTTCTTCGATCTCTCCTAATATTAAGTTTCCTGCTTTCCGAGTCCACCATGCATTTAGACTACATAAAAACGCTAAGATCACCATTTTCCAGCACGTCGATCCAAATGGATCACGATCAATAGCGAGAGAGTGGCCAATGAGCCACTCCTTAATTTTCTCCAATCAAAAATGCTGTGCCTTTCCAAAGAAAACGAGCTCACTCCAGTTATCTGACAATGACTTCGACTCTCCTGTTACGGGGTTCAGGGATTTGATCCTTGGTAGGCACCAAGGGTCTTGCTTTGCCATAAAATGAAACGAACAGCGTTTTCGGTTTAATGCCGCTCGAAACGAGCAGATCTCGGACGTAGTTTGCCCTCCTTGAAGAGAGGCCGACGTTGTAAGCCTCTGTTCCCACAAGATCGGTATGACCCACTACGTAGACTTCGTTTGAATTACGGCTTTTAATAGTCTTCTGGACTCCGGACAGCAAGTCGTTGGATTCATGGGTGAGTTTGGTTGTATTACGCTCAAAGTACAGAATGAATAAGATAAATCGGCTCGTTCGATCCGGTAGCACTGAGAGGGCTGGTGCAAAGACATCGCTGATTTCTTTTTCTTCTACGGGTTTGGGAGCGACCGGCGGCTTATTGAGATCTTCAAATTCGATTCCGTATCCAGGCTTGTCAAGTATCTGAGAGCCTCCCTTGGTTGTCACCGTGATCACACCTCCCTTACCATTCTGATCAGGTAAGAGGACGATCAGATCTCGCTTTGCTCGGTGTGCAGCACATCCGCTTAGAAGGCAAAAAAAGATCAAAACAAAAAGAACATTTCTCCACTGCCTCATCTGTTTTCTCAGTTTTCTTGAGTGTAGGGCGTCTCTTTGTCTACTTCCCTTCGACCCTCACGACAAATCTCGTTCCCCTAATGCCTATCGAAGCAGTGGGGGTTTCAAAATGTGCTGAGTCCGGTGCAAGCTTGGAGATGAGCCCCGAAAGATAGGCTGCAGTTCCTCTTATCATCCTGAGAACGATCGAGAATTTTCCTTCCCTTGGAGCAAACACAAACTTATCAATGACTAAGGTGCTCTCTGGTCCCAATGACAAGAGAGTATCGTCACTAAATATCACGCCAATGAATCCGTCAGGACCAGTGCGAAGTGTATCATTTTCCCATATCTCTAGACCGACGGTTGCGGATATCGTCTGCCCTTGTCTGACAATCGCCGCCGTTCCACTCGCCTTCTGAACGGTTGCAATCGTTGGGGAGGCACAGACGGGCGAAACATTTCCACCCATAGACAGCAGGATGAATATAGTTGCAAGAGGGACAAACAATTTTCTAATTCTATTAAGATTCATCTTCGATTCTACCAAAAAATTCTTGTATCCGAATCTTATTTAAGCAAAAATTAAGCCAAAGGGTCTGCGTGAAAATACATACATGATTTCAGAGAGTTAATACAACTACATGGATTTCTACCTTCCATAGTGATCGACATATTTACAGGAGGGTGGCCAAATTTGTTACAGGCAACCGACCTGCAACCAGAATCGACCTATTAACCGGCGTAAGGGCTTCTGCGTAGGCGGATGAAATGGGAATTGCAAAAATTCTTTCTTTACCGATCGGGAATTAGAAGAAAGAATGGATACTTTCTAAAAATCTAAAAAGGCTGATCGCATTGGGATGAGTTCATCAAAATTTCTTGCAATAAATAGAAGCGTTCCCTCATTTTAAATAATACTCACCTGAAGACGTTTTCCTAAGGCAGAAGCGGTACGTTTCAATGTCGAAAGCTTGATGTCTTCGGCATGGTTTTCAATCCTCGATATGGAGGTTTTCTTGGTTTTAAGCCGACGGGCTAATTCTTCTTGTGTCAACCCTGCTCTCTCCCGTGCCTGACGGAGTACGACTCCGATTTTGAATTGCTCATACCCCTCGTCAAACCCTTTCGCAAATTCCTTATCCCTCTTCTTCCTCTCCCTTATATATTTTTTAAGATCACTCATTTTATATCCTCCTTTTCAAAAAATCTCTTCGATAAGCTTCTGCCCTTTCTATTTCATGGACAGGCGTCTTTTGACTCTTTTTCACAAATCCATGGCTAAGCACAACGACGGAACGATTTAAAAAGAAACACAATAGACGATACGCATTTGACCCAAATTGAATTCGGCATTCCCAGATCTCCTCGGTTCCAATTAGCTTCCCCCCCGCCTTCTGTGCAACTTTTCCCGGCAGGGAATCCAGAAAATCCTGTACAGGGCATTTGCCATCAACTGTCCTGTAGAAGATAACATTTCTCTTCACAAAATCATGTTAACCTACATGTTAACCATTGTCAACAGGTAAATCTTGGCGGAAGTTGCAAACGGGTCCCCACCTTATGCTTAACACAATCCGGTTTCACCCCCGAAACGGAGTAACCATACCGAAAGGCCGGATCTTCTTTGCTTAATTCCGGGTCGCCGCACTCTACCTGACTGACGAACATCTCATTAAGTTCAGCAGCGAGGCGGTTACAGATAAGGGCACAAAAAAACTTGGATTTAGCGGAGAGAATGAAGAAGTTACTAGAAGCCCTTCCCTGAATTGCAGTATTGCAGACCTGCCCCGGAAGCTGTTTTTGAATCAAGCAGCGTCCTTGAAAGTGCGGTACGGCTGTATTAAAACCTCTGCGGGTATACCGAGTCCTTTATGGAGATTGCGGATCATCTCCATGGTCAGGGGCCTTTTCCTGTTCAGAACTTCCGACACCCTGGCACGGCTACCAACGTAACGTTCAAGATCGCGGCGGGTAAGTCCCCTGGTCTCGATGTAATACAAGATCGCCTCAATTGGATCGGGCAATGGAATACGGACGTGTTTCTCTTCATAGGCTTCGACAAGGGTTGTTAATACCTCCAGTCGGTCTCCTTCCCGTGTTCCGGGAGCGGCATCAAAGATGCGCTCGATTTCTTTAAGAGCCGTATGATAATCTGCCTCTGTTTTTACAGGTTTGATTCTCATGGTGAATCCCTCCGATTAAATCGTAGATGCGTCTATGCGGTCGTATTCCCGATGTGTACCCACAAAACGGATATACACGATGCCGTACTCATACTGTATTGCTACGATCAGTCTATATTTGTTTCCCTTGATATTGAAAACAACTCGGTTCTTTGCGATAAAACTGGCATTGCGATAGACTTCTTTAATATCCGTCGGAGACTTCCATAAGGCATGTTTGGTATCATGATACCAGGCCTGCAAAGGTTGTTGCGCATCCGGATGTTGGTCCCAAAATTCTTTAAGGGTCTTCCGGGAGATGATGCGCATAAAACATTATAATATGATCCCATCACGGGAGCAAGGAGTTTTTATCTCCTGGGGTATCCGGATTACATCCCCCAGATGCGAAGAGCCTGCGGAGATAATGACGATTTCTTTTTCGTGTGGTAGCGGGGCAATTAAAACACTTTATTCCCCTTGAGCAACTGAGCAACCGGACAGAACGTGATGTTACGACATTAAGTTCAGCAACGAGGCGGTTACAGATAAGGGCACAAAAAAACTTGGATTTAGCGGAGAGAACGAGGAAGTCGTTAGAAATTCTTTCCTGAATTGGAATAATGCAAGCCTACCCCGAGACTGCCCATCACAAATTTAAGAAGTCTCATCAAGGTTACTTGAATAACTTAAGGATGTCCCCATTGTTCTCCCTAAAGCTTAATATGAACGAAACCTCGCTTTTCATTGACAATTAGCTAGAGTTGAGACATAATACCTGCAAATATATACAAGTGTCAGTAATTTGTATCATGAGAGAGGTTCGATGAAGATGAAAAGTCAGGATGGGTTTGAAAAAGCAAGAAAAACATTTCGGAGTCATGGCGGCGTACTGAGAATGAGCGAAGCCCTTCAAGCTGGCATTCACCGTCGAATGCTTTACTCCATGCTGGAAGTTGGCCTTATAGAACAACTTAATCGAGGTCTCTATCGGCTTACCGATCTGCCTCCACTCGGTAATCCGGACCTCGTGTCGGTCTCCCTGAAGATATCGAGCGGTGTCATTTGTCTTATTTCTGCCCTTGCATACCATGAGATCACCACTCAAGTCCCCCATGAGGTCTACGTCGCTCTGGAGCGTGGAACCGAGACTCCTCGTCTGGGTCATCCCCCTATTCGGGTCTTCTGGTTTTCAGGACAGGCATTCACCCTTGGAGTCCAAACACATAAAATAGATGGCGTTCCAGTACGCATCTATAGCTCGGAAAAAACAATCATCGACTGCTTCAAATATCGAAATAAAATCGGCCTCGATACGGCTATCGAAGCACTTAAGCTTTACCGTGAAAAGAAGCGGTTTAAACCCGAAGGTCTCGTGCAAATCGCGCGAGTGTGCCGGGTTGAGAAGGTGATCCGGCCTTACCTTGAGGCACTGCTGTGACGAAACGTCCCCCCAGGAATATCGCCGCTTCTGTACACCAGCGTCTGCTAAGCAAGGCCAGGGAGAGAGGGCGACCTTTCAGCGAACTACTTCAATACTTCGCGATGGAACGTTTTCTCTATCGATTATCCAAGTCCCGCTATGCCGGCAACTTCGTTCTTAAAGGTGCTTTGATGTTAACCGTATGGGAGGCACCGTTTACGCGCCCAACGATGGACATTGACCTGCTCGGTCGAATCGACAACAGGGTCGAAACCATGGTTGAGGTAACAAGAGAAATATGCCTTCAGAAAGTGGAGCCCGATGGTATTGATTTCGATATAGCAACGATCGAAGCAGAGCGCATCGTGGAGGACGCCGAGTACGAAGGAATACGCGTCCGGTTTTGGGGGTCATTAGAAACTGCGCAAATCGTGATGCAACTTGATATTGGCTTTGGCGACATAGTCATCCCCTCGCCCGAACCTACGAATTATCCGACACTTCTCGATTTCCCAGCTCCACGAATTCGTGGTTACAGCAGGGAAAGCACTATCGCCGAGAAGTTTGAATCGATGGTAAAGTTTGGCATCTTGAACAGCCGGATGAAAGACTTCTTTGATATATGGCTCATGTCGCGCCAGTTTAACTTCGATGGCGCCACACTGGCAAAAGCCATCTCGAAGACCTTTTCCACACGAGGAACAACCATTCAGCCTGACCCCGTTGCCTTAACGAACAACTTTGCCGGGGATCCTACAAAAGCTGCTCAATGGCGTGGGTTCGTCCGTAAAAGCCGACTGGTAGATGTTCCGCAGAACCTCGTCGAAGTGGTCACGGGCATCGCTGCCTTTCTCAGACCAATTGCGCAACGTCTGGCAGCAGGCCACGTTTTCAAAGCAACCTGGAGGGCACCGGGCCCATGGCGCCAATAACCGGGCAGGACCTTGCAGGTTGTTTTAGAACCAACGTTATTTATTGTTCATGATCAATCTTATCTTCCCAAACTCAAGTCACAAAATGACTTGAATTTAAAATCTTTAAATTTCAAATTAGGACAGTACCGAATTGGAAGGATCGGGTAGAACTCGGGGATTGTTGGGACCCAGTGGGATGGGAGGATGGGTGATTTTGGAGTTGGGAAGTTCCACGCTCAGAGAGTTGGGGTAGGTGACGGGCCGGAATATGACAATGATTAAGTTCAGCGGCGAAGCGGTTACAGGTAAGGATTAAAAAGGATTTGGATTTAGCGGAGAGAAGAAGAAGTTATGAGAAGCCGCTCCCTAAATTGCAATATTGCCACCCTGACCAGCGAGCGCCCCAAGAATTAAAGAAGCCTTATTAGGGTTACCTAAATAACTTAAGGACAACCCGGTGGTCCTGCCACAATCCCTGAAGAGTGCAGACCTGACACCAAAGCCCTTGATCCGCGACGCGTGAACAATCTCTCTATGCTCCCCTCCTGGATTTATCTGTTTAATTAATAGTGGCCCAACTTTTTTATGGATGACCTAAATCCCTTTTAAGATTCTTATAATTCTATGGATGCCTCCCCGGACAATCTATAAAGCCAGCAACCTAGTCACCAACGTCCCGCTCATGGCCATTAGATAAGATACTTCGATATGTCAATATTTGAATGGCCTTTTTTTCTATGAAGAAGAAACCTATTTTCTTCCTTTGATATATGAATATGCCAATAAAGCCGATCCTCTTTTTCTGTAATATTAAACCCATCTACCCATGTCTTAAATTCATTGAACGGTATCTGAATAATTTGGTTTTCAGATCCGCATCCAAATGCGACAAATGCTCTTTCAAATCCTTGTAAATAATCCCTTTGATGTGGATGAAAAGCAAACCAATACGTTCCTCGCACACCAATTTTACGTTCTCTTGATATGCTGCAAACTATTCCGATATCCCTCTTGGAAGAGTAGTAAGAAGCCTGAGATTGTCTTAAAAGGGGCGTCTTAAGATGCTGCTCAAGCCTTTTAACGCATGCCTCATGAAAAGAAACAGGAGTAAATTTTGGCTTCTTTTCATCTCCCTCTCCTTCGTCAACAAATACCTCTTGTTTAATATCTTCAGCGGTAGAAAATAACAGATCAATTATGCCGTCCAGTTTCGTAAATTCCCTTGGAATCAGTATCTCATGAATCCGTTTAACAATATTCGGATCTTCAATCTCCTCCTTGATCTTCATCAGACTTAACAAAGCATCGACGCTTATTAGCCGAATATCCCAAGCATGTCTTGATCCTCTTACCTGAGCTTCAAGGTCCCCGGTTTCCATTCTCCCTACAACAATCAGCACAGTAGACTTTTCTGCATCAATTTCATTACTCTCCTGAAGAGAGTTTCTATAGCCAACAATTGTACCGAGATCGATTCGATATGTGTCTGTCGTTTTGACCTCGATCAATATATAATGACCGTCCTTAGACTTCCATAAGCCATCAAACCCCACTGCCTTAGTCGACCCCCTATAGCGTCCATCAGTTACGGCAAAACCCAGTCGACTACCAATCTGATTTACGATGTCCTGGAGTGCTAATCCTGATCCCGGAAACGATTCCATTAGGCATTCCCCAGCGTATTTATAGATTAGATTTGAAGGGATATGGCCAAGGAAATTTCTAAATTCAAGCGAGGTACTACTACCATCTTTCAACTGCCCTTCTCCAGAAAAAGCTATAATCTGCTGGATGTGCTTTTCTTTTATCTGAGAAGGATTCTTTAGCCATAATTCTGTCAAGCTCATTTGTTTACCTCTTTTAATGTGAACCTCTCTGGATACATAAAATGACGGTTCCAACGCCAACTATATTTGTCCACTCATATTTCTCCTAGAAATGTGCACCTGATACCGCGGCCCCCTACTAAGTCAATTTCTCGTAAGTCAGCTTCAATTCCTTGGCTTCATAAGTACTAAAACCCTGGTATGAAAGCCAAGCGCTCGGATTCTGACCCGGTTGATCAGTTGAAATGTCGGGACCTCTGAATAATACGATATTCACGCCGTCTTTATTCAAAAAGCTATTGTACAATAGGCCAGTTATATTATAAGTTTCTCCGGTATTATTAGTGATCACCTCAATTAAGTCCCGGAACTTTCTGATCCTCATGAATTCTGTAAAAACCTGTGTGGGTGTATAGTCTACAGCCGCATCATTTGGCCGAATGGGTCTTGATATATCGCGTACAAAGTAATTGATGAACGGCTTGAAATACTCCTCATACTCGAACGAGTATTTTTCGTCAAAAATACTCAGTGGCTGTTCCTCTAATTCTCTGGCCGAGAGGTTCAATATCTTCAGTGTTTTTAAGACCTGGAATTCTGCAACTATTACTTTTTCGCCAACATTCGGACGGACTTCACATATACAAGTTTCCACATCTAATCCTCCATAAAAAAGAGAGATGCCGGCTGGACTCATACGACTGTTTCTTGTTTTCTCTATGGGAGGGCTCGTCAAATCTTTGTGTTTGAATATCGTCCCTTTTTGTTCTAACCTAGCCCTGTATATTTTCGTCCCTGGACTAAGTTCTATGAGCAATCTATCATTCAGCCTGTCTGCGAGTTGATTCAAAAAATCGAAGTGATTCTCCTCGGGAAAGGGTTGATCCCCAGTTGGCATGAGTGCTGTAAACCGCCGTTGCCCCTTAACAAACTCACAAAAATCATCCCATGATTTAATACTCTCAATTCCAGGTTCTTCCGGCCCGTATGGGTCTTTACGTACGTATGGAGTGCCGTCAGGATGTGCCAAGTCCTCAACTAGATTACTCGGATCACGAAGAGCCTTTCCGAAAATAACCTCGTACTCTTTTAATATTTCGTCAATAGTATAAGTCGGTAAGAGGTACCCCCCCTCAGCCGAACAGTAGCCTACGGACTCAGCCGCATCATTAAAATTGCAGAGCGCAGAGATCAAAACTGAATGTTCAGGGCCGGGGACGGGAAGGAGGCGAACGTGGATTCTAATACAACTTACTAATCAGTCCAAAATTGTATGGACGTGAAAGATTAACAAAGAATATTTTCAAATCTCCCCAATAATACCCTCCCCCTTTGATGGGGGAGGGCGGGGGTGGACAAGACGAAGACCTTTTTGGTCCCCCCTCCCCTTCGTCCCCTCCCACCGTGGGGAGGGGATATTTTTGGAAGAATATGTCTAATCAATTATGGACTCATTAGTAAGAGAAGTTTTGAGGCCACCCCGGGGACATTCTCGAAAAATTACACTTTAAGAAATTGATAGGTCTTTGGCCGATCCCTCAAGGATTTTAGAAACCTGCTGGAGTTTTGGAAAAACAAAATTGGGCTTCAAAAAAGGGGGGAGATTGCTTTATCCCGGATGAGCGCCTTGCTTTCTAATTTCTTGTCAACTGCCGGTATTTGATCCGGTGGGGCTGATCCGCCGCAACTCCAAGACGACTCTTTCGGTCGGCCTCGTACTCGGAATAGTTTCCTTCGAACGAGACAATGTTGCTCTCACCTTCAAAGGCCAGAATATGGGTGGCGATACGATCGAGGAACCACCGGTCATGGCTGACCACCACCACGGAGCCCGCAAAGTTTTCGAGGGCCTGCTCCAGTGCCCTCAGGGTATTCACATCCAGGTCATTTGTCGGCTCGTCCAGAAGAAGGACGTTCGCTCCTTCCTTGAGCATTCGTGCGAGGTGGACGCGGTTTCTCTCTCCCCCAGAAAGGACCCCAACCTTCCTCTGCTGATCGGCGCCCGAGAAATTGAAGCGGGCCACATAGGCCCTTGAATTGATCTGTCTGCTGCCAAGCTGGATGGTATCCTGTTTTTCGGAGATCACCTCCCAGATGGTCTTCTCCGGATCGAGGATGTCGCGGCTCTGGTCGACGTAAGCCATTTTGACCGTTTCGCCCATTCGTATCGTTCCGGAATCCGGGTTTTCCTGTCCTGTAATCAATCGCAAGAGCGTGGTCTTGCCTGCACCGTTCGGACCGATAATCCCGACGATCCCGCCGGGTGGAAGCGAAAAGGAGAGATTCTCCATCAGAATCCGATCCCCATATGCCTTGGTGACGCCACGGCTTTCAATCACGACGCCTCCGAGCCGTGGTCCAGGAGGAATATAGATTTCGAGCTCCTTCGCCACCTTTTCACTCTCGTCTGTAAGGAGGGTTTCGTAAGAGGTGATTCGGGCTTTCGATTTCGCATGTCTTCCTTTTGGCGACATCCGGATCCACTCCAGCTCCCGCTGCAGCGTCTTCCGACGCTCGCTCTCCGCCTTTTCCTCCAGCCTGAGGCGATTCTCTTTCTGCTCAAGCCATGAAGAGTAGTTTCCTTTCCACGGAATGCCTTCCCCCCGGTCGAGCTCCAGAATCCATCCGGCAACATTGTCAAGAAAGTAGCGGTCATGAGTCACAGCGATGACCGTTCCGTCGTATCGCTTCAGATGCTGTTCAAGCCACGCCACGGTCTCCGCATCGAGATGGTTGGTCGGCTCATCCAGAAGCAGGATGTCGGGCTTTCGCAGCAGAAGCCGGCACAGGGCCACGCGCCTCCTCTCTCCACCCGAAAGCACCTTCACCGGTGTATCGCCTGGAGGGCAACGGAGGGCATCCATGGCCATTTCGAGGCGTGAATCGAGGTCCCAGGCATCGAGGGCATCGAGTTTCCCCTGTACTTCACCCTGTCGCTCGATGAGGCGATTCATCTCCTCTTCCGAAAGGGGCTCGGAGAACCTCTCGCTGATCCGGTTGAATTCTTTTAGAAGGTCGACCATCTCCTGAACCCCCTCTTCCACCACCTCCTGCACCCTCTTGGTCTCGTTGAGTTTGGCTCTTGTTCAAGAAAGCCGATGGTGAAACCGGGCGTGAGGATCGTCTGTCCGTTGAATTCTTTATCGACATCGGCCATGATGCGCAGGAGAGAACTCTTCCCGGAGCCGTTGAGACCGATCACGCCGATCTTGGCTCCGTAAAAATAAGATAGGGAAATGTCCTTCAAAATCGACCTTTTTTCGTGATACTTGCTCACGCCGATCATGGTGTAAATGATTTTCTGTGATTCGTTCGCCATTTCGCTTTAAATGCTCCTCCTTCTCGTCCGGGGCCTCCCGGAAAAAGATCCCGCTCATTAAGACCGGATCGGGAGAAAGGCAATTGAATAGGGAGCCAACCCTTTGCGATGCCGGAAGGAGAATTTCTTAATCAGGCTGGCTATTCGAGAAAATTGGTCCCCAGGCAGAGTGTAAGGAACGACAAGCACCCCGCAATGGGGACGTTGGTCATTGAAGAATTGAACCGTGAGCCTAACAAAATCATCCCTATTTCTGGTCACCAAACATCTTTTCTGTGTCGCTGCAAACTCGAGTTGCCTTCGATCCGATGCCTCGCACATCCCAGCGTCATGAGCGCTAAGTGTGTCAATCCCGTTTTTTCTAAGTATTTCGGCAATCTTAGGGCTGAGGTCTTCATCCAGGTAAAATTTCACGAGGACGACCTCATAAAGGGATAACGGTCACGAACCTTCTCATCATTCCACTGCTCATTCCGCTCAATGAGTCGGTCAGTTTCCTGGGGATAGATCCTATAATACCCAAGAGCCGCCTTGAGCTGCTCCGCGGATAGCCAATGATAGGCTTTTTGCAGCCTTTTGAAATCCCCCTTCACGCTTTTGTAAGTGGCAATCACTTCCCAAACTTCAATTCCTGTTCCCGCCACTCGGGCTCTTCTTCCACCGGTCCCTTCGGCAAATAATATCCCTGGACAGCGCCTCATCTTAATGGCTTCCTGCAAGAGATCTTTGGTCACGTTTGAGAAATCCTGCCCTGTCTCTTGAGCCATTTGCTCAATTTCCTTCATGGTCTCAACCGGGAGACGTAAGCTTTTCTGAACGCCTGCCATAAAAACCTCCCTTCTGCATTGTTATTCATTATATTACGCTGTCCTACAACGAATGTCAACCCTTCGACCCCCCAGCATAAATGCTGGGGCCTGCTCAGGGTTGACCCTGAGCGGCGCCTTACACACCGTCCTAAAGGGCGGAGCTTGGCGCCGCCGAATGGGTCAAGTATCCAAGAGACACCTTTCAGCCGCCTCGCTTCTTTTCACCGATTGGCTCAGAAAAAATCGAGTTCTGCGTATGGAGGACGAGAGGACTATTGGTATTAAACTTATCCGGTAAGCATCAGGAACTTTGACGCAGGAATTTTGAAGCAATTGCCCGGAAATGCTTCACACCTTCCACAACGGTGCACGATCTGGTAAAGAGGGATGTCGAGCCTTTTCCCAAAATATCTCCCGGATGGACTGATTTCAGAATCTCCTTCCTTTGTTTCAAAGAGAGCCATCGGTCTATTATCCTTAATCAGGACGAAGTCCACCTCGCGCTTTTCTTTGTCCCGAATATACATGACCTCAAAAACTCCCAAACCCATTTCTGTGAACCTGGCAGCCATCCTGATCAGGCTTACCGCCATCAGGTTTTCGAAACGCTTCCCCTGATCCGGAAGGCTGGACCAGTCAAGAAAGAAGAGTTTTGCTTCTTTCCTGATCGAACGGAGGATATTCTTGTGCCACGGGCGGATGGTAAATACCAGATAGAGCTCCTTGAGGATATTGATCCAATTGACAAGGGTACTGTGATGATATCCCAAGTCTTCTCTCAATGAATTGATACTGAGTGGGGAACCCACCTTCGAAGGAAGGATGTCAATCAGGTGTTCAAGACCTCTAATGTCTGAGATCCTTGAAAGGTCCCGAACCTCTTCCCTTGTGAGCAACGTTTTATATTCCTTGATCCATCGCTGATGGAACCTTGGTGAAGCTTTCAAGAAAGGCTCTGGAAATCCTCCAAAGGTCAGGAGCTTCTCAAGGCCTTCTTCGACGTGTTTGTTATTAACTTTCCTCGCGTGTTCTACCAGTGAATCGCCGTCAACAAGGGGACGATCTTCTTCAAGAACCCAGGAAAAATCACTCGTAGCCTCGGGTAGCCCCAGAGGGAACATCTGAAAGGAAAAGTATCTACCGACAAGGGAATCCCCTGACTTTCGATAAAGCCCGAGGCGGGCACTCCCTGTCACAAGGAGTTGCACTTTTTCCCTGTTGGGATCGTAAACTCCTTTGAGAATGTTCTTCCAATTTTTCTGCTTGTGTATCTCATCAAAAACCATGGGAACAGGTCTGCCCTTAAACTTAGCGTTGATAATATTTCGGAAATAAAGAGGATTCCGGCTGTGCTCACTCCTGATCGCCGGATCATCCCAGTCAAAGTAAGTCTCCTCAACCCTTTGAGAAGAAAGCCAGTTTTTTGCAAAAGTGGTTTTGCCAACCTGGCGGGGACCCGTGAGGAAAATCATCTTTCCGGCACTGATTTCAGGGTCGAAGATATATTTTCCGACCAACCTCTCCATGCCGACTTTTTTACATAAATACGTAAAAAAGTCAAGACTTTTTTTCAGTAATATGGAAATTAGTCGAAGTTATTCGGTGTAGGCATGGAGCGTAGAAGAGATGGGGACATGAGGAGATGGGAAGACGCGGGGACAAAATCTTCCGACCAAATAAGGAGGCATGCTGTTTACTATTTTACTATTTCCCGTGCTCAGTGTATCTGGCAGAATTCGAACCTCAAACCCATCCGCTATAAGCCACGGGTCTTAATGATTCACCTTTTCGATCTTCACGGCGCAGACCTTAAATTCCGGGATCTGGGCGATAGGATCGAAGACGGGATTGGTCAGCCTGTTGGCCGCACTCTCAACAAAATGAAAGGGAATAAAGATCGTATTCCCCTCCATCCGTTCGCTGAGGTCAGCTTTAATCTCAATTTCTCCCCTTCTTGAAAAAACCTTAATCCTCTCTCCCTGAATAATCCCCAATTCCTTGGCCTGTCTGGGATTGATCTCTGCAAATCCCTCTTCGACCTCTTTGTTCAATGAGGGAGAACGACGCGTCATGGTCCCCGTGTGATAGTGAACGTATATCCTTCCGGTGGTCAGGAGATAGGGATATTCCTTATCCGGCAGCTCGTCAGGGGGAAGATACTCAATCGCATGGAACAGGCCTAGACCCCGGCTAAATCGATCCTTATGGAGATAAGGCGTGCCCGGATGTGCCCGGTTCGGACAAGGCCAATAAAGCCCCTCTGTCTCAATCCGGTCATAATAGATGCCACCGTAGCTGGGCGTTACCTGGGCCACCTCTTCAAGAATTTTCGACGGATCATCATAACGCATGGGGTAGCCCATCCTGGTCGATAGGTCACAGATGATCTCCCAATCCTGCCGAGACGACCCTATCGGCTCAATCGCCTTTCTGACTCTTTTGACCTTCCTCTCCGTATTGGTGAAAGTGCCATCCTTCTCAGCGAAGGAGACGCCTGGAAGAACCACATCTGCCAGCCTTGCCGTCTCCGACATGAAGATATCCTGGACGACCAGAAAATCCAGGGCCTCCAGGGATTTCTCCACATGTTGAATATCAACATCGCTGACCATCGGGTTCTCCCCCAGGATAAACATGGCCTTCACCTCTCCTGCCATGGCCGCTTTCAACATCTCTGTCACTGTCATTCCAGGTTTGGTAGAGAGTTTTGTCCCCCAGGCCTTTTCAAACTTTTCAGCCATCTGACCATCGGAGACGGACTGATAGCCTGGATAAACATTCGGGAGCCCACCCATATCACACGCCCCTTGCACATTGTTCTGACCCCGAAGTGGGTTGACCCCTGTACTCTCCCTTCCGATCTGTCCACAGAGCATCGCCAGGTTGGCCAGAGATTTGACGTTATCCACTCCGGTGATGTGCTGGGTGATCCCCATGGCATAGATGATGGAGGATGATTCCGATCGGGCGTACAGATCTGCAATTTTTCTGATATCCTGCGCAGGAACGCCCGTGATCTTTTCGACACTTTCCGGCGTGTACCTTTCTACTGCCTTCTGAAACTCCTTGAAACCTTCTGTCCGCTCTTCGACGAATTTGCGGTCGTACCATTTCTCTTTAAGAATCACATTCATGATCCCATTGATCAGGGCAACATCTGTCCCCAGTTGTTGACGGACAAAAACATCTGCGTAGAAGGAGAGCTGAATCCTTCTTGGATCCGCGACAATGAGTTTGGCCCCTTTCTCCTTTGCCTTGAGAATCCTTGAGCCGATGAGGGGATGGGCTTCCGACGTATTGGACCCGATAATGAAAATGCACTTAGAATTTTCGATCTCGGCGATGGAGTTCGTCATGGCCCCACTTCCAAAGGCGGCGGCTAGCCCAGCCACCGTGGAGGAGTGTCAGAGCCTTGCACAGTGGTCGACATTATTCGTTCCTACGACTGCCCGGGCCAGTTTCTGGAGAAGGTAATTCTCTTCATTCGTGCACTTGGCCGAGGTCAGAAAAGCGATTCTGTCGGGCCCGTTCTCCTCTTTAATTTTCTTGAGACGGGAAGCGACCGTGTCGAGGGCCTCATCCCAGGTGGCTTCTTTGAATTGCCCATCTTTCCTGATCAGGGGTTGAGTCAGCCTTTCGCTATTCTGGACGAATTCGTGGATATTCCAACCCTTGATACAGAGCCCTCCCTGGCTGACAGAGTCTGTCTTACAAGGCTTGGCACCCACAAGCTGGCCGTCCAAGACCTCTAAATAAAGTCCGCATCCACACCCGCAATAACCACACGTCGTTAAAACTGTCTTGTACTCCATCTTTACCTCTTTCTATTTATTCACGTCCGACAACTCTAAGGTCACTTCCCCCAATAGATTGAGAGGCGATTTTCCTTCCAAAGATTCCCCTGTCTTGTAATCGAAAAAATCTTTGACAATCTCATTTACTTTCTTATAAAGGGTCCTCACCGGAATGTTCGAAGGGCAGGCCTCTTCACAGAGACCGCAGTCGATACACCTGCCTACCATATGGACCGCCCGGCTCAGGTGAAAGGTAGGGTTCTCGGGAGGCAGTTTGCCGGTCAAGATGAAATTTCGATCCTCGAGGCTACAGACTTCGCAGAAACACATGGGGCAGACATCCCTGCATCCATAACATTTGATGCATTTATTGAACTGATTTAACCAATAACCCAACCTCTCCTTCTGGTTCATTCCTTCGATCTTTTGCAGCCGCTTGCTCTTCGTAATCCCTTCCGTCTTCTCCCCTGCCACCCAATCTGAAGGATAGGGTTTGTAGCACTCACACGACTCGGCCAGTTCACGAGCACAGGCAACCCCGACAGGGACGACTCGATTTCGGTTAAGTTGATTCCACTTAAAAAGTTCTATCAACCCCCTCTCGTCGCATCCCCTTACCATCACTCCAAAAGTGAGCTCAGGGTATTGATGGGCCACCTTAAGCAGGGCTTTATTTAACGGATACCGGACATCTCCTACGACCAATGTTTCCATCTCGTCTAAATTCTCACGACTGAACATAAAGGGCGCGGGGTGCCCATGCTCAATCTTCAGGCCGATGAAACCATCGACTGTTTTTTCTTCGAGCAGCTTCCTGACTCTTGCCTGCATTGCTTTCATCTTTGCTCCCTGTGAGCCACTTGAGCTTTGCTATGCGCTATGCGTTTATTAGTAGGTTGTTCTCAGATGCGACGGTCCCATCTCTTTAACCTTCTGAGTAAAGTTTCGGATCACCTCGGCAAACCTCACGCCTTCCGCTGAGGAGATCCAATCGAGATACAACCTTTCTTCCTGAAACCCAGTAAACCTCAAGAGCTCCTTCAAGATGGCCACACGCTTGATGGTCATATAGTTTCCTTTCATATAGTGGCAGTCTCCAATGTGACAGCCAGCCACCAACACTCCATCCGCCCCTTTCTGAAAGGCCTTCAGGATATGGTGCGGAGAAACAGTCGCCGTACACATGACGCGGATCGTCCGCGTATTAGCCGGATACTGTAACCGGCTGACCCCAGCCAGGTCAGCGCCTCCGTAACTGCACCAGTTACACAAAAAAGCAATTATCTTGGGCTCGAAACCCGCTGCACTTTGCGCTTCCTTTGCCATACGATCTCTCCCTCGTTGCCTAGAAAATAAAAGTTTCGTCTCAGGGCAAGGGTAAAGATGCCCGTTTCGTCATTCGGTTACGTCTTGGGCTCAAAAAACTTAAAGGAATCAACGTATATCGTTGTCGAAGCTCGTATCGAGACTTGTCTATCGATACCGGATGGTCGAGCTTCTTTTTGATCGAGCTTCATGCTTCGATACGAGCGTTGTCGCCGTTAATCGATATTTTCTTTGATCCTAAACCAAACGGGCTTCGTAACCCTAACCGTATCCGTAATCTCATAATGTCTCAAAGGCCTTCTCAATCTGGGCGTAGATCTGATCGAACCTGAATCCTCTGAGAGCGATGCTTCCCGAAGAACAGGTAGCGGCGCATCCCCCGCATCCTTTGCAAAGGACCTCATTAACTTCACACTTCGCCTTCTCATCCACGTAGGAGATGGCAGTATAGGGGCAGACATCGATGCAGCCCCGGCAGCCCACGCAAAGGTCCTTGTTGATGTAAGCGATCGCCCCTTCTGACTCCAGCTTCTCTTTGGATAGGATCGTGCTTGCCCTCGAAGCCGCTGCATTGGCCTGGGAGATACTTTCTTCAATACTCTTCGGATTATGACAGAGGCCGCATAAAAAGACTCCCTCCGTTGCAAAATCGACGGGCCGAAGTTTCATATGGGCTTCTAAGAAGAAGCCGTCCTGATTGACAGGGACCTTGTAGAATTGAGAAAGGACCTTATTATCCTCAGGAGGAAGGACCGCCGTGGCCAGCTGCAAAAGATCCGTATGGATGGCAAACCTTTCTCCAAGGAGGGCATCTTTTATCTCCACTTGCAAAAGATCCTTTCCATGCCCCCGAACCTTTGTCACCACCGGTGAGTCTTCGGGATCGAATCGAAGGAACACAATCCCTTTCTCCCTGGCCTCGTTGAAAAAGTCCTCCATGAGCCCGTAGGTCCTCATATCCCGGTAGAGGACATAGATATTCATCTCAGGGTTGAGTTCCTTTAGTTTCAGAGCATTCTTGACCGACTTTGCGCAGCAAACTCGGCTGCACCACGGGTGTTCCTCATTCCGTGAACCGACACACTGAATCATCACGACATTATCGCAGTTCGCATATCTTTCAGGATGAAGAGCCAACCCCTCTTCCAGTTCAAGGCCCGTCAGCACCCGCTCATCTTTTCCGTAATAATATTCTTCCGGCTTGAACTCCCGACCGCCAATCGCGAGAATGGTGATACCATGCCGGACCTCTTCTTCGGTACCGTTTCCCACGTTTAATCGGGTAACGAAGTTTCCAACGTAACCAGAAGAATCGGCCACCCGACTTCCCAGATGCACCCGGATTTTAGGATGGTCCATGACCCTGTCAATCTGTTGATGCAAGAATGCCTGCACATCTCCGCCGCTTAAGCTCCGGTAAATCCGGTTTGCATTCCCGCCGAGGCGCTCCGATTTCTCAACCAGGCTGACTTCAAACCCCTGGTCAGCAAGGTTCAGGGCACTCGTCATTCCTGCCATCCCTCCTCCGATCACAAGAGCACTCGGGGTGAGATCAACCGCCATCCGCTTCAAGGGTTCGATCAATCTCGCCTTGGCCACGGCCATCCGGACCAGGTCCTTTGCCTTCTCCGTGGCCCCCGTCGGATCCTGAGCATGAACCCATGAACATTGATCCCGAATATTCGCCATCTCAAAGAGGTACTGATTGAGCCCTCCTTCTTTCAGGGTCTCTCTGAAGAGGGGTTCATGTGTCCTGGGACTGCAAGAGGCCACCACCACACGGTTGAGCCGGTGTTCCAAGATTTTTTGTTTGATGATCTCCTGAGTATCCTGGCTGCAGGTATACAGGTTGTTATCCGTAAAGACCACATTGGGAAGGGCCTTTGCGTACTCGGTGACATCCGGAACGTTCACCACACCCGCAATATTAATCCCGCACTTGCAGACGAAGACCCCGACCCTGGGCTCCTCTCCTGCAACGTCCTTTTCCGGAGGATACTCCTTCTTCCTCGTAAGGGTGTGCCTCACTGAGGCGAGTAATGCCGAAGCCCTGGCCGCCGCGCCGCTCGACTGCATCACGGTTTCTGGAATATCTTTAGGACCGTTGAAGGCCCCACACGAGAATACTCCATCTCTCGACGTATCAACGGCCATGAATTCACGGGACTTGCAGAATCCGTATTGATCAAGCTCGATTCCGAGCTTCTCAGCCAGTTCCCTGCCTTCCTTAGGCGGATGAAGGCCTGCAGAGAGAACCACCAGATCGAAAGGCTCTCGCCGTGTCTTACCGTCCTCCGTGGTAAATCGAACAGAGACTTCCCCTGTTCCGTCAAGTTCTTCGATGCCATATACCTTGGAACGGACGAACCTCACCCCATGGACCTTCTTCGCCTGTTCGTAGTATCGATCGAAGTCCTTCCCATAGGTCCGCATGTCCATGAAGAAGATGGTCGAATCGAGAGGCTGCTCGCTGTGCTCTCTCGCTATTTCAGCCTCCTTGATCGCAAACATGCAGCAGACAGAGCTGCAGAAGCCGCACCCATTCGCGGGATCCCTCGACCCGACGCACTGAATCCAGGCAACCCTTCGGGGAGCCTTCCCATCGGAGGGCCTTCGCAAATGGCCTTCAAAAGGACCCGAGGCGCTCAATATCCGCTCGAACTCCGTCGAGGTCACCACGTTTGGCAATCTTCCGTAACCCAGTTCATAGAGAGGAGTGGGATCATATTCCTCGAAGCCGGGGCTAACGATGACGGCTCCCACCTCGAATTCCAAGATCGTGTCTTCCCGTTTGTGATCGATGGCCTGGGCCTTACAGGCAGCGACGCACATTAAGCACTCACAACAGATGCCGCAGTTGAGACACCTCTTCGCTTCCTCCAGGGCCTGCTTTTCTGAAAACCCGAGCTCCACCTCTTCAAAACCAGCTTTCCTCCTTGCCACGGAAAGATGCTGCATCCGCTGCCGAGGACTTGTCTCTTGACCGAGAGGGATTCCACTGAGATCCCATTGTTTGGCCTTCTCACGTAACTGCCGACCCTGCCGTAAATCCTCACCGCGCAGATAACGATCAATCGATTCCGCTCCGCGCTTTCCGGCTTCCACTGCGCCAATGGCGATCCACGGACCGGTCTGAGCATCACCTCCTGCAAAGACAGCCTGCCGACTCGTAGCCAGGCTGAGAGGATCGACATCTACCGTCCCAGCCTTCGTGATCTTAACTCCGCTCGATTCCAAGAAACCCACCTCAGGAACCTGACCGATGGCCACGACGACCATGTCCGCACCGACATAAAACTCAGATCCTTCGATAGGCACAGGCCGACTCCTACCGCTGGCATCAAGAGGACCCAAACGCATCCGGATACACCGTAACCCTCTAACCTTTCCCTCTTCCTCCACCAGTACCTCAATCGGAGCAGCAAGATAGGTAATCGTCACCCCTTCAGATATGGCGGCCTCTATCTCTTCATCACTGGCGGGCATTTCCTGCCTGGACCTCCGATAAAGAATCGTCACTTCTTTTGCGCCCAGCCTTAAAGCCGATCGCGCTCCATCGATGGCCACATTCCCACCGCCGACGACCACAACCTTTTGGCCAACCTCCATTTTCCTGCCAAGATTAAAATCCCGCAGAAATTTCACGCCCGAAACAACTTCCTTGGCACCCTCACCTCTGATGTTGAGGGGTAAATTACCATGAGCGCCCATCGCCAGAAAAACCGACTTGTAGCCCTCTTCGAAAAGCCCATCCAACGTCAGGTCTCCGCCAATGGGAGTGTTCACCCTGATCTCTACTCCAAGATCTGTCACGGCCTTGACCTCGTCGGCTAATATATCCCTTGGCAATCGGTACTCGGGAATCGCTACGGAAAGCATTCCGCCCACAACGGGCAATGCCTCAAAGACCGTCACCCCATAACCGCGCAATGCCAGATAGTAAGCGCACGCTAACCCGGCCGGTCCGGAACCCACTACGGCCACTCGTTCAGGCCTTCGTTCAGCAACCGTAGGCTTCGTATCACCGTTACCGGACTTCACCCGGTCTGCCACATACCGCTTGAGGCCGCAAATCGCAACGGGTTCATCAACCAACTCACGATTGCATACCCCCTCGCAAGGGTGAGGACAGATCCGACCCAATATCCCGGGGAAGGGAAGGTCTCTCTTGATAACCTCCAAAGCATCCTGATACCTCCCCTGAGAAGTGAGGGCAACATAACCTTGGACGTTCACACCAGCGGGACATGCCATCACACAAGGTGGCCTCTCCGCCTTTTGGATGGCATAGACATTGGGAATGGACTGCGCATAGGGAATATAGGTGGCCTTCCTCTTGGCCAGGCCCCCCTGATATTCGCTGGGCAGTTCAACCGGACAAACCCGGGGACATTCGCCGCAACCGGTGCACTTCAGCGGGTCAATATATCTGGAGTGCTCCTTCACGCGCACCCGATACCGACCCGGTTCACCCTCTACCTCCAAAACCTCGGCATAGGACAAGATCTTTACATTCAGATGGCGACCAAGCTCCACGAGCTTGGGAGAGAGGATTCACATGGCACAATCGTGAGTGGGAAAGGTCTTATCCAGCTGAGCCATGACCCCTCCGATGCCAGGAGCCCTCTCTACCACATAGACGAAATAACCCGATTCGGCCAGGTCGAGAGAGGCTTGAATTCCGGCAATGCCTCCTCCCACCACCATGACGGCTCCAACCTTGTCATTCTTTGCCGGCAATGCAACCCGATCCATAGGTTCTCCTTCAGCCCCTGAACTCCCTTAAAACCTGAGGGAGCTAAAAAAATTTACACTCACCAGGAACAGAGTGAAATTACAAATTTCAAATCCCAAATTCCAAATAAATCCCAATTCACAATTCCAAATGACCAAAAGAGTTTTGTTTGGATTTTGAATTTCCCTCATTGGAATTTATTTGTCATTTGGCCTGCCTGCGCGAAGCGCTCCGGCGAAGGCAGGTGCTTGTTATTTGGTGCTTCTTCTCGACAACCAAGACTTTTTCTTCCAAAGATGGAACGCTCTCTTTCGGCGATCTCCTTCACGATTCGTGGAGTCGCGCGTTCCACCGATGGGCTGCAGGTCTCAGAGAAAGTCTGATTGTCCTCGATCTCGATAGCATAAATGCGAATCTCTCTGGGAACGTGCATTCCCAGGCGTTTACCTAACTCCAAGGCCGTGGCCAAGTTGATGTCATGGGGAGAGCTCAAATGCAAGGTTGACCGGAAGTCATCCAGACTCAACTGGTAGAGCTCTCCGGGGTTTCCCTCCTTGGTCTTGATGCTGTCCACGATGATCAATCGATCATAGGAACCAATAGCTTCCAGGATATCGATATTAGCAAAACTCGCCTCCTCGACATGGACATCCTCCTCTGTTACCTTCTCTCCAAGCTCCCTCACGACCTTCAGACCAACAGAGTCATCTTTCAGTATGGGATTGCCTAATCCTAATAACAGAGTTTTCATCGTCTCAATCCGCCAGTTCCAAAAGGCACACCTAACTGCCTTTTCAACATAAAATCAGGGTCAGCCCCTGGTAATCGTTCTCAATATCTCCCCCTGGGGGCCCTTGATGACCACCTGCAATGGCATCTGTCCCGGCAGGGAATGGGTTGCACAGCTGAGGCACGGGTCATAGGCTCGAAAGGCCATTTCGATCCTGTTGAGAAGGCCCTCCGTGACAATCGTACCTGCCTTGATCAGGCCCTGTGCGGCCTTCCGGATGGACATACAGATCGGAGCGTTGTTATTGGTCGTCCCGACGATGAGATTCACCCTGGTCACCATTCCTTTTTCATCGGTCTTGTAATGGTGATACAAAGTTCCCCTCGGTGCCTCCACCACTCCAACGCCTTCGTCAGGAATCTTATTCGGGATAATCCTCACCTTAGGGTCCGTGATCTCGATATCTTGAACGAGCTCCAACTGCCTTTCTGCGGCATAGAGGAGTTCTACCAATCTCGCCCAATGCATGGCTAACGTTGAGTGGACCGGTTTCCCTCCGAGGGTATCGAAATATTTCTCATAGGCCTCCTGGGCCAGAGGAGTGGCCATCCCATCCGCCACATTGAGCCTTGCTAATGGCGCTGCCCGGTAGACTCCGCTTTTCGGACCCTCCACAAAACCTTTCCACCCAATCTTCTTAAGGAACGGAAACTTTAAATAGGACCATGGTTCTACATGTTCCTTGATATGCTGGAGGTAGTCCGCCGGTTTGAATTTGGCAATCTCCTTGGCTTCGGTGTCAACGACTCGGACCATGCCATCGTAGAAGTTAACCTTATTGTTTCGGTCCACAAGCCCCATATAATTAGTCACGGTCTGATAGGCATCACTCAGAATGAGATCTACATACGCCTGGTTTTTCAGGACCACATCGTCGAAGAGCTTAAGTCCGAATTTTGCGAATTCCAGGTTCACCTTGGCCATTTCTAAAATCTTCTTCCGCTCCTCCTCGGTGATACCTTTGCTCACCCCTCCGGGCAGGCTCCAAACCAGATGGGTGGCGCGTCCAGCAATGGTTCTCTGGATATCTTGAGAATAGGCTCTATTCTTGATGACCTCTTTTCCGATCTCCAAGCCAACCTTGTTAATCAGACCAAGGATATTCCTTTCAGCAGGCTTTGCATCAGGACCCAACACGAAATCGGGAGCTGCCAGGGCATAAAAATGAAGGGTGTGGCTATGGACATAATGGGCAGAATAAAAAAGCTCCCGAAGCTTTTTGGCCGCCCGCGGAGGGTCAGTCTTATAAACGGCATCTACGGCCTTACCCGAGGCCATGTGATGAGCTCCGGGTCAGACGCCGCAGATTCGGGGAACGATTCGGGGAAGCTCCTCTACCGGTCTTCCCAAACAGAAGACCTCGAATCCTCTCAACTCAGGGACCTGAAAGTAGGCATTCTCCACGTTCCCCTGGTCGTTCAAAAAAATCTCGATCTTGCCGTGTCCTTCTAATCGGGTGATCGGATCAATCGATATTGTTTTCATGGAAACCTCTTCTTCCTCAATGCCGAGGCAGGCAAGCCGAAGCGATAAAACGTCCCCAAGGGATCGACGATTCCATCGATGATCTTTTCGATCTGTTCGGGGTCCTGAGAATCAATGATGGAACCAACAGCACTTAGCATCTTGGCCCCCTGATCCGTTATGTCCGGAGGAGGTCCATAGCACCCCCGGCAGGGCA
>CAWHBU010000003.1:0-1238139 GCA_963827685.1 uncultured delta proteobacterium | reverse complement strand
TACAGACCTCCTGACACATCTTCACTGCATTGAGCACATTGATCGGGAAGGCATCTTTTAAGACCACGACGAAGGTGTGGCCTGCCCCGATCTTCAGGGCATTTTTCTTGGCAACCTCTTTCAATGTCGCATCGTTTCCCTCAAGCCGAACGAGGCAGGCGCCAGAGGCCTCACAGAATCCGATTCCAAATTTGGCACCTGGAACGGATCCCACCATGATCTCGTAAAGGTCTTCGACTGTCTTGATGAAATGGGTCTGACCAAAGATGATGTTACATCCTTCCGGAATCTCCAAGCGCTCCGTCTTCAGTTCCATAATTCACCTCCTTGATCTAAATATACAATCCAAAAGTCTTTTAAAGGGGTTCAAGGATTCGAGGGTTCATGGGTTCAAGTGTATTTAACTCGACCACTCGAATCCTTGGCCACTCGGGTCCTTTTTTATAAAAAATACCTGTTGAATACCGCCCAGCTCTGCTGGGCGGATGAAAACAGGTTCGCGAAGCGATAAGACATGGTATAAGTACTGCATGAGCTCGATAAAAAGAACAAGCCATGCGGTCTACGATTTGAAATATCATATGGTATGGGTTCCCAAATATCGGAAGATGATATTGGGAGGTGAGTTGGCAAAAAGGCTTAAGATGAGTTTTGAGCAAATATCGGAGAGGTACGAGTTTGAGATAGATACGATGGAGGTAAAGGATGATCATGTTCATTTATTTTTGTCTGCCCCTCCTCGGTATTGTCCGGCAGAGATTGTGCAGATCATAAAGAGTATCTCGGCGAAAATGGTGTTCAAGCAGTTTCCAGAGGTGAAGAAAGAGCTTTGGGGTGGAGAGTTTTGGAGTGATGGGTATTTTGTTCGGTCTGTTGGAGACAAAGTTACCTCTGAAGTCATACGTCGCTATATAAAGTATCAGCAACAGGAGCAATTAAGTTTTGAATTTTAATGCCCCGCAGCTCTGCTGCGGGGTTCTTTACTAGAACATATCGTTAGATAGGTGAATTGTCAATGTGGTAAGGGGTTAGGTTTAAAGATATCCGTCAACGGAATTGAGAGCCCCACCTCAGGTTGATAACGGAGAAAACTGGGTATGGGGTATCGTATCCCCTTTTCGTGAGTCTTGGCAAGTCCTTCTACAAGATCTTTCAGGTGAGATGAAGGAAGTGCATACCCCATTTCATGGTCTTGAGTCGTTCCCCAAACTCGATCCCCGTTGCCCGGCACGACCACTTTAGGGGACTGATCGAGAAAAGCTCCCAGGACTCCTTCGGTACATGAAGCAGCTCGACCGGAAAAAGTGGAGGTAATGGGTTGTCCCGTTCGCCGGGTGCTTCCGTGGATACAGCGCATGAGTTGAGCCGGATTCAAGTAGATCAGGATTATATCTGGTACGATCTTGGTCCACTCCAGAGGAGAATATACTATTGCGTCACATTGGCCCGGCTGCAAGGTTCTGGAGGATTGAAGGATGTCGAGAGCCACTTTGCGGTCTGCGGCGTAATTCATTCGTGTGAGAAAACCGATTGCCCCTTCTTGGTTGGCCAGTTCCCATCCGTAGTTATGCCCAGAAATGGCGCAGCCTAAGTCCTCTTTGGTCATGGCAATAGTCCAACCATACTTTCGGCATATGGCTTGCGCCTGACAGTGCGCCATCTTTGCCTTCAGATCTTTCAGGGGAGTTCGAGTTCCACTTGGAATCTTCCCTTTGTCTTTTAATATTTTTATCGCGACCGGAAAAGTCTCAGGGTTGATGTAGCGCCTTAATTCCTCACCAAGCTCCTGCCATTCCTTCATGAGGTATTCCTCCTTTTGACCGAAAATGATTTTTTATTTGACGAGGGTCAACTTTTTGTGGATGAGACTTAAATACTTAAACTAATGACCGGTGAAGTAGTAACGCCCGATCTCCTTAAAAAACTCTGGCCGTGATCCTCATTCTGGAAAACCTCGAACCATGCCTTCACCAGGGAAAGCCCTTCAAGGTTATGGCTTCGGTCGCTTCCAGAAAGGGCCGGTCCTTCCAAGCTCCGCAAGCGTTGTGATCATTTCCCGGGCATAGTCTCGACTACGTGAGACCCAATCAAGGTCCAGGCGTTTTCGAAAATAGTTGCCTGAAAAGAGTTTGACCAAGTCCAAAAGTGAAATGATTCCATCGGCTGTAGCGGGATCAAAACGGGCCCAATTCCGAATGTGCTCTTCCGACCGGAAAAGGTTCATCGTACTTCAGGCATAGGGAGCGTTTTCAAACCACTTCCAAAAGGGCACAGCCACATAGCCCATCAGACCTTTGGGCTCGGTTCGAAGGATCTGCCCGTCGCGGATTTCCACCCGAATCGGGAGCCCGCAATCGAGACAGGGAACATCGATCTGGACTGTCTTTCCTGGAAAGAGCCAGCAGACCGCCAGCGATTCAAACCCTCACTGGCCAAACCATTTCTGTTCCCCTTCGACGGTTATTCGGTACTGAGTGGGAAGGTTGTTAAACGGGGCAAAAGAGGTGATATAGTCAGTATTTGGAAAAAGCCATCCCGGAATCCCTGCTGTAAAAAGGTCGTGAAGAGCTTTTCGCCCTTCTTCCACGGGAATTCCCAAACCGAAAGCGATCTCCGTATAATGCGGCGCCTGCCCAAATTCCACCATTCTTTCCATAATAAAATGGAAAGTCCGATCTAAATTGCTTGGATTAGTCATAATGCTTCTCCGTGTGAAAAAGCGTTACCAATTCGTCCTCATTCTTTTTGCCTCACTCTCTAATGCTCTTTGGCTATCACGGTAGGTCCTTTTTGTTGTTTTCCTCAGGGTGCGCAGGTCACGTGGCAGACTCCGGTGGGAGTTTCCACAGCATAAGGGAAATATTTCTTTTTAAACCAGAGAGCCACGTTGACCAGGCTGATTAAAACAGGGACTTCCATGAGAGGGCCTATCACCGCTGCGAAAGCCTGGCCAGAGTTGATGCCGAAGACCGCTACGGCCACAGCGATGGCAAGCTCGAAGTTATTCGATGCGGCGGTGAAGCTCAACGTGGTGGATTGCTCGTAAGTGGCGCCTGCCTTCATCGACAGATAGAAGGAGACAAAAAACATGACGACGAAATAGATGCACAGAGGAATCGCTATCCGTACCACATCCAGAGGGAGCTGAACAATATACTCACCCTTGAGGGAGAACATGACCAGGATGGTGAAGAGAAGAGCAATTAAAGTGAAGGGGCTTATTTTGGGAATGAATTTCTCCTCATACCACTTCCGACCTTTTGTTTTTAGACCAATCAGACGCGAGAGGACACCGGCAATAAAAGGGATTCCAAGATAAATAAAAACACTCTCTGCAATCTGGCCAATCGTGATCTTGACCGCCATCCCCTTTAGCCCCAGCCAGGGCGGAATGACCGTGATGAAGAGGTAGGCATAGATGGAGAAGAAAATCACCTGGAAGATGGAATTAAAGGCCACCAAGCCGGCACAGTATTCTCGGTCTCCTGAGGCCAGATCATTCCATACAATGACCATGGCAATGCAACGGGCCAATCCAATTAAGATCAATCCGACCATGTACTCAAAATGACCGGAGAGAAAGATGATAGCCAAAAGAAACATGAGGATGGGTCCGATGATCCAATTCTGGACTAAAGAAAGGGCAAGCACTTTGTAATTGCGGAAAACCTCTCCGAGGACCTCATATTTCACCTTGGCCAAGGGCGGATACATCATCACAATGAGGCCAAGGGCAATAGGGATATTGGTTGTATCGACCTGGAATTGGTTCCAGAAGTGGACCACACCTGGAAAGATATATCCCCAGCCCACCCCGATGAACATCGCAAGGAAAATCCACAAGGTGAGAAAGCGGTCCAAGAAAGAAAGTCTTTTAGGAATCTGTTCTTCAGGCATCCCTTAGCCATAAATATAGTTCGGAGTTTGGAGTTCAAAGTTTCTTAAAAGATTTTTTTATCTATGTATTATTACTCCGAGCACCGAACTCATCACTCCGAACTTATTACGTGCCCATTCCGATCTCTTTTAACTTTGCAACGATCTTTTCTTTTTCCATTATTCCGACATTTCTGAAGGCTTCTTTCCCCTTTGAGTCGAAGAAGACCAGAGTAGGAAGCATGAGAACTTTATACTCTTGAGCAAGATTCTGATTTTTGTAAACATCGATGACCAGAACCTTTGCCTTTTCCGAGTATGCAGTGCCGACTTCCTTAAGAACAGGTCTCATCTGGCGGCAGGGGATGCAAGAATTCGCTCCAAAATCCACCAAAACGGGCTTCCCACTTGTGAGAGCCTTCTTCAGATCATCCTCGGTGTTCATTTCAGGTGGTTTGGCTGCAATTTTTTTTAACTGGTCTTGATCGATATTCACCTTGGCATTCTTCCGAAGCTCCTCTAAAAACTGCGCCAGTAATTCTTGTCGCTTCGCATCCCTGATATACTGCTCAATCGCCGGAGCCACCTCTTTTAATGGTTTCCCTTCCATGCGATCCTTATACGTCTTGTAGAATCTCTCAACCTCCTCGCGTTTTACCTCCGGCGCGGAAGAAAACTTTTTACCAATAAACTCGATGATCATGGATTCCTCAGGTGAAAGAGAATTCTTTGTGGCATCCTTATAGGTTTTAACCGGAGCAGAAAGACCCTGTTTCTTTGCCTCTTGTACAAGGAGTGTCTTTACGATCAATCTTTCGAGAAGATTATTGGGTTCCTCCCGAAACATATCTCTTATTAAAGGAGGTTCCAATTTGGCTATTTCTTTGTTGAATTGTTCTAATGTGATTTTTTCATCATTCACGCGAGCCAGAATCTTACGGCTTGGATTTTGGAGATAGAAAAAGTAAAAAAGGAAGGCCCCCGCCAATATCACCATTGCGATCGCTGCAATAATAATGTTTTTTCGGTTCACCAGTTTCCCCTTCGATTCAGTGGATTGTTCTTCAACTGTGTTATTCATTTAAGCCAACTCCTTTCATTATTTTGAGACGATTTGTTTCAAACTCTTTTGTAAACAATAATGGACATTTTTGCAACTCCAACTCGTCATTAATCAGCTTCAGGGCAAAAGCCATACAGGTCATCTCCCCGCATTCTTTGCAGTTTTTGCCCGGCAAAAGTTTGAAGACCTCAAGGGGCCTTAAAACCGGTCTGGTGGCATCGGTTGGTTTGATACGGTCTTTATTGGCATAGGTTTCATTGAGAATCTGTTTCAGTTCTTCCATGACCACCCTGGCTTCCCTCTCATCCTCCAGCTTCGTCAATGCAATTTGTCGGGGCCGAAAGGTAATGAGTCGCCCTCCTCTCTTTACGGTTAGGATTTTTTCTTCTTCAAAGTACTGCAGTCCTTTAAGGGTCGTATTGAGATAGGGAAGTATCTCACTGATATCCACAGAAAGATCAGCGATCGCATTCACCTTCTGGGATGAGGGATTACAATCCGAGAGGACGATCCTCAATTGGTAGTTTTCAATGAGCATGTTTTCTATCTTTCTCAACTCCCTGGAGAAAATAGAGAAACATCATATCCGGCCGCATGGAGAAGTTCAAGCAGGACGTTGCGCTTCCCCTGATATTCATCTGAAAAGAGAGGAACACATTTTCCAAGCTCAATCTCCTGGCCTACCAATTTGACGGCAAAAGCAAGGCAGGTCAATTCTCCACACTTTTTACAACTTGTGCCGGGGAGGAGCTTATAAATATCCAATGCCTTCAGCTCTGCCCCTTTTGAGAAGTTGGGTTCGATTCGATCTCTGCTCTCATATGTTTCGTTGATCAGATTCTTCAACCATCTCAGAACTTCTTCAGCCTCTTTCTCGTCTTCGATTTTGGCTAAGGTAATATGGCGGGCATGCAGGGTAAACAATTTTCCGTCCTTTTTAATGGTTAATGTCAACGCTGGATGATTATAGATACATCCTCTTAAGATGGCGTTCAGATAAGGGAAGGCTTCGTAAATCTCACCCGATACCTCAGCGATCACTCGGATCTTCTCCGGATCGGCCAGACAAGGAAGGATACGGGTAATTTGATAGGATTCGAGTAGCATCTTTATGACTTATATCAAGCTCAAAATCAATATTCCTGCCAGGGCGAAAAAGAAAGCAGAGGTGAGGAGCTTGATGGTGGATGCCCTCTTCTGGAGGAAAAAGGAAAGCTGTTCCGAAGTGACTCCCCAGTAGACTATCCCAAAGATCGCCAATAATGGAAGGATATAGACAAGGTTATACAAAATGACATACAAAACAGCACTCCCCCTGAGTGATGGGATATTCGTAACAAAAAGGATCGTGGGGAGGTAGACCTGGCTTGTACAAGTCGATTGTAAAAGGGTGACAATGAAACCAATCACGACGGCAGCAAGCAAGAAACGGATTGACGTGCTTCCCTTATTCGCCTCCAGGTCATCACTTCTTATCCGGATGATCTGATGGATCTTCTTTTTCAAAAAATCTGGAACCTGAAGCTTCATCTTGGCAGGTCGTCCCTTCTTCAGTTGGATGTAATCGTAAAGGCTAAAGATTCCAAGGAGAAGGGCGAATACGAAAGTGATAAAGTAAACGATTTGTGAGAACAGAGGTAAAAATGAGAGATGCCTGATGAAACTTAGAATTCCAAGGCCGAGGAATAAATGGGTAACAAAGCCTATTCCTGAAAAACCCAGCCCCACCCAGAAGATCTCTTTTCGTTTTCGGCCAACCATGGTGAGATAGGAAATGAAAAAAACCAGAGTGGCTAAGGCACATGGATTCATTCCTTCAATCAAGCCTGCCAAGAGGATGGCCAGGACTCCAAAGGATTTAAAGCGTGCTATGATTGATTCTTCCGCTCTTTTAATCTCGTCTGGTGTGGGTGGTGGCCCGTCTGCCGGAGAGCTTGTTCCGCGGACAGGTGAGGGTATTGCTGACTCGTATTTCTGGATCGATATCTCCACCTTGGATTCTGTGATGTCATCTGGAGAGAGATAATCGCTTCCAATAAAAATACTTGGTGCGATCAAACGTTTCTCCATGGGGAGATTGAGTCGGTTGGACAGGGTTTCGTTCAAACGCTTCCCATCCGGTGTGTTGAGGTCAATCTCTTTGATATTCAATTGGGGATACTTCTTGGCCACATATTTGAGAAGGACGTTTGCGCGGTCACATTTTGGACATCCCCTCTGATAAAAATAGTCAAGATCGACTGTGAAACCTTTTTGGGAGGGTTTGGCCATGGATGGGATTTCAATAGGAGGAGGGGAGGCACCCCCTTTCGCCTGAACCTCCAGGAGAAGGGGATTTAGTTTGTCCATAATCTCCATCTCTCCGGAAAGCATTCGATCCCCAACGAAGACGATAGGGAGTTCACCTCCTACATGGCCAAACTTTTCTTCAAGTTTGGTTAGCACCTGATAATAGGCTGGGTTGCCTACGTCGAACGTTTTGACTTCGAGGGCGGGGACCATCGTCTTCAGTGTTGGAAGATAACTCCGGAGAATGACCTGACAGGGTTGACAATCCTCGGAATAGAAGAAATAGATTTGAATAGAAGAAGGGGGTTGTTGGGCCATCCCATGGATAGGCCAGGAAAGGAGAATCATACAGAAAAGAAAAGCTACCAGTCTTCTCATCGCTCACCTTTTGGGTATATTGAAGTGCGTTCTTCAGAAAAATTTAGCCTTCAACCTCCACCCTTAACCCTCTCGCAACTTCATTCGGATCTCAAGCGATCAGGTTTGGCCTTGGGATTTCAAATTCACAGGGAACGTCGGTTTGACAGAGGCCACAGGAAGGGTGAGGGTTTTGCAGCCCATATTCCAACCGCTTTGCCCGGAGAGACTCGGAACGGATATATTCATAACATTTGTCCTTGTCATGCCCTTTTTCCGTAATCGCGCCGGCTGGACATCTCGGGATGCACCTCCCACACTTTTCGTTTCGAAACTGGAGACAGTTTTCTCGGTGGTGTCGATATTTCTTCTCACTCGGTGCCAGCTTCAGTAGGGTGACCACGCTTCCGAATCGGACGGCCATTCCCTTTGGCGTGATGAGACCGTCATTAAGGCTAAAGGTCCCAAGACCGCAGGCATAGGCAATGTGGCGTTCAGACCACGGAGAAGCCCAACCCGTCTTCTCATCCCTTAAATACTGAAACGTTGGGGAGAGAGTAGGTGCCACGGCAACATGCCCTAAATCCTCCAGAAAGGTTACGACATGTTTTTTGAGGGCGCCATTACAAGCTTCCCCAAAATCTCTGGTATATGCCCAGAGTTTGGATGGGAATTGTTTTTCCTGACGATTGCTTTTGCGGGTATCTTCAGAGGCGGGGAGGACCCATGAAATGACGCTAATCTGTTCAATTTCGGTAAAGAGAAGACCTCTCCGTCTCTCTTTCAGAGCTGCTGAAATGATCTCTCTTGGAGTGAGGTGGAAGGGGCCGATGATAGTTTTATATTCAGAAAAGAGAGGGTCCATCCCCGAGGCAAATCCTACTAAAGGTTCTTCCCAATAAATTCCGTGATCCAGTTGGGTTCTTCGATTTGGTCCAGCCTCGTTGAGAAAGTTTTTAATGAGTTGTTCCAGAACATTATTCGGATTCTTGAGGAAAACGACCTTTTCTTCTTTGGTCATGAGATCGTCCTTCTTATTCCAACTCCATCTCTCTCATATCGAACCCCCCCTTGTGAACTCCTGTCTGTTTGCAACGGTACTCCTCGATCGCCAATTTTAAAGCGTCGGTAGCCAGAGTGAAGCAGGGAACTTTTTCTTTGGGCAATTGGGCAAGGACCTCCCTGGAAGTCTCCTCCGATATTTTCAAGGCTTCATCCAGCGTGGCTCCTTTGATCCGCTCTGTCAGAATAGAGCTGGTGGCGATCGCAGCGCCGCAGCCAAAGGTCTTAAACTTAGCCTCGATAATCCTATCGCCATTGACTTTGATGAACATCTGCATAATGTCCCCACAAGTGGCGTTCCCGACTGTACCGACACCATCCGGATCAGAAATTTCCCCCACATTTTGTGGATTTTGGAAATGTTCCATCAAAAATTTTGGATATTTGGCCATGTTTCGCACCGCCTGAATTTAATTGCGGTTTACCCCGTTAGAAATAATGGTCCGCTATAGCGGGGTTACATTCTGAATAATTCCGGCGGGGTTCAATGCCTCGTTGGAATTTCTAACGGGGTTCACTTCAAATCTTAACCTGAATGTTATTTCGCTTAATCTTTTTTCTCTTGGTTCTCCAATCGCTTCACTCTTTCCTCTAACTTACTGTGAAGCTGGAGAAGCATCTTCATGATATCAGACAATGGGTCCGGAAGATTTCCATGTTCGAAATCGAGTTCTTCCTTTTCTGGAGTCAGGGATTCCACAATGCGGCCGGGCACACCCACGACGGTGGCACCCGCTGGAACGGGTTTAACCACCACAGATCCAGAGCCAATTCTTGCCCCATCGCCAATGGTGATCGCTCCTAAGACAGTGGAATTGGAGCCTATAATTACACGGTTTCCCAGGGTGGGATGACGTTTCTTTCTTTCAAGCGTGGTGCCGCCCAGCACAACGCCTTTATAAATCAGGCAGTCATCGCCGATCTCGCTTGTCTCTCCAATGACCACCCCCATTCCGTGGTCGATAAAGAGCCGCCTGCCGATTTTCGCACCGGGGTGAATCTCAATCCCTGTGAACCCGCGGCTAAAATGAGAAACCAAACGAGCAGTCGTAAACCATTTCCTTTGATAAAGAGCATGGGCAATGCGGTGGAGCCAGATCGCATGGAGGCCCGGATAACAGAGGAAAATCTCCACAACGTTTTTCGCCGCAGGATCTCTGTCTTTAATGGTTCGGATGTCTTCCTTAAGGCCCTCCCACATCGCTGAATTCTTTTTCCATTAAATATGTAATTTTAACTTATACATCGAACGAAATACAATGGCGAAATCAACAAATTTTTTCATATCTTAGACTCCTTTAATAGAATCACAAAGTAATAAGAATTTTGTAATTGTCCCCAAAAACCCTCTTGACAACTAAACAAATGTATAGTATTAGTAAATTACAGTTCGGAGTGATGAGTTCGGTCGTTACGACCAGGGAGTTCGGAGCAAAGATTTAACAATGAAGGCCGTGAATTAAAAAGGGGAATGATGGAACTGACATCCCGGCAGAGAGAGATATTCAATTTTATTAAGGGATTTATCAAAGAGAGAGGTTATCCCCCTTCGGTAAGGGAGATTGGCGAGCACTTCGATATTTATCCCCGAGCAGCCTTTGATCATCTCAAGGCGTTGGAGAGAAAGGGCTATCTGAAACGGAGGGGTTCGATGTCCAGAGGCCTTGAAATACTCGTTTTTCAAGGATATGAATCGCATGGTTCATACCAGCGGGCTGGACCGTATGGGGAACACCTAAAGAAAGAAGGAAAGCCATTGAGTCGGGAGATTCCAATCTTAGGCAGGGTGGCCGCAGGGAAACCCACCTTGGCCGTAGAACATGTGGAAGGAACGATTCCGCTTCCTACGGAATGGGTGAAAGGAAAAGAGGTCTTCCTTCTGAAAGTAAAGGGCGACAGTATGTTCCCCTATATCCTCCCTGATGACTATGTTGTCGTTCGGTCCCAACCTTCGGCAGAGAATGGGGATGTGGTGGTGACCCTGATGGGGGAGGAGGCAACGGTGAAGCGGTTTTTCAAAAAGGGGTGGAAAATCGAATTGAAGCCGGACAACGAGCGCTGGGAGACGATTCAGATTGAAGAAGGATCAGGAGAAGTTCGGATTCTTGGAAAAGTCATCGGGGTGTTCAGAAAAGTCTAAATAATAGTTCGGAGATAATGGATTGGGAGTGATTAGTCAGGAATATATAGTTCAGAGTTTTTAGTTTTAAGTTTTTGCTCCGAACTCTGAACTCCGAACTCATTACTTCTATCTGAAAGGGGAAGGGATTATGGGTGAAGAGAGATTTGATTTTGAAAATTTGAAAGTCTATCAAAAGGCTCTTGAATATGTTGATTTTGTTTATGAGATTACGAAAAATTTCCCAAAAACAGAAGTTTTTTCCTTAGTAGATCAATTTAAAAGGGCTTCCATATCAATCTGCTTGAACATTGTAGAAGGGAGCGGAGGGAGTAAAGAGGAGTTCAATCGATTCCTCAAGATAGCAAGGAGATCTGCAAGAGAATGCGTTGCGGTTACTGAAATTTCGTACAGACAGAAATTTATTGATGAAAAGATTAGGCAACGATCGCGAAGTTTTTGTTTAGAACTATCGAAAATGATAAACGGATTAATTAACTCTCTGAAAAAAGTTTCGAAGAAAACTCCGGATTCCTAACTCCGAATTATGGATTTTGAACTCCGAACTCCTAACTCCGAACTATCTTCCGAAGGAAGGATTCTTTCGATGAAATTTTGTTGCAACTGACACGGGTCGGTCTACCCGCTCAACCCGTCTCTCCAAGAAAAGTTCTTTTTTGTGGGGAGAGGGCAGAAGAAATTTCATCCTATGTGGCGGGATGGCTGGCGGGAAAAGGAATAGAGGTGATCGTATTAGACGGAGCCAATCGGTTCAACTCCTATACGGTTTCATCCTTCGCAAGGAGGGCATTGATTCCTCCGGAGAAGCTTCTCAAGAGCATTCGGATCGCAAGGGCCTTTACCTGCTATCAGATGGCCACTCTGATGGGAGAGCAATTGACCTTATTGCTGAGACGAAAGGGGACAACTGAGCTACCGCAAAAGCCATGGGTGATCCTTCTGGGACCGCTCACCACCTTTTTGGATGAAGATGTGCCTGAGAGAGAGGTTCGTCCTCTCTTTGAAAGATCTCTGAGAAAGATAGAAGAGATGGCTTCGAGAGGAATTCCTTTTCTTCTATTCCAGTCTTCTGAATTCTCTGATTTAAAGAGAGCTTATCTTATGAGAAGACTCTTTCAATTTTCTAATCTGGTCTGGAAAATATCTCTGGAGGATCAAGAGCTAAAAGTCATCTTAGAAAAAGAGATTGCAAATGGCAGATTGCAGATAGAAAACCCCTCGTCCTAACGATTCTGTCATTCCCGTGCTTGCGTGCAGAAGCGCTTCAGCGCACAGGCGTGTAAACGGGAATCCAGACTTGTCCCTGTGAAAACAGGGAACCAGTAGAAAGACATGGATTCCCCGCATCAAGTGCGGGGCAGGCTCTGCTGGAGTTTATCCCGATGAAAATCGGGGCAGGAATGACAAAGAAGGGTGAAATTTAATTGTCACGAGTCACGGACACGGAGCACGAGTGATGGGAAGAACAGTTCTTCCTTTTAGTAGGGTTCTGGAACAGGAAGTCCAGGAGTGGAGAAAATTTCGGAGAGGACTGAGAAAAGAAGATCAGCAGTTTCTCGATCGGCTCTTTGAAGAGGCAAGGCTTCATGTGCAAGCTGGGGTCTATGCTTCGAGACCCTGGCCCTTTGAGACGATTCTGATCTCCATTCTCCTCGAACATGAAAAGGCCTTGGTCGACTTGAGGGCCAAGCTGAAGGCCTTGGAGGGAAAAACAGACCAACTGGTTCATCAAGAAAAAATTTAATAGGTTTCGGACACGGATCACGGACACGTTTATCCCCATGCAAATCAAAGGACGGCTCTTCGATCTTTATCCTCTGGAGTCCTCGATGATCCTGTGGATCAAGGGCGAGGATGGGAGGCTTCGCCGATTCGAAGGTCCTTTCCGGCCTCGATTCTATGCCCAGGGAAAGAAGAGCGATCTTCTCGATCTCTTCCACTCTCTCCAGAGAGGCCAGCAGGCAGCAGGCTACCAGTGGACCAGAAAGAAGGAGTTCTGGAGTGGGGATGAAGTGGAAGTGATCGAGGTCGAGGTTGTCGATTCGGACCATTATGCCCAACTTCCCAGAATTCTCCTTCCATGGGAAGAGAAAATTACCTTCTACAATTGTGACATCCCTTTACCCCAGACTTATCTTTACGAGAAAAAAATTTTTCCAACAGGCCGATGCATTGTCGAGGTCGAAGGAAATCGAGTCTTTGAAATTCGTCCTGATCCATCCGAGTCTGTGTGGATAGACGATGAAGGCATTCCTGATCTTCGGGTGATGGAGCTTCGAATGGATGGAGACTCCCTTCGAAAGAAGTCTCTCCTACTGGAGTGTGAAGGGTATCGTGTGGAGATGGAGACGATCGATGTCGGAGAGATCGAGAAGTTTCTCAAACATTTCGACCCTGATGTGATCCTGAGTGATGATGGGGATGCCTCTCTTTTGCCCCTTCTCTTTGCTGGAGAGAAGAGATGGAAAATCTCCATTCCCTGGGATCGGGAGCCTTATCCAGTGAAAAGACAGATTCATCCAAGAGGTTTTTCTTATTTCTCCTATGGTCGGACCTATTACCGGGCCCCTGCCCATCTCTTTCTTGGAAGGTGGCACATCGATCGTAGAAACTCCTTCATCTACGAAGAGTCAGGGATGGAAGGAGTGATCGAGCTGGCGCGATTGGCTAAAATCCCAGTTCAACGGATGGCCCGTACCTCTCCGGGAACAGCGATCACCTCGATGCAACTCGACCGAGCCTTTCAGGATGACATCCTCATTCCCTGGAGAAAGGGGGAGCCGGAACGATTCAAGACGGCATGGGATCTGCTCGTTGCCGATAAAGGGGGCCTTGTCTTCCAACCAAAGTTGGGGATCTTCGAAGATGTGGCAGAGATTGACTTCGCCTCGATGTATCCCACCATGATGGCGATTCACAATATCTCTCCGGAGACCGTACTCTGCGGATGTTGTAAAAATCATAGCGTGCCGGAGGTGGGTTATACGATCTGTGAGAAGAGGGAAGGAATCGTACCCAAGACGCTCAGGCCCATCTTAACAAGAAGGGCATGGCTTAAGAGGATGGCAAAAGAAGCAGAAGGCAGTAGGCAGAAGGCAGTAGGCAAAGAAGATTGCGAATTGCGAATTGCGGAATGCGGAATAAATAAAGAAAGTACAAAGGATTGGGAAGGGGAAATGAGAAATAAAGAAAAGAGAAGAGAAATCTACAATCGAAAGCAGACAGCGCTCAAGTGGATGCTCGTGACATGCTTTGGATATTTAGGTTATCGAAATGCTCGCTTTGGAAGAATTGAAGCCCATGAAGCGGTCACTGCTTTTGGGAGGGAAAGCCTTCTTCAAGCCAAGGAGATCTGCGAGGAGGAGGGGTTCGAGCTTCTCCATGCCATTACCGATTCCCTCTGGATTCGTAAGAAAGGGTTCAGAGAGGAGGAGGTTCTTGAGCTCTGTCAGAAGATTAGCGAGGCCACCGGGATCACGATGAGTCTGGAGGGGATTTATCGATGGATGGCTTTTCTTCCTTCGAGGGGAAATCCAGAAAGTCCGGTGGCCAACCGTTATTTCGGACTCTTTCAAAACGGAAAGATCAAAGCGAGGGGATTAGCCTTTCGACGAGGCGATATGCCTCCTCTGATTCAGGAGGCTCAGCTTCGAATGCTTGAGATTCTGGCAGAGGCAAAGGATATGGATGATTATCGGGTGAAGATTCCCAAAATTTTAGATCTTCTCCTCGAATATAGTCTGATGTTGAAGGACGGACAGGCGAAGAACGAGGATCTGGCCATCGGGAAGAGGATCTCTCAGGAACCCAGTGCCTACAAGGTGGATAGCCTTACTGCTCTTGCCGCTCAAGAGCTTGAGGATGTTGGAATTCCGATCCATCCCGGAGAGAAGGTGAGGTATGTGATCAAAGATGCCGAGTCCAAGGATAAGGCGGAGCGAGTAAGGCCTTTTCCGTTAGTGGGGCCAGACGACACCTACGATGCCAAAAAATATCTGGAGATGCTCGTGAAAGCAACCGAAGAGATATTGATTCATGTTGGTTATGATGCGAAGCGCCTAAGAAAAGAATTAAAAGGGTTCGAGGGGCCCAGCCCGCCTGCCGCGGGCAGGGATTTAAGGGGTCGAGTGAAAAGATTTCCCTTCTTTTGCTAAAGAGCGAATTATTGCATTGTCATTGCGAGGAGCACAAGCGACGTGGCAATCTCATTATCCATAAAACCAATTGACATATTCTTCCTTTATGATATTTTGTGGATCAAGATGTACATTTGAAACGTCTCTCGAACAAGTATTCACCCATAGGTAGGTCCATATCATGACTGTCGTTGAGATACCTTGGGTAATTGATGAACATACTCGCATCAAACACGCGTTACTTACAAAGTACATTGACCCTTGGATGGCAATATTCTTTGCAGTCCAATCCAGGCTGGGCAAGGAGCAAAAGGTGGTTTACTTTGACGGTTTTTGCGGTCCGGGGACATACTACAACGACGAGTCTAAGACGGATGAATGCTGTGGGTCTCCATTGTTGGTTGCAGAAGTTGCGAACAAGTATCTCGACGAAGACCCGAAGCGGTCGGTCATAATGCACTGCGTCGACAGAAATGCCCAGTGCACGGAGATGTTGAAAAAGAAGATAGACAAACTCAATAGACACAACCAGGATTGGCAGGTACACAATGCTGAGTTCGATGACAAAGTCAATGAAGTGCTTGACCTATTCGACCAGACCAATTTGCGATACCAACCGCTGTTCTTTTTCATTGACCCACGCGGGTACAGCGGGTACCCTATGAAGAGTTTGGGACGTTTATTAACCTATCCACGCGCTGAGCTCTTCGTCAATTTTATGGTCTACGATATTGTAAGGTTTTGGGAGCAGGAGCGATTCGAAGAGGATATGATAGCCCTGTTCGGCACCGATGACTTTAAAAAAGTTTCTGAATGCACTACGCCAGAACAGAAGTACGCATTCTTTGTCAACCTTTACTCCACTTGCCTTTTGAAAGCCGGTGCTCAGTATGTAATGCCTTTCAGGGTTAACACACCTAGTCAGGGAACACGCCCCCGGTACTATCTCATTCACGCTTCGAAAGACATTCGGGCACTCAAGACCATGAAGAACAATATGGCAAAAGTCAGTGACGCACCCTATCGGTTCGAAGCCATTGGGTTGGTTTCCGAGCAGATGAGTCTCTTTGAGAATCCAGACAAGGTTGCGCTACGTGACCGAATCGAAGAGCTATGGCGGAACGCGAAGGGTTGGGTAGATTACGATGAGATAGAGGATTGGGCATATGCTAACACCACTGGTGTGGCCAAGACCATAAAGGAAGCATTGGTCGAATTAGAGGATGACGGTAAAGTGTCAATCAAACGGCAGCCTGGGCAAAGGAAGAACACTGTTGTAAGCGGTGCACGAATTCGCGCCCACAAATAGGATTACGCCTAATGAGTTCAGTTTCGAAAATTGAATGGACTGAAGCCACATGGAATCCCGTCACCGGTTGCACCAAGGTCAGCTCCGGATGTAGGCATTGCTATGCCGAGCGTATGGCCAAGCGGCTTCAGGCGATGGGTCAACCCAACTATAGCAATGGATTTAGGGTTGCTCTACACGAGAAAGTCCTAGAACTGCCGCTGGCGTGGAGGAAACCGCAAACTATCTTTGTAAACTCGATGAGCGATCTTTTCCATGAGAATGTCCCAGCTAAATTTATTCAGAGGGTCTTTCATATCATGGAACAGGCCCATTGGCATCGTTTCCAGATTCTAACAAAAAGATCGGACCGACTTCTTGAACTCAATCCCAAACTTTCCTGGAATCCCAACATTTGGATGGGAGTCAGTGTTGAAAATCAAGAGTGTACTTTCAGAATCGACCATCTACGCAAAACTGGGGCAAAAATTAAATTTATATCTTTTGAACCACTTCTTGGACCTATACATGCTCTCAATCTCAAAGGGATAGACTGGGTCATTGTAGGGGGAGAATCCGGGCATCAGGCGAGACCTATGGATGCCTTGTGGGCTGTTGATATCCGTAACCGATGTCAGAGGACGAAAGTGTCATTTTTCTTTAAACAATGGGGTGGTCCAAACAGGAAGAAGACTGGGCGGAAGCTTGAAGGCAGAACATGGGATGAAATCCCAGCGGCTGTCGATATGGTAAGGACTGTATGCAATTGTTGAGAGGGAGAAGGGAAACGGCCAATCTAAATTCTCTAGATAGGTTAAAATTTTAAGATAACGATGATATGAAAACTTGGCACAAAATAATCATTGGGGATTCGAGGTTGATGAAAGAGGTTCAAGATGAATCAACCCATCTCGTTATTACTTCTCCCCCTTATTGGCAATTAAAAGACTATGGCAATGGGAAACAGATAGGTTTCAATGACACCTATGAGGAGTATATTAACAATCTTAATTTGGTCTGGAGTGAATGTCAGCGGGTTCTACATAAAGGTTGTCGTTTGTGCATTAACATAGGTGACCAATTTGCTCGTTCTGTTTATTACGGAAGATATAAAATTATTCCAATACGGACAGAGATAATCAAGTTCTGTGAAAATTCAGGCTTCGATTACATGGGTGCTATCATCTGGCAGAAGGTGACCTCCTGTCATACAACAGGTGGGGCAACTGTGATGGGTTCCTACCCGTACCCTCGGAGCGGAATTATAAAACTGGATTACGAATTTATCTTGATTTTTAAAAAATATGGTGAATCGCCGAAAGTCAGTAGAAAAATTAAAGAACAATCAAAATTAACACACGAAGAATGGAGTCAATACTTTACTGGTCACTGGAACTTCCCTGGTGAAAAACAGGATAAACACTTGGCAATGTTTCCCGAGGAATTACCGAGGCAGCTTATAAAGATGTTTAGTTTTGCTGATGATACTGTCCTTGATCCGTTCTTAGGTAGCGGGACTACATCCCTGGCAGCCAAAAATCTGGATAGAAACTCGATTGGGTATGAAATAAATGAAGATTTCTTGCCTACAATTAGAGAGAAGCTCGGAATACGACAGAAAGATATCTTTAAGGAAGCAGTTGTTGAAATAATCAAACAAGAAGGAGCACCGATAGACTTTCAGGAAAGGATTGGTAGACTTCCCTACATCTTCAAAGATCCTATAAAGTTTGACAAGAAGATTGACCCCAAAAAATTGAAATTCGGCTCAAAAATATCCGCTGATATGGATTCTCAAAGAGAAAAATATCATTTGGTAAAAGAAGTCATATCACCAGAGATCGTGATTCTAGATAATGAGCTAAAAGCCAGACTATTGGGAGTGAAAGCGAAACCGGACAAAAACGGCGCAGCCATTCAGTTTTTAAAAGAAAAGACACGCGGCCAAAAGGTATTTTTGAGGTTTGACACAGTTAAATACGACGAAGAAAATAACCTACTTTGCTACCTCTATCTTTGGAACAAGACTTTTTTAAATGCTCATTTGATTAAGAACGAACTGGTTGATGTAGATACAACGTTAGATTATAAATATAAGTTGAAATTTATAAAAAATACCTGTTGAATACCGCCCAGCTCTGCTGGGCGGATGAAAACAGGTTCGCGAAGCGATAAGACATGGTATAAGTACTGCATGAGCTCGATAAAAAGAACAAGCCATGCGGTCTACGATTTGAAATATCATATGGTATGGGTTCCCAAATATCGGAAGATGATATTGGGAGGTGAGTTGGCAAAAAGGCTTAAGATGAGTTTTGAGCAAATATCGGAGAGGTACGAGTTTGAGATAGATACGATGGAGGTAAAGGATGATCATGTTCATTTATTTTTGTCTGCCCCTCCTCGGTATTGTCCGGCAGAGATTGTGCAGATCATAAAGAGTATCTCGGCGAAAATGGTGTTCAAGCAGTTTCCAGAGGTGAAGAAAGAGCTTTGGGGTGGAGAGTTTTGGAGTGATGGGTATTTTGTTCGGTCTGTTGGAGACAAAGTTACCTCTGAAGTCATACGTCGCTATATAAAGTATCAGCAACAGGAGCAATTAAGTTTTGAATTTTAATGCCCCGCAGCTCTGCTGCGGGGTTCTTTACTAATCATATAAAAGGCAAGAAACCATGAATGCACATATCATAAATTGTGATGAAAATAAATTTCTCAATACATTTCTTCTTGGGGGATACCTTGGTGTCGGAATTGTAATGTCAGGCACCAAGCCAGGTCAACTTTCCAGCGCCTGCCGTATAAGCTACAGTATGTATGCTGATATGAAAACGATACGTAAGGGTGACATAATATTTGTCCATGCAGGGAAGAAAATTTATGGCGTATTCCAGGCGGTAACTGAATTTTGTGAAAATCCAAAAGTGCCTAAATCATTTTTGAGCAAAAACATTCACTACAAACCTAACCCGAAACGCCCCCGAAGCGGATGGAAGAATATTATAGGGTCAGTACCCGAATTAGGGTATTACCGTCGCATGGCAATAAAACAGTTCATTGATGACAAAAATAGGAACTTGTGTTTTAAAAATGGAATTGACTCTAATGAAGTATTTGAGCTGAAATTCAAGAGGAAAATTTGGTCAATTCCGGAGAGATGGAAGTATACCGATGCTGCAAGGACAGTAAGACCGTTGATGATTGATGAGGCTTTTGAGTTGATAAAGGTTCTTGAAAGGGAAAATTCAGATAGGCCTAAAAGACAAGTTGTGAAGCCATTGAATTTAGGAAGTTATGTTCCTATTAAATTTATTTTGAACCCCAATATCGTGATTGATGAGAAAATAATTGAGGGCTGGGTACTTGAAAATATAGGGAGAAACAATATATTAGACCGCGCATTGGGCCCCTTTACCTGTTTTGGTAATAATTTGCCAGGAGGGTATTTGAGATTTATGGATATTTTTGGTTACCAGGAATTGGTAGCGGGTCTTAGAAAATATAAGGTAATTGAAGTAAAAAAGGAAAACAGTATTTTCCCCGATGATATTAACCAACTCATAGGATATACCGACTGGATTACGGAGAGCATTGCATATGGGGATTATAAGACTGTCGAAGGAATAATTTTTTCGAGGGGTTTTAATAGAGATTGCATTAACTTCATCAGAAATTTTAATACAACAGGGCGGAAAATTCGCTTGATTAAATTTGATTATAATCCCCCCTCCTATAATCGACTGAAAATAAGGAGAATAATCTAAATCTGTGGCAAAAGAGTGGATACTCAACCAAGCGAATATGCGGTAGCAGTTCAACCGACCTAAGAATGTTGGGAAGGTCTCGGAAGAAATACGGAAGTGTGCACCAAAATCTTTGGAGCATTGGGAACGTTATTATTACAAGAATGCCTACTCTAAAAAACATTTGGAGGACCTTGGAAGGAGACTTTACGTTAAGGTAACGGAAGTATGTAGAGCTGAAATTGAAAATATAACTGAAGATGATTGTATCGATTTTGTCGTTAACTTGGTCATCAATCGAACCTTTGACGGGTTTCAGTCTGAAATACAGACCATTTACGGGCAATTAGAACAGGCATTAGGGGTTAAAATAGAACCGGCGCCAGATGAATGGGATAGAGGATACAATGTAGATTTTTTCATCAAGGTAATAGACAAATACATTGGGCTTCAAATAAAACCGGCAGGTTATGCTTACATTACTCAAATTATCAATGAATTAGAGTTTCAAAAAAAGACACATGAGAAGTTCACAGAAAAATATGGTGGCAAGGTGTTCTACATTATTTCCGTGAAAGAAGGGAAAAAGAAAATCATTTACAATCCTGAAGTTATTGAACAAATCAGAAAGGAAATTGAGAGATTAAAAAAGAATTGAATTAAGTGCGAGAATCAATCTCTTCCCAGAAAATCATTATCTCTTCAGTGCTGGTGCTTAGTTTAGAATCCCCACATTAGTCCTTGTCATCGAGGTTGATTTTGTCAATACGCCCAATCTATCCCCATCATGGACGGGATCGCGACACTACAACCTCACCAGATTGGCACCGTAAGTGAGGCCAGCTCCGAAACCGACAAGAATCACAAGATTCCCCGTCCGAAGCTTCCCTTCTCGAATGGCCTCGTCAAGAGCGAGAGGAATGGAGGCCGTGGAGTTGTTCCCATACTTGTCAATTGTAACAACCATCTTATTTCTAACTGCCCCATCGGGAAGTTCGAGTCTGGATTCGAGTTCGTCTGCAGCGCTTCTGATGATCCTTGCATTGGCCTGATGGGGAATGATTCTGTCAACCTGATTGAGCAATGCCCGGAGCTCTTTTTTGCTCGCCCTCCCATCCGGGTCAAGGACCCGCAGGCAGCTTTCGGCCATAGCCCCTTTGGCAAAGGCATAGACCTTTTTACCCTCCATCCACATGAATCGATGGCCGTTGTCTTCATGATCGCGAAGCACAAGGGTATGACGCAATCTATATTCACCGCCGAGATACGATCGGATGATGCCTTCTTTCGTCCTCCGCCGTAATACCACGGCTCCTGCCCCATCTCCAAAGAGGACGCACGTATTTCTATCCCTATAATTGGTGATGGCCGAAAGCTTGTCCGATCCGACCACAGCGACCGTTTTATATTGCCCTGATTTTACAAATTGCTCTGCGACGGCCAGAGAATAATTGAAACCGGTACATCCCGCCTGCAGATCAAAGAAAGGCATGTTTTTACGAAGATTGAGAAGCTGTGCGATGTGGCCCGCGGCAGAGGGCCACATCGGGTCAGTGGTATTGGTGCCAACCAAGAGCATCTCAATCTCTGTGGAGTCGACGTGTGCGTTTTCTATGGCCCTTTCGAGGGCAAGTCTGCCCATGGTAACGTTGGTTTCTTCCTTCGCTGCGATCCTTCGCTCACGGATGCCTGTTCTTTCCAAGATCCATTTGTCACTGGTCTCCACCATCTTTTCCAGATCAGAGTTAGTAAGCACCCTTTCCGGAACATAAGAGCCCGTTCCAATAATTCCAACGTGGTGCATGAAAAGCCTCCTTCGCAGTGGTTAGGGTTAAAGGTAACCTTTTCTCCAGTTTATAGCAATAGGATTGTGGAAACTGATGCAGAGCCTGCTGTGACTTGACATCATGATGGCCGGCATGGCGGCGTGCTTTTTTAAGCAGCGACCTTCAGATAAGAGAAGTAAGTCCTGAGGAGATTTGGTGAGCGCACTGCTGGTTTGTTCTCTTTCAGAATGCGGGAGTTGAGTATCGTTCTGCGTTCGAGTAAAATACAATTTAGGTTTAGGATTACAGGGGCGCATTTGATGAAGATCTTGGATTTTATCCAGAAGATTTTGATAGATGAATTCAAGAAAGTTCAACAAGACGAGGGTCATCATTATATTTCGTTTAGCCTCCTCTGCCAGGGGATAGAATTTTTGGGAGCCTGCCTTGATTCAGAGCCTTTTTCAGCTAAGGGTTTAAGCGCTCCACGCTTCAGAAGAGCCATTTATGATCTTTTTCCAACATCCTATCGTAAATTCAATCAGGGAAGCGGAAGGCCCTTTGATTTGTATGAGAATCTACGTTGCGGTCTATTGCATGTTATTTTACCGGAGTCACCATTAGAACTGGTTCGAAAATCTGAAAAAGCAAAATTTGATGCCAATCATCTCGAAGTAAAGGAGATTCGGGGCGCGAATAGACTTGTCTTGGTTTCGGAAGATCTGTTTGATGATTACGAAAAAGCCTGCAAAGAAATCATTGCAAGAATTGGTGATGGTCGCTTAAGGGGTTGGAAGTTCGTGGGAGATTTATTGTTAACCCAGCCATAGGGACCGATTATGAACAGATCCTATCCTCCCCCATGGGCGTGCCTGCCGGTAGGCATGGAGAAGGTTAATGGGGAAAGTATTTTTTCTTCAGATGGAGAACCAATTGACACACTCGCTGTTTATGATATTCTATATTTATTCCTTAAGTATGAGAAGAACTCCATCGGAGACTTTAGATTTGAAGGAAGGGTATGAGAAGTGGTAGAGTGTGAAATAGGGAGGAAAATGATGGGATTTCATCTCGATGTACGCATAACCGCACTTTGTCTATCCCCCATCATTGGGAGTATGTCTGTAATGTGGAAATGAAGGAGTAGGGCGACGCCACCATCTTCCTTATCGGCTATGAAACCTTTTAGACATAAAGGTTCACTAAGTTTTACGTTTTTTGCATCAACGGTTACCTCCCTGGGCAGGACGGTGATACGCTGGGTCAATGAACTCGGCGCAATGGTCCTCTTTCTTTTCAGGGCATTTCTGTTGATCTTTCATCCCAAGCAGTTCCCTATCATCATTCAACAGGTCTATTTCATCGGAGCCAGGTCCGCCACGATCGTGATGCTCGTCGGCCTGTTCACTGGCATGGTTCTGGGACTCCAGCTTTTTCATACACTCGTGAAGTTCGGGTCAGCGGGTGTTCTGGGCACAGCGGTGGCGCTGTCGTTGATCAGGGAGCTGGGCCCCGTGCTCACAGCCATCATGATCACGGCTCGAGCAGGCTCCTCCATGGCCGCAGAAATTGGCATCCAACGCATCTCCGAGCAGATCGACGCTCTTGACACCATGCGGATTGATCCGCTCCGGTATCTGGTCAGTCCGAGGATCGCCGCTTCCATCATCAGCTTCCCGCTGCTGACGGCCATCTTTGATCTCATTGGTATCGTTGGTGGGTTCATCACCGGGGTGATGCTGATGGGTCTCAACGCAGGCACCTACTTTCACCATGTGCGGGCCGGGGTGGAGATGGAGGATATCACGGGAGGCTTTGTCAAGGCAGTGGTGTTCGCTGTCCTGGTCTCAATGATCTGCTGCTTTCAAGGTTACTATACACATCTGCGAAGGGATAGCTACGGTGCGAAGGCCGTGGGGCTATCCACCACGTCGGCAGTGGTGGTATCGTGCGTGCTCATCCTCGTTGCAGATTATGTGGTCACGTCTCTTCTTCTGTGAAGATCGATGAAAAATCCATTGATTGAATTCCAAAAAGTAAGCAAGCGGTTTAACAACCATGTGGTCCTCGATCAGGTTGACCTGACGATCTATGAGGGAGAGGTGACCACCATCATTGGGAAGAGTGGCAGCGGCAAGAGCGTGCTGCTCAAACACATTATCGGGTTGCTGACACCCGATGAAGGCAGCATCCTGTTCCGAGGTCAGGCTGTTGAGAAAATGAGCAAGAGCGAGCGGGATCGGACCTTCAGTCAAATCAGTTACATGTTCCAGAATAACGCCCTCTTTGACTCGATGACGGTCTTCGAAAATATTGCCCTGCCACTTCGGCAGACCACCCATCTCAGCCAGAAGGCCATTGAGGAGCGGGTGAGGACCAGAATGGAGCAGATGGAACTTACGGACGTGGCCCAGAAATATCCGTCAGAGCTCTCGGGAGGCATGCAGAAGCGAGTGGCGTTGAGCCGAGCTCTGGTGATAGATCCAAAGATGGTGCTCTTTGATGAACCCACCACGGGCCAGGATATCATTCGCAGGAATGCCATCTTGAGCATGATCGCTCAATACCAGCGGCAGTTCGGCTTCACAGCGGTTCTCATCAGCCATGACGTCCCGGACGTCTTCTTCATCTCGAACCGCATCCTCGCCATCAACCAGGGAAAGATCATTTTTCAGGGAACGCCGGAGCAGTTCGAGGAGTTCGAGCATCCTTTAATCGACGAATTCGTCCAGAGCCTTGAGGATTTTCAGGAACATCTTACTGGAATCCAAACCAAGCGTCAATTCAGGGCTCGGAATCAGATGGGTCTCAGACGGAAACGCCCTCAAGAAGGCTATTCCGTGGCCCTCTTCACGCTGCAGGACTTTGATCAACTCTGTGAACATCTGGGGCACACCCGAGGGCAGGAAGTTATCAATGCGATGGGGACATACATCAACAAGCATTTCGGCGGTGCGGGAGGATTTTCTGCCCGTCAGAGCAAGAACCAGTTTACCACCTTTCTTCCCTTTTCGAATCTTAACGAGGTGGAACGAATTCTGAAAAAATTTGCCGTGGATCTTCAGGAAGAGGGATTGCGCACGATTCAAGCAGAGGCTCAGGTTCCTCAGGACATCTGTTTCCCGTTCGCTATTCTCGCGGGTTTCGCCGAAAGCAAAGCAGGGGGTGAAGAGATTGATGTCGTTTTTAAGAAGGCCGAAGCGAGCCAGAAGGAAATTGCAAGGGTTTACTGTGAAATACGGAGGTAAAAGGGATGAAGAACTATCGTCATGAGACAGTGGCCGGAATATTTGTGCTCATCGGGCTGGTATGCGTGGGATATATGACCGTGAAACTCGGAAGGGTTAAACTCCTGAGCCACGATTCGTATCCTCTCTACGCCCGCTTCAGTTCGGTCTCTGGATTGAGAGCCGGCAACCCCGTGGAGATGTTGGGGATCGAAATCGGAGAGGTCACGGGTTTCAAACTCGATCAAGAAAAGCAGGTGGTCATGGCCGAATTCAAAATAAGAGAAGGTATCAAGGTGTATGAGGATGCCATTGCGTCCATCAAAACATTGGGCCTGATTGGTGATCGGTATATCAGTCTCGATGCAGGAGGATCGGGCTCGATCCTGAAGCCAGGAGGAGTGATTACACAAACCGAATCGCCCCCCGATCTCACGGACCTGATCGGGAAATATGCTTTCGGCGACATCGGAAAAGAAGGAAAGGAGAAGAAATAACCATGAGGAGATCGCTCGTCGTGTTGATCATTTCTCTTGCCGCTCTCATGCTCTCGCTGGTTTCTGTCTTTGCCGCTTCCCCTCTGGAAACCATTCAAACACAGGTCAATCGAGCGCTGGAGGTGTTGCGGGATCCGGCGCTGAAGGCCGAATCCGCCAAGGAGAGTAAAGAAAAGAAGATTTGGGCAATTGTCGATGGTGTCTTCGACTACACCGAGCTTTCGAAACGGACATTGGGCCAACATTGGAAACAGTTCACCCCCGACCAACAGGAAGAGTTTACACGTCTTTTCGGGAAACTCCTGGGCAGCATCTACATGGACAGGATCATCGCGTATAAAGACGAGAAGGTAGCTTTCGGCAAAGTCACTAACCTGTCAGATAAAACCGCTGAGGTTCAAAGTGAGGTCTTTAGGTTGTCGAAGTCGATTCCGATCCATTATAGAATGATCTTAGAGAACGGACAGTGGAAGGTCTATGATGTGGTGATTGAGGGGGTCAGCCTGGTCCAGAACTATCGCACCCAGTTCAGGGAGATTCTGACGAACAAGCCCCCGGAGCATCTTCTGAAAATGCTCCGGGAAAAGGTTCGCAAATAGGCTTCGCCGCAACGTTTGGTTTCGGGAGATTATCGAAAACAACCACTACGAGGATTTGATCGCTTGCTTTGACAGGCCGGGTACGTTCTTCTGCCTCAATCCTCCTTACTATGGGTGGGATAACGGTAATCCTACCAAGGTCCCCGCACAAGAGTACTTCCTGTAATCTTCGTTTTTAAATCTCGCCACGTAATGCAACATTTCAAATGGTTATTTTCACGAATGCTTTTCAACCTCTCCTTCTTCCTTGTTAAGACCCAAAGCGAATTGAAATCGAAAAGGGTCATCCTATTGAGACCGCATAAGCTTCTTGATTTCCAAAAAGTTTAGCCGAACAGTCGTGGCGCTTCAGGCCTCAGGAATGGATCTGACAGATTAAGGATCCGAAGAAGATTTAACAAAGACCATTCTGGAGAAGGTGGCAGCAAACTGCATTTGAAGTTCTTAAACCTCTCCCGGACGATAGCTTGAGGGCATAGGTTAAACTATCCTTTTATTCATACGGAAGGACCCTTCGAGGGCAATTCGGACAAGCTGGCTGCGCGTTCGCACGCCAGTTTTCTGAAATAATTGCTGGAGCGTTGCCTTCACTGAACTTTCCGATACACCTATTTTTGCCGCGATTTCTTTGTTTGTAAGCCCTTCGAACGCGCCTTGGAGCACTTGATCCTCCCGCTGTGTAAGAGTTTGGGGGAGGCTCTGTTGGTCGCCTTGCAGGAACCGGACAGCCATTTGCTGAATGACTTTCTGGTCGACCCACATCTCTCCATTTGCGACTAGCCGAATAGCGTTTGCCAGAGTGCTCGGAGAATTATGCTTGAGGACAATACCTGATGCGCCGAGCTTCAATGCAATGGAAGATTCCGTCGCGTTCATGCCGGCAGTGACCATGAGTATCTTGCCCGCATATCCGGCTTGACGCGCCGACGATATGAAGTGATTCCCCTGCTCGTCCCCCAGGTCAAAATCCAGAAGCACCACATCGACGTCAGAACGACTGAGTAATTGGAGAGCCTCGGCTGAAGTGCTGCACTGGCCAACCATCTCGAAGTCAGGCTCTGATGCCAGCAGGCGGGCCAAGCCTTCTCGGAAGAGGGGGTGATCGTCCACCAATAAGAGTCGTATTCGTTGCATCCTTGCCCGCTCACCCGTGATCTACTTCAGCAGTACCAGCTATGGCCAGTTCAATTACGAAACAACACCCTGGCGCTTCGGGATCGTATCGAAGGTCGCCTCTTAAAGACCGCATGAAAGCGCGAGAAAGAAACAACCCCAATCCCGTGGCCTCGGCGCCTTTCTGTAATGGCTGAAACAGCTTTTCGGTCGAGGTGATACCCGGCCCAGTGTCGGCAACCGTGATAGAAACGATCCCATGCTCAACGGCAACCGAGACATCGATTCTCTTCAGGGTTGCCCCTTCCAATGCTCGCTTGCTATTTTTTGTAAGGTTAAGAAGCACCTGCAACAGGCCATGACGATCAGCCCAGATGTAAGGGAGCTTTCCAGGGATGTTCCAATTCACCGTGATATCCGATTCCGCGCAATAAGGTTCTAGTACAATGCGCGCCTCGTCGAGAAGCTCGGTAAGGTCGACAATCTTGGCCTCGAAACCACCGGTGCTCTGTCGCAACTCCAGAGACGCGATCCTGTTCAGCGTTTCGACTAGGGAGCCGAGAGCTTGGAAATCCGGACTCTCCCCGAGACCCCCGTTTCGCGCGAGATTCTGATAAATGACAGCAATAGCGCTGCACACATTTCTCACCTCATGAGAAACGGCTCCCACAAGGACCCGCGATCCCGCCAAAAGCTGTTCGAGGCTGTATTCCGCGCGATCGCGTAAATCCTCGGAGGCGTCTACCACCAGGGCAGCCAGGCGGGGCCCCATCGCCGTTCTGTAAGTGGAAAAGAAAACATTGGCCAGGAAGATGTCCCCGTTGTCTCGTTGCCCACGGCACTGCATTTCGGTTCGGAAGGTTTGGCTCGTGTCCTCCACAGAAGGCACGCGGCCAAGCGCCGGAACATAGCGTGAGATATTCCTTCCGGCCAACTCTCCCGCTCCTACTCGAAAGAGGTGGTGTGCCGTGGGATTCCCGATAAGAATCTCTCCACGTGCGCTCATAACAAGAATCGCGACAGGGCTGCTCTGGATAACAAATTCCAGTTGCTCTTCCGCCTCACGGCGGGCGGCCACCTCCTTTTCGACTCTTTGGCGATTCTCCAGTTCCCGCTGGCGGGTTACCGTCATTTCACGGGAATACAATCCCATTCCGGCAAGCGCGATGAAAAGCAAAATGTTCTGCGACAAGGTGGTGATGAGCGCAAACGGGAACGGGTCGAATAGCTCACCAAGAACCGTACAAAAGATTGCGCCCAGGATGATTTGCCATCGCGAAAGAACGGTCCCGGCCAGCAGCATGGGGAAGGCGTAGAGAGTGCCGAAGTAAATGTTGCCAACGACCAACCAGTCCACAAGACCAATAATCGCAGTGAGAACGCCAGCGCATGTGAGTACTGCGCGAGGATTTTCCTGCAAATAGCGCAGAAGCGGTTTCATAACCCCCCTGGGATAATGATAGGGCGAGCAATAGGAAAGAAGGCCTGATACGTCGTAATAGATCGATCCCGGTCAACGAACAAGCACAGTCCGAGCCGCACCTGTAACGTAGTGATTCTTAATTTTATTATACAAGTATCCAAGTGGAAGTGCAATGAGTCGCATCGAACGATCTCCGGCGTAACAATCCATTTTCGAACAACTTACCAAGGTTAAGAAGAAGAGATAGCCAAAAGATAGGGTCCGTATGGCCAAAAGATAGGTTTATTCGATTGTAGTGATCGGGTTATTATGGATCTTGGTGCTACCTGAGGGTGCGACTCCGCATGTTCACGGGTCCCGATGGCCTTGGAAGCCTTGTGGGAAGAGAGAACCAACGTACTCAGGGAGGTGACATGAAGCGTCTGGCGTGGCGTCTGTTTATAGGGTTTGTAGTTGTGGGCTGCCTCAGCACAGAGTCGTTCGCGCAGCAGGCTTTAACATGGCAGCAGGTTCGGGCGAGATTTTTGGCGGCCAATCCGAGTCTGCAGGCAGCACGGATTGGCATCGAGGAGGCCCGTGCACAGGAAATCACCGCTTATCTGCGTCCGAACCCGAACTTCACGGCGTCGGTCGACCAACTCCACCCATGGCAGTCGTCCCGCGCTTGGGTAGACACGCTACCGGTAGTCTCGGTAAGCTATTTGTTCGAGCGGCGGCACAAGCGGCAATTGCGGCGGGAGAGCGCGGAGAAGGGAACAGCAATCGCAACCTCGCAACTGGCGGACGAGGAAAGAAGCCTCCTCTTCACCTTGCGGAGCGCATTCATTCAGGTCCTTCAGCAAAGGGCAGTTTTGGATGTGGCGAAGGAAAATCTTTCTTATTACGATCACGTGCTTCAGGTGAGTGCCGAACGATTCAAAGCAGGGGATATCGCGCAAATCGACCTGGACCGCCTGCAATTGCAGCGCGTTACCTTCGAGTCCGACGTTCAAACCGCCGAAGTAAGCCTGCGAACGGCGAAGATCCAGCTTCTAATGTTGCTGAATGACCGGACGCCCGTCGAACAGTTTGATGTGACGGGGCCTTTTGACTTCTCGGAGCAAATTCTGCCACTTGAAGAGTTTCACAGGGTCGCGCTCGAGACAAGGCCGGACCTGAGGGCTGCAGTGCAGTCCATCGATCAGGCTAAGACCAACCACCGGCTTGCCGAAGCAAATGCTTCGACCGATCCAACCATCGGCGTAGATTTCGGACTAAATCCTTCGTTTGAACAGGTTCCCGGGCTTATTACATGGAAGCGGGCTTACGTGGGTTTGAGCGTCAGCATTCCATTGCGCATCTTCGATAGGAACCAGGGGGAGAGGCTGCGCACCCAACTGGACATCGCGCGCAACAAAAGGGTACGGGATGCCGCTGAAGCGCTGATTTACAGCGATGTTGATTCCGCGTATGCGACGCTGAAGAGCACACTGGTCTTGCTGCAACCGTACAAGGCGAAATACCTGCAACAAGCCGTCACGGTTCGCGATATCGTGACCTTCTCCTATGAGCGCGGCGGGGCATCTTTGCTTGATTTTCTGCAAGCACAGAATGACTACCGGAATGTTCAACGAAGCTATTTGAGCCTGATTGGGTCTTACTTGTCTGCCTCGGCTCAATTGAATCTCGCGGTGGGTCGGGAGGTTATGGAATGAAACGTTTGATTTGTGCGGCAACTCTCTGTTTTGGGGTGATCCTTCTTCTGGCAGGCTGCGGCCGGAAAATGGAGGCAGATGGCGCATCCGGAGCGCCGCCTCCAGCTCAGGTCGAGCACGAGCAGGATTCGATCGAGTTCAAGGTAGCTCACCCGGAACAGTTTCCGCTGACAACGGCGGGTGAGCACAAAGCCACGCCGGAGCTGAGCGTGACTGGCGTAGTGAATCCCGATGTTTCGCGCACCGTGCCTGCTATCTCGCTTTCCTCTGGCCGCGTGGTAGAAATCAAGGTGCGGCTGGGGGATACCGTGGAGAAGGGGCAGCTTCTCATGAGGGTGAGGAGCGCCGACATCTCAGGGGCCTTCTCCGATTACCGGCAGGCCGTTGCCGACGAGACACTGGCGAAGACGCAGCTCGGCCGCGCCGAAGTTCTCTTCGAGAAGGGGGCGATCGCCAAGAAGGACCTGGAGGTTGCGGTGGATGTGGAAGCCAAAGCGAGGGTCACCCGCGAGACCGCTGTCGAGAAGCTCCGGGTCCTTGGTGTGACAGACCTCGATCATCATCCGAGCGGGATCGTCGACGTTTACGCTCCCATCTCAGGTGTCATCATCGAGCAGAACGTGACGGAGGGAGCCGGAGTGAAGACGCTGGACAATTCGCCGAACCTCTTCACGATCGCCAACCTCGACCATGTGTGGATCATCTGCGACGTGTACGAAAACGATTTTCCCTTCGTTCGCCTGGGTGATTACGCAGATGTCCGCCTGAACGCCTATCCCGACAAGGTGTTTAAAGGCCGGATCAGTAATATCGCGCCGATCCTCGACCCCAACATCCGCACCGCAAAGGTCCGGTTGGAAATGCAGAATCCGCGGTTGATGCGTATCGGTATGTTTGTCACTGCCACCTTCCATGGCCAGCAGCAGGAGACGCACGCCGTGGTTCCAGCGACCGCCATCCTGCATCTTCAGGATCGTGACTGGGTCTTCGTGCCGGCAGGAGGGGGTGAATTCCGGCGCGTCGAGGTGGTCGGCGGGAAGATGCTTTCCAGCGGTAAGCAGGAGGTAAAGGGGATACAGCCGGGTCAACAGGTGTGTACAAACGCCCTGGAGCTCCAAGCCACAAAGGAAGAGGAGTTAAAATGATTCGCGCTATTGTCGATTTTGCCCTGAACAAACGCCCTTTCGTAGTGGCTTTTGCTCTTCTGCTGTTTGCCGGAGGCATTATCGCCTTCCACCGTCTTCCTGTCGAAGCGTACCCTGACGTAGCGAACAATTATGCCTGGGTCATCACGCAGTGGCCCGACCGGGCCGCGGAGGAAGTGGAGCAGCAGGTTACCATTCCCCTTGAAAACGTGATGAACGGCATCCCGCAGCTCACCCACCTGCGCTCTGTAACGATTGCCGGGTTGTCCGTCGTGATCCTCTGGTTCGACGACGATTCGGACAATGCCTGGAACCGGCAGAAGGTCCTGGAGCGGATCTCCATGGTTAACCTTCCGCCTAATTTGCAGCCCAACATTGGCCCCGACTTCAGTCCGGTCGGCCAGATCTACTTCTATACCCTGAGAAGCACGAATCCGCAATATGACGCGATGGAATTGAAATCCCTCCAGGACTGGCTACTGGTGAAACAGTTCAAGACAGTGCCGAATGTGGTGGACGTCTCGGTCTTCGGCGGTCCCACCCGTGAGTACCAGGTTCGCGTCGATCCTGCCAAGCTCGTCTCTTACGGGCTCAGCATCGGCCAGGTGGAACAGCAGCTCGCCAACAACAATGTGAATGCGGGCGGAAGCTTCATCGAGGCGGGCATGCAGCAGATCAATGTGCGCGCGGTTGGGTTGATCCGCACTACCACCGACATTGAGGATACGGTCATCACGACAAAGAACGGCACGCCGGTGCGGGTCAAGGACATCGCCGTCGTCTCACAGGGTCCCAAGATCCGGCTCGGTCAATTCGGCAGGGCGATTCATCGCTCGGACGGGAAGATCATGGACAACGATGACGTCGTCTCGGGCATCGTGCTCATGCGAAAGGGCGCCAAATTCGACTCGGCCATCGAGGGCGTCCACAAGAAGGTGCAGGAGCTGAACGAAAAGATTCTGCCCCCGGGCGTAAAGGTCGTTCCCTTCAACGATCGAGGCGACCTCGTACACTACACGACCCACACCGTCCTGCACAATCTCACTGAAGGCCTCATCCTCGTCACGGTTGTGCTGCTCCTCTTTCTCGGAAATATTCGGGCTGCGCTTGTTGTCGCGATGACCATTCCGTTCTCGTTATTATTCGCGTCCATTTGTCTCGACCTGAGAAAGATCCCGGCAAATCTGCTCTCCCTGGGAGCGCTCGACTTCGGCATGGTGGTGGACGGGGCGGTAGTGATGGTCGAAAACATCTTCCGCCACTTGGGCGATAAGGATGCGACTTCGTCAGTGAAGGATAGAATTCGGGCTGCCGCGCACGAAGTGCAGAGACCTGTCTTCTACGCCATGATCATTATCATCAGCGGCTACATACCCATTTTCACCCTGCAGCGGGTGGAAGGCCGCTTGTTCAGGCCCATGGCCTGGACCGTGGCGTTTGCGCTCCTGGGCGCACTGGTCTTCTCCATGACGATCGCGCCAGTCCTCGTAAGCTTTTTATTCCGCAAGGAAACCCCCGAGTGGCACAACCCGGTGATTGTCTGGCTCACGAAATGGTATCGCCAGTGTCTGACCTGGTCCGTCCATCACCATTGGGTGATGGCCGGCGTTGCGGTACTCACCGTCTGTTCCAGTCTTCATCTGGCGACGAGCGGCGTGATCGGATCGGAATTCCTGCCCCACCTGGATGAGGGTGCGATCTGGGTGCGCGGCACCCTTGCGCCCAGCACCGGACCGAGCGAGGGCATCCGGGTGGCGAACCAGGCCCGGGTGGTGCTCGCCTCCTTTCCCGAGGTCACCGTGACGACCAGTCAGGTGGGACGACCCGATGATGGACAGGACTTTACGGGATTCTTCAACACCGAATACTGCGTCAACCTGAAGCAGAAGGAACAGTGGCGGCCTGTCTTTCACCAGGACAAAGAGAAACTCATCGCCGCCATGAATCGGGAGCTCAAAAAGATCCCCGGCGCGATCTGGAACTTCTCTCAGCCCATTCAGGACAACATGGAGGAGGCGGTGAGCGGGGTCAAAGGGCAGCTCGCCACGAAGATCTATGGAGATGACCTGAAGGTGCTCGAGGAAAAAGGCGATAAGATCGTCAAGATTATGCAGCAAATCCGGGGTATCGAGGACCTCGGGCTCTTTCGCGTCGTCGGGCAGCCCAACCTGAACTTCATCGTCGACCGCAAACAGGCCGCCCGGTATCAGATCAACGTTGCTGATGTACAGGATGCAGTTCTGACCGCCGTCGGCGGCAATGCCCTCACCCAGGTCCTTCAGGGCGAGCGGCGGTATGACCTCGTTATGCGCTATCTTCCCCCGTACCGCGACACAAAGGAAGCGCTTGAGAAGGTTCGCTTACTGTCGCCCTCGGGCGAACGCGTATCGCTGGCGCAGCTCTGCAGGGTGGAAACGCGGGACGGCGCGGCACAAATCTATCGTGAAGGGAACCAACGCTATGTGGCAGTCAAGTACAGCGTCAGGGGCCGTGACCTGGGCAGCACCGTCGAGGAGGCAATCGCGAAGGTAGACAAACAGGTGAAGTTGCCGCCGGGATACTCCATCAGTTGGCTGGGTGAGTACGAAAGCCAGAAGCGGGCCGAGGCGCGGCTGCTCATCATCGTGCCCTTGACGATCTTCCTCATATTCATGATTATTTACGGCGCCTTCGGCTCCGCCAAGTGGGCCTGTCTCAATTTGGTCAACGTGGCCATGGCTCCTATCGGAGGTTTTCTGGCATTGCTCGTGACGGGCACGCTTTTCAGCGTCTCCTCAGGGGTAGGTTTCCTCGCTTTGTTTGGGGTGTCTGTGCAGATTGGCGTCATTATGGTGGTATACATCAATCAGCTGCGTGTGAGAGGCTATTCGATCGTTGATGCCGCCATTGAAGGGGCAACGCGCCGGCTCAGACCGATCATGATGACCATGCTGGTGGCCACGCTGGGTCTGCTGCCTGCGGCCATGTCCCACGCCATCGGATCCGATTCGCAGCGGCCCTTTGCCATCGTCATCGTAGGCGGATTGATCACTGACCTTGTGCTGAGCATCTTTCTGCTGCCAACCTTTTACGTCTGGTGGGCCCGACCCACTGACCACCTACCCAAGGCCGAGAACTCGAAGGCCGTGGATGCCACGGACGGCATTCGGGAGGGCACATAGGAACTCCCATGAGACGGGGGATGAGCTTATTGGGGAATGCCTTCATTGATCTCTATGAGCCTTTGTTAATGCCACATGGAGGTGGATAACCCTAATAAAGTGAATAGAGAATCAGACCCTCATTAAAGAGCACCGAAGGAGGTTATGGTGATGAAACTCTTTACAAGATTCTTTTCCATTTTAAGCATCGTTACCATAATCATCGGCTTGAAGACGCCCAGTCAAGCCCAAACAAAAGAAGACCCATTTATAGTTAACTTCACCTATGCACCGGAAAAAATACGACAAGAAGACACCTGGAAGATTTATCTCTCCGTCACTGATCCGGAAGACAACATGCATCGGGTCGTCTCTCGCATTGAACAACCGGGGGAAAGTTATTATAAGCCGAGTTTAATCTACCTGAAAGGGGGGATGGAGAAACAATTCACTGGTTATTTTGCTCTCTACACACAGACCTTTCATGGGTTAGATGATTTCGTTCTTGCACTGGGCATCTTAGACCGTGCGCGAACTGCCGAACCCCCACGGTCGGACTTTAACCGACAAGTCATACGTTTTAGAATAAGGATTTAAATCGGTAATGGCCGTTTAATCTTTGGTTAGTAAAACTTCTCTTAGATTTACAAGGCAAAGAAATTGGTCACATCTGCTGTATAACACGATATAAAAAAATAGGAAGGAGGTTTGTGATTATGAAATCCTTAATAGCTGTTCTGATGGGTGTAGTCATTATGTTATTAGTTTTTTCCTGTGCCACAGTGCCAACCGAGCCTCTCGCTTCAGGTGAGGTAAAATTATTAAGCATAGATGCTCTGGGAAATGGTATCCAAGCGAATGCATCCTTTGCGGTTAATATTTTTTTTGAGGCAGCTGGTAAGCCAGAGATTAAAAGAGCCTGTTTCTATGAATCAGGGCAGGAGCCATACTGTTTTGATGTATCGGATTATTCGTATTTAACCTTAGGAACGAAGAGAGCTTTCCAGGTGTACCTTCCCGGTGTTAGCATTGGCTCACATAGGGTGGAATGTTATGCTGAGTATATTCGAAACGGAGAGACAAGAAAGACTAATGTAGTATTTACCCAAATCGTAGCTGGCACCCAGTCAGGGCATTAATCGGGTTGGACTGAACCCCTGGGATTGGACAGTTTGAGTTAGTTTGAGTTGACGAATAGCTATGCTCAAACAAAAGGAGAACTTATCGTCAACTTCGCCAATGCACCGGAAAAAATCCGACAAGGAGACACCTGGAAGATTTATCTCCCTGTCATTGATCCGGAAGGCAATATGCATCAGGTCGCCTGTCGCATTGAGCAACCGGGAGAAAGTTATTACAAGCCGACTTTTGTCACGTGCATAAAAAGGGCTGTTATCCTTAAAATAGGCTGGCGAAACCGAAAGCTTACTTTAGATAGGAGAACAGCCTATGGGAATGGCAAATGCCAAGCAAGATGTCCAAGAGGATGAATGGGAATCAAGGGGAGGTGTGACAGATGAAAAAGGGAAGGATATTTTGGTTGTTCAGTCTGATCCTGGCGCTTACCCTGTTTAATGTCGACCCGGGGCGGACACAAACGCCAACCGCGAGACAGCCTAAGCCGGGGATGTCTAACCCTGCGATTACCCGTGCTTACACTGTGGAGAAGGGCAGATATGGAGATGGCTTAAAAATCTATATCGAGGCAGATAATCAAAATGGTGAGATGCTGGGATTGGTTCTGCTGGTAACATTTTTTGCCATCACTGCCGCAGCTGCTGTCTCCTCGGATAAGAATACCACTTTCGAGTTAAGCCGGTCACTTTCGCTTCTCTTTAAAAGCGCGGTTCGTATTGCGCTCGAGGACCCCCAAATGGCCGTATTTGCCTTGCAAACTGTGCGCAGGCAAAAAAAGGCGGACCTGGTACGCAAAAAGCTTGCGAAGCAGGGGTATCATATTCCTCCTTTTATGATTGTAAGCGTTACCCGCGGATGTAATCTCCGGTGCCTGGGATGTTATTCTCATACCCTTCCAGAATCCAAAGGTCCCGAGATGAGCGATGATATGCTTCATAATCTATTTACGCAGGCGCATAAAGTTGGCATTTCCATTGCTCTGCTTGCGGGAGGAGAACCACTGCTCCGCAAAAATCTCTTACAGATTACGGAAAACTTTCCCGAAATTCTTTTTCCGCTTTTTACCAACGGTACCCTGATGGATGATACTCAAATCAATAGAATTTCCAGGCAAAGAAATGTAATCCCTGTGTTAAGCATAGAAGGGCAAAAAGAAGAAACCGACAGCAGGCGCGGACAAGGCGTGTTCGACCGTTTAGATAAAGTGGTCAAGACACTTTTTGACCGCAAAATATTCTTTGGAATTTCGGTTATGACAACAAGGCAGAATTTTGAAACTGTTGTGGATGAATCGTTTGTTCGTTCGTGGATTCGAGCAGGCTGCAAACTTTTCTTTTTCGTGGAATACGTCCCTTTGGAAGAAAACGTCCCATTAATGGAACTTACAGACATACAGCGCAAAATCCTTTGGGCCCATATTTGCCGATGGGAACAGAATCTACCTGCCCTATTTGTGGCTTTTCCGGGCGACGAAGAAAAGTTTGGAGGATGTCTTTCCGCGGGGCGCGGGTTTATTCATGTTTCGGCGCAAGGGAATTTGGAGCCATGCCCTGTGGCCCCCTATTCGGATACCAGCCTCGAAAAGATTCCGCTTAAAGAGGCACTCCAATCGCGTTTTTTAAAAACCATCCGCGAGAATCATGATAGACTTTCCGAAACAAAGGGGGGCTGCGCCCTATGGCAGCAGCGGGACTGGGTTAAGTCTCTCCTCTCTTTCTGATTATTGCCGCAGAGAACGGGGATTTAGTTTTCGCTGAGAAACCTTAGAAGGTCAAAACCATATCCGACTTGAAAAGGGGAGTGATTTGCAGGGTGGAGAATTTGAACAAGTGAGCGAATTTGCACCGCAATTGCCTGAGATCGAAAGGGTGATTGCCATATGATGGCCTTTTTTCTGGCGCTAACACGGTAAGCGGGTCTGCTCCTCCGAAGGCACAAAAACTAAGAAGTGAGAGGTTAAAGATGCATCTGAAAAAGAGAAATTGCCTTGCTGGTTTATTGACGACATTAGTTCTTTTCGGCTGTAAAAATGTTATACGAGAGCAGATCATAAAGAAAGCTATAGAAGAAAGCTCGTCTTTTGAAGAGGTTGATGAAAGAGATAGCCAAACAACGGTGCTTTAACTCTTTTTGCATTTCGGAGGCAGGAGACTTCACTGCCTGGGCATCAAATTCTAATGGAAAATGGTTATACTGGTTCTAGGGGAATTGACCATATGTCTTTCTCATTATCTCACCATGCACTAACGATTGTTCTTTTTTCATGCCTTATACTTTCCAATGCGTCCGCTGAGATTCCATCGGATGCCGATACCATCTTGAAGAAGATGGTATCAGCCTATGCCCTGGTAAAAGACTACCAAACAAATGTAGAGGTCAGAACCTACAAAACGGGGGGTTCATTCGAAACGCAGAAGTTCCTATACACCTTTAAGAAACCTAAATGGATCCGCCTCGATCTTGAATCACCACATTCTGACATGATCTTGGTCTACCCTGACAAGAGCGGAAAGGTAAGTATACGTCCGGGAGGATGGGCTCATATTTTTCACTTTCATCTGTCGTCTGGAAATTCTCTAATAATGGGAGCTTCGGGACGGCGGATAGACCAGACTGACGTGGGGCTCCTGATCAAGAATATCTCTCACAGTCTTACAGATCAGCGCCGAGGGCTGGTACAGATTGAGCAGGACGGGTATATTCGAATCCGGGTGTTAGCGGTTAACCATTTTCGCGAGGGTATCGTAACGCTGTACCAGTTCTTCATTGATAAGAACCTTTGGCTTCCAGTAAAGGTGGAAGAGTCAACGCCCGACGGGCAATTGGAAAGAACCATAAGCTGTCAAAACCCAAGAATTAATACCGGTGTGTCAGATAGTTTCTTCCAAATCGATTAGGTGATGGCGGAAATGGGCGGATCGACGGGAGGCAATTCTTCCGATAGAGGAGCCGAATGGTTTAGCTCTGCCTTCAGCGAAGGCTTAAGCTTGCCGCTAGCAGAGCCAGAGTCATTATTGATATTATTACAGTGAAAGCCCACAGGCATTTTTCTTGATGAAACTGACAGACCAGGGGGCCAAAATGATCTATCCAGCACACCGGAAGCCTTTTTCGGCGGGAATCATTCGGGCAGCATTATCTTAAAAAAAGAAAAAACTTCCCTTTGCTTGTTGAAAAGTGGCAATGAACATGGGTGCTAAAGATGGTCAATGATCCCTGTCGAAGATATGCATCAAAATATGACACCTTTGTGGAGCCCCTCACTTCTGTCATAAGGCAGACAGGAATAAAGAGTTTTCCTGTCAAGGCGGGAATGAAGGTGCTGGACGTTGGGTGTGGAACCGGTACGAATTTAGTGCTTTACCATCAGGCTGGATGCCTTGTCCATGGGATTGATTTATCCCCCTCCATGTTGGAAGTCGCACGCAACAAATTGGGGAAACACGCTGATCTTCGTGTCGGAGACGCATCAGAGATGCCCTATCGAGATAATTCCTTTGATCTCGTTACCTCAATGCTTACTTTGCATGAGATGCCATACATGATAAGACCACAAGTTATGAAAGAAATGATTCGAGTCATGAGTCGAGAGGGAAGGATTTTGTTAACGGATTATCACCCTGGGCCAATTCGCTTTCCAATGGGGTGGATGTTTAAGGCCATTATTCTTTTTTTCGAGATGGTAGCGGGGTGCGAGCATTTCAAAAATTATCGTGATTTTCTTAAAAGGAAAGGATTACCCGGATTGATAGATGCTTCGAAGTTGGTGTTAGAAAAAAAGGAAATCGTCAGTGGGGGAAACATTGCCTTGTTCTTTATGAGACCGGCCTAGTTCCAATCTAAGAAATGTAGATTGAAGGGAACGTTAGTTCTAAAGTATTTTAATATATTTCTTAATATTTGATATCTCTTTAGAAGCCGCCAACCTATTGGCTCATATGCAGTGGACTGAACCCCTGGGATTGGACAGTTTGAGTTAGAGTGATAGACAGGGGTGCAAAGGGTTATTAGTTTGTAGGGCCATGGCTTCAAATTCATCTGGGGGTAAATATCCCAGCGAAGAGTGCAATCGCTTCTTGTTATACACTTCTTCAATGAAAAAGGGAAGTCGTTGGTAAACGTCCTCAAGAGTCCGATATTCCGAAAGATTGATTTCTTCACTCTTGAGGGTCTTAATAAAACTTTCAGCAAAGGCATTATCATAGGGGTTCCCCTACGAGCCATGCTGATCTGAAAATGTGGTGGAAGAGGTTTTTACAAAGACTTTTTCTCTTGACAATTGGAGAAAACTAAACAAGATTTTTTGTATAGTTATGGGGATTGTCAGTTTGAGGAGGCTCTTCATTTCCGCTAGACTTGAGAAAAAATTAGGTTGTTAGGTCCTTGGATGGAGTGTACCTGCTGATCCATTTTTGACAGCAGGAGGTTAGCATCAAAAACGAAATGAGTGAAGGAGGGTTTAGTGATGAAATTGTTTATGAAATTCTTTCTTGTTCTAAGCCTCTTTCTCATTTTGATTGGCTTAATGACGAATAGCCATGCCCAAACAAAAGGAGAATTTATCGTCAACTTGGCCTATGCACCGGAAAAAATACGACAAGGAGACACCTGGAAGATTTATCTCTCTGTCATTGATCCGGAAGGCAATATGTATCGGGTCGTCTGTTGCATTGAACAACCGGGAGAAAGTTATTACAAGCCGACTTTTGTCTATTTGAAAAAGGGGATGGAGAAACAATTCACTGGGTATTTTGCTCTCTACACACAGGCCTTTAATCAGTTAGACGATTTCGTTCTTGCACTGGGCATCTTAGACCGTGCGCGAACTGCCGAACTCCCACGGTCGGACTTTAACTGACAAGTCATACGTTTTAGAATAAGGATTTAAATCGGTAATGGCCGTTTAATCTTTGGTTAGTAAAACTTCTCTTAGATTTACAAGGCAAAGAAATTGGTCACATTTGCTGTATAACACGATATAAAAAAAGTGGAGGAATTGAAAAGAAAGGGATATAATAGGAAGGAGGTTTGTGGTTGTGAAATCCTTAATAGCTGTTCTGATGGGTGTAGTCATTATGTTGTTAGTTTTTTCCTGTGCCACAGTGCCAACCGAACCTCTTGCTCCAGGGGAACTGAGGTTATTAAGTATGCAGGTTCCAAGCCAAATCACAGGAGGGTTTCCGTATGATCTTATTATTATTTTTAGAGCAGACGGTAAACCGGAGATTAGTAAGGCTTGTTGCTCCTGGTCAGGTGGTGGTCCGTACTGTTTTAAGGCAAGGTATTTAAAGTATGGATCCCCAGGAAACTTCATCATACAGCTTCCTCCTGCTGACCCTGGGCAATATACAATGGAATGTTATGCTGAATATTTACGTGACGGGGAGACGCAACGGACCAATGTGATAAGCTCTCAAATCACTGTTTTTAGTGGAGCAAGATAACCGTGCCTTAAGGGTTTCCAAGAACCCGTCACACTCATCTGTAAAATAATTTCACAGGTTATCGTATGAAAGCATTACATAGTCTCTTTAAAGGAGGAGAAAAATGGGAAGTGTTGGAATGCCGGAGTTGATGGTCATCTTGGTTATTGCCTTGATCGTTTTCGGTGCAGGCAAGCTCCCTCAGATTGGTGAAAACCTGGGGAAAGCGATCCGAAACTTCAAAGGTGCGACCGAGAGAGAAAAGATCGATGTGCCCCCCAAAAAACCTGAGGAGATTTCAGGAGAGGGTAAACAGTAGAAGGTTTTTTATATCCTTCGTGATTTGAATTGTTACTCTTGGAAATTTCAGAAAGGAGGTTTTATGCTTGCAGGGCCGGACTTGTTGGTGATCCTGGTGATTGCCTTGATTGTTTTTGGGCCTAAAAAACTCCCAGAATTAGCCAAGACTATTGGAAGGGCACTGGGAGAGTTTAAGAAAACGACTGAAGAGATAAAGGAAAGTATTGGAATTAAAGATTTAGAAGAGATGAGAAGCAACTTAACCGGGATGGACCTTTTTACCGATTTAGCTGAAAAGGTATCTGCTTCCATGAAACCCAAAGAAGGGACGGAACAGTCGCAGATGGGGGATTCAAATACCTCGCTTGCTTCCGTAGAGGGATTAACACCCTTTCAAGGTGAAGGAAAGGGAGGTACAAATGAAATAGGGGAGCCAAAAGCAGTAGGGATAGCAGGGAAAAGAGGTTCCACCCAAGAACAGGTGTCTTAATTAATATGGTGCAAATGCCTGAATGAATCTTACTTTGTTGAAAGCATCACATCAATTAGAATTGAAAAGGGAATTATCTGCCTTTTGGGAGGAGTAGTTGCCTTTATCTTTGATGAAATAATCCTGGATTACTTCTTTCAATTTTCGTCCTACCATTTTGTAGCCAAACGCATTGGGGCGTTAATAAAATAGACAGCAAAAAACTAAAGCTCTTTCTGTATTCTTTTGGGTCAGCGAAGATCATTTGATTTTTGCAGTATAATCGAACTTTAGGAATGAGCTTCAGATGAAAATCCCAAATTGATATGAAGATCAGTTACTTCCTCAAGGGCATTTTTTTAGTCTTTTTTATTATCCTTGGAACCTACCTTTTTATTCACTACAACGTCTATTTCTTCTTGAATTACCAGAACAAGGTGATCGAGTTCATTAACTCCTTCCATCCTTACGACGATTTTGTTTTCATCGCCTTGCAGATTTTCCAGGTGCTAATCGCAGGGGCAATACCCGCCGAATTAACCGGAGTCATCGGCGGTTATCTCTACGGTCCTGTCTTAGGTACCATTTATTCTACCATCGGCCTCAGCATTGGCTCATGGTTAGCCTTTATTCTCGCCAGAGTATACGGCCTGCCGCTTGTAAGGAGAGTTGCGAAGGCTTCGGTTATGCAAAAATACGATCACTTTATGGCACTACGGGGTCCTCTCGTTTCCTTTATCCTTTTTCTAATTCCCGGTTTTCCCAAAGCTGCGCTTTGTTACATCGTAGGTCTTAGCCAGATGAATATTTGGACCTTTATTGTCGTTTCTACTGTCGGCAGGTTACTTGGAACCATTTTACTTTCAGTAAGCGGAAGTTGTGTGAGGAACTATCAGGGCGCGGTGGTTCTCGTCATTCTGGGAATCATAGGTATCATTCTATTGCTCGCCTACTTCTATCGGGACCGATTCATGAAAACGGCAGGGAGATGGAAAGGTATGGATATAAGGAAGAAAAAATAGTGTGGGTTGTATGAACGAAAATATTTCTTAATTCAACCCTTCCTATTCAGCAGCCCAACAAAATAAATCATTTTCTATTCGATTTTCAAAAAGCGATGGCAAGGTCAGAAATGGCCCTGTCTTTTTATTTCTTTGGGATTAGCAAGGAATTTTTGTTAAAGTCTCAAACACTTTAATTAATTTCCAAATTCTTGGCATATTGGAAATGATGTTAATATAAGGAGTATGATGTTTGTATCACGCAGCTTTTCAGGTGAAGACGAACGATGAAAAAATTCAAAATTATCCTTTTAGTTCTAATTTCTATATGCGTGGGGATTTTGATTGGTGGCTATTTGTTTTCTCAGTCACAACCCAGGTCTTTTTTGGCAATAAATCGTTGCCAGAATTGTTTGACTCATGAAGATCTACTGGGCCTGATTGCCTCCGTTGGAATTCGAAAATTTCCTAATCTAATGCCTTTCGTGGTTTTTGAAACCGACAAAACGGTCGTTATTAAACGTCCATTTTCCCTGGAACGAATTCATTACGTTATCATTCCAAGGAGAGACATCAAGAATATTGGAGAGATTTCTGAAGCCGACACAATATTTGACTGATGCTTTTTTTGTTGTGAGGTGAATTATTGAGCAAGAGAAGTTATCGAAGTATCGCTTCTACACAAACGGCCCAGGTTCTCAGGATGTTACATATTTACATTTTCATTTAGTGACCGAATAAAAACACAATGACTCTGCCTTTTCTTATGCACATTTCTAGCAATAATCCTTAATTCTTCCGTTTGGTCTGGAGTGAAGACTTGTAGATGCTATACGTAACCGCTTTTCTGAAGACTACTTCCTGTAATCGAGAAACGAACAGTTTCAAGAAACATACACTCTTACAATCGTTAGTCCACAAATTGCACGTGTCTCCCTTCCCCGCAGACACACTCCAAGATGGTCATCACGTCGATCCCAAGTTCCGATTCGATATGTCTTCCATATAGCAAGTTTTGGGGAGAAGCAGGTTTTGGCAAGCTGTGTTGCTTTCGGCGTCTCCGACGATTCAGTGAATCCGTTAACTGTTCATAACCCACTTTACCCCACCATCAAATAAATGGTAAGAATATAGAAATCCGTTACAAAACCCCAGACAAAACCTGGAAGAAGATGGAGTGGATAATCATGAGGCGATTAAAAAAATGGAGGCAAGAATTGAAAAACAAGAACAGGAAAGTATTTAGGTTAAACAAGAAGAGAATCCTCATGGATGTGCTCCTGCTGGCTGTCTCTTTTACTGTTGGTTGTGCTCACTATCCGGTCAATCAGCCGATTAAAGAGGTTCGCCTTGATGCAGGTTACAGAGCAGCCACCATGAAAACTCCTGACAATTCAGACAGTCTGCTTCTGTACCTCACTTTTTCAGGTGGAGGGATGCGGGCGGCTGCACTTTCCTATGGCGTTCTCGAGGAATTGCGAAAGACTGAAATCGTTCTTGACGGAAGAAGGCGGCGGCTTCTGGATGAGGTGGATGTAATATCGAGTGTCTCCGGAGGAAGTTTCACGGCAGGGTACTACGGCCTCTTTGGAGACCGTATCTTTGAGGATTTTGAAAGCAAGTTCTTGAAGAAGAACATTCAAAGAGGTCTTATCTTAAGAGCTCTGTTCAATGTTGCCAATTGGGTGCGGTTTTTGTCGCCGACCTTCGCTCGGAGTGATCTGGCTGCTGAATATTATGACAATCATATTTTCGAAGGGGGTACCTTTGGTGATATCGCAGCCCGAAAAGGCCCCTTCATCATCATGAACGCCACGGACATGACGCATGGGACCAGGGTAGGGTTTACTCAAGAGGCTTTTGATCTGATCTGTTCAGACCTCTCTCCTTTCTCCGTGGCAAGGGCTGCCGCCGCCTCATCAGCAATTCCTATGGCGCTCACCCCCATCACCTTGCGGAACTACGCTGGGACCTGCGGTTTTAAGACACCGGAGGGATTCGAGAAAGTCTTAGAAGGCCGTGACATCTTAGAGCGGCAGTTTTATCTGCTCAATGACATCGCCCCATTTTTAGATCCTGAAAAGAAGCCATATATTCATCTTGTCGATGGCGGGGTGGGGGATAATCTAGGTCTGAAGGCCGTTCTTGACAGGGTCATCGTCAGAGGGAGCGTCTGGGGAACGATGAAAGGGACGCCGATGGAAAAGGTCCGCAAAGTGGTCTTCATCGTGGTGAACGCTGAAACAGAACCCGATCCCAAGTGGGACAAGACAGAAAAGATTCCCACTTTCGGCGTCATGCTTGCTTCTTACTCCTCGATCGCGATCGACCGGTACAACAAAGAAACCATAGCCCTCTTGAAAGAAAGCGTCGGTTCGTGGGCGGATGAGATAAGGACTGAGAGATGCAAAGGAGGAGCGGTTTCTACCTCACCGGGTTCCTGTGGTGATATTCAGTTTTACATCGTTGAAGTGAAGTTTGATGCGTTGAAGGATGAAACGGAGCGAAGGCACTTTAAGAGGTTACCGACCGCCCTTAATCTGTCTCTTGAGGAGGTGGACAAAACACGGGATGCCGCCCACCGCATCCTTTCGGAATCTGGAGAATTCCAGCGGCTGCTCCTTGACCTGAAGTAGGAAATGAGGGAGATCGCTCTCGAAGAGTTTTGGTGAGTGAGGGGAGCCCATGCTTCGACGAGCTTAATCAATTCGGATACATGATTTCTACCCTCATCTCCAGATGTAATCTTAAAGTGTAATCTTTCCTCATCCACAACCAGGACTTTGAGAATCCTCAAAGAGGCTTTTGTGAGAATTTGGGGTCAGGAACTTTGGGCCAGACATGATTATTGTTTCTGACCTGATTTCCTATTATCCCAGAGCTCTTTCTTTACCATTTTCAAAGAGAGAAAAGAGGAGATGGCTTCGGACACCAGCATGCCCAACATGAACAGGTGGCGGGGGATTGCATTTTTCGAATGAAGAATCCATGAACTCGTTCAGATACATTTGACTGAATTTTTAACCGGGGTTATAGAGTACCCACCATCAGCGCTCAGACTCGTTCCTGAAGTGAACGACGGAAGGGTTATCGTGACAGAGCCGAATATAAGATTTTAGAAATTTAGAAGAGGCGACTTGATTTAAGAAAAGTGATTATGAATAATAAATCAAAAGAGGGAAATGGAAAGGAGAATAGTCAATGAGAGCGATCGTGGACGAGGAAACCTGTATTGGGTGTGGGCTTTGTGCAGAGACTTGCCCAGAAGTTTTCGAAATGAATGATGATAAGGCTCGTATCAAAGTGGATGAGGTTCCCGAAGAGGTACTGGAGTCCTGTAAAGAGGCTGCTGAAAATTGTCCGGTAGAGGCCATCCAGATGGAAGGATAAGTGTCTCCAACCAGAATAAAAAAGGGGCACTCCATATCAAATCAAAGAGGCCCCTTTTTATTTTCTTCTTAGAAAATCACTCAAAATATTCTTTGATTTCTTTATAGCGTTTCGGATCTCTCAATCGATCAAGAGCTTTCGCCTCAATCTGCCGAATTCTCTCCCGACTCAGACCGAACTGCCTGCCGATTTCTTCGAGAGTACATTCCCCATCTCCTCCAATGCCGAAACGGAGCCGGAGAATCCTTTCTTCTCTCGGGGAAAGGCCAGATAAGAGTTTCTGGATTTGATGGGTTAGATCTTTTTCCAGCAAGCAATCACTGGGAGAGAGACCTTTTTCATCAGGGATTAGGTCTTCGAGAGTACTATCCTCTTCTCCAATAGTCATGTCGAGAGAGATCGGTTCTTCAATGAGATTGAGAATTTTCTCCACATCATGTAAAGGAATTCCACTTTCCTTTGATAACTCCTGGGATGTGGGTTCCCGCCCCAACTTTTTCACCAGATCCTTAAAGGATTTCATCAATTTCCCTTTGATCTCAAAAAGATAGTTGGGAATCCGAATCGTCCTCGATTTCTCTGCAAAAGCTCTCAAAATGGCTGCTCTGATCCACCAGGAAGCGTAAGTACTGAATTTAAAGCCTTTGGTATAATCGAACTTAACCATAGCCTGGATCAGGCCAAGATTTCCCTCCTGGATCAAATCCAGAAAAGAAAGCCCCCGATTGGCATATCGTTTTGCAATACTGACCACCAACCGTAGATTGGCCTGGATCAATTCATTCTTTGCCCGCTGAAGATCGAGAAGCGCCCGTTGATATTGGTTCAATGTCGCCTTATAAAGAAGATTTCTCTCCCTCATTTCTGATGGAGTGGGTTTTGATTTCTTCCCATTTTTCCCGTTTTTGCCCTTTGATTTATAACCTTGCTGTGTGCGGGGATGGGAACGTTTACCTCCATTCTTAGGGCCTGAAGGAGGATATAATCGGGTTCTTAGGCGATTGGTCTTTGTCTCGAGGATCTTGACTTGACGCTCACCCTCCTTAATCCTTTTTGCCAATTGAACCTCTTTCTCTGGTGTAAGGAGAGATATCTTTTCAAGGCCCTTTAAATATTCCCATGTGATATCCTGAGGTTGAAAAATAATCTCTTCGTGGGGAACCGGCTCAGTTGAAATTTCTTCCCCTTCCTCAACCACCAACTCTGCTTCATCCGGCTGAAGATCAAAATCCTCTATCGTCTCTTCTAATTCACCCTCTGTGTAGGGTGCGGATTGGATAGGTGGAATGGAGGTCGGAGGTTCAGCAAAAAGGGATGAGGACTGAACGGGCTCAAGGGTTAAATCCTCTCCCTTTTTACTTAATGTCTTGTTATTTTTCACTGCTATTTTACTCCTTCCTTATGGGAACAAAAAACCCTCTCCATTCTTAGTCCATGGAAAGGGCGGCTTTATTCAATTTCGTCTTTACCCAAAAACCCTTACCGGTTGAATGGTCCTTTCTACATCCAACATCCATATTAAGATGATCTATTCATCCCTTTATACTAATATATTCAAGTGAGAGAGCTTTGTCAAGCATTATTTTCTTATAAATTGTTTATTACTTTCAATTAGTTATAAATTGAAAGGTCAATATCACTATATTCATATAGGATTAATTCCGCGTTTTTATGTGAAAAAAATAATAAACTCTCCATGGTTGAAACACTGCCTTCGAGGTATGAAGAAATTAAAATAAACTCTTTACTCAGTCAGCAGAAGGCCGAGTATTTTAATCTGATTGAATGCTTGATTTCAGCACAAGAAAATTCTATTTTTAAAAAATTTGATTTGTTTTTTTAGTGAGAATTTTCACTTTTCGATAGGGCGATTGTAGGAAGAATTTCTTGTCTCTTTAAGCTGCAAGTCATGAATAATAGTACGTGTACGATTTGATGATTATGGGTTGAAAGAGAAAGGGCGGAATTTCATGCTATATTTTCTTCCCAAGATCGTTTTAAACGATATTATGTAGAATCAAGATAATTAGAAAATGAATTATTCAGATCGGTTTGCAGTACATTCCCGTTACCAATTTTCGATTGTAATATATACCATTTTTAAAAATCGGTGGAGAAAACTTGACAGGAAGGGAGTGGCAAGAAGGTGCATCCCGCATCATTTTTTGAAACAGAAGGCAAGGATCATTTCTCTCAAGATAACCGAAGCCGTAACAGAAGAGACTTGCGTGGGGTCATAATCTGGTGTCAGCTCCACGATATCGAATCCAATAACATGAAGCGCTTGAAGTTTTTTAAGAAGGAAAACGAATTCCTGGAAGGTAAGACCTCCGGGCTCGGGTGTTCCAACACCCGGGAGAAGGCTTGGATCGATCACATCGAGATCGAGGGTGATATAGACGGGCTGGTTCCTGAGACGTTTCATCATTGAACTCAGAGAATCTGGGTTAAGGGAGACGACGGATTTCATTTTTTTGGCTAATTTAAATTCCTCTTCTGTCCCGGATCGAATCCCAATTTGAAACAATCTGCCCTCACCCAAATGGTCGACCACCTTCCTCATCACCGTACTGTGGGAAAGGGGTTCGCCCAAATAATCTTCTCTTAAATCTGTGTGAGCATCAATTTGAAGGAGATGGAGGCGAGGATAGATTGCAAGGATCTCTTCTATCGTCGGAAGAGTGATCAGATGGTCTCCTCCCAGAAGGATGGGGAATTTTTTTTCGGAGAGGATCTTGCCCAGTCCATTCCGAATCAAGCCCAAAGAGATTTTCTTCTCCCCCAAAGGCAATTCCAGGTCTCCCATATCGTGAATGGAACACTGGCTCAGGTCCCTTTGAAAATATGGACTGAAGGTTTCAATTCCCCACGATGCTCTCCGGATCGCAGAGGGTCCAAACCGGGCGCCCGGACGGAAGGAGGCAGATCCATCATAGGGACACCCGAGGATAACCCCTTTGCTTTTTTCAAACGGAGCACTTGCTGAGATATAGGTAGTTTCTATGAAGGGGAGTTTCATCTGGTTCGTTCCGTAGCAGAATCGGGCAGAGAGAATGCGGTGGCTTCGGATTGGAGAGAACTTAAAGTAAGGCCAACCTTTTCATCAATTTTCTCGGTAAGCCATGATTGCATGATGAGAACTCAGAGTGCAGAGTTTAGAATTGAGAGTTCAGAGTTTCAAATTATAATTCATAATTCATACCTCTTAATTCTCAACTCATAACTGTTTTATTGTCCCCATAGGACCACAGCGGCCAGGGCCGCCCCAATTCTCTTTGTTCTATATTCAATAGCGATTGACTTCAGATCTTTGATCTTCCATCCGCGAAGCTTCATTCCCTCCACGGCCATATTCCGGACCATTTCCTCGATCTTGCGCCGCTCTCCTTTAGCCGAATATTCCATGATCAACCCGTTCTGATTTTCATCCTCTGGAAGAGCTACGGCCACGCCGGCCGAGATGATCTCTCCGGGTACGTCGCTGGTCAGGGCTGCGTAGGCTGCCGGGACCAGGGCCCCTGGAGGAAGAGCGATCGGGGAAACCTCTTGACAATGGGGGGGAAGGATGCTCGACATCTTGATGATGTTCGTGTTCCCGATCCCCGCCTGGAGGAGGGCTCCGTCAAAGGCATTCAGAGGTGTAAAGCCGTCTGAGGCTCCAGAAACCAGAAAGTATTGTGTCGGGGTCTTAAAGATCACAGTGTTCCTCCATCATCTCTCGTTTGATTGAAGGCATATGGAATCTGTGATGCACCTACTTCCCTAAAACATCAAACTCCGCAAATCAGCAGCCTGTTAGAAGGAAGGAGGCGAGCTGATCCATAGTATCACTGCCTCCCTCGAGCCGCTGTTATGGATCCAATGCTCCTTCTCTGCCGAAAGGTAAAAGCATTCCCCTTTCTTCAGCTTCAGAATCTCTCTCCCAAAACGAAGGTTGACCCTTCCCCGGAGGACAAAACCAAACTCCTCCCCTTCGTGGGGCTTCTCTTTCGGCGTCGCCTCCCCTTTCCGGAGAGTCAAGAGGATGGGTTCCAACCGCCGATTCGTTGAACCCGGGACCAGAAGCTCGAACTTCTCAATCTTCTCCTTTTCAATCGCCACCCGGTCCTTCTCACGATAGGCAATCTTTTCTTGAGAGGCTTCCTGAAAGAAATCAGAAATATTCTCGTCCAATGCCTCCAGCATTTTAACCAGGCTGTCCAAAGAGATGGAGGTTTGATCCCTTTCGATCTGGGAAATGAACCCTTTGGTCAGCCCGGCGCGCTCTGCCAGCTCCTCCTGGGTCAGGTTGCTCAACTGTCTTAAATTCCGAATCCGTTCTCCAATCTTCATAAATCCTGTGGGAACAGTAAAAAAAGAAATTTGTTTAGTAATCTGTCAGACATTATAAGAAGAAATTAGTTTAATAAACTGAACTGACAAAATTATAGCGCCCTTTTTGGGTTTGTCAAGCATTTTTTTAATTTTTGGGAATTTTTTTTCGGGGGCTCTCTCTACCATACCCCGCGGATTTTTTGTTAAGGCTTTGGAGAGCGACGGAAAAGATTACTATTCGGGAAGCCGGGGTTGACAATCTCAAAGGCATCGATGTGGAAATTCCGATGCGCGAGTTGAATTTTCCTAAAATTTATGCGAAGCAAAGGCTGAAAGGAGGAGAACATCATGCAAACCCCTCAACCCTCATTACAAGAGTGGCGTGCGCTCTATCGTGCAGCTATTGACTTTTGGCAGATTCAACCCTGGGACTGGGTGGACGACACGGATCTCTTCGGGGTGAAAAATTCTGAGGATGGCGAAATCGGTTACTGCTGTGTTGTTGGAGCCTTGGGAGAGTTCTTAGGGTTGTTGGTTTATTTGGGGACAGAAGGTTTGGAATCCTACCTAAAAATTCAAAAGAGTGAATCCCCTGAGGAGGACATCCTCAGTACGGCAAAATGCCTGGTTGCATCATTCGAGGATCGGAAGTTTCTGCAAAAACCGGATCATGAAGTGATCAAAAGACTCGGGCTGAAATTCAGGGGGCCAAAAGCATGGCCTTTGTTTAGGAGTTACGAGCCGGGATACTATCCGTGGTATCTCAATCAACCGCAGGTCTGCTTCCTCACGCATGCTTTACAGCAAGCCGCAGATGTCAGCCTCCGGATGAAGAATAATGATAATCTCCTCACGAATTCGGAAAAAGCGCAATATCTGGTTCGGATTCCGGAGCAAAGCGGGTCGGAGCTCCGCTGGAGAGATGAATGGTTGTCGCCGGTCCCTCTGGAGAGAGGAAAATATGAGGCTCCGGCCATCGACGAAATTCGTTTGCAGCGCATCAAGAAAAGGGGTCTCAGACCGGCGGGCATCTGGGAGGTTGATTTCTTCCAGTTCTCCATGCCCATACAGGAGGGGGGGCGTCCTTTTTTCCCGCTTTGTCTCTTAATCGTGGACCAGGCTTCGGGATTCGTTTTCGAAACACATTTGGAGAGTTGGGATCGCTATGGGCGCGAATTCCAAAACCATATGCTCAAGGTGATTGAGAAGAACGCTTATTTGCCGCAGGAGATCTGGGTGAAAAGAGAAGAGGTTTTCCAGCTTTTTGAAGTTCTTGTTTCAAGGCTGGGTGTGAAGATGAAACAGGTGAAAAGGTTAAAACAGGTCGAATACGCGCAAAAGTCGATGAATTCATATTTATCTTCCGGAAAAATGTGACGGTATAAAAAAAGTGGGAAGGGGAAACCCTTTGGGTTATAGGACGAGTTGCCTCACAAAAAATGTTACCTGACCCCGAGGCGTTTCACCCTGGACGTGTCAACGGGGAAATAGGGTGGGTAAGATCAGGCAGCCTTTTCCATTTTGATAGACCGGGATAAGAGATAGGTTATAAGTGCGTTTAAACTCACACCCTCCTCCTCCGCTTTTCTCACCAATTCTCTATGGAGGTCTTTTGGAACCCTGACATTAAACTGACCGCTGAAACGGGTCTTTGGTTTGGGAAGAGGTATTCTATGTTTTTTCATTGTGTCTATCGTTAATTCTAGAGCTTCTTGAGCATTCTTAATGGTTTCTTCAATGCTATATCCTCCGGTGATGATACTCGGGAAATCAGGAAACCGCACGGCCAGGTATCCAGATTCTTTGTCTGGAATGATTTTTATCTCATAACCCAAAAGTTCCTCTTTTTTATTCTTTCTCATAGGTCAATCCTCCTCCAGGATTCTGATCACATCTTTAACATCCAACCAATGGCAATGCTTACGCCCTCCATGAGGTTTGACAACTGTTAAAATCCTGTTTCCTTTCTTGTAAACATAGTGGCTTCCTCTGATATTTACCCTTTTAAATCCTGCCCCTAAAATGATTCTCTCTATCTCTTTAAACCTTACCCCCTTTGAATTCTGCTTTATCCTGGAGAGGTCTTCTTCGATTCCCATTCCGAAAATAATATAACTGAATATAGTTACAGATGCAAGGGACAAAATAACCTGCCCAGTGCCCAAGGAACGTTGTCCACCCCGGATTTCTTAGCCATTGACAGTTGTTTTAAATTGCTATACAATATATACAAAATATATATTGTTGGAGGTTAGCCGCATGACAACCCAGATGATTATTAGGATGGATCCCGAGGTTAAGGACAAATTTAATAAGCTTGCCAGGGTGGAAGGGAAGACGACAAGCCAGATGGTGAGGGAACTGATAGAAGACTATATCAAAGAGAGGGACATCGGCACCTATATTGACGACCTGTGGGGCAGAATCGGCGGGAAGTTGAAATCTAAAGGGGTAGGACAAAGAGATATCGATAAGACGATCAAAGAGGTAAGAAAAAGCCGGGGATGAAAGTCGTTGTCGATACCAATATCTTTGTCTCGTCTTTTTTTGGAGGCAATCCGAAGAAGATCATCGACCTCTGGAAAGAAGGGAAGATAAGTCTTTGCGTATCGAAGAATATTCTTGATGAATATATCGAAGTGTTGCAGAGGATTGGATTAGGGGATGAAAGGGAATTCGAAGAGCTTCTTTCTCTTTTTGCCAAAGGTTTCAATATCCTCTTTACGACAAAAACACCGAAGATAAAGGCAGTTAAAGGTGACCCTGATGATGACAAATTTATAGAGTGTGCAGTGGCCTTAAAAGCAGAAGCCATTATTACGGGTGATAAGGGATTAAAAGCAATGAATGAATACGTGGGAATCAAGATATTGACCCCTCAGCAATTCTTGAAGGACTGCAAAATTCACTGAAACATAGTCTATTGAGTAATCTGCGGGTTGGTAAAGAGCCGTGTTGAAAAGGTCTGAGGATTCTCTATGAGATTTTTCTTATTGTTCTAAACCCTGCCCAGCGTCCAATGAATGTCATCCCCCGTTGAAATGAGTAAGAGTCAAAACCAGACTCGAACCCTTTCCTTTCACATATCAGCCGTCCGATGGAGTGGATTGTTGGCATCTTCTATGTCCATAGAAATTTCCTGATGTCGATTAACCTATGAAGATTGCATTGATCTTCTTCTCCCCACTTTTGCTCAAGCCTCCAATGTTCCCGCAAAGCACGATAATAACTTGCGTATTTCTTTTTGTCGGGTTCGACCATCTTACATAAAGCAGAACCTGGAATCTTTTCTAATCTCAAAGGAGGATGCTTTAGCCTATTATCATCGAGTGGGCTTTTCCGTGCTGGACGCTCTTTTTTCCACCAGTTATAGAACGATTTGATTTCTTTCCAAGCTTTTCTATGTAATTCACCTACATTCCAGTCAACAATCTCGTCTGGTTTCTCTTGCTCAATAAAATCTATAAGAAGCTGGAAGGCGGCATGGAGCAATACCTCGTCCTTGTCGTACCAACCTTTCTCAAGTGTGTGAATCTTCAGGTGTCGCATAATTTCTTCTCACTTATGTTAAGGCGCCATCTTCGGGGGTCAAACTCAATTATTGAGATTTTTCCTTACTCTCTTCAGACACAAGACAATCTTTCTTTTTGTCCTTAGATGTCAATATTTAAGTCTGACCCCGGGGTTCCTCTTACCACTATTGTTTAATGTTCATGATTATAGCATTACAAGCTTGCCGCTTTCCAAAATACAGGATTATCTGAGAAAATTTCACGTATGCGCGGACTATAGAAATATACCAAGATTAAAACATTTATTATCGATGTAAGGATGGCACCTATCAAAGATCCTTTTATTGCTGCTGCCCTGAAGAAGTCAATTGAATTCTGATGGCGAACGGTCACATGAAAGAAAGCCTTGTAGAATAATCTTAAGCCTTCGGAAGGATTTAACCACAGTAATATCGGGATGAGCCACACGAATATGAGACCTGCAAAGCAACTTATGACTACTACTGTCCATGCCCATTTCTTAAGCTGCCACAAACCGTAAGCCATTGAAATCTCGATAATGGCAATTATGATTAATATAACGATGGCTGCTGCATTTTTTTGAAATAAAATAAGAAACATATTTTTGATAAAAAGGAGTGCGTAAAGACCGGCGAGGACGGTTAACCATACCGGTCTTGGGATCAGGTCTTTGGCATTCAACTTTTCTCTCTTTAGTTGTGCCCCACATGTAAGGCAAATACTTATTTCAGGGTTTTCCGACTTACAGAAAGGACAGATAACGATGGCTTTGGCGTTTCCCTGCTCCATGTTTTCCTCCAACATATGGGCCCTGACAGTTATATATGATTGCCATTTTCATAAAATCCTTCACGATATTCAGTTCTACATTTCGGACAAAACATGGGATCTCCAAAATCCCAATTATTTATCACTCACCTGAAACTCACCGGGAAGCCCGCTTATTGGGCGATAGTCACTGTGGTATCATATCACTAACTCAATATTTAAGTCTGATCCCAAGCCTCTACACATTTCCATATCTGTAAAGTGCTATTCTTCAATTACTTCCCCCCGAGCCGTTCCTCGTCTTATGGGCGATCCGGTTCAGCGCCTTGTTATGAGGTCTTTTCAATCTATGCCTGTCACAATGCTTCGGCGTTCTACCAAAATAACGTCTCGCCAAGTTCCGGCAAGATCACCGTAGGTCATCTTGCCTATCCTCTCACGTCTTCCGATCTCCTTGAATCCATGCTTTTTCACGAGGCGGAGGCTCGGTGTATTCTCAGGGAAGATGCCTCCTTGCAGTGTCCACAGCCCGGCCTTTTCGGTTGAGTTTATGATTGCCTTAAGCAGGGCTGACCCTATGCCTCTACCTCTATGCCCGGCCGCCACGTACAGACTGAGTTCCGCTACACCCAAGTAAACGCAGCGGCTGGAAACGGGGCTCAGTGCGGCCCATGCCAGAATACTATCGCCTTCTCTGACCACTAACCGGTGTTCCGGTAGGTGAGCAGACTCCCACTTCTCCCAATCAGGAACATCTGCCTCAAAGGTAGAATTGCCCGTGGCGATGCCTTCGAGGTAGATCGACCGGACTTGCTGCCAGTCTTCTGGTTTCATGATGTCTGTCAGGTATTCCATTTGCCTCGTCTGCTCATAACATCGCGAATGAGGCGCGCCCTATTGGACATCGCCTCCAGTCGGCTTGTTGGACGTCTCATTCTGTCTCATCCTCAGCACTGAGAGCCTGATCTCAAGAAACCTATCAAATGGGATTCCGACGCCGAACGCACCGATAAACCAACCCGTCAGGGCGCCGGCAACACCATAGTTCGCACCCAATATGGCCAGAGGAATACCCAGAATACAACAACCTAGAATCATGAGTGGCCAATAGAACCAACGATGCGTGCATACGAGCTTTGCATGGCAAGAAGGACAGGACACCCTGCCCAATGGGGCTTTGATATATCGCTTCCACGTCAACAAGAAGTCATTATCGCACTGCGGACATTTCATATCTTCTCCGACCAACGAGCCTGTAGAAAAAGTCCTTTTGACCAGTGAGAAGGGTGTTTTCGGAGTCTTTCGGGTCAGACATAATTATTTAGATTTTTCCTTACCCTCTTCAAAGACAAGGTATTCTTTCTTTTTGTCCTTTAAGGGCAATATTTAAATCTGACCCCATGCCTGCAGTCCTACTAAACCTACTGGTTGGGCTTCGAAATTTTCACTAAATAGATTTAAAATATTTCTCCAGCTCTTCATCAACTTGCCAACGGGAGAAGTATTTCTCTGTTATCAACTCCTTAGTAGTTGGCCCCAGAAAGGTGCTATCACGGAGAAGAGCTTTAAATAGTTCACGTTCATCTGGTCCTAGCGATTTTGATTTTTCAAGAAAATTGAAAATAGCAGACACATAATTAATTATGTTATCGTCTGCCTGAAGCATTGAAATTTTTCTATTCCACGAGAATGCCATTATAGAAATAACTATCGCTATTATGGATGTTAACAACGAAATGATAGCTATGATGCTGTTAATCATCAGAACATCCACCTCCTTTTCAGCTGCCAATATCGTGCATAAAAGACTTGAGTCCATCTTAAGACTTTGCTGATTCAATATCAGCCCAACGCGGTGCTCACTGGCGTGGCACGCAGTTATGCTCTACGTCCGGTGCACGAGTTGTTAGCGATCAAGGTTTCTGTCATAGAACTCAATACGGCCAAGGAACAAAGCTTCGAAGATTGCCTCTTGTGACCAAGGCGCTCCCATTGACAACAACTTGTTGTCCTCGACGCGCACGCCACCCCAGTATGCCTTACTAACATTATCAAGGGACACCGAATCCACAGAGTGCGCCAGACGAAGAAAGTCCACCCAACTGGAATCATGGACGGAATACACGCAAGGGGTCACCGAGTGAACTTTCTTGAGGATTCTGTCGCCTACGTGTTGCATATGTCTCTCTTTGTATTTATGCGCTTCGGCCTCAGAGGTAAAGAGGTAGATTGCGTTCAAACGGCTGGGGTAGTCAGCAAAATAACGTTCTCTCCCAAGTTCGAGGTTATATTCCGCCATGTACTCCCGCATGATGCCGAATTGAAAAGGGGTGATATCTGACTTGAACTCAGGATTAGGAATGAACATCAGATTTGACGCTCCCTTCTTGAGCAAACCGCCTGACGTGAAACCTCCGGTGAAAGTAATCTGGTGCTTTACGAGCCAATTCTGCGGATTAATCCACACCCAGAAATCCACTGAATCATCGCTATGGTGGAGGTTCGACATCATTGTCTGTATATGCCCTAACGATTTGCATAACCTGCGGGGGCAATCAGCAATACCCAAAAGCTGACGCGGCTAATCCGCGTCAGGAATAAAAATCTTCGGGGTCAGAAACAATTATTGAGATTTTTCCTTACTCTCGTCAAAGACAGACAATCTTTCTTTTTGTCCTTAGATTTCAATATTTAAGTCTGGCCCCAGGGCTTCTTCACATTTCTATATCTGTAAAGTGTTATTTTTCAACTACGTCCATCTGGTCCCTCTGTAAATTAACGAAAGCAGGACGCGTAGCAAAGTAGATGCCTATAGCTATTCCCCCATTGATCAAGATGGCTGCCATACCCATAAGGTATTTTGGAACATTACCTGGGAAATAATCAAAGATAGCCCCTAAAGCTATCCATATTGTTCCACTAATGATATATACGAATAGCGTATACCATGCAATTTTCCATTTTCTCAGAAGACCAAAACCGATATAAAAAAGCAAGACATCAGAAAAGGCAATTAACAACTTTTTCCCAACTACCGAGTGGAGAAAAGGGAATGGAAATTGACTCCAGTCTTCATCTGGAAAAACAAAGAAGACCTGGATCATCATAATGCTGGCTAGCAAGAAAAACAAACCAAGTGGTCGGACAGACTGTCTAAACGCCTGATCAGATTTTGATCGAATCGTTGCTTTCATTCAAAAAATCGACCTCCAACATTCTGTCTAACCTTCAAAGCTTCTCCTTCTAGCATTAAATTAGCTGCGTAAAATGGTTAATCTTGTATCAACACTGAAGAGTTGCATTTTTCCCTACGTCCCCCATTTCCCGTCCTGGTTACGGCCGAGTGGCTAGGTGTTCGTATCCAAGCAGGACTGCAGGGTTGAAGCCTTGGAACGGCCATCTGGGTAATGTTCGTGAGCAGTCTTGATAGCTCTTGAGTAAAGGCTCTAGATCCTTCGGAGTATCAATGGCAAGTAATACCTTGGCCCTATCGAAGTAGGTCTTCGAAACAGATCTGGCAAAAATTTCGAATGGGCTATTGAAGTGCCCGAGATAGAGCAACGTTTCAGGCCACCAACGGCTCCAGTCGTTCTTCGCTTCAACCTCCGCGCGCATGAAGGCGACGAAATCCGCTTGCATTAGATAACGGAAGTCGATTCCTGTTCCGTTACATCGTTCCTTCAATAAATCGGCTCGAATGGATGCCCGGCGGAGATCCAATCGGGTGTTGCGATGTTCTAGCGATAGCATGTGCTGCCGGAAAACCACAAAACTGACCATTGCATCTCGACCATAGTCTGAATTCCCTGGCAAATAATATTGCTGTTGAAGAAGAAGATTCGCTTGATATAGCCGATCATCCTTCAAGAGCACAGCCAACGCATACAGGAACAACTCGTGTACTGTGAACTTGAAGTTATCGAAATCCCACTCGTTCCAATGTGTAATGTTCGGAGCCCTGTTCATATACGGGATCAAGCTCTCGAACAGACGATGAATTCGTTGTGTGAATTCCGGGGTTGGAGAGTACCGAGCAACCGTAGTCAATAGTTGAATAAGTTCATTGCGATATGGCAGAAATTCTTCTATGTTCTTGACTACCGCATCATCAAACTCTCCTTCCGGTTTTAATAACCTGAAGCGTTCCAGATTTGATGTAAATGAACTGCAGTATTCGTCGAACGCGCCCTCAGCGTATGCCTTATGGTTTTTTATGGCATCTATGCACCTCTTGAAGAGGACAGCCGTGCCCAGAGAAACATGTGCGCCTTCAGATAAGAAAGATGGCCTGTTTCCAAGCTCGGGTTTGACGTAGAGGGGCTTGTCAAATATCCATCTTAACAGTCGCTCGAAATTTTCTGCGTACCGGTCGGCTTCGCTAAGATCAATGTAAATACGCGATTTGTAGTACGTTGGGAGAAACGGCTTCCCGTTTTCGTCCTTTTCGGTCACGACAGCGACAAATTTCTCCTGGGCCTGGTTCTCGTAGACTTCCTTTGAGATGATCTGTGTCTCTGCTCCTACGCCTTCAGCACGGCCATCGGCCTTCGCTGCATATGTCTCATCGCAGATGATTGCGACCTTCTTGATCTCAGGATTGGTAACCATCTGCTCCATGAAAACAACGGCGTCATGCCCTTCCTTGAGATCCCATTTGTCCAAGATGACGTCCACGCCGGACTCGCGCAACTCTGTTGCGAGATCCAGGATCCGTTGTTCGTGTTCGGCGCTTGACCAGCTGTAGGAAATGAAAAGCTTGGGAGCGGTCATTCGGCTACGCCTCCTTGGGTATAACGAGCCTGTAGAAAAAGTCGTTTTGACGAGTGAGAACGGTGTATTCGGGGTCAGAATCAATCATTGAGATTTTTCCTTACTCTCTTCAGAGACAAGACATTCTTTCTTTTTGTCCTTAGATGTCAATATTCAAGTCTGACCCCAGGGTTCTATACATTTCCGTATCTGTAAAGTGTTATTTTTCAACTACGTCCCCCTGGCAGGTCCTCCCCTGGCAGGTCCTCTGGCGGTGGCCTTACGGACGTGTCTCCGTTTGAAGTGACTGACGTTTTGAACATCCGGTCGAATGATTTGTTGGGGGCCCTATTTCCCATCGATGAACACACTCTTGAAAACCTTTTCGAAATCTCGAGCGACTTTGTCTCTTGTTGGTGACGATTTGTGGAGAGCGTCGAGGTATTTCTTAACTCCGTTTAAAAAGTTGTCGAGAAAGTTCTTAGGGTCGATTAAGAGAGTTTCTTTGGGACCATTAATCTTGACTGAAAAATAACTGTCCTGGTATTCAAATCCACCATGGCAAATGGCAAACCCATGAGCCAAGCCATTGCGAAAGTAATACCAGAGGATATCGCCATACCTCATTCCCTGGATGCTGTGACTCATAAAATCACTGTGCATGAATCCTCTTAGAAACCCATTGAACCTGGAATGGTTGTTGCCTCTTCCCCCGATATAAAATTTGCCCATAGCCTCGATTGCACAACAAATTATCGTGGCAAGAATTAAGAGTGCCGATTGTTGCGAGCTACGCGACACTCCTCGATAAACATATTTCAGTGGTTTGATCAGCGTTAGGTTCAATCGCCGCCGTAACCAAATTATTTTCTGCTTGTAGGTCAATTGCGAGAGGAATGGGCGGTCGTAATCTACCCACCCCTTGAGCTTAGCGAACTGGTTGGAATTCATTGTTTCGTTTTGCTCCTAGCACAAAGTTCACCAGGGACCGGATTTATCGGCGATCCGCTGCATACATTGGTTCGGCTTTTTTTGGTGCATTTATCTTTTCTTTTTGAAAAAGACTATCCGAAATCGGCGACTCTGCCAAGTTCATCTTCCCCTAGTTGGTATCTGTGGCTGATCTCGTTCAGTAATTCGCTGAATTTCTTCATCTTTAGATATTTGTATGTATTATCGAGGTCGGTAGATGGAAAAAGAAACCTTGTGGAAAATATCTGGCCACTAGGCCGCCATTCTTTTCCATTTGGGAATTTAACTGTTGCAACAAGATGGTCGTCAAGACATCTGTTCGCGAGAGTCCATTTTATTTCTTTTCTCGTAATTGAAATTCCATGCTGCACATGCAAGCGTAGGCTCAACGATGAATGCTTTTCTCTTAAATCGAAATACTTTGTTTTTGGGGTGGTTGCGTAAAAGTAAATATGGCCAAACTGTTTTCTTGATATTTTGTAGTGCGCCTTATTTCCATTATTCTCACCGAAATATTTGTGAGTTGCAAACCAAAGAGCAACGAAGACATTGTCGACTAAATCGAGCCAGGGGGTTTTTAGGCCATAATGCTGCAATATTGCATGAATGTTCTCTTGCTGAAAGCGACTGGCGTTGTAAAGGTACTTGGCTTTGCAGACCAGTGCTTCATATGCCGCCAGCCTTCGTTTAAGGTGGTCATCGGACAAGTTTTTACCTCTGAAAAGACTTGGAATGCTTGGGTAGTCGTTAACCTGTCCCCTGCAAAAGACTTTGGTCGTGGGATCCTTCTTTAAGCATTGGAATTTTAAATACCCGGCAAAGCCTGCAAGAACTTCAGGCTGGTCAATGAAAAGGTATGGTCTTGGAGCACGCGATTCATATTTCAGGCTAGAATATGATTTCAGCTTCTTCCTATCTGCAATAAATTTTTCCATCAAGCTTGTATTGGTATTCATTTCTCACTCTGGATAGATCGTCGAAATATTTTGATGTAAGGCGAACGCTACGGCTCACTGTGAGCCGGATTTATCGGCCATGCGGTGGGGCGACTCGCTCGGTGTTTTTTTTCCTCTTCTTCCATTGCCACCTTCAGTGACTGATAGAGTTTGGCCTGCAAGTGCGTGCTGGCTACCTCCAAAATCTCGAAACACATCTCCATTCGCCGTTTAGTGACTCGGGATTTCGGGAAATCTGCGATGTGACAGCTTGCGTGCACCAAATTTCGCATCTCCTTGAGCACAACAGCGTAATCCCCGATATCAGCCCGCTTTTCGTCCCAATTCTCGTGTAGGTTCAGGTGTGCTGGAAGCCAGCCACACTCGCGCGCTACGCGAAGAAGCTGAAAAAGAGTCCAGTCCAAGAGGTATTTCGGCTTGCCATTCTTCTGTTTAGGAATCAGTTCTTCTGGAATCTCGTCAGAATAGCAGTCACACGTCGCAAGAAGGCAAGCTTCAAGGGCAGCCCCAATCATCACACAACCCGCAAGATAAGCCTTTGCGTCCATAGATCGGTCAGCCTCTCGGCGGTAGAGACGAGAAAGCCGCATTAACTCTTGGAACTGATCTTCAGTAAGTCCGAATTGTTTCATGGTAATTCAATTCTGTTCCTTCCCATGCAACGAAGCAGCCTATAGGAAAAGCCCTTTTTTCCCAGTGAGAATGGTGTTTTCGTGGATCTTTCGGGTTAGACTCAATAATTGAGATTTTTCCTTACTCTCTTCAAAGACAAGACAATCTTTCTTTTTGTCCTTAGATGTCAATATTTAAGTCTGCCCCCAGGCCTACTTTTCTTAAGGTTTCCATAGATTGGTTTTTGGACTATAAATTTCCGCAATCTGCGAAAGCAGAGCGATTTTCTTTTGTGCCGTGGTTCCAATAAATATTGTTTGCCGAATCCTATTTATTTCTTTAATGCTGATTGTTAAGAACATTTTTCCCAAGATTCTCTTATCTTTTTCTGTTGGGAAAGTGGAGAGGATTTCAACAAAGATTCGTTCCGCGGTTTCTGGGAATATGGTATCATCAATCACAACGTTCGTCAGGAATCCTGCCACCACGCTAAACGCGCGGTCGAAAGGAACACCATATTGTTCTGACAGCGTCAGAGGGAAATTGAACCATCTAATTCTTTCAGGTTGTACTATTATTATTGTGCCATCACCAAACACGGCCTTTCCGATATCCTCAGTGGCGATGGGGAGGAATCTGAAACGATAGGAAGAGAGGTAAGCAAAAAACTTCAAATAATCTTCGAAAGTGAGTTTCTTTTGTTCGTACAGCACCCTTGCCAGAGCAAAAGCAGAACAGTATTCGGGGGCCTTCTTTTTAGTATCAAGTTCGTTTGCTTGGAGATAGAGAAAATCTTCGGTAAGAACAGGGACCCTTTCTTTTTGGGCTAATACGCATGAATCACACAATTCTGCTTGGACCTCTTGTTCACAGAAAGAATTTACTTTATTTGCAGTAGAAATGGCGGTGATATTTTGGGGCTTGGATTCAAGAAGTTTTATTGAATGTTTAAAGTTTCTTTGAATACTTGCTCTCGTTTCCTCATCAACAGATGAAAACGTTAATCTTCCCTGGGCGTATCCCATATATCCAGCAAGTCCAGGCATGTATCGGAATTTTCCTTCAGTTTCTAGCAAGAAAGCGATTACGGACTGGGGAACCTTGAGATTTGGTAAGTGCTCGTAAATCTTTTCCAGTATGCCCGGTTCTGAAAGCACTAAGGCGGATGTGCCGTCAATATAGAAAGGCTGACCCGAAATGATTCTCTTTGCTACCTCTTTCTGGTGATTTAGCTCTGTTGGATCTCCTGAACTGAATTTTATAAAACCGCTGTTTTCCTGGGTTATGCGCGCGATTGCTCCTCTCAGACCTCCTTCATTAACCGCGAGAAATGCTAAAGGAACATTCTCTCGACAATAGAGATCAAAAAGGCCGCCTTTCTTCTTTCTTTCATCCTCTAGTCGGGCAACAATGTATTTTGTGTCTATCCCTTCTCCCGTTGTGGGGACCTCGATCATTTCCATCACATTCCATCTACGTTCGAGTGATAGTTGTTGGGCATGATGCATGCACTGCCAAAGGATGTACTTTTCGATCGGCAGGATATTTTCTATTATATGTTCAGTCGTGGTTGAACGATACTTATCCTCAAAAGTAACTTTTTCTCCAATGCTTTTGCCCATTAATTTAGAATACTTTCCATCAGTTGGTGAGACTTTTGTGGCATCCAATTCCTCGTGATCTCCGACAAAATACCATCTCTCTTGATCTTTCAATTTTACAAAAGAATCCGCTTGGACTTTTTCCTGCGGGGTGAGGTGGAAATCAATGAGGTTTTCTATATGAATGAAAAACATATAAAGGCTACCATATTGTTCCGGAGTGAGTGTTTTGCGTGTCTTTACACCTGCTACGACTGATGCGAGAGCTTTATTAGCATCATTATTTTTTAAATAAACCTGTGCCTCAACTACGACCTTAAATTCGAAAGTCTTAGAAAGCGTTGGGTATTTTTCCAAGAGATCTTTGGCCTGTGGGTATTCACCACGCCTCAATCTCGCTAGTAATGTGTTTCCAAGAAGGACCTCCTTATTGTGATCGTCCAAGAAAGCTATCTCTTCAGTATGGGATAATATTTCTCCTCCAATCTGAATGGCTTCTGGAAGTCTTCCCAGGTTGAAATTTGCTGAGAATAGTTGAAGCCTCAGCTGGGTAGCGACCCGCTTGTCTCTTTCGTGCTTTAGAAGTTTTTCGACAACTTTGATTGCGAAGTCCCAGGCCTTTTTTTGTTGGGCAATTTCTAGGATTGGCCTACATTCAAGGTAGCTTAAATTCGATAAATCCATTCCCTTAAGCAGATCAAAGGCTTCATTTATGTTCTTTTCGTCGTAATTAAGAAGAAGCAGAAGTTTTTCTTTCTGAATGTTTCCGTCGTCTGGCAGGTTCTCAATTATCTTTTTTCGCAAATCAGGAAACTGTTTGGCCGTGTTTGCCATTGCGACAGCGAATCACAGGTCTTCCTTCAGGAAGATCAGGGCTGCATCGTATTCTTTCTTCTCTAAATTATCGATAAACTCCCAAATGTCCTTTTTCTTTGTTGCTTCAAAAAATTTTTTCCCTTCGGTAAAAAGGGTTGTTTTGAGAGTGAATTGAATAGTAATCATTCTTGCCAAGCCGTCTGATATGCATTTTTCCGCCCCTTGTAGGTACTGTAATAATTTGTCAAGCTCGTTTGGGGGTAATACAATGAACGTCAAGAATTCGGTGAGGAGACTATCGATCAAGTAGTCAAAGTAACATTGCGTTATCAGCTCGAAACTCTCTTTTGCAAGCCTTTCAACTTCAGGAACATTTTCCAGCACTCGGAGCGCATCAAGTTTTTGAAGGGTGAGAACGGCTTGATTTCTTGGGCTTAAGCCACCCCATTCATTAACCTTTTCTTGCAGAGTATCAATTTCCGATAAGAGGTCCTCCGCCTCGCTTTGCAGCCTTTCTTTATTGTCGATTTGGGAGAAGATATGCCCTTCTGAAATCGAAAGTTTAGTAATGTAGTTATTAATTCCTTGAGGGTTTAGATTTATAGCTCTTTCAATGAAGCTTTGTGCTCTTGCTTGATCGCCTGCCAGTAGGAGGAAGGCTGCATATAAGCGGTAGAACCGTGATCTTATTCTGGATTCAGTGGGAAAATTGTTTTCATCAATCTGTGTAAGGTCAATTTGGATTCCGAGTCGGCGCTCTCTGATGAGCTTTTCGAGTCGTAAGAGCCAGTGGCTGCTGTCGATTCTTTCGGCTTCTCTTAAAGCCTTTTCGTTTTTGTCGAAATCGTCATTATTTAAGTGAATTTCGGCTAAATATAAGAAGGCGCGGGGGTCATTTGGGTATCTCTTGCAAAGATTCTCGTATTTCTGTTTTGCTTCCTTAACCCTTTCGAGTTTTTGTAGTGCCCCGCACTCCAGGATTTCGTAGTCTACGAGAAGGCTTTCATCTTTCAGGCTGGAGATAATATCTTTATGATTTTCCAAAGCTCTCAAAACAAATCTCCCATTATCTCTGTCCAAATCGATTTCTAGTTTAGCCAAGGATTCCCGTGCGTTGCTAAGAGCGTTTCTTGAATCAATATCAAATCCGAGTGCAAGCATTTGGTCAGGTTTCAGTGTGAAAAAAATGTCCTCTAAATCCTTGGCAATGAGTTTGTTGAAGGTAATGTGAGGATTAGCATCTCTCAATTCTGCCAAGGCTCTTTCGATCTCGATGCTTACTCCAAAGTTTTTATCGTTAAAAACGAAATTATATGTTTTTATGTTGGAGATTTGATTCCAATTTGCCTTTAATGTCTCGAAATTATTTTTGAGCTTTTTGGCAGCATCTGCTTCCTTTTCTCGCGGTTTTTGGGGCGAGTAAGCCTGGTAGTATATTCCCTTGTCTGGTTTGTATCCGTCATTCGCACGATCACCCTGGTTTCCGTAAGGCCGAATCTTCTGAAAATCAGGGAAGGCTTCTTGCATGATATCTTCAAAAAAGGTCTGAAATTCGGTTGCATTCTTTTGATAGACCTTGTTCCGGAACTGCAGCCGTAAATAATGTTTGTCAATCGGCTTCATATCGCTATTTAACGTAAATGGTTTTTCTGCGACTCCAAGACCAGAAAAAGCGTTGTGCCCTGCTTTATAAAAAAACCAAAGAGTCACAACCAAGGCGGACCCTTCAAAACCCGGAAATTATTTTCCCCCGATATACTCGATCCACACCCCTGCCTGTCCGATATTCCCTTTTTCACTTCACTTAGAAACAGAGTATCAAGATAATCTATTCTTATAATCCTGGTAATTGAATTCTCTAATTAATCTCAATCCTGATTTTTCATTCCATATACCAATGAAGGGATGATTGGCGCCGTTGAACATCGTTGTTTTCACGGTTGTGTAAACCCACCTCCATATAAACGAATGGCATGTAAGTATTTATTTTGTTTTGGATTTCTCTTTTCTAATGATACTTGATAACTCTGGATGTGACATAAGCTTATTGCATTCTTTAATTTCTTTATTGGTTACATTATCAACATTTCTTTTTGAATATCTGAACCTTTCATAATAATTATTATAATAGTGACTGAAGACAGTCTCATTTGTTTTTCTCTTTATCATAAATACCGGCCTTTCCTCTGAAACAGGTGTAAAGACAATAGGGGTTATAGACATTCTCCCACTTGGAAGGCTACCATCTGTTATTGTTAAAGAAAGAGGAACTGATTTTGCAAGTTTCACCTTGAATTTCCTTCTACCCAATTTCTTCTGCAATTTTTTAAATACCTTAATCGCATCGTAGAGATCTTCAATAAATTTTGTTTTATCGAAGATGATTGAGTATTGCAGAATCGCTGAATGACTGCATGGATCACAAATTAGCAACTCTATTTTACGGCCTGCTTTAGCTTCCAGCCATTTTCTTATCGATTCATGAATTTGTGCTTCTTTTGCCATAAAAGATAAATTTTGTCCTACAACAAAAATAGATTTTTCAGCATAATTAATCATTTCGGAAAGTACAAACGGAGAGCCCCCAAGCTTATCTGCTACTTCTGCAATTCTTACAAATTCCCAGTTGCCTTTCATTCTACCTTCTGACGCGATTCTTTTAATAATCGAATTATTGACTTTCTTTCTAATAAATTTTTCATTTATTAATACATTTAATAATTTCCTAACACCCTTCACTGAATCTATTTGAATAGCATTAAGTTGATTCAACGTGGGCCACATGCTTGGCCTTAATCCCTTCGCACAGAGAGTCAAAATCTTAATTGATTTTATCCACGCTGCCCCCGTCTCGAAATGCACCCAGACAGAATTTCTTGAAGAAGGTGTCATTAATACTATAAGTAATTCACAATTGTTTATATTGTTCCTTATCTGTGGTTTCCATTCAGACAAAGGATCTATAGATTCTTCGTACAAAAACTTTTCAACATTAACTTCTTTCTTGAATAAATTTCCTATGGTTCCCGCTAACGTTGAATCTTCCGAGCTATAGCTAATGAATACTTTTCTTTTCTTGCTTTTTGGCATTATCGCAATCCTCCCGCTTAAATCATTTTCCGTCTTTCTTTGGAAATTTACCAGGCATTGATTTATTCTAATTTTTAGAACCAAGCCTTTAACATTAAAGAAATTTTTCTGTTAAGATACTGTATCTCACCGCCAAATAATCATAATCTATTTTTATAGTCCTGATAATTGAATTCTTTAATTAGCCTAAATTCTGACTTGTCATTCCATATGCCAATGGAAGGATGATTGACGCCGTTGAACATGGTGGTTTTTACGGTGGTGTAATGAATCATATCCTCAAAGATGATTTTGTCGCCGGGTTTTAATTCTTTTTCGAACGACCAATTTCCCATATAGTCACCCGCCAAACAACTTACCCCTCCCATTCGGTATGTCGGTTTTCCTGCCCTTTCATCGGTGGTGCCCAGAATAACAGGTTTATAGGGCATTTCAAGACAATCGGGCATATGGCAGGTAAATGAAACATCGAGAATAGCGGTTTTTATACCGTTATTTTCAACAATATCTAATATCGTAGAAACGAGGTAACCCGTTTGATAAGTAAAAGCGCTGCCAGGTTCTAATATGATTTTGACACCATACTTGTTTTTAAAATCGATTAAGAGTTTAACCAAATGAGTTATATCGTATTCCTTCTTTGTTATAAGATGACCACCGCCCATGTTCACCCATTTCAATTTAGGTAAATACCGGCCAAATTTCTTTATGAAAGCAGCCAACACTCTTTCGAGAGCAAAGGAATCGGCCTCAAACAATGTATGAAAATGTAGCCCTTCAACCTCCCGGGGTAAGGCGCTGCCAAGCTGGTCGGCAGTGATGCCAAACCGGGAGCCGGGTTTACAGGGATTATAAATGTCATGGGGGGAATCCGAAAACTCGGGGTTCACACGCAAGCCAATTGAAACACCCTTTTGACTGGCAACCTTAGAATACTTTTGCAATTGGTTTATGGAATTAAAGGAGATATGACTGCTATATTTTAAAATGTCCTCGGTCGTCTTTTCTTCGTAGGCAGGCGAATAGGTATGCGCCCTTACTCCGAGCTCCTCATATGCCAGTCGCGCTTCATTGAGGGAGCTTGCTGAAGCGCCAAAACCGTATTCTTTAAAGATCGGAAATACCCCCCAATTCGAGAAGGCTTTAAACGAAACGAGGATATCAACTTTGGCAGCTTCTTTAACCTGCTTTATTAATTGGAGGTTATTCCGCAATAAAAGCTCATCAATCACATAACAAGGGGAGGGGATTTTGTTGAAGTCAATGGACATGGTGAAACTTATCCTGCGACTCAGACGCTGGACTTCAGACTTTAGACACCAGACTTTTTTCGGGATAGGAAAAGTTGTAAGCCGTTAGAGTTCACGCCTTGCAATAGATAGCTCGATCTGACGTCTAAGGTCTATTGTCTGATGTCTGAATTGTATACTCTCACAATTCCAGGTCCACGTCGTGCCGTTCGTGCCAGGGAAGTCCGTGGACGTTCAATTGCTCCATGAATGGGTCGGGGTCAAATTCTTCAACGTTAAATACGCCGGCCTTCTTCCACTTGCCAGTTAGAAACATCATGGCGCCAATCATGGCGGGCACTCCGGTGGTATAACTCACACCCTGTGCTCCGGTTTCCTTATAGGCATCCTGGTGTTTACAATTATTATAGATATAGTACGTCTTCTCCTTATGATTCTTCATCCCTCTCATCCGGCAACCGATGGAGGTTTCGCCTGAATAATGTTCACCGAGTTCGCCGGGATTAGGCAATACCGCTTTGAGGAATTGAATTGGCACAATTGTTTTGCCCTCATATAGGATCGGTTTAATGCTTGCCATTCCAATATTTTGAATCACACGTAAATGGGTTAAATACTCTTGTCCGAACGTCATCCAAAATCGAGCCCGTCTTAGAGTCGGAAAATGTTTAACCAATGATTCCAATTCTTCGTGGTAAATCAGATAAGATTCCCTGGGACCGATATTTGGATAATTTAACGGTTTGTGAATTTCGTGGGGCTCGGTTTCAATCCATTTTCCATTCTCCCAGTATTTACCTCTTTGGGTTACTTCACGAATATTGATTTCCGGATTAAAATTGGTTGCAAAGGGTTTTCCATGGTCGCCTGCATTACAGTCAACAATATCAAGATCATAAATTTCGTCAAAGTGGTGTTTGGAAGCATAAGCGGTGAAAACCCCTGTCGCGCCCGGGTCAAAACCACATCCTAAGATGGCTGTTAGTCCTGCATTCCGAAATCGGTCATGGTACGCCCATTGCCATTTATATTCGAATTTGGCGACCTCGGGCGGTTCATAGTTTGCGGTATCCAAATAATTGACCCCTGTTTCAAGACAGGCGTCCATGATCGTTAAATCTTGATAAGGCAGTGCCACATTGATGACCATTTCGGGCTTAAAGCCTTTGAACAATTCAACTAATTGACGTATATTATTTGCATCAACCTGAGCCGTCTTAATTCTATTGGCGCCTACTGCCTTAGCAATGACATCACATTTTGATTTTGTACGGCTTGTTAGCCTGATGTCAGTAAACACCTGTGGAGCTTTTGCCACTTTATGAGCAACAACCGTACCCACACCCCCCGCTCCGATAATCAGTACTTTAGCCATGATTTATCACCGCCTGCTCCGAATCCCTGTGAGGACAGTATAAAAAGAAATTTGTTTAGTAATCTGTAAGACATTATAAGAAGAAATAAGTTTAATAAAATAAACTTGAAGAAATTATACCGTCCTTTTTTGATTTGTCAAGCGTTTTTTGTGAACCAATCTCCCGAATGACAGCGAATAGAGCGAATGACTCTACCTGACAGTTGCATTAATCAGACCCGCCGGGAACACTTCCAAAGCCTTGTAATGCGGGTTTTGTCAGAATTGGATGGGTTATTGAGGACCTCACCAAGCCTGAAGTCCAGCAAGGTCGATAAACCATGGTGCCTCACTTCGCAAGGTTCCGCTACAAGGCTTTATCAGTGTCCCCGCCGAGTCTGTTCTGAGGGTGATTGCAACGTTAAGGTCTGTTGGCAAGGGGTTATTCGGCAGATTCGCTATCATTCGTGTCATTAGAGTCTGCCCACAAATTATGGTTTTCATAAGAAGTCGTCATTCCGGCGAAAGCCGGAATCCAGTACTTTCAAGACCTTCTGGATGCCGGATCAAGTCCGGCATGACGGAAAAGGCGTATTTATAAACAGACTCCAATTAGTTCTAAGGGGTTTACACCTTACGGATTTTCTGTTAATTCTTTTAAAGAAAGAGAAAAATGGAAAAGATCATTATTCGGGGAGCCAAGGTTCATAATCTAAAGAATATCGATGTGGAGATCCCCCGGAATTGTCTGGTGGTGATTACCGGCCTAAGCGGCTCGGGTAAGTCCACGCTCGCCTTTGACACGCTCTATGCGGAGGGGCAGAGGCGGTACGTGGAGTCCCTTTCAGCCTATGCGCGGCAGTTTTTAGAGCAGATGGAGAGGGCCAATGTAGAATCCATCGAAGGTCTCTCTCCGGCTATTGCCATTGATCAGAGGAGTATGTCACGAAACCCGCGTTCTACTGTGGGCACTGTGACAGAGATCTATGATTACCTCCGGCTCCTCTTTGCCAGGGTCGGAGAACCTTTCTGCCCGCATTGCGGCTCTGCTATCTCCTCACAGACCCTCCAACAGATGACTGAGACACTTCTCCAGCTCCCAAAAGGAACACCCCTCATTGTCCTTTCTCCTATCGTAAGAGGGAAAAAAGGAGAATATCGAAAGGAGTTGGAGGAACTCCGGAGGGACGGGTTTGTGAGGGTAAGAGTTGATAAGCAGATGAGGGATCTCAGCGAAGAGATCCGGCTGGATAAGAATAAGCACCATGAGATCGATGTTGTCGTGGATCGGTTGGTAGTTAAAGAAGGAGCGGAAAAGAGAATCAACGATTCCTTAGAGATCGCTTCACACCTTTCCGAAGGAATTGTGAAGGTGGAGAGAGAAGGATCGGCTCCCATGATTTTCAGCCAGAAGTTCTCCTGTATCCAATGCGGATTCAGTTTCCCGGAAATCACACCCCGGATGTTCTCTTTCAACAGTCCTCAGGGTGCCTGCCCTGCCTGCAGCGGATTGGGAACAAAGCGCTATTTTGATCCTGATCTCATCGTTCCGAATCCCTCCCTCTCACTGAACGAAGCCGCTCTCCTTCCATGGAAGGAGAAAGAAGAGGCTTTTTTAAGACCCATTCTAAGAGGGTTGGCGAAACATTATCATTTCGGTCTTGATACTCCATTTAATCGGTTGTCCAAATCGGTTCAGCGCCTTCTTCTCTATGGATCGGAGGGAGAAAAAGTCTCCTTTAAGGTGAAGGGGAAAGGGAAATCACATCTCTTCCGGCAGGAATTTGAAGGGGTCATTCCGGAAATGGAGAGGAGACGGAAAGAGAACGGAGACGCAGATGACGAGTTGGGCGGATTTATGAATGTGGCTCCTTGTTCCGATTGCGGGGGGACACGGCTGAAAAAGGAAGTGCTTTCAATCAAGGTGGGTGGAAGATCGATCGCCGAAGTCACTCATCTTTATGTTGAGGAGGCATTGGATTTCCTGAAGCGTTTGGAGCTTTCCCCAAGATCTCAGAAAATTGCTCAGGGGATTTTGAAAGAGATTGAAGAGCGGTTGAAGTTTATGGTGGAGGTCGGTCTGGATTACCTTACCCTGGATCGAACCGCTGCCACCCTTTCCGGCGGAGAATCCCAGCGCATCCGTCTGGCGACCCAGATCGGCTCGAGTTTAGTGGGTGTGCTCTACATTCTGGATGAGCCCAGTATCGGGCTTCATCAAAGGGACCACTTACGCCTGTTGGGGACATTGAAAAGGTTAAGGGATCTGGGAAATACCGTCATTGTCGTGGAGCACGATGAGGAGACGATTCGTTCTGCCGATTATATCATTGATATGGGACCCGGGCCTGGGGAGAGAGGAGGAGAAGTGGTTTTCACCGGACCTCCCGAGGCGTTGGCGAAAGCAGGCCATTCATTGACCGGACAATATCTCTCCGGGAAAAAACTCATTCCTCTGCCCAAGCAGAGAAGACCAGTCGGAGGAAAATATCTTGTCCTCCGGGGCGCCACGGCAAATAACCTGAAGAACATTGACGTGAAGTTCCCCCTGGGGGTGTTCACCTGTATCACAGGCGTTTCGGGGTCAGGGAAATCAACCTTGATCATTGATACGCTTTATTGCTTATTGGCCCAGCAGTTGTATCGTCTTCCACAGCGTTGTGTTTCTGTTAAAGGCATTGAAGGGTTGGGATATGTGGATAAAGTGATCCATGTGGATCAGATGCCGATCGGAAGGACACCGCGTTCCAACCCGGCGACCTATACAGGTCTGTTCCAGCCCATACGAGACCTCTTTGCCCAGCTTCCAGAATCGAGGATGAGAGGATTTATGCCGGGGCGCTTCAGTTTTAATGTATCGGGGGGGCGGTGCGAAACGTGCCATGGGGATGGAGTCCTGAAAGTCGAGATGCAATTTCTTCCTGATGTTTATGTAACCTGTGAGGAGTGCCGTGGGAAACGCTATAATCGAGAGACGCTCGACGTCCGATATAAAGGGAGAACGATCTCCGATGTTCTGGAGATGACCGCCGAAGAGGCGAATGACTTTTTTCAGGCTATCCCGGTGATTCGTCAGAAACTCCAGACCCTCTGCGAAGTCGGCCTGGGTTACCTCAAGTTGGGTCAGCCTGCCACAACGCTTTCCGGAGGAGAGGCCCAGCGGATTAAACTGGCGAGGGAGTTGAGTAAGAGGGAGACAGGAAGGAGCGTCTACATTTTAGATGAACCGACAACAGGTCTCCATTTTGCGGATATTCAGAGACTGCTCGATGTCCTCAACCGGCTCACCGATAGAGGAAACACCGTCATCGTCATCGAACATAATATGGAAGTCATCAAATCAGCGGATTACATTATTGACCTTGGCCCGGAGGGTGGAGAGAACGGGGGGGAAGTGATTGGATGCGGAACACCGGAGGCATTGACACAAAATCCAGCGTCTTATACCGGCCAATTCTTGAAAAAGAAGATAGGTCAGTTCGCGCTGGCTTGAATCGATTGCAGGCTGCGAAATGTGTGGTACCGTGGGCAACTTCTCAATCTCCGGTGCGGTTGGATCGGGGTGGTCTCCCCTCCGAAACCTTGGAAAGCGGATCATTAGAGAGAGGGGAATCGGCGGGTGGTGTTGAAGGGGCCGGTTTTAGGGTATCTGCACCTTGGCTCGTTGCTCAAATGTGCCGCTTCAAGTTTTCTCCGGAGAGACCGCCCCGATCCTAAGCATACGATCTCCGCCTATTACTGAGGGATTACTACTGTGGGTCTTTTCTGCTTGACACGCAATCTCTGGTTTCGTATATATACCCCAATTAAAATGAGCAAGTGATTATATATGTAAATGTTCTTAACAATCCACATTTGGTTTTCTTAACCCTAAGAAGAAGGGAGGGTCTATGAAAGGTCAGATCTTAGATTATTCAATCCAATTGAACAGCGGCACGATTTCAGGTGCGGATGGGAAAAGGTACCAATTCGCTGGATCAGAATGGAAAAGTGCGGGCATGCCAATGCGGGGTATCACTGTTGATTTCGATGTCGAAGGTAATCTCGCGAAGGCTGTTTATGTGGCAATCGGTAGTACTTCCACAAGTTCAAAGAATAAACTGGCTGCAGGCCTACTGGCAATTTTCCTTGGCAGTTTAGGAATTCATAAATTTTACTTAGGATTTACAGGTCCAGGACTTGTATATCTTTTGATTAACACCATTGGCTTTGCAGTCACTTGGGTACTCTTATTTATTCCCAACATCATACTTGGAGTTATAGCATTAATTGAGGGCATCATTTACCTCACCAAATCTGATGAAGAATTTGAACAGCTCTATGTCGTCCAAAGGAAAAAATGGTTCTGAACTTTACATGATTTTGTACTCGGGGGTAAAGGAGAAAAAGACATGTAATAGTGCTCCAAAAGATTCTCATTATTTGGGGCATATTCAGACATCAAGTCAGGTTTCGGGAAGCCGTTTCCTATAAGCTAACTGCATTATTATTAGGATCTAATTAAGACTCATCACAGGTATAATTTCCCTCATTGTGGAAAAGGGTCGCCGTTTTATAAGACTTCATGCCATGCAATCGACGATCACCTTTCTCAGCCTCTTCATTATCTCGTTCATCTTGGGATCTATCCCTGTTATCGGTCTTCTGGTCTATCCGATTTGGATTTTAAGCCTTATTTTGTGGCTCATCCTGATGGTTAAGGCTCTTCAGGGAGAACGGTATTCCTTACCGATTGTCGGAAAAATGGCAGAAGGAAAGTAATTGGATTTTTCATGAAACCGAAACGTAAGAAAAGAACCGCTAAAAAGGGCAGGGGAGGTAGGATCCTTTTTTTCCTGATCCTGATCGGGATCTGTTTGATCCTGCTCTCTCATCAGCAGATATTCCGATCCATTAAACCGTTGTCTGAGAGACGGGCCATCTTAGTGGAGAGAAAGGAAGTCCTCCTTTATTTTTCAGATAGGGAGGGCGAATATCTGATCGGGGAAAAGAGAAAGATTTTGAAAAAAAATGCAGTGAAAGAAGAGGCGAAGGAGACGATCATCGAGCTGATCAAAGGTCCAAAAGGGAAACTCATTCCTACTCTTCCTCCACGAACAGAATTATTGACCCTCCAGATCAGTGACGCAGGAGTGGCCAAAGTCAATTTCAACCCAGCCCTTTCCAAGGATCATCCCGGAGGAAGTTCAGCTGAGATGATGACTGTTTATTCCATTGTCAATTCCCTTTCCCTGAATTTTCCCGAAATCAAACGAGTTCAAATCCTCATTGATGGGAAACCGATAGAAACCATTGTCGGCCATCTTTCCTTAGGGCAGCCCGTCACCCCCAAACCCGATTTGATCAAAAGACAATAATTGACACTTCGACCATGCGAAAATCCTCCTTTGAGGGTGGGGTTGAGACCTCCGCTCAGTATCAACTCTGAGCAAACTTTGGCCTTCAGGCCGGAGGGAGCCGAAGAGTTGATTTCACAGGAAATTGATGATATTCTTAAAACCCTGGAATATTGGAAGGTTGGAATGTTGGAATGATGGGTTGGAAATGATTGTTTGAGCAGTAGAATTGATTTTTTTTGTTTCTTCATGACATTATTCCAATATTCCATTTTTCCATCATTCCATAGGGTTAGATTCTATGCTTGAAGCCAAATATATACGGGAACATCTCGATGAGGTTGGGAAGAGGTTGGCGTTAAGAGGCCAGGCTATCAATCTGGACCAGTTCATTTTGATTGACGGGGAGCGAAGAAAAACCATTCAAGAATGGGAAAGATTAAGGGCCCTCCAAAAAAAAGTCTCTGATGAAGTGAGTAAAAAGAAAAGAGAGGGCCAGGATGCCTCGAAGTTAATTGAGGAAATGAAAAAGGTTTCCCAGGATTTGAAGGGCTTGGACGGAGTTATCGAAGAAAAGGAGAAGGTCCTGCAAGATTTTCTCCTCACCATTCCAAACCTCCCCCATGCCTCTGTTCCAGTGGGTAAAGATCCATCTGACAATGTTGAGGTCAAGCGGTGGGGTGAAATTCCGAAATTCGATTTTGAGCCAAAGCCCCATTGGGATTTGGGGGAGGAGTTAGGAATTCTTGATTTTAAAAGCGGAGCGAAGATTACCGGAGCACGGTTCACCCTTTATTGGGATCTTGGGGCAAAGCTGGAAAGGGCGTTGATCAATTTCATGTTGGATCTCCATACGCGAGAGCATGGATATCGTGAAGTGCTTCCTCCCTTTATGGTGAATCGGACAACGATGACCGGCACGGGGCAGCTCCCAAAATTTGAAGAGGAACTTTTCAAGGTCGAAGGGACCGACTACTTCCTGATTCCGACTGCAGAAGTTCCCGTGACGAATATTCATCAGGATGAAGTCCTTGAAGAGAAGGCGCTTCCCCTTTACTATACAGCCTACACGCCTTGTTTCAGGAAGGAGGCTGGATCTTATGGAAAAGACACTCGGGGGTTGATTCGGCAACATCAGTTCAATAAGGTGGAGTTGGTAAAGTTCACAAAACCCGAAAACTCTTACGATGAACTCGAGAAACTTCTTTCCGATGCAGAAGAGGTTTTGAAGAGATTGAAGCTCCCCTACAGGGTTGTCAATCTTTGTTCAGGGGATCTGGGATTTTCAGCCTCAAAGACTTATGACATCGAGGTCTGGCTTCCCGGTCAGAATACATTCAAGGAGATTTCTTCTTGCAGCAACTTTGAGGATTTTCAGGCAAGAAGGGCGAAGATTCGATACCGCATCTCTGGAAAGTCGAAGACAGAGTATGTTCACACCCTCAACGGTTCCGGCCTGGCCGTGGGAAGGACGTTGGTAGCTATCTTAGAGAATTATCAACAGGCTGACGGGAGTGTGATCGTCCCAGAAGTTTTACAACCTTATTTATACGGAGTCAAAAAAATAGAGAAAAGAAAGTAATCTTATAAATGCGCTATGCCCTATGCGCTTTGCGTTGAGTCGGAACGGAGGGATGGCCGAGTGGTTTAAGGCGTCCTGTCAAAACGGGATTCTCCCGGCGACCCCCTAAAGTTTAGGGGGGAGGCGGAAGGAACGTAGCGACTGAGCACAAGGGGACGTGGGTTCGGCGACTCCGTGAGGGGGAGGCGGAGAGAGCGAAGCCCTGCACCGGATGGTGTACAGGGCGAAGCGAGCGAGCACATCCTACTCCCTTCGTCGTAGACGAAAAGAAGTCGGTAAGAATAAAGTTTTGTGAGAATATTGATGGCAGTTGCGGAGGGATGGCCGAGTGGTTTAAGGCGGCGGTCTTGAAAACCGCTTCTCCGAAAGGGGACGTGGGTTCGAATCCTACTCCCTCCGCCATCCTATAATAACTATTTGAAACGGAGAGATGCCCGAGAGGCCGAAGGGGCTCGCCTGCTAAGCGAGTATCCCGCTTAAAACGGGATCGAGGGTTCGAATCCCTCTCTCTCCGCCATGCACCACGTAGGGTGCATGGCAGCCGTGAACTCAACGTAGTTCAGGGAGCCAGTGTTAAATATAGCAATATTTTGAATGAGACATGAGAACCCTTCTTATTTATCTTCCCTCTCCCCCGGCGGGAGAGGGTCAGGGTGAGGGGGTATTTTTTGCATTCCGCAATCCACATTCGCCGATACGCAATTGAAGAATGCGCCCATAGCTCAGATGGATAGAGCGTCGGACTACGAATCCGCAGGTCGGGTGTTCGAATCACCCTGGGCGCGCCATGTACCACTTAGGGGACATGGCAGCCCTGAACCACGAAAGATTCAGGGCGGGGCCCTGAACTCAACGTAGTTCAGGGCAGCCAGTCATTGATGACTTGTCTGAGATCAAGAATGAAGGATAGGGAATCTGATGAAAGGTATATGAAAATGGCACTGGAGGAAGCGGAGAAGGCTGGCCAGGGAGGGGAAATACCAGTGGGCGCCATTTTATTAAAAGGAGGTCAGGTGCTTGCAAAAGATCATAATCGTTGTATTGAGCTTAGTGATCCCACTGCCCATGCAGAAATCCTGGTCCTTCGAAAAGGAGGGGAGATTTTAAGAAATTACCGACTGAATGAAACAGTGATGTATGTGACGGCTGAACCCTGCCCCATGTGTGTTTCTGCAATGGTTCACGGCAGGATATCGAGGTTGGTCTTTGGAGTACCTGAGCCAAAATTTGGGGCAGTTGAATCAAAGTTTAAATTGTTGAACGATAACGGTTTAACTCACAAACTAAGAGTTGATCGAGGTATTCTTGAAAAAGAGTGCGGTGAAATCTTAAAGGCTTTTTTTAGAGAACGAAGATAAAGGATTACAAAAGTTTGGAGTCGGGGGTTCGGAGTTCGGAGATGAAGAATTACTCATAACTCCGAACTAATAACTCGTTACTATTATTTAAGAGGAGAGGTTGCCGAGTGGTTTAAGGCGCCGCTCTCGAAAAGCGGTTCTCCCGAAAGGAGACGTGGGTTCGAATCCCACCCTCTCCGCCAGCCTACGCTAAAGCTTCGGCTGGCAGGCCAGCTATAGAAATACTCAATGGGATGAGAACCCTTCCGCGAGAGCGGGATTGGGTTCGGCGACCCGAAGGGGAGGCGGAGGGAGCGAAGCCCTGTACCGCATGGTGTACAGGGGGAAGCGACTGAGCACATCCCACCCTCTCCGCCATGCACTACGTTAGTAATTTAGTAATGAGTTCGGAGTTCAGAGTCCGGAAACCCAAATATTTTTTGAAGGTTTAATTAAAAATTACTCCGAACTCCTAACCAAGAACTCTTAACTCTTATTTAGATCACGGAGAGATGCCCGAGAGGCCGAAGGGGCACGATTGGAAATCGTGTATCCCGCTAATAACGGGATCGTGGGTTCGACTCCCACTCTCTCCGCCAACCTACGCCAAGGCTTCGGTTGGCAAGCCATCCTATTTAGCCGACGAAGCTTTGATAAAAGCGCAGTTGGCCGCCAAGGCTTCGGTTGGCAAGCCATCCTATTTAGCCGACGAAGCTTTGATAAAAGCGCAGTTGGCCGCCAAGGCTTCGGTTGGCAAGCCATCCTATTTAGCCGACGAAGCTTTGATAAAAGCGCAGTTGGCCGCCAAGGCTTCGGTTGGCAAGCCATCCTATTTAGCCGACGAAGCTTTGATAAAAGCGCAGTTGGCCGCCAAGGCTTCGGTTGGCAAGCCATCCTATTTAGCCGACGAAGCTTTGATAAAAGCGCAGTTGGCCGCCAAGGCTTCGGTTGGCAAGCCATCCTATTTAGCCGACGAAGCTTTGATAAAAGCGCAGTTGGCCGCCAAGGCTTCGGTTGGCAAGCCATCCTATTTAGCCGACGAAGCTTTGATAAAAGCGCAGTTGGCCGCCAAGGCTTCGGTTGGCAAGCCATCCTATTTAGCCGACGAAGCTTTGATAAAAGCGCAGTTGGCCGCCAAGGCTTCGGCTGGCAAGCCAGCTGACGATAAGGTTATAGATGGCAAGCCATCTTATGAGAAGACTTTGAATGGCAAAGCAGATAAAGTATGTGGTACGTGTATATATTAAGGAGCTTAAAGGATAAGAATCTCTATATAGGATCAACAGACAATATCCGCCGTCGATTTACTGAGCATAATTCTGGGAAAGTTGATTCGACGAAGGGTAGAATACCTTTTGGCTTGGAAGCGTATATCGCCGTTAAAGACAAGACAAGAGCGATTGCACTTGAACAATATTTTAAGACTGGATCAGGGAGAGCATTATTACAAAAGCGAATCCTTTAGCCGATGAAGCTTCTCCAGAAGCGTAGTCGGCCACTCTCTCCGCCATGCACCCGAAAAGACGAGTTATGAGTTCGGAGTTCAGAGCTCGGAGATTCGTGTAAGACGTAAAAACTTCTCCGACCTTGAAACTTAAAACTCTTGACTATTAAAATAAGATCTTGTTGATAGTCGGGTCCTGCGCAACAAAAGATTACAAACCCCGTCAGGTCCGGAAGGAAGCAGCGGTAGTAATCCCCTTTGTGTGCCGCAGGGGTGCCTGGCTATCAACAAGTTATTTTTTAGAAAGTAGAACGTAGAAAGTGGAGAGTAGGGGTCAGAAAGCAGAAAGCGGGGAGTAGAAGATAGAATCAAAATTCCGCAATCCCTGCCTGCGGTAGGCAGGCGCATTCTACACTCCGAATTGGAGAGAGATGTCTTATTTAGTGTTGGCGAGAAAGTGGAGACCGCAACTCTTTGAAGAGGTTGTTGGGCAACAACACATCACCCAAACCTTACAAAACGCCATTTCGCAAAAACGGGTGGCTCACGCCTTCTTGTTTACCGGGGCAAGAGGGGTTGGCAAGACCTCAACGGCTCGCATTTTAGCAAAAGCCCTAAACTGCGAAAAGGGTCCCCAAATTAATCCCTGCGACCGATGCACAAACTGTCAGGAGATCACCCACGGGACTTCGATGGATGTGATTGAGATCGATGGAGCCTCTAACCGCGGAATTGATGAAATTCGAGAGTTGAGGGAGAATGTCCGTTATACCCCGGCCAAGAGTCGGTATAAGATTTACATCATCGATGAAGTCCACATGCTGACCAGAGAGGCCTTCAATGCCTTGTTGAAGACCTTGGAAGAACCTCCCCCACACATCCTCTTTATCTTCGCCACCACCGAACCCCATAAAATCCCTGCCACCATCCTTTCACGATGCCAGCGATACGATTTTAAGAGAATTCCGTTTAGAGAAGTGATCGGGAGCCTGAACCGGATCGTGAAAGAGGAAAAGATCCAAATCAGTCAGAGAGGACTTCTTTCCATCGCCAAAGAATCAGAAGGGAGCCTGCGGGATGCTCAAAGTCTCCTCGACCAGGTGATCGCTTATGCAGGGAAAAATATCCGTGATGAAGATATTGCCGAGGTCCTCGGACTCATCGATCACAAAATTCTCAGCGATACCATAGAAGCCCTTGCCAATAGGGATGTTAAGCGGTGCATGGAGGTCATCGAGCATGTCTACCACTTTGGATACGATCTCCAACATTTCTGTAGAGAGCTTCTTCAATATCTTCGCAACTTAATCCTCATCAAGGTCAGTCAACATCCAGAAGGGTTAATGGAATTGCCGGAAGAGGAGCTGGAGTTATTTAAGGAACAGGCGGGGAAATTCCAATTTGATCAATTAAACCATCTCTTTAGTCTCCTTTTGAAAGGAGAACAGGAAATAGCACAGTCCACTTTTCCTCGGACCATGCTGGAGATGACGTTGATTCGAATGGCTACTTTACGGCCCATCCTTCCCATCGATGAGATGATCAAGAAACTGGAGGCGTTAGAAAATAAGGAACTGTCCAAAGGAGGGGGTGAGAAAAAACCCTCCTTTGCTTCAGCAAGCGTTATCCATCCAGAGAATCCGGAAAGAGATAGACCAAAAGAAGAGACACCGCCCAAGAAGCAAGAGCAGGTCAGCGAGGAAAAGGTTTTTGAAAAGAAAGAGGATTTAAAAAAGGAAGAGGAATTTCGTGACGTCCCCCCAAAAATCTGGGAAGAGACATGGAAAGGGTTGGTCGATTTTACAAGAGCGAGGAACCCTATACTGGGTTCGTTCTTAGCCTTGGGGAATCTTGTTGATCTGAGTGAAGAGAAGATTGAGATTGGCTTCGAAAAAGATTCTTTTCACTATGAAAGAATGTTGGAAAAGGAGAATCGAGGCCAATTGGAATCAATCTGTCATGAATATCTTCAAAAAAAGACAAAAGTGGTCGTTTCTCCGTTGAACCAAGTGATAGGGGCAAAGGGGCGGGTGGTGTTCAACAAGGCGGAGACTACCCGCAATGGGTTGGACAAAAGATTAGAGAAACGGGGAGAAGAGGACCCCATCATCCAAGAAGCTCTCCGTCTCTTTAACGGAAAGATTGTGGAGGGGAAATAGGAGAAGTATATGACAAAAGGTCTGGGAAACATATTAAAACAGGCTCAGGAGATCCATGCCAAAATTTCTCAACTCCAGGAGGAGATGGCTGGGAAAACGGTGGAAGCTAGTTCCGGGGGAGGCATGGTGAACGTTGTGATGAACGGAAAGCAGGAGGTCCTTAGCATTCGGATCGACCCAGAAGTGGTGAACCGAGAAGACATCGAGATGTTACAAGATTTGATTGTAGCGGCTGTGAATGAGGCCATCCGGAAATCCCAGGAGATGATGGCAGAAGAGATGAAGAAAGTTACGGGTGGACTCAACATCCCGGGGTTGTTCTAAAGAGATCATTGTAAATTGCAAAATTACCAGTGCAAAATGCAAAATGCAGAATGCAGAACCCAATTGCATACGATAGAATGGAACAGACAACTGGGATCTTTTCAACTATTTTGCATTGCTAACTTTGCAATTTCCATTTTGCATTGAGGTCTTACCGATGTCTGTGCACGCCAAGCCCATTGATCATCTCATCGAAGCCCTGACGAGACTCCCGGGAATTGGGAAAAAGACTGCGTCGAGATTGGCTTTTCATATTTTGCGGAGCAGTCCAACAGAAGCCCAGGAGCTGGCCAGAGCGATTTTGGATGTGAAAGAAAAGATCCGACTTTGTTCAACCTGTTTCAATCTGACAGATGAGAATCCCTGCCGGATTTGTCAAGATGAACGCCGGGCCCGAGAGATCCTTTGTGTGGTCGAGGGGCCGAATGACCTGATCGCTATCGAGAACACCGGCGTTTTTAACGGGCGATACCATGTGTTACACGGTTGCATTTCACCTTTAGAAGGTGTGGGGCCGGAGGATCTCAAGATTAAAGAACTGTTAGAAAGACTTCAAAAGGAAAAGATTTCGGAAGTGATTCTGGCCACCAATCCCACAGTGGAGGGGGGAGCGACAGCCCTTTTTCTTACCGATCTCATCAAATCACTGGGTATAAAAGTAACGAGGATCGCTTATGGAATTCCCATGGGGAGTGAGATTGAATACTCGGATGGGATGACTTTGTCAAAGGCTCTTGAGGGACGAAGAGAGATATAGGAATTTTTCATTGATATTGAAATAGCCATGCATGAACGTCAAAGAGAATTTCAAATTAAACATAAACTATAGGCCAGTTCCATTGTATTAACTATTTGATTTTTAAAATTGTTCACTTGAAAAAACTATTTGAAATATCTTATGTCTTAATGATTAGAATAAATTTGGGAGAATGAGATGATTGAGATTCGATTCCATGGAAGAGGTGGACAGGGAGCCGTCACTTCAGCGGAACTCTTAGCCCTGGCAGCTATTGAGGAGGGTAAGTACGCCCAAGCCTTTCCAAGCTTTGGCCCGGAGCGGAGAGGGGCTCCGGTCTTAGCTTTCTGCCGCATTAGCGATCAACCCATTAAGATTAGGGCCAATATCTACGAACCCGATTTAGTGGTCGTGCTCGACGCCTCTCTTCTAAAGGTGGTTGATGTTGCCGCCGGATTGAAACCGGATGGCATTCTGGTTACTACAAGTAATGATTCTCCTGAAAAGGTGAAGGAAGTCTTGAAGATCAGGAATCGGCTCGGTGTGGTAGATGCGGTCAAGATTGCCAGAGAAGTTCTCGGGCTTGCGATTACCAACACAACGATGCTTGGATCCTTGATCAAGGTTTCGGGATTGGTCAAGAAAGAGTCTTTCATCCTTCCTTTAAAGGAGCGGTTTGGCCGAATTGCAGAAAAGAACCTTTCTGCTTTCGAAAGGGCTTATCAGGAAACTATCCTCATCCAATAGTTTTTGAAAATCCCCCCAGTCCCCCTTCATTAAAAGGGGGAGAGGGGGGGATTATGACAAAAGGGGGATAGGGAGATTGCTAATAAAGGGGAGTTGGAGAGATTATCGTTATTCAATTAGGAGAGAAGGTTATGACAAAACCTGAATCAGAATGGACATGGAAGGAACTGCCAGTTGGCAATGTTGTCTTGGAACCGGGGAATGCCAGCCAATATCGGACGGGAGATTGGAAGACTCTCAAACCAGTTCTGCAAAAGGAGCTGTGTATCCATTGTGGATTGTGCTATATCTTCTGTCCGGACATGGCTTATAACCTGAACGAAGAGAGTTATTTCATTGCGGACCTTTTCTATTGTAAGGGCTGCGGCATCTGTGCAAAGGAGTGTCCCACCGGAGCCATCACCATGGTGCTGGAAGAGGAGGAGAAATAAATGGGGAAAAGGATTGGAATGGAGGTTTCCATTGCCGCTGCCGAGGCGGTCAAGCAGGCCAATGTCGACGTCATCTCGGCCTATCCCATTACGCCCCAAACGCATATTGTGGAACATCTCTCTGAATTGGTGGCGAATGGAGACCTTGACGCAGACTTTTTTTGTGTGGAATCTGAGCACTCTGCCTTGAGCGTCTGTGTGGGGGCGGCGGCGACCGGAGCGAGGACATTTACCTGTACGAGTTCCCAGGGGTTGGCCCTGATGAGTGAGATTACCTATATTACATCGGGCATGAGATTACCGGTGGTCATGATCATTTCGAATCGGACGATTTCGGCACCCTTGAGTATTTGGAACGATCATAGTGATGCGATGTCCATCCGGGACTGCGGGTGGATTCAGTTCTTTGTGGAGAATGGGCAGGAGGTCTATGACCATGTGTTTGCGGCCTATCGGTTAGCAGAAGACAATAAGGTTCTCTTTCCTGTCATCATCAATATGGACGGATTCATCCTGAGCCACGTGATCGAACCCATTGAGCTGATCGAGCAGGGAAAGATCGATCAGTTCCTCCCTCCTTATCAGCCTGTATACCAACTGCACCCTGATCACCCGGTGACCATGGGTGCTTTTGCGCTTCCCAGCATTTTTGCGGAAGCCAAGAAAGCTCAGGAGGAGGCCCTCCGATCTTCCATGCCTAAGATCATAGATACCTGGAAGGCCTTCGGAGATATGACGGGTAGATATTATCATCCAATCGAGACCTATCAAGCAGAGGATGCTGATACCTTGCTTGTCACCATGGGAAGTTGCGGTGAGACGGCCTCTGTGGCGGTAGACAAGATGAAGGAGGAAGGAAGGTCTGTCGGACTCGTGAAGATTCGACTTTGGCGGCCCTTTCCTTTCGAGGCCTTTAAAAAGGCAACCCTCCATGCGAAACAGTTGGTGGTGATCGACCGAGCCATCTCTGTGGGGGCTTGTGGGCCTGTGGCATCGGAAGTGAAGGCCGCCCTCTACGGAGAAGCCCAGAGACCCTCGGTCTATAATTTTGTTGCAGGGATTTCTGGAAGGGATGTGACTCCTTCGGACTTCATCAAGATGGTGGATAAGGCAGAAATCGAGATTGAGGAAGGAAATAAAGAAGGATTCGAAATTTATGGGGTGAGAGGATGACTGAAAATTTGAATGTTTTTGCTGTTCGGACATTGACTCAAAAAGAATATTTTTCACCTGGCCATCGGTCTTGCCAGGGATGTGCGGAGGCATTGGCCGTGAGGTTGGCAGCCAAGGCATTGGGAAGGAATGTGATCATTGCCAACGCAACAGGATGTATGGAGATCGTCTCTTCGCCGCTGCCTTACACCGCATGGAGAGTCCCCTGGATCCATGTGGCCTTTGAGAATACGGCCGCGGTGGCTTCGGGCATCGAATCCGCATTAAAGGTCTTGATGAGAAAAGGGAGAATTCCTCATAAAAAAATAGTCACCCTTGCCATGGGTGGGGATGGAGGAACAGCGGACATTGGGCTCCAGGCACTCTCAGGTGCCTTCGAGCGAGGCCACAACTTTGTCTACATCTGTACTGATAACGAGGCCTATATGAACACCGGTATCCAGCGGTCCTCTTTGACGCCTTTTGGTGCCTCCACAACCACCTCTCCCGTTGGAAGAGTTCAAATGGGGCAGATCACCTGGAAGAAAAATATGCCTGCCATTGCTGCGGCTCATAATATTCCTTATGTGGCCACAGCCTGCCCCAGTTATCCGATCGACCTCGTGCAGAAAGTGAAGAAAGCGGCTGATATCGAAGGACCTGCCTATGTTCACATCCTTTCTGTCTGTCCAACCGGATGGAGGTCTGCACCCGAACTTTCAATCAAACTGGGTCGGTTAGCTGTGGAGACAGGGATCTTCCCTCTTTATGAGGTGGAAAAGGGTCAATATCGCCTGAGTATTGATTTCCCGAAATTGAAGCCCATTAAGGAATATACCAAGCTTCAAGGACGATTTCGCCACCTGACCGATGAAATGATCGGGGAGATTGAGAAACGAGTTCATAGCGAATATGAGCAATTAAGAGCGAAGGCAGGAAGGGGAGTGTGAGATGGAGAACTCAGAGGTCGATACCATCATCAAGCAATATAAAGGAAAGGAATCGGCCATCTTGGCCATTCTTCAGGACATCCAGAGTAAAAAGAAGTACCTTCCTAAGGAAATTCTCGAACAGGTCTCCCAGAAGATGCAGATTCCTGTGACCCACATCTTTCGACTAGCTACGTTTTACAATGCCTTGAGTATTAAGCCAAGAGGAAAGCACAAGATCGATGTCTGTTTAGGAACGGCCTGCCATGTTCGTGGTGGGAATAAGATTGTTGACAAATTGAAGAGGGATTTGGGTATCCCTGTAGGAGAGACGACCCAAGATAAACGGTTTACACTGGAATCGGTTCGGTGTGTGGGCTGTTGCAGCCTTGGTCCGGTAGCCGTCATCGATGGAGATGTCTATGGTCGGTTGACCCAAGATAAGATTCCTGCCTTATTAAAGGAGTTTAAATAGAGTCTTTAGAAGAAATAAATCTGTCCCCTCTCCCCTCGGGGGAGAGGGATGGGGTGAGGGGGCGACCGAGGGTAAGATGAAGATTCGAACAAAAGATGATCTGGAGAAGATAAAAGAGAAAGGATTGAAATCTCTCTTTCCGAAGACGACCAAGGTCTCTGTAGGGATGGCCACCTGCGGTCTTTCCACGGGAGCGGGAAGGGTCTATGAGGTCCTCCAAAATGGTGTGGAGAAGGCGAAACTTCCAATCCTTTTGGGACAGACAGGCTGCATCGGTTTTTGCCAAAAAGAGCCTGTCGTCGATATTCTTGAACCTGGAAAACCCAGGGTCTTTTATCAAGGGGTGACTCCTGAGCGATCCATGGAATTAGTTCAGAAATGGTTGGATAACAAGGTGGTGGAAGATCTGCTCCTCTGCAAAATGGAAAGTGAGGATTGGATCGTGGAGGGGACGATGAAGGATTATTCAGTTCGTCATCTCCCCGGTGGAATAGATGGGACGCCTCATTACCACCAGGTTCCCTTTTACAGCAAACAATTAAAGATTGCCCTGAGGAACTGTGGTTTCATCAATCCAGATCTTATTGACAATTATATTGCCAGGGGAGGGTACTTTGGTCTCCACAAGGCTCTTTCGGGGATGAAACCGGAGGAGATTATTGAAGTGGTCAAGCAATCAGGGCTCCGGGGAAGGGGAGGAGCTGGATTTTATACTGGCGCCAAGTGGGAGTCCTGCCGAAGATCCAAGGACGATCGAAAATTCGTTCTCTGCAATGCAGATGAAGGGGACCCAGGGGCCTATATGGATCGAAGTGTCTTAGAAGGCGACCCGCATAGTGTCATCGAGGGGATGATCATCGGGGCCTATGCCATTGGAGCCCATGAAGGGTTTATCTATGTGCGAGATGAATATCCACTGGCCATCCAGAAGCTGCGCATTGCCATCCAACAGGCAGAGGAGGCCGGACTTCTGGGAGAGAATATTTTGGGCTCTGGTTTTTCCTTCCACGTAGACCTTTTCCGAGGAGGTGGGGCTTTTGTCTGTGGCGAGTCGACTGCCCTGATGGCCTCCATCGAAGGAAAAGTCGGCGAACCCAGGGCCAAACATATCCATACGACAGAGAGTGGTTTGTGGGATAAACCCAGCAACCTCAACAATGTTGAAACCTGGAACAACGTCCCCGTTATCATTGCAAGAGGAGCGGATTGGTATTCAAAAATCGGGACAGAGGGCAGCAAAGGGACAAAAGTCTTCTCCGTAGTGGGCAAGGTGAATAACACTGGCCTCGTCGAAGTCCCCATGGGAATTAGTCTTAGAGAGATCGTCTACGATGTAGGGGGTGGAATTCCCGATGGGAAAAAGTTCAAAGCCGTCCAGACGGGTGGTCCTTCAGGTGGATGCATTCCCGAGTCGTTGATCGATCTCCCTGTCGATTTCGATCGATTGACAGAAGCGGGCTCGATGATGGGCTCCGGAGGAATGATCGTCATGGATGAATCCACCTGCATGGTGGATATAGCGAAATATTTTATGAGCTTCCTCAAGGACGAGTCCTGCGGTAAGTGTACCTCCTGCCGGGAGGGGACAAAACGGATGTATGAAATATTGAACGAGATCAGCGAAGGCCGAGGGAAACTCGAACATCTTGATCTCTTGGAAGAGTTGGGTTGGGTAACAGCGGAGGCTTCTCTATGCCAATTGGGAGGGACGGCACCCAATCCAGTTCTTTCTACCCTTCGTTATTTTCGCAAGGAATATGAAGAACACATCGTCAACAAACGATGTCCGGCCAAAGTTTGCCAGGCCCTTCTCCATTATCGCATCCTTTCTAACGTTTGTACTTCCTGTGGGAGATGTGCAAAAGTCTGTCCGGCGGAAGCCATCACTGGAAAGCAGAGGACTAAAAAAGAGAAAGGGAAACCTTTTAAAATTGATCCTAAGAAATGCATCCATTGCGGAATGTGTTTCGAGGCCTGTAAATTCAAAGCGATCGAAGTTCAGTAAGATCTTGTGAATTTAATGGCTATTTTCAAGAGTTAGTCGCTGTGATCTACAACGAACGGAGATAAGCACCAAATTCCAAGCACCAATGAACAAACAAATCCCAATAACCAAAATTCAAAATTCCCAAAGTAGATATTTTGGGTCATTTGAAATTGGAATTTAGAATTTGTTTGGAATTTGTAATTTGGAATTTGGGATCTTAGATCGAAGTTTTGAAACCTTGATAGATAAGATTAGGCTAGATTAGGAGGAATTTACGATGGTTCCCTTTATGATTGATGGTCAATCTGTTGAAGGAAGAGAAGGCGGGAATGTTTTAGAAGTGGCCTTGGATGCGGGTATTGACATTCCACACCTTTGTTATCATGAGTCAGTCAAGTCTTATGGCGCCTGCCGTCTCTGTCTTGTGGAAGTGGTGAAGAGGGGAAGGTCAAAGATGACCACTTCCTGCACCTACCCCGTGATGGAAGGCATTGAGGTGTTGACAAGAACGGAAAAAGTCCTGCGAGCCCGTCGAATGATCATCGAGCTTATTCTGGCCATGTGCCCGGGAGATCAACTCATTCAGGATATGGCAAAAGCGATGGGAGTCCATGAAGTTCGATTCAAGAAAGAAGATAAAGACTGTATTCTCTGCGGCCTTTGTGGAAGGGTCTGTGACGAAGTCGTAGGAGCCAATGCCATCCAATTTGCTTTTCGAGGAGATCGAAGGGAGATGATTCCTCCCTTTCAAGGAGAAGCGATGAGCTGTATCGCTTGCGGTGCCTGTGTGATCGTCTGTCCTGTGGATGTCATCCGGATGAAGGAGGAGGGGGATGAACGTACGATCGTCCGTTGGAAGCGGACATTGAAGATGAAACAATGCAAAATCTGCGGGAACTATTTCGCCCCCTGGTTTCAGCTGGAGAAGTTCAAAGAGCAGGCCAAACTCTCGAGAGATTTTTTTGATGTCTGCTACACCTGTCGGACTTGAAATCTCTGCCTAATTCGAGTATATTAAAAACAAAGGGCCTGTCTTTTAGGAGGTGACGGGTATGACCCTGGTAAAATGGGAACCCTTCCGAGACCTGATGGCAATGCAAGACCGGATGACCCGGCTCATCGACGAAACTCTTTCCCGTATTTGGAAAGAGGATGTTGTCCATGGCGTTTGGTCTCCTCCTGTGGATATTTTGGAGAGAGGGAACGAAGTGGTATTGAAAGTGGACCTTCCCGAAGTGACGCAAAATGAGATCGATATTAGAGTAGAAGAGAGCACCTTGATCATTCAAGGAGAAAGAAAGTTTGTTAAGGAGTCCTCTGAAGAGAATTACATCCAGATTGAAAGACCTTATGGGACCTTTCGCCGGACATTCAGCATTCCGAAAACGATCGATGAAGAGGGAGTGAAGGCTTCTTACAAAGACGGAGTGCTCCGGGTTGTCCTCCCCAGAAAACAAGATATTCAACCCAAACAGATCGCGGTGGAATCCAAATAACGTGACCGTGCCTGCACGCCGAAGTGCCTGCGTTACGGCACGCAGGCGTGCCCCTGCTTACCGGCAGGCAGGCGTGATCCGTGGTCATACAAGAGGGCCCAATTTCCAAGGGCCCCTTTTTTGCGGGCGAGTTCCGCCCATAGGCGGGACAATCTTAATATCATTACCTTACCCGGAAGCCCTACCTTTTGGGGTGGGAGGCTTCATTTTTTAGGAACCTTCCTCCAGTCTGCCAAAAACTTTTCGATGCCAATATCCGTCAGAGGGTGCTGAGCCAACTGCTCAATCACTTTATAGGGAATTGTCGCCACATCCGCTCCAATGAGGGCTGCTTCCATGACATGAATAGGATGGCGGATGCTGGAGACGATCACTTTCGATCCAAATCCATAATTTTTAAAAATCGTCACAATTTGTCCCACGAGGTCCATTCCCGTCTGTGAGATATCGTCTAATCTTCCGATGAAGGGGCTGACATAAGTCGTTCCAGCCTTGGCAGCGAGTAGGGCCTGGGTTGGGGAAAAGACGAGAGTCGTGTTCGTCTTAATCTCCTCCGCCACCAATACTTTGATCGCTTTTAGGCCTTCTGTCGTCATAGGGATTTTGACCACGATGTTTTCTCCCATCTCGGCAAGGTTTCGGGCTTCTTCGACCATTCCTTCAGCCTTTAGACTTATGACCTCCAAGCTGATGGGAAGTCCTTGGATGATCTCACAAATCTCTTTGATCAGAGGTATAAAATCTCTGTTTTCCTTGGAGATCAGGGTGGGATTGGTGGTGACGCCATCGATCACTCCCATCTCGTGAGCCTTCCGGATCTCGCCGGGGTTGGCTGTGTCGATAAAGAATTTCATTCTGATCCTCCAGGTTCGATAAAAAATAGGTGGTAGGAAATTTTTCCCTACCACCTTCACGTCAATCTTCCACCCATAAACAGATGCATTTATGGAATGACTTTAAATTCTACTCTCCTGTTTTTGGCGCGACCCTCTTTCGTCTTGTCGTCAGCAATGGGTTTTTTGCTTCCATAGCCCTTGACGATCATTCGGTCGCCTGAAATGTTGAATTTATCCATAATATATTTCTTGGCGCTTTCCGCCCTCTTTTCCGAAATCTTCTGGTTCACCTTCTCCGAACCTAAGGAATCCGTATGACCTCCGATTTCAACTTTGATATTCGGATTCTCCTTCAGAATCATCCCGTCTCGATCCAAAGCTTTAGCAGCTAAAGGATCGACATTCGTCTTTCTCTCATTAAAATAGACGTTTTCAAATACCGGAGCTGGCTTCGGTGGCGGTGGAGCCGGTGGTGCTGGCGTTGGCGGTGCAGGTTTGGGTGGTGGTGGCGGTGGAGCCGTTTTTTCACAAGGCGTAAGTTTAAGGGCTTCTAAGGATTTGCCTTTGACCACTTCAATGGCTAGTTTTAAATCACTCGTATCATCTCTTTCTCCTATTTCGTGGTCAGCCAAAGCCAGATATGCCTCAGCAGTAGCATATTGAACCGGTGCACACTTCTTTGCACCGGCTACAGTAGCTTTTTGGAAAAGTTCTTTCGCTTCGTTATAGGCCATCATCGATTCATTGCTCACTGCACATCCTGAAGCAATCATTGCTCCTAGAATGAGAAGTATCAAAGTCATCCATTTCCTTTCCATATCCATACTTCACCTCCCCTCTTTTACGGGCTATTTTTTCTTTTGGATTTCAGCTAAACCTGCTTGCGAAGCGGCTTTTGAGCGCCTTGCAAATTCTGCTGCGGGTTTATAACCAGGTTCACTAAATTCTATTTTGGAGACCTCTAAAAACTTTTCGGCACTGGTATATTCATAAGGAACCAGTGTCGCTCCTCCTGCTGCCTTCAATTCAGCAAGCGATTGCTCAGCAGCCTTCATTTCCTTCGTGGCGCTGAAATAATAGCATCCTGAGAGAGCAAAGGAGAAAAGAACAAAAACCACGAGAAATTTCCCAACCCTTTTATTCATAGATCCACCCCCTTTCAAATTTTATCAAACCGACCTCCCTGGATTCACCCCCTTCCCAATTATATCAAACCGAACCCCCTGATCATTTACAATATCGAACATGTTTGAGGTTGTCAACACTTTTGTGCTCTTGGGTGCTAACAGGTAAAAGTTATCCTAAGGGATCTGAGAAATAAATAAAGTCTATTCTGCATTTAGGGGGATAAGAGGCTGTATTTTTGCCTGAATCTCCGTGCTCGAGCTTTGGTTTTTTTAAGACTTCTTTTCTTCAAGAAATTTTCTTAGACATTCCTTATTGCAAAAATAATAATCTCTTCCCTTCACTTTTTTCCTAACGGCAATTCGCTTTGGGATATAGGTTTGGCAATGGGGATCTTGAACAAGTTCTTCCGGCTCAGATAATGTTTTTCTCTGTATAAGCATTTTTTTCATAAGGTAGCGAAGAATCGTGTAAAGGAGGAGAAAAAGCAGGATAAATAAAATCAAACGAGACATGATCAACTCAGTATCGATAATTATTTTGTTATATTCCCTGTGTCAAAGAAAAGCACCAAATCCCAAGCCCTGTACCTAATATGGTGCAGGGCAAGCATCAAACCTGTTCCTGACAGGTTCAGGGATAACAAACAATTTCCAATAATCCGAATTCCGAATCTCAAGCAAAATCGTCTTGGTGATTTGGAATTTGGAGCTTATTTGGGATTTGGAATTTGTGATTTTGGATTCAAAGCCTTTCTACCCCCTGATCTTCCTTTAAATTGCTTAAAAGCTCTTGGATGGTTTTTTTTAAAACGGGATGGATGAGATTTCGATCGATTTCAGCCAAGGGGATGAGGACAAATTGGCGATTTTGAATTTGGGGGTGGGGGATGTGGAGTTCTTCTGTGTGAATTTCCATATCATCGAAGAAGAGGATATCCAGATCAATCGTTCGGGGTCCCCATCGAAACGTTTCCATACGACCCAACTTGGATTCGATCGCCTTCAATGTCCGGAAAAGTTCAGGGGCCTCCAGATCGGTCTCGATTTTTAACACTCCGTTCACAAACCAATCCTGCGGGGTGTAGCCCATGGGCTGCGTCTTAAAGAGGGAAGATCTTGCTAAGAGTTTGTGGCGGTCAATTTTTAAAATCTCTGAAATAGCTTTTTCACATTGGGATAGCTTGTCGCCAAGGTTAGAGCCAATCCCAATGTAGGCAATGTGTCCCATTCTGATCGGGGGTAAAAAGCACTCGACTGTTCACCCCGCACCTTCTATAACAGCTTTCTTGGGACTTGGATGAAGTGCAGCTTGATGAAGATATTCAAAGTCCTGCGGATTTAGAGATAGTGCAGGGTTCACTTTTTTTCAGAAATCTCTTCGGGCTTTTTCGGAGTGACGTCGATTTCCTCTTTATCCTTGGTCGCCTTTTTGAAGTTTCTAATCCCCTTGCCGAGCCCTTCGCCGATCTGAGGCAATTTTCCGGCACCAAAAATGATTAGAACGATGACCAAGATGACGATCAACTCCGGCATTCCTATTCCTCCAAGCATCTTTTTCTCCTTTTTAGATCATGATACTTGATTTCGGATCATTATACCAGACACAAATTTACTTCACGCTTTTATTTAAAGCGGCAGAAGGCAGACTCCACGAACTTTCATGTTGTCACACCACGGGCCGTGCTTTTTGCGCTTTGCTTTCTGAACTGGCGGAAGTGCATGGGAATCGAACCCACCACGGACATCTCTGCCCGTCACTGGATTTGAAGTCCAGGAGGCCCACCAGAACCTTTCCACTTCCAAACTATAACCTAAGGGATTTTCTTTTTAAAGTCAAGATAGTTGCATCTATTCATTCATCATTAATGATTACAATTTTGTCATACCACCAGACAAAAATGGACATGAAGACTTCTTCTGAAAGATGAGAGAACGCTGCATCTTACATTAATTATCACACTTAAATATCAATCATATTGAGGTTCCGCCTAAAAATTACATGGACTTTGGCACATTTCTTGAGGAAACAATATTGAAGATTCTGTTCTCATATCTTAAGTTGATTTCACAATTCACACCATAGAAAAACAAAAAGGAGGCAAAGCATGAAAGCATTAATTGGCATTTTGATTTCTTTCTCTCTGGTAATGGTCATGGGTTGTGCCGAAAGTCGCTACTATTTATCCAGCGATACAAGCTACATTCCGACCTATTTACCCAACGAGAACTGCAAGCTCGTTAGTTTCAAGCCTGGTTTAGAGCCAGCGGGATTTGATGGGATCAAATGGGAGACAGAGTTGTCAACTCTCAAAGAGATGAGACTTTACAGAAAAGACTCGAGCCATGGGGGCATAGATTTTTATTTAAGAACGGGCGATGGGTACAAACTAAGAGATGGGAAGCCGATACCCATCCAATATGGTTTTTGGAGAGGCAAGTTTTATGTTGGAATGGTTATGACAGAACAGGCTTCCGATTGGGATGCTTTAAAAGAGTCCGTCTTTGAGAAATTTGGGGTGGGAGCAAAGCCATTTAGTAACAAAGAGGAGTATTTATGGATTGGTAAGGATGCAACGATGGGATTGCGATATGATGGATATTCAAGGACGGGGACTTATTATATACGATCCCATTCGATGGAGAAACAGATGAATTAAAAAAGTTGTCGCTTTAGACTACCCATACGGAATATGGGGATGTCGGAATAGGTTTCGGTTAAAAATGAGGTCAGGTGTTGTTAAAAGAAATAACTTTTTACGAATGCCTGACCTTAACATTACCTCCAATCCTCATAATTTTTTCCCGAGAATTGTGGCCTCTAAGAATTTCTATGGAGGATGCGGAAATCTTGAATTCCTTAGCTAAAAATTTAATGAGGGCCTCATTCGCCTTTCCCTCAATGGGCGGGGCAGTCACCTTCACCTTGATCCCGTCTCGATAGGGGCCCACCATCTCATTTTTTGAGGATTTGGGCTGGAGATAGACTTTGAGAAAGACTTCTTTCATTTTTTCACGTCTTTTTTAGAAATAAGCACCAAATCACAAGCACCAAATAACAAATAAATTCCAATAAGCCAAATTCGAAATCTCAAACAAAATCGTTTTGGTCATTTGAAATTGGTGCTTGGAATTTATTTGAGATTTGGAATTTGTAATTTGTCATTTCGGTTCTACGATTCCAATAAACGAGAGTTGTCTTCCGGTTCGGCCTTCTTTCCGGTAGGAAAAGAAAAGGTCGCTATGGCAACGGGTGCAGAGATTGATCGACGAAATTTGTTCTTTCTTAATTCCTTCTCTCTCCATCTGAGCGATATTGATCTTAGCCAGATCCACCATCCACTTTCCCACACCTCTTAAGGTTGAATAGGGTTCCCACTCCGGATGAAAGACCTCCGCATCAATTTCATAACAACAGGGTCCAATAGATGGACCCAGAGTGATGACGAGGTCTTTTGATGAGCAGTCAAACTCCTCTTCCATTTTTCTTAAAACCTTTGCCGTGATATGGAGGGTGGTGCCCTGCCTCCCAGCATGAACAGCAGCAACCACTTTCTTCTTTGAATCAACAACGAAGATGGGGAGGCAATCCGCAGTGAGGATGCCAAGAAATGCGTTCGGGGAGTTCGTAATGAAAGCATCGTATTCTAAAATTGAGGGGAGGGTGGTGATCGGTTTTCCCAGGAGAAGGATCTGATCCTGATGCATTTGATCGAGCAGAATCAAACGGCTCGTCTCAAATCCAAAGGCTCTCACAATTATATTCTCATTCTTAGATACAAATTCTTTCTGATCGCCGTTCTTATCGCTCACATTGAGCGAATTATAAGGGGGAAAACTCACTCCTCCCTGGCGAGTTAGAAAGGCATGTTGAACCCATTCCAATTTCGCAATTTCTGGACTTTCGAAATAAGGGAGGTTGTTTTTTGTCTTAAGAGAAGATAAGTCAGAAATTTTCATTTTACAGTTTATAGAAGAACATAGCGTCGGCATTTATTGCCGACGCTATGTTCTGTCGCCCCCAATGAATGGGAGCGCTACAAATTTATTCACCCTCACCCACACCCTCTCCCATCAAGGGAGAGGGTGGAGTTTTTGGTCTGTGACCTCAACCACTCCAGCACCTCCATCATATCTTGAGGGATCGGTGAAACAAACTGAACCCTTTCTCCTGTTCGAGGGTGGGTGAATTCCAATCGTTGGGCATGAAGGGCTTGACGATTCATTCTCTTCACAGACTCTTTCAATACTGGATCGTGGATTGCCCCAGGTCTTCCTTTTCTTCCGTATAAAGGGTCTCCCAAAAGGGGATGACCAATGGAGGAGAGATGCACCCGGATCTGATGGGTTCGACCAGTCTGAGGAATGATCTCAAGGAGAGCGCAGCTATCAAATTCCTCAACCTTCTTCCAGCGGGTGATCGCAGCCCTCCCTTTTTTAGTCCGAGTGGACATCCGTTTCCTCTGACCCGGATGTCTTCCGATGGCCGAATCGATTAAGCCTTCGTCCTGGCCGAATCTTCCATAGACAATGGCCGCATAGATCTTTTTCACAGTCCGGTTCTTAAACTGCTTGGTCAAATGATGAAATGCCTCGTCATCTTTAGCGACGACCATTACACCGGAAGTATCCTTATCCAATCGATGCACAATGCCCGGCCTCAAGACGCCATTAATTCCAGCGAGATCTTTACAGTGATAAAGAAGGGCATTGACCAATGTGCCGGAAGGATTTCCATAAGCAGGATGGACGACCATGCCCGGAGGCTTGTCCACGACGATGATGGATGAGTCCTCATAAAGGATGGTGAGAGGAAGGGGCTCGGGTTTGAGAGAAAGGGGTTCGGGCTCGGGAAGAGATCCTGAGATCCTATCGCCTGCTTTTACATGGGCACTGGCTTTAGCTGGTTTTTGGTTAAGAAGGATATGATGCTTCTGAATTAGAAGCTTTGCCTGAGAACGGGAGAGGTTCAGGTTAGTTTCTGCAAGGAACTGATCGAGACGTTTCCCCTGATCCTTTGCTGCTACCTGCAGGGAGAAGTGTAATCCCCCCTCTCCTCCCTTTAGTAAAGGGGGGTTGGGGGGATTTGGTGAGCCGTTTCTTATGCAATTCTGGGCCATTTCGGCTAAAGGCACTTCAGTGCTTTTTCAATTCCAGCAGCGAGAAGAGGGATTTCTTCATCGAAGACGGTCCTCATATCCAGGATCAATTCTTCTTTACTGATTCGAGAAATGATGGGAGGATCACCCCTCCTTAAATTTTCTTCGAGACTGTTCACCGACACCTCGAGAGGTTTGGCGGCAACGACTATGGTTGGAAGTTCCTGAAGAGGGAGGGCCCCACCACCCACCTGAGAAACATCTTCTTTCAGAGTGAACGTCATCTTTTTATTCGTCACCCCCGACAGTCTTTTCACCAGACGTTTTCCTCTCCTTTTTAACCTCCTTGTATCCAGACTTAACATCCGAAGGGTCGGGATCTCTTCCATGGCCCTCTTCTCATCCAAATAGAGGAGGAGGGTAGATTCAAGAGCAGCCAGGGTGAGCTTGTCGATGCGAAGGGCTCGGGTCAAGGGATTGATCTTGAAGAGGTCCAAAAATTTTTTCTTCCCTAAAATGATTCCTGCCTGTGGGCCTCCAAGAAGCTTATCACCGCTTATGGTGACTGCATCCACACCTGTTTTAATCGTCTCCTGGACAGTAGGCTCCTTCTCCAATCCGTATTGGGTGAGGTCTATTAGACAGCCGCTTCCCAAATCATCCACGACAGGGAGTTGATGTTCCCTCCCCAGTTGCACCAGATCTTGCAGAGAGACTTCGGAGGTGAACCCCATCACTCTGAAATTACTGGTATGCACCTTCAGAAGCAGAGCCGTGTGAGGGCCGATGGCCTTTTGGTAATCGTTGAAGTGGGTACGATTGGTCGTCCCGACCTCCCTGAGTAAAGCCCCGCTTCGTTTCATCACATCGGGGATTCGAAAAGCTCCTCCGATTTCGACCAGTTCTCCTCTCGAGACGATCACCTCCTTACCCTCTCCAAGAGTATTTAAGACAAGCAAGACAGCCCCGGCATTGTTGTTCACCACCAAGGCTGATTCTGCACCCGAGAGGCGGCAGAGAATTTCTTCCACGTGGCCGTGTCGACTTCCCCGTTCGCCTCGATCCAGATCATATTCCAGGTTGGAATAGGTCTTGGAGACTTCGGCGAGGTGTTCAATCGCAGAAGGATGCAGCGGAGCTCTTCCCAGATTCGTGTGGATCACCACTCCGGTTGCATTAATAACTCGGCGGAGCCGAGGCCGAACTTGAAGGTCAATCTCTTTTTGGAAGAGGGGATAAAGGTTTTCGAAAGAGAAGAGGGCATCTCCTAATTGAGGGATTTCTTCTTTGTGGAGAATTTCTTCGCGCAGTCGCCCCAATCCTTCTCGGATGGCTTCAACCACGACATGACGGGGATGGACCTTCAAGAGATCTACGATCTCAGGTCTTGAAAGGATTTCGTCCACGCTGGGAATCTTACGGAGAACCTGTTGACGAAGGGATGGAGACATTGGGCTTCCTCCTCGCCAGGAGTGTTTTAAGAATCTTGAAGAAATTCATTCGAATGAATCGAGTCGGCCATTCCAGTTCTTTCTTCTCACAGATCGTAGACATGCTATACTGTTGAAGGGCGAGGCGGCCACCTGAAAGGGACTTCAAGGCAGCCTCCCTTTCTATGCTGTTTGGAATGGTCATGATCCGATCGATCTCCTTCATCATCCGGACCGCCCCTTCGAGTCGCATCTCCACCGATTCTGCTGTCTTCAGATCGATCAGACCGAATTCGGCCTTCAGACGATTGAGCCTCTTCCCGGCTTCATAGGTGCTGTAAACGATCTCGTCCCGATTCATCCATTCCGTTTCGTAGTTGAGGATATATTTCCAACTCGGGGCCAATGAAGCCTGGCGATGTTCTTCCACTGTCCGACAAAGCAGACGATATCCATATTTTTCCGGTGCTTCAAAGACCGTGCTCCCGGGGTCGAGGAAGGGGGCCAGGGGAGAGATGAAGGGGAAGAGTTTGTTGTGGGAACGAAATCGTTCCAACAGAGAACGACAATAATCCACCGTTTCCAGAACGGATTGATAAGTTTGTTTTGGAAGACCGGTCATGAAGAAGAGATCGATCCGTTTTGAGCCGAGATCGATGGCATCCCCGAGCATCCTTTCCAGCGACTCATTGTTGTAAGGCCTTCCAAAAGCCCTTCGGACTTCTTCATCGTGAGACTCAGGAGAGATTTCGATATTGAAGTTCGAAATAGAATCAGCAATCCTTTTCAGTTGATCCCTGGAGGGAGGGACAAAAAACTCAAAGGCGATATGGTTGGTGATCGGCCTCTTCTTGATCTCCCGCAGAAAGGCGAAACCATATTCTTCTCCGGGTTGAAAGATATCGCCGATGATCATCACCGGGGCATGGAGGTGATCTGAGACATTGAAGATATCCTGTGCCAACAATTTGGGATTCCGATAGGCTGGCTTCCTCCGGCTGGCCATCGTTCGGAAGGTCTGTGCGGAGCCTCCGCAAGTTTTACAAGTGTAAATGCACCCCCGGCACGTGAAGACGGCCGTCACCGGATAGGCATACCAATCAATAAAAGGCTGGTAGCCCGTGGGGTCAACATACCTCACCACCTTCTTCATGATGTGACGGTAGTCGATCGTAATCTCGTCAAGGTTCTCCGGCACATGGGTGAGGGGATTGGCCTGAATTCCATTCCTCCCATCTCTATAGGTGAGGTTAGGAACATTCTTGAAATCCCCCTCTTTTTTGATCGCTTGGAGGAGTTGAAGCAGCGGCTTCTCTGTGGAATCTCCTCTCATCACAAAATCGATAAAAGGATATTGACGGAGAATCTCTTCGTGATAGTAAGTGGCAGAAAGCCCGCCTAAGATGACAGGGATGTCGGGATGAAACCGTTTGATGATCTCTGCGAGAGCCAATGCCCCCTGGACATGGGCCATCCAATGGAGATCGATCCCGAAGGCCACGGGCTTATTTTTCCGGATGAGCCGCTCCACGTCAAATTGTTCATCCTTAAGCATCTTCATCGCCACATTGATGATCCTCACCTTGAGACCGTGGCGCTCCAGATATTCTGAGAGGCTGGTAAACCCGATGGGATACATTTCGAAGATGGGCGTGGAGGGGACGACATCGCTGATCGGACCATGGATCCCGGGCCGCTTTCTGAAGTCGTAAAGGGTAGGGGGATGCAAAAGGATTAGATCGATACTTGCCATCTTCGTCATTTCAGAGAGACAGGATTTTCTGTGGTTTGCGTTCTTGCCTTATAAGCTTCAACCAACTTTTTAATATCAGGATCCTCTTTCATTTGGTCTTGTAGTGAAATGATGTGATTCGTAAATTGGTTTTTACCCCGCAGTTGGTTAAGGGCTCGTTCGGTCTCCTCTTTGGCTCTTTGCAATCGAGCCTTCTCAGCCTCTGGAGTTTCCTTAGAGGTTAATCGTTGGTTGATATGGTTGAGGGAGTTCTCCAAAGATATCTTCTTTGCCGAATTGTAAAAGATAGGTTCACGGTTACTAAAGAGGAGGTCAAGTCTTCCTCCAAACATTCCTCGAGAACCGGTCTGAACGATAATTGTGTTTGAGGGTGGAGGATAGGTGACATTGATCCCAGTATGGCTACCCACGACAATATTGATTCCTTGTAAAGTCCGAGCCAACTCGACATCTTTCCCATAACCCAGATGGCTCAGGAGGATGATCAAATCGGTTTTGGGTTTAAGTTCTTTAACCATGGCCTGTGCTGTTTCGATCGGTGGCCGAATGTTCAATCCCCTTCTCCGGGGATCGGAAGGACTTGTAAAGAAATCGGGCGAGAGAAGGCTAAAAATTCCAATTCGGAGACCTTTGACTTCCCTTATTACAGAAGATTGGAGAAGAGTTTTTCCTGATGCCTCATCCAGGAGATTGGAAGAAAGAAATGGGAAGTTGGCCTTCTTTGAAATTTCTAATAGAAACTCCTTCCCCAGGGTCAAATCATCATCCCCAATTCCTATGGCATCGCAGCCCATTAGATTGAAACTCTCGATGATGAGATTCGCTTTCTCGCTCATCCCCTTTAACTCATTTTCAGGAACGGGATTAGAAAACCTTTTGAAAAGGAGATCGCCCGAATCCAAAACGAGTATCCCCTTTTCGCTCTCCCGTAAATCCTTGACCCAGGCTCCTCTTCTGGCCAGACCGCCAGCTCGACTCTTTTCTCCTCAGGTCGGGCAAGGGTCGATCTCGCCATTAATATTATTGCTGTAGAGGAGCGTTAGAGTCTTGGGCGATTTTTGGGCACGGGACGGAAATGCATTGAAGAACAAGAAACATCCCAGAACCAAAACGCCTATCAGAAACCATTTTCCCTTCATACTATTCACCTCTAAATAAAAATATTTATACCCCATTCATTCTTCGAAAACAAGGGGCAATAGAACGCTGAGCGCTCAGCGCTCTGCGCACAGCGATGATTGCTGTTAGGTGGTCCAGGGGTTCGGGACGGGTCTCTTATAGCCCTTTTGTGTGGCCAAAATATCGAGATGAAGTGTGGCGAGATCCTCTAAAACTGGATCTGATTCTTCAAGATTTCTGTAATCAATCGTTTTGATATACTGATGACATTCTTCACAGAGGTCGATGCGATATGCTTCTTCTCCCTCTGCAAAAAGATAGTGGAGAGTTTCCTGATCTTTGTTATTGCAGAAAGGACAAAATATTCGATCAATTCTCCACTGATAACCACAATAGGAACAGAGAAGATACCGCTTGCCTACTTCCTCTTTCAATAGACTTAAGGAAGGAAGGGAGCCACAAATAGGACAATATCCTTTAAGCCAGGTTTCAGGATCGATCTCACTGCGAAGTTTTTCCATTCCTGCTTCAATCGAAGGCTTGGTGGTACTCTGAATTAAGAATAAAAAGACCTTCTTATCCAATCCCAATTCATCAGCCATCTGTTCAATCCACTCCTCTTTTGCCCCCTTCTTCAATAATTTCTTTAAGTCTATTCTTTTGTCGTCGATAGCTTCTTTGATCTTCTTCACCTGTTCAGCCATATGAGGATTTGCCTCTTTTCCGATCTGACAGAGGTTTTGGAAAAGTTTCGCGGATACCTCGATGTCCAACGGAAAATCTTCTCTTTGAATCAATGAGAAGCCCTCTTTAGCCAAGAGTTCTTTCCATTCCTTCTTAAGATGTATGGGATCAATTTCTAAAGAGGCTTTCACTTCATCTTGTGCCTCTTTGACCTTTTGGTAGAAATCCAAGATTTCTCCATAGCCAGGTCTTTTCTTTTTGAGTCGTTCGATCCTTTCTCTCAGGTTTTCCAATCAGATCTCCTTTGCTAAAAGACATTTTTGAGATTGCTTCGTCGCCCTGCGGCAACAGGGCTCCTCGCAATGACCGAAGGTGAGCCCAATAGTTAAAATGTCATTGCGAGCGAAGCAAGGCAATCTGTTTATGTGAAAAAAATGGGCTTGTTTCGGGACTCTCATCCCAAACAAGCCCTGATCTATAACCCCCCTTTGATAACGTTTTATCCGATTATGTGTCGAAGATCGCTCAGAGGTTGAAAGAGGCGTCTGAGCGCCATCTTTCTTGTGATCCCGATCGTATTTTCTGCGACTGCAAATTTGTGATACTTCTTGGGGTCATCTACAAGAAGATAGATTATCCGAACGTCATCAGGATTGGCGAGCATGGCATCTTTATAAAGTTTTTTCACCACTTCCAATCTCTTATTTGCCTTCTCGAGAATGTCCTTCCTATCTCCAAAGTTCATTGCTCCGGTCGGGCAGGTCTTGACACAAGCGGGCAGCATCCCCTCTTTGGTGCGGTCGAAACACATCGTGCATTTCGCCATCACTCCTGTACCGGGGAGGAATCTTGGAATATCATAAGGGCAAGCCTCACGAATTTCCTTAAAATCAGCTGGTTTCATCTTTACTTTTGGATTAAAGACTACTGCCCCTGTCTTCTCATCCTGTGTAATGGCGCCTTTGGCTTTTCCATCTGCGACCTCTTTACAAGGAGGAGACATACAATGACGACATTGATCTGGGAAGAAATACCAGGCCACCTTATCCCCGGGGATCTCGCTGAATCGAACCAATTTCCATGTGTTATAGGATAGATCCGGCGGATTCTGATGACTTCCCCGGTTAATCGTTTTTTCTGTTGCCCGTTGATTCCATTGCTTACAAGACATCTGGCAGCCTCTGCAAGCGGTACATTTGGTTGTATCGATGAAGAAAGATTTTCCTTCTGTCATTTATCTCACCTCCCTCAGCCTTTTTGGGCCGGTGTTTTGGTTAGTTTGCGGACATTGGCCATAAAGGCCTTGGATTCCGGAATCATGGTATTTGGATCTCCGATTGTTGGGGTCAACAAGTTTGCACTATCCCCGCCATCCTTGGGATGGATCCAGCCGAAATGCCACGGCAGCCCAATCTGATGAACGGTATTGCCGGCAATATTGAAGGGCTTAAGACGAGAAGTGACGATGGCCACAGCCCATACTTTGCCCCGGGGAGTCTCCACGATCACTTTATCACCATTCGTGATCCCTCTCAGTTTGGCCAATTCCAAACTCATCTCACAAAAAATTTGAGGTTCGGCCTCAATAAGCCAGGGTAACCATCGGGTCAGAACTCCGGTCTGCCAGTGTTCGGTCACCCGGTAGGTGCTGCAGACAAATGGATACCTCGGATCGCAGGTCGTAAAAGTATCCGGGCCTCCCTCGAAGATCTTAATAACAGGGTTAATCCTCTGACCAGACATCAAGTTTTTCTCGATCGGACATTCCAGAGGCTCATAATGTTCGGGGAATGGTCCATCTTTTAACCCGGGTCCAAAGAGGGAGGCTAACCCATCGGGTTTCATGATAAAGGGATAGATCCCATTGGTGCCCATGGGGGGTTGCGGTCCGTCTGGAATATCACCCATCCATTTCTTCCCCGTTGAATCCCATTTAAGCAAAGCCCGTTTCGGATCGCGTGGATTCCCATTCAGGTCAACAGAAGCGCGGTTGTAAATAATTCGTCGATTGACTGGCCAACACCATGACCACTCTGGATATAAACCTAACCCAGTTGGGTCAGTCTTCTTTCTCCGAGCAGCCATGTTTCCAGCCTCGGTATAGCTGGCCGAATAGAGCCAGTTGCCGCTGGAGGTCCGGCCATCGTCGAGCAGGTAAACAAAGCTTGGGACCAAAGTTCCCTTTTTGTATGCTTTCTTGTCTACCGGATGTTCAGGTATATCTTCGAGGAAATAACCATTAATCTCTTTTGCCACCTTGTGAATATCGAAATGACCGTTGGTCTCATAGTCCCACTTCAAATTCAAGATCGGTTCTGGAAATACCCCTTTTCCTTTTCCGTAGAGCGCCGAAACCTTTTTAAACAACTCGTACATGATATCTCCATCGGGTTTGGCCTCTCCAGGTGGATTTGCTGCTTTATAACGCCACTGCATCCAGCGGCCACTGTTGCTGATGCTGCCTTCCTTTTCCATAGAAGCAGCGCAGGGAAGTAAGAACACCTCCGTCTTGATCTTCTTGGGATCCATGCCTGGTCCCATCCAGAACGAACCCGTTTCGCTGTCAAAGACATTGACATTGACCAACCAATCCAGCTTGGTCATGGCTTGACGAACTTTACCAGCATTCGCACCCGAACAGGCAGGATTCATGCCCCAGGCAAAAAATCCAGTGAAGCTTCCCTTATACATCTCGTCAAAGAGATTTAGCCAAGAAGCATCCTGCGTAGGGTCCAATTTAGGCATCCATGCATATCCGAAATCCCTTTCCTTAGTGGCGTTGTCCCCGTACATCGATTTTAATAGGCTGGCCACATACTTGGGGCGGTTCTTCCACCAGTTCAGGCTCCGTGGATCTTTGGAAGCCGGGGTAGTCTTGTTATAATCCGCAAGAGTTTCCCATTGAGCCCGAGGCGCTGGTAGATATCCAGGAATGATGTGGAACAACAAAGCTTGGTCGGTTGAACCCTGGACATTCGACTCTCCTCGAAGGGCATTCACCCCGCCACCGGCAATCCCCATGTTCCCGAGAAGTAACTGGATCATACACATGGCACGGATATTCTGGACGCCTACTGTATGCTGGGTCCAGCCCATGGCATACAGTTCTGTCCCAGCTTTATCTGGGGCCCCGGTTGAACCATAAGTTTTATAAACCTTTTCCAAGTCGTCTGTGGGGGTTCCGGTGATCTGAGAAACCTTCTCCAGCGTATAACGGGAATAATGTTTCTTCATAAGTTGGAAGACACACCGGGGGTTTTGCAGAGTCATATCTCCTTTTGGAATCCCCTGTTCATCCTTTTCAAGAGCCCAGGTCGAAGCATCGTAGGCCCTTTTGTTTGGATCATAGCCTGAAAAAAGACCGTCATCAAAACCATACCTGGGACTCACAATATAAGGAGCATTCGTATAATTTTTAACATAAAATTCATCATAGAGATTATTATCCAGGATGTATTTAATCATCCCGCCAAGGAAGGCGATATCTGTTCCAGAACGGAGCCGCACAAAGATATCAGCCTTGGTTGAAGTTCTGGTAAACCTTGGATCCACATGGATGAAGATGGCGCCCCTGTCCTTAGCGGCCTGGACCCATTTAAAGGAGACAGGGTGGTTTTCGGCAACATTGCCACCCATGTTTAGAATCACATCGGCATTTCGAAAATCGATATAGTGATTGGTCATGGCACCGCGTCCGAACGACTCTCCCAGAGCCGCTACAGTGGCGCTGTGTCAGATACGGGCCTGATGTTCGAGATAGACGATACCTAAGGATCTCAAGAATTTCTGATAGAGCCAACATTCCTCATTATCCATCGCTGCACTTCCAACCGAAGCGATACCATTGGTTCGGTTGACCACCTGGCCTTTAGCATTCTTCTCCATGAAGCTCGCATCCCGGCTCTTTTTGACGTTTGCCGCGATCTTATCCGAGGCCCATTCCCAACTAACCTCTTTCCAGGTATTGCTATAGGGTGCTCGATAGCGGACCCTTTTCAACCTGTTATCATTAACGGCAATCTGATAGAGGGAGGCTCCTTTAGCGCAGAGAGCCCCTTCATTGATGGGATGATCTGGATCTCCTTCAGAATTGATCACTTTTCCTTTGGCATCAGTGCTGACGATAATTCCGCAGCCGACCGAACAGTAGCAGCAGACCGTAGTGGTTTCCTTAGCTCCCTTAGTTCGGAGTTCTTGGGCATAGACCTCAGCCGGAGAGAGATCAAATCCCAACCCGCCCATCACCGTTCCTGCGGCTGTGGCGCCCGAAATCTTTAGAAAAGTCCTTCTGGTAATTTTCATGAGGATTCTTTCCCCCCTTTCTTAGAATTTTTTTAATGGAGGTTTAATTCTACGCTTTCGAAATTATTTAAACTTATTTTTTTGAGGACCCCCATGTCTTGAAGACTATAAGGATTAGATAGGATTGAAGTTTTGTGAAAGATACCACAAAAGATTTTTTTGTCAAGTGGAAAATAGAATTAATTTATACTTATAATTTCTTTGCCTTTTGTTTCCAAATTTATCTAAATTGCTACTAATTATTACAATTTTATGTTGGTTCAAAGCCTCTACCTCTGTTAAGGATACCTTGCCGCCGCGATTCGGGTCACAGATATGAAAACGTGTATTGCGATTACAACCTAAACTTTCTTTTCAAATTGAATTCCGTTATAATTTTTCATATTTATTGATAAGTAAAATCAAAGGAGATTTGGAGATGAAGATCATAAAATCGAGGGGACCTGAGATATTCGATATTGAATTGGAGAAAGACCTTCTGGCCAAAAACAAGAGTTTGGCTAAAGAAAACAGGAAGAAGTTTGATGGTTCGAATATATTGGCTATTGATATTATGGGTTCGATCGGATCAGGGAAGACTTCTTTGATCAAGGCGATCTTAAAAGGACTTGGGATGGGTAAGAAAGCGGCTGTCATCGCAGGAGACCTCACTACGACGATTGATGCAGAAAGAATCGAGGCGGAGGGAGCTCGTGTGATCCAGGTCAACACTGGAAAGGAATGTCATCTGGATGCCCACCTGATTCAACAGGCAGTGAAAAGGATGAAACTGGATGGTGTCAAAATCCTCTTCATCGAGAATGTGGGGAACCTCATCTGTCCGGGGGAATTCCCGTTAGGTGCCCATAAGAGGCTGGTTATTACGTCCGTGACCGAAGGACCCTATACCATCTTAAAACATCCCTATATCTTCAGAGAAGCGGATGTGATCGTTCTCAATAAAATTGATTTGGCTGAAGTGATGAAGGTGAATCCTTCCCAAATGGAAGGAGACGCCAAAAAGATCAATCCCCAAGCTCCCTTTATAAAGACCAATGCGGTCAAAGGAATTGGGATACCGAGAGTCATTGATGCTCTGGGATTGAAAACTTAACCATGCACGAATTCTCCATATCCTCCGAAATCGTACGAAACGTTCTCGAAACGGCAAAAAAAAATAATGGGAAAAAGGTTCTCTCTATTCAATTAGAGATTGGCGAATTGACCCTCGTCAATGTCGAACAGGTCACTTTTTGGATTCATGAATTATTCAAAGGATCAGTGGCTGAGGGAGCGGAGGTTAAGGTAAAAACGGTCAAGGCTCGCGTCCAATGCGAATCCTGTGGATACAAGGGGGGAATTCGCCTTGATCGGCAAGATCCTTTCCGGCATGTCATCCCTTACTCCTGTCCGAAATGTAGTTCGTTCCAAATTAAAGTGGAAAAGGGACGGGAGTGCACTCTCAGAAGAATTCAGGCAATCAAGGAATAAATCAATTTCCAGTAACCAAATCCGACCCTGCACCTGCCTGCGGTGTGCAGGGTAGACAGGGATTTTGACATCTGATTTCAATGTGAAAACAGATCGCTCCTTTTGTTTCTCAAGTCTTGATCGAGCCTTTCTTCAACCATGTACAACCTTCCATCCTCATTCACAAGGATAATCTCTCTTTTTATGAGAATTTGAAGGGCATATTGCTTATAGTCGCGTGGTCTCGTTATCCTTTGGAAGAAATCTGGGCGCTCAAGTCCAAGCTCATGCAGTGTCTTGGCGCCATTCATTCCCAGAGCATTGTGTTGATAAAAAATCTCTATTACTTTGAAAATAGCTCTCCTGGTTAAGAAAGCACGAATATACAAAACCCCGGCGAAAGCGACAATCATAACAATTAAGAACAGAAAAACTCTAACGTTATTTTCTGTCACGAAAGATTACTCCTTCCTTTTCGCACGATTAATATAACTCGTGAATTGTTCCAATGGCAATAGAAGACTTGTAATGCCTCACTGAAGCGTGGGTGAGATCCCACAATCCGGCAAGAATGCCTCCGAAAATCTTATAAGGCGGACGTTTGATGGGGTAACATTCAGGAGCATAATCGGTTCTCCATACTGTCCTGGAATTCTTTTAGCTGGCCTACAAGCTGAGGTTGCCGCCATAATATTTTCTACGGCATCCTTGCCGGATGTCGTCAATTTTGCACGGGAGAGTGAGGCATTACGAAGACTTTAATCCATCGGTTGACTTTCCCCCCCTCTTTCCAATATCCTTTTTTTTCATGGACCTTTCTCTTCTCAATGATCGAGAGCGATTTCGGTCTCATGTGATCGAGGCCCTGTCACGGGAGCCTGTGGACTACCTAGGCCAGTTCGAATTCATCGACAAGCATAGGAAAAATCAGAGGACCTGGGCGGGGGGAGGGATTCTCCTGCCGCTCTATTTCCGTGAAGGCCGAGACCCGGAAGGGAATACTTCTGGCCATTACGTCCTTCTCCTCAATAAACGATCCAAGAATGTCCAGCAGCCCGGCGATCTCTGTGCTCCAGGCGGTGGAATTCATCCGTTATTAGATTCTCTGTCGGGAAAACTCCTTCGGTTCGGACTCTTGCCCGGGTTCCGCGGGCTAGGTTTCGCGCAGGCCAAACGTCGGGGAAAAGCAATCTATGGGAAAATTCTTTTTTTATTAGGTAATGCGCTACGGGAGAGCTGGGAGGAATTGCGCCTGAGTCCGTTCAATGTAGAATTCCTGGGTCCTTTGCCAACCTATCGTCTTCATCACCGGTCATGGGTTATTTTCCCTATGGTCGGTAGGGTGAAACATGGCTGGATACCTAAGCTCAGTTGGGAGGTGGAAAAAGTCATTTCCATTCCCTTAGAAAAATTTTTCCACCCGACGAGCTATGCGGTTTGTTCCATGGAGGTGCCTGGGAACCTTATCGCTCAGGGAATTCCCAACCCCTGGGAGTTTCCATGTTTCATTCACAAGGAGGATGGAGAAGAAGAAATCCTCTGGGGAGCCACTTTTGAAATCATTCGAACCTTCTTTAAAATTGTTTTCGATTTTTCCCTCCCCATCCCGGACAAGCGGAAGGTCGTCCGCAGGCCTCTGCCTTTAAATTATCTTTCGGGAAGGGGGGAAAGGTCTGATCCGTTTCACCTATTACTATAATAGGCAACCAAACCTAGCTGATATCCTGCTTTACGTCCCCCCTATAATACGATCTTGTTATGTCTATCCGAACATCTTCCTTAATTCGTGCTTCAGAATTTTGCCGGTCGGGTTGCGAGGGAAAATCTTCATGAATTCCACGAACTCGGGGAGCTTGTATTTGGCGAGCTTGTCTTGCAGATATTCCTTGACTTCATCTTCGCTCATGGTGCAGGCGTCTTTCAGGATGATACATGCCCGCACACGTTCACCCAGCGCCGGGTCCGGCGCCCCGATGACAGCAACTTCCGCAATCTTCGGATGATTTTCCAGGGGAATCTCGATTTCCCGGGGATAAATGTTTTCTCCGCCACGGTTAATCATCTCTTTTTTGCGACCGGAAATGAAGACACATCCGTTTTCATTCATGTAACCGATATCACCGGTGTGGAGCCAGCCATCCTTAATGGCCTCAACGGTGGCCTCCGGTTTGTTCAGGTAGCCAATCATCACGGCATCACCCTTGATGCAGATCTCTCCCCGCTCGCCATAAGGCATGATATGATTGTCATCGTCCATGATCTCGACCTGCAAACTTGGGTAAGCAATGCCGATCGATGCCCGGTTCTCCGGCATGCCCAAGCTCGATGTCGTGACCCCGCAGGCCTCGGTAAGGCCATACCCGTCAATCACCTGGACATTGAATTTTTCTTTGAAAGCGTCGATCAACTCCGGTGGCATGGGGGCGGCGCCGGAAAAGGCAAACCTCAGCTTCAGCTTGTCATACTCGATGGCCTTGGGGTCCACGGCGTTATAGATGTAGGCATACATGGCGGGAACGCCCTGGACGATGGTGACCCCGTACCGAATGATGGATGGCCAGAAGTCGGCCGGAGAGAAGGTTTTTCGGATGCAAAGCGTAAGACCCTGGTAGCTGAGCGGGTACGTCTGCACGCACAGGGGATTCGTGTGGAACATGGGGAGGATGATCATCATTACGTCTCCGGGTTTATTCACGCCCATGGAAGCCCTGTCCTTGCATATGGTTAATTGGTTCTTGTTGGAAAGGAGGATGCCTTTGGGCATCCCTGTCGTGCCCGAGGAATACAGGAGAAGGAAAGGATCCTCCGGCGCCTGCGGCACCAGACATTCGGCGGTCGGATATTTGTCGATGATCTCCTTCAGTTTCCCCGTGGCGATGTTAGCCCCGTGATCTATTCCCGTTACAACCTCCACGACGATTGGCTTGTGGGACGATAGCTTCCAACCTCTGGCAAACTCCTCCATGTATTCGCTGCCCACGAATGCCACCTTCGGTTTGGAGTCTTCCAGGACATAGGCAATTTCGGGGCCCTTCAACATGTAGTTGATGGCGCCGGCGATGGCTCCCAGCTTTTGTGCTCCAAACATGGTATAGTAGATTTCGGGAGAGTTCAGAACCATAACCGATACGATGTCTCCCTTAACGACGCCTTTCTCCTTGAGGTAATGGGCAACCTTGTTGGCACGTTCGTTGGTCTGGGCGTAGGTAACGACCTCGTCGCAGAAAAGGACGTGGACAGCATCCTGGATTTCCCGGGCACGAACCGTCAGCATCTCGGCGACGCTGTCGAACGCCAGCCGCTTGCCCTTCAAGGTGACGATATTTTCCAATGCCAATTGCGGTCTGACATACCGCTTTCTTCTGTCGATCATCTATATTCTCCTGTGCTGGGCAGATCTCGTTTGATTACCAAATCGGGTGCTGTCCTAATTTGATTTCGGAAGCAATAAGTCAGCTTGGTGATACGGGGAGATTGAAGAAATTGTAGTCTTTTATTTGTTTCTGCCTTCTGCAACAATTCCATTAACAATACTTATAAATTCAGTGATATCAAGAAAGAAGTTAGGATATGCCTGCTGAAGTTTATCTATCGGGCCAGCCGAAACCAAAACTGGCTCGATCTTCTTGCCTTTAGCCGCTTCTGCTTCAAGCTCTGCGTAATCCTTCAAGGCTTGTTCAAAACTATCACGGTCGTATGGTGTGACGTTAACTGTTTTCTCTAAGGAGTTTAACTCAATCAGATGATAAAACCACTTTTTTTCATGTTTATGCTTTACTATTTGATCAGCGGCAGCAGAAAACGCACCCATCTTCTCAAATGCACCTAAGTTTGCCTCTGCTTCTGCAACTGCTGAAAAAGTTTCTTTACGAGATAAGTGGCTATAACGAGCTATTAAGGGACTTCTTTCCAGATGTGCAAAAGCCGCTGAAGTAACCGCAAAGAAATTGATCCATTCTCGATCCCCTTGCCGAGACTTCAATGCTTGCCCTAAGAAGGTCCCCATTGTTTCCACTGCGGTAGCCCATGCATGTTGTTTTTTTGTACGAATCTGAAGCTCTAATCGTAGACCATTATATTGGGGTACTTTCTTATTCTTGTATCAGTACTGTCCGGTTAAGGATTTTTAAAAACTGACAATGTTAAACAATGTTAATAGGATAAACATAACAATGACCGTTTTCGATTTCAGATCGTCTGCTTTTATTGGCCATAATACTTCCATCTCAGAGTGGAAAGGAATGGTCAATGCACTGTGGACGAATGATCTTTTCACAACTCATAAACTTTCTGCCCAAACACGAATTCAACAAGTGTGTGCGAAGATACCAAGGCAATTACCGAGTCCGAAGATTTTCCTGTTTCGATCAATTTCTCTGCATGGCCTTCGCCCAGCTTACTTACCGAGAAAGTCTTCGCGAGACCGAAACGTGCTTGCGCGCCTTGCAGTCCAAACTCTACCATGTAGGGATTCGGAGCAAAGTCGCTCGAAGCACCCTGGCCGAAGCCAACGAAAACAGAGACTGGCGGATCTACGCCGATTTTGCTCAAGTGCTGATCCGAAGAGCAAGGTACCTGTATGCCAAAGAAGATTTCGGCGTGCTCTTGGATCAAGCCGCCTATGCCTTCGATTCGACGACGATCGATCTCTGTCTCTCGCTTTTTCCTTGGGCCCATTTTCGCAAACGCAAAGGCGCCATCAAACTCCATACGCTGATGGACCTCCATGGCAGTATCCCCTGCTTTATCCGCGTTACCGAAGGCAATGTTCACGACGTCAATCTCCTCGACCAATTGATCTTAGAGCCTGGCTCTTTTTACATTATGGATCGCGGCTATATCGATTTTGCCCGCCTGTATGTGTTCGCCCTCCATTCAGCCTTCTTTATCATTCGCGCCAAGAGAAATCTCGATTGCACTCGTCGAAGCTACCGCCTCGTCGACAAAACCACGGGACTCCGAAGCGATCAAACGATTCTTCTCAATGGCCCAAAGACCTCCCAGGAATATCCCGATCCCCTTCGCCGGATCAGCTATTTCGATATCGTAACGTCCAAACGATTCGTATTCCTGACAAACAATTTTATGCTCAACCCTCTGACCATTACCCAACTGTACAAATGCCGCTGGCAGGTGGAACTCTTCTTCAAGTGGATCAAACAGCACCTTCGAATCAAATCCTTTTATGGAACCTCCGAGAATGCAGTGAAAACCCAAATCTGGATTGCAATAAGTATTTATGTTCTCCCCGCTATTATCAAGAAAGAATTGAAACTCGACCGAAGTCTCAACGAAATCCTGCAAATCTTGAGCATCACTTTATTCGAGAAAAACCCCATTTATCAGGTGCTTTCAGGTTTTTTTGATGATATTAAAAAACCCGATTTCTGTAACCAATTGTCTTTATTCAATTCTTAACCGGACAGCACTGTTCTTGTATTTATAAATCATGTGTAAACTTCTATATCCATCTTCATCTCGTGCGTTCTCAATATAATCCTTCTCCTGAACTAATTCATGCAAGAGTCCCTTATTATCTCGATAATCTTGTGCCAATTTATAAACATTCTTGACCGTATCAAGAATAGCCCTAAGCCCACCGATATCCTGCATGGTTGTTAGTTGCATAGCAGGGTATTGTCGAAGCTTATCAATGATGGTTGGCATTCGTTTTAATCTTTGTGCAGCTATTGGGTTACGTCCATATAATCCACTTTTCAGCTTTACCCTAAGTGTAGCTTGAAAGGTATTTATTGGATAAGCATGACAAGCTCTCCAACTATTAACCAAATCTATTGCCTTAGCGAAAGATTCTTCATCATAATTTCCATTTCCTTCCACAAGAATCTTACCAGCTTTATCAATTTTACCTTTTGTTTCACATGGGACTCGTGCAAAAGTCATACAATTACCTGCTCTTATTTTTTGTTCATTATAAAAAAGGGCTTGCATTTGGGCATACTCCTATGATATGATTTAGAAGTATCCCAAATCATGAAAATAGAAGAAATCCGACCGCCATCGGATTTCTTCACCTATTAAGAATCATTCTAAGCTAATTAGAGTGTCTTATTCTATCAAGCCTTATACGGACTGTCAAGACGACTTTACTTCTTTCATAATCGCTGCCCTTACCGCTTTTTCTGGTGAATCAACAACCCCTTGATGCAGCACCGTAAAGAATCGCCTCTTCTTTGATTTATCCAACCCATAAGACCACGCATAACAAAGCTTAGATTTGGGGTGGTCAATCTCGAATACCTGAACAACCCCTTCCCAAACGGTTTCGCCCTCAAATACTTCTTTAACTGGGGTAGATTTAATCCACGTTGCCTTACAGCCGTGGAGATCGAGAATAGCCTTTGTTAGTGCTTTAATGGAGGTTTCTGCGGTTTTGCTTTTATTTTGTTTTAAGATAGGATGCTCTCCAATTTATCAAGCAATTCAAGATGTTTATCTGTTGAAAGCGGAGCCACCGAATAGTATCTATTTTCGGAAAAAGGCGCACCAATTTTCCTTTCAAACCTAAATGGAGCAGGAGGAACCTTACTTATTTGATCGGGCCAAAAAGATATTCCGCCAAGCTCGAAAAGTTCGTTTCCTTCCTCAACAGTTTCAGACAAATATTGTGAGATCAGTTTTATTTTTGGATTAATTATTTCTAAAGATCTATCCGTAGATACATAGAGTTGGCTCAAGTAGACTCTTTTTCTTATTATGGATTCAGGCGGAGGCATTTTGAAAAGTTCGGAAAACTTAGCATACATGTCTTCCAAAAAGGCATCGGTATGATTAGTAGATGAACCGCTATCTGCAATTACACCATCGTTATAAAAGGTGAGATTCACAACAATTGGATAATCACCCCCAATATCAAAATCTCCGAGTTCAAACTTTACCCCCTTCGACAAATCGGGAATTTCTGTTAAAGAAGGTACTTTCTTAAACTTGTATGTATTCACCAAAAATGGGAATAAAATAGAATTAAGACTTGCCCCCCGTGGGTTTATATCTGACATAGGACCCAATAAAATAGTTCTTGCAAGATTAACGGATAATAACTTCATGGCTATCCTCCAACATTTGATATCTTATCTTGGATAGAACTCTTTTCCTCATTCTCAGATTCAGGCTTTTTTTTGCGGAAGTAATCAGAGATCTGGGCAACCTTTGGTCGCCCCATGTACTGAGAATAAACATCTTTGGAACCCGGTTGGTCGCTGGCATCTTTGGAATAATGATCTTTCAAGAGTGTTGCTTCTACAGTAGGAGTGTGGCTTGTCCCCTGTATATTAGCAGTCAGGAAAATTTTGGATGATTCATATATTGGCTTTTCTTTAAAATATTCCTCTTCTTCAAAACTTGGAACTTCCAGTGACTTTGAGTGTAGATTTAATTCATATTTAACTAATTCGCTTATAGGAGCAAATCTAACAATCAACCCAACATCAAATGCGCTGGCTAATTTTTTAAGTGTTGCTAAGGTAGGAGAGTGGCTTGGGTTTTCAAGCGTTGATATTCTCTCTTGTTGCATCTTCGCTTCGTCGGCTAATTTTGTTTGATTCCAGTTTCTTTGTTCTCGTAGTGCTCGGATCTGAAAAGCCACGCCCACATCAACACTGGATGACAGATAAGCATCTCTCTCTTCTTTATTCTTCAATTCTTCAAAAAGTCTTTTTTTACGTTTATCGCTAATAGTCATCGATATATCTCCTATCCGTAAGAACCATTGCACGTCTTCTGGTAGCTAAATCCAGAGCACCTTTTGGTATAAATTCATCACCCTGTTCTTTTGCCCCAACCAGTAAAGTAAACATTCCTGGGTCTGGTCCACGACATCCTAAGGGTCTATACTGTATGTTTGATACAATAAATCGGATTTCACATATTCCGGGGTAACCCGTTAATGGCCTAAAATAAGCCGTCTGAGTCCAGTCTTTTGTAATTTCCATGTGATCGATTATTTGATCCATTCTTTTACGCGCTTTCGGGGAGAGCTCTTTTCTCCATATAAGAAAATCGCAATCTCCGTTTTCGTCAATAAATACCTTGAATGTCCATTCCTTCATAAAGATATAATAAAAAAATTATATTTGCAAGCATTTTTTTCTTGACATATTATAATAAATTTATTATAATATCTTACATGATTGAAATAACAAGACAAAATAAAAGGGGAATAGGCTTTTATGCAACCTGTTCCCCAAAAACTTCGTGGGGCGCGGAATGGGCAGCCAACACTGGGATTTACACCCGGATGTTAGGGGTTCAAGTCCCCTGCGCTCCATGTTGGTTTATATCAAATTCTTGGGAGGATTGCAATGAATATTTTAAAAACCGAAAAACAAGAGATGGTCATTGGAGGGTTAGTTGAAGGGTCTTCGATTCGTTCTATTGAGCGAATGACAGGAGTTCATCAAGATACTATCATGCGCCTTATGGTTACTGTTGGCAATACCTGTGAAAAGATCATGGATACCTCCATGCGTAATTTAACCTGTAAGGACATTGAAGTTGATGAAGTCTGGTCATTTGTGGGAAAGAAACAGCGCCACGTCGGTTTAAATGACGATCCTGATAAGGTGGGCGATTTTTACACCTTCATTGCCCTTGATTCAGAAACAAAATTAATCCCTACTTATAGGGTTGGAAAACGTGATCTGCCTACCGCTCAGGCTTTTATTTCTGATTTATCATCCCGTCTTAGCAATCGGATTCAATTAAGTTCTGATAAGCTAAAAGCTTATGTGGAAGCTGTTGAAGCGGTCTTTGGTGCAGACATTGATTATGGGCAGATCGTAAAGTCCTATGAGGCTGAACCCATTGGGCCGGGTAGATACAGTCCTCCAAGGGTCGTTTCCGTCCTAAAAGAGTATATTACGGGAAATCCGAATTTGAATAAGATTTGTACTTCGTTTGTGGAAAGGCAGAACCTAACTGTCAGGATGCAAATGCGACGGTTTACCCGTTTAACCAATGCCTTTAGCAAGAAGCTTGAAAACCTGAAAGCGGCTGTGGCCCTTCATTTCACCCATTACAATTTTGTGAGGATTCATAGCACATTGAGGATAAGCCCAGCAATGGCGGCAGGCGTGACAAAGGAACTTTGGTCTATCAGGGATTTAATTGAGAGGGCAAATTAGGACAGCACCCCAAATCGTGCATACTTTACTTCAGGAAGGAGTTAATGTTATATTTGACATTGCCTGTCAGGTGAAGCATCACCCCCAAATTCCGATTTAGAAAAGGGAAGCCCTTTCTCAATCCGTCATTGCGAGCACCTGAAAGGTGCGTGCCTGCACGCCGAAGTGCTTGTCTTTATGAAGCAGATATGTGCAGCCAAACGTTCCGGCACGCAGGCGTGGCAATCTCATCGCGAAAAGCGAGATTGCTTCGCTTCGCTCGCAAAGACCGTATCCTAAATCGGGATTTGGATCACCTCTCATAACTGGTTCTATCGATCGATGTCGAAACTCAACGCTGCAACGAATTGAGTGTTAGCAGATCCTCGGGTACTGACCACCGGATAACATATCCAGAATTCGGTGGCCACCGATCAATGTGTGGAGAGTCACTCTCTTTCGATTTTCCTCAGTCACTCTTCCAATGATTTCCGCGTTTCTGCCGAGGGGGTGGCTTTTCATTATCTCCAACAACCGCTTTTCTTCGTTGGGTGGGCAGATGGCGATCAATTTCCCTTCATTAGCAAGATAGAGCGGGTCCAAACCCAAGAGCTCAGAGATTCCCTTGACCGATTCTCGTACAGGAACCTTTTCTTCTTCAATCACCATCCCCACATTGGACATCGATGCAATCTCGTTGAGGGTTGTGGCCAGACCGCCGCGTGTGGGGTCCCGCATACAGCGAATGGAAGGGCAGGCATCGAGCATTTTCCCGACCAGATCGTTTAATGGAGCGCAATCACTTTTTAATTCACCCTGGAATCTAAATCCCTCCCTTTGGGAGAGGACAGCCATCTCGTGATCTCCCAGGTAACCGCTTAAAAGAATTTTATCTCCTGATCTGGCATTGATCCCTGAAAGGTTGATCCCCGGCCTGACCCATCCGATCCCTGCAGTATTAATAAACAATTGATCTGCTGCGCCATGTTCCACTACTTTGGTATCACCTGTAACAATGCTCACTCTTGCCTTTTCAGCTGTTTCATGGATCGAAGAGACGATCTGTTTGAGAAGCTCGATGGAGAACCCTTCTTCAACAATCAGCGAAAGGCTAAGATACGATGGAGTAGCCCCCACCATTGAGAGATCGTTCACTGTCCCGCATACGGCCAATTTCCCAATATCTCCGCCTGGAAAGAAAATGGGATTGACCACATAGGAATCCGTCGTAAAAGCAATTGATCCGTGCTGATTGGTGATCTTCGCACTATCATCCAATGGTTCGAGGAAAGGGTTTCTGAACTGAGGCAGAAGAATCTGTTTAATCAGATCGTGGGAAAGCTTTCCTCCACTCCCGTGGGCCAAAAGGATCTTTTCGTCGCTCATAAATTATTCACCTTCTGTTCAATTTTTGTAGCGTCGGCATTTACTGCCGACGAATTCTATCCATTCGCCCCTCGCCCCCAGTAAATGGGGGCGCTACAAGTCTATACGTTATGTCGGGCTTCATGAAAACTTAAAGTAGGTGTGACAGGTTCCTTCGATGGAGACCATGCAAGCGCCAATTGGGTTTTCTGGATGGCAGAGCTTTTTGAACAGGCGACATTCCAAAGGGCTCTTGATTCCCTGAAGCACTTCTCCACAAAGACATTCAGGATGCTCCTTGGATGGCTCTACTTCCACATCGAAATTCCTAACATCCATTTCTTTATAAGATTCTTTAAAACGATATCCGCTATCCGGTATCAATCCAATGCCCCTCCACCGGCTTTCGCCTTTTTCGAAGACTTGATCGATCTTACTCAAGGCAATTGGATTACCCTCTTCGTGGACGACTCTTCGATACTGAATCTCAATGGCCGCGCGGTTCTCTTCGATCTGTTTGATGAGCATCCAAATACCCTGAAGAATGTCCAAAGGCTCAAAGCCTGTGATCACAGCAGGTCGGCCAAACTCTTTTGCAATGAATTGGTAGGGAATTGTCCCAATGATTGTACTCACATGGCCTGGAAGGATAAACCCATCGATCTTGACCTGCTTCGATTGTAAGAGGGCAATTAGGGCAGGGGGAACCCGTTTCTGACTATTCAAGAAAGAGAGATTTTGTAACTTTTCTTCTTTGGCCCGGAGAATCGCCACGGCTATGGTAGGAGAAGTGGTTTCGAAACCTATGGCCAAGAAGACCACTCTCTTCCCGAAATTTTCCTTCGCTATTTTTAATGCTTCAAGAGAAGAGTAGATGATTCGGATATCCCTTCCCTCAGCCTTCTCTTTCTGCAGGCTTGATGTCGAGCCAGGAACTCTCATCATGTCACCGAAGGTGACGATGATGACATCCTTTTGCCTTGAGAGGGCAATGGCCAGATCGATATCATTATTGGGAGTGACGCAGACAGGGCAGCCCGGACCGGAGAGAAGCCTGACGTGCTCCGGGAGGAGGCCTCTTATTCCATACCGGAAGATGGAGACCGTATGCGTTCCGCAAACCTCCATCAACTGGATGGGACGGGTAGAGGTTTTATGAATCCTCTGAATTAGTCCTTCCGCAATCTCTTTATCCCGGAATTCATCTATGAATTTCATATGAATCCATAAATTATAAAAAGTCCAAGAAGCATTTGTCATTGCGAGGAGCGATAGCGACGAAGCAATCTTGTATCAATAGATGAGATTGCCACGCTCTCCCGCCAAGGCGGGATCGCTCGCAATGACAATTCAAAAATATTCTGCGTCTTTGCCTTGATTCGCGGACAGTCATATCGCCCCTGCCATTTTTCTCAGAAGATCCAACGTCTCCTTAGCTTCTTCTTCGTCAACCTTTTGAATGGCAAAGCCTGCGTGAATAAGGACATATTCACCGAGAGAAACTTCTGGACATAGGTCCAGCGAGATATCCCTAAGCATGCCGCCGACATCCACTCTGGCCATGTTGTTTTTAATTTTTACAATTTTTCCGGGAACACTTAAGCACATTGTAATAACTCCAAATTTATGAATTTATAAGGTTCATTGAGTAAATTAAGTTTATTGAGTTATTGAGTTAACACAAAGAACTCAAGTAACCCAAACAACTCAAATAACCCAAAGAACCAAAATAACCCAAAGAACTTAAATAACCCTGCAATTCCTCAATTATGACAGACTTTGAAATAACCTCATCTGGGCAATGACCGCCTGCCCTAAGGAGACCCCGCCGTCATTGGGAGGTACCAGATGGTGAGTATAGACATCAAAACCCGATCTTTTCAAACCTTCTGTGACAAGTGAAAGAAGGAAAATATTTTGAAAGACTCCACCACTCAGGACGACTCGATTCAACTCTTCCTTGGATCGGATCGACTCACACGTCTCGATGATAAAGCCAGCTATGGTTCTATGAAACTTTCCTGAGATTTTCGAGGCGGGCGCCCCATCTATCAGATCACGGACTATCCCCCTTATCATCTCTTGTGAATCAACCACCATAGGCTTTTCATCTTTTTGAATGGTGAAAGGATATTCTTCTTTTACCCCGTGATCCGCGATCATCTCCAGTTCGATGGCTGCCTGTCCTTCATAGTGGACCTCATCTCGTATGGACAGAAGGGAAGAGATGGCGTCGAAGAAGCGACCCATGCTCGAAGTCAATGGGGTATTAATCTTTTTTTCGATGGTCCTCTTTAAAACGTCCCATTTTTGAGGATCAATTCTTCTTATCAGGTCAATCTTCAGTTTCGTGGTTTCATCCCCGAAAGCCTCAGAAAGGTAAACCATCGCCATTCGCCAGGGCTCTTTAATGGCCATCGAACCTCCAGGCATAGGAACTTTTTTCAGATGGGCCAATCGATCAAAATCTCTTAGATTTGCCTTGATAAATTCACCTCCCCAGATGGTGCCATCCAATCCAAAACCTGTTCCATCGAGAGCGACTCCGATCACATCCCCTTCCATTCCATTTTCAGCCATTGCACTCACAATGTGGGCGTGGTGATGCTGGACACCCATTCTTGGAATATCTGGAATCGAAAGGGCATACTGGGTAGAGAGATAATCCGGATGAAGATCATAGGCGACTGCCTTTGGCTCAATATAGAAGAGCCTCTTGAAATGCTCGATGCCTTCTTCAAAAGAGGTCAGGGTTTCTAAATTCTCAAGGTCTCCGATGTGATGACTTATGAAAGCGTATTGGCCACGGGTCAGGCAAAAAGTATTTTTCAGTTCCCCACCACAGGCCAGGATCATTTCGATGGGGAAAGAAAGTTTAACAGGGAAGGGGACATAACCTCTTGACCTCCGGAGGATGTAAGGTTTTTCTTCGAAGATCCTTGTTACCGAATCATCGCACCTCATATGGATCTCACGGTTGTGAAAGAGGAAATAGTCGGCGATTTTGGAGAGACGGCGAAAGGCCTCCTCATTCTTATAAGAGATGGGTTCGTCACTCACATTGCCGCTCGTCATCACCAATGTCTTGAGGGGACCGTTGAACAGAAGATGGTGAAGCGGTGAGTAGGGGAGCATGACACCAAGGGTATCCTGATAAGGAGCGACAGCATGGGCAACCGGAGAATTTCCCCTCCTTCTCAGAATGACAATGGGCCTCTCCACACTCAGCAATAACTTCTCTTCTTCTTCGTTGACTTCACAGTGTTCCTTCACTTCCTGAAGATTTTGGCACATCACGGCAAAGGGCTTATCCTCTCTAAACTTTCTGGACCTCAACGAGGAGACAGCGTCTTGATTTTTTGCATCACATGCCAGATGAAACCCTCCCAGCCCTTTAATTGCCACAATCCTTCCTTTTGATAGGAGGTCCAAGGTCTTCACAATCGGATCTCCAGGAACTTCTTTCCCTTCCCTATCCTCCAGATGAAGAAGGGGGCCACAGGCAGAGCAGGCATTGGGTTGAGCATGAAACCGCCGGTCAGATGGGTCTTCATACTCTTTCTGACAGACAGGGCACATTTTGAAAGGAGCCATTGTCGTTTTATGGCGATCGTAAGGGATGTCCCGGATAATTGTAAATCTTGGACCGCAGAGAGTACAGTTAATAAATGGGTATCGGTATCGAAAGTTTTGAGGTGAGAAAAGCTCGAAAAGGCATTGGTCACAGGTGGCCACATCAGGAGAGATGAGGGTAAATTTCTCTTGAGTCTCTTCACTCTTCCTGATTTCAAAAGTGCTGTAGCCCAGAGGTTCAAGGTATTTCACATGAAACGATTCAATCCGGGCTAATGGCGGTGCGAGCTTGGGGATGCCCTGAATGAACCGATCAAGATTGCCATCTTCGCTTTCGGCATCGATCAAAACTCCCTTTTCATTATTGAGAACCCATCCTCGGATCAGGTGTTTTTGAGCCAGGTTGTAGATGAAGGGTCTAAATCCGATTCCCTGGACGATTCCGGTGATCCCAATTTCAGCCCGTTTCATATACCTATATTAACCCTCTTTTAAAAGGGCTTCAATATGAATAGGAATTGATGTAATACCCCCGGACGCTATCTCCTATCCCATATATTGTCCGCGTCGATTTTTGGTTTGAACTGCCCTTAGATCATAGGGGGTGACTTTTATGCATCTAATCTAAAAGGAGAATGTTTTTGAAGCATAAAAATGAGCCAACTAATTTGAATGATTTTTTAGAAGGAGTTGAAGATTTAGCAAAGAAAGACAGGGATCTTCATATCAACGTTTTGCTCTGCCTTTTAGGGACAAGGCTTTGTTTGTTTTTAACTCATTCATTACTAACTCAATAATTCTCGGGATTTTCGCCTTGATTTCTGGGGAAAGTTCCATTCCCATTTCCAGGGACTTGGGTTCAATGCCGATCACAGTTGTATGGGGAGTTTTTCCTATCAGTTCTGACAGGTCTAAAACCTCTAAGATCCCAATCTGGTGAACCGATGTTTTAAAACCAGCCGGACAGTTTCGAACTTCGCCAATGTCGAAACGATAGATGGAGCCGGGAACAGCATTCCCTTTTACGGCGTCAATTACGATTAAGCGGTCGGCCTCTGTGATAATATTCAAGAGAAGGAACCCATCGGTCCCTCCTTCAACCACTGAAACCTCTGGTGGTAGGTTCTTCTTCATTAGCTCATTGGCTACATGAACGCCTACCCCCTCATCAGAGAGCAAAAGGTTGCCTACCCCTAAAATGACAATTTTGGGGGGAGAGTTTTTCTCTCCCCCCCTTTGATTTTTTCGGAAACATTATTCACTTTAATCATTCTATAAGGAATTTCCGGATTTCGTTGGTCTTCGGGTCAATGAGGTGGATCGCACAAGCGAGGCAAGGATCGAAGGAGCGAATGATCCGAACAACATTGATGGGATTTTCAGGATCGGGGACGGGAGTACCGATGAGGGATTCCTCATATTGCCCACGGACTCCATTTTCATCACGAGGCGATGCATTCCAAGTAGATGGAACGACGGCTTGATAATTCTTAATCTTTTTCTCTTTGACTTCAATCCAATGACCTAAAGCCCCACGGGGTGCTTCGTAAAACCCGGCGCCAATGCCGTTTTCTGGCGGATCCCAATGTTCCTTATCTTGAATCTTGAAACCAGGCTTGGTCATTTCGGTGAGAAGCTTATCACACCATTCATAACAAGCATCCACTACCAACTTTGTTTCTATTGCCCGGGCTGCATGGCGAGCCACAGCGCCGGGTTTCGCCCCCTTACCCACTAATCCGAGGACAGAGGGATTTTTGGCTACAAGCATCCGTGCCAGAGGTCCTACCTCCATAGGTTTACCGTTATAGCGAGGGGCTTTAACAAAGGAATAGGCTTCCTTTTTGTCAAGATCAAACACCTGTTCACCCTGATATGGGTGTACGGGTTTGTTTTCCTTATACCAGGCAAATTTCACCGACTCAGTGATTTTTTGAGGATTAAAGGCCTCAACCTTGATATTCGCTGGGTTCAAACCCATGATGACACCTGCTGGAAAAACAAGGGATTTGCCTTCTGGATCCTTTTCGAGAGCTCCGTAGGATAAATAATTGTAATGACCACCTCCTAAACCCATCTTGGCGAGTTCCCAAAGTGGACCCGTCCCAAAGGCCAGGACATCCGGTATATAGACCTCATTAATAAACTTTGCCTGCTCATCGAGCATCGTGCGGAAGCGGGCAACCTGGTTTATATCAGGATATGAAGTGACGCCTCCGACCACAATATTCTGGTAATGGGGAGTTCGGCCGCCCCAGATCGCCCCCATGTTTCTGGCCTGTGCATGCATTTTCATGGCATCAATATAATGCTTGACAGCAGTGATGACTACCTCTGGGTCTTTAACGGAAAACTGATCTGGGACATATCTTGGGGTAAGAGGATAAGTATCTTTAGCCTTTACCAAATTGACAACCTTATCCTTTACAGCCAGTAAGTCTTTATCCTTCCCCTTATAATTGGCAACCGCCATGACATCAATATAGTCAAGTGCACTCAATTGGTAAAAATGGAGCGGGTGGTCATAGATATACTGTGCACCCATGACCAGGTTTCTAATGAGATGCCCCGCCCAAGGGACCTTTGCTCCAAAAGCGGCATCCAGAGCACGAGCGGAGGCCAGTTGGTGAACACTATAGCAAACCCCGCAGAACCGGGAGGTGACGAAAGAGGCATCTCGAGGGTCCTTCCCTTGGAGTAAGGCCTCAAAGCCACGGGCCATGGTTCCGCTACTCCATGCATTCTTCACCTTGCCCCCTTCAACCTCTACTTCAATTTTTAGATGTCCTTCAATGCGTGTTACAGGGTCTATCGTTATTCTCTTAGCCATATGCAATACCCCTTTCTTTAGCTATTTTCTCTCTTGAACAAACCGGCCTCTTTCATAGCCAAAATCCTTTTTGAAATTTCGCTCTCAGCCGTGTAAAGAGGAGACATATCCTGGTAGAATTCTGGTTGTGCACATCCCATGCATGGAGCTCCGCAATCGATGCAGAAATTAATTCCATCATTCCATCTTCGGATTGGACAGTCAGAGTTAGTCAGAGGCCCCTTACAGCCCTTATGCGACAGACACCATTCTCTCTGATTAGGGTCATTCCAATCCTCGAGAAATCGGTTTTCGTCGAAATGAGCCCGTCGTCTACAGTTATCATGAATGGACTCAGCATAATAGATCAACGGACGACCAATATTGTCCAGTGGGGGAACTTTTCCTGTAGTCAGGAAGTAGAGGATTGTTCCAGCTAAATGATCTGGATGAACTGGACAGGTGGGAAGATTGATTACTGTTTTTCCAGGGAGAGCTTTGTTGAGTCCAATACCCTTGGATGGAGTTGCTGCAGGAATGCCACCATAGGTAGCGCAAGCTCCCACTGCAATGATTGCACCGGCCTTTTGGGCTGCTTCCTCTAAAATCACTCTGAAGGGTCTCCCACCCACCATACAGAAACGGTCACCGGCTGAGGGTACAGAACCTTCCACAACCAACACATACCCGCCTTCCTTTACCGTATCATGATAGACCTTTTCAGCAAGATGTCCTGCGGCGGCCATAGCGGTTTCATGATATCTAAGAGAAATTTTGTCTAAAATAATGGTCGTAGCAGGTGGGTTAAGGATTTGAGTAAATGAGATAGTACATCCAGCACAATCCTGCCCCTCCAGCCAGAGGACCGGAGGTTTTTTAGAGGCACTTTCCATTGCCTGAGCAATCTTCGTGGCAAATTCAAATTGTGAGATTCCGAATAAGGCCGCTATGGAAGCAGAGTATTTTAGAAAATCCCTTCTGCTCACTCCATGGGATTCTATGACATCTAAGAGTTTGTTGCTTAACATGTCCTCTTCCTTCATAATTTACCTCCTTAGAAAATCTTTGTATTTAGTGTTCATGGTATAGACATTACATTTGGCTCTTCAGTCACTGCCTTTTGGAGGTTAGCCAAAGATCTGGGGCATGAGGATTCTTTGTACGTACAAAAAACTTTGAAAATTGCCTTCTGGTAATCGGCATGAGATATTCACCCCTTTCAGTCTTTTTTTTAAAGATATTAATCTTAGCTTACCAGGAAAAACTCAGTTAGTTCACGATCACCTCCTTTTCTTCTTAGAATTTCAGTCTACCATTTTTCTTGATACAAAATATCGGTAAATCAATGAAAGCATGATCCAGTGAGCGATGGCGAGGAGACATTTTCAACAACGGAGGGCTAAGAGCTTCTGATCGAGAGAGGGAATGCCAAAGGAGAGGTCAGGAGGCTGACGAAATAGATAGGTTTCGAGGATAAAAGAAGAGGCGGTTTGCTCGACTGCTGACGATCTATTCTGCTGGTCAGTTAGTAGATAATCTTGATCAAGATTGTCAAACGTTGGTTTGGCAGAGGGGAGATCAGTTTCTGCATAATTATTGTAATAGAGATAACCTGAAAAAACTGAAAGGAAGAAAATAAATGATATAGCCAGGAATATTTGGATCCTTTTTTGTTTTCTATTCATGTCAAAATGACACATGTCCAGCATTTAGGGATGAAGCACTCCCGAATTATTTCCCTTTCTATTTATCAGAAGATTTCCCCCACCCTAACGAGGTTTCTTCTGCAGGTTCAGAATAAAAAGATGCCAAATTTCTTTGACGCCATTGTCATTGCGCAATACCTCGTTGTATTGCCTGCTTTAATTTCTCCAGTTATCAGTACTAAAATACTTGTAAACAGGTTTTTTGTCAAGAAAAAAATGCTGTGCAGAAATGAATTGATATTCTAAGGAGTCTATGATATTCAAGTATCATATCCATAAGGGGGCAAAGAAGGATATGGACAAAGAAACAAGGGAATATTTGGATAAAATATTAATGGGCCTGACCACCCGAGAAGATCTGGAAAAGCTGAGGCAAGAAACGAAGTCAAACTTCCGCCAATCGAAAGAGGAAAATAGAAATCAGATTCTTGAGTGGAGGCAGGAGGTCAAAGCCGATTTTGAGAAGTTGGCAAAAGAAGGGAAAGTGGAAATCGATCCAATAAGGAAAGAATTGAGAGACGGAATTCAGGAGCTTAAAGTCCAGAACCAGTCTACCTTTGATCAATCGATCCAGAAAGTAGAACACCTTCTTCAAAAAATCAAGGAGGAGAGAGAAGCCTATTTGGTTCATGCCAAGGAGGGGGGCAGCACAGATATGGGCGGATTAAAGGACGGAATGGAGAGCCTGAGGGACGGGATCAAACAGGTGACAGAAGAAGTTGCTTCCATCAAAGAGAAGATGAAAGAAGGTTTTGGCGAAGTCAAAGAGGAATTGGGTTCGATGATAAAATTCTCTTACGCAGATTTAGAGAAGAAATTTGGTGCCTTAGAGGCGAGAATCAAAGCCCTTGAGAAAATGGTTTTTCCTTGATTCTCTACCTGCCGGTTGCAGAAATAACCCCGGACAAACCGCTCTTCAAGGCTTCGAATGGCGGTTTTTGCGAGATTTAGAGGAAATAGAAAGAATTGACATCAAGTGATCTCTGATAACGAGACGGCTCGCGGGTGCCGGTTTGCTAGAAGGTTCGCCTCGAAGCCTTTTCGACCAGCTTGTCCGGGGTTCACATGCCTCGCCTTTTTAGCAACATCCGGGTTTATTTCCCGCTTTTCTCCTTATATCCTCCCGCAAAAGTAATGACACAAACAGTCCTGAAAGTACCAGGGTGACCACAGGCAACTCCAATAACATGAAAGTCTGGGCCGAAGATATTTTTTCTGTGTCCGCGACCTGGAACGCCATCGTCTATGATTAAACCCATAACAATATTTTGAGCTTTGTCACTGCCATAGAATATATTCTCACCTATGCTTTTCTCCCAAGTCCCATAGCGATTTACTCTATCCCAAGGCTGACTTCCATCACTGCCCTTGTGTTGGCTGGAACCTGATGAATCTTGATCCTTCACATGATCCTTTGCTCCCCGGGACATGCCTTTCGATGGGGTGAGTCGAGGGGCTGGATTCATAGAACGCATAGAGCCGATTGCTTCATTGACTGCGGTCACTCCCTCTTTGGTCATGTGGATCGTCTCGCCGGGAATTTTGAGTAGCTTCCCATCATAGTACGGCTTCCATTTTCCAAGAAAAGAAGCGTAGCCTTTGGGATTCATCCTTGCTATGTTTATCTCACGGACAATCGCTTTTTCTAAGGGTGAAAGGTAGTCGGGTTGTTCAGCGTTGATAGATTGAACAAGCCCCGTTATGAGGAAGAAAAAGAGGAGCAAGCGGATAAGAAATGGAATCTTCATTTGTCGTTTCTGTGGAAAGATCGGCCACCAATGCAACATTTTCATGCCCGTCTTTTTCAGATCTAACAGTTCGACAGTATAAGAGGATCGGGTCTCACACTATAACAAGTTTCAATTCCTTTATTAACCTACTCCACGCATCATGTTTCACAGCCTATAGGAGATCAAAGACCTTAACTTTTTGTTCCAGTTCCATGAGTTCTTAAACTGGCTGGTCACCTACTTTCCTCAATTAAAAATATCTTACCACGTCTTAGAAAAATTTTGAACCTAAGGGAAAATGGAGAAGAAGTTGCTTTTTGTTTGGAACAACAATGGCATAGTTACTTAAGAATACGAGATGAATGAGAATCGCCCGAAGTCATCCCAGGAGGGAAATAGGCGGTCTGTTTACCACGACGAAATGCCAGCACGCGCTTGGGTGACTGGGTATACAGCACGCGGGCCAGATGTTCTGGGAGGAAGAAAGATTTGGGAACGGTCAGGGTCTTACTGGCAAAACGGTGTAAAAAATCGCTAATCGCCACACTGCAAAACAACCCGATGGTCGTCGTCGTGAACCGACTCGAAGGGTGATTTTTATCAGTTCCGTTGAGGAGGACATCGTACAATTCACGGGCTTCTTCCGGTTTCAGATCCCATTCGAAGACCTCCACCTCTAAGCTGCTAAAATGCCAGATATGCTGTAAGTACGTTTCAAGGTCGGGCGGGTTGATGCGTATCAGATCCCTGCTTCTCACATCCTCTGGAAGATCAACGCCATAACCACCGCCGGGGTCCCAAAACAGAACCGGCCGACTGGGACAGATCAATCGTAAAGCTGAGTGGTGATCCCATGCCGGCCCGTAAACGATGATCACCTGGAGCAGGGGTTGGTCTGGGGGATCAGCAACCGATTTCATATCAATCGGAGTATGAACCCAACTGTTTGGGCGAGAGGGTGCCAGGGCATGGACACAACCCACCAGCAGACAAATAATTAAGAGTAAAGCCGAAATGAAATAAGATTTGATATGTTTCGTTTTTCCGGCGAATTCTGATCGGGTCTCCATATGATCACCCGTCACCATGGCTCTATGCAATCAAGACGAAAATGAGCCTTCGGCCGCAGAAATAGGTCCTTCAATGCAAACTTATGAAAGTTTTTCGACGGAATGAATAGGGTGGAAACGGTATTTTCCGGTAAAAAGAGATGTATTTTGAAATTGGCGAGCTCGGGTGCCTTTATCTTTGCCTATCGATTTTGTCGAGAACTCGAAAGACGAATTTCTCAAAATAATGCCTGGACAAATTCGGTAGCGTTAAATTTCTTGAGGTCATCGATCCCTTCTCCCACGCCGATGTATCGGATTGGAATTTTCAGCTCTTCTGTGATTCCGACAATGATTCCTCCTTTGGCTGTTCCATCCAATTTGGTCAGAGCGATGCCTGTCACACCGATGGCTTCGTTGAAGAGTTTCGCCTGAGAGATGGCGTTCTGGCCTGTCGTGGCGTCAAGGACGAGGAGGATCTCATGAGGCGCCCCCGGACATTCTCTCCCGACAATCCGTTTCACCTTCTTCAACTCTTCCATGAGATTGACTTTGGTATGGAGTCTCCCTGCTGTATCGATGAAGACAAGATCGATATCTCTGGCCCTGGCGGCATGGACGGAATCGAATGCCACAGCGGAAGGATCCGATCCTTTGGATTGTTTGATCAGATCGGCTCCGGCTCGATTTGCCCAGATCTCAAGCTGCTCGACCGCAGCAGCCCTGAAGGTATCCGCAGCCCCGACCAGAACCTTTTTCCCTTGCGATGAATATTGGTAGGCAATCTTTCCGATGGTGGTCGTCTTTCCACCGCCATTGACTCCGACCACCATAAAGACGAATGGTTTCGTCCGGGAGAAGTCGATGGAAAGAGGCTTCTCTCCTGATTTTAGGATCCGCAGGATCTCTTGTTTAATATACTCTTTTACCTTTTCAGGTTCCTGCAGCGCTCCTCTTTTGAGCCCCTGGTTTACCCCCTCTATTAATTGATGAGACGTCTTTACGCCCAAATCCGCTTCGAAAAGAAGACCTTCCAATCCGTCCAAGAGTTCCTGATCGATCGTCTTTTTCCCCAGAAAGAGCTGATCGATCTTTTCGACAAACCCCTGATGGGTTTTAGAAAGACCCGTTTTTAATTTTTCAAAAAAATTCCACATCTCATCTTCCCCCTGTTGTTTATACCCTCCCCCTTGATGGGGAAGGGTAGGGGCGCCGCCGTCCAGAGCCGTCACAATGACGCCAAGGTCAGTACTGAGACTATGGCGCCGGACGGTGGGGGTGGACAAAAATAATTTAATTCCCCCTCCCCTTCATCCCCTCCCGTCCGGGGAGGGGAGATCTTAGGAAGGCTTTTTTAATGTGAGAAAAAAAATTTCAGTTTGAACGCTTTTGAATCTATCACCATCATGCGACAAAATCAAATCTACCTGTATACTTCATCAATTCTCTCATTCTCGTGCTTGCGCGCAGGCTTGTAAACGGGAATCCATGAGAGATGACAAGCCAAAAAGGGATGATGAATAGGATAGGGGATGTGAAATAAAAAAGGGCGAGGGTTTTCGCCTCGCCCTTTTTAAGAAAGAAATCAAAATATGTTACTTCTTCCCCACATCCTCGAAATCGGCATCGACCACATCTTCTTGTGTCTTTTGTCGGGGACCTTCCTGAGGGCCGGCCTCAGCACCGGGTCCGGCCGCTCCTTTTTGAGAAGCCTTGGCATACATGGCCTCTGCCAATTTGTGGGAAGAACGGGTGAGCTCTTCCTGGGCAGATTTGATGGCGCTCAGATCGTTCAATTCCATCGCCTTTTTCGCTTTGGCCACCGCCTCTTCGATATTCTGTTTCTCTCCGGAATCGACCTTATCGCCGTATTCCTTCAAGGATTTTTCGGTCGAATAGATAAGCGTATCGAGCTGGTTTCTCGCTTCAGCAAGCTCCCGTCTCTTCTTATCTTCTGACGCATGGGCCTCGGCATCTTTGACCATCTTTTTGATATCGTCTTCGTTGAGACCACTGGAAGCAGTAATTTTTATGGATTGTTCTTTACCCGTTCCAAGGTCCTTTGCCGAGACATGAACGATTCCGTTAGCATCAATATCAAAAGCGACCTCGATCTGGGGAATACCTCGGGGAGCGGGCGGAATCCCTACCAGTTCAAATTGGCCGAGAGTTTTATTATCCGCGGCCATCTCTCGTTCTCCCTGGAGGACATGAATCGTCACCGCAGGTTGGCTATCCGATGCGGTTGAAAAGATCTGACTCTTCTTCGATGGAATGGTAGTGTTCCTTTCAATCAATTTGGTAAAGACTCCACCGAGTGTCTCGATCCCAAGGGAGAGCGGGGTGACATCCAAGAGGAGCACATCCTTCACCTCACCCTTCAGGACCCCAGCCTGAATTGCAGCGCCAATGCCTACGGCCTCATCAGGGTTAACGCTCTTATTGGGCTCTTTCCCAAAGATTTGCTTCACCTTCTCCTGAACTTTAGGCATCCGGGTCATCCCGCCAACGAGAATGACCTCATCGATGTCCCTGCCTGCAATTCCAGAATCGGCAACGGCCTGTCGGCATGGCCCTTCAACCATTTCAATGAGATCCTCCGTCAATTTTTCCAATTTGGCCCGGGTCAATTTCATGTTCAGATGCTTCGGTCCTGAGGCGTCGGCAGTGATGAAGGGCAGATTGATGTCTGTCTCCATCATGTTGGAGAGTTCAATCTTTGCTTTTTCAGCAGCCTCTTTTAACCTTTGAAGGGCCATCCGATCTTTTCTCAGATCAATCCCCTGATCTTTTCTAAACTCGTCCGCTAAATAGTCGATGACACGTTGGTCAAAATCATCTCCACCCAGATGGGTATTCCCATTGGTCGATTTGACCTCGAAGACGCCTTCGCCCAACTCGAGAATGGAAATGTCAAAAGTTCCACCCCCTAAGTCGAAGACAGCAATCTTTTCATCCTTCTTCTTTTCGAGACCATAGGCGAGGGAAGCAGCCGTTGGTTCATTGATGATCCGAATGACATTCAAGCCTGCGATCCGTCCTGCGTCCTTCGTGGCCTGACGCTGACTATCATTAAAATAAGCTGGAACAGTAATCACAGCATCCGTCACCTTCTCGCCGAGATAGGCTTCGGCTGTCTCCTTCATCTTCTGGAGGACGAAAGCAGAGATTTCAGGGGGGCTATACTCCTTATCCCTTACCCTGACCCACGCATCCCCATTCTTATTTTCCACAATTTTATAGGGAAGGATCTTCAAATCTTTCTGAACCTCAGGGTCCGAGTATTTTCTTCCCATCAATCGTTTGATTGAAAAGATGGTATTCTCAGAGTTGGTAATTGCTTGACGTTTAGCAATTTGCCCTACTACCCTTTCGCCTTTATCGGTAAAGGCGACAACAGAAGGAGTCGTCCGGCTCCCTTCCTGATTGGCGATAACGACGGGATCCCCTCCCTCCATGATGGCCACCACTGAGTTGGTTGTTCCCAAATCAATTCCTATTGTCTTTGCCATTTTAATTTCCCCTCCTTAAAATTTACCCCGTTAGAAATAATGCCCTGCTGCTCTGCAGTGGGGTTAGTTAGATTTTAGAATAATTACGCCTACCTGCCCCGTTGGAATTTCTAACGGGGTAAATTCAAAATCATTTCGATGTCTGGACCTCTTTTTCCGAGGCTTTCGACACGGAAACGGTTGCCGGCCGCAAGAGTCGATCGTTCAATAGGTAGCCCTTCTGGAACTCTTCCACAACTTGATTGGGTTCATGTTTGTCTGTTTCCACGACCAACATCGCCTCGTGCACGGCCGGATCGAAGGGCTTTCCAACAGATTGGAAAGAAGAAAGTCCAAATTTGTTAAGGGTCTGAAGAAGTTGTTGAATGGTCAATCGAACTCCTTCGATCAAGACCCCCGTGTCCGCTACCTTTTGGGCGTGATCGAGTGCCCTCTCCAGATTATCGATGAAAGGGAGAATCGCCCTGATCAAATCTTCATTGGCAAATTTGCCCCAATCCTCTTTTTCTCTGGCCGTCCTCTTTTTATAGTTCTCAAAATCGGCTGCCAGCCTGAGCAAGCGGTCATGATGTTCCTTGAACTCTTTTTCCTTCTCCTCCAACATCGTTTTAAGTTCTTCAATCTCCTTTTCTTTCTCTTGACTTTCTTCCTCTAAGTGTAAATGGAGCTCTTCACCAATGGTCTCGATGATATCTTCCTGGTCTTTCTTTGCCGATCCCTTTTGGTTTTGATCCCTTTTCTTAATCTCTCTTTTCTCCATCTTTTCTACTCCTGCCTTTGCCTCGATTCAGGATCCTTTTTCCCTTAGAAATAATTCTTTCACAAGAAGATAGGGCTCAATGGAGAGGGAAATCTATTGTGTCTCCAGGATCTCCGTGAGAAGTTTAGCCGTATATCCTACCAGAGGGATCACTTTCGAATAGTTCATTCTCCGAGGCCCGATAACCCCTAAAACACCCAATACCTCTCCACTACAACCATAAGTAGAGGTGACCACACTGCAGGTTTCCATTTCCTGAACCTGACTCTCAGAGCCGATTGCAATTTGGACCCCTTTCGGATCCAAAAATTTATCCAAGAGCTTCACCATGGTGGCTTTTTCCTCAAACGTCCGAAAGAGATCGGTCATTCTCGAAACATTACTGAACTCAGGCTCATTCAGGATATTTGTCTTTCCCTCGATAAAAACATCGGTGTCATCGAGGGAGGAAAAGGCTTTTTCTCCCAATTTGAGCGCCTGTTCAAGCAGACGATCGTAAGCATTTTTGGCTACCCTCATCTGCTCCAGGAGTTTGTCTCTCACCTGATAAAGGGTGAGGCCCGCCAAAAAACTATTCAAATAATCTGAGAGATCGTCTAATTCGGATTGCGAAAAATCTTCCTCTACTTCGATAATCCGATTGTGAACCAAACCCGTTGTGCTCACTAAAATAGCCAGAACCAAATGTCTTCTCAATTTCACAAACTCAATATGTCGCAGCACGACCGAGCTCATCCGGGGTGTCCAGACAATTCCTAAATAATGAGAGGATAAGGAAAGGATTCGAGAGGTCTCCCTGAAAAGATCTGGCCCCTCCATAAGAGGACTCAAATATTTGGATCGTATCTCCTGTTGTTCCTGATTACTGAGTTCGTGGATATTGATAATGGAATCGACGTAAAAGCGAAGTCCCCTCTCCGTGGGCATCCTCCCCGCTGAGGTGTAAGGTTGAGAAAGTAAACCCAACTCCTCCAAGTCCGACATAATATTCCGTATGGTCGCAGGGCTAAGGTTGAGGTCCGATTTTTTAGAAATCGTCCTTGAACCCACAGGTTCTGCCGTGAGAATGTAATCCTCAATAATAGCCTCTAAGATCCGCCTCATTCTTTCGGAAAGGGAAAAACCCATCTGATCTTTCTCCTTTTCTTAAGCTAAATAAGCCAGAACGAAATGCCTAAAATATAATTCTTTTCGTGCTCTTAAGATAATAACGGAGGGACGGTTTGTCAAGAAAATGAGAGATTCAATCATTCCTCTTCTAATTTGTTTTTCTCAATCTTATCGGGTGGTTCCATCTGATCCCCAAAACCGGGCACATAAAAATATTGCTCAAATGTACGGTGGTAGGCGCTCCACCTGGATCCCTCTGGAACCTGTTTTTTAATAAATTGTTGAATCCCATTAATTTTTGCATCCATATCATCCAGGAAATGGAGCATCACCGCTTCCAAGGTCATCGGCCTTTTTGGTGAGCCCCACATATATTGACCATGGTGGCTGAGGAGGAAGTGCTTTAGCAGCATGGAAAGGTCCGTTGGAAAATCAGGGAGTTGGCGGATTTTATCCTCCACCCTTTCTATCCCGAGGATAATATGGCCGAGGAGTCTACCTTCATCTGAATAGTCGAAGGATCGGTGGTAAGAGAGTTCATCCACTTTACCCAGGTCGTGTAGGATGGAGGCTGTGAGCAAAAGGTCCAAGTTCAACCCATTGTAATGGCTGGCGTTTATTAATGCCAGTTGTACCAGGGACAGGGTGTGTTCTAAGAGGCCCCCCAAATAATTGTGATGGAGCCACTTGGACGCAGGGGCCATTTTGAAAAGCTTGACAAAGGATTCATCTTCCCAGAAGAGCTGGAGAAGTCGGCTGAGGTGCGGGTTCTCAATCTGCCGGCTGGCTTCTAAAAGGGATTGGAACATCTCGTCAATATCTTTTTCTGCCACGGGGAAGAAGTCTGAAAAAAGAATTTCTTCTTCCCTTACTCTTTCAATATGGGTGATGTTCAATTGAAGGTGCTCCTGAAAGGAGACTGCCTTTCCCGTCAGATGGACAAAATCATCCCTCTCAAAGCGTTCAGCGAAGTTTTCCGCAAGTGTCCAAATCCTACCTTCCATTTCTCCAGAGCGGTCCACCAATTTCAATTTCAGGTAGGTGTTTCCAGTTTTGGTGATCCCAGAAGATTTCTCTTTAACCAGAAAGAGGGATTCGACTTGATCATTCTCTTTGATATCGTTGATATAGGTTTTCATCGGCTTCCCCTGCTTAAAACATTGGTTAGAATTTAGAGGTTTGTTGAGTCAGCTGAGTTTATTGGGTTATTGAGTCAACCCAAGGAACTCAAGCAACACAAGCAACCCCAATGACCTGATTATATCGGGATTCCTAAATCCCTAAATTTCATCGTCTCCTGAAATTTATTTGAAATGTTCAAACCCAAAACGAGACGGGGAATAATCTTTTCCGTCTTCTTTGATAATGCGAAGTCCCTCTTTGATAGGAAGAATTTCTCCGATACGGGTGATCGGGATCCTGAGTGAACGGGCGAGAGAAGAAATCCTCTCCCTCATTTCAGGCGGGGCGGTGAAAAGGAGTTCATAGTCCTCTCCTCCCGAAAGGGCGAGTTGAAAAGGATCCTTTGACCAATAACGGATCCATTTCTGATAGAGCTTGGAAAGAGGAATTCTACCCTCCCAGACCCGGACGCCAACCCCGCTCTCTTGTGAGAGATGAGAGGTATCGATCAACAAACCGTCACTGACATCGATCATGGCGGTAGCCCAATGACGTTTGGCAATCGCTTGACCCAGTTCGACTCTTGGGCAGGGAGAGAGATGTTTTCTGATCAATCCTTCAGCTCCCTTTATTTTTCCTTTCTTTTGGAGAATTTTTAGTCCCAGAGCGGCATCGCCCAGCGTCCCGGAGACAAAGAGGTCATCACCCACCCTTGCCCCTCTCCTGAAAAGGAGATCTTTTTTTCTTCCTTCGCCTAAGAGGCAGATGTTGATGACGATTTTCTTAGAAAGGGAGGTATCTCCTCCAATCAGTTCCACCCGAAATCGTTTTGCTTCCTTTTTTAGGCCACGATAAAACGAGGAGACAAAGGAAAGAGAAAGATTCTTCGGCAGGCCGAGGGAGATGAGGAAATATTTTGGAACCCCTCCCATGGAAGCAATATCACTGAGGTTGACAGCGAGGGCTTTCCTTCCAAGCTCGGAAGGATCGGTCCAGGACAGATCAAAATGGATGTCTTCGATAAGGATATCGGTCGTGACGAGCAAGGCCTTTGTCCCCATCTTTTCCACCTCAACGACAGCGACATCATCACCGATCCCTTGGACCAATGCAGGATCAGAGGAGGTTATTCCTTTTCGGATTCGATCGATGAGCCCGAACTCACCGATTTCCTGAAGGACTTTTCCAGTCACTTTCAACTCCGAACGCTTAACTCGAACTCTTAACTCTTTTGTTGGTTAGGGCGATCTTCAACACTTCGTCCATGTGTCTGACGGGGATAAAGTTGATTTTCTTTCGGACGTATAAAGGAAGATCGATGAAGTCCTTTTTGTTCAGATAGGGAATGATGACATCTTTGACTTTGTTTCGGAGGGCGGCGAGGGCTTTTTCCTTCAAGCCTCCGACCGGCAGAACTCTCCCTCTCAGCGTGATCTCGCCCGTCATGGCGACATCCTTCTTGACGGCGATACCCGTGAGGGCAGAGAAGATGGCAACCGCCATAGTAATGCCAGCAGAAGGTCCGTCTTTTGGGATGGCGCCTGCAGGGACATGAATATGGATCTCTTTATTGTTAAGAGCATTGGGATTGATCCGATAAGACTTTCCTTTAGATCGAGCATAGGTGAGCGCGGCCTGTGCTGACTCTTTCATTACGTCTCCGAGATGACCGGTGAGGATGAGCGAGCCTTTGCCCGGAGTGGTAGAGGCCTCCACATGGAGAATTTCTCCGCCGCTCTCTGTCCAAGCCAGGCCTGTGGCCACACCGACCTCATTACGTTTCTGTTCTTCATCTGGCAAGTAAGGGGGAGGTCCCAAGAATTGGTGGAGGTTCTTTGTATTGATTTTGGTCTTCTCCTTCTTTCCTTCCGCAACTTTCCGGGCCACTTTTCTGCAAATAGAAGCCAGTTCCCTCTCGAGGTTGCGAAGGCCTGCCTCCTGAGTATATTGCGAGATCATCTGGAGAATGGCTTTATCAGAAATTTCAAGCATCTTCGGATTGATCCCGTTTTCTTCCATCTGCCGAGGGAGGAGAAAGGTATGTGCGATCTTCAGTTTCTCCAGGTCGGTGTATCCAGGGAGGTTAATCACTTCCATCCGATCTTTGAGAGCAGAGGGGATGGGATCGGTCAAATTCCCTGTGGTGATGAACATCACCCGAGAAAGGTCGAAGGGGACATTGAGATAGTGGTCACTAAAGGCGTTGTTCTGTTCTGGATCGAGAACCTCCAAGAGAGCAGAGGCTGGGTCTCCCCGGAAGTCGATGCCGATTTTATCCACCTCATCCATCATGAAAACCGGATTATTACTTCCGGCCTGCTTAATCGACTGAATGATCCGGCCTGGCAAAGCACCGACGTAGGTCCGACGGTGGCCGCGGATCTCAGCTTCATCTCTAATCCCTCCCAGAGAGATTCTGACGAATTTTCTTCCCAGGGCTCTGGCGATCGATCTCCCCAAAGAGGTTTTTCCGACCCCAGGAGGTCCGATGAAGCAGAGGATAGGCCCTTTCATCTTTTTTTTCAATTTGTGGACACTCAGGTATTCTAAAATTCGCTCTTTCACCTTTTCTAAATCGTAATGGTCCTCGTCCAAGACTTTTTTTGCCTTTTGAAGATCGAGGTTATCCGTGGTCGCGATTGACCAGGGCATTTCAATTAGCCAGTCAAGATAAGTGCGCACCATGGAGGCCTCGGCAGCATCGGGATGCATCTGCTCCAATCGCTCCAGTTCTCGTCGGGCCTCCTTCTCAACCTCTTTGGGCATCTTCGACTTTTTGATCTTCTGCCGGAGGGTCTTGATCTCGTCTGTGCGTTCATCCACCTCACCCAGTTCGCTTCGAATCGCCCTCATCTGTTCTCGAAGAAAATATTCCCTCTGCGTTTTGGTCATTTCTTCTTTGGCCTGAGACTGAATCTTGGCTTGCATGGTGAGGACCTGGACCTCTTTTCCAAGAAGCTCGTTCAATGTCTTCAGCCTTTCCACGGGGTCAAGGATTTCTAAAATCTCCTGGGCTTTTTCAACCGTGAGTTCCAGGTTGGAGGCCACTAAGTCGGCCAACCTCCCTGGGTCATCGACACTTTCGAGGACGAACATCAGATCCGGGGAGAGGAGTTTGCCGTAGGAGACGATCCGCTCCAATTGTTCTCTGACATTTCTCATCAGGGCTTCTGTCTCAAGAGTGATCTCTGTGATGAAAGGATCTTTAATATTCTCTACTCTGACAAGGAGATAGGGCGTCGTCTGGAGGGTTTCTTTGATGGAAGCCTTGGAGAGTCCCTGGACAAGGATCTTGACCTTTCCATCAGGCAGTTTGAGCATCTTCATGACGGCGGCCACCGTCCCCACTCGGTAAAGATCTTTGGGAGAAGGGTCTTCTTCGGAGAGTTTTTTCTGAGCGACCAGGAAGATCAGGCGGTCTTTAGAAAGGGCTTCCTCTAAAGATTTGATCGATTTTTCCCGATTGATAAAAAGAGGAAGAACCATGTAGGGAAAGACCACGATGTCTCTAACAGGAAGCAGGGGAAGGGATTCCGGAAGTGATAAGAGGTCTTTTTCAGGTCCTTTTTTCATATTTTTTCAAGATGGTTTCGATAAGGGTTGAGGTAGAAGCCCCTTTGACGAAAGGAATGATGACCACTTCCCCTCCTGACCTTTCTACCACTTCCTTTCCCACAATTTGTTCTTTTGTCCAATCCCCTCCCTTGACCAGTACATTGGGCTGGAGGGAGGTGATGAGTTTCAATGGATCCATTTCATCAAAGAGGGTAATATAATCGACACACCCGAGGCCGGAAAGAATTTCTGCCCTCTCTGCTTCGGGGAGAACAGGTCTTTTTGGGCCTTTCAGTTTTCGGACTGAAGCGTCGCTGTTGACCCCTACGACCAGGACATCTCCGAGGGCTTTGGCTTCTTCAAGATAGCGGATATGACCGATGTGGAGCAGGTCAAAACAACCATTGGTGAAGACAACCCGTTTTCCTTCTGCCTTGAGGTCGTTAATAATTCCAAGAAGCTCTTTTCGTGCCTTGATTTTTTGTTTCATTCAATGCCCTTTCTATTTAAGTATCAGATTTGAACCTTGGAGTCAACCTCAGGCGGTGTCAAGGATCTTGTCCTTCCCCTTTGCAGATAAGCCTGTTATAATCCCGACGGACAAAGTAGCCGTCCCCTTTAGAGAGACTGGGAATCCGAGACGAGTTGACAGAGAGTGATCAGAAGTTGTCATAGAACGGTTCTGGAGGGGATGGCGGGCTTCCAGGCTTCTGCTCTTTTTCTCAGATAAATGATAAATAAGGAGAGGTTTATGACTGAAAAGATCAAAAGAGTGGCCGTGATTGGCACCGGCCTCTTGGGTACGCAGATTTCAATGCTATCAGCATACGCAGGCTATAACGTTAGCGTCTATGACATCAGAGATGGTGCCTTTGATGACACCTATCAGAAACTTTATGCAGATTTCAGGGCAAAAGGGATCAAGCCCTTTGTTCCTTGGGATCAGTGGGAGAAGTGTAAGGCCGCCATAAACTTTACAACTCATCTCGGCGATGCGCTTAGAGATGTTGATTTGGTTGTGGAAGCGATCACGGAAGACTTGGAAGTAAAACGCAAAGTCTTCAAACAATTGGGGAAGAATGCACCGGCTAAGGCAATCTTAGCCTCGAATAGCTCTTCTCTCCCCATATCAAGGATGGAACAAAGCAGCGGCAGACCGGAGAGGTGCATCAACACCCACTTTTATTATCCCTTGGGAGGAACAAACATTACGGATCTCATGCCTGGCACAAGGACCCTTCCCGAGGTGATGCAAAAAGCTGAAGAATGGATTCGTTCACTGGGGTGTATTCCACTGAGGGTAAAAAAGGAAATCCTTGGCTTCTGCTTCAACAGCGTCTGGAGGGCAATTAAAAAACAATGTCTGTTTATGTGGGCCAATGATTTTGTTGATTTCCGGGATATCGATCGGGCCTGGTGTGTCTTTACAGGACGGAACGTTGGGCCTTTTGGGATGATGGATTCAGTTGGTTTGGATACCGTCTATAACATCGAAATGGTCTATTACAACGAATCGAAAGATTCCAAAGATAAGCCGCCTGAGGCACTGATGAAAAAGATAAGGAAAGGTGAATTGGGTATAAAGACTGGGAAGGGATTCTATACGTATCCGAATCCGGAGTTTCTCCGGCCTGACTTCTTGAATCCGAAAAAATAAAGGTATTATCTACCTACGTTAGATCTCCAGTGCAACCGGGCTCGAGGCCTGAAAATCAATGAATAGAATGAAAGGAGCTAAACCGTATGAAGGATAAGGTCATTATTACTGCGGCCATTACGGGAAGCATTCACACGCCAACCATGTCATCTTATCTCCCCATCACGCCTAAAGAGATTGCCGATGAAGCAATCCGGGCGTACGAAGCCGGAGCGGCGGTTTGTCACGTCCATGCCCGGAATCCCAAAACAGGAGAGCCCTCTTTTGACCTTAACCTTTTCAAAGAGATCATCACAAGCATCAAAAGCCGCTGTAATGTAGTCATTTGCATTAGCACCGGCGGCTCAGCGGGAATGACCGTAGAGCAGCGCGTAGTGCCCGTGAAGCTTTATCAGCCGGAGCTCGCTTCATTGAATGCCGGCTCCATCAATTTTGCTTTATTCCCGTTAATTTCGCGATATAAAGGATGGAAGTTCGAATGGGAAAAAGAGCGCCTGACAAAGAGTGAAGATTCCATTTTCCCAAATACGTTCAAATCGATGAGAGAGTACTGCGCCATATTTAACGAGTGCGGGACAAAGCCGGAGCTTGAAATGTACGATGCCGGAATGGTGAACAACGTTGCTTTCATGATTCAGGCCGGCTACATTAAAAAGCCTGTTTACATCCAATTCGTCATGGGAGTTCTGGGAGGAATCACCCCCAGCCCGGAAAATCTGTTGTTCCTTATTGACTACGCCCGCAGACAGATTGGCGATTTCGTATTCTCGGTTTGTGTTGCAGGTCGCGCCCAGTTTCCAATATGCACTCAATCATTGCTCGTCGGCGGAAACTGCCGCGTCGGACTGGAAGACAACCTCTATTTAGAGAAGGGGGTGATGGCAAAGAGTAATGCCGAACAAGTGGCGAAGATGGTTCGAATTGCCAAAGAGTTTGGCGTTGAACCGGTAACTCCCGACGAAGCAAGAAAGATTCTTGGTCTGAAAGGGATAGACAAAGTAAACTACTAAGTATTTTTCTGTCCCCTTTTGGGATTAGAAAGATTCCTTTCCTTTAGGCGTTCGCTTTAGTATGCCTATCAGATGATGAATGTAAAGGGAGAAAGGACGAACCAATCTCAGCTTTGTCATGCTCGCGAAAGCGGGCATCCACAAATTTAGTATCTGGATTCCTGCTTCCGCAGGAATGACGGACAAAAGGCAATTGCTCAGAAAATAGCTTTCTTAAATTCCTCCCAGCCGTCCGGCGCCAGAGTCCCAATGCCTCACTTACGTGAGTAATGAGGCTCTGGACGGCGGCGCCTCCCTTTATGAAAGGGAGGAGTAACCTCCCCCTTTGTAATCTTTTTCCTGTCAAAGACAGGCAAAAGGGGGATTGAGGGGGATTTTCATTGTTTGTGGGTGACGAACCCGTCATGAAGGATTACAGTGAAAAAGGGACCCTCCATTTCAAACTTGACAAACCTATTGGATTCATTTAGTTTTTAAAAAATGAATAACCGGTTCATTCTGGCCTCTAAGTCTCCCCGTCGATATGAATTGCTAAAACAAGTGGGTTTTGATTTCGAGGTGGTCCCAAGCAGGGTGACAGAGAATTTTGTTCAAACAGAATCCCCTCAAGAGCATGTCATTCGATTAGCTGAGGCCAAAGTCAGAGATGTAGCGAATGGATACCCTGATTGCTGGGTGATTGCTGCGGACACCATTGTTTATATTAATGGGTCCATTTTGGGAAAACCGAAAGACCAAGAAGAGGCGATTGGAATGCTGCGTCGCCTTAGTGGTCAAGAGCATTGGGTATTGACCGGGTTTTCTGTATGCCATTTTGAAAAAAGGAAGAGCGATCAAGAAACAGTTCAAACGGCGGTAAAAGTGAAGAGCCTGACTCCTGAAGAGATAGAATGGTATGTGCAGACGGGGGAGTCCTTTGATAAAGCAGGAGGATACGCCATTCAGGGGATTGGTTCTTTTATGATCGAGTCGATCCGGGGGTCCTATACCAATGTCGTAGGTCTTCCCCTGTGTGAATTGATTCAGATGCTCAGTCGTCTGGGCGCCATCAGAATCGCAGACGGCAAATGGCTGATGGCTGAAAATATCTCAGATCAGAAAAATGTAGCGCCCTCATTAATTGAGGGCGAGAGAACCCGTCGGCAATGAATGCCGACGCTACATCATACCGTCGTTTTGTATTCGTGATTTTTTACAATGTCAGCTATTAAAGAGAATTTATTAAGAGTGAAGGAGAGAATAGAGAAGGCTGCTCGAAAAGCAGGGAGAGATCCGAACACGATCAAATTGGTTGCAGTCTCCAAGACGGTGGAGGTTGCTCGAATCAAGGAGGCCATTGAGGCGGGGGCCTCTATCCTGGGCGAAAATTATGTCCAGGAGGCACAAAAAAAGATTGAAGAGATTGGGCGACCTGCCTGCACGGAGCGTTTCGGCGAAGGCAGGCCCGTATCCTGGCACTTCATCGGCCACCTTCAGTCGAATAAGGCAAAATATGCCATTCGTCTCTTCGATATGATACACTGTTTAGACAGCGTTCCCCTGGCTGAGGAATTGAATCGGAGGGCTGAGCAGGCGGATCAGGTGATCAGAGTAATGATTGAAGTAAATCTGTCCAAGGAAGCCACTAAATTTGGGACAGATGAGCAGAGGGTGTTGAATCTCGGTAGGAGGATTCGAGGCCTTAAACATCTCTCCTTAGAAGGACTGATGACCATGCCACCCTATTTCGATTCGCCAGAAATGGGTCGGCCTTATTATATTGCCCTTCGAGAATTGAAGGAAAGGATGGCCAAGGAAGGGATTTCAATGAAGGAACTCTCTATGGGAATGTCCAATGACTTTGAGATCGCTATTGAGGAAGGAGCCACTTATGTTCGAGTCGGGACAGCAATCTTCGGACCGCGAAAATCAGAAAAATAGGGTTAAGGTTGAGGTTTAGGTTGAGAACACAAAAACAATGAAAGCTTAGAATCGGTTTTAAAGATCCTTAACCTTAACCTAAGCCTTAGCCTCATCATTCGCCAATTAAGGATAAACAAAGATGAGTATCATAAAAAAGACTGTACTGATGACGCTCTTTATAATGGTGGTGGGTGGTTGTGCGAAGAAGGGCCCCCCTGTGCCTTGGGACTCGATCGTTCCTAAAAGAATTGTTGATCTTCAGGGTATCCCAAGAGAAGGTCGTCTTCTTTTAGAATGGACAGTTCCTAAAGAAAATACAGACAACTCGCCTCTTACCGACTTAGTAAGATTTCAGATTTTAAGGTCGGAAGGCGTTCTCATTGGAGATGAATGCAGAGGGTGCGGAGAGAAGACGAAGGTTATCCATGAGATGAAGCTGGGTAGTCAAGAAGAGGCCAAGAAGAAAAGAATGGCCATTTTATTCGAAGATCAAGAGGCAAGAAAGGTTTATGTCTATGAGGTTGTTTCAATCAATCAAAGAGGTGACCCGAGCTCTCCTTCGAATCCGGTCACCGTCTACTGGGATCATCCTCCTGCTTCACCAACAATGGTAAGGGCGGAGCGCGGGGATAAGAAAGTGGATCTCTTTTGGGAGTCTGCGGAGGGGGCTACAGGCTATGATGTTTATAGGAAAAAAGAAGGAGAAGAGGAGTTCCCCCTCAATCCATTGAATAGAGAACCACTAAAAGTAACCGAGTATACCGATTTGAGTGTGCAGAACGAAATCAAATATCTTTATTCGGTGAGGGCAGTAAAAAGGGTGGTCAAGACCGATGTAGAGGGAAAGGGATCCCCGGGGTTACCCGTAACTCCGATCAAGATCACTCCACCGCGTGCTCCTGTTGGATTCGTGGCAATTCCTCTTAAGGAAGGGATCGAATTAAGTTGGAGGAGGAATCCCGAGCCCGACCTTCTTGGGTATAACGTCTATCGAAGGAAACCCGGGGAGCAACAATTTGAGAGGTTGAACGAGAGTCCCCTGACCAAAGAGACCTATCTTGATACCCATGTCGAGTTAGGGCAAGATTATGAATATGCTGTTAAAGCAGTGGATAATTCTTCGCGAAGAAATGAAAGTGCACCCTCCGAAGAGGTGAGGGTGAGGTACCAATATTAATGCGGATTTCGGAATTCGGAGTTCGGAACGAAAAAAATTAAGAACCAATTTCTTAGATTTAACTCTTCTATGTTCCAATCCGCATTCCGCATTCTGCATTCCGCAATTGGAGGAAGGGATGCATTTCTTTGAATATAGGAATCATCAGCTTCACTGTGAGGGGATTCCTATTCAGCAAATTGCTGAAAAAGTGGGTACCCCTTTCTATCTTTACAGTTATCAAACTTTAGTCAGACATTTCACCGTTTTCGATGAGGCCTTCAAAGGGATGGCTCATCTCATTTGTTATTCTGCGAAGGCCAATTCCAATCTGGCCCTTCTCCGTCTCTTCGTCAACTTGGGCGGAGGAGTGGATGTGGTCTCCGGAGGGGAACTCTACCGGGCCCTCAAAGGTGGAGCGGTTCCACAAAAGATTGTCTATTCAGGGGTTGGGAAAAGAGAGGATGAAATAGAATATGCCTTGAAAACGGGTATCCTCATGTTCAATGTGGAATCTTCTCAGGAACTTCAGGTGATCAACGAGGTGGCAGGCCGAATTGGCAAAAAAGCGGCGATCGCCATCCGGGTCAACCCTGACATCGATGCCAAGACACACCCCTATATCTCGACCGGGTTGAAACAGACTAAATTTGGGATTGACATCCTTCGCGCACCAATGGCTTACCGTCTTGCCTCCCAATTGCCAAATCTCAAGATTTTGGGAATTGATTGTCATATCGGATCCCAATTGGTCGAGGTTGAGCCCGTTATCGAGGCTTTGAAAAAACTCAAACAACTGGTCGAAAACTTGAGGAAGGAAGGCATAGAGATTCAATATCTGGATTTGGGAGGGGGCCTCGGGATCACTTATGAGGATGAAGAGCCTCCCCATCCCGTAGAATACGCCTCCACCATCCTTGAAGAAATCCGTGGATTCGGCTGTACCCTTATCCTGGAGCCAGGTCGGGTCATTGTCGGGAATGCAGGGATCTTGGTCTCAAAAGTTCTCTACAGAAAAGAGAATGAAGAAAAACGGTTCGTGATCGTGGATGCAGGCATGAACGATCTGGTCCGACCCAGTTATTACGGCTCCTACCACCAGATCCTTCCTGTAAAGGAGGAAGCCCGGGAGGAGATCGTGGCTGATGTCGTGGGTCCCATTTGCGAGTCGAGTGACTTTTTAGCAAAGGGGCGAAAGATCCCAAATCTCCGTGCCGGTGAACTGATTGCCCTGATGAGTGCGGGTGCCTATGGGTTTTCCATGTCCACGAATTACAACTCAAGGCCCAGGATCGCTGAGGTTCTGGTTCGGGATGATCAGATGTTTGTCATCCGCCAGAGAGAAGGGTATGAGGATCTTGTTCGGGGAGAGAAGATTCCGGAGTTTCTGACTCGTCCATAAGGATTTGTCGTGAATAAGCACCAAATTCCAAACAACAAATCCCAAATAAGCTCCAATCATCAATTTCCAAAAGTTTTGGTGATGGGGATTTGGTTATTGAAACATTATTTGGAATTTGGGATTTGAGATTTGGGATTTATTGCTCAATGATTATATTGATCGAGTATCTTGATTTGAACCAAGTCTCTACAGACGGAGGTTAACGGTTGAAAAGAATTCCTTTTATGAAGATGAGCGGAAGTGGTAATGACTTTATCCTCATCGATTATCGGGAACCCTTTCTGAAAGAGGATGGTCTGAAAGACCTCGTCCGAAAAGTCTGTCAAAGAAGAATCTCTGTGGGGGCCGATGGTCTCATCCTGATCGAGCGATCCAAGAAAGCCGATTTCAAGTGGCGTTTCTATAATGCGGATGGAAGTGAACCAGAAATGTGCGGTAACGGCGGTCGTTGTGCTGCCCGTTTTGCCTATTTAAAGGGGATCGCAGGTCCCTCTTTGAAATTTGAAACATTAGCCGGGATCCTTTCTGCCCAGGTGGATGGGAAAAAAGTGAAACTTGAGATGACTAAACCCTTTGGTCTAAAACTCGATGAAACCATACTCATCGATGGAGAGGAAAAGATTTTTTCATGCCTTAACACAGGCGTTCCCCATGCCGTTCTTTTTGTAGAAAATCTTGAAGAGTTGGATATCATTCGAATTGGAAGGGGGATTCGGTATCATTCTTTTTTTTCACCGAGTGGAACCAATGCAGATTTTGTCCAGTTTGAGAAGGGTTCTCAATTATCCGTCCGTACCTATGAACGGGGAGTGGAGGACGAGACCCTTGCCTGCGGCACAGGGGCGGTTGCCTCGGCATTGATTGCTGCCTTCAAGGGGCTGGTAAAATCTCCAGTATCGATTAAGACCAGGGGCGGCGAGGTATTGGCGGTTTATTTCGAGATCGAAGCCGGGGAGGTAAAAAGAGTTTTTTTTGAGGGAGATGTCCACATCATCTATGAGGCGGAGATGTGGGAGGAGGCCTATCAATGAAAGAGATCAAGGCCATTGTTGTTGGCGCAGCCGGGAAAATGGGGAGCCGCATTATTCATATCATTAACGAAACCCCTTCGATTGCCCTCCACCAGGCCATCGAGAGATCAGATCATCCGTCCATTGGGAAAGATATTGGAGAAGTCATCGGATTGGGGAAAATGAATATCCCCCTGGAAGGGGATTTGAAGAAGGTGGGAGGGGATGTGATCATTAACTTTACCAATCCCAAAACTTCCATAGAGAGTTTGGAGTGTGCTAAAGAAACGGGTTTAGCCGTGGTCATTGGCACAACCGGTTTAAGTCTGGAGCAGATTGAGAGGATCAAGGATCTTGCGAAAAGCGTCCGGTGTGTTTTTTCGCCCAATATGAGTGTAGGGGTGAATGTCATGTTCAGGATTGTTCAAGAGGTTGCTCAGGTATTGGGTTCGGAGTATGACATAGAAATTTTTGAGGCTCATCATCGGCTGAAGAAGGATTCTCCCAGCGGCACGGCCGTGAAATTGGGAGAGTTGGTTGCCCAAGCCGTGGGAAGAAATTTCAGCCAGGTAGGAGTCTATGGCAGAAAAGGGATGGTGGGCGAGAGGACAAAAGAAGAGATCGGGATGCAGGTGATTCGGGCAGGGGATATTGTAGGAGAACACACTGTGCTCTTCGGAGGGATTGGTGAACGATTAGAGATTATCCACCGCGCGCACAGCCGAGATAATTTTGCCCGTGGGGCAATCAGGGCAGCCCTCTGGGTGGTGAATCAGCCCAATGGGCTTTACGATATGCAGGATGTGTTGGGATTGAAGTAACCCCCAAAATGTCAAATGCCAAAATCCCTGCCTGTGCCGAGGCCTCGGCAGGCAGGCAAAGTTCAAATTCTTAAAAAGTCATGCTGAATTTATTTCAGCATCTCTAAAAACCAGACCCTGAAACAAGCCTGATCTCCATCAGGCCAAGGTTCAAGGGTGACATTCATTTGGAATTTGCCATTTAATATTTTCTTTTTCCAATAGGAGATCAGGATGAAGATCATCAGATATGAAGCCGAGTCCAAAATCAATTGGGGAGTGATCGAGGGAGATTCTGTTCGTGAAATGGATGGAGATCCGTTTAGCCATTTTCATCTGACCTCCAAGATGAAAAAAATGGGGGAGGTGAAACTTCTGCCACCCTGTCTCCCTTCAAAGATTGTTGCCTTGGGTTTGAACTACCGGGATCATGCCGAAGAGATGAAGCTCGTCATTCCTAAAGAACCTCTTCTCTTTCTCAAACCTTCCACGTCTGTTATCGGTCCGGGAGAAGCGATCATCTACCCGAAGATGTCTAAGAGGGTGGATTACGAAGCGGAGTTGGCGGTGGTGATTGGAAAAGCAGCAAAGAATGTTTCGGAGGAAAGGTCAGCTGATTATATCCTTGGATATACCTGTTTGAACGATGTGACCGCCAGGGATCTGCAGCCCCAGAACGGTCAGTGGACGACGGCAAAAGGTTTCGATACCTTTGCTCCCATCGGTCCTTGGATTGTGACGGACATCGACCCTCATCATTTGGACGTGTCGAGTTATCTGAACGGAGAGAGACGTCAGCATTCCAATACCAAGAACCTCATCTTTGGTCCTCGTCAACTGGTGAGTTTCATCTCACGTGTGATGACGCTCCTGCCAGGGGATGTGATCGCCACGGGCACGCCTTCTGGAATTGGTCCGATGGCCATCGGCGATAAGATCGATGTGGTGATTGAAGGAATCGGTACTCTCAGCAATGAAGTGGCCGCCGAGGAATGATGAGGAGATTGGAGATGAGCAGAAAAAAATCGATCGGACTCTATCATCGAGCATGGGAGATCATTCCAGGTGGGGTGAACAGCCCGGTCAGGGCCTTTAAGGCCATCGGCGTTCCACCCAGCTTCATTGAGCGGGCCATAGGATCGAAAATTTTCGATGTGGACGGCAATGAATATATTGATTACGTAGGGTCGTGGGGACCCATGATCCTGGGGCACGCCCACCCGAAGGTTCTGGCAGCGCTCAAAAAAGCTATCTCCAAGGGAACGAGTTACGGTGCCCCCACTCCTCTGGAAGTGGAACTTGCCATTAAAGTGAAGACGGCCTTTCCCTCCATGGAATTGGTGAGAATGGTGAGTTCTGGCACCGAAGCCGTGATGAGTGCGATTCGCGTGGCAAGAGGTTACACAGGGAAGGTTAAAATAATCAAATTCGAAGGATGCTACCACGGCCACGCTGATAGTCTGCTGGTCAAGGCAGGCTCCGGTGCGACCACCTTCGGTATTCCTGATAGCCTCGGTATTCCAGGGGATCTGGCAAAACATACCTTGACCGCAACCTATAATGATCTGGAAAGTGTAAGAGCCCTGGTCAGTCAATATCCAGAGCAGATTGCCTGCATCATTGTGGAACCCATTGCAGGAAATATGGGAGTGGTCCTGCCTGCAAGAGGATTCTTAGAGGGGCTGAGAAAGATTTGCGACGAGAAAGGAATTCTTCTCATTTTTGATGAAGTGATTACCGGATTCAGAGCGGCCTATGGAGGTGCCCAAGAGCTGTACGAAATCAGAGCCGATATGACTTGCCTCGGGAAGATTATCGGAGGGGGTCTTCCGGTTGGAGCCTATGGTGGGAAGAAAGCGATGATGGAGACGGTGTCTCCTCTTGGAGGGGTCTATCAAGCCGGGACGCTCTCCGGAAATCCTCTGGCCATGACCGCAGGGATTGAGACATTGAGGCTTTTAAGGTCAAAAAAGGTTTATCAGGAGTTAGACAAGAAGACATCGTACTTGACAGAAAACATTTCTGAAATGGCAGAGGAAAATGGAATTCCTTTTTCCATCAATCGAGCCGCAGGGATGTTTACCCTCTTTTTTACAGAGGGTCCGGTCAAGGATTATCGCACTGCCAAGTTGAGCGATACGAGGCGATTTGCGCGGTTCTTTATCGAGATGATGGATCAGGGTATTTATCTCCCTCCCTCCCAATTCGAAGCTTGGTTCATTTCCCTGGCCCATAGCCAAAAGGATCTGGATAAGACCATCGAAGCCTCTGACAACGCCTTCAAGAATGTTTAAGTCTTGAAGGATAAAATGATTGAAGGAGGATTCTTATTGTGGATGACGAATTAAGAAAAAAGACTAAAGAGACAGCCAATCGGCTGTTTGGTAAAGGGATCAAGATGGATCCCCCTTATCTGATGTGGAAGGAATTTGACAGAGACCTTGCCAACGATTTTTCCCTTTTTATCACGGGCAACCTCTATTCCAGAACAGTGTTGACTCTGCCCGAAAGGCAGATGGCTGCGTGTGCCATGCTGGCGGCACTGGGCGCCACGGATGAATTAAAACTCCATGTGAATGCCGCATTGAATGTCGGCTGTGACCCAAGAAAGCTTGCTGAGATCTTTTTCCAACTGGCCACCTACGCGGGAATGCCTGCTGTGAATGAAGCCCTTCATGTTTACCGGGACGTCCTGAAGGAAAGAGGAGAGTGGCCCATCAAATAGAAGTTCTTCAAAGGTAGTCATTGCGAGGAGCATAGCGACGTGCCTGCGCGCTGAAGCGCTACGGCGCGCAAGCGTGGCAATCTCATGGGATTGCTTCACTTCGTTCGCAATGACGCCTCGCTATGGAAACTTATTTATGAGAGTATAATTTAATTTCTCACCTTCGATTTGACGTATTTTTCACCCCTCCTATTTTTCTGTTGCTCTTTTTTGAGAAATGGTATAGTTTCATAAAAAATAGTTTTACCTCAGTCCGTGGTCAGGCCATGCACTTAACTCAAGAACAGCAACATAAAGTTGAAGAAGTTGGCAGGAAATACCGTTTAAAGTTCATTTTGATTCACGGCTCTTATGCTACCGGCAAAATGAAAACGGGCAGTGATTTAGACATAGCTCTTCTCGGGGAAAAACCGATTGAATTTGAAGAATTGTTGGCCATCTACAGTGATTTGGCAGAAATCTTTGGGGATAATCCTCAACGTGAATTAGACGTCAAATCACTTCATAAAGTTGACCCCCTTTTTTGCTACCAGGTTGTCAAGAACAGCCAATTGATTTATGGGGATCTTACTGATTTCAATGAGTTTAAGGCCTATGCTTTTTCTAATTATTTTGACAGCAGAGATTTATTCCATTTGGAAAAAATATTAATTCAAAAGTTTCAAAATTATCTCAACCAAAAATATGCCCATTGATATTCATTTTGTTCGAAGAAAAATTAAGCTGATTCAGGAAGACCTGTCTGAATTAGACCGCCTTGTCCACTATTCGTTTGACGAAATTTCCAGAGACCATATTAAATTTTTGGCTGTGGAGCGGTTGATAGAAAAAATTATTATGCGAGCGATTGATATTAATCAACACATGATTGCTGAACTCGGAAGAGGTGATGAGCGGGTGAGGGGCTATGAAGATACTTTTTATGTTCTCTCTCAACTGGGAATTTATGGTGAGGAGTTTGCCAAGCAAATTGCCCCCAGTGCTGGGTTAAGAAATCGTTTGGTTCATGAGTACAATAATACGAGGCAAGATATCATCTACAAGTCAGTGGGCGAGGCCGTTGGGCAGCACGTAAAATACTGTGATTCCATCTTGAAATTTATTGAAAAGTAAAAAACCCGCACCACATCATCAAGTCTGACGTTGCAAGGATCCGACAAAGACGCCTTTCACCCGAAGAAAAATCCTTTGCCGATTCAGAAATAAACTCTTCATTGACCTACCTATCTTGAATTTAGTAGAATCCCATAAAGCCCAAAGACTTACGAATGGCCTCTCATCCATTAAATGCTCCGATGAAAGATGAACGTTTCCGGGTCCTGAACGAGAAGTTCCATTTCTCTGATTTTCGAAAGTGGCAGGCGGAGATCATCGATACCCTCCTGAGAAGGCGCGATGTGGTCGTGGTCATGCCCACAGGAAGCGGCAAATCGCTCTGTTACCAGCTGCCGGCGCTGCTCCTGGACGGGGTGACACTGGTCATCTCGCCCCTGATTGCATTGATGAAAGATCAGGTAGATGGATTGGTGGAAAATCAGATCCCTGCTACGTTCATCAATAGTACATTGACCCCTTCCGAGCAAGGACAGAGACTCAGAGAGATTCAGCAGGGCAGATATAAGCTGGTTTACATTGCTCCTGAACGGTTCCGGAATCCTGGATTTATGGAGGGAATTCAATCCTGTCGTGTTTCACTTTTTGCTGTGGATGAGGCGCACTGCGTTTCCGAATGGGGGCATGATTTTCGTCCTGATTACCTTCGTCTCAAAGGGGTTGCTGAAAAACTAAGCCATCCCCCTATCGCCGCTCTGACAGCAACGGCCACCCCCGATGTCCGCCGTGATATCATCACGCAGTTGGGCCTCCGGCAGCCGATCACTTTTATCGCCGGTTTTGATCGCCCCAATCTCCGTTTTCAGGTTAAAAAGGCGGAAGGGGAGGGAGATAAAATCGGAACCATTTTGGGTCTGCTCAAAAAGAAGGAACAAAGGGGAATTATCTATGCAGCTACCCGTAAGAATGTGGAAACGGTGGCCTTGGCATTACAGTCCTATGGCTACAAAGCAGGGAGTTATCATGCCGGCATGGAGATGGAGTCCCGCAAGGTTGTCCAAGACCGTTTCATGGACGGGACCTTGCCGGTCGTGGTGGCGACAAATGCCTTTGGCATGGGCATCGATAAGGCGGATCTCCGTTTTGTCGTCCACTATGACATCCCCGGCTCCCTCGAGGCTTACTACCAGGAAGTCGGGCGCGCCGGGCGTGACGGGAAGCCTGCAACCTGTCTGCTCCTTTTTAACTACGCCGACACTTTCACCCAGGAATTTTTTATCGACGGAAGTTACCCACCCCAAGACATGGTCGAGAGGACGTACGAGGTCTTATGTGATGTCGGGACAGATGAAATTGAGATGACTCAGAAGGTCATGGCCCAGCGCCTCGGTCGCTCAAAATCGAATGAGATGGCCGTTTCTTCGTGCCTAAAGATTCTGGAGAAGGCCGGCTATATTGAGCGCGGGTCGGAAGGGGAGCATCAGACCAGGGTGACCCTTTGTATCGAGCCGGAAGAGCTTCAGCGCCGGGTTGAAGGAAAGAGCAATTCTCAAAGAGAGATTGTCAATTATTATCTGGATGTCCTGGAGGGATCGAAAGACAAAACCCTTCTGGTGAACCTGGATGTGATGGCCGAGCATCTGAATCTTGCACCAGAGCAATTAAGACGACATTTCTCTGCGCTTCATCAAGCAGGGTCAATAGAATATCGACCGCCGTTTCGGGGCCGGGGTTTGAAAATACTGTCACGGGTTCCTGTCTCCAAACTGAATATCAATTTTCGAGAGATTGAGCGCCGAAGCCTTTTTGAGCGGAAGAAACTCCGAAAGATGGTCGATTATGCCTACACCGACCAATGCTTAAGACGGTTTATTCTCGAATACTTCGGCGAGCGGATGAGAGAGAACAGTTGTGATAACTGCTCTAACTGTCTTGTCGAGGTTGAAACTCGCACGCGCGGGACATTTACCCCGTTAGAAAGTCCCGCCATTTTTGGCAGGAATGACATAAATAAATCCTCCCTCCGGGCCAGAAGGCCCTCTGGGCTGGCGGCAATCCCTTCCAGAAAGGGTGGGGTTAAAGCCCCGTCCTTTCTAACGGGGTTAACCAAAAAAGGAAGGATCGTTAAGGAGAAGCTTCCGGAAAAAGTTTTGGAAGAATTCGGCCTGCCATCTCATGAAGACCTGTTTGCTTCACTGAAGGAGATGCGTTTCGAAATTGCTCAAGCATCCAACCTCCCCGCTTTCGTCATCTTCCATGATCGAACCCTGAGGGCCATCAGCCAGCGACTGCCTCGAACAACCTCCGAATTGCTTGCCGTCAAAGGCTGCGGGGAATATAAGGTGTCGGCTTATGGAAATCAGACGCTTGAAGTGGTTAGGGCTTATCTAAAAAGCCACCCTGAGGCGAGGCCCTTGAGTGAGCACGACGGATCTACGGCAGTACGGCCTGCCCTGAAAAAAACTTCGGGGGGAAGCACAGTCGAAATCACATGGATGCTGTGGGAGAAGGGGATGAAAGTGGATGAAATTGCCCGGAAGCGGGGTCTTACTCCATCGACGATTACCGAGCATCTTCTTCAGCTTATTGACGAAGGCCGGTCAATCGGCCTTAACCGTATTCTTTCAAAGGAGCGAATTGCCCTGGTTGAAAAAGCGATTGACCAGGTTGGAAGCGAACGATTGGCTCCGATCAAGGCCCTGCTTCCCCAGGACGTAAGCTATGATGAAATCCGTTTGGTCGTAGGGCAATATGTTCAGAAAAGCGAGAGGGGAGAATAAAATGAGATAGGAAAACATCTATGGCTTGACCTTCAGGCGAAATAATTATATTATAATTATATGAGCAATATTCGGTTCGTCTGGGATTCAAAGAAAAACATTGCGAATAAACGGAAACATGGCGTCTCTTTTGAAGAAGCTCAGACGGTATTTTATGACGAATATGCTCAGCTGATAACCGATCCGGATCATTCAGGGGAAGAAGACCATTTCATTATTCTTGGCAGAAGTATCCGCTTAAGGATCTTGGTGGTGTGTCATTGCTATCGTGAAGACGACGAAGTAATTCGCATCATCTCTGCAAGAAGAGCAAACAAGTTCGAACAAAGCTTTTATAAGGGGTGACCAATGCGAAAACAGTATGATTTCTCAAAAGCACAACCGAACCCGTACGCAGGCAAGTTGAAGCAACAGATTACCATCCGCCTCGAACCTTCGACGATTGATTACTTCAAAGGCTTAGCGAAAGAACTGGGGATACCTTACCAAAACCTCATTAATCTATATCTGAGGGATTGTGCTCTTGCCGGAAAACGACCATCGTTAAGATGGAACTAAAGTCGCCTAACGATTGGAGCGGATGGTATCATAAAAGGGACATCATCGAGGGGGCGGTTGTTCTATAGTGAACGTCATAAATAAGTTGACATCCGCGGCGTGTCATTGCGAACGAAGTGAAGCAAACTCATGGGATTGCCACGCTTGCGTGCCGTAGCGCTTCAGCGCGCAGGCACGTCGCTTCGCTCCTCGCAATGACCACTTTATTAAGGCGTTCACTATAATTATTGCCGGGTTCCTGTGTTAGAAAATAGAGCCGTCCCTTCTTACTGTGGTAATGGAAGTTTTGGCCCTGAGTCCTGTTTCTGTGGAGACTCCGGGAGGAAGGATGGGATGAGAAGAGGTTAGTACCCAGTTAGAGAAAAATGCATGAAATCTTTTTGATTACCTTGAATCTCGCCACCCCAACGGAAACCTGCCGCCTTCATTGCTTTTACGATCGGACTTTCCGAAGTGAGCGCTCCAAGTTGTCCGGGGCGCCAAGGTCCACCGCGGATTAACCGACAATTCGAGCCGAATCTTACGCAATGATCATAGAGACCATTGAGTTGTGGATTAATGTCGATGGCGATGCCGTAGGAGTGGTTGCTAAACTCAGTTCGGTTACCGCTGGCATCGGGTTTGCCCCGCGTTCGGCCAACGTGATAGCCTACCACCTCGTAGATTGGTTCACCTTGTTGAATCAACTTTAAGAGCGTCTTTCGCACCACCGGTGCAAACACTTTGCAAACGCGGAAAGGCGTCAAAGGTGGTATGTGGATTGTCTCCTGATCTTCCTCGCAAACGCTGCAACCAGTTGTCGGGTCTATCTCGTCCGGTGCCAGATCATCATAAGAGTGGCGAATCATTTCATGACCAACCGAACCCCTGAGATTCACGTTCCATTTGAACGTTTGATAGGTGCAAGTTTTACGAATTCCTTCAGCGTTAGTCTTTGCACCCAGAATTAATGTTAGAACAATTACAAAAAGAGCACGAAGTTCCACCTCAACCCTACTATGGTTTATATTAGATATCAATTGTCAATCCTGCCCCCGGTCCGGTCCTTGAGACCTAACCCTTGGCTTTTTTGTTTCAAGCCCTCAGCCTGGTGCGTACAAATATGATATGCCCACGCAGGTCGTAGAATTGGTCTGCGAACGAGGCTGGCACTTTCATCCTGTTCACTGCTTCCTCGATGTTGTCGAGCCTTTCCATCAGCGCTTGGCGCTTATCCGATGCCAATTGTGCTATGAGATCCTGCTCTATCATCAGCAGCGCACGGTACCATCTGGAGATGCGCGACTTGAACCGCCACCTGTATATGGCAGGTATGAGCCGCAGTGCGGGTAGAAGCAGCACGATCATGGGCACGAGCACTACAACGGTGCGATTCACAAGGCTGGCGAGCTGGAACGGCAGGTAGCGGTACAGGAAGCTCTTGCCCGATTTATAGAAGCGACTCGCGTCACCGCTGATGCGGATCTCCTGCTCGATCGGCGCGGGGAATTCACCCTTGCGCCTGAGAAGCCCGGCACCAGAGTGCACTTCACGCGCGGCCTCGAGCAATAAATCGGAGAGCACCGGATGCAGGGTCTCCCGAGCAATCAGTTCAACCGTCGGCGCGAGCAGAAAGACATCTTGAGCAGGGGTGCCCTTCCCGAAATCTATCGACCCCTTGGGGAGGGTGATCTTATTCAGGTAAGGGATGCGGCGCGTATAAGCATCAGCCTGGGTAAAGTCGAAGAGCTTGATGCCGGGTGTATGGAGAAGCTGGCGTATAAGCGTTGTTGAAACAGAATCACCCATCAGAAACACTGCATCCACCTTGCCATTTAGGATTGCACCCGCCGCTTCGTCGGAATCCATCTCAAGCAGTTTTGTAGGGCCTCCCGGCTCTATGCTGTTGCCTGCGAGCAGCGCGAGCGAGAGAGTTTGTGTTCCGCTGCCGACCTCACCTACCGCCACTCGCTTGCCGATCAACTGCGATAGGAGCTCGATGTTGGACCCGCTCCTGTAAAAGACATAGAGTGGTTCGTATGAGACGCTGCCCAGCGAAACAAGCTTGTCGGTTTTTATCCCTTTGTTCACTCCGCCCTGCACGAATCCTGTGTCCACCTTTGACGAAGGATCAGCCAGCCTCTTGATGTTGTCAACAGAGCCCTCAGACGGAAGTATCCTGAGCGTCACGCCGTTTCGCTGGAGTATCTTGGCATATCTTTCCGCTGTCCTGCGAAACATGCTGCCATCGGGCCCGCTGGTTATAGTGATCGTATTGGGTGGCGCAAGGTAAAAAAACAGGAATATGCCGAGTACAAGAACTACCAATATCGAGATAACCGCGCTTAATGCAGCGGCGCGTCCGAGCCCGAAGACCTCTGTGAACATAGACTGGAGTTTGATGAGACTAAATTTTTGTTCTGCTTTCATGGCTTACACCTCGTCCTGCCTCGTGCTTTCTATAAGCGTCCCGACAAATGAAAAAAAGAGATTTGTGAATACATAATCTATTTTTAATTCCAGATTCTATGAGAGAACTCTATCTATAAAACTTCCAGGGACCGAAGAGATCTGGTCTGAAAGGGGATAGCGGCGTGATGTCTTCGAGGCCACATACCCTGCAATCAGACTTTTAGGCCCGTACGATTTGATGAGAGCATTTATTCCCTTCAGGCTTGACCGATCTACAAACATCATGTTTGCGAATTCCACGGTTCATGCGTTATTGAAATAGAGCAGTTGTTTTCTATTCAAATTCACCATACCATAACCGTTCGATAAACATTTGCCAGGGTATCGCCTCAATATTTTTTGTCAGCTGGCGGGGCTGTTTTTCCAAGCAAACGACACAGCATTTTTTAACCGGCCCGTCTTCTAAAAGAGCTTGCAACGCGCCGATATCACCTTCATGGATGCGGGATGAACCTTTAATTTCTATCGCCAGTTCTTTATCGCCCAGAATGAAGTCAACTTCACGGCCGGTTGATGTCCGCCAGAAAGTAACGGGCATGTCGGGATTACGGTAAGACTGATAGGCTTTTAATTCCATCAAAATATAATGTTCGAAAGCTTTGCCGAATTCCTGGCTGCCGATCTTGGGTTGGCGTCTGGCAAGGTAATTAGCCACACCCACGTCAAATAAATAAAACTTTTCAGTGGTAATCATACGCCGGTTTTTTGATTTCTTCCAGGGCGGAATTCTGAACCCCAGATAAGTATCCTCAAGGATATCAAAATAAGTGCGCACAACTTTATGCGAAACCCCTGTTTCCCGGGCGATGTTTACGTAATTAATAAGCTCGCTGGAAGTGATTGCCGCCACCCGTAAAAATTCATTAAACGCCGGAATATTCTGCGTAAGCGCTTCGGCGATAATTTCTTCTTTAAGATAATCGGCGATATAAGAGCGCAAATCTTCAGCAGCATTAGCTGAAAGGTAGTGGGGGGGCAGCAATCCGGAAATCATAATTCGTTCCAGGTTAAAATCAGTTACTTCCATATAAGATAGAGGGGTCATGGTCCTACGCCATGCGCGGCCTCCTAAGAGATTGGCATGGCCGCGCCGGACTTTACGCGCGCTGGAGCCGGTAAGTAAAAACGAGATGCCCTTATTTTCAATGAGCCAATGGACTTCATCAAGAATGGGTGGGATTTTTTGAACTTCGTCTATAACGATCAGTCCTTTGTGATTTTGGTAGCGCTCTCTTAGTAGAGCCGGGCGCGAGATGTATTCCGCCAAAGTATCGGTCTTCAACAAATCAATAATCTCAGCGCCGGACAGAGTGTGGGAAATCCAATAAGTTTTACCGACTTTGCGCGGGCCCCATAGAAAAGCGGATTTCCCTCGTGGCAAGTCAAGCTCAAGCAGTCTTTTTTTAATTTTCATACCAAGGGTATTTTATCCGGATAAATTTCCCTTGTCAAGCAATTTTACAAGCAGGTTTTTATATAACACCGGGCATCAGCGGGAGCCGGATTTATCGGCGATCCGGCAGCCCGACATGGCCGACAAAGTATGAGTGTCCAACAGCTTATCTCATTGGTTAGTTACCTTGCCTATTTTTGGAATACCGTTATAAGTAGGTCAGACGAAAACATCTCGCCGGGGGAAATGACAGTCTCGTCCATCGGGACCTTATTACCATAGCGCTCCTTGATTTTAGTCTTTACGATAGGGTCGGAAAGATCGAGGTCCCGAACTTTCTGGAGTTTCCCGACACGAATGCCGAGTCCCCGATCGTAGATCTTCCATACGAGTTCAGAACAGTAGATTCGTTTATCAGACCACTCAAAATAGGAGTCGTATGGTTTACCCTCGAACTTACTCCCGGCCTGCCGGAGTTTCTTCACAGCCTGTGAGGTTAGAATCCGGTCGGCCTCGCGCAACCGTTTTATCACGTAGTGGCCGCCCTCGCCCCTCTCAACCCATTTTCTAAACGGAGTATACTGAACCGTCTTGATAGCTTCATAGACGTAGGGACTCCCGTTCCTGAGAAAGACGATTCCCATATGGCTGTATTGTGAGTGGGTTGCCTTCTGAATCGGGATGCTCAGTTCTGACCGCGACGTTTGGAAGATGATGTCTCCATCTCGAAGCTGTTCAGCAAAGGAGTCGCTACATCCGAGAAAATACAGCAGGCCGATCGCCGCAAACGCAAGTAACTTTTTCATCATGGTTCTCTTGGCAACAATAGAAGTGTTTGGCATGTTAGAGGCAGAAAATGGGGATGGTCCCTATCTTCCCACTGGGCGGGGCATGACGAATCACTATCATACTTTTTATATATCTGTAAAGTGTCATTTTTCAACTACGTCCCCCTGTTCTCCCTCCCAAAATATGGGGTTGGGCGCCGATGATGGAGAACGTGATGTGCCGCGAAATCCGTTCTTATGAGAAATGTTCACCTGAAAGGGGCAAACAAATAGGCGGGTTTTTACACCTGCCTATTTTGAAAAAACAACTATACATGTTTAGTCTATTCGATATTGGCACTAATAACAGATGCCATTTGCATCATATCGATAGTCTGACCTTCTTTTAACTTTGTAAGATCAGTTACTTTGCCAGTCTTACTGGTAATGTTGGTGTTGTTAAATATTTTAATTAATTTAGCATCAGCCACAATATTCTTGCCGGCATTTTCTGGTTTACCATTGATTGTTTTGGTTTGTAGTTTGTTTGCCTTGATGTAATCCCACAACTTTTTGGTTATCTCAGTACGAGGAAGTGAGCTAGCGCCTAGGAATGCCGCCAAGTCCGCTTTCAATTTTACCGGTTTATCCAATCCTTTTTCTTCTGCCATGCTTATGCCTCCGTTCTTTAAATTGTGTTAGTATTTTTTTGATCAGATATTGCAAGGTAAGTATAAGAACTTTCGATTTTGTATGTCAAGGAAATATTGACCACAAAATGTGAGGTGTGGTGTTGATGAAGGAGAAAGGGAATGTAACGGGCCAGGTTTTTTAATTTGTAACGTCAGCCCTCCCCGCGTACTCGGGATCGAAATTCGCCATGACCGCCTGACGCGTTTTGTCGATAAGCTCTTGAACGGTATCGGTGGTATAGCCGCTGGTATCGATGGGGTCCCCGATCACGACCTGGATCTTTCCCGGCTTCACGACGGCGCTTCCCCTGGGTAGGACGCGCCGGCTTCCATTGACGGTAACCGGCAGGATGGGGATCTTCCGGGCGATGGCTACTATGAATCCCCCCTTTTTGAATTCGTGAATCTGCCCGTCGGACGACCTGGTCCCTTCGGCAAACACCATTACGCCCGCGTCTTTGGGCAGTCGATCGATGCCCTTGTTAATGCTCTCGATTGCCCTGGTGATATTGGAGCGGTCAATGAAGATGTTCCGTGAGGCGTACAACGCGTACCCGAAAAGCGGGATTTTGAGAATTTCCTTTTTGATGAACCATCGGAATTGAATGCCCAGCGTGGTAACCAGCGCGAGGATGTCGAAATGCGACTGGTGGTTGGAAATAATGATATACGATGTCCCCTTCAGAAGCTTCGCCTTGTTCTTTATTTCCGTGCGGACAAAGGACACGGCAAGCATGATGTATGCCCAGATCTTCGAAATGGAGAACGCGAGATTGCCGGTACGGCTTAACAGGCCCGCAATGATGACGGGAACACCCAGGATAATGGTCGCAATTGACACCCACAAACAAAGCCACGTAACGCGGATTGCCTTGAATAGTGATTTCATAGCATAGCTTCCTTCGCGATATTGTAGTAGGGTCAGCTCTTTTATCTTGGTGCTATCCTTTGGTCTGATGGCATCACTTATTGTGGATGCGTGCCCGCATAGGTGTCGAGACGATTCCACTACACCAATACCCATATTTCGTTAGCCCAAAATACCAAGACAAAAGACCTGACCCTCTTCCCGCTATTCTTTGTATCTCGCCATTCAGTTCCTCCTAAGCGGTCCCCGCTCTCTTTTCTGTTACTGATATAGCGATATTATCATGCTTTCAGGACTTTTTCTACAGCCTCAACGTCAGGGATAACCAGCTGGGAAAGAGCCGGGAGGCTTTTTCCCAGTCTGAGTTCATGCGATGGTTAGGCGAAGGGTCAATACCCAATTTAAAGTGCAGCTTCCCCGTTACCCATCCCGGTCTTACCCGTAGAAACTATTCAGTTGAGCCGGGGCGCTTTTGTCAAGGGGTAAGGGAGCCACAACCCATTTTTATTCGGACGATAGTTATCCAACCAACGAAGCAAGTCATTACGATCTTTTAATTCCAACCCCCGATATGAGAGCTCATGTTTGGAGAATTTTCGTAAACGTCTGAATCCTCCAGTTGAAACAATTATTGCAGCGTGCCAGCCAAATGTGGGTCTCTCTGAAAACATAGCGCCAAGAACCTCATTTATCACCTCAACCCCAACTAATCCTTTTATTCGTTTCACTTCAACGAAAACTCTTAGATTTGTTCCCAAAGGGGCCCAAGTGTGTGAAGCATAAATATCGGCAGAAGTAGCCTGATCACGACCAACGAGTCGAACGTCATCATATCCTTGAGCTGCAAAAAACTCAGCAATTAAGTGCTCAAAGATATTCCAAGGGATTTTATCGATAGCCTGGTGATGCTTTTTTAGATGTTCTATTAATTCAGGTGTTAATTGTGTCACTCTCTCAACAACTTCAGTAAGTGCGACTGAAGGGCGGTAGGACTGTATCATTGATTTTATAGCCTTTTCACCAAATATAGCGGTTAATAATCGTCCGTATGCACCTGAAGCGATCTCATCAGACATCATTCCCCCAAGGCCGAACCGCAATCTCAGGACTTTTTCCTCCCTAGGTGAGAGAGATCGGAGAATACGATTTATTTCTTCAATAAGTGTTTTGGGTAGTTTTTCCATCGACGTTTTATGGGGTTTGGGGCTCATATCTGATATATTTCAATCACGACGCCTAACGAACCTGTAGAAAAAGTCCTTTTGATGAGTGAGAACGGTGTTTTCGGGGGTCACTTGACCCCTCCCAAGCATGAGATCGTCTCATACAGAGCATCCTGAGAGGTCACACTTTTTCCAACTCATCGGATTCGATCGAGATTGACTTTTTCTACAGCCTCAACGTTGCGGCTAAACTGGAAGTAAATGGCGACGCTTTTCATTTGGAAGATTCAGCCGGTTGTTCGGTAGACCATTCAATTTCCTCCGGCAATAATCGGTTGAAAGCGAGCCAATACTTGAAACGCTCGATCTTCTGTGTGTAAACCAGTGTGTGGTGAGCTAACTACCAGATCGTAAGCTAAAGAAGAAGGGAGAAATGGGTGACACTCCTGAGAAGGAGAAAGGAGTGTACCCATGGAGAATGTAGCAGGAGTTAAGAAGAAGGGCAAGAGGAAAGGAAGTCGGTATGGGAAGCGGTATGGGGTTGAGTTCAAGCTTCGGTGTGTGAAGTTACGATTAGAAGAAGGGTTACCAGTTTCTTTGTTGTCCGAGGAGGCAGGAGCCAGTAAAGATGTCATTTGTCGTTGGGTGAAGGCATATCAGGAACGGGGAGAAGCGGGGTTACGGAATCGTATTATATCCTCGGGGAGACGACGGAAGCTTCCCGGACCAGTACGCGAGAAGATCGTCGAGATCAAGAAGCGTGAGCCTCTCTTTGGTGTCAAGCGGATTTCCCATCTTTTAAAGCGTGCGTTCTTCCTCAGCGCGAGCCCGGAGACAGTCCGTCGGACGCTGCGGGCAGAATCGTTGATTGTTCCTTCCAGAAAGAAACACCATCGCAACATCACCCGTCCTCGGTTTTTTGAGCGGTCGACACCGAATCAATTGTGGCAGTCGGACATCTTCACCTTTCGCCTGGGGGGTCGGTATGCCTATTTGATCGGGTTTATCGACGATTACTCGCGGTACATGGCGGGTTTGGAGTTATACCGGAGCCAGACGGCGGATCAGGTACTGGAGGTGTATTGTCGGGCAGTTGGGGAGTATGGGGTACCGAAGGAGGTGTTGACAGATCGGGGACGGCAATATACGAACTGGCGGGGATCGACTCGGTTTGAGCGGGAGTTACGGAAGGACCGAGTCAGACACATTAAGTCCCAGGCCCATCATCCGATGACGCTGGGGAAGGTGGAGCGGTTTTGGAAGACGATCTATGAGGAGTTCTTGGTACGGGCGCAGTTTGGGAGTTTTGAGGAGGCGAGAGAGAGGATTCGGCAGTGGGTGCAGTATTACAATTACAAGCGGCCTCACCAGGGGATTGGAGGGCTGTGTCCTGCGGATCGGTACTTTGAGATCCAGGCAGAGCTGCGAAAGACGATGGAGCAAGGGATCGCAGAGAATGTGCTGGAGATGGCCTTGCGGGGGAAGCCGCGGGAGCCGTTTTACATGGTAGGGCGGATGGAGGGGCAGTCGGTGGTCTTACGGGCGGAGAAGGGAAAGCTGCGTTTGATGGTGGATGATGAAGAGGGCGGTGGAAAGCAGGAGATGATCTATGAAGTTGGCGCCAAAGGAGAAGAGAAAGATCGTTCTATTAAGAGGGAGGAGAGCGATGGACAAGGTAGAGAAGCCGAAGGTAGAGAGGTCAGGGATAGAGGACAAGAGAGGGAGGAAGGTTTCGGGGCACACGGCGGAGGAGAAGTGCCGGGCGGTGTTGTCGGTATGGACGGAGAGACGCAAACCCGGAGAGGTTTGCCAGGAGTTGGGAGTCGCGTGGAGTTTATTGAACCAGTGGCAGGAGCGGGCGATGGAGGGGATGCTCTTGGCATTGCAGTCACGGGTTGCGGTGATGGAGAAGAGAGTGGCATTGAACTCGCGTCTTGCGGTATTGTTGGAGCGGAAGAGCAAGGGAGGAGCGATGAAAGGATTGGAGCGGCGTTTGGCGAGACTGCAGGGAAGTCCGGTGGCCAAGCCAGGAGAGTTGAAGGAGGTTGGGGCAGAGAAGAAGGTCTGACAATCTACAGGGAGATTTTGGATGGAGGAAAGGAAACGGCGGCACGAGAGGGAGAAGGAACAGAAACTTGCACGGGAGCGGGCGCTGGTGATTCTCCAGGTGCGCAGTGGAGCCTTAACTGCAAAGGAGGGAGCGCAGCGGCTGGGGGTGTCGCGCAAGACGTATTACGAGTGGGAGGAGAAGTCGCTCAAAGCCATGGCCCTGGCGTTGGAGAATTATCCTGCGGGAAGACCGCCTGTGCCTGTGGACGAAGAGAAGGAGACGCTTCTGGAGCGGATCCAGGAATTGGAGAAGAAGCTGGATGTCGCGAAGCAGACCACCAAGGTGAAAGAGTTCCTGGGGGTGTATGAGGAGTTTCGGGACCGCGGCGGCGCTAAAAAAAAACAATAGATCGGCAAGAAGCGATCAGAAAGGTTGTAGAGACGATTGAGAGTATGAAGGAACGGACAGGGATGCCTTATGGGATGATTTGCAAGACGCTTCAGCTCCCTTTAGCGAGTTTTAACCGGTGGCGCTTCAGGATCAAGGAAAACGTTGTTTTAATCAATCGTCCGGGTCCGAAGAAGGTACAACCGTTTGATCCTTCGGTTCTTGACACGGAGGTTCAATCGTTAGATCATGGGGTGAAGCGGAGTGTAGGAACAACCGGCTTATATCAACGGTACCGGTTTAGTGTGTCACGGCGGGAGCTGGGGCGAATGGTGGAGCGGGTACGGCACGACCTGGAGTCGGATCGCCGTGCCCATCTTCGCTGGATCGAATGGCTGACGCCAGGGGTAGTGTGGGCTATGGACTTCACGGCATATGACCTGGGGATAGCCGGTAAAATCTATTTGCACAATACGCAGGATCTGGGCTCGCGGTACAAGTTTTTGCCGATGGCCGGAGAGTATCCGGTTGGAGAAGAGGTGGCTGGATATCTGAGCGAGAAGTTTGATCGGTATGGCACGCCTCTGGTGTTGAAGCGGGATAATGAAGGGAATATGAACCACACCGCCATCAACGATGTATTAGCCGAATCATTTGTTCTACCTTTGAACAATCCGGAGTATTATGCACCCTACAATGGAGCAATCGAAGAGTCACAACGAGAGGTGAAGACAACTCTACGGAAGAAAATTATGTTGGGTTTGCATGGCTACCGGGATCATATCGCTGCGTATGCGGAAGCTGCGGTCAATGATCTGAACCATCGGATCCGGCCTTGCCTGAATGGGAAGACATCCTGTCAGGCATTCTTTGAATCTGGCAACAGACCGGCTTTTACGAAACGGCAAAGGAGGGGAATCTATGATTGGGTAATGGAAAGGGTGGAAAGGATTTTGTTGGCAATGAATCAATCTGGACTGGCTGTCAGAGAATCAGCCTGGAGGATCGCGGTGGAATCCTGGCTCCAATCCAGTGGACATATCAGGGTTCACATCAATAAAAAGTGTCACCCAATTTTACCCCTTTTTTTAGCTCATGAATAGGTAGCGTGTACACTTTTGGTTTATGCAGAGGACGGACCTTCTGTTGAGTTCTTTTCTCCCCAGGGGACCGTTAAAACCGTTCGTCAGGTGAGCGTGCGGTTTTCTGAGCAGATGGTGCCCTTTGGTGATCCGAGAGGCCTCGTCGAGCCCTTTGATATCGTTTGCTCTGAAAAAGGAACCAGCCGGTGGGCTGACGGGAAAAATTGGGTCTTCGATTTTGACAAAGACCTTCCTGCAGGAATTCGCTGCGAGTTTAAGGTGAAGCTTGGTTTGAAGGCCCTTTCAGGGAAAGAGATGGCAGGGCAAAAGGTCTTCTCCTTTTCCACGGGCGGTCCTTCGATTCGGGCTTCTGATCCTTATGAAGGAAGCCAATGGCTCGATGAGGAGCAGATATTTATTCTCACTCTGGATGCGGAACCGATTAACGAATCTGTGATTCAAAATGTTTTCTTCTCCGTGGAGGGCATTCAGGACCGGATCGGAATCAAAATTATCGAGGGAGATAAGAGGAAAGAGATATTGAAAGCAAGGTTCCGGTACAGGAAACCACCGCCGTTCCCCAGGATCCTGATCCAGAGCAAGCAACGGTTCCCCTCGGATGCGAAGATCAGCTTGATCTGGGGGAAGGGGGTGATGACAAAGACCGGGGTGGCCACAGATCAGGATCAGATCCGTCGCTTCCAGGTAAGGCCTCTCTTTTCTGTCGAGTTTCATTGCCAAAGGGAGAATCCGAAGGCGGCCTGCATTCCTATACAGCCAATGTCCCTCCGTTTCACTGCCGCCATTTCTGAAGATCAGGCAAATAAGATTGTATTGAAGGGGCCTGATGGAAAAATATGGAAGCCCAATGTCAAAGAAGAGACGAGCTCGCTCTCTTTTCAAAGCCCCTTTCCGGAGAATGCGAGTTTCGTGGTCGAGCTTCCACCCGGACTTAAAGATATCTCTGGAAGACCCCTTGTCAATGCGGACAAATTTCCCCTCACGGTCCGAACCGATAGATATCCTCCTCTGGCCAAGTTTTCCGCCAGGTTTGGAATCCTGGAATTGAAGGCCGAGCCAATACTTCCTGTCACTTTAAGAAATGTGGAAGCTGAACTCAAAGCGAGAATGATGAAGGTGGATAAGGGGGAGGGCCTTCTTGGAAAGGTTATGGGGAGAGTGCTCAATGTCCCTCCTGAGAAGATCGATGAAGTCCAGCCCTGGCTGAGGAAGGTGGCTTCAGCAACAAGGGAAAAATCCATTCTGAGTGATGAGAAGAAGGCAAGAGATTTTAAAGTTCCAAAACCCTCAGGTGCACGGGCTTTTGAGGTCGTCGGGATTCCGTTAAAAGACCCCGGCCTTTATATCGTAGAGCTGGAAAGCGAGATATTAGGAAACGCCTTGCTTAAGAATCCGGGTCCCATGTACGTGCCGACTGCCGTCCTGGTGACCAATCTCTCTGTTCATTTCAAGTGGGGCAGGGAATCTTCTCTTGTATGGGTGACCACACTCGACACAGGAGAGCCGGTGAGGAATGCAACGGTAACCATAAAGGACTGCCAGGAGAAAGTCCTCTGGACAGGAACGACCGATGTCAGCGGGATTGCGACAATCCAACAATCGCTCCCTATAGATGCTCTTACCCGCTGCCCTTACAAGTTGGATTATAGAGATTATCCACAGATGGGTGCCCTTCATTCCCTTTCGCAAGGTCTTTTCATAACAGCCCGCACCGAGGATGACATGTCCTTTGTCCACTCCAGCTGGGATGAAGGCATCGAACCCTGGAGATTTCAACTGGTCAGGGAGTCGTATCTGGATCCTGTCATCGGCCATACCATATTCGATCGATCATTGCTCAGAGCGGGGGAGACCGTTCATATGAAGCATATCCTTCGCGAGCATACGACCAAGGGGTTTGCTCCGGTGCCTCAGGATCAGAGGCCCACTCTTGTATCGATCCAGCATTATGGAAGCGAACAGAAATATGAGTTTCCTTTGAAGTGGGATGCAAATGGAGTTGCGGAAACCATTTGGTCCATTCCGAAGGATGCAAAGCTTGGAAACTATGATGTCCTCTTCGTCGAAAAACGGCACAGCAAAAAGCTGAAGCGGTCTATTTATGTGGATCGGGAAGGAGAGGAACATTTTGAGGATCAAGACTATGAAACATCCCGTAAGTGGAATTCGGGAAGCTTCAGGGTGGAGGAGTTTCGAATTCCCCTCACCAAGGGAACCATCCAGCCCCCCACCACTCCATTAGTGAAGGCAAAAGAGGTCACTCTTGATTTGAATGTTCAATATCTTGCCGGAGGCGCGGCGAGTCTACTCCCTGTCAAGCTTCGATACGAAATCGAGCTAAGGTATATTCCTTCTCCTGAAGGATTTGAAGATTTCATCTTTGGCAACGGCCCTGTGAAAGAAGAGGTCGTCCGGAGAGGGGAGGTATTGGAATCCGAAGAGGAAGGCGAAGGAGAGGAAGGTGGAACTGCGGTAAAGAAAGAGGATAAGAAGAAGGTGAAGCCTCCGACTATAGATCTGGTTCTGGACCGATTCGGGTCCGGCCGGACCACTCTCTCCAATCTGCCCGAGGCCGAAACGCCAAAAGAGATACTGGCTGAAATGGAGTTCAGGGATCCCAATGGTGAGGTCCAGACCGTCTCTTCGAGAATTCCTTTATGGAATTCCAAATATCTCGCCGGAATCAAGCCGGACTCGTGGGCGGTGTCGAAGGATGCCTTCAAGTTTCATGTTGCTGTGGTTGACCTCGCTGGAAAACCTGTCTCAGGTGCTCCAGTCAAGGTAGAGCTTTTTCAGAGGCAAACCCTGACCCATCGAAAGCGTCTGGTCGGAGGTGTGTATTCTTACGAGCATTCGACGGAGATAAAGAAGATTGCTCCCCTCTGCGAAGGAAAGACAGATTCCAGAGGCCTTCTGATCTGCGATGCCAAGTCGCCCGTTTCTGGAAATGTCATTCTTCAAGCCGAAAGTTTTGATGCGGCAGGCAATCGAACGGTTGCTCACAGGGATGTCTGGGTGGCGGGAAAAGGGGAGTGGTGGTTTGAAGTGGGCGATCATGACCGGATCGACCTTATTCCCGAAAGGAAACGCTATGAGCCCGGCCAAAAGGCTGTTTTTCAGGTCAGGATGCCATTCAGAGAGGCGACCGCATTGATCACTGTGGAGAGAGAAGGGATCATCACGGCATGGGTCAAAAAGATCTCCGGGAAAAGCCCTGTCATCCAGGTGCCTGTCAAAGGTGCTTTCGCTCCGAACGTCTATGTTTCTGTTCTCGCCGTCAGAGGCCGTGTGGCGGGCGTGAAGCCAACAGCGATGGTTGATCTTGGAAAGCCTGCGTATAAACTCGGGATCGCCGAGATCAATGTAGGATGGAAAGAACATGAGTTGAAGGTGAATGTTTCTTCGGATCAAAAGGTCTATAAGGTTCGGCAGAAAGCCAAGGTCAAGATCAAAGTGACGACCACAGAAGGAAAGGCCCCTCCCGCGGGGAGTGAGGTGACGATAGCAGCTGTGGATCAAGGTCTTCTTGAATTGATGCCCAATAAGAGTTGGGAAATCCTTTCCGCCATGATGGGACGGAGGGGTTATGGTGTTCGTACTTCAACGGCCCAGATGCAGGTGATTGGAAAACGTCACTTCGGTCTGAAGGCGCTGCCCCAGGGCGGAGGCGGAGGGAAGCAAAATACACGGGAATTGTTCGATACCCTCCTCTTGTGGAAGGCCCGTGTTCCTTTGGATGCGAATGGAGAGGCAACTGTTGAAGTTCCTCTGAATGATTCGATCACCAGTTTCCGAATCGTGGCTGTGGCCATCGGTGGGGTCGGCCTCTTTGGAACCGGTGCGACATCGATCCAATCAACGCAGGACCTGATGGTCTTATCCGGGCTGCCTCCTCTTGTGAGAGAAGGTGACCGGTTTAAGGCCGGGTTTACGCTTCGAAATACGACCAACCGCAAGATGGAGGTGGATGTTTCTGCAAAGGCAGAAGGGATTTCAGCTCCCCTCGTTCCACAAACCGTTTCATTAACACCGGGAGAAGCAAAGGAGATCGGATGGGATGTGACCGCATCCATCGGTGTTGAGACATTGAAATGGGAGGTCGAAATCAAGGAGAAGGGGACAAATGAGGCAGACCGAATCAAAGTCACACAAAAAGTAGTGCCGGTCGTTCCTGTGAGCATTTTCCAGGCCACTCTGACTCAGCTGGAAAGGGAATACCATCTCTCTGTGGAGCGGCCGAAGGATGCAGTCCCGGGCAGGGGCGGCGTAAGGGTCAATTTCCGACCAAAGATCGCCGACGGGCTGAGCGGCGTGATCGAATATATGAAAAGATATCCCTATACCTGCATGGAACAGATGATCTCCGTGGCCGTTGCATTGCGGGATGAGAATCTCTGGAAACGGAGGATGTCCGATCTTCCCGCTTACCTGGACGGAGACGGGTTGGTCAAATATTTTCCGCCCTGTATTTATGGATGTCCGGTGCTCACTTCTTACATCATTGCCATCGGCCATGAAGCAGGATGGAGCATTCCTGATGAGACCAGAGCAAAGATGGAAACCGGTCTCAGGAATTTTATAGAAGGAAAGATCTGGAGATATTCACCCTTAGCCACAGCAGATCTTTCCATAAAGAAACTATCGGCCATCGAAGCATTATCAAGGAGTGGAAAGGCAGAGGCAAAGTTGCTCAACTCCATCTCTATTGAGCCCAATCTCTGGCCGACCTCAGCCGTGATTGACTGGTTCAATATCCTTCAAAATGTTCAGACCATTCCGAATCGGGAAGAGCGAAGAAAAGAGGCAGAGCAGATTATCCGGGCCCGTCTCAATTTTCAGGGTACGGTGATGGGTTTTTCAACCGAAAAGACGGACTTCCTGTGGTGGCTCATGATTTCAAACGATGTCAATGCCGTCCGGGTCATCTTATCACTTCTGCCTTCTGAAAAGTGGAGAGAAGACATACCGAGGATGGTCCAGGGGGCGTTAGGCCGTCAGATCAGAGGGGCGTGGGACTTAACGCTTGCCAATGCCTGGGGCGTTCTGGCCATGGAAAAGTTTTCCAATAAATTTGAATCTGTTCCAGTCACTGGGACTACCCGTGCGACCCTATCTAAGCAAACACAAGCCGTTGATTGGAATACCTCTCCCAAGGGAAAAGTTTCCCAGCTCCCGTGGCCTGCCAAAAGAGACGACCTCTTTTTCTCTCATCAAGGAACAGGAAAGCCATGGCTGACCATCCAGAGCCTGGCGGCTATTCCTTTGAAGGAGCCTTTCTCAAGCGGGTACAAGATCAAGAGAACGGTGATTCCCGTTGAACAGAAACAAAAAAATCAGTGGAGCCAGGGAGACGTCGTGCGAATACGATTAGAATTGGAGGCCCAGGCCGACAGGACCTGGGTGGTTGTGAACGATCCTATTCCTGCGGGAAGCACGATCCTCGGAACCGGACTTGGGAGAGACTCCAGGCTCTTAACAAAAGAGGAAGAACGGAAAGGGTGGGTCTGGCCGGCTTATGAGGAACGGTCTTTTGAGGCATTCCGGGCCTACTATGAGTATGTGCCGAAAGGGAAGTGGACGGTCGAATACACCGTTCGCTTAAACCAGGCCGGATTTTTCCAGTTGCCCACAACGAGAGTGGAAGCCCTCTACTTTCCGGAGATGTTTGGAGAGATTCCAAACAAGGCAGTGGAGGTTCGGCCTTAATGTTCAGATAGAAAAAGCATAGTAGCGTCGGCATTTATTGCCGACGTCCATGTCGCCCCCATTAAATGAGGGCGCTACTTAGATCTCATGGTTTAGGAACCTATGAAAAAGCTCACTTTGTCATTTATGATATTTTTTCTTTTTAATGTAAGGGCTTTTGCCCTTCCCTCCTATCAGGAGGTTCGGCACTCTTACGTCAAATCGGACTCTCTATTGCTCGATCGCCATGGAGAAATCATCCATGAATTGCGGGTGGACAAGGAGCGGAGAAGGCTCGACTGGACTCCCCTCCAAAATATTTCACCTGTCTTAAAGGAGGCAGTGATTCAGGCTGAGGACAAGCGATTCTATGATCACGGGGGAGTGGACTATAGATCCATCGGGGCGGCTTTGATTCAAGGACTCACCTCTGAGAGTCTCCGCGGTGCAAGCACCATCACCATGCAGTTGGCCTCCATCTTAAATAAAGAGATTCAATCAAAGAGAGGAAGGCGATCCATCTGGCAAAAGGAGAGACAGATCTTGAATTCGTGGGAAATCGAAAAGAAATGGTCAAAGACAGAAATATTTGAAGCCTACCTTAATCTCGTGACATTCCGAGGAGAGCTTCAGGGAATCTCGGCTGCTTCAAGGGGGTTATTCGGAAAAGACCCTCATGGTCTGGGTCAATCAGAATCGCTCATCCTGGCCTCCTTGATCCGATCCCCCAATGCTTCGTCATCAGAGTTGGTCAAGAGGATGTCCCATCTCACCAAAGTGATGGATTGGAAAATTGGCGAAGAGGAGATTCATTCTAAGGTGAGGCAGATATTTCTGGGGCCGAATTTGCCCCGTCCGCGGGAAGATCTCGCCCCGCATATTGCGCGGCATCTATTAAAAGGAAGCCCCCATGGATCGTCGGTCACTTGTACTCTGGACAGCGGGATCCAGCGCTTTGCCATTGACCGTATAACCCATCATCTTCTCTCTCTGAGATCACAAAATATGAAGGATGGGGCTATCCTCGTTGTGGAAAATAGCACAGGGGATGTCCTGGCCTATGTGAGTTACAGTGGAGAACCTTACTCGGCAAGGTTTGTGGATGGGGTTCAGGCAAAGAGACAAGCAGGTTCCACCTTAAAACCTTTTCTTTATGGTCTTGCCTTTGAACAACGGATTCTGACCCCGGCCTCTCTCCTGGATGATTCACCTCTTGATATGGCTGTGATCAGCGGGATCTATCAACCCAGAAACTATGACTCCCATTTCAAGGGATCGGTCACTACACGGATTGCCCTGGCTTCCTCTCTCAATGTTCCAGCCGTGAAGACATTATCCTTGGTGGGCATTGAGCCCTTCTTAAATAAACTGAGGCAGCTGGGAATCAAGGGGCTCAATGAGTCGGGTGATTTCTATGGGCCTTCTCTTGCCCTTGGATCTGCAGATGTGAGCCTCTGGGAGCTTACGAATGCCTATCGAAGTTTGGCCAATGAAGGGATATGGGATGAGCTCCGTCTCATTCCCGAAGAGAATCATTCAGGTCAGAAGAAGCAGATATTCTCAAAAGAAGCAACCTTTCTCATCTCAGATATATTATCGGACAGAGAGGCCCGGAGTGTTACTTTTGGCCTTGAAAATCCTTTGTCCACCCGGTTCTGGACGGCAGCAAAGACCGGTACCAGTAAGGATATGAGGGATAACTGGTGCATTGGATATTTAAGAAAGTATACGGTGGGTGTCTGGACAGGAAATTTTTCGGGAGAACCGATGTGGAATGTGAGTGGCATTACAGGGGCGGCTCCCATCTGGATCGAGGTGATGAATTTTCTTCATCGAAATGATCCCAGTATAGAAAGAGAAATCCTTCCCCGCCTCGTACGAAGGGAGATTGAATTTCCTCAAGGCATAGCCTCTTCCCGAGAGGAATGGTTTATCGCCGGGACAGAACCCAATTCAAAGAATCAGAGAATAGCTCAATTCAACCCCAGAATCGTCTACCCTCCTTCCGGGATGGTGATTGCACTGGATCCGGACATTCCACTGGAACTTCAGAAGATCTTCTTTATCGCCCAAACCAGTGAAAACGACTTTCGATGGGTGTTAAATGGTGCACGCATGGAAGCGGTGGGAAAAACGATCCCCTGGACCCCAAAAGCAGGAAAATATTCCCTCGCTATTGCGGAAAAGGGAGGAAAAATCTTAGATTATATTTATTTTGAAGTGAGAGGGACAGAGGCGGATTAAGGCAAAGGTGGAATATCAATAACGTAGTAGCGTCGGCATTTACTGCCGACGAGAGACCGTTCGCCCCCAGTAAATGGGGGCGCTACAGACTACAGACGCGGGGCGATTACCCCTTGATTAAGATTTACATTGCGAGGCATGGGGAGACGACATGGAATGTGGAGGGGAGGATTCAGGGCCGAAGCGATCCTGACCTGAGTCCCAAGGGCCATGGCCAGAGCCAGGCATTGCTCGAGCAACTCAAAGGCCGGCCCATCTCAGCCATTTATACCAGCACGCTACAGCGATCCATTCTTACCGCTCAACCGATTGCAAGCCACTTCGGTCTTTCCATTCGACGACAACCGGAATTGGATGAAATCGCCTTCGGTATTCTCGAAGGGAAGCAGATCCTTGATTCTGATGAAGAAGTGAAGAGCGAATGGGAACGCTTCAAGGAGAACCCTTTCACCTACCGCATCCCGGAGGCAGAAAATTATACGGATGTCATTAACCGCATCAGGCCTTTTGTTGAGAAGATCCTTCAGAACCACAAAGGGGAGGAGATCTTAATTGTTGGTCACAGGGTGGTCAATCAAATGCTGATCGGGGCTCTCATGAATTATCCACCGGAGGAGATGTTAAAGATGCAGCAGAGCAACGGCTGCTTTTATCTGATCGAAAAGAATGCTGAAACCAAGATCTTTCACACCAATCATGGTGAGGTGAAGGAGGGTTTTCTTTCCGAGAGCCCAATAAACATGACAGTCGCATTAGGCAGACCCGGCGGGAACACTTCCAAAGCCTTGTAATGCGGGTTTTATTAGAATTTAGAGGGTTGTTGAGGACATCACCAAGAGTGAAGTTCATCTGAGTCGATGAGCCATGGTGCTTGGCTTTCAAAAGGTTCCGCTACAAGGCTTTCTCAGTGTCCCCACCGAGTCTGTTTTGGTGTTTTTCTGGAACGCTAAGGTAAAAGACAGTTTGAGGAGATAAGAAGAGGAGATGAGCACTCAAAAAGTTCAATGGAAGGTTCGTTGTGTGATCTACGACTGCGATGGTGTTCTCTTCGATTCCTTTGAAGCCAACACAAAGCTATATAACGATCTCTGTGCCTTGGTGGGGAGAGGCCCTCTGAGGGAAGAAGAAATGCAATACGTTCACATTCACACCGTCTTTGAAGCGATCCACTTCATTTTTGGGAGAGAAAACGATCTGGAAAAGAAGGCATTAGAAATTTTGAGAGAGAAACAGGTCGATTTAAGAAATTACGTCGAGTACTTAAAGATGGAACCCCACCTATTTCAAATTTTGGAAAAACTGAAAGGAAAAGGGATACTCCGCGCCATTAATACCAACCGGACGACATCGATGGAACATATTATGGAAAGATTCAACCTCCGGCCTTATTTCGAGATGGTGGTGACAGCCCTCGATGTCAAAAACCCTAAGCCTCACCCTGAATCGATCGAGAAGATCATCGAAGCCTTTCAATTGAAAAAAGAGGAGGCTGTTTTTGTGGGAGATTCTGAGGTGGACAAACAGTCTGCTGAATCTTCAGGCGTGAGATTTGTTGCCTACAAAAATAGGGAGATTGCCAATGACCTTTTTATCGAGGACCATCTCGATCTCTTGAGTCTGATTTCAAATCATCAGGATTTTCAAAGATAGGGCCGACCCTACAGCGGAGGGCATCACTTAGACGAGGATTTTATATGGATGTTTTTTTTCACCCTAACTCGATCGCAGTAGTTGGAGCCAGCAACCGAAATATAGGAAACTTTGTGGTCGGGAATCTGCTTGTCGGGTTCAAAGGAGAAATTTATCCGGTCAATCGCAGTTACCAGGAGATTGAGGGGCTCCGCTGTTTCCCTTCTTTGGAGGACATCTCTCACCCGATCGACCTCGCCATCGTCTTGGTGCCGGCGTCATCGGTTCCCTCCGTCTTGGAGGCGTGTGCTACAAAAGGCATCCGAAGGGTGATCATTGAAAGCGCAGGGTTTGCGGAAACCGGCGAGGATGGTTTGGCCCTACAAGATCGGTGCGTCGCGATTGCAAAACAGAACAACATGCGACTTTGGGGGCCCAATTGCATGGGTCTCGTGGATATTCACCGAAGTCATTTCTTTACTTTTATGCACCCAGGTGTGCGTGCGGAAGGCCTGCTTCCGGGTCGGATCTCTTTGATCGTCCAGAGTGGAATGATGTCGGCCATTTTTCTTGCTGAGTTGGGCCGAAGAGGCATCGGCATCGCAAAGGCTTGTTCCATCGGGAACAGGGCGGATGTGGACGAATGTGATGTCCTTGAATATTTGTTGCAAGATCCCGACACCGAAGTGATCGCCATGTATTTGGAATCCGTTCTCCGGGGAAGGCTCCTTGCCCAGATGGCTCAACGATCGACCAAACCCATCGTGATTTTGAAAGGAGGCAGCAGCGAAACCGGCGCTCTGGCGGCAAAGAGCCATACGCATAGCCTTTCAGGGAACTCTCGTCTGATGAATAGCGTTTTGGAAATGTCAGGCGTCGCGTTGGCCGACAGCATCTATCAGATGATGGATATGGCCAATGTCCTGGCGATGATCCCCCATGTCGATCCTGACTGTCGGACAGCCATCCTCAGCTTGAGCGGTGGCGCGGGCGTTCTTGCCTGTGATGCCCTGGAAAGACACGGGCTTCCTGTAGCGTCACTTTCAGAGCAGACCAAGAAAGCGGTCGGCGAGGTCTTTCCTGACTGGATGCCTGTGTCTAATCCCATAGACCTTTTTCCTACAGTGAATTTACGAGGCCGGGAGGTCACCTTTAGCCGTGTTATTCCTGCTGTCTTGGAGGATCCCAACGTGGGTGTGCTCCTTATCCATTTTGTAGCTGGACTGGATGAAAGTATTCTGGAGCTTGATGCTTTGAAGAAAAAGGCTGATCAATTTGGAAAGGTGGTCTTTTTCTGGCTGATGGGGCTTCGGGAAGGATGCGAGCGATTCCGTCGGGAGGCCAGAGCGCTTGGCATACCGGTTCATGAAGATGTCTCCAGAATAGCCGAGTGCTTGCGGGCAGCATCTCGATTTAGTGGCCACCAGCCCAGCCTGGAGACGGCCGATACGACCGTCACGCCGTCATCACCCTCCGGTCCTAAAACACCGCCCTTTCCCTCAGGTGAAAAAATATGGGATGAGTTTGACAGTAAGAGATTCCTTTCTGACTGGAAGATCCCGGTGGTGGAAGAAAAAATAGTTCAGCGCCCTGACCAGGCATGGAAGACCGCCCGGAAGATGGGTTTGCCGGTTGTTTTAAAGGGACTGATGCCCGGCGAGACGCATAAGACCGAACGCGGGCTGGTACGGCTTGGGATCATGAGCAAGCCCCTCTTGGAGGCCGCGTTTCATCATATTCAAGAAAAGCTCGATCATCGTGGCAGAATCCTGGTCCAGAAAGAGGTTCATTCCGACTATGAGCTGATAGCAGGCTTTATCCGGGACGATCAATTCGGGCCTTGTGTGATGTTCGGCCTGGGAGGAATCTTTTCAGAACTTGAGCCAGATGTGGTGTTTGCCATGGCCCCCTTGGACAGGGATAGCGCGTTGACACTCATCCATCGAATTCGTAATAAGCGCCTCTTACAAGGCTTTCGTGGGATGACGCCTCTCAGAGAAGATGTCATGGCGGATATCCTGGTCAATTTGGGCAATGTGGGCATGGCCTGTCCTCAAATCGAGCAAATCGATATTAATCCCTTAGCGGTCAACAAAGGAATTCCTCTGGCCGTGGATGCCAATGTCATTCTGAAAGCGTCATGACCCGGTCACGGGCTGTGCGTGAGCGATTTTCGTGAGGGGACAGGGTGAACATAGACCATGCTCCCTTCATGTATAAATACTGTATTTCCTAACAAAAAATACCTTTTCCACCCCATTCAAAAAAAAACTATTTCAACTAAATAGAAGACATTATATAATTAATGTGTATTTATAAATGCGCCTTTTCCGTCATGCCGGACTTGATCCGGCATCCAGACGTCGTCCCGACGAAAGTCAGGAACCATGTCAAAGACTGGGTCCCGGTTTTCACCGGGAACCCTGGATTCCGGCTTTCGCCGGAATGACGACTTCTTATGAAAACCATAATTTATGGACAGGCATAATTACTAAAAATAGTTGATGTGTAACTTTATATGAAGAACTACTAAAGTAAGGAGGTGAAGGTTATGCTAAGAAGGATAGGAGCAAAGGAGAGTAAGACAAAAGACAAGGTCCTGACAAGAAAGGTTCTATTTGAGTTTCTCTCACCGGAGGCAAAGGAGGTTCACATAGCGGGGGAGTTCAATCGTTGGGATACCCATGCCAACACAATGAAAAAGGATAAGGACGGAATATGGCGAACCACCCTTTCCCTGAAGCCGGGGAGATATGAGTATCGTCTCCTGGTGGATGGGAACTGGGAGAACGCCCCCTCTTGTTCCGGTTGTGTGCCCAACGTATTCGGAAGCCAGAATTGCGTCAAAATCGTCGAGTAGAGGTAAAGAAACGGAGCTATCTTTTGTCCTCATTTCTTTTCTAAGCAGCCGGAAAATAATTTGCCAAATTCTATCTCGTTTTTGAACACTCTTTAATGAGATTCATCAAATATGCCCCGTGATATCCCTGTAGGAAATGGATCGTTGCTTATCACTTTTGATCAGGATTACTGCCTGAGAGATATTTACTATCCCTTTGTCGGGAAAAAAATCATGCAGCAAAATAACGGGATGAAGATCATACCGGCTATCCTTGCGGAGAAATTCGAAGACGGCCTTAGAATGTTGAAGCAAGCGGAATCCTTTGCCCATTATGTTCAAATTGACCTGATGGACGGCATTTTTGTGCCATCCAAGAGCTTTCCTGCAGAACAAATAAAAGACCTCCGCACTCCTCTCTCCTTCGAAATCCACCTGATGGTGAGGGATCCTCTGGCTCTCATGGGAGGGGTAAGCAACCCCCAACTTAAGAAAGTGATGTTTCACTTCGAATCGGATGTCAATCATCTTGATTTCATAAACCAGATGAAGGAGAGGGGAATCACTCCTGGTTTGGCCATTAAGCCGGAGACTCCAATCGATCGATTCAGGTCGATCTCGGAACAGGTGGATACATTGTTGTTTCTCACCGTTAATCCGGGTTATTATGGGAGTCCTTTTCAGTATCATGTTCTTAAGAAAATTGAAGAGGCAAGGCGTATCTTTCCGAGCAAGCTTATTTCCGCCGATGGCGGAATTTCCTTAGATCATCTACAAATGTTCTTCAAGATTGGAGTCGATTGCGTATGCGTCGGAAGCAGAATATTCCTCGGTAACCCGGAAGAGAATTATAAAAAATTCGGTCATCAACTCATGGCGTCCGAGGCGGGGAAGGCGAGATGAAGGACTTTGACGAACTCTGTATCAACACCATTCGGATGTTATCCGTGGACGTGGTCCAGCAAGCAAACTCCGGGCATCCGGGAATGCCAATGGGCGCTGCCCCCATGGCCTATGTATTGTGGACTCAATTTTTAAGACACAACCCGAATGATCCAAAATGGCCTGACCGCGACCGTTTCGTCCTCTCGGCCGGTCATGGCTCGGCCCTTCTTTACTCTCTTTTACATCTCACAGGATATGATTTGCCGATAGAAGAATTGAAACAATTCAGACAATGGGGAAGTAAGACCCCAGGGCATCCTGAGTATAAAGAGACACCGGGCGTTGAATGTACCACAGGTCCTCTTGGACAGGGTTTTGGAAATGGTGTGGGCATGGCCATGGCTGAGCGTTTCCTCGCTGCGAAATTTAATCGTCCGGGCTACGAGATCGTTCATCACACCACCTATGCCATCGTCAGCGATGGAGATTTGATGGAAGGGGTTGGCTCTGAGGCGGCATCGCTGGCCGGACATCTTAAATTAGGCAAGCTGATTTACCTCTATGATAATAACCACATGACCCTCTCCGGAGAAATAAAGCTAAATTTCAGCGAGGATGTGTTGAAACGTTTCGAAGCGTACGGCTGGCATGTACAGTCCGTTGAAGACGGAAACGACATGGCGGCCATTTCGAAGGCGATCACAGCCGCCCGAGGTGAAATGTCCCGCCCTTCTCTCATTTCGATTAGGACGCATATCGGTTATGGCAGCCCTCGCAGGCAGGATACTTTTGAGGCTCACGGATCTCCTCTCGGGCCTGAGGAAGTGATCGCCACCAAGAAAAATCTTGGATGGCCTCTTGAACCGACGTTTTATATGCCTGATGAGGCCCTTGCTTTTTTCAGGAAAGAACTCAATAAAGGATCCCAGCTTGAAGCAGAATGGAAAGCAAATTTTGAGTCATACGGAAAGGCCTATCCAGACCTTAGGATCGAGTGGGATCGATGGATGAACTCAGTGCTGCCAAAGGGCTGGGAGAGGGATATCCCTGTTTTTTCTCCAGATCCTAAAGGGATGGCAACGCGCTCCGCGGGTGGTCAGGTGATGAATGCAATGGCCTCCCATCTTCCCTTCTTAATCGGAGGTTCGGCGGATTTAAACCCTTCCACCAATACGGCGTTGAAAGGGAAAGGCAATTTTCAATGTCCAGGGTCCGGTGATGAGACCGTTCAGGGCTCGGTCACTGGTCCATGGGGCTACGAGGGGGCAAACATCGCCTTTGGGGTACGAGAACATGCCATGGGAAGTATCCTCAATGGGATGGCCCTTCATGGAGGGTTAATCCCTTTTGGAAGCACTTTTTTAATTTTTTCAGATTACATGAGGCCTCCGATCAGGCTTGCGGCTTTGATGAAACTCCATGTGATCTATATCTTCACCCATGATTCCATTGCCCTCGGAGAAGACGGCCCCACCCATCAGCCTGTGGAGCAGCTTTCCAGTCTAAGGGCTGTGCCGGGTTTGACCGTGATCAGGCCAGCCGATGCCAATGAAACGGCCGAGGCATGGAAAATGGCGATTGGACATAGAGAAGGACCTGTTGCCATCATTTTGACGAGACAGAATGTCCCGGTAATTGATAGAAAAAAATTTAGTTCACCCATTGGACTGAGGAAAGGAGCGTATATATTAGCTGACCCTGTGTCCAGCAAGCCCGAGATCATCCTGATCGCAACCGGATCAGAAGTCCATCTTGCCCTTGATGTTTATGAAAAGCTAAAAACGGAAGGCATAAGGACTCGCCTTGTAAATATGCCTTCTTGGGAACTTTTTGAACAACAACCAGAAAACTATCGTCATGAAGTGTTTCCACCCGATATCACGGCAAGGCTGTCTATTGAAGCGGGCTCCACGCATGGCTGGCACAAATATGTGGGGCCGGAAGGTGAAGCAATGGGTATCGACCATTTTGGAGCGTCCGCTCCTGGCAAGAAACTCCTTCAGGAGTTTGGTTTTACATCCATAAATATACTGAACAGGGCAAAGACTCTTTTAACAGGAAAGAAAGGGAAATGAGAATGGTAATTGCAATGGCTGCAGACCATGGTGGATTTCATTTAAAAACAGTCCTGATAGAGTTTTTACGAGAACTCGGAGATGAGGTTGTGGACCTTGGAACTCAAAGTGACGCCCCCGTAGACTATCCTGACTATGCCAGAGCCGTCGCTCAGGAGGTTTTGCACAAGAAGGCTGAAAGGGGAATCATCATCTGCGGGAGTGGCGTGGGCGCTTGTGTTGCAGCAAATAAGTTTCCAGGCATCCGTGCTGCTATCTGTCATGATACCTTTTCAGCCCACCAAGGGGTTGAGGATGACGACATGAATGTCCTTTGCCTTGGGGCGAGAGTGATAGGACCTGAACTCGCCAAAGATATTGTCAAGGTTTGGTTATCTGCTTCATTTTCAGGGGCTGAAAGGCACCGTTGTCGACTCGGCAAGATCGGTGAAATAGAGAGAGAATTCTTCAAAGAAAAGGTGAAGACCAACGAGGAGGTGAGCGATGCCAAAGAATCCTTTAATCGGTCTTAAAGAACTCGGGCAGAGTATTTGGCTTGACAACCTGAGCAGAAAACTCATCCACTCGGGCGAACTCAAGCGTTTGATCGATGAAGACGGTATGAGTGGGATCACTTCCAATCCAACTATTTTCCAGAAAGCCATCTCCGGGAGCCTTGATTACGACGCTTCCATGCGAAGGATGCTGGATAAGGGGATTCAGGATGAAAAGGAAATTTTCCTTGGCTTAGCCATTGAAGATGTCTCCCATGCGGCAGATATCCTATGGCCCACTTACCAGTCAACGAACGGGCTAGATGGATTTGTCAGCATCGAAGTGTCTCCCGATCTTGCCTACGACACCCCTGCAACCATTTCAGAAGCGAGGCGCCTGTTTTCAACCATCGGGAAAAAAAACATACTGGTCAAAGTCCCTGGGACGAAACAGGGGCTTCCTGCGATTGAACAACTGACGAGTGAAGGGGTCAATGTCAATGTAACGCTTCTCTTTTCGACAGAGCGTTATGAGGAAGTAGCAGAGGCTTATCTCAAGGGGCTCGAAAGAAGATCGAGGCAAGGACAACCCATCAATGACATCGCCTCCGTGGCAAGTTTCTTCGTCAGCAGGGTGGATACGCTTGCAGATAAACTTCTTGAAGCTCGGCTTTCCTCGGCAACCTCAATGGGGGAAAAAGATAAAATGGCGAATCTTTTTGGAAAGGCAGCCGTCGCCAATGCAAAAATCGCTTATAAAAAATATAAGACCATTTTTTCTGGGAAACGTTTTCTCACCTTGAAAGAGAAAGGTGGCCGCACCCAAAGAATATTATGGGGGAGCACAGGAACAAAAAACCCGAAGTATAGCGATATTAAATATGTGGAGGAGTTAATTGCCCCTGACAGTATCAACACCATGATTGAAACCACCCTCAAGGCTTTCAAGGACCATGGCCAGGCGAAGATAACGATCAACGGCCATCTTGAAGAGGCGGAGAGATTATTCGATGAACTCAAGTCGATTGGGATAGATATCAACGATGTGACTGACCAGCTGGAACGTGAGGGGGTTCAGCTTTTTTCCGATTCATTCTTTTCCCTTTTAAAGGAAATCGCTAAGAAAAGGGACTTATTTTTATCGCGGTAAGGGTTTTGCAGAAGATTCAAGGATTCGAGGGGTCGAGGGTTCAAGTTTTTCTGCTCCAAGGTCGACTCCCAGCTTTTCGTCATTCCCTTGAACCCCCGAATCCTAGACTCGCTTAACCCTTTAGCATGGAGGATTTATGCAGATTGGGATGATAGGCTTAGGACGGATGGGGATGAATATGGTGAGACGGTTGCTCAAGGGAGGCCAAAAGGTCATTGCCTATAACCGCACACCAGATCGTGTCAAAGAGATCATCAAAGAAGGTGCGAGAGGAGCTTTTTCGCTCGAAGAACTGGTTAATAAACTTAACCCTCCACGAATCGTCTGGTTAATGCTTCCCGCAGGCAGACCGGTAGATGAGCAGATCAAGGAGCTCCGAGGCCTGCTTGAAAAGGGCGATATTGTTGTCGATGGGGGAAATAGTTATTACAAAGATGATATTCGTCATGAGCAGGAACTCAGCGCCTATGGAATTCAGTACATGGATGCCGGCGTGAGCGGAGGCATCTGGGGACTCAAAATCGGCTACTGCTTAATGGTTGGAGGAGACCAGAAAATCTACAAGCACCTCGAACCCATATTCAAGACCCTTGCCCCGAGGGAGGGATATCTTTACTGCGGAGGAACAGGGGCAGGACACTTTGTAAAGATGGTTCATAATGGGATCGAATACGGCATGATGGCTGCCTATGGGGAGGGTTTTGAAATTATAAAGGCATCGCCTTACGGAAAGGATCTGAATTTTGCGAAGATCGCCCACCTTTGGAACCAGGGCAGTGTGGTAAGGTCATGGCTTCTTGAGCTTGCAGAGGCTGCATTTAAGAAAGATAAAAGTCTCTCGTCCATTTCAGGTTATGTTGAAGATTCCGGTGAAGGACGCTGGACAGTTCAACAGGCCATCGATACGGCTGTCCCGGCTCCTGTCATTGCCTCTTCGCTTTTCCAACGATTCCGCTCCCGTGAGACAGATTCCTTTTCGGATAAAGTTCTGGCCGCCCTCAGACAGGAATTCGGCGGCCATGCCGTTTTAAAGGTGGGTCAAAAGAAACCCAGAGTAAGGTGAGAGAATGGGCTCGAAGAACAATCAAAAGGTTGAAGAAGCCGGTGCCAAGATGAAGGCTGGGCCGACGTCCCGAACGCCCGGTCCTTGCGCTGTCGAAATTCCAGGGCCATGTGGTCTCGTCATTTTTGGTGCTTCGGGAGACCTGACGAAAAGGAAAATCATTCCTTCCCTTTACCGCCTCCAAAAAAACCAATGCCTTCCAGAAAGATTCTTCATCCTTGGTGCCAGCCGTACAGAGATGAGTACGGATCACTTCCGTGAAGAGATGCTTTCAGCGGTGAAAGATGCCTTCCCAAAAGATTTCGATCAATCCTCTTGGAACGAACTCGTTAACAAAGTTTATTACTCCCCTATTGATTATAACGTTCAGGAAACCTATGCTGGGACTCTTAGAGAGAAACTTCTTCAACTCGAGAAAAAGCACCAGACGGGAGGAAATCGAATCTATTATTTGGCTATCCCCCCAACCCTTTATGAGAATGTTATTTTGAATTTAGGAGCGACGGGCCTTTCGCAAGAAGGGAGGGGTTACACCCACGTGGTGATCGAAAAACCCTTTGGCCGGGACCTCGATTCAGCCAAAAGACTCAACCGGGTTGTCAGAGATTCTTTTCAGGAAAAGCAAGTCTACCGGATTGACCACTTTCTGGCTTTGGAGACCGTCCAGAATATCCTCATGCTCCGATTTGCAAACGCTATCTTCGAACCGTTGTGGGACCGAAGGTATATCGACCACGTCCAGATCACCGCTTCAGAAACATTGGGTATTGAACAGCGAGCAGGATATTACGAGGAAGCCGGGGTCGTCAGGGATATGTTCCAGAATCATATGTTTCAACTTCTCGCCCTGACCGCCATGGAACCACCGGTAGCCTTTGGGGCCGAACCCGTGAGGGACGAAAAGATCAAGGTTTTTAACTCGATCAAACCCTTTCCGTTGGATCGTTTGAACGAGTACGTGGTGATCGGACAGTACGGAAGAGGCGGAATGGATGAAAAACCTGTTCCCGGCTATAGAGAAGAGGCAGACGTCTCTAAGACATCGATCACCCCCACTTTTGCGGCCATGAAGGTATTGATCGATAATTGGCGTTGGAACGGCGTCCCCTTCTATCTTCGGTCGGGGAAAAGACTTTCAAAACGAAAGACGGAAATTTCCATTCACTTCAAACCCGTGCCACATCTCATGTTCGTAAACACTTTAAACGAACTTATAGAACCGAACACATTCGTGCTCCGGGTGCACCCGGACGAAGGGATGAACCTCATCCTCCAGACGAAGAACCCCGGCTCGGAAATCTGTTTAAATCCGATTTCGATGGATTTTTCCTATCAGAGGGAAGTTTTGATGGATGCTTATGAATGGGTGTTGCTCAATTGCATGCATGATGACCAATTGTTGTTCGTAAGGGAAGACGGTGTGGAACAGACATGGTCTTTGCTCACTCCTGTGATAGAAAGTCTTCAATCTACCACGCCCATAGATAAATTCCCCAATTACGCGGCGGGTTCGTCGGGGCCGAAGGAGGCAGACTTGTTGATCGGAAGGGACGGTCGGACCTGGAGACCCCTGTAATTGAAGAGTCGACTTTGAAGATTGAAGTGCTCTCAGACTTAGAAGCCCTTAGCCACTGTGCTGCCTCGCTCTTTGTGGGTGCCTCAAGGAATTCGGTGGGAACAAAAAAAAGATTTGCAGTGGCGATTTCAGGGGGATCTACTCCGAGAAGATTGTACACGCTTTTGGGTTCTGAAGCCTATCGCAATCAGGTCCGCTGGCAATACGTCCACTTCTTCTGGGTAGATGAACGCTGCGTGCCCGAGGAACATCAAGAAAGTAATTTCAGGACTGCTTTCGACACGCTGCTATCAAAGATTCCCATACCGGATGAGAATATACACCGGATTAAAGGTGAAGAAGACCCTGACAAGGCGGCCTGGGATTATGAAGAGGAGATCAGGAAGTTCTTCGGGGTGTCGGCATTACCGATCTTCGACCTCATGATTCTTGGGACGGGAGGGGATGGTCACACCGCTTCGCTCTTTCCCGGTTCAAAGTCACTGGATGAAAAAATGAGGCTTGCCGTCCCGGTCTATCTGGAGAAACCCAATTGGAATAGAGTCACCCTTACCCTTCCCGTCCTGAACAATGCCGCTCAAATAGTCTTTCTTGTTTCTGGTCTTTCGAAGGCGAACATCATCCATGAGATCTTGGGAAAGGAGGGGAAGAAGGAACGATATCCTGCCGCGCTCGTCAACCCTTCCCGCGGACATATCACATGGTTGATTGATCAAGAAGCGGCTGGAAAATCAAGAGGGTTAAGATCTCATTAAAGGTTTCAAAATTGGATGCATTCAACAGTGAAGTGCAACACATGAGCCCAAAACTTCATTGGGCGTTCGATAATTGAGGCATTTTCGTGGCCTCGTATTAAGTAAAGTTTCGACGCGTTTGACTTGTTCTTTGGGAACCAGATTAAAATCCGTCTTCTTGGGGAAGAAGCGTCGGATCAGCCCGATGGCATTTTCGATAGAAGCCTTTTCCCAACTATGGAAGGGTTCACAGAAGTAGGATTGGGTTCCCAACACCTTGTTAGTATACTCATGCTCCACGTTTTCGCAACCATTATCATAGGTGATAGAGCGCAGAAGGGGTTGGGGGTAACGGCTGAGTCTGCGAGTGAGGGCACATCGCAAGTTCTGTGAGGTCTTGGCAGGCAATTTGGCCAAGTGCAGGTGTCTACTGGTTCTCTCAAGGGCTACCGCTAAAGCGGCCTTACTTGTTCGGGAGATTAACGTATCAGCTTCCCAATGGCCGGGTTGGATCCGGGTTTGGACCTCCAGGGGACGCTCTTTGATGGAGATCCGTCGTGGAATATGGAGTGTCTTATGCCGGTGCGAATGGGTACGGAGTCTACGGCGCTTGTGAGCCCGAGTCAGATAGGGCACCAGGTTCTGCTTCGTAGGGATCGATTTATCATAGATGAATTGATAAATGGCCTCATGGCTGATACGAAGGTCTGGATATTCTAAAGAAAGTCTTCCTGAAATCAGTTCGGGAGACCATTTGAGCTTGAGCTTTTTCATGATATACCTACGGATCAAAGGATTGCGTATTCGCTGTCGTTGGACGGATTCATGTTTTCGTTTAACGGCTCTTTCATGGGCCCTATTGGCCAAGTAAACGTTGTAGATGGGCGATCGGTTACGCTTGAGTTCTCGTGAAATGGAACCTTTGTTTCGCCCGATACTCTCGGCTATCTCCGAGATGCTTTTACCTCGTGCGTGAAGATATGCAATTTTGTCTCTCTCTTCACTGGAGAGATGTTGATAGTTTAGCTTTTCCATATACTTAGGATACTACGTCACCCTAAGTGTTGCACTTCATTATTGAACTGGCGTTAACATATATTAAAATCTCCCCCCTGCCTTCGCGAAGCGGCTTCGCGCAGGCAGGTCGCCCCTCTTTGCCAAAGAGGGGTCCTGTTCCTCCCTTTGTCCTCATTTTCCTGTCGTCAGACAGGCAAAGGGAGGTGAGGAGGGATTTTATAAAACAATGTCGTTATTAAGGCTGTGGAATATCTCGACATGCACTGAAACTCAATGAAATTAAAAATAAACTACGAGCTTCATCAGGAGGAGTAGTGATGAATGATTTCGAAAAACAGATCGCCAGTATTGGCGATCAGGGATTGCATAGTCTGAAGATCGAAATTCTGCAAGTCAATTTAGGACTGCTGTGCAACCAGCAATGCACCCACTGTCACCTCGAAGCATCCCCCCAACGGAAGGAGATCATGGAATGGTCTACCATGCAATTAGTCCTGGAGGCGGCTAAGCGTGTGCATTGTAAGCTTATTGATCTGACCGGAGGAGCCCCAGAGCTCAATCCGCATTTCCGTCGTTTTGCAAAGGCCCTCTGCCGAGAAGGTCTTCAAGTGCAGGTCAGAACGAACCTAACAGTGCTCTCGGAACCGGGGATGGAGGATATGCCCGAGTTCTTTCGAAAATATCAAATCCAGATTGTGGCCTCCATGCCGTGTTACCTTGAAGAAAACGTATGCGCTCAGCGGGGGAAAGGAGTCTATGAGAAAAGTGTAGCGGCCATCAAGCGATTGAATGCCCTGGGCTATGGATCTGACCCGGATCTACCTCTGAACCTTGTCTACAATCCAGGAGGACCGTTTCTCCCGCCTCCACAGTTGGTCCTTGAAGAAGATTACCGGCGCGAGCTGGGGCAGCGTTTTGGCATCACTTTTACTCGCCTCCTCACAATCACCAATATGCCGCTGGGAAGATTTCGAACAGAACTGATCCGGAAGAAGGAGGAAGAGAATTATCTGCGACTTCTCCGAAAATCCTTCAATCCCCAAACGGTGACGGGATTGATGTGCCGCCATCAACTCAGCGTGGGCTGGGACGGAACGCTTTATGACTGTGATTTCAACCTGGCGCTGGGCCTTTCGGTGAACCACGGGGCTCCCGATCACATCCAATCTTTCAGATTAGAAGATTTGTGGAAGCGCAGGATTGTCACCGGAGAACATTGTTTTGCTTGCACCGCCGGATCTGGATCATCGTGTGGCGGAGCGCTAGTATGAATTGGAAGCGATAGGAGGAAATAGCGATGCAGTCGATCCCAATGGTTTTGCCGCATGATGTTCACAATGAAGCATTAGTTTCCAACGTCCGTCCGATCGATTGGCAAAACCCTGAACCCGCCCCCCGTTATGATCTTGTAGTGATCGGAGCAGGAACGGCGGGATTGGTCACGGCTGCGGGTGCAGCAGGATTAGGGGCAAGGGTCGCCCTTGTGGAGCGGCACCTTCTGGGAGGCGATTGTCTCAATGTGGGGTGCGTTCCCTCGAAATGTATTATTCGATCCTCACGCGTGGTCGCTGATCTTCGCGACGCTAACCAGTTTGGCATTCGGGTCCCAGAGGGCATGGAAGTGGATTTCCCTGCCGTGATGCAACGCATGAGAAGGCTTCGAGCTCGGATCAGTGCTCATGATTCGGTCAGGCGGTTTAAGGATCTGGGGGTCGATGTATTCCTGGGAGAGGGGTGTTTCTCGGCCCAGATACCGTGGAGGTAACTGGAAGGACCCTTCGCTTTAAAAAGGCTGTAATTGCTACTGGCACGCGTCCGGTACATCCCACCATTGAAGGATTAGCCGAAGCCGACTTTCTCACCAATGAGACCGTCTTCTTCCTGACGGAGCGGCCGCGGCGTCTGGCGGTTATTGGCGGCGGACCCATCGGTTGCGAATTAGCTCAGGCATTTCGGCGATTGGGATGTGAGGTGACTCTTTTTCACAATGCCTCTCATATCCTGAATCGCGAGGATAGCGATGCAGCAGAAATTCTCCAGCAGTCGTTCATCCGTGATGGAATCCGCCTGATCCTCAACTGCAAGACCAAACGAGTTGAAAAGAGAAATGGCAGCAGAGTCATCCATATTGAATGCGGGGGGAGAGAAGAACAGATCGCAGTGGATGAGATTCTGGCAGGAGCTGGCCGGGCTCCCAATGTGGAGGGGCTAAATCTCGAGGCCGTGGGAGCGAAGTACGACAAGAGGGAAGGGGTAGAGGTGAATGAACATCTCCAGACCACGAATCCCAGGATCTATGCCGCGGGGGATATTTGCCTCAAGTACAAGTTTACCCATACTGCCGACGCGACAGCCCGCATGGTCATCCAGAACGCCTTGTTTTTAGGGCGCAAGAAGCAAAGTGCCTTGACGATTCCTTGGTGTACTTACACGGATCCGGAGATTGCCCATGTGGGGATGTATGAGAGGGATGCTCAGGAGAAAGGCATCGCTGTAGATACCTTCATAAGACCACTGAATGACGTCGACCGTGCCATCGCCGATGGAGAAGAAGAAGGTTTTGTTAAGATCCACGTCAAGAAAGGAACGGATAAGATTCTCGGAGCCACAATCGTCGCCCGCCACGCCGGAGAGATGCTCAGCGAGATCACCCTCGCCATCGTGGGCGATCTGGGGCTGGGAACACTGACGAATGTTATTCACACCTATCCCACACAGGCTGAAGCCATCAAACAGGTGGCCGATGCCTATAACCGTACCCGCTTGACTCCTTTTATTAAAGGACTGTTTACCCGGTGGTTAGCCTGGAGGCGATAATCGAAGGAAGCATCCCAAATTCCATGATAAATACTCTTAAAAAAATAATAATTGGAAACCCAAGAATAGACATTGACTCGATCCAGTTCCCCCTCTCCCTTGATGCCTGCCTGCGCGAAGCCGCTTCGGCGAAGGCAGGGGAGAGGGCTGCCTGCCTGCCGGTAGGCAGGGGGTGAGGGTGCATTATCACCTCTTTTATCCCCCTCCCCTTCATCCCCTCCCGCTAGGGGAGGGGAGGGGGAGGGGGAGGTTGACTTGTCATGAGTGGTAGGAAACTATGAGAGCGGTTGTCCAAAAACCAGCGAAGGGCCGTAAGAGAGCAATGATAAAAGCTCTTGTGTTTGTTCTCTTCATCATTGCGGCCATTTACATCATCCGGTTCACTCCAGTCAAAGAATTCTTCACACAAACAGCCCTAAGCAATTTTCTAAGAACTGCTGGCATATGGGCTCCTCTTTTTTTTATGTTTGTGTATGCCGTGGGGGTATGTTTGTTTGTGCCGGGCACTTTGCTAACAGCCTTGGGGGCAGCCATCTTTGGTTCCTACTGGGGATTCTTGTATGTCTGGATAGGAGGTATGGTCGGATCAAGCGCCGCTTTCTGGATCGGGCGAACCTTAGGCAGAGAATTTGCAGCTTCCGTGATCGGCGATCGCCTAAGAAAATACGATGATGCCATTGAACGGAATGGGTTTGCTACGGTGCTCTATTTACGTTTGGTTTATTTTCCCTTTACTCCCATGAACTTCGGCATGGGACTGACCAAGATACGGTTCTGGGATTATTTTTTTGGCACGGGATTAGGCATTATCGTGGGAACGTTTGTTTTTACTTTTTCCATCGGCACTCTTAAAGAGGTTTGGGCCAGTGGTCACTGGGGTCAATTACTTTCCCTCAAGGTTTTCTTCTCTGTCGGCCTATTTGTTTTTTCCCTCTTCATCCCAAAGATCATCAAAAAGCTTAAGAAGGAGCAGTAAGCACGAAGAACAGAAAGAGTGAAAGGAGAACGATATGGCGAGAACAGGTTCGACGTTTTTAGATTCTGGCGATATGTTTCCACAACTGGAGTTGCAACTGGTATCAGGAGAAAAGCTGAAACCGCCTGACGGAATCGGGGAGGGATACGGTGTCATCCTGATCTATCGCGGTCATTGGTGACCTTTCTGCCTTCAGCAGTTGGCTGACTTCCAAGCATTGCATCAGGAGTTCAAATCCGAAGGGATCAAGATCATCGCAGGTTCTGCCGACTCCATTGAGAAAGCGCGAGAAACGGTAGATAGGTTGGGGATTACGTACTCTGTCGGTTACGGCATGATGGCAGAGGACATATCGAGAATCACCGGGGCGTACTACAATAAAGAAAGAAAGTTTCTTCACGCCACAGGATTCGTTGTTCGTCCTGATAAAACGATAGGTCTTGCCTGTTATAGCACAGGGCCCATTGGGCGTTTCGTAGCAAGGGATGTCTTAATGCTTGTCAAATTCCTTAAAAGCAAAAAGTAGCGAAGCTCCCCGCCCATCCCGTTAGGACGGGACAGGCACGGCGGGGTTTCACCTATCGTCGAGACTGCCTTCCTTTGGTCTTTTATGGTATTCCGGAAGAGCTAATAAAAAGACCTTGACAATCGATAAAAGACAGATTAATATGATTCAATAAACTGGAATAGTTCCGAATTACTAGGGCTAATGGAAACATCGATCATTCAAAAGTTGAGGGAGAAAGGGTTAAAATTGACTTCTCAAAGGAAAGCCATCATCGAGGTATTAGTCGACAAAACCCCTCTTCATCCAGGTGCAGACCTTATCTATCGGGAAGGAAAGAAAAAGGTCAGAAGTCTGAGTTTATCCACGGTCTACGCCACTCTTAATGAACTTTCCAAACATGGTATAATTAAAATGTTAGAATTTGATAAAATGGAAAATCGCTATGAGGGGAATATTGCAGAGCACATCAATTTAATTTGTAAGAGATGTAAGAAGATTATAGATTACAGACCCCCCTTTATAATTGATACAAGTGAGATTGCAAAAAGAACCCGTTTCCGAGTGGTTGATAGCAGGCTCGAATATTACGGGTATTGTCAGGAATGTAGAAATAAGTGACCTTCCTAAACTACTTGAACAGTTTATACATATATTATTTAGGATAGAGATTAGATTTCTATAAATTTTTTTGAGATTGAATTAGGAATGATTCCAGATTAGGATACTGAGAGCAAGTGAGTAAGTTTCAGATCATGAAAAATTCCATAAAAAGGAGGTAAATAAGAATGGCAAATGAAAAAAAGAGGTTAACAACTGCTTTTGGAATTCCTGTGGGTGATGATCAGAACAGTCTAACCGCTGGAGAACGCGGGCCTGTCCTGATACAGGACGTTCACCTGTTGGAGAAGCTGGGTCACTTCGACAGAGAGCGCATTCCCGAACGGGTAGTGCACGCCAAGGGTGCGGGGGCGCATGGTTATTTTGAGGTGACGGCTGACGTGACAAAATACACTAAAGCGAAATTTCTTTCGAAAGTCGGCAAGCGGACCGAGGCCTTCGCCCGCTTTTCCACCGTTGGCGGTGAAAAGGGTTCAGCCGATGCAGCTCGAGACCCGCGCGGTTTCGCGCTGAAATTCTATACGGAGGAAGGCAATTACGACCTTGCCGGCAATAACACCCCGGTCTTCTTCATCCGGGATCCGCTCAAGTTTCCTGACTTCATCCATACACAAAAGCGTCACCCATCCACGAATTTACCAGACCCAAACATGTTTTGGGACTTCCTGTCCTTGACGCCGGAATCAATCCACCAGGTCACCATTCTCTTCTCCGATAGAGGTACGCCCGCCACCTTTCGTAATATGAATGGCTACAGTAGCCACACCTATAAATGGTATAACGACAAGGGCGAGTATTTCTGGGTGCAGTATCACTTCAAGACGGATCAGGGCATTAAGAACCTTACCCGGGAGGAAGCAACGCGTATCTCAGGTGAAGATTCAAATCACGCCACCCGTGACCTGTATGATGCCATCGAGCGTGGCAATTACCCTTCCTGGACACTTGAGATGCAAATCCTGACACCGGAAAAGGCGAAAAATTTCCCATGGGACATCTTTGATATTACCAAGGTTTGGCCCCATGGAGAGGTTCCGCCTATCAAAATTGGCAAGTTGGTACTGAACCGCAACCCGGTCAATTATTTTGCAGAAGTGGAGCAGGCCGCTTTCAGTCCAGGCAACTTGGTACCGGGGATTGGCATTTCACCGGACAAGATGCTGCAAGCCAGGGTTTTTTCCTATCACGATACCCATATCCACCGCTTGGGACCGAACTACCATCTGATTCCTATCAATGCGCCCAAACACGCCCCTGAAAATAGCTACCAGCGAGATGGGTTCATGCGTGTCGACGCCAATGGGGGTGCTGGGCCCAATTACTGGCCAAATAGCTTCGGTGGGCCAGCGCCGGACCCGAAGACAGGCGAGCCTCCCTTTGAGCTTTCCGGGCAAGCAGGGCGTTACAATTTCACATATCCTAATGATGATTTCGTACAGCCTGGCAATTTGTATCGCGATGTCATGAAGGAACAGGATCGCAAAAACCTCGTTGGGAATATTGTGGATCATCTGGGTAAGGCACAGAAACGGATCCAGTTACGGCAAACCGCTCTTTTCTACAAGGCTGACCCGGACTATGGCCGCCGCGTGGCCGAAGGGCTGAAGCTGGACCTAAAGGAGGTAGAGCGCTTGGCTAAGATGTCCCATGAGGAAAGGGCCAAAGCGACGGCATCGTAATCCCGCTCGAAAAGAGAGTTTTTCCAAAATCAGAGCATCCTTATGAGGCAGGGTCCGCTTGGAGCCTGCCTCTTTGTTTCTGAAACAGGACCATTAAAGGAGAATCCCGGCCTTAGTCCCAATCGGCAGTCTTTACGTTTCTCTTAGGCCAGAACCTAATCATAAGTAGGCGGAAGCGTGATTGTCATCTCATTGCAGCGACCAAGGTAGAGATCAAGCGGGTGTTGAGGACGACCTTTCCAGAACTCGAATCGATCGGGAATCTCTACACAGGTATCATGCTTCGTGTTCTTCATCAGTATCCGTTCGGCTGAGACTTCGGCGAGCTCAGTCGAGCCGCTCACGACGAAGCCCTCTCCATTCTGGAAAGAGGGGCCTCCCATCTCCCCTCTCCCTTTGGGGGCTGTGTCGTGATCCTCGGCTTGTCATTGCGAGCGACCGAAGGGAGCGCGGCAATCTCCTTATTTTCGGAGCGTTCTTAGATTGCTTCGGTCGTTTCACTCCCTCGCAATGACATTGCGATACAGTCTCTCGGCGGAGAGGGATGCCTGCCTGCCGGTAGGCAGGGGGTGAGGGATTAAACTTTCAGGTGTAATGAGACTCAATGCGTTTCTATTAAAATCTATCGCCTGACGGATCCATTGAAGATTTAAGAAAGCCCAGATTCCTTGATAAAAGTGTGATTTTCTAATATTCTCCTTCCATACAACCTTTCAAGTGGTAATCGATAAGATCAAGCTGCGATTTCCTCCGATTTATAACCATTGAATTTTCACTATTCTTTGGTTACTCTGTTTGTGAAGCTCCCCACCCACAGGCGGGGCTTCCCGGCATTGTAATATCATTCATATTGTGCCCCTTGACCCCGCCTGTCCCGCCGTCGGCGGGACAGGGTTTGCGGGGCACGTTCCGGTCAAGAAACAGGGTAAGAAAGGAAACCAATTATTAAAGGAGGACGATCATGGTTAAGAAAAGTGTCAGCATTTTCATTCTTATACTCTGTCTCGGACTGTTTTTGGCGGGATGTCCTAAGAAAACAGTGGTAGTTAGGAGAGAACAGCCAACCGTCCAGAAGTCGGAAGAAACAAGTAGAGTCGAGGCTGAACGGGCAGCGAGAGAAGCAAGAGAAGCGAAAGAAGCTAAAGAGAGTGAATTAGCAAGGATCAAGGAAGAAGAGGCTAAGAAGCCGATAGGCGGCGAGCTCGAAAAGAGTTTGACCGCCAAAAAAGAACGTGGGATCGAAGGGGAAATCTTCGAGACCAAGCTGCTCAAAGACATCCACTTCGATTTTGACAAATATGACATTCGTCGAGGGGACGAGGGAATCTTAAAAGAAAATGCGGCCCTGTTGAAAAAAAGTCCTAAAATGAAGATTCAGATTGAAGGTCATTGTGATGAGAGAGGAACAGTGGAGTACAACCTCGCCCTCGCGGAAAGAAGAGCCAACAATACCAAGAAATTTCTCATCTCCCTTGGCATTGCTTCAAATCGTATTTCTACCATTAGTTATGGAAAGGAGAGACCTTTGGACCCAGGCCGTAATGAGGAAGCATGGGCCAAAAACCGAAGAGCTCACATCGTCGTGTTATCCAAGTAATTTGAGTCAGCCCATCCTCGGGGGGCATTGATCTTCTTCGAGGATGGTCATTCAAGGAGGGTAAGTTGAAAAAGTTCTACAGGATTAAAACGTGGGTCATTCTTTCCGTCGGACTCTCTCTTTTCGGATGCGCAACCGCCAGGGACGTACGGGTCCTTGACAGGGAGATTGGTAAACTTTATTCGGAACTCAATGCGCTTCAAAAAGAGAATAACTCTTTAAAGGATAAAATATCCGTTCTGTCCGCTGAGAATCAAAACCTCAGGACGGACCTTCTTATCCGGGTCGACAACCTTCAGTCCGAAGTTCGAACCCTCTCTACGGGTGTCGAGGAATATAAGGATTATCTTAAAAGGCCCTCGAAAGAGATTGGCCAAGTCAAGGCAGATGTTGAGGCTCAATTAAGGGGTTTGGAAGAGAGCAGAAGAAACCTGGAAACAAAAAATAAGGCCCAGGAAGAAAAAATTAGAGAAATGGAGGCCCGTCTCAAGGGTATGGACGAGAAGGCAAAACAGACGGGCTCGGAAAAATCGAGTCCAACCAAAGAGGTCCTCTCCAAACCAAAAGGGACCTCCCCAGGGATGGCGCACCTGTACAGGGATGCCTACGAGACCTTTCAGAAGGGAGATTTAGAGGGAGCCCGGAAGAAATTTGAGACCTTTCTCAAACAGTACCCTACCACCGAACTCTCTGGCAACGCCCAGTTTTGGATTGGAGAGATCTATTATCAAAAAAAGGATTTCGAGAAGGCAATCTTGGAATATGAGAAAGCGATCACCAAGTATCCGAAAACGAGTAAAATTCCGGCGGCCTTATTCAAACAGGCCCGCGCCTTCCTGGAACTGGGTGATAAGAACAATGCCAAGAATCTTCTCAGACGGGTCATCGAACGATTTCCCCATTCTAAGGAAGCTGAAATGGCGAAGAAGAAACTGAAAGCGATTAAGTGAACCCCGTTAGAAATTCCAGCGGGGCATTAAACCCCGCTGGGATTATTCAGAATGTAACCCCGCTGCAGAGCCCTGCACCGCATGGTGTACAGGGCAGAGCAGCGGGGCATTATTTCTAACGGGGTGAACTTCTGATAATGAGAGAGTAACTCTATTTTATACTGGAGGAAAAGTCGTTAGGCGCACTTTCAGTCCGAAATCGTCAACTTGTCATAACCGATAGCCATCCCGAACAACCGGCTCCGGTCGACGCGCAAAAGCCGTGGGCTTGAGCCGCCCCGTTATCCGACCTGTTTTAACTCTTTCAAATATTTTCGAATTCGTTTGGCATTCGTACCCACATCACTTTTCCCAACCCGTGAGACAGAACGAATGTCAATGCGGCTTCCGGGATCAGCAGGGGTAACGCGGATAACGATGTCATCTTTGAAACCGAACCAGAATGTTGTATCTGTTGCCTCGATGCGTCCCTCGGCCGCGTTCGCGTCCACAATCACCCAGCCCATCTTGCGAGCGGTAGCCAAGGCTCGCTCAAAGGCTTTATCTGATGGAATAGAAAGTATTGCCGGAGCCAAATTTGGATATGCGGCTCGCTGTTTGGCAGCGATTTCAGGTCCGCCGTATTCGGATGGATTGGGGGCATTTTTTCGGAGAGGTAAGATAGAAACGAAGCGCGGCGGATTTTCCGTATCCGTTGTGATGTCATGGATGGCTGGGACATGCTGTACTGTTCGCCAATAGTACCAGGGAACGCCAAAGACCAGGATTCCAATGACGAGCCCGAAGATTGAGAAGAGGAAGCCCCGGCGCAAAGTAGTTGGCCAGGTCAAAATGGCGCCAATAAGGGAAGCCAGAGCAGCAGCGATGCCAACATAGGCAGCCCACCTCAGAATGACAAACCCTGTTCTGAAATACCATAACCCCCAGCGACTTCCGAAACCCGCCAGCATGGCGGCCAGGGCCGCGAGAACCGCAAGAATAAATCCGATCAAAGCAAATGGAGAAAAGGGATGTCGCATCATTCACTCACCTCCTCAACCTCTATATTGTCCCGGATATTGATACAGCCGATCAGGCTCTGAGCCGCAGGGCAGAATTTCAAGTACGAGGAGAATGCCTCTCGGGCCTCGCCAGCTTTTCCTTTTGGTGCTTTCAGATGGTACGTGGCCCGAATTTGAGTAATCTTCAGAACATTGTTTACATTTTCGATATCTCCTTCCACGTCTGCCCAATAACGGTCCTCAGGAGTGGCGATCTTTTTTCCGGCCAACATCGTGGCCAGGGTTCCCATCATTCAGGCAGCCGTGGCAGCGACGATATGATCGAGCGTCGCTGCATGCTCCTTTTCAGGCTCGACCTTGTAGAATCGCTTGATCCCGCCATGGACACCATAATAGATGGGCTCATGAAATCCTTCGATCATGGCTCTCCTGGTTGGGCCCTTTTCCCTGACAATCTTGATCCGTGATGTATGAACGATCTCTCCCATTTTTCTCCTCCATGACGAATTTAGTCTATGGCTGAAATAACTCTACTTAATCCGCCCTCCTAAATATGTTCGCATCAGAGAAAGGATGAAGCAAGAAAGAATTGTGCAGGTAATCTGGATAAGGGATCCTTTTTCGAGTGGTCTATTTCATGAGACTTTTTATAAAAGCGATACTTTTTTCGTCATCCCATTTTGCACTGCCAACATGTTTAAAGGCTATTTTCCCATCCGGAGATAGTATGAATGTGGCGGGGATACCTCGCGATCTGAAAGCGGCCGGTGGCGGGCCATGCATGGTATAGATCGGAAAGGTGAACCCCTTTTCTCTGGCAAACCGACTGACTTTAGTCGTCTCTTCATCTGAAATACAGATGAAAACAAGCCCTTCGTTTTTTAACCTTTCATGAAGTCTTTGAATACTTGGCATTTCCGCGATGCAAGGAGAACACCAGGTGGCCCAGAAATTGAGAAATACGACTTTCCCTTTTGCATCGGCCATTTTGACATCTTGTCCCTTGAGGGATTGAATGGTCCAGTTATAGTCAGCCAAGACGGCTGAAGGGAAAGGGGGAGCCTCCAGACTCCTTTCCAATATTTCTTCACCATTCGGTATCTTATTGCTGGAATACCACCATACGAACAGATAACCTGCGACCACGATCATAAGGATTGTGATCAAAACTCCTGCACCCACACCGAAGAAAAAGTTCCGATTAAGAATCTTCATCGTTTTTCTCCCTCAGGCTTCTCGCCCTGTCACATGAAATTACATAGAAAATACTTCCCCTCCCCTGGCGCCTGCCTGCGCGAAGCCGCTTCGGCGAAGGCAGGGGAGGGGATTAAGGGGAGGGGGACCTAAATCTACTCATCCTCAGAAAAATTTGCTTAGATGAGAGTTTACAAATTCGCGGGCATAAAGTCAATCAAGCCTTCCACTATTTCAATTAGAATGAAATCCTTTCAAATTCAATGGTTTTTTGATTTGACAAATAGGCCATGTTCTATGAAAATAATACAATTACGCACATGGGGCATAGTATATGGCAAATGAAGACCTTTTAAAACTGAAGATAGATAAGTCCAAGGTGGTTTTTCGCCCGAGAAAGAGGAAGAAGTTCATCTACTGGACTTTGGCAGTGATCGCCCTCATCATCCTCGGTTTGCTTTATGTCAGAGGAACCTTCACACCGGCCATCGGAGTCCAGGTTGCCACGATCACACAGGTCTACCCGTCTCAAGCCTTCACGTTGCTTAACGCAAGCGGTTATGTGGTTGCCCAACGCAAGTCAGCCTTGGCATCCAAGGTAACCGGACGCCTCATCTGGCTGGGCGTTGAAGAGGGAAGCCGTGTAAAAAAGGACCAGGTGGTTGCCCGTCTCGAGAATCAGGATGTCAGTGCAGCCAAGGATCAGGCGGCAGCCACTGTCAACGTGGCCCGTTTCAGCCTTGAACAGGCCCGGGCCGAGCTTCGTGATGCAACGCTCTCGCTCAACCGTAACAAAGAACTTCTCTCTCGGGGAGTGGTTGCCCAACAAACCTATGATGATGCCGTCGCCCGTTACGATAAAGCGGTCGCTGCCGTTGCTGGGGCAGAGGCTGCATTGAAGGCGAGTACCGCTGCTCTGGAAGGCGCGGCGGCCTTGCTGGAATATACGCTGATCCGCGCCCCCTTTGACGCGGTCGTCTTGACCAAGGACGCTGATGTAGGGGATATCGTCACCCCCCTTGGCGCAGCAGCCAATGCCAAGGCCTCTGTGGTCACCATTGCCGATATGAGCTCTCTCGAGGTGGAGGCGGATGTCTCGGAATCGAATCTGAGCCAGGTCAGGCCTGGCCAGCCATGCGAGATTCAGTTGGATGCTCTGCCGGAACTGCGCTTCCGTGGTGAGATTCACATGATTGTACCGACCGCTGACCGGAGCAAGGCGACCGTCATGGTTAAGGTTCGTTTCATTGATAAAGACAGCCGCATATTGCCGGAGATGTCAGCCAAGGTTGCTTTTCTCTCCCGTTCGGTAAAGGCAGAAGAAGGGAAGCCGCGAACCGCTCTTAATCGGACGGCCCTGGTGAATCGAAAAGACAGGAAGGTCGTCTTTCTCGTCAATGGGGACAGGGTGGTCGAAACCCCTGTAAGCCTCGGGGGCCCGATGGGTGACATGGTAGAAATCCTTGAAGGTGTGAACGTTGGAGACCGGGTCGTGCTGAATCCTTCGGATCGATTGAGGAATGGCTCAAAGATTAAAATAGAAGAGAAGTAAATGGAAAGCAAAGCACCGATTGTCGAGATAGAGCATGTGAACAAATCCTACCGCAGGGGTACCCACATTATCCCCGTGCTGGAGAATATCACCCTCGAAATCGCAGAAGGGGAATTCCTCGCATTGATGGGACCGTCGGGTTCAGGAAAGAGTACCCTGCTTAACCTGATCGCTGCCCTTGACCAGGTGGATAACGGTATCATCAGGGTAGGGGGCATCGATATCACAGGGCTCACAGAAACTGAACTGGCTGCGTGGCGATCGGTCAACGTCGGTTTCATCTTCCAGTTCTACAATCTCATCCCGGTTTTGACGGCCTTCGAGAACGTTGAGCTTCCTCTATTGCTTACCGGTCTATCTCGTAGAGAGCGACGCGAGCATGTGGGGCTGGCGCTCCAAGTCGTCAATCTGGCGAGTCGAATAGATCACTACCCTGGGCAGCTCTCCGGAGGAGAGCAGCAGCGAGTTGCCATTGCCCGCGCCATTGTCACTGACCCGACCATCTTGGTAGCGGATGAACCGACAGGAGACCTCGACCGGGTATCTGCCGAGGAGATTCTCGGTCTGATGGATCAGCTCAACCGTGATTCACATAAAACCATTATCATGGTGACCCACGACCCTCGGGCAGCGAAGAAGGCGCATACGATCCGTTATCTCGATAAAGGTGTCTTGAACAATGTACATTCTCAAGCTGCTCCTTAGAAATACCTTTCGCCATAAGCTCCGTACCGCCCTGACCATTCTAAGTATCACCATCGCCATTCTTGCCTTTGGGCTGCTTAGGACCTTCATCGGCGCCTGGTATGCAGGCGTCAAGGCCTCTTCGGCAAACCGTCTCATCACCCGAAATGCCATATCCCTCATCTTTCCACTCCCCCTTTCCTATAAGGATAAGATTCGCCAGATCGATGCGGTAAAGCGGATATCTTACGGGAACTGGTTTGCAGGGACGTACAAAGACGAAAAGAATTTTTTTGCCAATTACGCCATCGAAGCAAAAAACTACGTGGCATTATACCCGGAATTCGTGCTGCCTCCGGATCAAAAAGAGGCCTTTCTTCGGGATCGGAAAGGGTGTGTTGCAGGACGGAAACTTGTGGAGCGATACCATTGGGGAATCGGGGACATTGTTGTATTGAAAAGTGCCGTCTTTCCAGGCAACTGGGAGTTTGTCCTCCGAGGCATATACCACGGAAGAGACGAAAGTACGGATGAAAGGGTCTTCTTTTTCCACTGGGACTACCTGAATGAGGCGCTGAAAAAGACGGCCCCTCGCCGTGCGGATCAGGTGGGCTGGTACATCGTCGAAGTCACGGATCCGAATCGTGCGGCGGAAGTGGCTCAGGCGATCGACAAGACCTTTAAGAATTCACTGGCTGAGACGCTCACCGAAACCGAAAAAGCTTTCTTTCTCTCCTTTATCTCCATGGCAGATGCCATCATTGTCGCCATCCAGATGGTCTCCTTCGTAGTGATCATTATCATTATCGCAGTGGCTGCAAACACCATGGCGATGACCGCTCGGGAACGGATTGGAGAATATGCCATCTTCAAAACTCTGGGTTTTAGGGGCTGGCGTATCGCCGGCATGATCATCGGGGAATCTCTTCTCATCACCATGATCGGCTGCCTCGTAGGGATCGCCTTAACCCCTCCCGCAGCAAAAGAGTTTAGCAAGATTGTGGGTGCCTACTTTCCAACCTTTAAGGTGGAGATTGACACCATTTATATGGATGTTGCAGCCTCCGTTCTGGTTGGTCTTTTCGCAGCCATCATTCCGACCTGGCGTGCTCTAAAAATCCGCATCGCCGATGGGCTGAGGAGGATCGGGTAGGTGGGACTTCCCATCTCATACAGTTTCCGTAACCTCTGGACGCGCCGATTGACCACTGTGCTCACTGCATCGGGCATGGCCCTCGTCGTATTCGTGTTTGCTGCCATTCTCATGCTGGCCGAAGGGCTCCGGAAGACACTTGTTGAGACGGGTTCGTATGATAACGTCGTGGTGGTCCGAAAAGGTTCTACATCCGAAGTGATGAGCGGGGTTTCTCGACTACAAGCTTCTATTGTAGAAACGCAGCCTGAAGTGGCGACAGGGGCAGAGGGTCAGGTGCTCCTTGCAAAAGAGATGGTTGTCCTCATCGCTCTTCCCAAACGGGGGACGAATGCACTCTCCAATGTGGTGATCAGAGGAATTGGTGCGAGCTCACTCGCATTGCGACCGCAGGTGAGATTGGTAGACGGGCGTATGCCGAAGCCAGGACTATCGGAGATCATCGCCGGCCGAAGCATTGCTGAGCGATTTAAAGGGGGTGGCATCGGCGAAATCCTCCGCTTCGGAATGCGGGACTGGAGGATCGTCGGGATCTTCGATGCGGGCAACAGGGGGTTCAGTTCAGAGATCTGGGGGGATGCAGATCAGCTCATGCAGGCCTTTCGCAGGACGGTCTACTCATCCGTCATCTTCAAGCTGCGCGATCCTTCCGAGTTTGAAAGAGTGAAGAAACGGATCGAAGACGATCCACGTTTGACGTTGGAGGCAAAGCGTGAGAATCGTTACTACGCGGAACAATCCGAAAGAATGGCACAATTTCTTCGTATTCTCGGGACGGCATTGACCGTCATCTTCTCCCTGGGCGCTATCATCGGTGCCATGATCACCATGTATTCGGCAGTGGCCACGCGCACAGGCGAAATCGGAACCATGCGCGCCCTGGGCTTCAAGAAAGTTAGCATCCTGGGGGCTTTTATTGTGGAAGCCTTGTTTCTGGGGTTGATCGGTGGTTGCCTCGGTCTCTTTTTGGCTTCTTTTCTGCAGCTTTTCACCATCTCCACCTTGAACTTTCAGACCTTTTCCGAGCTCGCCTTCAGCTTCACCTTAACCCCGGACATTGTTTGGAAGGGTCTCGGTTTTTCCTTGGTCATGGGTTTTATCGGGGGCGTGTTGCCTGCGGTCCGGGCATCGCGGATGAATATCGTCGAGTCGCTGCGCGCGGTTTGAATCATGAAAATCACAAAAAGCTTTGTAATATTTATACTAGGAGCACATTATAGTTTGCATTGGCCCCCAGTGGGTCATTGCAAGGAGCCTTTAGCGACGAAGCAATCTCAAGCAAACGATGAGATTGCCACACCCTTCGCCCTGTATCCCATGAAACGCGGGACGGTGCAGGGCTTCGGGCTCGCAATGACATTTTCTGACGGATCGAAGTGTAAATTATTTCATGCTTCCCTTATCAATTATCAAGAGGAGAAAATATAATGTCTGAGTTTTCATTAAACCCGAAATACAAAGAGGCTATATCCATGGTTGTAAACCGATCCCCCTATTTCTCACTTCTCTCGATGGAGATAAAGGACCTCGAATGGGGAACCGCCGTTTTGGAGATTGATCTGGACGAAAAGCATCTCCAGCCTTTTGGCCATGTCCACGGAGGTGTCATCGCTTCTGTCATGGACGCAGCAGCCTTTTGGGCCGTCTTCCCTCAAGTAAAGGATGGTATGGGGCTTACTACAGTTGAGATTAAGGTGAATTATCTTTCCCCGGTTCAAAAGGGAAAGCTTGTGGCAAAAGGGAGGTGCATTAAGATAGGGAAGACTTTGGCTCTGGGAGAGACTTACATCAACAGTGCAGAAGGAAACCTCTTAGCCCATGGGACAGCGACGATGATGATCGTCCCTGATTTGAAAGTTGAAGGCCAAGACAACTTACCACCCAAACAGATCTGATTTTTTCAAGTGAGGTTTCTATCGAAGCTTGACCGATATCCGGCTCCTCGAGTCTCTGCTCCTTACACCTACAAGTCCTCAGCCTACGCAGTCATCTCGAGTTGAGGATTACTGGTAGAAATCAGGTATCCCAGGTGAATATATGAAAATCAGATCGCGGGTTTTTTGAAGTATCGGAAACAGATGATAGATAGCAGAAATTGAGCGTTCTAAGATGTCTTAACTCACAGTCAGAAACATGGTAACTCCGCGTCTAATGCCTCAACAGCAACACTTGCAGCAATTGCAAAAAGGAAGAGAACCTTGTATTTTATGCAAAAAAGAATTCTATTTTGAAATGAACCTTCACTCAGCGATTTTCTAGAAATTTTTTCCGTGCATTCTAAAATTGCCTTGGACACTTTCTCCTTAATGTGATATCGATATACGAAATTGATCCCGACATATACTGAAAAAGAGAATTTATCATCTCTCTGAGGGAATCAAGTGGACCGCGTAGCAAAAAATGAGACCATTCAGATCGATCGACTTAAATTAAGACCCTTCGACACGAACAGCTACATATTGACTTGTCCCCTAACTGGAGACAGTGTGTTGGTGGATGTTCCCGCAGAAGCCCTCAAGATCTTCAAGGCGTTGGAAGAGACTAATCCTAAATACATATTAATAACCCATAACCATATGGATCACCTTGGCGCACTAAGTGAGATAAAGTCCAAGCTGAGGATTCCCATTGGTGCTCATCGCTTGGACGCGAAAGGTCTGCCACTTCGACCGGAAATTCTCCTTGAAGACGGTGAAAAAGTACCTTTCGGAAAGACAAGCTTGAAAGTCCTTCACACGCCCGGTCACACCCTTGGCAGTTTGTGCTTTTTATTCGGGAACCGTCTTATTGCAGGTGACACTATCTTTCCTGGGGGTCCAGGGAAGACAAGGTCACCGGCTGATCTAAAGCTAATCATCGAATCAATAACCAGCAAGATCTTTGTCTTGCCTGATGATACTGCGATATACCCTGGCCACGGCGATTCTACTCTACTGGGAAAAGAAAAGAAGGAATTTTCTGTCTTTTCTTCCCGCCCGCATGATCCTAACCTGTTCGGGGATGTGCTTTGGCTTTCATCCTAACCATTTGCTGAATGGCCTACCATAATATCTCTACCCGGTGGAAGCCTTCTGCCAGCGCATACTCTTCTCCCTGCGCTAATGAGCTATGTCGTTCCCTCAGTCGTCCTTCCAGTTTCTGGAGCGGGATGTGCCCTACCTGACTCTTGTGACACTGCAGCGCGCTCAGCTTCACATCAAAGGTTTCGGTGATATCGGAACGGTAATTGACATCCTCAGTTCCCCAGAGCAATACCTCTTTGACCTTATGAGGATCGAGCCCTTCTTTCGTCAAATCCGGGTAGGAAAAGACATCCCTGGCATAGGGGAAGATGGCATCCAAGGTAACTTGTCCGGTCATTCTATGATCCCGGTGCCAAATATAGCGTCGGTAAGGATCAGCAGTAACAACGGTCTCAGGCCGATACATCCTGATGAGGCGGACGATCTCTTTACGGAACTCAGGGGTATCTTCCAAGCCCTGATCGGGATGGTGGAGGAAAATGACCTCCCTCACGCCCAGCAAGTTGGCTGCAGCGATCTGTTCCTCCTCCCAGTTTTGGCTAGCTCTTCTGGCTTTACGCGGGCATCGCTCGTGCCTTTGTCTCCATTGGTGCACACTACATATACAACTTCCTTCCCTTGGTTGACCCAGCGAACGACAGTTCCGGCAACTCCATATTCTGCATCATCTGGATGAGGAGTAACCACCATCACCTGAGCTAGCTTCTTTTTCATGGGTCTATCTCCTTTGTGTGAAATTGTAAAAATTGTATAATATCAAAACGGTTGTTACAATTACTCTCGGATTTTTCAGTCGAAAATGAGGAATTTCACTTATACCATTCGAAATTATGATTCTAAGGATTTTGAGAAATTAGCCCAACTGCTGACTGAAGTTCAGGAATTAGGGCGACCCTACTGCTTATTTTCCTCGTTAGACTTATTCGAAAGCCTGAGTCAGTCCGATCCTTCTTCTAAGGATAACCTGTTTATCGCAGAGAGGTCAGGGGAAATTGCCGGCTATGCAGACGTGAAGCCGGAGTTAAACATCGGACGGGCTGTTTTGAGGTGGTTGGTCCATCCTCGTCATCGCAGAGGAGAGTTAACCGGAAGGCTCGTCAATTGCGCTGTCGACCGTACGAGAGAGTTGGGTATCACGACCCTCCATGTAAACATCTTTCAAGATAGCGTCACGGCTAAACGGTTTCTCACCCGCATGGGTTTTACATTCGTCCGCCGGTTTCTCGAGCTCAGGTTGGATCTCGCCGAGATGGTTTTGCCCGAAATCAGTAAGATTGCCTCCCGATGTCGCTCCTTACAGCCCGGCGAAGAAGGAAGACTGACGCAACTTCAAAACCGTTCCTTCGCTGGCACTTGGGGATTCAATCCCAACACGATCGAAGAGATCACCTATCGAGTCAATCTTCCCAACTCCTCTCCGGACGACATTTTTTTGATCTTCGATTCAGATAAACCCGTTGGTTATTGTTGGACGAGGATTGAGTTTTGGAAGAAGAAAGCCCCGGGCGAAGGGACCGGCCGCATTTATATGCTGGGCGTGGATCCAGATTACCGCGGGAGAGGCTTGGGCAGGCAACTTCTTCTTGCCGGGCTCTCCTATTTGAAGAGCAAGAGTCTTCGAGTTGCTGTGTTGACGGTGGATCGTGAGAATAAAGCAGCCCGTGCTCTTTACAGGTCGGTTGGATTTGAGCTCTGGAAAAGCAGCCTGTGGTACGAAAAGAGACTGGATTGAGCCTGTACGGTTTGTCTGTCGATGAGCCTTGTCAAACCCGGAACTCTTCTACTCCTTTGCATGCCTTAGTAGAGAAATCCCATAGAATGCTGCGATATTCTTCAAGGATGGCTTCGGAGATATTTGACCAGCTGTACTTAGCTACGGACGCCCGAACCGAGTGAACAAAATCTGGGTTCCCATTTGGCGTTGAAAGCAACCGTGATATCTTATCTGCAAGACTACCAGGGTCATTGTCTGTCACGACATATCCTGTCTCACCATACCGGATAACACTTTCTGCACAGCCAACCTTCGTGGCTACGACGGGTGTTCCGCAGGCCAGGGATTCCAAAACCACCAGTCCAAAGCTTTCATAATAAGATGGGACCACACATAAATCGGCAGCACTGTAAAAGAAGGGTAACGTTTCCTGCTTTACCGAGCCAAGAAAAATGACTGACTCGTCGATCCTTAAGGTCCGTGAAAGGTTCTTTAACCTTTGCATTTCTGCCTGACTATGATCGTCGCCACCGATCACAACAAACTTGATTCCCTGCTTCCCTTCCAAATAGGTCATAGCTTTTAACATGCTGTCTATGCCCTTAAGTGGAATAATCCTTCCTACAAAGACGATGATGCTTTCGCCATTCAAACCAAGATGGCATCGTGCAGTTTCTCTCTGGATGGGTCGGAACAGATCCAAATTCACGCCGCAAGGAATAATGCTGATCGCCTCAGGGGCAGCATCGTAATAGGTGATGAGATCCTCTTTCCCTTTCTCCGTAGAAGCAATAATGCGGTGGCAATCTTTGACTAGCTTCCTTTCGGCGTTGATACGAAGCTCGGGTTCACCCTCACCGATACCGACTGCATTCTTGACCGCCCCCAGGGTATGGAACCCGATAAGATGCGGAATGTCCCACAACTCCTGCAGCCTTTCCCCAACCAAGCCCGAAAGCCAATAATGGCTATGAATCAGATCATACCGAAGTCCACTCTCTCTCCTGAAATTTTCGATGTCGCGGGTGAAATCGGCGAGATGATAATAGAGTTCCAACTTGTGCGTTTCTTCCTCTCCTGCCTTGAAATGGATCAGTCGTGCATTCTCCCCTAATTCTACTACCTGATCGTGTATAGGCTCATGGGTGCGTGTATACACATCGACGAGATGGCCCCGTCTCCCGAGTTCACGGCCAAGCTCCCGGATATAGACGCTCATCCCTCCTGTATTTTCCTCGCCCACCTTACCCAAGGGGCAACTGTGAATGCTCAGCATCGCGATCTTCAATTCACTGCTCCCATTCGAACCCCACTTTTGCCGGTCCGACACCTTGTCCTACAGTCCAGTTTCCGCTCATTTAAAAGATATCTCGCATCCATAGAGAGTAACTTCCCTGCCTCCCAGGCGATATTTGTACTCTTCAGCTCCCTTCAAGAAGTCAAATTTACTCCTTCCTCTTTCAACACTGTCTTTGAGGCATAAGACCTTCGAAATTAACCCTACGCTTAAGAAGCTATGTTTAGAATCATAACCATTATTGTAAAGAAAAACCGAGTTGTTGTAATCAAAATACATGACCACAGCTACAGGTGATGCGTTGAGTTCCAGGATGCCGAACCTCAAAAGCCCCGACCGGGCCGTAGCCTTTACGAGCGACTGAAAGAAGGATTCAATCCGATTCGTTAAGAAAATCGCCTTATCCTCCCTACTTTCCCGGAACAACCTCAGAAAGAGATCCATGGAATCTAAGAGAGAGTCACTATCTTCAACTACACGGTAATTGACTTCACCTGCTTCCCCCAATCGTCTCAATTTGCGATTTACTTCATGCCGCTGTTTTGGGGTCAATGTATTTAAGTATTCCTGCCAAGTAGGAGGTAAATCCAGTTCCAGAGAAACATCTTCCACTTTACGAGAGACATCATAATTCCGATCCCTTGCAATACCTACAAGATAAGTGAGCACAGTTGAATTGGGCCTCAATGGCCTCAAGTTCAGCCGCCTGATGCCCCTCCCCTGCAGGTCATCAAGCAAAATATTGAAAAAACCAACCTCTTTCCCCGGAACAATAACAAAGTCCAGGTAGTCGCAAAGATCGGTGCTGCCGATGAAAGAGGCCTCTGTTCCCCGTAATAAAAGTGGAGCGATGCCAGCGATCGTCCCGTCTTTTCTGATAGCGCCCAAATATAGCTCGGCCTCGGATCCGAAATCATGCCACCAAACTTCGAGCCACGGCGGCAATACAAAAATACAGTCCCACATCAAAAGAGACTCGGATTGGAGCCAATAGGAAGTTAGGCTGTCGAAACTCTCCAAAGTAACCGTGTCATCTGATTTCGACATGAATGATATTCAGCACCTTCTCTTTATGCCAAATCATCGATGACCATCTGGCTCTGTTCATCAGTTTCCAATGCGTGAGGGATATATTTTCTCGTTCACTGAATCGCTTCTTCGCTCGATAAACCGAGAACCCGCTTTGCAAGATAAGCCACAAACAGCCCCGTCCTTCCTAATCCAGCATGGCAGTGGATTAAGATATTATTTCCGACTAGTGCATGCTCGACCGTCTTCTTGATCGCTTCTTCAAGATCTTCTTTCGAAGGCACCTTAAAATCGGGAATGGGTAGATGAAGCACCTGGGATCCCTGGTTCAAATAGAGAGATTTCAAATTTAGTCCAGTCCTCATCACACACTCTTCCTCTTCAGCAAGAAGAACAATCAGGGAGCCCTTTTCTCTCCTGAATTGAAAAAGAGAATCTCCTTGAGGATCATAAACCGAAAAAGGCATCGGGCTCCGGAAGATGGAACCGCGTAAATGAAATGGTAGTTCCGTTAAAAGCATTGGCTCCTCCACGCAAATCCCACCCTTGAGCTTGTCTTGCCTTGAAGAGTAGTCGTGTTATTTACAGCCTCTTTTCCTGAGAGCTTCTTTCATACCATAATCGATAATCCTATCCTTGTAAATAGCAGGGTTTTCGCATTTCGATCAAATCTCCTTTTGAACCAATCCCTACGATGTCAATGGCCCTCGATGCCTCACACGGAACCGTTGAAGGGGTAAAAGCGTTGACACTGCAGGCGATGAAAGCTGGTGCCACAAAGGAAGAAATCGTGGAGACTTTGAGGGTAGCCCAGTACGTTAGTGGCGTAGGATGCGTTTATACTGCTGCCCATGCGTATAAGGATCTCTTTCAGCTTTTCACATTATCGATCAGATTAAAGACAATAACATGCTTTCTGTTGGTAATATTTACTGAGGCCAATGCAAAAATGGCCATTCGACGAGCATTGGGGATCATTGCGGTATTGATTAGTGGAAGAAACAAACATTTTTGGGTCATCTATCCAAAATTCACACGGTTACACTACTTATCTCCGGTTACTCCACTTAAGAGCTGACACCTATTTCCGGAGACTTTGTGCCAGACCGCGAATATAGTCCATCTGCCCGATATGGGAGTTGATTTCTCCGAGTAGGAGAGCTATGACCTCGGCACAGGTTATCTTACCAAGCCTCGGATGATCAATCGTCTTGTTCAGCTCATTCTGTGGCAGATCTTTGAGGAAGTCGACGGTTGCGGCACGCACTGCCTGGTTATACTGCATCAGGTCTTCCTGCTTTGGCGTCTGGAATTCCCCCACCTGGTCGCTGGTGAATCCACCACCGGTTGCCGCAGGGTCGCTCGGCAGGTTAGGGAGCAACTGGCGCCACTTCGGCTGCTCCCAGACCTGAGGTTTCTGTTGAATAAGCGTGTGAATGAACCTGTCCTCGGCCCGCGTAACATGCCAGAGGATAAAACCAATCGAGTTGGCCTGCGGACCTGGCCGCCACTTCAGTTCGTCAGGCCTCACATCTTTCAGAGCATTAGCGAGCAACACTGACGTGCGTTCAAGGGCCTTCAGAACGAATTCCTTTACCTCCATACATTCCCTCCTTGACTGGATTTCAATTCAATCTAACCCTTTATCTTGTGGTCTGTCAATGAAATGATAAGGAGATTGAAATGATAAGGAGATCTTTCATATCATGAAAAAGCCCTTCCCAGTACGATTTAATTAAGGAACATGCCCTTTTTTAAAATTGCAAACTTTCTTGGCAATTTCCTCACTTTTTATTGTAGGGTCGAGGAATGGCCAGTTACCTTAGGTATTCCTTTGGCTGTATCTGCCGTTTCCAGTTCGTGCCCGTTTAGGCTTACCATAGCACTTCTCCGTTCCCTGCCACATGAAACTGTAGATGAAGCCTGTTTACCTTAGGTAAGGCTTCGTCTCTATATAGCTTGCCAATACCCACACTTTGCTCAAATTGAAGATATCTGGTTGAAATCTGCATTGGAAGGGAAGAAGGGCGTTCTATTGAGTACAGGAAATTATCTTCAGAAAGAGGGATGAGAACTTCACTTACAAATCTACAATCCACCCTGATGATTAGAATAAACGATTACTGAAAGAAACATCCAGTGATTTTTTGCGTGAATAATAGAGTGCTACAAAGGTTCTACAGCTGCCGGCGCCATCCACAGCGGTTTCTTTCGGTGCTTCGGCATATTTGCACATGAGATCGCAGAAATTCAAGACATCCTCCCCTTTTGCTTTTACATCATATCCCCATCGATAGAGCAGTAAAATATTTCCGGGTAACCAAAGCCTTTCTTCCTTCCTGGAGATTCAAACCGTTACAAAAACAGATTGGAGATTAATACCGCAATATATTAAATTTACACCTTATAAAAGGAGAAGAGATGGAGAAGCAATTTGGAATTGATCGAACGGTAGGGAGTGTTCCCAGACATCTTCTGTCCTACACCATTCCGATGTTTTCAGGCAACCTGATACAGATCGGTTACAGTCTCGTCAATACTATATGGGTGGGAAATTTGGTTGGAGAAAATGCTGTTGGAGCAGTAGGGGTCAGCTTGCCTATCTTTTTTATACTGGTCGGATTTTCAATGGGCATCACCATGGCCACCACGATCCTTGTCTCCCAGTACTATGGCGCAAAGGATTACAAGATGGTGGAAAAGGCCGTCAACACCTCATTTTCACTCTCCATCATTCTCGGATTAGCTTTGACCATTGCCGGCATCTTTTCGAGCGATACTGTTTTAAGACTGATGGGGACGCCCCCCGAAAATTTCACATTAGCTTCAAGCTATCTGAAAATCAGTCTGGCAGGTTTCGTTCTGCTCTATCTGGGGCTTTTGATCAATTCAATACTCAGGGGAATTGGTGACACCTTAACTCCCCTGGCTTTTATGGCCACCGGCATAGGATTAAACATCATTTTGGATCCTTTTCTGATAGGAGGGTTTGGTCCATTTCCAAAACTCGGGCTGAACGGTGCGGCCTATGCAAGTGTGATATCCCAGGCGACCGCTTTAATCATCAGCATCGTCTATTTGAACTGGAAGAGCCACCTGGTTGCCTTTCATCCCAAAAGGCTCCTTCTCGACGGGCGCATGTCTTCGATGATTTTTAAAATAGGTCTTCCTTCGATTGTTCAGCAGATGCTTGTTTGGATTGGCGCATTGTTTATCACGACCTTCGTCAATTTCTTCGGCAGTACGGCCACGAATGCCTTTGGCGCGGTCGCCAGAGTGGATATGTTTGCCGTGATGCCGGCCGTATCGATGAGTATGGCCGTTTCTGCCCTGACAGGACAAAATCTCGGGGCCCGTAAACCTGACCGAGTAAAAGAGATATTTAAGTGGGGAGTGATCATGATCTCTTGCATCACCATTCTAATTTCGGTGATTGCTGTCTTCTTTTCTGAACTTATTCTGAAGATGTTTGGGCTTGCGGGTGACTTAGCGGTCATGCGAATCGGCGTCAGTTACCTGCGAATTGTGGGGTCTTGTTATATCTTTTTTGCCGTTATGTTTATTTCGAATGGCGTAATCAATGGAGCAGGCCATACAATCATCACCATGACCTTTTCACTCTTGTCCTTATGGTTCATCCGGGTGCCGGGCTCGTGGTTTCTGTCACGAAAGACGAGCTTAGGCATTACAGGAATCTGGATTTCTGTCGCTTTCAGCTTTCTTTTTGTGATGGTGATCAGTCTTGCTTATTACTATTCGGGAGGATGGAAAAAGGATGTGATTATCAAGACGCCTCCCACGGTTCCGGCGATCGAATGAACGGATAAAAAAGGGTTCAAGGATCCCAGGAGTCGAGTGGTCAGGTGGAGGAGCCATGGTCTAAAAGACTGTGGCTTTTTGCGTAGGAGGGTAAAATACTAAAACAACTCTTTTGAAGACATCTTTCACGTCCTTGGCATTTGAACTTGGGCATTTGAAATTTGCCTTCTACCTCGCTAACTCTTTCGCGAAGTCTTTACCTGAAAAGCCGTGATGAGTTGTTCCACTTTTCTCTCCCCGCATTTTGGGCACTTCACCTTCCCAGCATCGTGTTCTCCGATGCTAAGAAGAGCGGTAAACTTCTTATTGCATTTCGCACATCGATAGTCGTAACTGGGCATACATTTTCCTTCCTTTCTTTACTGAAATGGATTTTTCAAACTACCTTCCATTACCTACAACGAATAGATATTACTATAGAAAGGAGGAGTTCTGTCAATAGGTAACTTCGTAACGTAGGAGAAGGGCAATTGTTGCTCCCAAGTCTGGGATCAACTTTTCCGTCAATTCTTACCGCTTTTGTCTGAATGGTCTTTGCTCCTGAATTCTGTAGAGGGTGTCAATGAGAATTGGGAGGAGGATCTTAATTGGATGGCGGAGATGAAGATATTTGGAGAGAGCCTGAATTGAAGAGTTGACTACTACTCCTCAATCTTACATAGTGATAGAAGTTGACGATTAAGGATAGAAAGCAAGCACGAGAAAAACTCCTGAAAAATAAAAGCAGTGGCATTTCTGACCCCCATCTTTCCTCTTCAACCTGATAGGGTCCAGCTTTATCGCCATTCTTTTTTCCCAGAGGGCATAAGAAAGACAAGAGGAATAGCAAATAAAAACCCAAGGCCAAAAGAAGGGAAGCTAATGCTAAAGCCATTGGCAGGGGTTAAACTTAGATGAAGGATAATCGTAGTTAATGAGATTCCGAACGCTCCTCCAACAGACCTAAACATTCCTCGAAGCCCTGTAATGGTAGCCACCTTCTCTGGCATGAGTTCGATGCATGCGTTATTGGAAGCAGGTAGGGAAATCCCAAATCCGATTCCAGCAATCATAATCGGGATAGCCAGGATTTGAGCAACTTCCCAATTGATACCAATCATTCTCAAAAACCGGAGCCCTTGGCCACCCAGAAGGAATGTCGAAAGAGAGATGATGCTCATACCCAACACCATCGGCCACCGGTAACCCCATCGCCTGAGCAAAAAACTGGTTACACCCGCGGCAGGAATGATTACGAGAGACCGAGGGGTCAGTATCATCCCGCTAACCAGGGTGGATAACTTATGCACGGTGGTGGCATAGAAAGGAATAAAGGCAAAGATTCCGAGGTATCCCGCACCTCCTATCATATTGTATAGGTTTGCTGCCAAGAAAGGCCTTGATCTTAACAAGGCCATATCGAGGATTGGGTTCGGTACCTTCTTCTCTTGGCGAATAAATAGGTAGAGAAAGGAAAAACTGACAGCTATAAAGGTTATCGTAAGAAGGAGGAAGGAGATAGAGAAGTTCTCAGCAATGAGATTTAAACCAAGCATGAGGAAAAGTATTGCTCCAAAGAAAAAAGAGGCTCCTCCAAAGTCTATATGAGGCTGAGAAAGGACCTCTGAATCTTCAAGTAAAATCATGCTCAGAGCTATCAGAGCAATACCGATAGGTAAATTGATGTAAAAAATATATCGCCAAGAATATCGGCTGACTACCCAGCCCCCTAGGTTTGGGCCAATAATACCTCCTATGGGATAGATGCTGGTAAACAGGCCAATGGCCCTCTCCCGATGTTCTGGAAATTGATCACTCACGATGCCTGCAGCCGTCGGGAGAAAACTTGCTCCTCCAATCCCTTGAAGGAAACGAAATGCCACCAGGCTGTAGATATTCGGAGCAAGGCCGCAAGCAAGGGAACTGGCTGTAAAGAGGATGAGAGAAACCAGAAAGACTCTTTTTCGACCAAAGCTGTCGCTCAGATTGCCCATCAATGGCATAACACTCGTAAACGCAACCAGGTAGATTGAAATCGTCCATGCTGCCCAGAGGACATTGGTGCCAAGGTCTTTCATAAGGTGGGAGAAGGCCACTGCAATCACTTCACTGTCAATGGAGGACATAAGAAGGCTTAACCCGGCACAAGCAAAAATAAGGTAACGACGCATCTTGAGAACGATCCTTGAAGCTAAGAGATATTTATTAGGAACAGTTCAAATTGTAATTGAGGTCTACTAAATTGTCCAAATGGAGTTCGCCAAAAATTTAAATGATGGAGCCTTCACCTCATCATCCTGATATACCATTGGCAATGAATTCAGAGGCAATGTGGAGCCGGATGAGGATCGTCCTCATGTGGAAGCAATTATCTCTTCAAATGGATGAGAAGGATGGGTGTTTCGGCCCGGGTTAAGACTTTGTGTGCAACACTCCCCAAAACCCACCGGGTAACTCCCGAACGACCGTGGGTGCACATCACAATCAAATCTACTCCGCTTTCCTTTGCGAAGTCGATGATCTGTGCGGCCACCTGTTGACCTGTCCTCACCATTGCCGTCACCTTATGGCCTCGTGTTTTCATTTCCTCGGCAAGGTTGGTAAGATACCTCTCGGCCACTTCCTTTTGCTTCTCATCAACGATAAAAGGCGTCACCAACTCCGGGGCTCCATAGATGGGCATAAGGGGGACGACTTGGAATAGAATGATTTCAGCATCAAAGGTCTTGGCCAATTCTTCTGCATGATCTAAGGCCTTTTTTGCCAGTTCCGAACCGTCTAACGGAACCAAAATCTTTTTATACATACTCCCACCCTCCTCAGGACTTTCTAAAATTATTTATAGCAATTTGGCAGTTGCATGGCAACAGTGGATGTCGGTATTTCACACTGAAAGAGTGAGGATTAGCCTACATTAAGGGTTGTTGAATTTCGATTGAAAGAGAGCATAACGACACGAAGCCCTACAGTAACGTAGAGAACACGATTATAACTCCTCAGTGTCCCTGCTCTTTTGGTAACTCAAGAACCATTTGAGTAAAACGAATCCCGTTTTTCACCTGTTCGGAACCTTTTTGGCGAAACCCTATCCTCTCATATATTTGAATAGAATTGGGAGATGAATTGACACTGACCCCCTGCAATTCCGAACTACGCTTCAAAGAAATTTCCAGCTTACATATTTTCAACGATCTCCGCAGCAATTCTCTTCCAATGCCTCTTTGTTGAAATCGTTTGTCCACAAAGAGCAAAGATACATGCCTATTATTTCTTATCTCGATCATTCCCACTATCTTGTCCTGTATTGTTGCAAGTAAAACAAAATGATTCTTTTGGGAACGACGCAAGAGCAATTCCGGTTGAACATACTTCAGAAATTCACGAACCCCTTCTTGAGAGTACTGATGGGCGATGAACTCCTTGAAAACGCAAATTACAAGATTACAGACCCCAGTTTCTTCACTCGGTTCCATGAATCGGTATCGAACTGTTTCTTCCATTGATCTCCAAGTAATAAAAAGACTGATTTATCCGTCTTTGTAAATTATCATTTGAAATCTACCCTTTTCGCTAGCACCTGTCAACGACTGATAAACAGGAAGTAGAAACCAACGACCCCGCCTGTCCCTTTCCAACAGCGTAAAACTCCTTGATAGCTAAACATAAAAACGTAATGAGATAATTCCAGAGCCCTCTTTTTCCGGTTTTGAAACCATGCAAATCATTCCGATATTTTTACAGGAAATCGTCGATTCTGGATAAATACCACGCTCTATATTTCAATGAAAACCCAGACCGTCTCCCTCACAGATAGAAGGCCAAGGAGTTAAAGGACCGGAGATGCTCGACTCGATGCCTGGGGTAGGATGGATGGGGTTGAGGAGAGAGTGTCAGAGTGAGACCTTGACAATTTCTCCCCAAAAAATGTATACGTCAAATGGTAACCGACAGGGAGGACAAGAAAGTGGATGAAAATTCAAGACTAAAATTTATATATGAGGAAGCTTACGAGTTTTTGAGAAACAAAGTGGGAGAAGATGTTCTCAGGAAGCATTTGGATTACTATCATAATTGCAATCCTAAAACGGTTCGAGACGTTTTTAAACAAATGGTTCAATCTCTAAAAAACAAGCAAGGATATGGAAATTTCATCGCTGACGTAGATCAGATGAGGTCTATTCTTCAAGATTTTGATCCCCAAAAAGTAGTAAACAAATTCGAGAATAAGTGGGAAAGTTTATTCAATGAATTCAAGAAGAAATTTGACAAGAATTATAGGATGGATATTAATAATAAGAGAAATGCATGGGTAATGTATTGTAGAGGGGTTCTATCCTGTGCAAATTTTTTATCGAATTTTCAGTCCGTTGAAAAGTTTGATGAATTTGTCAAATCATTCTTTCTTAATGAATTTACCATTGCTGCCCTGCCCATGCTATTGGAAAAAGAGATTTTTGGCTTTGGCTTTCCTTTGGCATGCGATTTCCTAAAAGAGTTAGGATATTATCAATATGGCAAATCTGATGTTCAGCTGAAAACTATTTTTAAGGAATTGAGATTCGTTGAATCCGATTCTGATTATGAAATTTTCAAAAAAATTGTAAAGATAGGACGTATTGTTAAACAGGACCCCGTAATCGTAGATAAGATATTCTGGCTTATTGGCTCTGGCAAATTTCATTTTAGTGGTATAACAATAGGCAGTCAGAAATCAGAATTCATCAAACTTGTAAAAGAGAAATTTAGGGAGCGTCCATGAAAATCAACATCGCATAACACAACGCAAACGGATAACCAAGAAATCCTATCAGGCTTCGTTTGTGCTTGAACACCTTAACACCTCAAGGATTATCCATCATTAAATGAACAGGATTAACCGGTTATATTTGAGACAGCTGTTTAGAGAGGGGATAAACGCACCTTAACACCATTAAACACCCTTTTATAAGACGGTGGCTCTTATTCTGAAGGAAACGATGGAGGATGCCGGAAGGAGTTTTCTGAAGGTCGTCCCAGTAGAGGCTGAGGTGGTTATTGCGGACAGTTGGGCAGAGAAATGACCTTAATTTGGATAGCCTGACCTTGATATAGTGCCAGTTTAGCCTTTGACTGGCCGGTAATTTATTTGTTTATGAAAGTCCCCCTGCATTCAAATGTCAATATATCAATACCCGCCCCCCATTCCCGGACGCGTCCCCTGATCTCGAAGACATGACCACATCAACAGACTAGAACAATTTAGCTATTGCCACTGCAATTCCTCCGATACAACTAAAGGTAACAGAGATAAGAACGAAGATTCCCTTTTCATGTTCCAGAGCCCTCAATAATCCCTGGCTCAGTAGGTATCTAATCTGCTTGCGAAAAGGGAACAAGAGAGAGCTGATGAAAAGCACAAGAATAAGACAGATCATAGGGAGAATGGCGACGGCCGCCAATATTTTAATCCAAGGAGGGCTCAGAAACCAGATTAGAGTAGTCAGGGCTGCCAATGGGGCTAATGAGATTGTTAATAAAATTATGCTGGGGAACCGAATAGGGAGTAAAGGGACGAAGACGAAGACATAACCAAAGGATAGCACCATCAGCGAGTAAGTGGCTGAGCATATTAATAAGAATGAAATCCCTTCAGCTATAATTCCTATGCATAGGTTAAGAAAGAATATAGACATCATTAATAAAGGAGTGTTTGCCTCCGTAGCTTCACGAACCATCATCCTTGAGATGGCAAATGAAACAATGTAAATCACAATGCTTACCAGCAGTATTAGAATTATTGTCGAAACTGAGTAAACGATTTTGTTACTTGTGGTGTTGTACTTGGTTATTGCAACAAGAAAGTTTTTGTGCTTGGTGAATAACTCCAACATCTGTGGACTCAAATTTTTTTGGTTCTGAATCGTTTGATCAAAAACTTTGGGATAATCTGCAAAAGCCTTCATTTGGTCATCAAAAGATATCCATGGCGGTGTTTTAAGTGCAAAGGGTGTTTTTACACTAATGCCACCAATTGATAAGGAAACAACCATGAGACATGTTGACAATATCGCTGTCCTCCGAAGGGCTTTGCCAGTAAATATTTTATCGCCTAGGAGTGTGTCCAGAATGAGTGAAAATACGCGCACGGGAGCCAGAGAAACGGAAACAAGGCTGGAGTTGTCAATCTTTAGCCATATACCAGTAAGCTTATCTGTTAGCTTATCCTTTTCACTCTTCCTCAGCCAGCTGTCCAAGAGCTTAGCCGCAAGACCGGACACAAGAAGGATGGTGAGGATGCCTATCATGGTCTTTCCTTTAGGAAGTGAGAGTATTTTCCGTACAATGAAACTGCGACAAAATGCCAGAAGCCTGCGATGTTTTCCAACCAATCATGGTGTGCCAGCCATTCAAAGTAGTTCATCGATTCATGGTGGATAACATTTAAGCTCAGAAGCTGGTTCAGTTGCACGTTCTGCCTTGATGGTTTCCTTAATGCTAACATTTGAACTCAGCAACCGGTCACCAAATTTTGCCGTAAGGTCACCGTACTTCTTCCAGTCCGCTCAAGTGATTGGTTAAGTATTCAATATTTTTTGCCATAAATCTTGGCTAGCCAACAAAAGGAATATCAGAACATATTATTTCAATTTTTGTGTTCCTCAATATCACACGTAATGCAGCTGCGCGGGCTTCCTTTTCTTTGTGAGGGCCAACGATAATTCTTTCTATCGGAAGTTCAATATCAATTGAGTTGAAGAGTTCGATATAAGGTATGGGCTGGCCATTTTTGTCGCGAAATTTTCTCTCTTTCTCAGGTTTCGGTATAGCACCATGCGTACTAGCTAATTTCAATAACTCCTCCTCTAGGACGGTGGGCAAAACAACCATTCTAACCTCATTCTCTTCCCTAAAACCATAATGCTTATACCGGCTGATACAACGAACAAAAGAGAAATAGCCTTTCAGAGCATCTGCCTTTTCTTTCTCGCTTAACTTTACGCGATTAAAAAGTGTTTTTACATCTCCGGCAATAATGGAAAGATCTTCAGATAGCTCCTCCTTTAACTTATTTTCATCGTCGCTATACACAAGATCACAAAGATGCATTGCACTGTATTCGTATTTCTTTGCTTCTATTTCCATCATTTCTTCCAATTTTTGAGTATTAAATACTAAAGCGAAACCACCTCCAGCTCCATAACCACGCCACTGACTCAATAGCCCATTCCTGTTGATCTGAGGGTTCTTATGCTGTCCACAGAATGAAAGGATGTAGATTTCATCCCCAGTTGCTTCGTATTGCGCATTGACAAATACCTCCGTATCGTGCTGAACAACCTGGCTCAGTCCACCTACCTTGTTAATTTCTTGTTCAATGTGTGGAGTTTGCCTAATTAATTCTTCGTATGCTTCACGCACATAGGGAAGAATCAATGAAATCAGTTTATCTCTAAACAAAACAATTTCCGAGTAATCATTCAGGAATGTAAGCATCTCTTTTCCTGTGATGAGATCATGCGGCGTATCGTGCTACCTCTCTTTGTCGTTGCGCCCAATAAGTCCCCCATTCCCCGTTAAGCTTCAAGAGTCTCAATTTCAGAAGAGGGTTAGCGCCACCCCGATGCCAATTCATCCCTCGTTTCTTAAACCTCCGGGCGACCGTGATATCCACGGTCTTCTCCACAGGCCCTGACCCATAGCCCTTGACCTTCGGTATGTTTCCAATCCAATCCAAGTTATTCCTCACATAAGTCATCGCTTCCAAGATCTTCTTCCTCCGCTCAATCTCCCCAACCCTCGCTCCCTCTCCCATAAGCCGCTGAATAATCTCTGAACCCTTCCCTTCGAAAGCGAATCCTTTGAGCTCTTCAATGACCCTCTGGTTCTCCTCTCCTAGAGCCCACCTCAGCTCCTTCTCTAAATGCCAGATATCTAAGACCCCGATCGCCTCCGGAAAGTAACCCTCCTTCAACGTCCGGATCCAATTGGCCCCATCCCCAATAAAAATAACCTCCTTGGCCTTCAGAACCCCCTGCCTCACACATTCTAGGAAAAACTTTTCTCCAAACGCCTCAATCCCTTCAATCGATGCATAGCTCTTCTTGTCCCTCAGCCAAAACCGATCCTTCGACACCTTCATCCGTTCACTAAAACTTGCTCCTACCTTGCATTCCATCCACTCCCCAGCCCCCCGCCCATTGACCGCTGTCCCATCCACCTGAACATAAAGCACCTCCGGGACTCTCTCCGACCCTCCGCCCTCCACCCCTCGCCCCTCCTCAAACACCTCCCGGCGCCTCTGCTCCTCCCATCGGCCAATCCTATCCCCTTCCTCTAACGCCATCCCGTGAATCTTCTTCCGACTAACCTCTAACCCCGTAAACTTCTCTAAAAACTCATGCGCCTTCTCATAACTGACCTCCACCGCTGCCCATAAACTCCTCTCCCTCACCCCTAACGTAACACTCTCCCCTGACTCTAACCCAATCGCCTCATCCAAGTTGCAATGTTTTCTAGATAGGCGTATTCTTAAAGACGTATAGGTGACTGAACGGAGGGTATATATGATAGAAAACCAACACATATGGCAAATAGGAACTGGCGACGCAACAAGAGATTATAGCAAACTCTGTTTGGACTTTGGGATCGCAATTGTTGGACCAGGAGGCCCAGGTGATTCTAGAAATCCTGAAACGGAGAAATATTATAAAAAAACTGGATTAAAAGACTGGGGAAAATACTTAATGGAAATCAAAGAGGGTGATATTGTTTTGTTACGGAGGGGACAAACATTAATTAAAGCAGTTGGGGTTGTAGTTAAAGATTATGATTTCTCATTAAACCTATCCGATATACATGGCTGGGATTTAAATCACTTTGTTACGGCCGAATGGTATGTTAAAGAAGATGAGACTGACATAGTTTTGCCATCTGCTTTAATAGGGTATAGCACAATGTCCTCCGTGGAAAAAAACTATGAAAAAATAAAAGATATAATAAATAATCACAATTTAAAAAGGGTTCATTCAAAAAGAAAGCTAGGCGAATTGAAGTATCCCAACCAAGTAAATGAAGATGACATAAAAAATCATCTGATAGAGTCAGGAATCAGAATATCGGACGCTTTCAACATAACAGAAACTATCGGGCGTATTATAGTATTAGTAAAGTGGTATACTAAAAATGATCCCACAGTTCTTGAACATGAATTACGTACATTTATGGTAATACCATTCTTATTATCTCTAGGTTGGTCAGAACAAAAAATTAAGATTGAGTATTATAAAGTAGATATTGCTTTATTTGAGCAACCATATAAAAAAGGAACTAAAGATGAGCCATTGATGCTTATTGAAACAAAAACATTTGATGATGGCTTATTGTTTGCTCAAAAACAACTTGATCATTATGCTTCAGATTTTCCAAACTGTAAGCGAATAGTTACGACCAATGGTTATAGGTATTGTTATTATAAGAGGCAAAATAAAGAATTTGACCGATATTGTTATTTTAACTTATTAGACATGAGAGAATTTGATTATATAGATAATGATGTTAAAGGCGTATTGGACGGTATAATAGAAATCTCCAATTTTTGAAGTAAGGAATTCCATTCACTCCAGTTTAGTCTCCAGTTCTTCAGTCAAGACACCCACAACTCTACATATATTAATTCCAAAGGTCTTATTCGCTTGATTACTCATTCTCAACTCTCACAGTATTTCAGACAGTAGCTTTCACAGTAATAAGGAGAAATAGAGGCACCGGTTGACAGTATCAAATTCCACTCTGTCCCCGGACTAAAATTCTACTGTGAGAATTTTCTACTGTGATCCTTCGAGAGCGACCCACGATTCATCACTTCATTCCAAACCGTCCCTAACCTTTAAGCCTACCCAAAAACCTACCTGTCAAAAGATCAAAAATCATTCCCCACCGGATTTCCCAAAAGTCCTTTTTCACTAAAAGAATTGCCATTCCAAAACGAAAGGAGGCTGAATATGAACTCCGTCCCAGAAATCCGCAGAGAAAAAATCTTCATTCCACCACAGATGACACCCAAAGAGATCAAGGAGAAATACGGTTTGTCATCAAAAAGAGCGAGAGAAGTTTTGAAGCAAGGATTCTTTGTAAAAAACTATTCTAAGAAACAGATTATCATCGATCCAGAAAATTTCGATTCTGCAACATCTTACTCCACTGCCAAGAGAGTGTACTGGAAAAACTTCAGATGCAGCCCTATTGCACAAAGTATCAAGGAGGACTTGATTCAGGAAGCGGTCACGAGAATGTATGAATTATCAGGGAAGGTCAAGGAGAACGCCAACGACAAATATGGCATCGGATACGGTTACTTCTGGGTCGCACATAACTCAATGTTAGCTTTTTTAAAAACGTGGAAGCGTCAAATGAGGTTTCGTGTGTTCGGAGATATTGAAGATGAGGTGATGGCTGCAAGAATTCACAATTCCAGAAAGGAGTTGATTCTTTAGTGACTGACCATCATCCAAGGTGAACCCTTCTAAAAACATCCTATCATCTAAAGAAAGTCCCATCTAAATTCCTTTTCCACAATTGAATCTAACCTTGTAAAGAAATGGTTTAAATTCAGTGAGCACCCTTTATGATCCTCTTGGTTCATCTGGGGGATTATAAGAGGTAAGCCTGCTCACTCTTTTTTTGTTGTCGTCACAGGTGGCTATGCAGAATAGACTTAGCAAAACACCTTCGTAAAATCAAAATGTAAACTTTAGACCGTGAAACGCTTTAGGGAGAACCTCGAAAGACAGATTTTTCAGATTTTTCACTTTGACAAATCTTTCACTCCTGTCCTGATCAATATATTATTTGACAGAGAGAGGCAGAAGAAATCTTGATTGGAATATTTCACCTACAAAGCGGAAAGTTTGGCGCTTTGAAGATTTGTTGATTTCTGATTGAAACAAAGGGTAAACCCTAAGTCAAAGCCAAGTTGTTACTTCGATATATCAGAATCCCCTTTCTTTTAACCTTTTTTCTTTTTCCTTCTGTTTTTCATAGGCTCTTCTCTCCTCGCTAATTATCCTGAAATTAATATAGAGGGTTCCCTTATGTCGATCCTTGGAATACGACAACGACATCTCTGTATATTTGCCCCACCAGGCATAAAATTCTTCCGCATGTTCTATCGTCGATGGCTCCCCTCTATCCATCTTTTTCATAACTTCCTCAGACTCAAGGGCTTTTCCGAATTGTTCAAATAACTCTTTTTTAAGAGCCTCAAAATTTCCCTCACCTTTAAAATCGATCTATACACCCTCGAAATTTCCCATCCAAAATGAATAGAGTATGTTTTCAAGTTTTGCCTCACCTATCGCTAAGGTATCCCCTTTTCTTGTATACCAGACCAAGTCCCTACCAGAGGCTTTGTCTTGTTCAACTTCCTCCATGTCTTTCAACGTAGAAATCTTGGTTCCCCACTTGATATCCCTGAAGCCATTTGGGTATGGGCGAGATTTAGAAGGCCGAGTGGAAGCAAAACAACCTATCAAAAAGATGGTGAATAAAATAGCTAAAATCTTAGCTTTCTTCATGACTTCTACTTTTAGGTTTACCATTTTAATTAGGTGCTATCCTCCTTTTACTCTTTCTCTCTTCATCTCCCGATCCACCACCTTCGCCATCTCGAAAAACTCCTCCTTGGTGATTATCCTTTTTCAACAAGCAACTTGGCGAGGGCTTTTTGTAGACCTCTTCAAATGAAATAATCTACATCTCTCCGAGAGGCCTTTTAAAATAATAATAGTAAGGATACGTAATCAGGAATTCTTTCGCCTCATCCGTCTTTTTAAGAGGGATGATAACTGGAAGGGAGATCACGAAGGCCACTGCTCCTAAGGGTATTTGCATGAATCCCTGCGGTCTAACCAAAAGAACGTCCAAAACAACTTCCGGTGTAGAAAGGTCTCCCGAATAATCATCCTTGGCGAAGAGGAGTCCATTGAAAAAAAACACAAAGAAAGAAACGATTAAGAAAATTATCATTCTTTTCATTCATATCCTTCTTTGATGGGTTATCTTTGTGTTGAAATTGGTTAGGGTTAGGAGCACTCCTCAGAATGAAACACCAGTGACAAGAGAGGTTACAGCATTAGTCCGTTGCCTTTTCCCGTCACGGACATAATCCACATAACATCTCAATCTTTGTTGATCAGGGTAAGGAGGGGAAAGGTCGATGCAGAAATTCCCTGGCGATCCATATGTTACATCCTTTACCTTATAACAGTACTGACGATCCGGTTCACCTGTCCAGTAGCAACAGGCTCTGCTCATCTCTGGCTTACCGTCCGCCTCAAAAGTAAAATAAATGTTATAAGAGAGGCCCAATACCAGATTCCCACTTGCCGGAACTTGCATACCTAATAATCTTAGCTCGCCCGAACCGAGAGGTTCGGTTGGCACTGTGGCACACGAAAAAATCCCTAACAAAACGGCTACACCCATTAAAACACTTATTAATAGAGACTTCATAATCACATACCTCCTTCCTATTCTGTCCCTTTCCTTTTTCCTCTTCATCTTCATTTACCATCCTCACCATCTCCAAAAACTCCTCCTTGGTAAATATCCCTTTCTCCACGAGTAGTCGGGTAAGGGCTTCTTGTTGAACTACCTGAGAGTAGTCTTTTCGTCGAGGAGTTTTCTCACATCACGGCGACCAAGCTTTCGGAGCCCCACCATTACTGATTTCTTTTTATCCTTTGGTTTAAACTTCCCTATCTCCCACTGATGAGCTGCCCCGACGGTGACACCTGTAAGAATGGCCAGTTCCTTCTGAGTGATCCGTAAGTGTCTCCGGAGGCTTCGGATTAGGGCTGGGGAGAAGCGGGATTTTTTAACCTCTTCCGGAGTCGCCTCCAATGGTACCTTTCTCTTTTTCAACTCCTTTTGCTGTTGGGCTGCTAATCGTTCTAATGCCAAGACTGTTTTGCGAAGTTGGGAGACCGTGCTCTTCAATAACCGCACATCCCGACCCAATGGAACTAAGGTCTTATGCATCTCCCTTTTTGCCAAACGTACAATTTCAGATTTGATAGTCGCTTCCAACTTGCCCATGAATCCCTCCTATCGTTTAGACTTGGGTTTTATCTATATTAAGGGTTAATAAAGGACGGCTCCAATTTCGATTTGATTTTATAAATAATCAAATAGGGTGTCAATGAGAAATTAGAGTTTGAATTGGGGACAGAGAAAAAATTCCCCCAGGAACTTAACTCCCCTTGCTGATTTACGATTGAAATGTTGCATAGAAGGGTGGAAAACAAAAAACAAGATTTCAGGAAGGAAGCCTTGAAAAGGGGATTACTTGTTAAACCTACTTATCTGCAATTCCACATAGGGCGTGTGGTTGAAGATTACGAGTTGAATGTGAGCAGAATGCGGGCGTAAGCTCGTACCCATGTATGGACGAGTCAGTTTGGCCTCTTTGTTAATTAAAATGATACGCTTGGTTCAAATTTCACCGATGTTAGAATATTCTACCTCGATGATTGAAGATATATCCCTATGATAGAGTAATTTCCAAGGGACTTTGTTATTGAAACTGGTGGTGAGTGCCTCGACTTTCTCCCTGACTTTCTCTTTATCAATTTCCTCAGACAAAATGACTTCAACACCGAGCCTTTTCCAGGTAGCATTTATATACTCAACTTGTTCCGGCGACATTCGCTTAGAGAGGACCGTGTCGAATTGATGCTTCTGTTGGTCAAGTGTTTGGAGCAGAAGCTTAAGACGAAAAACGACCTCCTTAGCTGGCTCTAGATCGAACATTCCAAGGTAAACAATATCCTGACCGTCCAAAAGGAGAAACCCTAATGGGTTGCCTAAGTTGAATAAGTAATTTGCTTCATTGGAATTGAGCTGGGTAACCCTGAGACCCCGTACAGATATGTACTTAAGCAAGATATCACTCGACGGAAGAGCACGAGTGGGGCGTGCGGTGGTTCCAGCACGAATTATAGCGTCGTCGATTGCACGATCCGCCAAAGCTTTAAACTTTCCTTTGGAGTATAGAATCGTGTCCAATGGTTGGATATTGAAGGCTAATGCTTCCCCCTCGCGTTGAAAGGGAATAATGTACTTTTTGAAAGCCATCATCACGCCATATTCCAAGTGTACGTTCGGATTTGGTATCTTTATCTCAGGGTGCTCCCGATGTGACGATTGATTGAGGAGTACGATGCAGAATTGGCTTGTGATTATCTTCGAGCATATTTTCGTGCAGAATGCCAACTTCGCAGGATCTAGCCTTTGTAGTGCAATGTAGGCTTCATAGTCTTTTTCTTGCAATAAAGTCTGTAGGATTTGCAATTCTAGCGAGAATTCTTCGTCCGCTGGTGTAGCGACAAACGCCATACGGGCACTACTGAATGCATAGCCACATGTTGGAAGGCCAATGATGCATGTCTCATTGATCTTTGCTTCAGGCATGATATACCTTTATTAGTGTTATATTTGATTGAACCTGGAGCATAGTCCATTAGCCATCTATGGGTGTAATATACATCGTTTTTGAAGATTTTGGAAGTGAAAGTTGCAGGAAGTAGTTCTTAGGCGGAGGTTTGGTCGGGGGCTCAATCCACAATGGAGGTCTGAGGAGCTTAAAGCCTTTGAATTTGTGAAATCCAGGGTCGCTTGTAAACCTACTTATTTAACAAACTTAACTGGCAACATGCCTTCATCCAAGTGAACTGTATAATGTAGCTTTGACCCCACCACCTAGCTTTGACCCCACCACCGCCACCACCGCATCTTTGTGCCTAAGCAGCAACGTCATCGATTTTGCAATGGTCCGCCGTAGCTCCAAAATAGTTCCCCAAGAATTTGAATTTAACGTTATCATCAGTTACATTTGTTAACAATGCAACAGGTAGATTTTCTTAATGATACTCAGGAAGATATTTGGGGAAGCGAGATCGTATCGGCACCGGCGGTTAAGGAGTTTGTCGCTGCCGAATCGGCTCCCGAAATCGCAGAGTGGATCATTAGGTTATTGATTATCATTGGCCTCGCACTGGTTGTCTACATGACCTTTACGGGTCGTCTCTTTCAACCCCTCTTCCAGGCTGCTAAGGCGGCTCATTGGTCCAAGTTAGTTGTGCGTCCCAGCCTGTGGTGGGGCATGATGGGTATTGTACTTCTCGTCTTCCGCAGCATAGCCTGGTTTGGATATCGGCCCTTTCCTTCGGCCGATATGGGCGATGCCCCATCGCTGACAGTCATTATTCCGGCCTACAATGAAGGACGGATGGTAAGAAAATCGATTGATTCCGTGGCGGCGGCCTTGTATCCACATGATCGTTTGGAGATTTTTGTTGTGGATGATGGCAGCAAGGACGACACGTGGCTCCATATCCAGGCTGCAGCTAAAAATTACCCCGATATCGTGACACCTCTAAAGTTTTCGGTGAACCGGGGGAAGCGTGCAGCGCTCGAGGCGGGATTTCGACGGGCACGCGGTGACATAGTCGTAACGATTGATTCTGATAGCGTGATCGGCCCGGGTACCCTGCTTGCTATAGTGGGGCCCTTCCGTGATCCCAAGGTGGGCGCGGTCGCGGGAAAGGTAATCGCCTATAACAGAAACCAGGGGCTCATCCCAAAGATGCTTCATGTGAGATATGTCTTGTCATTCGACTTTCTGCGTGCCGTCCAGTCATCCTACGGAACCGTCTACTGTTGTCCAGGTGCTCTCGCGGGATACCGCCGATCAGTGGTGTATAAGGTGTTAGACCAGTGGATGGGGCAGACATTTCTCGGAAGGCAGTGTACCTACGGCGAGGATCGTGCATTGACAAACTACATTCTGGACCGAGGATACAATACTGTTTACCAGCGTTCTGCTGTAGTGCGTACTATTGTTCCGTGGACGTACAGGAAATTATGCAAGATGTACCTCCGTTGGGATAGAAGCTACGTCCGTGAGGAAATCCGCTTAACGCGGATCATATGGAAGAGACCCCCCCCGGCTCTCGCGATCGCACTCCTGGATAAATTCGTAACGAATATTCGGTATCCTATCGGGTACGTGAGCTTATCTCTGCTTGTGATCCTATCGTTTCATGATCCGATGACGATCATACGGTTTCTCTTTGCTATGGGAATGATGTCATTCCTGAATATGTTGTACTATCTCCTGCGAGAAAAGTCCTGGGACTTTCTTTATGGCATTTTCTATGCCTTTTTTTCTTTCTTTACTTTACTCTGGATATTTCCTTACGCCATCCTCACAGTGCGGTCGAGATCGTGGATGACCCGATAAGAGACGTAAAGAGCTCTGCTTGTGTCCAGGTTTCGCGGCAGCAAGGGCTGACCCCAAACCGTTGTCTTTGGCGCTTGCATCTGTAAAAATGTCTTTGGGTGAAGACTATTCGGGCGTCACTTGCCCCGGTTTATAAGGAGTGTCCTGGTTGATTTTTTCGAAAAGGCTACAATAAGAATGAATCATGACTCCGCCAATTGCCGGGTCTCGTTTTCCTGCCTCCAGCAACTCGGGAAGAACCTTCCAAAACTCTTCGTTGGGTGCCCCCCAGAAGCTAATGTGCGGATCTCGCGTTAGCTTACCCGTCTCGAGTGACGGGAAAATAACCTTCTTTATCCGCTGTGCATACCTCCGTTCATCTTCCACGCAGTCTAAAACCTTCCGAGAGGAACGCCGATATGACATAATAGTGATGAAGTCCGTCAGATCCTGTACATGCTCATTGAACCGTTTTCTTTTTCCGTCGAACTCCAGGGCAAACCTGTCTTTGTCCCACCAAAATGGCGTATCTGCCGCGAGCCAGAGGTGAGGTGCTTCTTTATCCAAAAAGGATCGTGCCTTGCGGAGGAAAGTAAGGTAGTCATGCATCATCGGGTAAAGGGGCGTCCTTCCAGCCTTCCATTCTTTTGTACAATAGGGTTCAACATCGTACTTTATTCCTTTGAATAAAGTGTCCTGGGGCAGCGTTTCGCTAAAAGCAACGATGGCCCGCAATTCTTGTAGCGTCCGCTCATGGTTCTTGGAGAAGAACATCTTCGGACTGCCACGAAGGGCGGCTGTTGTGATGTTGTGTTGCCCGGCCAACGCGATGAGGTCCTCAAAAGCCTCCGCATCTTTCAAGATTGGCTTGCTGCTATCGTGTGTCATTCTAATGTGGACATCGAGATGTATGACATGGTGCTTGACACAGAATTGAACAAGTTGTTGCCTCGCTTCCTGTGTTGAGAAGGACGAATTTGACCATACCCACATTCCGAGACCTTCTCTCTGTTCAGCATTCAGAGACAGTGGCGTGGCAAACGCCGTTGCAAGCAAAATGACGATGAGTATACGCATAGATGCTCCTAATGCTGACGTTAGCTGAATACTGGCCGGAAGCCGATGGTTGTGTCGGATAAACGGATAATCAGCCTTGTCTCCATCGACCGAAAAAATATCTTCGTCTCCATCCTATAGATTGTTGGTTAGAATATACATATTTTATGGAAATTATTCAACCGAAGAAGTTGACGAACCCAATCTTCAAACGTCTGCTTTTTTTCAAATTAATCGTTAACTAATTTTCCTTCGTTATAGTTTTTTAAGCAACCAGGCCATCCTTTGTCCAAGCGCTTTTACGGCCTGCATACCTTCTTCATCCTTTTCCACTTCCCCCTTATCTCTTCCAACACCAATCCCTCTGCCAATGATGATCATTTGCCCGGCAAGAAAAAAGTGACTCATCGTATCAAGGGTATGTATAGCCCCGGAACGACGCACCGCGACCACAGCAGCGCCAACCTTGTTTTTATACATTCCACCATTGGCCATCGATACAAACCCAGCACGATCAATGAGGGCCTTCATTTCAGCTGTCACATCGGTAAAATAGACAGGCGAACCCAAGATAATGCCCTCTGCCTTAATCATCTTTTCAATGCACTCATTGGCAATGTCGTCTTTCACAGCGCAGCGTTGATCCTTATTTTCAAAGCATTTGTAACAGGCAATACAACCATGAATTTTCTTTCCCGAAAGCTGCACTAATTCTGTTTCAACTCCTTCTTTTTCAAGTTCACGGAAGACGTGGTTAATGAGGATGGTCGTATTGCCGTCCTTCCTGGGGCTGCCATTAAACGCAACAACCTTCATAGTGTTATTCTCCTTCGTTCTGATTCATTGATAGGATTTCTGACCCTCTTTAAGAAATAATTTATCGCTACAGGAAAGTCAAGATATGGTAAAGGTATGAATAGCCTTGAAGGGGTGGTTAAGTATTTTTAAATTATTCTGTGAAGTCCAGGGTTGCTTGCAAACGGCACTTATTTAACAAACCTAACTACTCCCTGAGCACGTCCCTGCATGCGCGACAATGTAGAATGGTAACGGGGTCTGGTCGCAAATTTTGACAAAGCTTTGTTGATTGTCGAGACCTGCCCGTTAGTCGACCCCTTGTTTCAATGGCTGTTTGTTTTCTTCGAGTTCGATTTCAAGCGCTTCAAGGATGCGCGACACCATCCCGTAATATCCAATGGTTGTTGTCAGCTCGACAACCTGTTCTTCGGTGAGAAAATCCCTGACGGCCCTAAATGTTTCTTCCGAGACGCGGATATTCTGTGCTACCTCATCGGTATATTGAAGAACCGCCCGTTCCTGATCGCTGAAGAGAGGTGAATCTTTCCATCGGTGCATCGTTTTGATCTGCTGCTCTGTGAGCCCTGCCTTGAGCCCGATGGGAACATGCTGCGTCCACTCATATGTGGCTTCCGCAAGATCGCCAACCCGGAGAATGGCAAGTTCTCTAATCTTTGGAGGGAGGCTCCCGTTGAAGAGTATGGCGTTTCCGAGCCGTAGAAATTCCCTGCCGACCCTGGGACAGTGTGCCATGACTTTGTATATGTTAAGGACTTGACCTCCGCGCCGCTCCATGTTTTGAAAAACATCCTTCAATTCATCACTGACCCGGTCTTTCGAGGGGATCGATACTCTTGCCATGAATACACATCTCCTCTCTTCGCATGCTTTGTGTTTCACCCTATTTTAGAGCATTGCCCGCCGTCAACCGGAAGGATGACCGAGGTGATGAACTTGGCTTCGTCGGAAGCGAGGAAGAGCGCCGCATAGGCTGTATCCCAGGCATCACCCATACCTCCCTTGAGGGGCACCCTTTTATCTCTCATCTTGATCAGTTCATCCTTGGCGATACCCCTGGCCTGTGAAATGCCTTCAATCGCCATCGGTGTTTTCATGAGGCCGGGCATGATGGCGTTGACACGAATGCCTTTCTTAGCATACTCCATGGCAATCGAATGTGTCAGGGCATTAACGCCGGCCTTCGATGTCTTGTATGCCAGCATGCTTACGGCACATACGGCGGCCGCGGACGAGATGTTTATAATGGAACCGCGCTCCTGTTGCTCCATGACGGGGAGAACATATTTGCAGGCGAGAAACATTCCTTTCAGATTCACCCTGGATATATTATCCCAGTCCTCTTCAGCTAACTTCACCGGCCCTGCATCGCCTTTGCCGATTCCCACGTTGTTTACGAGGATGTCAATTCGATGGTATCGGTTGACGCATGCATCGGTCATTGCCCGGCAATCCTCTGATTTTGTGATGTCGGCCTCGAAGGCAAAGGCTTCACCACCTTCTTTTTTGATGATGGCTTCCGTTACCATTGCGGATTCCAACCGCCGGTCAACGAGCATGACCTTTGCCCCTTCCCGGGCGAAGAGAACAGCCATAGCCCTTCCGTTCCCGATTGTATCCCCCGGTGTCTGCCCGGCACCGGCGACGATGGCAACCTTACCCTGTAAGCGGTTTCCCATACAAACCTCTTTGACGTACTTTGATAGGAACTTCTTTATTATGGAAGGAACTATAGGGGAAACGGTCATGTATGTCAATCCAATAATAACCACGCCTTGAAAATAGCCTCCTTTTTTTCAAGCATAGATTGAAGATTTACATTTGAAATATCGCATTCTCGGGGATAACTCTAAAAGCAAGACTTCAGGAAGTAGTTACTGGGCGGAAGTTTGGTTGGGGCTTAAACCACAATGGATATCTGAGTACGTTCTCTGGGCGCGCAGGATAAGGCTAAGAAAAAGTTTGGGAGACTCGATGATCTCTCACCACGATGGTCTCTGCCACAATATCTCCGAGCCTCTGCCATTTCATCGTACCCACCACGGAGACAACTCCCACCAGATAATAGAAAAAAAAGTCCACAATCCTTAGGAGGTTTCTTAGAAGTCCCTTGGAGATAGTGCATTTTGTAAAATTGTCCTTTAACACGACAATGCCACAAATCTTTTTTCCAATCGTCTTCCCCCAGATTCCTTCCAATAGCGAATAGTAAAAGTAGCCCACCAAGATCATCCCCAGCATGGAGAAGAGAAAGAGGGCGAAAAACCTGAAAGGATTGTCAAAGAAGGTATCGTCCTTAAAAAGAAAATATGCAGGGGCAGCAAAAGGAGCCATCAGGATAAGGGTGTCGATATAGTTCGCAAGAAAGCGTCTCCAGAGGCTGGCAAACTCATATTCTTTTGAATCAATTCTCCATCTCTTCATTTTAAACTTCCCGATGAAGAAGGAGAGAAGAAAAGCCAGAAGGAAGTAAATCGCCGCTGGTAAAATGGTAATGAGAACAATTTTCCATATACTTAGAGAGAAAAAGAACGGACTGCTTATTTTGAAAGGGCCGGAAACCTGGCCTTCATCTATGGAATAATACTTCTCAGAAAAGAATCCTTGCTGATAGAGGATCGGCCTTTCCGCAAAAACAGCGGGCGTGAGATCAAAGTGGAGAGATGTTCCTGGTACGTTGACCGTCTTTGGTTCCGACCAGGAGTTCTTTGCATAAGCTCTTAGAGTAATTTTTTGGCGTTTACAATAATCCATTTGAAAAAGTAAAATGCCATCTTTAAATAAGAGAGCTTTGTAGTTTCCTTCGTCTTCAAACCTGTCAGGCTGGCTCCAATTCTTTCCATCATATTTGGAACAAAAGAGACCGTCATCATTCTTGTAGAAGAGATAGAGTTCGTTTCCAAGACAGAGAATTTTGGAAGAACAGACATACAATTTCTCTTTCATTTCATCTTCAGGGAAAGGTATGTCTTTTACCTCGTTTCCTGAAATGAGTTTGAGCTCAGGTCTTTTTCTCGTCGTGCTTAAAATATATATCCCCTCCGTTCCCACAGCCCCCTTGGGAGTATTCCCGATGGCCGGGTTTTTGAAAACCTCCCAATTCTTTCCGTCAAAAGTCCTATAAATTCCTTTATCAAAAAAATAAATCTTATCTTCAGTGGGATAAAGAGAGGCGAAGTTTTTGATCTCTTGGGGTTCTGATACGGATTTGCCATCGAATACTTTCAGCGTCATTTTTTCTTCGGGAGGATTTTCAAAGCTTCTTCCTTTGAATTTAATTGATTTGGAAAATAGGAACAGATTCCCTTTAAAACCGACGACACTTTCTGAAAAAGAAGGGAAGGGAAATAGATTAAAGATCCATCCAGGGGAATAGATCATGATCAGAAAGGAGAAAATATATATGCCAAGGAAACCCGCAACTCCAAGGGACACAACGCCTATGGCGAGTCTGGTATTTTTCTTTTTTTCTTTCTCAAAGCTCACTGGCAATTCCAAGATTTCCTCTTCCACTGTGCATTTCCTCCTGGATTCTTAAGAATATTCAATGATAAATGCAATTTTCTTGCCATCCTATTTAAGGTCTCAATGGTCTTGTTGGTTTCTTAGGGGGGAAAGTGATGTTTATTCATCAAAGGTGGGATGAGGAGAGAAGATGAAATAATTTTATAACTCTTAATCATTTCAATACATTTTGAATCCTTTTTCGAATACAGATGCGGCACAAATGGTAGTTTCACCTATTCTTGTCGCCTTATTGATTTTTGACCTGAATGCTCACCTCGCAGCCTTCTTCGAAGGGTAGTCCAGTAAAAGGACTTGCAATTTTCCCTATCAATTCCTTCCAGCGATTGCCAGTTTCGGACACTTCTGTGCAAATTATGTAAACCTCAAATGGAAGGATTCTTTGTGGCCATTGATTTTCAAGATATTGGAGAATCGTTTGAAAAAAGTATTGCCGAATGCGGATTAGATAAAGCAAAAGATAATGGGGGCAGGGGACATAACGTTGTGACGGATTGAGGCTGAAACATTCAGTAAAAAAGGGAGGTTTTTCCAAGTTCAACCTTTCCCAAGTCGATTTTCGGGATTCGAGGTTCTCCTGCTTCTCTTAGTGTTACATCTTCTCCTTTGATGAAAAGGGTTCCAACAATAACCTTTTCGGCAGATCTATCGACATAGACCACAATTGGAACCTCTTCATCATTCCTTACGACGAGTAATTTAACCATGTAAAAGTCAGGGATTGGACTCTCTCGCTTCTCAACAAATTTAACTTCCACCTCGTCAGGCAGATCCGCCTGGATTCTCACCGTTTCAACAGCAAGCTGCACCAAATTGTTCTCTCTTGAAAAATGATTCATTCTTAAAAGAAGGGATATTAATAACAGTCCCATGATTCCAATAAAAACCTTTGCCATTGTTTTCCCCTCCTTTCGGATTTTACCTGTAACCACCTTATCTAAAAGGCGTGGAGAAATGAATGAGGTCTACTCGGTATTTCTCAAAGAAAAATACCCTACTTTGAGTAGTTCTTCGGGGTGGCAAGCGGGAAGAAACCATGTAAAATAGAATCATTGAGGATAGGTCTGTATGTATTTAATCGAGGCGGACACCTAAGCAACCCTTCTTCGGCTTATTTGCGATAGATGATGAGGAGATGGATAAGATGAACGAAATGAACCATGTCAATTTACAAGATGTCTTGGGTTTGGCTCGCAGTTTTATGGAATCCCGAGTTTTTCTTTCGGCCGCCGAACTTAACCTCTTCACCATTCTTACGCCAACTCCTCTCCCCGTCCAGGAAGTGGCGAGCAGAATCGGTGCTGACACAAGGGGTTTAACGATCTTCTTGGACGCTCTTTCGGCAATGGGCCTTCTGGTCAAGCGAGGAGAGGCCTATCAATGTCCCCCTTCCGTCTCACGTTTTCTTTCTGCAGATACTCCTGATTCGGTTCTACCCATGGTTCTCCATATGGCCAGCCTCTGGAGGAGATGGTCCAGCCTGACGAGTATCGTCCGGGGCGCTCAAGTGTCCGATCAGTTGACTGCTTCTTTTCAAGGTTCTGATGAGCTGCGAGCCTTCATCGGGGCCATGGACGTCATCGCGAAGCCCTTAGCCCCCCAGATTGTTGCGGATATCCATGCCGGCCCAGCAAGAACCTTACTCGATGTGGGCGGGGCTTCCGGGACTTACACCGTAGCTTTTCTTCAGGCCGCTCCCGAAATGAAGGCGACCTTATTCGACAAACCGGATGTCATTGAGATAGCCCGTCAACGCTTAGGGAAGGCAGGGGTTTTGGATCGGGTAACCTTGGTTCCAGGCGATTTTTATCAGGACAAGCTACCGGCCGGCCATGACTTGACGTTCATCTCGGCTATCATTCACCAGAACAGCCTGGAACAAAATGTGAGCCTCTTTCGCAACGTGTTCCAGTCTCTGAAACGGGGCGGCCGGGTTGTCATTCGTGATCACATCATGGAGCCGGACCGGACCCGCCCGAAGGAAGGCGCCCTCTTCGCCGTCAATATGCTCGTCTCCACTGCTGCTGGCAGGACGTATACTTACGATGAAATCAAGGCTTGCTTAGAACAGGCAGGTTTTATTGAAATCCACCTCCTCCAGAAAGGGGAGCACATGGATGCATTGGTTGAGGCGTTCAAACCGTAAACGGACGGAGTAGTCCCTCACTCCCAGCCCTCGGCTGCTAATGCCTCGTGCAGCTCTTCGGGATGATGGCGACAGCGATTTTCGATTCGGCTGGATTCGGCGTGGGCCTTGTTGTATGACCAGCCACTGGCCATACGATTACGTTCGTGCAGTTCATGCAAAAGCACATAACCACGCTCTTTCTCTTCCATGGCATCGTCAATCCAGACTTCGTTTTCCGGCACAAATTCGTAAACATAATCATGCCCGCCTTCAGTAAAGTCGATATCAAACACGCTTCGAACAAGGCGACCGTTGATGATCCAGACACTAACGCCATTCTCGAGTTTTTTCCAAAGCCGCTGGTGAACCTCTCGACCATCCGGGAGTTCCTTACCATGATGTGTTAAACGGCCCACATCTCCAGCGCGGCGCCTCTCTTTTCGTTCCACCCTATCCGCTTCTTCCAGAGACTTGTTATAGGGAACACCCTGTGCCATTAACCGATGCTCCACCAGCAGATGATCAATGAAGAACTGCCGCTCATTGGTTTTGGTTTCCATCTCAATCCAGAGTTCGTTTTTGGGGATGTAAGGGAAACTATAATGTTGTCCAAAATTAGTGAATTCCTCATCGATATGGCCCCGAATGTAACTGCCATCAACAATCCATACCTGCAGATTGCCTCGTTCATCGATCTTTTCCAGATAAGGTGGTTTCAGTTTTGACCCATTAACCTTACTCTGTCCATTCTTCTCGATCTCTTTTCCCATCCTCCCTCCCAATAACTATCATCATGTAGTTTATAAGAAAAATACTTTTTAGAATAGCTCCCCAAACTCCTCATTACAAGTTTGGCTCAGGGTGGACAGTGACATCAGCATTCGGTGCAAGCTTCTGGATGGTACGCTCGATTTCTTCCGTAAGATTGTGGGCTTCTTTTAAGGTTTGGTTGCCATCCACGAGGACATGGATGTCCACAAAAAGCTGCGGACCTGAGTAACGCACCCTCACGTTGTGACAATCGGTTACGCCTGGGAGGACTTCTACCGCAGATATGATTTCTCTTTCAATGCCTGATGGAGCAACGTCCAAGAGTGCTTGGATCGTGCTAATCCCGAGTTTTACACTGATGTAAACCACAATCAATCCCACCATGATGGCTGCGACCGAATCCGCTTGGTGCAGGAACGCCAAACCCGGTACCCACCCACTGATCTTCACACAAACCAGTCCCAAGATGACTACAGCAGAGCTCCAGATATCGGTACTGAAGTGCAAGGCATCGGCTTCAAGGGCCTGGCTGTGATACTTCCTGGCTGCCCGATAAAGGACACGAGAACGGGAGATATCTACCCCGATGGATGTGATCATGACGGCGAAAGACCAGAAGGTGACTTTCAAATCAACCGGATGAAACAGAAGACGGTGGGTGGCCTCGTAGATGATCCAAAAGCATGTCACCAGAAGCAGCAGGGTTTCAAAAAGTGCAGAGAGGTTTTCTGCTTTACCGTGGCCGTAAAGGTGAGTGCTGTCCGCTGGTTTGCCGGAAATTCTGACTGCCAGGAAGGTCATCAGCGCAGCCATGAGATCAAGTCCGGAATGGGCCGCTTCGGCGAGAATGCCCAGACTTCCTGTGGTAAGCCCTACGATAATCTTGAAACCCGTCAAGCCCACAGCCGCAATGACAGAACTCATTGCAGCCCATCTCTTTTCGTGTGCGCCATCTTGAGAAAAGTTCGTCATTACCATCTTTCCCTGCCACCAATAATAATTATCATGAAACTATTCCTATTTGCGAAGTTTTTTTTAGAGCCGTCCCCAAGATTTACCAAGTTTGAACATGCAAGCTCAGTCGCAAAACATTTTGCGCCGGTCTCTCTATCCCCATTTTTACTATTTTTTCAGCGAGAGTTCAATCGTTTGTCACAAGAGGAAAGAATTAAACGACCTCGATGAACTGGATATCAAAGGTCAGGTCTTTACCTGCCAGCGGATGGTTGGCATCGATGGTGATGCTCGATTCAGAGACGTCGGTTATTAAGACCGTCGCGGCCTGGCCATCCTTCTCTTGTAATTGTACCTGTTCACCCGCCTTGGGCTCGAATTCCGCTGACAATCGACTTCGAGCCACGTCCACGACCAATTCGTCAAGATGTGGGCCAAAGGCATTATCCGAGAGAACCTCGATCGTCTTCAATTCGCCCGGATTCATCCCGACCACGGCTTGTTCAAAGCCTGGAAGGACCCGCCCTTCACCGATGGTGAATTGAAGAGGTTCGTGGTCAGTCGTGGAACCCAGGATCACACCGTCCCCCAGTCTAACCGTGTAATGCACCTTCACCGTATCGCCTTGTTTTGGCTGTGCCATTTGTTTTTCCTTTCCTCAGAACACCTCATTGTCCGAATATTGTTTCCACGACTATCCTTTACCCAACTTAATGCAAACGATTATGCCTATCACTATAACAGAATTATTCCCTCGAATATAGGTGAACAGAATACCCAAATTCCGATTTAGAAAAGTGCCGTTGCGAGTGAAACGAAGCAATCTCGTTTTTTTCAATGAGATTGCCACGCTTGCGCGCCGGAGCGCTTCAGCGCGCAGGCACGCTTGCGCGCCGGAACGTTTGGCTGCACATATCTGCTTCAACAAAGGCAAGCACTTCGGCGTGCAGGCACGCACCTTTCAGGTACTCGCAATGACAGAATGAGGAAAGCGTTTTCATTCTCCAAATCGGGATTTGGGGAATAATTCTGTATCACCGTTTCTTCCCTTTGTTATCTTTCTTGGGTTCGATCTGTCTTCTCAATAAATTGTTGAATGGCGTTGAAATAATCCTTGAAGCCGACGAGCATGATGTCGTTATGGGTAGCCGAAGGGATGACGAGAAGTCTCTTTTCTCGTGTTCCGAGATGCTGATAGATAGCCTTTGCATTTTCGAGAGGGACGAGACTGTCGTGATCGCCATGAATGACGAGGGTGGGGAGGAATATCTTCTTAATTCTCTCCAGGCACTCCAGATCGATCTTTTCCAGACCCATGACCTGTGCAGGGATTCCGAGATGAGACATGATCCTCACCACGCTGGGGAAACCACTCTCAATGATGAGCCCCTTCATCTCTTCTTGATGGTGATAGGCCAGTTCCACGGCAGAGATACTTCCGAGAGACCTTCCCATCACCCACAGGTCTTTTCGTAGATTTCTTCTGGAGAGTTCCTCTCTGACCTCTTTAAAGATGACATGGGCATCCTGGGCGAGATGGGTGAGGGTAGGGGTCCCGGTACTGGCTCCATAACCCCTGTAATCGGCCACGATCAGGTTCGTCTTCTTTTGGTGGTAAAAGGCAGAGATCTCATCATAATCACTCACCACCTCCCCATTCCCGTGGAAAAATAGAATCCACGGCCATTCTCGATGGCCCGTGTAAAAGCGGCAAGAGATGGAGGCACTGTCCTCCACCGCTATGGAGAGATCGAAGGCATTTCCAGGGCATGGGCTAAAATCCTTCCGGGGATAGAAAATAAATTGCAATAGGAATGGCTGGTCGAGTGAGGAATAATCAATCATGACTCTAAATTTAGCACCATTTTGGGAAGGAGGAAAGAGTCTCCTTCAATTTTTACGATCTTGACGATTCTCTTTTCCACTATTAAACTATGATCAAATAATTGCCTAGAAAATAGGTTTCGTCCCACGGTAAGGGTAAGGATGCCCGTATCGTCATTCGGTTAGGTTATTGGTCCTAAGAACTTGACGTAACCCTTTGACTATAGACCAAACGGGCTTCGTAACCCTAACCCTAACCCCCCTTCATCCCCCCTTAAACTAAGGGGGGATGAAGGGGGGTTATTGATTTTCATGGTTCGTCGGTGACGAACCCGTCATGAAAGATTGCCTTTGAATTTGCTCATTTTGTAGATATCTTAGGAGGTGTTTTTGTGATACTGAAAATGTTAGTGGTGGGACCCATTCAATCAAATTGCTATGTCCTTGGTTGTGAACGAACGAGAGAGGCAGCAGTCATCGATCCCGGGGGAGATGTGGACAAGATATTGATGGCACTGGCCAGAGACAACCTACGCTGTGTCTATATTATCAATACCCATGGCCACTTTGACCATTCCGCCGGAAATAAGCGGCTCAAGGAGGTGACTGGGGCCCAACTGGTCATCCACCGTGCCGACGCGCCTATGGTCGTGCATCAGGCAGCCAGCGGGGGGATGTGGGGGATGAAGGTTGAGAATTCTCCTGCTCCTGACCGTTACGTAGAAGAAGGAGAATTCATTACCTTTGGCGACATCTCGTTGAAAGTTCTCCATACTCCTGGCCATTCCGAAGGGGGAATTTCACTATTGACCGACAGGATGGTATTTGTGGGAGATAGCCTTTTTGCTGGCTCCATCGGCCGGACCGACTTCCCCGGAGGCGATTATGAAGCCCTTTTACGTCATGTGCGGGAGAAGATCTTTCCTCTGGGTGATGATGTTGTCATCTATCCAGGGCACGGACCAAAGACAACGGTTGGAAGGGAAAGAAGAACAAACCCATTCTTTGTTTAAACCACCTCACACTCACGCTACGGAAAAGGGGTGTCCCCCTTCGATGATATAGAGTATTGATGGTCCAAATCTGAAACCCATTTTTTATCAGTGCCACCTCGATATTATTATCCATTTCATCGTTTGGCAATCCATTTTAAAAGAAGAAAAATAGACATTAAAAAAAACAAACAAAAAAACTCCCCTCCCCTGGCGGGAGGGGATTGAGGGGAGGGGGATAAAAAAGGTGATAATGCACCCTCACCCCCTGCCTACCGGCAGGCAGGCAGCCCTCTCCCCTGCCTTCGCCGAAGCGGCTTCGCGCAGGCAGGCATCAAGGGAGAGGGGGACTGGATGGAATCAATGTCCATTTTAAAAGAAGAAACTTCAAAGAAGAAAGAGCAGGATTTGCAAATCGGATGAGAATGTATCATCTTATATATTATATGTGGGCAGGAGGATTTTCATGAAAAAGATAAGAAAAATTAAGAAAATATTGAAGAGTAAACCAACCCTTGAAGGAGCAGGTGTCCATTTGAAGAGGGCGTTTGGATATTACCAGGTCCCTCGGCTCGATCCCTTTCTCCTTCTCGACGATTTTCATTCTGATAACCCCGATCACTATATCAAAGGTTTTCCATGGCACCCGCATCGGGGGATCGAGACCATCACCTATATGCTTTATGGCAAGGTTGAACACGGGGACAGCATGGGAAACAGGGGGATCATTTCCCCGGGAGACGTCCAATGGATGACGGCTGGGAGTGGGATTATCCACCAGGAAATGCCCAAAGGTCAGAAAGATGGATTGATGTGGGGCTTCCAACTGTGGGCAAATCTCCCCGCTTCCCATAAGATGATGGACCCTCGCTACCGCGATGTCAAAAGTAAACAAATTCCGGAAGTGACATTGGATCATGGAGTGAAGGTAAAAATTATTTGCGGAGAAGTGAACGGTGTGGAAGGTCCGGTGCAGGATATCATCATCGATCCCGCGTATCTGGATATTACCGTTCCGTCAAAATCTAATTTTACACATCCTGCAAAAAGAGATCATACCGTCTTTGCCTACGTCATAGAAGGGAAGGGATACTTTGATCCCGGACGGGACTCCTACGCTTACGAAGTGGAAGGAGCGAATTATTTCGACTTTAAGAGAGACTGTTTTATGGGTTCTGAGACTCTGATCCTATTCGATGAGGGTGATGAAGTGGTTGTTTCCACTAAGGAGAAACCCGTAAGATTTCTTCTCATATCAGGAAAACCGCTTGGAGAGCCTGTGGCCTGGTATGGCCCGATCGTGATGAACACCCAGGAGGAATTGAGGGTAGCCTTTGAAGAGTATCAAAATGGGACTTTCATCAAATATAAAAAGAAATGATCATAGGAAGGGGGTGCGACGATGGGAGAAAAAATACCAACGCGCCAGGAAGCCTTAGAGCTTCTGCATCAGTATAATGAAAGTGATAGCTTGCGCAAGCATGCCTACGCCGTCGAAGGGGTGATGCGTTATATCGCCAGAAAGCGCGGCGAGGACGAGGAGAAATGGGGAATCATCGGTCTCATCCACGATCTCGATTATGAAAGGTTTCCCGATCAACACTGCTCCAAGACAGGGGAGATCCTCCGGGAGCATGGGTGGCCAGAGGAATATATCCGGGGGGCCGTCTCCCACGGGTGGGGGATATGCTCGGACATCATGCCGCAGTCCGCTTTGGAAAAGGCCCTATACGCCATCGACGAACTGACCGGACTTGTTGTGACGACCGCCCTCATCCGACCCTCCAAAAGCGTCCTGGATGTTCAGGTGAAGTCGGTGAAGAACAAATGGAAAGACAAGCGATTTGCCGCGGGAGTGGATCGGTCGATCATCGAGAAAGGGGCGGAGATGCTGGGAGTGGGGCTGGATGAACTGATTGAGGATACCATCAAGGGGATGCAGGGAGTTGCCGAAGCAATAGGACTCAGGGGCAATCCAGGACTCTCATGATGAAGATTGTGGAGGACGAAAATGGCTGGCATTGAGTTTTTCAAGAAAGAAGATCAGTCCTGGTTCCTTGATCCAAAGGAAGGATTCTCGAAGAAATCTATTTCGCTTGAGATAAGAAGAGATGACCTGACCGGTCATATGTCTCGGATTCTTCCCTACCGTCGAAAGCATCCCGAAATCGTCATTCCCCCGGAAATACTGGAGGCTTCAAAGAAAGTCTGTCCCTTCTGCGCGGATCAAATCTCCTCATCCACTCCAAAATTCTTACCTGAGATTGCCTCCGAGGGAAGAATCCGCCGGGGAAGGGCATGGTTGTTTCCCAATGCATTTCCTTATGCTCGCTACAATTGGGTGATTGTCCTTTGTGAAGAGCATTTCCTCCATCTCGATCAATTTACTGTTGAGATATTGAGGGACGGCTTTCTGGCGGCACAGGATGGGATCAAAAGGATCGGACAGAGCCAGCCCGAGTGTCAATATAGCTCCATTAATTGGAATTACCTTCCCTCGTCAGGAGCAGGATTATTCCATCCCCATATCCAGATCCTTGTTCAGGATATTCCCACGACCTCCCACCAAAAGGTGATCGAGGGGATCAGAAGGTATCAGGATGAAGGGATGCCTTCTTTTTGGCAGAGCTATCTTTTGGAAGAGATAAAGAGGGGGGAAAGATATATCAGTCATCAAGGAGAGGTCTATTTCTTGACGGCCTTTTCACCACGGGGCATATTTGGAGAGATCCTGATTCTCTTTTCCAATCGATCGACGATCGACGAGGTGAGCCCAGAAGACTGGACCGATTTTTCTCAGGGCCTGATCAGGGTCTTTCAATATTTGAAAGGCCATATCGTCAGCTTTAATCTTTCCCTGTTTTCCGGAAATGGCGATGGGGTTCAGTCATGGGTCTATGGAAGGCTTTGTCCCCGGATGACTGTCCCCCCGTGGCAGACGAGTGACATCAACTATTTTGAAAAACTTCATGATGAAGTGATGTGCGTCGTCTCTCCGGAGGAACTCTGTAGGGACGTCAAACCCTTCTTTACCGGTTCCCGCCATTCCTGATTTAAGCAAGTTCTTGGCTGTCATAGGGACATGGTTGGATTCCATTGATGATGGACGTGCGGACATGGCCAGCTAATAGATGCCTCCGATTCTTTCTTTTATAAAATCATGGACCTTCGAAAAGATCTCAAACCAAATCTTGTCATCGGTTCGAAAAATCTCTGCACCGATCAGATAATCTCCCCCTGGTTCGTCCCGAATACAATATTTGATCTTTCCGGTGAAGGGAATTTCTCTTGTGAGGGATTGAGGCGCAGCAATCAAACACTCCATGGCTGAATTAACCGGTAACCCATATCGACTTTTTATACTGATACCCTTGGGGCTAAAATTGAAGAGTTCGACATCCACCAAGTCGCCGGTTACTTTCCTGACTTTGAATGTGATGTACTTCCGGTATAGTTCGGGCATAACATATCTTTCTTCCTTGCGTCTCTCCATCACTGATTACCTCTACTCTTTAAAGAACTTGATTGACTTAAGGACTCAATAACAATTTAGATTCCGATCTCTGCGATCTGCATTCCCTGCCTACCGCAGGCCCTGAACCTAACATGGTGCAGGGCAGGCAGGCGCAATCCGAAATCCGCATTTGGAAACGGCCAACTTTTTTATGGCTAAGATCTTATTCTCACACCCTCCTGCGTTGAATACCTTGACCCGTTCGACCACGGCAAACCCCACCTTTGAAGGCGGGGTAAAGAAGCGCCCCTCAGGGTCAACCCTGAGCCCCTCGGCCTGAGTTCGGGTCGAAGGCAAGCCCCGAACCTTTAGGTCGGGGAGTCGATGGATTGATTTAGCTTCAGATAAGATCCCAATGCGATTAAGAGGGTGGCCAGGGATATGGCATTTGCACCAATCACGATGAAATCTTGGAGATGCATTCCGTACAACATCCATAACGTGGCCCCTGCACCAAATTGAATGAGTGTCAATCCGCTCACATCCTTGACCGAATGGGTTTTCCACATCTTGATGATCTGTGGAACAAACCCGAACATCGTCAATGAGGCTGCGGCTATGCCTATTATCGTCCACGACATATGTCCCTCTTTTCATTCCTTTCTTCGTCTACCGGTTCGGAGGCCAATTTTCTCCATCGCAATCCTCTCACCCGTATGAAAGAGTAGACCTAACACTGACGCTGCGACGATGATCTTTTCTTTTTATCGAGCGACAGCCAACCGCTACAGTCTTTTTTTGTGCGATTTTGGGCCTTTTTTGAATCTAAACCACCTTTTGGCGCCGAGCATGGCATGACGGATATTGTCGAGCTTCTCCCTTGCAGCCCTTTCACCTTCATCAATCAGACTCAGGGCCTGCGAGAAGCTTGACCAATGCAAATCTCCTACCTCTGGGAGAATCACCACATCAGCATCTGCCAACTCATATTGTTTCAGCCTTTCCCCCATAATCTCACTGACCCTAAGATATATGTCTACCACATTCCGCAGTTCCTCCGAACTAATGCCCCGGTCTGCGACCACGGCAATCACAATGTCTGCGCCTTCCTGCCTCGCCACAGAACTGGGAACGCCGCAGATGATGCCCCCATCTGACAGAAGCCTTTCGCCCTTCTTGAGCGGCGCGATGGCCCCCGGAACGGCGCAACTTGCCATCACAGCCTGCCGCAGAGGTCCCTCAGAAAAAGTAATCTGCTCGCCACTCACCAGGTCGGTGGCCACAGCCCGAAAGGGAATTCGAGTCTCTTCGATTTGAATGTCGGGAATAAAATAATCGATTGTAGCCTGAAAAACTTCATTGGAAAGTAGGCCTGGTCTGAACATCGCCTGGATCAAATAAAAATGATTTCTTAAGTAGCTCTGAATTTTGTGAGCCAGACTTACCTCTCCCTTCGCATGAACCGCTTCAAAGGCCCTTATAGCCGAAGATTGAAATTCAGTGCTGTTGAGATACTCATCCGCCTTTCTCTGCAATGCCTCTGATGTGTTTCCGCTGGCATAGGCCCCGCCCACTAACGCCCCGATACTGGTTCCCACAATAAGATCAATGGGAATTTTCTCTTTCTCAAGTGCCCTTAACACGCCTATATGGGCGAGCCCTCTGGCACCTCCGCCTCCGAGAGCAAGGCCGATGCGCTTCCTTTTCCAAAACATGATCGCAGCGTTCTCCAAAGTCTACTGGAACTATTTTACCTCATATGCCTCCGCAACATCAAGACATTGCCTTTTCTCGTTGGACTCGTTTCAATCGTCTGAAATACCGGGGAAAATGGTGATCAGGAGCGATGGCAAGAGGAGCGGACAAGCCTGCAAGCAGGAAGAAGAAAGGAAATCGATGGCCCCGAACCTAACCTGGAACGGGACAGCAGGCAGAGCGCGCTCTTGCTGAGTGAATTTGGCAAGGGGTGGCAGTTTGCAATATTATTAGTCTTAACCGCTGAAGAAGTTAATATTTGATTCCAGGTGGCAGAATGCAGAACTCGGGGATCAGGGAGTTGGGGGATTTTAGTGAAACGATTTTTGTTGGGCTGGTTTCGGGGGAGGCCAGAGCTTTGCGGAACAGATCAGGCGGGTGCAACGGTGAAAGCCGAAGTTTACCGGCAGATAGAAGAAAGGCCGGACGCGGGGCTTTGTCATGATTCTTTGCCATATACTCCGCCATGAATAGATTTTCCTCCATGTGGATCTCATCCCCCAGTGAAGCTGCTGCGGAGTCGTGTTTTTTGGGAAAAACGTCACCGAGCCGTGATCATAATCGCTCCAGTTGTGACTGAAAATCCGGCCCTGGGAATCCATCTGCGCGTAGAGCGGGGTGTCCGGAAGGGGAGTAAGGATCAGCGTAAAGGCGGTCTCCAGGCGATTTTCAATTGCGAATTCGGCGATCTGGTCGAAGACCGTGGGGGTGTCTTCATCAAATCCGACAATGAATGTGCCCATGACACCGATTTCGCGTTCATGAAGGCGACGGATACAATCGGCATATTCTGCTGTTCGGTTAGGGAATTTGTGCATGGAATCAATCGTTGTTTGGGAGAGCGATTCAAAGCCGATGTTCACGCCGATACAGCCTGATTCGGCCATCAGGTCGAGCATGGACTCATCCCGTGTGAGGTTGAAGCTGGCATGGCCGTACCACCTGATATCGCAGTCCTTGAAGACCTGCAGCACCGCCCGGGCATGACCCGGATCTGAAACGAAATTGGAATCCATCACATAAAGGAGGCGTCTTTCGATAAAGTACGGAATGTCAGGATGCCAGTGTCGTGCCAGCCAGGTTTTCCATCGCGCCTGCGGAGGCCTTGGGCCGAAGAGGGCCATCAGCTCCTTTCGAATTGCTTCCGGTGGCCGTCCCCTGTACCTTCTCCCAAAAAATTTCTGGACGCCACAAAATGCGCATCCGACCGCACAGCCGCGAGTGGTTTCTATGATTTGCCCGGGGTAGTAGAATTTTTTGTTAAAAAGGTCACGTCTCATGTGAGGAAGCCGGTCGAGGTCTGTCTCCCGGCCAATATATTTTTTCTTCAGGTTTCCGCGCGTAAAATCATCGAGCATCTCTTCCCATATGGCTTCGGCTTCTCCAAGGATCACGGAATCAGCGTGTTCCAGAGCCTCGTCCGGCAGAGCCGTCACATGGAATCCACCCAGTATCACCTTCGTTCCTTCAGACCGCAGACGATCGGCAATGTGATAAACGTTCGGTATATGGTGGGTCAGTCCAACAATTAAAGCCAGGTGACAGCCTTCCCCATAAGGGACAGGTTCATTGGCCTCGTCAACGAGACGGACGTTGAACCGGTCTGGGGTCAGGGAAGCGATCGTCGCAAGACCGATGGCAGGATATCCGAGCAGGGGCAAGCGGATGCCAAATGCCTTGTTTCGGGCCCTTGAGCCCGTTGCTGCCGCTATGAGAAATAGATTGGGATGGTCTATGTCGCTACGGGACAGAATGCGTGATTCTCGCTGGTCGCTGCCGCGGTCCCGTCTATCGTCGTTATTCTTCAAATAACCTCGCGGGGCTCACAAAATGAGTATGCTGATAATCACTGCTTAAGACAAGCGTGATATATTAAGGGAAGATTGTCAAGGACAAGACAGTTCAAGCTGGTGAGGGTCCCGATTAATGCCTCACTGAAGCGGGGGTGAAATCCGACCATCCGTCAAGGATGCCTCCGAAAATCTTATCAGGCAGACGTTTAATGGGGTAACATTCAGGAGCATCATCGGGTCTCCTTGCTGTTCTGGAATTCTTTTAGCTGGCCTACAAGCTGAGGTTGCCGCCATAATATTTTCTCCGGCATCCTCGCCGGATGTCGTCAATTTTGCACGGGAGAGTGAGGCATTAGGGTCCCGAAGTCGCTTCGAGGACTTCGTAAGGGGTGAATCGATGGCGAATCAGAGTTCTATCCATTATAATGCTTAGACTTTTATGCGCTTTGTCCTCTTCATCAGTATTGTTCAATCGATCCTCTTTTTGGGACACTGGTTTTTATACAGAACCCTGGTGCGCTTTTTAGGAGTGGCCAGTCCTGCAAAGCTTCTGACCTTGAAAGTTGTCCTGGGTCTGCTATCCGTGAGTCTTGTCCTGACCTCCTTTCTCGCTTTCCGTTATTCCAACCTTTTGGTCCGATGCCTTTACACGGCTGCGGCATCCTGGTTAGGGATTCTTTATCTTTTTATTCTCACATCCACGCTTTGCTGGATCTTCTACGGTTTGGCAAAATTAGTTCACCTTCCCTTGGATCAAAAAATATTGATCGAGATCTTGATCGGGATAGCTTTGGTGGCAAGCCTTTACGGATTCATCAATGCGGGCACGATTCGTATGACACGAATCAGTGTTGAGATCCCTCATTTACCGGACCAATGGAAAGGAAAAACCGCTGTCTGGGTGAGCGACACGCATTTAGGTCAGGTAAGAAACTATGGTTTTGCCCGGCATCTTGCCAATATGGTTCAGAACTTACGTCCGGACATTGTTTTCATTGGCGGCGATCTCTATGACGGTGTCGCAGTCGATCTGGATAAGACGATCGAACCTTTTTCGAAAATCTCCGCTCCTTATGGTACGTATTTTATTACCGGGAATCATGAAGAGTTTTCTGACAGTACCCCATACCTCCAAGCGGTTCGTCGTGCTGGGATACGAGTCTTGTACAACGAAAAGGTTGAGCTGGATGGTCTGCAGATCATTGGAGTGGATTACAGGGATTCGAGAAGGGAAGGGGATTTCAGAACGATTTTACAGAGGATGGGAATTGACCCTCATAAGCCCAGCATTTTATTGAAACACGCCCCTCTCAATTTGCAGGTGGCCAGAGAGCAGGGAATCTCGCTCCAGCTTTCAGGTCATACTCACCAGGGTCAGGTTTTCCTTTTCCGATTGATCACCTCAAAGGTCTACCGAGGTTATGACTACGGACTAAAATGGTTTGGCAATCTCTTAGTTCATACCTCCAGCGGGGCGGGTACCTGGGGGCCTCCCATGCGCATTGATACAAAACCGGAGATCGTAGTTATCACGTTTATATGAAGCATCCGAGATAGATTTTTTCGTCCAGCCCAGTTCTTCCTTTTCCCGACCCTGAAGCCTCCCCGAACGGCTCACCCAGACAGGATTCTTCTCAAATCGTTGGCCAACCGCAAGAACTGCGGGCGGGCAAGGATAGCCCAAATTCCGATTTATAGAATAAAACCCTTTCCCTATCCAGTTATTGCGAGCACCCGAAAGGTGCGTGCCTGCACGCCGAAGTGCTTGCCTTTGTTGAAGCAGATATGTGCAGCCAAACGTTCCGGCACGCAGGCGTGGCAATCTCACTGAAAAAGACGAGATTGCTTCGTTTTACTCGCAATGACAATTTCCTAAATCGGGATTTAGGGATAGATTTCTAAGGGATAGATTTCTTATTGACCCTCCCAACTCAATTTAGTAGACTTGTATTGAACTGAACGAATAGACTTTTTCACCATCGGGAGACTCCGACATGCTGCCCGATTTCATCCCCCATTTAAGCATTGGTCCTCTTTGCGCGTTAACCGCTAATGCCATCCTCGCCATTATGTGTTTGGTCATCTCGATCGTTTACTACCGTTATCGGCCGCTGTGGAGTCTGTTTTTCTTTTATGTTTTCATAACCTTCTCCTTCTTAGGATGGGTTTTCTGGGGACTTCAACGATCACCGGAATCCGTCCTCATCGGGTACAGAATCCTTTACGCCGCATTAGCTCTTTTGCCGGCCACTTGGTTCTGGTTCTTCTTAGAGCTCTTTCATGAAAGGCCAAGCCTGCTCACTTGGGTAATGACCGGAATAAGTCTCATGCTCGCCGTTGCCGCCCTTTTGGGTAAAGGACCCTTGTTTTTCGGGCTTCCTCTGGAGCCCGACCCTATCTCGTTCGATTTCTGGAGGCCCCAGTCCAGACTCCTTAAAGTCCTCATTCAATCTTTCTGTCTGGGCGCTTGTATTTTATACGTCTCACTCATCATCGCAAGACCGATGCGTTTCAAGGAGCGGAAGCGGGTTTCGATTCCTGTCATCATCGGGCTACTGGTTTGGCTTTTGGGAGGGCTTCACGATTCGCTGCTCGCCGCAGGAGTGACCTTCCTAACAGAGGAGCGCATTCTGTGGTTTGCCTCCGTCTGGCTCTCGATCTTTTTGACCATTGCCGTTGCCCTCCATTTTCGTTCCTTAGAGAAAGCGATTCGCGAGGCGAAGAATATGTTTGAGCGGTTCGTTCCTCCCGCTTATCTTCGCCGTATCGCCAGCAAAGGGTTGGGGACGATACGTTTGGGTGAGGCGGATCAACAGTGGGTGACAATCGTTTGTTGCGACATCAGAGGTTTTACTGCTTTGTCCGAGCGTCTCACCCCGAGTCAATTGATCGCCTTTGTGAACCGACTTTACGAGCGGATTACCCATGTGGTCGACGAAGAGCAGGGAGTGATCGATAAATTCCTCGGCGATGCCGTCCTATGTATTTTCGAAGGCGTCGACTCCGCCGAAAGGGCTGTGACGTGTGGTGCGAAGATGCTGACTACCGTTGCCTCTTTCAATAGCGAGGAAGGCCGACCCACGGACCATGCGGTTCAGATCGGCATCGGCCTCCATACCGGCCCGGTCATCCTGGGAACCATCGGGGGCTCTGATCGGATGGACTCTACCGTCTTGGGCTTGACTGTTAACTTGGCCAAGCGCCTCGAAGAAGTCACAAGATCATTGGGCGTCGATATGCTTATTACGGATCAGGTCGTCCATCAGCTTCCAAAGGGACATCGTCACCAATTGCGGAAACTCGGCGAGGCTTCTCTGAAGGGCTGTTCAGCGCCGGTATCTATTATCGAGGTATACGATCAAGACCCGCCAGAAGTGCAACATCTCAAGAACCGAGTCGAACCGTTCATCGAAGAAGGGATCGAGCTTTTCAAGGCCGGCCGTTTTGAAGCCGCTTTATCAAAATTCCAGGTGGCCCAAGAAATTTATCCCCAGGACTTATCCCTTCGGCTTCACATCAGCTCGATCAAAGGTGCCTTGGATAGAGGGAAAATGATTCAAGGAGCTGCCTTGCTTGATTTCAGATAGATGGTTATTCCGCTCAGTCACGAAAAGCACATCTGGACGAAAAAACCCCCGACCCCATTCTTTTTGAGAATGGCAGAGTTTTTGGCAAAGCGGGGCCTATTCTCTACAAAAGAGTTTGCATGGAGGTCATATGCCAATCCTATCCGCTGTGGTTGGTGTGGCTCTTATCCTTATCGTTTTAGGGGACGCTTTTGAGACGATCGTACTGCCCCGCCGGGTGACACGGTCGATCAGTCTTGCCCGCCTTTTTTATCAATATGCCTGGTTTTCCTGGTCAGGAGCGGTTCGTTCCATCTTTAAAGGTAAACGTCAGGAGGCTTTTTTAAGCTGGTACGGTCCCCTTTCATTGCTTCTTTTGTTGATCCTTTGGGCCACCTGCCTGATCATTGGTTTTGGACTCGTTCACTGGGCATCGGGCTCCATCATCAAATCTCCGTATGGGACGGTCAGCTTCGGTACTTATCTTTACCTGAGTGGCACCACCTTCTTCACCCTTGGGATGGGAGATGTTGTGCCCGTTACGACCTTTGGCAGGGGGCTTGTCGCATTTGAGGCGGGAGTGGGTTTTGGCTTCCTGGCCCTTGTCATTGGTTACCTCCCTGTGCTGAATCAGTCTTTTGCCCGACGGGAAGTGAACATTTCGCTCCTTGACGCGCGGGCAGGTTCTCCACCTACTGCCACGGAGATGTTACGCCGGCACTGTCATGACCGAGGAATGGAGGAGCTTCGGCAACTCTTTCATGAGTGGGAACGGTGGTCTGCGGATTTACTCGAAAGCCATCTCTCCTATCCGGTACTTGCCTATTTTCGTTCTCACCATGATAATCAATCCTGGCTGGGAGCCCTCACGGCGATCCTGGATGCAAGCGCTTTTGTCGTTGTCAGCTTCGAAGGTTCCTGTGAGCGTCAAGCCCAGCTGACATTTGCGATCACGCGACATGCCGTCGTTGACCTCGCTCAAGTCTTCGACTGTCCTCCCCATAAACTGAAACACGACCGCCTCCCGTCGGATGAGCTGGCCCGTATGCGCACCATACTGAGAGAAGCCGGACTAAAGCTCCGTGAGGGAAATGTTGTCGATCAAAAATTTTCAGAGCTTCGCGGGATGTATGAACCTTATGTCTATTCCCTTTCCAACTACCTGCATATCACCATTCCACCCTGGAATCCCAAAGCCAGTCGCATCGACAACTGGCAGACCAGTGCATGGGGACGTAGTAGGGGTTTCCAAATAGATGATCTGTTAAGCGAAGACCACGACGATCATTTCTAAGACAAATGATGGGTGCAGGTATCGAGGGAAAGGGATAGCGGCCCTTTGGGGAGATGGCCGATCGCTCAGGTGTAAATTTTTTTGAGGAGCCAGGCCATGTTCTGGCCAAGCGTCTTCATGGTCTGGATGCCTTCCGCGTCGTTTTTCACTTCTCCGGGGTTTCGACCGATGCCCACATTCCAGTAGCTGGACCCCGGGATCATCATCTGGTTGATCAAGAAAAAATAGTTTATTGAACTGAGGACATGGGTGGAACCCGCACGACGGACAGCAATAACGCCCGCTCCCACCTTTCGTTTGAACAGGTCTCCGTTGTTTCGAGAGACGATCGCGCTCCTCTCGATGAGGGCCTTCATATTGGCCGTCATATCCGAAATATAAGTGGGTGAACCGAGAAGAATTCCCTGGGCCTCCTTCATCTTGGCGATATATTCATTGGCCCGATCTTTTACCACCGCACATTTCTGATCCTTATTTTCTGCGCATTTGTAGCAGGCGATACAGCCGGATAGAGTTTCGCCGGCCAACTGAATCAGCTCTGTCTCGATCCCTTCTTTTTTCAGTTCATCCAGCACCAGATTCAAAAGGATAGCGGTGTTACCATCTTTCCGTGAACTACCGTTGAATGCCACAACCTTCATCGTTTTCTCACCCTTTCTTCAGATATTCGATCCCGACACCAAGAGGCCCCCCCCCGAGAGCTCGGTCGAAGGCCCAATCTAATCTACCAAGAATATAGCAAGAGATCAATTTTTTTTCCTGCCGAGTCTTGATTTTTTGCTGATTGCAGAAGAGCAGAGATTAAGTTTAAAGGACAGGTGACGGGGAGGGGCGTTTGGAGTGGTACCACGGACCTGCCCGTGGAGCTACATCGGGAGCGCCAAGAATTTTAAACTTTGGTGACAAAATTTGTCACTTTTTCTTTTTGCTAATAATATCGGGTTTTTGAAAAGTGAGGGGTTAATAGTAAGTTACAGTAGTTTCCACAACTTGGCATCAAATATGCACAATTTAACACCTCGATGGAAAATAGTTTTTTTATCACAGAGGATGATAAGAATCTATTGTCCTCTCTTCTAAACAAAGAAGGGACCGAAGGATCCACCTCCAAAGGGGAAAAGCCTTCTATTCGAAAAAACGGACTTTCCCTGCCTATCTATTTTGTTGAACTGTTCAATCGCATTAAAGCCAGTCTCTCCGCCATGCAAGCCTTTGCATTTCTTTCGCGAGAGAATTTCAGGGATCGGGAATTAGGAGAGCATTTTTATAAAATTGTGAACGAAGATATCGGTAAGACGATTTCATTGATAGACTGTTTTAATGATTATATCAATTTCAGCACCCCCATGGTCAAAAGTGATACGGTGAATACCCTTGTTGAGGAAGTGATCAGAAAGCATGAAAGCCAATTTGGAGAGAAAAGAATTAGAATCATTAAGAAACAGTTTGAAAAGGACCTTCCAGAAACGGTTCTTCCCGATGAGCAGTTGAGATATATTTTAAACTCCGTCATTCAATACACCCTCATCTCCATTCCTCCTGAGGGGAGCATCGGATTTTTGACAAGAATATTCGATATGGAGGCATTGAAGGGTAGAGAGATTGGCCAATTACAAAAGGATGGAAGGTACCTGGAAATTCTGGTTGTTTCTGCAGGTTACGAAAAGGCGGGTGAAGAGATCGGAATTATTCCCGGAATGGCAACCGCTCATCAAGAAGAAGAGGCGGTTGAATTGATTTTAAAGTTGGCGAAAGAGATTATCGAGAAGAATAAGGGGATGATGAGATATAAGGTCTACGACGATAAACCGATGACCTTTATCTCTCTCATCTTACCCATTGAGAGAAGAAATATCGTCCGTTATCCTTCTCCCGAGGAGCGTCTCAAAAAAACGATGGTGGGTGAGAAATAAGCGCCGGGAGGATTCATCCCACCCTTTAAATAAACGGCGGTGTGGAGGATTCGATGGAAAGTCCCAATGATACTAAAGAAAGACGGAGGTATCTCCGGTCACTCCTGAACCTGCCCTTTGAATATCGGGTGAAGGAACTTCCCCATGCCCATGGAGGGGTCGTGGTCGATGCGAGCGAGGGAGGCTTCCTGATTCATTCTGTCGAGGACATGCCTGTCGGCCTAAAATTGAATATCGTCCTCCTGTTCACCAAGGGATTCGAATTAACTAATCTGGAAGTATTAACCCAAATCGTCAGGAAAGATCTTCGTTCGTATAACGGCTCTAAGGGATATCAATACGGGTTACAAATTATCCAGATGGTAGAGGAAGATCGCCGGAAGCTCGAACAACTTCTCAACGGCTAATTGAATCCGAGCGAGATCTCTGATGCAAAAGGACTGAGCATGGGTACTTGGAGATAGTGTTTCCTCAATTATTCCCCCGATCAGCCACCGCGGCAATGTGTCGCACTATCATTTACTTTTCGCGGTTTTCGAATTCTCCCTGATTCATGTTTTTTAGTCTTTTGGATTAGGGCATTGACTAAAAGGAGGATGGAGAGGGCCGAGCACACCCAAGCGAAGATATCTCCATAGAGGGTATAGAAGGTTTTTTGATTCGATAGCCGGATCATTCCGTTGATCGTCTCCTCTGTGAAGATCCCTCCCTGTTTCATAATCTTTCCTTTTGGATCGATGAATCCGGTGATTCCCGTATTGGCCGCTCTGGCAACGAAGACGCGATTCTCGACGGCCCTGAATGTGGCCATGGAGAAATGCTGGTAAGGAGCAGAGGTTCTCCCGAACCAGGCGTCGTTCGTGATCGTCACCAGAAAGTTTGCACCCTTTTTGACGAATCTTCGACAGAGATCTGGAAAGATGATTTCAAAGCAGATGAGAACGCCAAATTTACCTTGAGGCAGGGAGAAATTGAAGATCTCGTTTCCAGACTTAAAGTCTCCAATCCCTTCCCCCAAGGATCCGATGAAGAAAAGAAGATCTTGCAGGGGGACATACTCACCAAAAGGGACGAGGTGGATTTTGTCATACTTTCCCACCAGGTCCCCCGAAGGAGAGACCAGGTAAGCACTGTTATAATGGTTCACTTTCTCTTTCTGGGTTTTATAAGAAGGGGTTCCGAAGAGCAGAAAGGCATTTGTCTTCTTGGGAATATCCAGGACAAAGGGTTGGTATTCCATGGCGTCCTGGAAAAAGAAAGGAGTGGCTGTTTCAGGCCAGATAATAAGATCCGGTTTCTCCTCTGCCACCCTGAAGGAAAGCTTCTCGTAGATCTTTAAGGTCTCTATCTGAAAAGATTTGTCCCATTTTATGGACTGATCGATATTCCCTTGAACCAATCCAATTTTCAAGGGAGGATTCTGGATCATTTGCCGGTCAACAACTCCCATCTTCATGTATCCGTAAATCAGAAAGCCCAGAAGGATGAGGGCTGTGAAGATCACTTCTTTAACGGGGAAGATCTTTTTGGGCCATTGATGAAGCACCCCCCAAAGCGTGGCATTGACCAGAAGGATGATAAAGGAGAGACCATAGGCTCCTGTGATATCTGCCATCTGGATAGAAGGGAGATTGAGGTACTGAGAATAGCCTAAAATCGCCCAGGGGAAACCTGTCAGAAGGAAAGAGCGGAGGTATTCTAAGGCAACCCATAAGAGAGGGGTGAAAAGAATGGTCTGGAAACCAGAGCGCATCACGACGAGGCGAGTGAGAAATGCAAAGGCACCTATGAAGAGGCTCAGGTAAGCTACCAAAAGTAAAAGAATTAAACCACTCAGGATCAAAGGCACGTTACCATAAGTGTGGACCGCCACAATGATCCAATAAAGAATTCCGAGAAAAGCGATCATCCCTGTCAAGAAACCGAGTTTAAAACTACAGTATAGTCCTTTTCCCTCTATGGAATAGAAAAGGGGAACCAAAGCAAACCAGGCCAAAAATTCGAGATCAAAATGAGGGAAGGAAAGAATCAGGAGAATACCTGAAAGAAGACTCAAAAGAATATCCCTTTTTTTCATGGCTCCCATCATAAGCAATAAGATGGCAATTTTCAAGAAGTGATTTGAATTCCCAAAGGAATTTGTTAGAATACGATTCGATGAGGATTTTATTGGTTGAAGACGACAAAGGCATCGTTCGATTCGTTAAGAAAGGACTTTTAGAAAATTCTTTTTCTGTGGAGGTGGCCACCGATGGAGAAGAGGGGGTAAACTCTTTCCTCCATATGAAATACGATCTGATCGTCCTCGATATCATGCTTCCCAAAATGGATGGAAGAGAGGTTCTGAAAAGGATGAAATCCATAGATAATCAAACCCCTGTGATATTTTTGACAGCAAAGGATTCGGAAAACGATATTGTTAAAGGCTTAAATTTAGGAGCAGATGATTACCTGACTAAACCTTTCTCTTTCAATGAATTGTTGGCCAGGATTCAAGCCATTCTTAGAAGGGGCAAAGCCGTCACTTTCCCTTCAAGATTACAAGTGGCCAACCTTATTTTAGAATCCGATGGACACCGGGTTTTCCGGGAAAAAACAAAGATCGAACTCACTCCCAAAGAGTATGCCCTTCTTGAATTCTTCATGAGACATCCAGGCGAGATCGTCACCCGGATCATGATTTCTGAAAAAATCTTCGACTATCATTTCGACACTTCCACCAACGTCATTGATGTTCATGTTTCTCACCTTCGGAGCAAAATTGACAAGGATTTTGAACCCAAGCTTCTCCATACTGTGAAAGGGGTTGGATATGTCCTGGAAGATCGGGGGTAAGTTTTACCGAAGGACCGACTTCAAGATGACCCTTTGGTATATACTCACCTTCTTAGTCTCTGCGCTCGTGGTTTGTATGGTCCTTTACTTGGGTCTGAGGTATCGACTCCTCAAAGAGATCGATCAATTTCTCCTTGACGAAACAACGGAAATGGAGAGGGTTTTGTCCAAGGAGCCGAAAGAGACATATTTCTTAGTGAGATTCGAAGATGAAGTGATGGCCCGAAAGTATTATCCCTTCTTTTTTCAAATTTTGGATAACGAGGGGAAACCGCTCTACGTTTCGAAAGAGTTTGGAGAGATGGGATATGTTGCAAAGGATCGGGTGTTGACCAATGCCAGGAACGGGAAAGAGACTCGGGAAGAAGTTTATAGTTCTGGGAGAAGAGAGACATTTCGTATCATCAGTACACCCGTTTATAAGAATGGAAAACTCACTGAAATCATTCAACTGGGGACCCATCTTTATTTTGTGAGACAAAATCTATCGCATTTTAGAAATAATATTTTGGCAGCCCTTCCTATCATATTGGTATTAGGAACATTGGGAGGGTGGATATTAGCCAGAAGGTCTCTTTCTCCGATCGGTTATATTGCAGCGAAAGCTCAGAGCATTACCTCTCAAAAGCTCAGCGAGAGACTCACTCCGAGGGGGACAGACGATGAGATGGACGACCTCATCCGGACGATCAATGAAATGATTGCCAGATTAGAGACTTCTTTTAAACGAATGGCTGAATTTACCGCCGATGCCTCTCATGAATTGAAGACTCCTATCTGTGCCATGAGGGGAGAAGCAGAGGTTTTACTTTTGAAAGAAAGAAAAGCCGAAGAGTATCAGGAAGGGTTGGTCCATTTCATAGAACAGTTTGACCATCTGAATCAGATGATCAATGACTTGATCTTGCTTTCTAAGTTTGATACCACCCAGGTGGAGTTGAAAATGGTTCCCCTTCGTCTGGACCTTCTGATTAAGGACCTATGCAATCTCTTCCAAGTCCTTGCGGAGCAAAAAAATATTGCCTTGGAAATAGGTGCCCTTGAAGAGGTCACGGTGATAGGGGATAAGGTTCGTCTTCAGCAACTCTTTACCAACCTGATTGACAATGCTATCAAATACACGTCGCAGGGAGCCATCCATATCACGGTTGAAAAGAATGAAGGTGCTGTTCTGGTCAAAATAATAGACACCGGAATGGGAATTCCCAAAGAGGAGCGAGAAAAGATCTTCAAACGTTTCTACCGGATGGATAAATCCCGATCAAGGGAGACCGGTGGGGTGGGCCTTGGATTGAGCATTGTCGAGTGGATTGTACACGCCCACCAAGGAAGCATCGAAGTCGATAGTGAAATAAATCAAGGTTCCACCTTTACCGTCTATTTACCCCTCCAAAGGATTGCAAACCCTTCTCACGGAAATTAAGAAATCTTCTCTTAAATTTAATCTTTACAAGAATGCAGCCTTTGGCCTCTTATTTTCCCCCGGACATTTGCTCGGCGCTCTTGGAAGTGATATCAGTCTCTCCCTTCCCTTTGATGTTCTTCTTGAAGTTTTGGATTCCTTTTCCAAGCCCTTCACCGATCTGGGGAAGTTTATTGGCACCAAAAATGATCAAGACGATGACCAAAATGACAAGTAGCTCCGGCATCCCTATTCCGCCAAACATATTTTCCTCCTTACTTAGGCAAGAAAACTAAGATTTTGTGATATCGGAATTAAAGGTAACCACCATTGGGGAGAAATTCTCCCGCTTGACGTTCTGTCTGAACATGAGGAGATATTTGCTCCCTAAAAAACTTTATCGTTTCTTCGGCCACACGGTCCTTCTGATTATCGATCGTCATCATGTGATAACTGTCATCCAAAATAATCTTTCGAACGATCTTGGATCCGATTTTCTCCTCGACATAATCCGGGTTCTTGGTACTCGTGAGATCGTCTTCGCTGGAGTGGAGGATCAAGGCGGGTGTCGTGATCGCAGGGAGCTCTTTTTTCACCTGTTTGATCAACTTAAACAGCTCATGGATACTTGCGGCGGGAGTTTTTGTATAGGCAATAGAGTCATTCTCCATCAGGTTGACAATTCGTTCTCTTAATGCCTTATTCTTTATCCCATAAGGCTCTGTCTCTGAATAAGAATAGACATACCTAAATGGGAAATAATAAGAGATGGGAAGGAGAAACTTATACCAAGGGAGGCTCCAGCCATCATAAAAAAGAGTCGTCGAAATCAGAGATACGGCTGCCACTTCTGAGCCAAACTCATAAGAGAGGTGAAGGGAAAGAAGGGCCCCCATACAAAGGCCCACGACGGATACCGTATCAGAAGACTTCTTCATCTCTATAAAACTATCACAGACGGACCGGTACCAATCTTTCCAGTTGGTTTTAGAAAGATTCTTGAGGGTTGTACAATGCCCGTCCAGGCAGGGTCCTTTAACGGTGAACCCGGCCTTGTTTAACTTTCTAGCAAGGTATTTCATCTCGAAAGGGCTCCCCGTCAGTCCATGAATGAGGAGCACCGAATGATTTCTGCCGGAGAGGTCTATCTCGTGATCGGGCATTCAAGCGTCCTATGCTTTCTTACACTTGCTTATTAGTTGGTCAAGCAGTTCAACTGCCATCTCCATTTCGGCTTGGGTGATGTGGAGAGAAGGGGCAAGGGTGAAGACATTCTTATAATACCCCCCAATGTCGAGGATCAGTCCATATTTCGATCCATTGTAGCTTAAGGTCCCTTTCAACCCTTCAAGAAACATTCTCTCTGTCAGCTCCCTGTCAGGAGTAAAGCTGTCTGATTTGCATATCTCCACCCGGAGCGCTAGTCCCAGGCCATCCACATCTCCTATCTCCCGGTGTTTCTTCTTGAGATCTCGAAGCAAGGAGAGGAAATAACCTCCGCTTTCTGACACTTTCTTTTCATAATCTTCCTCTTCAAGCATCGCCATCACCTCAAGAGCAATGCTTGTACCGAGTGGATTTGATGAAAAGGTCGAATGGGTTGACCCAGGAGGGAAGAGGGCAGGGGAGATCAGACCTTCTTTGGCCCAGACCCCTGATAATGGGTTTAGGCCATTGGTCAATGCTTTTCCAAAAACGACGATATCAGGGCTGACCTCAAAATTCTCGATGGCCCAGAGTTTTCCTGTTCTGTAGATACCCATCTGGATTTCATCATCCACGAACAAGATTCTCCAATTGTCGAGGATTTTTTTAAATCTTTTAAAATAATCCTTGGGGGGCACGATATAACCCCCTGTCGCCTGGATAGACTCTACGAAAAAAGCCGCATACTCGGACTCCTTCACTTTTGTATCGATGACCGAGTAATACTCTGTCTCAAAAAGCTTTTTAAATTGGGAAATGCAGTAGAAATCACAATCCTCCCGTTTCTTCCCATAATAACATCGGAAACAGTAAGGATATGGAATAAATTGGGCTCGGTCTGAGAAATGGCCGTACCTCCTCCTGTAGCGATAACTTGAAGTGATCGCGGAGGCCCCCAGCGTTCGTCCATGATAGCTCCCCATGAAGGCGAACATCAGATTCTTTTCCTTTGCGTTTCGAACGAGTTTTAGAGCGTCTTCAATCGCCTGGGCGCCGCCAACGTTAAAATGAATTCTGCCTTTTTCTTTGAACCTCTTCATATTCGCAAGACAGATTTTTTCTGCGAGAAGCACCTTCCCTTCATGAAGGTATTGGCAGGCGAGTTGAGGAAGGGTATCGATCTGAGTCCGAAAAGCCTCGCGCAGTCTCTGATTTTTATATCCGAAACTTGCAGCGGAGTACCACATCTGAAGGTCAAGGTAAGGAATATCTGCGCTGTCGTAAAGAAAACTCCCTTCGCATCCTCTGAAGATTTTCGGAGGTTCCGCATAGTGAACCGTATCTCCATAAGAACAGTAGATCGAATCTTTCTTGATCAGTTCAGCATCGTTGACCATTCCGGGCTCCCCTTAGACCAGGATGGACGAAAGTCCTCTGAGAGATGAAACGATCTTGACCCATTTGATCCTTCAACCATTCAGTGATGTCTCCAAATTCTCTATGCTCCATATGTGGGATTTTTTCGGTCCTGCAGAAATCAAGGAGGGATGATTTAGCGAAGGTCAGGGTCGCTTTTCTTGCGATGCAAAAATCGGAGCGGCCATCGCCTACAAGAATGTTGATTCCCTCTGGACTGGAAAGTTCTTCCATGATCTTACACTTGCAGACGCCGCTTCGACTCAAACAATCCTTCCTGAAATAAGGGAAGAACATCTCATGGCCCTCGGAGGGTGACCTCAGACTATTGGCGTATACTCTAATATTCTTCAGCCCATATCGATTCAGTATGGAGTTGATGAACAGGTCGATTCCATCGCTGAGAATGATGAGGTCAAAGGACTTGCTTTTACAATACCTGGCGAAATCGATAAAGGTTGGGTCAATTTCGATCCCTTTCACAAAATCGAGAAGGTCACATTTTTTTGCCTTGATGAGCTTGGTCTGCATGGCCAGGCACTCCCGAGAACCGATTTCTCCTTTCACCCAGGACTGCTCTATCTCCATCCACATCGGGTCAGCAAATTCTTCTAGAATCCTGTCGATCACATCTTCTCTCGTGACCGTTCCGTCAAAGTCACAGAAAAACATGTATTTCATATCATTCCCCCACCTTCCTGGCGATGAGGACCGCATTCGTTCCTCCAAAAGCGAAAGAATTCGACATCACCGTATTCACCTTCACCCCTTCACGGCCAATGTTTGGAACATAATCAAGGTCACAATCGGGGTCGGGTTGATCAAGGTTGATCGTTGGGGGAATGGCTTGGTTTTTAATTGCAAGAAGTGAGACGATCAATTCAATTGCCCCAGCGGCTCCAATTGTATGACCATGCATCGATTTTGTAGAACTAATGGGGACCTTGTAGGCGTAATCGCCGAATACCTTCTTGATGGCTTGGGTCTCCAATAGATCATTCAACTGGGTTGCCGTGCCATGAGCATTGATGTAGTCTATATCTTCAGGAGAGACCCCCCCTTCTTTGATCGCTCCTGAGATGGCTTGTGCCTGTCCTTCAAAAGAAGGTTTAGTAATATGAAAGGCATCAGAGGTAGACCCATAGCCAAGGATCTCGGCGTAGAGTGGGGCTTCACGGCGAACGGCCCTCTCCATCTCCTCGAGCACTACCACGGCAGCCCCCTCCCCAAGCACTAACCCCGAGCGGTTTCTCGAGAAAGGCTTGCAAGATTTTGACGGGTCATCAGGGTCTTCCACAGCCAGAACCCTGAGGGCCTCCCAACTTCGGAAAACCCCGTAAGTTAAAAAGGACTCAGTCCCTCCTGCGAGCATGACCTCAGCATAACCGTCTCTGATCTGTCGGAAGGCCTCACCAATCGCGTTTGCGGACGAAGCACAAGCCGTGGATATAGTCAAACATGGCCCCGTGAGTCCATACTCTATAGAGATATGGGAAGCGGAAGCATTGTTCATGATCATCAAGACAGATAATGGTTTCACCCTATCTGAGTTTTCCTTGAACAATCGTATGTACCCATCCTCTAGGGCATTCGCACCGCCTAACCCCGTACCCATATATACTCCCGACCGTCCTTTTTCCTTCGCATCGAGAGAAAGCACTGCATCCTTCCAGGCTTGCGAAGCAGCGGCCAAAGCGAATTGGTTGACGCGATCTAAGTAAGATACTTGTCTCTTTTCAAAATAATCGAAAGGATTAAAATCGACTTCGGCTGCAATTTTTACTGAAAGGGGGTTTGAATATTCTGAAGAGATCCTTCTGACTCCGGACTTGCCAGCCGTGATATTGGCTGAAAAATCATTGATATTATTCCCACAAGCGGAAATAATACCCATTCCTGTGACCGCCACTCTCCGTTTCATCAAAATAAAATCTCCGCGTTCATATTTATTTAGTTCAACTATTACTGAGCATCACCGGGCTTAAAGACCCTATCCTTTGTTCCGAGATGAACCGGTCCACAGCATCTACGATGTCCTGTATCGTTGTCACCTTAAATTCTTGGTCAGGAATTTTTATATTAAATTCATTTTCGATATCGAACATGAATTCGATCTTATCGAGGGAGTCGAGGCCCAAATATTCGAGGGTTGTTTCGGGTTTGAGTTCCTCAATGTTAAAATCAAATTTGTTGATAAAAAGTTTTTTCAGTCTCTCTATTGTAGACATGGATACCTCCTCTATGCCAATCCCAAGGAAAATTTAGAGTGGCTAATTCTGTTGAGTTAGAATTTTTAAAAATGTGGCAAAAAGGATGCCAATGAAATAAACTAATTTTAACTTCTTGATACTTAATAGTAATGATTTCAAATAAAAGGCTTCCCACTTCGACTCATAAAGTTCATGAATGTACAGATTTGGCTAAAATAGTAATAGAAATGGTAGACATAGAAATACCATATACTAATATCAAATGGGGACCTTTTCAATAACATTAAGGAATCTTAATATAAATCTAATGTATGTCGACTCCACTTTTATGATCTTTGTGTTATAATTTTTCCCTTAAAAAATTTACTTGTCTTTGGAGTATTGATTCTAATAGACTGGTAAAACCTTGTTCTTCTTCAATGTGTATAGATTTGGAGGGGACTTTAAGTTTATGGATGTGAGAAGAAAATATGTCTTCGCCATACTCGCCATCGGGATGGTTCTATTCATTTTCAATTTGGGTGGAAGGGATCTATGGGAACCGGATGAAACCCGATATGCAGTGATCGCTCGGGAAATGAAAGAAACAGGGAATTGGATTTTGCCTCATCTCAACGGAGACGTTTATGCAGAGAAACCTCCCCTTTCTTTTTGGTTGGTCAATCTCTCCACTTTCTTTTTAGGAGAGAATAACGAGTTGACCAATCGCCTTCCCTCCGCCCTGGCAGGGTTGATTACCCTTTTCGTCACTTTTCTTCTTGGAGAGAAACTATTTCGTCTCAGAGTCGGATTCCTTTCCGCGATGGTTCTGGGGACGTGTATCCTGTTCCCTCACTTATCGCGCTGGATGATGTTGGATTCTCTTTTCACGCTCTTCTTTCTTCTGGCCCTCTTCTCCTTCTACCTGGGCTACGAGAAGGAGGAGCGGCGCCGGAGGTATTACCTTCTGGCTGGGCTCTTTACGGGGCTTGCGATCTTAACGAAAGGGCCTATTGCTTATCTTACGCTCCCTATCTTTCTGATCTTCTCCGGTTTTCAAAAGAATATGAGGGAGTTTTGGTGCCGCGACCTTCTCCTGGGATTTCTTCTCTCTGTCATGGTTGTGTTGATATGGTGGATACCTGCCTGTTGGATTGGAGGAAAAGATTATGTCCATTGGATCCTTTTTAAACAGGCTGTTGGAACTTATGTGGAGGGAGGAAGACATTTTCATTCCGAGCCATTCCATTTCTATTTTATTCGTTTTCCTGTAGAATTCTTTCCTTGGATCGTTTTCTTGCCCACCGCATTCATATTTGGGTTACGGAAAGAGTTTGGCAAAAGAAAAGAATTCCTATTTCTCTCTATCTGGTTCCTTTTTATCTTCCTTTTCTTCACCCTCTCCAAAGGAAAGAAGGATAACTACCTTTTACCCCTTTACCCGGCAGCCGCCCTGATGGTTGGGAATTTATGGGATCGCTGGTTTAAATCAGAGGAGGGGAAAAAGGGGTTCCTGTCCGGACTTCTCCTTTTGACTTTGCTCTTTTTCGCCGGCTCTGTTCTGTTCCTGTCAAAAATTCCGCAAAGATTCTATCCGGCCCTGATGGACTATCAATCCTTGGGGCTCTCCGTTCTCTCTTATTTATTGGTTGGATCCTTTTTCTCCCTGTTGTTTTTTATCAAGAAAAAGAGATGGGCCTCGTTCATCAGCCTCATGATCGCTTTCGCTCTTCTCCATCTCCATCTCTCCTATTCAGTTCTGCCGAAACTCAATCCTCAGAAGTCAGCGAAGTCCTTTGCAGAGAAAATCCTGAAAAGAATGGAGATCGGAGATGATCTCAAAACGTATTCCCTTAAGTCTAATGGGTTGCTTTACTATACAAAGAAGCCTTATATAGAGAGTATTCAAAGCAAGGAACGGTTTCTTGAAATCTTCAACTCCTCCCAACGCGTTTTTGTTGTGATCTATCCGGAAGTCCTCAGTAACCTTAAGAAGGAAACAGGAGTCGAGCTTTGTCCTATTGAACAGGTGAAAGTGGCCAATTGGGAATATGTTCTCATTTCGAACCACTGAGATTCGGATGAGTTTTCGGAAGGATTGACATCTCAAGAGAGCGGGGTTAAATAGAAACGACGAGGATCAAAGTGAAGCCATGAGTGATAGGATTTACCCGTCAAAAAGATTGGATGGAAGAGCTTCTGTAGATTGAAATGAAAAGGTGTGGGGCATGTATCATGTAAGGCAACTGTATCAAAACAAGATCTATGCGGCGGGCTATGAGAAGACAAGATTTAAGGGGATCTATGGAAGATTTAGGAATTGGAATACCAAAAGGGTGATCTCAAAGCTGATTCGGTTGACAGGGAGAAGAGGGCTTGCCCTGGACATCCCCTGCGGGACAGGAAGATTAAGTCATCTGATCTTAAAAAGCGGGTATAAATGGATCGGCGGGGATATCTCGTTAGAGATGATGATGGAGTCAAGAAAGAGGATGGACGGTTTTGAAGACTCATTCTGGAATATCCGCCTGGATGCCGAGGCCATGGCATTTAAGGACAATAGTGTTGACTGTATCTTCTCCATCAGATTTATCTATCATATCCCTGCTGAGATAAGATATCGAATGCTTCAAGAGATGAGAAGGGTAACCAAGAAATGGCTTATCATCGATTATAATTATCCAAATAGGTTTAAAGTGATGGCCCGCAGGATAGGATCCCTATTCAGCGAAAGGCCGATCAAGAAAAGGATCTCGCTCCAAGAGATATCGAAGGAGCTCAGGGAGAATGGTTTAAATATTTATAAGGCCATCCCTGCCTCAAGATTATTTTCCGATAACGTACTATTGTTATGTAACAAATAAAGTCACAACCTTTTTTATCTTAAGGACTTATTCTGTCGGTTCCTTTTCGTCTTTTTAAAAAGGAAGAAATAGAAGACATCAAAAATCTTAAGGAGAGTTAGGGAGAGATATGAAGCTTTTATTGATCGGAATAGGACGGTGGGGCAAGAATCATTTGAAAGCTCTTACGAAGCTTGTCGACGAACTTTATGTGGTGGATTCAGATTCGAGCCAACTGAAGACCTGCCGGGAATTCTCCATCCCTGAAGATCATCTTTCCACCGATTATCACGATTTCCTTGATCGAATAGATGGGGTTGATATCGTGACACCCGCCGATAACCACCTGACCATCTGCAAAGAGTGCTTTGATAAGAAGAAAGATGTCTTCGTGGAGAAACCGATCGCCCTCACGTCTCGAGAGGCCAAAGAGATGATCACCCGAGCGAATAAGAAAGGGGTGATCCTTCAAGTGGGCCATATCTATCGGTACCATCCTGCTTCCTCGAAGATCAAGAGTCTCATCGAGGAGGGTCGGTTGGGGAAGGTCCAGTATGCCTATGGCCATTTCATGGGATTCAAACGACCCAGGACGGATGTCGGGGTGACCCAGACGGATGCGATTCATTATTTCGATCTTTTCAATTATCTCCTTCGTGAGCCCCCTCAAGCGGTGACGGCCGTTGTAAAAAATTACCTCAACCTTCCCCTTGATGACACCTCTGTCTCCATTTTGGACTATCATGGAAAGATTGTTTTTATTGAGGCGGGTTATATGCCGCCCGAAAAAAGAAGAGATATCGCCATTGTCGGAGATCGAGCAAGCCTGTATTGCGACTTCCAAAAAAATTCCCTTCTCTTCTGTGAGAACCGACATGAGAGGCAGGGGCCGAAATGTGTCGCCTTAGAAGGAGAGGCTCAAAGCATTCCCGTCAACCCAGAAGAGCCCCTGACGATAGAATTAAGAGCCTTTCTTGATTCGATGAAGAGTCGGTCCAAGCCCTTGGCGGATGGGCAGGCTGGGTTTGAGGCATTAAAAATCGTTGAGGTCTGTTACGAATCCTCTCGGAGTGGGAAGAGATTGGAGATGAAATGGGAAAAAATCTGACCGGACCGTGCCCCGCAAGCCCCGCCTTGTAGGGGGGTTGAGGGGCACAATATGAACGACATTACAGTGCCGGGAAGCCCCGCCCTGTGGGCGGGCAGCTTCCCATTCAGGGAAAGGAGTTAAGATGAAGGTGCCTCTATCTAAACCCTACGTGGATAAGGAAATGAAAGATCGTGTCTTAGAGGTGATTGATTCCGGACAATATATTCTGGGGAACCAATGTAAAGATTTTGAAAAAGAGTTTGCCCAATTCGTCGGGGTGAAGCACGCTGTCCTCACCTCCTCAGGGACCTCTGCCATTTTTTTGTGCCTCAAGGCCTTGGGGGTTAAGGAGGGCGATGGTATCCTGGTTCCTTCGCTCACGGCTTTTCCAACCATTGAACCCATATTTCATGTTGGAGCCAGACCGATTTTCATCGATATCGATGATACCTTTACAGTAGATCCCAAACATATCGAATCGGTTTTAAGAAATAAGAGCCGGATATCGGGGGTCAAGGAGATTAAAGGGATGATCCCCGTACATCTTTACGGTCACCCTGCCCATATGGATTCCCTTCGTGATTTGGCAAAGCGTTATGGGCTTTTCATTTTAGAGGATTGCTGCCAAGCTCATGGGGCCAGATATCAAGGAGCAAGAGTAGGATCAATGGGAATTGGCGGTTGTTTTTCCTTCTATCCTTCGAAGAATTTGACTGTTTTTGGGGACGGTGGAATTCTTGTTACCTCGGATGATGAGATGGCCAAGACCTGTCGGATGCTGAGAGATCACGGTCGAAAAGAGAAATATGAGCATGAACTGGTGGGATATAATTTGAGATTCAATGAAATCCAAGGAGCGGTGGGTCGCTTACAACTTCGAAGGTTGGACTGGTTTAATGAGTCAAGAAGGCGCATTGCCGAATGGTATCATGAAGGATTAAAGGGAATTCGTGTGGTGACCCCTCGAGCAAAGGATTGGGCCGAAGCGGTCTATCATCTTTATGTCATCCAAACTCCCCAGCGGGAGAAGCTGGCTGATTTCTTAAAAGAGAGGGGGGTTCAATCAGGGATTCATTATCCTATTCCCAACCATCAACAACCGGCCGTTCGGAATGCTCTCGGTCAACAGCCCAAACTGAAGGTGACAGAAGAGGTTGTGCAAAAGATACTCTCCCTGCCCATCTACCCAGAGCTTGAAAAGGAGAAGGTGGATTTCGTGTGTGCCAGCATCAGGGAGTTCTTTCATCAAAAAAATTGAGGGTGGAATATGGATCGTCTTTTGAGAGAGAATCCTAAGGTTGATATTTCTGTGGTCGTGCCGGTCTACAATGAAGAGGAGAACCTTCCGGTTTTGATTCCTCAGATTGCAGAGGTACTGAGACCCTTAGGGAAAACCTATGAGATGATCTTCGTCGATGACGGCAGTAAAGATCATAGCCGTCGTCTCCTAAAAGAGATGGCTCCCCAATATCCTCAAATACGAATCCTTGGATTTAAGAAGAACTGCGGGGAGACGGCCGCAGGTGCCGCGGGGCTCAAAGAGGCGCGAGGAGAAATTGTCATCACCATCGATGCTGATCTTCAGAATGACCCCAAGGATATCCCAAGGATGTTGGAATATCTAAAAGATTATGACGTGGTCAGTGGATGGCGTCAGAAGCGAGAAGATTCTTGGGTCAAGCGGATCACATCAAGGATCGCCAATAGAGTCAGGAACAGCTTGAGCGGAGAGGAGATTCAGGACAGCGGTTGTACCTTCCGAGCTTATAAGAGGGAATGTCTCCAGAATCTAAAACTTTACAAAGGGATGCACCGCTTCATCCCCACCCTGGTGAAGATGGAGGGTTACCGGGTGATTGAAATACCCATTGCCCACCACCCCAGGAAGTTTGGGGTTTCGAAATATACCACCTGGAATCGGATGTGGCGTGCCTTCATCGATCTCCTGGCGGTGAAGTGGATGAAGAGTCGCCATATCCATTATGAAATCGAGGAAAGGATCTGAGATGAAATGTCTTTCAATTCTTGTCAACCCTACTGTCTGCCTTCGGACCCTAACCTTGATTTATAATGAGAAAAAAACCGATCCGGAAACTTCTCACTCGAACCATTGAAAAGGAAGATATTGCGCTGGATTCGAATCGGATTGTCAGGCATTGGTTACTTAAAATAAAGAAAGGATCTTCATCCCACGAGACACCCATCCTGCATCAATCATCCTCCCAAATGGGTTCAAATTACTTTTCTGATCGGGATCTGTTTCATCCTTTACTTTTTTAATCTGGGCCGATGGGATCTCTGGAATCCGGATGAGCCCCGTTATGCACAAATCGCCAGGGAGATGGTAGACCGGGGCGATTGGATTCTCATGCATTTTAACGGAGGCGTCTATGGAGACAAGCCTCCCCTCTTTTTCTGGCTGATTGCTCTTTCCTCCTATTTATGGCGAGGCTTCACTGCCTTTTCCGTGAGATTTCCCTCAGCCCTGTTCGGGACACTCACCGTTCTCCTCACTTTCTTCCTGGGTGAAAGACTTTATTCATCCCGAACGGGATTCTTCTCCGGCCTCATCCTGGCGACAAGCCTTCATTTCGTCTACCTCTCCAATCGTGCCAATATTGATGTCACGCTGGCCTTTTTCACCACCGCTTCGTTTCTCTGTTTCTTTCTCTGGTATCAAGAGGGTAAGGAGGAGGGAATCCATCACAAGCGGAGTATCCGGAACCTTTTCATTTTTGGATTTTATGTCAGCATGGCCTTGGCCACCTTAGCCAAAGGGCCGATTGGATTGGTCCTGCCGCTTTTGGCAAGCTTCCTCTATCTTTTAATTCAAAAAGATTATAGAGAAATGAAACGGATGAAACTGCTTCCTGGAATTTCTTTATTTCTCGCCATTGTCCTGGCGTGGTATCTTCCCGCCGTATCTCTGGGTGGGAAGGCCTACCTCGAGGAAAATCTTTTTAAGCATACTACCGAGGCTTATTCGACAGGATGGACTCATCCCAGCCCTATCTATTACTATCTCTATAGTTTCCCAATGAGCTTTATGCCCTGGACCCTCTTTTTGCCCGCGGCTATTGTTTACGGCTGTTCCAAAACGATGATCGGAAAGAGAAGAGGGTTCCTTTTTCTTTCAGTATGGTGTCTCGTCATCTTCGCATTTTTTTCCCTATCCAAATCAAAAAGGGCCCTTTACCTCTTACCTCTTTATCCGGCTGCTTCGCTCATGGTCGGGAAGTTCTGGAGTGATTTCATCTCGGGCCCATTGGATCAGTTTAAGCGCGGATGGATTTTCGCTCCTCTCTATGGATTGATTGGGTTTGGTTTGATAGCGGGGGCTGCTGCTCCATGGGTGGTCTCAATAAAATTGTCCCCTTACCTGGTTTATAGTTTTCCTATCGCTCTCCTCTTAGTCGGGTGCAGCCTGGCCATGTTGGTCTTCTGCCGCTTAAAGAATTATAGAGCGATCCTGTTCCTCCTCATTGGAATGATGGTGGCAGGATATTTTTACACGTTTAGGGTTATTTTCCCTCTTGCCAATCCGCAGATGTCGGCTCGTTTCCTTTCTGAAGAAATTACATCGCGCATTCAACCGGGTGACAAATTAGCGATTTATGGGGGGATTGGAAATGATCCTTATAATTATTTTACGGGGGTCGTGCCCATTATGACATTTTACAATAGAGAGGCTCTTCTTGATTTTATGAGATCCTCAGAAAGAGTATTCTGCCTTCTCCAATTCAGTGATTTTTCTCAATTGTTCGGCAGGGGAGGGGAACCGAAGGTCCAATTGATCGCACGGCGCCGAGTGAGAAAAGATGATGTGGTTTTGATTTCCAATCGGTAACGTTATAGAGAACAATCTACCCCTCACCCTATCCTTCTCCCCCTGCCTACCGGCAGGCAGGCAAGGGGAGAGGGGAGGGGGCCGTTTCATGGTTGTCACGGGGGAAAAAGATGCTTACGTCCCGCCAATGATATTTTACCCGCAGCATTAACTGTGTTAAAATACGAATAATTTTTGGCTGAACACAGGAGGTGTGAGGGCCTTTGATTCGATTGAACGTATCCCTTGTCGGTGCGGGGAGAACGAGAAATGGTATCGGCGGGTACATAGGAAAGTATTTCCATAAGCATGGAGCGAGGGTAACCTCTGTGCTGGGGACGACGGAAAAAACAAGCCTCCAGGCCTCTTCTGCTCTTCGGAAATATGGGATAGAAGCCCATCCCTATACCACCTTCGATGAAATGGTGAGAGGCGAAAAGCCTGATGCAGTGGTGATTGCTTCCCCTTCTTCAACCCATTATGAATATCTGTTAAAAAGTTTGGACTCGGGACTCCATATTTTCTGCGAAAAGCCCTTCCTCTGGGGCGATCACACGGATATTCAAAAAAAGGCTGAAGATATTTTTGTGAAGGCCCGAGAAAGAAGACTAACGATTGCCATGAATTCTCAATGGCCTTTCTCCATCGACGATTATGAGGAAATCTGCGGAAAGATCAGGATTCAGGAAACCAACCATTTTTCTATGCGGATGTCGCCTTTTTCTCCCGGGAGAGTGATGATTCCCGAATCCGTTCCTCATCCTTTAAGTATCCTCTATTGCCGATTGGGTTCCGGAGAGATACAAAATTTGAGTTTTGAATCGGAGGGGGAAGACGAGATGCGCATCCGATTTATCTATCTGTTTGGAACCCGCGCCTGTGATGTGTTAATAAGGTTAGTACACCAAAAGACTCAACCCCGTGAGTTTTCTTATGGATTTAATGACAAGATTGTTTCTCGAAGCCTGGATCCAAAAAATTATGAAATCTATTTTCATTACGGGAATAAAAAATTGAGGATTGTCGACCCCCTTGAACTCTCCGTCAAAAATTTTATGGGAGCCCTTGAAAAGAAGACCGAGCCCTTCATCGGGGCTCCCCATATTCTCCATAATATGTCCCTGCTGAAAGAGATTGATGACGGCTTTAGTGAATTTGAAAAGAGAGCATCATGGAAAAGCTCGTAGAAAGAGAGCATGACTTTAGCTCCAAATTGAGACAGGATGCCACGCTTCAAAGGCTGAAAGACTATATTCAATGGCGGAGAGGGTGCGGCGTCGATACGCGGGACCAAGGACTACCGATTTTCAGCCCGATCTCCATCAATTTAGATCTGACCTCTGCCTGCAATTTCTCATGCCCTTTTTGTGTCGATTCGAAGCTGATCAATGCCGGAAAAACCCTGACCCTGGAGGAAGTTAAGAAGACAATCCACACACTCCATTCGCATGGTTTGCTCTCGGTCATCTTGATCGGAGGGGGAGAGCCCACGCTTCATAAAGATTTTGGAGAGATCGTCCGTTATATCAAAAGCAAAAGATTGCAGATTGGAATCGTGACCAACGGTTCGAGACTTGAAAAGATTGAAGCGGTCGTCGGAGAACTCAAAGAGAAAGATTGGATCAGGATTTCGATTGACGCGGCAGGGGAAGGGGTCTTTCAAGCGTTGCACCTGCCCAAAACGCAGGTGACGCTGGGTCGGATATTGGAAAAAGCAAAAAGGATGAAGAAAAAGAATCCCGTTGTTTCGCTGGGATATTCGTTTGTGATCGTCTGGGAAGGCGTGGAGATTAACGGAAAGAGACTCCGTGCTAATCTGGATGAGATGACAAGATCGGTGGAATTGGCCAGGGAGTTCTCGTTTGATTATGTTTCATTTAAACCCTGTCTGGTCCGATGGAATGAGTCGCAGAGAGAGACGTTGCTGAAAAACGTTGGGAAAACGAAAGAAGAAGAGATTATCGATCAAATCAAAATCCATCTTCAAGAAGCAAGGCATGTTGCAGGGGATCAAGTCAAGATTCTTGAAAGCTCCAACCTGAGGGCCATGTTGAATCGGGAAACCGACCAAATCAAGAGACAGCCCAAGAGATGCCACATGCAATTTTTCAGAACCGTGGTGACGCCGTTCGGAATCTTTCACTGTCCGGCGTTTCGAGGCGTGGAAGAAGCCAGAATCGGAGAGCCGGATGGATACCTCTCGGAAACAAAATTCAAAGAAAGTCTCAAAAGGGCAGCCCAATCGATCAGGACCTTTGACGCCGAAAAGGAATGCAAGGATGTCGGATGTTTTTATAATCGCACCGACTGGTGGTTGGAAGAGTTCATCCATTCCAAAGAAGACGTCCATGACCTCGAGAAAGTTGAAAATGATAACTTCTTCCTTTAGCCCCAGGCTTTCGACAACGTGAATACTTGGGTGGGCTGTAAATCGAATGAAGATCCTCCATCTTTTCAGCAACTGGAAGTGGACAGGCCCTGCTGATCCGACCGTGAACCTCTGTAAGGGATTGGAAAAGCGGGGGCATGAGGTCACTTTTGCCTATCGGAAACCCCCTCTTCCGGTCGAGGATAGTATTGAGAAAAGGGTTCTCCAGGCAGGAGTGAAAGCCACGGATCGATTTCAACTGGACCATTCGGTGAAGGTTTATCATCCCTCTTTTCTGCCGACGCATCTGCGTGACATTTCAGACCTCACCCACTATCTTCGTCAGGAAAAGTTCGATATTCTCAATGTCCACCACTCCCATGGCCATCTCTTAGGCGGAATTGCTGCGAGGAGGTCAGGCCATCCTGTCATCGTCATTCGCACGGACCATAAGCGAGACCCTTTGAAGCCCAGTTTGGGGAATCGCTTTCTCATCTCTCAGTTCACGGACGGCATGATCACTTTTTCTGAAAGAGCGCGAAGAGAGGACGCAGAACATTTCGGGCTCCCTCTTGAGAGGGTCCAGAAGATCTCGCCGGCCCTGGATCTCAATCGGTATGACCCAAAGAGGAAATTTAAGGAGATGAGGACTCTTTTTGGAATCGGATCGGAGGATATCGTGATCGGGATGATCGCCCGATTTCAAAAATACAGAAGGACGGCAATCTTTTTGGAGGCGGTGAAAAAGATTGCCGGAGAATTTCCAAACGCAAAGGTTCTCTTGGTTGGCCGGTCAAGTCAGATGGAGCAGAGCGTCATCCAACCCATGAAACAGCTCGGCGTTGAAAAGTGGGTCGTTCTTGCAGGGTATCGGACAAATGACTACCTCGACACCTTAGCCTGCATGGATATCTTCGTCTTCTTAATGGCAGGTTCTGATGGAACAGCCAGAGCCTTGAGAGAGGCCATGGCCATGAGCAAACCGGTCATCGTGGCCAACCGGGGGATGCTCCCAGAGTTGGTGGAAGACGGCATTTCGGGTCTGGTGGTGAACGATACCCCGGAAGACTTGGCCCATGCGGCTCTTCGACTGCTTCATGATCCAGCAATGAGAGAGGCCTTGGGAAAGGCGGCTTATCAGAAGGCCCATCAGGATTTCCAGTTGGATCGACAGGTGGAGGCCGTTGAAGGATTTTATCAGAAGATGATCAAGATGGGAAAGCGGAAGTGAAGGCAATCTCTCATGATGGGTTCGTCACCCTCGAACCATGAAAACTGCCAAGTATTATCCTCCCCCTTGATGGGGGAGGATTAAGGTGGGGGTGGACCTGGTATGATCCCCCTCACCCCCGCCCTCTCCCGCCAGGGGAGAGGGGGCAATCGGTTTATTTTCTAAGCAACATTGAGTAGCTTGTACCTGTTTGAAAATGGAGACTCCGATTCTTAAAAGAATATCTAAAGGTGAGATGAAGGGTTGGGTGAGAGGGGAGGTGTTGGATAGTCTTCCCGTCGCTTTTTTTGACAACCCCATCTCTTCTATTCGGGAAATGGGAGGGAAGGTAATCAAGGAATCGACCTGGAGGTGGGCGGTTATTTTCTGTCTTCCGAATGGTATGAGGATTTTTTTAAAAAGGGATAAGGCAAAGGGCTGGATGGAATATCTAAAATATCTTTTTTCCCCCGCCAAGGGGCAGAAAGAATTTTTCATCGCCTCCCAGTTAGAGAGGAGAAACCTCAACATCCCTAAACCCTTGGGCTGGATGGAGAGGGTCCGGAGAGGTTTGGTCAGGGAAAGCTATTACCTCTCAGAGGCAATTGGAACAGGGGTTTCATTCATCGACGAGGTCGCGAAATCAAAAGAGCCTCATTCGATTATTGAATTAGCGATGACCGTGAGGAAGTTTCAAGATGCAGGATTATTCCATCGCGATCTTCACGGGGGAAACTTTTTATGGGATGGCGACTTTTTATTTCTCACGGATTTACATCGCACCAAGATCGTGGAGTTCCTCTCCCTGAATCGGAGGTTATGGAATTTTGCACACCTCTTCCATTCTTTAAGAACGACGTGGGGAGAAAGAGAACAACTCCAATTCCTGGATCGATATTTCGAGGGGATGTCCGATGGGTCTAAGAAAAGAGAGATTTTATTTCAGAGGATTTATCCCACGATGGACCGTCTTCGAAAAAGGCAATGGCGAAGCAGAACGAAACGGTGTCTGAAGGAAAGCACCGAATTCAGAGTTCAAAAGGAGAAGGGGATCTGTTATTTCCATCGAAGGGATTTCCCCTTGGATCGTTTGAAAAGAGTGATGGAAGAACACCGGGCACTGGTGAGAGAGAGATCTTCTTCGCTGGTAAAATATTCCCCAGAGGTGATCGTTTCTATTTTGAATAACGGAGGAGAAAGGATAGGTATAAAACAGTTCTGTTACCCTCATTTCTGGGGGCGGGTGAAGGAACATTTCCGTCGTTCAAAAGGGCTCAAGGCGTGGATAGCGGCCAATGGCATGCGAGCGAGAGGTGTTCCGTCTCTTAAGCCCCTTGCTTTGGTGGAGAAGAAAGACTGGATCGGATTGAGGGAGAGTTTTCTATTTATGGAGGCTCCGGCAGAAGATCAGGAGATGGATCGATATATTTTGGAAGGGTTTGAAGGGTTAAATAGAAAGAGGTTTTTTGTTAAGACCTTTGCCCGCTGGCTTGACGGCCTTCATAAAATGAATGTATACCATAAGGATATGAAAACGTGTAATATCCTTGTCTCAGAAAAAGGGGAGACATGGGATTTTCATCTCCTCGATTTTGAGGACATCAGAATGGGTGAGAAGGTGAATCAAAAAAAGTTGTTTAGGAATTTTCTCCAGCTCAACACCTCCACCCCTAACGTCATGACAAAGGTGGATCGCTTCAGATTTTTTCGAGAATACCTCCGTCTCAATCCCATCATAAAGGACGAGAAGTCTTTTCTCCAAGGATTGATAGATGAAAGTTGTCGAAGAGGGTTGGTCTACGTTTCCCACCAGGGGGTGGTCACGGAAAGTTTGGGATAAATAGAATGGATCAACGATTTTCAAAAATTGCCCCTCAGCCATGGGGCCAGGTCGCCCTTCTCCTGGGACTCTGCTTTGTCGTTTATTTTGTCAACCTGGGTCAATGGGATCTCTGGAGCCCTGATGAGCCCCGTTACGCTGATGTTTCAAGAGAGATGGTCAATCGGGGAGATTGGATCCTCATGCATCACAACGGGCATCTCTACACCGATAAGCCCCCTCTCTTTTTCTGGGCCATTGCCGTTTCATCCTCCCTCTGGCAAGGGTTCTCCCCATTTTCAGTGAGGTTCCCTTCTGCCCTCTTCGGGACCTTGACCGTGCTGCTCACTTTTTTCATCGGGAAGAAGCTCTATTCCTCGCGCACGGGGTTTCTCTCGGGACTCGTTCTGGCGACGGTTTTTGAATTTGCCTATCTTTCTACGCGGGGCAATATCGATGTGACGCTCACTTTCTTTACCACGGCATCGTTATTCTGTTTTCTCCAATGGTATCGGTATGGTCGGGAGGAAGGGGTTCGTCCGAGGAGCCTAAAAGGTCTATCCATTTATGGCTTTTACATAAGTATGGCATTAGGTACTCTAACCAAGGGACCGGTCGGTTTCATCCTCCCTCTTTTAGTCAGTTTAATCTATTTGATTATCCAAAAGGACTGGAGAGGAATCTGGAGGATGAAACTTCTCCTGGGAATGCTTCTCTTTATGATTGTTGTTCTCGCTTGGTATCTTCCTGCTGTAACCAGGGGAGGGAATGTCTATCTTCGAGAAACCCTCTTCAAGCACACCGTGGATGCTTATGCGAAAGGGTGGACCCATGTCCGCCCCTTTTATTACTATCTCTACCACTTTCCCCTTGAATTTCTACCTTGGTTCATCTTTCTGCCCGGCGCGTTTGTTTATGGCTTTTCGAGGGAGGTGATTGGAAAAAGGAGGGAGTTTCTTTTTCTCTTGATGTGGTTTGCTGTCATCTTTTTGTTTTTTTCGATTTCGAAAGGGAAAAGGGGCCTTTACCTTTTGCCTCTCTATCCAGCCGCCTCCCTGATGGTGGGGAAGTTTTGGCAGGATGTGATTTTTACATCGATGGAGGGTTTCAGGCGTGAGTGGATTTCTATTCCACTCTATGGGTTAATAGCATTGACCTTCGTGGGGGGTGTTGCGGCTCCAGGGGTGGTTTCGGCAAGGTTTCCAGCCTATTTTCCCTATAGCCTTCCCGTAACCTTTCTTTTGGTTGGGGGAAGCCTTTCCCTGTTTGTTTTGTATCGCTTCAAACATCACGGAATCATTTTTCTCGTCATCGTTGGGATGATGGCCGGAGGGTTCTTCTATACATTGAGGGTGGTGTTTCCCCTTGTGAACCCTTACAAGTCAGCCCGGTTTATTTGTCAGGAGATTACTTCACGGATTCAACCTGGGGAGAAATTAGCCATCTATGGAGATTTTGAACCGGGTCCTTTTAATTTTTATACAGGAATCGTTCCCATCCCGGTGTTTAACGAGGAAGAGGACTTTTTGAATTTTTTAAGATCTCCGGAAAGAGTTTTCTGTCTGCTTAAATCCAGAGATTTTTCAAAATTTCAGCTTATGGAAGGTAGGCCAGAGGTCCAGTTGATTGTTCGACGCGGAGTGGGAGGAGATGATTTTGTCGTGATTTCCAACCGATGAGGTTTCTCCCCATCGGGCCTAATAAAGAAGAGAGGATGTTATGGACAACAAGAGGACGTCTCGGCAGAGGAAGGTCCGAAGGATTCCACTTTTTATCGGAGCTTTCTTATTGGTGATCGTTGCGAAACCCGAGTTCCCCGGGATCTTGATTGGGATAATTTTGATCTTTTTAGGGGAAGGCATTCGTATCTGGGCAGCAGGGCATCTTCAAAAGAACGAGGTTCTGACGGTGACAGGCCCTTATGCTTATGTCAAGAATCCCCTTTACATCGGTTCGATTTTGATTACCGCTGGCTTTTGTATCCTGGCGGACAATATTTATTTTCTGGCAGCGGCCTTCTTTATGTTTTGCTTTCATTACATTCCCTATAAGAAAAAGGTAGAAGGAGATCGGTTGAGGAGGATTTTTGGAAGTCGATTTGAGGATTATGATGAGAAGGTTCCAGAATATCTTCCCCGATGGACTCCCTATTCGAATGAAAAGATCTCCTGGCAATTCAAATGCTTTATCGAAAACAGCGAGGAGGGGATTCTCCTGATCGTCCTTGCCGGAATCCTGCTGATCCTAAGCCGTCCCTATTGGAGTCTCTTCTTCTAAAGGATAAGAAGTGAAGCGAGAAGATTTTGAACGCGGAATCGTCTTCTGTGTCAAGGGGAGGTGTGGGAAGCCTGACTTGAATCAGGTAGAGGTGGCGGGTCGATCGCTGATGGTAAAGGATGTCCGGAGAAAAACTTTTTTTCTGCGATGGACACTAGGACTTTGGTTGATCCATAAAGAATGGAAGATCTATTCCCGTCTTGTCGGGATCAAGGGCGTTCCGCAGTCCATCGAGCGGATTGACCGTTTTGCCTTTACCATGGAGTACGTCCCGGGGAAGCCCATCCTGAGAGGAGACTCACTACCGCCTTCTTTTTTCCATGAATTAGAAAGAATCCTTGGAGATGTTCATGAAAGAGGAGTAGTCCACATGGATTTAAGGCATAAGGGGAACATCCTTGTTTCAGAAAAAGGGGACCCTTATCTCATTGACTTCAACAGCAGTTTCGCTTTTAAGGAAAGAGGATTCTTCCGGCGTTATCTTTTTCCTCTGATCAGGCGGGTGGATTTTGGGGGATTGCTGAAATTGAAAAAGAGAATCGCTCCTGCCTTGTTGACCTCTGAAGAGCTTGCTTTCCTTAAACGCTTTGAGCGCCTCCGAAAACTCTGGATCTTCAATTAGTGCTGTCAGACATTTCACCTGTCTATCTCCAATTCAACGATTTGCATAACCTGCGCGGGCGACCACCAATGCTAAAACCTGACGGCTAATCCGCGTCAGGTTGATGCGGTGGTTAGCCACCTTTCTTTATTGTGGAGCGCGCTTCTTCAATAACCTGCTTCATCGCGGGAGAGGCTGCAACGTTTTTGAAGTCACGATCCAATTCATTCAGTAAATACTTTGCTTGGCTCGGCTGTAACTTGATTGCCTGCCGCATAACCCTTGCGCAGTCGTCTGCCCTGTTGAGGAGGGAATAAATGTGACCCAAGTATGCAAATACGGCTCCATTTGGATCAGGTGAAACTCTCAACTTCTTTTCAATCTCTTTAAGACTAGTCTCAGCCTCTTCGTGCTTCTCCTGCAGGATTAAGAGTTTCGTTAATGACGCCTTAACAAATAGGTCATCGGGGGCCAACTCATAAGCTTTTGTTTTATAGTAGGATGCCTTTTCTAAATCATAGAATTGGTTCGTTTCGGGTGACCCATCGGTGTAGATGTAAGAGAGATATGAATATATTCTGTTGAGCGTCTCGGGGTTAGTGGCTTCCTTTGTTTCGTTCAAGGCAGCCTCATAGGCTTTGATGGAGCGCCCATAGTTTCTCTTGGAATAGTGGTAATACCCTATTTCAATTAATACGGGCACCTTCGGTGCGGTGCCCCAATTACGATTGATTCTTAGCGCAGTTTCAAATTCATTGATGGCTTCGTCTTCGCGACCCATTGATTTATAAATCACGCCGAGATTTTGGTGCCAGGCCGAAGAATTAGGGTTTAGCTCAATGGCTTTTTTCATTTCGATTTCCGCCAGTTCAAGTTTACCCTGCTCCCAATACTTCGTGCCAAGGTTGCCATGAACGCGATCCGCGGGTTCTGGTGATTTGGTACACGCACAGAGAAATATTAGAAGCAGCGACAATAATGCTGTTTCAAAATATGTGCTCCTTGGCTTCATTCTATTATTCATTTTATCAGGGATAACTTATTTTTTAAGCTGATTCGGTATTTTGTTTAAATTAAGGCTCAAAAGCCTCATTGTTTGTTTAAAATAGCACTCCTTTATGGCTTATTTTCCACAAAAGAACGTTTTGAACAACATTATTCCGAATCCATATAATTTACTAACAAATTATTCTGTTGAACCTGGGTTATTTCTATTGTTAATTTTCGATGCCAATATATACCATTTTTTGAAATTACGGAATGGAAAATTTCAGGAAGAAATAGAGGATACTCTTTACTTGCATGAAGATTTTGGATAGCCCCCACACAACTTTTGGGATAAAGAGGCAACTTAAAATACCTGGATCAGACCTTCTGGATGGCGTGGCGGAAGAGTTCTTTCTGCTTGAGGGCCATCTCCCGGGCCCCTTTTTTCGTCCCTTCATGCTCGTAGCCGATCAAGTGCAGGACTCCATGGATCATCAGAAGGATCACCATTTCCATTTCATCGAGGCCGAAACGGTTCGATTGGCGCTTGGCCGTCTCAACGGAAATCACCAGGTCACCGAGGAGCTGGGGATGGAGGGTTGAAAATTCTCCCTCTCTCATGGGGAAGGCCAGGACATTGGTGGGTTTGTCACGATTGAGATAGCGTCGATTCAGATCTTGGATCCGGGCATCATCGACCAAAAGGAGGCTCAGCTCGGCATCAAGAAGCCCCAATTCGGTCAATATTCTTTGGGTCGCCCTTCTAACTTTTTTTAAGTTTAGGAGGATGCGTTTTTGCCGATTTTGGATCGATATTCTCATTGGTCCATTTCTTAGTGGCTTCGGAGACTTCTGGAAGATAATCCACTCTCTGGTGAAAAATAGCAGTCAGGATCCGATTAAAACTCTCCTGGATCTTTTGTAAATCCTTCAGAGTCAATTCACACTCTTCCATCTGTCCATCTAAGAAGATGTTGTTCGTCACCCGTTGGACGAGGCTTGTGATTCGAGAAGGGGTGGGATCGGTGAGGGCGCGAGAGGCGGCCTCTACCGAATCGGCCAGCATGACGATCCCCGCCTCTTTGGTCTGGGGTTTGGGACCGGGATAACGAAAATCCTCCTCATTGACCGACTCCATCTCCGGATTCTCTTTTTCCTTGGCCTTTTGATAGAAGTAGGAGATCAGACTGGTCCCGTGATGTTGTTGAATGATGTGGCCGATGCGTTCGCCCAGACGATTTTCACGAGCCATCTCCACCCCGTCCTTCACATGCGAAATGAGGATGAGGGCCGACATCGTGGGAGTGAGATGCTCGTGTTTATTATCTTCCCCGCCCACGTTTTCAATGAAGTAGAGGGGTTTTTTCAACTTTCCAATATCATGGTAATAAGCGCTGACCCTTGTCAACAAAGGATTGGCACCGATGGATTTGGCGGCGGCCTCCACCAAACTCCCGACAATGATGCTGTGGTGATAGGTACCGGGGGCCTGAAGAATCAAGTCTTTGAGGACGGGATGGTCCATATTGGCCAATTCGAGCAGTTTGATGTCCGTGGTGTAACCGAAAACAATTTCCACAATGGGAACGATTCCCAGGACAAGGACCGAAGCCAGGAGACCCCCCAGAAAACCCATCGACAGATCAGAGAGAATGGTCATTTTGAAAGGATTTTCGGAAAGCAGATTGTAAGCGAGGATCATTAAGGTGTTGATGCCGCCCACGGTGATTCCGGCCTTGATCAGGATGTTCCTCTGTTCGCATCGTGCCACCTTATGAGCACCGATCACGCTTCCCACAAAGGCGAAGATGAAGTAGAAAAGTTGATTCCCCATGAGCGCGGCAGAGAAATAACTGGCCAGGAGGGAGAAGACAATGGCTACCTCTGAATTGAGGACGATCCGAACGAGCATCGCACCCGTGGCGATTGGAAAGAGATAAAGGTAAGAAGAGGCAGGGATGGAGAAAAATTCTCCTCCCAGAACATCCGCACTCAGCTGAAAGAGTTTCAGGAAGGCAATGATCCCAAGCAAAGCCGTGGAGAAGAAAAGGAGATCTTTCTGGGAAAGGGCGATCTTTCGGATATTTTGCGTAGAGAATTGATAGAGACTCGCTAAGATGAGGAACGTCAGAAGGCCCATTCCGATCAGGATGGCCAGGAGGTGAGTTCTCTCCTGTGCCTTCCTCAGGGCCCGGATGATTAAAAGATGCTCTTCCTGAACCCGATCCCCGGCCCTCAGAATGACCTCTCCTCTCTTAATTTGAAAATAGACGGGGTTGACCTTCTCCCTTGCTTTCGTCTTTCGTTCTTGGGTCTCATCTTTATTGAAGGTGAGGTTGGGCCTCAGGACATGTTCGGCGATTTTTAAAGCGATGGGGGATAATTCTTTCCCGAGAACAGGGGAAGCGTGATCCGCCTGAGCCCGGAGCTTTGCCTTTGCCTCCTTAAAATCTAAAAAGGTGAAAGGAGGAAAGGGTCTCCTGTCCTCACGGGTCTGGATATTCCGGATGACGATTCCTTTCTCAGCGTCTGAGTCAAGAAATTCTTTATCATTGACAATCCCCTTTTTGAGGATGGGAGCGATCCATTTCAAGGCGGTTTCTCCGACAGCGGGATTGAAGTGTTCTTTTTCCAAAATATGCCATTCCCTTTGCGTGAGAGGAAGGTTCAGGGAGGAATCCCATACTTTTTTCCTCAGAGCATTTTGATCTATTCCTTTCTCCCCTTTCTGGAAAGAGGTGGACAAGGATGCAAAAGCAGGTTGGATTCGATTCTCCGCATCGCTGAAGACAGACGGATCATAGTCGTAGATGGAGGGCACAGCTCTTTCCGCCTCGGTGCGTTTTTCCTGAGTTGACCTTTCATCCTCGACTAGAAGAACCTGATTGGATTTGATTTCCTTGGTCGCGATGTCTCCCACCTTGTATTCTTTCACGCGGAGGGTCAGGCTCGGTGAGAGAAGGAGGCTGAGAAGAATAGCCATTCCAATGCCGATAAACCACTTCTGATAAGAAGGGGTTTTGATCTTCTCCAGCCATGTGCGATCTCTCAGGTCATTGGTCGTTTTGAGAAAGGGAAGGCCAAGAATGAATTTTTTTATAGATGTTTTCATCATAGGTCGTTAAAGAGAGTTCTTGGGGCGGTGTCGCCGTTCCTCCGCTCTTTCATAGGCCTTGATAATCTCCTGAACAAGGGGATGTCTGACGACATCCCTGTCCGAGAAATAAACAAATTCAATCCCTTCGATTCCTTTGAGAATGCCCTGGACTTCGACCAACCCCGAGACTTTATTTTCTGGAAGGTCCACCTGGGTGATATCTCCTGTGATGACAGCCTTGGAACTGTAGCCCAATCGCGTCAAAAACATCTTCATCTGCTCTGGCCCTGTATTTTGTGCCTCGTCGAGGATGACGAAGGAATCGTTGAGAGTTCTTCCCCTCATAAAGGCTAAGGGAGCCACTTCAATTACCCCCCTCTCCACGAGTTTGGAGGCTCGGTCGAAATCCATCATATCATGCAGGGCATCGTAGAGGGGACGAAGATAAGGATTGACCTTCTCCGAAATATCTCCGGGAAGAAATCCCAACTTCTCACCGGCTTCTACCGCAGGGCGAGTCAGGACGATCCTCTCAACTTCCTGCTTCATGAGACTGGTCACCGCCATGGCCATGGCCAGATAGGTTTTCCCTGTTCCGGCAGGGCCAATCCCGATCACCAGATCGTATTTTCGAATCGCCTCAATATAACGTTTCTGGGCCAGACTTTTGGGTGTGATCACCCGCTTCCTGGATGAGATATAAACGGTATCGAGAAAGACGTCTTCGAGGTTAACATTCTGATCGTCGGAGATCATTCGAATGGCATAATCGATATCGGTTGGATAAAGGGGGTACCCTTTTTTCAGGAGGGCGTAAAGGCTGTTCAAAACACGGATTGAAAGATCGACATCTAAGTCTTCCCCTTGGATGGTGAGACCATTGCCTTTGGCATTGATCTTCACTCCAGTGGTCCTGGCAATGCGCCTTAAATTTTCACTGTGAGCGCCGAAAAGGGCATTGGCCATTTGGAGATCATCAAAGATCACCTTTTCGACGGTTGCGTCTGGTTGTTCTTTCAAAAATGAACCTTCACCCCAAAATCGCCTGCCTACCGCAGGCAGGCCTAACGCCTACTTTTTTTGGCCATGTCAGGCGAAAAAAGCAGGCAAAAAGGGTTGTCTAATATCAATGAATCATATCACCTTGAACCCCAGATTGCAATAATCCTGACTTTTCTCCCTCACCCTTGCCCTCTTCTCCCAGGAGACTGTGTTGTAATCGCAGTGAGGGACAGGTGACAAGCTTCGGAAGCTTTAGAATTGCGGATTATTGAAAGGTATGGTCAATCATTCTTGTCATCGAAAGTGTTGTTTTCATGAAGTGTATGCGTATGAATTTACCTGATAAAAGGTTCCGCCCTAAAGCTTCCTCAGCCAGCCGCCTGTCCCCTATCAACTTGGCATTCTCTAACATGGAAGAATTCATCTTTCTGCGTAGTCAACATTACGACACAGTCTCCAGGGGGAGAGGGGTTAATGAAGGGGGTTTGTGCGCTTTACTTCTTCGACAATGGCGGGGATGATTTCACCGGCGCAGCCCGAGATCAGATAATCTGATATCTGATAGGTCAAGGGAGTGGGCTCCGTATTGATTTCAATGACCGTGGCGCCTCTCTCTTTGGCTGTAATGGGAATGGAGGCTGCTGGATAGACGACGGCAGAGGTTCCGATGACGAGCACGGCACTGCATGATTGGGATTCTTTCAATGACGAGACCTGAGCCTCCCAGGGGATAGGTTCTCCAAAAAAGACGACATCGGGTTTCAAAAGCGATGAACACCGGGGACACCGGGGAGGCAGATCCTCAAATTTGAGTGACGTTCCATCGATCGTGGTCGAGCACTTCAAACAAGAGAGCGTCCTGTGACTCCCATGAAATTCAATCACACGGCGGCTTCCTGCTGCCTGGTGAAGACCATCCACATTCTGAGTGATGACCGAGGAGAGGTAACCCATTTTTTCCAATTCAGCCAATCCAATATGGGCAGGGTTGGGTTTTGCCGACATGATGAGGGAGAACATATCTTTCAGCATCAACCAGACCCGATCGGGGTCCGAATAAAAGGTATTGATGTGGGCATATTCCTCGGGATCATATTTTTGCCAGAGACCCTGAGCCCCCGAAAATCAGGAATACCGCTCTCTACAGAAATACCCGCTCCAGTAAAAGCGATCGTTTTTTTTGAATTGAGAATATCCTTCGCCGCCCTTCGAATCAATAGTTCATCCATAATTTCTCTCCTTGAAAAGGGGTTCTAGGATTCGAGGGTTCCAGGGTTCGAGTATCTAATTAGTCGAGTCTTTGCCCGACCCCTTGAATCCTTGAATCCTCTCGATTCATTCACTTGATTTTCGTTTTCTGAAGAACTTCTTGGTCAGTGAGAGAGGTCCTGATTGAAGCATTCCATTCCTCAAGGTTTGTCTCCTTACATTGGACCAGGACTCCCAATGAACGATCTTCTCCAGCTCCACCCGCGGAGGAACTTCCGCCTCCTCTCCAGCATAACCCAGTGTGATGAGACCGATGACTCCGATGTTTTCCGGAATCTCAAGAATCTCTCTTACCTTCGACTCATCAAAGGCACCAATCCAACAAGTTCCAAGGCCAAGGTGTGCGGCCATGGTCATCATATTTGCTCCTGCCAGCGTCACATCGTACCTTCCGTATTTTCCCTTTCGGCTGTCGAAGCCCAGGACGATGACCACGGGGGCCCTTCCCACATGGGATGATTTGATGAAAAGAAATCGGGCGACCTCTCCGATCTGTCTTCTCGTCTCTTGATCCGTCACGACGATGAAGTGCCAGGGCTGGAGATTTGCTCCAGTCGGGGCCCACCTTCCTGCCTCGAGGATCTGGAGGAGAAGATCTTGTGGAATGGGTTTGTCTTGGTAAACCCGAATGGACCTCCGGGATTTTAATAGATTTAATATTTCCATGCGAGATTTCGCTCAGGGTCCTCTATTTCCGGTGAAGCGTCGCTTTCGAGCCGCAATATCTTGATATGCAGGGATCACCCCAAATCCTTTTGCCAGGGTCACAGCCCTTTTGACTGACCCGATTAACACCGCTTCTCCAAGAAGTCCGACGGTATTCACGTCGGCCTTTTTCTTTCCATAGGAGATGGCAAAGATTAAATCTCCATCGAAAGTTGTATGAAGGGGTGAGATGACCTTAGCCAAACCCGAGTGGGCGATCTGCGCGACCTGATGTGCCTCTTTCTTGGTTAGATTGGCGTTGGTGGCTATCACCCCGAGGGTTGTATTAAAAGCATCGGAATCAGACGGGGTGACGGCCGCAAACTGTTTCCGGGTCACCCCTTTTTTCATCCACTTCGATGAATTGGCTAATTGGAAACCTTCTTTGGATTTCCTTGCCCCTGCTAGAATTTGGTTAGATCCAGGATCAAACACATCACCGAAGGCGTTGACGACGACGAGGCCCCCCACTATAAGCCCTTTGGGCCCTTGAATACTTGAGGTGCCCAAACCCCCCTTCATCGCCCGCTCCATCCCAAAAAGCTTTCCCACCGTGGCTCCGGCTCCAACCCCAACACTTCCTTCTTCCACATTTTTTGAAACATTGAGACAGGCCTGATATCCCATCTCGCGATCCGGCCTTATACGGAAATCACCGATTCCAAAATCAAAAATCACAGCAGTAGGCACGATAGGGATTTTTATGGCCTCACCAAACCCCTTTCTTCTCTCCTCCAGATAGGCCATCACTCCTCCCGCGGCATCCAAGCCAAAAGCACTTCCGCCAGCCAGGAGAATGGCATGAATTTTATCAACCAGATGGAGGGGGGTGAGGGCGTCGATCTGTCTCGTCCCGGCTGCTGTCCCGCGGATGTCGACGGCTCCGATTGCCCCTTCTTCACAGAGGATGACAGTGCAGCCGGTCAAGGCCTTGAAGTCACTGGCATGGCCAACCTTGATCCCTGGAACGTCTGTGATGGCATTCAGTCTTTTCATTCGTGAGGATATTATCAGAAAGGGGAAAAGGGTGTCAATGATTTGATTCCTCTTGCCCACTCCCAGTTTTTCCTTATCCTTTCCAGACCGACTGAAATGGATGGTACTTGCCACCAGGCCAACCCCCTCCTCGAGGCTTCATAAGGCCGATTTCTTAGAGAGGTATTTGTAACCTGACCGAGGAAGATAGGAGACTTCCTTATAACGTTGAGATCCATGTGCCCAAGCGCGAAGCGGCGCGGCCTGTGAAGCCTCTCTGAGGGGCTTGGCCTGGTGGCTTGCTCCTAAAAAAGCTCAGCACTTCTAAAAAACTGGGGTAGGGCAAGTTTGATTCCCACCAAATTCCGATTTAGAGAACGAAACCCATTTCCCATTCCGGCATTGCGAGCACCTGAAAGGTGCGTGCCTGCACGCCGAAGTGCTTGCCTTTGTTGAAGCAGATATGTGCAGCCAAACGTTCCGGCACGCAGGCGTGCCTGCGCGCTGAAGCGCTCCGGCGCGCAAGCGTGGCAATCCAATCGAAAAAAGCGAGATTGCTTCAGTCCGCTCGCAATGACAATTTTCTAAATTCGGATTTGGGTTCCTTTCTGTTGGAGTCATGAAAGAACAGGGACAGCTCAGGGTTTTCTATTTCTATTGGAATTGGAAACAGGCGAGAGGACAAGCTTGATATTCCGAGGGTAGAAGCTGGTGATCGTTATTCCAGGACGGGTCGCGATGCTCGCTTCAGAAAGGGCAATCTGATTGGTTCCCACATGAGCATTGGAAAGATTTACTTGAACTCTGACATAATCGGGCTTAATAGAAGAGAGGAGCCTTTGTGATCCTCTGACCCGTACATTCACCTCTTTGGGAGGCTCACCGACAATTTCTAAATTCTGAGGCATGGAATAATATTCAATGGGGATATTAAAACTAACCTCTCCTTGGCGGACACCAATCACAAAGACCCAGAGCAGACATACTAAGAGGAGAAAGAGAACTTTTATTGGAATATCCTTAAAGAGTTTTTTAGGCCATGTCCACTCCTTGTCTTTTGTGTCTCCCATTGGAGTCAAATCGGCAAGGCTTTTCTTTAAGTCTTCCTTTCCTTGTTTCTTTTCGACCGCCCCCTTGGAAGCTAACAAAACCTCCCCCCTCTCTTCTGAGATGATAATGCAGTCTCCGTCTGAAACTTCCGTGATGCCTACCCCGGCACGATGCCGGGTTCCCCACTCTTTGGGCAGGGAAGTGGATTTGGATAGGGGAAGAAGCGCGGCGGCGTACTGAATTCGGCCTCTCTGGATAATGACGGCACCATCATGTAACGGAGATTGAGAATTAAAAATACTGACCAGGATATCTTCATTGATCTCCGCATCCAAAAGAGTTTTTTCACGAATGATCTCTTCGAGATCGTCTCCTCTCTGAAGAACGATTAAACCGCCAATTTTCCTATTCGCCATTTGAAAGGCGGCCTCTGTAATGTGATCAATCGTTTTCGAAGTGAGTCCTTCAAGCCTTCCAAAGAAAAAAGAGGGAAGGCTGATATTTCCCAGCACTTCTCTGATCTCTTGCTGGAAGATCACGACCAGAATAATAACGATCACCGGCCAGAGATTCTGGAGCCCCCATACCGAAAGAGGTAAGTCGATCCACTGAGCAAAAAGATAAAAAAGAGGCAAAGCCAAAATGCCGAGGATCATTCGCAGAGCTTTTTTCTTTCTAAGCCAGAGGTAGAGGCGATAGAAAATATAGGTGAGAATGAAAATGTCTAAAGCATCTTGCCAGCGGAAGAGATTAAGAAGATCTTTCATTCGGATTTCTCTCAACCTATTAACATTGCATCTATTTTCAACAATTTTATAAAACATGTCAAGAAGACAGCAGATTAATTTTTCTTTGATAAAAAAAATTCTTTCAGCTATAATGGAGAAAAATTCGGGCCCCATCTTCTTCAACTTCCATTTTTACGGATCGGATCGAGTGATCCAGATCCATTTCTAAAGAAAGGAGGAAAAAAATTATGTGGATCTTGAGACTGAACATGAGTGACCGCACTTATCGTTTGGAGGAAGTCCCTGAAGCTTACAAGAACCTTGGCGGCCGCGGAATGACGTCTACCATTGTCCATGATGAGGTTCCCCCTCTGTGTCATGCCCTCGGTCCTAATAACAAGCTCGTCTTTGCGCCTGGAATCGTGACGGGTACAGCGGCTCCCACGTCGGCCCGGGTCTCCGTGGGCGCCAAGTCCCCGCTCACAGGCGGCATCAAGGAATCCAACGCCGGCTCACCATGGCCACAATATCTTGCCTGGATGCAAATCAAAGCTCTGGTAGTGGAGGGTCAACCGAAGGAAAAAGGCAAGTACTGGACGGCCTACCTGACCTGGGATGACAAAGCAGGCAAGCCTAAAGTAGAATTCTCCCCTGCCGACAGGTACAAGGGTCAAGACCTGTATGAGGTCTACCCAAAAGTGTTTAAGCGCTTCGGGAAGAGTGCTGCCATTGCCGGCTTCGGCGTAGCCGCGGAATACGGCTACGCCAACTCAGGTATAGTATTTAATGACCTCGCTAAGCGTCCGAGTCGGTATTCCGGAAGGGGTGGCTTAGGTGCAGTCATGGCAAGCAAGGGGCTGAAGTTTATTGTGCTGGACAGCCAAGGTGCTCGTAATGTAAGTATCATTGATAAGGCCTTGTTTGACCAGGGTGCCAAGAAGCTGGCCGATGCCCTGCGTACCCATGATGTTACTAAACCCAAAGGTGGCCTGAACACCTATGGCACAGCCGTCCTGGTCAATATTCTGAACGAGGCTGGCGGACTGCCTACGCGCAACTTCTCTAGTGGCCGATTTGAAGGGGCTGCCAAGATTGCCGGTGAGGCCATTTTTGAGGGGAACAAGAAGCGTCTCGGCAAGGAACTATACAACCATGCCTGTAGCCCCGGCTGCATCATCCAGTGCTCCAACACCTGGTACAAGCCCGATGGCACTGAGCATACTTCCTGCGTGGAGTACGAGTCCGACTGGGCCCTGGGTGCTGACTGTTGCATTGATAACCTGGACGATATAGCCGAAATGGTCCGCTTGTGCAATGCCTATGGCCTGGATACCATTGAGACGGGTACTACCCTGGCCGTGGCCATGGAGGCTGGCGTGATTCCGTTCGGCGACAGCAAGAAAGCGATCAGACTGGTTAAAGAAATGGGGAAGGGGAGCCCTCTGGGTCGAATCCTCGGTGGCGGTACAGAGTTCACAGGCAAAGCCTACGGCCTGTGCCGTGTTCCCACCACGAAAGGTCAGAGCATGCCTGCTTATGAGCCACGGGCGGTCAAAGGGATTGGTATTACCTACGCGACGACCACCATGGGTGCCGATCATACTGCGGGCTATACTATTGCTCCCGAAATCATGAGCGTCGGTGGAAAGGCAGATCCCCTTAGCCCTGAAGGTAAGGCTGCCTTGAGCCGGGCGTTCCAGGCAACGACTGCATTTATCGATTCTTCCGGCCACTGCCTGTTCATCGCCTTTGCCATTCTCGACATCCCCAGCGGGTACGAGGGGATGGTCGAGGAATGTAACGGCGTCCTGGGTACCAACTGGAAACCAGACGACGTGGTCAAGATCGGTTCAGAAATCTTGCGTAAGGAACGGGCCTTCAACGAGGCGGCGGGGCTTAGCAAGGAACACGATCGTGTGCCCGAGTTCATGAAGTATGAGCCGCTTCCGCCGCACAACCAGGTCTTTGATGTGCCTGATAGCGCGCTGGATTCTGTCTATGGTGAGCTGTAGAGGCGCTTCTGCCGGGCAGGGCGGTTTCCGCCCTGCCCGCTTTTCGTTCACTTTCGAGGGAATTCACGCCTGCGCACGAAATGGCTCAGTGATGGGTTCGAGAGGTTCGTTCCCGACAGCAGTGATGCGGCAGGGATGCTTCGAAAGTTTTAACAAGCGGATCATTAGTATTTTATGGGCCAATATCGCCATTCGGAGAAAGGGGAACTTGCAGGATTTTTCATCCCAAGCAGATCGCGTTAAGAAGTGTCCGCTATAGAGCTTTCTCAGCACCCCTGCCGCATCGTCGCTACGGATAAATGAGGCATCGCTTGCGCACTGGCCTTCCTACGCCAGCCGAAGTGCGATAGCCATGGGGGATGCCGAGGATGGAACCCATCCTGCGCTGATTGTCTCTGGGGGCAGGACATCGTGCGGTGTCCATGAGGTAGCGATGCGAGTCCGAGTAAAACTCTATGCGTCTTTGAGTCGTTATTACGGCAATGCGGCACCAGGGATCCCCTTCGAAATCGAGGTACCCGAAAGCGCTACGATGGTTGACCTGGTAAATCGTCTGAAATTGCCTCGTGAAGAAGTGAAGTTGTTTTTTGTCAAGGGGCGCGCCTGTCCTATCGATTGGCCTCTGGAGCCTGGTGATGAGGTAGGCATTTTTCCGTTAATCGGAGGAGGATAAGGTGGTAGGCATTGTTTTGGACGTTTGGCTGTACGGCACGCTGTCGCGCTACGGAGGTGGGAAAGGGAACGGGAGTTTTGCCAATTTACGGATACGCCTTCCTGAAAGGAGCACTATGGCCGACCTGCTCTCCCGTCTGAAGATGCCCACCGGGCAGCGGGGAATCACTTTCATCAATGGGCGGTTGAGTGCCATGCCCGGGCTGCAACCCGATCTAAGTCACATCCTGCACGAGGGCGACCGTGTCGCTTTTTTCGACCCTAAGAGTATGTGGCCCTTCCAGTACCGTCACGGTGCGGCAATGACAGACGAGATGGAGCATGCTGTGGTTTCTGAAAAAGATCACGGCCTTCATCACACGTACAGCAAAGGATAGAAGGGCCGTCAGAACGATATTTTTTGCCTTCGATGATTGACTTCTTTTAATCCCCCCTGTTTATTCTTCCGGGCTCATTTAAAAAATCAACATCCACTTTACAAAGGGCTGATTATGGGATAATCATAAAAGAAAACGAAGGAGAATGATATGGATCTCATAGAAGCGATCAAGGGAAGACGGAGCATTCGAAGATACAAGCCCGATCCTGTCCCTGAAGAAACAATGCGTGTGTTAGTAGAGGCGGTGAGGTGGGCTCCCTCTTGGGCCAATACCCAATGTTGGGAGGTGATTGTTGTAAAAGATCCGAAGATTAAATCCGAGTTGGCAACGACACTTAACAAGACGAACCCATCGCTCTCCTCAATGACTGATGCGCCGATTATAATTGTCCTGTGTGGGAAGAAAGGAGTCTCTGGTTTTAAGAAAGGCGAGGCAGTTACAGTGAAGGGGGATTGGGTGATGTTCGATACGGGGATTGCCATGCAGAATCTCTGTTTGGCTGCCCATTCCGTGGGTTTGGGCACAGTGATTGTGGGGAGGTTCGATCATAAAAAAGCGGAGGAAATTTTGGGAGTTCCTGAAAGCGTAGAAGTGGTGGCCATGACCCCTCTGGGATACCCAGCCACAGAAGGGAGCACTTCGAAGAGGAAAGAACCGTCTGAATTTATTTTTTATGAAAAATATGCTGGGAAAGAATAAATCCAAATCTCAAATCCAAATGTCAAATGAATGTCAAAGTTCAAAATCAGATTCTGAAACGAGTTCAGAATGACATCCTCGTCATGCCGAACCAGGTCCTGAATTTAATTCAGGATCTAAGGATTTCGGCATCTCGCTTGGGATTTGGATTTGATTTGACATTGATTTACCTTTGGTTCATCACTTCGTGCGACCCCTGGCATTTGACATTTTTTAGTGGAATTTTTTACCAGACGTAGCGTCCCCATTAACTGGGGGCGAAAGTTTTTGTCGGCAATACCCGCCGGCCGGCAGGCAGGAATGCCGACGCTACATACTCTGGTGGAGAGGGGATATCTGGATCAAAAGAGGGAGGGAGGCTATGACCAAGGAAGAGGTTCTTCAGTCCCTGGTGATTCAAACGGAATCAAAGTTGGTAATGGTGGTGATCGATGGGATTGGTGGATTGCCCGTCCGAGGGAAGACAGAACTGGAGGCAGCGAAGACCCCGAACCTCGATCGGTTCACTCCAAAATCGGTCTGTGGATTGATCGATCCTGTCTCCTACGGGATCACGCCGGGGAGCGGTCCTTCCCATCTAGCCCTCTTTGGTTACGACCCATTTCGCTACGAGATCGGAAGAGGGGTGATGGAGGCTTTGGGGATCGATATTCCACTGAGCAGGGACGATCTGGCAGCTAGAGGCAATTTTGCAACCATCGATGATCAAGGAATCGTTGTCGATCGAAGAGCCGGAAGAATTCCGACCGACAAGAACAGAGAAGTTTGTGAGTTCCTCGGAAATGAAATCAAAGAGATCGAAGGAGTTCGCATTTCTATTTATCCTGGCAAGGAGCATCGGTTCGTCCTTGTTTTTCGAGGAGAGGGCTTGAGGGATGATCTGACCGATGCCGATCCCCAGAAAGATGGTCTCAAAGCAAAAGGGGCAGAAGGGCTTTCTCAGGAGGCCCGAAAGACGGCTGAAATCGTCAACCTTTATTTGAAGCGGGCCACTGAAGCCCTCAAATCATTTCATCCTGCCAATACGATCCTACTCAGAGGATTTTCGAAGATTCCGCATATCCCGACGATGTCAGAAAAGTTTAAACTTCGACCTGCTGCCATCGCGACCTACCCGATGTACCGTGGGCTCGCGAGGCTGGTCGGAATGGAGATTTTGAAGACAGGAGAAACTCCTCGGGAAGAAGTGGAGACCCTGAAGAATTATTTTGACAGCTATGACTTCTTTTATATCCATTTCAAGAAACCGGATATGGCCGGCGAAGATGGAAATTTCAAGATGAAGGTGAAAGCGATTGAGGAGATAGACCGGGTCCTGCCCTCCATTTTCAAACTGAAACCCGATGTCTTAGTCATCACGGGAGATCATTCTACTCCCGCTCTCTTAAAATCTCACAGTTGGCATCCCAGTCCCATCCTTCTTTTTTCAAATTATGTCCGACCTGACGGCCTCCGGCGCTTCACCGAGCGACATTGTCAGAGGGGACAACTGAGCAGGTTTCCAGCCAAGGATATCATTCCATTGATGTTAGCCAACGGACTGAAGTTAAAAAAATTCGGAGCATAAACAATCGCAAAGCGCATAGGGCATAGCGAAGAAAGAATGAAAGCTTATCGCTATCTTTATGGTCCCGTTCCTTCCAGAAGATTGGGGAAGTCGCTCGGGATTGACCTCGTGCCCCACAAAATCTGTACCTACGACTGCATCTACTGCCAGATTGGAAGCACAACAGAAAAAACCCTGGCAAGAAAAGAATATGTTCCGGTTAGAGAAATTATAGAAGAGGTGGAACGGTTTCTTAAAGAAGGGACTCCCTCCATCGACCATCTCTCCCTTTCCGGGTCCGGAGAACCAACCCTCCATTCCCAAATCCGTTCAATCATAGAAGGGATCAAAGTCATCACCTCCATCCCAATTGCTGTCATCACGAACGGCTCTCTACTCTATGATGAAGAGGTCAGGCGAGATCTCCTCCGTGCGGATATTGTGCTTCCTTCGTTAGATGCTGTATCGTCAGAAGTTTTCATGAAGATCAATCGTCCCCGCCCAGGGTTTTCTATTGAAAAGGTGATCGAAGGGTTGGTTGAATTCAGAAAGGTTTACAAAGGTCAGATTTGGTTAGAGATCTTGTTCTGTAAAGGCGTCAATGATGGCAAAGAAGAACTTTTGAGAATGAAGAAGGTGGTTGATCGAATCCAACCTGATCTCATCCACCTTAACACGGTGGTTCGACCTCCTTCTGAAAAATGGGCAGTCCCTTTGAATCAAAAGGAGATGGAAGAGATTAGGGCATTCTTCGGGGAAAAGGCTTCGATCATCTCTGAATTTGACCGCCATCCATCCATGGTTTCGGAGATGGATATCAAAGAGGAGATACTGAAGATTCTGAAAAGAAGGCCCCTTTCGCTATCTGACCTCTCCAAAGGGATGGGAATTCCACAGAGTGAATTGGACAGACACATCAGACCTTTGGTTGAAGAAGGGAAGATCCGATCTCGTCTATTTGGAGATTCAATCTATTACGAAATAAAGTGAACCCTTAACCCCCCTCTATTCCCCCCTTAAGTTAAGGGGGGATGAAGGGGGGTTAGGATGCTTCACGGATTCCTTAGGGGCTATTCGAATAAATCTGGAGCGATATTTTTCTGATGGTCTTCTCCGTGAGAAGGCGGAATCCCTTTGCCCGAAGACTAGCAAGGAGCTGTTCATCACCTGAGAGGAAAGGGATGATAAGAATCGTTCCTGAGGGTGCCTCGAATCCTTCCTGCAATAGGTCCGTTTTATTACGCAGGGGTACGGTCTCTCCCATGTAGAAAACCGCTGCACCCTGAAGAGCCTCTGAACCCCCGTAGAGATAAACAGGACCATGGCCTCGTTGACTTCTGACGACCTCAAAGACCGGTCGGAAACTATCCTTCTTTTCAGACGGAAGAAGGATAATGAAATGGACGCTGATGTAGGCGAAGAAAAGGATGATCATTCCATAGGTTTCAAGGCGCTTCACGCCTGGGAACTTTTCACAAAGGCGAGCCCATGCAAAGGCCGCCAGCAAAGCAGAGGGAGGATAAAGGGGTGCGATGTAGAGGGTCCGTTTGGCTGAAGCCATTGAAAGTCCGACGAAAATGGTCAGAAACCAGACCAGCGCAAAAAGGGAAAGAAGATTCAGCGACGAAGATTTCTCCGATCGGGGACGCCTCCATCGATACCAAAGCCAAACCAGCGGCAGGAGCGTCCAGGGGAGGGTGTTCAGGAGGACAGGAATAAAATAGAAATGGACTAACTCTGAATGGTCAGCCGAGGATGAGAGAAACCGCCACAAGCTTTGTCGGACCACTTCTTTGATTAAATCAGGCCCTTCGAGCCACCATACTCCGCCCATCCACAGAGCGATTGGGAGAAGAAAGAGAAGAATTCCCCGGCCAAGATAGAGTTTTCGGATAGCAGCAAAATCCTTTCTTACGATCAAAAAGATAAGTGCTGTGCCCGCGGGAACGGCCATCCCGATCAACCCCTTGGAAAGGAAGCCTCCGGCCATGGCCAGGTAGAAGATTGCAAAAAAACGGAAACGCCTTCCAGGAGTTTGATAACCGGTAACGAAGCCATAGAGGCTGAGCACTGTGAAGAAGAGAAGCGTTGGGTCGACCAGACACCGCCGGTGAAGTATGAAAAACCCCGACATCGTGGCGAGGATAAACCCGGCGATGAGACCTACGCGTTCATTCGCTAATACTTTTCCGATCAAAAAAGTGAGAAGAACCGTTGCGGTTCCTAAGAGCGCTATAGGAAGGATAGCAAGGAAGTCAGGTGGATTTTTGCTCGCTGACAGGAAGAAGGCGATGGGCAAATATCCGAGCGAAGGGTATTCGAGAAAATTCTGGCCGTTGAGTCTTGGGATGAAATAGTTGCCGGTGAAAGCCATCTCCCGGGCAATCCCAGCCACTCTCGCCGTGTCATGAATCGAAAGCTCACAATTCAAAATGGAGATGATTCCGAGGGAAAACGTGAAAATGAGGAGAAACAGCCACGCAGGTAACCTGCGCTTCTTCCTTTTTTCGGGAGGCGACTCTGGGATATTGAAATCTGGATCGCTTGTTTTGGGAGTTGGGGTTGCGTCCATTCTGATCCTCACGAAGAGGGTTTTCTTTAGGCCAGTGATGATAGTAAGAATCCAACACAAATCACTGCGATCCCAACGTAGCGTAAGGGTGGGACAGGTTCAAGGAAGACAAAACGGGCCGAGAGCATCACCAAAACAAATATGAGAGAGGCAAAAGGGTAGACAAAACTTAAGCTCGTTTTAGACAGCGCAATGAGCCAAATGATCGTGCTGAGTATGTAGAGGACCAATCCGGAAAAAATGAAGGGATTCAGTACGAGCATAAATAATTCTCCTATCACAGATCCCTTCAGAGTTATCTCTCCTGTCATAAAAACGCCTTTTTTGAAGAATATCTGACCTAAAGTGGCCGAACATACGGCTATCAAGAGTAACCATGCTGGTTTCATTTATTTCTCCTTTTTTATGATCACTTGTGACAACCTGATTAGTAACCCACGTTCCACTGGATCGTCAAGTATGTCACATCTGGGGTAGATCGGCATTGTGAAGAAAATGGTGACATTTACTGTGTAATGGGCTATAAAAAATGTGGCGGAATCAAAAAAGAGGGTTCGCACCACAGAAGTCCTCTGGGATGACAGACCATTTTGTCTTCCGCGATTCCGATGTCAAACCCGAATGAACCCTTCGACTCCTGGGCCTAAAGGCCGCGGCTTCGCTCAGGGTTCACCCTGAGCGGCGCTTTTCACACCGCCTTCAAAGACGAAGCTTCGCGCCGCCGAAGGGGCGAAGATTTGGATTGTGTCTAATGGAGATCAGGAAAGATTTTCTGCCTTTGAGCCGGCCATCGATCGGTGAAAAGGAGATAGAGAAAGTTGTTTCTTGTCTAAAGTCGGGTTGGATCACCACGGGCCCACTCTGCAAGGCCTTTGAGGAGAAATTCTGTGAACTCACAGGTGCCTCGCATGCTCTTTCTCTTTCGTCTGGCACGGCTGGCATGCACCTCATGTTGCTGGGCTTGGACATAAAACGAGGGGATGAGATTATTACTCCGTCCATGACGTTTGCTTCCACGTTGAATATGATAACGCTTTTGGGGGCGAAGCCGGTTTTTGTCGACATTCATTACGATACGTTGAATATAAATGTCGATCTTATTGAGGGAAAGATTACAGAGAAAACGAAGGCCATCGTCCCGGTCCATTTTGCAGGGGCCCCGGTCGACATGGATAAGATCCTGGGTGTTGCCAAGAAGTATGACCTATTTGTCATCGAAGATGCAGCGCACGGTCTTGGCACTTATTATAAGGGCGTCCATGTAGGAGGGTGGGGGCAGATGGCTATCTTCTCCTTTCATCCAATTAAAAACATCACGACCGGCGAAGGGGGCATGATCACGCATAGTGATGATCGCCTTGAAAGCCGATTGAAACTTCTCAGATTTCATGGTATTGAACGGGACGCATGGAAACGATACGGTAAGGGAGGGAACCCTGAATATGACATTCAGACACCGGGATTTAAATATAATCTAACCGATATCCAAGCCGCACTGGGTCTTGCTCAACTTTCCAGGCTGGAGGAACTGAATGACCGTAGAAGGCAACTGGCTGATCTATACAGGAAATGGTTAGAGGGGGTGGAGGGGTTGGAATTACCGGGTGTACCGACCTACAGCCATACGCACGCATGGCACCTCTTTGTCATCAAAGTTATCTCTATGGATCGAGAGCGTTTTATGCAGAGATTGTCCGAATACCAGATCGGATATGGAATTCATTTCCCCGCTGGACATCGCTTGAGCTATATCCAGAAACGATATAAGATAAAGAAGGGAGAGTTGAAAGAAACGGAACGGGCCAACGACAAACTGGTATCCCTGCCTTTATTTCCTGATATGAAGGAAGAGGATGTTTCTTATGTATGCGAAGCCGTTCGGGAGATCTTAACCTAAACATTGCACAAAATCGGCAGGTGAGTGTGCTTCCAAAACTTTATAATGCGGTTTATATTTTATGGGGAACACGCAATTTTACCTAAGGTGGCCCAGCACACCCACCTGCCTTTGACAGTGTTTTCTATGCAACTTTGAGGTTAGAAGATGGATAGCGAAGCGATGATCTCTCTGGTCATTCCAGTATATAACGAGGAGGCAAACCTGCCCCACCTGCTTGAACGACTCAAGCCTGTCATGCAAAAGATGGGAAAGAGTTACGAAATTATTTTCGTGGATGACGGAAGTCGGGATAACACCCTTTCGATCTTGAAAAGTTTCTTGATTTACCCTGAAGTAAAGGTTGTAGAACTAACGAGGAACTATGGGCAGCATGCAGCTATTTTTTCAGGGTTTTCTGTCGTCCGAGGGGACATCGTGATCACTTTAGATGCTGACCTCCAAAATCCCCCCGAGGAAATTCCAAATCTTATAAGGGTGATGGAGGAAGGGAACTACGATGTGGTGGGCACGATCAGAAAGGAACGAAAGGATTCCTTCTTCAGAACTTTCCCCTCCCGCATTATCAACGTGATCACACGGAAGATCACAAAGGTGAATATGTCAGACTGGGGGTGCATGCTGCGGGCCTACCGGAGAAATATTGTGGAGCGGATGGTGACCTGTCATGAACACTCCACCTTCATTCCGGCACTGGCGACCTACTTTGCCAAAAAAGTGACAGAGATTGAGGTGGTTCATGAAGCGAGGCATGGCGGAGAATCCCATTACTCCTTGCGAAAGCTCATCAATCTTCAGTTTGACTTGGTCTCCTCATTCTCCGATTTTCCATTGAAGTTTATCATGTATGCCGGTATCGGCATGGCGTTCTTGGGGATCTCCCTTGGCGTCGTTTTGGGTATTGCCCGGATTATCTACGGTGCACGCTGGGCTGCTGAAGGTGTTTTTACGCTCTTCTCCATCCTCTTTGCTTTTGTGGGTTTCCAGTTTTTCGCTCTGGGGGTGATGGGCGAATATATCGGTCGAATATACAGGGAAGTCAGGAGAAGACCGGAGTACACGATTGAGAGGATTTATCCCACGGATGAAGGCCGTCGTATTCGCGTATCATAATATAGGAATGGCTGGCCTTGAGGCCTTAGTGCGGGGAGAATTCGATATTCAGGCGATTTTTTCTCATCTTGATGATCCGGAGGAGAACATCTGGTTTGGCTCCGTTGCCGAATGGGGAAAGAAAAACCGGATCCCGGTATTCTGTCCTGAAAATGTCAACACGCCCGAATGGATCGAGACGATCCGTAACATCTCGCCCGAAGTTATTTTTTCATTTTATTATCGGAACCTCTTGGGCAGAGACATCTTAATGATTCCATCCGCGGGCTCCTTTAATCTCCACGGATCGATGCTCCCAGCCTATCGGGGGCGGTGTCCGGTAAATTGGGTTCTTCTGAACGGGGAACGACGAACGGGTGTCACCTTACATCACATTGTCGAAGCGCCTGATGCTGGGGATATTGTTGGGCAGAAAGAAGTGCTCATCGAATTTGAAGATACCGCCTATACGCTTTACCAAAAGCTTTGTGTGAAGGCAAAGGAGCTCCTTGAAGAGGTGCTTCCGCTTATCCAAAAAGGGAGTGCCCCCCGTGTGGCGCAGAACTTGAGACAAGGGAGCTATTATGGAGGGCGGAGGCCTGAGGACGGAAAGATAGACTGGAGTTGGCCGGTCATGCAAATTTACAATTTGGTGAGGGCTGTCACAGAGCCCTATCCGGGAGCCTTCACCCATCTTCCCGAAGGTGAAAAGTTGTTCATCTGGTGGGCCTTGCCTGAAGAGGACAGCGTCTCGAATCGCCCTGTGGGTACCTTGGAGTTTGAAGAAGACAATGTGTACGTCAGGGTGTCTGATGGAAGATTGAGACTGTTGGATATCGAAGTGGGTAAGCAGAGGATGAATGGCCACAAGATCCTTGAATTTTTCAAAAAACAGAAAGGCGCAGTCTTAAAATGAAGATCTTAATACTGGGCGTCAATGGTTTCATCGGACATCATTTAACCCATCGGATACTTGATACAACGGATTGGAGTGTCTATGGTATGGACCTCGCCTCCGACAGGCTGGACAGAGTCCTCAACAATTCTCGGTTCCATTTCATAGAGGGGGACATCTCGATCAATTGGGAATGGATCGAGTATCACGTCAAAAAATGTGACGTCATCATCCCTTTGGTGGCTATCGCCACTCCGAAGCTCTATCTGACCCATCCGCTGGAAGTCTTCCAGCTGGATTTCGAAATGAATCTCAATATTGTAAAACAGTGTGTGAGGTATGAGAAAAGAGTTGTCTTTCCTTCCACCTCAGAAGTTTATGGTACCTCCCCCGATCCCGAATTCAAAGAAGATGAAACCTTTCTCGTCCTCGGACCCATCCATAAAGAACGGTGGATCTATGCATGTTGCAAGCAACTTCTCGACCGAGTGATCTATGCCTACGGGACCCGGGGGTGCTTGGAGTTTACGTTGTTTAGGCCCTTCAACTGGATCGGCCCAAGATTAGATTCTTTGGATGCCGCCAAGGAGGGAAGTTCCAGGGTTGTGACACAGTTCATCGCGGAGCTGCTGATGAAGAGGCCCCTATCCCTGGTGGACGGCGGCCATCAAAAGCGATGTTTTACGCATGTGGACGACGGAATCGGCGCCCTGATGAAAATTCTGGAAAACAAAGACGGTTGTTGCAAGAACCAGATCATCAACATCGGCAACCCCGACAACGAATGTTCCATAAGGGAACTTGCCCATCTCTTGAAACGAATTTTTATGGCCCATCCTAAGCATAGAGACGACAAGGTTTTTTCCGAAATCGTTGAAACCTCTTCAGACGCGTATTATGGGAAAGGCTACCAGGACATCTACACCCGAAAACCCAGCATCGAAAAAGCCGAAAAGCTTCTTGGATGGACACCCAGGATCGGGCTTGAAGAATCCCTCAAAAATAGTCTCGATGCTTTCTTAGAAGAGAATGAAGACCTTGTCGGGGGCAACAAATAGAAAAAACATTCTGGGCCTTAAGATTGATGTCGACACTTATATCGGTATGAAGCGAGGTGTCCCGCGCCTTCTCTCCATTTTAAACCGTTTTGGTATTCAAGCGACGTTTTATCTGAGCATGGGGCCGGATGCCTCGGGGAGGGCCATCCTTCAACTGGTAAAAAACCCGCGCTTTCTTAGAAAAATGTTAAGAACGAATGCGGGCCGCCTTTACGGAATGAGGACCGCCCTGTACGGCACGCTGCTTCCCTCACCCATGATTGCGCTTTCTTTCCCGGACCTCGTTGAGCAAATTATTGAAGCAGGGCATGAAGTGGAGTTTCATGCTTGGGATCACAGGCGATGGCAGGATGAACTTCATAAACGATCTTCTGAATGGATTGAGGATTGGTTTGAGAAGGGCATCAGCGCTTATAGGAAATTGGTTCGACAGGAGCCTTCTTCTTTTGGAGCGCCTTCTTGGATCATTGACGACAGGGTGCTGGAGATTGTGCAAAGATACTCCTTTCGATATCTGAGCTGCACGCGGGCGAAGGAACCTTTTATTCATCAAATTCCGGGTCTGATGGAAATTCCTTCGGATCTTCCTTGTCTTGAAGAAATCGGTGTACCTCAGGGTGTTTCAACCATTCTTCAAATTCTGAAGGACGGGGGAATGCACGTCCTCCCTGTCCATGCCGAGGTGGAAGGTGGAGTCTGGAGCAGATATTTCGTCGAGATCTGTGAAACCCTTCGCGGCATGGATTTGGAGATTCTGCCCCTCTCGAAAATCAGGGAGTTCCTAATGTCTGAAAAGCTGCCCGTGAGAAAATACCGTATGGAAATTTTGCCCGGACGCTCGGTTCCTTGCGCCGCATAAGAACAACTTGCTATCCTCGGTTTTCGACCGATTCCCGTCTTATAATTCCAACCCAAGAATAGACATTAACTCGATCTAGTTCCCCCTCTCCCTTGATGCCTGCCTGCGCGAAGCCGCTTCGGCGAAGGCAGGGGAGAGGGCTGGGGTGAGGGTGCATTATCACCTTTTTTGTCCCCCTCCCCTTAATCCCCTCCCGCCAGGGGAGAGGAGTTTCTTGGTTTGTTTTTTTCAATGTTTATAAAAAATACCTGTTGAATACCGCCCAGCTCTGCTGGGCGGATGAAAACAGGTTCGCGAAGCGATAAGACATGGTATAAGTACTGCATGAGCTCGATAAAAAGAACAAGCCATGCGGTCTACGATTTGAAATATCATATGGTATGGGTTCCCAAATATCGGAAGATGATATTGGGAGGTGAGTTGGCAAAAAGGCTTAAGATGAGTTTTGAGCAAATATCGGAGAGGTACGAGTTTGAGATAGATACGATGGAGGTAAAGGATGATCATGTTCATTTATTTTTGTCTGCCCCTCCTCGGTATTGTCCGGCAGAGATTGTGCAGATCATAAAGAGTATCTCGGCGAAAATGGTGTTCAAGCAGTTTCCAGAGGTGAAGAAAGAGCTTTGGGGTGGAGAGTTTTGGAGTGATGGGTATTTTGTTCGGTCTGTTGGAGACAAAGTTACCTCTGAAGTCATACGTCGCTATATAAAGTATCAGCAACAGGAGCAATTAAGTTTTGAATTTTAATGCCCCGCAGCTCTGCTGCGGGGTTCTTTACTTTTCACTCTAAATTTATCCCTGGCAGTTTCAGCAACCCCACCCCCCAAGGCACGATCACTGTCAGAAGTACTGACCGAGAACTTCTTCCTGTGATCCTCGGAGGATCGGATTTCCGATCTATTCAACATTTCGACTGCAAATAGAGTACTCTATTCTCTCTGGGACCTTTGGCACTAATCACTCGGCAGGTCAAGAAAAATTAGAAAATTCTAATTCTATTTTAATCTTGTTTTAATGATGATTGTGAATATTATATCATGGAGTAGAATGTCAGAGGAAGGGATTCGTGATGGTGGCCTACGAATTTTATTTTCGTCTCAAAACAGGGGCTGAACAATTAATCGGGATACTACCCGAGAGAAGAAGGGATTCAGAAAGAGTAACTCGGCAGTCAATCATGAATTGGATAACGAAGGTTTTATCTGATCATTCAAATACAGAGTCGAATGAGATCTATTTTATTCGGGTAAATTTTAATCCAGAAATCAATGAAAGCAACAATTATATAGCGTTTGGGCCAGTCTTATAGGCGAAGGCAGTAGTGGAAGGGTCACAAACGGCATGAGCTACAGGCCAGAGACTCCATTTGACAACATCGAAAGCGCGGAGCAGTTTGTGAAACTGCTGATCGAAGCGATCAATGAATCCAGGCGTGACGTGGATGCGGACATCGCACTGTCGGAAAGCAATCGCTCGGAACGTAGCAAGAAAGCCCTCCAGCTTGTCTCCGCCAACCTGGCGAAACTGAGTCAGGCCATGACCACCAGTCGCCGAATTTTGAACCACTTGAGAACCTTGCGCCGACTGCTTCTGCAGGAGCGGCAACTCGACAACACTCCGCAGCCTAGAAACGGTAATCGTCAACTAACGCGCTGGTCTTAAAGTGCAGAGTAATAGGCGTATCAAGTAATCCCCTTTTGAACGCTTCCTTCCTGAAACTGTTATTTTGCAATTTTATTTAATAGTGCAACGTTTCAATTAGTAATCCTCGATACGGAGATGAGAAGCGAGGCCTGAAAGAAAGGGGCACTTCGGACACTGCCTTTAATCGTTTTTCACCCTATAAAAACCAGAAGGGCAGGGGTCTATTTAGTCTTTCCATAGAAACGGTTGGCCAAACCTGGATTCATCTTCTTTAGGATTTGATATTCTTTGAAGGCTGAGCTGCTATCGCCCATCGTAAGATATGTAATTCCAAGATTGTAATGGGCCTCAGCGTAATTGGGGTTGATCCGCAGGGCTTCGGTAAATTGAGCAATAGCCTCCTGATACCTCCCCTGATCAGTATAAGCATTTCCAAGGTTATTATGCACCTCCGCAAAATTAGAGTTGATCCGCAGCGCTTCGCTAAATTGAGCAATGGCCTCCTGATACCTCCCCTGATCAGTATAAGCATTTCCAAGGTTATTATGCACCTCCGCAAAATTAGAGTTGATCCGTAGGGCTTCGCTAAATTGAGCAATGGCCTCCTGATACCTCCTCTGATGGGCATAGGCATTTCCAAGGTTGTTATGGGCCTCAGCGTAATTGGGGCTGATCCGCAGGGCTTCGGTAAATTGAGCAATGGCCTCCTGATACCTCCCCTGACGGGTATAAGCATTTCCAAGGTTGTTATGGGCCTCAGCATAATTGGGGCTGATCCGCAGCGCTTCGCTAAATTGAGCAATAGCTTCCTGGTACTTACCCTCGCGGCTGAAAGCAATTCCAAAATTGTAATGTGCCTCCGCATTGTTAGGGTTAATCCGCAGGGCTTCGGTCAATCGAGCAATGGCCTCTGAATAGTTTCCCTGATGACTGAAAGCACTTCCAAGGTTGTTATGCGCCTCAGCGTAGTTGGGGTTGATTTTCAGGGCTTCGGTAAATTGAGCAATAGCCTCCTGATACTTCCTCTGATACGCATAAACACTTCCAAGGTTGTTATGTACCTCCGGGTAATGGGGGTTAATCCGCAGGGCTTCGGTAAATTGAGCAATGGCCTCCTGATATTTCCCCTGATACGTATAGACACTTCCAAGGTTGTTATGGGCCTCCGCAAAATTAGAGTTGATCCGCAGGGCTTCGGTCAATCGAGCAATAGCCTCCTGATACTTCCCCTGATAGGTATACACAATTCCAAGGTTGTTATGTGCATCAGCGTAATGGGGGTTAATCCGCAGCGCTTCAGTTAATTGAGCAATAGCTTCTTGATACTTCCCCTGATGGGTATAAGCATTTCCAAGGTTGTTATGCGGTCGGTCTTTGTCGGGAGATTTCTTTACACAATCGGTCCAGAGTTCAATATCGCTATTCCAAATTCTATTCCTCGAATAAGTCCCAGTGATTAAAAGAATGAGCACAAAAACATAGAAGATTATTTCCAGAACATAGGGTGTTACCTGTTTTATCTTGCTTTGCTCGATAATAAAGTTTGCCCTCTCTCTTGACAGTGATTCTCCAAGCCCTTTTTCCGTGATGGTGGTTCTTTTAGGCATTATTGTCTTTTTAAAAAGGAAAGATTATAAGAATCTCTTGTTGGAGTGCCTTACTTCATTATGAGTTTACCAAATTTGGATCAAAAATCAATAAGAAGGGAAAGAACCTCCTAAGCCACTGGGTCGGTAAGCCTTCGAGGCTTCTTCTCGGCATCGAATTGGTGCCAGCATAGGCTACGGGCATCCCGCAGCCTACGGACAGATTAGTTCCACCTTGTTGCATAGAAAGGGACATAAATTTTATCTTTACCCAACTTTTATTTCGTAATCTTCAAATATGTGTCTTTATTACTACTGAGGATTAGTAGGCGAAAGTTTCAAATCGACCTCTTGACCGGCACGATCTTGGGAAAATGAGGATTCGTTGATAATCATCGGTGTTCTTTTCTCTTCGCCTACCGCTGGAGCAAGAAATGGTGCAAAAAATGCTTGACAAAATTTTCCATAGTGGTATACGAAATAATATACCAAATCAAAATGAGAGGAGGACAAACATGAAACGCATTTTAATCGTAGTTCTTGCAGGTTTGTTCTTGCTGAGCACGGGGGCACTGGCCGCTCCCGACAGCAAACTGATCGGCGATGCCCGCTCGATCGATACCAACTACGCAGGCCCTTTTAACGTGAATCTTGAGAAGTGGTTTGCGGCTCATCCCGTGGAACCGGGGAAAATGATGAGGATGGAACCGATATTTCAGACACCCCGGGTCACGGTAATGGCGACGGCCAACAAGGGTCAGACTGTCGATCTGCATTACCATAGGTTTGCCGATGAAATTGGGTTTGTGATTAAAGGCCAGTGCGAAAAGTATGTTGACGGCAAATGGGTTTTGGTGAAGCCGGGCACCCTGCACTACAATCCCCGGGGAGTCATCCACGCTACCCGTGTTGTGGGCAACGAGCCATTACTGGAACTTACTATCTTCACTCCATCTCCACCTCCCAATGACCGGGTGTTCCTAAACAGCGAAATAACCACCGCCAAGGTGGGTGCTGTTGTGGGCGACTGGTCATTACTGGATACTCAGTATAAGAAAGGCTATAACATCAACTTAGACGAATGGTACGCCGCTCATCCATTCGAGCCCGGCAAAACCATGCGGATCGACGCGGCTATGGGGACGCTGCGCAACCAACTAATGATCGCGCAGAGACCCAGCCTCGCAGTTCACTATCATGGCTCGGCAGATGAAACTATTTACATCTATAAAGGTGTAGGCGAACTGTATATCAATGGAGAATGGGTAAAAGTACATCCTGGCGAGATTCATTTCTGTTCGCGAGGATACATCCACGGCATTCATCCGGCGGGTGATGGCGAGTTCAAGATTTTTGCTGTCTTCACTCCGCCACAAGCGGGCGGTAGCGATAGGGTATTTGTAGATTTAAAGTGAGTAGATCTCTAATCGACCCGAAGGGAAAAGTTCTACGGGCTTGCCCAATTGGATAGGGTTAAGTCAACGGGGATGTTTACACAAAAATATCCCTCACTCGTAACTCTTCATGGAGATACGGGACGGGGATACTGATGATTTCTTCTTTACAGACCTCATTTCTGGAGGATCCTTAGAAGTTTTCGAGCACAACAAATATCCTGACCATACCAGGCACGAGGTCATATTGAGGCTGGCAGGGAGAAAGGAAATTTCTCCTATGGTTGCCGTGAAGATGGCGGTGAGCTTCCTCGACGGCTGGGTGAATGAGGATCTTAATGGTTCTTTTGATACACTTCCTTTTTCCCTACCTGATTCCAAAATCAATCCATTTATTTGAGTTTAGATATATCGGGCCAAATTTTCATCCAATGATGTATGTCATTTGAAGAAACAGTGTCTTGATCTTGAGCAAAAAGTGGACAAACTGCGAGATTGTGCGTTCTAAACTAATTTAGGGGAGGGATTGCCATGGGAGCAAAAAGACTAAAATATCTTTCCAGTATCTGCATTACTTTAGGTTTTCTCATTCCTTTTGTAGCCTCAAAATTCGTTGGTATCCCACTCGGAGCGATGCCAATAGTGAGTGCAGCCAACATCATATTATGGATCGTCGGGATACTATTGGGTTATTTCGCCTATATTGACATAAAAAAACCTTCCCCATCACTTCCTTGGTGGGTAAAGATAAGTAATTATATAGCGTCAGACCCGTCACGTTATCTTATGCTTGGCGTCATGTTCGGTTATTTATTCTATCCTTCCGTTGAGAAAAGCTTAGTACCAACTTTTGGCCCCTATCTTCTAATGGTTATCATGTTTTCCATGGGTCTGGCTATTAGTTTCAAGGATTGGAAAGGCATGCTGAAACACCCTAAAGTGGTTGGAATTGGTGTTTTGCTGAGATGGTTATGCATGCCTTTAGTTGCCTTTCTTCTTTCTTTAGTATTAATTCAGTTATTTCCTGGGGCTACTGGGAAGGCCTTAGCTATTGGTTTGATCATCTTAGGTACAACACCGACGGGAGGAGGATCAAACGCACTGACCATGGTTAGCGGGGGCGATTTGGTGCTGTCAGTTTCGGTTACGTCGATCAATACGATCATTGCGCCTTTTATACAGCCACTCTTAATTTTGTGGCTGGCCGGAAGCATGGCCAATCTGAATGCGGGTGCGATTTTTCGAGATCTCTTATGGATAGTGCTTGTGCCTGTAGTCGTGGGTAGTATTTTAGGCTCTATTTTTCAGAAATATATAAGTAAAATTAAGCCGGCACTTGGCCCGATAGCGGTCATATGCTTAACTTTTATCATTATGGGCACCATGTCCAAAGGGACCAGTACATTGATCAAACAATTTTCCATCCTTCTATATCTTGTGGTCGTTTGTGTTATACAGGCGGTGGCGGGGCTTTCATTAGGATATTATCTCCCAAAATACTTCGGGTTTAATTATAAACAACGCAAGGCCATATGTTTTGAAGTCGGTGTAGAAAATGCGGCAATGGCCATGCTCGTCGCGTTGAGGCACTTTAGTCCGCTTACGGCTTTGACCTCTATTGTATATGGAAAAATTCAATATATCATAAGTTCAATCATAGTTGTTCCTCGATTTCAAAAGATTGAGGATGAGGAGGTAATAAAAGCAACCTGAGCAGAAGGGGTGCGTGTTTAATCGTCAAATTCAAAGAAAGCTACAATCATAAGCAGAACGAAGGAGAATGGGTATGATTGTTGATTTTCACATTCATTATTCGCCGGAAGAATTGGTGCGTGATAAGTTGGGGCCGGGCGGTACGCCCAGGACCATTTTTGTAAATGGGGTACCTGCTTCCATGCCTCGCCGGCAATTATTCGCTTTGGAAGAGCACATTGCCTGTATGGATCAGGCTGGTGTCGATGTAGCCATCCTATCCTCACCTTCCGGTTTGGTCAATGATGTGAATCAATGTCATATGGTGAATGATAAGTTAAAATGGGTTGAAGAACGTTTTCCAGGTAGGTTTCAAGGCATGGCTCATGTTCCTCCTCTGGGGGGAGAGGCATCTTTTCGTGAACTGGAGAGGACGGTGTCTGAACTGGGGTTCAAAGGGGTTGTCATTGCTTCGGCCGTTGGAGAGACAGAACTTGATGCACCGGAATTGCGGCCTTTTTACCGTAGGGTGCAAGAGTTGGGCCTGTTCATCTTTGTTCATCCAGCCCTAAGTTCGTCAGGGAACTATCTGGATTATGATCTGGGGCGGAGCGTGGGCAGGGAATTTCAGCTGGTGCTCGCGGTCATACGGCTGATCAACGGCGGTGTTTTGGATGAGTTTCCAGAATTAGACTTTATTATCTCCCACATGGGAGGCGGAATTTCGGCCCTCATGGGTCGGATCGAGCCCTATCAGGATAAGGTCTTTTGGGGAATAGCGGATCATCCAAGGCATGGAAAATTGCCACGGGAACCCTTCAGGAATTACCTGAACAGGCTATACTTTGACATGGGTGGATGTTTTGGCAACATCAACCCTGTGAAGTGTGCCCTGGTTGAGATCAGGCCCGAAAAACTTCTTTTTGGTACCGATTATCCTCAGGAGATCCGAGGCGGGGAGGAGATTAAGAAATTTGTCGGGGAGATCAAAAGGCTGCCTCTCTCTCAGAAACAGATTAAAGGGATTTTCAGTGAGAATGGTAGAAAGTTTTTGAAGAATGTGTAGCAGGTTTTTCGATTACGCTATTTACAGGTTCGCATGTCGAGGGTTGGCAGGAGGCAAGCGAAGAGGTTTAATGCCTCCTGATCTATCGTTAAAATTTTTTCTATTTCTCGCTTGAATAGAGTAAAAGACTGAGTCGCTTGCCTCACCGTACCTTTTTCAGCATCTCAATAGGGCCACGAGCCATGCGCTATCGGCGATTCGTTTTTGGCCAATGTCAATAGTCAGAAAAGAAACGGGATGTCGCCGGCCAAAAGCTCGGTGGCATCCCGTCACACTCAGTTCCGTTCATCATCTCACACTTTCTTCATGGCCTCCATAACAGTCTTAGGATTCAAGGGGAGACGCCTTATCCGAACACCGGTTGCATTGAAGAACGCATTTGCAACAGCAGGTGCTGCAGCAGGAACGCCCACCTCTCCGATACCGCCGATCTTCTCATTGCTTTTGACAATGTGGACCTCGATCTCAGGCACTTCATTCATCCGCATAACACTATAATCGTCAAAATTGGCAGATTTGACGCCACCATTCGCGAACTTGACCTCCTCCTTGAGTGCCGTGCCCAGAGAAATAATAATGCCCCCCTCAATCTGGGCTACCAAGGGATCGGGGTTCACCACGGGTCCGCAATCCACAGCCGCCACAATCCGATGAACCTTGATCGTGCCGTCTCTCTTGTCCACCGATATGTCGGCCACCTGGGCCGTCCAGGTTCCAAAGCATGCATGCTGGGCAATGCCCCTGCCTTGGCCCTTTGGTATGGATTTGCCCCAGCCAGCCTTTTCAGCCACCGTCTCTAGCACGCGGCGAGCGCGCATATTGTTCTTTAAATTCTGTAGGCGAAACTCGAGGGGATCCTTCCCTGCCGCATGCGCCAGCTCGTCGACGAAAGATTCAATGACAAAGGCATTGGGACCGTTCTGGACCGAACGCCATGGAGCCACAGGCATGGGTAGATTGGATATGAGGAACTCGATGTTGAGGTTCGGTATTTCATACTGGATCCTGTTGTTCCACATTGGAGAGTCTGGTGCATCTGCAAGACCCCACAGACAATAGAAATCGATCCCGCTTTTGATTGCAGCAGGAGCGATGTCTTTCAAGATGGAAGGGCTGACGACCTTGTGAGACCATCCGATCAACTGGCCCTTAGCATCAAGGCCGGCCTCAATCCGGTGAGACGCGGGCGCGCGAAAGGCATCGTACTTGATATCTTCTTCCCTTGTCCACATGACCTTGACCGGCTTCCCCGTGGCTTTTGAAATAGCAACTGCCTCCGCCACGAAATCCGGCCTCGCCCTTCTACCTAGGCCGCATCCGAGAAAGGTGGTGTACACATTGACCTTCGTCGGAGGTAATCCCGATACGCCTGAGGCGACCATTTGGGTGACTGTCTGAGTCTGGGTAGGTGCCCACACATCGCACTGGTCATTTTGCACATAGGCAGTGCAGTTTATGGGTTCCATGAGCGCATGTGCCACACAAGGAACATAGTAATTTGCTTCAACCTTTTTAGCTGCCCCACTGATGGCTTTTTTGGTGTCGCCTGTGTTCACCACGGAGACCATTGGTTTGTTCAGGTCTTCGCTCATAGACTTCTCGACATAATCGTTATTCATGTCCGGAAGGACACCTTTGTCCCAGTTCACCTTCAGCGCATCCCGTCCTTTTAAAGCCGTACCAACAGATTTCGCGCATACTGCAATCCCCTGAGGGATCTGAACAACCTTATATACCCCGCTCACCTGCTCTGCCGCTTTCTGGTCAAATGATAGGGGCTTTGCACCATAAGCAGGAGGCCGTGCGATAACGGCATAATGTAAATCCTTGAGCGTAACATCGAGACCATAGACCGCCTTACCGCTCACCTTTTCCGGTACATCCACACGGGGCATGGGTTTGCCCATATATCTGAACTCTTCTTCTTTCTTAAGGGGAGGATCCTTTGGAATTTCGAGTTTCGCTGCTTTCAGGCAGAGTTGACCGTAGGTGAGGGTGCGCCCGCTCTTTTCATGTTTTACAGTTCCCAGTGAAGCTTTGCACTCATTTTCAGGGACTTTCCAGGTCTCGGCTGCTGCTTTGATCAGCATCGCACGTCCGGCTGCGCCCACTTTTCGCAATGGCTCGTAAAACCCTCTAACACTGGCGCTTCCTACTGTAATTTGTACTTTCAAGATAGGGCTCTTGAATTCGTCCTTTGCCCCGCCCTGAAACACCCTGACCTGTTTCCAATCTGCTTCAAGCTCATCCGCGATGATCATGGAATGGGCAGTCAGAACTCCCTGTCCCATCTCGGAATTGCCAATGAATATGGCGACCTTGTTGTCGGGTGTGATTTTAAACCATGCATTCGGGCTGAAACTGTCTATTTCAGACGCATTGAGAAGCCGATGGCCAAAAGGAGTGACAGACACTCCGATGGTTAAGCCAGCGGCTGCCAAGGAGCCTTTTAGAAAAGTACGTCTTGTCATGGATGTTCTCATGATTTCTTCACCTCCTTTTTCGTCATCTGAATGGCAGTCTTGATACCCCGTTTGATTCGCGGATAGGTTCCGCACCGGCAGATCACATCATCCATCTTGGTTATGATTTGATCTGCATCAAGAGTGGGCCTCTGGGAGAGGAGAGCTGCTACCTGCATGATCACCCCGGGCTGGCAATAGCCGCACTGGACAACCTGTTCTTTGATCCAGGCCTTTTTCACAGGATGGTTCTCCGGTAGCCCTTCGATTGTTGTGATCTTCTTCCGCTGGGCCTCGCCAACGGTAATCGTGCAGGACCTCACCGCCTTGCCGTCAATATGGACCGTACAGGACCCGCATTCCCCAATACCGCAACTGTACTTGGTGCCCTTGAGGTTCAGATAATCCCTGAGAACCCAAAGCAAGGGCGTGTCGCTGGAAACATCCACCGGATAGACCTTGCCATTGACATGAAGAGAAATCATAGTCCCCTCCTTTCATTGTGAGTTTCTAAAACTTTCTCCTGCTGAATCACCATTACCTTCTATCATCGGAGCTTCAGGCATCTCTCAACAGAGAGCCCACGGCTGAACAGATTCGAAGGAAGTCCATCATAGAGAAACCACTGAGCGAGGTCTAGCACATTTTGGCAATAGCCGATAAGAACTTTCCCTTGTAAGAGGGAGGATAGTAAGTCTACCGTTGTGTGTCGATGACAAATACTTGTGAGAGATAAAAGCTTGACAGGATTTCTTAAAAATTGCATACATAATCGTATTAAATTTGCTCCAATATAGCTGAATTCAAATAATATGTCAAATGTTAATTCAATAAGGATCACCAAGAAGATCGGAGAGACCATTCTTCCGGGCTATCTTCGTGAAAAGATACACTACATGATTGAGAAAGATTCTGAAGTTCACTGAATGATCTTTAAATCCTGTCAAAATAAATACCTCTAATACATGATTGATTTCCTTTGTACAAGGTTGGAAAACCCTTCTCAGGGAAAAAGCGGAGACTTCCTTCGCCTCCACTTCCGAAGAGACTGAAAGGAGAAAAAGATGGCCGCATTGCGGATCTATCGCGAGCTATGCAAAGGTGCGGAGGATTGCAAGATATGCTTCTATGTCTGTCAGAAAGAGGTCTTTGAGCCCTCCGAAACGTTGAACCAGAAGGGTTACAGACCACCTGTGGTCGCGAGGGGCGATCAATGTACCGCATGCGAGAACTGCATGATCTTCTGTCCTGATTTAGCCATTGTTGTATCAGGAGAAAAGTCGCAAAGGAGATCAAAAAAATGAATGGAAAGAGGGTGCTTACAGGAAGATATTTCATGATGGGCAATGTAGCCTGTGCTGAGGGTGCCATAGCCGCTGGATGTGAGTTCACAGCAGGCTACCCGATTACTCCGGCCACTGAAGTGGCCAACAGATTAGCAGAACGGTTGCCACAGGTTGGAGGTGATTTTTTCCAGATGGAGGATGAGATCAGTTCGATTGCAGCGGTCATTGGTGCCTCTTGGGCCGGCAAGAAGTCGATGACCGTCACATCTGGTCCAGGGATCAGTCTGATGCTGGAAAACATCGGGTTTGGCATAAGTGTGGAGACACCGTGTGTCATCGTCAATGTCCAGAGGGGGGCTCCATCGACAGGGATGCCTACCGTCGGAGTTCAAGGAGATATGATTCAAGCAAAAAGGGGCTCCCATGGAGATTATGAGATTATCGCCCTTTGCCCTTCCTCTCCCCAGGAGATGTTCGATTACACGGTTATTGCTTTCAATTATGCCGAGAGGTACCGGACTCCGGTCTTTATCCTCTCCGACGCTTTTGTTGGACATATGAGAGAGGAAGTGATCATCCCAGAATCTGAAAAAATCCAGACAGAGTATCGAAGGATTCCTGAACCAGGGACCGATATCCAGAAGATTAAAGGTTTTCTCGATGAGGATGTAGCTCCTATGCCGATCTTTGGAAAGGGATTTAAAGCCCACGTCACCAGTTCATGCCATGATGAATTTGGAAAGCGAAACTTAATTGATATCTCTGTGCTGGACAATTTCATCCGGAAGCTCAGTAATAAGATCCTCAAGCACATGAGAGAGATCACCCTGGTTGAACGCGACTATGAGGGAGCGGAGATTGTCTTGGTCTCTTATGGGGCTGTGGCCCGCGCAGCAGCGGCAGCAGCTTTTCAGGCAAGGGACGATGGGATCCCTGTCGGGACGCTACGACTGATTACTGTGTGGCCTTTTCCAGGGGAAGAGATCAGAAACATGGCCAGAAAGGCAAAACATGTCATCGTCCTGGAAAATAATCTCGGCCAAGTCTACCCATACATCAGGGCAGAGGCGGCTCATTTTGCCGAAGTCTCCTTTCTTCCTCCAAGACTGATCGGGCAGATCCAAGATCCAGAGGATATTTTAAAAATGATACGGGAGGTTGCAAAATGAGTGAGCTTGTACATCCCCTACACCGCTTTATAAGACCTTCGGTCACCTATACAACCTTCTGTCCGGGCTGTGGAGACGGAATCGTTGTTCAGGCGATTCTTCGTGCCATCGACGGACTCGATATGGAACTGGACGATTTTGTCTTTGTCTCAGGAATTGGTTGTGCGGCATGGATCCCCAGTCCGCTTTTTAATGCAGACGTGCTTCACACCACCCACGGAAGACCGATCGCTTTTGCCTTTGGAATTAAAATGGGCCTTCCTGAGAAGAAGGTGATGGTGGTTAGTGGGGATGGGGATTTGGTGGCCATTGGTGGGAATCACTTGATACAGAATGCCCGAAGAAATGTTGAGATGGTTGTCCTCTGCATTAATAACGGGATTTACGGAATGACTGGGGGTCAGGCGGCTCCGACCACGCCCATGGGTATAAAGACGACAACCACACCCTACGGTACTGTGGAAAACACATTTAACATTTCGAAGCTCGTCATGGCTGCAGGGGCCTCCTTCGTTGCCTGTTGGACAACGGCCCATCCGAGGCAGTTAACCAACTCGATCAAGAAGGCCATCCAGAAGAAGGGGTTTGCCTTCATTGAGGTTTTTTCACAATGCCCAATCCAGTTTGGAAGAAAGACAGGGATGGGGAGTGCTGTTCAGATGCTTGAGGATTATAAACAGAGGTCTATCTCACCTAAGGAAGCAGCCAAACTCTCAGACGAGGAGTTGAAGGACAGGATCGTGGTCGGAGAGTTGGTCGACATGGAGAAACCAGAAATGTTGGAGGAGGTTGAGAAGATGAAGAATAAAACCCGAGGAGGAGTCGAATGAGTCGAACAGAGATACTCATTGGAGGAGTGGGTGGCCAGGGAGTTGTCTTATCAGGGATTCTGCTGGGCACGGCAGCAACTCTGTTTGAAGACAAGAAGGCTGTTCAGACCCAATCCTACAGCTCAGAGCTAAGGGGTGGCTCCGCGAGGGCAGAGGTGATTATCTCTGAAAAACCTGTCTCCGATCCCCAGGTAAGAAGGCCGGATATCCTGATCGCCCTGGCTGAGGAAGCGCTCCCCAAATATATCGATAAGGTTAAACCCAAAGGGTTGTTGGTGATTGATTCCGATCTGGTGAAGGGAGCGAGGCCAGGGGATTATGAAATTCTCTCCGTTCCCGCAACGAGCATTGCAGATAAGGAGATGGGGAATATCATTGTGGCTAACTTGATCATCTTAGGGGCCCTGATTAAAAAGACAGGTCTTCTCTCTGTGGAATCGATGGAGAAGGCGATTGAAGTCAGTGTTCCGAAGATGGTGACAGCCCTGAATCTCAATGCTTTTCGAAGAGGTTTGGAACTTCCGGTTTAGATTCATTGGAGGAGGAGAAAGATGGCCCTAAAGACATTTGAACAATACCTGGTGAGTTTGAGAAGATTGAAACCTACGGCCTACATGTTTGGCGAGAAGATAGAGAATGTGGTGGATAATCCCCGTATTCGCGCAGGGATTAATGCCACAGGTGCAACTTATGAGTTGGCGAATCACGAAAAATATAAGGATCTCATTACCACCATCTCTCCTTTAACAGGAGAGCATATCAATCGATTTACCCTGCCCCCACAGTCCATTGAAGATCTTGTGATGCGTGTGAAGATCAACCGTATCTTGGGAGGCTATGTAGGAACATGCCACCAGAGATGCACGGGCTTGGACTGCCTCTGTACCCTTTCGATTGTGACCTATGACATCGATAAAAAATACGGGACCCATTACTATGATCGGTTCATGGAATTCCTGAAATACATGCAGAAAAATGATCTGACAGGAAATGCCAGCGTGACCGATGTAAAAGGAGATCGTAATCTGAGCCCTCACGAACAGCCCGATAAAGATATGTACCTCCGCGTGGTCGAACAAACCAAAGAAGGGATCATCGTGAGGGGAGCAAAGGTTCACCAGACAGGGTCCTTGAGTGCTCACGAAATTATTGTACTTCCCACAAGGGTGATGCAGAAAGGGGATGAGGATTATGCCTTAGCTTTTGCCATTTCCTCGGATACGGAAGGGCTCATCCATGTGGTGGGAAGAAATTCCATGGACACTCGTGAGATCGAAGGAGTGGATTGCGGTAATATCCGATATAGCAAATACTGTCCTACACTCATTTTTGACGAGGTGTTGGTACCATGGGATCGAGTCTTCATGTTCAGAGAAGTTGAATTTACGGGAGAGGTGGTGAGCCGCTTTTCTGCCTTTCATCGTCAATCCCACGGCGGTTGTAAATCGGGGAAAATCGATGTCATGACTGGCGCAGCCCTGCTGATGATGGAGTATAACGGAACTACAAAAGTAAGCCAACACAGGGAAAAGGTTATCAACATGATTCATATGGCAGAGACCCTTTACGGTTGTAGCCTGGCAGCCTCTTATGAAGGGAAGAAAGAGTCTTCGGGGACCTATTTCATCGATCCGATCTTGGCCAATGCCTCCAAGATCCACGAAGGGAAAGAGATGGCTGAAGTCACCCGCCTTCTCATCGATGTGACAGGTGGGTTTGTGGCCGATCTGCCTTCGGATAGGGATTTCGAAAACTCCGAAATTGGAGAATTGCTGAAAAAATATTTGAAGGGTGCTACCGGAGTGCCGGTGGAGAAAAGGATCAAGATGCTTCGTTTGATCGAAAAGATGGCCATGGAGAGTGCGGATACGATTTCAGATATTCATGGAGGAGGTTCACCGGCGGCCCACAGGGTCACAATCTTCAGGGAGTCAGATATCGATTATAAGAAGAGATGTGCTAAACGTCTGGCTGGAATTGAATGATAGACAGGGGAGAAAGTCTGTCAAATTGAGAGTCTTCATCAAGGTATCATCAATTTTGGATTGGTGGGAATGGGGATCGTTAAGGTCCCCTGAGAGTGGGTGCAAAAGACCAAGACTGACACCTAACACAGAAAATGACACTTTCTTCCAAGGAGGCATGTTATGGAGAAAAATACTGTCCGGCGGGTTTTGTTCGCCGACCTTAAGGATTTCTGCTGTCAGGCCTACATGAAAGCAGGGGTGCCCGCTGCCGATGCAGAGATTGTAGCCGACCTACTGGTAAGGTCGGACCTAAGGGGCATCGAAACCCATGGCGTCACCCGCCTGCCTATTTATATCCTGAGGCTGCAGAAAGGGTATGTACGCAAAGAGTGCAAACTGACGGCCGTCAGGGAAAAAGGCCCCACGGTTTTCCTGGAAGCTCACGGGTCGATGGGACATATCGCCGCCTACCGGGGCATGGAGAAGGCGATCGCGAAGGCGGAAGAGTATGGCATCGGTTGGGTCTCGGTGAAAGACAGCGGTCACTTCGGCGTGGCCGGCCTCTTCCCCATAATGGCTCTGCAGAAGGATTTCATCGGCTACGTCGTCTCCAACTCTGCTCCCATGATGTCCCCCTGGGGCGGACGAGAGAGAATTATAGGCAATAATCCTATGGCTTATGCCATTCCCGCCGATCAATACCCTCCTGTAGTTCTGGATTTTTCATTGAGTGTTGTGTCGTCTGGGAAACTCATCCTAGCCCGCAAAAAAGGGGAGAAAATTCCCCTGGGGTGGGCCGTTAACAAAGACGGCTTGCCGACTGACGACCCCTATCAAGGGTATGAAGGAGGGGGATCCCTGACGCCGGTGGGGGGCCATAAAGGCTATGGAATGGTGCTGGTCCATGAAATGCTCACCGCCGTGCTCACGGGTGGCAAACTGACCAAAGAGATCAAAAGCCTCTATGAAGAGGATAAAACGGGTATTCAGGGCACTTGTCATTCCTTCATGGCCATCGACCCAGACTGCTTCATCGGAAGGGAAAACTTTAAGAAAGAGATGGACCGTTACATCAAAAGCATTAAAGAAAGCGCGAAAGCGCAGAATGCCGCAGAGATTCTGATGCCTGGGGAACCGGAATTGAGAACCGAGACAGAACGGCTGAAAGATGGGATACCTCTGGTTCCGGCCACGATAAAAGAGTTGGCGGTCCTTGGTGAGTCATTTGGAATTTCACTTCCATTAATGGATCGTGCTTTATGAAAAACATTACCTCAACCCTCTATCCGGTCAACCGACCCCAAAGGAACGCCTGATGAGAGAATCCTTTCATCGAAATTAGATAGACGTTTAACTAACTACCCTTAGGCTGGCGGCTTGAGGGCCCTTGAACCCATTCGTCAGATAGCTGAGAACGCCGGGAAGGAAGGCTCCGTAGCGGTGGAGAAGGTGAAACAGGAGAAAGGGGCCTTCGGATTAAATGCCGATAAATAAGAGTATGTAAATATGATGGAGACAGGGATCATCGACCCAACGAAGGTTGTGAGGTTAGCCTTACAGAATGCGGCCAGCGTGGCCTCTCTTTTGATCACCTCAGAGGCGGTTGTGGCTGAGAAACCGAAAAAGGAGACACCGCCCCCACCTATGCCTCCGGAGTACTAAAAGGCAGTACAGGGGCGGGTTTTGAAACCCGTCCCCGTATCGGAGTAACTCAATCCTATTAGACACCGTAAGGGCTCAAACGGGAGAAGACCATGAATTATGATATCGCAGAAGTTTGAATATCTGCTATCTATCTTCTGTTTTTAAGCAGGTAAAAATGTTTCGATATGGTTTTCATCTTTTGTATTGAAGTACTTGATTTCAGCCCGTAATCGTCGGCTTTGGGGATTATCCTGGATTGAAAAGTAGTAGTCAACTATACTTCGACCACCTCCTTCTGAAAGTAAGATTTAGTTGTTAGCATGGCAAAAAGGACCCTCAGCAATTTATGAGCCGTGGCAAGAATTGCTTTTTTAGGCGGTAATCCTTCTGCCTTCCTTTTAAGAAAATATTGCCTGAAAATATTATTGCTCCTTACCACACAAGTGGTCATAAGGAAAATCACTCGTCTTAGGTGACGATTTCCTCTCTTGGATATTCTGCTGATTCCCTCATATTGACCTGACTGGTGAATGGAGGGATCAAGCCCTGCAAAAGCAATCACATGCTTGTGGGATTTGAAATGGTTCATCTCTCCCAACTCCGCTAAAAAAGTAGAACCGTTAATCTGCTTGATCCCATCGATGGAGGTGATAATCTCGAGATCCTCCACTCTCATCGACTGGCAGGTCTTCACCAATACCCCTGTGATCTTTTTCCTCTTCTCTTCGAGATAAAGAAGGGTGGAAATCTTCTCTGAGAGGATTAGTTCCTTGGCTGCACTGTCAGTGGCCACAGAGGCCTTGGCCATTTGAATAATCTCTTCGGCACTGATCAATACTCGTTTCCTTTTCCCTTCGACATGGATCAGGGCCTTGGCAATCTCTTTGGGCTTTGCCGCTGTTAGGGTCCTGGCCGAAGGAAACTTGATCAGAACGTGGAGCATCGTCTCCGTAAAGATCTTACACCGATGCTCCAGCTCCGGAAAAGTCATCTTGAGGAGCCTCCGGATGTCATTCTTTAACCCCGAGATCATCACCGTCAGAGATTCTCGCTCTCTGGCCAGGTCCTTGAGATCCTGACTATTCTGTGAAAACGCGACCTTGGAAAGGGAATCTTTGTGAGCCAAAAGGAACTGAGCAATGGTAAGAGCATCCTTCTTATCCGTCTTGGTCTTCCTTAAAGATAACCTGGCAAAATTGCTAATCAGCAGAGGGTTGATCACCACACAGGGAATCCCTTCCGAAGAAAGAAAGGAAAATAGATTGATGTGGTAACAACCCGTGGATTCCATCGCCACGGTAACCTCTGAAAGATTCCCACAATGGGCCTTCACCCTGTCCAGAAACCGAGAAAATCCCTCTCCATCCATTGAAAACTCAAGATAAAAGAGTTTCTTCCCTTCACGATCTAACCCTTGAGCTGAAGCATAATCCTTAGAAACGTCAATCCCAACGAAAAGTGTCGACACTGTTACACCTCCTTTTTAAATTGTTAGAGAATAGGCAGGATGAGCCTCCCCACCAAACCTCCATCATAACAAGGGTTCTTTAGACCCAACCAACCTATCAGGGTTTGGGGAGGCAGGGGACACACTACAAAAAGGATTCAATGACCCAGGTGAAAATCAAGTCCTCCTGCCCCTTCCTCTTGAATGGCTTTACCCATTCATTATGTCATGCCCTTATAACATACTTGATGAGTAGGAGGTGAAAGCCTTAACATGGCTTTTTTGATCGGCGGGATTTGGAAAAAAGAGGACTTCTTGCTGGACTATTCATTTCCCAAAACCCTAAAAAAGGTGTATATTACAACCTCAAACGGATAGCGGGGATATACTCCAGGCCCATCTGAATAATTCCTTTGTAGATTATATTGACGCAATATAACACCGTTCCCAATGATTTTATCGGGCAAAAATGCAAAATGGGGTGTATATCAAAACCCATAATTGAGGATTGACAACCATGTCATGGCGGCCAAAGGGATTTTGTTCTCTCCTCACCTCGATGGAGTTGAAAGGAATGAGGGCATTTCTTTGGATATTGGTGATTGGTACCATTCTCAATCCTATACGGGTTCTTGGGGAGGAAAGGCTCCTCACCATCCTACATACCAATGATCTTCATTCCCATCTTCTCGGCTTTGCACCGAACATTGACTACACTCCTTTAAAAACCCATGATGACGCAACGGTAGGTGGCTGGGCCCGGATAGCGGCAACGATAAGATCGGAGAAGGCCAAGAGAACGAATCCAACTCTTGTCTTAGACGCCGGCGACTTCCTTATGGGTTCGCTCTTCCATATGGTGGCTCGCGAGGAAGGGCTGGAGCTGCGATTGTTGAAAGAGATGGGATATGACGTGGTGACTCTGGGGAACCATGAATTTGATCTCATGCCTTCGGGGTTGGCGAAAATGCTCACTTCGGCTCATCAGAAAGGGGGAATGCCAGAGATTGTTTTTTCGAATGTCATTTTCGATAAACAGAACCGTGAAGATGATACGCTTGAAGAGATATTCAACCTGGGTCTCGTAAAACCTTATATCATCAAGGAAATGCAGGGAATCAGGATCGGGATTTACGGGATATTGGGAAAAGAGGCGGCGGAGGTCTCGCCCTTTGCAGCCCCTGTCAAATTCAGGGATCCCATCGACACTTCTCGTGAAATGGTCAAGACACTGAGAGAGAAGGAAAAGGTCGATATGGTCATCTGTCTGTCGCACAGCGGTATTCAACAAAAAAAGTCTCTCTCCGAAGATGATCGATTGGCGAGGGAGGTGCCAGGCATTGATATTATTGTAAGCGGCCATACCCATACAAAACTGAAAACCCCTCTGATCGTGAATGAAACGATGATTGTTCAAGCGGGTGCCTTTGGGGAACATGTGGGTGTCCTTGATATCGCCTATGAAAAGGGTAAGGTAAAGTTGAAAGGATATAGGCTGGTGGATATCGATGATACCATTCTCGGGGATGAGAAGATTCAAAAGAGAATCGAATCCTACATTGGGATCGTGAATGAGAAGTTTCTCAAGGATCTTCATGTGAGCTTCTACGAGGTAATCGGAAAAACACAATTTGACTTGCGACTTCTGGAGGAGGAATGCAATTTAGGAAACCTCATCACGGATGCTATGCGATGGGCGATTAATCGATTGGATTATGACCAGAAGGATCCTGTAACCAAGGTGGTGGCTGCCATTGAATCAAACGGAGTGATCCGTGATGATCTTCTCAAGGGGAAGACAGGGAGAATAGCCGTGTGCGATCTCTTTCGCACCATCCCGCTCGGGATCAGCAGAGGGGAGGATACCATGGGATATCCTCTTATCACTTGTTACCTCTACGCTCACGAGATTAAGAAGATCCTCGAGGTGTCGACGAGCATCTATCCCAAAAAAGGGAGCAACTACTTTCTCCAGGTTTCAGGATTAAGATTCAAATACAACCCTAATCGGGTGATCTTTGACAGGGTAACGGATATCTTGATGGGAAGTGAGGAGGAAGGATATGAACCTCTCGATTATTCGGAATCGAATAAGACCCTTTATAGAGTTGCAGCCAACCTCTATAACGCGACCTTTCTCAAATTTGTGGGTCGTTTTACCTATGGTATTCTTGAAATTGTCCCGAAGGATCGAAATGGAAACGCAATCGCCACAAAATTTTTAAAGGGCAATCCCTTTGATCTTCTGCTCCCGTTAAGGGTGGATAGAGATAAGGAAAAACCTGGAATTCAGGAACTCAAGGAGTGGGTTTGCCTCATGGAGTATGTGAAGAGCTTTCCGGGCAAGAAAGGCGATGGGATTCCCGACATTCCTGAAAAATATAGCGGGAAACTTGGTCGAATTATCAGAGAACCGAGCTGGAATCCTATTGCGCTCCTATCCAGGGGCACCTATTTGACAGGGATAGCCTTTGGAATGGTAGTTGGTTTATTTCTTATTGTGGGAGTAGCCGTATACCTTTCTGCAATGAAGATTAGAAGGAGATAAGATTTCTTCCCATCTTTGGTCTTCGGCCTACCCATAAACGCAGGTCAGCCTGAATTGAAGATAAAATCCTCATCCTTCTTTCTGAAGATAACTTCCTCCTACTAACAATTGTGTTATAGAAGAATCAGAGATTGGAAAGGCAGGAGAACGAACTACTTCCTGGGTCTGAGAACCCTTAGTACAGTGTGTTCCCTGCCTCCCTTAACCCTAATAGGTTGATTGGGTCTGTGAACCCTGGTCACGGTGGAGGTTTGGTTGGGAGGCATTGTCCTGCCGATTCAGGAAAGGAGGGAGAAAGATGTATAAGCTTTTGGTTGGAGCGGATGTTTCAAAGGATTTCTTCTCTGCAGCTGGCCTGGATGAGGAGGGCAAAGGGCATTTCTCGGGGACTTATGAAATGAACTCCCATGGGTTTTCAGAGTTCCTGAAGGCCCTTTCTTCTCATGGTGAGAGACTGGATCAGATGATCGTGGCCATGGAGTCTACCGGGTGCTATCATATCAATCTTTTCTCGTTTCTTAGTTCCCAAGGAATCCGTACGGTCGTGGTGAATCCTCTGTTGATTTCCAATTTTGCGAAGCTTTCCCTGAGGAAAACGAAGACGGATAAAAAGGACGCTCTGACGATCGCGAGATTTCTTTTGGATCACCATGAAGAGATTTCGCAATTCTCTATTTCCCAAGATCATCAGGATCTGAGGGATCTGTCCCGAGAAAGGGAGTCACTCTGTCATCTCATTTCAGCGACCAAGGTAGAGATCAAGAGGGTACTGAGAACGATCTTTCCGGAGCTTGAATCCATCGGGAATCTCTATACAGGTGTGATGCTTCGTTTTTTGCAGCAGTATCCATCGGCTCGTTTGGTGAGAGGGGCGAAACGGAAGGCGATCGCAAAGGCGTTGAGGGGGCCCTATGTGGGGGACAAACTGACGTTTACGGCGGAGGATATCGTTAAGGCGGCCCAGAGTTCCGTGGCCGTGGCGAGTCCAGCAAAAGAGGTCATTGTTCAAGGGAAGATTGCCACCTTGTTACATCTTCAAGAGCGGATGGAGGGATTGACTAAACTTCTGACCGACTTATGCAAAGCGACGAGAGTAGAAGATTTGAAGATCCTCCAATCGATCAAGGGAGTAGGTCCAAATACCGCTGTCCCTTTTCTTGCGGAAGTGGGGGAGGTGAAGAATTTTACTTCTTCTAAGAAGCTGATTGCCTTTGCGGGATTGGATCCTTCGATTCATCAGTCAGGGAAATTTCTGGGTGCCAGCAAACTGTCGAAACGAGGCAATCGGCATTTAAGAAGAGCGATTTATCTTATGACGACCTCTGTGGTGTCTCAAAATGTTTTCTTTAAAGCCTATTTCCTGAGGAGAAAGAAGGAAGGAAGGACTCCCCCCTCAAAAAGCCTTATTTGCTGTAGCTCATAAACTCATTCGAGTGATCTTTGCAATGCTTTCTCAGCGAACATGTTTCAATGTAAAGGAGGCTATATAAAAATAGTTGACTGTAATCTTGTTTTTCGATTTCTGCCCTTCTATGCAACATTTCAAACGAAAATCAGCAATATGGGGTAAATTATGGATGGAATTTTTCCCTTGATTTTCCATGCAGATGAGAGTATGGTGTATTTATAGTATTTCCCACCTGTCCCTAATTAACCTTACAACTTAACCTCTAACCTTCTTGGGTGCCGTATGAAATGGGGTTATCACAAGATGCCCATATGAAGCCTCTAAGGGGTTGCTATGACTTCTTGGGGGCATACTTTTTTGATGTTCGGGATTTTAGTCCGATTAAATGAACTCATCTATTTCTTTGCCACAGAAAAGGAGGTTAAAAATGGTTATCATAGGTATTTTGTCGTATCCCCCGGAAAGTGTAAAAGAACACGCTAAGCGTTTTATTGAGCAACCCCCTCTACCTGCATACATAACCATGAAAGGACCTTATGTCAGCAGCGAAGTAGGGGCGGGAATTAAATCCATTGTTATTTATGAGTTCGACAAATCCAAAGTTTCAGCGGCGATGGAGGTTCTCACTGCCCGTTACACAAAATATTATGGGGTGCCTGGCCTCACCTATTCTTTAAACATATGGCTTGAAGCTAAGGAAGCTCTTAAAGCAATTGGAATGGGTTAAAAATCCAAGGAGGGGATATGGTTATCAGAAAGGACTCGATTGTCTTCACTCCGGCACGCATTGGACAGCTCGAAATCAAAAATCGTTTAGTTCGTTCGGCCACCTACGAGAGCGCAGCCACAAGTAAAGGTGAGGTATCGGACTTTTTGGTTGACCTTTACGGTACTTTGGCCAAAGGGGGTGTGGGTCTCATAATCACCGGCTACGCGGGCGTATACTCCAAGGCGCTGGCACCCGATCTCAGCATACGGGCGGATAACGACGATTTCATCGCGAGTCTTCGAAAGATCCCACAGGCAGTGCACGAAGCTGCTCCGGACTGCAGGGTGATGCTGCAATTGGTCCATCCTGGAAGGCAGGTCATTCATCGAGAAGACGCTGCCAAATTAATGCCGGTACTCCCGCCAGCCTTTTTGGCTTATATTCAAAAGCACCCTGAGGTCATGGCACCTCCGAGAGAAGCGCCCCCTGTGGTGGAGCCAACCGCGCCATCCGCGGTCTACGATGCTACCTTTGGTCGGACGCCAAGGGCGTTGACCCTGGACGAAATAAACGAAATCATCGAGGCCTTTGCCGAGGGCGTACGGCGGGCACAAGAGGCTGGTTTTGACGGGGTTCAATTACATGCTGCTCACGGCTATCTTTTAAGCACTTTTTTGTCGCCACGGACCAATCAACGTGAGGATCAATACGGAGGTTCGACTGAGAATCGGACCAGGATTATTAAAGATATCTATCAACGCGCCAGAAGGAAGGTCGGTGATCGTTTTCCCATCTTGATCAAAATAAACACCACAGACTTCCTTCCTGGAGGTGTAGACCTCAATGAAGCGGTCCGGGTGGGGAAAATGCTCTCAGAGGTTGGGTTCGCCGCTATTGAGACCAGCGGAGGCATGTGGGAGGCAGTGACCCGGAAGAAGGAGGAGCTGGGCTGGCTTCCTGTGATGGTTCCCGAGTCGCGGACTGGCATCAAGGCTCAGGATCAAGAAGCCTACTTCCTACAGGGGGGCAAGGCGCTCAAAGAAAAGACGAACGCTACGGTCATCCTGGTGGGTGGGCTCAGGTCATTTAGTAAAATCGAAGAAGTGTTGACTTCAAAGGCGGCGGATTTCGTCTCAATGTCCAGGCCCCTTATCCGCCAGCCGGATCTCCCCATCCTTTGGCGATCCGGAGAGGGACCAGACAAGGCGGAATGTATATCCTGCAACGCCTGCCTGCCGGTAGGCACTGCTTTGGCGTGTCGGGCCAAGATGCAATAGTAGTCGCCCTGAGCATCCCTGGAGATCTTCCTGCCCGTCGTTTTACCCGCAAGGGGAGTTCTCGCAGAGATCGTATCATGTCAAGTTTGTTCTTCAGAATTGGCGGGCAGATAGAGACCCAGAACCACCATGAGCAGGGGTAAATCGAATTAGCGAGATAGATATTAAAGGCAGGGTCAGAAATGGTCCTGCCTTTTTTGTGCGCATTTCTACCCGTAATCGTTGAATCTATCACTCATCTTGGACTGAAGATAAGTAAGTGTACTCGTTAGGTCGAGGAGTCAATCCACTATCTCTTTAGGATTAAGTTTCGTTTAGGAAAATTTGAGTAAAACGAGCAGACCTTAAACTTTGTGCCTGCTCGTTTCCTTCTCAACCCTCGGAAGCATTGTTTCGGAGAACAAAAAGTTCTTACCGTTTCTTCGCTTTCGTTCTAATGGTCTTCCACCCTTTCTTTGCCGCCGCTACTTTCTTCGGATCTTTCGCCTTCTTTGCCTGCTTCTTTCTACTCTTTTTCATCTTGTCTCCTTTTTTTACGGTCATTTTACTTTCCTCTAAGGTGGTTAAGAGCAAACATTATGCCAATTACTGTTCCATCACGTGAACTACAAGTAGGCTTATCGGGCTTGGAATCAGAGTGTTTAAAAACTCGTGCAATGTTAAGAAGTTGTAAGATGTTGGTTAGTAAATTGATGGAAAAAGTGCTCCTAAGATTTAAAAAATGGCCTTATTCCAAGTCTTAGGCATATTGGCATAATTCTATGCAGGCATCACAGATTGTGCATTTTTAGAGCCTTTGCACAAGGGGAAAAAAAGCCTACCGCTAACATCAATCTTAAGTGTGTGTCCTCTTTTTGGAGCAGTTACCCTCTTCGATATTTATCAAGAGCCCCCTATCCTGGAAGAGAAAAAAGGGATTTCTTATCGAATCCGATACCAGGCGAATGATCGAACGACGCTGAGTTTGAGGTCTCAGATAAAGGGGAAAGGCCTAATAGGGTCTGGTACAAACTGACGAAGTATGTTAAAATTCAAAAAGAGGCAAAGACAAATGGCAATTAAGACAAACAGTAAATCTAAGCCAAGACGGGTTAAGGAATGGCATCCTGAGAGTGGCAAAGGTGACAGACCACTTGATGATTGGAAGCGGCTTATGTCTGAACCTTATGAACAAAGAGTAATCAAGACAGAGAAAGACCCTAATAAGCCATAAGTAAGTAAAATACACCAGATGCAATAAATATCATTTTTCAGGTTTCGTAATCAGTAGGTCGAGGGTTCAATTGACAGCTCTCTTAGATTAACTTTCGTTCAGGACAATTTAAGTTGAAAACGAGCAGACCTTAAACCTTATGCCTGCTCGTTTTCCTCAGCTTAAGTGTGTGTCCTCTTCTTGGTGCAATTACCTTCTCCGTTTCATTAGAACCCCGCTTTAGCCAAGAGCTCACCCATTGAAGGGTTTCCCCACGTAGAAGCTCCGACGATTCCTTCCTGTTATCGTGAATCCTCGAAATTACCCCTCTATACAACCTTTCAAAGGGTAATCCTCAAAAAGATAATTTTCACAATCTCATTTTAGGTATTGACAAGAAGGTCACTTTTGATATTCTAATTTTGCTTAGGAGAATCTCAGCAAATACACAACAAGGAGGTAATAATTATGGAAAAGAAGATGAATCGAAGAGAATTCGTAAAGGCCTCTTTAGCCACAGGTGCTCTGGTCTTAGCAGGTGATATGGTCAAAGGGGGAATGAATTTGGCTTATGGGGCAGTCAAGATTCCAGAGGTGGAGAAAGCTACGGTTACAGTCATCACGGACAATTACTATGATGCACTCAAACAGCATTATAAAATTGCCAGAAGATATGGAATCGGGATCAAGCCTGGGACTGATATTTATAAATTAAATCTGCATGCCGAACATGGTTTGTCCTATCACATTGAAACGGTGTTAAGTGGCAATCCCCATTCCTTCCTGTTTGATTACGGTGTAGATTTTCAAGGGGTCAGCAGGAATATGGAGCTATTAAATATTGACTTCAGGACAGTAGAAGCTCTTGGATTGAGTCACGGGCACTTTGACCATTGGGGGACATTCCTTGAAATCCTAAAATCGAAAAAAGAAGAATTCCGCAAGGGAATCCCTCTATACATGGGAGAGGAGGGTTTTGTTGAAAGATTTGGTCAATTTCCAGCTGGAGTTGTCAGCCTGGGACAATTAAAAAGAGAAAATGTTGAACGCTTGGGTTTTGTTAACATTGTGGAAATCAAAGACCCAACCCCAATAGTTCCTGGAGCTTATTTGACAGGGAGCGTAGAAAGAGTGACGGAGTATGAAAAAGGTTCTCCTTATCTTTTAATCGAAAGAGGAGGGAAATTAGTGCCAGACAATTTCATAGGGGAGTATGCGGTAGTTCTGAATCTGAAAGGAAAAGGATTAATCGTCCTCGTAGGCTGTGCACACGTTGGGATTGTCAATATCGTGAAGCATGCCCAAAAAATGACAGGTATTGATAAGGTTCATGCAGTCATGGGTGGATTCCATTTGACTGGAGCTAAACCAGAGCTTATCCAGAGGACAGTAGCAGATATTAAGGCTGTCAATCCAGACTATATTGTTCCTACACACTGTACGGGATATGAAGCAATTACCGTCTTTGATAGGGAAATGCCAGGCCAGTTTATCCTAAACACTGTTGGAACGAGATACCTGTTTACAGTTTAAGAAAGGCAAGACTCTAATCTTGCAGGGCGAGGTAGGCTGCCATTTACAGTCTGCTTCGCCTTGTTTTTTTATTTATGAATATTTCTGTCAATAATCGCCAATCTCCTGAATTTCCTTGGACCGAGGTAGGTGAAAGCCTCAACATGGTTTTTTTGATTGGTGGGATTTGGGAAAATGAAGACTCCTTCCTGAAATCGTTGGTTGACAGAAGCTCTCCAAAGTTATAGATTTCAAATGGTAAGGCTTTGTTACCCAAACTAAAAGATATAGTAGGTCAATAAAATGGTGCTTCCCAAACCCCGAATTGGAGAATCCTCTGGATTTTCCTTCTTGCCATGGCAAATCCAAGAACAAACCATCGGAGATCCTGAGAAGATAGTATGGTCATCTATTAGTCATCTATGCGCTAAGGAAGTAGCGGATATGGTTTTATTTAATTATTATGGAATAAAAAAAAGGAGTGCGCGTTTGGCCATTGCAAACAATTTGAAAGTATATTTGACCCAAGCAAATGAATTCTACCAAGCTGCCCGTGTCGCTAAACCAAATACAGCACCTCTTTTCTATTATTACGCCTTTCTCAACCTTGCAAAGGCTGTCTGTGAAATTAAGAAGCCAAATTTTCACCAGACAAATGAGAATTATCGACACGGAATAAGCTGGACACCAAATATGGACTATTTAGTAAATATGGAAAAAGAATTCGTGAGCCTCACGACCAGAGGCGTATGGCACGAATTATATGAAGCAGTCATTGGAAACCCAGTTACTATCCGAAATCCTACGAAGCTAAAAATAAAGGACCTGTTTGCTTATTCAGCTGATACGGGTACGGAATATGAAAGAACTTATAACGAACCAATCAGGTTAGTCTCCCTCAAAAAGATAGATACTTTTGTTGCCCCGGCCAGTAATGATTACTGGATGCGCTTCTCAGTCAGTCGAGATGATTTAAAGGACTTAAAATTAACTCGTCAAAAGTTCCTTGAGATAATTACATATAGGGACAGTAAGTATATTCAGGTTCAATCATATAAAGATAATTTATTGACTTTTGAACTCCAAAAGCCGAAGAAAATACCCAAGAAGAAGAGAGAGGGGCTTTTTAGATTTATCGAAAATGAGATAAAAGCAATGAATCTATTTCCTCACATGGAAGATGGTAAGCTTGTCTACAAAATACCAGTCCAAACGCAATTTCCGTTGCGACTTCCTCAAATCTCCATCCTTTATTCTTTGATTTTCTGGCTTAGTTCTTTGGTCCGTTACGACCCACATAGCGTTGCTGCGTTACAAGAATCGAGATATTGGCTATTAATCGACGGATTCTTAAGCCAGAGCACAATTTGGCTTTTGGAGCTATTTGAATGGCAACTTTATCAACAGGAGACAACTTTAAAAAGTATGCGATAGTGACCCAATATCTCAGAACTGCTCCAACTTACTAAATACCATTACTTTCTCTTTCAATCGTAAATCAGCGAATTCTATCGTAGGCTAACCCGCACGCTTTGCAGTTGGAAGAAACATTCTGGTTTTCTAATTGTTCCTTTCTTTCGTCTCACTGGGTTTTGCGTGTTGCCTGCAACAGATTATGATTTTGGCCGGCAACTGCCCCGGTCCTACCCTTTTAGGGTGGGGTCGAGGGGCACAATACAAACGGAAACTACCTCGCCGGGAAGCCCCGCCCTATAGGGCGTGGAGCTTCACAAAATTGGACAAAAGATATGTTTCGGATCAAGCTCCTTAAAAGTACTCCTTTACGGATTTAGGAATTTCAATGAGTTATGAATTTTGGAAGAGGGCATCGTATTTGCATGCGATAATTTAACGGGAGGATTGATCCATGAATACCCGCCTGCCTATTTTGATCGTATTCATTGCTTTTCTCTATTTCTCCTTCATTCCAACCTACCCGTGCCTCGGTCAGCATTCTCTTAAAGATTCTTTATCCCTATTGGCGAAGAATGAGGAAGGGTCTTCTCCTAAGGAGGATTCGAAAGTCGGTCCTATTCCGGCCATCGAGGAGTATGAAAAAGAGAAGCTTGCCAAATTGAAAAGAAACATTGGCAAACGGTTGATGACCGTTCCGACAGTTAATCCCGCAGAGTTCTATGAATCCCCGGATGATCTGGGAAGAAAATTGAGAGTGAAGAGAGAGAAGGAAGGGCTCGTCATTATGGAGGTGGTTAAGAATCGTTTGGGGACAATGAATTTCTATCAGGTAAAATTTGACACGGGTCAAATAGGCTACTTGAGTGCGGATGGGAACTATTTGGAGATAAAGATTACGGAAGGGAGTCTCATCTCCGTTCCGATGAAAGCAAGTGCGAGCAAGACAAGTTTGAGTCAATCGAAGGCTCGTGCTTCTAAGGCCGTGGAGTTGGTAAGGAGTCATCCCACTCTGACTGATCCCGCAACGGGTAAGAAGAGATCTGTCGAAATGAGGATGATCGAAGAGAGAACACGATCTTTTCCAAATCTAAAATGGAAGTATGAAGCGAAGGAGATCGGAAAGAATAAGTATCGGGTCACGCAGTCTTCGGGAGAAGGGGCGGGTCCGTCCTTAATCAGGACGTGGATCGTTGATCTTTCAACGACCGAAGTTGATCCTGAAAATTTGGCTGCCAAGGAGATGTATCGGTAACAAGGTTTTTCGAAAGACAAAGGGGTTAAAGCCCGATGAGGGCTTCGTCGATTTTCCCTTTTCTCCACTCCCCGCTCTCTTCGATTCCAGCTCGGAGCAGTTCAACTTCTGTGGTCATGCCTCTTTTAGAAAGTGTAAAGAGGTAGCAATAATCCATCTTTCTCATACTTTCAATGGTTACATCGGGGTCCCTGTCCCGGATTAAGCCTTCGACGAGACGCTTCACCTCGCCTTTATCATCGAAAATGCTGTATCCGTCAAGACGATTAAATGGAGGGGACATGGATCACCCTGGCCTCCGATAGCAGATTCTGACGGTCAGGCCTTCGCAATCTCAAAGGAAAGCTGATCATCTGCGTATTTCAAAGGTCTGACGATCACGTCCATGCCCATCTTTACCTCTTCAGGCTTTATGTCTTTTGCCATCCGGGCGAAGAGCTTCAGACCATTGCCAAAGTCCACAACACCCATGGTATAGGGCGGGTCCGCCTCAAAGCCAAACGGTGCATAATAGGCGGTGGTAAAGGTTTCGAGTTTGCCTTTCTTGGGCATCTCAAACCAGTCCATGTTCTTTGAGAAACATTTTGCGCAGTCGGCCCGTGGAGGGAAGAATCTTGCACCGCAATCTTTACAAACGGTCCCTTCAATTTTCCCTTCTGCAAGAAGATCGACAAACTTTGCCGTCTTGGTGACGGCCGTAAAGCTTTTCCTTCCGAATTTCTCGAACCCCATACCTCACCTCCATTTAAATAATCAGTGCAAAATGGGCAATTAGCAATTATCAATTTGCAGTAAAAGAAAACAGATCTCTTTTCCCGTAGGAATGAGAGGCTTCTATTTTCATCCCTTCATCACAACCTGAGAAAAGTAATTTCTCTTTATGTTTTTCATTGAAAATTGCTAATTGATCACTGCTAATTTTGCATTGATCTTTTCTTAGTTTCTGCCAAATATCGTAACGTTTCCGTAAAGTCCAACGCCGCCAATGTTGTGTACCAGGCCAATATCCGGCTCCCCCGGCACCTGCATGGGGCCTGCCTCACCGCGAAGCTGCAGAACGATGGTACGGATCTGGGATCCACCCGTTGCACCAATGGGATGGCCTTTTGAAAGGAGGCCGCCATCGACGTTCACGGGGATCTTTCCTTCTTTGTACGTCGCTTTCTCGCGAATAAGCTGCTTGCCTTCACCCACCGGCGCGAATCCAAGACCCTCATACGCCATGATCTCTGCGATGGTGAAGCAGTCATGCACTTCGGCCACTTTGACATCCTTCGAGGTGATTCCAGCCATCTTGTATGCCTGAGCGGCTGCTCCGTAGCCAACACTCAGCCCCTTGGCGAAATCGGGTCTCGCTGCCATGTTGACTGCCTCTGACACCGCACCGATACCTAAGATCCAGATTGGTTTGTTGGAAAAGGCCTTTGCCTTTTTGGCATTGGCAAGAATGATACAGGAACTTCCGTCCGCGTTTGCACAACAGTCACCTACCCGGAGCGGCCATGCCACGGGGCCTGCCATCTTTGCTTCCGGATCGCCTTGTTTAAAGTCCTCCGGCTTGATCGCTTTCCTGTAGACCGCCCTCTCGTTGACCACACCATAGGTTGACGATTTGAGCCTGACACCCATCAGGTCATCGTGGGTCAAGCCGTGCTTCGCCATGTAGGCCTGTGCATAGAGGGCGTAATACGCGGGCATCATGGTTCCAAAGGGTGCCTCCCACTGGATGTCAGCGCCCCGGCCCATCCTCTCCTGGGATTCCGCAGACGTGATCTCGGACATCTTCTGGAACCCGAGGACGACGACGACGTCGTGGAGGCCAGACTTGATCATGCTGTATCCCACTTTTACACCGGTGCTACTCGAAGAGCATACGGTCTCCACGTAAAACGTCGGCTGAGGAATAAGACCCAGGTATTCGGCGAGGACGCCTGCTGGGGAGCGTTGTTTGTCATATTCAGGGGCCGAACAGAAAACAGAAGCGTCAACATCTTTCTGGGTGATGCCTGCATCTTGCATGGCTTCCCTGAAGGCCTCGAAGGCCAGTTCCCGGATAGACCCCTCGTAACCTCTAACGAAGCTGCTCTGGCCCACACCAATGACCGCTACGTCTTTCTTCATTATAAACCTCCCTTTTACTCTCCCCACCACCCTTTCCACCGAGGGGAGAGGGGAGGGGTGAGAAAATGTTTTTATTGATTAACGAGGATTAAAGATAAATGAGAATTCATTTTTTTTCAAGTCATTTTTTGGAGATTCCCGGAAAAATCCGGAAATCTCTGATTACATAAATTATGAAACGATTACACAGATAAAAAAACACATTGAAAACGGAGAAAATCTGTTTAATCATTTTTTGAAATCCGTGTTATCAGAGGTCTTCGATATCATTTCAACGCCTCTCTTGGAGACCTCTTTTTTTGATATTTCCAAACGGCTCGATTATGTTCTTCGATATCGCAGGAAAAATAGTGGGACCCGTCGTTTTTGGAGACGAAATAAAGATAAGGAACAGAAGCAGGGTGGACGGCAGCCAGCAGGGAGTCTTTCCCAGGGTTACAGATGGGGGTGGGAGGAAGTCCTGCGATGCGATAGGTGTTATAAGGAGTGGGTCTCAACAGATGTTCTTTGGTTAAATTCCGGCTAAAGTTCTTAATGCCATAGATGACGGTGGGATCGCTTTGGAGAGGGATTTTCTTTTTTAAACGATTGTGGAAGACAGCAGAGATCAAAGGTTTCTCCTCGGGCAGGGAAGTTTCTTTTTCGATGATGGAGGCCAGAATGACTGTTTCCCTTTCAGAAATTCCCAATTCAGATGCCCGATGCGAAAGGTTTGGTCCGAAGACTTTTTTAAACTGATGGACCATCATCTGGATCGCTTCCTCCGGGTCCATCTCCCTGACCAGGTGATAGCTGTCAGGGAAGAGGTAGCCTTCCAAGGTCGGTCCTGCTAATTGAGAGAGGCCGAGCACGTTGATGAAAGCAGGAGAAGAGGCCTTTTGGAGGAACTCTTCTTTTTTCACAAGATTTAAATCCTCCAGCAACTGAGCAATTTGAGAAAGGGTATACCCTTCAGGGATGGTCACCAGATGACGCTTCACCTGCCCCTTGACCAGAGCATCAAATACTTCGAGGGGAAGCATTTGAGTATGGAATTCATATTCCCCTGCTTTGACCTTGGTTTTTTTCCCGAGAATCGTGGTGAGAAAAACGAAAAAACGTCTATTTTTGATGATCCCTTCTTGTTCGAGTATTTCTGAAATCTTTTTGAGAGGAGTTCCTTTTTTGATGAAGATGATCTTGGTGGACGCCGTTTTCGAAGGGGGGACAAAGAGGAACCAACAGAGAACGAAAATAAAAAAGAAAAGGAGAAGACCCGACGTGAGGAGCAGGAATTTGCTCCTAAGAGAGCGCGCCATGGTTTGTTCTCCTGCTTTGGTCTAAGTATCCTTGAAGGATGAGGACGGCGGCCAGTTTGTCGATGACCTTCTTCCTTTTTCTTCTCGAGAGATCTGCTTCCAATAAAACCTTGGAGGCACCAACGGTTGAGAGCCGTTCATCCCAAGTGACCACCGGAACTTGAATCGTATCCATTAAGACGTTAATCCACTTGAGGACGAATTCTACCTGTTTCCCAAAAGTTCCGTCCATGTTTTTAGGAAGTCCGACCACAATTTTTTCAATTTCGAATTGACCAATGATCGTGGCGATTTCTTTTAAATCGTCTTCCGTCGATTTCCTCTTGAGGGTTTTGAGACCTTGGGCTGTTATCCCCAACTCATCGCTGATCGCAATCCCGATGGTATGTGAACCAACGTCTAAACCCATTGTTCTCATTTTTTACTTATTGCCCATTCATCTGCCTTTGTCAAGGCTATTGCCGAGGTCTCTGATAACGTGGCATCGAAATAGACAGATCGGTTCCGAAAGCACCCACATCGCGGTGATGATGAAATGTCGTGGGACACCTTCACTATCCTTCGCTATCCATGGAGATGAGGCAAGTACGCGGCCTTGGATCTTTTCATCCAAATGAAACGAAGATTGACCTCTAACCCATCTTCCACCGTTCCATCAGCAAGGGATAGACGGCTGTGGAAAGAAACACAACTCCGGAAGGTTCTGAGAGTAATCAAAGCGATAGAGGTTTGGTTTTCTAAGCCATTTCTGGTTTAACTATCATTCCAGATCTTTAAAGTCGCTGGGAATCTTCAACCGGGGGCGATTGGCCTTCTTCACTCCCAGTGCGTCGTCAGCGATGATTAAGCGCATGATGTTGGCCGTTCCTTCAGCGATCTGGTAGGCTTTGCAGTCGCGGTAATATTTTTCTGCAGGAAGATCTAAAGAATAGCCCATCCCACCGTAAATCTCCATAGCCCATCCTGCGGCGCGCACAGCCGCTTCACCTGCAAAGTACTTGGCAATGGCGATCTCCCGGGTAAATGGCTTTCCCTGATCATTCCGCCAGGCAGCCCACCGAACCAGTAAACGGGCAGCCTCCATATACGTGGACATATCGGCAATGATTTGCTTTACCATCTGATAGTCACGGATGTGCCTGCCAAATTGTTTACGCTCGTTAGCGTACTTCACAGAGTCATTGAGGCAGGCCTGACAAATTCCCAAAGCACCACTGGCTACACTGATCCGACCTCTGTCCAGGGCAGCCATGGCGATTTTGAAACCACCTCCCCATTCACCCAAGAGGTTCTCTTTTGGTGCGATGACATCGTCAAGAAAGATCTCGGCGATGGGTGAGGATTTGTCACCCAACTTCTTAATTTCACTGGCCTGCCAGCCAGGCTGATTTGTCTCCACGACGATGGCACAGAGGCCATTACGTTTGAGGGATCGATCATGGGTACAATAGACCAAGGCATAATCGGCTAATGTTCCGTTAGAGATCCAGGTCTTCGTCCCATTGAAAACGTAATGATCTCCCTTGTCCACCACTTGGGTTTCAATCGCGGCAATGTCTGATCCCGCATTGGGTTCGGAGAAACATGTGCAACCCAGTTTCTCGGCCAAGACCAAGGGTTTAACGTATTTCTTTCGGACAACTTCGTTCCCCCATTCCATCATGGTATAAGGCACGGTCATGGCCTGAAGGTTGAAAAGGCTGCGTAACCCAGAATCGTATGTGGAGACGATTTCACAGACAATGGAATGGGTAAGGGAACCAAAATCTGTTCCTCCCATACCCAAAGGAAATGCACAGCCAAAAAAGCCTAAGGCTCCCATTTTCCTTACAAGTTCTCGGTTAAATTCTTCATTTTCCAAATTCGGGACAATCTCTTTCTTGGCAAAATCAATGACTGCCTGCTCCAAAGCTGCCTGTTCCGGGGTTAGATCAAAGTCCATCTCCGTCCTGCCTTTCGATTATATCTATGTGAAAAATATGACCGAATGAAGTGACCTTCATTCGATTAGTGCTTAAATGAGTGGGGGAATTATGCATCTTTTTTGGGATAAATTCAATAGATGAATTCTTTTTCAAACTTTTTCTGGAGTTTCCTTAGGTTTTAAGAAATGTTATTATGCACAAATATCGATATGTTGAAGGAAGAAGGATATCAAATCTCCCTTCAATCGTTCAGAAAAACTAACATAACTAAAATGCTAACTAAACTTTCTTTCCTCAAAATCTTGGGGAACCTCCGTATGGCTGCCAAAAACTCGGAGACGCCATTTCAATTATCTTGACAAAAAAGGAAGAGTTTGTTATTCATTGCACAATCTAATCGCAAAAATGCGATTCCATGGATTCTAAGTTTGCAAAAGGACAGGAAACAAAACGAGAAATCGCCATTGCAAGAAATGGGAGGTTTTAAATAAAAATTTGTTTCTTGGGAGGAGAATATCATGGGGACACCAGTGACTGTACCGATGGTAGGCAAGATTGTCTCAGTTTCAGTAAAGGTGGGAGATAAGATCAAGGAGGATGATCAGGTCGCTGTATTAGAGGCGATGAAAATGGAGATGCCTATTGTGGCTCCGGTCACCGGAACGGTGAAGGAGATTCATGTGGCCGCAGGTCAGGAGGTCGAGGCAGAGGCAGTGATCGCTGTGATTGAATAGTCACAAAGTAAAAGGGGAGGGGCAGCCGATGGAAGAGGAATTTTTGGCAAAATTGAATATACGACCTCTGACCATTGGGGATCTGGACGCGATTGTTGAAATTGATCTGAAGGTCTCGGGTGAAGCCAGGCGAGATTTTTGGGGAGAGAAGATCGAGGTTCCTAGCTCCCGATACCCCCTATCGGGTCTAGCCGCTGAACTCGAAGGGAAAGTGATAGGGTTTATCGTGGGTGAGGTGAGTGGTTGGGAGTTTGGCATTCCGGAAATAGTGGGATGGATCAGCACGATTGGTGTCGACCCGGATTACCAACATAAAGGTGTTGCCAGAAAATTGAGTCAAGAATTTATCAAAAATCTCAAAGCGATTGGCGCGAATGTCGTTTACACCTTAGTAAATTGGAACGATTGGGATCTCCTCAAATTCTACCATGCGATGGGATTTACAAGAGGAAGTGATTTGATTAACTTACAACTGAAACTTGAATAATTCAGCCATCGACAGGCATTCCTCCACTCTGTGCATAGAGGTGTCCATTTAAGTCTTCCCGTAACCCATCCTGTTTCAAATTCAACCTTGTCCCCCTCGTCCTTTCTTAAGCCCCCTCCATCCAGATTGACATCCCGGGAATATTAATCTTTCTGTGCGGGAATTTTTTCTTGACAAAGAAAAACGCCTGTGCTATTTTTCGACCGACCAGTCGGATTAAACCAAATAGTCGTTTTTTCTAGAACGCTTTTTGACACGTCTCTATGGAAAAATACCTGAAACAGCTAACCCAAAAGGAATTGGGTAAAATGACGGGCATCGCCAAAGTAGCTGCCAAGCTATTCAACGAGAGAGGCTTTTTGGAAACGAGTATGGACGATATTTCGACGGCAGCCAAATTGAGCAAAGGGGGCATTTACCATTATTTTTCAAGCAAGAATGAAATCCTCTATTTTATTTCGACCAATTTCATGGGTCTCCTTTTGAAAGATTTGGAGCAGGAATTGACGAAGATCGAGGATCATTTTGAGAAAATTCAATTTATCATCTCCCGTCATATAGGATTTTACACGAAATATATTGCTGAAGCCAAAACAACGATCCACGAAGGGCACCTGCTCCCTTCAGAGTATTTCAAAATCATTGGTGAACAAGAGAGGCAATATCACCGAATTGTCAGCAGCGTTCTTTCAAACTTTTTGGGTGGCCAGGTTTCGGAAGATCGATTGAAAGTGCTCACCTTCATTCTGTTCGGGACATGCAATGGAATCTATTTTTGGTACGATCCGAAAGGATCCATGACTCCCAGAGAGCTTTCGGGGATTATCATTGACATTTTATGCAGGGGATTGATAGGGTATAAGGTAAAGGGGAAAACGAACGTGAAAGGGAAGAATCCGTGATGGCTGTTTATGAAAGAGAAGTGTTGACAATGAATGAAGGTGAAGGATGTTTGATCAAACGAGAAGCAGGCCTTGACAGGAAGAGTTAAATATCACGGAGGTTTTTAGAAAAAAGTGAAAGAAGGAGGATCTGATGGGTAGACTCGAAGGTAAGGTTGCAGTCGTTACGGGTGGAGGAAGAGGTATCGGCAGGGCGGTTTGCCTTGCCTATGCAAAGGAAGGAGCCGACGTTGTCGTCAATTATGCGAGTAAAGATCAACCAGCACAAGAAGTTGTTGAAATGATTAAAAAGATGGGAAGAAGAGCAGTAGCTGTGAAGGGGAATGTGGCAGTGAAGGCCGACGTAGAAAGAATTATCCAAACAGCCATTGACCACTTCGGAAAGATTGACATTCTGGTGAACAATGCAGGAGTATCGAAACCCAATATGCTCTACAAAATGACAGAGGAACAGTGGAACGAAGTGATCGACATCCACCTCAAAGGACCCTTCCTGTGCATCCAGGCAGCTTCTAAGTACATGATGGAACAAAAAAGTGGTAAGATCATCAATATGACTTCCTCAGCTGGGTTGTGGGGCACAAAAGGACAGATCAACTATAGTTCAGCAAAAGGAGGGATCGTCGCTCTAACCAAGTCGGCTGCACGAGAATTGGCGGGTTATGGGATTACGGTGAATGTGGTCCAGCCGGGATATGTCAGTACCGAGATGTTTGAGAAGGTTAAAGCAGACCCAAAGCTGATGGGGATTTATACGGGCAGGATCTTGCTGGGCCGATTTGCGGAACCAGAAGAGGTAGCTTTCACCTTCGTCTTCTTGGCATCGGACGAGTCGAACTATATCACCGGCCAGCTCTTCTGTGTAGATGGCGGACTCGGAATGACCTAAACGCAATTGCGAAAATTTGATCAGAAAGGAGGAATGCGAATAAAACACGAAATGCCTGATTGCGGTAGGCAGGAAATTAATATTTCAAAACAAGAAAGGGGTGAAATAAATGGCAACAATACCTGATAAGATTGAGACCTGGCAAATGATTCAGCCGACGTCAAAGGATAAAGAGACTGGAGAGGTGAAGCCCGGTAAGTTAGCCAAGGCTTCCATTCCAGTTCCATCTTTGGCTCCCGGTGAAGTGTTGGTGAAGGTGGCAGGATGCGGGGTCTGTCATACCGATCTCGGTTATTTTTACGATGGCGTGCCAACCGTACAAAAACCACCTTTAACTCTCGGACATGAGATCAGTGGGACAGTCGTGGCTGGAGATGAGAAATGGATGGGAAAGGAAGTGATCATCCCAGCCGTGATGCCTTGCCGAAAATGCCTCCTCTGTAAAACCGGTAGAGGAAATCGTTGTTTAGTTCAGAAGATGCCTGGAAACAGCTTGGGCCTTTACGGTGGATTTTCGAGTCACATTCCTGTACCCTCCATTGACCTCTGCGAAGTAAGAAACCGCGGGAATATTCCTTTGGAGCAATTAGCAGTTGTAGCGGATGCTGTGACCACGCCCTACCAGGCCGCCAAGAGAGCAGAGCTTCAGCCGGGAGATCAAGTCATCATCATCGGGGTGACTGGAGGGGTAGGTGTCTATATGGCTCAAACGGCAAAGGCTCTGGGTGCGAGAGCGGTCATCGGGATTGCAAGAAATCCAGAGAAATTGCAGAGGGCCTTAAAATACGGGGTCGATTTTGTAATCAGTTCTCAAGATAAGGCCATCAAGGATCTCCGAAATGAATTTCGAGATATCTGCAAAAAGAATGGTTTGGAGGCTAGTTTTGGCTGGAAGATTTTTGAGGTAACCGGAACCAAGGCAGGGCAAGAAATCGCTCTTGAGATGCTCTCCTTCACCGGAAAGTTGGTTTTGATTGGATTTGGGATGGCCAAGAGTGAATATAGCATTTCTCGACTCATGGCCTTTGATGCAGAAATGATCGGGACATGGGGATGTCTGCCCGAGTACTATCCCATCGTGCTGGATATGGTCCTTTCGAAGAAGATCGATATCGGTCCGTTTGTGGAGACCAGGCCGATGAGCCAGATCCAGTCGGTCTTTGAAGAGGTTCACAAGGCCGGTTCTCCGGCGAAGAGGATGGTTCTGACACCTGATTTTTAGCGGTCAGGGTTGAGAGAAAGATGAATGAGAAAGTCTTATCCGAAAATAGAAAGGAGGAATTTTTATGTCGATAGATTGGGTTCCAAGAGAGAGTGAAGAGAAGAATCATGATCGATATGGTTCGGAACACTGGGGGACAAAGGCTCCCTGCACAATCTATGAAAAAAGACCTTTAAAAGATCCGAAAGGGAACGTGGTACCCGGCATATACGTCGCATGGATTACGCTGAATAATCCAGCTCAGTATAATTCCTATACCACTGAAATGGTAAAGGGTGTTATTGCCGGCATGGAGAATTCTTCAACGGACCGCTCCGTTGTTTGTACCATTTTTACCGGAGCCGGTCCCAATGCGTTCTGCACGGGTGGGAACACGAAAGAGTACTCCGAATATTACAGCAGGCGTCCAGAGGAGTACGGGGCTTATATGGAGCTTTTTAACAACATGGTGGACGCCATCCTGATGTGTAAGAAGCCTGTCATTTGCCGTGTGAATGGCATGAGGGTGGCGGGGGGACAGGAAATTGGAATGGCCTGTGATCTTGCCATTGCCTCGGACTTGGCCATCTTTGGACAGGCGGGTCCCCGGCATGGCTCTGCTCCAGATGGCGGCTCTTCCGACTTTCTGCCGTGGTTCTTGGGAATGGAGGACGCCATGTGGAACTGCGTAAGCTGCGAGATGTGGAGTGCTTACAAGATGAAGATGAAGACCCTCATCTCCAAGTGCGTGCCGGTACTCAAAGACGAGAAAGGAAATTGGGTTCGCAACCCGCAGGTCATCACCGATAAGTATGTTGAGAATGGCGAGATCGTCTACGGGGAATTTAAGACAGGTGAGGAATTCAAAAAGGCCAGGGAATGGGTTAATAACAAACTGAAAAACAACGATTATGATTTCTCTTTGCTCGACGGCGAGGTGGATAAGATCGTTTGGACTTTCGCCAACCTGTTTCCCGGTTGCCTGATTAAGTCGATTGACTCGATCAGGGCTAAAAAGAAATTTTTCTGGGATTATTCGAAGAACTACAACAGGCACTGGCTGGCAGCCAACATGATGGGCGAGGCATTCCTTGGCTTCGGGGCCTTCAATACCAAGAAGATTACCGGCCAGGATGTTATCGACTTCATCAAGTACCGTCAGAATATTGCAGAAGGTAAGATCCTGGATGAAAAATTCTTTGAGGAAGTGTTAGGCAAACCGCAGAAGTAGGATAAGCATGGTTGGTGACGCAGATACCCTTTGGGCTAAAAATTATCTTTCGCCCAAAGGGTATCTTTTTCGGAGATTTGCCAAAGGCAAATCTCCCATTTGCGAATCACCATTCACGAATCACGAGTCATGGTAATAGGAGGTGAATCCAATGGCATTCAAACATATTCAGACAGAGCTGAAAGATGGAGTGGCAACTCTTACACTGAACCGGCCTCCCCTTAATGTCCTCAATATCGAGATGATGGAGGAGATCAATACCTGCTTTGCTGAGCTCTTGAAAGAGAAGGCTCTGAAGCTCCTGGTCATTCAGGCAGCGGGAAAGGCATTTTCTGCTGGTGTGGATGTCGGAGAACATCTCGGCGATTTGGTTTATAAGATGATTGAAGTTTTTCATAAAATGTTCCGCTTGATGGACGCCCTGAAGGTTCCATCCATTGCGGTGGTGAATGGTTCAGCCCTTGGAGGTGGATGCGAACTGGCCCTCTATTGCGATATGGTCATTGCCACAGAGAAGGCAAAGTTTGGACAACCTGAGATCCAGGTTGGGGTCTTTCCCCCTATTGCCGCTCTGGCCTTTCCGAGAATGATCGGACGAAAGAAGGCGCTGGAACTAATTCTCTCCGGCGATGTCATCAGCGCTCAAGAGGCATTATCATTGGGATTGGTCAATAAGATAGTTCCCGAAGCTTCCCTCACTGAAGAAGCGAGGGGATTTATTGAGAAGTTTAGGAAACTGAGCGGAATCGTTTTGAAATTGACGAAGGAGGCGATGCTCGCTGGACTCAATGATGATATGGATAAGGGGCTCAAAGCTATTGAGAAAATCTATTTGGATCGTTTAATGAAGACTCATGATGCGATCGAGGGACTTAAAGCCTTCTTGGATAAACGAAAACCAACCTGGAAAGATAACTGATCCAAAGGGGAGGTCTCTCTTTGACCTCCCAAACCCACCTTTTCTTTTTCCAACCTACTTCTTTTTAATAACAAACCTTGCCCACCCCCAGTTTTTCCTTACCCCCTCCAGGTTTGGTGGAATAAATGGAACATGCCCCCTGGCCAACCCCCTCTTCATGGCTTCATAAGGCCGATTTCTTAGAGAGTATTTTGTAACCCGACCGAGGAACATGGGGGACTTGCTTATAACGTTGAGATCCATGTGCCTAGGCGCAGAGCGGTGCGGCCTGTGAAGCCTCTCTGAGGGGCTCGGCCAGGTAACATGTTCCTAAAAAGCTCAGAGCTTCTAAAAAACTGGGGGAGGGCAAGAATAACAAACAGATTGACGACCATAGGCCCATCTGTTAGAATTTTTGAAATTTTGAAAGTTTAACAACTTAGAGATATTTTAGTCTCCTAAGGTGGAGAGATGAGACTGAAAGACAAGAAGGCGATTGTCACCGGAGCAGGGCAGGGGATCGGTCGGAGCATTGCATTGAAGGTGGCCCAAGGAGGAGCGGATGTGGTCATTGCTGAGCTGAATCCTGATACCGGTGGTCAAACGACGAGAGAGATTGAGGCTCTGGGTAGAAAAGCCATGTTCGTTGCCGTGGATGTATCAGATCAAAGATCGGTCCAGAACATGGTAAAGCAGGTATTGGGTGTCTGGAAAAGGATCGATATCTTAGTCAACAATGCAGGATTTGACCGAGGGGCGACGCTTCTGAAAGTGAAAGAGGAGGATTGGGATGCCGTATTGGGCGTCCACCTGAAAGGGACCCTGAATTGTATTCAAGCCGTTGCTCCTCATATGATCGAGAATCGATACGGCAAGATCATAAATATTTCTTCCATTTACGGGAAAAGTGGGGGAATGGCCGCGATCAGTTACAGTGCTGCGAAAGCAGGGATAATCGGTCTGACGAAGAGCATTGCCAGGGAACTCGGCCGTTATCAGATCAATGTCAACGTGGTTGTGCCAGGATTGATTTTAACCCCCACCATTGCCAAAATGGCTGAGAAATACAAAAAATTAATTCTCGATCATACTCCCCTTGGTCGGATTGGCCAACCCGAGGAAGTTGCCAATGTCGTGGCTTTCCTGGCATCGGATGAAGCGAGTTTCATGACCGGAGCTACGGTGGATGTCTCCGGCGGGTCGAATATGTAGAGCACTGAGGAGTGTGGGCCCATGAATGATATCGAACAACAAAGAGAAAGTTGGAGAACGAAGGCCAGAGAAGTCGCCAAGAATGTTATCGCCCCGCGGGCAGCAGAGATCGATGCCAAGGGCGAATTTGCTTGGGATCTCGCCGAAGTGTATTCCAAGTATGGTTTTTTGAGCCTCCTCATTCCCAAAGAGTACGGAGGAATGGATACGGATATTACTTCTTTCTGTTTGGTTACAGAAGAGATTGCCAACATCTGTGCTTCTTCTGCCCTCCTCGTGATCGTTCAGGCGGTGGGGACGATGCCTGTGGTTTTAGGAGGGGGCAATGAACTGAAGGAGAAGGTGTTGCCCAGATTGGCCAGAGAGAGAGGTCTGATTTGTTTTTGCTTGACCGAACCTGAAGCGGGTTCGGATGCGGCGTCTGTCCAAACGAAAGCCATATTAAAAGGTGACCATTATGTCATCAACGGGCAAAAATGCTTCATCACGAACGGTGGCGTCGCTGATTTCTATACGGTCTTTACTACGACTCATTCTGGTAACAAAATAGAAGGAATAACAGGCTTCGTGGTGGAAAAAGGAACTCCCGGCCTTTCCGTCGGAAAGGCGGAAGAAAAGATGGGCATTCGAGGTTCCAATACCACGGAAGTCATTTTTGAGGATGTCAAGGTTCCCGTTGCCCAAAGGATTGGAGATGAAGGAGCAGGCTGGTGGCAAATGATGAGAACGCTAAATCGTTCAAGGCCGGCCATTGGGGCCCAAGCGGTGGGTTTGGCTCAAGGTGCCTTGGATTATCTCATTCGGTTTGGTAAGGAAGAAGGCTGGGCAAGGGGAAAGGGAAACAGCCTGGGAGTTCCATTGATGCTGGCGGATATGGCTGTTGAGATTGAGGCATCCAGAGCGCTTGTCTATAAGGCGGCGAATATGATGGATGAAAAGGTGAAGGGCACTCCGGTTCAGATGTTCTCCGCGATGTCCAAATACTTCGCTTCGGATGTGGCCATGAAAGTGACGACCGATGCTGTCCAGATCTTGCAATGGCAAGGTCTTACCAGGAATCATCCGGTGGAAAGAATGATGAGAGATGCAAAGGTCATCCAGATTTTTGAAGGAACGAATCAAATCCAGAGGATGGTGGTGGCCCATACGCTCTTAAAATCGAAATAAACGAATCACTATAACCCCCCTTCATCCCCCCTTAATTTAAGGGGGGAATAGAGGGGGGTTACAAGAGGGGGATGAAGGGGAGTTAGGGTGAGAGGGGCGTTCGAATTGGCAGGAAAGGGGTAAATATGCCTGTTAATGTTCACATTCATAAAACTCATCGTCAATTCACCAATGGCTTGGAGATGGTAGCGGTAGAGGGAAGAACAGTGGGTGAATGTCTGAATCAGCTCATCAAGCAGTTCCCTGGAATGGAGAAGGCCCTGTTTGCCAAAAAAGATAAACTGCTCAACGTCGTTGAAGTTTTTGTAAATCATACCAGTGCGTATCCGAACGAACTCGTTAAGCCCGTTAAGGATGGTGACGAGATTCACCTGGTCGTGATGCTCGCTGGAGGATAAGCGGCATCAAAGGCCAAAGGCAAAAGGAGTGTTGAAAACGAATACCTTATATTGTGTTATAGGGAAAATACTTCGTTACCCATTTTACGCGAAAAACAAGGAGGCTATGAGTGGATCCCCAAAATGTTAAACGGGCCGCTGTGATCGGGGCCGGGGTGATGGGTCATTCCATCGCTCAGGTCTTCGCCCAGGCCGGCATTCTGGTACATTTGGTTGATTTAAAGAATGAGCTTCTGGCTCATGCGCTCAAGTTGGTGAAGTCGAATCTTCAGACCCTGTCCGAATACGGACGGGTGAATTCTCAGGAGATCCCTGTTATTTTGGAGCGCATCCGTCCCATGACCGACCTGGCAAGTGCAGTCAAGGAGGTTGATTTCGTTTTGGAAGCGGTGGTCGAAATTCCTGAAGTGAAGAAAAAAGTCTTTGCCCAATTGGAAGCAGCCTGCCCTGAAAAAACGGTCCTAGCCAGCAACACCTCAGGTTTGGAAATCTTCAACATCATAGAGGTCAAAAATCCTTCCCGCGTTGTGGTTACCCACTGGTTTGCTCCTCCGCATATCATTCCCCTGGTGGAAGTGGTTCCTGGACCAGCGACTGCTCCCGATGTTCTGCAATTTGCCGCAACACTGATGGAGAGGATCGGCAAAAAACCGTTGGTCATGAAACAATTCGTCAAGCGTTTCATTGTCAACCGAATTCAGAACGCAATGATCTCGGCGGCTATGGAGATGATGAGGAACGGGTGGGCCACTCCCGACCAAATTGATCTCGCCGTGAAGACCAGTCTGGGAATCCGCCTGCCCATCGTGGGCATCGTCCAGAGCCTGGATTTTACCGGACTTAATTTGGTTTATGACATCACAAAAAGCTCGGGGACGGATAACCCCCTCATTGAAGAAAAGGTGAAGCAGGGGCATCTGGGTGCAAGGACTTCCAAAGGGATCTACGATTATGGCGGACGAAGTGAAGAAGAGATTCTCAGGAAGAGGGACCTTCTTTACCTGAAGATGCTCGATTTTCTCGAAAACCTCGAGGCATTCAAACCGGTCTGACGGCTCACGCCGGAATTCGGGGTTGCAGGAGGGGGAGCCTCAGCGGGATTCTGACTCTAATGCGGCAGCCTCTCTTCGAGCAGCGGAGATTTTCTCGGCGGCCGCCTTCTTTTTCAAACCACTCACCCGGTCCGCCTCCACATAATCCACGGCTTTGAGTTCGCAGAAACGAACGCACTGCGGATCCCCGTCGCAGAGGTCGCACTTGAAATTCTTTCGGTCAATGACGTTGAAATTCATCGCACCAAAAGGGCAAACCGCCACGCAGGAACGGCATCCAATGCACACATTGTGATTCACCGTCACCCGACTGAGTTTCTCATCCCGGGTGATGGCCTTCACCGGGCAAACCGTCATACACGGGGCATCCTGACACTGTTGGCAGCACATGGGGATGTAAAGGCCTTCTGACTCCCATTTAACAATTTTTATCCGGCTCCGATTCGCATTCGATACGCCATCATGGAAAACCGAGCAGACAAGCTCACACAGCCTACAGCCAGTGCATTTCTCAGGACTGATTGCAAGAACTTTACCCATGGGTTCCATTAGCCCTCTCCTTTCATAGTGAGCGAATTACACGAATCAAACCGAATTTGGCGAATTAACTAAAAGAACTACTTAAAGTTCGATTATTTCGCTGCCATTCGCTAAATTCGCTTGTATTACAGCAAGTGGGAAGGCTCATTTTCCAGGCCAAGCCTCTTAAGCGTTTCCGGCTTCGGGACGCCATCCCGATCAAGGCCCTTGTATTCGTAAAATTCATCAACCATCTTCTTGAATTTTTCTCGATCGATGACTGTTCCCACGACATCGGGAGCGCCCCTTCGGACGGGTTCATCGAAGTAGCGGTGATTAAGCATATCGCCCTTCTTGAGATCCTCTCTCTGCAAACCTTCGCGGAGGTTAAAGAGGCGCTCGATCATGTTACATCGCTCAGCAATGTCCCAAATTTCCCGGGGAGTAAACTCCAGTCCCGTATTGTAGTAAAGCACTTTCGACCAATCTTCAAAATTCGGAAGTGTCGCCCCCAGGAAGACCGTGTGATATTTACAGATGCCGAGGCAATCCACGGCCATATAACAGTTCTCCTGCCAGAAGACCTGCCACGGCTTGCCAATGTATTCCGTATGCTCTGAACTCAAGGGTCCGTCGTAAGGGACTGGGTTGCCGTAGATTTTTCTCATCACCTCTTCCGGTAAATGGTACAGGTCGATCGCAGGGCGGCTTCTTAAGTGGTCTGAACCACGGGAAGCGGTCGCAATATTCAGCGCAAGGGCGGGCGTTGCTCGCTCATCAGAGTGAAGATTGTTTACCCCTTTTACCTGAATCAGGTAGTCAAATGAATTCTTTCCAATCTTTTCAGAAGCGATGATTCCCCCGTCAGCCAAGACATTACCTAGCCAGCCCTTTCTAAAGCAGATACGCTCAATCATCTCTAAGAGAGCCTCGCTGCTGCCAAACCGCAATTCGAGGCCATCGGTCTCTTTGTTGGTAAGAATTCCCAACTCATAGAGCTCCATTGCCCAAGAGATGATGCTCCCGATTTCCAGATTATCCACGCCCCACTGATTGACCAGGTGATTTGCCACCAATAGGTTCTCCAGGCTTGGAATATCCGGCTCTGAAGAAAAGGCGCCCTGGGACGTATATTCGGGACCCTCGTCATATTTTCCCGTATAGGGCCCGGTAGGAATTTTATACTTGGCCCGGCAGTGTACCTGGCAACCAAAGCAGCCTGTCATGTGGTAGGGACCGATCGTCTCTGTACAATTCTCATCGATCGATTCCGGCTCAACTTCGTCACAGTAGAGCATTTGGTTATACTGAAAGTTTCTGGTTCGGACACCCCCCCAGCAGTTGGTGGCTCCCCAAATAAAGGGGGTTCCGAGGGCCCCCTGAGTTTGATTCACCTTAGCGCTCGTAATTTGGTCAATAAAGCGTTTGTTGTAATCGAGGGCTTCCCTTGGATAGGCGATTTTTATATCCATGGTGCCCCGGGCAGCAATGGCCTTCAAATTTTTTGAACCCATGACCGCTCCCATACCGGTTCTTCCGCCCGAATTCTTAATTCCGGTCATGACATTGGCAAACCTGACGAGATTTTCACCGGCCGGACCGATGACCAGACTCTTGACGTCTTCATCTCCCAGATCATCCCGGATCGCCCATTGGGCATCCGTGACCGTTTTCCCCCAAATATTTTTGGCATCACGGATCTCAATTTTGCCATTGTGGATCCATAAGTAGACCGGCCTTTCTGCTTTACCCTTGATGACGAGATGATGGAAGCCTGCCCAGGCCAACTCAGGAGCGAAGAACCCTCCCATGTTGCAACTCCCCAGCATGCCTCCGAGCGGAGATTTAGCCATCACATGGGTTCTGGCGGTTGCTGAAGCCAATGTGGCCGCCAAAAATCCGCCACTCACCATGACTGTGTTGTCAGGACCAAGAGGGTCGCATCCTTGTTTTGTGTGATTATAAAGCAGATAGGCATCGAGTCCCCGGCCCCCCAGGAATTTTTTCCGGACCTCAATCGGGATGGACTTGATTTCTATTTTACCTGTGGAGAGATCAATAATTGCCAACTTCCTATTAAGGGCCATCTTTCTTAACCTCCTTCATTTTTCTCTCGAACTCCTCATCGGCTAATCTTTTGTTTACATCCCACACCGGGCCTCTGATACGCGGAAAACCACTTTTGAGCCAGACCAGGCGATATTCCATCCCACAAGCAGGACATTTCACTTGATTCGCCCCTGACTCTGGCTGTAGTCTTCCCATGCAACTGGGATTATGGCACCTCACCTGGCCATAGGTGCGAGTCTTTCGCAGACTCTCAGCCGTTGAAAGTCCTTCTTTCTCGTTTCCCATATCAACCTCCTTTGTCAATACAAGGAATGAATGATAGAAGTATTGCAGAACTCAGCACCTTTTGAGCAATGTTCACAATAGTGAACAACCGAAGCGGAACAGACTAACTATAAGCAAATAAATAAAGCACATTTGTTTCTTTGTCAAGGACAACCTTTGTCTCTGTGACAGAGTCGGGGTCACAATCGTGAACGACTAAAACATGCCTGGAATGAGCCACAGTAGTTTATTGGGCTTATTGGGTTTGTTGGGTTAACGCAAGAAGCCCAAAGAACCCAAGCAACCCAAGTAACACAAGGAACCAAGGGTTCTACGAACAGATCTGAATGGTTCTTACTTACTTTCCCTGTCTCATGAGATCGGCCAACTTGTTGGCGAATTCTCGTCTTCTGGAGATGTTTGCCTTATCCGCATCCGTGAAAGAAATGGCCTTGACCTCGCAGAAACGAACACACTGAGGATCTCCGTCACAGTAGTCGCACTTCACCGTCACCCGTTCCTGCACATCAAAGAACGGATGACCAAAAGGGCAAGCAAGGATGCAGGTCCTGCATCCGATGCACCGTTTTTTATCGATCATCACTCGGTTATGATTTACAGGTTCCCTGTGACAGGCTTTGGTCGGGCATACCTCCACGCAATAGGCTTGTTCACAATGGTTGCAGGCCATCGGAAGGTACACCCCGACATTCTCCCACTTGATAACTTTGATGCGGGAACGGCTTGGATTGCTTGCGCCTGTATGAAACACCGAGCAAACCATCTCACACTGCCGGCAACCCGTACATCGCTCAAGATCTATGACCAATACCTTCTCAAGCATTGAAAAAATCCTCATCACCCCCGCCATAACGACTTTCTCACTTGGTGATCAACCCTTTCCGAAGACCTGATGTTTGCCATCATTTCAATCCATCGATACATAGGAGGCTGTTCTTTTACCCCCTGGGCGAGAACCTGCAATCGAAGAGAGAACCCTCCGATAAACAGAAATAGGCCAGCAGCTATTAAAAGAATGGGATGTTTGAAAAAATAAGCATATAGAAATAAGGCAATGCCCCCACAGATCAGCCATCCTATTTCTCTTAATACGAAATGATACACCTGGCTTGGTTCTCGATCGTCTTTCCGGTAAACCATAAAGTAGAGAGCGAGCACAAAACACTCTATGAGAATCAGTATTTGTCCAAAACAGACCCATAGATCTATCATCTTGTAGAACCATTCTCCACGTGGGACCAAGTATCCATATCCAAGAGTGGAGAGCAGGAGGACCAGCGTTCCTGTGGAGAGAGCGGAAACCAAGAATAGGATCGGGAGAAGGGGAGTGTTCCAGAGGGACACATATTTGACCGATTTCAGGAGAACACCCGTATAGATGGCGGTTGCAAAGGCGAAAACAAGACTGAGGATCTCTAAGGCCAGCCAAGAGGCTGGTCTTTTAATAAATACAGTTGGATAAAAAAAGGAAATGACTAAGACGGCTAATCCGAGAACGATAAAGGTGGAAAGAATGAGGAACCCGCGGGCTACCCAAGAGGATCTTGGGTTGAGACAGGCGTAAAGGAATCTTCTTTTTATTCCAAGATCCATAATGAGGAAGGGGGCACCCATGGCAACGAGGATAGGTCCGCCAAAAAGGGCGAATTTGGCGATATCGAAAGAAAAACCCCAGACTTGAATCGTGATGGAGGGATTCTCAAGCCAATTTGTGAACATCCCTACAACAAAGGACCCCGCCCCCATACCTGCCATATAGAGATAGATGGCAATCTCCCACCCCCACTCTCTCTGGGGTCGCTGAACTTTGGGGTTTCCAATGGGAAGTGTGGGGTCGGTAATCATACGAGTATCATGTCTCAGAAATTACTTTGAAGGCTCCTTTGGATTATGACCCCTGGATCAATAGTTCTCCATAGTGAACAAGCAGTCCTAGTAGAAAGGATAGCACACAAATCATTCTTGTCAAGTATTTGAATAGAATTCTAATAGATTATATTGACATAAGTCAATGATCCTGTTAAGTTTGCTCAAAATGTGTTCAGCAAGTTGAACAATGGGAAAAAATTCTTATTCTGCACCGTCCGTAAAAAAAGCCTTTAGAATCTTACAAACCGTTTCCGATTCCAAAAACGGTTTCGGGATCAGTGAGATCGCGAAAAAATTGAAAATCGGGAAAAGCACGGTCCACGGGGTCACAGCTGCTTTAGTAGAGTTAGGCCTTTTGGTGCGGGACCCCCTTCACAAGAAATATCAGTTGGGATATTCCCTTTTGGAACTCAATCGCAAGTTCTATAGAAGGATGGAATTGAGGGATATTGCCAGAATCCCCATGGAAAAGCTGATGGAAAAGGTTGAGGAGAGCGTTTTTCTGGGGATCATGAACGGGGATCACATCACGATTTTGGATGTGGTGGAATCGTATCGTGAGATGAAGATTACGTCGCCCCCGGGGACCAGGCTTCCACTTCTGGCTGGAGCGATCGGGAAGATTTTTCTCGCTCAATTTGAGGAGAAGAAGGTTAAGGAAATTCTGCAGAAGATGGGGTTAAAAAGATATACTTCAAAGTCGATTGTCGATCCGAAAAAATTTTTTAAAGAACTTGAAGAAACGAAGAAAAAAGGTTGTGCGATTGATGATGAGGAATATCTTCCTGGTGTAAGAGCGGTCGCCGCACCCATTCAAACGGCTTTACTTCCTCCGGCTGCGATCTGGGTGGTGGGATTCACTTCAAGCCTCAATGATGAGAAAATGGAGAAGGTGATCCTGGAGATTCGGAAAACGGCACAAGAGATTAATCGTTCCGTGAAGGACCACGGCAGGTGAGAGGGAAGAAAGCCTTCATAGATATTTTCTTGAAGACCTCAGAGATCGGAGGGCATGACGTGATGATGGCTAAGATTCATGACTGGCTGGGGTTTCAAGAAGAATTAAACGCCGAGGTAGGCTGTCTTGACGTGCTCATCACTGAGTAACGATTGACCTGTTCCCTGTTTGGTGATCTTGCCCGTTTCGAGCACATATCCTCTATTGGCTACCAAAAGGGTCTGTTTTACATTCTGCTCTACGATGAGGACCGTTGTCCCTTCACCATTGATCTTTCTGATCGTATTGAATATCTCCCTGACAAGAAGAGGGGCAAGTCCCAGGGAAGGTTCGTCAAACATCTGAAGTTTGGGTAATGACATCAGTCCCCTTCCTACGGCGAGCATCTGTTGTTCTCCACCGCTTAGGGTTCCGGCGAGTTGTCTCCTTCGCTCTCTCAGCCTCGGCAATAGCTCGAAGACCATCTCCTTTGTCTTTTCACGTTGAGCCCTTGCCTCTCCTCTGAGGGACCCCATGTCTAAATTTTCTTCAACGGTCATCTCCACAAAGAGTCTCCTGGCTTCTGGCACGTGGGCGATCCCCAGTTCGGTCAGCCTGAAAGGATCCATTTTGTAGATCGGTTTGCCCTCGAATAATATCTCTCCCCTCTTCGGTCTTAGAATGCCGGAGATGGTTTTTAGAATCGTAGACTTTCCCGCACCGTTGGCGCCAATCATCGCTACGACCTCCCTCTCCTTCACCTCAAAAGAGACACCCCAGATGACCTGAACATCTCCATAAAGGACATCGATATTTTTGATTTCAAGCACTTTCCGCCTCTCCAAGATACGCTTCAATCACAAGAGGGTTATTCCCTATCTCCTTGGGAGTTCCTTCTGCTATTTTCTCACCATAGTTCAGGACGACCACCCGGTCGGAAAGAGACATGATCACCTTCATGTGATGTTCTATGATCATAATCGTTATGCCCTTGGCTTTCACCTTTCTGATAATATCGATCAGTTCATTTTGCTCGAAGGGATTGAGTCCAGCAAACGACTCGTCGAGAAGAAGCATTTCGGGTTGTGTGGCAAGGGCTCTCGCTATCTCAAGTTTTTTTCTCTTGCCCAGCGGAAGGCCTTTCGAAACAAGACTTCGGTCCTCATAGAGACCGGTAAATTGGAGAGCGTCGAGAGCTATCCTCTCAGCCCCTGCCTTATCCTTTGCCCGGAGAAAGGCAGAGGCGACGACATTGTCAAGCACGGTCATTCTTTGCAGGGGCCTCACCACCTGAAAGGTTCTCCCAATTCCCAATTTGCAAATCTGATGGGGCTTTAAGTGAGATATCTTCTCTCCCTTGAAGAGAACCTCCCCCTTTGTCGGCGGGTAGAATCCATTTACCACATTGAACAGGGTGGTCTTGCCTGCACCATTTGGACCGATCAGACCGAGGATTTCGCCTTTCTGGACAGCATAGGATAAATCCACGAGGGCGGCGAGTCCTCCAAATCGCTTTGACACATCCCGAATTTCGAGTAAACTCATGACGAAGCTCTCCCCATTTTGAAAAGCCTTGTCAATTTAGGAAAATCTCCTACAATCCCATTTGGTAAAAAGATGATGATGAAGATGAGAAGGATACCAAAAAGGGTTTGATGGGCTGCTCCCAGTCCTGGATTCGACCTGATCAGTTCTGCCAGAAAGACCATGATAACGGCTCCTACGGTGGGGCCCCAATAAGTGGCCACCCCTCCGACCATCACAACCATAATGGTTACGATGGAGATATCGTGAAGGTTAAAGACGACTTTTGGATCGATATATCCCATGTAGTTTGTATAGAAGGCGCCCGCCAGCCCTGTGATGGCACCGCTCAAACAAAGGGCAATCGTTTTATAAAAGGTGGTGTCTATTCCCAACGATTCTGCCGCATCCTGATCTTCCCGGATCGATACAAAATAGTAGCCGAGCTTCGATTCGATCACTTTCTTCACCAATATGAAAGCTCCAATCGCCAATAACAGGATGATATAGTAGAACCAAGTCTTATCCACCCAGGTCCTTTCTCGGATCAGTATCCCCACATCGCCGCCAGTGAATTTTACAAGATTCTCAGAGGTCACCCTGAGAACCTCTCCCATCGCCAAGGTGGCAAGAGCAAAGTAGGGGCCTCTTAATCTCAAACAGATAAAACCGATGATGAGGGAAAAAGCCGTGACGACAAATAGGCTAAGGAGCAAACCCCACCAGCCAGAGACTCCGAGTTTGGAATAGAGGAGACCTGCGGTGTAAGCTCCTACACCGAAGAAAGCGGCATGGCCAAAGGAGACCTGACCACAGTATCCTCCAAGGAGATTCCATGCCATCCCAATCATCGAATACATGATGACCAGAATGAAGATGTGCATCAGATAGGAACTCAACCCAATCAGGGGCAAGACAGCGAGCAAAATGACAATAAGTATGGGCAGACTTTTTTTCATTTTCCCAGCTTTTTACTTCGTAACAGAGAGGCGACCCCCCCTGGCAGAAAGATCAGCGCTGCTACGAAGATGAGAAACCTACCCACAGGAGCCCATCCCATGCCTACATAGGTAGCGGTCATCGACTCAAAGATTCCAAGAATGATTCCTCCGATGATCGCTCCATTGGTGGAGCCGAGTCCACCGAGAATGGTGATGACAAAGGCGATCAAGGTGAATTGTCCTCCCAGGGATGGAAACAAATAGTAAATAGGAAGGAAAAGACAACCTGCTGCCCCCACCAGGGCACATCCAATACCAAAGGTCACCACTCTCATCTTTCTTACGTTCACGCCCATGAGGAGTGCGGCATCGAGATCCTGTGCGGTTGCCCGGATCGATTTCCCCGTATCCGTTCGGGTTAGAAAAAACCAGAGCATCACGGTGATGAACACAGCAATCAAAAAAGACAAGGACCATGCCATCGAGAGAGAGAGTTCAATGGGAGCGTTTTTCCAAAAGTCGGTCAGATAGAAAGCCTTCGTGGCGTAGTCGACCGGTGTCGAACGGTAATTGGACGTGAAGAAAATAGTCGCCAAATTGGCCAAAACCATTCCGATGCCAACAGTGAGGATCACCTGATTCTCGGGCAGGATTGATTCCACCCTTAATACAGGATTGATGAGAAACTTCTGTAAGGCGACCCCCAGAAAGAATAACGCCGGGGCGGCAACAAATACGGAAATGTAGGGATCGATATGGAGGAGAGTAAAGAGCCAGAAGGCGATATACATGCCCACCATCATGAGCTCGCCATGGGCGAGATTGATGATCTTCATCACGCCCATGATGAGGGTCATTCCGATACCGATGAGAGCATACAGACCGCCGAGCAATATTCCAGCGATCAGGGTCTGTAAAAAGAGTTCAATCTGGACAGCCATATGAGAATTCTCAAATCCAAATTTCAAAATCCAAATGTCAAATGAAGCTCAAATGACAAATGGCAAAACATTTTTCTTTTCAGCAAGCAGACCTAAGGCTGTACGTTTTCCATTTTGAACTTTGGAAGTCTTTTGAACCTTGAGCTTTGACATTTGAAATTGCTTGATTATTTCCTATCTCTCCATCTTGGAATAGGGAAGATATATTTCTTGCTTGCATACTTTTGTGGCCAGATAGTCTCATGCTGGCCGTTGATGACCTGCATCACCAAAGTATCCATGAAGTTCTGATTGGTATAACCCTCTTTATCGTCGAATTTAATCGGGCCAAAGGCAGTCATCATATTCGTCGCCTTCATCGCAACACGAATATCATCGGGGGTCATAGACTTGGCCCTATTCAGAACGTCCCTGATGATGTAAAGCGCCGAATAAGCCTCGGCCCCGTGATAGGAGGGGTAGTCTTTATAGAGTTTCTTATACTTTTCTGCAAATTCCTTTGCTCCAAGATAAGCGACCTGGGGGCTCCAGAGTGTGGCTGAGACGACATATTCAGAGGCCTCTTTGGCATTGTCTATAAATTCCGGGATGGCAAAACCTGCAGCACCCCCTGCAAAGAGTTTTGCGTCAATCCGGAGTTCCTTGATCTGTTTCATCAGAAGAGCTGCATCCATGACATAAGAGACCATATAAATGACATCGGGCCTTTCCGCTTTCACCTTCGAAAGGATGGGCTTAAAATCGACGGCTCCCTTCTCATACTTTTCTTTCACCAGGACTTTCATCGGGAATTTTTCAGCCTGTTTCACCATGTCTTCTGCACCGGAGGTGCCAAAATCTGAACTTTCGTAAAGAACAGCAATCGATGTGGGTTTGACGACCTCTTTAAAGAAAGAAAGCAACCCACTGGCGTAATAGGCGTTCGTGGGATTCATTCGGAAAACATATTTATACTTCTGCTGGGTGATGTCATCGGTCGCCCCGGTCACCACCATATAAGGAATTTTCCTCTCCTCTGCCACGGGTGCAATCGCCTTTGAGCAGGAGGAACTGTACTCCCCGAAAATAACAGGCTGCTTCTTCACATCAATCAACTTCTCTGCGATAGACCGCGATACCTCTGGTTTGCCCTGAGAATCTTCGAACTCCAGGACAATTTTTTTGCCTTTGATACCTCCTTTGGCGTTGATCTCTTCCATGGCAATCTCATAAGACCTCTTCTCTATTTCGCCAAATTTTGCATTCGTCCCTGTCAGTGGAAGGGGAATGCTAAACTTGACATCTTGTGCGAAGAGATTGGCCGTAAGAAAAGTTGATAGAAACGCCACGGCAAAAATAATTGAAAGCTCTTTCATCTTCCCACCTCCTAAAGTTGAATGTCTGAAAATTTTGGATGTTTTCATCCAAAATACGAATTGGAGTCTCTATTATCATTTGCATGAAAAGATATTGTCAAGCATTTTTTGAGGGACGGAAGCGTCTATTTTCCGTGATAACCATGAAATATCCCCATGTATGCCCCGGACTTCCGTATCTTATAGTGAGATAGAAAGCGATTGAGCCCCTATACGAAAGCAAATCAGAGTTCATGTTCTAGAAGGAGCTGTCAAAGAAGATGGGTTTGGGAGTACTCCCTCAGACCCCTACCAAACCATCGCCCCAGTTAACTGAGGCATCACATTTGGGGAGAATTTTTCCCATGGCAGACCGATGAGAAAGTGGTAGAACTTGAATTGAAACCGACATGGATATGACACCGACTACTCTTTCTCCTTCTCATCGAGGGCCTGGAGAATCTTTTCAGGTGTGACCGGGAGGGTTTTAAATCTCACTCCGATGGCATCATAAATGGCATTGATAATTGCCGGCGCAGGGGCCAACCGGGTTCCCTCTCCTGATTCTTTGGCACCGAAAGGACCTTCAGGATCGTTTGTCTCGACCTCCACAGAAGTAATGGAAGGGATCTCCATGGCAGTTGGGATGCCATAATCCAGGAAGGAGGGATTCAGAGCCTGCCCTTTCTCTGTGATCACTTCTTCATAGAGCGCTTGGCCCATCCCTCCAACGACGGAACCTTCCAGTTGACCTTCTACCAGCATGGGATTGATGGCCTTGCCGCAATCATGGCTTGCCACCATCTTTAAAACTTTCACCTTTCCTGTCTGAGGCAAGGGCATTGGCCGCCTCTTTGAGAGTCCTCGGTTCCAAATACTCAAATTTAGGAAGACGCATCCTTGGCTCCTTTTAGTTGGCGTGGTTTCCGGGCTCTGTCTCAAAGGCGAAGTCTCTGCCTGTTATGTTCTTAATAGTTCTCAAATGACAAACTATCTCCCACCTCTCCTTTACCGTTGAGATATACCGTATATGGCTCAGGGTTTCAATCCTTCGACCCTGTGGTCTCCTTTTTCCCTTCCATCCCTGAACGAAGCTTCTCATCCGGGCCTGGAATGACCATTTCAAAGACGGACTCTATGCTGGTGTAGTCGTAGTAGCCCAGACGCGCTAACGGCCGGATCTTGAGAATATTTAGCTTGCCGTCCGGTTGGATAAACTCGTCTTTGATGTGAATGCCAATGACCTGGCCGACAACGATGTCCACCGTGCCCATCGTGCCGTTACCGGGCAATCGAATCGTCTGGTGATAACGGCATTCAAAATGGATAGGTGATTCCGCCACACGGGGAGCTTTCACGAGCTTTGAAGGAGCCTTGGTGACACCCGCCAGTTCAAACTCGTCGACCTCGGGGGGCACCTGTTGAGCAGACAGATTGATTGCCTCTTTCAGGTCATAGGTCGCCATGTTGTAGACGAACTCCCCGCTCTGTTCGGCGTTGACCACGCTATCCTTGCGACGACCGTTGGGTGTCTGGTTTGCTGCGAACATGACATAGGGGGGATCGAAGGTGAGATTCTGGAACTGGCTGTAGGGAGCGAGGTTGGCCACCCCATCGGCCCCCACAGTAGAGATCCACCCGATCGGCCGGGGTACCACACAGGATTTAAAAGGATCGTGTGCCAGTCCGTGATTGTTTTTTTTCGCTTCGTAAAACATGGTTGAATCCTCCTCTCGGGCTGAGTTGAAGTTTCCCGAAGTGGGTGCTGGCTCTCTTCCGGTTATTTCCCGAGGTATCTTCTTCGGACTTCGTCATCTCCTCGCATATCCGCGGCCTTCCCATGGGTTGCAATTTTTCCGATCTCCATGATATAGCCCCGGTCAGCAATCTTGAGAGCCCCTATCACATTCTGTTCGACCAGGAGTATCGAGATACCGCGCGAACGAAGATCCTTGATCACTCTGAATATTTCCTCCACAATCAATGGAGCCAACCCAAGGGATGGTTCGTCAAGGAGCAACAGCCTGGGTCGAGACATGAGGCTTCTTGAAATAGCAAGCATCTGCTGCTCCCCACCGGAGAGCGTGCCTGCCTTTTGTTTCAATCTCTCCTTTAGGATGGGAAAGAGGTTGAAAATGAAGTCGAAAAGCTCTTGCGCCTCAGCCTTTTTGCTTTTCCGGGGGTAACCGCCCAGGAGCAGGTTTTGCATAACCGTCAGGCGCGAAAAAATCTGCCTCCCCTCTGGAACATGGCTGAGACCCATTCGCACGATCTTATGAGGACTGTATCGGGTGATCTCCTGGTCTTGGAACAACACATTCCCCTGGAGTGGGTGAAGAACACCCGATATCACCTTCAACAGAGTTGACTTTCCGCCCCCGTTTGCCCCTAATAGACAGACAATCTCGCCTGTGCAAATTTCGATGGTTATCCCTTTAAGCACTCCGATATCCCCGTATGCGGCATGGAGATCGTTGACCCGAAGCATCATCCCGAATGATTCCCTCCAGCTACGTTCACGTAACCAGAGCCAAGATACGCTTCGATCACTTTCCGGTTACAGGATATTTCATCGCAATTTCCCTCTGCCAACTTCCGGCCAAAATTGAGGACTACAATTTCATCGGCTACGTCCATGACGAGCTTCATGTTGTGTTCAACCAGCAGAATTGTCATCCCTTTCTCTTTCACGGCCAGGAGAAGTTTTTTAAAATCCTCTACCTCGGCGTCATTCAGCCCAGAGGCCGGCTCGTCGAGTAACAGCATTTCAGGTTCTGCCATCAGTGCCCGCGCAATTTCAAGCAACCGCTGGTTCCCAAAAGGCAAGTTAGAGGGTGAGGTATCACCCACTGCCCGTTCCAACCCCACAAATCTGAGCTTTTCATAGGCGGTTTCCCGCATAACACGATCTTGATGATGTATTGTACCCCTCAAAAAAAGGGACTTCGCAAACGAGGGCTTCAATTTCAAATGAGCGCCTATCATCAGGTTATCCAGAACCTTCGCGTTGTTGGCCCTAAACAGGCGAACGAGTTGAAAGGTCCGGGAAAGACCCTGGGCAGCAATCTCATGTGGTCTCAATCTCGAGAGGTCCTTTCCTCGGTAATACACGTGACCGCTATCCGGAGAGAGAATACCGCTGATGACATTAAGAAGCGTTGTCTTTCCTGCCCCATTTGGCCCGATTAAGGCCTTGATGTGACCGCGCTCAATCCCAAAACTGACATCGAGGAGCGCCGTCAGGCCTGAGAAGCTTTTGGTTATATTGTCTACCCAAAGTAAATGCTTTCCATGCAATCGGTTATTTTCGTATGCCTCATCGTGCATTCTGACGCACTCCTAAACCCGATCCTCAAGACCTTTATCGATCCGTTCCCAAAGAAGGAGGATTCGATAGGTACTCGGATCCCAGCAACCGATTCTTTACGTTTGTTAGAATACCCAGCAGCCCCTTTGGCATGAAGATCAGTACCAGAATCAATATCAATCCGTGGAAAAACAGCTCATAAGTCTGAAATCGATACGTTACCTCAGGGAGGAGTTTAAGAAAGGCAGCTCCAAGAGCAGCTCCGTAAATGGTCCCAACGCCTCCCAAGAAAAGCATCACCAAAATCAGGATAGAGGTAAAAATATCAAAATCGTCCGGTGCAATAAATCCCATGAAGTGTGCGAAGAGAGACCCAGCCACCCCTGCAAGCATGCTGGAAATCACAAAAACATGCAATTTGTACTTTGGGCAGTCTATACCGAGTGTGCTGGCCGCCTCTTCATCAGAATGGATAGCAATCAGTGTACTGCCAAAGGGGGATTTGGTCAGTGCCAGGCAACAGGTAATCACGAGAATCACAATCCCCCATACGAAATAGTAATAATAAGTGTGATCTTGAAGCGTCAAACCAAAAATCTGGAACGGGGGAATATTAAGAAGGCCGGAAGCGCCTCCAGTGATGGAGGCAAAGCCTGTAATGAGTTTGACGACAACCGCATTCAAACCCAGCGTGGCCATTGCCAAATAATAACCCTTGAGCCTCAACACCGCTCGCCCTATTCCCCATGCGACAAGCCCACTTACGAAAAGACCACCAAGGAGAGCGATGGAGGGAGAGATACTATGCTTGGCAGTCAAAATACCCGAAGTATACGCTCCCAGAGCAAAAAAAGCCGCATGACCTACTGATATCTGACCGGCAAATCCAATGAGTAAATCAAGGCTCACGGCCAGAATCACGTAAATGCCCACGAGGATCAAAACAGTATTGTAGTAAGGGCTGATCCTCCCCACTGTAGCAGGGAACAGGGCGATGAAAAGCAAAAGGGCCAGCCACCATAAATTCCTTTTCACTTTCACATTCCACCATCCTCAGTTCTTCCTAATAGGCCGTAAGACCGGCCAAGCAGTACAAGGATCAAAACAGAGAAAACGATTGCGTCTGCGAACTCTGATGAGATCAGACCCACGGTGTACGCCTCCATAATCCCCAGCAGCAACCCGGCCATGACTGATCCGACCGTCGTTAGTCCGCCAATGGCTATTGCCGTGAACCCCTTTAACATGGGCATGGTCCCACTGATGTACCGCACAAATATCAAGGGGGCTATGACCATACCCGCTAAAGCGCCCAGTGCGGCACCCCAGGCCCACGCAAAGAGCGTGGTTTTCCAGACACTGATCCCAACCAGGCTGGCGCCTAAACGATTCTCAGCACAAGCCCTCATAGACAATCCTAAAAGTGTCTTTTCGAAAAACAACCAGATGATCAGCAGAACGATCGCCGCGGCACCAATAATCCAGAGCACCTGTACCGAGAGGTAGGCCCCGAAAATGCCCAGTGCTTTACTCTTTGTAAAAGCAGGTAATGTGTGAGCTTCTCTCCCCCAGATGAGCAGCCCTAAACCCCGCAGGCACAGCGAAATCGCTACTGTCATGGTGATCACCGTTCCAACGGAAGAATTTTGCACGGGCCTAATCAACAATCTTTCAATGACCACTCCAAGTCCCGAGACGAGGACGATGGTGAGGATGAACCCAATCGACATCGGTATACCCAAAGCAGTCAGGGCAATCATGGTCAGGGCCCCGAACACGAAAAATTCACCCTGTGCAAAACAGAGGACCCGGGAGACGTTGTAGACAATCACGAGGCTAATGGCGATCAGCGCATAGACGCTCCCCAGTGTAATACCGCTAAACAGAAACTGTAAAAGAACCGATCGGTCAATCAAAGCCAGTCCTCCACGGATACAAGCAGCTCTTTTTCATATACAAAAGAACGCCCAGAATGCCGCACATTTCATGCATTGGCAGGGATTCAAGGTCTTACTCGGCAGAGCAGGTTACCCTTGCGTCTAGAATCTGAGGCATCCTGGGCCTATCACACTTTAGAGTTATTGCAACAGTTGCCACTTTCCATTCTTGATGGTCACGTTGACCATATCCTCCAGGCGAGTACCCTGGTGATCCTTTGGAGACATGTTAAAGACGCCATTATTCCCGACAAAATTTTTGATTCCCTCCAGGGCATCACGTACTTTTACCGGATCACCTGACTTGGCGATCCTCAAGGCCTCGGCGATCAGGGCCACTCCATCTGCCGACTGACCAGCATAATACGTAGCAGGGGCTTTGAACCGCTCCATATACAGCTTGTTAAATGCCTGCAACACCTTTTTCGCCGGATCGGTGTCAGGAACCTGATCCACCACAGTGATTTTTCCCGAAGGCACAATGACCATCGTCGGCAGGTCGCCAACCATCTTCAGAAACCCCGGCGACGCATTGCCGTGACTGACGAGCAGAGGAATAGTCATATTAACCTGTGCCATGTTGCGGGCGATCATGGCAGCCGGCTCGCCCGTTGAAAATGAAAAGATCACATCCGGTTTTAACCCTCGCAGTTTTGTCAGTTGTGGCGTTACATCTGTTGCTTGCGCTTCAAATTTCTCCTCGCCCACCACTGTGATACCATACTCCTTTGCCACTTTGTTCCCAATCCTGCTGCCCAGTTCACCCAACGACCCCACAACCATCAGAAAGGCAACCTTGGTCATCCCTTTTTCCTTAAAGTACTTGAACGGACGCGCCGCCGCAAATTCGGTCGGATGCGCCTGGTTAAAAGAATACGGCTCCTTCTGAGTATCGATTGCATAACCGCAGGCGAAGAGAACCGGGACCTTTTTCTGGTTCCCCAAAGCAAACACCGGGGCCGCGATAGGAACAGAACCGTCACCAATGATAGCAACAACCTGATCCCGTGTGATCAACCTCTGGGCCACCATGTTCGCCTCTTCAGGCTTAGATTGGCTATCATAGGTGATGAGTTTGAGAGGGTGGCCATTGACCCCCCCTGCCTTATTGATCATTTCCACCTTTAACTTAGTCCCCTCATCGGCCAGTCCTCCAAGCCAAGAAACAGGTCCGGTTAGGGGAAGAACCGCTCCAATTTTGTATGGTTCTTTCCCCGCTGCTTCTGCAGTGGGGGGCTGATGAGTTACCACAAGGCACAAGAGCAACAAAAATGCGACGATAAGAATTCTTCTCTTCATAGATCCTCCTTTGGTTTTAATAGTACGAGTCCATCCCGTTTTTGGTTAAAGTCCTATAGCGGCCAATTCCTCTCATTATGCAGCTCTCACCTCCTTCCTCCCCTCGCGTTACCTTTAGGGCCATGATGATCTCATCCTTAAAAAAACGAGGTTACTTTATCAAACAGCTCCCCGAAAAAGCAAGACTTATTTCTTGGCAGAAACGGATAAACCCCTCTTGATCTGGTCCACCGTAGTGCTCCGGATTTTAGCTGAGCCTGAAGTAAGGTTTTTTTGTTTATCGGGTTGAATGAGGCAGGTTTTCCACCAAGACTGAAGTAGGTCCGAATGAAGGCTCCACGTTTCCGCTGGTCTTCTTTACTTCGTAAAACCGAAGGATGAGAATGATCCAGATCATGGAGGATAGTTCTTACATCATTTTAAACACTATCTCGTTGTGGACTTGACCACATCATTGGTACTGAACCCGGCGCCTTGAACTATTTTTGCGACAGCGGCATCCACACCGAACAGGTCGGTGACTCTTACTGTCCCCTTTGTTTTGCCGGTGGTCCATCCGAGGGAGAGGTTTGTGGTTGGATGAAAGATCTCCTTCCCGGGTTCGAAGACTTCTAAGGTATCTCCAATGCGAACGCCGGATAATTTGCCTGCATTCAGGTAAATATTCTCTCCATCGACCTTGGCGATGGTGGTGGTCCAATCCAAGAGGTCGAGCTGTCGAAGAAAGCCATCCAAGACGTCATCCAGACCGATCTCAATCGCTTTGAGCACAGCCTTTCCCCGGCAATTTTCTCCCGTCTCTTTGGCACCGAAGATGGGGCTTCTCCCGATAAAGGTTTTCAGCAGGTTTCCGGTAGAGGCATCGATGAGACGGATCTCCACTTTGGTTGTGGCAAAAGCAACTTCCTCGTCTGAGGTTTCGGAGGCTTTAGCCGAAAGGAGGCTTACATCCGTCACGGTTCCCAGGGCAAATGCCTGGATTCCCAAGGATTGGCGAGCACGTTTTATCACCGAAGGATCTGAAAGGGTTTCGAATTTAATGCCCTCCCGATTGAACATCTCCGAGACAACGGTCTTATCCAAAGTTACCACTCGCTGGGTTGCCTCCAATTTATCAGAAAGCTTCTTAGCCACGGCCTCTCCAATCTTTTCCTCTTTATAATTGGTATTATTCTCGAAGTCTAAGATGGCCACCTTTTTCTTAAACCCCATTTGGAACATGGGAACGGAGGGGCTATATAAAGGCCTGGAGGGAGTGGAAGCGACCTTGGTTTCTGTTTCTTTCATCGCAGGAGGTATTGGCGTGGGAGATTTTTTAGTGGAGGGGGTCTCCGACTTCGGTGGATTAACGCCTTTTATCGTCTCCATCCCTTCGACGGTTACGGTCCTTCCCTCAGGTAGCTTTACTATCTTCTCGTCCTTCTTACTTCCGAAAAGATTAGAACAGGAGGTGAGGGTGAAGAGGAACGCTGTTGAGAAAATAAAAATGGTCGCGATGAACTTCTTCTTTTGAGCCATAAAGTCTTCCTTCCTTTCATCCCTCAACCTTCCTCTACCCGGAGGGAGGTTGAGAAGGAGTTAAAATTTAGTGCTATATTACCAACTTTGATGGAGATGTCAAGCTAAGTGAATGGATGGTGATATATTGTCTTTCAAAAGTCAAGTGAGATTATTTTTGGGACAAAAAAAAGGGCGGCCAAAATGACCGCCCTTTTAGCTACACTTCGGTTAGAAGGTGTACGTCAGGCTTGTCCTGACCGCCCAGGGGTTGGTCGCTGCGCGGTTCCCTCCCGATGCCATTTTGACATCCAGTGCGGGTCCAGCGAAGAGGTATCCAGCACCGACCCAGAACCTGAGGTTTGGGTAAATCTGGAAATCGTGGAGCAGATCCATTTCCCAGCCGATGCTGGTGTCATCCCTCAGTATACCGGTACCTTGGTACTTCACAGCATTACCGAAGGTATTCCCGCGTTCGGTGGTATCACCAATATAAAGTCCCTGAACGGTGACTTTATACCACGGTGCTAACTTCACACTGCCGTAGAGCTTGGTAAACCAGGTTCCACCGAATCCGCCCCTGCTCAATTGGGCGTAATTGGCATTGTTGGCAATACCGTAGCCTCCGGTGCCTGTGTTGCCCTCCATGCTATAGACAACCATCGATTCACCTTGTATTGGTCCCTGTTCTGAACCAGGTGGAACGACAAAGCTTGTGTTTCTGGTAGAAAGCTTCCCAGCAGCTGCACCGGGAAAAGCGCCTGTTGAGGTTCCCGGGAGGCCACTTGTTGAACTCCTTCTGGCGTCAGCACCCGTAGCATACATGCCAACCACTCCGAAGTTGAACTTCTCCCACGGATAGTCAACTTGGAGTCGTGTTGCCCAGCCCTCATATTTGACATCGTGCATATTTGGGGTTAGTCGCTCGTCAACCGAGCCGTAGTCATACACAAAGTCGTAATTGTAATTAACCGGACCTACCTTCCCATCCGAATAAGCTCCCAACCACCACATATGGGATTTGAGGGTCCCTGGGATTTCGCTATATAAACCGGTGGCACCGGCTGGTACACCACCAAAAGGGGCGGAGATAATGCCCGGTAATTGTACCACTTTGAACGGATAGGTGTTCATTCTGTAAACCAGGCCATAGCCACCTACCGTGATTTTACCAATCTTGGCATTCGCATGAAGACCATAGACATCCACATCGTCGTCGGCAAAATCGAGGTTTTCAAGGGCCTTGGCATAAATCGGCATGATCATCACAGGGTCAATCTTGATGCCGCCTGTGATTCCTGTACCATCTGAATAGACCATCATGTTCGGCCGGACGGCTATTGGCTGGGCACCTATCCTCATCGTCATGGGCACCGGGATTCCAAAGTAGGGGAGGCCGACGTCGATATAGATGCACTTGACCTCGACGGCAGTCCGGTCAGTCGTCCACGTGCCAAAGTTATTCGCCTCTCTCTGCCATGCGCCATATGAATTCATTGGGCCGCCCCATCGCATAGTGTCTATTTCAAACCAGATGGTTCCGCTCAAATTCGGGCCCATCACCGCATCGAATTTGAGGTGGGCGCGTCCCTCCCAGTTGGACTGGGTCCTGTTCCAGCCTGGAGCGTTCACGGCAACCGCTCCAACGGGCAATCCATATGCCATTTGCTTATAGTTTCCGTTGACAACCCCGTAAATAGTCGAGGCGCTACCATACTGCGGAACGCCTTCGCCTATAAACGATTGAAAAGTGATAAAACCTGATGCTCTGAAGTCTAATTTTGGCGCCTGGGCATATCCTGTCGCACTAAACGCCAAAATTAAGAGCCCAGCTAATGATAAAACAATTAATTTTCTCATCTCTTTTCCTCCTCAATTAATTTCGTGATTGGTGAATCGTGTTTCGTGATTCCTAAACTCAAAACTCACTAACAAAATTCCCTGCCACTACACCCCCTGAATCTTCACCCCCTTTCTTGTTTGGATTTGTGAAAAATCACTTCATCAAAATTAGAAATTTTTAATGTTTTGGTTTTATACCACCCCTCCCAAAAGTTGTCAAGCATTTTTTTGTGTTAGTGATAGTGTATAGTGATGGTGCAGGTAAGTAGGTGATTTATTGAGTCTTTTTACCCAATGATTTGGCTAAACTGGAGAGCATTTTAATCACAATTTCATATTTTTCTCTCATCTCTGAATAAATTTCCTCCGAAACATAGCCTAAGTCTTTTGCAAGCAGTATCTGATAAGAGATTTCGCCTGCCGAACCTTTCGCTATTCCGACAAAACGCCTATAATCTTTTGTATCCAAAGGATTGCTTCCCTCAATAATATTCGTAGGGATAGAATAGGCCGACCGCCTCATCTGAGAAATGAGGCCGAACCTTTCTTCCTTCGGAAAATTCTCTGTCAATTTGTAAACATTCAGGACTAATGAATGCGACAATTTAAAAACCTCCAGGTCTTCAACCTTATTTTACGCACCACCATCACTAAACACCATCACTGCTAATAGAGCTTGAAAAAATAGATGTTGCTTCTCGATTTGGGGGAGAGAATTCCTGTAATAATGCCTTCTTCGCTGTCTGCGGGAGCAACGACCGCGACGACCAGCTCTTCATTACCATTATTCTCCACATCTCTTATCTGGTAATCGGCTATATAGCCTTTGATCTCCCGGGTCTTCCAGCTGGCCGTCAGGCCCTCTTCCTCCCAGATGAGACCATGGATTTCCCCTTTCTCGTAAGTTCTTATCCTTTCGGAGAGCTTTCCGGATGAAAATTCGTTCCTGTTGACGATAATCTGAGGGGTCCCGTCCCCGTAGAGATCCCTGGTAAGGACTCTTCCGGGGATAAATACCCGGAAGGCCCGGGGGTCGTCGGGCCGGGAACCGGTATCTGCTTTCCTTTTCGTATCGTAGTAGTTGTTTGTTCCACCAAATCGGTCCCCGCTCTTCCACTGGCCTTTTCCGTCTTCTGAAAAGATATTCAAACGATCAAACTTATCGAGGGCAATGATCTCAGGTTTCCCTTTTCCCCGGAGGTCGGCCATGGTGAAGCCGAAGATCATCGTCCCACTTGGGAAATTCATCTTGGGTCCCTTCTCAAAAGATTTTTTCTTCCAGACCATCCTGTAGATCGGGTCGACGGGCAGGCCGTCTGAACCTCTCTGTTGACCCAGTAAGATAGGTCCTTCTTTTGGATGGTCCAGCACGCGAAAAAACCAGCCAGCTTTTTCGGTGATCTTCTTGAATTTCCCCTCTTCGTATTCCAGGATGAAGGAACGGAGGTCATCTTCAACGACAGAGGTTACAATAATTTCTGCATGTCCGTTATGGTTCAAATCGGCCACATCAAGGGTCAAAAAGTTGTGTTCGAACCCTTGCTCGATCTTTTGAAAGAAGCTTAATTTCTCCCCATCATATTTAAAAATGTAGAGGTCATGGTTATCCATGACCACCACTTCGTTCTTCCCGTCCCCGTACACATCGCCGATGTCGAGGCCTTTGATTTCAAAGCCGAAGGTCTGACTCTTCTTAAAATCGATGCTCCCGCGCTCAAACCTCTCGATCCCCCTCCTTTGTCCGGGTTCACCGGGGCGGCCAGCCATGGTGCGACGGCCCAGGATCTTATATCCGATGTCCTGGGCAAAATCGCCGATCTTCACCATCACATCATCAATACCTTTATGCTGGGTAAAGGCGCTGAGAGGAGGCTTCTCCTCGGTGATGCTGACGAGGCGGGCGTCAAGGCTAATATAATCGCCGACCTTTGTGATACTTCCGAGAACGATATAATCGGCTCCGATTTTCATCCCGATCTTCGCGGCCGCTGCCTCGTCGAGTCGCGTCGGCTTCTCTTCGTAAAGAGCCCGTTCAACGATGGACCGTTCCATGACGACGATTCTCTCCTGCACGGTAATTCGAGAAGTGAGGATGTCATAGATCCCTTCCCGCAGATAATCCAGATTTTCTTGGCTATAAATCATAAAAGGGAGGATGGCTACCTTGTAGACCTTGTTGGGATCTCTGGTTTGGGTGATCGAAGGAGAAGGAAGGGTAAGAATAAGGGCGAGAAACAAGCATAGGAATATTGCTTTAAGTTTCATTGGAATTCCTTTCTTCTGGCTTGGATTTCGTGTCCTGGGCCGGACACGGTAAGGATATAATGATTTATTTATGGAAATTTGTCAAATTAAGATATTTTAATCCAAATTCTGAGGAGTTATCTTTATCACTTAAGACAATTTCCCTGAAAGCCTCCCCTCCCCACCGTGGGAGGGGGTTGACCCTGTTAGATAGAAGATTGCTTGAGCAAAGGGGCTGAACAAACACCCTAATCTAACAGGGTGAAGGGGAGAGGGAACCAATCGATTTTGTCCACGCTCACCCCTGCCTACCGGCAGGCATCGAAGGGCGAGGGAGTATATAGGGGCAGATTCACATATCTTCGGCTAGCATTTATTTTTTATTTTCGGCACGCGACACGGAAGACGGACACGTTTTTTAGTATTTATACCAGCCTGCTCCGGTTTTTCTTCCCAGTCTTCCTGCCCGAACCATCGACTTGAAGAGGGTAGGGGCAGACCACTTGCTCTCCTTGTTTAATTCTTTATAAAGATATTCTGTGACATGAAGGGTGATGTCCACTCCGGTGAGGTCCATCAACTCGAATGGCCCCATAGGATAATTCAGCCCCAATTTGACCGCTTTATCGATGTCTTCGGCGGTGGCCACCCCTTCCTCGAGCATCTTGATCGCCTCTACCATATGGGGAATCATCAGGCGGTTGACGATGAATCCTGGGGTATCCTTTTTCACCTCGACAGGTTCCTTTCCCATCTTCTTCGTCATCTCCATGACGGCGTGGATTGTTTCGTCATTCGTATGATATCCCCGTATCACCTCGACCAATTTCATGATGGGGGCAGGGTTGAAAAAGTGCATTCCTGCCACCTTCTCAGGTCGTTTGGTAGACATCGCGATTTCTGTGATCGACATGGAGGAAGTATTGGTGGTGAGGATGACACCGGGTCGTGTCAGTTCATCTAATTGTTTGAAGATGTTTTTCTTTAACTCCAGGTCTTCGAAAACCGCTTCAATCACAAAGTCCGCATCCCTGAGATCCTCCATTCGGATCGTTCCTTTGATTCTGCCGAGAACTCCTTTCTTCTGTTCTTCGGTCATTTTTCCTTTTTCAACGCTTTTGGCAAGGAACTTTCCGATGGCTTTCAGACCGTTTTCAACGAAGCGGTCTTCGATATCTCTCATTACCACTTGGTATCCGGCTTGTGCCGCCACCTGAGCAATTCCGTTCCCCATGGAACCTGCACCCAATACGCCGATCGTCTTAATGTCCATAAACCCTCCTTCCCTGTGTTTGGTCTTTCTTTACAGGATTTAGTTAATTTTTTCACATAAATTATTATAATCTATTCGTGATGTCAATTCTTTTTTTTGAAAGTTCCGAAAAAATTCAGAACTTTCTGATCTGTGCAATCATTTCCTAATCGGTGTAATCGGAGATCTCTGGACTTTTTCAGAAATCTCCGTAAAAATTCCTTGACAAATAAGGGGCGATTCAGGTTAAATCAACGAGTCCGGCATCGCGCTGCCTACCGTCAGGCAGGCGTGTTTCGTGTCCGTGATAATAAGCCCATTGAACACTCATCTTTCTATCCATGACCAAGACGGACACGGAAAACGAATACGGACACGATGGAATAAGGAGGAGGTATTTATGGCAACACCCGTGACAGTACCCATGGTAGGGAAGATTGTGTCGGTTTCAGTAAAAGTGGGAGATCACGTAAGAGAGGATGATCAGGTGGCCGTATTGGAAGCCATGAAGATGGAAATGCCTCTGGTTGCTCCAGTGAGCGGGGTGGTGAAACAGATATGCGTCTCTGCAGGCCAGGAGGTAGAAGCGGACGCGACCATTGCCGTGATTGAGTAACAATCATTCATGAGTTCACATTTCTCCATTCCTATTTCTTGAAACTCAATTGACCCGATGGTTGTATGAAAGTCTACACCCGAAATATTTATTTTTTTATCGGAGTTTCTGGTAAATTCGGCGAGATCTTCCTTCAACGACAGGGTTGACCCTGTGGAGTAAGCTCCAAGGCAATAGACCCTAGATTGCGAGCCTTTGAATTTTGTTCTTTGCAAGAAGTGATTTGGGTAGGAATACTCCACAAGAATACTCCGCAGGGTTGACACCCTCCTATCTATGTGATATCCATTGACTTCATAAGAATGTGTCCGTGAGCGTGTGACGTGTCCGCTTGAAATAAAACCGTAGGCACCTAATCTGCTCTCCCGGGGCTATTCCAGGCGCTATGCTCATAGCGAATCCGGAAACGGAAAACGGACACGGATACGTCTTTTGGAGAAAACATGTACCGAGATAAAGTCATTGCTGTCATTGTTCCTGCCTATAACGAAGAGAAATTAATTGGAAAGGTTCTTCAAACAACCCCAACCTTTATCGACCACATTGTCGTCGTGGATGACGCCAGCAGCGATCGGACAGGGGAGGTCGTGAAAGCCCATCAGGAGGAAGATTCCCGGATCATCTATTTGCGTCATCCAAGAAATGAGGGGGTCGGCGGGGCCGTCGTCACCGGCTATAAATGGGCCCGAGACAATGGAATTTCCATCAGCGCGGTCATGGCAGGTGATGCGCAGATGGACCCGAGAGACCTTCCCAATTTATTGGACCCCGTAGTCGATGGGGAAGTGGACTATTCCAAAGGGAACCGTCTCTTTACGGGTAAGGCCTGGAAAGTTATTCCCAAAACCCGTTATCTGGGAAATGCCGTTCTTTCTTTTTTAACAAAGATCGCTTCCGGATATTGGCATGTCGCGGATTCCCAATCAGGCTATGGAGCCGTTAACTCGGAGGTGCTTAAAACCATCGATCTCGATAGCGTTTACAGACGTTATGGAATGCCTAACGATTTTTTAGTGAGATTGAATGTCTATCATTTCAGAGTCAGGGATGTGTCCGTCAACCCCGTCTATGGGATTGGGGAACGTTCCGGCATCAAAATCTCAAGGGTCATTTTTACCCTGTCTTTTCTTCTTCTGAAACTCTTTTTATGGCGGCTCAAAGAGAAATACATTATTCGAGATTTTCATCCGCTGGTTCTTTTTTACTTGTTGGGTTTCATCCTCACCCCCATTGGTTTTGTTTTTGGCTGCTATCTTCTTATTTATAGACTTTTTACTGGACCTGTGGCAGCCACGAGCGCTCTGTTCGCAGCCTTCTTTGCGATATCAGGTCTTCAGTCCCTCTTTTTCGCCATGTGGTTCGATATGGAATATAATAAGGAGCTGAAATAGTGTTAACGAACCATCATCACGAATCACTGACACGAATCACTAACACGAATCCATGAATATCTGCATCATTACCTCTTCCTTTCCATCCCGCCCTGATGACATCGCTCAGGCTCCTTTTCTTATCGATTTTATTAAGGGATTAAAAAAAAGGGGACATCAGGTCTTTGTCTTTACCCAGGATCGCACAGGAGAAAAGGAAGAGTTTTTAAAAGATGTAGAAGTCAAATGGTTCCCCTGGATCAAATCGAGGAAGCCCCTTGTCCAGCTTAACCCTTTTAGCCCGCTCGATTTGTTCAAAATTTTAAGTCTGTTTCATAACGGAAAGAGAGAATTGTGTACCTTTATAAGAGAAAGTAAGATGGAGGCATGCCTCGCCCTGTGGGTTCTTCCAAGTGGTTATTTTGCTAATCAGGCCTTCCGGCAAGCGAAGATTCCTTATTCCATTTGGTCCCTCGGCTCAGATATTTATCGATACGGTAAGAATCCCTTCCTTTATCCGATGATGAGGAGAATCATTCAGGAAGCCAGAGGTGTTTTTGCGGATGGTTTTGATCTTTCGAAGAGAATAGAAGAACGGTTTGAGAGAAAGTGTTTTTTTTTGGCCACCACACGAACCATTGAAAAAATGGGGCCGGATAAGCCCGAGAAACAACAGAGACTTAAAAAACCAGAGGGCCCTTACCGTTTTCTGTTTGTGGGAAGAATTGAGAGGGTGAAAGGGATCGACCTGCTGCTTCAATCCATGGCATACCTGAAGAAAGAAGCATTGAGTGTCCATCTCACGGTCGTCGGGAAAGGTGGGATGGAGGATTGGGCAAAGAATTTTATTAAAGAGAAAGCACTTGAGGAACACGTTTCATGGATGGGAAATGTACCGGATGAGACATTGGCTTCCCTTTATGAATCGTCCGATGGTGTGGTGATCCCTTCCAGGTCTGAATCAATCCCTCTGGTGTTTTCAGAAGCATTGAGGTTTAATAAAGAACTGATCGTCACCGATGTGGGGGATATGGGAATGCTGGGTCGCCAGTATGGAGTGGCCTGGGTGATTCCTCCAGAAAATATTACGGCCCTTAAGGAAGCCATGAGGAGGAGAGTTGAATATAAGGATCATGGTGAAAAAGGAAGGGATGAAGCCAAAAGGGAGGAATTGAAAAGATTATTCGATATGGAGACTTCTGTGGAGAGATTTTTGGCAGATTATTGAGGAAATAACGTGATTGGTGAATCGTGTTGGTGATTCGTAGATTTTGAAACACAATCACGAATCACCAACACGAAACACGGATAACGGACACGTGACACGCGTCACGAACACGAGAAGGAGCTGACATGAAGGCGATTATCTTGGCTGGAGGGAAGGGGACAAGGCTTGCCCCTTATACAACCGTATTCCCTAAACCCTTAATGCCCATTGATGGAATGCCCATTCTTGAAGTGATCGTCAGGCAGTTAGCCCATTTTCGGATTAAAGAGATGGTATTCACCGTGAGTCAACAATCCGAACCACTCCTCTCAGCTTATTTTGGAAATGGGAGCCGATACGGAGTAGACATTCGTTATTCGAAGGAAGGGAGACCCCTTGGAACGGCTGGCCCTCTTTCAATCATCCCAAATCTTCCGGAGACTTTTCTCATGATGAACGGAGACATCCTCACCACTCTCAATTATCAAAAGTTGATCAGATACCATCGCCAACATCGAGGGATGGTCACGATTGCCATGAGTCAGAAGAAAGTCCAATTGGAATTGGGAGTCATGGAGTTTGATCGTACCCATCAGCTGACTCGATATATTGAAAAACCAACGCTCCCTTACTCTGTCAGTATGGGGATCTATGCCTTTGAGAGAAAAGTTTTAGAATGGATTCCATCGCAGAAATATCTGGATTTTCCAGAATTGATCCAGAAACTGATTAAACAAAGGGTCAAAGTGGTGTGTTATCCCAGTAACGATTTTTGGCTGGACATTGGCAGGCATGAAGACTATGAGGAAGCACAGAAAAGATTTAAGGAAATGAAGGGAAAGTTATTATACGAAAAAGGATAAAAACAGTGAGTCGTGACTCGTGATTCGTGAATCGTCAATGATGATGATAGCTAGATGATAGCTAAAGGACTATAAATCTTTTCGAATCACGAATCACCAATCACTAACACGACAAATGTGAGGTTATTATGGCAAAGATTCTAGTAACGGGTGCGGGAGGATTTATCGGAAGCCATCTCACTGAGGAGTTGGTCAGACAGGGAGAAGATGTCAGGGCCTTTGTCCGATACAATTCGAGAGATGAAAGGGGCCTTTTGGAAGAGTTGCCCAAAGACATTCAAAATCAAATTGAAGTAATTCCAGGGGATCTGAAGGATCCGGATGGTGTGAGAAAGGTGGTGAAGGAGTGTCATAAAGTCTTTCATCTGGGTGCCCTCATTGCTATTCCTTATTCTTATATTCACCCATTCGATTTTATTCAGACAAATGTCCTTGGCACGGCTCATCTCCTCAATGCCTGTCTCGAAGAGGGCACAGTGGAAAGGTTCATCCATACCTCTACGAGTGAAGTCTATGGGACAGCCCAATATGTCCCCATTGATGAAAAACATCCACTCCAAGCTCAATCTCCCTATGCTGCCAGTAAGATCGCAGCAGATAAGTTGGCAGAGAGCTACCATCTTTCCTTCGGTCTTCCCATTGCCACGGTTCGACCCTTCAATACGTTTGGGCCTCGGCAATCCCTCCGGGCGATCATTCCCACCATCATCTCACAAGCCATTGAGGGTAAAAAAATCCGTTTGGGCAATACTCAGCCTCGGCGGGATTTTCTTTTTGTGAAAGACACGGTGAGGGGTTTTATTCAAGTTGGGAAATGCGAAGGGGCGGTGGGGAGAGTGATCAACATTGGAGGTGGAATAGACATCTCCATTGAAGAATTGGTCAAGAAGATTCTTGGTCTGATGGGGAGACAAGGAGAGATTGAGGTTGAGGATCGTAGAATTCGTCCTGAGAAGAGTGAAGTGATGCAACTTCTTTCTGATACCCATTTGGCTCAGAAACTTTTTCAATGGGCACCCCGACATACGCTTGAGGAGGGATTGAGAGAGACCATTGAGTGGTATCGAAAGAATTTGTCCCGATTTAAGGTGGGGAGTTATCCATTATAATACGTGTTGGTGACTCGTGATTCGTGATTCGTCAAAGGAGGCAATTTATGATAAATTGTGCACAAGATATGGATGTGTTCAAGTTATCTCACTCTCTTACAATCGATATTTATAAAATAACTGAAAAATTCCCTTCTGAAGAAAAATTTGGCCTTTCTTCACAAATACGAAGGTCTGCATATTCTATACCTGTAAATATAGTGGAAGGAGCATCTCGGTTGGGTACAAAGGAATATCGACAGTTTGTAGGAATTGCGAGGGGATCATCCGCTGAAATAAGCTATCAGCTGCTTTTGTCAAGAGACCTGGGCTACCTTTCGGAACAAGATTATGCGTCATTAAAAGAAAGATATGGTCGTGTAGCAAAGATGTTGACCGGCCTTATTAGGACTTTGAAACGATGATATGAAATAAGTGATTCGTGCTGGTGATTGGTGATTCGTTCATCCGATTCACGAGTCACGATTCACGAGTCACGATTCACGAGTCACGACGATGAAATGGCGTTACCCCCTTTCTGATATTGATCTTGGGAAAGAAGAAGAACAAGAGGTTCTCAGGGTCCTGCGCTCGAGGTGGCTTTCTACAGGCCCCGTGACTGAAAAGTTTGAAAAAGCCTTTTCGGAATATCTTGGCGGAGGATATGCGATTGCTGTTGCGAATGGAACAGCTGCCCTCCATTTAGCCTTGGCAAGCCTTGGTATAAAGGAAGGAGATGAGGTGATTCTTCCCTCTCTTACCTTCATTGCTACAGCCAATGCCGTACTTTATGCCGGGGCAAAACCTGTCTTTGCCGATATTGCAAGCGAAGAAGATCTGAACATTTCTCCTGAAGAAATTGAAAAAAAGATTACTGAAAAGACAAAGGCTATTATGGTGATGCATTACGGAGGCTATCCCTGTGAGATGAAGGCCATCCTGGGAATAGCCAAGAGGCATGGTCTTTATGTAATTGAGGACGCAGCTCATGCACCTGGCGCAGAATATCGGGGGAAAAAGTGCGGGTTGGTCGGAGATATAGGCTGTTTCAGTTTTTTTTCGAATAAGAATTTGGTGACCGGCGAAGGTGGGATGGTGGTGACTCGGAATAAAGCATGGGCGGACAAGGTTCGAAGGATGAGGTCTCACGGGATGGAGGCGCTTTCGTGGGATAAGTACCGCGGTCACCTCTCATCTTATGATATCCAGGAAGTCGGTTATAACTATCGAACAACAGAAATTCAATCCGCTCTGGGATTGGTCCAGTTGAAAAAATTGGATCGAAATAATAGGAAGAGAAAAAGGCTGGTTGAGATTTATCGAGAGGGACTTCAAGAGGTTGATGAAATCTCTATTCCCTTTTCAAAATTTAGGGGCAATCCTTCTTATCATCTCTTCCCGATTCTGGTGGCACCGCGAATCAATAGAAATAGGGTGATGGAGAGGCTGAAGGATTTTGGAATTCAGACAAGCGTTCATTATCCGCCGGTCCATCTTTTTTCCCTTTATCGCAACCAGTCCGGTTACAAAAAAGGGGATCTTCCGAGAACAGAAGAGGTGAGCGGAAGAGAATTAACCCTTCCACTCCATTCGGTGATGAAGGAAGAGGATGTGAAGCAGATCGTAAGAAAAGTGAAGAAGATGGTGATTCAAAAATAGCCGTGTCAAAATCTAAGAACAGACAGAAAATCAAATGCCAGCAGACGACGAGCCAGACCAGCTTGAAACAGATCAAGGAGCTATGGTGGCGTCATCGCCTTAAATTGTTCATCGGGGTGGCTTTGATTGCGGTCACGTTGACCGTTTATTGGCCTGTTCAGAACTTTGAATTTGTCGATCTTGACGATGACGTGTATGTTACCCATAACCCCCATGTACAGTCGGGATTGACCCGGGAAAGCCTCATCTGGTCTTTTACTGCGACAATTTCCACTCAATGGCAGCCATTGACCTGGCTCTCTCATATGGTGGATTACGAGTTGTACGGATTGAATCCGAGGGGGCATCATTTCACCAATTTACTGTTCCATATAGCCAATGTCGTCATCCTTTTTCTGGTTCTTTCCCGAATGTTCAATAACATCTGGTTGAGTGGCCTCATTGCGATGCTTTTCGCAATCCATCCGCTTCGCGTTGAGTCGGTCGCGTGGGTAGCAGAGCGAAAGGATGTTTTGTGTGCCTTTTTTTGGATTTTATCGATGTGGGCCTACCTATATTATGTTGAAAGCGGGGGAACTAAAAGATATCTCACCGTCCTTCTCTTTTTTATTGCGGGTCTTACGGCAAAGCCGATGATAGTAACTTTGCCATTTGTACTGCTTTTGATAGACTATTGGCCGCTCGGTCGATTTCAATTAAGGCCTTTTGTGAGTGATGCCAATTCGAAGCAAACACAATTGAAGGATCTAAAAGATTCAAGCTTGACGGTCAGTCACTTAGTTTTAGAAAAAGTTCCTTTTTTCATGCTTTCGGTTCTTCTGGGCTTTTTGACCCTTCTTGCAGCAAAAAGTACTGCTGCCTTAAAAACGATCGAATCCTACCCGATAGGAATGCGGGTTTCTAACGCCCTCATATCATATATCAACTACATTGGAAAGACGATCTGGCCTCATCCTTTGGCTTGTTTCTACCCCTATCCAGACAGCATACCGCTATGGCAAGCTATGGGAGCCGGTTTGCTGCTGCTGGGAATTTCAATTTTTGCAATCCATTCAGTACGAAAGCACTCCTATTTTCTGGTCGGATGGCTGTGGTATCTCTTGACATTGGCGCCGGTCATCGGTCTGATTCAAACGGGAGATCAGGCCATGGCTGACCGCTTCACATATGTTCCGCAAATTGGCCTCTTTTTCATTATTGTCACAGGCAGCTCTGTTTTTATTGCGAGGTGGCGTTATCGCAAGGCAATCCTTTTTGTATCGGCGGGTCTTTTGATTGGGATCTGCGCGGTGGCGACCAGATTCGAGATTAGGCACTGGCGGAACAGTGTGAGCCTCTTTGAACATGCCATCCAGGTCACTTCTAACAATTATCTTGCGCATAACAATCTGGGAGCCGTCCTGGCTGACCGGGGAAGGTATGATGAGGCCATTTTACACTATGTCGAAGCCTTGAGGATCAAACCGAATTATGCGGACGCACACTATAACCTTGGGAACGCTTTTGCCAAACAGGGACAGGTCGAGGAGGCCATCGGACATTATAAGGCAGCCCTTCGAATCAAGCCTCATGATGTAGAAATAAGAAGCAGATTGGGGGTTCTGTTGGCTGGTCAAAAGAGGTACCAAGAGGCCATTGCTCATTTTGAAGAAGCGCTCCGGATCGACCCAGAATATGCTGATGCGCACAACAACATAGGGGTCGCGTTGTCAGAGCAGGGTCACTATCAGGAGGCCATTAACCAATTTCGAGAGGCGCTGCGATTAAAGCCGAATTTTGCAGAAGCCCATTTTTCCTTATGCATTGCTTATTTGGTGACAGGGAGACAGGACTTAGCATTGGAAGAATACAAAACTCTTAGAGCGATCAATCCAAATCTGGCCAATATCCTATACCAGAGGATGTCTAAATAGTGTGGAGCGTTCGAATCTGAAATGGAGTTAACAATTTTCGAATCACCGGGGCAAGAATGGGACGAATTTGCCTCCCGATATACCGACCTTATCTTTTATCAATCGGTCTGGAGCCAGGTGCTCAAAGAGGGGTTAGGAGGGCAACCCCTTTATTTTTGTCTGAAGGACGGAGGACAAATCGTTGCCGGTTTACCAGGGGTATTGCTCAACTTTAGAATTTTTAAAATTCTATATGCCTCCATTCCGTACGGTCACCTGATCGGTGAGAAACCTTATTATTCAGCTTTTCTGCAACTCTTAGAGAAGGAGTTTAGGAGGAGAGGAATCGATCAGGTCCGTTTGACCGAGTCGCCTTTTTCCGATTCCTATCCACCTAAGTCTTTTAAGCCAATCTCTGCCAAATGTACCCTATTAGATTTGAGAGGGTATGATAAAGAGAAGATTTGGGAAGGTTACAGGAAAAATATTCGTCGAGATGTTAGAAAAGCCCAAAGGAGCGGGATTACAATTCGTAGTGGTGATTCGATAGAGGGTGTCAATATGTTTTATAAACTTTATCTGGCCTCCATGGAGCGGAATAGGGCTATGGCGAAGTACCCATTACACTGGTTTGAGACCCTTTACGAAATCGTGACAAAAAAAGGATTGGGTGCTATCCTGATTGCCGAACTGAATGAAGGGGCGATTGCTGGAGTGGTCCTCATCTACTCACCTTCTTCAACCCACTATTTCCATAACGGGTCCAAATATGAATTTTTGAAGTTCTGTCCCAATGAGCTATTGGTTCATTCTTCGATAGAGAATGCAGTTGAGAAAAGGATTTCATTTTTTGATTTTATGGGTTCGGATCCTAATGGTCTCCCTTTACTCCGATTCAAAGAGAAATGGGGCGGTCAGTCGAAGGACGTTTGCACTTTTGTGAAAGATTATCATCCCTTTCGATGCAAGATTTGGGAATGGGGCAAAAGACTGGGAAGTTCTCAAATAGGGAGTCGGTTGGTAAGAATGGTTCGAAAGTAAGGGGATGAATTTGATCGAGAATGTAGATTGGAGCAACAGGGCCCGAAGAGGGTTTTTAGCTTCGGGCATCGATCCGGCCGACCGAAAAGGCCATAAGAATCATTATATTGATCTTCTCCAAAAGATAGCCTTAGAAGAAGTGCTGGAGTTAAAAGGGGATGAAGTCGTTTTAGATTTTGGATGCGGGAGCGGAAGATTTTCTTATTGGATTGCTCCGAAAGTGAAGAAAGTGATCGGTTTAGAGGCCACGCCCGAGATGATCCAGTTGGCTGAAAAGAATCGAAGGGCCAATAATGTAGATCTTATGCTTTATGATGGAATGCACTTCCGTGGGCTTTCGTACTTTTTTGATATCATCCTTTCTGTATGGGTTTTGCAATATATGGAAGGTGAAAAATTGAAAAAGACTATTTCTGAGTTGACCAAATATTTAAAAAAAGGTGGAAAATTTTATCTCATTGAGCAAGTTTCTGACAATCCAAAGGTGGGCAGGCCTAAAGTTGAGGAGTATCTTCAAGCATTCAAAGAATCGAAATTGGAGCATCTCGAGTATTATCCCATTCGAAATGGCCGTTGGTGGATGCTCTATCTGATACGATATGGATTCATTCCAAAAAATTGGTTTCCCGAAATTGCCCATCACGAATTGTTGAAAAGGAGAGGGGAAAGAGGACGAATCCGTGTTTATAAGGACTTTCTTTTCTTGTTAAAGAGAGAATGATTGAGTTCCGTTTTGGAGGAGCATTTCAGGATGAAGCGAAAAAAAACTGCTGCTACTGAACTTCCTAGAAAGGTAACTCAACAGGAGAAGGACGGGTGGAAAATTTCTCTGCTGTCTTCGAAATGGTTTGTCATCCTTCTCCTTCTTTTGGCAGGAATTGTCTGGTATGGTTTTTATTCAACACATACAAAAGAGATTGCTGGGTCAGACGATCGGGAGTTTGCTTCGATAGCAAGAAATATTGCGAATGGGAAAGGCATTGTTAAAAATTTTGTTTTTCCTGTGGATGTCAATTTCTTCGAAAAGCCGCCCATACCCGAATTTTTCCACCCCCCCGGATACCCCTTAATCATAGCCGGATTTTTCAAATTATTTGGGATTTCGGACTTTGTTGCTTTACTTCCTTCTTATCTCTCCTATTTTATTCTTGTCATTCTCCTTTTCTTTTTTGTCAAAAGGTATCTGGATATTAAGACGGCAGCCATCGCGACTGTGATGTTAATTTTTAACAAGGAAATATTAGATTTTAGTCTTATTGCACTGAGTGATACCGTCTACATACCGATCTTCTTTCTTTTCTTCTTCCTGTTCGTAAAAGCTAAAACTTTGAGGGGTATTTTTATCGCGGGTATTCTTTTAGGGATAAGTCAGTTGGTCAGGAATAATATCTATCCTTTCCTCATTCCCACTTTGGTCTATCTCTATTTCTATCCCGATCTGCCCCGTTGGAAGAAAACAACCTTTTTTATGAGTGGCATTTTTATTCCAATTGTTCTTGATGGGATAAGGAGTTTTTCGGAGACAAGGTCTCCTCTTTTTTCTTACGGGAAGTTTATGTTGATGTCTTATTCCGAGAAATATCCGTGGGAAAATGTCTTCCGAAATATTGTAGATCCTTCCCTTTTTGAATTCCTAACAGTTGAACCGGGTCAGTTTATCTTTAAATACCTGACGAATTTAGTGACCGTAATGGAACAAGTCCTCTCCGTCTCCAATCTGTATCTATCGGCCTTTTTCCTCCTGGAAATGTTCTACTGGAAAGATAACCAAGACTGGAACAGGATCAAAACACTATTCCTTTTTCTATTCTTATCCCAAATCCTTTTTATCTCTTCGGCGAATTTTTCTACGACTCGTTTCTTTATATTCTTTATCCCGATGATTATTATCTTTGCAGCCAAAGGATTCTTGCGAGTATCAACCCCCCTAATCTCGGCAATCAAGGCTTCATGGCAGCAGAGGATTTATTTAATTCTCTTTTTTTTATTTTTTGTGTTTTTTATGCTTCCCGTTCTCTATACTACTTTTGCGCCTAATAAATCACCCGTATTGGACTACAAGACTCCTCAGTTTGGCTTCCTGGTGGAAAAGCAGGAAGCAGAAAGACTAAACGAATTCTTAAGGCATGAGTTGAAAGGAAATCAAGTCATCTGGACGGACCTTCCCGAGATTTTAGAGTGGGAAGGAGATCAATTATGTGGATGGCTGCCGACACAGGTCAAGATGATTTATGAAATCCACAAACGAATCCCTGTGGATGCCATCCTTCTCACAAGCGCCCGAACACCCTACCGGATGGAGCAAGAATGGCAATATCTCTTATTCAATGACGTAAGCTTACCTCAATATCGAACCGTGAAAGTGTATCGGGGTCGGGCTGTGTTCGCAAAATTACTCATACGGGATGAAGGGGAATAGAGGAACGGTAAAAAAGGAATATGAAGCTCTTGAATGATAAAAAGTCAAGCCCCCGTTATCTGCAAGTTCTTCGATGGGCCATTGTCTTTGCCATTTTTCTTTTTTTGGGGAAGATGGTATGGAACAATTGGAATCAGGTGAAGGACGCTTCGTTCACCTTCGAAATATTTCCTCTAATATTATCCACCCTCATCTTTGCCTTCAGTTATCTTATACAAATATGGGCATGGTATCTCATCACTCTTAAATTAAAAATTGCTATCTCCTTCAGGGAGACATTGGAGAGTTGGCTTTATTCGCAATTGGGTAAATATCTGCCGGGGAAAGTCTGGCTTCTCCTCAGTCGTTTCTATTTTTACGAATCCAGGGGGAAACCGAAGAAGGCCATTTCGATTGCCCTTTATCTTGAAACAGCTACCATTGTTATGGCGGCTGGTCTGATGTTTTTAGCTGCCCTTATCTTTTTTAAAGAAGTCAGGCCATTTTACACTGGAAGACAATCCATGTGGCTGGCCTTTCTATTCCTCTCAGGCTTTATCTCTCTCCATCCCCGAGTTCTTCAAAAAATATTAAACTGGGTCCTTGTTCGATTTAAGAGGGAACCCATCTCCTTGTCTATTTCATACTCTAATATTCTTTGGATATTATTTGTCTGTATCATTTCTTGGATAGTCGGAGGAGTCGGTTTTTACCTCTTGGTTGACTCCGTATATTCTGTGGCGCCGCAATACATTTTATTTTTGACAGGAGCCTTGGCCATCTCGAGCACGGTAGGTTTGATCGCGCTCTTTGCTCCCAGCGGGTTGGGGGTGAGGGAAGGGGTTTTGGTCTACCTTCTCTCATTTATGATGGCAACTCCAGTTGCGGTGATCGTTTCTATTCTCACTCGTATCTGGATGACCCTCATTGAAATCGGATTGATCGGAGTGGTATACTTACTCCGGCAACTCCAAAACCAAAAGAAAAGGAAAGAACATGGCGAAGCGTAAGAAACATAAAAAACCGGACCACGAAAAGAAGATCCCCCCAAAAACAGAGCAGAAACGGCGATTCTCTTTTCGCCACCTGATTGCCATGGGACTGATTGCGGGAGTGGCCTTGGTGGCCTATTCGAATACCTTCTACGTCCCATTTCATTTTGACGATCGGCCCAATATCGTCGAAAACCCCAACATCCAGATCACCGCCCTCACGTGGGACCGGCTGGAACGGCTGATCAAAAATACTTACGTGGTGTCCATTCGAGTTTTTTCGTATTTTACTTTTGCACTGAATTACTATTTTGGAGGATTCAATGTATTTGGTTACCATCTGGTGAATTTCTTCATCCACATCGCCTCGGGAATCTTCTTGTATTGGTTCCTTCTGCTGACGTTCAATCTACCATCATTAAAAGAAAAATACGGACCCATTTCGTATAAAGTGGCTCTTTTTTCAAGCTTGATCTTTGTCTCCCATCCCATTCAATCCCAATCGGTCACTTACATTGTTCAACGAATGGCCAGCATGGCCGGGATGTTTTATCTCCTCTCTCTGGTTCTCTATATCAAGGGAAGACTATCCACGGGGCGGCCTCGGGTTTTTTACTTTGGAGGAACGGTGTTGAGTTATCTATTGGGAGTTTTTTCAAAAGAGAATGTGGCCATTCTTCCGTTATTCATTGCTCTCTATGAGTTTTATTTTCTCCAAAAATTTGATCTGAGCCCAAGGGGCAAAAAGATCCTTTTTACTCTTATTGGCATCCTCCTCGTTCTGGGAGCCTTTGGGTTTATCATCTGGGGGAAAAGGTATATTGACGTTACCATAGAAGGTTATCAAGATCGGCCGTTCACCATGTTGGAGAGGGTTCTCACCCAATCTCGCGTTGTCCTTTACTATTTGACTCTCCTTGCATTTCCTCATCCGTCCCGTCTCAATCTGGATTACGATTTCCCCATCTCCAAAACGATTCTTGATCCTCCCACGACCCTGATTTCTATTCTGATCATTGTCGCGCTTATCGGGTACAGTATCTGGACTGCCAAAAAGAGACCCGTGCTCTCGTTCTGCATCTTGTGGTATTTTGGAAATCTGGTGATTGAATTGTCGATCTTTCCTTTGGAAATGGTGTACGAACATAGGCTTTACCTCCCGGCCGTGGGCCCGTTTGTTCTTTTTAGTTTATTAGTGGTGAGGGGAATAGAGAAATGGAAATACAAGCTGCCTTTCTTAAAACCAGCCATGGAGGTTGATAAATGAAGCTCCACGCCCTAAAGGGCGCGGCTTCCCGGTGAGGTAGTTTCCGTTTATATTGTGCCCCTCGACCCCACCCTAAACGGCGGGGCTTGCGGGGCACATACCGGTCAAGCCCATAATTTGAATATGAAAAAGTTTGGCAAGGTGATAGCCGACTGGTCTATCTTATTCATAATCATACTTTTGCTATCAATGGGTACTTATCAGCGAAATTTTCTGTGGAAGAGTGAAGTGGAGTTGTGGAAGGCCAGTGTTAAAAAGTTCCCTAAGAAAGAGAGGACTCACCACAATTTAGGTTTTGCCTATCACGAACTGGGAAGATGGGACGATGCCCAAGAAGAATATGAGGAGGCACTGAGCTTGAATCCTTACTATTCTCTGTCGATGTATAACTTAGGCCTGGTTTATTACGAAAAAGGGCTTATGGATGAGGCTATTAGCCATTATAAAAAGGCTATCGAATTGGATTCAAGTTTTCCGGATTCCTTTTACAACCTCGGTATTGCCTATTATCAAAAGGGGCTGTACAGGGATGCGATTGAGGCCTATAAAAAATGTTTAGAAGCCAAACCCGATTACGAAAATGCCAACATCAATCTGGGGCTTGCCTATAAAGGATTAGGACAACGGGCGAAGGCGATTCGATGCTTTGAAGAGGAATTGAAACACCATCCTGACAGTGGTTATGGCCACGCTGAATTAGGGTTGATTTACTATGAATCGGGAGATTACCCTAATGCCCTTTTCTATTGTAGGAAAGCACTTACTTATCCCGGCGTGTCCGATGCCGAACGGGTCCGGAAGGCAATCGTATCCATCGAGGCAGCGCAAGAACGAAAAAGGGGGCAAGGGAATTGACGGAGAAGACCAGATTCCATCCCGTTGAGACCGCAATATTTGTCATCGTCATTCTTCTTCTCTCCATTGGGACCTATTCAAGGAATGCGCTTTGGAAGGATCCGATAGCCCTCTTTGCAGATTGTGTGAAGAAATCCCCCAACAAGGCTCGACCGTATGTCAACCTTGGCATTGCCTATTTTACCGCAGGAATATACGACAAGTCGCTTGAAACATACCAAAAGGCCATAGAAATCGATCCGAAATTTGGCGAGGCGTATTATAACCTTGGCCTCACCTACAGACAAATGGGAGATATCGATAAGGCGATTGCGATGGAAAAGAAGTCGGTAGAAGTCGATCCCACGCTGTATATGGCCTATTACTCTCTCGGGATGATCTACTTTCAAAACGGTCGCTACGAAGAGTCTGAAGAGGCTTTTCAAAGATTTCTCAAGATATATCCTTATATCCCGCAGGTCCACGGTTTCTTGGCCATCGTCTGTGCTGCGCAAAAGAAGTTTGATAAAGCGGTTACGGAATTTGAGTGGGAAATTCGAATCAATCCTTACGATCCTCTTATCCATTTGAATTTAGGGAAAATCTACTGGTATGAATTCCAGAACAGACAGAAGGCTATCTACCATTTAAAAGCGGCTTTAATGTTAGATCCTTATCTTCCGAACCGGGGAGAGATTCATAGGCTTGTCCGCCTATTGGAAGGGCTCCCTTAATGGCCAGTTTAGGTTTCTCACCCAATTGTCAGACAACGGCCATGGGCATTATGCCCCATCAAGATATTGAAAGAGCTCTCGAGGTCGCCCTGTCTCTGGATATTCCATTTTGGCCCCAACTTCCCCAAGTCAGTTACTTTGAGGACATGTATGTCCAGGCTTTGGAAAATTTTCCTGGTGTGAGGATCGATCCTGTTCATCAAAAAATCAATTTCGACCTTTCCCTTTTTTACGAAGAACTTCCTTCCTATTTCAAAAAGGCAGATGATCCTCAGACCTTTCGGTTGACAAAGGAGTTTTCCCTTGTGTACCATCGGTTCTTAGAAAGAGACCTTTCGCGATATTCTGCCATCCGGGGTCAGATGATCAGCCCAATCAGTTTGGGATTGAAGATCGTGGACGAGAACCGGAAATCGATTATCTACCACGATGAGGTCAGAGAAGTCCTATTCGATTTTATTCAAAAGAAAGTGAATCAACAATTCCTGGAATTGAGGGAGAAGAATCGCAATGCCTTTGTATGGGTGGATGATCCGGGATTGGTACTCATCTTCAGTGCGTTATCCGGGTATAACGAGTTCCAGGCGAAGGACGATTTGGATCGGTTTTTGGAAGGGTTAGAAGGGCCGAAAGGGGTTCATCTTTGTGCCAAACCGGATTGGGACTTTCTCCTCAAATCGAAAATGGAAATCCTTTCCTTCGATTCCTTCAATTGTGGAGTGGTGATCATCAACTACCTATCCTTAAAAGATTTTGTGGAGAGAGGAGGCATCGTCTCTTGGGGAATCGTTCCAACTTACACGGAAATTTTGGAGCAGGAGACGATTGGTTCTCTGCTGGAGAAGCTGGAGACTTTTTGGGAGGACCTCTCCCGAAAAGGAGTAGATCGCAAAAGACTACTTCGCCAATCTCTTTTAGCGCCAGCCACCTGCAATCTGCTAAATCCGGACAAAGAGAAGACCGTAGAGAAGGCGTTTGAGGTTTTAAGGGAGTTGTCGAAAAAAATACGAGAGAAGTATCATCTGAGATAAAAACGTGTCCGTGACCGTGAACCGTGCCCGTTTAAATTATTTTTTCCCGGACACGGACGGCGGGCACGAGACACGGGTTTAGTGGGGTGAATGATGAATCGAATCGGCATCATTGCTAAGAAGAATAAACCAGAGGCTGCCACCATCGTCAGCAATTTAGTGGAATGGCTGCGGCCGAAGAAGATCGAAGTCTATATTGAGAAAGAGATGGAGGAGCTCCTTAGCCCAACCCCCCCAGAGGGTTATTGGAAGTCCGTCGAGAGGGAGGAAATGCCACCCGATGTGGAGATGATTATCGTCCTTGGAGGAGATGGAACGCTTCTCAGTGTTGCCCGCCAAGTATGGAATAGGAATATACCTATCCTTGGCGTCAACTTGGGTGGACTCGGTTTCTTGACAGAAATTACCTTAGATGAATTGTACTCCGTTTTAGAGAGAGTCCTTCGGGATGACTTTGAAATCAATGAGAGAGAAATCTTGAAAGCAGGTGTGATTCGAAGAGGGAAAGGGATTGCCGAGTTCATCGTGCTCAACGACGCAGTCATCAACAAAGGAGCTTTAGCGCGGATTATTGATCTCGAGACCACCGTCAACGGTGAATATCTATCGACTTTTAGATCCGACGGGTTGATTATATCGACGCCTACGGGTTCAACCGCCTACAATCTTTCCGCTGGGGGACCGATTGTTTACCCATCGCTCCATACGATCATCATCACTCCCATTTGTCCTCATACGTTAACCATCCGTCCTATTATCATCCCCGATGATGTGAAGATTCGGGCATTGCTCAAATCGAGAAACGAGGAAGTGACCCTTACCTTGGATGGCCAACAGGGATTCACTCTGGAATTTGAGGACGTGGTGGAGGTGGGAAAGGCGGAGGGGCGTATCCTTCTGATCAAATCGCCCTACCGGCACTATTTTGAATTGCTGAGAGAAAAGCTGAAATGGGGGGAAAGATAACGAATTAAGAGTTAAGAGTTTAGAGTTTAGAATTGAGATAAAAAATGGAAAAGAATAAAAGAGATATCAAAGGAAGGAGTTTCGAGTTTGCAGTAAGAACTATTAAATTTATTCAAAACTTACCAAGAAATCATGCTGGTTATAAAATCGGAGGTCAATTATTGGAAGCTGGTACTTCCGTAGGAGCTAATGTTGAGGAAGCAACGGGAGGGTTTAGTAAAAAGGACTTCACATATAAAATGGGAGTTGCATTAAAAGAGGCAAGAGAATCGAATTACTGGTTGAGATTGATAAAAGTTTCTGAGTTAACAACAAGTAACGAATTAGATTACCTTTTGAAAGAGTCAGAGGAATTGAGAAAAATATTGACTTCAATCGTCAAGACATCTAAGGGACAATGAAAAATGAGTTTAGAGTTAAGAGTTTAGAGTTTAGAATTCAGAGTTAAAAATTTAGAGTTTTATTATTCATAATTCAGCAATTCATAACTCATAACTCTTAATTCTTAACTCATCATTTAGGGTTATGTTACTCGAACTTCGCATCAAGAATTTTGCCATTATCGATGAGTTAAATCTATCCTTTTCAAAAGGCTTTAATATCCTCACCGGCGAGACGGGAGCAGGGAAATCCATTATCCTCAATGCTGTCCACCTCCTCTTAGGGGATAAAACGACTGAGGAATGGATTCGAAGTTCGGAAGAAGAAGCAAACGTGGAGGCTTTCTTCGACATCTCGGGCAACCAGGAGGTCAAGGAAAGGATGAAAGAAAGGGCTCCGCATTTACAGGGTGCCGGAGAAGAGGATTCCCTCATCATTCGGCGCGTGATCTCCCGATCCGGTAGAGGAAAGGTTTTTGTCAATGGAAATTTAGCCACGCTTGGAGTGCTTTCGGAGATTGGAGAAGGGCTTCTCACCATCTATGGACAACATGAGCATCAATCTCTTCAGCGGGTAGAGACCCACATTGATATTTTAGATGAATTCGGGGGACTGCTTGGGCTTCGCGAGGAATTCCAGAAACAATACCAAGAATTTGTCTCCTTGTCTGAAGAGGTCGAAAGGATTCGAACAGAAAAGGAGAGAAGAGCCAAGGAGCGGGAACTGATGGCCTTCCAGTCGAAAGAGATTGAGGCTTCCAGAATTCAAATCGGAGAAGAAGAGTCTTTGAAGGAAGATCGCACTATCCTCACTCACGCAAAGAAATTGATGGATTTTGCCCATCTCTCCGAAGAAACGCTCTACTCAGAGGAGGGTTCGACGATTGGAAAGATTCAGAGGATCCTCAATCAAGGGCGAGAGATGGCCGCCATTGATCCTTCTCTTTCACATCTCTTGAAGGCGCTTGAATCCACCCTCATCCAATTGGAGGACATCGCCCTTGCTCTGAGGGATTATTCAAGAAGGGTGGAAATCAACCCGGTGAGGCTGGATGAGATTGAGAATAGGTTAGAAGAGATTGACCGTCTGAAGAGAAAATATGGTTCAACGATTGAAGAGGTCCTTTCCTTTAAACACAGGATTGACGAGTCATTGAAATCCTTCACCTCCGATGAAGAGAGACTTTCTCAATTAGAAGGCCGTTTGGATCCCCTGCGACAAATAGTGAATAATTTGGGAAAGAAACTTTCGGAGGAGAGAAAGAAAGTGGCATTAGAATTAAAAAAATCCGTAGAAAGGGAATTGAATTCCTTGGGCATGAAAAAAACCATTTTTGAAATCCATATTGATCCTTTACCTCTTTCTCTAAAAGGTGTGGACCGGGTAGAGTTTCTCATTTCTCCCAATGTCGGCGAGGAGGTAAAACCCCTGGCGAAGATTGCATCCGGAGGTGAACTCTCACGAATTATGTTGGCCATGAAAAGAATCCTGGCCAAAGTAGGCGGAAGGCAGGTTCTTATCTTTGATGAAGTGGATGCTGGAATCGGAGGGGCGATGGCAGAGGTGGTCGGAAAGAAATTGAGAGAACTTTCACGGCATCATCAGGTCATCTGTGTGACTCACCTTCCGCAGATTGCCTGTTTTGCCGACCAACACCACAGTGTGAAGAAAGAGGTGAAAGCAGGACGGACGATTACTTTAGTGGATCGATTGGATAAAGAGTCGATCGTGGATGAAATTGCCAGGATGTTGGGAGGAGTGAAGGTGACCGAGAAAACCAAAGCCCATGCCAAGGAGATGATTGAAAATGCCGGGAAATCGTGAAACGTGTCTCGTGATTCGTGACTCGTAGAAAAGGATGAAAAGAATTTTAAATGCTTCGTTGACGAATCACCAATCACGAATCACCGACACGGAGAAAAAAAGATGATTCGAAAGGCTAAACTCAATGACATCAAAGAGATTCAGCGGTTGATCAAACTTTATGCTCCTCGAGGAGGGGTTCTCCCCCGGTCTCTTAGCGAACTGTATGACCATCTCCGGGATTTTTCCGTCTTCGTACGGAATCGCAGGGTCATAGGCATCTATGCCCTCCACATTTGCTGGGATGATCTGGCAGAAATTCGATCCTTAGCGGTAGAAGAGGAGGATCAGAACAAAGGGATTGGTCTAAGACTGGTGAAGGCCTGTTTGAAAGAGTCAAGACTTTTGGGAGTGAAGAGAGTTTTTGCCCTCACCTATGAACCCGAATTTTTTGAGAAGGTGGGTTTTGAGAGAGTGGATAAGGCAGTGCTCCCTCATAAGATCTGGACCGATTGCCTGAAATGTGTGAAATTCCCGGATTGCGATGAAATCGCTATGTTGAAAGAATTGGATTAGATGGTTAGTCCGTCATCAGCCAAGGTCTGCCCACAAACATAGAGTCTCACTCCTGCCTCTTCATCTCCTTTCTCTCTTACGGAGATGTTCTGTAACAGTCCGGACTCGCTCTTAAGGCGGAACGCTTAGCTTCGATTATTATTTTTTATTCTATCAAGATGGTGCATGAACAAAGTAAGGTGAATTTCGTATTTTGGGGTTGGAAGTACGGTATTTTTGGCTATCGGGTCTCCTTACTCGGTGACCAAAACATGTTAGTCTATATAAAGAGGAATTACAAGAGGCTTTCAGTGAACAGACAATATATTTTTGCCAGTGGTAAGAGATCATTATTAAAAGTTGAAACGCGAAAATCATGAACGGAAAGGAGGATACTATATGAAGGACAAAAAGAGAATTTTACTAATAGGAGTTTTATTGGCGGCCATTTCAGTTACCTTGGCACGGTTGGGTTTCACGTGGCCCACCGTCTACCCAAGAGGAGTGACCCTATGTAAGATTGATAGAGTCGAACCCGGTTATATCCTGTTATCGCCCGATGCTCCTGGTAGGGGTACGATCCTCATCGATAATTTGACCGGGTATATCTTAAAGGAATGGAAATACAGTGGAAAGCCGGCCAGATTGCTTCCAAATGGAAATATCTTCGTGTACGAAAACGAGTCTGCCCCGGGGCTTCGGGTCTATTACTATGGGGATCTTACGGAACTCGATTGGAATGGCAAAGAAGTCTGGCAATGGAAAGGTGAGATTCCGGGTAGACAACCTGTCACCTCTCCCTTTCACCATGATTTCGCCAGATTGGAAAACGGAAACACGCTTGTTTTGGCGATGGATAAAGTGAAGCGTCCAAACATATCTGACAAGGAACTCATGGACGATACTTTCTATGAAGTGACCGGACATGGTAAAGTGGTCTGGGAACTGAAGGCAGTTGATCTTTATGACCAGTTTGGATTTACAGATGAACAGAAGAAACTCATCTTTAATCAAGCGGGAGTCTTCGACACAGATTGGGCACATTGTAATGATTTGTCTGTGCTGCCGCCAAATCAATGGTACGATCGAGGTGATCAGAGGTTTAAGCCCGGGAACCTTTTGACCAGCTTCAGGGATTTGAATGTCGTATGCATCATTGATAGAGATACGAAAAAAATTGTCTGGAGACTGGGTCCAGACTATCCGGATGGAAATATTGATCAAATCATCGGACAGCATGATGCCCACATGATCCGAAGAGGATTACAGGGAGAAGGAAATATCCTCATCTTCGATAATGGCGGCGAAGCGGGCTATCCGAGAAAAGTCAGAGGCTATTCGAGGGTGATTGAAGTAAATCCTGTGAAGAAGGAAATCGTTTGGAAATATGAAGCAGTTGCCTGGGGCCAGCGTGTAACTCAGCAGGGCCATTTCTTCAGCAATTATGTCGGCAATGCCCAGAGGCTCCCCAACGGGAATACTTTCGTCGTTGAGGGATGGCCGGGTAGATTGTTCGAGGTGACCGAAAAAAAAGAGATCGTCTGGGAGTGGCTGAGTCCGTGGACTCCGGAACCACCTACCTCTCCACCCGGGCCTTTAAACTATATTTATAGGGCTTACAAATATCCACGGGACTATTGCGCACAGTTCAAAGATTTGAAACCCATTGCAAAATTTGATGGGGCTCCTTTTTAAAAACGATATTAAAATATTCCTTTGATACCCAACCAAGATAAACGGCTGTTACTTTTCCTCGCCTAAGAGGATTCTCAATACGGTGTTGGCTTGATGGTGAGCGGCGATTCCAACCCTCGGTGCCATCAAGCCCACTCCAGGCTGGGCGGCTGTCTCGTGGTCTCCCACAATGAAAATTTTTGAAGAGAACCGGACCGTTTTGATCTCATTATTATCTCCATAACCCGCCACGCCTGAAGCGGCTACAATATATTTATCCGGCATCTTCTCTGAGACCGTATTGATCAACATGGCCTTTTCTTCAGCGCGATCGAAGGCCTCCACGACCACCTCGGCTTCTTCAAAGATTCTTTCCACATTATTTCGGTCTATTTTCTCTTGATAGGTCTGAACCTTCACATACGGATTGATGATGGCGATATTTTTTTGAAGGGCTTCCACCTTGGTCATTCCGATCTGATGGACGAAGTATTGCTGGCGATTCAGATTGGAAGGTTCCACCACATCGAAATCGACCAAGATAAGTCTTCCCACTCCGACACGAGCTAATGCAATGGCAATGGCCGACCCAAGACCTCCTAGTCCAGCGATTCCTACAACAGATTTTTTGATTTTCTGATGAATTCCGGGGGTATGCCTTGCCATCATTAAGCATTCGAATTCTTCCGGAGAAGGGGTTTCTTCCTTTTTGATGAAGACGATCTCGTCTCCCTCTTTAAGAGGACGATCAGAGTTGACTGGAAACCCGTTGTAGATGATCACATCCGCGTTGGGCTTGAACTGATTCTTGAGATGAAAAAGAGTGGCGTTTGAGGGAACGGGTTTCTCCTTTTCATTGATCTTAATTCTGATTTCTTGTGGAATCTTTTCTGTCACGAGGATCAGATTAATGGACGGGGATGGAATTGTCAAGGTCGGGTTTCCATTGACTTTTGATAGCGTTGATGTTAAGAATTTTTTTATTCTTTTTTTCTTCTTATTCACGGATTTAGAAGGATATCGATGAAGAAGTCTATTCCTTCAGGAAGACCAACGGTTGGGGAAGTCGATCTTGGGGCATTGGAATTTAATTATCGGCAAATTAAGAAAAGAATCCCTGAGGGCGTGAAACTCCTGGCTGTGGTCAAGGCGGATGCCTATGGTCACGGAGCCATTCCGGTTTCTCTTAAATTGGAGAAGTTAGGAGTGGAGTATTTGGGTGTCGCGATTTCTGAGGAAGGAGTGGAGTTGAGAAAGGGGGGGGTGAAAGCCCCCATTCTTGTCTTAGGAGGGATTTTTGGAGGAGAGGTAGATCAAATTTTTCGTTTCCGTCTCACCCCCGTCATCTTTAGAAGGGATTCATTAAAACTCCTTTCCCGAGAGGCAGAGAAGCGGAGGAGGAAAGTGAAGGTTCACCTCAAGGTGGATACGGGAATGGGAAGACTGGGTGTACCACTCAACCTTTGGCCCGATTTTTTAAATGAGGTCAAACGGTCTCCAAAAATTGAAATAGAAGGTATCCTTTCCCATTTCTCCATGACCGACGAAGAAAAAGGTTTTACTCAAAGCCAATGGAAAGCATTTCAAAGAGCTGTGGCCATTGCCGAAGAGTTGGGAATTTCCTACGAATATCTTCACATGGCCAGCAGCGCGGCGCTCGCCGCTTTCCCGGCATACTCAGCCAGGTTGGTTCGACCCGGAATCATGCTTTATGGTTCGTATCCTTCTCCCGCGTTTCGAGCCCTTATTTCCCTCAAACCCGTCATGACCCTGAAGACCCGCATCCATTTTCTGAAATCGGTTCCGCCTGGAACAAGGATTAGTTACGGAGGGACATTTACAACAAGGCGGGAGAGCCTCATCGCTACCCTCCCGATTGGATATGCGGATGGGTACAGCCGTCATCTCTCGAATCATGGAGAGGTGTTGGTCCGGGGAAAGAGGGCTCCTGTCGTGGGGAAGGTGTGCATGGATTTCATCATGGTGGATGTGACCGATATCCCCAGTGTTTCAGCAGGAGACGAAGTAATATTGATGGGAAAGCAGGGGAGAGAACAAATCACTGCCGAGGAGATCGCAGAAAAAATCAACTCGATCTCTTACGAAGTGTTGTGTTTGATAGGGAAGAGGGTGCCACGGATTTATAAAGAGTGAAATACGCTAAGCGCAGAGCATAACGCGTGGCGTTCGAACGAAAAGGAGTTTGCTAATGGGTAGTAAGAGGATTGGGATATTGGGGACCGGTTCATTTCTTCCGGAGAGAATTCTCACCAATATTGATCTGGAAAAGACCTTAGACACCAATGACGAGTGGATTTATAAAAGGACCGGAATTAGGGAACGAAGAATTGCGGGGCCGAATGTCAATGCCTCGGACCTTGCCAAAGAGGCTTCACTACGAGCCATGGAAATGGCAGGGATTTCGGTCGAGGGGATAGACCTTATCATCATGACCACCATGACACCCGATACGGCTTGTCCTTCCGGAGCCAACTGGTTAGAGGCGAAATTAGGGGCTGAAAAGGCGGTCTCCTTCGATGTGACCGCCGCCTGCAGTGGATTTGTATTTGGTCTTTCTGTTGCCGAGCAGTATCTGAAAGCGGGTACTTACAAAACGGCTCTGGTTGCGTCTGTAGAAATCATGAGCCGGAGTCTTGATTGGACGGACCGGGAGAGTTGTATTCTATGGGGGGACGGGGCAGGTGCGGTGGTGCTTCGAGCCTTTGATGATTCTGGGGAGAATCAACCCCTGCGGGAGTCAGGAAAGGAGATCAGCGAAGTCCTTTCCACCCATATCCACACAGATGGAGCGAACGGTGAAAACCTGCTTCTTCCTGGCGGTGGGTCGAAAACGACTCCCATCTCTTATGAAAGTGTGGACAGGAAACTTCATACCCTGAGGATGATTAAGGCCAATGAATCTGTCCGGGTGGCAGTGAAGCGATTTGCGGAGGCCGCCGAAGAGGCGGCTGCCTTTAACGGTGTTCAAATGTCCGATATAAAGTGGATCATTCCCCACCAGGCCAATCTGCGCATGCTTCAGCAGGTGGCCAAGCGACTGAATGTACCTATTGAAAAAGTCTATCTCACCATTGAGAAATATGCCAATATCTCTTCCGCTACGATTCCTATTGCCCTCGATGAGGCGGTCCGGGACGGATCGATCCAAAAGGGGGATTTGATCGTCCTCACCGCATTTGGGGGAGGCCTCACCTGGGCAAGCAGTCTCATTAGATGGTGATTCGTGATTCGTGATTGGTGATTCGTAGAGTAACATTCTTTTGCGAATCACGAATCACGATTCACGAATCACGAAAGATAGACGCGTTTTATGAATGAAATAATTAATCAAGCGCTGAGCATTCTAAGAAAAAGACCGATTGATGGTTATGAGATTTATTTCAATCAATCTTCCCATTTTGATATTGAATCAAAAGAGGGAAAGATCGAAACCCTTGAGACCTCTCGATACTCGGGGATGGCCTTCCGTATTTTAGATCATCAGCGAATGGGTTTTTCATACACCACTTTTTCGAATCCCTCTCCTTTTGTCAGAGGGAATTTTTCAGGCGAGCTGAATCGGATGGTCGAGGATGCGATCAGGAGTGCCGAGGCGACCTCCGCAGATTCCTGTTTCGATTTCGCACCTGCTCTCAAAGCCTCCCCTGCCCAGGTACCTATTTTTGATGAAACAATGGAGAGGACTTCGGAGAAGGCGAAGATCGAAAAAGCAAAATGTTTAGAGGAGTCAGCCAGGTCTGTAGATTCGGAGAGGATTAAAAAGGTGAGGAAGGCCTCTTACCAGGAGGTTCTCTCCAGGACAACCTTGATCAATTCTAATGGCCTTCAGTTTTCCTATGACCACTCTCTTGCCTCTGTGAGCGTGACCGCCGTGGCCGAGGAATCAGGAGATTCTGAGGTGGGTTGGGATTTCGATTTCAGCCATTTTACCAATGATCTCGATGTGGAGAAAGTTGGGCGATTAGCCGGGAGGAAGGCATTGGAAAGGCTGGGTGGAAAGCGAATTCCTACAGGTGTCTATCCGGTCCTCATTCGCAATAACGTGGCTTCAGAATTTTTATCACTCCTCGCCCATTCCTTTTTGGCGGATCAGGTGCAGAAAGGGAAATCGCCCTTGAAGGGAAGGCGAGGGGAAAGATTTTTTTCTCCCCTCCTCACGATTGTGGATGACGGACTTTATTCAAAAGGAATCTCAACTGCTCCCATCGACGGAGAGGGGGTGCCGAGTCAACGAACCTCCTTAGTCGTTCAGGGAGTACTGACCGGTTATTTATGCGACCGATATTGGGCAAATCGAGAAAATCTATCCTCCTCAGGGTCGCGCGTTGAGTCGAGTGGAAACAGCCGACGCCATGGCATCAAATTCCCTCCTGGGGTAGGGATCTCAAACTTTTTCATTGAGCCAGGAAATCTCGATTTACCCAAGCTGATGGAAAACCTTTCTCAGGGGTTGGTGGTGGAGGAGGTGATGGGTCTCCATACCGTAGACCCTATCTCAGGGGACTTCTCTTTAGGCTGTTCGGGCGACTGGATCGATCGAGGAGAGAAAGTCCATCCCGTAAAATCGATCGCTATAGCGGGGAACCTTTTCAAACTCTTCCGAAACGTGATCGGCGTAGGGGATGACCTCAGATTTTTTGGCGGGGTTGGGTCTCCGAGTCTATTAGTGAAAGAGCTATTAATTAGTGGAAATTAAAAAGAAATTTCATTTTATTCCCTTCTTCTTCAGGGGGAGGGAGTTGAGAAGAGAGGGGTTCCCTAAAAAAAGCCTTGACAGGGGAACGTTTAGTTTGGTATTAAAATAGGGCTTTCAAAGGGCAGTATAACTCATAAATGAATGAAACAAGGAGGTTATTTTGGATAAAGATTACTTTAATGTTCTTGTCTTTGGCCAAAAGACTTCCAAGACCCGGCACCTCAGAATACATAAAAAAACTTTTACGATTGGACTTTATCTTTTAGGCTTTGTTCTCCTCTCCACCATTTTCTTCCTCTGCGACTATATTCAGGTCAGGAAAAAAACCTTTGAATTGAGTCAATTGCGGCAGCAGACCCAAGAGCAGAAATCTAAGATTCATTTTTTCTCATCCAAGATTGAAGATCTGGAGAAACAACTCTCCAGATTGAAGGATTTTGACAAGAGAATTCGAATCATTGCCAATTTGGAGAAAAGCCAGGAAACGACTTCCTTTATAGGAATGGGTGGGCCCTCCCCCTCTGATGTCAGAGAAAAATTGAAGACAGAGAAGGATGAGAAAGGGCTGGCTCAGCAGCTGAGAACGGACATCGAACGTCTCGAATCAGAGGCAACGTCTCAAGAAGAGAGCCTTTCCGAACTCGAAAAACTTTTACAAAATAAAAAGGAGATGTTAGTCCACACCCCCTCGATATGGCCGGTCCATGGATGGGTGACATCGGGTTTTGGTTTTCGGACCAATCCCTTCACGGGATTGAACCAGATGCACGAAGGCCTTGATATTTCGAATCGGATTGGAACCCCTGTCATTGCTACAGCAGATGGGATCGTTTCGGACACCGGGAGGGATTCCTCCCATGGGAACGTGGTGGTGATTTCCCATGGATTCGGAACGAACAGCCGCTACTTTCACCTCAATAAAGTTTTTGTAAGAGCCGGGCAAAAGGTGAAGCGGGGGGATAAAATTGCCGAGGTCGGGACGACGGGCAAATCAACAGGTCCCCATCTCCATTATGAAGTAAGGGTGAACGGCATTCCTGTCAACCCCGTAAGGTATATCCTGAATTAAAGCACTCGAATAAATAGACCAAAACAGCGCATCAACCCCCTCTTTCTTTCCCCGGAATGCCCCTGCTTTACCCCGTTAGAAATAATGCCCCGCTGCTCTGCCCTGTACACCATGCGGTGCAGGGCTGTGCAGCGGGGTTATATTTTAGAATAATTCCGGTAGGGTTTAATACCTCGCTGGAATTTCTAACGGGGTTTACTCGGATAGATCGACTGTCGAAAGATTCCCGAAGGTGGAAAAAGCGTCACCCTCTAAAGGTTTTTCTCTCGGGAGCATGATCTCTGATTCACCGAAAAAAGGAGTCGTTTCTGGGAAATCCTCTTGAGAAAGTTTTTTGATCAGGGTATAGGCCCTTTCTCGTTCATCCCATATAGGTCCTCCTGGCGGGACCTGTATGAAAGAGTATATCTTTCCTCTTATGAACTCGCCGTTCTTACCCAATTCCACCCATAACAAAGGGGCATAGCCCTTTTCCTTATCCAAACTCATTCCTTCATAGGTACAGAAGTTGCCAAGACTGTAAACAATCAGCCTGTCGTGATAGATCTCTATCGCTCTCGGGACATGGGGTCCATGACCCAGGACAAGATCCGCGCCCCTCTCAACAGCCTCATGGGCAAATTGAATGAGATTCCCTCTTGGTTCGTCCAAGAAATACTCAAACTCATTTTTGGTTTGCAAGGCTGTCCTTCCTTCTCTGCCTCCGTGAATCGATAAGATCAACAGATCATATTTCTTCGAAAGCTCCTCTATCTCTTCCAATGCCCTCTCAGGGTATACAATGGACCTCGGAGGTGAACCGAAGGAAAATGCGACAAGACCAATTCTTACCCCTTTGATTTCAAACTCCGCCACCTCTCCTGCCTTGCTCGAATACTTTATTCGTTCGGTATCCAAAACTTTTTTGGTGGAGGACATCCCCGGATATCCAAAATCTCCCGCGTGATTGTTTGCAAGCGAGACGACATTAAAGCCGGCATCGACAAGGTTCTTGACATACCTCGGCGGAGTTCGAAAGACATAAGATTCTCCGTCTTTCCCCTTTTTTTCAGGTGAGCCTCCCTCATAGAGGGGTCCCTCAAGATTACCAAATACGATATCGGCCTTTCTCAAAAATTCCTTTGACGCTTCAAAGAGAAACCTTCCATCCTTCTTCGGGAGCTTTGGAGAAGGGTAATCTGTCCCCATCATGATATCTCCAACCGCCGTCACAGTGATCACCGGAACGGCTTGGACGATCTCCTCCGCTTGAACGATTCTATTCGACAACAGAAAGAGAATGAGCCAGAATGAAATCGATACCATTTCGAGTTTCGTCCACATCCTTCTTTGACTTCCCACCCTTCCATTCAAGTGAAAGAAATAGTTTTTGTCAAGGGCTATGTTTAGAGATTTCTGAAAAAGTCCAGAAATCTCTGCTTAAGAGGCAGATCGGAGTTTTTCAAAGCTCTCTGTTGGAGATTTTGATCTTTGAGGATTGCAACCCTGAGCAATCCGTTATATAATTTTCCGAAATTAAAGAAGAACCAATAGGAGAAGGGCATTTTATGATTGGGTCACTGATCAAGAAGATCGTGGGCAGTAAGAACGAGAGGGAATTAAGAAGGATTCAGCCCCTCGTCGACAAAATCAACCAATGGGAGCCGGAAATCAGCCCGCTGAGTGATGACCAGCTCCGCGCCAAGACTTCTGAATTTAAAGAGCGAGTTGGGCGCGGGGAGTCCATCGATGAGATCCTTCCTGAAGCCTTTGCCGTCGTGCGTGAGACAGCGAAACGGACCCTTGGTGAAAGACATTATGATGTCCAGTTGATTGGAGGAATTGTTCTTCACGGAGGCAAAATCGCTGAGATGGCAACTGGTGAAGGGAAGACCCTGGTGTCCACCTTGTCCGCTTATCTGAATGCCCTTGAGGGGAAAGGGGTCCACATCGTCACGGTGAATGACTACCTGGCGAAAAGGGATAGGGAATGGATGGGCGTGATCTACCGGTTCCTGGGCCTTTCCGTAGGGGTGATCGTTCACGAACTCAATGACCGGGAGCGTAAGGAGGCGTATGGTTGTGATATCACCTACGGGACGAATAACGAATTCGGGTTCGACTACCTCCGGGACAATATGAAATTTACCCTTGAAGATTATGTCCAGCGGGATCTGAACTATGGCATTGTGGATGAGGTGGATAGCATCCTGATCGATGAAGCCAGGACCCCGCTCATTATCTCCGGCCCCGCAGAAGAATCCACCGATAAATATTATAAGATCAACCGCATCATCCCCTCTCTGAAGCAGGGGACAGATTATCAGTTAGAAGAGAAAAGCCACACCGCCTTCCTAACAGAAGAGGGGGTAGTCCATGTGGAGAAATTGATCCATGTCGAAAACCTGTACGATCCCAGAAATATTGAGACGCTTCATCATGTGAATCAGGGTTTGAAAGCCCATACCCTTTTTAAACGAGATGTGGACTATGTGGTCAAAGAGGGGGAGGTGATCATTGTCGATGAGTTTACCGGGAGGCTGATGCCCGGGAGGAGATGGAGCGATGGTCTCCATCAGGCGGTGGAAGCCAAAGAAAATGTCCGGATCGAAAATGAAAATCAGACACTGGCCACCGTTACCTTTCAAAATTATTTTCGAATGTACAAAAAGTTGGCCGGGATGACGGGGACCGCGGACACGGAAGCAGCGGAATTCCGTAAAATTTATAATCTCGATGTGGTGGTCATTCCCACCAATATGCCCCTGATCCGCACCAATTATGCGGATGTCATTTATAAAACTGAGGATGAGAAGTTTCGTGCCGTCGTCCGTGAGATCAAAGAACTCTATCAATCCGGCCATCCGGTTCTGGTGGGCACGATCTCCATTGAGAAGTCTGAGAGATTGAGTCAGCTCCTGAAGAAACAGGGGGTTCAGCATAATGTCCTTAACGCCAAACATCATGACAGAGAGGCTGAAATCATTGCTCAGGCGGGAAGGGTAGGAGCCGTGACCATCTCTACGAATATGGCTGGAAGAGGCACAGACATCCTGTTGGGAGGGAATCCAAAATTTTTAGCCAAGACTCTCGTGAAAGAGGAGGCCACTGAAGAGACGATGAAGGAGGCCACCGGAAAGGCCTTAGGCATTGTTCAAAAGGAGAAGGAGAAAGTCATTCAGGTGGGAGGCCTCCATGTATTGGGAACCGAGCGGCATGAGGCGAGACGCATTGATAATCAATTGAGAGGAAGATCTGGCAGACAAGGCGATCCTGGTTCCTCCCGATTCTTTCTCTCGTTGGAGGATGACCTCTTGAGGATTTTCGGCTCGGAGAGGATCTCTAAAATTATGGATCGGTTAGGGATTGAAGAGGACCAGCCCATCGAACATGGACTGGTTACCAAGGCCATTGAGAGCGCCCAGAGGAAAGTGGAGGCCCACAATTTCGAAATACGGAAGCATCTGTTGGAATACGACAATGTCATGAACAAACAGAGAGAAGTGATCTATTCCCAACGGAGAGAGGTTCTCGGCAGCGAAGACCTGAAAGACACCGTGATGGAGATGATTGAAGAGGAGGGCGAAGGGCTCGTTGATTTCTATACGGATGAAAAGGAACACCCCGAGGAGTGGGACCTGAAAGCGCTTCAGGACGCCTTTTTTCAACAATTTTCTTTCAAGTGGTCTGTTCCCTCGATGGAAGAAAATGGGATCAGGAGAGACCAATTAAAAGAAATGATTGTGCAGAGTGCGAAGGACGTTTACGAAAAGAAGGAGGAAGAATTTGGAGCACCCATGCTTCGATACCTGGAAAAGGTGATTATGCTCCAATCCATTGATTTCCATTGGAAGGACCACCTTCTTGCCATTGATCAGTTGAAGGAAGGGATCGGTTTAAGAGGTTATGGTCAGAAGGACCCCCTCATCGAATATCAAAAAGAAGCCTATCAAATGTTTCTCGAGATGCTGGACAGGATAAAAAGGGATACGGTTGAAAAACTCTTTGCCATTCAGGTTGCCAAGGAAAAGGAGGCTCAGGAGATAAAGCTGGAACGGAAACAGAACTTTGTCTTGAGCCGAGGGGAGGCAGCCCACGGCGAAGGTGGAAAAACAGAAAGCGGAAAGGGTGTAACCGTTCGACGGGAAGGAAAGAAGGTGGGACGGAATGATCCCTGTCCATGCGGGAGTGGGAAGAAGTACAAGCGGTGCTGCCTGTTGAAGGAAGAGGCAAGGGCTTAATCCAATATTGCGGGTTGATCCGAGACGGATGCTTCGCCCGGAATTCGGATTGCGGAATAGGAGAAGAGTTTAAGATGTCAGATCACGGATCACGAGTCACGCATCACGATTCACGATTTAAAGTTTCAGGTTTTCTTTTTTCGGGGATTTCAGCAGGGATCAAGAAAGATGGAAAAAGGGATTTGGGCTTGATCTACTCAGAGGTTCCCGCTCAGGTAGCCGGGCTTTTCACAACGAATGCCGTAAAAGCAGCACCCGTGCAATTGGGTATGGAGCGTATCAAGAGAGGTTTATGCCAGGCAATCATTGTGAACAGCGGTAATGCCAACGCCTGTACAGGGAGTCAAGGGTTGAGAGATGCCAAAAGGGTTTCTTCGTTTGTTGCAAAACAGTTGGAAATCGATGAACGGCTGGTCTTCCCTTCCTCCACAGGAGTAATTGGAAGCCCGCTTCCATTGGAGAAGATTGAAGAAGGAATTCCTAAATTGATTGGTCAGCTTTCTCCGGAGGGTTGGATGAGCACGGTGGAGGCGATGATGACCACAGATACCTTTCCGAAGGTTGAGGTGGCCACGGGTCGCATCAAAGGGAAGCAAGTGAAGTTGTGCGGAATGGCGAAGGGGGCAGGAATGATTCGTCCCAATTTGGCAACGATGCTCTCCTTCCTTGTCACGGATGCCTGCATTAAGGCTCCCCTCCTTCAACGAATGCTGGAAAAGGCCGCTGAGGCATCGTATAACCGGATCACGATTGATGGGGAGACCAGCACCAATGATACGGTTTTGCTTTTGGCCAATGGGATGGCAGGCCATCCTATTTTGAATCGCATGGACCGGGATGGCGAGGTGTTCCAATCGATGCTTTCAAAAGTTTGCCGGAGTTTGGCTGAAAGTCTGGTGAAGGATGGAGAAGGCGCAACGAAATTCATCGAAATATTGATCCAAGGAGCACGAAACAAGGAAGATGCCAAACAGGCTGCTTATGCGGTTGCCCATTCTCCATTGGTGAAGACCGCTTTCTTCGGTGAGGATGCCAATTGGGGAAGAATTCTTTCCGCTTTGGGCCATTCCGGCGTGCAGATCGATCCAAATGGAATTGATGTCTTTTTTGACAGGGCTCCGATCGTGAAAAAAGGGATGGGGGTACGTGGCCGGATGGAGGAACGAGCTGGTCAGATTCTCAAAAATAAATCCTTCAAAGTCACTGTAGATCTCCATCAAGGGAAGAGCCAATTTTCTGTTCTCACCACAGACCTCTCCATTGATTATGTAAAGATCAACGCCTCCTACCGGTCGTAATTCTCAGACTTCATCAACGCTTCATTTTCAATTCTAAACTCTCAATAGATTAAATCCCTCCTCCCCTCCCTTTACTAAAGGGAGGAATTACCCCTCTTTGGTAAAGAGGGGCGAGGGGAGATTTTCTGAAAACATTTGTCTTCTTTATTATGGAGTCCTTAGTAATCCCACAATCCACACTCCGCATTCCGCACTCCGAATTTCCCTATCACCGTATCTCCGTTTCTCTGTGGCTTATCCGTTTCGTACAATCCATCGGGTTAGAACATTTTTGGCCAATTCTTGACCAGTCTAATTTTCCCCGCTGTTAGAAAACCTTTTAAATCAAAAAGTTACAGACAAACTCTTCTGGCACAAAAAATGCTTAATTATTGTCACCATGATCCATTTCTGGTATAGTGAAGGCAACCCTGCAGGGGGTGGGGGTGATTCTTTAAGACATTCGAGGTCAGAGCCTATTCTCAAAAGAACGGGATTTTTTAATTTTTTTGCCCTTTGCGACTTACACATTACGCCCTGCGATGGAAGATCCGCTCAGTGCTTCGCGCCGTGCGGTATGTTGGGTTTGATTGGGAAAAGCCTCCGGGGGCAATTGAAGAATGCGCGCGAGTAGTGAATAGTCCAGACACGACACCCAATCGTATCCCTATATTTTAAGGAGAAATACATGGCAGAACCAACGATCATTTGTCCGAAATGCAAGGCCGAGATTAAGTTGACGGAATCGCTTGCAGCGCCACTCATCGAATCAATACGTCGGGAGTACGAGGAACGCCTGTCGAAAAAAGACACTGACATTGCGAAGCGGGAGGCTTCGCTACGAGAGCGGGAAGAGGCCTTATCCAAAGCAAAGGATACCATTGATGACCAAGTGGGTGAAAAGTTGCGGCAGGAGCGCACAAAAATTGCCGCAGAGGAAGCTCGTAAGGCGAAACTTGCTCTGGCAACTGACATTGACCAGAAAGATAAGGAGATTACTGACCTTCAAAGCGTACTCAAAGAACGGGACGCAAAGCTGGCAGAGGCCCAGAGAGCGCAGGCAGACCTTATCCGAAAGCGACGTGAGGCTCGATGATGCCAAACGCGAGATGGAGCTAATTGTCGAAAAGCGGGTTCAGGAGGGTCTCGCTACCGTACGAGAACAGGCTCAGAAAGAGGCCGAGGATCAATTGAAACTTAAGGTAATGGAAAAGGAACAGACTATTAAGTCAATGCAAAAACAGATCGAGGATCTCAAGCGTAGAGCTGATCAAGGGTCACAGCAGCTTCAGGGAGAAGTCCAAGAACTTGAGCTTGAAGACCTATTGCGTACGAAATTCCCACGCGATACGATTGAACCCGTTCCGAAAGGAGAACGTGGCGGCGATGTAATACAACGGGTCATCGGGCCGTTTGGTCAGACCTGCGGGACAATTTTGTGGGAGTCAAAACGTACCAAGAACTGGAGTGATGCGTGGCTTACAAAACTCCGTGAAGACCAGCGGGCCGCCAAGGCGGAAGTTGCCGTGATTGTCAGCCAGTCGCTCCCGAAAGAAGTACAAACGTTTGACCTGATAGATGGCGTGTGGGTGACCCATCCAAGAGCGGCGCTACCCGTGGCTGTAACGCTTCGCCACACGCTGATTGAGGTATCATGCGCACGTCAAGCAACCGAAGGGCAGCAGACCAAGATGGATATGATTTATCAATACCTTACTGGTCCACGCTTCCGACAGCGCGTGCAGGCCATTGTCGAGGCGTTCTCCTCAATGCGAGAAGATCTCGATAAGGAGAAGAAAGCCATTATCAAGCAGTGGGCCAAGCGTGAGGAGCAAATCGAACGGGTCATGCAGGCAACGGTTGGAATGTACGGAGACCTACAGGGTATTGCCGGGAAAACGCTACAAGAAATTGAAGGACTGGAATTGCTTGCACTGGAGGCACCGACTTCCGGAGAGGAAGAAACTGGCAGTAAGTAGTCGCCAATTAGCATGTCGTATATTGACTCACGTTTGAAGACAAGTTGACAAGGCAGAAATAGATTAAAGCTCTTGAGCGGCAACGCAACTCCAAACGGTGTTTTGGCTAAATGGAGATTAATATGAATCCTCAGTGTGATACATATCATGATATTCGTGGCTCACTTTGGCACCGTTGGGATCTGCATTTCCATACGCCGAGTTCCTTTGATTATGAAGATAAAGGCGTATCAAACACTCAGATTGTAGACTGCCTTCTTAAAGAAGGTATACGCGTTGTCGCAATTACAGATCATCACAGAATGGATATTGAAAGGATTCGCGTACTGCAGGAGCTTGGGGCTGGCAAGCTGACTGTTTTACCGGGGATCGAGTTGAGAGACGCCCACGGTGGCGATCCCATCCATTACATTTGCATATTTCCTGAAGACAGTGACATAGACCATGTTTGGACAACACTCCAAGGTAGCTTGGGGCTAACGGCGGCTGCCATTTCTGATAAAGGGGGTGATGACAAGGTTTATGTTTCCATAGAAAAAGGAGCTGAACAAGCACGAAAGCTGGGGGGAGTAGTCTCAATTCATGCAGGGGAGAAATCCAATTCAATTGAGTCAATTAAGAACAAAGAGCAGTTTCAACAGCGAATTAAGTATGACATTACGAAGAATTGGGTGGACTTGATGGAGATTGGCCAAGTTAAAGATATTGATGTTCACCGAAAAATAATATTCCCTTCGACAGGATTGGATAGACCGCTGATAATTTGTTCGGATAATCACAGAGTTAGCCAATACTCGATTAAAGCTCCTCTTTGGTTACGAGCCGATCCTACCTTTCGTGGCCTGCTGATGGTCCTTCGCGAACCTTGTGACCGTGTGTTCATAGGAGACCGCCCCTCAGAATTAATCCGACTCGAACAGAATCCAACTAAGCACATTCGCAGCGTTTCATTTCATCGTAAACCAGAAACTCCTATTTCCGACCAGTGGTTTAGTGGCGAGGTTCTTTTTAACAATGGCCTTGTTGCGATAGTGGGGAATAAGGGTAGCGGCAAAAGTGCACTTTCCGATACACTGGGATTATTGGGTGCGACGAAGAACGCTGACTCGTTTTCTTTTCTCTGCAAGGAACGATTTCGCCACCCAACGGAAGGATATGCTAATTATTTTGGTGCCACAATCCAATGGGAATCTGGGGAAAATGTAACTCGATGCCTGGCAGACATCATTAGGCCGGAGGAAGTTGAACGCGTCAAATATCTACCCCAGGATCATCTTGAGAAGGTCTGCAATGAGCTTGTTGGACTTGGTGAGGAAGGGTTCGAGCGGGAGCTCAAGTCAGTCATATTCTCCCACGTCCCGGAGGCGCAAAGGCTAGGGCATGCAACACTTGATGATCTCGTCCGATTTCAAACGGGTGAGAAACAAAAGAGAATCGATTCTCTTATCAAACAGCTTCGGGAAATCAGTCGCTCACGAGCGATTCTCGAAGCCCAAACCGATCCAATCGTTAAACGTGAGATCATAGAGAAAATCAAACAGCGAGAACTCGAACTTCAATCACACGATAAAGCGAAGCCGATAGAGAAGCCCAACCCATCGGATACCCCGAATAACATAGTAACGGATACAGTACTGCTTCAGGACCTCGCAGCGGCAGAAAGCAAAAAGAAGGCACTCGGTGAGCAGGTTGTTATAGCGAGCGAGAACCTGGGCATTATGGAGCGCCGGTTAGCCGTAGCTAAACGGCTAATCGAAAAGCTGGAGAATTTTCAGAAGGATTTCGAGGTATTCAAGTTATCGTTAGTTGAAGATGCAGCAGAGCTTAACTTGAAGGTGGACGACCTCGTTACTTTTTCGATCAGGTGTAAAAAAGTCGAGAATATCCGGGATGAAGCAAATGCAACTATTGTGAAAATAAAGAAAGAACTTGATAACGATAATCCTCCAGGGCTGCGAATGCAAATTACTAATGTCGAGGCGATTATTTCTGACCTTCACTCAAAACTTGATGCGCCCAATCGCGTTTATCAAGCCTACCTTAAGGATTTGGCAGATTGGGAACAGAAGCGCGCGAAAATAGAAGGGAAGGCCGATGATCCCGAGTCGTTGAAAGGCCTTCAGGCCGCTTTGGTGGCGATTGATCATCTGCCTTCCAAAATAATGGAGCTGAAAGCTGAACAAACCAAACGTGCCCTCCAGATTCATGCAGAAAAGGTTGCTCAGACGGCAGTATATCGTAACCTTTATGCCCCGGTTCAGGAATTCATCGATTCACATGATCTTGCTAAAGATAAGTTGAAGCTAGAATTTCGTGCTGAGTTGATCAACGAAGACTTCACCAATCGTTTGCTTGAAATGCTCGCCCTTAATAGGCGTGGCAGCTTCATGGGAATTGATGAAGGACGTGCAAAGGCGGACGAATTCGCTCAAACCACGAAATGGGAGGAGACAGAATCGGTGCAGATTTTCCTCGACAAAGCGGACAATGCACTTCACGTGGACCAGCGTGAAAATCCACCTCTTCCAACGCAACTCAAGGACCAACTTGTAAAGGGAAGAAAGCCGGAGGAAGTATTCAATCTGTTGTACGCCCTGGAATACATTCGCCCAAAGTATATTCTGCGTTGGGAAGGGAAGGATCTGTCCATGCTTTCTCCTGGGGAGCGTGGAACACTGCTCCTCGTCTTTTACCTACTCATTGATAAAGGGAATATGCCATTGATCATTGACCAACCAGAGGGCAATCTCGATAACCAAACTGTCGCCAAAGTCTTAGTTGATTGTATTAAGGCGGCCCGAAAGAAGAGACAAGTCTTCATCGTTACGCACAATCCAAACCTGGCAGTGGTTTGCGATGCCGATCAAGTTGTTTATGCCAATATGGAAAAGACAAAAGGGAACGCGATTACATATACAACCGGGGCATTGGAAAATCCGGCAATGACCAAGTATGTGACTGATGTGCTTGAGGGGACACGCTGGGCATTTGATGTGCGGGGTGCCAAGTATGAAGTGGGGAAATAGGTATGACTATTGGAAATTCCAAAATTAAGCTTGAACTAATCTGGATTGGAAAGGAAGACCGGCCGCGAGTGCAGCCGCGCATCTTGCTCGAAGACCTGTAGAACTCATGTCACGCATCACACCGCGTAATCGAGGGGTTGAGGGATGCCCGCAAATTCATAAGTTTCTTTCTGACGAGTGTCATCCATAATAAAGTTGGTACGGGGGATTGAAAAATTAGGTATACATTTTGAGGATATAAATGATCGGAGGTTATGGGAAATGGTAATGAAAGTTTACAAAGCGGTCATATTTGTCTTTATACCAGCAGCTAGCTTCTATTTTGGCTACGTCGGCAAACCAACTGAGATGGGTCTGGTAATTCTAACAGGCGCCATTGCACTTTCCTTCGCCAACATAGATAAAATCCGCCGTTTCAGAGGAGCCGGCTTTGAGGCAGAGATGCGCGAACAATTAGACACGATCGTTGCAAAGGAGACGGAGCCTTTGAGAGAAGAAAAAGGATTGGCAATCCACTCTAAAGTATATAGTACCGATGATGCTACTCGGCACGTGATTAAGGTGCTGGGCAATCCAAGATATACTTGGCGAACCATTGCGGGAATTGAAGAAGAGACTTCACTTGGGAAACAGCAGATTATGACGTCCATAAATTGGTTGTTGGAGAATCATCTTGTTACTGAAGCAAGAGGTCAGCAAGGAAGGGTTTGGGGGCTTTCCCCGGAAGGCCGGAATCTTCTTAATGCGATATTGGCCACTGAAAAAAACAAATCCAAACTCTAGTTGGGAAACAAAGGAGTCCATTACCCAATTTTCTTAATCAGGAGGATGGAAATGAGTTCGATTAAACGAGAGTGGTTGCTACATGGGTGTATAAAATTAGATGAACCTAAAGAGAAAGATAGGATTTCGCTCAGAATTAGAGATATCCTTGCGAACGATTATGGCGAGAAATTTGCTGTCCGCTCGTGGCCTCAACAAAATTATCGAGATACTTTGTGGTGGTATGAGAAGTCAAAACTCCCTAGTACGGTTGCCTCTTATTTCCTTAAAATTGATAGTAAAAGAGGGCCGAACCTTTATGTGGGTGTATCTGTTGAAAAGGGCATAGAGGATCATAAATTGGCTCAGAAGAAAGCTAAAGCAAGAAATGAACGTCTTGAAAGGTGGGAACTTCAAAGAAATTGGGATTGGCATAGATTTCTATCTTCCATAAACCAGGCTTGGCCTCTCATGTTTGATTGTGCCAAATCTTTGAACAATCAGCTCTATTTTTGGATTGAGTTTGACGAGGGAAGGACTGACAGTCAATATTATCTCATTTATGATGGGGATGTTTACTGGAGAGGGGGATTCAAGCCTGTCAAGCAAGAAAAAATATATAAGTTTCTAACTAAGCCCTATCCAAAATCATGGTGCGACGTATATTTAGCAAGAGCTTTTAATCTCACTGAATGCAGCCCGCAGCTTGACGAAACGAAAATCTTAGACGTTCTTACCGCTATGCGTCCAATACGTGACCTTTGGAGAGACCTGTCATTGAAACAGGACACAGGGACGTGAAACAGGACACAAAAGACATAGGTGTCAGGTCTACACTATTCACAATAGAGCATGCGTCACGACACAGGGACGTAGGTGAAAATTGACACTTTTTTGTCAGGACTTTGGGCATAGAACCTAACCAGAAGAGCCAGAAAGAGGAGGGTGGTATGAAAGAGAAAAGCAAAGGGGTAAAGGAAAGCAAGAAGGCGCCGCAGATGAGCCTCAAAGAGAAGAGAAAGATGAAGAAGGAGAAGAAGAACAGGTAGGCTGGATGGGAAGGAATAGGGGAAGAGGGTCAGGTCTTGCAATCATAAATTTAATCGGCGGTAATGTTTTAAATTCCCTCGACCCCACGCAAAAAGTACTCGAATCTTAGCACTCAAACCTTCAGGAATTCTGCTGGAGATAATGTTTCCCCTCCCACACTGAAAGTTTTTATTACGGCGAATTTCGGAATAAAGATGAAAGTCAGGAGAAGAGACGACCCATTCTATATCTCAGGATCTTGCCTCTCATTTTAACGATACCATGAGTGGGAGGAACCTCTAAAGTAGATATCCTTCTGAAGGGTTCGAGGATTCAAGGGTTCATGGATTCAAGGAATTTTCAGTTTTACGATTTTCTATCTGGTCATTTAACTTGACCCCCTGAACCCTTGACCCCTTAGACCCTTTATTTACCTAAAGTTGCTTTCTGGCGCAGGGGTTTCAATAGAAAGTCGAGGGCATCGAGAATATTCGTAAAGACCACATCCGCCTTCTTCATCACTTCTGAAAAGGTTCCTTCTCTACCTAATATGCAGATGCCAAAACCAGCCTCCTCGATCATGGGGACGTCGTCTACTCCATTACCAATGGCCACGGTCCTACTCGCTCCCAATTGGCGCAATAAGCCCAATTTCTGTTGGGAGGATTTTCCTTCCATCGAATAGATGATCTCCGCTTTGACTTTTTTCAGAACCTCTTCTGCATGTTCTTGCTCTTCTTTTGTCAGGATATAGATTTTGGCGCGCCTGGAGAGAAGGTTGATCTTATCCTTTGCCTTGGGGTGAACCCGACGATCTGAGGCAAGGGTTCCCTCAAAATCTATGAGGATGAATTCAATCTCTAAATTGGTCTGACTGGGTCTCTCGATGGAGATCATGGTACCTACCTATTACATAGAAAATCAGTCTTCGGCAAAGGTTAAGGCAAAGACGCCAGTTTCGCAGTTCGGTTAGGTCATTGGTCTTACGGGTTTCACTTTACCCCTTAACTTCACCCAAACGGGCCTCCTAACCCTAACCATAACCTAAACCGTTGAGGTTATTCATGAAGAGAACGTTGCCGCATGACTTCGTAAAAGATCATCCCTCCAGATACCGCAGCATTGAAAGAGGAAAGAGGGCCTTTCATCGGGATGGAGAAGAGTCTATCACACTTTTTCTTCACCAGGGGTCTGATCCCTTTCCCCTCTGCCCCAATGACAATAGCCAGATCCATGTCGAGATCAAGTTGGTAAATCAGATCTTTCGCTTCCCCTGAGGCACCATAGACCCAGATTCCTTCTTTTTTTAAGAGATCGATCGTGGCAGCAATATTGACTACTCTGGCAACTGGCAAATGAGCAGCGGCCCCTGCAGAGGCTTTGACCACTGCCGGGGTCATTCCAACGGACCTATCTTTTGGAATAATGATTCCATGGACTCCACATCCCGATGCCGTTCGAATAAGCGATCCAAAATTTTGTGGATCCTGGATCCCATCCAGGATGAGAAAAAGTGCTTTGGTCCCATCTCTCTTCCAATGGGAGAGAATTTCTCCGACATCTGCATAAAGCGTCTCTTTAATGAGACCTACGACATTTTGATGAACGCCCCCCTTTGTCATTCGTTCAAGCGATTCCTTTTTAGTAAACGTGACGGGAACTTTCCTCTTATTGGCTAAATCGAGGATCGATTGGAGTGGAGGATGAAGGGTTTGCGTTCCGATCAAAATTTGTTCGATTTGGAGGTGAGACGATCTTAATGCCTCTTTGACAGGATGAATCCCGTAGATGATTGGACACATAAGGTAATGTCAAATGTCAAAATCCCAATGTCAAATGAATGTCAAATTTCACAATTCAGAATCTTAGGCATTTGAGCTTTGAATTTAATTTGAAATCTGAGCTTAGACATTTGGCATTTGGTCTTCAGCAGAGGGCCGTATCATGAAATGTCCTCGATAATTTTCTGAACTGCTTCGAGGGGGTCTTTCGCCTCTTTGATGGGGCGCCCGATGACAAGATAATTAGCCCCTGCAGAGATCGCCTCTTTCGGTGTGAGGGTTCTCTTCTGGTCATCTTTCTTATCGGAAGGAGCGCGGATGCCCGGAGTGACAATGAGAAATTTTTCTCCGCATTTCTCCCGAATGATCCCGATTTCTTGTGGTGAAGCAATGACTCCATCCACTCCTGCCTTAGAAGCTAAGGAGGCGAGACGTCCTACTTCTTCCAAAAGGGAACCCTGAACTCCTACTTCCTTCAGGGCGTTTTCATCCATGCTGGTGAGGATGGTGACGGCCAGGATGATAGGTCTTGGAATACCAAGACTTTTAGCCATTGCCCTGGAGGCCTCTACGGTCTTTTTCATCATTTCAAAACCTCCCAGGGCGTGGAGGTTGAACATGGTCACATCCAATTTGGTGGCTTCCTCTCCTGCCTTGGCCACTGTATTAGGAATGTCGTGGTATTTGAGGTCGAGAAAGACCTTCTGACCCTTCTGACGGATCATATGGATGACCTTTGGCCCGGCATGGGTGAACAGCTGTTTCCCTACCTTAAATACCCCCACATGATCCTTCAAGAGTTTCACCCAACGTTGGGCTTCTGTGAAGTGTTCAACATCGAGGGCAAAGATGATCTTCTCTTTGGGATCGCCGGTCATCAGTCAATATTCCTCAACTTTTGTACCCTATCATATAAATGTTCTGAAGGTGCTGTCAATGAATAATTTGTGTTATAAAAGGATAAATGATGAGGGGAGAAGATAGCCAGATTAAAGAGGAGAACCGGAAGATTCGTTATCTCCGGTTCTTAGTCGATTTTTCTATCTTGTCAATCCAGCAGGATGACCTGGTGCTTGAAGAGGCGCAGGAGCTGGTCGAGGATGTGAAAAGGGCGGCTTGCGGCCTCTTCCCTGGAAAAGAAGGGACCTTCGAGTTGATCTATCGACCACGGTTTAATCGGGTGATTCAAGAAAGATTCGGGTGGGATTCTCGATCTTGACCGGAACGTGCCCCGCAAGCCCCGCCTTGTAAGCGGGGTTAAGGGGCACAATATGAATGATGTTACAATGCCGGGAAGCCCCGCCCTGCGGGCGGGGAGCTTCAAATCTGCAATCTCCAATTTTTCATCTTCGAAATTCAATCTAAGATCTTCAATCTGCAATCTGAAATCGGCCTATCCCCCCATTTCCTGATCGATCATCTCTTTAACCTTCCCCGGGACCTCCTCCTTCTTCACCAGGAAGATCTCCCCGGTCCTCCTCTTCTTGATTTCCACCAACCCTTTTTTCAAATTCTTTTCTCCAAAAGTCACCCTCAGTGGAATCCCGATGAGATCCGCGTCTTTGAATTTTACTCCAGGGGTCTCTTCGCGATCATCGTACAAGACTTCTATACCTGTGTTCGAAAGGGTTTGATAGAGTTGCTCTGCGGCCTCCTTCAGGATGTCCATTTTGATATTGACCGGAAGGATGAGAACCTGGAAGGGAGCGATGGGCATGGGGAAGATGATCCCATTTTGATCATAGGACTGTTCAATGGCAGCGGCGACCGTTCTTCCCACACCAATCCCATAGCACCCCATGACAATCTCTTTTTCTCTTCCCTGCTCATCCAAAAAAGTGGCTCCCATGGCCTTACTGTATTTGGTTCCCAGCTTAAAGGTATGACCGACCTCAATCCCCTCATCCGTCCTGGTCTCTCTTCCACAAAGAGGGCATAGGTCTCCGGGAGAGAATTTCCGGATGTCCGCAAATTGAGAGACCTGAAAATCGCGGCCCGTATTTACATGAGTCAGGTGGGCATCCTTTTCGTTGGCTCCGGTGACGAAGTTGACCATCTCGTGGATATCGTGATCGGCGAGAAGTGGGACGGAGAGACCGATGGGGCCAGCAAATCCTTTGGGAGCATGGGTAACTTCTTCCACTGTCTCCTCACTGGCCAATTGAATGTTTTCTGAGCCCCATGCGGCTTTCAACTTCTTTTCGCTGATCTCATGGTCTCCGCGGACCAAGGCCGCGACGCATCCCTTATCGCTTTCGAAAATAAGAGTTTTCACCAAATCCTGGGGCGAGACATGGAGAAACTGGGTGACCTCTTCAACGGTTCGCTTCTCAGGGGTTAATACTTTCTGGACAGGCTTCTGAGATTCTTTTTCACGAGTACGTCCGCTTTTTGCCCGTCTCCGAAATTCAGCTTTTTCAATATTGGCCGCATAAGAACAGTGCGTACAGCTAACGATGGTTTCCTCTCCGGTTTCGGCCAGAACCATAAATTCGTGGGAGAATGTTCCTCCGATCAGACCGGTCTCCGCCTCCACCGCTTTGAATTTCAAACCACATCGGGTGAAGATGCGCGTATAGGCTTCGATCATTTTTTGGTAACTTTCGTTAACTCCCTTTTCATCGGTATCGAAACTATAAGCATCTTTCATGATAAATTCACGGGCGCGCATGACGCCGAACCGAGGCCGGATCTCGTCTCTGAATTTGGTCTGGATCTGATAGAGATTGAGCGGCATCTGGCGATACGATCGGATCTCTTTTCGGGCGATATCCGTAATGACCTCCTCATGGGTAGGCCCCAGACAACAATCCCTGTTGTGGCGATCCTTAAACCTTGCCAGTTCACTCCCATATTCTTCCCACCGATGGCTCTCCTGCCAGAGCTCCGCAGGCTGAACAAAAGGAAGCAAGACCTCAATGGCACCGGCTCGATTCATCTCCTCACGGATGATGGTTTCGACTTTTTGAATAGATCGAAGACCAAAGGGCAGGTAGGAATAGATACCGGAAGCCAGTTTCCGTATCATCCCCGCCCGAAACATCAGTTGATGGCTGGGGACTTCGGCTTCAGAAGGAATCTCCTTCAATGTCGGCAGCAAATATTGCGAATATCGCATTTCCATTCCTCCTAAAAAGGCTCCTATTCTGAGCCTTTAACTATTTGCCTCATAATTCATAATTCATAATTCATAACTCATAACTCTTAACTCTTAACTCCCCAAAATAGACATTGACTCGATCCAGTTCCCCCTCTCCCTTGATGGGAGAGGGCTGGGGTGAGGGTGCATTATCACCATTTTTATTCCCTCCCCTTAATCCCCTCCCACCAGGGGAGGGGAGTTTTTGGGGTTTGTCTTTTTCAATGTCTATTTTTGGGTAACTCATCATCCTTGATTTTTCTTCCTTTATAATATATATAGACTTCTCACAAATGAAAAGAATCGCTCCTGTTCAAGGGTTGACCCTTTTTTTCTTGCTCGGCTTAATCATTTTGACTCTTGTCTTCCGGGGCCGCATTCCACTCTGGCATTCTTTGCTCTTTCGTTATTTCGTCTTATTAGGTCTTCTCTTTGTCCTCAAATTATCATGGGACCGAAAAGCGATGGGAAAGGCAGGAACATTCTTCCATCATTTTTCTCCCATCCTATTTGTCATCCTCATCTATGAGTCCCTTGGCGATTTGATCCAGCATCTCCAGGCGGATATCGACCCCTGGTTGATCAAAATTGATTTTTCCATTTTCGGGGTCCAACCCACCCTATGGATGGAGCGGTGGATCGTCCCTGGGTTTACAGATATCATGTCTTTGGCATACCTCAGCTATTACTTCATCCCGGTGGTTCTCATTACCGTCCTTTATCTGAAGGATCGGATGGTGGAGTTGGATCGGTCGGTTTTTGTCTTGGCTTTTGGATACTATGTTTCCTTTATCGGCTATATCCTCTTCCCTGCTGTCGGGCCTCGTTATGCATTAACCCATCTCTACTCTGTCCCTCTCGAAGGAAGCTTTATCACCGATTTTGTCAGAGATGCATTGAATGCTCTGGAGCATAATAAGCGAGATTGTATGCCCAGCGGCCACACCCAGATCGTCCTCATCGTTTTATACCTGGCCCATCGCTATGAAAAGGTCCTTTTCTATCTCTTTCTCCCTATTATCTGTGCTCTCATTCTCTCCACCATCTATCTGAGATACCATTATGTGATTGATCTCTTGGTTGGAATGACATTCGCCACAGGGTGTATGATCTTCGGCCCTCGACTTTACCGACGGTGGAATGTGGGAGGTGGTACTCAGAATGTGGAGAGTAGAATGTAGAAGGTAGTTTTTTTCTCTGCTCCCTTCCGCCCTCTCCTTTCCGATTAGAGGGGAGTCTCATAAATCCGATAAGTCTTATAACGTTTCCCCCCCATCGCTTCGATCCCGTGTTGCATCAGGACATTTTCTTCAAGAATCCATGAGCATTCTGCTGCGTGGTAACCCTTCTTGTTCCCTCTCTTAAAGGTTTCTATATAGAGGAGGCCTTCCACACCTTTTTTCTGAAAGTCATGTTTCACGCCCAGAAGCATCACTCGAATCTTATGAATTTTTTTTGAATAGTAAAGGAACTTGATCGCACCTAAAAGCCCGATCTTTCCGTTCAGGTGTTTGAGAACCTCATAATAATCTGGAAGGGAGACTGAAAAGGCGATGGGGTCTTTCCCCCAGTAGGCAAAGAGGATCAATTCAGAAACGACCAGGGGCTTCAGCTCTTTTGCTGTCAGATTGATCTCTTTGTCGGTCATTGGAACGAACCCCCAATTTTTGCTCCAGGCCTCGTTGTAAATCTCTTTGACAATTTTTAGTTCCTCGTCGAAATGCCGGAGCTGGATGGGGCGAACAGAAAGTTGAGGTTCCCTCTTTCTCAACCTCTCGGTGATACGATCCAGACGTGTGAGATGGAAAGTAGGCTCTTCCAGCAGGTAGGCATAAAGATCCATTTTCTTCTTCAGCCCAAAGCCCTCCAACAAAGAGGGATAAGTGCGAGGGTTGTAAGGCATCATCAGGCAAGGAGAGGAATCAAATCCCTCGACGAGAAGACCGCATTCATCGTTGGTAGAGGGATTCATCGGTCCAGCCATCTTTTCCATCCCATGCCCTTTTAACCAATCGGCGACTCTTGAAAGAAGCGTTCCCGCTACTTCCGCATCGGGAATGGATTCCGAAGAAACCGAAGAAACCCACTTTCTCCTGGTGAAACTCAATGTAGTGGTGGTCGATGATGCCCACAATTCTTCCAACGACCTTTCCTCCCCGGTACGCCAGAAAAAAGATCATCTCCGAATGGGAACTGAAGGGATGATTTGGGCTAAATTTTGAAAGCTGATCTTTGATGAGAGGAGGGACCCAATACGGATCGCCCTGATAAATCTCCCAGGGGAATCGGATGAAGGTCATGAGGTCTTGTTGATTTTTTACTTCTTCAACCTGGAGTTCCTGTTTTGTCATGACATGGATCTCCGTCAAATGAGCCCCAATTGTTTTCCGACCTTTTTGAAGGCGCCCAGGACCCTATCCAACTGCTCTTCGGTATGGGTCGCCATATAACTTGTCCTGAGCAGTTCCCTCCCCGGAGGCACAGCAGGGCTGACGACTGCATTGACAAAGACGCCATTTTCGAAAAGGAACTTACACATCGCGTAGACTTTCATGTCATCCTTAATAATGATGGGAACAATAGGCGTTTCACTTGTGCCGGTATCATACCCCAGCTCTTTATAGCTTTTGAGCATTTTATGTGTGTTCTTCCAGAGCTGTGTTCTTAATTGTGGCTGTTCTTCAATGATATCCAAAGCCGTACTGACCGAGGCCACCAGGGAAGGTGGAAGACTGGCACTGAAGATCATCGAGCGGGCGATGTGCTTGATAAAATCGATCACCAATTTTGAACCCGCCACAAACCCTCCAATGGCAGCGAGGGATTTGCTATACGTCCCCATAATAAGGTCCACCTGATCTTCCAGACCGAAGTGTTCCGCCGTCCCTCTCCCTCCCGCTCCTAAAACTCCAACCCCATGGGCATCATCTACCATCACCCTGGCACCGTAGGCTTTAGCTAATTTGACAATGTTAGGGAGATCAGCGATGTCCCCTTCCATACTGAAGATGCCGTCCACGATGATCAATTTACCTTTGTCTTTCGCCGCTTCGAGGACCCGTTCCAGATCCTCCATATCATCATGACGGTATTTTTTCACTCGACCGAAAGAGAGACGACAACCGTCAATGATGCTGGCGTGATCGTATTTATCAATAATGGCTACATCATTTCGGCCCAGAAGGGCAGAGATGGTTCCCAGATTGGTCTGATAACCCGTCGCGAAAACAAGGGCTGCCTCTTTCCGAAAGAAACGGGCTAACTTGCTTTCCAATTCTTCGTGGATTTCGAGATTCCCATTAAGGAATCGTGAGCCGGCGCAGCCGCTTCCAAATTTTTCAATGGCTTTGATGGCGGCTTCCTTGACCCGAGGATGATTGGTGAGTCCGAGATAATTATTGGAGCCGATCATGATCACCCGTTTCCCGTTGACCACCACTTCAGCATCCTGGGGCGATTCGAGCTTTCTGAAGAAGAAATAATGACCGTTTGCTCTCAACCCTTGGGTCTGTTCGTAAATTTTCAAACATTTTTCAAAGAGATCCATAGATCACCTCGTTCTCTCTATAACCAATTTTCTTTTTTGTACCATTCGATGGTCAATTTGGCTCCTTCTGACAGAGGGATCCGGGGTTCAAAACCTAAGACCGTCTTGGCCTTTGTGATATCACAAACCCAATCTTTTTGAATCATCTCCACTGCTTTATCTCTGTTCAGGAGGGCAGGTCTCTTAGAAAATTTAGAAAGATATTCTGAAAAAAAGGCGATTCCCAATATCATTTGTTTAGGAACACGAATGCATAAAGCAGTGATTCCCATGGCCTGCGCAAAGATATCACCGATTTCTTCCATCCGATAGTCGTTACCATCGGAGAGGAAAAATATCTCTCCACTCTGTGTCCGAGTTTTAGCGGCCAATAGAATTCCTTGGACAATATCCCCCACATAACAGAGGTTAAGATGTTGATCCTGACCGATGAGACACGGATTGATCCTTTTGGAGAGGCATTTAAAAAAGGCAAAGATATCTCTATCCCTTGGTCCATACACCCCGGAAGGCCTAAGGATGAGGACCGGTAGTTCATGCGCGTGGGCAAGAGCCAGTTCTTCTCCCATACGTTTGCTCTGGCCGTAAAGGGAAATCGGTTCACAGGGATCTGACTCCTTTTTTTTATTCCCATTTCGACTGGGTCCTGCCGCTGCCTGGCTCGAAACGTAGATGAATTTTTGAAGACGAGGATTCTTTTCGAGACAGGCCAAAATCAGGTTCTCGGTTCCAAGGCCGTTTACATCAAAATACGTCTCTTCTCTGAGGGCCTTCGTCACGCCGGCTAAATGGAACACCCAATCGTTATCCTTCACAACCTCTTCTAAGGAGGTTTTGTCATTGCAATCACCCTGGACGAACTCGATGGGGAGACCCTGCAGCCACTTCAAATCGCTCGACTTCCGCAGAAGGCAGCGGACTTGAACTCCCTGCTGAAGAAGCGCTTCGACGAGATGGCTTCCAATAAACCCTGTTCCTCCTGTCACTAAAGCTTTCAAATCTCTCTAACCCTGTCTAAATCTTAAAAATTCTATATATTTTATGATAATTGTCAAGCAGAATTGTAATGGCAGAATTGTAATGGCGTTTCTTCACATGGAGAGGGGATTTCTAAAAGATGCCCCCTGTTTCATCGACGGTTTTATGAGAAGGTTAACTGATGAAAAAAGCTTTTTCAACTCAAAAATTTGACCCAATCATTCGGATATCGGTGATGCGATCCAATAATGATCGGCTGGGTCCCTTTCTGCCTAAACTTAGATCAGAAACGACCACCTTTCCAATCTTTTCTACTGTTGGACCAGCCTTTCCCGATTTCTGGATTCCCCAGATACTGTGGATGGCATAGTACTTCCCTTTATCCTTGCCGAGATAGAGCATGATATGACCGGGCAGCCGGAGGGTGGTGGCCAGGGGGATGGATCGATCCAACAACTTTTGTTTTTCTTTGTCGGTCTTTCCCTCCACCAGACCAAGATCTATTCCAACCATTGCCTGTTCTTTTGAGTTTCGGGGCATCAGAATACCGAAGGTCCCGAAGAGGTCCATGATGAAACGGGAACAGTCCCTGCCGCCAAGCCTATCTCCCCAACCGTAAGGGTGGTTGAGCATTTTAAAGGCCTGACGTGCAACATTTTCTTGAGTATAGGGGAGAAAGCCTTGATGAACATCCTCGTCTGCACGGACGTATCCTTTCCGAAAAATCAACTGTCCGTTATCCTCTCTCCAAGGGATATGGATGACATGGAATGCGTTACTACTTTTATTCCCTCCAGGAATACTGAGGAGAGGGAAGGAGTCTCCCATCTGGGCAAGAAAAACTGGCTGCCGGAGAGAGATATCGCCAAAGACAGCAACAAGATTTCCTGTGATGACCAATCGGTCCTTGGCTTCTTCATTATCCACCACCTCACTTCTCTCTTTGGCGATAGCCAGATCATGTGTGCGTACCCATCCACGGATAAAGTGGGTTTGGACATAGGCCCACTCTTTATCTTGGCTGAAGTGGTAGATTCCAATCGGAGATCCTGGAGAGATAGAGGAGTGTTGAAAACGATCAAACTCATAATGGTTAGGAGTGCTCATCGAGAGTTCATCCGTAGGAAAGACACGAATATCTGTCCGTTTGGCGACCAGAGCGTACATCATTCGGCCGCTTTCCTTCAGGGATTCTTGGTTCAGATTGTCTCTTAATTTATTCCAAAAAAAATCTCCAAGGGGGGTTCCGCTTTGGCCATATCGAACCTCTTCGGTTCTCCCAAAACTTTCCCAATCCTCCTTTAGAAGAGAAAGAATCTCCTCTTTTGGCCAATCTTCCTTTAGGTCTTTTATTCTGCAAAGGCGAAGGTCCGATCTTTTTAGATTTTCTTCATTCATCTTATGAATCTTCTCAGGGGTCAGCAATAGGTTCATTGGATTCTTAATCTTCTGAATCCAAAATTCAGGTCTCTCCATCTCCGGTGTAACATGGGGAAGTCGAGGTGAAGCGAGGAGATGCTGAGGAGCGTTCCCCAAGATCACGAGGTGAAGAAATACAATGGTTAGGATTCGTTTGATGTAGAGTGATAGCATTGGAGGAGCGTCACACGCCAAATGGAGATTTTATTAAGATACCGGCTCCAATCGGCTGTCAAGTGACGAATAACCAAGTTTACAAAGCCTGTCAAGATGAGATTTCTGAAAAAGCCCAGAAATCTCTGATTACACCGATTATGAGCCGATTACACAGATTAAAAGGCATTGAAACTAAAGAAAAATCTGTGGAATCAGTTTTTGAAATCTGCGTAATCAGAGAGCGAAAATAAGTTTTTCAGAGCTCTCAAGATTTTTTCTGTTTAAGCGAAGTCAATATGTCCCCTTAACTGCAACGTGAAAATGTCCCCTCCAAGGGTTTTGATCTTGACCCTTGAGTGAGTGGATGAACTTCAATTTGAGTTTCTTTTTTTTAAGTGAGCTCTCATAAGAGATCCCTATTAATGGGCAACAAGCGAAATGTGAATCGCCAGGTTGCGCTACAATCAACGATGTTCGATGAGCAGGGGGTAAGGGTCACCTTCCCTGGAGGGTGCTGAAGCGAGATAGACCCAGTGGTAATCTTTAACTCCTTTTGCATGGTGTTTCTTTCGGGGAAGAGCTCTCACCGGTTCCCGGAGGGAAGTAGGAGGATGTTTCGCAATCAACTGATCTTGAGCGTAGATTCTCCAAGATCCGTTGAGAAGCTGCCGAGCTTCCACCTTGAGCTTCGCATAGGATCTTCTTTGAGGGCCAGGGGGAATATCGAGAACCAATCCTCCCAGCCGAGCCGTATTATCGTTGCCGACCGTAGCCGTATAGCGAAAGCTGATGATTCGATCCAGGTCCAGATGGTTTGGGACTTCTCTCCAGGCTTTTTGGGATTCTCTGGGTCTGACGGCAAAGCGACGGTTAAAGTCTTTTAAAAAGGTTGATTGTAAAAAGCGATTGGCCTCTTCCATCGTTACAATTTCTTTTAAACGGAGTTCTGCTCCCAGACGATCCTGCAGGGTGGCAAAGAGTTTTTCTATCCTTCCTTTGGCCTGAGGAGAAAGAGCCGAGATCGGCTCAATCCCCAAGGCTTCGAGAGCTAATCCGACTTGAGTCGGTTCCTGTCGGCCAGCGAGTTGCTCTTCCAAGCTCCAGTGAGGGTCATTCCGATGCAACGACCCGTGGCGATCCTGATAGATCATCATTGGGATTCCATATTTTTTAATCATCTCTTTAAGAAGCCAGAAATAGCCTGCGGAACCTTCAAAGGGAAAGAAACGGGCGGCCAGCAGTTTCCCGGTCGCATCATCGATGGCAGCCATCAGACAGCAAGGTGGAAGGTCTCGGCCAAACCAGGGGTGGGGACTCCCATCCCAGAGGACCATCCATCCTTCTTGAGCCATTCGCTCCCGTCGCTTTCGATGCTTAGGTCCCCGACGCCTGCGCTTGGGTGCCATCCCCGCCTCCCGCCGTAACTTCCTCACCGTCTCTCGATTCAAATCGATCCCTTCGCACTCCCGAAGTTTCTCCGTAAAATGGGTATCGTTAAAGTCCCAGTAAACCTCTTCCGACAGCTTTAATACCCTTTCTCGTAAGGACTCCTTGAGCCGGTGGTTCGAAGGTCGTCCCCTGTTACCATGCACCAAGGCTTTGATCCCTCTCTCCCGGATCGCTTGCCCAATCCGCTTCGCCTGACGGTAGGACACACCTATCCTCTCTCCAGCCTCCCTCAAGGTGATCTTCCCTACCTTTACGATCTCCATCAGATGCCACCTCTTTAACTCCCTCTGCCCCATGAGTATCTTCTCCTGTTCCATGGGGACATTTTAACTTAAGCAGTTAATGGGGACATTTCTACTTTGCTAACACACTCTCAAGATTTTTTCTTGACAAAATTGAAAAAGTATATTAGAAACTAAGTGTCTCGTTTGGTTGGAGACCAAATCGAGTTACCGAAAGTTGGTAGCTCTTTTTTTTGTGCTCATTTGAGAGATAGGTAAACCTCAATGATTTCAGTTACTTTGAAAAAATAAATTCAATGAGAAGGGAGGGAGATCGCCATGGTTTGTCAAACCGTCAAAGTGGGAGCAGAATGTATCTTCATGAAGAAGACAGGCTGTTCCTATAACGGTGGGAGATGTTATCCCATCGTGGAGTCCTGCAAAGGGTGTGACCGAGTGGTAAGTTACGAAGTAGGCTCCTACTGCAAGACCTATTGTGAGCCTTCTGTTAAATGGGCAAAAGGGCCCTGCAACTTTGCCACCCACGTCAAGAAGGAAGTTAAAGAAGATAATTTCAAATTGAACCCTTTGAAGGCCTCGAAGCGAAATGTAAGCCAAAAGGTTTAATGAAAATCATCAACCTTTGGTGATCGTTTGACCGGAACGTGCCCCGTCCCGACCTATCGGGATAAGCGGGGTTAAGGGGCACAATATGAATGATATTACAATGCCGGGAAGCCCCGCCCTGTGGGCGAGCTTCAATTAAAACCCTTCTCCTATCTGGCTTCTATGGAACAGTTGGAGAAGGGTTTTTTTGTTTTCAATTGCCCTTTCTGAAATCTTCTTTTCCACAAAAGAGAAAAACTGAGGGAGGGCAAGCGGATTCGATTTGACGGTCAACCTGAAAAATGGTAAAGATTGTCATAATGTGGGCCGGCGTAGCTCAGTGGTAGAGCAACTGATTCGTAATCAGTAGGTCGAGGGTTCAAATCCCCCTGCCGGCTCCAGAATTTCAGACAATGAACGATGGACAATGAACTATGAACAAAAAGCTTTTAGGTCCATCGTCCATCGTTTAAGGTTCATCGTTCTCTGTAATCGTTTAATGTTCATCATTTCTTTATTCGTTCATCGTTTATCGTTCATCGTCCCTTTGGCATCATATTCTCAGGTATCTTTACTGCCACGACCTCGCCTTTCGCACAGATCTCGCCTTCGGCAGATAATGTGATGGCCACGATGACTTTCCGGTCAGAGATTTCTTTTGGCCGTCCCTTCAACTCAAGGACTTTGCCAACGGGCGTCGGTTTCAAGTAATCGACTTTTAAAGAAGCCGTTACAAAACGTGAAGGAGCGCGGTCTTGCAGGGTGAAGCCCTCGGCCTGAAGCTTTGCCGCCGATGCCGTGGCGGCGCCGTGGCAGTCGATTAACGAACTGATGAGCCCGCCATAGGAAAATCCGGGAAAGCCGCCGGTGTAATAGGGCTTCGGCGTGTAATGACAGACGCATTCTTCTCCGTTCCAGTAACTCTTAATCTGCATACCCTCCTTATTGAGTCTGCCGCAGCCAAAACAATGGGAAAACTCATCAATATAACAATCTTGAACGGCTTTTTCCGACATCGTTGCGCTCCTTGCTTTTTTTAATATAAGTAGAATCTTACAGGAATTTTCATCGGTCGTTGAGCCGACCGCAACCATAACAATAGTTCAGTTCATCTGGGTAGTCGTCCTGAAATGCTTTCTGATTCATATCGATATCTCTCCCATCACCCGCCTATTAACGAAGGTCAGCGGTTTTCTCAAAGCGAAGCAGAGGCAAAGTTCATCAGATTGAATGATGAAGCGGTTGATATTTATTCAGCCCATGATACATCTGGCAGTCTATTTAGCCGTTCTATATATCTTTTTCTATTAAATGGTTTCCTGCTTTTCAATATATCCAATATTTCAGACATCATGACTACCCGGATATATTCCATGACTTCATCATGATTCTTTATTTCTTTCATAAGTCTATGGTAAGTTTGTTTGGTTTCAGGCGGGTCGTTGTTTTCGATTTGATTATTTATTTCTTCAAGCACTGCCTCCCCTGAAAAAAATGAATCTTTTGAAGATATTTTCATCCCCCCCCTTATATATTCAATTTGTGCTCAAAAATTGATAGACAAAATTCTTTTTCTTCTCCTGGCATCGAATATATCACATTTTTAGTTTCTCGAAAATAACTCTACGAAATTTCTCCCCTTCACCCCTCCCTCTCCCCTGCCTGCTGGCCCCGGTCCCGACCGAGAGCGGGGCAGGCAGGCGACGAGGGGACGGGTGAGAGACATTTCTTGAGTGAATTCCACCGCAGAAAAAATGATTTAGAAATCAAAGAGGTTTTGGAAAACTTTTTATATTTTAATGGCAACAATTCAGGACTATTGTGAAAATTGCTTCCACTTTTGCTCTTGAAGAAAGTCTCTATGTTTTAGGAAAACGGTTTAACTTTAATAACTTATTATCACCGTCGAGGCGTGGCATTGAAATTGCTGGTTTTAAGTAGTTGAAAAACTGAGTGGAGGATTACAGAATGGTAGCTTATGAATACTACTGGCACAATGACATGAGAGGGTATGAATTGATTGGCGTATTGCCAGAAAGAAGAAAAGACCTAAGTCGAGTTACTCCGAAATCTATCATCGGGTTGGGGAAGAAATTTTGGGGCGACAACGTAGATATTGATCACATCCTTTTCATACGGATATCCATTGATAGAATCACAGGGGAAATTTCCCGGCCTAAACCTCCTGTGGGTTTTGACTTCGAGGGATCTGAATCAAAAATAGAGCGTCAAGGAGCAAGGGCAGGGACTACCTTCTGATGCCCTTAAGCTCTCCTCGCATCCATTCAGGGATCTTCACGCCTTCCTTTGATGAAAAAATGCACATCGACAGGTCGATCAAGAGTCGCGAAATATCCCCAACATCATCCGAGCATACCGTTCAAGTTTTTAACTTCTCCATAAATCTTCTTTCATCAGAAATATCCAGTTGACCCGCTCGACCGCGCTAAGCCCTCATCCTTATTTAGGACGGGGAAGAAAACGCCGCTTCCTTCGGCAGGCTCAGGACACTGAGTCTATTGAAGTGCAGGTCAACCCCTGCCTACCGGCAGGCAGGCTGAGCCACGGCCCGAGCTCAGGCCGAGGGCAATCCCCAACCTTCAGTAGGAGAACTGAAGGGTTGACACACTCCTTTTTTTTCTTTATCTTTTGTTTAAGGGGAAATGATTCAACGAACATGGAATAAATTCCGAAGAAGGGGTTACCTCGAAAATTTTTAAAATTCTCCAAGAGAAGTTAAAGGTTTCCCAAGGGCAGTACAATGAAAATTCGTCCATTGTTAGAGAAAGATAGGGCAAAGCTGCTTTCGATGTTGATCAAGACGTGGGCCTTCACTTCTGCGGAAATCGATGTGGCGATGGAATTGATCAATATCGTACTGGAGGATGAGAAGCAAAAGGATTATCAGATTGATTGCATGGTGGATGATCAGGATCAGGCCATCGGTTATATCTGTTATGGCTTCACCCCCATGACCCAGGGAACCTTCGACCTCTACTGGATTGCTGTGGACCCTGATTTCCAGGAAAAGGGGATAGGTTCAAAACTCTTGAGTTTCTTAGAGGAGGTTGTGAAAGCAAAGGGAGGGCGGATGATTCTTGCAGATACCTCTACCATACCTCAGTATGAAAAGACTCGGAAGTTTTATCTGAAGAATGGATTTCAGGAGGTGGCAAGAATCCCGGATTATTATTACCTCGGCAATGATCGGATTACTTTCTGCAGAAAACTAATACAAACGTCCTAAATAAAGTGACATAACAGTTTATTTATGTTAATATGTGGGCATGAAAAATCCCACATTAATCTTAGAGCATAAAGAGGCCAATAAAGAGCGTTTATTAGCATTAGCCGAACAAATATCAGGGGCTTGGATAGGCATAAAGATAGCCGCCTTACTCCTGGTGCTTGAAGGGCAACGTCCGGGATGGATAACCGAGGTGTTAGGGTTGACCCGGATGAGTTTAAGCCGATGGATTCACGGGGTGAACAAAGACGGCTTAGAGTTCTTAAAATCCAAGCCAAGATCGGGAAGGCCTCCACGGTTAGAGACAAAGATTCAAAGGGTGCTGGAGGGACACTTAGAGAAGTCTCCGCGGGAATTTGGTTTAAACCGGACTCAATGGGATGGGCCAACGGTTGCGATTCATCTGAAACGGTCTTTCGGGATAAACCTGAAGGTGCGGCAAGCCCAACGCTGGATGCATCATTTGGGTTATCGGTTAAAGAGAGCGAGTTATTCTTATCTTCAAGCACAAAGCCAAGAAGCCCGAAAGTTCCAGCGGGCTTTAAAAAAAACTTGAGTCCCTGGGGCCAAAAGAGACAATTGTATTCCAGGATGAGACAGGCTTTACGATGCACCCCAGGCTTAGCCGGGGCTGGGCGAAAAAAGGAAAGCGTCTTAAGATTCCCACGACCAGCCAGCATCGTATCCGTTTGAATATCTCTGGGTGGGTCAATCCTTTGCTTGGACGCTATGGCATGATTCAGACAAAACGGGGGGATAGAGAAGGGTTTCTCAAACTTTTGCGCCACCTCTATGGAAGGCTTAAAGGATATACCATTTGGCTTTATGTCGACAGGGCCCGCTGGCACAGAGGCGATCCCATCGAACAATTTCTTAAAAAACATCCGAGGCTCCATATCGAATATTTACCCCCGTATCAACCGGGATTAAACGTGCAAGAACGGATTTGGCGCAGTGTTCGCTATGAATCCACCACCAACCGTTGGTTTGAAAACCTTGATAATCTTTGGTCTGTCGTTTGTAAAACAACTCGCTCATGGTCTTGTCAAAAGATTCGTAGGCTATGTAACATTACTTAATGCGTTTGTATTAAATAATTACTAATCAGTCCATAATTGTATGGACGTTGAAGACTAAATCCCTCCTACCCTCCCTTTACAAAAGGGAGGAATTTCCCCTCTTTGAAAAAGAGGGGTTAGGGGAGATTTTCACAACAATATGTCTTTTCAATTATGGACTCCTTGGTAAATAACGTGTCCGTGCTTGCACGCCGAAGTGCCTGCGTTACGCCTGTCTGCGCGAAGCCGCTTCGGCGAAGGCAGGGCGCGCAAGCGTGACTCGTGTTTTTTAAGAATGATTTTGGAGGAGATATGGAAAAGAAAAGAATTGGAGTTCTGACGGGGGGCGGGGATTGTGCTGGACTCAATTCAGCGATCAAGTGGGTCGTGAAAACGGCATTGGATGACCGGCTTCAGAAGACCAGGAAGATCGAATATGAGGTCGTTGGAATTCGGGATGGTTGGAAAGGCCTTGTTTCGCCAAACGGCGACGACGATGATCCGACTCCAAGGATTTACACCTTGACAGAGGAGATGGTGAGAACCTGGGATCGATATGGAGGGACCATGCTCGGAACTTCACGAACCAATCCCTATGATTCCAAGAACAATCGATCCAAGATCGTCCTCGAAAATATACATAAATATCATTTTGATTATTTAGTGGCAATCGGCGGAGAAGATACCCTCGGAGTGGCTCACAAGCTTTCTCTGGATGGCGTGAAGGTGGCAGGTATTCCTAAGACCATCGATAAAGATCTCTCGGGAACGGATTACACATTGGGATTTGAAACCGCCGTGAATGTGATTACAGAAGAGATTGATCGCCTGCGAACGACTGCAGGCTCTCACCGAAGGATCTTTATCGTGGAGACGATGGGAAGGCATGCGGGTTGGTTAGCTCTGGAAGGAGGGGAATCGAGCGGGGCCTATATCATTCTGATTCCAGAATACGATTTTGAGATTGAAAAGGTCAACCAATTAGTTTCGGAAGGAAGAAGAAAAGGACTCCGATACGATATTATTGTGACTGCCGAAGGAGCGAAGCCTTCTGGATATGGTCCGATTACCAAAGAAGAGGGTATGGATAGTTTTGGTCATAAGACATTGGGAGGAGTGGGAGAATTTTTAGCACGAGAGATTTCGGGTTCAACAAAGATCGAGACGCGGAGTATCACCTTGAGTCATTTGCAGCGGGGAGGCGTCCCCTGTGCCTATGACCGAAGAATGGCAAGGTATTTTGGCATTGCAGCCGTGGACCTAATCGTGAAGGAAGATTTCGGGAAAATGGTAAGCTATCGGAACGGACGGATCGCTGCCGTTCCATTAAGAGAAGCCATTGGCAAATTGAACTTGGTCGATGTCCAAACCCAATATGATACAGACCGTTATAATGGCCGGAGAACAATCTTAAACTCGTGAGTTCCGGACTCTCGAGATATCCCATCGACCTATTCCATAACAACCGCGAATATTATATCAATCCTGTATAATAATAAATTTTGTACTATTACACCGATGACTAAGACGGTTTCCATTGTCAAATCAGCAATTAATCGTTGACCCATTCGACGGCGCCTAGCCACGCCTTTTGAGGCGGGGTAAAGAAGCGCCCTTCAGGGTCAACCCTGAGCAAGCCCGGGCTTTCAGGCCGGGGAGTCGAAGGGTTGACAGCCCCCCTCTATTAACTATAATGTGAAGCATATATAGAAGAAGGGTAAAAAATAAGTTCGGCCCGCGTGACGTGGATGTTGGACGCATGAACCTCACGAATAGAAATCACTCGAACCCATGTTTCTGGTCTGCGCTTTGGAATCGCAGCTATCTCGCTAATGCGATTTCGGGTAGCCCCATCAGCCTCCGGGCAAGGGAGCAGACGGTCTTTTCCTTGAATGTCCGAGCCGACAAGATACTCGAAACATCCGTTGAGGACGTGCATTTCGACAAGGGAATTGGAGTCGGCAAGATAACACCCGATGCCATGAGGCGGTTCTGTAAGAGGTTCTTTCCTGAAAAGTACGACACCTTCGTGAAAGACATGGAGGGCCACCCTGAGACGCTTATGATGCCTTTCGAGCAAGTACTCGACTCGCTTGAGAAGAGTCCAGCCTATCAGACCCTACTCGCCGTGGCGACCAAGGAGAACATCGAAAACCGAGAGCAGATCGCGCACCTCTCCGCATTTGTTACGTTCCAGTACTTACGGAGTCACGCACTCCTTCGGTCCGCTCTTGAGCGTACCAGCGCGGTGGGCATGGAGGCGTTTGAGTACTTCTGGCTCTTCAAACAAACGATGGGGCACCCAGACGCCCTCTTCATGTTTGTTGAACCACTGGCTACCTCGCAATGGCTCGTATATCGTACTGCGGACCACGCCTTTCCGCTTCCCGACACGCCTGTGCTCATCAGACCGACAAGCGTGATGGTTCCGCTTTCGCCGCGACTTCTTGCAGAGATCCGGCTAGACACGCGTCGGCCCGAGGGGTGTTGGATCGTCAAGTCCGGGATTCCCAAGGCGAAGCTCAGGGAGTACCGTCGCCGTGCGATCAGCAGCACGTTTAAGGAGCTGATTTTTGACGATCGTGGCATTCTAGAGGAATGGCAAGCCACGCCGGAGTTCAGACGTCAGGTCAAATTGGTGGGTGGTGCCCGATCATATTCGTTGTTGCTGGAGCAAGCGTTGCAGGGAACTTTATTGGTGAACCGAGCGGTGTTGGGGAGTCGTTACCAGTTCAATTGATTGGTTCTGCAGCGCTCGACGGAGACTGCGTCGGAGAGGCAACCGATGAAGCAAGGCAAATTCCCGCGAGGGCGGTGCGCTTCACTCATCGCCGAACGTTATGTGTCTTGAAAATGAATGTAAGCTGATGGCCCGATGCTTAAGCATAGGGGCATAACGAAGAGGTAGGACCTTTGAGCATCCTGTCCCGCTTATTCGGCAAACACGACGAGAGCTGCGCAGAAAACGCAGTAACCCGCAGTGTTAATGACTGCAAGGGCCATGCGCGTAAGGATGCTCCGAGAGACGTTGACCTAAATTCTGTTGAATATGTTCCGCTACCTCCAGCACCCCGTACGTGGGAAGTCGATGGACGAGATGAGTTCCACCGCGAATTCATAGATCCCCTCCTAAAGGACATATTCCAAGCCGGATGGCAGCGGAAGTATACGAAAGTGACCAAGCTATTGACTTTCGCATAAATAATGGAACGTTTTAACTTTTTCTGCTATAATATGGGGCATGAGACCCCATGGATCCCAAGAGGAACTGGAGAAGCGCCGTCGAGGCGCCATTTCGTTGTTGAAAGAAGGCAAGGCCAGTCTTTCGGCCATAGCGCGTTCGGTGGGGGCATCAAAAAGCTCAGTCTTCCGATGGTTTCAACAGTACCAAGAAGGCGGATCGGAGGCCCTTCGCTCGAAGGCCATTCCAGGACGTCCTCCGAAGCTGTCTCGAATCGAGAAAGAGAAGTTAGCGGAACTGCTTTTGGCGGGTCCTCTGGCCGCAGGATATCGGACCGATCTGTGGACATTGAAGCGGATCGCTCAAACCATTCTGAAACACTTTCGTATCCGGTATCACCCCAATCATGTGTGGCGGTTGCTTCAGGGCATGGGATGGAGTTGTCAGAAACCAGAGCGTCGGGCGTTACAAAGGGACGACAAAGAGATCGTACATTGGAAGGTTCACCGGTGGCCGCATATAAAAAAACGCCAAAAGACTTGGGGCCCAGCTGGTCTTTCTTGATGAGTCTGGCTTCTTACTCATTCCAAACATTCGCCGCACCTGGGCTCCAAAAGGGAAAACCCCTGTCTTCTACCACCTGTACAAACAGGATAGGATTTCCTCTATCAGTGCTTTGTCGGTCTCCCCGAAACGAAAGCGGTTGGCCCTTTATCTCCGATTTCGGGCATGGAACCTCACCGGTCTGGATGTTCGGTCTTTTCTTAAAGAACTGCTCCAACATATCAGGGGACCCATGTTCCTGTTGTGGGATCGAGCCACCATCCATCGGCGAAAGGAAGTTAAACAGTTTCTTCTTCGGCACCCTAGAATTCATATGGAATACTTTCCGGCCTATGCTCCCGAGCTTAATCCGGCTGAGTATGTTTGGAACCAGACTGACCGTGCCTTGTCCAACAGTGTACCGGAAAGTCTAAATGATCTTAAGAAAATGCTTCGAAACTCGAGACGAAGACTCAGGCAATCACAGAAACTCCTCCGGTCATGCATCTATGCTTCTGATCTCCCATGGACTAGAGAGTAGCGTTCCATTATTTATGCGAAACTCAATAGCTGCAGAACTGAAGCCGGAACAGCTTTCCGGCCAAGCTGGTGAGATTGTTGCAAAAGCTTACCGGGACACTATTCAAAAACGTTTGAAAGCCGGTCAGATCGAACCCGCCGCGCGGTGGGCACAGGAGATGATTGAAAACGTACCAGCACATTGCACGGACGCGGACAAGCGACGCTATAACAAAATCCTTTCTGAACTCGACAAGGCAGGCATTAAGCATAGTTTTTTGCCAGCACAAGTTCTTCCCGCCGACAGTGAACCATTGTTCGTATTGGCAGACGCCTCCAATTGGAGCTTGGGTGAAGTCAAGGCGCTATCGAAAGACGAGAGGCCGGACACTGCTTTGCATCTCATGGCGTTCACTGTGGACGGCACGCTTTACGGCGAGGGGGGCGGAAGGAGTAAACTGGCTGCCGGTGGACCTGGAGCGCTACGGAAATTTGATCGTGTTGGAAAGCTCGTGGCGGAGCGAGCCACAAACCATGATTTTTACAGGGTCGGTTGGGGCCCGTTGAGCGCGTTTTGCGCTATAATGGATAGCGCTGGAAGGCTTCACATATACAACAGTTCTCTTGGCTTAGTGGCCGAACGGGATTTGCAAAGCGATAGGCGTATCAAGGAACATTTTAGAACCACTGATACGAACTATTGGGGCGAGTTTCGAAGCCAAGTCCGCGCCGTTGACGTGAGCGCGGATGGCAAGTTCCATTTGTTCACACTTGCCGACGAGGCTTGGTGCTGTTCAATGGAGGGAGAATCGGCCTGGGGCGTACGGATGCCGCTCAATGAGGGTTGGGTGCGTGCAGTCGGACGAAGTGAGCGAACTGGCCCTGGGATGGAAGTCGAGGCCGCGTTACGCAGGCTCGGTCTTGCACTACCAGTAACTCCGCAAGAGATTAAGAAGAGATTTCGGATGATAGCGCTCCGGCATCATCCGGATCTTAATCCCGGCGACCCCAGTGCACATAGGCGCATGCAGGAGATCAATAAGGCATTCGAAATACTAACGGGCGTAGACCCTGCGATGATTGATATCAATGTCGAGGAGGCAGAAGTGACCTATTTCCGCCGCAAGGCGCCGGATCAGGTTATCGAAGCTGGTCCTATCCGGCTTGAAATCTGGGGGCCAAACGGCCCAGCCCAAGACTGGGTGTACGGTGCTTCTTTTTTGGCGCACAGTGCTGGAGCATTTCTGGCTACTTACTCTGGCAAGGTGATCGAAGTTGATAGTGCAGGCGTCCCTATGCGCGCCTACGATCTCGGCACCATACCGGATGAGATCGTGGACGTAGGTGATTATCTCTATTTTCTCACTCCAACTCGGTTGTACGTCTTGGAGCGGCCTGACCGCCTCGTCGCTCTATTAGATGTATTCCGTCAGGGCCGGTTGCTGGTGACTGCGAGTGGTTTTGGCCTCCTTGATAACAAATGCTTCTAATGGTTTACTCCCTCTGGTTCCAAGATTGGAGAGATTAGGACACGTGACCCGATTCGTGCGTTATACGATTCAGATGGTGGGGCTGTAATCGAGACGAGACAGCATCGCACCATCGTCAGGGGGCTGTGTCTGCACGATTCGGATGAGAACCCATCAGGATGAGACGAACTGGACATCCATCTTGCGATGCGATCTTCGGGCGGAATGGCAGATGAGCGAACCAAGGCATCCAGCAGATGGCTTACAGCCGCTGCTGACCTAAATCGTTCAGCGTCATTGGCGGGAAGATATGAAGCAATACATGGTCATCGAAACCTTTTTTCCGGGGTGCAAAGAGAAGGTCTACGAGAGGTTTCGCGCGGAGGGCAGGATGCTGCCGCAAGGGTTGGTGTATTTGGATAGCTGGCTTGAAAAAGATGGTGACCGATGTTTTCAGTTGATGGAAGCAGAGGGTTTCTCTTTATTCGGAGTATGGCTGGAGAAATGGAAAGATTTGTTGAGCATCGAGGTCATAGAAATTGGTGACAAGCCACATGACAGCGATGATGCCTAACACCGCGCTGGAGCCAACGGCGCCCGGTGAATTCGAGCGCTGTATATTTGAATATCACGTTTAATAAGAGTTAAGATATACCAAACAAAATTCTTTTTAGGAGGTTCACATGAATACTGCTTTTGAGTTTATAAAAGCCAGCCCTGTTTTTCACATTGCCACTGTCGATGGAGCTAAAGCCAGAGTCCGTCCCTTTGGCTTCATAATGAAAAGGAACAATAAACTGTATTTCTGCACCAATAAAACCAAGGACGTGTATAAGCAGTTAAAGAAGAATCCAGACATTGAGATTTCGGATATGGGGAATAATGTGTGGCTGAGAATAAGAGGCAGAATTGCATTTGATGAAACCCGTGAGGCAAAAGCCCAGGCTTTCGAAGAGTCCCCCAATCTTCTAAGGATTTATCCCAAAGGAGCGGACGATGAGAGCTTTGTGACCTTTTACTTTACGGAAGCAGTAGCGACATTATTCTCTTTTACAGAGGCACCGAAGAATATCCCGCTTTTTTAGCGATCGGTTATTGTAAGGGATGGTCATTAGATTTTTAAATTCTGTCGAGGAGCTGGTGCCTGGTACAAAAAGCATGACTGATCTGCCCAACGCCATCCAGCGGATCGCCGATAAATCTGGCTCCCGGTGACCTTCCACGTTATGGTTCTTGATCTTCGGTAACGAGTTGGAATGTTTTTCTCACCTCTTCTGGGATCGTGATCGGACGTCTGGTCTTCGCATTCACAAAGACCCAATTGGTTTCACCCTTTGCGAGAATACTATTGTCCTTCTGCCTGATGAATTTGTATCTCCGCAACGATATGGCCCTGCGAAAATTGGCGACCCACGTTAAAATGGAAAGAGTATCTCCAAGAAACGCCGGATGAAAGTATTCAATCTGATGAGAGCGGACGACCCATGTGGCCCCGGCTGCCTGTGTCGCTCGCGTACATCCCGCATCACTTGAATGAAGAACGGCAATATCTTGCATCCACTGGACGTAGGCCACGTTGTTGGCATGACCATTCTCATCGAGGGTCCCTTCTGAAACAATGAACTCATGGGTATAAACTGGAAACATTTCACGTCCCGTTCATTGACCGGCAAGTGCCCTGCAAGCCCCGCCTTGCCTGCCTGCGGTAGGCAGGTAGGCGGGGTCAAGGGGCACAATCAGAATGAAATTTCCTTTCCGGGAAGCCCCGCCCTGTGGGCGGGGAGCTTCAATTAAAGGAGGCGCTGGTGCTCTTTCTTCATGCAGCGATCCATGACCACCTTTAACCCAGCCTTCTCTGCTTTTTCCCCCGCCTCTTTGTGAATCACGCCTTCCTGCATCCAGACCACTTTGGCTCCTTGCTGGATCGCCTCTTCCACAACGGGTGGTACATCTTCCGATCTTCGGAAAATATCAACGACATCCACTCTGATCTCTTTGGGAATTTCTGAAAGGCTGTGGTATACCTTTTCCCCCAGAATCTCATCCCCGTTAGGGCGAACCGGGATGATCCGATATCCCTTCGATTTAAGATAGGATGCCACGATATAGCTGGGACGATCCTCTTTTGGAGAAATTCCTACCACAGCGACTGTCTTAAAGTTACGCAATGACCTTCCCCCGAGTTGATGGACACACCTGAGAATTTGTATCATTGGACAGGAGGTGCGTATGGGGGAAAAGAATCGTCATTTCAGCCGTGAGTTCAAACGAGATGCAGTGCAGTTGGTCACAGAGAAAGGGATGCCGGTAGGCAAGGTGGCCCGAGAGCTTGATATCCATCCCAATCTTCTTCATCTATGGAGGAGGAGGTTCTTAGCTAAAGGGGATAAAGCCTTCGTAGGGAAGGGCCGTGTAACGCCAGAGGAAGCGGAAATAAAGGGGCTCCGGAAGGAATTAGAAAAGGTGAAGGAAGAGAGGGACATTTTAAAAAAAGCCTTGGCCGTATTCTCCAAACGAAACAGATGAAGTATCGGTTGATAGAAGAGCACAGAGAGACCTACAAGATAAGGAGTATGAGTGAAGTGTTGAAGGTATCCAGAAGTGGTTATTATGCGTGGAAGACGCGTCAACCGAGCACACGTCAGAAAGACGATGAGGAGTTGCTGGGGCACATACGGGAGATCCACACTCAAAGCAGAAGGCTCTATGGGAGTCCGCGGATCGCAGCGGAGCTCAATAAGCAGGGTCTTAGATGTGGGAAGAACCGGGTAGCCAGGATCATGAAAGAGCACTCCATATGGGCAGAAGTGAAGAAAAAGAGATTCAGGCGGACTACCGATTCACGGCATCATTATGCCTTGGCTGCAAACTTACTGATTGACCAGAGGCAGACAGAGGGGGTATGGGCATCTGATATTACGTTTGTGCCCACTTCTGAGGGATGGCTCTATGTGGCAGCAGTGATGAATGTGAAAAGCAGAAAGATCATTGGGCTGTCCATGAGCGATAAGCTCTCTCAGGAGCTAGCTTCTGCTGCGCTCAGGGACGCGGTGGGCAGGCAAAGCCCCTCTGAAGGGTTGATCCACCATTCTGATCGAGGCAGGCAGTATGCAAGCTATGCCTATCAGGAGCTTTTAAGAGAATACGGCATGACTCCTAGTATGAGCAGAAGTGGCAATTGTTATGATAATGCCTATGTGGAGTCTTTCTTTGGCACGCTCAAGACGGAGTTGGTCCATGGTGAGCGGTACCGTTCAAGGCTGGAGGCGAGGCTTAGTATTTTTGAGTACGTGGAAGTGTTTTATAATCGTCAGAGGAGTCATTCGGCATTAGGGTACAGGAGCCCAGAGCAGTATGAAAAGCTCCTTAATGAAACTTAACTATATGTCCACTTTTTCAGGGGAAGGTCACAATGTATCCTTTATTTCCTCGTCTTTCATGTTGCCTCCGATTGTTAACGGATAAAAACGCTAAGCGCTTAGCCGGCCTGCTGGCAGGCCCTGAACCTAGCATGGTACAGGGCAGGCAACCGCTATGCGCATGGCGTTTAATGGGATAACGGGGGAGAAGGATCATCAGGAGACCCTCTTGGGACCGGAGTCCCCGAAGGAGAACTTTCCTCTTCGTGCCCCTCTTTCTTCCAGGGGATCGAGCTGTCAATAAATGCCTCCACGATCGTTTCTGGGGAATCCCCATCGCTGGGTAGTCCTGTTTCGAGGTTCACTTTGATGAGTGCAATGCCTTTAGGAGGCTTAGGGGTTTCGATAGGAGTATTTTTCAAAGCCTGATCCATAAAAGAAATCCAGATGGGGAGGGCTGCCCGAGCCCCGGACTCACCTCTCCCTAGAGACGTCTTGTCATCAAAGCCCACCCAGACCCCGGCAAGAAGAGAGGGAGCGTATCCAATGAACCATGCATCGGAATAGTCGCTGGAGGTTCCGGTTTTCCCAGCGACCGGCCTTCCGAGAACTTTTGCCCTCTGGCCTGTCCCGTGCTGGACAACTCCCTGGAGGAGATGAGTCATGATAAAAGCATTTTGCGGCGAGATCACCTGTTCCTTTAACACGGAAGAAGGGGTTTCGGGTGTTTCATCTTCTTCCTCTTTTTCCTCCATTTCAATATAAGGCGTGTTTTCCTCAAGGACTTCGCCTTTCATGGTGACGATCTTTTTGATGAAGATGGGTTTGACCCGTTCCCCTCCGTTGGCAAAGACGGCAAAGGCGGAAGTCAATTCCGGCATGGAGATTGCTGAGGTACCGAGCGCAATGGAGAGATCCCTTTTAATCGGAGATTCAATCCCCATCCTTTTGATGAATTTGAGGGCGTAACCCACCCCGATGTCATCAAGGATTTTGACGGTGACGACATTTCTGGAATGAGCCAAGGCATTCCGGAAGGTGATGGGCCCCATAAAATCTTGATCATAATTCTTTGGCGCCCAATAAGTTCCTCCATCGGGATCTGAATACTCCACCGGGGAATCCATGACAATGGTGGAGGGGGTATAGCCCTTCTCCAAGGCTGCTGCATAGATAATAGGTTTGAAGGCCGAACCGGGTTGTCTGCGGGAAAAGATCGCCCGGTTAAATTGGCTCTCACTGAAATCACGGCCTCCGACCATGGCTCGGATATATCCGGTTTTCGGATCAAGACAGAGCAAAGCACCCTGAACGAGAGGTTCTTGTTCTAAGGTGAGTATCGGGGAGGGGTCTTTTTTATAAGGTTCTTTTACGCGAATATAAACCACATCTCCTGGATTGAGAAGATCTCCAGGGGTTTTCACTTTTTGGGGTTTGTAGCTCGGTGTGGGTTTGATGTTGAGGGCCCAGGCCATTTCGGAGAAAGGGAGAATTCCTTTTCGATCTTCTACCCAGACGGTGTAGAATTTTTTCGAGTCATCCTTAGAGAGGATCACCCCTTCGAAACTCTCTTTTTGGGAGAGGGAGGTGAGTGATCCTTTCTTTTTATTGAGAAGTTCCTTCACCTCCTTCGGAGAAACAGTGTGGAGGGGGCCTCGGAATCCCTCCCTCTTATCCAGTTCCCTTAACCCCATGTCCACTGATTTTTGAGCCGTTCTCTGAAGGGATAGATCGAGCGTGGTGTAAATCCTCAGGCCTTCCTGGTATAGCTTCTCCTTCCCATACTTTCTTTCTACCTGATGCCGAATGAGCTCGGTGAAGTAGGGTGCCTTGCTGAAATAAGCGCTTTCCCTCGTTTGAATTTTAAGAGAAATCCGAAGGGCTTTTTCTTTCTGCTCTTGGGAAATGAAGTCCAATTCGGTCATGCGGGTGAGAACGTAGGCCTGCCGATCTCTGGCCCTTCTTAAATTGTTGATCGGCGAATAACGGCTGGGGGCCTTTACCAGGCCAGCCATCATGGCCATCTCTGCCAAATTGAGTTGATCCACCGGTTTATTGAAGTAACTTTCGGAAGCGGCCTCCACCCCATAGGCTCCATTTCCTAAATAAATATTATTGAGGTAAAGGGTGAGGATCTCTTCTTTGCTTAAATCCCGCTCCAGACCGAAGGCGTAGGCGACCTCCTTTAGCTTTCGAAGCAAACTTCTCTTTGGCGTAAGAAAAAAAGTCTTGGTCATCTGCTGAGTGATGGTGCTTCCTCCCTGGACGATCCTCACAGCGATGAGGTTCTTGAACATTGCGCGGAGTATCCCCTTGTAATCCACTCCTTTATGCTGGAAGAATTCCGCATCCTCCGCAGCGATGAATGCCTTTACCAATAGTTTTGGAATCCGCTCATAAGGGATGGGGATTCGGTTGTCCATCAAAAATTTTCCGATCACCTCATCTTCTTCGGAATAAACAACGGAGTAAGCATTGAGATTTTGCCCTTTCAGCGTTGTGAAATCAGGGAGATGATGGGAGTAATAGTAAAAGAGCAAGGCTCCAGAAATGAGAAATAAAAGGGTAGAGAGGATAAAGGCGTAGACGACATAGAACGGCCATCCCTTTTTTCCTCTTTCTTGGGTATGATTTTGTTCTTCCATTTCCATAAGGAGAAAGAATGAACCAAAAAAGGGAAAACCCTTAGGTCGGGGTCTTCCCTTTTTATCCGCCTACGCAGAAGACCACGGCCTTTGGTCGTGGATGAATGCGTGAATTGTTTCAAAATCCATCATTAGCCGAGGTTTGGATGCTCCGGCGGATTTCGCTGCTGGCGGATAACCCGCCGAAGCCCCCGCCTGCCAAAGAACTTGCCTGCCTGCGCGTAGCCGCTTCGGCAGAGGCAGGTTCGGCGGGCAGGTTGGCGTAGGCGGGTATTTCATGGAGGTACCACGTCTGCGTGCTGTAGCACCTGCGTGCGCGAAGCCTGCTTGCGCTAAAACTTCAGCGAAGGCAACCACGTCGGCGCGCAAGCATGTGTTTACCTGTGGGGCTCCATGATGATTTCATCACCGTACGACTATTTTTTCTTTTTTTTCGCCAATTGGGCCTTCAGGTCTTCGACCTGCTTTTTCAAGGCCTCGTTCTCTGCCTTGAGGGTGCCGATGGTCGCATCCTTCTCAGCTGCCTTCTGGACATCCTCCTTCAACTTCTGCACATCCAGCTTCAATTTGTCGTTGTCCGATTTGAGGCTGGTGTTTTCTGCTTTCAGTTTCTCATTTTCTGCCTTGATATCTGCCCCACATCCCACCACCGCTGAAATGAACATACCCATCAAGAGCAACGACAAGACAGTAGATATTACTCTCTTCATGTTCCCATCACCTCCTTTTTAATGGAGCCTGAAAAGTCTATTCCACTTTTTCAAATTATAGGTACCTACTTAAGAAAAATCAAATAATTTTTAAACTTGACAACCCATGCCATTTTTAGTGATATCTTAAAAAATCGATTCAGCTTGACCGGAACAGACCCTGTCCCGCATTGTAGGCGGGGTCCCTGCCTATCGGCCCCGGTCCCGACCGAGGGCGGGGCAGGCAGGAAGGGGAAAATATAAAACAATAAGTCCTTACCGGGAAGCCCCGCCTTGTAGGCGGGAGGCTTCACATACTCCTTCCTGATGTTTTCATTCCTTACGGTGAAGCAGCGGGAGGAGAGATTTGATAAGGGATTGACGTTCAACGCTCATCCCTAAAAAAATGGAACAAAAACCGATCTCACGGTGTCTATAGAATAAGGGGAAGAATAGGTCTTTGATGAAGACTTCTCCCAAGATTCAAAAAGAGGTGATTGAGAACTGCAAGGCTGGGGACGAAAAGGCCTTTGCAGAGATTGTGCTTCACTGCCAGAAAAAGGTATTCAACATCGCTTACCGGATGTTGGGCAATTTGGAAGAGGCAAAGGATTTGGCTCAGGAGGTTTTCATCTCGGTCTTCGAGGCGATCAAGGATCTGAAGGAGGAGGTCAAATTTGATGCCTGGCTCACGCAGATCACTTTAAACCACTGTCGGAACCGCTGGAAATATTTAAAACGGAGGCAATATTTCAATTCCGATTCACTGGACGATCCGATCGAGACAGAAGACGGGGATGTGCCGAAAGCCATCTATGATCCTTCTGGTAATCCGGAAACGCTCTATGAAAAGAAGATGATTCAACAGTTGATTCAGGGGGGGCTTCAGAAACTGAAAGAAGATCAGAGGGAGTTACTTGTGCTGAGAGACCTTCAGGGATTTTCTTATGAAGAGATGGGTGAATTGCTCGGCCTTCCCGAGGGGACCATCAAATCAAGACTCCACAGGGCAAGAATGGATCTGAAGCAGGTATTAGAGAGGTCCGCTCATTAGAGAAAGGAGGAGGGTCTATGAATTGTGAAACAATGCGGGATCGGTTTTCCTCCTTGTGGGAAAAGGAGTTGACGGCCGTTGAGGAGAAGATCGTCAAAGAACATCTTTCTTCGTGCCCAGCGTGCCAGAGGGAATTCGAACAATTCGAGAAAACGATGCGATGGCTTCACTCTGTCGGAGAGGTGGAGGTGCCGGCTGGATTTCTCCCCGAACTTCATAAAAAAATGGAAGAACGAAAAAGGATCGCTCCGGCCAAGAAGGTCACAGAAAGATGGTTTAGCGTCCCGCTCTCATTGAGACTTCCGGTCCAGGCAGTAGCTATGGTGGCCGTCGTATTCTTAGTGCTCTATCTGACAAAGATGATGCCCATGGAGGGATATCGCCCGAAGGAGACCGAGCGAGCATCTTCACCTCTTTCTTTAAAGGAAAAGCCTGAACAGGTATTGCCTCAAAAAGAGGTGGAGAGAACGCGAGGGACTTTGAAAACACCTCCTGAGGCACCCCGTCCAAAGGATGTTGAGCAGGCTAAGACCGCTGTCCCGGGAGAGGAAAAATCAGAAGCCTACACTCCACAGGTAAAGGCAGAGGCGAAAAAGGCGGAGACACCTTCTCCAAACACTGAAGTCATGAGGTACCACACATTTGATTTGATGAAGGAGGCGGCGAGGGCAAAAGTCCCATCCTCAGAACTGGAGAAAGTTGAGAAAGGACTATCTGCCCAGGACAAGTTAGCTATGGCTTCGAAACCTCCTCAAGAAATCGTCCTGAGAATCTCCGATCGGGAAAAGGCGATCTCCCAGGTTCACGAGCTGGTCAAACAATTCGGAGGAGAGATTGTCACGACAGAAGGGGATAGGTTCCTCGCTTCTCTTCCGACGGGTTCATTTTCAGAGTTTGAAAAAGAATTGGCAGAATTGAGCGCTTCTCCCCACGCAGGTAAGGCGGTCCCCAAAGAACACGTCACAGGAGATTTGACGTTAGCGCAAGGAGTGAAGAAAGAAGAGGTCGACAAAAAAAGTAAAGAGCCGGCAAAACTGGCGACCGATGAAGAGCGTCGAGTGATCGTCCGCATCCTCCTCATTCAGGAATGATCCTCTTAAGCGGTTTCCCCACCCTCCTCGCAAAGGGGAGAACCCAAATTCCGATTTAGAAAAGGGAAGCCCTTTCTCAATCCGTCATTGCGAGCACCTGAAAGGTGCGTGCCTGCGCGCTGAAGCGCTCCGGCGCGCAAGCGTGGCAATCTCATCGCGAAAAGCGAGATTGCTTCGCTTCGCTCGCAAAGACCGTATCCTAAATCGGGATTTGGGGGCGGATGGTCAGGTTTGACTTCTGATCCTAAGTTTTGTATAAATAAAGCCTATCATTCATCCAATTTACCCCGATAGGAAACCCTGTTTTGATAAAGGGATGAGCGGCATTTGAGAGCTTAATACCTTTCCGAAAGGGTGGAGTTTCAAATCACATTATTTTGAACGGGGTTTTATCCTTCTCCATCTTTACCCGGTGTTTCAAAAAGGGAAGACTGTCCTTCATCAAGAGAGGAGGGATCTTATGATCAGGCCATTGAAAATTCTTGGGATGGGATTGATCGTCTCATTACTATTGTTTGGCGTTTACCAGAAAGGATGGGCAGAGGAGAAATACACGGTCAAACCGGGAGATACGCTCTATAAAATTTCAAAATCATTTGGTGTCGGCATTGAGGCGTTGAAAAAAAGGAATGCATTGGGTGGAGATTCGATTAGGCCCAAACAGGTTCTCATCATTCCATCCCTGAGAGAAAAGAAAGTGGAGGAGTCTGCGAAAAAGTCTCCAAGCTCGCAACCTAAAAAACTTTTGGCTGCGACCGTAAAAAGAACCTCTGGAGAAATGGACTCTTATGTCGTACAGAAGGGAGATAGCCTTTACAGTATTTCAAAGAAGGTCGGTATTCCGATAGAAGAAATTAAGAAGATGAACGGCCTCCGTACCTCCGCCTTAAAGATTGGTCAAATCCTTCTTCTTTCAGAAGATGAGGGTATGTTGGAGGAGGAGGCAAAAGAGGCAAGGGATGGGGAGGAAATTGCAGGAGCTTCACAGGCAGAAGGGGAGAAAGGAGAGCCAGTCGCCTCTACCCCTCTTGGGAAATGGAGCAATTTAGAGGAGAGGAGTCTCTTGGTAAGGGTTGCGAAGACCTTTTTAGGAGCACCGTATAAATTAGGAGGATCTACATTAAAGGGGATTGACTGTTCTGCGTTTGTGAAAAAGATCTATGAAATTTTTAATATTCAGCTTCCCAGAACTACCCGGGAACAGTTTAAGGTAGGGAAGAAGGTGGAAAAGGACCAGTTGGAGGAGGGGGATCTGGTCTTTTTTAAACGGCGTGGGAATCGTGCTCATGTGGGAATTTACGTTGGTGATAATCAATTTGTCCACGCCTCTTCTTACAGCAGAGAGGTGAAAATAGATCATTTGGATGCCCCTTATTACAGCCAACGCTTTCTCAGAGGAGTCCGGGTGAAGGAGTTGGAGAAGGAGAGTTGAACTATAGTGAACGCCTTAATAAAGTGGTCATTGCGAGGAGCGAAGCGACGTGCCTGCACGCCGGAGTGCTTGAACACAGGGATTCTTAGTAGTATGAAGTTTCGGCACGCAGGCGTGGCAATCCCGTGAAATTGCTTCACTTCGTTCGCAATGACACGACGCGGATGTCAACTTATTTATGGCGTTCACTATAAATTCAAATACCGATGGTAATTGAAATTTGGAATTTGTGATTTGGTTATCATATTTATCTCGACGAAGGAGAGTGAGTAATGATCATCACCATCAATCCTAAAAATCCGCAACAAAGATTGATCCGAAACGTTGTTGAGGTTCTTGAAGGAGGGGGTGTGATGGGATATCCTACGGATACGGTCTACGGGATAGGATGCGACCTCTTCAACCCCGAGGCAATTCGAAAGGTTCATCGCCTGAAAAAATTAGGAGGGAAAAAGCCGTTAAGTTTCATCTGTTGTGATTTGAAGGATATCAGTCGGTATGCCCATGTCGCCAACTATGCTTATAAAATGATGAAACGTCTGCTTCCGGGTGCTTATACTTTTGTGTTGAAGGCAACGAAGCTGGTTCCAAAGATAGCCATGACCAAACAGAATACGGTAGGGATAAGAATTCCTGACAACAAGATATGCTTGGCCCTCGTCAAGGAGTTGGGGCACCCGATTATCAGCACCAGCGTTAATAAACCCGATGAGGGGCTGTACAATGACCCCGTCGAGATCGAAGAGCGCTTCGGAAGACAGTTGGACCTTGTCATTGACGGAGGGATGATCGTCGCCGAGCATTCCAGCATCATTGACCTCACCAACGATTTTCCGAAAGTGATCCGAAAAGGGAAAGGGGATGTAACCCTTTTCCAATAAGGGCACGTGGCCCAAGAAAGGAGAAGAGAATGGGGCGAAAAAGTCTGCCACCCGCACCCCTGCTTTTGCCTACGCCAGTCGTTTTGGTGACCTGCGTGGATGAGGCAGGAAAACCCAACATCATCACCTTGGCTTGGGTGGGAGTGGTCAACTCAGACCCTCCCATGATCAGTATCTCCATCCGGCCAGAACGATACTCCCATGCCTGTGTGAAGCGATCCAAAGAGTTCGTCGTCAATCTTCCCTCTGAAGAGATGCTCAGAAAGGTGGATGCCTGTGGCGTGCTTTCAGGGAAGGAGACAGATAAGTTTTCATCCATGGGATGGAAGCAGGTCGCCGCTCAAAAGGTGAAGCCTCCCCTGATCGATGAATGTCCTGTTCAAATGGAATGTAAAGTTAAAGAAATACTTTATTTAGGAAGCCATGATCTCTTTCTTGGTGAAATCGTTGCCCTCCATGTCAAGGAAGAAGTTCAAAAGGAGAAGGGTCGGATCGATATCGCCAAGGTCCTCCCAGTGGTCTTCTGTCCGGGCGCCAATGAGTATTGGAATCTCGGGAAATGCATCGGCCATTATGGCTTCACAAAAGGGAAACCCTGAAGTGACAAAAGCATGATCATTGACTGCCATACGCATATCTTTCCGGAGGAAGTGAGAAGAGATCGAGAAGCCTTCTGCAAGAGGGATGAAGGGTTTTCATCCATTTATAAAAATTCAAAGTCGAAGATGGCCGGGGTGGAGGATTTGATTGCCTCGATGGACGAATCCGGGATCGACCGCTCTGTCGTTTGTGGATTTCCCTGGAGCCAACCTGATCTCTGCTTCCTTCATAACCAATATTTGATGGCGTCCGCCTCACGGTATCCAAATCGACTGATTGTTTTTGTCATGCTCCTTTTTTCGAATCCAGATTGGTCAGGGAAGGAATTAGATCGGGCTGTGAAGGGCGGGGCAAGAGGGGTAGGGGAGATCGCTTTCTACCGTGATGAAATGACTTCTCAGGATATTCATTCCATGAAACCCCTCCTCTCCCAAATGGAGAAGCGGGGAATTCCTCTTCTTCTCCATACCAATGAGACGATCGGCCATTCCTACCCCGGGAAGGGAAGGACGCCTCTTGAACGCTTTTATGAATTGATCCTCTCCTTTCCAAATCTTCCCATCATTTTAGGGCACTGGGGAGGTGGGCTTCCCTTCTACGAGTTGATGCCGGAGGTGGCCAAGGGCATGACCAATGTCTATTACGATACGGCGGCCTCGCCATTTCTCTATTCGAAGAAAATTTATGCGATCGCCAGAGAGATGGTGGGGATCGAAAAGATTTTTTTTGGTACAGACTTCCCTCTGATTTCACCTCGGCGATATTTCAAAGAATTGGAAGAATCCAGCCTCTCAAAACAGGATCAGGAAAAGATCCTCGGTCTCAACTTTTCAAGACGGTTCGGATCAGACAGGAAGGCAAGCTGATGAGGCATGCCTTTTTGGATCACCACAGCCATGTCGAGAGCCCGATTCACCATCTGGACGCCAGGGCAAAGATCATTGTCTTCTTCACTTTTATTTTGATCGGCGTGAGTTCTCAACCCACCTCCTTCCTTCTCTTCAGTCTTTTGGCCACGGCTCTCATTGGGATCGCCCTGTTGGCGCGACTTCCCTTAGGCCATTTGCTCAAGAAGATTCTGGTCGTCCTCCCTTTTCTCTTGATGGTAACAATTTCCATTCCATTCATGAAGAAAGATGGAGTCGGGGGAGGATACAATTTAGGGTTGGGGGGCCTTTCCGTATCCCAGAGTGGTTTATGGATTCTATGGAATGTGGTCATCAAATCATGTTTAGGAGTTTTTTCCATCATTCTGCTTTCTTCTACCACCTCCTTTCCCCAATTGATCAGAGGCATGGAGAAGTTAGGCTCCCCCAAAATTTTCACGATGCTCACCTCCTTCATGTACCGTTATTCTTTTATACTCATCGATGAGATGCATCGGATGAAGCGGGCAAGGGATTCAAGAAGCTTTGGAGGGAGATGGCTCTGGCAGACTCAGGTCATCGGGCATATGATCGGAACCCTTTTCTTGAGAAGTTTTCACCGTGGGGAAAGAGTCTATCTGGCGATGCTTTCCAGGGGTTATCATGGAACGATGCCCGAAACCACGGCAGAAAGGCTTGGATGGGGCGAAGTCGTATTCCTTTCCCTTGTTCCACTTCTCCTTGTCATGAGGATCTATCTGGGATGACGTCTAATAAAGTTATCGAAATCACCCACCTCTCTTATCATTATCCGGACGGGACACCTGCTTTGAGGGATATCCATTTAGAGGTTTATCAACATGAATCCGTCGCGATCCTTGGTCCAAATGGAGCCGGCAAGTCGACTCTGCTCTATCATCTGAATGGAACGCTGATGGGAGAAGGAAAGGTGGTTATCTTGGGCATTCCTGTTGAGAAAAATAACCTGAAAGAGATTCGGAGAAGGGTGGGTCTTGTCTTCCAAAGCCCGGAGGATCAACTCTTCTGTCCCACGGTCTTTGATGATGTGGCTTTCGGTCCTCTCAATATGGGACTGGATGAGGAAAGTGTTCGGCATCGGGTAGCGAAGGCACTCGAAATGATGGGGTTGAAAGGATTTGAAGGAAGGTCGGCGCACCATTTGAGTGAAGGGGAAAAGAAAAGGGTTGCTTTGGCCACTGTGTTGTCCATGGACTCCGAGATCCTGGCCCTTGATGAGCCCACGGATAACCTCGATCCGGCTGGAAGCCGCCTGTTGGTCGAACGCATCCAATCCATCCCTCAAACGAAAGTCCTCGTCACCCATCACCTGCCTGTGGCGGTAGATCTCTGCGAGAGAGCGGTTTTGCTCTATGAAGGGAGAAAAATAGAAGATCTTTCGATGAGGGAACTGCTTAGGGATCGAGCCTTATTAGAAAGATTTGGGTTTGATGCGGATTATGCCCAATGGATGGTCAGCCGAAGGAAAGGTTGAAGACGTAAGGGATTGAGGGGTTAAGGAGAACCCGCCTTTGCTAAACTGTTCTTAAGGAAGGTAGCCATCCCTGTCGCCAAAATGGTTCCATCCTCCTTTGCCACGCGAGCCTTTGCCCTGATCAATCTTTTCCCTACCTCTGTAATCTCTCCGTAGATCCTTAGTGGTTCGAGGATCGGAGCTGGCTTTTTGAATCTGATTTCTAAAGATGCCGTCACTGCTTTGTACCCTAATTCGTAAACCAATTTTGCCGTTGCTTCGTCCAGAAGGGTACTGATAATTCCTCCGTGGACGATGCCATCCCAACCTTGGAAGGTTGGATTTGCGACAAAAGTGGTTTTGAGGGTTTGCCTCTCCTTGTCGATCTCAAAACTCAATCGCAACCCATTCGGGTTGTTCTCTCCGCAGACAAAACAGTTTCCGTAAGTTTCGAACTTCATCTCATGCTCCCGACCTCATGACCCATCCCTCCGTTATAAATGACTGCATAAGTCTTATCTAGTGCAAACGCATTGAATGTTTTTACAGTGTCATTGCGAGCGATCCCGCCTTGGCGGGAGAGCGTGGCAATCTCGCTCCATAAATACGAGATTGCTTCGTCATTTCATTCCTCGCAAAGACAATTTATTTAACGCGTTTGTATTAGTTTGTCATTCCGGACTTGATCCGGAATCCAGTGTTTTTCTGGATTCCTGCTTTCGCAGGAATGACGCCCTTGCCATGACTAATGTGGCTATTGCAGGGTTGACTTGTTATTGTAGGGTATCATATAGTTTTGATGAAAGCGTTGTCAACTTTTAAAGAATTTCGGGTTCTTCCGGCTTTCGTGTGGGTGGCATCCCCCTCGTGTAACTCCCCTTCATCCCCCCTTAAGTTAAGGGGGGAATAGAGGGGGGTTAAGGGGAGTTATGAAATTCTTCCGCCAGTACAGCATAGGCCCCTATATTTTGGACTTTTATTGTCCAACGGTGAAGCTTGCGGTAGAGTTGGACGGCGGACAACATAACCAGGGCGATAACACAGAATATGATGCAGCCCGTTCAGAGTATCTAAAAGCGCAGGGAATTGACGTGGTGCGTTTTTGGAACAATGAAGTGCTGCTTGATATACAGAGCGTCTTGTCAAAACTGGCGCTGAAGGTAACCCCCCTTCATCCCCCAATCTAACGCCCCCTCCACTCTCCCCCTCTTAAATTAAGAGGGGGAAGGGGGAGTTATAAAGGGGGGAATAGAGGTGGGTAAACAGAGGGGGATTTGGAAAACAGGAGAGCGTTGAAGATGGATGATCGCTATCTGCCATTAGCCGTTGCGGCGGCCAAAGAGGCAGGCCGGATCCAGATGCTCCATTTAGGTCACTCCCATCCGGTTGAGTACAAAGGAGAGTTCAACCCGGTGACGCAAGTAGACCGGCGCTGTGAGCAAGCCATCGTAAGAATGATTTCGGATGCTTTTCCGGAGCATGATATTTTGACAGAAGAGAGTCCCTTTGAGGGGAAAGGATCCCCATGGAAGTGGATTATCGATCCCCTCGACGGGACGACCAATTATTTTCATGGGTTTCCTTGTTTCTGCGTCTCCATCGGGCTTGAAGTGGAAGGAGAGGTAAAGCTCGGAGTGGTTTACATCCCGACCCTCAATGAGCTCTTTCATGCGGAAAAAGGAAAGGGTGCCTTTCTTAATGGTAAACGAATCGTTGTCTCACGGAATGACAGGTTAAACAGAAGTCTTCTCTGCACCGGTTTTCCTTATGATGTCCATGAACACGCCGATTTCTATCTTCGCTATTTCCGTCAGTTTCTTACCAAGAGTTTTGCCATTCGGAGACCTGGTTCAGCGGCCATTGATCTTTCTTACTTAGCAGCGGGCCGTTTCGATGGATTCTGGGAATTTAAGCTCCACGCTTGGGATGTGGCGGCAGCTACTTTAGTGATTACCGAAGCGGGGGGGAAGGTGACCGATCTTGAAGGCCGGCGCTACAATATCTATTCTGAAGAGATCCTGGCTTCCAATGGGTTGATCCATCAAGAAATGCTTCAAGCGATTCAGGAAATTAATAACGCATAGAGCATAGCGCCTGCCTGAGGTAGGCAGGCAGAGCGCATAGCCACTTATATGAAAAAGCATCCAGATCTTTTTGAGAAGAAGGGGAAAGAATTATTCAAGAGAGAGGCCCCCCTCGCCGATCGGATGAGGCCTCGGACATTGGATGAATTTCTTGGCCAGGATCACCTCTTGAGTCGGGGAAAGGTCCTCCGCCAGGCCATCGAATCCGATCATCTTCCTTCTATGATTTTATGGGGACCTCCGGGGTCTGGCAAGACAACCTTGGCGATGATTGTCGCCACCACTACGGGTGCTCAGTTTCTCGCCTTCAGTGCTGTCCTCTCCGGGGTGAAAGAGATCAAAGAGGTCGTCCAAGAGGCAGAAGAAGAATGGAAATATAATAAACGGCGGACAATCCTTTTTGTGGATGAAATCCATCGATTCAACAAAGCTCAGCAGGATGCTTTCCTTCCCCATGTGGAGAAAGGGACCATCATCCTCATTGGAGCTACGACGGAAAATCCGTCTTTCGAAGTCATCTCGCCTTTGCTTTCTCGTTCCAAAGTCTTCACATTAAATCCGTTGACAGAGAAAGAGGTTGAAGTGATCTTAAGCCGGGCTTTGACGGATAAAGAGAGGGGATTGGGCAATTACCAGACTGCGATCGAGCCAGAGGTCATCAAAGGCATTTGCCAGCTGGCTAATGGAGATGCAAGGGCGGCCTTGAATACGTTGGAAATGCTTGTCCTGACAACTTCCCCCGACCAAGAGGGCATTCGTCAGATCAAGAGAGAGGATTTGAAAGAGGTTCTTCAGAGGAAAGCGTATCTTTATGACAAGTCCGGGGAAGAGCATTATAATCTCATCTCGGCTTTGCATAAGAGCCTGAGAGGCAGTGACCCTGATGCAGCCCTTTATTGGCTTGGAAGAATGCTGGAGGCTGGTGAGGATCCGCTCTACATTGCGCGCCGGATGATCCGGTTTGCTTCTGAAGATGTGGGGATGGCAGATCCTCAGGCTTTACAGGTGGCGGTTGCCGCCCAGGAGGCTTTCCATTTTGTCGGCCTGCCGGAAGGGAACTTGGCCCTTGCCCAGGCAGCGGTCTACTTGGCCACGGCTCCAAAATCGAACGCTCTCTATACAGCATTTCAGAGGGTTCAGAAGGATGTTCGCGAAACCGAGAATATGCCTGTTCCGCTTCATATTCGAAATCCTGTCACCTCTTTAATGAAGGATCTTGGGTACGGGAAGGATTATAAATACCCCCATGACTATCAAGACCACTTCGTTGAGGAGGAATATCTTCCTGAGAACCTCAAAGGAAGGATTTACTATCACCCAACCGAACAGGGATTTGAGAAGGAAATCAAAAAGAGACTGGAATACTGGAGGAGAAAGAAAAGCGAGAAAAAATGATTGATCCGTTCGTCTTTTTTTCTCGACAACGGGAGACCTTATAAGTGTTAGGCAAGGTCGCTCTTCATGGTTGTTTTTATAAGTATTTACTGCATCTCAGCAACGCCTTGTTCCTTGTCAAGGGCTGACCCTGCTCTTCCAACTAATCTCAGGCCTTGATTCGAGCGATCGTATCCTTCGCCATTGCAAGGTACTGCTGAGCTTGATTATCTTGAGGGTTTATCTTAAGTGCTTGATCGTAACACGATATTGCCTCCTCGTATCGCCCTTGTTTGTAAAGTACATAACCTTTCCTTATCCAAGTATAACCGCAACAGGGATCCAAAATAATTGCTCTTTCAAGATAAGCAAAAACATCATGCAGGCTCCCGAGTTTCTCGAAGCAGTCCACACGAATTAGGAGATCTGACAATGTGAGTTCGGATAATTCGGGGGGCGGGACAATTCCTCCTCCGATTTTTCGTAGAATACCTTCAAGCTCATCACGCAGGTGCCTAAATGAGGGAAACCTCTTTATTGGGTCTTTGGACAAGCATTCAGATATCAAGGGAAAAAGAGGGGACTTAATTACACTCTGGCTCGGAAGTATCCCGCCGCCGCCAAGGAATGGGGCTGGCAGTATGTGTTCCCCGCCCGGGATCTGTCCGTAGACCCTCGTTCTGGTGTGACCCGCCGCCATCACGTTGATCCCAGCGTCATCAACAAAGCCATCAAAGTGGCCGTTCGCCGTGCCGGGCTCACGAAGCACATCAGCGCACATACCTTTCGCCATTCCTTCGCCACCCACTTGCTCCAACGCGGCACCGACATTCGCACCATTCAGCAACTGCTCGGACACAGCGATCTGGCCACGACCATGATCTACACCCACATCCTTCAGCAGGGCGGCCAGGGGGTACCGAGTCCCTTGGACGATCTCGGCGTTTGATCTTCATCCTTCCCTGTCTGCCTAACGATTAGGCCTAAAAATAATATTACGATTATAATAAATCTACCTATTATGCAATGCCTCAGTTCTGGATAACCTGTTAACATTTAAAGGGTTTCTATGGTAAAAATCATGGATATCCGCAATTCCTCCAAAGAGCCTGTCCCCTTTTGCCTACCCTGGATATTGTTGGGAGCTTTACGCTCCGTTTGGTTCTTCCGGAAGCTGAGCACCGTGCCAGACAGCTACGACCCAAACAGTTTTTCCTTTTACACGATAAAAGAAACGGTAAGGGCTTACAATAATTTCACGAAAAGGAAGATCGGGAAACTCCGGCAGTACCCTGCCAGATTGTGGGAACTTTCTGAGTCTGGACAGGACCTTTTCCGCCTTGCGCCGGAAAGCAGCCGCCGCTGGTGGATTTTCGTGGTAGATATAAGCTATGGCTGCAAGGAACTGTTTGCGCCCCGAAGGAGTGAAAAGAACTTTCAAGGTTTCGTCTCTTTTAACAAGGAATCGGCTTCAGCGAAAACAAGCTCAAGGTCATACCCCTTGCCCGCTTCGATCTCTTTTTCGCCACAGGCGAGAAGGCGCAAAATCTCCAGCTCATGCTGGGAATGTTTATAGGCTTCCATGCTAACCATGACTGCAGCAGCCCGACCTCTCTGGGTGATGACGAGAGGCTCCCTGGAAGTAGTCACTCGTTTTACAATAGCTGTGGCATCCTGTCGAAGATCGGTAATCGGTACGATATTAGGAATTTTCGCCATTGGTAATACCTCCTACAATAGTATTAATGATACTACCAACCGTAGTAAAAATCAAGGACCATTTTGGTGTCTAACGAAGTGATGAGCTGTCCGCCTCTCAACCAACCATCTTCTTAAATTCTCCTTCGGTCAAGGTTTTGATGCCTAATTCTTTGGCTTTGTCGAATTTGGAGCCGGGATCTTCGCCCACCACTACAAAGTCTACTTTCTTTGAAACGGTGGGGGCAGTCGTTGCGCCCATTGATTCCACGAGGGTTCTGGCTTCATCTCTCCCGAAGGTTTTGAGTGCTCCTGTGAAAACGAAGGTCTTGCCTGCCAGTTTCCCTTTCTCCTTCATTTTTGGCTCGATCACCTTTACCCCGGCCTTTTTCAACCGGTCAATAGATTCCCTGTTCTTTCTGTCTCTGAAGAATTGATGTACACTCGCAGCCACTTCTGGGCCTATGCCTTCTACCTCCATGAGGTCCTCTTCTGAGAGATGGAAGAAATCGTCGAGCCGTGCAAAATTCCGGGCCAGGTCTTCTGCAGTGGTTTCACCTACGTGGCGGATTCCCAGAGCGTAGAGAAATTTTGATAATGGCTTGGTTTTGCTCTTTTCAATGGCGTCGATAATATTTTGGGCTGATTTATCTGCCATTCGCTCCAACTCGATGAGTTTTTGTTTATTGATGTAATAAATATCCGCCACGTCCTTGATTAAACCTTTATCCACCAATTGCTCAATCAGCTTCTGGCCAAGGCCATCGATATCCATTGCCCTCTTGGAGGAAAAATGTCTGATCCGGCCCTTTAATTGAGCTGGACAATCCAAACCAATACATCGATGGATGGCCTCCTCTTTGATCACCTCTGCCCCGCACACCGGGCATTTTGATGGCATCTTAAATTTCTTTTCTGTTCCTTTTCTTTTTGAAGTAATAACTTCTACTACTTCAGGAATCACATCCCCCGCCCGCTGGATGACCACTGTATCACCCACTCTCACGTCTTTCTTATCAATCTCATCCTGATTGTGAAGCGTGGCCCGACTGACCTCGACACCTCCGACTTTCACCGGTTCCATCACCGCTACGGGTGTGAGGGCTCCGGTCCTTCCGACCTGAACCTTGATATCCAATATTTTCGTGGTCTCCTGTTTGGGTTGAAATTTGAAGGCTAACGCCCATCGAGGGCTACGCGCGATTTCTCCAAGTCTTACCTGAAGATCGAAACGATTGACCTTGATCACTGTTCCATCAATTTCATAGGGAAGAGTCTCTCGCTTCTCGTTCATCTCATGGTAATAGTCGAGGACTGCTTCAATGCTTTTACATTTCCGAACATGAGGATTCGTCCTGAGTCCCCATTTCGGAAGGGTCTTGAGAACTTCCCACTGGGTATCAAAAGTACGACCTGTGATTTCGCCCAAGGCATAGAAATAAATTTCGAGGGGTCGCTCTGCAGTGATCTTTGGATCGAGCTGTCGAACTGAACCGGCGGCTGCATTTCGCGGGTTGGCAAAAAGAGATTCCCCCATCCTTTCTCGCTTACGATTGAGCTCCTTAAACTTCTCTAATTGAATGATGACTTCACCCCGTACCTCCAACCGTTCCGGGGCTGAAATTTCCTTTCGAATGAGCTGAAGAGGGATGGTCTTGATGGTGCGGAGATTCTGGGTGATGTTTTCGCCGTTGACTCCATCACCACGGGTCGAACCTACGACGAACTGGCCCCGTTCGTAAACCAGCTCAATGGCCAGTCCATCGAACTTGGGTTCTGCCACATACTCAATCTCTTCAGAGGTTCCCAAAAACTTTTTAACCCTTTTATCAAAATCCCTTGCTTCCGTTTCATCGAAGGCATTGGCGAGGCTGAGCATCGGAATGGTGTGCCTGACAATCTCGAATTCTTCTAAGGGAGATGCGCCGACCCTTTGAGTGGGTGAGTTTGGAGAGCGAAGCTCCGGGCATTCCTCTTCGAGCTTCTCTAACTCCCTCATCAGGCGGTCGTATTGAGCATCGGAAATTTCCGGGTGATCAAGGATGTAATAACGGTAATTATGATATTCGATCTCTTCCCGAAGCTTTTCCACCCGTTTTTTTATCGCCTCTGATGCCATCAAACCCATTTTAGACAGGATGGATAGCCTTGTCAAATTGGATAGAAAATAAGGGTCCCGTCCAACGATCACGGTAACGATGCCCGCATCGTCATTCGGTAACGTTCTTCGTCTTAATAAGTTTACGTAACCGATTGACCCTAAACGAAACGGGCTTCGTAGCCCCGGTCCTAACCCCCCTTCATCCCCCAATCTAACGCCCCCTCCACTCTCCCCCTCTTAAATTAAGAGGGGGAAGGGGGAGTTATAAGGGGGGAACAGAGGGGGGTTACTGATTTTCATTGTTCGAGGGTGACGAACCCGTCATGAAAGATTGAATAGAAAATAGGGGGCCTAAATATGGGGTGAGCGTACCCTGGTTTAAATAGATGTTGGGGTCATGCGAATGGAAATAAAAAAATGGAATAAGTATAAAATTTTACTTGACAAATTTAAATTTTCAGGATATTTCTACATCCCAAGTGGTAAAAAGTGGGAAAAGGTGGTATGGTTTCTTAAGATGAGGGGGATAAAACGATGTTTCGGGGTAGGTATGAGCACGCCATAGACACTAAGGGTCGAATCAGCATTCCTTCAAAATTCAGAGAGATTCTCAACAAAAAATATGACGACCGATTAGTCATCACCAATTTCGAGGGCTGCCTTATCGCTTTCCCTAATGAAGAATGGAGCCTATTGGTGGAGCAAAAGATTGGTTCCTTTTCCATCATGAGAAAGGAGATGAGTGCGTTCTTAAGGTTCTTCTATTCGAGTGCCATCGATTGCGCCATCGACAAGCATGGAAGGCTTCTCATCCCCCAGACCTTAAGGGACTATGCGAGTCTCCAAAAAGATATCATATTAGTAGGCGAGGGACGATTCATAGAGATATTTGCCAAGGAGCGTTGGCAGGAAGTCGTACAGCAAGTTGAAGGAGGGTTTGACCAGGTCAGAGAAACCTTGGCTAATCTGGGAATCTAATCGTCACTCGTGAATCGTGATTGGTGAATCTCGAACTTATTGGATCACGAGCCACGAGCCACGAATCACGTCACTATGGAACTTCGACACGTCCCTGTTTTGGTTGAAGAGGTGATGGCATTCTTGAGATGTGAACCGGGTCGTACTTATGTGGATGCTACCTTGGGAGGGGGCGGGCACGCTTCAGAAATCTTGAGACGAAGTGCGCCGGATGGCGTGGTCATCGCGATGGAATGGGATGAAGACGCCCTCTCTGAAGCAAGAAATACATTAATGTCTTTTGGTGATCGGGTCAAAATATTTCGGGAAAATTTTATTCATCTCCCCAACCTGGTGAAGGCTGAGTCCGCCGATGGGATTCTGCTCGATTTGGGACTTTCTTCCATCCAATTAGATAAAGGAGAAAGGGGATTCAGTTTTAGAGGAGAAGGTCCTCTGGATATGAGGATGGATGAACGGACGAACGAATCAGCAGCTGACCTGGTTAATTACCTTTCATTGGAGGACCTCGAATATACTCTGTATCACTACGGAGAAGAGAGATGGGCAAAGAGAATTGCCAGGGCCATCGTTCAGGAGAGAGAGCGAGAACCCATCGGGACGACCCAGACCTTAAGAAGGATCGTCTACGGCGCGATTCCGAGACGATTCCATGCTCGAAGGATTGACCCTGCCACCAGAACCTTTCAAGCCCTGCGTATCAGGGTGAATGATGAATTGGAAAATTTAAAAACAATGCTGGAAACCGGATGGAAGGTCTTGAAAAAAGGAGGCCGGCTGTGCATCATCTCTTTTCATTCCCTCGAAGATCGGATGGTCAAGGAGACCTTTCGAACACTGGAGAAGAGGGGAGAGATCCGTGTTCTGACCAAGAAACCTGTCACGCCGTCTGAAGAAGAGCAGAGGAGAAACCCGCGATCTCGCAGCGCCAAGCTGAGGTGTGCAGAGAGAATTTAACATGGCAAAGACTGTCAACAAGAATGAAGATCGAATCCTCTGGACAGGGGAAGACTCAAAGGCCAGACCCAAAAGAATAAAATTGAATCTCCTCATCCTTCTCACCCTCCTTATGCTTTTTTCCATCGGGGGGTCCTTGTTCTATGTTTGGTCAAGAATTCAGGTGATTCAACTCGGATATGAAATTTCGAATGCCCTGAAGGAGGAAAGGGCGCTCACCGAAGCCAACAAGAAGTTGCGGTTGGAGATTGCCACGCTCAAATCCTATGCCCGGATTGAAAAATTTGCCGTGGAGGAATTGAGAATGGCCAAGCCCAAACCTGAGCAGGTGATCGTGATCCGATGAAACAGAAACCTATCAATTGGTTTAAGATCCGGATCATCTTTCTCTCATGTCTCCTCTTCTTCTGTTTTGTGCTCATACTGGGGAGGATGTTTCAGCTTCAGGTGCTGAAAAAGGAGCAGCTCTATAAGCTGGCCGCCCAACAGCAACATGTTCAGATCCCCCTCGTTCCCAAGCGTGGGACGGTTTACGATGGCAACGGAAATGAACTGGCGGTCAGCATCGAAGTCGATTCGGTTTGTGCCGATGCCCGGAAAGTCGTTGATGTCGAAAAGACAGCCAGTGAGCTTGCCTCGATTCTTCAGATCGATCGGAAGGAATTGAAACAAAGATTGAAGAGCCATCGAGCCTTTGAGTGGGTTCAAAGAAAAATCTCCTCGAAAGAAGCCGAGCAGATCAAAGCGCTTCAGCTCCCCGGGATCTTTTTCTTAAAAGAGAACCGGCGTTTCTATCCCAATTCCCAACTGGCCGCTCATCTTATCGGTTTTGTAGGCCTTGATTCGAAAGGTCTGGAGGGAATCGAATTTCAATACGATGCCTTGCTCAGCGGAGACAACCGGGTATGGGCCGCTGCCAGAGATGCCTTGGGCAGGGAGATTGCCATGGGCAAGGTCCCCTTTGAGAAAGAGGATCATTACCGGAATATCGTCCTAACCATCGACAAACCCATTCAACATATCACCGAGACGGAGTTAGATCGAGGGGTTGAAAAGTGGGGAGCGAAGGGAGGCATGGCCATTGCCATGGATCCCATGACCGGAAAGATTCTTGCCATGGCGTCCTACCCGACTTTTAATCCAAGCCAGTTCATCCAGTCCCGCTCCAAGAGTTGGAGGAATGGAGCTGTCTCGGATGTCTTTGAACCCGGCTCCCTTTTTAAAGTCTTTCTCGCCGCGGCAGCCTTGGAGGAGCACGTGGTTCGGCCCTCCGATTCTTTTTTTTGCGAGAATGGTTCCTATGCGGTTTATGATCGAACGATCCACGATACCTCCAAACGCGGGTGGCTCACCTTTCAGCAGATCATCAAGTTCTCGAGTAACATCGGAGCATCGAAGGTGGGCGAGAAGATGGGGAAAGAGCGTTTCTACCGATATATTTCTGCATTTGGATTTGGTGAGAAGACCGGGATCAATCTTCCGGGAGAGGGAAAAGGAATACTCCGCCATCCGAGATATTGGCCTCCGGTTGCCTTAGACACCATCTCCTTTGGTCAGGGAATTTCAGTGACGGGCATTCAATTAATCACTGCCCTGTCAGCCATCGCGAATGGCGGATTCCTGATGAAGCCTTATGTCGTAGAGAAGATCATGAATGAGAAAGGGGAGGCGGTCCAATCTTTTCAACCGGAGACCATCAGGAAGGTCGTTTCAGGGGAGACAGCTAAAACGGTGACCATGCTACTGAAGGCGACTACTGAAAAAGGAGGGACAGGGGAAGGGGCAGTGCCCGCAGGATATGAGGTGGCCGGGAAAACGGGAACGGCACAAAAGGTAGATTCTTTATTGGGGGGGTACTCTGAAAATCGCTATATCAGTGGTTTTATGGGATTCGCCCCAGCCGAGGCACCTAAGCTCGTCCTCTTAGTCGTCATTGATGAGCCCCAGGGAGGCAACTACGGAGGAGTGGTGGCAGCTCCGATATTTAAGGCGATTATGGAAAATGTTCTTCCCTACCTCCAGGTGGTCCCAAAGGGGACAATGGTTGTGAAGAATGAACTCGATTCCGCTCCCAGAAAAGAGGCGCCGGAAACCCAACCCTTGATCGATGGGATCAAGGTGGGTAAGGGAGCCGCGACGATTGTGATGCCGGACCTTAGCGGATTGTCCATGCGGAATGCCTTGACCCGCATGGAAGGGAGGGGACTGATCATCAAGGTTTCGGGGAATGGAAAAGTAGTGGAACAGGCCCCTAGGCCAGGGACAGTAATTGAGAGAGGAGATATCTGTTATATAAAGTTTCGATCCGCATCATAGTGCCCATATGGAACTGAGGAAATTATTGGAAGGCGTTGAGATCAGAAAAATTGCCGGCGAGACTCGCAAAGAGATCAAGGGGATTGCTTACCATTCAAAGCAGACAGGAAAGGATTTCCTCTTTGCAGCCATTCGAGGGATGGAAGCGGACGGACACCGATTTGTTAAAGAGGCGATCGAGAGGGGAGCAGCGGCTGTGGTCTTGGAAGAAGAACAAGAGGTCTCCGGCCGGACCATGATTGTCGTTCCCAATAGCCGCCAGGCTCTGGCAAAGATTTCCGCAAACTTTTATGGTGATCCATCGTCTCGGGTCAGACTGATCGGCATTACCGGAACCAATGGGAAGACCACCACCACCTATCTCTTAGAGTCTATTTTAAAAAAGGCCGGATGCACCGTAGGCGTGATCGGAACGATCAATTATCGGTTCGGGCAAAAGACAATTCCCGCTCCCAACACCACGCCGGAGTCCTTGGACCTGCAAAGAATCCTTTGGGAGATGTTAAGAGAAGGAACCTCTCATGTAATCATGGAAGTCTCCTCCCACGGGCTCGACCTCGACCGCGTTTTCGGGTGCCAATTTGATGGCGTGGTCTTTACCAATTTGACCTCCGAGCATCTCGATTACCATAAAACCCTGGACCAGTATTTTGAGAGCAAAAGGAAACTCTTTTCGGATTATTTGATGAAGAGCCGCAAGGAAAGACGGTTTGCTGTGACGAACCACGACGATCCCAGAGGGGAGAAGATGGCTGAGGGAATTGACCTTCCTGTCATCCGTTATGGGTTGACCCCTTCCTGTGATGTCACGGCGGACCGGGTGATCTCTTCCTTCGAAGGTCTCTCCTGTCAGATCAAAACTCCAAAGGGCGATATTTCGATTCAATCGAAATTGATTGGAGACTTCAACCTCTATAATATCCTGGCGGCTGTGGCTGTAGGGATAGGCATGGATGTTCCTTTAAGGGCCCTAAAAGAAGGGGTGGAGGGGTTGGAAGGGGTTTCGGGAAGATTTGAGAAGGTCGAGAATAAGAGAGGCATTCACGTTATTGTTGACTATGCGCACACCCACGATGCCTTGGAACACGTTCTGCTGGGATTGAAGAGCATCTTAGAGAGCGGAGCGCAGAACAATGGAAAGATGATCACTGTCTTCGGTTGTGGTGGAGACAGGGATCGGACAAAGCGACCTTTGATGGGTGAAGTGGCGGGAAAGTACAGCGATCTCGCTATTGTCACTTCGGACAATCCAAGGACAGAAGATCCTTTAGCCATCTTGGATGAGGTGGAGAAAGGGTTGAGATCGCTTCCGTTGAAAGAGTGGGATCCGAATGAAATCAAGTTATGGAGATCGAGAAAGGGATATCTAAAAGTTCCAGATCGAAGGGAGGCCATTCGGATGGCGATCCGATTGGCTCAATCTGCAGATACTGTTCTCATCGCCGGAAAAGGCCATGAGGATTATCAGATCATCGGAAAGAAGCGGCTTCCTTTCGATGATCGCATCGAGGCCCAAAAGGCCTTGGAGGAAAAGTGATCCTAACTCTTGAAGAGGTTCTGAAGGCCACCGGAGGGAAACTCCTCCAGGGGAAGGGCAATGCCTTCTTTCAGGGGATCTCCACGGATTCAAGAACGGTAGCTGAAGGGGAGCTTTTTATCGCCCTGAAGGGGGCTCGCTTTGATGGCCATTATTATGCTGCAGAGGCACTTAAGAAAAAGGCAGGAGGAGTGTTGATCGAAGAGGATAAGGTCGGAGACATTCGGTGGAATGGTTATCGATCCAGAGCGGTGATCACTGTGAAGGACACGCTCTCCGCTTTAGGAGACATTGCCCGGGATTGGAGGCGCAAATACGGGACTCCGATGGTGGCCTTGACCGGGAGCAACGGTAAGACCACGACAAAAGAGATGATCGCTGCGTGCCTTGAGACGAACTTCCCCATTCTCAAGACCAAAGGGAATTTAAACAACCTCATTGGGGTTCCTCTTACCCTCCTTACGCTCACCGAGAAAGAAAGAGTGGTGGTTCTCGAGATGGGGATGAATGTGCCGGGTGAAATCCGAAGGCTGACCGAGATTTCAGAGCCCGATGTAGGACTAATTACCAATATCCAAATGGTCCATCTCGAAGGCATGGGAAGTCTGGAGAGATTAAAAGAGGAGAAGGGAGAGCTCTTCCGGGGGATGAGGAGGGATGGAACGATATTGGTGAATCAGGATGATCCCCGGGTCGTGGATCTGGCGAGTCGATACCCTGGCCAAAAGATTACCTTTGGGATCAAACATCCTGCAGACATCATGGCCAAAGAGATCCGACTTCATGGAGCCGGAGGAACCTCTTTCACGTTGATCTTGGAAGGGGAAGCGATGGAGATTCCTCTTCGGTTATTGGGAAGACATTTCGTTCCGAATGCTCTCTCTGCCATAGCGGTAGCGTGTCTCTTTGGAGTGGAGGTGAACCGGGCAAAGGAGGCGTTGGAGAATTTCCAACCCTTCCCCATGAGGATGGAAATCGTTCCTCTCGAAGGAGGAGGAACCCTGATCAACGATGCCTACAACGCCAACCCTTCCTCGATGGAGCTTGCCTTGGAGACCCTGGTCGAGGCGAAAGGAAAGGGAAGGGCCATCGCTGTGCTGGGCGATATGTTAGAACTCGGAAATTTTACAGAGGAAGCCCATCAACGAATAGGACAAAAGGTGAGCGAACTCTCGATCGACTTCCTTCTCGCCATGGGAGAGAAAGCGCCCGTGGTCATTGAGTCAGCGATTCGTCATGGGTTTCCGATGGAGAAGGCAAGGATCGTGGAGAATCATTCAGAGACGATCTCCCTCTTAAGGCAGACGATCCAGAACGGGGACTGGATATTGGTCAAGGGTTCAAGGGGGATGGCCATGGAGAAGATTGTAGAGGGTTTGGCAGGAGGGAGGGCCTAAAGAATGTTATATCATCTCCTTTATCCTCTTCATGAGTTGTTTTCCTTCTTTAATGTTTTCCGTTATATCACTTTTCGGACCATCTATTCGATTCTGACCGCTCTTCTCATCAGTTTCATCATCGGGCCTTGGTTGATCAAAAAGTTGAGGGCCTTTCAGATCCAACAGGTGGTGAGGAAGGATGTTCCCTCCCGACACATGGTCAAGAACGGGACTCCCACAATGGGAGGAAGCCTCATCCTGGCTGGCATCCTCATCCCAACCTTTTTCTGGTCCGACCTGACCAATCCCTATGTCTGGATTGTTCTGTTGACCATCTTGGCGTTCGGCCTCCTCGGGTTTTGGGATGACTATAAGAAGCTCAGGGATAAGAAAGGCATCGGCATTCGGGCTCGATATAAGTTTCCTATTCAGATAGCCATAGGACTTGTCGTCAGCTTCGTCCTGTTCAACACGATTGACCACGATTCCAGGTTGATCTTTCCGTTTTTTAAAAAGGTGACGCCGGACCTTGGGGAATGGTACATTCTCTTTAGTATGTTCGTCATCGTGGGTTCGGCCAATGCGGTCAACCTGACCGACGGGTTGGATGGGTTGGCCATCGGCCCCGTTCTCATTGCCAGCGCCACCTTTATGCTCTTCTGCTATCTTGCGGGAAATTTCAAATTCGCCAGCTATCTCCAGATTCCTTTTGTCAAAGGAAGCGGAGAATTGACTGTCTTATGCGGGGCTCTGGTCGGTTCCGGTCTGGGGTTTCTCTGGTTCAACACCTATCCAGCTCAGGTCTTTATGGGTGATGTGGGTTCTCTATCCCTTGGGGCAGCCCTGGGAACGATTGCTGTGATCACAAAACAGGAGTTTCTCTTAGTCATTGTGGGCGGGATTTTTGTGATCGAGACACTTTCCGTTATCATCCAGGTCGTCTCTTATCAGGTTCGCAAGAAACGGGTCTTCAGAATGGCGCCGATTCACCACCATTTTGAATTGAAGGGCTGGGCTGAACCGAAGATCATTGTCCGATTCTGGATCATTGGCATTATTCTTGGGCTGATCGCAATCAGCACATTGAAGATAAGGTAACGAATTAAGAATTTTGAGTTTTGAGTTAAGAATTTACGGACACGAGACACGCCTGCGTACCCTGCCTTCGCCGAAGCTGCTTCGCGCAGGCAGGCGAAACGCTGCACTACGGCGTGCAGGCACGGACACGGAAAACGATATTTATGGATCTTGTCGGCAAGAAGATATTGGTGGTGGGCATGGCTCGAACAGGAATCGCCACAGCAAAATTCCTTAAGGCAAAAGGTTCTCTGGTGACCACTACGGAGGTGAAGCCGGAAGGGGAGATGGAGGAGGCTGTTCAGGAATTGAAAGGCATGGAACTCTCGACAGAATGGGGTGGTCATCAGACAGAGACCTTTCTCAGACAGGATATCATTGTGGTGAGCCCTGGTGTGGACCTGAGCATCGATCCCATCCAGAAAGCCATCCAGCATGGAGTTCGGGTGATCAGTGAAATTGAGTTAGCCTGGCATTTTATCCGTGCCCCGATCATTGCGGTAACAGGAACTAATGGGAAGACAACCACCACCCTGCTCATTGGTGAGATGCTGAAGGAGGATGGAAGAAAAGTCGGGGTGGGAGGGAATGTCGGAGAGCCATTGATCCTTTTTGCAAATGGAAGAGGCCGATGGGAAGTATTGGTCGTTGAGATTTCCAGTTTCCAGTTGGAGGCTATTGAAGATTTTCAGCCGCGAATCTCTGTTCTGCTAAATATTACCGAGGATCATCTGGATCGGTATCCCAGTTACGGTGAGTATATCGAGGCAAAGGTAAGGATTTTTGCGAATCAGAATTCCGGGGATCTGGCTGTTCTTAACAGAGATGATCCCATCGTGATGCAGTTCGACGAGAAGGTGAAAGCGAAAAAAGTTTTTTTCAGTTTGAATGAAAAGCTTGACGAAGGCGCTTTTTTCAATGGCCAGACGATCTCCCTTAGACTTGGAGGGAAGGGAGAAGAATATTCCTTAGCCAAGGCCCCCTTGAAAGGGGTCCACAATGTGGAAAATATGATGGCAGCCCTTGCCACGGCAAGAAGCTTTGGTTGCTCAAAGAAAGCGATCCAGGCCGTCCTCAGTCGGTTTAAAGGTCTTGAGCATCGTGTCGAATTTGTCCGGGAGATTGGAGGGGTTCGTTTCTATAATGACTCCAAGGGAACGAACGTAGGCTCGGTGGTCAAATCTCTCCAAAGTTTTTCAGAACCCGTGACCTTAATTGCAGGAGGGAAAGACAAGAACGGGGATTTAAGCCCCCTCGAAGAATTGATTCAGAAACGGGTCAAACATCTGATCCTGATCGGAGAGGCGAAAGCAAGAATGAACCGCAAGCTCGGAGGGCTGACCGATACGGTCATGGCGAAGACCATGGAAGAAGCGGTGCTTCTCGCCCATCAGAAAGCAAAAGCAGGAGAGGTGGTCCTCCTCTCGCCAGCCTGTTCGAGTTTCGATATGTTCAAAGATTATAAGGAGAGAGGAAAGGTATTTAAGGAAGCCGTCCACCGCCTTTGAAAGGCGGAGTGAATAGTTCGGAGTAATTAGTTCGGAGCCTTGTTATAGATCGAAACTCCAAACTTCTAACTCCGAACTCCGAACTTAAAATATGAAGGGTAAGAGAAGGCTTGACATTATTCTGTTGGGTGCAGCCCTTGCCTTAGTGGCGATTGGGATTGTGATGGTCTACAGCACCAGTGCGATCATCGCCGGCGATCGTTTTGGAGACCCCTACTACTTTCTAAGACGGCAGGCCCTCTATGCCGCCATCGGTTTCGTTCTGATGATCCTCGCGATGTTGTTCCCTTACGAAAATCTGAAGCGGTTTGCCTATCCCATTCTCGTCCTTTCCGTTCTTTTCTTGATTGGTGTGTTGATTCCGGGGATCGGGCACCGGTCCGGCGGAGCCATGCGCTGGTTGAAAATCCAGTCTCTCTCCTTTCAACCCTCGGAGTTTGCCAAGCTGGGTCTGGTTATCTTTCTTGCCTACCTTTTAGCTAAGAAGGAGGAGAAGATTCGGAGTTTCTCGTTTGGATTTCTCCCCCCGGTTCTCCTCTCTGGTCTCGTCATCGCCTTGGTGATGAAAGAACCCGATTTTGGGGCAGCCTTCTTCCTCACAGCGATGGTCTTTCTCCTTCTCTTCGTCAGCGGCGCCAGGGTGATTTATATTGTGGGCGCTTTTTCGATTGCCATTCCAGTGGCTTACACTTTTTTGATGAATGTGGGATATCGTCATAAAAGGTTGATGAGTTTCATCCGGCCTTGGGAAGATCCCAGTGGCACGAGCTTCCAAATTATTCAATCATTCCTCTCCTTTGGCTCCGGAGGTTTCTTCGGATTAGGATTGGGGGAAGGAAGACAGAAACTCTTCTTCCTTCCGGCACCCCACACGGACTTCATCTTTTCTATCATCGGAGAGGAGTTAGGCTTGGTGGGTGCGATGGTCGTCGTGCTCCTCTTCTTCATTCTTACCCTCAGAGGGATCCAGATCGGACTTTCCCTCGAGGATCGGTTTGGTGCCTATTTGGCATTGGGGATCACGCTGATGATCTCCCTTCAAGCCGTGATCAATATGGGAGTGGTTTTAGGACTTCTTCCCACAAAAGGGCTGACTCTCCCTTTCGTCAGTTATGGGGGGACATCATTGATCGTCAATTTAATTGGGGTGGGGATACTCCTTCACCTTTCGACCCATGCGGAACGACGATGAGGTGTGTGATTGCCGGAGGAGGCACAGGAGGTCATCTTTTTCCAGGCATAGCGATTGCGGAGGCCTTCGTTGGAAGAGATAAAGAGAATGAAGTTCTATTTATTGGAACGGAAAGAGGGATCGAATCCAAGGTTTTACCAGGGGGAAAATTTCCTCTGAGAACCATTAAAGCCAAACCCATTCAGGGGAAATCCCTGCTGGAGAAGGGTAAGGCCATCTGGAGCTTACCGATGGCCGTTTCCGAAGCTTGTTCGATCTTAAAAGAGTTTCAACCCCAACTCGTATTGGGCGTGGGAGGATATGCCTCCGGACCGACTCTTCTGGCCGCATTTCTTCTCGGAATGAAAAGGGCTATCCAGGAGCAGAACGTGATGCCTGGAATGACAAATCGCATGCTAAAGTGGTTCAGCCAACGGATCTTCGTCTCCTTCGGAGAGGCGAAGAAATACTTCCCTGAAGAAAAGACCGTTGTGACCGGAAACCCGATCAGGAAAGAATTCTTTGCTACTCTGCAGAAAGGCAACGGAACGCTGAAGCAAAAGGATCGATTTACCCTCCTCATCTTTGGTGGAAGTGCAGGGTCTCACCGGATCAATCAAGCGATGATGGAAGCTCTGGACCACCTTCGGGGAATAAGATCCACCTTGAAGATCATTCATCAAACAGGAAAAGAAGATCTCGATTTTGTATCAAAAGAGTATCGAGAAAAAGGGTTTGAGGCATTGGTCAAGCCTTTCATTGAAGACCTTGCCACCTACTACCAGATGTCAGATCTGGTCATCTGCAGGTCAGGAGCAAGCACCGTGGCTGAGCTGGCGGTTTGCGGAAAGGCTGCTCTCCTCATCCCTTATCCTTATGCAGCTCATGATCATCAATTGATCAATGCCAAGAAATTAGTCGATCTGGGTGCAGCAAGAATGGTTTTGGATCAAGAATTAAAAGGAGACATCATGGCCCGGACCATCCTCCACCTTTACAACCATCCGGAGGAGTGTGCCAAGATGGAGGAGGCGATCCAACGGTTGGGCAAACCCAGAGCAGCGGAAGAAATCGTAGATCATTGTTATGCTTTGGTTGGAAAAGAAAAAAATGGTTCTTTGAGTTCATGGGGTCTATTGAGTTTATTGGGTTAATTCAACGAACTCAATGAACTGAGAACACAAGAAACTGAGATGTATCGAAGAGGAAAGATCCAGCATATCCATTTTGTAGGCATCGGCGGGATTGGCATGAGCGGGATTGCCGAGGTGTTGTTTAACCTCGGCTACCATATCAGCGGTTCCGATGTCAAGGAGACAGAGGTGACCCGAAGACTCCGGTCTTTGGGCTGCGAAATCTCCTACGGTCACCGAAAGGAGAATTTGAAAGAAGCGGACGTGGTGGTCATCTCCTCAGCCGTTCGGCAAGGAAACCCTGAAGTCGAAGCTGCGGAAGAGAGGCTCATCCCTGTCATCCCGAGGGCAGAGATGCTGGCAGAGTTGATGCGAATGAAGGTCGGGATTGCCATCGCGGGAACTCATGGGAAGACCACGACCACCTCCCTCATTTCTACCGTCCTGGCGGCGGGTGGTCTTGATCCTACGGTGGTGATCGGCGGGAGGCTCAACAGTATCGGAAGCAATGCGAGGCTTGGGCAGGGTGAGTTCTTGGTGGCCGAAGCCGACGAGAGCGACGGCTCATTTCTCAAACTGATGCCCACCATTGCCGTGGTGACCAACATCGACCCAGAACATCTTGATTATTATAAAGACATCGACGAGATCAAAGAGACCTTCCTCTGTTTTTTGAACAAGATTCCATTTTTCGGCTTGGCCGTACTCTGCCTCGATCATCCGAACATTCAGAGTCTTCTTCCGAGATTGAAGAAGCGGTTTACCACTTACGGGTTGACCACGCAAGCGGACTTTCAAGCGAAAGAGATTGTATTCGAAGGGCTCTCAACCTCTTTTGATGTCATCCACCAACGCCAGGAAATAGGCAAATTAAGCCTCCGGATGCCTGGACTCCATAATGTCTACAATGCCTTAGCCACTTTAGCCACCGCTTTTGAACTGGATATTCCCTTCCAGGTCGTCCAAGAAACGCTGCGCGATTTCAGCGGGATTCAGAGACGGTTTCAAATCAAAGGAGAGAAGAAAGGGATTCTCATTGTGGATGATTATGGCCATCATCCTGTGGAGATTATGGCCACGCTCAAGGCGGCACGGACCGGTTGGGGAAAAAGGATCATCGCGGTATTTCAACCTCATCGCTATACGAGAACGCAAGCCCTGTTCAAAGATTTTCTCACTGCTTTTTATGACGCCGATGTCCTCATCCTTACCGATATCTATCCGGCAGGAGAAGATCGCATAGAAGGCGTGGAATCGAAAGCCCTTTTCGAGGGGATACGGGAATATGGCCATAAGGATGTCACTTATTTAACAGATAAAGAGGAGATCATTGAGCATCTCCTCCGTATTGTTTCTCCGGGTGATTTGGTCATCACCCTGGGAGCAGGAGATGTCTGGCAGGTTTCAGAGGAGTTGGTGAGCAGACTGAACTGAAAGTTCGGAGTAATTAGTTCGGAGTTCGGAGAAATGTGTAGAAACTCCGAACTCAAAACTCCTAACTCCGAACTCAGACGCGAAGCGGATGCAAAGGGACTACAGAAAATGGGCGTCGGGTCTGATCAAGGGAAGGGTTCTTTTCGATGTACCGATGAAGCAGTTTACGTCGATGAAAGTGGGAGGGCCTGCAGATTGTCTTTTCTTCCCGAAGGGTGTGAATGAATTAGGAAAGGTGATTCGATGTGCCAGGAGAAAAAGAATTCCTTTTTTGATTTTAGGAAAAGGAACCAATCTTGTTGTGAGGGATAAAGGAGTACGGGGATGGGTAATCAATCTGACTCAAGGGATGAAAAAAATCGGGATCGATGGAGAGATCGTGGAAGCAGAGGCAGGTCTCTCCCTTCAACGACTGGTTCAATTCTCCATTCAGAAGGGGCTGACAGGGCTCGAGCCCTTTTCCGGCATCCCTGGAACCGTAGGAGGGGGAGTGGCGATGAATGCCGGAGCCTGGGGTGCCGAATTGAAGGATGTCCTACTTTCCGTGACGTTGATGAGGGAAGATGGAGAAATCGTGGAGAGGTCCCGTTCGAGGCTTCGATTTTCTTATCGAGGACTGGTCATTCCTTCTTCTTGGATTATTCTCAAGGGTAGGTTTCAGTTGAAGAAGGGAAAGAAAGAAGAAATTCTTGAAAGGGTGAAATCTTATTCGGAGATGAGAAAGAGAAAGCAACCTTTAGATTATCCCAGTGCCGGGTCCATTTTCAAAAACCCCCAAGAAGGCCCAGCCGGAAAATGGATCGAAGAAGCTGGGCTGAAAGGGTTTCGGATAGGTCAGGCGATGATTTCAGAGCGCCATGCCAATTTCATCATCAATCTGGGGAGGGCCAAGGCTGAAGAGGTGGTCCGTTTGATGGAGTTTGTAGAAAAGAAAGTCTACGAAGAAAAGGGCATCTCCCTTGAAAGGGAGGTGAAGGTGGTGGGTGAACAGTAATTCGAATTTCGCCCCGCAATGCGGGGCAGGGATTGCGGAATAAAGACTGTGGGGATTTGGCGGTAAGTAAATGAAAGAGCCATCGCTCAAGAAGAAGAAAACCGCTGTGATGATGGGGGGTCTTTCGCAGGAGAGAGAGATCTCCCTGAAGACGGGGAAGGCTATCCTGAAAGCTCTCACTGAGAAGGGATATACGGTGATCCCCATCGATGTTGGGGACGGCATTGCGGAAAAATTGGTCAAAGAAAAGATTGAATGTGCCTTTTTGGCTCTTCACGGAAGATTTGGAGAAGATGGAACCATTCAGGGGATGTTGGAGTTGATGAGAATTCCTTATACCGGCTCAGGAGTTCTGGCGAGCGCTTTGGCCATGCATAAAATCATGTCCAAGAAGTTCTTCCTTTGTGAAAAGATTCCGACTCCTCCCTTTGAGGTTTTTCATCGAGAAGAGATAAAAAAAGATCTGCCTAAAAGAATTTCCCTTCCTTTGCCAGTGGTGGTCAAACCGGCCAGAGAGGGATCTACGATCGGCGTTTCCATTGTTCGGAAGGATGAAGAATTGGGCCCTGCCTTAAAGAAGGCAGGAGAATACGATGAGGAGATATTGGTCGAGGAATTTATGAAAGGCAGGGAGATCACCGTTGGCATTCTTGAAAATATCCCATTACCCGTCATTGAGATCGCTCCCAAGAGCGGTTTTTACGATTACTATTCTAAATATACAAAGGGTGAGACGCAATACATCCTCCCTGCTCGAATTCCAAGGGAAAAATATCTCTATGCGCAAGAGATCAGCCTCAGAGCCTTTCAAGAGCTGGATTGTTCAGGTGTAGCGAGAGTCGATCTGATGACCGATGAAGATGAAAATCCGTTTGTAATTGACGTCAACACCATGCCTGGAATGACGGAGACGAGTCTCTTGCCCATGGCGGCCAATTATGCCGGCATTCCATTTGAAGACTTAGTGGAACGGATTTTGTTGGGGGCATCTTTAAAGATAGAAAGTGAAAAGTAGTTTTTAGATGATCGCGTTGCTGGAGTTCTTTGGGTTAGCTCAAAAAACCTAACCAACTCAATGAACTCAAAAAACCGGAGTCAAGAGAGATGGGAGAGACCCTTACAGTCCGAGATGGAAAGTTTCTCCGACCGAAAGTAAGAAGGGAAGAAAAAGGAGCAGAGAAGTTTTTCAGGATCTTGAAAAAGACGATCCGAGTGGCTTTTCAACTTCTTCTCTTCTCTTTTTTCCTTTTTATCAGCCATTGGATTTATGTCCATCTCTTTGGAGATCCCTATTTTCGAGTGAGGGAAGTCGAGGTGGAAGGAGGTCAAAAGATTCCAAAAGAGACCCTTCTCTCCCTCACGGTGATGGAAGGAATGCCCAATCTCTTCTCGGTCAAGCTGAAGGAGGTCGTCAAACGATTAGAGTCCCATCCTTGGATTGACCAGGTTCGGGTGAGGAAGGTCTTTCCCAACAAGATATTGATCCAGATTGAAGAGAGAAAGCCGATGGCCATCATTCAATTAGAAGAGCTTTACTATATCGATACCAAAGGGGAGATCTTTTCTCCTGTAGGAGAGAGAGATGAATACAACTACCCTTATCTCACTGGCTTGACCCGTCGGGTTTTAGAAATAGATCCTGCGGAGGCAAAACGCCTGATTACCAAGGCGCTGGATCTCTTGAGGATCGTCAGTCAAGAAAAATTACCTCCCCTGGAGGAAATATCTGAGATCCATATGGAGAAGGCTCTTGGAATCCATTGTTTTACCAAGACAGAAGGGGTGGAGGTCAAGATGGGATGGGAGGACTTTGGGGAGAAGTTGAGAAGATTGTCTCTCATCTGGTCCGACCTTCGGAAAAGAGGATTTTCAGCAGCCTCGATTGATTGCAGTGACTTGAAAAGAATGGTGGTCAAAAAGGTTCCCTATGGGGACTGAAAGGAGGTGATGAAAAGGTGGGGAAGAAGGATTCGTTGGTAGTCGGGTTGGACATCGGGACGACAAAGATCTGCACCGTGGTCGGAGAAATTTCTGAGGGTCAGGTCAACATCATCGGCCTTGGAACTTTTTCATCGAAGGGATTACGAAAAGGGGTGGTCATCAATATCGAGAGCACCGTTCATTCGATCAAGAAGGCGGTTGAAGAAGCGGAGTTAATGGCAGGCTATCACCTCACCTCTGTCTATGCCGGAATCGCAGGAGGGCATATCAGAGGCATTAACAGTCATGGTGTGATCGCTGTCAAAAACAGAGAGATCGGTCCGAATGATGTGAAACGGGTGATCAATGCTGCAAGCGCCGTCGCCATGCCGATGGATCGAGAGGTGATTCACATCATTCCCCAGGAATTCATCGTGGATGATCAGGACGGGATCAAAGACCCTGTCGGGATGTCGGGGGTGAGACTGGAGGGAAGGGTTCATATTGTCACCGGCGCCATTACCTCTGCCCAAAACATCATTAAATGCGCCAACAAGGCAGGGCTGGATGTGGACGACATTGTTTTAGAACAGTTGGGCTCGAGCGAAGCGGTCCTGACACCTGAGGAGAAAGACCTGGGAGTGGCCATCATCGACATCGGAGGCGGAACCACTGATCTGGTCATCTTTTCAAATGGTGCGATCAAACATACATCGATTTTTTCATTAGCAGGAAGCCATATCACGAGCGATATCTCGATGGGACTACGGACGCCGGTGGAGGAAGCGGAAAAGATCAAAATTAAATATGGATGCGCCCTGACTTCTTTGGTTCGGAAGGACGAAACCATTGAAGTCCCCAGCGTCGGGGGCAGGAAACCTCGCGTCCTTTCCAGGCAGACTCTGGCAGAGATCATCGAACCTAGGGTCGAGGAGATTCTCTCCTTAGTTCATAATGAACTGGTGAAGACAGGCTTTGCTAATCTGCTTGCCTCCGGGATTGTCCTGACGGGCGGGAGCGCCATTCTGGAGGGCGTTCCTGAGTTGACTGAACAGATCTTTAATCTGCCCGTTCGCAGAGGGGCCCCCATCGGTATCGGAGGATTAGTGGATCTGGTCGCGAGTCCAATGTATGCGACCGGGGTGGGTCTGGTTCTCTATGGAAGTCGAAAAAAAGGACAGAGTCGGTTTAAGGTGGGTGAGGGGAACATCTTCAGCAAGGTCACCCACCGGATGAGGGAATGGATTGAAGAATTCTTTTAATGGAAGACTGGAATATTGGAAAAATGGAATAATGGGTAAAATATTATTACTCCCGTGTGACTGAAACCCAATATTCCATCATTTCATTCTTCCATCATTCCAATTTTATGAGAGGAGGGAGGATATGATCGAATTCGACGAAAATAAGAATTTGGCTGCCAAGGTCAAGATCATCGGAATTGGAGGAGGAGGAAATAATGCCCTGAATACCATGATTTCTTATCAACTCTCCGGGGTCGAGTTCATCGCCGCCAATACCGATGCCCAGGCGATGGCGGCAAATATGGCTCCCATCAAATTGCAATTGGGCGAAAATTTGACCAAGGGCTTGGGAGCCGGAGCCAATCCAGAGATAGGGAGGAAGGCTGCCCTCGAGGATATCGAGAAGATTCGCGAAGCTCTAAAAGGGTCAGACATGGTCTTCATCACAGCCGGGTTAGGCGGCGGGACGGGTACGGGCGGGGCGCCGGTGATTGCAGAAGTGGCCCGTGAAATAGGTGCCCTGACCGTAGCGATTGTGACCAAACCCTTCTACTTCGAAGGAAAGAAGAGGATGAAACAGGCAGAGGAAGGGTTGGCCAATCTCAAGATGACAGCGGATGCCCTCATCACGATCCCGAACCAGCGTCTCCTTAGTGTCAGCGGGAAGAGCATGACTCTGCTGGAGGCCTTCAAGAAAGCAGACGAAGTTCTCTATCATGCTGCCAAAGGGATCTCAGATATCATCGTTGGCCATGGAATCATCAATCTGGACTTTGCCGATGTCCGCACCGTCATGTCTGAGACGGGAATGGCATTGATGGGAACAGGAATTGCTATGGGTGAGAATCGATCCGTGGAAGCTGCCCAAAGAGCGATTTCCAGCCCTCTCTTGGAAGATATTACGATTGAAGGAGCCCGGGGGCTTCTCATCAACATCACCGGGGGCGAGAATATGACCCTCAGCGAAATCAATGAGGCAACCACTCTGATTCAGAAGGAAGCCCATGAAGATGCCAATGTGATCTGGGGGATGGTGGTCGACAAAACCATGAAGGAAGAGATTCGGGTAACCGTGATTGCTACCGGTTTCGGAAAGAAAGAGGATAAGAGAACATCTCAGTTTAAGAAAATGGCTCCTATCTCATTTGGCCTCCGAGAGCAGAATAAAGATTTTCCACACTTCTCTTTTGGCAACAAAGAGAATAACAGGGACATCCCTGCTTTTATGAGAAGGGGGAAGACGAGCGAGCGGTTCGATGAACTAAAATTGGATCCACCGTCGGATTTCTCTGTTGAGGATGAGGATCGTTTTGATATCCCAACTTTTTTAAGAAAACAGGCCGACTGATCAGTGACAGTGAAGGATGACTCGTGATTCGTGATGGAAAACCAATGATTGGTTAAGTTTTCTTCTTTGTGGTAAAATGTTTTTTAACGAATCACGAGCACGAAACACGAATCACTAACAAATGACTTCCTGGAAACTTGTTCAGAAGGCTAAGGGTGTGCTTGAAAAAGAGAAAGGAACTGTCCGAAAACCATGGGGCGGGAAAATTACGATTTGTCTTCTCTATCCCAACGCTTACCATGTGGGGATGTCCAACCTTGGATTTCAGACCCTTTATCAGATTTTAAACGCTGATGACGATGTGGTCTGTGAAAGAGCCTTCCTTCCTGACTCAGAAGATCTCCAAGAATATCGCAATACCCAAACCCCTCTTTTCTCGTTAGAATCCCAAAAACCTCTCTCCAGCTTCGATATCTTAGCCTTCTCTATCTCTTTCGAGAACGATTTTCTCAATGTCCTCACGCTTCTGGAACTAGCGCATATTCCCTTAGAGAGCCGTCTTCGTAATGGAAGATATCCGTGGGTGATAGCTGGAGGGGTCGCCGTTTTTTTAAATCCGGAATCCATCAGTGAATTCTTTGACCTCTTTATTCTCGGAGAGGCGGAAGAGGTGATGGGAGAATTCTTAGAGGTTTGTCGTCAAACCCTTTCAGATAAAAGGAAAAGAGAGAAGGACGATCTTTTGAAGAATCTGGCTGGGCTGGAAGGGGTTTACATTCCAAAGTTTTATCGAGTGAGTTATGCTGAAAATGGAAAGATAGAGGCGATGGATCCCGAGCCGGGATTTCCCAGAAAGATCAAACGGAGATGGGTCCCTAAGCTCGATCAATTCCCAACGCAATCTACTCTTTTCACTCCGGACACGGAGTTTAAAGAGATGGCTTTGGTAGAGGTAAACCGGGGTTGCCCCAGGGGTTGTCGTTTCTGTGCAGCTTGTTTTGTTTACCATCCTTTTCGAAACCGAAGCCTTTCCTTTCTGGAATCGATTTCAAAGGAAGCCCTTTTAAAAGAGCATCGGATTGGTTTGACCGGGACTGCGGTCTCCGACCATCCCAAACTCCTCCCATTGTGCCAGAGTATCCTCTCTCAGCAAGGAGGGATTTCTTTATCCTCCTTGAGAGTAGATGCCGTCACGCCACCCCTGATTCAGTGTCTGAGAGAGGGAGAGGATCGCACCGTAGCCATTGCCCCTGAGGCAGGTTCAGAAAGACTCCGAAAGATGTTGAAGAAGGGTTATCGTGAAGATGAGATTTTAAGATCCATTGATACGTTGGTTGAGAACGGTCTCTCCCGCATCAAGTGCTATTTTTTAATTGGCCTTCCCTCTGAGACCGATGAGGATATTAGAGAAATTCTCCTCCTCGCCAAACGGATTCGGCATCAGATTCTCTCGAATCAAAAGCACCGGGAGAAAAGATGGAGGTTAATTCTGAGCGTCAACCCCTTTATTCCAAAACCAGCTACGCCCTTTCAGTGGGTGCCCTTGGAAGAAGTCGGGGACTTAAAGAAGAAGTTAAAGATGATTCAAAGGGGAGTTCAAGGTGAAAAAGGAATGGAGATGATCCACGACCTTCCCAAATGGGCTTATGTTCAGGCTCTGCTCTCAAAAGGAGATCGGAGGGTGGGGAAGATATTGATGGCAACCCATCGGTATCAGGGAAATTGGAGGCAGGCCGTTCGAGAGACCAGCATCAACGCTGACTTCTACGTCTATCGAAAAAGGGATTTGGATGAAATCTTTCCTTGGGATTTCATTGACCATGGTATCTCGAAAGAACAATTGAAGGGAGAGTATTTGAAAGCAATGAAAGAAGCAGGAATTAAAACATAAAGTGATAAGAAAGCAGTAGGCAGTCAGCAGAAGGCTGAAAGCTCAAAGATACGATAATGTTTTTGATCACGAGATTTTTAACGGACACGTGGCAGGGACACGCCTGCGTGCCGTAACGCAGGCACTTCGGCGTGCAGGCACGGTCACGATAAGAGGGAAATTCCAGAATGAAAATGGAGAGAGTTTCTTTTATGAGTGAGGGTATGAAGATTTCAGGAATTCTTCATCTTCCTGACGAAAAGAACCCACCTTGCGTGATTGCCTCTCACGGCCTCCTCTCCAGTAAGGATAGTGAAAAGTATATTGCTCTTGGGGAGCGGATGTCAGAGGAGGGAATGGCCATGCTTCGGTTCGATTTTAGGGGAATCGGAGAAAGCGAAGGGAGTGAGGAAGACAATACGATCAGCAAAAAGCTCTCCGACCTGAATGCGGGGGTTGATTTTATGAGATCTTATCCCGGTCTGGGAAATCGGATTGGGTTAATCGGTTCGAGCCTTGGAGGCTTTCTTTCCTTGATCAAAGCCTCGGAGGATAAAGAGATTAGACCTGTCGTGATCTGGGCGACGCCCCTTCACTTAGATGATCTCGGATCGAAAAAGCAGGAGGAAGATCATCCTCTCCCTCCAGAGGCCTTTTTTGAGGATCTTCCAAAACACCGGTTAGTCCCTTTATTGAATAAGGTCTCTCAATGTCTCGTTATTCATGGAGAGGAAGATGAGTTTGTTCCTTTGGATCAAGCCCTGGGAATCTTTTACAATTTGAGTGTCCCCAAAGAGATTCATATAATCGGAGGTGCAGATCATCGATTGACAGATCCGGTTCATCGTCAACGAGCCATGGAACTCAGTGTGGGTTGGTTTAAAAAATATCTCTAAGCTTTCAGACCCGGGACGGAGCCGTCTGCGGGATAACCAAACTTTTCCCAATATCCCGTCTCTTCTTTTTCGGTCAAGACGATTCGCTCCACCCATTTGACACCTTTGTAAGCGTACATACGTGGGATGATCAGTCGAAGAGGGAAACCATTTTCTGGAAGTAAGTTTTTGTCGTTCACTCTATAGGCAAGCATCGTCTCGGGTTCAAGAGCCTCTTGCAGGGATAGGCTGTCTTGATATTTCCCCCCCGTTGCATGGAAAGTGACATATTTCGCTTTTGGGCTGATCTTTACCTTTGAGAAAATCTCCTTGAGGTGAACTCCTTCCCATTTTTGGTTATCCAGTCTCCAGCCTTCGACACAGATGAAATGTTTCACTTGAATTTTCCTGGGAAGAGCCTGGATTTCGCCGAAACTGAGAGCGATGGGCTTTTCAACTAATCCCTCGATCTTGAGGCGCCATGTCTTGAGATCGACGCGCTGAGTTCCTTCAACGGAACGGATGAGAAATTCTTTGACCTGAAGATATGTAACCTTCGCCCAGCCCGCCGTTTTGGATGTAACGTGGTATAAACCTAAACCGATTGCTCCGAAAAAACCCCTACGGGTAAGGGGCATTTTAATCCATCTTCTTATGAGGTGGCCCATTGACGGGCTGTTGCCCAAATGATACTTGCAACGATTATACATTCGAGCTATAAGCATGGCAGCACAAATCTGGAATGGAGATATTGCCATGATGGGACAACAGACAGGAATTCAGCCGAAGATCTTCTATCATCATATGAACCTGGAATAAAGGATTCCCCGGACACACCTTCTGAGAAGGATTCAAGAGCAGATTGACTTTAACTTCATCTATGCAGAGGTCAGAGACACCTATGGGGGCAACGGGAATGTGTCCATTCCCCCTCCTGTAATCCTGAAGATGATGTTGCTGTTAGTTCTTTACAATGTTCGATCGGAACGAGAGTTAATGGAAACGATCCCCATGCGTTTAGACTGGCTATGGTTTTTAGGGTACGACATAGACAGTGAGGTGCCGGATCACAGTGTTTTGAGTAAAGCCAGGGCGCGGTGGGGAGTGGAAGCGTTTAGGGGGTTCTTTGAGCGAATGGTGTGGCAATGTGTGGAGGCGGGGTTAGTGGACGGCAGAAAGATCTTTGTGGATTCGAGCCTGGTGGATGCGGATGCATCGAACAACTCCGTGATCGACACGCGATCGTTGAAGGTTCAACTCCAGGAGGGCTACAAGAAGCTGGAAGCACGATTAGAGGAAAAGAGCGAGAGCACGGATTCCTCCAGGAGATACGTTAAAGAGAACAGCCGATACATTTCAACGACCGATCCGGATGCATCGATTGTGAATCGTGGCAAGCCCAAACTCTCCTATCAGGTACATCGGGCCGTGGATGAGCGGAGTGAAGTGATCACGGCGATCGAGACGACAACAGGAGATGTCAATGAAGCGCATGAGATGATTCCTCTGATAGAGAGCCACCGTTTAAATACAGGGATCAATGCGGATACGGTGGTGGCCGACAGCAAATACGGGACGATCGAGAACTTTTTGGCCTGTCATGATAGAGGAGTAGAGGCCCACATGCCGGACTTGAGGGAAATTTCATTGAAGCGTACAGAAAAGCAGAATATCTTTGGGGAAGAGCGGTTTGAGTATGATCGGGAGAGTGACACCTATCGTTGTCCAGCTGGGCATCGGTTGAAGCCTAGATCATTACATATGAGTCGGCAAAGTAGAGATTACGCTGCACCCAAGAAGATTTGTGCAGCATGTGACTTAAGAGAGCAGTGTACTAGAAACAGATCAGGTCGGACAATTAAGCGACATCTGAGGCAGGAAGATCTAGACAGGATGCGAGAAGCGAGTCGATCGGCCAAAGCGAAGCGGGATATCAAAGTGAGGCAGCATTTGATGGAGCGTTCCTATGCCAGAGGGACGCGGTATGGATATGACCGGGCACGATGGAGAGGGCTTTGGCGGGTGCAGATACAGGAATACCTGATCTCTGCTGTCCAGAACATTGAGGTTTTGCTTAGGTACGGATCTTACCTAAAGAGAAGTCCATCGGTGATGATGGAGCAGATCAAAGGGGCTGTGACAAGGGAGATAAGGTCCTTTTCAGATTTTAAGGAGCTAATGAACTCAAAAATTGGCCGAATGGTGCTATTTGGTTTTACTTACCCTCGGCTATCATTCATGGAAACTCAAACTGTCAGATATTTTTGAATTGGGCTTTTGAGCAACAGCCCATTGAGACCTCACTGATAGGATTTCGAAGGTTCAGGGGTTCAAGGGTTCGGTGAAACTTCACTTGGCCACATGAACCCTGGACTCCTTGAATCCATTGAATAAATTCTAACCCATCCAATGGCTATTTCCAATTTGCCTGAAGAACCTTTTACACGTTGATATACCACCGTGCATTTCTTTGTCGTAACGGTATAATGCAGAGTTCGATGATTCAGGAAAGATTCAATCTGAAGGGTTTGCGGAGGATCGGGGAAAAGGGGGCAATCAATAGCTGGAAACTTAACCTGCCTGTTTCACTTCTTCTATCTTCCACCCGCCTTCTTCTTTCTTCAGTTTGACATCCAGATTGGTTTTACTTTTCTGTGGCTGCTTACCAGTCTTTTGAGAAACTTTGATCACCCATTCAACTTTTATCTTGGCCGTATCCCCTGATATTGAAGAATTCTTCAAATCATACGACAGGTCGACGTAATCAAATCTTTTCCAATAGGCAAGTGTTGCCCTCCTTTTCCCTTCTCGGTCTTTGAAATCAGCAGCATAGCAGGATATGAAAAGGTCAATATCCTTCTGTAAATTTGCCTGCCGGATATTCTCGAGGAGGGTTTTAATATTTTGTATCTCTCGGATCTCTATAGAAGGTGTTTTGGAAGCATCCGGGAAAGGAAGGGGAGAAGGGGGCGCCTCTTTAGAAATTGTCGAACTTTCCTCCCCGCTTCTGAATCCTCCTGACTCCGTCCCAGTGGTAGCAGGATTGGCAGAAGAAGCGGGAAGGATCTGGGTGACTGCATCTTTAGAAATGAGTGTTTTCGGATCGGGCTCTTTCCTTATTAAATGGGAATAGACTGACCATAGGAAATACCCTCCCGCCAGAGCCATGATCGTGATGCCACCTACTTCCAAAAACAAGCGGCGATAGTCTTTCTTGGGTTTGGTCGAAAGGCTTAACTTCCTCCCCGAATCATCAGCCGATGTTTTAGGGGGTTGTTGTTTTGAGGTCTGGGTTTTGAAGAAGTCTTCTTCAACCTCCATTGTTGGGAACACCTCGAGCTCTTTCTTTTTCCCCTTTTCGACGGCACCCGAGTCCCGCCTCTTCGGACTGGTAAGAGAGGGCCACTCAAAGTCAACCCCTTCCTGGGCCGGGCCAGTTCCAACGTCCAGATCAAGAGCCGAAAGACTCACTTCGGTATCGGATGACTTAGGTTTTTCCTTTTCTTGGGATGGCGTTTGCGGAACAAGACTTGATCCACATCTTACGCAAGAATTTCCGCGTTCATAGATAATCTTACAAGCGGGGCAGATGAGTTTCTTACGGGGTGCCTCGACTAATTGCTCTTGGATCGTTTGTATTTTTAAGGGTTTTCCCTCACCTTCAGAGATAGGAGACATTTTAGGTTCTTCATTTGCCTGAGAGGGAGTTTGAGGAACCAGGGCTGACTCACATTTGATGCAAGAACTTCCGCTTTCATAGATTATTTTACAGTTAGGACAAATGAGTTTTGCACGGGGTGCCCCCATCTTTTGTTCTCGGGATGTTTGTACTGGAGCGGGTTTTTCTTCGGACGCTGTCTCAGGTTCTTCCTTTGCCTCAGGGGGGATTTGACGTCCCAGAGGGGACCCGCATTGGATGCAGGAACTTCCAAATTCATAAATGATGTTACAATTTGGGCAGATCAGTTTTCCATCTGCATTCTCCTCCTCAGCCCGATTCACTTTCTTTTGAGTTGAAATGGATTCCACTTTCGGGACGAGGGGATCGCCACAATGTTTACAAAACTTTTTACCTTCCTCATATTCAATGTTACAACTCTTGCAGACCAGCATGGATGCCTCTTTGAAATTAGCCTTTTGATATCACATGGGCGTGGGTGTAACAGAAGTCGTAGAAGGTGAAGGTTTGGGCGCCTCGGAAGTGGCCAGTTTACTCACCCATGCCGAACTCCCGTCCTCGAGTCGAACACGCAACCAATTTCCATCCACCTCAAGGATTTTCAGAGATGTCCCTTTCTTTGCATTGCCTATGACTTTATAGCCCTTTCCCGGCCCTTCACGCAGATTCACAGAGTCCCATAAAACTTCGGCGGTACGAAGAGAAGGTGGTGAAGGTGGGGTGGCTTTTGAAGATACGGGAGGAGTTTTAGAGGCTGTCATAACAGGCACAACCCGGTAACACTCAGGGGGTGTCTTAGCGACTACTAAACTCGCCGATTCCTCAATAGCCATACGTATTGCCTTCTCCATCAGTGTTTTTGAAAAACCTCTGAATACTTCTGGCAGGACACCGCCGACTCTTCCGGTAGGTCCTCCAAATTCCGTCGCCTTTGCTCTCACTTTTTCGGTGGCAAGAATCTGTTTGGTCCTTGGATCGGTCACCGTTACGACAATGGTAACATGGGATGCCCCCCCTGTTTCATCTCCGGCCCCTGGGATGCCGGCTTTGAATTCCCTAATCTCCCCATCAATCAGAAGATCAATCTCATTCCCTTTCTTCGCCCGACCGCCGTTTCCAATATCCTGGCCTCTGACCACGTCATCTAAGGATTTCCGCACTTGAACAATATATCGATTTGTGGGCAACAAGGCATTACGTAACATCTCGGCCATTCCTTCCCCAACCTGGCTCATCTCTCTTGACCCGGCCGATTTATCGACGAACTTGATTACAACCACTCTTGCCTTAGGTCCTTTGTACTTTTCTTTCAATATCTGTCCGTATGTTGGCCGTGTTGAGGAAGTAGATTTTGTAGTAGGCTCGACAATGGCGCAACCTAATAGGAAAAGAAGTGTTATTATTATCAAGAATATGTTCTTCATAAACCTTTTGCTTTACGGAAAGCATTAAACATATTAGAGTTTAGCAAAATAAGTGCCAAATTTTGGATATCATAATTATTTGAATTTACAGAATTTTTCTACAAAGTAATTTGATTTGACCCTGCAAAAGTGCCAAATTATTGTATAATGGTTACACAAAATGTCCAGTTTTTTAGTCGATTATTGGGAATGAACTAATAAGAAAATAAGAATGGATATAAGAGGGGGATTTCATTCGACTAAAAGCAATCCATTCGAGAAGAGACGTTTCCATCCCCTAAATCCCAACTCCTAACGCCCGTTTTACATGTTGCAAAACACTGGCCATGGTAGCGCCAGCCTCACCATGAATGACAACATCCGCCATGTCATCGTAAGGAGTTGGGTCTCGGTTGATAATCACCAGTCTCGCTCCACTTCTCTTTGCCACCAGAGGCATTGAAGCAGCCGGTTGGACAACCAATGAGGAACCGACGACAATGAAGAGATCACAGAGTGAGGATCGATGGTAAGCCTCTTGTGTTTCTCTCTCCGGCATCGATTGGCCGAATGAGATGGTCGCAGGTTTGAGAATTCCCCCACAATCGTCACAACGGGGGGCCTTCTGTCCTTCCTTTATTCGTTCTTGAATCTCATTGCGATCATATCTCTTATTGCAGCTCAAACAGGAGACAATGATGGATGTCCCATGAAGCTGTATTACCTTTTCTTCTGAATTTCCAGCCTTGAAGTGCAGACCATCGATGTTTTGAGTGATGATGCATTCAAGTTTGCCCAGCTTCTCCAATTCTGCAACGGCGAGATGAGCCTGATTAGGTTGGGCCATTTTTATCGGTCCCCACATTTCCGTTGCCAACTGCCAGTATTTCTCCCGGGAGGCTTCACTGGCAAGGAAATTCTGGAAGTAGAAGTCCTCGGGATTATATCGGTCCCATACTCCACCAGGGGTACGGAAGTCCGGGATTCCGGATTCTGTGCTGAGACCTGCCCCCGAAAAAACGATCACCTTTTTGGAAGTGGTAATCCATTGTGCAATCTTTTTAACTTGTTCTTCCATTCTTACCTCCACATTGCTATTTGTTATTTCCCGTTTTCCATTCCCTATAGCACACGGTTAACGTGACTTGCAAGAGGAAGACGCCATGTGATAAAATTCTAGGATGAAATGTAATTTAATTAAGCAAGGATATCCTCAGGGAAGCTGTCTGATTGAGATCGAGCGGGGGAAGTCTCCTGCCTGTGAAGCCACCCTCAAAAGGACGGACAATGGTCTCCTCAGACTCATCTCCGCTGTCCATCTCTCGCGCCCAGAGAATTACCTCTCCATCTACCAATCAGGTTGTAACTTCTCCTGCCGAAAATGTCATTCCTGGAATTTCACAAGAATTGCCAAGGGCGATTGGTGGTCTCCTGCCGATGTGTTAAAGGCATGCAAAGAATATGAAAAAGAAGTGACCGTCCGGGAGCCTCGAAACAGAGCTACTGCCTTTCATGCCCATGATTCCTGTCGTGGTTGCGGGGCTTGTGTCATGTATGGAAAACGGTCTTCTCTCTGTCCCAAGGTGATCCAGAAAAAAGAGATCGTTTTAAGTCCCCAGGGATGGGGGCCTGCCCGCAATATCGTTGCCTTCACAGGGGGAGATCTGACCTGTTGTCCGGAGTACTATGTCGACTGTACTCGCCTCATTAAGGCAGAGACCGAGTTATGGGTGCTGATCGAAACCAATGGTTATGGCCTTACCCCTCAGAACCTCGATGCGTTAAAGAAGGCAGGGGTTGACTCTTTCTGGCTCGATATCAAGGCCTATGACGGGACCGACCATAAGTGGTTGACCGGCTGTTTCAACCGGAACATCCTCAAACTTCCCGAAGAGATTGTTACAAGGGGTTTTGTTCTGGAAATCCTTTCTCTCTATATTCCAAACCTCGTGGAGACGCCCCAGTTGAAGAAGATCGCTCAATTGATTTTTGATGTCGATCCAGAAATCCCTTTTACCATTTTGGCTTTTTTCCCAGAGTACCAAATGAAACGGTATAAACATCCAAAGGTTTCTGAGATGATTGAAGCCTACCTGGAAGCCAAGGCCGTCGGGCTGAGGAATGTGAGGTTGGGAAACACCGGAGTTTTTGCTTCGTCGGAGCAGGATTATGATCTCCTGAAAAAGAAGGTTGGGGTAGGGAACTATTAAAATTGCAGATTGTAGAATACGGATTGCGGAGTGAGTGAGGGGCGAAGATGGAACGTATTAAGAATTATATTGATGGGAAATGGGTTGATTCCAAATCCGGAGAGACTTTTCGGTCGATCAATCCCGCCAACAAAGATGAAGTGATTGGAATTGTCTCGAAGTCAGGCCGGGAAGATGTGGATCAGGCCGTCAAGGCAGCCCGAGGAGCCTATGAAGAGTGGCGACTCACCCCGGCCCCACGTCGGGGTGAAATTCTGTTCAGAGCTGCAGAAATTCTTTTGAGAAATAAAGAATCTTTGGGAAAGCTCGAAACCAGGGAAATGGGTAAAATCCTTTCTGAAGGTTTAGGCGATGTCCAGGAGGCCGTTGACATGGGTTATTACATGGCCGGCGAGGGCAGAAGACTTTCTGGAGAAACCGTTCCCTCCGAACTTTGCAATAAGGATATGAAATCGATTCGTGTTCCCATTGGTGTTTTCGGCTTGATCACTCCCTGGAATTTTCCTATCGCTATTCCCGGATGGAAGGTCTTTCCAGCCCTCATCTGTGGCAATACGGTTGTCTTGAAGCCCTCCAGCGATACCACCGTCTGTGCCGCAAAATTTGTAGGGGCTCTGGCGGAGGCGGGTTTGCCTAAAGGGGTTCTGAATCTAATCCATGGGCCAGGAGGGGAGGTGGGGGAATATTTGGTGAACCATCCAGAGGTGGATGCCATCTCCTTTACGGGTTCCTTTGATACTGGGAAACGTCTCGAAGGAATTTGTGGAGCCATTCATCGGATCATTGTGACTGAGATGGGCGGGAAGAATGCGATCATTGTCATGGATGATGCGAACCTCGATTTGGCTGTTGAAGGGGCCATCTGGGGCGGTTTTGGAACGACCGGCCAACGATGCACTGCCGCCAGTCGAATCGTCGTGCACAAAAAAGTCTACCAGAAATTCATCGAAAAGTTCAAGACTGCCGCCTCCCGTCTTAAACTGGGAGATGGCCTTCAAAAAGAGACAGACGTGGGGCCGGTGATCAATGAATCCCAGTTCAACAAAATTCTCAAATATATCGAGATCGGAAAGAAAGAGGGGGCAAAACTCATTTTGGGAGGGAAGGCCTATCAAAAAGGGGACTGTTCGAAAGGGTATTTCATCGAACCGACCATCTTTATTGAGGTAACTCCTGAGATGCGGATCGCCCAAGAGGAAATTTTTGGGCCCGTGGTTTCCGTGATCAAGGCAGAAGACCTTCAGGTCGCCATTCAGATTGTCAATCGCACCCCGTATGGACTTTCCTCCGCCATTTACACCCAGGATGTCAATGCATCGGCTGTCGCAGAGAGGGATCTTGAGACCGGAATTGTGTATATCAATGCGTCCACAATTGGTGCGGAGATACAACTGCCTTTTGGCGGGATCAAAAGTTCGGGTTATGGAAGGAAGGAGGCAGGAGGTCGAGGGGGCGCTCTGGATACCTACAGTCGATGGAAGGTAATCTATCGGGATTTCAGTGGTCGGCTTCAGAAGGCCCAGATCGATAAATAAATGGAATAATGTGAATTGAGGAATTAAGGAATTGAGGAATTGCGAATCCCTAAATTCCTAAATACCTAAATTTAAGATCTTTTTCTAATGTTCCAGTATTCCACTATTCCAGTATTCCAATAAGATGTTGATTCTTTGACGAGGTTGTGATATTGGAAAGTCAAAATCCTCTTTGCGGGAGACGTTATGGAGAGAAAAGTCCTCATCGTGGATGATGAGGAAAGAGTGATCCAATCGATCGCGGGGGTTCTGGAGGATGAAGGTTTCCGAGTCGCCCAGGCGAAGAGTGGAGAAGAGGCAATAAAAGTTTTTCAGGAAGAAGGGCCGGATGTTACGCTTCTCGATATCTGGATGCCGGGGATGGATGGCATCGAGGTATTGAAACGGCTCAAATGGATTGCCCCAGAGTGTCAAGTGATTATGATCTCCGGTCATGCAACGATCTCGACTGCCATGACCGCTGTGAAATTAGGGGCTTTTGACTTCATTGAAAAACCTCTTTCTCTTGATGTTCTTCTTATGACCATCCATCGAGCCCTTAATCATCAGAAGGAGTTGCTGACCGTCCAGCGATCGGGGGAAATTGTCACCGAAGAACCCTTCCAGGCCACGAAGATCTTTCCAAAAGAGATTGCCGGAGAAGTCACCGGACCTCCCGTTTCCTCCGTCCGGGAAGCGATTCCCTTAGCCAAGGAGGTTGCGAACAAGAAAGGGACCTCCTTATTGCCTCAGCGTACTCTGAAGCAGAGCATGGTGCTTTACGGAACAGGACTTTTTTCTGGGAAAAAAACAGGACTCCTTCTTCAACCCCTGCCCCCTCATAGCGGGATCCTGTTCGGAAACATCTCGGCGGACGAAGTGGTTCCTGCCCATGTCGACTATGTCGAAACGACAGAGTCTGCCACTTCTCTGAAAAAGGGGAGAGCCGTTGCGAGGACGGTCGAGCACCTCATGGCAGTGCTGCACGCCTATCGTATCACCAACTTGATGGTGAAGATGATTGAAGAGATTCCGGTGATGGACGGCTCGGCTTTGGAGTTTTGTAAGATTGTCGAAGAGGCGGGTGTGGAGGAACAAGAGGAGAGGGTGGACGAATTGATCATCGATCGTCGACTGCAGGTCGTCCATCGGGATAAGTCTCTGGTCATTGAACCTGCTGAAACCTTTTCTGTTCACTATTTTTTGGATTATCCCCCTCCCATCGGGCAGCAGACCCTGGCCTTTATCTTAGGGAGCGAGGAGGCCTTCAAGGATGAGATCGCTCCAGCGAGAACCTTTAGCTTTGTCAAGGATTATAAGATGCTCGAACGGATGGGGATGGGAGGGGGTGGGCGACTCAGCAACGTCATCCTGGTTGATGACGAGAAGGTCGTCAACACCGAACTTCGATTTCCTGACGAATTTGTCCGGCATAAGATTCTTGACTTGATTGGCGATTTCTATCTTCTCAACCGTCCGATTCGAGGAAAAGTGACTGCCCATCTGACCGGTCATACAGAAAACATCGCTCTCCTCAAGAAGATTCAGAAAGTGGCAAGAGAAAAAGAACGGTGAGAAATCACCCTGTTCTCTGGAGGGACAAATGGCACAAGAAGAATACCGGCCTCCGGTCAAAGAATTCTTAGACATGCTGGCAGAGCTGCTGCTCGAGAAGTATTTTGAACGGATCGATGACCGGATGAAAAAGATTCCCGAACTCCGAAGATTGATTACTGCCAAAGAAGCGAGCCAGTACTTAAGCCTTTCGACAGACACCGTCTACCGGATGGCCTCCCTGAAAAAACTTCCTTACCTCAAAATTGGGGACCGGGTTCTTTTCGATGTGAAAGCTCTCGACCACTGGATTGAGAGACATATGATCCGGGAGAAGGAGTTGAAAAGAGAAGAATTGAAGCCCGGCATTGAAAAGGAGAAGCCTAATACAAAATCTTCCAAGGAATCCGACCTCCTCGGTTTTCTGAAGAAAAAAGGAAAAGATTAGGCGATTCCCTTTTTATAACGCGATCAGCGAGGCCTTTAAGAATTGAAAGTATTCCTCCTTTTTCTCCTTCGTCTTGCCAATTTAATTTTCCCTTGACAGGTGAGGGAGAGTGACTTTAAAATAATAGTGTAAGAAGGAGGTGAGGTCCATGAGATGGATGTTCCCCCATGCAACTCATTGTTCGACCTGTGGTTCGTTGCGTTGGTCCTGAGCAAGACGTGAAACGGCTCATCAGAAGGTAAGAAAGACAATCAAAACTTCTTAAAGATTTCAAAGGCCGGTAGATTCCTTTCCGGCCTTTTCTTTTTTTAGATGTTTTGATATAGATATTAGCTCATCAGCAAATTCTATTTTGGAGGAGGATGGATACGAGAAAAACCGCTTGGGTTATATCAATCGTTTTGACTTTGACTCCTAATCGACTTGCTGAGCCTCAATTCGGAACTGCTTCTTTGCACCTTGACTTCCCTATGCATATCTTATAAACTCCTGCACAAACCGACTCTTCACGTCATACTCTTGTCATGAATAATTTATTGAAAAGCGGAATGGTTTATTAAGAGAAAGCCTATATGAAAAAATGGCAAGCTGTCTTCTGTTCTTGTATTTTTCCTATTTACGACTTTCGCCTATGGTCAGCAGGTCGAAATCAGGATTCTTCATGTCAATGATTTCCATGGATTTGCTGAACCGTATAAACCATTGGGATCAGATGAACCGTTAGGAGGCATTCCTTATCTTGCCGCTAAGGTCAACGGGCTTCGTAAAGGAAAACCATCTCTGTTGCTTTCTGCGGGAGATATGATCCAGGGCAATAACTGGGCAAATCTCTTTCAGGGTGAATCCGTGATGGAGTGGATGAATGAGATGAGATTTGATGCGATGGTCTTGGGAAACCATGAATTTGATTTTGGACAGGAGGTGCTTAAGAAAAGAATTTCAGAGGCAAGGTTTCCTATTCTTGGGGCCAATGTGGAGGGTCTGGACCCTCTCAGACCTTATGTCATCAAGGAACTGAAAGGGATCAGAGTAGGGGTCATTGGTATCGTCACAGAAGATGTTCCCTTATCAACCCATCCCCGGAATGTGGTGGGTCTAAAATTTATCTCTCCGATAGAAACCGTGGAGAAATACATTAAAGGATTGAAGGAAAAGGCTGATGTCATTGTCGTCCTATCGCATATAGGATACCCTTCGGATAGGGACCTCGCAGAGAAAGTGAAGGGGATTGACGTGATCGTGGGCGGACATTCCCATACGAAGATTGTAAAACCGATAACGGTTGGGAACACACTTATCGTTCAAGCCTGGGAACATGGGAAAGCACTCGGTGTTTTGGACCTCATTGTAAAAGATGGAAAGATCATCGGATTCGAAGGTCATCTCGAGGAAATCAGGCCCGAAAAGGGTAAAGGGGATAAGGCAACCTTGGCCATAATGGAAAGATATGGGAAAAGGGTGGAAGCAGTCCTCAATGAAAGAATTGGAGAGACGGAGGTAGACCTGGATGGAGAAAACGTAAGAAAAATGGAGACAAACCTCGGTAATTTTATTGCAGATATTATGAGACGTACATCGGGGGCTGACGTCACCTTGATTAATGGAGGAGGGATCAGGACAAGCATCAAAAAAGGGGAAATGAGAGTAAGAGATATCTACTCCGTATTGCCTTTTGACAACTACATCGTTGCCATCAAAGTGGCGGGGAGACAGATTAAAGAAGCATTAGAGCACGGGGTATCCGCTGTCGAGGATGAGGAAGGTCGGTTCCCGCAGGTATCGGGTCTCTCTTTTAAATATTCCCCATCGGAAGAAAGAGGTTCAAGAATAGAGGAAATTTCTGTGACAGGTCATCCAATCGACTTCGACAGAGAGTATATTGTGGCTACGAATGATTTTCTGGCTGTTGGAGGAGATGGATATAAGGCCTTTGGAGAAGCCATCAAATCATCCAGAGATTTCTCAGTCATCGGGGGTATGATGAAAGGGGAAAAAGTGGTCTACAGCGAGTCAGGCAAATGGCTGAGAGATGTGGTGGTGGAATACATAAGAGAAAAGAAAAGGATTGCTCCGTTGATTGAAGGTAGGATCATAGAGATTCGCTGATGAAAGTTCATGTCAATCAGAGATCTGTTGATGTTTTACCTGGGATGACGGTGAAACATGCCCTGATGAGCGCAGGACTTCTTAAGGAAATAGAAGTTTCGAAGAAAGCCTACGATGAATGGGGAAATCAGTTAGGCTTGGACGGAGCACTGTCGGAAGGGATGAAGATATACATCAGAAGCGCCGAATCCCAAACACCAAATTCCAAATAGATTCCGATGATCGAAATTTGAAATGGTAACCAGATTGTTTTGGTCACTATCCATCGGAATTTGGAGTTTGTAATTTGGGATTTTGCCGCTTCGCTCTCTGAGGTTAACTAAATCTGAAGTAAGGACTAAAAGAGATAATAGGGAGGAAATCGATATGACAGAGGTTGAACTTCCAAATGCAGAAGAGCTTGAGGAGATGAAGGGGAAGGCCTTTACGAAGCGTGTGGCCCTCACCACGGCAATCTTCGCGGTCATGCTCGCGATCACTTCGTTAGGGGGGAATAATGCGATGAAGGAGATGCTGCTCGCCCAGCAGCAGTCCTCTGACCAATGGTCTTTCTACCAGGCCAAAGTTTTACGTGAGCATCTTTACCGGGGCCAGAAGGTGCGCTTGGAGATAGACCTGATCGAGCGAGGCAGTGCGATGAAGCCAGAGGTGAAAGGACGGGTTGAGGCGGTGCTCAAAAAGATGGGCGAAGAGGAAGCCCGGTATAATGCTGAAAAGAGAGAAATCGAGCAAGAGGCGAAAAAACTCGAACACGAAAGGGATGTTAATCGAGACAAAGATCCTTACTTCGACTATGGGGAAGTTTTGCTTCAGATCGCCATCGTGATGGCCTCCGTCTCCATTCTTTCAGGATCCCGCCCAGTTTTCTATTTTGCCATTGTCAGTGCCTGCTTGGGGCTCTCTCATCACTCAATGGCTTCTTTCTGATCTTCCGAATTCCTTTCCTTCATTGATAACGAGGTTGAGGAGTGGTCGCACCAAAAACAGAATCCTCGTTTCGTTCTCAGATGCCCCCCCTTCTCTTTCTTGTAGGGATCTTCTTCTTGAACTTCGTTTCTCGGATTGTCTTGTCACCCTTGTTGCCCACCGTTGAGAAGGATCTGAAAATAGGGCATGAGGAAGCAGGATCCTTCTTTTTTCTGATATCTCTTGGGTATTGCATCATGCTTCTCGGGTCGAGTTTTGTCTCTTCTCGCATCAATCATCGGAGAACGATCATCCTTTCCACCGTCACCTTGGGCGGGGGTCTTCTATTTGTCGGTCTTAGCCATCAGCTTTGGATGGTTCGTTTAGGACTCTTCATGCTGGGAATGGCAGCAGGACTCTATCTCCCTTCGGGAATTGCCACGGTCACTGAATTGGTGAAGCCGAGAGATTGGGGGAAGGCTATTTCCATTCATGAATTAGCACCGAACTTAAGTTTTGTCGTGGCTCCACTGATCGCGGAAATGTCTTTAAGATGGTTTTCCTGGCAAGGTATTTACATATTATTTGGAATTTTTTCGGTTCTCGTCGGCATTCTTTTTTCCATTTTCGGCAGGGGAGGAAAATTCTGTGGGGAGCCTCTCAATGTCAGCACTCTGCGGATCATCCTGAAGGAGCCTTCTTTCTGGGTCATGATGTCCCTTTTCAGCCTGGGCATTGGCGGCACTCTCGGAATGTTTGCCATGTTTCCTCTTTATCTGGTTTCAGAGAAAGGGATGGATCAGGTCTGGGCTAATACATTGGTAGGACTTTCCAGGATCTCTCCTGCAGGAGTGGCCATTCTTTCCGGGTGGGTGACAGATCGTCTGGGGCCAAAGCGAGCCTTGAAAGTGATCTTTCTCGCTAATGGGATTGCTGTCACGTTGCTCGGTGTGGCATCCGGATTATGGATGGTCCTTCTCATTTTCCTTCAACCCATGTTGGCTTCTTCCTTCTTCCCGCCAGGTTTTGCCGCGCTCTCGCGAATAGGAGGGGCTAAGTTCAAGAGTACTTCCGTTTCTTTGATCATGCCAGTGAGTTTCCTTCTCGGAGGTGGGGTGATCCCAGCCATGATCGGACTTCTTGGGCAGACAAGCTCCTTCTCGACCGGGTTTATCATTTTAGGGGGGATCCTTCTTGGAGGTGCTATTTTGGTAGGATATCTGAAATTGGCTAAAGATTGATTACTCAGATTTCAAAGAGGATGACACAGATATTTTCTTTCTTATTTTGCAAAGATCATCTTTAACGAGATGAAAAGCAAAGCAATTCCAAACACTCTCTCCAAAACAATGCTGGACAATCTCGTGGCCAGCTTGGCCCCTATGAGACCGCCGAAAAAGAAACCCAGACAGATGAGGGAGGCAATTTTCAGGTCCACATATCCTTCTTTATAGTAGGTCCACGCGGCCAGGAAACCGATGGGGGGGACCAACAGTGCCAATGTCGTCCCTTGAGCTTCGTGTTGAGACAGTCCAAATAAAAAGACCAGCACCGGGACAATAATCGTTCCTCCCCCAATGCCGATCAGACCGCTGATCACTCCAGCAGCCAAACCCAAAAGCAAATAAAAGAAGATATTCGTCATTTTTAAACCTCTCTTTTGATAGAATCATATATTGTCTTATGCGAAGTTTCAAGATTTATATGCAGGGCCTCCTTTCTCCCACCGTGAAGGAAGCCCTGGTTTCAAAAGGTTCACCGTGCTTTCCTCACTGAGACCGATGAACTTTTGTTCTCCTTATACCCTCCTTTGATGATCATCTGGTATCACCTTCTCCGAGTGCGTCCATTGACGACAGCTCGTCCCGTTGGAGAACCGCGATTTTCTAAAATCACCTGATCAATAATCTCTCCACAAAAGATGCATCGCCATCCCCAAAAGTGTTCGTGGGGGCCATAAAATTTTTCGTAAACCATGTCACCTCTGCAGCGATAGCACTTCATAGGCACCTCCTATTTCCTTCAAACCTCTTTGGCATCGTGGTAAAGAGGTCGCGACGGCCTCCTTCATCTTCAAGGATCTTTTTGACCATGAACGCCGTCGTCACATCTCCTTCCTTTTGAGCCTGCTCAACATGAATGAGTGTCTTCCTTACCTCCCTATAATACGGTCATGTGAGGATGACTTTTGAAAGAATCGGCTTAACCCTTTTTCTGCTCACTTCTTTTTCATCTCATCCTACCGTACCCCCACCTGAACCTCGCCTGTACTACCGGTACGATAATCCAAGGCAAGCAGAGTGATTCGTTGGTTTGGTTTTAATGGACCGACCAGATTAACAAAAGTCTCAAGGCTATCGACCTCCTGATTCTCAACGCCGAGAATAATATCTCCCACCTCAAACCCCGCCCCTTTAAGAGGCCCTTTAGAATCCAGCCAGGCGATCGCCACACCCTGTTTGGGCTCCAGACCATACTTTTCAGCCTCTTTAGAAGTGACAGGCCTTACCTCTGCCCCAAGTCTTTCTTTGATCGAGGAGGCCAATAGCTTCGTGGCCGTTTCAAGACTCCCGATCTTAATGGTAAGCTCTTCTTTTTTGCCGCTGCGCAAAATGGTCAACTTTGCCTCCTGACCGATGGGTGTAGCGGCCACTTCATTCCGGAGGCTACCGGAATCCGGAACCTCTTTACCGCGGTAAGCAATAATCACGTCATTTTTCTTCAGTCCGGCCTTTTCCGCTGGCCCTTCTTTAACCACCTCAGCAACCAAGGCGCCCTTGAGCGTCTCCACATGAACCGTTTTAGCCAATTCCGGTGTCAGATCCTGAACGGTAACGCCCAGCCAGCCCCGTTCCACTTTGCCATGGACAATCAATGTCTTGGCAATATGGAGGGCCATATTGCCCGGGATAGCGAATCCAATCCCTTCAAAACCACCGGACTCAGACATGATCACGGCGTTGACCCCGATCACCTCGCCCTGGAGGTTCAAGAGGGGACCGCCACTGTTGCCCGGATTAATCGCTGTGTCCGTTTGCAGAAAATCCTGATAACTACTGGGGTCTGTGATACCGCGACGATGCTTGGCGCTGATGATGCCTTGAGTCACCGTCTGATCCAAACCACGGGGATGGCCAATGGCGACCACCCACTCTCCCACCTCCACTTTGTCAGAATCACCAAAAGTGACGTGGGGAAGGTGTTCCTTGGCCGAAATGTGAATCACCGCCAAATCTGTTTTTGGATCGGCTCCCACCAGTTTCGCCGGGTATCGCTGTCCGTTTGAAAGAAGCACCTCGATCTTGGTCGCTCCTCCGGCCACATGATAGTTCGTGAGAATGTGGCCCTGGGGATCGATGATCATCCCTGTCCCCAACCCTTTCAACTCCCGTTTGAACTTCTTTGGTATCTTGGGAACATCAAAAAAATGGCGAAAGAACGGATCGTTTTCGAAAGGGAAGAATGGATTCGCCACTTCTTGACGCTCTGTCACTTCGATATGCACGACAGCAGGAATCGTTTGTCTTGCCACCTGCACGATGGCAGTGCTTAAATCAACCCTTTTTTCTGCTCCCTGAACGGGAGAGGACGGAAAAAGCAAAAAGGTGATGAGAAGAATATAAGGGAAAGAAACAAACCATTGATGCCAGCGCATTCGCGGGTAATGCATTCCTTTGGTCCTCCTTTTCAATCTGCTTTATGGGCTACCCCAAATGACAGCTATTCCATAAGCGACTCAACCCGTGATCGAGGGGAATAGTTGTCTTTGGGTCGGGGACTCGTGAGAAAGCAGAAGGATTTTCTTAAATGCCCCGTTGAAAAATTCCCCCCTCATGAGATCCTCAAAACGATCTCCAGGGTGATGTTTGGTCAAGGTCTTTTTTGATATCTTTTTAGTGATCGGACCGTAACCGTGGAGCACTTTCGCCACCCCCTTTCTTTTGGTTTGCCATTTGCCAATTTTGTTTGTCCTCATCTAAACCACTCTGCGCATATATCTCAGTGAGGCGGGTGGCATTTGAGAGGAGCTCCTTGATCTTATTGGCCACGTCCTCGTCCATTTTCCCGTAATATCCCCGATTCAGCAGCTTCAGGGTTGCCACCATTGAGACGAGAGGCCCTCGGATATCGTGCGATATGATCTTCAGCAGGTTCAGAATGTTCTCGTCCGGTCCGCATTTTAGTGCTTCGGATGTTGAATCCGGGAACAGACTCATTTCCTGGAGGCTCTTGGGATTTCTGTCCACTAACAGAATTTTGTAATCTCTCATTAGCTGCCTCCTCAGGGCTAGGGGTTTAGAAGTATTGTTACGTAAAATGGTGTAAAAAGTGAATTAAATAAACCCATTATTTTATGTGGGAAAATACGGTATTTCCTTTTTAAAATCCCCTTAGATCTCCTTTGCCAGAGGGGAATAGGTCGGGTTTACCCCGGCAGCAGAAAACCACGGCCTTCGGCCGTGAATGAATGCAACCATCTCTTGGCCGAGATGTCGCCCCTCAGGGGCGTTGATTAGGAACCACGGGCTTTGCCCGTAGGCCTCCACCGGCCAGCCCAAATAGACTCAACTAATGCCAAAATACCCTCTTTGCTTGATGAACCTTTTGAAAGAAAATGGTCAGCTTTGGCTCGAACCGCTGCCTCTCGATATTCCGGGGTATCGTAACTCGTCAGAATGATGACGATTACGTCAGGATATTTGTCTTTTATCTTTGCAGTTAGCTCAAGGCCGTTTTCTCCGCGTAATTTGATGTCCATGAAGATGAGGTCAGGTGGTCGGGCGTCAATTTCTTGCATCGCTTCCTCCCCATCTGTCGCCTCAGAAATCTCCAGGGACGGAAATCCAGAATGCAGGGTCTCTTTAAGTAATTTTCGGAAAATGGTGCTATCCTCAACGAGCAATGCTTTGGGCACGGTAAATTGACCCCCTTTAAGATGGTTGCTTGCGATGTGAATCATCCTGACCAGTATTTCGATTTGGTAAAATAGAATTTATCATATTCAGAAAGGAATCCTTTGAAAGGAAATGATCTGCCTTACACTGGTATGCAGCCTCTCGATATTCCGGTAAATCATAATTTGTAATAATGACGACGATGATGTCCGGATGTTCGGCCTTTATCTTTTTTGTTAATTCGAGGCCGTTTTCCCCGGGCAATCTGAGGTCCATAAAGATGGCTTCGGGCTTGAGCGTCTTTATCTTCTGCATCGCCTCCTCTCCGTTGGCTGCTTCAAGAATATCTATTGAAGGGAATCGGGAATGGAGGGTCTCCTTGAGAAATTGCAGGAAGAAAGGGTTATCCTCAACAATTAATACGCGTTCCATATCTACTCTCATCGACTTTCCTTCTCTACCCATCATGCATCTACTTTACTAATAGTTACAAAAATGGTAAATAGGGTATACACTGTAATTGGACGAGGGTTATACAGTATTTTTGGGGGTAAAACTAAGTAAGAAGGATATCTACCATAAGGTGGGTAGATCGGGAGAGGAGGAATCTAACTCATGAGCCAAAAAGTTCGAATTGTCATCGCTGAAGATCATACCATCCTCAGGGAGGGATTGCGGTCACTCCTTTCCTCAAATCCAAACTTCGAGATCGTGGGGGAGGCAGAAGACGGCCGGGAGGCCATCCGCTGTGCTGAGAAATTCAAACCCGACCTCATCCTGACGGACCTCTCCATGCCAAGGATGAACGGTATGGAGGCCATTAAGGAGATCAAGAGGGAATCACCGGCGACCAAGGTCCTGGTCTTAACCGTTCACAAGGCGGAGGAATACATCCTGGCCACCTTCCGGGCCGGAGCCGATGGGTATATCTTAAAGGATTCTACCCATTCCGAGTTAGTGATGGCAGTTAAAAAAGTCTTAAACGGTAAACATTATATCAGTCCTGAAATCTCAGAAAAGGTGATCGTAGGGTACTTAGAGGGGAAAAAGAGTCTAAAATCCCGCACATCCTGGGAAACCCTGACCCAGCGAGAGAGAGAGATCCTGAAGCTGATTGCCGAAGGATACAAGAATAAAGAGATTGCAGATGATCTCTGTATCAGCGTCAAGACGGTTGAGAAACACCGGGCCAATCTCATGGAAAAATTGGATCTTCACAACATCCAGGCCCTGACCACCTTCGCCATTGAGAGGGGATTGGTCTCGCGTGAATGATAACCGCAATGCAGAATGCGGAGTGCGGATCGCGGAACATGGAGTCATTTTTTTCTTGTTTTTGCCGTCTTGATTGAAGAAACGGTCATGGCTAAAATTTGGTTTGCTTCATCTAGTAGGTTTGTTATATCGGATTTATGAATTAATCCTGAAAGAACAAGAAGCTCCATCCAATATATTGTTTCGTCGGCCTCTTCCTCAACAATTCCCATCTTCGAGATGAAGTCAGCAGGCGATCTTGCCCTGCTTGCAGCACGGTAATTGGCTCCGACAGAGGTACCCGACTCTAATAACTGCCTTCCAATGACATCTGCCGTTCGCCCTTTTGGCAATTGTTCAACCAATTTAATTATCTGCAAAGCAAACATCTTTGTCCGTTCTTTAAGATAATTCTGTTTTTCACCTGTCATGTTCTTGTATTCATTCATTTTCATTCCGTGTTCTATATCAAGGGAGTAGTTCATTTACTCAGCAATCCGCACTCCGCATTCCGCAATCAAATTGGCCAACTGGCTTTGATCACCGTTCCTTTTCCCATGGTCGTTTCGATCTCAAAAGTCCCTCCCGAGAGTTCGGCCCGTTCTCTCATGCTATTAAGCCCCAATCCTCTCTTAGATCTTTCCGAGGAAAGGGTTTCTGCTAAGTCGAATCCCGTCCCGTTATCTTTAATGACCAATTCTATCCTGTCGCCTTTTTTTCTCAGTGAGAGATGAACGAGCTCTGCCTTGCTGTGCTTGGCGATATTGTTCAGGGCCTCCTGCGTCAATCGGTAGATCACGGTCTTAAGAATGGGAGAGACTTCGTTTTCCTGGAGGCCAATCTCTTTTTCGATGCGAATGCGAGAATAGATTCTTTGATATTCCCGGCAGAACCACCCCAGGGTGGCTAAGATCCCCAGGTCATCCAGAGTGGAAGGGCGCAAATCCATCTGAATTCTTCTGACTTCTTGAACGCTTTCTCTAACCATTGGAACGATAGCCTCTAATGATTTTTCTCTTGCTCTCGCCTTGCCCTTACCCTTTTCTTGGAGGGTATTCTCTACTTTGAATTTGATAGCAGTCAACATTTGTCCAATGCTATCATGGAGTTCCATAGCAATCCTTTTCCTCTCATTTTCCTGAACGGTTAAAAGGTGTGAAGAGAGGGAGCGGAGCCGATTCTCCGATTCCCGTAATTCCTCTTCCAAATTAAGCCTGTTGACCGCTTCTCCGATGAGAGGTGCCATGGACTCAAGGAATTCCACGATACTTAACGGCATGAATGCCTCTCTTTCATCGGCCAGATGAATTGCCCCCACTATTTTGTCAAGGTAGCGAATCGGGATGATCGTCACAGAAAGGAATCCATTTTGTATACAGACGCCTCGATATCTCGATTTTTCCTCCTCTGAAAGATGGTTTACAAATTCTATTGTGTTGCCACAACGAAATGACCCCCCTGGCGTTATGACGGAGATATCCTGGGGATCCGATTTTCCAGTGACAATGCGGATGCAAACGCACTGATCCCTTTGAACCGAAAGCCAATTCTCCGATTCCCAGAATTCCCGGCTGAACCCCACATAGGACTCATAAGGGATGCCCCCCTGCTTATTCAACACTCGGATGCCTACACATCGGCATCCGCTCCAACTTTGAATGAGATCGACCACTGAATTCAGGTATTCCTTTCGTAAAGATTTTTTCGAAAATAGACTGAGCAAGGCATTGGTTGCGTTGATTTGCCTTTCCGTTTCCTTTCGTTGGGTAATATCTCCGATCGAAGCAACCCATCCCAGCGCCTTTCCTTGAGCGTTTTTTAAAGACGAGACCACTACAAGGGCATCGAAACTCTCTCCATTTTTTCGGCGGAGACGGGCTTCAAAGCTTTTCAGCGGTATCTTCCCGCTTAGCAATGCGCGAAGAGACTCGGTGCGAATTCCCAAGGTTTCGGGTGGCCAAAAGGCAAAGGGCGGCATTGATCCTATCAATTCTTCTTCCTTCCACCCCGTCATCCTGTAGAAGGCAGGATTTGCATGAGCGAGCTTTCCATCTTTTTCCACAACCATGATACCGGCGACAAGCGAGTTTTCTATAGCCTCACGGAGAGCGTATTGGGCCTGAGCAGCCTCTTCGGCTCTTTTTCGCTCGGTGATATCCCGTGCAGCCGCAAAGACACCTTGCACCTCTCCAGCTTCATTCCGATATACTGCCGCATTGTATAATACCTCAATGATATTCCCTGATGTATGTCGGATGGAGAGAGGATAATCCTTCACCGATCCTATCTCAAACACCTGCCGGTACCCCTCTCTTGCTTTCTCGGGTTCGGTGAAGTAATCGGAAAAATCGCTTCCGATGAGTTGGTCACGGGGAACACCGGTCGCAAGCTCCGTCGCCCTGTTGACATCCGTCACCTTACCTTCGGCGCTGATGGTGACAAGAGGATCAAGACTTGCTTCGATGAGGCTCCGGTTATACAAGGAAGCTTCGTGTAAGGCATGCTCGGCACGCTTGCGATCGGTAATATCAATGCCCATCTCGAGGATGAAGGTGGAGCCGTCGGTGTCGGTGAAGGGAAAGTCGAAGACATCATAAATGCGGCCGTCTGGGCCGGTCCATTCCCAATGGTGGGAAGTATTGGTTTCCAGAACGGTATAAGTTTCGCAAATCTCGCAGGGCTCGCTGAGGCCAAAGAGATACTCAAAGCAGCGCCGGCCGTGGGACTCGCCGAAGCGCTCCCGGAAGAAGCGATTGGCGAAGGACACGTGATAATCCGGCGTCAACAGCACTAAATAGGCTGGTAGCATCTCCAGAACGTTATTGAACCGCTGCCGTTCGGCTTTGACAGCCTCCTCGGCTTGCTTGCGCTCGGTAATATCCCGCGCAATCGTGGAAAGGAACTCCACCTCTCCATTCGGACCTTTATGTGCGAGGATGACCTGAGAAGCGGGGATCTCCGCTCCATCACGGCGCAGAAAAGCAGTCTCGCCGCTCCAGAAACCCGTCTGCAAAGCGCTTGGAATACCTTCAGTAAGAACCATGACGCTCGCCCAGTCAGGGTGGGCGTCAGCAATCCTCACTCCCGATATATCCTCCTCCTCACCGAGGCCAAGCATCTTCCGACCGGCTTTATTTAGGTAGAACAACTGCCCGTCCAAATTTGCCATTCCTATGAGGTCGGACGTTGTTTCAACGATATGGGCGAGCCGGCTCCTCGATTTCTCCGCTCGGACGCGCTCGGTCACGTCCTCAAGCGAGAGAACTAAATATTCAACCTCACCTTTCTGGTCTAATAGAGGCGTTAGTGTCCAGTCCCAATAAGAGGTTCCCCACTCGGGATGATCTGGGAAGGTAAAAGGTTTCCCAATGGCCACGTAAGGCTCTTTTGTCTGGACAACCTGCTCGAATTTGGCCTTGGCATCAGAGGGATAGAATTCAAAATGGTTATAGCCGGGAAACTCTGACACCTCGCGCTGACAGGCTTTGGCATAGGCCTCATTGACTCTGATAAAATTGAAATTTCTGTCAAGAAATACTAACGGAGTAATCATGGAAGTGAAGAATCCCTCTAAGATCCGTGACTGGTCTTCCAGTTTTTCATTAGCTTTTGTTAACTCAGCGGTCCGCTCCTGAACCCGTAATTCCAGCTCATCGTGGGATTTGCGGAGTTCCTCCGCCATTTGCTTGCGCTCGGTGATGTCCACGAAGGCGGCGATGGCGCCGTTTGGTTGTCCTTCGGAGTCGAGCACCGGGCTGATGTTGCCCAATACCGAGCGCACCGTCCCGTCGTCAAAGACAAGCTCCATAGAATAGTCGCTGAGTCCTTGACCTGACGCCGCCACCCTCTGGATCGGCATCTCCCGTGCCGTCAGTTCCACCCCATCCTTGAAGACGCGGTAGTGCGCAAGGCGTTCCGGCGCCCGCCCCGACTTCGACATATCGGTCCCCTCTGGCACCCGTAAGAAAACATATGCTGCACGGTTTCCTATAATCTCTCTGCACTCCCTGTCGCCAGCGACCCAGATGATCGCAGGCGCGGTATCCAGCACTGTCTGCAAACGCGCCGCTTGCTCCCGCATCCGTTCTTCACTTGCCCTGATCGCTTCCTCCGCCTTCTTGCGCTTGGTGATGTTAAAGCCATAGATCCGTAATCGCCTACCTTCCATGACTGAGTGAATTGCCTGTTGGTACCAGTTATCCCCGGCTTTTAGTTCCCGAACATGGGCTCTTTTGGGTTCGCTCTTCAGCGTGTCGTCCATTTTCTCTAAATCCATCAGCCATGGGTGAGTGAGCCCTTTGTGGTGAAGGTTGGGAAATAAGTTTTCGGCAGCAGGATTGAGATAGTGAATATGTCCGGCCAGGTCGACTTCAACAATGGGATTTGGGTTAAGCTCTGGAAAAGATGCAAGTTGGGTAAGGAGTTTTTCCATCTTCTTGCGCTCGGTGATGTCTTCTCCCGAGCTTAAGGTAGAAGTAATATTCCCTTTCTCATCTCTCAATACGACGTTATGCCATCCAATGACTCTTTCTTCACCGTTTCTGGTTAAAATCGGATTCTCGAAACATTCAACAGTTTCAATTTCCCCTTTCATGAGCTTTTCGAAACTCACTCTCACTCCATCTCTATTTTTTTCTGGGATGAATGTATCAAACCACTTTTTGCCAAGAATCTCCTCTTCATCATATCCTAAGATTTCACAGCCTTTTTTGTTGATCAGGCTCACCGTTTGGTTGGCATCGACTACGACGAGGATCACCCCTGCAATATCAAGGTAGTTCTGTATTTTGTTCTTCTCTTCCCGCACCGTCATTTCGCTTTGCTTCAAATTTCTGAAAAGGAGGTCATAAGGCTTTGTTAGGCCCGTCTCGATAATGGCTTTGTAAATGAAATAGAATGATAGAATCTTGAAAAAGTGACCAATTAAATTGGAGAATCCGTAAGCATCGATGTAAAATGTGAAGGCTAATTCAGAAGCAACGCTCACGGTAATGGACCAAACCAACCCCTGCAGTACCTTTAGTTCAAACTCCCTTCGATTCTTTAGAAGCAGGGCAATCGATCCCAAAAGAATGAGTGAGATAATATATTCACTGATCTTCTTAAATGGGGTTAATCCAATCCCTTCGATAAAGCAAACGGGGAAAATACTCCAGTAGAAGATGGACAACAGCAGGAGAAAAGTAGCTAACGCATATGCGAGAAATACAAAATTGACTTTCAACTTCCGTCCAAAAAAGAAGGGGGCCAGGAAGAGAGAAAGACTCCCCATGTATCGAGCAGCGATCCAAAGTTGGGTGGGCAAATTGGTTTCATATCCGTGAAATACCCCCATCCCTTTGTAGGCCAGGGTGTGGATTAGATCCAGACCGCCAACGAATAGATAGGCGATCCCCAGGAGGAGAAGATAATTGTTGTTGAGGAAACGGCGGGAGTTCCAAGTGACCATAAAGATGCCGCAAGCGACAACAATAGAGAAGATTTCGGCGAGGCTGTGAAAAAGGAGGTAATTGTAGAGACTGGCCAGGTATAGTCCAAGAAAGACCAAAATCCCTGCAAGGAGATATGAATATCTTTTGGAAATAAGAGATGGTTCCATCTTTTTCTCCTTAAAACGGAAAGTTCTATTGGTCCTATTGAGATCAAGTGTCGAATTATGAGATATTTATTAAATGCAATTATAACAGAGTCTACTGAAGATGGCATTGGAGAGTCAAAAGGAAATCCCGAGTAAGTTGACTGACAGATTTCGACCACAATGTAAGATTTCGTTTGACAGTCATTATCTTCCATACCGGCCTAAAGCCTTTCTTCATATCTTGTGGTCCTTCGTTCTTGACATACAACTCCCTTTTTTGTATATTCAACTCACCTAAAAGCAGGTTCTTATCATTGCAGATGGTTTGCGAATGGCCAGCGTCGTAATTTGAATAAGCATTTGAACTTACTTTATACTCCTTCGCCAAATATTCCACAGCTCGTTGCGGGCGGAAAAGGGGTATGACTTCGGGGTACGATGTCCAGGTACCCTGCAGATGGCTGATAGGTGGTTCGTCTCAGGTTCGAAATTCCGACTTCGTTTGTATTTGGCTAGAGGGATGAAGCACCTCCTCACAATGTTTACCCGGCTTTCGGGATTACTCTTGGAAAGGGATGATTAGGGTGGATCTGTTTGACAAGGCCTATAACTATCATGATGCTGAGAAAATTATCAATCTCGGCCTCTATCCTTATTTTCGTGTCAATGAAGGAGCTGTAGATACAACGGTCATTATGAGTGGCCGCAAAACGGTGATGATTGGCTCGAACAATTATTTGGGTCTTACCTCGCATCCGGAAGTGAGGGAGGCCGCCATCAAAGCCATTGAGAAGTATGGGACCGGCTGCACGGGCTCCCGTTTCCTAAACGGGACCATTGATTTGCATGTGGAGTTGGAAGAACGTCTGGGTCGGTTTATGAAGAAAGAAGCGTCTTTAGTATTCAGTACCGGATTTACTACCAACCTGGGCGTTATCTCGACGATCGTGGGAAAAAATGATGTGGTGATTTCAGACCGCACCAACCATGCTTCGATCCTGGACGGCTGCCGGATGGCTTTGGGAAAGCTTTTGAAATTTCGCCATAACGACATGGAAGACCTGGAGCGTATCTTGATGAATATTCAAGATAAGAAGGTGGGCAGACTCATTGTGGTCGATGGCGTATTTTCCATGGAAGGCGATTTAGCGGACTTGAAACATATTGTCCCTCTGGCCAAAAAATATGGATGCCGCCTCATGGTGGATGAAGCACATAGCCTGGGTGTTCTGGGCAAGGGCGGCCGCGGTACCTGCGAAGAAATGGGTGTGCTGGATAAGGTTGATCTCGTGATGGGTACTTTTTCAAAATCGTTTGCCAGCCTGGGTGGATTTATCGCCGGCGAAGAAAAGGTGATCTCGTTCTTAAAGCATAATGCCCGCACCTTTATGTTCCAGGCTGCACCTCCACCCGCCGCCGTGGCAACCGCTTTGGCTGCCTTGAATATTCTGGAACGAGAACCGGAGCGCCGGCTAAAGCTTTGGGAAAATGTGCGCTACATGCTCAGAGAAATTCAGGGCATGGGATTTAGAACCTCGGCTACAAAATCCGCCATCATTCCCATCCTTGTAGGCGATGATTTGAAAACCTTTCAATTTGCCAAGATGCTTGAGAAAGAAGGTGTCTATGTCAATCCGGTGGTTTCTCCAGCCGTTCCGCCAGGGATGGCCAGTCTGCGGACTTCTTATACGGCTACGCATTCCCGCCAGGAACTGGACTATGCCTTGGAGAAGCTTAAAAAAATTGGAACGGAATTGGGTTTGATCGGACCCAATGCTCCGGGAGCACCGATCGACATCCGTACAGTCGGTGAGGAAAAGAGCGATCAAATGAATTTCTTGAAACTGCCCTGGAAAATCTACACCCGAGACCACAATTGGGTGCCACCGATGATTACGGATGTGGAGACGATTTTTGACCGTAAAGAAAATATTTTTTATGCCCACGGCGAGGCGAAAGCTTTCTTGGCTTATCGAGGCAGCGAGATGGCAGGCCGGATTGTGGCTGCCGTTGATCATCGTGCCAACCGGTATCATAACGAGCGCGCGGGCTTCTTTGGTTTTTTCGAGGTAGGCCTGGACTACAGAGCCGCCGTTGCGCTTTTAGATGCCGCCAAGCAATGGTTGTTAGACCGAGACATGAAAATCATGCGTGGGCCGATGGCTTTTTCCCAGCTGGACGGGATGGGTTGCTTAGTGGATGGGTTTGATTATCCACCGGCCATCATGATGCCGTACAATCCTGCTTATTATCCGGAATTTTTAGAGAAATATGGTTTCGAGAAAGAGAAAGATTTCTATGCCTATTGGATGGATGCGCGTGGACCTTTTCCTGAGGGTTTGGAGAAACTATCCGAGCATGCCCAGAAAAAGGAAGGGATTGTCATCCGGCACCTGAACATGAGCCGGTTCCGCCAAGAAATGAATACCCTGATGGGAATATTAAACGATGCCAATAGTCAGGAATTCGGTTTTACTCCTCTAAGCGCCGGTGACCTGCACTATTTTATCACTAAGCTCCGGCCTGTGATTGAAAAAGAGCTGGTGAATTTTGTAGAGGTCAAGGGGAAGCCAGTGGCCTTCTCCATGATTTTGCCGGACTATAATGAAGTGCTCAAACGCTTTGACGGCCGCGTGGGTATTGCCGACATGTTGAAATTTTATTTCTACTCCAAGCAAATCAAGACCCTGCGGTTTGCCTTATTGGCTGTACGCAGAGCTTTCCAGCGCCGGGGATTGGAGACCCTCCTGTATCTCGAATCCTTCCGGGTAGCAAAAGCGCGCGGTTACACGGGCGGTGAGCTTTCATGGATACGGGAAGACAACAACCTGCTCAACAAGAGGATTGAGACGATGGGGGGTAAACGCATTAAAATGTACCGGGTTTATCAATTGAAGCTTTAACCCAAACTCCTTTTCATAACAGGCGGCATTGATCTCTTCGATCTCAGCCAAAGCAAAAGCCTGGGCACTCATCGCTCCAGTAAGCCTAAAGACGACCAACGACTTGCGCAGAGATCCGGTGATTCGATATCTGGATCTGGCAGCATACCACTGTCTTAACCATCCGGACAGCGTCGAAGAGTTCTATTTTGTTCTTATCATAGATATCGATATAATCAGAACCTTATCAAGGGACTAACCACCCCCGGCCTCTTCAAGCCTCCTATGGACATCGGCCGTCTGTTATGAAGCTCCCCGTCCGCAGGGCTGGGCTTCCCAGCAAGGTATTACATTCATATGGTTCCCCCCTGATCCCGCCTTCAAGGCGGGGCTTGTGGGTCACGTTCCGGCCAAAGGGGATTGGCTGGCTATCATGGAAGTAGTTCAAAAAAATCTTGGGAGTCGCAAGAGGCCAGTTCAGAGCCCGTTTAGAAAGAAAGTTTGTCGAAGACCTTATCGGCTATTTCTATTACTGATGCCTGGCACCAAGTCCTTTTTTGCATCCACGATCAGTAAGAGGTTTTTCCTGCCCTCTTTGTCCCGTTTCTGAAGTCCTCATTCATGCAAAAAGTAAGCTATAGATCACCAAGAAAAGGGTTTGGCAAGCAGCGACGACCCAACCGTTTTTTAACATGGATTTGATATCTTTCGTCCCGGCAAATCCCAAGGAGCTGAACATGTTGGCCCCCGGGTAAATGAAATTGCTCACTCTTGTCGCGACGATCAGTGCCACGGACCAGGCCAGCATCGAAACACCCAGCTTGTTCAGCAATGGGTTAAACATGGAATGGAGCACATTGAGCGTTGCCACCGTGGCTCCTGAAATACCAAAAGCCCCAATGAGGCCCCCCAGGATAACGACGACTGTCTTTCCCCCGAGATCGACCAAAGGTTTAAGAATGACTGTCAGGGCCTTAAAACCTCCGGCAAGCTCTATAAAATTGATGAAGGGGTCAAGGATCACGAAGAGAAAGAAGAGCCCCACATTTCCAGCCATCCCTTTGACGATCAGTTTAAGAATATGATCAAACTTTAATCCGCCCACCAGGCCGGTAATCACGGCAAGTCCCAGCATGACAATGATCACATAAGAGGTTGCCGCTTTAACGATGATCCCGTAAGTGACTGCCGCAAGGAAGAGAACGGCAAAGGTTTTCGTCGCTCGCTTGCTCCGGGGGGTTGGGACAAACCGTTCTACGCCCTCTAAACGTTCATAGGGGTTGATCTCTTTTGTTCGCCGTTGGATCCTCTGGAGCATGAACCAGGTGGCAGTCAATGTGATCAGGGCAATAGGCCCGGCAGCAAATAATATCATCTCGCCATAGCCAATTTTGGTTAAACCGAGAAGGGTAACGACCGGGGGTGTAAAAGGTCCGAGGATCAAAGCCTCCTCTCCCACGGCTTGAAAGATAACGGCCACCGTGCTCCGCGACAATCCCACGGAAGCGGCAATGGGCAAGACGATCGGAGCAAGAATCGCATTACCTCCTGCCATCGTCCCCAAGAGACCGATGACAACCATACAGGCTAACATGGTTCCAAGCATGGCCTTCTTTTCGGTATCGATCCCGATTCCAAAAATAATCTTATGGACAAGGGTGTGACTGACCTTGGTTTCCGTCAGGACTTCCCCCAGCCCGCGGCCAAGCATGATAATCAAACCAACCAATGCCAGAAAAGAACCCATCGCCTTGGCCAAGACCTCACCAAAGGAAATGAGGCTCTGGTGCGTCAGGATCGCTCCGATCAAGACGCAAATCGCTGTGGCTGGAAGGGGATCCACATCCCGGAAGACGAGGATGATATAAACCACGAGGGGTAAAAGGCCCAGTAAGCCCCACCATACATTGAATCCAACTTCTGCTCCCATCGGGTCATCCTCCTTTCATCCGCCTATGCAGAGACCACAGCCATGGCCATAGAGGAAGGCTTAACTGTGAATGCCAACTCTGTCAGCCGTGGATCTACTTTGCTTCGGCGGATTTCGCTCACCGGCGGATGGCCCGCCGAAGCCTTGGCGTAGGTGGGTATGGTATCTTGGGACCACGCCTGCGTGCTGAAGCCCACTTCGGCGCGCAAGCACGGGCTTGCCCGTGAGGCTCCATCAAACAAGCTTTCATGAATGGGATGAAACCCCTCTTTTCCGCAAAACCCTTCCCGGGGTATTCCCTGTGATGATTCCCTCTTGAACAATAGGGCAACCGTTGACCCATGTGTAGACCACGCCAGTAGCGTATTGATGGGGATGATCAAAGGTCGATTGGTCTTGAATCGTGAGGGGATCGAACAAGACCAGATCAGCCGTAAATCCCGGTTTGATGAAGCCGCGGTTTTTTAAACCCACTCGGCCGGCAACCAGTCCTGTCATTTTATGAATGGCTTTTGCCATGGAGAGGGTTCCCTTTTCCCGTGCATAGACGCCCAGTATTCTGGGAAATGTTCCGTAAGAGCGAGGATGGGTTGATTTTCCGAAATCTTTTTCTGCATTCATCCCCATCCCATCCGAACCGACGGACACCTGATCGCTGGAGAGGATGGCAGCCACATCTTCATCCGATAATGAGAAATAGACCGCTCCCACGGCTGCCTTTTCCTCCAGGAGAAGTCGCATCACTGCTATTTCCGGTGCGCAATTCCAGAGTTCAGCGATCTGGCTAACATTTTTTCCGGAGAGACCGATATTCTTTACCGAGCCTATTCCGGCAATGACAATCCGACTCGGACCGCCTCGTTGGTCGATTTCATGAAGAATCTCCCCCTGAAGTCGTTTTGTCGTTTCAGGAGAAGCGAGCCTCTTTATAAGTTTACTGACACCACTCGCATGAGCCCATGGGGGAACCAAAGCGGTCAATGAAGTGCTTGTCGCTTCATAGGGATATTGGTCGGCGGCGATATCCACCCCGCCCCGACGCGCTTTTTCTAATTTTAAAAGGGCTTCCTTACCCCGGCCCCAATTGTCTTTCCCCAACGCCTTTAAATGAGAGACTTCCACTCTGACACCACTCTTTTTTCCGATGCGAATGGCTTCGTCCAGAGCCTCCATGAGTGTAACCCCTTCGCCTCGGATGTGGCTGGTGTAGAGGGCTCCACAACCGGCGACGATTTTAGCGAGGACCACCAGTTCTTCTGTCTTCGCAAAACTTCCCGGCGGATAGATCAAGCCTGTGGAGAGTCCCCAGGCTCCCTGCTCGAGGGAATCTTTCAAGAGGTTCTTCATCTTTTCAAGTTCTTTGTCACTGGGGATGCGATCCTCCACGCCTAAAATGGCGATGCGGAGTGCCCCATGGGCCACTAAGGGGACTAAATTTAGTCCGAGACCGATGCGGTCCAATTGGTCTGCATATTGGGTGAAATTATTCCAGCTTAACCCATCGGAAGGGAGATGAAATTCATGGATTTTCAGGTAGTCGATAAGAACAGCCCTTCGCTCATCATTCACGGGAAAGGCACCGATTCCACAATTGCCGATCACCTCGGTCGTCACTCCCTGCAATGCCTTGCTTTCGGCAAGGGGGTGTTTGAAGATGGTGAGATCGGTATGGGAGTGGATATCAATAAAACCTGGGGCGGCCACGAGTCCATCCGCTTCAATAACCGCTCTTCCTCCACCTTTTATAGACGGTGAGACCTCTGTGATCATTCCATTCTCAACGGCAATATCTCCCCGGAAGGGCTCTCTATTCGAGCCATCGATCACCAGTGCACCCCGAACGAGCCATGAAGACATAGAAACACCTTCGCTATTTCACTCAAAGATGTCAAGCCAAATTTTCGTAGAGGCTTCCGGATTAAATGAAAGAATATCAATCTCAGAACCCCATCAATAAAAAATGTTGTTTATAATGTAGCAGGTTAGACTTGATCAAATGTAGAAACATCGATGGACTTGGTGGAAAAATGAAGATGCTGCTTGTTCAGGCTTTCATGAAGAGGGTGATGCTTCCCTCAACCTTGCACTGTGCCTGCCTACCGAAAATGTCTATTGTAGGCGGGCGCTTTGCCCTTTATTCTCAGTGTCACCATCGGGGATGGTGGAAACCCCTCGCCTTCAGGCGAAGTAAAGATTTTGCCAAATGGTCGGCCAGCCTTGGTGACATATTCTTCATGGGATTGAGATGAAGCCGACCATGAGCCTCTGAACAATATAGCATCACCATTGTCATTCCCGTGAAAACGGGAATCCAGGACGCTGCCACTGCGAGGCAGGGAACCAATAAGAACTTGATTCCTGTTTCTACAGGAAACCCTGGATTCCTGCTTGCGCAGGAATGACGGACGAAAGAAGGAGGACGGGCAAGGTCGACTTCAAGCCGACCTGTTATTTCAAACCGCTCGCCTTGAAGGCGAGGGTAGTTTAATTAAAGAGAAAAAGCTGTAGCGAAAAGGGATGATAACGTCTTGATTCATACTTTAATACTCTCCTTTTTCTTATAAAATAAATTCAAATTCTCAACCTCTGTTAAAATTTGGGTTTGCCCATCTTCAGATTCAAGGACAACCATGCTGTTCACAATTCTTTTAACCTTATAGTCATTGCCATTCAAAAAACTTTTTACTGTATCCCCATCTTTTGTTTTCATGGTGGTTTCTCCTTTTATTCCCTTTCTGCCACAGCTCTATAAGTTAATTTTCTGGTCAATTTTCAGATGATCCGTAGACAATCATCTGCCGGCCAAGGAGGGCCTTTCTGTTAAGGTTCTGAATTGCCGCTCGCGCCTCAGCCTGATTAGGCATTTCTACAAAAGCAAATCCTCGTGACTGACCATCATATCTGTCCTTTAGAATTATTGATGAGATTGTTGCAAAGCTTACCTTTCCGAAAGCCTCAAAGGTCTGGCGAAAAAAATCCTCTGGTACATTAGGGGGTAGGTTCCAAACATAAATAAGCATGGTTTTCTCCTTTTTTTTGGATTCTTTTTGGTTCCGATGAACTTGCCTTTTTTTTCCCCACATATAAGGCTCAAAGGTGATACCCGGGAAACCTTCCTTGATAAAGCGTGATGTGCTCGTTCATCCCGGGGATTTCTGGAATGACCAACACACAACCGTTTAAATCTCCTGCCAAGGATACCTTTTCAGTTTTAGGCGTATTCAAATTGAATCGAACCTTCTTGATTTTAAGTTTGGTTTTCTCAGATGATTTCTTTTCCATTTTTCCTCTCCTTATCGCTGTTATATTACATCTTCACTAACGAGAATGTGATTCTGAAATTATTACCGTTCGTGTAAACCACCTGAACCACTGCACGAGAACCAGATTCCAATCTTTCATAGTCCATATTGTGGAAACGATTGCCAACGATACGAAGAGCAACAAGATGAAAACGGTGATGGAACCGTCAACCCAGTTTATAGGTTTCTTTCGATTCATGGCTATTTCTCGACAATTAGTCAAAACCGCTGACGGAATCATCTTTTTGAATACCAAGACAACACCCAGTGGGACCAGGATAAGATGATCCACATACCCTATGATAGGGATGGAATTTAGGACCTTGTCTATGGGACTAAAGGCATATCCAATGATGCAAACAATAAGAATCTTGGCATACCAGGGAACTCGGGGATCCTTGTAAGCCAGGTAAATGGCGTAGGCCTCCATTTTGAGTCGGTTTGCTCGTCGTTTCCAGGTAGTAAAAAGTTTTGTTGTCATTAATAGCCTCCTCTATAAAAATCAAGTGTGGCATTACATATAACCCCAAAGATTCTATAGAGTGTAGCAGTGGAGATAAAAGGGAATGAAGAAATGAAGCAGCTGTGTTTTCTTAACAACGAAGAACGAAGGTTTTTTGACGGAGAGAAAGTGTGTGGGAAAACAAATGCGAAGACTGCTCGAAGAGATTGGCGCCCAAAGGGAATATAATGAAGAGGGCAGTTGGCCCGAGTACCTTCAATCCCTTCCCATTATCAGGCAGCCCCTCTTCTTGATCCGGATTCTCAAAGCTCAAATCGGAAGAAACAAATTTAATTTGTGACAGCATGGTGCAACGGAGATAAGCCGGAAGCGCCAGAATAAAGAGAGAAATTGCTATAACCAGAAGAATTTGGATCCTTTTGAATCTTTCTTTCATGTTTTAGAATCCATGCTTGTTAGACTTCAATAATCAGGTTAGATTAATATTTTGTGAACAGACATATGAGACATGAAGAAGCATCATAGCTACCAGCCCTGATGCAAGCATTGCCTTTTTCGTCGGTCCTACCTCTTTTTATCTGTTTTATTCAGTAAAGTATCTGCAAGCAACTCATATGCCAATCCATTTTCAAAGGATTTCAAAAGATTTTTTGCGCCATCCTCAACCTGATTTATCCAGATTATTCAAAGACTTATTAGGACATTCGACAGTTGGATAAATTCAATCATTCTAAAAGTCGGAGCAATGACGTTTAGTTTTAAACCGGAAAGGTTTGTCGATCTTTTTAAAGCGGTAAATGTTTTCTTCTTAGATTTCGATTAATAATGGGATTCGACAAGTTTGGCACCCAATTCGACAACAATTTCCGGTTAGACGATCGTAGGGCGGACCACTGATGGCGACCCGCAGCCGCCGACGTTCGCTCGGCGTTGTCCCGACAACGTCACTTTGTAAAGAATGAAGGGAATGATTATGTTTAAGTTATAGAATGACAAATGAAGAAAGAGCGGGAAAGGAGGTAATCAGATATGGCAGCTTCAACAGGGATTCAATTAACTCAAAGCATCCGCCGGAAGATCGATGAATTGAAGAAAGTATGTGCAGGGCTTGATGAGGGCACAGCTTCCCGCGCGCCCGCGGGACGATGGTCTCCTAAAGAAATTCTTTCTCACCTTTGGGGGCCGGAAGGTTCTGGCCACTTACCGATCTTTCAGGCTTTTCTCGACGGAGAGACTCCCGTGATCGACATAAACCCTGGGATTCCTTTTTACTCGGAGAAGCGTGCCCAAATGACCTTTGCTCAACTCCTCTCGGAGGTTGAACGGGAGTATGAGGGTATCTCCAAGTTCGCGGAAGGCTTATCCGGAGATCAACTCAACCGGAAGGCGTATATTCCCATGCTCAAAGACTCGCCGCTGGGAGAATATCCGACCCTGGGGGGTTTCCTCGGGGGCTTGGGAGAGTATCATATACAGTTTCACATTGACCACATGCGTGAGATCTTACAGGGTCTAGGCGTATCGGCAAAGTGAAAAAGAAGCCGGAAGTACCGAGAGGATATCTCAGAAGTAGACGTCACTATCTCCTACAAGGATGGGATCATCTTCATTGAGGCGAAGTACCTTGCTCGTGTAAGCTCAAAGAGGACTAATGACGTACGAAGAGATCAGATCATTTGATATCTGGATCTGGCCGCGTATCACTATCTCAATCACCCAGACAGCGTCAAAGAGTTCTATTTTGTCCTCATAATAGATGCCGACAAACCAGCATGGGTCTTGACCCGATACAAATCCCAACGTAACCTTGTTAAAGGGCTGACGCACCATGAGTTGGGTCAATAGGGTTAGTTCTTCATCGTTGATAAGCCATATAAGAACATGCTGAAAGTGGGTGACAGATCAATGAGCCAGTAGCGAAGGAGATTGAGGGATCGGCTGAGCGATGATCGAAATGCTCAGAATTTATTTTATTTTTATAGTGATAACATAATAATGCCCGGCTGGCGGATTATTTTGTGCCTCTTTATCACATATGAATTCGACTTCTTTACCAAAGTGTTTTGCAGCTATCCACAAGTGGCAAATGGCAATACCCATGCTAACCTTGCTCACCTTTTCAAACATAAAGGCTGTTAGAAAGCTTGATTTAGCGCGATAGGCATGAATGGTGCTGGCGTTGCCCGTGAAAAACCACTGCTGACGATTCATTGCAGACGGGGCAAGGCGAGCAGGTTCCAATAGCTCATCTGCGCCATTAATGTTAGTTATTTCCCCAAGTGGTTTTCTCTGGAATTCCGAAACGCTTTCTCTATGCAATCTTTCTTTTGGCTTACCAAAAGCTAATAAAATGACAAACTCAAGCTTTGAGCTGTTCAATATTTCTTTTGTCGGTTTCGGCATTCCTTGCCAACAGCTGCCGATACCGTTAGCCGAAAGGAACAAGTCCATCTGCTGCAGCATAAAACCAACATTCGTTAAATATCCATCTTTAGTTTCTGAAAATACTGCAAGATAATGGGGTGCTTTTGCCAACAAAAAACCCTTAACATCCTTTTGCGACACAAGTTTCATTTCGATTTTGATATCATCATACATGGGCTTTAAAGCGCTCATATGTGCCATAATCTCCGCGAGCGTATGCCCATCAAGCGGAGTCAGATCGTATTCTCTGACCGATTTCCGCTTGAATATTGTCTCGTAAAGGTTTGTATTTTCGATCATTTCGTTTCCTTGCATATTTTTTACGAATAAGATCTGAGGCCTACTAGACCCCCCGCTGGTCGGAACATCTGCAAAAACGTCCTTGACCACCAAGGGGATGAGAGATACTACAATCAATCCCATCAATCCCATTTGGCATAAGATTCGAATCCTCTTCGAGCAAATCGGCGGAAGATGACCCTCTTTCATCCAATTCCTCCTCATGAATGGATGAGCAGAAACGCATTCTTTGGTTGTTTAACTTTCTGCCAAAGGTTTGTCAAGGAGTTTTTCTTTTACTAGTAAAGTAAAGATTAAGAGGCCGGAGATAGGAGAGCTTTTCCGAGTGGGTGATAGATCGGTGAGCCAGGAGTGAAGGAGATTGAGGGATCGGCTGAGCGATGATCGAAATGCTCAGAATTTATTCAAAGGGCTTCTTGGAAAATGTGACGATTGAAGAATCGACCCCTGATCCAATGATTCCTTCATTTTCTTTCCCTACAGGCTTTTGAATAAAGAACACCACGGTACCACTAAAAACGGATTGACGGCCAAAAGCTTCAAATATTTATTGACTTTTCTATTCCAGTTTATTACAATTTTCGTAAATTTGATTTCCGTCATCCATTACTCTTAGGAACAGAGAATAAACAAAGTAAGAAAGTTGTAATTCACAAATGGTCTAAGAATTAAGACTTTTGACAAATTCAGAAATTATGTTTACAATTTAGAGAGAATAATTTATATTTTGTATAAATATAACTCACCGATTCTAATTAATTCACACCTATAATTTGGGGAATCACATGAAGACAAAAGCGATAGCAGTAACCACTCTGCCGGAAAAATTCAAGGAAGACCTTAAAGTTTACCAATCTATAACTTTTGAGCAAATTGATAATATTGCGGAATATTTATCCAAATTAAGAGACCCTAAAGATATATTAATAGAGGAACAAGTTCGCTTTGAAATTTCACAAAAGGCGAATCTTCCCATGGAAAAGATTTATTCTTTATTTGGGACTCTGGAATATACTGCTTCGCTTCTATCTCAATATAATGATAGTTTAGAAAATTTCATTGACGATTTAGTTACCCTAGACATCATTTCTGACAAAGCTATTGATAAACTAAAAACTGGATATGAAAAACTTTCAGAGAAATCAAAAGCAATTTACGCTGACACAGCCGCTGATTTATACAACTCTGTTCTACGTGTTTATAGGAGATGTGTTACTCGGTGTCTTCTTTTGCCATCTTTTGAGAAGGAATTTACTGCAAAGGATAATCCAGAGTCATATTCAACAAGAGTGTCAAGCCTTTTCCCGGGAATTGCATTAGAAGTAACAACAGACGGGCCTGGAGGTAGGAGATACAATTATTTCGTCATAACCGAGTCAGATTTCGATAGATTTATTAACGTGCTTCGGTTGGCAAAGAAACAACTTGATATTTTCAAATCCACTCTTAAAAAGGAGTAACAGTGGTTGTAAAACTTTTTATTAGCAATCGTCCTTCATCTGAAATTTATCCCGAAAAACCCGAGGAGTCTATAGAAGATAAGAAGTATGAAGAATTGATTCGTAAGTTGGGCAAGGCCGAACAGGAGAAAATATATAGTTATTTATATTTATTGCAACAATCGGTTGTTACTGTAACAACAGAAGAAGCACACAAAACCCGTCAACATATGACTGAAGAGTTGGGCAAAGCTCGGTCTGAAATAATTAAGTTCATTAAGGAAGAAAACATGAATATTATTGATTGTATCAAATATAATGCCGTGACGAATATCGAAATTATCTCTCTTATTGGGGTTTCTATAACTATTTTTTCTCTTTTGATTTCATTTTTACTAAAGGTTCATATTATAAACCCGTTTTTGGCAATATTGTTCTTGGTTGCATCTCTTGGCTTCTATACAATGGTAAAAATTGAGCAAAGAAAGCAGATAGAAAAGTGACTTCGGAACTTGTAAAATCAGTAATAATGATATTGTGTTTTCTCTTACTTCTTAGTGTCATTGCATATATCGCCAATAAGAAAGCCTACAGCCTTTTTAAGTTATTAGAGAAGGGTGGCAAGGCGGAATTCACTTCAAAACCCGGATGGCTTTCTTTGGCAATAGTTCTTGTAGTGGCCGTAATGTCTACAATATTTCTACTTGTAACTGAAGTAAAGAGTTGTCTTGCAATGATTTTTGGCTTGGAACATAAGGAAGGAGCTTTTTCTATTTCATTGGCTTTCTTTGCGACAATTGTTACATTAATAATCAATTTCATATTCGTCGGATTTATGCGTCCATCACAAAAAGCCTAATCAAATTGATCCATTTTTTATCACGAACGTTACCAAACCCTGCCCACTAACTAATGTAGAAATGGCCGATTTGATTTTCTATCGGATATTCCGAACTTCGTATAGAATTATTCATCTGGGATTTTAAGGATAGGATCACTCCAAAAAGGCAACTATGCTATTTAATTCTCTATTCTGGAACAAAAGAGTCAGGTCTTGCAATAATACAATGGACACCAAAGCTACTCTTTCCTCCAGAAATAGCCCTTCGACACGCCCTTCAGTACGCTCGGGGCGAGCTCAAGGCAAGCTCAGGGCCATTTCGACGCCATCCTTTGTGCTCGGTCGGAGGCCTTGAGCAAGAAAGGGACAGTATCAATGGAGTGATACTGCCCTTTCGCGTCGAAATGGCTCCCCGGGCAGGACTCCTCGACAAGGGAACTTGTAAATTCGAGGGGGACTTCTTTCGATTTCTTGTTTGATGAGGTTTGAGCGGATTTCCTGCCACCCGTCAATCAGTGAGTTCTCCCATGATACTACGACGAATATTCGCGACTCCAGAGGGCTTCCAAGAATTCTCGAAAGGGTAGGATGGTCACATTCTCCAGATTTCGTCTGCGTGGTCCAAGGCTCACGCAGAGATAACGTTTCAGCTTCTTTTCTTCAGCGAAGGCCCGAAGGGATTTCAAATCATTGGCCGAGACATTTTCTTTTGCCTTCACCTCTACCGCCGTATGATCACCCAGAATGAAATCAACCTCAAATCCTGAAGTGGAGCGCCAGTAGCTCAGCGACTCTCCGGAAATGTAGTCACGGTAGCTTACCAGTTCATGCATGAGATACGTCTCAAATGCCTCGCCGAATTCTGGAGTGCCCGGCCGAAACTGCCGACCTTGAAGCGTGGCCACCACCCCCACATCAAAAAAATAGTATTTGGAAGAGGTCAAAGGCTTTCTCTTTTTTGATTTGCGCCATGAGGGGAGTTCATAGAGGAGCAACGTATCCTTCAGGATTTCAAAATATTCGTAAACCGTAGTACGGGGCACTTGAGCATCATTCGAGACGTTTGTAAAATTCACGACCGTGCCGTTGCACAGAGCAGCCACTTTCAGAAAACGGCTGAAAGCAGGTACATTACGGGTGACCCCTTCGGCAACGATCTCTTGCTGCAGATAGGAGCCCGTATAGGCTTCAAGGTCTGCATGGGGATCATCCGAGAGATAGATCGAAGGGAGAAGCCCTCGCTCGATGGCTTTGAACAGATTAAATTGGTTTCCAAGCTCCCGATAGGTGAGGGGGTGCATGTATTTTGTTCGTGCCCGTCCACCTAAGAGGTTTACTCCACCTCGCCGAAGTTTCCGTGCGCTGGATCCAGTAAGAAGAAAACGAATGCCACGTTCCTCTATCAGCCGGTGGACTTCGTTGAGGAGGACCGGCAAACGCTGGATTTCATCTACGACAACGATTTTGTCTCGTGGGTTGATTTCCTGGGCAATGCGGCCCGGATCCTGGCTTAAAGACAGATATACGGAGTTGTCGAGGAGATCATATGACCTCACTCCTTTCAGGGAATGACGAATGAGAGAGGTTTTCCCCGTCTGCCGTGGGCCGAAAAGGAAATGAGATTTTTTCTGAAGAAGAAAAGGGAGATTCAGAACTCGCTCGACGTAGACCGGGCCATTTGGTGTTTTTTCGTTTGCCGCCATAGTCGTCATATATCATGACAAATGACGATTAGTATGTCAAGATTTTTTCTGGCCCATTGGCAAATGCCTCTACATTTGTGAAAAAAGAACAAAAAGATCAGGTCTTGCAATAACACAATAGAAACCAAAGCTACTTTTTGCTCTCGAAATGCCTCCCCGGGTAGGACTCGGTCACTACGGTCGAAACAACCTGTTTCTCCCTGCGTCACCTCCCCTTCGGATTCCTGTCGCAGCACTTTGTGGGGCTTTTCCTCCCTGATCGGTCGGCGGAATCCTCGCTTCGAGTCCTCCAAAAGGGAAAATCAGCAAACAAAAAAGGCCCATACTTTTGTACGGGCCTCATTGTTTGCTGGCTCCCCGGGCAGGACTCGAACCTGCAACCTAGTGGTTAACAGCCACCCGCTCTGCCGATTGAGCTACCGAGGAATATGTAAAAATTCCAATAACCAAATCCCAATAATCCCCAATAACCAAATTTCAATGACCGAAACATGAACCCAGTATTAAAGCTATTTGATTATTGATGATTCCTGCCTGGCGCTGCTGCCGATTGCCTCCCTCCGGCGGGTAAAAGCTACCGAGGTATCTTTAGAAGATTAATTTACATAAAAATATGAAAGATGGCAAACAAAATCATCCACGGAGCACCCGATCCTCTTCTGGAATCGGCTCCATCTTTCTAAAAACCTTCTTCTTGTGCCATGCTAACACCATATTCGCTGGACCAGAGAAGACGTAGAGGAGAATGAAACCAGAGAGGACAACAACAGGTTCCATGACGATCACAACCAGCGAAAGGACAACAAAAATAAAAATGCTGAACGGTTTTCGTTTGGCCAAATTGAGTTCTTTAAAGCTGAAGTACCGGATGTTCGATACCATCAAGAAGGCCAGGATGTAAATCATCACCAGGATTACAATATCTTTGACCCAGCCCGTCTCAATCAACTGGAAGTAGAGAAGGATGGTGAAGGCAATCATCGCCGCGGCGACAGGGATGGGAAGTCCCTTAAAATACTTTGTCTCTCCGGTGGATGCCATCACATTGTACCTGGCCAGCCTGATTGCCCCGCAGGCTACGAAAAGGAAAGCAGCCAGCCAGCCAAATTTTCCATAAGGCCTGAGCGCCCAGCTGAAGGCGAGCAGAGCCGGAGCGATTCCAAAGGAGACGAGGTCGGCCAGCGAGTCATACTGCATTCCGAATTTGGAAGTGGCTCCTGAAAGCTTGGCCACCTTTCCATCGAAGACATCGAAAACCGCTGCCAGTAGGATGGCCACCGCGGCAAGGTAAAATCGTTCCTGAAACACAGAGATGATCGACCAGAATCCGCACAGGAGATTACCGGTCGTGAGAAGATTAGGAAGGATGTAGATTCCCCTTCTCATTTTCGTGGGTGTTCTTTTCTTTTTCATACTCGATACCCAATGATCGATTCCCCTCCCTTTACATGCTGTCCCACCCTGACAATAGGTTTCACTTCAAGGGGGAGGTAGAGATCGACCCTCGATCCAAATCGGATCAAGCCAAAGATTTCTCCCTTCCTCAAGAGATCGCCTGCCTTGGCATAGCAGACAATCCTTCTTGCCACAAAACCTGCAATCTGGATCAGGAGGATTTTAAACCGATCCTCGGTTTCCAGGATCACTGCATTTTGCTCATTGAGGAGGGATGACTTCTCCACACTGGCCACCAAAAATCGGCCCGGGAGATAATTTCTTTCGAGAATCTTTCCAGAAACAGGTGCCCGATTGATGTGAACATCGAACAGGGACATAAAAATACTTATCTTTAAAGCTTTTTCCTTTAAAAAACGATCTTCCTCGCATTCCCCGACATGAACGACCCTGCCATCGGCTGGAGAGAGAACGATGTTCTGAAGGTTTGGGATCTCTCTCCTCGGGTTCCTAAAAAAATAGGCGATGAACAGAGAAAGAAGGATTCCCAGAAACATCCAAACCTTCCACCCCACGATCCCAAGAATAATCGTTAAGAGAACCATGGGGATAAAGAAGGGAAGCCCTTCTTTAGCAATGTGCCATTGATTCTGTCCCATCACTTTTTCTTCTCTTGGAGCCAACCCATCATGGACCGCAATTTCTTCCCGACCTCTTCGATCGGATGCTCAGCTTCCTTCTTCCTCAAGGCATTGAACATGGGGCGCCTTACCTGATTTTCCAAAATCCATTCCTTTGCAAAACTTCCCGTCTGTACTTCCTTGAGCATCCGCTTCATCTCCTCACGGGTTTCCGAGGTGATGATCCGCTTCCCTCGTGTCAGGTCGCCGTATTCGGCCGTATCGCTGACGGAGTAACGCATGAAGGGAATTCCTCCCTCATAAATCAGGTCCACGATGAGTTTCAATTCGTGGAGACACTCGAAATAGGCGATCTCCGGCTGATATCCGGCCTCCACCAGTGTATCGAAGCCTGCCTTGATGAGTTCGGTCACCCCTCCACAGAGAACCGCCTGCTCTCCAAAGAGGTCTGTTTCGGTCTCCTCTTTAAAGGTGGTTTCAATCACGCCGGCTCGAGTGGCACCGATGCCTTTGGCATAAGCCAGGGCCGTCTGCCTGGCCTTCTTTGAGAAATCCTGATAAATAGCCACTAATGACGGGACGCCCGCTCCCTTTTGAAATTCTCTTCGCACCAAATGGCCGGGACCTTTCGGGGCGATCATCACCACATCGATTTCTTTGGGAGGAACAATCTGGCCAAAGTGGATATTGAATCCATGAGAGAACAAGAGGGTTTTCCCTTTTGGAAGATTGGGCTTAACGTCCATTTCATAGAGTTTGGCCTGGACATCATCCTGGGTGAGGATTTGAATAAGATCGGCTTGTTTCGATGCCTCCGAGGCGCTGATCGGCTTGAAGCCATCTTGGAGGGCAAACTGATAATTCTCAGTTCCCTTCATTTCGGCAACGATCACATTGAGACCGCTATCTCGCAGATTTTGAGCCTGGGCATGCCCCTGGCTCCCATAGCCGATAATCGCAATCTTTTTTCCCTTCAGGCTACTGAGATTTGCATCCTTGTCATAATAGATTTTCATCCCTGAACTCCTTTCCCTTATTTAGAAAAAAGACAGATTATTCCCTCTCCCCTCGTGGGAGAGGGCGAGGGTGAGGGGGAGAACACTATCTCAATCCACCCCCACCTCAATCCTCCCCCGTCAAGGGGGAGGACAGTTCTTGGTAATCTTCATCTTCTGGGATCTAGCCACCAGGTTCCGTTGTGATTTTACTCCCTCTGATCATGGCCACACGGCCTGTCCTGACCAGTTCTTTAATGCCGAGAGGCTTGAAGAGGGCGAGGATGGCATTAATCTTTTTTTCATCCCCGGTCACCTCGATCGTGTAGGTTTTGGCTCCCACATCGATCACCTTGCCTCTGAAGATATCGACCACTCTCAGGATTTCCTCTCGCGTCTCAGGAGTGGCTGAGACCTTCACCAATACCATCTCCCGTTCGACAAAGTCCTTTTCAATGAGATCGACAACCTTGATCACTGAGATCAATTTATTCAGTTGTTTGAGCACCTGTTCAAGGATCTGGTCATCCCCGCGGGTAACGATGGTCATGGTCGACACAGTGGGATCGAGGGTTTCAGCCACGCACAAGCTTTCGATGTTGAAACCCCTGCCGCTGAAGAGTCCTGCAATTCGGGTCAGGACGCCAAATTCATTTTCGACTAAAAGAGTGATGACGTGACGCATAGGCTTCTAAAGCTCCAAATCCAAAATTCCAAAACCCAAACAATATCCAAATCCCAATCACCAAAAGTTTCGGATATTGATGATTGGAATTTATTTGGAGATTGGTGCTTGGATTTTGGAATTTGATATCCTCCTCTTACACCAGCCTCATCTGGTTGAGCGGTTCTCCTGCCGGGACCATGGGATAGACATTTTCTTCTGGATCAATCTCAAAATCAATGATGACGGGCCCGGGAATCGAGAACGCCTTCTTCAATATGGGGAGTACCTCCTCCGGCTTGGTCGCCCTCAAACCCACTGCTCCGTAAGCTTCGGCCAATTTGACAAAGTCCGGAGAGACACCTTCCAGGGAAACGGAGGCGTATCGTTTTCCATAGAAGAATTCCTGCCACTGTCTCACCATTCCAAGGTAACCGTTGTTCAGGATCACCACTTTCACCGGTAGATGATATTGGACGACCGTGGCCAGTTCCTGAGAGTTCATCTGGAAACTCCCGTCGCCTGAAATATCGATGACCAGCTTATTTGGAAAAGCAGCCTGGGCACCCATGGCTGCAGGCAATCCATAACCCATTGTTCCCAACCCCCCCGAAGTGAGCAATGTCCTTGGTTTGAGGAATGAGAAGTACTGAGCCGTCCACATCTGGTTTTGTCCCACCTCGGTGGAGATGATCGCATCGCCCTTGGTCAGTTCAAAAATCTTTTCGATGACGTATTGGGGTTTGATGATTTCTTTCTGCTCATAACTCATATTATGGATGGCCTTGAATTTGTCGATTTGATGATGCCATTTCTCCATCCCCGCCTTGAAGGCAGCAATATCTTCCTCTCCGAGGAGGGAGAGAATCTTGGAGAGGATGTGTTTACAGTCCCCGACAATGGGAAGATCCACTCTCACATTTTTGCTGATGGAGGTAGGATCGATATCGATATGGATGATTTTGGCCTGGGGAGCAAAGGCCTCGATCTTTCCGGTTACCCGATCATCGAAACGAGATCCGATGGCGATGAGGAGGTCAGACTCCATGATCGACATATTGGCCCAATAGGTTCCATGCATTCCCAACATGCCCAAAGAGAGAGGATGATTGCCTGGGATGCCGCCCAATCCCATCAAGGTCATCGTGACAGGGATACCCAATTTTTCAGCGAAAAGGGTAAGCTCCTTTGAGGCATTTGAAGAAATGATTCCGCCTCCGACATAGAGAACGGGCTTCTTAGACTTCAACATAAGTTTTACAGCCCTCTGAATCTGGCCAAGATGTCCTTCATAAGTGGGCTGGTAACCACGAATAAAGACTTTTTCAGGATATTTGAATTCAGTGGAGTTGACCAAGACGTCTTTGGGAAGATCAATAAGAACTGGTCCAGGTCTTCCGCTTCGTGCCACATAAAAGGCTTCCTTTAAGGTTCGAGCTAAATCTTTAATATCCTTCACAAGGTAGTTGTGCTTGGTACACGGTCTGGTGATGCCGACAATATCGGCTTCCTGAAAGGCATCGTTTCCAATGAGAAGGGTAGGGACCTGACCGGTCAAGACAACGATTGGGGCAGAGTCCATAAAGGCGGTGGCAATGCCAGTGACGGTATTGGTTGCCCCCGGCCCAGAGGTGACGATGACCACTCCCACCTTTCCTGTCGCCCGCGCATACCCGTCCGCCGCATGGACCGCAGCCTGCTCATGTCGGACTAAGATCTGTCGGAATGGAGCATTTTGAAGTTCATCAAAAAGCGGAATAACGGCCCCGCCTGGGTAATTGAAAATGATATCCACCCCTTCCTTCTTCAAAGATTCAACAATGATTTGAGAGCCCGTCTTTTTCATAAAAACCGTAGATTTTTAGTGTTGAGAAGCAAAATGGATGCCAAATTCCAAATCTTAAAATAAAGGTTAAGACTGAAGTTAAGGTTAAAGCTAAAAAGACTAGATTCTAAGCCTTAACATTAGCCTGGATTTTGGCATTCATTTGGCAATTGCCTGCCTGCGCGAAGCCGCTTCGGCGAAGGCAGGGATTTTGAACTTTGACATTGATTTTTACTCATCGGTATTGCACCAGAATTTTTTCCATCTGGTCCTTAAGTGCCAATTTTCTCTTCTTGATGATTTTTATCTCCGTCTCATCCTGAGGGGTGAGAAAGGGCTTCTTTTCCAATTCCTCCAATTGTTTCGCAAGCTGGCTATGTGCTTGCTTGACCTTCGAAAATTCCTCATTTTCTCTCATCAGTCTTTCGATCAATACCTCCTCTTTGGTCATCATCTCAGCCCCCGATAGAAAAACGTTGTAATAACAGACCGCTTAACAAAAAAGACTAATATAATCCAGGCTGTTTGTCAATCTATAATCCGTAATCGTCATCCTGAACCTTGGCCTGATGAAGATCAGGCTCGTTGATTCACATTCGTTCATCACTTCGTGCCAGGATCTATGGGTTATCGAAAATGAGAGATGCTGAAAAATTTCAGTATGACAGGGATATCCCTAAGGTTTTTAATTTTGATTACGGATTATGGTCAATCAGAATGTGTTTGCCGCCATTTCATCTCAGCTTCTGAAGGCCGGATATAGATAGGGGAAAAAGTTGAAAGGTTCAAGTGCTCCCCTTTGCTAAGAAGCTCAAACCCCAATTTTGCCACCATTGAGCCATGGGAAACATGGAGGGGAGCAGGTGGGAAGATGGCCGAAGAGGGGAGGGAATTTAGGAGAAAGTCCCCATAGGTTTTTACTCCGTCACCGAGGAAGATTGTTGGTTCCGTAATCTTTTTGACAAGATCTTCAGGCCGAATAGCCTGATAATCCGATTGTCGCCTGAGGAAAGTCCCTTTCTCATAACGATAAAAAGCGGTATAGACTTCGCTTTTCCTGGCATCGAGGATCGGACAGATGAGGTGCGGGGTGGGAGCGATCTGAGAAGCTAAGACGTCAAGGATGGAGACACCTGCCACAGGTTTTCCGGTGGCAAAGGCCAGGCCTTTCACAGTGCCCACTCCGATTCTCAAACCTGTAAAGGAGCCCGGGCCGAGGGCAATTGCCCATCCGTCTATGTTTCCAATAGGACAACAAGCTTCTCTGAGAACAAATTCGACTGCACCGAGGAGTCTTTCAGAATGGGTCACCGGGATATTGAGGAGGTAATCGGAGATGACTTCTCCGTCATCAATCAATCCCACGCTTTCACAGGATGTGCAGGTATCAATGCCCAGGACTTTCATACTTTTCACCAAATTTAGAATTTAGGGATTGAGGAATTGGTAATCCCAAAATTCCCAAATTCCCAAATTCCCAAATCCCCAATTCCCCAATTCCTGAATCCTGGATTCATATCTCAGAATTTAAACCCACCCGGGAAAAAATAACGGATCATGTCATTGCGGAAGGCAAAGAGCATCAGGAGTATGAGAAAAATTAATCCGATTTGTTGGGCGATTTCCATCTTCCGAAGGCTAATAGGTCTTCGCAAAATCGCCTCTAATCCTAAAAAGAGAAGGTGTCCACCATCAAGAACGGGTATGGGAAACAAGTTGATAATGCCAAGATTAATACTGATAAGAGCGGTCAACAGGGCCAGGTCTACAATTCCTTTTTTGGCTTGTTCACCCGTTAGCTTAGCGATCATGATAACACTGCCTATCTGGTTTGCCGGGATCACTCTTTGGATAATTTTTACAATCCCAATCATAAAAAACTCGATGGTCTGCCAGGTTTGAGAAAATCCATAGCCTATGGCTGTTAACGGGCCAACCCTCTTGATCTCGACATTTACACGGGGAGGTACTATCCCGATTCTAAAGGATTGGATTTTTTCACCGAAAATTGTTTCTTCCGAGACAGTGATTGGAGTCACTCGCAATTCGTGAATTTCACCATCACGGTCTATTTTAAGTGAGAGCTCTTTTCCTTTGCTAAAGCTTATGATTTCATGCAATTCTTCCCATTTTGAAATATTTTTACCATTGATTGAAAGGATGAGATCTCCCTTTCTGAGCCCTGCCTTTTCTGCAGGTAAACCAGCACTGATTTCCCCTACTTTTGGGGGGATTGTTGGGACAGGGGCAACACCTTTAAATAGGTTAACACTTGAAAAGAGGACGATCGCGAGAAAGAGATTGAAAAAAGATCCTGCGCAGAAGATGAATAGTCGTCTCCAAATCGGCTGTACCCAGAGGGAACGGCCACGGTCCTCTTCTTTGAGTTCTTCATGTGGGTCTTCCCCAAGAAGTTTTACAAATCCTCCTAAGGGAAAGACGGCAACTTGGTATTCTGTTTCTCCGATTTTCTTTCCAATGAGCTTAGGTCCAAAACCCAGGGAGAATTTTAGAACTTTCACTCCTAACTTCTTTGCCAGCAAAAAATGGCCCAGCTCATGGACAAAGACGAGAATTCCCAAAACGATCACTGTTGCAACAATGGTGATTAACACGTTTTTCTTCCTCCTAAGAGAGCTTTTGTTTTTTCCCTGGCCCATTGATCGGCTCTCAGGATGTCTTCGACCGTATGGACAGGTTTTACTTCATGGCTTTCCATCACCTGCTGGATAAGAAGAGGCATCTGCGTAAATCGAATCGCCCCATCCATGAAGGCATTGACTGCCACTTCATTGACCGCATTGAGGACGGCGGGCATGGTCTCTCCGATCTCGATCGATTGGTAGGCCAATTTGAGACAAGGAAACCTTTCTGAATCAGGAGGGGAAAAAGTAAGGGCTTCACTTTTTGAAAGGTCCAGAGGAGGTAAGTTCAGATTGAGCCGCTCAGGGAAGGAAAGGGCATAGGAGATCGGGATCTTCATATCTGCAATCCCCATCTGGGCGACAATCGAGCCATCGACATATTCAACCATCGAATGAACGACGCTCTGCGGATGGATGAGGACAACGATCTTTTCAATCGGGATATCGAAAAGCCAGTGAGCCTCGATGACCTCCAATCCTTTGTTCATCAGTGACGCAGAGTCGATGGTGATCTTCTTTCCCATCTCCCAGTGAGGGTGGTTGAGGGCTTCTCTTACGGTGACATCGTGAAGTCTGGAAAGGGGGAGGTTCCGGAAAGGTCCTCCCGATGCAGTGAGGATAAGGCGATGGACATCTCCCCTTTGGTGGCCGAGCAATGCCTGGAAGATGGCGCTGTGTTCACTGTCCACCGGTAGAATCTGAACCTGATTCCGCTTTGCCTCTTCCATCAGAATCTTTCCTGCCATGACCAACGATTCTTTGTTGGCCAGGGCAATGCTTTTTCCGGTCTTGATGGCGGAAAGGGTAGGGATGAGACCGACCGCCCCCACGATCGCCGAAACGACCTGATCGACTTCTGGATGAGTGGCTACTTGAATGAGCCCCTCTACCCCATGGACGATTTCAACGGATACGTTAGGAAGTTCCCTCCGGAGGGCCTCTGACAATTCTTTATTGAGAACGGAGACGATCTTCGGTCGAAACTGGAGAATTTGCTGTTTGAGAAGCTGCGTATTGAGACCGGCAGAAAGGCTGACCACCTCAAATCGTTCCGGAAATTGACTGACGATGCGGAGGGTATTGACCCCAATCGAACCTGTTGAGCCGAGGACGGACAGACGCCTCATGGGATCTCCTTCAAGAAATAGAGGAGGGCGTAGTGAAGAAAAGGGGCGGAGAAGAGAAAACTATCTAACCGATCCAACATGCCTCCATGGCCTGGAATAAGAGCACCGGAATCCTTTACCTGAGCACTTCGCTTCAACATCGACTCCGTAAAATCTCCCAATTGCCCGAAAATCCCTAAGCCGATGGCCAGAAGGATACAGGATCTCTTTTGCAAATTTGGGATGAACAACAGGGCAAAGGCGAGTGCCACAATGATCGAGCCGACGATCGCTCCGACCAATCCTTCAACAGTTTTTTTCGGACTAATCTTGGGATAGAGTTTGTGCCTTCCGAAGAAGGAGCCGCTCAGCAGGGCAGAGATGTCCCCGGCCCAGACCGTTATGATGAGAAAAAGAACCCATAGCCTTCCATTCGTCATGTTTCGAACGAGCGAGACATAAGCGAGAAGAAATCCGATAAAGAGGATTCCAAAGAGGGCCATCCCCATATTCGAGATCGTCGAAGAAAGATCCTTTGAGGTGACCATGAAGAGGAGAGAAAGAATCAGAAGTACGATGACGAAGAACGGAGAAATTTCTTTCATCTCCCCGAATGAAACGATGATCGAAAGGACCAATCCTAACCCGATGCCTACTGCACGTTCGATCCATTTGGAGTCAGGAAGGACAAGGTTGTAATACTCACGGAGTCCGAAAAAAGTGGCCAGAAACACCATGAGGTGGAGAAAAGCAGGATGTCCCAGGACGATTAAAAGGATGATGGGAGGAATCATGATCAACGCCATCCATACCTTCCTCTTTTCTATTTTTCCCATACCACCCCTTTGAATAGTTCGGAGTAATTAGTTCGGCCTGCCTTCGCCGAAGCGGCTACGCGCAGGCAGGAGTTCAGAGTTTATCTTTTTAGATCTTCGAACTCTAAACTCTTAACTTATAATTCATAACTTATTATTCAATTATTCTTCTCTTCCATTCAGTTGTTCACTGGTCAGACCGAACCTTCTCTCTCTGGACTGATAATCGGAGATGGCCTTCAGGAGTTCTTTTCGATCGAAATCCGGCCACAGGGTGTCGGTGACATATAACTCTGTGTAGGCGATCTGCCAAAGAAGGAAGTTGGAAATGCGGAATTCACCACTGGTCCGGATGAGAAGGTCCGGATCAGGTATCCCATGAGTCCAGAGGTATTGAGAAAACCGTTGAATCGTAATGTCCTCCGGTTTGATCTTGCCCTTTGGGAGATCGGAGATGATTCCTTGAACAGCGTGAAGGATTTCGGAACGACCGCCATAACTCAATGCTAAATTGAGAATCATCCCGTCGCAGTGTTCGGTCTTTTTCTTCGTCTCTTGCAAGGTCGTTTGGACGTCAAGAGGAAGATCTTCAACGCGACCGATGACATTGAGTCGGATATTATTCTGAACCATCTCCGCACATTCTTTCTGAAGATATTCCTTTAGCAATCCCATCAAGGCATTGACCTCCTCCGCAGGCCTCCTCCAATTCTCCATCGAGAAGGCGTAGAGGGTTAATACCTTGATCCCCAATTCCCGGCAAGCCGTGACAACCTCCCTGACGGCATTGACTCCTTTGATGTGGCCGCTGATCCGGTTCAGGAGCTTCTTTTTGGCCCAGCGACCATTTCCATCCATAATGATGGCGATATGATGGGGAAGTTTTTCTTTATCGATTTCTGTCACGATTGACAGGCCCTTTTGGAGACCGAGACGTGAGGTTCTTAGTAAACGAGTTCTCAGGTCAATTATTTTTTAAATTAGCATATCAGATACTGTTTTTCAATCCATGATTCATGAAGAAAAGGGTCAGCAGAAAGGGAAGATCTTAGGAGGGGAAAAAGGGGAAGATGTTCAGAAGGATTCCTCTTCCCCCTTCAGTCTCATTTTTCGACAATCGCTTCAACGGGGCATACCTCAAAACAGCTTCCACATTCGGTACATTTCTCTTCGTTGATGGCATAGGGTTCCCCTTCATCAATGGCTTCAGCAGGACATTCTTCTGCACAGGTCCCGCAGGCCACACATTCTTCCGTAATGACATAAGCCACTGGCATCACCCCCTTTGAGGTTAAGAGATTTCTAAAATTTCTTTCTCCTTGGCGGCAAGAACACCATCCACTTTCTCAATAAATTGATCCGTGGATTTTTGTACCTTATCCATCCACTGGTGAAGTTGGTCCTGAGAAATCTTTTTATTTTTCTCCAATCCTTTCAACTGGTCATTTGCCTCTCTTCGGATATTTCGAATCGCCACTTTTGCCCCTTCGGCCATCTTTTTTACCACCTTAACCAGTTCCTTACGACGTTCCTCTGTCAATCGTGGGATATTGATGCGGATGATCTTCCCGTCACTCGCAGGGGTTACCCCGAGTTCTGATTTGAGGATGGCCTTTTCAATTTCGCCAATGGCGGAGGTATCCCAGGGTTGAATGGTGATCAGTCTGGCTCGGGGACGGACAAGGTGGCCATCTGGTTGAGAGGGGTCGGCGTCCCGTAGTAGTCCACTCGGATATCATCGAAGAGGGCGAGGGAAGCTCTGCCCGTCCTGATCTTATTCAAATCTGTCTTGAGGGAGGAGAGGGTCTTTTCCATCTTGGCGACAGTTTCTGTATAAGTCTTCTCATCCATGATTCATCCCCTCACTTTCGTTCCTATTCTTTCTCCCAAAACAACCCGTTTGACATTTCCCTTTCGCTTTAAATTGAAGACGATGATAGGAATCTGATGGTCCATGCAGAGAGAAATCGCCGTTGCATCCATGACCTTTAATTGTTTCTTGAGGACGTCGAGATAGGTGAGTTCACGATATTTATGGGCATGCTTGTGGAGCAGTGGATCTGCATCATAGACGCCATCGACCTTGGTGGCCTTGAGAATAACGTCTGCTTCAATTTCCATGGCTCGGAGGGAAGCGGTGGTATCGGTGGTGAAATAAGGGTTTCCCGTCCCTCCGGCGAAGATGACCACCCGGCCTTTTTCCAGATGGCGAATGGCTCTTCTTCGAATGTAGGGTTCAGCGACCTCCCGCATTTCAATGGCTGTTTGGACTCGGGTCTGAACATCGATCTTTTCGAGAGCATCCTGAAGAGCAATGCCGTTCATCACGGTGGCCAGCATCCCCATATAATCTGCGGAGGCTCTGTCCATTCCTTTTGCACTGGCTGCCATTCCCCGAAAGATATTGCCTCCGCCAATGACAATGGCTACCTCCACCCTCAGATTTTTTACTTCTTTGATCTCTTGAGCAATCTTCTGGATCACAACAGGATCAATTCCAAAACCTCTCTCACCCGTTAACACCTCACCGCTCAGTTTTAAGAGGATCCTTTTATATTGGGGTCTTTTCATGGAGGAACAAGCGTTTAGGTTAACCCTTCGGCTCCTCGGCCAAAAGGCCAAGGGCTCAAGGTTGACCCTGAGCAGTGTTTCTTAACCCCCTTCAAAAGCAGGGCGTTCGACTGAGCTCACGCCGAAGTCTTGGCGCCGCCGAATGAGTCAATGGATTCTTCCCTGCCCAGTCCGGATATTTCGGGGAAGACAACTTCCTCTACCCCGTTAGAAATCATGCCCCACTGACTTCGGCGGGGTTAACTTTTAAATCATTCCGGTAGGGTCTAATACCCAGCTGGAATTTCTAACGGGGTCTACTTCACCGAAGAAGAGGCTGTCGTTAATGATTAAGAGGATAATCCCTCACCCAGTTGAAATCTTGCAAACCGACGGATCGTAATGTTCTCCCCGACCCTGGCAATCATGGCGTCCAGGAATTCCTTGATCGTGAGATCGGAGTCCCTGACGTAGGTCTGTTCCAAGAGGCAAACCTCAGAATAGAACCTCTCCATTTTCCCTTCGACAATTTTATCGATTACTTTTTGAGGTTTTCCTGAATCCAGGGCTTGCGTTCGATAGATTGCCCGCTCTCTTTCCAACACCTCTGCGGGGATTTCTTCCCTCCGGATATATTGAGGGTTGGCAGCAGCGATATGCATGGCGATATTTTTAACGAAGGTTTGAAAATCTTCCGTCTTTGCGACAAAATCGGTTTCGCAGTTGATCTCGACCAGCACTCCCATCTTCCCTCCGGCATGGATGTATGAGGAGACCAGGCCGTCGGTCGCAATTCGGCCTGCCTTCTTCGCAGCAGTGGCCAATCCTTTCCGCCGGAGGTAATCGATCGCTGCTTCTATATTTCCTTGGGCTTCTTGAAGGGCTGCCTTGCAGTCAATTACCCCGGCCCCCGTCCTCTGTCTTAAGTCTTTTACCAATTCAATAGAAATTTCCATTCAACCTTATTCCTCCTCCACTCTCTCGACCACTTCCTCTACCTGTATCTCTTTTTGGGGCTCTCCTTTTTCTGCCCTCTCTTTTTCTTCTTTAGCTCCCTCCGTCTGGAGTTGTTTTTCATAAATCTGTTTTCCCTCAACGACCGCATCCGCAATTTTAGTGGCGAACAGTTGGATCGCTCGGATCGCATCATCATTTCCTGGGATGATGTAATCCAGCTCTTCGGGATTGCAATTGGTATCGACGATGCCGATGGAGGGGATCCCAATTTTTCGAGCCTCCCTCACGGCAATCCTTTCCTTTTTGGGATCCACGACGAAGATGGTCCCAGGAAGTCGATCCATCTTTTTGATGCCCCCCAGAGATTTCTCCAACCGACTCCTCTCTTTCTCCAATTCCAAGACTTCTTTTTTCGGGAGGAGATTGTATATCTCTTCATTCTTCATTGCTTCCAGTTTATTCAATCGATCAATGGATCGCTTAATCGTCAGGAAATTGGTCAGCATTCCTCCCAGCCAGCGATGATTCACATAAAACATTCCACAGCGGTTGGCCTGCTCAGAAATCGTTTCCTGGGCCTGCTTCTTCGTTCCGACAAAGAGGATATATTCCCCTTTGGCCACGATATCCCGAACGAATTGATACGCTTCCTTGAAGAGTTGGGCAGTCTTCTGGAGATCAATGATATATATTCCATTCCTTGCCCCAAAGATATAGGGTTTCATCTTGGGGTCCCAACGTTTCGTCTCATGGCCGAAATGAACCCCGGCCTCAAGAAGCTCCTTCATCGTTACCGCGGACATCGAGCCCTCCGTTTCTTTCCCATTTTTCCTCCTTTGGATAGAAATATGCGAATTTTATTCAGGTAACACATGATTAAGGATTTTGCAAGAGAAAAAAGTCACGGAATCTTGATCGATGTTCGATGAGGCTTTTACGTTCTACTGACCAAACTCCAATCCCTTCGTTCTATCAGTCGTATCAGGAACTTGAAACATCTCCGCTTCATTTCAGGGTAGTCTTTCTCACCTGATATGATCGTAGAGCCTTGCCGTTCATCTTATTAGAGTTCCAAAGGAAGCAAAGTCAAATCCATTTTTGACATAAGTCAATGAAATTTCTCATCTATCGTAGAATAATAGAATTTAGAAAAGGAGAAAAAAGGTGAAGTGTCCAGGGCAGGATATGAGATTTTGGAAACCAGGCGATATTTTCGACACCCAATGTCCAAAATGCGGGAGGAGGGTTGAGTTCTTTAAAGATGAGGTCAGGCGTAGGTGTCGCTGTGGCCACGAAATCGTCAACCCTAAATTGGATTTTGGTTGTGCCCAGTGGTGTCCGTATGCCGAACAGTGTGTCGGCACAGTGCCCGAAGAGGTAAAGGAAAAGCAAAAAGCAGAGCAGAAGGATTTATTAAGGGAACGAATCGCTCTGGAAATGAAAAAATATTTTGGGACCGATTTTAGACGGACCCATCATGCCATCAAAGTTGCCAAGCATGCGGAACAGATCTTGAAGATGGAGGGTGGAGATCCTCTGGTGGTGATGGGGGCCGCTTATCTTCATAATATTGGGATCCATGAAGCGGAGAGGAAATATGGAAGCCATTCGGGCCATTATCAGGAGATGGAGGGGCCCGCTATTGCCAAGGAGATTTTAGAAAGACTAAATATCCAGAAGGAAATGGTTGAAGAGATCTGTGACATCATTGGTCATCATCACAGCCCGAGAGAAGATGAGACACTAAACTTCCAGGTTCTCTATGAAGCAGATTGGTTAGTCAATATTGAAGAAGAAGGAATTTCAAAAGACCGAAAAAAAGTTGAGGAGTTGATCGATAGAGTCTTTAGGACCGCCACTGGAAAACAATTGGCAGAGAAACTCTGTCTCGCTTAGGCAACAAGGGAGAGAGTCGTGGTGAGGAGGGGAGAGGACTTTCTGGACGCCTGAAAGTCAGGCTCCTCTTTTGATTTTTTCCATTGCTCTCTGAATTCGCTCCATCTGGAATGAGAGATGAGTCTCTTTTTCGTGAAGAAGAGTATCTTGTCCCTCTTCTTATAAATCCAGATAGAATGATGGGCTTCCCCGGCAGGGTCCTCGATTAAGAAAATGGACCCCAGTTTATCGAGACTTCCAAGCCTCTTAAGGCTTATCTGGGTCTCCGGTTCTCCCCACTGATTAAGAAAAATGGTTTGGTGGATGCCGGCCAGCATCAAATGCTGATGACCCGTCGGGGGTCTGGACGGACTCTTTAGGAAGCCTGGGATAAAACCCGGAACTGAAGTTAACATAAACTTAAATAATAACTATCATAAATTTCAATCATTTGCAAGTAAAAAATTTAGGGGATGGTAGTCCGTTAGTCTCGGGTGCAGTTGGATCGGGGTGGTCTCCCCTCCGAGACCTTGAAAAGTGGATCATTAGAGAGAGGGGAATCGGCGGGTGGTTCTGAAGGAGCCATTTTAAGGGTATCTGCACCTTGGCTCATTGCTCAAATGTGCCGCTTCAAGTTTTCTCCGGAGAGACCACCCCGGTCCTGGGCATAGGATTTCCGCCTATCACTGAGGGAGTACAGGGGATAGTTTACCCCGTTAGAAATAATGCCCCGCTGCTCTACAGCAGGGTTACATTCTAAATAATTCCGGCGGGCTTAAATGCCCAACTTGAATTTCTAACGGGGTTTACTCTTGGGATACGAATTTTTTCAGGGACAGGGCGTTTTTGACAGCGAAGCCATAAGCATCGTTGTTGAAATAGACGAATCCGGTCTTATCCTTTTTCCCCCAATCTTGGATTTTTCCCGCCCATTGCTTCAATTCCTTATCCGAATAGTCTGAGCCGTAGAGCACTTCACCACCGTGAAGGCGAAGATAGATAAAGTTGGACGTTATTTTTTCTATATAAGGAAGGCCTGAACCGTGGGCGATGCAGAAGGCAAAACCGAATTCCTCCAATATCCGAAAAGCCTCATTGCAAAACCATGATTCATCTCTGAACTCAAAGGCATGACGATGGACTTTGGAACGAGAGAGGGTCGAAAGGAGGACACAGAACTCCTCCAATCTCTCTTCTTGAAATTTGAATCGCGGCGGAAGTTGCCAGAGCATCACCCCCAATTTCTCTTTCAATGGGGAGGCATGGTCTAAAAGAAGAGAAAGAGGTTCCCGGCAATCCTTTAGTCGCTTGATGTGGGTGATGAACCGGCTCCCCTTGACAGCGAAGACAAACCGCTTCGGTGTCCGCTTATACCAGCCTTCAAAGGCCTCTTTTTTAGGGAGACGGTAGAAGGTTACATTCAACTCCACCGTGTCAAAGTATTCGGTGTAGAATTCAAGCCACTTTTTCTGAGGGAGGTCAGACGGATAGAAGACCCCATTCCACCAGTGAGGATAATTATAGCCGCTCGTTCCGATGAAAATCATCTCGTTCATTGCAGATTGCAGATCGTAGATCGTAGATTGAAAAATCTAACATCTGAAATCAAAAATCTGAAATGTGAAATGGGATCGTTTAATGATAATAGTCCTTACCACCAGGGCCCCTCTGAGACCACTTCCGCTTATAATATTCACGGCGAATCTTTAGTCGGATCATTGGATAAGCCATATAGAAGAAGCCGAAAATAAGACCGCCCAGATGGGTCACATGGGCTATGCCTCCCCCCGCTCCCTCTATCGAAGAAAAGAATTCAATGAGGCCGAAAATGACGACAAAGTATTTGGCGCGAATGGGAAATAGAAAGTAGATGTAGATGAGCCGATTGGGAAAGAGCCAACCGAAGGCGAGAAGTAATCCATAGATGGCTCCGGAGGCTCCAATCACGGGGGCGCGTTGATAAATCTCAGGAGTAAAGAGAACGGTGCAGATGCCCGCACCGATCCCACAGAATAGAAAATATCGCAAAAACTTCTTCGATCCCCAGTAGTTTTCCAATTCTCCACCAAACATCCACAGGGCCAGAAGGTTAAACAGGAGATGGAAGACCCCCCCATGAAGAAAGATGTAAGTACCCAATTGCCACAGGAAATATTCCTTCCAGACCAAAATAGGAACGAGTGCCAAGTAGTAAAGAAAATAATAAGAGTAGATTTGAATAGTGCCGATTTCAAATATCTTTTGAAGGAGGAAGACAGCTCCCATGATGATCATCAAGTTCTTAATGACGGGGGTCAAACCATATCCAAATGAAAAACGATAGCGGTAATAGGTCATATCGAACTCCTCGGAACCCAAATTTCAAATGTCAAAGTTCAAAGGTGAAACAAAATCCAAATGTCAAATTTTCCGATCTAAATTCTAAATTTGAGGTTTGTCATTCGTCATTCTTTTTGTTTAGTAAGCCATTCCGATACCAAAGGAGACCAAAGTTGTTACTATCCTATCCTATCCTTTTATTTCTTCAAAACGAATTTGATACTTCTTCATTTTATATCGGAGCACCCTCTCACTGATGCCCAGGCTCTCAGCGGCCTTTGTCTGAACTCCCTGATGTTGATGAAGGACTTTGACGATGGAGTCTCGCTCGATCTCCTCCAAAGATTCGGGGAGACTCTTTATTTTTTTGGAAGATTCCCATAGTTTCTCAAGTTTTTCCTCTTTGAGGTGAAAAGGGAGGTCTTGGGTTGTGATCATTTCTCCCCGACAAAGGACCACTGCCCGTTCAACGAGGTTCTCTAATTCTCTGACGTTTCCGGGATAAGGGTAACGAAGGAGCAGGGTTCTTGCCTCTTTAGAGATATCAGAAATTGATTTCTGATTCTCTTTCGAATATTTTTTTAAAAAATGGTCGATCAGAAGAGAAATGTCCTCTCTCCTCTCTCTCAAGGAAGGAAGGGTGATCGATATCACATTGAGTCGATAATATAGATCCTCTCTAAAAAGGCCTGTCTTAATCGACTCCTCAAGGTTTCGATGGGTGGCAGTGATCACCCTCACATCGGTCTTGAGGCTGAGGTTTGACCCTAACCGTTGGAATTCTTTGTCCTGTAAGACTCTCAGAAGTTTCACTTGGGTGCCTGGTGAGAGGTCCCCAATTTCATCAAGAAAGATGGAGCCGCCGTCTGCCTCTTCGAATCGGCCTATTCTTTTCTGGGTAGCCCCCGTGAATGCTCCTTTCTCATGACCGAAGAGTTCACTTTCAAGGAGGGTTTCGGGGATTGCGGCACAACTCACCTTCACCCAAGGCTTTCCGGAGCGAGGACTTGCAAAATGAATGGCATTAGCGATCAGCTCTTTTCCTGTCCCGCTCTCACCCCGGATGAGGATGGTAGTCTGGCTGGGCGCTACCCGAGCCACCAGTCCCATGACTTCCTCCATCTTTGGACTCGCGTAGACAATATGGGTAAACGCATAGCGCTCCTGAAGCTGGGTTTTCAGTTCCTTATTCTCTTTGATCAGGCTGGACCTCTCGATCACTTTTTGAAGCATCAGGAGGAGTTCGTCCAAATCGATGGGTTTGGTGAGATAGTCCAACGCTCCTTCTTTCATCGAGACCACGGCTGTTTCCACTGTTCCGTAGGCTGTCATCATGACGACAGGGAGGTCTGGATAGAGCTTTCGAATCTCCCGGAGGGTTTGCAAGCCATCGAGTTCAGGCATTTTATAATCGACCAAGGCGATATCGAAAAAATCTCCTTCGAGTTTCTGAAGAGCCTCCCTGCCATTGGCCACAGCCTCAACAGAGAAACCTTCCTTTTCAAGAAACCCTTCCAAAAGGTCCCTTTGGGTTTTTTCGTCCTCGGCAATAAGTATCTTGACTTTGTCCATCTCAAAAATCTTTTCCCTCTCCCTTGATGGGAGAGGGCCAGGGTGAGGGTGATCATCGGTCCCCCCTCCCCTCAATCCCCTCCCGCAAGGAGAGGGGAGGGGGTTGTTAAACAGGTAATCTCACTGTTACTTTTGTTCCAGAATCAACTCGACTTTCTATTTTTAATTGGCCACCGTGGGCTTCAATAATTCGATGGGCGATGGGAAGCCCCAGGCCCACCCCTTTCTCTTTCGTCGTATAGTAATAATTGAAAATCTTTTCCATCTGTTCTGACGGAATTCCAGAACCCGAATCCGAGATCATCACTTCCACAGCATCTTTCAAGAATTTGGTTTCAATACGAAGGGTTCCTCCTTGTCTCATCGCCTGCATTCCATTCTTCATAATATTGATCAAGGCCTGTGTCAACCTTTCAGGATCCATTTCGATAACAGGGAGTTCTGTCGAAATCTCTGTTTGAAGAGTGATTCCCAGGGAGGAAGCCTCTTCCTGGAAGAGAGTGACTAAATTTCTCAGAAGATCTTGGAGAGGAGACTTCCTCAGATTGAGTTGAAATGGTCTGGAGAGGGTCAGAAACTGTTCGATGATTTCATTGACCCTTCTGATTTCTTTAAGGATCAACTCCATAAAAGAGATATATTCTTCCTTATTGGATTCATTTTGAGGGAGAAATTCTCTCTTGAGCCTCTGAAGACCCATGCCTATGGCATTGAGAGGATTTCGAATCTCATGGGCGACGCCCGCAGCTAAATGGCCGAGTGACGACAGTCTCTCCGCCAATTGGATCCGGTCCTCCATATCTTTCATTTTTTTGAGGTTGCGATTCTGATTCACCCATATGAGAGTGATTGCTGAAATTCCTAAGACGAGAAAAAAGAAGACCGAGAGGGCGACATTCTTTTTGATTTGGCTGAGCACAGGGCGGATTTCCTTCGGGGAGTATCCAATCCGGATCAGTCCCATGGTTTTTTCCTTCAGAGAGAAAGATTTTACCACCTCAAAAATTTCCTCTCCCTGGGTGGTCTGATAGTGACGAGAGAGAACCAGGTTGTTTTGGAGGGAACTTTTTAAGAACCGGTCCTCGTCTCTTCTTCCAATAAAGGTTGAGTCAGTATGCGCAATGGTGTTGAGAGAAGTATCCTGGACAGAGATATAGAGGATACCCTCTCTGAGACTGATATCAGAGATCGACCTTTGAATGGCGAATTGCCGGAGAAGTCTTTTCAACTGTTCTCCATTGAGGTACAGAGCGATGATCTCTGGATTCGTTCTCCTCCAGACAGCCATCGAGAACAATTGGCCTTCGGAAAGGGGTTTGCCAAGAAGATCGATGGCCACGGGCTGTTTCTTCTCGATCAATTCATGAAGAAGAAGTCTTTTTTCGCGGGGAGAAAATGGAGAAGGCCACCCCCGGAGGGAGTTTCCCTTGGAGTCATAGATCTCGATTGAAGTGATGCGGTATTGGTCGATGAGGCCTCGGAGATCAGAGGGGTTCAGAGGTTTTTCTCTGTCGATTTGATCCACTCCATGGATGGTCTCCAGAAGATATTCGGCAACGGAATCCTCTATGCCGAAAAAGAGCCCTGAGACAGGAGCGTTGAAAGAATACTTCCCGGGTTCACTTTCCATCCATTCCAGAATAGTGAAGGCTTCTTGAATATTTTTCTCGAAATGCTGAATCAGAACGGTCGCTTCTCTTTCCAACAAGAGATAGAATCCCTTTTGGGTTCGATTGATTTCCAAAAGTCCATTGATGATGAGAATGACGAGAATGATTCCGGAGAAAATCCCTAGATAGATCAGGGAGAAACTTCTTTTTATCTTATTCTCATTCTTGACCAAAATATACCCGTCCTAATTTCCCTTTAGGTTACTCCGGCGGAGGTAAGGCTTTTCTTTGATGCATCGGTTCCATCGGGCCAATTCCGTGCATCCTCTGTCGAAAAGAAGGGAGTTCCTGTTCTGGACACCAACTCTTTAATTGTTCCAGAGTGAGGAGATTTCTCACTTTGATCAGATATTCAATCGCCTTCTCTTCCTGTTTCGATTGGAGTTCGATGATTTCTGAATATTTTCCACGTATGGATTCAGTTTTCGCGGCCGGATCGGTAAGTAGTTCGCGAAGTTCTAGACGCTTTGTAAAAAGCTGGAGTCTGAGAAGTTGGACTTCGCGGAAATAACTCTGCTGAATCAAATCAAGGCCTTTCCTCTGCTCCTGGGAGAGATCGAGTTCCAATGCTCTCCAGCAGGGACCTTCTCCCCTCCACTTTTTCATTTCCATTCCCGGAGGTTGTGGGAAGGAGGGAGAGACAGCGAGGATAAAAAGAAAACAAAAAATGAGCAGTTGTATTTTAAGCTTCATAGTCCTTCCTCAGCACTCCGACTCCATGATATCGAAATTTCATGTCCTGTTCGTTTATTTTAAAACATATCGGAATGATTTGAAAAAGTCAAACCTTCGACTTCCCGGATGAGAAAGGGGGCTTGCCCCGCAACAGAGCGGTAGAAGGTTTGCCTTCGGCCCAAGACTTCAGCGTGAGCTCAGTCAAAATAGCAGGTCGAGGGGCTCAGGTTTGACCCTGAGTGGTGCTTTCTTGCCGGTTCTGAAGGCCCTGGGCTCGGGCGCAGTCGAATGGGTCAAAAATAAAAAAGGGGAAGAAACAAGCCTTCCCCTTTTGTCGAGGTATTTCCAGAGACCATGATTAATAGCATCCAAAACCGGAGCCCATCCCGTGACCGGGACCCATGCCGTAACCGGGACCCATTTCGCCACGACCCATTCCGTAGCCGTAATCCATCATATGGCCGCGACCGAATCCAGGTTCCCTACCCCAACCAGATCCGAATTGGGCAATCTGCTCAGGGGTGAGGATCGAACGAGCTTCGACCTTGAAGTGAACAGCCTTATCTCTTAACTGATCCTGAAGGGTTGTCAATTCATTTTCCTTACTCAGAATAGCTTTAGGGTCAGCCTTTGGATTGCTCCATAGAGATCGGAGTTCCAGCCTTTTGGTGAGGATCGCTCCTCTCAACTGGGCTGTCTCGTCATTGAACTTCTGGCGCAATTCCTGAAATTTGGTCCGCTGCTCGGGAGTCAGCGAAGACCATTTCTCCTGACCCCAACCCTGTCTATGTCCAGGACCATACGCCGGTCCTTGAGCATAAGCATAGGCCACACCCAGAACCATGAGTGCCACCAATCCTAATAAAATGACCGTCTTTCTCATCTTTCTCACCTCCCTTCATACTATTAATTTAACCATTGCCCTGTAAATAGAGCAAGGACTGTGCCAATACATTTATTAGATATTGGGTGAGATTCTTGATTGTATTCGGAATGATGATTTATTAAGATTTTCAGAGGGGTTACGCGCTTCCGGCAGTTGGATGAATTTAGATTCTATAAGAAATGATTTTCTCAGGATTCAACCTCAAACAGGAAAGACTTGTCGAGATCTATTGAGAGAAATAGTTCTCTTCTCGGCATTATAAATCCGTCGCGGCAGATCGAAACCAAAGACAGGCAGAGATTCAATAGGTTACGAGCACCCACCAAGAATGCGGGCTCAGTAACTTTAGTGATCATCCGTTTCGACAATTCCGGCGATTTATTCGACAAGAATTTCCTCCGGAAGAGGCACCAATTGAATGGAATTCCACGGAAAGTGATTCGATTAGGCAGATGGATAGAAAGGTCACAAGATTTCTCTTGAAAAAGGAAGGCAGAAGAGGTAGAAAAAAGTCATTGAAAAAGACTGCCGCATTTTTGTAATTTTTGGGGAGGAGGTTACGATGATGGCCGAAAACGAGAAGATTGATTCCTTCGAGATGGCAAAGAAACAAGTGGATATTGCGGCCAAGTATTTGAACCTGGATCCTGGATCGATTGAAAAATTGAAAAATACAAAGAGGGAGTTAATCGTCCATTTTCCTGTTCAGATGGATGATGGGAGCGTCAAGATCTTTACCGGCTACCGAGTCCAACATAATGTGGCGAGGGGACCAGCCAAGGGGGGAATAAGATACCATCCCGATATTGATCTGGATGAAATGAGGGCTTTGTCAATGTGGATGACCTGGAAGTCGGCAGTGGTCAACATCCCATTCGGAGGGGCCAAAGGCGGGGTTCAATGTAACCCGAAAGAGATGTCACTTCATGAGATAGAGCATTTGACGAGACGGTTTACCTGGGAGATCTTCATGATGTTGGGTCCTGAACAGGATATCCCTGCTCCGGATGTCTATACCAACCCACAGGTGATGGCCTGGATCATGGACACCTTCAGCATTCTAAAAGGCTATTCTGTCCCAGGCGTGGTGACGGGCAAACCCGTTGAGCTGGGAGGATCCCTGGGGAGGCTTGAAGCCACGGGGAGAGGAGTGGTGATCACCTCTCTCGAGGCGTTGAAATACTTGAAAATGTCGGTTGAAGGAGCGAACGTGGTCATTCAGGGATGTGGAAATGTGGGAGGCGTTGCGGCCATGCACTTCCATCGTCTGGGGGCAAAGGTTATCGCCATCAGCGATTCAGAAAAAGGACTCTACAATGAGAAGGGATTGGATGTGATGAGGGCTTTGGAATACAAGGCAAAATATAAGTGTTTTGTTTGCGAGACGAAGGACGAAACCGAGATCACGAATCAAGAGTTGTTAGAGTTGAAATGCGATATCCTGGTCCCCGCTGCGATAGAAAATCAGATTGTAGAGAAGAATGCCCCTCGAGTCAAAGCGAAGATTATCGTCGAAGGGGCGAATGGTCCGACGACCCCTAAGGCGGATGAGATTTTGAATAACAAGGGAGTCTTTTTGGTTCCCGACATTTTAGCCAATGCAGGAGGAGTGACGGTCTCCTATTTTGAGTGGGTTCAGAACCTTCAGGAACTTATCTGGAGTGAAGAAGAGGTGCTAGATCGATTGACCCGGATCATGCAGAAGGGTTTCAAAGAAGTTCTGGATATCTCCCTTTCTAAAAAAATTTCCATGAGAGTGGCGGCCCTTGTGCTTGGAATCGGAAGGGTGGCTGAAGCCTCGAGGCTGAGAGGACTCTATCCGTAGAATTACAGATCAACCGTTCAATGACCAGTTAGCAATAATCAATGGTCAATGGATTGAGGTTTCAATCGTTCGATGACCATTGGGAATCGATAGTTGCTCATCGGACATTAAGGCATTGAGTGGGAAGGTGATATGGAGAAACTCATCATTACTGTTGGGATAACAGGTTCTCGAATCACAAGACAACAAACCCCGTATATCCCCATTACTCCGCAAGAGATTGCCCAGTCGGGGATTGAGGCTTGGAAAGCGGGAGCTTCTATCCTTCATATCCATGTGAGAGATCCAAAGACAGAATTAGGAGCCCAGGATTATTCCATCTTTAAGGAGATAGTGGACCGTATTCGAAGCGAAACCGATGCGATCCTCTGCCTGACCACGAGCGGCATCCCGGGGAGAAATCTCCAATTTGAAGAAAGGCTTGTTCCCTTATCCTTAAATCCAGAATTGGTCTCCTTTGATGCAGGATCTATCAATATAAGGGAGAATGTTTTTCTCAACCCTCCAGAGTTTTTGGAGATGCTGGCCGAAGAGACGCTGGCGAGGGGAATTAAGCCCGAGATGGAGGGATTTGAAGTTGAAATGGTAGAAATCTGCAATAGGTTTTTGGAAAAAGGCCTTCTTAAACCTCCGCTCCACTTTCAATTCGTTTTAGGCGTTCTCGGCGGCATGCCCGCCACAGCAAAATCTCTCCTCTATCTTTCAGAGATCCTCCCCCAAGGTTCGACATGGTCTGTGATTGGGATCGGTACGGGCCAACTCCCGATGGCCATGATGGCAATGATAATGGGCGGGCATGTCCGGTTTGGGTTGGAGGATAACATCTACTATTCGAAAGGCATCCTGGCTAAGAACAATGCCCAATTGGTGGAGAGAGTGGTCAGGATTTCAAAAGAATTCGGAAGAGAAATTGCCATACCTCAAGAAGTGAGAAAGGTCTTGAATCTGTCTTAACTCTTGTCCAGTCAAGAATTTCCTGGTACTTTTTTTCTCTCGTAGAATATAAGCGGTTAAGCTATTCTAAAAAATGTTCGAAAACTTCGCAAGCTGAAAATAATTTGACACCTAACAGGATTCGTATACAATTCTCAACGAGAGGTGATATTGGAGTAGAGGCCATTCATCCTTTAACGGTGGGGGAAAGGTAATGGTAAGCCCTGATCGTCCAATAAAATTGGGCTCTCTTAGTTTCAAGGAGATCTTGGACTAGGAGAGCTTTTTTATTGTCCAAGCGGGACATGAGTCCAATCGGATTATTGGAGGGTTCCTAATTTTATTTGTGGTGAGGAGTAAACCGAATTATGAAAGACCAATATAAGAAAAAAAAGCAACTCATCGAAGAGTTGGAAGCTTTGCGCAGGCAGGTGGTTAAATTGAGAAGAGAAGAGGCAAAGCGCAAGCGGACGGAGGAGGCGCTTCGGGAGTCGGAAGAGAAATTTGCAACTGCATTTCGAAACAGTCCCGATTCGATTACACTGATCGGGTTATCGGATGAGCGAGTCGTCGAAGTGAATGATGGTTTTTGCCACGCCACGGGTTACCGGCGCGAGGAGATTCTCGGTCACACTTCGTTGGAATTAAATCTGTGGCCTGATCTAAGTGAGCGCGCTCGGTTTGTTTCGATGTTACGGGATCAGAAGAGAGTCATTGGCTTTGAAGCCAGTTTTCGAATAAAATCTGGTGAAATACGCGTTGGGTTGGCGGCTGGCAAGGTTGTTCAAATTGGTGATAAACCGTTTGCTTTAATAACGATACGGGACATCACCGAGCACAAGGGGGCGGAAAATGCCCTGATAGAGAGCGAAGAGAGGTATCGGCGCCTTGTTGAGAATTCACCGGCAATTGTTTGGTCCTTCTCGGATAAGCGTGGGACCCTTTTCGTTTCTTCTCGAGTGAAGTCGATCCTGGGGTACTCACCCGATTTTCTTTACGAAAACCCCTGGTTATGGAATAAATCTATCCACCCCGATGACCAACATTCCATAGCTCAAGTGATAAAAGATTTTGCATCAGGAAGAGATTTAAAGGTTGAATATCGCATTAAAGATTCCTCAGGGAATTGGCGGTGGCTCTATGACCGTTCCGTCGGCAGGCATACGGAAGGTGCCGAGGTGATCATTGAAGGTATTTCAATTGACATCACCGAGCGCAAGCAGGCAGAGGAGGCGCTAAGGGAGTCCGAAGAAAAGTACAGGGCTTTAATTGAAGCGGCGGGGAGGGCAGGTGAGGGAATCATCATCATCCAGGATAGTGGAGAAGGAGAAGTAGCGTTTGTTTCTGTGAACGACCAGTTTTGCGCAATGTCGGGTTATTCGAGGGAGGAACTGGTAGGCAGATCACCCTGGGACTTGGTCCCCCATGAAATCTCCGTACGGCTAAAAGACTGGTATAGGCGAAGGCATATAGGAGAATCTGTCCCCAAGCACTACGAGGCGGCGGGGGTTCGTAAAGATGGTACGATTGTGCCTTTGGAGCTTAGCAGCGTCACCATGCCGTGGCAGGGGAAGATAGCGACCGTGCTATATTTGAGGGACATCACCGAGCGCAAGCAGGCAGAGGAAGCGCTGCAAAAGAGTGAAGCTCGTTATCGAAGTTTGTTTGACGGTGTGCCCATAGGGCTCTACCAAACTACCCCAACAGGGCAGATTATGGACGTCAACCCTGCCTTGGTGCAGATGTTGGGTTACCCAGACCGCAATTCCTTATTGATGGTAAACACTGGTGATACGTATGTAAACTTAGAAGATCGTATTCGGTGGGAAAGCCTACTTGAACATGAAGGGGTTGTGAAGAATTTTCAAAAAAAATTGCGCCGCCACGATGGATCGATCATTTGGGTAGAGGGTAACACCCGAACCGTCCGGGATGCTGAAGGTCGGGTGCAATATTATGAGGCAAGTTTTCAAGACATCACCGAGCGCAAGCAAGCCGAAAAAGAAAGGGGGGGCCTTTTTGAGCAGGTGCGTACCAGCCGCGAACGATTGCGAAACCTCTCCCGACGGCTGGTGGAAGTGCAGGAGATTGAGCGCCGTGATCTCGTCCGAAAACTCCATGATGAGGTCGGTCAGAACCTGACCGCACTGAGCATCAACCTGAACATCGTGCACAGTGAATTGCCCCGTGGAACAGTGACGAAGACGGCGACCCGAATAGATGATTCCCTGAAATTGGTGGAGGAAACGGTGGAACGTATCCGGGATGTCATGGCTGAATTGCGGCCGCCGGTGCTGGACGATTACGGAATAAGCGCTGCCCTGTACTGGTATGGGAAGCAATTCTCGGAGCGCACAGGTATTGCCACAGTGCTAAATGCAGAAGATTTGAAGCCGCGCCTGTCCTTACCCGCGGAAATGGCCCTTTTCCGCATTGCCCAGGAAGCGTTGACCAACGTGGCCAAGTATGCCCACGCCAAAAACGTAAAATTGAGGCTGGAGGAATTTGGCGAATCGGTACACCTCAGCATTATTGACGACGGTATCGGTTTTGATCTCGAGGCCCACCACCAAGCAGAAGCGAAACCGGGGTGGGGGCTCATCAACATGAGCGAGCGTGCCCAGGGCGTTGGGGGCCACCTAAGCGTGGAGACCGCGAAAGGAAAAGGAACGCAAATCGTGGCGGAAGTGCCGAGAGACCATTAAAGGCAGATACTGGATGCTGGATACTTGATACTTGATTAAAGATACTCGATGCTTGATCCTTGATGCTGGATGATAGCCTTGTTGAAACAATAATTAGGGTAAGGAAATGAGTTATAAGAATTTGGAAATTTGAAGACTTGCTCGGGAAGCGGTTATTGAAATTCATAAGATGACTCTTAAAGAGCTACCGAAGTTTGAAATCTTTGAGGAGGGTAGTCAAATCAGAAAGTCATCTAAGTCAATTAAATCAACGATAGTAAAGGGTTATGGGCGTCGAAGGTATAAACAAGAATTCATTAAATTCTTAAATTATGCTATTGCTTCAAATGATGAAACCATCGATCACTTGGAAACTCTTTTTGAAACTGGATCATTAGTGGATAAAGAAATTTACGACTCAATACATGATAAATTATAAATTTTGGGGAAAAAATTAAATCTATTCATTCAATCTGTTGAAAAAGGTCACATTAGCAAAAAATGTTCAGCATCAAGTATCCAGTATCGAGTATCTAGTACTGGGCTGAGAAGGAATTATGGCAATAAAGGTTTTTCTCGCTGATGATCATGCGGTGGTCCGGGATGGGTTGCGCTTCATGCTGGAGGCCCAGACCGATATCACCGTGGTGGGAGATGCCGCCAATGGCCGCCAGGCAGTTACCCAGGTGCAGAAACTAAAACCCGATGTGGTCATTATGGATATCGCCATGCCAGAGCTAAATGGGATCGAGGCCACAATGGAGATTCACCAGGCCTGTCCCTCGACACAAGTGGTCATCCTCTCTGTATACTCCACCCCTGAACACATTTCCCGAGCACTGCAAGCGGGTGCGCGTGGCTACGTCCTGAAGGAATCGGCCGGCAAGGAAGTGGTCTCTGCTGTGCGGGCTGTTCACGTCGGTCGGCGCTACCTGAGCCGCAAAATCACCGAGACCATGATAGAAGATTATGTACGGCATCGAGAGGCTGTCGAGGAGAAAAACCCGCTGGAGCGCCTCAGTCTCCGAGAGCGAGAAGTCCTGCAACTGGTTGTTGAAGGGAAGTCGAGCAAGGAGATCGCCAACATCCTCTGCCTCTCCCCTAAAAGTGTTGAGACCTACCGCAGTAGACTCATGCAGAAGCTAAACGTCAACGATCTCCCCGGTCTGGTGAAGTTCGCCATCCAGCATGGCATCACCACCCTTGATTAGTTCACAATTCGGAGTTTGACTCCGGAATGCTCAAAGTCCACATAAAGTCTCAGGACCAAAGCTGGGATGAGACCGATAAGGCCAAGTAAACCCCGTTAGAAAGTCTCCTACTTTCTAACGGGAGGGCTCACACGGGGCTTTGAACCCCGTGTTCGCTGAAAAAGAAATAGTTTTCATCCCCGCTGCAGAGCAGCGGGGCATTATTTCTAACGGGGTAAAATTAAGCAGAAACGGAGGCTGAAGAAAAAACGATACATGGATATTATTCTGTGATCAAAGGTGCTCTGCCATGTCAAACGAGGGGCACAAGGTAAGCGTGAGATTACCTTGGTATCTTTAGATCATACGGGTCTTAAAAGCTTGTAGCTTAAATTCATTTGTCAATAAATCTCCCCTCTGCCTATTTATGTTTCTTTCCTTTTAAGAATCGGTATAATTCTGATTCTCGAACCCCCCAACCATCTCCTACTTTGATGGCCTTTATTTTCCCTTGATGGATGCACTTCAGGAAGGTAGGTTTTGAAGTCTTCAAGTATGCGGTTGCCTCATCTATAGTCAGAACTTCGTGCTTTTTCATTACAGATTATCTACATACTATTCAAATAAGAAAATAAATAAAAATATTTGACAATTCTCTTCACAGCCGTTGGTCTTTTTAGGCCCTCTTCCCACTATAAAAAGTTATCATTTCATAAAAAATCTTTCCCTAACCCTTTCTCTACCCCCTTTTAAAGTTCCAGAAAACTCAGATTTTGTCTGTCGGGGAAGCTTGACACTTTATGTAGGGAAAGCTTGATATCTACTGGGAAAGTATAATACTCCCCAAAAACTGGGCAGGGGAGTAAGGTGCATGTTAGCCTGCCATAACCGAAAAGGAGGTATGGCACGATGCATAGCATGCGGAGAGGACATGAGGCAGCCTTCAAGGCCAAGGTAGCCCTGGAAGCCGTGAAAGGGGAAAAGATCATCGCCCAGCTTTCCAGTGAATTTGGTGTCCATGGGAATCAGATCCGTCAGTAGCGAAAGCAGCTTCTTGAAGAACTTCCCCGTCTCTTTTCGGATCGTCGGAGGAAGGAGGATAAGGACCGGGAAGAGCTTCTGTCGGAGCTTTATCAGCAGATTGGCCAGTTGAAGGTGGAGCTGGAGGCCATTTATCCCAAACCTCGGTTGAGCCAATCTTCTTAGGAGCATAAACGGTATCCTTACTTACTGAGGGATCTGGTGATTGACCGTCCCGATCAAGTCTGGTGTGCCGATATCACGTACATCCGGATGCTCTATGGGTTCATCTCCTTGGTAGCGATCATGGACTGGTTCAGTCGTTATGTTCTGGCCTGGGAAACCTCTACAACGCTGGAAACGGCCTTCTGTGTCCAGGCACTGGGAAAAGCTCTAGGGGTCTCCAAACCGGAGATCTTCAATACGGATCAGAGGGCTCAATTCACCAGTTTGGAATTCACCCAGCCCCTTCAAGATGCACGGATCAGGATCAGTATGGACGGGGCCGCGCCCGGGTTTACGATAACATCTTCATAGAACGGCTCTGGCGAACGGTCAAGTATGAAGAAGTTTACCTTCGTGATTATACGATGGTTTCGGAAGCCCGTAATGGCCTAACGAGCTATTTTCTGTTTTATAACAGGGAAAGGTTGCATACCTCCTTGGGAAACCGAACCTCTTATGAGGTCTATTTTAAGCAGCCGATCCCCCTAAACCTAAGGCAAGCTTGTCAGACTATGCACTAAATACACCCCACACCCCACTTTTTTCCTTGACATTGGCATGCGTTTTGCTTATAAGTTATCATAATTATGAAAAAAAGAATAAAAAGTCCGCAATTAATGGTTCCAATGGAAAATGATGAGGTTTTAACCACCAATGAAGCAGCCAAATATTTAAAGATTTCAAAACCTACTTACTTAAAGTGTATACGTCTCGGAAAGATTAATGCTGTCAAAATTGGCCATAGTTGGAGAGTCCTACGGTCGGAATTGCACAGGTTTTTGATTGGGACTAAAAAAAGGTGAAAGCTTGGTGCCCTAAAGCCTGCCTCTTTTTAAGCCTTCTTTCCATATCTGCATCCTTTTTAAGGCTGACAATACCCTCATGCCAGCTTAATTCTCCAAATTTCTTCTCGCGGTTTTAATTTACCGTCCTTTCTTTAAAAGATTTCGCTGACTCAGTCAGGTCTAGAATGGGCTTGGGAATTCCCTCGTAATATCCGTAAGTGCTTTGTTGGGTTGCTTGGGAGTAGCCGGTTTGCCTTGGTTATCTGGGAAGGTTCCTACCTATGAGATTGTTTCTAACCATCTTGATTTAGCTTTCCATCTGGCCCAGATCGCACCCATAACTTGAAAAGACATATGTAAAGAGGTGAAGAAAAACAACTTATTGGGCCCAAAGAAGTGGAAAAAGACGGGATGACATACTGACAAAAACGTGCAAAGAAGGGTTAAAATGATCAAATCCGGATAAAATAAGTAAAATTAGATACAAAATGATAAACATGGATATCATTTCAGTAAAAATTAGTATGAATCATTAAAAAGTATTAACACCCTGAAATGTCTTACCAAATTTAATTTATTTTGGATTTGAGAATTCGTGTCTCTTTGGTTTGAATTTCTTGAGCCACTATTTTGGTCTGTTTCTTGCAGAATGGGCTTGACGATTGGGGAATTCAGCTTTTCAAATGAAAGAGGGTTTGAAACCAAAGAGCGAAGGTTTGCACAACGGGGGAAGAAACGATGAGCAAAAAGATATTGGTCGTGGATGACGAAGACATTATCCGGAGGTTCATAAGTATTCAGCTGCCCAAATGGGGATACGAAGTGAAAGAGGCGATCGATGGTATACAGGCGTTGGAGCGATTAGGCCAAGAAGATTTCAATTTAATCATTTGTGATATCATGATGCCTAATATGAATGGGTGGCAGTTCTTAAGAAAGGTTAGGGAGAATCCGAAAACAAAGGATATCCCTGTAATTATTCTCACTGTCAAGGATGAAGATTCTGACATGTTAAAAGGATACGAATTAGGCGCAGCCTATTATATTACAAAGCCCTTTGACATTGTTGAAATCATCTCAGGGATTCAAATGATGTCCGGAGGAGACTCCGAATCGAAGAACTGCCTAGAAATTTTTAAGGAATACAATGACAGTGAAGGATAAACCTCCGAAGATCTTAATCATAGACGATGAATCGACCATCCCCAAAGTTATTGAGCGCTTCTTGAAGGCCGACGGCTATCAAGTACTCACTTCAGGTTCTGACCAAGAGGGCCTGTTTTTGTGGAAATCAGAATTCTTTAATCTGATCGTTCTTAATTTGTCTCTTCGCAAAATAGACGGCCTGCCCCTTCTTTCAAAAATCAAAAATTTCTCTCCACATACAGAGGTGGTGACCGTCTCTGGTCATGAAGATATTGAGAAGGCAATTCAATCCTTTAGATCAGGAGCTTTTGATCATTTGGTAAAACCCATTGAACAAAACATGCTACATGGGGTCATTAAAAGGGCTTTAGAAAAGCAAAGTCGGGAGTTCGAAAAACGGGATTTCGTCGCTGACATTCGATTTAAGAATATGTTGCGGGAAGAGCAAAAGGACTTTCTTGAGCGCAAACTTGTCAAAAGTGAGCAGACAATACTTCGCCTGATGAAATCTCGAATTCTTTCAAGAAAACTGTTTGAAAAGATCATTCAGAGTCTTCCTTTTGGAGCCATGATAATCGATAAAGAAGGCCGCATCCTTGCATGTAATGAAGCTCAGGAAATGTTATCTGGGGTCTCAAAAGGTTCGCTATGGGGGAAAAACCTTTTTAAGGACGATCTGCCCAAGGAATTAAAACCCTGGGAAGAAATGGCAAGAGATTTTCTAACTGAGAAACGCTGTGAAAGCAAATTAGTTGACCAGAGGCCGGTGAAAAACAGAATTTTATCCATCACCCTTTTCTCTTTTATTGATGAGAAAGACAGGCCTATCAATTTCATCTTTCTCTCCTCTGACATTACGAGCGAAAAGAAGATGCAAGAGCAAATTATTCAATCCGAGAAGATGACCGCCATAGGTCAGCTTGTTGCAAACCTGGCTCACCAGATCAGAAACCCCCTTGCGGTCATTGGGTCTGCAACACAGTGCTGCATTGAAAGAGGAGGCGAGGCGGATGGGCTGAAAAGATATTTTAGAATCATCTATCGAAACGTTCAGAATGCGAACAAGATCATTTCTGATCTACTCGCCTTTGCCAAACCCAGGCAACTTGAATTCGGAAAGGATGATATTAATAAAATACTAATCGAAATTTATAGATTATTAAAGGTTGATTTTTCGAAGAGCAAAATAAGAGTTTTAAGACGATTTGACAGGTACCTTCCTGAAATTCTCTGCGATAAAGAATCGTTGAAACACGCTTTCTTCAATCTCCTGATGAATTCAAGGCAGGCGATGTGCAATGGCGGTGTTATCTCAATTATCACAAATTATAGCTCCAAAGACCAAACGGTCGAAATCATCATAAGAGATACAGGGAAAGGGATCCCTAAAGAACACATGACAAATATTTTCAACCCCTATTTTACCACCAAACAAAAAGGAACGGGTTTGGGGCTCTATATTGTCCACCGCATCGTCACTGACCACCATGGTCAGATTCTTCCTGAAAGCGAGGAAGGAAAAGGAACAACAATGACGATCACTCTCCCCGTCCGATCAACCAATTCAATTTCTTAAGACCGTGGGAGATAGTATGAGCAACATTCTTATTGTGGATGATGAGAAAGATATGAGGTGGCTCTTAACCGATATTCTAAAGAAGGATGGCCACACCCTATATGAAGCTGGAAATTGTAAGGAGGCAATGGTTTTTTTTAAAAAGAATTCGCCCCCGGATTTGGTCTCATTAGACCTCAGGATTCCAGAGGAGATGGACGGAATGGATTTGCTAAGAAAGATCAAAGAGACCCAACCAGAAATTCAAGTCGTCATATTGACTGCTTATGGAAATATCGGATCTGCTGTTGAGGCGATCAAATTGGGTGCCTACGATTATCTCACTAAACCTTTTGAAAACGAACGTTTGCGTCTCACGTTTAGGAGAGCCCTTGAGAATCAGAAATTATCACAAGAAGTCCTCCAACTGAAGACCGAATTAGGAAAAGAGCTCGATTTGGAGCTGATCATGGGCACGAGCCAGGAGATCAGAAAGGTATCCGAGAGGATTAACAAAGTAGCCTCAACCAATTTCACAGTCTTAATCGAAGGCGAAAGCGGAACGGGAAAGGAGATCGTTGCCAATGCTGTCCACAGGGCAAGTTTAAGGAGGAATGGCCCATTTATAGCGGTGGATTGTGGTGCCATTCCTGATACGTTGATCGAGAGTGAACTCTTCGGGTATGAAAAAGGAGCCTTCACCGGAGCCGATAAAGAGAAGAAAGGGCAATTCGAACTTGCCAACAAAGGGACGATCTTCTTAGACGAGATCGGTAATCTTCCTTACCACGTTCAAAACAAACTTCTTCGAATGATCCAGGAGCGAAAGATCCAAAAACTGGGAGGTAAACACGCTTTTCCTATCGACGTTAGGATCATCATTGCCAGCAACGTCCCCTTGTTACAGTTGGTGGAGGGAAAAGCATTCCGGCCTGACCTCTACTACCGATTGAATGAATTCAAAATCGAACTTCCCCCTTTAAGGAAAAGGAAAGAAGACATCCCATTTTTAGTGGCGGAATTCATTAAAGAAGGAAACATGGATCTCCAGAAGGACATCAAAGGCCTATCAAAAGAATCATTGGCAATGCTCGTCAATCATTTCTGGCCGGGCAATGTCAGGGAGCTAAAAAACGTTATCAGACGGGCCGTTCTGCTTGCAGAAAACCTGGTTGAGCCTTCTCACCTCATCTTTGACAATGGCCCATCTGCTACTTCTCAATTTGTTGTACCTGAAGAGACAACAGAGAGGATGCCCTTGAAAGAAATAACCAAGAGGGCAGTGTATTTCGTAGAAAAAAGAGAGATCGAGAGCGCCCTTTTAAGGAGTTCTGGGAATAAGAGCAAGGCCTCCAGGATGCTCAAAATTGACTACAAGACTCTCCTAACGAAAATCAAAGAATACCAGATAAAATATGGAACTGATTCCATGGAAAATATTCCATAGATTATGGAAACTTCACCATAGAATCTTTCAAAATTAAGATTGCTCCTCACCTTCTCTAAGTTCGAGATTATAACATAATATGAAATCGCCCCTTTCAGAAAGCAAAGAGCATGGCTCCGTTAAAATCCCCTTAAGCATCGGTTAGAAAAATCCCTCTAAATCTCCCTTTACAAAGGGAGATTCTGAATTTTCCCCCTTTGGAAAAGGGGGACTCAGGGGGATTTTCGGATCAAGATTATTTTCAAAATGAATTCCGAAATATCAGTCTAACTTTGACCTTACCGTGAGTAAAAAGTCCTTCTCTTCTTTATGGCACAGCTTTTGCTTTGTTATAGAATGTCTTTTCAACCCCATTTGGAGCGCTATCCTTGCGCTGCAAAAAATCCAGAAAGAAGGGAGGTGAACAGATATGGCTATGGAAAAAGCGATTGGATCTTCCAGTTTGGTCGAGGTGATTGACCGAATCCTGGACAAGGGGGTCGTGGTTGATGCCTGGGTAAGAGTCTCTTTGGTGGGTATTGAAATACTCGCTATCGAGGCCAGAGTCGTGGCGGCATCAGTCGAGACCTACCTGAAGTATGCTGAGGCCATTGGTTTAACAGCCACAGCAGCCTAAGGAGAAGGTCAACCCCGCACCTTCATCCATGTTAGTTCAGGATGAAGGTAAGAAGGTGCGGGATCAAAAGGAGTTCTTGCCGAGCCATCCTCACCCCGCCAAAGGAAGGGGAAAAGCATGTCTCGCCAAGAAATTCCTCCTTGTTGAACAGAAAGGAAGAAACGAAACAGATGCCCTTAGCAAAAGATATGAAAAACGTGGTCGACCAGATAGTTTCCTCTTACGAAACCAGAATCGAGAGCATCGGAACCTTCTTTGATACCACCCATCAAGTCCTCCAAGGTTTTCATGATTCCCTCCTTGACACAAGAGAAGAAAGAGAAAAACTGAATGGAGAATTACGGGAGAATCTTGCGAAAAACAAATCTCTACGGCGGAAGGATTTTGACAATTTGATGGAAGGTATTCTTTTAGCGCAAAATGATAGGAAAAGAGAAGTAAGGGATCTGTTAAATAGTTACCTCCATGAACAGAAAGAAATAGCGAAGAATTTAAGGGAAAACTTGGGGAAGTTTAAAGACTCTCTTGCCAAAGGTGAGGCACAGAGGGTCAAAGAGTTCCAAGAGATGATTAAAGAGATCCTTCTTAAGCAAGAGGAGAGAAAAAATGAGGTCACCCTTAGACTAAAAGAGTTTAAAAAAGAACAGATCGTGTTGACATCAAGGCTTAAAGAACTTTTAGCTAAAGGAAAGGAGCTTCGGATAAGGGATTTCAAATCAATGCTTAAGGAATTTAATGCCCGATATAAGGAAAGGTTAGCTCTTCAAGGGGGGAGAAGAAAAGAGGTTCGTCATATACTCGGTGAATTCAAAAAAGGAAGAAAAGAAACGGCCCAAAATTGGCGGACGATGCAAATTAAACTGGGTCATCGAGGAACAACACCATCGGCAGGATAAGATGACCTCACAAGAAGTGAGGTTCAGCATCCTGGAAAGAAAAGGAGGGAATAAAATGGAAATGGCTGAGAGCATGAAAGGTATTACTGAGAATATCATTGCTTCCTATGATGCGCGGGTTAGGGCACTGGGGGATTTAGTGGTGGATACCCGAAAAACCTTAAAAGGGTTTGCCTCCAATAGGAAGAAGATGGCAGGAGAGCAGGCGGAAAGCTTGGCCCGTTTCTCAAGGGGTTTATCAAAAAGTGTCGAAGATATGCTCAAAGGGTTCCGAGGGGATCACCGACAGATGAGTGAGGAACAGGCAAAACATCTGACGGATTTTATTAAGGATCTGACGAAGAATGTGGGTTCCATGTTGAGTGGTTTTCAAGAGGACCGGGGCAAGATGTCGAAGGACCTCAAGAGCAGACTTGCTAAAGAGGTAAAAGAGATTGAGACCTACATTGAGAACAGACTCAAAGAGTTTGATGAGGCTCATGCTGAAATGAGCGAACAACAGAAGAAGGACCTTGCCAAATTCACCAGTAGAATGACAAGTGAAGTCAAGAGGCTAATAGCTCACTTCCAGGATGAGATGGCTGGCTGCAGAAAGGATATCAACAGCGCCTCTCACCTTTGGGGAGGTATGGCTTCTACGTTAGCCAAGGCAAGAAAAGGTGGATCTGTTGGGATGAAGGTTGAAGCCAGAGAAAGTGGAACGACAGTGGAAGAGGCTGTTGAGAAAAAAGGCAAAAGCAAAAAAGGAAGAGGGAAAGTTAAAAGTTAAAGGAAAGAAGAGAGCGTGAGTGATCTGATCTATTTGTGGGGGAAAGGCTGTTATCACCCTTAAGGGAAGAAGTGAAAGGGGTTCCCATTCTGGCGCTGGAGCTACGAGGCCAATGGGAATTTCCCTCATCGTATGGGTGGAGGCGAGGAGAAATATAAAGGGAGGCTGACCGATGGATAATATAGCCGGTGGTATGAAGTCACTCTGCGAAGATATTAAAACGGGTCGCGAATCCAGAAAGAACACCATTCAACATCTAAAAGGAGAGGCTGATACCATTCGAGATCATGCGAGGAGGTTTTTAGCCGATTCTAAGAAATTACATGGGGAGATGAAAGAGGAGTTAGAAAAAGATTTGAAGGAGGGCAGAGAAGTATTGATTAGACATGTCAATGCCCTGAGGGAAGACTTCAGGAAGAGGGAGAAGGAAGTAAGGGCAGATTTGGCTGAAGCAAGCAACATCTGGAAAAAGATGGAGGGGACCCTGAGAAACAAAAAGACCAAGACGAGATAGAAATCAGAGGTGAGACAAAATGATTGATGAGATAACGACCGTACTTGACCCCAGTCCTTTGTCAGACTTTGTGGAAACAAAGTACATAAAAGATATTACCAGCAGGGCTCTCTCCTATATCAAGGCCGGGTTCCCTGTTCACTTTAGAGGGGCTTCTGGAACCGGCAAAACGACATTGGCGATGCATGTCGCCAGCAAACTTAAAAGGTCTGTGGTGATGATCCACGGGGATGAAGAGTTCACAACCTCTGATTTGGTGGGAGGTGAATATGGCTACAGATTCAGAAAGGTGGTGGACCGCTTTATCTCGAGAGTTCTGAAGACAGAAGAGGATATGGTAAAAAGATGGGTGGATAACCGCTTGACAGTAGCCTGTAAATATGGATTTACCTTAATCTATGATGAGTTCACCCGCTCGCGACCAGAAGCCAATAATATACTTCTTTCTATTTTGCAGGAGAAGATGATGGATTTACCGGTCGGCAGGGGTGGCGAAGAACCGTATTTAAGGGTTCACCCAGATTTTACAGCCCTCTTTACTTCAAACCCTGAAGAGTATGCAGGCGTACATCGGAGCCAGGATGCGCTTCGTGACAGAATGATTACAATGGATTTGGAATACTTTGACTATGAAACAGAGGTTGCCATCACTCGGGCAAAGTCCAGGCTTTCAAGGCAAAATGCTGAGACGATCGTTAACATTGTTAGAGGATTAAGACAATCTGGCAAGTGTGAATTCCCTCCCACCGTTCGTGGTTGCATTATGATTGCCAAGACACTCAAAATTCAAGAGATGACGCCCGCAAATACCAATGGTCACTTTATGCAGATATGCCAGGATATATTGGCCTCCGAGACAAGCAGGGTAGGATCAAAGACAAATCAGGACAGGATAAGAGAGATAGTTAAGGAATTAGTTATAGAGTATAGCGAATAGTCGTTTCATTATTTTTTGGGGATGGGGAGGCATGTTAAATGAGAGGAATACAACAAATATTAAGCCTTAGAGATATAAAAAGTATTCATTCTGTAGGCGCCCGGTCTATTCCGAAGGTTCAAAGATCAGGCTATTTAGACTTATATGTACTCAATAGGGAGAAGGATAGGTTAGAGAAGGAAATCTTCGCGTTGGAGAAAAGAAGGACGGCTGCGGATAGAGAATTGAATGGCATTGCAAAACATATCGAAAGCCTCCAAAAAGAGAGTCATGAGGGAAAGAAGATAAAAACTAACAGGGACGTTTCTGTAAGAAGTTTAAAAAAAATGGAGATACATTATTAATGATTCATAGGAAGAATGGAGGGGCCAATGGTGAAGAAAAAGGGCAAAAAGGAAGATGAAGATTTGGACATTGATTTTGGGATAGGCAAGTTAAGCCTGGGAGGTTTATTTAAAGGCATTGAGAAGTTAGTAGATCTTGCCGCAGATTTGAAAGACGCTGGTGGCGAAATCAAGAAAGAAGGTGAGATTGACCTAGGTCATCTTAAAGAAGGTATGAAGGGAGTTTTTGGTTTCTCTATAAAGACGGCAGTAGGTGGAAAGCCAATCGTGGAACCTTTTGGTAACATTAAGAAGACCCCTAAAGGACCTACCGTCGAGGAAGAGAGAGAACCGATGACAGATGTCTTTGACGAAAAGGAAGAGGTTCGAATCTACGCTGAGATGCCAGGAGTCAATGAAGAGGATATAAAGTTCGATCTGAAAGGGGATATCCTGGATATTTCAGCCCGAAGCGGTGAAAGGAAATATCACAAAGAGGTTCTACTTCCCATACAGGTCAAGAAGGAAGCCCTTTCTTATACTTACAAGAATGGCGTGTTAGAAGTTAGAATCAAAAAATGAATGGCATTAACTGGACTTTTAGAGTCGTCATTAAAACTGATTTTATTCGGCGGAAAAGGAGGTGTGGGAAAGACTACCTGTGCCTCAAGTGCTGGACTGTATTTAGCAAATAACAATAAAAATACCCTCCTTATCTCTACTGACCCAGCCCATTCTCTTTCAGACAGTCTAGGGAAGGAGATAGGAGACGAGATAAAGCAGATAGAAGGTGTGGATAAATTAAGTGCTGTGGAGATAAGCGCGGAGAAGGCATTATCGAATTTCAAAATAGAATATGAGGATGAGTTAAGAAGACTTCTTGATACGAGTACTTATTTAGACGGAGAGGATATAGATTCCATACTTGCTCTGCCTATTCCGGGGATAGACGAGGTCATGGGATTTAAGACGATTGTGGACTTAATTGAAGAGGGGAAATTTGATAAATACATAGTCGATACAGCACCAACAGGCCATGCCCTAAGGCTTTTGACCTTCCCGGAGCTTTTAGATGACTGGATAAAGGTGATGGCAAAGATGAGATGGAAATACAGATATATGGTCACAAGCTTTGCCGGGAAATATAAGCCTGATAGTGCCGATGATTTCCTTATGAGTATGAAAAAGACAGTTAAAAAGATTGAAGGTCTTCTCAGGGGTCAAAGCAGGTGTGAATTCATTATCGTGACCATACCAGAGGATATGGCGATTAAAGAGACGGAAAGGATGATAAAAAGTTTGGATCAATATGGGATGAAGGTAAAACAGATGGTAATCAATAATGTTATCCCGGAGCAGGCTGACTGCCATTTTTGTCAGGTAAGGAGAGAAGAGCAGGATAAATATATAGGACAGATAAGAGAAAAATTTAGCGATTTGAAAATAACGATTCTTTTCCTCCAGCCCCATGAGATAAAAGGGATAGATGCCTTGAAAAATATCGGGAGTATGGTCTTTGCGGCATGAGTTATGAACAAGGGTGCGGGTAAAGCCTAAGGGCATTTTCAATGAAAAAAGACAACACAACCCTAACACTAAAAGTAAAGGAAGCCTTACCTAAAGATGCAGGAAGGGCAATTGCCAGAATAGACCCTAAAGATATGAAAAGCATTGGCATTGATGTGGGCGAAGTGGTGTTGATCGAAGGAAAGAGAAGGACTCCTGCCAAGGCGATGCCTCTATTTCTGGAAGAGCGAGGAAAAGGAATTGTCCAAATAGACGGGATCTTGAGAGAAAATGCCCAAGTGGGGTTAGATGAAAAGATAACCACTCAGAAAACTTCGCACAGGCCTGCAACCAGGATCACTCTATCCCCGATCACTTCGGTCGGCTCATTTCAGAAGGAGAAAGATGTTAAGTACATCGGTTCGTTAATGGAAGGCCTTCCCCTTACAGTTGGAGACAAGGTGAGGGCTACCCTTTTTGGGGCCAGATCTTGCGATTTCAAGGTACTGGATACAAGCCCTGACGGCATTGTCGTCATCGAACCGACCACCCTGATCCGAATGGAGATCAAAGGAACAAAAGAGACCAAAGAGGCGCGGGTCTCTTATGAAGATATCGGCGGACTCCAAACCCAGATACAGCGGATCAGAGAGATGATCGAGTTGCCTCTCAAATATCCGGAGGTGTTTAAGAGGTTAGGGATCGATGCCCCGAAGGGGGTATTTTTATATGGTCCTCCGGGTTGCGGAAAGACTCTGATCGCCCGTGCCGTTGCCAACGAAACGGAAGCCTATTTCACCCATATCAGCGGTCCCGAGATCATGGGAAAATTCTACGGAGAGAGCGAGGCCCGTTTGAGAGCGGTCTTCGAGGACGCCCAAAAACATGCCCCGGCCATTATCTTTATCGATGAGATCGATGCGATTGCGCCAAAAAGGGAGGAGATGGGGGGAGAAAAGCAGGTGGAGCGAAGGGTGGTGGCCCAGCTCCTGGCCCTGATGGATGGGCTGGAATCAAGGGGTGAAATTATTGTCATCGCAGCGACGAATATCCCCAATACAATAGATCCTGCCTTGAGGCGCCCCGGACGGTTTGACCGAGAGATATCGATTCCGATCCCGGACCGGAATGGAAGGCTTGAAGTACTTCAGATCCATACAAGGGGAATGCCTCTATCAGAAGATGTAACTCTTGAAAAGTTAGCCGATATTACCCATGGATTTGTTGGGGCAGACATCGAGGCATTAGCCAGAGAGGCAGCCATGTCGGCTTTAAGAAAGATCCTACCCAAGATAGATTTTGAGCTGGCGGATATTCCTTATGAGACGCTCATGGAGCTTCAAGTTACGATGGATAATTTTTTAGAGGCGATGACAGAGGTAGAACCTTCTGCCATAAGAGAATTCTTTGTCGAAATCCCTGACGTGAAATGGGAGGATATAGGCGGCCTTGATGATATGAAAGAACAGCTCAAAGAAGCCATCGAATGGCCCCTTAAATACCCCGAGGTTTTCAAAAAGGCAAATACCAATCCGCCCAAAGGAATTCTCCTTTGCGGGGTGCCGGGTACTGGCAAGACGCTACTTGCAAAGGCCGTTGCCAATGAGAGTGGCGTCAATTTCATCTCCGTCAAAGGGCCGAGCCTGATATCGAAGTACGTTGGAGAGAGCGAACGAGGTGTCAGAGAGGTCTTTAAAAAGGCAAAGCAGGCATCTCCTACCATACTCTTTTTCGACGAGATCGATAGCCTGGTTCCTAAAAGAGGGACAAGCAGCACGGACTCCCATGTAACGGAAAGGGTGATCAGCCAATTTCTAACCGAGATGGATGGCATAGAGGAATTAAGAGGAGTCGTTGTTCTGGCAGCTACGAACCGATTGGATATTGTCGATCCGGCACTTCTCAGAAGCGGCCGATTTGACCTCTTGTTCGAGCTTCCCATTCCTGATGAAAAGACGAGGCTTTCAATTTTTAAAATTCATACGAAGGACAAACCCCTTGATAAAGGGGTTGACTTAAAAACACTGGCCGGCCGGAGCGATGGATTGGTAGGCTCTGACATCCAGTCACTATGCCGAAAGGCCTCGATGAATGCGATTCGCCGGTTTATCGCCGGAGATAAATCAAAAGAGTTGTTCATAACCTATGATGACTTTGAAGCGGCCTTGAGATCTATTCACTCCGAAAGGCCCTGAGATGAGAAGACTGAAATACATCCCTATCATCCATACAGGAGTTGATATGGGGTCGCTTTATGGAACATTAAAAGCTGAATATATCAGAAGGTTTGGCACTCAAAAATGGGAAGAACATAACAGAATCATAGAAGATTTCTGGCAAGGGATTCGTAAAAAGGTCTTTGAATTAGATTTGGATTACCAAAATACGCGGTTGTATCAAGATGGATTGCCTGTATGCGGAAAGGAGATGGACTTAGTCCAAGAATTGGTCAAGATGGGCAGCAGAAACCACCAAATCCTTATGGAGCTTATCCAGTTAGGTGCAAAATTAGAAGGGACAGAGGCTCCGAAACTGCTTTTGGAAGAATATACCTATTTAAAGAATGCTTCGGCTGATTTGGACAAGCCAGAAGTGAAAAGGAAGTATCAACGGTTAGCAAAAAGCATACTGCAGAAGAGGGATTCATATATTGCCCAGCGAATTGACAAAACTTTACGGGAAGGTGAGACGGGGCTACTTTTCATAGGAATTACTCACAGGGTGAATGAAAAATTACCTAAAGATATCGAAATAGAATACGTCATATATAGGCTTCCTTTCAAAGAAGGCTTGTTTCCGGATGAAAAAGAAAGTTAAGGGAATTCATGATATTACTACGTCGCTATACCGGGCAAGAATACCAGAAAACAGAGAGGCTCCCAAAAGGCTCGGACGAGACTCAAAAAAGAGATATTTCAAAAAAGGTGGAGGGAGCATCAGCGCTCCAAGGGTATGGTCATTTTCAACAAAACCAAAGTTTACCCGATATCAGAAATCGAATGGGAAGACCTTGTTTGTAGAAAGGGTTAAGGATCCTAAAACGAATGTGTTTGAGAAAACGGACAACCTGGTCATCATGGCTGAGTTACCCGATTTGAAAAAAGAGGATATTCATTGGGAAATAAGCAATGATATTTTTTCTATTCGTTCTCAGGATAAATTCGGTTCAAAGAAATATATGAAAGAGATGCTTTTACCTTTTGTAGTGGAGGAGGACGATATTCAAACGAATTATAGGAATGGTATTTTTGAGATTAGTTTTCGCAGAGAAAAGGGTAAAAGGAAATGAAAAAAACGATTCTCATTGTAGATGATGAAAAAGAATTATGTAAAATCCTCTCTGATAGTTTATCTCAGAATCACTATCGGGTGCTCATTGCATTCGATGGGAAAAGAGCACTCCACTTAGTAAAAGAAGAGAAACCTGACCTGATTCTATTGGATATAAAAATGCCGAGGATGAATGGGTTAGAGGTGCTTAAAAGAACTAAGAAGATGAAGAAAGAAATCGTTGTGATTATGCTCACGGCCTATGGAACCCTTGAAACGGCAAGAAAGGCTATGCAGTTAGGAGCGTATGATTACCTCACCAAGCCCTTTGACCTTTTCAATCTCAAATCTCTTGTGAAAGAGGCTTTGGGAAGGGTGTGTAAACCGGTGAAAAAGGGGAAACGATGAAAGATGGATGGAAACATTTATATGGTGTGATAGGCGCGTCCGGAAATTTGAATATCGGTCCCATCAGGGTTGGGAACCAAGATAATGAGGCCTATTTGGTAACTTATAAAGAATTATCTGCGATTGTCAGCAACACCCCTTTTACAGACTATAAGACAATGACTAAGGATGTTGTCATACGATATTTATTAGATCACCAGAAGGTAGTGGAGAGTGTGATGGGTTCATATCCCATCATTTCATTCAAATTCGGTTCATTGGCCCACAGCGAGAAAGAAGTAGAGCAGATACTGACCCAAGGTTACAACCTTTTCAAATCCCTCCTCCCATGGGTTCGAGAAAGGGTAGAGTTTGAGTTAGTAGCATCGTGGGATAGAGAAAAGGTATTCAAGGCCCTCTACGAGGAAGAATCAGAGATTCGGTTCCTTCAGGAAATAATCGAAAGAAAATCCGAAGAGGACGCTCTCTTGGAAAAGATCAAGTTGGGAAAGTTGGTCCACCAATACCTTATTAAAAGGAAGGTTCTTTCCAAAGATAAAATCCTTTCTCAATTAAAAGGTTGCACTGAATCTCAATGTGACCATGATGTCATGGACGACATCATGGTCCTCAACACAGCATTTCTCTTGAGAAAGGAAATGGAAAGTGAATTCGATCACAGGATTCAATGTCTGGATCAAACCTTTCTCGGAAAGCTCTGTTTTAAAGTCATCGGGCCTCTTCCTCTGTATAGTTTTGGTTGCATCGAAACGGAGTGGGTCAGCGCCGGCGAGATTCGTGAGGCCCTTGCCCTTCTCGGTTTGAATGAGAATGCGTCATCAACGGATGTCAGGAACGCCTATTATCGAAAGGCACAGTCTATTCATCCTGATAAGATGGGAGACCTTTTAAATTCTCCTTCGGAATTTGAAAAATTGGCCGAGGCCTATAAGTTCCTTAGGAAGTATTATAACCAGCATCGTTCCTTTCCCAGAGAAGACCGCATCCTCTTGATGGAGGTCAGAACGAATGGTTCAAATGATTGAAGGAAAGAGGATGAAGAAGGGGGCGGAAAATCATATCGTCGTGGTAGATAGATGAGGCTCTTAAAATATCTTCTCATTTTTATTCTTCTATTTTTTTCTTTGGCAATATACGCTTCGTATGAATTGACGTGTGAGATTGAATATTATCAAGGAGTTTTAGAAAGGCAAGATAATATAATGTGTCAACAAAAAAGGCGTATTATTGAATTAATACAAAAATTGAAGGAGATAGATAATGAAAGATTCCAGATTATCGAGCCAAAAACCAAAGTGCACAATTCTTGAATCGTTCGATGGAATGATCATAGTTATTGGGCCGAATATTGTTAGGTCAAACCATGCGGAAATGAAGAAGGCTTTTGATTTTATTGAAAAATCTTATTGGGAGATTAATATAAGTCATCTTCATGGACCTTATGGATTAAAACAAAAGGAGGAGAACTACCATGACGGTAATATTAAAGGATGACCATGAGGAAGCGATTCGAAAAATAAAAAAGAGGTCTTTTAAAATTCATACGTTAGGAATATGTTTTACGTTTTTATTATCTCTATTTTTAATGTGTGAGGAAGTGATTCTAAAAATAGAAAAGGATTTAGCCAAGCATAGTTATGAGGTAGTTAAAGGCCATGTTATTGAAATAAGAGCAAAAGTTAAACTATTAGAGATATTGAGGACGAAGCCGATGAGTGTTGGCCATGCGTTAGAAATTGCAGATGTAGTTTTCGAGGAATCAAAACATCGAGAAATACCCATATCGATGGTTCTGGCCATTATCAATCAAGAATCTTCATATCGAAATAGTGCTGTAAGTGAGAAAGGTGCGAGAGGATTGATGCAGTTGATGCCAGGAACATGGAATCAATATATGGACGATCCTAAATTGAAAGAGGAGATAGGAAATAGCTATATCCCAACATTAAATATAAGGACAGGAATGGCTTATCTCGGAGATTTAATAAAAAAAGAAAAGGATTGGAATAGAGTATTGAGCATTTATGTAAGCGGAAATAAAGATATTGACTCAAATCAAGTTTATATTCAACAGGTTTTTAATAAGGCAAAAGAATACAGTGGGGAATTAGAGGGAAGGTGATGGTTGGCGTTTATGGTGAGTGGGGTATGAGGAATGGGTTTAATGGAAGAAGGTAAATACATCTATTGCATTATCGAAACAAAGGCTGAGAGGAATTTCGGACCCATAGGCATCGGTGGAAGGGGTGACGAGGTAACCACTCTCAGCCACAAGGACCTGAGCATGGTCATCAGCAATTCTCCGATGGCAAAATATGTGGTCAGCCAGGGAAATATGCTCGCGCATGAAATGGTGATCGAGGAGGTCATGAAGGAATTTACAGTCCTTCCAGTTAGATTTTGCACCATTGCCTCAAGTGCCGATGAAATAAGAAACCTTTTAGATAGAAGGTACAGGGAGTTTAAGAATCTTCTAAGAGATATGGACCATAAAATAGAACTTGGGGTAAAAGGGTTATGGAAAAATATGGATATCATTTTTAAGGAGATTGTAAAAGAAAGTAAAGAGATTAAGAAGGCAAAAGAGAAAATTCAGAATAATCCCCCCGAATGCCCCCCCACCCCCCTTTATAAAAGGGGGGCCGGGGGGCATTTTAAAGGGGGACCGGAGGGATTTTCTAACGGACTCCAGGCTAAGACGGAAATCGGTAAGATGGTTGAGCAGGCATTAGCAAAGAAAAAAGAGAAAGAGGCAGAAAAAATTGTAGATGCATTACGAAGGACAGCCCTTGATTATAAACTCAATAAAACTATTGGCGATGAAATGTTTATCAATGCAGCTTTTTTGGTGGATAAGGGGAGAGAGAAGGAGTTTGACAATATCATGGAGGATCTTAACGAAGGAGGCAAAGAGAGAATTAGATTTGTGTATGCAGGCCCCTTACCCCCTTACAACTTCGTCAATCTAACGATTTATCCTGAAGAATGGGAAAAATGACGATGGCCATGGAAGGGAAATACATTTACTGCATCATAGAAACAAAAGGAAAAGAGGAGAGATTTGGCCCCTTGGGAATAGGTGGCAGGGGAGATGAACTGTATGCGATCTGTTTCGACGCTATCGCAGCCGTGGTCAGCGACGCACCGATCAAGAAATATTCTGTGGCAAGAGAGAATCTCATCCCCCACGAACAGGCCGTGGAAGTCGTGATGAAGTCTTATACCGTTCTGCCTGTAAGATTTGCTACGATCGCTGAAAATGAAGATAAAGTGAGGAAGATATTAGAAAAAGAGCATGATCGGTTCATCGATTTATTGAGGAAAATGGAAGGGAAAAAAGAGCTTGGACTGAAGGCTGTGTTTAAGGAGGACGCAATCTACAAGGAGATTTTGTCCAATTATGATGAGATCAGAGTGGGAAAGGAGAGGATCGCAAAAGGTCAGACTAAAGAATTTGCCCTCGTGGCAATCGGCAGACAGGTTGAGGCTGCCTTAGAGCAAGAGAAGAAGAAGTACAAGGAGTATATATTGAGTTCCCTTACGCCTTTAGCGATAGAATTTAAGCTTAACAATACCTACGGGGAAAGGATGGTTCTCAATGCTGCCTTCTTGGTAGAAGAGAATCAAGAAGCTCCTTTCGACCAGAAAGTGAACGAAATGGTTAGCAAGCACGACGATAAGATCAACTTCAAATACGTAGGGACGGTGCCGCCATTTAATTTTGTCAATATAGAAATAAATACAGAGGACTATTAATGTTTCTGATCGATGATCTGTTAGCGCTACCAGTCAAGGGATTCCTGGGTATCTTTAAGAAAATTCATGAGATGGCCGAGCAGGAATTGTCCGACGAAACGTATCTCCGGGAAAAACTGATGGCTTTGAGGCTCCGTTTCGAATTAGATGAGATCAACGAAGAGGAGTATAATCGGCAGGAAAAAGAGCTTTTGGCACGTTTGGATGCCGCAAGAGGCGCTAATGAAGAGGAAAAAGAGGAGGTGTGAAGATGGCTAATATAGAAGAGGCCAGAAAAATTTCCAGTGAATTTTTAAGAAAGACCCTCAATGTGAAAGATGTGAAGGTCATTAAAGCCGCAAGGGTTGGCGACGATTGGGAGGCCGAAGCTGAGGCTTACGAAGAGAGTTCATTTATCAAAGCCCTCGGTCTTCCCACCAGAGTCATGGACCGAAATGTCTACACCGTGAAGCTGGATGAACACTTGGAAGTTCAGTCCTTCGAACGTAAAGGCGAAGAAAAGAGATAACCAGGATGACGGGATTATACCTTTACTGCCTCAGGGAAAGCGCTCCGGGCTATTTGGCGACACCAACAAAAGGTGTTGATGGAAACAGAGAAGTCTTTATTCTTCCCTTTCGCGATATAGAGGCAATCGTTAGCGAAGTGGCATTCGAAGCATTCGCCAGTGAAGAGATTCAAAGAAAAGCGCAGGAAGACCTGAACTGGATTAAGGAGAAGGCTGTTACCCACGCAAGAGTCGTTCAGGAAGCGATGAGAAGGGGCCCTATCCTCTTAGACCTGATCCCCATGAAATTCGGCACCATTTTTAATGATAGAGCAAGATTAGAAGAGGTATTAGAAAAAAATTATCTTAGGATTAGAGAAGCCTTGGAGAGAATTCGAGGAAAACATGAGTGGTCTGTAAAGGTATATCTAAAGGATAGAAGAAAATTTGAGCAAGTAATAAAAGAGAAAAATGAAACAATAAAAGAGAAAGAGAGGGAAATTGCACATTTACCTGAAGGATTAGCCTTTTTTATGGAAGAGGAGTTGAAAGAGGCTATTTATGAAGAGCTCGACAAAGAATTAAACAATATCGTAGAGGGTCTTTTTGTGGATTTAGAAAAACAATCGATAGCCTCAGTTAAGAATAAAATTTTGGAAAAAGAGTTAACGGGAAGACAGGAACCGATGGTTTTAAACGTCGCCTATTTAATCCCGGAAGAGAAAATTGAAGATTTTAATAAAGAGGCTCAAAGATTGAATCAAGAGATTCAAGCGAATGGATTTTGTCTTGAGTGCAGTGGCCCCTGGCCAGCTTACAATTTCAGCGCTTATTAAAAAATATGTCTCATTTATTAAATCATACAATCAATAAAAACGAAAATGTAACTTTAGTAGATGCTCTGGATAAGGTTTTAGAGAAAGGCGCGGTCATCAATGGAGATGTAGTCATAAGGGTAGCGGATGTGGACCTTGTTTTTCTGGGTCTAAGACTCATTCTTACATCAATTTCTAAGGCAGAAGAGCTATCCGGTAAGAATTTCAGTAATCCAGATAAGGAATTTTCCCCAGAAGATATGCAATATATACAGAAATTAAAAAGGGAGATAAAAAGAGCCGAAGAAAATATTCCTAAACTTATTGACTTGGGGAATCCCCAAAAGGCAGAGCAGGGCTTAGCTAAATTAGTTTTAACTTTGGTTGAGCTGATCAGAAAACTTTTGGAAAAGGAATCTTACAGAAGGGTGAAAAGGGGGGTGCTTTCGCCTGTGGAAATTCAAAAATTGGGATTGAGTCTCAAGGCGATAAAGAAGAAGATAAAAGAGATCCAGGCAATCTTTGGCATCGAAGATGAAGAGTTAAATTTAGATTTAGGTCCTCTGGGGAATCTGATGTAATCCTCAGATATCCCCTCTCCCCTTGCGGGAGAGGGTTAGGGTGAGGGGGAAGACGAAAGAGGTATTTTCAGGTGGATGAAAATAAATCCAAGATAGGCTGCCCCATATTTCAAAAACAAGAGTCTGTGATAAAGGATATCACAGTTAAAATTAATCAGGCCAAAGGAGTGTTGGAGAAGGCAGAGTTTGCTGAGGAATTGCAAAAAAAAGCTGAGGTGCTTCTTTCCTGTCGGGATTATGATGACAAAAGATTAGATTGCAAGAATTGCCATTTCATTACAAACTTACGTAAAAAAACATCGAATTTAATTATAAAGGCCAAAAAAATTAAGCATAACTAATACAAACGCAACAAATAATATGACATCACCCCCACCCTAACCCTCCCCCCTTGAGGGGGAGGAGTGGGTGGGGGGTAATTTGATTTAATGCGTTTGTATTAAAAAGAGAGAGGAAAGAGTTATGACTACACAAAAACTGATGCATGCCACGGAAGCTACTAATCTCGCCGACATATTAGAGAGAGTTTTGGATAAGGGGATTGTGATTGCGGGAGATATTAAGATTCAAATTGCTGATATCGACCTTCTCACTATAAAGATAAGGCTTTTGGTTGCCTCTGTGGATAAGGCTATGGAGATGGGGATAAATTGGTGGCAGAGCGATTCCTACCTTTCCTCAAAAGCAAAAGAGACAGAAATAGAGAAAGAAAACAAAATCCTCAAAGAAAGACTGGATCAATTAGAGATGAGAGTGAAAGCGGAATAGCTATTGTCATAGTTGAACTGACCAAATTCTTCATCGGTAGCAAGCGGTAGGTAACAATCCGTGGATGAGGTTGGAGGAGAAAGAATGGGAACTAATATATCTACCCAGAAAGATATTGAGGTGAACGGGAGGCAAAAAGCGTTATTTCTACAATCGACGGTTCATACCGAGAGGCCAACCGGAAGACCAAATTGCAAAAAAGCTAAAATATTAATCGTGGACGATGAAGAAGATCTATGTGAGATTCTTGCACAAGTCCTCCGGGACAATGGATATCTGGCGGATATGACCTTCACAGTCTCCGAAGCGATAGAAAAGATAAGAAACACTCGCTATGAGCTGATGATTACTGATATGAGACTGCCGGATAGGAGCGGCATCGAGCTGTTGGAGAGGGCCAAGAAGATTTCCCCCCATACGGTGGTTATCATCCTCACCGCGTTTCCTGAGACGGAAACAGCCGTTACAGCCCTCAATAACGGGGCGTTCAGCTATCTCACTAAGCCTTTTAGCAACAAAGGATTATTAAACGTTGTAGGCACAGCTTTTACAAAACAGAATGCTTTCCTGAGGCAGATGCAATTGCTGGAAAGACTCAGGAGGAAGAACACGAAACTGGCGAAGCTGTCCATTACTGATAAGCTTACAGGGCTCTACAACCGTACCTACTTTGATGAAATTTTAGCAAGGGAGGAGATCAGATACCAGCGATATAAACGCTCCCTTGCCATCCTAATGGTGGACATCGATGACCTGAAATATATCAACGACCATTTCGGACATCTTAAAGGGGATCTTGTCGTTGAAGAAACTGCCAGGTTACTTCGAAATACCTGTAGGACTTCGGACATTGTAGCCAGATATGGTGGGGACGAATTCGTGATCCTCTTACCTGAGACGACCGAAAAGGGAGCTTCCTCCGTCACGGATACCCTGCGGAAGGCGGTAAATGAATGGAATGCGCATAACTCTGACCAAGGCCTAACATTGAATCTCGCCTTTGGATATGCATGCAGGCGGGACGGAACCAGTTTGATCGATGCCCTGAACCAGGCGGACGCCAACATGTATCAGGATAAAATTAGGCATAAAGCTTTACTCATTTCTGGGAAAGAAAATAGAAAGAGATCCAATAGCAGTCTGCAATGCTCTTGAGGAGGTGAGAGGCGATGTGTCGATGGATATGTGTGATCATCATGGGAGTCATCACTTCCACGGGATTTGCCTCTGGGGGTGATATTCCGGAGATTTAGATCAATATGCCACAGTCATAAAATCGATCGAGGATTTTTGGTTGAGCATTGTAAAACTACCACCGGAGTAAATAAGATGGGAGAAAAGCCTCTTCAAGTATTGTTCATTGAGGATAATCCAGGTGACTTCAGGCTCATCCAAGAGATGTTTAAAGAGTCGAGGGCCAACGTCGAACTGAAGTGGGCCAAAGAGCTTTCGAGCGGGTTGGCATACCTAAAAGAAGGAACTTTTGATGGGCTCCTTGTGGATCTTGGATTCCCTGGCAACCAGGGAATCGATACTTTCAAAAAGATACATGACCAGGCACCGCAGATCCCAATTGTTGTGCTAACAGGTCTTGCCAATGACACCCTTGCCCTGAGAGCGGTCGGGGGAGGGGCTCAGGACTATCTCGTAAAGAATCAAATAGATAGCAATCTACTAATCCGCGCGATCCATTATGCCATCGAGCGTAAGAGGGCGGAGGAGGCGTTGCTTGATTCGGAACAACGTTTCCGAAATCTTGTTGAAAATGCACCCGACGTCATCTTTACCTTAGCTCCCGACGGAAAGATCACCTCTCTCAACCCCGCCTTTGAGAGAATTACCGGGTGGCCTGGATTTGACTGGTTGTACAAACATTTTACCTCCATACTCCATCCTGACGATTTGTCCCGAGGTCTGGAATTCTTCCAGCGTATCATGAAAGGGGAAAAGATCGCGCCTTTCCAATTGAGGGTTCTCAGGAAATCGGGTGATTATCTGGTGACTGAATTCATGGCTACCCCTCATACCAAGAATGGCTCTATGATCGGTATGTTAGGCATTGCCCGCGACATTACCGAGCGGAAGCGAATAGAAGTAGCGTTGCGGGAAAGTGAAGAAAGATTCAGAGAACTTTATGACAATGCACCAGTTGGATACTTCGAATACAATACTGAGGGACGCATCACCAACGTCAATCGCACAGAGATAGAAATGCTGGGCTACACTCTCGATGATATGGTTGGTAAGCCTGTCTGGGAGTTCATTGTTGAAGGAGAAGTAGCCCGTCAACAGATATTAGCTAAGTTATCTGGTGCCATGCCCCCTGCTCGAGGTCTTGAGCGAACCTACCGACGAAAAGATGGGACAACCTTCCCAGCCATAATTGAGGATCGGCTCCTTCGGGATGAAAAGGGCGGCATCAAAGGCCTCCGAGCTACCATTCAGGACATTACGGAGCGTAAACAGGCAGAAGAAGCGTTAAGAAGTAGTGAGGAGAAATATCGAACCATTCTTGAAAACATCGAGGACGGCTATTATGAGGTTGACATTGCCGGTAATCTTACCTTCTTCAATGATTCATTCTGCCGAATATATGGATATCCCAGAGAGGAATTGATGGGCATGGATGATCGGCAGTACACGGATCAAGAGAATGCGAAGAAATTGTTTCAAACCTTTAACAAAGTCTATAGAACGGGAGAACCCACCAAAGGATTCGATTGGGAGATTATAAGAAAAGATGGGACAAAAAGATGCATTGATGCTTCTGTATCCTTGATGAAGGATTCATCAGGTAACCGGATAGGGTTTAGAGGCATTGTCCGGGATGTCACCGAGCGCACGCAGGCGGATAAAGAGATGGCGATCCTTCAAGAGCAGCTTCGCCAGTCTCAGAAGATGGAAGCCATTGGACAACTGGCAGGTGGTGTTGCCCACGATTTCAATAACCTATTAACCGTCATCAAAGGCTATAGCCAACTCTCCCTCCAAGAGATAAAAGAAGATGGCCCATTAAAATTAAATATCGAGGAAATCAGAAGGGCTGCAGACAAAGCAGCAGATCTAACCCACCAGCTTTTAGCTTTCAGCCGTCGTCAAATCATGAAGATGAAGGTATTAGATCTCAACACCATATTAAGAAATCTTGACAAGATGCTTCGCCGGGTCATTGGTGAGGATATTGAGCTGGTTACTATATTGGCAGAGGATTTAGGAAGGGTAAAAGCAGACCCAGGCCAAATCGAACAGGTGGTCATGAATCTTTCGGTCAATGCCAGAGATGCGATGCCTCAAGGAGGAAAGCTTATTATAGAAACGGTTAATGTAGGATTGGATGGAAAATATGCTCGGAATCATATTGCCGTGAAACCAGGTCGTTATGCGATGCTTTCGGTGAGTGATACCGGAGCGGGGATGACCTCGGAGTTGAGGGATCGTGTCTTCGAGCCTTTTTTTACGACCAAAGAGGAGGGTGAAGGGACGGGATTGGGTTTGTCGACAGTTTATGGGATTGTGAAGCAAAGCGGCGGAAACATCTGGGTTTACAGCGAACCTGGCAAAGGCACTACATTTAAAATCCACCTTCCTATTGTGGATGAACCTTTTGAGGAATTGGGGGAGAGGGTGGAGGTCAAGGAAATCCCTCGTGGCACGGAGACGATTCTCATCGTCGAGGATGAAGAGAAGGTTCGTAAGCTGGCTGTTCGAATCTTAGAAAAACAAGGGTATAAAGTTTTAGAGGCATCGCAAGGATTGGATGCTTTCCTTATCGTTGAGGAATATGAAGACCTTATCCATCTTTTGGTGACCGATGTGGTGATGCCTAAGATAAGCGGTTGTGAAATGGCGGATCGTATAGCAGAAATTCGTCCGGAGATAAAAGTGCTCTATATGTCGGGCTATACAGGCAATGCAATCGTCCATCACGGTGTTTTAGGAGGAGGGATGAAGTTTATTCAGAAGCCATTTACAGTGGAAGGGTTGGCGAGAAAAGTTAGGGAAGTACTGGACAAGTAAGTCCGGATTGATTAACACCAAGCTTGGAGTGGATATCAAAATAAATGAGGAATTCGTCTGCCCCCCTGCCCACCAAAGGCAGGCACAGGCAGGGATTGCGGAATGTAGGGCGAAGACCACAACGGGTTTCAGATTATCGTTTCTTAAACCCAAGATACCGTTTCATAGCTGGATTCGGTTTTTAATCATTTTAATCAGATTCTAGGGGCTAAATAAATTTCTACAGACATATGACATTTTATGCCTTGCAGTAAATCTATCATTAAGTCCCTCTAATATCAAATTCTATTTAAATTTCAATTGACTCCCTTTCTGTCCAGTCATTGGCACAAGACTTGCTCTATGTTCTTACAGATACTAAAAGGAGTGGGTAATGAGTTCGACAATAAGAGAATTTGCCCTATCCAATTTATTTATAATTTGCCTAATCATTTTCGGGGGTTTTGCGTTTTTAAAAATAGTGAAAAACCGATTTGAAGATTAGTAAATTACTTCAGTAACTTCACAAATTTGCTCTTTTTTTACAAAATTGTCGACGGGATGAAAGATGAGTGGTAAAGAAATATTGGGGATTCAGGAAACAGAAGAGGGAAGAAAAATCGAGATTAGTTTTGAAAGAGTAGTCCTTTGGACATTGGTCTTTACCAATGCGTTCTTCGTCCCCTATTTCTTCGCCAAACTGTTTCATTGGATTTAAGGGATTTAAAGTGTTTTGCTTATTTTAATAATTTTGACAACCCCCTAAACTCTTCAGTCCCAGCCTCCTTCAATAGTCGAAAGGCGATGATCTCGGTGGTCGAGATCATCGCCCCTTTTTTTTCCATCCATCTTAGACCAATCTCCCAATCCAATTTTCTCCTTGAACAGACGGCATCGGCCACCACATAGACTTCATAGCCTTTCTGTATCAGATCGTCGGCTGTCTGCAGAACACACACATGGGTTTCGATCCCAGTAAGAATGACCTGCTTCCTTCCAAATTGATTCAATTTATTATTGAAGGTCTCCACACCGCAGCAACTGAAGGAGACCTTTTCAATGGGAAGGATGGACCCCAGTCCCATTCTGATTTCAGGGACCGTCTTGCCTAATCCCTTGGGATACTGTTCCGTGATCATAATGGGGATGGCCATGTCTTTTGCGAAGGCGAGAAGAATCCGAATATTTCGGATCAGCTTTTCCCCTACCTCTTGATTCATCTTCCTCATCAAGACATCCTGAACATCGACAATTACAAGAACTGCTTTTTCTCTCTCAATTCGCGACAACAGATCCATCCATGCTCCTCCCTTGAATTTTTATGATACAACCCCTTCCTCCCATCCTCCCCCAATTGTCCCTGCTTGGCACCTGCCCGCCACAGGCGGAGTGGGTCGAAGGGACGAAAAAAGAGGAAGAGACTTTGATGTTGAATTTTAAACCAATATGTTCTATTTGTAAAACGAAGATAATTTAGGGATTAAGGGATTACAGATTTAGGGGATCGGAATTGTTACAGTAGACCTCGTAGGTAAGTTCGCAGGCATAAGGTGTCATTGCGAACGAAGTGAAGCAATCTCTTGAGATTGCCACGCTTGCGCGCCGTAGCGCTTCAGCGCGCAGGCACGTCGTCCCGCCAAAGCAGGATTCCTCGCAATGACAACTGTCTTTTGGCATTCACTATAATTGCTTAGTCTTTCAATTCTAAATTATATTCAAGAAAATGAAACCCGTTGTCGGGTTTGGAGCTCTCAACCTGGATCTGATTTTTGAAGTGAGGGATTTGAAATCGATCTCCTCAAAGAGGTCTCGTCTGGAACCGGGGAAGGAGGGTTTTGGTTCTGATGAAGAGTTCGATTCCCTTTTAGATCAGTTAAAGCAATTTGGAACCATGAAGTCAAAGAGCGGAGGTGGCTCGGCGGCCAATACAATCGTTGCCTTGGCCCGTATGGGATTTCCGACAAAATTTATTGGAAAGGTCGGGGAAGATGAAGAAGGAGATTTTCTTCTAGAAAATTTGAAACCTGCCCAGATTGACACGATACGCCGGGGGCAGAAGAGTGGTGTCTGTTTGGTAATTTTGGATCGTCACCAGGATCGATTCCTTTTCGTCCGGGGCAATGCCAACAGCACTCTGACAGCCGAAGAGATCAATTTTGATGCGATTAAAGATATTTCTTGGGTACACCTTACTTCCTTTATTGGAGAATCTCCTTTCGAAGCTCAAAAGGTTTTGTTGAATCATCTTGGCTCATCAGTGAAAGTGTCCATGGACCCAGGAGAAATTTATGCCAAGAAAGGATTGAATGAAATTCGTCCTCTCATCAAGCGATGTCATCTCCTCTTCCTCACAGAGAGGGAAGTGTGGGTATTGACCCATCAGGATCTTCATACGGGGATCAAATCATTAATAAAGGCTGGACCGTCTGTCGTCATTTGCAAACGGGGCAGTCAAGGGTCCCATGTATTTACCGAGCAGAGGGATTTTGAAGTGCCGGCTGTCCAGGTGGAAGTGGTAGATAATACCGGGGCCGGTGATGTTTACAATGCCGGATTCTTGGCAGGTCTCTTTTTGGGGAGGTCTTTGGAGGAAAGCGCTCTCTTCGCAACCACTGTTGCGGCGGGGAGTGTGATGGGATATGGGAGGGATTGTTATCCGACGGAAGAAGATTTGAAGAATTTCTTCCATTAAGGTCATGCGTCTATTGATGAATCATGGGGAGGTTGTCCCAATTGTCAATTTTCCTTAATGCGTTCCTCCTTTTTTATCGCCATCGCAGCATTCCGACCCATCGGACGTAGTTCAAAATATTCATCATTATCTACGATACATTTTATGCACTTATGACGGAGGACCAAGAGCTATGACCGAGAAGATGACTTATGCAGGCGTCGGTGTCGACTATGAGGCCATGGACCCGTTTAAGCGGCTTGCGCAGATGGCCGGGCGAGAAACGGCCACACACATCTTGCGCCTCGGTTTTTCTGAAGTGGAGATGAGCAGGGGAGAAAGCGCCTATCTCATGGATGCCGGGGATCACTATGTGGCGCATGTGGAAGAGGGTTTGGGTACCAAAGATCTGGTGGCGGACGCGATGTATAGGTTAACCGGGGAGTCTTACTATGATCGTATAGCGCAGTGTACCGTTGCCATGATTGTTAATGACATGGTCACGCTTGGTGCATTACCGCTTTCAGTCGCCATGCATCTGGCCGTTGGTGTTTCCAGCTGGTTCAGCGATGAAAAACGTTGTGGGGATCTTATCCATGGGTGGAAAAAGGCCTGTGAATTGGCGCGTTGTGCATGGGGCGGCGGGGAAACGCCAACTTTAAAGGACGTGGTTCATCCAGATGCAGTCGTTCTGAGCGGCTCGGCTGTCGGAGTCGTGAAACCCAAGAGCCGCCTTATTAATGCGGCAAACATTCAACACGGGGATGCGATTGTCATCATCAGTAGTTCCGGCATTCACGCCAATGGGCTTACGCTTGCGCGAGAGATCGCCGAAAAGTTGCCAGAGGGTTATCTGACGAAGCTCAGCGACGGACGAATGTACGGCGAGGCGTTGCTTGACCCCACGATGATCTATGTTCCCTTGGTTGAGGATTGCTTTCATGAAGGCGTAGATATTCATTACGCTGTGAATATTACAGGCCATGGTTGGCGTAAGTTGATGCGGGCAACACAGCCATTCGCGTACATTATCGACCATATTCCCGTCCCGCAGCCTGTTTTCTCCGTGATTCAAGAGTATGGGCCGGTGGATGATCAGGAGGCTTACGCAAACCTGAACATGGGAGCCGGATTCGCACTTTATGTGCGAGAATACGATGTGGCAAAAATACTACCCATTGCTCGTTCCCATGGTATGTTCGCTTCACGAGCTGGCACTATTGAGTCCAGTAAGGTTAAGAGAGTCACCATTCATCCGTTGGGCCTTGAGTATCTTGGTTCGACCCTGGGAGTTCGTTGACCAAACCGCCGGAGTAGAAAATGAAAAGGTGGGGGAGGACAAGCCGGATTTTCCTTATTGACTTTTTTTACAAATGATTTACTCTGCATATGAAGATGGGGAGTCAGTCCTCTTATTCTTGAAACATCAGAAAGGTGAGTTGATAGTAATAAAGAACCCCGTCCACAGAATGGGGTTTTCAGGTGTGACGGTAATAAAATCCAAATTCCTAAATCAGGAGATAGAGATGGAGTCAAACGGCGGAGCCGTCAGGGTTTTAGTTTTTGCGAGTGGCGATCCCAAAGGTGGAGGCTCTGGTTTTCAAGAATTGGTCGAGTTTTCCCGAACCAATCCGCCGGTCCTTGACGCTCAAATCATCGGAGTCATTTCTAACCATCAAAATGGGGGAGTACGTAGGAGAGCGGACGCCCTTCATATTCCTTTTGAGTATTGGTCCGGACCCTTTGATGCCAAAGGTTACCGGGCATTCGTTGACAAATACCAGCCCGACTTTGTCATGTGCTCCGGGTGGTTGAAGTTTGTAAGAGGACTCGACCCTGCGAAAACAGTCAACATACATCCGGGACCACTGCCACGGTTTGGAGGAACAGGGATGTACGGGCATTATGTACACGAAGCCGTCATGGCAGCTTATCATCGCGGTGAAATAATTCAGAGCGCAGTGACGATGCATTTTGTTGACGACGTCGGCTATGATAATGGTCCCATTATCTTCCAAATGCCGGTACTGATCAGACCTGATGATGATGCCGAGACACTGGCCAAAAGAGTTAACGAAAAAGAACGCGCTTGGCAAAGCCATATTTTGAACCTGGTCGTCCATCGGCATATTTACCTCAAAGATGGGCAGGTCTTTTACAAAAGCGGTACGCCTAAAAGACTTTTTTACTAAGAAGGAGGACAGGGATGTTGCACTTTTTCTTGCGCAGAAATGGGACACTGCAATACTGCTTCAATGTAGACACGTCCGCCCCTTTGAATTCTAATGAGCTTTCGATTTTAAGGCAGCTCTTGGCCGACGGCTTTGTATCGGAAACTCTATCTGCGAATCCGATCAACCCTGAGGGACGCGATGTGGTGGAACTGGGTCCGCGAATGAATTTTGCGACAGCCTATTCAACAAATATCGTCGCCATTTGCCAAACCTGCGGGCTCGAAAAGGTGACTCGCATCGAACGTTCCCGGCGATATCTCCTTTCGCCAGAGGTGGATATGGGCCGCTTTATTCGGGAACATCATGATCGAATGACTGAATGCTTGTACGATCAACCTTTGAAGACTTTCGAAACCGGAATCCTGCCGGAGCCTGTTTTTGAGATTCCTATGTTAGAAAAGGGCCCGAACGCTCTTTTGGAAATACCGGGTCTTGCAATGGATGAGTGGGACAGAAATCTCTACTATCATTACTTTGTCAAGGAAGAAGGAAGAAATCCTACGATCGTTGAGATAAGGGATCTGGATAACGCCAACAGCGAGCACTCGCGGCACGGCTATTTCAAAGGGAAGCAGATGATCGACGGTGTCGTGATGCCAGAAACGCTTATGGATATCGTCAAGTCGACTTTAAAAGCGAATCCATCAAACAGCATCATCGCGTTCAAGGACAATTCGAGCGGTATTAAAGGATATGACTGCTGGACGATTCTCCCCGAACAACCCGGGAAACCAGCGTCTTTCAAGAAGCAGAAGGTACAGTACCATATCATTTTTACTGCGGAGACGCACAATTTTCCCACCGGAGTGGCTCCTTTCCCCGGTGCTGAAACAGGCACGGGCGGACGGATTCGCGATGTCCAGGCGACGGGAAAAGGGGGTCTGGTGGTTGCGGGAACAGCAGCGTACTGTGTAGCTAACTTACTTATCCCCGGCTACGATCTGCCTTGGGAAGATAAGAGTTCTGTATATCTATCGAGTCTGGCTTCTCCTCTCACCATTGAAATCAGGGCAAGCGACGGGGCCAGCGATTATGGCAATAAGTTCGGCGAGCCCGTTATTGTTGGTTTTACAAGGTCTTTCGACCAAAAGCTTCCCAGTGGCGAACGTTGGGGATGGATCAAGCCGATTATGTTCACAGGCGGCATCGGACAAATCGATGCCAGACATGTTGAGAAGGATGAGGCAAAAAAAGGGATGCTGATTGTTCAAGTAGGTGGCCCCGCTTATGGCATTGGTGTTGGAGGGGGTTCGGCTTCCAGTAAGCTTCAAGGGGAGAATGAAGAAGAGCTCGATTTCAATGCTGTCCAGCGCGGCGATGCGGAGATGGAACAAAAGATGAACCGCGTGATCCGGGCTTGCATTGAAATGAGAGAAAACAATCCTATTGTCAGTGTCCACGATCAAGGAGCTGGCGGACCTGCCAATGTTCTTAAGGAGCTTGTCGAAAAAGCCGGAGGCAAAATCGAGCTGAGGCGTATAAAACTTGGCGATCCGACCTTATCGGCACTCAAGATTTGGATTGCCGAATACCAGGAGCGATGCGGTTTCTTGATTGACCCTGAGAGAATGGAGGAATTCAAATCCATCTGCGAAAGGGAAAAAGTCAATTGCGAAATCCTCGGAGGAGTGACAGGAGATAGTCGCTTCGTTGTGCACGATGAGAAAGATGATTCAACGCCTGTCAATCTCAATCTTGCGAAGGTTCTGGGCAACATGCCCCAGAAAACGTTCAAGGATGAGAGGATGGAATCTTCACTCACACCTCTTCAATTGCCGGACGGTTTGTCAGTGGAAGAGGCGTTGTCCCGTGTGCTTCGCAACCTGGCCGTCGGTTCAAAGAGATTCCTTACCAATAAGGTGGATCGAAGTGTTACCGGTTTGATTGCGCGACAGCAATGTTGTGGTCCGCATCAACTCACGGTTGGCGATGTGGCTGTGATCGCTCAGAGCCATTTCGGTTTAACGGGAGCAGCCACTTCGGTTGGCGAGCAACCGATCAAGATGCTTGTCAATCCAAAGGCGGGTGCCCGGATGGCCGTTGGAGAGGCGCTGACCAATATCGTGTGGGCCCAAATCAATCGCTTGCAAGACATCAAGTGCTCGGCCAACTGGATGTGGGCACCGAAACTTCCCGGCGAAGGGGCGGCCCTTTACGATGCGGTTTGCGCGATGCGGGATCTCATGATCCAGTTGGGGATTGCGGTGGACGGCGGAAAAGATAGTCTTTCCATGGCGACTCGCGTGGGAGATGAAGTGGTAAAATCTCCCCGTGAGCTTGTTATTTCTGTTTACGCGACAATGCCCGATATCACGAAGGTGGTCACTCCTGATATCAAAAACCCAGGGCACAGCCAGCTCATCTTCATTGAAATGGCCAAGCAAAAGGCCCGGCTCGGAGGTTCGGCTCTAGCGCAGGTTTACGGGCAAGTCGGAAACGAATCTCCTGACGTGGATGATCCCGAAATGCTTAAACGTGTATTCCATGCCATCCAAAAGTTAATATCGGAGAATTTAATTCTCGCAGGACACGACATCAGCGATGGAGGCATCATCACGACGTTTCTCGAAATGGCCTTTGCCGGAAACTGTGGTTTGAGAATCCGAACGGAGGGTCCGTGGAGCCCCATCGAAAGACTTTTTGCTGAAGAGTTAGGGGCCGTCATCGAGTGCCGTGTGAGTGACGTTCGTAAGGTCTTGGGAATTCTTGATTCTTTTCGCCTCCCCTCGACCGTGATCGGGGAGACAACAGAAGAGAAGAAGATTCTTGTAACCCACAATTCGCAGAAGGTTCTTGAATCGAGCATGTGTGTTCTCCGCGGATGGTGGGAAGAAACATCCTATCAAATCGAGCGTCTTCAAATGAACTCCCAATGTGCCGATGAGGAGCGAAAGAATATCTTCGACCGCAAAGGTCCAAGCTATATCATTCCCTTTAAAACTAAACCGACACCGGCACATCTTCTCGAAGTCAAAGACAAACCGGAAGTTGCCATTCTCCGGGAGGAGGGAAGCAATGGTGACCGCGAGATGACCTCTGCCTTTTATCAGGCGGGTTTCAGCCCGTGGGACGTGACGATGACCGATCTGATCAGTGGGCGAATGACGTTGGACCGTTTCAGAGGACTGGTTGCTGTGGGGGGATTCTCTTACGCCGATGTTCCGGAAAGCGCCAAAGGGTGGGCGGCAGCGATCAGATTTAATGAAAGGCTGAGAAAAACGTTTGACGATTTTTATCATCGGCCCGATACATTTTCTTTGGGTGTGTGCAACGGTTGCCAACTCTTCGCGCTCCTCGGATGGGTTCCCTGGTTGGGGATCTCTGACAACAGGCAACCCAGGTTCGTTCAGAATGTGTCCGGGCGTTTTGAATCTCGCTGGGTGACCGTTAAGATTTTAGAAAGTCCGGCGATCATGTTCAAAGGCATGGCCGATTCGACACTCGGGATTTGGGTAGCTCACGGAGAAGGCAAGCTTTACTTCCCAGACCCAACACTGATGGACGAGGTGATCAACCAAAAACTTGTTCCGGTGGTCTTCGTGGACGATGAGGGCCGGGCGGACGGGAAGATTTCAAAAAGCTATCCTTTTAATCCGAACGGATCACCTCTCGGCATGACGGGACTTTGTTCGCCCGATGGACGACATCTGGCCATGATGCCGCATCCGGAGCGATCGTTTCTGAAATGGCAATGGGCATGGCTACCTGGTTATCTGAACGATGGGGTCAAGGAATCCCCATGGATTCAAATGTTTCAAAATGCGAGAGAGTGGTGCGATAAAATAGAAGGCAGAAGGCAGAAAGCAGTAGGCAGTAGGCGGTAAAAAAATAGAAGGGGGATGGCAGAATGGAGGGGAAATGCTACAAGGCCATAAGGATTTAAAGGTATATCAGTTGGCTTATAAATTGGCGATGGAAATATTCAATGAGTCTAAAACATTTCCTATAGAAGAAAGATACTCCTTAACCGATCAAATACGTCGTTCGTCACGAAGTGTGGCCACAAATATTGCAGAAGCCTTTCGGAAAAGACGTTATCGTAATATGTTTGTTAATAAATTATCTGATTCTGACGCAGAGGCAACCGAGACGCAGGTTTGGCTTGATTTTTCTTTAGATTGTGGTTATTTGTCACGAGAATCTTATGAAAAACTTGCAAAAGGATATGAAGAAATCGGCAAGATGTTAGGTAGTATGATGTCAACCCCGGAGAAATTTGAAATCTTATAATGCTGCTTTCTGCATACTGCCTTCTGCCTACTGATTGTAAGAGAAGGGATCATATTGAAGAAATTGGGTTCTTATCTATTAGCCTGGTGGAGGCTCTCACGGATTCCTTTTCTTTCCGTGGGCATTCTCCCATTGATATTAGGATTTATCTTGGCATGGCGCTGGGGTTACAGAGGACCCTTCGGACTCTATCTGCTTTCTACAGCGGCGGCCATCCTCATCATGTGGATGACCTATTACCTGGGGGAATGGAACGATCTGGAAGGGGATCGTATCAATCATAATTTTAACCGGTTTTCAGGGGGATCGAGGGTTTTGGTCACAGAGATCCTTCCCGCCTGGGTGTCACTTCTTTTGGGATATGGATGTCTGGCAGGAGCGATCCTCATTGGTATCTATATCTATCTCCAATATCAGACCGATCTTCGAACCCTTTTGCTAGGAGGTCTGGGCATCTTTTTTGGATTTTTTTATTCAAGCAAACCGATTCGATGGTCCTATCATGGTTTAGGAGAGATTCTCATTGGTTTCTGTTATGGATGGTTGCCTATTGCCACTGGTTTTTTTCTCTTCACGGGATTCTTCAGTCCACAGATCTTACTGCTCTCAATCCCTGTTGGGCTTTCCATCTTCAATGTGATCTTAATCAACGAGTTTCCTGATGAAGAAGCAGATCGGGCCGTTGGAAAAAAGAACCTCGTCGTCCGGTTTGGGAAAGAGAGGATGGGAGATCTCTACATCGGGTTCTCCATATTGACGGGATTCTCCTTTATCAAAATGATGTGGGGTTTGGGGCATACTCCACTCTGGCTCCTTGCTCTTTCGGGAGTTCCAACGTTTCTTATCCTATGGAATCTTGCCCACGTCTGGAAAGGGAATTATCACAATACGCAAAAACTTGAACTCATCTGTCGAAATACCTTTTTTGTGAATCTTTCCATGACCATGCTCTTGACTATTCGATTTACAGTCATTGGCGCAGCACCCCATCTAATCCCTCCCCCTTGAGAGACTGAGTCGCAATCGCGGTGGGGGCAGGTGACCAGCTTCGGAAGCTTTAGAATTGCGGATTTTTGAAAGGCATGGTCAATCATTCTTGTCATCAGAAATGATGTCTTCATGAAGTATTTGCGTATGAATTTACACGATCAAAGTTCCGCCCTGCCTTCGCCGAAGCGGCTTCGCGCAGGCAGGTCTAAAGCTTCCTCAGCCAGTCGCCTGTCCCCCATCAATCTTGCATTCTCTCACATGGGAGGATTCATCTTTTTGCGTAGTCACCATTGCGACACAGTCTCCTGGGGGAGAGGGGATTTTTTGTTTGCGGAAAAAGTACAGAGGTAAAATGGAAGACATTCAGACTCTCATTGAACAGATAAGAACTGATATTTCAAATGGAAAATCAGAAGAGGAAATCTTTCAATCTCTCCTCCCTCTGTTGGGAAAAGACCCGCAAACCGCCGGAAGATTGGCTGAGTTAATGGTCACCATTCCCGATAGGGTGATCGGCAGACTTCTCCATCGAATGTTTGAAGTGACCCGGGACAAGAAGGTTCGAAAAATCATCAAGCGATCCCTTTACCGACTGAAGGGCAAAGGAATTGCTGTTGAGGAGATCCTATCTGATAAAGTGAAACCCATTCTTCGTCCTTTACAGGAGGATCCCAAAGAAGGGTTAGCGAGCGGGATTGATTTTCTTGGGTACCGGCTTTTGTGGCTCATCGTCCCTCGTCCAGGGCGAGGTTTAACGGTCATGCGCGGAGTTGTCAGTGATGGCGAGGGGATCGTTGATTTCTCCCGGGAGGAGATGACCAGGAAGGGGTTCAGGAGTTTCTTTGAAGAATTCAAAGAAAAAAATCCATTTCCAATTGTTGAGATCGAACCTTCTTATGTTGCCTTTCTCTTCACACAAGCTTATCAATTAAGCCTTGAAAAGAAACCAAACCCTCCGCAGGACTATCTCCGTGCGAAACGGGAGATAGAAAATATCAAGAAAGATTATGCGAAACCATTAATCTATTCCCATCTTCAAGCCGGTGCCATTGCAGGAGACGACCGGATGTTAAGGAAGGGGGGAGACCTTCTTAAAGCAGATATCTTTTCCGGTTGGAGGATTGAGGAAGAACAAATCCAGCCCTATGCGGATGAAGTCTGGGAGGCAGAGGAGTCGAAGATCGTTCTCAACCCAGCTCAGAAGGAAGTGCGATTCCAGGGGATCTATCAAAAGGCATTGATGGACCTTTTTTCAGGACAGAGGAAATTTCTTTATCAGCGAAGGTTGGAGGAGATGGCTTATGTTCTCCTCAAGCTGGGAAGAGAAGAGGAGGCAAAAATTTCCCTGTCTGTAGCGATGGATCTCGAAAAACCTCTCAATCCAATTCAACCCAATCCCTTCCTATTTCAATTGGTAACCAAGTCGATCTTTAGCCTGCTGGCAGTGGCTTATGAGAAGAAATCGAAGGAAGTCTCTTTGATTGCAAAACCGTAGTCCAAATGTGGATTTCGGATTGCGGATTTCGGAATAAAATAAAAATTAGAGATATGAATTTAGGTTTCGTGTTCCGCATTCCGCATTCTGCATTCCGCAATGGAAGGTTATGACTCAAGTCATTGCTTGTTCCACCCATGAAGGAATTGTGTTAGCAACCGATAGCCGGGCGACCTGGTTTGACGAAACAGGAGAGATGAGGCATTTCAGTCTGAAGAAGCTTCTCCGGCTGAACTCCCACGCCGCCATGTTGAGCGCTGGGGCGGGAATAGGAGTGGAAATGAGTTTAGCTTTTCAGAATTTTCTTCAGAGGCAGGGAACGGAGGCGATTGAGGATATCGTCAGCATGGCTTTATCCTTTTTCACCGATCAATATGGAAAATGGTTGGGACAGCGGGGGATGCAGCATTCTTTCTCACCTCCGACACCCGATGGGGCATCCGAAGAGGCTGCTCCTCTCAATGAGGTTTATCTTATCTTAGCTGGATATTCCTTCAGGGATCGTGCTCAACCCTATCATCTCCATCTCTTTAGCAGCGAGGGAGAGAGGATTTCTATAAAAGCCATCCCGACCTTTCAGATCATTGTTGTTCCCCGATCCCTATCCATGGAGAGGAGGTTGGAGGTTCAGCATCAGGGCGGATTCCCCCTTGATCAACTTCTCACCCTCTGCAAGTCCTTTCTCAAGAAAAGGTCTGCTGAAGGGGAGGAAGTCGGACCGCCATTCTATTTTGCCACCATCACTCCCTTTGGCTATAAGGAAGTTGCGGAAGAGGAGGTGAAGGGATGAAGAAATGGTTCATCCTGATTGGAATTCTTGTAGTCCTATTGATCGGGGGGTATTTCATCCTTTCCTTTTACGCCGTGAAATTGATTCAGCCCCGCCTTCAAAAGGCGATGGGGCTTGGATTTACCCTGGAGGAGGTGAGGTTCAAGGCCACCTGCCTCTCCGCAAAGGGAATTCAATATGAGGACCCTCATTTAAAACAAAGATTCCTTCGGATCGAAGAGATGAGGATTTATCCTTCTCTCCTCTCTCTTCTGAAAAAATCTTTACACATCAAGAAATTTACCATCCTCCAGCCATCCTTTTTCTTCTATCGATCTCGAGAGGGGCACCTCATTTGTCCGTGGATAAGAATAGAAAAAGAAAGTGAAGAGAAAGGGATTTCTGAAGAGGTAGAGAAGAAGAAAGGAGAGCCCATTCAAATTCAGATCGATCGAATTCAAATCCAGAAAGGCTCCGTCGATTTTGAAGATAGAAAAGTGGGAGACCCTCCCGCCCAAATCGAATTGAGAGACATATATTTTGAAATAAGGAATATTGAATACCCCATTGCCTCTGCACATTCTCCCGTCCAATTAAAAGCAAAGATGAAGGGGAAGATTCAGGAAGGGACCATTGATATAAAAGGATGGATAGATGCAAAAACCATGGACATGGAAACTTCCCTGAAGGTTCGAGAAATAGAGGTCAAGACCTTTGAACCCTACTATCGCAAAAGGGTGACCGCAGAGATTGAGTCCGGTACTATGGATGTGGATTCCAAAATTGCTCTGAAAGAGAAGAGGATCGATGCCCCTGGGGGGCTCGATCTGATCAATCTCCATGTCAAAGAAGGAGGGGGAATGGTCCTTTGGATTCCAGCGGAGGCCCTGGTCTCTTTATTGGAGAAGAAAGGACATCAGATCAAAGTTAAATTTCATGTGAAAGGCAATATGGAGGACCCTCAGTTCAACCTTCAGGAGACGTTTTTGACTCAGGTCGCGATCTCTCTTGCACAGGCTCTGGGAATTCCGATTAAGGTGGTGGGTGAAGAGGCTCTTCAAGGCACCCTAAAGGGAGAAAAGGGATTTGTCGAGGGGCTGCAATCGTTGGAGGAACTCTTCAAGAAAAAGAAGGAGAAGAAGAGGTGAGTATTCTCAAAGACCTCCGCGTTCCCGCTTTTAAAGCCGGTGGGATGCCTGTCATTGATCTTCAAAATTATTCTCTTTTCGTAGGAGGTCTGGTCAAAGAAGAAAAACATTTTTCATGGCAGGAGATCTTGGCGATGCCGAAGAGCCGGATAAACTACCGTCTGACTTCGGTGTCGGGCTGGTCGGTTCGAGCGGATTGGGAAGACGTTCAATGGAATGACTTCCTGAAACGGGTTCCGATTGAATCTGAAACCAATCATGTCCGATTCACCTCTGTGGGAGGAGGGTACTGCACAACCGTCTCATTAAAAGATTTAGAGAATCCCAGAGTTCTTTTGGCTTATGGAGTGAATGGGAATCCAATTGAAGCTGAGTATGGAGGGCCTTCGAGAATGGTCATCCCGAACTTATGGGGATATAAGAGTTGCAAATGGTTAGGCAGGATTGAATTCATCAATCAAGAAGAAGGAGGGTATTGGGAGGATAGAGGATATACGCGTTCCGGCGTCATCGAGACCGGTTTTACCCTTGACATCAATACCAAAACCCGACGACCCATCCAAGGAGGAGAAGTCACGGAGTTTTGAAAGAATAGGAAGTCTGGAATGGTGGAATGATGGAATGGCGGGTAATAAGTTGATAACCAAGTTCCAGCGACCAATAACCGAATAAGAACCAAAAATCTCAACGGTTCCCCTCACCCCACCCTCTCCCTACAGGGGAGAGGGTGGGGTGAGGGGGTAACATGGATATTGGGTAATTGGAATTTATTTGGAGCTTGGAACTTGGTCATTGGAATTTGATTTCACACCGAATGATTGATAGAGTGAGCACAAATTGATGGTTCAATTCCGTTGGATCGTTTCCATTTTGTTGATGCCGTTTTTGTGGGGATGTAGCACTCCGTTGGTTCGGCCAACTCGGATTGACTGGAACCCTTCTCTTTCTCCGCAGACGATTCAGATTGATGGCCATACGATTTTTTATACTGTGAAAGGAGAAGGCAAACCTCTCCTGCTGATCCATGGCTATGGCGCTGGGATCTGGGTATGGGAGAAACAGATCGAAGCTCTCTCCCAATCCTACCGGGTTTATGCTTTAGATCTCATTGGCCATGGCTTCTCAGACAGGCCGAAGATTTCGTACACCCCGGAGACCTACATTCATTTTTTGAGAGACTTCATGGATGGGGTGGGGATTGAGAAGGCCACCCTGATCGGAAATTCGATGGGAGGTGGGATCGCTTGGGCTATGGCGATCCTCTACCCTGAACGAGTGGATCGACTCATATTGATCAATTGTGTCCCTCCGGATGTTCTCCACCAAGTCAAAAATGAATCCTTTCGAAGCCTAGTAGCCATCAAAGATATTCCAATCCTCCCTCATCTGGTCATTGCAGCTCGAAGCAAAAATTCGGTCAGGTGGATCCTTCTGGAGTGCGTTTCGAATATCAAACTGATCGCGCCGGAGGTGGTGAATCGGCAATATCAACTTTCTAAAATCAAAGGGACGACCTGGGTCCTTTACTCCACCTTCAAACATGCTGAGGAAGCCTTGAAGCTAAAGGATCAGCTCCCTCTTATTCACCAACCTACCTTATTCGTCTGGGGGGAGAGGGATCTCATCTTCCCTCCTCAAGTGGGGGAGACGCTCCATCAGGCCATCGCAAGTTCGAAGTTTCTAAGGATTGAAAAAAGCGGCCACATTCCCATGTGGGAAACTCCAGATGAAGTCAATCAAGCGATCCTTTCCTTTCTGGAAAATAGTTCGGAGTAATGAGCTCGGAGTTCGGAGAGTTTGATTAATATTTTGGTGTCAAATTCTTAAAACTCCGAACTCCCAACTCTGAACTCCGAACTTTGAATTATCTTATAAGTGCCAGGCTGAACCATGGAACATAGGTGATGATGGCCAATACAAATAGGAGGACGACAATAAATGGGAGAGAAGCCAGTATAATCTTCGATATGGGTTTCTCAAAACGAAGGCTTGAGATAAAAAGGCTCATTCCAATAGGAGGGGTCAAGGCCCCGATCTGGAGATTGGCAAGGAAGATAATGCCGAGGTGAACCGAGTTGATCCCATAAGCATTGGCGACTGGAGTGATGAGAGGTACGACAACGATCAGGGCAGAGAAGATGTCCAGCAGACAGCCCACCACCAAGAGAAAGAGGTTCAGTAGGATCAGAAAGACGAAAGGGCTGTCGGTATAAGCCTTGAATAGATTAAACAGCTTCATCGGGACTTCCGCATCAATCAGATAATTCGTGAAACCAAGGGCGGCTCCCAGAATGATCAAGATCCCTCCTACCAGCACCATACTTTTTCGCATGACTTGGGGCAGTTCCCGCCATTTGATATCCCGGTAGATGACCACCTCGACCAGAAAAACATAAACCGCCGTAATGGCTGCCGCCTCACTCACGGCAAAGTATCCGCTGTAAATGCCGCCCAGTACGACAAGGGGGAGAGGAAGCTCCCAGATGGCTTCTCTCAATGCCTTAAACATCCGCGATGCATTAAACTTGGTTCTCGGGATTTCGGCAGCGATTGCCTTCTGTACACTGAACGCGGAGAGCAGGACGACCATCAGGAGGCCGGGCAAGAGACCAGCAAGGAAAAGTTGATTAATCTGCACCTTGGACACAATCGCATAGATGATAATGGGCAGGCTCGGTGGAAAGAGGAGGCCTAATGTCCCTGAATTGGTCACCAACCCGAGCGAGAACTTTTCGGGATATTTCCCATGCAACAGTGCAGGGAGAAGGATGCCTCCCAAGGCAATGATGGTGAGACCGGTAGCCCCTGTCAGGGCAGTAAAGGCGGAGCAGGTGATCAGGGCGATGATGGCTAACCCACCAGGCAACCAACCCAGGAAGGCATCCGTCAGCCCGATTAACCTTCTGGGTGCCTTGCTTTCTGAAAGGAGATATCCGGCAAAGGTGAAGAGGGGGATGGCGACCAGGATGGGAGTGGTGGCAATTCGATGCATCTCTATGATCATGGCTGAGGAATCGATGTGGGCAAAGAATAATAGAAGCAGGGTCAGACCGGAGAAAACGGTGAACAGAGGTGCTCCGAGAAACATGATAAGAAAAGCGATAAGGATTAAGAGCAGGGTCATGTCTCTTTCTCTCGATCATGGTGGGGTTCAATCTTTCCTATCTCGGAAAGAGTCTTAATAGAACGAAGCCCAAATCGAATGGTCATCAGGCCGAAAGTAATAGGAAGAATCATCTCCGGGATCCAGGCAGGAATATCTAAGAAGGTTATATTCTCCATCTGGACTTCGTTTTTAATAAATTTCAGTGCGGCATAGGTCAAACCGCAACAGACAAAAAATGAAAATAAGTGGGTGATGAGGGTGACCACATTCTTTCCTAAAGAGGGCAACCATCTCGAGACCACATCGATGTTGATATGTTTTCCCTCCTTCGTAGCAAGGGTAGCCCCGATGAAACCGATCCAGAGGACCAGATTTCTTACCAGTGAATCTCCCCAACTTAGACCCGTGGAAAAAAAATTTCGAAGGACGATCTGTAAGAAGGCGATGCCGATCAAGAAGCCTAAGAAAGTGACGAGGAGGGTTTGTTCCACTCGTTCAATGGCTTCATCGACCCGCTCCCATCGATTCACCCCGTTAGAAATAATGGCCCGCTGCTCTGGGGCGGGGTCGGGTCCCAGAATAATTCTGTCGGGGTTTGATGCCCCACTGGAATTTCTAACGGGGTTCATTATCTTCCTCCCCTTCGATCACTTTCCAGAAGAGAAGCGACATCATCTAAGACTTTCTTAGAGAAGGTTTGTCCACTGATATGGCCCATTGCTTTATTCGATAGCTTCTTGTATTCATCGATTTGGTCCTTTGATGGGGTGATGATCTTGACCCCGTTTTTGACCATCACCTTAACGGCATCTCGGTTTTCGTTTCGAGTGATGATCTTCAATCGATCCAGATGTTGTTGAAAACTTTCCAAAAAGAAATTCTGGTAGTTTTGAGGGATTTGTTTAAAAATATCTTTTTTTACTACTACCCCACCTGCCAAATAAACCAAAGGGACATCGGTGAGATATTTGACCTTCGTGAACCACTGGAAAGAGATGGCTCCTGTCGGAGGGGCATAGACCACGTCCACCAGTCCGGTTTGGAGCCCTACCAGAACATCGGGGACAGTGAGTGGGATGGCCTTCACCCCAGCCTCATCGAAAATGGCTTTGGACATCGGCGATTCCTCCCAGATCCATACCTTTGCCTTTTTAAGGTCGGCCACACTGGAGATGGGAAGGGTAGACATCAGGTAGACAAATCCTGCCTCTGACCAACCCAAGAGCACATATCCATTGTCCTCGAAACCCTTTCGGAAAAAAGAATCCATTTTTTTCAAAACGGTGTCGACCTCTTCATAGGTTTGGAAAAGGAAAGGGATCTGGAGAACGTCCATCTCTTTATAGAGTGTAGAGAGTCCAGCGGAAGTGAGAGCGACGCCTTGAATTTGACCGATCTTAAGCTTTCGGAGCATGTCCATCTCATCGCCCAATACCCCGCCGGGATAGATCTTAAACTGAACCTTATTTTCTGTCCTATTCATCACTTCTGTGTTCAGGACATTGAACGTCTTCATCCAAGAGCTTCCCTCTGGAGCAAGGGTAGCCAATTTAATTACCAAACCCTTTTCCGCGCCACGGACGGATGAGACGAGAATGAGCGAAACCAATAAACTGAGTCCTAAAATTTTGATGACATATGCTTTGCCCATATTTTTCTCCTATTCAAAATATTCTTCCACATGGCTGAGTAATTCCTTTGCCTCTCTTTTGGCGACGGTATTGGCAAGGGTTAAGTCTGGAGAAGTGTCAGCAGGAGTCTCCATAACCTTTTGAAGGGTGGAGATGAAGAGTTCTTTGTCCATCATCTTTCGAGCGTAGTGCTTTGCATAGTACACATAAGCCATCAAAAATTTTCCTTGCCCGAGATCCAGCGCCTTCAGAAAATGTTCTTGAGCTTTTTTAAGATCTCCGCCGGCTATTTTCGGCCTGGAGGCGAACCATATCCCCATGAAGAGATGGGGGCCGCCGTAGTAGAATCCTTCATCGAGCTCCAAAACTCTCTTCATCATCCATTCTACCCTTGGAAGCTCAGACATGGCTTCCATCGAATCCAAATTCAATCTAATCCAGTTCACCCAGCAGGTTCCAGCCCAGAAGAGATAGGGAACGTCTTTTTTCCCAAGACGCTTCAGCCCCTCCCTAAACTCATCGAAAGGTCTCTGCAGAGGTTCCTTGAACCCTCTCGTTTCGAGAGATCTCAGCGCATATCGTTTTCCTCTCGCGTAGAGCAAATTGGCATATTCCTTATCTTGGTCCTCCACAAAGAGCGAAGCAAAGGAAGAATAGCTCTGGGCACCCGCCATCAGTAACTGGTCATTGTCCGGCCACGCTTGGATCATTCCGTCAATCAACATTAAATAAGCAGGCGTCCCTTCCCGAAGGACTCTCAGGTCTGATTGTTTAGAGGAAGCCCTCGTGACCTCTTCCAATAATGTCGCGGTAGTGCCGACGGTCAACTTTTTGTTTGGAAGACAAGCAGAGAGAAGAAGGAGAAGCCACAAAAAGAAGAAAATCCGGGTTCGATTCTGAAAGGCTTTCATTTTTGTTCCTCGACACCTTGGAAAGACTGATTAATCTTAAGAGAATTTATATTTCTAAATTGGAAACATGTCAACCCTGTTGTTGAAAAAAATGGAGACACAGGTTCAAGGCCTATTTTTCAGGGGCTTCATTTCGTTCAAGAAGTTTTCTGGTACAACAGCGGGGTCAACCTTATTCATCAAAATTGTTTTCACCTTGACAAATGGGAGGGCAATCGATGAGAATAACAAAATAACCTGGAAGGGGGATGAGCGTGAGGAATTATAAGAAACGCGTGGTGATCACCGGAGTAGGTCCAGTCACTCCTGTGGGGATCGGGAAAGAGGCTTACTGGGAGAGTTTGATCAAGGGGAAGTCTTCCTTCCAACGGTTTTCATTTCCCAATAGAGACATGAGTCAATATCGATGTCAGATTAGCGCTCCCATCGAAGGGTTTGAGCTCTCTGATTTTGTGGAAAGGTCAAAACTTTCCAAACACCTCGGAAGATCATCCCAATTTGCCATTGCTGCCGCATGGCTTGCGCTGAAGGATGCTGGAATTGAGCTCGATAAGAACGATTTGGAAAAAGAAGGGCTGCACAAACATACGGGAGTGTATCACCTGAAGGAATTGGATCCCTTCCAGATAGGCGTGGTCTTGGGAGTAGGTGTGGAAGCGATGGATTTGATGGAGCACTTCCATGAGCGTTTTCTATCCAGGGGGCTGAGGGGCATCTCCCCTTTTGCTCTTCCGAATATCTACCTGAGTGCTATCACCTCTCACGTGGCCCAATATTATTCGATCCGTGGGACTTCTTATGCCGTTTCGACGGCTTGTGCCTCTGGTACCCATGCCATGATCAATAGCTTCCTTCAGATTCAGGGTGGAGACGAAGATCTCATGGTCACGGGAGGAGCAGATGCCTGTATCACACCCTATGTGTTTGGAGGGTTTGATGTGTTAAGGGCGATGTCAACACGAAATGATGACCCAAATAAAGCCTCCCGGCCTTTCGACCGTGAGAGAGATGGATTTGTGATGGGCGAGGGGTGTGGCGTGTTGGTGTTTGAGGAATTAGATCACGCAGAAGAAAGAGGGGCTCACATCTACGGGGAGGTGATCGGATGGGGGATGACAGCCGATGCCTATCATCTCACCGACCCCGATCCCGATGGAAAAGCATTGGGTAAGGCCGTCAAGGATGCTCTTGAAATGGCAGGCATCCATCCGGAAGAGATTGATTACATCAATCCTCATGGCACCTCCACTCTATTAAATGATAGAGTGGAGACGAAAATGATCAAAGGCGTCTTTGGAAAACACGCTTACCGCATTCCCATCAGCTCAACCAAATCAATCACCGGCCATCTGATGGGAGCGGCAGGAGGGGTAGAGGCCATCTCTGTTCTCCTCGCCATCGAGAAAGGGATTATCCATCCCACCCTCAACTATGAATTTCCAGACCCAGAATGCGACCTGGACTATGTCCCCAACCAAGCGAGAAAGAAGGAGGTCAGACTTGGCCTTTCTATTTCAGCGGGTTTCGGGGGAGTCAACAGCGTCATCCTGATCAAGAAGTTTGAATAACCCTTCGTTTTTTTGAAAGAATATCGGATGGCAACCTCTGCAATTCGGATTTGATCTTCCGCTCCTCCCACAAGCTTAACAAATCCCCAAAACGTCGCTTTGAGAAAGGAGGATTATAGGTTGACACCTTTGAGGAAAGGTTTATAATATTTTTATCCTTCAGCATTGTCTCTTAAATCCTAAGCATTTATGGACCATTTTAAAATTGATCAAAAACTTTTAGAGTCCATCATGGCCGATCTGAAGGGAAAGGGTTGCACCTTTTCCCTCGAAGAGGTGACCAAAGTAGTGGACTTGATTACAGAAGAAGTGATCTACCGGTATGTGGACCGGCTGATCAGTCAGGCCGAGAGCATCCTCGAGATCAATCCTTCTCTAACGGAGAAGGAAATCCTTGAGACCGTCGCCAAAAACGTGGTCGAATTTCTTGGGGCAGAGGGAGCGAGCATTCGAATATACGATCCTGGAAAAGAAGAAATGATCTCCTTTGGGTCTTACCGTGTTCAGATGGAGGATCGCGAGGAGGCGATCCCCTTTGAAGATACTATCGCCGGGGAGGTCGTCAGAACACATCGAGCTTACTTTGTGCCCAACATTTTAAAAGAGGAGAAGTACAAAAATAAGGAGAAGGTTCAGAAATATGGGATCCTTTCAATGTTGGCCGTACCCATTTCAATCCCCCGTTTCTCTTTGAAAGATGTCGATACGGAAGGATCCTTCCAGATCTACTATAAAGAGGGAGATAAGACATTTACTCCCATGGAGGCCAAGATCGCTGAGATGCTTTCCAGAAGAATGAGTTATGTTATTGCCCAAAAGCGGATCATGGGCCTCCAGAAATTGAATGTGACCAAAGATAAGATCGTAGAACAGATCTTCCTGAAGTTAGGAAAGCGGGAAGGGATTAAGATGAGGGAGGTCTTCAACCTGGTCGTTCCTGAGATGTTAGACATTATGCGGATCCAAAGGTGTTCACTCTTCTCGGTCAGCGAAGGTCGGCATCAGGTTGTTTTGGAAGCGGGGTATCCGGAGATTCAGCATGGGATCGGGAAAACCTTTCCAGTGAAGAGTGAACCCTATATTGATGCCGTGGTGAACCAGACCGGTCCTTTCGGCGAGTTTGAAAACGAGAAGGTTTTCCCTTCCTATATTCTCATCCACAACCCGCAGGCAAGCCGCCTCCTTCCTCCGGACCTCAAACGATTTCTGATGGTCCAGCAAATCCATTCCGTTCTCTATATCCCTCTCAAGGTGAGCGATGTCGTCAACTATTTCTTAGTCTTCGATGCCCAGGCTCACCACCGGAGATTTACAGACGAGGAGATTGAGATTTTTATCTTCTTCGGCAAGGAATTGATGAAAGGACTGAGGCTGGAAAAGATGGACGATATCCTTCACGATTTTAAGAATCCGGCCATCGCGGCAGCAGGATTTGCCAAAAGGATTCAAAAAATCTTGGAAGAGGGAGAGTATCCTTCAAAGAAGGAAAAGGTGGTCCAGGCATTGGATGTTATCCTAAAAGAGACATCTCGTATTCAGGAATTAGCCCTCACCCTCCACGGGGAGGGAAGAGAAGAAATGGTCGATTTGACGGAGAAGCTGAAGAAACGCTTCTTCATCAACGAGGAGGCGATAAAGGAATTGAAGCGGGAGAATGTTCACTTGACCGAAGGGGACTTAGAATCTCCCCTGTGGATTCGATGTTACCCCCTGCACATCGAAAGGGTTTTAGATAATCTCCTCAACAACGCTTCCAACGCCATGCCTGAAGAGGGAGGATATCTCTCCATTCGATCCTATCAAAAAGATTGTTGGGCAGTGGCTGAGGTGACCAATACAGGGGAAATTCGAGAGGAGGATAGAGACCGGTACCTCCTTGGCGAGGGGAGGGGCAGAGGACTCCATATCACCACCCGATTGGTCAAACAGATGAAAGGAAAGATGGAAGTTGAGTCAGGGGAAGGTCGAACGACCTTCCGAGTGATGTTCCCGCTCGTCAAATAATAAAAACGCATAGGGAATTCAGGAATTTAGGGATTCAGGGATTTTGGAATTTAGGAATTTGTAATTCCTCAATTCCTCAATCCCTTGATTTTTAATCATGGAGAGATTTTTTTGTTCAAATTGCAACCGTTTCTATCCTCTTCAGCCGTCCAGATGGCGATGCGATTGCGGTTCCTTTCTAGACCTCGAATTTGAATCCAAATTTTTCATTGAAAGAATTCTAATAAGAGGTCCTACCTTATGGCGATATCGTGAAGCGATCCCAATCCATCACGAGGCCTCTATCCTCTCGATGAATGAAGGGTTTACTCCTCTGGAGGAGATAGAGTTCGACGGGTATCGCACCCTCATAAAGATCGATTATCTTTTCCCGACAGGATCTTATAAAGATCGCGGAGCCACAGTGCTCATCAGTAAAATGAAGGAGTGGGGAGTTCAAAAAGTGGTCGAGGATTCCTCAGGCAATGCGGGATCAGCCATTGCGGCTTACTGTGCCAGAGCAGAAATAGCATGTAAGATCTACGTTCCCCAGGACACCTCTTCAGAGAAGACAGTCCAAATCCAAGCTTACGGGGCGACCTTAAAAAAGGTGCGGGGTTCGAGGGAAAGGACAGCGGAGGTGGCGATTGAAGCTGCCTCCAAAATCCCTTATGCCAGTCATTGCTGGAATCCTTTTTTTCTCCATGGAACAAAAACCTTCGCCTTTGAAGTCTGGGAGCAGATGGGTTGGAAGGCTCCGGATGTACTTGTGCTCCCCATTGGACATGGGACGCTTTTCTTAGGAGCCACGATGGGCTTCAGAGAGTTGAAGGAAGCAGGGATGATTAAGAGAATTCCCAGGCTGGTGGGTGTCCAATCTGTTCTTTGCGCCCCTCTCTATCAGGCCTTTAGAAAAGGTTGGAGAGAGACCCGGCCCACTAAAAAGGAAGAGACCATTGCCGAGGGGATTGCCATCTCAGAACCTGTCAGGGGAAGGCAGATACTGGAGGCGATCCAGGAGACGGATGGAGAGATTCTGGTGGTAACGGAAGAGGAGATTAGGAAGGCCCTGATGGAAATGGGTCGAAAAGGTCATTTCATCGAGCCCACCTCCGCAGCGACGATTGCCGGATTAAAAAAGTACTTCAGAAAAAGGAGAAGACGGGAAACCGTGGTCTCCACTTTAACGGGGACGGGTTTGAAATCTGTCGGAAAAATGTTATAAAGTTTATCTTGACAACCAATTGTCAAACGATTACATTTTGGTGCGAAAAATTCCTCTCGGGTTTTTCAAAATACAAAATCTAAAAGGTTTGAAATTCTAACAGATGTTTTTAGGAGGTAGACATATGTGGCGAGTGAATCGAAGCCGAAAATCATTATCTATTTTTTTGGTTGCTCTGATATTTTGTCTCATCACTCCATCCTTTATCCTTGCCCAGGAGGATAAGAAGGACCACAGGCCAGAGCGCGGCATCGCAGTTTTTCCGGAATTTTCTGGAGTGGTTGTGCCCAGAGGAGAGACAGTTCGAATGGATCTAATCCTGGAGGACAAAGGCCGCACGGATGAAATCATCGATGTCAAGATTTCTACGATTCCAAAGGGATGGAAAGCTACGCTGAAAGGGGGAAGTTACGTGGTCTCAGGGTTATACGTTCCCAACGGAAAGACGAAGAACCTGGCTCTGACTCTGGAACCCGATAAAACGGTGGGGCCTGGAGATTATATCTTTCAGTTCGACGCCCAGACGGCTGACGGAAAGTTCACTTTTTCGAATAAGCTGAATGTAACAGTTCAGGAACGAACCGCAGGTCTGGAGGACATCCAGATCACGACATCCTATCCAGTATTAAGGGGACAGACAGATGCCAAGTTCGAATTTTCTTTGGATATCATGAACAAGATTGAGACGGATCGGACATTCAACTTAGCTGCGGTCGGGCCAGAAAAGTGGGAGATCAATTTCAAGCCCTCTTATGAACAGAAACAGATCTCCAGTTTCCGGATCAAGGGAGGAACGAGTCAGTCGGTGGCTGTTGAAGTCACTCCTGCGAAAGAAGCTCCCGCCGGGGAATATCCCATACTGGTAAGGGTGACTTCGGGAGAGAAAAGGGCTGAGGTAAAGTTGATGGTGGTCCTGACAGGTATTTACAAGCTCGATGCGGGAACGCCTTCGGGGATCCTCTCTCTGGAAGCCGTTGCAGGTAAAACGGCCAATTTTTCATTCTTCGTAAAGAACACGGGCTCTGCGGTGAACCGGAACATTACTTTTTCTTCCTTCAAACCTGAGAATTGGGAAGTCACTTTCAAACCGGAAAAAATCGATGCTTTAGTAACCGACGCTTTGAAACAGATTGAGGTCACAGTCAAGCCGGCAGCACAGGCCTTGGTTGGGGATTATTCAGTAGGGGTCTTAGTCAATGGAGAAAAAACGGATAAGACAATTGAAATGAGAGTGACGGTGAAGGCCTCTGCCAAATGGGGCTGGATCGCAATCTTTGTCATTATTTTTGTAATTGCCGGGTTGAGCGGCTTGTTCATCTGGTTGGGGAGACGATAAATTGGAAGAGCAGATCATCATCGAAGCCGAAGGGCTGACGAAGAAGTATGGAACTCAGTTCGCCGTGAATAACCTCGCTCTTCAGATTCGGGAAGGGGAGGTGTTTGGATTTCTCGGTCCCAATGGAGCAGGTAAGACGACGACCCTTCTCATGTTCTTGGGCCTAACCGAGCCTTCCTCAGGGAAGGTCCGAGTTATTGGATTCGATCCAGCACGCGAACCACTCCGCGTGAAGGAGAAGGTTGGGTATCTGCCTGAAAATGTGGGTTTTTATGATGATATGGATGCCAGGCAGAATCTCCGGTTCATCGCCCGTTTGAACCGCATCCCCGATAAAGTCTCTGCCAAGAAGATTGACGAGTTGCTCGAAGAGGTTGGTCTTTTTGAAGAAGTAAAGAAGAAGGTGGGGACCTATTCGAAGGGAATGAGACAGCGCCTTGGAATTGCGGAGGTTTTGATCAAGGAACCGAAGCTCATCTTCCTCGATGAGCCGACCATTGGTCTGGACCCAGACGGAACGAATCGAATGCTCGACCTTATCCACAATCTCAGTCGAGAACAGCATATCACTATTTTTCTGTCCTCCCATCTCCTCGATCAGGTTCAACGGATTTGCGATCGGGTTGGCATCATGATCAAAGGAAGTTTGGTAGCGGTGGGTCCTATCGAAGATCTCGCCAAAAAGAAATTGGGTGTGGATAAAGAACATTACACGCTTGAAGAAATCTATATGAAATATTTCAAGGAGGCTTAACTTGCGCGGGATATTCACCTTATTGAGAAAAGAGCTGGAGGACCATTTCAGCAGTGTACGGTTTCTTCTTATCTCTGCATTGATTGTGATGGTAGGCGTGATTATTGCCGCCATGGTGGGCATGGGCATCCAGGAAGAAGCGAAAGGAGCGGCGAAACCCACCCTCCTCTTCTTGTGGCTGTTTACCTCCACAGGAAAACTCTTCTCCTTTGTCCAGTTCATCGGCTTTTTTGGTCCCCTCATCGGCATCTTTCTTGGATTCGATTCGATCAATCGGGAAAGAGTCTCCCGGACGCTGAGCAAGCTGGCCTCCCAGCCCATCTATCGTGACTCGATTATCAATGCAAAGTTTCTGGCAGGTGTTACGATTATCTCTATTGTATTGGTCGCCATTATCCTGATCATCTCAGGCTTGGGCATTCGATTGATCGGTGTGGTGCCTGGTTCGGAAGAGGTCTGGCGTCTTGCGATCTATGTGATCACGAGTATTCTCTACGTTTCTTTCTGGTTAGGGATATCTATCCTCTTTTCAGTGGTCTTTCGCAGTACGGCCACTTCCGCGCTGGCCTCCTTAGCGGTCTGGATATTTTTCTCATTCTTCGTGAGCTTGGGGGCAGGCGCCCTTGCAAATGCGATTGCTCCGATCAGTCAAAGCGGCGCTGGAGTTGACCGCAATGTCGTTATTCTAAATGAACAAATACAGCACACTGTTTCCCTTTTTTCTCCCGTGACTCTTTATAGCGAAGCTACTTCCTTGGTCCTCAACCCGATGAATCAAACAACAAGACCCATAGCCTATGCTTTAATGGGACCCTTGGAGAAACTTTCTGCGTCTCGTTTTCAAAACCCGCTTCCCCTTTTGCAGAGCCTCCTTATCGTCGCCCCGTATCTGATTTCTATTGTCGCCATGACTTTCCTCTGTTTTGGAGTTTGTTACCTCGTCTTTATGCGGCAGGAGATCAGGGCAGTCTGATCAAGATAGATAGGGAGACGCGGAGACAGAGAGATAAAAAATCACCTTATCTCCCAATCTCCGCGTCATGCCATCATCTATTTCTGCGCGTCACGCCATCATTTAACCATGCCGGTGCAAAAACGAGAGATCTTTGGGTGGGCGATGTATGATTTCGCCAACTCTGCTTTTGCCACCACCATTCTCGCCGTCATCTTCAATCAATATTTTGCCACGGTCGTAGCAGGTGGAGAGAAAGGGGTTGAATTTTGGGATTCCGTCTCCACGGTGCCTCCTTTTTCACTTTCTCCGTGGCTCTCAGCATGGCCATCTCAGCCATCTTTTCGCCTTTTTTAGGTGCGATAGCCGACGCCTTCGGATCAAAGAAACGGTTTTTGATGGCCTTTTGTTTTGGCGGCGTCCTTTTCTCCGGCCTCCTTTATTTCGTCCATGCAGGTGATTATTGGATGGGCGCGATCTTTTTCATCATTGCTAATATCGGTTTTGCGGAGGGAAACGTCTTTTACATTAGGGATCTGGTCCTTCATTGTCCTGTGGGCCTTCCGGTTGGGCGTTTTATGGGATCCAAAGACAGAATTCTGGATATTGGGGGTGTTGGCCGCATTAGTGATGGGCGGAAGTCAGGCCGCCTCTCGTTTCCTCCAAGGCATCTTTACTCCGGATGTCAATAGCGCGGAGTTTTTTGCCTTCTTCGGTGTTTCCGGAAAATTTGCCTCTATCTTTGGACCTCTGATCTACGGAATATTAATTGCCATCACGGGAAGTGTCCAATCGGGTATCCTTTCCGTCCTTCTCTTCTTCATTGTCGGAATGGCAATCCTACGGACGGTGAATGAGAAGAAAGGAATGGAAGAGAAACAAAAACCGGTAATTTAACAGATTTTGGATTGCAGAATGCGGAATGCAGAGTTCCCCTCACCCCGCCCTCTCCCCTGGGAGACTGTGTCGCAATGGTGACTACGCAAAGAGATGAATCCTTCATGTTAGAGAATACAAGATTGTTAGGGGACAGGGGGCTGGCTGAGAAAGCTTTAGAGCGGAACCTTTTATCATGTAAATTCATACGCATATACTTCATGAAGACATCATTCCTGATGGCAAGAATGATTGACCATACCTTTCAAAAACCCGCAATTCTAAAGCTTCCGAAGCTGGTCACCTGTCCCTCACTGCGATTACGACACAGTCTCTGAGGGGAGAGGGGAAGGTCGCCGACGCGCCATAGCCGCTTTGGCGACGGCGCGGTGACAGGGTCTTTCAATATTTAAACCGAATCCTATATTTCACTTTCACTTCCTTATCTTTAGCTACGGGTACTTCAAAACGCATCAGATGAGCGCTCAGTTTCTCAAACGGATGGGTGTTCGAAAGCATCTCCCAATCGCCAGGGATGGGTTCTTCGACGAAAACCTTAATGTCTTCGTTCTTGTGATTTCTTAAACTCACCTCAAAGGCCACCTCAAAAAGGTTTCGGCCCAGCCGTTTGTAATCCGTCTGAACCCTCTCTCCAACCACGTCAAAGGCCTCTCCGATCTTGATCTTAAATTTTTCGTCCTTTGGAGTATGATCGATGCTGTCCTCTCCCACAAATTGGAGGCTTCCATCTTTGTCTTCTTTATACACACGGATTGTTCCCTTGGGGAGGGGAATTCCCAGGTTATTTTTCTTCGAGTTCTCCAGTTCGAGAAAGACCCCAATCTTTTGCTTATTTGAGCTCTGATCCTGGTAATAATAGTATTGGGGGTTGCCTGAAAAGATAAAGAGTTTCTTGATGGGGACCTGATTAGCGTCAAGAAGAGTCATTTGCTTGGTTTGATTATCTTTGATTGTGGTTCTTCGATCCAGAGTATAGAGATGGTATTCGAAGAAAGATTCTTCTTTAAACTGAGGACTGGCAGCTTCTTTAGCAGCCACTTTTGCCCTTGCGTAATCCATCTGCACCTCTGCTTGAACCCGATGGATATCGCCGGCTACCAATTTAAGCAGTGCATTTTGGTAAGTGGCGCCACTCCGATTGTCTATGGTCACCCAGCCGGTCAAATCAGTCATCGTGTCCAATTTATTCACGACCGCTACGTAATCAGCCTTCCAGTTAATCCCTGAGGTGAGGTAAGAGGCTTCTAATTTCTGAGGTTTTGAAAGTTTATTTTCCAACATCCATACTAAGGTGGGCTGAGCGATGAGGTTTTCAGGGATCTTTGAAAGCAAAATGCGTCCTGGATGGCTGATGGAGATTTTGTCTCCTATCTGAAATATATTTCCACCCTGAGTGGAGAGAAGGGTTGCTTCAACAATCTCCTCTTTTTTCGTTTCGGGGTTATTCGTGGCAAGTTGGACGTTCTGCCCTACGAATTTTTCAAGAAGCTTCTGAGGGCTGAGAAGATCGTATTCATAATTCTGTTCCAAGATGTTGAGACTGGATCCGTTGATTAAGGATTTAATGTGAACAGTCGTGGGGTCAATCTTTGCTGCGACATCCATGAACTTCAATTCGTGGATACCGGGTCTAAAATCAATAAGGCGAATATCCTTAACCAAACCGACATTCGAATTGTAAATGGTGACCGCCACATCCTGCTGATCCTTGAGCGAACTGGTCAACTGTGCTGCATCACCTATTTGGATAGAAAAGATGAAAAAGATGAGGGTAATTAAAACGATAAGCCTTTTTATTGGAAAATCCTCCTTTCTTCTAATCCCTCCCTCTCCCCTGTGGGGAGAGGGGAAGGGTGAGGGGCATTTGTTTTATAGTATTAAAGACAACAACCGCCCCGATTTGGTTCCAAAAAAATTATTATTTTGTTGAGCGTGAGGTTAAGCGTTCAAGGCAAGAGCGCAAAGGCACATACAATTATTAGAGATTAAACGGAAGTATTCTATTTTTGTCTGTAAACTCTATTCTTGGCCGACCGGACAGGACTTCATGCAGTTGAAGCAGAAATATTGAAACCCAATAAACCCTGCTTGGTATAAGCGCCAGAAGTTCACATCCCTCACCATCTTTTTCTGCTCTTCCGGCGTGCTCTCTGCAAACTTGGTCCAAAAACGGATAACACTCCCAATGCCATAAGGCTGGCTATTTTTAAGGCACTTCATATCATCGGTTTTGCCTTCCTCCTCCAGGGCATGGACAGGGCAATTGTCGACACAGAGATTGCAATCCGTACAGAGCTTCTCCGTAGCAGCGGGATCTGAAGGCAACTCCAGATTCGTGATCACTGCTGTAAAGACAACTCTTGTCCCCATTTTTGGATGGATCACCAGATTGTGTCGGCCAAAGTTACCCAGACCTGCGGCGACAGCTGCATGACGGAGAGAGACATCTCCCACTGTTCCTCTGGTTTCATAGCTCATATGAAGAGGATAAGATGTGGGTACGGTCATCGCCTTTGCCTTAAATTCCCTTTCCAGAAAACGCGCCACTCTGTAATTGGACGAGCGGGAGAATTCCATTGTATCCAATCGCCCACCCATGGCGATCTGCATATTTTCGCTCTCGCAGTTTGAGGGCTCTTTATAAGCGAGGACAACGAATGCCTTGGCCCCGGGGAAAATGGCCTGGAGATCTGGAGACCTTGGGCTTTTATAGTCTTTAACCGCAGCGATACCTACATCGTCTATTCCGAGACTCAAAACAAATTCTTTAATTTTTGATTTCATTAATCCTCTTCCTCCAGTTTCTAATTTTGCATTATCTCCACATTTTCCTAGGCATCACCCCCTCCCCTGGCTACCGGCAGGCAGGCTCACCCTCCCCCGTTGAGGGGGAGGGGCGGGGGGGGATTCTATGAATTAGTGTGTTTGTATTAGTTATTAACGATAACACAGAAAGCGGGCTTGAAAAACAAGCATGTGAGATTTAACATTAGCTCAAAATCGGACTACTTTGATCATATGGAATCCTATCAGTTTCATGATCTCATCATCACCCTTGATAAAGAAGGATCAAAGGAGTTCTCTAAGGTCAGCTTTCCAGTCCGGTATGGTCGTTTTTCAGAGATAAAGACTCCAGAATACATTTTTCAATTCAATCTGGATGGAGAGATCAAATACATCCAGGGAATTGGTAAGAACTGGCCTCATCCGGCAGAATGGCTGAAGCGAACCGTGGGTCATGATTGGATTTACTACTCGGCTGGTAATTATAAGGATATTTACGACTACTTTGGTGAATATTATTTCCCATGTCTTTCTTATTCAAGTAACTCCATTATTGGCGACAATCCTTTTGGCGACGATGCCGTAAATTTTGCCCTGAAGTCCTGGCCGTTGGTTCAGGTCAAAATAAAGAAAATGGTTTTAGGTGCTAAGCCAAGGAGCCTTAAGGATTTCTTAGCTCGTATCATCAAGAAGAACGATGAAGAGACTCTGAGATCGAGATCAGACCGATTGCATCATTTCGTTGGGGGCCAGGTGACCGTTCTTCCGCCTGATACCCGGCATGTGGATTACGAAGTCATTCCCATCGTTGTGGCGGACGGGTGTCTTTACAACTGCGGCTTTTGTCGAGTGAAGACAGGCCATGATTTCGCTCCTCACACTCCAAAAAACATCATAGGACAGATCAAAAACTTGAAGCGGTTCTATGGGAAGGACCTTCACAACTATAATGCCATTTTTTTGGGACAGCACGACGCTCTTTCCGCAGGCCGAGAACTCCTTGAGGTGGCAGCCCAAAAAGCCTACGACATATTAGAATTTGAACGGTCTTATCTGAGAGGAACCTGTCTTTTTCTTTTTGGGAGCGTCGATTCGATGATTCATTCTGAAGAAAAGCTTTTTGAGTCACTCAACGACCTCCCTTTTACTACTTATATCAACATAGGACTTGAGTCGAATGATCCAGCCACGTTGGAGGCGTTGAAGAAACCTGTTCCTGTCGAAAAGGTTCGCGAGGCTTTTACCAGGATTTTAGACATCAATAGAGGGTATGAAAAGATTGAAGTGACTGCGAACTTCGTTTTCGGAAAAGATCTTCCTTCAGGTCATTTACCCTCACTTTTAGAGTTGACCAGAGACAGATCAGATCTCTCTCGCAACAAAGGAGCTGTCTATCTGTCTCCCCTTATGGAGGAAGGGATGAGAGATAAGGAGGGTAAGAGGGAATTACTGAGGAGATTCCTTAAATTAAAAACCCAGAGCCGTCTTCCTACTTTTGTTTATCTCATTCAGAGACTGTAACCTACCATGTTCTCCGTTGATGATAAATTATCCGTGATTTAGGCCTACGCCCATTTTTATCTTTTGGTTAATGAGCTTTGAGACATTCCACCACTCAGTGGGTTTGGTAGAACAGATGAGCGTCAGCGAATAGGCAATAGGGTATTCCACAGATTTTGAATCGTATTTCCAAAAGGGTTTCCATTCAACCCATCCATGACGAGGGAGATGAGAAAAACAATGGATAGGATACCCAGAAAAACAAAGAGGATAAGGTCATGTCGATGATAAAATTTTCCGACCCATTGGGCCGTGTCATAGAAATAGTTTTCTCTAATAGATGTTTTTGAAGGCATTTTTCTTCCTTTGGAATAATAGGGGGAGTCGATTCCAGAGAAGAGGAGAAGAAGCCTTGAACTCAGGTAGAAGAGGTAGACAAAGACCGCTGCGAGGAAGGCAAATTCATAGGGAAGATTAAGGAACACGACGATCAAATAGGTAAGAAAGGCATAGAAGATTCCTCCGATAACTGCCAAAGTGATCCGTATCAGAAGGGAATTGAAAAAGCCCATCCTTTCCTCCAAAGAGATGAGCTTATCGTATACAAAAATCTGAATTTATTCAATCCATAAGAGATCCTTATTCCTTTCTTTCCAGTAACTCTGCGAGTCCCCTCAGTTGCTGAAGAAGACCTTCCCTTATTTTCTTATTATCAATCTTCCGGAAAAGTTGGAGCAGTTTGGCCTCCTCCCGAGTCACGTCCATCAATGTCCCCTTGGGGAAATATTCATCGGGAGGTTCTGACACCATGGGAACTTTTTCTTTTTCAAAAAAAGTATTCACTGAAGTCCCTAAGGCTTTTGCTATTTGCTGAATCCTCTCCACAGAAATCTTATTGATGCCTTTTTCATATTTCTGAATCTGCTGAAACGAAACCCCCACCTCTTCGGCTAATTCCATTTGAGACATTCCACGGGTCTCTCGAATTCTCTTGATTTCGATGCCTATCTGTTTGTGGCTCTTCGTCACTGATTGCTCCAAACTCGTTCGCCCATCCTTAAGTAAACGAATATAAGGGTGCATCGGGAATGTCTATAAACCACTGGTTGTATTTTCCTCTTGACTTTTACAATTAATGGTTGTAATTATCTACTCAATTTCTAAATTCTTACATCAAACGAGGGCGAAATGAAAAGAATTTTGCTTGTCGATGATCAAAAAGAAATAAGGGATCTCTTGTCTAAATTCTTTCTTTTGAACGGGTATGAGGTAGAGAGTGTGGAAGATGGCGAAGCGGCAATCAGGCTGGTAGAGAAAAAACAATATGATCTTGTCGTCGCTGATTTTGCAATGCCTAAAATGGATGGTCTTGATTTAACAAAAAAGATAAAGCTGTATTACCCCTCCTTATCGATTTTGATCATGTCTGGATCCGGTGTGGGCGAAGCCTTTTTTAGAGAGGCAGGGGCCGATGCCTTCTTAACAAAACCCTTAGATCTCTCGAGCATGAAGAGTTTGGTGGAGGAAATCTTGAATCCCAAGAAATAATCCTGTTAAAGGTTTTTAAACATGAATCCTGAAGAAGTCCTATTCGTCTCCCCGTGGTAAGAATGAGAGTATCTTCTTCCAAGCTTAACCTCTCGTATTCTTGAACCTGTAAAGGTTGACAAGAGTTTTGGCAGCCCTTTCCGGGGTAGGATAATTTGGAATACCCGATCCTTCGAGCCGTTTAATTTCATCATTCCAGATTCCCGGAGGGGAGGAAAGACAGCAGAGGATCGGCTTCTTTGTTCTCCTTTCCGATAATAGGTCGCCCAAGACTCCGACAGCAGACCTGTTGGCCGATGCGAACATGAGGCATAGAATTACGGCATCAATCCTTTTATCTTCGAGAACAGCCTGTACAATCCCTTTGATGGCTTCTGAGTCATACCATGCCGGTCCCATATCCACCGGGTTTGTTCTGATGGCAAGAGGAGGAAGGAGCTCGTCCACTCTCCTTTGGGTTTCTACCGAGAAAGGAGGAATCGTTAGCCCTTCCATCTCGCAGACATCGCAGGCCGCCATCCCGGGACCGGCCTGACCCGAAAGCACAGCCACTTTGGCTCCTCCGGGAAATGGACACATGGCCAAAGCCTTTGCCGCATCCAGGAGTTCTTCCGAGCTTCCTACCGTTAGAATACCTGCCTGCCTGAAGGCGCCCTCGTAGATCTCATGTCTCCCTGCGAGGGAACCCGTATGAAACTGGGACGCCTTATCACTTGTGGAGGAGCGACCGACCTTGTAGGCGAGAATAGGTTTTTCCCGATTTCCACTCTTGGCCACCTCCATCAATTTCTTCGGGAAATCGATTCCTTCCATATACAGGGCAATGACCTTGGTTTGATCATCGCGGAGGAGGTATTCGACCATCTCCGCGAAATCAACGTTACAGCGATTTCCTAATCCGACGATTTTGCTGAATCCAACTTTGTTTTGAAGAGATAGAAAGGCCATCAGGTGAGACATCCCTCCGCTCTGGCTGACAAAGCTGATTCCCCCTTTCTCCATCAAGGAGAATTCCGGTGTAAACGATGCATTAAGGGGAAGATGGAGATTTACAATTCCAAAGGTATTCGGGCCGATGATCTTGATGTTGGACTGGCATGCCAATTCTGTTATCTCTTTCTGTAATATCTCTCCTCTTTTATCTTCAATTTCTTTAAATCCGGCGGTGATGAGGACGATTCCCTTGACGTTCTTTTCCCGACATTCCTTTATTATTCGCGGCACCTGTTCGGCTGGGAGGACGATGATGGACAAATCAACGGTATCAGGGACCTGGGGAAGGGAAGGGTAGGTTTTGATCCCCAGGATTTCATTTTTTCCTGGATTGACAGGATAGATTCTGCCAGGATATCGCCCTTCCGTCAGGCTTCTCATGACATGAGATCCCAATTTCCCCGGATTGTCCGAAGCCCCGATCACTGCAACAGATCCTGGATTGAAGATCGCCTCGATTCCCGCTAAACCTCTCTCCATATCCTTTCTCCTTCTAACTCTCGGTTCTGGGATACGAATTGCCGATCCAGGGCAGGAGGAATTCATTTTCACCCTTTCCCCCATCCCCTATACTCTAAACCAATCCCAGAGGATGTTCAAACAGTCTTAATAGATTTTTATCCATTTGTTATTGTCATGAATCATTTTTAAAGATATATTGCCTTTGATGAAGACTACAAGATGGTATTCGTTCCTGGTAATGGGGCTTTGCGTCGTTGTCCTCTTCGTAGGCTCCTTTCTCTCCTCCAGTGCTCAACCGCCCTGTTGTCCTGAAGATCCAGAGTTTTCCTATTTCCTTTTCCCAAAGGCGTCCCAGAGGTTTCAATATCTGGTTCGATATGAGACATTCTTTTCGACGGCGCTGGGTAAGGAGAAAAGTTTTTTCATCGTCCTGCCAGAAGATTTTTTCCAGAATCTGAACACCAAATATCCAATTCTCTTTCTTCTCCATGGGTATAACTTTCATCGGACAGGAATTTGGTGGAAGGTCCACTCTCCTGAAAAAGCAAAGAGGCTACTTTGTGAGGTGAAGGAGGAAGAATATCATTGGCTCTTCCACGAAGGTATTGCTGTCATTGCCTATGCGATGATGGATTTGAAAAATCAGACTTATCGGGATCTGGAAAAATCGCTTGAGATGAGGTTCCAAGAACTCTCTCAATACGGCGGTCTCTCCAAAAGTGATTATACTCCGAAGGAGATTGCCCAATCGATCGTTTCCCATAACCTTCATCCCCAAAGAAATATGAACGATCCATTTCATCCCCTTCAGAAGATGGTCATCGTCCTTCCCGACGGAGACAATGGGTTTTATACGGATGCGAATGAGGGGAAGAAACTTTTCCCTGAAACAAAGAATCAAAAGGCTTGTGATGATTTTTACCCTGGAGAGGCCCTGAATTATTCGCTCTTTCCTTTCCTTTATATGAAGCCTGGCGCCCTGGGAAAACATGAATCCTATTTTCTTGAATTTCTGCAATACATAGAATCTCAATCTCCATTCAGGGAGAGGCTTCTTCGGAGAAGGGGTCTGGGTGGTATTTCAATGGGGGGATTCGGAGCGATAAAGCTTGGACTGAAATATCCCCATCTTTTCCAGTCCCTGAGCAGCCAGAGCGGACTTCTCGACATCGGACTCTTTCAAGATAAGTGGATGCTGAAGATGGTTCTGCCTGAATTTCTAGGGGTGTTCGGCCGCCTCGAGCCTCATAAACTTCCTTCCAGTTCTTCTCTTGACCCAATATATATCCGAGCCAACAATCCCTTTACCCTGATCAAAAAGGAAGGAATAAGTGAGTTACCCCAGTGGCTCTATTTTGACTACGGATCGAACGAAGGGTTTGACGGGATTGCGGAAGGGAATAAAGAATTTGAGAAGCTATTAAGAGAAGGAAACCATCAGGTTCCTGTTCAACCTTTTAATGGAAAGTCTGGGCATAACTACCAATTCTGGCGCAGCCGGTCAGGGAATATCCTTCAACATCATTCCAATGTCTTGAAAGGGGTCGAGGGTTCGAGGGCTGGGACCACGATTCAAAATAAGCTTAGATCAGCGGGGGGTCTCGGGGGCATCCCCGATGAACTCTTTTCGCTAAAAGATTATTGATCCAGTAAAAGTCGGCTCAATTTTTCTTTATCGATTCCGAGACGTTCCCAATTTTCAATATAGACGGGTTTCCCTTTCTCATCGTAAGGATCGATCAGAACTTTTCTTAAGAAGAACGAAGAGTTCTTAGCATGGCATTCCTTGCAACCCCGAGCACCGATGACATCCGGTCCGGACATCACATTATGGCTGAGAGAGAAGTCAAGAACTTCAGCCTGCTCGTGTTTCATCTTTTCCACCTCTCCTTTTTTATCCAGCTGGTAAAGAAAACCGCCTTTCATCAACACGGGATGTAAGGCTACAGGATTCCCATATTTATCATTCCCCTTCAGTGCCTTCAAAAAGGCTTTGATTTCATCAAGAGAATTCACTTCGGGAATTCCATCTCCATTGTCATCTTTGAGAGGGGGTTTTTTCAATTCCTGTATCTTCCAAAGGGGGATTGGTCTCACCACATTGGTCTTTGGATCCACGTCTCCCCAGTAGCTAACCGCTAATGATTTAACAGGAACGATTCTACCCTTCCATTTTGTTGTAGCAGGATACCAGATGTTTGGGTCTACTCCAGGGACTGGCTTTTTGGGGTTCAGAGGATCATTGGAGAGAAATTTTGAGGTATCATAGACAAGAGGCTTTCCCGTTGAGGCATATTCATAAACGAGGTCTGCTGGGGTGGTCAGAAAGGGAATATGGCAAGTCTGACAGGCGATAAGCTTCAAATGACGTGGGGAGAAAGGATGTTTGTATCTGGGCGCTTTCTTGTCCTTGCCTTTGTAATGGCAGTCTTCGCAGGAATACATGCTATTGTTCAAGTCATTTCGCACTGTCTGCTGGATGGTATCTCCTTTAGCAAAATGATGCTCCTTATCGCTGGGATGGCAGGAGAGGCAGTGGAGGCCTTTAGCTTTATGGACATCCTTTTCTGGATTCCACTGACGACCTCTCCTTTTTCCGTCAGCCGTGGCATGGCAGGACCAACAATTCTCGTCAGGGGGTCTTCTTACAATCTGAAGGTGAAGATTTTCGAAATCAGCCACGTCTTTTTTGGCATAATCTACTGTTACCTCATCCACTTTTGAATTTCCCGATTCATCCTGAGAGAGTTTAATATTCGCCCATCCGACTCCAACCGTAGGCCCGTACTTAAAAAACTTTCCTCTCAAGGTCGCGGCCCGTTCTTTCCATTGATACCCCTTTAAGTGGCAGATGAGACAGTCGGCTTCGCTCACGCCGCTTTGGTCCCAGGGAGCTCCGTATTGAGCATCCCCATTACTAAACGGAGTATAGTCTCCATCCAACAGATGACTTCCTTCTGAATCTTCATAACCGAACTTCTTACTTTCTTCGTCATAGTAAAGGTGACCGCTCCGATCATATTCACCCCATCCCCCTCCGGGGTGGCAGACCCCGCAATTCTGAACAAAAGAAAAAGAGGATTTGTCAATTTCAGAGGGATGTTGATTAACTTTCTTAGCCAATTGGCTTGAATCCATAGAAGCCAGCATAAACTTGCCATACATGCCTGAGGACAGACTCCAAGGATATTTGGGGTCGAATGTATCACTCACGACGATTTTACCCGTTCCATCCGTCCGGCCTTGCTGGAAATGGTAACCATTAGTAATTTGATTATAATCGTGGCAGCCCCCACAGGTTTTTTTAGGGCTGTAAGGCATTTTACTCTCAAAGGTAAGTGAACGCCCATCGAATCCCTTAAGGGTAATCTTTTGATGGAATGTATCTTGGGAAAGGATTGAAGTGGCATAAAACAGAGAGAAAGACAGTGCGACTGAAATGGTCAAAAAGCACCCTCCCAATTTTTTCACAGCGAGTACCCCCCATCATTGATTTAGATTTGGAATGAGGCTGAAATATAGTATATGGGTAAGCAGAGTTAGGGGCAAGGAATTATTTATTTTTTTTCAAAATTCTTAAAAAATTTCTTGACAAAAAGGAATTATTTTGTTAATAATAATAAGTTAAATTCTTTGTGATCCTTATTCCACTAATGTAACTCATTGATTTCCCATTCTTTTTCTATACCAGGAGGAAATGTTCAATCAAAAAAATGAGGATTTAGAGTCGGAGAGGTTCCCGAGCGGCCAAAGGGGACAGACTGTAAATCTGTTGGCGATGCCTTCGGAGGTTCGAATCCTCCCCTCTCCACCAGGCTTGCCAGCGGGCGATTGTCTGAACCATTCAACCTTATTATTAAATTCAAATTGAATAATTCAAACGCCGTAAGCGTGGTTCATTATCTACCTCTGTCAGGCATGACAGGGGGAGAGTTTGATCTTCACCGGAAGGGTTTTGACTTAAATAAGGCGAGAAGAAAATTTGGTGATTGGATATCTGCGATTGGTGAAGATTGCTTCTTATTCATACGCGGGAGTAGCTCAGTTGGTAGAGCATCAGCCTTCCAAGCTGAGGGTCGCGGGTTCGATCCCCGTTTCCCGCTCCATTGTGATAAATTGTATTGTTAATTTATCTTTAAATAATTCGGCCAGCCTGTCTTTTTGATTGACAGGTTTTTCTTTATTTTTGGCCCACGTAGCTCAGTCGGTGGAGCACTTCCTTGGTAAGGAAGAGGTCATCGGTTCAAATCCGATCGTGGGCTCCAAGGAAAAGGTGGATTGAAAGATCTTTTCGAGAGATAAGGAGGGTTTGAGCCATGTCGAAGCCGAAATTTGAGAGGACGAAGCCGCATGTCAATGTGGGGACGATCGGTCATGTGGATCATGGGAAGACGACGTTGACCTCAGCGATCACGAAGGTATTGGCGACGAAGCATTTGGCCTCCTATATGGCGTTTGATCAGATTGATAAGGCGCCGGAGGAGAAGGAGCGTGGGTTGACGATAGCGATTGCGCATGTGGAGTATGAGACGGCGAAGCGTCATTATGCGCACATTGATTGTCCGGGGCATGCGGATTATATCAAGAATATGATCACGGGGGCGGCGCAGATGGATGGGACGATCTTGGTGGTGTCGGCGGCGGATGGGCCGATGCCGCAGACGCGGGAGCATGTGTTGTTGGCCAAGCAGGTGCGAGTGCCTTACATCGTGGTGTTTTTGAACAAGGTGGACATGGTGGAAGATCCGGAGTTATTGGATTTGGTGGAGTTGGAGGTCAGGGAGTTACTATCGGGGTATGATTTTCCTGGGGAGTCGACGCCGGTGATACGGGGCAGTGCCTTGAAGGCTCTGGAGTGTGGTTGTGGGAAGCCGGATTGTCAGTGGTGTAGTGGGATTTGGAAGCTGATGGATGCAGTGGACACGTATATCCCGGAGCCGGTTCGGGATATTGACAAGCCGTTTTTGATGCCGATAGAGGATGTGTTTAGCATCTCGGGTCGGGGGACGGTGGTGACGGGGAGGGTAGAGCGAGGGGTGATCAAGGTGGGTGATGAGGTGGAGGTGGTAGGGATACGGCCGACGATGAAGACGGTGTGTACGGGGGTGGAGATGTTTCGTAAGACGTTGGATCAGGGTCAGGCGGGGGATAACATCGGGGCGTTGCTTCGAGGGGTGAAGCGTGAGGAGGTGGAGCGAGGTCAGGTGGTGGCCAAGCCTGGGTCGATCACACCGCATCGGAAGTTTAAGGCGGAGGCGTATATCTTGACGAAGGAGGAGGGGGGTCGGCATACGCCGTTTTTTAATGGATATCGGCCGCAGTTTTATTTTCGGACGACGGATGTGACGGGGGTGGCGGCATTGCCGGAGGGGGTGGAGATGGTGATGCCAGGGGACAATGTGGCGTTGACGGTGGAGTTGATTACGCCGATCGCGATGGAGAAGGAGTTGCGGTTTGCGATTCGGGAGGGGGGTCGTACCGTGGGGGCAGGCGTCATCAGTGATGTCCTCGAATAACGGAGAGGGTAAACCTCCCGTTTAGGAGTATTTGATGAGGAATATTTTGACTTTGTCCTGTACAGAGTGTAAGCGGAGGAACTATTCTACGACTAAGAATAAGCGGACCACTCCGGATAAGTTGGAGTTCAAGAAATATTGCCGGTTCTGTCGTAAACATACCGTTCATAAAGAGACGAAATAGACATGGAAAGTAGAAAGTGGAGGGTTGTTTTATATTTCTATCGACATTCCACTCTCTGCTCTCTACTGTCCAGATAGAGATACAGGCCAGTAGCTCTAACGGATAGAGCACCGGACTCCAAATCCGGGTGATGGGGGTTCGAATCCCTCCTGGCCTGCCATGAACCATATTCGGTACGTGGCAAGCCATGTACCATGCTAGGTTCATGGCAAGCCAGGAATCTTACATGGTTCACGGCTGCCATATTACTTATGGAATAGAATAGATGGAATTTTCAATTAAAGACAAATTTGAAGCGGCAATACAATTTTTAAGGGAGGTTAAAACCGAACTGAAAAAGGTAACCTGGCCTTCAAGGAAGGATACCCTTTCGGGTACCCTTGTTGTTTTGGTGGCTGTTTTTATCATTGCCATCTTCTTAGGGATTGTTGATTCTGGGCTGTCAAATCTCATCAAGCAATTATTGAAGAGGGCAGTGAGTTAAAAGGGATGGAATGGACTTCCTCCTCCATTCAAATGGTAAACATTATGACGCAACAGTGGTATGTGGTCCACACCTATTCAGGTTTCGAAAACAGGGCCAAACAGAATTTAGAAGAACGAATTAAAAACTTGGGCAAGGGAGAATTTTTCTCCAACATATTAGTCCCCATGGAGACCGTGGTGGAGTTGGTGAAGGGAAAGAGAAAGACCTCCCAGAGAAAGATATTCCCTGGATATATATTGGTGAAAATGGAATTGAACGAGGAGACATGGCATATCGTCAAGGACACCCCAAAAATCACGGGTTTTGCCGGCGATGGTACCAAACCGATCCCCATCTCAGAGGGAGAGGTTGATGAGATCTTGTCTCAAATGAAAGAAGGTGTTTCGAGGGTAAAACCTAAAGTTTCTTTAGGCGTCGGAGATAGCGTTCGAGTCATCGACGGTCCTTTCGTCAACTTTATTGGGACCATTGAAGAGGTCAAACCTGAAAAAAGGAAATTGAAGGTTTTAGTCTCTATCTTTGGAAGAGCGACTCCAGTCGAACTGGATTTTATCCAAGTGGAAAAGAATTGATGGTCCTCATTTGAGGAGTGAGCAATGGCAAAGAAAGTGGCGGCAATGGTAAAGCTTCAAATTCAGGCAGGGCAAGCCAACCCTTCTCCCCCGGTCGGGCCGGCCCTGGGACAACACGGGGTCAACATCATGGAGTTTTGCAAAGCCTTTAACGGTCGGACCCAGGGACAAGAAGGAATGATCATCCCCGTGGTGATCACTATCTATTCAGATCGGTCCTTCAACTTTGTGACCAAAACTCCGCCTGCTTCCATTCTTTTGAAGAAGGCGGCAAAAATTGTGAAAGGTTCTGGGGAACCCAATCGCAACAAAGTGGGCAAAGTCACCAGAGACCAGATTCGGGAGATTGCCCAAATTAAGTTCAAAGATCTTAACGCCGTGAACATGGAGGGTGCGATCCGCACGATCGAGGGGACAGCAAGGAGCATGGGTCTGGAGATTGAATAAGAGAAGATTATGGCAACGAGAGGGAAAAAATATTTAGAGGCAAGAGGCAAGGTTGATCGAAACAAACGGTACGAACTGGAGGAAGGCGTTAAACTTCTTTTGGAGACGGCGTACGCTAAATTTGATGAAGGAGTGGACCTCGCTATTCGCCTTGGGGTCGATCCTAAGAAAGCAGACCAAATGGTTCGAGGAACCGTTGTCCTCCCCCATGGAACGGGCAAGAAGGTCCGGGTATTGGTCTTTGCAAAAGGTCAGAAAGAGAAAGAGGCATTGGATGCGGGTGCCGATTTCGTGGGAGGAGAAGACCTCATTGAGAAAGTTTCAAAAGGGTGGTTGGAGTTTGACAAAGCGGTTGCTACGCCGGACGTGATGGGTTTGGTCAGCAAATTGGGGAAGATTTTAGGGCCTCGTGGTTTGATGCCCAACCCCAAAGTGGGAACCGTTACCTTCGATCTGGAAAGGGCCGTCAAAGAGATCAAAGCAGGCAAGGTGGAGTTTAAAGTCGAGAAAGCCGGGGTGATCCATGTCCCTGTAGGAAAGGTCTCTTTTGGATTTGGTCAATTGTCAGAAAACATCAAAACGCTTCTGGAAGTGATCATGCGGGCAAAACCACCGACCAGCAAAGGGATCTATTTACGTAGCATTGCCTTATCCACAACCATGGGGCCTGGAATTAAAATTGACCCACTTGATGTGAGAAATGTTTTGAAGTCCTAAGAAAGGCGACGGACTTCATCGGAGGAGGTAGCGTTCGTTGAATCGGAAAGAGAAAGCACAGGTCGTATCAGATCTTGGTGAACGGGTAAAGGGGTTTCGGGCTGTTGTCCTGACCAATCACCGGGGGCTCAATGTTGAGCAGATGAGTCGTTTGAGGCAACGGTTAAGGGAAGAGAAGATTTCCTATCACGTGGTCAAAAATACGCTGATGAAACTGGCATCTAAAGGGACGGACTTGGAGAAACTGGATAACTATTTTGAAGGACCCACAGCGATGGCGATTTCTTATGGAGATCCCGTCCTTTTGGCAAAGATCTTATTGGAATTCGTCAAAATACAACCCAACCTTGAAATTAAGGTCGGGTTGATTCAAGGAAAGGTGGCGTCTCCTGAAGAGGTTAAGGCCCTGGCAACGATGCCTTCTCGTGAAGTGCTTTTTGGGCAAGTCCTGGGAGGGATTCAGGGGACAGCCAGTCAACTTGGAGCAGTTCTGTACAATGCGATTCAGCGGACGCTTGGAATCCTTCAGGCCCGTGTCGATCAACTGGAGAAACAAACAGGATCTGAAACATAACGTTAAAAAAGTGGAGGAGAGAGGATAGGCTTTTGGGCCGCTTTCCACATTCCACTTTCTAATTAATAAGATAGGAGGATTTTCAAAATGGCAGACATCCAAAAAATTGCTGAAGAGATCGGTGGGTTAACCTTGTTGGAAGCGCGTGACTTGGTGAAGGTCTTGGAAGAAAAATTGGGAATCAAGGCCTCTGTGCCGATGACAATGGCGGCCATGCCAGTTGCTGGGGCAGTCGCCGGGGCGGAAGCCGCCCCGTCTGAAGAGAAGACAGAATTTGATGTGATCCTGACGGGTTTTGGTGATAAGAAGATCCAGGTGATCAAAGTGGTCAGGGAACTGACCGGGTTGGGTTTGAAGGAAGCCAAAGACCTTGTTGAAGGTGTCCCCAAGCCAGTTAAAGAAGGGGTTTCGAAGGACGAAGCCGCAACGATGAAGAAAAAGCTTGAAGAAGGCGGGGGGACGGTCGAAGTTAAGTGAGGAAACATTCAGAGGTATTCTGGCGCTTAGAAATTAGATTGTTACCAAATTGGCAATAATAGATTTCTCTTGTTAAGCGAAGCACCAAATTACAAATAAGCTCCAATGAACAAAAATCGAATTCCAAGCAAGATTGTTTCGGTCATTTGGAATTTGTGATCGCAAACCCTGTTTGGTTCCGGCTACGCCGGGCAAGGAATATTGTGGTCTCTTCCCAGAAGGACAAAGAGAATGTTAGGTGACAGTCCGAGCGGGAGGAGACTTTCTATTTAAGGGAGATTTCCGAAAAAGCTCAGAAATCTCCAAAGAGAGCGTGCAGTAGTTTTTGAGAGCTCTCTTAAGGGAGAGGAGTGATTATGCCGAGCGTTGTCCCTATCTATCGAAGGTATCGGAAGAACTTTTCAAAAATTAAAGAAGTGTTAGAGATCTCCAATCTGATCGAGGTTCAGAAAAGATCCTACGAACAGTTTCTACAGGCCAATGTGGATCCGGACAAACGGGAGCCCGTCGGCCTGCAAGCGGTCTTTAGAACCGTCTTCCCGATCAAAGATTTTTATGAAACCGCTTCTCTCGATTTCGTGAACTACCGTCTCACCGAGCCGAAATATGATGTAGAAGAATGCTTGTTAAGGGGGATGACCTATGCGGCACCCATTAAGGTGACGGTTCGCTTAGTGGTTTGGGATGTGAATGAAGAGACCAAGGCCAAGAGCATCAAAGCCGTCAAAGAGCAAGAAGTCTATTTTGGTGAAATCCCTCTCATGACCGAAAACGGAACGTTTATTGTAAACGGGACCGAACGGGTGATCGTCAGCCAACTTCATCGCTCCCCGGGAGTCTTTTTTGATCAGGATCAAATCAAACCCCATAGCGGTGGGAAGGTTTTCTATTATGGACGCATCATTCCCTACCGGGGATCTTGGATTGACTTCGAATTTGATCAGAAAGATCTTCTCCATGTTCGGATCGACCGACGTCGAAAGATTCCTGTCACCGTCCTCCTTCGGGCTCTCAAATACACTGGAGAAGAACTTCTGGACTATTTCTATCATAGGGAAAAGGTTCTCATCCGGAGAGGGAGATTCCAAAAAGAGATTTCGAAAGACGTGTTGGTGGGACAGAAGGCGACCTCCGATATCTTAGATCCGGAAACCCATAAGATCATCCTCAAGAAACATCGTCGCATTACAGAAGACGCTTTTAAAAAATTGGAATTGGCCAAGATCAATACCATTTCGGTGGAGGTTCAGGATCTGATCGGTCGATACCTGGCGAAGGATGTGGTCGACCCCGAAACAGGAGAAGTCATTGCCGAATGTAACGATGAGGTTACGGAGAAGCTTCTGAACGAGATGAAAGAGAGGAAGATCGAGGTCTTCGAAATCCTGTTCATCGATAACATTAATGTCAGCTCCTCATTGCGGGATACCTTGGTGGTGGATAAGATTGGGTTGACCCAAGAAGAAAGAGAGAAATTGCCCGTTCTCGAGTCTGGCAAGTCCCTTCGTGAAAAGGAATCCGAAAGGGCCTTGATTGACATTTACAAAAGGCTCCGTCCTGGAGATCCTCCTACCATTGAGACAGCCATCGGCCTCTTCTACAATCTTTTCTTCAACGCGGAACGCTACGACCTCTCCAAAGTGGGAAGGATGAAGTTGAACCATAAAATCGGTCTGAAGGGAAACCCTCCCAGAGTGTTGGTGTTGACCGAAAGATGGAAGAAAGAGGCGTTAGCGGCTGGAGCGGCCTATGCAGGAGGGAGAGAGCTGGTCGATCGCATCTCGGAGGGATGGCTTGATTTTGACGAAGCGATTGCTACGCCGGAGATGGCCGAAGAGATTCAACGCATTGCCAAGATCCTTTATCCCATCGGGCTCATGCCTACCTTGAAGGACGGAAGCATCACGGATGATGTTCAAGGCAAGGTTCGAAAGATTCTGGAAGATGAGAAGACCACCCTGAGAAGGAGGGATATTCTCGAGGTCGTCAAGTACTTAATCAAACTGAAGGATGGTCAGGGTGCTGTTGACGATATTGACCACTTGGGAAACCGACGGGTGAGGACTGTTGGGGAGCTCTTGGAAAATCAATATCACATTGGGCTGGTGAGGATTGAAAGGGCGATCAAGGAGCGAATGAGCCTCCAAGATGTGGAAACCTTAATGCCCCATGATCTCATCAACTCAAAACCCCTCTCGGCTGTGATCAAAGAGTTTTTTGGCTCGAGTCAGCTTTCCCAGTTTATGGATCAGACGAATCCTCTCTCCGAGATTACTCACAAGCGTCGGCTCTCCGCCCTGGGCCCTGGAGGGCTCACCCGAGAGAGGGCAGGGTTTGAGGTGAGGGACGTCCACCCCACTCATTATGGCCGAATCTGTCCCATCGAGACCCCAGAGGGTCCGAACATTGGCTTGATCACCTCTCTCAGCACCTATGCCCGCGTCAATGACTATGGATTTATTGAGACCCCTTATCGGGAAGTGATCAATGGGAAGGTCACGAATCATATCCGATATCTTTTTGCTCTGGATGAAGAGGAAGAAATCGACGGACAGAAGCCCGCCATCGCCCAAGCCAATGCCACTCTGGATAGAGAAGGGAGATTTATCGCCCCGCTCATCTCTGCCCGAAGAGGGGGCGAATTTATGATGGTGAAACCCGAGGAAATTCGGTACATGGATGTTTCTCCAAAACAGTTGGTAAGCGTGGCCACCTCCCTGGTTCCCTTTTTGGAAAACGATGATGCCAACCGAGCCCTGATGGGATCGAATATGCAACGACAAGCCGTTCCTCTCCTCAGGACGGATGCCCCGTTGATTGGAACGGGAATGGAAGCCATTGTGGCGAGAGATTCTGGAGTGACGGTGGTTGCCAAAAGGGACGGTGTTGTAGAAGACGTGGATGCTTCGCGTATCGTCATCCGTGCCGATGAAGATGGGCAGAAGGAGGACGATCCTGGCGTTGACATTTATACGTTGATCAAGTACAAGCGATCCAACCAGAATACCTGCATTAATCAAAGACCGATCGTCCGTATCGGGGAACGGGTCAAAAAGGGTGAAGTGATTGCGGATGGGCCAGCGACCCATATGGGAGAGCTGGCATTGGGAAGGAATGTCCTGGTCGGCTTTATGCCTTGGGGAGGATATAACTTTGAGGATTCCATTCTCATTAGCGAAAAGTTGCTGAAAGAAGATACCTATACCTCGATTCATATCGAAGAATTGGAGTGTGTGGCTCGGGACACGAAATTGGGAAAAGAGGAGATTAGCTGTGATATTCCCAATGCAGGGGAAGAAGCCTTGAAGGATCTTGATGAGAGCGGGATTATCCGGATCGGAGCCGAGGTGAAGTCCGGTGACATTCTGGTCGGAAAAGTGACCCCCAAGGGGGAAACCCAACTCTCTCCGGAAGAGAAACTCCTTCGAGCCATCTTTGGTGAAAAAGCGGGAGATGTTCGAGATACCTCATTGAAAGTCCCTCACGGGATTGAAGGGATCGTGATCGATGCCAAGGTCTTCTCCCGGAAAGGGCAGGAAAGGGACGAGCGGACGAAGGCGATTGAGGACCAAGAGAAAGTAAGGTTGTTAAAAAATCAAGCCGATGAGATCCGAATCATCCAGAATAGTACGCGGAGAAAGATCGGAAAATATCTGATCGGTAAAAAAGCCGCCCATAAAATTGCGGATGAGAAGAAAAACCGGGTCTATTTGGATGCCAAAGAACGGATCAAAGAAGAGCATCTCTATGCCATTCCCTTGGATCGACTCAAGGAGATTGATGTGACGGAGGGGAAGAGAGTTCTTCCTGACGTTCACCGTTTTCTCGATCATGCAGAGCTCCAGATCAATGTGGTCAAGGGAGTTTTTGGAGATAAATTGGCTAAACTGAAGAGGGGAGACGAGCTGGCTCCGGGCGTCATCAAGACCGTCAAGGTCCACATTGCCATAAAGCGGAAACTCTCTGTTGGGGATAAAATGTCCGGACGTCATGGGAACAAAGGGATCATCTCCCGAATTCTCCCTGAGGAGGATATGCCTCATTTAGAAGACGGGACCCCGGTCGAAATCATCCTCAACCCATTAGGCGTCCCCTCACGAATGAATGTGGGCCAAATTCTTGAGACCCACCTGGGATGGGCTGCCAAGGGTCTCGGATGGAAGATTGAGGAGTTTTTGCAGAAACATTTCGACCCCAAATTGCTTCGAAGAAAGATTAAAGAAATCTATTCCTCAAAAGAGATGAATGAATATCTGGAGCAAGCGACCGACGAAGAGATTATCGAGTTGGCTCGTAAACTGGGCGAGGGGATTTTTGTTTCGGTTCCTGTGTTCGATGGCGTTTCAGAAGAAGAGATTAAAGACCTATTGAAGAAAGCCGGGCTTCCGACGACTGGGCAAACGATCCTTTATGACGGAAGAACCGGAGAACCTTTTCACCAGAAGGTGACCGTAGGCTATATGTACCTCCTCAAATTGCACCACCTGGTAGACGATAAGATTCATGCCCGGTCCATCGGTCCTTATTCTTTGGTGACACAGCAACCGTTGGGCGGCAAAGCTCAGTTCGGAGGACAACGGTTAGGGGAGATGGAGGTGTGGGCTCTGGAGGCCTATGGGGCAGCCCACTCCTTGCAGGAATTCTTGACCGTAAAGTCGGACGATGTCGCGGGAAGGACTCGGGTCTATGAGGCGATCGTCAAAGGGGAACACACGTTGGAGCCCGGATTGCCAGAATCGTTTAATGTTTTGGTCAAAGAGTTACAGAGCCTTTGTCTCGATACAGAACTGATTGAAGAGAAGAGGGAAGAGATCTAACGGAACCATGAACGATGAACTATGGACTATGAACGATGAACAATGAACCATGAGCAATGACAATGAACTATGAACAGTTCATCGTTTATCGTTCGTCGTTCATCGTCTCAAAAAAGGAGGAAGACATTGGAAGATTATCTATCATTCTTTGAAAAGGCGAAAAGCCCGATTAGTTATAATGCCATCCGGATCTCCATCGCCTCTCCAGAAAAGATTGAATCGTGGTCCCATGGAGAGGTGAAGAAGCCGGAGACCATTAACTATCGGACTTTCAAGCCGGAAAAAGATGGGCTCTTCTGTGCCAAAATCTTTGGTCCCACCAAAGATTATGAATGCAATTGCGGTAAATACAAACGGATGAAACATCGAGGCATTGTCTGTGAGAAGTGCGGGGTGGAAGTCATCCAGTCCAAGGTGCGCAGAGAGAGGATGGGGCATATCCGGCTGGCCACCCCTGTGGCGCATATCTGGTTCCTCAAAAGCATCCCCAGTAAGATCGGGATCCTTTCGGACATGACACTAAGAGAATTAGAGCGGATTCTCTACTTCGAAGCCTACCTTGTTCTCGATGGGAAGAAAACGCCTCTGAAGAAGGGTGAAATTCTTTCTGAAGATCGATATCGGGAGGCCAGGGAGAAATACAGGGATGAATTTGCGGCGTCCCAGGGGGCGGATGCGATTCGCGAGCTGTTAAGAAACACCAATGTGAAAGAACTTTCGCAGAAGCTCCGGACTGAAATGAAAGAGACAAGCTCGGAGGCCAAAAAAAAGAGATTAGCCAAACGACTCAAAATTATTGAGTCTTTCTTGGAATCAGGGAACAAACCGGAATGGATGATTTTGGAAGTCGTTCCCGTCATCCCGCCTGATCTTCGCCCTCTTGTCCCCTTGGATGGGGGTCGGTTTGCCACCTCCGATCTCAACGACCTTTACCGAAGGGTCATCAATCGAAACAACCGTCTCAAACGGCTTCTCGAATTGAACGCTCCGGAGATCATCATCCGTAACGAGAAGCGAATGCTTCAGGAAGCCGTGGATGCCCTGTTCGATAACGGAAAGAGAGGGAGGACGATCTTGGGGGCGAATAAGAAACCTCTCAAATCATTGAGCGATATGCTCAGAGGGAAGCAGGGCCGTTTCCGTCAGAACCTTTTGGGGAAGCGCGTGGACTATTCCGGCCGTTCGGTGATCGTCGTCGGTCCCGAGCTGAAACTGCATCAGTGCGGACTTCCCAAGAAGATGGCCCTCGAACTGTTCAAGCCTTTCATCTACCACCGTTTGGAAGAGAAAGGTTTGGTGACCACGATCAAAAGCGCTAAGAAGATGTTGGAGAAAGAGAGGCCCGAGGTCTGGGATGTTCTGGATGAAGTGATTCGGGAACATCCTGTGCTCCTCAACCGGGCTCCCACCCTTCACCGTTTAGGGATTCAGGCCTTCGAACCCGTTTTGATTGAGGGCAAGGCCATCCAACTTCATCCGTTGGTCTGTGCTGCCTTTAACGCAGATTTTGATGGGGACCAGATGGCTGTCCATGTTCCCCTCTCCGTGGAGGCCCAAGCAGAGGCGAGGATTCTGATGATGTCCACCAATAACATCCTTTCCCCTGCCAATGGGAAACCCATCATTATCCCCACCCAAGACATCGTCCTTGGAATTTATTACATGACCAGGGAGCGCCCCTATGTCAAAGGGGAAGGAAAAGTGTTCTCCAATCCAGAAGAGGTCCGAATCGCTTACGATGCGAATGAAGTCGACCTCCATGCCCGGATGAAAGTCCGATTGGATGGGGAGCTCGTCGAGACAACCGTAGGCCGAGTCCTCCTGAAGGAGATTCTCCCTGAGGAGATCCCGTTTCGATTGATCAACAAGGTGATGAAGAAGAGCGAGCTCGCCAATCTCATCGACTATTGCTACCGGTATGGGGGAGATAAGAAAACGGTCCTTCTCTCCGATCGGTTGAAGGGTCTGGGTTATTATTATGCGACCTTGGCCGGGATTTCCATCTCCCTCGATGACATGCTGATTCCTTCCAACAAGGAAAAACTCCTTCAAGAAGCCCAGCAGGAGATCGAGAGGGTTCAAGAACAATATACGGAGGGATTGATTACAGATGGAGAGCGATACAATAAAGTCATCGACATCTGGGCTCAGGTCACTGAAAACATTGCGGGGGTGATGTTGAAGGAACTGGGGAGCGAGGAGGTGGTGGCCCCTTCCGGAGAGAAACAGACGACGGAGAGTTTAAACCCCATTTACATCATGGCCGACTCCGGAGCTCGAGGCAGCGCCCAACAGGTGCGGCAATTAGCCGGGATGCGGGGTTTGATGGCCAAACCTTCCGGAGAGATCATCGAAACTCCTATCACCGCGAACTTTCGGGAAGGGCTGACGGTTCTGCAGTACTTCATCTCTACCCATGGGGCTCGAAAGGGGCTCGCTGATACCGCATTGAAAACAGCCAATGCGGGATATCTCACCCGACGATTAGTGGATGTCGCGCAGGACGTCGTGATCAGGGAGAATGACTGTGGGACCCTGGACGGGATCGAAGTCGAATCGCTCGTCGAGGGAGGGGAGATCATCGAATCGATGAAAGAAAGAATTCTGGGCCGTGTGGCCTTGGAAGAAATCCGAGATCCTTTTTCTAATGAGGTGATCGCCAAAGGGAATGAAGAAATTGACGAGACCTTGGCCGATCGTATTGAGGATATCGGCATTGATAAGGTCAAGATTCGATCGGTGCTTACCTGCAAATCGAGACAAGGTGTCTGTGCCCTCTGTTACGGAAGGGATTTGGCCCGAGGGAGACTGGTCGGTGTGGGGGAGGCGATCGGCATTATCGCTGCCCAGTCGATTGGTGAGCCGGGAACCCAGTTGACGATGAGGACATTCCACATCGGTGGAACAGCCAGCCGGCGAGCAGAACAGACTACGCTGGAATGCCGGATTGACGGGAGGGTAAAATTTATCAATCTCAAGACCGTCAAAAACCGCGAAGGGAACCTGATCGTCATGAACCGCAATGGAGAGATTGCCATCTTGGATGAAAACGGAAGAGAACGAAGACGGTATTCCGTGATCTATGGCGCCAAACTGAGGGTCAAGGATGGGCAAAAGGTAAAGGAAGGAGAGATCCTGGCAGAGTGGGATCCTTACTCCATCCCCGTTTTGACGGAGGTCTCAGGGAGGGTGAAATTCGGGGACGTCATCGAGGGGGCGACCATGCAGGAACAGGTGGATGAGTTTACCGGCCTTTCGAGAAAAGTGATCACCGAATCAAAAGATGCAGAGCTTCGGCCGAGGATTTCCATCAAAGATGAAAAAGGCAGGACCATGAATCTTCCTGCTTCTACCTCCCAAGCTCGGTATCTCCTTCCGGTCGGGGCGAACATTTTTATCTCCGAGGGAGATATGGTGGAAGCCGGGGATGTCATCGTGAAGATCCCGCGAGAGACGACCAAGACGAAGGACATCACAGGAGGTCTTCCTCGAGTGGCTGAACTTTTTGAAGCCAGAAAGCCCAAAGAGTATGCCTTGATCAGCGATATTGACGGCATGGTTGAATTTGGAAAGGACCTCAAAGGGAAAAGGAAGGTAGTCATTCGACCCGACGTAGGTGAATCCAAGGAATATATGATTCCCAGAGGAAAACACGTCAGCGTCCATGAAGGCGATTTTGTGAAGGCAGGGGAGGCCTTAATGGATGGCCCTTCCAATCCCCATGATATTTTGAGAGTATTGGGGGACAAGGCCCTGGCCCGGTATTTGGTCGATGAAATCCAAGAAGTTTATAAACTCCAGGGGGTCAAGATTAACGATAAACATATCGAGGTCATCGTTCGCCAGATGCTGAAAAGAGTAAAGATCAAAGAGGTTGGAGATACACACTTTTTGGTGGACGACCAAGTGGAAAAATATGTCTTTCAGGAAGAGAATGCCCGAGTCATGAGGGAAGGAGGAAAGCCCGCTGTGGGAGAACCTCTTTTCCTGGGCATCACGAAGGCTTCGCTCATTACAGATAGTTTTATCTCTGCCGCCTCCTTCCAGGAGACCACCAAAGTACTCACGCAGGCGGCCGTAGCAGGAAAGATGGACTATCTAAAAGGGTTGAAGGAAAATGTGATCATGGGACGCCTGATTCCTGCAGGGACGGGTCTTTCTAAGTACAAACAATTGGAGCTCTGGGTGGAGGGGTATACCGAAGAAGAGGTAGGGACGGAAGGTGGAGAAGCGGGTTCCGCCGAAAGCGCTGCTTAATCTTTACTCCAAAAAATAATTATAAGAGAAAAGGGCCCATTCTTGTAGTACGTAGAATGGGCCTTTTTTTGTGTACCTGGTGCGCTTGTGATCAGGAAACTTGGACATACAGAAACAGGTGTTCCAGGATTCTTTAGGGCTCTGTGCTGTGCAACAAGCAAGGTTGACTTAGAAACCTCATGTTAATTTTAAGTCAACTTCCCTTGACTTATTTGAAGAAATATAAACCTGTTGATTATTTTCTGTGTGCGGTAAATATGAATAAGGGGGTTAAGGATATTTGACAGAATTTTGTTGACAAAGTTGACCATTTCATTCCAAAATTCAATTAGAAGAAAAGGTTTTCTAAATAGAAAATAGCCATCAAGAAATAACCATGAAGATTCCAGAAAGACAAAAGAACGAAGGGCTGGTAGAGTATGCGGAGAGACTTTCCGCTTTGTACTCTAATGTCTTAAGGCCAACAGATATAAAACCTGAGGGACAGTTTTTCACCCCAAAGCAAGTCAGTATCTTTATGGCAGAGCTGTTTGATATTAACCGAGATAAGATAACCCTGCTCGACCCGGGGGCTGGAACAGGCGTGCTGTCAGCTGCGTTTTGTGAAAAGCTACTGAGCAGAAAGAAGCCAGTTTCTCTGGTAATAGACACATACGAGAACGACCCTGAAATAATTCCACTCCTAAAAAAGGTCTTACAGGAGTGCAAGAAGGACTTGGAAGAAAAGGGCTTGAAGCTCGAGTTTAACGTATTAACCAAAGATTTCATACTCACAAATAAGCCATATCTTAGCGGGCCCGGCCTATTTGAAAGGAGCGAAAAGTTCTACGATTTCGTAATTTCGAACCCTCCTTATTACAAGGTAGGTACAGAATCTCCCTATTCAAGAATGATGGCAGAGTTAATATGCGGGCAACCTAATATTTACGCTTTTTTTATGACCATGGCTGCAAGCATGCTTGCCGATAAGGGCGAGATGGTTTTTATTACGCCACGGAGCTTTTGCTCGGGTCTTTACTATAAGAATTTCAGGAAATGGTTTCTGCGGAAGGCAAGAATCACGAGGATTCACATTTTTGAGTCCAGGAAGGGTATTTTCGACAAGGATGAAGTTTTGCAGGAGAATATAATAATTAAGGCAAGTAAGAATGGGAAAGAAGGAATGGTAACGATAACGACAAGCAAGGATAAAGAGTTAAATGTGTTAGGGAGACTTGAGGTTGATTATTCCGATATAATTTTCCCTAAGAATAGCGAGAGCTTTATCAGGATACCAACCAGCGAGCTTGACGTTAAGATACTCCACATTATTGACAAATGGCCCTCTACCTTAAACAAGCAGGGCGTGCAGATTTCGACGGGGCCGGTTGTTGATTTCAGGGCTAAGGAGCATTTACGCCAGGGGTTAACGAAGGGGTCGGTACCCCTTCTATGGATGCATAACATGCAAAACATGAGGGTGGAATGGCCATCCAAGAAAAACAAGAAACCCGCAGCGATAGCTTCCACAGAAGAAACTTCTCCGCTGTTGCTGCCGGTGAAGAATTATGTGCTTTTAAAACGATTTACATCCAAAGAACAAAGAAGACGCCTTGACTCAGCAGTGCTGAAGCAATCCGAGTTTCCCCACGAGTCCGTGGGAATAGAAAACCATGTGAACTATATTCATAGGCCAAAGGGGAGCTTGTCCGTCGGTGAGGCTTTTGGTATAGCTGCCCTTTTGAATACTGGTTTAATTGATAATTATTTCAGGTCGCTTAACGGCCATACACAGGTAAATGCCACAGAGATTAGAAACCTTCCCTTGCCTGACCTCTCTGTCATAAAAAAGATTGGTGAAGTTGTGTCCAGGGTAAAAGATATGCCGGCTAATCTGGACGAAATCATTGGTTCGCAACTCGGAATTGATGCTGAAATCATCAAACATCTTGAGGAGAGGTATAATGGGAAAAATCGATGAAGCTTTATCTATTCTGAAGGCTGTCGGGCTTCCTAAAGCACAACAGAATGAGAGGTCCGCATTAACCCTCCTTGCCCTTGCTGATCTGAAGAAAAAGACACCCTGGTCTAAGGCCAAGTCAAGATTCATTCGAATTCATGACATCTTAGTATTCATCCAAGAAAATTATGGGAAGCAATATGCCGAAAATACGCGAGAGACTATTAGAAGGCAGACGTTGCACCAATTTGAGCAGGCTGCCTTAGCGGTAAGGAATCCTGACAATCCCTCAAGGCCGACCAACAGCCCCAACAATGTTTACATGGTGGCCGAGGAGGCTTTAGAAGTAATAAGAAAATACAACACGAAAGAATGGAAGAAGGCATTAGAAGAATTTCTGAAATTGAAGGGAAGACTCGTTGACTTATACGATAAACGGAAAAAAGAGCTGTATTCGTCTGCAGAATTGCCCGATGGCACCTCAATTGATTTCACACCCGGGAAGCATAACAAACTTCAGATCACGATATTAAAGCTTTTCAGGGCACAGTTTTGCCCCAAGTCTAAAGTTGTTTACGTAGGAGATGCGGCAAGGAAGTTGCTCCATAAGGATGAGGCAGTCCTCAAAAGGCTCAACATTCCAATTACTGAGCACGATAAGTTGCCAGACGTTGTGCTTTACGACGAATCAAAAAATCTCCTTTTCCTTATAGAGGCGGTTACATCACACGGCCCACTTTCCCCCAAGAGGCAGATCGAACTGGAGAAGACACTTGTAAAGTGCAAAGCAAGAAAAGTCTACATCAGTGCTTTTCCTGACTTTCGAGAATTCAAAAGGCATATCGATAACATCGCATGGGAAACGGAAGTCTGGGTAGAAGCAAACCCCGCCCATATGATTCACTTCAACGGCCCAAAATTCTTCACAGTGTACGAATAATTCGGAACCTTTTTCTTTTGATTTCTTGTGGATTGTTATTTGGGTTCTTATGAATAAGGTTTTCCTAAACAACACCCTCCAGCGCCTTAGAAGAAAATCCCTATCGAACCAAATTGCTGTGGCTGTTGGAAGTTCCTTGTCGGATTCGAAGTGTTCTATACCATCTCTTGGGAAAGAGATTGTCCGTACCTTTAAACTAAATGTGAAAATAAAGTGGGATGTCGAGTACTTCAAGGTGTGGAATGAGATAATAGAAAAGGCTGAGAAGTCAGCGGGAAGGGAACAAGTAAAATCATTTGTATTTGAAAGGGTTTGCAGCGTTGCCCCGAGACCCATCCACAACCGAATAGCATCGTTACCGATTTCTAACTTCATCGACGCAACTTTTGATAGGTCACTTCACAGTGCTCTGATTGCTCAAGGGAAAACACCCATCATTCACGATTGGGAATCACAGATGATGGGTTCTTGGAGGCAAAGCGACTACAGGAAGCCAAACATTTTCTTCCTTTTCCCTAACCCGGGTGCCGCTAACCCATGGTTTGGGCTTTATCAGCAAATGGCGAAGTCAGAGCAGAATAGGATACAACTCCTGAATATTTGCGAAATGCTCAGTTCCAAGGACCTAATTCTGTTAAACTTCTCCTATTCTGAGGCAGAATACGTCCTTGCCCTCAGCTCTTTAGTGACGTGCTGTGAAAAGATTGTAAACTGTGGCCAAGCTCCTGAAACTTTGGATTATTGGGCTACTTGCGGAGTATCTTTAATGGATGTTCCTTGCGAAAAGCTTGTAGATTATCTATTGCCGGCTAGCGGGAAAAGAGGGTACTCAATTTTTGATACATTTGTACCGAGAAGGCTGCTCGTGGAGATAAACCGTGAAAAGCAATATGACAGCTTCATAAGTTATTTCAGTATAAAGACATGGAAAAAAAGGCTGAAGAGAACATCAAAAACTTTGTTTTTCCAAATCTTGCCTCTACTGAAATAATTGACCAAAGCGGGCACACAGCCCAGCACTTTTCAGATGACAATGAGAAAAAGCACTACTGGATACTTTGGGAATATAATTCGCAAATTAAGCTGAGCAGCATGTTGTTAATAAATGAGATTTTCCTCGAAGCATTAAGGAAAGAAAAAATGTCCCTAGAAATTGTGGTCGATTTTTTACAAAAACACTCGTGGTATGGGAAAACCTTTGAGAAAAAGATGCCTGACGGGGAGACTATTGCTTTCAAGTGGCTGGGTTTTTTAACGCCAGCCCTACACGAATATTTTTCCCAGATGAGGATGTTCCTCTTAAATCCTGCAATCAACCACCCGAACTTCATCCTTACCATCGATTCCCTCATTTTAAAATTAGAAGGCTTACTTAGGGACCTTTGTGAATTTTCCGGGATTACGACCTTTTATACTACAAAGGACAACAAGGGCAGGAATCTTGTAAGGGAGAAAGACATCAATGCCCTTTTATACGAAGAAGATATAAAAAAGCTGTTTGACGAAGATGAACTGCTGTTCCTCAGGTACCTGCTGATTGAGAAGGCAGGCTTGAACTTAAGAAACAAGATAGCCCACTCACTTGTAAATATTCATGATTATAATTTTGACAACACGCACCTGCTCATGCTGGCACTGCTCAGGTTAGCAAGGTTCGATTTCATGAGCAAAAAGGATGAGGGAGGGCAATCCCCGTCAGAGAAAAGTGACCCAAGCCTCACAAACCCAGACGCGTAAAACCTATCCAGGGTGGGATCGCCCCTCATTTTTGTATCTCGGATTGCTGGGTTGGCTCGGGCCAAAATAACCAGAGGGTAAGGAAACGGGACGTAGGTTCTAAAACAACTCGACGGTTGACGGAAAATAGTGGGGCATCAGTAATAAGATATTCGAAGAGTGATCGGATATTTCACGCCCTGCCCAGAGAAATCTAAACGTTGTCTTCCGTATTAATCCAAGAGGAATTGTGGCATTTTCTAATGATATTTGTTGTCTTGACAATCCATCCCGTTTTTTCTATATTCAACTAGGTCTATCATTCCATACAAACATGATGATGCAAGATGATGCGATGTATGAGAACCCGTACGGACAGGGATCACCTAAGAAATAATAAATAAGGACATGCGAGATGGAAAAGATCGGAAGGGTTAAAGATTTGAAGCGTGGAGAATCTATCAATTTTCATTATCAGGGAAAAGAGGGTATATTAGTAAAAACCAAGAAAGGCAAGCTGGTTGCGTACAGCAAGGTGTGCCCCCATGAAGGAGGGACCATTGTATGGGATGCAGATATTAATAAATTATTGTGTGAATGTCATCTTTCTATTTTTAATGTTGATGATGGTACGATATATAAATATAGCTCCATTTTTGACAAGATGAATGATTTGACTCCGATAAAACTTAAGATTGACGACAAAAAGGACATTTACGCCGTCTAATAGGTAGTCGATTTCTGTAGGTGGAAGACCAGAGGCAATGGCCAAAAGGTAACAAGGTCCATCCCTTAAAAAGGGGATGGACCTTGTTTATTTTATGGTTTCCAGTTTCTTCTTGGCTATTCCGGCTTGGTCCGATTGGGGATATTTTTCGATCACCCGCTTGAGTAAATTTTTGGCATTCGTCTTATCTCCAAGTTCCAAGAAGGCGAGGGCTTGTTTGAATAAGGCCGCAGGTATTTTGTCCCCTTCCGGATATTTTACAATCGCCTTCTCATATTCTAAGATCGCCTTCTCATAATCTTTTCTTAGGTAGTAAGTCTCCCCGATCCAAAACTGCGCGTTATCAGACAGCTCTGTGTTGGGATATTGTTTGAGAAAAGCTTCGAATTTCCTTCGGGCTCCTTCTATGTCTCCCTTATGGAAGGTCTCATAAGCGTCTCGATAGAGGTCTCCCATTCCTGTGGAAACCCCCTTTAGCTCGGAGAGGACCTCTTTGGTTGAGGCTAGTCTTTCCGACTCCGGCTTCGAAGTCGACCCGGCTATCCTTCCATCCAATCCCTTGAGGCGATCCTCTATTTCCTTGAATTTTTCATCCTGCATCTTTCTCTTTTCTTCTATGGTTTTCAATCGGCCCTCCATCTCCTCTTTGAAGCGGTCCATCTCTTTTGAAGGTCTCTTGAGAAGCTCCTTATATTCCTCGACACTTGTCGAGACGGTTTGGATTTCGGATTGAAGATTTTCGAGCCGGAGGGAGAGGTCGGCCTTCAGCTTTTGATTTTCCGCTCTCAGATCAGAGATTTCGTTCTTGGCGGATTTATTTTCCTTTTGGAGGGTATTGATTTGGGACTGGAGCACATCCAGCCCCCGGTCAAGAACTTGCACATCTCTGGTGCTCGCACATCCAAAAAGCAACAGTCCTGCTAAAAAGATAATCCATCCTTTCATACCATCACCTTTTCACAAGATTTTTTCCGGAAGCAAGCTCTCCTCGGGGAGCCAAGAAACTCCCTGAGGAGTGCTCCGGCATATTATTTAGCCGTGACAAGGGTATGGGCCCTTCGGTTTTTTGTCCAGGCTTCTTCATTATGACGAGGATCTAACGGCTTTTCCTTTCCATAACTGATCGTAGAAATACGAGCCGGGGCGATGCCTAATGAGACGAGGTAATTCTTGGCACCGGTCGCCCGCCTTTCGCCGAGTGCAAGGTTGTATTCTACGGTTCCTCTTTCATCACAATGTCCTTCGATTTGAATCTTGACATTCGTGTATTTATTCAAAAGGGCTGCGTTTTCCTTAAGAATGGATGCATCGGCAGGGCGGATATTATATCGATCGAAGTCGAAGTGAATATCCTTAAGCAGAGAGCTTTCGAAAACCTCCCCTGCAATGCCGGGAGTTTCCTTCGCGACAAGACTTTTGTCAAATTGTTCTTTGGCTTTGGTTTCCTGTTCCTTTGCGCGCTCTGTTTCAGTCTTGGCTTCTTCTTTCTTGACAGACGGTTCTTCTTTCACAACGGTTTTTGCCGGGCAACCCATCATGATGAGTCCAATGCAGAGGATAAGAACAGCGACGATGAGACTTTTCTTAGTCATGGTAACCTCCCTTGATGAATGATTTGGAAATTCATGTTTTCCCCGTTAGAAATCCCCGTCCTCTATGGTGGGAATCATATTATAAAACTTCGAGCCCTTACAGAAAGGGCAGGGGTCAAAGCGCCGCCTTTTCTAACGGGGTTTATTCAAATCGCCTTGACCAGGCTGGGCTCGATTCACCTCCTTTCGATGGCGTTAAACTTCTCTGATTGAATCCGTTGGCATTCATAATGAAAATCTTTGACGCACCTGTCCGATTGGAGCTAAAAGCGATGTAACGACCATCCGGGGACCAGCAAGGGCTTTCGTTATTCCCAGAATTGGAGGTCAATCTCCGGAGCCCCAGCCCATCCGTTCCGATAGTAAAGATATGATAATGACCTTCTGCTCTTCCACAAAAAGCGATCCGGTCCCCTTTAGGGGACCAGGAAGGGTTGGTATTGTAACTCCCCTCAAAAGTCAGACGACGCACATTGGACCCATCGTGTGCCATGATATAGATTTGTGGGGAACCGGATCGGTCGGAGATAAAGGCAATCCACTCACCATCCGGAGACCACGTGGGCGAAGCCTCATTACCGTGCCCCTTCGTCAGTTTCTTTGGGTTGCCCCCATTCGTATCGATGAGGAAGATGTCCGACTTTCCTTCCATTCCCATCATGAGTGCGATCTTTTTCCCATCCGGTGACCACGAGGGAGAGACGTTCAACCCTGGGTAGCGGGAGAGTCGCTGAAGATTTTTCCCGTCCACATCGATCAGATAGAGATCCGGATTTCGCCTGAGGTAAGAAGTGAAAGCGATTTTTTTACCATCTGGAGCCCAGGCTGGCGAAACGTTGATAGATTGGTTTTGAGTGATCTGTTTGACATTAGCACCATCGAAATCAGCAATGAAGATTTCCTTGTTTTCCCCCTGGCGAACCGTATAGGCAATCTTCGTATTATGAACCCCCTTCTCGCCTGTGATCTGAAGAGTGACTTCATCGGCCATTCTGTGGACAGCGGATCGAAGGGTTTGTGAAGGACCTTCATACTGTTTCCCAACGATGTGGCTCTGTTCCACTAAATCAAACAGATGAAACTTCAACTTGAAATTGAGACCATCGGGTTCCAAAAGGGTTTCTCCGGCCAAGAGGATTTCTCCTCCCGCAGGGACCCATTCTTGTAGAGATTCCGTATTCGGGATCCCTTCTTTTTCTCGGAGGGAAGGGGGAAGATGATTGTAATCCATCACCTTAAAAAAACCGGAGAGGGTAAGATCATTGGCCAGAATCTCGTAAGCCTTGTCTGAGAAGGAAGAAGGGGTTTTGTCCCCAGATTTCCATTTAGCAAGGATGATAGGGATCTGGACAAAAGTCGGAGCGTTGATATCAAGGTAGACTCTTGCCTCGGCGATGGAAGTAAAGATGAGAATTATGAAGAAGAGAAGTATGAGATATCTTTTCATCTTATTGAATCCGGAGTCATTAGATTCTCCCGTTCAGCCCTATTATTAAGACAATTATGGTTTCTAAGTCAACCATTTCTTTAAGAAGATTTCTGAAGAAGCCCGGAAATCTGTGCAATCATTTCTTAGAATCTGCGTAATCAAGAGAGCGAAAAGCGGTTTTTCAGAGACTCTCTCTCCTTCTTCCTTTTGAGGAATCGAAGGAATTCCATGCCTATCGGGGAAAGCGTTCTCCCACGATGAGAAACGATATAAATTTGTCGAAAGATGGGTTCGATCCCCTCCAGATCGATTCGGGAGACGAAGCCCTGTCTGATTTCTTCTTCCGTGGCTCTTCCGGAGATGAAGGCGAGGCCTAATTTCGCCTTCACGCCCTCTTTTACCGAAGAAGTACTTCCCATCTCCATGACCACATTAAACTGTTTTAGGCTCCTGCCTTTCTTTCTTAATGCCTTTTCGGCCGCTATCTGAGTTCCGGAACCCTCCTCCCGAATAATCCAGGGTTCCTTTAAAAGCTCTTCCAGGTTCACTCTCTTCTTTCGGGCCAGGGGGTGGTCGGATGGGGCTACGACAATAATTTCATCCTCCTCATATTTTTCATAATGGAGAGATGGATGGTTCAACTTAGCCCCAGTGATGCCAAACTCGACGTTGTCTTGAAGGACATATTGGATAATTTCCTTCGTATCAGCAATCTTAAGAGCAATGATAAAATGAGGATGTTCTTTTTTGAAATCACCCATGAGTTTGGGAAGGAGATATTCTCCCGGAATGGTACTTGCACCCAGAGAAAGCTCTCCTCTGATCCCCTGTGAGAATTCGCTCAAAGCATTCAACGACTCCTTGCGGAGCGACAAAATTTTTAAGGCATATTCCAGGAAGACCTCCCCTGCTTTGGTGAGTCGAGCCTCCCTGCTCGTCCTGTCAAAGAGACGCAGGGACAAGGATTGTTCTAAGGAGAGGATGTGACCGCTCACCGTGGGTTGGGTGAGGAACAGATCGTCAGCCGCTTTGGAGAAACTTTTTAAACCGGCTACACGGCAAAAAGTTTCCAAATGCCGAAAATCGATAGGCAATGCCTTTTTTTCCACAATGGGGAAAATATTATCGCTCTTTTGTGTTAAAGGCAAGGGAAAATTTGTTTTTTAAAACGGAATTGAATAGTTACCTCTTTTTTAGAAGCGGAAAGACTACATTTTTTCTTCAAAATCTAATATCGGCAGTGTTATTTCGCCGAGGCTTTCCAGCCTCGGCGAAAATGCTGGCGGGACAAGAATGTCCCGCCTATCGAAATTTGACTTGCTGCATTCATCCCCGCCCACACGGCGGGGCATTCTGCAGCATTTTCGTAAAGATAATAAAGGTTTTGAAAAGTTAAAGAGTCCTTTAAAAAAGTTATATTCATCTTAGTGAGGGGGCTTTTGAAAGGATTGAAATGAAAAAAGGCTTGGGAAAAATCCGAGTCCCCAAGCCTTTTCTCGAATTCAATATAAATCGAATCTTAATACATATCACCCATTCCGCCCATTCCACCCCCTGGAGGCATTTGAGGATAAGGGGCTTTCTTTTCCGGTTTATCAGCCACAATGGCTTCAGTAGTGATCATCAACGATGCGACGGAAGCGGCGTTTTGAAGGGCGAGCCTGACCACTTTGGTAGGATCGATGATTCCTGCCTTGATCATATCCGTATACTCATCCTGTGCAGCATCGAATCCGAAGGCTCCCTTCTCATTCTTTACTTTCTCCGTCACCACAGATCCTTCCTGACCTGCATTATTGGCAATCTGACGGATAGGTTCTTCTAAGGCTCTCTTCACAATATCGACCCCGATCTTCTTATCTCCTTCTAATTTCATTTTATCCAGTGCGGAAAGGCAGCGGAGGTAGGCCACACCACCCCCTGGAACAATTCCTTCCTCTACAGCCGCCCGGGTTGCGTTCAGGGCGTCTTCGACACGGGCCTTCTTCTCCTTCATTTCTGTCTCTGTAGCTGCGCCGACGTTGATGACGGCCACTCCGCCGATAATCTTAGCCAGGCGTTCCTGAAGCTTCTCCCGATCATAATCGGAGGTGGTTTCTTCGATCTGGGCACGGATCTGTTTTACTCGTGCCTCAATATCGTCTTTGTCTCCTGCTCCATCGACAATGGTCGTGTTGTCTTTGTCGATCGTGATCCGTTTTGCCCTGCCTAAGTCGTTCAATTTGATGTTTTCCAACTTAATGCCCAAGTCCTCAGAAATCACTCTTCCTCCGGTGAGGATACCGATATCCTCCAGCATTGCTTTCCTGCGATCTCCAAAACCGGGGGCCTTCACAGCACAACATTTGAGGGTTCCTCGGAGTTTATTGACCACCAAAGTAGCCAGGGCTTCCCCTTCGACATCCTCGGAAAGGATTAAGAGGGGTTTCCCCATCTTGGCAATCTGTTCCAGGATGGGAAGCATATCTTTCATGTTGGAGATCTTTTTCTCGTTGAGAAGGATATAGACATCTTCGAGCACCGCTACCATCTTCTCAGGATCGGTGACAAAGTAAGGAGAGAGATATCCCCGGTCGAATTGCATCCCCTCTACGACATCAAGCGTCGTCTCCATTCCCTTCGCTTCCTCTACGGTGATCACACCTTCTTTACCCACTTTGTTCATGGCCTCAGCAATGATGTTCCCGATGGTTTCATCATTATTGGCGGAGATCTTCCCGACTTGAGAAATCTCTTTTTGATCCTTCGTCGGCTTGCTCAGCTTCTTTAACTCTTTCGACACTTCCTCGACAGCCAAATCCATCCCACGTTTCACATCCATGGGGTTGGCACCGGCTGCAACCACCTTCGATCCTTCACGATAAAGCGCCTGGGCCAAGACGGTGGCCGTCGTGGTTCCATCTCCGGCGGTGTCGGAGGTTTTGCTCGCCACCTCCTTAACCATTTGTGCGCCCATGTTCTCAAACTTATCTTCCAATTCGATTTCTTTGGCCACGGTCACACCGTCTTTGGTGACCGTCGGGGATCCAAAGGATTTTTCCAAAATGACATTCCTTCCTTTTGGGCCCAGGGTGACCTTGACCACATCGGCTAAGATATTGACTCCCCGCAAAATTGCATTACGGGCATCCTGATCAAACTTCAGTTCCTTTGCCATTTTGACTTACCTCCATTTCTTTGAAATTTGTTATTTTCCTTCAATTACTCCTAAGATATCTTCTTCTCTCATGATAAGATGCTCTTCCCCTTCAATCTTGACCTCTGTGCCCGAATACTTGCCAAAAAGAATTTTGTCTCCAACCTTTACGTCGAGAGGGATCAACTTACCTTCCTCTGTCATCTTTCCCTTCCCAACCGCTATAACTTTCCCTTCCTGCGGTTTCTCTTTTGCAGTATCAGGAATGATGATCCCGCCTTTTGTCTTCTCTTCCTCCGCGAGTCGTTTGACAATCACTCTGTCCTGTAACGGTCTGATCTTCATCTTTGACTTCTCCTTTCTTGGTCAGTGGTTTTCAAAACGGTAAAATTAAAAATAAAATTACAATATTAATGAATAGATCGCATCACCTCCTTAAAAAGAAAAACTCTTTAAAATTAATTGGTTAGAGGTGTTCTGTAAGTTCGGTTGGTTAATAGGCGAAATACATCCCTTTAACGCTGCCCTTTAGATAATCATCAAAAAGGAGATTGTCAAGGTAAGTTAACGAAATTTTTTCCGTTCTCTGACGGTTTCCTTTAGAATGAAATAACAGGAACTATTGAAAAACTCTATTCGATTCGACATAATTAGGGAAATTTTTAGGAGGAGGAAATGACGAAGATCCTTCATTCCTTAATGAAGCTATCTTTATCTCTCATTTTATTTCTTTCGATTTTCGTCCATGCCGAAGCCGGCCCGCTCAAAAGGCCCTTGTCCTTCCAACACGTCACCCCCAAAGAGGGTCTCTCCAGCGAGATGGTTTATGCGATCGCTATTCAAGGTGAGGAGGTTTGGTTCGGAACCTATGGCGGAGGAGCCACCCTCTATGATCCGTCCAAAAAGACTTGCAGAGCCTATACGACCAAGGGCGAGCCGATGGATAAAGTGGACAAGGGGGTAAGCATCAATTGGCAAAATCTTCTCCCTTATAATCATGTTTCTGTCATCCTTCCGGATGTGGACCGCATCTGGTTCGGCACCTATTTTTATGGATTTGGAGGGGGTGGAATATCCTATTATCAACCTCAGAGAAGCCCTTCGTGGAAACGCTTCAATACGAACGACGGCCGTGCCAAAAAAATCAACTCCATGGCTTTAGATGGAGATTGGGTTTGGGTGGGATCTGAAAAGGGCCTCTCCCTGCTTGATAAAAAGACAGAGGGGTGGAAGAGATTTTACTCAACGGAAGATCGCCTCTCTGGAAATTTTGTCAATTCCCTTCTCGTCCAATCCAATTTCCTATGGGCAGGGACAAACGGAGGGATCAGTCAATTTAACAAAGTCAAAAAGAGTTGGAAGGCCTATTCCCAGAAAGAAGGGCTAACCGAGACAGAGATCAAATCTTTAGTCAGTGTCGGACAGAAAATATGGGCAGGGGGGATTGGAGGGACCCTCTTTGAGTATGATCCTGCGTCAGACCGTTGGAATAAAATCGAGCCTACGGATCCATTGAAGAACGGAGGAATCAGTTCCATTGCTGTGACAAAAGAGAAGGTTTTCATCTGTCGGGATAATGGGGTAAGTATTTATGATCTTCCGACGAGGCAGTGGGAGTCGTTGACGGTTTCTGATGGATTATTGAGCAATGCGGTATTTTGTGCAGCCGAGGATAAGAATAGTATCTGGTTCGGGACAGATAAAGGAGCGTCACGGCTGATATTGACACCGTAAATGATATTGCGGATTTCGCCTGCCTTCGCCGAAGCGGCTTCGCGCAGGCAGGGAATGCGGATTGCGGAGTGAGGAAAAAGGACAAAGGATAAAGGATAAATAAAAGAGCTGAGGACTGAGGTGCCCAATTGCGGATTTTGGAGTGGCGAAATGGTCATTGCGAGCGAAGCGAAGCAATCTCCTGAGATTGCCACGTCGCTACCGCTCCTCGCAATGACCCCCTTCAATCTTCCGGCATAAGCTATTTCATGCTCTCAGCTAGAAATAGAAGAGGAGGAATTGATATATGGACCATTCCCTGAGTAAAAAGATTACCCGAAGACAATTTCTTAAGGGAGCAGCTGCTGCGGCAGCACTTCCTCTTTTATCGAATAAGCTTCCTTTTTACGGATCCCTGGCACATGCCGCTGAAGAGTCCGATCTGGTCATTGCCAAAAATGGAAGTGCTTCCCAACTCCTACAGGCCGCCATGGCTCCTTTGGGAGGAATGGGTCGATTTGTGAAGAAGGGCCAGAGAGTCGTGATCAAAGCGAACTTCGCCTGGGCAAGGACACCCGAACAGGCCTGCACCAATAACCCAGATCTTCTTTCGGCATTGATCAAGATGTGCTATGACACGGGCGCGAAGCGAGTCGCCATCTGGGATCATACTTGTGATAATTACCAGTTTTGTTTTTCCAGGTCAGGGTTAAAAGAGACTGCCCAGAAGGCAGGGGCTGACATTTTCTCCGGCCATGGCCGGAACTCCTATAAACAGGTCGAGGTTCAGAAAGGCAAGAAGCTTAGGACGGTTGAAATCCTCAGAGATGTGCTTGAATCAGATGTCTTTGTCAATTTCCCCATTCCCAAACAGCACTTTGCTACCGAACTGACCCTTGGAATGAAAAACTTAATTGGGATCACATGGGATATGGAGCAATTGCATAAGATCGGACTCCATCAATGTATCGCTGATGTCAATACGGTTCGAAAACCGGATCTGGTTGTGATGGATGCCATCCGGATTCTCACAACCAATGGTCCAAAGGGGCCTGGAAAAACAGAGGACATCGGCGAGGTGATCGCTTCGGCAGATATTGTGGCGGCGGATGCTTATGCCGCTGCGTTCTTCAAGCATCCCCAGACCGGAAAACCTTTTAAGCCGGAGGAGATCCAGTTCGTTAAGAATGCTTATGATTTAGGTCTGGGCGAGATTGATCTCTCAAAAGTTCGGGTTAAAAAGGTCAGCGCTACATCATGATGAGAGTACCCCCCTGTGAAAACAAGTGCCCTGTCGATGGAGAGGCAGCAATCATTGTCTACGCCTCCGGCGTGCAGAAGAAGTTGAAACCCGAAGATGTTAATAACAACAAAATTGAAGAACCTGCCGTCCCCGCAAAACAAGAAAAAAGTTCTTAGACAAAGTAGAATTTGATTTCAAAACCTCCTATCCTTTCCCCTACAAAAAACAATTGAAATATTTTGCAGTTGTGATATTTTTGGGTTGTCCAAATTTCTGTTTTCATTCCTTATAAGTTTTATGCGTTTAGAGGCATTGATATGAAGAAATGGTCATTGTGGATTGATTTGGAAGGATTTAGTTATTATTATTTTTCGGGTCAGGGAGACAAGGCTTTGAGATTACTTTCTTTCCTGATGTTAGATTTGTACAAGATAGGAACAAAAATGTATCCAGATGATGAGAGCAGATTGTTCATTTACCAATTTGGTGATGGTTTTATAGTCTGTCCTTACATAGGAGATACCACTTTAGAAAGGCCCATTTCAGTTGCTATTGCACTAATGCAATCTTTAACTTCTAAAGATGGATTTGCAAGAGTCGCAATTTCTCAAGGTGAAATCGCGGATGTTGTTAGCTGTTATCAAAGAGAGATTACAGATAATCTAAAAGATGGAAGCGTACCTCTTGGCAGAGGTATTATGACAATTAATCCAGTCTTGGGAGATGCATTAATAAACGCGCATAAGTTATCGATGTTAAATCCTAAAGGGCCTCGATTACTATTGGATACTAAGATGGAAAGTAACATAGAGGATATTCTGAAGAATAATGTAATTGTTATTTACCAGCATAAAGACCATCTAGAAATTGATTGGGTTCGTTCAAGGACTAAATTGACTAAGGAAATACTTGATGTAATTGGTGTTGAACATCCCTCTCAAGAAATGCTTGTCAAAAAAGTTAGGGATTATATTTCAGTAAATCAGAGTTTGGACGAGGAATGGAAAAGGAGCGCCGAGAAATTGATTGAAGGGAAGAAATAGGGGGGTTAAGTAACATCGTATACTTGTGTTAACTGTCCACGTAAGAGTTCAACGTTATCTTTATAGTAAATACTAAGAAGCGGGCGATAAAGGAGGTAAAAAATGAAAATATTTAGGTCTTTTCTGATACCTTGGATTGTATTTCTTTTGTGTATTGTGCTTTCTGCCCCATTACTGTCACAGGAAAATTTGATAACCATTGTCAAAAAGATTCAGCCATCTGTTGTTACAGTTATAACCTATAAGAAAACAGGAGAAGCTCTTGGTCTAGGAAGCGGTTTTTGGATCAATGAAGACGGTCATGTCATCACTAATCGCCATGTGCTTGAAGGAGCATACCGTGCTGAGATTAAAATAGCAGGTGGAAGGGTTTTTAATGTTAAAAAGGTAGTCGGGGAGGATGAAGATGGTGATCTTATCAGAGTCTCAACAGATGCCCCTCGGAATGTTGTAATACCTTTGACGGTAAGCGCTTCCTTTCCCGAAATTGCTGAACGTGTAATCGTAATTGGTAGTCCATTAGGGCTTGAGCGGACAGTTACTGACGGCATTGTCTCGGCTATTCGTAAATCTCTTGGAGTTGGAGGGAAAGTTCTTCAGATCTCGGCTCCTATATCCCCAGGTTCAAGTGGCGGCCCTGTCGTCAATATCAAAGGAGAGGTTATTGGAGTTTCAACGTTTTTGTTTGAAGGTGGTCAAAACCTAAATTTCGCAATTCCGGGTGAAAGGGTGACAAAACTTAAGCCAGGTAAAGAGAAGAGTATCGCTAGTTGGGAGGCACAAAGAGAAGAGGAGTGGCTCGCCTCCGCAGCAGAGCTTAACTCCAAAGGAATTCGCCTTTTCAACACAGAAGATTATGAGGAGGCTCTTACTTATCTTAAGAGAGCAGTGAAGAAGAACCCAGAGTACTATGAAGCCTATTGGTGGATAGGTCAGTGTTATAGTAAGCTTGCTCGTAACCAGGAGGCGGCTGAATATTTCAAACGGGTAGTTGAATTAAAACCTGATATTGCTGAGGCATACTTCGCCCTAGGATCGGTATATGGCAGACTTCGTCGTTACCAGGAGGCGATAGAGGCTTTCAAGGAGGGGATCCGTATAAAACCGAGTGAGGCAAGGGCACACTTAGATTTGGGTATTGTCTATGTTATGATTGGTCGTCGCCATGAAGCCCTCGAAGCCTTTAAGGAAACAATCCGTATTAAACCCGATTGGGTTGAGGCTTACTGCCTCCTAAGCAGAACTTATGGCATGCTTGGTAATTACCAAGAAGCAATAGACGCTGCAAAAGAAGCAATTCGGATAAAGCCAGGTTTCGCTGAGGCACACCGTCTTTTGGGTTCGGCTTATGGCAGATTCGATCGTTATGAAGAAGCGATGCAAGCATTCAGGGAAGCACTCCTCATAAAGCCTGATTTTGCTGAGGTGTATGGGTCACGTGGGTTCACTTATTTTAAGATGGGTAAATACGATAGGGCAATTGAAGATTTCAATAAAGCAATTGATATAAGACCCAATGTCCCCCCTGGATATAACGACCGCGGTTTCGCCTATCTTGAGTTAGGAAAATATGAATCGGCAATGAAGGATTTCCAAACATCCATTAAACTCGATAAAAATTATGTAGACCCTTACATTGGTCTATCAATAGTCTATTTTCGACAGAAGAAAATTAAGGAGGCAAAAACCTGCTACCAAAAAGCTATAGAGATAGAACCGATATGCAGAGATGGAGCAGATGCTCTGGAAAGAGGTAAAGGCTATTTTTACACCACAAGCCAGAAACAGACCATTGATGAAATCTTGAAGCTCTTTTAATATCATTAGAATTAACCTGGGAAGCCAAGGGGTCAGCCTTTGACACGGAACAAATTGAGCAGGTAATTAGAAAGAATATTTTCCGAAAAAGGCAAGGGGTCAACCCTTGACACGCGACAAATTGAGCAGGTGATCGAAAAGGATATTTCCAAAAGCAGTACATAACAGCAGCACAATACATTCTCTGAAGGCCCTTCCGGCTTCGTCTGTGGCGACGCCCGTTATGCGGACGTATCTCAGAATACCCCCTATAAACAAGGACGATACATATGAATTACGATTTGATATACCTTAACTATGAGAATGGGTCGAGTGCATTTCTATTCGATTTGCGAAATTCCACAAGATTAATTCGCCTTCTAAGTTATCGAACCGATAACAAAGGATTCAGCCAACCCTTAGTAGATCACATTACATTAATGACTAATATTAAGGATTTCATTCGTGCTAAAATTGGTACGCTTGGAATTGGTGATCGGTATTCTCTTAACGATACTGGAGATGGTCAACTCTGCGTCTTTTGGAATCCGGTACATTCAATTACATGTCTGAGAGTGGCCCTGCCTCTGTATATTTATTTAGAATCAACCCTAAGCAGTTACAACAAAACTCTGAGAGAGAAATATAAATACAGCTTATCTGTAGACTTCGGAATCGGTATTCATTGTGGGGGTTGTGTTGTGTATCGATCCGAGAAAGATTACGTCTATGGAATCGTAATCAATACGGCGGCGAGACTTGAATCCCAAACAAAGCAACCTAACAGTCCCAAACTGTTGTTATCGGGCAATTTTAAAGCTTTCTTTAAAAAACAACTTCCTGAATCTAAGAAAAAATTGATTTCCGGTTTCAAGCGAATTCAACCAAATAGAATTGATGTTAAAGACGCAAAAGGCAAAGGACACTTTTGTTACGAAATTGAGGCAGTACATTCATTCATCAAGCAATTGGAAGCCAAGAGCCACCTCGAGTAACGAGCAGTCTTAGAAACTTCGCAAGAAGCTGAGGAGTCAGCCCCTGACACGGGACAGATTGAGGAAGAGATTGGAGAGGAGGTAGAGATATGAAGACGATTGGTGTGAACGGGAGTCCGAGAAAAAAGTGGAACACGGCCACTTTGCTCAAAAAAGCCCTTGAAGGTGCGGCATCAGAAGGAGCGAAAACGGCTTTCGTTCATCTTTACAACCTCGACTACAAAGGATGTATCAGCTGCTTTGCCTGTAAGATGAAAGACGGCAAGAGCTACGGCAAATGTGCCGTCCGGGACGGGCTGGCGCCGCTTTTGAAAAAAGTGAACGAGGCCGATGTCATCTTCCTGGGATCGCCCATCTATTTTGGAACGGTCACCGGAGAAATGAGGTCTTTCATGGAGCGCCTCTTCTTTCCCCTGATGACCTATACCGATCCTCCGGTGAGTCTCTTTTCCCGAAAGGTTCGTACAGCCTTCGTCTATACCCTGGGCGCGCCTGAAGCCATGGCAAAAGAGCGCGGTTTTGACAGACCTATATCTTTGAATGAGATGATTATGGAGAGGGCCTTCGGGGCTTCAGAAACCCTATGCAGTTACGACACGACTCAATTTGAGGATTATTCGAAGGTGTATGCGCCTCGTTTCGATCCCGAGAAAAAGGCAAAGGTAAGGAGAGAAGTATTTCCAATCGATTGCGAAAATGCCTTTAAGATGGGTGCCAGGTTTGCGGAAGAACTGAAGTAGTTTGGCACAAGGGCAGGGGGCGTTGTTCGAAATATGCCGCAAAGCGGATAAACAGAGGTTTTATACGATATCGTCCAGATTCCGGGAGCCGTGGACGACACGATGAATTTCAACGGTTTTGGCACGAATCATGTAGAATACGAGGTAGGAGTCAATGACAAGGATTCGATAACCTGAATTCTTGAGTTTTTCGTCACGTGGCACGTGACCAAGGAAGGGGTGTGTTTTGAGGTTGCCGATACGGTGATCGATTTTTTCAACAAACGCTGCGGCATTTGCCGGACTGTCATCTGCGATCCAGTCGAATATTGAAACAAGGTCATCAACGGCAACAGGAAGGTAACGAAGCGTGTGCTTACTTCCCATGCAAGCGCTTCCTAAGCTTGTTCATCACTTGCGTATGTGTAAACCCTTTTTCCCCTGCCGCAGCTTGGGCTTGAGCAACAGCGAGCTTTTCGAAAAGCTCCACCCTCGCCTTGAGTCTTTCATAATGCTCAATGCTCATAACAACAAGATCGCCTTCACCATTCGTTGTCAAATAAACAGGCTCGTCTTGTTTATGGCACAGGGAGGCTATGTCTCTCGTTCGGTTGCGCAGGCTTGAAATGGATTTTATGATTGGCATAGATTCCTCCTTGAAAAGCTACTCTTACTATTCGTATTTCATATTAGAACTTAATTGTGATAAAATCAAGTACGAATTTGCTACCCACTTCAGATTGCAATAGGCTAAAGGATTTACATTCAAATGCTATCGCACTTCTTTTAGCCTTGAATGTTAGCAAAAATTTAGCGAGACTTTTTGGAGGTGGAAATGAGTGATTTCCCTGAATTTATGAGAAATCCGTTAAACGCTATTGATCCAAAATCTCAGACACCTGGAAATGTTGGCTACGTTTATGATGGGATTGACGGAAGCCAGATGGCTTTCTGGACTTCAACGGAAGATGTGATCTCAAAAGAACACGTTCACGACTATGACGAATACTTCATCGTAGTTGAGGGCGAGTACAAACTGAAAATAAATAATGAGACGACTATATTACGAAAAGGCGATGAATATCATGTTCCCAAGGGGACTCCGCATTCGGGGGAATCAAAGAAAGGAACGAGGACTATTTACGCTTTTGGAAGTAAGAGGGCGAAAAGAATAAATGAAGACCCGTAGGTTCGTTTTGCGATACACCGTCACCTGACGACGCCACAAGCGCTTGCTCTAAAACCTAACGGCTTCGTCTGTGCCGCATATGCCAACCGCTCGTGCTCTAAATACTGCGGCAGATCTCTTGGCCCTGAATGTATGTAAAATCAGCTTTGAATGATTTAAGATGAAAAGAAAAAGAAGGGAAAAGATGAACGAGCGAATTGTAATAGACCCAGAAATCCAACACGGAAAACCAGTAATTCGGGGGACTCGTGTTCCTGTTGCTCGTATTATCGGAGGGCTTGCAGGTGGTATGACAAAAGACGAAATTATGCGAGAATACGAAGTAACTGAAGAGGACATTGAGGCTGCTCTCAGTTATGCTGCCAGAATGAGTGAAATCGATAAATGATTCTATGGAGACACCGAAAGAAATGGATTTGGGGCAAAATAAAAAAGATCTCAAGAAACAACTGAAAGATCTCTTTAAGAGCATGGATTTCGTCAGCAACAATTTTCTTGACAGCGAGAAGATGGGCGAAAAAGAATTTCAGCGTTTCTTTCGCATCTATCAACAGCTTGGGATAGCCTGGGAGTTCTTAGGCTTGCAGTGCAAGCATTGGGATGGATATAAGAAAACAAAGGATAAGAAGGAAGCCTGCAGAATATGTGGGAACATCAAAGGGGCCGATGACTTCTACATCCTGCTTTCCCAAAAGGGGCCTAAGAAATTGGGAGTGAAGTTGAAACCCAATTCCAAAAAGACCTTTGAAACCAAAAAGGATGCGGAGATCGTTAATGATACAATCGATTTTTATGGTGCTGTCGTAAATGTGGACGTCCATAATTCCTATAAATCGAACCTCTTCGATAAAGGGATTAATATGGCTGCCGAGAGGATCGTTAACTTAAAAGAAGATAACGTCGAATGTCATATTGACCAGCATCTTATTCACATAAGACTACGCGATAAGGACAGAAAGCGTGGGAAAAAGAGATACGGTGGATTCCCATGGGAGATAAAAAGAAAGGATTTGAAGCATTTCCCGGTTATTTTTGATTTTGATGGAAAATATAGATTTTTGGGACTGACGATTCTAAGGTAAATTTCTTTCAATGCCCATAACGGCAGATACCAGAATGCTTTGAGGTCAAGTTTTTGATTTATGTCTTTTTCGCCCTTATATTTGTTATAATTCGGTTAAAAGGGAGGTTATTAGGTGAATGTATATGAGTTTTTGGCGTTTACACACTTCGGGAAATCCCGACTGAGTTGCGACTTCGCCAAACCAAAAGGTTATTCCACATCCTTTCAAATAGGAGAAAAAGATGAGAACAGCAAAAGAAGAAGTTAGGAGGATGCTTGACCAGATCCCAGATGATGCGACTTTCGAGGACATTCAATACCACATATATGTTCGGGAGAAGATCGAACGTGGGCTGAAGGATATTCAAGAGGGGCACTTACTAAGTCAGGAAGAGGTGGAGCAAAGGATGTCTAAATGGCTCGGAAAGTAACCTGGACCGAATCCGCCTGGATAGACCTCGAAGAAATAGCGGACTACATTGGCAAGGATTCTCCCCACTATGCAGGGGCATTTGTCCGTGAGGTACGAGATGCTGCACGATCATTGGCTTATCTTGCGGAGCGAGGGCGGGCAGTTCCCGAATTTAATGATCCAAGTATCCGGGAGCTTTTCGTCAGAAGTTATCGCCTTATTTATCAGGTAACAGGGCAAACTGTATATATCGTTGGATTTATCCATGGTGCACGCGATCTGGTCGCCCTCTGGGAGCGCGAAAGACGATAAATAGAATTGAAGGAAAAGAAAACATTTAGAAAATGTAACCCGTCAAGGAGAAATAACCATCTGCCATCAGCTATCTGTGATAGTAAATCCTTTTTCAGCTTCTCCTTTCTTAAACTCCGAACTCTGCACTCCCAACTCCGAACTAAAGCCTTTCCCCTCTTTCCTTTTTTGTTGTAAGATTAACCCATGAACTCATTTAAACTCGTCTCCGAATTCCAACCTAAGGGTGATCAGCCTCAGGCCATTGAATCACTGAGCGAGAGTGTTCTGGAAGGTGCCACACACCAGGTCCTCTTGGGGGTGACCGGGTCTGGAAAGACCTTCACCATGGCCAATGTGATTGAGAAGGTTCAGAAGCCCACTCTGGTCATTTCCCATAACAAGACTCTGGCCGCCCAGCTTTACGGTGAGTTCAAAGAGCTATTTCCGGAGAATGCTGTCGAATTTTTCGTCAGTTATTACGACTATTATCAACCCGAAGCTTATATCCCCTCCACCGATACCTATATCGAGAAGGACACTCAGATCAATGAAGAAATCGATAAGATGCGACACTCCGCCACCCGCTCCCTTCTTGAAAGAAACGATGTCATCATTGTTGCCAGCGTCTCCTGTATCTATGGTTTAGGATCTCCGGAGGCGTACCATGGAATGCTCCTCTATCTGGAAAGAGGGATGGACATCTCCAGGGAGGAGATCCTTTCAAAATTGGTGGAGATACAGTATGAGCGGAATGATATCGATTTTCACCGGGGGACCTTTCGGGTTCGAGGGGATGTGATTGAAGTCTTCCCTGCCCATGAGGGAAGCCGGGCGATTCGGATCGAACTCTTTGGAGACGAGGTGGAGGACATCTCTGAAATTGATCCTTTAAAAGGAAAAGTTGTCGAACGTTTAGATAAAGTACCTATCTATCCGGGAAGCCATTACGTTACTCCTCCGGACCGATTGCAGAAAGCCATTGAGAGCATCCGGGAGGAACTGAAGGAAAGGTTGGAATGGTTTAAATCCCAGAATCAACTTTTGGAGGCGCAGAGGCTTGAGCAGAGAACGAAATTCGACTTAGAGATGCTTCAAGAGCTCGGTTACTGCCAGGGAATTGAAAACTATTCCCGCCATCTCACCGGAAGAAGGCCGGGGGAACCTCCTCCTACTCTACTGGATTACTATTCAAAGGATTTTCTTTTGTTCATTGACGAAAGCCATGTGACCATTCCTCAACTAATCGGGATGTATAGGGGAGACCGGTCCAGGAAAGAAACGCTGGTGGAGTATGGATTTCGTCTTCCGTCCGCGCTGGACAACCGGCCACTGATGTTCGAGGAGTTTCAGGAGCGGGTCCATCAGGTCGTCTATGTCTCAGCGACCCCGAGTGAATATGAGATGAAGAAGAGCCCCAGAAAGATTGTAGAACAGATCATCCGTCCGACTGGTTTGAGCGATCCTCTCCTGGATGTCAAACCGGCGAAGAACCAGGTCGACGATCTGTTGGCTGAGATACAGAAGCGGGTGAAGGGAAAGGAGAGGGTTCTTGTCACCACTCTCACTAAGCGGATGGCAGAAGATCTGACCGAATACTATGCTGATCTTGGGATTCGGGTGAAATACCTGCATTCCGATATTGATACCCTTGATCGGGTGGAGATCATCAGAGATCTCCGGTTGGGAAAGTTCGATGTCCTCATCGGGATCAATCTTCTAAGGGAGGGACTCGATATTCCGGAGGTTTCCTTGGTCGCCATTCTGGATGCCGATAAGGAAGGTTTTCTACGGTCTGAAAAATCTCTCATCCAGACTTTCGGCCGGGCTGCCCGAAATGTAAACGGCCAGGTCATTCTCTATGCAGATAAAATGACCCAATCCATGGATCAGGCGATTTTAGAGACGAATCGGAGAAGAAAGATCCAGGAAGAGTATAATAGAGTTCACGGAATTACCCCGCAGACTGTGAAGAAGTCGGTTCGGAATATTATGGCTTCGATCTATGAGGCAGACTATTTAGCGATTCCCGGTGTATCCGACATTGAAGAGCCATATGTTCCCATCAAAGAGATTCCTTCGATGATTCAGAAGTTGAAGAAGGAGATGAAGGAGGCAGCGAGTCATTTGGAATTTGAGCGTGCGGCAGAACTCCGCGATAAGATCCAACACCTTGAAGAGATGGAGCTGAAGATGAGGTGATACCTTTAAGTGTCATTGCGAGCGGAGCGTGCCTGCACGCCGTAGTGCCTGACATCTTCGAAACGTTTATGCAGCGGGTGTTTCGGCACGCTTGCGCGCCGAAGCGCTCCAGCGCGCAGGCACGCAGGCGTGGCAATCTCAAGCGTTCCTTCGCTTCGCTCAAGACAAGGCTTCGTCGTCCCGAAACTTCCGGGCTCCTCGCAATGGCAAAGAAAATCTTATGGAATCTTTAAGTCAAAAAATTGATCGCCTACCGAATAATCCTGGTGTCTATCTGTTCAAAGACAGCAAGGGAACAATCCTCTATGTGGGGAAGGCGGGGAATATCAAACATCGGGTGAGTTCTTATTTTCAGAAACCGGCTGGAAAGGATTTGAAAACTTTGACGATGTTAGAAAAGGTGGCGGACATCGATACCATTGTTACCGATACGGAGAAAGAGGCCTTCATCCTGGAAGATAACCTCGTCAAGGCGCACCATCCCCGCTATAACGTGAAGCTCAGGGATGATAAGAATTATCCCTGTCTCAAACTCTCGCTGGAGGAAGCATATCCAACTTTATGTATCGTGAGGCGGATCAAGAAAGACGGTTCTCTCTATTTCGGCCCTTATCCTTCTGCCACCTCCCTCAGGGAGACCCTGAGGCTGATCCGCAGGCTCTTTCCAATCCGGACCTGCATGGATACCAAATTCACCCATCGGCTGAGGCCCTGCATCAATTATGAGATGGGCCGGTGTCCGGGTCCTTGTTGCGAAGAGGTCGATCCGATGAAATACCGGGAGGTCGTTCAACAGGTGAGGATGTTCCTTGCTGGAAAGAATAGGGATTTGTTGGAGAACCTCAAAAAAAAGATGGAAGAAGAATCGGAAAAGCTCAACTTTGAAGGGGCTGCCAAAATTCGAGACCAGATCGCCTATATTGAGCAGGTGATCGAAAAACAGAAGATCGTCTCGCAGGATTTCCTCGATCAGGATGTAATCGGATTCCATCGCCAGGACCATAAGATCATCATCTATCCGTTCTTAGTCAGAGCAGGAAGACTCATGGGAGGGAGGGGCTTTGTCATCCCTTCCACGGGACTTCTGGACAAGGAGGTCCTTTCATCCTTTCTCTTTCAATATTATCGGGAAGGTAAATTCATTCCTGAACAGATTTTGATCCCGAAGTCAATTCCTGAACAGGACTTTGTAGAACAATGGTTGACAGAACTAAAGGGAAAAAAGGTCCGGATCTTTGTTCCTGTGAAAGGGGATAAGAAACATCTTCTCAAAATGGCCTGTGAAAATGCTGAGCAATTTCTTCTTGCAAAGGATGAACTGGATAAGGATGAGGAGAAACTTTTGGATGCCTTAAAGGAGAAGCTTCATCTAAGAAAAGTGCCTCGAAGGATTGAGGCTTTCGATATCTCCAACCTCCAAGGGGGAAATGCTGTTGGATCGATGGTCTTTTTTGAGGATGGAAAACCCAATAAGGAACGATACCGCCATTTCAGGGTCAAAACGGTAGAAGGAGCGGACGATTATGGCATGATGTACGAAGTCCTCCTCCGCCGGTATCAAAAGGCCGTTGAAGAAAGTGATCTTCCGGATCTGGTTTTGTTAGATGGTGGAAGAGGTCAATTGAATGTGGCCCGAGAAGTATTCAAAGAACTGAAGGCGAAGGAAGTTGATCTCATCAGCCTGGCCAAGGAAAGGACGATTGAAAGGCCTCGTCTTTCGAGGTTGAGAAAGACCGAGGAAAAGGTCTTCCATCCTCAATATAAGGAACCTTTCATTTTGGGAAGGCGCTCGCCAGTCCTCCATCTCCTTGACCGAATCCGTGATGAAGCCCATCGATTTGCTATCACTTATCATAAGAAGGTCAGGAGTAGGGAGACGATCAAATCAGAATTGGGAGAGATCCCCGGGATCGGTCAGATCAGACAGAAGGAGTTATTGAAATATTTTGGAACGGTAGAGAAAATCAAAGAAGCCGGAGAAGAAGAATTGGCCAACGCACCCAAGATGAATCGAAAGTCAGCCCAAAGGGTTTATCGGTTTTATCACAATAAGAAGGGATAGATTCTTACTAAAGAATAACAAAGAGGGGTGCGTTTCGTGAACGCACCCCTCTTTTATTTTGCGGCATGGATTGTTGATTTAATTATTTAGGCCTGCCCCTTTTCGCAACGGAACCAAGATGAATAGGTGACATTGAAGCCGGCCTTCCTGAAATCTTTGGCAATCGGGTCGGGATCATTCGTCTTTAGCCGAAGCACGATCATCCAATCCTTGTTTTCAGGTCTGGGTAATGACATCATGCTCAAAATAACCGTGTGGTGTTTGTTTGCGATTGAAACGATCTTCTCGAGATCGCCCAACTTCGCGCCCAATCCCTCAATGGTGATCCTCGATCCTTCCTCCTTTATGCCTAAGACGCGTGTTACAAATCGGATGATGTCCGATTCGGTCGTAATGCCAACCAGTTTCCCGTTTTCCACCACCGGGAACGAGCCGATCTTCTTCTCTTGTCCAAGTCTCAAGGCCTCCTCGAAAGGGGTATCTGGAGTAATCGTCACGGGATTCTTCTTCATAATTTCCTTGACCTTCATTTTTGCAAGGAGATAGTTCAACTCGAATACGCTCAACGATGTGGCTGGTGAAGGTGAAGCCTCGAGGAGATCGTGTTTCGTGACCATGCCCACCAATTTACCTTTGTCCACAATGGGAAGCCTGCGAATATTGTTTTCTTTCATTATCCTTTGGGCGTCCAAGACCAATGTTTCACTATCCGCTGTAACTGGATTCCTTGTCATCACATCCTTAATTCTCATTTTTCATCCCTCCTCCAAGATTTTCTTCTCTCATGTTAATATAATCATCGATATCCCCATTCGGCAACAATAATAATAAAAATTGAATATTTTTAATATCTTAATAATTTTTATCAAGAGAGTCAAGGCCAAAATTCCCACCTAAAAAGTATCGGTGGTGCCGATCAGAACTGCGGACAGGCGAGGATTCCGCCGCTCCCCGAACCATTCCGGAGAAGATAGATTGAGAGATGCTGATTTTACGTCTCCTTTGTCCTCCTCCCTTTGGTCATGGGAGGCTGGGAGGGATTTTAGTGTCACCATCGGGGATGGTGGAAACCCCTCGCCTTCAGGCGAAGTAAAGATTTTGCGAAATGGTCGGCCAGCCCTTGGTGACATATTCTTCATGGGATTGAGATAAAGCCGACCATATAGCATCACCATTGTCATTCCCGTGAAAACGGGAATCCAGGACGCTGCCACTGCGAAGGCAGGGAACCAATAAGAACTGGATTCCTGCTTGCGCAGGAATGACGGACGAAAGAAGGAGAACGGGCAAGGTCGACTTCAAGTCGACCTGTTATTTCAAACCCCTCGCCTTGAAGGCGAGGGTAGTTTAGTTCTTAATAATCTTAACAACTCGATATAGGGTTCTTGTCAATTGTTCATAAACTACTTCTGTTCCAATTGTTTCTGCATCTCTTCGGCGGCTTTTTTTGCTTCCTCCGCCTGTTTCTGCATATCCTCAGTCTGCTTCTGCATCTGTTCGGCCTGCTTCTTCATGGCCTTTGAGGTCTCTTCCATCTTTTCCCGGAATTTGATCGCCTCTCTTGAATACTTTCTTGCAGTAATTTGGCCGCTGATACTTAAAATGATCAATATTGCACCGATGATCCCGAACACAAGCCAAGCCTTTTGAGAAGGGATCTTATGAACCTCCACGCTTGCGATCACGAGAAAGTAAACGTAAAGGGCAATCCCAACGGCTGAGCCTAAGTAAGGAATGAGCCCGAGTACAGTGATGATCGGCATCAGGACGGAAATGTACGCCCCGCATCGAAAAGCGGTTTCATAGGACTCCTGAGAGCCTAAGAGTTTCCATATCACAAAGAGGATTGCAGCACCTATGAAGCCGCCTATGACAATATATATGGGAAATAAAATAATGGACCACACACTCATTGCCATAATCCCAAAATGCAGACCCACAATGCTGAAGATGGTCTGGATGAGACCTCCGATAATACCCATGATTACCATGAATATCAGCGGCTCAACAAACCCGCCTGTTTTTGGCATCTCCCTGAAAAAGGCGGACGGGGATGTCAAAACACTCATTGCCGTTTTCTGAATAGAAGCTAACATAGAAGCTAAATCGATAGACTTTTGTTCCATAGCGATCTCCTTTCAAGTTTTTTTCTGACTAAACCGTCTATTCTGCACCCGCAGGCGTGGAGCTGGCACATCCTTAACCATAAACTAACAAATTTACATCCCATCCTGTCCCCCCTTCACCACCTCTCTTTACCTAATGGTCGAAATCAGCCGAGCGGTTTACCGCATCTGTTGAAAGCGATGACCGGCAGCTCGGATTAACTGCGTAAGACATGAAGGTCACCCGGAAAGGCAGGTGAGCGAATTCCTTGGTCTCGGCTTCAACGAAGCCGATTTTCTGATACCAGTTCTTCAGTTCTGTTTGCTCGGCAATGATTCCAATACTCACACGACGAGCCTGCAGCGTTTGGCTTCTGCCAACACGTACTCAACCAGGGCTCTCCCAAGGCCGCGCCGCCGCTGGGGCGGTCGAACGGCAAGGCGTTCGAGGTAGCACAACTCGGAATCAGCCAGTTCGAGAGCAACACATCCTGAGGCGAGGCCGTTGTCCTCGAGGACAAAATAGGTGACGCGTCGGTCCATATCCCGTTGGACCCAGTCCACCGTGCAGTTAGACGGGTGCGTCGGACAGTTCTCCTGTGTCAGGCCAAAGCGATCGGCCACATCCCGAAAAGAACTTCGAATAATTTCTGTCAGAATTCCAATGTCTTTTTGGCCACCTGCTCGGATTTTAGGATTCACCATTATTTTTTTCCCGCTAACGCGAGGGATCCACCGTGGTCGGAAGGTCTCGCCTCGATTCCATTGTTGGCCAATAGATAAGGCGCTGCCACCTTCAGAAAAACCCCTTTGCTTTTAGTAATTCTGCCGTGAGAATTGCGCCTCCGGCTGCGCCTCGCACGGTGTTATGCGAAAGGCCTACAAACCGGTAGTCAAAAACCTCGCATCCCCGTAGTCGCCCAACCGTCACTGCCATACCCCTTCCTGCATCTCTGTCCATCCGTGGCTGAGGTCTATCGACTTCTTCTCGGTAGATGATGGCGTTCTCAGGAGCTGAGGGAAGTTTCAGCCTCTGAGGCTCGCCGGCAAAGCTTTTCCAGATCTTCAAGACCTCCTCTACAGATGGCTTTCGTCCCTTAAACTTCACGCTCACGCACGCCATGTGCCCGTCGATGACAGGGACCCGATTGCAGTGGGCCGAAATTTTAAACGAGTTATCTGGAATAATTCTGCCATCACGAAGCTGTCCCAGAATCCGCAATGGCTCCAATTCTGACTTCTCCTCTTCATTTTTGATAAAGGGAATGACATTATCTATCATTTGCAGGGACGCAGGACCCGGAAAGCCAGCCCCGGAAACCGCTTGAAGGGTCGTTACAATGACGGCCTCGATCTTACAGCCCGCCTCGATCAAAGCGAAGAGCGGAGTGACATAGCTTTGGATACTGCAGTTCGGCTTGACGGCGATCAGTCCTTTTCCCCAGCCTCTCTGCGTCCGCTGAAGTCGGATCAGCTCAGTATGGCCTGGATTCACTTCCGGTATCATCATCGGCACGTCTGGCGTATTCCTGTGTGCTGAGTTGTTCGATACCACCGGAATACCGCTCTTGGCATATTCCTCCTCAAGTTTTCGTACCGTGTCCTTGTCCGCATCAATAGCCGAGAACACCAACTCACATTTCCCTTTCGCCGATTGAACAAGGTTTGCGTCTTGAACCACAAGATCCTCGATCTGCTCCGGAGCCGGTTCAGGCATTAGCCAACGGCCCGAAACGGCCTCTGCGTATTTCTTGCCTGCAGAGCGAGGGGAGGCTGCAACATACGTCACTTCAAACCAAGGATGATTCCTGAGCAGTCTGATATAATTCTGGCCTACCATGCCGGTTCCGCCGATCACCCCTACCTTAATTCTCTTCATTATTCTCACTCCTTTTCCTTCTAAGCAATGGACTAAGCATCATCCGCCGCAAGCAAGCCGCGCAGCGGCTGGCGAAGCGATCGGCTTCATGCGCCTGTCGGGCCGCGCACTAACACCAAAGAAGTTGACGCTTAGACAAACTCACCTTTAGCTATTGTGACTGCTTTACCACCAACCGATATGCTTATTTCGCCGCCCTTTTCTTCGGCTCTCAAGAACAGTAGAGACGGCCGGCCTATTTCGTATCCTTGCTCACTACGAATATCAATTTTCTCTCGTCCCCAATAACGATGTCGCACTAAATACGCTGCAAGACAACCATTTCCACTTCCTGTTGCCGGGTCTTCGCGAATGCCGAAAATATCTGCAAACATGCGGACACTTATATCATTCTGCGAGTTATGCGGTTGTGGGCAAAAAATCAGGATGGGTTTTGCCCACCTGTTCTCGATAAGCTCGAAATATTTATCCTGAGCCACCCGGGCTCTCTTCAAAGATTCTAAGCTTCGGAGTGGAACAAGAATGTGGGGCAGCCCCGTTGAAACTTCCTCAATTGGAAAACGGTCATCTATCTCGCTTGTGCTGAGGCTCAATACAGGCGCAATGACTTCCGCACTCAGTGTCTCGCCAAAAATCGGCTCGATCTGCTTCATCCAATAGGTGGTTTCCTGTTCGACAACACCGCTAAAAATAACAGGAATTTGTCCCACTTTCAAATTCAGAACTATCTTTCCCGCACTCCCTTGAATAATCTCTGTTCGAATAATATGGACTGTTCCCAACGTGGGGTGACCTGCGAAAGGTACTTCCCGGCGGGGGGTGAAAATACGTACATCGAAACCCCCCTCACGTTGGGTTTCAGACAAGATAAATGTGGTTTCAGAGAAATTCATTTCCTTCGCAATGCGCTGCATATCGATGTCGGCAAGTGTATTTCCATCTCGAAAAACAGCCAACTGGTTGCCGGCATATTTTTCTTCGGCAAATACATCAACGATGTAAAAAGTCAGCCTTCCCATTTTCCGCTTCACCTTCAAATATTGGTAACTGATTCCATGCTATCCAGCGACCAAACGAACGAGTTAGACCGCCGCGCTGTTTCCAGTGCGCTGGAACCACTTGTCAGAAGGATTTAATAGGTTAGATCCATTCCAAATGAGTGTCTGTTAAATTTCCTCCTGCATCACCGGTATTGGGAGTTCCTGCAGGTTCAATTAATAAAATCTTGCATTCTTCTTTACAAGATGGTTTGTGCTCCACGCCTTTTGGGATAACAACCATTTCACCCTTTTTTAGAGTTAGCGTCTTACCGCGCAAATCGATTTGCAAATTGCCGTCAATGACCACAAAAACTTCGTCCGTCTCAGGATGCTTATGCCATATGAATTCTCTTTGCATTCTAACCAATTTGAACTGATAATTATTCATCTGAGCAATTACTTTATATGAATGCTGTTCCTTGATCTTGCGAAACTTTTCTCCAAAGTTGACTACTGAGATATCCACATTTTCTCCTTCTGTCAACAAGTCAACTGTAAGTTGTATTTTGGAGAGATTTTAGACTTGTAAGTGTATTTTGTCAATGAAAGATTGTAGCCACATAGTCTGGATGTTATAGCAAAGCTCTTGTATTAATGATAAAACGTTGATTTTACCGCGCCTGAATAGTAACATAGGGTTGCTAACCAGCCCAGCGCCTAAATTGAAAATCCACTCAAGGAGGGAATTGAATGGTTGAGCTGAGATTTAACGATACCGCCTGTCTTGGTTGTCCCACACAAGCCTGCCTAACCAAATGCCAATATATGGATATTGACAGAGAGACGGCCAGGAGAGAAATCCTTAAAATAGCGCGGGGTGAGGACTCCTTCGTCCTCCACCAATGCGTGACCTGTTATGCCTGTGAGGAATACTGCCCGGTACATAACCACCCCTTCTATCTCATTGTTGAAAAACAGGAAGAGCTGAACGTTCCACCTCTGCCCAGGCCGCTTATCCAGCGGGGCATAAACATAGGGATACCCTTCCGAGGCGAACCGGACATCGAAGAGATTAACGGGCCAGCGCTTGATATGGGCGTTTTTTCTGACCTCATGTACTTGATACAGGGTAAGGTTTTTGAAGGTCTGCCGGTCATCTCAACCGACCCACGTAAGATGTTTCATTACTTCTGTCAGCTGATGTACCTCCACTTTGCCAGGAGCTCGGTGATCAAGGAGAGATTACCCGGCGTCATCAAGACCATCGCCAAACACAGAGTCACGGAGGTGGTCTGCTTCCATGATGAGTGTTATGGTACTTTTAGCTCTTACTGCCCGGCGGTGAATATTGACGTTCCCTTCAAGCCCGTTCATCTATTTGAGTATCTTTATAACAGGCTTAACGATCTCAAGGAAGAAATAGAACCGGTCAAGCTGAAAGTGGCCTATCAGCGCCCATGTTCTTCCCGACTTTCACCAGATAAACACCATTTCGTCCAGGATATCTTTGACCTGATAGGCGCGGAAAGCGTCCGGAGAAATTACGTGGAGGAGAATGCCCTTTGCTGCGGCGGGACAATTCAAGGGCAGAAAAAAGAAGGAAGTCGTAAACTTGCCGCTGATTTACAGAAGAGGAATATTGAAGACATGAAAAATGCCGGGGCGGAAGTCTGTGTCTTCAACTGCCCGGCCTGTTACCAGACTCTGGGTCAGATGGTCGCCCGAAATGGGATGAGACCCATCTTTATGAGCGACCTTTGCCGGCTTGCCATAGGTGAAAAGCCTGCGGGATGGAGGTGATTTAATGGACACTGTGTATGAGGCGCTGGTAGAAATAGTGGGGGAAGAATACGTCTCAAATCGGCCGGAGGAGCTTTACATCTACTCCTTCGATCTCGGGACAACGGAACCCCACCGTCCGCAGTATGTTGTATCACCGAGGACAACCGAAGACGTACAGAAAATAGTCAAGCTGGCTAACAAAGAAAATGTGCCGGTTGTTCCCCTGGGCGGCGGGCTTTCCCTGGCTGGCCTGGCTGTGCCTTTCCAAGGCGGTATTGTCGTAGACTTGAAACGGATGGATAGCATTATAGAGGTTGACGAACAGGCGAGATATGCCGTCGTGGAGTGTGGTGTCTCCCAGGGGCAGCTCACATCTTATCTGGAAAGGTGGTATCCACGTTTGACTCACTCGGAGCCCGGAGCGCCGCCAACGGCAACAATCGTTGGGAATCTAGCCATCCACGGTCAAGGCGACCTGGCCCAGCCTTATGGATTTAACTCCGATATGTTAAATGGTCTTGAGGTCGTTCTGCCGACCGGAGAGGTTTGCCGCTTTGGCTCTTGCTCAATAGGCGCCAGCTGGTTTACCCAACATCCACTGCCTGACGTAGGGCTCTTTCTAGGATGGCTGGGCACAACCGGTATTATTACCAAGGTCTCCTTAAGGCTCTTTCCGTGTAAAAAAATAAGAGGGGTGGGTCAATTCATCGTGGAAGACGAAGAACTTGTGCCAGAAATCATGCACAAGCTTACCCATCTCCAAATGGCTGAAGATATCGTCGCTTTCAGCCAGGCCATACCACCCTTAATCAGCGGGCTACAAAATTTTACTATCAATATTGCTGCCGATTCAGAAAAGGAGCTTGAGTTCAAACAGGAGCTCATCTGGGATGATACCCTCGGAGAATATATTCGAAGAGGGGACGGGGGATTTCTGGGCTTTGTCCAGGGTCTCCAGAGACCGCAGATTTCCACAACCTCCGACTGGAGAAAGGGGGGCGGCTTTGAATACGTTGGCAGCATCATGCCGGTGGGAAAATACCCTGAGTGCTACCGGAGAGGACGCAAAATCTCAGAAAGCCACGGGATCCCCTATACTGTTCTCGGACGGTGTATCGGGGCTGCCCATGCCATGATGTTTTCGTGGACCTATGCCTTCAACCGGGCTGACGCGGAGACCATACGGCACGCCAGGGAAGCCTTACACGAAACGGATGGTCTCGTCCTGGAATTAGGCGGGACGATCTGGAAACCTGGACTTTACGGGCAGAAGCTTCTAAAGGAAAGGCTCGACCCGAACACCCTTGAGCTGATGGGAAAGATCAGACAATTGCTTGACCCCAATGGGATTATGAACCCCGGAAACTGGGAGGTGAGCTAATGGCACTCGCCGATTTCGAATACGGTGATATGATCCACAGATGTTTCAGATGTGGTTACTGCAAATTTCCCGTGAACTGGGAGGATGTCAATAACTGCCCGGCTTATGGTCGCTATCGCCTGGAGACCTATTCCTGTGGAGGAAGACTGTGGCTGACCAGGGCATGGCTGAATGGCGAGATTGACTGGAGCGAGCATCTTTCTGACATTCTCTATTCCTGCACAGCGTGTAAGAACTGCGAGGTAAAATGCCCGCTTCGTTTCAGTGGGGACATCCTCAACATGATTGTGGCAGCCAAAAGCGAGATGGTAGAAAAAGGGAAGATACCTGTTGCCGCCAAACGTTTCTTAGAGAACATTCAAAAGCAGGGGAATCCCTACGGCACTTCCAGAATGAAAAGGGGAGAGTGGATGAAAGGGACGGGGATAGAACCCTACCAGGGACAAGAGTTCCTATACTATGTCGGCTGTGTTGGTTCTTATGATACGAGAGCCCAGGAAGCATCGCGGGCGCTGGGGAAAGTGCTGCAGAAGGCCGGTGTCTCCTTTGGCGTGCTGGGTAATGAGGAAAACTGCGACGGTAATGAGGTGAATGGCCTCGGCGAAAAAACTCTGTTTGAGATGCTGGCCGGAGGTAACATTGCCCATTTTAAAGAACTGGGTGTCCACAAAATTGTTACTCTCTCGCCGCACGCCTATAACGCGATGAAGAATGATTACCCCAAGTATAACGGCAATTTTGATGTGGGCCACTATACCCAACTTCTCCAGAATCTTATCAGCCAGAGGAAGCTTAATGTTTCCCGCTCCCTTAACGTAAAAATCACGTTCCACGATCCATGTTTTCTTGGACGCTGGAATAACGGGTATGAGACGCCGAGAGCTATTCTGCGGACTATTCCCGGAGTCAAACTTATGGAGATGGAGAAGAATAGAGAGAGCGCTCTCTGCTGTGGTGGGGGCGGAGGCAACTTTTATATTGATTTGCTCGGCGGAAGCAAGAGCACGCCAGCGAGACGCAGAGTCAGAGAGGCTAGAGAGACAGGAGCTGACGTTTTGGCTGTAGCCTGCCCCCAGTGCCTGACCATGCTTCAGGACGCGGTCAAGGTAGAGGAACTTGAAGGCCAGCTCTCGGTGAAAGATATTTCTGAGATGGTTGCCGAGGCCTGCGAAATGGAATAGGATGGACATAGGTCGCCTGCACGGAACAGGTCCCGGACGCCTCAGCGGCAGGCGCTACGCGAATGGATGCCCTTTCAAAGCAGAAACGGCCTCCTGGACTTTTTTCTCGATGAGATTTTTAATCTCACCGAGTCGATCCTGAGTCAGGGCCTCAAACCGTAGGACGAGCGCTGGTTGAGTATTTGAAGCCCTCACCAATCCCCATCCATCCTTAAATTTTACTCTGACCCCATCCACATCGATGACAGGGTAGTCTCTTCTCAAGGCTTCCTTTACCGTTTCAACAACTTTAAATTTAATCTCATCTGCACAATCGACTCGAATTTCAGGGGTGATAAATGTCTTGGGCACATCGCTGAGGAGTTGGGATAATTTCTTGTCTGTCTTTGAAAGGAGCTCAACGAGACGGCATGAAGCATAAATGGCATCATCATAACCAAAATAGCGGTCAGCGAAAAAGATGTGTCCACTCATCTCTCCGCCGAGGGCCGCCTTCTCCTCTCTAATCTTCTCCTCGATCAGGGAGTGCCCCGTTCTGTACATGATGGCCTTTCCACCGTGTTTCTCGATATCGTTAAACAAATTCTGAGAACATTTCACCTCTGCCACAAAAACGGCCCCTTTTTTATCCTTTAATATCTCCCTGGAGAATAGGATCATTAATTGATCGCCCCAGATGATGTTTCCCTGATCATCGACCACTCCGATACGATCCGCATCTCCATCATATCCAATCCCCACATCCGCCCGAGTCTTCTTCACGCGATCTATTAGAACTTTTAAATTCTCAGGGATGGTTGGGTCTGGGAAATGATTTGGAAACCGGCCATCCACCTCACAATAAAGCTCTTCCAGCTCACAACCCAAATCTCTGAGGAGCGGTCCGGCCACAACCCCTGCCGTCCCATTTCCTGCATCGATCACCACCTTCATCTTCTTTTCGATGTGAATATCCTTTTTGATATAGTCCTGGTAAGGTTGTATGATTTCTTCTTTAGAAAGTTTTCCCTTACCCGCGACAAATTTCCCTTTTTCGATCAACCGCTTCAGATTCTGGATCTCTTCTCCAAAGATGGTGCTTTTGCCCACAGATACCTTAAATCCATTGAACTCCGGGGGATTATGGCTCCCAGTGACCACCATTCCCCCATCTTTATTAAGATGGAAGATGGAGAAATAATAGACAGGCGTTGGACAGAGGCCGATATTGATGACGTGGCATCCTGTCGAAATCAGACCCTCGATCACAGCCTTCTCAAAACCCTTTGAACTGAGCCTTCCATCCCTGCCCACGACCAATTCTCTCCGACCCAATTGAGTCATGTGGGTTCCAAACCCTTGACCCAATTTTCTGACCACATCAGGGGTCAAATCCTTATCGACCACTCCTCGAATATCATACTCCCTGAAAATCTGTGGATTGATCTGCATCGTCTTAACCCCAACCTTAACCTTCTCCATTGATTCAGGTTATCTCAAATCTCCTCAAGAATCAACAGAATCAACTATTTGTATTTTGACTTCCTTCGCTTTTTCCCTCTCCCCTGTGGCCTGCCTGCGCGAAGCCGCTTCGGCGAAGGCAGGGGAAGGGGAGGGTGAGGGGGATTTCGATTTTGACTTTTGGTAGTCAATGGGATAAATTACTGAGATCAAAAGTGAGGGGACTCAGCATGGAAATCAAAGCCATTCGTGGTTTCAATGATATCCTTCCCGATGAGGTCGGAAAGTGGCAATTTGTAGAAGAGACCGCTCGGGAGGTTTTCGAGGGGTTTGGTTTCTCGGAGATACGTATTCCTATCCTGGAACGGACAGAACTTTTCTCCCGCGGCATCGGAGAAGCAACCGACATCGTTGAGAAGGAGATGTATACTTTTACCGATAAGAGTGATAACTCTCTAACCCTCCGCCCCGAGGCCACGGCCTCTATGGCACGTGCCTATTTGGAACACCAGCTCTATACCATTGATTCCGTAGCCAAGCTTTACTGTATTGGCCCCATGTTCCGGTATGAGAGACCGCAAAAAGGGCGCTACCGTCAGTTTTATCAGATTGATGCAGAGGTCTTTGGTGTGGAGAACCCCATGGTGGATGCCGAGCTCATTGTCATGCTCATCCATTTTTTGGAAAGAGTAGGGCTCGAGAAGCTCGAACTTCAGATCAATTCCTTGGGCTGCCGTGCCTGCCGGCCACGTTACCGGGACGAACTAAAAAAGTTTCTAACCAGCAAATCTTTTCAGCTCTGTGAGGACTGTCAGAGAAGGCTTCAGACCAATCCTCTGCGCATCTTTGACTGCAAGGTCGAGACCTGCCAGGAGGCGATTGCCAACGCACCCAAGGTGAGTGACTTCATCTGTCCGGAATGTCAGAAACATTTTGACAAAGTGAAGGAATATCTTGAGTCGGCAGGGCTGACTTATATTTTGAATCCTCGAATGGTGAGGGGGTTGGATTATTATACCCGAACCGCTTTTGAGGTAGTTTCTTATCAGTTGGGTTCTCAGAATGCCGTAGCAGGAGGGGGACGATATGACAATCTCTTCCAGGAGATCGGAGGTCTTGATGTTCCGGGGATTGGGTTTGCCATAGGAATGGAGAGGTTGATCTCCCTATTACCGAAAGAAAAGGAATTTGCCCAATACCCGCACCTCTTCATCGCTGCCTTGGGCGAAAAACCTTACACGAAGGCCTATCAATTGGCCAACCAGCTCCACCTCGAAAGAATTCGGGCAGAGTTGGACTATGAGGGGAAAAGTCTGAAGAGTCAGATGCGAAGGGCGGACAAACTCAAGGCTCGATATGTCCTCATCCTGGGAGAAGACGAATTGAAACGAGGAAAAGCGGTGTTGAGAAATATGGAAACCAAATCCCAGGAAGAGATCCCGATTGACAAGGTTTTGGAAACCCTGAAATCAAAGATTGTTTGAGATTGATCAATAAACTTTTAGATGTACTAAAGTAAAGTTTTTGTGTTAATATTTTTTATTGAGTGAAACGAGTCACGTGACACAAATCACGGACACGAGAAATTGGGAGATCGTTCAATGGTAGGACAACGGACTCTGACTCCGTGAATCGAGGTTCGACCCCTCGTCTCCCAGCCATAGAATAAAAATGGGTCTGGTTCCATTGTGCCAGACCCATTTTTATTGCCAAGAGCAGGAAACAGTCTAAAGGCGATTCTTAATACCTCTCTTGAGCAGATTGTTTGGATGCTTCTCTCTTCGAGAGCTACATCGCATGATTTCTGTTCAGAGAAAACACGATCTTCTGTTTCCGAACTTCGCTTCTTATGGTTCCTTTCTCCTTAAGGTATTTCAGATGAGCAATTGCCTCGCCAGTGGCAAACCATTTTTGGGAGACCGGGAATAGATCCCAAGAGTCACTTACAATATCCCAGGTCATCTTAGAAGCCACCCGAAAAGCATTCATCTTGGCCTTTCCCAGAATAGAAACAATTTCATCAAGCCTGTCCTGGTGGTGTTGTTTTAATTCCTGAATCCTTTTCCTGCAGTCCCTGAAAATGCCTCTATGTCCGGGCAGTACAAGTTTGATATCAAGCTCATAGACCTTGTCCAAGCTTGCTAAGTACTCCTTCAAGGGATTCCACTCATCTGACCACAATTGGATGTTGGGAGTGATGTCATTAAGGATATGATCTCCGGATACAAAGATCTTCTTGCCGGGTTCGTAAAGACACATATGCCCCCAAGTATGGCCGGGCGTCTCAATACACTTGAATGCATAATCCCCGATGCTTATGGTGTCGCCCTCTTTCAAGATATGAAAAGTTAAGTCGGCGCTTGGCCTGAATTTAAGGCCGGGATGGCTCTGGAGGGCCTTCTGAAGCTCATTCTCAGGGTAACCGTTCAAGCGGGCAAAGTTTAGAAACTCCTCCAGCCGAAAACCCGATTTAAATCGATCGGCATCCGGCCGGTTGAAGTATATCTTCGAATTATCTGTAATAAGGTTGGAGACAAGACCAAAATGATCTGCGTGGAGATGAGTAATAAAAAAGTCTGTTTTTCTTATATCGACTCCAAGTTCCCTCAAACCGGCTTGCATGACCTCCATGCACTGTTCTTGATTCCAGCCGGTATCGATAATCAAGTTTCGTTCCGCATTCTTTATCACGTAGGAGTTGATGGCTTTCAGGGGATTCTTCGGAAGAGGAATTTCGATTTTGTATAGATTTGCCAAGATTTCTTCAATCATCGACCCACCTCTGAGGATTTAGAATCACTATCAATTACAAATGATGTGCTTCTTGTACACCCACTTTGGTCATCAAGAGTTTTTCAGCTGATCATGACGAATCTTACAAATAAGGAGATAAGCCATATTGACACGAACTCTGCAACGCGTAATGATGATAACATCTCAAAGATTTGATATCAATCTGACCGTACTCATCTTTCGGGAGTAACCCCTTGGTAACAGGGTGAGCATTAAGCGTTGTTCAATTTCCTTACCTTCATTGGCGAGAGCTTTTCAGAATGGATGAGTGGAAGTGAAGGCCAGGGAATGAATTTGTAGAAATTTACTTGACAACTCCAAATTTATATGTAAAATGGAATCATGTATTCCAGAATTATCAGGCCGCCAAAAGCCAAAAGTTTCTTTTTGTTCGGTCCCCGAGGAACCGGCAAGACCACATGGGTTAAGTCTGCCTTTCCAAGGGCTGTTTATATTGATCTATTAGAAGCTGAGCTATTCAATGATTTGACAGCAAATCCACAACGATTGTCGAATTTTTTCCCCCCTGATTTCAAGGACTGGATCATTATTGATGAAGTTCAGCGGATCCCCGATCTTTTGCATGAAGTCCACCGCTTGATTGAAACAAAAAAATATCGCTTTGTTCTCACCGGCTCCAGCCCACGGAAGCTGAAAGGAAAGGGTCCAAACCTTCTGGCTGGCCGGGCGTTGACGCTTTCCATGTATCCTTTATCTGTTACTGAATTGGGAGACGATTTTCGATTGGAACATTCTCTTAGGTATGGTCAATTACCCAGCGTCTACACGGAAGCCGATCCCAAGAAATATCTTGAGGCCTATGTAAGGACTTATCTTGAAGAAGAGATTCGTCAGGAAGGGCTCACAAGAAACCTTTCGGCATTTGCTCGATTTCTGGAGGCCGCGAGTTTCTCGCAGGGATCTGTTTTGAGCATTTCTTCTGTGGCACGGGAATGTCATGTCGAAAGAAAGGTTGTTGAAAGTTACTTTTCGATACTTGAGGATCTTATGATCGGCTACCGGGTACCCATTTTCTCTAAGAAGGCAAAAAGACGGCTTATAGTACATCCCAAATTCTATTTTTTTGATGTAGGGATCTATAGGACTTTGAGACCCATGGGGCCGCTCGATGCTCCGGAAGAGGTTGATGGAATCGCTTTGGAAGCGCTCTTTCTTCAAGAGTTCATTGCGCTTAATAACGCCTTGGATTTTGGTTATAAGATTTTTTACTGGCGTACTTCAAATGGCAGAGAAGTGGACTTTGTTTTGTATGGGCCTAAAGGACTGCTCGCCTTTGAAATAAAAAGAACATCGAGGATTACATCGGCCATGCTTGGAGGGTTAAAATCATTCTTAGCAGATTATCCTATGGCAAAGGCGTACTTTGTTTACACAGGAAATCGCCGGATGTATGATGGCAAAATTGAAATTGCCCCGGTTTTAGAAATCCTGACAAATCTAAGGACATTACTAGCATGATAAGCTACTATGTACTATCCTTTCCCCGAGATTTTGGCCCAGGTATCTCGTAGTGTCGCAGTCCGATTGAATACCAGGGTTGTATCGGAAGAATCAACAGGATCCACAAAGAAATAGCCGAGCCTTTCGAACTGGTATCTGCTTCCTGGGGCTGCCTTAGCGAGATTGGGTTCCACACGGCATGAGGTGAGGGTTTCCAACGATTTTGGATTTAGGTGTCTTGTAAAATCATCTCCTTCAGCCGCTGGCTCGGGGATCTGGAAGAGACGATCATACAATCGCACCTCAACAGGAACCGAATGGCTCGCCGACACCCAGTGAATGACTCCCTCAACTTTGTGTCCGTCTGGGGGCGGGGCATTTCGCGTCTCTGGATCATAGGTGCAGTGCACTTCAGCGACCTCACCCGTCTTCGCATCCTCAACCATCCTTACACACTTTATGATGTACGAATATCGCAGGCGCACCTCACGCCCCGGACCGAGGCGATAGTATTTTTTGGGAGGATTTTTGTGAAAGTCATCTTGTTCAATATAGAGTACTCTGGAAAAGGGGACACTCCGCGATCCCATATCAGGGTTCTGTGGATGATTGGGACATTTAAACTCTTCGACCTGCCCTTCGGGATAGTTATCGATGACCACACGAAGGGGCCGCAATACGCCCATGACGCGTAGCGCCCGTTCATTCAAATCTTCACGAACGCAGTGCTCAAGAAGAGAAATATCGACAAGATTTTCATTCTTGGCTACACCGATCCTCGCACAAAAGTTTCGGATCGCCTCCGGTGTGTAGCCTCGCCTTCTCATCCCCGCTATAGTGGGCATTCGTGGATCGTCCCAGCCTGTCACATGCCCTCTGGTTACTAATTCGATTAGTCTTCGCTTACTGAGAATCGTGTAGTTGAGGTTGAGACGAGCGAATTCAATTTGCTGAGGATGACAATCCACGCTCAACTGATCCAGAATCCAATCGTACAAGGGACGGTTATTTTCAAACTCCAGGGTGCAAATCGAATGAGTGATTTTTTCGATGGAGTCTGAAAGACAGTGGGCAAAGTCGTACATCGGGTAGATGCACCATTTCGTCCCCGTTCGATAGTGAGTCGCCCGCTTGATGCGGTAGAGGACAGGATCTCGTAGGGTGATGTTTGGAGAGGCCATATCGATTTTGGCACGAAGCACATGGGCTCCGTCCTCGAATTCTCCCGCCCGCATTCGCCTGAATAAATCCAGGTTCTCTTCCATGGAGCGGTTCCGATAAGGACTCTCTTTTCCCGGCTCGGTTAAAGTACCCCGTTGTTCCCTTATTTCATCTGCACTCAGACTGCAGACATAGGCTTTGTCGGCTTCAATCAGTCGGACTGCAAATTGGTAGAGCTGCTCAAAATAGTCAGAAGCGTAGAACAGGCGATCTTCCCAATCAAACCCCAACCAGCGGACATTGTTGATAATCGATTCGACATATTCAAGGGATTCACCACTTGGATCTGTATCATCCATCCTTACATTACAGGTACCCCCATACTGGGCGGCGATGCCAAAATTGAGGCAGACGGACTTGGCATGTCCGATATGGAGGTATCCATTCGGTTCGGGTGGAAAGCGTGTCGCGACACGTCCCTGGAACCTATTGGTTCTTAGGTGTTCCTCAATAATTTCTCTTATAAAATCTGAGGAGGCTGACGAATTGGTTTGACCCATGGCGTAGGTTCCTTTCTCTTGCTCCACTTCGCCTCTTAATATATCATATCCTACCCATCTCGCAAGACCCAATGGGCTAAGAGATTTCAGGAGCTTCTTGAGAAATACTGAGGCAGAAACCCCAAAGAGATTCCAATGGGCGATCTTTTAAGTCATCTCGAAGCTAAGTCTCGTTGATATTGATCCATCTGCATTTTTAGTGGTATCATTGCTTTGAGCCAACAAAGCTATGCTCTTTGCCCTCCGCATCTGCCTGCCGGTAGGCAGCGGAGGCAGGCTTTGTTTTTTCAAGGGTTGGGGGGTCGTCTAGCGGTAGGACTATGGACTCTGGCTCCATCAACCGAGGTTCGAATCCTTGCCCCCCAGCCATGCATTTTGTGGTTGACCGGCAGGTGCCCCGCAAGCCCCGCCTTGTAGGCGGGGTTAAGGGGCACAGTTAAAACGATATTTCCTTTGCTCGCATCTCGCTCGCCACTGCGTGCCCGGGAAGCCCCGGCCTGTGGCCGGGGAGCTTCACTGCATTTGGCAGGCCACAATTCTTTTCCACGGCCTCCCATCATCAAATACTCCTCAGGCATCGTCTTCTCTTTAGGTTTCTGCCTTATAAAAAGGTGCAACTTTTTTTGCACTGTCAACTTTTTTTACCAAAGGCCAATTTACTGATTTAAATAACTTATCCGAAGGCCGCTAAAAAGATGTCAACTTTCGTTGCATCCTTTTGACAGCCACTTCTCTACCTGAGTCAGCTGTATAAGCCTTGTAATGACCAAAAGTTAGTAAGTGCAATCTTGTAGTGATTCAAATGGGTATAGTATTTGCTAATGACCATCTCTGAAGCCATGGAAAGAATCTAAGTCGAAGGAGTAGATTTCCAACAAAGGAATTAGAGGATTCTTCTTGGAGTTCCCAATGAGGTGTGATCGCTGCGGAAGTACCATGGTCCAGGAAAAATTTTATGGTCCTCATGAACATTTCCTGGGGTGGAAGTGCATCTATTGTGGAGAAATTATTGACTATTTAATTTTGGAGAATAGGCGATCGCTAAGCCGGATGGGGGAGGAAAGACAAAAAATTGGGAAATTGGATGCCTGACCTTTCAGTCCGTTGAGTTGGCATGTTGAAAGAAGGAGGGGGAAGAATGGCTACGGATAAAAGTTTTCATCCAGAAAAATATGGTATGCTTTCCTGCAACGAATGTAATGGCAACGGCAAATTACTCAATGACCCTGAAGATATCGAAGTTTGCCCGAGATGTGGAGGGTTTGGATTTGTCAAAAAAGAAGAGAATCCCGATAAAAAATGGGATAGCAAGTCCGTTACTAATAAATGTTGAAGAAAAAAGTAATATGTAGTAACCTTAACAATATTCAATTTACTAAATTTTCTCAGATTCATGAATCTATTTCTTGACTTATCTGTGCTTATTTATTAAGCAAAATGGTTGAAATCGCTCCCTTCAAGCAAAATACGATTGAATTCCACAGCTATTCAACATTTTCTTGTGGATTAAGTTGGAAGACCTCTTAGGGATAACTTATTAGCCAACTGATGAGATGAAAAAAGAAGAAAAAGAAGTCAAACCCCGTTATGGAACTGTAAATTTTGAAAAGAGGAAACATCCCCGTTTTGATGTTAATCTGCCGGTAGAGTATGTTCGAAGTGGTTTGGTTGCCAACCGTGGCGGGGCCCTCAATGCCAGTGAAGGGGGGTTGCTACTTTACCTTCCTGAAAAAATGGAAGTTGGACACCATCTGTCGTTGAAATTATTTTTTTCTTCCGGGTCTGAATTAAAAACCGTCGAGACGCTGGTCCAGGTAGTTTGGATGGATATTCATCTGGGGGAGAATCAGGGGGATTATCGGGCGGGAGTGAAGTTTGTTGATATCTCGCCGGGGGACCTGGAGAAGCTAAGAAATTTTTTGCGAAGTCTTTGCGGAGAGCTTCTTTAAAGCATGAGATAGAATGGCTACAACGATAAAGCCTGAGGGAAGATAAACGGTCTTAATTGAAAGATGATGTGGCGGGAAGGGGATTTATCATATCTTGGTTCATACGACTTTTCCTCTCTTTTTCTTGTAGAATAAGCTTAGGTTTTCAAGCTCTGTTAAAATTTGGTTTTTTCCGTCTCGGGATTCAAGGACGGCCATGCTCTTTACGATTTTCTTAACCTTATACTCGATACCGTTTAAAATGCTTCTCACCGTGTCTCCCACCTTTGTTTCCATGGCGGTTCCTCCCATTTTTACCCCTTCCCCGCCACGATGATAAGTTAGCACAAACCTATCTTGGTGTAAACAAATTTCTTACACGAATATTTTCCACTTTAATTTCTTTTACTGTAATCCTCTGAAATTTTGCCCTCACCCCCTCTCCGTTAGGAGACTGTGTTGTAACCCCTCTTGGTCATTGCGAGCGATCCCGCCTTGGCGGGAAAGCGAGCCTGCACGCTGGAGTGCCTTTCTTAGTCGAAGTGCTTCGTGCAAGCAAACATTTCGGCACGCAGGCGTGGCAACCTCTCTCCATAACTATGAGATTGCTTCGGTCATTTTACTCCCTCGCAATGACGTTACGACACAGCCGCTGGGGAGAGGGGGAGTTGCCGACGCGCCATAGCTGCTCTGGCGACGGCGCGGGTGAGGATGAAATGTTAAAGAAAATTCTCCCACTTAAACACGGTAGAATCTGTTGCCTTAACATCCTTGTTGATGACAGAGTCTTTTCTGATCTTTTCTTGGCCCATTCGGCCCCGCAAAGGCTCACGCCGAAGGTTCATACCGGGGGCAAAAGGTTGACAATTAGCAAACTCATAATCATTCTTACATTGTGGAGTGATATTAGCTGCTAAATTTACCATAATCCATGATGAATGGCGTGCCAAACGGAGGTGATATTCATAATGAAAATTCTATTCTTATTGTTGGTGGTAATGCTCGTTGCCGTCAACGGGTGTCAAAAGTCCGATATAGTTCAACAAAGGGTGAAAAATGGTATGATGAAAGAGGATGAGGCGACAAGAAAGGCTACCTTCGCCGGTGGATGTTTTTGGTGTACTCAAGCAGACTTTGAAAAATTGCCGGGGGTTGTCAAAGTCATATCAGGCTACACCGGAGGGAACAAAGAGAATCCAACCTATGAAGAGGTATCGTCTGGGACGACCGGGCATGTCGAGGCCATCCAAGTATATTATGATCCCTCTAAATTAACTTATGAAGGATTACTCGATTTCTTCTGGAAGCATGTTGATCCCACTGATCCGGGTGGACAATTTGTGGATCGAGGTGCGCAATATCGGAGCGTCATCTTTTATCACGATGAAGAGCAAAAAAGATTGGCGGAAAAGTCAAAGGCGGCGTTGGACAAATCCGGAAGGTTCAATAAACCTGTTGTGACGGAGATCATAAAGTTTACCAAATTTTATGAAGCAGAGGCGTATCATCAGGATTACTATAGGAAACATCCTCTCAAATATAGATATTACAGGCATGCGTCCGGTCGAGATCAGTTTCTAAGCAAAGTTTGGGGAAAAGACCTGGAAGGCACAACGCCCCATGATGGAAGGACCTATAAAAAACCCGACGAGGTGACCCTCAGAAGAAAACTGTCTTCTTTGCAGTATAAGGTGACTCAAAAGAATGGTACGGAGCCGGCGTTTCAGAACGAATATTGGGATAATAAGGGGGAAGGAATTTATGTCGATATCGTCTCTGGAGAGCCTCTGTTCAGTTCCCTCGACAAGTTCGATTCCGGGACCGGATGGCCAAGTTTTACCACACCCCTTGAACCAGACCGTATTGTCGAAAAAGAAGATAACAGCTTTTTTGTGAAACGGATAGAGGTGAGGAGCAAAGATGCCGATTCCCATCTCGGCCACGTGTTTCACGACGGGCCAAAGCCGACAGGACTTCGGTATTGCATGAATTCCGCAGCGTTAAGATTCATTCCCAAAGAGAAACTGGAAAAAGAAGGGTATGCAAAGTATTTAAGGCTTTTTGCAGCAAGGTAAGAACGCAGAGGGTAACCGTATCCATTTAATCTTTTTCTAAAATAATTCTTGCATCCACGGCCACGGCCTTGTCTCGATAAGCAAATACAGGATTCAGTTCTAATTCTCTAACCTGGGGATTCTCCTCTATCAATTTGGATATCTTTAGAATGATCTCCACTAAAGCAGGGATGCTGGCAGGCTCCTTCCCCCTGTATCCTTGCAACAGTGGATATCCTTTTATTTCGTTAATCATTTCTTGAGCATCCTTCCGTTCAAGAGGAATGACCCTGAAAGAAACGTCTTTGAGTAATTCCACAAAAATGCCCCCCAACCCAAACATGATGACAGGACCAAATTGAGGATCTTTGCTGGTGCCAATAATGACTTCTGTCCCCGGTCGGACCATTTTTTGTATGGATACTCCATGAATAACTGCGCGGGGATATTGTTTCTTAACTTTTTTCAAAATTTCATCATAGGCCTTTTTTACCTCGGTAATATTGTTTAATGAAAGCTTGACACCACCCGAGTCGCTTTTGTGGATTACATCCGGGGAAGTTATTTTTAACGCCACAGGGAAGCCCATTTTCCGGCCTAACGAAGCGGCTTCTTTTGAGGTCTTCGCCAGTTTGGTTTCCACAACGGATATTCCCGCCTGTTTAAGAATTCTTTTGGATTCGAATTCGGTGAGTACTGACCTGCCTTCTTTCTTGACTTGATCGAATATCGAAAGCTTTCCCATTATTTTTCTCCCTTCTTCTTTTCCCCTTGGCCTCAATCCAGAATTCGGACCTCAAGAAACAAATCTCCCCGGTTCCCCTCCGTATCTCTTTGGCCTAATCCTTTGAGGCGCAAGCGTGTTCCTTCATGAACTCCAGGTGGAATGGTTACCCAAAGGCTTCTCTTCTTCAATCCTTGAGGGATGGAGATTAGTTTACGAGCCCCATAAGAGGCTTCCTTCCGGGTAAGCGCGAGAGCTCCATAGATATCCAATTCTTCCGAAGGAGAGTGAAGAGAAAGTGTTTGAATGCGGGGTGTGGTCTTTCTCTCGGTGTGTTGAGAAAGCATTCCACTTAGACCTGTCCTTGGAATGGCATCAAATAGTTTTATAAAAATGAAACCGGCGACAAACCCCCCAATATGGGCCCAGAAAGCAACACCTCCGACATTCCTGGGTGTGAGGCCAGCGGAAAATAGTTGCGTGAAGAGCCAAAAAACGAGGAAGATGAAGGTAGGGATTTCTACGAATTGAAAAAAGAAAAAGATAGGTATTAATGTCAAGATCTTGGAACGAGGGTAGAGGAGAAGGTAGGCTCCCATGACACCTGATATGGCTCCACTCGCTCCGATGGTAGGGATATTGGAATTCCAATTCGTGAAGAGGTGGACCAGACCAGCTGCCACACCACAGAAAAGATAGAAGACGAGATATCGAATGTGACCGAGCCTGTCTTCGATGTTATCGCCGAAGATATAGAGGAACCACATGTTCATGATGATATGAAGAAACCCTCCGTGAAGAAAAATGGAAGTTAGAAAGGGGAGATATTGTTGGAAACTCGTAAAGTGAGCGGCAAGTTCCGGGTTGGAGTATCGGAGGGGCACCATTCCATAGAGATAAAAGACTTCTTTTAAGTTAGGGCCCTGAAGGAGCTCCCATAAGAAGGCAATGATATTCAAGCCGATGATGAGAACATTGACAGCCGGAAAGTTCTTCGAACGAATAGCATCTCGAATCGGGATCATAGTTGCATAAATATAATTGGTCTTGTTCTTGAATACAAGGGGAAAGAGACTATTTAGTGCTTGATTTTTGATGGGTTGTGCGTTAATTTGAACAAGGTTGATTCGATTGAAATGGCTTTATTTCACTTAGGAAGAAATAGCCACTGTTGGGTTCTTGCTAATTGAAAATTGTTCATTGATCAACGCAAATTGATTTTTTGATAAGGTCCCATCGTCTAGTGGCCTAGGACACTGGCCTCTCACGTCGGTAACAGGGGTTCGAATCCCCTTGGGACCACCAATTATAACAAAAAGCCCTGGTGATTTGATCAGGGCTTTTCTTGTGCGAGAGTTCTTTCTCTTATTTTGGTAAAATGGCCAGAAGTAATAATGCAAGACCTGGCCCCCTTTCCTCGCCCCCTTTCCTGGCCCCCCTTTCCCCTAGAGCTCTCGCATCCGGCTCTTGCTTTCGTCTACAAAGGTTCGTTCTGACCCACTCCTGAAAGTTAACGACTGGTAGAATTGGGCATAATTAAAAGGGCGAGGCTTATGCCTCGCCCTTTAGCAATTTCGTTCGGTGGAGAACTATTAAAGTGATCTCATAAATTCCACCAGATCTTTTTTCTCCTGTACGCTGAGTCCACGTTCAAGAATCAAATTGAAAAACTCCACCGTATCTTCCAACGTGAGGAGTCTTCCATCATGTAAATAAGGAGGGGAATCTTTGATGCCTCGCAACGGAAAGGTCTTGATAGGACCATCCGCGCTTGCCATCCGACCATTGATCATCCGCGGCTTGTAGAAACGCTCCGCCTTCAGGTTATGCATGAGATTGTCGGTATAATACGGTGCTGGATGACAGCCTGCACATCTGGCCTTGCCAAAGAAAACCTCCTGCCCCCGCATCTCCGACTGGGTTGCTTTTTTCGGATCAAGCTTTCCTTCGATCCCAAGCTTAGGAGCCGGAGGGAAGTCCAGCAATTCTTGGAACTCCGCCATGAAATGGACCTGGCTCCCCCGTTCAAGGATGCTGACACCCTTTTTCGTAGCAATTACCGGATCACCGTCAAAATAAGCAGCTCTTTGTTCAAACTCGGTGAAGTCTTCGACCGACTTCAGTGCCCGCTGGGACCCAAACAGTCGCTGAATGTTCACGCCACGCAGACTCGGGGTATCAAGACGATGCCGAAACTCCTGGGGCCGGATATCGCCAACAAGGTGCGTCGAGGCATTCGTATGTCCGTTTGCATGGCAGTCAAAACAGACTACCCCACGGCTTGGACGTTCGGACCGCCGGTCCTCGGTTTGGTTGAACTGCTGTTGTGGGAATGGGGTGAGCAATAGCCTCAAGCCTTCAATCTGCTTGGGGTTCAGAATTCCATTGAACAGTTCATAGTAATTATCGATTGTGACCAACTTGCCCTGGGAGACATCTCCAAGGTCTGGACGTGTAGTCAGATAAATGGGTGCTGGAAATTCAGGAAGAAAATGATCTGGTAAGTCATAATCCAGGTCAAAGCGGGTGAGATCCCGACCTTCTTGCCTCTTGATTTCCTCAATATGGAACTTGGGGAAGAGCATGCCACCTTCAGCATGATTAGGGTGTGGGAGAGGAAAGAAACCCGCCGGGAATAAGTTCTTCTCGCGAATTTCCTCCGGACTCATCCCGGCCAATCTCTCCCAGGTCATCCCCACTGGAAGTTTGATACGAACGCCCTCCTGAACTGGCTTACCACGAGACATCGTCACCCCTGCAGCCGGACGATTACTCAAGTCATAGCGTTCATCGAGCAAATCCATCTGACGCTTCATCACCCCTGGCTTTGCAGCTTTCATACGGGCCATGATCGCTTCAAAACTCTCTTTGATTACTACGGGGGAGTAACTCGACTCTCCCCTTAGAGGAGATTGGGCAAAAGTAGAAATGGACACAATAATCAATAACAGAGCCCCCGTTGCCAATCCAAAGTATTTTATTGCCTTTGACATTTTTCCTTACCTCCTTTTTACGGAATTTTTCAGGATCTGAGACTAGCTCTCCTCCTTTTCATGATCCTATTGCCTGCCATCTGATCCTATTTCACTCTTTTCTCTACTTGGGGATAGGACGGGGTGCTGCTTCTAGTTCCCCGGGGCAGTGGCGCCCATATCGTTCTGCATAACAAACCAAACAACCCAGGTTTCGCAATACAACGTTGTCCAGGAGGAAGATGTCTGCACACAAATAAATTAGCACTTGCGGGGTTCCCAAATGAATAGGGCAAACACTGTATTTTTCTTGAAGGATGACGGTATTTTTAGACCAAGGGGAATGCGGTGATTTTCTGGAACGTCCGAAGAGAATCTATGATAAAGCAAAACGTGAAGAATCGGAGAGATAATCAATTTGCTCGAAGACAAAGGAGGTTGCTTATTTCCATTTATAGCCTCTAATTTTCTGCTGGATTGCGATCTTGCTTGTTTCAGAAAATACTATTCATCAACCAATTTCGGGAAACCGATCGGTTCGGGAATCTGGCCGGGACATAACCTTTTTAGATCCGCTCAAAAGGGTTTAAAGGGCCTTGAAAATGGCGGAACAAGGCATTTCTGCCAACTCTTATTTCTTAAAGGTGATCGAAAGTAATCATTCAAAACTTGGTCCCCATTTCCAGACCCCGATTCCAGTTAACCTTATTCTTGACACATGAACGAGATTTTGCGTATATTACTATTTATTCAAAGAGATTTTTTCAACTTGACTCAAGTTTCAAATAGATTTAGCACACCCTGGAAGGAGAAAGAATGCCCAAAATCCTTATAGCCGACGACGATCCGGTTCTTCTAAAGTACTTAAGTGCCGTTTTAGAAAAATATGACTACCACTATACCACCGCAACGAATGGAATAGAAGCCATTGAAAAGGTAAAAACCTACAGCCCTGATCTTGTCTTGCTCGATGTCATGATGCCTGAAATGGATGGCTTGGAGGTCTGCAAGAAGTTGAAGGGTGACCCATTCACTCGCCACATACCCATCATCGTGATTACAGGGTCTATAGACAGGGAACTGAGAATTAAAGGACTTTCGGCAGGTGCAAACGATTTTCTTACAAAGCCAATCGACAGACCGGAGCTGATTGCAAGAATTGGAAACCTGCTTAGAATAAAGGAATTCGAGGACTTTCTAAGCAACCATAATGATATTCTCAAAAGAGAAGTAGAAGAAAAGATAAGGCAGATACGGGAGGGATACATTGATACAATTATCAGGCTTACAACAGTAGCAGAATACAAGGACGAAGAAACAGCAGCTCATATCCGCAGAGTCGGCCGTTACTGTCAACACATGGCGAAACATCTTGGATGGTCGGAAGAAGATCAGGAGACCATCCTGCATGCCAGCCCCATGCATGATATAGGCAAGGTGGGCATTCCCCTTGAGATCCTGTTGAAGAGTTCGAAACTTACTCAGGAAGAATTTGCCTTGGTAAAGACCCATACACTCATCGGGGCCGATATCCTCCATGATTCGAAATCAAAGTACCTCCAGATGGCGGAAACGATTGCGCTGACTCACCATGAAAGGTGGGACGGCACTGGATATCCGCGTGGACTTAGGGAGGAAGAAATCCCTATGGCAGGAAGAATCATGAATATTGTTGACCAGTACGATGCCCTGAGAGGCAGAAGGCCATACAAATCCTCTTTAGACCACGAGGTTGCAGTGAAGATCATCGTGGAGGGCGATGGAAGGACGTCTCCTGAACACTTCGACCCAAATCTAAGAAAGGCCTTCATTGAGCTTGTCCGTGTCTTTAAAGACATATTTGAAACACTTGAAGGGTGACGACCTCATTCGCCAAACAGCGAGGTGAGGATTAAGCAGAAGCCGATCGATGAGTGAAGGATTTAGGTCCTCTATTGCCGCGCCCCAAATTAAATTCTACGATCTCGCATAACCAGCATCCTATATCCAGCTTTTAAGAAGAATCAACTGAATTCTTGACGAGGGTCTATTTTCCTTAACGCACACGTCTGCCTTTGGTATAGTCGCTCCGTCTGAAGGCGACTTCTTACCCCTGAGGAATTCCGGAAATTTGTGTTCTGTCTGTTCCCGGTCAGGTGGTTCAACGCCGAAGTATTTTGGGTGGGTCACCCAAGTTGTGCGAGGCGGCGGATGAAGATCACACCATTCATGGAGCCGAGCCTTTACGTCGGTGTTGATTCTACCACAAAGATTCACTCTGAAATAGTTCCAAAAGGTGACAGTTACCAAAGGCCGAACGTTCGTATGGGAAGGATGAGATGGTGTTTGATCAGTTCTTAAAGTATAATACTGATATAGATTTGAATCGCAACTTTATACGAAGGGAGAATATTGATGAAGAGGAATACGTCTCTGCTCTTGTTGGTTGTTTTTTGCCTTCTACCTTTTGTCTTTTCGAGAGAAGGATTTGCGGGAACTCTTCAAGATGTCAAGAGAAGGGGTAAACTGATTGCAGGAGTAAAAACCGACTATCCCCCTCTTGGGTTTTTGGATAAGAAGGGGGTTCATAAAGGATTCGATATTGACATTGCCAAGGTACTTTCAAAAGAACTCTTTGGGAACGAGGATGCGGTTCAATTCGTACCCGTCACGTCAGGAAACCGGATTACTTTCCTAACTTCAAGGAAAATTGACGTTGTCGTGGCCACCTTGACCATCACGGAGGCAAGAAAGAGAGAAGTTGATTTCAGTATCCCTTATTTCATTACCGCCCAGCTTATCCTGGTCCAGGGGAACAGTAAGATTACAAGATATGAGGACTTAGCAGGAAAGAAGGTTGCTACCATCCGAGGCTCAACAGGTGATATGGCCATCGGGGAACTGGTTCCTGCTGCGGAGCGGGTTAAATTCGAGCGTAATTTCGAAGCGCTCCAGGCCTTGAAAGAGCGTCGTGTGGAGGCATTTGTACAAGACTATGTTCTTCTTTTTGATCTTCTTCAGAAAAATCCGGGTCTAAAAATGGCGAATTTGCAACCTTTCCGCCCGGCCCGATACGGCCTGGCAGTTAGGAGGGGGGATAAGGAGTGGCTCGACTTCATCAATTCAACATTAGTAAAGATGAAGGAGACAGGCGAGTATGAGAAACTCTTAGAAAAATGGTTTGGTTTAGAGGCAAAGGCTTTATGGAGGTTGTTTAAGGAGTGAAGCGTGTGCCCTCCATAATCTGTTGTATGGTATGAATGTCTAATTCAATATTATTTTGTGATGGTTCTATTTCCATGATTTTCTGCCTTAAAAATCATTTAGTCAAAGAGGATCGTTCAGGAGGCTGAGCTTGATGTGGTCAATTCGGGAAATCTTAGAATCCAAAAGTGTTGCGGTCATCGGAGCATCGAGGGATCCGGAAAAGCCGGGAGCGCAGCTCCTCAAGGCTTTAAAGAGAGTCGGATATCAGGGCAAGGTGGCGGGCGTAAATCCACAGGGAGGGGAGGTTTTTGAAACCGCTTTGTATCGCAGTCTACAAGAGGTCCCTTTCCCCGTCGACTTGGCGGTTTTTCACATTCCTCCACAGTTCGTTGGTGATGCGCTGAGGGAATGCGCCCGCAAAGGTGTGAAGGGAGTGGTTATTTCTGCAGAGGGGTTTGCGGAGACCGGTTCCGAGGGAGCAAAATACCAGGAAGAGGTGCGAGACATCCTCCGATCGACAGGCATGAGAGGGTTTGGGCCTAATACCCTGGGCTTGGTGAATACGGAGAATGGACTGACCACTTCCTATTTTGCCACTCCCCAAATGCTGAAGCCTGGGCCTATTGGATTTGCTGCTCAATCCGGGATTTTCATAGGAGCCCTTCTCCGGTATTTGAGTTCCTTTGAAGGTTGCCAGCTTTCCAAAGGAATTGGGCTGGGCAACAAGGTGGACGTGAACGAATCCGATGCGCTCTCCTACCTGATGGATGACGAGCAAACAAAGATCATCGGGATGTACCTGGAGGATGTGCGCGATGGGCGCCGATTTTTGGAAACAGCAAAGAAGGCAGTGGCCAAAAAGCCCGTGCTCATTATCAAAGGGGGACGGACTCAGGAGGGAGGCCGGGCCATGGCCTCCCATACTGCCAGCATGGCGGGGGAAGACGCTGTGTTCGAGGGGGCCATGCGCCAGGCTGGAGCCTTGCGCATGACCGGGATCGATGATTTCATCCGAACGCTGAAAGGATTTCTAAACATGCCCTTTCCTCATGGAGGGCGCCTTGCTTTTGTCACTTACAGCGGGGCACAGGCCATCATGAGCATCGATGCTGCGGTGGAACATGGACTAAAAGTGGCCCGTCTGGGGGAGGCTACGCGCGAAAAAATTTCCAGGGTTATAGCCACCCCTTCCAAAACCCGGAATCCTGTGGACCTTTTTCCCGACATGCTGGCCCATGGGTTTGAAAAAACCTCCACGGAGATTTTGAAGGCTCTCTTGGAAGACGATGGAGTGGACGGAATTATTTGGATCTCCTTTGCCAATAGGGGGCCTGAAATCTACCGGCCTATGGTGGATCTCCTTCTGGAACAACGGCCCAAGCCGGTCTTTTTTTCCCTTTTAGGGGCTAAAAAAGATATAGAAGCCTGCCAGGGTTTTTTAGAAGGGAATCGTCTCTCCTGCTATGATTTCCCGGAGCATGCTGTTCGAGTCTTTGCCCATATGTGGAGATATGGCAGGGCGAGGAAAAAGAATGAGGCCGGGTGAGACATGGGGCGCAGGGTGTAAAGTGTTATGGATGAGTTGAAAGTCGTTAGCAGAAAAAGAGGCAGCATAGCATTTAATCTATCCACACTGCCACTGGCTTCCTCGGCCTTTGGGGTCGTTCTTCAAGAGCAAGGAAACCAAAGAGAGTTATCCTGACACTGGCAAGACCTGCGGGTTCACGCCACATAGGGAAATTGAGAGATTCAACCCGTCCCCGCAAGGCAGGTGAGGGGAAGTGTATCAACGGTGTGGATGGAATCAAGAGAGTAACCACTCTTACAGACCCATAAATCGCCCAGACGGAAGCAAATCCTACCAGACCCAAAAGAACTAATTCTTCCCATCCAACAAAAAAACGAAAAGCAAAACGGTACTGACACCCACCTCTCAATATATCGTCTTTTTTATCGATAATCATTTTTGTTAACTGCCTTCTGATATTTAATTGTCTGATTTTGGATACCAGATAGAAAGCAGCGTTTTTTGACAATAGTCCATCAAGGCTATCCAATTTTTCTTGTAAAGATATTCGTTTCCAGTTCTCGGGAAGGGCGACATCGACTTCACATTTATCGAAAAGTCGCTCGTGATAAAGGGGGGTTATTGTTCCGACAAGAACGGATAATACCAATGTGAGTCCAAGAAAAACTTTGCGTATGTTCATTCTTCTTTCTGCACTATTTTCATGTATCGAGCAAAAAAACCCTTCGCTCCGTGGCCGTCTGGCCTGTCCTCAAAGATACCCTTTCCATTCGGGAACAAAGCCAAAACCACGAAGAAAGAGAGGTAGAATAACTTTCAGTCTGTCAAACCATCAGGGAGATTACAAGAAACTTGCCGAAAAATTTCTCAGCTTACTCATATCTTCTGGAGAGATATTGACAAATCTTACACCAGATCGATAATGTTTTTCACCTTCGTCCAGTTGGGTGTTAATCCAAACCACCTCAACAAGCGCCTCGATTGTATTCAATTCAGATTGGGAAGAGAAAAAAAGCTTCAAATTCAGGCTTTGGCCAATCTTCATCTGTTCTGGAAAGAGAATCTGTAACCCACCTTCACTGGCATCGAGAGCCTGACCAGTGTGATTGGTCGGCGAGTCGGCTGGATAGTACTCTATCGGAAGACGGATTGGAAATCTGCGGTATGTCCTTCTTTCAAAATTAGCAATCCCATAACGGCGTTTGGCTTCTCTTTCTGCTGTTTTCATTAGGCATCCTCGATAGAATATTTTGAGAGTATCGAATTTTCTTCACAAACTTACTAAATTTTTCTGGTGTGGTCAAGAAAAATTTAAAGGGTGCTGCCTCCGCTCGCTGTGTCTTCATGGACTCAACGGCCGCTTTCCCACCCCTATCAGGAACTTATGAGACGCTTATTTGGAAGAGAGAGGGGCGTGTCAGCACAGCCTATCAAGAATCTGAATCAAGGGGATGATCGTTGCGAAGCCGCTCAATCAGAATGGAGAAGGAAACGATCAATCCGGCCATTTATCCTTCCAGGGTCTGGCTTCCTCGAAGGCTGCCGCCGCTTTTAAGACCGTGAGATCCGCGAAACGCCTGCCTACGATCTGGAGACCGATGGGTAAACCATCTGCTGTCCAATCGCAGGGCAAAGAGGCCGCCGGCTGGCCGGTTAAATTAAATGGATAAGTGAAGCCGAGGTAATTCAAAGGATGGACCTTCTGCCCGGCAACCTCCCTGGGCCAATCGATGCCCACGGGAAAGGGGGGAAGCGGCAGCGTGGGGGTCAGGAGCAAATCATATTTCGCAAAGAAAGGCTGCAGTCTCTCCCAAAGAACCTGACATCGGTTTACAGCGCGCACGTAATCGGCAGCGCTGGCCTTGAGACCAATTTCAGTTAATCTTACCAGCCCCGGATCCAAGCGATCTTTCCATTCATCCAATTGGGCTCCGATGGCGCCCGCGCAATCAGCGGCAAAAAGAAGTTGAAAGGCATCATGCATCAATGGGAACTCGGGGGTAGCCTCTTCTACCTCGCAGTCCATCTTTGAAAAAACCCGGGCTGCGGCCTCGACGGCTTCTTGGACTGCCGGATCAACCACGACATGGCCCAGGTCCCTGCTCCAGGCAATGCGCAGACCCCGAACCCCCTTTTTCATTTCTTCTCGGTAATCGAGCTTTCCTCTTGGCAATGACAAAGGGTCCCGGTCGTCCGGCCCAGCCATCACCTCCATCATCATGGCTGTGTCTGCCACGGTGCGGGTTAGAGGACCGTAATGAGCCACGCGTCTATCCAGAGTTTCCCAGCCCGAGAGCAAGGGATATATGGGTATCCTTCCACGGGATGATTTGAGACCAAAGATTCCGCAGAAACTTGCCCGAGCCCTGACGGATCCTCCGCCATCACTTCCTACGGCCAGGGGCCCCATACCGGAAGCCACGGCTGCTCCTGCGCCGCCACTCGAACCGGCTGGAGTCATCTCCAAGTTCCAGGGGTTACGGGTGATTCCCCAAAGGGGGCTGTCCGTTACGGACTTATAACCGTACTCACACGAATTCGTTTTACCAATGATAATAGCTCCGGCTGCCTTGAGCCTCTCAACGACGACTTCATCCTGATCCGGGATAAAATTTTCGTGCATTTTGGAAGCAAAGGTTGTGCGGATACCCTTTGTGAAAACCAGATCTTTAATGGACACGGGAAGGCCGAAGAGTGGCCCTTTGTTCTTCCCGTGGACAAGTTTTTCATCGGCTTGCCGCGCTTCGTCCATGGCTGAATCCTGGGTGATTGTGCAGAAGGCGTTGAGCTTGGGATTCAGTTTCTCAATTCGGGATAGGACGGCTGCCATGATCTCAGAAGGTTTAACTTCTTTGGCGGCTATCATTCCCCTCAACTCTAATCCGGATAACCTCCAAAGTTCAGCCATGAGAATCCTCCTTTTTACCCAAGATGCCTGGAGCACTTACTGAAAAATTTTCTCGGAATCATAAGAACTCGCCTTGGCTGGGTTGACCGGCAAGTGCCCCGTAAGCCCCGCCTTGTAGGCGGGGTTAAGGGGCACAATTAAAACGATATTTCCTTTGTGAGCTTTCCGCTCGTCACTACGTGCCCCGTAAGCCCCGGCGTGCCTGTCCCGTTTTGATGGGGCGGCCGGGGAGCTTCACTATATAAAAAACAGAGTTGAATGTCTATTACAAAAAATCAAAATAGATGGAGGAGAGTTTTACGACAATCCGCCAGGTAACGATTTGGGAATAAAGTCTTGCGTCGCGGCCGAAATCTGTTACCCAACGGATTCAGAAAGTAATCTTTGAACGTTCATTCTAAGTGAGATGTATCTTTATTCTTAGGTATCTCTCAGCGCCCAATTTTGATCGTGAATCTGGTCGGGACTTAACCGCCTAAAAATTAAAAATAGCGCAATAAGGTATGGTTCATGAAAGCGCGAAGAACTTTTGTTTAAAGATAACCACCTAAGCATGCACACATACTTTCACCTTCGTGGGCTTCGCCATTAGTTTTTCAATCTTGGCATGGATCTTACTTGTTTCTGGAACCTTTTCATATTCCTCCCAGTCAGCGACACTCTGCCAGGCTGTGATCACAATATAATTTTGAGGGTCATCCCGGTTTCGTAGCATCTCCCCTGAGATGTAACCTTTTGAGAAAATGGATTTTGATCTTAATTTCCTCAAGAGTTTGGCAAAATCCGCTTCCTTTCCCTTCTTTACCTTCCGATCGATAATGATTCTCACTGACATCGTCTTCCACCTCCGGAGAGTTTTTTACTGCACTTCTTAACATACGAGGCTATTTGCCCCGTCAAAAAACGTCCAAGCCGGCTAACTCTCATCCGTGCTATCTCTTCTGGACATCATAGGCTTTAATCACCAGATCCGTCACGTCAGTGGACTTGGAAGCGAAGAGTACAATGTTCTCGTTTTTCTCCAAAATGAGGGTGTAGCCTTCATCTGCCCCCAACTTTTGAATCACTTTTTGAAGGCCAAGAAAAATGCTCCTCTGCATTTCTGTTCGTTTCTGATTGAGTTCGTTTTGAATGTCCTCTCCCCATCGCTGGAAATCTCGGAGCCTGGTCTGTAGATCTTTTTCTCTTGCTGCCTTCGCTTCAGGATTCAACATCAGGCCCTGCTTCTCCAGAGATGCTTTCATTTCTTGAAGTTCTCTTTGTTTTTCAGCGACGAGACCCTGAAATGTTTCCACCTCTCTGGCGAGGGCCTTCTTGGCTTCCTTCCCCGCGTGGCACTCATTAAGTGCCTTTTGGATATCAACTGATCCGATTTTTATATTTAAATTCTGAGAGTAAACCTGCCTGGTCGGTAGTCCTCCTATAACGATGAGAAGGAGAATTACCACAAGCATTCTAAAACTTTTTCTGTCCATTGTCATTTCTCCCTGCATGGTGTTTATGGATAGTTACAATTTCTTTGGATGTAATGCCGACTCCGCGAAGTTCTTAAGGACCGATGCCAAACAGGACCATTGCTTGTTTACCAAGCGGATTGAGACATGTATGGCTAGCTAAGAAATGAATCGTTATGGGATTTTCTCAACAACGAAGAAAGAAGGTCTTTTGTTCGAGAAAACAGGTTGTGAAAGAAAAATGCGGGAGTTGTCCCAGGAGATCGATTCCTGAAGGGAACCTGATTGAAAAGACACTTGGTAGGAATGCCTCGTATTCGTTCTGCCGATCAATCGACGGATTATCTTCATCAGAATTTTCGAAACTTATATCGCATGCGAGAAAACCAGCCTCTGCCAAGTCATAGTAATCAAGATACGCTGAAAGCAGTGGAATAGAAAGGGAAATTAAAATAACCAAAAAAATTTGAGCAAGCCTTCTTTTCATGGAAAGTTTCAAAACCGGTTACATTTCCCTAATCAGGCGTTCAATAGGAGACCCACCATTGTTATCATTCCTCCTGCATTGTCTGACTATTTTTCTCATAAGTCAATACATAAAAGTGTGAACGGATAGAGTCCTGAGATTTTATAACGTTTCGTTCTTTCTGGGAGATCAGGCGGATTAAACCAAAAGGGATAGAAAAGGGGTCGTTGTTTTATTAGCTACACCTTTGTTTTTATGATTAACCTTTGCTCGTGGTTAGACTCATCGGCCAATGTAACCTCTTCCATATTAGATTGGCTGCTAAGAATCTGTTTTAGCTTAAGATAATCTTCATACGAAATTTGAGTAAATTTTAGGCCATATTGATATGCCCCCCAATCATCCCAAATATACACATCTTTCCAAATAATCTCAGTCATCGCACTGAATTTTACAGGCTTGACCCTTTTGGGGGACGAGACTTCAATCGTTACTCTTTTCCCGATGGGCATATCTTTAAAAGTCTGAATGAGGAGGCCGGCTTCACTTGCATCAATGACCAGTCCCGCGCTTTGAATCGAATCCTCCGTCATCTTGAAATCAAGGGGCATATTGATTAAAACCCTCGGATATTTCCGTTTCTCTTTGGGATCAGAAGGCTTGTTCATTTTACCCCATCCGGTAAAAAGTATGGACAAAGAAAGGCCTGTATCAGTTGGACGCAAATTCAATGCCAAAAGAGTCTTGATGACGAAACTATTGGAATCCTAAAGGATTAATCGCAATGGCAGAATCTGTTGAAGAATGCAAGAGAGGCCCTTTTTCGTCACAGGGCTGAAATGATTTCTGCGACATGACGACACAGTCTCTCGAAAGGGAGGGTGGGGCAGGGGTATCATGAATTAATGCGACTGTATTAGTGAGAGTTCTTGTTCAATTTTTAGGCCTGTGTTATGTTTTCTCTCAGGTACGCAGAAAGTCGGGGTTCAGATTGATGAGAGCATCGTAGAAAGGTGAGAAACGTGCAAAAGCTTTGTATCCCTATTGTCGAGACCACCGTAGAAAAGGCTCTGTTCGCTATCCAACAAGTGAACCGATGGGCAGACCTGATTGAGCTTCGAGTAGACTATTTCAAGAGAGTGAACCTGGCACCTCTTCTTGAAAACCGGCGGAAACCTTTCATCGTTACCAATCGAAGAAAAGAAGAAGGAGGAAAATACAAAGGTGATGGAAGAAAGAGGTTGAGTGTTTTGCAGGAAGCCATTGATTTGGGATCAGATTATATCGACGTCGAATTGGCAACGGAGAGATCATGGCTGCGAGGTTTAATCAGGAATAAAGGAAGAACGCAAGTCATCCTTTCTTTCCATAATTTCCAAAGAACACCTTCTCTGAAAGAACTTCAAAGGCTTTGTGGCCAAATGATTCAGTTGGGAGCGGACGTGGTCAAGATTGTTCCCTTTGCCAGGACCTGGGAAGACAATCTCACCATCCTGTCGCTCATTCCCTATGCTAAAGAAAGGAGGCAGAAGATCGTTGCCTTCTGTATGGGCGAAAAGGGGAAGATCAGCCGCATCTTTTCTCCTTTCTTAGGAGCGGCCTGGGTATACGCTTCGCTCAATCGAAGCAGGGCTTCCGCTTCAGGGCAACTGACTGCTGAGGAGATGAAAGAGATCTGGAAAATGCTAAAACTTTAGCGGGACGTCGCAGGGTGATTTTATAAAGACCTAAATTGAGCGATTCTTAATCCTATTTTTAAAGATAAAGCCTTCTGGATTCCCGTTTTCACGGGAATGATATGTTTATTCAGTGGTCGATGGTCGTCATTCCTGCGGAAGCAGGAATCCAGTATCTTTGATGTCATTAATAAAGAAAAATCGCTAAATTTAGGAAAGAGTTAAAGTGTTACGGGAGAAAATGAGATGATTGATGCTCAGACAGAGCTTTACGGAGTTATCGGAAATCCGGTGCGACACAGCTTGAGCCCCATGATTCACAACGGCGTTTTTAAAAGATTGGGCTGGAACGCTGTCTATTTGGCTTTCGAAGTAAAACATCTTGAAGAAGCCCTGAGAGGAATCAGGGGACTTGAGGTGAGGGGAGTGAGCGTGACCACCCCATTTAAGACTGATGTGGTTCCGTTTCTTGATAAGGTCGAAGGATTGGCAAAAAAGATCGGGGCCGTTAACACGATTGTCAATCGAGAGGGAAAGCTCATTGGCTACAACACGGATTGCGAGGGGGCCTTAGGGGCATTGGAAGAAAAGATGAATTTGAGAGGAAAGAAAGTCGTCCTTCTTGGGGCAGGTGGGGCGGCCCGGGCCATCGGTTTTGGCCTAAAGGGAAGAGGCTGTCAATTAATCATTTCCAACCGCTCAAGAAAAAGGGGCGAAGAGTTGAGTAAAGAATTGGGGTGTGATTATCTGCCGACATCCTCTCTCGTCAGGATGAAGGCAGGAGGACTTGAAGCCGATGTCATCATCAATGCCACCTCTCTCGGAATGGTTCCACAAGATCGAGAGACTCCTATCCCAAGAAAGTTGTTGAAAGAAGGGATGATGGTCATGGACATAGTCTACCAGCCCCTGCAGACAAGACTCCTCCGCGAGGCGAAGGAGAAAGGGTGTCTCACGGTCAACGGATTGGAGATGTTCGTTCGTCAGGGTGTGGCCCAATTAGAGATATGGACGGGGAGAAGATTGGAAATTGGGCAAATCAGGAAAGATCTTCGCCGGGCGCTAAGAGAGAAAATTCACAAAGACCCATCCTGCCAGGTTTGAAAAAGGAAAGAGATGATCGAAATAACACCCCTCAGTCATTGTGATGGAGTGGTGAGAATCCCCGGGTCAAAAAGCTATACCCACCGGGCCCTTATCCTTTCTTCGTTAGCCGATGGAGAATCCGTATTAATCAATGGCCTTCGATGTGAAGATACCGAGCATACGGCTGAGGCGCTGATAAGATTTGGAGTGCCGGTCTCTTGGGGAAGCGATCATATTCGGGTTCTGGGAAAAGGAGGAAAGTTTAAAACGTCCGATGACAGAATCGACGTGGGCAATTCCGGGGCCTCCATGAGATTTCTTACAGCTCTGGCCGCTCTTAAGAAAGGAATTACGCTTTTGGATGGAAGTGAACGGATGAGAAAGAGGCCCATCGGCGAGCTGTTGAATGGCTTGGTAGAGTTGGGGGTCAAAGCCTATTCAAAAAAAGGAGACGGCTTTCCACCAGTGATTGTGGAGTCCCAGGGTCTTAAGGGTGGTAGAGCGAGGATCAAGGGAGAAGAAAGCAGCCAATTCCTTTCCGGCCTCCTGATGGTAGCACCGTATGCCCAGAAAGATGTGAACATAGAGGTGACGGGTTCTTTAGCTTCCAAACCCTATGTGGACGTCACTCGGGATGTGATGTCTGCCTTTGGTGCGGAGACAAAGAACCAGGAATACCGTTCCTTTTTCATTAAGGCAGGACAACGCTATCTTCCACGAAAGTATCGAATTGAAGGGGATGCTTCCAATGCCTCCTATTTTTTTTCGGCCGCAGCGGTTTGCAGGGGGAGAGTAAAAGTTGGAAACCTCAATCCGTTTACTGTCCAAGGAGACATAGGATTTCTCGAGATATTAGCGAGCATAGGATGTCGTGTGACACGCGGAAGTGACTGGATAGAAGTACTGGGTGGAGAACTTCATGGAATCGAGACAGATATGAACGAAATGCCTGACCTCGTCCCAACTCTGGCGGTTACCGCTGCCTTTGCCCGGGGGAAGACTGTCATTCAGAATATAGGGCACCTTCGTTTTAAAGAATCGGACCGCCTCCATGCCTTGGCTGTAGAATTGAGCAAGATGGGTATTCGAACAAAAGAGGGGGAGGATAGATTGGAGATTGAAGGAGGAAGGCCCCATGGAGCAGAGATCGAGACATATGACGACCACCGTATGGCCATGAGTTTTGCCGTTGCAGGGCTCGTGGTTCCCGGAGTAAAGATTAAGGGAGAACGATGTGTGGATAAGTCGTTCCCGGAATTTTGGAAGGTTATTCAGAGGCTCTACTAAAAAAGGGTTCTAGGATTCAAGGGGTCAAGGATTCGGGTGAAATGCTTAAAACACTGATAAATTTTTTTAAATAACACTTGAATCCTTGAATCCTCGACCCCTTGACCCCTGGGTTGTTTTATGAACATCATCTTAATCGGATACCGCGGTTCAGGCAAAAGCACAGTGGGAAGCAGGCTGGCTGCCCGTCTTCAGATGAGGTTTGTGGATACGGATGATCTCATTGAAGAACGTCGGGGGGTTCTGATCAGCGATATTGTGAAATCCCATGGATGGGATCATTTTAGGAGACTGGAGAAGACCGTCATCGAAGAGATTTCAAATGGAGATCATCTGATCATCGCCCCCGGAGGAGGAGCGGTTCTTGACACAGACAATGTCAACGCTTTAAAAAGGAATGGTTTTATTATCTGGCTTAAAGCAGATCAGCAGACCCTTTTCAAAAGAATTCAAAAGGATCAAGGATCCTCTACCCGAAGGCCAACATTGACTGGAAAAGGGACTTTGGAAGAGATAGAAGAAACGATATCCGAACGGAAACCATTTTACGAGAAAGCTTCGGAAATCCAGGTCGACACCTCAACATTAGATGTGGAAGCGGTCGTTGAGCGTGTCGTAGCCATTTTTAAAGAGAAGATTATAAAAAGTTAAGCTTTTGCGATTGCGGAGGATAAGGCTATGTTAAAGTTTAATATTTGGGAAAAAGTTTTTGAGGCTATGTATAAAGCAGCCCAGAAAGAAATAAGTTCTTTGCTAAGACAAAATATTTTGGACCAACATCAAATCAAGAGCGGAAAGGGTAAGATTTTTGTCTTAAATAGTATATTGCAGGAACATACATTGAGATACATCATGCTAAGAGAATTTTATGAAGATCTTGAACAAAATAGGAATGTAAAATATGAGACAGAAGTCAAAACTCAATTCGGTCCAGTAGATTTAGTTTTTTATGAAGACCAAAACAAATTCGCCTTTGAGATAAAGAGATGGCAAACCGAATCGGAAACAAAAGGGATATTAGAAAAGGATATTAAGAAATTGAAAAATTTCCGAAATAGTAACAAAAATAGTTACTGCTATGAGTTGATCTTTACGGATAATGATTATGAAAAAAGTAAAGAAACTTATGAAAAAGAGTTCAACGAGGACTTTCGAGAAACTCAACTAAAGCTCTTGGGTTGCAAAACCATCGACAACGTTGATTTCACGAGTCAATACCTTTTTTAGTTGAAATTCGATAATGGCTCCTTGTTGAGTTCATCAGGCCGCCTCCGCCACCTTCGGCATTTCTTGTTTTCCTCCCTGTCTCGCAATCTCCCTCTGGATAGAAATTCTTAACTGTGGAAGATATCTGTAACCCTTGACCTTTCTAAGTCTCGGCTCAATATCTAAAAGGGCTGCGGCTAACCACCGATGCTTCTGATCACTATTCTTCCAATAATCGACCTTGTCGGTCTTCTGACCAATGAGCGCCATCAAGGATTCGATACAGTTCGTGGTTTTAAAGCTGATCCCACATTCTCTAAGGAGTCCCAAACGATGCAGCGTCAAGGTCTCTTCACATCCTTCGTCTAAACTATTGACCGCCGATCGGTTGAGCAGCTGCAGTTCCTTACGAATCTTTAACAGTCTCTCCTTCGCCCTTTCATAGATGGGCTCCTCATAGGCCTCTTGAAGCTTCCGCCTCATCGAAGCCTGCATCGCCTTCGGAAGATAACTCACCACATTCTCCCGCTTGTGCCACTGGCATCGCTGCACCAAGGCTTTATTCCCAAAAACTTCATACACCGCTTTCCTCAACCCTTTCGATCCATCAATCACACATAAAAACCCTTCTTCCATCTCTAGCCCACGCTCCAGCAACCCCTGGAGCATTTCCCGGCCAACCCGCTCATTCTCCGTCCCCGCCTGAATAAATCCTAAAAGAATCTTCTCCCCTTTGACGGTAATCCCCAATACCAAAATCATCTCATCTGCACCAAAACTCTTCCCATCCAGAATCAATGCTACAAAATCATACCCCTCCAATCGACGCTCGCAAAGCTCCTTGAGCGCTTTTGCGCTGACTCGAATGTATCGCCTCGAAATCGTCGAACCACTCAAACCAAAAGCCTCCGGCACCGCTTCCGCACACTCCTCATAGTTCCGACAACTTAATCCATGGAGAACTCGTCTCAATACCCCTTCATCTGCCCCACGAGGCTCCTGTAACCGCTCATAACTCTTTAACCGTACCTCTTTCCCCCCACGCCTATCTCTCACCCTTGGCACCAAGATCGGAAGCTTCTGATCCGATAGATAAACTGACCCCCCTTGGCTCCCCCAACGATCATACCCAGGAACCCCCCGGCGCTTATATCTTTCCCCAGCTAAACTTCTGACTTCTTCCTCCAAAACCTCCTTCACATGCCACAACCCTACGGGGATCAATGCCTGGATTAACTCTATCTTCATATCCACATCCATCTGCTTCAATCCCCTATCACAAATCTCTTTCACCCGCGCCCGCCTAACCTTGACACCTCTACCAATCCGTAATATCTTCTCCATCACTGGCTCCTTTCTTGGTGGTTTTTCTTTTTCTTCCCAAAGTAAGAGATTACCACCATTTTAGGAGCCACTTCTCAAATTTCAACTAAATTTAGCACACCCTCGATTTCACAGTTTGTATTTACTTGGCAGAATTGAAATAAGAAGATATTTTATATGCATTATATATAGATCCTAATTTTTTTATGTTAAATCACCGTCAGAAGTCAATTCGACAATTTTATTAAGATCAAGTTTTGGTTTTTTGTGGTTTATTTTAAGGGAAAGTTCTGGTTGGCGAGTTAGAAAATTTCAAATATCTTTAACTGATTTTAGATTTGCTTCAATCTTTACCTCAGTCTTTTATTGTAGTGGTTACTGATTTACTTCACAGTCAATGTCAAATATGGAACAACTTTTTCGCATTTCCAAAAAATCTAAAAATAGTGTATATTCTAAACGAAAAGAGATCTCTAAACAGAGCAAAGAGGTGCTATCAAGGAGATGAACAATCCTGTTAAGCCACGATCCCATAGCTCTGCGCAAGACAATTACAAGGGAAACAAACGCTCGGAAGCGGGGCCAGGGTTCAACAATCGTCGGCTAATCGCGCGTGCGAGCGAGCGCCGTAGTAAAATGATTGCTTTTGGTTATTACGGCGGGAAGTTCTCCCACCTGGATTTCCTTCTGCCGTTGCTTCCGACCACATTTACTCATTTCTGCGAACCTTTTGGCGGCTCCGCGGCCGTCCTGATTAACCGGCCACCGGCACCTGTTGAAACTTATAACGACTTGGATTCTGAAGTCGTGAATTTCTTCCAGCGTTTACGTGATCATGGCGATGAGCTTATCCGACTCATCAGCTTGACTCCCTTCTCACGCGAAGAGCTGGTGAAAGCTTGCCGTCCTGAGCCAAATCTTTCGACGATCGAGCGTGCCCGCCGCTTTTTCGTTCGGGCACGCCAGACACGAACCGGATTGGCGCAGACGAGTTCAGAGGGCCGTTGGGCTCATTGTGTCTTGACCTCCCGTGCTGGCATGGCCGGAGCTGTCTCACGTTGGTTAGGCAGCGTAGAAGGCTTACCCCAGATTGTCCAGCGCCTACAGCGCGTTCAGATCGAAAACGCCCCCGCGACGGAGGTAATCCTTCGCTATGATTCTCCGAAAACGCTCTTCTATTGCGATCCACCTTACCCTCACGAAGCACGTGGCGATAGCAAAGCCTACGGCTACGAAATGACGGATCGTGAACATGAGGAGCTTGCTGAGATCCTTCGATCCGTGCATGGTGCTGTGGCGGTATCAGGCTATCGCTGCTCTTTGATGGATCGCCTCTATCGTGACTGGATTAGGGTAGATGCCAATACTCGCCTCTGTAATTCTTCGAAGGGCGAGCGCACAGAATCATTATGGGCAAATTACGATCCGGAATCTTACTCGCAGACGGCCAGCTATGTTCCGCCTGACATGAACCTCTATCTTTTTGAGCGACCTGCTCGCTACTATACGCGCAAACATGACAAGAAAAGACGGCGATAGAGAAACCCTTGACTTAAGGCAGGCCGGGGACTTGCTTGAGACGCACTGGCAAGCCGTCGTGGCTGAAGCCAGCGGAAAGCCCGATATTGAATATATTGCTGATGTCTCTCTGCGCCAGGCAATTCATGATTCAGTCAACCACAAACAAGTAGCCTATCGTTTTTGCCTCCCGATCCAGCTTCTGGGGAAGCTAACCAACGCAAAGCTTGATTGCCTGCGTTTACAGAAGAAAAGGGGAGATCCAAACGACGTCACTGGATGGGATGCACGGAGCCTGGGAAGTAAAGCTGTCGCGCCTTTCAATCAAAAGGAGGAAAACGTTCTGGGCACGTCAAACGACCCTTACGTAGGCAACCCCATGCGAATTCCTCGTATGGTGCGTGATGACCAAAGCAAGAAGGATGTAGCAGGCTGGAACACTCTTGTGGACGTTTTGGAACAGGTAGAGTCGCAGGGTAACCCGGACTTCACCGAGGCGGTTTTTCGACAGGTATTGCTAGAAATATTTCGGCGGCAGAAATCTCTTCGGTTTACTTACCCACTGCCGCCGAGAATCAGCCTGGAAAATGCTCTCTCCCTTGCTCACCGGTTTTTGGAACAGAAATCTGGAGGAGATCGAGGTCTAGCTCTCTGTGGTGCACTCTTTGACGCAGTAGGAATTCACTTTGGTCTTTATGCGAAGGTTGATCGCGCACGAATTAATGCTAGCGATGAGGCCATCGGTCAGACCGCCGATTTGGAATGTGTAAATGCTCAAGGTGAAGTCGTTTTGGCGATCGAGGTAAAAGAACGTACGCTGACGCTGACCGACGTTGAGGGAACACTTCGGAAATGCAGGAAACGTAAGATTAAGGATATTTTCTTTACGGCTCCGACAGTAAAAAAGGCTGAGCAGTCCGCCGTCGACGAGCGTATCACGCGTGCATTTGCTAGTGGTCAGAACCTCTATGTCTTCGACTTTTTCGATCTTGCCAGAAGTGTTCTAGCGCTCGGAGGAGAACACATCCGTACAACGTTCCTTCAAAAAGTTGGTGAGCATCTGGATTTTTGGAACACTCAGCCGTCCCACCGTCAAGCTTGGAAGAATCTTCTGGAGAGTTTGTAAATGAGGAGGGGCTCTGCATCACGTTTGACCGGTCAGTGGCCTTGGGGGCACCCGCCTGATTCTGACTGCACCGTAGTCTGCAAGATTCTAAGAGATTTATGTTTTTATAAATTTGTGAGGTCAATATGGCAGGGAATTCATTCGGAACGCTTTTTAAGATTACCACGTGGGGAGAATCCCATGGGAAAGCCCTGGGAGTGGTGATTGATGGCTGCCCACCCAGGATAGACCTTTCAAGTGGAGACATTCAGAAGGAGCTCAACGAAAGAAGGCCAGGTCAGGGGAAGGGATCAAGTCCGAGAAAAGAAGGAGACAAGGTGGAGATTCTCTCGGGCATCTTTGAAGGAAGGACGACAGGAACACCCATCTCCCTTGTGATCAGAAATGAAGACGTTGATTCCAGTTCATATGAAGAATGGAAGGAGGTCTTCCGACCCGGTCACGCTGATTTTACCTATCAGGCTAAGTACGGAATCCGAGATCACCGAGGTGGAGGGAGGGCTTCAGCGAGAGAGACCGTTGGGAGGGTGGCAGCAGGGGCAGTGGCCAAAAAGATTCTGGGAAAAGAAAAGGTTGAGATCCTTGCTTACACATTAGAGCTCGGAGGGATTCGAGCGGAAAAGATAGATGATGAGGAAATCGAAAGAAATGTTTTGCGTTGTCCGGATCGGAAAGCCGCTGCGGCGATGGAAAGGAAGATCGAGGAGACGAAAGCACGAGGGGATACATTAGGAGGTATTGTGGAGATCCTTGTGCGAGGTTGTCCTCCAGGATTGGGAGAGCCGGTATTCGATAAATTAGAGGCTGATCTCGCTAAGGCATTGATGAGCATCGGCGCAGTGCGAGGCGTGGAGATTGGGGCCGGGTTTGGGGTGGCCCGGATGTTTGGATCACAATCCAATGACCCCTTAGGGCCAGAGGGATTCGAGAAAAACGACGCTGGAGGGATTCTGGGGGGAATATCGAATGGAGCGGATATTGTTCTACGTGTGGCTGTGAAACCTATTCCCTCGATCAGTTTGGAGCAGAGGACGGTTGATCAAGCGATGCGACCTGTCTCACTGCGAATCAAAGGCAGACACGATGTCTCAGCCATTCCAAGGATCAACCTTGTCTGTGAAGCGATGGTGGGTATTGTTCTTGTCGATCATTTGCTCAGACAGAAGGCATTAGATCATAAGGTAAGTGGAAAAATTTAGTTTATATTTTTTTTATTTTCTGTCCTCTCGAAAAGTAATTCCACAACTGCATTGCTGAGACAAAACCTATTGGGCGTATCTTCGGCTTCCAGAATAACGGTACTGTCCATGATTTTCTTCACGACGAAGGACTGTCCGGTTAATTTGTCCCTGAATCTGTCTCCTTCTACAATTGCCATAAAGCATTACCTCTTTGACTCCAGAATTTTTCTGTTCCCCCCTGGGGGCAGCAATTTCAATGCCAAAAACAATCAATTCATATAACAAGTTGATATTTAATGGTTTCCTAAAAAAATAGAATTTCATAGGGGTAAAACCTATGGCATTTTTTGACCGTCATATGCCGTCGATTTCCTAATGAAAAGCCAAATCATGGGAAAAGATCGAAATATCACTCCATCAGAAAATAATCGTTACCATTCAGAACTATCTTAGCGCAGCGTTAACCTTTGTGATAGCGGCAACTTGGCCGATGCGGCATTTTCTATTTCTTTTTTCCCGTGACAGAAACCATTCTCTAACTTCTTAAAAAATAAACAAAAAATCTTCCAACAAAGTTTTCAGAAGTTCTTGTTCAATATTGTAGCCTGTGTTACGTTTTTCATCATGTCTGATCAGTGGGATGTGATTATTGTGGGTGCAGGAATAGGGGGTCTTACGGCCGCCGCCATGCTGGTGAAAGCGGGATTACGTGTTTTAGTTCTGGAGAAAAACCCGCATCCCGGTGGCACGGCTTATGCGTATAAACGAAAAGGGTTCACCTTTCCTATGGGTCCTCTTGGTTTCAGCACTCCTTCGATTGTGAGAGACACCCTCCATGCGCTGGATGGAGACGATCTAAAACTTTCACAGATGCAGTATCGAATCAAAGCGTTTGATCTGGAAATCCCTCTTTCGGTTACCTTCTCAGAGATGATCGAAGAGCTGACAAAACTTTTTCCCGAAGAGGGCAAATCTGTCAAACAATTTTTTAAGGATATGGAAGAGATTTTGTCTGCTATGAAGTCTCCAGATAATGCCTTCAATCGCTCCGTTCTTGAGAAAGCGTCAGAGAAGCCGGTTTTAGAGTATCTCTCAAGCTTGGTCAATGATTGGAGACTGCGCCGAATCCTGGGCAGTCAGGGGACTCAGGAGCCTTACAGCAGCCTCCCGTGGCTTGCTGCCATGTGGAACTCCATGGCCAAAGAGGGGATATGGTATCCCGCTGGAGGCATGCGTTCATTGTGCGAGAGGTTGGCCCAAGCAGTCATTGGACATCGGGGAGAGCATCAAGTCTCCAATACGAGAGACTTCGGTGAGATGAGATTGGGAACAGAGGTAAAAGAGATTCGAGTAGAGAAGGGTAAGGTTTTGGGTGTGACACTCAAGGACGGCCTGAAGATCGATTCCGACGCCGTGATTTCTAATGCTGACTATAAAACTACCTTTATCAAACTGATCGACTCAAAAGCCGTTCCTGAAGAGTGGTATTGCGCTGTGCACAACGCCAAGCAGACCAGGTCAAATCTGCAAGTATGTTTGGGTGTGGATGCGAACAGAGTTGATCTCTCTTCTTTCGAGAAAGCCGACAGGCTGATTTATAAGCGAGGCAAGGGAAATTCCACCGAAGAGCTCGATTGGAATGGAGATGAAGTTAATCCTGAAGACCTTGCCGGTCGGGAACTGGAAGTCAGTTTGTGGAGCAAGGGGGACAGGACGCTTTGTCCTGCGGGAACAGAGATCATTGTGATTCGCACCGAAGCTGATCATTCCCATTTTGCTAAATATCGCCCCGCCTGGGGGAAAAGGCTTCCTCTGTACCAGGATTACAAAATCCGGCTGGGCAGAGCTTTAGTCCGGGAAGTTGAGAATCTCATTCCGGGGTTGGAGAAGGCGATTTTAGTCACGGATATAGCCACTCCTCTCACTTTTGAGGAGCAGGGTGGCAGGAGTGGGGGAGCCGTGGCAGGTTGGTCGTGGAATTATGAAGATTGTCAGGATACCCATCCTCGGGAGTTGGTGAGGACGCCGATGAAGGGGTTTTATATGGCGGGTTATCAGGCTTTCTCGACGATTTTCATGGGTGGAGTTCCCACTGCCATGGAAAGTGGAAAACGGGCATCCCAGGCAGTATTGCAGGGCGCCGGCCCTGCGGAAAAAATCATGATTCCCGTTGCAAAGTGAGCCCCGTTAGAAATTACAGCGGGGCATTGAACCCCGCCGGAATTATTTAGAATGTAATCCCGCTATAGCGGGACTGCAGAGCAGTGGGGCATTATTTCTAACGGGGTGAAGGGATCCAATTTCTTATGAAAGCCAGTATGGTTCGTATGTTTGACATACTTAGATTTGAGACCGCCGGCATATCTTCATGATCGTCATAAATATTTTTTTTAAATCTTCTTCGTTCAGAGGGCCTTTATTTTTTCGTTGTAACCTTTCTAAAATTTCTTTTTCCCTCTCGGGATCATAAATCTTCTTGTCGATCCCTTTTTTGATTTTTCCTATCTCCAGAGTGATGCGGAGCCGTTGATTGAGGAGGGTTAATAGTTTTCGATCAAGGAAATCCAGCGCCTCCCTATTTTTCTTCAATCTTTTGGAAAAATCGGATCGAGCCTCTTTTTTCATTCTTCAACCTCTTCTCCGTTCAATAAAAATGTCCGGATCATTTCGCGAAATCCGATTTAGAGAACGAAACCCATTTTCCAATCTGATCGAAAAATGCGAGATTGCTTCGGTTCCCTCGCAATGGCAATTTTCTAAATCGGAATTTGGATGATTTTCTCCCTATTGCTGAAGAAGGACCTCCGTGCTATATTTCATTCTGATGACCCCTAAACCTTGCCATGCTTACTACTATGGAGGGCTTCCGGTTAAAGGAACGAGACGGAAGGGACGCCTTTGGGTGGAGACAGACAAGGTTGCCTTCGAGGCTCCGGAAGGGAAGGGGGGCGAGAGAATCCATTTACAAATTCCCTTCTCCAAAATGGAAAAGATCTTCCTCAGTCGTGATAATTACTATGGAACGGATACCGTCCTCTTCAATCTCACCTTTCGCGATCAAGCGGAGCAATTCTTTACCTTGAGGTTTGCACCCATTGCCCTCATTCCCAGAAGGAGGATGGCGCTCCAGAAGGCATGGTTTGACTATTTGGCCCAAGCCATCAACTCTTTGGGAAGCGCCTCTCCCCTCTGCACTAAATAATCTTTATACTCCTCATAGTTGGGTTGCACCCAGATCGGTGTTCCGAAGACTTCGTGCATCATAATGTTGAAAGCGACTTTGGTGATGTAATATCGGTGATGGTGCCTCAAAATGGGATTGGGTGAAAACATCTTGAGCATTTCTCTGGGTCGCCAGTAGTAACGCCTCATGATGTCTCGATAGATGAGGTTTAACTGTTCGAGATCTTCCACCTCTTTGGCCGACATCACGGCATGGAGATAGTCATAATTCCGATAATCCCAATCCTTGATCCTTCCCAATTCTTTCATCTGTTTAAAAAGAGGGGTTCCCGGAAGAGGGGTAATGAGGTTCAGGCCGAAATGGTCCACATATTTTCCAAAGAAATTGAAAAACTCGTTACGGTCTTTTTCTGTTTCGTTCCAGTGCCCGATTAAAAGGGTGGCCATGACCATGAGCTTATGTTTTTTCAGAAGCTCCATTGCCTTGACCGCCTGCTCAGTGGTTTGGTGCTTTTTGATGTCCTTGAGAACGGCATCAGAATGATATTCGAGTCCCATCATAAATTGATAGACCCCGGCCTCACGGAAGCCATCGAGCAGGTCTCCGTCCCGAATAATGAGGTCTGCTCTCGATTGTAACCAGAAGTGCTGGTTCGTCTTTCGCTTGAGCATCTCCTCGATGAAGCCAACCCCCTGCTCGCGTTGGACATTGAAGGTATTGTCACCCACATAGAAGATATCCTTATTATATTTCTCTTTGAGAAGCTCAAGCTCATCGGCGATCAGTTTTGGACTCCGTCTCCTCCACGTCTTCCTATAAAACGCCGATTCTGAACAGAAGGTGCAATCCCAGAGGCATCCTCTTGAAAAATTGACCACGAGCCCTCTTTTTCCTTCCGAGGGAAGTGTCACAAAAGGATGATTCATCTTGGCGAGATGATAGGCAGGCATCGGAAGGGTGTCGAGATCTTTAATGAAGGGCCGATCACCGGTATAGACGAATTCTTTTTTCTCATTGAGATAGGCAAGGCCCAAGACGCGGGAGAGATCTCCCTTCTTCTCAACGGTGCGGAGAAATTCAGCGAGTGTGACCTCTCCCTCTCCCACACAGATATAATCGATGGCTGGACAATCACGGAGTGTCTCTTCGGCCATAAAGGAAGGATGTTCCCCTCCCATGATGATGATCGTTTTAGGATTGGCCGCTTTAATCAGACTGGCCGCATTCATCCCATCATAGAGGAAGGCTGTGCAGATGACAGAGATGCCCACGACATCGGGTTTCTCTCTTCGAATTTTCTCCTCAAGATCCCTCCAGGGATTATCGTTAAGGGTGCAATCCATGTATTCGATGTCCAATTGCTCCCTTTCCAAATAGGCTAATAATTGGAGGCATCCCGGTGAAGGGGTCCAGGCTCGAAGAATAGTCCAGATTTTATGGGGTGGATCAACCAGTAGAAATCGCATAAATTATTTTTTTGTACGGCAGGCCTCCGTGCCTGCCTTGATCTTATCGGTCTCGCCCCCAATAAATGGGGGCGGACCAATCATTCGACGTTTATATTTTGGAACAGTAGTGTCCCAACGTTAATCGAATAAAGTAAACTGGTTACAAGGTACATGCTCTAATTCTTTGGTTCGAATGATCGAAAGAGCCTCTAAAATGGGCGTTTTCTCGAAAAGGGTGATACTCAAAATCTGTAGAATTGTGTAGAGGCGACGAGCCTTGCTGATAAGGATCTGGGCAAAGTCGGCATAGATTCGCCAATCTCTGACCTGGTTGGCATGAGCCAGAGTATTGTGCGAGGCGTTCCCTCGGAAGCCCGCATGATAGAGTTTCCGTTGGACCGAACGGAGACAGGCCTCGATATCTCGGAGGCTTTCTCGATAAGTCAGTTGGGCGAAGGCCATGCAGAGAAATTGGTTCCAGCAAGAAAAGTGTTTCACTTTGTAGTGGCCGTTGTATCGTTGAACGCATTTTTGAAATTCGTAAGCGGGTGAGAACTCCATGAGCTGGGCAAAGATCGTTTTTCCGGAGTTCACGGGCCATCTCCTTCTGTGGTGATGCAGAAGTACGGCCTATTGGGATATTGAAATCGAAAAAAAATTTTCGGCTCAATTCCTGTTAGATTTAAAGGCTTACATGTCCCTATGCGTAAAACGTTGGGACACTACTGATCCCATTTATTTTCTTAGCAATGTGGCAAAACCTTTTTGCAAAGTCTCGGGGAAATCTTTCGCCGTAACCAAAAGACTCTGGACCAGCGCTTCGATCTCCATGTGGGTCATCTTGTCCAGCCCCACCCCCCAATCGATAGCCCGTTTGGCCAGTCCCAGGGCCAGGGAAGGCCTTTGGAGCAGTTTAGCCAAAAAGAGATTGGTTTGCTCTTCGAGTTGGGCATCGGGAAAGATCCGATTGATCAGGCCGATCTCATAAGCTCTCCGGGCAGAGATCATGTCCCCAGTCATAATCAGCTCCTTGGCCCAGGCTGGACCGAGCATACGCGTTAACCGGGTCGTTCCGCCACAATCCGGAATGATCCCCAGGATAATCTCGGGAACCCCCAGTGTTGCGTTCTCGGAGGCGACTCGGAAATCGGCTGTCAAAGCCAGTTCCAGCCCCAACCCGCCACAGAAGCCCTGAATTTTGGCCACTACAGGCTTTTCAATGCGTTCAATCCGATTGAAGATGGTGTGAATCGCATCAATACGCTCTCGGAGGCCGATCCCGGAGGCCCTCCCATGATCCTGGGCAGTATCGGCCAGGTAGTTAAAATCAATGCCCGCAGAGAAGGCCGGACCGGCACCCTGGAGCAGAATAACTTTGGCTTCCAAGCTCAGGCTGAGTTCCGAGAATGCATTGTTGATTCCTTCCAGTACCTCTCCGTTAATGGCGTTGCGCTTTTCCGGGCGGTTGAGGGTGATTACGCCGATACCGTCTTTCACTTCCCATTTGACCATTTGATTTGTCATGAAAGCCCTCCTGAAAAGAGTGATTAGTGATGAAGAATGACTGATAGCGAATGAATGATGAGAACTCGCTTCGGGTTGGGTTGAACATAAGAGAAACGGAGTTGTATGTCAAGCAAAAAAGACCGCAAGATAGGGTGGCCTTTCTTCTCTATTCCGCCTACCAGGAGAATCTTGAGTCCTGAAAGAGGGCGCCTTGAAAAAGTTAAAATAAACAAGAGCTTAAGAAAGAAGCGAGCCTCGAATTCAAGGCGATAGAACGCAAGATAAAAAGATTCCTCATTTTTTTGCGAATCTGTTACCAATCTGTAACCTCTTCTGTGGTATGATGAGGCTGTGTCCATTCTGGGTGACGATGCATGTGTTATTTAGGGACGATGAACATTAAACGATAAACGATGAACAGTGTATTATCTTCTTTGTTCATTGTCCATCGTTCATTGTACGAAACGGGCTTCGTAACCCTGACCTTAACCCAAAAAGTCGGAAAATTTTATTAGCCAAGTGCGGGATTCGAGGGTGACGTACCTGTCACGAAGGGTTGCCCATTTTCTTATGAACTGCCTATTAAAGTAGGCAATTCCTTAGTTGTGTTTTGGTGGCTTCTCGAAAATGATGGAGAGAGGAAAATACCTTAAGCATCAGGTTGTTATCAACAATTTATTTGGACATCCAATGACTGGCACGTGGTTTGCGTATAATAAAATGATATTTTTCTCTTCGAGATCGCCCGTAACTTATCATTTATGCATTCTCTAAAAAAGGAGTTGACTTTTTAAAGCATTAACCCATCAACCCATTAGTGCTTATAACCTCCTGGAGTGAACGATGAAAAGGTCCTTCCAGAAGATGCTCTGGCAAAAGCTCTAAGGCGATACTTGTGCTGCCTTAGAGCTTTCCATAGTTTCACTTTCGCAAATCAATGAGTTTTCGAATTCGATGCACGGTTCAGTCTTTAAGTTTCTAGATTGAAGAAAGAAAAGAACCTTCAAAAAGGACAGATTGGGGCTTCCTTGGGTGAGAAAAGACCTTCCGAAGGGGACCTGACTTTGGGGATTAGCAAGAACAATATTGCGGGATGGGGTGAGCAAAAAATATTAATTGACTTCCCTGCACAATTTTGATAGAGTCCGTTCCGTTCTTAGGGTGGGTTGTACCATCGGCCTTCAAGAAATTTGATAACAAACGAAGATGTAGTCTCCGGACGCTTATTCCTGCTACAGTTCAGTCTTTTGGAGGGAAAGATGAAAAGGTCCTACCAAAAGATGCCCTGGCAATGGCTCTGGCTCTAAGGGGTAGATCCGTTCCCTTAGAGCCTTCCGCAATTTGATCTCCCATTAAACTAAACGAGAAGCATCTGGATTGACGGCGTATCTGCGCAGAAGGCGTTACGGCACGCAGGCGTGGCAACCCGGTTTATGGCCTGACTCCCAATGGAGGGTAAGTTATGGAGGAATTAAATCCTCGGCTCCTTCAGTTTTTTACGAGCAATTATGAGCCGGGAATCATCGGAATTGTAGGGGCTAAAGACATGATTGGCATGGCCATCAGGGAGGCGCAGAGCCTAATCACTTTGGATTGAAGACCATCTCTTTGGGCCCACTCAAAATAATTCACCAGAGGGCGTGGAGAAAAGAGGCTTACGATGTCTATAGAAGAGATTGAAGGGGTTTCAAGGGAAGAATTCTGGAAGCGGTATGCGAGGAAGGGTGCGGTCGGGCTGGTGGGAGGAACATCGTGGATCCATCGGGCTATCTGTGAGGCGCAGGCACTGGTCACGCCTGACAAGAAGCCGAGTCTGTGGGCACATGCTTTTCTCTTCACGGGCAAGAGACCCGACGGCCACGATTGGATTGCAGAGTCCGACATCACTGTGGAATTGTTCCGGATGCGGATCATCAACGGTGCACAAGAGAACAGGATCGATAAGTACTATGGGACGGAAAAGGCTTTGCACTGCGCCGTTCTCGATTTCGGGTTGAGCGATCCAGACGCCGATAAAATAGTTCAGAAGGCGCTCGACATGGTTAAAAAGAAGATCATGTACTCTATTTCCGGACTCTTCGGCACATTATTCGCCTATCTATCCGGGACCGAAAAATGGCGCAACCTTTGGAATACAAAGCATGCGCTTTACTGTTCAGCCTTCGTGCAGGAGGCGTATCTTGCGGTAGGAATCGATCTTGCCAGGGATGTGGCAACGACCAACACAGGCCCAGAGCACCTCTGGCAAACCAAAGTTCCTCACAAGACGTATTTATTAAAGAGGGTATAAAAATGTGATCCTACGGCTGAAATAGCACAGGCTGTTCATGATAAATGCAAAACGAGCTTTATCAGGAATTGTTTACGGTCGTCTAAAATTGTCATAGGAAAGAAAGCAGTCGATAACTAGGAATAACCCGCTGGAAGATAACGGTTGAAAGGAGGTTCTTATGTTGGTTGTGATAAGCGATCTTCACTTTCAAGATACAGTAAATGACACTATTACAGACAAAAATAACAATCCCATCACCGTGGACAGGAATGTGTCGCCCGATGCATTCAAAGAGTTTTTTGAGGAGATTTTGACAATAGCGGACAGTAATAAGGCCGTGGAGTTGATCATCATCCTGGCCGGGGATATTTTCGATCTCAACCGGAGTCAAAAATGGCTTGCAGGCGATGTCAGGCCATACGGTGAACATACCCCGGATCAATGGTATCCCGTTGCTGATGCGATTCTGACGGATATTATCAAAAGCAATGATAAAACTTTCAGCATTTTCAAGGAAACGATCCAGAAAAGACTGAAAAACGGCTGTCAAATTGTCTTTAAATATCTGCCGGGCAATCACGACCGTCTCATTAATCTGCATCCCGATCTGAGAAAAAGAGCTAAAGCAGAATTATTGGGACAGAACAACCCGGACGACGCGGAATTTGATCATGTTTATCGTTCGGACGAATATGGAGTGCTCATCAGACACGGACATGAGTATGACCGAAGCAATTTTGCAGGAAATATCCCGGAGATAGGGGTATTCAATGTTGATCCTGCAGACTATTCTCAGGCTCCGTTGGGGGACTATGCGACCATTGATATAGCCGCTGGTCTCGCATTCGAATACAGAAAACTTCATGAAGAGGAAATCAAGTCGGGTAACCAGCTACATCAGTCTATTTACTGTAAACTGCTTGAATTCGACAACCTGCGTCCACAGTCAGATATAGTAGATTTTTTACAAGTGAAAACGCCAGATGACATCGATGTCTGGGAATACCTCACGCCTGTCGCCGATAACGTCGTGAAGAAGGCTTTAAACAGTAAATTCTTGCGGAGCAAATTGGGAACGTGGGGGAAAATTCTTCCATTAGCCAAATGGCTACCGACCAAACTGCTCCCCACAAAATCCATCATCACACTTATCAGTAGCATGCATTCCGACGGGCCGCAACCGTGGCAATATGCTCAACGGGAAGAGATATTAAGCACAAGCGCAGGAAGATATGTTGTGGCCGGCCACACACATTCTCCATGCGTCGAATTTTTGAAGCGTCGCGACAACGACGGCAATGAGCTGTTCTTTTTCGATACCGGGACGTGGCGCCAACAGATCAGAAAATGCAAGGCTGACTCAACGTTTGCAAGCGCCAAGGCCCTCACGTATGTCATCTTTTACTCTTCTGAGGAGGACCTGCGCCATATCAAAGGTGCAAAGGGTTACAGTTTCGACTATTGGAGCGGCTTCACAAAAAAAGAGCAGGCATGATTGTTCATATTTGCGACGAGATTGCCGAGTTAGAGCAAATTTACTTAAATACAGGCACGTGGCGGGAAAGGTATATTAAGGGACAGGCTGGAGGATTCGTTGGTTTAAAGCACTTGACTTATACCATTATTTATTCGGAGCAAGAAAACGCATCTCAGCGGTTTGAGGCGTGGACAGGCTCACTTAAGGAAGCATCGTCAACCTGAATTATGTCCTATTCTATGAAGAAGGGGAGGGGAGGTTGGGCCTCATTTGGTCCAAGAAGGACAGGAAAGCGAATAGTGGTGACTTTATTAAGAGTTACTTTTACGGGAAGGCCGCCTGAAAGCTTGGTCCCATATTGGAAAGGAGGTTTGTCATGAATAATCCACTACCCAACAAAGAGGTTCCCCAAAATAGCACACAGGAGGAAATAAAGAAGAAGAGGAAGACTCATGAGAAAATCTATGTCCGCGATGAGGTGACCGGCATTGTTTACGAACTGCACCCTGAGAAGGCTTTAGACACATCTTTTGCAATCATAAGCATCCTATATCTACTATTTATGCTTGCCTTCTTTTTCTGGCAACTTTTTGACGTGTGGATTAGACAATATTCGTTGGTTAGATGGGTCGGCTATAAGGATATTGGACTTGATTCTCCTTCTTTCCGACTAGTTGTGTTTACATTTATTGGGGGTGGTCTTGGAGGCGTTATCAATGGAATCCGGAGTGTTATAGGCTGGCATAGTGAGCGATCTGCTTTCGGTCATCGATTTGTGTGGAAGCATATCACTGATCCATGGATTGGTACTACCTTGGCCCTCTTTGCGTTTGCCTTAGTCCGTAGTGGGATGGCAGTTCTTGGAGAAGACTTCCAGGCTAATACTAACAATATAAGGCAGACGCTATCTATGTTTGGACTCGGTGTACTTTCAGGTTATGGCTCTCGAGAAGTCTTCAAATGGTTGGATGTCCAAGTAAGTAGCATTTTCAAGGCTGTTAAAGTACAAAAAGTTTCTGAAGTGAAAGTCCCTAATCTTTTGCACAAGACAAAAGAAGAAGCAGAAGAAATCTTGAAAACTGCTAACCTGGAATTGGGTGAGTCTTCTGAAGACACTACAGAAGATCAGACCTTGGTCGGGAAGGTGATAAAACAAGAACCCGTGCCTGAAACATCAATTCCCGAAGGAGGATCAGTTAACATCACCATCGCCAAGAAGGCAGACTAACAGAGTCTATCGAAGGGAGGCAGAAAATGAATTATAAAGTCACTCCTTATTCATTAAAAAGTATTGAGGGCATCTTAGTAATAATCGTTATGATTTTTGCAACAGGGGGCTCAATTTATTGTGGTGAACTTCTGCCGCTCCCTCCAGAAGGGTCCCAACAGCAACAGAAGAGCATAGATGCTAGCGTCTACATTGAATTCAGACAACGCATTCAGCCCTTAAATTGCTCAGATTTGAAACAACTAAAGGAGAAGTTGATTAATAGTTGTGCCTCCCCGCAAAGTCAAAACTATGTGGATTATTATATGAATCTGCAGAGGATCGTGGATGAACTCATCATGTCAAAGAAGTGCCCATAAAAAGGGCAAGGAGGAGTCTTATGAGAATAATGCTTATCATATTAATTTCAATCGCTATGCTTTTGCCGTTCTGTGGCAATCTATATGCCCAAGAGGTTCCCTCTAAAAAAGCGATCGACGATGTTTTGAAATTTGTAAAAGAAAAGGAGCCGAAGGAAGTCTCAGGTAGCGGTCTTTATGCATTACGGGCGATTCAATATCAACAAAAATTGATATTGCTTGTGATCATTGCAGCAGCAACAGTTCTGTTTTTGTTTTTGATATTGCTTTTCATGAAATATAGCAGAAATTTTACAGCAGCAAATATCGTCAACGGAGGTGGCCTCGTTCTAGTCGTGCAAGCTATTTTGTTTGTAGTGGTTGCATCTCCCACAACAGAACAACTTACCTCGGCCATTGGAGTTCTCGGAGCGATTGCCGGTTACTTATTTGGTAGGACCACGAGACAGGATTTGGGAAGGGTTGAGCAAAAAGAGAGTTGATTCGCATCGCAGAAACGATATTCTTATCTAAAACAGGAGGTAATTAATATGAAAGCGAGAAAGATCTTATTTCCTTCCTATTTTCCCACTTCTCTATATAAATATGTTTTGATGATACTGACTGCTTTACTACTTTGTTCATGCTGGTCGCTTTTTGATAATTTAATATATCGTGACTATTCTATTAGACCATTAGAATACGATAAACAATATAGTGACCTTTATAATAACCTTTTCGGCGACGCAGCAAACGGGAAAATGGACGCCAAGTGTAGGGGAAAAGACCTGCTAAGTGACGATCAGCTTAATAAACTTTGCGTATATCAGAGAAACCTTCTCATTGGGGATCTAATTGCCATATCTGATGGGATGTGTGAAAAGCATATGAAAACAATATTAGGAAATGAAGCAACAGTGAATATCATAACGGGAACACTTACTAATGCTTTCTCCGGGGCAGCGACGATAACTACCGGAGCAATAGGCAAGTCTATCTTGGCTGGACTGGCATTTTTTTCAAATTCAGAGCGGTCTCTGGTTAACGAAACAGTTTATAAGTCAGTATTGGTCCCCGCTATTATCAAAAAAATTAACGAAATACGACTTAATGAGAGAAACGCTATAATGACAAAATACGAAGCTAATAAAGGCGGGAAATACGAAGATTACCCTTTGAATTTTGCTTTGGCTGATATTATAAAATACCATCAGACATGTTCGTTTATGCTTGGTCTCCAGAAAGCCTTAGAGGAAGGTACACAACCTGCGACAGGTCAAGACAGGGCATCGCTTGAGCAAAAATTGAAAGTACTTGTCCTTGAAAAGGATAATCGGATAAGCGAATTGAGACACCAGAAGCCAACAATAACTGATGAAGAAATTAAAAAAGATAGTTACATAATTTATCTCGACGGCCAAATAGACGCTATAACTAAGAAACTCGGCGAACCAGAAACAAAGAAGCCTGCCGCGCCTCTCACATTCAGTGGAAAGATCGAAAGCGTCGATGCGGGGGCAAAAAGCATTGTCGTTACTAGTACCCGATGGGAAAACAAAGAACACCTTTGTAGTTGATGAGCAAACAACAAAGATCAGCCAAGACGGAAAGACTCTTACCTTCGCCGATTTGACGAAAGATATGCAGGTTGTCGTAAGCTACGACAAGATGGAAGGAAATAAGGCGACCGCAACGGCGATCAAAGTGTCCCCTCCAGCATTCAGTGGAAAGATCGAAAGCGTCGATGCGGGGGCAAAAAGCATTGTCGTTACTAGTGCCGATGGGAAAACAAAGAACACCTTTGTAGTTGATGAGCAAACAAAGATTACCAAAGACAAAGCGGAGCTTAAGATTAACGATTTGAAGGCTGAGATGCCGGTCGCGGTGGAGTACAAGAAGGAAGGGGATAAGATGATCGCAACGACAATCAAAGTGGTCACCCAGAATGCTGAACCTAAGAAGGCTGGACCCCAGAAGCCTGCACCCCCGAAGGCCGCAACAACGGAAAGGTAATCCAAAAAACAACTTAGAAATGAAATTGAGGAGAAGCGGATTTAAACTTTTAACGGAAAGAGTTGAATGTTTATGGATATTGAGTTTCATTATTACATTACGTATATCGTTGCGTTGAAGGCAGGATATAGCCCCCATGACGCCTATCTCATAGCCTATTCGTCTCAATACTCAGATGATAACACCGAGGAGTTTGAGATCAGTGAGGGGACTCCCGACAATTATCACAATTATATCAGTTAAACATTTAATATTTTAAAACCCGCGAAAGAGCAGAAATAGGTGGTGCCTGGTCTTGAAACTTGACAGAAGATTCTATCGAGGTGTGGACAGAATCCAGGATAAAGTTTTCGATCTTAGCGGAATTTGGTGGAAAAGGGGAATGCTAAGAAAATAGACTTGATCCCACCTAGTGACGGTTCGCCGCTGAGCACAGGCGGAAATAAAATAGTTCTAACACGTAATACTTTTTGATATCCTGTAATTACCCCTTATTTCCTTTCAAAAAGGAGGAGATTATGAGACCGATCAGATATGTAGGAATCCGTTCTATCATCCCCCCGTACATGCTGGAAGAGATTGCTAAGCGCGGCAAGCCTCATCAGAGGGATTGGGCTCTCCGGAACCTGACTTCGGCTGGCTTTATCAGAGGGCAGCGCTTTGCATTGGGAATCCTTCCGTCAGCGGCGCCTGTTGGCCATAAATCCCGTACTGTCTATAATTGCAAACACAAAGACGGGCAACCTCCTACGGGCACTCTGGTCCGCAAAGAAGGTGATCCCGCCAGAAAGGATGTTGCAGTCAATGAAGCCTATGACGGAGCAGGCGCCACCTATGATCTCTACTATGATATCTATGAGCGCAACTCCATAGACAACAGGGGGATGTCTATCGTCTCCTATGTCCATTACGATGTCAACTATGACAACGCCTTCTGGGATGGCAGTGAGATGGTGTATGGTGACGGAGATGGTGAGATCTTCGCTCGCTTCACCAAATGCATCGACGTCATCGGCCATGAGCTGACTCACGGCGTGACCCAGTACGAGGCGAATCTTGCTTATTCCAACCAGCCAGGGGCATTGAACGAGTCCATGTCGGACGTTTTCGGCTCCCTTGTGAAACAACGGACCTTGAAACAGACGGCGGCCAAAGCCGACTGGCTGATCGGTGCGGGACTTTTAATGCCGAAGATTCACGGGAAGGCCCTCCGCTCTATGAAGGCGCCGGGAACAGCCTACGATGATCCCGTCCTTGGAAAGGACCCACAGCCGGCGACCATGAAGGACTACGTGAAAACCACTTCGGATAACGGAGGCGTCCACATCAACTCGGGTATTCCTAACCATGCTTTCTATCTTGCGGCCATGGAGATCGGTGGTAATGCATGGACGAAGGCAGGAAAGATCTGGTATATTGCTCTTCGGGATCGGCTGCGGAGCAAGTCGAATTTTGCAAGCGCTGCATCTACCACCATCAGTGTTGCCAAGGATCTCTACGGTAATGGAAGCAAAGAGATGAAAGCGGTGCAGAAAGCCTGGAAAGCGGTTGGGGTAACTTAATGCCAGGGGAGGAAAAGACCTTGCGGATCTCCATTGAACGAAGCGGTGGCTTTGCCGGCATAACGATGAAAACGGCTGTTGATAAAAAAGACCTTGCGCCAGATGAAGCTCTGAAGCTTCGCCAGATGGTTGAGGAAGCTGACTTCTTTAATTTACCCGGTAAGATCGTGTCGCGGTCTCCCCAGCCTGACCGCTTTCAGTACGAATTAAGGCTGGAAGAAAGTGGCCGGCAGTACGCGGTGAGAGTGAGCGAGGAAGCCATGCCGGAGAAATTAAAACCGCTCGTCAACTGGTTGATGGAAAAGGCCCGCCAGACAAGGAAAGGTAAGGAATCCCCCTGATCCTGACTTAATCCAGAAAAAAGGTGCCATCGAGCACCACTCGCCCATCGAGCAGATAAGAGTAAATCTCGGGATCAAGACTTTGATGTTTACGGAATGTTTCATGACGGCTTCGTCATCCTCAAAAAAATATTACGGTTTACGGACACGTGACACGGACACGTTATTTTCTATGTAATCTAGTATCTAATTATATAAATAAGCGTACTTATTTTTAGGGTGAACTGATTTGACATAACGCTTGGTCCATTCAAACGGGGCTGCCTTTTCGTTATGGACGGAAATAAACTCATCGATCGCCTGGCGCAACTGTCGGACGCTTGTAAAGGAGGCGCCCCTCAAGGCATAGCGGCTCAGAAGACTGAACCAGATTTCGATCTGGTTCAGCCAGGAAGCATGTGTGGGCGTAAAATGAAAATGAACCTTCGGATGGCGTTTAATCCAATGATCCCTCTTCGGTCGATGAGTCTTCAAATTGTCCATAATCACATGGATTTCCTCGTCCGGATGTTCGGCAACGATCTCGTTCATAAAATCCAGAAACTCCCGGCGACGACGGCGGCCGTAATGGCCCGCCTTCACTTGTCCCGTGGCCACATTCAAGGCTGCAAAGAGGGTACTCGTTCCATGCCGTCTATACTCATGGTTGGCTCCCGTCAGCGCCTTGCCATTGGGCAGTTTAAGCCACCCCTGAGCCCGTTCCAACGCCTGAATGGCTGGCTTCTCATCCATGCATACCACCATGGCGTTCTCAGGAGGATCCAGGTAAAGCCCAACAATATCAGCGGACTTCCGTGCAAATTCAGGGTCCGTCGAAATACACCAACTGCGCCGTCTCTGAAGGCTAATCCCATACTTGCGCAACACCGCCCACACTTCATAATCCGGGATGCTCGTCCTCTCCCCCAGAAGCCTTCCGTTCCACTGGGCATATCCCTTCGGAGGAGCTTCATCGATCTTGCGCAGAATTGTGTGTTCGGTCTCTGCGGTGTACTTACGTGGCTGCCCGGGGCGCGGTTCATCAAGCAAACCTGCCAACCCTTCTCTGACGAAACGGCTACGCCATTTGCAAACGCGTGCAACACGAGTCCTCAGCCTTTTGGCAATCTCCGTGTTACTCTGCCCTTCAGCACCCCAGAGAATAATTTGCGCCCTCTCCGCCATACGCTTGGGAGTGGTATGGGTTCGAACCAATCGATCCAACTCAGCCCGTTGCTCGGGCTCCAACGTGATTTCTTTTGCTTTCCTGCTCATAATACAGGAAAGTTAGCATATTACGCTTATTATGTCAAGTAGATACTAGTGGCAAAGGTGAACGATAAGAAAATAGACTTAACCTCCTACCGACGGCTCTGCACTGAGCAGAAGCGAAAATAAAATAGTTCTAACACGTAATACTTTTTGATATTCTGTAATTACCTTTATTTCCTTTCAAAAAGGAGAAGATCATGAGACCGATCAGATATGTAGGAATCCGTTCTATCATCCCCCCGTACATGCTGGAAGAGATTGCTAAGCGCGGCAAGCCTCATCAGAGGGATTGGGCTCTCCGGAACCTGACTTCGGCTGGCTTTATCAGAGGGCAACGCCATGCATTGGGCATCCTTCCGTCAGCGGCGCCTGTCGGCCATAAATCCCGTACTGTCTATGATTGCAAGCACAAAGACGGGCAGCCTCCTGCGGGCACTCTGGTTCGCAAAGAAGGTGATCCCCCCAGAAAGGATGTTGCGGTCAACGAAGCCTATGATGGAGCAGGCGCCACCTATGACCTCTACTACGATATCTATCAGCGCAACTCCATAGACAACCGGGGGATGTCTATCGTCTCCTATGTCCATTACGATGTCAATTATGACAACGCCTTCTGGGACGGCAGTGAGATGGTGTATGGCGATGGAGACGGTGAGATCTTTGCTCGCTTCACCAAATGTATCGATGTCATCGGCCACGAGTTGACTCACGGCGTGACCCAGTACGAAGCCAATCTTGCTTATTCCAACCAGCCAGGGGCATTGAATGAGTCCATGTCGGACGTCTTCGGCTCTCTGGTGAAACAACGGACCCTCAAACAAACAGCGGCCAAAGCCGACTGGCTGATCGGCGCGGGTCTTCTAATGCCCAAAATTCACGGAAAGGCCCTCCGCTCCATGAAGGCGCCCGGGACAGCCTATGATGATCCCGTCCTTGGGAAGGACCCGCAGCCGGCTACGATGAAGGGTTACGTGCAAACCACTTCGGATAACGGCGGCGTCCATATCAACTCTGACATTCCTAACCATGCCTTCTATCTTGCGGCCATGGAGATCGGTGGTAATGCCTGGACGAAGGCAGGAAAGATCTGGTACATTGCTCTTCGGGATCGGCTGCGGAGTAAGTCGAATTTTGCAGGTGCTGCGTCTACCACCATCAGTGTTGCCAAGGATCTCTACGGTAATGGAAGCAAAGAGATGAAAGCGGTGCAGAAAGCCTGGAAAGCGGTTGGGGTAACTTAATGCCAGGGGAGGAAAAGACCTTGCGGATCTCCATTGAACGAAGCGGTGGCTTTGCCGGCATAACGATGAAAACGGCTGTTGATAAAAAAGACCTTGCGCCAGATGAAGCTCTGAAGCTTCGCCAGCTGGTTGAGGAAGCTGACTTCTTTAATTTGCCCGGGAAGATCGTGTCGCGGTCTCCCCAGCCTGACCGCTTTCAGTACGAATTAAGGCTGGAAGAAAGTGGCCGGCAGTACGCGGTGAGAGTGAGCGAGGAAGCCATGCCGGAGAAATTAAAACCGCTCGTCAACTGGTTGATGGAAAAAGCACGCCAGACAAGGAAAGGTAAGGAATCCCCCTGATTCTAGCTTGATCCAAGAAAAAGGTGAACGCTAAGAAAATAGGCCTGACCCCTGCGATGTGAATTTGATGATGTATGAGTGACCTCAAAGGATATCCTCGCTTCTTATTAATCATGTGTGAAAGTCAGAATTTGACTATACAGACATTGTCAAGTGTGATGGTGACTTCTTCCTGAAGTCTTGATTTTTCATTTTCACCCTATAATGCAATGTTTCAACCCCTAATCGGTAAGTCGATTGCTGTATTCGATATGATAAACCAATAGGATTATTTGATTGACAAATGCGGAAAGGACCGCATATCTTGTGGTCCTTTTTCTTGACATACAACTTTGTTTTTCGTATATTCAACTCACTAAAAAGCGAATCCTTATCATACATAGCATATATTTTAGGATGCACTCACAATGCAAATGGGTAAAAGGTTTTCTGGAGATAGATCGAAAAGCAGTACTTGGATCGACACGGAGAAGTGCGACGCCTTTGATTACGATAAACTGATGCAACGGCTGCGCGAATTGGCGGCAAGGCGCGGTTTGCGAATTCAAAACTTAGGAGATATCGAGGGCTACCCGCTTTTGCTCCTCACACCGATAACTCTAAATGGAGGGCCACGTGTTCTCTTTGCCGCAGGCTTTCACGGCGACGAACCAGCTGGATGCTGGGGAATTACCCGTTTCTTGAACAGCTTAGAATCGTTTCATTCCTTGACCCTGTCTTTCCTGCCTTTGGTAAACCCGACTGGTTTCCGTAATCACATACGCACAAATATCTGGGGAGAAGACCCAAACCGGGGATTCTTTCATAGCAATCCAACTGTACATCGCGGACCCAACGAACCACCGCCTTCTCGGGAAGGGCAGATCTTGCTAAGGCACTTGCCCTTGCTCACATCATTGGCAAGTCATGGCTTCCTTTCACTGCACGAAGATATGGAGTACTTAAAATGCTATCTATACACGTTTGAGACTTCTCCGACACCTGGTTTGTTTTCTCACGCCCTGCGAGATGAAGCAGCTAAGTTCTTTGACTTCTTCCCCGACGGACCGCTGGAGGGTGGATTTGTACGCGAAGGAATCATTTTTGACTATCGCGATGGCTCTTTTGAGGACCTTCTCTTCCACTCAGGCATCCCACGGACTGCCTGTACTGAGATTCCAGGTTTAGCCGATATCAACAAACGTGTCGAGGCGGATTCGCGTCTGATTACTGCTCTCGCAAGATTCGTGCTCGCTCAATCTGAGTGAACACGCCGATGGAGGTTCAAAATGTTGTTCACGGATGAGAAGATGTTTCCAAACGATAAAAACGCAGGCAAACACAGTCTTGTTTTCATGGCAGGGTTCCACATTAGCATTCCATTCTACTTATATCCTACACGGGACCCCAGTAGCTGGAACAAAGTCAAAGACCAGATCTCCCAGCGAATTTCTCAGAGTGCAACTCATTTTCAAATCGCTCAAATGGATTATCATCCAGAGACGTTTTTCCCGCTCGACAAGCCACTGACGATCACGTACACCGAGTTGTTCGATGTATTTGCCTTATCAACGTACATTCAGGAAAAACGATTGCCCCTTCCACCTCACGGATACAAATTTGATCACTTGATTTGGATTTGTCCAACCGGCGTCATCTTGGTCATGGTGCAAATTTCCTTCGACGGCAAAAGATTCTTCAGTCTGGCTCAACTGGAAGAAATCGTCGAGGAGCACTATGTGGAGCTGACCTTTATCTTCAACGAGATTGCCGATGTTATCTTCGCTTGCATTCCCACCGAGATGTTGAGCCCGCTTCTTTGTTCCACTGATGACATCGAGAAATGCAAACAAGCTATCGCTTACAACAGAGAACTTGTTCCGTCTCATTCGGGAAGTCGATTGGACAGCTTTCGTCGCGCGGAGCAGTCCGTCCGTGAAGATCCCAAAATGTTCTCAATCTACGAAGACATCCTTTTTGATGTATATTTCATCGATTTCGTCGAAAACCAGGGGTCTGAGGAGATCAGCATCCGCTACAAAGATGCCTCAATCAAATCCCTGGATCGTTCATATCTGCCGGTACTTGGAATTGGGTTTTCGACCTTTGTTGGCTTCCTCTGGATTCAAAAGCATCTCCGCTGCGACCTGCACAAGCTGCAAAGTGGAATGAACGGTGCGTCCATGGTTGCAGCGGAGGGCTACGGCCAACTAAAGCTTTTCCGCATGTTCGTCATCTCTTTTATCGTCGAATCCAGTCCAATAAACGTGCGCTTGAAAGCAGCGTACATGAAGCAATTGCAGGAATTCTGGAAAGCAGAAGAGATGAATACGTTAGTCGATCAGATCAAAAACCAATTAGGAGCATTGGAAGAAATGTTCAAATGGATTGAGGATTCCGCAAGCGCAACAAGGACGTTTAGGTTTGCCGTAGGAGGACTTGTATTTGCCCTCCTCTCGGTTATATCCACTGTCAACACGTTGATAACAACGTTTGACGGCAATAAGCATCTTGGGCTTTGGGGAAGAATTGCGATCATATTTATGGGACTTGTCTTCGTTGGCCTACTTTATTTAGGCGTTTGGCGACTAAAACTGCCTGGCCGCGGGCAGAAAAAACTGGGTCAGGCTGGTTCAGAAGATCAATGAGGTGGATCCCTTGCCTTGTAAGGAATGGCTGGGCCAGTTGCGACCTCCTAAAAGGCTCCACAATCGACGATCTCTGGCTCAGGAAGAGTCAAACAACCCACTGAAAACAGCGTTCAAGTTGTAAAAGGTATTTTTTCTTCAAAAGTAGATGGGGACGTCGCTTCTAAAACAACTTGACATCAGAAATTAATTGGCATGAATAACTGGTTCCTGATCTTGAAACTTGACAGAAGATTTTGTTGAAGTGTGGAGCGAATACAGGATCAAGTCTTCAATGTTGGCGGAATTTGGTGAAAAAGGTAACCGGTAAGAAGTAGACCTCGTCAGGTGAAAATGTTTTAGAACCTACGGCCCTCTTTCTGGAGAGGATTCCATGTTGTCGAATGAGTTGTCGCTATCATCAGATGAAATTAAAGTGAAGCCCTGGGGATTTTGGGCGACCCTTGGGTTTTCGGCGATCATCTTCGCTCTCTTTTGTGCCCTTCAATTGCTGACTGTGATTGGCTTCGTTTCTCTCGCGAAGGTCCAGCATCCAGGATTGGATTTGGAGGTCTATGCGAAAAGCCTGTCCTCCAATGGATTTTGTATCGCCATAAGCGAGATCGTCTCGGGACTGATTTGCATCCCTCTGACTCTTTTGTTCACAAAACTTCGCAAGAATATTTCCATCAAGAATTATATTGGTTTTAAGGAGCCCCTGACGAGCGAGTGGGTCAAGTGGCTCCTTATTCTGGCAGCACTTTTATTTCTATCCGATGCGGTTACTTTACTTCTCCATCGTCCGATCGTTCCCCCTTCTATGGTCGACGCTTATAAAACCGCTTCCTTTCTTCCGGCCCTTCTTTTCGCGATCATCATTGTGGCGCCGATTTTTGAAGAGATTTTCTTTCGTGGGTTCCTCTTTCAAGGGATTCGGTACTCCCGATTGGGTCCCATAGGAGCGATTGGAATTACTTCCTTCTTTTGGGCTGTCATCCATGTACAGTACGACATTTACGGCATTACGACCGTTTTTGCTCTTGGTATCTTGTTGGGAGTAGCGCGACTTAAAACGGGTTCAATTCATCTCTTGATGGTCATGCATTCCTTAGCGAGCCTCGTGGCTACGATCGAAATGGTTCTCTATATCCATTTTACCGGTTAAACATTCCACCCTCGTCGAGCAAGTGGGGTCAGGGTGTGTCATTGGACAAATTGCCGACAGGTGGGTTTAAGAAGAAGATGCGAATATTTAGGGGCAGATTTTTGAAGTGAGCATATCCAGAACTGGGTGGAGAAGGAGAACCTAAGAAAATAGAGTTAACCCGCATTAGGGCTTTTACCGAAGTGGTTTCGCTTGATTCATGTTTGGAGGCCTGACACACTGGCGTGTAAAGATAAAACTTTGTGAAAGGTGTAGACCTGACACTGGAAGTTGCTGGTTTTGGGAGACCAATCTCGGAAAACCAAAACATAAAATACCTGAAACAGGAAATAGCAATTCATTTAAAGACTGACTGAAATAGGGACACATACCATTTTTTGAGATGAACGCAGGAATAACGGCGGGCAATCAGGAGATGTTTTGGAATAAAAGGTTTGCTCCTGAGCAATCGCATCATCTAAGGAGGTGCCGACGTGCAACCATCTCTCGAAGCCAACAAAAAAACCGTTCAAGAATTCTACAACTTCCTCATTAATAAGAAGGACTTTAAGCTTGCTTCAAGATACATCGGAGATCGCTATATCCAGCATAACCCCCTTGTGGCAGAGGGTCTGGAGGGCCTCAAAGTTTTCGTTGAGTTCCTAAAGTCGAACTATCCGGACGCGAGAAGCGAAATCAAGCGGGTCTTTGCGGAGGGGGACTATGTCATTCTCCATGTGCACTCGGTGCGCATTCCCGGCACGCGAGGCCGCGCGATCTTCGATCTATTCAAGCTGGAGAACGGAAAGATCGTCGAACACTGGGATACGATCCAGGAGATTCCGGAATCGTCAGCCAATAACAACGGAATGTTCTGAATATACAGTTGATTAGGGCTCTTCCGAGGATTGTTAGGAGAAAACTAGACGGTTCTGAAAAGGCTCTGCTGTTAGCTCTATAATGTTAGCCTCTTGAGAATACGGATAGTTCTTTTGGTGGAATTTGGTGGAAAAGGTGAACGCTAAGAAGATAACTTTACCCACCGTATGACTCACAATTTGTCCTTGACAACACAAAATATCGTGGTAGCCTTTCAGATAAATAAAGAAGTTCCTTAAAGCCGAGGACCAGAAGAAAGAAAAATAGCATCTATTTATTTTTTATTTAAGGAGAATCGGAGAAGAGGCCCCAAACCTGTTGAGATTTTCCTGGAAATTAGCAAGGTGTTTGGTAAGTCTACGGATTGGATTCATAACACAGGAGGCCGAGTTAGCGGCTATTTCCTGAGGGAGTTTGTGCCGAGAAGAAGCCCCAGTCTATTTCGAGCTGGATTTCTGGTGGCAGCCTAATTTCTTCGAAGCTGCTCCTGTTGTTGCATATGGGATAGTTGCCGAACTTTCTGAGGAAGTCGTTTATGAAATAATTTTCCAGGTCTTCTATTGAGTTTTTCCAGAAGGGCTTGACGAGTTCGAAGTTAACGAACGTGAAGGATAAGTGGTATTTCTGGGCATAGTTGTAAACTCCGGGGTTTCCTGCACCCGAGATGTGGTCCTTGAGCCTTCTGCCTATGCTGTATTGTTTTGAATCGCTTTTGCCGATGTAGATAAGCCTCGACTCCCTAAATGGGTACGGGATGGCGAGGTTGTCCAGGTATATGAGGTACAGGCCAACGTAGCCTTTCAATGGGTTGATGGTTGCGTCAGTTAGCTTGTAGGCCCGGGAGAACGTAACTCTTTTGGTCTCCATAAACGGTAACTATAGCAGATCAGGTTTTAAACGTGTCCCCTCGATTCCGGCAGTTTTATAAAGCCGAAAGCACACCCCACGACCGGGGCTGAGGTGAAGGGAATTGACTGACGAAATTATAAAATCGGGTGAGGAGATAGTCAACGAGTTCTTCGAACAAGTCCTAAAAGATGAGAGCCTCGACCGCGCTACGAGGGAGGCGTTGTCTGAGCTTTTCAAGACAGATAACTTTAGCAAGGTAGCGATAGAAAAAAGGCTTGAGTCTATCAGGGAGGCGGCTGTAAAAGAAGATGGTGAGCCTAAGAAAGATTAAACTTGAAGGGTTCAGGGGAGCCAGACTACCTGTCGAAATGGACTTTACCAATCGCCATGCCTCCGTAGCGATTTACGGAGACAACGGTGGTGGCAAGAGCACGATTACAGATGCTCTTGAATGGTTCTATTTCAACAAGATAGAGCACCTTTGGCGGGAGGACTGCAAGGAGGAATGCCTGAGGAACACCCACTTCCCTGACAATCAAGATATCCTTTTATCAATTGATTTCAGCGATACCCGCCTTAATTCAATTAAGACCCTGAATGCCAAATTCCGTAGCAAATACAGCAATGGCACGCAAGAGTTCAACGATTACCTTGAGCAGTCCAAAAAAGAACGGCTCTTCCTCAGGTATGGGGATGTACTAAGGTTTGTGCTACTCACCAAGGGAGAAAAGCGCACCCAGATACTCGACATAATTGGATACCGCCATGTTAGTGATATAAGAAGCACACTCGTATCGGCCTGTAATTCTCTTGAAAAGAATTCAAAATTTAGGAGCGTAAGGGACCAAATAGAAAAGAACAATGCTTACCTGATGGACAAAATCGGCCAGACGATAGAAAGCGAAGGAGACCTTTATCTCATCGTCAACACCCAGATTAAGCCCTTACACCTTGGAATTGTAGTCACTGATGAGGCTTCACTTAATGCATGTATAGAGACAATCCAAGTAAAGACAGATAAGATCAAACTTGAAAGAAGCCAAAAGCTCTCTGATTTGCAGCAAGCACTTGAAAGCTTGAAAAAGGACGTTGAAAAGACTGAAAACTATGATGGTTTTCTCACGGCATACGCTGAACTGCTAAAAGACAAGGAGAAAATCAGGAGGATAGGTCTTAGGCAGCTTCTTGAGCAAGGGCAGGATGTTATACAGGACAAGATAGTTGGTGAAAACATCTGCCCCCTATGCCTTAGTAGCATTGATTCCATAGGCGTTCTCAATGAAATAGCTGAAAGGCTACAGGAGCTTGAGGAAATCAACAAAGAAGTGCAAGAGGCGAATTCAAAGAAAAGCTTGGCCCTGTTAAACCTTAGGAGCATCAAAAAGGCACTCGATGAGGTGACGCGTGCCAAGATAGAAGACGATGCTGACTTTAACGCAGTCAACGATACGGTTTCAAAAGCCCAGACGTCTCTCGATCAAGTTATTAAGGACGTGGAAGGGAAATTTGAGCGGCTTGAAATCATTGAGAAGGACTCTGAGTTGTTTGAGGAACAGTTTAGTAACCTGAAGACCGAGATTGCCGGTTTACTTCCAAAGATAAAGACGAAGATGACTGCCCTGGCAGAGACAGAAAGCCAACGGCTTCAATTCCAGGTATTTAACCTTATTGGCAATGCGAATCGGATTTTCAAAGACAATAAAGTATTGTCGAAAGAACTTGATATCTTTGAAGCGCAGATAGATACGGTCACCAAGATTAGGGACTCGTTCATACAGCTTCAGGGGGAGATTCTGCAGAAAGCACTTAATGCGATCTCTGCTGATGTTGATAAGTTTTACAGCGAGATGAACACAGAGGAGGGAATAGAAAAGATTCGGTTTGACCTTGTTGGTGAGGAGGGTGTCGAGTTCAAGTTAACTTTCCATGGGAAGGATTCACAGCCTCCTCTCAAATATCTCAGTGAGTCCCATCTTCACTGTTTGGGCATTTGCCTCTTCTTGGCATCGGTAAAGCTTTCCAACAAGGTGAACAGGTTCTTTGTCTTGGATGATGTCATTTCAAGCTTTGACAGTGACCACAGGGTCCCTTTACTAAGACTGCTGCAAGACCATTTCAAGGACTATCAAGTATTGCTCTTTACACATGAGAAGTTCTGGTACGAGCTTATTAATGCGGAGATGAAGTCTTTAGGATGGTTATTTAACGATGTGACTTGGTCCATAGATGATGGTATACAGTTTAGAGATAGTATTGTAGGTATAAGAGAAAAGATTGAGCGCAAAGTAAAGGTAAATGAGTTCGATGTCGGTAACGACCTGAGGAAACTTCTGGAGCACGTACTCAAGCAGATTTCATTCAACCTTGAGGTCAAGATGAAGTACTTGCCAGATGGTCTTAATGAGCGTAGGATGATAGGGGAAATGCTCAGTGAGCTCCGAGGCAAGCTAAACAGAGAAAAAAGTAACATTAAGGGTGCTCCCATCCTGGACAGGCTTGTCACTTTATCGCTAATCACAGCTAAAAGTTCTCATGATTCCCCACCCTTCCAATCCAAGGGTGACATTCAGCAGGTTATGAAGGACATAGACGAATTCGAGGATCTTTTCTTCTGCCCGAATTGCAGGAAATACGTTTCTGTAGAATTGGGCGATAAGGTGGGCAAGAAAGTTAAGTGCCGGTGCGGAAAAAAAGAGCTTGATTGGCAATTTGCATGAATTTAATGATTAATATCTGCCAAGCGCCAACACATCGTTTACCCCGATGTGCCAGAATATTGTTTACCCTTAGATTGGAATCGCTTTATGATATCCTCTCTAAATCGAGGAGGTAAATCAAAGGACAAAGAGATTTTTAGAAAGATGGCTATCGGGTAGAAAGAGAAGTAAAGGAGATGGTTTTATTTTTAAGCGTTGGATTAATTCGTGAGAATACCTTGTTGGCAATGCCTGACCCAGTGAGTGAAAGTACTCCAGACTAATTAAGAGGTGAGGGTGGATGAGATTTCTGAAAGGCAAAATAAGTGATAGAATTCAACTACGGACTCGTCCCTTTGGGAATATAAATCCGGTTTGAATTTTGACAATAGAAAAAGGAGGTCTTTGTCTAATGGCTTCTCATGACCCGCTACGCGAAGCTTATGAGCTACGAGAGCAACTAGCGCCTGCTGAAAGGAGATTAGCATTTTTCCTCGGCGCCGGCACGTCTATGGCAGTTGGGTTGCCTGGAATTACAAAATTAACGGAACGGGTTGAGGGACATCTTGTCGACCCATTCAAAACACAATTCTCGAAAGTCAAAGCCGAGTTGGGAATAAAGAATCCCAATGTTGAGAATATTCTTGACCATATTCGCATTTGCCGTGAACTTTTTGGAAACAATGAAGATAGACAGTACGGATGCCTCATTGGGGCTAAAGCTGCCAGAGAGCTCGACAAACAGATTTGTCAAGCTATGCGTCGCATCGTAGATGATACCTCCCCACAAGAGCCGATACCACATGCCATTTTTGCACAGTGGTTGCAACAGCTTCGAAGTCATCGTGACTGGCCAGTGGAGCTTTTCACAACAAACTATGACCTCTTATTAGAGAAGTCGATGGAAAACTTCTCTGTACCTTTTTTCGATGGCTTTATAGGGTCCGTCACTCCGTTCTTCGTACCTGAGTCAGTTGAAGCCGAGCCATCCAAGCATTCCCAATCTGTCTACCCACCGAAAACTTGGACTCGGCTGTGGAAACTCCATGGATCTATTAATTGGTACATCTCTGATTCTCAAAATGGGAATCCGACAAGGATATCTCGAAGTTCTGGTTCTAATACTCCGGTTGGGAGCGAACTCGTAATATTTCCATCCCGCGAGAAGTACACACAGTCACGTAAACTACCTTTTCTTACATTTCAAGACCGTCTCCGGAGGTTTGTTTCCTATAGCTCATGTCTTATGGTTGTAATTGGTTATAGCTTCGGTGACCAACACCTCAATGAAATTATTTTTCAGGGTCTTCGCTCAAACCCCGATTTGGCCGTCACAGTGTTCTGCCATTCTGCTCCACAAGAGAATCTTATACGGCTAGGCCAAGAACTTCGAAACTTTGCTGTGTATGGTACGGATAGGGCATGCATCGGTGGTCTTGTAGGCTCATGGGGTGGACCCAGCAGAGCAAAGAAAGAAGAAGAAATTTGGCCCTTCTGGGATGATAGCCGAAAACAATTTACTCTCGGTGACTTTAACAATTTTGCGTCTTTTCTTGAGCTATTCATCGGGTTCCGTCCAGTTCTGGAAGCTGCTGTCTCTCCCACCACTATAAGCAAGGAGTCTGCCGAGACTATTCAAAGGGGTTCAAAAACATGAAGACACAGCCTACCTTTCTAGGTTCGGTTCGCCGTGTAGTGGGGGCCAAAGTTTTTGTTGGAATCTCATCTGAGATGTCGGTTTCCCCCATTATTCATGGAAGAGTCTATAGGCTAGGGCAGGTCGGTTCATTTGTTAGAATACCCTTGGGTTTTTTAAATTTATACGGAGTTGTCTCAATGGTCGGAGCTTCGGAATCACCACCAGATGAACTTGAGTTTGTTCCGCCACCCGGGCAAAGGTGGATAGAGGTTCAACTTGTTGGTGAGGCGTATGGTCAGGAGGGGTTCCAACGTGGTATAAGCGTGTTTCCAACTCTAGACGACGAAGTTCATGTCGTTACGGAAGAGGATATCGCACTAATATATGGTTCGCTCTCTCCCTCTATGATACAAATAGGAACTCATGCCGCATCAGAAAGCCTGCCTGCAACCATAGATCTGGACAAAGTCGTGACTAGACATATGGCAATCCTTGGTTCTACTGGAAGCGGCAAATCTAATACAGTAGCTGCTTTCTTGAAAGCGATAACCAGCGGTGTTTTCCCGAGCGCGCAGGTGGTGGTGATCGATCCTCATGGGGAATATGGTGCCGCACTTAAGGGGCAGGCGCGCGTTTTCTCGATAGGTGACGCAAAGGATCCTTTACTCATACCATTCTGGGCTCTATCCTTTGATGAGCTTGGCTGGTTCCTGGTGGATAGACGCACAGCATCGGAAAGCCAGCAAGACATAATACTCAGAGACCGCATATTTGAGCTCAAACGCGGATCCTGTGCAAATTTAAAGGCGTGTTCGATTAATACAAACGATATAACAGTTGATTCACCAGTTCCATTCGACCTTAGAGCAATGTGGTACGAATTCTATACCGCAGAGCATGCTACTCTCAGACTGAAAGACGATTGGACCACTATAGCATTCAAGAAGGACAAGAATGGCAGGGAACTGACGGGAAGCGCACAAGATGCGATTCCACCTCAGTTTGAACCACCCGGAGCTGGTGCTTCGTCGCCATTCAAAACCCAGAAGGCTGTTGGACTAGCATCATACTTGAACAAAGTCCTGGGGCGCTTGAGGGACAGAAGATTTGATTTTTTGCTAAATCCAGGGCAATTTGACGGAGTGAAAAAAGACCTCAACGATTTACTTTCAGAGTGGATCAATCATGCGGACCCCATCACCGTTCTTGATCTTGGCGGTGTCCCTCCTGAGGTAACAGATCTCGTTGTTGGCGTTGTGACACGAGTACTTTTCGAATGCATGTTCTGGGGACGGGATTTACCCTCGATCGGCAGGCAACGTCCACTTCTCATCATTTATGAGGAGGCCCATTCTTATTTACCTAAAGGTGGATCGGGCCAATTCGTCTCTGGGTATGCGGGGAAATCCGTACGTCGGGTCCTAAAAGAAGGCAGAAAATATGGGGTTGGTGCCATTGTTGTGAGTCAGCGTCCATCCGAACTTGATGAAACTATACTTTCCCAGTGCGGTACTTTTTTTGCCCTTCGCCTTTCTAACCCGGACGATCAAGGCCGGGTTAGGTCCACAGTGCCTGATGCACTTGCTGGTTTGATAGATCTTCTTCCAGCATTGCGCACAGGTGAAGCCCTTGTATTGGGCGAAGCGGTCCAGATCCCAAGCCGGATAAGGCTGCCTCTTGTCGAACCACGACCGAAGAGCGACGATCCTGAACCAGCCAAACGGTGGAAAGGTAAACGTGTCAAAATCCCTCCATACGACAAGGCTGTTACTGGCTGGCGACGGCAGCGCACGGTATCCCTTGAGAAAAAAGGAGGATAACGCAAATGGAACGTATTCCAGTCCAGTCGAGTAATTTGGCTTCTGTTGGTTATGATGCTGAAAGTCTAACATTGGAGATAGAGTTCAACCATGGCGGGATTTACCAATACTTTGGAGTCTCTCAAGACATCTATGATGGTTTGATGAATGCATCATCCAAAGGGACCTATTTTCATCAAAACATCAAGTCTGTTGGTTTTTCATATCAGAAAGTTGGTTAGATTTACAACTTTAAGCTTCAAAAACGTTGGGGGCAATCAAGAATCGAACCTTTTCACCGAGGGGTGAAACAATGCATAAAGTAATCTCAAAATCCAAATATATGAATGGTTTGCAGTGCCCCAAATTGTTATGGTTTGTTTTCAACGAACCGGGAGAAATACCAGAAGCGGATGAGGCAACCAAGTTCATCCTCGACCAGGGAAATGAAGTCACCAATTTGGCAAAAAAGCTTTTTCCAAGAGGCATTGTACTATCCCAAATGGTGCCTGGCCTTGAAAATTGACAGAAGATTTTATTGAAGTGTGGAGCGAATCTATGGGCAGGTCTTCAATGCTAGCAGAATTTGATGGAGAAGTTGAACGCTAAGAAAATGCATCTGGCGACATTGCAAACTTGAATGTCGCCCAATGAAGGTTGAGGGAGGCGGCTCTCTTTGTAATTAGGGCCGCCCCCCTTGTTTAACCTGAAATCAGTGACCTGAGATGCCGTTATGGGTACCTATCCTCCGAGTATATGCAGCTCGAATATGCTCAGGTAAAATTCGAAACGGGCAAGTTATGTCAATAACCGTAAAAAAACCAGGTGAATCACTTATTAGTGCCAGCGCTCTCGCGCGCATTCATACCTGTGCTCACTTTTGGCATTTGCAGTGTTTTGGCGACGCCACTTTAGTAACAGAGCCCGATGCCGGAGCACAGCTTCGCATGGATGCGGGGATTGTACACGAAGACGAAGTCATAGCAAAACTCAAAGTCGTGCAACCCGAGTATCCCGAAGACAAACCGTGGGAAGGCATCGAGCCTACCCTGGAGCTCATGCGAAAGTGTGCGCCCCTAATTTATAAAGGTGTTCTGAAGAACGGACGTACATTCGGTCTGCCAGACTTACTGGAGAAAACAAAGAGGAAATCTAAGCTAGGGTCATTTTCATATAGCCCCGTTGACATTAAATCACACGCAAAGGTCACGTTTAAGGACAAACTTCAACTTGCGGCTTATTCCTTCATGCTACAAGAGGCGTTAGGATTCATGCCTCTTGATGGGGCCATTATTTTAAAGGATCAAAGCCGGGCTGGTGTTGACCTTGACTCTGAGATCACCAAAATCAAAGCTGCACTTGCACAAGCTTTATCTGTTGAAAAAAGGGAGGTTTCAACCCTGCCACTACGCTGTTCTGAGTGTGGCAATTGCCCATGGAGTGACCACTGTGACTCGGATCGCAAAGACCAGAAGTTGGTAACGGTTTTGTCTGGAATGAACTCTCGTCTCGTGCGGAAGCTGATCGATGGCGGTGTTGCCACTTATGATCGCTTGGTTAAGCTCACTCCAAACCAGATAGCAAACAAATTTGATCTTAAGCAAGATCTGGCCAATGAAATTCATCTCAACGCCAGGGCCTGGCATACTAATAAGCCACTGCTGAAAGCTAAAGTAAAGCTTCCCCCAGAACGACAGACCATCATTTACTATGACATCGAGACCTATGGACAAACGCTTTATTTACACGGTCTCTTCATAGACAATGGTAAAAAAACCGAAGTCAGGCAATTTGCAGCACAAGCAATCGAGGATGAGGAAAAGGTTCTGATCGAGTTGCTTTCCTTTTTAAGCCATCACCTTGATGCTGTGATTTATACCTGGACCACATTTGAAATCGGCTGGATAAGCTCCATGGCCGAGCGTTATCCAAAACATGAAAAGGCCATCAGTCGCATGTTGAAGCAATTTGTCGATCTTAAAGAAGTCGTGAAAGAAGCCCTCGCCCTTCCTGTCACTACCTTCAGCATAAAAGAAGTAGCTCCCGTCTTTGGGTTTAAATGGCGGGCTGAGGATGCCAGTGGTTCTAATTCAGAAGCGTGGTATGACGAGTGGTTAAAAACTAAGGACAAAACTCTTTTCACTAAAATTCTCCAGTACAATGAAGATGACGTCATGGCGATGCATGTGATAATGACTGGGTTAAAAGAAATTTTGCGAAGCTAGAACGCATAAAGTATGACAAAATCAAATGAGTTTGTCGCCATTGACATTGAAACAAATAGCCATTCAAAGTAACTGGAAGTAACTGGTGCCTGGTCTTGAAATTTGACAGAAGTTTTTATTGGACTGTGGAGCGAATGCAGGATCAGGTCTTCAATGTTAGTAGAATTTGGTGGGAAAGGTGAACGGCAAGAAAATGGAGTTGACCTCTATTAGGTCATTTTGAGACTTGTGAATTAAATTAATTCACATTTCAAGGCGTGACGCCGTGTTTTTGTATACTTATTCTAATCTAAGAGGATATTAATACAAACGTCCTAAATAAAGTGACATAACAGTTTATTTATGTTAATATGTGGGCATGAAAAATCCCACATTAATCTTAGAGCATAAAGAGGCCAATAAAGAGCGTTTATTAGCATTAGCCGAACAAATATCAGGGGCTTGGATAGGCATAAAGATAGCCGCCTTACTCCTGGTGCTTGAAGGGCAACGTCCGGGATGGATAACCGAGGTGTTAGGGTTGACCCGGATGAGTTTAAGCCGATGGATTCACGGGGTGAACAAAGACGGCTTAGAGTTCTTAAAATCCAAGCCAAGATCGGGAAGGCCTCCACGGTTAGAGACAAAGATTCAAAGGGTGCTGGAGGGACACTTAGAGAAGTCTCCGCGGGAATTTGGTTTAAACCGGACTCAATGGGATGGGCCAACGGTTGCGATTCATCTGAAACGGTCTTTCGGGATAAACCTGAAGGTGCGGCAAGCCCAACGCTGGATGCATCATTTGGGTTATCGGTTAAAGAGAGCGAGTTATTCTTATCTTCAAGCACAAAGCCAAGAAGCCCGAAAGTTCCAGCGGGCTTTAAAAAAAACTTGAGTCCCTGGGGCCAAAAGAGACAATTGTATTCCAGGATGAGACAGGCTTTACGATGCACCCCAGGCTTAGCCGGGGCTGGGCGAAAAAAGGAAAGCGTCTTAAGATTCCCACGACCAGCCAGCATCGTATCCGTTTGAATATCTCTGGGTGGGTCAATCCTTTGCTTGGACGCTATGGCATGATTCAGACAAAACGGGGGGATAGAGAAGGGTTTCTCAAACTTTTGCGCCACCTCTATGGAAGGTTTAAAGAATATACCATTTGGCTTTATGTCGACAGGGCCCGCTGGCACAGAGGCGATCCCATCGAACAATTTCTTAAAAAACATCCGAGGCTCCATATCGAATATTTACCCCCGTATCAACCGGGATTAAACGTGCAAGAACGGATTTGGCGCAGTGTTCGCTATGAATCCACCACCAACCGTTGGTTTGAAAACCTTGATAATCTTTGGTCTGTCGTTTGTAAAACAACTCGCTCATGGTCTTGTCAAAAGATTCGTAGGCTATGTAACATTACTTAATGCGTTTGTATTAGATATGAAATTATCGGATAAGTTTAAAAATATTAAATTCAAAAATATTTGGTGGGGAATATTAGTTACGCTTGGTTTAATCTATGCAATTTTCGGTTTCCCTGCTTTTAAACTGGGATCAACTACTTCAGTGGATGTTTTTATCTTTGTAATCTGGATTTGTTTGCTTCTTCTGCCACTCTTTCAGGAGATTGACATTTTTGGTATCAAACTGAAAAAGGAAGTCGATTCTCTCAAATCGGAAATGAAAGAGCAGATAATCAATTTGAGGTCTGATATGCTTTCAATCAGTATTAAGAACCAAGTTACTCAACAGACAAATCTTGTATTCTGGGGAGTGGGTCAAAAACCGGAACCAATCATTGATAAAGAGAAAAGGGTAGTTGAAACGCATCTGGGGATTCCCCGCATGCAGAAAATAAAGGTGAATACAGAGGATTTCATGAGGGAGGAAGGTATCATAACGGCGATGGAGGAAAAGGAACCAGAAAACAAAAAGGAACTGGAGATCACACAGGATGCATTAAAGGTCTTATCAACTCTTTGGAATCATCAGCAACAATATTACCCTAGAATATGGACTTTTGCAGTAGGATCTCTCAATCCTAACTATCCAATCTATGCTTCAGGTGCAAAACTGGCGATGCTTCATGGGTTGGTAGATATTAATCTTGAAAATGGGCAGATTTTTCTTACCGATGCCGGTATTGAGTATTGTAAGTCCCACCAAGATGAAATGAAGTCTGATTGGAATTACGAAAGATGGAAAAGCCCCGTTTGATTTTTTCGAAAAAGGGTTAAAGTCTTAGGCCTCGAAACCTGAAATAACTTTTTGAAATCTAAAGTGCCAAAACACAGGCTCAGATCTTAAATGTCAGCAGAATTTGCTGGAAAAGGTGAACGCTAAGAAAATAGAGTTGGCCCGCATTATGAGAGGAACCTCGGCGAGAAAGGAGCTTGGATATGGGACATGCAGACGGTAAAGAGATTTTTCGAAGGTTGGGAACGAAGATCGATAATCTACCTCTCAGGGCTCCCTGGAATGAGGCGTTTTACGAGCTCTTAAAAAGTCTTTATTCCGAAAAGGAAGCGGATGTGGTTGTGAAAATGCCGTACGGCATGTCCGACCTCAATCGTATCGCGCAGGTGACAAAATACGAAAGCTCAGAACTTCAAAAGATCCTCGAGAGTTTGTGCTCAAAAGGTCTCGTGATCGACTTTTGGGCCAATGACGCCTATCACTACATGCCTTCGCCGATTATGATCGGTATTTTTGAGTTTAGTATGATGCGAACAGGGGAGGGCGTTGATTCCAAAGCACTGGCGCATCTATTTCACCAATATCTGAACGCTAACAATGGAGAACTTTATGCAATGAACGCGAAGAAAGGCGATAAGGTCTCCGTTATCCGTGCGCTGCCTCACTGGGAGGCTATTGACGCGTCGGAGTATATAGAGGTTCTGGATTACGAAAAGGCTGCCGGCATTGTTGAATCCTCTGAGAAGTTTTCAATTGGGATATGTTCATGCCGCCATGAAAAATTACACATAGGTGAAAAGGAGTGTGATATTCCTCTGGAAAAGTGTTCTTCTTTTAATTTCGCTGCAGACTACCTGATCAGGAACAAACTGGCAAAAGAGGTTTCCAAATCCGAGATGCTGGAAAACCTGGCACAGTCCGTAGAGATGAAGCTCGTGCTCTGTGCAGACAATATAAAAAGAAATGTAACCTTTATCTGTCACTGCTGTAAGGACTGCTGCAATGCTCTCGCGGGGATCAGCAAATTCGGTTACCCGAATACGGTGGTCACTTCCAACTTTCTCGCCAAGAACAATCCTGACGCCTGTCTCGGCTGTGGAAAGTGTGCGAAGGCCTGTCCGATCGATGCGATTCAGATGATTCCGATAGATCACCCACAAACCAAGAAGAAAAAAGATGCTATTATCGATACCTCTATTTGCCTCGGATGCGGCGTATGTGCCTTAAGCTGCAGTACCGGTGCGGTCACTCTGGTAAAACGGGAAAAACGGGTTCTCCATCCGGAAACCACGTTTGAACGGGTCATTCTACAAAGCCTGGAGAGGGGAACACTTCAGAACCAGATATTCGATAATCCTCAAAGTATCACCCAGAAATTCATGCGAGGCTTTGTAGGGGGATTCTTGAGACTTCCACCGGTGAAGGCGATTCTTATGAGTGACATACTCCGATCCTCATTTCTCAAAGCGATGGCAGGAGGAGTTCAAAAACAGGGAAAGAAGTGGATTACGGAAATGTAGCCATTCATCAAGAAGGCGACCTTCCGGAAGACTTGGGGTCAGCCCTTAACACAGGGCTGGTCAGAGTAAATGGATTAGCAGACGTTACTTAGGGCACGTTAATGGCCGAAAGGAGGGAGCAATGGAAAAAAGGAAATCATCGAATAGGGGAAAGGGTCAGGTCCCCCAACAATCAACAACTACTTGTCAAAGGGTGAAGCCCCACGGTAATTAAATCCTTGGCGGAATTTGGTGGAAAAGGTGACCGCTAAAGGACTACGGCGGATCTTGCGAGATGGGGTGAGAGACCCACATTGAGCCTACACGGAGAGCTATGAATTTGGAGATATACCGATGAGGAAGTCTATCAAATCCCTCGCCTATTTTATACTCCTAATTCTTGCGTTTTTAGTTTGTGCATCTACCTCTATTGCTCAACAAGAGTACGTCAATCCAATAGATGCCCACAAATATATTGGGATGGAGAAAACAGTTTGTGGGACGGTAGCGAGTACCACCTATGCAGTTCGAAGCAAAGGACGACCTACTTTTCTAAATCTTGATCAACCATACCCAAACCAAATTTTTACGGTTCTCATTTGGGGATCTGACAGGAATAAGTTTAAGAATCCTCCAGAGACATTTTTTAAGGCGAAAAGGATTTGCGTCACCGGTGTCATAGAAAGCTACCGTGGGAAGCCTGAAATTATTGTCCGTGGCCCCGACCAAATAATTGTTAAATCTCAGTAGTTGGGGACGGAGTCGTATTTCACCTTCTTTATTCGTTTCTAAAAGCAGGGAGACATCGCATTTTTTGAGTTAGTGCCTCTGATTCTTCCGAACAGGGTGGAGGTGGCCTGCCGGGCCGGTGTTTATCCTCTCTTTAGGCTTTGGTGAGCCTGAAAAATAGTTGTTGAAAATTTCAGATAAGTAAGGTATCCTTATTGTAAGGAGGTAAGGAAGTATGCTTGCCAAAAAAACATCCAAGAATCAAATTACGTTACCCAAGGCGGTCGTCAACGCCTTTCCTGATGCTCAATATTTTGATGTCCGCATCCAGGATGACAAAATCCTTTTGATGCCGGTCAAGATATCGCCTATGGGATCGGGTATTGAAAGTGTGAGAGAGAAAATGAGAAGGCTGGGGATTAATGAAAAAGACGTCGGTGAGGCCATTCGGTGGGCAAGAAGGAAAAACAGGTAAAAAGGGTTGTGCTGGATACGAATGTCTTGGTATCCGCTTTGCTCTTCAGAGGGGGACTGTCAAAGATCGTCGGGCTGTGGCAGAAGGGAAAGATTATCCCTGTCATTTCAAAAGAAACATTTAGTGAGTTAGTAACCGTTCTCGAATACCCTAAGTTCTCTCTCACTCAAGAAGAGACAGACTCCATTATCAAATATGAGATTCTCCCATATTTCGAGATTGTGGAGGTGGTTAAAGATGTTAAGGGAATATGCAGAGATCCTGAAGATGACAAGTTCATTTCGTGTGCCATTTCAGGATCTGCAGACTATATTGTGAGTGGTGATAAGGATTTGTTCGATTTGAAACAATATAAATCTACAAAAATCATCAAGGCATCCGATTTTCTAAAAATGTATAATGATTTCTGATCAGGATCAGGTCTTCAATGTTAGCGGAATTTGGTGGAAAAGGTGAACGCTGCGAAATTAGCCTTGTTGGGGGGAAATGTTTCAGGACCTGCGTTCCCCTATTTCCGGTAAGAGACAAGGAGGAATCATGGAAGATAGAATATTAGATTTGAGGCTGAGCGATTTTGAAAAGGAAGGGCTTTATCTCCTTTTCCCGGATTCAACAAGGTTAGAACTTACGAAAGAGAATATCGAAAAGGTCACGGATAGTTATTGGCAGGACCTTACAAAAATACCCGAGGATAAGAGAAAAGCCATTGATTTCCAAAAATGCTACTTTTGCCCGCACAAAAATGAAGAAGACATTTGCGATTCGATAAGACCCATGCTTCCATTCTTGGATATTGTCGATCAGTACGTCTCTTATGACAAGATCATAGCCGTGTACAAAGGGAATGAAGACAAATTGGTGCATGTCAGGGCAACAACGATGCAGGATGCCCTCAAATACGTTTCTATCCTAAGTTTATTGCGGTATAACCTGGTGTTGCAAAAATACTGGAAGTATTATTATGGTATTATCCCGATTATGGGCGGAAGAGAGGTAGCCACCAGAGTCTACCTGAATATGTACTGGCTTCATAATGGGAACCTCGAAGAGATTAAAGGGATGATTAAGAGATTTGGAGAAGAATTGAGAGTCTCAAGCACGAATCAAGTAAAACGGCTGAATTTGGTTTGTAAGAACGATGCCTTCGTGAATGCGTTCGTCAACACCCAGCTGGTAACACAATTCCTCGTCAATATGGAGGAGATTCTTACGAAATCCTTTGATGACTTTGAGAAAAGTTTCCAAATTCAGCTATCATGACGGTTCCCTTGCTGATTTAACTTCTGGAAAGGTCGAGGTCAAACCTAAAATTAGCAATGAGAACTGAGGGTCAGCTCTCAACAGGCTGTTGAAAAACGCCCATCTGCCGCGTTCCCCTCATCCTTCGTCATTGCAGCGTACATTCAAGTACGCCTCATTCCTCAGGATTTCGGGTGCCTTGTATCTGGGCATTTTTGATCAGCCTGAAAAAAATGAGTTTTCCAACAGGCTCTCGACAATCAACAAGTACTTTTAAAAATTGAGATCAGATCCCAACTCTTTTTCGCGTAAAGCCCCTCAACTCTTTCCGTCACCGCTTCCAGGAATTCTACTCCAGATAATCTTCATTCTCTTAAAAAATTGGAAATAAGAATTAGCCGAAATCTCTTAAAGGTTATTTACCGTGCCTTCATGCCGAGCAGAAACCGTAACAGCTTGATTCTACGCACCAGTGATTCATAGATAAGCAGTGTCAGCAAAAAAGAAAGCGCAATGATGAAGGTGAATTTGGCGGAGATACTCCAGTCTAAGTTCACCACATAGAATCCCAGAACTAAAATTATGGTTTGATGCAGTACGTAGAAAGGATAAGCGGCTTCGTTGGAATACGCCAGCAACCTATTCGTAAAATTAAGGTAAGATATCCCCAATCCGATTATAACGAGAAGCCAGCACCAGGTATTAAAACCATGCAAAGCCACAATCGCCATATCACGGGCATTATAGCGCAACCATGGTTCACTGCCGGTGATGTCCTTTGTTGCCAGGAAAAAGAAAAAGCATATAACACCAAATGGAAGTGCTATATACCGGTTACGAACAACCGCCTCCCGGAGGCGATCATTGGAGCAGAGCACGAAGCCATAGACAAACAAGGTTAGATAAAAGAAAAAATTGGCCCAGTCGTTAGTCAGGTTCATTTTGCCCTGGGGCCAGTGAATCCTTAAGAGTGCTTGGATTAACATTAGGGGGGGAGCGCGAGCAAAAATATGCGGCGCCCCTGCGCAAGGTAAGAGGTCCAGCGCACCATTATTCCTTGTCCGGTCCCCTCCTTCAGGCGCAGAAAAAGGGGAAGAGCCAGCAGGGAAAATACGATAAGGTATGCTATGAACCAGAGATGATGCCAGCTTAAATTGCCATGCGGGTAAGTGCCCGTTGTAAAAATGCTGGGGTAGAATTGAAAATATGTTCCGCTGAAGCGGTGTTGATACAGTCGTTCCACATAGACTTGAGGCGGAATAATTGCCAGTATCCCAAAAGCCAGGGGGGATCCCCAGCCGAAAAAGCCTTTCCCTGATGTATGTGCGTCTGCTCCGGTAGCCAAGAGCATACCAGGTAGCTGCCCCGGCAAGGAGAAAGAACAGCGGCATATGCCAGGCCTGCAGAAATGCGTTGAAAACGGTCAGCCCCGGGCTTAAGGTTGGATTCTTGATGTGGAATGGCCATAAAACAAAAATCATAGCAGTATGGTAGGGAACCAGAAGCAAGACCGCCCCAACTTTCAACCAGTCCAAATCATATCGTCTATACGGCATATTTCCAAACTCCGTCATATAAACCAGGGTACCAAAACATTTTTCATAAATGGCCTATAAAATTTCAGTTAATTTATCAGAGCGCTTTTCTTATGTTTGGATAGGTTACAAGTTGTTTTTTTATTAGTATCCCTGGACTTTTATACAACATCTCAAAGAAGATTCCTACATTTATTCTAAAAATACTACCAGCAGGGAGAACGGGAGGATCAGGTCTTGGAACAGAAGGATCAGGTCTTGCAATCATACATTTATTCGACAGAAGAGAAGTATATGGTCCCATTCCTTGAAATTTGACAGAAGATTTTAGTGATGTGTGGAGTGAAAAAGGGATCAGGTCTTCGATGTTAGCAGGATTTAGTGGAAAAGGTGAACGCTGAGAGGATATACTTAAACCTCAATATTTTACGCACTGCGAAAAATAATCGTTGACTTCTGTGGAGAATTTCCATAAATTCTTTGCATCATAAGCTTGTGGAGATAAACCAGGGGGTAAATGGACCGGACTGACGTTCAAGGAGAGGTGGAGAAGCTATTGACGGCGTAGCTCTGACACCGTCCCGGAATTTGGTGGAAAAGGGAAACGCTAAGAAAATAGACCAAGGTCTGACCCCGACCTGACGTCTGCCGTTGTAGCTGGTTTGCCGATGATCAAGAGATATCTGAAAAGACTGTTCATTATAAATAAGGAAGCCATCCTCATGGAAGTCCTTTCGATAAAGGGACTGATGCAGCTTCTTATGAAAATCCGGAACACTGATGAGAAATGGACAAGGGAAGAGAAAAAAGAGATAAAGAGGCATCTGAAAAACATAGCGAAGATCATCCCAGCACTGATTATCTTCTTTCTCCCCGGAGGTTCCTTTCTTTTACCTATTCTCGCTGAAGTCCTCGATCGAAGAAAAACCCGAAGGCTGCCCGGCGTCGATTCGGGGTCCGCCCTTGACAGGCGATATCCTTCGTAACGTTTTTCCGTTTCGTTCCCTCCGTATTGGCCCATCATTCATAGATTTTTTGTTGATCTGTAAATAGGATCGAATTTTCTATAGTAAGGAAATGAGATTTCGATTCAAGCTACCGTATTGAATCGCTTCGGAGAGGTAGGCCGGTTGGATATTTTCCTGGTCTTCCGGATCAGCAGTGGTCCGGGCCACCTTTAAAAAAAAGGTTCAGTACGGGAATTTATGAAATTTTTCCCAAACACTTCTCTAATCTTTCGAAGGCGATATCTTCATTTCGATTTTCTCAACTTACTGCTTGCGTAACCCTTAATACATCTTCTGCAAAAAATTCCTGCATTCATGGATCTCATTTACTGAAAGTTGAAAGGTCGGTCTAACTCACAAATGCAGAATGCGGCTGGGACAAAATCTTAGCAAGACCCTTGCGTGATTCACCCAGAATCAACAATGAACGAACAAGCAAATCAAGCGAAACGGAAGGATCTCCTGCTTCCATCTTCGCTACCCTCGACTGACTGGACTTCAGGAGACGAGCAAGTTGCTCTTGAGTGAGGCCTTTGTCCTTTCGGTGTTCCTGAAGATTCTTACTCAATGCAAGTTTCATCTCAATATAAGCGGATTCTTCAGGTGAGAGCTGCAGGAACTCTGCAGCAGTACCCACCTTCCACCCTTTTAATTCAAGTCGTTTCTTCTTTGCACTCTTCATATGCTTCCTCCTACGTTAGGTATCATAAAGCCGAATCCTGCGTTGGGGTGTTGGATGGCATCATTATCAATTCGATACACAACACGCCACGTCTTGTTTTGATCATCGATACGGAGTTCGTGGCATCTCGAACCAATCGATGGCATCGGTCGTGAATGAGGTAGCGAGAGCAGGTCCGCCATTTGAAGTTTGCGCAGCAAATAGCCTGCTTCGATCCTTGCTGCGCTTGATAGCGGTGGAGTCTTTATCTCGCCGTGTAGCCAGATTAACGGCTTCTCTCTCCTTTTCATTCAATCATAATATATGTCATTTATGACATAATGTCGACACACCGTCAAAAAAAGGGTCAGTACGGGAATTTAGTAACGATTTGGGGACGGTTCTCGTGTTCATTAATAATAATTAGCAGATACAGACTTTTTTTGATCTGCCCCCTCTTCGGTTTACGGGCACCTAATAATTTCTCCTGCCATTGCAAAGCCTCCTTTATTGTGTTACATATACAAAATAGATTGAGATTTCGGAACCCGCAGGTCTTATTAGGAAAACCAGAAAGGGTAAAACCTGGAAGGAAGGAATGGTAAGAGAGCCAGAGAACAAAATCTCTGGTGAAAAGCGGGCTTCGAAAAAAGGAAGCCCGCAAAGAGTGAGTTTCCCTCTTTGACGGGTTTTTTATTTTAACCCTAACATTTTATTTGGAGGTTACTATGTCAACAGGAAAAGTGAAGTGGTTTAACGATCAGAAGGGATTCGGATTTATTACACCGGAGAGCGGCAAGGACGTATTTGTTCACCACTCGGCAATCACAGGGGAGGGATTCAAGTCCCTTAAAGAGGGGGATGAGGTTGAATTCGAAACCACACAGGGTCCTAAAGGCCCTCAAGCCTCAAACGTAAAGATTGTTGGTTAGACTTCTAAGAGTTTTAGAAGAAGATATGTTCGGCGACAAAAAAGTGTTTTTAGATCAGAAAAACACTGAAGAATGAAGATTTCGGAACCTGTAAATCTTATGAGAAGCCTGAAAGGGTAGAACCTTTCAGGGGGTATGATAAGAGAAACCAGAGAGCGAAAGCTTACTGGCAAAAGCGGACTTCGAAAAAAAGAGCCCAGCCGAAAGGCTGGGTTTTTTTTGGAAAGGACTGGCTCGAATCTTGTGACCGTAGCCTCTCCTCCAAGGTTTACAAAAAATGGATTGTAGCTATCGGTTTATACAATGTTATCCGAGAACCGCCCCAGCCCCTCTATAATAATTGTCGGATCACTCTTCAAGCAATTATTCTTCTGTCATGACGTCATCGGGGAGTTCGTTGGTATCATCAGGTGTGATGGGAAAATGCTGGGCAAGTAAAATTCCTATTTCCTGGATAGCCTGACAAAGGGCGTCGCAGGCCCGGCCCTCTTTGATCCCTCTTGAAACCTCATTCGCAAAGCGGTTCAGGGTTTCCTGATCCATCTTTTCATGGATGCCTTTATCTGCAAGAACCCAAACTTTCTTCTCGAGGAGGGAGAGAAAGAAGAGAACCCCTGTATTCTTCTTTGTCTTGTAAAGTCCTCTTTCAAAAAAAGCCCTCTCAGCTCTCAGACTGACCGCTTCCTCTTTTCTTCTGTGTCCGATAAACCGTTTTTTCAAGACCTCCACTTTTATAAAGAGGAACCAAAATGGGAAGAAAAACAAAAAGCTCAGGGGGATATAAGACCAGATAGACGAGTGAAAAAAGAGAACGGTCAAAATCAACGACAAGAGACTCCCGAGAAGGACACTGCCGAGAACCTCTGCCTCAATGTAGTGATCACTATGGTCAACGACCATGATAACGATTTCTCCAATCGTCTTGGATTCGACCTCGTGGGTGGTTGCCTTCAGCCTCTCTTTTTCTTCTGCAGTGAAAAATCTTTCCGATTTTGGATGTCCTCTCATCACCAGCCTCCCGAAGCCCCTCCTCCACCGAATGAGCCGCCTCCACCGCTGAAACCACCACCACCGAAACCGCCCCCACCGCCAAAGCCGCCGCCCCCGGAGAAGAAACCACCCATCCCTGATCCATAGAAAAACCCACCGCCATGATGACGACTGCTGCCATCCCTTCGAGAACCTCCTGAAGAAAAGAGACGTGGCAGAAAGAAGCCTCCACCAAAACCAACTACGGCCAAGAGAATCATAAGTGGGATTCCGACGGGGAGAACGGCAAGATAGACAAATGCAGGAAGCCCAATGGCTGCAATGACTCCACCGAGAACACGGGAGAGACTGCCTAAGATAAGTGTAAAGATACCAAAAAACAGAAAGATGGTCAGGAAAGGGGGAACGCCTCTTTGCCTTTGGTGAACCGGCCTTCGCTCGGCACTGAACTCACCCCGTGTGGCATCGATCAATGAAGAAACGCCGGCAATAAATCCTCCGTCAAAATCTGCCTGTTTAAATCTTGGCTTGATGACTTGATCGATAATTCTTCCCGCCATCAAATCCGTTAACTTTCCTTCAAGGCCGCGGCCGACCTCGATCCTGATTTTTCTTTCCTGTTTGGAGACGATGAAAAGAACCCCGTTGTCCTTTACCTGTTGCCCGATTTTCCATGTTTCGGCCACTTTGATACCAAACTCCTCAAGGTTTTCTCCTTCGAGAGAGGGGATGGTCAGGATAACGATCTGGGTTGAATCCGACTGCTCAAAGGCCCTTAGCCCCTCTTCAATCTTCGACCTCACGGAGGGACTGATCATCCCCGCATAATCGTTGACATAGCCCTGAAGCCTTGGAACATCGAGGCCGTAAGCAGGGAAAGGCAGACACCAGACAAAAAAGATCAACAGGAATAAGCATTTTTTCATTTCAGAGTTTCACCCTTAAGTTCCTTCCCAATTCCCTCATGCGGACAATGAACGATGGACGATGGACTATGAACTTTATTGATCATTGTTTATCGTTTCCACTTTCATTCTTAACCTGGGCCTCAGCCTTATCCTTCTATCCCTAAAATTTAACCTGGGGAGCTTTTGAAGCCCCGGGCTCGGCCTTGAAAGGCTCTTTCAGTGTCAGATGGAGCAAAAGGCTATTGGTCAAACTGTTCGGGAATATCCGGATGGAGGTATTGAAGACTTCGACCGCCTTGTTATAGCGGGTCCGTGCGACATTGATCCTGTTCTCTGTTCCTTCCAGCTGATGCTGGAGGTCCTGAAAGTTCTGGTTTGCTTTAAGATCGGGATAGCGCTCGACAACGACCATCAGTCGTGCAAGGGCACTGCTCATTCCAGCCTGGGCTTCCTGAAATTGTGAGAAGGCCTTTGGATCATTGATAATGTCTTTGGAAACCTGTATCGAACCAACCTTTGCCCTTGCCTCCGTCACAGCGGTGAGGGTTTCCCGTTCATGTTTGGCATAGGCCTTGACCACCTCAACGAGATTGGGAATGAGGTCATTCCTTCTCTGATAGGTCGCCTCAACATCTCCCCATGCGGCCTTGACCGCCTCTTCATTTTTCTGCATCGTGTTGTAGCCACAGCCAGAGAGTGCAACAAGGATAAGAGCGGGCAGAACCAACTTCAGTAATAGCGATCCTTTTCTCATCTTTTTCTCCTGTTGACCCCGTTAGAAATGTTGCCCCGCTGCTCTGCAGCGTGGTTAGGTCCCAGAATAATTCCGGCGGGGGTTTGATGCCCCGCTCGGTTTCGAGTCGCAACGACTGGAATTTCTAACGGGGTTCACCTGTAGACTGCAATTTCATTCATCCCGGTGAAAACGGATACCACCGATTTCATCCGTGTAAAGGTCATGTCTTTCAAAACACTATAATAATGTAAGAAGAACTTTGTTTCAAGCTCTGATAAAGAATTTTGTTAGGGAGATTGGGGTCACGGAGGATGAGGTCATCAACCAAACACTTCCGATCTTTTGAGGGTGATATTTTCATTTTGATTTACCCCGTTAGAAATAATGGACCGCTCGGTTTCGAGTCGCAACGACTGGAATTTCTAACGGGGCTTGCCTGAGTAACCCTTAATACATCTTCTGTAAAAAATTCCTGCATTCATGGACTGCCCACATCTCGACAGCCCTCTCCGGTCTGATTCCTGCTGTAAGAGCAATAATGAACCGGGGACATTTTTGTCAATCGATGTGGAATTTTGTATCAATAAAACCGAGGATTGCCATAAATTCTTCAATGGGTTCATAAGATAATCTATTGAATATATTCTTAAAATAATTATTATCTAACAACTAATTATTAGCGAACCCTTGGCATATTTCTTGCGTTTCTAATAGATTTTGCAATCAAAATAAAGTAGGCCCGTATAGCTGTCTAATAGTACCAGTCCGGAAAGTTTTGAAAAATGAAACGGCTATCATTACGTTTTTGCGTAATTTTATATTTTTGGGGCTTTTTCAGCGTAAATCGCAGCCAAAATCGAAACTGTCAGATCAGATCTCAATAAGCATACTCATAAAAATAGGTATGCTTTTTACTAATATGGCGGTAGCTAACTTCTTGGGGGCTACCGCATGCCTCCCGCTCTACGGGAGGAGATTCACTATACTAACTCTTAAACAGATAGGAGGAAAAATGTATAGTAGACTGAGTGCACGACAAAATGCCATAAGAGATGCAAAAAACAATCTTCCCGGCAGGAGTGACCAGCAATTCTCTTCGTTTGAGAAAGAGCTGATGGCAATGGCCAGGAATGAGGCCCGGCAAATAACCTCTTCATATGGCCCGAAATTAGAGGTCCTCAATGGAAAATACAAACCCTTGCTTCAGGATTATGAACGTATCTCTAAAGACTATGATGCTCATGCTGCCAGGATCGGTCGCAGCGAACCAAGTGTAGAGTTGAGCAGGATGAAGTATTATGTGCTGATGTGTTTGTTTGTCCTGGGTGAAATCCCCATGAATTCGCTTGCCTTCGCGGTGTTTGGAGAAAACCAGATCTTCACATGGATCATGGCGGTCGGTGTGGCCGTAGCGATTCCATGGATTGCCCACTCCATGGGGATTCTTTTCAAGCGTTGGACTGTTCCATGGTGGAAGAATGCCATTGGCATCGGGACACTCCTTTTCCTCACCATTGTCGGCCTGGTTGCCATCGGCTACGTACGTGTCCAGTACCTGGGTGACCTCAGCAAAGCGGGAGCAGTTAGCAGCTTCGGCAATAGTACTCTGATCGGGGCCGCCTTTGTTGGACTGAACCTGGTCATTTTAGCTGCGGCGACACTCTGCTCTTATTTTGCACATGATGCGGATTCCATGCTGGAGCATTTACATCGTAGGACAAACCAGCTCGATAAGGCCACGCGAACCGCTGAAGCAAAGTATAGGAAAATCCTAACCCAACAACAACAAGAACTACACCGGATTCAGCAACGAACCCAGGAAATCATCCATTACTACCGCAAAATCAACCTGCGCAAGCGCCCAGACCATGAAAAACCCAAATCCTTTGACCGGGATCACGAGTTGGGCGTAGAGTTTGGAAATGAAGACGAAGGCACGAAATCGGAACCCGAGACCACCCCTCTGAAAATGGTGGTAGCCAAACAAACCCATTCGTAATGATTGAGGTGGACTACCCAAATGAAACAGCGGCGACTGATATTACTGGGTCTTATCATTATTGGCGCACTTCTCTTATGCCACCCATTGAAGCGGAGTGCTGAAGCCGTCGGCAAACCCGAAGACTCCCCCCAACCTCCACGGCTCATCATTATTCTTGTGGACATGTCGGGAAGTGCGGATCAACCTCGGCGTACGGTCTGTAAGGAAGCGTTTGAGAAGATTTATAAAAATCTTCGGCAGGGGGATCGCGTTGTCGTAGGGACGATCGCCAGTCACTCCTATATCGATTTCAAGCCAACAGTGGATGAGGAAATTCCGAAGAAAACTGTCTGGGATAACCGCTTACAGTTTGAGAGAAACCTGACCCATGCCAAGGAGAAAATTCGAACGGAGGTAAATAAACTCTTATCGCACAGGGGGGGATCTCTGCTGACGGAGATTTTAGATTCGCTGAATATTGCAGATACCATTTTCCATGACGAGAAGGAGCGCCAAAAGATTTTGGTTATCCTTTCTGATATGATTCAGGATTCAAAGGAATACAAATTTGATAAGGACAAGATTACAGACGAGTATATTAGCAAAGTGATCACCTATCGCCAAAAGAACAAACTCATGCCCAACCTTACCGGTGTCAAGGTCTATGTGGCAGGCGCCAGTGCGACTGATTCCAATAAATTTCGAGAGATACAAACATTCTGGACTCGTTATTTTGCCGAGAGCGGAGCGGATTTCTCCCTTTATCGGTACGGACATTCCCTTATCAATTTTGAAAATGGATCCTAAATGAACCAAGTCCTGATATGAAACACGGTAATCAGTCCTGGACCGTATAAAATTCTTCCCAAACACTTCTCCAATCTTTCGACGGTGATATCTTCATTTCGATTTACTCAACCTGCTGCTTGCGTAACCCTTAATACATCTTCTGTAAAAAATTCCTGCATTCATGGACTAACCCAATTTACTCACATGATCCGTTTTCTTCTCGCATCTGCTGCACTTTGTGAAGTGTAAAGTGTAGCTTTGACCCCGGGTACTTATTCAGAGGTCAATGAGGAATGAGTAAGGAAAAAGGTTGCGGAATTCGTGGAATCGGAACTCAGAGCTTACTGATCATTCACAATCAGCTCGTGAATTTCAGGATGGACCTGGAGGCTTAAGTTAATTACTGAACTTCAAAAAAAGTTTCGGTTTCTTCCGAAAATCTTTCTTCAAGAGTACTTGCACTCACCTTCAAGATAATCTTATGCTTGCCCGAAGGTACATCCTTGGGGATATTGAAGGTAACCCTATGTGTAATCTGGCCCTCGCTTTCTAGCCACTTCTTTTCCATATATCTCTGGTCATCATTCAGGTCGAACCCAGGAATTGTCAGCTTCCCCCAAATATCTCTTAATATATCTTTTCTAAGGTTTGCTATCAGGTAAGTTATCTGGGCCTTTTCCCCCTTCCCGTAAATTGATTTGTCTTTCATTATGCTCAAGGATAAAGTTGGCTGTTTTAAGATTGGCTGTTCTAAAGTTGGCTGCGTCGAAGGTTTTGAAGAGGGTTTGTAAAATGGGGGTATAGCATACATAAACGCTACGATGACCGAGACGCCAGCAATCACCGTGAACACCGCCTGCGTAATCTCGGGAGATCTTCCCTTCTGATCAGGCTCTTTCTTGGAAAGCATTTCATCGCTTTTTATGTTTATCAGGAAATTCTCTGGAACTGGCTCAGATGATTTAAAAGAAATAACAAGTTCTTCTTCCGGAAGTAATGTGTCAAATTTTAGTGTAAGAATTCCTTCCCTTGTTTCTTCTTTGTATTCCTCTTCGGTTATCGGTTTATAAACCGCCTCATGCTGCTTAATGACATCAGCGTTAAGGCTAATTCTTAGATTCTTGGCTGGTAATTTACCCTTGTTGGAGATTTTTAAGTTTTGAAAGCTAATCTTGGGAGGAATTAACGAAAACACAGCCGGAGCGTCCAGCTTATGGAAGAGGTTTACCTTTTTCTCAAAGAGTTTTTGCCGCAATACCCCCAAGAAAAACCCTAAAACTACCGCAGCTATGGGGATCAGGATGCTGGGCCAATTTGACATAGGGCAATTATATCCCAATCAGATTTTAGTGACCATTTGAGAATAAGATACGCCCCTTGTCAAAAAAGTCAATATCTTATTTCTCCTCCCCCCGTCCCTCCGGTGGCCCCCCGGATTCCTCTCGTATGTGGAAAATTTGACAGCTTCCCCAGAAAGGTATAGACTTCTTGAGGTGAAAGACCCATTTCAGGTTTGATGAACAAAGGTATCTATGTTGGAGTTGCTCAAAAAAGTAACCCTCTCGGACCTCGGTAATGCCGCTTCAATCATTGGATTGCTCCTCACAATTATGATCTTTATCAACCTGAGAAATATTAAACGGTTTTACATTTTTACAGCTCGTGTGCCTGAATTATTAGAAAAGATGAGACAACATGCTGGCAAAATTTCTTCCTATCAAGAAGACTTCTCTAATTCCGGCCAAGAAATAGAGTTGGAACTCGCTGGGGCTGAAATCACTTTGAAATCGCTAAAAGGTAAGGTAAGCAGACGAACCAAATCCTCTATAAAAAGAGTTCTCAAAGCCGTTAAGAATTATGATCGAACCGAAAAAGACCAGGATAAGTTATGGGCAGTGTACGTGGAAATCCATAAGTTGATAGCAGAAGTTCAAGAATTGCAATCCGATCTTAAATGGAGACAATGATATGACTGATAAACCAGATAAATGGGTTGAAGCTATTACTAAACTTATTAAGCTGACTCAAGCGGGTGAGCTTAAATGGTCTGTTGATAAAGCTGATAGGCTTAAAGGTCGTGAAGACCTTAGGATAGAGACAGTTTTTCTAACTAAGCATAAAGATAGAAACCTGAGACTTTACAAATATAGTTATCTGGTTGATGATCCTGGACCATTTGCTGCCTATTCCTATTCATCCTTATTATCAGGCAAGCCCCCTAAATACCCCTATTGGTCATCTTCAATAGCTCTTGAGCTTATTGATGAAGAGGGATGGACTTTATGGACCTTTCCTCAGAATTACGCTTTGAATGATCTGTTCAAAGCTGTTCAATACCAAGTTGCTGGGGTAGACGGATTCCTGAAAGAGATTTTAGAGGGTTAACAAAGGTCTCTAAAACGACATCGGGCCTAAAGAGTCGGAAAGGTATTAAGGCGGCATAGCAAGGCGCTCTACCGGATCGCCGATAAATCTGGCTCTCGCTGAGCTCCAATATCAGACGTAAGAACAACTGTCATCCGAATGGCTCGGAGCTGAACCACTCATGTGTTTCCAAATTTATGACATTAATAGGAGTAATTATGAATCTACCCACAGTAAGAACTAATTACTGCTGCTCAATAATTCTTTTCTTCGGAATCATATGTTTCGGATCACCTTTGCAATCAACAGCTGCGACACCTTTATCATCCACCAAACCTGAGGTCTTGCAATCAACAGCTGCCCCACCATCATCATCCACCAAACTTGAAGTTTTGGAGGCGAAAGTTGATCTCTTACAAAAAACAAACGAGAGAATCCTGCAAACGGTCTATTGGACGCTTGCGACAATAGCGGCAATATTCTTAGGTCTAATTTCCGTAAACCTTTACTTCAATATCAGCGCCAACAAAAGAGAGATTGACAAAATTAGGGAAGAGAGTGAAGCGCTTACAAAAAGTCTAATTCAGACTGCCCAGCAAGAGATCAGTGAAAAAAGCAATGCGGTCACTCAGACGGAGATTGCAAGAGTCAAGGAGGAGATCGCCAACCTTACAACAAGTGAGGTCAAGACTTCCGAAGCGAACTTAATTGAAAAAACCAATGCCGCCACTCAACGCGAAATCGAAAAAGCATCTGCGAATATACTAAACGTCGCCAAGAATGAAATTCTTACTCACAAGGCGGAAATCACAAAACTCATCGAGAACTCTACAAAGATATTGGAGTCTACTTCCTCTTCCGTTATGAGAATTGAGGACAAGCTTCCGGAGCTTGAAGTGCGTGTAAGGGAGATGGAGGCATACAGATTCTCGAAAGAAGGAAAAATGGGCGCAATCATCGCTCAGATCGAATTGCTGGAATATGACTTGGAAAAACGAACCTGGAATCTCAAATTTAGATTACCAAAGATTTTAGAAGAAACAAAAAGCACGATCATCTTTCCTGAGCAGGCCGAGAAGCTTAGAGGATTGTTGGGAAAGATCAAGGAGGAAGAACATAAGAATATCATAAAGAAGATATTAGCTTCGATTCAGGTAGAAGAACGTGAGGGCGAATCGAAATAGAATGCGAGGCCCAACAACGCCACTCGACCCGACACAGAATAACGGTGGTTGTTCCTATACAGGCTGGTTGCCCTGCTGGCGGGTGCGATTTTTGAAAGGACCAAATAAAAAGGTCCGATGATTTTCGTCACCCGGCCTCTCGATGTTTACCATGATTAATATGAAACTATTTATAGCCTTATGGTGTCCCCCCCCCAACAAATCTGATAAAATCAAATTATTTTTCTTTGCCCCCTCTTCCTCATCCATTCTTCCACTCTTTCAAAACAATCTTCAAGCGCTGGTCTGTTAAGTCCACTAAGCCGGTGCCTTAATTCCCCCCATTCCATTTCTATAACATAGTTCTTCTCCTCACGATTAGGAGGAGTCGCCCCTCTAGTGAGCTTTTCAAATTCCTCATACGAGCAGTTTTGAATTTGCATCTCCGGGCATACGACTTCCCCCGAGGCTTTATCCCTAACCTCTATCCTTATTGACCCTTTATCCTTGTCAGAAATCTTGTTAAAAAATACCAAAAATTTAGTTTTACTTTCCATCGCCTGATGCCTCCTTTACTTATATTTAGGAAATTATATACATTGACTAACCCAGCACGCTAGGTAAGTTATTGCAACAATGGAAGTGGAAATTATAGATTATATTTGGTCGGTCTAATTTAGCCTGTCAACAGTTAATCTTAAAATATTGGAAGGCTATGGTTGTGTCAAGAAAAATTTTCTTGCAAAGCCCAATCACGTCCTCCGCTGTCAAATCCTCCATAACGTACCCTGAACAACAAAAGGGATATTAACTAAATTGTCTTTGTCTTGGGTTGCAATATACACTTTTCCTTGAATTTTTTGAAAGTCCAAATCTCAGGAAGAAAGAGTGATTTCACGATCCTTCCTCATTTTTCTTGGGAACTGTTTACTTTACAAACCATAGCTTACAAACTATTTGTAATGATGCCAACCGTTAAGGTATTTGCTCTGCTAAAACTTGTAGGCGTTCGGCAATGATACGAATTTCGACCGGAGTGGTTGGGTGTTGATAATAGTTGTCTAACTCCGTATCTCTCAATTTTTTATCCGCAAATTCATTCCGAACCTTAACAACTTCAGATCCAAATTTTAACGAATATTGATTCATTGTATCTTTGAAGTAAGAAAGAAATTTATTAGCATCTTCTTTAAAGGTATATATATTTGCTGGTAATGCTGGCTCACTGCGATAACGATCAATCAGAAAATGAGCTATTTGAGAAGATAAAGAAACAGCACGACCTTTTAAGCCCCTTACGACTTCAGCTTCAGCTGTAAAACCTGAAATAGCAGTTAGTGTTATACTGGCCTGTTTTTCAACTCCCTTAACCATCTTAATCTCTTTTCCTTTATTCCATGGAAGCGTTTGAAATATCTGAATTGCCACATTCGTGGTTTGCCTGGAGTCTTCTTTGACTTCTTTAATCTCTCCTCTAAGCTCTTGCAGTATCTTCTTGCTCTCTTCACTTTTACTTACTAAACAATTGATCTTTTTCGTATAATGGTCCTGCGTATTTTTCTCATTTATTGCCAAGCGTACCGCAACGAGGATAGAGCCGATTCCTAAAAGGATAAAAATAATCCATAATAACGGTTTCCATTTACCAAACATTTTCTCACCGAGGAGAACAGGAATCATGATTAATAAAACTCCTATAATTGAAAAGACAATTTGCGAAATCACGTTAACCCACCTCCATTGAGGTGGATTAACATATCACTCCCCTCAATGGTTTGTAAAGCAAAGAATTCCGTTTTTCTTTTCAACATCGATCTCGTTTAGTCTTCAAAGGAATGTTGTATTAGGTTTAAAAAAGTTGGAACCAGGTTAAAACGATTTGGGGACGGTTCTCGTATTCATTAATAATAACTGCCAGGTACAGACTATTTTTTGGTCCCTCTCTCTTCGGTTTACGGGCATCTAAGAATTTTTTCTGCCAATTCAAAACTCCCTTTATAGTGTGATTAGCTATGAGAGCTTAATCACCCACAAATCATGAAAATTCCTAATCCCCCGTCGCCCCCCTTTAATAAAAGGGGGGATTTCAAAGTTATTATCTATCCTGCACAGACAAATCTTCTAACGTCAGGAAATGAGGTTTCTATCTAAGCTGCGGTATTGAATCGCCTCGGAGGTGATTCTGGTGGTATCCGTTTGAAATCAGCGCAGGTACTTAAAAGGTTAAGATCTGTCACGGTCTGTGGTTTGCTGTCTTGCATGGGAGGCGATGTCTATGAGACTCTATCTCATGCAGTACGGAGAGGCCAAGTCGGAGGCGGAAGGTCTGCGGTAAACCTGGTTTTGAAAGAGCGGGAATACTAACCAAAATGTCGAATGAAATCAGCTGCCGTTATACCAATTTCAGCCGTTCTTGGACAGCAGTGGGGCTGATTAATAATCTACACCTTCCACAGACCACTTATAGCTTAGCGGTTGCGCTATTTTTCCTCTAAGTCTGTAAATCTCTTCTCGCAAGAAAATTTCCAAAATCTTTGGATCGAATTGTCTGCCCTTACCCCTCTCCATTTCCCCCAGAACATCCTCAAAAGGCATGAGTGGCCGATGAGGCCTCATGCTTGTCATAGCATCGAAGGCATCCGATATAGCAATAATCCTTGCCCCCAGGGGAATGGCTTCTCCAATCAACCCATCTGGGTACCCGCAGCCATCAAAACGTTCGTGATGGTTACGAATCATCGGAATCATATCTTCAAAAAATTCGATTCCCTCCACAATCTTTACGCCAATTAATGGGTGCTCCTGAATTAACTGAAACTCTTCGGCAGTGAGGGGTCCTGACTTCTGGAGTATCCCGTCGTTGATGCCGATCTTCCCGATGTCATGGAGGAGCGCTCCATATTCAAGAATCTCCAGCTTATCTTCTGTGAGCCTTAATGAACGAGCGAGTCTCAAGCTCATCGTTTTGACTCGATCGGAATGGCCTCGGGTGTAAGGGTCTTTGGCATCGATCGTAATCTGATAGGGACGTTGGTTCTAAAACAATTTAAGATATTTCTTTAAATTGGCCACGTCTTTGGAAACAGCCAATCGATTGACCGAAGAAGTCGTCACTCCAAGAAAACGCGCAACCTCGGCACCAGGATAACCCATCCTCCAGATCGCTAACTGACAAAAGATCTTCCTTGCTCTGACCACCTCTCTCTTTCGCGTCCCTGAACGTAACTCCGATTCTTCTACATGAACCTGTTATGGGTTGGCTCCTTCCGGCTTGATTTCCTGACAGATACATTTGAAAATATATAGAGGAGATGTTCTTATGGAAATAAAGGTCGGAGATACTTATATCCGCAATTCAGACGGACAGATTTGCAGGGTAAAGTGGGCTGATCATACAGCGGTTGTTCTTGAATCAGAAAATGGAAGGCAGGTCCGCCTGACCAATATTTTTGGTCTGGAAAAAGCCTATAGCAAAAGAGACTTCAATGCTTCCTTTTTGGAGGAAAGGAGCGCCACTACATCCTGAATCTGTCCTTTTCTATAACCCATTCAGCGTCTATCACCACTCTTGTGTTGAAGATGTAGACTTGATTTCCATCCACCCTTGAATTATCAATTCTATATCCAAGCTCTTTGAGCACTTTCCTGAAGTCGGTCTTCTTTTCAGGGTCTTTCTTTCCATCGTTTTTGCAGAAAGTGACATAGGCTTGATATGCGGTCCCAAATTTCACCTTGTCGTTAGAGTCTTTTGTCTTCATAAGGCATTCGTTAGCCAAGGCACGCACACTGTCCATTCCTTCCTATAGTCCTGCTTCGTAAGTTTCATCGACTGAGACTCCATTAGCCTGAACTTTCTCTCCCTCAATCTTCTGTATCCTTCGAGAGCCCAGTTGAAGATACCAGAAAGCTCACCAATTAGTTTCGATTCCGGGTCCCGGTCCATTTCCTCCTCCGAGAAAGTCCTGGGAAACTCTATCAGCCAGATCCTTCGCCACATTCCATGAGCCGAAGAAATTATTGGCCTTTTTGTAAACAGGCATTCAGCCAAAACCATGGTCGAAAAATCCCCTATCTCCTCTAAACATCTAAGTAATCCCCTTTCTAACTTATTGATATAATAGCTGATTATGTTTATTTGTAATTCCAATCATCAATGTTGGTTGATATATTTTCAGTCCATGATTATCTTAATTTTGAAGTGATTTGAGAGGAGTAAAGTCATGGCACAGAGAAGAGCAGAGAAACCAAAGAAAATAAAGATCAGCCCGAAACAACAGGAACTTTATAGTAGGCTAAAATCGTCGAAGAGATGATGACGTAAGGAGGATACCATGAACTGCAATCGATGCGGTGGTCTTATGGCTTATGAGAAGTTTTACAGTCCGGTTGAGGATTTTTTTGGATGGAGATGCATTTCCTGCGGAGAGATCGTTGATCAGGTTATTTTAGAGAATCGAATCAGGCAAAGGGGTTGATGCCGAGAATGGGAATGAAGCATTATCCAAGGTAGCGGATTTGTGCGCCAAATCTTTCAGTTAGTTCCTTCAGATGTTCAATGACCATGTTTCCATTCATAAAAGCTTACTCTACTTCTCAATCTATTTGTTAACCAATTTTTTCATTTCCCTTCCAACTTTGAAGTAAGGGAGTTTCTTAGGCAAGACATGGACAATCTCACCAGTTTTGGGGTTTCGACCCTTATAAGCACCGTAATGCCTGACCACAAAGGTTCCAAATCCTCTGATCTCAATTCTGTCGCCTTTCTCCAAACTCTCTCGCATGGCATCAAAAAAAGTATCTACAATGACCTTGGCTGCTTTCAGTTCAATATTGGTTTTCTCTGAGACCTGTTTAATAAGATTGGCCTTATTCATTTGATCCTCCCTTGTGCTATCCCAGGTGTGCTTTTCTTAAAGAGCAAACCCTATGACCATGCTTACTCCTCATCTTGAAAGAATCTGACATTAAAGATGTAGAGCCGGTTCCCATCCCTGCTGGAGTTCCCAATTTTAAAAACAAGGTCTTTCAATACCTTTTTGAAACTCTTTTTATCTTTGATATCTTTCCTTCCCCCTGTCTCGAAAAAAATGTGCATTGCTTATAAGTATCACTGAATTTTACCTGATTTGCTTTTCCTCCCGTTTCCTCTAAGGACAGAGGGCGGAATTGCAGCAGAGTTGATGATTGCGAGCCACAGATAGGTATTGTTCAGTCCTTTCATGAAGAGCATTTTGTCCGCTCGGGATATCCCTATTCCATTAATTGATGATAGGATCTTCGTTGCAATCGAGAACGGGACAGTAAACGTCATTATTGAGATTGCCAAATTCAGGCTTATGACAAAACCCACGTTGAAAGCAGTCGCCCTCACTGCTGATGCTATTCCTCTCCTTTCCGCGGGTACAGAGCTCATGATCGAGCTCATGTTTGGCGAGACGAATCCTCCACAACCAATCCCTAATGCAACCAAGTAAACGATTATATGTAAAAATGAAGTCGCTTCGGTAAGAGTCGATAAGGCATAAAGAGATAGGCTCATGAGAGCTAGTCCTAATGTTGTGAAAGGGAGATGTCCATATTTGTCCGAAAGTCTTCCACTGATAAGCCCACAAATCAAGAAAGCACCATCGAACGGAATCATTCTTATTCCTGCATCAAGCGGACTCAAATCAAGGATGAGTTGGAAGTAAAGGCTGATCAATAGCAACATGGCACCCCAAGCGACTGCATTCAGCATTAGCGCGATGATACCACCGGTGAACTCTCTTATTCTGAACAACCCAAAATCGAGTAATGGATACAATTGCTTTCTCTCATGTAATATAAACACTACAGCAGTTATTACACTGATGGTGAAGAAACAATAAACGGTAAATTCTTCTGATAATCCGTAAGCTTGATAGGTTAAAGCAAGCAGGAAGGTGAGTAATGAAATTGAAAATGCTATAAAACCAAACAAATCTATCCTTGCACCTGTTTCTAATTTTGCCATTTCCTTTAGTCTTCGATGAGCCCATATCGTTCCGAATATACCTATTGGGACATTTAGGTAGAACAGTGCCCGCCAGTCCAGAAAGGATAGAATCAAGCCGCTGACAGTCAGCCCGGCCATTGCGCCGAATCTAAACGCAGTCTGATTCACACCAAGGGCAAAACCGAGTTCTTTCTTTGGAGTTGCATCTACAACGATCGCAAGGCTATTCGTAAAGAGCATGCCTGCTCCTATTCCTTGAATGGCCCGGAAGAGAATGAATTGAAGAGGAGTTCGGGAAAGGCTAGTTAATGCGGAGCCAAGAGTGAAAATTGTAAAACCTAAAGTGTAAATCTTAATCCTTCCTATTATGTCAGTTATTCTTCCTATTAGCAGTAGAGCTATTGTCGTTCCGAGCACATACGATTGGGTGAACCAAATTGCTTGTTCTACATCAGCTCCCAATGCTGAAGCTACTTGGGGAAGACCAATGATGACAATCCTGGAGTCAATTCCTGCCATCAAGATTCCAACTGTTGTCACTGTAAGAACAACCCATTGGTATTTCATTCTTAAGACCTTAAAGATGTTTATTCATTTAAATCAAAAAACTATAAAACAAAATCTACTCTTCGGCAAAGTGACCTTCTCCTTATCTTTATCAGAAAAAGCCCGGGCCAGGACCTTTGATGCTGAATCGTTATATTCGAAGTTGCCCGTTTTGTGCCCGTGTAACGAACCCGGCACAGGGGACTCGGGTATACTAACTGAATAGCTCGCTGTTCAATGAAATTTGGTGAATGACCGAAAGATAACTACCCTGGTTGAAATTAATTGAAAAAAGATTTACTTCTGTTTAGTATTCTTGCCCAAATTTGTTCTTAAGAGGAGGATCTTTTATGGCAAAGATCATTGCTGATTACAGGGACTATGTAAGGGAAACGATAAAAGCCTTTGATGAGGGGCGTGTGCTTCTTGTCAGTCACGGGGAAAAAGGTATTCCTAATGCCATGGCGATAGGATGGGGAACAATAGGAATCATTTGGCGAAAGCCCATGTTTGTGGTGTTGGTACGTCCCTCCCGTCATACCTACAAACTGATCGAAGAGGCCGGAGAATTTACCGTCAATATTGTGCCGCCACAATTGAAAGAGGTGGTGCAATATTGTGGGACCGTGTCCGGTCGAGACCACAACAAGTTTAAAGAAAAACAGCTAACGGCTATCCCATCCAAGAAGGTAAAAGCACCCATCATCAAAGAATGTGTTCTTCATTTTGAGTGCCGGGTCGTCTATAAAAACGATCTGATTCCTTCTGAATTGGACAAATCAATCATGCCTTCGTTATATCAAAAAGGTGATTTTCATCGTGTCTATTTTGGCGAAATCCTTGCCTGCCAATGCGAAAGGTAATTTCTAGATTTTGAAGAGAGGAGGTTATATCTTGCGAAAGACCCAGAGGATACAAACTGGGTAGATACCTTTACAGCTGGAAGTCGGTTCGTGGACGGTTCTCGTACTCGTAAACAAAAACTGAGGAATATAGACTATTTTTGATCTGCCACTCTCGAGTTTAAAAGGTTAAGATTTGTAGGGGGACGTGGTATACTGTCTTGTAGGGGAGGTGATGTCGATGAGACTCTATCTCATGCAGCACGGAGAGGCCAAGTCTAAGGCGGAAGGTCTGCGGTAAACCTGGTTTTGAAAGAGCGGGAGCACTAACCTGTCCTGAACGATACTTAATCTGACAGACACTGTCAAGTCATCTGTTGGTTAGTTCACCTACAAATCTTCGCCTTTGATAGGAGCGAGGGATAAATGATTATGGATTGACCTTCCCCCGAGTTGATGGACACACCTGAGAATTTGTATCATTGGACAGGAGGTGCGTATGGGGGAAAAGAATCGTCATTTCAGCCGTGAGTTCAAACGAGATGCAGTGCAGTTGGTCACAGAGAAAGGGATGCCGGTAGGCAAGGTGGCCCGAGAGCTTGATATCCATCCCAATCTTCTTCATCTATGGAGGAGGAGGTTCTTAGCTAAAGGGGATAAAGCCTTCGTAGGGAAGGGCCGTGTAACGCCAGAGGAAGCGGAAATAAAGGGGCTCCGGAAGGAATTAGAAAAGGTGAAGGAAGAGAGGGACATTTTAAAAAAAGCCTTGGCCGTATTCTCCAAACGAAACAGATGAAGTATCGGTTGATAGAAGAGCACAGAGAGACCTACAAGATAAGGAGTATGAGTGAAGTGTTGAAGGTATCCAGAAGTGGTTATTATGCGTGGAAGACGCGTCAACCGAGCACACGTCAGAAAGACGATGAGGAGTTGCTGGGGCACATACGGGAGATCCACACTCAAAGCAGAAGGCTCTATGGGAGTCCGCGGATCGCAGCGGAGCTCAATAAGCAGGGTCTTAGATGTGGGAAGAACCGGGTAGCCAGGATCATGAAAGAGCACTCCATATGGGCAGAAGTGAAGAAAAAGAGATTCAGGCGGACTACCGATTCACGGCATCATTATGCCTTGGCTGCAAACTTACTGATTGACCAGAGGCAGACAGAGGGGGTATGGGCATCTGATATTACGTTTGTGCCCACTTCTGAGGGATGGCTCTATGTGGCAGCAGTGATGAATGTGAAAAGCAGAAAGATCATTGGGCTGTCCATGAGCGATAAGCTCTCTCAGGAGCTAGCTTCTGCTGCGCTCAGGGACGCGGTGGGCAGGCAAAGCCCCTCTGAAGGGTTGATCCACCATTCTGATCGAGGCAGGCAGTATGCAAGCTATGCCTATCAGGAGCTTTTAAGAGAATACGGCATGACTCCTAGTATGAGCAGAAGTGGCAATTGTTATGATAATGCCTATGTGGAGTCTTTCTTTGGCACGCTCAAGACGGAGTTGGTCCATGGTGAGCGGTACCGTTCAAGGCTGGAGGCGAGGCTTAGTATTTTTGAGTACGTGGAAGTGTTTTATAATCGTCAGAGGAGTCATTCGGCATTAGGGTACAGGAGCCCAGAGCAGTATGAAAAGCTCCTTAATGAAACTTAATCATGTGTCCACTTTTTCAGGGGAAGGTCAGATAGAAATCATCAATGACTCCGTGTTATACCTGGTCTCTCAATTTTCTCTTTCCACTCACCACTTGTAGATCCTATTGACTCCTCTGGTTCGATCTAATAAACTTCAGATAACTTAAAGTCTTCTGTTACCTGGCAAAAAATGGGGAAATAGACACAGGCGAAGGCATACAGGGAATTCTCTGGTAAAATGTCAAAGCGTAAGGTCAAGAAAAAAATCATCACTGAAAAACCGAGTCAAGGCAAACCACTCCGTACAAAAGGATGGTCGTTCCATCAACATGGTTTGGTACTCTTGCTCGGTCTGTTTCTCATGATACTAACCTTTGCTACCTTTGAGCAGGTAAGAACCTGTCCATTTATAAGCTTAGATGACAATGCATACATAACGGAAAACCGACACGTACAGTCCGGATTGACTCTCGAGGGTGTGGCCTGGGCTTTCACGACCATACATGCAGGCCATTGGATTCCATTGACATGGTTATCCCACATGCTTGACTGCCAACTCTATGGTTTGAACCCGAGCGGGCATCATTTGACCAACTTGGTTTTTCACATTGCCAGTGCTCTCTTGCTGTTCTTAGTTCTTGAACGGATGACAGGGGCACTCTGGAGGAGCGCCTTTGTTGCAGCCTTGTTTGCATTGCATCCCCTCCACGTGGAATCGGTGGCATGGGCGGCAGAGCGCAAAGATGTTCTGAGCACTTTTTTTTGGATGCTGACGATGTGGACATATATCCGTTATATCGAGCGGCCGAGGCTCAATAGATATCTGCTGGCGCTCTTATTCTTTACCCTGGGCCTTTTGTCGAAGCCGATGCTCGTAACCCTGCCATTTGTACTTCTTTTGCTTGACTATTGGCCCCTTGGCCGTTTTCACTTTGGGCGATTGAGCGGTGATCGTAAATCACACACTTCCAAATCATCGGATACAGGTGATCAAAAGTCTATTGTTCTTCGTCTAATTCGTGAGAAGGCTCCGTTTTTTGTCCTTTGCGCGATATCCAGCATTTTGACCATCTTCGCAACGCAGAAAGCGGGAGCCCTAGTATCTTTGGAGAGTTACGCATTGGGGAGCCGGATTGCTAACGCTCTAGTATCCTATGTTCGTTACATTGAGAAGATGGTCTGGCCCCGACACCTGACAGTCTTATATCCATACCAAGAGATGCTGCCCATATGGAAGGTATTGGGGTCCGGTTTGTTGTTAGTCTGTATATCTCTTCTGGTGATTCGTGCCGCCCGTAAACTTCCCTATCTTGTAGTAGGGTGGTTCTGGTACCTTGGAACTCTTATTCCTGTAATTGGAATAGTGCAGGCTGGACCACAGGCCTTGGCTGACCGGTTTACGTATGTACCGCTGATCGGTCTGTTCATCATGATGGCCTGGGGTGTTCCGGATATATTGGCGGGGTGGCGTTTCCGTAAAGTGGTCCTTTCCGTATCAACTGGCCTACTGCTTTCACTTTTGATGATCGTTACAAATTTGCAATTAAAGCATTGGCAAAATGACATTACGCTCTTTGAACATACCCTTGCTGCGACTTCTAACAACTTTATAATACACAACAACCTTGGAGGTATTCTTGCCGGGCAGGGAAAGACCCAGGAGGCCATTGCCCATTATGCCGAGGCCCTGAGAATCAAGCCAGACTATGAGGAGGCACACAACAACCTTGGACTTGTTCTTGCCGGGCAGGGAAAGACCCAGGAGGCCATTGCCCATTATGCCGAGGCCCTGAGAATCAAGCCAGACTATGCGGATGCACACAACAACCTTGGAATTGCTCTTGCTGGGCAGGGAAAGACCCAGGAGGCCATTGCCCACTTCGCCGAGGCCCTAAGAATCAAGCCAGACTATGCGCGGGCCCACTACAACCTTGGAATTGCTCTTGCCGGGCAGGGAAAGACCCAGGAGGCCATTGCCCATTATGCCGAGGCCCTGAGAATCAAGCCAGACTATGCGGATGCACACAACAACCTGGGAGTTGCTCTTGCCGGGCAAGGAAAGACCCAGGAGGCCGTTGCCCATTATGCCGAGGCCCTGAGAATCAAGCCAGACTTTGCGGTGGCCCACTACAACCTTGGAATTGCTCTTGCTGGGCAAGGAAAGACCCAGGAGGCCGTTGCCCATTTCGCCGAGGCCCTAAGAATCAAGCCAGACTATGCGGAGGCACATTACAACCTTGGAAATGCATATCTTATGATTGGTAATCATGGCTTTGCCCTGAAAGAATATGAAATCCTCAAAACGATGAATCCTGGTTTGGCAAATGCCTTGTATCAAAAGATTAAATAGACTGCCCATCCACTCTTCAGTTCTTTATAGGCTAACAAACCATAAAAGCAGGGCATGAAATCGCCCTGTCCTTCAGCTATTGCTTCTACTCTCCAGGTCGTCGATTACTGATTGAAAGGTTGCATTATCAGGTAAAGTTAAGAGTTCCGGATTTCAGGAAGAAAGAAACAAAAAAAGGCAGAGTTATTTTTACCTGTCTTGCTCTTTGACAATTGAATATGGATTTTCTTTTTTGGGAGGAATACACCTCCTACTCATCAAGTATGTTATAAGGGCATGACATAATGAATGGGTAAAGCCATTCAAGAGGAAGGGGCAGGAGGACTTGATTTTCACCTGGGTCATTGAATCCTTTTTGTAGTGTGTCCCCTGCCTCCCCAAACCCTGATAGGTTGGTTGGGTCTAAAGAACCCTTGTTATGATGGAGGTTTGGTGGGGAGGCTCATCCTGCCTATTCTCTAACAATTTAAAAAGGAGGTGTAACAGTGTCGACACTTTTCGTTGGGATTGACGTTTCTAAGGATTATGCTTCAGCTCAAGGGTTAGATCGTGAAGGGAAGAAACTCTTTTATCTTGAGTTTTCAATGGATGGAGAGGGATTTTCTCGGTTTCTGGACAGGGTGAAGGCCCATTGTGGGAATCTTTCAGAGGTTACCGTGGCGATGGAATCCACGGGTTGTTACCACATCAATCTATTTTCCTTTCTTTCTTCGGAAGGGATTCCCTGTGTGGTGATCAACCCTCTGCTGATTAGCAATTTTGCCAGGTTATCTTTAAGGAAGACCAAGACGGATAAGAAGGATGCTCTTACCATTGCTCAGTTCCTTTTGGCTCACAAAGATTCCCTTTCCAAGGTCGCGTTTTCACAGAATAGTCAGGATCTCAAGGACCTGGCCAGAGAGCGAGAATCTCTGACGGTGATGATCTCGGGGTTAAAGAATGACATCCGGAGGCTCCTCAAGATGACTTTTCCGGAGCTGGAGCATCGGTGTAAGATCTTTACGGAGACGATGCTCCACGTTCTGATCAAGTTTCCTTCGGCCAGGACCCTAACAGCGGCAAAGCCCAAAGAGATTGCCAAGGCCCTGATCCATGTCGAAGGGAAAAGGAAACGAGTATTGATCAGTGCCGAAGAGATTATTCAAATGGCCAAGGCCTCTGTGGCCACTGACAGTGCAGCCAAGGAACTAATCCTCTCAGAGAAGATTTCCACCCTTCTTTATCTCGAAGAGAAGAGGAAAAAGATCACAGGGGTATTGGTGAAGACCTGCCAGTCGATGAGAGTGGAGGATCTCGAGATTATCACCTCCATCGATGGGATCAAGCAGATTAACGGTTCTACTTTTTTAGCGGAGTTGGGAGAGATGAACCATTTCAAATCCCACAAGCATGTGATTGCTTTTGCAGGGCTTGATCCCTCCGTTCACCAGTCAGGTCAATATGAGGGAATCAGCAGAATATCCAAGAGAGGAAATCGTCACCTAAGACGAGTGATTTTCCTTATGACCACTTGTGTGGTAAGGAGCAATAATATTTTCAGGCAATATTTTCTTAAAAGGAAGGCAGAAGGATTACCGCCTAAAAAAGCAATTCTTGCCACGGCTCATAAATTGCTGAGGGTCCTTTTTGCCATGCTAACAACTAAATCTTACTTTCAGAAGGAGGTGGTCGAAGTATAGTTGACTACAAAGGTTGAGGATTCTGGCACATCACAAGGTAACAATTACAAGTAGAAAGCGTGCATGCTAATCAGATTGGGGCAAAGGCGTTCATATCAATCAACTCTCCTCATTGTTGCCTTCCTTGAGATACCCAAACTGCCCCGTGTATCAAAGGTTCCTTTCAGCGTTCCGTCATTCTGTAATTCAAAGGTAAAATACGTCGTGGAGGGCATGCCGGACTGCGGAGTTAAATCATTTAGGTTTCGATACCAGAGGGGAAACTCAGGTGAAACTCCCGACCTCCTGTGGAAATAAGATAGAGCGTTTTGCTATACGGGAGGGAGGCGATCTTTACCTCGGTTATCGGCTCTACGAGAGTAGCGAGAACGAATCCTCGGCCTAATAGGGAAATGCCCTCCTGCTTATCGAGAAGCAAGCTATCTGCGGAGGAGATAAAGGGGAGTCCAGTGTTGTAGCGCCAATACCATACCGTTGCACCTTCAGGGAGGGCTCCAATGGGCTGAATCACGAAAAAGCCTGTGGTGAAATAGAAAAAACAAGTCCAACATGAGAGAACGAAAATAACAGCCAAAGCTATTAGTCCTCTGGGTTTTATGCTCATGGATGCTTCTTTCTTAGTTGACTATATTTTCCTCCTGGTGATCGCTTTAGCAGGTAGACCCAGTTCCTTCGTATCAATCCCGTAACAAGTTTTTTAGTTGCATTTTGGATGCCGTGTCTCGGCTATTATCATAAGCTTCCATAACCACTCTATCTTTTGCAAACTTCAATATTTTAATGAAAGTCAAAAGGGAAGAGATTTACACAAAAGTCTTGAATTACTTCCCTAAAAAATGTGAAAAACGTTTCCCGCTCTTTATTGATTCAAGACTGAAATCTTCTAACTTAAAGGAACGTCCAAGAATCACTCTTTCAGGAAGTTATCTTCAGAAAAGGAGATGAGGACTTCACCTACGAGTCTTTACTCTTGACAAGGGTGAGAGATGAATGATTATGGATTGACCTTCCCCCGAGTTGATGGACACACCTGAGAATTTGTATCATTGGACAGGAGGTGCGTATGGGGGAAAAGAATCGTCATTTCAGCCGTGAGTTCAAACGAGATGCAGTGCAGTTGGTCACAGAGAAAGGGATGCCGGTAGGCAAGGTGGCCCGAGAGCTTGATATCCATCCCAATCTTCTTCATCTATGGAGGAGGAGGTTCTTAGCTAAAGGGGATAAAGCCTTCGTAGGGAAGGGCCGTGTAACGCCAGAGGAAGCGGAAATAAAGGGGCTCCGGAAGGAATTAGAAAAGGTGAAGGAAGAGAGGGACATTTTAAAAAAAGCCTTGGCCGTATTCTCCAAACGAAACAGATGAAGTATCGGTTGATAGAAGAGCACAGAGAGACCTACAAGATAAGGAGTATGAGTGAAGTGTTGAAGGTATCCAGAAGTGGTTATTATGCGTGGAAGACGCGTCAACCGAGCACACGTCAGAAAGACGATGAGGAGTTGCTGGGGCACATACGGGAGATCCACACTCAAAGCAGAAGGCTCTATGGGAGTCCGCGGATCGCAGCGGAGCTCAATAAGCAGGGTCTTAGATGTGGGAAGAACCGGGTAGCCAGGATCATGAAAGAGCACTCCATATGGGCAGAAGTGAAGAAAAAGAGATTCAGGCGGACTACCGATTCACGGCATCATTATGCCTTGGCTGCAAACTTACTGATTGACCAGAGGCAGACAGAGGGGGTATGGGCATCTGATATTACGTTTGTGCCCACTTCTGAGGGATGGCTCTATGTGGCAGCAGTGATGAATGTGAAAAGCAGAAAGATCATTGGGCTGTCCATGAGCGATAAGCTCTCTCAGGAGCTAGCTTCTGCTGCGCTCAGGGACGCGGTGGGCAGGCAAAGCCCCTCTGAAGGGTTGATCCACCATTCTGATCGAGGCAGGCAGTATGCAAGCTATGCCTATCAGGAGCTTTTAAGAGAATACGGCATGACTCCTAGTATGAGCAGAAGTGGCAATTGTTATGATAATGCCTATGTGGAGTCTTTCTTTGGCACGCTCAAGACGGAGTTGGTCCATGGTGAGCGGTACCGTTCAAGGCTGGAGGCGAGGCTTAGTATTTTTGAGTACGTGGAAGTGTTTTATAATCGTCAGAGGAGTCATTCGGCATTAGGGTACAGGAGCCCAGAGCAGTATGAAAAGCTCCTTAATGAAACTTAACTATATGTCCACTTTTTCAGGGGAAGGTCAGATTGAAATCATCAGTCGCTTTAGTTCAGAAGGACTTGGAGTGGCTACAGAGACTATTGAGCGGTTTGTTGCACGTGCGGTCCACCTTGGATTGTACGTGAGGCCGTGGCATAAATGGCTAAGGTGTATCACCTCTGAGAAGACCTTCGTGAACCAATATATAGGAAGGCTACTTACTCTCTTTCAGACATTCCACTTCTCCGGACACCTCGGTGTCTTCCGCTTCGTATACCGTTGTCGTTTCAACGCTTGAGAGAGCACCACCACTTCGCTTAGTAGTTACCTTCCCTGCGTGGCCTTCGCTCCTTATTGTGTGGCTTACCCTTAGGCAGCCCTCAATATGGTCGAAGTAGGGTAAGTCGCCATGTGCTGCGCCCGGGCAATCACAGAGGTCTTGTGCACGTCTCCAAAAGTAACCTTCCGCGGTGCCTTTGTCGGTTACCCGACTCGCCTTAACAATCACTTTATATCTGTTATCGCTCATCTTATAGGTTTTGACCCCGTATCCCTTGCTGTCCGCTTCCTGATAAGGGGTGACTCCTACACAACCTGCAATCAATAACGGTACGATTGGGAGTAATATAAATACCTTACATGAGCGTTTCATATTTCCTTACCTCCTCGTTTGCTTAATATCTTACCCCTCCCTACGCGAGTTGAAGTCACCACCTTCAGCGTCTCCCAAAACTCTTCTTAATTTAATAAATAATCAATTAGGGTGTCAATAAGAACTTAGAGAAAAACAGTCTTGTGGAAATTATCTTTTAGAGATTATCAGTTGAAATCTGGTATAGCGATATGGATTCATGGCTTGATGAGTTCAGGAAGAAAGAAACAAAAAAGGCAGAGCCATTTCTGACCCTGCCCTTGATCTTTGAAAAAGGAATTACTATACACTTTTCTTCTGAATGCCTGCTTTACTCCTTTTTTTAATCCATTGATGAATGTTCTCGTGGTAGATATAAAAGACCAAAATGATCAGAGCAGATATCCCCAACAGGATTAATAGGGTTACGTATTGTTGATCAAAGGCCTTTGCGCCCTGAAGTGTTGCCATCAATGTTCCGGGTATCCTCCCAATGGTCGAGATGATGAGAAAAATTCCCCAATGCATCGGCGTCAAACCTAAGATGTAGCACAAGGCATCCTTTGGAAAGCCTGGGATCAAAAAAAGAAGAAAACTGAGGATAACCCCCTCATGTCCAATTAAATAATCAAATTTTTTTCTCAGCTTTGGCGAAACAAACTTCTCGACAGCCCGCTTTTCAAAGATCCTTGCTATACTGAAGGCAAACCAAGAACCCAATATCAGCCCGATCATGGAATAAACCATCCCACCCCAAACCCCAAAAATGTAACCTCCCAAAAACTCAATGGCTTCTCCCGGAATGGGAGCAATAACCACTTGTATAATTTGGAGAAGGATAAAAACCAGAGGAGAATATGGCCCGTAGGATCTGAGAACTACTTTTAATTGGTGACGATCCTGGAAGAGATTCCAAAGTTTAACGGCTTGAATCCACAGTTGCGAGTTGTATAGATAAATGAGAAGTATAATGAGTCCTACTAAAAGACAAGTGATCCAAACCCACTTCGATCTTAATTGGAGTGGTAATTTCATAAGTTGAGATTTCATCCTTAGGATGGGATGCCTTCTCTTGGTACCTCGCCTTTTGACCCTTCCGATTTTGCATTCTTTCCTTTTTCTAACCCTTTTCCATCTCCAATAGGGATTGATGCCTCTACGGGAGAGGAATTCCTCTCCGGGATGGAATCCTCTACCGGAATAGATACATCTCCTGTCGCTTCTTTATTGGTCATGGAAGCAGATACCTTTTCAGCTAAATCGGTAAAAAGATCAATCCCAGTAAGGTTGCTTCTCATCTCTTCTAAATCTTTAATTCCAATACTTTCCTTTATCTCCTCAGTCGTTTTCTTAAACTCTCCCAGTGCCCTTCCAATAGTCTTGGCTAATTCTGGGAGTTTTTTAGGCCCAAAAACGATCAAGGCAATAACCAAGATAACCAACAAATCAGGCCCTGCAAGCATAAAACGTCCTTTTTGGAAAACTCCAAAAGAAACAATTCTTCAAAAGGATAGAAGAAACCTTCTACTGTTTACCCTCTCCTGAAATCTCCTCAGGTTTTTTGGGGGGCACATCGATCTTTTCTCTCTCGGTTGCACCTTTGAAGTTTCGGATCGCTTTCCCCAGGTTTTCACCAATCTGAGGGAGCTTGCCTGCACCGAAAACGATCAAGGCAATAACCAAGATGACCATCAACTCCGGCATTCCAACACTTCCCATCTTTCTCCTCCTTTACTGTCGTCCTTCTTCCTTTTTCATTCAAAATGGAACGCATTAGTAATTAGAAAAATAACCAAACCAGAGACATTATTGTCAGGATATTCATTATTATTGTCGTTGCCCAAGCTATCCAGTTAAATATTTTTAGGTTTGTATAATTCCCCATCAGATTTTTTTCATAATAACATAAATATCAGGATAAAGGGAAGCATTACGCCATTTATAACTGAAACAACCATTTGCCATTGGGCTCTCCCTTTTCTCAGGCTCGACTTACTGATTTCCAGTTGAAATGTGGTATGGTGGGAGGAAACTTAAGACTAACGACTTCAGGAAGAAGTCACCAAGTTTGACACTGTCTGCAAGGTTAAATTCTGACTTTTACAACTAACCAAAATGTCGAATGAAATCAGCTGCCGTTATACCCAATTCAGCCGTTCTTGGACTGCAGTGGGACTGATTAATAACTTGCACTCTCAACAGACCGCTTATAGCTCAGCGGTTGCACTATTTTCCCCCTCGATCTGTAAATCTCTTCTCGCAAGAAAATTTCCAAAATCTTTGGATCGAATTGTCTCCCCTTACCCCTCTCCATTTCCACCAGAACATCCTCAAGAGGCATGAGTGGCCGATGAGGCCTCAGGCTTGTCATAGCATCGAAGGCATCCGATATAGCAATAATCCTTGCCCCCAGGGGTATGGCTTCTCCCATCAACCCATCTGGATACCCGTTGCCGTCAAAACGTTCGTGATGGTTACGAATCATCGGAATCATTTCTTCAAAAAATTCGATTCCCTCCACAATCTTTACACCAATCAATGGGTGCTCCTGAATTAACTGAAACTCTTCTGGAGTGAGGGGTCCTGGTTTCTGGAGTATCCCGTCGTTGATGCCGATCTTCCCGATGTCATGGAGGAGCGCTCCATATTCAAGAATCTCCAGCTTATCTTCTGTGAGCCCTAATGAAAGAGCGAGTCTCAAGCTCATCTTTTTGACTCGATCGGAATGGCCTCGGGTGTAAGGGTCTTTGGCATCGATCGCCTCGGCCAAAACCTTCACAGATTCCAGATGGGTCTTCTTCAAAGTCAGATAAGCTTCTTGGAGCTTTGCGGTCCTCTCTTCCACAATTGTTTTTTGTCTTAAGACATCCTCCTCTGCGCGCTTGCGCTGTGCGACCTGGTCAATGAGCAATTTAAGACGATCGATATCGAATGGTTTGATTTCGTAGGATATGATGTTCTTCCATCTTACCGCTTCGACAGCACTTTCAAGCGAAGCATAGCCAGTCATAAGGATATATTCTGTTCGTGGGGATACGCCGGATAACTCATTGATTACCAAATCCCCCAGCATATCGGGCAGCCTAATGTCGATAATGGCAAGATCGAATTTCTTTTCACGAGAGAGAGTGAGTGCAGTTTGACCATCGTGGGCCACTGCAACACTGTACCCTTGCTCCTCCAGTATATCCCGTAGATTCAAGGACAGTCCTACATCATCATCCACAATGAGTATCTCAAACTTTCGTTCCATAGAGTCCTATCTTTAAGGTCTTGGGAGAGCGCCGTTTACCCCGTTAGAAAGCCCTGCTCCTTGCAGCGGGGATGAAAACTATTCCTTTTTCAGCGAATGCGAGGTTTAATGCCTCCTGTGAGCCTTCCCGTTAGAAAGCAGAAGACTTTCTAACGGGGTTTACTTTCTGTTCCTTAATTTTATCAAGGAGTGAAATCAGTTTGTCCATATCTACGGGCTTCTCCATGCAGACATAGGCAGACTCTTGCAAAGCCTTTTGTACTAAATCGCCCATCTCCTGTAGATACCCGGTAATGACAATGACTGCCACCTTCGAACGAATCTCCCGGATGGCCAGGTAGGTCTCCAATCCATTCAGCGGAGGCAACTTCATGTCAAGAAGGATGATGTCAAAATTATTCTCCCATACTTTCTCTATCGCCATGTTGCCATCGTGGGCGGTACTCACTCGGTACCCTTTATCCGTGAGAATATTGTTTATATTGGCACAGAACTCCTGATCGTCATCCACCACAAGGATGAGCCCCCCTTCGCAGTAGCTTGTTCAATAAGTTTATAGAGTTTTTCAAAGTCCACAGGTTTCTTAAGGAAGCCAAAAGCTTGTTCCTGGAGCGCCTCTTTGATGAGATCTTCCACAGCATACGCACTCATCATAATGACCGAGGTTCCTGGTGCTATTTCCTTCATCTTCTTGAAGGTCTCCACCCCGTTCATCACCGGCATCTTGATATCTATGAATACTAAGTCAAAGCCCTTCTGTTTGACTGCCTCAAGGGCTTTGAATCCATCATAGGCAGTGGCCGCTTCGCAACCCTCCGTTTCCAATATATCGGCCAAGTTCTGGCAGAACTCAGGATTGTCATCAACAACGAGTATCCTTAACTTTTTTGACATTGCCTATTCCTCCTTAGGATTGTGTATTTAGAGAAAGACGGATGAGGATCGTGGCTCCCTTTCCTGGTTCGGATTTGGCTTGTATCGTACCACTGTGCTTGTCAATAATCATCTTGGAAATAGAGAGGCCAAAGCCGAGGCCCTTGGCCTTGGTGCTAAAAAGCGGCTGAAAGATCTTATCTAGGTTCTCCGAAGCAATGCCCGGGCCGGTGTCCGTAAAGGATACTTCAACCTGATCGTCAATCTTCCCGACCGTTACCTCCAATGTCCCCTTGCCATCCATTGCCTGGATTGCATTCTTCACTATGTTTTTAAAGGCCATTTTGAGCTGTTCCGGGTCTGCATTGACCAAAACCTCTTGCTCCGTGATATTTCGTATGACATTGACCGTTTCCGGTACTTCAGCGTTAGCGATTGCATCCAATGTAACGGATTTGAGGTCAGTTCTTTGTAACCGTGGTTCCTTTATTTGAGTAAGGTTACGAAGGCTATCAATAATGGCTAACGAACTGCCTACAGAGGACTTGATACGGTCAAGGTGTGTCCGCACCTTTTCATCGGCGTCTTTTAACTTTGTCTTAAGGTAGTATACTGAACTATCTATCGTGCTCAGGGGATTCTTCAACTCGTGGGAAATGCTGCCAGAGAAAAGCCCGAGAGTGGCCAGCCGCTCAGAGATAAGGAGCTTTTCCTGCATTTGCTCGCGCTCAGCAATCTCCTGTTTCAAAAGCTCATTTGCTTTTGATAATTCGGCTGTCCGTTCCTCCACCCTTTTTTCTAACATTTCGTGAGCTTTTCGAAGCTCTTCCTCCGCTCGCTGACGAGCAGTAAAGAGCTGTGCGTTGGCAATTGCACCGGCAATCTGATTGCCTACCCTTTCGGCCAGTCTCACATCCGATTCGGTGTAGGCGTTTGGCTTCAGCGATTGAATGTGAAGAATCCCTATCGCTTGATCCTTTGATATCAATGGAACCGCTATCATCGTCCGAATTCCGACCCGAAAATGCCTTACAAAGTTGGGAAAACGTTCTGTCAACTCACTTTCGTCCTGGGGATGGATGAGGAAGCCTGACTGCCTGTTCAGGATATATTCGAAAAATGGGCGATCCAGAGGGAGAACGAGTCCTTCTTCGCTCTCTTCAATCTTAACTCCAAAGAAATACGCTATGGTGATAGAAGTGCGGTCAGGATTGATGGTGTTGATTGAAATCCGGTCGAAGGGGATAAGTTCACGGGCTTCTTCAGCGAAACGTTTATACACTTCTTCAATTTTTAAGGTTGAGCTAACGATTCGCCCAATTTCGGCCATGATCGCATTCTCTCGAGAGAGTTGCGTGGCCCTCTCCTCACTTCGGCGCAATGCCTCCTCCGCACGCTTGCGCTCGGTAATGTCTCGAGAAATACCCCGGAATCCAATCGGTTTCCCTTCTGAGTCCCTTATAAGAGATACCGAAAGTTCGCTAAAGGCTTTGGTCCCGTCTTTTCTGATAACTTCCTCATCAACGCTCCTAACCGGTTCCCCTGTTCTGTAGACTCGATTAAAAGCTTGATACACTTTCTTTGCGTTCTCTTTATCTTCAAACTGCCGGTTGTTCATTCCGATCAATTCCTCTTTGGTATATCCGAGGCTTCGGCACCGCGCGTCATTAGCGAAAGTACAGTTACCAGCAAGGTCAACCTCAAAATAACCTTCCTGGATGCTTTCAAGAATGGTTCGATATTTCTCTTCGCTCTCCCTCAATGCCTCCTCCGCGCGCTTGCGCTCGGTAATGTCTCGAGAAATACCCCGGAATCCAATCGGTTTCCCTTCTGAGTCCCTTATAAGAGATACCGAAAGTTCGTAAATCTCCCTAGTCCCGTCCTTTCTGATAATTTCCTCCTCAAAGCTCCTAACCGGTTCCCCTGTTCTGTAGACTCTGTTGTAGAGCTGATACGTTTTTTGAGCGGTGGTTTCATCTGTGTACTGCCGGTTGTTCATTCCAATCAATTCCTCTCTGGAATATCCGAGACGTTTGCAGATCACGCCATTAACGAAGGTAAAATTACCAGTAAGGTCAACCTCAAAATAACCGTCCTGGATGTTTTCAAGAATACTTCTATATCTCTCTTCGCTTTCTCGGAGTGTCTCCTCCGCTCGCTTTCGCTCAGTGATATCCTCACAAGCCATCAAATTTTCGCTTGTCTCCAATTGGACAGTAGCAAAATTGATGATCTTTTCCGTTCCGTCTTTGCAGGTCACTGAAAAAGTCCTGAGCCTTTTTTCTCCTGGGGTGGAGCTGTCTAAATCATTAACCCAGGTGGAGATAACATTATGTCTGTAGGTTGGGTCAGGGTATGCTTTTCTAAACCAGGTTCTTCCATCAGGAACGTCATTTAGATCATAGCCGAACAATTCTCTAAATTTAGGGTTGATGTATTCAAAAGCACCATCTTTATTGATCATCACTATACCGAACGGAGCATTCTCCGATAGCGTTTGAAACCTTTGCTTTTCGGTACGTAGTACTTCTAAAACTTGCTTGTGCTCGGTGATGTCACGAATGATGCCTTGGTATCCTAGAATATTCCCATCATCGGCCCACCTCACAGTCGCAGTAAACAGACACTCCATCTCTATTCCGTTTTTCTTGCGTAACTTTATCTCATAGTCTCTAACAAACCCCCTTCGCTCTATCTCCTGCTGAAACTTTGTTCGATCCTCGGGATAGACATATGTCTTTCGGGCGTTGAGGCCGATCATTTCTTCCCTGGAATATCCGAACAGATCTAACATAGATTGGTTGACATCAAGGAACTCTCCCTCTCGAGCGGTAATATAGATTGCATCTCTAGACCCCTCGAAAAGAGCGCGATAGACAGACAGATGCTCCTTTTCCGATTTTTCCAGTTCACCAATTCGTTGGCGCAATTCCATTAATTCATTGATAAGTTGCTTCTTCGACTTATTTTGATCTTTCATCTTGTTAAGCCCATAAAACAGGTAGTATTTAGTCCTCTTATTTCTCCTCTCCCTTTAAGAATCGATATAATTCTGAATGGAGAACTCTAAAACCATTTCCTGCTTTGATGGCGTTGATTATTCCAAGACGAATGTATTTCAGAAACGTGGGTCTAGAGATTTTTAGATAACGGATTGCCTCATCGGTGGTTAAAACTTCATCATCTTTCATCGTTTTGTTCCTCGAGCTGCGGAGTTAATTTGATTTCAAAGAGTTTGCTTTAGTTTTTCTCGTTTTTATTCTTCGCAAGATATATGCCAAAAGAGAATTTCCGAAATCTCGCTCTGCAACTATTTGAGCTATAAAGGTTTTTGGTAATTCTTAATGTGAACCGAAAATTGAAATTCTCCTGAAGGATTACAAATTTTGTCAACTATTTGATCAATGGAACGAAAGCATGACGTGTTAAAATGGGTATGGTTAGGAACTTTAAGTCTGGCCGTGCAGGAACGGGACTGGATTGAGTAAATCGCCGCGTGCGTGATTCTAATTAGTCTCTGTTTGCAATTAGAGCAGGATACTTAAAAGGTTAAGATTTCTAAGGGCACGTGGTATACTGTTTTGCAGGGAGGTGATGTCTGTGAGACTCTATCTCATGCAGCACGGAGAGGCCAGGTCCGAAGCTGAAGATCCGGAACGCTCACTGACAGTTAGAGGAGAAGAGGAGACGAGCGAAATCTCTAGCGCCGCAAAAAGGCTGGGCATTCGTCCTTCAAGAATCTATCACAGCGGGAAGAGGAGGGCCGAGCAGACCGCTGGGATCGTTGCGAAGGCTTTAGGTCTGTCTGCTCAGGTTGGCCAGGGGCTCAATCCGAACGATGACGTCCGTCCGTGGGTCGAACGGATATCCAGAGAGGCGGAGGACCTGATGGTTGTCGGCCACCTGCCGTTCTTGGAGAAGCTTGCCTCCTTTCTTGTTTGCGGGGACGAGGGTTCAAAGGCCGTCCTGTTTCGATACAGCGCCATCTTATGTCTGGAAAAGAAGGAGCCCGGAAGATGGGCAGTGGACTGGCTTCTGAAACCGGAAATGGTATGAGGGGGGCGGTCAGGAAATGAGGTTTCGATCTAAAGTCCGGTATTGAATCGCCTCGGAGAGGTGGGCGGGTTGGAGACTCTTTAATCATCATTTTTATTTATATACATCCCCTCTGGGGCCAATGGTTTCGATAAAAATTTTCTTTAATTCTATATCCACGCTATAGATGACTCGCAGTCCTCCCATTTGGTAACGGAAACTCCCTTCAAGTCCACCTTTTAGACGCTTGATATTCGGCCCAAACAAAGGTGAGTCTTCGAGATTTTTAAAACAATGATCAAGCAATCGGGTTGTCTTCGGATTGGCCTTGAGGTAGATTTTCTCTGCTTCGTGGGAGAGATAAACCTCAAACATTTTTTTTGACCTCTCTCCAAGGCTTCACTCTCCCTTTAGCAATGTCTTCTTTTCCCTTTTGGATGCTTGTCATCAATATTCTATCCTTAAGAATTTCTTTGGTGGCTTCCCAACACTCTTTCTCTTCCAAAAATTCCAAAAAGGAAACAGCTGCTTTTGCCTTATCCTCCGACAAATGATCAAGCAATCTCTTTGCCCTTGTCTTGAGATTTTCTGTTCTCACCGTTCGTTCCTCCTGTATTTACCTATAATATAGAGATTTTTTATCGATTTGTAAATAGAATCGAATTTTCTATCGTCAGGCAATAAGGTTCCTATCTAAGCTGCGGTATTGAATCGCCTCGGAGAGGTGGGCGGGTAAAAAGTTTTTCTGACCTTCTTATCAATGAAGGGTTCCTGGCGTCCTACCGAGGCTGATGGTTTATGTCCGTTTACCCCGTTAGAAATAATGCTCCGCTGCTCTGCAGTCCCGCTGTAGCGGGGTTAGATTTTAGAATAATTCCGGCAGGGTTTAATGCCCCGCTCGGTTTCGAGTCGCAACGACTGGAGTTTCTAACGGGGTTTATTGTCCGAAACCAGCGATCTCTCCTGTGATTAAGATATCTATGGCCTTCTCAAATCTGGAAATCATCTCTTTTCTCCATTCTTCATCAATGGAGACAGCCTTGGAAGCCATCTGTTCACAATAACCGCAGCGGTTGCAATCTGTGTGAAAGCAGTCGGTTTTTTTGAAATAGTCGAGAAAGCCGTTCAGCTTCGAGTTGTCGATAAAGACTTTTCCGGGAAAAGGCTCCTTGAGGACTTCCATCGCTTCTTCCATAACCTCAGGCTCGATGAGGTCGGTTCGTTGGAGGACTTCCATATTGGGTGATAGGAAGGCTCCTTGCTGGGGGAGTGACAAGAGCTCCACCAGATTTCCTTTATAGCTTTTTCGCTCATAGGCATTGAGAATCTGAACTAAGCTTTCCGTTCCCCTGAATCTCTCTATGAGCTTCAAACAGTCTATTCCCATGACCTCGTAATCGGACACATCCTCAGGCCGTATCCAGCGGGACTTGATCAATTCAGCAGGCCGAAACAGCTTCAGGCGCTGGCAGGCAAGCTTGCAGTAGTCCGGTGCGAAACCTCCGCATGGATGACCCTCCTGCGAGCCATGGGAAACCATATTCCGATGGTGGAGATCGAGAGGACATTGAAAGAGGCAGCAGTGATTGGCGATCAGCTCAAGCTCGCAATCGACGGCCTCCCGGATGGAGCGCAGGGCCCGAAAATCACGGCCAATCAGTTCGGGAAGGATGATCTTATCCGCTCCCAAATCTTCCCAGTAATGAGCGAGGTGAATATTCTGGATACGGGCAAAAGAGGAGACGCAGACCTTTAGGTGCGGGAAATCCCTCTTTACCATCTGGAGAAGGAAGGGCAGGGTAACCGTGACCATGTTGGCCCCAGTCGAGGAGATCCATTCGATGTGCTCTACGATCTTCTTATATCCCTTCTTGGTGAACTCCAGATTATCAAAACAGGTGGCGTTGACGAGGTAATTGAAACTGAGACCTCTCTTTCGCCCCTCGGCGATAAAGGAGGCCACTTCTTTCTTTCCCACTTTGGGAATGAAGAGGGCCATCCGCCCGCCCCCCAGAGGGTCGTTCCACATCTGTCCGTAGAGGCTTTGAACAGAAGTTCCCTCCAGCCTCTCCAGTAAACCGAAATCCCAATTGGTTGCTATGGAATAACGCATGGTTGTTCTCTCTCCTTCTCGATTATTTCTTTTCCGTGTCACCTTCCCGATCCTTCTTCTCCACATCACACCATCGAAGCAAAGAGGCCAAAGGAGAAATTCCATCATGATGCCACATCATGGAGGGGACGGGCATCTTTCCAGGAGAAGTAATTCGAGCCAACCCCAACTCCCCCAATCTCCTGATAAAGTCCTTTTCACGCTCATCCCTGATAGCCACGGCTGCATTCTGCAAATAAGGAGCGATAGACTTTAGGGGAGGCAGTATCTGGAAGATATCTTCCACCCCGCAGATCCGGATGAAACGATTCAACAAAGAGGGAGAGAAGATTCCTGGGTCCTTTTCATAGATGACCGTCCAATCTGTTCCATGGGGAGAGGCGATCAACAGAACTTCCTCGCCATTTAACTCCCTGAACTCATACTTGGCTCTGAGCTGATGGATGGCCGACGCCTCCCCGGGGGAAATCTTCCCTCTGGGCATCTTTAGATTTAAACGCTCCATGGCTTCCGCCAGGGTTTGGCAGAATTCTTTTGGAGAGACCTCACCCCCTGCTTCCAGATAATAGATATGGGGAGCGAGGCATGCCTGTTGGTCGAACATAGAGCAATCGTATGCAACAGAGGCTGCCAGCTCCTCCAATCCTTGACGACACAATCTCTTCCGGCCGATGATTCCAAAGCCCAGCTTGTGGCCATGGAGAAGAGCCTTCACCCCCCGGGGGATCTTCTCTCTGAGGGATTCACAAGCCTCTACGCCGCCGAACATGATGACGGCATCGGCTTGATGAAAGGCTGCCTGTTCAATCTCTTCTTCTCCTCCCCGCCAGTAAAGGACAGACATGGATTCAGCCATATCCGGATCGATCTCTTCGATCGTCTTGAGATAGAGTGGAGCAAAGGTCGGCTCTCCTGCGGCCACTTTTCCCAGACAAGCGGCCTTCAGAAGGGCCGCCCTCATGAAGAGGAGATGGGGTAGGGCAGGAATATTCTCAGAGAAGACGGAGATGATGAGCTTCGGGCCAAAAGCCCGGCTATAACCCGCCAGCTCCGGGGAGTATTGAAAATCATCAAGAAAGAGAGGATTTTTGATTTCAGAGCAGAGGGCACGCCAGATGTCCTCCCGCAAGGAACTCTCCATCTCCACATCGATACTTGCCTCCACCACCTCACGAGAGAAATGGGTGATGGCAGGTATGGTCTTGAGCGCGAGATTCCGAAGCAGATAATCTCTTTCCAGCCACTTCCTAGATGCCTCATCAAGGACATCGATGATACGCTTAATAGGAAGGCTGGCGAGGTATGCTTCTCTATTCTTCTTAAGTTGATGGGTCAGGGTTTCGACTAAAGATCTGCTGATCAGAGGGATTTTTAGATGAATCGTGATGTTTTCGTCCTGATAGACCTCGGTTCTGAAGTCTTTCACCTGGGACCTAAAACCTGGAGGAAGGTAGTATGCATCTACTTCGATGATCTCCATCAAATCTCCTTTTGATAAATTCGAGAGTAGCCAGTAGAGAGTGGAAAGTAGTTACTAAGGGGTCCATAATTGGCAAGACATAGTCTCATTCCCGCGAAGCTTGTACTCGACCTCAGATCAAGTCCGGGGCAGGCTCTGATCGGGGAGCGGGAATCCAGAGAAAAGACTGGATTCCTGGTCAAGCCAGGAATGACAAAACAGGGGCGAGTGTCTATACAATTATAGACTGATTGTTAAGACTACACTCTACATTCCACGTTCTACCTTCAAGTTCTTATTTGGGTCATCTCATCGATCGTCAAAGAACAGCCTCTTGCCTCACCTTCTTTGGTCCTACCATAGATCTCAAACCCTTCTGAAGTTATTCTTCCCAGGTCATCGGTCTGAACGGCCAGGATATGCCCTCTATTAGCAAGGTCAAAGTGTCGGAGCAGACCGATCTTTCCTGGGGGAAGAGGTTCCAGGGTATCCGGATCGACCACCAGGGTTCTTGTCCAGGGAGGGTTGATCTTGGCTTTTGGGATATTCATTCCCTTATGGGCATTCCTCAAGGTATTGTCATAAAACTGAGAGCTGATTTCTGTCATTCCCAGAAGATTAATACAATAGTCCTTTGCGATCCCGAGGAATTCCTCACAATCGTTGACGAACTCATCTCGTTTCACTTCTCTGCTTTTTCCTTTAAATCCTCCGGCGTCGAGCGTGCGAGAACCTGGGGGAAGTCTGAACTTTACATTCCTCTCACGGCAGGTATCGAAGACATTGACAAAGCCGAAAGAGGCCCCGCAGATCGTTATTGGAAAACCCTCTGTTTCAGAACGGCGTAGCTCATCAATCAGTACGCTAATGTCGAAGCCTTCCTTGCCTATAAGAAAACGACTCTGGGGGGATCCAAAATTGTTCTTCAATCGATTCATCCCATAGGCCATAATCATATAGGGGACGATATCAGGGGAGGGAGCGATGATCAGAATGGTTGTCTTAATTCGGTCGGGAAAGAGGAAGACAGAGGCGGCTTCATAAATGGTGGCGTCCATGAGCCTGAGTCCTCCTTCATCATAATTGACTTTTCCCCTTTCCTCGGGATTTGTCGTCCCGCTGGTCATAAAAGTCCGCACCGTATGGGAGGGAAGCATGGCGAGCTCCATTACTTTGAAGGCATCTGTGGGGAGAGCGGGAATCTGGTCCCAAGAAGAAATATTCTCCGGGTTTTTCCCACGCTTCTCGCAGTAACGTCTGTAGATAGAGATATATTTAAACTGGAGATCGAAGACCCGGAGGGCAAGGCGATTGAACTCTTCTGAGTCCCGATGATCCGCACCCCTCCGGATATAGGACAGGATCATTTCGTCAAGATCCAGTATCTCTTTGGGCAACTCCTTCATTCTTCTATCTCCATATCCCCCATCCCCTCCTCTTCTAAAGGGGAGAAAATTCGTAGTAGCGCCCCCATTTATTGGGGGCGAAATCCCGTCGGCATTAAATGCCGACGCTACAAAAAACATTAACCCCAGGGAGGATTCACATTCGATCAATATGGAAGGTGATCATCTTCTTTTCAACTAAATGGACTAACACCCTCTTGAAATCTTCTAAAGGGATTTTTCTCTCTTCAGCCATTTTCTGAATAGAGGACCTCCCTCGAAGATTCTCTTCTAACCATGACCAGCCTTTCCCTAAGGCAGCCTTAATCTCTTTTTTGGAAACCAAGGACATTGGAAGAAGCTTTTCATCCAGAGAAGGAAGCTCCTGGAAGTGGGATGAAATAAGAAAATCTGTCGGCCGATAGGCAAAGAGTGGTGGAGAGACGCCGAATTTCTTTTGATAGACATAACGGTAAGCGCTCAGACCTGCAGCGATCCCCTGGGAGACTGCCCTGGAGAAAGAGTTGTAACCACCTGAAGTCGCATCTCCAGCAGCGAATAAACCTGGAATGGTTGTCTGCATATCCTGATCCACTTTGATAAAAGGGGAACTCGTATCCTCAGTCGCTATCCCTAACCGCCAGATAGGTGTAAGTTCGTAGGAGTTAAAATCTAAGAGGACTTTCCCGCATGTTATTTTACGAGTCCCATTGGGTGTTTGAAGGGTTAATCCCTGAAGCTGTTCATTCCCCCAATATCTTTCCACCCAGCCTCGAACGATGTCTCCGTTTTCTTCTCCCTGTCCTTCCCCATTTCCTTCTATGACGAATAGGAGGGGAAATCGACCGGTGTTTAGATCTTTAATCAAGGGGATAAGATTTCGTAGCTTGGAACTTCCCACGATGACCAGTCTCGGTTTCCACCTTTTGCTGAGAAGTTTCCTGAGATGAGAGACGATAAATTCATAACCCATACTGGTCACTTCAAGACCGCGGCCAAGATAGTCTCTCTCGTTGACAAGGACCTTAATCCCGGTGGCAATGATCACTGCTAATGAGCGGAAGACCTTTCCATCGGAGGTGAAGACCTCCTTTATTTCGCCCTGGAGGTTGATCCGGTTTACTCTTCCCTGATGGACTCCTATCTCCAGACTCTTTATATCCTTCAGGAGGCGATGGACAATATCTTTTCCCTTTATCTTCCATGAGGGGCCAGTAAAGAGACATCCCTGCCAGCTCGCCAAGCCACCGAGGTAGGAGTTTTCAACCAGAAGGGTGCTACAAGGGATGACCTTGTATCTCTTGACCCATCGGGCTCTGATGGCGGCATTGAGCCTGCGGGCCCTCCTCCCACCACAATCACATCCCGGTCATATCTCATCTCTCATCCCTCTCCCTCCGAAGGTAGGGGATAAGCCCCCCGGCCTCTAAGATCTTTTTGATGTGGGTGTCGATGGGAGAAAAAGGAAAACGTCTCTTATCCATCAGTTCAACCCATCCTTCTTCAATGGAAAGGAGGACTGAATCTCCATCCATCACCCTTTCCTGGATGTCTCGGCACTCAAGGGCTGGGAGGCCGAGGTTGGCCAGACTCCGGAAAAAGATTCTGGCAAAACATTTGGCTACCACTCCTCTGACACCAACGCTTCTCAATCCTCTCACCGAAGTCTCACGGCTCGAACCACAACCGAAGTTCTCCCCGGCAACGATGATGATTTCTTCATCAGGTGAATCCTTTTTTGCATTCCTGCCCAGTCTCTCCATCCCTTCAACCAAACCCTCATTCACTCTCGCCTCGTTCAGGCTGAAGTAGGGTGAAGGGTGGAGGATGTCTGTATTGATATGGTCCCCCAATTTCCAGACCCGACCTGTGATCCTTTTGGGAAGACCCATTACATCACCTCTCTTGGATCCATGATCCTCCCTGCCAGAGCAGAGGCTGCCGCAGTGAGAGGAGAAGCGAGGTAGATTCTGGAAGAGGGATCTCCCATCCTGCCCTGAAAGTTTCTATTGGAAGTGCTCAGACATTTTTCCCCGGCTCCAAGAATCCCTTTATCGATGCCTCCGCATAGACCACAGCTCGGGTTGAGAATCACTCCGCCTGCTTCCAGGATCGTTTGAATGTACCTTTTTTGGATAGCCTCCTGGTAGATCTTCTGTGAGGCCGGCGAGATGAGGAGTTTCATCCCTGGAGCGATCTTCTTTTTCCGAAGGAGGCGAGCTGTCCATTCCAGATCCCTGAGCCTTCCGCCTGTGCACGAGCCGATGAAAACCTGCTGGATGACCTCGTCTTTGATGTCATCAACATCCACTCCTTGAGCAGGGCTATGAGGAAGCGCTACCTTCGGATGAAGTGTGGAGAGATCAATCTCCATCCTTATTGTGTAGGGAGGTTCTCCATCGAAGCTATCTCTCCAATCGTCGAAATGGCCATCCCTCTTCTCTAAATATCTCCGGGTCACCCTGTCAGGGTTAAAGAGCCCGTTCTTCGCTCCTCCCTCAACCACCATATTACAGATGGCAAACCTGTCATCCATTGAGATGACTCCATCCATGTCATAAAACTCGAGAGCTTGATAGAGAAATCCCCCTTCTCCATATCTTCCAAGAAGTTCCAGGATAATGTCCTTTCCCATGATATAAGGAGGAAGTTTTCCCTTGAGATTGATTCGTACTGCGTCAGGAGGCCTGAGCCACGTCTTTCCTGTAACGAGTGTATAGAGAATATCCGTAGAACCCATACCCGTTGCCAAACAGCCAAGAGCTCCGGCAGTTGTTGTGTGTGAGTCGGCCCCAAGGACTAACATCCCCGGCTTTAACCAAGCGCCCTCCACCAGGAGCTGGTGGCAGATTCCCTGGTAGATGGAATGGTTGGGCATCTCTTCCTCCATGGCAAAGGAGATGACTGCCTTGGCTATATTGGCTCGTTCGATTGTTGAGGGAGGTGCAAAGTGATCGACTGTAACGAAGACCCTCTTCTTATCCCAGATCTTGCTTCCCAGTGTTTTCATTTCCGAGAGGAGAAGAGCAAAGGTTGGGTCGGGCAAAAGAACGAAATCGACATTGACGGAAAGGTATTCGCCCTCCCTTTTCCCATCCGCATGTCTCTGAATGATTTGACCAGTATATCCCTTACTCATCTTTCTTTAAAACCTCTTTTACAATCCCCCAGAAGGCTTCCAACGGAAAATTGAGAGACTGTTCATAATACTTCCCTATCTCTTTCACCATTCGATCGATCTCCACCTTTCCTTTTGCTATCTTTTTCTCTTTAACCCTCCACAGAATCTCCCTCAATTCCTCCCCGTTTGCTTCATACCCCCTCTGTTGTAAAAGGTGCAGGATGGCCTGCGTGCCTGTGTGTTTTCCCAGGACGAAAGAGGAAGCCCTTCCCACCTCTTTTGGATCGACCACTGCATATGTTTCGTTGTTTTTAAGAAGGCCATCCACATGGATACCCGATTCGTGGCGAAAGGCATTGAGTCCGATGATCGGGGCATGAGGAGGGATGAAGATCCCCGAGCACTGCTCCACGAGCTGGGAGATGTCATAAAGCCTTTGCATATCAATCCCATGTTTCCGATGGAAGATCTTCTCCAGAGCCATGACGATCTCATGAAGGGAGGCATTCCCTGCCCGTTCGCCAATCCCATTGACAGTGACCGACGGATAATTTACCCCAGCCTCTATGCCCGCTAAGGTATTGGCTGCGGCAAGACCGAGATCGTTGTGACAGTGGACACCCAACTCCATTTCCTGTGGAATTTGATCTCTCACTTTTTTGACCAGGTCCTTCATTTTAAAAGGTTCCATCACTCCCACGGTGTCGCAAATAAAAGCCCTTTGAGCTCCCCAGTGATAGGTATGAAGAAGGATTTCGCAGAGAAATGAAATTTCAGCCCGTGAGGCATCTTCGGCCACCAGATTGACCAGAAGTCCTTTCTGGCAGGCATATCGAACCGTATCCTCAGATAGCCTCTTCACTCCCTCTTCATCCAATCCGAGCTTTGAACGTATATGGAGGGAGCTCACAGGGCAGATCAGGAAGACTTCCTTAACACCGCATTCAAAAGCCTGGTCCACCTCATCCCTTTTAAGCCGGATGGATACTCCGATGGATGCCTTGAGCCCCTGGTGGGCGACGGCAGAGATGGCTTCCCGCTCCTCGGCAGATATCGACGGCATTCCCACGTCGAGAATGGGCACACCGATTCGGTTCAATTCCTGGGCAATTTGAATCTTCTCCTCCTTGGTGAAGTATACGCCAGGAGACTGCTCACCCTCTCTCAAGGTTCCATCTACAAAATTAACCCGTTCAGGGTTAACCCTGAGAGAGGCCTGACCTTCAGGTTGGGGAGTTGAAGGGTTGACTTTAGCCACGGCCACCTCTCGAACGCCAGCTCATGTACCGACAGAAGAGTCTCCCCCAAAAGGGATCGCTGGCTTTCACCGGATTGGGATGAAAGGAACAGAAGTCCCGACACTTGGTCTCCCTTAAGATCTTCTCAAAATCCTGTGGGCTCAATTCCTTTCCATCTCCCATATAGTCAGGGATGGAGTAGCCCAATCCTCCACGTCCGGGAGAATTGCTCTGGTAGAAGTCAGCAAAGGTCTGCTTCGTCGAAACGATGCCGAACTCCTCCGGGTGGAGGTGCCAGGGAGAGGCAGGTTCCAGGGATATTGGAGCAGACCAGATCCTTCCTATATTTTTAAACCTTCTCTTGATCTCTCTTCTCAATGCAGAGGTCTTAAATAAATCAGAATATCTTTCCCCGGGTATTCCCATGGCAAAGAAGAGATCTGTTCTGATCCTAAACCTTTCTGCCAAGGAAATGGCTTTCATCAATTCCTCGTTGGAGTAAGTGAATGTCTTGTTTCGATGCCTCACGCTTTCATCTCCGGACTCAGGAGAGAGGGCGATCATCGAGCCATCGAGAGTGAAGGTGTCAGCGAATTCCCGGAAGAAGCGCTCCGAAGGGAGAGAGAAAGATTCAAAGTAAACTTTTGCTCGAAGCTTCTTTCTTCTCAATAGGGGAAATAATTCTAGATAATATCTTTCTCCTTCTTTCCCAGGATCAAAGGCCATATTGAACATCTCGTAACCTAATTCGAGCGCTTCGGCCACCGTGTTGGCGACAGCTTCCGGTGAGCGGAAAACCACTCCCTTTCTGCGATTGACTCTTTGCTGGGCCTCTGCACCGCCTCCGCACCAGGTACAGTTTCCAAAACATCCTCTGCCGATATTGAGAGGGAAGAGAGGAGGGCCAAGATGAAAGTATCGTCTGTTCCTTTCTTTGGAAAGCCCTTTGGCCCAGATAAAAGGCATTCCGATATAGTGAATATAAGTCTCCTTGTCATGGAGCAGAGAAAGATTGGTATAGGAGGATCGACCCAAATCGTCTTCTGAGGCCACATAGGAGAGAGGATTTTCCCTGATCTCTCCATCCTTTCTCCAGGTGAGATTGGGAATGTTTTCCCATTCCCTTCCTTCTTTCACAGCATTCATCAACTCGATGAGAGGGGTTTCAGCATCGCCGCGGATGACGGCATCGATCTGAGGAGAAGAAGTCATAATCTCTTGATGAAAGAGACTGGCAGTGTACCCACCCGATAGGATGGTAATATCCGGTCTCTTCTCTTTTATCTCTTTGGCGATTCTCATTACCTCATAGGACTGCGGGTGAAAGTGGAGCGGGATTGCAACCACCCCGATCTCCTTATCCTTCAAATAGACGAGGGGCGAGGAGACTTTCTTTTCGATCCACTCCAGACCCAAATGTAAGATTCTGGTCTTATATCCTTTTTGTGCGCCAAGATCAGCAAGGGACAGGGTTCCCATGGGAAGGAGATTGACGGTCATATACTCGCCGAAGGGACGGTAGAAATTGGAGAATTTGGGTACATGAATGAAAAGGAGATCAAGAGATTCGGTCATTATCTTATTAGTCAGTCGATAATTATGCAGACACTGGAGACTAAATCCCTCCTTCCCCGCTTTTTATGAAAGAGAGGAATTTCCCTCTTTGGTAATCCTTTTCCTGTCATTATACAGGCAAAGAGGGGTTAGGGGGGATTTTCAGAAAAATATGTCTTCTTAATTATGTATTCCTTAGTAAATGGTCTGTATTGTTATTAGTTTATTGATTGAGGGATCCTTTAAATTTAATGGATTATAACTTATCTTTCTTTTGTTTGTCATTTCCCGAAAGAGTAGAAGCCGTCTCTAAATAGGAATGTTGTGATTGGAGAAGCAAGCGGAGGTATTCTTACGAAATCAAATTCCTATCCAGACTTCTGTATTGAATCGCTTCGGAGAGGTGGGCGGGCTGGATATTCTCCTGGCCTTCCAAATCGGCAATGGTCCGGGCCACCTTTAGGATGCGTGTATAAGCCCTGGCACTTAATCCAAACTTATCAATGGCCAATTCTAATAATTTCTGGCTCGCCTCATCGATCTGGCAAAACTTCTTGATATGGCGGTTCGTCATCTGCGCATTGCAGTAGATCTTCAGCCCTTTGAAACGATTGAGCTGGGTCTTTCTGGCCGCATCGATCCGTTTCTTCATTTCCCTGGAAGACTCTCCTGGTTCACGACTCGCCAGGTCGCGATACTTCACTGCGGGGACTTCAATATGAATATCGATTCGATCCATCAACGGACCGGAGATCTTGGATCGGTAACGCTGGATCTGCGGAATGGTGCAAGTGCATTCATTGTTGGGGTCACTATAATAACCGCACGGGCAGGGGTTCATAGCACCGACCAGCATAAAGCGGGCAGGGTAGGTGAGGGAGGTGGCTGCCCGAGAGATCGTCACCCTCTCCTCTTCCAAGGGTTGGCGCATGACCTCCAGAACATTCTTCTTGAATTCGGGCAGTTCGTCCAAGAAAAGAACCCCATTATGAGAAAGACTCACCTCTCCGGGTTTCGGGATCTGTCCTCCTCCAATGAGGCCTGCATCCGAGATCGTGTGGTGAGGACTACGGAACGGTCGGGTGACAATCAGGGCATTGTCCGGAGGGATCAACCCCATAACGCTATGGATCTTTGTGGTTTCAAGACTTTCTTCAAAATTCATATCGGGTAGTATCGTTGGGAATCTCTTGGCCAGCATGGTTTTGCCAGAACCAGGTGGACCGATCATAATGACATTGTGACCCCCCGCGGCGGCCACTTCCAGACAACGCTTCACATGCTCCTGACCCTTCACATCGTTAAAATCAACCGGATAATTCATTTCTGTCTTGAAGATATCATCGAGATCCACTGCAACCGGATCGATAGGAAGGCTTCCGTTTAAGAATTGAACACAATCCGAAAGAGTATCCAGAGGAAGGATATCAATCCCTTTCACCACGGCTGCTTCTTTAGAGTTCTCCCTGGGCAGAAGGATCCCTTTGAGGTCGGCATCTCTTGCCGCCACCGCAATCGGAAGCGTCCCTTTGATCGGCTTGACCTGTCCGTCGAGGGAGAGCTCCCCCAAAATGAAATATTGAGAGAGTTTTCCCTTTTGAACGACCTCCGTCGCGGCCAGGATGCCAATGGCCATGGGGAGGTCGAAGGCGGTGCCTTCCTTCTTGATATCGGCTGGAGCCAGATTGACAGTAATCCTTCGAGCGGGAAAGTCATAGCCGCAGTTCTTGACCGCTGCCTTGACCCTGTCCTTGGATTCCTTCACTGCCCCCTCAGGAAGCCCAACGGTTGCAAAGGTAGGTAGACCCTGAGCGATGTCTACCTCCACCTCTACGACGTAGGCATCAATTCCAAAAACTGCACTGCTCAAGACCCTTGCCAACATAATGAATTCATTTATATCAGAATTGTATAGATCCGACAATTGAAAAATCAAACAAAAAGTTTACAAAGCAAAACGAAGCTGATATAATGAGCACCCGAAAACGCTTAGCCCATAGTGATGATAAACAAACATTTAATCCTATGAAGTGAAGCTCCCCGGCCATCCCGTCAAGACGGGACAGGCACGCCGGGGCTTCCCGGTAAGGTAGTTTCGTTCTATATTACGCCCCTTGACCCCGCCTACGAGGCGGGGATTGCGGGGCACGTTCCGGCCAGGAGAAAAGAGTATGGCTCCAAAACAAAAAAAGCATCATAACCCATACGACTTCATCAACCCGATTAGAGACCCGAAGCTTTTTGCCGGAAGGCATGGTGAGCTCGAAGAAATAGAATACTATTTGAAGCTCTCCAAAAGTGAAAAACCCACCTATTTTCACTTTGCCCTTGTAGGCCCAAGCTTTGCGGGCAAAACAAGCTTTCTCAACATCATCGAATGCACCGCAAAGGATTTAGGGTGCCTTACAGTCAAAATCCCGCTCAATAAAGAAACGGTGCAGAATGATGTTTTGTTTTTCAAAGAAGTCTTTGACGGAATCATTACAAAAGGTGCAGAAAAGGGACTGTACGGAGGGATCACCGGCACCGTTTACAGAGCCTACCGAAAAGTGGTTGACAGACTCGATATCCAGGCAGAAGCAAAGATCCCTTTTCTATACGGAAGCGCTTATATCGGATTTAAGAAAAAAAGGAACAGAGGAATCCCTCAAAAGGTTTTGCTCCACGATTTAAACGGCATCCATCAAGAGGCCCGAAAGAAGCATATTCCAACCATTGTCTTGCTTTTTGACGAGTGCGATTTATTGGCACAGAACAAAGTTCTTTTGCAGAAAATAAGAAATGCCTTGATGGAGGTGGAAGGCTATGTCGTGGTATTTTCCGGGACGGAAAACATGCTCCCCTCTATTAGCAACGTTTTTTCGCCTCTCCCCAGGTTTTTTAGAAGAATCAGTGTTGAGAACTTCAAAAATGTCAAGGAGACCGAAGAATGCCTGCTTAAGCCGCTGACCAGTGAGGGAAAAAGAGCTTTTGATCATGCCTGTATCGGGGAAATCCATGCGATTACCCATGGCACTCCTTACGAGATAAACCTGATCGCTCATTATATGTATCGTAGATGGAAAGATGGAAAGAATCCTAAGATAGCGCTCACCCCTGCGGTATTGGACGATGTTTTGAAAGAAATCGAGCGATTCAGGAAAGGAGGGCGCTACGACATAGCGAACAAGGTGAAAGGTTATGGGACAGACCTTTTAAAGGTCTTAATATCTTTGCTTGAATTTCCAAATGCTTCAAAGAAATGGCTTGCTGAATTTATGTTACTCGAGGAAATGGATACGTTGCAACCCAAAGATATTCACACCAGGAAATCCCTGACCATGGATTTTATCAAGCGGCTTAAAAAAGATCATGTCCTATCCGAAGAGGATGCAAAGCTTCGCTTCAAAGGGGGCCCGTTTGACCTGCTGTATTTGAAATATTTATGCGCTTCAAAAGGTGTGGTGGATACCAAAGAGTTCTTTGTCGGCTTTTCAGAAAATCCCATTTTCAATTTATACCACAAGCTCATCGAAAACATTCTTCTTAGAGGTTTCTCAGAATACTACATTCAGACAAGATTCGACAAGATGGACAAGGTCAAAAGGAAAAAAGCTGAAAAATTTATCATCGGGGCAAGAGTTCCAAGTTACCCCCCCGGAACGCACACCCTTCTGGAAATATCTCCTGAGTCAAGAAATGAATTCTATCTGGGAGCACCCCACTCGGTCCGATTCAGGGTAAATGTCAAATGGATGAGAGAGGGATTTGTCACCCAAGTCAAGTTTAAAAAAGAGGAAGATCGGGGAAGGTTTCAAAACCGTCTGAAGGCATTGACCGGTGGATTGAATCTCTTGGGATACAACATTCTTCCTGAAGACGAGATCACGTGGCACAACAAAGGAACAGAATTTTTGAAACAAGGCAATACAAGGGAAGCGGTAGAGTGTTTTGACAAAGCCATAGGAATCAATCCGTCATTTGAACTGCCATGGGCCAGTAAAACAAAAATATTTTTAGATGCCCAAAAATATGATGAGGCCCTGGAATACGCCAATAAGGCATTAGTGCTGCATCGCAACTGGGAAGACGCCTTAAAGCTGAAGGGCATGATTATGATCAACCTGGGAAGAAACGAGGAGGCCTTAGAATATTTGGAAAAGGCATCGGAAATAGATCCGGAAGATTTCAGCACATGGGATCATCAGGCAAGGGCGCTATCCAATCTTGGGAGGTACCCAGAGGCCATCGCGTGTGCGGATAAATCATTGAAGATAAATCCTGCAAATCATCAATTATTTGGCACGAAGGGGCTCGCCCTTCTCAACCTTGGCAGATATGATGAGGCGTTATCTTGTTTGAATGAGGCGTTAAAAATGAACCCGGAGTACACCGCCACATTATTAGCCAAGGGACAGGTTTTATTGAACTTAGGACAGTATGGAGAAGCCTTGAATTGTTTGGATGCCGTTCTGGGTAAGGAATGGACGAACATCGATGCCTTAATTTTTAAAGGACTGGCACTCTCTAAATTAAGTCGGTACGAAGAAGCGATCAGTTGCTGGGATAGTATTGTCCAGATTAACAGAAATAATGCGACGGGGTGGTATAACAAGGCCTGCTTCGAAGCGAAAATGGGTTATACCGACGCTGCCTTAGAGAGCCTGTACAAGGCGATACAGATTGACAAGAAGACTGCTTTGGAAGCTAAAAGTGAGAAAGATTTTTCAGATTTAAGAAACGACGAGCGATTTTTATCTCTAACGAATCTGGTCTGGTACGCGAGTTACGGATCGAACCTGTGCAGTCGAAGATTCATGGGCTACATAGAAGGTGGGCAGCCTGACGACGTATCCAGTTCTCATCCGGGTTGCCGTGACAAAACACCTCCGAAAGACGACCAACCGATCAAAATCTCTTACCCATTGTATTTTGCAAAACAATCTCCCAGGTGGGACGGCAAGGGCGTCGCTTTTATTGGACTCAAAAAAGAAGAAACAGATGTCACCTTAGGCAGGATGTATCTCATCACAGAACAGCAATTCATCGATGTGGTCAGTCAGGAGAATGATGAAGCGAAAATCTCCATAGATTTTCAGAAAGCCAAACAACGAGGCTCGATGGTTTTCCATGAGTCATGGTACGGAAATCTTGTCTATCTGGGGGAGCAGGATGGTTTCCCCATTTACACTTTCACCTCTGACAAAAATATCGCCATGGAGACCCCTGTGGCTCCCTCGCCCCAATACCTGCAAGAAATCATTTCCGGATTAAAGGAAGTATATCCGGTAACCGATGAGGATATTGTGAAATATTTGATAACCAAGCCAGGAATAAAGGATAACTATACAATAGGAGAATTGGCTCATCTATTAGGAGATGGGGTTCAGAGCGTATAAAGAGAAGAGTCCTCTTCACACCGGGTCAAAAGTACGAAGAAGGAGGAAGAGATGAATGTCTTATGGATTGTCAATACAAATACGTTTTTGTTAATCCTCCTGATCATCATGGTTTCCTACCTCACCGCGCAAGTCAGCGTATTGATCCGTTGGTTGAAAAGGGAATAAATTAGCGAATTGCCGATAGCAGATGGCAGTAAGCAGTAGGCAGAAAGCAGTAAGCAGATAGCTAATCGGTAATGGCAGATGGGTTAATGGTTATTTTAATTTCCAGTTTGTGCCGGAAGGGGTATCCTCTAAAACAACTCCTTTTGAGAGAAGATCATTTCGAATCTCGTCCGCTCTTTTCCAGTTTTTTCCTTTCCTCGCCAAATTCCTCTCCTCGATGGATCGAAGAATGGCTTGTTCCGTAAGATTCAGCTTCTTCAGCCCTTCTTTTCTCTGCTGGGCCAGATACTTCTCGGGATCCTCCCTGAATAAGCCAAAGACCCACCCCTTCTGGGTGAAATGGTCGAGGCCCTTTTTAAGAAGCGAAGCGGTCTCTTCGGTTGGCTGGCCCTTTGAAAGGCTTAGCAGGCTATTTAAATGGGTTTGGAGGTCATAGAAATATCCTAATGCTTGCGCCGTATTGAAATCGTCATCCATGGCTTCTTCAAGTCGAGCCTGGAAGGATTCGATGGTCTGACGGCACGCCTCGAGAATGGAAGTCCCGTTTTCGAGGGCGCGGGAGACAACAGGCTTCTTTAGTTCTTCCTGGATTTCATTCAGCGTAGTATAAAAACGGTCCAGTCCTGATTTAGCCTCAAAAAAGCTATCTTCCGAGTAATCGATTGGACTCCTGTAATGGTGAGCGAGAAAGAAAAGTCGAAGGACCTCCGGGTGCCAATCTTTAAGGATTTCTTTGATGGTTAAAATGTTCCCGAGAGATTTGGACATCTTTTCCTTATTGATGTTGACAAAGCCATTATGAATCCAATATCGGGCAAAGGTTTTCCCTGTGGCGGCTTCGGATTGAGCAATTTCATTTTCGTGGTGAGGGAAAATAAGATCTCTTCCCCCGCCATGGATATCAAACGTCTCCCCTAAATATTTCTGGCTCATCACGGAACATTCAATATGCCAGCCCGGTCTTCCTTTTCCCCAGGGGCTTTCCCAAAAGGGTTCCCCGGGTTTACTGGCCTTCCAGAGAGCGAAGTCAAGGGGGTTTTCTTTTTTTTCATCAATTTCAACCCGGGCGCCGGCCTGCATCTCTTCTAAGGCCCTCTTCGAGAGTTTTCCGTAATCCTCAAATTTTCGCACAGAGAAAAAGATATCCCCATCGCTCTGATAGGCAAACCCTTTTTCAATGAGGGCCGAGATCAACCGAATCATTTCCGGGATGTGCTCCGTAGCTTTGGGCTCCACCGAGGGTTTTTCCAAACCCAGTCCTCCCATATCGACATTAAATTCGCCAATGTATTTCTCCGCGATGGTTTTGAAATCCACGCCCTCCGCGTTGGCCCGCTTGATGATCTTGTCATCAATATCCGTGAAGTTTCGGACAAAAGTCACCTCATAGCCACGATATCGAAAATAGCGGTGAACGATATCGAAGACGATCGCAGACCGAGCGTGCCCGATATGGCAGAGGTCATAGACCGTCACCCCACAGGCATACATCCCCACCTTTTTTTCTTGGAGAGGAACGAAATCCTCTTTTTTGCCAGTCAATGTATTGTGGATGCGAAGGGTCATAGATTAGTCCTCATCAATTGCGGATTGCGGAATGCGGATTGTGGAATGAAAAATTTAAGAAAGACCTCCTCCCCCCTTGTGGGGGAGGATTGAGGTGGGGGGTGGATTTAAGGTGATTACACCCCCACCCACGCCCTCCCCCGTCAAGGGGGAGGGGAGTGGTCCTATTTTCATGGTTCAAGGGCGACGTATTCCTCATAATATGTTTGGTTCGGGTTTCGATATTCATTCCTCTAAGAAAGTTCCAATGCCATTTTCAACCTTTGAATGATCCGTTCCTTTCCGAGGAGAGGAAGTGTTTTTGCCAACTCAGGCCCCTTTGTCTTTCCGGTAACGGCCGCCCGAAGAGGTGCGTAGAGATGTTTGCCTTTCTGTCCCGTCTTTTTTTCCAATTGAGAGAGCAGGGAGGTCTGTTCGCCCGATGTGATTTCTGATGATCCCTCCAGCAGGCTGAGGACTGAACGAAGGGTCTCCCGATTTTTTGGATCCTGGAGTATGGTTTTGGCTCCATCCTCGAAGAAGAATTGTTCATCGAAAAAGATACCCAGATATTCCTCCACCTGTGAGAGGACGACTAAATTTTCCTTTAACACCCCTGAAATTTCTTTGAGCCATTGATGATCAATGTGATCCATCCGTATCCCAGCCTTCTCGAGGTAGGGAATCAGCATTTCGGAAAGGGGTCCTTCCTCTTTCTCTCGGATGTAGAAACTGTTCAGCCACTCCAATTTCTTACGATTGAAAACGGGAGCACTTTTTGAGATGTCTTGGATTGAAAACTCCTCTACCATTCTTTCTAAAGGGAGCGTTTCTTGACTGGAAGGAGGCGTCCAGCCCAAAAGAATGAGATAATTCTCGAGGGCCTCTGGCAAAAAGCCTTCCTCCCGATATTGGGAAACGGCTGTCGCCCCATGGCGTTTGCTCAACGGAGACCGGTCCGGTCCAAGGATCAGAGGGTGGTGAGCGAAGAGGGGGGGTTGCCAGGCCAGCGCCTGATAGAGGAGGATCTGCCGGGGCGTATTGGAGAGATGATCCTCCCCCCGAATGACGTGGGTGATGTGCATCAAATGGTCGTCAATGACACAGGCAAAATTATAGGCAGCCATCCCATCCGAACGGACGATAATAAAATCACCCATCCCAGCAGAATCGAAATGCATCTTCCCATGGATGAGGTCTTCGAAGAGGATCGATCCTCCTCCCACGTGAAATCGGAGAACAGGCCGGAGACCAGAGGATTCCATTTTGGCAATCTCTTCCACAGAGAGGGAGCGACACCTTCCGTCATAGCGGGGCATCTTTCCTTTCGAGAGCTGTTCTTTTCTAAGCTTTTCCAGCCTTTCTTCAGAGCAGAAGCACTTATAACTTTTTCCCTCTTGAGATAACCGATCGGCACATTCACGATAGATGGAGATACGTTGCGATTGGCGGTAAGGCCCCACGGATCCATCCCGGTCGGGACCTTCGTCCCATAAGATCCCGAGCCATTGAAGATCTTCCATGATCCGATCCATGGAGGTATCGTTCGATCTCTCTAAATCCGTATCTTCGATACGAAGAACAAACGTTCCCTGATGGTGTCTTGCGAAAAGAAAATTGAAAAGAGCAGTCCGAGCATTTCCGATATGGAGAAGCCCGGTAGGGGCAGGAGCAAAGCGAACCCGGACATTTGGAATCATTTGGAACCCTTCACCTATTGCCAAATCTCAAATTCCAAATCCCAAATAAATTCCAAATTTCAATTTCCAATGATCAAAACAATCCTGTTTAGAGTTTAGAATATTGGAGATTGGGATTTATTTGGTTTTTGGCCTGCCTGCGCGAAGCCGCTTCGGCGAAGGCAGGTGCTTGGAATTTGGTGCTTACTTAATATATATGGAACGTGTTGATTTGCCAATATAAATAAGTTTAACGGGCTTGGTCTTCTTCCACCAAAACGACGGCATAGGCAGCGATTCCCTCTTCTCTGCCAGTAAATCCCAATCCCTCTGTCGTGGTGGCTTTTACATTCACTCTCTCCGTCTCGATCTCCAGGACATCCGCAATCTCTTTGACCATTCTGGGGATGATCTCAGAGAGTTTTGGTTTCTGGGCGACAACGGTGGCATCAATATTGACTGGACGAAACCCTTTCTCCCTCACCTTGGTGAGCACCTTTTTCAAAAGAATCGTGCTCTTGATATCTCTGTATTGAGCATCGGAGTCCGGAAAATGTCTTCCGATATCCCCCTCTGCAACGGCTCCCAGCAAGGCATCGCAGATAGCATGGATGAGGACATCCGCATCCGAATGCCCCTTCAATCCGAATAGGTAAGGGATTTTTATCCCTCCCAAGATCAACGGTCGGCCTGAAACGAAGGGATGGACATCATACCCAAAACCCACTCTCATTTCTTTTTTGTCCCTTCTGCCGGTTCTTCCTGGGTAAGGATATTCATCTTGAGGAAGAGATTGGCCAACAGCAGGTCTTCCGGGGTGGTAATTTTAATGTTTGTATGGGATCCCGGAAGGATATGGACCTTCACGCCTAACCGTTCAACGAGAGAGGCGTCATCCGTCCCAATGAACGCATCCTCTGCCGCCTTGTAGTAAGCCTCTTTAATCACATTGACCTGAAAGGTTTGCGGGGTCTGAACCTGCCAGAGAGATTCCCGATCCAACGTTTTAAGAACGGTTCCATCCGGATTGGACACCTTAATGGTGTCCTTCACCGGCATCGCTAATATCACAGCTCCATATCGTACAGCAGAGTGAATGGAATCTTCGATCATCACTTTGGTGACGAAAGGCCGGACGCCATCGTGAATTGCCACAATGTCGGTATCCTTTGGAAGAGCGTCAATTCCATTTTTTACAGACTCCTGCCTCCGCTTCCCGCCCGGGACGATCTGCGAGACTTTTTGAAATTTATATTTTTCCACGATTTCTTTCAGACAGTAATCCATGTCCTCCTGGGCAGTGACCAGAAGAATGGATCGGATCAGAGGACAGGTTTCGAATTGATCAAGGGTATGGACGAGGATGGGTTTTGCTCCCAGGAAGTGGAATTGTTTCTTCTGCCCTTCCATGAAGCGAAGTCCCTTGCCAGCGGAGACGATCACTGCGTCGGCCTTCATCGTTCAACAGTCAGACACCATGGAATGAGGAATGTTGGGTGAGCCATCTTTCCATTATTCCAATATTCCAATTCGAGGTGCACCTCAGGTTAGAATTCACTGTCCAGGGGATAATAATAATCCTTCCCCTTGGTTTCTCGATTTGCCTCCTCCTTAGGACGAGCGAAGATCATTCTTCCTGCAGGGGTCTGGAGAACGCTGGTGACCACGACATCAATCGTTTTGCCCATCTGTTTCCTTCCATTGTCGACCACAATCATCGTCCCGTCATCCAGATAGGCCACCCCCTGTCCCATTTCTTTACCTTCTTTGAGGATTTTGACATTAATCTCCTCTCCTGGAAGGACCACAGGTTTTATAGAATTGGCTAACTCATTGATGTTTAATACCTCGATCCCCTGAAGCTCTGCCACCTTATTGAGGTTGGAGTCATTGGTGATGATCTTCCCGCGGATCTCTTTAGCCAATTCAATCAGTTTTGAATCGACCTCTTTGACCGCAGGATAATCCCTGTCCATAATTCGAACATCCACAGTGGCCTGTTTTTGAATGTGGTGGAGAACTTCCAAACCCCTCTTGCCTCTTGTCCGTTTGATGGAGTCTGAAGAGTCAGCAATGTGCTGGAGTTCATTCAGTATGAATTGCGGAATGATCAGCGGTCCTTCTATAAATCCAGTCTCTGTAATGTCGGCGATGCGGCCGTCGATAATCACACTGGTATCCAGAATCTTCGATTTTTCACTTTGGGGGGCGTTTTTTGAGAAGAATTTCCAACCGGCCAGGTGAATTTCTTCTCCCTTCTTAAAGCCAACTCGTAGACCCATATATCCACAAACCCCGTAGAGCACACTTAAAAGGGGGAAAACCATTTCTTGATGGTTATAGAGATTGGAGAGAAAGACATTAGAAAGGAAATTGGCTACCATGATGCCGAGGATCAATCCGATAAAACTTCCTAAAAGATTTTTTAGAGGGATTTTTTTCAATCCCTTCTCGATCAAAAGGGTCAAGGCTGCCAAGAGAAGCCCGCCGATCAGTCCCAAGAGGGGATTCGGCGGAGAGGGAGAAATTTCCCGGGTTAAGGTATACCCGCTGATCCCGCAGATGAGGAATAATAAGATACGAAGAATCCATGAGCCCAAACTGTTCACCTCCTTTCCATGAATGGATGATATGAGAAGACATTTCCATGAAAACGAATGATAGGGATTCTGGAGGGGTCATGACCCGAAGATCGAATGGATCTCCCTCAAAATATCCGTCTCTTTCACATCCCGGGCAATGGCGAGCTCCTTCACCAGAAGATTTTTGGCGGTATCCATAATCTTCCTTTCCCCGAAGGAGAGTTCTTTCTCTTCTTTGAGAAGATGGAGGTCTCGGAGCACTTCAGCAATGCCGTAGATCGATCCCGTGTTAATTTTTTCCATATACTCGCGGTATCTCCGATTCCAGGTCTGATTATCGACGGTGACATCCCGGTCCTTCAGGATTCCGATGACCTTCCGGACGTCAATTTTTCGAATGACCCCTCTCAACTTGGCCGCCTCCACATTATCCCGGGGGATCATAATGGTCATCCCGTTTTCTAAAATTCGGAGGATGAAAAAGATCTGTTCCTTACCAGAGATCCGCTTGGTCTCAATGGCCTCAATGATTCCAACGCCGTGTCCTGGGTAAACCGCTTTATCACCGATCTGGAACATAGAATTAAAACCTCCTTCCTGGCAGTAAGAAAAAAAACAATTTCAATTTGGGGATGAGCGATGCTACAACAACGCAAAGATACTCCCCAAAGGGACGGTTTTAATGATGGCTACCCGAACTTTTTATTGAGAGAGAAGGAAAGCCATGCGGGAAATTCAGGTCCCTTCGCTTTTGGCCAATTTTAAAATGTCATTGACATCGGGATTTTTCCCTTGAACCAGCCTCCCCATTGAGGCGTCGATTCCAAAGAAGGCTGAAACTCGAATCTTGCCTTTCACCTCTCCTCGTTCTCCAGATCCGTCTGGCCGAAACACATCCATCACATCTCCCACCTTAAGACCGGTTAATTTTCCGGCATTCATGTAGACTTCTTCACCCTCTACCTTGGCAATCCGACAAAACCAATCGATGCCCTCTAATTCTCTGGCAAGGGAGCGTCCCAGGGAAGCAATGGTGAGGTCGATCGCCTTGACTCTGGCCTTCTCTTCGGAAAAGGAACCCTTTTCCTTGGCCGCGAAGATGGGATTACTGGCGGATAGGTTTTTAAGGGTTTTACCAGAAAAGGTGTCTACCAACCTTATGTCTATTTTGATAATGGCCGATGCCGTTCCTTCTTGGTCCTCCGCTGTCTTGGTGGTGAAGACGTAAGGACCTGAGAGTTGTCCAGTCACAATGGCATGAACTCCAAAGTTTTCGTTGAGCACCCTGAGGACTTCGGGTGTCTCAAGATCCTTTAAATCCAATCCCTTTTTTACAAGAAATTCTTTGATCATTTGATAGTCGGCAAAGAGGACTTGGAGAGACCTTCGGTTTACCTCTTTCATCAGCTTTTCAGCCACCCAGTCTCCAAGCACTTCTTCTCCTTCAGTAGTTCGATCATCAAAATAAAGGATCAATACTTTTTTCTTTAAACCTGGAAACGTGGGTTTCGACGGAGATGCGACAAGCGCCTCTTCCTCTAAAGAAGACGATGGTTTTGCAGAAGCAACGGGAGCTTCTTTCTTAACTTCCTCCGCACGCATGGGCGGGGTGGTAAAGGTTTCTTTCTGGGAAAGGTATTGATTGACGGGGATATAGAGGTATTTGGGTTCATTCTTTCCCTCAGAGGCTCTTGGGTTTAAGACCTTGACATATTCTTCCTCATCAATAATGGTCACCTCTTTATCCAGCAATTCTTTCATTTTTGCCTTGTTAGGGGACCCCTTTTTAATCGGAAACCAAGAGGGCGTAGAACAGGCAAAAAGAAAAAAAAGAAGAAAAAAGAAGAGAACGAAAAAAAGAGAAAGGCGGGGTTTCGACACTTTGAAGACCATTTTCCCTTTTTGAATCAACATAAATAAATATACACTAAAAATACAAAAAAATCAATTATATTTTACCTGAAAATTTCCTGACTTTCTTACCCAAATCCGTAGAATAGCTGATCATCGCAAAGGCGGCGTTTCCTCAAAAAATACCATATCCTTTCGGCAGGTTATACTTTCTGAGATCTCTTTGGGTCGTTCCATCTTCCTGTAAACAAAAAAACAGGCGGGTTTTGAACTCTGAAACCCTGCCTGTTTCAAATCTAAATACTTAACTGCCGGACAAAACTTTGTTACTTATTTAGCCATTGCTTTTACCTCCACCATCTTTTTGCCGCAAGTGCAGTTACCTGGATTCTGGCTGATGGTGTCGCATTTACACTCAGGTCCGCAATCGCAGACGTATTTAGCGACACTCACGAAAGGCTTTTTCCTTGACTCCACTGTAATTTTTCCCTTCTCAACCTTCGTCACCTTTGTTTTTACCAGGTCTTTGCCACATGTACACTGGCCAGGGTTTCTTGACATCGTGTCACATGGACAACCTTCACCGCAGCCACAGACGTAGAGTTCGTCTCCAACCTTTGCAGTCATCCTGGTTTTATCGGCGAGGGCGAGGGTTGCAAGGGCGAGGGTAAGCACAATGGTGAAAATGAGCAGCTTCTTCATTCAGTATCACCTCCTTTCGATTTGTGCCGTACCCAACCATTATAATCCATGAATTGATGAAATCAATAGAAAATTATTTTCCCTGGACTAAAACTATTTTAGCGAAAAATCAGTTTGGGCGGATGAGCCTCAATGAGGGGAGAGAAGGAAGGCTTCTACTTTTTGGATATCCTCAGGGGTGTCCACGCATATGGGTTCATAATCGACAGGGTTGACTTTTATACGATAATCGTTTTCTAATGCCCGAAGCTGTTCGAGTTTCTCAAGTTTTTCAAGAGGGGTGGGCTTCATCTTTGAAAAAAGGAGGAGGAATTTTCGACGGAATGCATAGACACCGATGTGTTTGAACACTCTCTTTGGGAGAGGTCTATTCGTTCCAAAGGGGTTGGATTCTAACCGTTCAATTTGGAGATCCCTGGGAAAGGGGATGGGAGACCGGGAAAAATAGAGAGCGAAATTCTTTTGATCCACAACGACCTTTACGATATGGGGGTTGAGCCAATCCCTCACCTCCTCGATCCTGGTCATCAGAGTGGATAATTGGAGGGTATCATCGGAGAGAAGAGGGCGAATCGCTTTATCAATAATATTTCCTTTGATCAGAGGTTCATCTCCCTGGACATTGACGACGACTTCTGATTTAAGTTTCTTGGCAACCTCCGCCACCCGGTCTGTTCCAGTGAAGTGAGTTGGGGAGGTCATGACTGCTTTTCCGCCAAAGGAGTTAACAGCCTCCATTATTCTTTGATCATCTGTAGCGACAATCACCTCATCAATCAGTTTCGATTCGCGCACTCCTTCGTAGACATATTGGATCATGGGTTTGCCGAGAATGTCGGCGAGGGGCTTCCCTTCAAAACGACTCGACCCATACCGCGCTGGGATAACCGCAGAGATTTTGGTTTGGACCTTACTCATATGAGCTCCGTCTTAATTAAATCAAATTAGTATAGGACTGTCAACCTCCTCTCTTCCCAAAATAGAAATGAAAGAAATGTTATTGCGAAGAGCAGAAAGCGAGTTACCTGAAGTCTTCAAGTTATCTCAAATCCCCGTATAATTCCAGCCGTCCTATTCGTCTAACTAACCAAATTTAGTAGGTATTGCTTACAAAAATGGTCAACTGGTTAAAGAATGTGTGGGTTCTTTCCGGGGATGAGTTATTAGCAACCTAAAAAGATTAAAATAAGTTTTTGATTTCAACAAGTTAAAAATTTTTGAAAATATTAACTGTTGGGCAAGGAATTTGCTTATATTATGTAATCTGGGATCTTTTTGACTATGAAAACGCGTGGTTGGAGTAGGGTAAGATACGAAACAGAGGAAAGGAGAAGAGATGAAGATCAATTACATGCCGAAACCTGATAGTTTAGATTTGCCTATCAATAGGGAAATATGTTTTTCAAACCATAAAGAAGAATTTAAAGAAAAAATCATGGAGAATCAGGCGAAAATTCTTACGAAATTTGTCCCCTTTCTGAAGCCGTTATTAGAGCCAGGTGAAGAAATCTGGCTTGGGGTAGAGGCAACTTCTCCGATGTCATTTCTCGAACAATGGACAACAGGCTGGGTTATTTACTATTTGAAACGATGTGTTCTTATTTTTACGAACAAGAGGATCTTGCACTTCCCGACGAAACACGATTTCAAGCCCAAACACTCGGTTTCCCAAATTCGATACGGGGATATCGAAGAATTTAAACTGAGTGGGTTTTTGGGTCGGGTGCTAAAGATAGAATATAAAAGCGGGAAGAAAGAAAAATTTTATTACATCAAATCAAGAGAATTCAAAAAGCTTAGAACGTTAGAGCATCTATTTATTAAAAACCAGCCATCCAATGTAGGGGAAAGACATTTTCTGTGTCCAAGGTGCGTCACCCCACTTGTAAAAGATATATTTTCCTGCCCAAATTGTCATCTTGAATTCAAAAATATGAAGGACGCCAATAGACTATCACTATTGTTCCCGGGCGGCGGCTACTTTTATACAGGGCACCCCGTCGTAGGAATCATGGACGCTATCACAGAAGGATTACTCTTAATACTTCTTTTGTCCAATGTGGTTGGAGCATTAGGAAGAATTGAATCGTGGGGGTCAGTTCTCTTTGTCGCCGTCCTTCTGTTTTTTGAGAAATTGATAACCATTTATCATGCGAAACATTATATCAGTGAATATATACCCATCGATAAAAATATTGCCGTGGTCTCGTTTAATCCTGTCCCAGAAACTTTTTCTCCATATAAACAGCGCCCGAGACAAATCAAGGGGACGTAGGCTCTGAAACAACTTGGCGTTGATTTACTATTTTTGAGGAAATAACAAATTAGACGATATTTTTATTCAATAAAAATATGTGAACTGTTTCTTAGAGAAATGGCCAATATTACCTGGCTGCGATAAAAAATCTTAAATCTTAGCCCTCAATACTTCCGAGAATTCTGCTGGAAATAATTTTCTACCCGTCTTTACAGTCTGGAATATCATTTAGGTCAGGCATCGGTTTGCAATGGATTCGGCATTTTTGAGCATGATGTGGTAGTCGTCCTCCGTCAAACCGGCCCCCACGACGATCTCATGCAGGCGACCCACTGGCCAGATATCGCCAGGGGCATGGGTGTCGCTGTTCAATATCATAGGGGCTCCCATCCTGTGCGCCAGCTTGGCCACATGACCGTTGGTCAACGAGTGGCCTTTGCGCGAGGTCAACTCCAAGTATACAGAGTGTTCCTTGGCCAATAAGACCTCCTCTTCTGTGATCAGCCCTGGATGGGCCAGGATATCCGCAGAGGACTCGATGGCCATTCTGTTGGTCCCTGGTGCTACCGGCTCGACAATAGTCTCTCCGTGAACCACCACCAATCTCGCCCCTAACTTCCTGCTCCTGCTGACCAAGGCCGGTATGGTCTCAGGCCGCAGATGGGTCAGTTCGATCCCCGGAATAAGACAAATCCCTTGCAGACGGTTGACCTCCTCACAAAAGGCCACGAGTCGGGGAATGATCAGGTCGATATTTGACTGGTCGCCATGGTCGGTGATAGCGAGGGTTCTATAGCCTGCCACCTCGAACCTCCGGACCAACTCAGCGGGAATGAGTTCTCCATCGCTAAACAGGGAGTGGGTGTGCAGATCAATCATAGATCACATCCTCGTGGCGTGCACAAAAATATTTATCTTGTGTTACCCCGCTCCACCCTATGCGGGATAATTAAAGGATAAGGGCTCGCTTTTATGTATAAGAAAAAGACGGGTTGTGTGTCAAGGTTTTAAAATTGTCACTGCTCGTGAAACAAAGCGATGTCCCCTATTCTACAATTCTCTTCCCGTTTTCACATTTCGAGTTGCAGCTTTAACCGGAAAGGCAGTGGCCATAAAATTATAAACATACGGACTGAAAAATCATCTATTTGCAGTTTGCTTTTCGCTGATGTATATTCGGTTTGTTTACGGGGAACTATCATGTGGCTGCCATAGAAGCAATAAACAAGTTTGACCCCGGGGCCTCATCCTGTATCTCTGGAAAAGAGATCTACTGATCCAGATCACCTCTCATTCTTTCTGGAGCGCCGTAATTTTTGCAGTAGCGCCGGTTCAATGAGATTTTCCTTTGGAATGGCCTGGAGGCTCATCTCTTCATATCTAATACTTTCTCAGCCGGCCCATCTTCGGCGTGAGAGCTCATCGCGAAGAAAATGATGCTTATCAAGGGGCTGTTCATCTTCGCCCTTATATGATATTCAAGAAAGGGCGGAGAATTGAATTCCTTCTGGGGGGATCGGTCATGATGATGAAAAAGGTGATGAGAGCTTGGGTCCTTATAGGAGCCCTGATTTTGTTTCCTGTCGTTTGCCCCTCTCAGGCGAAGGAGGTCTACAAGTGGGTTGATGAGAAAGGGACAGTTCATTTTTCAGAAGATGAATCAGGCGTCCCCGAAGAGTACAGAGGCCGACTTGAAAAGAGATCCGTGCCGGAAGAAGCCAAACAACCGGAAGAGAAAGTGAAGGCCAGGGAGCAAGATGGCAAAGGGGCAAAGGGCCGGCTTGCAGTGAAAGAAAAGGAAAGAATCAATAGAGACAGGATCGAAGGCGATGTGATCGATTCGGTTAAAACGATCCTTTCCCTGTGGAAAGACGGGAAATACGATGTTCTGTATGACTATGGAGATCAAAAAAGCCGAAGAGCCGTGAATAGGGAAGATTTTGGGCGCCGGATGAAAAAGAAAGGAATAGGATTAGCCTCTTCATGGGAGACGATCCGGGACATCCAAGTCGATGTGAAAAGCGCCACCCTCGCCTATGCCGCGGTAAAAATAGGCTTCAAACCCACCCAAGGAGGAGAGACGAAATTTCGTACAGAGACCTATCGGATGTCCTTTGAAAAAGGGATGTGGAAAATTAATCTGACGAAGCTCCTGTCTGCCAAGATATGATTCCTTCCAGATCTCTCGGACAAAGAATTGCGGGCCGTTTGGCAACGGCGGGCTTGAGAAATTGGGATATTGACAGATTCTTTTTGATTCTTTCTTTTGATTTCTGAGTTGTCGAAGGAATTAGAGGTGTCCTTTTTCTCTCACACTTGTGTGTCTTTTGGCCTGGGCGATGTGGCGCGTACGGGAGCAGAGGGCTGGCCGGCAAGTGCCCCCCGCAAGCCCCGCCTTGTAGGTGGGGTCCCTGCCTACCGGCAGGTAGGAAGGGGCACAATTAAAACGATATTTCCTTTGCTCGCATCCCTCTCGCCACTGCGTGCCCGGGAAGTCCCGGGCTGTGGCCGGGGAGCTTCACTTCTTGGTTTACTCCCATTCTCATTTTCAAATTGCGGGTGGGTGAAACTCTGGCTCAAGGGACTGTGGTTCTAACATCTGCACAAACTTTTCCAAAAGCTTCGGGTCAAACTGTGTTCCAGAATGACTCAAGAGTTCAGCCACAGCCTCCCCATGGGAAAATATCCTTCCATAAGGACGAACACTGGTGAGCGCTTCATAAGCGTCAGCAATGGCCAACAAACGGCACTCTACGGGGATTTCTTCTCCTTCGATGCCGAGAGGATAGCCCTGACCATTCCACCACTCATGGTGTTTGAGGATCCAATCAGCAATCGGTATGAGCTCGGGGGCCGAGAGGGCAATACGATAACCAATCTCACAATGTCGCTTCATCTCCGTCCACTCCTCGGGAGTGAGGGGGCCTTCCTTGAAGAGGATCGAGTCAGAGACCCCCACTTTGCCGATGTCATGAAATTTCGCTAAGAGGGATAAGTCAGACCTCGTGGACTCCGGTAGTCCGATGAAGGCAGCCACGCTGACTAATAACTTTTCCACACGAATAATATGTTGCTCGATAGAAAGATCCCTTGCTTGCAGTGTACTGATCAGAGTGTTGACAATGGTGCTGCGGACGCTCTGTGAACGATAAAGCTTTTTCCGGTACATGCAATTATCCGCTTCTTTAAAAAGGTCTTTTAGGTTTCTATCAGCTCCATCGCTGACGGCGAATCCAACAGAGATACTCAAGGGAAGTTCCGGGTTGGTGGCGTTGTAGCTTGTGACCGCCTCCTGAATCCTCTGACAGGCGTTTTCAACGGCAGGTTCCGTCGTGTCCGGAAGTACGATAGAAAATTCATCCCCGCCAATCCTGGCCACCAAATCTCCCTCACGGAAGCATTCCTTGATCACCCTGGCAGCGGCTACCAGCAGGCTATCCCCTTGATCGTGTCCCAAGGTATCATTGACAAGCTTGAGCCCATCCACATCACACGATAGGATTCCTACCGCATTATATCGGCCTCTTTCTATCCGGCTCATCTCCTCCTCGAAGTAGATGCGGTTATAGAGTCCGGTAAGAGAATCATGTAAACTCAGATATTTCAATTTTTCTTCCCCCAGTTTAAGGTCCGTGATATCTGCTGCAATGCCGACCACACGGAGCGTCTCCCCCGAATCATCATAAATCGGAAAGGAGCGGTCTTTGATCCAGCGGATGGATCCATCCGGACGCACAATACGGTAAACCTCCTCAGCCTCTCCTTGGCTTTTCTTCTCTAAAGATCTCTTCACACGATCTCTATCCTCTGGGTGGACAGTATCCAAAATGGATTTTGGCTCTTCGTAGAGATTTTGAGGTGGTCGCCCCCAAATTTCCATATAAGCGGGGCTGACGTATCGGATGTACTCCTGTTCGGATATATAGAAAACCTCACGGATGTTCTCTGCCAGCTGGCGGAATTTCTCCTCACTCTCCCGCAGTAGTTCTTCTGTCCGCTTGCGCTCGGTGATGTCCCGTACAATCCCTCTAAACCCGATCGGTTTACCGGATGCGTCTTTTCGTAATAATATAGATGCCTCCACACATCCTTTGCTCCCATTTCTTCTTATAATCTCCCAATCACATTCTCTACGGGGTTCCCCTGTTCTGTAGACTTCATTGAAAGCTTGAAACACTTTTTCTGCGTTCTCTTGATCTGAATACTGCCGGTTATTCATGCCCATCAATTCCTCTCTTGGGATCCCCGATATTCGGCACATTGAATCGTTGAAAAAAGTTAAGTTGCCGGCAAGGTCGACTTCGTAGTAACCATCTTCGACGTTTTCGAGAATGGTTCGGTATCTCTCCTCACTTTCCCGCAGGGCCTCTTCTGCTCGCTTCCGTTCAATCGCGTGCCGGACGGCCCGTGCCAGCAGATTGCCGTCCATCTGACCCTTGACCAGATAGTCCTCTGCTCCTTCCTGGACAGCTCGGATGGCAATCGTTTCATCGTCGAGACCGGTTAAGATGACAACGGGCAAATGAGGAGCCACGGCACACACCTGTCTGACGGTATCGAGGCCATGTCCATCCGGCAGTGACAGGTCGAGCAGGATGACGTGATGACTTTCATTCCTGAGGAGGGACAGACCTTCGCTGAGGAGCCCCACATGGGTTAGGCTGAACTTGCTGGCCCCTGCATCGACCAGCATCTCTTTCACCAAACGAGTATCTCCAGGGTTATCCTCGATCAGCAGCACCTGGATGATCTCAGGCTGGTGATAAAGGACATCTGACGGTTTCTCTCCTGTGCTTTCAAAATCAGACATCGGCGTCTCCACTCTTTGGCAGCTTAACGATGCTGAACCAGAAATCCTCTATTAATTTGACGACGGTGACGAACTGCACGAAGTCCACTGGCTTGGTGATGTAGCAGCTCGCACGGAGGCCATAGGTTTCCAAGATATCCTTCTCCGCATTCGAGGTGGTCAGCACCACGATAGGAATTCGCTTCAGATATTCCTCCCTTTTGATCTCGGCAAGGACCTCGCGGCCATCCTTTTTGGGCAGGTTAAGATCGAGTAAAATGAGGTCCGGCCGAGGGACATTGATATAACGCCCTTCCCTGTGCAGGAAGGCCAGGGCTTCGACCCCGTCACTGACCACACTCAGATGGTTGTGTATCTTTCCTTCCCTGAAGGCCTCCAGGGTAAGGCGAACGTCACCCGGATTGTCCTCCACCAATAAAATCTCCACAGGTTGACATCTTCTCTCCAGTTCCATTCTTTCTCCCCTATCCATTCATTTAAACCCTGACCCCTTGAAACATTACAGAGAAAATAGCGTGTCCGTTCCACGGGTCCTCACAAATTCGGTTTTGTTGTACCTCACCTTCAGGCAAAAATTATCACGGTGTTAGGGTGACACCTCCTCCATGAATGATTATGAAGAAAGCGGCTCCGCCCTACTTGCCGGAAGGATGAAGTAAAAGGTGGCTCCCTTTCCAACCTCTGACTCTACCCAGATGCGTCCTCTGTGTTCTTCCACTATCTTTTGGCATACCGCCAGACCGATACCGGTGCCGGGATATTCCTCTCGGCTGTGAAGCCGCTGAAAGAGGTTGAAAATACGCTCGGTATACTCCGGAGCGATGCCAATCCCGTTGTCGCGTACGGAGAAGATCCACCCGTTGCCATTTCGGCTGGCCGAGACGTGAACATGGGGCGGTTCGTTCCCCCGGAACTTGATTGCGTTTCCGATCAGGTTTTGAAACAACTGTACCAACTGCGGGTTGTCGCCCATAACCGTCGGAAGGGGGTCATGGGTTACGACGGCCCCGTTTTCCTCAATGGCTACCTTCAGATTGTTGAGGGATTGGTTGAGGACCGTCTCGCAGTCGGTGGGCTCGAGTTCCTGGCCCGGCATCCCTACCCGGGAGTAGGTCAGCAGGTCATTGATCAGCTTCCACATGCGAATGGCCCCGTCCACGGCAAAGCTAATGAACTCGTCGGCATCGGAGTCGAGCTTACCTTTGTATCGTCTGGCAAGCAACCGGATATAACTCGTCACCATGCGCAGCGGCTCCTGGAGGTCGTGGGAGGCCACATAGGCAAATTGCTCCAAGTCTTTATTTGACCGGGCCAGTTCCTCAGTTTTCTCTCTCAGGGCCTCCTCTGCCCGCTTCCGTTCGGTGACGTCCCGTGCGATCCCTCTAAACCCTATCGGCTTACCTGAGGAATCTTTTTGCAACGATACAGACGCCTCAACGTATCCTTTGGTCCCATCTTTTCTTATAATTTCCCAATCCAATTCTCTATCGGGTTCCCCTGTTCTGTAGACTTTATTAAAAATTTGAAACACTTTCCTTGCGTTCTCTTTATCTGTATACTGCCGGTTATTCATGCCCATCAATTCCTCTCTTGGGGTCCTCGATATTCGGCACATTGAATCGTTGAAAAAGGTAAAATTACCGGCAAGGTCTGCTTCGTAATATCCATCTTCGATGTTTTCAAGAATGGTTCGATATTTCTCCTCACTTTCCCGAAGCTTCTCTTCTGCTAGCTTGCGGTCGGTAATGTCTAACAGTGTCCCTACGACCGCGGGCCTTCCCCGATACATAGTGCGAGAGCCATAGACCTCAACGTTGATAATTCTGTTATCTTTTGTAATTGCTCTGAATTCAGAATGGAGGGATTCAATCTCACCGGATAATCGTTTTCCGATGTTTTCTTCTACCGTAGGCCAGTCTTCCGGGAAAATAAAATCTTTTGGCCCCTTTTTATCGATCAGTTCCTCAGCCGCATAACCGTTTATTTCAGCTAACCTTGCATTGACGTACTTGAAGACACCATCCTGTATAAGGTAAACGCCAACCAGCGACTTTTCTGCTAAATCCCTGAACTTATTCTCAGATTCTCGCAATGCTTCTTCCGTCCGCTTGCGCTCAGTGACGTCCCGGATAATCCCTCTAAACCCTATGGGTTTGCTGGATGAATCTTTTAGTAACGATATGGATGCCTCAATGTGTCCCTTCGTTCCATCTTTCCTGATAATATCATGATCAAACCCTCTGCCGGGTTCTCCAGTCCTGTAAACTCTATTATATGCTTGAAATACTTCCTTTGCGGTCTCTTGATCTGTATACTGCCGGTAACTAATGCCCATGAATTCTTCTCTTGGATATCCATAGATTCGGCACATCGAATCGTTAAAAAAGGTAAACTTGCCGGCAAGGTCTACTTCGTAATATCCATCCTCGATGTTTTCGAAAATGGTTCGATATTTCTCCTCACTCTGGCGCAGGGCCTCCTCTGCCCGACGGCGCTCGCTCATTTCCTTTTGCAATGACTGAATCGCTTCTTCCAAGGCATGTAAGGCCGAGGTCCGCTCGTCAAATCGCATTTGCAGATCATCATGTGTTCTCTGAAGTTCTTCACGATTCTTCTCCCGTGAGTATTCGAATAAGTAGGAAAAGGCAAAAACCACAGAAAAGGAAGAGATGAATCTTAACTTGAAATCGAGGCCATAGTCAGCGAAGATGGAGGGAGGGGTTTTGACCAGAAAAAGGACGACCACGGGTAGGAATATCAAGAAAGTGGCTATCGCCCCTTTCTTAGACCCAAGGAGGAAACATGCTATTATAGGGAAAGTATAATACCAGACAAATCCACTCCTGCTCATCGCACCGGTAAGGAACATGTAAACAAAAAGCATGGCTGCTAAGGAAACACCTAAGTAGATGTTAAAGGTGTACTGCCTGTATCGTCGCCCGTGAAGAATGTTTGCGATGAGGATAACTGCCAAAAATAGGTCCGCTATTCCCACGGGTATATTTTTCTCTACTAAAGCAAGTAGGCCGAGAGGAATGAGGCACATGATTGCAGTGATGGAGATGAAACGAAGGATGTTTCTTGGGCGAATCTGCTCAGGATCGGGAGGACGATTTGGAGAGACGTCTGGAAGGGGCGCTAAGTATCGAAGAAAATGCCCAATGTCTAACCTCTGAGAAATCCGACTGTTACGCATAGGCCTCTATCCCAATAAAAAACTGAAAACGAAATCAAATCATTTGAAATAGTGGGTTCAAATTCTCTGTCCAAAACTTCGCAAACTTTTCCTGCTGGTCCATTCCTCTAAAAGGAATTCCAGATATCGTTCACACGCTCTCATCCAACACGCGACAACAGACAGCGCGAGTGTCCGCATTCGTGTTTATGGCTGTCCTCCCCTCGGAAGGGTGAAGGAAAAGGTCGCGCCTTTTCCAACCTCTGACTCGACCCAGATGCGTCCTCCGTGTCGCTCCACAATCTTTTGGCATATCGCCAGACCGACGCCGGTGCCACCAAACTTCTCCCTGCTGTGAAGCCGCTGAAAGATGATGAAAATGCGCTTGGCATACTCCGGGGCAATGCCAATCCCATTATCGCGTACGGAAAAGGTCCACCCGTTGCCGTTTCGGCTGGCCGAGACGTGAACGCGAGGCGGTTCGGCTCCCCGAAACTTGATTGCGTTTCCGATCAGGTTTTGAAACAACTGGACCAGTTGCGGGTTATCGGCCATCACCGTTGGAAGGGGGTCATGGGTCACGAGGGCCCCGTTTTCCTCAATCGTCAGCTTCAGGTTATTGAGAGATTGGTTGAGGACTGTCTCGCAGTCGGTGGGCTCGAGTTCCTTACCCCAAGTCCCAACCCGGGAGTAAGCCAGCAGGGCATTGATCAGCTTCCACATGCGAACGGCTCCGTCCCCAGCAAAGCCGATGAACTCGTCGGCATCGGAGTCGAGCTTGCCCTTGTATCGCCTGGCCAGCAGCTGGACATAACTCGCCACCATTCGCAACGGTTCCTGGAGGTCGTGGGAGGCCACATAGGCAAATTGCTCTAAGTCTCTATTTGACCGGGCCAGTTCCTCAGTTTTCTCTTTCAGTGCCTCCTCGGCCCGCTTCCGCTCCTGCATCTGAGTGTTCAGTTGTTCGTAGGCTTGCCGATAGCGATTTTCGGATTCTTTAAGGTTGCGCTGATGGTTGAGCCATCTCTGCTGGGCGTGGCGGAATCCATGTTCCAAGAGGAGAGATAGGATGCACACAACAAAAAGTGAAATTAAAAATCGATATCTCAATTCCTGAAGTTGAAATAGCGTGATCCTTTGTAAATCAAAATTGAGTATTAAGAATGCTAAAATCCCATAGAAAATGGACACCCAGATTATACCCTCCCCTGTGCGGACTACAAAGAAGACCAGGAGGGGAAAGAGGTAACACCATCCTATTCGACTAAAATTCGATTGGAAACCAATCTGGTAGAAAAGCGCAATACCAACTCCTGCAATAAACAGTCTAAAAAGAATTGAGTAGATCTTATACTCGAATTTCTCACCGATTCTCCTCCTGGTCGCAAAGCCCAAAAGGATCACGATCAGAAGCATTGCACAGATCAAGACTGACGAGAAGTGATTGCCTTTTATGAGATTGTATATCGCCATGGCGCACAAAAGGGGCATGCCTACATATAGACTGGTTCTCACCACGGCCCGCTTCTGGCGATTCATCAATCTGGATTGATCCATATCGGGAGGGTCGGGATTTATTATACTCATGCTTTCGGCACCTTAAGATACCCCGCTCTTGGGATAGGTCGCCCAATAGTCTCCTGTCATTTAATCCGCCCCAGAGAAAGCGACCTCGTCAAAGAACTGTGGTTCGAGATTCTCGCCCCCCTGTCATTCATCTTCTGAGACGGTTAGGGCTGTTCTTGAAGGGATAAACTCTTCCATTTCATGAATGTAAAAAAGGCCATGGTTGATTTAGACCACAGGCCCTTTCGCTGATATCTGTAATATCTGTTGCCTCGGCAACCAGGCTATCCCAAGGGGACCCGTGCCCGCACGCCTTAGTGCCTGCAAACGGTAGGTAGGCATTTCGGCTTAGAGGGACTCCCACATGCGGTATTCCGTTTCGGCACACAGGCGCGGCTTTCCCCGCCTACTCCATCTTTGGAAGACTGGACCGTCTACCAATTACGGCGGGCAGACGTCTTCCGATTGCTCGGAGTTTGGCTTTATCGCCCAATATGTATAGAGAATATATTCTTATCGAGCAAATACAGTGCCAAAGGAAGGTATTCGTCGAACCTATTGGATTTTGCAAGGTTTTTCAAAAAATGAAGATTCTTGATAGGGGGGAAAATGTGCCCTTTTTTGTCTCAAAAATAGTTGATCATATCCATTAAGTGGAGGCCCCTTTGGGAGTTCTTGAAACATAAAATGGGAAGTAGGAAATGGGGAGTGATGGACAAGAGTCAGTTCATCTTTTCCAAGCCCTGTATTTTTCTGCCACCTCTTTGAACCCGGGAAGTGCTCCTTCAATCACACTCTTATCGACCGCATAGGCAATTCTGAAATAACCGGGTTTTCCAAAACCCCTCCCCGGAACAGTCAGGATCCTTTTTGATTGAAGCTCTTTGACGAAGGCCACATCGTCTTCAATGGGAGCTTTGGGAAAGAGGTAGAAAGCCCCTTGAGGTTTAACCACTTCATAGCCAAAGGTGGTTAAAGAATTGTAAAAGAAATCCCGCCTTTCTTCATATTCTCTGACGTTGACCGAGTTCTTTTGGAGGGGAGCCACTAACCTCTGCATCAATGCCGGGGCATTGACAAAACCGAGAATTCGGTTAGCAAAGACCATCGCGGAGATCAGCTCGTCGACTTCTTCACAAAGGGGACTGACCGCGACATAACCGATCCTTTCTCCAGGGAGAGAAAGATCCTTGGAATGAGAGGTGACACGAATCGTATGGGGGTAGTGACGAAAGATGATGGGAAGCTTGATCTGATCGTAGACGATTCGTCTATAGGCTTCATCCGTGATGAGGTAGAGGGTTTTCCCTATCTCCTGACTTTTCCTCTTTAACACCCCCCCCAATTTTTCAAAAGAGGCTTGGTCATAAACAACGCCCGTGGGATTATTAGGTGAATTGATCAGGATGGCTTTGGTCTTCACTCCAATCGCCTTCTCAATCTCCGAAAGGTTGAGCGAGAAATCACCATTGGTTTCGACCAATCGGATTTCACCCCCACTATTCTCGATGTAAAATTTGAATTCCATAAAATAAGGGGAAGGGACGATGACCTCTTCCCCCTCATCTAAGATTGACTTTAAGACAACATTGAGTCCACCGGCAGCACCCACGGTCATCACGACATGCTTTTCATCGAAAGGAAGCCCTGATTCTTCTTTCAGATATTCGGCGATGGTCTTTCTCGTATCGCTATAACCGGAGTTCGGCATGTATCGATGCATGCCTGGGATGGGACGATCGACAAGGGCTTTCAATGCCCTCTTCAGCGAAGCAGGAGGTTCGAGGTTTGGGTTTCCGAGAGAGAAATCATAAACGTTTTCCTCACCATAAATTCGTTTTAACTCTTCCCCCTCTTCAAACATCCGCCTCACCCAGGAGGCATTATTCAATGAATTCTTCACTTTCTTTGAAATGGCCATGTCTGAAATTCTCCTTTCTTAATCCCCTCTGCCTCAAAACATAAAAAAGCCACAGGGTTGCCCCTATGGCTACTAAAAATGAAAAAGCCATGGGGCCTTAAGAGTCACCCATGGCTTCCATCCCGTCATCGGGATTGGATTTATGGGTGACGGCCAACGAAATAAAAAAAATAAAAGTTAAACATTTTTATCTCCCCAACTGGTATTATATAGAACATAAAACAGCAGGTCTGTCAAGGAGGATCTGGCCCAGCTTACCCCCGATTCTTCCTTATCCCTTCTGGGCTGAGGGGAATGGATGGTTCTTGTTACCTCAGGGGACCCCTTTTCGGGGCTTCATGAGGCTGTTTTAAATCGATGAACAACTGGCTCCATGCATTCCCGGGGGATTCCGTATGGGTGTTGGAACCAATGTGCACAACCCGTCGAAGACAACCAGTCGAAGGGTTGACTTTTCATAAAAATCTCTTTAATATTGCCAAGATATATTTTCGTACAAATATAGAGAAGAGAGATGGCCGGAGAAAAAAGGCTCGCCCGAACCAGAAATATTGGCTTCATGGCCCACATCGATGCGGGAAAGACCACCGTCACGGAAAGGGTCCTTTTTTACACGAAGAAGACCCACCGCATGGGAGAGGTGGATGATGGGACAGCCACCATGGATTGGATGCAACAGGAGCAGGAAAGGGGAATTACTATCACCTCTGCTGTCACGACGGTCGAATGGAAAGGGAACACCATTCATATCATCGATACCCCCGGTCATGTGGACTTCACCATTGAAGTGGAACGCTCGCTCCGGGTTTTGGACGGCACGATCGCGATCTTCAGTGCAGTCGAAGGAGTGGAACCCCAATCCGAGACCGTATGGCACCAGGCAGACAAGTATCGGGTTCCGAAAATGGCCTTCGTCAATAAGATGGATCGAATCGGATCGGATTTCTTTGGAACAGTGAAGATGATGGTTGAGCGCCTGGGAGCCAATCCCCTGATCACACAGATTCCCATTGGTGCGGAAGATCGGTTTATCGGAGTGATCGATCTTATTCGGTCCAAAGGAATTGCTTGGGATGAGCATAGTCTAGGTACTGAATTCAAAGAAATATCTATTCCAAAAGAAATGGAGAAAGAAGCCTTCCTTCATCGTTCCAAGCTGATCGAATCCATCGCCGAGTTAGACGAACAGCTGACGGAAAAATATGTTAACGGGGAAGAGATTTCAGAATCTGAAATGAAAGCAGGCCTGCGAAGAGCCACCATCTCGATGAAAGCCGTGCCGGTCCTCTGTGGTGCGGCATTGAGAAATCAGGGGATTCAGCCCCTCATGGATGCGATTGTGGACTATCTTCCTTCTCCCCTCGATATCCCACCGGTGGCAGGGACAAACCCTGTGACAGGAGAAGGGGAGATCAGAATGGCTAAGGACGAAGAGTCATTCAGCGCCTTAGCCTTCAAGGTGATGATGGATGAGGGCAGGAAATTGATCTATATCCGGATTTACTCCGGTGTGCTCAAAGTGGGAACGGAGGTTTATAACCCGCGCCTGAAGAGGGGTGAGAAGATTTCAAGAATCTTTCAGATGCATGCCCACCAGCGCACCCGGGTGGAAGAAGCAAAGGCAGGAGAGATCGTGGCGGTCATGGGATTGAAAGAAACCACCACAGGAGACACCCTCTGCGATCGGAGTCACGCGATTCTTCTTGAGCCCATCGATTTTTATAAACCTGTCATGTCCATTGCTGTGGAATCCAGAACAAGCAAAGATCAAGAGAAACTGACCGAATCTCTTGAGAAGCTGAGTGAAGAAGATCCCACTTTCCATGTCAGGTTTGATGAAGATACGGGTCAGATCATCCTCTCAGGGATGGGGGAGTTGCATCTGGATGTGGTGGTCAATCGCCTCCTGACCGAATACCATTTGGAAGTGAATGTGGGAAGACCTCAGGTTGTCTATCGGGAGACCATAGAAAAGCAGGTAGAGGCCTCAGCCAAATTTATGAAAGAGATGGATGAGGTCAAACATTTTGCAGAAGTCTTTTTACGGATTTCACCCAATGGACGGGGAAAGGGAATTGAGTTCCACTCGGAAGTACCGGAGGGAGCCCTGCCAGCCGAAGGGCTTCTCTCTGTTGAAGAAGGCATTCGAGAGTCCTCAACGGTGGGAGTGATTTTGGGTTATCCCATGACAGATCTGCGGGTCACTTTGTTAAAAGCGAATATTGATTCGGATCATCCATCCATGCTCGCTCTCAAGGTTGCCTCTTCCAACGCCTTGCGAGAAGGTTGCCGAAAGGCCCAACCTGTCCTGATGGAACCGATGATGGAGGTCAATATTATTGTTCCTGAAGAGTTCATGGGGGAAGTCGTAGGGGATTTGAAGGCAAGAAAAAGTTCTGTCGAAGCCATTGCCCCAAAAGGTAAGGTCACCCTGATCAAAGCCATCTCTCCCCTGACTCGAATGTTCGGTTACTCAACCGATTTGAGATCCCTCACCCAGGGAAGAGGAACCTTCTCCATGCAATTTTCCCGCTATGACAAAGTGATTTCGTAAAAACAGGACGGGTTAAAAGGGGTCAAGGATTCAAGGGGTCTAGCGGTCAAGCAAAAATCTTTTCTCGCATTTCCTCGAATCCTGGAACTCTCGACCCCTTGAACCCTTAGGGATCAATCATGGATGAAGAAATCCTTCAACTCCTTAGAGATCATTCCTCAGCCTTTCTTTCGGGTGAAGAGATCAGCCGTCGTTTAAAAGTTAGCCGCACGGCCGTGTGGAAGAGAATAGAGCGGCTTAGGACGGTGGGCTATGAGATTGAGGCTTCGACACGATCAGGGTACCGTTTGATTCAATCACCGGACCTTCTCACTCCGTCGGAGGTCAAACCCCTTCTGAGGACGAAGTGGATGGGAAAGACGATCCATTATTTTCAGACCCTTGATTCCACCAATTCGAAAGCCTACCAATTGGCCCTGAATGGTGCTGAGGAAGGAGAGGTGGTCGTCTCGGAGTCGCAGGAAAAGGGAAGGGGGAGGCTGGGAAGGCAATGGTTTTCTCCTCCTTATCTAAATCTTTATCTTTCTGTCATCCTTCGGCCAAAGATCTCACCCCATCAAGCCTCCCTTAACACCCTGATGGCGGCCGTCGCTACAGCAGACACCATCCAGAAGTTTTCCGGACTCCGTCCATTGATCAAATGGCCCAATGATATCCTTCTCCGAAATCGAAAAGTAGCCGGGCTCCTCAATGAGATCCATTCGGAGATGGACCGCATCCATTTTGTGATCCTCGGGATCGGTGTCAACCTCAATACGGACGAGAAGATGTTTTCAAACGAGATTCGTGGTATCGCCACCTCGTTAAAAATAGAAATGGGTCAGACGGTTTCGAGAAAAACTTTTCTGCAATTATTTTTGCAAGAACTGGAAACATGGTATTCGATCTTCTTGGAGGGAGGCGGCGCCGTTGTTCTGAAGGCTTGGAGAGATCGGGCTCACATCAAGGGGAGACAAGTCAAAGTCACTTCCTTTGGGGAGACAGTGGCCGGCGTTGCGATCGATGTGGATTCAGATGGAGCTTTGATCTTAGAAATAGGGAATGGGAAACGACGAAGAGTGGTGGCAGGAGATATTGATTATAAAGAAAAAGTTAAGAGTTAAGAATTATGAGTTATGAGTTTCGGACACGCGACACGAGACACGGACACGAAAAAGGAGGTTCTATGCTGCTTGTCATTGACGTTGGGAATACGAATACGGTCTTGGGAGTTTATGATGGGGAGGTCTTGGTCGATCATTGGCGGATTTGGACAGAAAAGGGAAAGACGGCTGATGAATGGGGAATCATGTTTCGGGATCTGTTCCAATTCGATCAGCTTAATATGGGAGATTTCGAAGGGTTGATCATCTCCTCGGTGGTCCCTCCGGTTTTGGACATGCTGCAGGGGATGGCTGAAAAATATTTTCATGTCGAGCCGCTGATCGTTGGACCGGGCGTTGATACGGGAATGGTCATCGCCTACGAGAATCCTCTGGAGGTGGGAGCAGACCGGATCGTCAATGCTGTCGCCGCCTACGAGCGACATAAGAAGAGTCTGATCGTCGTGGACTTTGGGACAGCGACTACCTTCGATTATGTCTCCCCCAGAGGTGAATATATGGGTGGCGCCATCGCACCGGGGATTGGGATTTCGGCAGAAGCATTGTTTCAGAGGACTTCCAAACTGCCACGAGTAGAGATCGTAAAACCGAAAAAGGTCATCGGAAAGAATACCGTTCACAGTATGCAGTCCGGTATCTTTTTCGGCTATGTAGGCCTCGTCGACGAGATTGTCAGAAGAATGAAGAAAGAGGTGAGATCAAATCCCAAAGTGATTGCAACAGGGGGACTGGCAGAACTGATTGGTAATGAATCAGAAACGATCGATGAGGTCAATGAATTTCTGACCCTCGAAGGTCTAAGAATTATCTATGACAGAAACCAAAAGAAAAAGAAAAGATGAATCAGAACATCGCACATTGAAGACAGCACCCGGCTGCCCTACCTGCCGCAGGCAGGGATTCAAAAATATTAGATTTGATAAAAGTTGATACCCCAGATGACAAACCATACCAAATATGGTGCCAACCTCTGGAACCATGAAGTGCCTTCAGGGAGAATGTTGCTTCCTGAAATATTGTCTTTACAGCTTCGTCTTATGATTCAACATTTCAATCCGTAATGTTCGATTGTGGAATATGATTTGCAGCAATGATTCGTAGGCGCTGTAGGTAACAAACAGGCGCTTCTTGGATTCTGCCTATCTTGTGATTCTTAAATCCCACCACACAGTGCAGCATTTCAAGCGATAGTCGACGGAGTGAGGTCACAGATCGATGCGATAAGCATAGTATTTGATTCTTATGCCTTATGCGATTGACAATCTGTGTCTATAGGAATAAGCTAAAATCACTATCTAACACGAATGGATTTCTCCCTCTTAACGGGAATAAGGATGGCATATCGAGGAGTCCCGCATATAGGGCTGACTCGCAATCCAAGACAGTGCTTTTTCAAAAGGAGTCTTCGATGTGGCACAAAGGGTGGCGCGACCACATCTGGTCCGCGATTGATCAACCATGGGATCTGATCATTATTGGGGGCGGTATCACCGGTGCCGGAGTACTGCGCCAGGCGGTGGCAGCAGGGCTGAAGGCTCTGCTTGTCGAAGCGAACGACTTCGCCTTTGGCACTTCCAGCCGTTCATCCAAACTGATTCACGGCGGCTTTCGCTACCTGCGCAACAAGCAGATAAACGTCACCAAGGAATCCGTGCGTGAACGGGAGTGGATGCTCCGTGAAGCGCCAAATCTGGTCACTCCCCTCAGCTTCCTGCTGCCGAACTTCGAGCGCTATCATTTCCCTTCCTGGAAGCTCGGTTTAGGCGTGATGATTTATGATTTGCTGGCGCCGAAGTGGAACCACCACAGGTACAGCCTGATCAAACTGTTGGAAGCCTGCCCATTCCTGAATGCGAACGGACTCGTTGGAGGTTTCCAGTACTACGACGCGGCCATGGACGACGCCCGCGTTTTATTGCGTGTTTTGCGTGAGGCAGTCCAAGCAGGTGGTGTAGCACTAAACTACACCAGGGCAGAGAGACTATTAAGAACCGGTGATGGCCAGGTTTGCGGGGCTCTGCTTAGAGATAGGGCATCTCCGGGTAGAAATACTGTCGAGGTGAAAGCAAAGGTTGTGGTTAATGCCTCCGGGGCCTGGTCCGACGAGGTTCGTAACCAGTTAGGACACCCCGCGCGATTGCGCAGGCTGCGCGGAAGCCATCTTGTATTTGGACGAGCCAAGCTTCCTGTCGACCAGGCGCTGACCCTCTTCCATCCGCGAGACGGCCGCGCCATGTTCGTCATACCCTGGGAAGGAACTACCATCATTGGCACCACCGATATTGACCACGATCCTACTCTTGACAAGAGATACCTCGAACCTTTCGCCAGCGAGGAAGAGATTAGCTACATGATGGAAGCACTCTCGCTCCTGTTCCCGAGCCTCGGTTTAAGCGAAAAGGATATCGTGTCCTCCTTCTCGGGCCTCCGCCCGGTGATTCATACCGGCGCGGCAACCCCTTCTAAAGAATCGCGCGCCCATGCCCTGTGGGAAGAGAACGGCCTGATCACGATCACCGGAGGCAAGTATACCACCTTTCGCGTGATGTCCGGGCAGACAATGAATAGGGTGTTGGCACGACTTGGTAAGCCGCAGGTGGCTACCCGCGAACATATCTTCGACCCGCTGCCAAACCTCTCGTCGTTCTCTCTTGAGCCCTCGCGCCTTGCTTACCTGGCAGGCCGCCATGGAAACGAAACTTCGCGGCTTCTGACGGCGGCTAAACAAGGGGAGCTGGAACCCATCGGGCAGCTTCCTAACGTATGGGCGGAGCTGCGCTGGGCGGCACGCGAGGAAGGCGTGGAACACTTGGACGACTTGCTTCTGCGAAGGGTACGCCTCGGTCTGCTTTTACCCCTCGGTGCTGGTGACCTCCTTGGCCGCATCCGTACCATCGTCCAGCCTGAACTTGAATGGAGCGATGAGCGCTGGCAGCAAGAGGAGGCCGCGTACCTTCAGACCTGGCAAAGGTATTACAGCACGAAGCCGGGATAGAAGCCTCCGCATTGATCAGAGGTGATTCGGAGCGGGTTTCTGAGTAACCTTAGGTTTTCCAAGTTGATCGAATACAATAACATGCTGTAGCGAAAGGACGCTGATCGCATCTGGGAGGTGAAGATGGCAAAAAAGGACGAGTTTTACCCTCAGTGGTGCGAGCAAGAGGCTCCACCCAAGTCCTACCGGAGCCTTATCAAATACGGCGATCCAAAGGGCTTTAAGCATCCCAATCGTGGCCTCTTCAGGCTGTTAAAAGAAGCCCTCGCTATGAGCGACGATGATTTTAAAAAGCCCAAACTCTCGATGGAACCATTCGATGTCGAGATTCCACCGAGATTGTCAGAAGAGCATATTAAGGCACTGCGCCTGATTGTGGGCGGAGAAAACCTCTTTACGGATACTTACAGCCGCACACGCGCTTCTTACGGCGCCGGCACGATCGATGCCCTGCGCTTACGTCACAGGGTTGTGGAAAACATCGCTGACGCGGTCCTTTGCCCGCGCAGCCAGCAGGACGTAGAAGCAATCGTACGCTACTGTCATGAACATCGAATCCCCGTCTATGTGAACGGCGGTGGCTCATCCGTCACTCGAGGCAAGGAGGCAGTCAAGGGAGGAGCCAGCCTCGATATGAGTGTCCACTTGAATAAAGTAGTGGCGTTCAATGAGGCCAACCAGACAGTCACCGTACAGGCAGGCATATGGGGCCCCGAGCTGGAGCGGATCCTGAACAATGCCCCAAAGATACTGGCAGCCAGAAGGCGCTATACATGCGGACACTTCCCCCAATCCTTCGACCATTCCAGCGTAGGCGGCTGGGTGGTGACGCGCGGCGCCGGCCAGAACTCCACTTACTACGGCAAGATTGAGGACATGGTGATTGCCCAGGAGTATGTGACCCCCATCGGCGTATTTAGAACGCCCGAATACCCCCGGAGTGCTACCGGCCCGGATTTCGATCAAATCATGATCGGCAGCGAGGGCACCTTCGGTCTCTTGATTAACGTCACCCTGAAGGTCTGTCGCTATACTCCGGAAAATACCCGGCGCTTCAGCTACCTGTTCAAGAACTGGGAAGATGCCCGCAACGCTTGCCGTGAGATCATGCAGGCCGAATTCGGTTATCCTTCGATTTTCCGCCTTTCCGATCAGGAAGAGACGGATGTGGCCATGCGTACATACCACGTTCATGGGACGCCTGCGGATACGCTGCTGCGGTGGCTCGACTATCAGCCCATGCAGCGCTGCTTGCTTCTGGGGACTGTAGACGGCGATTCGGATTTCACCCGGTTAGCAGCCAAGAAGGTCAGACAGATATGCAAGAGATACCATCCCTTCACGCTGACACCCTTCAGGGTCGCACAGGCATGGGAACGCAGCCGTTTCACCGATCCCTTCATGCGCGAGGATCTCATGGATTACGGCATTATGATCGATACCTTGGAATGCGCGGTCACCTGGTCACAAATGGCTGACGTACATGAAAAGGTGCGCTCTTTTGTTAAGAGCCGGCCGCATACTATCTGTATGAGCCATCTGTCGCACGCGTATCCTCAGGGTGCTAACCTTTATTTCATCTTTGTCGCCAGGATCGAAGATATCAACGAATACCTTACCCTGCAGTACGGCATACTGGAAGCTATCCTGAAGGCAGGTGCGGCAGTGAGCCATCATCATGGGATCGGGAAGCAGACCGCACCCTGGTTTGAAGAACAGGTGGGCGAGCACTGGGTCGATGTTATCCGCGCGTTGCGCAACCATTTTGACCCGAATCAGATTATGAACCCGGGCGGAACTCTGGCGCTCGATATGACTGAGGAGCAGAAAAAGAAGCGCTGGGGATTGAGAAAGTAATGACCTAGAGAAAAAGGGCTCCGTCTAAAGGCGGCGGCAAAGATGCCCGTGTTTTTTAGGGACGATGAACATTAAACGATAAACGATGAACCGTATATTTATCTTTTTTGTTCATTGTTCATCGTCCATCGTTCATTGTGCCAAACGTCTTTAAACTCATTTCAAGAGGTGAGGAGAAAGATGGCTGAGAATTTGCTGGCAATCGACAATGGCACTCAGAGCGTGCGCGCGTTGCTATTCGATCCGCGAGGGAAGTTGATTGCCAAGCAGCGCGTGTCTATCGAGCCATACTATTCAGATGCCCCTGGACTGGCCGAACAAAGACCCCAAATCTTCTGGGATGCCGTCTGTCATGCCTGCCAGGGCTTATGGCAGCAGCCTGGTGTCTTAAAGGACAGCATCGCTGCCGTCGCGCTGACCACCCAGCGTGCTACAGTTATCAACGTTGACCAAAAAGGAAATCCGCTTCGGCCGGCAATTATCTGGCTGGACAAGCGCCGAACTGAAGGACTACCCCGCCTTGGCGGGTTATGGGGCCTGGCGTTTGCGATTGTAGGAGCGAGCGAGACGGTGGCATATCTCTGCGCAGAAGCTGAGGCGAACTGGATACGCACTTACCAGCCTGAGACATGGAGCAAGACCTATAAGTATCTGCTACTTTCCGGGTATCTCACGTTCCTGCTGACAGGTAGGTTCGTAGACTCGGTGGGTTGCCAGGTCGGCTATATTCCCTTTGACTATAAGGGCCACCGCTGGGCAGCCAAATGGGATTGGAAGTGGAAGGCCGTACCCATGGACCCAAGCTTGCTACCCGATCTCATACCTCAGGGACAGTTGCTCGGCCAGATAACGCGGAAGGCATCGGAAGCCACCGGCATCCCGGAAGGGTTGCCTCTAATAGCTGCCGCTGCCGATAAAGCCTGCGAAGTGCTCGGGTCAGGGGCGCTGGAGCCGAACGTTGCCTGCCTGAGTTATGGTACCACCGCATCGATCAACACCACCCACAGCAAATATATCGAAGTGATCCGGCTCATCCCACCTTACCCCGCGGCGGAGCCAGGGCTCTATAACCTGGAAATCGAGATCTATCGCGGGTATTGGATGATAAGCTGGTTCAAGCGTGAGTTTGGACTGTCCGAGGTAAACATCGCCACTGAGCGAGGTGTAGAACCGGAGGTATTATTTGACGACTTAGTGAAAGCTGTGCCGGCAGGGTCGCAAGGACTGGTGCTGCAGCCATATTGGTCTCCGGGGCTGCGCCACCCAGGGCCTGAGGCGCGCGGGGCCATTATCGGGTTTAGTGAAGTGCACACCCGGGCTCACGTTTACCGCGCGATTCTGGAAGGACTGGCCTATGCTCTAAGAGAGGGAAAGGAACGCACCGAAAAGCGGAGCGGCGTTCCTGTTACGGACCTGAGGGTCGCCGGCGGAGGCAGCCAGAGCAATGCTGCTATGCAGCTGACTGCGGATGTCTTCGGTATGACCGCTGCCCGGCCGCATGTTTATGAGGCTTCAGGACTGGGAGCAGCCATGGATGCCGCAGTGGGTGTTAAGGTTCACCCCGATTTCAAGGCTGCTGCAGCCGACATGACACACAAGGGCCAGAGCTTCGAGCCCGACCCGAAAACTTGCCAGATCTACGACGATCTCTATCATCAGGTCTATCTTAAGATGTACCACCGGCTCCGGCCGCTTTATCTTAGTCTGCGTCGTATTTCTATGAAGCGTTGATCGGTATAGCTCGTTTTGCAACTGCCGGCAAAATACCAAGAAAGCTATCCACGGTGCGTTAGGGATTTCCTGAAAGAGTGATTTATCAAATTGATTCCTGGATTAAAAATTTCAACATGAAATCGATAAAACTGGCGGATCCACAGAAGGACCTATCGGTTATTAAAAACATTGACAATCGATCAACATAACAATAAAAGTTTTTGGATGGAATATTTGATATATGAATCCCTTATTGCTCAAAACGCTCAAACAGACAAAGAGACTCATAATAATTCTAATAGGTTTTTCAATTCTGTTTATTGGAATTGCTATGATCGTACTGCCAGGCCCAGCCTTTATCGTGATACCGCTTGGCTTGGGCATTCTTGCAACGGAATTACTGTGGGCAAGAAGAATACTCAATAAGATCAAAAGTAAATTTCACAAACAGGCGAGCACGAAGGAAAAGTAATGCTGAACCAAATTCTGCCGTGGATTCTCTTTAACATCTTCGTGCTCGCAATGCTCGCCATCGATCTTGGGGTTTTCCATAGGAAAGCTCACGAGGTCAAGATTAAGGAAGCGCTTGTTTGGAGCGCTGCCTGGATTGCATTAGGCCTTGCTTTCAATGTCGGAATTTATGTTTGGCGTGGTCCCGAACAGGCACTTGAATTCCTCACAGGCTATTTGCTTGAAAAGTCCCTAAGCGTAGATAACATTTTCGTGTTTTTCCTCATCTTCTCCTACTTTCGTGTGGGTTCCTTTTACCAACATAAAATCCTATTCTGGGGAATTCTCGGTGCTCTGATTATGCGGGGAATCTTCATCGCAGTGGGCGTAACATTGATTCAGCAATTTCACTGCACCATCTATGTTTTCGGAGCGTTCCTTATTCTCGCGGGCATCAAAATGGTGTTCCAGAAGGACAAAGAAATCCATCCTGAGAGAAACCCTGCTCTAAGACTCTTCCGCCGATTTATGCCCGTCACAGATCACTCTCCACAGGGAAAATTCTTTGTTCAACAAAACGGAAGGACTTTTGCCACCCCTTTATTTGTCGTGTTGTTGGTCGTAGAAACTACGGACGTTATTTTTGCTGTAGATTCGATTCCGGCAATCCTCGCCATAACGCTGGATCCGTTCATTGTTTACACTTCAAACGTATTCGCTATTTTAGGTCTACGGGCACTCTACTTCGCACTCGCGCGAGCTATGCAACTCTTTCACTACTTGCATCTGGGTCTCTCTTCCATTCTTGTTTTCATAGGCGCTAAGATGCTTCTTGCAGACATTTACAAAATTCCAATTGTCGTCGCCTTAAGTGTTGTTGCCGGTATTCTCATCGTTTCAGTCGTAGCCTCAGTAGTTCGACCGCGCAAAGTCGACGTATCGTCAAGCCCAGACAGACTGCTCAATTGATGCACGATGAGGCAATAAGGTTGGAGCTATTTTTTTGTTCCTTCTACGATCTTCTCAAGAAGTGTTAAACATTGTGTCAATTTCTGAGAGATCCTGAGGGCATGCTAATAAATCCCAAAAGCGACAATAATCAGGATCCATATCGAAATAATAGCAAAGATCATTACTCATCCACCTCCGCTTGATTCTTCGAATCCTCTTTTATTGAAAGATAATTACGGTTATGAGAAACTGCAAGACGGATGGTTTGTTCAGGCGGTGGCATCCGGTAAATCCTTGACTCTCTTGTACCATTCCACGAAACGCTGGATACCCTCCTTCATCTTCACTTTAGGTTGATATTTCAGCATCCGTTTTGCCTTGGTGATATCGGCATAGGTCACAGAAACATCGCCAGGCTGGAACTCCAGCATTTCGAAATTCGCTTTTTTGCCGAACGTTTCCTCAATCAATCGTATTAATTCTTTTAAAGAAGTGGTCTGAGATTCTCCGAGATTATAGATCTCAAACCCTTTATGGTGGCGAATGACACCGAGAATCCCATCGATCAAATCATCAATGTAGGTGTAATCCCGTCGGGAAGAACCATCCCCATAAATTGGGATTTTTTCACCCTGATCAATGAAACGAGTAAATTTATGGATCGCCATCTCCGGTCTCTGTCTTGGACCATAGGCAGTGAAGATCCGGAGGCAGGCGGTGTTCATCCCATAAAGGTGATGATAAGAATAGCAGAGAAGTTCACCAGCCCGTTTGGTGGCTCCGTAAGGTGAGATGGGTTGAATATCGAGGTCCTTTTCCGTGAATGGGACCCTTTGGTTTTCTCCGTAGACTGAAGAAGAGGAGGCAAAAACAAAGTTTTTGACTCCTCTTTCTTTACAAGCTTCCAGAAGGACAATCGTCCCTCGTATGTTCACATCCTGGTAAAGAAGGGGGTCGGCAATAGAGGGCCTCACTCCAGCCCTGGCAGCCAGGTGAACAACGAAATCGACCTTGTTTTTTTGAAAGACCCCTTTAAGCTGTTCGGGGTTTCGAATATCCCCTGTGACAAGCTCAAACAGGTGTGGAAATTTCTTTGTGAGCGTCTCCGTATTTTTGATTTTTATATTGGGATCGTAAAAAGTGTCAAAGTTGTCGAGACAAATCACTTTCACCCCATCGCTCAAAAGGCGTTCACAAAGGTGTGAACCGATAAACCCTGCGCCACCCGTAACCAGAATTGTGCTCATCGCTCACCCGTCATGTTTTTTCAAGAGGATACTTTACCAAAAAACCAAGAATAAATGCAATGAATGGCAACGCGAAGATGGATTGGATTGCCATTGGGACTCCCCAAGTATCTGCAATCACTCCCAGCAGGGTCACTCCGAGTCCACCTGCACTCATGGTAAATCCAACCATCATCCCTGATGCCATTCCCAGATGTTGCGGGAGGAGGGCTTGGCCCATCACAGTGGTGAGGGCGAACGTGGAGATCAAGACCATCCCTGATACTCCCAAAAAGACGAAAGTCATGAAACCGCTGCTATGGTAGAAAAGAAGAAGAAGAGGAGACGACAGGGCCAACGTGATGAGCAGGAATTTTTTATGGCCCCACCGATCCGCTAACGGAGCACCCAGGAGTGTTCCCAATGCCCCTGCGAGCAGAAAGGTTGAAACCAGTTTCCCTGCATACAGAGGATTTCCTTTCAAATAATTGATGTAATAGAAAGGGATGTAGGTCGCCATTCCAAATTGGGTCCAGGCTCTTAAAGTTGCGATAACGATGAGAAGAGAGAACGACAACTTTTGGTTTTTTGTAAGAGGTCTTCTCAACTCCTTCGTCGCCTCTTTATGGGCAGACTCAACCGTAGAGGAAAGCATGGACGTGTTGAAAGTCAGCAGGATGATGGCAATGAAAATTCCGGGTATGATCAAGCCTATCGTTCCCTTGAGACCGAAGAAGGTGACGAGTGTCATCGCCACCATTGGGCCAAGGGCAATCCCCAGGTTTCCGCCGACCGAAAAAAATGACATGCCTGTGACCTTCTTATCGCCGGTGAAATAGTAGGCTGTTTTGTATCCTTCCGGATGGAAAATTGCAATTCCAACGCCGGTCAGGATGACACACAGGAGAAGAAGAGAATAATGGGAGACGAATCCGGTGACCGATAATCCCAAACAGGCAATGAAAGGTGCCAGGGGAAGAAACCATCCGATGGGTCGTCTGTCTGAAAGATGTCCGAATGCTGGCTGGATAATCGAAGAGGTCAGATTGGAAGAAAGAACGATGGCGCCTGACATCGTATAGGAAAGGTTCAATGCCTCTTTAAAAAAAGGAAGAAGGGCAGGCAAGGCCCCTTGATTGAGATCGGTGACAAGATGGCCGGCGCTGAGAATCGCCAACGCCTTTTTATTTAGTTTCATTGTTCTTTCCTATTTAAGATTTAATATTATTGATGATAAGCAACCCTTTGTCAATTTGTCTTTGGGTAGGAATCGAGCTAAAAAGAAAGGTAAGATATCTGCCACAATAGACATTTAATCATTTTTTGATTATGATAAGTACCGGAGCAGAGAATGAAGATTGCTATTTCAGGAAAAGGCGGGGTTGGGAAAACGACGCTTGCAGGAGTCATGGCAAGAATTTTGGCAAGTCGAGGCAGAAAGGTTCTTGCCATTGATGCCGACCCCGATTCCAACTTAGCCTCTGCCATCGGCCTTCCTAAAGAAGCTCTCGCCAAACTCTCGCCGATTGCCTCCATGACTTCTATGATTGAGGAGAGAACCGGTGCAAAGAAGGGGGGTTATGGGGCGATGTTCAAACTTAATCCCAAAGTGGATGACCTTCCTGACGACATGGGAGTGAGTTACCAAGGGGTCAAACTTCTTCTATTAGGCTCTATTCCTCAGGGAGGGGGAGGCTGCTTTTGCCCTGAAAATGTCCTTCTGAAGAATCTGGTTCGTCATCTTCTGGTCCAGCGGGAAGAAGCCCTGATCATTGATATGGAGGCAGGTTTGGAACACCTTGGAAGGGGGAGCACCGGATATGTGGATGCCCTCGTCATTGTCGTGGAACCAGGGCAGAGGGCCATAAATACAGCAAGACAGATCAAGAAATTGGGTGAGGATTTAAAGATCAAAAATACGATGATTGTCGGAAATAAAGTCAACTCTGAGGAGGATAAACGACTCATTGAAGAACAGCTTTCCGATTTCCCCGTCTTAGGCCACATGAGTTTTAATCCCAAAGTTCTTCAAGCAGACAGGGAAGGAAAATCCCCTTATGACATCGATGAAAAAATTAAGGAGGAAGTGGGGACTATCCTCAAGGAGTTGGAGAAGAGAATTTAAAATAGAGTTAAGAATTAAGAATGATGAGTCGAGAGTTCAAAGAGTAAAAGCCGATTCACGAATCACGGACACGGTGCACGGTTTTATGATCCGGACAATTTTTGTTTGGTCTTGTATTGTCATCGCCACGTTGGTTCTGGGGGTGTTTGCTCTTATCACCTATCCATTTGACCGAAAGGGAAGGGTGGGTCATTATTATGCAAAACTCTGGGGGAAAGCGGCTCTTCTGGCCAACCGGGTGAAGGTCAGGATAGAAGGGATGGGGCATCTGCATGGAAAAGGTCCCTATATCTTTATGTCAAACCACCAGGGAAGTTATGATATCTTTGCCTTGCTGGGCCATCTTCCCTATCAGTTTAAATGGTTAGTCAAGAAAGAGCTCTTTTCCATTCCTTTTTTCGGTTGGGCAATGGCCGCCGTAGGCTATATTAGCGTTGATCGGGGAGGAACCCGGGACACCGTGGAGGCCATGAACGACGCCGCCCGGAAGATTCGAGATGGGATGTCAATGGTCATTTTTCCCGAGGGTTCAAGAAGCCCGGATGGTTCGATCCAACCTTTTAAAAAAGGGGGATTCACCCTGGCGATTAAGTCAAAGGTTCCTATCGTTCCCATTGCGATCAGTGGAAGCCGGGACATCATGCCGAAGGATAGATTGACCGCTGCCCCCGGAGAGATTCGAATGTTAGTGGATCGTCCCATCGAGACAATGAATTGTTCTTCAAAGGATAGGGAGTCCCTGATGAAGAAAGTGAGAGAAACAATCTCCAGAAATTTTGAGAGGATCTCTCAAAAATGACAACTCCTTAATATCCCTTCCCTTGGCGAGAGGGGGAACCTTAGAGTCAGGAGAAATTGTGATAGAGGATTCCATCCAGGAAAAGTTAAAGCGTGAGACCATAGGGATTTTGCTGATCGCCGTGGCGCTCTTCCTCTTTTTAGGTTTGGTCTCTTATCACCCCATGGATCCCTCTTTCTTTTCCTACACCTCCTCAAAGGTCAAGGCGGTTCATAATTGGATGGGGAGTGTAGGAGCCTATCTCTCCGGCTTTCTCTTCCAGGGATTTGGCTTTCCCTCTTTTCTGATTCCTTTTATCCTGGTTGTCTTTGCCTTCAGTTTCATTTTCAGGTGGGAGTGGAAATACCTATCTTTGAAAATAGCCGGTTGGGCAGTGATCCTCATCGCCACCTCTGCCTTCTTTGGTTTATGGTTGAATCCCGTCCGTATTTATCGTCAGGATCTCTTAATGGGAGGGTTTATTGGAGAAATTTTTTCGAGAAATCTTGTCAGGTATTTCAATCGTCCGGGGGCGACCATCCTTTTATTGGTGATTCTAATCCTTTCATTCGTTCTGGGGACAGGGATTTCCTTCATCTCCCTCGTCAAGCATTTGGGGGCGGCTGTTCAAAAACTGATCGAAAAGATCGGTACACTTAAAATGGTTAGAGAAGAAGGTGCGGAGAGGCAAAAGAAATTGGTGAAACAGAAGAAAGAAGCGAAGGAGGCCCTCCCGACCGTCGTCGTAGAAAAGCCATCCCCTCCTCCGAAAAAGGAGGAGGTAGTGAAACAGGAGGCGTTCGAATTCTTAGAGGCCTCAAAAGCTTTCCAACTTCCTCCCATTTCTTTGCTTGAGGCCGAGTTGGAGAAAAGACAGAAGATTGACCGGGAGAGCTTGATCATGAACTCTCGTATTTTGGAGAAAAAACTTCTGGATTATGGCGTCGAGGGAAAAGTGGTCGAGGTCAGGCCCGGTCCCGTGATCACGGTCTATGAATTCGAGCCGGCTCCCGGAGTGAAAGTCAGCCGGATTGTCAACTTGGCAGATGACCTGGCCCTGGCATTAAGCGCTCTGTCCATTCGTATCGTCGCCCCCATCCCCGGCAAATCGGTGGTGGGCATTGAAGTTCCAAACACAAACAGGGAGACCGTCTATCTCAAAGAGATCATCGATTCCGATCCCTTTCGAACTTTCAAATCAAAACTCTCTTTTGGGCTTGGCAAGGATATCTCAGGAGAGCCCTTCGTGGTGGATCTTGCAAGAATGCCCCATCTCCTGGTTGCTGGATCAACAGGTTCCGGGAAAAGTGTTTCCATCAATGCCATGATCTGCAGCATCCTTTTCAAGGCCATCCCAGAAGAGGTCCGGTTCCTCATGATTGACCCGAAGATGCTGGAGCTCTCCGATTATGAAGGCATTCCGCATCTGCTTCTACCTGTTGTGACCAACCCGAAAAAAGCAGCGGCGGCCCTTAGATGGCTGGTCGAAGAGATGGAACGGCGGTATACGGTTTTAGCCGAAAAGGGGGTAAGAAATATTGAGCATTACCATCAGCGGATGGAGAAGGAACTGAAAGAAAAAGGGAAAATTTATAAACGGAAGGGCGATGTTTTAGAGGGAGATGAAGAAAAAGCATTGGAGCCTATGGAAAGAATCCCTTATATTGTGGTGGTGATCGATGAGTTGGCGGATTTGATGATGATCTCATCGAAGGATGTGGAGGAATCGATCACGCGACTCGCCCAGATGGCACGGGCGGTGGGCATCCATCTTTTGTTAGCGACCCAACGGCCTTCCGTCGATGTGCTCACCGGAATCATTAAAGCAAACTTTCCTGCGCGGATTTCCTTTCAGGTTACCTCCAAAGTAGATTCCCGAACCATCCTGGACACCATTGGTGCGGAGCACCTTCTGGGAGCCGGAGACATGCTCTTTCTCCCACCCGGCAGTTCGAAACTGACACGTCTTCATGGCGCTTTCGTCTCCAGTGCCGAGATCAAGCGGATTGTTGAATTCTTGAAAAAGCAAGGGAAGCCTTCTTATTTGGACCCTTCGGTTCTCGCCGAGGTAAAGAAAGAAAAAGAGGCGGCCGGAGGAGCGGAGGACGAATACGACGAGAAATATGATGAGGCAGTCGCCTTTATTTCCGAGATCGGACAGGCCTCCATCTCCCTCATCCAAAGGCGATTTCGAATCGGTTATAACCGGGCGGCCCGCATCGTCGAAAAGATGGAAGAAGAAGGCGTGGTGGGACCTTCTGATGGGGTCAAGCCCAGAGAGGTTCTGGTTAAGAAGATTGAATAGTACAACCCCTCGCCCTTCCCCTCTCCCCTGGGGGGAGAGGGATGGGATGAGGGGGGAACACGAGAGGTTGACGAGAATGAGGAAAATATCTCATCGGATCTTTTTTGCGTTGGTGCTATTCCATTTGTCCTTCATCCCAGCCGTTTATTGCTTAACCGGGCAAGAGGTATTGAACGAAATCCAGAACCGATATGAAAAGACAAACGATATTGAAGCTAATTTTATTCAGGAGTATTTCGGCAAGGGGATGAAACAGCCCAACCGGGGAGAAGGAAAAGTCTATTTTAAGAAGAAAGGGATGATGCGGTGGGACTATACTGTTCCAAACCAGAAGCTTATTTCGGATGGTCACACCCTCTGGTACTATCAACCTGATGAAAAGCAGGTTCTCATTTCAGATGTCTCAAGTGTTCTTAATGAGAAAACGCCGCTGGCTTTTCTGGCTGGAGAGGGAAATCTGAGCCGGGACTTCAAACTCCTCAATCTGAAAGAATCCGTCTCCCAGAAAGAGGACAACTACGTTGTCGGGTTAGCTCCCAAGGAACCCCTTGCCACTTTGTCGAAATTGATTTTGACGGTCGATAAAAAGGCCTATATTGTCCTTCAAGTCGATGTGCTCGATGCCTTGGGAAATGTGACTCGAACCCGTTTCATCAATATCAAAACCAATGAAGGGCTTTCCATCTCCTTCTTCCAATTTACCAGCCCGCCTGGAACAGAAGTCATCAAGACGCAGGGACCGTCTGCTCCAGCATCGGGTGGAAAGGGACCCAACATAAAATAATTTAGTCAGATGACAGTTGGGGGTTTTTTAAACTCGAAGCACGAAATCCAAAGTTAATTAAGGGATTGCGAATTTATGAATTTTGGAATTAAATTCCCGAATTCCTAAATCCCTCGATTCCTAAATCAAAGCGTCGATATTCGGATTTGACCTGGTTCTTTTATGCCTCTCTTCACGACCCATGCCATTGTGATTCGCTCCCTCAACTACGGTGAGTCCGATAAAATCATTACTTTCTTCACCAAGGAATTTGGAAAGCTGAAAGGGATAGCAAAGGGGGCAAGGAGGAGCAGGAAGCGATTTCAAAACGCCCTTGGCCTCTTTTCTCACCTTCGGCTCATCTTCTTCGATAAGGAGGGGCTGGGGTTGGTGAGGGCTGAGAGCTGTGATATCCTCCATTCTTTTCCGAAGATCAAGGAGGACCTCAAGAAAATTCTTTACGGGAACTATTATTTGGAATTGGTGAACGAGATGGCCGGAGAACGGGAAGCGAATCGAGAGGCCTTTGAGCTCCTTCTCTCCTTCTTATCGAACCTTGAAGACATGGACCTCCAAGAGGAACAATTGAGAATATTTGAAATCCGGATGCTCTCCCTTTTTGGCTACCGGCCCAATATGAGGAGATGTAATCTGTGTAAGAAAGATTGGGAGGATTTACAAGAGGTTCCTGTCATCTTTTTCTCGCTTGAGAGAGGTGCTCTGATATGTGAAAAGTGCTCGAAGACGTGGAATCATCTCATCCCACTCTCCTTAGGGACGGCCAGATTGATCGAAAAAATCTCCCAGACGGAATTATCCAAGGTTGAAAGATTGAGATTCACCCTTCAGGCCTTGTTCGAGAGTCGAGAGCTTCTCCCTAAATTCATTAGCTATCAATTGGGGAAAGAATTGAAATCACTCAAGGCATTGAGAGAAATTTCTCACGACTTTCCATCAGGGAAGGGAATAGGGTAGTGGTAGCGGCCTCATTTACTGGGGACGATAGGGAAGGGCGTCGGCAGTAAATGCCGACGCTACACATTTGGATTTGATTTGATCCCGCCTTGGCGGGATTGAGCTTCGGCCGGCAAGTGCCCCGCAAGCCCCGCCTTGTAGGCGGGGTTAAGGGGCACAATCAAAACGATACTTCCTTTGCGAGCTTTCCGCTCGCCACTACGTGCCCGGGAAGCCCCGGCCTGTGGCCGGGGAGCTTCACATTTGTCATTGAATTAGAGAACGGGTTGACATCCAAGAGTTAAATTTGCTAAACCTTTCTTCATTATAAGGAACCCCCTCGATTTTGTAAGGATATGGAGAGATAATGAATTTCCAAGAGCTAATTTTTGCACTGGAGCAATTTTGGGCGGATCAGGGATGTGTGATTCAACAACCCTACGATACAGAGGTGGGGGCTGGGACTTTTCACCCAGCTACCTTTCTCAGGTCCTTGGGTCCTGAGCCGTGGAGAGTGGCCTACGTCGAACCTTCTCGCCGTCCCACCGATGGTCGGTACGGCGAGAATCCAAATCGGCTTCAGCACTATTATCAGTACCAGGTCATCATCAAACCTTCCCCTCTTGATATTCAGGAGATTTATCTCAACAGTTTAAAGTCCTTCGGGATCGATCCCCTTGACCATGATATTCGATTCGTCGAAGACGATTGGGAATCGCCCACGCTGGGTGCATGGGGGTTAGGTTGGGAGGTCTGGTTGGATGGGATGGAGATCACCCAGTTCACCTACTTCCAGCAGGCAGGTGGTATTGAGCTGAGTCCCATACCGGTAGAGATCACCTATGGCATTGAAAGAATCGCCATGTATCTCCAGGGGGTGGACAATGTTTATGATCTGGAATGGGCAAAAGGGGTGAAATACGGCGATGTCCATCACCGGGGGGAGGTGGAATTTTCACGATATAATTTCGAGGAAGCCAATGTCGGGATGCTTTTCCGCCTTTTTGAGATGTTTGAAGAAGAATCGAAGAGAATGGTCGAAAAAGGTTTGGTTCTTCCGGCTTATGATTACTGCTTGAAGACTTCCCATGTCTTCAACCTTCTCGATGCGCGGGGCGCAATCAGCGTGACCGAGCGGGTAGGGTACATTTTGAGGGTGAGAACGTTAGCAAAACTCTGCGCAGAGGGTTACCTCAAACAAAGAGAAGAAATGGGATTCCCGCTTTTGAGCCGCAAATAGAGGTGTAGCGTCGGCATTTAATGCCGACGAAAATCTTCGCCCTCAATAAATGAGGGCGCTACAAATCTGACAAAGGGCCAGCATGAAAGAACTATTAATGGAGATTGGGACGGAGGAGATTCCGGCTGGGTTTGTTCCCCTGGCGTTGATCGATTTGGAGAACATCGCCCAAAAAGAACTGGAGGCGAGCCGGATCGACTTCAATGGCGTAAAAACTCTTGGAACTCCGAGACGTCTTGTCCTGGTGATTCAATCCGTCTCGGAAAAGCAGAAAGACGAGGAGACGAAAAAAATAGGTCCTTCGAAACAAGCCGCCTTTGATGCGAAAGGCAATCCCACCAAAGCAGCCATTGGTTTTGCGAAGAGTCAATCCGTTCCTGTTGAATCCTTGACCATGATTCAAACAGAGAAAGGGAAGTATGTCTGCGCTGTGAAAAAGGAGTCGGGGAGGCCAACCTCTGAGCTTCTTGCCTCGCTCCTTCCCAAATGGATCCTTTCCATTCCATTTCAGAAGTCGATGAAATGGGCAGATGTCCCGATTCGTTTTGCCAGGCCTATTCACTGGATATTGGCTCTTTTCGGAGGAGAAGTGGTTTCTTTCGAAGTGGGTAATATCCGGAGTGGGAAGATGACCTACGGCCATCGCTTCATGCATCCCGGCCCTGTTCCCGTCAAGGATTTTCAATCCTATCTACAAAAGACGAGAAAAGCTTCTGTGATTGTTGACCCTGAGGAGCGGAAGAAAACGATAGAGGATGAGATGATTCGAGAAGGGGCCAAGGTTTCGGGAAGGGTCCTGAAAGATGAAGATCTCCTCAATGAGGTCAATTTTCTGGTGGAATATCCTGTCGCCTTGTGTGGAACCTTTGACAGCACATTTCTTTCCCTCCCTCGGGAGATTCTCATCCATTCGATGAAGGAGCATCAGAGATATTTCCCTGTGGTGGATGACCATGGGAAATTGCTTCCTCACTTTATCTGCATCAGCAATATTTACCCGAAGAACCGGGAAGTGGTGGTGAAGGGAAATGAGAAAGTCCTCAAGGCAAGGCTTTCTGATGCGGTTTTCTTCTTCGAAGATGATCTGAAAATTTCTCTGGAGAAAAGAGTAGAACACCTGAAGAAGGTGGTTTTTCAGGCAAAGCTGGGGACCTCTTATGAAAAGGTGATGCGTTTTAGACAATTGGCTTTATGGATGGCAGAACGAATCGATCCCAAGCTGCGAGAAGCGGTTGGAAGAACCTCTTTGTTATGCAAAGCCGATTTAGTGACCGGAATGGTAGGCGAGTTTCCAAAACTACAGGGGATCGTTGGAAGGGAGTATGCCCGAATATCTAAGGAAAGGCCTGAGGTTGCTGAAGCAATTTATGAGCACTACCTGCCCGGTTTTGCAGGAGACCGCCTGCCTTCCAGTTCCGTCGGAGATATCGTCAGCATTGCCGACAAAATGGATACCATCGTGGGTTGCTTTGGAGTGGGTCTTGTGCCCACAGGAACAGCCGATCCTTTTGGGTTAAGGCGACAAGCCCTGGGCATTATCCGGATCATCCTTGAAAAAAAATATTCCATTTCCTTGAGGGGATTGGTTGAAGAGAGCGAAAAGCAGTTGAAAGAGAAGATGGAGCGTCCGGCTGAACAGGTAAAAGAAGAAATTCTGGATTTCTTTCGAGTCCGTTATCAAAACTTCTTATTGGATAAGGAGTACCCTTTTGACGTGACCGACGCCGTGCTCTGTATTTTATTTGACGAGTTGCTTGATGTTCAGGGCAGAATTGATGCTTTGAGGAAGGCCAAGGAGTGGAAGGATTTTGAGTCGCTTGTGACTGCTTTTAAGCGGGCGATGAATATCCTGAAAGGGTCTCCCCCAAAAAGAGAGATCAATCCGTCCCTCTTTGCTGAATCTGCTGAACAGAACCTCTATCAATCGTTTCTCAAGGCGAAAGAGAAAATCGGTCTTCACCTCAACCAAAGAGACTATCCCTCTGCACTCCTCGAAATGACCCAGATGAAGAAACCGATCGATGAATTCTTTGATGGGGTCATGGTAATGGTTGAGGATGAAGCCATCCGAAATAATCGCCTCGCCCTCCTCGATGAGATCGGGAAACTCTTCCTCAGAATCGCCGACTTCTCAAAGCTTACCTAATTACTGCTTTTTCCCCCTCTATCCCCCTTTTGCCTGCCTCCGGCAGGGAAATGACGCAAATTGGGAGGGATTTACTTCATAAAAGTGAAGACTTCAATTGACAGAGACTTGCAGAACAACCGCTTCACCTGCAAGTCCTTAGAGTTATTTGTTGGGAGCATTTGAGGATTACCGGTTGACCTTCCCCTGAAAAAGTGGACACATGATTAAGTTTCATTAAGGAGCTTTTCATACTGCTCTGGGCTCCTGTACCCTAATGCCGAATGACTCCTCTGACGATTATAAAACACTTCCACGTACTCAAAAATACTAAGCCTCGCCTCCAGCCTTGAACGGTACCGCTCACCATGGACCAACTCCGTCTTGAGCGTGCCAAAGAAAGACTCCACATAGGCATTATCATAACAATTGCCACTTCTGCTCATACTAGGAGTCATGCCGTATTCTCTTAAAAGCTCCTGATAGGCATAGCTTGCATACTGCCTGCCTCGATCAGAATGGTGGATCAACCCTTCAGAGGGGCTTTGCCTGCCCACCGCGTCCCTGAGCGCAGCAGAAGCTAGCTCCTGAGAGAGCTTATCGCTCATGGACAGCCCAATGATCTTTCTGCTTTTCACATTCATCACTGCTGCCACATAGAGCCATCCCTCAGAAGTGGGCACAAACGTAATATCAGATGCCCATACCCCCTCTGTCTGCCTCTGGTCAATCAGTAAGTTTGCAGCCAAGGCATAATGATGCCGTGAATCGGTAGTCCGCCTGAATCTCTTTTTCTTCACTTCTGCCCATATGGAGTGCTCTTTCATGATCCTGGCTACCCGGTTCTTCCCACATCTAAGACCCTGCTTATTGAGCTCCGCTGCGATCCGCGGACTCCCATAGAGCCTTCTGCTTTGAGTGTGGATCTCCCGTATGTGCCCCAGCAACTCCTCATCGTCTTTCTGACGTGTGCTCGGTTGACGCGTCTTCCACGCATAATAACCACTTCTGGATACCTTCAACACTTCACTCATACTCCTTATCTTGTAGGTCTCTCTGTGCTCTTCTATCAACCGATACTTCATCTGTTTCGTTTGGAGAATACGGCCAAGGCTTTTTTTAAAATGTCCCTCTCTTCCTTCACCTTTTCTAATTCCTTCCGGAGCCCCTTTATTTCCGCTTCCTCTGGCGTTACACGGCCCTTCCCTACGAAGGCTTTATCCCCTTTAGCTAAGAACCTCCTCCTCCATAGATGAAGAAGATTGGGATGGATATCAAGCTCTCGGGCCACCTTGCCTACCGGCATCCCTTTCTCTGTGACCAACTGCACTGCATCTCGTTTGAACTCACGGCTGAAATGACGATTCTTTTCCCCCATACGCACCTCCTGTCCAATGATACAAATTCTCAGGTGTGTCCATCAACTCGGGGGAAGGTCAGGTAGAAATCTTTATAATCAAAAGGGCGAGTGTGGATCAAGCTGTCTCTAATGCTGGACCATTCAGGGCCGCCTCGTCTGGACGTTCCCGCCACCAAGTACGAAATGCACCGTCTGGACGTCATCCGGCTTGTTTCGGGATCTCGGTTTTGTATATTGGAATTTAGGTTTTAAAGCCCCACCCTGTGGGCGGGGTTCTTTACTTAGTTATGAGGTTAGACATCAACTACTGGCCTGACCCTGAAACCCCTTGTGAAATTCTTTTCGCTCTTCTGAGTGATATGGAAGGGAAGCAGAGATTCTATATCAATACCGGGATCCCGAGAGAATATTTGCAGGACTCACCCAAGCTCGGCCGTTCATCGATTACGAGAATGTAAGCAGGAGGCTGGCCAAGGACATTGGCCACGTCAGATGTGAAGATTTGCTGCGGATTTTGGAAAATCAGGACTCCAAGAAAATGACCCGGGTGGAGGCGATAATTATCGCTAACCTCATTGATTATCTTGGGTACAAGCCGCAATCCACTAAACAAATCCGGCATAGGCAAGTTTGAGATTAAGAATTTTGGGAGAGTGCTCTTTTCTGTATCGGTTGCTCCAAGAAAAATCGCAATACTCTTTTCTTCTTTCAAAACATCCAAAGGGTAAGCCACTTGTTAGGTGCTGAAAGTTTCATGGGGTTAGTGACTTCCTAACTATAGTTATCCTGTTGAGACCAAGAGAGGCGGTCAAGGAAAGATCCAAGGTGAATAGGGCTTCTAATATTGACGGATTAAGTTCCTGGCTTTCCAATCTCTGATTTGAAATCTACAATCTGAAATCTATAAAGGAATGCCCTCAGAGCTCCAACCCCTCAGGGCATAGTAATCCCGGAGCATTCCCTGGAGGTCTTCTCTTCGGATCGTTTTTCCATCTTTGCCTAAAGGTTCATCAAAAAATCTCTTTGGAAGTGTATCATCCTTCGGGGTGAGGCCTTCGCGGAGATTGAACTTCCGGGTTTCATTCTGAATGGTGGACGAAATTTTTCTTAGACTATTCTCATCTAACTTGAGGCCTGTGGTCATCTCAACGATGGTCGATAGGTAATTCCACTCCCAATAGATATCTCGATAGAATCGGCATAAGATCAGTGAATCGTGGATGTTAAACCGATCTTCGAATTCGAGGAAGAGCTTAGCCTTTCCCTCCATCTTGTCCATCGGGATCATCCCGGCAAGTTCTGCTTTGTAGAACGTTGATCTCAGGTGACAGGCTCCACGATCAGAAGTGGCATTGGCGAGGCCCATTCCTTTAAGGACCCTTGGGTCATATCCTGCGGGATCGAGTCCCTTCACATGGATTGCCACATCTTCCATATTCCAGACGTTGGCGGCATGTCGAATCCCCTCTGATAAAATTGCTCCAATCCCCTTCTTCGATGCGATATCATGGAGAAGTTCTGCAATCTTGTCCACTTCCCCCCAATTAATCTTTTCTTTAATTCGTCCCATCTCTGAAGCTTCGATGGCAAAGGCGCAGAGGCTTCCAGCAGAGATGGTATCCATGCCGAGACGATCACAGATATCATTGAGATAGGCGATCTCCTCAATTTCATGAATCATGCAGAGACCACCAAAGGCATAGATTGTTTCATATTCAGGTCCTTCAATTTTTAGACCCTTATGCCTCCCCATCTTAACCTCGCTTAAATCTCCACAAGCCATAAAGCAACGGAGACAAGCGGTGGGTTTGACCTGACAGCGCTCGAGAAGAGCTTCTCCGCTGATCTTCTCCCATCCCTCAAAAGTTCCGAGATGCCAATATTTTGATGGAAACGCGCTAACTGAATTAGTTATAGCAACCAATTGGGGGGTGCCCAGCCTTCGATAATTTTGGCTCCAGGATTATCTTTGCCTCGTTCTAAAGTTTCTTTTGCAAACTGCTCGAGCCGATCAGGATAGGCAATCTCCTTTTTCTTTTCGCCGTGAAAGACAATAGCCTTCATCCTTTTGGAGCCCATCACTGCACCGACTCCAGTCCTTCCAAGGGATCGCCAGTAATCATTTTCAATGACAGCATATCGGACCAGATTTTCTCCAGCAGGCCCAATCACCAGAGCACCCGCACCTTTTTTGTCGGTTCTCTTCAAGACTTCGTCCTCTGTGAAATAGGTATCCTTTCCCCAGAGGTGTTTGGCATCGTGGAAGGCAACTTTTTGTCCAGAGATCTCAATCCAAATGGGTTCACTCGATGCTTCGTCAAAAATAAATGCATCGTAACCCGTCCGGCTCATCGGTTCTGCCACTTTTCCTCCGGAGTAAGATTCAGAAAAGATTCCGGTTAAGGGAGATTTGGTGAAGACGCCATGTCGGCAGGAACCATAGATTCTTGTATCGGTGATCGGGCCGGTACAGAAGATGAGTTTGTTTTCCGGAGAAAGAGGATCAACGCTAGGAGGATTTTCTTTCATGAGGAGATAAGTTCCGAGTCCTTTCCCACCCAAATAGGTTTCATAAATGGAATCAGAGATGGTTTCTTCCTTGGAGGTTTTTGCTTTGAGATTGATCCTTAGAATTTTATTGAAGAAGCCTTTCATTTGATTTGCCTTTCTGCGGTGAATGATTAATAAGCGGATTTGTAAATGGCGATCGCATCTTCAGGGGCTATTTTTCTTGGGTTGTTGGCCAGGAGTCTGGTCACCTTCATAGCTGCCTCAGCCAGCCGGGGGATTGCATTTTCGAGAATTCCAACATCTCTGAGCCTTCTCGGAACTCGAAGGTCATCAGAGAGGCGTTCCACAAATTTTACCGCCATTTCTGCTCCATCCAGCTCAGAGAGCCCTTCCGCCTTTTCTCCAAAAGCAGCAGATAGTCTGCCACGAACCCAACGAGGCAACAAGGGTATCAGCCCTTCGGAGCGAGCTTTAGGAGTAAAGGGGGAAGGATCACTGATCGGGTAACCCCTTCTACTCCTCCGGCTCGCAGGCGAGATCCTCCGTGGAGATTTCAATCAACCCTTCAATACGATCCTTACTTCCCTTGCAGGTAAGCGACCCTCCGTTTTCCGTCTTTGTACTGAAGGACCCCCAGATACACATGGACCTGTCCGTTTGCGTCGAAATGGGGTTGCCCATTGAACCCAATCCGATCGTTCATATTCGTTTTGAACATGGCCAAACGGATCTTTTCCTTGTCGGTAGCGGTATCTGCAATCTTCAAGACATCCGCAATCAGATAGGTCGAATCATATCCAGCTAAGGCAAAGGCATTTGCTTCCTTATTGAATCGCTTTTTGTAATTTTCGGCCCATTCCTTCGCCCGCGGCTGATCCCCGTACAATTCGAAGGGGTGACCTTCAATATAAATCCCCTCCAAAAGTTCCTTGCCGCCGATCTGGACCATACGATCCGTTGCATAGGTGCTGCAACCGAAAATATTTCCTTTATAGCCCAGCTCTTTCAATTGCTTCAGGGTACCGATGTTTTGAGCATCTTCATCGGTGACGATATAGACCGCATCTGGCTTCATAGAAGAAATCTTCGTAATCTGGGTATAGAAGTCCGTATCTCCGTGTTTAAAATACTCCACCGTCGCGATCTTGATTCCGTTTTTGTTGAATAACTCCGAATAATTCTTTACCGCACTGCGTCCATAGTCATCCGTGATCGCCAGAAAGGCAACCGTTTTCACCTGGGGCAATTTTTTAAGGACGAATTCCACAAAAGGTTTCGCGAAGTCGGCAATCGACCAGGCAGTTCTAAACATATAGGGATGCCCCGGTCCCGTGATGTCGGGATGGACCGAGATGGGCGTTAGCTGCACGACTTTGTTTCTCTCCGTAACTTCTCTTTGAGCCAAGGTGCAGGAACTGCAGTAGTCTCCGTTGATCATCAGGACTTTGTCGCGGGTGATTAATTTCTCTACCGCAGCCACCCCGTCGGTGGGGTTGCATTTGCTGTCGTAAATCACGTATTCAAAATTGTACTTCTTCCCCTCCATGAAGAGTCCCCCTTTTGCATTGATCTCCTCCTGGGCCATTTTCATCCCATCGATAACCCAGCTGGCCGCATCGGCAACCCCACCGCTTAATGGATAAACGGCTCCGATTTTGACGACATCGGCCGCGTAGGAAACGGGGGCAGAAATGATCAAAGCACAACAGAAAAACACTCCCCATAGCCAACTCATCCGGCTTGTCGAATAGGTCCTTCTTCTCACTTTCATTTGTTATCTCCTTTCTCGAATATTTTTCGTGAATTTTTATAAATGAACTTTGACCGCCAATCAAATGCCCGCCGATCGCCACCTCCTTTCCTATCCAATATCATTAATCGATTCAGGCCCTCCGATCCGTCCTAGATTCATCGCCTTCCGGCACCCCCAAAATGGATCCCTCATTCCCCCAGATAAGCCTGTCTCACCCGGTCATTGTTCAAGAGCTCCTGTTGCGTTCCCTCAAACACAACCTTGCCCGTCTCTAAAACATAGCCCCGATGGGCCACGCTCAACGCCATCCCCACATTCTGCTCCACCAAAAGAATCGAAGTTACTTCTCGGTTAATATCCTGAATGATCGAAAATATCTCTTCCGTAAGCAGAGGAGACAACCCAGTCGAAGGTTCATCGAGCATCAGGAGCTTTGGGCGGCTCATCAGGGCCCTGCCGATCGTCAGCATCTGCTGCTCTCCGCCGGAGAGGGACCCGGCAGCCTGGCGAAGCCGCTTCGGCAGGATTGGAAAACGCTGATAAATGTTCTCGAGGTCTTTGGCAATCCCATCAAAGTCTTTCCGCAGAAACGCCCCCAGTTTTAGATTGTCTTCAACGTTCATCGCCGGAAACAGGTCTTTTCCTTCCGGGCATTGAGCGATCCCCAGCTTTACGATTTTCGCTGGCTTCTCACGATTGATCAGTGTCCCCTGGAAGGAGATCTTGCCGCTCCGGGGGGGAATGACCCCTGAAATCGTCAAAAGAGTTGTAGACTTACCGGCCCCATTGCCCCCCAACAAGGTTATAATTTCACCTTGATCGACCTGCAAGGAAACATCTTGTAAGACATGCGCCTTGCTGTAATAGGTATTCACATCAACGAGTTCCAGCAGCATGCCTATGCCCTTTCCCTAGGTAAGCCTCAATGACTCTCTGATCTGATTGGATCTCCTCAGGGCTCCCTTGGGCCAAAACTTCCCCTAAATTTAAAACGACAATTCGTTGGCAGAGATTCATCACCACTTTCATGTCATGTTCCACCAAAAGAAGGGTGATACCCGACTGATGGATCTTGCGGATCACTTCGATGATCTGTTTCTTCTCTTCGGGATTCATCCCCGATGCTGGTTCATCCAGCAGCAACAGTTTCGGCTTCGCCGCCAGGGCAACACCAATTCCTAGAGTCCGCTGAAGCCCCCCCAACGGCAAATTCTTGACCTTGTGATTTTTCCACTCGGAGAGGCCCAAAAAATTCAGGATGCGCAAGGCTTCCTGGTGCACCTCCTGGTCTTCAAGATGCTTTCTGCGGCTCTGAACGAGCCCGCTGAGTAAGCTCGAGTGGAGATGCAAGTGCCGACCAATGATGACATTCTCCAAAACTGAGAGATCGGAAAAGACACTGATTTTTTGAAAAGTCCGCACCAGACCATACCCGGCAATCACATGAGGCGGACATTGACCGATGTCTTTTCCTTCATATTGAATCCTTCCACCGCTCAGACCTAAAAACCCGGTCACCATATTGAAGATGGTCGTCTTTCCGGATCCATTGGGGCCGATCAGTCCGACAATCTCTTTTTCCTGGACCGTCAAATCCAGCTGATGGACAGCCCTGAGCCCCCCAAAATTCCTTGATATCTTTTCGCAGACCAAGAGGTTCATTTCTTCTCTCCAGAAACAGAGAGAATCGCCCGTTCACTGATCTTTCGCTTGATATATCCCATGATGCCCTCGGGGAAAAAGGCCACACACAGCATGAGGATGAATCCATAGGCGATCATTTCATAATCTTCCATACTGCGCAGAACCTCTGGCAAGATCGTAAAAATCAGCGTGCCCAAAAACGGACCCGATAAGGTCCCCATTCCCCCGACGACCAACATCGTCAGGACACGGAAGACCTCTCCCAACGAGAAACTGACCGGGCTGATAACCCGGAAATAATGGGCAAACAAGCATCCGGAAATCCCGCAGAGAGCCGTCGATATCACAAAGGCGAGGACTTTGGTCCTGGCAACCGAAATACCCACCGATTGAGCCAAATCTTCGTTTTCGCGGACCGCCAGCATGGCGCGCCCTAACCGCGAGTTGAATAGTTCCCGATTCAGGTAGATCGAAAAGAGAACCCAGACCAAAACGAGATAATAAAATCCAGTCTTCGTGGAGAAGGTAAGGGTAAGATCTTCGGACAGCTGAATCGCCGAAGGAGCAGGGATTCCTGTAATCCCCATCGGTCCTCCAGTCACCGCGACCCAATTATCAAAAATGATGTACAAAATAGAGCCGAATCCGAGTGTCGTTAGCGAAAAATAGATCCCCCGGACCCGTAACGAGGGGTATCCTATGAGTAAACCGAAAAGCCCCGTAATCACTGCAACGGAAGGCATCGTCACCCAAAAAGAGAACCCAAAGCGCGCCGTAAGAATGGCGGAAACGTAGGCCCCAATTCCCATAAAGCCGGCATGAGCGATGTTAAGTTGTCCGGTAAAACCGGTGATGATATTCAGAGCATAGACACTGATCGCAGATAAAAACATGCTGATGATGAGATGCTGGTAATAGGAGTCTTTTTCCACTAGCGGAAAGGCGAGCGCAGCCAGAAGCACCAGGCTCAAAATAATCGTCTTGGTTGATTTTCTCACCTACGGTCTCCTACCGAAAATGCCTTGGGGTCTCATCAAAAGTACGCCGACGAGAATCATAAAACCAAAGACGTTCTTGTAATCGGAAGAGATATAGGCGCCGCCAAAGGTTTCAACCAGCCCGACAATAAATCCTCCCACAACGGCTCCATGAACGTTGCCCATTCCCCCTAGCACCACCACCACGAATGCCGTGATAACAGGCATATTCCCCATGGTCGGATAGACATAAAAAATGGGCGCCAAGAGAGCACCTCCGGCCGCAGCCAGGCCCGTACTGAGTGCAAAGGTGATCATATATACCTTGGATGAGTCAATCCCCACCAGCAAGGCTCCTCTGGGACTCTGGGCCGTAGCCACGATGCCTTTGCCGATACGGGTAAAATTCAGAAACGCATAGAGGGCTGCAATCAGAATCAGACTGGCCACAAAAATAATCATCCGCTGGAGGGTCACCGAAGCGGAAAAAAAGGAAAGAATGACATCCGTATAAGGGGTCTTCACGTTCAGCGTCTCCGATCCCACTAAACGCAAAACCGCATTCTCCAAAAAAATCATCAGGCCTAAGGACATCAAGACATCGAGCAAATGCCGCCCGTAGGTCGGCCGGAATACAAACCGCTCCAGCACTACCCCGATTGACCCCACCGCTAACATGCTTAGGGCGACGGACAAGAAGAAGGGGATCCTTAGAAACATGCAAAAAAAATACATGAAATAAGCCCCGACCATGAAGATCGTCCCGTGGGCAAAGTTGGAAAAATGCATAATCCCAAAGCTCATCGTCAATCCCGTGGAGATTAGAGCATAGGCACTGCCGATGATCAAGCCGTTCGTCAGCTGTTGAAAGAACACTGTTCCTCCCTATTCCATAATGCCCGACCATTCGGCGATAAACTGCGCCAAGACCTTGGTCACGTTGCGAAGCGATTCTAGATCAACGTATTCATCGATTCCATGATAATTTTCCCCTTTGGGCCCGAAGGCGATCGACGGGGTCCCAAACATTTGGCCAAACCGCGTATCGACGCCCCCGGAAGCACCGACCAACTCGGGAGGAGGAGTCATCATGCTTTGACTGGTCACTAAAAACATTTGAACGAAGGCAGAATCCTCCGGCTCTACCCATGGATCCGTGTTCCACCCGAACCATTCCACCTCGGGCGGATGCTGCAAACACCATTCATCGCCCTTGACAGCTTCGCGAACAGTCTTTTCAACCTCGGCCATCACCTGCGGTCCGGTCTCCCCCGGAACGAATCCGACTCGACATTCCAAAGTCGCCCAGCCGGCGACAGTCGAGACCCAGTCTCCAGCCGACATCTTCCCCATCGAAAGGTTACACGACCTGCCCGTTTGGACCTCCACCTTGGGATAGGATAAGGATCTCGCCCGCTTCAGATCCAACGCTTCCAGAGCTTGAATGATCGGCACCATTTTGCTAATCGCATTAACCCCTTCATGGGATAAGGCTGCATGGGCCGGACGGCCGAAAACTCTGACCCGGAAATATTTGATGCCGGGATGGGTCACAAAAATGGTATGCCGCGTCGGCTCACTAATCATCATCCCGTCGGCCGTAACGCCTTTCATGAGACAAGCGAGCGTTCCTCCGCTACCGCCTAATTCCTCTTCGATCACGCTCTCCAAAATTACCTTACCGCGAGGGCGAAAACCGCAATCTAAAATCGCCTTTAAAGCGAAGAAGTTTGCTGCCAGCCCTGCCTTCATGTCCAGGGAACCACGGCCGTAGAGGCGGCCATCTTTGATCGTCCCACCCCACGGGTCGACACTCCATCTGGAAACCGGCTCCGGAGAGACGACATCCATGTGACCATTGAGAATGAGCGAACGGCCCTCCTTGGGTTTCTTCATCTCGGCAATAACATTCGGTCTTCCCGCATACTCCAGATCGATCGGCACATAAGCGGGATGGGTTCTAATCGCGGATTTATCGGCTTCAAACAGAGTCACTTCCAATCCTAAGTCACGAGACGCTTGAGCATAAAAGAGCTGCCCCTCGCCTTCCTGGCCGACAAGGCTTTTGAAGGTCACGAGTTTAGAGAGAAAGTTGATTTGTTCTTCAAAAGAATGATCAACTTGCCCAAAGAGTTTCTGTCTCATTTCATTCTTGAGCATATTTTGCTCCCTTTCCTTTATCGTTATCTTTTTGAGAACATACGGCCCAATTGTAGCGAGGAAACAATTCTCTTGCAAAAAATTCAGGATCGGGATTGGAGAGAAATTCCTTTTGGGTTCTCCGGTTTTCTTCCCAGCCATCCTCAGGGTCTACGGATAAATTCCTCTCAATTTGCTTGCCTCTGCCACACGACCAATGCCAAGCATCAAGGCCGCAGTTCTCATATCGACCTTCTCTCTTCGTGAGATATTGAGCACCTCGGCAAAGCTTCGTTTCATAATCTTCGTTAATCTTTCAGAGATCTCCTTTTCATTCCAGAGCAGTTCCTGAAGGTTTTGAACCCACTCAAAATAGGAAACGGTGACCCCACCGGCATTGGCTAAAATATCCGGGACCAAAAAAATCCCACGATCGTGAAGAATTTCATCCGCTTCAGGAGTCGTTGGACCATTGGCGCCCTCGGCAATAATCTTAGCTTTTATCTTAGAGGCGTTCTTGTCAGTGATCTGATTTTCTAATGCAGAGGGGACAAGGATGTCGCAGTCAAGCTCCAAGAGTTCTTCATTCGAGATCTCATCCCCACTTTTGACTTTTGAGGTAATGAGGCAGGAATACTTTTTCTTACAGTCGAGGACGGATGAGACATTCAGCCCTTTTTTATTATAGACTCCTCCCTTCGAATCACTGATCGCAATGACCTTGGCCCCCTCTCGATCAAAATATTGGGCTGCAATTCCTCCCACGTTGCCACTCCCCTGGACAACGACGCGAGCTCTTCCCATGGGGAGTTTGAGATGACGGGCCGCCTCCAGAGCTGTGATAAACACACCCCTTCCTGTGGCCTCAAACCTTCCCAGGGATCCTCCCAATTCCAGAGGTTTTCCAGTGACGACCCCATGGACCGAATAACCCTTAAGTGTGCTGTAAGTATCCATAATCCAGGCCATGACCTGTGGGTTGGTATTGACATCTGGGGCAGGAATGTCCTGATCTGGACCGATCATCGACGCAATCTCCCAAGTAAATCGGCGGGTCATGTTCTCAAGCTCTTGGAGAGACATGCTTTTTGGATCGCACTGAACACCTCCCTTGGCTCCTCCAAAAGGGATATTGACAACAGCAGCTTTCCAGGTCATCCACATGGCCAACGCCCTTACTTCGTCCAGATCGACATCCGGGTGATAGCGGATCCCTCCCTTTCCTGGTCCTCGGGTCATATTGTGTTGAACCCGATAACCGGTGAACATCTTGACCCTTCCGTCGTCCATTTTGACCGGAAAATGGACGGTCAGTTCCCGCTTTGTCTGCTTTATCTTTTCACAAAGGCCTGGCTCTAATCTCAATTTCTTCGCGGCGATATCCACTTGCTTCATTGCCACATCAATGGGGTTGATCCTATTTTTTTTCTCGGGCATTCAATTCCCCCCTTCCTCATATAAAGAATTTTTATATGGGATCGAGCGCTCTAATCCCCCATGGTTCTCTCAACTTCCTCAATGAACTTTTTTCTCGTAGCCCTCCCAGCACTTGTCCCTCAATTCCTTCTTGTTGATCTTTCCGGAACCTGTTTTTGGAAGGGTGTCAATGAAATCGATCGACTTAGGAGCTTTGTAGTGGGCTATCCAGTTTTTGCAGAATTGGATGATCTCTTGGGAGGTCGCCTTTTGGCCGTTTTTGAGAACTACGATCGCTTTGACCGCCTCACCCCATTTTGAATCGGGGACACCGATCACAGCACACTCTAAGATAGCCGGATGTTTATAGAGAATATTTTCGACCTCTGTCGAATAGACATTCTCCCCACCGGTGAGGATCATGTCTTTCTTTCGATCTACAATCGTGACATAACCTTCTTCATCCATCACTGCCATATCGCCAGTATAGAGCCAGCCGTTCTTGATCGATCTCTCGGTTTCCTCTGGTAGTTTCCAATACCCTTTCGTCACAATGTCTCCCTTGACAATGATCTCCCCCACCTCTTTTTCGTCCCTTCTAACCTCTTCTCCGCAGTCATTTATCACTTTCAACGCGACGCCAATGAATTCCCTTCCTGTCTTCGATTTGAAATGAAGTTGATCCTCCTCGGGTAATCTCTTCAAATGGTCCTTTAAGATAGAGAGAGTCAGATAGGGGCTCGTCTCGGTCATTCCATAGGTCTGGACATAATCGCATTTGAAGGTCTGGGCAATCTTTCGAACCACTTCTGGTGCAATAGGCGCCCCACCGCTCAAAAGAACTCTCAAACTACTATAATCGTACTTTCCCACCTCGGGGTAGTTGACCATCAGATTGAGCATGGTGGGGATGAGGTTGGTGAGCGTTACCCTTTCCCTCTCCATAGTTTCCAGAACCGCCCTTGGATCAAATTCCCTGATCAACACATGGGTCCCACCGACCCACGTTACCGCCCATGTGGCCCAAGCGTCGGCAAGATGAAAAAGCGGTGCGACGTGAATCCACACATCACTATCTGTAAGATGAATTTCCGCTATCGTTCCGATAGCATGGGCATAGATGTTCTTGTGTAAAAGCATCACCCCTTTTGGTCGACCCGTCGTGCCGCTTGTGTAGTAAATCTGTGCAATGTCATCCGCCGTGATAGGGGTTTCTGGCAATGGGGTTGAATTCGCCTTAGATAACGCTATTTCATAGTCTAAATCCCGGGGATCCTTTGATGCCTTCCTCTGCCCGGTCCAGAAAATCTTTTCGACTCCCTGTATCTCTGCTCGGATTGGATCGACCTGTTCCTCAAATGCGGGATCTGCGATCAATATCTTTGATTCCGAATCTTGGAGAATAAATGCAATCTCCCGTGCGGAGAGTCTATAGTTGATGGGGACGGAGATAGCCCCAATCTGCATAATTCCATAATAGGCTTCCAAAAAATGGTGACAGTTAGGATGAAGGACAGCAACCTTGTCATCCTTTCGGACGCCCAAATCTGCTAAGGAATGGGAAAGACGGTTGAGACGGTCGTAGAATTCCAGATAGGTCCACCGCTCCCCCCCCACAAACAATAGCCTGCTTTTTTGGGAAAAACTTGATGGCCTTTCTCAGGATCTCGGTGAGGATCATGGAATTTCTTAGCCTCTTCGGTGCAAAAGGCATTCATCGAATAGATCTAAATTAAAGCGATGCATTGATTCCTTTAATCAAAAACCCTTGCTCAGTCAATTTAAGGGCCACCTCCCGCATGTCCTTCACGTCCAACTTTAGGAGGGTCAAGTTAGGAGAAAGGTGCTTTGTCTCGATGATGCGCGCCCCTAAGCCCTCAACAATCTTTTTCACTTCTCCAAGGAGCTTTGGGGAATTTGTAATATTGATGATGATTTGGGAATGGCTTTTATCTGCCTTAATCTCTTGATTTAATTCATCTAAAAATAGTTCCTGAGCCATGGTTTCCAGATATTTAAGAATCTTGTGAATGTTGAACTTCACTTAGGCTCTCTTCAAGGATAGAAAGTCCCTTTTCGAGTTGTCTATCTGTGATAATCAATGGCATCAGTGGCCGGATGATGTTGCTGTGAGTGCCCGCTGAAATCATAAGTAATCCCCTTTCGCGACACAGGTTGATCAATTGTTTCGTGAGAGCGGTAGCCGGTTCTTTTGTCTTAGGATCAACCACAAGCTCCATTCCCACCATAGCTCCTAATCCTCGGACGTCACCGATAAGAAGATACCTTTTCTGGAGTTCTTTGAATTTGTTGTGAACCTTTTTGCCGATATGTTCTGCCTTCGAGAGAAGGTCTTTCTTCTCAAACTGTTCAAGCACCGCAAGAGCTGCTCGGCAGGAAACCGGGTTGCCTGCAAAAGTTCCCCCTAACCCTCCTACTTGAGGGTGATCCATCATTTCGGCCTTCCCCGTCACGGCACTTAGAGGAAGTCCTCCAGCCATGGACTTGGCCATGACCGTAATATCGGGCGCCACTTCATAATGTTCCAGCGCAAACATTTTTGCCGTCCGGCCAAAGCCGGTTTGAACCTCGTCGGCAATAAAGACGATCCCGTTGTCCTGACAAATCCTTTTGAGGATTTTAAAGTACTCTTTGGGAGGAACCACGAATCCCCCTTCACCCAATACTGGTTCCACAACCAATGCTGCTACTTGCTCGGCGGAAATGTGGGTATGAAAGAACTCTTTTAAGAAATAAGCACAGTGGACCTCACAGGAAGGATATTCCAAACCAAAAGCGCATCGATAACAGTACGCATAAGGCATTCGGTAAACCTCAGGCGCATAAGGGCCGAATCCGAACTTATAAGGTTTCATCTTGCTCGTGAGGCTTAAGGCCAAAAGGGTACGGCCGTGAAAGGCATCGTCGAAAGCGATGATAGCCCCTCGACCGGTAGTATCCCGGGCTACCTTGACGGCATTTTCAACTCCCTCCGCCCCACTATTGGTAAACATCGTCTTCTTAGCAAAGTTTCCGGGTGTCATGGCGTTCAACCTCTTTGCCAGCTCTACATAAGGTTCATACATGACCACGTGAAAGCATGTGTGCATGTAGTTCTGAATCTGATCCTGAACTGCGCTTAAAACCTCATCGTCACAGTGACCAACGTTTGACACTCCGATTCCTCCGGCAAAGTCAATATACTCCTTACCTTCAACATCGGTAATGATGGCGCCTTTTGCCTTTTTAACAAAAATAGGGTGGACATTAAAAAGCCCCTGAGGGATGTGCTGGGTCCTTTCCGCAAGCAATGACTCATTCGTTTTCATAGATCATGTACCTCGCTTTTTATCAATTATTCTTAGAGGATCGATTCAAAGGTTGGGGTCGGGCCAAGAGGAATTCGAATTTCATGCCAAAAAGCAAAAAATAATTCACAGACTTAAAGGGGTATAATCTTGTATGTATAACTAGTTGATAACTTAGTTAGAAAAACGTTCTTAGAATTAAAGATTAAGGATAGCACAAAAAAGATCGGAGTCTTCCAATGATATGCATTTGTGCATGGACTGTTTTGTTTTAAACATTGTAATCAAAAAATCCTTTTAAGATTAGTTAATTGAATAATGTGCATGATTGCATTTAGTTATGCAAAATTACATCATCCCGTTTGATAAAAAGGCATTTCTTGATCTTTCTGGAAATTGTTGCTTGATCTATTTTTAAAGCCTTCGCTGCCTCTCGTTGAGACCCATACTTCTTTAGGGTCATTTCGATGATGGAAATTTCATATTTTCTCAACGCCTCTCTAAGTGAAATTCCTTCAGAAATAAGCGGGTGTGATACTTTCTTAGCAACAAAGCTTGTGACCTCACTTGGCAGATCTATCATCTGAATTTGGTCACTTTCGGACACTACTACGAGCCTTTCAATTAAGTTTGCCAATTCACGAACATTCCCTGGAAAATTATATCTGCAAAGGATTTCAACCACTTCTGACGAAAGAGATTTGTTCTTTTTGTAATCCTCATTGAATTTTTCAAGATAATAAAGGATTAAGGGTAATATATCTTCCCGTCTTTCCCTTAAAGGCGGAATATAGATGGGAACGACGTTGAGTCGATAATAGAGGTCTTCTCTAAAAATTTTTGAAGATACCATTTCTTCGATATTTCTATTCGTAGCTGCAATAATCCTAACATCAATTTCCTTCGCTGCTGTTCCTCCGACACGGATAATCTCGTGATCCTCCAAAAATCGGAGGAGCTTCGATTGTGAAGTTAGAGGAATCTCCCCGATTTCATCGAGGAATAGCGTTCCTTTGTTAGCGAGCTCAAAGAAACCTGGTTTGCCTTCGCTCTTCGCTCCAGTGAAAGCCCCTTTCTCGTATCCAAATAACTCTGATTCAATCAGCGTATCTGGAATTCCTGCACAATCAACTCGGACGAAAGGTCCGGTGCTTCGTTCCGAATGCTTATGAATCAATTTAGCAATCACTCCCTTTCCAACACCTGATTCCCCCAACAAAAGCACTGTTGAATCGACTTTCGCAACTCTTAGAGCTGTTTTAATTATTCTATGTACCTTTCCGCTTCGCAGAATGATATCGGATAAATCGACTCCCCTCAACTCCAACTCTGAGAGCTTTGAGACATACTCTTTTGCAAGAGCCTGGGTCTCTTGAAGGCGACTTCTCAGATTGTCGAGCTCGGTAATGTCGCGCTCATTAGCTAAAACAAATATGATTTGCCCCTTGTCGTCAAGAATTGGATTCCCCGTTATCAGAATTTTCTTTCCACCTTTAACCTGCTGAATCATCGTTACAGCAGTCTTTCTCTTGAGGACCTCTAACGTCACTGATTTATCGACCAGCCCCTCAGCTACAAGTTCTTGTATATTCTTTCCGGTCACCTCTTCGGCTTTTACGCCATTGATTCTTTCAGACGCTTTGCTGATTCTAATCACCTTGCCCTCATGATCACAGATCCAGAGGCCATCGTAAGAAGAATCGATGATTGTGTCGAGCCAATTCTTCATATTCTTGAAAACGTCCAGCTCCTTAGAAATTCTCTCGATTTCCGAGACATCTTGGAAGACGCTCACGACCCCGGAGATTTCGCCATCCTGAATAACCGGATTGATATTGGCGATAAGTGTGACCTCTTCCCCTTTGAGTTTTTCTCCATAAAAGGGCTTTCCTGTTTTTAAACAGTCTAGAAGTTTGCCTCCGGTATGGGGGAGTACATCCAGGATGAACCACCCCAGTGCTTCGTGGGCTGAAATATTAAAAATCCTTTCTGCAGTTTTATTAAAGTAGCTGATACAGCCTTTGTCATCAACTGCAACGATGCCGTCGTAAATTGAATTGATTATCCGTCGAGGATCGAATGTGTTTGAATATTCCATAATCTAAATCCTCCATTTATATTTCTTTTCAATCATTTATTGCATATATTAAAGGTCCTTCGGGGCAAAAATCAATATACCAGCCAAATAAAATAGCACCAAATTCTAATAGCACTCATTTCGTAGATTTTGGACCCCTTATTTTTCCCAATAAAACATCAGCCCATGGTGGTCTTAATTACCGCTTCAAATCTGATATAATCATTCTCAACCTGATGAGGAAGCGATAAATGAGCGGATAGCTTGCCAATACCTGCACATTGCCCGAACTGAAGATATCTGGTTGAAATCTGCATTGTAAGGCATGAAAGGTGCCTTATTGACTTCAGGAAGTTATCGTGACTATATGTTTTTCCTACAGACCTGAACATATATGTTCTGTGATTCTGGTTATAGCCAAACAACCTTAATATCTTTTTCAACCACTTTGAACTCAGGATCGCCAGTGTAAATCTCGGCTTTTTTTAGGCGGGCGAGGGCAACGGCGAAACAATCCGCATAGGCCATTCGCTTTGTGGCTTTGATGCGCGCCGCTTCCCGGGTAAGTTCTTTATTGGCCTCAACGAGGGTGATCGGCAGTGTCTGTATGAGCCGTTCAACCTCCTGGGCCTTTTGTTCCCCAAACCGCCTTGCCACTTGGTAATAGACTTCCCCCCAGTTGACAATGCACATTAAAAGAGGTTTAGAGGATTCGACGGCTTTCTCGAAGAGGTCAATTATCTTTTCGAATCCGGGTTCTTGTTCAAGGTAACATAGAAGTGCCCAGCTATCGAGAACCTTTGCGGCGGCCAATCTTCTCCTCCTCTCGCTCAAGATCCTTTGCTCTGGTTTCTTCCAGTGCCTTGACGAGTCCTCCTTCCTTGAGAATACCACTCATCTCCTGGAAGTACTCCTTGTTCAAGGGGCGAAGGATAATCTCCCCCTTTCGCTCTTCGACATAGAACTTGGTGCCCTTCTTAATTCCCAAACGATGCCTGATCTTTGCTGGAATGACGACCTGGCCTTTAATGGTTACAGCTGTCTCCATATATCTCTCCTGTACAACTTTTTATGAATGTATACCATATTGTATGAAGTAAGTCAAGATTAATTTGGTAATACATTTTTGCGCATATCCTTGCATTTGACGCCGAGCTTCGAGTTTTGTTATGAAATTCTACATATGCGGGATGGAGATATAGCATCAAAACAGAAGGGGTTGCCCTTGTCATTTAACGAATGCAGCAACAAAAATAAAAAAGTATGCCCGCAATAAGAAATAAGACACCAGAAAAGATTGATCATCTAAGGGAAGTTGTGATTTGGCGAGATTAGTGGGAAGCGGGTCAGCTGACATTCCACATGGTCAATCTTAGTGCTCTGCTTAGCACGGACATGATTCCATAAGGCATTTAAGAGGAGGAGATCAGAAAATGAAACATCAAGAGGGGACGTTCAAAGGGATGCGGGATGCCAGCATCTATTACCAATCCTGGTTGCCAGAGGGCAAGTCAATAGCTATCCTGCTGATTATCCACGGGCTGGCTGAACACAGTGGACGGTACATGAACGTTGTCAATTACTTCGTTCCGCTTGGTTATGCCGTCTACGCCCTTGATCACATCGGACACGGCAAATCGAGCGGCACGCGGGTGTACGTGGAGCGATTTGAAGATTATACGGTTACGCTGAAGACTTACTTTGACATGGTCCGCCATTGGCAGCCCGATCAACCGATATTCTTGGTGGGGCACAGCATGGGCGGGCTGATTGGTGCAGTATACCTACTCGACCACCAGGCTGAATTGACAGGTGCAGTCCTTTCCGGACCGGCTGTCAAAGTACACGGCACCGTCTCACCGGTTGTCATTTTTGTGGGTAAGGTGATTTCAGTCTTGATGCCCAAGCTCGGACTGATTGGGTTGGAGGCAGAGGGGGTGTCTCGAGATCCTGCGGTAGTGCAAGCCTATGTCAATGATCCTCTGGTATGCCGTGGCAAAGTCACTGCGCGGCTGTCAGCGGAACTCGTCAAGGCAATCCGGCGTGTCACTGCCGAGGCCACCAAGATAACGCTTCCGATTTTGATTGTGCAAGGCGGAGCAGACAAGCTGGTCGATCCGAAGGGCGCCCAGATGTTATACGATGCGGTCAGCTCCGCCGATAAAACAATCAAGATCTACGATGGCCTTTACCACGAAGTGTTTAACGAACCGGAACATGACCAAGTGTTGGGAGATGTCAAAGCGTGGTTAGAAACACATCTTAGCCGTCGGACGTAGCCACGCCGTCAAAAGCAGGTCGCATGCGGCAGGCAGCATAACAATATATCTCACAGGAGGCATAGACATCATGAGTTTGGCAGAGGTTATTTGACAGGACATCTCCGTGTTTGTTATGAAACCTTTCATGAATGATATCGAAAAGAGAAAAACGCTAAGTGAAGTGGCTTTAGGAAATGTTCCTCCTGATACGATCATCACCCATGGTACAGTCTTCAATGTTTTCACAAGAGAGTTTATCAAGAAACAGTCCATCTGGATCAAGGATGGAATGATCGCCTATGTTGGTCCTGACCATGATCCATGCAAAGGAGAGAAGACCCTGGTGATCGACGCAGATGGCATGGTTCTTCTTCCCGGGTTGATCGACGGCCACACGCACACCATTAGTAACAGGTCGGGGATCGAAGAATTCACAAGGCATGTCATCCCTGGCGGGACCACCACGGTTGTTACCGAAACGATGGAGTTCGCGCCGATAGTAGGCAAAGACGGCATCGAATACGTGGCAAGAGGATTAGAAAAGCAGCCGATCAGGTTCTACTACACCATCCCGGCGATGTGCGGTCTCACTCCATCCGAAGAAATTAATGCCCCCACGAATGAAGAACTCCTGCCTTTGCTGAAGGACCCAAGGTGCCTGGGCGTAGGTGAGATTTACTGGGGTAACATTTTTTTGGAGGGAAGACAGGGGGAGAGAGTGAGAGAACTTGTCTCCATGGCTCTCGGACTTGGGAAGATCATCGAAGGGCACAGCGCAGGCGCCAGAGGAAGAAAGCTTCAGGCATATACCTGTTTCGGAGTCTCGTCCTGTCATGAGCCCATCAACGAAGATGAGGTATTGGAAAGACTGAGACTCGGCTACTCGGTTATGATTAGGGAAGGGTCCGTAAGAAAAGAATTGGATGGAGTCAAGGATATTTTCAGGAAGAAGGTCGATTTTAGAAGATTGATCCTTGCCACCGACGGCGTGGACCCTGATGGATTCCTTGAGGAGGGCTATCTTGACGCCGCGTTGAAAAAGGCGCTGAAGCTTGGAGTTTCGCCGGCCATAACTTTTCAAATGGTTACCATTAATGTAGCGGACCACTTCCGCCTGAATCACCTTATCGGCTCTCTTTCCCCCGGGAAGATGGCGGATATTGTGATCATCCCTTCACCGCATGATTATTCCCCCCAGCTTGTGATGTGCGACGGAAAGATTATTTACAGAGACGGTAAATCGATGGTTGAACCAAAGAAAGTTTTTTTTCCGGAATATATGTTTCATATGGTTAAGGTTTCTAACTACACGGTCCCTCCACTCCCGAATCGAGGGAAGGTAAGGGTGATGGAACTTGTAACAAGACTGGTGACCCAGGAGAAGATGATTGATCTTGAGATCCCTGGTGAATCGGAGGACGTCATCATGATCCTTGCCATAGATCGGGTGGGTAACGGAAAGGCCTTCATGGGGCTTCTCAAAGGATTTGGTCTTCAAAAGGGAGCCTATGGATCTACGATGTGCTGGGATACAACGGATATGATTATCGTGGGGTGCGATACCCGATCGATGGAGACGGTCATTGAAAGGCTCAAAGAAATTGGCGGCGGAGGCGTTTATGCGGTGGGAGGGGAGGTTGTCGCTGAATTTCCTGCTCCTCTCTGCGGATTGGTATCGTTAAAATCGATGGAGGTGGTGCGAGAAGAGGTAAGACAACTCGAAGAATTCCTAAGGGAGAACGGAGTCAAATGGGAAAAGCCTATGCTCACCATCGATACTCTCGGAACACCTGCCATCCCTCACCTGAGAATTACTCATCAGGGATATGTCAGATTAAGAGATCGGAAAATCCTTCCCCTTGAGGTCTGAGGGTTCACGACACTCCACCTTGTGGGTCCTGGAGTCACTTCTTATTAAACCTCTCCATGTAGCTGGCCAAACCCTGCCTCAGCCATTCAGGGACGTTTATTTTGTCAAAGGTATCTGTCCTGACGCAGACCGTAACATTTTGCCCCTCCACGACCATTTCTTCTTCGTCCCTTCGGTAACCCCGATACCCCCAGGTAATGGAGCTTTGGCCGATGTGGATCACTCTGACTTCCATGCTGATCCGATCGCCGTAACGCAACCTCCGTCGAAAGTCGCTTTCGAGGTGGACGGTTGGAAGGGAGAGGTTGTGTCTATGTAAGACGTCTGCATAATCGATCCCTATCTCCTCAGCGAAGAATTCCTCCATCGCCAAATGGAAGTAATGTATGAAACGGGGATAGTAGACAATCCCCGCATTATCTATGTCACTGAAGCAGACCTTGATCGATGTTCTGAAGGGCATGGGTCATTTCCTCCTACCTGACCGATTCCCGTACCCGTTGAGGTCTAAACGATTCCTAAGCAGTTTAGAGAAAGATGTTAAAACTCGTATCCGGGTCATATTTTTCTGGCAATATTCTATCCTTCTCTTTCAGTTTGGCATGGGCTGCTGCGAGGCGCGCAATCGGGAGTCGTGGAACGGAACAACTGACATAAGAAAGTCCTATGCTGTGGCTGAATTCAACTGATTCCGGATGACCGCCGTGTTCACCACAAATTCCAATCTTCAGATCCGGTTTCGTCTTCCTTCCCCACTCAATGGCAATCATCATTAACCTTCCTACGCCTTTTACATCCAATACTTCAAAGGGATTGTCCTGGAGAATCTTTCGTTGATTATAAAGAGGAAGGAATTTATTCTCCGCATCCTCTCTTGAGAAAGAGAAGGTGGCCTGGGTAAGGTCATTGGTCCCGAAGGAGAAGAAGTCGGCCACCTCTGCCAATCTTCCGGCTCTCATACAAGCCCTCACGACTTCGATCATGGTCCCGAATTTGAAGGGGATCTGAATCCGATATTGTTTCTCCACTTCCTTTTGGACCTTTTTGACGAGTTGATAAACCCATTTCAATTCTTGGGCCGTGCAGACCTGCGGAACCATGATTTCAGGTTGAATATCGACTCCCTCTTTAATCAGCTCGGCGGCTGCCTCCAGAATGGCCTGAATTTGCATCCTATAAATTTCAGGATAGGTGATTCCCAATCTTACTCCCCGATGGCCCAGCATGGGGTTGACCTCCATCATCTCTTTTACCTTCCTGAGGGTCTCCTGTTCCTTCCGGATGAGCTTTTTATCGAGTCTCTTCTCTCTAATCTCGACAATATCCGTCACCACGTGGTCGAGGAGTCCGAGTGATTCCCGAAAAGAGGGATCCAAAAACTTCATTGCATCGGAGATGTTTTCCATAGTGGAAAAGGCGGTCTCAACCTCCTTCAGCTTTCTCAATTCTTCGGCTAATTCTTCGGCGGACGGAAGAAACTCATGAAGCGGTGGGTCGAGGAGGCGGATGGTCACCGGCAGGCCTGCCATGGCTTTGAAGATTTCCTTCAAGTCGCTGCGCTGCATGGGAAGGAGTTTTGCAATCGCCTCTGCTCTCTTTTCCTTCGACCCTGCCAAGATCATCTGCCGGACGATAGGGAGCCGATCCGCGGCATTGAACATTCTTTCTGTTCGGCAGAGGCCGATCCCTTCTGCACCCAACTGCCTGGCTTTAACCGCTCCCTCAGGGGTATCGGCATTGGCCCGAACGCCCAAGGTTCTTATCTCATCCGCCCAGCTCAAGAGCGTCAGCAGGTCTTTGCTGATTTCAGGATCTACAGTAGGAACCTCTCCCAGATAGACCTCGCCCCTGGAGCCATCGATGGTGATAAAATCTCCTTCCTTGAGGTGAACATTTCTTATCGTCGCCTCTTTCCCTCTCGGATCGATGTGGAGTTCTTCACATCCTGAAACACAAGGCTTCCCCATGCCTCTTGCCACCACGGCGGCATGGGAAGTTTTTCCCCCACGGGTTGTCAAGATTCCTTGTGAGGCAAAGAATCCGTGAATATCCTCAGGCTTGGTCTCTTCTCGAACCAGGATCACCTTGTGGCCGAGCTTCCCTACCCGTTCCGCCTCATCGGCATCGAAGATTGCCTTTCCGGAGGCTGCTCCAGGGGAGGCGGCAAGGCCGGCGCAGACCGGTTTTCCCTTGAAATTTGGATCGATCCGCCTATGGAGGAGTTGTTCCAACTCCTGAGGTTTCAATCTCAGGACTGCTTCTTGCTTATGAATGAGTTTTTCAGAGACCATCTCTTTGGAGGTTCGAACGATCGCCTGAGCATTCATCTTCCCGTTTCGGGTTTGAAGGATGTAAAGATTCCCTTTCTCCACGGTAAATTCGAAGTCCTGAACTTCATGAAAATGTTCTTCCAAGGTTTTTCTGACCCGCTCCAACTCTCGATAGATTTTCGGCATTTCCTTCTTCATCTCTTGAATGGGTTTGGGTGTCCGGATCCCGGCCACGACATCCTCACCCTGAGCATTCACGAGATATTCGCCATAAAGAATGTTTTCTCCTGTGCCCGGGTCTCGTGTAAAGGCGACCCCTGTCGCAGAGTCAAAACCCATATTTCCAAAAATCATGGTACACACATTGACAGCGGTTCCATTTGCCATGTCAGGGGTAACGTTGAATTCCTTCCGATAATCCACTGCCCTCTTGCCCATCCACGATTTGAAGACCGCTTCAATGGCGAGTTCCAATTGGACCATTGGATTCTCTGGAAAAGGAATTCCCGTCCTCTTCTTAACTAATTTCAGATATTGTTTGCAGACATCCTTGAGATCATCCGCATCGAGACCAGTATCCTCCTTGGCTCCGGCTTTTTCTTTTGTCTCGTTAAGGATTTGGTCAAATTCCTTTTCTTCCACTCCCAAGGCAATTTTCCCGAAGAGTTGAATAAATCTCCGGTGGGCATCAAAGGCGAATCTTCCATCCGAAGTGATCTGGATCAAAGCCTCCAGAGTCTTGTCGTTTAAACCCAAATTGAGAATGGTGTCCATCATTCCTGGCATAGAAATCGCGGCGCCCGAACGGACAGAGAAGAAGAGGGGATTTTGGGCACTTCCAAACGTCTTACCTGTTTTTTCCTCCACGATCTTCAGGTTTGTCCGGACTTCCTCCATCAAACCTTTAGGGAGTTTCTTTTTGTTCTCATAGTAACGAAGGCAGGCCTCTGTGGTGACGATAAAGCCGGGCGGGACATGAAGACCCATACGGGTCATTTCAGCCAAGCCCGCTCCTTTCCCTCCAAGGAGTTTCTTGTTGGTCCCATCTGCCTCTTCAAAAAGATAGACATATCTCGGACTTTTCATGGATTTCACTTCCTTCTCTAGGATAACGTCCTATATTAATTATAATTTATTCAAAAATCAATTCCTCATTTGCAAATCAAATCACATGAGATGAGAACCACCCTTGACAAGGCAGTTAGGTTCGGCTAAATTTATATTCTAATATACCGAAAGGTTAACACCAATTCATAAAATAATTAAGGCTCCCAGGGAGGGGACCATGGCTAAAAAACCTTATATCCTTTGGTTTGACGAAATCGGACTTAACGATCTTCCCGTTGTAGGAGGAAAGAATGCCTCCTTGGGGGAGATGCGGAAGGAACTGACGAAACAAGGGGTGACCGTTCCTAATGGATTTGCTATAACCGTTAATGCCTACCATTCCCTTTTGGATGAAGGGATTGTACAGGACTGGCATGATGTCAAGGGTAAAACAAAGATTAAAGAAGGTATTCAAGAGATACTGACGGGTCTCGACGTCGAGGATGTGGAAAACCTTTCAGAGAGGGGAAGCCGTGTCCGGAGGCTTATCCATAGTTTGGAGTTTCCCAGGGAGATCGTTGAAGAGGTTGTTAAAGCCTATCGGAAGTTGTGCAAGGAATATGGAGAGGATACGGATGTGGCAGTCCGTAGCAGCGCCACAGCCGAGGACCTTCCGGGTGCAAGTTTTGCCGGTCAGCAGGAGACCTATCTTAATATTCGCGGGGAATATGCCCTTGTTCAGGCCTGCAAACGATGTTTTGCCTCACTGTTTACCACCCGTGCCATCTCTTACAGAACCCACAAGGGGTTTGACCACTTTCAGGTCGCTCTCTCCATCGGAATTCAGAAGATGGTGCGGTCGGATAAAGCCTGTTCTGGGGTGATGTTCACCATTGATACGGAATCCGGCTTTCCGGACGTGGTGTACATCACAGGTTCCTATGGATTGGGAGAGAATATTGTTCAGGGAGTCATCAATCCCGACGAATTTTATGTATTTAAACCCTGCATCAAAGGAAATTATAAACCCATCATTCAGAAAACCCTCGGGACGAAAGAGATCAAAATGATCTACACGCTCGAGGGAGAGGGATCAACCAAGAATGTTCCTGTCTCCGCACAAGAAAGGGCGGATTTCATCTTGGATGACGAGGAGATTATTAAGCTTGCACAATGGGGGATAAAGATCGAAGAGCACTATTCGAAAAAAGCAGGGGTCTACATGCCCATGGATATTGAGTGGGCCAAGGACGGTATTACCCAACAGCTCTTTATCCTTCAAGCCAGGCCAGAGACGGTAAAATCCCAAGGAGCCATGAACGTTTTGGAGACCTATTCTTTAAAAGAGAAAGGAAGGGTGCTGGTACAGGGGAAGAGTGTCGGTGAAAAGATTGGCGCTGGGCCCATCAATGTCATCACCAGTGCGAGAGAGATAGAGAAGTTTAAGAAGGGCGAGATATTGGTTACCCAGATGACAGACCCGGATTGGGAACCCATCATGAAAATTGCCTCGGGCATTGTGACCGACCGCGGAGGGAGGACATGTCATGCGGCCATCATCAGCCGGGAACTGGGCGTTCCCTGTGTGGTGGGAACAGGAGATGGAAGCGAGGTTTTGAAAGACTATCGAAGTGCCACCGTTTGTTGTGCACAAGGGGAGACGGGATTGGTTTTCGAAGGGATCCTCGATTATGAGGTGAGGCACTTCGATATGGCACATCTGGAGAAGCCTCAAACAAAAATCATGATGAACGTGGGAAATCCGGACAATGCCTTCCACCTCTCCTTTATTCCCAACGATGGGGTGGGTCTGGCCAGGGTAGAATTTATCATCAATAACTACATTAAGATCCATCCAATGGCTCTTGTCCGATTTGATTCAATCAGCGATAGTCATGCTAAAAAGGAGATTGAACAGTTGACCATCGGGTATGAAGATAAGGAAGCCTTCTTCGTTGATAGGTTGGCTCAAGGGGTGGCCAAGATTGCTGCTGCCTTTTATCCTAAAGATGTCATAGTGAGATTGAGTGATTTTAAAAGCAATGAGTACGCCAATCTCATCGGTGGAATCGAATTTGAGCCTGTCGAAGACAACCCCATGATTGGTTTCCGAGGAGCCTCCCGGTACTATGACGAGTCTTATCAGGAAGGGTTTGCTCTCGAATGCATGGCGATGAAAAAGGTTCGGGATAAAATGGGTCTGATCAATGTAAAATTGATGATCCCCTTCTGCAGGACGGTGGAGGAGGGGAGATTGGTGATTGCGGAGATGAGAAAGCACGGTCTGATCCAGGGGGAAAATGGCCTCGAAATCTATGTGATGTGTGAGGTCCCCAGTAATGTGATCATGGCGGATGAATTCGCTGAGATTTTTGATGGGTTTTCCATTGGATCGAATGATCTGACCCAGTTGATGTTGGGATTGGATCGTGATTCAGAGAAAGTTTCTCATATCTTCGATGAGCGGGATCCGGCTGTGAAAAAAATGGTTCAGTTAGTGATTGAAAGGGCCAAGAAGAACGGAAGGAAGATTGGCATCTGCGGACAAGCTCCCAGCGACTATCCAGAATTCGCCGAGTTTCTGGTCCGCTGCGGCATCGACAGCATCTCCCTCAATCCTGACACGGTCATCAAGACGACCGACAGGATTTTGCAAGTGGAGAAGGATCTGGGGATTCCACGGAGGAAAGATTCTGAAAAAAAGTTATCGGCCGCAAGTTAATGAAATACGTCTTTTTTATACGAATGAGACGAATGGCAGCGAATAACTCGAACAGGCTTTATTTGGAAAATTCGTTCCCATTCGATTAATTCGTCTATCCTTTGAATGAAAATTCTTCTCCACATCTGTTGTGCCAACTGTGCCATCACTCCCCTCGAACGAATGAAAGAAAAGGGGGATGATGTCACTGGATACTTTTTCAATCCAAACATCCATCCTTACCAGGAATATCAAAAAAGACTGGACACATTGATACAATACTCAGAGCGGGTCGGGTTGAAGGTGATCTATCGGGATGAATATCTCCTCGAAGAGTTTTTAAGGAATGTGTCCCACCAGGTGAAAGAGAGATGTCAATATTGTTATAAGGTTCGCCTTGAAGCCACAGCTCAAGAGGCGAAGAAGATGTTTTTCGATGGATTTTCAACCACCCTTCTCCAAAGTACCCATCAAAATCATGCTCTCATCAAAGAAACCGGCGAGCGTATCGCTCACGAGATTGGTATTCCATTCTATTATGAAGATTTTCGACAGGGATGGAAGAGAGGGATGGAGGTCTCCAAGGCGATGGGATTATACCGTCAGCAATATTGCGGATGTATCTATAGTGAAAAAGAAAGGTTTTTGCGCTCTGGCAAGAGCGCATCAAGCACCAAACAACAAGCACCAAATACAAAATAAATTTTACATATGGGTCTCGTCACCCACCAATGGTGCAAATGCAACGCACTTCCCTCCCCCTTGACGGGGGAGGGTGAGGGTGGGGGTGAACAAGAAGATTTATTCCCCCCCTATATCCCCTCCCGCCAGGGGAGGGGAAGTATTCTCTACGTAATCCCAGTGTGCAAAATCGAAAACTTATTGCCAGGATCAGGGCTTGGATTGGAGGTGTTTTAAATGGTTGGGTTCGGTGCTTTAGGCAAGATGCTCATTCTTCTGGGTGTCTTTATTATTCTTATCGGCTTACTTCTATTGATTGGTGAGAAAATTCCTTGGATAGGTAGACTTCCCGGAGATATCATCATCAGAAAAAAGAACTTCACTTTCTATTTTCCCATTGTCACCTCCATCCTTATCAGCATCATCCTGACATTGCTGTTTGCATTGTTTCGGAAATGATGCTGCGGTTGGACGAGGATTAAGCAGCCACCTCCTTAACAATGTCAACCAGCATCCTCATTCCAAATCTCAGATTTTCTAAAGCGATTCGTTCGTCATTTCCGTGTGTTCTTAATATTTCTTCCTCTGACAAACGAAAAGGGCAGAAGTCGTAAGACGTAATTCCTCTTTCCCTCAGGGAACGGCTGTCTGTCGCCCCGGGAAGAAGGTAGGGAACCACCGGACAATCCGGATCATTCTCAGAAGCGAACTTTTGGATGGCCTGGAAAAGATCCGTATTAAAGGGTGAGGGTGGGATGGGTTTTCCTTCCATCTTTCCCTCCACTTCAATTTCACCTCCTATTCTTTTCTTGATCTCATTTAAGAAATCTTCCTTGGAAGATCCAGGGATGAGGCGGCAGTCAAGAGTGGCCATTGATTCTGAAGGGATGACATTGACCTTATTCCCGGCCTGCAGGATGGTGAGAGAGATGGTATTCCTTATCATGGCATTATAGACCAGATTTTTTGTCAACCTGGCTGAAAAAGAAGGGTCTCTGAGGCCTTTCTCAATATCCTCAAAATATTTTCTTTCGTCAGGAGGCTGTTTCGGAGTCATCTTAGAAAAAAATTCTTTAACCATGGGAAGGATAGTATAGGGGGTTTCCCATTTTGTCACTGCCTCCAAAGCGTGGATCAGTTTCACGTTGGGGTTGTCAGAATGAGGCATGGAAGCATGACCTGAAGTCCCTTTGGCCTTTAATTGGAGCTGGAGGACGATCTTCTGGCCATTGGAAATTTCATATCGATCCGGAGCACCGGTCTTGTTAAGAATGATATATCCTCCTTCGTTGAGGGCATATTCTGTTTCTTTCAAGGAGGGGATATTTTCCATGGCCCACTGGATTCCCCATTGTCCTCCGGTTTCCTCATCAGCCGTAGCCAAAAAGAGGATATTTCTTTTCAGAGAAACCCTTTCACGTTTCAGGATTAACAGGGCCATCATCTCTACGATCCCCATGGATTTATCATCAAGAGCTCCGCGACCATAGAGATATCCATCTTGAATGGTTCCATCAAAAGGATCTACCGTCCAACGTTCTTTTTCAACAGGAACCACATCCATATGATTGAGAAGAAGGATGGGTTTCTTCTTTCCATTCCCTTTTAATGTGGCGAGGATACTTCCTCTGCCTGGTAACGGCTCGAAAATCTGACATGGAATAGTCTCCGCATCGAAAATTCTTTTAAAAAACCTCGCTCCTTCTATTTCATTCCCGGGCGGATTGACTGTTTGAATACGGATATATTCCTGAAGATGATGGGTCGCTTCCTCTAATAGGTTGTCCCAATTCATATTAAACATCCTTTTAGAAGACAGTAAGCAGAAGGCAGTAGGCAGTCGGCAGGTGAAAAACCAATAAAATCATTCTGTTGTTTCTGCATACTGCTTGCTGCTTTCTGCCTTCTGATTTGCATTAGTCTTCTCCAAACAGCGGAACAAGTTTGAACTGGTTTACATCAACCAGACCTTTATCGGTGATTTTTAATTCTGGAATCACTGGCAGTGATAGAAAAGAAAGCGTCATAAATGGGTCTGGAATTTGACACCCAAGATTTTTGGCAGCGCGATGAAGGGCTTCTAACTGAAGGTGGACTTTGGGCACCGGGGCTTCTGACATCAGACCCGCGATGGGCAAGGGGAGGGAAGCTATTACTTTTCCGTTCAAAACTACTGTCAATCCGCCTCCCATGGCTTGAATGATTTCCACTGTTTTCAACATATCCTGATCATTGGCTCCCACAATGACGAGGTTATGTGAATCGTGAGCTACGGACGAACCGATGGCTCCCTTCTTTAAGCCAAACCCCTGGACAAAACCAATCCCGATATTCCCTGTGGCTTTATGCCGTTCAACCACTGCAATCTTAAGGATATCCTCTTTGATATTGGGATGGGCCACCCCCTCTTTCAAGAGGATCTTCTTCATTACTTTTTTCGTGACAATTTGGTCTGGTATCAGTTGGATGATTTTAGCGAAAGGCTGGTCACTTCGAAGTAAAAAGACATCTTTCTCAAGAGGCTTGATTCGGACAGATCCCCTCATTTTAGGACCCTTCACTTTTCGGATGGGAGGGAAGAGCATTTTACCATTCTCAGCAACTAATATCCCATCTTTAAAGACCTTATGAATTCGAAACCGCCCGAGATGATCGAAACTGACGATGTCGGCTCGATAACCTGGAGCAATGGCTCCGAGGTCATCAAGCCTGAAATATTCCGCAGTATTGAGCGTTGCCATTTGTATAGCTAAGATGGGGTCTGTTCCCCATCGGATTGCCTGCCTGACCATGGAATCGATATGGCCCTCTTTAAGGAGTTCTTTGGGGTGACGGTTGTCGGTGACAAGAAGAAATCGCCTTGAATTCTTGAGATTGATAAGAGGAAGGAGACTTCTGAGATTTCTTGCGGTCGTCCCTTCTCTGATCATAATCCACATGCCATTGTTCAATTTCTCCTTGGCCTCTTTAAGAGTGGTACATTCATGGTCAGATCTGATTCCTGCAGTGAGATAAGCATAAAGCCCCTTTCCCGAAAGCATGGGGGCGTGGCCATCCATTCGCTTTCCCTTTGCCATTTCAATTTTTTTGAGAACTTCTGGATCCCTGAAGATGACGCCTGGGAAATTCATCATCTCTGCCAATCCAATGGCCCAGGGTTCTTTAAACAGAGGTTTCAAATCGGTTGCCTTAAGGATAGCTCCAGAGGTTTCCATATGAGTGGCTGGAACGCAGGAAGGGAGCATAATGAAAACATTTAGAGGAACATCTCTCGCCGATTCAGCCATAAAGCGAATGCCCTTTCGACCAAGGACATTGGCAATTTCGTGCGGATCGGCGACAACAGAGGTGGTTCCGTTAGGAAGAACAGCTCGAGCGAATTCAGGGATAGTTACCATGCTCGATTCAATGTGGACATGACCATCGATCAAACCAGGACAGAGGAAATCGCCCTTCACATCGACGATCTCTTTGGCTTGATAATCTCCGAAACCTATGATCACGCCTCCGAAAATGGCCACATCTTTTTTTTCAATCTGACCTGAGAAGACATCCACGACCCTTCCGTTTTTGATTAGAAGGTCAGCTGTTCCATGACCCGAAGCGATCCGGATTCTATCTTTTAGCGATGTTATCATTTTCTTTCTCCTCCTTATAGGTTCATATCAAATCTTCTGCTATGTATCAAGATAATTTGATTATTGTCGTGTTTAAGCGAAGTCAATATGTCCCCTTAACTGCAACGTGAAAATGTCCCCTCCAAGGGTTTTGATCTTGACCCTTGAGTGAGTGGATGAACTTCAATTTGAGTTTCTTTTTTTTAAGTGAGCTCTCATAAGAGATCCCTATTAATGGGCAACAAGCGAAATGTGAATCGCCAGGTTGCGCTACAATCAACGATGTTCGATGAGCAGGGGGTAAGGGTCACCTTCCCTGGAGGGTGCTGAAGCGAGATAGACCCAGTGGTAATCTTTAACTCCTTTTGCATGGTGTTTCTTTCGGGGAAGAGCTCTCACCGGTTCCCGGAGGGAAGTAGGAGGATGTTTCGCAATCAACTGATCTTGAGCGTAGATTCTCCAAGATCCGTTGAGAAGCTGCCGAGCTTCCACCTTGAGCTTCGCATAGGATCTTCTTTGAGGGCCAGGGGGAATATCGAGAACCAATCCTCCCAGCCGAGCCGTATTATCGTTGCCGACCGTAGCCGTATAGCGAAAGCTGATGATTCGATCCAGGTCCAGATGGTTTGGGACTTCTCTCCAGGCTTTTTGGGATTCTCTGGGTCTGACGGCAAAGCGACGGTTAAAGTCTTTTAAAAAGGTTGATTGTAAAAAGCGATTGGCCTCTTCCATCGTTACAATTTCTTTTAAACGGAGTTCTGCTCCCAGACGATCCTGCAGGGTGGCAAAGAGTTTTTCTATCCTTCCTTTGGCCTGAGGAGAAAGAGCCGAGATCGGCTCAATCCCCAAGGCTTCGAGAGCTAATCCGACTTGAGTCGGTTCCTGTCGGCCAGCGAGTTGCTCTTCCAAGCTCCAGTGAGGGTCATTCCGATGCAACGACCCGTGGCGATCCTGATAGATCATCATTGGGATTCCATATTTTTTAATCATCTCTTTAAGAAGCCAGAAATAGCCTGCGGAACCTTCAAAGGGAAAGAAACGGGCGGCCAGCAGTTTCCCGGTCGCATCATCGATGGCAGCCATCAGACAGCAAGGTGGAAGGTCTCGGCCAAACCAGGGGTGGGGACTCCCATCCCAGAGGACCATCCATCCTTCTTGAGCCATTCGCTCCCGTCGCTTTCGATGCTTAGGTCCCCGACGCCTGCGCTTGGGTGCCATCCCCGCCTCCCGCCGTAACTTCCTCACCGTCTCTCGATTCAAATCGATCCCTTCGCACTCCCGAAGTTTCTCCGTAAAATGGGTATCGTTAAAGTCCCAGTAAACCTCTTCCGACAGCTTTAATACCCTTTCTCGTAAGGACTCCTTGAGCCGGTGGTTCGAAGGTCGTCCCCTGTTACCATGCACCAAGGCTTTGATCCCTCTCTCCCGGATCGCTTGCCCAATCCGCTTCGCCTGACGGTAGGACACACCTATCCTCTCTCCAGCCTCCCTCAAGGTGATCTTCCCTACCTTTACGATCTCCATCAGATGCCACCTCTTTAACTCCCTCTGCCCCATGAGTATCTTCTCCTGTTCCATGGGGACATTTTAACTTAAGCAGTTAATGGGGACATTTCTACTTTGCTAACACAAATTTGATTATTGTCGTTGACAGATATATTTTCGGTAGTGTATTTATTTTGTATCTATTTAGCTTTTTGAAAAATTCTGATGAGTTATGAAGCACCAATCCCAAGCCCTCTACCTAATATGGTGTAGGGCAAGCACCCATAACCAAATAATGTCCAAAATTCCAATGACCGAAATTCAAAAAAAACTTAAGCTCCCGTGGTGATTGGAGTCCGAATATTGGATACTATTTGAAATTTAGGATTTGTTGATTAGAATTTGGTACTTAGGGACAGTGAGGGGAACGCTTTTTCCAAAGAGCTAAAATGTTACTTTATTTTTAATCCTATGCCTACACTTCATTCCATCAAAGCCATCGTCTTCGATTTCGATGGGACCCTGGCTTTTCTTAATATCGATTTTTCTCTCATGAGAGAACGGGTATTCGATTTGGTGAGGCGTTATGGTATTGGAGAAGAGACGATTCAAGAGAAGTATCTGCTTGAAATCATAGATGAGATCTATGAGATCTTATATGAGAAGAATTCTTCCGAAGCAGAAACGTTTTATCAGGAGTCCCATCATATTCTTCATGCGTTAGAAATGAAAGCGGCACAGGAGGGCAAGCTCATTCCGGGGGCGAAGGTAACCTTGAGAAGTTTAAGGGAGAAAGGAGTTAAGGTTGGGATCATTACACGGAACTGTGAGGATGCGGTTCGAAAGATCTTTCCTGACATCGACGATTTTTGTGATGTTTTCGTTTCGAGAAATTCGGTAAAGAATGTTAAACCCCATCCGGAGCATCTGACTCAGGTAATGGAATCGTTAAAAACCTCCGTGAGAGATTCAGTGGTGGTTGGAGATCATATCATTGACGTTCAGGCAGGTAAAAGGGTGGGCATGAAGACGATTGGGGTATTGACCGGAAGGACAAAGAAGGAAGAGTTTGAGAAGGCTGGAGCGGATTATATTTTGAGAGAGGCCTCAGAGGTTTGTGAATTGTTGGAGGAATAAAGACATGAAGAAGAAGATGATCCAAACAGAAAAGGCGCCCAAGGCAATTGGTCCCTATTCCCAGGCTATTCAAGCGGGGAATTTTCTCTTTCTGTCCGGACAAATACCCCTCGATCCAAAAACAGGGGAGTTGGTAAAAGGAGACATCCGACAACAGACTCAGCAGGTTTTAGAAAATATAAGAGGGGTATTGGAATCCCAAAAGTTAGGGATGGAAAACGTGGTCAAGATGACTATTTTTTTAAAAGATATCGGCAATTTCAATCAGGTGAATGAGGTATATGCCACCTATTTCCCATCTTCTCCCCCTGCAAGGTCAACAGTCGGGGTAGCAAAACTCCCCAGGGATGCCGATATTGAGATAGAGACGATCGCTCTCATTTAATTTCCACTACTTTCCCACTTTACTATCTTCTTTTCTCCATCCGGGGGATTCACTTGAATCTCAAAGGTGATTGATTGAAGTTTTGTCTCCGGAAGGGAGAAACCAAAAATCAATACACGACCTGTGGAAGGGGGGAGAGGAAGGTCAAGGGTTACCTCCTGCGGGCTTGAAGCAAATTCGGTTACAGGGGTTCCCTCCGGGAATTTCGCTTCTTTTTGGGTGACTACCACCGTAATGGAATTAGGTGGCGCAGTAAACGTGCGACTGCGGTTGAGAACCTCAATATGCATCTCCAGCATTCTAAGTCGGGATGGGGTGGATTGAAATTCCCTGAGTGAAAAGGTTATCTCTCCCAACCTGATCTCTGGACCTTTTTCTTCCATAGCGTTGGGTTGGGATAGAGCTACTCCCGTAGCGTGAAATAGTAAGAATAATGAAAAGGATAAGTAAATAATAGGTTTTTTGATCAATTTGACCATTTTGTTACCCGCCAAAGTTTGTTTTAATACAAACGCAGTAAATCTCTATATCCCCCACCCATCCCTCCCCCTCAGGGGGGGATAAGGGTGGGGGTTCTGAAATTAATTTACCACATTCGTATTCAAATGAGAAGGCCTTTAAGAATAAAGAAAATTGTATAGACTTTATGCAGATTTTATAATAATGCTTTATAAACAATTTGCTATGAAGCCTATCATCGCTATTGTCGGAAGACCAAATGTTGGGAAATCTACCCTCTTTAACCGGGTCGCTGGGGGGAAGAAAGCCATTGTCTGGGAAGAGCCCGGCGTGACACGGGATCGGAATTATGCCGATGTGGAGTGGGAGGAAAGTGCTTTCACGTTGATCGATACCGGCGGGTTCGAGCCTGTTTCAAAAGATCGTCTCTTTATCCAGATGCGTGAGCAATGCCAGTTGGCCATGGATGAGGCCGACGTGATTCTTTTCATGATGGACGGGAAGGAAGGTCTTGCTCCTTCGGATAAAGAAATTGCCAATATTCTTAGAAGATTGAATAAAACTGTGTTCTATATCGTCAATAAGATTGACGGGCCAAAGCATGAGGAGAAGGTCCTTGAATTCTATGGGTTGGGTGTGGAAACGATTTATTCAATTTCGGCAGAACATGGATATGGCGTGAAGGGATTGATGGATGATGTGATAAAGGCCCTTCCGAGTGTGATCGAGAAAAAATGGGATCAAGATGTAACCAAGGTGGCTGTGGTAGGACGGCCAAATGTCGGGAAATCCTCATTGATTAACCGCTTATTAGGATATAAGAGGGTGCTTGTGGATGAGGCCCCTGGGACAACCCGCGATGCGATTGATACCTTTTTTGAGAGAGACGGGAGGAGATACGTCTTGATTGATACAGCGGGTATCCGGAGGAAGAGCCGGATCAGCCTGCGGCTTGAAAAGTATAGTATTGTGGAAGCCCTTCGAACCATTGATCGATCGGATGTCGCTCTTTTGTTGTTAGATTCCGAGGAAGGAGTGACCGATCAGGATGCCCGTATCGGTGGGTTCATCCATGAAAAGGGAAGGGGATGCATTCTTGTCGTGAATAAATGGGACCTTGTTGAAAAGGATTCTCAAACCATGGTTCAGTATGAGGAAAAAGTGCGAGAAGACCTCAAGTATCTCTCTTACGCTCCCATCCTTTTTATTTCCGCCTTGACAGGCCAGAGGGTTAGGAAGGTGCTGGATGTGGTAGACCATGTGTCAGAGCAGACTAAAAAGCGAATCCCTACCTCTCAATTAAACAAATACTTTGGTAATTGGGTTGAAAAATTTCCTCCTCCGCTTTATAAAGGTCGAAGTGTGAAAATGAACTATATCACTCAAGTCTCCACGGCTCCACCGACTTTTGTGATTTATACCAATTTTCCAGATGGAATTCATTTTTCTTATGAACGTCATTTGCTTAATCAGATGAGGAAAACCTTCAGCTTCGAAGGGGTTCCGGTTCGTCTCTTGTTCAGGAAGAAAGGGAAGGAAAAGTGAGATGGGAAACCGAACGAAGAAATATTTGATAGCGATTGGGATCGTCCTTATCATTTTTGTAGGAGGATTTTCAATCTATCAGTTGACCGGCCAGAATGGATCGAACCAAAAATTTCGTTTGGTAAAGGTCGAGAGGGGAGAGGTCGACTTGATCGTGACAGCTACCGGGACGATCAATCCGGTCATCAATGTTTTAGTGGGGAGCCAGGTTTCAGGGACGATCAAAGCTCTTTATGCTGATTTTAATTCCCGGGTAAGAGAGGGACAGGTGATCGCCCAGATAGACCCTGCGATTTTTCAGGCTCAGGTCGATCAGGCAAAGGCCAATGTGCTGACCGCCCAGGCCAATCTTGAGAATGCTCAGGCCAATCTTGTGAAGGCTGAAGTGGCTGTCCTGGATGCAAAGAGAAATCTCGATCGAAACAAGCCGCTTTTGGAAAGGCAGGTCATTGCTCAAGCTACCCTCGATACGGCCCAGGTAAATTATGATACCGCTGTAGCTCAGAAAGAGGTGGCCAAAGCCCAAGTGGAATCTTCAAAGGCTCAGGTGGGGCAGGCGAAGGCCGCTTTGGAACTGGCGGAGACCAACCTGAGATATGCCACTATTCGTTCTCCGGTCAATGGGACTGTCGTTTCGAGGAATGTCGATGTTGGCCAAACCGTGGCAGCCAGCCTCCAGGCCCCAACTATTTTTACCATCGCCAAAGACCTGACCAAGATGCAGGTTGATACGAATGTGAGTGAAGCAGACGTTGGACGTATTACAGTGGGGCAGGATGCGACCTTTACCGTTGATGCTTATCCTGGAAGAATTTTTCGTGGAAAAGTTTCTGAGGTTCGCATTGCTCCCATTATCGTACAGAATGTGGTAACTTATGATGTTGTGATCCAGGTGGACAATAAAGACTTAAAGCTGATGCCGGGTATGACCGCCAACCTCTCCGTTATGATTGCCCATAGAGAAGGGGTTTTGAAAATACCCAACGCTGCTCTCAGGTTTCAACCGGAATCTGCAAAGCAGGGGGGAATTCCTCAAAAAAGGAGCGAAAGCTCTGCATCGATGGGCCGTCTCTTGATCGAGCGATTGACAAAAGAATTAAACCTGACACCGGATCAGCAGTCGAAACTTGAAATGGTTCTGAGGTCATCGAGGCAGGAATTTCAGGAGGTTAGCCAAAAGATGAAGCCAGAGGAGGCGAGGGGCCGGATCCAAGGTCTCATCCGACAGAAAATCGGAGGGATTCTCACAGACGAACAGAAACAGAAGCTGAAGGAGCTATCTGAGTCTTCTCAGGCGGAGCAGGGAAAACCAGGAAGGGTGTGGGTCCTATCTTCAGAAGGAAAATCAACGCCAGTCTCTATCATCCTTGGAATTACCGACGGTACTTTCAGTGAGGTGATGTCTGGAGATCTCAAAGAAGGTGGAGAAGTGATTGTTGAAGAGACTTCGGGCAAGAAAACTCAGAGCCAAGCCGGCGCTCCACCTCTCATGCGCGGAATAGGGAGATAAGAACCGTGGAGAAAATGTCAAATGTCAAAGCTCGCACGAAGTGATGAACCAAAGGTGAATCAATGTCAAATCAAATCCAAAATCAAAATGCAAAAAATTCCAGAATTTGAACTTTGACATTGATTTGACATTTGCCTGCCTGCGCGAAGCCGCTTCGGCGAAGGCAGGGATTTTGAAATTTGGATTTAAAATATGGGTTCATTAATTCAGGTTCAAGATTTGGTGAAGGTTTATAGCTTGGGCGAGGTGGAAGTTCAAGCCCTTCGGAGTGTTTCTCTGTTGGTTGAACGAGGTGAATTTGTGGCCATCATGGGAGCTTCAGGCTCTGGGAAGTCAACCTTCATGAATATTATAGGTTTCCTGGATCGACCGACGAGCGGGCAATATCTTTTGGAAGGCATTAATGGAGAACACCTTTCGAGGGATGAGTTGGCGGAGATTCGGAATCGAAAGATCGGCTTCGTCTTTCAGGGGTTTAACCTTTTGTCTAGGACTTCGGCCTTAGAGAATGTCGAGCTGCCTCTGACCTACGCAGGAACTCAAACTTCCAAAAGGAAGGAGATGGCACAAAAAGCTCTTTCTGAGGTGGGCTTAAAGGGAAGGGAGCATCATCATCCCAGCCAACTTTCTGGAGGTGAACAGCAACGGGTAGCCATCGCCCGGGCCTTAGTCAACCAGCCTTCCATCCTCTTAGCGGATGAACCCACGGGCAATCTTGATTCCAAGACAAGTGAAGAGATCATGGGTATCTTTCAGCGCCTCAATCGAGAGATGGGAATTACCATCATCATGATCACTCACGAGCCGGATATTGCCTCCTTTGCCAAAAGGGATATTCTCTTCAGGGACGGAAAAATCGTTGATGATCGCAAGAATTCGGCGCCTACCATTGCAGGAGGGAGGATGGGAGGGAAATGACACGTCTTCTCGCAAGCCTTCGGATTGCCCTAAGGGCGCTCACGGTCAATAAGATGCGCTCGGCCCTGACCATGTTGGGGATCATTATCGGTGTGGGTGCGGTGATTGCTATGATTGCTGTGGGCTCAGGGGCAAAGAAGCGAATCGCCGAGCAGATTGCCAGTATGGGATCGAACCTCCTAATCGTCCTCTCAGGGAGCTCAACAAGCGGCGGACTTCGGTTCGGATCAGGAACAGTTCCAACATTAAGAGTGGATGATGCCAAAGCAATCCTAAACGAGATTCCAGCGGTCAAGTATGTAGCGCCCTACCTCGGCGGGGGAGCACAGGTAGTCTTCGGGAACCAGAACTGGTCGACCATTGTTAACGGAACAACCCCCGAGGCCCTCGAAATCAGAGACTGGTCCCTTTCTTCGGGTCGCCCATTTACACAACAGGATATAGACGGAGCGACAAAGGTCTGTCTTCTTGGACAGACCGTGGTAGATAATCTCTTTGGAGGGATCGATCCGACTGGCCAAGTCATTCGTATTAAGATGGTTCCTTTCACCGTGATCGGAGTACTTGCTCCGAAGGGACAATCGACTCAGGGGCAGGATCAGGACGATACGATCATCGTCCCCTTGACCGCGGCCCAAAAAAAACTCTTTGGAATGCAATTCCCGGGGATGGTGAGAGTGATCATGGTGCAAGCGACGCAACCGGAGGTGATGAAGGATGTGGAGAATCAAATTAATGATCTTCTTCGACAGAGGCATCATATTCAACCGAAGCAGGATAATGACTTTACGGTGCGGAATCTCACAGAGATTATGTCGACCGCTGAGCAATCAGCGAATGTTATGTCCCTTCTCCTGGGTGCCATTGCTTCCATCTCTTTGATTGTCGGGGGTATCGGGATTATGAACATTATGCTTGTCTCCGTCACGGAGAGAACAAGAGAGATTGGCATTCGAATCGCCGTCGGTGCAAAGGGACGGGATATCCTCCTTCAATTCCTCATTGAATCTTTGGTTCTCAGTCTGATTGGGGGAACAGTGGGAATTGGGATTGGAGTGGCAGGGACCCTCATCTTATCCAGTTTTACCCAATGGCCGACCCTCTTTTCAGTCGAAGCTGTCCTTTTGGCTTTTCTCTTTTCTGGGTCGGTAGGCGTATTTTTTGGATTCTATCCGGCACGGAAAGCCTCTCTGCTCAACCCCATCGAAGCTCTTCGCTATGAATGAAAAACATCCCCGTTTCTTCGCCGCAGAAAATCTTAGTCAAGAAATGCGAATTCCGGTCGTATCCCGCTCGCCCCGACGCCGTCTTTCATTTTTACCCCTTCGCCTCTTAAGCACACGATAATCTGGCATAACGCAAAATGTCTTGACAGAATGGGCAGAAATATTCTAATATGAAATTGGTCTGATCTTTATACCAATTTGCTCATCGAGGGAGAAGCATTTTCTGTGGGCGGTTTTATTGAATTAAAGGTGGCTGAAACCTTGGCTGAAGATGTCGGAAAGGGATTGGCGCGCCTCGATCCAGAGGATATTAAGGCGTTAGGAGGTGTCCTCGGCGATCTGATCGAGATGAGTGGAGAGAAAAAAACAGTCGCCAGGATCACCGGAACCTTCCCAGAGTATTATGGAAAAAAAATAATTCAGATCGACGGGATCACTCGCAGCAATGCCGAGGTAAACTTGGGGGAAATTGTAAGAATAAAAAAAATCCCCTATAAAATCGCCACAACGGTCCTCATTACCCCTCTCGATTTAACAAACGTCGTCCCAGAAGGAAGCGAGCTGGAGCAGTTTCCCAAAATCCTCCAGGGGTTACCTATACTGATTGGGGATAAAATCAATGTCCCCTTTTTAACAGGGAAGGACCGTTTTTTTCTTGTCGAAGCGACTTCTCCATCAGGGGGAGTTTTGATTAACCTGAAGACCAAATTCCTGATAAAAAGACCAGATATTTCCATCGAGGCACCTTCTCATGTTTCTTACGAGGACGTCGGTGGGCTTGAAAAAGAATTAAAGCTTATTCGCGAGATGGTCGAGCTCCCCTTGCGCTATGTGGAGGTTTTTGAAAAACTGGGAGTCGAAGCACCCAAGGGGGTACTCCTCTATGGTCCTCCTGGGACAGGGAAAACCCTCATTGCCCGCGCCATCGCCAGCGAGACAAAACTCCATTTCATTCGGGTGAACGGACCGGAAATCATCCATAAATTTTATGGTGAAAGTGAAGCCCGCCTAAGGGAGATCTTTGAAGATGCAACCCGCAATGCCCCCAGCATCATCTTTATCGACGAAATCGATGCTATCGCCCCAAAACGCGCAGAGGTCCTAGGAGATGTCGAGAAAAGAGTGGTTGCCCAGCTCCTGGCCTTGATGGATGGGATGGTCTCCCGTGGACAGGTGATTGTCATTGGGGCCACCAACATCCCGGAGATGATCGACCCTGCTCTCAGACGACCAGGTCGCTTTGACCGTGAGATGGCCCTCTCCGTTCCGAACGCCGAAGGCCGCCACGCCATCCTTAGGATTCACAGCCGCCGTATGCCCCTGGCCTCTGATGTCGATTTGGAACGCCTTGCCCAGATTACCCATGCCTTTGTCGGAGCGGATTTAGAGGCTTTATGCAAAGAGGCGGGAATGGTGGCTTTAAGGAGATATCTTTCTCTCGAGAGCGACAATCATCTCGATGCCATGCTCGTCAACCCGGATCATCTGGAGATCACGATGGAGGACTTTTTGGCGGCCCTCCGTGAGATTGAACCCACAGCAACGCGTGAATTTTATACGGAGAGGTCTAAGGTCCAGTGGCACCATATCGGCGGATTGAAGAGGATTAAAGAAACCCTCATCTCCATTGTAGATTGGCCCCACAAATTTCCGGAGCTTTTTGACGAAGGTAAAGTACTCCCTCCGAGAGGGGTTCTTTTCTCCGGACCTTCGGGCACTGGGAAGACGCTTATGGCAAAGGCTTTGGCGGGAGAAACGGGCCTGAATTTCATTTCCATCAGCGGTCCCATCCTTTTCTCAAAGTGGCTTGGAGAATCAGAAAAAGCCCTGCATCAGATCTTTAAAAAAGCGAAACAGTCGGCCCCCTGCATCCTGTTTTTTGATGAAATCGATGCCCTGGTGACCACCCGTGGCTATGGAAATGAAGGCGGGGCGGTCGAACGCATGGCCAGTCAGTTTTTTAATGAGCTGGATAACCTGAGTGATCTTTCTCAGGTCCTTGTGCTCGGAGCGACGAATCGTGAAGATCTGCTCGACCCCGCCTTAACGCGGGCCGGACGGCTTGACTATATTCTTAACTTTCCCTTCCCCGACGAGGAAGAGCGGTTAGAGATCTTTCGGGTTCACACCAGAGAGAGGCCTTTGGCCGACAATGTAAACCTGGCAGAGTTGGCCAAACGCACAGATGGAATGACGGGTTCTCATATCGCCTTCATTGCGAGGAGGGCAACCATGCTTGCCATCGGAGAATTGATCCACGACTCGGGGAAGAGCAAATCAAAAAAGCTTTTAGTCACTGCTTCTCATCTTGAAGAGGCACTCAAAGAAGTTCAGGAAAAGGAGGGGGTGTCCCCATGTTGAAGGCGGTTAAAAAAAAGCGAGTCTACGAGGATATCGTAGGACAAATCCATCATCTTATCCAAAGAGGGAAATTCAAGCAAGGTGACCAGCTTCCGACTGAAAGAGAATTAGCCGATACCTTCAAAGTATCCCGCGCCTCTGTAAGGGAGGCCACTTTTTATCTTGAAGCAATGAACCTTGTTCAGAGACGACAGGGAGATGGAACTTACGTGATCGCTTCTAATGAAGAAGCCCTGGTACAACCTTTAGCCACTTCCCTCTTTCATGAGAAGGATGATCTGATCGACATCTTTTCTCTGCGCAAAATGATCGAACCCGAAGTGGCCCAACTTGCATCAGAAAATGCAACCCCTGAGGAAATCGTTGAGCTCGAGGAGATCCTTGAGGAACAAAAAAAAGAAGTCGCCCAGGGTATGAACCCGATTCGAACGGATTCCGATTTTCATCACTGTTTGGCCCGGATGTCGCGAAACAGGATTTTGGAGCGTCTTCTTCTTGCCCTTCTGGACCTCCTTAGCAAGACTCGTGAAAATTACCTTCAAACCGAGGAGAGAAAACAAAAATCCCTTCAGGGTCATCGCGAGATCCTGTTGGCTATTAAGAATGGCAATGGTACAGGCGCTCGGCAGGCGATGCGCCGGCATCTAAAGAAGGTGGAGGATGTATTGTTCAAGAAAAAGAAAGGAGGTGTGGAAGCTCATAGGTTTCAGGCGGAGAAATCTCATTCCTGATATCGATTGTTTAATTTCATGGATCAGTTTGATTGCCCAACATTGCTTTAAGGAGGTATCTATTTATGGCTAAAGTAACTGAAATCACAGTTTGGACACGAGGAGTGGTCATGGATAAGGAGGCCCGCGATGTGGCCAATGCCTTTGCTCAGGCAGCAAAGATGGAGGGCAGATTTGTCCAGGCCTTTGACAATTATGAAGACCTGCCCGACCGTGTGCTCGTTACAACCCGGAAATACGCGCGAATCAGTGATGAAGAGATCGAGATGAAATATCTCTATACGAACGCTCACCCTGATGTGGTGGTGATCGTTGAACCCACCATTGTTAAGGGGATCAATGTGCTCAAAGGGATGCCTGAAGGCGGCCTCTTGATTATTAATACGAGCCGGCCGATCGATTATATGCTTAAATTTATCCCCAATGCGGATATATTAGGCGCTATTGCCACAGTGGATGCAGATGGAATCTCCGGGATAAAGACGGTTGACTTCTCCGGTTCAGAAGGAGGGGTGGACACGGCAGGAATTGGAGCCGGCATTGCCGCACCCCTGCTCGGGGCAATGGCCAAGGTGACGGGGATGGCGAAAAAAGAGAATATTGCAAAAATCATTACCAACGTCGCGGCGATGGAACGCGGTTTTAATGAAGTGAAAATGCAAAAATTTCGTAAACCCCGTTCAGAGTACTTCTGGGGAGGCTGATGCCGAATGCGGAATGAGGAATGCAGAATGTGGAAGAAAAGAAGAATTTAAAGAAAGCATAGAGAAAGGAGAAGATTATGGCGATAAAAGTCCCAAAAGATAGAGAAGTTCCCTTCGGAGCGATCACACCTGCTCCAGTGAGGCAGCAGGAACTCTTTATCACTTCAAACTGGCGGATCGTTCGTCCGGTGATTGACCATGAGAAGTGCACCCGTTGTTTTACTTGTTACATTGCCTGTCCAGATTCCTGCTGGTCCTACAATGAAAAAGAAGACAAGATGGAATGGAACTGGAAGTTTTGCAAAGGCTGTCAGATCTGCATCCACGAATGTCCGGCGGATGCCCTTAGTGCTGTTCCAGAGCTTGACTTTGAGGACGGGGTTGTTCGTCTTGAAAAACCTTTCTAATGAAGGAGGAAAAATCATGGCTCAAGAAAAGATGCTCAGTGGCTGCGCAGCAGCAGCACAAGGAGCGAAATTTGCAGAAGTAGAGGTTATCTGTTCGTTCCCCATCCGCCCCTATACGGCCATCATGATGGAGCTTGCCAGAATGGTCGCCAACGGCGAATTGGATGCTGAATTTATCCATGGTGAAGGCGAGCATGCCCAGCTCTCCGTGGCGCTTGGCGCTTCGGCAGCCGGCGCCCGTGCCTATACCGGAAGTTCCGGAGTGGGTGTCACCTATGCTTTTGAAGTCTATAGCCCGGCAGCCGGCGGCCGTTATCCTCTTCAAATGGCTATCGCAGACAGAACTCTCGATCCTCCCGGCGACTTCGGTTCAGAGCATACTGACGCCATGTCTGCACGGGATCAGGGGTGGTTGATGGGCTGGGCCGCGACCCCACAGGAGGTATTTGATAACACATTGATCAATTACCGCGTGGGAGAAGACCCGAAGGTCATGTTACCCCAGTTCGTATGCCAGGATGGTTATTTCCTTTCCCACATTCCAGATAAGGTCATTCTACCTGAGATGGCCCAGGTCAGAGAATTCTTGCCTCCCTATAAGGCACCCCATCCTTTAAGTCCTGTCTGTCCGGTCTCCCATGGTCCGCAAATCCGGCCCGATCAGGGTGCACCCATGGATGCGCAGAGGGCAATGACCTTTTTGGAACTTCCAAAAGTAATCGAAAAAGCGACCGATGATTTCAACCGCATTTTCGGCCGGAATTATGACCCCTTTCTGGAAAAATATAAAATGGAAGATGCGGAAATCGCATTCTTCGTTCAAGGGGCTCATGCCAATACCTGCAAGTCTGCCATCAACCATCTCCGAAATCAAGGGGTGAAAGCAGGCATGGTGAGGCCCCGGTGGATTCGGCCCTGGCCCACCGAGCAAATTGCGGAGGCTCTCTCTCGGGTGAAAGTGGTGGGGTGCGTGGAGAGCAGCACTTCTTACGGTGGTGCAACGCGGGGTGGAAACCTGATTCATGAGGTCCGGGCATCCCTTTACGACCTCGAAAACAGACCACTGGTTACCTCTTTTATGGCCGGCTTGGGCGGAGACGTGATTTTGCTTGAGGATTTCAATTACATGACTAAAATCCTCACGCAAATGGCTAAAGATAAAAAGACTCATCAGCTTGTTTACTGGGTGGGTTTTGAAGAAGAAGCATAGACCTTTTCGATAAATTAAGGAGGTGTTCAATGATGCAAGCGTTTAATTATAAAAAACAGATTTTGGAACCGATCAAGTCTCTTCGCGGAGCACCGAGAGAGGAGATGTATCTGCCCGGACATCGGACCTGTTCGGGCTGCGGGCCAGCCCTGAACTATCGTCTCGTTGCAAAGGCGGCTGGCAAAGACACCATCTTTATCGGACCGACCGGCTGCATGTATGTGGCGAACTCGAGTTATCTCTGCACTCCTTACGCTGTCTCGTGGATCCATGCCCAGATCACCAACGGCGGGGCTGTGACATCCGGGATTGAGGCTGCCTATAAGGTCATGATGCGTAGAGGCAAATATGACGGACCTTTTCCAAACGTCATCTGCATGGCAGGGGATGGCGGCTCGGTTGATATCGGCCTTCAGGCGATGTCGGGGCTGATGTATCGCGGTCATGACGCTCTCTTCATCTGTTATGACAACGAGTCTTATGCCAATACGGGGATTCAGACCTCACCCACGACCCCTTACGGGGCGAATACCACCTTTACCCCACCGGGAAAAGCCATTCCGGAAGGGAAAACCCTTTTCCCAAAAGATCCTCCTCAATTGGTGATTGGAGGCCATCCGGCTGTCAAGTATGTAGCGACGACCTGTGTTTCCTATCCACTTGACCTCATGAACAAGGTGCGCAAGGCCCTCAATTATGACGGCCCCACTTTTCTCCATATGCTGGCACCCTGCCCCAAAGGTTGGAAGTTTGACGAAAAACTGACATTGGAGATGGGTCGTTTAGCGGTTGAAACAGGGATGTGGACCCTTTATGAGTGGGAGAATGGTGAATATAAATACACCCGCATTCCAAAGAAGTATAAACCGGTCGGCGAATATATGAAGTTTCAGGGACGGTTCTCGCATCTCAAAGCAGAACATATCGCCAAGATGCAGGCTTTTGTTGATGAGAAGATTAAGAGGATTAAGGCCATTGCAGTGGAGGCTCCGGTTCCGACACCGAGATCCAGATCGAAGGCAAAGGCTTGATTTTCTGCCATTCGGGTTCAGAGTATTCCGCTGGCGGAATACTCTGAACCGAGTTCGTTTAGCCCTAACCTAGGCATTTTGAGAAAGGAGGAGGACTATGCCTGACACAACCACAACTCAAGTCGACATTGCCAAACAAACCTACGGTTCACTCGCTGGTAATCGGTGGGTCCAACTATTCGCTGGTGTCATCGCGATGATCGTCATATCGAATTATCAATATTCGTTCACCCTCTTTACGCCAGGGATGAAGCAACAATTCACAGGGGTGCCCTACGCTAAAATAGCGGCCATATTTTCAATGTTCATTCTGTTTGAAACATGGCCTGTGCCGGTAGCAGGATACTTCGTCGATAGGTTCGGTATCCGCAAGCTCATGATGTTAGGCTCCATTGCCATTCTTGCTGGATGGCTACTCGGAGGAACAGTCGCTAAGTCTGTTTTTGAACTTTACATCTATTACGGCCTCATTGCCGGGACCGGGGCAGGAATCATCTATATTTCAACGGTAGCGAATGCTGTTAAATGGTTCCCTGATAGAAGGGGATTGGCAGCCGGCCTAACTGCCGCAGGATTTGGCGGCGGAGCAGCATTAACCATCATACCCATTGCGGGGACGATAAGCAGTATGGGGTGGGCCGGCGCAATGGCTGTATGGGGGGTCGCCCAGGGCATCATCGCTTTCATCATGGCCTTGATACTGCGTCATCCTCCTGCGGGATGGGCGCCTCCTGGATGGGAACAGCGCTCAAAACTGGTGACCAAGGCCGTTGCTCAATCAAAGGTGAACTATACCTGGTCTCAAACGCTGACGAGGCCTGAGTTTTATCTCTTGTACATCATGTTCCTTTTTGTCGCCACGGGAGGCCTGATGACCACAGGAAATTTATCCCAGATTGCCAAGTCTCTCAATGTATTCGATACGAAAGTGTGGGGTTTTGCAATCGTTCCCTTTACGGCTACGCTGGCCGGGGTCACGAACGCCTTCTCCAGGATTATGTGGGGTTCAATCTCTGACAAACTGGGCAGGGAATATACGATGACCCTTGCCTTTGCGGTAGAGGCGTTCCTCATCTTTCTGATGACTCAAATCCATGGTAGCCCGATATTGTTCGTCCTCGTCTTGCCCTTCGTCTTCCTTTCATGGGGCGAAATATACGCACTGTTCTCTGCCATCACCGGTGACGTATTCGGACCCAAAAATGCCACCGCCAACTACGGCATGTTATACACCGCTAAAGGAGTGTCTTCCATTCTGGCAGGATATGGCGCCGCTCTGATGGCAGCGTTCTTCGCTGGGTCGTTCGTTGTTCCTTATTACATCACGGCCCTATTCGACGCCATGGCTGCGCTCCTTGCCTTCTTCGTCTTAAGGCCTGTGATCAGAAGCAGAATTGCAAAGGAAGTTCCAAAGGGAGCTTGAAGCGGAAAAATTTCCTGGTGCAGAGGACATCGATATTCGGCAGGAGCGTATACGAGGGTAGAACTACCTTCTGTTCAGAATGAGAGAAAATGATTATGTAAGTTGAAGAGGGGAAAGGGGCGGAGAATATTCCGCTCCCCATCCCCTCTTTTTGTGATCAAGAGGGGAAGAAGATGAAGGTTCTGATTGTCGGTGGTGCAGGCGAAGTTGGGAAACATCTGATAAAAGATTTTTCCAATCGTGGTCATGAAGTCGTGGTGTTGGACAAAGCCACCAAAACCAGAGAGATGGAGGAACTTGCCGTTCCCTATTTTCAGGGGAATTTAACGGATGGGGCACTCGTCAGCGAAATGGTCCGAGGGATTGACGCGATCGTAAATTTGGCCTGGAGTTTTGCTGATGAACCGAATACAATTTTTGAAGAGGACATCGAGGGTCATCTTCATCTCTTGGAAGCTGCTTCATCAGCAGGAGTGCGTCACCTTGTTTACACGAGCACAGCAACCGTTTATGGCCGAGCTGCCCTGCACCCGGTCACTGAGACCCATCCCTGCCTTCTCGGAGAGGCACGTAAACCTCTTTATGCGTTAGGCAAGTTCACGGCAGAAGAGCTCTGCAAGTTTTACAGCAGAGAGCGAGGCCTTTCTGCGACAATCTTCCGTTTCTGGTGGGCTTTCGGTGACAATATTGGCGGGCGCCATTTACGGGATTTGATAAAGAAGTCGTTAAAACACCAGCCTCTGGAAATGGTTCATGGTGCAGGGGGAACTTTCGTTACCATGGCCGATTTGGGAAGTGCCATGATGTCAGCCATCACAAAACCTGGGCCCTCTGGCCAGATCTACAATGTAGGCAGTCTTTTATTAACGTGGGAAGAGATCGGGGCAATGATTGTGCGTCTTACAGAATCAAGTTCCTCCATCCAGCTGATACCATCCAATGAATGGCAGGGACCTGCCTTTTTAAACGAGGCCTGGGATTTAAGCTGGGAAAAGGCAGAAAGAGATCTCGGTTTTAAACCCAGTCATTCAAACGAAGAGATGCGATCTCAGCTCGTCAAGGCCCTCCAAAAGTGTGTTGACCAAGTAAAGGAAGGGGAGTCAACCTGAATAGCGACAGAAAAAATCCAGAGAGCGAAAAGGTGTGCTGAAAAAGCGTTATCGTAGCACCTCTTGACCTAATTCGTATGGAATTAAGGATCCTTTCAGAACTTGCTTCATAATCCGACATTATTCACCTATCACCTGAACAAGAATATTTCTCTCCCTCCTTCGATTATCAAAATCGATGAAAACGATTTGTTGCCACGTTCCCAAGGCCAATCTTCCCTTGACCATTGGGATGCTGAGGGAGGGTTTCATCAGAGCTGCCCTCACATGAGAAAAGCCATTGCCATCGCCCCATCGTCTATCATGTTCGTAAGGGATATCGGATGGGGCGATCTTCTCTATCGCCCTTTGTAAATCCCTCAGTACGCCCGATTCATATTCTATCGTTGTGACAGCACCTGTCGACCCAGGACAGAATACGGTGACCAATCCATTTTCAGTTCTTGAGCGGTCTGTCACGGCATCTACATGATGGGTAATGTCCAGGATATCGCTAAAACCTTTTGTACTTAAAGAAATCGTTTCTGAATGGATCATTTGTCCCCCTCCCCTCCGTCCCCTCCCTCCAGGAGAGGGGAAGTTTCTCTCAAGATATTTGGTCATTAGGTAATTGGAATTTATTTGGGATTTGTAATTTGGCTATTGGGATTTTACTTATTTTTGAATCCTGTGAAGAACCTTCTTCCAGCTCTCCGTCTGGAGGAAACTACCGGAAACATTTTCTAAAAGCTTTAATAATACGGAGTAGGGCATGGCAAGGGTAAGGAAATCCTTTTCAATCATAGGCCTTGCAGAAACATCAAACATCCCGAGGATGGCACGGGGCTGTTCCTTTCCAGCTTCTTTCAAAGGATAGGTGAGAATCGTTCCACACCCGGAACCAAATGGTGCGTAAACAGCATCCGTGCGTTCCAGGGCATAGTTCGTCAAGGTGAAGAGCCCTGAAAGGATATCCGGCGGAGCGAAGAAAACAACCACCTCTGGCTCTATGCCACTCTGAAATTGCTCAACGGGCTTGAAGACACAATAGGTTGCTGGTGCTCGTCTCGGTATCATCCTGGCGAAATATTCTCTGGCCCGTTCTGGTGTCTTGATATATCGTTCTCCCTCCATCTCACCCGGAATCCCGCAGGAGAGAAAATATTCGATATTGGGCCTTGGGGATTCAAAAAATCCCATATAGTAAGCTCCTCCCGGACATCCAAAATGCCCTCTGTCAAAATAGACAATCTTCCCCTTCTTTCTCGCACTCTGAAGGAGCCCCATCATGCATCCGGATATTCCCTCTTTTGGGGTGACCCCTTCGGGTTTGTCGTTTGTGTAATAGATTCCCAAAGGCGATTCTTGTAATCCCAAAATTTCTCGAAACTGCTTCCACGATTCCTCAGAAAATGGATTCATTGTATGATCCTCCGTTGCAGAGATTCTTTACTATCAAAATACCCGAAGCCCCTGCTTAAAGTCAACAAGTATTGACCTTTTGGATGCCATTCCATATAATGACAAAAAATAGTTAGGTGCCCATGAAGTCAACTCAAACGCAACTGCATTTACCGATCTCCGCTTTCAGCGGTGAATCCCTCGAAAAGACCGCAGAGCGCGAAATTAATGGACGCTCCGTCAATAAATTAGCCCCAGGAGATCGAGCTTTCCATGATTGGTACAGATTTGTTCTCTCTTTTCCCCCACACTTGGTAAGCAATTACATAGAAGATTTTGGTTTAAACGGAAGACACGTTATCTTAGACCCTTTTTGTGGTACAGGGACTACCATTGTTGAAGCTAAACGACATGGCATACGGGCCATCGGGATAGAAGCAAACCTTTTTGCCTATTTTGCCAGCTCCGTTAAAGTAGATTGGGAGATTGACCCAGATTTATTGAAGAAGGAAGCACGCAATATTGCGGATTCCACTTTAGGATTGTTGAAGGCGCAGGGAATAGACGACAGCAGGCTCCTTAAGGGTCGTCTGAAAGAAGTTACCCTTCGGACCCTTGATCCTGAAGCGACAAAACTCCTTCTGAGTAACTCGATTAGTCCTCTTCCTTTACATAAGACTCTCATTCTGCTTGATTGTCTAAGAAAAGACCAGAGTGAACCATATTACCGGCATGCCTTACTTGCATTAGCTAACGCATTGGTATTCAGGATCAGCAACCTTCACTTCGGGCCGGAAGTGGGAGTAGGAAAACCTAAAACCGATGTTCCAGTCGTTGCCTCTTGGTTGTCCGAAATAGAAAGAATTGCTAACGATTTGAGACTCGTCAGTAACAAGTCTTTTCCAAGTTCCAGAGTTTATCTGGGAGATGCCCGGAATGTAAGTGAGATTATTGAGCCGAATTCAGTGGATGCGGTGATAACGTCTCCACCATATCCAAATGAAAAGGATTATTCAAGGACGACAAGGCTTGAGTCTGTTGTTCTTGGATTTATCAAGAGTAAGCTGGAACTGAGAGAGATGAAGAGAACCTTTATACGATCAAATACACGTGGTGTTTACAAGGACGATCAGGATGACAAATGGGTAGTGGGACATCCGGAAATTCAGCGGATAGCAGCGTCCATAGAGAAACGAAGAACAGAGCTTGGGAAGAACTCTGGATTTGAGAGACTTTATGGAAAGGTGACAAGACTGTATTTTGGCGGAATGGCACGTCACCTGGCTGATCTTCGTTCTGCGCTCCGTCCAGGCGCTAAATTGGCTTATGTGGTTGGAGACCAGGCGTCATATCTGAGGATTATGATTCACACGGGACAGCTATTGGCTGATATGGCACAAGCACTTGGGTATGAGTTAATGCGAATCGACCTTTTTCGCACTAGGTATGCTACAGCAACGAGGGGACAGCTAAGGGAAGAAGTTGTTGTGTTGCGTTGGCCGGGAAGGAAGAGGTGAAACGATGGCCGAAACAAAAAACCGATATTCGTAGATTATAGAAGCCATTTTCTCCAAATATTTTTGGAAAGGTGCAAAAGAAGTCCTGTTTCAGAGGTCGGACATAATAACGGTAGCTAAGAAATTGCGAATAAACTTGCCCAAAAACTTAGGAGACGTTCTCTATTCGTTTCGATACCGAACCACGCTGCCGGACAGCATTGTGGAAAAAGCTCCAAAGGGGTTTCAGTGGATTATCCGTCCTGCAGGAAGAGCGCGCTATAAGTTTGTACTTGCAACCGAGTCTGCTATTGTCCCGTCAAAGATTCTGGCAGAAACGAAAATTCCTGATGCCACGCCTGGAGTGATCGGGAAATATAAGCTAAATGATGAACAGGCACTCTTGGCTAAGCTTCGTTATAACCGGCTAATTGATATTTTTACTGGTCTCACTTGTTATTCTTTGCAGAACCATTTGCGGACAACTGTGCCCGATATAGGACAAGTTGAGATAGATGAAATCTACATTGGTATCGATAAAAGAGGGGTACACTATGTTATACCAGTCCAGGCGAAAGGCGGGACAGACAGGATAGGGATTGTGCAAGTAGAGCAAGATCTCGCTGTTTGTGAAACAAAATTTCCAGGTCTCATTTGCCGATCAATTGCTGCTCAATTTATGGCAGAGGATCTCATTGCTTTGTTTGAATGTGAAAGAACCAAAGAAGGTATTCGAGTTTCTGCTGAAAAGCATTATAGATTGGTAAATCCAGAGGAACTGACAGAAGAAGAATTAGAAGCATACCGCAAGCGCCCTTCTGGATTGATATCTTACGGCCCTCATCCAATCAGGCGCAATAGTGCTTGAATAAAGGATAGCGCTTCATTCCTGGCCACATTCTGAAGGATCACCCTTCAATTTGGATAAGGCGTGGGGTAAGGCGGGTAAAATCACGCTGAGGTTTTCTTTCACGCTTTTAGGGCTTCCGGGTAGATTCACAATCAGGCTCGAACCTCGAATTCCGGTGATGGCTCTTGAGATCATCGCGTGGGGCGTCTTTCTTAAACTTTCAGCCCTCATGGCTTCAGAAAAACCAGGGACTTCTTTCTCAATAACCTCCCGTGTTGCATCAGGCGTCACGTCCCTGGGGCTTAAACCTGTTCCTCCTGTTGTAAGGATGAGATCAGCCTTCAACTCGTCTGCATTCTTTTTCAGAGCCTTGATGATCTTCTTTTTTTCATCCGGAATGATTTCATAATGGACAACCTCGGCAGGTAAGTCCCTTATCATTTCCTTAATGAGGGGACCGCTCGTGTCTTCACGCTCCCCTCTCGAACCACGATCACTGATGGTTAATATGGCTACTTTGAACATCTTTGCCTCACACATAAATACGAAATTCCAATATCGAAATCCGAAATCACCAAAAAGCGTATCAGAGATGTCGTGCTGAACTTGGTTCAGGATCTCATGAGATGCTGAAATGAATTCAGCATGACAACCAATCCAAACCATCCCAACCACAGCTTAGATTTCGCGTTTCGGATTTATCCAATTGTTATTTCATCTCCTGCTTTTACTTCTCCTTCGTTTACCACCTCGGCAAAGATTCCTTCTTTGGGCATCACACAATCTCCTGCCTGGTAGTAGATGGCACATCGATCATGACACTCTTTCCCAATTTGAGTCACGCGTAGAATGATAGAATTTCCAATGAGTATTTCCGTTCCAATTGGAAGATGAACAAGATCGAGGCCTTCCGTGGTAATATTTTCTGCAAAATCACCATAACCAACATTTAGACCCTTCGCCCTCATTTTCTTAATCGATTCATTCGCCAATAGACTGACCTGGCGGTGCCAGGGACCTGCATGGGCATCCCCTTTTAAACCGAAATCCTTCAATAAAGTACACGATTGAATATTGGTCTTCTTCGTCCCTTTATCTACGCTAACATTGACGGCCAATACCTTCCCTTTTTGAACTTGTTTCATTTCTCCCATTCCATTTCCCCCTCTCCCTTGACGCCTGCCTGCCGGTAGGCAGGGGAGAGGGTAGGGGTGAGGGTGAAAAAGTTAGGTCCCCCTCCCCTTCATCACCCTCCCGCCAGGGGAGGGGAGATTTTTAGAGGTATAGGTTCCACTCTTGCCACCTGTCTTTTTAACAAGATGGATATTGGAGAGAACCATTCCCCGATCAATGGCCTTGCACATGTCGTAAATGGTGAGGCCGGCGGTGGCTACAGCCACGAATCCTTCCATCTCTACACCCGTCTGACCTTTAATCTTAACCTTTGCTTCAATATCGATTCTACTCTCTTTTTCAAAAGGATAGAAATTAATCTCTACATGAGAGAGATTGAGAGGGTGGCACATCGGAATGATTTGAGAAGTCTTTTTTGCTGCCATGATTCCGGCCACCTTGGCAACCGCCAAAACATCTCCTTTTGCAATCTTGCCAGATCGTATGTTTTTGAAAGTCTTTGGATTCATGAGGATAGATCCTCGAACCACAGCCTCCCTCAACGTTTCTTTCTTTTTACTCACGTCGACCATCCTGGCCCGCCCCTTCTTATCAAAGTGGGTAAGTCTTTGCATTTGTTCCTCCCTCACGAAATAATGCATAGCGCCTGCCTGCGGCAAGCAGGCAGAGCGCATAGGGCGTAGTGAATTTATTTATTTCATAATTCTTAACTCATAATTCATAACTCTTAACTCTTAATTATCTTTCACCCTCCGATTGCTGACATATTCCTCTGGCATTTTTTAAACTGGTGTGTGTTGATAGGATGTCTCTCTGGCTTTTTTCTGAGGGCGGCAAGAAGCCGTCCCTTTAAATCCTGATCAGACCCCCCGTTCCTCAGAAGTTCCTTCACGTCGATCTCCTCATCAGAAAAGAGGCAAGTCCGGATTTTACCATCGGGGGTCAGCCGAAGGCGATTGCAATCATCACAGAAATGACTGCTCACTGGCCCGATCAATCCTATTTCTCCAAGAGCCCCTTCAATTCGAAATCTTTTCGCCGGGCCATCCCATTGGTCTGAAGGAATTGGGATCAGTTTACCAACATTTTCAAGACGGCCCTTGATCTGAGGAATAGTTAAGATATCGCTTTCTTTCCATTCCTCCCCGTTGCCGGAGGGCATATACTCAATATATCGAATGATGAGAGGTAGCCGGAGGGTTAATTGCGCAAAGGATTCGATCTCGTCATCATTTAACCCCTGGATGGCAACCATATTAATTTTGATAGGGGAGAGCCCAACTTTCAATGCCTCTTCTATTCCTGCCCATACCTTCTCAAAATCGTCCTTTCGAGTAATTTGGCGGAATTTCTCTTTTCTCAGGGAGTCCAGACTGATATTGATCCTTTTTAAACCGGCCTTCTTAAGATCTTGCGCAAACTCTTTTAATAGGATTCCATTCGTAGTGAGGCTTAAATCTTTAATCTCTTCAATATGGGACAAATGGGAAACGAAATCCACCATCCCTTTTCTGACCAACGGTTCTCCACCAGTCAACCTAACCTTGGAGATTCCTTCCGTGGCAAAGACACGGGTTATTCTCAAAATCTCTTCGTACGTCAGAATCTCTTCATGAGGGATGAGGGGAATTCCTTCCTCCGGCATACAGTACCTGCATCGTAAGTTGCACCGGTCCGTTATTGAGATTCGGAGGTAGTTTATTTTTCGTCTGAAAGGGTCGAGGAGCATAATTTTTTTCAGTTCGGAGTCATTAGTTGGGAGTTTGGAGTATTTCGTTTTGTGGTTTGGTTTGGCTTTTGGCTCCGAACAGAAGACTCTGAACTCATAACTTAAATTAAAATGGCCAATATCCGTGCTTGAGATATTGGCCATCTGAATTCCATTGCCCATCTCCTTTCCAAACACGGGAGGTATAGTCGTTTCCAGCTATGCCCTAACGGCCGATTTCCATGTCCCGGAAGACAGGGAATTAGGAAATTGGCTCGAAGACTAAATTTAATCTATTTTTAATTGATTTGCTGAGAAAAGTCAAGAAATGAAGGGTCGGAAATGGATTGACGATGGGATTTGAGATCAGCTCAGCTTGAGAGATCTCTTGGGAATTGAACGCGGTGACTCTGTGAAAGTTTCTCATCAAAGATTTAACGATATTTGTTCTTTACAAATTCAACATTTTCTTATATTTGTGATCGAGAAGGCAGTCTAAAGACCTCTCCCTATCTTTCCGCAACAACGGGTAAACTTTAATACATAATGAGGCAAAGAGGCTTGATATGAGAAAATTCTATGGATTAGAAGGAAATAAAAAAGGGAAAAAGAAACCTGCAAGAGGAGTGGGAATTCTGTCGAGAAGGAAGTCAATATTGAACTTGCCCCGCCGGGTAGCCATTACCTCACTGGTCCTGCTGCTTCTGTGGCTGAGCCCCGCCGTCGCTGCTGACACTTCACGACCCATCCTCTTTGTCCATGGAAGCGGAGACTCTGCCGCTCTCTGGCACACGACTATCTGGCGATTCGAATCAAACGGGTATGCATCCTCTCCTCTCTTCGCGATCGATTTCATTCATCCGAGGGCGCGCAGTGACGATACAAAGCCTCAGGAGAACCGGAGCGGCACCGCCGATCAGTTGAGAGAGATCAGAGCAAAGATCAACGAGATCCTTTCCAAGACCGGTCATAAACAATTAATTCTTGTTGGAAGCTCTCGCGGTGGCTATGCCATCCGCAACTACATCAAGAATGCCGGGGGGGCGGCGAATGTTTCCTGCGCCATTCTCTGCGGTACGCCCAATCACGGGACCCGGGCGACTCCCGTCAATCTAAATGATGAGTTTAACGGGATGGGCCCGTTTTTGTCCGGCCTTAATGCAGGCGATGAGGTAGACCCGGCCGTCAAATTTATGACGATTCGAAGTGATACAAATGACAAGTATGCTCAAGCCGAGGGACGATTCATCAGCATGCCAGGTCAGCCGACAAACGTATCCTTCGATTCACCAGAGCTCCGAGGGGCGAAGAATGTGGTACTTCCTGGTCTTGACCATCGGAGGTGGCCTTCCATCCTCTCGCTTTCAAGGCCATGTACCAATTTATCACTGGCCGTGAACCTGCGACCCTCGACATTATCCCCGAAGCCCGCCCTATCCTGAATGGCGTCGTCAGTGGATGGGCTAACGGGGCGCCCACAAACCTTCCACTTCAAGGCGCCACCGTCGAGATCTATGAGGTTGATCCTTCGTCCGGTCAACGCCTGGGAGAAGCTGTCCATCGGCGAACGACTTCCACAGACGGGGCCTGGGGATCCTTTACGGCCAAACCGGAGGCTTATTACGAGTTCGTCATCTCAGTTAGCGGCTACCCTATCACTCACATCTACCGAACGCCTTTTCCGCGTTCGAGTGTCTACATCCACCTGCGGTTACGCCCTCTCGACGAGCGCGAAAGGGGGACTGGCAGCGTCGTTATGCTCACGCGGCCCAGGGGCTATCTCGGGCATGGCCGCGACACATTTCTCATAGCTGGCAAAGTGCCAGATGGGGTCAACGAAGGGGTGCCGGGGACATCGGAGGCGAGACGTCGCCTTGAGCCAGGTCCTCCACGATCCATCCGGGTCACGTTGAATAAGGAAACCATAACAGTGCTCACTTACCCTCTTGATTCTGGGCACATTGTGATTGCCGAGTTTCATTATTGAGGCCGTTTCGACAGCAACTTCGGTCGGATGAAATGAGACAATGAAGTGGCGAAAGAATGATTACGCATCGGGGCCATTTCGCCTTGACAACTTTTCTTACCCTATATATTATCTCAGAAAAATTTGTGACATTTTATAGATGAAAAGGAGGAATCGGGATGAAACGGATCATCATTGTATTGACGGTTTTATTGATGGGTTTCTTATGCTTTGGAGGGATATCATTTGGGCAGGCGATTGAAAATGAGTTTTACCTCATTACTCCTGTTTCCAAAGATGTTCATGACCCGGCATTAAAGGCGTTCGCTGAATATGTCAAGATAAAATGGAACGTCGATATGAAAACCAGTGCCATGCCTCAAGGAACTCCAGTGGCTTATGGGCAGATTTTGGAGTGGAGAGGCAGACCCCGGGCAGATGTCTTCTGGGGTGGCGAAGGAACACTTTTCGACAACTTAGCAGCGGAAGGCCTCTTGGATCAAGTAAAGATTCCCAAAAAGATGTGGGATGAGATTCCAGCAACCATAGGGAAACCCATAGGCCTGCCCCTAAAAGACCCAAAGAAATTCTGGGTTGGAACTACCTTGGAGCCTTATGGCCTAATCTACCAGCCGAAATTGCTGCAACGTTTGGGAGTTACAATCAAAGACTGGGATGACCTGCTCAACCCAAAGCTAAAGGGGCAGATTGCTCAGTGTACCCCAGACCGTTCGAGCAGTAGCCATGCTACTTATGAGGTTATTCTTTCGATGTATGGATGGGAGAAAGGATGGGAGTGGTTGAGAAAATTGGCTGCCAACACCGGCATTTTTACAGCCCGTTCCCGTGACGTTCCCAACGTGGTATCTAAAGGGGAGTTCGCCGTCGGGTTTGCCGTGCCGAGCTACATGGCTTTTGCCGAGGTTTTAGGGGGGTATGATGTCATGTTTGTCTACCCCAAGAATGCTTATGTGACCCCCGAACCGATGGCTGTGCTCAAAGGCGCTCCCCATCCGAAAGCAGCCCATGCCTTTATCGAGTTTCTTTTAACCGAGGAAGGGCAGAAAATATTTATGGAAAGGGGTCTCTATGCCATCACACCCAAGTACAAAGTTTCAGGCGCTCCAGGCTCCCCTGCTGAAAAGGCAGTTCAATTTACAGGTGGGATGAGGTCTTTCTTTGATATTCCAGTCGGAAATGTCTACGACGACAAGATCGCCGGACCAAAAAAGAGGATTGAGGAAGTAAATTCTTATTTCCGGAAGGAGATTGCTGAGAAACATAAGGAGATTATCAAGGAGAAGTGAGACTTATAATCTCGCCTTTATCATATGGAAACTCCTTGGGGGCGCAACCTTCGAGGAGTTTTCCCATGTAAAGATCTATTCTTTAAGTTGAAGATAGGAAGCTCATCAAACATATGGAGATTCAATTAAAAGATATCATCAAAAGGTTTGGGACACTGGAGGCGGTGAGCCATATTTCACTGGAAATACATGACGGGGAAATTTTCACTCTTCTTGGTCCTTCGGGTTGTGGAAAGACGACCATTCTTCGACTCATCGGAGGATTTCACAAGCCTGATAACGGGGAGATCTATTTTGACGGAAAGGCCGTAACCTCTATCCCGCCCTATGAGCGGAACATCGGGATGGTTTTCCAGAACTATGCCCTATGGCCCCACATGACGATTAGCGGCAATATCGCCTACGGCCTCAAGCTCAAGAAGTTTTCCAGAAAAGAGATTAACAACAAGGTTTCCCACGTTCTGAAGCTGGTTAATCTGATAGGACTTGGAAACCGGTATCCCGGGCAATTATCAGGAGGGCAACAGCAACGTGTGGCTCTGGCAAGGGCGCTTGTCTTGAACCCCAGTGTGCTTCTTTTGGATGAACCTTTAAGTAACCTGGATGCAAAGATTCGCGTTCAGGTGCGCGCCGAGATCCGCAAGCTTCAGAAGGAGCTTGCCATCACCACCATTTATGTCACCCATGACCAGGAAGAGGCTCTGACCCTTTCGGACCGTATCGCAGTCATCAATCTGGGCAAGTTATTGCAGATTGGTTCTCCCAGGGATCTATATGAAAGGCCCGAGAATCCCTTCGTTGCCGACTTTATCGGGATTAACAACCTGATCCCCGGTGATATTCAGGAAATCAATGCAGCCGAGAAATGGATGAAAGTGCAAACTAAGGTTGGTCCTCTGATTTGCCTTGTCAATCAAGGGTTCAAACTCGGAGATCATTGCATGATCAGTATTCGACCAGAGACCACCTCGATTAACCAGTCAGAAAATACTCAAAAAGAATTTAATTGTATTACCGGAACTGTTAGTTTTGCCTCTTATATCGGGAATACGATCCGCTATGATGTGGAAATCAATCGGGAAATCATCTTCAAAGTGGACATTCAGAACCCTTGGGGTTACCAACCTTTTTCCATAGGGGAGAAGGTATATGTCAGTTTTCCAATAAAAACCACTTTAGGGGTTCCAGTAGGCTGATGTAGAATACTCATCTGTGATTTTTTGATCAGTCGTAAAAATATGTTTTGAAGTACCAAGTTAGTTTGGGAAAGAAGAACCTTACTTTGAGTCCACAAAGCGAATCAATCACTGCCCTAAGTCAGTCTCGTGTTTGGCCACAGGTGAGAATTGGTGGATTACTAGGTTACGCTGCAATCTGGGCCTTCTTTGCTCTTTTTCTGATCTATCCCCTCATCCGCCTTTTCTACGATGCCTTCACAACCGATCAAGGTGTCTTCACCCTGATGAACTTCTACGACTTTTTCACCGACTCCTTTTACCTGAAAACCTTGGTGAATTCCCTCCTCCTCGGGGTAGCGACCGTGATCACTACTTCGATCATTGGCATCACGATTGCGTTCCTCCTTCTACGCTATGAGTTTCCCGGAAGAAATCTTTTTTCTTACCTCACCATCATCCCAATGATCATGCCTCCCCTTGTCGGGGTCATGGGGTTTGTATTCATCATGGGCCGGGCTGGGACAGTGAACGTGATCTTAATGGATTATTTGGGTTTATCCAAACCCATTAATTTTATGTATGGAATCCACGGAGTTTTACTGGTTGAAACTCTTCACCTCTTTCCACTTATGACCATGAGCATCGTTGATGCTCTCGGGAAGATCTCTCCCTCTCTCGATGAAGCAGCAGAGAGCGTGGGGTCGCGTGGCTTGCGGAAGTTCTGGGACATTACCTTTCCACTTACCACTCCGGGTTATGTCTCGGGCGCGCTTCTGGTCTTTATCTGGACTTTTGCCGACTTCGCCACTCCATTGGTAGTGGGTGTTGATAATCTCCTTGCCTCCCAGGCGTATCTCAATATTGTCCAGTTTGTGGACCGAAGGCTCTTCAAGATGGGAATTGTCATCTCGGCCATCATGGTCATACTGGCCATCCTCTTCTTAATCATCGCTAAACAGTATGTGGCCATCAAGGATTATAGCTCACTATCTTATTCAAAGATTGAAAGAAGGAGATTATCACCCTGGGGAAGGGCAGGGGTGGTTGCTTTCCTGATAGTGGTTTTAATCTTCGCCTTCATTCCTTATTTAGGTATTGCTCTTGACTCCTTCGGAAAGGGCTGGGCCCTCACACCCATTCCGGTAAAATACACCCTGCAATATTTTGAACGGGTCGCCATTGAGACCCCCAAATTTATCATTAACAGCCTGCTTTATTCAGGAATATCAGTGCTGATTTGCATTATGGTTGGGGTCCCTGTGGCGTGGGTGATGGCTCGGACCAAAGTCCCGGGGAGAGATCTCTTGGACTCTCTCACCACGCTGATCTTGGCGCTTCCAGGAACTGGAATTGGTATTGCCTACCTTCGGGCCTTCAGAGATCCACTGCCATTCATGAGCACAGCCTTGCTCGGAATATGGATTGTGATTCCCATTGTACTTGGGGTGAGACGGCTTCCCTATACAGTGCGGGGAACTTTTGCTTCTCTCCTGATCGTCCACAGGTCTTTTGAGGAGGCTGCTGAGAGCGTGGGGGCTACAAAAACGAAGACTTTTAAAGATGTCACTCTTCCGCTGATCTGGAAGGGGGTTTTGGTGGGGTCTCTTTATTCCTTTATCCTTGCCCTCCAGGAGGCCTCAGCCACACTTCTTTTAGTTGTCCCAGGACATGAGATGATGACCGTGGGGATTTTCAACTTTTACATTGGGGGCTCTGTGAACGAAGCAGCGGCTTTGGGCTTCATTTTGATCATTCTCGGAGCGGTCTGCCTTTTTGCCATCAGCAAAATTGCCGGGACCAAAATGGGAGGAGTATTCGGATAAAATGTGGTTGGCCGCCATCGTCATTTTGCTTGCTCTTTTCTTTGCCTACTCCAATGGTTTTCATGACGCTGCGAATGTTGTATCAACGATTATTATGACCAGGGCTATTTCTTCAAGAAAAGCTCTTCTCATAGCGGCTGCCTGTGAGTTTATTGCCCCCCTTTTTTTAGGAAGCGCTGTGGCTAAGACCATAGGGGAAGGTATTATAAACCTTCCTGCCCACGATCCAATGTCTATCCATATTTCTGCAGCCTTCCTGATTGCCGCTCTCGTTGGAGCCATCCTGTGGAACCTGATTACCTGGTTCTTCGGTTTCCCTTCAAGTTCTTCACATGCATTGGTTGGAGGAATGGTAGGGGCTGTGCTGATCGCTTACGGGCCAGATAAAATTCTGTGGGGGGGACTCCTTTATGTCCTCGCTTCCCTTGTGATTTCACCTTTGCTGGGGTTAGTTTTCGGTATGCTTTTTCTAAAGATGACTCTTCGTATCTTTCGAAATGCTACTCCTAAGGTAAATTACTTCTTCAACCGGATGCAAATTCCTTCTTCGATTGCCCTTGCCCTCAGCCATGGTTCCAATGATGTACAAAAATCGATTGGTCTGATCGCATTGTCTCTTGTCATCCTTGGGTTTTCTACCAGCTTTCATGCTCCCTTTTGGGCTATTGCAAGTTGTGGTGCGGCAACAGCTCTTGGAACAGCAACCGGAGGATGGCGAATCATGAAGACCGTGGGTTCAAAAATTTATCGTCTGAGGTCTGTTCATGCATTCTGCGCTCAAACTTCCTCAGCAACAGTCATTTTAGGGGCTGCGTTGGTGGGAGGTCCAGTATCCACGACACATGTCGTCTCTTCCAGCATCATGGGTGTTGGAGCTGGCCAGAGGATCTCAGCCGTACGATGGGGAGTAGTGAGGAATATTATCCTGGCTTGGTTTATTACTATTCCAGCCTCGGCCGTGATGGCCGGATTAAGTTTCCATTTAATTCAAAAGATTCTCTTTTACGTCCAAAGAGGATAGGAGAAAAGGTGTGGAGGATGTTTAAAGGATTTATCTTCGATCTGGATGGGACGATCTATCGAAGCAATCAGCTCATCCGTGGGGCAGAGGGTGTGATCCGGCTGCTCCGAGAACATAAGAGGAAAGTTGTTTTCCTTTCCAATAAACCTATCCAAACCCGGGAGGATTATGCCTCCAAACTGACCCGGCTCGGCATCCCTGCTCAACCTGATGAAGTGATCAATTCCACCTTTGTAATGACCAATTATCTCAAGAAGATTGCTCCTCAGGTCAGACTCTTTGTAGTAGGGGAGACGCCTTTTATTGAAGAGCTGAAAAGAGCCGGCTTTCAAATCACCGATGAGCCCAAAGAGATCGAATATGTGGTCGTGGCGTTTGATCGGACATTTGATTACCAAAAACTTAATATTGCCTTCCAGGCCATCAAACTGGGAGCCCATTTTGTTGCCACCAACCCCGACCGGACCTGCCCGGTAGAAGGAGGAGAAATCCCAGACTGCGCCGGGATGATTGCAGCCATTGAGGCAGTAACTGAAAAGAAGGTTGAGGTCATCGTGGGCAAACCCTCTCCCATCATGATTCAAGCGGCCTTGGACGTGATGGGATTGATGCCTGAAGATTGTATCCTGATTGGAGACCGCCTGGAGACCGATATCAAAATGGGGAAAGATTTTGGAATTGCTACTGGCATCGTTTTGACAGGTGTCACTGACGAAAAGACTCTCAAGGAATCCAAACACACTTCCACTCAGCCTGACTTTGTCTTTCAAAGCATCGCCGACGTCGGAAACTTATTGATAGGGTGATGGGGCGACACGGTGATTCTTCTCTCCGCGTCACTCTCTCCGTATCACCGCGTCAATGCGTCTCTTAATATCTGGACAGGATGGAGAACCTTCAGCCCGGTGAGATGGCGGATTTGCATGCGACAGCCTTCACAGTCAGAAAGGACGATTTCAGGGTTTAAACGATCAATCGCTTCCGCTAAATCCCTTCCGATCTCCTGAGAGATCTCATATTTCTCTTTTTTGAAACCAAAGGTCCCACCCATTCCGCAGCAATCCGCCTCGACATTGTCAATTTTAAGACCCGGAATGAGTCGGAGAATTTCAAGGGCAGGGAGACCAATACCCAAGACTCTTAAATGGCATGGAGCAAAATAGGCTACTTTCAAGGGCTGTTCGTTGAAATGGGCATTAAAACCATTCGATTCTCTTAAATTCCTCAGAAACTCAAAGATGTCAAAAATATGTTTGGCCACCTCATCCGCATCGGGGATGGAGAGCAGGTGGCTATATTCGTGTTTGATCATATGGCCGCAACTGGATGAAGAAAAGATGATGTCAGAACCTGAGCCAATCGTCTTAAGCAAGGAAGGGACATTATAAAGGCCCATTTTTTTTGCCCCTCTAAAATCTCCATTGCCGAGCATGGGAATGCCACAGCACCGCTGAGGAGGAAGGATGACTTCAAACCCATTGGCCTCGAGGACTTGAACCGCTGCTTTTCCGACATCGACCTCATTAGTATTGGTATAGCAGCCATAAAAATAGGCAACTTTTTTACTGCCTTTTGAATGGTGTTCTTTAAACCATTGCCTGAAAGTGAGAGATTCATAGCTGGGGAGATCTCTTCTTCTGTCTATCCTTAGAATAGCCTCCGTCATCCCTTTGATAAAAGGATTTCTGAAAAAAACATTGACGAGGGAGGATAGAAGGGATCCAAGCCAACCGTAGAGATAGGAATGGGTGAGAAGCCAATCCCGAAGGGGTCTTCCCTTCTCATCTAAATATTTTGCCTTGGCGATGAGATTCAGTTCTGAGATATTTACGCCAGAGGAACAGACCATGTCGCAGAGATGGCATCCAATGCAAAGGTCAATCCATTGATCCACAGAAGGTTCAGCAGGCACCCGAAATCGTTCAGCACCAGGACCCGCTTGTTTGGGCCCTGGAAATTGTGGGGTCACCCGTGAGACAGGGCAGACCGCCATACAGGTAGCACAGCGAATGCAAACATCAGCGTTATTCTGAGGCCAATGCACTTTTTTCGACTCTTTCATAAGAAGGTACTCAATCAAGCCTTTGCTGCAATTTCAAATTACAAATTCCAAATAAATTCCAAATACCAATTTCCAATAACGCCAGTTCAATAATGAAGTGCAACACTTAGGGTGACGTAGTATCCTAAGTGTATGGAAAAGCTAAACTATCAACATCTCTCCAGTGAAGAGAGAGACAAAATTGCATATCTTCACGCACGAGGTAAAAGCATCTCGGAGATAGCCGAGAGTATCGGGCGAAACAAAGGTTCCATTTCACGAGAACTCAAGCGTAACCGATCGCCCATCTACAACGTTTACTTGGCCAATAGGGCCCATGAAAGAGCCGTTAAACGAAAACATGAATCCGTCCAACGACAGCGAATACGCAATCCTTTGATCCGTAGGTATATCATGAAAAAGCTCAAGCTCAAATGGTCTCCCGAACTGATTTCAGGAAGACTTTCTTTAGAATATCCAGACCTTCGTATCAGCCATGAGGCCATTTATCAATTCATCTATGATAAATCGATCCCTACGAAGCAGAACCTGGTGCCCTATCTGACTCGGGCTCACAAGCGCCGTAGACTCCGTACCCATTCGCACCGGCATAAGACACTCCATATTCCACGACGGATCTCCATCAAAGAGCGTCCCCTGGAGGTCCAAACCCGGATCCAACCCGGCCATTGGGAAGCTGATACGTTAATCTCCCGAACAAGTAAGGCCGCTTTAGCGGTAGCCCTTGAGAGAACCAGTAGACACCTGCACTTGGCCAAATTGGCTGCCAAGACCTCACAGAACTTGCGATGTGCCCTCACTCGCAGACTCAGCCGTTACCCCCAACCCCTTCTCCGCTCTATCACCTATGATAATGGTTGCGAAAACGTGGAGCATGAGTATACTAACAAGGTGTTGGGAACCCAATCCTACTTCTGTGAACCCTTCCATAGTTGGGAAAAGACTTCTATCGAAAATGCCATCGGGCTGATCCGACGCTTCTTCCCCAAGAAGGCGGATTTTAATCTGGTTCCCAAAGAACAAGTCAAACGCGTCGAAACTTTACTTAATACGAGGCCACGAAAATGCCTCAATTATCGAACGCCCAATGAAGTTTTGGGCTCATGTGTTGCACTTCACTGTTGAATGCAGCTAACCAAAACTCATGTTTATCATTATGTTTCCAGAATTTTGGTCATTATTTGGTTTTTGGTGCTTGGTAATTGAGATTTGATAACGATCACTGCATTTAGCATGTATGCAATCACCGACGGTTCTTTTTCTTCTCAACGTTTCAAAGCACATTGGGCTGCCATATATCCGGTAGCTATCTCAATCCCTTCTCTTGATTTTTCGCCGATGCAATGATGATGGGCTAAGATCGAACCCGCCGCCCATACATTTTCTAATATTGGATTCCCGTTTTCGTCTGTCGGCCGAAATGACGAATCGACCAAAATGCCCGCTTCATGCACTGGATGGGGAAGAGGGTTAAAAAAATATTTTCCGAACCAGTCCTCGCGTGATTTTGGTTGGGCAACAGGGAGACTGAAGATCGGTTCGGAAATTCTCTCGTCGCTGGCCACCAGCCCCCCTCCCACAAAGCGGCCTGTGGCCAGGATATAACGATCAGCAGAATAGGAAGTGATCACAGGAGGATGAATCATTTCCACCCCTTCACACCTTTTCCCCTTAATAATCGCCTTAGAAATGGAATAGCCCGGGAGAAAAGTGACTCCCTTCCGGATCAGCCATTCTTTAAAGCGGTTGAAGATTCTTATCCCCGGAATCGATGGAGGCAGGATAGGGATTTCGAAGACGTTAGCACCCATGATGCCCTCTAAGTCTTCCTTGACCTGGGTGGGATTGTGCAATCCTAAGAGGGCAGGAAAACCAACCTGGGTTTCATGATGGAGTTGCTTCTTAATCTCCCTGCCAATGTTTTCTCTAAAAGATTCTTTTTCCATTAACCTTGCCAGGGTAGTAGCTGTCATTTCCTGATCCCGGACATCAGGAAGGGTGAGGGTAGCGCCTCGACACTTAAGTTGATCGGCCACATAGTGAGCATAGAAATCCTTAAAGCCTTTGAACCCGACGATCAGCCCATTTCCTTCATTGAGTGAGGTTCCTGCGACCATGGTTACTGGGATGAAATATGTGGGTCGAAGTGTTCCTGCACCCGTTGGGATAAGGCAATTTCGATTTCCAATGGTTTGAAAAGAATAAGGAACTGGAAAGAGAGATAGAAAGGAAGAAAGGGCTTCCTCAATTTTTTCTGGGCCCATTTTAGAATAGGGATGTTTGGGATGATCTTTTACCCATTGGGAAAGGCCTTCTCCTACTCTCTTTCCTTTAGGGAGGCTTCCCAAGAGATCGATCGTATTGGAAAAGAGATAGAGAGAGCCCATCCCCTTTCCGACGATGAGGACCTTTTGCCCGGCTTCAGCAGCCGTTTTGGCGGCCATCAGCCCTGAAAGTCCCATTCCAATGACAATGAAATCGTAAGACATCTTTCTTGATTGGGAATTCAGGAATTGAGGAATTGCGAATCCCTAAATTCCTTAATCCCTGAATTCCTAAATTGGGGATCAGAGGTTAAGATTAAAAATTCCTTTATAGATCGATTCAATCAATTCTTCTTCTTTCATGGCTGCCCCCCAGAGAATTGGGCGGATCCCTTTCCATCGCTCCTCAAGAAATTCTCCTAATAATTTATTGGAATCTCCTTGTATCAATCCTAAGTCGTGTAGGACTCCAAAAAGGCGATAGACACAAAAACCCCCTTGACATGTCCCTTTGGCGAGACGTGTCCGGCGAAGGATGTCTTGAAAGTCCTTTAATTTTCCTTCCTTCAAAAACTCTTCGACTTCTTTCCTTTGAACCAGCTCGCAGTCGCAAAGGGTCTCTCCTCTATCTGTTGAGAATTGTTTCAACCTTTCTATGAGATGAGTGGGTTGGCTTGCGCCGGGAAGCGGTTTTAAATGGGTAGAACAGGAGACGTCGCATCCCATCTTTTGGCAGATGAGGTCAGAAGTTTTCTCTGCCATCAGCCGATAAGTCACCAATTTACCCCCGGTGATGGTGATCAAATTCTTTATGCCGTCTCTTTTCCCATGATCGATCAGTGCAAATCCGCGGCTGACCGCTCGATCATTCCCACTCTGCTCGAATTGAAATAAAGGTCTGATGCCTGCATAGACCCGAATGAACCGGGTCTCTCGGATGGCCGGGATCATCTTTGATGTCTCCTGAATGAGGAGGGAGACCTCTCGGGGAGTGACTTCAAAATTTTCGACCTCTTCCAAACGAATGGATGTGGTTCCGAGGATGGATACCGTATGGTTTGGGACGACGATATCGCCATCTGCAGGAGGTCTGCAGCGATTGATGACACGATGATTAAGCCTCTGGTTGGTGATCAGCATAGATCCCTTAGAGAGGGCCATGTTGATGCGAAGGCCGGCGAGTTTGAGGAATTGATTTGTCCAGGCTCCTGTGGCATTGACGATGGTGGAAGCCTCAATGGAGTATTCCTCGCCCTGGAGGAGATCTTTTATCTTCGCCCCTTTTACTTTATCTCCGTCAAAAATCAGCGAACTCATCTCTGTATGAAGAAGGATTTTTGCTCCATGTCCCTCTGCATCTTTGGCATTTTCTAAAACCAAGGCAAACGGATCGATCGCTCCATCCGGCACCTCCACAGCACTGAGAAGATTGGGATGGAGTTTAGGTTCTAATTCAAGGGCTTCATCCCGAGCGAGAAGGGTGGTATGAATTCCTACGTCTTGACTGGCTCGAAGAAATTTATCTCTGAAATCGAGACCATCCTCAGGAAGGGAGATAAAAAGGCCATCTGTTTCTTCAACACAGTGAGGAGCAATCTCTCTAAGAATCTTATTCTCAGCAATGCATTCGCGTGCCGCCTCAGGATCCGAGACAGCATATCTTCCACCACTGTGGAAGAGTCCATGATTTCGACCCGAGGCACCGGAGGCAAAATCCCCCTTTTCAATCAAAAGGCAAGGGATTCCTCTCAACGACAGATCCCTCAGGATGCCGACACCGGTCGCCCCACCTCCGACGATCAATACTTCTGTTTTGATATCCATTTACGGCCCCTAACCCTATTATATTATAACAGACACGCTCAATAAATCGATGAGTAATCAATAGCCAAGCACCGATGATCGAATCATAACCAAAATTTCAACGGCCAAAATCCTAAACACGGACGGATAAGATGGGTTTTGGTTAAGGGGACATAGGGTAAATGGGATTTACTTGGTAATTGGAATTTGGCTATTCGAATTCATTGCTTAGGTTGCCTTCATCACGACGCTACAGATGATGTTGGCCGCTTCGTCACTTCGGTCGGCAGCATTACTGAGGTGTCGATAGATCTCCCTCATCTTCAGCATATAGACAGTATCCGTCTTTTTGAACAGATCGGCGAGGGCTGAATGATAGGCCTTCTCCATGGCATTCTCATAAGACTTGGCTTTAACGGCGTGTTGCATGGCAATGTTGGGATAAGTTTCTAAGATTTTAACGGCATCGTTAATTTCACGGGATGCTTTTCCTAGAATGTCCACCATCTCCCGGAGATGCTCCTCGGAAGACACCTCGTAAATCTTCATTTCATCCACAGTGGAATTGGCATAGTCCATGATATCATCAATCGCCCTTGAGAGGGCATAGATATCCTCCCGATCCATTGGGGTGACAAAGGTCCGATGAAGTTCTTCAACGAGGATCCTTCGAAGTTCATCGGCCTCCCTCTCAATTTCCTTCACCCGATTTGCATTTTCCGGACTCTGGTTTCTGACAAAGTTTCCTAATGCTTCAATTCCTTCAAGTGTTTTAGAGGCCTGGTCAGAAAGCATCTTACGAAAGTTACTCTCTTTTGGAAAGATCCGGTCCTTTAAGCCCAACCTTTTCTCCCTTTAATCCAACTTTATCCCCGGCTCCTCTGATTTAGGGATTGCTCATTTTCTAACGAGATTGGGTAGATTTGTCAAGGGAAACGATGATCATTCTCAGACCGTCTCATGTCTCCTATGTCTTGGGCGAATCGATTCAGAGCTTGACTTTTAAATACAATGAAATAAAATGAGATCACTTTTAAAGCTTGAGGTTTGGGGGTTAAGGCTTGACAGTCTGTTGAAAAACTCTATTCAATAAATTCTTTGCTTTAATATATCACAATGGTAGAATATGGCAACTTTTGAATAAAGGAGGAGCCATTGTTAGGAGAAAACCCACGAAGTGAGCGCATGTTCTACTATGTCCGGATGGAAGATATCGTTCCAGAGAACCATCTTCTAAGATTGATCGACAGACATATCGATCTAAAATTCATTCGGGACAAAGTGAAGCATCTATACAGTCATACAGGGCGTCCATCGATTGATCCGGAGGTATTACTCAGGATGCTTTTAATTGGGTATCTGTATGGAATCACATCAGAGCGTCGCCTATGCGAAGAAGTACAGATGCACATTGGGTACAGGTGGTTTGTGGGCTTGAACCTTGAAGACAAGGTGCCAGATCATTCGACCTTCTCCAAGAATCGGCATGAGCGGTTTTCAGAGAGCGATCTATTTCAGAGAATCTTTGACGAGATTGTGAATCAATGTGTCTCTCAGGGGTTGTTAACAGGAAAGCATCTGACGGTGGACAGCACCTATGTACAAGCCAATGCGGCCTTAAAGAGTCTAGAACCAATAGTGGTGACCATGGGGACAGGAGAATACATAGAGAAATTAGAGAGAGAAAACCCTGTAACAGAAGAGCCTTGGGAGCCTGGGGACGACTATCCCCATCGGGGTCAGAAAATAAGCAATGGGACTCATCGGTCCAAGACCGATCCGGATGCCCGTCTGGCAAGGAAATCGTTGAAAGCAAACACCCAACTTTATCATGGAGTGACCTATATCATGGACAACCGGAGCCGGATCATCGTAGGGGCGGATGTGGGAAAACCAGATCGGAAAACTGACTGCGAAAAGGCGTTGAAGCAGATACGAAGGATTCCATTTGCTTTTGGGATAAAGCCGGAGAGCTTAGGAGCAGATAAGGGGTACTCCACGGGAGAATTTATCAATGCACTGGTCAAAGAGAAGGTACAGCCTCACATTCCAATCATGGATTCTCGGAGTCAAAACGATCGAGGGATCTACTCGATAGAACAATTTAGCTTTGATCCGGGTGAAAACCGGTTTCTCTGTCCGTCGGGGAAGGAGTTGAAATATTGGGGAATTCATAAACCCAGTAAGCAGCATGTCTATAGGGCGAGGGCGAAGGATTGCAAAGTGTGTTCGAGGAAGGCGGAGTGTACGAGGGACAGGTCCAGATCACTCAGTTATCACATTTATGAGGAGTTTATCAATCAAGCGAGGCAAATCAATCAAACAAGGGCTTATCGGATATCGCAGAGGATGAGGAAGAGGATTGAGGAGCTATTTGGAGAAGCAAAGGAGTGGATGGGACTGAGGAGGGCTAAATTCCGGAGGCGGAAGTTTATCAGAGAACAGGTATTAATGACGGCGACAGCGCAGAATATAAAAAGGATGGTAAAGCTGTTATCCAAAGGAGGATACACAAAGCAAGCCCAGGTGGCCCAACAGCTTGGGGAATCGTTTCTTTCAAAGACATTTTCTAAATTATTTGGTTTGATGACTCTTTTCAGGTTTCGAACTCAATATTTTCTTCAGGGTTGCTGATAAATGCTTAGTTTTTCAACAGACTGTTGAGGCAGGACCTGTCTGCCCTGCCTATCGCAGGCAGGGAATTCAGCCTCCACCCTCTAACCTTCGTCCTAGGTATGGTTTCTTCCTTATATTTGGTATGGAGGCAGCGATGGTCGAGATTCTGAAAAGCAGGCATCATTTACTCGATTTGGTCCAGGTGGCTTTTATCCTCACCGATGCTCACTCAAAAATCCTTTACACCAACCGCTATGCCGAACCCCTCTTCGGTTATTCGAGACAAGAGATGGAGGGGGAACGAATTAGGCTCCTTTTTTTGGAAGAGGATCTGACCTATTTCCTGCCCAATATCATCTACTTCACGCTTTACAAAAGTGGTTTCGAAGGGGAGGCCCTTTTGAGGCAGAAGAACGGGACGAAGGTTTTCGTTCATCTCTATACCACCACTTTTAAGGAAGAGGGAGAGGTTTTTATTTCTTTTTCCTTCCAAGAGATTCAACGATTGAAGACATTGGAGAAAGAAAAAGTGGAGATGGAACGTTGGGCGAGTCTTGGGATGATGTTGGAGGGAATCGCCCATCAAATTCGGAATCCGATTGTTGCCATTGGAGGATACACACAACGGCTTCTCAAGGCATTCACCCCTTCGGCAAAAGGCAAGTCCTACCTTCATCAAATTTTTCATGAGACGAAGAAGCTTGAAGCCATGATTCGGCGGGTGGAGGAGTATGTCCTGATCCCGAAACCTACTTTTCAAAAGGAAAAGATTCAAGAGGTTGTGGAGGCCGTCCTGGGGACATTTTCAAAAGAGGCAACGGAAAAGGGGGTCTCCATCAGTCTGGAGACAGGGGCTTTAGAAGGGGAAGGGAATTTCTTCATTGACAGGGGTTTATTTGCTAAGGCTCTCTCTTATGTTTTGGAAAATAGTTTTGACGCAGTGGCTCGGGGACCAGTAGGGAAGAGAGGCAGGACCCTAAAGGTGTCCCTTTTCGGAGATGGAGGAAACATTGGGGTTTCGATCTCAGATAGAGGAGTGGGGATTCCCAAAAGGAACCTTGGCCGAATTTTCGAGCCTTTTTTTTCCACACGACCTGATCGGGTGGGATTAGGATTGACCTTTGCCAAGAGAGTGGTGGAGGAACAAGAAGGAAGCATTCGAGTGGAGAGTCGTTTAAGGAGAGGGACGACCGCCACACTCACTTTCCCGAGGGACCGGCGTCGGATCGTACGTCGGGAAAAGATTTCGCCAGAGGCCGTGGGGAAGGATATTAATTAAGTAGAGAACAGGAACGATAGGCAGGAAAAGGGTTTGATTTAAATTCTATCTACATCCGATTCAGACTTCTTCCATCCGCCTGCGCAGGAAACCATGCCTGCGTGCCGTAACGCATGCTTGTCTGTGTAATCGTTTCGTCATCCCTGCCACCCTGCAGGTAGATATGTCATCAGAGGTTCCTGGGCTTTCTCAGAAATCTCAGGAGGTGGGGTTGACATCCCTATCTCACAGGTTAAAATAGGATTGAATTTCAGAACCCGTCAGGCGGAGTTTGTGAAGTGCGTTTAGGCCAGAGGGTCCGTTAAACTTCAAATTTCTAAAAGGACTGATATGGAAAAAGGATTGATGGAAGTTAAAGTGATGGGTATCGTGGTGGATCCCAAGGCCTCAAACCCCGTTGTCGTTTTAGTAGATCTTTCTGGACAGAAGGCTCTGCCGATATGGATCGGCGTCTTCGAGGCGGAAGCCATTTCGAGAGGCCTCGAAGGAGTGATGACACTTCGTCCCATGACACACGACCTCATGAAACAGATTTTAGATACATTTCAAGTGACTGTCAATCGGGTGGTTATCCATGACTTAAAAGAAAATACCTTTTATGCCAATCTTTACCTGAACGTGGAAGGGGAAGAAATGATTGTGGATAGCCGTCCCAGCGATGCGATCGCTTTAGCGGTAAGGGTGAAGGCTCCCATCTTTGTTGCAGAAACAGTCATTGAGGCGACAAAACAGATGGGGATTCTTGCCTCCAATCTTTTAGAGGAGGGGGATGAACTTAAAACGATCATCGAGAATATGAAGCCAGAAGACTTCGGAAAATTTAAAATGTAACGGCCGCTCATATTTTTTTCTTCCATAAAATCTTCCTTAATTTAACATCTTATTTACTATCAAAGCCTCCGAACAGAATTTGGTTCAAATAAATCCCCATACCTCTCCTTGTGGTTTATCGGGAAGACTCTTTTCGAGAGTATTACAACAATTTTTCTGACTTTGACAATTTGTCGATTCTAAGGGGTCGTTTTAAATATTTGATCCCTCTCAAAAAGATTGAGGCTATGCTTAGAAATCAAATAGTTATCGAACCGACATCCTTACACTTTCTCCTCGGCATATATTTTGCTTTAAATACATGAAAATCAAAACAAATGGAGGTAATTCAATGTCTTTAATGGAAAGAGATGTGGTTTTAACAACTGATGAGGCCATTGATTATCTGAAGATCTCCAAACCAACCTTCTTGAAGTATATTCGTCTCGGTAGGATCAAGGCAATTAAGGCTGGGAAGGGGTGGAGGATTCTCCAATCAGAATTAAATCGATTCTTAAAGGGAGAAGTAAATTGATGTTAAAGAGGATAAGGAAAAGTCTCACTTTGAAATGGACGGTTCTCTTAACTCTCTTTACCGTCACCCCACTGGTCATCGCATGTTTGAGCATCTTTCAGATCTACCATGAGGACCTAAAGAGATCCTTTATTGCAGTGGAGGGGGTTGTCCTGATTTTAGGAATCCTCTTCAGCTTTTTCTTAACAAGGAAGTTGATCCTTCCAATCAGACGGTTGTCTAAGGAGGGGGGGAGGAGCTGGTTCAGAGAACCAGGGAACTCGAAACCCTTTATGAGATAGGGGATCTGATCAATCAGAACTTAGGAGGTTTGGATGTCATCCTTCCTATTATCTTAGAGAAGGTGGCAAGTTTGACAGGGTACGAAATGGGAGCGGTCTTTCTATTGAACGAATCGGGAGATATTCTTGAGATGAAATCTCAAATCGGACACTCCCCTGCAATGCTTAAGGAGGTGAAAGTTCTAAAATTTAGCGAAGGGGTTTCTGGAAAAGCCATCCGCTCAAGACAGCCAGTCATTGTCTCCATCCGTGAATATCCATCCCCCCGGTTCGCTCCTATTCTGAGAGAAGAAGGGGTTCAGACAGTGGTGGGCATTCCTCTTCTGGCTAAAGGGAAAGCCATCGGTGCGATTATCTTTTCGACTCGATCTCCCCGCAAAATTAGCCAAAGTGAGGTCGATTCATTGGAGAGCATTGGGAGTCAGATTGGTCTGGCTCTTGAGAATTCGCTTCTGCTCAATGAAATGAGAGAATCCGAAGAAAAATACAGAACCGTGGTTGAGAGCGCCATCGATGGCGTCGGCGTGATTGGAAGAGATTATCTTTTTAAATATGTCAATGAGAGGTTTGCAGGGATCCAGGGTTATCGCAGGGAGGAGTTAGTCGGAACGGATTTTCGAAATCTTCTGGATGAAGAGAGCAGGACCTTGCTGGCGGATCGGGAGGAAAAGCGAGCGAGAGGGATCAAATTACCGCCTCATTTTGAATTAAATATTCTTCATAAAGATGGAGGGGTCAGGAATGCGGAGATCAGCGCTAGCGCTATCAAAGATTCGAAAGGAGACGTAAACATCATCGTCTTCCTGAAAGACATCACGGATCGCAGGAAGGCGGAGGAGGCACTGCGCGAAAACGAGAATAGACTCCAGGCCCTGGTGGATGCCTCACCAATAGGCATTTCCTGGGCAGATATGGAAGGGAACATCAAATATACCAACCGAAAGTTCCGTCAACTCTTCGGCTACATCGTTGACGACATTCCAACCATCGCTGAGTGGCGCCGTCTGGCCTATCCAGACCCAGCCTACCGTGAGACGGTCCCTTCCCTTGTCGCCATGCTCACCGAGACACAGAAGCAAGGCAAAGAGATCAGGCCTATAGAAATAACCATTACGTGTAAAGATGGCACAACCCGCTACGTGGAGCAGATGGGGACCTTTGTCTCCAACCGAATCCTGGCCATTTACAATGATCTCACCGAGCGCAAGAGAGTGGAAGAGGCCCTGCGCGAACGGGAAGAACAATATAGAACTCTTCTGGAGACCATGGAAGAAGGCTACTATGAAGTTGACCTCAAAGGGAGATTTACCTTCTTCAATGAGGCGTTGCGTAAGATGCACGCACTTTCCAAAGAGGAAATGCTGGGGATGAGCAATAGACAATATATGGATGAGGCAACTTCCAAAAAAGTATATGAAATATTTAATCAGGTGTACAAAACCGGCCAGCCAGGAAAAGTATTCGAATGGGAAATTACAAGAAGTGATTGTAAGAAAGCTGTTGTCGAAAGTTCCGTTTATTTAATCAGGAATGCCAAAGGAGTGCCGGTTGGGTTCCGGGGGATCACGCGCGACATTACGGAGCGCAAACGGATGGAAGACGCCCTGCGTGAATCTGAGAATAAGTTCAGAAGTTTGGTCGAGAATTCAATCGTTGGTGTCTACCTAATACAGGATGGTGTATTCAAATATGTCAATTCACGGGTTGGGGATATACACGGTTACAAGATTGAGGAAATGGTCGAAAAAATGGGACCAAAACAAACGACTTTACCCGAAGATTTATCAATCGTGGAGGGAAACATCGGCAAAAGGATCAAAGGTGAAGAAGAGTCCATCCATTATGAATTTAGAATTGTTACGAAGAACCAGGAAATAAGAAACGTTGAAGTTTTCGGTTCCCGTATTATGTATCAGGGAAGACCTGCGGTCATAGGGACAATGTTAGACATCACCGACCGCAAGAAAGCCGAAGAGGCGCTGCGCCAGAGCGAGGAGAAATATCGAACCATTCTTGAGAACGTCCAGGAGGCCTATTTTGAGGATGACCTTTCTGGTAATCTTACCTTCTTTAATGATGTGCTCTGCAGACATCTCGGATATACCAGAGAGGAATTGATCGGAATGAACTACCGGCGATATACAGAAGAAGAAGAAGATGCCAGAAAACTGCATGAACTCTATAACGGGGTCTACAGAACAGGTAAACCGGTTACCGCATTAGGTATGGAAGCTACCAGAAAAGACGGGACGAAATTGAATTACGAAACATCGGTATCTCTTATAAGGAATTCAGAAGGCAAACCGATCGGATTCCGAGGTATTTCTCGGGATATCACCGAGCGCAAGCGGGCGGAGGAGGCACTGCGGCAGAGTGAGGAGAAATATCGAACCATTATTGAGAGTATCGAAGACGGTTATTACGAAGTGGACCTTGCCGGTAACCTAACCTTTTTCAACGATTCATTGTGTCGAATATATGGGTACCCCAAACAGGAATTGATGGGCATGAATGACCGGCAGTTGACAGATCAAGAGAGCGCAACGAGACTGTTTCAGACTTTTAATAGAGTCTACAGAACAGGGGAACCCGGAAAAGTATTTGATTGGGAGATTACCAGGAAAGATGGGACCAAAAGACACGTTGAGGCATCTGTATCGTTACAAAAAGATGCATCAGGTAAAGCGATAGGATTTAGAGGGATTTTGCGGGACATCACCGAGAAGAAAAAGATGGAAGAACAGTTGTTCCAGGCTGAGAAGCTCCGGGCGGTAGGAGAGATGGCCAGTGGGGTTGCCCATGATTTCAACAACGCCTTAGCCGCTATCCTCGGAAATACTCAACTTCTACTTTATACCACTCATGACGAGGAGTTAAAGGGGACTTTGGAGATCATCGAAAAAGTGGCCAAGGATAGCGGCCAGACGGTTCGAAGGCTTCAGGACTTTACGAGGAAACGGGTTGGTCAGGAACTTTTTAAGGTCGACGTCAACTCAATCATTAAAGATTCAATGGAGATGACCAAACCGAAATGGAAAGACGAGCCCCAAAGCAGAGGAATCCGTATTGAAATGGTCTCAAATCTTGAGGAGATTCCTCCCGCTTCAGGGAATGCGTCTGAGTTGAGGGAAGTCATCACCAATATGATTTTCAATGCGATTGAGGCAATGCCCGAAGGGGGGAAGATTGAAATTCGTTCGTTTAAGAAAAGAAGGGGTGTCTTTATCCAGATTTCAGATACAGGGATTGGGATAGGAGAAGAGGAGAAAAGGAAGATTTTTGAGCCCTTTTTTACAACGAAACCATTCACTAACACAGGGTTGGGATTAAGCATGTCTTACGGGATCATCAAAAGGTTTGGAGGAGAGATTGAAATTGAAAGCAGACTTGGACAGGGAACGACCTTTACAATCATTTTGCCCATTGGAAGGGAGGAAAAAGCAGGAGTAGTTTCTCCGCAACCTATCAAGAAGGCAAAGCAAGCTGTCATCCTGGTGATCGATGACGATGAGTTTGTCCGAAGTGTCCTTTCTCGGACTCTCGCTCAAGCCAACCATCAGGTAACCGTGGCAGAGAATGGAGAAAAGGGTGTTCAGATCTTTAAAGAGGGGAAATTTGATATCGTTCTGACTGATTTGGGATTGCCCGGGATGTCGGGTTGGGAGGTATGTAGGATGATTAAAGAGACAAGCCCTCACACGCCCGTAGGAATGATTACGGGATGGCGGGTTGAGAAGAATCAAGACGAAGTGGAGGAGTATGGTATTGACTTTTTTATTTCCAAGCCCTTCGATTTTAACCAGATTTTGAATGTGGTTGCCGAGACCATGGCATCCAGGGAGGAATAATTTCTATCTTGACCCGTTCGGTGGCGTTTTTGCCTTTTCTGCTTCCCTTTAATCCCTCATTTAATTTTCTTCGTTAACGCAAGGTTTTACCCAAAAATAGCTCCTCCGGTTTTTTTTGGGTTGTCTTCTCTTATCTGAGGGGCAGGCTGGGTGGGGTTACCTGTTTTGCAGGTGTGCCCAGGGGGTCTTCTCCGCATCAGTCTGATTGCGCCTCAACTTCCGTCGCCGTTGTAACCCCCCTCTATTCCCCCCTTAGGTTAAGGGGGGATGAAGGGGGGTACCCTTAATTTAAGGGGGGAATTGAGGTGGGTTACAAGAGGGGGGTGCCACCCACACCAAAGCCGGAAGAATCCTTTTTCAATGTCTATTTTTCGGCCTTAATATTTCGTTGACAAGTATTCGAAGTTTGTTTTAAAGATTTTGTTTATAACTTAGGAAAGGAAGACGAAGATGAAAATCGAAAAGCTGGCAAGAAAAGGGATCCTGAATATAATGTCCTATAGCCCTGGGAAGTCGATTGAGGAGGTTCAAAAGGAGTTCGGGGCAAAAAGGTGGACGAAACTTGCCTCGAATGAGAATCTGCTTGGTCCCTCTCCAAAGGCATTGGCAGCCATCCGGAAGGAACTATCAAAAATCTATCTTTACCCGGAAGGCCCTTGTACAGTTTTGAGACAAACACTGGCCCAAAAGTTTTCAATTCCTGAAAGAAGGGTTGTGATCTCTAATGGTGCGGACAATTTAATTCTCATGATCGCGAATGCCTTTGTGGACGAAGGGGATGAAGTGGTGATGGCGGATCCCACTTTCCCGGTCTACACCAATGTGACCCAGATTATGGGCGGAAAACCAATCAAGGTGAAGTTGAGAGACTTTACGCATGATCTGGATGCGATGCTAAAGAAGGTCAACCGAAAGACAAAATTAGTCTTTATTTGCAATCCAAATAACCCGACCGGTACGACTGTTCCCGTAGGGGCGTTCAACTATTTTTTTGCCCACCTTCCAAAGCATGTTGTCGTTGTGTTGGATGAGGCTTACGGAGATTTTGTGGAAGATGCCTTTTACCCAAATGGTTTGGACTGTATCAAAGAAAGGAAACAGATCATCGTCCTTCGAACCTTTTCCAAAGTCTATGGGCTGGCCGGGTTGAGGATTGGTTATGCCTTGGGAAAGGAAGACTTAGTGGATTGCCTTTATCAGGTGAGGGATCCTTTTCCTGTCCATCGGCTGGCACAAGTGGCTGCAGTGGCTGCACTAAAAGATGAAGATCATGCCATCAGGTCAATTCAATTGGTTTACGAAGGGAAGAGGTATCTCTACAAAGAACTGGATAAGATGGGATTTCCCTACGTCCCCAGCCAGGCCAACTTCATTTTCCTCGATTTTGAAAAAGATTCGGAAGAGATCTTTCAGGCACTTCTGAGGGAAGGAGTCATCATTCGTCCTGGTGGGATATGGGGCTATCCCACTTTTGCCAGGGTGACCGTTGGAAGGATGGAGGATAACCGCAGATTCATCAAAGCCATCAAAAAAATCCTCAAATAAACCTTAATGTTGCATTGAAAAGGCGGTTGGGTGTACTTCCCAACCTTTACCAAGCGGGTTTTTGAAATGTTTTATGGGCAACATACAATATCCACTAAGGTGACTTCTGCAATACACTTGGAAAAGCAGTAGAACAACGCTAAGAGGTGCCCGCTGTAAAGGTTTTCCAACACACCCAGCCGCCTTTTGGAACGGTTCTATGCGACGTTAAGGTGAAGAGGTGGTGCGACGGTATTTACCCCGGCAACAGGAGACCCCAGGCTTCAACCGGGAGGGTGAATGTGTCCCGACGTCAGTCGGGAGATATTGTCCCACGTTGTAGATATTTTTCAATTTTAATAAAAGCATATTATTCATGTTAAGAGCGCTTCGTTAAGATAGACATGAGAAGATCTCGCCATTTAATCTTCAAAGTGTTTTTTCTCTTTTTCATTCTAACTGTTTCTTCGGCACCGGGCCAGGAGAACCTGCCTGTTCTAATAAAAAAAGTGGCACCCTCGATCGTTGTTATTGTGACTTATGACCAGGAAGGGAAAATTCTTGGTCAAGGAAGTGGCTTTTTTATTAATAAGGAAGGAGATGTGATCACGAACTCTCATGTCCTTCAGGAGGCAAACCGCGCGGTCATCAGAACAAATGATGGGAAGGAGTACCCGGTTGAAAAGGTAGTAGCCGAAGACAAAGTAGGAGATCTTATCCAGGTCTCAGTCAATATTCCCAAAGAAACTGCGCGCCCTTTGTCAATCATCACCACCTTGCCCGAAGCAGGGGAAAAGATCGTAGTCATTGGAACGCCTCTCGGACTGGATAAAACAGTTTCAGATGGCATCGTCTCTGCCGTGAGGGAAACCCCTGGATTTGGGAACATCATTCAGGTAACCGCTCCCATATCCCCAGGGTCAAGTGGCAGTCCCGTGATCAACATGAGAGGGGAAGTGATCGGGGTTGCCACCTTTTTTGTCGTGGCAGGTCAGAACCTCAATTTTGCCATTCCTGGGGAGAGAATAGTTAGGTTGGCCATCCGTCAAGGAGAAACCCTTTCGGAGCGGGAAGAAGGGAGAATAAAAGATTGGCTTGCCTCAGCAGAAGGACTTTACGCCATCGGGCTTCGTCTCCTCTGGGCGGAGGACTATGAGAAAGCTTTCCCCTATTTTGTTGAGACGGTCAAGAGAAACCCGGAGCATGCTCAGGCCTATTTCCAGATCGGATATTGTTTGGCCAGACTGGGACAATACAAAGAGGCCATCGGATCTTATCGACAAGCCATTCGCATCAACCCCAAGGATGCCGACTTTCATAATAATCTGTGCGCCGCGTATGGGATGGTTGGTCGCTATGACATGGCGATTGAATCCTGCAAACAAGCCATCCAGCTTAAGTCCGATCTCGCCGAATCTCATAATAATTTGGGATGGTCGTATCAAAGACTTGGCCGTTATCAGGAGGCTATCCAGTCGTGTAAAGAGGCCATTCGCCTCAAACCTGGCTTCGCTCTGGCTCATTATAATCTTGGTAATAATTATTCTGCCCTGAAGAAATACAGAGAAGCCATCGATTCCTACAAGGAGGCCATTCGCATCAAATTTGATTATGCAGAAGGGCACTTAAACTTAGGGGCAGCTTATTTTCATACGGGACGATTCGAGGAGGCGATTGACTCTTACAAGCAGGCCGTCCGGCTGAAGCCTTCCTTGGCTGAAGCCCATCTCAACTTGGGCATGTCCTATTTGAAGCTGGATGACAGGGGATCTGCTATCGAGGAATATAAAATTCTGAAGGAACTGGATAAGGAGCTGGCTAACAAACTTTTTAATCTGATTTATGAATGAAGAGATCAATAAAGATTTGATCGAGGGACCCTTATCAGTCGAATGCCCGGCCCGCACGCATACACGCTCTCTCAAAGTCGGAAGAAAGAAAGGTTCTTCCCATTAGAACCTTTTACAGCGGGGAAACAAATTCGTCCCCGCTGTAAATTTGTCAGTAAGATTCAAATATCCATAGAATTATGGATATAGAAATCCCTTTCTACAGAAGAGTCCTCAATTCAGCTCGCTTGTGTCCAGTTTAATATATTTATTTTTTGGGTGGAACGATCGCTTCCTTGCAAGCCTTAGCGACACGCATCTTCACTACGGTCTTGGCTGGGATATTGATCGGCTCGCCCGTGGCCGGATTTCTTCCGACGCGTGCTTTACGTCTAACCAGGACGAGTTTGCCGACCCCGGGAAAGGTGAAGACACCTGCCTTTTTGGTTTCGGCGATGGCTAATGCTGCCATCTCGTCAATGACTGAGGAAGCGACCTTTTTTGAAAGGTCGAACTTCTTCGCAAAATATGAAACGATTTGGGCCTTAGTAAGGGGTTTCTTTCCTGCCATATTCTTTCCTCCTCCTTCTGAAGTGATTTAGGTATTAAGTATACAAAATAGTTTCTAAAAAGCAAGCACAAAATCACTCGCTCAGAAAATAAGTTTCAAATCCCCCCAACCCCCCTTTTCTAAAGGGGGCGAGGGGGGATTTGAATTTTCTTTGTTCAAGGGTGACGTAACCGTCATGAAAGATTGCTCAGAAAAAATTTGGAGCGGGCAACGGGGTTCGGACCCGCGACCCTCGGCTTGGGAAGCCGATGCTCTACCAACTGAGCTATGCCCGCCTCATCCTTTCTAAAATCAATCAATACTCAAAATTCAAAATATAAGAAACGATTGAGACTTGTCAAGGGAATTTTTAAGAGAGCTTAAACCACTACTATGCGTTCTTTTGATTACACAGATTTCAAAATCAGAGGTCTCTCAAAGAGACCTCTTTAGATCACCGTCACTTGACCAGGAAGATAAGTTAATACTTCTGCCCCGTGGGGGGTAACGAGAACCATATCCTCTATTCGAACTCCTCCCCAATCAGGTATATAAATGCCAGGCTCTATCGTAAACACCATTCCTTCCTCAACGAGCCCCTTGTTTTCACTGTTGACCACAGGAGCCTCATGGACGGCAAGCCCTATACCGTGACCTGTTCCGTGACCAAAATATTCTCCGTAGCCGTGATTTCGAATGTGATCCCTTGCTGCTCCATCCACCTCACAAATGGGGATGCCCGGCCGAATCTTCTCAATCGCTTGATCGTGAGCTTCTTTGACGATTTGATAGATTTTTTGCTGTTCTGAAGAGGGGTTGCCACAGATCACCGTGCGTGTCTGATCGGAATGGTAACCTTGAAATCCTGCGCCGAAATCGATCAGGATAAAATCCCCTCTTTCGATTTGTTTGCCACTTGCCTTTCCATGGGGGAGAGCCGATCGTTTCCCAGAGGCGATGATGATATCAAATCCAAGGGCGTCAGCACCTTTCCGCTTCATCAACCACTCCATCTCAAGAGCGATCTCTCTCTCCAGCGCACCTTCTTTAAGTAATTCCAGGACGTGAAGGAAGGCATTGGATGCGATCTCGATGGAGGTTCGGAGCAAAGCCAGTTCTCGTCTATCTTTGAGGGCCCTTATATTTTTGGTCTCGTCCTCTAAAGGGACAAGCTTTGCATCAGAAGCCAACCTTTCTGTAAGGAACTGATGGGCTGAGAAAGGAAAGGAAGTAGATTCAAACCCTATCTTTCTTAATTCTAAGTCTGTTAGGAGAGAGTTAATCCCCTCCATTTTCTTTTTATAATGGACGATCTGAGATTCCCGAACCTCCTCTTCGGATTGGGTCCAATATCGAGAGTCTGTAAGAAAGAAGCATTCCTTTTGGGTGATCACGAAGGCACCATCACTGCCAGTGAAACCACAAAGGTAGCGAATATTTTCAAGACTGCTGAAAAGGATTCCGTCCAGTTGATTCAAATCCATGATCTTCCGAACAGATTTTAAACGTTCTTCGTAAAGAGAATTTTCCATTATCCTCTTCTCCGTTCACGGATATTGGCCAGCCATTTCTCCAGGAAACGAATCTTTTCCTCTGTAGAGCGCGGAAGGGAATGGGTTAAGGGAGAGGAAGAGTTTAACTGTTTACGCAATTCTTCTAACCTCAGTTTTATTTCCATATTATTGGGTTCTTTTTCACTAAGGGCTTTAAAAATTTCGTAGGCCTCCTGAAGATGACCTTGTTGGATATAGATCTCAGCCAATGTTTTCGTCGCCATGCGATCCATTGAACCTACCAGTCTGAAAGACCTTTCTAAAAATTAGAAAATAATTCCCCAAAAGTCAACCCCTATGATCTCCCTTGCCGGTCTCCCCTTCGACCTCCCAGCCTGTGGCAGGCAGGAAAGGACAGTATGCGAAGTGATCCTTTGTATCCGGAAAGCGTCACGCTTTCGCTGGGAAGCTTCCAAAAGCGAAGGGAGTATTGACATAGGGGTGAATATAAAATAATATTATGTGGTTTTTCTCACTTAAAGGGAGTTTGATATGGAAAAGAAATATTTATTCTCGCCTGGGCCGACCATGCTTCCGCCGGAGGTGCTTCTCAAGATGGCCGAGCCCATCATGCACCACCGGGAACCGGAGTTTGAAAAAATCTTTGCTGAGATCAGGGAAGGGTTGAAGTATCTTTTCCAGACGAAAAATGAGGTGTTGATCTTTACCTCTTCTGGAACGGGGGCCATGGAAGGAGCGGTCTCTAACATCCTTTCCAAAGGAGATAAGGCCATCGTTGTTCGTGGAGGCAAGTTTGGTGAAAGGTGGGGGGAGATCTGTAAGGCCTACGGGATCGAGTTTATCCCCATTGATGTGGAATGGGGAAAGGCGGTGGATCCAAAGCAGATTCAAAAGGCGTTAGAATCGAATCCTTCCGTTCGAGCGGTTTACACACAGGCCAGCGAAACCTCGACGGGAGTGAAACATCCCATTACTGAGATTGCGGAGATCGTAAGAAAATATGAAGAGACGGTGCTCGTCGTGGATGCCATTACGGGCATTGGTGTGTTCAATCTCCCGATGGACGCGTGGGGGATCGATGTGTTGATCAGTGGTTCTCAAAAGGCCTTGATGCTTCCTCCCGGTCTTGCCTTTGCGGCGTTAAGCGATAAGGCATGGAAGCTTGCTGAGAAGTCAAACTTGCCGAAATATTATTTTGACTTTAAAAAAGAGTTGAAAAACACGAAGAAGAACCAGAGTTCTTACACGCCAGCCATCTCCTTGTTTGTGGGTTTGAGAGAGGCACTCCATATGATTCGAAAAGAGGGTATGGAGGCGGTATTTCGGCGCCATGAAAAATTGGCAGAGGCCACCCGTGCCGCGGTGAAGGCTTTGGGTCTTGGACTCTATGCGCCTGATTCACCGAGCAATGCGGTTACAGCCGTCAAAGTTCCGGAGGGGATACAGGGTGGGAAATTGAAGAATCTGTTTTTTGAGAAGTTCGGAATCACCGTGGCAGGAGGCCAGGATCAGGCAAAAGGCAAGATTATTCGAATTGCCCATCTGGGATATTATGAGCGACTGGACATGGTGATGGTCATTTCAGCGCTGGAGATGCTTTTGAAGGAAATGGGCTATGAATTTGAGCTTGGAACAGGAGTGAAGGCAGCTGAAGAGATCTTGATGAAATGAAAGGAGACCCGGACGGCTTGAGGTGATATGAGATGGAGGAGATTAAAAAAGTTTTAGTCAGCGACGCTTTATCGAGCAAAGGGCTGGAAATATTAGGAAAGGCGAAGAACCTGACTTGTGATCTTAAACCCGGACTTTCTCCGGAAGAGCTGAAGAAGATTATTCCGGAATATGACGGGATCATAATCCGAAGCGAGACAAAACTAAAGGCTGATATCATCGAGGCAGGGAAACGTTTGAAAGTGATCGGGAGGGCAGGGATTGGGTTGGACAATGTAGATGTCCCTGCCGCCACGAAGAAGGGTATCGTGGTGATGAATACTCCCCAAGAAAATGCCATTGCCGCGGCGGAACACACGATTGCCATGATCCTTTCTGTTTCGAGGAAGATACCCCAGGCAACGGGTTCGATGAAAGCCGGCAAGTGGGAAAAGAAAAAGTTTATGGGAGTGGAACTTTATAATAAAACCCTTGGACTGATCGGCATCGGGGTCATCGGGACGATTGTCGCCGATCGTGCAAGAGGCCTGAAGATGAAGGTTATCGGTTACGACCCTTATCTTTCAAAAGAGGTAGCCGAGAAGAAAGGGGTCGACCTGGTATCGTTCGATGAACTGCTGAGCCGTTCCGATTTCATCAGTATCCATACCCCTTTAACGGATGAAACCAGGAACCTCATCGGCAAGAAAGCCTTCGCAAAGATGAAGAAGGGCGTGATTTTGATCAATTGTGCCCGTGGAGGGATCATCCATGAGAAAGACCTTTATGACGCTATTAAGGAAGGGAAAGTGGCTGGGGCGGCCTTGGATGTCTTCGAGAAAGAGCCTGCCATTGGAAACCCTCTGGTGGAATTAGAGGAGGTGATCAGCACTCCCCACTTAGGAGCCGCTACCGAGGAGGCTCAGGAGAATGTCGCCATTGCTATCTCGCAACAGATTGTCGATTTTTTTACTTTGGGAGAGGCTCGCAATGCTATCAACATACCAGCCGTCAGCCCAGAAATCCTTCCTTTCTTAAGGCCCTATCTCCGGCTGGGAGAGCAGTTGGGAAGCTTTTTAGCTCAAATTTCAAATTACGCTATCGAAGAGATTCTGATTGAATATCACGGCGAGGTCGTGGAATATGGGACAAAGCCGATCACCATTTCGGTCTTGAAAGGCCTCCTTACACCTTTTGTGGGTGAGACCGTCAATTTTGTCAATGCTCCCGTCATGGCAAAAGAAAGGGGGATAAAAATCACAGAATCTACCAGGGCTGAGGCAGAAGATTTTGCAAGTTTAATTGCCCTCAGGGCCCGATCGAAGATGGAGCAAAATTATATTGCAGGGGCCCTCTTCGGAAGGAAAGAATTGCGAATCGTCAAGCTGAACGATTTTTTCATCGAAGCCATTCCGGAGGGACATATTCTATTAGTGAATAATTATGACAAACCCGGGGTGATCGGGAATATTGGGAATGCCTTGGGAAGCCGAAATATCAATATTGCGACAATGCAGTTTGGACGCGATCAAATGGGTGGCAATGCGATCTCACTGCTCCATCTGGATGTCCCCTTGCCACCGGGAATGGTGGGCGAGATTTTGAGGTTGCCGAATATCATCTCGGTTCGTCAAATTCAACTGTAATCGCTTCATGGTAAATCAAAATACGCCCTCTCCCTTGATGCCTGCATGCCAGTAGGCAGGGGAAGAGGGTTTGGCCCTGCACCACGCCATGAACCATGTAAGGTTCATGATTGGTCCTGAACTCGACGAAGTTCAGGATAGGATGCAGGGCGGAGCCCTGAACCTCACACGGTTCAGGGATGAGGGTGGATATGGCCAATGTCGTTGTTGTCGGAGCTCAATGGGGAGATGAGGGGAAAGGGAAGATTGTCGATTTGTTGACCCGGTATGCCGATCTCGTGGTGAGGTTCCAGGGCGGGAACAATGCCGGGCATACGATCGTTTTGAAGGGAGAAAAATTTGTCTTCCATCTCATCCCTTCCGGTATCCTTTATAAAAACAAAAAGTGCATCATCGGTAATGGTGTGGTCTTAGATCCAGCCGTATTGCTTGAGGAGATTGATGAGATTAAAAAGAGGGGATATTTCAAAGATGACTCTCAGTTAATGATCAGTGAGGAAACTCACCTCATCCTTCCCTATCACCGGAGGATTGATGTTGCCAGAGAAAAAACTTTCAAGATCGGCACCACGGGGAGGGGAATAGGTCCTGCATATGAAGATAAGGTGGCCCGTTGCGGGATTCGGATGGTTGACCTTGTGGATGAAAAGGTATTTCGAGAAAAGCTGGAAACAAACCTCGTCCAGAAGAATGTCTATTTAACCCAAATATTGAAAGAGAAAGGTTTCGAGTTTTCAGAAATTTTTGATGAATATCTTCAATATAAGGATCGACTTGAGAAATATGTGAAGAATACGTCACTGATTCTCCATGAAGAAATTAAAAAGGGAAAACATGTCCTCTTCGAAGGGGCGCAAGGAGCCTTGTTAGACCTGGATCATGGAACCTATCCTTATGTCACTGCCTCGAATACGTTGGCGGGGAATGCCTGTGCAGGATCTGGAATTGGTCCGACGATGATCAACTCCGTAATCGGAGTGGCCAAGGCCTATACCACGCGGGTCGGTGAGGGGCCCTTCCCGACAGAGCTTCAAGATGAGTTAGGAGAGAAAATTCGCCAAAGGGGAGGGGAATATGGGGCCACGACAGGGAGGCCGAGGCGATGCGGTTGGTTCGATGCCGTGGTGGTCAACCATTCTGTCCGAGTGAACGGCATCCGGGAGATGGTCATTACCAAATTGGATGTCTTGAATGATTTCGATACCATTAAGATCTGTGTGGGGTATCGTGCAGACGGGAGAGTCTTCTACCATGTTCCTTCTAACCTCGAAATATTGAAACGCTCGGAACCCGTCTATGAAGAATTGGGAGGTTGGAAAACCGAGGTTAAGGGAGCAAGAAATTTTATGGACCTTCCCACGAATGCGAGGCGGTATCTCAAAAGAATTGAAAAATTGATCGGTACAAAAATCACGATGATTTCCGTTGGATCGGAAAGAAGTGAAACGGTAAGGGTTAAGAATCCTTTCTAAAGAGATTTCTGAAAAAGTCCAGAAATCTCTGATGACACGCCTGCCTGCCGGTAGGCAGGGATTATGAAACGATTACACAGATCTAGAAACGGGTTGGAAAATAAAGAAAAATCTGCGTAATCACTTTTTGGAATCTGTGTAATCATGAAAGCGTGCAGTAGTTTTTAAAGGCTCTGTTAGATTTTGCTTGACATTTTGATGGATTCTTCCTTACTTTGAATTGAGAGGGGCCGTTAACTCAGGAGGTAGAGTATCTGCCTTTTAAGCAGAGAGTCGTGGGTTCGAGTCCCGCACGGCCCACCAGTGTCTATTTCGGAATTCGGATTTCGGAATTCGGATTTATTTTAGATCTTAATTCCGCATTCTACAATCCGCATTCCGTAATATGAAAAGGGTCCCCATCGTCTAGTCGGCCAAGGACACCGGCCTTTCACGTCGGCAACAGGGGTTCGAATCCCCTTGGGGACGCCAGATTAACTCAAAAGGGTTAGCTGTAAGTTGCTAACCCTTTTGTTTTGATGCAGGTTGGGCGGGCCGCTAAATTAGTGGCTGGGGTTGAGTCTTGCTTCTTGATATTTCATAAACATCAAGATTAAAGACCCGGCCCTCTGATTGCTCTTTTTAAATGGCAGCCACGCTCTGGTCAGGCCATTGACACCACAAGGCATTTTTTCTTATACTTTTTTCCAAAATCATTGGGTATTGATCAAAAATAGGCACAACATGAAATGGAAAATCGCAGATCTGCATGCATTGCTTAATCTCATCAGCGCAATTATCCTGCTGGTTGGTTTGGGTAGTGCCATCTTGATTTATCAGACAGCTCAGAATTATTCGGACGGCGTTTTGGGTTACGTGGAAGAAGGTGGATCTGTTTATCCGGTTATGCCTGAAGATTCCAGGAAATATTTACGGGATTTAGAACTCTATGGCGGAAAGGCAAATGTGCTTATGGACGAGTTCAGGCGTGGGTTTGTCGGGTTGTGGCATGGAAAATCACTCGCATTCCCAGTAGCCTGCATTAGCATTTTTATATCTTTTGGGTTTTATTATGCTGCCAATCACTTGCCATCCCGCCTAAAATCTGATGTTCCCAGTGAAAACAATCGGGATGGAACCGACTAAAATATGATGGCTCGCCCCGTTTTCATCAACAATATCCTCTGATCATTGCTGTCCAAAATAATCCAAAATCTCCCCCCTCCTACCAGACATCCACCGAAACTCATAGTATCAACGCCCCCTAACAAAGCAGTGGCGGTGCCGAGGATCGATAACCTGTTTAGGATATTCCTCATCGTGTAAAGTGGGCATGATCTCTAAGTCGAGACGCATCTCTTTTCCCATTCCTTCTTATTCCACCTTCTAACCGTTCGTACTTCTGAGGGCACCTGCCCATCCAATTCTCATTGACACCATGTCCTGAAAAGAATACAATCCAATCAATACTGAAGCAATCCATTCTTAACCTCTAACTATTGGGTGGGTATATGAGGGCAAGCATCTAAAGGTTAAACTCTTTTTCACTTCAGGTTCTGATTTGAATACCACTGAAACGTTGGCTGAGGCAGCTTGGATAGATATTCATTTAGGTGAAGTCTGGGGAGATTATCGGTGCGGAGTAAAATTTATTGATATTTCTTCAGAGGCTATGAACAAGTTAAAGAATTTTTTGAGAAGTCTTTCATAATTTCCCTAACGGTTTGACAGATTCTAGTATATATCAAGCGCTTTAAAGAAAGGGATCGACCATGAAATGTTCCACACAGGCTTTTGTCAGTTTGTCAACGAAAATGTTGAGTTACGGCTTATTGATTTGGATCTTCTCACTGCCCTTCACCGCAATTGCTCAAGAGACGATACCCCTATCCATATCAATGGAAAATTATGACTATCCCTACCCGGTAAAATTACTTCCCCTTACCATAGAGGGTCAGGACTTAACAGTCTGTTGAAAAACTAAGCATTTATCAGCAACCCTGAAGAAAATATTGAGTTCGAAACCTGAAAAGAGTCATCAAACCAAATAATTTAGAAAATGTCTTTGAAAGAAACGATTCCCCAAGCTGTTGGGCCACCTGGGCTTGCTTTGTGTATCCTCCTTTGGATAACAGCTTTACCATCCTTTTTATATTCTGCGCTGTCGCCGTCATTAATACCTGTTCTCTGATAAACTTCCGCCTCCGGAATTTAGCCCTCCTCAGTCCCATCCACTCCTTTGCTTCTCCAAATAGCTCCTCAATCCTCTTCCTCATCCTCTGCGATATCCGATAAGCCCTTGTTTGATTGATTTGCCTCGCTTGATTGATAAACTCCTCATAAATGTGATAACTGAGTGATCTGGACCTGTCCCTCGTACACTCCGCCTTCCTCGAACACACTTTGCAATCCTTCGCCCTCGCCCTATAGACATGCTGCTTACTGGGTTTATGAATTCCCCAATATTTCAACTCCTTCCCCGACGGACAGAGAAACCGGTTTTCACCCGGATCAAAGCTAAATTGTTCTATCGAGTAGATCCCTCGATCGTTTTGACTCCGAGAATCCATGATTGGAATGTGAGGCTGTACCTTCTCTTTGACCAGTGCATTGATAAATTCTCCCGTGGAGTACCCCTTATCTGCTCCTAAGCTCTCCGGCTTTATCCCAAAAGCAAATGGAATCCTTCGTATCTGCTTCAACGCCTTTTCGCAGTCAGTTTTCCGATCTGGTTTTCCCACATCCGCCCCTACGATGATCCGGCTCCGGTTGTCCATGATATAGGTCACTCCATGATAAAGTTGGGTGTTTGCTTTCAACGATTTCCTTGCCAGACGGGCATCCGGATCGGTCTTGGACCGATGAGTCCCATTGCTTATTTTCTGACCCCGATGGGGATAGTCGTCCCCAGGCTCCCAAGGCTCTTCTGTTACAGGGTTTTCTCTCTCTAATTTCTCTATGTATTCTCCTGTCCCCATGGTCACCACTATTGGTTCTAGACTCTTTAAGGCCGCATTGGCTTGTACATAGGTGCTGTCCACCGTCAGATGCTTTCCTGTTAACAACCCCTGAGAGACACATTGATTCACAATCTCGTCAAAGATTCTCTGAAATAGATCGCTCTCTGAAAACCGCTCATGCCGATTCTTGGAGAAGGTCGAATGATCTGGCACCTTGTCTTCAAGGTTCAAGCCCACAAACCACCTGTACCCAATGTGCATCTGTACTTCTTCGCATAGGCGACGCTCTGATGTGATTCCATACAGATACCCAATTAAAAGCATCCTGAGTAATACCTCCGGATCAATCGATGGACGCCCTGTATGACTGTATAGATGCTTCACTTTGTCCCGAATGAATTTTAGATCGATATGTCTGTCGATCAATCTTAGAAGATGGTTCTCTGGAACGATATCTTCCATCCGGACATAGTAGAACATGCGCTCACTTCGTGGGTTTTCTCCTAACAATGGCTCCTCCTTTATTCAAAAGTTGCCATATTCTACCATTGTGATATATTAAAGCAAAGAATTTATTGAATAGAGTTTTTCAACAGACTGTTAAGAATGGCCTATATGGATATACCACCTGAAGGAACCCCGAATGGCATGGCCGTATTACTTTTACACGGAAAGAATTTCTTCGGAGCCTACTGGAAAGAGACTATTCATATCTTGTCTCAAAACGGCTTCAGAGTGATTGTCCCTGACCAGATCGGTTTTGGGAAATCGTCAAAACCGAATATCCATTATAGCTTTCATTCATTAGCAATCAATACCAAGAAAGTTGTGGACAGCCTCGGAATAACGCAAGTTGCGGTTGTTGGTCACTCGATGGGGGGAATGCTGGCAACAAGATTTACCCTCATGTATCCTGAGACGGTTACCCATCTGATCCTTGAGAATCCCATTGGTCTGGAAGATTATAGAATATATGTGCCCTATACTCCTATTGAAGAAGCATATCGTAATGAACTGAACGCCACAGAGGAAGGAATTCGGAATTACCATAAAAGTTACTATGTGAAATGGAAGCCTGACTATGAAGAATATGTTCAAGTTTTTCTCAGGTGGAAAGCAAGCGGTGAATACCCGAGGCTGGCCATGTCTTCAGCACTCACATCCCAGATGATTTACGAACAACCCGTTTGCTATGAATTTCCATATATCAGGTCAAAGACCCTTCTGGTCATTGGGCAATCCGACAGAACGGTTGTCGGTAAAGCAAAAGTGAAAAAAGAACTGCTCTCTTTGGTGGGGCAATACCCGGAATTAGGCAGAAGGACTGCAAAACTGATAGCAAACTCTTCCTTGATTGAATTGCCTGACGTTGGACATATCCCTCATCTGGAAGCGCCGGAACTCTTCCATAAGGAGTTATTGAAATTTCTTAAAGCAAACCAAATGATCTTTTCGGAGGCTTCTATAGCAACCACCCTTGATCCTAAACAAATCGTGTCCCAGTTAGTCCAATAAGAAGCCCTTACCGGGTTGCTTGTGGAGAAAGGGATTTTTGCCAAAGAGGGGTTTTTGAAAATGGTGAAGGTGGTGGATAGGGGATGAAGAGGAAAAAGAAAGGGACATAATAGGAAGGAGGTTTATAATTATGAAATCCTTAATAGCTGTTCTGATGGGTGTAGCTGTCTTGTTAGTAATTTCTTCTTGTGCCACTATCACGACTGGACCGGAAGGACCCTCTATCTCGATTGGAAAGAGAGAACTCCCCTCCAGTGCAGACGAACTCAGGCTATTAAGTGTGGATGTTCCCCAAAGTGGTAACCTCTCAGCGAACGTAGAATATTGGACTACTATTAATTTTGTGGCAAACCGTGAACCAAAGATTCTGAGAGCTTGTTTCAACTTCTCAGGTGACGGCCAATCCTGTGTTGATGTTCAAGCGAAAGATGTGACATATGGGTCGCATACATACTTCCGAGTACCGATTCACGTTCCTGTGGGTTCAAAGAGAATAGACTGTTACGCTGAATATATTCGAGACGGGAAAACACAACGGACAAATACCGTAACTTATTATGTCATTGTTCTGAAGGAACCTGAAGAATAAACGCAAAAGAGCTGGATTTTTCACATCGGATTTCGAATTATAAACTCATCACATTTACTCTTCCATGCTCAAACACCCAATGTCTGATGTGAATGAAGAATTGATTAATGAAAGTTATCTAAACAAATAGTTTCCTCTGAATAACTCCTGATGTCCCAGGTCGTCCAGCAGGAAGCCCTTACCAGGTTACTCATTAAGAAGGGGATATTCACCAGAGAGGAGTTTCTGGAAATGGTGAGAGTGGTGGATAGGGAGATGAAGAGAAAAAGAATAAAAGGAGGGTAGCACCTAAGTAAAATGGTAAAACTGAAAGCAGAAGCCATGAAGAAGGGTAAGATTTTAGCTATTTTATTCACCATCTTTTTGGTAGGTTGTTTTGCTCCCCCTCGGCCTTCTATGCCTCGCTCAGACCCAGACGGCTTCAGGGATATCAAGTGGGGAATCGAGATTTCTACATTAAAAGACATGGAGGAAGTTGAACAAAACAAATCCTCTGGTAGAGACTTAGTCTGGTATAGAAGAAAAGGGGATACCTTAGCGATAGGTGAGGCAAAACTTGAAAACATATTTTATTCATTTTGGATGGGAGAATTTGAGAGTGTATGGATTGATTTTGAAGGCGAGGAAAATTTCGAGGCTCTTAAAAAAGAGTTATTTGAACGATTTGGAAAAGCCTTTGAGCCTAAGGGAAGTATGGATAAGATGAGTAAAAGGGCACGGAGAGAACGATCACCGACAGAACGTGCTGGAGGATTTTATGTTTGGTGGGGCAAAAATACAGAGATCTGGTTGTCATATTCCAAGGATCGCCATAAGGGAACCCTTACCATGAATTCCAGAAAGATTAGCGAGGAGAGAAGAGACTATGAAAAACAAAAGGAAAAAGAAAGAAGGTAAAGGGAAAGGGGATTCTAAGGCATGTCTGTGATTAGGAAGTCTATCTCAATAGCTGTTTTAATGATGGGAGCGGTCTTGTTAGGAATTTCTTCTTGCGCCACAGTGCCTAAACCCCTTGCTCCTGGTGAGCTAAGATTATTAAGTATGCTCGTTCCAGAAAAGGAAAATATCAGGTTACATTTACCATTTATTGTGAATATCAGTTTTGAGGCAGATGGTGAACCGGAGATTAAAGCAGCCTGTTTCTACTTCGCAGATGATGGCCCACACTGTTTTAAGGTAACAGATGTAAATTATGGGTTACGAGGAACGATCAAGGTACAGATTCACACTAAAAATCCTGGCGCACGTCTTTTGGAAAGCTATGTTCTATATATTCGAGACGGGAAGATTCAACCGACAAATGTGGTAAGTACTTATTTTCGTCTTATCCCGCAATGAATCGAAGGCAACCATGGCCTGTGGTCAGCCAGCTTATACGGTGGATGTGTCCATGGCCTGTTCATTCATGATACTACAGGCTTATGAATTAGGTTTGGGGACGTGTTGGATCGGCCCATGAAAAATTTCTCGATAGGGTTGCCAGTGTTCAGATTTCCAGACAGCCCTATGTGGTAAAGTATGTGGCTGATGCTTTAATGGAGGATGATGAAGGGGAGGATGCTGTGGCATTAACTGAGGAGCAAAAGGGTTTCCTCTTCCTGCTCCTCAAAACCGTGATTGATGTCCTTGACCAGAAGGGTATGGAGGCATAAAGTTCAATATGGCCTTTTTATCAATTCTGGCAAGAGTAAGAGTGGTTTTCCTTGCATAATTCTTCCTGAAGTCTTGATTCTTGAACCTTCCTTTAAATTAGAAGATTTCAATCTGAAATCAATAAAAAGTGGGAGACCTTTTTCACATTTTTAGGGAAGTAGCCCGAGACTTTTGTGTAAATCTCTTTCCCTTTTGACTTCCGTTAAAATATTGAAGTTTGAGAAAGATAGAGTGGTTATGGGAGCTTATGATGATAGCCGAGACTCGGCATTGAAAATCCGGATAAAAACGTGTTGAGGAAGGAGTTTAAGAAGTTTAAAAGGTGAGTAGAGGATTAACGTATGGTAGGTTACGAACTTCACTGCTGGCGTGATCCAAAGGGTTATGAACTGATCGGGGTGGTACCGGAAAGGAGGAACAACCCTCAGAGAATAACCAAGGAAATCACCAATTATTTGTTTGACAAATCTAAGATTTCTTTAGATAATAGTTGTAGAGGCTCACTCGATAAAGCCAAACCTTCCGTGAGGTAGGGAAGGAAAGCGGCGGATCTTTTGGGAAGAAGATGGCCGAGCTGCCGAAGGATGAACCAACGGTAGACTCGGCCTATTTGTTTGCCGGCTCAGAAAGGATATTCTTGTTGCGTATAATTAGGCAAGAAAGAGGTGAATCAAAGGAAACAGAAGAATCCGAAGCTGATCCAGACTGGGTTAAATAATAAAGGCAAACATCCTTTTCTTTCCAAAGGTAGAATTAACTGATTACCAAGGATGTCATTATTGATGTTGAGCAGCGCGAGGTATGAAGAATGTTGAATAAAAAACTGAATAATACGTCTAAAGTAATTAGAGAGTGTTTATCAGGCTGGGCCAATGAGTTGCAATGAATCAACCAAAAGGGTTGAATTTGAACTGGGGGAAGGCATGATGTATTTTTAATCAAAATGGAGAAAAAAGATGAAGAAGCTCATTTTTATTTTATTCATACTTATTTTCGCTTCCTCTGCATCGGCTACTATTTATAAGTGGATAGATGAAAGAGGCGTGGTAAGCTTTACGGATGATTATAGCAAAGTTCCTGCTATTTATCGCGAGAGCGTTGAAGAGGTAAGTACGCGAAGAAAGGAGCGTACAGCCCCTTCCGAAGCCCCTGCTGAAAAGATGGGGGTTAATGTACAGTCAACGGGGACGGCAACGCAAGTTCCTCCGATTTCACAATCCCTTGTACCAGAAGGTGATTTTGCGCTGAAGCTTGCGACTGCCCTTAAACTGGGTACGCCAGAAACGGAGGCCCAGGCCGAAGACATGCTGACTTCGGTCGGTATTACGCCGAAAAACGGGTGGATTGCCGATTATCCTATGACTCCCATTATTATCGGTCAGGTGCAAAACGCTTTGATTGCCGCGGCAGCCTTAAAGAAGTTACCCATGGGAAAAGATGAGGCCTTGCAGGCATTCCAGGGGCTCACAACCGAGTTCGGCTTAGCAGTTGCACCTGGGTCCGGTCAGTATGCAGAGAGTCAACCCCCAACAAGTAGCGAATACGCCCAGCCTCAGGAAATTGACAACTATTACTATGAGGAAGGCCCGCCGATTGTCACTTACTATCCGCCGCCGTGGGATTACTACTACCTGTATGGCTGGGTGCCTTATCCATTCTGGTGTTCTGGTTTCTTCTTCCCTGGCTTTTACATCCTGAACGATTTTCATCATTTCCATCATGATCATCATTTCCATCACGGTCATCATTTGATTTCCAACCACTTTATTGACCCAAAGACCCATGCCTCTCTTAGGGTTGACCCAACAACGAGGACGACCCGAACGGCTGCAACTCGCACCCCTGGGGGAACAGGTTCCCGTGGGTTCGTATCCCGGGAGGCCAGAAAAGGCGCTACCTCCATCTTCAACCGGAGTGCGAACGGCAGGGCATTCGGCCAACCAGGCAATACTGGAAGACAATATCGAAACTTTCAAGGGCCAGGGACTGGCGCAGGCAGGTCTTTTGGCAGACCACATAGCAGAAGCTTCAGTAGCCTACCAAGCAGGTCTTTTAGCGCACCTTCTATGGGCGGGCGAAGTTCTTTCGGCGGCTTTAGTGGTGGCGGCTCTGGAGGTTCTCACGGAGGAGGCCATGGAGGAGGTTATGGAGGAGGCGGCCATGGCGGTGGCGGTGGAGGTGGCGGAGGCCACCGTTAAACTGAAAGAGAAGGTCTCCGAAGAAGGACCCATGTGAGCCTTCTTTTTTTGTCCAATTTTTGTTAACTCGAATCCTGATTTTCACACATTATTATAAAGGGTTTAATCCTACGGACATTGTCAAGCGTCTTGGTGACTTCTTCCTGAAGTCCTCAATTTTAAATTCCCCTCCAAGATGCAATATTTCAGATGGAAATCAATATCTCTCATCATTCAGGAATCCCCTCCACAATTAACTTTCAAAAACAGATTTTAAACAACAATTAGTTGACATTTGGGTTTTGAATACACATATTTTGACTGGGGAGAAATGAGTCAATAGATTGAGGAGGTGATCAAGATGGCAAAAATGGAAGGGAAAAATTTTAATATCTCGGATGAGGTGAGGACATTCGATAAAGGAAAATTGGAAATCATAAATATTGGAGGGAGAACGATAGGACGGGCTACATTCCAACCTGGATGGAGATGGTCTAAATCTGTCAAGCCTTTAGTAAATACCAAAAGTTGTGGGGCTCCCCATTTCCAGTATCACGTATCCGGAACGATAAGGGTTAAAATGGACGATGGGACAGAAAGGGATTTTAAGACAGGGGATGTCTCTTTACTTGGAGCGGGACATGATGCCTGGGTTATTGGAGATGAGCCTGTGGTCGTCGTCGACTTTCAAGGTATGGTAGATTATGCAAAGGGGTCTGTAAAAAAATAGAAACTAAATACTTAGAGAAATCTTGTTGAAATTAAGATTAAATGAAAAGGCATGAGGCAGGGTCAGAAATGACTCTGCCTTTTTTATTTCTGCAGGAGACAATGCAATAGGGACAATACAATAGGCAATGCAATAGGGTCCCATCTTCAGATGTCATGAATTTATCCGATGTTTTTCGGTGTCTCTCCGTGCTCGGGCACTTCCTGGTCCAAAGAATACGCCTCTCAAATTTCTATGTCAAACATAGGTTTCCATGTCATATGTTTTTGACCTGCCCCCTAGATTCTTGTCCTCATTAATAGACGAAGACGGATTATTTGTATTTGCCCTGAACGATACTTAATCTGACAGACCCTGTCAAATTACCTCTTGCCTAACCAGTACACCTCCCTATCTTCAGTAGCAGGCTGATCTGGGAGTTAATGATTACGGATTGAAACCTGCGAAAACAAAAAAGGCAGAGCGAATTCCGATTCTGCCCTTAACCTATGGCGATTAAATATGCATTTTTATCAGGAGATGAATTATTCTATTGTTTGACAATAGAAAGGGCCCTCGGTGCAGCGGGTGCAGCAAGGTCATAACTATATGAAGCCGTATTACTGTCTAAGCTCTCATTGTTGGAAGTATCCACAGCTGTCATAACGAATGTCATTGTTCCAGCGGCTCCAGACACTGTAGCTGTAAAACTATACTGCGCCGTAGGCGTGGTACCAGTCAAGAAAGGTATTAAAGTGGCATTAATCTTCGTCCGGGTTCCATCAGTCCGGTAAAGATTATACCCTGCCATGTCATACTCAGTGTTTGGTGTCCACGTACCCTTAATGGATAGAGTTGCTCCAGATGCAGATCCCCCAAAAATCAAAAAAACCGCTAAAACCAATGGTATCCATTTCATAATTTTTCCCTCCTTTCATGAATTTCAGAATTTTAAAAGCGAGCGGTTAATAGGGTTTATTCAGTGTCAATAGGATTTATCGGTAATGAGTAACGAAAAGCATCAAATGTGCCATAATTTTTTGATTAATATTGAGAAAATTCTGATTAACCGGAATTAAAACGAACAAAATATGGATTTAGTCTCCCAATGCATTTTTGTACAATGTGTAACAATTTGGTAAATTGACAGTTTGATCATTTCTTTAAGTCAGGGCTGGGGCGGAGGTCAAATTGAATATGCGGAGGTGAGGAATGCATTTTAGAATGCTTGGGAAGTTATTGGGTCATCTGTGAATTACCAATTGTAATCTATTACTTTTTAAATTCCTTATCAATCGTTTGTTTCAGTAAGTAATTCTTGGTCGTGAATCTGGTCGGGACTTGACCTTTTCAAATGGCAGCTACACTCTGGTCAGGCCATTGACACCACAAGGCATCTTTTCTTATACTTTTTTCCAAAATCAATCGGTATTCATCAAAAACAGGCACAACATGAAATGGAAAATCGCAGATCTGCATATATTGCTTAATCTCATCAGCGCCATTATCCTGGTGGTTGGTTTGGGTAGTGCCATCTTGATTTATCAGACAGCTCAGAATAATTCGAGCGGCGTTTTGGGTTACGAAGAGGAAGGTGGATCTGTTTATCCGATTATGCCTGAAGATTCCAAGAAATATTTACGGGATTTAGAACTCTATGGTGGAAAGGCAAATGTGCTTATGGATGAGTTCAGGCGTTGGTTTGTCGGGTTGTGGCATGGGAAATCACTCGCATTCCCAGTAGCCTGCATTAGCATTCTTATATCTTTTGGGTTTTATTATGCTGCCAATCACTTGCCAACTAGCTCAAAATTTGATGTCCCCAGTGAAAAAAACGGGGTCAGGCATGAGTAAATTGTTATTTATAACTGGGGTCGAGTCTTGCTTTTTGATATTTCATAAACATCAAGATTCAAGACCCGTCCCGCTGATTACTCTTTTTGATTTTAAGATTTACCATCGAACTTTTGAAAATATCACGTTACCTTTACTTTTTCACCATGGATTGCTTCATCCGCCTTTTTACCTTCTTTATTTTTTAAGTACACAATAATAAATCCCGTCTGTACCAAAAAACTTATTATTAGAACCCAAACATTAAATCCTAAAACTCCACACCATAACAATGAATATCCTATTGAAGCCAATATCGCGTTCAATAAACCAATAAGATACTTGCTTAATGAATATGTACTCATAAAATTAAAATATTTCGGATACAACGGATTCATGTACATCTCATCAAAATTAAACTTTCCCTCCATATTTTCATTAAAGTATTTCCTAATCCTATTTACTTCCCTTGTAACTATAACGAAATACACCCTGTTTCGAACACACAAACTTAAAAAAATCAACCCTACTGCAAAACCCAATAACGAAATTATGCCTAACGGTTTGACTACAATTTTTTCAGTTCCCTTAAAATAATTATAGATCGTAATGCACGCAGACAAGATTCCAATGTCAAAAGTAAAAACAAATTTTATGAATGACAATTCCAAATTATCGTAATGTCTCATGTGATTGTATGCTTCAGAATACTCCTTTAAAAGAAAGTCTACACTTTTCTCCTCGTTTATCATCACAATCACCACCTTCCTCTTTTTCAAATCACCCTACAATCAACTCATTATTTTCTCTCGAACATCTTTAAAACAATTCGTTACAACACTTATTTCCCCTTCCTTAGAGATTGATAAATAAATGTCACCATCCTTTCTAGCAGTAAGCACTTTCCTCTTTTCCATTTTTCCATCTATCAAGACCAAATCATCACTTGTATTTTCCCCATACCAGGAAATATTCGACGTCCCTTCATTTGTGTTATCTAAAACCTTGTCCGACGCAATACATAATAGCGGTTTATCTCCAAGAGCTTCAAACATCTCTTTTGAGCACCCATTTACTCTCCCATGATGTGGTACCTTTACTACTGTCGTTTTCTTCAAGAATTCCTTGAATTCAGAAGCTCTCTTTGATTCCAAGATTCTTTTCACTCCTGCAGAAGTCATATCTCCTGTAAACAAAACCTTTTTACCCCCGATTTCTAAAGTTGTAAACCAACTCAATTCATTTAGATCAATATCTTTTTCGTACTGAAGGAACCTTTTTGACTCAACTTTACATGGGGGGTCAGCAGCTGCAACGCGGTCTTCTTCAACTTTGTATTCTGCATTGTAATTTTTTACAACACTAATAAATTTTAACACGGCGTCTTTGTTTCTTTTCCGGAAGTCTATATCATCTTGTTTTATCTCATCAATGAAATTCCTATAACCCCCTTGGAGCCATTTGAACCCTATTTCGTCGTGTATTCCAATAATATCTGAAATATGGTCTCCATGGGGATGTGATATGACTAATTCATCAAGTGCATATCCCCATGCATTTGGAGACTCCTTTTTAGTAATTTTATAATGTTTTAGTAATTTAAAAGCCCAATTGTCTGAACCTCCGCAGTCGACCATCATTCTGGCACCATTTGGCATTTCTATATATGCACAATCCCCATGCCCAACATCTAGAAACCAAATTTTCAGATATTCCTCCATTTCTTTATCACCTCTAATTCTTCTATTCTTTTAATAGGTAAACAGGTCCCATTCCTCGTCATTTTCAAAATTCCCAACTCCAGGTGTGGTCAATGTCTGTTCTCCGAACGTCGTGTTCGGTGTAATCTTTATAACGTTTGAGAGCGGTCGGATGAGGAACGTTGTCATGAACTCCGGCCTTTGTTGAAATCAATGTATATTTAGCGTTGGACTTTTTAACGAACTCTAGGTGCGCCCCGTTCAAGCTGCCGTGATGGCTCGCATGGAGAATATCGTCACAGTAATTCTTGGTTTTATTGGCTACATACTCAAGATTTATATCGGAAGCGTCCCCCGCAAATAGGCAGACCCTCTCTCCTATGTCCGCTTCAATGACTAGTGATGCATCATGAATCTCTCTCGTTTCTGTGTTCGCGACACTCGCATCGGGACCTACGATCCAGAATTTTACACCTGTACCAGTGTCCCACCATGGCTTGTCAAAATTATCTTGCCGGTACACTGCGTAGGGTTTGGTGCCTTTACTTATGAAGGAGTCTTTAAGAGAATTGAACTCGTTCCATTCTTCTATTGTCACACTATTGTCACCACGGCGCCTGTCATATGGGCTATAGATTAGATAGTCAATTGAATATCCGTTATCCTGAAGGTAGTTCAGACCAGAATAGTGGTCGTTGTGCTGGTGGGTGATAAAAATTGCGCGAATATTCTTCTCTTTTGGCAGGTAGGATTGGTAGTCCGAAATAGAGTGGCAATCAATCAGGAATGTGGCTTTATCAGTCTGTATGATTGAAGCGTCACCGAACCCAACATCGAGACATATTAACAATCCCATGATGATCCTCCTTCCCACCAGAAATGCTCTGGCAATTGAGGACAATGTAATAGGTCACATCTTTACGGGCTGTTGCTCAAAAGCCCAATTCAAAAATATCTGACAGTTTGAGTTTCCATGAATGATAGCCGAGGGTAAGTAAAACCAAATAGCACCATTCGGCCAATTTTTGAGTTCATTAGCTCCTTAAAATCTGAAAAGGACCTTATCTCCCTTGTCACAGCCCCTTTGATCTGCTCCATCATCACCGATGGACTTCTCTTTAGGTAAGATCCGTACCTAAGCAAAACCTCAATGTTCTGGACAGCAGAGATCAGGTATTCCTGTATCTGCACCCGCCAAAGCCCTCTCCATCGTGCCCGGTCATATCCATACCGCGTCCCTCTGGCATAGGAACGCTCCATCAAATGCTGCCTCACTTTGATATCCCGCTTCGCTTTGGCCGATCGACTCGCTTCTCGCATCCTGTCTAGATCTTCCTGCCTCAGATGTCGCTTAATTGTCCGACCTGATCTGTTTCTAGTACACTGCTCTCTTAAGTCACATGCTGCACAAATCTTCTTGGGTGCAGCGTAATCTCTACTTTGCCGACTCATATGTAATGATCTAGGCTTCAACCGATGCCCAGCCGGACAACGATAGGTGTCACTCTCCCGATCATACTCAAACCGCTCTTCCCCAAAGATATTTTGCTTTTCTGTACGCTTCAATGAGATTTCCCTCAAGTCCGGCATGTGGGCCTCTACTCCTCTATCATGACAGGCCAAAAAGTTCTCGATCGTCCCGTATTTGCTGTCGGCCACCACCGTATCCGCATTGATCCCTGTATTTAAACGGTGGCTCTCTATCAGAGGAATCATCTCATGCGCTTCATTGACATCTCCTGTTGTCGTCTCGATCGCCGTGATCACTTCACTCCGCTCATCCACGGCCCGATGTACCTGATAGGAGAGTTTGGGCTTGCCACGATTCACTATCGATGCATCCGGATCGGTCGTTGAAATGTATCGGCTGTTCTCTTTAACGTATCTCCTGGAGGAATCCGTGCTCTCGCTCTTTTCCTCTAATCGTGCTTCCAGCTTCTTGTAGCCCTCCTGGAGTTGAACCTTCAACGATCGCGTGTCGATCACGGAGTTGTTCGATGCATCCGCATCCACCAGGCTCGAATCCACAAAGATCTTTCTGCCGTCCACTAACCCCGCCTCCACACATTGCCACACCATTCGCTCAAAGAACCCCCTAAACGCTTCCACTCCCCACCGCGCCCTGGCTTTACTCAAAACACTGTGATCCGGCACCTCACTGTCTATGTCGTACCCTAAAAACCATAGCCAGTCTAAACGCATGGGGATCGTTTCCATTAACTCTCGTTCCGATCGAACATTGTAAAGAACTAACAGCAACATCATCTTCAGGATTACAGGAGGGGGAATGGACACATTCCCGTTGCCCCCATAGGTGTCTCTGACCTCTGCATAGATGAAGTTAAAGTCAATCTGCTCTTGAATCCTTCTCAGAAGGTGTGTCCGGGGAATCCTTTGTTCCAGGTTCATATGATGATAGAAGATCTTCGGCTGAATTCCTGTCTGTTGTCCCATCATGGCAATATCTCCATTCCAGATTTGTGCTGCCATGCTTATAGCTCGAATGTATAATCGTTGCAAGTATCATTTGGGCAACAGCCCGTTCAGATGTCATAAATTTATCCGATGTTTTTCGGTGTCTCTCCGTGCTCTGGCACTTCCTGGTTCAAAGAATACACCTCTCAAATTTCTATGTCAAACATAAGTTTCCATGTCATATGTTGAGACCTGCTCCCTAGGTTCTTGTCTTCACATCAAAATCGTTTACTCAGCTTATCACGTGCAGCCTCTGCCTTCATTTTGAATTTCTCGCAGCTACTCCTATACATTTCTATCTTTTCTAACAGAAACTTTTCAACTCCATCGGGATTATGTTGCCAAAGGTTTAGTTGTTCGTGAAACATAATAGTATCTATAAAATAAAGTTCAGCTATTCTAAAAAATGATTTATCTTCATCGATGTATTGATTTGTTATTAGTAATTCGACTGCACAAGATCTAAAACGAACAGTAGGGAAATGTCGTTCCGAGGGATTTTTCTGGTTCTCTTGAGCAAAATTGAATACACTCTTTATACCTAGTAAATTGAAATGGCATTCTTCTAATAATGCTTCCAACCGACGTAGTGCCTCATCTCGACGAAAAATCTCAAATAGAGTCCCCCGACCAGAAAGAGTTTCCAATACGTGGCTATCGGGGTTATTAGGATTCGCCAAACAGTCTTTGATAGCTTCACTAAATTTTTTGCGAAATCCCTGCATTTTTATGTAATCCTTTGGATAATAGGATAGAGTACCTTTGACCCCTACATCGAAAGGAAGCTTGGTACTTTCTTCTGCGATTGTAACGGTGCCATGTTTGAAACTCTGTCGGACCCCCAACTCCCAAAAAACGTTAGGATTGTGGTCTGTGAGGTCAGCAACTACTACACGAGAAGTAACAAGGTCTGTAATGATTTGTCTCAAAATATCTCCACGCAACGCTTCTGAACGGCGGGCTTCAAGATCTGGATTCTCTTCGATAAGAGGCTTCAGGAAAGTCTCGAAATGTATTGTCCAGTATTCCTCGGTGTGATCATCTGAAGTTCTGCTAAAAGGCATTATCACAAAACATATCTCCGCCACTCAACTCACCTCCTTCTTTTGGCCATTGGCCGGTTAGGGATTAAGGGATTGATCTACCTTGATCTTATCGTTTTATTACTGCTATCAAACCAGTTGCTGCTCCGATCAATCCAAACAAGATAGTCACATAAGGTGAAAGAATTTCTATATTTTCTTTCATGTCTTGCCTTACCATCTTACGTATCTCTCTAATCCCCTTGTCAGTTAGATGGTATTTTCCAGTGAAATTACTTCTGTCCCATATGTCACTTCCTTCTGAAAGGGAAGGAACTGGTAGAAATCTCTTGTTTGCTTTGTTGACAAGATACCGAGTTACCAAACCGAGAATCTCATCATCAACCATGTCAATATCGAAGCTTTCAGTCTGCCAGATTTCTTGAGCCCTCCTTTCCCCGCCTGTTTTCCGGGCCTCTTCAGCTAACTTGGATATAGCTTTGACTACTTCGCCTCTCTTACGATTCAGCTTGAACAAGGCAAGTCTATAAGATATGAAATTCATATTTTAAATTCACCTCCTTTCATCTCAAACTAGAAAACCTTCCTAGCCACAGGATGGTTTGAGAAATGAGGTTTTTTACTTCTTCTCCTTCTTTTCAAACCTCTCCAAATACTCATCAACTGCCCTTCTCACAAGCACGGCGACTGGCGCCTCAGTCTTCTTTGATAATGCCCTAAGTTTCTTTAGCTCAGTTTTGGTAAGAAAGATATTTGTTCTGATCTTGGTTATCACGGCCTCCCCCTCCTTTTTATTGATATACACCATGATCCACCTTCTATATCTTTTGTCAAGCTTTTTCTTTGGTCTCGTCTCAAAACTTTCTTCCTGAAGTCGTGATTCCTTAAATTTGCGTATCTATACAAGGTTTCAAATGGTAATCCTCAAAAGATAATTTTCACAATCCAATTTTCCCAATTGACAAAAAATAGTATTTATGGTTGCATGTTTAATGGGCCGGATGTTTTTTACCTTTAGGGTTTTTGCACTTTGAAAGGGATCAATTAGGGGGGAGAAGAATGAACTTTGTAGGCAAGACACACTCAAAACAGCCTTAATGGGGGACTCGATCAGCTGGGACTTGGGTCAGGTAATGCGGTCTATATCTGGGCAGTCGTTGAGGTAGAAACGGATGGTGTCAGGCAAGGCTTTGGTATCTGGCTGGACCGAAAGTCATAGATCTTGCTCAGGCGTGAAAATCGGCCTTGCGGATGACCGGCCCCCAAGGTAGGAAGTATTGCGGAAAATCGAGGAGGGCGTCATGGAATTTAGAGTCTTGGTTCTCTATTATTTGAGTTCTATCGCAGGGTTCATCATGGTCGCCGGGGGCATATGGCTCATTTATAAACAGAAAATCTATATCGACCGGGAATCAAAGCAAGTCACAGAGATTGAAACACCTGTGGGAAAGTTCAAGACTAACATTCCCGCCCTTGTCCTTTTCGTTCTGGGGTTCTTCCCCTTGATCTATCCCATCGTCAGAATAGAGAGGTTCCGCGAAGAGATTCCCATCAAGGGAAGTTTGACGGCGGATTTATTTCCAGTCATGATCTATGCGGTCACCGGATCGGATACCCTCCTGCAGTCAGGAGATTATTCTCTCCGGGTGCCGCTTCCAAGAGGTACAGGCGAAGAATATAAAATTCTCTACATTGTGGGTAACAACGTCATAGAAACCAGAGCCAATCTCAAGAAGATGGAGCATGGGGAGGTCGTTCTGCCGAAACAAAAGATCTTTGCCGACGTTGTACCAATTTACAAACAGAAGGCCCTGCCTCCCGTTCCTTCTGAATTCAAATAGGAGGGCCGAAGAGATGAAAAAGCTTCTTTTCGTATTTGTTCTCCTTCTCATGGCACTGCCCCCCGCCTATGGAAATGAATTAAAGCTCAGGGGCTCGGTTCTGGACGACATGAGCCGGAAAGGTATTCCAGGACTGACAGTGAAGTTCATGGCCCCAACAGCAAAAGGGATTTCGCACTTTACCACGTTCACAAGCCAAAATGGCCAATTTCAATTCTCCGCGCTGGGCCCCGGAACATATCTCTTAGAAGTCTATCAGGGGGTCACGCTGCTTTACCGAAGGGAGATGACTCTGGACAGGGACATGGAGCTAGTGATCTATCTGCAGAGAAGGATAGGAGACATAGACTTGACGGCTAAGCCTCCAGAGACCTTTACAAACAGTATTGACATGAGCTTCAGGCTGATTCCCGCAGGGAGTTTTAAGATGGGTAGCCCCGATGGCGAAGACGGACGGTTTAAAGACGAAAGGCAGCACTTAGTTACGATCAGCAAACCTTTCTACCTGCAAACTACCGAGGTGACTCAGAAGCAGTGGACACAGGTGATGGGGAGTAACCCGTCATTCTTCAAAGAATGTGGCAATGATTGCCCAGTCGAGACGGTCAGTTGGGAAGATGCCCAGGAGTTCATCCGAAATCTCAACCAGAGGGAGGGCGGAAAGAAGTATCGACTTCCCACGGAAGCGGAATGGGAGTATGCATGCCGAGCGAAGAGCGAAGGCAGGTTTTGCTTCGGCAATCAGAAAGCAGAGCTTGAAAAGTACGCCTGGTACGCGACCAATCCTTTCAGCCTCAAGACTCATCCCGTGAGCAAAAGGGAGCCCAACGCCTGGGGCCTTTATGACATGCACGGTAACGTTAAGGAGTGGTGCCAGGACTGGCATGGAGATTATCCATCCAGTCAGGTGACGGACCCGACTGGGCCCAAAGCCGGAAAGGAGCGTGTGTCACGTGGCGGTTCGTATAGCGGCGATTCCAGGCGCTTACGTTCAGCGAATCGCGGTAGGGAGCGGCCAGACCACCGCGGCTCCACCGTCGGCTTTCGGGTTGCCAAGGATCTTTAGTTACTCCTTGCAGCTTTATGCCTTAACACCTTACGCGCGACAAAACGGTAATGGGACCGAAAAAAGCGCACCCGATTCCATAACCCTCACCTGTGACCTGCTCAAGTATGCGATTCCCACCCTCAGAAGATTCCCGCGAGGGAAACAGACGCTTTCAAAAAAGCAGAATGCGAAACGACCTCCGATGGTAATCTATTTTCTCAAGCACGTACCTATTTCCTGCTATTGAGTAGGGATGCATGACTTCTTTCAGTAATCTTCAACTATCGGCAACTACCCTCACTGAACAGTAGGTGTAACCAGCAAAAAATAGATCGCTATCCGATTGTCAAAGAGCAAGAAAGGTCTCAGACCCAAGTTTTTCGGTAATCAAACTTCTTGATGAATCCCTCCTTTCTGCCCCCTTGTCCGTCCATGACGACGGTAAATTTGGGGGTCCGACCAAACCCCTTTCACGTCGGCAACAGGGGTGAACTTGTCCTGAGCATAGTCGAAGGAAATCCCCTTGGGGGCGCCATAGAAAAAAAGGGAGTAGCAGAAATCGCTCCCCCTTTTTTTTCACAGACAACATGAACCATTTTAGGGAAAAATATGGGGAGTCTTCCTCAAATCCTCCAAAACTTAAAATCAAGGCTTAATTTCAATTAGGTTTCAAACCCCCATCGCTTGCGGCCCAGGCCATTAGCTCGGGATCATCAACCTTGGCACTTCGGACCATCGCTGCTAGCTCAATACTTAACCTTTCTCTTACATATATAGGCATCTCTCTATATCTTTGCAGTAGCTCCCACGCCCCTCTATAATCACCGATGCTGGCTTTGTACCGTATTTCGATCTCGTCTATTCGGAATCGTCCAGCTTTTCCCTCCCCTGTCCGCATATCAGACTCAAGCCGTCTCAACTGCTTTATATCATCTGCAATCTGGTCGATCTCTTTTCCGCAACCTAAACGGATTTTTGCCCTCGTTACGAAAGCACTGAACCTCCATGAGGTCCTCTCGACGGCAGCATGCGCATACTTAAGCGCTTCCTCATATCTGCCAATTCTAAACAAATACATCGCCTTACGGTTTTCATATAATGTAAGACCTTCAAGCTCTCCATACCACTTAAGGTCTTCCATCAGCTTATGGAACTCGGTGTCGCCCTCTAGTTCACTTGATTTAGAAACTTTACCAATGATAATTTCACAGAGACAATCGATGATAAATGGATTCGTTGGTGCAGTTTTCAATGCCGCCCGCGCATACGATTCTGCTTCGGAAAAACGCCCTTGGTGAACCTGTTTAAGCAAGCTCAAAAATGGTGGGACAAGGCATTTTCACTAACTTTCACGTCGGCAACAGGGGTGAACTTGTCCTGAGCATAGTCGAAGGAATACTGGCGGGATGTACTGTACGGCAGGCTTTTCAGGATGAACGGCTACACCTCCTTAGAGCTTCACCCAATTCTTAGGAAGGAACGCCCGACCCATGTCAAAGTATTTGGGCTCTAATCTTTTCAAGATCAAAGGCCCTTTCTAAAATATTCATCAAGCGTGACTTTGAGAAGATAGGAGGTCTAAGAATTAAGGGAATATGGGGAACCTCCCCAAGGATCGGCACTTCCGTAAAAGACCGGATCACCTTAGGGTTTGTCTTCTCGGCCAGACTCTTTCTAAAACCCGGTTTGGAATTTGGTTGATTGATTAAAAGGCCGAGGATCTTTACCCCTTTTTTTCTTGCCCAGTTGAGAGTAAGGAGCGTATGGTTAATAGCCCCAAGTTTTGAACCGACTACCACAATGATCGGGAGGTTCAGTTCCAATATCAGCTCAAGATTCGTTAATTTTCCTGTAAGAGGGACCAGGAGGCCGCCGGCCCCTTCAACGAAAATGATATCGTGCTTTTCTCTGAGCTTTTTATAAGCTGAGGAGATTTTTCCTATCTTAATCTCTTTGTGATCGATCTCTGCGGCGATCAGGGGAGCCAAGGGTTTAGAGAACCTATAAGGGTTAATGAGGGATAGATCATCTTTGGAACGTGATACCGCTTTGAGAAAGGTGGCGTCCCTTGGAACGAGTCTACCATTTCTCTTAGGACACCCTGTTTCGATCGGTTTCATCACACCGACATCGAGTCCCTCCTTGATCAAAAGACTCACAAGGCCCGCTGTGACGACAGTCTTCCCAACGCCTGTATCTGTGCCTGTGACAAAAACCCCTTTCCCCATCTGTGTAACCCATCATCCCCCGGCCCTCACCCTCCCCATCCCCCTCAGAGACTGTGTCGTAAACATGATGGAGAGTAGATACGGGCGAAACAGGCGGTCAGGCCCCTCAGCTTTAGAATGCGGTTATTTGAAGTTATAGGTCATTGACCTTCTTGCAAATGTTTTCTTTTCATGGGTTTGTGGCCCAGTAGCTGACCGATAAGAGGTTTCCGCCCTGCCTTCGCCGAAGCGGCTTCGCGCAGGCAGGTCTAAAGCTTCGTCACCTGACCGCCTATTCCGTCTTGTAACGGAAGTCGTCCCTCGTTAATTATTACACAGTTTCTCAGAGGGGGGAGGGGAGGGCTGGCTGGTGACCGCTTTTATTGAATGATAGGTAATCGAAAGGATCTCGCTTAGTTCGTCCTGGGATATGCTCAATGGCGGCATGAGCACGATGACATTGCCAAGAGGTCTCATGATGAGCCCCCTTCTCCTCGCCTCTTGAATCACTCTGATCCCGATCTTATCCCCATAAGGGTATTCTTCTTTAGTGGCCTTATCCACGACGAGTTCTATCCCAACCATCATCCCAAGTTGTCGAATGTCCCCGACGTGTTCGAGTCTCCTATATTCCTTTAAAGCCTCCGATAGAAATTGAATCTTACCTTGCAGTTTTTCAAGGATCCTTTCTTCCTTCATCACTCTTAAATTGGCCACGGCGGCTGCGCAGGCCAGGGGATTTCCGGTATACGAGTGACCGTGAAAGAAGGTTTTCTTTTCTTCATATTCTCCAAGGAAGGCATTGAAAATCTCCTCTGTTGTTAAAGTCGCTGCCAGAGGGAGATATCCTCCTGTGATCCCCTTTGCGAGACAGAGGATATCCGGGGAGATCGCCTCATGCTCACAGGCGAACATCCTTCCTGTCCTTCCAAAACCAGTTGCTACCTCATCAGCGATCAGGAGCACACCGTACTTTTTCGTCAACTCCCTTATCGCTTTCAGATAGTTCTTTGGAGAAGTGATCATTCCCGCTGCGCCTTGGATCATCGGTTCAATGACCAGTGCGGCGATCTCCTCGTGATGGGTTGACAAAATATTTTCAACCCTGTTCAAACACTCCATCCCACAGGAAGGAGTGGACCTCTTCAGAGGACACCGATAGCAGTAAGGATAAGGGGCTCTATGGACCGGAAAGAGCAGGGAGCCGTACGTCTCATGGAAAAGATCGATCCCGCCCAGACTGACAGAGCCAATGGTATCGCCGTGATAGGCATTGGTAAAGGATAGAAAGGTATGTTTGTTTTTCCCATCTCCCTTTTGCTTCCAGAATTGGAAAGCAATCTTGAGTCCAATCTCAACGGCGGTCGAGCCGTTGTCCGAATAAAAAATCTTTCTTAACCCGCTTGGTGCAATTTCGACGAGTTCCTTGGCCAGGTGAATGGCCGGAACGTTTGAGATTCCAAGAAGTGTTGAGTGAGCCACCTGATCGAGCTGATTTCTGATGGCATCATCAATCTCTTTCTTTCTATGTCCGTGGAGGCTAACCCATAGCGAAGAGACCCCGTCAAGGTATTTTTTCCCGTAGATATCAACGAGGTAAGATCCTTCACCTCTTTCGACGATGAGAGGAACTTCTTCCATATAGTCTTTCATCTGAGTGAAAGGGTGCCAGATCAAATGACGGTCTAAATCCTCAAGCTCTTTTTTCTTTGTGTGATCCATTTTTTCCCTATCTTCTCAAAGGCCCTTAAGCTGAAGTCCAGTTGCTCTTTGGTGTGGCTGGCCATCAGTGTGATTCGAAGCCTTGATGTTCCCTCAGGAACAGTGGGAGGCCGGATTCCCTGAACATATATTCCTTCATCAAACAGGCTTCGAGCCATTTCCATAGTCAGGAAGGGGTCTCCGAGAACCAGAGGAACAATCGGCGTCTCACCTTCTGGAATCAGGTAACCCAAATCTCTCATTCCTTCTCTAAAATACGTGGCGTTATTCCTTAGCTGACTTACCAATTCAGGCCTTTCTCCAAGGATCTTAAGGGCCGCTAAGGCAGCACCGCATACCGATGGGGGAAGCGCCGTTGTATAAAGAAGACTCCTCGCTCTATTGGTGAGATATTGGATCAGGTCTTCAGTCCCAGCAACATAGGCGCCGAAAGAACCAAGGGCCTTTCCCAAGGTCCCCATCTGTATCTCAACCCTTCCCCCGAGGCCAAAGTGTTCAATGATCCCCCTTCCTTTTTCGCCCAAGACGCCTGTGCCATGCGCGTCATCCACCATCACCAGGGCTGAGTACTTCTCGCCAAGATCAACGATATCGGGAAGGGGCGCAATGTCCCCATCCATGCTGAAGACAGAGTCCGTAATGATTAACCTTCTTTTGAACCTTGAAGATCTCTGAAGAATCTCTTTGAGAGAGTTCATGTTGGCGTGTTGATAGACCCTAATCTCTGCCCTACTGAGCCTACATCCATCGACGATACTTGCATGGTTGAGCTCGTCGCTCAAGATCAAATCCCCCTCCCCTGTAAGGGCGGAAATGGTTCCTACGTTGGCATGATAACCCGAGCTGAAAAAGGAGAACCCTATCCGTTCCTTTAAACAGGGCTAATTCCTTCTCTAAGGTTCGATGGATTCCCATGTTTCCTGAAATGAGTCTGGATGCACCGCTCCCCGTACCGTAACGCAATGCGGCATCGACGGATGCTTTTTTGAGCCCCGGATGGTTAGCAAGACCAAGGTAGTTGTTTGAAGAGAACATCAAAACCCTTTTACCATCCATGACTACGGAACTGTCCTGTTCCCCCTCGATGGTTCTTAGTTCCCTGTAAAGCCCTCTTTTTTTGAGGTCCTTGATCTCATCTCTAAAAAGGGCATTCTTCATTGCTTGACTCTCAAACTGACATCGTGGATCATGGTGACGTCTCACTCAGCTTTCCTTTTCAGCGTTGTATGAAAAATTTTGAAAAGAATATTATAGATTCGATTAATTGTCAACCACTATCGCATGTGTGGTTAACAATTGAATGGTGGCAGAAAGAGAGTGTCCTTGAATACTAAGAATTACCGCCGGTGCCTACTTCAACTTTAAGTCCGTAAAAAAAGTTGCACCCTCGAATCTTAGACGACCGGGTTTTTATATTTGCCTTGAAAAATATTTGATATCAAGGTAAAGTTGAGTGGCCATTTTGGTTGAGTTCGGATTAAACATTTAGTGGAGTGAGGTTAATTCGTTCTTATGAAGAGCGGTTTCATTTGTACAGGTACTTATTTCGATTATGATTACGAATCCGTTCTTCCCATTCGGGGTATCCGACTCAAATTGACCTATGAACTCATCTAAGCTTATGGGCTTCTGGAATCTGCTATATTAACGATCCTGTGATTGGAATCATCAGACTTTTAAGCCGCGAAAATAGAGTGAAGGGGGCGTCTAAACCCTCCTCTGCATAGCCAGAGCAAGGAGAACAGAGTGGAGAAGGAAAGGGTGGTCCGTCATGCAAGAGAGGCGGTCCTTCCAAAGGTTAAGGGTTAATCTTCCAACCCCTCCCTAAGATTTGGCATGCCTTTTGCTTTCGCCTTTTGCTTTTCATTTGACATTTGTAAGTTTTTGGTATATTTAGAGGTTTTGAGGATGTCAGGAAATGCCTGAAAAGATGAAGTATGTTATTATTGTGGGGGATGGGATGGCAGACTACCCGGTTGAGAGTCTTGGAGGGAAGACTCCACTGATGGCAGCCAGGACCCCCCACATGGATTGGATGGCAAACCAGGGTGAGATTGGGTTGGTCAGGACAATCCCTGAGGGTTTTAACCCGGGTAGTGAGATCGCCAACCTTTCCATCTTCGGATATAATCCCGTCCGTTATTATACCGGAAGAGGTCCTTTGGAGGCCGCTAGCCTGGGGGTCGAACTTAAGGCGGATGATATTGCTTTCCGATGTAATCTGGTTACCCTAAAATTTCATGGAAATAAAATCGTGATGGAAGACTTCTCTGCCGGTCACATCACGAATGAGGAAGCCAGCAAAGTCATCGTTGATTTGAATAGAGAACTGGCGACCAATGAGATTCGATTCTATGCAGGAGTGAGCTATCGGCATTTGATGGTCATGAAAAATGGAGCGGCCAAGTTCTCAAACATGGAAAGACTGGAAATCCCCCCTCCTCATGATATCACTGGTAAGGAAATATCCCCTTTCCTCCCTCAAATGAAAGAACCTGTCCTGACTCTAATGAAAGAATCTCAGCAACTTCTCAAGAATCATCCTGTCAATCACGCCCGTGAGGCGAAGGGGCTTCCCCCGGCCAACTCCATCTGGCTCTGGGGTCAGGGCCGTTCGCCCCAGATGATCACACTGAAGGAACGATTCGGGATGGACGGCTATGTAATCTCAGCAGTCCACCTGATCAGGGGGATTGGAATCTTGGCAGGGTTGGAAGTGCTGGAGGTCCCTGGGATCACAGGATACTTTGATACGAATTATGATGGGAAGGGGCAGTATACCCTGAGAGGTTTAAGGGAAAAGGATTTTGTATATATTCATGTGGAGGCCCCTGATGAAGCGGGCCATATGGGAGATCTTCGATTGAAGATCGAAGCCATTGAGGCGTTCGACGAAAAGATCGTAGGGGCCATCTTGAGAGGGATGAAGGAATTCAAACGGTATAAGGTTTTGGTCCTCCCCGATCATCCCACTCCTCTTTCTGTTAGAACGCACACTGCCGATCCAGTTCCTTTTGTCATTTATTCCAATGAGGATGGGGCCACGTCCGCCCATGGGAAAGCATTTGATGAAGTTTCTGCAGGTCAGTCCGGAATCTTTATTGAAAAGGGATTTGAATTGATCGAAAAATTCTTAAATCCCCATTGTTCGTGCTGAGAGAAAGGGAGGATCTTTTGGCGAATACGAGGACAAAATATATATTTATGACCGGAGGCGTGGTTTCGTCTTTGGGGAAGGGATTGGCGTCATCATCCATTGGATCGCTCCTGGAACTCAGGGGGTTGAAAGTCAATTTTCTCAAGTTCGATCCCTACATCAATGTAGACCCAGGCACCATGAATCCTTTCCAGCATGGAGAGGTCTACGTGACCGATGACGGTGCAGAGGCGGATCTCGATTTAGGACACTATGAGCGTTACACCAATGTCAAGACGTCGAAGAAAAATAATTTCACCACCGGACAGATCTATGATTCGGTCATCTCCAAAGAGAGAAAGGGGGAATACCTGGGCAGTACCGTCCAGGTGATCCCTCATATCACCGATGAGATCAAGTCCAAGATCTTCGACCTGGCCCAGGATGTAGACATTGTGATCATTGAGGTGGGGGGGACCGTCGGCGACATTGAAAGCCTTCCTTTCTTGGAGGCGATCCGACAAATTCGAGGAGATGTGGGCAGGGAAAACACGCTTTACATTCACCTCACTCTGGTGCCTTATATTCAAACAGCTGGGGAGTTAAAGACCAAACCGACTCAACATAGTGTGAAGGAACTCCGAGAAATAGGTATCCAACCCGATATTCTTCTCTGCCGGACCGACCGATTGCTTTCTCCCGATGTGAAAGCGAAAATCGCCCTCTTTTGTAATGTGGATAAAGATGCGGTGATCACGGCCAAGAATGTGGAGACGGTTTATGAAGTCCCTGTTGTCTTTCATCAGGAGGGACTGGATGAGAAGATTGTCGAGAAACTGAATATCTGGACGGGGCGCCCGAATTTGAAAGGGTGGGAGCGTGTCGTCAAAAGGGTCAAATATCCCCGTTTCGAAACCACGATCGCTGTAGTGGGAAAATACGTTAGCCTGGTTGAATCCTACAAGAGTTTATCCGAGGCGTTGATTCACGGAGGCATTGCGAACGATGCCAGGGTGAATCTGAGATATATCGATTCGGAGCAGATCGAGAAGGAAGGACCAGAACATTTTCTCAAGGAGGCCAATGGCATTCTCGTTCCCGGAGGGTTTGGGACCAGGGGGATTGAAGGGAAGATCAAGGCGATTCAATATGCCAGGGAGAAACGGATTCCCTACTTTGGGATTTGTCTGGGAATGCAGTGTGCGGTGATTGAGATCGCCAGACACTGCGCCGGCCTAAAAGGGGCGAATAGTGAGGAATTCGATGCCCATACTCCACACCCTGTGATCTATCTACTCGAGGAGTGGGTGGATCGTAATCAGACCGTTCAGAAACGTACTTGTGATTCGGAGAAGGGTGGATCGATGAGGCTGGGCGCCTATCCCTGCAAGCTCGAAGAGGGAAGCTTGGCTCTTGAGGCCTATAGTAAAAAGTTGATCAACGAGCGACACCGGCATCGTTACGAATTCAATAATGCCTATATGGATAGTTTAGGAAAAGCAGGAATGGTATTCAGCGGCGTCTCTCCTGATAAGGAGTTAATCGAGATCGTCGAGCTGAAAGGCCACCCGTGGTTTCTTGGATGTCAGTTCCATCCGGAGTTTAAATCGAAACCCATGGATCCCCATCCTCTTTTCAGGGAGTTCATCAAGGCTTCCCTTCGGCGAGGGAAAAGGTCGAAGGTTAAGGGAAAGACCAGAAGTTCAAAGCTACATACGGATCGCATAACACATAGCGCATAGCGTTCACCCCCTCCCAGCGCTCCCCCGTGCCTACGGCACGGCAGGTCTTGAGGGGGAGGTCGTTGACGCTCCATAGCTTTAGCGACGGAGCGGAGAGAGTGGTGGAATTCGAAAGGAGACAGGAGTCATTGGATATTGTGAAAGAGGCGAAGCGGGTATTAAAAGTAGAGGCCCAATCCATTCTCGATTTGGCAGAGCGAATTGATGAGAATCTCTCACGGGCGGTCGAATTACTCTATCACTGTAAAGGGAAAGTGGTACTCATGGGCATGGGGAAATCGGGACTGGTAGGCCGGAAGATCTCTTCCACATTTGCCAGCACAGGGACCCCATCTTTTTTCCTTCATCCCGCAGAAGGACTGAACGGAGATTTTGGGATGTTGGCGAAGCAGGATGTGATCATCGCCATCTCCAATAGCGGAGAGACTCGAGAGCTTTTGGAAGCATTGCCTCTCATCAAACGATATGGAAATCGGCTGATCACCTTCACTGGAAATTTGAACTCCACCCTGGCGAAGGCCGGGGATGTGAACCTCAATGTTCATGTGAAAGAGGAGGCCTGTCCATTTGGTCTGGCCCCCACAGCCAGCACCACAGCCACCCTCGCCCTGGGAGATGCGTTAGCCATTGCTCTCATGGGAAAGAGAGATTTCAAAAAAGAAGATTTTGCTATCCTCCACCCGGGCGGGGCATTGGGGAAGAGGCTTCTCCTGAAAGTGGAAGACCTGATGCACTTTGGAAATGCCTTTCCGATGGTATCGGAGAAGACGTTGATGAAGGATGCGATTTTTGAGATCACCTCAAAACGATTAGGGGTGACTGGAGTCTGCAACATAGAAGGACACCTGGTCGGCGTGATTACGGATGGGGATCTGAGGCGGGCTTTGGAAAAATTCAGCGATCTCTTCAATCGGGAGGCCTCTGAGGTAATGACGAAAAACCCGAAGTGGATTGAGAAAGATGCCTTGGCGGCGAAAGCAGTACAGAGGATGGAGGAGTATTCGATTACTTCCCTCTTTGTTTTCAACAAAGCAGGAGATAGAGTCCCCGCGGGGGTCATTCATCTTCATGATCTTCTGAAGGCGGGGGTGGTGTAAATAGTTCGGAGTGATTAGTTCGGAGTTCGGAGATAATGATACTCCGAACTCTAAACTCCGAACTCAGGACTCACATATGAAAAGACTTAAGATTGCCATCTTGATTTCTATTTTATTGATCGGTGGGATTGTTCTCGTGAGGCTTTGGGTGAATCTCCAGGAGAGAAAAAAATCGGAAGCAGTCGAGAAGCCTCAAATTGTTTCCACTGGCCGCCATGACCAGGAACTGAAAGAGGTTCACTTTGTGGAGGATAAACACGGTCAGAAGACCTGGGAGTTGGAAGCGAAATCTGTTCAGGTATATCAGGATGAGAACATTTCGGTTTTAGAGGACATAAAGGTAACTTATTACGCCAAGGAAGGACGGACGTTTTTACTCACGAGCAAGAAAGGAAAGGTGAATCAAAAATCGAAGGATATTGATGTGGAGGGCGATGTCGTGCTCTCTACGAGCGATGGCTATCAGCTGAAGACCCATTCCGCTTCCTATTGCGATTCGGAAAAGATCATCAGAACCCAAGATCCCGTAGAGATCGAAGGAGAACAGATTCGATTGACGGGCAAAGGGATGTTGGTAAATATGGATGCCAAGACGTTTAAGGTTCTCAGCCAGGTTAAGACTCAACTGAGAGGTAAAAAAAAGCTATGAAGCCAAGCAAGGGAATCGGTCTTGTCGTCATTCTGGTCTCCCTTTTTCTCTTATTCGCTTCCGGACAGGCCCAGGAAAAAAAGGGGAGTGGAAAAGGCGGAGAGAGCGCACTCAAGACCGGTAGGGGTTTCGGATTTACTGCCAGCCGTGCCCCCATCGATATCACCTCAGACACGGTAGAGGGAGAGCAGAAACAGAACCGGGTCACTTTCAAAGGAAATGTGATAGCCAAACAGGAGGACATGACGCTCTATGCCAATACGCTGGTTGTCATTTACGATCCCGACACGAAAAAACTGAAGGAGATTATAGCGACCGGCAATGTGAAGGTCGTCCAATTGGATCGCCGGGCAACCGGCCAGAAGGTCACCTTCGATCAGGATAAGAATAAGGTGGTTCTGGACGGGGACGCGGTGGTCCGTGAAGGGACGAATGTCATCAGAGGGGAGCGAATCACCTTCTACGTCGAAGAGGAGAGGAGCGTTGTGGAACCGGGAAAAGGGGGGCGAGTCAGCACCAGCATTACTCCACCGCCCAAAGAGGAAGGGGAAGGCAAAAAAAAATAGTTTGGAGTTATGAGTTCGGAGTTCGGAGTTTTTAAGTCTCCGAACTAAATTACTCCGAACTAAATTTCTAATACCCTAAAAACTCCGAACTGTGATGAGAAGAACCATGTCGCACATTTTATGTGAGAGTTTAACCAAGTCATTTCGTCATAAGAAGGTTGTGGATTCGGTAAATATTGAGATCCAAGGGGGAGAAGTAGTGGGATTGTTGGGACCCAATGGTGCAGGAAAGACCACCATTTTTTATATGATCGTCGGGCTGTATCAACCCAACGGCGGGAAGATCTATCTCAATGATGAGGAGATCAGTTCCCTCCCCATGTATTTAAGGGCGAGGAAAGGGATAGGGTACCTTCCTCAGGAACCGTCTGTTTTTAGAAAGCTGACAACCGAAGAGAATCTGATGGCAATTTTGGAGACCCTCCCGCTCTCCAAAGAGGAGAGTAAAGACCGATTGGAGAAGCTCTTGAACGAGTTGGGACTCTCCTCGCTGCGGAGACAGAAGGCCTATATTCTCTCGGGAGGAGAACGCAGACGGGTGGAGATTACACGAGCCCTGGTGCTTTCACCTTCTTTCATCCTTTTGGATGAGCCTTTTTCAGGGATTGACCCCATCGCCGTTTTAGATATCCAGACCATTATCCGTCAATTGAAATCAAAGGGGATTGGAATTATAATTACTGATCACAATGTTCGAGAAACATTGGGAGTTTGCGACCGGGCGTATATCCTCAATGAGGGGCGAATCTTGGAAGAAGGGAGTCCCGAAAAGATCGCTCAAAGCGAAAAGGCGAGAAAGATCTATCTGGGAGATGGGTTCGAGTTGGGGGGAAGACGCCGTAGCGATGGGGAAGAGAAAAGGGATGTAAATTCCCCTGCACAGGGGAGACGATGGGAGTAAGATGGTCTTAGAGGCTCAAACAATCAGTGAAGCTCGTTCAACAGTTGGTGATCACTCCTCAGCTTCAGCAGGCGATCCGGCTTCTCCAATTAACGCGTCTTGAACTGGTAGACCTGATCAGCCAGGAGATGAAGGAGAACCCACTCCTGGAAGAAGCGGAGGAGGGGAAGGAGCTCGCAGAAGGCGAAGCCCCGGTGGCCGAACAGGAAGAGACAGAGACTTCTCCAGAACCTGAGCGTACCCCGGAAGTAAAAGGCAATGGGCAGGGGGCAGATGAGTTCGATTGGGAGAACTATTTAGAAAATTCCAACCTCACCCCATTTGAGAAGAGTCCTCGGAGCTCTCAGGATGGGGAAGAAAGACCGTCCTTTGAAAATTTTCTCACCAAGAGAACAACCCTCACGGATCATCTTCATTGGCAACTTCAACTCTCACATTTCACAGAGGGAGAGCATGAAATCGGGACGTGGATCATCGGAAATCTGGATGAAGATGGATACTTGAAGATTTCCCTGGAAGATATCTGTTCGGAAACCAATCTTCTGATGGAGGAGGTCGAGCGAGTCCTCCTAAAAATTCAACAATTTGATCCGGTAGGCGTGGCGGCGAGAGACTTAAAAGAATGTCTTCTCATCCAACTGGAGCAGATGAGCCCCCGAGATTCCCTGGCAGAAAAGATTGTTTCCGAACATCTTTCGCTATTGAAGAATCGAAATTATCCAGCCATTGCCAAACGGTTAGGGGTATCTCTGGATCGAGTGAATCGCGCCGCCTCTCTCATTTCCAAATTGGATCCCAAACCTGGCAAGGCCTTCGGAGGAGAGGTGATCCAAGAAATCATCCCTGACGTCTATATCCACAAGGTGGAGGGGGATTATGTCATTTATCTGAACGATGATGGGGTCCCGAGGCTCAAGATCAATTCTCTTTACCGGAATATCCTCAATGGCAACCGTCTCGCTCCGGAAGGGGACCGAAAATACATTCAGGAAAAACTCCGATCCGCCCTCTGGCTGATCCGCAGCATTCACCAACGGCAAAGGACGATTTACAAGGTGGCGAAAAGCATCGTGAAATTTCAGAGAGAATTCTTGGATAGAGGGATTCAATTTCTCAAACCCCTTGTGCTACGGGATGTGGCAGAAGATATCCAGATGCACGAGTCCACGATTAGCCGGGTTACCCACAACAAATATGCTCATACTCCCCAAGGCATTTATGAATTGAAATTCTTCTTCAATGCGGGGATCACCTCCACGCAGGGAGAGACGATGGCTTCGGAAAGTGTCAAGAATCTGGTTCGGGAGATCATCGCTAAAGAGGATCCGAAGAAACCTTACAGCGATGAGAAATTGGTTCAAATCCTCCAGGGAATGAACATCCATATTGCCCGGAGGACCGTTTCGAAATATCGGGAGATGATGAGGATCCTCTCCTCCAACGAACGGAGGAAAATCGTTTAATCGTAACCGGATCGTTCCCATGTACCCCTTTGCTACGAAGCCGATGAACTTTGATGAAGATAAGGAGCTGACCCATGCAGGTTTCGGTGACATTTCGACATATGGAGACCGACGAAGGCGTCAAGGCTTATGTGAAAGAGAAGGTGGAGAAGCTTCAAAAATATATTGAGAACCCGAGGGAAGTTCATGTCGTTTTAGCGGTGGAAAAATTCCGGCATATTGCAGAAATCACGATGGTCGGGAACGGAGGAGCTTTTAATAGCCAGGGGAGGGACAACGATCTCTACGCCGCCATCGATCAGATGGTGGATAAGATGGAGCGACAGATTCGCGAGCGGAGGGAGAAAGTAAGACGTAAGAGAGCGACGTCCTCTTCTTCAAAGATTCCCCTCCCACGGAGTGGAAAGGTCGGAGACGGAAAAGAAGAAGGAAGCATTCCTTTCCTCGTCCAGAGGAAACGTACCATTGCCAAACCCATGTCTCTTAAGGAGGCGCTCTCTCAATTGCACCTTTCGAAGAAGGATTTTTTAGTATTTATCAATTCGGATTCCGGGCAGATGAATGTCGTCTATCGCTCAAAAAACGGGGGTTACGGGTGGGTCGAGCCTCATCCCAAATAGAGGGGCATGAACCTCCCCGCCCACAGGGCGGGGCTTCCCGGCAAGGTATTTTCATTTCATAATGTGCCCCTTGACCCCGCTACAAGGCGGGGCTTGCGGGGCACGTTCCGGTCGAGGGGAAATGATGAAGATCATGGACTATCTGAATGAAGAGTGGGTGATTCCGGACTTGCAGGGAACGGACAAGCCATCCATTCTGAAGGAGTTATCAAGCGTCTTGGTAAAGCCCTGCCAGGTCACGTCTGTTGAAGAGCTGCTTCAAGTGCTCTTTGATCGGGAAAAACTGGGATCGACGGGGATCGGAGAAGGGATTGCCATCCCCCATGGTCGGTTGAAAAAGTTAAAAAAATTCTTCATCTCTTTCGGCCGTTCCCTCAAGGGCGTGGATTTTGATTCCATCGATCGAAAACCCAGCCAGCTCTTTTTTTTAGTGATGGCTCCAGAGAATTCGGCTGTCGATAATCTAAAGCTTTTGGGTCGTATCGTCACCCTGCTCAAAGAATCTTCCTTCAAAAAAAGATTGATGGAGGCTCCTTCCCAGAAGGAGCTTTTTCAAATCATCTCTGGAGAGGATGAGAAATATTAGTCGATGAACAGTCTCATCGTACAAGAATTGGAGCAGAGTCGGGAACACCATTTGGAGCTGACCCTGATGGCCGGGCGAAGGGGGCTCAAAAAGAAGATTACCCATTCGCAAGTCCAAAAGATGGGATTGGCCTTGACGGGTTTTATCCAATTCATCAATCCAGAGCGTCTTCAGATCATCGGAAATACGGAAATGGCTTATTTTAAAACGCTGACTCACGAGATGCAGGAGAAGGTGATCCATCAGATCTGCAGCCTCCCGTTGTCCTGTTTGGTCATCACCCGGGGTTTGGAGATTCCTGAACTTCTCCTTCGGGAAGCCGATGAGAAGGGGATCCCTGTATTTCGGACCAATATGCGTTCTTTCGATTTCATTGAGCGGGTCACCAAATTCTTAGAAGAGAAACTTTCCGCTACGAGCAGCCTCCACGGTGTGCTGATGGATGTCTTCGGGGTGGGCCTCCTCATCCTGGGCAAAAGCGGGATCGGGAAGAGTGAATGTGCTTTGGATCTGATTCTTCGAGGGCACCGACTGGTGGCGGACGATATGGTTCATATTCAGAAGCGATCTCCCTCATCCGTGATTGGAAGTGGTTTTGAAGTGATCCAACACCACATGGAGATCCGGGGATTGGGGATCATCAACATCCGGAGCCTTTTTGGGGTTGAGGCCATTCGCGATAAGAAGAAAATTGAGCTCGTCCTGGAGCTGACGGAGTGGGATGCCCAGAGGGAGTACGACCGCTTGGGGTTTGAAGAGGAAAAATTTTCCATCTTGGACATTGAGCTTCCGATGTTTAGAATCCCCGTCACGCCCGCTCGGAACTTGACGACCATCATCGAAGTGGCTGTCCGCAATCACCTTTTGAAAGTGATGGGATACGATTCGGCGTTGGAGTTTGAGAAAAAACTCCTCCGCAAGATGGAAGAGAGAGGGAGAGACAGAGTTGAGGTTGAGGGTGAAGTGGAGTGAAGAACCTGCGAGTGATTCTGATCAGCGGTCTTTCCGGGTCGGGCAAAACCACGGCCATTAAAGCCTTAGAAGATGTTGGCTTTTATTGTGTCGATAACCTTCCCATCCTCCTTTTACCTAAATTCATAGAACTCTGTGGGCAGTCAGACGGAAAGATTTCCAAGGTGGCAGTGGTGGAGGACATTCGCGGAGAAGCCTCCTACCCTCTCTCCCAGCAGGCCCTGAACCGTGCTGGTTCGGGGCAGACAGGGAGTACGGTAGGGGAGATGGATTTCTTAGAAGATTCGAGACGGATCATCCAGGACTTGAAAAGGGAGGGTTACCCGATCGAAATTCTCTTTTTGGAGTCTTCCGACCCCATTCTGATGAGGCGGTTCAGCGAGACCCGTCGTCAGCATCCTTTGGCGGTTGGCGGATCTATCCGAGAAGGGCTCCAGTTGGAACGAAAACGACTTCAAGCCATTCGGGATATGGCCAATCAGGTGATTGATACATCCCAATTAAATGTCCATCAGCTGAAAGAAAAAGTCCAGCAGTATGCCCAGGAGGGAAGGGGTTCAAGCCAGATGACGGTCGCCCTCCTTTCCTTTGGATATAGCTTTGGGATTCCTTTTGAAACGGACCTCTTGATGGATGTTCGTTTTTTACCCAATCCTTATTTTGTTGAAGAGCTGAAACGATTGAAGGGGGATCATCCCAAGGTATCGGAATATGTCCTACAGTGGGAAGAGACAAAAGAGTTTTTGCGACACGTTCAAGATCTGATTCGGTTTCTTATTCCCCTCTATGAAAAGGAGATGAAGACCCATTTGACCATTGCTGTAGGATGTACGGGTGGGAGACATCGGTCCGTTGTCATCGTCAACCGATTGGCAGAGGTGCTCCGGGACGAATTGACGAAGAGGGGAGTGTTTCTGTCTGTAGAACACCGCGATGCGGAGAAGGGATGAGGAAAGAGATGGTTGGGGTGATTGTGGTGACGCATTGCCACCTGGCTGAGGAGATGATCTGTGCTGCTCAGTTGGTGGTGGGGGAAGAGTTAAGACAGTTTCAACCTGTTTCGATCGATCCGAAGGAAGGATCCGAGGAGATCCGGGAAAAGATCATCTCTGCCATCCGAAAAGTGGATGTCGGAAAAGGGGTACTTATCCTAACGGATATGTATGGGGGAACCCCTTCCAATATCAGCCTCTCCTTCTTAGAAGAGAAGAGGATTGAAGTGATCACGGGAGTCAACCTTCCCATGTTGCTGAAATTAGCAACCTATCAGAACAATATGGATCTCGAAGCCCTGGCTGCTTTTATCGCCGATTATGGTCAGAGAAATATCAACTTGGCCAGTGAGGTGCTTAAAAAGCGGGTGGATAAAATGAAGAGTTAAGAGTTATGAATTAAGAGTTAAGAATTAAGAGTAAAAAACACTTTGCGCTATGCGCGGTTTTCATAAAAGTTGGGATGGAAGTTCAGACCTTCACGATTCGAAATCGCTTAGGGCTTCATGCACGGGTAGCGGCTCTCTTGGTCAAAACGGCCAATCGCTTTGCTTCAGAGATTACCCTCGAGAAGGATGGTCTGGAGGTCAATGGGAAATCGATCATGGGCATTCTGATGCTGGCCGCTTCCAAGGGCTCGAAGATTACGCTGAAGGCAGAAGGAAAAGACGCGGTCCAAGCGATCAAAGCCCTGGGTGAATTGATTGAGAATCGGTTCGGTGAAGAATAGGAATGGCTGTTCGGCAACAGATCAATAAATTTATCCAAGGAATCGGAGCTTCTCCCGGAATCATCGTTGGGAAAGCCTACTTGGTTGAACGATTCAAAGTCCGTCTTCCTCAGAAGCAAATCGCTTCAACTCAGGTAGAGGGAGAGGTCAAGCGGTTCCTCAACGCGATTCAAGAATCACAGAATCAGTTAGCGGAGATTAAAGAGAAGATTCTGGACCCAGAGGTACGTAAACATTCTTTTATCCTGGATGTCCACTTGATGATCCTGAACGATGAGATGCTGCTTCAGGATACAGTGGATACGATCCGAAAAAAAAAGGTCAATGCAGAATGGGCTCTGGACCTCACCTTGGAGAGGCTGGACACGGTCTTTAAGGCCATCGAAGACGAATATTTGAGGGAACGGCGCAGCGACCTTCACTATGTGGCGGCAAGGATCTTTCGAAGCCTCTTGGGAAAAAAGCATGATGATATCACCAAGATCAAAGGGAAAGTGATTATTGTCGCCCATGACCTCTCTCCAGCGGATACCCTCCAGATGAGCCTGGAACATGTGGCGGGGTTCGTCACGGACATCGGTGGAAAAGTCTCCCATACGGCCATTCTCTCCCGATCTCTGGGCATCCCGGCAGTGGTAGGCCTCCAGGTGGCGACTTCCCTCATCAACGGGGGAGACCTCTTGATCATCGATGGAGAGACGGGAGAGGTGGTCATTAATCCCACGGAGGAAATCTCAAAGTCCTTTCTCGAACGGAAACGCCGGACCAGATTGATTGAGCGTGAGATTCTTAAGTATGCCTCTCTGCCGGCAGAGACCCGCGATGGAGTCCGTGTCCGTCTGCAGGCCAATATTGAAATGGTGGAGGAGATCTCCTCTGCCAAGATGCATGGTGCGGAAGGGATCGGGCTTTATCGTACTGAAATCCTTTATCTGAATCGGAAAGACCTCCCGACGGAGGAAGAACATTTCCGAACCTACCGACGTCTGGTGGAAAATGTTTCCCCTGCCGCAGCCACCATCCGCACGTTGGACATCGGTGGCGATAAATTTCTTCCCAATTATTCAAAGAATAATGAGTTGAACCCGGCCTTGGGGTTGAGGGCGATCCGGTTCAGCCTCAAGGAGACCGAAATCTTTAAAACCCAGCTGAGGGGGATTTTGCGAGCCAGTGTCCATGGAAAGCTAAGAATCCTTTTCCCCATGATCTCGGGAATTGAAGAAATCCGACAGGCGAAAGCCATTTTAGAAGAGGTGAAGAAAGGCCTGGCGAGGGCCAAAATTCCCTTTGATGAAAAAATCGAGATCGGGGCCATGATCGAGATTCCCTCTGCCTCGGACATCGCTGATATTTTGGCGAGAGAGGTGGATTTCTTCAGCATCGGAACAAACGATCTGATTCAGTATGCGTTGGCCGTCGATCGGATCAATGAGCACGTCTCCTATCTCTATGAACCCCTGCATCCGGCCGTTCTGAGAATCATCCGGTGGGTGGTTCGGTCAGGTCATCAGGCCGGAATTCCGGTAGCCATTTGCGGAGAGATGGCGGCAGAGCCAGCTTATGCCGTCGTCCTTTTAGGATTGGGCCTGGATGAATTCAGCATGACCCCGGTTTCCATCCCCAAAGTGAAGAAGGTGCTCCGGATGTCGAGGTTTGAGGAGAGCCGGTCGCTAGTCGAAGAATTGTTCCAATTTCCGACAGCCTCAGAGATTGAGGGCTTTGTACGAAAATGGGCGGCCAAACGATTTCCTGAAGATTTTATTGAAATTGAATCTAATACAGAGAAGGCAAAAGCATAAATCCCTCACCCGCCACACCTCCTTCGCCTGCCTGCCGGTAGGCAGGGGGGAGAGGAGAGTGTAAGGGGAGAAAGGGAGGAAATATTCCATGGCAATGACAGATTTTTTGTTCACCTCAGAATCGGTCACCGAAGGGCATCCTGATAAGGTGGCCGATCAGATTTCAGATTCCGTCCTGGATGCGATCATCGCTCAGGATACCAGGGCCCGGGTTGCCTGTGAAGCAATGGTCACCACGGGCATGGCGATTATTGCGGGAGAGATTACCACTTCCTGCTATGTCCACATGCCATCCATCGTCCGCGAGACGATCAAGGAGATCGGATACAATGACTCAGCGATGGGCTTCGATTGGGAGACCTGTGCCGTGATCACCTCTATTGATGAGCAGTCGTCCGATATCAAGCAAGGAGTGGATGAATCAGGAGATCATGAACAAGGAGCCGGGGATCAAGGGTTAATGTTCGGCTATGCCTGCAATGAAACCCCGGAGTTGATGCCTATGCCCATCATCTTCGCCCACCGCCTGACCCAACGATTGGCCGAGGTGCGGAAGAAGAAGATCCTCGATTTTCTGAGGCCTGATGGAAAGTCTCAGGTGACGATCCAATATATCAATGGAAAGCCAACCCGTGTCGATTCGGTCGTCATTGCCGCTCAGCACTCAGAAAGCATTGCCTATGAGAAGCTCAGGGAGGGGATTATCGAAGAAGTCATCCTCAAAGTCATTCCTGAGAAACTTCGAGATAAGAACACCAAATACTATGTCAATACGACAGGACGCTTCGTGGTGGGAGGGCCGAAAGCCGATTGCGGACTGACGGGAAGAAAAATCATTGTGGATACGTATGGGGGAGTGGGGAGTCATGGGGGAGGCTCTTTTTCGGGAAAGGACCCGTCGAAGATGGACCGAAGCGCATCTTACATGGCCAGGCATATTGCCAAGAATGTGGTGGCAGGTGGCCTTGCAGAAAAAATGCGAAGTTCAAATTGCCTACACCATCGGGAAAGCAGAACCTGTCTCCTTGATGATCGATACCTCAAGAACCTCAAAGATATCTCCCGACAAGATTGCAAAGATCATTCGTGAACATTTTGACATGAGGCCGAAGGCGATCATCAAGTATCTCGATCTTCTCAAGCCGATCTACAAGAGGACGGCTTGTTATGGTCATTTCGGCCGAAATGAGCCTGGGTTTCCATGGGAGAATACCCATCGCGCGGAAGAACTGAGGAAGGCCGCCGGACTGTAAATTGCAGATTGCGGAATGCAGAATGCGGAATTTACTTGAAGCAAAAATCACTCCGCAATCCGAAATCCGCATTCCGAATTCGGAGGAGACATGGATTACGGTATTAAAGATATCTCATTAGCCAAGAAGGGGCAGCTTCGGATGGAGTGGGCAGAGAAGGCCATGCCTGTTTCGAGATTGATCCGGAGCCGTTTTGAAAAGGAGAAACCTCTGAAGGGGTTGCGCCTTTCAGCCTGCCTTCATGTAACCACTGAGACGGCGGTATTAATGAGGACCCTTTTGGCGGGAGGAGCTCAATTGGCCCTTTGTGCCTCCAACCCATTGAGCACCCAGGATGATGTGGCAGCTTACCTGGTCAAGGAATTGAATATCCCTGTCTTTGCCATCAAAGGGGAGGACAGCAAAACCTATTATACTCACATTCAGAAGGCCTTGGCCTACTTTCCCAATCTCACCATGGATGATGGAGCGGATTTGGTTTCTTCCCTCCACTTCGTCGCTCTGGAAAAATGGAAAGAGCTTTCTCCTTCGGTTCGAAAATGGATAGAGGGTCTTCCCCCGTCAAAAAGGGAGGGAATGATTAAAGGCGTGATCGGTGGAACGGAGGAGACAACAACCGGTGTGATCCGACTCCGTTCGATGGAGGAGACAGGGGTATTACAGTTCCCGATCATCGCTGTCAACGATGCCGAGACCAAACACTTTTTTGATAATCGATATGGCACAGGGCAGTCCACGATTGATGGGATCATCCGGGCGACCAATCGTTTGATGGCCGGGGCAACCTTTGTCGTCTCAGGATATGGATGGTGCGGGAAAGGACTGGCGATGAGGGCAAAGGGAATGGGTGCCAACGTGATCGTCACAGAAGTTAATCCCCTGAGAGCCCTGGAAGCAGTCATGGATGGATATCGGGTCATGCCCATTGCAGAGGCGGCTGAAGTGGGAGATATTTTTTGCACGGTCTCCGGAAATGTTAAGGTCATCCGGAAGGAGCATTTCTTAAGGATGAAAGAGGGGGCCATTATCGCCAATGCCGGCCACTTTAACGTGGAGCTCGATTTGGACGGGCTTCGCGAAGTAACCCGCTCCCAACGAAAAATCCGTGATTTTGTGGAGGAGTTTCAACTCAAACAAGGCCGAAGGATCTATCTACTGGGAGAGGGAAGATTGATTAATCTCGCCGCTGCAGAAGGCCATCCCTCGAGTGTCATGGATATGAGTTTTGCCAACCAGGCCCTTGCCACGGAATATTTGGTGAAGCATCATCGAACCCTGGAGAAAAAAGTCTATCCCGTTCCCCTTGAGATTGATCAAGAGATCGCCCGGATCAAGCTTCTTTCGATGGGTATCCAGATCGATCAACTGACCAAAGAACAATCCCACTATCTGGCTTCCTGGGAACAGGGCACATAGGTTTCTTCAAGAGTCGTTCCCAAAATATTCGATGGAACGAAGAGAGACACATCAGATTTCTATAGGCCCGGTCAAGGTTGGAGGGAATGCATCCATCTCTGTCCAATCGATGACGAAAACCGATACGAGGGATATCCGGAAGACCGTCCATCAAATCCGGCGTCTCGAAGAGGCAGGTTGTGAAATCATTCGGGTGGCTGTGGTGGATGAGGAAGCAGCCCGTGCGATTACTGAGATTAAGAAGAAGATTCGAATTCCCCTGATTGCAGATATCCACTTCCATCCTCACCTGGCTCTGATGGCCATGGCGTCTGGAGCGGATGGTCTCCGCATTAATCCTGGAAATATTGGAGGAAGAGATCGTCTGAAGCCCGTTATCACAGAGGCGAGAGATCGTTCCATTCCCATCCGTATCGGAGTGAATTCCGGTTCTTTAGAGAAAGACCTCTTAAAACGATTCGGAGGAGCAACTCCTGAGGCCATGGTTTCAAGCGCCCTCCGGACGATCGAATGGATAGAGGATCTCGGTTTCCATCTGATCAAGATCTCTTTGAAGGCTTCGGATGTCTTGCGGACAGTTCAAGCTTACCGCCTGTTTTCAAATAAATCGGATTATCCGCTCCATCTGGGTGTAACAGAAGCCGGAAAAGGCTCGGGAGCCATTGCCAAATCCTCCATTGGCATCGGACTTTTGCTCAGCGAAGGGATCGGAGATACGCTCAGGGTTTCGTTGACTGGAGATCCTGTTGAAGAAGTTCGCGTTGGCTACGCAATATTGAGAGCTTTGAATATTCGCAAGCGGGGTGTTGAGATTATTTCCTGTCCCACCTGTGGCCGTTGCGAGGTTGATCTCACCCGACTTGTAGGAATGGTGGAAAGGGGGGTTGAAAAAATCTCAACTCCTCTCACCGTGGCGATTATGGGATGTGTCGTGAATGGGCCAGGGGAAGCAAAAGAAGCCGACATTGGTATTGCCGGAGGAAAAGGGGTAGGAGTTCTATTTAGAAAGGGGAAGGTAGTCAGGAAGCTTAAGGAAAAAGATTTTGTTTCAGTCTTGTTAAATGAAATCCAAGAAATGACAAAAGAGAAAGGTTAAGTCTGGAAATCTTCTTCTAACATTTGCCAAATCCCTAAAATTCTCCCCTCCCTTGGTGGGAGGGGATTCACCCTGTTAGATAGAAGATTTCTTGAATAATGGGGCTGGATAGACAACCTTATCTAACAGGGTAAAGGGGAGGGGGAAATTGATTCTAATCGCCCCCATCCTCACCCTCCCCCGTCGAAGGGGGAGGGGATAGTTAGGGGGAAATTTCAAATATCTTTGCCTGGAATTTATTTGGGATTTGGAATTTGGGATTTGGAATTTTCGTTCTTCAATGGAGAACGAAGTTTTTTCCAGACATAATAGATTCGTTGAAGCACGGTGAAGTGAGTGAAGATGGCCAGGATCCAAAGAATGGGTTCCATCCATTGGAAGATGGTTCCGATAGAAAGAAGGATAATACGTTCTGCCCTTTCCATCAGCCCGATGGTACACGGGACTTGTAGCGCCTCTGCCTTCGCTCTAACATAGGGAATAAGAATCGTGCCCATACTGACAAAAGAAGTGAGGATGACGAGACCAGGATCTTCTTTTCTTAGGTAATGAATAAGAAGAGAGATAAGGAGAAGGAGATCCGAATATCGATCCAAGACTGAATCTAAGAAACCCCCAAAGGCTGTCACCTTTCCCGATTTTCTGGCTACCACGCCATCAAAGAGGTCAAAAAGCCCTGAAAGGATGATCGCCAGTCCCGCAAGGAACCAAAACCCATTAAGGATAAGGAGAGAAGCGACCAGGGTTGCCAAAAAGCCCATTAAGGTGAAGAGATTGGGATTGCTATGTTCTCCCACAATTGTTTTAAGGATATAATAGAGGTAAGGGTCGAGTCGATGTCCGATTTTGTTACTGATCATCTTTTGGAAACCACCCCCCATCCTCCCGCATGTGGGGAAGGAGAAAGATGGGGGAAGAATTTTGAGAAAAACCATAACATTTCCAGTGAAAAAGTTAAATAGGTTCGGAGTTCAGAGTTTAAAGATGAAAAGAATGACTTAAAATGGTTGTTCCGAACTCCGAACTTATTTATGGAAGGAGAGGAGGCACTTATGAGTTCACACGTGGTTTCTATGACTGAATTCAAATCTTTGACCCTGCAGGGAAGGGGGAAGGTGAGAGATATCTATGATCTCGGAGATCGGCTCCTGATCGTTGCAACGGATCGGATATCTGCTTTCGATGTGGTGATGCCCAATCCGATTCCGGATAAAGGGAGGATACTGACCCAACTATCGAGGTTTTGGTTCGATCTGACAAAGGAGGTTGTTCCCAATCATATCATCTCAACGGAGGTAGAGGATTATCCTAAAGATTGCAAACCCTATCAGGAGATGTTGAAGGATCGCTCCATGTTGGTGGTGAAGACGAATGTCCTTCCCATCGAGTGTGTGGTCAGAGGGTATCTTTCTGGTTCAGGATGGGAGGAATATAAGAAGACAGGGGAAGTTTGCGGTATTCCACTTCCAAAGGGACTGCTGGAGTCCTCAAAATTAGAGGAGCCCATTTTCACACCGGCTACGAAAGCAGAGATGGGACTCCATGATGAGAATATTACCTTTGAGAGAGCGGAAAAGATCGTTGGAAAGGATCGCGCGAAGAAACTGCGATCTCTCTCATTGGCAATCTACAAAAAAGCGCGAGATTTTGCAGAGGGTAATGGAATCATCATCGCTGATACCAAGATGGAGTTTGGGATCAAGGATAAAAAGCTTCTCCTGATCGACGAACTCCTCACCCCGGACTCTTCAAGATTCTGGCCAAAAGATGGTTACCGACCCGGAGGTCCGCAGAAGAGTTTTGACAAGCAGTTCTTAAGAGATTACCTCCTTTCCATTAAGTGGGACAAGAGTCCGCCAGCTCCCCAATTGCCAGAAGAAATCGTTACCAGAACACGAGAAAAATATCTGGAAGCTTATGAGAGGCTAGTGGGAAAACCGTTATAAATTATAATCCCTCCAAGCCACCCTTTCGTACAGGGAGGGGAAAGACAGTCCCCTTTTCATAAAAGGGGACTAACGGGAATTAGCATTGCAGCTCCGTTTAACATTTAATATGTTAGCCTCATCCATCGTCATTGCGAGCCCGAAGGGCGTGCATGCACGCCGGAGTGCTTGTCTTGACTACAGTGCAAAAAAAATGTTACGGCACGCAGGCGTGGCAATCCCGTCTTTTATGAGATTGCTTCGTCATCCTGCAACTGCAGGACTCCTCGCAATGACAACCCATTTATTGCATTTGTATTATTGAGTTTCGCATAAATAATGGAACGCTACTCTCTAGTCCATGGGAGATCAGAAGCATAGATGCATGACCGGAGGAGTTTCTGTGATTGCCTGAGTCTTCGTCTCGAGTTTCGAAGCATTTTCTTAAGATCATTTAGACTTTCCGGTACACTGTTGGACAAGGCACGGTCAGTCTGGTTCCAAACATACTCAGCCGGATTAAGCTCGGGAGCATAGGCCGGAAAGTATTCCATATGAATTCTAGGGTGCCGAAGAAGAAACTGTTTAACTTCCTTTCGCCGATGGATGGTGGCTCGATCCCACAACAGGAACATGGGTCCCCTGATATGTTGGAGCAGTTCTTTAAGAAAAGACCGAACATCCAGACCGGTGAGGTTCCATGCCCGAAATCGGAGATAAAGGGCCAACCGCTTTCGTTTCGGGGAGACCGACAAAGCACTGATAGAGGAAATCCTATCCTGTTTGTACAGGTGGTAGAAGACAGGGGTTTTCCCTTTTGGAGCCCAGGTGCGGCGAATGTTTGGAATGAGTAAGAAGCCAGACTCATCAAGAAAGACCAGCTGGGCCCCAAGTCTTTTGGCGTTTTTTTATATGCGGCCACCGGTGAACCTTCCAATGTACGATCTCTTTGTCGTCCCTTTGTAACGCCCGACGCTCTGGTTTCTGACAACTCCATCCCATGCCCTGAAGCAACCGCCACACATGATTGGGGTGATACCGGATACGAAAGTGTTTCAGAATGGTTTGAGCGATCCGCTTCAATGTCCACAGATCGGTCCGATATCCTGCGGCCAGAGGACCCGCCAAAAGCAGTTCCGCTAACTTCTCTTTCTCGATTCGAGACAGCTTCGGAGGACGTCCTGGAATGGCCTTCGAGCGAAGGGCCTCCGATCCGCCTTCTTGGTACTGTTGAAACCATCGGAAGACTGAGCTTTTTGATGCCCCCACCGAACGCGCTATGGCCGAAAGACTGGCCTTGCCTTCTTTCAACAACGAAATGGCGCCTCGACGGCGCTTCTCCAGTTCCTCTTGGGATCCATGGGGTCTCATGCCCCATATTATAGCAGAAAAAGTTAAAACGTTCCATTATTTATGCGAAAGTCAATAATTATGATATCTCAAGAAATCCTTCAAGATAAATTCAGAGGGGCAATCCTCGGATGCTTTTTGGGAGATGCCTTTGGATCAGGCTTCGAAGGGATGGACCCAGATAGGGCTATGTTTCACATGAGCATCCTTGATTCACCTTCGGTTCATCACTTCGTGTCAAAAAAGTTTACCAGAAGTTATACCGATGACACAGACATGACGCTTGCCCTGGCTGAATCGATCATCCAATGTGGGAAAATCGATCTGGAAGATATTGCGAAGCAGTTCAGTCTCTACTGTGATCTCACACGTGGTTATGCCATCGGAACGATCAAAGCTGTCGAGGCGCTCCGAACTGGATTGAAATGGCATGAGGTGGCGCGGATTGTTTTTGAAAACGGGTCATTCGGGAATGGCGCTGCCATGCGAGTCTCTCCCGTCGGCCTCTTCTACCATCACGATCTGGTTGGCCTTCAAGAGGCGGCCATTAAACAGGCAAATATCACCCATGTTCATCCCTTAGGTCAATGGGGAGCTGTAATGCAGGCTTGCTCTGTAGGATTGGCAGTGATGCAGAACCCGAAGGAACCGTTCAAGAAAGAGCAAATGGTTATCAACCTGAGAGAACTTCTTTGGGGTGGACCGATCGATTATACAAAGGCTTTAAATAAGATTGAGGAGATGTTGTCTCAAGGGAAGAAACTCCAAGCCCGTGAGGTTGTCCAATTCCTTGGAAACGGGGTGGAGGCTCATCTCTCTGTTCCTAGTGCCTGCTATATTGCGATTACTTATAGTCCGGATTTTTGTGATGCCATTCGATCAGCCATTTCCCTCGGAGGCGACACCGATACGATTGCAGGGATGGTTGGAGCCATCGTGGGCGCCCATGTAGGAGAAAAGGGCCTTCCAGTAAAATGGATGGAGCAATTGGAAGATGGACCTCGAGGACTTTCATTTGCCAGAAGTCTGGCGGATAGGCTTTTCGAAACCTGGTGGAAAATTCGCGGTCAAATTGAAGAATTTAGGAATTAGGGAATTTAGGAATTTTGGAATCTGGAACTCCATGCAATTCGCAATTCCCCAATCCCCCAATCCCCCAATCCCCCAATCCCCCAATCCCCCAATCCCCCAATCCCCCAATCCCTATGTCTTCTCTTCCGGGGGTTTGATGGCCTTGAAATTGCGATATAGCATTAGGTCATAAATGATTTTGAGGCCGCCGGATATGAAGAAGGGCAAATTCATTAGTGCTGCATTAGCCAACAAAGGTCCTGTAATGACAGGTGAGAGCGAAGCGCCTGTCGTCCGTGCAATTCCTGTCATGCCAGCAGCGGCGGACCGCTCATCCGGTGCAACCACCGCCATGGTGTAGGATTGCCGTGTGGGAACATCCATCTGTGAAATGCTGAAGCGTAACAGCAAAACCGTAATGGCCAATGGCAGGTTTGGCATGAGCGGTACCAGGATTAATAAGAGATTTGAGGGAATGTGTGTGAATACCATGGTTCTAATTAGGCCTATCTTGGAGGCCACCCAGGCAGCGCTTAGAGCTGAGAGGCCGGCAAGAATATTCGCCCCGAAGAAAATGCTTCCGAGGATGGCTGGCTGCACATTAAATCGTACGTGAAACCAGTAGGCCACGATACTCTGCAACACGAAGCCACCTGCGAAGGCATCGATGGAGAACAAAGCAGATAGCTTGAGCACCACTCCCCGTGATCGATGAAGACCAAATCGAGTTTTGAAGGCAGAAGCAGAAGGAGATGAAGCGCCCCCTGCCTTAACTTCCACTGAAGAGGAAAGGCGGGTGAATAACCCGCCAAGCAGTACTCCTATTATTGCATAGCCGATCACAATTGTTCGATAACTTCCGAGTGGTGTCACACCGGAGTCCATAAGGGCTTGAACCAATGAACCACCCGCTAAGGCACCTAACGCCGTGGCAAATGAACCCACAAGGTTATACCAGGCAAAGATATTGGTCCGTTTTTCGTCTGCGACAATCTGCGACAACGCCGCTTGTTCGATAGACAAAAACGGACCGACCTCATAACCACTTGGGCTGATAACGCCAATGGTGGCAGCAATCAAAAGGAACATAAAATGGCGTGTCACGGCGAATAAGAGTCCAGCGAAAACCATCAGGAAAGCCCCAATGATTAGCATTCGCCGCCTGCCAATACGATCAGCGTTCGTAGTAATCCATAAGGAGATGATCGTATCGCCAATTAAGGTCAAGGTCAGGAGAAGGCCGATTTGGACTTGGTTCAATCCTACTTGTTCAAGATAGAGCACGAGCACAACGGAGAGGAATCCGTAACCAAACATGCGGGCGATGCGTGTGACAAACAGGAAATTACCGTCTGGCGTCAACGTACGAATCATTTGGGATCATCCACTCCCATCCTCTGGAGGGAATTCTGAAAGAAGGATTTTCCTGTTTCTTCCTGCTGGAGGGCATACTCAAAGATTTTTATCCGCCTACGCAGAAGACCACGGGTTTTGCCCGTGGATGAATGCGGACTCCGTGGCTTAGTCATTTCTGTGCCCCTAGGTTAATGCTACGGCGGATTCCGCTACCGGCGGATAACCCGCCGAAGCCCTGGCACTTGCGCACCGAAGCGTTTCAGCGTCCATGGGCGTAGGCGGGTATTTCATGGAGGTACCACGGGCTTTGCCCGTGGGGCTCCATTAGATTCTCATGAGACGACATGCTTTCCTCCCGGAGGTTTGATAGAAGAATTTTCAATTTAATCATTCTAAAGCAAAAAATCAATCTTTCTTACAGTTTATCCTTTTCTGAAAGAGAAGGGAGGATCCTGATGATTGATCTTTGGTTGTATTTCGGTTAGAAAGTATAGGGCCTTCGATTATTCTGATGAACTTAAATTGTGGAACTGACGGGGAATCAAATTTCAGGAGATCAGGAGATACGAGATGGATTCTCAAACGGATCAGATAAAAATAATAAGATTGAAAATTAAATGTTTATCCATTTTGTTTCTATTCCTCTTTGCCTGTGGGATTATTTTCGTAAGATCCTATGATGATACGGTTTCCCGATGGAAATCCTATAAAGACGTAGAGACATGGATGGAAAAGGATTTTTCTCTCGATGTGGAGAGGTTTAAGAGATTTGAAGGAACATTACCTCCCCCGAGAGCCCCAGAGGAAACTTTCAAACTCAAATCTGGAATCTACATTGATGCAGCGATCTTTGCCAAGGAGACTCTCAACCGGATCGATCCATCCTATAAAGCTAAGATAGCGGTTCTCTTAATTCGACAAGGAGCAAATCATTACGTCTGTTCTTATATGAGGGAGGGTAATCTTTTCATTATGGATTACGGGACACCTTATAAAACGCTTGTTGGGGTTCACGGTCCATTCCATTCTCTTGAAGAATATAAAGTATTCTTTGAAAAGAATCATCCAATCATCAAAAACGTTCAAGGCATTACCTACTTGCGCTAGATGACAACGAAAAGCGGACCCCCTCCTTATCCTAAACGCCGCGCCACCTAAGCTCCAACTCCTTAGGCTTTACGGCTTATGATCAAAAATTTACACCCTCCTCCATGTCTTAAGTGTAATACTCCTAATATAGAGCACCCCTCAACGAGAGCAGACACTGAACAAGGCGTTCCTCAAATGCACCCCAGAAAGATTGAAAGGTGAGAGTGGTTGAGGGATGCAAAGATTTAGTTTCCGAGATAACAATATTCTTTTATAATAGTTTATATAGGCAATTGCTACTGGAGGGATAGAAAGTGAGAATTGGTGCTTTTGAGGTAAAAGAACCTATACCGGAACTGAACGATCCCTATGTCTTTGCCATCCTTCGGCCGTGGATAGATGTGAATAATGTTGGAACGTTGGTCCTGAACGAATTGGAGACCCAACTGGGAGCTGAGGAATTGGCCGGGCTTGCTAAACCTGGTCACTTTTTCGATTTTACCCGGTACCGCCCGACTCTTTATCTGGAAGAGGGCATTCGCCGAGTATCCATTCCCAACGTGACCCTTCATTACGCTAAAAGGGAAGGAGGACATGACCTTCTCTTCCTTCACCTTCTCGAACCTCATGCCCTATCCGAAATTTACGTCGATTCTATTTTAAAACTTCTCAAAACTCTCAAAGTGAAGAAATATATTCTTTTAGGGAGCATGTATGATGTGGTTCCTCATACCAGGCCTCTGATTGTCAATGGGGGAGCAATAGGGATGGAAGCGGAGCAGGATTTAAAGAAATCCGGAGCCCTGCCGAGTCGTTATCAAGGTCCGACGACCATTACCATTTTGATTAGTCAAAAGGCCCCAGCGTTTGGTATTGAGACGATTTGGTTTATCGTCTCTCTGCCCCAATATTTTGTTTTGGAAGAGGATTATTTGGGAAAGTTGCGGCTGATGGAAATTTTGAATTTGCTCTATAACATTCCCATTGACAAGAAAGACTTTGAGAGGGCTCTTGAGCAGCGCAGTCTCATCAGCCAGAAAGTGGAAAGAACACCAGAACTGAAGAATCTCCTCCCTCAACTTGAGACCATGTATGACGTTCGGATCAAAACAAAGGAAGGGGAGGGAATGCCTAAGCTCTCTTCCGAAATAGAGGAAATCCTCTGGAAAATAACGGGAAAAGATTTAGGGAAAGCCTAATGGGAACGTTTAGAGGGGGCCTCTTTTGCCTTCAGTAGTTTCGCATGCAGTGGTTGGAGTTGCTGCCGGAATAACCTTTGCACCCCGAGATGTGACCAATCGTTTTTGGTCTCTCTCCCTGATCTGTTCAGTGATTCCCGACGCCGACGTCATCGCATTTTCCTTCGGCATCCCATACCAACATCTCTTTGGGCACAGAGGATTCTTCCATTCACCCTTTTTCGGTTTGTTATTGAGCATCTTTCTTGTTTGTGTTTTCTTACCTGACATAGAGATGTTTTCTAAAGAGTGGTTCTTCTATCTGATTTTCTTTTTCTCGTTATCAGCAAGTCATGGCATCCTCGACGCCTTTACGAATGGAGGTTTGGGTATTGCTCTGTTGTCTCCTTTCGATCAGACAAGGTATTTCTTTCCGTGGAGGCCAATCATGGTCTCACCGATTGGTGTTGTCTCTTTCTTTGGCAGATGGGGCTTAGCTGTGATCAAAAGTGAGCTTTTATGGGTGTGGCTGCCTTCCTTCTTGATGGTTATTGCCTCAGCCGTTATTCGTGTTATCGCTTTGAGACACTAATACAAACGCAACCCACGCCACCTCTATTACCTCCTGATTCTTAGTCCTCAGTTTTTATTATTAAATTCCGAACCCCTTTGGCCTAAAATGGCACAAATTGTCAATTCCTGCCAATTTCGGTCAATTATCAACCATGGCAAGAGATTTTTGAGTGTAAAATGTATTTAAAGTCAATAAGTTATAAAATCTTAGCATGGCACAAAAAATGCATTTTTACCCCTTTACGTTTTACGCCTTAGGGAGGTTTCTTCTGATCCAGAAGATCTTTTTGATTGGAATCATCTTGCTTTTGTCCTCGACGTGCCTGTCCAATGTGGGTGCCCAGGACGGTTCCCAATTCTATTTAAGAAAGGAAGAACCGATTTCCTATCGGCTGGAATTGGAACCTTTCCATCTTCAAGAAGGGGACGGCTTGAACGTAGAGATCCTTCTCGGAGATCAGCGTAAAAAAGAACCCGATTTCGATATCCCCATCGTCATCAACGAAAAAGTGGAACAGTTCATCCTATGTTTTCAGACGACCATGCGGGACAAATTTGTTACCTGGCTCGCCAGGTCCGGGAGATATATCCCCGTCATGAAGAAGCTCTTGAAGGAGCACGGCCTCCCTGAAGATCTGGTCTACATGGCGTTCATCGAGAGCGGATTCGATCCTTATGCTTATTCCAGGAGCAAGGCCGTGGGTCCGTGGCAATTCATCTACCTGACAGGGAAAAGATATGGTTTAAGGGTGAATTGGTGGGTCGATGAACGAAGGGATCCGGAAAAGTCCACGATTGCCGCGGCCAAATACTTGAAGGACCTCTATGAGACGTTCGCCTGTTGGTATCTTGCCGCGGCGGGTTACAACGCAGGGGAATACAAGATCGTCAAAGCGATGAAACGCTACCGGACAGAGGACTTCTGGAAGCTGACGAAAGTCAAGTATCTAAAACGGGAAACCAAAAATTATGTTCCGCTGATGATTGCGGCAGCGCTCATCGGCAAAGACCCGGAGAAATATGGATTCAGCGACGTCGAATTCCAGGAGCCTCTTCGGTATGAAAAGGTGAAGGTTCCTGAGTTGACAGATCTCTCTCACATCGCGAGAGCCTGCGACACCTCACTTGAGGAGATTAAGGATCTCAACCCCGAACTTCGAAGAGGGGTTACGCCTCCCAATGAAACCGATTATGAAATCAAAATCCCCTTCGGGAAGAAGGATATCTTTCTGATAGCCTTCGAAATCCTCCAGCCTTTGGAGAAGTTTCAATTCAAGACCCATCTCGTCAAAAAAGGAGAGACCCTGAAAGGAATTGCCAAGCTATACAGGGTGGATCTTGAGCCATTGCTTGAAATCAACCATCTCACCAAGGCGACCCCGATTTCAAAAGGGATGATCCTTTCCATTCCTATTTCAAAGGATGAAGAAATAAGACCTCTTGTAACGGCTCAGAAAAAGAATGGGAAGGTTCGAAACGGCAAGCAGCCGCAGTAAATAATGCTGCAACTGCAATAGGATAAAAAACCACAGACTTTTTAAAGCAATTCCGAATCCTTCAATCCATCAATTCCTAATTTATCAATTCTTAATTGAAGTTATTTGTTGGCCGGCAAGTGCCCCGCAAGCCCCGCCTTGTAGGCGGGGGCAAGGGGCACAATTAAAACGATATTTCCTTTGCGAGCTTTCCGCTCGCCACTACGTGCCCGGGAAGCCCCGGCGTGTGGCCGGGAAGCTTCACTTCCTTACCGTCTCAAAGGCATCTTTTCAGACTTCCTTACCGGTGATCTGAAAGGTAGTAATTTTTCTTGTTTTTTAGTTCATAAAAATGTAGAATTAATTAAAATTAGTTGCATAGAGCTTTTTAACCTGCGACCAAGGGAATTGAGCCCGTAAAGAACTCTAAACAACTTCTTTGCGGGCTTTTTTATGGAGGCTTCAAATTAAGTGAGGGTTACCAGCGTGAATTTTTTGTGAAAGGAGCAATTGATGTGTGAGGAGAATTTAAGGTGGAGGGAGAAATGAATCGGAAACCGAAAATAAATAAGAAAATTTATGTCGCTAACCTTCCTTTACAGGCCAGTGAACCCGAACTTAGAGCCCCTTTTCTCCAATGCGGGAGATGTGATGTCTGTCAAGATCGTCAAGGATAGACAAACCAGCCAACCCAGAGGGTTTGCCTTCGTGGAGATGTCTACCCAATGGGAAGCCCGGAGGGCTGTCTCCATGCTGAACCGAAAAAACTTCATGGGAAAGGATTTACTGGTAAAGGAAGCCAGAGTCGCTCGGGGTTTTCGGGAGAATTGGGAATAAAAAAGGGCAGCTGATTTGGTTAACTCTTTTTGGGAGAATTATCATAAATAAGCAGATGTAAACTTAAATGTACAGCATGTAAAAGGGGATTTGCCATGAACAAGGAACGACTTGAGTGGGTTTTGTCAGGATTAAACCGGTATGAATTGACCCAAAAAGAAGACCAATTTGTCAAATCAACAGAGTATGATTTTGATCAAAAAAATATGATTACTGAACAGCAGGAAGAAAAATTAGAAAGTCTTTATAAGGAAAAATCAAAATTCTTACCCAACAAGAACTATTTTTCTCCCAACGAAGGTATTACCCCAGGAAAGATTAAGGCCAGAAGGCATCGTCCAAAATTTATGCCTTGACAACATCTCCTATTTGCTCTACGAAATCATCTTACCCCCTAAAGAGTCAGTGAGCCTACCCGTATCCTATAATCCGTGAGGGTGTCATAGAAAATGATGTAAATTGCGACAAGACCCAGTCGAAATACGAAGCTTATTAATGTTTTGATTCATCTGTTTCCAAGGACGTTTTTCAATTTGGAACACAATGCGAATAAGAATTTTACAAAAATAAAATTGCATTCCATCTTTATTGGCAAAAGCCACTCTTGCCCTCCTCCTAACGATTCAATTTTATTCTCCTAAGGTTGTCATGATCTGTTTGACAATGTAGGTCTTTTTGCTATAGTGAAGCTGCCCGCACACCCCGTTCAGACGCTACAGGCAGGGCAGACAGCTTCCGAGCTAAAGTAATTCCATTAATATCGTCCCGCTCACGGGGAGGACTTTCCCGTGAAGCCACAATTTTAGGGGGATAAAATGACCTCCTACAAAAATTTTAAAGAGCTTGCCGATCATGAAGTGGAAGTTCAGGATTATCGAATCAGGATCGCACTGAGAGATCCACGTGTCCTCATCATCGCCCCTCATGGGGGAAAAATCGAGCCAACCACGACAGAAATTGCAGAAGCTATTGCAGGTGTGAATTACTCTTTTTACAGTTTCGAGGGGCTAAAGGCAGGCGGAAATAGTGTGCTTCATATAGAGAGCCATCTTTTTGATGAGCCTCGCGCACTGCAAGCGGTCGAAAAGGCCAGTATCGTGGTTACTGTGCATGGGCAAATTGATCAGAAAGATGAGTTTGTGATGCTGGGTGGTCTCAACGATGGTTTACGTTCGGAAATAAAGCACCAGTTAGAAACATCCGGTTTTGAGACTCGACCTCCAACAGAAGGGCTGCTGGGGACTGATCGGATGAACATTTGCAATCGGGGAAAATTGATGCAAGGCGTTCAGTTAGAAATCAGTCGCAAGGTACGCGACGTACTCAGAACGAATAGGGACCAACTCCAAACATTCGTCAACGCTGTGCGAAAAGGGATCCAACACGATTTGGCCCTGGTTAGACCATCTTGATGAGTTCAAAAGGAGGAAAAAGATGAATCTAAATATGTTTATTCCCGAGGTTCAGATACTTGAGAAAATTGTAAGGCCGCTGATCGTCTATTTTTTCCTACTTATTACCTTTCGCATAGTAGGAAAACGTGAACTGGGCCAGATGACGCCCTTTGATTTGATCGTTCTGCTAACAATCAGCAACGTCTTGCAAAATGCAATGATCGGTCCAGACAATTCTCTGACCGGAGGTCTCATCGGTGGATTGGCCCTATTTTGTGCAAATGGTTTGATTGGACGCCTCACGCTTTATTTCCCAAGCATAGCACGGCTTCTCGAAGGCAAGCCCACGCCGTTAATTGAAGACGGCAAGGTCCTCACAAGAAACCTGAGGCGCGAGGTCATGACGAGGGCTGAATTGGAGCGTTCGATTCGTAAGCACGAACTCGATCCAGACACGGATCTTCCTTTAATCAAGCGGGCACTGCTGGAGCAAGATGGGACAGTGACGATTATACACAAAAGTGAGCCCGACCAAGGTTACCACAAGAAGGCCATTGGAAAATTACCTGGGAAGGAATAGAGGATTGACCCTGAGCGTTGGAAGGGCAACCGTTTCCGGAAAGATTGTCTTTAAGGTCTTCAAAGATCGGAAAAGCACTGGTCAAACGAAACACATAAAACAAGATTTGAAGGAAATCTCATGATCTTATTCCCTGTTAGCGAAGAGAAGAATAGATGGCTTAAAGAAAAGATGGAAGCCCTTGGCATCCATGAGAAGGACATTGAAGAGAAATTCATTCGGTCCTCAGGCAGGGGAGGGCAGAAGGTGAATAAGACATCCACCTGCGTTTATCTCAAACATATTCCAACAGGCATTGAAATGAAATGCATGAAAGAGAGGAATCAATCTCTCAATCGATTTCTTGCGAGGCGTGAACTTGTTATGAGAATCGAGAAGTTGTCAGGAGAGTTGACACCTGAAGAGTTGATCATTAAGAAGGTGAGACGGCAGAAGTCAAAAAGAGAGAAGAGGGCCAGGCTGAAATACAGGAGAGAGTAAATGATTAACGCTCAGGCTCCACTCAAGGCGGGCTCCGTAAACAAAATAGCCACAGAATGCCTTAAGGCCGAAACCAAGGAAATTAGCACGGCTCAAGAAGAATTTTTCCGGGCAAGAGGGAGAGAATGAAGTCCAACAATATATTTTTAAGGATCCCTTATTTTATGCAGGATGAAATCTCTGAGACGCTCCTAAAAAAGGAAGGTTTCAAGCTTGAACGGATCATCTCGGCGGGTCAGGCAACGCCGGAGGGGGAATGGTATGATCAGGATACTGAGGAATGGGTCATCCTGCTAAGTGGCAGTGCCGGGTTGTTATTTGAGGATGAAGAGGAAGTATTCATTATGAACGCCGGCGATTATGTCCAAATCGAACCTCACCAACGGCACCGGGTTGAATGGACAGACCCTGAGCAGAAAACCGTCTGGTTAGCATTACACTTTAAATAAGAAGCGACGAATTCCTCCTCCCTCGCGATAAACTCTGTCATAATGATGGTGGAGGCTGAATACGGACCGAATCCCGACCTACCGGGATCGGGTGATGAAGCTTTAGAGCGGAAACCTTTTGTCGGTCAACTACTGGTCTGCAGGTCCGTGGAAAGCTTGCATTACAGGAAGGTCGATTCCCCATAACTCTAAATGACCGCATTCTAAAGGTGAAGAGCCTGATCCCAGCAGGGCGGGATTCCTTCTGTAACTTCCCCAAGCATGAACATGACGCAGTCTCCGAGGGGAGACAAAGAAACTAAGGAGGATCGAAGAAAGATGAAAAAAAGGCTTGTTGTGATCGGAGGAGTGGCGGCAGGGCCGAAGGCAGCTGCTAAGGCCAGGCGATGCGATCCGGAGATGGAGATTGTCGTCTATCAGGTGGAGGATGAAATCTCCTATGCTGGTTGCGGGCTTCCCTATTATATAAGCGGTGTGATTAGGAAAAGGCAGGAGTTGATCTCCCGTACACCCGGTCAGTTTGCCCAAGAGGGGATCAAGGTTTTGAAGAACCGCCGGATTGAGAAAATCGATATCCAGAATCGTGCCGTCTCTGGCCACAAAATTGGATCAGGAGAGACCTTTACGGATGAGTTTGATCGATTAGTCATTGCCACAGGAGCCCATCCCATTCGGCCTAAGATTGAGGGCATTGATCTGAAGAACGTGTTCTATCTCCGTTCCATCTTCGATGCCGATGCCATCTTCGAGCAGATTCGATCAGAAGGCATCCAAAATGTGGTGATCGCCGGAGGAGGCTATATCGGACTTGAGATGGCCGAATCGCTTGTTCATTTAGGTAAAAATGTAACGATTGTTGAATTGGCTCCTCAAATTTTGACGCTCTTCGATGAAGATTTTGCCGGCATTCTACGACAATACCTGGAGAAGAAAGGGGTGAAGATCTTTACCTCAGAGGGTATTAAAGCATTGAGAGGGAAAGAAGGGAAGGTCACTGATGTTCAAACCATAACGCGTGAAATGGAGGCGAATGGGGTTTTGATGAGTCTTGGGATTCGTCCTCAGGTTGAGCTGGCGGAGCAAGCAGGGCTAAAGATTGGTGAGACCGGAGCGGTCTGGGTCAACGAGAAGATGGAGACGAGTGCTGAAGGGGTTTATGCGGCGGGCGATTGCGCAGAGACGATGAACCTCATAACAGGGAAGAAAGTTTGGATCCCCTTGGGGTCTACTGCAAATAAACAGGGGAGAGTGGTTGGGGTTAATGTCTGCGGCGGAAATGCTACCTTTCCGGGGGTGATGGGAACAGCAGTCTTTAAGACCTTTGATTTCAATGTGGCCAAGACGGGATTAAACATGAGAGAGGCGGAGAAGGAAGGATTCCATCCCGTTCAGGCCATCGTCAGAGGGTTTGATCGTGCCCACTATTATCCGGGCGGAAAAGAATCAACCTTAAAGGTGATTGCTGATAAGGAAACAGGCCGGATTCTGGGAGGTCAGGCAGTTGGAGAGGGTCCATCGGATAAGTTCATCGATATTCTGGCCATGGCGCTTCATGGCAGAATGACCTGTCAGCAGCTCGCCTCCGTGGATCTCGCTTATGCCCCTCCATTCAGTCCAGCCCTTTCTCCGGTCATCGTGGGGGCGAATGTGCTCATGAACAAATTGGAAGGCAAGGTAGAAGGGATTGAAGCTTCGGAGGTGAGAGAGAAGCTTCGAAGTTCAAAGGAGAGTTTTCAGGTATTGGATGTCAGGGAAGAAGAGGAAGTGAAGGCGAAACGAATTCCCAATACGATCTGGGTCCCTTACGGAGAATTGAGAAGGCGTCTCGGTGAACTCGACAAGGGAAAGGAGATTGCAGTCCACTGTGAGTCCGGTCTTCGTTCTTACAAAGCCTGCCTCAAACTTCAGCACGAAGGGTTTAAGAATGTGAGGAATATTGATGGGGGAATGCTCTGCTGGTGCTACGATATCGACTCCGACCCCCCCGCCCGCCCTTGAAGCTCTGCAAAAATTGTGGGAGCCGGCCGGGTAAGGATATCTCCAAAGTTTTACAAATGCGATCATTTGAGAGGGCAAAGGTAACGAAAGCCAGTAAGTACTCAACATGTGTTAAACTTTTTCATTGTTAGCGGTTAATCTGAAGAGGTGCCGCTGTAAAACTTTTTCGTCATCCATGCCCGCCGTCTACACTCGGGAGCAATTTTTTCACACCTTCTCTCCTCCAAAGGGGAGGGATAGCCTGCCTGCCGGCAGGCAGGGGTGAGGGTGAGATGCGGAAGGAAAGATCAGGGAAGATGTCCTTAGTTGATTGCCATGCGCACTTGGAAGAGCTGGAAGACCTTTCTGAGTCGCTTGATGAGGCCAAGGCAGCAGGTGTACGGGGTATCATCGCCGTAGGAATGGATATCGAGTCGAATAAAAAGATTCTTAAGATCGCCGAGGCAAATACTCAATATGTCTATCCTGCTCTTGGTTATCATCCCTGGGAGATTAGACAAGAAGAGGTGGAGGCGAACCTTTCTTTCATCCGGAATCGTGTCGAGCAAGGGGTAGCTTTAGGTGAGATTGGGCTGGATTATAAAATCAAAGTCAAAAAGGAGTTGCAGTGGAAGGTCTTTGGAGAGCTTCTGGGTATCGCTCTTGAGTCTAACAAACCGGTGATTATCCACTGCCGATATTCCCATCATCGAGCATTTGAGATGGTGAGAAAGAGGAAGATCAAACGGACCGTCTTTCATTGGTATTCCGGACCCATCGGCCTATTAGACGAGATCTTGAAGACAGGCTATTTTATTTCTGCCACTCCTGCCTTGGCTTACAGTCCTCCTCATCAAGCGGCAATCAAACGGGCACCCATAGAGAGGATTCTGCTGGAAACAGACACACCCGTAAGCTATCAGGGAAGAGAATCCAGGCCCAAAGATGTTCGGATCACCTTGAAAGAGGTGGCCCGGCTTAAGGGGTTGGATCCCTCGGCTGTAGCAGAACAGACGACAGCCAATGCTTCCTTATTCTTCCAAATTTCCTTATAACCATAAGATTTATTTATGAAATCCATTGTTGACATATCGCCCTATCCATATTAAAGATAATTCATTGAGGCTCCCGTATGTGATCCGGCCACCGATTCTATGGAAAAAAATTGTACTTTCTGCAAAATCATAAAAGGAGAGAAACCAGCCGACTATTTATATCAAGATGAGTTTCTGGTTGCATTTAAGGATATCCGTCCCTTTGCCCCGATTCATGTTCTGATTGTTCCCAGAGAACATATTCGAAGCCTCAACGATCTAAAAGAGAAAGACAAGGATATTATTTTCAAAATGGTCTTCAAGGCAAAGGAGATGGCAAAAGAGCATTCCATCGCAGAGTCAGGTTATCGTTTGGTTTTTAATGTGGAGCGGGGTGGGGGCCAGGTGATTTTTCATCTCCATCTTCATTTGCTGGGAGGATGGTAAGAGGGTTGACTTATCCAAAGCCAATCGTTAGGGTTATGAAAATTACTCGATTCCGTATTATCTTCGTAGCCCCGCTATTCGTTTTCTTCTTAGGTTGCGCACCATTTCTGGCCAAGCCAGCTCCCCTTTCCTTTGAAAAACCTGAGCAGTGCCGGGATTTTTTGAGCCGATTGGATGAAGTTGTCGAAGACGCGGGCGTGAAGGATGCTTCATGTATGCCGATCCCTGGATTTCCTTATCTTCGGACTAATCGTTTCATTGCTTCCTTGAGGAAAGACCTTAAAGACGACGGACAGAAGGGAGAATGGCTCCTTTGGATGCAAGAGCTGGATCTCCTGTCCAGGAAGAAGGAACTCAGTAACCTTCCTGATAAAGCCATTCTTTCTTTAGATTTTGAGGATGGAAAAAAAGCAGACCGAGAGTGGTTATATGCTCAGGTGAAGTCCTGTTCTTCTAAGCTCCTGAGCCATGAGCAAGTCCGATCGGATTTTTACAGCACACTTTTCCCCCTTGTACACGTCCCGGGTGAATATTCTTGTCTAAGAAGAGCCGTCGGCCTTTATCCTTTGGTCGCGATACCCGTGGCAGTGCTTACAGAACGATCGATAAAAAAAATCAGAAAAAGATTCGATACAGATCTGAAAGACCTCCCTATTGATGGGCAACTCACGACGTTTATCCCTGAGAAGCGAGCGTCTCTCTCCGAAAAGGAAGTTCGAGAGATCCTTGGAGAGTCCAAGAAAAATCTGATGGGAGTACCCTTGCCAAATAGCGACCAGGAGGAGAAGCTGGTTTGGTCCTTTGCCCCTGTCTTTATTCAAGATGTAGCGGCTGCCTATGATCGTCTGGGACAGGTTGTATGGAAAGGCGATCGCGTGGACATCGACCTGGAAAAACCCACTGTCTATTATTATACCTCCCAGGCCTTTCTGAAAGGAGAGCCCATCCTTCAGATCAACTATGTCATCTGGTATTCGGAACGAGCCGGGGAAAGGTCACCCTCTATCGAGCTGGGCCACGTGGATGGGTTGACAATTCGGGTGTCCCTCGACGGGGAGGGGAAGGTCTTTATGGTGGATGTGGTGAGCGACTGCGGATGCTACCATTTCTTCTCACCTGACAAGGCGCGCGTCGAACGGATTCAATCCAGACCTTTGAGTTTTGAGCCTATTATGCCCGAATGGCTTCCAGCTATCCCCTCAGAAGAGCGCCTTGGAATCCGGATCAACTCGGGTTGGCATCAAGTGCAGCGCCTGATGGCTGTAAAAGAATTTCCCGATCCAATTCCTTATGCACTGGTGCGCTATGATGTCCTCGAGGCGCTTCCGCGCGAAAATGGAAGAGCGGAGAGCATTTTTAGTTCCAAAGGAATTGTCAAAGGTTCGGAGAGGGTGGAGCGGTTTATTCTGTTCTCAATGGGGATTCCATCCGTTGGAAGCATGCGTCAACGCGGTCACCACGCCATTGAGTTAATTGGGAAGGACTATTTTGATAACCCATACCTATTTGACGAAAATTTTGTCTTCAAATAGAATATCCAGACTTAGCGGGTTATGGCTTACATCGACCTTCTCGCTTCTTATGGCGGTAAGCTTTCTACCCTTATCAGAAGGCGCAGAGGAAAATCGGGTCCTTGCCGTCGTTCAAAAAATGGAATCTGCCTTTAAATCCGTGCAGGATTATACCTGTGAGGTGGAACAGATTTTCTATCAGGGTGGGGAGGAGAACCAGCGCTACCGGTTCAAGTTCTACTTCAAGAGGGAAAAGAGGATCAGAGTCGATTTTTCCTACCCCTATTCATCCCTGAGCATCTTTTTCAAGGAAGGGGATAAAGAGGCCACCGTTCTCCCTCTTCGGTCCTTACATGCTCTGAAATTTCGACTATCCATTGACAATCCTCTCATCCTCACGCCTGCCGGCCAACGGATCAACCAAACGGATATGGACTATTTCATCAATTTCCTTTTGAAGAATCTCGAAAAAGTAAAGCAGGGGACGGATGAATTCTCTGAAGATAAAGATCAAATAAGATTCTGGCTGTGGGGCTATGATTATATAGGGGGAAAAGATCCTGAGAAATATCGAATTATTATATCGAAACGGAATTGGCTCCCCATCCGGATCGAGCGATATGATTTGGAGGGGAAGCCCCTTGAAGTCAGCATTATTCAAGACTATGGGATTAATGCTCATCTCAGCGATAAACTTTTTGTTCCGTAGAGGCTCGATTATCGACTTGGGGTATGGCAAAATATAGAATTGGAATAGCCCATCATGGATGAGAAGTTGAAGAAAATACTTTTCGTGATTTTACTGATTCCCTGTTTGCTTTTCAACATCGGCTGCAGCTACATGGTGAAAAATGACAAACACCAAATTTATCGAAAACCCAGATACGGCATGGATAAGTTTATAGCCGTTCAAGGGTATAATCTTCACTATGTCGAGGCAGGAGAGGGGCAACCCATCCTCCTCATCCCCGGGGCCTTCAGCACTTATCGGCACTGGAATAGGGTTATTCCGTACCTTTCAGAGCGTTATAAACTGCTCTGTCTGGATTACCTCGGTGTAGGGGATTCTGATAAACCCAGGTCTGGGTTCGGCTACACAATAGAGGAGCAGGCCGACTTGATTGTAAAGATGATCGAAGCATTACAGATCCAGAAAGTCCACATTTTGGGTGTATCCTATGGGGGCGCCATTGCCTTAAACCTTGCCGCCCGGTATCCGGAAAAAGTGGACATGATCATTTCGATTGAGGGAAATGGCATTAAACATCAGAGTGTTCCTTATAAGCCCATGAAGGGCCTTTTAGGATGGCCTGTGCTTGGAGAGCTTTCTATCGGGGTGATTCGAGCTGGAATTGCTAACAGGCTCGTTGCGAAATCGGTGATGGGGAAGGCATGGGAAGAGATGAGTGAGACTGAGAGAAAGGAAATTATCGAGATCATGGCCCAGAATAACAAAACGGCTTCGCGCGTTTCGTGGCATCTCATCTCTCGAACCCTCGAGACGTCGAGAGATTTCACGGATCAGGCCAAGACTATCCGGACTCCTGTGCTTTATCTTTACGGGAAGAATTCCTACTACCATGGCATGGCTGAGACGAATGCAGAGTTTTTGAGAGCGCACCTTCAAAATGTCAAAATTGTGCGGTTTAACGACGGAATACACGATTTGGAGTTACAGAAACCCAAAGAAGTAGCCACCCTCATTCTGGAATTTCTGGCTAAGAACGGAACCGCCCGGGAAAAGGAAACAACCAAATCCCAAATTTCAAACCCCAAATAAATCATAAATTCCAATCAAACACATCTGATATTTAAGGGTTATCTTTTTTCTGTCATTCCTGCGAAAGCAGGAATCCAGGAATTCCTGTTTTGTGACCTAAAATCTCCACTGGATTGCCGTCGAAATTTACCCCGTACTGGATACGGGGCGGGAATGACAAGACTCTTAAATCATCTCGCCCTGCCTCTCGTCGATCGCTTGCTTACAAGTGATCTATGAGACCACGATTTCCTCGACAAATTTTACCCAATCGTACCCGTAGGCATCTTCATAGACCAATCGCAGGGGAAAACCGTGTTTTTGAGGAAGTGTTTCTCCGTTGACGCGATAGGCCAAAAAAACCTTTTTTTGATCTAATGTTTTCAACGGTATTCTAACTCGCTTTTCCTGGGCCCCAACGATGTCGATATATTGAGCCTCTTTTTTAATCTGTGCTTCATGAAGTAAGCTCTTAAAACTTACTCCTGTCCAACGACCATTATTGGAAAAGAAACCGGGACAGATGAGGAGAACCGTTTCCGTCAATGAGGGATACTTGAGAATTTGATCATAACTGAGTGAAAGAGGGTGCCCCACCTTCCCCGTGACCTTGAGTCGATAAGTTTTTGAGTCGATCGCCACATCCGTTGGTCCCATCGTTCCGAATTGATTGAGGGGATCGACTTCGAGATTTCGATTGTCAATGTCTTCCGGGTTCATGTTTAAAAGTTGGTTCTTTGGGAACCCCTTTGGGAGGAGCTGCTTGGCCTTGGCCCAGGAGATTGAGAGGGGGTGAAGAACGAGGCTTGATAGAGAAGCCCAAAACCAATTTTTTATGAGTTTTCTTCTTGTCCACATGCATTAATAATAAAATAGTTTTTAAAGTAAAGAAAGGAATGATTCACAGTCATGGAACATGACAGTTATGGATTTTATATCAATTCGGCATAATAATAAGCTACGACTTATTATACCGATGATCGAGGCGGTTTTCACACATCAAATCTGGAATTATCCGTTGACAAGCCCTCCTTACTGACTATAATATGAGAACATATATAGAATAAGCTTAAAAAATAAGTTAGGCCAAAACATTTAAAGTAAGTGATCCCATAAACAGGAGGATGATTATGGCAGGAAAAGAATCAGGTGGAAAGGTTGCTGTTAATCGAAAGCAAGGAATCCGTGCTGAATACCTCGCCCAGTATATTCTCTCTGAATTTGGCCCATGTATAAGAGCAACCACAGAAAATGACTATGGCGTGGATTTGATTTGTTCATTGATGGAAGTCAAAGGCTCTGTTGGTTACGTAAAAAAAGTATTTGGCATACAAGTCAAATCGGGTGAAGAAGCATTTCGTTATAATGGGGAGCATTTACTGAATTGGTTAAAAAACCTGAATATCCCTTTATTTTTTGCCTCGAGTTAACCGAGAGAAAGCATCTCTTAAATTGTATTGTTCTTGGACGTTGACTTTTATACTTCAATGGGAAACAAAAGGGTTTGTGAATAACAATTTACTCTTCCTTCCTGAAGATGGCCTTAATACCGAATTGAAACAACCAGAGGAAACAGAGCATGAAACTGTTATTCACTTGGGTAAACCTATAATAAAACTTGATACGATGCAACTATCAGATGAAATATTTAGAGAGAAAATATTTAAGATACTTGACGAATGGGTTTCATTCGAACACCAAAACTATGCATATAGAATTGCTGGTATTCCAGTGTCTTTTGGATACCAGACTTGGATTACAAATGAAAGTCTAGACACATCTTCTAGGCAATGGTATCAACCTTACTTTTTTGGGGGCGTCTGTTTCGATAAAGCAAAAGAAGCATTTGTAAAGTCGGCAACAGTAATGGGTTTGTCTTGGCAGGAATCTGATAAAGAAGCCTTTCAAAAGCTAAAAGACTATTTTGAAAAAAGCCGTTTGAATCCAAATGATTTTACGAAATCAATATTCAAATTAAAGTGATCTATAGACTTTTCCTAGAGGCTCGTTAGGCATGCGAGGAGAAATGACCGACCAGAAGACGATTTTCGAAGCAGCCCTCAACCGACAGGGCCATCCGTTCCAGTACGCAGTGATTCGACGCGCCCACCAACTGAACGATGAGAGGCGTTCACCGTGGGTGTTCGAGGCGTCCGAGTTCCCTGTCGAGTTGCAGAGCTACCACACGCGAATCGACTTTGTCCTGAGTCAATGGAGCGAAGTCGCCAAGGGGTCTTTCCGATACCTTGTGGCCGAATGCAAGCGGGCAAATCCATCGCTTAGCGACTGGTTGTTCGCTCAAGCCACCTTACGTGCGTAGAGGTGGTGTACCGAAAGACATTCTGGTTGAATCTGTACGGAGAGAGGGGAATGCTTTGACCGCGTCCCTCAGCCGTCTCGACGGGTCTGAAATGATTTACCACGTAGCAGTCGAAGTGAAGGGCGCTGCCAAGGGCGACGCTAGTGGCACTGGTCGCGGGACGATCGAAGAAGCCGCGACTCAAGTCATTCGAGGCGTAAATGGGCTTATCGAGTGTTTCTCGAAAAACCAACGCTACATGGCCGAGAACTTCCCCATAAGTTTCATCCCTGTGATATTCACGACCGCCAAAATATGGGCGACGGACATAGACATTGCATCGGACGTCACTACCGGACACGTGGCGCTCGGTTCTGCCGATGTTGTCGAAAAACCGTGGTTATGGCTTCAATACCACGTTTCACCCGGCCTACAGCATGCAATAGATCGGCAAGTGCCAAAGGATGAGCCCTTCTCAAGGGCCGCTCTTGGGGATCTCCTAGAGGTCGAATACGCACGCACGATAGCTGTCGTGGGGTCAGGCGGGATTGATGCTTTCTTGGCATCTCAACGCTGGACCTGGTGAATTGCCTAACGGGTAGGTGAATCGGACGTGGCAAAACGGCGCGCCACGCTGGTGACCATCACGTTAGCCATACCGGAGACGCACATGAGTAACGCGACATATCTTTTCGAGAAACCATCCCGATTAATGAAGAATTCAGAGTCAAGATGGGCTGCTGTTGCTCAAATGTCGTTGATATACATCTCGGCGAACATGCCGGGAATCAGGTTGCCAGTGTATGAATCAGATGATGATGGATACCTCACCGCTAAAGGCGAATTCTTGGTCTCTGGTTTTACATACCTTAATACTGTGTGCGAAAACGGTTTGACGGGTGAGAATTTTGGCATTCAGGATTTCGACAAACGATTTGCATATATTAAGCCTGACATTCTGCACATAGACAAGAAGAATAAGAAAGTGGTTTTGATAGAGGTGAAAACATTATCCGAATCGGTCGTAAGAAATATTTCGTTGTATCACCACCTATATCAATATTTGCATAGTAGTTCATGGGACTGCAATCTATACTATCTTCTGTCGCATGGTCACGAAAAGAAGAAGGATTGGCCTGTCCTGGCGAAGCAGGGTTCAAGCATCATTACCTGGGAAGACCTATTTGGGGTAATGGCACAAACACCACTTGCCGATTTGATTGGCGACTGTCTTAGTGAGTATTGTGATCCGCCTGCAAAACGTGGCTGACACGTCATTGCAGCGAATGGCTGATAGCCACCGCTGATTTCAGGCGTTGAGGCTGTAGAAAAAGTCCTGGAAGCATGATAATATCGCCATATCAGTAACGGAAAAGAGAGCGGGGCCGCTTAGGAGGGACTGGATGGCGAGATATAAGGACTATGATTATTCCGATCGATACGGTCTGGAGTTTGCGTGAAGGAGCCGGATGGTGTGATAGGGTTTTGTGGTAAGAGAAATATCATGAAAAGACTAACATTGCACCAAGGATCGGAAAAACTTTTGATGACAGAAAGTAATTTCCTATTGTTGATCCGGCAGAAGAAGCGTTTTTTAAAAAAGTGACTTTTTCTACAGGCTCGTTAGCTGTGTAGATTTGCTTGTCAAAATGTTCGATTTAATACACTGACTTTTTATGGAAAAGGAAAAGTTATTGGAGATTATCAGCGATAGTGTAGATTCGGAAGAACCAGTTCATTTGGAACCAGAAGATACACCCAAAATAAACATATCTGAAGTTTCTAAAAACGTCACCATTGAAGTTTCTAAGCTTGGAGAGGACAATATCCATTATGTCGACCTCGAGGGTACTATCGGGTGGAAAGACGGTAGAATTTGCATCTATATGTCCCATAATTGGTATCGAAAATGGTGGACAGCCCCATTGGGCATGCCATTCCATATGGATTTAATGAAAAGATTAGTTGAATTCAGGCAGAAAGAACACAAAGACATTGAAGATATTGAGTTTTCAGATGAAGGAGATTGGTGTCATCTTTACTACACAATCATTCCTGATGAGGTTTCTACTCTATATGATGTTTACCAATATGGATTGTCTGTATCAAATTGGGTAGATAAGATTGTTAATGAAGCTCAGGAGCAAACAGGCAAATTAATATCAAAGATTGTTGGGGAATATTCCAAGTTTAAACTCATTGAGATTCCAGAACTTATTAATAAAGTTCAGGCTGAAGATGACTCTAATACTAAAGGAAGGTTGCTGGAAGAACTTTTATTTAAGTTCTTCGCTAATATTGATGGGTTTGAAATTATTGAGAGACTTAAGACTGAAACAGAGGAAATAGATTTAGTAATTCTAAATAAGTCGAAAGAAGTTTTCTGGCAAAAAGAGTCACCATTGATTCTAGTTGAATGCAAGAATTGGTCTTCAAAATGCGGCAAAAATGAATTAGTCCTATTTAAAGAGAAGATTGTAAACCGAAGAAGTAGAGCTAAGATTGGATTTTTTGTTTCTTGGAATGGATTTAAGGAAACCTTTGTAAAGGAAGACTTAAGAACTTCACAAGGCGATATTCTGATTGTACCCATAACAGGAAAGGAACTAATTGGGGCAATCAATCAAAACTCCATTCAAGAATCCATAGAAAAATGGTGGCTAAAAGCCATAAGTTCATGAAAAAAACAGCTAACTCTGCGTGGAGCGAACGAGAGAGCTCTCGCTTTTTGGCCAGTTTTATGCTCTCTCAAGGTCTTATTTTAGTAGCAGGTTAAGTGCAGCCAAACCTCTCGCCGTTCACGCCCACGTTAGCGCTCAATAAGATTCAGTTTAAGGAGAGAAGAATGGTTAAAGTCAAGATTACCAGCGAATGGATACAACATGATGATGGCATAGGTAAGCAATTCAAAGTAACAGTTAGAGAATCGAGTAATGGACAGATATTATCTGAAGTTACTGTGGACTTCCCAAGGTGGGAGCTGCTGGACTTAAAAAAAACCACCAATATTAATCTTGATGATGTTGAGAAAGTCGCGCGTGAGATGTCGGTTAAAATGGCTGAACAATTCATTGGCGATAAATTGGATCTCATGTAAAGAACTGATGACATGCCAACCAGCGGCTGCACCGGATCGCCGATAAACCCGGCTCTCGGTGAGCCGCACGTTGGGCGTATAAAATTTTGATAGGAGAAGAGCTTGATTCGGTGGGTTAGAGCGGTCTTGCGTTGGATTAGAGAACCCAGGCTGTTTTGGCTGTGTACATTTGTGGTTGTTGCGTCTATGGCTTTGGCTCTTTTCGGAGGAGTGACTGAGCAGAAAATTAGAATCACCGGCCTGGTTCTGCAGCTTTGTGGCATTAGTACAGTGGTGTGGGGTCTGAGACAAACAAGGAAGCTATTCGGACGTGCAGGTTTCTTTGAACACTTAGTGGAGTGGCTTAAGCGGTTTCCAAAATATAAGCCTAGGCCAGTATCCTTTGAGGGCAACATTAGTCTCCCAACGATTCAGTTAACTGGACGTGCGCACCTTTGGCAAGGTGCTGGCCCGGAGGCACCGATTGAGAAAAGGCTGGCAGTAGTGGAGGAAAATCTTTTGGCTCTGGATCAAAGATTAGTTCAGGTAGACAAACGGCTAGATGATGAAGCTCGAAAAATTACATCAGAATTGCATGAAGAGCGAGTCTTGCGGGAAAAGGAGGACGATGAGACGAAGAGGAAGATAGAACTCTCTCAGACGGGCGGACTGAGCATTTCCGTCATGGGGTTGGTATGGCTTCTTTTGGGTGTAGTATTAAGCACAGCATCAACAGAAATAGCCAAATTGTTTAGCTGAGGCCCAACAACTGCATGAACCTGACGCGGATTAGTCGCGTCAGGTTTTGGGAATAACTGATTGCCCGCGCAGGTTATGCAATTCGTTGGCAAGCATATTGATGAACTGAAAATGATAATTCGTGGTCTTACATGGACAAGCTCATTCGCACTGGAATAGTCGATATTATAAAAAATAATGCGGCGCTGTTACGCATACCCTTGAGGCAAAAGGCCAAGTTCGAGGGATGGTTGAAATTTGAACTCGCACACTATTTAGAACAAAGGGAAATGAAGAACGTGGAAGTTGAATCTAAGGTCCACCATCGCCGCGACAGGACTGATATAACATTTTTCCACAATGGCGAACCTTACAGTATAGAGTTAAAAACGCCAAATACAAACTGGAGAATTCAGGGCATAAATACAAATTGTCGCCCAATTACAAAAAATATTCAGTCGGTTATCGATGACGCCAAGAAGTTAAACTCACAAAATGGTATAGTTGCATTTGTACTTTTTCCTATTCCCGTCGGTGATCCCCGTTGGGAGTTTTATTTAGACAGAATAAATGAGAAGACAAATCTCAATTTGAGCAAAAAAGAGAACTGTGATCTAATCGACATAACTCTTGGTGAAAATCTTTCGTGCAGTCTTTTAGTCTGCACATTTATGTCCAAGCGCTTTCATAATTGGTAGGTTTAATCAGGAAAAATGATGATAAAGAAAATACATTGCCAACAACAGCATCCAGCCGACGTCGAATAGCGTGGCACCTGTAGCGTGTCTCAGTGGCGGCGTCGGCTGATGCACAGCGTTATATATTTTTGAAAATATGCTAACTCTCTAACTTGTTTACGAAGTGTATGTGAAGGAGGAGCAATGGCGCTGATTAATTGCCCTGCATGCGGAACTGTAGTATCAAACGAAGCAGCCTCGTGTCCGAAATGCGGACACCCATTAAAGAAAACAGCCCAAGGAATGAGCGGTTGCGCACTTTTTTTCTTAATTGTTGCTGCAATAGTAGTTGCTGTTATTATTATAAGCTTGGGATTATAAATCATATGAATGCCAATTTTAAATACATTTTAGACCCTCTATTCCTCTTTTCCTCGACATTATACACGGTGAATAAGCTATCATTATTTCCACCCTATTGGTGGGGTCACAAATTCATTAATGCCTATCTTAACGATGTGCTTCTGATACCAGTCATGTTACCTATAATTCTCTTTTTCTCAAGAATATTGAAGTTCAGAGAAAAATATTCCCCTCCAATGCTTATGGAGATAGTTATACCATTAGCAATATGGTCAATAGCTTTTGAATTTATCGGTCCTTATTTTTTCGGAAAGGGCACATCGGACCCTTTTGATGTGCTAGCTTATTGTATTGGAGGGCTTATCAGTTGGGTAATATGGAATCGGTCTATTTTTTTATACCATCGGCAGAACATAGCATATCTTATTCTGAACTCGATACCATATAACAAGCGGATCAACCCTGATCCAAAAAGCTTGCGCTTTTTGTCCAGGTTATCCGCGGCGTTATCTACACGTAATAAAATAAAAGGAGTCTCACTTTGGACGAAGCACATTTTAATTGGAGCAAGTGGTTACCGATATTGATTTCAGGTGTTGCTCTCGCTGTTGCCATAATTGCCCTCTATTGGAATATCATTTCTGAACGTGCCAGGAGCAAGGCACAAATCGAAGTGTGGCAGAGAAATAACTTTTATCTTGGCAGCGATGACGACCGAACTAAAATCACTTTACTCTTCAGGAATCTCAGCCATCGCCCTACAGCAATAGTTGACATATATATCCGGGAGGGTGAAAGTATTTTGGAAGGTCGTGGATACAGAAACCAGATAAACTTACCAATCAAAATTGACCCTTGGGGTGTGAGTGAAGTCGAGTTTAGAATAGAGCGGCCCGACGAAAAGCGGATGAATAATATCTTGGTCCGAGATATCGAGGACAATGAAATCGTTGTTGTTCGCGGAACCGGTGAAACCTGGGCCAAAGCAAAATCGAAGAGCAGATAACAAACGGCTGCTTCGGATCGCCGATAAATCCGGCTCCCGATGAGCCTTTTCGTTCTATCTAACGTTTAATGCACACGAGATAGATTCAGTCTCGTCACTTCCTTTTCTTTGTCATCTTCAAACAAAGTCCAATTTTGGACGATGTGATCCTTATCGACAAATGAAATGGTTAAGGCATGCATATGAGCGTCCTTCTTCGGATTAATGCCACTCCCTCCAGCAAAGATAAAATCGAATTTGTCTGTTCCGGCTTTTAGGAGCTTCATGGAAGGTTGATTTTGGAGCATGCAATAGTGAGTCATTGAAAGTTTCCCCTTCCTATCATAGTAAACGGAAATCATCTCTTCGGGAGTACCCGGGAAGAGCGTTTCGACGACTGCGCTACCCCCAGCCGTCAGGCGATACTCCACCCTTGCCGTTTGCCCCTCTTTACTCATGTTGGAAGTACCTTCCCATACACCAATAAGCTGTTTCATGTGTTCATACTCTTTGGAGCCAGAGTATGGAGCTCCGCCATTGTACCCCGCATAAGCAGTAAGCAAACTAACAAGCAGCAAGCATGCGACAACAACCGATATATGTATGATCTTTTTCATTCTTATCCCTCCTTTACCTTTTAATCTTACTGTACCTCGAGGTTATCTAAAATCCCTCTTAAGACAAATATAATCATCCATGTAAGTCCCGGCAAGAATTTGGGTGTGTGGAGCTGTGGACGGGAACTGGAGAGGTGTTGGCGAAGATAGAGTATTATCGGACTTCGGGAATGATATTGCCTCCAGATGGGAAGACGGCTACGTCAGCTCGGGGCATCTTTTCGGAGACTCGGTTGATCGCCTCTTGAATACTGGAAGCATATGAAAATTTCATTATCTTCACTTGCTCCGGCGAAAGCCCCTCGGTGACATGAACGACGTCAAATTTTTCGGCCATTTCTTTGAAGTAAACGACCTGCATAATGTATGAGATTCCGAAAGACTTGAGATGATCGGGAATGTTCCCTTCGATCAGACGACGATGGAAATCTCCTGCACTCTCCGAACTTCCCATCTCCTTGACCAAAGGCATGATCGAGCCTGCTTCTTTTTGTGGGGCGACCCAAATAATGGCTCCTCCGGATCTTGTGCAAAATCCAGCCATGGTCAAAGCCTTTGTGGCTTGAACCCCGATTTCCATCGGAAAGGCTGCAGTAATCGTCACATCCGCCATTTTCGGCAGGGGGACCAAATAAAGCGAGGCCGCATAGCGGGAGGCTTCTCTATGCTCTGCGACAGGGTCTCCTGCGAAGGCCCGGATGACTTCTCTCTTTTCATTAATGATGAAATCGAGTTTAAATGCCAGTCTTGAAAGACGCCCTGCATCCACGATTTCCTCATAAAAAGAATTTCCATCAAGAAGATTGACCTTGCTATTTCGATGGCGCATCCAGGTGAAGTGATGGTCGGCCACGGATCGATAGGAGCATACCCCTGGCATGATAATCTTGCATCCCCCTCCGAATCCGGCACAAGGATGAGGCATGCATTCTCCAACCCCGATAATGAGATCGGAGAATGCCACCCGGGGATTGATTTCCACAAGCGTTCCCCGATGGGTTTTTCCAATGATCACATTATCAGATGCACGAGGATCATGGGGAAAGATATGGTCCTGCAAACGGGAGAAAACTTCTTCCCCCACTTTCTTTTTTAGTTGTTCCAACGTGGGAATAGGATGTGTGCCTAATGAACAGATTCCACTAATCCGATTGTCCGGAATGCCAGCGCGATTAAGCCGATTCAGAATCTCGGGCAATGCCAGATGAACCGGAGTTGGACGCTGAAGATCATCGAATAACAGAGCGACCTCCATTCCCGGGCGTGCCAACTCTTCGATCTTGAGCGATCCGATGGGATGATCTAAGGAGCGTTTGATTTCTTGCAGCGGGTCAACGACTCCGGGAACAAGAGGTTTGTCCTCTGCGGAGATTAAGTTCCACCCCTCAGGTACCCGAAAGTTTCTTTTTTGGTCGCCATAGTTGACATAGCAATCCATTGAGCCATCTCCTTTTCCCATCTCGCAATCCATTTCTATTTAGGAGGTTGTCTAATCGATATGTTAACATTTTGCGGAGTAAGATGCCACGACCGCGTCAAACAGGAGAAGGTACATGTTATGAAAAAAATTCTTGACAATGGGGAATTAACTGGGGTACAGTACCCCTGATGCGTAGACTCGTTATAAAAAGTGAAAAGACGATTCGCAGGAAGATCTATGAGCACCTTCGCGAGCAGCTTTTAAGCGGTAAGATACAACCTCATCAACATTTAATAGAGGCCAAGATCGCACGGGACATTGGGACATCCAGAACGCCGGTGAGAGAGGCTCTTCATAGTTTGGAATTAGAGGGTCTTATCGAGTCGATACCCAGGGTAGGCTATGTCGTTAAGCCCATCAGTGAACAGGAAGTTGAAGAGATATGTGAGATCAGGGCAGCGATAGAAGGATTGGCTGCTCGCTGGGCTATGGAAAAAGCCCATGAAAAATTGGTTGTAGAGCTGGAAAAGAACATATCTATTGCGGAAGATAAGGTTTCAAAAGGAGACGCGAGGGCATTTGTGGATATGGATGCAAAATTTCATGAGATTATTTCCAAATTTAGCGGAAGCCAGCGCTTGTTCGAGCTGGCTCAGACCTTGAGGCGGCATATGCTGCGATACAGAATCCAGAGTATCTATTCGGTTGACAATGTCTTAAGGGCCATTGACGGGCATAAGGGAATCCTTCGAGCGATAGAAAAACGGAATTTGGAAGGGGTGAATAAAGCCATCCAGCACCATATGGAGCAATCCAAAAAGGATATCTTGAGATATGCCTTTAAAGAAGCCCCTAAAGCGAAGAGATAACTTTCTATGATCGAAATCAAATTTAGAGGCCGTGGAGGACAGGGGGCGGTGGTTGCCTCCGAGATTTTAGGAAGGGCCTTTTTCTCGGAAGGAAAATACCCCCAATGTTTTTCTCTCTTCGGAGGGGAGCGCCGAGGGGCTCCTGTCGTTGGATTCCTGCGTGTCGATGAGCAACCCATTCTCTTGAAGTGCCAGATCTATCATCCTGACCAGATGATTATTTTCGATTTTTCCTTAATCGATGAAATGGAAATATTGCAGGAACTCAAACCGAATGGATCGATTCTGATAAATAGCCATCAGGGAATCGATTTTTTTAGGAAATTGCGGAGATTTAGAATCGGTCTGATTGATGCGGGTCCGATTGCCAGAAGTCTTGGCCTGGGAGCCACGTTCAATACCGCCATGTTGGGTGCTTATGTACGTTTAACAAATTTGATCACAATAAAGACGTTGACTGAAACCGTCAAGGCAATGGCACCGGCAAAAAAAGAAGAAAATGTTCAAGCCGTGAGAGAGGCTTATAATCAGGTAAAAATATACGAGGCAGAAGGATAGGGCGATTGAAAACGAATTCCGACCATTCCTCTGAGTTTGTCATTCCGATTTCCTATGGAAGCACGGAAGTTATAGAAACCGGTAAATGGGGTTTCCAGAAACCACAGACATCCTTCATGACAGCCCCTTGCCAGGAGGCTTGCCCCGCAGGAAATCCCATTCCCCAATTCCTCTACCTGGCAGGTGAGGGCCGATATGACGAGGCCCTTCAAACCCTTCTGAAAGAGAATCCTTTCCCCGGAATATGCGGGAGAGTCTGTTTCCATCCCTGTGAGACTGACTGCAACAGAGGCTCAGTATGATGAATCTGTATCCATTCGCTCGATGGAAAGATATGTATCTGATACAGCATCGAATCAGCTTCCGGATCTCAAACCGGTACAGAATAGGAATTCAAAAAGGGTTGCCATTGTGGGCGCAGGTCCGGCAGGACTTTCCTGTGCCTACTTCCTCTCTCTCCTGGGCCATCAGGTGACGGTTTTCGAGGCTAAAAAGGAACCAGGGGGCATAATGCGTTGGGGGATTCCCGAATATCGCCTCCCCAAATCTGTATTAAAAAGAGAGATTCGGAGGATATTCAATTTGCCCATCGAGATGGAAACAGGTATCAACGTGGGGAAAGACCTTTCTTTTAGCGAGTTGACCCGGTTTGATGCCGTTTTTCTCTCTCCCGGAGCCAGACTGAGTGCAGTTCTTTCCATCGAGGGCGAAGATTTGAAACGGGTCTGGAAGGGTGGAGATTTTTTGGAGCGGATCAATTCAAGGGAGAAGGCTACTCTAGGAAGAGAGACCCTTGTGATCGGGGGAGGCAATACAGCCATGGATGTGGCCCGGTCGGCTTTGCGTCTTGGTTCAAAAGTGACGGTCGCCTATCGAAGGACCAGAAATGAAATGCCGGCCATTCAAGACGAAATCGTTGAAGCCGGGGAGGAAGGAGTAGGATTTGAGTTCTTGATTCAGCCTCTAAAGGTAAACCTTCTCAAGAATAAGAAGTTGGCTGTCAAATTCCAAAGAATGAAGCTGAGCAGTTCGGATCAAAGTGGCAGACCCAGAGCGATCCCTCTCAGGGGAAAATTTCTCACCCTGGAAGCCGACCGTCTCATCACAGCTGTTGGTGAACAAGTTGATCTTTCATGGATTCCTCAGGAGCTTATTAAGAATGATCTAATTGATGTGAATCCGTCTCACAAGGTTTTTGCAGGGGGAGATGCTGTTGACCAGCCCCGAACCATCGTCACTGCTATCTCTTCAGGGAAGAGGGCTGCCATTTCCATTGATCTTCATCTGAGGGGAAATTCTTGCGACGACGTTTTTTCTAAGATCAGACTTGGAAATAAAGGTTCTGTTTCGATGGAAGCTTATCTTTCCGGGAGGGATGAGGAAAAATGGCCAGATCCCAAGAACATCATTTCATATGACAGGATAAACACGTTATACTTTGAGCATAGCAAAAAAATCAATATGCGCAAACTCGGCCTCGACCAGAGACGGAGAGGGTTTTCGGAAGTGAATCGCGGTTTATCTGCAGAAGAGGCCGGCCTGTCTGCTTCGAGGTGTTTTTCCTGCGGAACATGTAACTACTGCTACAATTGCTATTTCTTTTGCCCCGAAGGGGCGATTTCACTCGATCCTCTTCACCAGACAAAGTACGTTGACCTTGACCATTGCAAAGGGTGTGGGACTTGTGCAAAGTCTTGTCCGAGGAATGTCGTAGAGATGAAGGAAACCCCATGAAAGATTTTATGACTGGGAATCATGCGGTAGCGAACGCTGTCAAGCTCTGCCGTACTCCATTCGTTGCCGCCTATCCCATCACACCGCAGACCGCTATCTATGAAAAGCTCTCGGAATGGGAAGCATCAGGCCTGCTCAAAGGAGTCATGATGCGGACGGAGTCTGAGCATTCTGCCATGGCAGCGTGTATTGCCGCCTCCTTGACAGGCGTGAGGACGTTTACGGCCACTTCCTCCCAGGGCATTGCCCTGATGCATGAGATGCTTCATTTCGCAGCGGGGTGCCGAGTCTCCGGTCGTGATGGCCAATGTCAATCGTCTCTTAGCGGCGCCATGGGGATTCTGGGCTGACCAGTTAGACAGCCTTTCCCAGCGGGATACGGGGTGGATTCAATTTTATTGCGAAAATGGTCAGGAAGCCCTGGATACTGTCATCCAGGCGTACAGGATAGCAGAGCAGGTATATCTCCCCGTCATGATATCTCTGGAGGCCTTTTTTGTCTCCCACTTCATGGAGGTTGTTGACCTCCCCGAGCAAGAGCAGGTCGATCGGTTCCTTCCGCCTATGGATCTACCTCATAAGTTCGATATCGACAAACCAGGATTTCTCGTCCCTGTGGTTTCATCGGAATTATATCGGAAGTATAAGCATATGGCCCAGGGGTCCATGGACTCCGTGAAAGAGGTTGCCGTAAAGGTGGATGAGGAATTTAAGAAGGAATTTGGAAGAGACTACGGGATCGTTGAGCCCATCATGGTCGAAGATGCAGAGATTGTTCTTGTGACGGCCGGATCGATCACAAGTACGGCAAGGATGGTGATAAGAGACCTTCGAAAACAGGGACATAAGATTGGGTTGCTTAAAATACGCCTCTTCAGACCTTTTCCGGTGGAAGCCGTTCGAGATGCCCTTAAAGGAAAGAGGAAGATTGCCGTCATCGACAGAAACATCTCCCTCGGAAGCGGAGGGATATTTTGTCAGGAGTTGAGAGCAGCACTGATCCATTCTTCAGACCATCCACTTACCTATAGTTATATTGCGGGAGTAGGGGGTACAGATGTCACTCCTGAAGTGATTCAAAAAATTTCCCTGGAAGTTATGAATCGATCTGAGCCTTTTGACAAACCCATATGGGTGATGGAAGAGTAGTCAATTGCGGATTGCGGATTTCGGATTGGGGATTGCAAAAATCTGAAATCTTAATTCTGAAATCTAAAATTAGAGTTGTTTGAAATGCAAATATTGGGAGGATTCAATGGCTTCACCTGCACAGCAACCCAATTTACTTCGGCCTGGTCATGCAGCATGCGCGGGTTGCGGACTCGCCATCGGCATGAAACTGGTCCTTCAGGCCATGGGACCTCGAACCATTACCGTCATCGTTCCGTCCTGTGAAGGAGCAATAGGAGGTGTGTACCCTAACACTTCCTATGGTGTCTCGACGATTCATTCTGCTTTTGAGATAGCCGCACCGACTGCCGCGGGGATAGCCAATGCCCTCAAAATCCAGGGGAGGGATGATATTCAGGTGCTGGCCTTTGCGGGAGATGGCGGAACGTTTGACATTGGTTTGCAGTCTCTTTCGGGGGCGACAAAGAACAATGAGGATATCATCTACGTCTGCCTCGATAACGAAGCCTACATGAACACCGGGATTCAGGTGAGCTCTGCAACCCCTTCGTACGCCTGGACGGGCACGACCCCCGAAGGGAACCCCCGCCGGAAGAAAAACATCATGGAGATCATGGCCGCCCATTACAATCCATATTCGGCCACAGCCGGCATCGGTTTTCCCCGTGATCTCCAGCAGAAAATCACCAAAGCGAAAAGTATCCGGGGGACAAAATTCATTCATATGCTTGTCCCCTGCCCAACAGGCTGGAAGACGCCATCGGATATCTCCCCTGAATTGTCCATTCTCGCTGTGGAAACGAATATCTTTCCCCTTTACGAGGTGGAAGATGGAAAGCGATACACCATCAATCGTGAACCACGCCGTCTCCCTGTCCAGGAGTACCTCCTGAAACAGGGGAGATTCAGACACCTGAAGGAAGAGCAGATCAGACAGATTCAAATGGATGTGGATGAGGAATGGGAAAGATTGAAGCAGAGAGCGGGTCATTCAACTTCAGGAGACCGATGATAAACTCAACAAAGACGAACGAGAATGGAAAAGGCTTTTGAGAAAGGAGGACGTTCAATGAAAGGATTCTGGAGGTTTTTTGATAAGCTTTCAGACTTAATGGCAGCCTCGGCCGGAGTATTGCTGGTCTTTATATCGGCCGCTATGTGCTATACCATTTTCATGCGATTCGTATTTAGACAGACAACCATATGGATCGTACCGATGAGCGAATATGCCCTTTTGTGGATAGTCTTCCTTGGAACAACCTGGCTCTTGAGAGAAGGAGGACATATCACCACCGATGTCATATATGTTCATCTCAATGAGAAGACCAAGCGTTATCTCGATTTTATCATGTCCGTTATCGGTGGGATTGCCTGTTTCATGTTGTTTTATCTTGGAGTTATCCATATTTGTGACTGTATTATACATGGGGTAACCGATGTAAGGGCAATGACTGTCCCCAAGTCGGCTGTTTTTATTATCATCCCCATAGGCAGCATCTTTCTTACGATCCAGTTCTTCAGGATAGCGTGGAGCAAACTTATCGATATAAGGACAGGGAGGTAACTCATGGAATGGTGGCTGATTATTTCGTTGCTTTTTGGCGGTATGGTTTTCCTATTGCTCACCAACCTACCTATTGCCTTTGCTTTTCTGGTTGTCAATTTAATTGCGGCATATTATTTTCTGGGAGGGCTACCGGGCCTTGTCGGGGTAGCAACAGGAGCTTTTACGTCCATTACAACCTTTACCCTTCTCCCCGTGCCCTTTTTCATCCTTATGGGTGAATTGATATTCCATTCAGGCCTTGGGCTTAATGCAGTGAATGTGCTTGATAAATGGCTTGGCAACCTCCGGGGAAGGCTGTCTCTTCTGGCTATTATTATGGGTGTTATCATCGGGGCTTTGAGCGGCTCCACGATTGCGACATGCGCCCTCCTCGGCACCATCCTGCTCCCTCAAATGCTGGAAAAAGGCTACAGCAAGAACATGAGTCTCGGGCCACTCATGGGCGTAGGTACGGTCGATGCGCTTATCCCTCCCAATGCACTTACCGTGGTCCTCGCAAGTCTTGCCAATATCGATGTCGGACAACTTCTCATGGCCGGCATACCGGCGGGTATCATGATGTCTGCTCTCTACTTCATCTACGTCGTACTATGGCTGCGTATCAGACCTGAAGAAGCACCTATGTATATTGTGCCGAAAGTCCCTTTGAAAGAAAAGCTGCGGGTTACCTTACGAGACCTGGTACCCCTCGGCTTCATCATCTTTCTGGTCATAGGTCTCATATTTCTTGGTGTCGCAACTCCTACGGAATCGGCCGCAGCAGGAACATTCGGAGCATTTGTCCTAGCCGTTCTTTACAGGCGTTTAAATTGGGAAATTATCAAGAAGTCGGTTTACAGTACCGTCAAAGTCACGGTAATGATATTCATGATTATTATTGTCTCAACCACATACGGTGAGATATTAGCCTTTACCGGTGCGGCGGCAGGAATGACGAACTTTATTAGCAACCTCGCCATATCGCCGATAGTAATACTCATCGGTATGCTGGTCGTCGTTCTTATTATGGGCTGTTTCATGGAAACCGTTGCCATTATGATGATCACCATACCGATATACATGCCCGTCGTCAATGCCTTCGGGTTTAACAAAATCTGGTTCGGCGTGATGATGCTTATCGCCCTCGAGACCGGCCTGATAACCCCTCCTTTCGGTGTCACGCTCTTTGTGATGAAAGGCGTAGCTCCTCCTGATGTAACGATGGGTGATATCTGGAAGGCGGTAACTCCCTATGTCATCGTAGATGTCCTATGCATCGCCTTTGTGATGGCAATGCCGAAAATAGCAACGGTTGTGCCAAATCTTATGGGAATGGTGCATTAGAACCGGAGCGGGATTTATGGTAGTATGGAGGACAGGCATGAACAGCGTGAAGTGTTTTAGCATGAAGCGTAGACAAAGGACCAAAGATTGTTTACCGTCCGCTAAACGCTATGCACAATCCGCTGAATGCAAATAATATAAGAGAAGGAGGGTCTGCTATGGGAAAGAGATTACCAGTTCTATTTTGTGCAGTTTTATTCGCGTTCCTGGTTTGTGGTTTTGTGAGCGGGCCGGTTAAAGCGGAAACAGTTACCCTGAAGGCAGTTACCGGATGGCCCAAGACAGCCAGTGAGTACAAAGCCTTTACAATCTTCACGGACCTGGTGGAACAGATGGTTGCAAAGAAATATCCCGGGGAACTGAAGATTCAATACATCGGGGGACCGGAAGCGGTCAAAACGATGGATCAGGTCCAGGCCTGTCAGCGTGGCATGGTCGATATGGTTTTCACCACCAATGCCTACTACGTATCGGTCTTACCTGATGTGGATGCCCTCAAGCTGTCTGTCTTGACACCTGCCGAAGAAAGAGCAAAAGGTGCCTGGGCCTATATCAATCAACTCCACGAGAAGATCGGGCTCTATTACCTGGCAAGACTCGGTCTGGGCATACAATTCCATCTCTACCTTGAAAAACCCATCAAGACCGCAGACCTCAAGGGATTCAACATTCGTGTGTCCCCCATGTACCTGCAAGTGATAAAGGGGCTTGGCGGGAATCCTGTTGCAATACCACCCACGGAAGTATATTCCGCTCTCGAAAGGAACGTTGTCGACGGTTATTGCTGGCCATCGGTTGGGACTCGTGATTGGGGCTGGGATAAGCAGACAAAATATGTTGTTGATCCGGGTTTTTACCAAGTGCCAAACCCCCTTCTTATGAACCTAAACGCATGGAACAAGCTCCCCAAGAAGCTTCAGAATCTTTTGACGGAAGCAGCCGCGGAAGCTGAAAAAAAGGTTGTTGCTCTTTTTGATGACCTTGCAAAACAGGAGCGGCCTATACTTCTCAAGGAAGGGATCCAGGTTAACACCCTGCCTCCGGCTGAAAGTGAGAAGTTCCTCAAAGTGGCATACGACGAAGGCTGGAAAGATGTGCTGGGGAAATGTCCTGCCACAGGACCCAAGTTGAAAGAGTTGCTCACAAAAAAGAAGTAATTTCTCACGGGGTTGGGGATTGGATTTTTGGGATTTACTGAATCCTAATCTCTAACCCCCATTCCCATGGAAGAACAAACAATGAGAAAAATTATTGTTGCATTATTCTGTTTAATCCTAGCCACAGGGGTCCTTGCCAGTGCTGCCCAAAAGGACTTAGAGGTTCAAGGGATGAAATTAGTCTCCCAGAAACCGCTTTTTACCTTAACATTACCTTCTGAACTTAATCTCGTATATTCTATTTCACATGAAAATCCAAGAGAGAGTTCGCTCACCCGTGTCTATTTTCTTGTTAAAACTAAGGAGAAACAGGTTGAGGAGATGCTCATCCTTCAGATCGCAGATAAGACTAACCCTCAGGCCGGGCCAATGACTGCAGCGCCCCTGAGACCCTATACAGACAAAAGATTGTATTCAAAAGGGAAGGTGAAGAAGGGAGAATTGGAAGTAGATTATTTAATTCAATTAATGGCATGGAACCCTGACGCTCCATCCCTTCAACCCATCGTGAAGAAAGGGCTTGTCATTTCCTCCCTTTGGGCTCTTCAAGGACAATTTCTATTCCTCTATCAGGGCGAGAGTGCTGTTTCCATCCGATATTCGAAGGATGCTAATTCTTTTGGTATGAAGGTCTCTGATAAAGGGAATGAGTGGGAGAGGGAGTCCATTTCAGGGAGTGAAAAAAGAGTTTATGAAGTCTTCAAAAAGACATTCCTGGGAATGATAGATAGCCTCTGTGTCATAACTCCTTAATTTCACAAAATTTTTCTAAAATTTATCTTGACTTTTGAAAAAAACATATATATAAATCACTTGGCATAAATATGCATAAAGGTGCAGTTTTTTCGGCATTATCCATAGATCTGCTATTTCTAACCGGACCGCAATAAGGCTCCGGGAACCGAATCGTTAAAAAAAAGGAAAAAAATTAGTCAGGGACTGACATCCAAAAGCAAGGACTTTCTCAATGGCTGGTAATTTTTGATCCATTTAGACGAAAAAGGTCAAATTTGTCATTTTCCTCTAATTGTCAATATTTCAAAAAATCCTTAAAAATCAGATAATTATACAGATAAGTTATTTTTGGCACTGAAATTGCTCAAATATTAATCGAAATAGATTTATTGAATTATGATTTATTGAATTATGACATGCGAAAAAGAGGCATTGCAGTTGAAATATCTAAGAAAATAAAATATTAGGGGAGATAAAATTATGATAGCTATATGCGAGAAATGCCGAAAAAAAATCGAGATAGACCCTGAAAAAATTGAAGGAGAGGTGGCCAGGTTTAAATGTCCGTCTTGCAACAATATAATGACGGTTTCGAAACCTAAAATTAAGACTCTGAACCCATCTCTTCCAAAGATCGACGAAGAAGAAGTCTCCATCCCCAAATCGGAGGGGGTTGGTTTAAAGAAGAAAAGGCTTGGTTTAAGGGGAAAAATATTCCTCATTCTCTTTATTATTCCTATCTGTATGTTGGCTTTTGCTGTGCCGTTTACCATCGGATACATCAATAAAGCCAACGACAGCATCGTCAACGAGGCGGTCCAATCGGCCATTGAAAAGGCCAAGAATGATATGAACCAAATGGCAAGCTCAATTGCCAATCAGGTTGAAGTTTATCTTTTAGGCCACCCAGAATTGGAGAGAGAGGATTTACAAAATGATCCCGCATTAAAAAAGATAATCTTTCAGCGGGTGTCGTTCTCCGGTGAGGCAAGTATGTACCTCAGATACGATCCTGAGACGCAAGAGGCCTTAGGTACTTTCTTAATAAACCGCAACAAAGATTTAGAGGGTCAATCCTTGAACAGCCTTATGGTCAAGGGCGTATTGGGCAAGGATAAATATGACGAATTTGGGAAAATCACGCCGATCGGACCAACCGGAGAGAATCGGGTGGCATCCGATTTCTATCTCTCGAAGGATGAAAACGGTATTTTAAAGGAAAAAATATTAGCCTGTTCGCCGGTGGCACAAACGCCTTACGGCATTCTGGCTACTGCCAATACAGATGATTTCATGTTGTCAGTAAATATACTTGGAAATCGTATAAAAAATCTGATTTTTGATACGAGAAATATCGTAGTTGGGGTTTTTGGGGGTACCCTCTTACTTATCGGTATCATCATGTTACTGTATGTCCAAAGACTAACGAGGAGAATCAAATCTCTGACCGACATAGCATACCGTATCAGCTTAGGTGAATTGAAAGCAGAAGTAGGAATCACATCAAAGGATGAAATAGGAGATTTGGCCGACGCCATCTCCCGTATGCAGGATAGTATTCGTTTATCCATCGAGAGGCTGCGGAGAAGGGGAACTTAAATAGATATCGGAAGTTAAGGGATTGATGATTTACTGAATAAGCTTTCTTCTATACGAAGAAATGCGTCCTTTGTGATAAGGGTGGAGGGGGTCCTTAATCCCAGAGAGAAAGTTTTAGAGCGATTCTATGCCTGAAATATTTCTCGGTGATCTTACACATGTTAAACTCTTTGACATTCTTAAACCCCTTTTTAGTGGTAAAAAGACCGGAAAGATTATGTTCAAGGGGAAAGAGGATGGAGAATTGTATTTAGAGCTCGGGAATATCACCCATGCAAAGACGAATGATGCTGTTGGAGAATATGCTTTCTTCACCCTTATGGGATTAAAAGTTGGAAGGGCTTCGTTTGAACCGGATGAAGTTCCTTTAGAAAGAACCATCTCCATTTCAACCGAACAACTCCTTTTGAATTGGTCTTACCGAAAACAGGAGTGGGATAAGATTAAAGAGTCAATTCCCTCTCCCAATACGATTTTTCACCTATCCATGCAGAAGAATCCAGAGAATAAGAATATCAATGCTGAGCAATGGAATGTGGTAGCCCTATGCAATGGGACGAAAACCGTCTCAGAAATTGCTGGAATGCTCAACTGGGATGAATTCAAAACATCTAAGACAATCTTCCAACTTGTCCAATTAGGATTATTGATGCGGGTGGAAGGTCAAAAACCTATTGAAAAGAAGTTGGTCGGTGAGAACTTTTTTCTAAAGGTGGAAAATGAATTAAAACAGGCAGTGGGACCGGTGGCTTCTATCATCATTGATGATAAACTGGATGAATTTGGAAACACCAGGGCTTCGTTTCCCCAAGATCAGGCACTATCCTTTATTGAAGCGCTGGGTGAGGAGATTCCTCGTGATTTGCAGAAGAAGGAGTTCATCAGGGTGATGATGCAGTTCCTTCCCTCTGGAAAGTAATAGAGGATTGGCATCGAGGACGACTTGTCCAAAGGAGAACATAAGAGCGAGATTGCTCCCTATCTCTCAAAAGGTTAAATCAACGCTTTTTTCCTGAGATAGATGGGATTTCTGAGTTAAAAAAAGAGAAAGAGGGGAAAGCCATGATCCTTCCAAAAGGTGAAGTTAAACACCAAAATTTATTAACGGCCTATACCGATCTTTCCGCCCTTTTGTCCGCTCTCAAATCAGAGGGCTTCAGCGGTATCGTTGAAATTGAATTTCCCGAAAAGAAAGGGGCCATTTTCATTGATTCGGGAGAGATTCTTAACGCGGAGATAAAAGAAAAGAGTACCGCAGAAAGGATGATCGGACAGGAAGCTATCCAAGCTTTTTTGAGTTTCTCGAATCAAAAGAATGGGGTCCTCAATGTGTACCGATTTCTACCCGAACAGGTGGCACTCATCGCCAACCATCTTCAACACGAAGTTCTTTTTAAAGAATTATCTACAGATTTTACTCGATTGGACCGCCTCCTCTTAAAGTTAAAGGAGGATAAGCATGACGGTTTCATCGAGGTTCTGACAAAAGAGAAAAAGATTTTGGGGGTTCTCTTTGTTGAAGGGGGAGAACCTGTTGAGATGTTCACCATTCCGGAATCCGGCCCTTCTGTTTTTGGTAGAAAGTCAATCCCCATATTTGTGGAAAACGCCGTCAAGCAAGGAGCCATTTTTGATGTCTACAGGAGTCAGGCCAAAATTGTGAGAAGAGAAATAAAAAAGGAAATAAAGGAGGAAATAAAAGAGGTCAAAGTGACACCGCGAGAAGGTGACCTGAAAGAACTCATCCCGATTTTCCAAGATATCCTCTCCAAAGCAGAAAAGTTGGTGGATGAAGCCTCAAGAAGGAGAGGGCTATTCCATAAAGTATTTAAGGAGTCTCTCATAGAGAAATCAGAAGAATTCGCCTTCCTCGATCCATTTATCGGTGAATTTGAATATAAGGATGGGGTGATTCACTTTTCAGGGACAGCGGGGCAGAAAGAGTTTACGAAGGGTATTTTGGAATGTTTGAGTACCACACTGCTTCTTCTTGAGAAGGAACTTCCAAAGAATAAGATGGTCTCCTTGAAATTGATAGCAGGGATTAAATTCTCTTTAGAACAGCATAGTGAAGCGTTAAAGCGATTGGGAGTTGATGCTATTGCTTCTTCAGTTTTCAAATAAATTTTTTCTATCCCGTTGATTCTTCTTTAGAATGTTGCCCACCGATTTTTCTTGACAAAATTTTTGTTCTCAGTATACTTGCTAAGAAAATTATTAAAACAGCTGTCTGTTCACGGGGCTGAACCAGGCATTCAACATCTTCAATAGCCATCAGAAAAGTCATACGATCAATAGGGGACAAGATGAAGACCTTCCCTGAAGAGACGGCAAGGTACTGGAATCCTGTTGTGGAGACACTGCCACAGGAGAAGTTGCGAGCCCTTCAGGTCAAGAAGTTCAAAAGGATTCTGGAATGGGCTTACGAGAGGTCGAGGTTTCACCGGAAGCTCTATCAGCAGGCGGGTCTTAAGCCCGGAGATATCAAGACCTATGAGGATGTGGCCAAGGTCCCGAAGGTGGAGAAATCGATGATGAGGGATATCCAGAGGAAAGATCCCTTTCCGTACGGGGATGCCCTCTGCGTGCCCCTGGAGGAAGTCACCGAGTTTCGTCAGACCTCTGGGACGACAGGGACGCCTATCTATCAGCCGGATACCTGGCAGGACTGGGAGTGGTGGTCAGAGGCATGGGCATACCTGCTTTATGCCCAAGGTTATCGGAAAACAGACCGGGTCTTCCTCCCGTTTGGGTATAATATTTTTGTGGCCTTTTGGGCGGGTCATTATGCAGCAGAAAAACTGGGGTGTGAGGTCATCCCCGGCGGGGTCCTGGATACGGAGGCACGACTGTTGAAGATTCAAGAGCTACGGGCCACGGCGATGATGGCGACGCCGACGTATGTGCTGGGGATGGCGGACACGGCGCTCAAAAAGCTGGGGATCAATCCGGCCAAGGATCTGACGATCCGGAAGATCACCTGTGCGGGGGAGCCCGGGGCGAGCATCCCATCAACGAAGCGAAGGATGGAGGAGGTCTGGGGGGCGAAGGTGTACGATCACGTGGGGGCGACGGAGATTGGGGCGTGGGGTTTTGAGTGCGTGGAGCAGCCTGGGGGTCTTCATATAAACGAAGCGCTGTTTCTGGTGGAATTGGAGGATCTGGAAACAGGGCAGTTGATCGAAGAGCCCGGTCGAAAAGGGAAGCTTGTGATTACTGCCCTTGACCGGATCGCACAACCATGCATTCGATTCGATTCCAAGGATGTGGCGGAATGGTCGAAAGAACCCTGTCCCTGTGGAAGAACATTCCGCATCATTCACGGAGGGGTACTGGGAAGGGCGGATGATATTACGAAGATCAAAGGCGTACTGGTAGCCCCATCCGCGATAGAAGAAGTGGTCCGTTCGGTTAAGGGGCTAGGCAATGAGTTCGAGGTGCTGGTGACGAAGAAGGGGGATTTGGACGATATTACGCTCAAGATCGAACTTTTTCCGGACGAGGAAGGAAATCGGGAAGCGATTCTGGGTCAGCTCAAGGACCAGCTTCGGTTGAAGACGAACCTGGGGTATAACATCGAGGTCCACCCGTATCATTCACTACCCCGGTATGAGGTGAAGGCGAAGCGGTTCAAGGACCTGAGACAGCACGGATAAAGGGGAGGCACCAAATTACAGGTCAATCACCATCGATTTTAGCTGATTGCAATTGCTTTGGAATTTAGGGCGTTAAGGGGGGATGGAATGGATCGAAAGGAGTTGAAAAAAATGGATACCCGGATTAAAGCCATTAAGAAGGCGGCCGAGGAGTTGAAGGTCCTTTCAGGAGGAATGCAGGCGGTAGATCGGAATGTCGAGCGGATTCTTGCCTCCGTGAAGATGCTCGAAATCAATGTAACAGATCTTCTTTTGTGAGTACGCCCTCTGGCGAAAGCCCTACCCTCCAGCGGGAAACATTTTTAGAGAGGCGAAAGGGCTTTTAGATCGTTACAGGTCTGAGTCTGAGAATTTTCTTATAACATTTGTCCGAAAGGGATGCCCAAATTCTATATTCGAAGTGGCGATTTTACTTAACAAGAATGGAATAGTCGGTTCATGACTAAGTCCGTTAGAGAAGGGTTGGGGGTTTTCGCTTGACTTCCATTCTCATTTCAAAGTATGCTTTGCTTAATTTAAGGATACAAACAGAGGAGGGATGAGATACAGAGAGAAGAGAAAGTGGATAGGCTGCCGAACAAAAATTTAATTGATGTTGAAAAAGATAGAAAGGAGGAGAATATGATGAGGAAGGTATCTATTATCGCAGTTGTAGGGATTTTTTTAGTAATGGGTCTTTCTTCTTGGGGCTTTGCTGCTCCAGCCAAACAGGCTCCTAAAACCATTAAAGTCGGGTCTTCGTGTTCCCTGACGGGTCCCTTCGGATCCGGGGGGGCCATGTGCAAGGCTGGATATGAGATTGCCATTGAGGACATTAACAAAAAGGGAGGTGTCTTTGTTAAAGAGCTCAAGAAAAAAATTCCGTTAGAACTGGTTCTCCTGGATGATGAATCGAATATGACGCTGACGGTAAGCCGGATGGAAACCCTTTATACCACTTATGATGTGGTGGCCTACCTGGGCGGATTTTCCAGTCCCATCCATGCAGCACAGGCTCCCATTGCCGAAAAGAATAAAGTGCCCCTATTTATGGTGGCTAGTTATTTATGGAGCATCCACCAGAAGGGATATAAATATAACTTTTCTCCCTTTCCCAAATCACCTGACTGTGCCAAGGCAGTCTTTGAACTCCTCGATTCCATTCCAGCGGCACAGAAACCTAAAAAGGTGGCCATTTTCATGGAAAAGGCACCTGTCGGAATGGAGTTGGGTGATATGTGGAAAGATGAATCTGTCAAACATGGTTATGGAGAACCTCTTTATAAAGACCAACCTCGAGAGATGAAAGATTTTTCACCCCTTATCATGGCGGCCAAGGCAGAAGGTTCTGAGGTATTGCTCACCGGTCCCACTACTCCTGAGGGGATTACCATGACCAAGCAGATGAAGGAACTCGATTACAGCCCCAAATTCTACTTTGCTTATCGTGCCCCTGACCCGATGGCGTGGGGGAAGGCGTTAGGGAAAGACGGTGATTATGTCGTTTTAGGTCCGGGATGGAACAATAAGCTTAAATTCCCAGGAGTCAAAGAACTTAATGAAAGCCATATGAAGAAGTTCAATCGGCCAGCAGATGTGATCACGGGGCCAGCCTATGCCTGCGTTCAGATATTGGCTAATGCAATCGAAAAGGCAGGAACCTTGGACAGGACAAAGATCAGAGACGCGATTGCCGCTACCAATATGATGACCGTGATAGGTCCCCTTAAGTTTCGACCAGACGGAACAGGGGTGGTGATCTTTTTCTCTGTCCAGTGGCAAAAGGGGAAACAAGAAGTTATATTTCCAAAACAATATGCCACTGCTCCGTTTATCTATCCCATGCCTAAATGGTCTGAAAGGTAATCATCATTAACAACTGATAAGTGGGTCTTCTTTTATTGAAGCTCCCCCCTCAGGCGGGGAGCTTCAATGTTAAATAAAAAGATTTTTCTCCAGTTCAATTATCTTCGTCGAGCTTCAATCTCAAGGAAAGTAGTCTAAGATGCTCCTTTTACGGGTAGCGAAATTAATTAAGTCCTTTGGCGGATTAATGGCCCTCTGTAATGTGAATTTTGAGATTTTTGAGGGGGAGATATTTGGTGTCATTGGCCCCAATGGTTCAGGTAAGACCACTCTCTTTAATGTCATTACTGGTTTCCTGAAAGCCAACTCAGGGAAAGTGACTTTTATGGGGAAGGATATAACGGGCCTTCCTCCCCATCAAATATGCAGGCAAGGAATCGCTCGTATATTTCAACTGGTCAAGCCCTTTCATCAATTAACAACCCTCCAGAATGTCATGGTCGGCCGTGCCTACGGAAAAGATCCTGCGAGCAACTTAAGAAAGGCTAAGGAAGAAGTTGTTGAAATCCTCAACTTTGTCGGCTTGGGGAACAAGATAGAGGTTGTTGCCTCTCAACTCACCATGGCTGAGCGCAAGAGATTAGAATTGGCAAGGGCTTTGGCCGCACATCCCCAATTACTCTTGTTGGATGAATTAATGGCAGGCCTGAATTCAGCTGAAACAGAGATCGCGATGGAATTGGTGAAAAAGATAAGGGGCTCTGGAATAACGGTAGTTATGGTTGAACACATCATGAAGGCGGTTTTAGGGATCTCTGACCGGATCATGGCGCTCAATATCGGAGAAAAGATCGCTGAAGGTTTACCTAAAGAAGTCGTGAAAAATCAGTTGGTCATCGAGGCCTACCTGGGGAAATAGTCCTATGTTGGAGATAGAGAGGATAAATGTCTCCTATGGGGACCTTCAGGTCCTTTGGGATGTCTTCTTTGAGGTAAAAAAGGAGGAGATTGTGGCGCTCATCGGTCCCAATAGTGCTGGGAAGACGACTACCCTCAAGACAATCACCGGGTTGTTGAGGCCCTTTGCTGGAGAGATTAGGTTTGAAGGGTTGGCAATGGGGAAAGTGCCTATCCATAAAAGAGTGGAAATGGGAATCAGTTTAGTCCCTGAAGGAAGAGGACTCTTTCCCGGTATGAGCACCTTAGAGAATTTGGAATTGGGAGCCTTTACAGCCAAAGGCCGTAACTGTAAGGAAGAAACTCTTGCACAGGTTTATGAGCTTTTTCCCGTCCTAAAAGCAAGAAAAAAACAGGCCTCAGGGACTCTGAGCGGAGGGGAACAGCAGATGCTGGCCATCGGGAGAGGATTGATGTCCAAACCGAAACTTCTCCTTTTTGACGAACCCTCTTGGGGACTCTCCCCTCTCTTGTCGAAGGTTATTTATGAGGTGATTGGTCAAATTAACCACTCTGGGGTAACCATCCTACTGATCGAGCAGAACGTCCGCATAGCGTTGCAATTGGCCAAGCGTGCCTATGTCATTGAAAATGGGCGCATTGTGAAGCACGGGGATAGCCGGAACATGCTCAATGATCAGCATGTCAGAGAGGTTTATCTGGGTACGGAATCGGTTTGAGAGATCATAAACCATGAATTTGCAAGTGTTCGCCCAGAGTTTAATTTTTGGTATCTTCGTTGGGGGCCTTTATGGGCTGGCAGCAGTGGGGCTTTCCCTCGTCTTCGGGGTGATGAAGATGTTAAATGTTGCCCACGGTGAGTTGCTGATGCTGGGAGGATATGTGACCTTTTGGTTTTTCTCCCTCTATCATATTGATCCTTTTCTCTCTTTGCTTCCATCGGCATTCGTTCTCTTCCTGATAGGAATGGGCCTTTATAAAGGGCTCTTTTCTCCACTGGCTAAACTTAATGAAGAGGTGAAGATAAAAAACTCCTTGCTTATTGGTTTCGGCCTCTCTTTGGTCTTTCACAACCTTGCCATCCGACTCTGGACGGCCGATGAGAGGAGTGTGAGCGTCTTCTATTCGGGATGGGGTTTTAGTTTACTTGGACTTCGCTTCCCCTTTATCCGTTTAGCGGGGTTGGTCCTAGCCAGCATTGTCATCCTTGCCCTCCAGCAGTTTCTTACCAAGACCTATTTTGGTAAGGCCATCCGGGCAACCACGGAGAATTGGGAGTCTGCTGCTTTGATGGGGATCAATATTGAAAAGACCTCCATGATCTCTTTTGCTTTAGGGGCTGCGCTGGCAGCGATGGCTGGCACCATCGTGAGCGTAGGCTATGCCATTCATCCAGCCATGGGGTTGGAGTGGACCCTGAAAGCCCTCATCGTTGTGGTGTTAGCCGGATTGGGTAATATTGGAGGGGCTTTTGTGGCCGGGGTGTTATTAGGAGCAGTTGAGTCGGTCAGCACCTTGTTTGTTGGTCCCTACATGGAAGTTGTCGGCCTGGTCATCTTTCTGTTGGTATTAGAACTGAGGCCTCAGGGATTGTTTGGCAAGAGAATTGGGTAAGGAGGATAAGTTGTCCAGTCAAAGGAAGATCTTTTTATTAAGTTTAGGGATTGCCATTTTGCTCGCCCTTGTCCCCTTGTTGACGAAAAGAAATGATCTCATCAATTTAATGGTCCTCATCTTCTTATATATCTGCTTAGCCCAGAGTTGGAATATCCTTGCTGGCTATGCAGGGCAAGTCAGTTTGGGACATGCCGCCTTCTTTGGATTGGGAGCCATTACCACACGCTTGTTATGGGTGTGGGGGACTCCATTCTTTTTGGCTTTTCTAGCCGGCGGAGTGGTGGCTGTGATCTTTGCTCTGATCATTGGCCATTCTGCACTCCGCTTAAGGGGCATCTACTTTGCTATTGGTACCCTTGGTCTGGCTCAAATATTAAAGATCACTGTTGGCAATGTCCTTCCCACCGTCGCTGATCTACCCGGCGATTACATCGCTACTTATAATCTTATCCCACGTTATTACCTCTTTTTGATCTTGGCCGTCATCACGGTCGCCGCGGTCTATCTGATCAGTCATTCTAAGTCGGGATTAGGGATGGTGGCTGTACGAGAGGATGAAGAAGCAGCAAAAGCGTCAGGGGTGAACCCCTTTCGGCAGAAGGTCATTGCCTTGGCCATTAGCACTTTCTTCGCTGGGTTAACAGGGGGAGCTTTTGCCTTTTATCATGTCAGCTATTATTATGATCTACCTTTCAGTCCTACCTGGACCTTTGATGCCCTTCTGATCACCTTTGTGGGAGGAGTAGGTACGATTGTCGGTCCAATTATCGGATCTTTTTTCTATGCAATCTTCAAGGAATTGTTTGCACGGACCTTCCCGGAGCTTCATGTCTTCATCTTTGGCACCCTCTTTATTCTAGTCGTTTTGCTTCTGCCTGGAGGGCTGGTGGAGATGGCATCGAGGATTCGTAGACTCATTACTCCCAAGAAGGCTGAGGCGAGTTTCTCTTGAGGGGCTCCGATTTCAAAACGGACAATAGAGGATCGATCCCATTGAATTATCAGACGAATGGGAGAATGGAGTGATACAGCCCTAATTTTAGAAAGGCTGGAAAGACGAGAAGATGAGGTTAGCGGATAAGAGAACAATAGTAACTGGAGCAGGGTATGGGATCGGTCGAAGCATTGCACTGAAGATAGCTCAGGAAGGGGCGGACGTGGTCATCGCCGGAGGAAAAGATTCTTAGGAATACTGGATGGGATTTGAAGTTGGCATGAAGAATTGAGAAGACGAAACCTACTGCTCGGTCAGAACTTGGGATCATAAGAAAATATGGTCCTCATGGGTTCTGGACAAGAAGATATGTATAGATTTTGCTTGACAAAAGATTTCTGTTTAGTATATCTAAGCTTGTCAAAAAATGCTCAGGAGGTAGAAAAGGAAAGTTATTTTCCATCTTGTTTTGGGTTGCGAAATAAGACAGCGAAGATAGTTACTTCTGTTTCTATACATATTAGTAATTGGATTTTCGTTTTCCATCTCGTCTGATTTGAGCTATAAAAAAGTCCATTGAACTCTAATATCCCGTCTTTTCCCTTACTCCTGATCAGATAGGAAACTTAATAAGAAAGGAGGTGTTGGTACGGAACGTCAGCAGATGAAGAAGACGAAATGGAGGAGCATTCCGAGAAAAGAGAACGTTAGGAAAGGAGTAAATTTATGAAAAAGAGTTGGATTGCTTTTTTAACAATGGTATTGTGTATAGTCTTTGTGTGCCCTGGATGGGCAGCCTATAAGATTGGTTTTGTGGCTTCCATCACAGGTCCTGCTTCTTGGTTGGGCGAACCAGAAAGGAATACTGCCATCATGCTTCAAGAGTGGATCAATGCCGCAGGCGGGATCAAGGGTGTCCCCATCGAAATCATCATTGAGGATTCGAAAGGCATGGAAGCCGATGCCGTTTTGGCAACCAAGAGGTTGATTGAGAAGGACAATGTTCTGGTTGTCATCGGATCCTCTACGACCGGTGAATCGATGGCCATGGTCCCCATCTGTGAGCAGGCACAGACACCAATGATCTCCATGGCCGCCGCTTTGTCCATTGTCACACCGGAGGATGAAACGAAGAGAATGGAGGCCTCAGCGACACCTTGGCTTGAAGTTCCAAAGAAACAACGGTACTGGATTTTTAAGGTTGCTCCACCTGACGCCTCTGCCGTGGAAAGGATTTACATTTATTGCCAGGCTAAGAAGATTAAGAAGGTTGCGATCATCACGGTCAGCGCTGGGTTCGGGGTGGAAGGCCGTCGGCAACTAAAGCGACTGGCTCCCAAATATGGCATTGAAATCGTTGCTGATGAACTCTATGGGCCAAGAGATACCGATATGAGCGTGCAGTTGACAAAGATCAAGGCCTCTCCTGCTCAAGCAGTGATCAACTGGTCTGTCGGCCCCCCCCAAGTGATCGTGACAAAGAACTGGAATGATCTCGGAATGCGAGGGAAGATCCCCTTGATTCAGAGCCACGGGTTTGGAAGTAAGGGTAATATCAAATTGGCGGGTGGAGCTGCAGAAGGGGTTATTACTCCTCTTGGACGTGTCCTCTATGCTGAAAAGGTTGACCCAAAAAATCCCCAGAAAGAGGTCATCCTGAAATATAAGACGGAATATGAGAAGCGATACAAAACCGATGTCTCCACCTTTGGAGGTCATGCGTATGATGCCGTCATGATGGTCGCGGATGCATTAAAGGCGGTGGGCCCGGATAAGAAAAAGATCAGAGACTATCTTGAAACCAAATTACGTTACTGGCCAGGCACAGGTGGAATGTACAATATGTCGCCTGTTGACCATACAGGTTTTGGGGCCGATGGTTTTGAGATGATCGAAGTGGTCAAGGGCGAGTGGGAGTTTGCGAAGTAATCACTATTGGGAGAGGCTGAGCAATTAGCCTCTCCTTTTTTATAAGTGGGTTTGTGGAAAAATGACCTTGTTCAGCCAGATCCTTCAGTTTCTATTCACCGGTTTAACGATAGGATCGATTTATTCGATGGTCGGCCTCGGGTTCAACATCATCTATAATGCAACAACTGTCCTCAATTTGGCCCAGGGAGAGTTTGTGATGTTTGGCGGATTGATTATGGTTTTTCTGACGGCGGTTCTCAAACTGCCTCTCTGGGTTGGGTTTCCTCTGGCAGTCATTGCTGTGACAGGGATTGGAGCCCTCTTTGAACGCTTTGCCATCCATCCCTTAAGGAATGCTTCGCTTCTTACCCTGATCATTGTCACCATTGCCGCATCCATTCTTTTTCGAGGAATTGCGATGTTTATCTGGGGGAAAGACCCCTATAGCCTCCCCCCCTTCACCCCGGGAGCCCCGGTAATGATTGGTGGAGCGGTGATTATGCTTCAAACCTTTTGGGTATTAGGGACGGCGTTGGCCATTGTCGTCTTAATGACCCTCTTTTTTGGAAAGACGATTGTCGGGAAAGCAATGAGCGCCTGTTCCTTCAATCCAATGGCTGCAAGCCTGATGGGCATCCATGTGAGGAGGATGGTTCTCCTCTCTTTTGCATTGAGCGCTGCCTTGGGAGCGGTGGCTGGGATAGTGATCACGCCTATCTCTTTAATGGATTATGATCGAGGGCCAATATTGGCAGTCAAAGGGTTCTGTGCGGCTGTTCTTGGGGGGTTGGGTGTGGGTTATGGTGCAGTGCTGGGAGGGTTTATTGTGGGAATACTAGAGTCCCTTACAGCTGGTTTAGTCCATTCCGGATTTAAGGACGCCGTGGCGTTAGTGATCCTTCTTTTTATCCTCTGCTTCAAACCCAGTGGCATCTTTGGCAGTGAAGAAGTCAGCAAGATCAAAAAGTTTTAGGGATGAGGTAAAATGGGGAAGGAGAATATTAGAACCCTCATCATTCTTACGATCTGCTTAGGTATTTTCCCCTTTTTTATCCGAAGCGATTATTACCTCAGCATCATGATCTTTATTGGAATCAATGCCATCACCGTGATGGGATTGAGTCTCCTGATGGGCTATGCTGGTCAGATCTCATTGGGCCATGCTGCCTTTTTAGGGATCGGCGCTTACTGTAGCGGAGTCCTTACTGTTAAATTTGGGTTCTCAATATTTACAGCCTTCCTCTGCGGCCTCTTTCTATCCGCGATCATGGCCATGGCCATTGCGATCCCTACATTAAAATTGAAGGGCCATTATCTGGCAGTGGCTACACTCGGCTTCGGTGAAATCATTTATATCATCTTCAATGAACTCTTGGGAATTACCGGTGGGCCATCCGGACTTTCTGGTATCCCTCCCATTTATTTTTTTGGTTATTCCTTCAAAGGAGGGGCAAGATATTTCTATTTGGTCTGGACCATTGTAATCCTTCTCCTTATTTTCTCTCTGAATGTCATCCATTCAAGGATTGGGAGGGCCTTACGGGCGGTCCACGGGAGCGAAATTGCTGCAGAGGCGATGGGTGTGAATGTGAGCCAGTTTAAAATCCAGGTTTTCGTGCTGAGCGCCCTCTATGCCTCAGTTGCAGGATCACTCTACGCCCATTTCATCACCTTTATCAGTCCTCCTACCTTCGGCCTTTTTGTCTCCATCCTGTTATTAATGATGGTGGTGATTGGAGGAGGAGTGAGCATTTGGGGAGCCTTATTGGGAGCAGGGATATTGACGATCCTACCGGAATATTTGAGGGCATTTAAGGATTTTGACATCTTGATTTATGGAATCATCCTGATGGCCATTCTTCTATTCATGCCAGAAGGTATACTCAAAGGATTGACTGTCATGGTGAGATGGATAAAGAAAAAATAGTGACACTCCCTATCCTGGAAACCTTACAATTGAAAAAGATCTTCGGGGGTCTGATGGCCATCGTTGACCTCAGTTTCGCGGTCATGCCTGGCCAGATCAAGGCGATCATCGGGCCAAACGGCGCTGGAAAGACCACCCTCTTTAACATCATTACTGGAATCCTCCCTCCCACAGGAGGAGCTATCCGGTTTAAAGGGAAGGAGATTAACGGCGAGAAACCTCATTGCATCGCACAGAAAGGAATCTCCCGAACCTTTCAGACCGTTGAACTCTTCGGAAATATGACCGTTTTGGAAAATGTGATGGTGGGTCGTCACATCCGAACAAAAATGGGCCTTATCCGATCTGGGCTGAGGCTCCCAGGAGTGAAGAGGGAGGAGAGGTTCATTTTCGAGACGGCTCAAGAGAAACTGGACTTAGTCGGTTTGATGCAAAAGGCCAAGGAGCCGGCTTCTGACCTGCCTCTCGGGGAACGAAAACTCCTCGAAGTCGCAAGGGCTTTGGCGACTGACCCCAAACTGATCCTCTTAGATGAGCCAGCAGCTGGTCTGAACGAAACCGAAATGTTGAGGATAGCTGAGATCATCAGAAAAATTCGGGGAAGTGGAATTACAGTACTTTTAGTAGAACACCATATGGACTTGGTAATGGACATTTCCGATGAGATTGTCGTCCTGAACTATGGGCAGAAGATTGCCGAGGGAACACCGGAACAGGTAAGAATAGATCAGAAAGTGATCGATGCCTATCTCGGAGTGGAGATCGAGTATGCTTGAAGTAAGGGGAGTGAATACCTTTTACGGAGCCATTCAAGCCCTGAAGGACGTCTCTATCTCCGTCAAAAAAGGGGATATCGTCACCATTATTGGCGCCAACGGCGCTGGCAAGACTACGCTACTCAAGACCATCTCCGGACTCATACCGGAATATAACGGAAGTATTCTCTATGAAGCAAAATTCCTCTCAGGACTCCTTCCAGGGGAGATCGTGGCCTTGGGAATCTGTCTCGTTCCAGAAGGAAGGCAACTTTTTGGCCATTTATCTGTTCTTGATAACCTAAAATTAGGGGCCTACCTATACTTTGATAGAAGGCACAAAGATGAAATCAGGGAGAACATGGAGAAGGTCTATGCAATCTTTCCGATTTTGAAAAACCGCCATAGGCAGCTCTCCGGAACATTGAGTGGGGGAGAGCAACAGATGCTGGCTATTGGACGAGCCTTGATGTCACGGCCCAAATTAATGATGATGGATGAACCTTCCATGGGCTTGGCACCCTTAATGGTAAGGGAGATTTTCCGGGTGATCCGGGAACTGCATAAAGATGGAGCCACGATCCTTCTGGTGGAACAGAATGCGAGGGCGGCTTTAAAGATTGGTGTCTTTGGATATGTGTTGGAGACGGGTGAAATGGTTCTTCAAGGAGATACAAAGATTCTCTTAGAAGACGAGAGAGTCAAACGCGCCTACCTAGGGAAGTGACGCTCCGAAGTTTTTACCCCCTTTTGCTCATGATGGTGGCAATAAAAAAAGAAGAGGATGGTCGTCTATCTGGTCAAGGGAATCAACGAGATGCCTTTTGTGTGATTTACAGCGGGGTTCACCCTTTTTTAATGAGTCTTGTCGTTGCGGGAACGTTGCTATTCTTCTTCCCACAGCTTGCTCTTTGGCTTCCTAATCTACTGATGAAGTAGAAACGTTGTTCCCGGGCATAGTGTGCCCCCTGAACCATGTGGGATTAAGGACCGGAGCCCTGCACCTCACATGGTTCAGCGTTCCCGTCTATCCCTGTGCCGAGTATCGTGTCTTCTTTTTATTTCTTTTGGCCACCACGGTAATAAGTCAGGGGATACCGCATTTTGGAGAATGCGAGGGATCTTTTCACCTTTTGCCTGGGCCTCGATCCCAAACAGAAGAACTGCCTCCTTGAAATATTTCTTTATTCTCAGTCTCTTGGGAATTACCCCCGTTTGCATCAATTTCTTTAAATTCGATTGGGCTATTAGAACCTGGTAAGCCATTTCCTTTGCCCCTCTTGGGAAAGAGAATGGAGTGAAGATTTGATGGATGGCCCAATGGATCGTTTGTGCCAAGTATAAGTATTTTTCTCTTTTTCCAAGAAAGAGGTGTTGAGGTGTGACGGCTCGAAGAAAAGGGGTTAGAAAGAGGGCGAAAAGAATCGATTCTGATATCTGTCTCCCCGTATTGATCAGCTGATCCACAAGATCGAAGAGAGATAGAAAAAATTGCCGGGTCTTTTCCACAGAAAGGCTGCGATTTCCAAGAGCCCTCTCGAGATCGGGGAAAAGAGAAAAGAGGAGACCTGTTTGGAGCATCAGTTGGAGAGAGGGTTTTGCCGTGCCTTCTTTCAGTTCCCGCAGGAACTCATCTCGAAGGCGAGATGGGGAACATTTTCGTATCTCTTCACGATGATGGAGGATGGCCTCATAAGTTTTGTCTTCAATAGAGAATCCGGTTCGGGCGGCATGGCGGATGACCCGAATCATTCGAACAGGATCTTGCCTAAATCTTTCATTTGGATCGCCGATGGTTCGAATCACCTGCCGGTTGAGGTCAGCCATTCCACCGACATAGTCTATAATGGAAAAATTAGCGATATTGTAAAAAAGGCCGTTAATGGTGATGTCGCGGCGCAGGGCATCCTCTTCCGGTGTTCCAAAGCTATCCGTTCGGGCGATCTTTCCGTCTTCGGTCACGGTCTCTTCGAATTCCGAGTGACTGCGACAAGTAGCGACCTCGATCACCTTTCTTCCCCTAAAAAAGACCTGAACCAGTCGAAATCTACGGCCGATAATGCGACTATTCTTAAAGAGGGCGTTGATCTCATGAGGGTGAGCGTTCGTGGCGACATCAAAGTCTTTGGGGACCTTTCCGAGAAGGAGATCCCGGACGCCTCCTCCTACGAGGTATGCCAAAAACCCATGATGATGAAGACGGTAGAGGACTTTGAGAGCGTCTTCATCGATCCTCTTTCTCGAAACCGGATGTTCAGCTCTTGGAATGACGGTAGGAGTCATTAAGGGTTAATCCCGGTGGCGAAGGAATTCGATGATACCAGGAAGAATAGAAAGAATAATGATGGCAAAGATGACCAGTGAAAAATTCTGCTTGACGACCGGTATGTTTCCAAAGAGATAACCTCCAAGAACAAACATCACAACCCAGGCAATCCCCCCCGAAATATTGTAGATAATAAAACGTCTGTAGGTCATGCTTCCAATGCCGGCGACGAAGGGTGCAAAAGTACGTATGATAGGGATGAATCGGGCAAGGATAATTGTCTTCCCTCCATATTTTTCATAGAACCGATGAGTGCGATACAGATGCTTTTTGTTTAGGAAACGTGATTTCTCTTTGGTGAATACCTTTGGACCGACAGCGTACCCAATCCAGTAATTCACCGTGTCTCCTGCAATGGCGGCGATGGACAGAAAAATGATTAACCACTTAGTATCCAATGAGCCAAGGGCAGCAAAGGTGCCTCCGGCAAAAAGCAGGGAGTCTCCTGGAAGGAAAGGGGTAACGACCAATCCGGTTTCCAAAAAGATGATGAGAAAGAGAATCCCATATGTCCAAACACCGTAGTTCCGAATGAGCAAATCGAGATGTTTATCGAGATGCATTAAGATTTCAAATAAGGCCTTAATTAAATCCATGAATCCTGCCTTAGATATCTCTTCTATTTCAAAAACTACAAAGTTTCAGAAAATCTTTGTTTTCACAATATCTGAAGGGCGCTCTTATTCTACACAGCTTACCTCAGCCTTTTAATCCATTGATGAATCTGCTCATGGTAGATATAAAAGATTAAGATTACCAGTGCGGATGCCGCCGACAGGATCAAAAACAGCTTATATTGGTGCTCAAAAGCCTTCGCTCCTGTAGGGTAGCCATCAGTGTTCCGGGTATCCTTCCAATAGTGGAGATAATCAGGAAAAGGCCTAAATGCATCGGTGTCAGACCCAAGATGTAGCACAAAGCGTCTTTTGGAAATCCTGGGATTAAAAAGAGAAGAAAGCTGAGGATAACGCCCTCATGACCAATCAGATAATCAAATTTTTTTATCGTTTTGGGTGAAACAAATTTTTCGACTGCCCACTTTTCAAAGATCCTCGCTATGCTGAAGGCAAGCCAGGACCCCAATATGAGCCCGATCATGGAATAGAGCATCCCAGCCCACACCCCAAACAGGTAGCCTCCTAAGAATTCTATAGCCCCTCCTGGAATAGGGGCAACAACCACTTGAATAACTTGAAGCAGGATAAAAGCCAGAGGAGAATAGACCCCGAAAGAGGAGATGAATACTTTTAATCGGTGGTGATCCTCAAAGAGATCCCAAAGTCTGACTGATAGAATCCATAACTGAGAATTGTATCGATAAATAATAAAGGCAAAAAGCCCTACGAAGCCAATAATTCCTGCCCACATCCATTTTGATCGGAATGATAATTTCATTAAGCGAGATCTAACCTATCCTGCGTTAATTGGCCATCTTTCTGTAAAAGAATTAACCAAGCATCAACCAGAGGAAAGCTTCGCCTCTGGATTGGTTTCCTTTAACTTAGATAACCGGGCGTGTCAATATTTCATTTAAACACATCTGTAAGAATCTCCTCGTGTTTCTTCTCGAATATTTTACATAGTAGAATGCTCACCTCATAGAGCCCCATTAGAGGAAGAGCCATGAGTACCTGCGAGATCATATCGGGTGGAGCGATAACCAGGGCGAAGATGAAGATCAGGAGAATGGCATATCTTCTCTTTTGGGCCAACATCTTCGCGTTGATTGCTCCGATTCTTGCCAGAATGAGCAAGAGGATAGGAAATTCGAAGACCAGGCCGAAAGTCAATAAAAATCTAACGCTAAAGGAGAGATATTCATTCATATCCGGCATGGGCGTGATCGATTGAGAGGCATACTTCAAAAGAAATTTGCATCCGAAGGGGAGGGCAACAAAGTATCCGAAAAGAATACCCAGGGCAAAGAAGAAGGAACCTGCGAGGACAAAAGATAGGACATATCTCTTCTTATCTTGATCCAGGCGGCGGCCCACAAGTCCCCAGATTTGATAAAGAACAAAGGGAGAGGCCAACATCAGGCCGGCGACGAAGCCCACCTTCATATAGGTAAAGAAGGCTTCGGCCACAGTACGGAAAATCAAAGTACTCTCAACATGGATATTTTGGACGTTGATATTTTGAATACTTCGAATGAGGGGGGCAGTAAGGATCTCGAAAATGGAATCGGAAAAACCATAGCAGATCAGGAAACCCACTCCCACAGCAATAAACGAAAGAATCAATCGTTTCCTTATCTCGCGGAGATAAGTTGCAAACGGGGCTTCCTTGTCAACCATCCTTTAGCCCCCCGATTTCTGATTCTTTTCCTCTTTCCCATTTCCAACGGACACGGAAGCTAAAGGTAATGTCTTCTCAGAGACAGGCTCCTCTTTGGGCAACGATGCGTCTTTGGTACTGTCGGAAAGAGTCATGTATTCGGATGTTTTTTCAGCCAAATCAGCCAGAAGATCCATTCCGGTCAAGTTGCTTCTCATCCTTTCCAAATCTTTAATTCCGATACTCTCCTTCACCTCTTCCGTTGTCTTCTTAAGCTCCCCCATCGCCTTGCCAATGGTCCTGGCTAATTCCGGAAGTTTTTTGGGCCCAAAGACAATCAGAGCAATCACCAGGATAACAAGCAAATCCGGTCCTGCAAGCATAAACCCTCCCTGCCAAGATTTCCAAAAGAAACAATTCAAATCACGAAGGATACAAGAAACCTTCTACTGTTTACTTTTTCTCGAATTGTCTTCTAATTTCTTCGGTGTGGCCTCGGCATCGTCTTCTTGAAGACCCTTCTTGAAGTTTCGAATCCCTTTCCCAAGACCTGCACCAAGCTCAGAAATTCTATTGCCACCAAAAATGACCAAAGCAATCACTAAAATAACCAGCAAATCCGGCCCTGCAAGCATAAAACCTCCTTCTGAAATTTCCAAGAGTAACAATTCAAATCACGAAGGATAAAAAAACCTTCTACTGTTTACCCTCTCCTGAAATCTCTTCAGGTTTCTTGGGAGTCACGTCGATCTTTTCTTTCTCGGTCGCACTTTTGAAGTTTCGGATCGCTTTCCCCAGGTTTTCCCCAATCTGAGGAAGCTTGCCAGCACCGAAAACGATTAGAGCAATGATTAAGATGACTATCAACTCCGGCATTCCAAGGCTTCCCATTTTTTTCCTCCTTTAGATCATCTAAAGTAAGTAAATCTAAGCACACTTTACATAAAGTTGTAAGATATGACCCCTGTCATGCCTTTCCCCTCCCCGAACGGATTAGGGCATGAAAGGTTGCTTAGGAATCGAAGGTGACCAATCTTCTTAACAACGAAGTATCGAGGCTTTGTGATCGGGAAAAGAACCTAAGAGCAAGAAGCGAGAGGTCTGGTTGAAGAGAATGGCTTCCGGAAGCAATTTAATGGTAAAGACACTTGAAACGAATGCTTTCGATTGATTATTCTGACAGGAAAATATATCATCTTGATCGGGACTCTCAAAACTCAGGTCGTTAGAAAGAAGTTTAACTCCTGCTAAATTAGAACAACAGAAATAGGCCGGGAATACCAGAATAAAAACAGAAACTGCTATAACCAGAAAAATTTGGATGGGGCTTCTTTTCATATAAGAATTCCAAACTTCTTACATTGTGCCAGTCGCTTAGAGCAAATGGGAATTATCCACCCGACACTTACAACTTTACCATAATTTGTTTTAGGCGTCAACAAAAGGGTCCCCCAAAAGGTCCCCAGGTATTCGTAATCTTGTTTCGTCGATTATCACCTGAAAAATTGTATTCTGGGGTTGCACCCCCAAGGGTATTTTTCGATAAGAGCGGACAAAAGAAAAAAGTACTTATAACTTATTGATTAGAAAATAAATTTACGTCTCAAGTTCCCGCTAGGCCTATTCTCCAAGTTCCAACTAAAAAGGTGCAGACTCAACTTTCAGATATTTCAGCGTTTAGGCGACCGAATTTGACTTGACAAATGACCAGAATCGGAAAAGAATATTAGGTGTCACTTTTGATGTTTCAAAGGTTTTCAAACGGTGGGGGTCGAAATGAAAATAAAGGAAGTAAAAGCCAAGGCAAAGGCCTTAGGACTGAAAAACACCTTTGGATTATCCAAGGCAGAATTGATTCGAGGCATTCAGAAGGCCGAAGGGAATTTTGACTGTTTCGGGACGGCTAAGGAGTATTGCGATCAATTCCAATGTTGCTTCCGGGAAGATTGTTTTAGATTCGTCAGGGATTGATTCTCGAATATCGGATTCGAGATCATCCCGACCAACTTTGTAGGGCGTGATCCCCTGATCACGCCCTGTACCTAATATGGTGCAGGGCACGCCTTTGAACGGTGCGTTCGGGGAACGCACCCTACACTTCTTCTTGAAAACCAAATTCAACGAAAGGAGGGCTCGTTATGGGAAAACAAATTCAGTGGGAGACTTCTCTCACCACGACCAAGGCAAAGGCAAAGAAAGGGAAGAAGTTAATCCTGATTGACTTCTATAACAATCTCTGAATTGGATGCCAACAGCTGGCAGCTGTTACTTATCCCGATCCCAATGTCTGTTTCTCTGTAGAGAATAACTTCATTCCCCTTCAAATTGATTTCAACAAAAACAAGGCTCTGGTCAAGCGCTATGCCGTTAAGTGGACCCCTACCATCATCATCTTGGATTCGGATGGGGAGGAACACCATCGTTTTGTCGGGTATTTGCCTCCTGAGGATTTCATTGCCCAGATCATCCTCGGCAAGGGCAAAGTTGAATTCGATCTTGATCGCTTTGAAGAAGCTATACAGTGCTTCCAAGAGATTCTGGTTCGGTTTCCTAAGGCAGACGCAGCACCTGAGGCTCAGTACTATTTAGGAGTTTCAAAATATAAAGCAAGCCACGATCCAAAAGAACTGAAATTAGGGTTGGAAGTCCTTCAAAAGGATTATGCAAGTAGCGAGTGGACGAAGAAGGCACAGGTCTATTCCCTGATCCCCTGATGCACCTTAACCTTACATTCAATCGGCAGGTGGCTTACAAACTAACCTCTAACGAAAGGAGATAAAGATGAAGAAACATGGAACAGGAATATTGATTTTGGTTTTAGTGGTCATTGCTGTATGGGGGATAGTCCTCCCGGTCTACGGACAAGAAAAGGCTAAGCCAGAAGGTGCTACGAAGGAGACGGCACCATTCACAGTTAAACGGTTGGTTGTTGGAACGGGAGTGGAGAACGGTGAGCCCGTAGGGGTTGCGGAGACATTTCCTGCCTCGACAGAGAAGGTCTACTGTTTCTTGGAGGCAACCGATATCTCTAAAGACATGGAGGTTTCCTTTGTCTGGTTTAATGGCGAGAAAGAAATGCTGAAATTCAGCGTACCGCTTAAAATGGGTCCGAGATGGAGGACCTATGCCAATAAGAATTTAAGGGAATTAAAAGGGGACTGGAAGGTAGAAATCAGGGACTCCGAAGGAAAAGTCCTGAAAGACGTTAAATTCAAGGTGGAATAACCCAGACCCCAACGTACCTGGGTTATGCATTTAATTATTCTCTAAGAAGGGAGGGACCAGGTTTCCCTGGGTCCCTCCCTTCTTTATGCGTCCTGATTCGATTTGATTTATACCTGCCTTTCTGGTAGATTATGCCATCCTCACAAACTCCTGTTACATCCCTCTCCCCATGTTGGAGAGGGTGAGGGGGTGATTTTAATTTTCTATAAACCTTCACGCGCCACGGACACGGTCACGTTTTTAGTAGGAGCACGCTCCAGAACAATTGAAAGATGAGGGTGGATGAGATTTCTGAAATGAAAAATAAGTGAAAGAATTCAACTAGGTCCCCGGACTTAAGTTGTTTTTGAACCTACGTCCCCCTCGTTTTTGACTCAGTAGACACCGGATTCCTTTGTGAACTGGAACATCGCTTTTACGTTCTCCGGTTTTGCATCGTCGAGTCCTGTGGATGAATCCATGATGTATCCTCCGTCTTTGCCTGCCGTGTCGATCAGTTTCTTACAGTACTGCCGCACTTGATCTGGTGTACCCGTTGCTAAGATGGACAGGGGTACATTTCCCCTAATGCAAACTGTGTCTCTCAGCACCTTCTTGGCCTTCAGCATATCGGTGGCTTCAAATTTGTAGCAGGCCTTTCCGGCAGGAATATCCTTGATGATCTCAAGGCGCGACTCGCAGTTCCCCTCAAAGAACGGGATAGGAACGAGACCTTCGTTAATCATGGCCACCATCAGCTCGCGCAGAGTTGGCCAGAAGAATTTATTGAACTGCTCAAGGGACATAAAGCCGTCGAGACCTTTGTGGAGCGGTATGAAGATGCGCGGATTCCCTGAAGCCCTGGCGGGTCCGACGGCCAGGTCAAACATGTAGGGCAAAAGCTTCTCACATGTCTTGATTACCTTCTCCGGCCTCCGGTACAAATCGAGCATCAGTTCTTTTGTGCCTCGCAAGAAATCACCCAATGTGTCAAAGGGGGCCTGTGTCATTCCACCAAATTGAAGAGGGAAGCCTTCTTCTTTTGCTTTTTCGGCAAAGCGGCGAGAATAGGAGGCGAGCCGTATCGCTTCGTTCCCTGCTTCCCGCAAGGCGTTCAAGGCATCCGTAACCTCTGGCGACGTGAAGGGGATTAAGCCAAAAGGGATACCCATGTAGTAGGTAATGAAATTGTGGAGCGTTGGCAGCACCTCCAATCCTTTTAATCGGCCGCAGATGCGGGGCAAATGGCGCCTGATGATGAAATCAGAAGGGTTGTCGAGGAACCAGTCGTACTCCTCCGCTTTCATGTACTCCGCTTCGACAAACTGATACGATGTGTTTGGCCCAAGACCGCGACCAGCCCATTTCAACTGTTTGAAATCAAGAGCATCGAGTACAGGCCCAAGAAACCGGAGACCATACGGGTTCTGCTCCATGTCAGGTTGAAACTTGTGCGTGAAGTCCCACTGCGATGTCCACAACTTTTCGGGATCATACATCACCTCTTGGATAGTCATACCAGCCTGTAAGGCCGGCAGAAATCCCCAGGACACCATGATTGGGACCCTGTCCGGCACGCGAAGTGCCACGACATCATCGAATCTCTTCTCTCTTTCTTGATACAGTTTTTCCGCTTCTTCCTTCATGCGAGACCTCCGATTTATCCATAATAATGACTTCTTACCTGCTTCTATCTAACAGAACAGCCTGACGCTAATTAATCCCACTATGATCCTCGGAGTGAAGTCTTTCATTATAATAAAGGGGAACAGAGTAATTTAGTGTCACCATCGGGGATGGTGGAAACCCCTCGCCTTGAGGCGAAGTAAAGATTTTGCGAAATGGTCGGCCACCCTTGGTGATATATTCTTCATGGGATTGAGATGAAGCCGACCATGAGCCTCTGAACAATATAGCATCACCATTGTCATTCCCGTGAAAACGGGAATCCAGGACGCTGCCACTGCGAAGGCAGGGAACCAATAAGAACTGGATTCCTGCTTGCGCGGGAATGACGGACGAAAGAAGGAGAACGGGCAAGGTCGACTTCAAGTCGACCTGTTATTTCAAACCCCTCGCCTTGAAGGCGAGGGTAGTTTAGTGGCCCTTTGGAAGTTCGCAAAGTTCGATGAGGACGCCATTTGAGGATTTGGGGTGGATGAAAGCGACTTTGGTGTTGTGAGCCCCGGGTCTTGGTTTCTGATCAATCAGCGCCGCCCCCTTCTCGAGATAGGCCTTCACCTCTGCTTCCACATCATCGACCTCAAAACAGATGTGATGGATTCCCTGGCCTTTGGTCTCTAAAAATTTCACAAGAGGAGAGTCCGGTTCGGCAGGCTGGACCAATTCAATATTGGACTCCCCAATCTTAAGAAATCCCACCCTCGTCTTTTGGGCGGCAACCACCTCAACCCCTGAGAGATTAAGACCTAGGACGTTCTGGTAGAATTCGGCTGCCTCCTCGATGTTGTTCACGGCGATGGCAATATGGTTGATCTTCTTAAGCATGCAGTCCTCCCTTACTTAATTAAGGAATTAAGGAATTGAGGAATTAAGGAATTAAGGAATTCAAAATCCCTAAATCCCTAAATCATCGTTCCACATTTTCTTTGATATATTTAATAATTTCTTCTGTGGAGGCACCGGGCTGAAAGATCTCCCGAATTCCAGCTTCTTTCAGTCCTGGAATGTCATCGACCGGGATGATTCCTCCTCCAAAAACGAGGATATCTTCCGCCTTTTTTTCTTTGAGAATCTGAACAACCTTTGGGAAGAGATTGTTGTGGGCACCGGAGAGACTGGAGAGGCCTACGATATCGACGTCTTCCTGAATGGCAGCGTTCGCAATCTGCTCAGGGGTCTGTCGTATTCCGGTATAGATCACTTCCATCCCTGCATCTCTCAAGGCTCGTGCAATCACCTTTGCACCCCTGTCGTGTCCGTCCAACCCTGGCTTCGCAATGAGCACTCGAATCTTCCGAGCCATTTCTCTCCTCCGTCGAGAGTTCGGAGTAAGGAGTCATGAGTTCGGAGTTTTACTCACAAATGCTCCGAACTCCGAACTTTCATCTTTCTCTATACTCCCCGAATACTTCTCTCAAGGTGTCTGAGATTTCTCCCAGGGTGGCATAAGCCTTGACCGCCTCTAAAATGGGAGGCACTACATTGTCCGTTCCCTGGGCTGCCTTCTTTAGGACAGCTAAGGTCTCCTTCGCTTTCGTGTTGTTTCTTTCTTTTTTAACCCTGGCCAGTCTTTCCTTCTGGTATTGTTCCACCTCAGGTTTGATACGAAGGATATCCCTGAGAGGTTCTTCTTCCATCTGAAACTGGTTCAATCCAACAATGATCCGCTTTTTGGTTTCGATTTCCTTCTGATATTGATAAGCGCTTTCACCAATCTCTCCCTGAATATAACCTGATTCGATGGCTTTGATAGCTCCTCCCATGGCTTCGATCTTTTCGATATATTCCATTGCCTTTTTTTCTATCTCATCCGTAAGGGCCTCCACGGCATAAGAACCTCCAAGGGGATCGATCATATCGGCGACACCGCTTTCATAGGCAATGAGCTGCTGGGTTCTCAATGCAAGCCGGACAGAGTCTTCTGTAGGTAGGGAATAGGCTTCGTCTCTGGAATTGGAGTGAAGCGACTGCGTTCCTCCTAACACGGCAGCCAGAGCCTGGAAGGCAACTCGCACGACGTTGTTGTCGGGTTGTTGAGCGGTGAGGGAACAACCGGCCGTCTGAGTATGAAACCGCAGCATGCAGGACTCGTCCCTTTTTGCTTTAAAGCGTCCCTTCATGATTTTTGCCCAGAGCCTTCGGGCTGCCCTGAATTTTGCGATCTCTTCGATGAAGGTGTTATGGCAGCAGAAGAAGAAGGCGAGCCGGGAGGCGAAGGAATCCACATCAAGACCTGCCCGAATCGCTGCCTCCACATAAGCCATGCCATCGGCCAGAGTAAAAGCCACTTCCTGGACAGCCGTGCACCCTGCCTCACGCATGTGATAGCCGCTGATGCTGATGGTATTCCATCGGGGGAGACGGTCTTTACAAAATGCAAAGATATCAGTGACGATGCGCATCGATTCGAGGGGTGGATAGATATAAGTTCCTCTTGCTGCATATTCTTTCAAAATATCATTCTGGATCGTCCCCTGAAGGACTTCGCTTTTAACCCCCTGTTTTTCTGCCACGGCCATATACATCGTGAGAAGAATGGCCGCTGTGGAGTTGATCGTCATGGACGTGGAAACTTTGTCCAAGGGGATGCCATCAAAAAGAATCTCCATGTCTTTCAGGGTATCGATCGCGACACCGACCTTCCCAACTTCGCCGTCGGATAAAGGGTGGTCGGAATCGTAGCCGATCTGCGTGGGAAGGTCGAAGGCAACGCTTAACCCGGTTTGTCCATGTTCCAAGAGATATTTGTATCGCTTATTCGTCTCCTCGGGGGTAGCAAACCCTGCATACTGGCGCATGGTCCAGAGACGCCCCCGATGCATGGTCGGCTGGACTCCTCGCGTGAAAGGGAACTCTCCGGGAAACCCCAATCCACCGCAGGTGTCCGAATCAGCGACATCCAGGGGAGTATAGAGTCGTTTTAATTCAATATGGGAAGTAGTTTTGAAAGAAGGTTCTCGTTCGGGTGATTTTGAGATGGCTTTCTGAAGAGTCGTTTTTTCCCATCGTTCAAATTCATCTCGAATGTTCTTGGGCATGCTTTGCTCCATCGAAATCCCCACAACCCCCCTTTAGTAAAGGGGGGATAGGGGGGTTACAGCGGTATGTTTCCGTGTTTCCGCCAGGGATTGGTATCGACTTTGGTCTTCAAAATATCCAGAGCCTGGATGATTTTGGGACGGGTTTCCTCGGGTTCGATGATCTCATCCACATACCCTAATTCTGCTGCCTTATAAGGACTGGCAAATTTCTCTTGATATTCGGCGACCAGCCGGTGGCGCGTCTCCTTCGGATCTTTCGCCTCTTTGATGTCGTTTCGGAAGATGATATTCACCGCCCCGTCTGCACCCATGACGGCGATTTCGGCAGTGGGGTAACAGTAATTGATATCTCCCCGGATATGTTTACTCGACATCACATCATAGGCTCCCCCGTAACCTTTACGGGTAATGATCGTAATCTTTGGAACAGTCGCTTCACAAAATGCGTAAAGGAGTTTAGATCCGTGTCGAATGATTCCTCTTTCCTCCATATCTATTCCAGGGAGGAAACCCGGAACATCGACGAAGGTGACAATGGGAATGTTGAAGCAGTCACAAAAACGAACAAATCGGCCCGCCTTCACTGAAGAATCCGGGTCAAGAGATCCGGCCAGCCAATTGGGTTGATTGGCGACGATCCCTACGGGCATTCCGTTATAGCGGGCAAAGCCGACGATGATGTTTTTGGCCCAATCTTTCTGGACTTCAAGGAAATAGCCATCATCCACAGTGGGCAAGATCACTTTTTTCATGTCGTATGCTTTTTTGGAATCTTCCGGGACGGCGGTCTTTAACGATTCATCCATTCGATTGGGATCATCTGCACATTCGATGATCGGCGGCTTGTCACGGTTATTCTGCGGGAAGAATCGGAGCAACTCTTTGATGAAGCGAATCGTATCCTCGTCATTCTCGCCTGCAAAATGGGCCACCCCACTTTTTTCCATATGGACCTTTGCTCCACCCAAGAGTTCGGAGGTAATAGGCTTTCCATCCGGAGCCTCTGTTTTGCCCTGGGCTGCCCGGATGACATCAGGACCAGTGATATGCATATAACTTGTCTTTTTGGTCATTAGAATGAAATCGGTCATGGCAGGGGAGTAAACCGCCCCCCCTGCACAGGGCCCCATGATGGCAGAGATTTGCGGGATGACGCCGGAGGCAAGCACATTCCTTAAAAAGATGTAGGCATAACCCGCCAAGCTCTCGACGCCCTCTTGAATCCTCGCCCCTCCGGAGTCGTTTAGGCCGATCAGTGGTGCTCTTGTCTTCATGGCGAGGTCCATCACTTTGCAAATCTTTTGAGCAAAAGCCATTCCCAAGGCCCCACCGAATACGGTAAAATCTTGAGAAAAAACGAATGCGAGACGGCCTTCGATCTTTCCATAGCCCGTTACCACGCCGTCCCCAAAAAACTTCTTCTTCTCCATCCCAAAATCGGTGCAATGATGGGTGACAAAGCGGTCCAGCTCAACAAAGGTCCCGGCGTCAAGGAGAAGATCGATGCGTTCGCGGGCAGTCAGTTTTCCGCCGCGATGTTGTTTTTCGATTTTTTCTTGACCCCCACCCCAGGATGCTTCACGTCTTCTTTTTTCGAGCTCCTTTCGAATCGCATCGATAGATCTCATGAAGGTTTCTCCCTCCTCTCGTGTCCGTGATTCGTGATCCGTAAAATTGGATTCCTATTTCATCTCATTGTAGAGCATGAAAAATGTTTCATTTTTTATTTTTCATTTTGCAATGATAATTAGTCAATTCATCGGCCATGATCTTTTGGGCTACGGAGTAAGGGTCCATCCGGCGATTCATCAGGTCATCGATGATCTTGTCCCATTCTCCCTCTTTTTCCATTTTTTCAATGAAATGGGACATCACTTCGGTTTCAAGGATTTCTAAGAAGGTTGTCTTTGTCCTTTCTTTCAACTTTTTTTCCAAGCCCTGACTCTGTTCCAAAGCCCGCTTATGACGATAGATTCCATCAACCAGTTCAGAAATCCCTTTCCCTAAGATCGCCTCTGTTTTAACGATGAGGGGCTCCCAGCCATCGTCTTTCCTCCGGCCCATTTCGAGAACCATTCGGAGATCTCGCTCCATCTTATCTGCGCCTTCGCGATCGCATTTATTGACGACAAAGAGATCTCCGATTTCAATGATGCCCGCTTTAATTGCCTGGATATCATCTCCTGATCCGGGGACGAGGACGACGATGGAGGTGTGGGCCGTGTTGACAATCTCTACTTCGTCCTGTCCCACGCCAACCGTCTCGACCAGAATGATATCTTTTCCCATCGCATCCATCACATTGATAATATCTTGGGTGGACCGGGAGAGTCCACCGAGACATCCGCGGGTTGCCAGGGAGCGAATGAATACCCCTTCATCAGTGGCGTGGCGTTGCATTCGAATTCGATCACCGAGGATCGCTCCTCCGGAGAAAGGACTGGTAGGATCGACGGCGACAACCCCAATGCTTTTCCCTTCCTTTCGAAAGAGGTCCACCATCTTATCCACCATGGTAGATTTACCGGAACCCGGAGGACCTGTGATCCCGATGATATACGCTCTTCCTGTCTTGGGATAAAGTTCTTTCAATGATTCGAGGGCGCTGGGGATGCGATCGTCAATATCCCTCATCAGCCTGGAAGCAGCCCGGATATCCCCCTTTAAAATTTGTTTAGCCAGGCTCATCGTTTCAACAAAATACCAAAGTTAGCAAAAAGAGGCAATAGATGAATTAACAGGTGAGAGTTAAGAATTAAGAGTTAAAAACTAAGGACTTAAATTCATAGCTGCTCATTCGCAATTCATAACTCATAATTCTCAACTCATAAATTTATGAAGTTCCTACTGGAACCCCGATGTGCCGGGCGATGACAATCCTTTGGACCTCTGAAGTCCCTTCTCCGATGTCCAGGAGCTTCTGGTTTCGATAATGGCGCTCGACGGCATTTTCCTTCATCAAACCGTATCCGCCGTGGAGTTGAACAGCCTGGTTGGCTACGCGATGATACATTTCGGAGCAGAACATCTTTGCCATGGCGGCTTCTTTGGAGAAAGGACGATGTTGCTCACATAACCAGGAGGCCTTATAGAGTAAGAGCCTTGCTATCTCGATCTCTGTTGTCATGTCTGCCAATTTAAATGCGTTAACCTGGAATGTGGCGATTGGTCTTCCGAATTGTTCCCGCCGTTTGGCGTATTTAAGGGCCAATTCAAAAGCACCCTGAGCTCCTCCTAAACCCATGGCGGCAATGCTGAGCCTTCCCCCATCGAGTGTGGCGAGCATCTGATGGAACCCATCCCCCCGTTGACCGAGAAGGTTCTCTCTGGGGACTTGGCAGTCAGCGAAAGAAAGTTCACCAGTATTGGAGGCCCTCCAGACCATCTTCCCGTGCATCGTTTCTGCGGTGAAACCAAGGGTTCCATTTGGGACCAAGATACAAGAGAGTTCATTCCTCCCGTCTTCCCGCTTTCCGGTCACAGCCTGAACCACACAGACCTTACTGATATCCGTGCTGGAATTGCTAATGAAGATTTTTGAGCCATTAATAACCCAGTGATCTCCTTCCAACTTTGCTGTCGTTCTTGTGGCACCCGCATCGGAACCAGCATTCGGTTCTGTCAGGCCAAAGGAGGAAAGAGTCTTCCCTTTACAGAGATCGGGTAACCATTCTTTCTTCTGCTCTTCATTTCCATAGTGATAGATCGGTGAAATTCCCAGGGAGTTGCCCGCAGCGAGCGTCGCAGCTTGAGAACCATCGATCCGTGCGATCTCTTCAACAGCGATGATGTAAAAGATATAACCGAGATTACCCCCACCGTATTCCTCAGAGACGAAGAGGCCAAAAAGGCCAAGCTCTCCCATCCGTTTTGTCAGCAAATAGGAGAATTTTTCTTTGTTGTCGAGTTCCTGAGCAATTGGGGCAATCTCCTTTTCAGCGAAGGTTCTCACCATCTTTCTTAAAATCTGTTGTTCATCGGTCAAATCGAAATCGAGTGGCATAGCTTTCCTCCAAATCCAGTTCAGAGTTCGGAGTTTCAAATCTGCTCCGAACACCGAACTACATTACTCCGAACTTTCTATCCTTCATAAGGTACCCAGTAGTAGTCGAGTACCGTATTCGTGGGATTCTTTGTCCTGAACTCAGCCTTTACCTTCATTCCAATATCGGGCTTTCCGTATAGCAGATAGCTTTTAGGGATCGTCGCTAAGCCCGGGATCTCTACATCAACTTGCCAGTAAGGGGTGGAAAGCTCAATGCCCGTACCTGCATAAACAACTTCGGTGAAAGTATAGATTTTGCCGATAACAGGGTTGGGCAAAGTCTTCCAGACCATTTCCGTATGGCAGTCCGGGCAATGACCCCGGGGGGGTATCCAGAGGCGGTTTTCCGGACAGTTCTTGTTAGGGCAAAGCGTAGCTCGCAATTCTCCTTTCCTGAGGCCTTCGAAAAAAGGAGAAAGCATCCCATAGGTATGAACGTGCGTAATGGATCGAGGCCACTCGATCACTGTAGCTGGCTCGGCTTGACGAATTTTGCTGACCTGACCAACAAATTTTATTTCTTCTCTTTTCTTTGTCGGGCTCTTTTTCTTGATCAGGACCTTTTTCTTCGCCTCAACTTTTTTCTTTGTGCGTTCCTTTTTCTTCGATCTTGTTTTTCCCTTTACCATAGAGGTTTTCCTCCTTTACCCTGTACCATTAAAGCCGTGCCTTACATCACGGAAAGGTTAGAGAAATTACAAATATCTTTGGCTATGGGTTTACCCTGTACCATCATACGCTCTTTTGACTCAGATTGAAGTTCAAAAGTTAGGTGAAAATTTTGATTTCAAATCCTTGCCTCAGGGATAGGTACAGGGTTTACCAGCTCTTTCTAAGAATACCAACGGTCACGTGAGAACCGACACCTGCATGGGAAACCCATAGGGCCTGTTTACTCTTTTCCGGGATCTGCAGACTCTGCCAATCCTTGGGTTTCTCTTTCCCCCATCTCTTCCAGATTTTGGAATCGGCATGAAAACTGTCGTATTTTTGCTGTAACTGCCATAGACACTCAGCAGCTTGAAAGATTCCAGTCGCGCCCACGGCGTGCATCGTTCCGATCAATCCACCCGATAGGTTGGAAGGACACTTGCCGCCATAGTAAGCGTCTCCAGACTCAATATAATCCTGTTCCTGACCGTAAGGTCTGAGCCCAATGTCTCCATAGGTCTGTAGGTCACTGATGGTGAAGGCATCATGAAGCTCCACGAGATCCAGGTCCTCAATAGGGTTTTGAATACCGGCCATCCGATAGACCAGCCAGGCCGCAAACCGGCATGCCAGGAAACTTTCAAATCCCGGATAACGAGCTCCCTCTTTACCATAGAGATCTTTATACATATCTGGAGTTTCATGTGGAAGTAAGGGAACCTCCATATGCCGGCGGTCGGCCACCCGCAGGGTATGAGTGCCACCGCAAATAAAAAGCTCACAGGGGCGGTCAGTCAACTTATAGGCCGTCTCTTCATCACAGAGCAGGACACATGCCGAGCCGACACTCATGGCACAGCACTCGAGGAATCGCAGGGGGTAGGCGGAGATGGGACTGGCTAAGACATCCTCGACGGTATATTTTCCCGGTTGCTGTGCGTATGGAGATGAGCAAGCATAGAGATGGTTTTTGACAGCTATCTTGGCCCGGGTGATTTCGGATACGTTAAAAGAGCGGGCAAAGCGGTTCGCCATGGGAGCATAATAGGATGAATAAATCCGACCCAAGCGTGTTTCGAAGTCCTTACAGGCCGCTGTCGAGATATAGAAGTTGCCGGTCCGGGTATCCACTTCGTCCATACGCTCCCAGCCCGCCGCCAAGGCAACATTGGCATAGCCCGAAGCCACTGCCATGGCCGCAGCGAGGATGGCGGACCCTCCCGTGGCCCCTCCTGTTTTGATACCCAGATTATAAAGAGGATCCAATCCCAGATAATCATGGACTTTGGCCTGGCAGAGCAATTGATCCTGAAAATGGTCTGCAAACTCACCATATGTGGCAAAGTTGATCAATCCCTTGACCTCCAAGGGATCCATTTTTAAGCCACTATCCTCTAACATATTCTTGAAGGCGATCATCACCAGTTCTTCCAGTTTATATTCGGGGAAATATTTTTTGTAAGCCGTTGTTCCCCCGGCCACGATAAAAACCCTCCGATTCCATTTGGGAATCCTTAGATTCCCCTCTTTGAATGTTATCATTCTTGTTCCTCCCCGATTGAACTTTGGACTTTTAACTATGGACTATGAACGATGGACGATAAACAATGAACGATGAACTAGAACTATGAACTATGAACCTAAAGCCTTCGCCACCCTCCCTTTAAATAAATAGGTATAGCGCATAGCGCAGAGAGGATAGTGTTTAAAATTCCAAGTCACAAATTCCAAATCCCAAACAAATCTCAAACTCCAATTTTCAAATACCAAAACGTTTGGAATTTTGAATTTGGAAATTTGGAATTATTTGGAATTTGGTGCTTGGGATTTGGCAATTCGTCATTCACTAAGTTCTATGCTCCATGCCCTATGCTTTTTATTTACGCGGCTTTACGTTTTTACGAACCCACTTAACGGCCTCTTCAATAGAGGTCCCGGGAGTGAAGATGGCTTTTACCCCACATTGGGTGAGGGTAGCGATGTCCTCTTCAGGAACAATTCCCCCTCCAAAAACGATAATATCGTCTGCCTTTTTTTCTTTGAGAAGTTCAATCACCCTCGGGAAAAGATAGTCATGGGCCCCGGCCAGGCTGGATAATCCGATTGCATCCACATCTTCCTGGATGGCAGCCGACACGATCTGCTCGGGCGTCTGATGGAGTCCTGTATAGATCACCTCAAAACCGGCGTCCCTGAACCCCCTTGCGATCACTTTTGCTCCCCGATCATGTCCATCCAAGCCGGGTTTCCCTATCAGAATGCGAACTTTTCTCTTGAGACTCATTATCGCTCCTCGCCTTCAGTAGGCCGCAAAGAGTAGGCTCTCTAAAATCCCAAATCACAAATTCCCTGCCTACCGGCAGGCAGGCAAATCCCAAATAAGCTCCAAATTCCAATTTCAAATAACCAAATAGATTTTTTTCGAATTTTGGTAATTGGGATTTATTTGAGATTTGGTGCTTGGGATTTGGTGCTTCCATGTATGTTCTATCCTCGACGCCTGCCTGCTGTATAAGTACTTTGGCGATCGGACGCTATGTCCTTAGAAGTATCCCGGATCTGAATATCGGCCAAAGACATCTCTCCACACATCACAGATCTCCTGGAGCGTGGCATATTCCCTCACCGCATTGATAATGTGAGGCATGAGGTTTTCGCTACTTTGAGACACCTTCCGAATTCTTTGGAGGAGTTCTCTTACTTTTTGATTGTCTCGTCTCTCCTTCACCTCACGCAGCCGTCTCAATTGTCTTTCTTCGATCTCCGGTTTCATCCTCCAGATCGTAATGGGGGAATGCTCTGTCGCATACTTATTGACACCGACAATGGTCTTTTCTCCTGAGTCAACTTGACGCTGGAACTTATAAGCGGAATCAGCGATTTCAGATTGGGGATACCCTCTTTCAATGGCTGCCACCATTCCTCCCATTTCATCGATTCTTCGGATATATTCGTAAGCCTGTTCCTCAATGTTTTGGGTCAACGCCTCCACAAAATAAGAGCCTGCCAACGGATCGATGGTGTTGGCCACCCCGGTTTCCTCTGCGAGAATCTGTTGTGTCCGTAAGGCGATGGTGGCCGCTTCCTCCGTAGGGATCGCATAGGTCTTGTCGAGAGAATTGGTGTGGAGGGAATTGGTTCCACCCAGTACGGCAGCCAATGCTTCATAGGCAGTGCGGATGACATTGTTATAAGGTTGTTGCGCTGTCAAAGAACAGCCAGCGGTTTGAGTGTGGAAACGGAGCAGCCAAGAGTGTGGATTTTTTGCAGTGAAACGCTCACGCATGATTTTCGCCCATATCCTTCGAGCCGCCCGAAACTTAGCGATTTCCTCGAAGAAGTCGATATGGGAATCGAAAAAGAAGGAAAGCCTCGGAGCAAAATCATCTACATTGAGCCCTCTTTCCATCGCTGCCTCAACATAGGCAATCCCATCGGCCAGGGTGAAGGCAAGCTCTTGAACGGCTGTTGCCCCGGCTTCACGAATATGATAGCCACTAATACTGATCGTATTCCAACGGGGGACTTCTTTGGTGCAGTATTCAACGGTATCTACGATGATCCGGAGAGAGGGTTTGGGAGGAAGCATGAAGGTTTTCTGAGCAATGAATTCTTTCAGCATGTCATTCTGGATGGTCCCTCCAATTTGCTTCTTGCTGATCCCTTGCTTCTCGGCCACAACCATATACATGGCCAGCAGGATGGAAGCAGGGGGGTTGATGGTCATGGAGGTGGTGACCTTATCCAGGGGTATCCCTTCAAAGAGAATTTCCATATCTTTGAGCGTGTCAACCGCCACACCGCACTTCCCAATTTCACCTTTCGACATCGGAGCGTCACTGTCATAGCCCATGAGCGTAGGATAATGAAAGGCGATGGAAAGACCGGTTTCCCCATGAGCCAACAGATAATGGAAACGCTTGTTTGTCTCCTCCGGTCCTCCCAAGCCCGAAAACATTCGCATGGTCCAGAGCCTTCCCCGATACATGGAGGGTTGAACTCCTCGGGTGAAAGGATAGATACCTGGGAAACCAATGTCTCTGGAATAGTCGATGTCTTTGATATCTTCCGGAGTATAGAGACCCTTGATCTCAAGATCGGAGACAGTGGAAAACCGCGGGAGACGTTCAGGGGTCTCGCAGAGACTTTTCGACAAATCCTCTGTCCACCTTTTCTTCTCCTCTTTGACCCTTTTCAATTTGTCTTCTTTGAACATTCAGTAAGCCCCCTAGTCTCGTGTCCGTGATTTGTAACCCCCCTCTATTCCCCCCTTAGGTTAAGGGGGGATGAAGGGGGGTTAAATTTCGAAGCCTTTGCGAGCTGAGACTCCGTTCTTATAGTAGTGTTTTTGTTCTACCATCTCCGTGACCAAATCAGCTTTTTCCAATATTTCAGGTCGGGCGTTTCTTCCGGTTAGAATGAGTTCAACTCCGCTGGGCTTGGTTTCAAGGACGTGAAGGAGATCAGAGAGAGGGATCAATCCGTAATCGATGGCCACATTGATTTCGTCGAGGATGATGATGTCATAGTCTTCATCGGCAATCGCTTTTTTCGCCAAAACAAATCCATCCTGAGCCATTCTTACGTCAATGGGATCTGGGTTCGTTTTTGAGACAAAAGTCTCCCTGCCCATCTGTTTGATCGTCAAGTAGGGAGAGAGCTTTTTAGAAGATTCCAATTCACCGTAGTCGATATTTCCTTTCATGAATTGGATGACCAAGACCTTCAATCCATGGCCGACCGCTCTCAGGGCAAGCCCCAAAGCAGCAGTGGTCTTACCTTTTCCATTCCCGGTATAGATCTGAATGAGACCCTTTTCCATAGGAAAAACTCAATGCAAAATGGTCAATCAACAATGGTCAGTTATCAATCTCTAAATTCCGCAATCCGCAATCCGAAATGCGCAATTAACAGACTTCTTTGATTTCGGCGATGATCTGTTCGGTCTTGAAGTGCCTCAGACTGATGGCACCTGAGGGGCAAGTGGCATTACAGGCTCCGCATCCCTTACAGAGGGCTTCGTTAACTGTCATGACCTTTCGATAAGGGTCGAGTTTCAGAGCCCGAAATTCACAGACCTGTTCACAGAGACCGCAGCCAGCACAGAAGGAGACGTCCACCACCGATGTGATCGGCTCGATCTTGACTCTTCCTGCAAAGAGGGGAATGGTTGCCCGAGAAGCTGTTCCATGGGCTTGTGATAGGGTATCGGAAATATCTTTTGGCCCTTGGCAGGTTCCAGCCAAAAAGATCCCATCCGTGGCTGTGTCAAGAGGCCTCATCTTGGGATGGGCTTCCAAATAGAAACGATCCGGACTTTGGGAAAGTTTAAGAAGGCTCCGAACGCGATTTGCGTCATTTCGCTGCGTGAGGCCTGTGGCCAAGACAACCAGGTCTGCCTCTTCCTCATAGGGTTCCCCCAAGAGTTCGTCATCCGCCTTGACGATCAATTTTCCGGATCTTTGATAAATCTCGGATGGAACTCCTTTTCTGTAGAGAACTCCTTTTCTCTGTACTTCATCATAGAACTGTTCATATCCTTTTCCAAAAGCTCTTATATCGATATAGCAAATAGTGACCCGGGCATCAGGAATTCGATCCTTGACGAGAGAGGCCTGTTTGGCTGTAAACATACAACAGACTCTGGAGCAATATTCATTGCCCACCGTTTTATCTCTCGACCCAACGCATTGGATGAATACGATATTTTTCGGCTCCTTGCTGTTGATCTCAATTTTCCCTTGAGTGGGCCCACTTCCAGAGAGCAACCTTTCAAACTCAAGTCCGGTCACCACATTTTTATAAAGCCCATATCCAAACTCAGGTTTTAGTCTGGGATCGAAGGGGTCATAACCCGTGGCCACGATGATCGTCCCTATATCGAACTGGTATTCAACCCCTACCTGTTCAAACTCAACCGCTCCCTCCGGGCAAATCTCCCGGCACTTTCCACACTCCCCCTTTTGAAGGAAGAGACAGTTTTGCGGATCGATGGTGTAGGTGAAAGGGACAGCAAGAGGGGAGGGGAGATAGATCGCTTTTCTCTCGGCCAGTCCCATATTGAATTCACTCGGAACCTTAACCGGACAGACGTCTTCACATTTTTTGCATCGGGTGCATTTTTCTGGATTGATATATCTGGGATTCTGCCTTACCCTAACCTTAAAATTGCCCACAAATCCTTCCACCTCTTCTGCTTCACTCTGGGTGAGAATGTGGATGAGGGGGTGGTTTCCAACCTCTTTCAGTTTCGGAGAGAGGATGGTCGAGGTCTCCTCCAGATTGGGGAAGGTTCGATCCAGTTGCGCGAGATGGCCTCCCAGGGTGGGCGATTTTTCTACCAGATAGACTTCAAAGCCTGAATGGGCGATATCGAGGCTGGCCTGAATTCCGGCAATGCCGCCACCAATGACTAACACAGAAGGAGTGACTCCCACTTCCTTTTCATCTAAGGCTTCGTGAAGGGAGACTTTGGCAACGGCGGCGGCAATCAGATCCATCGCCTTTTTCGTAGCATCCTCTCTGTTCGTATGAACCCAGGAGCACTGTTCACGGATGTTGGACATTTCAAAAAAGTAGGGATTGAGTCCTGCCGACTGGACAGCCTTACGGTAAGTGGGTTCGTGCATCCGAGGAGAGCAAGCCGCTACCACCACCCGATCAATGCCATTGTTTCTGATATCATTCTTAATCAAATCCTGGCCAGGATCCGAGCACATATACTGATAATTTCGGGCGACTTCGACATGGGGGAGGGTCTGAGCAAATGTCCTCACCTTTTCGATATCTACTGTCGCCGCAATGTTGATCCCACAATGACAGATATAGACGCCGATCTTCATCTTTTCTCCGTGATTCGTGCCTCGTGATTCGTGACTCGTGAAATAATTGATTTATAACTCATCATTCATAACTCTAAACTCTTAACTCATCACTCTGAACTCTTAACTTTTGTTTCTCTTCCTTTCGCTACAAAGGCGCAGGCCATTGAAGCTGCACCACTGGCCTGTGCCACTGTGTCCGGAATATCTTTGGGCCCCTGGCAACAACCTGCCAGGAAGATCCCATCCACACCCGTTACAATTGGATCGAGGCCTGGAGCCTCTGCATAAAATTGGTCAGAGGATTTCTCCAACTTGAGAAGGTCTTTTAGAAGATTATCCTCCTTTCGGGGGACGAGTCCTGAGGCCAGGACGACCAGGTCTGCTTCTAATTCAAAAGGTTCTCCTAAGAGGGTATCCTCGCCCCTGACCACCAGTTTCCCGTTTCTTCGATAAACCTCAGAGGGATTTCCCCTTCTGTAGACGATCCTCTCTTTTTGGACCCTCTCGTAAAATTCTTCAAATCCTTTTCCAAAGGCCCTCACATCCATATAGAGGACGGTGATATTGGCATCCGGAATCTTATCCCTGAGGAGATGGGCTTGCTTAGCCGTATACATACAGCAGACCCTTGAGCAGTATTCGTTGCCCGCTGCCTTATCCCTCGACCCAACGCAGTGAATAAAGATCACCTCTTTGGGCTTCTTTCCCTGGATGATAATTTCACCTTGGGTTGGACCAGAGGCAGAACAGAGCCTCTCTATTTCAAGACCATGAAGGACGTTGGGATACTTGCCATATCCAAATTCGGGTTTCAGTTTCGGGTTGAAGGGATCGAAACCGGTTGCGAGGATGATGGATCCCACATGAAGTTCGACGATCTCTTCTTTCATTCCATAATTGATGGCTTTGGGCTGACAGGCCTTGGCACACTCTCCACAATCCGAACATCCTGCGCAATTGAGACAACGCTTTGCCTCCTCCATCGCCTCCTCTGCGGTGATGCTGGCGACGAGTGGTTTTACCATATCGGGCAGGACTTCTCGCTCCATTCTCTTCGAATAGGGAAGAAGGCTTCTTAAGGGTGAGATTTGTGTTCCTTCGGACTCCCTTCCTTGAAGCAGATCTTCTCCGCGAAGGTATCGATCAATTGAAACAGCAGCCTTCCTTCCCTGGGCCATGGATTCGACAATGGTCCCAGGACCAGTCACCATATCTCCACCCACAAAGATCCCTTTCACGGCGGTTTCCAAGGAGATGGGATTGACCTGAATCGTCCCTCTTCGCGTTTTCTTTAGGCCCTTAAAGGCACGCGTGATGGATTCTACTCCAGTGATACCACCAGCGATAAAGATCGCATCATAGGATTGAGTGAGTGTCTCCGGGGAGATGTCCTTTCCCACCTGGGTGTTGCATTTGACCTCTATTCCCATCTTATCGATCACCGAGAGATCCTTTTCCACCACCTGCCTCGGAAGACGATAGGAGGGGAAACCGTGGATGAGAAGACCGCCTAACTCATTTTTGGATTCAAAAAGGGTGACACCGTAACCCATTTTTCTCAGATCATATGCGGCGGTGAGTCCCGACGGACCTGCGCCCACGATGGCTATCTTTTTTCCCTTTTCTTCGGGAGGCGTAAACTTAAACTCAGGTTCTTCAACATGATCGACGAGGAACCTTTTGAGATGACAGATGGAGATAGGACGATCCTCTTCAATTCGCTTACACTCCCTTTCACAGGGGTGAGCACAGGCATAGGCTAATATTCCCGGGAAGGGGAGTTTCTCCCTCACCAGTTCAAGGGCTTCTTTAAACTTGCCTTGGGAGATGAGGGCCACATAGCCCTGGGCATTACAGTGGAGGGGGCAGGTAGCCGTACAGGGGGAAGTCCCCCGGCGATCCATCGTATATTTAAGTGGAACGGCCTGGGGGAAAGAGATATAGATTGCTTTCCTGTTTCCTAACCCCATGTCAAATTCGTTGGGGAGGGTGACTGGGCATTGAGCGGCGCAGTCACCACAACCCGTACATTTGGTTACATCGACAAAACGGGGTTTCTTTCTGACCGTGACCTTGAAATGTCCAGCTTTTCCTTCAACCCGAACGATCTCTGAGTAGGTGAGAAGATTGATGTTAGGATGATTCGCCGTATCAACCATTTTAGGCGTGCTGATACAGGCAGAGCAATCAAGGGTGGGGAAGGTCTTATCCAATTGGGCCATATGGCCCCCAACGCAAGTGTCCTTCTCCACTAAATGGACCTTAAACCCCTTGTCGGCGATATCCAGAGCAGCTTGCATGCCTGCAATACCGGCCCCGATGACTAGGATTTCGGGAATGACTTCTCTCATCTCTTCGCTCTTCATAATAGTACTTTCTTTTCCGTGAATCGTGATTCGTGAGTCGTGATTCGAAACCCTTTTTGAGGTTTTAACATTCACCAACACCCGTCACGAGTCACCCTATTTAGTTCAATTTCCCAATCAAGGCAGAGGCGATCGTATTCTTCTGGATCTCTTTCGTACCCTCATAGATTTCTGTGATCTTCGCATCCCGATAGAAACGCTCTACTTCGTATTCAGTGATGTAGCCATAACCTCCGAAAATCTGGATGGCCTCATCAGCGACCTCTACCGCTGTCTTCGCGGAAAACATCTTGGCCATGGAGGTCAGTTTTGGATCGATCCTCTTCTGGTCATAGTTCCAGGCAGCCTTGTAGACAAGGAGCCTGGCTGTCTCAATCTTGGTTGCCATATCCGCTAACTTGTGTTGGGTGATCTGAAAATCGGCCAGTTTCTTTCCAAACTGTTCTCTCTGTTTTGCATAGTCCAGGGCCCGATCAAAGGCTCCCTGAGCAATGCCAAGGGCCTGGGCAGCGATCTCAATCCGGCTCTCATCGAAGAATTCAAGAACTTGATAGAACCCCTTATTTTCCTTACCCAGAAGGTGGGTCAAAGGAACTTTGACATCATTGAAGGAGAGCTCAACCGTCGATGTCATCCGGATGCCCATCTTAGGCGCGATCTCCGTAGCCTCCAGCCCCTTTGTCCCTTTTTCAACGAGAATGGTGCATTGACCGCGGTAAGAGGGTTTTGCATTGGAATCGGTCTGGCAGAGAACAACGAAGAAGTCTGCAAGCGTTCCATTGGTGATGAATGTCTTTGTCCCATTGATCACGAAGGAATCACCCTGTTTCAACGCTGTGGTAGCCATCAGGGTGATATCACTCCCGTGGTCAGGTTCTGTGTAGGCGCCGGCAGAGATAAATTCTCCTTTGGTGACCGGAATGAGATACTTCTTCTTCTGTTCATGGGTCCCGAAGCGGAGGACCACCTCAGAGGAGAAATCAACAAGGCTTAAAGCAATACCGACTCCGGAGTCTTTCCGACAGAGTTCTTCAACGATCAGGATATTTTCAGTGATCCCATAACCCTGGCCCCCGTATTCCTCGGGAAAGTGAATGCCTACGAACCCCAATTTACAGGCCTTCTTCCAGAGTTCCTTGGGAAAGGTATGGTTTTGCTCCCACTCCAGGATCTTCTCCTTGTCGAACTCCCCCTGGGCGAACTCCCTGGCAGCCTTCTGAATGTCCTTCTGCTCTCCTGTCAATTCAAAATCCATTCCTAACCCTATCCCAGTTCGGAGTGATTAGTTCGGAGTTCGGAGAAAATCGTTAGAAGAATTAGTAGTGGTTAGGTTTTGACTCCGAACTCCCAACTCCCTGCCTACCGGCAGGCAGGCGAACTCTTAACTTTTCTGTTTGAGCTCTTTGACCCTCTCTTTCAAAACAGGAACAAACTTGAACAAGTCCGCCACGATGCCATAGTTGGCAACACCAAAGATAGGGGCTTTTGGATCTTTATTAATCGCGATCACCGTCCCCGCACCTTTCATCCCTGCCACATGCTGGAAAGCACCACTAATGCCAATGGCAATGTAAACCTTCGGTTTCACGGTCTTGCCTGAAGTTCCTACCTGACGGTCTTTAGGCAACCACTTCTTATCCACAACAGGTCTGGAACAGGAGAGCGCCGCTCCCAACATATCGGCCAACTCTTTTACAAGCGGTATATTCTCTGCTTCTTTAATTCCCCTTCCTACGGAGACCAACACATCGGCTTGGGTGATATCCACTTCACCCACTGCTGCCTCCACATACTGGAGAAAACGTCTGGCCAGACCTTCGTCTGTCAATGGAGAGGGAACAGTGACGATTTCACCTGGGAAAGGTTCCTTTTCCACTGCGGGAAAACCACCGGACCGCAGGGTAATCATGTAGGGCCCGCTCTTCAAGAAGGAAACGGCTGCATTGACCTTTCCTCCATAAAGTTGACGGGTGAGTGCAAAGGTCTCTCCCGCCACATCGACCCCGATGCAGTCTGTGGCAATAGGCATCTTCAGTTGAACAGCTAATGCCGGAGCGACATCCATTCCCATGGCCGTGTGTCCGATCAGGGTCAGAAATGGCTTCCTTTCTATGATCAGTTGGGTGAGGACTTTCTGATAAGTCTCTGAGTTGAAGGCCTCAAGACGGTCATCTTCGATGAGAAGCACCCTGTTGGCTTTTGGTTTGAGGGCTTCTGCCAATTTCTTCACACCTTTGCCCAAAAGAGCGACCTCGATCTCTGCACCCATACCCTCGGCTAATTGTCTTCCTTTAGATAGAACCTCCCATGTTATATCTCGCAATTCTCCTTGTCGATGTTCTGCTAAGGCGATGATCTTCTTCATTAGGTGAGCCCTCCTTTGTCCTTCAGAATATTGAAAACCTTGGATGCTATCTCTTCCGGTTTTCCCTGCAACATCTGTGCTCCCTCACCCACCGGAGGAAGAAAGATCTTTTCCAACTTAATATGCGAGCCGGAAAGGCCAACCTCTTCCGCCTTCAGATTGAGATCCGAGACACCTAAAGACTTAATCTCTTTTTTAGCCACCTTTCGAATACCCATGATCGAGACATAGCGGGGTTGATTGATTCCAGTTTGAATCGTCAGGACAGCGGGAAGGCCGACTTCAACCACCTCCTCTAATCCCCCTTCCAGTTCTCGGTGGGCCTTCAGCTTCTTATCCTGGACTTCGAGAGAGTTGACGAGAGAGACATGAGGAACCCCTAAGATTTCGGCCAAGGCAACTCCCACTTGTCCAAACCCATCATCTTCGGCCTGTACGCCTGTGAAGACAAGGTCATGAGGAATTTTTCGGACTGCCTCTGACAACACCCTCGCCGTAGCAAATCCATCCGATCCCGCGAAGGCAGGATCGGTCAACCGCACGGCATCATCGGCGCCCATGGCCAGACATTTCCGCAGGGATTCATTCGATTCTTCCCCTCCCATGGAGATTACCGTCACGGTTCCGCCCATTTTTTCCTTCAGCAGAATCGCTTCCTCAATGGCATAATTGTCCCACTCATTGAGATCGAAGACCAATCCGCTCTTTTCAATGTCTTTCCCTGATTTGTCGATGATGACGTCCGCATCCGCTGTTTCTGGGACCCTCTTGACACACACGATAATGTTCATTCAATTTCCCCCTTTCTTAGAATCCTCTCTCCCTTCTTTGGCAAGAGAGGAGAGAAGGATCACTTAGATTGCTTTTAACCTTTCGATTTTGACGGAACTGATACCCCTATCATCAACGAGGGGACAGGGATAAGGAACAGTGATTACCCCGGGAGAGGACATTGAGGAAAGTTTCGCTCTCATCCTGAAAGAACGTCCCCCATGGGCTGAGACCTGGATGACTTCTTCCTCTTCGATCTTGAGCGCTCGGGCATCCTCGATGTTTATTTCCAGGGTAGGCTTTTCAGAGACCATTTTCAAAGCGTCGCTCTTTGAACTGAGAAACCCCGATTGGAAAAGGGAAGGCCTCTGAATCAGTTGGAAAGGATAACCTTCTGGAATTGGAGGACCCGGTGTTTTTCCAACCGGTATCAGTTTCGCCTTTCCATTTGGAAACCCGTCAGCATAGAGGTAAGAGGCGTTATCCGGCCATTGCTTTCCATCCTGAATCCCTCGGTAATGAGGGATCTGACGGCAAATCTCTTCAAAGACGGCCTCAGGCGTTTCTCCCGGAACAGGGTACTCGAAAAGCCGCAACAGGCTCAAGAAGATCTCAAAATCTGATTTTGACTGGTGGCGGGGCGGACGAAGAGGATTTAACTTCTGAACCCTTCGTTCCAGATTGGTATACGTTCCGCTCTTTTCCACAAAAGCACTCGCAGGAAGGATGACGTGGGCCATCTTTGCCGTCTCCGTCAAGAAGAGGTCCTGGACGATGAGGCACGGAACTTTTTCCAATGCCTTCTTCAGTTGATCGGTATCGGGATAAGTGACGAGCGGGTTTTCCCCGACGATATAAACGGCCCTTAGCTTGCCTTCCTCTGCCCTTTGGATGAGGTCTTTCAATCCCCATGCTCCTCCTTTTGCGCCGTCCCCCATATCGATGGCCCCCTGGGCATTGCATTTATCCAGAAGGAGAAGAATCCCGGAGGACTCCTTCCCGAGATGGCCTGTGATCAGAGCAAGGTTGGAGGCGGCCATGGCGGTCTCTTTTGGAGGAATATGGGACCAAAGACCGGAGCCAATCAGAATCATGGCTTTTTTAGCTTTTGCAAATGCTCTGGCTGCCTTTTCAATTTCTGCCTTCTTTGCCTCCGGAAGGATTCCCAGCCACTCATCTTTGGAAGCGGGGGAGACGGCCATCTTCTTTTTCAATTCTTCTATCCCTTGGGTTTTCTCTTCGATGAAATCTTTATCCTCAAGGCCTTCCCTCAATATAGTTCCAATCATGGCGTTGAGCAAGGAGACCTCCATCCCAGGTTTATCGATGAGAGTGATACTGGGATGAAACATGGGAGAAATCTGTGTGGCTCGGGTGAGGTCAATATCATGGGAACCGAGCACAATCAACTGAGTCCTGTTCCGCCGGATTGCCAAATGGATCTCATTCTTGATGATCGGGTGTGTGGCCGCAGGGTCAACACCAATCACGAGAATGCAATCGGCTTTCCGAATCTCTTGGATCGAATTGGTGGAGGCGGCCATACCCAATGTCTTTGCCAAACCCTCTGTCAAGCCCCTGTAGGCGCTGCCACCGCCGTAACCGACTTGATCCGTTCCGACTGCCTCTCGGAATAACTTATGAAACAGATAGTATTCCTCATTGGTCAATCGACCGGAGGCGATAGCGGCAATCGCTTGGGGACCATACTGGCTCTTAATTTCTTCAAGCTTGCTGGTTATAAACTGGAGAACCTCATCCCACGAGGCCTCTTTGAATGCCCCGTTGACTCTTAGAAGAGGGGTCTTGATCCTTTCAGGATGGTCGACGAAGTCCCAACCAAACCTTCCCTTGACGCAAAGATTTCCATCGCTTGGGCCCCTGCCAGGGTCGGAGAAAACCCTTTTTACTTCTCCATCTTTCGAACCCATAGTGAGAAGGCATCCACATCCGCAGTAAGGGCAGGGGGTTGTCGTCTCCTTCAACTCCCAAGATTTGGCCGTATAGTCGAAACGGTCGCTGGTAATAGCCCCCACCGGGCAGGTATCCATGCATTGGCCGCAGAATTCACATTGGATGGGGCGATGAAAGTCCGTATCGATGGCCGTCTTGATTCCTCTTCGGGTAAAAGAGAGTTCTCCTATTCCCTGAACCTCATCACAGATGCGAGCGCACCGGCCACAGAGGATACATTTATTGGAATCTCTCTGGAGGAGGAGAGATCGATCGTCCGCAGGAGATATCATTGGCTCCCATGGATAGCGTGTCTCTTCCACCCCATATTCATAGATCAAATTCTGGAGGTCACATTCGCCCTCTTTTTCACAGCGGGGACAGACCATCGGATGGTTGAGCAGAATGAATTGGAGCTGCAGCCGTCTCGATTCAGAAATCTTTGGAGATTGGGTAAGAATCTCCATCCCGTTTCTCGCAGGGGTGAAACAGGATGGCACGAGTTCAGATTTTCCTTCTTGCTGGACGACACAGAGACGGCAAGCGCCAAAGGGAATGAGCCTTCGGTCGTGGCAGAGAGAGGGAATGCGGACGCCCGCAGATTGAGCGGCCTCGAGAATCGTCTTGCCTTTCTCAACCTCAATCTCGATTTCATCAATCTTCAGTTTGATCATTTGAGTTCCCATCTCGCGCTTAACTCTTTCTTATGGAATGTTTTTCTTATTCGATCGCTCTAAACTTACAGGCCTGGATACAAGACCGACAACGAATGCATTTCTCCACGTCGATGACAGCAGGCGCCTTTTTCTCCCACGTGACTGCCTCCATCGGGCATGCCTTCTTGCAGAGGCCGCACATCTTGCACTTTTCAGGATCGACCCGAAATTTTATAAGACTCGTGCAGACCAGGGCAGGGCATCTCTTCTCCAGGATATGGGCCTCATATTCATTTCGAAAATAGCGGATCGTGGAAAGTACGGGATTCGGGGCTGTTTTTCCCAAACCGCAGTGGGAGCTATCTTTGATATGTTGGCCCAATCGTTCCAAATGCCCGATGTCCTCCATCGTTCCCTGTCCCATCGTAATGCGATTAAGAATGTTGAGCATCACTTTCATTCCCACGCGACAGGGGACGCATTTGCCGCAGGATTCATCGACAGAAAAATCGGTGAAGAACCGGGCGGTATCGACCATGCAGGTCGAATCGTTCGTGACGACCAGACCACCGGAGCCCATCATGGCCCCGGCCTCATCGAGGGAGTCAAAATCGACCTCCAGATCCAATAAGGATGCTGGGAGGCAGGCCCCGGAAGGTCCTCCGATTTGGATCGCTTTAAACTCTCTTTTATCAGAGATGCCTCCTCCAATATCGTAGATGATCTTTCGAAGTGTGGTTCCCATGGGGACCTCGATCAGTCCCACGTTTTCGACGGTACCGGTGAGGGCGAAGACCTTCGTCCCCTTCGATCCCTCCGTTCCGAGAGAGGCGAACCACTGTCCGCCATTTAAGAGGATGGGAGGAACATTGGCAAGGGTCTCTACGTTGTTGAGAACCGTGGGTTGGCTCCATAGACCAGCCTCTGTGGACCTTGGGGGTTTAATTCGAGGCATTCCACGCTTCCCTTCCAGGGAATACATGAGTGCGGTCGATTCTCCACAGACAAAGGCCCCTGCACCCGGATAGATACCGATATCAAAATCGAAACCGGACCCTAAAATATCTTTTCCCAACAATCCATAGTCTCTCGCCTTCTCAATGGCTATATTGAGCCGATGAATCGCCAGAGGATACTCCGCTCTCACATAGATATATCCCTGATGGGCGTCAATGGCATAACCGCAGATGGCCATTCCTTCTAAAACCGAATGGGGATCTGCCTCCAGGACGGAGCGGTCCATGAATGCCCCCGGATCTCCTTCGTCCCCGTTACAGATGACATATTTTGGGAAAGAATCGTAGCGCCGGCCCTCCTCCCATTTTTGACCCGTTGGAAACCCGGCTCCCCCACGGCCTCTCAATCCAGAGATTTTTACTTCCTGGATCACCTCTTCCGGCTTCATGGAAGAGAGGACTTTAGAAAGGGCAGCATACCCATCTCGGGCGATATATTCGTCGATATTCTCCGCATCGATCAAGCCTCGATTTCTGAGCGCCCTCAGCACCTGATGCTCGAAGAAGGGAATGTCCTTTAACAGAGGGACTTTTTCCTTGACCGCCGGTCCGGTATACAAAAACTTCTGGACGGGGCGTCCTTTGAGGAAATGCTCCTCCACGAGAAAAGGAATATCCTCCTGGGTCAATTTTTTGTAGAAGATGCCTTCAGGATAAACGACCATGATCGGGCCTTCCGCGCAAAAGCCGTTACATCCTGTGATCACCACCTTCACTTCATCCGAAAGACCCCGGTTCTTCAATTCTGTTTCCAGCCGTTCTCTCAACTGCAAAGAACCGCAGGAAACACAGCCTGTTCCGGCACATACCATGAGATGAGTTCGATACGCTTTCATCCTTTTACCCTATTTTGCAGGTGGAGAGCGGAAGGTGGAATGTGGTTTTTACCACTTTCAACTCTCTACTTTCCACCCCCGAATTAATAAGTGGTCTCACTTCCCCTTGCCAGGGCATAGGCCTCAACAATTTCCCCATTCAAGACATGGCGAACGATTATTTCCTTCATCCTCTCTTCATTGAGGTCGCAATATTTTACAGGGGGTTTCCCGAGAATTTCGACGGTGGCCATCGGTTCACGGCTACAGAGCCCTGCACACCCGGAGGTCGTCACCATGACATCCTTGATTTTTTTCTCCTCGATCTCCTGTAAAACAGCGGACATCAATTTTCTGGCCCCGGCAGCAATGCCACAGGTTCCCATGTGGATGTTGACCTTTGCTCGGAAGCCTCCCTCCCTCAGAACCGTGGTGGAGCGAACTTCCTCCTTGATCCGTTTCAAGTCTTCAATGGTTAACTTAGCCATCGCGATCCATCTCCTATGGGGTGTACCCCATAAATGGAACTATGTTTGAAGAAGATTATTTCCAGCAAAATAAGCTATTCAAGTGCTCTTTGCCATGCACCACGCGGGGTGCATGACTGGCCCTGAACCTTACATGGTTCAGGGAAATAGAGCGTTATTTCTGTGGTGCACCCCTATCGATAAGAACTTACAATTTCAATCGCTTTACCCGGACTGATCATGCCGTACGTCTCGCTCCCCACGACCATGACCGGAGCTAAACCGCAAGCCCCAAGGCATCGCACAGCTTCCAAAGAAAATTTCCGATCTTGTGTGATCCCTCCGACTTCAACATGGAGTTCCCTTTGAAGATTGTCCAGGATCTGTTTGGAGCCTCTCACATAGCACGCCGTTCCAAGGCACACCCTGATGATATGTTTTCCCCTGGGAATCGTTGTAAAAAATGCATAAAACGAGACGACTCCATAGACCTGGGAAGCGGGAAGCTGAAGCCCCTGCGCAATCCGGTGCTGGACCTTTTTGGGAAGGTATCCACAGATATCCTGGACCTCCTTTAAAACTGGAATAAGGATCCCCGGCCTCTTTCTATACCGATCGATCACCTGGTCAATCTTTTCCCAATCTGCTCGGGAAATCTCTTCTACCAACCTCATCCCTGAACTCCAATCTGTTTCAGCCCCTCCTTGAGATGCGTTTTCATCCATTGGATGACTTCTGGATCGACGAGGGACCGATCTTTAAAGTGATTTTTCAACCACGAACTGCTGAGAACGTATGACTTTTCCTCCTTCTGATGGGTATAGAGAATGTCCAATTCAGGATTTCCAATAAGGAGCGTCATCATCGTTTCAACCATGCTTCCCAAGGGTTTTCTGTCGATATGATGGTACTGGAAAGTGGCCGTCACTTTTGTGCCTTTTCCCAATGTCGACTCGATTCGAAGCGAGCCCCCTGTCTCTTGAGCTGCTTGCGCCATGAAAGAAAGACCTAACCCCACTCTCCTTGAAGACCGGGTGGTAAAAAAAGGGTCAACCGCTTTTTGACTGACCTCTTCGTCCATCCCGATTCCGTCATCCTTGATTTCGATCGTCAACCGATCCTCCCTGGGTTCTTCAACCACCCAGATCTCAATTTTTTTTGCCTTCGCCGAAATGGCATTCTCAACAATGTCCAGTATATGGAGAGAGAGATCTTCCAACCCTGCCTCTCACCGACGTGTTATGCCTCCATGACCTTTCGTCCTTCTTTGCGATGAAGGGCCATTTTAACTTCCCGTGATGTGGTCTCTTTCAAAAGGAAGGGGGTCGTGCTTTTGCCGATGTCCTCAAGACAATGGGCATCGGAGAACCAAACGAAGGAGTAGTGTTGATAGGAATGAAATCGATTCTTCGCCTCCTCCTTGGAGGTACGAGAGGAGACCTCCAATCCATCCAGGAGTATCCCCTCCGGGATGAATCCCAATTGTCCAAGCAGACTGAACGCCTGGCGATCGATATGCGAGGCGATGGCCACCCCCCCCAGTGAATGAATCACGGAGACGATCTGTTCAAGGGGAAGGAGGGTCGCCCCAATCAACATTCTCCGATTGATGCCTACCGTTTCATCCCATTCGTTGACCACCGTCTGAGGACCAAACACCTCTTCTACATTTTCACCTGGAAGATTTTGGTAAATCAGATTTTGAAGGGCTGTACAGTCCTCTTGGGTATCGAACAGGGCAATGAGATGAATTTCCTCTTTTGAGGTGACTTCGATCCCGGGGAGCACTTTAAGGCCCCTCTCATCTCCAGCACTGATGAAGGCTGCCGTATTTTCCGCTGAATTGTGGTCACAGATGGCGATCATATCTAAACCCTTGGCCAACGCCTGGTTCACAAGGGCACGAGGCCTCATCTCTTCATCTCCACAAGGCGAAAGGCATGAATGAATGTGGAGGTCCGCCCGAAACTTTTTCAGCATCAACCCGTTCCTGAAATCCCCTTTTGGTAGAGTTTGCCCACCAATTCAAAGGTAAAGAGCGAAGAGACCAAGATAGGCATCTCTTCCTCTTCCGCCTTTTGAAGGGTATCTGAATCAGGTTCTCTTCCTCCTGTTAAAATAATTCCTGCCAGCTCCTTCATGGTGGCCACCGCAACGATATTGGGATGGGTTTGGATGGTCACCCAGATGTTCCCTTTGCGGCTGTGGGCAATCACATCGCTGAGGAGATCGCCGGCATACCCTCCTGTCACCTCCTCATCGAGCCGATTTTTCCCTGCCCTAATCTTTAGTCCAAAGGATTTGACGATATCGGAGACCGTCATCAAAGGAGTTCCTTCCCTCTTATCATCCCCTGGTGCTCAACAGGGGAACCAGCTTATCCCTTCCTTCCAGACTGATGACAAACTCAAGATGAGTTCCTTCCCCGAATTTAGAGGTGAGGATCATCTCGTCCGTATTATTTTTTATATTGGAAAGGCCCATTCCCGCACCGAACCCCAATTCATGAATCTTTTCGTTAGCGGTCGAGTAGCCCTCTTTCATCGCCAGATTGATATCGGGAATACCGGTCCCTTCGTCTTCGACTACGATCTTCAAGAAGTCGGGCGTAATAAAGAGCGAAATCGTTCCTCGGTTGGCATAGCAGATCACGTTCATCTCGGCCTCGAAGGTCGCAATGGATGTTCTACGAATGACGCGATGAGAAAATCCAGCCCTTATTAGAATCTTCTTGACCTGACTTGAAATGGACCCGGCATTCGTAAAATTGCCCCCCTGGATATGAAACATTTCATGAAGTGATATGTTATTTCCCGCCCCGGCCATTTTTCACTTTTTCGATACACGCCCTCATACCAAGTTGATATAAGCGACCGCATGCTTCAAACATGATATAGCGGGTAGTCAAGAGGGGGATATGATTCTCGTTCGCCAATTGTAAGGTTGCCTCGTTGGGCCGTTTTCCTCTGACAAAAAGGATGGCCCCTAATTCGATTGTATTCGCTGCATAAATCACCTGGGAATGGACAATCCCCGTAATAAGTAAGGCCCCCGGTCCCGTGCTGTAAGCGAGGACGTCGCTGATAAGGTCCGCCGCATTAACGTACTTTATCTCTTTATCGAGACTCGCGTCTCCCGTAATCAGTTCTGCATCCAAAATGTCTCGAATCTCTCTCAGTTTCATCTCATTCCATGGCCTCAGCCAATAACTCCGTCACGTCCATCACTTTGATTTTTTCTTCAAAGCCAGAGGTCTTCACAGCGTCCTCCAGTGTCAACACACATAGGGGACATGCCGTTGCTAAGATCTCTGCTCCCAATTCTACGGCGTCTCTCACTCGGACCTCAGCAAGACGCTGGCCTGTATCGGTCGAAGATTCTACCCACATCCTTCCTCCTCCGCCTTCGCAGCAGAGACTTCTTTCTCGGGAACGGTCAAGTTCTTTGAAGGTGAGGCCCGGAATGGCGTTCAGAAGGATTCGGGGTTTGTCGAAAATGTTATTCTGCTTGCCCAAAAAACAGGGGTCATGATAGGTGACCACCTTTTTGACCTGCTGCGTGAGAGAAAGTTTCCCTTCTTCTAAGCGCTTTGCCAAAACCTGGGTAGCGTGGAGAACATTGAACTTTCCTTGAGGATACTCATTCTTGAAGGCATTGAAACCATGAGGACAGGTGGTGATGATATTTTCGATCTGATAGGTGTCGAACTGTTTCATGTTTCCTTCGACGAGCTCCTCAAAGAGACCTGCTTCTCCCATTCTCCGGATCTCGTTACCGCAGCATTGTTCGTCGTTTCCGAGGATCCCGAAATCGACGCCGGCCTGCCGAAGTCCGAAGACAAAGGACTTTGCGATTTCCTGAATTCGGGGATCGGAAGAAGCGGTGCATCCGACGAAGTAAAGAAACTCAGCACGGTCCCCTTGGGAGAAGTCCTTCACCTTGAGGTCTTCGGGCAGCCCTTTGATCCACTCTGTCCTTTTGTTCTTCGGGATTCCCCAGGGGTTTCCATATTTGTAAGCGCTTTCCATGGCTTCGATAATGGTCTTAGGAATGTGTCCCTCTTCGATCAGGATTCCCCTCATTCCGATGACCAGATCCATGGGCTTCAAACCACGAGGGCACCGGAGTGTGCAGGTTTTACATGTGGTACAATCCCAGAGTTCCTCCTTCTCACTGACCCGATCGAGATTCTTTCCCAAAATACCCTCGATCATTAGCCTTCGGATATTCAGCTTCGATTTGAGGGAAACAGGACACCCTCCTGTGCACTTACCGCATTGAAAACATCCGTAGAGGTCAAACTTTTGGGCAAAGGTCTGTTCTGACAATTCCATTTCTTAGGTCCTCCCCATGTTAAAACTAAGAACAAATCACTATACTTAAGTGTCAAATATCATAGCAAAAATGTCAAATCAAATCCGAAGCCCAAATGGTACTCTGTGAATAATTTCATTAATGATATGAAAAAAATATCAGCGATTCAATATTTCCCTCGAAATCACAATTCGTTGAACCTCAGAGGTCCCTTCATAGAGGGTTGTTCCAATGATATCTCGAAGGTAACGTTCCATCGGATACTCTTTAAAATAACCATACCCACCCAGCATCTGAAGAGCGCGGATCGCAACATTCCTTGCCGTCTCCGTGGCAAAGAGCTTTGCCATGGAAGCCTCTTTCGTAAAGGGTTGATGGTCTTCCTTGAGGAGAGCGGCGCGCAAGACAAGAAGCTGAGCGGCTTCCAACTCTGTATACGAGTCTGCGATCATCCATTGAATGGCCTCAAAGCTGGAAAGGGGTTTGCCAAAAACCTCCCTTTCTTTAACATATCCTCTTGCAAAATCAATGGCTGCGAATCCCACCCCTACCGCTAAAGACCCAATTCCGATCCTTCCCCCGTTGAGTTCGATCATAGCAATCTTAAACCCTTCACCCTCCTTGCCCAAAAGGCAATTGCTGGGGATCACACAGTTGTCAAAGATCAATTCGTTGTTCTGGGCTGCCCGGTGGCCCATCTTATCTTCTGCCTTTCCCACAATAAATCCAGGCGTCCCCTTCTCAATGACAAAAGCGCTGATCCCTTTTCCTCTCTTTGCATTGCGATCCGTGACGGCCCAGGTAACAGTCACACCTGAAGCTTCTCCACTGGTGATCATGGTTTTAGTTCCATTAACACGATAGGTATCCTTTTGACGGATGGCGCTCATGCGAATATTGACCGCATCGGATCCAGTGTGGGGTTCAGTCAGAGCAAAGGCTCCGGCAGGATATTCGCCACGACATATCTTGGGGATGTGTTTTCTTTTTATCTCCTCCTGTCCGAACTCGTAGATCAACTCCGCAACCATATTGGTCACAGAAGTCGTCACGGCATGGGAAGCACATCCCTTCGCGATTTCCGTGATGGCGAGGCTACAGGCAACCGCTCCAACTTCCGACCCGCCATATTCCGCTGGAACATTCATTCCCATCAGGCCCTTCTCAGCCATTTTCTTAAGGTTCTGATAGGGAAACTGTTTTTCCTCGTCATATTGCGCGGCCACGGGCTTGATATTCTTCTCCGTGAAATCTCTCGCCATATTTCTGATCATCTCTTGTTCTTGAGTGAGTTTGAAGTCCATCGCCTTCCAAAATTCAGTTCGGAGTTTTCAGTTCCTAGTTCGGAGTATTTTTAGAATCTCCGAACTCTGAACTCCGAACTCCTAACTTCTAACTATAGGTATAGAACCCTCTTCCCGTTTTCCTACCTAGGTAACCTGCCTCGACATATTTTTTGAGGAGAGGGCAGGGACGATACTTGGAATCCCCCAAACCCTTATAGATGACCTCCATAATAGCCAGACACGTATCCAGGCCGATCAGGTCGGCCAATGTCAAGGGCCCCATGGGATGATTCATTCCCAGTCTCATGACGGTGTCGATGGCCTCTGGTGTGCCCACTCCTTCAAAGAGGGCATAAATTGCTTCGTTGATCATGGGCATTAAGACTCGATTGGAGATGAATCCCGGGAAGTCATTCGCTTCAACCGGGGTTTTACCTATCTGCTCGGCGAGGGACTTAACCGTACCAAAAGTTTCCTGAGAGGTTTGAAGGCCCCGGATGATCTCCACCAGCTGCATCACCGGGACAGGGTTCATGAAATGCATTCCGATGACTTGTGACGGTCTTTGGGTTGCTGAGGCAAGCTTAGTGATAGAGATGGAGGAAGTATTGCTCGAGAGGATGATCTCTTTTCGACAAACCTGATCCAGTTCTTTAAACAGGTTCAATTTGAGGGATTCGTTCTCTGTGGCGGCCTCGACAACAAAATCTGCATCCGCCATGTCTCCAATTTTAGTCGTCCCTTTGATCTTTCCCATCACCTCCTCTTTCTTCTGAGAGGCAATCTTTCCCTTTTCCACCATTCGATCCAGATTCTTAGAAATGGTCGTTAGACCTTTTTGAATGAAAGGATCGGCAATATCACTCATGATGACCCGGAATCCAGAATAGGCGGCTACCTGAGCAATTCCATTTCCCATCTGTCCAGCTCCCACGACGCCGATCGTCTTAATTTCCATAAGGCCTCCTGTTAAAAGCTCATTGCAAAATTAACATTGAAAAATTAGCCATTAGCAATGGAAAGAAAAAATCTTTCAGTGATAACTTTGCGATGTTAACTTTGCATTTTGCAATGTTCTTTTTAGCCTATTCTTTCTACGATTAAACTCACGGCTTCTGCACCGCCCAAACAGAGAGAAGCCATTCCTCTCTTCGCCCCCGTCTCTTTCATGGCGTAAAGCAATGTGGTCAGGACTCTCGCCCCGCTCGCACCGATCGGATGGCCTAGGGCAACAGCACCCCCGTGGACATTGACCTTACTCTTGTCTATTCCCAAGGCTTTGACGACGGCCACCGTTGTCGCAGAAAAGGCTTCGTTGATTTCGAAGAGGTCGATATCCTTCAGGGAGAGGCCGGCCTTTTTCAGGGCCTTCGGAATCGATTGAATCGGGGCGACGAGGACGTCCTCCAACTCCACACCCGCCGCCGCTTGTGCCCCGACCTTTGCCATGGGCTCCACGCCCAGAGCCCGGGCCTTCTCCTTTGACATGACCACGAGAGCACTTGCTCCATCGCTGATCTTAGAGGAATTTGCGGCCGTGACAACTCCATCCTCTTTAAAGACAGGTTTGAGTTTGGTCATCGTTTGGAGATCGGTATCACGGGGTCCCTCATCGATTTCAAAAAGAGTCGGTTCCCCTCTCTTCGAAGGGATCGGGAGAGGGAGGATCTCCTCTTTAAATTTTCCCTCTCGGATCGTCTTCATCGCCTTGAGGTTTGATTCGTATGCAAATTGATCCTGTTCTTGACGGCTGATATTAAACTTCTTCGATTGAATCTCAGCGGTATACCCCATATGGTAATCGCTCACCACGTCCCAGAGACCATCATGGACCATTCCATCCACCAATTTTCCATCCCAAAGCCGGTAGCCTGTTCTCGCATTTTCCAAATAGTAGGGAGCTCGGCTCATACTCTCCATGCCACCGGCGACGATCACCTCTGCATCTCCGGCCATGATCACCTGGGCAGCTAACATCACGGCCTTCAACCCGGAACCGCAGACCTTGTTGACGGTGATAGCCCCTCCCGGCATTGGAAGTCCAGCCTTGATCATCGCTTGACGAGCTGGATTCTGTCCCAGTCCGAATGGGAGGACATTCCCCATGATCACTTCATCCACATCGTTTTTTTGAATCTTCGATCGTTTGACTGCCTCCTCGATTACTCTGGCTCCTAACTCCGTGGCGCTGAAAGGACTTAATCCCCCGAGGAAGTTACCGATGGCTGTTCGGACGGCACTGGTGATCACCACTTCTCTCATGCTTATCCTCTCCTTACTGAAGACCGTCTTCCGTGTTTGACTTTGTTCGGTTGTATACTATAGCACCACCCTGATCGTGCCACTTAACGTAAACGGCTAAACTTCATCGGAAAAAAGATAGACTAAATGGAGGGCCATTTGCCTATAGATAAAACATCATAGCCTGCTTTCTCTAAATCCTTAATTACATCCTTATAGTCTTCTGTTTTAATTCGAATGGCAGCGATCCTTTTTCCTTCCACCATAAAAGAAGGAGTGACAATGCTGATCATGTTTATATTATGTTTTTTGAGCACTTCAAGTATACCGAGCAGCGAACCGGGTTTATCTTCAAGGGCGATGGTTAAACGGGTCCCTTTCTGCTTGAGGCCAAATATATCCACGAAATGGTCTAAGGCATCTGTCTCTGTAAAAATTCCATACAGCTTTTTCCCCTCCACAACGGGAAGAGACCCGATCTTGTGGTCATGCATCAATTGGACTGCTTCCTCAATCAATGCGTCAGGAGTGATGGTGATCAACTTATCCTCTGGCGTCATAAAGGCCGAAACCTTCAGTTTTCCTAATAGATAGTTAAGTTCCTGGACGCTGAGCAGGGTCGCATCAGAGGGGGCGGCTTCCCGAATATCTCCGTCTGTAACAATTCCTACCAGTTTGCCGCTCTTATCTACTACTGGCAGATGTTGAATACCCTTTTCATGGATAAGGTTTCGGGCTTCGAAGAAGGAAGCATCGGGGCTTATTGTCACAGGATTTCTTTGGATTCTTTCTCTTATAAATCCTTTGTAATGAATTTTCATAAATTCCTCCCCCTTTCTTTTTGGACATCATCTTAGCACATTTAACAAAAAACCGTCAAAAGTTTATTAAGAGTTGATGTGAGAAGGTTAAGGCTGAAAACTTAGAGATCAATGATATAACCTGTCAACGAAACCGGCATCCTAACCCTAACCGTTGAACCAGAGACTGGTATTTTGTAGCATTCGAAATTCATTCCCAGGTGCGTTGGTCTTCAATCTTCTTGACCCCATCTGGAATCGTCCCTTTAGACACGAATTTGACTTCGCCCCTTACTTTCATCACATCCCGGACAGATCTTTCTATCCCTTCCTTTAGCTTATCAGATTGATCATCTTCTTCCCTAAGTTCAGTCAAGAAGGTCATTTCGTCCTTGTGCTCCTTTCTTGTAATCCGTACCTGATACCTTGCGATCTGTGGAAACCTTGCAGCCACTTCATCGACTTGACCGGGATGGATGAAAAGTCCCCTGACCTTGGTCGCTTGATCCACCCTCCCCAGAATCTTTACTAATCTCGCAGAGGTTCTACCGCAAGGGCAGGAGGCCTCGCTGAGGATGGAGAGGTCTCCTGTCCCAAATCGAATTAAAGGGTAGACTTTATTGAATGAAGTGGCAACAATCTCCCCCGCTTTTCCAGGGTCCAACTGGTTGCCCGTCTCAGGGTCAACGATCTCCACGATCTTGTCATCCGGGACATGCATCCCATTCTTCTCCACACATTCGTAACCCAAGCATCGAATATCAGCGGTTCCATAACCTTGTCGGATGGTCATTCCAAATCTCTCTTCCAATTCAGATCTGAGGGATTCTGGTACCATCTCTGCAGCCACAAAGCCGACCTGGAGGTGGAAGTCTTTTTTCAGATCTAAGCCCATCTCCTCCGCCTTTTCAGCGATGTTGAGAAGAAAGCTTGGAGTTCCGCAAAACGCCCTGACCCTTAGGTTCTTAAGGATATTCACCTGTTGTTCGGTATTGCCGACACCTGTGGGAATAGTGATACATCCGATCCTGAAGAGAGAGTTATCCAACATCTGCATGGCAAAAGGAACCATGTGGTAACTGAATGTATTGATGGCAATGTCTCCGGGCCGAAAGCCCGCCGCATACATTCCCTGTGCCCATCCAAGCTCATCATATTCAATTTCGCCAGGTTCATAGAGGGGTCCTGGTGAGACATAGATCCTTCTCAATTCGCGAAGCGGGACTCCTTCAAATCCGCCAAAGGGAGGATTCTTCTTCTGAAATCCCATCAGGTCAGCCTTTTCAGTAATGGGAATTTTTTCTAAATCTTTCATTGTCAGGATATCCTTTGGTTTTAATCCAACGGAATCCATTTTGTTCTTGAAAGCGACAGAATTTCTGTAAGCATATTGTGTAATTCCTCTCAGTTTTTGATTAAGATATTCGAGACGCTTTTTGGGGGGCGTGGTCTCAAGATTTTTCTTCAAAAAAGCCGTCGTCCTATCCATTACCTCTTGTTTAGGCATGGGGAATCTCCTGGGGGAGGATCCTCCCATCTTCCCCTCCATTGAAAGGGGGGATGGGAGGATTATAAGTGAGGAATTATTTGTGTCTCGTCATTTCCTTGGAAATTTTCCTTCAAAAGCAATGAATAGGTCTCCCTTCTCACTTGAAAAGACTGCCATTCCTTCCACTACCTTGATACCAAAGGCAAAGTCCCCAATCTTGGAATACCAGTTTTTGATTAGATCTGCTGGCTTCAAATCAAGGGGCTGGAGCTTAGCTCCTTGGGTTACTGCAAGCTTTCCGTTGATCACCGCTGAATCTATAATGCTGACGATTCGATATTGACTGGTTGTGTTGGGTGGAAAATAGGTTTGATCATAGGAGACGGGAACGTTTATTTCAACGTAATAATCAGGGGTTACTTCAAAGGAAAATGCGAATTTCATATTGTCCAGCATGATATTATAACCACTCGGGTTGTTGATGTTAAACACGAAGCCAAGAGCCAATGGAGTACGGGCGGGAAGATCGGTCCATGGGAAGGAACTTACTACTTCGATCCGCTCCAATATCACTTTTGGTTTCCCGGCCTCATCTGTCGGCAGGAGGCCAGGTTTGCAGGCTGTCAATCCCCCGATTGCAAATGCAATCGCTATAAGAATTAATAAGAGTCTTTGCATAGGAAACCTCCTTTTCTTATTTAAAGAATAACGTGACCGTGTCCGTTTTCCGTGTCCGCAACCTGTTAGACTTTTATTTAACAAAATTCTTACGACCCACGGACACGAATCACGAGTCACGGTTTTATGTGAGCCACCTTTTTCTTCTTTTATAATGTTTTATATTTCGAAAACTCTTTCGTTCACCGATATCAGAAAGACCTAAGTAAAAGTCTCTGATATCTGGATTTTCCCTCAACTTTTCTGAGGTGTCATGCATCACCAGTCTCCCGTTTTCTAAGACATAAGCATATTGGGCGACCGTGAGCGCCAATTTCACATTCTGTTCGACTAAGAGAAGAGGGATTTTTTCTTCTTTGTTCAACCGGGTGATGATTTCGAAGATCTCCTTGATCAGCATGGGGGCAAGGCCCATAGACGGTTCGTCGAGAAGAATGAGTTTGGGTTGGGCCATAAGGGCTCTTCCGATCACGGTCATCTGCTGTTCTCCACCACTGATAAAACCTGCTAAGACGTTACGCCGCTCGATCAGTCTGGGGAAATAGTTATAGACCATCTCAAGCCTTTCCTTAGCCGCAGAGCCCATTCCACGAAGATGGGCTCCCACCCGTAGATTCTCTTCCACGGTAAGGTGCTCAAAAACCCTTCTTCCCTCTATGATTTGGGATATTCCTCTTTTTGCTATCTCCTCAGCGGAGAGATGGTGGATTTTCTCACCCATGAATTCAATACTACCATCGGTGACTTCACCATCCTCGTGCTTGAGCAATCCAGAGATGGATTTTAGGGTGGTCGATTTCCCAGCCCCATTTGCTCCAAGAAGGGTTACAATTCCTCCTTGAGGAATCTCAATGGAAACCCCTTTAAGCACCAGAATAATCTCGTCATACATGACTTCAATATTGTTCAGCTTCAGGACTTTCTCTGAAGAATTCGAATGGTTCGGTTTCAATTTCTTCTCCTTACCACCCAAGCCAGGAAGCCCATCTGTCGGGGTATTTGGCCCGCATGTCAATTTCACCGACCGTTTGAGGCTTACCTTTGATGACCCTTCCTATTCTGACGACGGAACTATAACGATGGTCGGTTGGAGTAATGGTTACCAGCTGGCCTCCAAATTCTTTTAAGCCGGGCCACTCCTTCATCGTCTCAAAGGCGTCTTTAATCCCCGGCCCATTAAGCTTGCCTGCTTTGTCAGCCCTTCGCATCGCTTCAACAGCCAAGGTTACTTTAACCCATCCCTGGACCGCACGAACAGTACGATTTTCCAAGGGAACGCCCGGATTAAGTTTCTTGGCATAATCCGTAACTTTCTTCTTCGCGGGATATTCCTCATTGAAGAACGCACAGGCAATCAGGCCAATGGTTCCTTCCGCTGCGGGTCCAGCCAGCTTGGGAAGGTTTTCGTCTAAGGCCCAGTGGGTCATAATATGGTCTGCGCCGAGACCTAACGCGTACGCATCTTTAAGTGTAGCAGAAGTGGACATCGTTGTGTTGCCATGCCATCCCAAATTGACTCCGAAATTCTTGGCAGCGATAATCTGGCTCTTAGTATCCAGAGCTGTCAAGGGAATATTATAATCAGGACCGATTTCGAAGCCGAGCAGCTCAGCCTGATCTTTGATGGCCTTGCTTGGAGCCGTCGCAAAAGGTGATGAGGTGTCAATGAAACATGCAAACTTAGGTTTAGCCCCTTTCTCTCTTAATCCCTTCCATTTTGGATCTTTTTTCCAAACCTGTTCAAACCAGTAGGTGATGGCGCCTCGAGCATTTGTCGAATAGTCCACTCCATAAACGAAGTTATAAGGAGTCTTCTTGGGATCGCATAGATGGCCAGAAAAAGAGCTGGAGAGATAAGGCATTTTATCGGCATTGATCGTAGGAGAAAGCGATTCCGTGTCCCCTGTCCCCCAGCCTAAGACCATAGCCACCTTATCGTAATCCCTAAAACGTTTATAGGTAGTAATGGCCTCAGGAATCCGATATCCATAGTCATATTGGAATAATCGGATCTTCTTGCCGTTAATTCCTCCCGTATCATTATAGTATTGGACCGCCTCCCGAACCCCCAATGCCTCATCTTTTCCCACATCGGAGGTTGCTCCTGTTAGATCCTGAAGAGCCCCAGCTTGACCTCTTGGGCAATTCCCCATGATGCAGTAAGACCCATGATTAAAAAAGTTAATCCGATTGCAAAAATTCTAAATTTGATTCTCATTTTTTACCTCCTGTAAATTTAATAAGAATAAAGAAACTGCGCCTCCCTATTTTGTTCTCCCACCAACCAATGACTTTGCATCACCCCTTTCTTTCGTTGTCCGTTTCCGTGTCTCGTGTCCGTAAACTATTTTTTTCACGGTCACGGATGTCGGACACGCCTGCGTGCGGAAAGGCCGGCACTTCGGCGTGCAGGCATGTGAAACGTTAATATGAAAACGGCCACAAATTAAAGTAATTTTTCACTTGCCACCATCGATAAGAGAGACCGTTCGGTTCGAAGATCAAGAACAAGACAATGACAAGACCAAAGGCTGATTCTTTAACGAAGAGAAATTTTTCAAGGAGATGAGGGAGAAAAGGCATCAGATTGACAATAGAGGCATTCTGAGTGAGAAAGAAGATAAGGAATTTGAGACCTTCGGGAATCAAAGTCATGAACATCGCCCCAAAGATGGTGCCATGGATGCTCCCAACTCCTCCAATAAGGATCACTCCAACCAACCAGAGAGACCATCCAAACTGAAAATGTTCCGGGCTCACTGCAGCCAGCGATGTGACCCAGAAAGAACCTGCAATGCCTCCCAAGAAGCCTGCAACAAAGAATGCGAGTAGTTTATATAAAACAATATTGACTCCGAGAGTTTCAGCAGCGATATCATTATCTCGAATGGCAATCCAGGCCCGGCCTATCTTTGATCGGACAAGATTGGCCATCATGAAGGTACACAAAGAGACGAGGACAAGCATCAGGTAATAGACTTCCATATCCGATTGGATCACCCAGGGGCCGATTTTTACCGTCCCGGGGGGGATGGAGAAAGCAACGCCTCGACCTCCGATTTGGCTTACATACTGTGTGATAAAGAATTCAACAGTAATAAATTGGGCTGCCATCGTGGTCATGATCAGGTAGAATCCCTTCACTCGAGCGGAGGGAAGACCGAACAGGACGCACCACAGGCCTCCTACAATGCCCCCAAGAATAAGCGTAATAGGGTAGGGCAGGTGGAGTTGAAGCATCAACAGCGTACTGGTATAAGCCCCTACTGCAATAAATGCGGAATGGCCCAGTGTGACCTGTCCACAATACCCGATCAGTAATTGAACGCCCATAGCAGAGAGGATCGTGTATCCAATGACATTGGCAACTGAGACCAGGTAGAGGCCTGCAAACTTCGGGATCAAGTAGAAAAGGGTTACCAAGAGGAGGATCATCTTACCCCAGACAAATTTGGTTTGCCACCAAGCATGGTCTTGACGGTAATGTTGATGATAAACACCGCAAGGTCGATAAGCCATTTTGACCTCTCGATTCTCACTGCAAAATTAACATTGTAAAGTTAGCAGTTCCTTTTCTTTTATTGATGAATTTGCATTGCTAATTTTTCAATTTGCAATGTTTTGTTAGACTCTTTCAATCCTAACCCACCCCCAGAGTCCATAAGGCCTAAAGAGCAGGATGATCACCATGATAACAAAGGGAAATACATCCTTGACTCCACCGGGGGTATAGCGACTCAGATAGCCATCTGCGAGGTTCTGAAGAACACCTATCACCAAACCCCCTACAATCGCTCCAGGGACAGAGTTGAGACCTCCCAGAACGACAGCGGGGAGAACTAATAAGCCTAAATAGCCAACCGAAATATTTAACCCGTTGATATTCCCCAATAAGGTCCCACCTACTCCTGCGGCCATGAATGCAATAGCCCAGGCAAGGGCATAAACAATCTTTGCGTTCACACCCAATGAAAGAGCGGCCATTTCATCATCAGCCGTGGCCTGCATCGATAACCCCCATTTTGTATATTTAAAGAAAGAGACAAAAGCTAAGAGGAGGACGATCGATGCAACAAAAGCCCATAGATAAACCTGACCGACTACAATCTTTCCAATAAAAATGGGTTCGATTGGAAATACCATAGGATTAAAAACAACGGTATCTGTTCCCCAAATTAGTTCCACAAGACCTTTAAAAAAGAAGGAGAGGCCCACCGTTACCATAATCACGCTCAAAACAGGTTCTCCTACCATAGGTCGGAGAAAGAGGTGTTCAGTCAAAAGTCCCAACGCAAATCCAACGACTAATGTAAAAAGCAATGCTAAGACAAAGGGAATTCCCCAATTGTAGAAGCTGAGGCAGACATAAGCCCCGATGAGGGTGAGTTCGCCCATGGCGAGGTTGAGGACGCCAGAGCATTTATAGATTAGGGTCCAGCCAAGAGCGACCACGGCATAGATGCTACCGACCAGAATTCCTGTGATAAAGAGTTGTAAGAAAAGTTCCATGCAGCCTCCCTTAGAAACCACACTGCAAATTGCAAAATTAGCAATGTAAAATTAACGATGAAGGACTAAGAACGAAAATCATTTAGCTCTATTCTTCACCATTAGTTTTTCCTCGGCAGTTTAGACTCGTTCTTCTTCTTCGCGGTGATAATGCTTTTCGCCGTGATCGCACATAGGTGTTCGCATTCGGTTATTACGGGCTCGGTGTATTGAGGTTCAAGCATTCCAGTACGTTGGATCAATCGAAGCCAGAAACGCGTTTCCTTTAGCTCTTTCAGGACGATACTCATTTTATGAGTAAAGTCTGATCTTGATTCAGCCCCACAAGCTTCCTCATAATTTGATCCGCCGGACGTCCCTGCTCTGATGAGTTGGCCTCCGATGTGTCTTCCAGCAACTGTTTGAGACAACGCATCAGTAATCTTGATCACACTTACTGCAAAATCAAGCAGCCGGTCTGCGAGTTGATGACTTTTTTCATTCATCGCTAATTGCTAATCTTACATTGTCCATTTTGCATCGACTCTTATTGTGGTACTTCCATCACTTTGAGGTCCGTCTTAATATGGACCACCCTTCCGTCTTCATAAGTAATCGTGGTGTCCATATGGATGTTCTCTGTGTCTGAATAAAGGCCCTTAACAATATTTTTGTAACGTTCTTCAACAAAGGCTCTTCTCAGTTTTCGCGTTCGGGTTAATTCATCATCATCGGGATCAAATTCCTTATAGAGGTTTACAAATTTTTTAATGCGAGCAAGGGGAGGAAGGCCAAGGTTCATTTTAATGATCTCTTTCTGAACCAATTCATAAACCTCGGTCATCTGAGAAAGTTCAGAATAACTGGTATAAGGAATATTTCGGGCCTCTGCCCAATTGCCTACTACTCCGTAGTCAATACAGATGACTCCCGAGATATAGGGTTTAGTGTCACCGATTGCCCACACATCTTTAATATAAGGACTAAATTTCAACCGGGTCTCTAAATACTGGGGGGAGAATTTCGACCCATCACTCAGGATCATCACATCTTTCGTCCGATCGAATACAACAAGATGACCATCCCCATCGATGAAACCCGTATCCCCTGAATGAAGCCATCCATCTCTAAGGGATTGGGTTGTTTCTTCAGGCATCTTGTAATAACCCCTAAAAACGGAAGGGCTTTTTGAAATGATTTCGCCTTCTGAAGTAATTTTCACTTCTGTTTCAGGGATGGGTTTACCCACCGTATCGAATTTAATGTCATTGTCTCGATGAAGAACCGAAATCCCAGCAATTTCTGTCTGGCCGTAAATCTGTTTCAGATTTACTCCAATCGCATGAAAGAAGCGGAAATGGTCTGGCCCCATGGCTGCCCCTCCAGTGTAGGTATCCCTAATCCTGGAGAGACCGAGATGATCTCTCAATTTTTTATGGACCCCCAGGTAGGCAAGGAAGTTGAGAACCTTCCAGTACCAGGGGGAAGCCTTTTTTGAAAACTTGAAATCGGCTACACGGTAACCGATCTTCATTGCCAACTCATAGGCATTCCTTTTTGGCCAAGAGGCATCCAAGTATTTGACCTGTACGTTTCGAACCATCTGTTCATAAATGCGAGGAGGAGCAAACATCACATGAGGACCGATTTCACGAATATTCTCCTCGGCGGTCTCAGGCTCCTCAGGGAAATTGAGCGTAAACCCAGCCTGAATTCCACAGGAGATCGACATCATCTGCTCTCCAATCCAGGCAAAAGGGAGGTAAGAGACAAAGTCATCCGTTTCAAAATAGGGGTCTACACGCATCAAATTTTGTCCCATGGTTAACATATTATAATGGGTAAGAAGAGCCCCTTTGGGAAGGGCAGTGGTTCCTGATGTGTAAAAGAGGAGACAAACATCATCCCCTTTTCCTCTCATGACCATATCCACAAAAAGGCCCGGTTCCTTCTTTTCCAACTCCTCACCAAGTTTCATGACCTCCTGAAGACCGATGAGAATGGGATCATCATAACCTCTCATCCCTTTTGGGTCATCCCAGATCATTCTCTTCAACTTTGGGCATTTATCCTTAATCCTGAGGCATTTATCGACCTCTTCCTGACCTTCGCCTACCATCAATTTGGTGTCAGAATGATCGATGATGTACTGTACTTCATCAATCAGAGAATCCTGGAATAACCAAACTCCCACAGCACCCACGCACATGGCAGCCATTTCAACCCAGAGCGCCTCAGGACGATTGTCACCAATCATAGCCACTTTATCCCCTTTTTCTAATCCCAGCGTAACCATCCCTAAGGCAATTCGCTTCACATTTTCATAATATTGTTTCCAGGTCATAGGAATCCAGATCCCAAATTCCTTTTCACGCATGGCCACCTTTTTAACCCCATATTTTTTTACAGATTGTAAAAAGAGTTTGGGGATGGTCAAATCTTTCGTCATCTCAATTTCTTTCCAACTATCGCCGTGTGACATAAAGGTCCTCCACCTCGCCCAGATAGGCTTTAATCACATCGGGATTATTCTGAACCTCGGAAGGGGTTCCTTCGGCGATCTTCTGGCCAAAGTTAAGAGCCATTACTCGATGGGAAATATCCATGACCACCCCCATATCATGTTCAACGAGAATACAGGTGGTCTGCCATTTTTTTTCTTCATTGATATCTAAGATGAATCGTGCCATATCCTCGACTTCCTCTAAATTTAAACCCGCCAGAGGTTCATCCAATAAAATGATCTTAGGATTAAGAGCCAGGGCCCTTGCCAATTCGACCCGTTTTTGAAGTCCGTAAGGAAGCATTCCGACATTTCGGTCGCGAATATGTTCGATCTCAAGGAGATCAATGATCTCCCGCTCAACAAAATCTCGGTTTTCAATCTCCTCGTGAGCCGTCTTTCCGACGTAAATGGAACCACTGAACAATCCTGTTTTAAGATGGATATGACGACCCAGTCGAATGTTGTCAAGTACGGTTGTGCCTTTAAAAAGCTCGATCTTCTGAAATGTGCGGGATATCCCCATTTTTGCCCTCTGATAGGGCTTTGATTTGGTGATCTCCTTTCCCTCAAAATAGAGGTGGCCTCTTTGGGGGTGATAGAGACCATTGATGCAGTTCAGGAGAACTGTTTTGCCGGCACCATTGGGACCGATGATGGAAAAGATCTCACCTTTGTTCACCTCCAAGCTTACATCCATCAGAGCTTGGATCCCTCCGAAAGCCATAAAAAGCTTTTTGACTTGAAGTTGAACTTCTTTGGTGGCGGCCATTAAAGGCTCCTTTCCCATGCAGTTTGGCTTGTGACTCGTAGTTCCTGAGAGATTCTAATGATCCTGAGAGGGAAGATAGAATAGAAGTAGGAAAAGACGGTCGTCCCGTTTGTGGCCATGAATTTGCTAAACAAGGAATGAATATCCTCACCCTTATGGGATTTGCTTTCGTCTCTTGTCGAAGACTACAAACTATAATTTTTTCTAATTTTCTGTAAATGAGGAGAGGATTTTAAATCAGAACAAGATCCCACCCAAAGCCATTTTCATCAATTAACAAAACAGTATTTTTTTGTCAAGTAAAAATCTGCCTAAATGCTTCAGAATGTCCCGCCCATAGGGCGGGACATTCTACTACCTTCCCAAGGAGATGAAGCCAGTATAGCGTGAAAGCTTTCCATCTTTGACGATAAAAATCCTGGATTCTACACTGGGACGATGATCTTTGGAGGTAATGGTGAGAGGCGGGGTGAGCCCCCCCGTGATGAAATCTTTAAATCCTTCCAGAGCAAGCTTTATCCTTTCACGAGAAAATCCTTTTTCCGGGAGGGACCTTCTTAGAGCCTCTGAGATCACCAGTGTCGTCGCCCACCCTTCGACATAGGAAAGTGTATGAGAATCATACGGGTGCCATCTCTGATGGGCCTCTTTGATGGCGGCCATCCCTGGGACGTCTTCTCCAAAAGGAGAGATGGGCTGCACTCCCAGAACTCCATCGAAAGCCATTAGATTTTCGTCAAAAGCCCTCATGCTGCAAATCCATTTGGTCTTAAGATCTGTTTTCTTAACTTCCTGCAGGAGGACGGAGGCTTCCTTGGAGGAGAGGCTCAGATAGGCGAAGTCGGGCTTATAGGAATGGATCGTTGCGAGGAGAGGCGGGTTGTGTTTTTCCTCTTTGTCTCCAGAGGGTGATAAATCAGAGATCCAGACATCCGGTCCGATTTCAATTCCCAAGGCTCCGGCATATTCCTTCGCTTCATCTAAAAAATGGCGTCCATAGTGATCAGAGGATCCAACGAAAATGACTTTAGGCCTTCTCAATTTAATGCCGGATTTGTCCGAGATGAAATTCATTGCTATTTTGGCTAAATCGAGAGAGGTGGGAGTGATTGAGAAAACATATGGATATTTGGATGCGTTGGCAAGTTGAGAAGGTAAGGAGCTGATAAACGTTGGGATCCGATGGTAGTGGAAGTGAGGAGCCAGAGCAAGAGCTGTTTCGGTGGAATAGAGGGTGAGAATCAGAATACGATCTGCTTCATTCAATTTTCGGTAAGCCGCCATGAATTCAGCGGGTCGGGAGGTATCGTCAACGAGAATAATCTCTAATTTTCTTCCAGAGACTCCCTCTCGTTGATTGAACCATTTCGCTGCGTCCAACATCCCTCTGGCACATTCCCTTCCTGAATCTCCCCATCGACCGGAGTAGGGGATCAAAGCTCCGACCTTGAGAGCGGGTTGGCTGAAACTTATATTGGGAAGTATGAAGACTGAGAGAACTACTAACAGAAAAGGAGAGACTTTTTTCATGGTTGGCCTGCCATTTGATTTTGAATTTTAGATCTACTAACTCTGCTTACCATTCGGTATTCGGCCTTTAAGTGCTGGCGGCATAGAGTACAGCCAATATTCTCGTTACCCTATCTTGGTGACATTGAACTCGATGGGGAATATTGGAATCATAATAGATGGAATCCCCCGGGTGAAGGACATCGGTATGGGTTCCCAGAATCACTTCCATTTCACCTTCGAGAACAAAGATAAATTCCTCCCCATCATGAACGGAGGTCTTGGAGGTCTTAATGGTAGCGGGCTCCAGAGTCACGATGAAAGGTTCCATATGGCGGTTTTTCTTCTCAAACCCTAAAGACTCGTATAGATAACCATACTTCACTCCTTCTTTTGAGGCAAATCGAGAGACCGTTTTTCGTTCGTCATTCCTCACAATCGCGAAAGGCTCTCCCTCTGTCTCACCAAAAAAGTCCCCCACTCTCACCCCCAGTGCTTTCGCCAGTTTGATCATCGTGCCAAGGGACGGGGAAACAAGGTGGTTTTCCATCTGGGAGAGCAAGGCTGTAGAAAATCCGGTTAAGTCGGCCAATTCTTTCAGTGAAAGACCTTTCTGCTCCCTCAAGACCTTAACCTTTTCTCCAACACGGATCTCTTCAAAATCCCTTTTCTCTTCCATAATCTTTCCTTTCGATTTGTCTATCTACTTCGATACCGTGGTCTCTGGATTACTGATGATTCCTTCATGTGACACGCTCGCGCGCCGACCTTCCTACGCCCGCCGAAGCGGGCTTCGCGGAGGCAGGAGCGCTTCAGCGCTCAGGCATGGACATGTTATTCTTAACAAATTCAGCTCCAATTTCGATAGCCTTGATATTGGATGGAATAAGATGACCATATCGTTCATCCAGTACCTTTTCCAGGGATTCAAATAGAGAAGTCATCTGAACCAATTTGGTTTTTTGATTAAAGGCGCCTAATGCGACCATGTTCGCGAGTTTTGGGTTTCCATGATCGATCGCAATCTCATTGACAGGGATGGAAAGATTTTCAATGTCTTTCCGGTAAATCTCTTTGGGCGCAATGAGAGAGGAGTTGATGAACAAAAGCCCCTTGGGTAGAATAAGCGGTTCATATTTTATCAAAGAAGGCAAATTCATTGCGATGGCGGCATGGGGTCTTCCCACCACAGGAGATCCGATCTGGTGAGAAGAGATGACAACCGTGCAATTGGCCGTTCCGCCCCTCATCTCGACTCCGTAAACAGGGAGGTAAGTGACAAATTTGCCTTCTCTCATAGCAGCGTAAGCGAGAAGGTTTCCAATGACCAATACGCCCTGTCCTCCAAATCCAGCAACAATGAAGTCGTAATAGAATCGGTTATTGCTCATGAATCACACCGAAAATCCGAAATTCGAATATCGATACTTTGATTTAGGAATTGAGGAATTTAGGAACCCCCTCTTAATCTCCCCCTTAGTAAGGGGGAGGGGGAGGGGGTCCCTAAATTCGCAATCCCTTAATTCATTTCAATTTCGTGCTTCGTATTTACATTTTTATAAATAGTCCGCCATTTCTCGTTCTTTTAAAATACCCAATGGGTAGTAAGGGATCATCTCTTCTTCGACCCGCTTATTAGCTTCTAAAGCCGTCATCCCCCAATTGGTGGGGCAAGCCAATAATACCTCGACAAAAGAAAAACCCATTTCATCGATCTGTATCTGAAAGGCCTTACGAATGGCTCGCTTGGCTTTCATCAAATTGCCGGGGTTGTTTACGGCCACTCTGGCCACGAAGGCGCTTCCTTCTAAGGTCGCTAACATCTCTGCCATTCGGATGGGATAGCCGTCGTAAGTAAAGTCTCTTCCATAAGGGCTCGTGCTCGTTTTTTGTCCAAGAAGCGTTGTAGGCGCCATCTGACCTCCGGTCATCCCGTAGATCCCATTGTTAGCAAAGATGATGGTAATGTTTTCACCACGATTGGCCGTATGAATCCCCTCAGCGATCCCAATGGCGGCGAGGTCTCCGTCTCCCTGGTAGGTGAAAACGATTCGATCCTTCCTGGCACGCTTCACTCCAGAGGCCACGGCCGAAGCTCTCCCATGAGGCGCCTCTAAGACGTCGATATTGAAATAATCATACATAAAAACAGAGCAACCCACGGAGGCGACCCCGATTGTTTTTTCCCTGATCTTAAAATAGTCGATTGCCTCTGCCACCAATCGATGGGCGATGCCGTGGTGACATCCTGGGCAGAAATGGAATGGAATATCAATGAGACATTCGGGACGTTTGAAGACAAGCTCCATTTTTGGCTCTCCTATTGACCGAATTGATGCACTGGAGTTGAAAATCCCAGATTCCAAATTACAAATTCCAAACAAATCCAAAGCACCAATATCAAATGACCAAAACGTTCTTGTTTAAAGTTTCGAATTTGGGTCATCGGAGTTTATTTGGGATTCGGTGCTTGGTATTTGGTGCTTCTTTATAGTATTTTTTTATTTCTTCCAATACCTCTTCCGGGGAAGGGAGAGAGCCTGGAGGCCTTCCATAGAAATAGACTTGGGCATCCCGTCCCACCGAGAGCTTTATATCCTCCAGCATCTGTCCTGTGTTTAATTCGACAGTCAAAAATAGCTTGACCCTCTGAGAGAGGTCATAAAGCGCTTTTTCTGGAAAGGGGAAGAGCGTGATAGGCCGGAGGAGTCCCACTTTCAACCCTTCCTCTCTCGCCAGCTCGACAGAAGTTTTCGACACCCTGGCCATACTTCCGAATGCGGCAACCATCAGTTTGGCATTTTCACTAAAAAGACTTTCAAAGCGTACCTCCTCTTTTTTCATCTGCTCGTATTTCTGATAAAGTTTCCAATTATGTTCTGAAAGTTCGCCGTCCTGGAGGTAAAGGGATTTAATCCGATGGGGTTTTCTCCCTGTTGCTCCGGTCAGGGCCCAGTCTTTCGGCGGGAGGTCCATCTTCGCCCCCCTTCTCCGAACGAGGGGTTCCTTCATCTGTCCAATCAGGGCATCTCCAAGAATCATAGCGGGATTCCGGTATTTGTCGGAAAGATCAAAGGCAAGACAGGTCAAATCATACATTTCTTGAATCGAGGAAGGAGCAAGAACGATCATTCGATAATCTCCATGTCCTCCACCACGTGTGGCTTGAAAGTAGTCTCCCTGAGAGGGAGAAATTCCACCCAGTCCTGGACCGCTCCTCGAGATATTAACGATTAGTCCTGGAAGTTCACTTCCTGCCAGATAGGAGATTCCCTCTTGCATCAGGGAGATCCCGGGGCTCGAGGAAGAGGTCATGGCCCTTGCTCCAGTGGCTGAAGCCCCTAAGAGCAAATTGATCGAAGCAATCTCACTCTCCGCTTGGATGAACTCCCCGCCCAGGGCAGGAAGGTGCTTGGAAAGGTACTCCGGGATGTCATTTTGCGGAGTGATGGGATATCCGAAATAGAGGAGACATCCCGAATCAATGGCAGCCATGGCTATTGCTTCATTCCCTTTGGCCAATATTTTTTCGGGTTCTTGATTCTGCACTATCCCTCCATACTCGGATGGCGACATCAGGACAGGTCTCCCCGCAAATGGCACATCCCGTGCATTGTCCATCTGCCTCCCAAACGACATAAAAATATCCCTGACGATTAATTTCTTCTCCGATCCGAATCAGCGCTTTTGGGCAAGAAATCGTGCAAAGCCCACATCCCTTGCACCGCTCTTGATCAATTTCAATTTTGGCCATCACGAACACCACAAACCCATGGAATAGTGGAATATTGGAATAATGGAATAATGGGCAAGAAAGAAAAGAGGTTCATTGTATTTAGACCCATCATTCCATTGTTCAATCATTCCAGTATCCCAGTTCTTTAAATTGCCTTGACTTCCTTCAAGTGTTGGATCTCCTTTTCAGAATACCCTATTTCTTTCAAAACCTCCATGGTGTGTTCTCCCCATCCCGGCGAAGGGGTACGGATCTCAAAAGGGAATTGGGATGATTTGATGGGATTTCCCAACTGGCGGATGTTTCCTTCAACAGGATGTTCGACCTCCATCACCATCCGTCGATGGAGAACTTGTGGATGTTGAAAGACCTCTTCAAAGGTTAAGATGGGTTCACAGCATGCATCCACCTTCTTGAAAAAGTCAACCCACTCCTCTTGGGTTTTGGTCTTGAAAAGATTTTGAATCTCCTCGATGACACGAAGCCGTTCCTCTCCTTCGATGAATTGTTTATCCATCAGGTCTCTGCGCCCGACCGCTTCGCAGAAGTTCTTCCAAAATTTAGGCTCCAGCGCCCCCAGAGACATGTGCCTCCCGTCCTTGGTTGGATAGACTTGATAACAGGCATATCTTCCTGTCAAAGGCATATCACCCCGTTTCAGGAGTTCTCCATCCATGAAATATTTTCCCGCATGGATGGAGAGCCAGGAGACGACACTATCCATCATGGAGATATCCAGGAATTGCCCCTCACCTGTTTTTTCCCGATGGATGGCCGCAGCGAGAATGGCGACGGCAGCCATCATTCCCCCTCCACCGATATCTGCGATTTGAACTCCCGGGAGGACAGGGTCCCCATTTTTCGCCCCTGTTATCTCAAGCACTCCTCCCAGGCCGATGTAATTGATATCATGACCGGACCTCTCTTGATAAGGTCCGTCCTGCCCGTATCCCGAAAGGGAACATAGGATAACACGGGGGTTTCTTTTTTTCAGTTCCTGATAACCGATACCGAGGCGGTCCATCACCCCTGGCCTGAAACTCTCTAAGAGGATGTCATAGGACTGAATGAGCTTGTAGAGAATCTCCTTTCCTTCCCTTATCTTGAGGTTCAATTTCATGCTTTTTTTGTTTCGATTCAAAGCAAGAAAAATGGCACTGTCCTTTTTCCGAATGGGGCCTATCATTCGTGTATAGTCGCCCTGTTCAGGATCTTCGATTTTCAATACCTCCATCCCCAAATCGGCTAAGAGAAGAGAGCAGTAGGGACCCGGCAAAAGCCTTGAAAGGTCAAGCATTTTCAATTCTTGTAGGAGCCCCATCCGTATCACCTGTGAGATCATTTATGAAAAAACTAATAACATATTAGGTTGGAAAATAAAAGTTTTCGGCTCAAAGGTGGGGCTATCATTCTTCCAAGACGATGCGCAAAGCACTATGGGCTGAACGCATTTTTTTCCGGCACCGAAAAATAGACATTGAGAAAGACAAACCCAAAAAAATCCCCTCCCCTGGCGGGAGGGAATTAAGGGGAGGGGGATAGAAATGGTGATAATGTACCCTCACCGCGCCGTCGCCAAAGCGGCCTGCCTGCACGACCTGCTCGCCGAAGAAGTTCTCCGGCACACGAGAGCTTTTCGGCGAAGGCAGGCTATGGCGCGTCGGCGACCCAGCCCTCTCCCCTGCCTTCGCCGAAGCGGCTTCGCGCAGGCAGGCATCAAGGGAGAGGGGGAACTGGATCGAGTCAATATCTATTTTTTTTGGGCAAATACTTCTTGACGGGAAATCTTAAGAGTGCTATTCAATTAATTCCAGATAGGCGTGCCCAATGTTCTTATTTAATCATTTGCCGTAACTCATGAGGCTCCATCGGAGACATGATCAGGCAAATCAATGGGGGAGGATATGGTGGAAGTGAATGTTCAGGGGGAAGGCCCTCTTTTTGTGAATCCCGATGCTGAAAAGGCGAGGGAATTTTTTCGACATAAAAATAGAGCCTTAGTGAATAAATCCATGTCGGTGAAGGAGGCGGTCGATCTCTTCATCCATGATGGAGACTATTTAGCCATTGGTGGATTTGGAGCCAACCGCATTCCCACAGCAATCTGTCATGAGATCGTCAGACAGAGGAAGAAGAATCTTGCTTTTGCCGGTCATACTTCTACCCATGATTTTCAAATCTTGGCAGCGGGAGAAGTTTTTAATCGCTGCGATATCGCCTACATTGTCGGGTTAGAAGCGAGGGGGCTTTCTCCCAATGCTCGCCGGTATATGGAAAGTGGCAAGGTAGAGTGCTGTGAATGGTCCAACTATTCTATGGCCCTTCGCCTCAAGGCTGCGGCAATGGGAGTTTCTTACTTACCAGGGCGCAACCTCATGGGGACGGATACTTTTAAATACAGCGCGGCCAAATTGGCGAAATGTCCTTTCACAGGGCAACTCTATACTCTGTATCCTGCCCTTTGGCCCGACGTTTCAGCCATTCATGTTCATGAAGCCGATATCCATGGGAACGCCAGAATAAGAGGAATATCCATTGCGGATTTGGAACTTGCCCGTGCCTCCAAACACCTGATCATTACTTGTGAGCGGTTAGTTCATAATGAGGAGATTCGGAATAATCCCTCGCTTACCGTTATTCCTTATCTCCTGGTCGATGCGGTATGCGAAGTGCCCTATGGGAGCTATCCCGGAAATATGCCCTATGAGTACTTCTCTGATGAGGAACATTTAAGGCTCTGGTTGGAGACGGAGAAGAATCCCGAGAGATTCAAAAAATTCTTAGAAAAGTATATCTATGGAACCAAGGATTTCAATGAATACTTAGAGCTCTGCGGAGGCATTCAGCGGATTAGCGAACTTCGAGATCAGGAAAATCTTATCGAATCGAAGAAGAGGGAGTGATCAAGATGGCCAATTATAACGCTACAGAAATGATGATTGTGGCGGCTGCGCGCAATCTGGAGGATGGGAGAAGCGTAGGAGTAGGGACGGGACCCCCTGTGCAGCGGCCATGCTCGCTCAGAAAACCCATGCTCCCAACTTGGTGATCATGTTCGAAGCCGGAGGCATTGCGCCTCTGCTCCCCACCATGCCGATTTCCGTTGGTGATTCACGGACTTTTTACAAAGCGGTCATGGCGAGCGGAATGTGCGATATCATGGAAATCTCTCAACGAGGAATGGTTGACTACACCTTTTTGGGAGGAGCTCAAATCGATATGTATGGAAACCTCAACTCCACTGTCATCGGAGATTGGCGAAAACCTCAGGTACGCTTTCCTGGATCTGGAGGGGCAAATGATTTTGCCTCCTTCTGTTGGAAAATTATGGTCATCACGCCTCAGGATGCGAAGAGGTTCGTACCGAAGGTTAATTTTATCACTTCACCAGGATATCTCGATGGTCCTGGCGCTCGAGAGAGGGCAGGATTGCCGGCCAATACCGGCCCGTACAAAGTGATTACCAATATGGCCGTGATGGGATTTGACGAAGAGACCAAGCGTATGCGCATCGAGTCCATCCACCAGGGTTGTACCCTCGAGGAGATACAGGCAAATTGTGGCTTCGTACTCCTCAAAGCCAAGGAGATTGTCAAAACTCCTCCTCCCACTAAAGAAGAGTTGGAGATCCTGCGGAATAAGGTAGATCCAAAACGGTATATCATCGGTAGATAGGAGGCGAATCGAGTTTTGAGTTCGGAGTTCAAAGTTCGGGGTTTCAAGATCCAATGCTCCGAACGCGAAACTAATCACTCCGAACTAATGCAAACGCATTAAATAAAGTGACATCACCCTCTTCCCTGCCTACCGGCAGGCAGGCTAACCCTCCCCCCTTGAGGGGGAGGGGAGGGTGGGGGGGTAAAAAAATTAATACGTTCGTATTAATTACTATGAGGCTGACCAGACGAGAATTCGAGGAGTTAGTGGTTTTAGCGCTGAAGAGACTTCCTAAATTTTTTAAGAAGAAAATGAAGAATGTGGATGTGGTCGTAGAGGACCGAGCCTCGCGAGATCTTCTTTCAGAGATGGATCTGCGATCCCCTTTCGAATTATTAGGACTTTATCAAGGCGTCCCTTTAGACCGAAGAGGATTTTATTACGGGAACGTCCTTCCGGATAAGATCACGCTCTTTCAGATCCCCATCGAGTCGATGTGTCAAACACAGGAGGAGATTGAAGAGAAGGTCAGAGAAGTGGTCATCCATGAGGTGGGGCACTACTTCGGACTGGATGATGAGAGGTTAAGAGAACTGGAGAAAGGCGAATGATTCGAATGACACAAATCTCGATTTAGGAAACTGTCTCTGCGAGTGAAACGAAGCAGTCTCGCTTTTTTCAAAGAGATTGCCACGCCTGCGTGCCGGAACGTTTGGCTGCAAGTATCCGCTTCAACAAAGGCAAGCACTTCGGCGTGCAGGCACGCACCTTTCAGGTGCTCGCAATGACATGTGGGCAAAAGGGTTTCCTTTTCTAAATCGGGATTTGGGGAATGACACCGAACTTGAGGAATTATATTAATTTTAATTATAGTGAACGCCATAAATAAGTTGACATCCGCGTCGTGTCATTGCGAACGAAGCCCTGCACCGCATGGTGTTCAGGGCGAAGTGAAGCAATCTCACGGGATTGCCACGTCGCTTCGCTCCTCGCAATGACCACTTTATTAAGGCGTTCACTATTGTTGTTCGATTGATTTGCTATCATCCGTTCTATTCGTTCAGATCATATGTCTTTCATCAAATTCTTAGGCACGGCAGGTGCCCGATTTGTGGTGATGAAGCAACTCCGGGCCTCTGGTGGAGTGTGGCTCTCAGTGGGTAAGACGAATCTCTACATCGATCCCGGGCCGGGGGCCTTGGTCCGGTGCCTCAATAGCAAACCCAAATTAGAGCCTGCTACATTGGACGGCATTCTCCTCACCCACAAACACTTAGACCATTCCGGCGATGTCAACGTGATGATCGAGGCCATGACGGAGGGAGGATTTAAGAAAAAGGGTGTCCTGTTCGCTCCCGCGGATGCCCTGGAGGAAGATCCGGTTGTCTTAAAATATGTAATGGGTTACGTTGAAAAAGTGGAGGTGTTGAAGGAGGATTCCGAATACCGGATCGGAGACATTCTATTCTCAACCGCCCGGAAGCACCAGCATCGAGTCGAGACCTATGGGATTAATTTTAAGATATCCCCCCGTACGATTTCTTTTATCACCGATACAAAATTTTTTCCCGAACTCCCGAGTCTTTATGGAGGAGAGATTTTGGTCATCCATGTAGTTCGACTGAAGCCGATTGGTGATGAGTCGATTGATCATCTCTCCATCGAAGATGTGAAAATGATCCTTAGGAAAGCCAGACCAAAGTTGACCATCTTGACCCACTTTGGAATGACAATGATCAAGGCAAAGCCCTGGGTTGTGGCTGCCGAGTTAGAGAAAGAATTGGGGTTGAAAGTCATTGCTGCCAGCGATGGAATGAAATTAGATTTGGAGGAGGTTTGATCATGCAAGAACTGAATCCAATCCCACGCATTTTAATGGGACCAGGTCCAAGCAATGTCCATTACCGCGTTTTGAAGGCGATGAGTACACCTTTGGTGGGCCATTTAGATCCCCAATTCCTGTATATGATGGATGATACTTGCCATCTGTTGAGAAATCTATTTCAGACGAAAAATCGTCTCACCATTCCGATCTCAGGAACTGGAAGTGCTGGCATGGAGGCCGCCTTTGTCAATTTTATAGAACAGGGAGATACGATCATCATCGGAGTGAACGGACTGTTTGGGGAACGGATGTCGGACGTGGCAGAGCGTTCCGGGGCAAGGGTGATCCGAGTCGAAGGGGAATGGGGTAAGATCATCGAACCCGAAAGAATGATCCAGGCCATGAAAAGAAACCCGGACGCAAAGCTCTGTGCAGTCGTCCATGCCGAGACCTCTACCGGGGCTCGGCAGCCTTTGGAAGAAATCGGAGGTTTCTGTAAATCGAAGGAGATTTTATTCTTAGTGGATACGGTCACCTCTCTGGGCGGTTGCGAGGTCAAGGTGGATGATTGGGGGATCGATATCTGTTACAGTGGGACTCAGAAATGTTTAAGCGTTCCTCCTGGGCTTTCTCCTATTACCATCAACCAGAAGGGAATGGATGTATTACATTCGAGGAAGAAGAAGGTCCAAAGCTGGTACCTGGATCTCACGATGATCGAGCGATATTGGGGTGAAGAACGTTTTTATCACCACACCGCCCCTATCTCGATGCTCTATGCATTGAGAGAAGGATTGAGAATCATCTTCGAGGAAGGACTTGAGGCAAGATTTCAGCGCCATCAAACATTAGGGGATCGACTAAAGATGGAGTTGGAGGGGTTTGGATTTAAGCTCTTTGCCCAGGAAGGATATCGTTTGCCTATGCTAACCTCCGTCACCCTCCCCGACTGGATTGATGATGTTCCGACACGAAAAAGACTCTTGGAGCAATATAGTATCGAAGTCGGAGGAGGATTGGGTCAGCTCAAAGGCAAGATCTGGAGAATCGGCCTGATGGGTGAGACCTGCCGCATCCAGAGCATCCATTCATTGATGGGGGCGTTGAAGGAGATCCTGGTGTGATTACAGATTCCTGATTTGAGTCCCTTTACGGCAAATACCTGCACCGCCGCATTATCCTATCATAATCAATGACGCCACCATGGAAGCCCAATTCCCTCTCTACGAGGCAAGGGCAAGGCCGGTTTCCTTTTCATTCATACTTCTCAAAGCAAACGATTTGATCCAAGCTCTTTCTGGATTTTTCTGAGGGGGGTTGATTCGGGTATCCCAGGGGAATCATCGCGACCACCCGAACGTGTTCTGGGATCTTCAGAATTTTCTTAACATCCTCTTCCTTAAAAGCACCGATCCAACAAGTCCCCAAACCCATTTCATAGGCCTGCAGGATCATAAACGCACAGGCGATGGATACATCCACCGTGTGAGCGGGTTGGCCGCAAGCCATGATGGACTTCGATTCCGTCCCACAGGCAACAATGACGACCGGTGCTTCTCCGATAAAAGACTGTCCGAAGGCAGCGTTGGCCAGCTTCTTCCTTGTTTCCTTATTCTTCACAACGATAAATTTCCATTCCTGGCGGTTGCTGGCAGAAGGGGAAAGCCTAACTGCTTCCAGTATCCTTTTTATTTTATCCTCTCCAATATCCGTAGCTTTGTACGCTCTCACGCTGCTTCTCTGGCTAATAGCAGTAAACACATCCATGCTTTTCTCCTCCTTGCCGAGGTAATGAGACGGCGGGATAACACTTACCCGTTGGCCACTGATCTAAAAGATCTCAAGCTCTGTCCTGCATATCGGGCAAAGATCGATAAAGCGGTCCCCCTCTGCTTCGGTAAGATAATCATCCGCCTTCTCATCAAAGCGACACCGCACTTCGATCACCCTGATGATCTCACCCAATCCTTCTTTACATTTTGGACATTCTAATTTTGGCATTTATTCTTCCCTTTACCCCGTTAGAAATGATGCCCCGCTGCTCTGCCCTGTACACCATGCGGTTCAGGGCTCTGCCAGCGGGGTTAGATTTTAGAATAATTCCGGCGGGGTTTAATGCCCCGCTCGGTTTCGAGTCGCAACGACTGGAATTTCTAACGGGGTTTACAGTCGTAATACTCTTAAACTCATCATCACGCTGACATAACAGACTTTTCAGGTCAGTCTCTTCTTTTCATCAGTTCGAAGATGGCGCCGCCCGGGCCACCTGCATCCAGATAGGCGAATCTGCCCGGATCATGGATGAGCAGTGTGGCTCCTTCTTTCACTAATTTTACCACTTCCGCGTCGACATCGTCAACGTAAAAACCGAGATGATGGACACCTTCTCCCCACTTGTCGATAAACTTGGACTGGAAGATTTTTCCTTGCAGACACTGAACGAGTTCGATCTCAACGGGTCCTAAGTAGGCAAAGGCCATTCGTATTTTCCAGGGACGTCCTTTCCCATCCATGCCGCCGTTTTCGTGAAAGGTCCATGGTCCGATGCCGTATAGCCGCGACCACGCCTCGACGACCTTATCGATGTCGTTGACAGCATAGCTGATGTGATCAACCGATTTAACCTGCATTGCCTTTCCTCCTGTCTTGGTGGGGAATTAATACAAACGCATTAAATAAATTGTCTTTGCGAGGAATGAAATGGTTGCGAGGCGAAGCCGAAGCAAACCCGGAGATTCCTCACTTTGTTCGGAACAGGCTCCGCAATCTCGCACTTATGAAGAGAGATTGCCACGCTCCCGCTGGTCGCTCGCAATGACAATGTAAAAGCATTTAGTGCGTTTGTATTAGTTCTTTTTCAGATGAGCGGGTTCGCCGTGGACACGGCCTCCGTCGATCACGATCGTTTCTCCTGTAATGTAGCTCCCCGCATCAGAGGCCAGGAACACGACGGTGCCTGCGATTTCTTCCGGCTCGCCGAGTCGCATCAGGGGAACCTGGGCAACCGCTTTCGCACTGACCGCCGGATCTTTCCACAGGGCTTCGCTGAGCCGCGTCTTGATGACCCCCGGTGCGATAGCATTCACTCTGATGTTGTACTGTCCCCACTCCTTGGCCATGACCTGGGTGAGCATGATGACAGCGGCCTTGGTCACACAGTACACGCCCAGTTCGCCCGCCCTCAAGCCGCCGATGGACGAGGTATTGATGATGCATCCTCCGCCCTGGGCCTTCATGACTCTCGCCGCCAGCTGGCTCAGAAAGAAGAGACCCTTCAGGTTGACATTCATGGTGATATCATAGGTCTTCTCATCCTGGTCCATGAGCGGGCCGTAATAGGGGTTGGTTCCCGCGTTGTTCATGAGAATATCGATTCTTCCGAATGCCTTCATGGCCTGTTCGATCAACGCCCTGGAGTCTTCCATCTTGGCGATGTGAGCCGCTATTGCCATTGCCTTGACGCCTTTAGATTTTATTTCCTCGGCCACCGGTTCGAGATCGGCGATTTTTCGACTGGCGACCACCACGCTGGCCCCGGCGTCGGCGAGGGCAAGAGCACTGGCACGTCCGATGCCGCGACTCCCGCCGGTTATCAGGGCTACTTTTCCTTCAAGAGAAAAGAGTGAAAGATTCATGGTTTTTTCCTTTCTTGGGTGTGTTCTCAATCAATAACATAGTGTAGTGCGTTATAAATCCTTTTACTTTGATTGTCATTCCGGGCTTGACCCGGAATCCAGTCTTTTTGCCCCTCTGGATTCCTGCTGGAGTTTATCCCGATGAAAATCGGGGCAGGAATGACCGTTTTGATGCTACATTATATGTAAAATATGTAAAGAAGTGTTGGACGCACTACAATAGCACCCCATGGTTACTTTCTCTTGGCCGTTTTGGGTATGCTTTGATACGATTCATCCACGGCAGGCATTTTCACCTGCTCTTTCGGATGTAAAAGTTTTCCATAGGTGGGATCATCCTGCCAGCCATCTACATGGGCGGCCCGTTTTGCCGCCGATTTAAGTTTTTTCCAGTCGGCGCTGCCGTATAAGAACATCTCCTGAGCAGCCATGGACCCCTCTCCGTGAATGGTGTCGATCTGGTAAAAATTGCAGGTCATGTCCTTGCAAAGCCGCATCACCCGAAGTCGATCTTCCGTCGGAACCCCATCCTTTGCTCCCAGATATTTTTCAATGTAGGGCTGGATCTCGGCATTGTTCCAATCCCGGAACGTCGGGACCGTTGCTGATAGCCCTCCGGCAATATCCTGTAAGTGCTGGCACATCTGGTGAAAATTACTGGCAAAGGTGTACTTGGAGGCATTAATGGCCATCCGGTTGGGCATCACGACGTCGCTCCCGAATTCCTTTGTAGGATCGAGGCAGGCCGCCTTTCCCAACTGGGTCACCGTTTCAGTGATCATGGCCATCCAGGCCAGCTTTTTCCGGACATGACCGACGTTCTCAACCCCGTTATACTCGGCGATCAAGGCGGCCGCCCCGGTGATGATTTCGAGCTTTCCGACCATTTTACAGGTGCCGAAAAGACGGTGATAACTGGCAAAGGCATAAGCCAGATGGCGGCTGAACTGCCACTCCCTGCACATGAACACCCGCTCCCACGGCACAAACACATCGTCGAAAACAATCAGACACTCTGTAGGCTGGGTGACACTCGTCTTGGGATAATCAAATTCGCCTTCTTCCCCGTAGGTGCGTGACACGGGCTCCACGGCGATAAGTTTAATCCCGGGTGCATTGAGCGGGATGGCAAAGCCCAGGGCATAATCCTTATCTTCCTCACCATGGGTCCGGCAGGGCAGGCAGAGGGCTTCATTGGCACAGGGGGTAGCGCTGATATGCACCTTGGCTCCTCTCACCACGATCCCGTCTTTCGGTTTATCCACGATTCTCAGATAATAGTCCTTGTGCTGTTTCTGTTTCGAAGGATGCAGGCTCCTGTCTCCTTTTACATCCGTAATGGCTCCGGTAATGGCCAGGTCCTGCTTTTGAAGCAGCTTCCGATAATTCTCCACCCGCTCCGTATAATGGGTCCCGATTTCCTTATCCATGACCCCGGCCGCAACCGTAAAGGCGGCGAGCGCATCAGCGCCCATGCAATGAACCATCACCCCTCCACCGGATCTGACGCCGTTGATGTAGCATTCTCTTCTTCTCAAGAGATCTTCCGGCGTTTTGGGGGAGGTGAGCAGGAAATTAATATCCTCTCCGTCCTCGTTCTTCGTTACGAACAAGTTCCGGAAACCGGGATGGTTGGGCAGGACATAGTCCATGCAGGCGGTTTTGATGATGCTGCTGAGGGTAGGGTGGGTACGAACATCGGATACCTTTTCCCCCAGACACCAGATTTGCCTACCGTCGTTCAAGCTTTCAAGATACTGTTCAACTGTTTTAATCATGGCTCGCTCTCCTTTCCTCTGAAAAAAGAATAGTTGATGGGCTGGCTCTTGTCAATCTAATCTTGATACTTTGGCAAGACAAATGAGAATCGAGTTCGCGTTGAGCTGATACAAACGCTTTGAATAACTTGTCATTGCGAGCCCAAAGGGCGTGCCTGCGCGCTGAAGCGCTCCGGCGCGCAAGCGTGGCAATCTCGTTTTTGATGAGATTACTTCATCGCCTAACTCTTCGTAATGACAATCTGCTTATTGCGTTTGTATTAATAAGGACTGATGTAGAACGAGCATTCATCGACTTCGCCCAAGCAGGATGAAGACAGGGGGATTGATATTCGCCCGTCCCGGCAGGGAAAGAGATGAAGCGGATTATTTGTATTTGTCCTGATTAAGGTATTTCCCACATTTAACGCTTCTTTAAAAAGGGCCAACGGTGTCAAGTTGTTTTAGAACCTATGTCCCCTTCGTTGACGAGTATACTCCCCTGTCGGAATCGAGTCGGAGTCGACTCGGTCGTACCGCACCGACTCGTACCGAGTTGTGCTTCCCCGGAAATGACGCACAACAATTGCTCTGGATCGGAAGCCCTTTGTTACGGTTTAAGAAAACGGTTATTTCTTGCCTTCCAGTAATGAAATTCCGACTTTTTTAAACTTCCCACTTGACTTTGGTTTAAGATTATTGTTATTTAAGTACCATGGGTAATGAAAAAACAACAAAAATAAACCAGCTCATCCGTAAGTGGTCCAGGGGAACCGTTGCAACGGCTTCTTACCTGAAACGGCAAGGGTTTACTTACGATCTCCTGACGAAATATCGCCGTAGCGGCTGGATTAAATCTTTTGGCCAAGGGGCCTACATCCTCCCTGAAGATCGGGTCGAGTGGCCCGGAGCCTTATACGCGGTTCAATCCCAGCTTGAGCTTGAAGTTCACGCAGGAGGGAAGACGGCCCTTGAACTCAAGGGTTACGGTCACTACGTTCCTGAGGAGACAAGAACCCTCTTTCTTTACGCTCAGCCTGGGATCGTCCTACCCGCCTGGTTCTCAGGAGAACGACTTAGTCTTCGCCTTGTTGTGACCCGGACGAGCCTTTTCCCTGAAAACAACCGTGACGGATTCTCCGAATGGAAGGAGAGGGAGTTCTCCATTCGGATATCCTCGCCGGAGCGGGCGGCCATGGAGATGCTTTACCTCGTTCCGGAGAAGGTAAGCTTCGAGGAGTCGCTTCTCATCATGGAGAGCCTTGTTACGCTCAGGCCCGAGATCGTTCAAAAGCTTCTCGAAATATGCCGCTTTATCAAAGTTAAAAGGCTTTTCATGTACATGGCCGAAAAACATAGGCATCCCTGGGTGGAAAAGCTTAATCTTTCACGGATAGATTTCGGCAGAGGGAAGCGGAGGATCGTATCCGGGGGAGAACTCGATCCCAAGTATCAAATCACGGTCCCCAGGGTAAGGAGAGAAGGAACAGTTTGAAAAAAGACACGGTCTTTTTCAGGCAGGCAGAATTGCTCCTTCGGGTTTTGCCCTTTGTAAACGAAGAGGAAATCTTTGCCTTGAAGGGAGGGACCGCGATCAACTTCTTCTTAAGGGATCTTCCCCGTCTTTCCGTCGATATTGACCTGACCTATCTTCCGGTTAACGACCGTGAGACTGCTTTAAATGACATCGACAAAGCCCTTCTTCGAATCTCCGAAAAGGTTGAGAAAAAAATTGCCGGCGTTCGCGTGTTTCCCAAGAAAGATCATGACCTGGATATTTTAGCCGGTTTGCTATTCCGCCGTGACGATGCAGCGGTCAAAATAGAACCGAACCCTGTCCTGAGAGGATCGGTATTTCCAACAGAAACGAGAACCCTCTGTCAGAGGGCACAGGATTTCTTTGAGCTTTCGATCGAAGCCCGCACCCTTTCATTCGAGGATCTTTATGGAGGGAAGGCCTGTGCAGCTCTGGACCGGCAGCATCCGAGAGATCTTTTCGACATCGATATGCTGTTCAAGAATGAGGGGTTTCCGGAGAAAGTACGCAAGGCCTTTCTTGTCTACCTTGTCAGTCACTCCCGACCGATGGTCGAAATCCTCAATCCACAATGGGGTGATCTGCGCCCGGTCTTCGAGAGAGAATTTCAGGGGATGGTGGTCGAACCGGTCACGCCAGAGGAGCTGAGGACTATAGGAGAGCAATTGGTATCCAAGCTTCGCAAGGAAATGACCCGGGACGAAAGGCAGTTTATCGTATCTGTTAAAGAGGGAAAACCCCAGTGGAATTTGTTGGGCGTGCCCGGAATCGAGAATCTTCCTGCCGTTCAATGGAAGCTTCTAAATATAGGCCGAATGACCAAGGGGAAACACCGGGAGGCACTGCGAAAACTCCGGGACTACCTTGGCGTATAGCCGCGTGTTCGATACTTCCTGTTCTACCCCATTACAAGTGACAGGAAATTATTCCTCTTTGCACGAACGTCCCCATCTCTCTTTATCGATGGGCTGGCTCTTGTCAATGTAGTCTTGATGCTTTGTCAAGGCAAATGAGAATCGAGTTCGCGTTCAGCTCATCGCGACTGATGTAAAACGAGGATTCATCGACTTTTCCCGAGCAGGCGGACCCTTCTTTTCTTCCTATGAGCTTCCAAATCGAACGGAGTTAATCACCTTTAATCTTTTTGTTGTGTTTTAAATAATGATCAAAGTACTCTCTTAAGAATTTTTGGCGGCTTTCTATAGCATATTTTTCAACGGCTGCTTGAGATATATAGGTCTGAAACTTTAGAAGATCTTTATATTGTCGGTCAATATCTATCCCTTTTTCCACCTGCTCTTTTAGTCTCTTTAAAAATAACTGAAGAAATTTTAAAAACGTGAGTATGTCACCATCCTGCTTACGTTCGATCATTTCATTTACAAAGAAAAAAGTGCTTACACCAATAGCGCGATTCTTTAGTCTCACCTTAGGTGCCTTCGGTAAGGTCTTGTGAATCGCATCTAATCTTGCTCTTAATAATGATGTCATCCCTTTCTCCTCCTGGCCAAATTTTAGATTTTCCTTGAAGAATTCCTGTAAATCTTTAAATCTTGCTCTTTTGAACTCACCTGTTTTCTTAAGCGAAAAGAAATTCATAGTTATTTGGGCAGCGGTTAGTTCTCTGGAGAATCTTCTTTGTTGGATTTCTAAATAGTCAAGATATGGATGTTGCCCTAAAGGTGGTGGGGTCGTAGATTCTTTAAAAATTAAATCTCTCATATCCCCAACCATTGCGTTTAGCTTTTCCCCTGCGTTGAGGGATGCTCCCAGTTGCAATCTCAAAAACATCAAGTTAAGCTCAGCATCCTTATCAATATCCGTTACTTCGAGTACATTGAATTCATAATCCAGAAAATCCTTTTGTTGCTTGGCATTAAGATCACCCCATCTTTTGTTGTTAAAAGCTTCCAAATCTCTTGAACCAAGGAGCTCATCTGAGCTCATAAATTTGAAATTATTGTCAGAACTGCTACCGTCTCCGGCAGAATCAGTTTGTTCATTTAAACCAAGAAAAGATATAATTGCATTGATTCTCTGCCGCCCATCAATACATTCGTAGTTGCCATCATCGCGCTTGTACAGGTAAATGGTAGCAATATCAAATTTTCGTAGTATTGAATCTATAAGCTTTTGCTTTTTATCTAGATTCCAAACTGAAGGTTCTCGTTGGTATTCAGGGAACTCGATAGCATCATATTTTTCTAGAAGGCTTTTAATCGTCCACTTAATATTTGTTTTATTCATAGGCTGGGTTCCTTGTAATAAAAATTACGAACAAAGTTTGCTGTCTTTATGCTGTCTGTTCCTTTATCATTGTCTTCTTTAACTATTTGGTCTATTTTTGCATCAAGCCATATCTTGAATGGATTCATTTTGTCCTTGTCAGAAAATTGGGTAATCATCTCCTTATTACGCTCTTCGTCTGATGAATCTGGTAATTGACGTCTATAGTATGCAATGATTTCCTCGATCTCGTTGATTTGTTTCACATCAAGATATCGGTAATTCTTCTTAATATTTTCCCCCGCTTTCATAAAGTCTATTATTTCGATTTTTATGTTTTGACCTTTATTATTAAATCGTTGCGCCGTATAGAGTATTGGGATCAGTCCCCAGTCATTTTGACTCAGTGAGCAACCTATGGACTGAACCCCTGGGATTGGACAATCAAACTTAGAGTGATAGACAGGGGTGTAGAAAGTTATTAGTCTTTATGACCATGGCTTCAAATTCATCTGGGGGTAAATATCCCAGTGCAGAGTGCAATCGTTTCTTGTTATACACTTCTTCAATAAAAAAGGGAAGTCGTTGGTGAACGTCCTCAAGAGTCCGATACTCCCAAAGATCGATTTCCTCACTCTTGAGGGTCTTAATAAAGCTCTCAGCAAAGGCATTATCATAGGGGTTTCCTCTACGAGCCATGCTGATTTGAAAATGGTGATTCTTCAACCTTTGAACATACTCCCAAGAGGCATACTGAACCCCTTGGTCAGAGTGGTGGATGCAGCCTCGGGGAGGGTCCCTTTGAGACAAAGCCATCCCTAAGGCTTGAAGAGTCAATGAGGCATGAAGACTTTGAGACACCGCATAGCCGATAGCCTTTCGAGAGAAGAGATCCAACAGAACAGACAGATAGACAAAGCACGAAGTAATACGGATATAGGTAATATCGGCAACCCAAGCCTGATTGATGGCCGTAATAGGACGATCCTTCAGAAGATTGGGATAGAGGGGGTAGCCATGATCGCTCTGGGTCGTTCTGACCCATTTCCTGTGCGGGCGGCAGACTAAATCATTGGCTTTCATGATCTTAAGGACTTTCTTGTGGTTGATGAGAAGACCTTCACGATGCAACTGAGCCGTTACCCTTCGATAGCCATAGCGAGGGAATTCCAAACAGAGGGCTTCAATCCGTCCCTCGAGAGTCTTCTCCTGTTCTTGTTGAGAGGGCGTTTTCTCTCTCGGCGGATAATAGAAGCTACTCCTCGGAAGATTCATGAGCTGACACCCCCCTTGGATTCCTTTATGGAGGTGATGGAGAAGGAATTCTCTCTTCTGTCGGCTTTTTCGAGGGTATGTTTCAAGGCTTTTTTTAAGAACTCTTTTTCCAGGGTCAACTGGCCGACCAGTCGTTCCAGCTGTTCGACGCGATCGGCCAGGGCTGCTTCCTTGGTCGGTTCATTGCCGAATTTCCCTCGGGCATATTGTCTTTTCCAATGATAGAGGAGGCCGGAGGAGATATTATGGCGTCGACAGATCTGGGCAGGAGAGGAGGTTTGGCTCAAAAGCTCTTCGACGATAGAACGTTTAAGTTCTGGAGAAAAGCGCCGTTGGTTTCTCATGACAAGATCCTTTCTCCCCCATTCAGGGGGCTAAGATCCTGTCACCACTCTAACACATTTTGTCCAGTTTCAGGGGTGCACTCCACTATTAGTCTTACAATATCGCATTCCATCAAACATTCTAGCGCTTCACCCCATAGCAAGTTAAAAGGATAATTGTCCTTTCGCTTCTCGACCCCCGGCGGTATCCATAATGTTTTCTTATGTTGAATTGCTGTCATACTTTTTATCTGAATTGGTCTGGTATTAATCCAATTGAAAGAACCATGTAATTTCAATATTCTCGCCTTATTTTTTTTGCTCCTATTGCTCGCAGTATCAATTGCATAGTCTATATCAAATTTTAGATGTTTTTTTAGAGATTGTTCCAGAAGATCTTCATAATTCAGTGTTATGAAGCAAATTAACTCCTCTTCCAGACTTTCTACATTTTTATGAAGATCATATAAAACAGTGTATAGATTCGCCGGAGGTGATTTTGATAGGTCTTTGATTAACCTTACCACGGCTTGCCAATAATATTTTCTTATTTTATCGGAAGTTGAATAATTATAATGAGATTCAAGGACGGATATTAGGTGTTCAATATCAGTTTCCTTTGTAACTAGCTCATTCCAAATCGCTGGGTCAATCCCTTTTTTAGAGTATTTCGATCCTATTAACTCCCGTATGTCCTCAGTCATTAAGCTCTTTTCAGGGTCAATTTCCTTGATAACGGCCTGAGTAGCACCAGCGCCAAATAAATAAACTATTTTTTTCTTTGTCATTTTTACTTATTCCAAAAAACAATGCTTTCTCTGGATGGTTCGCGAGAATAGGTCTTCATTTGTTGAGAACTATTTCCCCTATACCTTGCAACCCAGATATAACGAGCATATAATCCGGCTTGCTCTCCGATTTCGAAAAGGATTTCATCCACAGGCACATTAACGCCAGAAAACCTAACATTGCTGACAACTACTGCAACTTTTCCTCCGTTGCGAAGGCATCTATAGATCTCTTTAAATACTAAGAACATATCTTCAAAATATCCACTGAGCATTGACATTATCTGAGTATTATTGACCCCATTTCCTTTTATTTTGTTTATTAATTTTGTTAATACGCGATGTTCTGAGTTTGCAGATGCCGCACGCGTCGTTCAGGGTGAATTTGTGCCATTCTTGAATACCCTCGTATAGATTACCCTTTTAAAGAAACACCCATTAAAAGATCACGGAATTTAACATCTACATTTAAAATTTCTGTTCTAGGTTACAGACTACACAACCATCCACATAAAGAAGCTACTTGATCTCCGTTGGTCAGATTGGCGGCATTGCTTAAGGTTCCATCTTTTAATTGACCCCATATTTCTCCGGCCATGCTGTGTTCGATGGCTGCGCCAACGAAAAATAGATGTGGTGAAGCTTTTTCTTTAGAAAATGCCTTGCGTATTCGGGTTAAAGAAGTCCTTGCCGTTTTCCAATGTTCATCAGCTCCGGCAGGATCAATACCCCCTTTGAGTTCTCCAAGAGCAATGTAATGAGAAGGACTATTAAAGGCAGTGTCGAACCCTTCAGGGGAGCAATTGAGAAGGCACAAATCAATATTTTTCCCAATGAATGGAACCCTGCGGTTGTAAATCATTGTACGGTTTTTGCCTTTGCCTGACCAACTAAGCCCATTTAGATAGAGCTCAACATCAGCGTCATCTCTTTTTCCAACGATCCATTCTTCGCTGTCAGCATGAAGCCATTGATAAGCAATTCCTGCAAGTGCAAGGTTGGCAAGTGTTGCTCGTGCCAATTTACGCTCACCTAAAACTCCACCGACATTTCGCATTGAACCTCCCAAAGTATCTCCTCTTGTCAAAAGAAATCTAAATACTAATTCTTCGACAAAGGCTGATCCAGCGGGTTCGAGGTATTTTTCAATCAATTTTTGGATTGCTTCTAATTTGTCATTAGACTCCAGATATTTCATTGCTTTGTCTGACACTCCTGAGGCCGTCAATAAAGCAAGCTGTATGCTCTGAATATTAAGAAGATCGGCAGGATTCTTGGCTTGACTCGCAGCTGTTTTAAGAGATCTTGCTTGTTCGACAAACGGAGTGGCCCTACGGTTTTTTTCTAATGCTAAGGCGACAAAACCGGCTCTAACTTCTTCATAAGTCGTTAGCAGATCGGTGTAGCCGGATAGATGTTTGCGATACGGTTTCTTCATAAACCTTATAGCTTTCTCCAGACATAGACACACTTTCTTAATGGATCACGGCCATGTTTTCCCATTTGCTGACTGCTGTTTCCTTTCCCGTTTGGCAAAACAAGAATGTTTTCTACATGGAATCCCAGTTTTTCTGCAATGTTGCAGAGGATCATATCAACCGAAATGCTGGCGCCAGCATAACGCACATTGTCATTGACCATGAATGATAGGGCATTGGGTTTTAAAACGCGGGCCATTTCACTAATAACGCATGCCATTTCATAGAAATAGCCCCTTACCATTCTTGGAATGCCGTTATTGTTTAGCTGGCCTTTATCTTTTTCTTCTTCGAGATATCGTAAAATTGCCTGCAACAATTCCTGATTTTCTGCGGCAGCGATGGCATTTATCCATTTCGGATTCATTTTCAATAAATCTTTTGCCCTATTTTCCACTGTGCAGCTTAACATTTCCTGTCTAAGCCTGCTGATCCCCTCTTCTCCTATCCCAAGCAATGCTAACTCTAACGCATATGTTCTTGTATAATCATAACGATTACAGTAAGGTGGAGATGTCACAACGGCGTCGTATGAATTCCTCTGCAGAGTCGGCATAATATCAAGACATGAACCACAAAAAAGGTGAATATTCCCTTTTATGCCTTTGGGAACAAATAATTCTCCAGACCCCTTCCCAGCCTCTAAATCGCGGTAAATTTCATTTATTTTTTCGCATATTGCTTTATCGAAATTGAGTATCTCCCCTTTATCGAAAGGCTTCGCACCCTGCCGGCGGCCTGAACGATAATCCCACCGAAGATACTGCCCATCTTTACGTGTAAAACTGACTTGCTCAAGTACACACAACAAAGCGAAGCGTACAACGGACTGGACTTTGTTGTTTTCTCTCTGCCAGGCTCCGATGTATCGCTCAATTGAATCAAGTGTTTTTTTCGGATAGGCCCCCTCTGTGATAGGCAATTTAGAAAGGGGTATTTTTACCTTTGATGCATGCCAAGGACGCTCCTTCGCCCAATGCTTAAAAGAGTCAAGATCGGCCTGAGTAAATTCTTTTTCCAAGCACTCCCTTGCAAAAATAATCTGTTGTCCAACAGGAAGTAATTCAATCCCATCGACATCAATTTCCATATCACTCGCTGCAAACAAAGCCGTTCCGCTTCCTGCAAAGGGGTCAAGTGCTTTCCCTGATTGAATTCCGTATTTAAAAAATAAATATTCGACGAGTGCTGCAGAAAAAGCTTCCTTATATTTATACCAGCGGTATGAGCGTCTGGGTTTGTTTGCCTGAAAGCTTACTATCTGGCGTGACAATTCCGGCTGAATTTTGATTTTCCTATGGAAGTGCTGTTTCAATTTGTTATCAAGAACATCTATTTGGGATAAACCTTCTTGTTGGCCGATAGATATAGATGTTTCTTTTTCGAGATTGTTGTTAAGATCACCATATAATGATCTCCCAATTGGAAACAGTGTATTTATCTGCAGAGAGGACGACTTAAGTTTCATAAAATGTATGAATTTCTCAAACCCACCATATGATAATATGGATAGATAATGTGAGTCAAGATATGAAAAGCCGTCGATGATTACCAATTGGGACATGTCTTTGGGGTCAGACTTAATTATTGAGATCTTTTCTTGCTCTTTTTAAAAAGAAGATAAATTTTCGTTCTGTCCTTAAATGTCAATATTTAAGTCTGACCCCAGGCTTTTTCCCGGCGAAATAAACCTTTATTGAAAGTTGACCAAGCACTGATTATTATTTTTCATTTCTGAAAATGAAAGAATGTTTTCGTCCCCACCCTGTGGATTACTGATTGGAATATACTCCTTTTTAGAAAATCTGTAAACCATTTAGTACGGGGAGAGAGTTAAAAAAGGGGCTACCTCTTCCACCTCTAAGTTTGGAGATCAATCTACCTTAAGAGCTGTTGATTGTGGATTGGAAGTCAGGATACCGGCCCGCATCAGAGGCCACAGTTTAAGATCGATCCTTGTGCGGCCGCCTGTTGGGCCTACTGTTGCCCGCGCGTGTATGCTTCGCGGAATTCCTCTGGAGTGGGGGGAATTATCGAGTACCAATCGTAACGAAATACAGACTCTCTGTCCGCATTAAGATCGGCACCTGTTAATCCTTCGCCTGGAACCCCCGTATCCTGGTTAACAACTAAGATAGTTAGTGGTGGCAGTTCATTTTGTTGACAATAGTACATTATGTGTCCAAGGGGTTGTGCGAGGACGCCCGCACGTTCATATCCAAGCATGCTCGCCAGAATACCGTAGGTTAGAATTTGTCGATTGCGTGCAGCACTTATCAAAATTTGCCATATTTGAAGAGCACGCATTGGGAGAATCGGTTCATCACTAAATCGTCTTACCATGCCTAAGCCTCCATTTTTCCAAAAAAAGTGGGATCAAATCTTAGATGTTCACACATCTTCAGATGGCATGAATTTGTCCGATGTTTTTTCGGTGTCTCCCCGTGTTCGGGTATTTCCTGATTCACAGAATACACCTCTCAGATTTCTATGTCAAACATAAGTTTGCATGTTTCCGAAGCTTGAAAGAAGGTCTTGAAAAGAGACCCGAAAACCAGGGATAGAAAGCGGCTAGGGTAAAAACCTTCAAAATTCAATTAAAGGATGGATCACTATATTGCTCCACGGAATGGGGGGGTGTTGGCTCGACCACATAGACAGTCCCTTTGTTCAGGAAGGTCTGGATTGACGCGAACTCCAATGAATATTATTTAAAAGAATTTTATCCATCTCATCTCATTGCCAAAATCCCTTTCTTGTGTTATAAAATAAGTAAGACAATAGAGGTTTTTCTAAACCCGCAATCTTATCAGTAGAGCCAAAAAGGGTAAAACCTTTGAGGCGGGAATGATAAGAGACCAAGGAGCAAAAGCTCTTTGGGCAAAGCGGGCTTCGAAAAAAAGGAAGCCCGCAAAGAGTGAGTTTCCCTCTTTGGCGGGTTTTTTATTTCAACTTAAGTTCAAATGGAGGTTATTATGTCAAGAGGACGAGTAAAGTGGTTCAACGATCAGAAGGGCTTTGGATTTATCGAAGTGGAAGGAGCTAAAGATGTGTTTGTTCACCACTCGGCAATCACGGGGGAGGGGTTCAAATCCCTGAAGGAGGGTGACGAGGTTGAATTCGAAACCACCCAAGGCCCCAAAGGCCCTAATGCCACTGATGTAAAAATAGTTTGAGCCCTCAAAGGGAAGCCAGCGGATGAGTTGGCTTCTCTTTCTTTACAAAATTTTGGCATCCGTTTTCCATCTTTCAACAGAACCTCCCTGTATCAGCAGACGGGCTTAAAGGAAAATTCCGGTTGTTTATTCTGTTGATAAATGAATTGACGGAATAGCGGTAGCTCTCAAAGGTACCTATAGATCAACCCGGGTATTAGGATGGGATGAAAGAAGTGCCAGCAGAAGCCTCTAAAGAATTAGCTAATGAATTTTTATCGAACTTAAGAACTGCCTTAGGACAAAAGAGGGTTAAGTTCGATCTAAAATTAATAAGAAGACATGCACAGCTTTACCGTTTTTACATTAAAAGTAAAACCCATTTCTTATTCATTCATGCGAAACACGGCAAAGAGTTTTTCGAAATGCCTTCACCTTGGCAAGAAATTTCTCATTTTATTTCCCCGGAAAATATGGATTGGGCTGTCATTCTTCTGACACAGTCTGAAAGCAAGAACCACCCATTAGGATTCCTCGTCTCTCGCGATGACTTAAAAAATATAAAGTCAGGCTTTGGCATGAACCGTATGGGCCTGATGAAAATAAGGGAAAAAGATTTGTCGGTAAAACATCAATTTATTAATTGGGGGACTTTTTTCCAATTGCTCAATCTCTAACAACCCGCCTTGTCTTCGTGAAACTAAGAAATAGCACCTTCACCTTTCTTGACCTCCCTGGGGACTATTAGGGAATGCAACAGGAGATGCAACAGGGTCACATCTTCAGGAGTCGTGAATTTGTCTAATGTTTTTTCAGTGCCTCCCCGTGTTCGAGCACTATCTGGTTTACAGAATACACCTCTCGGATTGTTGTGTCAACATAAGTCTCTATATAAAGAATTAAAAAAGGGGGCTGCCTCTTCCAGCTACAAAGTTTGGAGATCAATCTACGTTAAGAGCTGTTGATTTTAGATTGGGGGAGAGGATAACGAGCCTGTAGAAAAAGTCGGTTTTTTAAAAACCGCTTCTTCTGCTGGATCAAAAATAGGAAATTATTTTCTGTCATCAAAAGTTTTTCCGATTCTTGGCGAAATGTTCGTCTTTTCATGATATTTTTCTTACCCCAATACCCTATCACCCAATCCGGCTCCGTTCACGCAAGCTCCAGACCGTATCGATGCACTTTAAATAGATTGTGCACCGCACAGTAGAGTAACCACTGGGTGTTCACTTTTCGTTTCCCTCGAAGGGTAAATCGGTTCAACCCTAAGGTAGAGCAAATATTCCCAAATACAGGTTCTGCCGTTCCGAGTCTCCTGTTGTAGATGAGTCTGCCTTTTATCGAATCTATTTTGCGCTTCATCTTCTGGGTAAACGTCTCCGGCTTCGACTCCGCACTCCCCTGAAAGAAGTACACCTGTCTTGCCTCCGTTCTGTCCGGATGTCTCAGGCATCTCTCCCGTAGTCCGCAGATCCGACAGTCGGTCTTTCTCCCATGAAACTTGATGGCCCGCTGACCGTTGACCACCACATTCCCCCCATTGCGATACAGGCGCTTACCCCCAGGACAGATGCAATGAGTCTTGTCTTCGCTGATCGTAAAATCCCTGTGTGGCCTGTATAAGTCGGCCACTCCGTAGTACTCAGCCCTCTCCTTTCTGAATTGCTCTTTGTATTTGTCAACGTCCGAAAACCGCGGGTCCCGCTTCCGAAACTGCGTGTCTGCAATATAGGCATCGATCCCTTGCCCCATGACCTCCTTCATATTCGCCTCGGTATGAAACCCACTGTCCGCTGTGAGCTTTGCTTTCTCGAAGACATCCTGTTTAATGCCGACGGCCTCGAAGTTCTCCCTCGTCCCCTCGAGCATAGGAAGAAGAAGATCATGTTCCTGCGCTGCTCCAAATGCCTCCGCATGTACAACCACCTGGTGCTTTCCGTCTACCACCGCTACCCCATCGTAACCCTGGATCACCCCGTGCGAGGTCTTCATCTTGGCGCTCTCATTGTCCGTGATGTTGCTCTTCACGGGCTTACCGCTCTTGCCAGGTTTGTCCTCGTTTTCTCGTAGCCATGCCTTTATCTTCTTTACCTTCCCCCGAAGGGTCTCCACATACTGCTCTTCTTGCTCCATCACTCCCCGGTCCGCCTCGGTAACATCCACCTCCCGATGCCGCTTGACAATCTGCCTGATCACCTTCTCCATCTTCTCTCTTTTCTTCTCCAGTTCTTTCTTCGTCCCGCTCCATTCTTTCGAGGCGTTTGAAGGCAGCTTGCAGCCATCCACCGCAAACATCTCTTTCCCGATCAGCCCCATCTCATCGCAGATCAACAGTATCTCTAGAAACAGATGGATGATCTCCTGGCCCGAGGTCGAAATGAAGTCTGAGATCGTCGTAAAATGCGGCTGCGTATCTGCCGACAGTGCCATGAAGATAACATTCTCTTGACAACACTGCGCTATCTTTCGGCTCGAGGTAATTCCTCGTGAGTAGGCATACAGGATAATCTTTAATAGGATGGTGGGATCGTAGGCCGGCGCTCCCATCTCGTCGTTTCGGTACCGGCAATCAAAAATCGACAGGTCTATCTCGTTGTCAATGAGGTAATGAAGGCTATACTCAAACGTCCCGGGTAAGATCTGTCGGTCAAAGTGGATCGGTATGAACTTTCCCTGTGAATAATCAAACTCTTTGTATCTCGCCATCCAGTCCCTCCTAAGCGGTCTCCGCTCTCTTTGCCGCTACTGATATGGCGATTTTATCATGCTTTTAAGACTTTTTCTACAGGCTCAACGTCATCCTTAACAGGCTGTCAAAAACGGTGCCAGCGATTTTGCCAGTGCTTGTTGAAGGATAGGTTAGGCCAATTAAATAAATTTTGGAGGGAGATAGCCAGTCCCTACGAAATTAAGAGCATCTTTTATTGTCTGAAGACCTTGAGTCACCATCATTTTTGAAATTCCATGAGCAAGCCATTTATCATTTTGATCAAAAGCGGTAGCTTCTGCCAAACAAATTGTTTTTCCGATTTTGATGCGGCGTCCTTTGATAATCAATTTCCCCGCATTAGCCGGAGCAAGATAATCGACCTTTAGATCAAGCGATATTAATCCGACATCTTCATCAAGCTCACAATACACTGCCCAATAGGCGGCTGTATCGATCGCTGAAGCATAAACTCCTCCGTGAAGTCCACCAAATGGGTTTAAATGCTCATTCCCGATCTCAAGCTCAACAAGCGAATATCCCATGCCTATGTCTTTTACAGGCATGGATAAGTGCCTAAAATATGGTCCCCGGTTTATAATGTCTATTACCGTTTGCACATGTTTCGGATTAAGTTCCGGCATCATTATTCCTTTCCAATGCTACGTGAGAGGACGACCTCGTAGTAAACCCCATTAGAAATTCCAGTCGTTGCGACTCGAAACCGAGCGGGGCATTAAACCCCGCCGGAATTATTATAAAACCCAACCCCTCTGCAGAGCAGCGGGGCATTATTTCTAACGGGGTAAAGGATGGGGCTAAATCTCGGATGTTGACACAAAGAGGTCTCGCCATTATCGGAATCCTTTAACGAGGTTGAAATAAAATAAAGAATAAGAATTTAATCCCCAGTTTCTCTTCGGCGGCAGGCCGTTGAAGCGTCGGATGGTTCTGAGTGACCAATCATCTTTTCCGAAGCCGCGGGATCCACATTGGCACTTCGCGCATGTACTGCTCATACTGCTCGCCAAAACGCGAAAGCAGCAGTCTTTCTTCGTAACGAGATATGTAATGCAAGAACCCGATTGCGATAAGCCAAACCACTGTAGCAGCGAGCGATATGCTTAAAAGCAGGAGACCTAAGTAAAGTAGAATCTCGCTCAGGTATATCGGATGGCGCACAACATTAAACACACTCTTCCGAATGACACCAGGTGTCTCTCTTCCTTCGCCGAACACAATAGACATCCCCGTTTTCGCCAAATAGCCTGACAGAACCAGCAGAATGATTCCAGCAGGTATTCTGGCACTTAGTGGCACATGCTGGTTGAGGAAAATTGTGGACTGGACAAAGAATGTGTCAGCTATCCAGATTACCGCAAAGAGACAGCCTAACACGATCTGGCCGGCATCACCCACTGCATGCTCGCCAGTAAGATCGTTCCTCTGTTGTTGTACCTTCGTCTGCGCATGGTGGTGAGTCATATATTTCCCTTTCTCGCTCCCTGTTCCGCGGAGAAATGTGCACTAACGTGAAGCCTCCCTGCAAAGGATGAGACAACCCATTTTCTTCACATTAGTTTTTCAAGCATAACCCTTGTTGCCCATCTAAGAAATACCATGATATATTTGCCCCCCGGTCTGATTGATCCATGAAACTTAATTCTCGCGGATAAATTCCACGATGATCCGAGCCCATTCCCCACCCTTATCTTCCTGAACGAAATGGCCGGCGTTCATGATCGTTGTGTGCTTCATTCCCTTTGTCCCGGGTATGGTTTTTTGGAAATGGGCATCGGCGCCTTTCGTGATGGGATCTGAATCGCTAAAAGCAGTGAGGAAAGGCTTCTCCCACCGTGAAAGAACATCCCACGCTTTTAGATTCGCCAGCACAGCCGGATCATCAGGCGATGTGGGGACCAGCGTCGGGAAAATTCTTGCACCGGCTTTATATGAATCATCGGGGAAGGGAGCATTGTAGGCGGCAATCACTTCCGGTACGAGTTTATTCACGCAGGCCCTGTTAACGATTTCGCCAGTATTGAAATCAGGTGTTTTTTGAGAATATTCCCGCCACGCGAGAAGAGCCTCTGATGGCTCTCCTTTTCCGGCTGGCAAACCTGTGTTTGAGACGCATATCCGTTTAAATCGTTCTTCGTGTTCGGCGGCAATGCGCAGTCCGATCAAACCACCCCAGTCCTGGCATACCAGCGTAATATTCCTTAAATCAAGTAATGTGATGAGTCCGGTCATCCAGCCGACATGTTTTTGATATGAATAATCGCTCATCTCCGCCGGTTTATCTGATTTTCCGAATCCAACCAGGTCTGGAGCGATGACGCGGTATCCGGACCCAACCACGACAGGTATCATTTTTCTGTAGAGATACGACCACGAGGGTTCGCCATGCATCATTAATACTGTCTCACAGTCATTATGGCCTTCATCAACGTAATGAATTCTTACCCCCTCGACTTCAACATAGTGTGGTTTAAAAGGATAACCTGGCAATCCTTTAAATCTTTCATCAGGGGTTCTTAGCAACTTCATGAGTGGCCACCCTCTTTTTTGATTTAGACAAAGAGTAAAACAATCTTTCATGACGGGTTCGTCACCCTGGAACCATGAGAATTGACTCCGTTTGTCCCCTCCCCCTTCGATGGGGGAGGGCGAGGGTGGGGGTGAATGTCCAAATCGTGTCCCCCCTCACCTCTATCCTCTCCCACCGAGGGGAGAGGAGTATTTTGCGGGGTTATTTTCTGAGCAATGTATAATGCTTCTATTATTCCAGGGCGGAGAAACCTTATTTTTTCTTTACCGGCGATGCCGTACTCTTTTCAAAGACCTGTCTGGCGATTTCCAGGCCCTCGAGGCAAACCGGCATGCCGCCGTAGGTGGACATCTGGAGGATCACTTCAGCCACCTCTGCCTTGGTGGCCCCGGTACGGACCGCAGCAATGATGTGGCTCTTCAGTTCATTGGCACGATTCAAAACACACAATGCGGCCACTGCGCAGAGTTCCCGCTCCCGCTGCGTCAGTACGTCGCGCGCATAGAGATTGCCGAACACGTGATTGATGATATTGGCCGGTATATCAAAGTAAGCGAGCAGCTCTTTCATTAATTGAGTTCGCGTTTGGCCGACGAGTTTTTTGGAAACCTCAACGGGGTCGTCACCTGGGCGGATATTCGAAGCAATTGCCATGTTCATCTCCTTTCTTTCTCTTTAGTGTATCCATTGTGTCTTGGGCGTCTTCTGGGGTCGAATCTGTTTCCTTGACTCAGGTCTTCATGATTATGATCTCAGGGAGATTGTTGATCACGGACCGGAAGGAGGTTCCATCAATCGTTCAGGTTGTATCCCTTTTTATTTCCGGGTCTGTAAAGAGATATGACGTAAGGACCTTCAGGTACGACGGCCACGTGGTTATCCTTTTTCTCCTCCACGCTTCTTTTGATCGCTTCCGTCAGGGATGTGATTACCTTAACGCCTGTCAGTGCCTGTTCTTCCTTCGTGAGACATTCACTATAAAGGTGTATGGTTCCGGTCTTCATGGCCTTGATTTGCATGATGGATTCCCATTCATCGATAGAGGCAAACTGCCTCTGCGAGGTTTCTTCGAGGAATCTCTCCATTCCAACATTGATTAACCTGGCCTGTGACTCGGCATATTCCGGGGTACCCAATCCCTCGGAGCATTCTGAGACGATAAAAAGATTGCCCCCCGGCTCGACAATATCTGCCACACCCACCATGCCTTTTATCGTCTGATAATAGTTTCGATCCAGGGGGTAGCCTGCGGAACTGGTGATGACTGTATTATATTTTCGTGCAACGGGGATTTCAAAATAGGGTCGGGCAAAGGCAATAGCGGCGAGATAACTCTTCTCGATGTCGCCAAAATTTACGAAAGATAGTCTACGGTCTTCATCGATCACTGTATTTAACGCAAGACTCCTGCCCACCATCTTGACGACGGCCATTTGCTCCTCATGGACTGGATTGCCGTCCAGTCTGCAGTTGGCCACGCCCTCATTTTCGAGCATCCTCGTTGAGTGCAGTGCCCGGATGGTATCCTGATGTGCGATTCCCGGCACAATCACTTTTCTTCCCCCTGAGTAACCCGCCATAAAGTGAGGTTCAATCAATCCGACAGCGATGCGCATCTCTGCATTCACAAACCGTTTGTCTATCCTGACGGGCATTCCCCGGGGGGTAATCCCAAGATAGTCATGGTCTTCGTCATTTTTCGCAAAGTGGTTTACGACTCGCACGGTTTCGAGGACCCAATCGCTCCCAATCAATTCCCGAAGTTCTTCCCCTTCGTTCGGTCGGTGAAGACCCGTTGCTATGAGCAACGTGATAGAGGCCGGATTCACACCGGCGTCGATCAACTCCTGAATGAGGACGGGCAACACGATCCCGTGAGGCACAGGTCTCGTAATATCACAGATCGCTATGCAGATATTTTTGATTCCCCTTACCTCTTTCGCCAGAGGCTTACACCCAACAGGGTGTGATAACCCAGATCTCAGTGCTGCCGCAGGGTCCTTGAGGATTGGCATTGCCTTTTTCTTTATCACATCTACTTTGAGACCCTCCGGGAGTTCAATCGCCAATCCTTTTCTTCCATACTTCATAATAATCTGCATCCGCACCTCTGAGAATAGGCCGTCCGGTTAGTGCACCTTTCTTGGGGTCAACGTTCCTGATGACATTACATACCGAGATAGGCTTTTCTTACAAGGTCGGATTTGATCAGCTCGTCTCCCCTACCTTCAAGGACGATACGGCCTGTCTGAAGGACATAGGCTCGATGTGATATCTGCAAGGCTTCAAAAACGTTCTGTTCGACAAGGAGTACAGTCACGCCCTTCTGGCTTATCTCACGGACGATATGAAAGATCTCGGAAACTAATCTGGGCATGAGCCCCAGGGAAGGTTCATCCAGCATCAGGAGCGAGGGACTTGACATCAATCCCCTTGCAATGGCTAATTGCTGCTGTTCCCCGCCGCTGAAGGTATCGGCGCGTTGGCTCTTCCTTTCCTTCAAGATGGGGAAAATGTTGAATACATTCTCGAGGGCATTCTCTATCTCCTCTTTGGAATTGAGAACATAGGCACCCAGGAGGAGATTGTCCAAGACGGATAGCCTGCCAAACAGCCGCCTGCCTTCCGGAATCATCGAAATCTTTTTCTTCACGATGTCATAGGTTGGCGTCTCATGGATAGGATGATGATCGAGTAGGATTTCTCCTTTCTCCGGATGCAAAAGACCTGAAATGGTCTTCAGAATGGTCGATTTTCCGGCGCCGTTGGAACCGATGAGGCTGACGACTTCCCCCTGATCCACATGAAAGGAGACGTCCTGGATTGCTAGAAGGCCCTTATAACCGACAGAAATATTATTGACTGACAACATACCGCTCCCCCAGGTAGGCTTGAATGACGTCTGCGTGGCAAACCACTTCCTTCGGAGAGCCTTCCATGATCTTTTTTCCTGAATTCAAGACGACCACACGATCGGATATCTCCATGACGGCCTCCATCACATGCTCCACAACAATGAGGGTCATCCCGTTTTTCCTAATACTTTTGATCAGGTCAATCATCTTTCTAAGCTCGACAACCGTAAGCCCTGCCATCGATTCGTCGAGCATGAGCAGCCTTGGCTGAGTGGCCAAGGCCATCGACACTTCCAGTCTCTTTTTATCTGCAATGGTCAGCGCCATCCCAGGGAAGTTTTTCTTCTCTACCAGACCGGTAAAGGCCAACACTTCTTCAGCCTTTCTTCTGGCGTGACCTATTTTCGTATAACGGAGCAGTGCCCCTGTCGTCACATTTTCCAGAACCGTCATATCTCCGATAATCTGAACGACCTGAAAGGTTCTTGCCACCCCCCTTTTGCAGATGGTATCCGCCCTTCGATGGGTGATCTCTTCTCCGAAAAAGAATACCTTCCCGCTGTTGGGTGGATAAAAACCCGTAATGCAGTTAAATAGCGTCGATTTTCCCGCTCCGTTCGGGCCGATAATGCTTACAATCTCTCCTTCCTCGACAGAGAAATCGATGTCGTCATTTGCGTAGAGTCCTCCAAAATGTTTCGTAATCCCTTTCACTTCCAGACAAGAACCCTTCTTCATTTTGCCCTCTTGCCCATATTCGTAAACAGTCCCCATACCCCTTTCGGTTGATAAACGGAGATGAGGGTGATGAGGAATCCGTAGATCAACATGTCGACTCCGGTCCCCTTATGACCCAACCAAACTCGTGTGACTTCGGAAGTAGGGATCAGGATCGCCGCGCCGACGACAGGCCCCATCACCGAGCCCGCTCCTCCAAGCATCGATATCAGGACGATCTGGATCGATATGGGCAGCAACATCACACTCTCCGGATCTATGTAAAGAACGTACTGAGCATAGAAGGTTCCCGCCATGGCCGTTAGAAACGCACTGATCATGATGGCGATGAGGCGGTACCAGACGACGTTGATCCCAAGAACCTTGGCGACGTCGTGGCTTTCTTTTATGGCTCGGAAATAATACCCTATTTTGGAAGTGCTGATAAGATAACAGACCAGCAGGGAGATGATCAGGAAGGCAAGCATAATGTAATAATAGGGCAACTTAGATGAATGGAACATGAAATTCTTGAACCCTTCATTCAACATCGGGAGAGACAGGCCTTCCGCCGCGCCGATCAGCTTCCAGTTATTGAAATGGGTTCGGACGATCTCGCCAAAGGCAATGCTGGCGATCGCAAAGTAGTGGCCTCTTAAATTAGAACAGGGATAGCCAATGGCTGCGCCCACCAGGGCGGCTACCAATCCGCCGACGATCAGCCCTATCCAGGGATTGACCTGGTAGGCCATCAGCAGGAAAGAGGAGGTATAAGCTCCGATGCCGAAAAAGGCCACCTGGCCAAAGGAGAACATCCCTGCATAGCCACCCATGATATTCCAGGCAACTCCCATCATTCCGAACATGAAAAAGAGGATCATGACATGCTGGGCAAAAGTATTCGTAGTAAGAAGAGGAAAGATGACCACAAAGATCAAGGCGATCAATCCGCTGCAGATCTGTTTAAATGTCATATTCCGCATGGGCTACCATCCTAAGAGTCCCTGGGGCCTTATCCAGACCGTGATGAGATAGATCATAAAGACGATGGCATACTTGTAGGCAGGATCGAAGAAAAAACCTCCCAGGGTCTGAACCAGTCCCACCAAGATCCCCGCGATGAAAGCCCCCTCGATGCTCCCGAAACCACCGAGGGCCACAACGCAAAAGGCGATCGTGCCGAAGACACCGCCCACCTGAGGATAGATGTAATAGTAGGTCGACAAGAAGGCCCCCGCAATTCCAACGAGGGCAGCACCCATCCCGAAGGAGAAGGAGTTGATACGCTCTGTGTTGATACCCATCAGCAGTGCCGCCTCCCGATCCATTTCGGTCGCAAGAATGGCCTTACCCGTCTTCGTCTTTTTCAGGAAAAGGAAAACAAAAAGGGAGGTGATGACGCTCCCGATGGAGGCCACGGTTTTCGGAATACTCAGCTGGACCTCTCCGATCACCCAGGTGCCGCTGAGGAGTGGCTTTGAAATGAGTCGAAAGTCGGGGGTCCACAAATAGACGGCCAGGTTGGAGATGAAGATGCTGACCCCGAAGGTGACCACCAGCTGGGCCAGTATCGGTCCGGACATCACCTTGCTCACAACGAAGCGGTAGATGAGCACTCCCATCACAAAGAGGAGGGCCGTGCAGACAGGGATGGAAAAAATGGGGTCTAAGCCATAGAGGGTGTAAAGCCAGAAGGAGGCGAACATACCGACCATCAGGAAGTCGCCGTGGGCAAAATTGACAATATTCATCACACCCCAGATGAGCGTCAGACCTATCGCGATCAGGGCATACATGAATCCGATCAACAGACCATTTATCACCTGCTGTAAGAGCTGTTCAGGCACCTGTCTTCACCTCGTCGTTGGATGTTTGTTTTCTTACTTTCTCCCCCTCCAAGCCGGGAATGGCCAGACAACCCCTTTCGCTGCGGCGTCAAAGGGCCACACCGTCACGTATTTCTCGTCCAGAACCTGGACGAGGGTCCCGCGTGCGTATATGTTCTGGTGCGTTTTCGGATCAAATTTGATCCCTTTCCAGGGATAAATCATTTGATCGCCGGGGATATTGGTTTGAAGCAGAGCCTTGACAATATCATCACTCTTGATCGACTTGGCCCGATTGATGGCATCCGCGAGGACAAAGGGAGCCGCAAAACTGCGGGCCGCATTCTCACTCATGTCAAGCCCGTACTTTTTCCTAAAGAGCTCGTTCACCTGGGCAACGAGCGGTTTGCCTTTCGCAAGATCCAGGGCGAACGTTGACCGGATGATAATGTAGTTCCCATCTGACTTCACCGCGGGGAGATAGGCAGGCTCGATATAGCCGGCAAAGGTCATGATCCCTTTGGGTGAAAAATTCATTTCTTTGAATGTCTTGGTAAAAAGGATGGCGTCTGTAATGTAGGAGGCATGCATCAAAACATCGGGTTTAGCCTTTATCAACGCTCCCACCTCACTGGTGACGTCTGTGGCATTAGCAGGGTAGGAAACATCTGCCACAACTTTGTAACCGAATTCCTTCGCATATTGAGCTGCCGCTTTTCCCACATTGGATCCGAATTCGGTATTCTCATAAAGAAGGGCAATCGTGCTGACCTTCTGTCCTGTTTTTTTCTCCAGATCTTTCAGGAACTGGAATTGGTCTCTGGCAAAAATCCCATCATGCGGGCTGACCCTGAAGAAATATTGGAACCCTCTCTCCGTCAGCGTAGGGGAAGAGGAGTCGGAGCAGACATAGGGCACTTTAAGTCTTTCTGTCGCCTGGCTTGCTGTTTTGGTCACCGAGCTCTGATAGGCTCCGATAATGGCGACGACCTTCTCTTGACTGATGAGTCTTTCAGTTTCCGACATACCATTTCTGGGGTCTCCCTTCGTGTCGGCAAAAACAAGCTCGATTTTGACGCCTCCAAGGTTCGGCAGCCCCTCGACCTTCGCCAGGGGGAGATTAAGATCATATTTGCCATTAATAATATCGACGGCAAGCTCTGCTCCCCGTTTGCAATCAAGCCCTGTTGAGGCGATGTTACCCGTCAAGGGATAGACGGCCCCAATTTTAATCACCTTGGACGGTTGGGCAAAAAGTGGTGCTGACAAAATAAAAACCATCCATAAAGATAAACAGATTACCACCGGTCCTTTCGCTTTCATCTTAACCTCCTATGTATTGGATTTTTGTATATCCCGCTCCTAAACTTCCCTTTCCTTTCCCGGATGGGATTCACATGCTTCTTCCAAGACTTGATCACTTCCGTGATATGTTTGGTCATAACCTGTGCTGCCAGATTCGGATCTCCCGTTCTGATGGCGTCGAGAATCTCTCTGTGGCGTACGGATGAACTCCGGATGATATTGGGAAGACTGTTGATTGTCGACTGCTGATAGCGAAGAAGATCTTTGATGTTCTCCAGGACCTTGAGCAAAATACGGTTGCCAGCCGCCTTCCCTATGGAGAGATGAAACTCATAGTCCAGTTCGCTGAAGGAATCAATATCCCCCCTTTCTATGTCTTTATCCATCTCCGCCAATAGATCCTCAATATTTTTTAGACCGCCTGGATCTATATTCTCTGCTGCCATCATGGCATTGTGAGATTCGATGATCTTCCGCGCCTCGAGTAGCTCTTCGATGACCGGGGTCCCTTCCGTCATAAAGATGCCCCTGCCGTGACTGATCTCAACGAGACCGACGGCCGACAGATTCTGAACAGCTTCTCTCGCGGAGATCACGCTCGTACCGATCTTCTTGGCGAGATTCTCAGTAGAGGGCAATTTGTCGCCGGGTTTCAGTTCGCCCTTCATGATTAAGTCTAATAGAAACTTAATCACCACATCGCTTGATCTTATTGTCTTCATATGATATTAGCTTATATGATATAATCATTCTAAGTGTCAAGCTTTTTTTCCACGGCTTTTTACTCGGTCCAAAGGAGAAAAAGGTGCTCAAATTCAGTGCAAGCCTCACCATGCTTTTTACAGAAGTTGATTTTCTGGACCGTTTCGAGCGGGCAGCAGGAGCCGGATTCACCGCGATCGAATATATGTTCCCCTATGCCTATGAAGCTGGCCAGTTGGCTGCCAAACTGCACCGATACGGCCTCACGCAGGTTCTCTTTAACCTCCCCGCTGGCAGATGGGAAGCAGGGGAACGGGGCATCGCTTTACTGCCCGGCAGAATAGGGGAATTTCAGGAAGGCGTGGGACATGCCATTGAATATGCCAAGGCGTTGAAGTGCGCGCGGGTCAACTGCCTTGTAGGATTAACCCCAGACCTACCTGAAAACCGGATACGAGAAACATTGGTAAATAACCTACGGTTCGCCTCTAAAATGCTGGCTCAGGAAAACATCCGTCTTCTGGTTGAGTCAATTAACACGAGGGATATTCCGGGTTTTTATCTTTCCTCCACAGGGCAAGCCCTGTCTTTGATAAAAGAGGTGGATCACCCCAACCTATTCTATCAATACGACATCTACCATATGCAGGTCATGGAAGGTAACCTTACCGAAACGATGAAGAATAATATTGATAAAATAGCCCATATCCAGATAGCTGATAATCCGGGACGGCACGAGCCGGGGACAGGGGAGATTAACTTTCAAAATCTCTTTCGTTTCATTCATGAGGCGGGCTACGACGGATTCATCGGCTGTGAATACAAACCGCTCAAAACGACAGAAGAAGGGCTGGAATGGATTAAGCCGTATCTGTGAACCCCGTTAGAAAGGGCGGGGCTTTGACCCCGTCCTAAATAACGAGCTGGTGCTTTCTGTTTCTACCATCCCCGGCATAAATGCAGAGGCTTTCTAACGGGGTAAAGGAGGATGAGACCATGTTAAGGATCGGATTTATCGGTCTGGGAATAATGGGAAAACCGATGGCGGGTCACTTGGCAAAAGCGGGGGATGCCCTCTATGTGCATAGCAGGACTTATGCGTCCGTAGCAGAGCTTGCGGCGTTGGGTGCCATTCCATGCAAAAACCCGAAGGAAGTGGCAGAGCGATCTGAAATTGTTTTCTTGATGCTTCCCGACACCCCGGATGTAGAAGAAGTATTGTTTGGTACGGATGGGGTCTCCAAAGGCATCAAGTCCGGATCAACGGTTGTTGATATGAGTTCTATCTCTCCCATAGAAACGCGGAGATTTGCCGAACGACTGAGAAACCAAGGTATAGAGATGCTCGATGCGCCAGTATCCGGTGGTCAGATCGGTGCACAGAATGCGACGCTGTCGATCATGGTAGGCGGAAAGGCAGAGGTCTTCGACCGGATCAAGCCGCTATTTGAAAAGATGGGTAAGAATATCGTTTACATAGGCGGTAACGGCGATGGACAGATTTGCAAGGTAGCCAATCAAATTGTCGTCGCCCTCACCATTGAGGCTGTGGGGGAGGCGCTTCTTCTAGCGTCAAAAGCCGGCGCAGATGTCGTGAAAGTGAGGGAGGCGCTATTGGGTGGTTTCGCGCAAAGCCGTATTCTCGACGTTCATGGGGAACGGATGATCAAGCGAACTTTTCAGCCAGGATTTCGAATAAGACTGCACCAGAAGGACCTTCGCCTTGCCCTCCAGACAGGCAGAGAGCTTGGGGTAAGTCTACCCCATACCGCAACAGCCCAGGAACTTTTCAATGCAGTATCAGCTTCGGGCGGCGCTGAACTGGATCATGCCGCAATGGTACAGGCCCTTGAGACACTGGCCAATTTTAGGATCGGGGAGAAGCAGGGTGGTTGATTCGGCCAGAGCCGATAATCTAAGGAGCGAAAACCAGGGAAATGTATTATTACAGATAAATCCTTCGGGATGGAATGAGATTCCTTTGCAATCGGCCATTGGAGGGCTTCTTAATACATTATGTAGATAGGTAGTAACACTGGACAATTATGAAACGTCCTGGACGAGACTTAAGTTTAAGGTCTGCTCGTTTTCCTCAAATTTTCCTAAACGAAACTTAATCTGAAAGAGATTGTGAATTGACTCCTCAGCCTAACGAGTACCTACAAATGCGCATTCTTAGATAACCCCAAAAGTCAACGATTACTGGTAGAAATGTACATAATCAAAAGGGCCGGAGAAACAAATAAAAAGGGCGGGAAAGAACCCCCGCCCTGAAGTCAGCATCATTGAGATTTTTGATTTTAAAATTTAATCGATAAGCAGCCCGACAGGACTTAACCCCATACAGGAAGGGCACGCCCATGGAACTCTGCCCTTCGGGTCGATTAGAAATCTACTTACTTTAAATCTACGAATATCCTGTCGCTGCCGTTCGCTTGCGGCGGAGCGAAAACAGCAAAAATCTTGAACTCGCCATCACCCGCCGGATGAATGCCGTGGATATATCCTCGCGAACAGAAGTGAATCTCGCCAGGATATACTTTTACCCATTCTCCATTGATATACAGTTCGCCTACACCTTTATAGATGTAAATAATTTCGTCTGCCGAACCATGATAATGAACTGGGAGGCTGGGCCTCTGCGCGATCATTAGTTGGCTGCGCAGCGTTCCCATAGCCGCGTCGATCCGCATGTTTTTGCCAGCCTCAATTGGATGAGCGGCGTACCACGCATCCAGGTTAAAGATGGCACCTTTCTTATACTGAGTATCCAGCAATGACCAGTCGCCCACAACAGCACCAACCTTGGCGGTGGTTATTTCGCTGTTGAGGAACACCCGGTCATTGGGAGGTGGAGATGGAGTGAAGATAGTAAGGGCCTGGAATTGCTTGTCGCCCACAATCCGGCCAGTGTGGATTACTCCCCGTGGATTGTAGTGCACATCACCGGGATTCATCAAAACCCATTTGCCGTCAACATACTCTTCGCACTGGCCTTTAATCACAACCATAAGCTCATCAGCGAACCTATGGTAATGGAGATCGATAAGTTGAGACGCCGCTAGCGAAACTACCGTGACCCGGGGTGTCTGAAATATCGTTTCCAGCCTAAGCATCTTCCCGGGTTCCACGGGATGGTCCGCAAACCACTTCTCAAGATTCACGTTAAAGGGGCCTGCGTACTTGGTATCGATCGAACGGGCATCGCCGATCACTTTGCTGTCGGGAGCGGCCAGTGCCCCCGTGCTCATCAAGAACAAACCTGCAAGAACTAGGATTAAAATGCGTTTCATGTTCGTCCTCCTCTCATTTCAATTTGGTATACGATTCCCTATACCACCATGGAAAATTTTGTCAAGCATTATTTGCACTATTTCTTGCTCCAGCGGTAGGGGAAGAGAAAAGAGCATCGATGATAACGGATTGAAATCGAGCATGTTTCGCTATGATGTCCTGTTGCAGACTTCAGGAAGAAAGAGTCAAAAAAGGGGGCTACCTCTTTCACAAAGTTTGGAGATTACTCAAGGCTAATGATTGATGATCACCGATGAGAGAGAGCATAACTTCGGAAGTGGTGCAATAGGGTCAAATCTTCAAATGTCATGAATTTCTCTGTTTTTTTCAGTGTCTCCCCGTGTTCGGGCACTTCCTGGTTCATCATAAAGGTCAGGTCTCAACGGGCTGTTGCTCAAAAGCCCAATTCAAAAATATCTGACAGTTTGAGTTTCCATGAATGATAGCCGAGGGTAAGTAAAACCAAATAGCACCATTCGGCCAATTTTTGAGTTCATTAGCTCCTTAAAATCTGAAAAGGACCTTATCTCCCTTGTCACAGCCCCTTTGATCTGCTCCATCATCACCGATGGACTTCTCTTTAGGTAAGATCCGTACCTAAGCAAAACCTCAATGTTCTGGACAGCAGAGATCAGGTATTCCTGTATCTGCACCCGCCAAAGCCCTCTCCATCGTGCCCGGTCATATCCATACCGCGTCCCTCTGGCATAGGAACGCTCCATCAAATGCTGCCTCACTTTGATATCCCGCTTCGCTTTGGCCGATCGACTCGCTTCTCGCATCCTGTCTAGATCTTCCTGCCTCAGATGTCGCTTAATTGTCCGACCTGATCTGTTTCTAGTACACTGCTCTCTTAAGTCACATGCTGCACAAATCTTCTTGGGTGCAGCGTAATCTCTACTTTGCCGACTCATATGTAATGATCTAGGCTTCAACCGATGCCCAGCCGGACAACGATAGGTGTCACTCTCCCGATCATACTCAAACCGCTCTTCCCCAAAGATATTCTGCTTTTCTGTACGCTTCAATGAAATTTCCCTCAAGTCCGGCATGTGGGCCTCTACTCCTCTATCATGACAGGCCAAAAAGTTCTCGATCGTCCCGTATTTGCTGTCGGCCACCACCGTATCCGCATTGATCCCTGTATTTAAACGGTGGCTCTCTATCAGAGGAATCATCTCATGCGCTTCATTGACATCTCCTGTTGTCGTCTCGATCGCCGTGATCACTTCACTCCGCTCATCCACGGCCCGATGTACCTGATAGGAGAGTTTGGGCTTGCCACGATTCACTATCGATGCATCCGGATCGGTCGTTGAAATGTATCGGCTGTTCTCTTTAACGTATCTCCTGGAGGAATCCGTGCTCTCGCTCTTTTCCTCTAATCGTGCTTCCAGCTTCTTGTAGCCCTCCTGGAGTTGAACCTTCAACGATCGCGTGTCGATCACGGAGTTGTTCGATGCATCCGCATCCACCAGGCTCGAATCCACAAAGATCTTTCTGCCGTCCACTAACCCCGCCTCCACACATTGCCACACCATTCGCTCAAAGAACCCCCTAAACGCTTCCACTCCCCACCGCGCCCTGGCTTTACTCAAAACACTGTGATCCGGCACCTCACTGTCTATGTCGTACCCTAAAAACCATAGCCAGTCTAAACGCATGGGGATCGTTTCCATTAACTCTCGTTCCGATCGAACATTGTAAAGAACTAACAGCAACATCATCTTCAGGATTACAGGAGGGGGAATGGACACATTCCCGTTGCCCCCATAGGTGTCTCTGACCTCTGCATAGATGAAGTTAAAGTCAATCTGCTCTTGAATCCTTCTCAGAAGGTGTGTCCGGGGAATCCTTTGTTCCAGGTTCATATGATGATAGAAGATCTTCGGCTGAATTCCTGTCTGTTGTCCCATCATGGCAATATCTCCATTCCAGATTTGTGCTGCCATGCTTATAGCTCGAATGTATAATCGTTGCAAGTATCATTTGGGCAACAGCCCGTCAAAAATTAACAAGTTCTCCTTTTTGCGAGATTAATCAGTTTCTTGAGTGTTTTTTAAAGAAGTTCCAGATAACCTCATTGGCATCTATATCTTTACTCGTCTTGCCGATAATGCTCGCCGGTAAGTATTGATAACCGCCCGGCCAGGTATGTCCGCCGCCCTCGATTGCATAAAGAATCACTTCCGTATTGTCTTTCCCTCCGCTGTATTCTTCCCGCCGAACCCTTGTGCCGTCCTTGGGATCTCTATCCGGCTCTTCTATTATGATCGGAGAGAGAGTGCATCCATTGTGCTTTACCCAATATTCAATGGTTTGAGCAACCGATAAAACCTTGCCAAGTTTTTTCACACCAAAGGGCCCTGTAATATCTCCACCTTTCCAGGGCATCAAAGGGTCGTTAACATTATTAATGGCTAAGACTGAAATTGGTTTTGAGGGTAAACACTTTGGTAAAAAATTCTGCGCAAGATTTCCATCCACCGGAGCGATGGCGGCTATTTTATCGCTTAGCTCGCAAGCGAGACGATAAGACATGATCGCTCCGTTTGAAATTCCGGTCACATAAACAGATTTGGGGTTTACATTGTATTCTTTTATAAAGGTGTCGATTAAGGCCGAGATGAAGCCGGTATCATCTATGTTTTCCTTATGTGCACGAGATTTTGTTTCTTCTTTACTCCTGCCGTCATTCCATTGTTTATCCATTCCATTCGGATAGACAATAATGAAACCTTCTTTGTCCGATAGTTTATTGAAGCCGCCGAGGGTATGTTTCTTCATATGTTCACCCGTCCCTTTGCCTCCATGTAACGCGATGACAAGCGGTACGGGTGTCATTTTATCATGGGAAGGCGGAATATGAACGAGGTATGTGCGTTGCAATCCAGCAACCACAATTGAACCGGTATGATCGTTAATCCCTCCTGCTGCAATGGAAGTCATCGGCCGGCAGAGGATTAAGAAGAATAGGGCAACCAGGGAACACGCTGATAGGGATATTGGCCTTGGTTTCAACATCGGATGTCCATTCTCATATGCCTTTGTCGAATCAGATAGAGCGTCGCAAATGATATAGGAAAAACTATTTTAAGTATGTCATATAAGAGGACATTGACCGCAAAAGATCCAACCAGACCCTATTCCCATTCCCTCAACCTTTTGCCATAAAGAATGGTTAGGGCAAGGGATACTGGCATAAAAATTATAGCAGAGATAAGAAGTATCTCGACCGAGATGGCTTCCATTGGTTTAACCGGAGAATTGTTTTTATATTGCTACATTGAAATAAACCTTTATGCACAAGCCCGATGTCAATTTCTTTTTATCCCTTCCTGTAACCTCCTATCTTTTGTCATATTGAAGCCATCGCACTTACCCGATTCGGTAATGGTGCTGTGTGCGATATCACAAAATGCCGTCATACCATCAATAACCCGCCATCAATATTGAATGCCTGTCCCGTGACGACGGAAGCTTCGCGGCTGGCGAGATACACGACGAGCGGCGCAATCTCGTGTGCATCAAGACGGCGACCAATCGCGGTCAAGCTCGCCTCATATTCCGCCACCGATTTGCCGAGACGCTTCGCGTCATACTCCACGCGCAAATTATTCATGCGTGTGCGTACAGGCCCGGGGCAAATGGCGTTGACGGTGATGCCCTGCTTCGCCGTCTCCATCGCCAACGTCCGCATCAGCCCCAAGAGGCCATGTTTGCTCGCCGCATACGCCACGCCGTACAGCAACCCCTTCTTGCTGTTGACAGAAGCGGTCATAATGATGCGTCCATATTTGCGCTCGATCATTGAGGGTAGCGCCTTCTTCGAGAACAGATAGGGTACAGTGAGGTTGACGTGTAGCATCGTCTGCCAAAGGTCGTCGTCGTAATCTACGACGGGGTTGAAGTTCGGACCGCTGCCCATGCCCGCGTTGTTGACCAGGATGTCAACGTGTCCGAACGCTTGCGTTACTTGCGTCCACACTCGCTCGACGGCGTCCCTCTGTGTGAGATCGGCGACGATGCTCTCGCATCGCACGCCCAAGCGGCTAAACTCCTTTTGCAATGCTTCCAGTTCATGCGTCGAGCGTCCCGTGATAGCGACCCGCGCGCCTTCTGCTGCAAAAGCGCGGGCGATAGCTTCGCCGATGCCCCGGCTTGAGCCGGTAATGAGCGCAGTTTGGTCTTTGAGTTTCATACTGTCTCCTCCCCAAGAAGATATGTATTGGACATGAGCTATGGTTAAGTCATTTGCCGGTTTGGGTAAGTTCTTCAAAGAATTTAACTATGTCCCCTGCATCCCTGCCTCTGCCGTAAAATTGACATCATGCAGGGTTACCTAACGACCATGAATGATCGGGAACTCGACGAATGAGGCATGAGCGGTGTTCCGCAGCAGGCGGATCTTCGGCGCCGGGTTGAGAGCAGGCGTCTCAAAGTTGTCGGCATCGGCGCAGGTGACGGTGATACGGATGCGATTGCCTGCGCGGAACAGGTACGAAGTCGGCATAAGGTCAAACACCAACTCAACCGGCTTGCCTGCTGCAATCGGCGCCAAGTCGCTTTTGTAATGGCGGTGGTAGGGCAGTCCCAGATTGTTGAAAGGGGCCTTGCTCAAAGCGCGGTGCGACGCCCGCAGGGTGCCCTCGGTGAGGTAGGTTGATCGGCTGCCATCCACCTCTTCGAGGTAGACAAAAAAATCGAGGTCTGAGGCATTGGTGACAAACCAGAGGTGCACTATAGGATGGCCAGTGACTTCCATATCCGATTCCAGGGGCGGGGTAGTGTAGGTTAAAGCTTTTTGGTCATTGGTCTGCATGTTGGGGTAGTTACGGGGCCAATTGACAGCATACCATCGTGAGTACTTGCCGCTCGTCGTCGAATAGTCCACCGTATAAGCATCGGCGGCATCCTCGTGGCTTGAGGCTTCTGGGCGCAGGAAACCGTCGTTGATTGAGGCGACGCTGCCAGTTTTTCCCTCGCCGAAGTAGAAGCGGGTCAGTTTCTGGTTTGCGAGTGGCCACTGATTACTTGTCCGCCAGGCGTCCTTCTTCGACGCCCCCATAACATAGTAGTAAATGGACGGTTCGTTCATAATGCCATTGTCGATCCCCTTCAGCCAGTAGTCGAACCAGCGGTGCGCTTCGGCACCAAAGTCGAGGTCAAATTGTTTTTTTTCCACCTCGCTGTGATCCGCGGGACGGACGAGCAGACGTTTTGGCACGGTAAGGTTGGCATACCAGAGGAACATGTCGTTCGCGCCCGAGAACAGGTCATACCAGCCGTTCGTCATGTAGATCGGGATGCCCGATTGATTGATCCGGTCAAGGAGAGGGTAGAGATTAGCAGGTCCCTCCCAGATTTTAATTCCGCCAGAAGTGATACTGTCGCGGAAGGGGAATTTTCTAAACCAAACTTCCGACTGCTTTGCAAGCGTCGAGCCGCTGCGCTCTTTGCGGGCCTGGGCGAGTAATGATCCATCCTTGTCGCTATCCACCGGCGTCAACACTGATTCAAGAAAGGAGGTGGACCAGGAGAAAAAGGAAGCGAAGGTTTTATTAAAGACTCCGCCTGGGTAGCTGACGGAGTTGAACAGATCAAAACCACTTGAAGTGGGAAAGATGGCTTTCAGATGTGGATTGCCGGTAGTTACCGCCGCAAACTGGATCATTGCCTGAAAGGAGTCGCCGTACATGCCGATGTTGCCATCGCACCAATTTTGGGCCGCAATCCAGTTCAGGATTTCGTTAACCTCTTTGGCGCCCACCTCGAACGACGCATTCATAACTCCAAAGGATGCTCCAGTCCCCGGCCTTTCGACCACGATGACGGCGTAGCCATGTTTGAGCATGTTTTCGAGATATTTGGTTCTGAAGACCGCGTCCATGAGGTTTCCCCGCTTGCCAAACCAGTAGCGGACCTGGAGATAGGCTTTTTCTTTCCAACCGAGGTTAAACAGGCCAGCGATAATGTTGTTGCCAGCTTTGTCAAAAATGGTAAAGGCGCGCGTATAAGGCGTGTACTTGAAGAGCACGGGCAATGGTTTGTCGGCCGAGACCCCCTTCTTTGTCGGGAGAAAAAGGTCATAGGCCAATCGGGTTCCATTGGATAGCGTCAGGTATTCAGAACGGCGCTGGTTGCCGTCGTAAACCGCTTCTGAGTAGCCCTGATATTTGCTAAAACGCGATACCTTCTCACGCCCAGCTTGTCTCTTGTAGAGAAAAAAGAGCGTGACGGCTACGACCACTACGACAAGAGAGACTACCACCACTTTACTCGTTGTGTTTTTCATTTTAACTTCCATCTACCTATCGTCTTTGTTCTGCTGAACATTTATTTTAAATTGCTGTCTCAAAGTAGATTTCCAGACACATTTCAAAGGTCACTTCGAGTGACATCGCATGTCGCCCATAAAATATAATAAAGAATCGCTTGGTAAAAGGTTGGAAGCACACCTAACTGCCTTTTCAATACAACACATCTGGGAGAATTTCAAAAGAATCAAGCCGGGACGAAATCGGCAGCTCGGACCTCTTTGAGCCGCAGCGCCTCCGTGGGGCAGGAGACCGTGCAAACGCCGCATCCCATGCATTTTTTCTGCATTCACGACGGCCAGATTGTCATTCACAGCAATGGCGTCGAAGAAGCATCGCTCCAGACAGGTTTCACAGGCCGTACACAAATCGGGATCTACTACGGCCTCGAAGCGGCTGGGGGCGACCCATTTTTTCGGACCCGTCATGATGGGCCAGTTCATACAGCAGTCCCTGCAGCAATTACAGATGACATGGCCCACCACCTGGCGATTGTCGGCGACATGAACGAGCCCTTTTTCCTCGCACATTTTCAGCATTTCAATGGCCTCTCCTTTGGACAAAGCCCTTCCCGTACCCCTCTCCAGGTTGTATTCGGCCGCGCGATCCACCTGTATGCAGACTTCCAGTGGTTTTCCGCAGGCGCCGTCAATTACGCGACACGAACATTTCGTGACACTCAGGGTTCGGGCATTCTCGATGATCTTGATCACATCTTCATAGGCGAGTATCCGCGATCCCGGCTCGATGCTTTCGTTTACCGGAATCACACGCATGAGGGAACCGGGAAGGAAATTCATGATTTTCTGGCCATATTCCGGCCATTCCTTTTCCATATAGGCTTTCCAGAGATCCAGCACCTCCCTCGATATACCGAGGGTAAGGATGGTCGCATCGTGCATCTGAGGAACGGTTTTCACGCGATAGTACTTCATTTCCTCACCCTTTTTCGTTTTGAATATAAGCCCCCTCTTGAACAAGGATTCCATCATGCTCTTGATCGTTTCCTGATGGAGTCCCGTTTTCTGGCTGATCTCCTCCGTTGTTGCCGGCGGCGCTGCCGCCAGCAAAACCTTCGCCTCATCGTCATTGACAAGGGTCTCAAAAATCTTCTTAATCAAGGGAGACTCACCTGCACCAAGCGCTTCGGCCAGTTGCCGACAAAGTGTCATGTCCGCCATTTTTTGTGTCCTCCTCCTTCCACCTATATTTACGTTAGTATCAAAAAAAAAGACCTTTGTGTCAAGGGCAAACAGAGGCAAGGTTTCACGAAGTCATATTAAAGCTTTAAAATATTCTTTTAATGGTATAGGATGACCCAAATAGGGGCAGTGATGCCAAAAAAGAGCACGGCGAAACAGGCTCACCAATTACCGGCGAGTCCTTGAAACCTAATCAATGCCTGGGTAAGAAAGACAGCCAAATTATTTTGACGGAGAAGTGGAAAAGTATCAGTATGCATGAACTTGCGATCACGGAGAGTATCCTGAAGATTGTGCTGAAACACGCCGAAATGAACAGCGTCCAGAAGGTGATGACCATTCACCTGCAGGTGGGCAAGCTCAGCGATCTCGAAGACGATTGGATTCAGCGTTATTTCGATTACCTGAGCAAGGGCACCGTAGCGGAGGGGGCGAAGCTCAAAATTGAAAGGACGCCCATGGTGGTACAGTGTCATGCCTGTTCCACGTCCTATGAAGCGGAGAAGGCAAGAATGGGCGAGCTTGTCTGTCCTGCCTGCGGGGAGAAGGGCGGCACGCTTCTTTCTGGAAGAGAATACACCATCAAGGAGATGGAGGTGCAGTAGTGGAGGATATCAGGCTCATAGAGGTGAAGGAAGAGATCCTTTCCGACAACATTAAACAGGCCGCAGAGGTCCGGGAACGCCTCCGGAAGACAAAGACGATGCTTTTGAATCTGATGTCCTCGCCGGGTTCGGGCAAGACCAGCCTTATTCTCCAAACGGTCGAAGGCCTTGAAGGTGCGGTGCGGCTTGGCGTTATCGAAGCGGATATTGAGTCAACGGTTGATGCGGAAAAGGTCGCCGCCCAGGGCATACCGGTCATTCAGCTCAGGACAGGAGGATTCTGCCATCTCGACGCAACCATGGTCACTCAGGGCATTGATGCTATGGCCGTGAACGAACTGGATCTGGTCATCATCGAAAACGTGGGGAACCTGGTCTGTCCCGCCGAATTCGACACGGGAGCCCACAAAAACGTGATGATCCTGAGCGTTCCCGAGGGGGATGACAAACCCCTCAAGTACCCCCTGATGTTCTCCGTATGCGATCTTCTGCTAGTCAATAAAATCGATTATCTGTCCCTCAGTGATTTTGACATGGCGGCCTTGCGGAAACGGGTCCTGGTGCTGAATCCCCGCATCACCATCCTGGAGGTGTCCTGCAAAACCGGTGCGGGAATCAAGGGTTGGATCGACTGGTTGAAAGGGGAAGTGGCGGCCTTCAAGGGTCTGAAATAGTTTTCATTGGAAAGCCAGATTGAAAGCTTCTTTGACAGATTCAGTTACAAAAAGACCAACCGCCCGTTCTTTGAGTGTAATGCGTCAGTGATGGGAAAGATTTTTATAATAATTGTAGCGCCCTCATTGATTGAGGGCGGAGTCCGTCGGCAATAAATACCGACGCTACGGGGAAAAAAGATAACTTTATAACCAATAATTACCCGTCACTGACGGATTACCTTTGGGTTCACAATCTTCTGTCCTTCTTTTTAATATGAAGCGATGCCTTTCTTTGTTCTCTTTCTGATGGTTTTTATTTCCTTTCCGTGCTTCAGCCAGACGCTGGATGGCCGGTACGTGCCCCCGAACCCCCGTCTTGTAGACGGGATCAAGGGGCACGATATGAATGAAAATTTCCTTTGCTCGCATCCTGCTCGCCACTTCGTGCCCGGGAAGCCCCGCCCTGTGGGCGAGGAGCTTCAATCCCCTGATCAAGTCTGGGAAGTCGGCGACCGCCGGTGGACGGTTGAAGAAGAGCATCGGTTTGAAAAATGGGCGGATGAAACGATTACAGAGGATTTCTTTATTCGCTATAAGATTCCCACAGATTGTGCGGATGCCGTCTATGCCATCCGCTGGATTTATGCCCGGATCGCCCATCTTCCCGCTGCCGCTACCATGTTAGATGGCAGACAGATCGGCCACTGGTCCACGGACTGGAAGCATCTTCCAACCCACCCGGAGTGGCACAGAGACGACCGTTTCCGTACAGCCCTTCTCTACCTCCTTTCGAAGACCTGGACAGGCACGCTCCCTCTCGACACCTATCCTGTCCGCATTACTCCTGATTCGGTCACACCCGGAACGGTATTTTTAGAGACAAACGCCCATGCCGGGATTATCGGCCATGTCTTCCTCGACGGAAGCCAGGCCCATCCTCTTCAGACCTGGGAGTCGTCGCCTCCAGTGAAGGTTCAAAAACTGAGTTTGAGATATTTTTTTTCGCCGAGACCGGAATCCAAAATCTGGTCAGGTCTTGTGAAGTTCCGATGGCCTGTTTCTGAAAACGGCGAATGGAGATATCTCCCTGTCAAAGAGCACCCCTTTTATTCCGAAGAGCAATATTCCTCTGACTTCTGTGAGAGCGGTGCCGACTTTGTCGAGGCCGTGGCCAGGAGGATCGATCCAACAAACTATGCCCCTATGGAGAAGATGGAAAAGGTGATGGGAACGATCACCCGCCTTCTCAGGGAGAGGGTTCCCATTGTTCTGGCAGGATACCAGCGGTGTCGCCGTGGGGGCTGTCCAGAACCCTCGGCATTGTGGGAGATTCACAGTACCACGGGCCGTGACGGAATGATCCTCTTACTGATGGATCATCTTTCGCAGATCATCGAATCGAACCATCTCGACCCAGAAATGGCGAAAGGGATGATGGAGGCCGTTTCGATCGATATCTCAGAGAACCATTCGGTCACGCTCTATCATATCTATCAGAACCATCTTTGGTTTTCCCCGCATCCGGAGGATTCCATCGAAGCCCGTTGGGGCTTGAAGAAGTGTGAGATGATCCACGCACAGACTCGCACCACCCACGAATCCATTGCTTTCATTGAGAAGGCTTATCGGAAAAGAGACGCTGCCTATGCTGACTTCTCGATTCGGCACCAGCAGCAGATCCTGGCAAGGCTCAGCGAGGAGTGGACCAGGTCTGAATGCAGAGAACCACCTCCGACGCCGAAGAAAAAAGCCTGGCCTTCCCCGCATCCGGAGGACTCCATCGAAGCCCGTTGGGGCTTGAAGAAGTGTGAGATGATCCACGCACAGACTCGCACCACCCACGAATCCATTGCCTTCATTGAGAAGGCTTATCGGAAAAGCGACCCTGAATATGCGGACTTCTCGATTCAGCAGCAGCAGCAGGACCTGCAAAGACTCAGCGAGGAGTGGACCAGGTCCGAATGCAGAGAACCGTCTCCAACACCAGAGAAAGAAGCAAGGAAGTAAAATTAGGATATCGTATAAAGGACAACTTTTTTAAATCGGAAGGAACTTTTGGTGTCTCTTCTTGCCTCTCATGCCGTCTTTCATCCCAAATGCCATTTTGCATGGGCTAGAAGATCTAATCGATTTCCTCGTCCAAAAAGCCCAATGCTTTCAGCCTTTCTCTCCGCAGTTCCCTTTCTTCTTCTTTGGCTCTTCGTGCTCGCCCCCTTTCTGCTATTGCTTCTATTGAAGCAGCCAAGCGACCTGGTTTTTGAGTATACAAAGATAAAATAGTTATTCCTATCCCAAAAGTAGTCCCGAGCAAAAATGTTTTTAGAACAGTGGACTTCATGCTGCCTCCTCAAGCACTAAGATAATTCTTCACCTTTCAGTTCTCAGCCAATCGTCTGGTTTGCATGGCTTTCTCGTATCATAATTTCCGTCTACAAGCAAGCGTTTTATCAGGATGCACCAGGTCTGATGAATGGGGGAGACTTCGGGGAGGTGTCGAACATTTATTTTTATGTTGCTGAGACGAAATAAACCTTTATGTGCAAGGCTGGATTCATTTGAAGTTAATCGATTGGTTAGCCCTTTTGCGCGATGCCAAGCTTCTTTCGCATTTTTCGAAAATGCGTTTGAGCAAGGAACATTCCGACTGTCTCTTTCTTGACAGAACGTGCTGTGTGTGTAATAAGTTGCATAAATCTATAGAAAGTTACGGTCTGCCCACCTGTCATTGAAAGATGCGAAGGTCAATTTTACAAAGGGGAAACGAGATGAACCAAGATGAACTGCTTCATTTGAGTGATCTAAACTTGGCTGAATCCCATCGTGAGATTTCCAGGTGGAATCCAAATATCGATATGGCTGAGCGAGGGGATATTCTTTTTGTTTGTGGAGCGGACACATTCCCGGCAGTTAACTTCGTCATAAGGGTTGGCAGACAACTACAATCATCCCCTGATCGGCTCATTTCTCAGGCAAAGACATTCTTTGCAGAGCGCAAGCGGTCCTTTACCATCATTGTCCGGGCACATATTGATAAGGATCTATTCGAAAAGTGTAAAGAGCTTAATCTCTACCAGATATCAAACCTTCCTGGTATGTTCATTAAGGGTATGCTTGAAGATAAACCCTTATCGGACGGCGTGACCTTGCGGCATGTTATAAATAAGGCCATGGTTAATGACTTTGCTGAGGTGGTAGCGCTCAGCTACACCAGACTTGGATTGCCTGAGGATGTGGGTAGAAGCGTCTTTAGTGACCCGAGCGCTTTTCTCGTCCTCCATCTTTATGCGGTTGTGGCATACCAAGACAACAAACCCGCTTCCTCTGCTTTGGCTCTCATGAGTCATAGCATTGCAGGCATCTATTATGTAGGTACTGTTGAAGCTGCACGCGGAATGGGTTTAGCCGAGCACTGCACACGTGCGGTTGGAAACGCTGCCCTCGAGCTCGGTGCTCGCTGTGTTATTTTGCAGGCGAGTATATATGGTGAACCCGTCTATAAAAGAATGGGATACAAGGAATTTACCCGCTATCCGTGGTTCGTATGCCCCAGCCGTTAATTGACGGTTCATAGCTTCCTCCACCTCTTCACACCAAAACACTCTTGGTCGAGGTCTCCCAGGGTCGGTCTTTTATCCGCCTACGCAGAAGACCACGGGCTTTGCCCGTGGATGAATGCGGACTCCGTGGTTTAGTCATTCCTGTGCCCCTAGGTTAATGCTACGGCGGATTCCGCTACCGGCGGATAACCCGCCGAAGCCCTGGCACTTGCGCACCGAAGCGTTTCAGCGTCCATGGGCGTAGGCGGGTATTTCATGGAGGTACCACGGGCTTTGCCCGTGGGGTCTTATGGTCTGCTTTTTTTTAAGGGAAAAACGATCAGAGGCCGGAACCTATACTCAATATGCCAATTGAGTAATAGATTCACGAGGGCCTTCACCGGCCAATCTTAGCGTCTTTTAGAAAGTGTAGATGTTCCCTTTTCTTCTATGTTACACTTAATCCAACAGAGATCGTTTTGACTTAGGCAGAGAGGAGAAATAGATGTGAAGATTCTAAGGGTGGACATGAAAAATGAAAAGATTTCATTCGAAAATATAAAGGAGGAGTGGAAGACCATTGGAGGCAGTGCCTTAATTGCCAAGATCATGAACAAAGAGGTTCCTCCGACTACTGATCCGCTCGGTCCTGACAATCTCTTTATCGTTGCCGTAGGCCCTCTGGCGGGCACTGGAGCGCCACAACTTGGGCGCATATCCGTTGGCGCAAAGAGCCCCCTCACGCTGGGCATAAAAGAGGCAAACTCGGGAGGCCCGGCCGCACAAATCCTCGACCGACTTGGAATTCGCGCTATTATTGTTCAGGGCAGACCCCGGAATCATCGATTATACTGCCTATTTGTCTCCAAAGACAAGACAGCATTCATTCCCGCGGATGAATACCGCCACATGAAGAATTATGAATTGGTGGGCAAGCTGCGGAAAAAATACGGTGAAAAAGTGGCTGTAATATCTACTGGAATTGCCGGGGAGCGGAAATACAAAGGAGCGTCGGTCTCCTTTACGGATATCTTTGGCGATCCGTCTCGGAACGCCGCGAGGGGTGGACTCGGTGCAGTGATGGGATCGAAAGGACTCAAGGCGATTATTATTGATCCTTCTCAGGCTGGACAGGTTGATATGGCCCATCCGGAGGAATTTCGAAAGGTCGTAAAATCATGGATTCATACCCTCAAACATGATGTTAGCTGCAGCTTGTATTCCCGTTTCGGCACCCCATTTGCTATCAACAATTCCGCTAACCAAGGAACCCTGGTATCGAATAATTACCGTTCGGGCACACCTAACAACTTCATCGCCGTGAGCGGCAATAGAATACAGGAGATTCTCTTTGAACGCGGCGGCAAGATGCACGGCTGCATGCCCGGCTGCGTTGTAAAGTGTTCCATCATCTATCCCGACAAAGATGGGAAACGACTCTGCTCTGCCTACGAATATGAAACGATAGCATTGCTTGGAAGCAATCTGGGCATTATCGATAATGATGCCATTGCGAGGCTCAAGTTCATGTGTGACGATCTTGGGGTCGATGCCATAGAAACAGGAAGCAGTCTTGGTGTCGCTGCGGATGCTGGGAAAATGTCATTTGGAGATTGGGAATCCGCTGCCCGACTTCTGGGTGAGATCGAAGAGGAAACGCCGCTTGGCGTGGCCTTGGGCAACGGTGTGGTGGCCACAGCAAAGTATTTGAACGTAAGTCGTGTACCGGCTTATAAGGGGCAAGCCATACCCGGCCATGATCCCAGATCGGTCAAGGGAACCGGTGTTACCTATTTCACGAGCCCCATGGGAGCGGATCACACGGCAGGACTGACTTACCGGATTCCCAAGAACAAAGACAAGCAGGCTGAAAATTCGCTCAGATCTCAGATTCAGGCAGCCACCTGCGATGCATTTGGCTACTGTTTAAATTCTGTTCCTGGCGGCCGTGCATCCGTTTATCAATTTTTCGCAGATCTCATGAATGCGAGATATGGGCTCCAGTTGACTCCCAAGGATATCATGGAGGTTGGTAAGCAGACTCTGCGAGACCAGCTCGCTTTCAATGAAAAGGCCGAGTTCGGCAAAATGGATTCGAAAGCCGCTGTCTTTATCCGAGAGGAAACCATTACTCCGACGGATCAGGTTTTTGATGTTGATGATGCAGAGATGAGAAACATCTGGAAGGGATTGGATTCGTATCAGGAAAAGGAAAAGGCTTGGGAAGTCCGCATACCGCCGCTGCCCGATATTATGTTTGGCGCGGGTGTTGCTGAGAATATAGGGCAGCGGATCCGTCAGCTAAGAGTAAAGAAGGTATTGCTGACAACCGATCCTGTTATGTTCTCATTGGGAAGGGCTGACGAAGTTCGTAAGATTTTGGAGTCAAGTGGCATATCGACGGTTATTTTTTCGGAGGTGGAGCCTGATCCTTCCATTGAACTCATCGAGCGGGCCGGGAAGATATACTTAGATAATGGGTGTGATGGAATATTGGGCCTCGGGGGCGGGAGTTCGATGGATACCGCAAAAACAGTTGGGCTTAGGGTATCGCACCCCGGTGAGATGAGAGAGTTTGAAGGTATTGTGGGCGGAGGTGGCAAGATTAAGCCTATTCTCCCGCCAATCATCTGCATCCCTACTACTTCAGGGACAGGAAGCGAGGTGAATCCTTGCGCAGTGGTAACGGATAAGGAGAGAGACCTAAAAATTGTATTAATGAATAATCACTTAATTCCCAAACTGGCGGTGATTGATCCCGTCTACTGTAAGACGATGCCAGCCGGCCTTACAGTCGAGTCGGGAATCGATGCACTGGCTCATTGCATTGAGGGGTACGTTTCATTGGCGACCCCCTATCACCCTTATTTTGAGTCCTATGCGGTTTACGGGATAAAGTTGATCGGACGAAGTCTCCCTCGGGTATATCAGGACCGGAATGATATCGCCGCACGTACCGATATGTGCATGTCGGCGATGTGCGGCGGCCTCGCCTTCCTGAAGGGGTTAGGCATGGGACATGCCATCACACACGTTCTTGGCGCTCATTACCATATGCCTCATGGCCGGGCAGCCATCTATGGGCTTCTCTGTTTTGTGAAGGCCAATAAAGAGACTTGCAAAGAGCAGTTTATGGACATGGCGCAACTTCTCAGCCGCTCAAATGATTTGGAGGCAAGCTTGCTTGATCTCTATAGAAAGCTTGATATTCCTATCAGCCTAAAGGCTCACGGCATCCCAAAAGACGACTTGAAGAAAATTGCATTTTATGCCTCCAGGGATGCAGTGAATATGGCCACGGATCCCACCAGTCCGAGCCAGCAGAAGATCCTGGAGCTGCTTCAGGAGATTTATGAGTAGCCTGTGACGAATTCCAAATCCCAAATATCTGCTAAAACAAAATCACTCTGGGGGTGAAGATCATGAAGATCGATAAAAGGGGTCGTTTGGATGGAAAGGTCGCCATTATCACAGGGGCTGCCAGCGGTATTGGCCGTGCTGCGGCAATCCTTTTTGCCAGAGAAGGAGCCAAACTCGCCCTGGCAGATGTATATGAAGAAGGACTGAAGGAAACTTTGAAGCTCGTTGAGAAAGAGGGTGGGGAGGCGATCATAAGAAAAACGAGTGTGGCCATTGAAGAGGAAGTCAAAGGGCTGATCGACTTAGCTCTCCGGACCTACTCCCGGATCGACATTCTTTGCAACAATGCAGGAATAACGGGACAGATCGCCAATTTGGAAGAACAAGCTGAAGATGACTGGCGCAAAGTTTATGAGGTCAATGTTTTGGGCGCGGTCTTCGCGACAAAACATGTGGCCAAACATATGCAGGAACGCAAATCAGGGGCGATTGTGAATACGGCTTCAGTGGCTGGAATCCGGTCGGGGGCCGGGGGCAATGCTTACAGTGCCAGTAAAGCAGCCCTAATCAACTTCACCCAGACCGCCGCTTGCGACCTCGGGGGCTGCAATGTTCGGGTGAACGCCGTCTGTCCGGGTCTGATCGAGACAGGCATGACCAAGCCAGTTTTTGACCTGGCCCGGGCGAGGGGGAAGTTTGATAAACTGGGTAGCCGCTGCGAGCTGCGGCGCTATGGACTGCCGGAGGAGGTAGCTTATGCGATTCTTTTCCTGGCCAGCGATGAAGCCAGTTATATTACGGGCCAGGCTCTTCCTGTCGACGGCGGGAACACGGCCTCCCTGAACCTACCAGGCATGAAGTATTGAAAGGATTTTTCTGCATTGAGAAAAGACCAAAGGGGTTGGGCATAAAACGGACAAATAGGTTCCGCATGGATTGAGATCAGGAGGATTCGCTGAACAGACCGGCAGATTTGTGCATGGATTAAAATCTAACTAAAGATATTTGAAATTTACCCTGTATATTCCCTCCTCCTTCAATGGGGGAGGGTCAGGGTGGGGGTGGACAAAATCGATTGGTTCCCCCTCCCCTTCATCCCCTCCCACCGTGGGGAGGGGAGGCTCATAGGGAGATTGTTTTAAATGTTAGAGATAGATTCTCAGATTTCAATGATAAGTATCTAATGGTTTATGCTTGCCCACTTGTGCTCAATTCCTTCCATGGGTAGGCTCGAACCACCATAGGTTCAGGCATGAATATTAATTCCCACTGCCTCCAATTTCTTCTCGGCCTCCACGACGATCCGCTCAATGAGTTCTTTGCACGTGGGTATATCCTGAATGCCGCCGACGGACTGTCCGGCAAATAAAAACCCTTCCTTTTGATCACCCTCATTGATCGCTTTCAGATGATGGATGGCCCCATTGGCCGAGCGAGCTTGAATCAAAAGGTTCTTTCCTTCTTCGGATTTCATCATGCTCCAGCTGAGGCCGATGAATTTCGAGAGCGAAAGGTTCAGAATCCGCTTGACCTCCAAAGCACTCCTCACGGATTGAAAGAGCGGGAAACCTCCCTTCATCATGGCTTCCGCTCCTGGGCTTTTTAACGCTCTGCCCGGTAATCCGTCGAAGACATCACCGTACAACGTATCCTGCTCCGTGGCTTCAATGACCAGTTTTTTGAAATTCTCGTGGACATTGCTCTCCTGGGTCACGATAAACCGAGTGCCCATAGAAATGGCATCCGCTCCCAGAACCAATGCGGCGGCCAGCCCCCTTCCATCATAGAAGCCCCCCGCAGCAATCAGAGGAATTTTTACCTGACTGGCCACTAAAGGGATCAAGACCATCGAAGTTGCCACGTCTCCATGGGCGGCGGCTTCGTGGCCGGTGACCACAAGCATATCGCAACCCAACTGCGCTGCTCGAGCCGCATGCCTGGCGATCGCGATGGTCCCCATAACCTTCCCCCCGTAGGCATGAACCTGATCAACGAACCAGGGTTTTCCCAAGGAATAATTGATGATGGGGACTTTTTCCTCGATGGCGATCGCGATATTTTCTTTGGCTCCAGGGCCGATCAGGATTTGGTTGATTCCGAAAGGTTGATCGGTGAGTTCTCGGATCTCCCGGATATTCTTTCGCGTTTCTTCGGGAGTGCAGGCAGCGGTGGCGAAAATACCTAATCCCCCTGCGTTACAGACAGCCGCTACCAGTTTGGGGGTCGTAATCCAGTTCATTCCTGCCAGCATGATCGGGTGTTTTATTCCCAACAACTCCGTAAATCTCGTTTTGATCATAATCCCTCCTTCGGTGGATCCTAATAGATTTTTTGTAACGTTTTGCTTTTCTACTTTCCTTTGAATACGGGTTGCCGCTTCTCAATGAAGGCTTTGGAACCTTCAATATGATCTTCTGTTTCCGCACAAACCATGAACGCCTGGGCATGCCACTCCATATATTCAGGCAAAGGCAAATTCACCCCTCTTCGAACCCCCTCGATCGCCAACCGGACGGAGATGGGCGGTTTCGCGGCTATTTTATTGGCCAATTCCATCGTTGCGTCCATTAACTGCTCATGCGGCACCACTTTGTTGACCAAACCGATTCGCTCCGCCTCTTTCGCGTCGATGATATCCGTTGTCAGGATCATCTCATACGCCTTCGCGGTCCCCACCAACCGGGGAAGAAGAATCATGGCGGCGTCCGGAATCAAGCCCACCCGGAGAAACACCTCCCCGAAACGAGCCTTTTCCGAGGCGATCCGCAAATGACACATGAGGCTCATATCGCACCCGTAACCAACGGCTGCGCCGTTGACCGCTGCTATGGAAGGTTTGTTGATTTCCACCAGGCGGTGCGCTCCGCCCATCGAATGCCTCTTCCTTTGCAGGATTTGAAGCCGGGCTTGCTTTTCTCTCTTGAGGTTATCTTCGGGGTCCAAAAATATATTCTGCACATCGTCCCCGGAGCAAAATCCCTTCCCGGCGCCGGTGATCACAACAACCCTAACTTTTTCATCTTGGTCTGCATCGGTGATGGCCTGCTCTAACTCTTGATGGGTAACCATCGTCAAGGCATTCATCCTTTCGGGCCGATTCAGCGTGATGATCGCCACCGGACCTTCGATGTTGTAAAGAATCTCCTTAAACGCCATTTTCCCTCCCTTGAGCCATGAGGCGGAGATCTTGCTTAGAAACTCCTTACCCCGTTCCCCAAAGAAATTCTTAATGGATTACTTCCCTACCCAGTGGGGCTCTCGTTTTTCAAAGAATGATTTTATCCCTTCTCTAAAATCCTCTGTTTGCGTACTCAATCGAAAACAGTAGCGCGCAGCTTCCTGGTGAGCCTCAATGGATCGCTCCAGCCCCAGGTACATGAGTTGCTTTGACATCTGCACCGCCAAAGGAGCTCCTCTCATCAGCTTTTTAGCCATCTCTTTAGCCGCAATCATCAGTCGATCGTCCGGTACAACACTGCTCACCAAGCCAATTCGTAACATTTCTTGGGCGTTAATGATCTCTCCGGAAAAGACGAGTTCACAGGCCTTGGACAGCCCGACAATCCGCGGAAGAAGGTAAGTCCCTGCCCCTGTATCGGGAACCAGGCCTCTGAGAACGAACACCTGACCCCAGCGGGCACTTTCCGCCGCAATACGAATATCGCAATGGAGCGAAAATTCTGCCCCGATGCCCACGGCTACACCATTGATCGCACAGATCATCGGCTTTGGGAGGCTGTTAAAATACCACTGGGAATCCCGATATTCTGTTGAGCTTCTTTCTTTCATATTGAGAATTTCGACTTCCGCTGAAATAGGCACCTCCCCTGTTATATCCGTACCCGCACAGAAGGCTCGCCCATTCCCTGTCAAAATTCCCACCCTGACACTGTCATCTCTGCGAATCTCTTCAATGATCGAATGAAGTCGTTGATGCATAGGATGGGTGATGGCGTTCAATTTTTTGGGGCGGTTGAGGGTGACAATCCCCATGCCATCCTCCCGACGATAAAGCAGATCTTGTTCGGCCATGCCATACCTCCTCAATTATGCTCAATCAGCTCCAAACGGAATGTCCATCAAAGGCGGGATGAAGGAGCAAATAGAAATTAATGACTCTATACCACAATTTCCTCTCGCAGCGCAACATTTTGCCCTTTTCCCCAGGGGGAGAGGGGAGGGTGAGGGGGACATCTTGTGGTTGTCACGAAAAAAAAGATTCTTACAGGGAGTTCCATAATCCCTAACCAAAATTAAAAACCTTAGGGATATCCCTGTCATGCTGAAATTTTTTCAGCATCTCTCATTTTCGATAAACCATAGATCCTGAAACGAGCCTGATCTTCATCAGGCCAGGGTTCAGGATGACGATTACGGATTGTAGGAGTTAGGGATGGCTTGCAAACGATTGAGGGACTTGGTATAAATTTTATTAGATAAACGTTAATTCCATCTGCATTGAAAGAGCATGCAGAAGAATCTGTCAGTGAGGGAGGATAGATCATGAAAAAGCTTTTGAAGGTAGCGGGAATCGTGGCGGGAATCCTGATTCTTCTGATCATTGGACTCAGTATTTTTGTTAAGAGTTATCTCTCCAGTGATCGGCTTAAACCACTCATTCTCCCAAAGGCGGAAGCCATGACAGGGAGAAAGGTCCTCTTAGATGAGATCAATGTTTCTCTCTTTAAAGGAATTGTGGCAAAAGGATTGAGTGTCAAGGAGAAGGACGGACAGAGAGATTTTGTGAAGGTGGGGAGGTTTGTCCTTTCCTACCGCCTTTTGCCCCTTCTGAAAAAGCAGCTCGTCATCAGTAAGATCGAAATTGTCTCTCCCTCCATCTCTATCAAGAAGGAGAGGGGAGGGAGGTATAACTTCAGCGACATCACAGAAAATCGCTCCAAGGGACCCAAGGAACCCCAGAAGCCATCCGGCCCTGAACATCAGGGGCTTCCTGTCGCCATCGTCGCAGATCGGTTTTATATTCGAAACGCCAGTTTGACGTTTGTCGACGAAGGGAAAGAATTACCTGATATCTCCATTGCTTTGGATGCAGAGTTTAGGGGAGCTTTAGAAAAGGATGGCACGCCCCGCATGGATTTTGGGCTCATCTCCTTTAAGGAGGTCAAAGCCAAATTGAAGGATGTTGAGGTTAAGGTTTCAGGCAAGATTGACATGGATGCGGAGACTATCCGGGCCAATCTCCAAACGATGATCGGAAAGGATACCATTGAGCTTTCGGCAACAGCCAAAGATTATCGTTCGGCGCCGGATGTGGTCGCCAATCTCCATGCTAAAACGCTTGACCTTCAGCATCTGATGGGCTTGAGCGGCGAGAAGAAAGTGCAAGAAGATCGCCCTCAGCCGAAGGGGAAGAAAGCGGAGTCCTCCGAAGGAGGCATGACGCAAAAGCTTAAGGCTTCAGGGGAGATCACGGTGGATAAGGCAACCTATCAGGATTACACGGTCAAAGGTCTTCGTATGCATTACAAGTATGCCAAGGGTGTGATGAGGATCGATCCCCTTGGACTGCAATTTTCCGGAGAAGGCTCCTTCACCGCTGAGGGGTCTCTCAATGGAAACCTTCAGTGCGCCACCGAGGACGCATCACAGATTCAAAAGACGTTGAGGGGGACGGCAGTGGCTAAACTTGGCAAGGGAGCCATCAAAGAGTCTCAGATTTTTGATGCGATTGCGTTCCTTACTGGTATTCCCTCGCTGAAGAACCCTGGCTTTGACGAGGGCCTATTCAATTTTGACGTGAAGGATGGAAGGGTATTTCTCGATGGCTGGATCCGTTCTTCTCTTTTTAAGGTCAGTCCGAAGGGTGTGGTTGACTTTGAGAAGAGGCTGGATATACCGACAGAGCTTAAGCTTTCGCCGAGCCTTACGGGGAGCCTAAAAGGAAGACTCGCTGCATTGAAATTCCTCGAGGATGAGCAAGGTTGGAAAGTTATTTCTCTCAAGATTAAAGGCACAACGGAGAAGCCCAGCGTCAATTTTGATGAGGAAGCCTTAGGTAAGCAGTTGGGCCGTGGCTTGAAAAAAGAGATCGAGAGACGTCTCCTCGAACGAACACACAAGGAGTCAGGGAAATCCTCGGAGGAGACGAACCCATAAGATGTCTTGAAAGAACTCCTTGAAGAATAGAGCGTGAAGGTTATTAACTCTTTGGCCCCATAAAAACAGCCCAGGCCATCCTGGGCTTTTTTCCAACGTCCTACCTTACCAATTTGGTAAACTTCGCACCTTCAATGGTTGCGTTTGCCATCAAACCCCTCTGACCAAACATGAATGCGACAATGGGGTCCTTAATGTTTACCGTGTCGATGGATTTTCCTGTCCCGACGTCGATAAAGGTAGCTGACCCGTCCACCCCCGCCTTCCAGCCAGAACTTTTCCGGAAATTATTAAGTGCATCGTCTTGCTTAAATACGAGGATTAAGTTTTTCTTCTGGGCCCCGAGCTGAAGTCCAACCGAGCCGGCTGCGATGCCATAATAATCGACCGTCTTTCCTCCAATCCTCAAGGCTCCCTCTCCATACTCGCCTCCTACACCCACCCCTACCTTTACAATATTGGGGATGATGAGCACACCCTTGGCGGTATTGAGGAACTCCTTTGCACCTTTTACCTGTTGAACAAATAGCTCCAGAGCCGCATTGACCTCTGAATTAATCTCCTGGGCCGTTTTGGCAGAGGAAGTTGTGACAGAGATCATTCCTATGATGAGCGCCAGACTGGTAGCAAGAGCCAAAATCTTAAAAACTCGTTTTGTCATGTCCATTGGTTCTTTCTTCATAGGATGCCCCTCCTTTTTCAGAGATTTATCTTATGGGAAAACTCGTTCTTTTTACACCATCTCATTTTAACATAAACAGAATAGATACGAATGAAAACTTTTATCAAAAATACAATTTTTAGATGGAAACATCGGTAAGAATTAAAAGCTGTAAGAAAAGACCTTGGATTTATGGAAACCAGCCTGAAAATCCTTCTCTGAATATCCTTGAATTGCCTAGGAGGTAAATCCCTTATCCCCCTCTCCCCTGGTGGGAGAGAGCAGGGGTGAGGGAAAAACACGCCATGTCCACCCCCACCTTAATCCTCCCCCGTCAAGGGGGAGGATAATAGTTAGTAGCTTTTCATCGTTCGAGAGTCACGAACCCCGTCATGTAAAACTCATTTGACTGACTGCTTACCGAATATTCTGGTATTACGCCTCTGGAAGAAAAAAGATCACCAGTGTTGCTATTACATCCCATCCGTGAAAAATGGAATGCGTTCACATTTTAAAGAAAAATGACATCTGAACGGGCTGTTGCTCAAAAGCCCAATTCAAAAATATCTGACAGTTTGAGTTTCCATGAATGATAGCCGAGGGTAAGTAAAACCAAATAGCACCATTCGGCCAATTTTTGAGTTCATTAGCTCCTTAAAATCTGAAAAGGACCTTATCTCCCTTGTCACAGCCCCTTTGATCTGCTCCATCATCACCGATGGACTTCTCTTTAGGTAAGATCCGTACCTAAGCAAAACCTCAATGTTCTGGACAGCAGAGATCAGGTATTCCTGTATCTGCACCCGCCAAAGCCCTCTCCATCGTGCCCGGTCATATCCATACCGCGTCCCTCTGGCATAGGAACGCTCCATCAAATGCTGCCTCACTTTGATATCCCGCTTCGCTTTGGCCGATCGACTCGCTTCTCGCATCCTGTCTAGATCTTCCTGCCTCAGATGTCGCTTAATTGTCCGACCTGATCTGTTTCTAGTACACTGCTCTCTTAAGTCACATGCTGCACAAATCTTCTTGGGTGCAGCGTAATCTCTACTTTGCCGACTCATATGTAATGATCTAGGCTTCAACCGATGCCCAGCTGGACAACGATAGGTGTCACTCTCCCGATCATACTCAAACCGCTCTTCCCCAAAGATATTTTGCTTTTCTGTACGCTTCAATGAGATTTCCCTCAAGTCCGGCATGTGGGCCTCTACTCCTCTATCATGACAGGCCAAAAAGTTCTCGATCGTCCCGTATTTGCTGTCGGCCACCACCGTATCCGCATTGATCCCTGTATTTAAACGGTGGCTCTCTATCAGAGGAATCATCTCATGCGCTTCATTGACATCTCCTGTTGTCGTCTCGATCGCCGTGATCACTTCACTCCGCTCATCCACGGCCCGATGTACCTGATAGGAGAGTTTGGGCTTGCCACGATTCACTATCGATGCATCCGGATCGGTCGTTGAAATGTATCGGCTGTTCTCTTTAACGTATCTCCTGGAGGAATCCGTGCTCTCGCTCTTTTCCTCTAATCGTGCTTCCAGCTTCTTGTAGCCCTCCTGGAGTTGAACCTTCAACGATCGCGTGTCGATCACGGAGTTGTTCGATGCATCCGCATCCACCAGGCTCGAATCCACAAAGATCTTTCTGCCGTCCACTAACCCCGCCTCCACACATTGCCACACAATTCGCTCAAAAAATCCCCTAAACGCCTCTACTCCCCACCGCGCCCTGGCTTTACTCAATACACTGTGATCCGGCACCTCGCTGTCTATGTCGTACCCTAAAAACCATAGCCAGTCTAAACGCATGGGTATCGTCTCCATCAACTCTCGTTCCGATCGAACATTGTAAAGAACTAATAGCAACATCATCTTCAGGATCACAGGAGGGGGAATGGACACATTCCCATTGCCTCCATAGGTATCTCTGACTTCGGCATAGATGAAGTTAAAGTCAATCTGCTCCTGGATCTTTCTCAGAAGGTGTGTCCGGGGAACTCTTTGGTCCAGGTTCATATGATGATAGAAGATCTTCGGCTGAATTCCTGTCTGTTGACCCATCATGGCAATATCTCCATTCCAGATTTGTGCTGCCATGCTTATAGCTCGAATGTATAATCGTTGCAAGCATCATTTGGGCAACAGCCCGTTTATCTTTGACTTTCGGTTGATTGTCTTTCCTTACACAAAGACTTTCTTTTCCTTGAGGAACTTTGTCCATTATCAAGAACAAAGACTTGACCCCATACCTCCCGACCCCATACCTCCCATTGTCAGAAAGAAGATTCGACCCCAATACTTCTATTTCTCCACTGCCCTTTTAAGGTTCTCCCCTTCTTCTTTGATATGTTGTTGCCCAGCTTCAATTTTGTTGTTATGTTTTTTAGTGAGTTTTTCAAATAGCCAACGTGGTAGTCTCAAACTGCTCATGGCGGTGAACATGCAACTGTTTTTGCCCTTCGGCACTATAAGAAATGTGTTCTCTGGAGCTACTATGGACAACGGGAATAAATACCTGTATTCAATCACCCTATTTGGCACTATCTTGGTAATACGAAACTTGAGTTTATGCAGAACCCCATGCAGATACTCCTCGGCATAGATGGTTGAGCCTTCCTGAAAAGGTTCACCCTTAATCCAGCGAATGTCTACATGGTCAGGATGCCAGGCTTGGTACGATTCCTTATCTTTGAAACGCGCAATAAGCCACTCAAATACTTTTTCCGGTGTTGCGTTTACTTCTATTGAATCTTTCAGGGTTATCATATTTTGTCTTCCTCTATTGCAGTTCCATCCGAAACATACAGGTGAGCACAGAATTCGGCGCGCGTAGCGCGTCAGCTCCAACCCAATGTTAGGCGCGGTTTGCTTGTTATTATTGACTTTCGCATAAATAATGGAACGTTTTAACTTTTTCTGCTATAATATGGGGCATGAGACCCCATGGATCCCAAGAGGAACTGGAGAAGCGCCGTCGAGGCGCCATTTCGTTGTTGAAAGAAGGCAAGGCCAGTCTTTCGGCCATAGCGCGTTCGGTGGGGGCATCAAAAAGCTCAGTCTTCCGATGGTTTCAACAGTACCAAGAAGGCGGATCGGAGGCCCTTCGCTCGAAGGCCATTCCAGGACGTCCTCCGAAGCTGTCTCGAATCGAGAAAGAGAAGTTAGCGGAACTGCTTTTGGCGGGTCCTCTGGCCGCAGGATATCGGACCGATCTGTGGACATTGAAGCGGATCGCTCAAACCATTCTGAAACACTTTCGTATCCGGTATCACCCCAATCATGTGTGGCGGTTGCTTCAGGGCATGGGATGGAGTTGTCAGAAACCAGAGCGTCGGGCGTTACAAAGGGACGACAAAGAGATCGTACATTGGAAGGTTCACCGGTGGCCGCATATAAAAAAACGCCAAAAGACTTGGGGCCCAGCTGGTCTTTCTTGATGAGTCTGGCTTCTTACTCATTCCAAACATTCGCCGCACCTGGGCTCCAAAAGGGAAAACCCCTGTCTTCTACCACCTGTACAAACAGGATAGGATTTCCTCTATCAGTGCTTTGTCGGTCTCCCCGAAACGAAAGCGGTTGGCCCTTTATCTCCGATTTCGGGCATGGAACCTCACCGGTCTGGATGTTCGGTCTTTTCTTAAAGAACTGCTCCAACATATCAGGGGACCCATGTTCCTGTTGTGGGATCGAGCCACCATCCATCGGCGAAAGGAAGTTAAACAGTTTCTTCTTCGGCACCCTAGAATTCATATGGAATACTTTCCGGCCTATGCTCCCGAGCTTAATCCGGCTGAGTATGTTTGGAACCAGACTGACCGTGCCTTGTCCAACAGTGTACCGGAAAGTCTAAATGATCTTAAGAAAATGCTTCGAAACTCGAGACGAAGACTCAGGCAATCACAGAAACTCCTCCGGTCATGCATCTATGCTTCTGATCTCCCATGGACTAGAGAGTAGCGTTCCATTATTTATGCGAAACTCAATAGAACGCAGTTGCAACTCATCAGTAGCCGCTGGGCCAGAAATCATTCATTCCTGTTTAACTCGTGGGATAACCTTAACCTGAACCATGACCTCTCCATAACCATAACACTCAATACCGGCATCCGGGCATCTCACGTATCGCATGAAATGAAAATCATTCGGCTCGAGACCCTCGCTTAACCTTTCATTGATGAGCGCCACAGGGATTGTCAGTTGCGATATCAAATAAACGCACATTCTTTTTGGACAGAGTTTGGAAATCAAGTTACCGTCCACATCGAGAATGAGTTTTTGCCCCACTGTATGCCTTGAATTGCAATGCTTGGCATGAACAACCGTAGCCTCGATGGAATACAGGGAAGCAACTTGGGAGAGCCGTTTTACCTGCCTAATCCTGTGGCCTCCCTCATGGAACTTCGCAACTTCTGATTCCGTGTATCCGACTCTTTGCCCATACTTTTGCACAATCTCTTCTGTCATCTCATTCCCCTCTCGAACTGGAGGCTAACAATGAAGCCCTCCTCATGAGCGATTGACACCGATTTCCTCATAGATGTTGGTTCCTGAACCTTCACGCGAGTCCCACTTGAAATGCTCGGCCAACTGTACCCTGCCCTCGGCCGTCCGCCCAATTTCACAAGTTGAATATCCACCGTCGAGGCGGCCAGAGTTGTCAATCTGAGCATACCGGAAGCGGAGCCCTTCTGAGGACATCATGCCGACCAGATAGCCAAGTCGCACCTTGCCACCAGCATAGCGCGCGGAGACAACCGAACCGTCTTGAGTAAACTCAAATAGCGTCTCAGTGTTGACTTCGCCTCCTTCAGCCGTCGAGACGACACGCATTCTTATTCCATCAAGCGAGATTTGTTTTTCCATGTGGCCTCCTAACTTTGGATTGCACCAGGCGCCTAACATTATTTTTTATGTTGCAGCTATGTTTTCTAAAGGAATAGGCTTTTTTGTATCTCTAAAAGCTCTCTTTTGGTTTAAAATACACCCCAAACAATCTATTCTTGCAATATAATAATACTGTGACGTCTGTTATATCGCAGGCGCATAATTTACAAAAGAGTTATTCGGTTAACCTTTAGGCTTATGTGTTTGATCGCTTTCAATTGTAATATACACCGATTTCAAAGAATAGGGAAGAGAAAGTTAGGCACCCGAAAATAGACATTGAAAAAGACAAAACCCAAAAACTCCCCTCCCTTGGCGGGAGGGGATGAAGGGGAGGGGGATAAAAAAGGTGATCATGCACCCTCACCCCAGCCCTCTCCCATCAAGGAAGAGGGGGAACTGGTTCGAGTCAATGTATATTTTTGGGAGGTAGAAAGAAAGTAGGTTTGGGTTATTCTGATACTTTCTGAGCAGGGAAGTTTTTATCCTTAAATGCCAGGGAGCTGACGGGGCAGACCTTAACGCACTCAGCGCACTGACCACAGGCTGATTCGCCAAGGGGTTTGTCTTGGAAGGTGGAAACCATTCGCTTAAAACCTTGTCTTTGTGGGATTTAAAACAATTTTTTCGTTATGCATATTGTTACACGTTAGCCATAAAATCGTCAGCTGTAACACGGGCTTGACGTAAAATTCCCCTTAAGGTCCCGATTGCTAATTCGGGATGAAGAGGAATCACACAACCTATTTCACCCTCAGACGTCTTCTTCTTGAGAACAACGTGACTCCCACGTTGCCGTATTTGGACAAAGCCTAATCGTTCCATCGCCCGAATCGCTTCTTGCCCGGAAACCCTTCGTAGTTTAGGCATGGATAATCGCCTCGAAAGTGGTTACAAGTGGTCGGGTTACTTCAGGCATTGGGAATTCTTCCAGGTAAAGCTCCGTGGCCTCTTTGAGGTTCGCAATGGCTTCTTCAATGCTGTATCCTTGACTGACTGTCCCTACCTCAGGACATTCAGCAACAAAGAAGTCATCCTCCTTGTGTAAAACTGCAGTAAGGGTCCGTGTAACCATATATAATACCTCCCTAATACAATTATATCTAAAAAGTCCTCAGATCTTAAAGGTAATTTTTAAGTTAAGGAAGCTATTGATTATTGAAGTCTACTAATTTAGCAAAATAAAGTCAACAAGGATTGAGATATAGATTAGAAGGAATGTCGGCTATTTTTAAATGCCAGGGAGCCGACGGGGCAGACCTTAACGCACTCAACGCACTGGCCACAGGTGGATTCGCCGAGGGGTTTGTCTTGGAAGGTGGAGACCATTCGTTTGAAACCCCTTCTGGTAAAACCAATGGCTCCGATTCCCAACTTTTCCTGGCATACCCACACGCATTTACCGCAGAGCACACACTTATTGGGATCATAGATAAAGAGCGGACTGCTTTCGTCGATGGGGAGGTTTCTTTCGAGTTTTCTGAATCGCTTTGTTTTAAGTTTTATGCCAAGATGTTTGGCAATTTTCTGAAGTTCACAGGATCGGTTTTTTAAACAATGACCGCAATCAACAGGGTGGCTTGCCATAAGAAGCTCGGCGGAAGTACGTGCAAGTCTTAAGGCATTTTTACCCCGGGTGTTGACCACCATACCTTCTTTTACGGGTTCGGTGCAGGCGATGACGGGATCGTTCTCACCTTCGACCTCTACAAAGCAGAGACGACACGAAGCAGAGGGTTGCATCTTTTCTTGAATGGCACAGAGGTTGGGTATATAGATGCCGTTTTCCAACGCTGCCCAGAGGATTTTGTCGCCCTCATGAGCTTTTATCTTCTTGCCATCAATGGTTAGGGATATATTCTTCATAATTTTACGTTAAAGGTTAAGGTTTAGGTTAAGGTTGAGATTTCGCTTAACCTTAGCCTTGACCTCAGCCCCTTGGTACTCGGTTGGGTGGCGACAATTTGATGACGGCATCGTATTGAGGAGGACATGCAGCAAGGCATGTATTGCACTTGACGCATTTTTCCTGGTCAATGACCTTGATTCTCCTCTTCTTGTCAGTAGAGATAGCTTCAACGGTACAGGTACCCACACAGGCATCGCACCCGCGTGCACACTTCTCAGGGAGGATGTAGTATGCGATAAGGGTCTGACACATCAATGCCGGACAGCGTCCCTCTTTAATGTGAACCTCATATTCCTCCCGGAAATATCGCAGGGTAGTGAGCACCGGATTGGGTGCGGTTCTGCCCAGGCCACAGAGTGATCCTTGCTTTATGTCCTCTGCCAATTCCTCGAGTGTCTCAAGATCTTCCATTTTCCCATGGCCTTTGGTGATGTCCTCGAGAATGTCGAGCATCTGCTTTGTTCCCAGACGACAGAGGGTGCACTTTCCGCAGGATTCTTTTTGGGTAAAGTCGAGAAAATAGCGGGCGACTTCAACCATGCAGTCGTCCTCATCGAGAACGACCATTCCACCGGAGCCCATCATCGCTCCGCTCTCCTGTAATGAATCGAAATCGATGGGGAGATCGAGCGCCGACTCAGGAAGGCATCCGCCGGATGGACCGCCAATTTGAACGGCCTTGAAGCGTTTGCCTTTGGTAATGCCGCCGCCCACCTGGAAGATGAGCTGGCGAAGTGTAGTGCCCATTGGAACTTCTACCAAACCTGTGTTGACGACTTTCCCTGCAAGGGCGAAGACGGCTGTGCCCTTACTTCTCTCGGTGCCCGTTTGTAAAAACCAATCTGCCCCATTTTTGATGATATGAGGAACGTAAGCAAGGGTTTTCACATTATTGAGGATCGTTGGTTTTCCGAAAAGACCTTGGACAGCCACGCGTGGCGGCCGATGGCGGGGCATTCCGGGTTTTCCCTCTATGGAGGCAATCAGCGCCGTTGCCTCACCGCAGACAAAAGCACCTGAACCTTGAAAGAGTTTGATGTCAAAGCTGAAGTCACTCCCAAGAATATTTTCTCCCAAAAATTTGTATTTTTCTGCCTGGAGCAAGGCACTCTGAACTCTTTGTACAGCCAGAGGATATTCAGCTCTAACGTAGATATAACCGTGGCGGGCCCCGATGGCATAGCCTGCAATGACCATTCCCTCGATTACGGAATGAGGGTCACTTTCCAAGATCGCTCGATCCATGAAAGCCCCGGGGTCGCCTTCATCGCCATTACAGATCAGATACTTTGGGTTCCCCTCCGAGTGACGGCAGACATCCCACTTCTCTCCGGTCGGGAAACCTGCACCTCCCAGACCGCGCAACTTAGACCGCTTGACCTCCGATACAATTTCCACTGGTTTCATCTGGAGAGCTTTTGACAGACTTTGATATCCCCCATTCGCAATATAGTGCTCTATCTCTTCCGGGTTGATATGTCCGCAATTTTTTAAGAGGATTCGCTTTTCATATTTTGACCGTGGAAAATCAGAAAAACTGGGGACGAGGTCATTCTCTTCGAGAGCACCGAGAACAAATTCAAGGGATGGGTCATCATTTAAGATAAGGTTGGTAACCAAGTTCTCAGCTAATACCGGACTGACGTGGCCATAGCAGATGGAAGGAAATCCCGGTTTTCGAAGTATGACCAGAGGCTCAGCATAGCAGTGTCCCATGCAGCCCACTTCGTAGATGAGGCAATTGAGATTCTGTTTCTTCACGGTTTCTTTTATTGCCTGAAGGACTTCGAGTGCGCCAGCCGCTCTCCCGCAAGTGGCCGTCCCAACCAGAATCACCGGCATTTGGTCATTCCAGATTTCCTGCCAGCGGGATTGCGCCTGCTTTCTTATTTCCTCGAATTTCAATTATTTTCCTTTTCTTCTTGCTCTTTTTGGAGATGATAGGAGAGGAGGATTCCATCTACCCTCGTGGGGTTAGCGTGGGCCTCCACTTTTTTATCCACAACGGTCACGGGTGCCATGGCACAGCAGCCCACACGGCGACTGTATCGAGGTCAAACTCGCGGTCAGGGGAAGTTTCGCCCGGTCCTATTTTCAATCTTCTTTGCCACGCTTCCAAAGTGATGTGGCCACCCTTTACATGACAGGCGGTTCCCATGCAAACCCTTATAGAATGTTTACCAGGAGGGGTGAGGCGAAATTGATTATAGAAGGTCGCTACGCTGTAGACATCAATCTCCGGTATGTTAAGAAACCGGGCCACCTCGATCATGGCATAGGGAGGAAGATACCCCAGCTCTTCCTGGATTTTCTGCAGAATGGGTATGAGATTCTCTCTTTTGCTTCCCACGCCTTCCAAGATGGCTCTCGTTTTTTCTTTAAGCTCTGCCTCTTCGTTGCACATCTTTGCCCCTACCGATTGAAATAACGAATTCAGGCTCCAAAAACAAGAGTTCTTTTAACCTTTTTTTCTCGAATCGTCTACATCCGGCTAAGAGATCGCCGCATCACGGGGGAGTCGGTCGCCACGGATAACTGAGAAGGTGCGAAAAAATTGGGGGAGTTAAGATTTAGATTTTTCGTTATTCCGGGTTTTTTGTGGGTTACCCTCCCCTTAACCCCCCTTCATCCCCCCTTAATTTAAGGGGGGAATAGAGGGGGGACAAGAGAGAGATGCCACCCGCACGAAACCCGGAAGAGCTAGATTTCTCACACGTTCTGGGGTGATTATGACTCCAGAGTGGTTTCTTAACAAGGGGCGGGATTTGACTCTTTGGGCAGGAGGACGGTGAAGGTGGTTCCATTTCCCTCCTCGCTTTCAACGGAGATGGATCCGAGATGGGCATCCACGATGCTCTTTACAATAGAAAGTCCGAGGCCAGTCCCGACGATCTGACGAGTCTCTGTGGTTTTCACTCGGTAAAACTTATCAAAGATTCGGGGGAGATCTCCTTTTTTAATGCCAATGCCTGTGTCAGAGACGGTGGCCTTCACAAAACCACCCTCTTCACTGAGATTGACCCAAACCTTTCTTCCCTCAGGGGTATATTTGATGGCATTGGAGATGAGATTGGTGAAAATTCCCTCCATACTATTACGATCTGCGTTGACTAAAGAAACCTTGGGAGGGGTGGAGAATTGGAGATCGATCTTTTTGTTTTCAGCCTCGGCCCTCATCAAATCCACCACTCTTTGGATCACTTCTTGAAGGAGAAGGGGTTCTTTGTATTGGACCATCTTTCCCGCTTCGATTTTGGAAAGATCCAAGAGATCTTTGATCAGGTCGAGAAGACCATTTGTTCTCTGTTTGGCACGGGAAAGAAGTTGTTCCTGTTTTTCCGTTAACTCACCAGCCATTTTATTCAGGATGACGGTCAACTGCTGTTCGACCGCAGCGATAGGGGCCCGAAGCTCGTGGGTGACCATGGCGATAAACTCTGATTTCATCTTATCGAGTTCTTTGAGATGGCTGATGTCCTGGAGCACGGTGACAGACCCCATCGTCTCACCAATATCATTTCGGACAGGGGCCGTATGGGCACGGAGAAAGATTTCTCCAGATTCGCCGACGCTCAATTCCTGTGAAACAGAAGTATAGCTCATGTCCTTTGCCTGAAGACTTTCTTCCATGATCTTAGACAACTCAGGGGGGAGGTTACACTGGTTGAGAAAGTTTCCAAGCAGGCAGGTCTCTGGGGCCTTCAGCATCCGACTGGCCGCTGGATTGGAGAGGACAATGCAGCTGTCCCGATCGCATACCAAGACACCATCGCCCATGCAATTGATGATGGTTTTGATCTTAGACTTCTCGGTGGCAATATCCCGAAGGGATTTCTCCCGTTCTCGTCGCAGAAACTCCGTTTCTTTCTGGAGGGTTCTCCTCTCCAACGCCCTTCTGACGACGATGCGGAGTTGGTCTGGCGTGAAAGGTTTGGGGATGAAATCGTAGGCCCCCTTCTTCATTGCCTCCACGGCTGACTCCACCGTGGCATAACCCGTGATGACGATCACGAGAAGATTCGGATCGAAAATTCGAATCTGATCTAACACTTCCATTCCGCTCATGCCAGGCATCATCAGATCGAGGAGGATCACGTCCATCTTCTCCGGATGGCCCTTAATCTCCTCCAATCCCTGGCCCCCGTTTTCAGCGCAGATAACAGACCATCCATCTTTTGAGAGGATGCGTGAACAGCCATCCCTCATGATTTGCTCATCGTCAATGACAAGGATGGTTGCCTGGTCTGGCATTTAAACCCCATTGTAGCGCCCCCATTTACTGAGGGCGAACAAAAGCCGTCGGCAATAAATGCCGACGCTACTGATCTCTCGCCGCTATTTGGCTAGCAGGGCTTCGATCCGTTTCACCAATACTTCCGGTTCTACGGGCTTATCAATGTAATCGTCCGCTTCGGTTTCAAGTCCCATCTGCTGCGTGTATCGGGTCGTAGAAATCTTGGAGACCACTGCCGTCAGAAGAAGGATCGGGATCTTACCCAGCTTGGGATCGGCTTTTAATTCCTTGCATACGGCGTACCCATCCTTGTCCGGCATCATCACATCAAGGACGATGAGATCCGGTTTTTCGCTCTTGGCCTTCTGAAGACCCTCAATTCCACCATAAGCAGCCGCTACCGTGTAATTCTTGGACTCTAAGATCATGGTTACCGCTTCCACCAAATCCGGATCATCATCAACGATCAAAATTTTCTTTGCCATCTTCCTCCCCCTCCTTTTTTTCGTGATTCGTGACTGGTGATTGGTGATTCGTCCTTTACTTATATAATAAAGGAATCACGCGACACGATTCACCCTTCACGTCATTTGTGGTCTGGGCAGTAAGCCTGCAGCTTTAGCAATCTCTGCTACCTTCTCCTCCCACTCTATCGCCATAATATGAATCCCTCGCACCCCTGGTATCTCCCTCAGTTTCTGAATCGTCTCCACACAAATCTTGATCCCCTCCTCAGTCTGCTTCTCCTTGGGCACCCCTTTCATCCTCTCGATCATCCCATCCGGCACATCCATCCCTGGCACCGAATTCTTCATATACTTCGCCATCCCCACCGACTTGAAGGGGGTTACCCCGGCCAGGATCGCACACCTTTCGTGAAGGCCTCTGTCCCTCACCATCTCCATCCACTTGGTAAATCTCTCCATGTTGTAGATACACTGGGTCTGGATGAATTCACAACCTGCCTTCACTTTCTTCCCCAGCCTCGCTGCCCGTATCTCAAATGGATCGGCAAAGGGATTCTCTGCCGCCCCAATGAAGAGTATGGGCTTCCCCTTGACTTCCTCACCCCCCAAGAACTTCCCGTCATCTCTCAGGATCTTAACAGTATTAATCAACTGGATGGAGTCGATATCAAAGACATTCTTTGCTCTCGGATGATCCCCGAATTTCTGATGATCTCCTGATAGACAGAGGATGTTATTGATCCCCAAGGCTGCTGCCCCCAGAATGTCACTCTGAATCGCTATCCGGTTCCGATCCCGACAGACCATCTGCAAGATAGGATCAAACCCCATCTCTTTGAGGATGATGCATGAAGAAAAGGAGCTCATTCTCACCACCGAGGTCTGATTGTCGGTGACGTTGACCGCATCCACCACCCCTTTGAGCAGATTCCCCTTCTTCCTGATCACCTCCGCATCCGCTCCCCTCGGCGGCCCACACTCCGAGGTCACCACAAAGCCACCACTCTCCAGTATCCGCTCGATGTTTGACTTGGTCTTCATCTCCACTCCTAAAAATCATAAGGTTTAGGCTGAGGTTAAGAAAATTCCCTCAACCTCAACCTTGGCCTTAACCTTTCTTTAAAGCCTCAAGTCTTCCCTGACCCTTTTGCGCGGCCCCCCATCTCGAGAGGTCGTCCAATCCTTGACCGGGATGATCTCCTCATAACGATCCAACTGATTGAGTTCCTTAAGTCTATCTATGATCAACTGCCAACCACAATCCAGATCCTTGTCCACCTCGCACTTCCCATTCGAAGACCCTCCACAAGGCCCATTGAGCAAGCTCTTCGCACACCGGGAAATCGGACAAACCCCTCCGGTCAGATGCAAGATACACTCCCCACACCCCTGACACCGCTCACTCCATACCCCCTGCTCCAAGGTGACCCCAAGAAAGGTGGTATTGACTGCAGGAAGAACAATTTTTGTCCGATATTTCTCTGCCACATACTGAATCCCTGCCCCACAGGCCATCGAAAGGATCACTTCATAGTCCCCCACAAAAGGTCGAACCTGATCGATATATTCATGATCACACTGACGCTCCAGGGTCTGCTCCCGGATCTCGATCTCCTGGCCATCCTTAGCACGGGAGAGCTTCAGTTCCGAGGCCAGGACTCCTGCCTCCCTTTCTCCTCCGGCAGCACACACTGTTACACACTCATTACAACCCAATAGAAGTACCTTCTTGTAGGGTTTGAGCATATTCAGAATCTCTTCCAATGACTTACGGTTCGCTACGATCATTGATTTCCTCCCAAAATACGTGATTGGTGATTCGTGACTCGTGACTCGGTTTTTTATACGATTCACCAATCACGATTCACGCTTCACGTTCTTCTTGGCCGGTGATGGCCCCAAGACCCTTATCTTTTCTGTCATCTCACGGGCTATCTCGGCAAAGCGCTGACCCTGAGCCGAACTCATGTTGTACATCTCGATACGATCCTTACCTAATCCCACCTCGTCCAATAAACCCTTCACATACTGGACTCGCTTCTTGGCTCTGAGATTACCTCTCAAGAAGTGGCACTCTCCTTCCAAACATCCTGCCAAGTAAACCCCATCCACCCCTGATTCAAAGGCACGAAGAATCAGAAGGATATCTACTCTTCCCGTACAGGGAACCTTCACTATCTTCACATTCGTAGGGTAGTTGAGCCTCATCGAACCTGCCAGGTCCGCCGCACTATACGCTCAATGCTCACAACAAAGGGCCAATATTTCAGGCTCAAACTGCGTGACTCGTGATTCGTAACTCGTGATTTGTGATTCTTTCTGAACTGCCTCCATTGTCTCCTCGCTCACCACCTTCAAATCCCCCCCTGCCTACCGGCAGGCAGGCGCTCTGCGCTTATGTCCATGATAAGGGCTTCGCACTTGGCCCACAATTGAGGATCCCTGAAGTGCATCAGCTCTATTGCTCTGGCCGGGCACTCGGCCGCACAACTGCCACATCCTTTGCACTTTGCCAGGTCAATCTCTGCCTCACCCTTTGCATTGATCACCGGCACACTATAAGGACAGACTCTCACACAGGTCAAACAAGCCGCGCAGCGCTCACCCTCCACTATTGCCACCACTCCGCCGACCAACATCTTTTCTTTTGAAAGAATAGTGCACGCCCGAGCCACGGCTGCGCTCGCTTGGGAGATGCTTTCGCTGATCAGCTTTGGACCATGTCCTGCTCCTGCCAGGTAGAGGCCGTCCGTGGCAAAATCGACAGGCCTCAACTTCATATGGGCCTCAAGGAAGAAGCCTTCCGCCGTTCGAGGGACTTTCAGCATGGTTGCCAATTCCTCATTCTCTCTTGGGATGGTTGCCGAAGACAAAACCAGAAGATCAGGTTTCACCTCCACCTTTTCCTTTAAAATTCTGTCCATGAATGAGATGGAGAGATCTTGTCCATCCTTTTTTACCTCTGGTTTCTCTTCGGGCTCGTATTTGACAAACATAATCCCTTCATTGCGGGCCTTAGCATAGAATGATTCTAAGAGGCCATAAGTTCGCATATCCCGATAAAGGATGGAGATCTCAGCATTGGGATTCAATGCCTTGATTTTAAGAGCATTCTTGATAGCTGTGGCGCAACAGGTACGGCTGCAGTAAGGCCGCTCCTCATTTCTTGATCCCACACATTGAATCATCACTACCTGATTGGCTCGAGCCACTTCGTCTGGTTGATTTACAATTCGATTTTCCAATTCGAGCTGTGTGACAATTCGCGGATCTTGACCGCGTAGGTATTCTGTAGGTTTCCATTCTTCGGCGCCCGTGGCTATAATTGTTATTCCATGTTCAATCTTCCGATAGTACATAGTGGGTGCCACCATCACGCCTGTGGAAAAATTCCCCTTAGAGCCGCTGAAATCGACAACCAGTGCATTGGTGATGACATGGACAGAAGGATGGTTTGTCACCTTTGCAATCAGATCCTTCAAGAAAGCCTGGACATCTTCACCTTCGAGGGTATAGTGGAGGTTTCTCAGATTTCCCCCAAGCTGAGCCTCCTTTTCGAGAAGGAAGACCTCATACCCCTGTTCAGCGATTTTGAGGGCAGCGGTCATCCCAGCCACTCCTCCTCCGATGACCAGTCCTTTCTGGACCACTGACACAGTCAGTTCACCAAGGGGACGAATCAGCCGGGCGTTGGCCACAGCCATCCGGACAAGGTCTTTGGCCTTGTAGGTGGCAGCTTCCTTCTGACGCATGTGGACCCAGGAGCACTGGTCACGAATATTGGCCATCTCGAAAAGATATTTATTCAATCCTGCATCCCGAAGCGTCTCTCGAAACATCGGTTCATGGGTTCTCGGAGAGCAGGAGGCGACGATCACACGGTTCAGATGGTGCTCCTTGATCGCGTTCTTAATCTTCTCTTGAGTGTCTGTGGAGCAGGTATAAAGATTTTCATCAACGTAGACGACATTTTTCAATGTGCGGGCGTACTCTTTTACACCCGGCACATTGATCACTCCTCCAATATTGATCCCACAATGGCAGACGAAGACCCCAATGCGAGGTTCCTCTGAAGCCACATCCAATTCAATAGGATATTCTTTCTTGGCGGCGATGGTTCCCCTCGATTGAGCGATCATCGCCGTCGCATCGGCCACAGCACCGCTTGCCTGAGAAACAGTTTCGGGGATGTCTTTCGGTCCTTGAAAGGCTCCGCACACATAAATGCCTGGTTTTGAGGTAGAGGTGGGCGCAAAAGGTCTCGTCTTACACCATCCGTAGCTATCCAGTTCCACACCCACCCTCTTGGCCATCTCTATGGCCCCTTTAGAAGGAACCATTCCTACAGAGAGGACGACGAGTTCGAACTCCTCCTCCACAAAATTTCCTTCCTCGTTCAAATAGGTTATCAGGAGATTCTTTGTCTTAAGCTGCTCCCTTACTTTGGAGACCATGCACTTGATGAACCGAACACCGTATTCGGACTTCGCTCTTTCATAATAGGCATCGAATCCTTTACCATAGGCCCTGACATCCATATAGAAGATGGTGGGCTTGACGAAGTGCACATGCTCTTTGGCGATGATGGCTTCTTTCATTGCGTACATGCAGCAGATAGAAGAGCAGTAATCGTTTCCACAATTAGAATCCCGGGAACCAACACACTGGATGAAGGCGATCCTCTCTGGAACAGTTCCATCTGAGGGTCGGAGGAGGTGGCCACGGTGTGGTCCTGTTGCACTCAACAGCCTTTCGAACTCAATACTTGAGACGACGTTGGGATTGACCCCATAACCGAATTCCTGTCGAAGATGCGCATCGAAAACCTCATAGCCTGGTGCCAGGATGATCGAACCCACCTCGATCTTCTCCTCGGTCTGAGAGTCCCCGTAATTAACCGCCTTGGCGAGACATACCCTCTCACATAACCCGCACCCAATACACTTTTCTCTGTCGATGAGAAAGACCTTGGGGATAGCCTGAGGATATTTGATATAAATGGCCGCTCTTCTGCTCATTCTTTCATTATAAGTATCGATCGCAGTCACCGGGCAGTGTTTGGCACATTCGCCGCAACCTGTACATCGGTCGAAATGGATATATCTCGGTTTTCGAGTGAGGGTCACTGTGAATCGGCCTGGTTCGCCTGCCACACCATCTACTTCTGCATTAGCAATGATGCGGATATTCAAGTGTCGCCCGCACTCCACTAATTTCGGAGACATGATACACATCGAACAGTCATTGGTCGGAAAGGTCTTGTCGAGTTGGGCCATCACCCCACCGATCGTTGGGGAATTATCTACCATGTAGACATAAAACCCAGACTCCGCCAGGTCCAAAGAGGCTTGCATTCCACCGATCCCGCCTCCAACCACCATGACCGCCCCGATGGGCTGCTGCTTTTTGTTCTCTTCTATTTTTATCGCCGCTTCCATAATTTAGAAACTCCGAACTATGAACGATGGACTTAAAACTTAAAACTTAAAACTTAAAACTTAAAACAAAACCACTTAAACATTACGCGTATACTTTGGGATCTTTCCTTCCTCTGATGGATCGAATCCTATTTTCCCCTCTCCCACCAATGAAACCAGATAGGTGAGAGTCTCATTCAATTTCAGATTTAATGTTTGGCTGATCTCTGCTGCCGGCAGCGGTTTAGACTCGATCAATGCGAGGATCCGATTTTTGATCAATTCATCCCGAATCGTTCCCTCGATGATCTCATCCAGCTTCTCCTGAGGGAGATGTTCGTGATAAACATTCTCCTTTTCCATGAGTTCAGGCCCTTTGCCTACCATCCACCGAATTTTCTCCCCCTCCAAGGAAGCGTGGACCGCCTGAAGTTTTCCTCTCATTTCTTGATTGAGAGGGAAGGGGCCGAGTTGATTCATCTTCTCAATAAATTGACGAACGACTTGGGAAAAACGTTCCCCTTCGCCTGCAGAGACCCAGTCCAGAAGAAGTCTTTCCGATTCAATACCAGCCATATTCAGAAGTTTTCGGGTAAGTTTTATCTTTCGCTCAGCCTGAATATTGCCGGTCAGATAATGGCAATCTCCCGGGTGGCATCCAAGAACCATCACCCCATCATATCCGGCCAGGAAAGCCTTTGGGATGAAGATCGGGTCGACTCTTCCAGAGCACATCACCCGAATCACTCGAGTGTTGGGTGGATATTGAAACCTGGAAATCCCTGCCAGATCCGCACCTGCATAGGCACACCAGTTACAAAGAAAAGATAAGATTTTGGGTTCGAAAGTCATCTCATTCACCCATTTTCGATTTGCGATTTCCAATTTCCGATTTTAAATTGGCAATCGGCAATCTAAAATCAAAAATTCACCATCAGGCTGCTTCTTTTTCCCTAACGAGTACAAGGGCCTCGATTTGGGCGGTCAACTGTTCATCGGAGAAGTGGTGCACAGTCACCGCCTTCTGAGGACAGCTGGCACTGCAAACCCCGCATCCCTTACAGGAGGCAGCAATCGTCTCCGCTTTACTTCCCTTCTCGGTTTCGACCACACGGATAGCGCTGAAGGGACAGAGCAGTTCGCAGAGGCCACATCCCAGACAACGGGTCTGATCCACCTCAGAGATAGTTGGGAGAACGCTGACATATCCTTTAGCAATCGCCGCAGTGGCGCGCGCCACCGCAGCATCGGCCTGGGAGATGGATTCGCTGATCGTTTTTGGAAAGTGAGCCAATCCAGCCAAGAAGATGCCATCCGTCGCAAAATCGACTGGCCTTAGCTTCATATGAGCCTCGAGGAAAAATCCATCAGCCGTCAGAGGCACCTTGAGCATCTTTGCCAAGGCCTCGTTTTCGTAAGGGATGATGGCACTCGCAAGAACGACGAGATCGGGTTGGAGGGTGACCTCCTCGCCAAGGATTCTATCTTTGACTTTAAGTTGGAGAAGGCCTCCTTCAGCTCTTAGATCGGGTTTTGAATCGAGTTCATACTGGATGAATTCGATTCCTTGGTTTCTTGCCTGAGTGTAGTATCGTTCCATCAATCCATACGTTCGAATGTCCCGATACAAAATCGTGACCTTGGTATCGGGATTCTTTTCCTTAATTCTTAATGCATTTTTAACAGCGACGGAGCAGCAGATCCGACTGCAGTTGGGACGCTCTGGGGTTCGTGAACCCACGCACTGGATCATCACGATATGTCGACATCGATTCACCTCGTCCAAGTGATGAGCGATCTTCTCCTCCAGTTCCTTTTGTGTGATCACCCGTGAATCCTGGCCATAGAGGTATTCCGTTGGAGTGCTTTCCTTGGCTCCAACGGCGACGATGACCACTCCATGCTCAAATTCTTTATCAGAACCATTGGTCGATATGATGGATTTGAAATTGCCGACATAACCGCTGAGGCTTTTCAACTCCGCCTGAGTAAAGACTTGGATTCGAGGGTTCTCAAGGACCTCGCTGATGGTCTTTCGGAGAAGTCCCTGCGGATCATTGCCCTCGATGGTGTGATAGATGTGACGGAGGTTCCCACCCAGTTCAGACTCTTTTTCCACAAGAGCACAGTCTAGTCCTTGTCGGGCCAGTTCCAAGGCTGCCCTCATCCCGGAGAGCCCGCCTCCAATGACCAGTCCCTTTTTCGTGACCTCTACAACAGGCTCTTTCAAAGGCTGCAAGAGTTTGGATTTTGCCACGGCCATCCGAAGAAGTTCTTTTGCTTTTTCAGTGGCCTCCTTGGGCTGATGCATATGGACCCAGGAGCATTGGTCCCGGATATTGGTCATCTCAAAGAGATATTTATTCAGGCCCATCTCCCGGATAGTCTCCTGAAACATGGGCTCATGGGTTCTCGGCGAACAGGAAGCGACGACGACCCGGTTCAATTGGTTTTCCTGCACCGCCTTCTTGATCTTCTCCTGGGTGTCCTGAGAGCATGTATAAAGATTCTCTTCGACATAAGCGACCCCGTCCAGGGCTTTTGCATATTCTTTTACTTCCTGGACATTGACGACCCCTCCAATATTGATCCCACAATGGCAGACAAATACACCAATGCGGGGCTCCTGTCCTTTAACATCTATCTCAGCAGGGTAGTCCTTTTTCTTTGTGAGAGTTCCACGGACATCGGCAAGAAGACTTGAGGCGCTCGCCACTGCCCCACTGGCTTGGGCTACGGTCTCGGGAATATCCTTGGGGCCCTGAAAAGCCCCGCACACATAGATGCCTGGCCGGCTGGTTTGAAGCGGAGAGAACTCCTCGGTCTTGCAGAACCCATAGGAATCCAGTTGCAGACCAAGATTCTGGGCAATTTCTTTTGCACCTTCAGAGGGTGTCAATCCTACAGAAAGGACGACGAGATCGAACCCTTCCTCCTTGAACCGACCTTCAGAATCGATATAGCTGATGATCAGATTTTTTGTCTTCGGCCTTTCTGCCACTCGGGAGACCATTGAGCGGATGAACCGGACACCATATTCTTTCTTTGCCCTTTCATAATAGGCGTCGAAATCTTTCCCATGAGCGCGGATATCCATATAGAAGATGGTGGGTTCCACCTCGCGATGATGCTCTTTGGCAATGACCGCTTCTTTAATGGCATACATACAGCAGACGGAGCTGCAATATTCATTCCCGCCGTTTCCGGTCATATCCCTTGAGCCTGCGCATTGGATCCAGGCCACCTTTTGGGGTGATTTCTGGTCTGACGGTCTCAAGAGATTTCCTTGAAAGGGACCTGAGGCACTCAAAATCCGTTCAAATTGAATGCTGGAAATGACATTCGGAAATCGACCATATCCGTAAGGGACCAGTCGGTTTGCGTCGTATTCGTCAAACCCGGGGCTCAAAATGATAGAACCAACCCGGAAATTCACAACTTCTTCTTTCATCTGGTGATTGACTGCCCCTGCCTTGCAGAGTGCGACGCACTGGAGGCATTCGGAACAGAGTCCACAATTGAGGCATCGAAGGGCCTCTCTCTTTGCCTGTTCTTCCGTGAAGCCTTTCTTTACTTCTGAAAAGCTTTTTCGCCTTTCCTCAGAGGGAATCCTCTCCATCCGTTCTCTCAGGGCTTTTGGTTGGTTTGCATAGATCTCTTCAAATCGAGCCTTTTCAAGTTTGGGTTTTGGCCTTCCTTCAAAAAGATCCTGCCCTCGGAGGTATCGGTCGATAGAGATGGCTGCTTCCTTCCCTGCAGCCACTGCCTCAATCGCAATCCAAGGTCCGGAAACAGCATCTCCTCCTGCGAAGACACCTTCCTTAGAGGTTTTAAGAGTAATGGGGTCCACTTTAATCGTACCCTGAGGAGTTGTTTTTATTTCCATTCCCCTCATGAAGAGGAGATCAGGGGTCTGGCCGATGGCAGGGATGATCGTATCTACCTCAACAGAAAAATCTGATCCCTGAACCGGAATGGGACGTCTTCTTCCTGATGCATCCGGTTCACCCAATTCCATCCGGATACATCGGAGAGAAGTAACCTTCCCATCTTTGGAGACGACCTCGGTGGGAGCGGCGAGGAGTTGGAACTTGATTCCCTCTTCGTCTGCCTCTTCAATGTCGTCCTCATAGGCGGGCATCTCATTCCGAGATCGACGATAAATGATGGTTACCTCTTTGGCACCCATTCGCAGGGCTGTGCGGGCTGCATCGATGGCCACATTTCCGCCTCCGATCACTGCAACTCGTTCCCCCACTTCAACCTTCTGACCGAGATTAGCCTTTCGGAGAAAAACCACACCAGGAATCACATGGGGATTTTCTTCTCCGGGGATATTCAGTTTTTGATCGAGGTGAGCGCCCACAGCGAGAAAGATAGCTCGGTATCCTTGTTTAAAAAGATTGTCGAGGGTGAGATTGGGGCCGATGGGGGAATTGGTCTTGATCTCCACACCGAGGGATTGGATCGTCTTAATCTCTTCCTCTAAAATATCTCTGGGAAGACGATAAGAAGGAATACCTGCATAGAGCATTCCTCCCATGACTGGCAGGGCCTCAAAAATGGTAACGGGATATCCTTTCTGGGCCAAAAATGAAGCGGCGGTCAAACCGGCTGGTCCAGAGCCCACGATGGCTATCCGTTCCTCTTTAGCTTCGTCCTTTTTGATGGGAATCTCTGTCTCGACCCGATCCGCAAGAAATCGTTTTAATTCACAGATCGCAATGGGTTCATCCAAATCCTTGCGATTACATTCCTTTTCACAGGGATGAGGACAGATCCGGCCCAAGACCCCTGGAAGAGGGAGATTCTCCCAGATCAGTGACAGGGCTTCTTTATATTTACCGACTCCAGTCAGAGCCACATAACCTTGAACATTGATCCCGGCAGGGCAGGTGAGACCACAAGGAGCTCGGTCTCCTTTTTCAATGGTAAAAATATTGGGAAAGGCTTGTGCATAAGGCCTGTAGATGGCTCTTCGATCTACCAATCCTTCATCGAATTGACTTTTGATAGGAACAGGGCAGGCCTGTGGACATTCTCCACAACCCGTGCATTTTGTGGGATCGATGAAACGAGGTTTCTTTCTTACCGTGACCTCAAAGTTTCCGGGCTCTCCTTCTACCTTTACCACCTCGGAGTAAGTGAGGGTCTGAATATTGAGGTGTCGGCCTGCCTCAACTAATTTGGGGGAAAGGATGCACATAGAGCAGTCGTTCGTTGGAAAGGTTTTATCCAACTGGGCCATTACCCCACCGATGGCAGGCGAGCTTTCCACAAGGTAGACATAGTAACCGGATTCGGCAAGGTCAAGGGAGGATTGGATTCCCGCGATGCCCCCTCCAACGACCATCACGGCGCCTATTTTATCTACAACCTTGTCTTGCATTTGGGTTTTCATCATTCCTGACTCCGCAGGCCTTTCTTTCAGTCGTTTTAAATCCAAAATCCCAATATCCAAATCCCAAACAAATCCCAAATTCTAATTTCCAAATTCAAAACTTTCAGTCTGTTTGGAACTTCTGCATTTTGAAAATTGGTGCTTGTTTGGAATTTGGCGCTTGGTATTTGGAATTTTCTTGTATATGTATGCTCCCATAAACCCTGAAGCAATCGATTATATTAACCCTCTTGCGTGTAATACTTTAATGGGATCTGTGATATGGTGGCCCAACCATTTCTTTGCATCTTTATGCCCCAAAGCCAATCCTATTAATTCTGTAAAATAGAGGATAGGAAGATTAAAATTTTCTCCAGCTTCCTTCTCTAATTCATCCTGACGAGTGTCGAGATTGGCATGACACATCGGACAGCCAGTGACCAGACAGTCAGCCTCTGCCTCCTTAGCCATCGACAGGAGTTTGCCGCTCAGTCTTCTGACGATATCTGTACGAGTCATGACGAGACTAGCCCCACAACAATCTGCTTTATAGGACCAAGGAATGGGCTCTGCGCCTAATAATTCCATGAGATGGTCCATGTGTTGAGGGTTTTCGTATTCCTTGATACCTGTCATTTTCGGAGGCCGAACCGTAAGACATCCATAATAACAGACGACCTTCAGTCCGGAGAGAGGTTTTGTAATCTTTTTCTTGATCTCTTCTAAGAGAGGCCCCTCACAGAAAAAGTCCAAGACATATCGTATGGGAACATTGCCTCGATACGAAAAATGTATTTTCTCCGGATGTTCCTTGAACTCTTTCTCAGCCCATTTGAATCGACTGTAACACGCTACGCATGGGACAAGAAGTTCCCGATCGTTCTTTTCTGCAATAGCTAGGTTTCGGGCCGCAAGGTCGATCGCCAACTCCTCATCCGTGCAGTGGGCCGAACTGGCACCGCAGCAAGTCCAGTCTTCCAATTCATGGAGTTGGATGTCGAGTAGGTTTGATACGCCTCGAATCGAATCGTCATATTCCCCGGCTGTTCCCTGGAGGGAGCATCCTGGGTAATAAGAAATTCCTTTCACCTTCTCTCCCCTTTCTCATAAGCGTTGAAGATCTCTTTGATCTCTTTTCCCCCTCCAAACTTGGATGGGAAGAGTTTGATCTTCCCTTTGCGATACATCTTCAAGCCCAGTCCAGCGTCTTTGAAAAAATCCTTGGTCTTAGACTTAAACTGAATAATGAGGCTGAGTTCGTGGATCCGGCCTTTCGATTTGATGGTGTCCAAGAAAACAGAATGAAACAGGGGGATGTCCTTTTCCCCTGGTTTGATCTCAGAGTGAATGGCCAGGCTCCTCAAGGTATCCATGATCTTGGCGATATCGATATTGTTTGGACACCGAACACTGCAGGTATAGCAAGAGGCGCAGATCCAAATCGTTTTTGAAGTGAGAACCTTTTCTCGATGGCCGTACTGGATATGACGAAGCATCTGATTGGGAAGGATATCCATAGCATAAGCCACCGGGCATCCCGCTGAACACTTCTGACATTGATAGCAAGCCTGTATGGTTTCACCACTGGCCTGAGCGACTTCCAACAGGAATGAATTCCCCTTTTGATTTGTTTGTTGGACTGGATTCATTTTTTACCTCGTCTAATTAATTGGCTGTTCCTCCAGGATAGCCTGGGTCCCTTGGTGAATGGGAAGTTCGATCGTAAAGGTTGTCCCTTCTCCCACCTTACTCTTTACGTTGATCTTCCCTCCGTGATCCTCAATAATTCCATAAGAAGTGGCGAGGCCCAATCCGGTTCCCTTTCCCACCTCCTTGGTGGTGAAGAAGGGATCAAAGATTCGGGTGAGGTTCTCTGCGGGGATGCCCTCACCGGTATCTACAAATTCCACAAAGACCGTCTTCCGGTCCGGGGCACGGAAGGTGGTAATAGTCAGTGTCCCATTGCCGTGCATCGCTTCCGCGGCATTCACAATGATATTCATGAAAACCTGTTTCAGTTGGCCGGCATTTCCCCGGACGAAGGGGAGGAAGGAATCGAGTTTCTTCACGATATGGATATTGTGAAATAAAGCCTGATTGACCAAGAAGAAGAGGCCGTCACTGATGGCTCGATTGACATCGGTGGGCTCCATCTTCGGTTCGGTCTGGCGGGCGAATTCAAGAAGGCTCTTGACAATCTCCTTACACCGGCCTGCCTCCTGAACGATTCGAACCAAATCTCCCCGACGCGGATCCTCCTCGGGAAGGTCCTCCATCATCAGACTGGAGTAAATAAGAATTCCGCCCAAAGGATTGTTGATCTCGTGGGCAATTCCTGCTGCCAGTTTTCCGAGAGAGGCCATCTTCTCAGAGCTGACTAATTGGAGGTGGGTCTCTTGGAGCTTCTTCTCCATGTTCAGACGAGGTCTTAAATCCGTAAAGATACCCACACTGGCGATCTCCTGGTCACTCCCGTTGTAGATGAGGGCGGCAGAGAGTTGGATGGGGATTTCTTGTCCAAACTTATTGACTGCGTTCATCTGGGTAGGAATAAATTTTCCGACACCCCCATATTCCTGACTTCGGAGTTTTTTCATGATCTCTTTCGCTACGCCCTCTCGATAGATCTTGGTGATGTGGAGTTTGCCAATCACCTCCTCTGCCTTGTATCCGGTTAGCGCCTCCGCCCCTTTGTTAAAGATGAAGATATTGCCTTTCATGTCCGCCGCAATGATCCCATCCACAGAGCTTTCGATCAGGTTCAGGAAGAATTCGTTGGCCTCGCGAAGTTGATTCTCGATCCGTTTCCTCTCGGAGATATCTAAGTTAATGCCTTGGTAGCCAACGACCTCTCCCTTCTCATTCTTAATAGGATGAGAGGTCTGCAAGACGGTGATCTTATCCCCATTCTTCCTCTTGAATTCCACCTCCATGTCTTTGATATGACCCTCTCTTTCGATTCTCTCCTGAAAGGTTTTCCGGTCATCCGGGTTCACATAGAGATCCTGGGCGATATCTATTTTGAGAAATTCCTCTTTAGTAGGGTATTCCAGCATGTCGAGAAGGGCTTGGTTACAGTCTAAAAACTTGCCCTCCTTTGAGCTGATGAAGAGGCCGTGTCTCACCCTCTCGAAGAGGTTTCTGAGCTTTTCCTCGGAGTCCTTGAGATCCCTTTCGAATTTTTTTCGTTCTGTGATGTCCCGGATATAGGCATAGGTCTTGACCTCTCCCGTATCCGACTCGGCCAAAGCAATACAAACCTCTGCATCTTTGACGTGGCCCTGAGAGGTCAGGATATTCATTTCGGTGCATAGCTTCTCGCCTATTCCCACACCGCGGGTGACCGTCCCTTCAAGAAATTGTTTGTCCTCTTTACCAATGACGGAGAAGAAATTTCTTCCGATCAAATCTTCCTTGGGAATCCCGGTCATTTCGGAGGCCATCTGATTGGCAAAAATGATCTTAAAAGCCTGATCGAAGACCAGGATCCCATCGTCACCCATCTCCGCAATCTTCTCAAACTGTTGGGTGGCCTCTTGGATCCTTCGTTCCATTCTTTTCGACTCTGTAATATCTCGGAGATAGGCATAACCCTTCCGGGCTCCAAGGGGTGTTTTCGCCAAGGCGATACAAATTTCAGCCTCTTTGATCTCCCCGTTAGAGGCGGGCAGCTGAATCTGGCTACACGTTTTTTCGCCATAACGCTCAGGATGGATGAAGAGGTCTTCGATAAAGGATGGATGGGGTTTGCCTAAAAGGGAAAGGACCGACATCTTCAGTAACTCTTTGTTCGAATACCCCGTGATCTCGGAAGCCATCCGATTTGCAAATTCGATCTGATGACGTTCATCAAATACCAAGATCCCATCATTTCCCAATTCGGCGATGGATTGAAACATCTCTGACCCCACTTCCTTCTTTTTGACAAGGATAAGTGGTTCAGCGGTTTTCTTTCTCTTTGTTGTCGGAGTTTGTTTTTTGGCAGCCATTTCCATCCCAAGGTACCATATCTCCCCAGGGTTGACAAGAAAACCTGGCATCACCTTGATCCAATGAAAAATGCAAAATGAAAAGTGCAAAGTGCAAAATGTTTTCCGCCGCTAATTGTGCAATTTTCATTCTGCAATGTGCTTCTTACAGTCCTACATAATCCAGAAGAGCAGGAACCTGCTTTTCCCATCCGATGGGAATGATCTGGACTCCTTGGCAAAGTGGTTTCAATGCCTTGATCAGACCCCCTGCGATCTCAATACTTGCTTTCTGTTTGTCTGAAGCCTTCATCAATTGGTCGATGATTGAATCGGGAATGGAAGCTCCTTCCACATGTTTGTTCACATAGCGGGCCATCCCCACTGATTTGAGCAGGGTGATGCCTGCGATGATGGGAACCTTGAAGTGTGCCACTTTTTTGGCGAAGGGCTCAAAAAGGCTTACATCGTAGATCGAATTGGTGAAGAAGAAATCGACCCCCGTCCGTATCTTCTTTTCCATGTCCATGACCTCCAGATCGAGGACATGACCTTTGGCGGCTGCATTGATTTGGGTGCCTACACAAAATTGTGGTTTTCCTTGGAGGTCATTTCCTGTGAGGTCGTAGCCTTCTTGGAGGCGCTTGGCAGCGCCGAGCAAACCCGTGACATCGAGATCAAAGACCGCTTTGGCTTCGAAGTGATCCCCCATGGAGGGAGGGTCGCCCTGGACGAGTAAAATGTTCTTCAGACCCAAAGCCGAAGCGTTCAAGAGTTCGGATTGGAGTGCCAATCGGTTTCGGTCGCTGCAGGATAGATTGTAGATCACCTCCATTCCCTTTGCCTTCAGCAGGGTGCATACCGAAAGGGATCCAAGCCTCATGATGGCATTCTGAAGGTCTGGCACATTGATCGCATCCACCCGCCCCTTGAGGAGTTCCGTATATTCGTATAGCTCAGAGAGTTCGTTTCCCTTAGGGGGCTGGAGTTCAACGGCGACTGCAAATTTTCCCGAATCCAATCGTTCCTTAAATGTCATGGGCTTTCTCCTCTCTCCCACCTTGAGGGAGGTGACCGGCAAGTGCCCTGTAAGCCCCGCCTTGTAGGCGGGGTTATGGGGCACAATCAAAACGATATTTCTTGGTTCGCTTTCCGCTCGCCACTACGTGCCCCGGGAAGCCCCGGCTTGTGGCCGGGGAGCTTCATTATCCAATCGTCTCGAGAGGCATGGTGGTCGTCCCGTTCTAACCCATGCCCCGTGCGAAAGAGCGGATAAGGTAGAATCCGAGGATCCTCTTAAGAGGAAGTATCATCAGTTTCTACCGCGAATACCCTAATTTTATGAATCGATTGCCCAAGAGAACGGATATTTTTAAGGGCATGGAAAACGAAAATTATAAAATTATAAACCCTCGTGGAAAAATCTGTCAAGCTCCACGAAGAATTGCACGCATTCCTGAAACACGGGAACTCTTTCAAGCGGGAAAGGATTCCCCTTTTCAGTAACCTCTCTCATTTTGCATATCTTTTCTTATAGGCTTCCTGAACCAGGGTTCCCTGAGTTTGATTTCGCCATTCCCTTGCGGGTTTCAGCTTCAGAATGTTTTCCAGTCTGTTTTGCTCCTTCAGGCGTTTATGAATCTCAAACCAGGCACAAGGAGTATCTTTGCTCACTTCACATTTACCTTCTCGAGAAGTTCCCCCACAGGGGCCGTTGAAGAGACTCTTGGCACATCTTGTAACAGGACATATTCCTCCTGTTTCTCCCAAGACACACTCACGACACGTCCGGCAATTTTCCTCAAACCACCCGATATCCCGGTCCACGCCGACGAAAACGGTATTCAGAGCGGGAAACACCGGTTTTTGAGGGTGTCGGTCGGCAAGGAATTGGACCCCGGCTCCACAAGCCATGGACAACAAGGCATCATAACCTTTTACAATCTCATCCAGCTCCGAATAGAAATCGGCATTGCACTGTCGCTCGATGGTGAACCCATCCGCTTGGAATGAGGCCCCATCCCGCTTCAGGGCGTTTTGGAGTTCTTCATTTAAGAGTTCCACTTCCCTTTGGCCGCCGGCCATGCAGATGGACGTACACCCTCCACAACCCACATTCAGAACCTTCTTGAAGCTCTTCATCATTTCCTTGATCTCGTCAAAAGGTTTTCTTTCCCCTACAATCATTTTCTTCCTCCAGCTACGCTGACGCTGATTACACCGATTCAAAAAGCGAGATTCCACCGATTCTTTTAAAATCTGTGTAATCTTGTTTGGTAATCTGCATAATCATTTTTTTATATGACATTCCCCGCAATACCGGGGACCTGTCTTTTTCTTTTCCTTCTGGTATTTTGTATGACAACCTAAGCACTGGTTGTGAAAAGCCTGTTCCAGATTGAGTCGGGACTTCGGAGCATGGCAAGCGGAACAACGGATGTTCTTGTTGCCTTCCTCGAGTTTACTCTCATCCAGAACGTTTTTCCCGTTTTCATAGATGTGGTGGCAGTCCTTGCAGGACAATCCTGCTTCAACATGGCGATTGTGAGGAAGGGTCACCGGAGGTCTTGTTCTTCCTCCGGAGATGTTCGAATGATCTAATACAATCTTATCCGGTTGCGCTCCGGCAGGAGAGTTGCTTAAAACCAGGAGAGCAGCAACCGTGATCATCGAGAGCCTACAACCGATTCCTTTCATAACCCCTCTCCTTCAGAGACCGTCTTTCCGTATTACAACCAACTCTCCGACGACACCTCATCCAGCTGAGGATAGACATCCTGAGACCTGAGGATGCTTCGGGCGAAAGCAATCATACTGGGAATATGAATACCGATTGGACAATAACAGCGGCCACAAAGCACGCAGTTTCTCCACACGATGCCCTTGATATCCGTCAAAAGCTTCCGGTCGACCTTACCCCTTTTTCTATATAATTTGCCCAAGGAATTGATCGCCTTATACGAGGGCATGTATTGGGTATCCTTATGATGCTCCATATATAAAAAACAGCTTTCGGCACAAAGACTGCAATGAGCGCAATAGGACAAAAATCGTTTCATTTTGCCCTTTTTCCGATCGAGCATTTCTTTGATCTGTTTTGTATCAACTGGTTTCAATTCCTGATGGGACATACTGTTCTCCATGCCGCAAGATCCTTTCCGTTACCAGGCTCTGGCTCCCCTTGCGAAACTGTATTCGCTTCCGATGAGGAAACGATAGAGGAAGAAAAAGAGCATGTGCCCGAGTTTCGTAAATGGGATAGTGATGAGCATGACTTCTCCTGTCAGAATGTGGAGTGTCATCACCGTATCATAATCAAACCACTGGTGATAGGCGAAATACCCTGTCAGGAAAGGAGCTATGGCGATGAGAAGGATGAGATAGTCGTAGGCCGTCGTGACGGCTCGGACCCGCGAGAGGAATAAACGCCGTGCAAGGAAAAAAGCCGCACAGACCAAAACGACCACGGTTAAGACATCGGTGATCGATTCAGGCAAGCTCCAAAGGCTAAAACCCCAGGATTGGTCGAAGAGAATATTATGACCAAGTAGAAGAATAGGTACCACGATCAGAAAGACGTGGAAAACGGATGTCACAATCGTCATGAAGGGATCTGTCTTCCACAGGGTTCCGTTGAGAGAGGTGAGACAGAAAACGATGAATTGTCCCACCGTTTTCTTCTTAGGTTTTGTTTCCAAAGGTAAGGGTGGCAAAATCCACTCTTTCTTTCTTGTCAATTTGAAAAATTGGGCCCCTTGGTAGATAAACCCCAAAACAAATACAATCAACGCAATGGATACTAACTGACTCCCAATAAAATCGTACATGAACATATCCTTCTCACTTTATCTTCCTATTACCCCATCTCCCCGTCATCGGTTATACCTGGGGTCTCGGGATCAATTTCGCCCTTTCAGCAATTTCGGGAACCTTATGTTCCCATTCAATGGCCATCAGATGAACTCCACGAACCCCTTTGATTTCCTTCAATTCCTCAATTTGCTCAACACAAATCTTAATCCCTTCTTCCGCGGCTTTTTTGGCATTTACAATTCGGTCAATGATCTCATCGGGGATGATGATGCCGGAGACATTCTTTGCCATATATCGAGCCATACCGCCTGATTTAAGAGGAGTGACTCCCGCAAGAATGGAGACCTTTTCAGTCAGTCCCATATCATGGGCCTGTTTCATCCACTCACGAAACCGTTTCATGTCATAGATGCATTGGGTTTGGATAAAATCGGCACCCGCCTCAATCTTTTTCGCCAAACGATGCACCCGGAATTCAAAAGGTTCGGCAAATGGGTTGGCCGCAGCGCCGATGAATAACTGAGGGGCCTCATCGATGTCATCCCCATTCAGAAATTTCTTGTTGTCTCGCATCCCTTTGACCATGCTGATCAGTTGAATGGAGTCGATATCGAAGACCCCTTTGGTGAAAGGGTGATTCCCAAATTGTTGGTGGTCGCCCGACAAACAGAGCATATTCCGGATACCATGAGCATAGGCTCCCAGGATATCGCTCTGCATGGCGATGCGGTTACGATCACGACAGACCATTTGATAGTTGGGTTCCAAACCTTCCTGGATGGCAATTAAGCCAGCCGCCCAACTTGCCATTCGCACGACAGCGGTCTGGTTATCAGTGATGTTGACTGCGTCGACGATCCCCTTAAGGTGACTTGCTTTTTTCTTGATGGCCTCCACATTGGCTCCCTGGGGTGGACCGAGTTCACCGGTGAAAGCAAAATGTCCGGCTTCAAGGACCCTCTCGAGACGGCTTCCTGATTTCATAGGCACTTCCTCATTGAAAAAATACAGAATTTTTGAATTCGGGAAATCTGGAATTTAAGGAGTCATGACGGCAATCGATTCCGCCATCCCCAAATTCCTCAATTCCTAAATGACGGATGTCAACGTTTGGTTATTACAGTTCCAGCCATGAATCGGAGTAAAGGGCTTTGGCAATCAAGACCCTGGTGGTCTTCACATAATCGGCTTCCTCTTTACCCAGCTTCTTGAGGTCGATCTCTTCCCCATCCATGACACGATAGACAAGTTTTCTAAGATCCGCTCGCCCTCCGGACGCAAATTTTTTGAGATCTTCGTCGAAGGCATCGACAATGGCCGAGGCCATCCCATATCGTTCGAGCATCATCAGATAGGTTTGATTGAGGATGGGTCTCAGGTGTTCCGGGGCTCCATTGGATACATTGGAAAGACCGCAGGTGGATCTCATCCCGGGGAGCACTTCCTGAAGGTCCTTAAACATTTTCATAAATTCGATGCAACTCGGGACCTGAACCTGGCTCTGGGGGCTGGTCACCGGGGTGACGATGGGATCCATCCAAACATCCTCACCTGGGATCCCGAATTCTAAACATTTTTGCATTAACTCTGCTGCCAGAACTCCTCTTTCGTCTGCATCCCGGGGAAGCCCCGAGGGGCCCCAGAGAAGGGCAACGACTCCTGCATTATGTTTTGCTGCGACAGGAAATTTTACATCCATGCTTTCAGGACGGGCCATGATCGAATTGATGACAGCCTTTCCCTTCTTGTTTTTGTAAACCTTGAGCCCGGCCTCGATGGCTTCTACATTGATGGTATCAAGGTAAAGAGGTGTATCCACGACTTCCTGGACGACCTTGACGATCCACTCCATCAATTCTCCTCCACCCTTTCGGGCAGGTCCGAGATTGATATCAATGAAATCAACGCCTGCTTTGGCCTCCGCCATGGCCAGCTCCTGAATGGGCTTAGGATCTCTATCCTTCATGGCGGTTCCGATCTTCTTGACCATCACATTAAGATTTTCTCCTATACGTAACATGCGATCCTCCTTATATTAAATTGCGGATTGCGGATTTCGGATTGTGGATTGAGGATTCCCGATCGCCGTGAGTGCGGATATCAAATCTTTTATTCCGCATTCCGCAATCTACATTCCGCAATCAGTATTAGGCTCCCATCTTCAAAAAGGCGGGTATGTGAGCGGCTTCTCTTGGTCCGATCTTAACTTCCCAGCCCTTACCCAGTTCTTCTTCGAGATCGCCGCTTACGGCTGCAACGGCTCCGGGGATGACCACCCGACGATGCTTGACTTTATCAGTGATGCCACTCTTCTTAACAAAGGCACCGATTGCATCGCCCACAAATTTTCCTGCTGCCCAGGCGGTCAGAACCGATAGCCCTTCGGTATCCATCACCAAAAGCCAGCTCGCCACTCGACTCGATTCGATCTCACCGGAGACGATAAAATAGGTCAGGGAGAAGTTGGTCGTGATGAGAACTGGAGAAGCGTCTGTCGGGTTGCCAATGGGGTAGATTCCTTGCTGCATCATCATGGGCCGCTGGGGGTCGGTATAAATATTTAGCCGTTCCACGAGGAGGGGGAAGATGCTTTCACCCTGGAAATCAGAAAGGACGATGATGCCTGCATATTTAGATATAAAAGTTGCTGCAATCAAGGCCTCCTTCAGCGGATCTTTCGTCATTTCACAAGGGAAGGTAATTGTTGGGAATCCGAGGGAACGGTTTTTTTGGTTGAGGGCCGCCCGGCGGATATAGATTTGGTCCTCAAAGGCTTTGCGCAACGTCCTCGCCCCAGAATCAATCACAAGATCTTTTAACCCCGCTTTGGTCAGTTTGTCTGAAAGTGCAATCAATGCATCAAGATTATCGGCTTTGATTGCTAATGGACATTTGTTTTCCTTGGCTAAACTGGCTAAGGCATCGCTGTTGCCATCGGTTGCCGCGTAGATCAATGGAACACGATCCGCGCAAGCCTTCACCCCTGCGGTCAAGGCATCCACCTTGTCGCTTATCAGGATGAGGGCAGCATCGGTTTCACCTTTCACCTTTTTGATCAAGGCTTCAAATTTTCCGGGATCACCCGATTCGTTCTTGATCGCAACCAACTCCGGCCGCAAGGTGAGGCCGACCCTTTCATATTTCAATTCCTTGAATCGTTTCAAGCGGGCATTGACCTCCGCCTCTGGCATGGTATCACTAATCAGAATAGCAACACCGGGTTTGTTGACGAAGGTCTTTTCGTGGCGGAACAAAACCGTTTCTCCACCGACCTTGACCACATTTTCACCCGAGCCAATGGCGAGAGGTCGAATGGGCGGAGCCGCTGCCTCAGAGAGCATGGCCTTTACCTCCTCAGACACATAGGGACAGGAGGCCAATTCCGCTTTTCCGGCTGCCAAGTTCATGGCAAAAGCGAGACAGGTTGGAACGCCGCACTCTCCGCAGTTCGTTTTCGGTAACATCTTGAAGATTTGAATCCCTGTCAGTCCCATGATATCCTCTCCTTTCCAAAAAGTCGTGAATAGTGAACCGTGACTGGTGATTCGTGATAAAAGCAGAATTTTCAAAGTCACGAGTCACGAATCACGAATCACGTTTCAATCATCCAAGAATCGGATCCATTGAGAGGGCTGGATGATTCTTCTCTGTCAGGAAGGGAAGAATCTCATCCTCTGTCACTCCAATGGTCTCATCTGCAATCATATCAAGAAGGTTTGGAATACCCATCTCTTCAGCTCGTTTCTTGAATCGTTCTCCAATTTCTTCCTTGAGAATTTTGGGCATCCAAACCAATCGTTTGATGCCTCCGTCTCCGATCAGCCACTTTCTCTGGGTGATATTGTATTTGCTGTGGCCCACGAAGCCCGGGGTGACCGCACCGCCACCGACAGAGCCTGCCAGAGTAGTGAATTTCATTCCGCAGGGGGTCATTCCTGTAAAATCTCGATTGACGGTCATCACCCCATTACACATCGGAAGAACAGCAGCAATGCATTCGCAACAACCGCAAGTGGTCATCGGATCATAGACCAGACTGTAAAAATTATAGTGGTCGATCTTCTGACGGGAGGCCTTGAACACAAAATCATTCACACCCTTCCACTGGCCTAATTTCGTATCGATCATCTCTCCCTTTTGAACGGGTTGGTTCGGTCCGGTGGGATTGATCTCAAACGAGGCCTTGCAATCCATCCAGTTGTAAGCACCGCAAAGTCCGGTCCTTTCTGGACTGATGACACAGACATGGTTGGGCGCAAAGGATTGGCAAAGGGTGCAGGAGTAGAAGATGTCCGTGGTCTCATCGGTCATGCCTTCGATACGGGCATCCCTTTTTCTATAAACCTCCTTTGCTTTGGCCACCATTTCGTCAACCGCTTTGGGTTCCGTATAGACTTTAACCTGGACTTTGTCGAAAATCGCTCCAAAGTCCTGATGGAACTTTGCATGGAGGATCTTGCCGAGATGGGAGAGCCGGAATCCTTTATCAACCGCTGCTTTACCGACTCGTACCCAGGCAATATCCCTTTGACCAATATGCATGATCCCTTGGGCATAGTTGATCAGATGATGGATTTGGCGCTCCAGAATTGGCTCGAAATCCTCTTGCATCTGTCGGCCTGCCACTTCCGCGACAATGGCAAGGGGAAGTTGACCTGGCGGCTTTATCTTATCCAGGTCGGGACCGATGACATCTACCTTTCCATCCTCCACCTCATCCATGTTTTTGGAAGTCACCCATTCTACAGCGTGGGTTCTTCCTCCACCACACTCTAAATAGATATCCTCACCCCTGACCCTCTCGCCTTCGAAGGCAGGACCATAGGAAACGGGAATGGGGACCTCAGCGACGGTGACCTTCAACCCTCTCACTTCCACTGACCTCTGGACAATCTGATCATGAGGAACATTGGAAACGACATGCTCATAGGTGCATACCCCTGTAGGTAAAATTTCAGGGATGGGTGTATCGGCGATTGTGGGAAATCCCCAGTTGATGGCGCCTGCGGCATTGGCATACCATTCATCATTGACATATCCTAGGGGCATGACAAAGGCAAAGGTACGGTCCTTGTTGTAGATGAGATTTTTCCGAAAATCTCCGGGTTTAATCCCTCCAAAAGCCATGGCGACTCGACAGGCAAAACCAATGGCAAAGACGGCTGCGGAGATATCAGGCCCAAAGGAAACCAGACGGGTCGGCCAGCCGATCTGAACGCCAGCCTTCACTAATTGTTCTGAGAAACGTCTCCCTTCGAATTCGGCACACATAAAGATATAGAGGTTTTTCTCCTGAAGCTCGGTGGCAATCTTCTTGGCAATCTCCGGTGTGGGCGCTGCGCCGGCGATGGCAGCAAATCCTGGGGCTGTTCCATCGACAAACTCAATTCCTCTCTTCCGGAAAATGACATCATCCGCTGCTCCCAGCCAGATATTATTGGGTAAAGGATCTTCCTGCTTCGTATAGAAATTGGGATCCTCTAAGTAGCGTATCGCCTCGCTGACCTCTTCGGCAAAAAAGGTTGCCATGCCTGCGTCGAGGGCAGGGCCTAAGTAGGGAAGATTCACCTTTTCCTTGACCAAGGGCGGTAACAGGGATCGGGCCGATCGAGAACTGGCTTCATATCACCCAATTTTTGGACGGGAACCCCCAGAATGGCATAGATGATAGGTAGATAATAGGCGGTATTGGGGAATCCCACATCCTGATTGGGCCCCCACTTCTTAAGGGCTTCTTCGTATTTCTTTTCAGCCTTTTCAACAATCTTATGAGCTCCTCTTATCGCTGCAGATGCAATAATTTTCGACACGTTATGTACCTCCTTCCATTAAGGGTGGATCGTAATGGGTAATTCGTGAATCATGGTCTCAATTTAGCAAGAACCGAGTCACGGCTCACGAATCACGGTTCACGTTTTTTGTGTGTTTATTAGGCCGCATCCAATTCACGACGCTTGGCCATATCGAAGAGTACACGCTCTCTTGTCTTATCGATTCCCAGGGCCTTCCGCTTTTTGTCAATATGTTCGATCATTAGTTTTGCAGCCTTGTACGGATCGGGTTCGAAACCCCATTTCCCTTTGAGGGTCGTTTCAAACTCCTCAAAGAGAAGTTTTGTCACTTCATCGCTTCCTGTGGTTGGCCAGGTCGTGCCAAATACCGTGAAGACTCCGGAGGCCACAAAATAGTGGCCGATGGCAACTGCCTTCTCGCTCATCCACTCGAGAGCCGCGCCAGCCGCTGGAAGATCACTGATATCATCGCCCAAACCTCCATCTTTGACGACCGCAGTGGCGGCCATCAGGATTCTACTATTATCCACACAGGAGCCCATGTGAAGGACTGGGGGAATACCCACTACTCTTCCAACAGAGGCAAGACCTTGGCCTGCATAGATATCTGTTGCCTCTGGGGTGAGAAGACCAAATTTGCCAGCGGTCATGGCGGCACACCCTGTCGAGAGCACGATCACATCGTTCTTGATCAGTTCTTTGATCAAGATGAGGTTTGGGTCGTCATGGGTCACGCGGGCATTGTTGCAGCCGACCACACCCGCGATTCCTCGAATGCGACCATTGATGATATTGTCGTTCAAGGGTCGGTAGGAGGCTCGGTAGGCACCGCCGAGCAGATAGTTAATGGTTTCATGACTGAATCCAACGATCGTATCCGTGGTATCCGAGGGAATTTCAACATTGGGCTTCCGGTTTTTAAAATTCTGGATAGCCTCCATTAATACTTTTTTAGCAACATCTGGTGCATGATGCTCATCAAACTCGATGTGCATAGCCCCTTCGATTTTGGCCTTAGGTGTAGTGGTAATCAGTTTGGTATGGTAGCATTTTGCCACTTGAGCCAAGGACTGCATTTCACACTGGACATCGACCACCATAGCATCCACAGCACCCGTGACGATGGCCAACTCCTGCTGCAAAAAGTTACCGGCCACTGGAATCCCATGGCGCATTAGAATCTCATTGGCAGAACAGCACATTCCCGCTAAATTAACCCCTTTCGCCCCAACCGCTTTGGCCGCTTTCTGAATTTCGGGGTCATGGACCACATCTGCCATAATCTCAGGAAGTAAAGGTTCATGTCCGTGGATAACCACATTGACCTCATCCTTTTTCAACACACCCAGATTGATTTGGCCCATTACGGGAACCGGATTCCCAAAAAGAATATCTTGCAGTTCCGTGGAGATCATAGATCCTCCCCAGCCATCGGCCAGAGCTGTCCGGGCGGCTCCCATCAAGATGTTTCGGTAATCTTGATCGACACCCATGTGGGTTCGGTGCATCAACTCTACGACCTCCCGATCGATCCCTCGCGGTACAACCCCTAGATTCCTCCAGATCTCCTGCCTTTTGAGGGGGGCTCTTTTAATAAAAATAGTTTCTCCTTCTTGACGCCCGAACTCGGCCTGGGCCTTATGACCCACGTCGATCGCGATATCTTGGATCGACCGGTCACCGATCTCCACGCCAAAGTCCATGGCAACCTGGTAAAGTTTCTGTTCGTCCTTGATCTGAAATCCTGGCACCTCACCTTTGGCCGCAGCCAGAAAAACTTCAGCCACACCCCGGGCATGATCGGAGTGGGCAGAGGCTCCTGCCGCCACCATTCGAGCGAAATTACGCGCAGAAATCGTCTCTGCAGTGGCGCCGCACAGGCCCGTCCGTTTTGTTTTCTCTGCAGCCGTTTCTCCTTTTTTCTTGGGAGCGGGGACGCGGCAGGGCCCCATGGCGCAGTTCTTACAACAGCTTCCTTCCGCCCCAATGGGGCAGGGTTTCATGGTTTCGGCCCGATCGAAAATCGTCTCACACCCGTCGGCCTGAGCCTTCTTCAACATTTTTATCGTTGCTGGATCAATACTCTTCTTTTCCAATTCTGCCATTTTATCCTCCTTATGTTTTCCTCCCCCTTTTTTAAATTTATTTGGCCGTAAAATCGGCAATCATCTCCCGGACCAGTTTGATGGCCTCAGGGTGTCTCATCACTAAAACATCGGCCCCTGCCAAAAGAAGGACGATCGCGGTGACAGACTCCATCAGAATTCCTCTCTTCTTGGCATCGCCCAAAGCTGGGGCATCTTCAGTTTTCGTCTTGGCTTCCTTGGTCTTCCAGATCTCCTTGGCCATATTGCATAGAATAGGGAATTGAAGCCTCTCGTCCTGTTGGGTGAGGGCAGCCATTCGATCTCGTTCCATGACCGAATAGGTATATTCAATTCCATATCCGAGTCCACCGGTGGTCGGATCGACAATGATCTGTCCATCCGGAACGCCCAGATTTCCCAAGAGGATATTGAGCTGTTTGGCCAGGTTGATATCGATGGGAGTGGAAGCGATTGCCGTATGTTTGTATGCGATCGCTCCTGCGCCCACCTGTTTATAGTTTCCTTCCACCACTGGCCCGATGACGAGATTCATCCCATCACATGTTTCGGCAACCTTCCGAAGAACATCCGCGTCCTTATCCGCATTTCCACTTCCCCATACAATTACCGGGACATCCACAGCACTGGCCACCTTTTTGGCTGTCTGAGCAGCCTCATCGCTCGAACGATTGAGGCCATTTGGGTCTGTGCTGACGAGTTGCAGGGCGATCAGCTCTGCGCCATAACTCTGAACACATTTTTTGGCCCAGGCCACGGGGTCCTTGACCACATCCTTGTAGGGCTCCAAGGCCGCTTCAGGCCATTCTTCTGGAGGCGTATCATAGACCTCCATGGCAATCCGGGGAGTTTGAGGCATCCCTCCCTCAAACAGATGAAAGGGATAAGATGTCTCCCCACCCACGGTCACCGCCTTTGGTCCTTTTCCCAGTGTGACTTCTTTTATCTTGCCTGTATAAGTAATCTTTGGTATTTCGAATGCCACGATATTCACCTCCCTCTGGTTATATGTTTAGGCTTTGGTCTTTCGTTTTTCACTGCCAAACCACTCCTCGCTGAACCAGTAACGTTCCCCGGTTTTGAGATAGGCGAGCATCTCATCCCGGTTCCTCATCTTCTGTCTCCAGTTGATGGGGGTCTCGGGTTTTCCCTCCTCAAAAGTGGGGCCCAATACCTTTACCTTCTTTCCATCAAAAGTTACCTTCTCTTCCATTTGGTCAGACACGCTGAACTCCTCCTTTCTATGCTTATTCGTGATTTGGTGATTCGTGCCTGCACGCCGAAGTGCCACTGTTCCGGCACGCAGGCGTGAGTCGTGAATTCCCCGAACTCCTAACTTGTTATGCCTGCCGCCACTTTGGCAGCCTTTACTGTATTCATCATCAGCATTGTAATGGTCATCGGTCCTACTCCCCCAGGGACTGGGGTAATGGCACTGGCCTTCTCCTTGACCCCGTCAAAGTCAACATCCCCGCAGAGTTTGGCCTTTCCTTCGGGGGTCATTCCAATCCGATTGACGCCTACATCAATGACGACTGCCCCATCCTTCACCATATCGGCCGTAATCGCTTTGGGCTTTCCAGCAGCCACAATGAGGATGTCCGCTCTCCTTGTATGAAAAGACATATCCTTTGTCCCGGTATGGCAGATAGTTACCGTTGCATTGGCCCCTTTCTGCTTTTGCAGAAGAATATTGGCAATGGGTTTTCCAACGATGTTCGATCTTCCCACGACCACGACCTCTGCACCATCAATCTTCGCACCGGTTCGAATGAGAAGCTGTTGAATTCCTGCTGGAGTGCAGGGAAGATAATCCGCCTCGCCGATCATCAATTTCCCAACATTGACCGGATGGAATCCATCTACATCCTTTTTTGGATCAATGGCATAAAGGATTCTTGTTTCATTGATGTGCTTGGGCAGAGGAAGCTGAACCAAAATACCGTGAATCTTAGGATCCTTATTATACTTGTCGATCAATTTGAGCAATTCTTCTTCTTTAATGGTGGCAGGTTGGTTATCCTGAATCGAGTAAAACCCCAACTCCTTGGAGGTCTTCTGCTTTGCCGTCACATAACTCACCGAGGCAGGGTTTTCGCCTACGAGGACGGTCACCAAGCCCGGGACGACATTGTGTTTTTCTTTGAGTCGAGCTGTTTCCTGCTTGAGTTCCTCCCGAATCTGTTGAGCGATTTCATTGCCACTAATCAATTTTGCCGTCATCTTTTTTACCTCCCCCCTTAAAATATCGTGATCCGTGTCACGTGTCTCGTGAATCGTAAAATCTTCCGCGCCTCCCTTACTGAATGTATTTCTCGAAGATGCGGCGGGCGGATTGAACTGCCTTTGACTCCAAAGGGAGTTGAAAGGTCGGTTTGCCCTCAGAATCGTATTGGTAAACCTCTTCATCGACAGGGAGGATTCCTCCCAAATCGAGATCTTGTTTTTTCACTTCCTCATAGATTTCAGGCCCTGGTTCACCCTGAACCCGGTTGATGACCAACACCTCGCGAACGATCCGGAGATCCAGTTCATGGATGAGGTCTCGAATCCGAGAAGCGGTCAAGATACCCCTTTGGCTGGAATCCGAGAGGATGAAGAGAAGATCCACATCTCGAGTCGTCAGCCGGCTGAAATGCTCCATCCCGGCTTCATTATCGATGACGATGTATTGATAATTTCCTGTCAAAAGATCCAAACATTTTCTCGCTAAAGTATTTGCCGCACAATAACAACCTGGGCCTTCCGGACGTCCCATCGCGATGAGATCAAATCCCTTAGCTTCGGTCAGGGCTTCCTGGACCTTATATTCAAACCAGATGTCCTTCGTCATCCCAACCGGGACATCCTGCTTCATCATCTCACGGGCTTCGCCAATGGTGGATCCGATCTCCACGCCCAAGACCTCGTTGAGGTTCGAATTAGAATCTGCATCCACTGCCAGAATCGGACCTTTCCCTTTGTCCAATAGAAAGCGGATGATCATTCCAGCCAGGGTGGTCTTGCCCGTTCCTCCTTTTCCTGAAACCGCAATCGTAAAGCTCAAAGCCGTCCTTCAACCATCCTCTCCGATCGGACTTGCCTTTTCATCCCATAGAGCCTTTCCATCACTTTTGGGAAGGCAGAGACCTCCGTGTGGGGGAGAAACATCGCTGCAATGAATTCGTTCATAAAAGTCGGGTGATTGCTCAATTCGAGGTTCGTCATCATCAAAGCAATTCGCTCCGTCTCTTTCAGGAGGTTCTTAGAGAAGGAGAGAAGCCTTGCCCCCAACAAGGAGCCATTGCCAACGAACATAAATTTTTCGATATCGATCTCTGGTAAGAGACCGATGAAAATCGCCTTTTCTAAATCGAGATGGCGGCCAAATCCACCGGCGATGATGATCTGCTCAAGATCCTTAAAATCCAATCCCACACTACTCAACAAAACTTTACAGCCGGCATAGATAGCCGCTTTAGTGCGGATTAGATTTTCAACATCAATCTCGGTCAGAACGATGTCTTCGTGGATGAGAGTCTCCTCTTTTCGCGCCAGGACATATTCGTAACCGTCCGGTCCCATTCGAACGCGATCTGTAGGGAGGTCTCTTCGGAATTTCCCATTCTGGTCGATCATCCCTGTTTCCAAAAACTCCGCCACCGAGTCAATCAGGCCCGACCCGCAGATGCCGATGGGCTTTGTCCTCCCAATGGTGAGGATCATTGGTTCATAAGTTCGAGGGTTGATGCTGACCTCTTCAATGGCTCCGCGGGTCGCCCTCATCCCGAATTTAATTCCCGCGCCTTCAAAGGCAGGGCCGGCAGAGCAGGAGACGCTGGCCAGCCAATCCTTGTTTCCGAGTACAATCTCTCCATTGGTGCCGATGTCCATATAAAGCGTGAGGGGTTCTCTTTGAAAAACTCCAGATCCCAAGATCCCTGCCACAATATCTCCGCCTACGTAGCTTGCCACCATCGGAAAGATATAGACATGGACATGATCGCCGATATCGATTCCCAGGTGGACGGCCCTCACCGGAGGGATGAAGTTGGCTGTTGGAACATAAGGGGCTTCTCGAATATATTTTGGATCCAGTCCTAAAAGGAGTTGGGTCATCGTGGTATTGCCAGCAATCACCAGATGGGAGATCAGGGATCGATCAATTTTGCTCATTTGGAGCAATTCCTGGATGATTTTGTTGATGGTGGAGACAACGACCTCCTGCATTTTTTTCAGTCCTCCAGGCCTTTGGGAATAGACAATCCGAGTGATGACGTCCTCTCCATAACTGATCTGGGCATTGTAATCCGAGGCTTCGGCTAAGGCGAAGAGGGTGGACCCATCACAAAGGCCGCCGGGACAGGCATAGACCACGCATCCATTGAGGTCGAGAAGTTGCCCAAAGATCGTCGTGGTTCCAATGTCCAAAACGATCGAATAGTTTTGATGGGTGTTGTCTCCAGGTTCCACATTGACTAATTTATAGCCCTTTTTCGTTAGAACCAGCGTAGCCGTGACCTTCCAATCCGATTCTCGAAGGATGCGACTCAACTTCATGATCACACGGAAGTCAGCAGAAATCCCTTCAATGCCATGCTGCCGATCCAGGGCATTGATCAGACGGGTGAGGTCGCTCACATTATCCTTAAGAGTAGGAGGGTCGAGTTGGACATATCTTTTGAATACCGATGGATCTACATCCCACCCTTTAACGAGTTGGTAGATATCCTGAGGAGAGAGGAGGTATTTATGAGCCCCTCGATCACCTTTGAGGGCAAGGACAGATCTGTCAACCTGTGATTCAATGGGGATCTCGACATCGAGATCATCTCGAATCGGTGTCAAACAGGCAAGACGAAATCCTTGATCATATTCCCACTGGGTGAGTTTTGGATGTTTTGGAGAATCAACCACTCCCTTTAGGATCTTGACTTTACACTTTCCACAGGTTGCACTTCCACCGCAAGAGGCATTGATATGAATTCCTGCCTCCATAGCGGCTTGAAGGAGGTTCTCGTCCTCATCTACTGAAATCCTTCTTTCGCTGGGTAGGAAAGTTACATTATGCTTCGGCATGAATAAATTTATTATAACTCAGTCCCGCCTCATTTTCGATAGGGGCGGGACTGGGAATTTTAAATCTCCCCCCTCTCCCCCATTTATTTAAAGGGGGGAGAGGGGGGAGTATGAGGATCGAAGTCTTATTCTTAGAAAAGCCCCGTTACTTTGCCGGTATTCACATCAACATCTACCCTTCTAAACGCGGGATCAGAGCTGGTTCCTGGCATCAAGCTGATCATGCCTGTCATCGGGCAGAGGAACTTTGCACCGGCAAAGATTAAAACATCACGAACCGGGAGTACCCAACCCTTGGGTACTCCTTTGATAGCTGGATCATGAGTCAGGCTCAAATGGGTCTTTACCATCATAGTGTTGAAATCCTTCAATGCTGGGTCGGCTTCAAACCGTTTGGCTTTGGCTTCAGCATCGGGTGTCCAGGAGACCCCAGCCGCTCCGTAGACTTCTTTGGCAACTGTCTCAACCCGTTGTCTGAGTGGCATCTCCAGCGGGTAGAGAAATTTGAGATTGGGTTTATCTTTGCAAGCCTCCATGACCACATCGGCCAGCTCAAGGGCTCCATCGCCTCCTTTGAGCCAGTGCTCAGAAAGGGCAACTCGCGCTCCTGCTTGCTCGGCATATTTTCGGACCATTGCAATTTCGTCTTTCGTATCGGTGTGGAAGGCATTGATACAGACGACCGGACTGATTCCTGATTTCTTGATCACCCCGATCAGGTGAGTCATATTGACGATCCCTTTCTCCAAAAGGGCCAAGTTCTCCTTCGTGTATTCTTCAGGAATGGGCAGTCCTGCCACGACCTTAGGCCCACCGCCATGCATCTTTAGAGCCCTGATCGTAGCCGTCAGTATTGAAACATTGGGAACTAAACCGCTCAACCGACATTTCACATTCCAGAACTTCTCAAAGCCAATATCCGCAGCAAAACCGCTCTCGGTCACATGGTAGTCAAACATCTTTAGACCAATTCTGTCGCCAATAATGGAAGACTGGCCCACAGCGATGTTGGCAAAAGGACCGGCATGAACCAGACAGGGCTGATATTCTGTGGTCATCATCAAAGTAGGATTGATGGTATTCCGCATCCATGCACACATGGCCCCTGCCACTTCGAGGTCTGTAGTGGTGACAGGCTTCCCTTTCTTATCATAGGCAACGACAATCTTTCCAAGCCTCTCCCGTAAATCCTTCAGATCTCGCACAATAGAAAGGATAGCCATTAGCTCCGAACTCACTGTAATGCCAAATTTGGATTGCATGAGAAAACCATCCATCTTGCCCCCAAGACCCATGATTATGTTCCGCAAACCCTGGGCGCAATAATCCATGACCCAGCCCATCTCGATGTTGGCGGGGTCAATATCGAGCCGTTTGAGTTTCCTCTTGGCGAGTTCAGCATCGTCATAGTTTCGTTCGTGTTGCATCCTAGCATTCAGAGCGACCATTGCCAGGTTGTGGGCATTGGTGATGTCATTGATATCACCGGTTAGGCCGAGAGAAAATTCAGTCATCGGGATGAGAAGGGCTTTTCCTCCTCCTGCAGCCGTACCCTTGATATTCATCGTCGGTCCGCCTGAAGGCTGGCGGATACAACCACCGACATTCTTTCCTCTTTTGCCTAATCCCTCCATTAAGCCCATAGAGGTTGTCGTCTTTCCTTCCCCTAACGGAGTTGGAGTAATGGCTGTGACTTCTATATACTTTCCATCTGGCCTACTTTTGAGTCGATCAATAATCTTCATGAAATCGAGCTTGCATAACCTCCCCATCGGGATGATTTCGTCCTTCTTGAGACCCAATTTGTCCTGCCACTCGGCGACAGTGGGCATTGTTTCTTCAGCTATATCCGCAACCTGCCAATCTGGAAGCTTTCTTGGGTCCGCCTCATTATACTTTTTTGAAATGTTGAAACCCATGTTTCTTACTCCCCCTTTCTTTCTAAAATTATTTTGAATTTTTTCCCTAAAACACTCCGATCTATCAAATAACAAAGAATTTTGGTTTGGAATTAAACAATCCCCCCTTTCTCTTCTTTTGATTGTGGAAAGATGATTCTTAACGGTTACAATAACTGGATTTTTAGTCAAATTCTTTATGTGGCCAAAATCACAATATCGATGGGCATGCTAAAATAATAGACTTTTTTTGTCAAGGGAAATTTTAGGTAGTTCGAGGATAGAGCGGAAAAGTTATGCAATATAGTCAAATATTTTGAAATCACTAAGTTTTGTTGCGGTTTAACCTTCATCACAAAGGTCAATAAAATAAGAATACCGATTACAAGTTAAATGACCTCGGAATGAAAGTGAAAAAAGGCATTAGGTGACCGAGTTTTTCATCAAAATATTGACTTAAATATTTTTTTGGATAATAATATTTTTAACCTCAGAGCCTCGGCGATGAAGTTCGCCATTAAATGTCCCCCCTCTTATCGGGGACTGATGACTTCTACTGGTTACCTGGTAGAAGTTTTTTTATTTTGGGAGGAGAAAGGAGGTGATGTTATGAAAACGAGGAAAGAGTTTCTTGAGGCTGTGATGAAAATGGCTGATTTGAAAGACTTAGAGCAGGCAGATCATGCAGCTCGGGCAGTAATCTCACTCACAAAGCTAATCATCGGAGATGAACTATCTCAGAAAATTGCAGAAGTCTCACCACCCGATCTTCGTCAGGGTTGGGAATCAATAAGAGCTGCACAGATGGATGACTATGAACGCGATGAGTGTTTATTCGAAACTGGAGAAGTGGAGGAAGAAAGAGCGTAAGACTTTAGTGGTCATCATCAGAAGACTAATTGGCAGAGGCGATGAGGTTCGCCTTTAACCGTCCTTTTATTGAGACAGGATTGATAACTTCTACTGGGTTACTGGTAGAAGTTTTTTTATTTGAGGATCTTTGAAAACGATAAGGATCACGGAAAATGAACGAGGGTCTTGAAGGATCAAGAAAAGAAATTGGAGGGGTGAGTCGGCTGCTTGATCTCTCAAGGGTCATCCGGTATTTGAGAGATCGGGAGAAGAAGGAAGGAGGGTTTAGCTTTGCCCCTGAACTTTATCCCGACATTGAAGACACCTACTATGCCGTTCGAATATTACAATTCCTGGATGTGGATGTAGATCGGAACAATACCGGGAATTACCTGAAGAATATCGGTTGGAAGGAAGTCGGTTTCCCAAGGGCAATCTACATGCTTGTCTATCTTCATCTCTTTTTGGATATTGATTTCCCTCCTCTGTTGACCGAACTTCTCGAGAGGGATTGGGCAAGATTTCAAGTGCTCGACGCTCAGTACTTTTCCGATGAGATTCAGAAACTTCTTAACGGACCTCCACATTCTCACCAATCTTTATCTTATCTTCAGTTTCATCCAAAGGATAATTTGCAAACCCTGAGAAAGAAGGTTTCAATCCTGTTGAATCACGGCATAGACTTCGACAGGCGAGAAATCATTAAATGGGTTCAACTCTGTCAGAATGGAGATGGGGGATTTGGATTCTATCCTGATACTACTTCCTATATGGAGAACACCTATTGTGCCCTTGAGATTCTGTCAAAGCTCGGTTCTTCACCTGTCCAGACAGAACTCTGCCGGAAATATATTCTTAGCTGTCAGACCAAAGGTGGGGGGTTCGGTAGAGCTCCTATCAGCTTTCCATTTATTGAGAGCACATTCCATGCGGTGTCGGGCTTGCTTTTGTTAGAGGAGATTGAATATTCAAGAACATGCATTTAAGGCAGTAAGAAAGTGATATACCGTGAAAACACTGTAAAAACTTGACACAAGTTCTTAGAGATTGTTAATATGGATTAAAAAGGTGATGGAGTTCACCCAATAACCGCCGTTGAGGCTGATGACTCCTGCAGGGAGAACCTGAAGGAGTTTTTTTATGAACTTAGCGACAAAAGATGCACCCCTTGATTCTTTCACACATACCTATCAAGCTCTGCTGTCCCGAATTCAGGAGATCTGCGATCAGTTTCATATCGTCTCCCTGAACCGCCAGATCGAAGCCTGCGAAAATCTTCTTCAACAAGATCAACTGATAGATGTAGCTATCCTCGGGGAATTTAAGTCCGGGAAAAGTTCTTTCCTAAACAGCCTAATCGGAGAACATATTCTGCCAGTCGGGGTCATCCCCGTTACTACCACGATCACCCGTGTGCAATATGGGAAAGGAGAAAGAGCCATTGTGCGTCATTTTGACGGCCAGCACACCGAAGTGGATATTGGAGCGATTGAAGAATTTACCTCGGAGGCCAAAAATCCTGCCAACCAAAAGAATGTGGAAGTGGTCGATGTAGAACTCCCTTCCTTAGAAAAGTACAGCGGATTGCGGTTCGTAGACACACCAGGTCTGGGGAGTATCTTTAAATATCACATGGAGACCTCCGAAAACTGGCTTCCGGAGGTGGGCGCCGCTTTGCTGGCTATCAGTTCGGATCGCCCTCTGGCGGAAAACGACTTGCAACTCATCCGCGATTTACGGAAGCATACCCCCAAGATTGTTCTCCTCCTGACCAAGACCGACCTCCTCTCCCCTGAACAACAAAAAGAAGTACTCCATTTTTTCCAAACCGCACTCCGAAAAGAGCTTCATGAGGAATTTCCCATTTTCCTTTACTCAACTCGGTTGGACACCGAACAATGGAAACAAAGGCTGGAGAACGAGGTCTTTCGACCGCTCTCCACTCACCGGGAAGAGGAGTTTGAAAACATCTTGCTACACAAGATCCGGTCAATCGGCAAGGGCTGCCTGGGTTACTTAGAGATTGCATTAAAGACATCCCTGCAGGCGGACAGCGACCGGGAGCAGCTCCGGAAGCAGATTCTAGTATCTACTTGACATAATAAGCGTAATATGCTAACTTTCCTGTATTATGAGCAGGAAAGCAAAAGAAATCACGTTGGAGCCCGAGCAACGGGCTGAGTTGGATCGATTGGTTCGAACCCATACCACTCCCAAGCGTATGGCGGAGAGGGCGCAAATTATTCTCTGGGGTGCTGAAGGGCAGAGTAACACGGAGATTGCCAAAAGGCTGAGGACTCGTGTTGCACGCGTTTGCAAATGGCGTAGCCGTTTCGTCAGAGAAGGGTTGGCAGGTTTGCTTGATGAACCGCGCCCCGGGCAGCCACGTAAGTACACCGCAGAGACCGAACACACAATTCTGCGCAAGATCGATGAAGCTCCTCCGAAGGGATATGCCCAGTGGAACGGAAGGCTTCTGGGGGAGAGGACGAGCATCCCGGATTATGAAGTGTGGGCGGTGTTGCGCAAGTATGGGATTAGCCTTCAGAGACGGCGCAGTTGGTGTATTTCGACGGACCCTGAATTTGCACGGAAGTCCGCTGATATTGTTGGGCTTTACCTGGATCCTCCTGAGAACGCCATGGTGGTATGCATGGATGAGAAGCCAGCCATTCAGGCGTTGGAACGGGCTCAGGGGTGGCTTAAACTGCCCAATGGCAAGGCGCTGACGGGAGCCAACCATGAGTATAGACGGCATGGAACGAGTACCCTCTTTGCAGCCTTGAATGTGGCCACGGGACAAGTGAAGGCGGGCCATTACGGCCGCCGTTGTCGCCGGGAGTTTCTGGATTTTATGAACGAGATCGTTGCCGAACATCCGGACGAGGAAATCCATGTGATTATGGACAATTTGAAGACTCATCGACCGAAGAGGGATCATTGGATTAAACGCCATCCGAAGGTTCATTTTCATTTTACGCCCACACATGCTTCCTGGCTGAACCAGATCGAAATCTGGTTCAGTCTTCTGAGCCGCTATGCCTTGAGGGGCGCCTCCTTTACAAGCGTCCGACAGTTGCGCCAGGCGATCGATGAGTTTATTTCCGTCCATAACGAAAAGGCAGCCCCGTTTGAATGGACCAAGCGTTATGTCAAATCAGTTCACCCTAAAAATAAGTACGCTTATTTATATAATTAGATACTAGATGAGAAAGTGAATTACGAGCTGATACGTCAGGAAATCACCCTGATCACTCGAGAAAATTCCCAACAGACCCGGGAGATCATCCAGAATTACCTGGGAAAATTTCATCAACCTCATCTTAAGAAGAAGTTGGTGGAGATGTTACTCAAAGAGATGCCTTCGTGGAAAGGGAATCTCTCGAAGCTTACTGACCAATATGAGAATTGGCTCAAGGAAACCTTGGCCGAAGAGATCGGTCATATGTCAAAAACTGAACATAAGCATTTTTGGGGCACTCTTAAAAAAGCCCATGCCAGTCTCTCCAGATCCCTGGAAGCTTTTAGGACCCTTCTGAACCAAAACATAGAGAGAGTGCTCGGCTTGCGACTTGCAGAAACAGAGTGGAAGATCGAAGTAACCGAACCCAATCAGCCGGACATCAGAATAAGCCGGACTTTTGATTTTCATCTCAATTTATTCTGGTTCCTGATCCCCATGTTTATTTTTCGACGTCTCTTTGAGAGGCATTATTTAAACCAGGTTCCAAACATCGTGGTGGTAAACCTTTCTCGTCTCGCTGCCCAGTGGGAAGACCGGATCAATAAGGCTATTGAGGAGATGAAGAAGCAAGCTTTGAAGTATGTTCAGGATGAGCTGGCTACGATCGAGTCCCTCCTGTCCAAGGCCCATGGACAGACCGACGAAATCCGGCGGACGATGGATGAACTGAACGAGCAATTAGGGCAACTATAGTGAACGACTTAAGTATATTTCCATTTTGAGATTGTCATTGCGAATCCCGCCCTGCGGGAGGAAGCAATCTTATGGGATTGTCCCGCCTTTGGCGGGATCGCTCCCCCTTTACACCATGCGGTGCAGAGCTTCGCTCCTCGCAATGACTACTTTCTAAGGTCGTCTGCCATAAATGGATAAGTGCGAAAGGAGTCAAAGCATTGTCTGACCTGTAACCGGCCTGCTACTTTCCAATTTTCCAGGAACGGGTCCGGTTGATGATAGAGGCGGGGTGGATGGCAGCGTCATACCGCTATCAGATCTTTTTCCATCCCATGAACCTTTAATGTTTCAATTTTATGTGTTAAGTTAAAGTTACTTAAACTCTGAGAAAAAAATAAGGTTTCTATTCAAAACATTTTTCTTGAAGAAGGCAAGTGGATTGAAAATCAATCACCGAAAATATGATAAAATAAAATTAAGAATTCTATTGACGGAACTAAAAAAGAAGGACAAAATTAGTAATCATTCACTCAAAGGAGGAAAATTTATGAAGGTAAAGAATTTTTTTGCGATCTTTTTGGTGTTGGGAGTGGTTTTAGGAGCCAATAGCCCGATTATGGCGGCAGAGGCTATCCTCAAGGATTATAATGCAGTGATCGTTAAGGATCTTGAAGTCCCTTCTGGTTCGCCAGCACCTGAGTCGGCAGGTTTGCAGATGGCTGAGAAGGCGGTTTTCCAGATCAAGAGGTATAATGAAAAATATAGCCTCTTTGACACAATCGTTAAAGAAGGAGGGAAGGCGGGTAAAGCGGCCCCGCCTGGGGGAAAAGTGCTCATTATAAAGGGAGAGGTCAAAGAGTATAACCCTCCTACTGTGGGGAGGCGTATAGGACGGTCCTTTGTTCCCTTTGGAGAACATACCGGTACGGCTTACTTCGCCGCCCACTACAAGTTCATCGACAAGGAAAGCGGCAACGTCATCTATGAGACCGATCTGAGGACATCCTCTACGGGTGCCAATGATACGGTAGAATACGCCATGGATAGAAATGGCGAGGCCTTAGCTAAATATATTGTCAAGTTCAAAGGCAAGTGATCTTTTCTCTGATCAAAGAGAGGTCAGTGGGTTCGTAAAGGTTTTAGGGGGGGTAGAAGTACCCCCCTTTTTATTAATATCCTGTTTGGTATTTAGTTCCTTCGCAGACCTCCCTAAAATGATTATATTTTTCGTAAACTTTAGCTCTTCACTCTTCAAATTCATCTTGACCCGCTTATTCAAATCAAGTAATCTTTTACGAAAATGCTGCAGAATGCCCCGCCCTGTGGGAGGGGAGCTTCACTAAAAAATGGAAATCCTCTTTCAAGCTATCCGGACGGAAAATCGGTTTAACCGGGGGATAAGGATGAAAATAGATATTATTTAAGGGGAGGAACAATGAGAAAGGCAACTGTATTAACCATGGCGTTCTTTTTTCTCATTGGGTGTGCAAGCACGACCTTAATAAAATCCAATCCGCCAGGGGCCAAGTTACAAGTGGACGGAAAGGTCGTGGGAGAAACACCTCATTTTTATACAGATAAAGCAGTGGCTGGGACAGTGAAGACGGTGACTCTAAAAAAAGAGGGTTACAAAGACTTCAACGGCTATATCGAATGGGAAAAACTTTCGATTCCGGCTTTGATAGGAGGTATCTTTCTTCTCGTGCCTTTCGTCTGGATCTTAGAGTATCCATCTCGATATAGTTTTGAGATGGAAAGGCTGTAGTCAGAACCCGTTAAACAATGTAGATTCCTGGTCAGGCCAAAGTCCGTGATCTCTAATCATGGTCTCGAAAGAATATTGAAAGTGAAAGCATTATCTCCAAATACCGAAACCATTTTATTCTCACTGCCTGTCAGCAACAGCAAACCCCACCACAGCAAAGATCACTGTAAGAAGGCTCATACCAACAGCAATCATACAAAGCAGGTGTGTTTGTTTTTTTCGCTTTGGCTTTCTTATCACCTTTTTTCATTATTAACACCTCCTGTCTTATTTAAATTTAATAACTAAGCCTAAAAATTCAAGGTCAAAAGGTAAAAGGGAAAGGACTGGCGTTGAATTAATAGGAAAAGACCTCACTGAGTCCCAACTGACCTTGAATCATGAAGAATACCTGCACAATCCGTATTGACAAAAAGTGTCATTTGTTGCCCGCTATGTGGTTTTTGATCCACCCCAAAATCCTTTTTAATTTAAATAGTTAGTTCATTAAAACAATATAAATTTAGGAGGGCACCAAAATTGCATGATAAAAATATACCTTTATGTGAATAGAATGAGAGATAGAGAAAAAACAAAAGATCAGCTCACCCGTGAATTGACAGCACTGCGTCAACGGATTGGTGAGTTAGAAGAATTTGAAACCTATGACAACCAGGTTAAGCAGGTGTTGTGGGAGAGTGAGGAGAAATGTCGAACCGTTCTTGAAAGCATCGGAGAGGGTTATTACGAAGTAGACCTTGCGGGCAACTTCCCCTTTTTCAACGATCCATGTGCCGAATCCATGGGTACCCAAGAGAGGCATTGATGGGCATGAATGACCGGCAATATACGGATGAAGAGAACGGAAAGAAAGTGTTTCAATCTCTTAATCAAGTCCACAGAACAAGACGCGAAAGAGCCGAAGAGGAGATGGCCGCCTGGAAGACCCGCTATGAGCTGCTGTTTGCAGCCTCTGGACAGCTCGCGTACGAGTGCGATGTCAGCACGGGCGACATGATGTGGGGCGACTGCCTCGAACAGGTACTGGGATATTCCCCCGATGAGATGCGGGGAGGAATTGCCCAATGGGAGCAGATGATCCATCCGGAGGATCGGGAAAAGGTCCTTCGGATGTTAAAGATTGCAGAAAAATATCTGACACCCTTTGACGCGCAATACCGCTTCCCTCATAAGGACGGCGCCTATCGCTGGGTCCACGACCGCGGAAATTTCATGACCGGTGGGCCGGGAAAAGCGATTCGTATGATCGGCATGATGCAGGACATCACTGCGCTCCGGCGGGCTGAGAAAGAATTGCACGAAAGCGAGGCACGCTATCACAGCCTGTTTAAGAAGAATCAGGCGGCCATGCTGATGATCGATCCGGAAACAGCGACGATTGTGGATGCCAACTTAGGGGCCTGCGTTTTCTATGGCTACCCCTATGAAAAGATCCTCAAGCTTAAGATGACGGATATCAACACCCTGACGGCCGAGGAGGTCAAGACCGAGATGCAACGTGCTCTGACCGAGCAGCAAAACCATTTTCACTATCAGCATCGGCTGGCGAATGGTCAGATCCGGGACGTCGAGGTCAACAGTGGCCCGCTTTTCATGCGTGGCAAACAACTATTGTACTCCATCATTCACGACATCACCGAGCGCAAGCAAGCCGAGGAGGCGCTACGCCAAAGTGAGGAGAAATATCGAACCATTCTTGAAAGCATCGAAGAGGGTTATTGCGAAGTTGATCTTGCCGGTAACTTCACCTTTTTCAACGACTCGATGTGCCGAATATTTGGGTACCCCAAAGAGGAATTGATGGGTATGAGTAACCGGCAGTATACAGACCGAGAGAACGCTAAGAAACTGTTTCAAGGTTTTAATCAAGTCTACAGGACAGGGAAACCTCACAGAGGATATGATTATGAGATTATAAGAAAAGATGGGACCAAGAGATACATTGAGACATCTGTATCGTTACGAAAAGATGCATCAGGTAACCCGATAGGGTTTAGAGGGATTGCACGGGACATCACCGAGCGCAAGCAGTTTGAGAGAGTATTACAGCAGGAGCGGGAGACCTTTTTCTCCATCTTGCAAAAAGAACCCTATGGTGCGCTCTTGATCGATGCGGATGACACGTTTCTCTATATCAATCCTGAATTTACCGCCATCACCGGTTATACCATAAAGGATGTTCCTACCGGGAGAGAATGGCTCCGTAATGCTTTTCCTGACCCGGAATACCGGCATAAGATAATCGCCATATGGAAGGAGGATGCTACTCCTCGCAAAGGGGTTGATAGGGTTTGGAGTGTTGTTTGCAAGGATGGGGAGGTAAAGGAAATAGAGTTCAAGCTGACATTTTTAGATGATGGGAGGGTCATTGTGATGTTGTCCGACGTTACCGAGCGTAAGCGGACGGAGGAGGAACTTGCTTACAAGGCCACCCACGACCTTTTGACCGGCCTGCCCAACCGGATGTTGTTTAAAGACCGTTTCAGCGTAGCGATGGCTCAAGCCCAGCGAGTGCACAAGAAGCTGGCTGTGATATTCCTTGACTTGGATCGGTTCAAAGAAGTTAATGATACGCTGGGCCATGATGCAGGAGACGGGCTGTTGAATGCCGTCGGCAACCGATTAACAGACCTTGTGCGCAAAACCGATACGGTCGCTCGTATGGGGGGGGATGAATTTTTGCTGTTATTGCCTGATATAGATCAGGGGGAGGACGCAGTCACCATTGCTCAAGCTGTTCTATATGCCCTCCGACAGCCCTTTTTCCTCGATGGCCATGACGTTTCTATCAGCACCAGTATCGGGATTGCGATCTACCCCGATGACGGCGTGGATGTCGATACCCTGGTGAGCCGTGCTGACAAGGCAATGTATAATGCTAAGCAGAGTGGGCATGATACCTACCAGCGCTACTCTCAGGCCATCGATAGTGAAACTTCAAACTGACTTTCGGGTACCACCTCCAGAAGCCTTTATTATATGATTTCTTCCACGAGGTCATGGGGCTGCCTTAGCATTGCTCTTGCGGACTTGTTTGAGCATGCTTGGTAGGTTCTTACCCGAACTAAACCATTCCATTTTAACAATCCGCCCGTGGTCGGGTCTTATCGACTTGATAACGTTTTGGAAGCATTCCTGCCAAATCGTGGGAGCCCGAGGATCAACCTTTCGCACCCCTCACTCAGGGATCAAAATACCAGTACAATCCGAATTGACAAAAAGTGTCATTTATCGTCCGCCACTTGTGTTTCGATACACCAAAAAATCCTTATTAACTCAAATAGTTAGTTGATTAAAACAATATATTTTTAGGGGGGCACCAAAATTGCATAATTTGTATAACAAAAATATATTTTGACATCTGAGTGTTGTGGGAAGGCACCCGTTGGATTAAAATAGTGAACATCCATTACATGGTTATATGAATAGAACGCAAGAGAAAGATAAAACAAAAAATCAGCTCATCCATGAAGTGGTAGAACTGCGTCAACAGATTGCTGAGTTAGAAGAATTAGAAACCCAACATAACCAGGCGGAAGAAGCACTGCGCCAGAGTGAGGAGAAATATAGAAACATCCTTGAAAACATCCAAGAGGGTTATTACGAAGTTGACCTTGCCGGTAACTATACCTTCCTCAATGATTCAATGTGTCGAATATGGGGGTACCCTAAAGAGGAATTGATGGGCATGAATAACCGGCAGTTTACAGATCAGGAGACCGCCCGGAGACTGTTTCAGGATTTTAATCGAGCCTACAAAACAGGGGAACCCGGTAAAATAGTTGATTATGAGATTATTCGAAAAGATGGGGCCCAAAGATACGTTGAGACATCTTTTTCGATAATGAGAGATTCATCGGGTAAACCGATAGGGTTTAGAGGAATTATACGCGACATCACCGAGCGCAAGAAAGCGGAAGAGACGCTGCGACGGAGTGAGGAAACGGCAAAACGGCTGGCTCAAGAGAATGCCATTATGGCTGAGATAGGGCGAATCGTAAGCTCCACGCTCAACATAGAGGAGATATACGAGCACTTCGCCGAAGAAGTAAAAAAACTTATCCCTTTTGATAGGATCGCAATCAATACCATCAATTATGAAGATGAAACGGTTACCGTTGCCTATGTTACAGGAGTGGATGTAAAAGACCGCTTGAAAGGGACTGCCATCCCCTTAGTTGGCACCCTTGCAGGAGAGGCCGTGCGTACTCGGAAGAGCATGGTTATCCAGGCGGAAGACCCGAAGAAGGTAACCGATAGGTTCCCTGGACTCTTAGTGTCTTTTCAAGCTGGAATTCGTTCGCTGATGGCAATCCCATTGATCTCAAAAGATGAAGTGGTTGGAGCCCTTCATTTTCACTCGACGAAGTCGAATGCTTATCGCGAGAAGGATCTGAGACTTGCCGAAGAGGTGGGTCATGAGATTGCCGGTGCCATTGCCAATGCACAGCTTTTTATTGAGCGTAAGCGGGCAGAAGAAGCACTGCGCCAAAGTGAGGAGAAATATCGGACCATTCTTGAGAGCATTGAAGAGGGTTATTATGAAACAGACCTTGCCGGTAACTTTACCTTTCTTAACGATTCAATGTGCCGACTATTGGGGTACTCCAAAGAGGAATTGATGGGCATGAATAACCGGCAGTATACAGATCCAGAGAACGCTAAGAGACTGTTTCAGGCTTTTAATCAAGTCTACAGGACAGGGAAACCCGGCAGAGGGTTTGATCATGAGATTATCAGGAAAGATGGGACTAAAAGATACGTTGAGGAATCTATAGTGTTACAAAAAGATTCGTCCGGTGAACCGATAGGGTTTAGAGGGATTGTACGGGACATCACCGAGCGCAAGCGGTTTGAGAGAGTATTACAGCAGGAGCGGGAAACCTTTTTCTCCATCTTGCAAAAGGAACCCTATGGTGCGCTCTTGATCAATACGGATGAGACGTTTCTCTATGTCAATCCTGAATTTACCGCCATCACCGGTTATACCATCAAGGATGTTCCTAATGGGAGAGAATGGTTCCGTAATGCTTTTCCTGACCCGGAATACCGGCATAAGATAATTGCCACGTGGAAAGAGGATATTACTCCTCGCAAAGCGGTCGATAGGGTTTGGAGTGTTCTTTGCAAAGATGGGGAAGTAAAGGAGATAGAGTTCAAGCTGACTTTCTTAGATGACGGCAGGATCATTGTGATGTTGTCGGACGTTACCGAACGTAAGCGAACGGAGGAGGAGCTTGCTTACAAAGCCACTCACGACCTTTTGACCGGCCTGCCCAACCGGATGTTGTTTAAAGACCGTTTCAGCGTAGCGATGGCTCAAGCCCAGCGAGTGCACAAGAAACTGGCTGTGATATTCCTTGACTTGGATCGGTTCAAAGAAGTTAATGATACGCTGGGACATGATGTAGGAGACAGGCTGTTGTATGCCGTTGGCACCCGACTGACAGATCTCCTGCGCAAAACGGATACGGTCGCCCGTTTGGGGGGGGATGAATTCTTGCTGTTATTGGCAAATATCGATCAGGTAGAGGATGTTATCACCATTTCTCAAACGGTTCAGGATGTCCTCCGACAGCCCTTTATCGCGGATGGCCACGAAGTCTTTATCACCGCCAGTATCGGGATTGCGATCTACCCCGATGACGGCGCGGATGTCGATACCCTGGTGAGCCGTGCTGATAAGGCGATGTATGATTCTAAACAGAGAGGGCATGATACCTGCCAGCACGACCCTCAGACCGTCACAGGTGAAACCTCGGAGTAACTGTATGGCAGTAATTCCAGGAGACCCTCGTGGGATCTTCCCTGGAGAGTCATAGGGTCCTGCTTCAGTTCTTCTCACCGATTTGGATAGTTAGAGTTTTGAAATTATCCCCGCCCGTTCCCACGGATACATCGTTTCCAATTTAGAAGCCATCCCTTGTCAATCCTTGAAAGGGCACAGATGAACGCCCTTTCGAGAATACCACCCCAGAAATGCCGGAAATGCGATTCGGCAATGGAAATTTCTTTTGCAAGAGGTTAATATATGATAAGTTAATAATCGCTAGATGGTCTTTCAATAATATTCAAACACTATTAGTGCTTAGGCGGGAGTGATGGTTTGAGATAAGAGCTACTCATCAGTCTTTGTGATGAGATTGGAACCGGGGAGGAGTTAGAGATGGCGCTTAAAAGAGGAGAAGAATATATAGCCTCGCTCAAGTCTCTTGGGCTGGAGGCTAATGTGATGGGCAAGAAAACCCAAAATTTGCCTGACCATCCATTGGTTATGCCCTCGGTTCATGCCGTGGCGTCAACTTTCGACTGTGCCTATAATGATGAGACTCGGAGCCTTTTCCGGGTAAGGTCCTCCTTATCAGGGGAAGAGATCAACCGTTTTACCCATTTGCACCAAAGCCCCGAAGATCTAATGAAAAAGGTGATGATGCAGAGACACTGTGGGAACATCACCGCATGTTGTTTCCAACGATGCGTTGGCATGGATGCCGCCAATGCGGTCTTCAGTGTCACCTATGAATGCGATCAGGAGCATGGCACGAGTTACCATCAACGTTTTCGGGAGTATTGGGCCCGCATTCAACTCGAAGACCTGGTGGTCGATGGGGCCATGACCGATCCAAAGGGTGACCGGGGGAAACGACCCAAGGATCAATCAGATCCGGATCTATTCTTGCGTGTGGTGGAACAGAAACGCAACGGAGTGGTGGTTCGTGGTGCCAAACTACATCAAACGGGTATGATCAACTCCCATGAAGTGATCGTTATGCCCACGACAAACTTGACCAGGGGGGAGGAGGACTGGGCGATTTGTTTTGCCATTCCAACCAACACACCGGGTATCAAGTATATTTACGGTCGACAGGCCAGTGACACGCGAAAACTGGAAGGAGCCGGTCGGCTGGATGTGGGGAATCCCACCTTCGGCGGTCAGGAGGTGATGACGGTTTTTGAAGATGTGTTTGTTCCAGGGGAGCGCATCTTTTTAAACGGTGAAATCGGCCTGTCTGGGAGACTGGTGGAACGTTTTGCAGCTTATCATCGCCAGAGTTATGGAGGATGTAAGGTTGGAGTCGGCGATGTTCTCATCGGGGCGACGGCCTTGATCGCCCGCATGAACGGGGTGGAAAATGCTTCCCACATTCGAGACAAGATTGTCGAGATGATTCACCTCAATGAGACCATGTTCGCCTGTGGAATTGCCTGCTCAGCTTTAGGACACCGAACGAAAGCGGGAAACTACGAAGTGGATATGCTTTTGGCTAATGTCTGCAAGCTTAACGTGACTCGTTTTCCGTTTGAGTTGGCCCGTTTGGCCACAGATATTGCTGGAGGGTTGCTCGGAACGATGCCCTCAGCCCAAGATATGGATGACCCGGTAGCAGGGCCCTATATCAAAAAATACTTAGCTGCGGTCAAAGGGGTCGATGTGGTTGATCGGATGAAGGTCTTGCGTTTGGTTGAAAATATCGTTGCTGGTGCCGGTGCTGTTGCCTACCTGATCGAATCTGTGCATGGCGCTGGCTCCCCGATGGCCCAACGCATCATGATTGGCCGTCAAGGAGAGGTCGAAGGCAAAATCAATCGAGTGAAGGGCCTTTTGAATATCTCTTAGAGGGAACCGAAGATTTTCCAAGATGGTTTCTTTCGCTTTTCATCGCTAAGCCATTAATCTGTGCTGTGGTGGTAAGCACAAATTCCCAAGGATTTCTCGCTCGTCAACAAATAATCAGGAAGATCTGGAACAATACAACGGTCACGTAGATGGCACTTGCCCCCAACATAGCAGGTATAGCGAATCTGAATTTATTGTGAAGGCATAATAGAATCAAGGAAACGGAGACCATGGCAAATTTCCAAATCCAAAATCTATCTCCATAGATTTGAATGACAGAGTGAACAATGGGGTTCATCTCCAATCCGCCATCCTCCAATATCATCATGGTCAACAATGCATCCAGAATATTTAACCCCGCAATCAAAACAATTGGGAAAAGTAATCCCGAATCATAACGGTCTACATAGCCACCCCTCTCCTGATCTTCCTTTCTTCGGAAGCTTCTTCTCCGACCCCGCAGGATGAACCTACTTAAAACGGGGGTGGGTCGTTGTCGTCGATCGTTAAGAATCCGTCTAGTCGATGCTCTCAAACAGGAACTCCGCTATGATTCATTTAGAATGAAGCTTCTTTCAAGGTAGATCGTCCGGAGAGGTCCCGTCTTAATGTCGGATGATCCTCCTTTTACTTCTTATTTCGTCAAATGAGTAAAATTCACAAGCCTCCATATTTAAATGCTCTTCTTAATACTGAATATTAGCCCTAATTGTTTGACTTTATTGTGAATTCTAACTCTTTTGGGGTGTATCCGTTCCCTCCCGAAAATGAGGATAACCTTTTCGATCGTGTTGACCACCTCGAAGGCGATTCTCTTCCCGATTCTCTTTTTGAGATGGTAATAAAGGGATAGGTTCTTATTTATCAGGAAACTTCTCATTCATCTCTCCGTTCAGCATCAAATATCTCATTGTCTTAGTTTTGTATCTTGTCCCACGGGGGAAGTGAGAACCCTCTCGCTATATACGCAAGACTTATACCAAATAGTGTTGAATCCTCCATTGGTGTCAATGGTTGCAAATGGATGATGATCCATGACAATTCAAATAAAACTTCTTTAGATCCCGTTTGTTCTAGTGAAAGCCGAAGTGGAAGCGATTTTCACAAAAGTCTCGAATCCTTTTCACAAAAAGAGAAATATTTTTCTCAAGCTCTTCTCACCCGGAGATCGATCTTATGGAAACAAGGTGAGAATCAAAGTATCAATAAAGATTCACTGAACTTCATCCTAACAAAGAAGGGGCAACCCCCGGTGGGTTGCCCCTTCTTCCCCGGAGCCTGCGGACGGATTTGAACCGCGGCTCTGTTGATTACGGAGCAAAAATATGGTTTTTTTTGAGACCCCCGTGTTACTTGGTCTGGTTTCCCGCTAAGTCTTGATAATATCGGACCAGGAGGCTTTCCTTGTATTCCAGTCTATTCTCTCTGTTTCAGTCTTCTTGGCATAATTCGGTCATCATTTAGTCGCAGTCATTTCGTCCTGATATTTATAGCGGGATATTCTCTATCCTCTCATTGTTTGCACACGAACGCTTAGCCCTGAATTCAAGCTCAAGATTAGAGGATGAACCCGACCAGAATCTTAAGAAATTTTAATTCAATTTTAATCCTCTTCTAATGTTTTTGTTATACTATGTATAAAAAGCCAGTACACCAAAACCTCCTTGTTTTCTCTCTTTTGATGTACCGGCGGGGATCAGTTACTGGCCCCCCCTCTAACTGGTCCCTTTTTTATTGAGAAACGATTGGAAAATAACTTACAGGATTCAGGGGAAAAGGGGCAAGGGTTTTCCCGAATTTCTCTTTTCTAACTCTTCCCTCTTGAAGTCAAAGACGGGCAGGTGCCCGCTGAGATTAGGATTGTCAAATAGAAAAAGAGGGAAGAGAATAATAAGAGAGGGAACTTATGAGCAGCAAAAAATGTCTAATCATCGCGATAGTTGTGTTCTTAAGCTTTTTAATATCTGCGTCGGTCGTTTTTGCCATCGGTGATGATAGGTATAGCCGGCCATCGCTTAAGGGCCTTAAGAAATTGGCTGTAGTAGTGCAAATTGAAAAGCGGGTTTCTGAGGACTTTAAGAGAGTCGGCCTTACCGAAGACCGAATTCGAACTGGTGTGGAGCTGAAACTTCGGGAGGCAAAGATCGATGTCGTATACATAGAGAACCTGCCCTCGGATATTCCCATTCTCCACATGGAGGTGAATGGTTCAAGCAAAAACGATAAGACATTTTCATTTCTAATCCAAGTTGAACTATGGCAAAAGAGCTTTTTGAACCGAGATCCTAAAGTCGAGGTGATTGCGGCAACCTGGTCCACAGGAGTTTTCGGTTCAGGGTTAGCCTCAAATATAGCAAATGATATTATGGGATTGATGAATAGTATGACGGACACTTTTGTTAAAGCTTACTTGTCAATGAATTCATATTGAGGGAGATTTGTCCTTTTGATCGTCAGAGGACTTGTCCCTCTTTATCATTTTTCCATTTATCAACGGATAAAAGAGTCGTCATTACGTATTAGATTCTCTCCTTCTTCCCCTGTTTTACCTATCAGCCTTTGCCTGACGATCCCGCAGAATCACCTGATGCATGATCTCTCTACATAAGAGGCATCTCCATCCTAAGAAATGCTCATCAGCGCCGTAGAATCTTTCATCGACCATCACACTGCCACAACGACGACATTTCATGCGCCCCTCTTAAAATAATTTTCATCCTCCATTTAAATTTGCGATCTGCAAAATTTAACGATTTTTCTTGCCAAATATTTATAACAACCAAGCTATGATTGTTTGGAATCAATTCTTTATGGAATACTGTATTCCACCAACTCAAGAAGCCACCCGTTCCTACCCGGAGGCCCAATTTGTTCTCTTACCGCCCATCCTATAGATGGAGCATACCAAAGAGTTTCTTCGCCTGCTTGAATTCTCAGCGCTTTAAAAGTGCCCGCGGGAACTCTAACCTCTTCATAGGTCTATATGTTCACCCCAGTTTTTGAATGATAAAGGTGAACACCGCCTGAATAATCCCTTACCGTGTAACCACTTTTCCACTTCTTACCCACTCTTAACGGCCAATCGAATACCCGAATGCAGGGTTCAGCAGATTCCAATTCTTTTCCATCCGCAAATGATCCAATCCAGTTCAAATTCATGTCGTATATATCAAAATAACTTTCTTCTTCCTTGCTCACTTCAATCCAGTATGCGGGTTTTGTCTCAAACTCTTTCATTTTCTTGACGATCATGGCGACTTTGCAAGTCTTGCCGTTTGAAAAGCTGGTATCTTGATAAATAAACCTTGAACCGATCACAAGAGATGGGGGACGTTGAGCAGTCATTTCCCTATTAGTGGAACGATGATGAAGAAGATCCCTCGCGTTTTGTGTGCCCAGGTCGGCGCACCCAGCACATCCGGTGGAAATCAAACTCACCGTTAAAAGAAACAATATTCTTCGTATCGCTCTTGTGGGTCTCACTTCCTTTGCCTCCTTTGGGTTATCCCCTTACATTTTTTATGCCCCGCAGGTGAATGTTGTTTCCAGTATCTCATAGTGGATTGAGGAATGCATTTTAAGAGTCTGGCGTCATGTAATACCAAACCCATATTAAAGAAGGATTAGCTCAAAATTAAGTTTTCTTAATTTTGAGCTTTCATCTTGCGGGGATTCTGCTTAATTTCTTTGGACGCTATGATTAGGCGTGATCTGAAAGTTAGAGGCAATCACCGTTAAATTCTCAAATTGTTGTTGACCTTATATAATAAAACCATTAAACTCATATTCACCAAGAATTCTCCTCAATTTCTTTTAAGCTACTTGCCATTTGGTACTACAAGGAGGCTGGTCAAATGAACACACATGGGATGAAAATCATGGCGTTCCTTCTGATAGGGGTTTGTGTCACAGGATGTACCACAATGAGTGACGTAGTCCGGTCTAAAGAACGGGGAAAGGGAACAAGTAGGGTATATCCTATAAATGCCGACCAGGCTTGGGAAATTGCTAAAACAGTTTTTCGTTGGGAAGGAACAGACGATATCGAAGAGCACCGTTCAGAAGGATATATGCTTACGAGCAGCGGAGAGAGTCTCATTTCATGGGGGACAGTTATGGGGGTTTGGATAGAGTCAGTTGATAACGATAATACAAGGGTGACGGCTGTCATAAAAAGAAAAAACCAAACAGATTTTTTGATTCCGCTCACGGAGGCCACTTTCCATGAAGATTTTGAGTTGGCGGCGCGTATTAAAGCAGAAAAGTCTTTTACCCCTGTCCCACCAGCCGGTAGATCGCAGTCCGCTCCACCTGAGAAACCGACAACATCTATGGATGTCACTCTCCCCGCAGGCACCAATATTGTTACGGTCACGTGGACCTTTGCTAACATTCGCTCAGGGGCAGGGAACGGTTATTCTCTCGCGGCCACCGTGAGGCGAGGAGACAGGTTAACTATAATCGGAGAAGGCGGGGATTGGTTTAATGTCCGGTTAGAGAATGGCCAAGAGGGCTGGATCGATAGTAGAGCTGTAAGGTGAGGGAGGCTCTATTTGTGAGGTTGAGCTCACGGTCTGAAGATGAACTGGGGGCCCCGTTTCTCAAAATTTATACTTAGTGGAGAGAGGAGGTGCAAGGGATTTTTTTCTAAAATTAATATGATAGAAGATCAGGAGTGTTGTTTAAAGTGCGGAAAGCAAGAGGGATTACAGGGCGTTGCCGTAACTATTGGGAGGAGAACATTTCATCTCTTTTACCTTTGTGCTCAATGTGGAGATGTGGATATTGAAGAATTGCTGAAGATAATTAGAGCGTATCATGAAAAGAGAACAACCTGATAACCGCTTGCTTCGTTATAACTGCTGAGGAAAACAATACTGAGAATCTGCATATCATCCACGACAAGAAATTGGCTTCACTCTACGCAAAGAATTGGCAGGATCATACTCAGCATTCGGAGGTCTATGGGGGGAGAGGACAATCGTGGCGAAGAGCTTGGTGCGTACCAGATTACCCAATCATGGAGGTCTGTAAAACCTGAAAGGTAAGTCATAAGTGAAGCTCCCCGCCCACAGGGCGGGGCTTCCCGGCAAGGTAATTTCATTTTATATTGCGCCCCTTCCTGCCTGCCGGTAGGCAGGGACCCCGCCTATCCCGATAGGTCGGGACGGGGCACGTTCCGCTCAATAGAATCGAGAGGGGCAGAGAGGGGAAGATGGTAAAACTGAAAATGGGAGCGATGAAGAAGGTTAAGATTTTTGCTATTGTATTCAGCATCTTTTTAATAGGTTGTTTTGCTTCTGCCCGGTCCTCTAAACCTCGCTCAGAACCAGACGGCTTCGGGGGTATTAGGTGGGGAGCCGAGATATCTACGTTGAAAGACATGGAGAAAGTTGAGCAAGACAAATCGTCCCATAGTGATCTAGTTTGGTATACAAGAAAAGGGGATACCTTGGCAATAGGCAAGGCGAAACTTGAAAACATATTCTATTCATTTTGGGTGGGAAACTTCGCGAGTGTGTGGATTGACTTTAAGGGTGACGAGAATTTTGAGACGCTCAAAAAAGAGTTATTTGAACTATTCGGGAAAGTCCTTGAGTCTGAGCAGCTTATGAAAAAGATGGGTAAAGAGGAAAGGAGAGGACCTACGATAGAACACGGGGAAGAATTTTATGCTTGGTGGGGCAAAAAGACAGAGATGTCCTTATCCTATTCCAAGGAGCGCCATAAGGGAACCCTCTCTATCAATTCCAGAATGATTAGCGAGGAGAGAAGGGCCTATGAAAAAGAAAAGGAAAAAGGAAAAAGGTTGAGGGAAAAGGGATTCTAAGGCATGTGTGTGATGATGAGGTCTATATCAGTCGCTGTTTTAATGACCGGGACGGTTTTGTTAGGAATTTCTTCCTGTGCCACAGTGCCGACTAAACCTCTTGCTCCTGGTGAGCTAAGATTATTAACTATGCACGTTCCAGAAAAGGAAAACATCAGGGTAAATGCACCATTTGTGGCGAATATCACTTTTGAGGCAGATGGTAGGCCAGAGATCAGAACAGCCTGTTTCGATATCTCAGGGGATGGGCCGTACTGTTTCAAAGTAGTTGATGTAGATTATGGGTCACCGGGAACGATCAAGGTGCAGATTCGTACTAAAAATCCTGGCTCACGTCTTTTGGAAGGCTATGTTCTATATATTCGAGACGGGAAGATTCAGCCGACAAATGTGGTAAGTACCTATTTTCGTGTTACTCCGCAGTGAAGAATCTCCACCAGATTCCTTGTAGAAAGGGGATGTTTGCAAGGGAGGAGAGATGGTTAGGATGGTGGATTCGAAGATGAAGGATCATTCTTCGCTTCATCTTATGGTGTGTTTTCTCAGGCTTATGATTCTTCAAAAACAAGTCAAATGTTTTTCACACATTATCGGGCGTATCGTGAGTTGGTGGCATTCTGGAGCCCGTGGGCGAATTTGGACCGCCAACAGGCTAATTCTAATTAAGAGATAGTTTTTCCATAATCCGTTGGGTCAATAGTTTAAATTCACCCCTCCTGTTCTGTGACACTTTTCGGGTGCTCGGTTTCCGAAAAGTTCCCATCACTCCATTCATTGTGTTTTCTTTCTCCTCATTTCCTCAATCTCAATATCTACCTGTTTTAGCTTCCGAATGACCTGATTCAACTTCTCATTTTCCTCCAGAACTCCTACCCAGATCTTTGCCTGTTCAACCAGAGAGCCCTTTGGGGAGTACTTTACTAACCTTCTAAAAAATTCCAACGCTTTTTCAAGATCCCTCTGGGGATTCCCGGAATGGGCATAGACTAGACCTATGTTAAAAAGAGCCTCCTCTTTTAAAGGTATGTCCGGGGGAAGAGAAAGAACCTTTTGAAACTCGTTCAAGGCCCCATCATAATTCCTTTGAGAAAGGAGCGTCTGACCGCGCAAGAGATATTCCTGGGCTTCATTACGCAAACTCGCGTGCTTAATCGACGCACAGCTAAAAAGTGGAAGAAACATTAGGCAGGCAATACAAAAATAAACGCACTTCCATGCCCTGATCCGCTCTCTTCCCATATTTTGTCACCAGGATGAGAATTCTGTACTCACACCAGAATTCTGAAAATTTTGGAAAATTCTATGGGCAAATCTAAAAAATACACTTTGCAGAGATTTCTGGTACAGAAATCAATGAGAAATAGAGATGTAAAACTTAAGTTTGACTTAAATGCCCCCCAATTCGATCTTAATGGAAAAGGGGCTAACCCGGTTGAGTTTCTATTTGATTTTTATGGAGCCCACGGACGGATTTGAACCGCCAACCCGCTGATTACAAAAAGGGCTCCGGCATTTCTTACAACTTGCGATAATCAAAAGACTTCTTGAAATAACTATCACTTACAGCGTCATCATAATCCACCAAATCCTTGCTGTCAAGCAAGTCCAAAAGGTCAGCGGTGATAAAAACCGTTTAAAAAATTGGAGTTGTGAAAGGGCCATTTTACTGATTTCGCATCAGAACCAGAACTGCTTAATTTCATTTAGTTTGATTAAGCCTACTGACTTCAGGGTGATGTTGAATCCAAGAATGACGCGGGTTAGCCGGTGGCCCTTTCACTATTTCTAATAAGGGGGAATATCTATTGAGGTTGTCTGTCCCCTTTTTCGTCGAAAAAACACTTTCTTAGGAAGGATGCGTTTCCAATAATTGCTCTGGAGTTTACCAATGGGAATAGGAAAAACCGAGAAGGTGGAACGGACAAAGGAAAGCCTAATCCTAAAGGAAACTATAACAGCAAAGAGGACATAAGAAATTTGTTTAACATCACGAAGAAAGGAGGTTAGGGAAATGGAGAAAGAGATTACCGCCACCCATGACAGCGATTCAAAGCGATACCACGGTTTTACGATTGATGAGGGGCAGGGGGTCAACGGGGCAATTTACATTCCAAAGTGTAGGAAGGTCTCCGACAGTGTAACCATCTCTTTAAAGACCAGGGGAGAAAAACGTGGGAATGGTTTGACCCTCATGAACATATTTTAACTTTTATCAGAGAATAAAAGGAGGCCGAAGATGGATAACGACTTCAGGATCGGTCGAAAAGAAATCGCCAAAGAGTTCCCATTCGGCTATCACGCCTTTTGTCGCCGTATCCCTCTTCTTAAAAAAGCTGGAGTCATTCTCGGTCCCCGGTTATTTGGCAAGCCCCCTAACCGAAGATTATTTGGTTAACCATGAAGTCTTTGGTCCGGCATTCACGGAAGCAAAGGAAAGAATATCAAGAATGGATATAAGCAGCAGAGATACTTCCACCACCAAAATCTTCTCCGATTTTTATTGTAGGTCTTACAAATTTCTCCGTAAGCAGCCTCAGTGGACCAACGCTGGTGACGAACATTCGCTCCGGCAACCTCCCGTTTCTCAACACCATCCGGTGTCCCTTGTCGTCCTTCTCCTCCCGGAACCGCTCAAGATACTCGGTCACTTCCTGGTCGATGGCTGCCTGGAGGAGGCGTCTCGCCCCTTCCCGGATCAACTCCTCCAGAAGTGACTTCGGGGTTTCTTGTTCTTGCTTTTTCTCGTCGATGGGTGCATCATTCTTCACGGCCGTATCCTTCCTCCCCTGCTTGCTAAAAGGGATATATTGAGATGTACTGGCTCTCAACAGGATACGCCTGAAATTTGTCCCGTCCACAAGATTTGGTTATAACTCTATAAATATCAAGTGGTTAACCTCAATTAAACTTTTTTTATTTTTTTGTTGACAAGTTTTTCATTCCCATTTATAATTATTTTGTAGCTATTTTATAATTAAGAATAGTTATTTATTTTTTTGAAAATAATGACTTGACAACTTTTAAACGCTCTATTATTAATGCATTGTAATTGTGAAATAGTTAACTTGTCATTAATAATCCTCTAATGAATGGCATGATAGAAAAAAAAGAACCCAAACCTGATCTCCTACCTTCGATAAATATACAGAACAAGTCTAAGTTCGAGGTCTACGGCGAGGAGATGATCGAGAAGGAAGTCAAAGAGAGTGGAAATAGTGGACGGGTTTATCTTCCTCCGGGATGGGTGGGGAAACATGTCAAGATCATTCGGATTGACTGAGAAGAAAATGGAAAAAGGGATCAAAATCCGAAAGATTAGGGCTGAAGATGTTTCTGAGATCGTTGCTATCCAGGAATCCATATTACAGAAGAAAGTATCAAAAAAGTGGATTCGAAAGGTAGAGGGTCATCTTAAAAAACAAGAGGGAGTAGGCTTTGTTGCTTTAAAGGATGGTCGGGTGGTGGGTTTCATCATAGGAGAAATTAAAGGGGAAGGTTTTGGTCTGGAGCAAAGTGGTTGGGTCGAAGTGGTAGGGGTACATCCACGGCAGATGGGAGTTGGAATTGGCCGAATCTTAGCCGAGAAACTTTTCGCATTTTTTAAAAAGGAGGGAATCCGGGACATCCATACCGTTGTGCGCTGGGATGCCGGTGACATGCTTTCCTTCTTCAAGGCTATTGGTTTTGACCGTTCCCCATTTATCAATCTTAGGAAACATTTGGATTGAAGCCTTCCGCCTAAAGGGGGAGCTTTCGGGTTAAGGTATTTATTTTGGATAGAGATTAATGATCGTTTACCCCGTTAGAAAGCAGAAGACTTTCTAACGGGGTTTACAATCAAGGGTGCAACAAACATGAACAACCTGCGCAGTGGAAGGCCATGGCCGCGGAGATACCTATCAGCTTGCTGGAAAAGTCATTTTTTGCAGGTTGCTCAAAAATGCCCACATGCAAGGCGCCCGAAATCCTGAGGAGTGAGGCGTGCTTGGGTGTACGCCGCAATGACGAAGGATGAGGGGTGGCGTCGTGACGAGTAAGGAGCGACTTCTTGCCACGCCGCCGTGACGGTGAGGCGGCCGGATAACGCCGCAGATGGGCGTTTTTCAGTAACCTGATCGAGAGGCCAAAAAATGAGGTACGCAGAGACAGGGCATAATTTAGAAATTGATCTATCCCGAGGAAACATTGAGAAGGTGGAAACTGACCCAAGATTGACCGAACTTCACCTTGGGGGCTTGGGTACTAACGCCAAGATATTATGGGATAGGGTTCCCCCTGAAACTGAACCCTTTTCTCCTGATAATCTGCTGATATTCAGCACCGGTCTTTTATGTGGCACACCTGCTCCTGGTGCTAATCGTACCATTGTTTCCACCTTTTCTCCTCAGACTTTGTTGATGGCATATTCAATGATGGGGGGATTTTGGGCGCCAGAATTGAAATACGCCGGTTATGACAAAGTGATCTTTCGCGGCAAGTCCCCTAATCTGGTTTATTTGTGGATAAACAATGACAAAGTAGAAATACGTGATGCCTCTCATCTGCGTGGTAAAGGCGCTGTTGAAACTGCAGAACTTATTAAGCAGGAGTTGAAGGAGCCGAACGCCCAGGTGGCTGCTATCGGACTGGCCGGTGAAAACAGGGTCTATACGGCTTCCATCGAGCAGGGCCGCTCCAGTGCCAGCCGACTCGGAGTAGGCGCCGTTATGGGAGACAAAGGGGTAAAGGCTATAGTTGTTCGTGGAACAAAGGACGTCAATGTTGCCCGACCGGCTGAATATATGGAGCTCTGCAACGAAGTGCTGAAGTACATAAAAGTCCGGGAAGAACATCCAGTTCCGGGGGTAATGACCATTTTACAGGGGCTTGGGTCACCGCAAGAAATGAAACACGTTGATGAGGAGTGGCACACCCAGAATTTCATGTGGGGGAATGCCCGCACTCGGAAAAAAGATTATTGGAACAAGGAAGTCGAAGAGAAGTGGAAGGAGACTCAAGAAAACGTGCGGAAACGGTTAATAAGTTGCTATAACTGTCCGATGAAATGCGGGGCAATAATTTCCGTCCCGGGAATTTCAACCTACATGATGAAATGTTTCTCGAAACTTACTTATACCATGGCGGCCTATTCAGACCTGGATTTTGGTTTTAGAATCGCTCAACGTGCTACGGAGTATGGCGTGGACGGGTTCTCAACCCCGCAAATTATGGCCTTCGCCTTTGAGCTTAAAGATGCCGGCATTTTGACTGACGCGGACTTTGCAGGATGTCCGTCCGATAACGAGGGGAAATTTTACTGGTTACTCGACAGAATTGCCCGGCGAGAAGGGATAGGAGATGTGTTGGCCAATGGCACTTATTGGGCAGCCCAACAGATCGGCAAGGGCGCAGAAGCATATGCTCATAATAACATTAAGAAACATGAGCAGCTGCCTCTCAAGCTGGGAATGCTGAATCCCGTTTATTTCCTTATGTATGCTACCGGCGAGAAGATAAACATTACCCAGATTGAAGGCCAGTTCCCCCAGTCGCCTTTTCCTACAATGGAGGAGAGAGAAGACTTTTGCAAGGATTGGATCCAGGTTCCTGATGAAAAGTTTAAGAAATATCTTCTGGACTGGGAAATGCGGGGAGAACGCTCAAATCCATATTACCCGACTGTTGACATGTCCGTTGACATTGTTGACTGGCAAGAGAAGATGCACTACATTGATGACGCCCTCGGGGTGTGCTCCGGTTTGTCATCATTTCCCCTGAAGCCTCCCTATCACATGCACAATTACCCGCGTTTTATCTCATCGGCGACCGGGATCGATATGGATGAAGCCGGCCTCACGCAGGTATATAAGAGGAACCGAACTTTACTTAGGGCCGTTAATGTAAGAAGAGGCTTGAGGAGAGCCGATGAGAAGCCGCCAGAGGACCATTGGAAGAAAAGATTTCCCGAGCTTGAAGAAAAGCTCTTAGATGCGTATTACAAATTTAAGGGGTGGAATAATGATGGTATTCCTACTAAAGAGACCCTGCACGAATTAGGTATGGATTACATTAGCGAAGACTTAGAACAGAGAGGGATAATAAAAAATGGCCAAGATTAAGAAAAAAATCAAGTCAATCAAGATCGATCTTGATAAATGCAATGGTTGCCGGGCATGTGAGGTAGCCTGCTCAGCATTTCACGCCAAACCAAAATATAGCAGCAATAATCCGGCGAGGTCTCGTATTCGGCTGATTCGTGAACCAATAAGAGACGTATATCTTCCCGTTTACGCGGGTGATTACGCGAAAGCCGAATGTGCTGGCAGAGACAAATATGTGATTGACGGAAAGGAATACGACGAGTGCGACTTCTGCAGGGCTTCCTGCCCATCCAGGGACGTTTTCAAAGAACCCGATTCCAGTCTCCCTCTCAAATGCGATATGTGTGAAGACGATCCGCCACAAGAAAAGCCCTTGTGTGTTCAGTGGTGCTTAAATGATGCCCTGACTTACGAAGAAAGGGAAGAGGAAGTCGAAGAAGAAGTGAAGATGGAGGACGTGGAGATAGGGTTGGAATCAATGGTAGACAAATATGGATTGCAGAAGGTAATGGATACCGTTGCCCGAATGGCAAAGAAGGAATAAGAGAGCTCTGAAAAACTTATTTTCGCTCTCTGATTACGCAGATTTCAAAATAAGATTTCACAGAGTTTTCCTTACTTTCAATGCCTTTTAATCTGTGTAATCAGATATTCGAAAGAAGAGGATTAAAAAAAGTGGAGACTATACCCCTAGCCCCCTTCAAAGTGGTGATCGATGGCATCAAAGAGGCAGGTGGAGACGCCGATAAATTGTGCTATCAATGCGGAAAATGTGAGACTGTTTGTCCGTGGAATCGTGTAAGAAAATTTTTTCTTCGCAGAATTATCAATCAGGCAAAATTCGGCGTGGTTCCTTTCGAATCCGAAGACATATGGCTATGTGCCACCTGCGGTAGATGCCCTCAGCGGTGCCCCAGAGGCGTAGAAATAATCGACGTTATGAGAGCGATGCGCAGGATGTTGGTGCCGGACGGTGTCGTTCCTGCCAGTATCCCCAGTCTTCGGAGTGTCATGACAAGCTTTGCCAGTGTAGGTAATCCCTGGGGACAGGAACCGAAGGACCGGGCAAATTGGGCTAAAGATCTGGGGGTAAAGGAGTTCGGCGAGGACACTGAGCTACTCTATTTCCCCTGCTGCTATCCCAGCTATGACCCAAGATTAAAGAAGGTAGCTGCTGCCACAGCCAATATCCTTAACAGGGCAGGGGTAGATTTTGGGATACTGGGTCCCAAGGAGAATTGCTGTGGTGAGAGTATACGCAAGGCGGGCAACGAGACATTGTTCAAACGCTTAGCCAGGGAAAACATCAAGACTTTTATCGAAAATGGGGTGAAGAAGATCCTTGTTTCTTCCCCTCATTGCTACCACACCTTCAAGAACGAGTATCCCGAATTTAAGGTGAACTTCGAGGTGGTCCATATCTCCCAATATCTATTCCAGCTTATTAACGAGGGAAGACTTAAACTCACGAAGGAGTATAGGAAGAAAGTTACTTATCATGACCCATGTTACCTGGGTCGGCATAATGGCATCTATGACGAACCTCGAGAGGTCTTGAAGAGGATACCCGGTTTGAAACTGAATGAGATGGCTGATGTGCGGGAAGATAGTCTCTGTTGCGGAATGGGGGGAGGCAGGATTTGGATGGAAACCGCAAAAGGTGAAAGATTCTCCGACCTCAGACTGGAACAAGCGATCGGGGTTGGAGCTGAGGTGCTGGCAACTTCCTGCCCGTATTGCATCACCCAATTCGAAGATAGCAGGTTAACCCTGAAGGATAGTGAGGCCTTACAGATCAAGGACATCACGGAGATTCTCCAGGAAGTGATTTAGAGGACAAAGAAACAAACATGCAAGAAGCGATTGGCGTATCGGAAATGAAAGGTGTGACAGCGGACATAGCCTGCGATCGCTTTTCGGAAAAGGGATGGGTCAGGACCTCAGTTCACGTGCCGAGCGAGATAGCGCTCACCATCTATGTAAATCGCCAGGAACTGGTCACCATCCTGTGCACTCCAACCAAGCGGAATTGCCTTGTCCTCGGATTCCTGTACTCAGAGGGAATCATCTCAGGCATCGGCGACGTGACGATGATGCGGGTGTGTGACGAGGAATTCGAAGTCGATGTGAGGCTGAGCAACCCCGAGTATGAATTGCCAACAAAGCGGACACTCACTTCTGGGTGCGGTGGCGGTGCAACTTTCAAAACTCAGGGACAGAGGGTTGATTCGGATCTTGTTGCTACACCAACGGAAGTGCTATCACTGATGAAGCAGCTTCGAGAGCAGATGGAGCTGTATCGGCTTAGTGGTGGCGTGCACACCTCAGCTCTGTCCGATACCAAGAACCTGCTCGTAGTGGCTGAGGATATCGGACGACATAACACCTTGGACAAGATCCAGGGCGAATGTCTATTGAGGGGACTATCAACCAGAGATCGACTGGTACTGACCACCGGTCGCGTTTCGTCCGAGATGTTGCTCAAGGCAGCAAAGATGCAGGCCCCGATTGTTGTTACGCGGCACTCGCCGACGGGGAGCGCCGTTTCGCTTGCTCGTGATCTGGGCATTGCCCTGGTTGGCTATGCGCGTGGCAGCCGCCTGTCGGTGTATTCCCACCCGGAGCGACTTGGCCGCTCAACATATGAAGGACAGCTAACCCGGCCGAACCCGGACAGTCCTGGCACATCAAACCTGATAAGGACATAGAGAAGTGGAAAAAGAACTAGAAAAAATTGAAGACCAGATTCGTAAAAGTCTCGCAGACAGTATTCGCAAAAGTTTCGCAGGCAGTAATTTTGGTGATGTGATGGTTGTCGGTGGAGGGATCAGCGGTGTTCAAGCCTCTCTTGATCTTGCCACGGCGGGTTTTAAGGTTTACCTGGTCGACAAGGCACCTGCCATTGGCGGCCATATGGCCCAGCTTGACAAGACCTTTCCCACCAATGACTGCTCCATCTGAATACTTGCGCCCAAACTGGTCGAGGTCGGCCGGCATCCAAATATAGAGGTCCTAACCTATACTGAAGTTGACAGTGTAGAAGGAGAAGCAGGGGACTTCAAGGTAACCCTGATCAAAAAGCCCAGATATATTTTAGAGGACAAATGCACGGGTTGTACGACCTGTGTAGAATACTGCCCGGTCAAATACCCTGATCAATTTAATCAGGAGATATCGAAGAATAAAGCCGTCCATATCTATTTCGCTCAAGCCATTCCCCTGATCACTTATATAGATGAAAGCTGTCTTTACCTTAAAGAGAAGAAATGTCGGATTTGCGAAGGAGTCTGTAAGAATCAGGCCATCGATTTCAATCGGACGGCGGAGAAGGTAGAGGTAAAAGTAGCGGCGATCATTCTGTCTCCCGGCCTTGAGGCATTTGATCCTAAGGTAGGGAATGGATATGGCTACGGAAGGATGCAGAACGTGGTCACCAGCATGGACTATGAACGGCTGATGTGTGCCACAGGGCCATACGAAGGTGAGATACTGCGTGCTTCCGACAAAAAGCATCCCCATAAAGTAGCCTGGATCCAATGCGTCGGTTCCAGACAGGTTAACCCCCCGAGTGGAAAAAGCTATTGTTCAGCCGTATGCTGCACGTATACCCAGAAACAGGTCATTTTGACAAAAGAGCATGACGCAGAGGCAGAGTGTACGATATTCCATAACGATATTCGTTCCTATGGCAAGGATTTTGAGCGATTCTTCCAAAGAACAGAGAGACTTCCCGGGATTCGATTTATAAGAAGCTATGTATCAATAGGAAAAGAGAACCCGGAAACCAAGAATGTCACCATACGGTATTCTACACCCGACGATGGAGTAAAAGAGGAAGAATTCGATATGGTGGTATTATCCGTTGGATTGAACCCTCCTGCTGATGTGAAGGGCCTGGCAAAAAAATTCGGCATTGAACTCAATCCTCACGATTTTTGTAAGGTCAATCCTGTCAATCCGATGGAGACCACCAGACCTGGGATCTTTGTAAGCGGAGCCTTCCAGGGTCCTTTGGATATTCCCGAGTCGGTTTTTACCGCCAGCGGAGCTGGTTCCCAATGTGGTGAACTCCTTGACTACAGGCGAGGGAAGCTGGCCAAAGAAAGGATCTATCCGCCGGAAAGGGATGTCTCCAAAGAGGAGCCCAGGATAGGAGTCTTTGTATGTCATTGTGGGGCGAATATCGGAAGGGTAGTCAATGTTCCTGACACAGTCGAATATTGCAAAACCTTACCCAATGTTGTCTACGCTCAGGAACAGCTATTTTCATGTGCTACAAATTGTGCCAAAGAAATAACAGACATGACAAAGGAAAAAGGGCTCAATCGTGTCATTGTCGCAGCCTGCTCCCCCAGGACCCTTGAGCCGTTATTCCGGGACACGGTTCGGGAGGCGGGACTTAATCAATATTACTACGAAATGGCCAATATTAGAGAACATTGCTCCTGGGTCCACTCTAAAGAAAAGGAAGAGGCCACCGAAAAGGCAAAGGATATCATCCGGATGTCGGTAGCACGCGCTTGCCATTTGGCGCCATTACAGGAAATTGATCTGCCTGTCAACAAGGCGGCGTTAGTGGTGGGTGGAGGCATCGCCGGCATGACCTGTGCTCTCTCCATAGCGAACCAGGGACATGAGGTTCACCTGGTGGAAAAAGATACAGACCTTGGCGGAATGGCACGAAAACTCCATTACACCCTGGGAGGACTGGATGTTCAGGCCTATTTGCGTGATCTTAAAAGAAAGGTATATCAACACCCCCTAATACATGTCTATACGGATGCAACGATCACGGAGGCTACCGGTTATGTTGGGAATTTCGTAACCAAGGTGAAGTCAGACAGAGGGGTCACAGAGATAAAACATGGTGCAACCGTCATCGCTGTAGGGACTGATGTCTATAAACCTGCCGAATACCTTTATGGAGAAGATGACAGGGTGATGACCCACCTTGAGTTGGAGGAGCAAATCGCCAAAGGAAACGAAAAGGTAATGAACGCAGAAAGCCTCGTGATGATCCAATGCGTAGGCTGCAGAAATGAAGACAGAAATTACTGCAGCAGGATATGTTGTAGCGAGTCGATCAAGAACGCATTGAAACTAAAAGAGATAAACCCCAAGATGGATATCTACATTCTCTTTCGGGATGTGAGAACTTATGGGTATAGTGAGGATTATTACAGGGAGGCGGCAAATAAAGATGTAAAGTTTATCCGCTATGAACCGCAAGATAAACCTCAGGTGGAACCTGGTGAGTCGGAGGAGGGTCGGCCCGTTCTAAAGGTTACCGCGCCAGATTATATTTTAGGGAACAAGCTTGAAATAGATGCCGATATCGTTGCTTTGGCTGCTGCCGTTATTCCCTCCGCAGGAAGCAAGCAAGTATCCCAATTATTCAAGGTAACGTTGGGCCCAGATAGTTTCTTCCAGGAAGCCCATGTCAAATTAAGACCTGTTGAGTTTGCCGCGGATGGCGTTTATCTTTGTGGAATGGCTCACTACCCCAAGCTCATATCGGAAGCGATTGAGCAGGCTTATGGAGCCGCAGGCCGGGTCTTGACGCTTCTCTCACATGATACCGTCATCGCCTCCGGCTCTGTTTGCGAGGTGGATGAGAAAAAGTGTATGGGGTGTGGGCAATGCATCTCAGTCTGTACGTACAGTGCCATAGAGTTTCGTGAGACAAAACAGGGCAAAAAGGCTGTCGTCAACCCTGTTCTCTGTAAAGGAGATGGTCTCTGTAACGCAAAGTGTCCCACAGGGGCTATTCAACTAAAGCACTTTAACGATGAAGAGCTGTTAGCCCAAATTGATGCAGCGGCGGAGGACGAGTAGAAGTCTACTGTGATTCAGACAGTGAGACTATAGACGCCAGACCTCAGACTAAGAGTGGGAGGGCCGGAAGGTCCAAGAAGGTTTGAAAACACCTCAAGGGGTAATTTCATGTACAGAAAAGTCTCGGGTCTGAAGTCTTTAGTCTGAATTGCAGAGAAGTCTACTAATGAACAATGCAGGAGTTACCAACAAAGGAGGTGAGAAAGCACGAGTACAGGACTTAAGTTTAAACCAAGAATATTAGGTTTTGTATGCCATTGGTGAGCATACGGCGCTGGTGACATGGCTGGAGTTTCCAGACTACAATATACCACTGAAACGAGGCTGATACGCGTCATGTGTTCCGGTAGAGTCGACCTGGAATTCGTACTCCGGGCTTTCTCAAATGGAATGGATGGGGTGTTTATCGGTGGTTGCCGTTTAAATGAATGTAATTATATTACTCATGGAAATTACCATGCGCTCAACATGGCGCTTCTCTGTAGAAAAATAATGGAACACATCGGGCTGAACCCGGAAAGGTTGCGGATAGAATTTATGTCTTCCGCTGAAGGAAACCTGTTTGCCGAAGTGATGGGTGAGTTTGGCAACAAGGTGAAGGAGTTAGGACCACTCGGCAAAGGCAAAGGTGAAGGAATTGACCAAAATGAATTAAAGTCCAAACTTGCAGAAATTAGAAAGCTGGTCCCCTACATCAAGCTGGTGAAAAATGAAAAGCTGGCGTCACGTCTTGTGAACCCTGAAGAATATGACAAACTTTTCACCAAAGACGAAATAGACAAGTTATTCAGCGAAGTCATCTCGTACTATATCGACCCGGAAAAGTGCCAGGCCTGTATGACTTGCGCTAAGAGATGCCCCGTAGAGGCGATTATCAGTGCCAAGAACCAGATCCACGTCATTGACCAAGAGAAATGCATAAAATGCGGAACATGTTTTGAAGTTTGTCCCCCTAAATTTCGTGCAGTGACGCAGATTGCTGGTGCGCCTGTTCCGCCTCCTATTCCTGTAGAGAAGAGAACGATTGTCAGAAAGAGTAAAGAAAAAGCAGAGAGGGATAAGGAGTGAGGGGTTATTATGCATTTGTAATATAATAGGAAAATGATCAACCCAGAAGGATTAGAATTATGAAGATAAATCCCGATCTTATTTCTCCTTGTGGTCTTTATTGCGGAGTCTGTGCCATTTATATCGCGCACCGTGATAATAATCAAAAGCTCAAGGAGCGGTTAGTGAATCTTTACAAGGGAGAAGTTCCCGGCAAAGGTATCCTTCCTAATACTGAAAACCTTTCGATAGAAGATATTAAATGCCGCGGCTGCTTATCTGATGAACAGTTTATGCACTGCCGACAGTGTGAGATCAGGAAGTGCACAAGAGAGAAAGGTTACACCGGATGTCATCAATGCGATGAATTCCCTTGTCAGTATATTGAAAATTTTCCCATGGCTGTAGGCAAAAAGGTTATCCTGCGGGCTATTCGGTATTGGCGAGAGGTTGGTACTGAAAAATGGATTCAAGATGAAGAAGCCCGCTATATTTGTCCTGAATGCGGGAATAAAGTTTTCCGGGGTGCTGTTAGATGTAATCAGTGTAAAGCGAATTTGGATCTGGACTAGTTTTTTATTGGCAAGGCAAGAGCTATTTCATCTATAACAGCATAACATCCGCATAAAGGCGGACGGCAAAAGCTGGCGCTTTTCCAGCTGCTTATGCGGGTCGTTGTAAACGATCTCAAGTTGGTCTGAAGCAAAGGGGAGGATCGCTTTTGCCATCCCGGGAAGTATTCTGGAATATACCGTACGGTTACGTGATTTACCTATTGGCAGCTATCGCTTTAGCTTTCTGGGTGTTCAATATCTACGGGCGCTATAAGCTATGGCACCTGGGCAAGCCAGATGGCTGCTCTAAGAACATAGGCAAAAGAATACGGGTTTTCATCCGCACCACCGTTGTGGATGTTTTAGCCCACCGGCGCTTTCTTCGCGATCCCTACCCAGGGATGATGCACCTGATTATCTTCTGGGGTTTTGTCATACTCCTTTTGGCTTCGGCTGTTGATGCTGTCACCCATTACATCCTTGGTCATATAAGCGGTACTCCCTACCTGTGGTTCAAACTCATCGTTAATATTGGCGGCCTCCTGATTCTTATTGGGATACTCATGGCTGCCTACCGCCGTTACGTCTCGAAACCCAAGAGGCTGAATACCATACTCGACGATGGCATCGGCATGGCGTTGATTGCAGGGATGCTGATTACCGGTTTCATGGTTGAAGGGCTACGGCAGGCAGCTACCGAACTAACCCTTCACCCTGACTGGGCAGTATGGTCCGTGGGCGGATTTGTCTTGGCCAAAGCCTTTGCCGGCATGAGCCAGAACTCGCTTTTGTTCTGGCACTGGTCTTTATGGTGGTTCCATTCGGTGCTCGTCCTCGGTGCCATCATTTATTCCGCTCTGGTCTTTTCCAAATTACAGCATATCGTCGTATCCCCGTTGAATGTCTTTTTCCGCTCCCTGGGACCCGTAGGATCTCCTGCCCCTATCGATATTGAAAATGCCGAGACTCTTGGGGTGGGAGCCATCAAGGATTTCACCTGGAAGCAGCTTCTTGACTTGGACGCATGCACCAACTGCGGTCGCTGTCAGGATGCCTGCCCGGCGTGGGCGACAGGCAAACCCCTTTCGCCCAGGAAAGTCGTGCAGGACCTCAAAGTCCACATGCTCAAAGCAGCGAACAACCAGGCGAATCAATCCGACAGCGCTCCGACCTTGGCTGGTGAAGCGCCAAGTGAAGCCGAAATCTGGGCATGCACCACGTGCGCTGCCTGCCAGGAGACATGTCCCGTCTATGTGGAACACATTGTTAAGATCATTGACCTCAGACGCAACCTGGTGCTGGCGCAAAGTAAGATGCCGGAAACTGCCCAGCTGATGCTCAGAAATATGCAGTCCAGAGGACACCCATGGGCTGGAGTCCAGTCGCTGAGGTTGAGGGGCGACTGGACAAATGGTCTGGAACTGAAGCTATTGGCTGAAGGGGGTAACGCGAATACCCTATTCTGGGTAGGTTGCACCGGGGCTCTGGTTGAGCGTAATGTCGAAGCGACTCTTTCCATGACGAGGGTGCTGAAGGCTGCGGGAGTCGATTTCGCGGTATTAGGCGAAGTCGAGACTTGCTGTGGTGACCCGGCACGAAGAGCAGGCTATGAGTTCCAGTTCCAGGTCATGGCGGAGCAAAATATTGAAATTTTCAAAAGCCACCACATTAAAGAAATTATCACCTCCTGTCCCCATTGCTATCATACCATTAAGAATGAGTACCCTCGATACGGCGGCGATTTCAAGGTAGTTCACTATACCCAGCTGATTGCTGATTTAGTCAGGCAGGGCAAATTGAAACTTACCAATAAGCTGGATTCTATACTCACCTATCACGACCCTTGCTATTTAGGCCGTTATAATGGAGTATATCTGGAGCCGCGCCGGATATTGCAAGCTATCCCCAAGACAAAGCTTGAGGAAATGGGACGCTCGCGAAACACGAGCTTTTGCTGCGGCGGCGGCGGCGGACACATGTGGATAGAAGAACAACCCGGTACAACAAAGATTAATCAAATGCGTATTGAAGACGTTCTCAAGACCGGGGCTGAGACCGTAGTGACTGCCTGCCCTTATTGTCTACAGATGTTCGAGGAGAGCATCGAACATAAACAGATGAAGGACTCGTTGAAGGCAAGAGACCTTGTTGAACTGGTTGAAGCAGCAATGAAGCAATCTTAATTGAGATTACACAGATTCTGAGCCGATTACACAGATTAGAATCAGAGAGCGAAATTAGTTTTTCAGAGCTCTCTAATTAGGAAGGGAGTCATATGAATACCATCGTCTGTGTTAAACAAGTACCCGACCCCGAGATACCACCGGCCAAATTCAAGATTGACCCCGAAACGAAAAAGGTGATTCCTCCCCCCGGAGTGCCGCCTGTGATCAGCGTGTATGATGAACGAGCCGTTGAGGCAGCATGCCGGCTCAAAGATAAGCACAAAGGGAAAATAACCGTGATCAGCATGGGGTCAGGGAAAGCTTCTGATGTGATAAAGCACACCATCTCGATGGGGGCCGACGAAGGATTTGTTCTCGAGGACGCAGCCTTCGAAAACTTGGATAGCTTTGGTACTGCTTATGTCTTGGGGAAAGCGATCCAGAAAATAGGCGGGTATGACCTAATTCTGTGTGGCCGACAGGCCGCTGACTGGGGCGCTGGTCAGGTGGGCTCCATTCTGGCCGAAATACTTGGCATCCCTGTCGTGACCCTCGCCTGCGATATCCAGGCAGTGGACAAGAAACTCAGGGTAAAAAGGATAGTGAAGGATGGCTATGAAGTACTGGAAGCTCCTATGCCAAGCCTGGTTACGGTCAGCAGTGAGATCGGTCTGCCTCGTCTTCCCGGTGGAGTGGGCCTCATGCTTGCTCGCAAAAAGCAGATTCCGATCTGGAAGGCGCAGGATATTGGGGCTGAGTCCTCGCAGCTGGACAAGGCGAAGGCCCATATTGAGATCGCCGGTCTCTCTGTGCCGACCCGAAAGACCGAGTGCGAGATAGTTGCCGGGGGTACTCCAAGTGAAGCTGCCGTCAATCTCGCCTTAAAGCTTGCTAAGCTGATATAATGAGATTTCGGAAAAAGTCCCGAAATCTCTGATTACACAGATTATGGCAGATTACACAGATGAGAGAAATGAACGGAGGATATTCAATGGATAGTCATAAAGGTGTTTTGGTTTGCGGTGAGATCGCCGAAGGGAAACTTGCGCCAATCACTATAGAACTCCTTGGAATCGGAAGAAAGCTCGCCAGTGAACTGGGCGAGGACTTAAGTACCCTGTTGATGGGTAGCAAAACAGGCGGCCTGGGTAAGGAGGCAATCGCCTATGGGGCTGACAATGTCTATGTTGCTGAAGACAGTCTCCTGGATGATTATAACTCCGATGCCTACACTCAGGTAGCGGCTGACCTTTGCAAGAAAGTGCTTCCTTCCATTATGCTTCTTGGCCATACGGATATCGGTTGTGATTTGGCTCCGCGACTCAATGGTCGCTTAGGGGGTGGGCTCGCGATGGACTGCCTGGCGTTATCCGTTGACCCGGCGACCAAGCTCCTGGTCTCGACCAGGCCTGTCTTTGGTGGTAACGCCCACGCCACGATGGTATCAAAGTCTGCCCGGCCTCAAATGGCTACTCTAAGACCGAAAATAGTGCCGCCAGCAGAGCGCAATGACTCTCGGCAAGGTCAGGTTATCCCTGTAGAAGGCAAGATCGATCCTTCGGCGCTTAAAGTCAGGGTTATCGATCGCATAAGAGAGGAAGTGGAAGGGGTGAAGCTCGAAGACGCTGAGGTCGTCGTCAGCGGTGGGCGTGGCATAGGTGGTGCTCAGAATTTCGGGATGCTCCGGGAGCTCGCTAACGTTCTGGGTGGCGCTGTTGGTGCTACCAGGCCTGCCTGTGACGAGGGTTGGGCGCCGACGAGGCTCCAGGTGGGCCAGAGCGGAAAGGTGGTCAGCCCTAAACTATACATAGCCGTAGCTCTCTCTGGCGCCATGTCGCATATCGCTGGCTGTTTGGGATCGAAATACATTGTGGCTATCAATAAGGATAAGGAGGCGAATATCTTCAACGTGGCCCACTTCGGTATCGTCGGGGATTATAAAGAAGTCTTGCCTGCCCTGACCGCGAAATTCAAGGAGCTACTGTCAAAATAAGTCACGGAACTTAAATAACTAAACAAAAAAGGGAGCCCGCCGGCTCCCTTTTTTGTTTGATGTCTCAGTATCGGTGTCGCGTCTACACTGTTCACAAGCCGGTGGGACCGGCTGACCAGATTGGGGTCTGAAGGTGGGACGAAGATAGGTAACTCAATTAAGCGGCTTTCATCCCAGAAATTCTTTTCTTCCGATCTATTGATACTTTCTTTTCCATTTCTTTCCAGAATTCCCTGTGTGAGATGCCTCCAGTGGATTGAATCTGATTTCGGGCGGCTAAAAGAATCTTTCGCAAACGGGGTGAATAAGCAAGTAATAGCCGCTCCAATTCTTCTTCGTCTTCCACGGACAGCAGAACCCCCACTGGTTTTCCATTCCTGGTGACAACGACTGGTCCTTCCTGAGATCCTCTCAAATAGGCACTCAATTTTGCTTTAACGTCTGCAACGGATGCAATCTTCATAATTCAACCTCCTCTCCACCGATAAAAAGGCGGGTTCCTTTTTTAACACCAATAGCCAGAATTTGTACCTCATGGTTCTCTATATCTATTGCGTAAAATACTCGAAATCGATTTTCAGGGCCAAAACGAAGTTCCCATTCCCCTTCAAAGTCAGCTTGTTGCTTTAAGGGTTTTCGGTTTCTTGTTTCGACAGTCGGTTCAAGCCTCAATTGAGTCTCAATTTTAGTACGAATCAATGAAAAATATTTTGGCTCAATTGCCTTCGAATGCTGTTTCACTTGAGGAGCATAAACTAATTTATAGGGAATACCCATAACCATAATTATAGTCACATTTTATAACATTGTCAACGCTATTCAGCAGAAAGTACAGAGAAGGCATATCCAAAGTGGACGTCACCATCTCCTATAAGGACGGGATTATTTTTATTGATGCCATCATAGCCGTAGCTCTCTCTGGCGCCATGTCGCATATCGCTGGCTGTTTGGGATCAAAGGTCATTGTGGCTATCAATAAGGATAAGGAGGCGAATATCTTCAACGTAGCCCACTTCGGTATCGTCGGGGATTATAAAGAAGTCTTACCTGCTCCGACCGCGAAACTCAAGGAGCTAAAATCAGCATAAGCCGCAGATTTGCTAGAACCCTGGGGGAAAGGGAGGCTTCTCCATCAGGGATACATGGGTTATTCGATATGCAATTCTTCCTTGAGATTCTGAGACAACCAGTGACGGATGAGTATCTGATATGGGATGGACTTCATCGCTGCAACTTTCTTGATCGCCTGGATTTGTAGCGGATCCACCTTGATGGATATGTTTTTTAGCTTTTTCCTCCTTTTACCCAGAATGATACTTCTGCGTAGTTCGGTTTTTAAACTCATTTCCACCGGTTCGTCAATAATTTCTTTCAAAACTCCGTGTTTATCGTAATATTGTGCGTCACCAGCCTCTTTGAGAACGGCCTTCTTTCTCTCCATGGATATTCACCTCCCTCTTTTCTTAAGATAGTACCGTTTTTCAGCGTCGTCCAGGTCCCAACCGGTTATCACCCGAGCAATTCCTTTTCTCTTCATTTCAAAAACTACAACCAAATACCGCCCGGCGAGCGTAGGTCCCATAGCAACATAGTGCCCCTTTCTTGTCTTACGGAAAAGGGGCGAAGCTGCAAAGACCTCTTCGGCCTCTTCTGGTTCAATACCGTGTCCCAGTTCAATATGCTGCGAGTTCCACTCATCCCATTCGAAGTCAGAAATCTTCACGGAATGCCCCTCGATAGAAGGTAATACCCAGTATTACATATCAGAAGCCAGAAGTCAACCCATCGACTCCCAAGAATAAATGCCCGGGTGCACTCGCACTTGCAGGCCCAAAGGCAACGCACGGCAGTAAACCCAGTTAGAAAGGGCTGTCCTCAATAATGAGCTGATGCTTTCTATTTTCCCCATCCCCCGGCATAAATGCTGGAGCTTTCTAACGGGGGCCTGCAGTGGGCACGGCGCTTTGCGTTAAGCTATTTTCTGGGGATAGGTTGTCTAACATGCATCCAGCATGAGGATATTTCATCAATTCCTTTTTCCCCCTGGACGGGGGAGGGTGAGCCCTGAACCATTTAAAGTTCAGGACAGTCATGCACCCTACGTGGTGCATGGGGTTGTGTATTAGAGTTGAAGAATTACGAACGCGCGTCACGCCTGCCTGCCGGTAGGCAGGGACACAGACACGTTTTTTCAGCAGTTTATGACCGAGACGGCTGGAGCATGCTCACCCTGTTGCCTTCCGTGTCAAAAAAAGACACGTACAATCCGACACCGGGTATATCCCACGGCTCTCCAAGTACCTTGCCACCCGCTTTTTCCACTTTCTTCATATGCTCCTTAATATCTTCGACTGCAATCACCACGGAAGGATATTGGGCGGGTTTATCGTCCGACTTTGGGAAGAAGCCGCCATTGATGGCGCCTGGATTCTTTGGACGACCCGTTTCGTCGGACTCCGTTGTGGTGGCGAGAACATAGTCGCCCATTTCTGAGCCTAACATCTGTGTCTTCCAACCAAACACGTTTGTATAGAAATCTGCCATGCGTTTTCTATCTTCCGCCGGCATCTCGAAGTGAACAACTGGATTCATTTTCGTATGTTTATTTGCCATGGTTTTCCTCCTTTAATCCCCACAGGCTAAAACCCCTGAAGTTATCTCAATAAAAACGTAATCCCTTTTTTCCCATTGTCAAGGAACGGCCGTGTCGCATATCGCTGGCTGTTTGGGATCAAAATACATTGTGGCTATCAATAAGGATAAGGAGGCGAATATCTTCAACGTGGCCCACTTCGGTATTGTCGGGGATTATAAAGAGGTCTTGCCTGCTCTGACCGCGAAATTGAAGGAGCTATTATCAAAATAAGAAGGAAAAAGAACTATAGTCAGAAAGAGCAAAGAAAAATAAGAGAAATTCTTTTACCGATTGACTGAAAAGAAAAAATCTTATATGCCGCTAAAATTCCTCCGTTAATGATTGAGGAGGATTGAGGAGATGTAAAACATTTTAAGGTATTTCTGAGCAGTCGCCACCTATTTTAAAGTCTGCCAACGGTGTCAAGTTGTTTTAGAACCAGCGTCCCGGTTGTGCGGTTCTAGGATGGTATTAAGGTATTCGTTGTCTGCCATATCATAAAAACCAAGGCCTTTTCGCTGCCGGCCTGTGGATTCGTTCTATCCCGCTTTTTGAGATGACCTTAGCGACCCTGCTTGAATACATCGAGGTAACGGGCAGATGGATGTCAGTCCTCAAGGATCCCCAGTGTATCTTGCTAAGACCAAAGACCTGATTTATCAACTCAACAAAGGAATATAGCTGTAGTTCCGGCAGTCCGTAATCCCCAGGATTAATCGGATGATTCCTAAGCAGAAGAGGCCTCGGTGTCCCAAGACCACTATAAATAAGTTTCATTCCTCCGGGCCTCTCCCCATAGAACTTGCCTGTTGTGCATAAAAGAGCTTCGTTCTCATCAAGGAAATATACTGCCCCCCTCTTGGGCGGCCTGTCTTTTATCGTCTTGCTTACACGCTCGAAAGTATCTTCGTTCCCGAAGAGTTTGTAATTATGATCCTGGATTATAGACAAGAGTCCGAGCTTTTCGAATGCAGCCCCGCTTTCCTCAAGCTTTTTCAATGCTTCCATTATGCCCTTGATCTCGCATTCGTAAAGATTACCATTCTTGTGGATGACTATGTTTCTTGGGAATCCGATGTTTGGATTAGTATCCTTGAACCGTTTGAGTGATTCTTCAACAATCTTCTGGGCCATCTCCTCTGATAACTTGTAGCTTACCGATCTCTCAGTGAATGCCTCATATCCATAGAAAGAATCCCTCTCCTCTTCTGTTATGTCCTTATGGTCAGAGCAGATGTCCAGCCACTCTCCGTGGCTGTCAAAAACATTGGCAACTCCAATGTAGACATGCTTATCAGTCGCCTTTGGGTTCAAGCCAAAACCTATCCCGATGAAGGCGTTCACATCACTCAACGGGGAATGCAAAGACCAGGGTCTTCCGCCCATTTTTGAGTAGATGTTCACCAGAAGATTCTGCAACACATACCTGTCCACTCTTGGAAAGGTGTCCTTCTCGATCATCTGGCACGGGATACCGTTTTCAACGAATATCTTTTTCAGCCGGTAGTAAAGGGAAAATGGTCTCCCATACTCCCCATGCTTCCCTTCATCATCTTCTTCGACCGCCTCAGGGAGTACAACAAGCACAATCCTTTCGTTGTCGTTGTTCCACTGGTTCACGATAGCATCAGCGGACTCTATGAACTTCTCTTCTGTATCAGCGTAGAAGTAATCGCCCTCCTTTGGCAATACAAGCTTGCAGTTGAATCTTGAGAATCTATGATTAAGGCCGACAATTTCGAATTTCTGCCTTCCATCTCGATCAATGTATTGTTTTCCGTCAGCCAGCCAGTCAATAACCTGGTTCAGGTTATGTTTTGCGTCGCTGGGGGTGATCACATAAGGCTTTATCGCGCTGAAAGGTCTGTAAGCCGATGATGCGTCAAAGACACCCTTGAAAAACAATGACGATGGCTCTATTGAACAGAGGTCTTCGTTGATTGGGTCGAACTGAAGCATGGGCTCTTCTAGCCCAATTGCGACCCCTTCGGTTGGGAGCTCATGAAAGTTGCCTATCTCACTCGTTACTGGAAAATCAAGAGTATTGATGGTAATGGAACCATTCTTGAATATACTGTCCATGATTGTTTTCGTCTGATGATAACGGACGGACGAGGGAGGAAGCAGCTTCTTCCTGAACTCATCTTCGATGCCGAAGGAACGCCTCTCCGCCCCTGTTAGCTCCCTGCATGCCAGAAAACTTAGATAGGAATGCTCCATCTTGGTATCTTTTGTTCTTTTGACGTGCAAAATCCCAAAATCTTCCTCATCGACCCCCGGGCATTGATCATAATCCAGGTTATCCAGCTCACTGTCGAAATCTTTAGAATCTCTGGGGATACAATCAGATAGAAGACCGATAAAGGTTGGGTAAGAATACTTGCATTTCCCTTCCTCCAGGAATAGGCTGCATTCGAACCTTTTTGAGCACAACTTTATCAGTCTATCTCCTTGGCGCAGCCTATCAAATAACCGGGTGCAGTTTGCCATGGACAAGAGAGTTGGGTTAATGAAATAACCGTATGAATTCTCAAATTCCCTTATGGAAAGCTCAAATGCAGGAGTGAAAAACGGGTCAATATTATCACCAGCCTTGAAAAATATCCGTCCATAAATCCCGAAATAAGTGGCTTTGGAGGCGGCATGTCTGAAAAGTTCCACCAGAAGCCTTTCCCTTACAGTATCATCCAGCTCTGAAAAGGTCCTCTTTTCTTCGCCTATCTCTCCCAGATCTTTTATCCTTTCAGAAAGTATTGAAACCGGGTCCGTTTGCTCTTCCTTCGTCGGAAGAGAATAAAACGCGTTCCGGTAATAGATGCTGACCATGCCGCAAGCATTGAAGAGCTTGATTCTTAGGGATTCAGAATGGCCGACTGAAAGATTGGGGATAGTGATAACAGAGACTTCCCTTGAATCTATCTCTTCTCGTGGAAGTCTTGCCCCGTTTATTGCTATGAAATCTGCCATTTTCATTTCTCCTTGTCACCCTTGAATAACCCAGGGATTTTTTCACGAAGATAATCCACTATCCCCAAAACAGGGTCGCCCTTCTTGAAATATGACACGAGGATATAGAGGACGAGCACGGCAGCTACAGTGAGTGCATAGTCCTTTTTCGTGTTTAACATCAGCAAAAGTCGGCCAAATGCTGAAGGATTATCCTTGAACTCAACAAGCCAAGGAATGAAGAATATGAGGCAGATCAGTCCTATGGTGGCGACAAGGGTCATGCATAGCAAGAGATTTCGGGTTTTGGTTTTTTTTATGGCCTCAGCGAAAGTGCCCTTCTGAGCAAGGGTCTCCCTGAGTTCCGCCGAATATTTCTCAAGATACCCTGAGATTCTATGATACTTTGCCAGGAATAATGCGGTCGCAGCCAGGATTGTCTCATCGTCTTCAAGGGAAGGGGCTACTTTAACTCTATCTCGGATGGATTCGTACAGCCTGTCTTCGAGGGCATCCTTGTTTAGCAAGGTCGCATTACTCTGAGAAAATCCGGCAAGGTACATCGAGATTGTGCCAAGGGGTAGGTTGGCGATGCCCGATTCAACGTGCTCCAGAATTCTCTGTAAGTCACCAGTTGAAATTTCTGTTCTAAGGGCCAATAGTGCGACAGCGATAAAGTCATGCTTGCCTTCTGATAGCCATGTTCCGAAGTTCTCCCTTAGATAAGCCCTCGCTTCTTCGGCTATTGGGTCATTTCCCAAAAAGGTGAGACAACATGCGATTCTTGGCTGCCCCAGCCAGTCCTTTGAATCTCTTGCATATGAAAGATAATTTTGGATTTTATCTTCATATTTTGGCTTTTTTGCTGCAGCCTTGTAAGCTGCGCATGCGAACACCTTTTTTATCCGGTTTGATTCCCTTGAGGGGTCAGAGTTATAAGCAACGATTTCTGTTTCGATATCCTTGAGAAGAGGGTCGATAAATTGTTTTTCTCCATGGAGTTTCCAAAAAATGGCGAGGAGGCACTTGGTCGTGACGCTGACATTCTTCTCAGATAGTCCTTTGAGTTTATTCAAAAGCGAGGAGAATAGGTAAGTTTCCTCTTCCTGGAAATGGTCTATCTTCATCAATTTTCTCTTGGCAAAAAAATACTTTCGGGTTAATTAAATTTTTCTTTTCCTTATTAAAAGTCGAGGCCAGGGCCAGGTCTTGCAATAACACAATAGAAACCGAAGCTACTTTTTCCTCTCGAAATGGCTCCCCAAAACTGATGAAGCTCGTAACCGGGAGGTCTGCATTTTATTATAAATACATTCTTAGTGGATAAATTCGTTTCTAAAAATCTCTTAGTATTTGACGGCAAGTTATTATTTTAGTGGTTAAGATTTCCACTGTTTTTGTACTGTATTTCGGTCTTTTGATATGATTCAATACGTTAACCATTTCGGTTATTTCATGCTGTTTGTCAATTATTATGTAATTAATGTCGTTTGGTTCAAATCTAAGCTTTAATTTTCCAAGCTTCGAATCGGCTTTGTTCCTTTGAATTGGATCGTTATACTTATCTTCTGATAAAAAATAGAGGCCATCAACCCGGGCTGGATTGGGAACATATCTTAATTCCCTTTCGTCATAAAATTTTACATTTCTTTTAATTAGCCTCCCATTCCTGTAAAAATTGCCTCTATAGGCTTTAAAATATCTTAGAATATCCAATAGTGCTGCTGTAGCCTCGTCTGTATGTCTGTCGTGCCCTTGCTGGAGAAGATGCAAATAGATCTTCTTGATATGAGTAGATAAAATCGAACCTGCTCTTAAATATAATACAGGATTTAGCCCTGTCTTTTTTACCCAGTCATATGACATCCCTATTCCATAGTGGCCATATTTATCAATATGCCTACTTATTTGAGAGAGGGGGATATTGCAAAAACAAACCATTGGGAAATAACCTTCTAGCGTTATATCTTCCAAAACGATTCTTTCGAAACTAAGCATCGGCTGAAATTCATTTTTAAGGATGTTGGTGAGGTTATGCATTGAACTTGTAAAATGGAAAATAGATTCAGAACTGATCGGGCTCATGTGGCTTCCCCTCTTTGGTCCCCGCATGAGTAACACGGGGGCCTGAAAATACGTTGAGTGAAAAAAATGTTATGACGGCCCCGAGGGACGTAGGTGAAAATTGACACTTCTCATGACGAATGACTTTCCTGAGATGCAATGAACCCAAGAACCGCTGTCCTATTGGCTCACACTCCCGAGAATAATTCAATACCAATTTGTTCAAAAAGTCAAACACGTTTCTTAATGGTCTTCAAAATTATTACATCTACCTGAAACTGATGATCAACGGAGTCAGGTGGATCAGGGGGTCAATTCTTCAATCGTTACATTTTCCAAGAAACCCTTTGAATAAATTCTGAGCATTTCGATCGTGGCTCAGCCAATCCCTTAATCTCCTTCGCTCCTGGCTCACCGATCTATCACCCACTTTCAGCATAATCTTATACGGCTTATCAATAATGAGGAATTGACCTATTGACCCAGCTGTGACCGAGTCCTGCCCGCGGAGGCATTTCGAGAGCAAAAAGTTGCTTCGGTTTCTATTGTGTTATTGCAAGACCTGACCCTTTTGTTGGTCGCTGGCTGTTTGGGATCAAAGGTCATTGTGGCTATCAATAAGGATAAGGAGGCTAATATCTTCAGCGTAGCCCACTTCGGTATCGTCGGGGATTATAAAGAAGTCTTGCCTGCTCTGACCGCGAAATTAAAGGAGCTAAAATCAAAATAAGTCGCAGAACTTAAATAACCAAACAAAAAAAGGGAGCCCGCCGGCTCCCTTTTTTTGTTTGGTGTCTCAGTATCGGTGTCGCGTCTACACGGGCTGTTGCCCAAATGATGCTTGCAACGATTATACATTCGAGCTATAAGCATGGCAGCACAAATCTGGAATGGAGATATTGCCATGATGGGACAACAGACAGGAATTCAGCCGAAGATCTTCTATCATCATATGAACCTGGAACAAAGGATTCCCCGGACACACCTTCTGAGAAGGATTCAAGAGCAGATTGACTTTAACTTCATCTATGCAGAGGTCAGAGACACCTATGGGGGCAACGGGAATGTGTCCATTCCCCCTCCTGTAATCCTGAAGATGATGTTGCTGTTAGTTCTTTACAATGTTCGATCGGAACGAGAGTTAATGGAAACGATCCCCATGCGTTTAGACTGGCTATGGTTTTTAGGGTACGACATAGACAGTGAGGTGCCGGATCACAGTGTTTTGAGTAAAGCCAGGGCGCGGTGGGGAGTGGAAGCGTTTAGGGGGTTCTTTGAGCGAATGGTGTGGCAATGTGTGGAGGCGGGGTTAGTGGACGGCAGAAAGATCTTTGTGGATTCGAGCCTGGTGGATGCGGATGCATCGAACAACTCCGTGATCGACACGCGATCGTTGAAGGTTCAACTCCAGGAGGGCTACAAGAAGCTGGAAGCACGATTAGAGGAAAAGAGCGAGAGCACGGATTCCTCCAGGAGATACGTTAAAGAGAACAGCCGATACATTTCAACGACCGATCCGGATGCATCGATAGTGAATCGTGGCAAGCCCAAACTCTCCTATCAGGTACATCGGGCCGTGGATGAGCGGAGTGAAGTGATCACGGCGATCGAGACGACAACAGGAGATGTCAATGAAGCGCATGAGATGATTCCTCTGATAGAGAGCCACCGTTTAAATACAGGGATCAATGCGGATACGGTGGTGGCCGACAGCAAATACGGGACGATCGAGAACTTTTTGGCCTGTCATGATAGAGGAGTAGAGGCCCACATGCCGGACTTGAGGGAAATTTCATTGAAGCGTACAGAAAAGCAGAATATCTTTGGGGAAGAGCGGTTTGAGTATGATCGGGAGAGTGACACCTATCGTTGTCCGGCTGGGCATCGGTTGAAGCCTAGATCATTACATATGAGTCGGCAAAGTAGAGATTACGCTGCACCCAAGAAGATTTGTGCAGCATGTGACTTAAGAGAGCAGTGTACTAGAAACAGATCAGGTCGGACAATTAAGCGACATCTGAGGCAGGAAGATCTAGACAGGATGCGAGAAGCGAGTCGATCGGCCAAAGCGAAGCGGGATATCAAAGTGAGGCAGCATTTGATGGAGCGTTCCTATGCCAGAGGGACGCGGTATGGATATGACCGGGCACGATGGAGAGGGCTTTGGCGGGTGCAGATACAGGAATACCTGATCTCTGCTGTCCAGAACATTGAGGTTTTGCTGAGGTATGGATCTTACCTAAAGAGAAGTCCATCGGTAATGATGGAGCAGATCAAAGGGGCTGTGACAAGGGAGATAAGGTCTTTTTCAGATTTTAAGGAGCTGATGAGCTTTAAAATTGGCCAAATGGTGCTATTTGGTTCTATTTACCCCCGGCTATCATTCATCGAAACTTAAATTTTCAGATATTTTTGAATTGGGCTTTTGAGCAACAGGCCGTACACTCTTCACAAGCCGGTGGGACCGAGAAGGTTCATAATAATAAGGTATATCCCCATTTGCTGCTTCTTTAAAAATGACCAACCGACGCCAAGTTGTTTTAGAAGCTACATCTCCCCATCTGTGCTCTTAAAATCGAATGTGTGATTGCAAGACCTGACCCCATTGCTATTTCTTGCTATTTCGATGCCTCATGCATCCTCAAAGTCTCCCTTGACTTTCGTGATCATACTATTTAGCTCACTTCTATTTTTGTCGAACGCTTCCTTGAGCCTCACAATCAATGAATTATGATACGATGATATGCTTGAAAATTTTCGATATAACCCCGGCATATCTTGTTGATAGGTGAACTTTGTAAGGATACGAAATGGAATAATTGAAAAGGTTTTATAATTTTTTTCCTTTTCACCAACATCCAAAGTTTCTTTAACAGCAAGGGCAGTGTAAATAAGGCTTGATAACGCACATGCACGATTAAAGGTTTCTGCTCTGCTCACGCTCTCAAATGGACTAGTAAACTTCTGTTGTTTATCATCATAATTGACGTAAAATGAAAATTCCCTCTCAAGCACTATTTCACTTCTTAAAGGAAATCCGTTAAACTTCATCCCATCCGACGATGATGCTCCAAGATGGAGGGGACTAAGCCATTCATAGAGGAAAGCTCTACGAGCTTTTATATTATGTTGCTTCCATTCTTTCCAAAATATCTTCCAGAACGCTGGGTCGCCTTTTTTCACGGCCATCGTTGCTAAACAGGTATAGGATTTTCCAAGTTCTTCCTGTCCGAGTTCGAACAATCCCAACGAAATATCTGGAAATTCATGCAATAGGTTAACACCAGCTCCATGTAGACGCATCGCATTATCAAGTGATTTATCATAAGCGTCATACAACTGTTCAAACTTCAACTGAATTTGTGTTCCCCTCACCATAGGTAAGATATACCCTTTTTAGGTGACTCATATTAATCTAAATCCTTAGGGGTAACCCATTGCCTGTTCAGACTCGGTCGCCGGTTTTACTATCGACTTTTCTGAGGACTTTTAGATGCTTTTCTATTTCTTTAAGAACATAGTGATTTTTATTGAACACTTGCATAAATTCAACCCTGGCAGATTCCATATAATGAATTGATTCGGCAATATTTCCAATCTCACTGTTGCTATTAGTTCTTTACAATGTTCGATCGGAACGAGAGTTGATGGAGACGATCCCCATGCGTTTAGACTGGCTATGGTTTTTAGGGTACGACATAGACAGCGAGGTGCCGGATCACAGTGTTTTGAGTAAAGCCAGGGCGCGGTGGGGAGTGGAAGCGTTTAGGGGGTTCTTTGAGCGAATGGTGTGGCAATGTGTGGAGGCGGGGTTAGTGGACGGCAGAAAGATCTTTGTGGATTCGAGCCTGGTGGATGCGGATGCATCGAACAACTCCGTGATCGACACGCGATCGTTGAAGGTTCAACTCCAGGAGGGCTACAAGAAGCTGGAAGCGCGATTGGAGGAAAAGAGCGAGAGCACGGATTCTTCGAGGAGATACGTCAAAGAGAACAGCCGATACATTTCAACGACCGATCCGGATGCATCGATTGTGAATCGTGGCAAGCCCAAACTCTCCTATCAGGTTCATCGGGCAGTGGATGAGCGGAGTGAAGTGATCACGGCGATCGAAACGACAACAGGAGATGTCAATGAAGCGCATGAGATGATTCCTCTGATAGAGAGCCACCATTTAAATACAGGGATCAAGGCGGATACGGTGGTGGCCGACAGCAAATACGGGACGATCGAGAACTTTTTGGCGTGTCATGATAGAGGGGTAGAGGCTCACATGCCGGATTTGAGGGAAATCTCATTGAAGCGTACAGAAAAGCAGAATATCTTTGGGGAAGAGCGGTTTGAGTATGATCGGGAGAGTGACACCTATCGTTGTCCAGCTGGGCATCGGTTGAAGCCTAGGTCATTACATATGAGTCGGCAAAGTAGAGATTACGCTGCGCCCAAGAAGATTTGTGCGATATGTGACTTAAGAGAGCAGTGTACCAAGAACAAGTCGGGTCGGACAATTAAGCGACATCTGAGGCAGGAAGATCTAGACAGGATGCGAGAGGCGAGTCGATCGGCCAAAGCGAAGCGGGATATCAAAATGAGGCAACACTTGATGGAGCGTTCCTATGCCAGAGGGACGCGGTATGGATATGACCGGGCACGATGGAGAGGGCTTTGGCGGGTGCAGATACAGGAATACCTGATCTCTGCTGTCCAGAACATTGAGGTTTTGCTGAGGTATGGATCTTACCTAAAGAGAAGTCCATCGGTAATGATGGAGCAGATCAAAGGGGCTGTGACAAGGGAGATAAGGTCTTTTTCAGATTTTAAGGAGCTGATGAGCTTTAAAATTGGCCAAATGGTGCTATTTGGTTCTATTTACCCCCGGCTATCATTCATCGAAACTTAAATTTTCAGATATTTTTGAATTGGGCTTTTGAGCAACAGGCCGTTTATCCTTGACTTTGCCTATATTTCATGAAAGTTTCCTTCTGACCGTAGACTTTTTTCCCCTGAAAATGAAGAAATATCTACACCGCCACCCTGGTGATTACTGATTGGAATATATCTATTTTATGAAAATTGGTCAACCGAAACTTTCAGAAAAAGTCAAAATAGAACCATAGGGACGTTCGTGCGGGACGTGCCTAGCCAAGTCGATATTTTGACCTAATCTGTTCCGACAGTTGCCTCTCGCTCCCAATCCTTATACCCAAAGAACCATCCACCCCAAACCCCCTGTGAAGCATGCTCTGCATGAACGCCCCTCTTTTCCTATACGGAGAACGGACACGGACACGGTTTTAATATAAAAGGATTGAAAGGTACGGATGATCACCAAAGATATATTAACATTTGAAGATGTGACCTCCCGCCCCTCCATGATGTGGTGGAAAATACCGGGAGTGGACCAAGCGCGACCTCACCGTGCTCTTCACCCCTATGATTTCCCTACCGAGCACTGGGTCCGCGTAAGGACACTATCCACGAGTTAATTCCGAGGGATCATTTAGTCACTGACTCCGCGTCCGTCGCTGCAAGTCTTTTTGAAATCTCCTTTATCATGCCGTTACTGTCCTTCCGGATTTCTCCTGCAAGCCGATGAACACGTTCCGGAATTTCGAAATATTTGTCACCCCATAAGATGATCTCAAACATGATAGGCATTAGATCGATCCCCTTAGGAGTTAATTGGTAAAGGTTTTTTACCTTATTTCCGGGAAAGGCCCTTTTTTCGACGATCCCGTTCTTTTCCAGAATGAGTAGACGATCGGCAAGGATATTAGTCGCGATCTTTTCTTCGGATTGCAAAAACTCGCCGTACGTTTTTTTTCCTTTGAACATCAAGTCCCGTATGATCAGCAGTGTCCACTTATCGCCCAAGATGTCGAGAGTGGTACTGATAGGACACATCGATCTCCTGGTGATTTTCTTCATACTTAAAGAATATACTAATTACTTGCATAAAACAAGTAGATGTTTTATACTACTTGCAATTCGCAAGTATGTTGCCGGGAGAATTCATGGTGGTAAAGTCGGATATTCCGCGAAAAGTGCGTGTGCTTCAGAAAATTGATTGTCAGAAGGAGGAGTTATGATTATGGAAAACAAAATACAGGAAAAGGCTCTGAAACTTGGATACGAGGACTGCGGTATTATTAGAGTTGGCGCCTTGGCCGGTTATCGCGAAAAGCTGGAGGAGCGCATCTCGCGGATACCCATGGGAGAGAAAATATATGGGCGCTATAGGAGTTATGCGGACCCCTCGGCGGACAATCCCAAGATAAAATCCATCATAGTCGCTATCGTTCCTACCTGCAGGTACAACGTGCCTGGCGAATTTGATGGCGTCTACGGCAAAGCCTACATGTTCGACTGCAGAACGGACGAACAGGCGCCCTTTTTCAGCATACGCAGGGAATTCTCCACGTTTCTCGAAAGCCTCGGTCTTACATGCATGTTGGGCAGCAGTTATGGAATCCCAGCGCCGGCCCGCTGGGCAGCCTATCAGGCAGGGCTCGGCATCATCCGCCAGAATAATTTCTTCTACACCAAAAACGGGTCATATAATCGCATAGAAATGTTCGCAGTAGACCGGGAGCTCGAACTCATTCGCGACGTGAAACTCAAAGAGTGCTCGAAAGACTGCAACAAATGCATCGGAGCCTGCCCTACCCATACGCTGAGCGCACCATATACCATGTCGATGATCGGGTGCGCTAGCTTTCAGACTTCCATCTCGGCGAATATGGGAATGGGCGTACCATCCCCTGAGATGGCGGAGCAAATAGGTTGCAGGCTGTACGGCTGCGACGTGTGCCAGGACGTATGCCCCTTTAATAAAGGCAAATGGACAGGCGGCGAGGACTTCCCGGGGCTTGAGGCGCTGGCGCCGTTAATGCGTCCGGAAAGTATCATGGAGATGAGTTATGATGAGATCGGCCGCACGTTGGCTCCCAAATATTGGTACATAAAGCCGGAAAACCTCTGGAAATGGAAACTAAACGCGCTGACCGTCATGAAGAATGGCTACAGCGAGAAATATGAAGCGCCAATAAAGCTCGGGCTTGAAGACCCCAACGAAACCGTGCGAGACTTCACGCGCGGCATCTGCTCGAAGCTGGGAATATCGTTTTAAGGCGTGTACCGAAG
>CAWHBU010000002.1:0-1279911 GCA_963827685.1 uncultured delta proteobacterium | reverse complement strand
GCCGTTATCAGCGCGCCGAAACACGGCACGGTCGAGCGTGAAGTTGGCGGAGTACGCCTCAACCTTCCCGCCGACTGGGTGATACGTGTTGGACCACAATCGATCCGAGTCAGCCTCATGGATGTAGCAGAAGGTTCCCCACGGATCCTGAGTCCGATCCGACCTCCAGCGTGTGATCTCAAAGTTGCCCCACCGACTGTATCCCCCGCCTGCGTTCGTGATCATCAAGCCATAGCAACCATTGCAAAGGAGTTGGGTTTTGGGCGTGCTCGTATGGGGGGTATCGAATTTGCTCACCGATGGGGCGACTTCGCCGACGCTCTCCGGCAAAGACATTCTTTCTCGCGTGGAGATGTGGTGCAGCGGAGACAGGATCGGGATGCGTTCATAGAGCAGGGGCTCAACGGCGCGCACGCGTGCGTCGGCATAGAAATCGCGCTGGATAGGATTGCCATGGAGGAAGTTGGTCAGTGACAGGAAACCCATGCCTTGATGATGCGCCAGGTAGGCTTGAATGATCACCCCACGCTCACCCTCACGACTCGGTTGACGGCTGAAGTCTATCGCTTCATAGTAGCCGTAATCGTTCAACAGCCCCAGGCCGGCCAGTCGTTTCAGATTCTGCACGGTCTCTCTCGGCGCAATGTTGAGCGCCAGAAGGGTGGCATAGGGTGAGACGACGACTTTTTCCTCCAAGCCGCGCTTCAATCCGAGCTCCGGTACGCCAAAGGCCTTATATTGGTAGGTCTTGTTGAGGTCCAGATCTCCAAAGGCAGACTCCGAGATCCCCCACGGCACACGACGCTGGCGGCCGTAGGCAATATGGATCGCCACCGCTTCCCTCGCCGCTTTATCCAGGAGCGAGTTTTCCTGGGAGCGTTGGAAAATCAGCGGCATCAGATATTCGAACATGGTCCCGGTCCAACTGAGCAGCACTCGGCGCCGACCGATTGCACCGTAGGGTCGACTCATGGAGAACCAATGCTCAACCGGGACATCACCCCGAGCGATGGCGACGAAACTCCCAAGCCGCGCCTCACTCGCCAGGAGATCGTAGTAGGCGCTATCCAAGCGGCCTTCGGAAACGTTGTAGCCAATTGAGAACAACCGTCGTTCGGGGTCATACAAGAAGCGCATATTGATCGATTCGGATAACCCGCGTCCGTCCTGGATAAGCCGCTCGCCCAAACCCAGGATTTCACCGGCCAGCCATCGCGACCTGGCGAAGGACTCCATCAGGCGGTCAAGCCATTCGAAGAGGGGGTGAGCGGCTGGTGGAGCCTGCTCGCGGATCGATTGGAGGATCGGAATACAGCCGATGCGCCCGTTGGCAAGATCGAGAAGCGAAGGCGCGTGAGACATAGCCTGGCGGATGGCGAGCAGGGCCTCCAGACCCAGCGGCGTGATCTCCTCCTCCTTTTTTTCATCGAGGATTTCGATCCAGGTGAGATAGCGATCCGTGATCCTTAGCCAGGCCGATACCTGCTCCTCCATCTGCCTGGCCCAATAAGCCGCTCCCGTTTCAACCTCGGTGGACTCACGAGCCGCATCGGATAGAGCCCTTACGCTACTCTCCACCCGCCGCAGCAGGCGAAGAACGTCGGCGATGCGAGCCGGCGGGGTTTTCCACGGGCGCATCAGTGCGTCGAGAGCGTGGGCATCTAGACCCGAAATGCCTTCCTGTTCGACGACTTGTTTCAGGATTTCCCCGGTATCCCGCAGGCCTTCAAAAGCTTTCCCATCCAAGACGGGTCTCTGAATCAGCTCGTCCAGTCCGTGCTCCAGTGACCATAGGGCACCCAGCAGGTTTCCGCTGTCTACGGCGGACACATAGCGAGGTTCGAGAGGGATCAGGGTTTGAACATCGTACCAATTCAGCAGATGGCCCTCATAGCGCTCCAGTTTGCCGATCGTCTCCATGGTATGGGCCAGTTTTTCGACGACCTGATCCACCGTCATATACCCGAAATCATGCGCGGATAGTGCGCTGAGCATCCAGAGACCGATGTTGGTTGGACTGGTACGCCTCGCCAGTCGGTTCTGAGGGGAGACCTGGTAGTTGTCGGGTGGAAGCCAAGACGTATCATCACTGACAAAGTCTGAGAAATAGCGCCAGGTTTGTCGTGCCACCTGCCTCAGGAACCGCAGATCCCTTTGAGGCAGCAGGAGTTGCTTTTGCTTCGCCTGCGGTCGGAGGTTTAAGAACCAGCCGATCAGAGGGGATAGGAACCACAAGACGAGCCAGGGGCTGGCCATCGCAAGGCTGGACGGCATCCAGCGCTGCACCGCCCAACCCATGATCCCACTGAATAGGCTCGCCAGGCCCAAAGAAGCTACAAACCATGGCTGCCGGCGCGGGGCACCCTTATGAGTCACCTGGGCCGAAGTCCATTCGAGCAACCCGCGGTGAGAGATGAGGCGGCGATACCAGACCCGCAGAATGGCATCCAGAGCCAGCCCGGCCTGGTGCACAAGCAACGCCGCATCAGCAACCGTCCGCAGCAGGTCGTGCGCCACCTTCGAGAAGGAGAAACTCTTGAGCCCCTGGCGAGTGGTCGCCATGGTGAAGGGCTGCGCGAAAGGGTGGAAGAGCAACTGCATGGCGATCACAAGCGTAGAGATCCACCCCATCTGAGGAGAAGTCAGCCAGGAGGCTATGAGCAAGCCCAGGCTGGTCGTGGGTATCAGGCTCCGGCGCAAGTTGTCGAAAACCTTCCAACGGTCGAACCAGGAGAGCGGGTTTGGCACTCGCCGTCCTCCAGGCTTGGGAACCCACGGCAAAATCCAATCCGCGATTTGCCAATCACCGCGAATCCAACGATGTTGCCGGCGGGTGTAGCTTAGGTAACCCTGCGGGAACTCATCATAGAGCTCAATATCACTGGCCAGGCCCACTCGGACATGAGCGCCTTCAATCAAGTCATGACTCAGCAACCACTCTTCAGGAAACCTCCCAGACAGCACCCGACTGAAGGCGCGCACATCATAGATACCCTTGCCATGGTAGGAGCCTTCACCAGCGAGATCCTGATTGACATCGGAAACGGCCTTGGTGTATGGGTCAATTCCGACCGCGTCTGCGAAGAGTCTGCTGAAAGGCGAACCACTCGTGCTCGGAAGCGTTGGGCTCACGCGCGGTTGGATGATGGTGTAAGAGCCGGCGAGGATCCTGCCTGCGGCATCGAAGCGCGGCTGGTTGAGAGGGTGTGCCAGAGTCTCGATCATCCTGCGGGCAGTGCCGAGAGGCAGCTGTGTGTCGCTGTCCAACGTGATGACGAACCTCACATTGGACAGATGATCCGGGTCGCCGGCGTATACTAAACGATCGGCATCTTCAGGGCGCGTTCCATCGATCAGACGATTGAGTTCTTCTATCTTCCCGCGTTTGCGTTCCCAACCGATGAATTTCTGCTCGGATTCACTCCAGGTGCGGTTCCGATGGAAAAGGAAGAAACGCTCACCACCATACCGATGGTTGAGAGCTTCGACGCTCTCGGTCACAGTCTGAAGCAGTCTTTCGTCGTCCTCACGATACGCCTGATTCGAATCGGTGTAGTCCGTGAAGAGGCTGAAGAGCAGATTGCCTTCTTTGTTGGCCAGGTACCGGATTTCTAACTTCTCCACCTCTGCCTGGATCGTCTCCGCGTCTACCAGCATCATGGGCACAACGACCAACGTTCGAAATGCGTCAGGAATGCCCGAAACCTCAAAATTCATCTTTGGAAGGGCTCGGGGTGGAAGTAGCCGCATGACGAGGTAATTCAAAACCTCGAGCGCGAGTTGGCTGACGGGGATCAGCAAAAGGAGGGCGATCACAAGCCGGATCCCGGGCGTCTGTCCGCGCAGACCCAACAGGACGATCAGGGAGATGGATACAGCGGAGAAGAGGCTGAGCCCAAGAAAGTACACTGCAGAATGATGGCGGTATACCCGCTGCAGGACGCGGAAACGTGGCGCCTCATGGCAACCGAGGAGCCGCGCAAGCTCGCGCCTTCCTTCACCCACCAGATAAGTCCCGACGTGGATCCACCGGTCATCTTCCGCCGCTTCACGTGCGGCTTGCGTAGATAGCTCGATGGCGCGTTGGGCGACCTGGTCTTCCGCCTGACCGGACCGACGCGCGAGTTCTTCAATCGCACGGCGATACCGATCGCGTGTGTCGAAATCCATCTTGGAATAAACGCCGGATGGATCGAATCGAAGCAACCGCTCCACGCGGCTGAGACGCTCGAAGATCCCTCTCCAATCCAACAGGGCGAGATGTCGCAAGCTGGTAAATGCATTCCCGATCGATATCTGATCCTTCGTCTGGCGGTTTTGCTCACGCAGGTTGAGCTCGCTCAGGGACTTGCGGTAAGTGCGCTCCAGCCAGCTCTGGACCGGCACCAGCGCGGCGTCTTCGTCGTAGAGATGATCGACCAGTTGAGTAGCGAAATAGGGGCTCGGGCCGGGTTGGGTCGCAGCAAGTTCTGCCAGGATAGTGAAGAGCTGTTTGGGGTCTCGCCGGTTGGCCGTAATGAGCCTGTTCGCCCAGAAGTCGGCGATCTCACCCTCCCGCAGCTCGGTCAGAGCGCTGGCGGCAAGATCCCGGATGCTCTCAATCAATGCGATGCGCAGCATCTGGGGGACAGCCCAGAGTTCGCCAATCGTCAGCGTGCGTACGGATTGATAAGCCTCAATAAATGCAAGGATGTTCTCCCGGTCTAGGCGCAATTCCGTATAGGAGACGAGTTCCTTCGCTAGACCGTAAATGCATGGCAGACCCCGGTAGGGCCCGTTGGCGAGTGCCGGCAGCTCCTGGTAAAAACGCCGAGGAAGGTTCAGCTGCACGTCTCGGGCGTTGCTCTCGATGACGTATTCATTATCGAGGATCCACTCGGCGGTCGGAGGCGCACCCTGTTCCAGTCGACTCGCTTCGGAGAGATCCAAGCATACCTGATGGATCCATTGATGGGCGTTTTCGACCCGCCTCAGCAGCTCAGCGTTCCGCCGCGGCCTTGGGTCCACTTCGTGGTCCATGGCCAGGCGCTGGGCATGCTCCTGGATCTGCATCGGAGAGAGCGGCACCCCAGGGCTTCGCACATCTCCAATTGGATTCTCGCGCTTCGGATGCAGGACGAAGACTGCGGGCGGGATGTCGCCGCTTTCTCGAAGTACCGCCACTGGGAACCGCAGTGTTTCAATCGGCGCCTGGAGGATCAGGACGGTCTCCTTGGACACCAACCAACGTGCGTGATCCTCAAGCAGCCTTCGTTTGACACCGTACTTCGATCGTCGTATCCACACCCCACCGAATAGGGTTCCGATAAATCCACCCACAAAGACCGAAACCAGGGTGGAAAGGCTTCCGCTCAGAATCGGCACCGGCCAGTGGAGGACCAGGGACGCAACGCTGGCAAGGCCCCCGAAAAGAATGGCAGTCAAGGTCGCCCCGAGAGCACGGCGCCAAAGGAAGGGGTCCCTTATATGTACCTCTCCGTCCGCGGTCTTGTGCACCAATGCGGCGCGGCGGAAGGCCCTTCTCTGCAACTCCCGTAGAGATCTAAGAGCTTCATCTCGTTCTGCGAAGTAGCCTATGACGGTGCCTGCTTCCATATTTTCGTCCTTGTATCACCCCTGGGTCTAAGTTCCTAGGCATCGCGAAGAATTTCACCGGGTGGGAATCTTGGACACAGTCGCCACCAGTATATCGTCTTGTGGCGTCGCTGGCCTAAGAGGCGAATCCCCTTCCTCGCGCGACCCTGTGCCGTCCTCCAGGCGGCCATCACCAGCATACACAATCCTATCCGTGAATGACAGTTCTGACCTACAACGCACCCCAAGCAGGGGCAGGAAAGCTACCAGGCGCCGAGGCCGGCAGCGGTGCGGCGCGACGGACACAGGCAATTGCCGACAAGACAGCCAGGAACAGCTTCATCGTCCTGATGCTAGCTGTCGCATCGATCGCCGTCTACTTCGGATCGATCGCGAGAACCGACGTCCCAATTGCTCTTGTGTGCCTTCTAGCCCCTCTTGGCATGGTCGTGCACTTCGCCGCAGACATCTGGCTCCGTCGGATGTAGTTGCCCCAAGCCGAACGGTCGGCAGTGACGATGAGATAAAGAGATTTATTGCAGAGCTTCTCAGACATGCTGTGGATCTTGTGATCGAGACTCCAAAGATACTGACTTTCATCGGAGCAAAATACTTGTCCGATATTGATTACCAGACCACTTATGACCCCTATCGTGGGAATACCGATATATATGTAACCGTTGCCAATGTGGGCTCTCCACTATCGGCCACAGTAGTGATAATGAGCACATTTCTTACCATTGAATCTTGGAGGGTTAAAAATGAAATTCTTCTCTCATAGAGGAGATCTCTATTTTTTGAAGCACTCCAGGCACAATAGTTTTTTGTCATTTGGTGGGGGAATCTGGACGGCTACTTCCTTTCCGCAACCCGCACAAACAATTTATAGGACTTAGGGCGGCTTGAACGGCTTGGTTTTGAACCATGAAACCTCCCGTGCCTTCTCATCTGTGCCAATTTAGCCTCTTTCCAATGCCCGGTTCAGAGAATGGGAGACAACTGAATCAATAAGGCCTTCTGCCACCGTAACCCGGTCGCCCTTGATGACCACCTTGCCTACCGGAATTTCCCGGGTTGGCGCGAGGACGTGCCTCATTCACACTCATCTGTTTGCCCAGGAGTTCCTTCCCGTTAAGGCTCTTAATCGCCGCTTGAGCCTGTGTCTGCTCAAGCATTTCTACAAAACCAAACCCGCGGGACTGGCCACTGTACTTGTCTTTGATAATTCTTGCCGAGGTTACTTGGCCGAAGGATTCAAAAGCCTGCCGAAGATTTTCCTCTGATACATCATACGATAGATTTCCAACATAAATATTCATGGTTGTTCTCCCTATTTAGGATTCTTTTAGTGCTCGATGAAACTTCTTAGTTTACCGGCCCGACTGGAATGCTTCAACTTCCTTAAGGCCTTGTCCTCCATCTGCCTTTTTGATCATGAGTTCTATCCCACCCTAGTTCGCCCGATTTCCCTTTTTTCTTGCGGCCAAAACGGACATTCGCCTGTATCTCGGACTTCTTCCATGTCTACTACGCCTTCTGAATCTTTTCGGCAGTTCAAAGTATCCGTAACAACCAAATACGGGCAATTGCCTTCGCAGGGAATTTCTGAGCGATCTCTCACCTCGTTATGGAAAGCCTTCATACCAATTTTCCCTTGCTCGTTAGACCCGTTCGTAAATTTTATTCCATATCGCCATGCGGGATTCGAATCCTTTCCATTTTAGAGTGGCAGTTTCGTAGCAAACAATTATCTCCTGCCTCTCATCCACGTTACCCTCAACTTTGATTTTCTTCAGAATGTTGCTCCGCTTTAGTTGACTCTTTTGCAATGATGTTGTCATCGTAACCTCCCGCCGATTCGATCGGCTACCCCATGCTCCCATAGCCTACCTCGATATAACAAGCAGAGTGTTTCCTATACCCCAAACCGCCTGGCTACCACAGTAGATTGGCAACATAGGGGAACAGGGAGTATCTATCCCCCTATGTTGTGATCAAAATATTAGCCTCATGGATTGATATCAGGGACTATTCAACCTTTTCAGACAATGTCAAAATCTCTCGTTTAAGAGGAGACGGGACATAGACCAGGTCGACTTCTATCTTTCTAAGGGACTTTTCTTTGATAGCTTTCGTCGGGATCGTAACGTCCAAAGTCCCTTCGGTGACACCTTCAGGCGGGATAGCCTTCCAAAACGAATAAACCTTCACTATTTTCTCTTCCGGTTTATAAGGGATTGGCTTCCCAGCTTCATCCAAATATTCGAGGGTGACCGCCTGGATATCCAGGATATCTTTCGATTTATTGGTGATCTTGATGTTACCCCTGAGAGTCGGCGTCTCAACGATCTCTTTAGAAGCTGTGTTTACCGTTGTGATGACCTTAAGGTCGCTAAGTTCCACAAAAAAAGCCGGCCCCTTGACCTCCGCGTTCGGTGGAACCAAATTTTTAATGATTTGCTCTTGTGCGGGAGCCTCCGCCTTCTTCCCTTCCTTGGTGCAACCAAAAAATCCAATGGCCAGACTTAAAGCTATCAATATGAAAATCTTTATGAAATGCATACAATGTCCCCCTTTCTTGGGTACTAAAGGTTAGTAGGAATATTAGACACTTAGGTCCTGCGCCTCTTTATAGATCCCAAACCTCCTTTCCTTTTTTTGTCAGCTTTCGGTAGATACAGGTAAGAGACTCGCTTTTGGTAGATACTGGAAAGAGACTCTCCGAGGCTTGATAAAAAAACCCGCAAAGAAGCTGTTTGGAGTTCTTTGCGGGTTTCTCTCACGTCCTAAAAAGGACTCTTTGCAACTAGGTTTGATTTTCTTATACACTATTCTCTGCGCAATGTCAAGATAAATCGGAGACAAGAAGTAATCCCTCAGTTACGCGAGGAATTTTTATAATAATTGTAGCGCCCTCATTTATTGAGGGCGGAGTCCGTCGGCAATAAATGCCGACGCTACGAGAAAAAAGGATAACTCCATAACCAATAATTACCCATAACTGAGGGATTACGACAAGAATTATCGACTGCTTGAAACCTTATATCGATGGAAGAAATATAAAAATCACGCTTCCCCCTGAAAATAGATAACCAACTCATGGTGCCAAATACTAAATCTTCATCCTCCTTTGTGCCGATTAATCGGCACAAAGGCTTCAGGAAGAAACAAACAAGGTGGCGATGAAGAATTTTCAAAGTCTAACCTGCGGATATCTTGCCACTATCCGCGCTATCCCACAGGTTGCGATATGGAAGACGCAGCAAATCAGGAGGGTTTTTGTTTGATTTTTTCGATGGAGGGGTAGATCTCTGTCAGTTTTTTCTCTACTTCTTGGGGAAGGTCGACTTGAAGGTTGAGGATCTTCTCTCTGAGCAAGGCTAAGGCCCCTAATTTTTCACTGACCTCTTTTGGTGTCACCCGGCTTAATCTTTTTGAAACCTCTTTCACCTCCTCATTGAGGAATTCAACCAGTTTCAAAATCTCTGAGATCTTTTTTTGGGGCATCCGGGATCCTCCTCCCGCTTTTCAAGATACCTCATCGAAAGAAAAATTTCAATAACATTATTTTTTTAAGTTTTTGAAATTTCTTCTTTTTCAAAGTCGGAGAGACTGCGATCCCCTCTTTCTTTGAACCTTCTAATCCAATTCCTGATACGATCCCTGCCATAAGCTTCTTCCCATGCCGACACGATCCGATCCACAGGAATATCGGCATAAACTCCGTGAAGCCTCACATATTCCATAAATCTTTGATTTTGCAAATTATAGGCCTGAAAAACAGAATCTTCACGGCCGTTAAACTCAAGAGGTGGGACATGATGCCTTTTACAGAGATCGCTGTTGAAAGCCGGTGTGGCTTTTACCCATTTCCCCTCCAGATGAAATTCTGCAAAACCGTGATAAACGAAAAAGTCACTCCCCAAGAATTCAATGAGCTGCTTCGTGGCAAGATGATTACGGACATCGGCAAAACCGATACGGGAAGGAATGCCGCAGGCTCTTCCCAGGGCACAGAGGAGGGATGCCTTGGGTATACAGAAACTCCTGCCACGCTTGAGCACATAGCTCGCGCGATAATGCTCAGGAAGATAAAAAGGAGCATAAGGGTCGTAAAGGATCCCATCGCGAACAGCGAGATAAAGCTCCACGGCGATCTTGATGGGGTCTGTACTTCCACCTATAGTCTTGATGGCATAATCTCGGATACTCTTATGATCACTGTCAATAATGGCTGTTGGAGCCAAATAAGGCAAATACTCCTCTTCCATTTCCTTACCTCAACACAAGATTTCTTTTCATCGTTACGGATCTCTCTCTAACTATAATAACTCATTACTTTAGATGAGAAAAGTAGCCGCGCTATAAACGACCTGGGATGACGGCACCGAGGTGTAACCCCAACCGAATATATAATAATAATCCCAAGATCAATATAAGGGAAACAAGCACTGTATAGTCTATCCCTCGCATTTGAGGCTCATAATACATCGTGCGTTTTGATTCAGGGCTGAAACCTTTTGATTCCAAGGCCATTGCCAGTAGATTGGTGTGGCGAATAGCGTAAATGAAGAGAGGCACTGCCTGAGGGATGAACTTACCAACGCGACTCAAGATATTCCCTGATTCCAGATCCAATCCGCGTGAAACCTGAGCCTGGATGATGGTTGCTCCGGCACCGGCGAAGGTTGGAATGAGTCTCAAAGCAGTAGACAAGGCGAAGGCTATGGGGTAGGGGCATCCCATTCGGATGAGGCCGTTGGTCAACTCCTCATTTCTTGTTGTCGAAAGAAAAATTAAACCAGTCCCTACAAACGTTGCCAAACGAAGTCCCATGGCAACCCCATAGAGAAGGGATTCTTGGCTCACCTGGAGAGATCCCCATGACCACAATGGGGTTGGCCCTCTGGCAAAGAAAGGCCACATCATCGTGCTGAAAACGATGAGTAGGATGAGGATAAAGCGAAGCCGCCAGAAATTTGGCAACGCTTTAGCTGAGATAGCGACCAGTGCGATGCCCAAACTGATGGCGGCCATATATAATGGATCGTTGAAACACAAGCAGATGGAGAAGACAATCAGAACGGCCATCATCTTAGTCCGCGGATCCAGGCGATGTATCCAAGTGCCTCTGTCGAGGTAGAGGAAGATGTTCATAGCAAACGACTCATTGCAAAAAGCGATTCGCGAAAGTGATTCGTGCTGGTGATTTGAATTCTTTGCGTTGATTTACTAACACGATTCACGAATCACCAACACGGGTCTTTAACTCCTGCACCATCTGCTGAACTGTAAGCGCCTTTGTGCCCAACCAGTTACTCAACCGCACCAGTGAGGGTGGGGATAATGACGCTTCAGCTAATTTGTTCTCATCGGAGAAGATCGCACGAGTAGGTCCATCTGACAGAATACGGCCATCCTTCATGACAATGGTCCGATTCGCATATTCAGTGGCCACCCACATAGAATGCGTGATGATAATGATGGTATGTCCGTATTGATTTAAACGCTTTAACATCTCCATCATGTTTCGTTGGTGACGGTAATCAAGGCCGGTTGTTGGCTCGTCGAGGATGATCACTTGCGGCTGAGCGGCCAGCACAGACGCCACAGCCACGCGTTGTCGTTCACCTTTCGTCAAAGCGAAAGGCACCTTCTGTTCATAACCTTGTAACCCCACTACTTCCAATGCCTCGGCCACTCGCCTCTCAATCTTTTTGGAAGTCTCACCTTGCATCTTGAGTCCGAAGCCCACCTCCTCAGCGACTGTCCCTGCAAAGATCTGGTGATCGGGATTTTGAAACACATATCCTACCTTTCGCGCTAACTCGCGATGGCTATACTCGGTAGTCGGTTTGTTCTGCACCCACATGTGGCCAGAGCTGGGTTTGAGCAGACCGTTAAAGTGTTTGGCCAGGGTGGTCTTGCCGGATCCATTTTGCCCCAAAATGGCGGAGAATTCACCTTCCTGGATAGATAAATCAATTCCTCGCAGTGCCTCAACATCGTATGTGGGATAGGTGTATCTTAGTTCCTCGGCCTTGAGAACGGACGAACCTTCGGATGGGCCAGAAGAGACTGTTTCGGCCTTCAATTCACGGCGTCGAGCAAAGTGATGCCTTTGAATGAGTTCAATCGCTGTATCGACCGTCAGAGGATTTCCTGGCCAGCCCATCGTATGAAATAGCTCGACCGTGGGCAGGGTTTTAATCCCGCATGATTCCATCATCGTCACATCCGCGAGGATTTCCAAAGGCGATCCTTGTGAAACGACCTGACCATCGCGCATTAACCACACTTGATCTGCAGTGACGGCCGTTTCTGGTTCATGATCCACGATGAGGAGCATGCGGCCCTCTTCTCGAATAGTTTTGGCTAATGAAAGGACTTCTTCACGTCCAAGAGGGTCGAGATCAGTGACAGGTTCGTCCATTACAAGGATCCTGGGCTCCAATGCAAGGACTGAACCGATAGCCAGTCTTTGTTTCTGTCCGCCGGAAAGACTCGCTGGTTCGCGGCTGCGAAGTTTTTCTAAACGTACGAAGTTGAGATAGCGTTGAATACGGCGTTCGATCTCCTGGCGAGGAAGACAATGGTTTTCTGGCCCAAAGGCCATTTCCAACTCAACCGTTGTGGAGAAGAGTTGTGCTTCAAAGTCCTGGAGTATCAACCCGACAAGACGTGACATCTCAGAAACTCGATGCCGCGCGACTTCTTGTCCGCTTACCAGAACACGGCCCTGATATTTCCCATGGAAGAATTTAGGCACAAGGGCATTGAGACTGTAACATAGAGTGGACTTACCAGCTCCCCCATGCCCCATCACTGCCACAAAGGTTCCCTCTTCCATCTCGCCCTGGATATTCTGCAGGGCAGGCCGTTCGCTTCCTTGATAAGCGAACGTCAGGTCTTCAATTGAGACGGCAAGGCTCATATTTTAATAATTAAAATGTCAAATGCCAAAGTTCAAATGTCAAACCAAACCCAAAACTGAAATGTCAAAATCCTCCTCCTTTGTCATTCCTGCGAAGGCAGGAATCCAGCTTATAGCATGGTTCCGGTTTCTCATACAGACCCGAATCTGGATTCCCGCTTGCACGGGAATGACATAATGGATCAAACCAACAAAATTCAATTTCCATAGTTTCCAATTGACGAATTCATCATGAAAAATTTGCTTCGAATTTCCAGTTTATAGTAAGAGGCAGCCGATGACAATGGCGAGGGTACATAGCCAGCCAATGGTGGTTGTTTGAACGCCCGTGATCATTCCACCCAGCAGGCCGAACACTGAAGCGGTTGCAACTAACCATGCACCGACAGCACCAGCGATGGGTGAGCCAATATCACTCTCATCCACCACATCAGTCCAAAAGAGACCGAGTTGGTGTTTCGTGACACCATATACGGAGATGAACAGGAGCAATCCGATCCAACTGGCAATGGTGTCGTTGAGAGCAATGATCTTTGTTAGAATGGCGTAAGGCACGATCCCCAGAGCATCTGCGGCGATACCAATCACGACTGCACACGCAGCGCTGGAGATAAAGCCAATGAGAAGATAATTTATCCAGTTGCGCCAACTTCCGGCTTCCCATTGGGGAGACTTCTTAGCAAAGGGCACAAATGTGACCCACATGGTGTAAGGGAGGTAGCCGAGTAGAAAATTGCCCGCGAAGCCGGCAATGGAGGTCGGTCCCAGCGTGCCTCCGAAGATATCCCCAATGAGATTCCCAATTCCTGTCCCCCAGGCGCCCGCAGGGCCGAAGAGCATTCCGAATACCATTGGAAAGATATTGGCGACACGCACTTCGGTGATCCCCGGGATGAGAGGAATGGCGGTCTTGAAGGCAATGAGCGCCGCACCATAAATGGCTGCACAGACGGCTACTAAAATAATCATCCGGGTGTTCTTCCACATCCGAAAAGCAGTTTTCATTTGTTTCCCCAGTCGGACGGGAATTTACTAAATTGAGATGAAAGAGTCAATAAGATTCATTGAACGTAATATTGAGATATGATTGAGATTCTTCAGCGGATGTGATATGAAAATGAATTATTGTCAATCTTTTTCGGAGGGGTGGAGTTGAAGATGATTCAAACTTTTCAAGTAGCAACATCAACGCAGACCGAATTTATTGACATCACCCGTTCTGTTCAAGAGGCCGTGAAAAAAACAGGGGTAGGGGATGGATTCTGCATCGTCTTTATCCCTCACACCACTGCGGCGGTCACGATCAATGAGAATGCGGACCCAAGCGTCGCTCGCGATATTGTCATGGAGTTAAACAAGATCATTCCTTTTAAGGATCAATATCACCACTCGGAAGGAAATTCTCCGGCTCATATCAAGGCCAGTCTGGTGGGGTGTTCTGAAATCGTTTTTGTTGAGTCAGGGAAGTTAGTCCTTGGAACCTGGCAGGGAATCTTTTTTTGCGAATTTGATGGGCCAAGGAATCGGAAGGTCCATGTCAAAGCGGTGAAGACATAGGGAAAGAGGTGGAGTGGAAGGATCTTCTTAGAAAGGCAGAGGAAGTATTTGAGAAGGAACCGCGGCTGATCCATCTTCCCTCACAGGGGAGAGTGGTTTTTGTGGGAGATACCCATGGAGATCTGGAGGCCAGTCAGCAGGTTATCGAGCGATACCTCAAAGAACCTTATCACATTGTCTTCTTAGGAGACTATGTGGATCGCGGAAATTATTCCGAAGAGAATATCCAATACCTTCTGAGATTGAAGTTGGAACATCCTGAGGAAATCTTTCTGCTGGCTGGGAATCATGAAGGATTTATGGTGAAAGAGCTTTATCCTGCCAATTTTTGGACTTCCATTTCTTTTGAAGAAAGGGAAGCCTACGGCCTTCTCTTCTCAAAATTTCCTATTGCGGCCACTACTCAAAATGGAATCTTGGCCCTTCACGGTGCGCTGCCAGATTTAAAGACCCTTGAAGACATGAACCAGATCGAATTGGGAGATGAGCATTGGGACCGAATTGTTTGGGGGGATTTTGTGGAAAGCGAAACGGACTTCCCAGGAGACATTTGGGGAAGACCCCAATTTGGACCACAATATTTCAGTCGATTGATGGAGCGATATCAAAAACAGGTTCTTGTCCGGTCCCATCAACCCAATGCCCCTTTAATCATGTTCAACAAGAGGTGCATCACCATCTTTAGCTCTCGTGCCTATCTGCCGATCCGCACCGTTGCGATGGCTGATTTGGAAAAGGAGATTCGGGACGCAAAAGATATAACCATTGAAAGAATATAAATCCGAATGTCGAAATATCAAATACCAAAGCTCAAATGTCAAAAATATTTTGGAACTTAGAAAGGAGAATATGATGAGGCTCTTTTTAATCCTCTTCATGCTTTTTTATTCCTCCCCTTCTTTTGCTGAATTCCGAGAGGTTACAATCAACGTAAATATGAAAAGGCCCCTTTTTACAACAGATTGTTTGAAATGCCACGGAAGTAGCATAAACGGGATGAAATATGCAAACTCTGTCCATGGTCCCAATGCTTGTAGTAGCTGTCATGTAGATATTATAGATATTGAAAAGCATGCGAAAAGAATCTACATACCGGCAAAGGTAGATTGTAGCCCTTGCCATCAGACGGAAGCAAAGGAATACCTGGAAAATGTACACCGTATTAAGAATGAGTTCGACTGTACCGAATGCCACTCTGGCATCCATTATTTGGGAAGATGGGATAGAAGCAAAGTGGCGATCATCAATAAATGTACATCCTGCCATAGCATGGAGGATTATGTAGAAAGTGGCCATGATAAAGCAATCCTTAACGGTAACCAAGATTCTGCAGTCTGTTCAGATTGTCATGGCCTGCATAATACGAAACTTTTCCATGTTTTTGGAAAGGGATATTCCTTAGAGGCAAGGGATTTTTATACGAAAACATGCATCAGGTGTCATGGCGATAAAGAGCTTATGAAAAAGAATAATCTCACTACAATTGCCGTTGAAACCTATCAAGAGACTCTTCATGGAACGATAAGAAAATTGGGTGGTCCTGCCGCAGGTTGTGCTGATTGTCACGGCGCCCATAATATCCTCCCTAGACAGGATCCTAAATCTTCAATTAACGAGAAAAACCTTACGAAGGTATGCTCAAAATGCCATCAAGGGGTAAATCTAAACTTTACAAAATATACCGCCCATCCTGATTTGCGTGATAGGGAAAAATATCCTCTGCTCTTTTGGACAAGGATTTTCATGGTTATGCTCCTTTTGAGTACCCTCCTTTTTTACTGGGGTCATACCCTTCTCTGGTGGCGAAAAGCCTATTGGGAGAAACAGAGGCAGCTGAGGGAAGGACATCTCATATCAGAGAGACTTATCCATATTGAAAACCCCGGAGAGGCCTATATCCGTTTTAAACTTAGAGACAGGCTTTTCCACCTTTTTTGTATCTTTGCCTTCTTTGGACTCGCTTCCACAGGCCTCCCTATTAAATTCCCAGATGCCGGTTGGTCAAAATTCATGCTGCATTTTATTGGTGGACCTGAGGGGTCAATACTCCTTCATCAAGTATGTGCGTTTGTTATCTTTTTGGAATTTTTCATCTTTCTTGCCTATTGTACCCATTTCACCCTCTTTAACAAGAAAAGAGGAAAGACGATAAAAGAGAGACTTTGGGGGCCTAATTCCTTTTTGCCAAGAAAAAAGGATTGGGAGGATTTCATAACCATGGGCAGATGGTTTGTGGATCAAGGCCCGCCCCCAAAATTTGACCACTGGGCTTATTACGAAAAATTCGATATTCTTGCTGTTTTTTGGGGGATGGTTGCTATTGGTATTTCAGGCGCTTTGCTATGGTCACCCAGTGCAACTGCCAAATTTTTCCCGGGATGGGTAATAAACGTGGCTCGTATTATCCATTCTGAAGAGGCACTTCTTGCTATTGGCTTTATTTTCACAATTCACTTTTTCAATACCCACTTTGTCCCAACCAAATGGCCCATGAACTATGCCATGTTTACAGGTAGAATATATAAATGGGAGTTTATCGAGGAAAGATCCTTAGAATACGATCGATTATTTGAAGCGAAAGAATTGGAGAAGTTAAAAATTTCCTTCCCTAACGTTCTTGGTAACCTTTTCTCCGGTGCTATAGGAATAACTTCCCTTATTGTAGGATTACTTACTGTTGTCTTTATAATATGGGCAATAGTCTATTAAAGGTTTAAGTAAGAACACTACTGCTCAAATGTTAGTTGAATAAATTTAATGTCTCCTTTTGGGATTAGAAAAATCCCTCGCCTTCAGGCGATCACCTTAGTATGATGACTGTCAGGTTAAATGTAATTAAAGTAGAAATAAATCAATCTTATGAAAAGTCACCCTTTTTTATCATGCCCGCTTCCGCAGGAATGACGGGCGAAGGAGAAATGATTTTAAAGTTGACTTAAAGTCGATATTCTTTTGGAACCCCCCGCCTTTCAGGCGAGGGAGGATTCAGTTGAGCAAAGACTGTTTTTCCTGAATTCATAGGCTACTCCTTACCAGGTCGATATGGAAGGGTAGCCCGAGTATTCTTGAAATTTTGACATTCATTTGACATTTGGATTTGGAAAACTAATTTCGAATTTCAGATTGATTGGTGAAGCAGACGGCTAAGATTATTTCTTTTGATATGGATGGGACTTTGGTTGATCCAGAATTCACGGATTGGGTCTGGGGACACGGTATTCCCAAACTTTATGCCGAGAAGGTCGGACTTCCCTTCGATGAGGCGAAAGCCTTTGTGGTAGAAGAGTACCTGAAGGTGGGGGAGGGGGCCATCGAGTGGTATGACATCAAATATTGGTTAAAGTTTTTCGAATTGGAGGCGAGTTGGAAAGCGGTGTTGGAGCGATATACGGATAAGATCAATATCTATCCAGATGTTAATCACCTGTTGGAACGATTGAGGAATAAGTTCGCATTAGTTCTAACCTCCAATGCAGGAAGAGAGTTCATCGACACAGAGATGGAAGCCACGGGTTTGAAAAAGTATTTTGACCGGATCTTTTCTGCAACCTCGGACTTCAAGAGGGTGAAAAAGACAGCAGACTTTTACCAACGAATTTGCCAGATCCTCGGAGTCAGGCCTCAGGAGATTGTCCATGTCGGTGACCATTATGAGTTCGACTATCTCGTCCCCCGCTCATTGGGGATCCACGCCTTTTACTTGGATCGATCGGGCGAACAGAAAGGAGATTTTACACTTTCAGACCTGAGAGATCTTGAAAAGAAACTCCACGATAATGCACAAGCCCTCAATGAACCAGAAAAAATCAATCCTTGAATCGATCTTATAAGACCTCGGTGACGGACTTGCCGAGAATCATAAGACCCCGATAACTTTCGTCTTCTTCAACCGAAATTTCACCGTTACCAGGAAATTAGTACTCCCTGTTTTTGTCCTCAAATTTTTTTCTGTAATCCCAAAATGATAATGTCCTAATTGACCAATTTAGAAATGTCCTCTTTTCGACATGCTAAGATGCCCTTTTTCAGAGGAGGGCATGATGGCAGGAGAGGACATGATCATGGTACGTCAGGGAGAGTTAAAGCGGTTACATGTCATCCAGAAGGTCCTGGAGAGGGTCATCAAGCGGGTAGAGGCAGCAGAGATTCTTTCCTTGAGTGGTAGGCAAATTCGGAGGATCGTGAAGCGGATCAGGAATGAAGGGAACAGGGGAGTCATACACAAATCGAGAGGGAGGCCATCAAACCGGAGGATACCCTATAAGATTAAGGACAGGGTGATCCGACTTTACCGGGCACAGTACAAGGGTTTTGGGCCGACCCTGGCCTCGGAGAAGCTTCTGGAAAGGGGTAGGATAGAGATCAGTGATGAGACCTTACGGAGGTGGCTCATCGAGGCGGGGGATTGGAAGAAGAGCCGCAAGAGAGGGAGGCATCGTCAGTGGAGGGAGCGGAAGCATCATTACGGCGAGATGGTACAGATGGACGGGTCCCATCACGCTTGGTTTGAGGACAGAGGTGGCCCCTGTGTTCTGATGAGCTATATTGACGATGCTACCGGGGAAGCCTTTGGGAGGTTCTATGAGTATGAGGGGACGATCCCGGCGATGGATAGCTTCAAGCGTTATATCAAGAAAAACGGTTTACCGATGAAGGTGTATTTGGATAAGCATTCGACCTATAAGTCGACGGCCAAGCCAACGATCGAGGACGAGTTAAATGACGTGGGGCCGTTAAGTGAGTTTGAGAGGGCCTTAAAAGAGTTGGGGGTAGAGGTCAGTCATGCCCATTCGCCGCAGGCCAAGGGGCGGATTGAACGACTCTTTCGGACCCTTCAGGACAGGCTGGTCAAGGAGATGCGTTTAAGAGGGATCAGGACGATTGAGGAAGGCAATCAGTTCTTAGAGGAATATCTTCCTCTCTATAACAAGAGGTTCTCTGTTTGGCCCCAGGAGAAAGACGATTTCCACAGGCCCTTACCTAAGGGGGTGGATCTGGATGCGATCTTATGCATTAAGACAGAGCGAGCACTGAGAAATGACTTTACGGTGGCTCATAACAGGAAGCTCTATCAGGTTGAGGATACGATCAAGGCCTCCAAGGTGATGGTTCAGGATCGAATCGACGGATCAATGGTCATGACCCATAAAGGTCGAGCTTTGAGATTTAAAGAGATCACTGAGAGACCACTAAGAGAGAAGAAACAGCCGGCTATTGTGAGAAGGAGGAAGACTTACATTCCTCCGGCTGATCATCCTTGGAGGAAGTTCAAGATTAGGAAACATCCCTATAACAGAGAAAAACTCTTAGAATCTCAAATCTGAAGAATAGGACATTTCTATTTTGGTAAGAAGAGGACATTTCTATTTTGGCTTGACATCCTCAAATTTTTTTCTTGACAAAAGAAAATTTTTAATATAAAATTTAATCAAATTTTTAATTAAATTTTCTTTCTGTCATGAATACACATAAACCATCCAAAAAATATCAGGCATACGAGAATATAAAAAATCTTATTCTCACTCATCAATTAATCCCCGGGCAAAAGCTTGTCTACCGCGATCTTGAAGAAAAAATCGGCATGACAAAAACCCCTATAATAAGTGGGTTAAACATGCTTGAAAAAGAAGGCTTTGTTGTCAATAAAAGCAATCGAGGCTTTTATATTTCTGAAATAGATGCTTATGAGGTCGAACAGGTATTTGACCTCAGGGAAAAGCTGGAAAACCTAGCGATTGAATATGCTATTGCGAATTGCACCGACGAAGATCTTTTAATACTTAAAGAGAAGTTAGAGGAATATAATGCATATCAATCCACTGTTTATGATAACAAAAGACTTCACCTTGACACGGAGTTTCACTTACAAATAGCCCAAATGAGTCAAAATCCTTTTTTCTTCGAAATCATGAAGCAATTCTATGAAAAAATATATTTTAGACTCAAGTTTGTATACCTGACACCTTACATCGCGCAGTTTAAGAAAGAACACGAAATGTTGTTCAAGGCGGTAGAAGCGGGAAATCTGAGAAGTGCAAGGAAAATATTGGAAAATCACAATAGAGCTTGCCGTGGCTACATAATTGACTGACAGACGGATTGTCCTGGTGATTAAGCTATTTTTTGAGTAATTATCTTAATATATTTCTGACATGGCTGCCGTGATCATGTCTTTTATGTATTGATGAAAACAAACGAGAGAGGTCTTGGATGATTATTGAGGATGAATTTCAAGTAAACGCCCCGATTCTACGGACTTGGGATTTTTTACTGAATATCAAAGAAGTGGTTGCTTGTATATCAAGCTGTAAGAAGCTCGAAATTTTTGACGACAAAAGTTTTGCTATTACGATAAGCCAAAAAGTGGGACCAATCTCGGCAACGTTCGAAACTCAAACGACTTTCACAGAAGTAATCCCCCCAAATCGGTTGGTGGCCATTGGCAAAGGGAAAGATACAATGATGGGTAGTACCTTTGAACTCATCAATTGGATAGATCTTATTAAGCTCTCCGAGATGGATACTCTCGTCAAATACAAAACGGATGTGAAAATTAGGGGACGACTATCGTCGCTTGGGCAAGGCTTAATCAAGACTTTTGCCAAAAGAGAGGTTGCCAAGGTAATCGAAAACATCAAAGAAAAGTTGCGGGGTAATAGATGAAGATTTTTGAAATTCTGGAGCCGAGATCCGTGGAAGAAGCATGCCATTTGCTTTCGAGATATGGGGATCAAGCTAAAGTGTTGGCAGGCGGAACGGCTCTCGTAAAATTGATGAAAAAAAAGCTTATTCAACCCTCTTATTTGATAAATATTAAAGGAATTAAAGATCTCAATTTCGTTCGTGAAGGGGAAGAAAGACTGGAAATCGGGGCTTTGACAACCCTTGCTAATATTGAAAATTCTCCTATCGTCAAAGAAAAACTCTTGCCCGTAGCTGAGATGATCCATACCATTGGTTCCGTGCAGATCCGTAATGTGGGGACGCTTGCAGGAAACCTCTGCTTTGCAGACCCGGCATCAGATCCTGCTCCTCTTTTAATAGCCCTTGGAGCCAAACTGAAGATTGCAGATTATGGAAGGGAACGGATTGTTTCTTCGGAAGAGTTTTTTACAGACTTCTATGAGACAACCCTGGCACAACATGAGATTCTAGAAGAGATTTGGATTCCATTTGTGCCTAAAAATTCTGGAGTTGTATATTTAAAGCATACAATGCGGGGGGCTTTTGATTTAGCGATTGTAGGCGCAGCAGTGTTGCTGTGTTTGGACCCAAAACTTGAAATCTGTCGGGATGCGAGGATTATTTTTGGAGGAGTCTCTTCGACTCCTATTAGAGCCAAAAAGGCTGAGGTCTTGCTGACTGGAAAGACAATTGATGATTCGCTAATCGAAACGGCAGCTAGGACTGCTTCAGAAGGAATCGATCCAATCCATGATGTGCGAGCTTCGGCCGCATATCGAAAAGATATGGTCGAAATCTTTGCAAAAGCAGGAATCGAACAGGCTCTGGCGAGGGCGAAAGGAAGGTAAGGGATCAATGAAACGACGGGTGGAACTGAGAGTGAATGGAGAGGACTACACAATTGAAGTGGAATCTCATAGAACTCTCCTTGAGGTAATTAGAAATGACCTTGGACTAACAGGGACTAAATTAGGTTGTGGCGGAGGAGAATGTGGAGCCTGTACAGTGATCTTAAATGGAAGGGCAGTGAAATCCTGCCTTATGCTTGCTTATGATGCTGATAATAAAGAAATTTGGACTATTGAGGGATTGTCAAAAAAGGAGGGAGAACTCCATCCGCTTCAGCAAGCCTTTGTAAAATTTGGAGCAATCCAGTGCGGATTCTGCACACCAGGGATGATTATGACTGGCAAGGCTTTGCTAGATCAAAACCCGCATCCCTCGGAGCAACAGATCAAAGATGCCCTTGCTGGGAATCTGTGTCGTTGCACAGGATACGTAAAGATTCTTGAAGCCTTCCTATCGGTGGCACGCTCGGCGTAAAAGAGGTGAAAGAGATGGCTGAGGAGTACGCGGTAATAGGGAAAAAATTCCCTCGTATCGATGCAATTGAGAAAGTAACGGGAGCTGCGCAGTATTTGGGAGATTTAAGAATCTCGAGGATGTTGCACGGGAAGATTCTTCGCAGCCCATTTCCACATGCGAGGATTTTAAAGTTAGACACTTCCAAGGCACAAAGCCTGAAGGGGGTGAGGAGTATTATAACAGGGAACGACACTCGCGGTATTAGGCTTTGTGTCATTCCCCATCTTGCTAACAAGCCGCCGTTAGCAGAAGATAAGGTCCGCTTCATCGGGGATGAGATTGCGGCTGTCGCAGCAGAAAGGGAGGATATTGCAGAAGAGGCTCTTGATCTCATCGAAGTTGAATATGAGGAACTACCCAGTGTTTATGATCCATTGGAGGCTATGAAACCTAGTGCAGTTAAGGTTCACGAAGAAGGCAATGTTGCCATTCATATTTCGAGATCTTATGGGAATGTAAATCAGGCTTTCAAAGAATCGGATTACATTTTCGAAGACCAGTTTGAAACACAGGCTCAGTTCCACTGTTGCTTAGAACCACATGGATGTATCGCTCATTTTGATCAATCAGGGCACCTAACTCTATGGATAACGACTCAGATACCTCACCCCTTAAGAAGGCTACTAGCGGATGCGATAGGTTTACCTCATAATAAGGTCCGGATTATTAAAGTCAATATGGGGGGAGGTTTCGGAGGAAGGTTTGGGATAGATCCTGTAGAAGTTATTGCATACTTTTTGTCCAGGAAAGCTGGAAGACCGGTTCGAATCATTAATACTCATGATGAACAGTTCACAACTGGTAGATTTTCCTATCCGATGATCATACATATCAAGACAGGAGTAAAAAACGATGGAACAATCCTGCTTCGAGAGGTAAAAGTAGTTACTGATAATGGGGCTTACAATAGTCATGGCATCCCAATTACAATGGGTATTGGAACGAAATGTACTTACCTTTGGGGAGTCCCTAACGTGAAATACGAGGCTGATGTAGTATTCACAAACAAAGTATACGGGGGTGCTTTTCGAGGATATGGAAATCCTCAGATCACATTTGCTATCGAATCTCAGATGGATATGATTGCAGAAAAATTAGATATAGACATGAAGGATTTGTGCTTGAGAAACGCTAACTATTCTAACCAGATAACATGTATGGGGCATAAAATTACCAGTTGTGGACAGGAAGATTGTATTAAAAAAACCTGTGAAGAGATTGATTGGAAAGAAAAAAGGAGAAAACCAGGAAACCGAGGTGTCGGAATTGCGTCCCTGATGCATGCAGGAGGCGGACTCCGATTTCTCTTTGGAGACTGCAATTTGTCAGATGTGTTTATCAAAATGAATAACGATGGAACGGTCGATTTGACTTCGGGCATGGCAGAAATCGGCCAAGGATCGGATACTGGGATAGCTCAGATTGTAGCAGAGGAATTAGGAATAAATATAGAAGATGTGAGTATTATTACAGGGGATACTTCAATAACTCCACAGTGCTTGGGAGCATGGGGAAGTCGAGAGATTTTCATTGCAGGGAATGCTGCTAAAATGGCAGCCGGGGAGATAAAGCAAAGATTGTTTGAAGAGGCTTCTAAAATCCTTAGTGTCCCTATAAAAAATCTAGTAGCGAAGGACCGAAGGGTTTATGTGAAAGAAAATCCAGAAAAATTTGTTTCGATCGGGCAATTGGCAACGATCTATTATAATAGAGGTGAGATTCTTGCGGGAAGAAGATGTTATGACGATCCTACTGGATATAAACCTGATCCAAAAACAGGTTATGGGGGAGTTCCCACATATGGATTTGGGACGCATGCCATTGAAGTAGAAGTAGATAGAAGCACAGGAAAGGTCAAAATACTCAATTTTATTGCTGCGCACGATTTAGGAAAAGCGATTAACCCTATGTTGGTGGAGGGACAAATTGAAGGTGCATCCTTACAGGGATTAGGCTACGCCCTTTCTGAAGGTATTGTTTGGGAAGAAGGAATTGTCCTGAATCCCAATTTTCAAGATTATCGAATTTTTTACATTAATGATGCGCCTTTAACCAAGTCCATAATAGTAGAAAGTATCGATCCAGACGGTCCATATGGAGCTAAAGGGGTAGGTGAAGCGGGATTAGTTCCCACTGCAGCGGCGATCGCAAATGCGATCTATGATGCTGTAGGGGTTAGAATTAAAAGCTTACCTATCACTCCTGAAAAAATTTTGGCCGCTTTAAAAGAAAAGGATGAGAGGAGTTAATGTCCAAGATTCCAATGCTTTGCCCTTTCAGTAAAAATTTATGTCGAGAATGTACTGTCTATCGAGGGCGCCACTATTATATGTGTTTCCGTAAAGAATATCGAGGCTATCTTGGAAAACAAGACGGTTACATGCAAAAATGGGGGATCCTAATAGCTCATAAGACACGTGGAGGAATATAACAAAGCAGAAAGGGGGTGGGGGAGAGTAAATATATTTTTGGTAATTTGGGGTTAATTAGGTTTCCAAAATTTTTAACATATTGCAAGCAGTGAAGAGTGGAAAGGAGGGTAAAATGAAGATGATTAAAATGCTATTAATAGTTTCATTAATATCTTTCATGACATCGGGAGCTTGGGCAAAGGACATTAATATTGGTGCTATGGTACCACTGACAGGAGGCGGAGCTTTCTATGGTCGCCTCATGAGGGATATAGGGCAAGGGGTAGTTAATGACATAAATAAGGCGGGTATAAAAGGCTTTGATAAGATGAATATCAGATTCTATGACGATGGTAACGATGCAACAATTGCTGCTAGTCAGATTGAAAGGGCTGTAAGTCAGGGTGCAAATTTCATATGGGGTGGATTTGTTAGTACTGTCGAGAGGATGATGACACGTAAAGCTGAAGAACTCAAAATTCCTACTAGCCTAACCAATGAAACCTCTTATGAAGGTGTGCTATGTAAAACAAAATATTCGATTGTTCCTGTAGCCGGAAGCATGGAAGGGGGGAAGATAATAGCAAAATATTTTAAAGAACAAAACGTGAAAACCTATGCGTTTATCGGAGCCGATTATGTATGGTGCCGTACATCGGATCAGAGCTTAGCTTTTTACTTGAGGGGAACTGGGATTAAAAAGATTTATGAGAATTGGCACGATTTTTCGAAGGTTGATTACTCTTCTGATATTATGAAGCTTAAGGAATTGAAACCGGATGCTGTAATCAGGCCATTTTCAGGGGCAGGGAACTATATAATAATCAAGCAAATGAAGGATGCTGGATATTGGCCAAGAATTTTTATAGCTGATCCAACTATTTCAGGATATCAAGTGACACTAGATGAATTAGGGCCAGATTATATAGGTGATGTAATGGCTTGGTGTACTCAAGACCCAAGAAAGCCTCGTTGGATAGAATTTGCAAAGACCCATAAGGAGAAATACGGGTATTGGCCCACATGGCTCTCACATGGAATGCATGATACTTTATGGCTTATAAAGAAGGCAGCAGAAACCGCTGGAACTTTAGACCCTGAGACAGTTGCAAAAGCTATGCGTAACTCCTCTTATGATGGAGTAGCATCATCTCCATGTGGACCATTCCAGGAGTCTGGCCTACCGCGGAAAACAGCTGTCAATATAATTAAATTTGTCAAAGGACCTCCGCCATGGTCTAATCAGTTACCTTACCACAGGGAAGTAGTTTGCAGTTTAGAGGTTTCACCCATGTGTAAAGAGGAGATAGATAAGGCCTTGGGAATAATAAGTAAATAAACTTTCAAGATTGGGCTCGGCTTTATTAAACTGAGCCCAATCTTAATTATGAACAGAGATTTAAAGGATTGAGATTTGTAAAGTATGAAAGATTTCAAATTTGAGGAAGATAAGTGAAGAAAAATGACGCAATTCTGGTTGCTGATGGAGTAAGGAAAAGATTTGGGGGACTCGAAGCAATTAAAGATTTGAATTTGACAATAGAAAGAGGAAAAATCGCAGGTTTAATTGGCCCAAACGGAGCGGGCAAAACAACTTTTTTTAACCTGGTCAATAGACTTATCCCTGTCGATTCAGGAGAATTGAGGTTCATGGGAAAACGAATTAATGAGTTGAAACCTTACCAAGTTGCTCAGATGGGGATTGCCAGATCTTTTCAGATGTTAAACAATTTCCCTAGATTAAGTGTTCTTGAAAATGTGAAAGCGGGCATAATATGTAAGTTTTTGCATGAGAAAAAAGAGAAGGAAAGAGTAGAAAACATGTTGGAATTACTTGGGCTTTCTCATCTTTATAAATCAAATATAACAGAAATCACTCCGGTGGCGCGAAGATTAGTTGAAGTAGGAAGAGCATTAATTTGTGAACCTAAGCTGGTGTTGTTTGATGAAATAATGGCGGGTTTTAATGAAGAAGAGACAATGAAACTTATAGAGATTATTCAAAAATTTAACAAGCTCGGAATTACTTTTTGCATAATTGGGCATACCATGAGGGCAATTATGAGTGTTTCGGATGTGATTATTGTAATGCATCAGGGTACAAAATTTGCGGAAGGATCACCAGATGAAATACAAAAAAATCAAGATGTTCACAAGATATATTTAGGAGAATAGATAATGTCTGAAACCCTGCTTCAGATAAGGGACTTAGACGTAATACGGGGAGGAGTTTTAGTTTTAAGAAATATAAGTCTGGATATAAAGAGAGGAGAAATTGTTGCTTTAATTGGTCCAAATGGAGCAGGCAAAAGTACCTTATTTGGCTCGTTGATGGGCCTGTATAAATTTCCTAAAGGAAGTATAGAATTTGCAGGGAAAAAAATTCATGTAGAACAAATCCGAGAGATTAGTAAACAAATTTGTCTCATTCCGCAAGAACTCGCTACCTTTCCATTTTTAACCGTTTTTGAGAACCTCTGGATTGCTAAAGGTGTTTCAAAACAAAAAGTCATAAATGATGAAATTTTCGAACTTTTTCCAGTCTTATTTGAGAGAAGGAATCAAGAAGCATGCACTTTAAGTGGTGGGCAGCGTCAAATGCTAGCTTTAGGAATGGGTTTAGTCAGAAAGTCAGACTTAGTAATGTTGGATGAACCAACGCTTGGATTAGCACCAATAATGGTAGGACTGATTCTTGATACGATAAAAAAAATAAGTAAAAATCTTGATTTATCAATTTTGATTTCAGAGCAAACACCTCGCATTTTGGATATTTCTGACCGTGTGTATGTCATAGAAGGAGGGGAAATAAGGTTACAAGGTAAAGCGGAAGATCTTAAAAAAGATGAGAAAATAAGAAAGGTCTATTTAGGGGTGCAACTATAATGCAAAATGGAGGAAAAATTTGTTAGGTCCAATAATTATTAAGGGATTAAGCTTAGCAGCGATTTATTTTCTTATTTCCTTTTCTGTCACCTTTTTATATGGAGTGGGAGGGTTCCCGAATCTTGTAATTGGAACAATAGGTCTGACGGGCGCGTATGTTACTTCAACAATTATAAAAAGTGATGTGAATATTCTCTTTGCAATTTTAGCGGGCATTGGAATCTCAATTTTGCTTGGAATGATTATTCAGAGGTTTGTGGTTGAGCCCTTATTTAATTCAGTGGGTGGCGGTGATAGAGGAAGGATTTTCGTTATCTATGGTACTTTTGGCTTATCCCTTTTACTACCTGCAATTTTGCTAAATATATTTAGGTCTACAATGACCACAATACGTCTTCCAAGATTGGGAACCTTAAAAATACTTAGCGCCTCGATAACTGGATATGAATTGATAACCATTGGTATTGCGATCCTAATATTGGTGTTGAGTCATATTATCCTAAACAAGACAAGGGCAGGTACCCAGGTGCGTGGAGTTACACAAAATTCGTTTTTAGCAAGGTTGATAAAAATAAATATTGGAAGAATTTATTTAATTACAGCGGCAATCGGTGGTGGGTGTGCATACATAGGAGCCACTTTATGGGGAGAAATGTTTTCTCTCGAGTTAGGAAGTGGAACTTTATTCACTCTTTATGGATTCCTTATAGCAGTGATGGGCGGACTCGGGAGCATCTATGGGGCTTTTTTCATTTCTCTCATAATTGGCCTGGCATTGAGCACAACCGACTTTTTGCTCGGGAGTAAGTTTGAATATATAATAACAACATTCATCCTGATAATTCTGGTGATAGTAAAACCTAAAGGCGTTATACCAACAAGACGGGATATTTAAATAATGCCCATGAAAAATAATAAGACTAATTATAGTGTAATATTAATTATTCTGTTGCTAACAACATTATTGCTTGCCCCTTTTTTTACAAATGACTTTATACTTTTTGTAATATCACTGCTTTTAGTAAATATGTTATGGGCGTCTGCAACATGGGCAATATTTCATCAGGGTGGGCAGGCGTTATTTGCTGTTGTAATTATAGCAGAAATAAGCGGTTATACAACTGGCTTACTTGGTGAGATTATCAGGAATACATGGATTACAATTATTATAGCTATGGCAACTTCTTGCGCGGTTGGGATGCTCTTCTATTTATTAGCTAGGAGGATAGTTGGTCATATACAATTTGCAATACTAAATCTGGCATTTATTTTTATGTTTAAATATGTAATAGTTGCTTTTCCGAATTTCACATATGGAATCGATGGGTTAAAAGTACGGTATTTCACCCCACAAAGCTTCTTTGCTAACATAGGTCAAAGGTATTGGGTGGTACTATCTGTAACCGCAGTATCCTTATTCCTTATTTTTAAGATTATGAATTCCAGGTTTGGAAGGATCTTGACTTTGATTGGTAGGAATCTAGAACTTGCTGATACAGTTGGTATCAATACTCAGAAGTATATTATGTTGGCATACCTAATCTTTCCACCGTTTATTGGTCTCGGTGGAGTCTTATATGCACATTTCATTGGGTTTATTTCTCCAGAACTTTGGAATGCCGAGTTATCTTTGACAATGGTTTTTTGTAGCCTGATTGGGGGGACCAATAATATCTTAGGCCCGATAGTGGGTGCTGTAATAGCGGCGGGAATACCTATTTCGTTTGATATCACAGCAGAATTCCGCTTTGGTATCGTTGGGATTCTAGTTATATTAATTTTTATATTTAAACCTGACGGGGTTGTAAGTTGGCTACAACAAATCATCCAAGTGTTTTTTAGAACGAAAAATGTCGAAATGCAGGAGACCGGTTCTGAATTTAGACGATCGTGACTTGATCGAAGGCGGGGTTTAGAAAACCAAGAATCCGTTTAGGAGGTGAAAAATGAAAGATTTTAGCAGAAACCGATTTACATTTGGATGATCATGATCTTTACTGAAATCTCAGCTTAAAAAACTAAAATCAATTATAGGAGGTAGGAAAATGAAGGATTATAGCATAAGGCCGATGCCTTTAATGACTTGGGACATGCCAAAATGTTTTATGACGAACCAATTTGGCTGGGGTGAAATAGTACCTGCTATAGCTTACAGTTGGTATATTGAAGGTGCGAATAAGAAGATCTTGGTAGATACTTCTTCAAGGGCCCAGTTACTTCGTTTTGGTCCTTGGAAGAATCTTGCAACTCCTGAAGAAAAACTTAAGGAATTCGGACTCAAACCTTCTGATATTGATATTGTTATAGCCACTCATTTGTATTACGAGCATATTGGGTATGGCAATAAATATACGAAGGCGAAGTTTTATGTTCAAAAAAAGGAATATGAGTTTGCGATGAATCCGCATCCCGCTTATCAGTTTTATTATGACAAAAGGATCTGGGAGGGCATAAAATTTGAGATGATTGAAGGAGACCAGGAGATTGTACCGGGAGTTAAAGCAATATTTACTCCGGGCCATACCCCTGGTTGTCAATCTGTTGTTGTTGAAACAAGTAAAGGGATTGCCGGTATAACGGGATTTTGTTGCATTACCCAGAATTTTGAACCTCCAGTTCCGATGAATACAAAAGATAATATTATCAACATAGGGATGTATTCTGACCCAATCGCAAGCTACGATAACATGTTAAAGTTTAGAGATATCTGTGACATTATCATTCCGAACCATGACCCCGAGCATGCGAGGAAAGAGAGGATACCAGAGCCAGATGTGGTTTATACGCGTTATGACAAAGTTCGTTAGATCCTCGCTTTCTCAGTCAGAGAACAATTTCACCATCAGGTTTTTCGAAGGCATTAGATATCCGAAAGGAGGCAATACAATATGTCATCGCGACACTTAGTAAGGGTAATTTTGGTAACGATTGCAATTACAATATGCGCTAGTTTGGGTCTTTTGGGGGCCCGATTATTCGCGGCGGAGAAAAAGACTGTAAAAATCGGGTTCATTGGCCCATTAACGGGAAGTGTTGCTGCCATTGGTCTGGGAGCAAGAAATTCAGCTGATTTAGCTGTCAAGGAGACAAATCGGAGGGGTAACGCGCCTTATCGGTACGAGCTCGTTGTAATGGACGATGCCTCTGATCCTTCTACAGGTGTCGCGGCGGCTACAAAGCTTTGTACCGTTGACAGAGTCGCTGCGGCTACGACGCATTTCAATAGCCCTGTAGGGTTAGCGACGATCCACGTATTCCACCGGTATCAAACCCCACAAGTGTTTTGGGCTGGAGTCTCTCCGGATATTACGTACAAATATAACTTTCCTGAGGTCACTCGAGTTTGTGAAAATACAATCTCATCCCATAACTTGCTGGCGAAGTTTGTGGTCGAAAAGCTTGGCTACAAAAACTGGAGTGTCCTCTATGATACCACCAGTTACGGAGATGCTTGTTTCAAAAGCATAACAGCTTCCTTGGCCAAAGTTGGGGCTAAAATGTTGTCGGCCGATGGGGTGACGGTGGGCACCCAGGATTTCCGGCCCATTTTATTGCGAATCAAGTCATTGAACCCCGGGCCGCAGGTCATTTACTATGGTGGTATTGGCACGGAGGCTGCATTGATTAAGCTCCAAATGAACGAGCTGGGGATGCAAGATATATTGTACACAGGATCGCCTGGGTTTGATACCGAGACTTTTACTAAAACCGCTGGCAAAGCTGCTGAAGGATCGGTAGTTGTGGGGAAAATGCATATTGGCGAAGACTCTCCGTTTGTTAAGGCATACAAGGCGGAGGGCTATAAAGAACCTTACGAAAGTTGTGGCGCCTATGCCTATGACGCAACAAATCTAATCATTGCTGTAATCAATAAGGTTGGGCCGGATGACAGGAAGCTGATAGCCAAGACGATCAGAGCAACAGAGTACCACGGAGTTCTCGGTCTCACCAAGTTTGATGAATATGGTCAATCCCTAACGGCTGGGCTAACGGAGAAAGTGGTTCAAGATGGGAAATGGATCCCATGGGAGGGCTCAGACTACTCAAAAGGGGTGAGAAAATTACCCAAAAGATAGCTAAATAGGAAACAAACCAAAAGTCTTAGCTGGAGGGGCGGTTCATTCGGGGCCGCCTCTCCAATATTGATACAAACAGAGAGTTTATATGTACCATTTTATAGAGATAATATTTGTTGCATTGATGCTCAGCTCTGTTTATGTGCTCATTGCAGTGGGCTTTACGCTTTTCTTTGGAGCTATCAACATTATCCACTTCGCTCATGGCGATGTTGCGACGCTGGGAGCTTTTGTGGCAATGAGCCTTTATAGCCTTGCGCAGATTGCAGGTTTCACAGAAGCTTATTCCACGTGGCTTTTGGTAAGTGGTATAATCTTTGGGACACTAGTGATCACCGGAGGGATGGGAGTTATATTTGAGAGGGCTGTTGTAAAGCCTTTTAGGAATTCTCCTATACTGATGGTTCTGGTAGCAACAATTTCGCTGGGGATTATCATCAGGGAGTCCATTAGACTTTTCTACCCCCAGGGCAGTAATCCACAAGTTTTCCCAAAAATCTTTCCACAATCCGGATTCTTCATTGGTCCTTTACATTTCCAGACCATACAATTTCTCATCCTCGGAGTTACTCTCTCGGTCATTGTTGGAATGATGCTTCTTATTAATAAGACAAAAATAGGATTGGCAATTCGTGCCATTTCACAAAATATTGAGGCAGCGAGTCTAATGGGGATTAATCCCGACTTGGCTATTATGGTTACTTTTTTTGCCGGGTCTATTTTGGCCGGAGTTGCCGGTATCTTGACCGGTTCTTATTTCGAGGTGATAAAGTTCGATATAGGGTTAAATGCAGGCATTAAGGGTTTTTCGGCAGCCGTCGTTGGAGGGTTAGGGAATTTTTATGGGGCTATATTAGGAGGACTCACTCTCGGAATGGCAGAAACGATCTGCTCGGCTTATATCCCGGGAGGGTCGCCTTATAAAGATGTTGTAGCTTTTTTACTTGTCATCTTCTTCTTAGTGTTTAGGCCTTCGGGGTTACTTGGAGAAAAAATCTTCGAAAAAGTTTGAGGAACGTGTGAGAGAAGAGGAGACGTGAAAGAACATATCAAAAATATTCTACTTGTCCTTCTGCTTGAGACTGCTTTTTTTGCCCTCTTTATCGTTTTTTTGATTGCAGAGGGGACATTCACTATCCTGGCCGCCATCTTTGGCACACTCCTAATAACTTATCTCATTAGAAGACTTGATTATGTGAACACTTTTTTACAAGAGCTCTTCAATCGGTACAAAAAGGCGGCTCTTTGCTGGGGGTTAGTGTTTATTCTATCATTGCCTTTCATGCTTCACAAAAACCCTTATCTGATTCATGTGTTATTTATTGCTGGTCTTTACTGTTCTCTGGCGGTTGGTCTTGACTTTCAAGTGGGAGCTACTGGCCTTGTTAGTTTCGCCACGGCTGCAAATTATGGAATTGGTGCCTACACAGGGGCTCTATTGGCTGTAAATTATGGTTGGTCTTTCTGGGCGGTGCTTCCTCTCAGTGGCATCGCGGCTTGCCTTTTCGGGTTTCTCCTTGGTCTTCCAACCATGAAAACCAAGACATATCATCTTTCCCTTGTGACAATTGCTGCAGCACTCGTTGTGTACCTTTTATTGAACAACCTGACTTGGACGGGCGGGCCCAATGGCATCAGCGGCATTCCTTACCCGACCATTGGAGGATTTTCTCTTGGTTCTTCTGTTCATCTTTTTGGGATGGAGCTTCCCTTCCAGGCAAACTTCTATTACCTAATTCTTGTTCTCCTTTTTATAGAATTTATTTTTGCTCGGCGCCTGTATAACTCCAAAACCGGATTGGCTTGGAATGCGATTCGGGAAGATGAAATTGCGGCTGAATGTCAGGGCATTGATGTAACGGGGTGCAAAATTAGGGCCTTTTATACAAATGCTTTTTTTGATGGATTGACTGGTGCGATCTATGCTTTCAGCGTTAGTTTCATCTCCCCAGAAGATTTCGCCTTCATGCTTTCAATCATTGTGATTACTATGGTAATTGTTGGAGGTATGGGAAATACAGCTGGTGTTATATTCGGGGCATTGATAATGGCGCTTATTCCTGAAAAATTCCAGGTGATGCAGAGTTATCGGTTGTTAGTGTTTGCGATTGTCATATTAGTGATGCTTTTAGTTAGGCCAAAAGGATTGTTCCCTCAGAAAATGAGGCGGTATACTTAATTTATTGCTCGAACCAGGAAAGCATGAAAAATCATTGGATACTACAGACAAAAGATCTTTCGATTTCGTTTGGAGGTTTGTGTGCCGTTAACAAGGTAAATTTTGACGTTGGCTGGGGAGAAGTTGTTGGTCTCATTGGACCGAATGGATCGGGTAAAACCACTTTTTTTAATCTAATTTCAGGAATTTACAAACCTGCTGAAGGCGAAGTTTGGTTCAACAATAGAAACATTGTAGGGGAAAAGCCCCATGAGATTACAAGGAAAGGGATGGCCAGGACTTTCCAAAACAGTCGGCTTTTTTGGGAGTTAAGTATTCTGGACAACGTTATTATAGGCATGCATAGCAAGCAACAAGCCAGATTTTTTGACATCGTTCTAAGATATAAAAAGGCCAAGGACGAACTGAAACGTTGTTGTGAAGAAGCCCTCGAAGTCCTTGGTTATTTTAGTTTGGAATTGAGGGATAGCCACTTCAAGCCCGTTGTAGATTTGCCTCAAGGGGAGAGAAGGAAGGTGGAAATTTGCCGGGCTTTGGTAAGTGATCCAAGTTTGCTTTTACTAGATGAACCCTCGGCGGGGATGTCTCCCGGGGAAACGGAAAGGTTGATGGAGGATATTGGCAAAGTAAAAGCAAAATATAAAGATATCAGCATTATTATTATTGAGCACGACATGTCGGTGATAGAAAAGATCGCTCAACGGGTCATCGTTTTCAATTATGGAAAGAAAATTGCGGAGGGACCTTTTTCTGAAGTCGCCAAAAACCCTGAAGTGATAGAAGCATATTTGGGGGGGGATAAATAGGAAGATGTTACAGCTTAATGGAGTAACATCACAGTATGAAGAAAAAGTTGTTGTATTGCGAGATATCTCTATGTTCGCAGGGAAAGGAAAAACAACCTGCGTCCTTGGGCCAAATGGGGCTGGCAAGAGTACCCTCGTAAAGACCATTGTTAACTTAGTCAAGCCCAAGTCAGGCGAAATAAGATTTTCCGACGTGCGAATAGATCGGCTAAAGACTTATCAAATCATCAAAATGGGTATCTCAGTTGTCCCGGAGAGCAGACAACTTTTCCCGAAACTGAGTGTAGATGAAACGCTCAGGCTTGGTGCGTATTTTGAAAACAGTCGCAGCACTATCAGGGTCCGAATGGAAAAGACATTTGAAATTCTGCCACTTTTGAAAGAGCGTCTTGGGCAAATCTCCGGTACCCTTAGTGGTGGTGAACAAGGAATGCTTTCCATTGGTCGAGCTCTGATGGCAAATCCTAAAATGATTTTATTGGATGAACCGTCCTTGGGATTAGCCCCTATAGTAGTTAGTAGGGTGTTTAAAGCAATTGAAGATATAAATGAAAGGGGCATTACCATACTGCTTATTGAACAGAATGCGAAGAAATCATTAGATATTGCTTCGTATGGATACATTCTCCAAAAAGGAGAGATAATAGCCGAGGGTGATATTGAAAGACTCAGAAATAGCGAAATCGTGAAAAGAGCTTATTTGAGATAATAATCTTTATAGACATGGATTAGCAGGCTGGTTCCAGCAAATCTGAGGAGCGTCGAAAAATCAAATACAACTTACGTTAGTGCTGGAGTTTTGAACCTCGACACCTAATATAATAGGTAATCTTGCTGTTTTCATTTTTCCATCTTCAGAGAAGATGGCGGATCGTTTAAAACAGTTTTCTTATACAGGGAGAGGGTTGCTTTCATGATAAAATGGATTCACATTCAGGCTGAAAAATGTACGGGTTGCAGATTATGTCAATTGATATGTTCTTACCATAACTTTGGAATCTTCTCTTTGGCCAGATCGCGAATAAAAGTCTCTTATTATCCTCCTGGCTTTGATGTACCAACTCTTTGCCGTCATTGTGATGTCCCCCGTTGTCTTCCAGTTTGTCCTTCCAAGGCCATCTCGAAGAGGAGGAACGTCATCGTCATCGACGAGGTTTTGTGCGATGGATGCGGAAAATGTATCTCGGCCTGCCCTTACGATGGAGTCTTTATGGATCCAGAAAGGATGAAGGCGATCAACTGTACTCTATGCGGGCAATGTGTAAAGGAATGCCCGACAGGTTGTTTGACATTTCAGGAAGGGAAAGAGGTAAGTATAAATCAGAACGAACGGGCTAACGAGATAAGAAATCGTTTGTTTGAGAGGCTTGATTCGCCTATCTCGCGAGAGGAGGTCGGGTCGTGAACAAAGGATATGTGGGAAAGATTCTTGATATCGACCTATCATCCAAGAAAGTTGAGATCATTCCCTTAGAGCCCGAGGAGGCGAAAAAATTCATTGGCGGGAAAGGATTGGGTGCGGTTCTTCTGTTCGAAAGCATGAAGGCAGGTACCCATCCCCTCGCCCCTGAAGCTCAATTGTTATTTGTCACAGGTCCCTTAACCGGGACTTATTGTCCATCAACGCGAACGGTGGTTATCGGGAAATCTCCTCTCTCTGGGACATATTGTGATTCTTATGTTGGAGGGCATTTCGGTCCGGAACTCAAATATGCCGGATATGATGTGGTCTCTCTAAGAGGGAAATGTGACAAACCCTCTTATGTTTTGATTGAGGATGGTAAGGTTGAGTTTAGGCACGCCGATCATTTGTGGGGTCTGGACACTGCTCAAACTGATGAAGTCATTAAGAAAGAAGTGGGGCACGACATACATATTGCCACTATCGGCCCAGCTGGAGAGCGCCTGGTTAAGTATTCATTAATTAGTGTAGATGTGCACCGACAAGCGGCAAGAGGGGGGTTGGGCGCCGTTTTAGGTTCGAAGAATTTAAAAGCTATCGCGGTAAAAGGGAACGGAGCAATTTTGATCGACCAGCCTGACCGATTTATGAAAATCGCCAAGAAAATCAAGAGCGAAATCTTAAGCCCAGATAATGCGGGGATGGCCACTTTAAGAAGGATCGGTACAGGTCGTTCAACCCTTTTCTCTTCCAATCAAGATCTCTACCCCACTCGGAACTTCCAAACCGGAACATTTCCAGAGGTGGAGAAGATCTCTGGCGAAACGATGAGAAAAAAGTTTTGGGTGAAGGATAAGGCCTGTTTCGGTTGCCCAATTAACTGTTCGAAAATCGGTTTTGTTCGTTCCGGAAAATATAAGGGGACTGTCGTTGAAGGCATCGAATACGAAACTTCCACTCTTCTGGGAGCCAATCTAGAGATCAGTGATCTAGGACTAATTGCTGCAGCAAACGAACTTTGCGATCGTTTGGGCCTCGATACCCTTTCAGCCGGAAATGTAATTGGTTTCGTAATGGAGTGTTTCGAGAGAGGGATTGTGGATGAAAAAGACCTTGATGGGCTGCGGTTAGAATTTAATAACGGAGAGGCCGTCCTCGAGATGCTTCGTAAGATCGCTTTTCGGGAAGGGATCGGAGATCTAATGTCCCGAGGGGTACGCGAAGTGGCCAGGGCTTTTGGCAAAGGAACTGAGAAATTTGCCATGGAGGTGAAAGGGCTTGAATTTCCTGGATGGGAGGTGAGATCTTCTCCTGGAATGGGGCTGGCTTACGCCACGGCTGAACGAGGGGCGGATCATGAGAGGGCATTCCCAATCGCCTATGAGGTTCGAGGAACCAGAACCCCAGATGGGAGAACCCTAGACCGCTATGGCGTCGAAGGAAAGGCTTTTGTAACGAAATATGATCAAGACATGAATGCCTTCTTCTACTCAGTTGCCCTTTGCGATATGGTCATCGGTGCAGTGGGCCAAGGGCGCTGTGTTGATCTATTGAATGCGGCCACAGGATGGGAGATGGATTCAGAAGAAGTCCCGGTTGTCGGGGAAAGGATCTGGAACATGGTCCGGTTATTCAATGTCCGCGAAGGTTTTAGCCGAAAAGAAGACGCCCTCCCGGAGAGAATCTTCCGCGATCCCTTAACGACAGGAGTGGCTGCGGGTAAGACGATCGACAGGCAGGATTTTGAGAAAATGCTCGATGAATATTATGAGATTCGGGGTTGGGACGGGAATGGGATCCCAATTCAAGAAAAATGTCAAGAATTGGGTCTGGATAGTTATTATCGGAGATTGAATTTTTAGAATTCTTGAAACATGCCTGAAGATAAAGTGGTTCACGTCAATTTTTACGGTATCTTAAGAGAAATTACTGGGAAGGAATCGGATGAAGTATGCTTGGAATTGGGGTCTTTGGAAGAATTACTATGGATTCTATCAAGGCGATTTGGGGACCGTTTTAAAAGGTTTTTTTTCAAAAAAGAAATTCTGGATTCTCAAATAAATATTTTTATTAATCATGCAGTTGTTTCGCCCCAGAAAATACGTGGAACAAAACTTTGCCATGAAGATCAGATTGATCTATTTGTTCCAGTTTCGGGAGGCTAAGCACTTTTATTACCTATAAATGAGGAAAGTAAACAGGTAGGTTTGATCCATTGATAATTTCCGCAGCCACGGGCAGTACCCAAAGCCATCTCCCTCTATGAAAAATCTTATTACCGAAGCTTAAATTCAATCTCCAGGTCACTATTAATGAATTGGAAGAAAGACATATATTGGGACCTAACGAATTCGTTTGCAAACCTATGCGTGGAGTCCCATAGCATGAAGAACGTAGGAGTCGAATCTGTTAAATTCCTTTGCTGTATATTAGTGCTGGATGCTGGCGAATTGCCAATAGTTAGTGATTATTAGGCAATAGGAAGCGGTTATGAAAGATACTTTGAGATATGTTTTTCCTAATCTGACAGGAGATCAAATAGAAAAAGTAGCAAAACATATTGTGGAAAGGAATTGTAGGCTAGGAGAGATTTCTTGTGAAATTGAAGAAGGTAAAGCACGAAGAGGGTTGCTTATTATCAAAGATGGCGAGCTTGATCTTTTTAGGGGGAAAGGAGGCAAAGAAGAACATGTTGCACGCCTTTTTAAAAATGAGATCGTTGGTGAAGGGGTGCTGTTTGAACCGGATAAACCTCACACTGTTTCGTGTCGAGCAGTACTCGATAGCACAGTGCTATGGTGGAGAAGACGGGATATTGAAAAGTTTCTGATAGACGAGAGAGATATAGCCAATAAAATCTTCAAACAGGTTGCTCATATCGCTTTCAGTCGTCTTAAGTGTCTTTCAATTGGCGAGATGCGAAAAGTAGAACATCCGATACATGAAGGCCAATTCTTGGAAATACCCATTAATGCTTATTATGGTGCCCAAACAGAATTGGCCAAGAGAAACTTTTGTATAACGGGTATCGGTTTATCTCATTTTCCTTCGCTAATCCGAAGTCTAGCCATGATAAAAAAAGCAGCTGCTAGAGCCAATGAAGACTCGGAGGACATGAAAAATGAGCCAAACCCTAAAAAAAAATTGAGCAGAGCCGAAGCTATTATTCATGCTTGTAACGAAATCATTCAGGGAAACTCTTTTTTGCTTAGTCAATTTGTTGTCGATGTAATACAAGGCGGTGCTGGAACATCCACTAATATGAATGCAAATGAGGTGATTGCGAAACGTGCGCAGGAAATTCTTGGTTATCCGAGAAGTAATGGAGTAATTGTTGATCCCAATGACCATGTTAATATGTGTCAATCTACCAATGATGTATATCCTACCGCTATTCGTTTAACAATAGTGTTAACCTATAAAGATCTGACGAGGGCAATGGGATATCTTATAGAAAAATTCAGAGAGAAAGCGAAAGAGTTTAGAGATATAATTAAAATGGGGCGGACGCAACTCCAAGACGCCGTTCCCATGACTCTCGGGCAGGAATTTGGAGCTTTTGCTGAAACGATTGAGGAGGATGTTGATAAACTTGACGGCGCAGCTAAACTCTTTGAACAAATCAATTTGGGAGGGACAGCTATCGGTACTGGCGTGACGGCCGACGAAATGTATTGCGCGAAGGTAATAAATCAACTTAACAACATTATAAAAAATGACGTCCATATCGATGATATTAATCTCAGGCCAGCAAAAGATTTCGTGGAAGCTACATGGGATACAGGGGCTTTTGTTTTATTCTCCAGTGTACTGAAACGACTTGCCGTTAAATTGTCTAAGATTTGCAACGACTTGAGATTATTGAATAGCGGACCCAGAGCCGGTTTTGGTGATCTTAAACTCCCCACGGTCCAAGCGGGTTCATCGATTATGCCTGGCAAAGTTAATCCTGTCATTCCTGAAGTAGTGAATCAAGTCGCCTTTCAGGTTATCGGAAATGATTTGACTGTCACCATGGCGGCTGAAGCCGGTCAACTGCAACTCAACGCTTTCGAACCCATTATTGGTTTTAACATTTTTCAATCGTTAGAAATGTTGACTCGTGCAACAAGGATTCTGGCGGATCATATAAAGGACGTCACGGTAAGCGAAAAAGAAAAAGAAAATCTTCGGAAAAGAGTGGAGGAAAGTCCCGGATTGGCTACTTTCTTAATCCCTATAATCACCTACAAAAAAGCTTCAGAGATTGTTAAAGACGTATTGGAAACAGGTCGCAGCGTTAAAGAAATAGTTCTGAAACGAAAGCTAATGACAGAAGGAGAATGGAAGGAATTTATGAAGCCAGAGAATTTGACACGCCCGCACAGAATGAAGGAACGGGAATGAAAAAATGAAAAACAAGAGCGTAGCATTATAAAGAATTGTGGCATCCGACGGGTCGTTGAAACGGATTCGCTCCACTCGTGTTTAACTATTCTGAGAAAGAAGGGTCGGAAAATCATTTCTTAATTTTTTAAAGAGCATTTCATAAATAATAAACCTCAATTTTTCTGGAATTCACTATTCAAAAAATAAGCAACGATTCAAGACTCATCCACTCCTTTCTCTTCGGCCATTTCCTTAAGCCACATTGAGTCTGAAGAGCTTTTCAGTCACAAATAGACCTAATTGAAAATTTCAGACGGATCAACCTTATTGATTCCACAAAGCGCTTTCTGTTTTTAACTCGACATTTTTTGGAAAATCGAATATAAGGGAAGATATTTATGCTTCCTTGAGTAAATGAGGAGGAATGTTTGTCATTCTGAAGCAAGTTGCAGGTGGTAGCATTGAAGGGAAAAAGCATATTTAAGCTTCATTGGGCATGGGTTGTACTTGGAACGAGCTTGGTCAGCTTCTTTAATACCTGTGCCATTTATGCTAAGATGATGAGGACTTATATCCTAACGGTGGGGAGGAATAAGAAGTGTCCGTGCCAAGAATTTTAGTTGTTGATGATGAAATGATCGTTTGCGAGAGTTGCAAGCGGATTCTGGATGAGGAGGGGTATGAGGTGGAAGCCGCCCTGAGCGGAAAAGAAGCCTTTGAAAAAATGAAGGCCAACCCTTTCGATATTGTCATCACCGACCTCAAGATGCCGGGGATTGATGGCATGGAGGTTCTGAGGACATTTCGTAAGGAGTATCCCGATTCAATCATCATTATGATCACCGGTTTTTCTACTGTTGAAACCGCAGTGGAGGCTATGAAATTGGGAGCCTTCGATTACATCCCCAAGCCGTTTACGCCTGATGAGGTCTCCATTGTGGTGAAAAAGGCGATTGAGAAGAAGAACCTTATGCTGGAGAATATATACCTGCGTCAGGAGTTGCAGGAAAAGTATGGGTTCCATAACATTGTGGGAAAGAGCAAGAAGATGCAGGAGATCTACCGGATCATTGCCAAAGTGGCTGTGACCGACAGTACGGTCTTAATCTATGGTCAGAGCGGGACAGGAAAGGAACTCATCGCTCGGGCCATTCATTTCAACAGTCCAAGAAGAGAGAAACAATTTGTGCCGGTGGACTGTGCTGTTCTTTCAGAGAATCTCTTGGAAAGCGAATTGTTCGGCCACATCAGGGGTTCTTTCACCGGTGCCGTCACCACCAAGCCGGGGCTTTTTGAAGTGGCGGATGGAGGGACGGTCTTCCTCGATGAAGTTGGGAATATCAGCTTATCTATTCAAGCGAAACTCCTCAGGGTCTTGCAAGAAAGAGAGTTCACCCCCGTGGGAGGGACCAAGGCCAAAAAGGTGGACATTCGGTTGATTGCTGCCACCAACAAAGATCTCGAAAAGATGATCAAAGAAGAGGTCTTTAGGGAAGATCTCTATTACCGATTGAATATTGTTCCCATCTCTCTTCCAACTTTGAAAGAACGTCAAGAAGACATTCCCCTCTTGGCCGTCCATTTTCTCAAGAAATATGCTGAAGAGATGGGAAAGGCGATCAAAGGGTTTACCCCCGAAGCCATGGAAAAAATGATGAGGTATCCATGGCCAGGAAACATTCGAGAGCTGGAGAATGTGATCGAACGGACTGTGGTGATGATCGACGATGAGATGGTGAGAGTGGAGCATCTCATTCTCCCGGGTCAACAAGAAAAAGAAATTTTGGAGAATCAAATCCCCGTGACGAGTGAAGAGCTAAAAGAGATTAAGAAGCAGATGAGGGAAAAGGCGGTTGAGGAGATTGAAAGGGCGTTTGTCCTAAATGCCTTAGAGCGCCATCAATGGAATGTCACCAGAGCGGCTGAAGAGGTAGGAATGCTGCGGCCAAATTTTCAAGCCCTGATGAGAAAATACAACCTCCGAGCGAGGGGAGAGAGTTGAGAGTCAGGAGTTTTGAGTTATGAGTTAAAAAGGGATGGTCCTTTCGGTCACGAACCACGAGCACGAATCACGGAAAGCAAGGAGCTTCTCTTGTCAGATTTTTTTAAATGGTTGATTGTGGGTTGGTCAATTGTTGTGGTAGGGATTGCTGCCCTTGGAACGATCTTAATTGTCAGATATGGAGAGGTAAAAAGGATCGAGACAGATGATGTAAGTCTTTGTTTTATAATTGCTTTTTTCTGTTGGCTAATTCCCATTATTGCCTTTACAATCTTAGCTCGGACGTTAGGATTCTGATTGGATATTAAACTGCATATTTTTTTTATTCTTCAAGTAAATCAGTCAATTCTATTAATTAGTGAATTTTTGCTCATTTTGTTCCTAAAAATTGTATATTTAGAATATACATTTTGCCTCAAAGCGTTCTTCAAATAATTTAGTAAAAATTAATAATTTCAAATAGTTAAATCAAATATGTTTTTAAGTTTCACGTTGGCATATGAAATGCAATATTGAAAGCTCTGCCCATTAGAAAGGGGGGATGAGGTATGTTAAAAACAATAAAACCTTGGTTCGCTGGATCGATGGCCGGGCTGATCACTATGGCTATGATGGCTACGCCAGCATTTGCACGGTCTATCAACCTGAAAGATGCTGGAATTGCCCTCTGGATTTTCATCATCATTGGGGCCGTGATTATCCTCCTTCAATTCGTTCCAGCAGCAATTCTCTTCTTCTCTTTCATCGGAACCTCTTCAAGCATGGTCTTCAAACGCAAAAGAGAAACCGGGGAAGTGGTAACGGAAGAGAAAGCTGTACTCCCTGGAATTGAGCCGGCACCTGTTAAAAAATAGGAGCTGAAAAAAACAATGCTTGGGAAAATGAGAAATATTTTAATCCTTTTAAGCTTAATCTTGGTCTTGGCGATTACGTTGGTCATTTTAGGAATTGCTTATGCGGGAGGGATCAGGGGAATCGGACTCTTAGGAGTCTGTTTTTTCTTCACCGGAGGTATCATCGTGGTTTTAGCCCAATTGATCCCCGCTGGAATTCTCTTTTCCTCTTTCGTAGGAACGGCGTTCTCTTCTTCTCGCCGGGGAAACATACCTATCCGGGCGACATAGGAAGATTGGAAGAATAAGGATGCCTGATTGAGGAGGAGTTTAATATGAAATCGAAAACGATCCTCATTGCATATCAGGATGATGTTTGGGCCAAATCACTCTCCACTTTTTTCCATGGCATTGGTTACAGGGTCGAAACGGCAAAGATGGTGAGTGAGATGATTCGGAAGGTTCGAAAAGGAAGCATCCATGTCGCCCTCCTTGAGGATGAGATGGAAGGAGTGAAGGCTTGTGACTTAGTCCCCCTCTTTAAGAAGATTGATGATAAGATCCAGGTCATCGTCATCTCTTCAGATCTCTCTATCGGGCTGGTGAAACGTCTCCGAGGGGCAGGGATCTTCTATCAAGCCATGAAACCAGTTGATCTGGAAGAGATCAAGTCGGCAGTGGAGTGTGCTTTTGAAAAGATTGAGAGAGAGAATTTAAAAGGAGGGTTTTTCCCTTTCCTCATTCCAAGGAGGGTTCCAGCATGAAACGGAGAGAAGATGGTGGTAGGGCTTGGAGGATCATCGGGGGGGGGCTTCCTGTCTTTCTGATCTTGGGGCTGATCCTGGGGTGGATGACAGGAGCGGCTTGGGCCGACAATTCCTTCTGCCTTGGCTGTCATCAAGACGAGTCGCTAAAAAAGCAAGATGCTCGTGGCAAGAGTATCGCTCTTTTTGTTTCAGAGTCAGGTTTTAAAAATTCGGTTCACAGGAAATTGTCCTGTTCAGATTGCCACACCCATATTAAAGATGACAAGCATGCCGAGGGTGGGCAGAAGGCGGCGGACAAAAGGGTAAACTGTGCCACTTGCCACGAGAAGGCGGAGAAAGAATACTTGCAGGGCCTCCATTCCAAGATGATCATGAAGGGGACGGAGAGGGCAGCGAGTTGTTATGATTGCCACGGAAAACATAATATACTCCCAAGTAAGAATGCAAAATCCATGACCTACCTTTCCAACATTGACAAGACATGTAATCGCTGTCATTCAGATTTGGGATTTGTCAAAGAGCATGGATTAGGGGAGGCTATACCTAAAGAGGAATTTAGAAAAAGTGTCCATGGAAAATCGGGCGAGGTGACCTGCACGAGTTGCCATGGGAGTCATAGTAGCCTGAGATCCCTCATCGATCCCAAATCAACGATCTTCCGATCGAACATTCCCCAGACCTGTGGGGGGTGCCATCCAGATATTACCAAACAATTTACAGAGAGTGTCCATGGAGTTCTTGCGGCAAGGGGAAGAAGTGATTCTCCCACCTGTACGACTTGTCATGGTTTCCACGGAATTAAAGCGAAGGTAGACCCCGATTCTCCGGTCAATGAGAAGAGAATCGCCTTAACCACCTGCCCACAGTGCCATGCAGCAGAGCGAATTTCAAGAGAATATAAGATCACTACAACACCAGTCAAATCCTATTATGATAGTTTTCATGGCCTTTCTTATCGTGGGGGAGATACCTATTCGGCACACTGTGCCAGTTGTCATGGAGTCCATGATATCCGACCTTCTTCAGATCCAAAATCTATGATCCACAAAGATAATTTGCAAAAGACCTGTGGAACCTGTCACCCCGGAGCCTCGGAGAACTTTGCAAAAGGAAAGATGCATGCCGTTGCCTCGATCACCGGAGAAGATTTTGGGGAGAAGGTGGTTGGATGGGTGAGGATTGTCTACATTTTACTAATAGTCGCTGTCATCGGAGGATTGACATTCTTTAACTTTATGGATTGGTTGAGAAAGACGATTGACCGGGCACATTAAAAAGCAAGGAGTAGACCGCCATGACAAAGGGATACCTCAGAATGACATTGAATGAGAGAATGCAGCATCTCAATCTTGCCGTGAATTTTACGCTCCTGGTTATCACAGGTTTTGCTCTAAGCTATTCGACCGCCTTCTGGGTTTCTCCCATCACCGATGCTCCTTTGGGAATGACCCTTCGAGGTTTTTTGCATCGCCTGTGTGGTGTGGCTACGGTTTTCCTGGGGGGCTATCACCTCTTGTACTTAGCCTTCACGGAGAGGGGGAGAGGAATTGCAAAGGATATGATCCCAGGGTTGAAAGATGCCAAAGACCTCTGGGAGACGTTGAAGAACAATCTCTTCATCAACCGGCCGGCCAAAGCGCTCAAAATGCCTCGCTTCAATTTCCGGGAGAAGTTGGAATACCTGGGCTTGATCTGGGGAACGATTGTTATGACTGTTACAGGCTTTATCCTTTGGTTTAAAACGGAATGGTTGATGTATTTTCCCATGTGGACTTGGGATGTTGCCCAGGCAATCCATTTCTATGAGGCAGTCTTAGCTACCCTCACCATCATCGTCTGGCATTTTTATTCTGTCGTTTTCAATCCCGATGTCTACCCTATGAGTTGGGCCTGGATCACAGGGGACCTCACTGAACATGAAATGGAGGAGGAGCATGGGATGGAGCTCGAGAGGATCAAGGCTCAACCAAAAGGAGAACTGAAGGAGTTTGCCGAGGCGGCAGCCGTGAGAGGTGGAAGGGTCTATCCTATCCATCAGGAAGAAGGAGAGAAAGGCCCATTCATTCGGCGCTTCTATGGTATCGTTCAAAGTTTCAATGAAACCATTAAAAATTGGAAGGGAACGTAAGAGGGGATTCTTTGTTGTGGCAGTAAGCCTGAGTGAGCGACATAGATTCTATCCGAAGAAGAAAGAAAAAAACACTTCGATTTGAAGAGGAGGTATTTTTAAAAAGGACTGATGACTGCTTAGAATGGGAGACTGCGAACATCGGAGGTTTTGTGCACCCGACTCCCTGCCTAAAACAATAATCTAAGTTCTTAAGCCCTATATATTCTCTGACTCCCACCATCCAAACCCCACCCAAATGGAGAGGATATGTAGGGCTTTTTTTTGTCCGCGTTTCCAGAAGACCAGGCCTGTGCGTCCTGCCTTCGTCCCGCAAGCGCGGGACTTCGCGCAGGCAGGCGGAGCGCCTCAGCGCCCGGGACGGGTTTCACATGTGGATGAATGCAATTCGAAGTGCTGCGGCCGATGTCGCTTACTCTAACTGGCGGATGACCCGCCCGAAGCCCCCGCCTGCCGAAGAACTTGTTCGGCGGACAGGTTATGGTATAAAATGTTTGGCATAAAAAGGGAGAGGTCTTATCCTCTTGGGAAGATTTTGGATAAATCAAATCCCAATAAGCGAGGAGTACACACCCTATACCAATATACTTATGGGAGGCAACTGTCCGTAGTGTACGTTGCGCATTGAAGGAAGTCGATGCATTTGAGTGGGGGCGGCGAGAGGAAAACCGGTGCTTGCATCTGGAGGGAAAATTATGGTAATGAAAATGGAGAGTGATTTTTTCTTCTTGAGGTAAAAGAAATGAAAAAGGCAAAGATGATCATTTCCGTTTTGTTGGTTGGTTTTCTTCTCAGTTGTGCCACAGGTCAATCCGTACAGACGGAGCCCGAGAAGATAGCCGTTCGGGGTGAATCCTCAGAGAAGAATGATGCCTTGTTGGAGAGATTGAAAACGTTGGAACAATCTGTTTCCAGCCTTCGATCAGAGGTGGCCAATTTGGGATACCGCTTGAACAGTGGTCAAGCCCGTCCTTCTCTCACCACCTATAAACTTCCCCAAGAGGTTTCTCTCTGCGGAGAGCATTTTCCGTTGGGAGATAGGAATGTCTGGGAACATCTGGATCGGGAATTCCTTCTGGCATTGTCCAACGAAGCCCAAGTCCTTTTATGGATGAAGCGAGCACGGCGATATTTTCCTCTTATTGAGAAGAGGTTGAAAGAGATGGGACTTCCCGATGATCTGAAATATGTGACTATCACAGAAAGCAGCCTTCGACCTGAAGCCGTCTCCTCATCCGGAGCAGCAGGAATCTGGCAATTCATCCCCTCCACCGGCGAGAAATATGGGATGAGGAAGAACCGAAGCATTGATGAGCGGTTTGATTTTTTCAAGGCCACCGAAGGCGCTCTTTCCTATCTGGGAAGCCTCTACGAAGAATTCAAAAGTTGGACGCTTTCGATGGCCGCCTATAATGCAGGGGAAAATAGAGTTCGAAAAGAGATCGATCTTCAAAAGACGATGAATTATTTTTATCTTGATCTTCCTTTGGAGACAGAACGGTATGTCTATAAGGTCGCAGTGGCTAAAATCATCCTTTCCGATCCAGGAAAATATGGATATAGCATCGAGGAGAAGCAGTATTACAGCCCCCTTCAGGTGGAGAGAGTTCAGATTGAGTTGACCCAACCTCTTCCCATTATGGAGGTGGCCAGGGCCCTTGGACTTTTTTACAAGGAGGTCAAAGAGATGAACCAGCATTTCTTTGAGGAAACCATTCCCCCTGGAATTCATTTTCTTAATCTCCCCCCGGGGACCTCTGGGAAGTTCTGGACTTTCTTCTCTGCTTGGAAGAAGGAGATGGAAGGGAGGTAATCCCCCCATGTCTATCCCTCTGCCTGAAGGCAGACGGCGGCTTCGAGGACGACGCGGGAGAAGGGGCCACAATTTTGTTGAAATTGTTAGGGAAAAGGAATATTCTTTCTTAAATCAAGGTTGAAAGGAATCCCAAGGTGGAAAAGGAAAAAATTTTGGTGGTGGATGATGAAGAGACCGTTCGGGAGATGGTTTCTAAAATCATCAACCATATTGGCTATGAGGTGGTGACCACTGGAAATGGGAGAGAGGCTTTAGAGATTTTAAAGAAGGGGCCTGCAGCATCATGATCACGGACATTAAGATGCCGGAGATGGATGGATTTGAATTGATGAAGGCGGCGCAGGATCAATTCCCGGGTACCTATATCATCTGTATGACCGCCCATGGAGGCTCCTATACTTATACAGATGTGGTCGGTGTGGGAGCCGCGGACTACATCGCTAAACCGTTCACCATCGACGAGATGAGGGCAAAATTGAAGCGAGTGATCCGTGAGAAGGATCTGATTGCGGATCTCACTCAGAAATCGGCGGAATTGGAGAAGGCCAATGAAGAACTGAAACGGCTCGACCAATTGAAGTCCACCTTCGTTTCCAGTGTTTCCCATGAACTGCGAACCCCCCTGACCGTCATCAAGGAATTTATCTCCCTCATGCTGGAAGGACATGTGGGAGCTCTCACCGAAGATCAGAAAGAATATTTAGGTATTGCCCATAAGAATATTATACGCCTGACGAATCTGATCGAAACCCTCCTTGATTTCTCCAGGATCGAATCCGGAAAGGGTTTGAAACTGAAGTTCGAGCCGACTCGTCTGATGGAGGTTGTCGAGGATGCCGTTATGACTTTTTCTCAGCAGTTGGAGGAAAAGAGGATCACCCTTGAAAATCGGCTCGATCCGGATTCCCCACTTGTTTTAGTTGATCGTAATCGATTAGTGGAGGTTTTTATCAACCTCATTGGCAATGGAATCAAGTTCACCCCTCCGGGAGGGAAGGTCACCATTGATTCGAAGGGACTCACCGAGAAGCGGGATTATTTGAAGATTGTGGTGACGGATACAGGGGTGGGGATTTCCCCAGAAGACTTGCTCAAAGTATTTGACCGTTTCTATCAAGGGAGAAGAACCCAGACAGGACTCATCGCGGGGACAGGGCTGGGACTTGCCATCACCAAGGAAATCGTTGAAGGACACCAGGGTTATATCCAAGCGGAGAGCAAGTCTGGAAGTGGTGCCTCCTTTGTCTTCACCGTTCCCGTGTTTAGGATGGAGACTATCTCTAGCCTCGTTCTCAATCCAATGCTCGAAGAAGCGGAAAGAGATAAGGCCCCGTTTTCAATGATTCGAGTGGACTTTTGGGAACAGAGGACCAAACGGGAATCTGCGCTCAGCCACGAGTCTTGGGAAGGGGTGATGTATGCCCTCCAGAAGATGGTTCGCTCGGTGGACACGGTGATTCCTTTCCAAAACAACGCGGTTTATATTTTTTCTTTTAACGATAAGAAGTTGGCCAAGGAGATTGGTGAAAGGGTTCAAGTGAAATTGACCCAGGGAAATTATATTCCGAAAGGGATAGACGTTCAGTTCAGAACTTATTCTTACCCCAAAGACGCCCGTAGCAAAGAAGAATTTGTGAAAGGATGCCGGCTGTTCCTAAAAGAGGACTGATCCCTTCGCACAAGGAACACAATGAGTATGAAGAAGATATTTATCGTCTCTGCGGTGTTAATTTTTTCCCTCATCGCTTGTGAGAAGAAATCCGTTCCTCCACAAGGCAAATCAGAGAGTCCACCGGTTCCGAAGGTCGTTGTGGAAAAGGAAAAGGTTGAAAAGGAGCAACCTTTTCCTCCGGAGGTAAAGATTAAACTGAAGAAAGACGGCAAGGATAGCTATTCCTGGGAACTGACCGGTTCAGATGTGGATCAAATCTTAAAGGTCAATGAGAAACTGAGTAGACAATTAAAAGGGGAGCGACCCCGATAAGAAATTGCAGATTGCAAATGGCAGATTGCAGATTGAAAAGCAGAAATCTAAAATCTGAAATCTTAAATCACGTTGATTTGGGATTTGAAATCTGAGTATGTCTGATCCAGGAATTATGAAACCTTCTTGGTCTGGGGATTAATTAAAGGAGGTATGGACGGGAATGGAATGGTATATTGAACAGATCTTTAAAGAACTTCCTTTTGGGATCGCCATTGTAGTGGTTGTTTTCTTGAGCATTCTTTTGATTCTTTGGCTTCTCCTTCCCCTCTGGGTTTTATTCATCCAGTGGAATACGGGCAAGATCAAGGATGAAATTCGGAACCTCGTCGATCAGCTTGTAGAAAGGGATTGGGATGGAAAAGGGAAGGGGATATCTGGTCCGGAAGATTGAAGGGATCCTTTTCATACTGTTTTGGGTCTGGATTCCCATTGCGCATTCTCAGAGAATCCTGAAAATTCCTCTTTACATCCACGAGAAAGAAATCTGGGTGGAGGTCGCCAAGAGTCCAGAAGAGAGGAACCATGGATTGATGGGCCGAAAACATTTGGGTAGAGATGAGGGAATGTTCTTTATCTTCGAAACAGAAGACTATCACGGGTTTTGGATGAAAGATACCATTATCCCCCTCAGCATCGCCTTTATCGACAAAGATGGCCGGATTGTTTGGATCACCGATATGAAACCTCTGACTGTAGATTCCCATGTCCCCCCCAGACCCATCCTCTATGGTTTAGAGATGAATAAAGGTTGGTTCTCTTCCCATGGCATCAAAGCAGGGGATGTCGTGAGGTTTTCAAGATAGTTCGGAGTGATTCGTCCGGAGACTGACTATCTGGAATTCGCTAAGATTCAGGGATGTCAGGAGTCCATTGAATAATCAGGGCATCTTCATTTCCGTAGTAGTTCGAGACCATACCCGTAATTTGAAATCCCATCTTGGAATAAAAGGCTTGGGCTCCCTGATTGCCTCTCCTCACCTCAGCCCACACCTTTTTAAGATGAGGGGTCTTCATCACCCTCTGGAGGAGTCGGGTTCCAATGCCTTCTCCTCGATACCGGGGATGAACGGCAATCGAGATAATATGCCCGTCCCGAGAGAAGATGACATATCCTAAAATCTCCTCTTCCTTTTGGCCATGCTTTGTGTTGACATAAACCAGAAAAGTTTCCGGATAGAGGTAGTGGAGGTTGAGGAAAGTTGTCCGATCGTAGGGCGACTTGGGAAAGGATTGACTTTCGATTTGGAGAATGGAACCTAAATCGGGGAGAGAGAAAGGCCGGATCATGAACACTTTTTTGTTCCTGAGATAACGGAGGCTACTCCACCGGTCAATGATTGGGAGCCCACATTTTCCAAACCGACTTTCCTCATGATCTCCTCATAATTTTCTGCGGATGCAAAATGGGAAACCGATTCCGGGAGATAGGCGTAGGCTCCTTGATCGCCGGAGACGAAACCTCCCACCCGAGGAAGGACTCTTTGAAAATAGATCGGATATAATTTTCTCATCAATCCCTTTTTGGGAAAAGTGAATTCTAAGACAATTACCCTTCCACCCCTTTTGATCACCCGGACCATTTCGGAAAGGGCCTGTTCTTTCTCCACAATATTCCTCAGACCAAAGGCGATCATCGAAGCGCTAAAGCTATTGTCTCGAAAAGGAAGGGAGAGGGCATCACCAAGGCTCAATGTGATTATTTGTGACAGACCTTTTTTCAGGACCTTTCGCTGTGCCTTTTTAATCATAGGTTCGGAGAAGTCCAATCCGAAGACCTTCCTTCGATGATCATTGTGATGGGTAATCTCAATGGCGACATCCCCTGTTCCAGTAGCAATATCCAATATCCAGCCTTCAAGCCCCTTCAGCTCCTGGACCGCCGTTTTCCTCCAATAAAAATCCCTTCCCAGGCTGAGAAGATGATTGAGGAAATCGTAGGTGGGGGCGATGTTATTGAAGAGGCTTCGAATCGATTCGGGATGAAGGGAATAGGTTTTCATATCTTAGAAAAAATCATTCGCTTGCAGACAGATTGGGGAGATAGAGAGGTGAGGAGAAAGTTCTGCTCGCCTTATCTCCTCATCCCCCCATCACCCCGACGGAATCATGATCAGGCAATTTTCATAAAACTCTTGCCTGGAGCCCCGCAGATCGGGCAATTATCCGGCGGTGCCTTTTCAACCGTATTGCCGCAAACAGGGCAGACATAATAATCCACGACTTCATTTTTCCCCAGTTTCTCCAAGGCGTTTGAGTATAAAGCAGCGTGGATTTTCTCCACCTGATTAGCGAAATTAAATGTTCGGAAGGCTGCATCATTCTTGTCTGACTTTGCCGCTTCGATCATCCCGGGGTACATGCTTTTGAACTCATGGGTTTCGCCACCGATGGCCTCCTGAAGATTTTCTTTTGTCGATTTGATCCCTTTCAAAACTCGAAGGTGGCTATGGGCGTGGACGGTTTCTGCTTCAGCCGCCGCCCTGAAAAGTTTAGCCACTTGTGAATATCCTTCCTCATCTGCCTTCTTCGCAAAGGCGAGATATTTTCGATTGGCCTGAGATTCCCCTGCAAATGCCTCTTTCAAATTTCCTTCGGTTTTTGTTCCCATAAAGCCCTCCTTTCAATTTCTCAAATTTAAAAAAAATTATAACAGAGTGGATCGGAAACAGCAATTGAGCCATTCAAGGGCGTTAGATCTTACCCTTTAGGACACCGTTTAGAGGGCCACTCAGGGTTAGCCCCTGCCTGCGGCAGGCCGGCTGAGCCTCCGGCCTGAGCCCCGTTCGGCATATGACGGCGCGGTTAGATGAATCAGCTATCGGGGAATATATTAGGCCACAGGAAGGAGCAAAGAGTTCGTTTCCCCCCGAGCGGTGTCATCGGGAACCCTAACCACAGAAATATTCGATGAAAAGGTTGTAGGATCTTCAGCTTGCGAGGCGAAGAGTGATGTAACCGGTCTGATGAAACTTCGAAAAAGATAAGCAGGAGATATCAACCTTTCGAATGAAGGAATAGTCGTTTCAATTCTTCTTCAGCTTCCTTGCTCGGTCTTTTTAAAGGAAGTCGTGGATTTCCACCAAAGTATCCTGCCAGATCCATCGCGATTTTTAAACCGCCGATGCCATATTTTGTTGTCACTGCTTTGGCCAAGGAGGTTAGTTGATTTTGTAATGCCTTGGCCTCATTCATTTTCCCTTTATCAAAAAGGCTTTGAATCTGGACGCATTCTTGAGGAACCACATTTGCCACAGCCAGAATTCCGCCCACCGCCCCTACGCAAAGGGCGGGGAAGAATACAGGTGCTGACCCTACGAAGACGGCAAATCCCTTCTTAGAGAGATGAATGATTTCACTCAATTGACCGATATTCCCTGAACTGTCTTTCATCCCGACGATATTGGAATGTTCAGAAAGCTTAGCGACCAATTCCGACTCTAAGTTGATTCCAGTAAATTGTGGGACGTTGTAAAGGAGAATTTCAATTCGGGAAGATTCTGCGACAGCAACAAAATGATCATATAAAATCTGGGGCTTCATCGATCCCTTGAAATAGGATGGAGTGACTACGAGAGCGATATCCGCCCCCATCTTCGCCACTTGACCGGTAAAGCGAATGGTCTCCTGAGTCGATTCCATCCCTGTTCCAACCATCATAATCTTTGATCTGGGGATAGATGCCCTTGAGACTTCGACGACTTTTATTTTCTCTTTCTCATTTAAATAGACCGCCTCACCGTTTGATCCAAGGACGAGATAACCGGAAAGACCTGCTTTATTCCATTTTTGAAAATTATTTTTGAGTTTATTCGAAGCCAATTTCCCATCTTGAAAAGGTGTGGTAATGGGTGGCATGACCCCGCCGAGTCTCATTTTAGCAATCCTCTCCAAAATGTGATCCGTGTCTCGCGCCCTTGACCGTAAAACATTTTTTACTTTACTTTAAATAACACGGAGACGAGTCACGGTCAAATAGCATCTTTCGTCGATTCCCATGTTATAATTTTTCATGTTATAATTTTTCTTGACATTTCGTATAAATCCGATTGTAATGGGCATTATTTTACAGGGGGAAACATTGGTCGAGGAAAAAATCAAGGATGCGACAAAGATTCTAAATCTTTTAAGGTCGATGGCCAGCTATAAACCCCATTTTGAGATCATCGGTAATTATCGACTGATTGACGATGGCATCCAACCTGAGGCAACCATTATGCTTCGGGCCAATGGAAAAGAGATGCACGAAGCAGACACAGGGGTGGGCCCGGTGGATGCCTTAGCCAAGGTATTGAAAAAATCACTCAAATCGATCTTCCCTGAGATTGATGGGGTGAAACTGGTCGATTTCAGTTCCAGAATCTTCGATCCGGGTGCCGGAACCGCAGCGGGTGTGGAGGTGGAGATTCTGTTTAGCAATGGAAAAGAGGCGTGGAGGGTGAAAGCATTTTCGGAGAATATTAATAAAGCCTCCTTTCTGGCGTTGGTGGATGGATTTGAATATGGGATTTATATTTCCAGGCCCCCCACCCCACCCCTCCCCCTCGAGGGGGGAGGGAAAGGGAGGGGGTGACGGAGCTCATTATGGATCGAAAAAAGATAGAGGAAGCGATCAAGGAAAAAGCCAAGGACGGAAAACTTCCCTGTGCCATGTGCTTTAAGATCGCTGAAGATTTTGGAATTTCTAAGAGGGAGATGGGAAAGATCTTGAATGAGATGAAGGTCAAAATCAGCCAGTGCCAGCTGGGGTGTTTCGAATAATTTTGGGTTTGACCCATTCGACGGCGCTCAGCTTTGTCGTTTAGGATGGTGAAGCAAGCGCTGCTTCCTTCGGCAAACTCAGGACACCGAGTCTATCGAAGTGCAGGGTCAACCCGAGTAAATCGGAGGGTTGACATAAAGAATTATTTGCATATAATTAGGTCATTCAGAATTAAAGGAGGTGAGAACGCGTCGCGCATGAGTAAGGAATATGGGTAGGGGGAATTCATCAATATCTCAAGGGTGGTTTTATAACCACAAGGAGGTAAGATCATGAATTCAGTTGTTGTTATGATCATAGGGTTTATCGTCTTTTTTATCGGTTACCGCTTCTATGCAAAGTACGTGGATACGAAAATTGTAAAGTCAGACCCGAAGAGGGCCACTCCGGCCAAGATGTATATGGATGGGGTGGAATTCATGCCCACCAGTAAGAACATCCTGTTCGGGTACCAATTCAAGTCCATTGCCGGCGCAGCACCAGTCGTTGGTCCAATCATTGCCATTCAATGGGGGTGGCTCCCCTGTTTGCTGTGGCTCTGCCTTGGTGCGTTATTCATTGGATGGGTTCATGACTACTCGAGCGCCGTGGTGGCCATGCGAAATGAAGGAGCTTCCTTTGGCGGATTAAGCTACAAATTGATCTCGCCGCGGGCTCGGATCGTTCTACTCTGCTTTATCTATTTCTTTCTGCTTCTCATCGCCGGCGCCTTTGGAAATATTGTTGTCGATGCAGCCATCGGGGCGAAAAGTTCTCCCATGGCATGGCTTTTTTTCACCGGCGCTGGAGTTCTTGCTGGGCAGATGATCTATCGCTGGAAGAAGGATATTATTCTGACCACTGTTATCACAGTCGCCATTTCGTTGTTCGGGATATGGCTTGGATCGGTTGCTCCCTCTGACAGTATCCTTGGAGCGGATATTGCCAATAGTCGACTTGTTTGGGCGATCGCTGCGCTTGTCTTCTGCTACTTTGCAGCGGTTTTGCCGATCTGGAGATTTGCCCTTCCCATTAACTATGTCACTTCCTACATTATTTTCTTGGGTCTCTTATTTGGGATCATCGGAGTATTTGTGCTCCATCCTGATTTTACACTACCCGCTTATACAGGCTTTAATATCAGAATTGGGCCTCTTTGGCCCATCATGTTTGTAACCATCGGTTGCGGGGCAGTATCCGGATGGCACAGTATTGTTTCAAGTTCAGGTACAGCCAGGCAATTAGAGTACGAAACAGATGCCCGTCCAGTAGGTGGCGGTGTAATGTTTGTGGAGATGATGCTTGGCGTGTTCGCTCTGGTCATTGCTGGAACGATTTTCGCCTCGTCTTCGGAATATACGGCCGCCATTGCTAAAGGACCTATTGGCGTATTTTCAGCAGGAGTGTCGAAATTCTTAGGGGCATTGGGGCTTCCAGCTGCCGTCGGGAGATCTTATGGTGGCGTTATGTTAATCGTCCTGGCAGTTACCATCCTGCAGCTTGTGATTCGATTCATGAGAGTGGCCACTTCTGAAATGTTGGGCGATATCAGCCCTATCTTTAAGAATGTCCATATTGGGACCATTATTGCCAGCCTTCTGACACTGATCCTGATCTTGACAGGATGGTGGCAATACCTCTGGATACTTTTTGGAGGAGCCAACCAATTGATGGCCTCCCTGGCCTTGTTGCTGATGACAGCGTGGTTGATGTCTCAGGGGAAACCTTATGGATGGACCTTTTACCCGATGATTTTTATGTTTTTCACGACCACGGCTGCCCTGGTGGTTACCGCCTGGAGGCTTTCCAAACAGGTTTATTTAGGGGCGGTTAAGGGACAGGCCCTGGTGGGGAACACACTGATGATTTTGGTTGCAATCTTCCTGGTCATCGCCGCGATCATTCTGGCGGTGGAAGGACTGAAGGCCTTTAGCCGTTACAAAGTTATACGAGCAGAAGGAGCGCCTGCAAAGGCATAAGAGAAGTTCGAAGTTCCCGGTTGCGTGAAGGCCCGACGGGCAGGTAAAGTTAAAGGCTCGAAGCGGTGAAAGCGAATAATCCCCCCTTTTCCCCTTTAGTAGATATTAAAGGGAGGGAGGGGAAATTTTAATAGAAGTGATGTTTGCTCGCAAAGGGATAGGCAGACCGAGAATTTTTGTGTTATAGTATTGCTTCGTAGTATGCAGCGTCCCCATTTACTGGGGGCGAAACAATTATCGTCCGTCGGTAATGCCTGCCTGTTAGCAGGCAGGTATTCCGGCGTGACGTGAAATAATTTTTGGGAGGATGCTTTTTTATGACGGAAGAGCAGAAAAAGAAAAAAGCAGGATTTTTCCAAGCGGTTAAAGAGTTCGTCTATGGGATGGCAGCTCACGACTCGTACCGATTTGCCTTGAAGACGAGGGCGAGCATGGAGCACCTCTTCATCCTCATCACCATGGGAGACATGCTGGGTGTGCCGATTCTACCCCCTTACTATTCATTAAGATTATTGCCTTATGTAGTTCCCCAGATTTCTACCTGGAAGCGGAGAATGCTGAGGGAAAAAGATTTTACGGATGGCTTGGCCTGAAAGGCCAACGAACATTTATTGGGTCCATCGGGTTTATTGAGTTCATAGGGTTTTTAGAGTTATGAAATCATTAAACACAAGAAACCCAAAAGACCCAATAACCCAAGTAACCCGATAACCGAGAAAGGGGTGATTGACATTCCATTAGCAGATATATTTGAAAAGTATCCGGATCGGCGGTACATCATGTTTGGCGGAAAGGGAGGTTTGGGAAAGACTACTTTCTCCGCTGCTACGGCCTATTATTTGGCCAAAAAAGGGAAAAAGGTTTTGGTTTTCTCTGTTGATCCGCAGGCCTCGTTAACCGATATCTTCGAAAGGGATATCTTTGGCAAGGGGCCAATAGAGATCATTCCCAACCTCTATGCACAAGAGATTGACGCCGACCGTCGTGTGAAGGAATATCAGCAGGAGATTAGGCAGAAGATCTTCGATATGTATGGAATGAATAAGATTCCAGAAGAGATCGAGAGCTATATTCAGGCTGCTGCGGCAGAGCCCGCGATGGAGGAAAGCGCCATTTTTGATGAGGTGGTGGATATTGTCGTCAAAGGAGGCTACGACTACTACATTTACGATTTGGTGCCGTTAGGTCATGCCCTTTACTACCTAAGTATGGCGTCTGTCTATGATGCGTGGATCAGTAAGATCACTGCTCTCCGAGAACAGATGAGGGAGTATGATCAGGTGGCAGCTGTGATGCAGCGAGAAAAAGAATTGGATGAAGACGCCATCTTGAAAGAACTTCTTTATATCAAAGAACGCATCAACAAATCCTCAAGGATCCTGACCGATAAGGAAAAGACAGCCTTCTTTTTTGTTTTGACCGCTGAGGAGATGATCATTAAGGACACCTTAAAGGCGGCAGAACTTTTTGCTAAGTTTGACGTTCCTTTAAGTGGATATATCATTAATCGGGTTTTGCCTCTTGGATTGAGGGACCAAAATATTCCCGAATATTTAAAAAATCGTCTCACGATGGAGGAACATTACCTGAAGGTGATTGACACCACTTTTGATAAACAGATTTTAGCATCTGTGCCTGAGATGGAACGAGATGTAACCGGCCTTCCAATGATTGGAAAAATGGCCAAGGCGATGTTTGGGAATTTTTAATTAGTAAGCAGTAGGCAGAAAGCAGTAAGCAGAAAAAAGCAATAGGCGGGAGTTTAAAAATGGACCAAATTACGATCAGTATGGGAAAATTCTTAAAAGATCACCCTCGTTTGAAATATATCTTTTTCGGGGGGAAAGGAGGTGTTGGAAAGACCGTCATGGCAGGGGCAGCAGCTCTCTGGTCGGCCAAACAGGGGAAGAGGACTTTACTGGCATCGACCAATCCCGTCCATAGCCTTTCTAACTTATTAGAAAAAGATGTCTTTGGAAGAGCAGCCATCGTCTGCGACGAAGAAAAATGCTATGCCTTCGAGATCGATACACGGGATACGATCGAACGGTCCAAACGAGAAATCCGAGAGAAGATCAACTGGTTTCTCAAATTTGCAGATATCACGACCAAAGCAGAAGATTTCATCGAATCGGCGACGATGAATCCTGCCTTCGAAGAATCGGCTATGTTTGAAAATATGGTGGATCTCATGTTCAAGGATGAATATGATTTTTACGTCTTCGATACTGCCCCCACAGCGAATGCGAGACGCCTTCTCGGAATGTCGAAGGTCTACTCCCTTTGGGTGGAGAAGATGCTGAAGAGCCGAGAGGAAGCAAAGTCGTTAAGGGAAATCCTCTCTTTCTCGAAAAAAGAGAAAAAGGACCCTCTCCTGGATTACCTCTTAAGTTTCAAGGATAGAATGGGCAGTGCGAAAAACCTCCTGACCGATGAAGCCCTCACGGCTTTCTTTTTCGTGACACTCCCCGAGAGCCTTCCCATTGCTGTCATCACCCGCTTCATTAACTGGTTCCATGAATTCGGAATTCCTGTTGGTGGTGTGGTGGTCAACGGAGTCATTCAAAAGGATCAGGTCGGAAAAGATACTGTGGAGTTTGTCCTCAACCGAATTCAGATGCAGGACGAACATATGGCAGAGATTTGGAAGATATTCGGGGACAAGGTAAGAGCGATCGTCCCTCTATTCGAAACAGAAGTGAAGGGAGCGAGGATGTTGAATCGAACGGTTGAATATCTTTTTGCGCCGTCATCCCATTAACCGCAGACCTTAAATTGCACCCCTTATTTTCCAAAAAATTGTGCCTTTTTGTGTCAGAATATGTCACTTTTCGTTCAAATCATGAAATATTGTCATATTTGAACAGAGTCTTCGCTAAAGTGATATTTAGCTAATCAGCTGAAATCATAAGCAGTTTTTAACGTTTTCAAATTTGGTATAGAAATTGCTCAGAGTATAAATGTGGTTTAACTTATTGTTTTTATTTAATTTTTAAAGTGATGGGGAACAGATGTTAGGGATACTACAGCTTTTGCTTGCAGTTCTTGCGATCTTTAGCGCTCTCAAATTCTCCGAAGAGCTGAAGCTCTTCATCCCTTTGGGTTGCCTGATTGCGATGCTTGTAGTAAGCAGAATTGAAAAAAGAAGCTCCGAGAAAAAGACGGCGCGGAAGAGTTTTTTGAAGTCAGAAATCGACAAGGCCACGAAGAAGGAATCGACAGCGATCAGAGATCAGGATTTTTCTATTATTGAATCGCTGCTCTGGCCAAAAAGTGAATTGTTATTAATGGATACCGTTCATTCCATCTTCAAGGATCTGGGGTTCAAGATATCAACCGGTGTCAACTACCAATCGGTGGATCGCATTGTTAAAATTCCCGAGACCCACATGGCTTTCGGAGTACAGATTTTGATGAGTGAAGGGGAGGTCGAAGGAAACCATCCCAAGATCAACCGGGCTTTGCAGTTTGAGAAAGAAAAAAGAGAGAACGAGAAATCCTTGATTATTGCGAGCACCCATATCCGCCTCCCACTTTCTGAAAGAGGCCAGGTGAGTCATATCTCCAAAGAGTTGAGCCATTTCTTAAGCCGGCACAATATGACTTTGATTACCACTCATCACCTTTATGATCTCTGGCAGAAAGCAAAAGGAGGAGAGATAGATATTTTTGGTTTCTTTCAGCAGGTCTATTCTCAATCTAATGGGACCTTTCCTTTAAAAGGGACTTCTAATTCTCACTCGCCTTTATTTAACCTACCTGTTCAATAAAACACAAAAGGGTTCGAGGAGCCCAGCCTGCCTGCCGGTAGGCAGGGGTGAAGGGTTCTAGGTTATAAATATTCTTCCAATTTCCCCTATACTTTTTAAACCTTATCAAATTCCTAATCTTCAATGTTTTTTCCCTAACGGGACTTTTATTTTATTGTGATTTCAATCATTTCACTAGAACCCTTGAACTCAAGAATTTTAAGAACTTTCGATTTTCTCGCCTCTCCGTTATAATATGATTAATGAAAGTCAAAGAGATCTTTGCCAAGACCATTCTGACCAAGACAGCCATTTCTGGTTTTGATTACTGTATCAACCCCTATGTCGGGTGCGGGCATGGTTGCCGGTACTGTTATGCCAGTTTCATGAAGCGTTTTACCGGTCATCTGGAGCCATGGGGGGAGTTCATCGATGTTAAGGTGAATGCCCCTCCCCTGCTGATAAAGCAGTTAAAGAGGGCGAAGCAAGGGGTCGTGGCCCTCAGTACGGTGACCGACCCCTATCAGCCTATCGAGAAAAAATATCAACTGACTCGAAAATGTTTGGAAGCTCTTCTGGATGCTCAACTTTCAGTAAATTTGTTGACCCGGTCACCTCTTTGTCTGAGAGACATTGATCTGTTTAAACAGTTCAAGAGAATTGAAGTAGGCTTCTCCGTTACAACTCATGATGAGGGGATCAAGAAGATCTTTGAACCCTGTTCCCCTTCTGTTCTGTCTCGAGTTGAAGCCCTGAGAGCCCTTCGTCAAGAAAAGATTCGGACCTATGCTTTCATCGGCCCGATGCTTCCTTTAGATCCGAAACCGCTGGTAGCGATGCTGGATGGGTTGATTGACGAGGTGCTTATCGATCGAATGAATTACCCGAACAAGGTGAAGGCGATTTATCGCAAAGCCAAGCTGGATCAGTATTTGGAAGAGGATTATTTTCATCTGGTTGGAACGGAGTTGAAAGAGCGTTTTGAGAAGAAGGGAATTCCTGTCTCGATGATATTTTAACCCCCCTCTCCCCCCCTTTACTAAAGGGGGGTTGGGGGAATTGGGAATTGAGGTAAATCATGACGATCGGCAGATTTGGATTGAGAAGAAGAGATTATGATTTTCCACCCTTCAGGCCCCCCAGCGAGGCAAGCAGCCTTCTTCTTAGAATTACCCGAGGATGCCCCTGGAACCGATGTACCTTCTGTTCAATGTATAAAGGGATGAAATTCGAAATCAGGGACCTTGAAGAGATTCTGGGGGATATCGAATTAGCACGAGATCTTTACGGAGATAGGGTCAGGACGATTTTTATTGGAGATTCTAATAGTCTTGTGGCGAAAACCGTAATGTTGGTCAAAATTTTGAACACCTTGTTCTCCTTCTTTCCCCATATCGAAAGGGTAACCAGTTATGCACGATCTAAAACGATTGCTAAGAAACCTTCAGAAGATTTGATAAAAATCCGTCAAGCGGGTTTAACCAGACTCCATGTAGGGCTTGAGACGGGCGATCGTGAACTCCTCAAGGAGATTGAAAAAGGGGCAACTCCAGAAGAGATGGTCGAGGCAGGGAGAAAAGCGAAAGAAGCTGGGTTTGAATATTCTTTGTATGTTTTGTTAGGGATTGGAGGTGAAGAAAAATGGGAACAACATGCCAGGGGGACCGCAGAGGTATTGAATCAAATCGATCCTCATTTCATCCGTGTTCGCACATGCATCCCCCAACCCAACTCTCCGCTCTATGAGGCCATGATGGAGGGTCGTTTCCAGCCGGCTTTACCAGAAACGATATTAGTGGAGACAAAGCTGCTTTTGGAAAAGCTTCAGGTGACTTCTCAATTCGTAAGCGATCATATCTCCAATCTTCTCCCCCTCGATGGGAAACTTCCTGAGGACAAGGAAAGAATGATGGAAATGATTGACGAGGCTTTAAGAGGGCTCAAAGAAAATGATTCGGTGAGGGAAGAGATGGAGATGAGAAGACACCTGACTAATCTCTAATTCAGGGTTCAAGGGGTCAAGAAAGATTAAGAAATGCGCATGTTGAAGAAGAAAGAAAAAAGGAGGGTCTTAAAAAGAATGTAAAAAGCTCTAAAAGACATTTTATGAATGGGTATGATAAATTGCAGAAAACTCGGACCCTTGGACCCTTGAATGATAGAACCCTTTATTTGGAGCCGCAGGTGGAGCAGCTGGTGGCTGAGCAGGTTCCACAGGAGGAACTGGCGGTGCTTTTAAACTTTCCACCGCTGGAAAAGGCAAAGGCAGACATCATCCGATGAACTTTTCTGCTCTTACACTTAGGACAGGCAATCTTTTCGGAAGTATTCAATACCAATTTTTCAAATTCGTTTCGACATTGGTGACATTGATATTCGTAAATAGGCATCTCACGAACTCCTTACAACTTCATCGTAACATTTTCTTATTCGATCAGCAAGGGAACCTGCCTCTCTCGCAGCTTTAAGGCCCTTTTCTTCTTCCAACTCGGGAAAGATCTTTTTACAGACCTCTTCGACCTTCTTGAGATACTCCTTTATCAATTTTCCATTGAATTTTAGGGAAATCAACTTGGAAAAATAGAACAAGGACTTTGAATAGGCATTCTTGTAATACTCATTCATCCCGAGGCTGAAGTTTAGCAGGAACTGGAGGTCATGGTTATGAGGGTCCAATTTAGAAGCTTTTAAGAAATAGTCTGCGGAGATGTCGTAATGTTCGCTCTGGAGATAGCTTTGACCGGCGGACTGGTAAGCATCTAAAAATCCCTTTTCGAACATCAAATCGAAAATCTCTTTGGCCTTTTTGGAACCATAAACCTCTTGAAGGAGAGTTAAATTCTCCAAGAGGAAACGGACCAAAAGGGCATTCTTCGAGCTCTCTTTGAAAAGATCGATGAGTTGTGCCATCGCATCTTTAGAAAGAGATCGCGTCTCCTCCATCCCTTCTGCTACTCCTTGTTCTGCCTTTAGAATAATTCGTTCAAAGAGTTGGATGTAGTCTTTCTCATAGTCGGATTTCCCGGACTTCGATTTGTATTGAAGGTACTTGGGTCGATAGACTTCCATCTGGTAAAGGTTCTCTCTCAACTTCATGGCTTCATGGAAAATAGACCCAATCACTAAGTCGAGAAGCCACTCATTTTTGTGGATCGGCTTTTTCCCTTTATATCGAAAGAGGGAGTGGGACTGTTCCTTTAAGTTGTAGAGGAGGCTCTGACCTTTGTCATCCACCCAAAGGCCGATATCTGAGAAACGGAGACGACCCTCTCTGTGTTTTTCAAAGATTTCCCGGAAAACAACCTCCGAGAGGAGAAGCCCTCTCACGATTTCTAAGATGTTTCTGTCCCGTGTCACCTGGGATTTCTTTTCCATTTTATCTGCTCTGGTCAAATCCAATATACCAGGTCATCCCCCTTTTGTGAAGTCCCTAAATGCCGCCAAAAAATATTGACGCAACGGGCGAGAAAAAGTTATATAATGTAGTTAAGTTTTGAAAGGAGGAGATTCTTATGGCAGTCAGGGTTGGAATCAATGGGTTTGGAAGAATTGGTCGAAATGTCCTGCGAGCAGGCCTGAATAAGAAGGAGTTGGAATTTGTGGCGGTCAATGATCTCACCGATGCACAGACATTATCCCATCTCTTGAAATACGATTCCGTCCACGGAAAATTTGGGGCACGGGTCGAAGCGAAGAAGGATGCCATCTTGATCGACGGAAAAGAGGTGAAGGTCTTTGCGCTCAAAGACCCGGGTCAGCTTCCCTGGAAGGATTTGGGAGTGGATGCGGTACTCGAAAGCACAGGGAGGTTTACGGACCGAGCAGGCGGTTCAAAACACATTGAAGCGGGTGCAAAAAAGGTGGTCGTTTCCGCACCGGCGAAAGACCCGGATGTTTCCTTGGTCTTAGGAGTCAATGAGAAGGATTATAATCCTTCAAAGCATCACATCATTTCCATGGGATCTTGCACAACGAACTGTCTTGCTCCTGTTGCCAAGATATTGGTGGATGAGTTCGGGGTGGAATATGGACTGATGACCACCATTCATGCCTATACCAATGATCAGGTGATTCTCGATTTTCCGCACCGGGATCTTCGCCGGGCCAGGGCAGCTGGAATGTCCATGATTCCAACCACCACAGGGGCGGCCACCGCCCTCTCCTTGGTCATCCCGGAATTGAAAGGGAAGATGGACGGGATGGCCATCCGGGTGCCCACACCGAATGTCTCTGTGGTCGATCTGGTAGCCAGGTTGAAAAAAGAGACAACCGTAGAAGAGATGAATAAGGTTTTAAAGTCCTATGCAGAAGGGAAATTAAAAGGGATCTTGAGTTTTTGTGAGGAACCTCTTGTCTCCATTGACTTCAATGGTAATCCCCATTCTTCCATTGTGGATGGTCCGTCAACGAAGGTGATCGGTGGAAAATTGGCGAAGATTATCTCCTGGTATGACAACGAATGGGGTTTTTCCAATCGAATGGTAGAGTTGCTGTTATATCTATTTGGGAAGAAATGAAGGAATTCTGAATCGTTCGCCCTCCCATCCATTCCCTGAAGCTGTGAAAAAATTCGGGGAGCCGGGCGGGCAAGAATATCTCCAAAGTTTTACAAATGCGGTTACTTAAGAGGATAAAGGTAACAAAGGCCTGTAAGTGGTCAATATGTGGGAGAGTTTTTCATTGTAAATAGCCAACGTGAAGAGGTACCGCTGTAAAACTTTTACGACATCCCTGCCCGCCCTCTGCACGGGGGACAATTTTTTCAAACCTTCCCTGCCGCAAGGAAGGGGAAAATTCTTTGTTTCGTTCAGAAAATTCCTTCCCCCTTGACGGGTAAGGGTGGGGGTGAGGTTAGAGCGATTCATGCCAATCCAAGCCGTAGACCAAATTGAATTGAAAGGGAAGCGGGTATTCATTCGGGTCGATTTTAATGTTCCTCAGGACGAGAAGGGTGACATTACCGATGACACTCGGATTCTCCTCTCCCTTCCAACCATTCGGTTTGTCAGCGAAGCCGGGGGGAAGGTCATCCTTGCCTCTCATCTGGGGAGACCTAAAGGAAAGAAGGATCCTAAATTTAGTCTGGCCCCGGTTGTTAAAAGGTTGTCTCAACGATTGGGGAAAAAAGTGGCTTTAGCCACGGATTGCATTGGGGAAGCGGTTCAGAAACAGATTGGAGGAATGCAAGAAGGGGAAATCCTTCTCCTGGAAAATCTCAGGTTCCATCCTGAGGAGGAGAGGAATGAAGAAGCTTTTTCAAAAGCCCTGGCCTCCCTCTGTGACGTTTATGTCAACGATGCTTTTGGGACAGCTCACCGAGCCCATGCCTCCACAGAAGGAATGACACGTTATGTGAAGACCGTGGCGGCAGGATTTTTAATGATGAAAGAGGTTGAGAGTCTGGAGAAGGCTCTGGTGAACCCCCAAAAGCCTTATGTGGCGATTCTCGGGGGTGCAAAGGTTTCTGATAAGATAGGTGTGATCCAAAATCTTCTGGATAAGGTGACCACCCTCCTGATTGGGGGAGGGATGGCCTATACTTTCCTTAAAGGAGAGGGATTTCAAGTAGGAAAATCACTTGTCGAAGAGGACCAAATTGGGTTCTCGCTCAACCTCCTTGAAAAAGCAAAGGGGAAGATCAAGTTTCTTCTCCCTTCTGATCATATCGCTGCCGAACGAATGGATATTCAAGCGAAGAGAGAGGTTGTAAAGAACGATAAGATTCCATCGGGATGGGTCTGCCTGGATATTGGGCCGGAGACAGTGAAGACCTTTTCAGAAGAGATCAAATCTGCCAAAACCATTGTATGGAATGGACCGATGGGTGTCTTTGAGTTGGAGCCATTCAGCCAGGGGACGTCTGCCATAGCAAAGGCGATCGCAAACTCCTCAGCCTTCAGTATTGTGGGGGGAGGAGATTCTGTTGCTGCAGTGAACCAGGCAGGGGTGGCGGATAGAATCAGTCATATTTCTACTGGAGGTGGAGCCTCCCTCGAATTTCTCGAAGGGAAGAAGTTGCCAGGCATCGAGGCCCTTAGAAAGCCGTGAAAAGCCTTTCTTGATTACACAGATTTTGAAAGATGATTCCACAGATTCTGTTTCTCAGTCTGTGTAATCCGTCCCTAATCGGTGTAATCAGAGATTTCTGGACTTTTTCAGAAATCTCCTTGAGGAGGTAATAATGGAGAGATTACCCTTCATCGCGGGAAATTGGAAGATGAATAAAACGGTTGGGGAAGCTCTCGGTCTCGTCAGGGAGCTGAAGGCAGCCATTTCAGGAGTTGAAGGGAAAGTGGAAGTGGCGGTTGCTCCTCCTTTTACGGCACTCTATGCTGTCCATAAGGAGATTGAAGGTTCTTCCATTCGTATCGCCGCTCAGAATCTTTACTGGGAGGAAAAGGGTGCCTTCACCGGTGAGGTTTCTCCTCTCATGCTCAAGGAAGTGGGCTGTCACTATGTCATCATCGGTCACTCTGAAAGACGGCAGTATTTCGGAGAGACAGACGAGACGGTGAATCGAAGAATCAAGGCAGCACTGGCTCAGGGCTTGAAGGTGATCTTCTGCATGGGTGAGACGTTAACGGAAAGGGAAGGCGGGAAGACGTTTTTGGTGATCGAGAGGCAGATAGAAGGTGGATCGAAAGGATTGGGCGATAAGGAAATGAGAAATATTGTGATCGCCTACGAACCCGTCTGGGCCATCGGAACAGGGAAGACAGCCACTCCAGAACAGGCTGAAGACGTGCATCGGTTCATCAGGGGAAAATTGGAAAAGCTTTATTCACGAGAGATCTCGGAGGAAATCCGGATCCAGTACGGCGGGAGCGTGACCCCAGAAAATATCAAGGGACTGATGAACCAGCCGAATATCGATGGGGCGTTGGTAGGAGGGGCGAGTCTGAAGGCCGAGTCCTTCTCAAAGATTGTCAGATTTAAGGAATTGTGATATATAATGATACAGCAAATTTCAGACACCAAGCACCAAATCCCAAATAAATTCCAATAACCAATAACCAAATTTTTGGTGAGTAAGGGATGTGTGTAATTTGTTGTTTTTTGTAATTTCGACATTGGAAATTGGGATTTGTTTGGAGCTTGGAGTTTGGGTATTGGAATTTTGTCGTTGTCCATAGAAATCATAAAAAGCAGAGGAGTTACGAATCCATGGCAATCATTGCAGTGTTGCACGTTTTAGCTTGTTTTGCGCTCATCTTAATCGTTCTTCTTCAGGCGGGGAAGGGCGCAGAGATGGGGGCAGCGTTTGGAGGGGCGAGTCAGACCATTTTTGGAAGTGCGGGTGCGATGGGATTTCTTTCAAAATTGACCACAGGGGTTGCCGTGGTCTTTATGATCACTTCACTTTACTTAGCCTTTAGCTCAACCCGAAAGGCCTCCACGATCATGAAGGAAAGACCGGCCCCGACGGCTCCTGCAGCGCCATCAGAAATGCCGGTTGGGCCTCAGACGCCTGCACCTGAACCAAAGAAGTAGAGGTTGAGGAGTTATCTCCATTTTGCCGAAGTGGTGGAATTGGTAGACACGCCATCTTGAGGGGGTGGTGGGTAATCCCCGTGGGGGTTCAAATCCCCCCTTCGGCACCATGAGACGCATCACAGGAGGAGAGGTGAAAATACCCCTCCTCCTGCTATTTTTAATCCCGAATTCTAAGCACGAAATCCCTGCGTTCGTCCCGCAAGCGCGGGACGCCGGGTAGGCAGGCGAAACAAATTCAAATGACCGAAATATGAAATTTTAGAAACAAAGAATGAGGTTCGTTTGGAAATTTGATCATTACGATCTGGGGTTTGTTTCGAGTTGGTCCGAGACGGACGCTTCGCCCGAGATTAGGATTTCGAATTTACGAAGTAGTTACGGATATGGATCGAAATTCTCCTGAAGTAGTGACAGCCATCCAAGCGGCCATCAAAGCCTCGGCACTCTGCCAAAAAATAAGGATGGACCTTGTAGATACGGGGTCCATTCTAAAAAGTGACAGAAGCCCTGTTACCATTGCAGATTATGGGTCTCAGGCGATTATTTGTAAACTGATCAGAGAAAGATTTCCTAACGATACGATTGTCGCAGAGGAAGATTCTGAAGAATTAAGGAGAGCGGATCGTTCAAACCTCCTTGAGCAGGTGACCCACTATGTCAATGCTTTCGTTCGGACATCCTCTTCAAAAGAAGTCTGTTCCTGGATTGATTTCAGTTCCGATTCTATTACCGATCGTTTTTGGACTTTAGACCCGATTGACGGAACGAAGGGATTTCTCAGAGGAGATCAATATGCGATTGCCTTAGCCCTTATCGAAAATGGCGTGGTGAAATTAGGCATTTTAGCCTGTCCTAACCTCTATTCGGATGTCAAGCAGCCTTCCGGAGGAAAAGGCTGTCTTTTTGTTGCGTTGAAGGGAAAGGGTTCAGTCCAGATGGATCGTCACGGCGGTAACCAACGGACGATCTCCGTTTCCAAGGCGGCAGATCCCTCCGAGGCGATCATCACTGAGAGCGTGGAGCCCGACCACGCCGATCATCTTACTCATCAACGTCTTGCAGAAAAATTGAATATTTTAAAGCCCTCCCTCAGAATGGATAGCCAGGCAAAATATGGGATCTTAGCAAGAGGGGAAGTCACCCTCTATTTGAGAGTTCCCTCAACTGCTGAGCCAGGGTATAAGGAAAACATTTGGGACCATGCTGCCGGGTCGATTGTCGCTGAAGAGGCTGGGGGAAAGGTGACAGATGTTTTGGGACGCCCGTTAGATTTTTCATGCGGGATCAAGATGGTAGAGAACCACGGTATCTTGGTGAGTAATGGAATTTTGCATGATGCTGTTTTGGAAGCCCTAAAAATGTGATAGAATGAATCTAAAAAACGGGCACGGATAACGGACACGAAGCACGATACAAGGAGGTTTAAATGGAGAGAAGCTTCTCAGAGGTTGTCAAGTCAGAAGTCCCTGACCGGAGTGTCCTCATCTCTATGGGACTTCCGGGAAGTTGGAAGAGTCCGGTGACAGAGGAAATCGCAAGATTGAAAGGATTTCAGATTCTTCGATCCGATATGATCCGGCTCGAGGTTCTAAAGGGTGAGGATATCTTCGACACTAAGGTGGCTTCAGACCCGGATAGGAGAAAGAAGGTTTATGAAGAGATGTTTCGGCGGGCAGAGAATACGTTGAAGACAGCTCATGACGGGCTGATTTTAGATGCCACTTTTTTCACTCAGGATTTGAGATCAAGGGCCGCTGAGTTGGCTGAGAAGGCCCATCGGGCTTTTGTCGTTGCAGAATGTGTCTGCACGGAGGAGAAGTCCATGGAGCGGATTTCGAAGAGGACAAAAGAAAATTATGAGTCGAACGCGTTAACCAAGGAGGCTTACTTAAACAATAAAGCCCTGTTTCAGCCCATTGATACGGCAGATTTAAAAAAGAGGTTTAAGACGCTTCCAATCATTTACCTCACGATCGACACGGAACATGATACCCCTCCAGATTGGAAGATTAAAAAAATCGAAAAAAGATGACTCTTGACATCGCTTCCCTCCAGAAGGCACTGCTTCATCCGGAGATTTATCCCGACCATCCCCGGGTCATAAAATTTATCGAGACCCATATCTCCCTTCTTTTCTTAACTGGAAAACATGTTTATAAGGTGAAGAAGCCCGTGGATTTTGGCTTCTTGGATTTTACCTCTCTCGAAAAGAGAAAATTATTTTGTGAAGAAGAAGTCAGGTTGAATCGACGGCTATCCCCGGATATTTATCTGGGTGTGGTGAAGATTACCCGTGAAGGTAATCGGATTTTCTTGGACGGTGAGGGAGAGTTGGTGGAGTATGCGGTCAAGATGAAACAGATTCCCGAAGAATTTCTGATGGACAAACTGCTTAAGAGGAAACAGGTCACTCCCAAAATGATTGAGGCCGTTTCAGAAAAATTAGTAAAATTCTATTTCAATGCCGAGACCAATGATCTCATCAAAGGCTTTGCCAAGCCAGAGCGGGTGAAGCAGGATACGGATGAGAATTTCGAACAGACAGAAAAATATATTGACGTGACGATTCCCAGAGAAGTCTACGAAGAGGTGAGAAATAGGACTAACGAATTCTTTAAGGCAAAGAAAGAAATATTTTATCAAAGGATTGCCTCCGATCGAATTCGAGACTGCCATGGAGACCTTCGGCTGGAACATATCTTCTATGGAGATGAGATCTCTATTTTCGATTGCATAGAATTTAATGAGCGGTTCCGTTATACGGATATGGCGGCGGACATCGCCTTCTTAGCCATGGATCTCGATTATCACGACAGGCAGGATCTCAGCGAACATCTCATCCGCGCCTTTATCGGGGAGTCGGGAGACCATGAATTAGTGGAGGTATTGGATTTCTACAAGTGTTACCGATCCTATGTCCGCGGGAAGGTGGAAAGCTTCCGGTTGGACGATCTGAATATACCGGACAGAGAAAAGACACAAGCTCTCAAAAGGGCCCAAAAATATTTCAGCCTTGCTCACCGCTACGCTCAGAGATTTTGAATTGGTTATTATTTTATCCTTCTCTGGTCTTTGATCTTCCATTCTTCCGAATTCAATTTTCTCTTGTTCTATCCCATTAAATTTTATAGAATAAGAATGTTTTCTCTTGCTCATTCTGGTGTCTTCACCGAATGAAAGTGTTTTTTAGGGTTGTATGCCCGCCTGGCAGTGAATACTAATCGCACGGAGGCATTATGGAACGCTTTAAGCAATTTGTTCAGCAACATTTTGAAAGAATTATGGTAGTCATCATCCTTCTGGCTGCATTTATGGGAACTTATTTTGTTGAAGAAAAGTTCATTATCCTCAATTTTTATTACCTCCCCGTGCTGACCGCAGGCTACTTTCTAGGGCGGCGCATGGGTCTTCTCACGGCTGTCTTTTCCATTCTGGTCGTGGTCATCTCCGCTTTGCTTTTTCCCCAGTCGTTTTTAGGAAAGCAGGAGTTTGTTAACAACCTTATCCAGTTAATGTCCTGGGGTGGATTTCTTATCCTCGCGAGCGTTGCCGTGGGAACGCTATACGAGCAGAATGAACGCCGTTTGCAGGATTTAAGAAGTGCCTATATCGGCATCCTCGAGATCCTTTCAAAATATCTCGAATCGACCGATCGTTACACGAAAGGGCATTCTGTAAGGGTTTCAGAATTGGCTATGGAGATTGCGGTTGCCATGGGGCTACACCGGGGTGAGGTTGAAAATATCCGTGTGGGAGGGTTGCTTCACGATATTGGAAAGATAGAGGTTAGTGGCGAGATTCTTCGCAAAGCGGCTGAATTAAGCTCAGAAGAGAAAGAGTTGCTGGACGAACACACTGTTAGAGGCGCCTACATTCTGACTGCTGTAGGGTCAGTCCTGAAGGAAGTCGTGCCTATCGTAATATCCCACCATAAATATTTCATGAGAACAATCGATGGAGGTCGAGAGGAACTGGCTAAGATTCCTTTGGGTTCCCGTGTCCTTGCCGTTGCCGATGCCTTTGATGCGATGACAACCGACCGTCCGTATCGAAAGGGGATGCCGCCCTGGGAGGCAGTGGAGGAGATTGTCAATAAAGCGGGCAAACAGTTTGATCCCGAAGTGGTTGAGGCATTTAAGCGGGTGATCAAAGAGAAATTGGAAAAAGTTTAATCTTCAAGGCTCAAGAACCTTTACCTCGGTTCGGGGAGGGAAAATCAATGGAGATTGAGAGTTTAGAAAAGTTAATTAAGGGAAGGCGTTCGATTCGACAGTGGAAAAAGCAGGAAATTCCGGACGAGCTGCTCAAGAAGGCGGTGGAGTTGGCCACATGGGCTCCCAATGGAGGTAATTATCAAGGATGGCGTTTCATCATTGTAAAGAAGAGAGAAACTATTGAGAAAATGGCGAATGCCGTCCAGTCTGTTGCGGATAAAATCGCTTCTTGGCCAGAGGCGATGTCCTGGCAAGAAGATGTAAAACGTTATCAAAATAACGCCTCCTTTTTCAGGAACGCTCCGGCTTGCATTGGGGTTTTTACCGGTGAGTATCAAAGTCCGATGGATAAGGTATTGGTTGCCCGAGAATCCTTCGACCGCGAAGCTAAGGAGATCCTGGGATTTCGAAGATCGGCGCCTACGGCGATCCAGAGTGCAGCCGCTGCCGTGACAACGATGCTTCTGACATTTCATGGTATGGGGTTGGGTGCTGTCTGGCTGGTGTCGCCTATTCAAGCCAAAAAAGAAATTGAGGCCATCCTAAAAGTCCCTTCGGACATGGATCTTATCTGTCTGGTTGCCGTGGGATATCCTGACGAGTCGCCTCGGAGGGATAGAAAGCCTGTGGATCAGGTGTTAGAATTTGTTCACTAATACCAACGCAATAATTCATGATACCCCCACGCCACGCTCCCCCTCAGGAGACTGTGTCGTAATCGCAGTGAGGGCCAGGTGACCAGCTTCGGAAGCTTTAGAATTGCGGATTTTTGAAAGATATGGTCAATCATTCTTATCATCGGAGATGATGTCTTCACGAAGTATAGGCGTATGAATTTGCATGACAAAAGGTTTCGCTCTAAAGCTTCCTCAGCCAGCCGCCTGTCCCCTAACAATCTTGCATTCTCTAATATGAAGGATACATCTTTTTGCGTAGTCACTTTTTCGACACAGTCTCCAAGGAGGGAGGACGAGCCTGCCTGCCGGTAGGCAGGGGAGGGTGTGGCGGCTACAGTTGAGAGGGAAAAAGGAGGAACCACGATGGTGAGAATGAGCGTGTTGTTCATTAGCATGATGCTATTATCCTTTATGTTGGCTTTCAATGCCCACTCGCAGGGGACAAGGCGTTTGGGATTAAATGCGACGTTGCGTACTTTCGGAGAGGAAATAAAATATATACAAGAATTAGGTGTGGGTACCATTCGTGTCCCTTTACAATGGCAGTTTGTAAAGATGCGCCCGGGCGAATATGATTGGAGTGCCGTCGATCGGCTATTAAAAGCGGCTCAAACAAAACAAATCGAAGTCCTTTTCACCATACGCACCACTTTTCGAGAGCAGACAAAAAAACGTAGGCCCAGGAGGGGTGTTATTGAAATTAACCCGCCATCGATGGATAGGAAGGAGTGGGTTCATTTTGTGGAAATCCTTGCCAATCGCTACCGTGGGCAAGGGGTCAATTACGAAATTGAAAACGAAGTGAATGAGGCAGCTTTCTGGAAGGGGACCCGGGAAGAATATTTAGAGCTGTTGAAGGCTGGTTATGACGCGATTAAAAAGGCCGACCCGAAAGCCAAAGTGCTTCCGTCCGCAATGGGGTGTGGCATTATTCGTAGTCTTGAATTGGGGTCGGGAAGCCAGAAGGCGTGGAAATGGCACGACAGTTGGTTGCAACCGATACTTTCTACTAAAAGTTTTGATGTGGTCAGTGTTCACAATTACTATTTCCCGAGCGAAATCATTGCAAACGGGCTTACCTTTCGCAGTTATTTAGAACATATTCGGGATGTAATGAAAAAATCAGGATTGGGGGACCGCCCCGTTTGGATCACGGAAACGGGATTTGTGAGCGTTCCGACAGTGACAAGTGGTCGTATGGATAATGGCTCCAATGAGAAACAAGCTCAGTGGCTTGCGGAGGCGTATCAGCAAGCATTTGAATTCGGTGTAGAGAGAATCTATTGGCTGCTTCTTCATGATAGAAAGGAACCTTACTTTGGTTCGATGGGATTGGCAGATGCAAACGGTAATCCTCGCCCCTCCTGGAATGCTTTGTCCCAATTCAGGATGGGAAAAGAAGGGGAGTGATTTCATTATGAACGGATATATAAAAAGAAAATGTGTCAGGGGAAATAGAAATCGTGAAGAATAGGATCACAAAATTGGAGGCGAGGGCTTTTAGGAGAAGGTGGAAAATTGTAAACCATACTGAAAGACAAGAGTTAAGGAACATTCCTGAGATTGAAAAGTTTAGGCAATTGGTTGCACTAATGAGTTCAGTGGAAGAACTTGGGTGGACTAAAGCGCTGGCTGCAGAAGAAAAAGAAGTTCGAGAGCGTTGGAATAAACTTAGAAAGTACTACCACGTCTAAAATAGAAACTTTTGTTCCTCGACAAAGCTAAATAACTCCCTATCCCTTCCCTTTTATAATGTCCAAAAAGATCTGAATCTGCTTTTCTACCTGCTTGGGCGCATAACTCCGGGAATCGGTGTGATCCGCCTCGATGATCAGGCCAGGTCTTCCGGTTAACCGGGTGACTTCCCTTTTAAGATCGTATTGACCCAGGGAGTAGGGCTTGCAGCTTCGATTGGAGTGCATGATGAATCCATGGGCTCCGTATTTTTCAATCAGGCTGGCTATTTTGTGTACCCTGTATTCTAAGCCGCGATTGAGATGGATGGTGGCATAGGCCCTGGCCAAACCACTCATCAAAGGTGGGGCCAGGGCAAGTTGATCCAGAGCCCAGGCCGAAGTATAGGTATCAGCGACCAGAACAGCTCCTTGAGAAGAGAGGAGCTTCGAAAGGTTTCGAATATCGTACCAGATGGGAATGTTATCCCAGATAAGCCGTATTTCCTCGCGGGCGAAGGCTCCCACTCCCTGTTTCACCCTTTGTTCCATCTCTTTCTTGAGTTTTCTATAATACCGGACTGCCCAGCGCGTTCCCCTTAATGTGACGACAGGAGCCATATGGATGAAAGCATCAAAGGCGGCCAACGGCGCTGGATGGTGGCAGGGCATGTCAAGAATCTCTTTCCACAAAGCGACGGCCTCAAAAGAACGGGAACAGACCTTTTGAAAACGTTTCTCTGAAAACGGATGCTTGAGTTGTTTCTCGAGAAAAGAGATATATTCCTTCATCTGGTCCTGAACATATTTCAAGGTATGTTCTTCGACCTCGTCATGAATAAAGGGAGTGTCAAAGAAAAAGACGGGCACGTTAAAAGCACGGGCTTGAAGCTCATACCATTTGATGACCGTTCCGCAGATGTTGTTGCCACAAACTAAGAAATCCGGCTTAGGGAGTCTGCCGAGAGGACCTTTGCCCGTAAGAGAAGACCCAATATCTGTGAGTGCATAAGAGCAGAGATCGTGGGAGTATCCTTTATGCTCCGCGGCCTCGCAGAGGGATACGGACATCCGGGATGCTCCACACATCGCCCCGTAATTTTCCGGATAAAATGGGAGGACTCCCATGGCATAGAGAGGTTCTACCGGGCCGCCACTCGTAATCCATGCCACTTTCTTACCAAACCAGTTTGGGTGCATGACGATAAAGTAATAAGCGGTCATCAGGCGACGATAGGCTGATGTGGAACGTATCTTCCGGTAAGGATTAGTTTGGAGTTGATCCTCTACCATACATTCTTTCTAAAGCACCAAATTCCAAGCCCTGTACCTAATAGGGTGCAGGGCAAGCACCAAATCCCAAATAAATTCCAATTACCAAAATTCCAAATGAAGTTGTTTCGGTCATTTTAAAATTGGAATTTGGAGCTTATTTGGGATTTGCCTGCCTGCCGGTAGGCAGGGAATTTATGATTTGGGATTTTCCATTCTTACACGATGCGCTTTGCCCAATATTTAAATAGGGCTTAACATTTCTATGAAAGCCTGAACCCGGATCTTCAGTTGCCCAACGGAATAGGATGGGTCTTCCACTTCGAGAAGAAGTGTTGGAATCCCTTTCGATTCAAGGGCCTGTTTCAAATCCGGATAATCAAAAAAATGGGTTTCACAATATTTGTAAAGAAGAAAGATGACCCCTTTTGCCCCGGATTTTTGAACCTCCTTTAAAAGGGTCTCACCATGGGCATAGGCCCCTTGATGCTTAGTGGGGCACATAAAGGATGTCAGATAACGATTGGTGAGTCCTTCCATTGGATCAATATCTTCCGGGACCATGAGGCGGAGAAATCGCGTTCCGCTACAAAGATCGTCTTGGACGACGACAGCACCCGCCTCTTCGATTAAAGAGAAATAGGGATCATCATGGATCATATTTCCAGCAAGATAAACAGGAACTGGATTTTCACTCACCTCTGCTTTTTTGGGTAACGCATCCAGAAATTCGTTCAAGAGTTCGAGGTATCGTTGACGATCAATCAGATAGCCTGCTCGAATGATCCGCGCAAAGTCACTCCCGGAGATTTGTTTATACCATTTTGGCCTGCGGGCGTAAATCTCTCGGAGTTTTTCCCTGATACGATTAAAAAGCTGGATAGAGGCCTTGAGGCTCTGGGGAGTGATTTTTCCCACGTTGGATTCCAGAAAGTTCTTAAATCGTTCTATCTCTGACTTTAAGTAAGTGCGGGACGGCTCGGAATCTAAACGTGAGGGTATCATCAGATTGAATTGAAGAGGGATCCGTCTCTGAAGAGCCCAGATATCGGCAAGCCCTTGCATGGCGTCGCAGGTATGGCTGAAAATGATTCCCTTTAAAAAATCGAGATCCCCTTGGAGTAAGCTTTCGAGGGAAGATTTAACCAGATGGCAGCAGTTGGCTGGAAGATGTGCCTGGACATGGGACATCTTGATGGCCGTGCCCATGAGCCGGAACGGAAGCGCACCGGCTGCATGGATGAGCTCTTCAGGAACATAGGGGCAGAAAAAGCCGATGGGAACACGGTCCTTTGGGAGGGAAGAGGCGATTTCTCGATATCCCTCAGAAGTGATCGTCTCGAATTGCTTTAGTATTTTCAAAAGAGAAGTTTCTTTATCCATGGAAATTCAGAGTTTATATAAAAGTGTTTATTAACATTTCAGTCTAACCAAGATGGCGGGTTATTTCAATATTCAGATTGAAAATGGGAATTGAATCTGTTAAGAATAATTCTCTTTGAAAAATTTCTGGGCAAACTCGGAGGAGAAAAAAGATGATTGATTTTCGGAAAAAAATGGTTGGATGATCATCCTGTTTCTGATTGTATTTTTAATTATCTTTCCAAACCAGATCCTTTCCAAGACCACTAAGACCTCAAAGACCCACAAAGCCTCACATAGTGCAAAAACTCCAGAGAGGACCAAAACGGAGCAAGCCAACCAGGCGACCTCAGGGAGCCTTCGATGCGACGCCCGATCCGCACTTTTGATGGATGGCCTCACGGGCCAAGTTCTTTATGAACAGGACCCCAATTTGAAAATTCCCCCTGCCAGTTTCGTCAAAGTCATGACCCTCTATGTTGTTCTTGATGCCATTCGTGCAGGCCAATTGAAGATGGATGATATGGTGACAGTGAGTGAAAAGGCTTGGAAAAGAACGTATAAAAGCAATAGCTCAACGATGTTCCTCAAGGTCGGAGAGCGGGTCAAGATTGAGGATCTATTGAAGGGGGTCGCTATCGCTTCCGGAAATGATGCGTGCGTCGCCCTGGCAGAACACCTGTCGGGATCAGAGGAAGCCTTCGCTGAAAAGATGAATGAAAAAGCCAAGCTCCTGGGACTCAAAGATTCTCAGTTCAAGAACTCCGATGGGATGCCTGCCGACGGTCAGTATACTACGGCCATGGAGATGGCGATATTGGCGAAACGTTATATTGAGGACCATCCGGAGGCACTCGTCTACCATTCCACGGTTGAATTCGAATACAATGGCATTCATCAGGAAAATCGAAATACCCTTCTCCAAAAAAACATTGGGGTGGATGGATTAAAGACAGGACATGTTCAGGAAGCGGGTTATCATCTGACCGCCACAGCGAAGAGGGATGGACAGAGGATGATTGCTGTGGTGATGGGTTGCGACAAGATGAGGAAAAGGGGGCCCGAGGCGCAGAAACTATTGGAATATGGTTTTAAGAATTTCTCCACAGTAGAAGGAGTTAAGAAGGGTGCAACATTTGGCCCTGTGAAGGTGAAGAGAGGAAAGTTGAATCAGCTTGTTCTGACCGCTGCAGAGGAGGGGTGGGTGACTGTGGGGAAGGGCAAGGAAAATTTAGTTTCCGTTGTTCCCCAATTGCCACAATTTGTCGTTGCTCCTATTCAAAAAGGTCAGGTGGTAGCAAGAGTTCTTGTCCAAAACGAAGGCAAGGTGGCCAAAGAAGTCAATCTCCTTGCGTCTTCGGATGTGGAGAAGAGCCTAATTCCTCCCTGGCCAATCCTGGTTGGAATCCTTTGCGGACTGATCGTCATCTTTGGCTTTGGATTTTGGTGGCTTCGCCGACCAAAGGCAAAAAGATTTTTGTGATGCCTTGATGGAGTCCAGAGGGGGGACGACTTTACCTTGATGTTGCATTCAGTCGGCAGGTAAGTGTGCTTCCAAAAAGGTGGCCCTGGGGACGTACTTAAATATTTTAAACTATTTTGTGAAGTCCCGAGGCGCTTGTCCATATTTATTTAACAGGCTTAACTACAGTGACGTTCCCCTCTATTTGACCATTACGCTCACCCGTGATCGATGAAGTCAGAACAAGGCCGGTCTCAGGTCGCAGGTCATAAAGTTGCATGCCGTGCGTCGTACGGATTGTTCGCCACAAAGCTGGATCTACGAGCTTGCCGTTCGCTCGCACCCAACCAGCAACCCATTTCCCGGCTGTGCGGGCGCCCATCCTCCGACTGACGATCGCAACGTCACCAATCATCACAAAACGAATCTGCTTGGCCTCAACCATTCGCGCGAGCGTCTCCGGGGTTAGAGCGGGATCAAGTCCATGGAAACCACCTCTTGCCATCACGGGCTGGCCCGTGCTGATAATGATCGGAGCGGCAAGCTCGGTAGTTGAGGTCGCTAGCAAGTAGCGTTCACTTTTGCGGTTAGCTTTTAGGAAAGCAACCAGTTTCGAGATGTCTACTGACTGCCTAGGCTTAGCGCGTACACGCGGGCCGTCATTGCCGAAAACAGCTACTAGCCGGTACAGGTCTGATGAGGGAAGCACACCCTGACCGGGCAGGAACACACTGCTTAATGCCCACGCGACAGGGAGTACCAGTACCGCCGTGAGCCCGATTGTGAGCGAGCCCACGGCAAGACCATAAGTTGCCTGGTTTGATGCACTCTGAAACCGAATCAGAAGCAACCCTGCGGCAGCGACGAGGGTCCCGCCAGTTAACGCGATATGAAGCCAGCTCAGCCAATTGTTCGACAGGTCTGTGAACTGGTTGAGTGACCAACCGAGGGCACTCGCCTGGATATAGAGCTGCCAGACAGCCGTCATCAGCAGAGTCACCGGGAGAAGGGCGGCATATAAAGTCCTTTGACGGTAATCAGTCCACAAGCTCACAATACCAATGCCGGCCAACGCCGCCAAAGCAGGCGCCATGGTTGAAAGATAATAAAAATGTATGATGCCGCCCAAATAGCTATACACGCCAGCGTAGGTTAAGGTCCAGCAGCACCAAAACAGCAGGGACAGATGTCTCGAGGTGAGCGGTCTACGAAATCTGTTTTGACGCGCACCCAGGAGGAGTCCAATGGCTGCAAATGGGAATAGCCACCCGACCTGTCCGGCGAGTTGACCGGCAGCCAGCCGTAGCGGGCCTGTCGGGGTGCGCACGAAGAGCCGCGATAATTCATTGAAAGTCCTGCCCTCTGCACGCGCTCCGAGAGGTGATTCTGTACCCGCGTTTGCCGCCCTCGGCGTCCCCTGTCCGTGCGTGTCGGCCCTTGAATATTTCGCCGGTGATACGAATCGATTCATGGCGTTATGGCCGACCACCAATTCCAACATCGAGTTTCGATGACTGCTGCCAACGAACGGCCTGGCCTCCGCCGGCGTCAATTCGTACATAAGGACCCAAGGCAGAGACGTTGCGACCACAATGATCGTAGCCATTCCCAGGTGAATGAGCCGACGCTGCCAGTGCTGAGGCGCACCGAAAAAGTACACCACAAAGAAGGTTGGAAGCACGACGTAAGCCGCCAGCATCTTGACATTGAACGCGAGGCCGATCAGCGCAGCGGACAAGAACAGCAGTGCCGGATTTCCTTCTTCAGCCGCCTTCAACAGAGCCCAAGTGGCCAGCAGGAGAACCAGCACAAGGCAACTATCGGTATTGTTTGTGCGGTTGACTGCGACCCATACTGGTGTAATGGCAAGGAAAAGGGCCGACAGCAAGGCGGCTGATGCGCCAAAACGGCGCCGCACCAGATGAAAGAGGATCCAAACCGAACCGACGCCCTCAAGGACTTGGGGCATGAGGATGCTCAAAGGATGGAAGCCGAACAACTTAACGCTGATGACCTGAAGCCATAGTGCGACCGGAGGCTTGTCAACGGAGATGAACCCGGCCGGGTCAAAGGCGGTGTAAAAGAAGTTGTGCCAGTTCATTACCATGCTCCGTACCGCGGCGGTATAATACTCGGCACCCCACCCATTCTGATCTAAGCCCCACAAACGGAACACTAGAGCAAAGATGAGTACTGTGACAAGCGCAATTACCTCCCACGGGTGGCCATCCTTGTCGATTCTGTCGGCAGTCTTGCTAGAGTAGGATGCGTCTGGCCTATCAGTTCTATTCACTGTGGTGTGCACTATCGATCTCCTTTGCCTGATTGGCGTAACTGGGGAAGAATGCGGGGGATATTCATTCTCAATTCGTCGATCTGTTTCTTTTCGGTTCCGACTTTAGTTACCTAAGCATCTGCTCCATTATGGGTTCAAGGTTATCTATGAACTCTTCGCTTCCGAGTAGCGTTTCATTGCGCTAGGAGCCTATCGGACTTTCGGTTCTGAACCCGGCACCACTACCAGAAAGTCCTGACTCCGTGATCTGTCTGATCTCATTCTTTCTTCTGATATTCTGATTCTATTTGATTTTTCTAATAAGAACTTGCTGAGACAAGAATAAGAGAAGCGGCCTTGCATGTCAAGCAGGTGTACAACGTGTTGTGTCGGTGGAGAGGGGGATTTCGGCAGGAGTGGTGTCAGCAGCGCGAGAGGGGCATTTGAGGCAGGGAACACACTGAAGTTAGGGCTCTTGACCCAGGAAGAAGTTCGTTCTCCTGCCTTTCACTCTCTCTAGTTTATTAAAATCGCATCTGAAAACCCCTTCCTGTGGACGGGGATGAAAGATGCGTCTGCTGAAGGCAGAAAAATGTGGTATATGAAAGTGCATGACTATCCGAAGAGCTGCTCACGCTGTCTATGACACAAAATATCACTTGGTATGGGCGCCGAAGTATCGGAAATGGATTAAGAGACAAGATATCAGGGATAAGGCGCAGGAGATATTTGGAGAAGTTGCAGAAAATTATGGTTTTGACATTCAGGAGATGAGAGTGGCACCGGATCATGTTCATATATTCTTGAGTTTTCCGCCGAGATATTCGATTGCACGGGTAGTAGGGATGCTGAAGAGTATTTCTGCGAGTCAGATATTTGAGGAATTTCCGGAAGTGAAGAAAGAGCTTTGGGGAGGGGAATTTTGGGAGGATGGGTATTTTGCGAGGACCGTGGGGGATAAAATCACGGCGGATTTGATCAAGCGCTACATCAAATATCATCGAGACGAGGTTCATGGTAAGCAACTAAAATTGTTTTAAGGGTTTTAAAGCCCCGCCTTGTAGGCGGGGTTCTTTACTCTCTCTATAACACAATTACTGGTAGGAGGAAGGAAGAGATAAGAAACCAGGTTACCGTTTCCACCTACGAATGTTCAGCTACCCGATGCCAAAGGAATTGAAGATTACCGAGTGAAAGCTTGTATCGCTTCCAACTGAATATATGAATATCAAATCGCGACTTTTTCGAAAACTCAAATCCCCCTTTACGAAAGGAGGAACAAATTGTTTCCTCCCCTTTCCCAAAAGGGAGGCCGGGAGGGATTTATTATCCAATGAACGCCGGCGGAATATCTCTTAAACGGACTACATCTCGAATCTTACCAGAAACGTTAAATCCAATCGAACATCTCACCTGGCACTGAGAACAATCCTCACAAACCCTGGTGGGAAGATTCAGGGACAATATGAGATCTTGAGCATGTGTAAGATTACGATAGCCATGAGTATACATATAGGCGCGCATTAAATCAGGGATAGGTAGGTGCTCCGGACATTGCCCCAAACATTGCCTGCAACCCTGACAGTATAATCCAGGCAGGGAAACCTCCTTTTGCAGGTCTTTCTTTTCAGAATCTGTCAGGGAGGGATCTTCCATAACGTTGAGGTCAATATTCATCTCTTCAAATGTCGTGAATCCAGGGACGATGGTATGTACGTTTGGGTCCTGGAGAACCCACTTCAGGGCTGTGGCCGCGTTCTTCACAGAGGGAGTCTGCCTGGACCAGCCTCGAATGGCTTTCATTCCAACAATTCCAATGCCAGCCTGCGCTGCTCCGGCAATAGCATTTCTCACCTCAGCGTAATGCTTCTGTTGAAAATGATAGGATGTCAAAATCACATCGTAGAATTTCGAATCGACGGCTGCACCAATGACCTCTGGCTCATTCATGTGGGTGGTGATCCCTACAAAGCGAGCCTTCCCCTCCTTTTTCACCTTTTCCAATGCTTTCAAAATGGGTTCATACAGGGCCGACTCTTTCTTCCGTACGTCGTTATGGTGATAAATGTCTACATAGTCCAGTCCTAAATTTTTAAGGCTGCTGTCCACTTTCTTAAGAAAAGCTTCTTCGGTTGCCTCTTCTGTATAAAGACCGGTTATTTGATTCTTTGGGAGGCGCGCTGTGGTGGCAATGACATAAGAATCCCTGGGACGTCCTTTAAGCACCTCTCCAATCATTCCTTCATTTCGGCCTCTTCGATACGTTTGAGCGGTGTCGAGCATCACCATACCGGAATCCAGCGCCCCCCGGACAAGGTTCGGATCATCAGTATTCATCACCCCCATGCTGACCACTGGAACCTTGATCCCCGTCTTTCCAAGGGTTCGGTAAACAAATTTCTTTTCCTTCCCCTTCGCATCAATAACCCTCAACTCCTGTTTCATATCAATCTTAGGAACAAAAAATAATCCGCCAAGCCCAGCGAGTGTTGATTTCATGAAATCTCTTCTACCAATCAACTTATTTCTCATGGTCTCTTTCCTCCTTTCACGGCATAGCGCATGGTCCACTCACCCTTTTCCGGGGTGGCCTTTGGGGGGCGCACTTAAATATTTTAAATTATTTTGTGAAGTCCAGAGGCGCTTGTCCGTACTTAATTTACAGACTTCCCTACGCTCCCTTGGGCACTCATCTACGTTGCCTTGAGCACTCCCGTTGTCATGCGACCTTTTTTTGCCGTTTAATAATTTCTGCGAGTGATCTCAAAGCTTGATTTACAGAGTCATGATCGGGGAAAATCTTCGCAACATCGGGCTCGATGACTACAACATTTGTTCCCTCCGCATACTTTTTTGCATATTTTCCCCGAACACCTTTGCTGAAATCATATTCTTCAAGCATGTCTGGATCTTTTGGCATTTTTTTCTTATTGCTTCCTTTCTATCTTGGTTGCTTTTCTTGCGCTTATTATTCTGATTTTTTCTCCTCTTTCTGTATGAACAATTACAAGAAGACGAATCCTGCAGGAATTTCCAATACGACAGATTCCTATAGTTGCGAAAAACATTATTTTTTATGCTGCTGCGATGTTTCTCCTAAAATCTCGATTACGGTTTGTAATATACACCTTTTCTCAACTTTTTTGAAGTCCAGATTTTAGGAAGGAGGGGTTGCCTGACTTGACAGTGTTTGTAAGGTCAAATCCTGAGTTTCACAACTCTCGTTCGGAGTAATTAGTTCGGGGTTCGGAGTTTTTTTGAATATTTCTTACTCCGAACTCATCGCCCCGAACTCCGAACTGTTATTCTCTGATCAGCGTATCCTCCTCCAATCCTCCTCCAGAACCTAATGCCTCCCTTACCATTCCGCAGATTCTGGCGAATGCCTTGGTCTCTGTCATGGATCGATCCCGGGGTCTGTCCAGGGGGATGGAGATCATACGGACGATACGGCCAGGGCGGTGGGAGAGGACGACTACCCGGTCTGACATGAAACAGGCCTCAGAAATCGAGTGGGTCACCATCAGGATGGTTTTTCTTGTTTTTGCCCAGATATCGAGTAAAAGCATCTGCATCGATTTTCGAGTGAGATCATCCAGAGCACCAAAGGGTTCATCCATCAAGAGAAGGGGAGGGTCCAGAGCAAGGGCTCTGACGATCGCCACTCTCTGCTGCATTCCTCCAGAGAGTTCTTTAGGATAATAAGACCAGAATTTTCTGTCCAAGCCTACCATTTCCAATAACGATTCAATCCGCTTCACTTGCTCTTCTTTTCGGAGTTTGCTTTTCGCAATCCGAAAGGGCAAAAGGCAATTTTCAAAGACTCGGTACCAGGGAAAGAGGGTAGAATCTTGAAAGACAATTCCATATCCTCTTGCTTGCCTCAGTTCTTGGGGCGTCTTCTCTTCGATAAGCATCTCTCCATCCGTAGGACCACCCTCATCGCCAATATCCCCCAAAAGCTCAAGAAGCGTGCTCTTTCCCGATCCGGACGGACCGATGAGGGAGACGAACTCACCCTGAGCGACCTCGAGGTTGATCCCATCCAGGGCTTCCACATCACGGTCTTTGAAATATTTCTTCACATTGGTCAAACGGATGGCGACCGGAGGGGTTGGTTCAGGATTCAATAACGTCCTTCCTTTAAATTTGCAGTAGAATTTGTAGCGCCCCCATTTATTGGGGGCGATTGAAGATGCCGTCGGCAGTACCTGCCTGCCGGCAGGCAGGAATGCCGACGCTGCGGATATTGTAAGGTCGGGCTTTCTGAGGTGAGTGCTTAACGCAATTCAACCAAAGCCGGATCTCATCAGTCCATACCTCATTTCGGATGCGTGATCCGTAGACTAATAATCCAATGATGATTGCACAAAGAAGTAGGAGTGGAAGAGTTTTTATCATCTCTTCTCTGAGCCTCTCAAGTATTTCTGGATCAATGCCTCCACCCTGGATTCTGTGATTTCATCTGGAGAGATATAGTCATTTCCAATAAAAATACTTGGTGCGATCAAACGTTTCTCCATAGAGAGATTGAGACGGTTGGACAGGGTTTCATTTAAAAGCTGTCCGTCCAGTGTATTGAGGTCAACCTCTTTGATATTCAATTGGGGATACTTCTTAACCATATGGTTGAGAAGGACGTTCACTCGGTTACATTTTGAGCATCCCTCCTGATAAAAATAGTAAAGATCGTGGGAGGAATCAGCCATAACCTTCATTCCTCCACCCAAAACAATGATTGCGCAAAGAAAGGGGAGGGCAAGATTTGAGAGCACTTGCCTCCCCCTTTTCTCATGCTTAGTTGTTTTGTTTAAAAATCTCATCATAATAAAGAGGAACTTTCGTTCCATTCACTGAGTTATTTAGAATGAAAACGACATCACTAAATCCCTTCCTGTAATATTCTATTGCGGGAGTGTCTATTTTCTGCGATTCCATTCTCTCAGTTTGAGAAAGCAGAGCATTAGCAAACTTTGTAAAAAGCCCAATAGGTGATGCCAATTTATAAAAAATACCTGTTGAATACCGCCCAGCTCTGCTGGGCGGATGAAAACAGGTTCGCGAAGCGATAAGACATGGTATAAGTACTGCATGAGCTCGATAAAAAGAACAAGCCATGCGGTCTACGATTTGAAATATCATATGGTATGGGTTCCCAAATATCGGAAGATGATATTGGGAGGTGAGTTGGCAAAAAGGCTTAAGATGAGTTTTGAGCAAATATCGGAGAGGTACGAGTTTGAGATAGATACGATGGAGGTAAAGGATGATCATGTTCATTTATTTTTGTCTGCCCCTCCTCGGTATTGTCCGGCAGAGATTGTGCAGATCATAAAGAGTATCTCGGCGAAAATGGTGTTCAAGCAGTTTCCAGAGGTGAAGAAAGAGCTTTGGGGTGGAGAGTTTTGGAGTGATGGGTATTTTGTTCGGTCTGTTGGAGACAAAGTTACCTCTGAAGTCATACGTCGCTATATAAAGTATCAGCAACAGGAGCAATTAAGTTTTGAATTTTAATGCCCCGCAGCTCTGCTGCGGGGTTCTTTACTAATTTGTTTCTCCGTATCGTCAATCTTGTACGAGGATCCAGGCGATGCAGTAGAACTCAGCGGTGTAACACCCATCTGTGGTTCACCCGTCCGCAATGGCCCATAAGTTGCTTCTTTTGGTGGTTCAGCAATTGTTTTGGGTTCCGTCACCGCCAACCCTGCCAGTCATTTCCATATTTCCTTAAAATAATCAGCAAGAGAAGGATTGAAATCATGGACCTTCTTCTTCATTTCTTCCGTCCGAACATCAACTGTCCAGGCATCCCAATCTTCTTTTTTCGGATCCATTCCCAGGATCTGCATCTCCCAGAGGGTATGGATGGAATATTTTACAGGGTCCTCCAAACTCTCCCCGATATCGCCGACACAGCACATCCGGGTCCCCTGGTACCGGCGAAACGCTCCTTCATAGAGTTCTTTGGTTGTAATGGAACCGGGGCTAATCATGGAAAGGTCGGTGAGCGGAAGTCTTGGAAGGTTTCCCACTTTTGAAACCTCGAAGATGCATTGAGAGAAGACAGGGACTAATTCCACCTTCTTCTTCAAACATTCTTGATAAATTCGCTGGATACCCTCCAGGCTCCCGCATGCCGTGATGATATAGACCTGCTTTGGCAGATGATGAGCAAAAGCGTTTCCTAAAAAGTAAGCGATTGTCGAACCCGAGGCAATGGCTGTATCGGGGATCAGCCAGGCATCCCCCTGATATTCTCCGATAAAGTTTTGGGCATGAATCTCCCAGTCTGTGCCTTTCTGGTTGAGAACTCTCTGAAGCTTGATGAAACCGGTCGGAAGCAGCATGCGGTCATAGGGTGCGGCAAACCCGAAGGCATATTGGAGATCGAAAGGGTAGGCCCCCCTGAGAATAATGTATTGACATAATCCTTTACGGCTAAGTTGCTCAATAAATAATTCAGCGAAAGATTTGGCAATGTAACGGATCATATTGAATTTTGGTCGGCCGCTGATTTCTCTTCCAAGAAGAAATTGTTGACCGATATCGCTTTCAATGACATAAATCAAAGGGGGGATGGTTGGGTCATTTCGGAGATGACGTACCTCCCATGCCCTGGCACTTCCAATCGCATTGATGCTGTAAGGGTTGCCTACATTTTCGAGAAAGGTCCGCTCGGTCATTCAAGGTCTCCTGCTTTGTGTTTAAAACTGTAGCGCCCCCATTTACTGGGGGCGAATTGAGAAATCCCGTCGGCAGTTAATGCCGACGCTACAGGATTGCCACGTTTGATTGGTAAACTATTTAGGAACCACCCCGCTTGCAAATTTCTCTGTATAGACTTTTTTTACATCTGCCGTCTTTTCTAAGAGCCCGGCCTTGAACATATCCTTTGCCACATTTTCCCATTTCTTTGGAAGAATGTAACCCAAACCGTTCTTTCTTGTATCAGGGGTGATCATTAAGGCCTTCATCGGAGCCACGGCATCCATCTCGTGCGGAAAGTCGAGACCCTCGTTGATCTTTTTCAAAACGCCAAAGGCCTCTTTGGGATTTTCAAGAGCCCACAAGAACCCCTTATATCTCCCCGTCACGACCGCTTGGACGACATCTGGATATTTCTTGATGATTTCCTCTGTCGTGAAGAGGACATTATCCATCCAGTCAATCCCCAAATCTTTATAGTCGATCGTGTAAAATGTTTTCCCCATTTTTTTCACCTCGCGCTGTGCGGTGATCAATTCATTATAGGTCATCGCAGAGGCGAGTGGCCAGGTCCTGGCAAGCCAAGGCTTGATATCCCCGCCCTGGTTTTGGATGGTAAACTGTTTTTCCCATCCTTTGCCCACAGCACATTTTGCTTTGGAATCGTAACCAATCCAGATGCCGAAATCTCCCTTTATGTCCTTTGCTGAATTAATCGGAATCCAACTGATAATTCTCATAGCACTGCTTTGGAAATCGACGCTCAGGGCAACCAGATTGATCCCTTCTTTTTCTCTTGCTCGAATAATATTTTCCGGATAATCATTTCCAAAAACGATGTTTCCGGCCCTCGCCGCAGCCACCACCTTTTGAATCGGAGAAATCCCGGGTCCTCCCTGGACCTCTTTCACTTTCATCTTTACGTAGAAACCTTTATCGGTGGCTACCCAGCCGCCTGCTGATTCCATATGGACAAACCAGGCCTCATGGACAATGGCCTCCTTTTCCTGGCCGATGGCATAGCAAGGCAGACTCATGACCGTGAACAATATAAAACATGATAAGAATCTCTTCATGTTATTTCCTCCTCTGGTTTTAAACAGCATAGCGCAAAGCGCATAGGGCATAGCGTAATAATAAAATTTCAATCTCTTGTTGTCTTTAGATTTTGAACTTTAGACTCCGAACTCCGAACTCCGAACTTAAAATCACCTCCTCTCTTCAGAGATATGCCAAGCGATGGTCTTTTTTTCAATGAGGGTGATCATTCCGACAAAAGAAAGTCCAAGCAGTGAACAGGCGATAATGCTGGCAAAAACCCTGGGGGTATCCATGATGTAGATGGCATCTACGATGAGAAACCCTAGTCCCCGATAAGCCCCAAAGACCTCCCCCACGACGGCACCGATCACGGCCAATGTCCAAGCGACTTTAAAACTTGCAAATATCTGAGGAAGAGCAAAGGGAAATTGGAGATACCAAAATGTTTGCCATCTGGATGAATGATAAGAGTCCATCCATTTCATCTCTGTGGCGCCCACCGAGGCAAGGGCTTTATAGGTTGGTCCTAAAACCGGGAAGAAGACACAGATGACGGCGGTCACGACTTTGGAGCCCATACCACTTCCGAAGATGATCACAATGGGTGCAGCGATGGCAACGATCGGAGTACTGTTTAGGATTACGGCATAGGGGTAGAACATTTCCTTCAGAGGCCGGTACCAGAGAAAGAGAATGGCTGTCGCAATGGCAGATAGAGACCCGACGATGAAGCCGGCCCCTGCTTCCAGAAAGGTCATGAGCGTGTGGGAGGCGAGGAGTTGAAATTTAGCAATAATATAAGAGATGATTGCAGTCGGTGTGGGAAGGAGAAATTTTGGAATCTCCAGCCATCTCACGATAAGCTCCCATAGCAATAAAATACCAACAATGGAGCCAATGGAATACCTATTCATCCTAAATCCCTAACCCAACATGGATGTATTAAAACGGGCTTTATAACTATAAATTCCAAATTCCAAATTACAAATTCCAAACAAATTCCAAAATCCAAAGTCCCAATGACCAAAACCATTTTGTTTGAAATTTAGAATTTTGCTGATTGGGATTTATTTGTTATTTGGTGTTTGGGATTTGGTTCTTATCATTTATAACCGGTTTTGGTTCATAAATTTACCTTGATAGGAGGCTTTTCCCTCAGTGCGCTCGAGGATGATCTGACAGATCCGGACACCGGGTTTGAGGACAAGAGGAAACGGCGCCAGGTTTCCGATCTCAAGCACCTGGCGATTGTTTATCCCAGGCTGAACGAATCCTGCGGTCATGTGAATGACCAGGCCCATTCGGGCAAAGCGGCTCCTTCCCTCGAGCCAACCACAAATATTTGCAGGTAGCTTAATTCTTTCGTGAGTAATTCCCAGGACCGTCTCACCCGGCATCAGCGTGAAGGATTCTTCTGTCTCGAGACGTTCCGTGAGGTCTTCAACCGAAATATTATCTTCAACCACGCAGGCATTTCTCAGCTTCTTAAAAACTCTGAACTCATTTCCTAAATGGAGGTCAACGGAACCCGGACCGACCTGGTCCTTCTCGAAAGGTTCGATCTCGATGGTTCCCTGGCTGATTTCTTTCAAGATTTCTTCTCTTGTCAAAACTCCCATAATAATGACCTCAATTTACCCGATCGTGGGATGAGCGCTCAAGGGTTTTTGAAGTAAAGGGGAAGAAGGTGAAATATTCCGATGGTATTCCTGGACCGACTTCACCGACATGCCTCTCCTCAAGGATTCGATACCATTGACGACTGCCTCCGCACCGGAGAGAGTGGTCACGCAGGGGATGTTGTGTGCCACGGATTGGCTTCTTATGGCCACTTCATCTGCCTTGGGTTTCTTTCCACTGGGGGTATTGATCACCAGATGGATCTCTCCATTTTTCATCTGATCGACAATATCCGGTCTTCCTTCCCCAAACTTAAAGACCGTTTGGACAGGAATTCCGTTATTGGCTAAGACTTTAGCCGTTCCTTTGGTGGCTACGATCTCAAATCCGAGGTCAACCAGTTTCTTGGCGAGGAAGACGATGGAACGTTTGTCCTTATTCATGACACTGATGAAAACTTTCCCTTTCAAAGGGATATTAACCCCTGCGGCGATTTGAGATTTGGCAAAAGCCATTCCAAAATCGGTATCAATCCCCATCACTTCTCCGGTCGATTTCATTTCCGGACCTAACACGGTATCGACTCCATAGAAACGGTTGAACGGGAAGACGGATTCCTTTACAGCTATATGCTGGATTTCAACTTCTTCCCGAATCCCCAATTCATCGAGTTTTTTCCCCACCATCACTTTGGCAGCTACCTTTGCCCAGGGAACTCCGGTCGCCTTACTGATGAAGGGAACCGTCCTGGAGGCCCTGGGATTGACTTCCAGGACATAGATGATATCGTTTTTGATCGCATATTGAATATTCATCAAGCCGACCACCTGGAGCTCCTTGGCCAAGGCATAGGTGTTTCGTTTCAAACCCTCGATCAGATCATCACTGAGAGAATAAGGAGGCGTGACACAAGCGCTGTCCCCAGAATGGATCCCGGCCTCTTCGATATGCTCCATGATCCCGGCGATGACACAGGTTTCTCCGTCGGCGACCGCATCGACATCAATCTCGATGGCGTCCTCCAAAAATTTATCGATGAGAATGGGGTGTTCAGGAGAGGCTTCCACCGCACGGCGGGCAAAACCTTCTAAGGCTTCCTCATCGTAAACAATCTCCATGGCCCTTCCCCCTAATACATAAGAGGGCCTCACGACGACCGGATAGCCGATCTCTTCCGCAACCCTTCTCGCCTCCTCCACTGAATTGGCCGTACCATTCCAAGGCTGGATGAGGCCTAACTTTTTGAGAAGGGCTTTGAACCGTTTTCGGTCTTCTGCCAGATCGATGTTATCAGGACTCGTTCCAATGATTTTCACTCCTGCCCTCTCCAGAGACACGGCCAGGTTGAGAGGGGTTTGGCCTCCAAATTGGACGATCACTCCATCAGGTTTTTCGGCATCGATGATGTGGAGAACATCTTCAAAGGTGAGGGGTTCGAAATAAAGTCTGTCAGAGGTGTCGTAGTCCGTCGAAACTGTTTCCGGATTGGAGTTCACCATGATCGTTTCATAATCCAATTCTTTTAAGGCAAACGAGGCATGGACACAGCAGTAGTCGAATTCGATCCCCTGGCCGATTCGATTGGGACCTCCCCCTAAAATCATGACCTTCTTTCTCGAAGAAGCCTTGGATTCATCTTCTGTTTCGTAAGTCGAATAGTAATAAGGGGTGTAGGCTTCAAACTCGGCCCCACAGGTATCCACCAGTTTGTAAGTGGGATGAATCCCTTTCTCCTTTCTCACATTTCGAAGAGTGGTTTCGTCAAACCCGAGGAGGTGACCCAGTTGGTAGTCAGAGAAACCGAACTCCTTTGCCTTCCTTAAGAGAGGCTCTGGAAGTTGAAATTGATCAGGAGTCAGGGTTTTTTTCCAGAGCTCCAGGTCCTGCACCTTCGCTCCATAAGAGCGAATCTCTTTTTCAAGGTCTGTGATCTCCTGAATATTGGTGAGAAACCAGGGATCGATCTTTGTCAACTCATGGATCTCCTCAACCTTCATCCCCAAGAGCAAAGCGTGTCGGAGATAAAAGATCCGTTCCGCATTCGGGGTGGAGAGCTTTTTCTTTACCTCTTGGAGGAGGTTGGATCGGGCACTTTCACTGGATATCTCAGTGGGGAAAGGTAATTTATCCTTTCCATCCGCTCCCAGACCGTGTCTCCCGATTTCCAAAGAGCGGAGTCCTTTCTGAAGGGCTTCCTTGAAGGTCCGGCCGATCGCCATGGTCTCACCGACCGATTTCATCGAGACGGTCAGCGTTGGATCTGCTCCGGGAAATTTTTCGAAGGTGAATCTTGGAATCTTCACGACACAATAGTCAATGGTGGGCTCAAAACAGGCAGGCGTCTTTTTCGTAATATCATTGGGAATTTCATCGAGCGTGTATCCGACGGCCAACTTCGCCGCCATCTTGGCGATGGGAAATCCAGTCGCCTTGGAGGCGAGGGCTGAAGAGCGCGAGACCCTGGGGTTCATTTCAATGATAACCATTCGTCCATCCTCTGGACGAATTGCGAATTGGATGTTCGATCCTCCAGTCTCCACCCCAATCTCCCGAATGGCTCGAATGGCTCCGTCTCTCATCCTCTGATATTCTTTGTCTGTTAATGTTTGAGCCGGGGCAACGGTGATGCTGTCCCCTGTATGAATGCCCATGGGATCAAAATTCTCAATCGAGCAGATGATGACGACATTGTCATGGAGATCTCTCATCACTTCCAGCTCGAACTCCTTCCAACCGAGAACGGACTCCTCAATCAGAATCTCTCCGATCATGCTCCACTCAAGTCCGCGAGCCGCCATCTCCTCGAACTCTTCAATATTGTAAGCCACCCCACCCCCTGTCCCTCCCAGGGTGAAGCTGGGTCGAATGATCAGAGGAAAGCCAATCTCCTTTGCCACCTCCAAGGCTTCGCTCAGAGAATAAGCTAACCCGCTTCTCGGGAGATCGAGGCCGATTTTCCTCATCGATTCCTTGAAAAGATTTCGATCTTCCCCTTTCTTAATGGCTTCATACTTAGCGCCGATCATTTGAACGCCGTGTTTCTGAAGCACTCCGGATTCATAGAGGGCGACGGAGACATTGAGACCTGTCTGGCCGCCTAAGGTGGGGAGAAGGGCATCCGGCTTCTCACGTTCAATGATCTTTTCTAAAATCTCTGGAGTGATGGGTTCGATGTAAGTCCGATCAGAGATCTCAGGATCGGTCATGATGGTGGCGGGGTTGGAGTTGACCAATACCACTTCAAACCCTTCCTCCTTCAAAGCCTTACAGGCCTGAGTGCCGGAGTAGTCAAATTCACAGGCCTGGCTGATCACGATAGGCCCGGAGCCGATGATCAGGATCCTTTTGATGTCTGTCCGCTTAGGCATTGGAGTGAAGCTCCATCATCTTTACGAATTCTGCGAATAGGTCTTGCGTATCGTGAGGTCCTGGAGAAGCTTCGGGATGGTATTGTACGGAAAAGATCGGAAATCGCTTGTGCCTCATCCCTTCCAAGGTTTGGTCATTGAGATTGATCTGGGTGAATTCGACCTCTGCCGGATCCAACGAGCGAGGGTCAACACAGAACCCGTGATTTTGAGAAGTGATCATTACCTTACCTGTTCTTAAATCTTTGACAGGCTGATTGGCTCCCCGATGACCGAATTTCAACTTAAACGTTCTTCCTCCAAGGGCCAACCCCAAAAGTTGGTGTCCCAGGCAGATTCCAAAGATTGGTTTTTTCCCAATCAGTTGGCGGACAGCCTCAATGGCATAGGGGACTCCCTCCGGGTCACCTGGACCATTGGATAAAAGAATTCCGTCCGGGTGAGCGGAGAGAATGGATTCCGCTCCAGAGGAGGCGGGAAGGACGGTTACCTCGCAGTTCCAATCATAAAGGGAGCGAAGGATATTATATTTGATACCGTAGTCCAGAGCGACCACCTTGGGTCGAACGTGGGAGGTAGAGGGTGGAAGGTGGTAATTTAAAAACTGAGGATCATTACCGCTCGTCCATGGGAAGGGTTTCTCACAAGTCACCTCTTTGACCAAGTCCCGGCCGATCAAGCCCGGAGAGGTCTTGGCTTTTTCAATCAGACGATCTCGATCGAGGTCATCGGTCGAAAGGACAGCTTTCATGGCACCCGCCAGACGGATATGCTTGGTGATCGCCCGCGTATCCATGCCCTCCACTCCCATGATGCGGTGACGGACCAAATAATCGGAGAGGGATTTATCTCCACGCCAATTGCTGAAGATGGAACTGTTTTCTTTGACGACGAACCCTTCTACCTTGGGGTCCTGGGATTCGATATCTTCTTGATTGATCCCATAGTTTCCAATGAGGGGATAGGTCATGACGACAATCTGACCTTTATAAGAGGGATCGGTGAGAATCTCTTGATAGCCGGTCATGCTGGTGTTAAAAACGACCTCTCCTGTCTTTTCTCCCAAAAACCCGAAAGACCATCCCTCAAATGCAACCCCATCCTCCAAGGCCAATATGGCTTTCTGTTTAGATTTCATCCGCGGTTCCTTGAATGTTTTGGTAGCGTCGGCATTCCTGCCTGCCGGCAGGAATGCCGACGGGACCCTTTAGCGCCCTCAATAAATGAGGGCGCTACAAATGTTAAATGGGTGAGGCACAATGGGGTCATAAAAAAAGACCCCCGATCCCGACTGAACAGGAGCGAGGGTCTTTAAGTTGTCTCACTCGTTTGATCATATAAAGTTTTCTTTACTTCATTTTATTTTTTTTAACACACCTGCTTCTGATTGTCAAGGCATTGTTGCTAACACAGCATTGTTGCGAGCAGCTGAAAGGTGTGTGGCAATCTCATGGAAAAGGCGAGATTGCTTCGTTTCACTCGCAAAGACAATTCCCTAAACTGGAACTTCGATTACCCGTTAGGCATACAAATATATCTTTGTTTTGGTGGGTCTGGCCATTAATGTTTCGATCTTCGCCTGGATCTTCTTTCTTTCAGGTTGTTTTTCCCACGCCTTCCAGTCTTCCACACTTTGCCATGTGGTGATCACAATATAGTTGTGGGGATCGTCTTGTGCCCGAAGTGTCTCCCCCGAGATATATCCCTTTGAGGGAATTGCTTTGGCTCTCAATTCCCTGAGCATTTTGGCAAAATCCGGTTCTTTACCCTTCTTGACCTTCCGATCAATGATGATCCTTACCGCCATAGCTTACCCCCCGCATTTTTTTGCATGATACCAGTTCTCTTTGTGGATTTCAAGCAAAAATTACGGTGCGAATTGCCTCATAAAAAATGTTACCGAATAACTCCCCCTAAAAGGAGGGTTGAAAATGAGTCCACGGTCAAAAAAGGAATATATAGAAGTCACCTCTTTACGCTATGGAAAAGCTTCTCGTAAAAAGAAATCCGCCATCTTGGACGAATTCTGTGCCACCTGTAAATGTCACCGTAAACATGCCATACGGGTCCTGCGAGGGTTTAAACGATTTATTAAACACAAAATAAAGAAACGTGGGAGAAATCCTCTCTATCACCAAGAATCTATCCTAAAACCCCTTAAACAAATCTGGCTGGCTGCTAATCTCCCTTGCTCAAAACGTCTCAAGGTGATTTTACCCCTCTGGCTCCCCGGTTATGCTAAGTTCTTTGACCCTCTCCCCCTACCGGTAATCCAAGCTCTAAAGAAAATCTCTGCTCCTACCATCGATCGACTTCTCGCCCCCGTCCGAATCCAATATAGAAAACGGGGAAGAACAACCACCAAGCCAGGCACCCTCTTAAGAAAGCAAATCCCCATCAAAACCAACCAATGGGACGAATCCCGACCCGGCTTCCTTGAAGCCGACACCGTCGCCCATTGCGGTGATTCCCTCTCCGGTATGTTCGCCTATACCATTGACTGCGTCGATATTGCAACCGGTTGGACTGAACAACGAGCCGTCTGGGGCAAAGGAGAAACCGATACCCTCGAACAAATGAAACAGATCGAAAAGGCTTTGCCTTTCCCCTTGCTCGGCTTCGATTGTGACAATGGAGGCGAGTTTCTCAATTATCACCTCCTCAGACACTTTACCAAAAGGGATAAACCTGTTCAGTTCACTCGAAGCCGCGCCTATCATAAAGACGATAATGCCCATGTCGAGCAGAAAAACTGGACCCATGTCCGCCAATGGCTCGGCTACCAACGCCTCGACGATCCCAAAGTCGTCCCTCTCCTCAATAACCTCTATGCCCATGAATGGAAGCTCTTTCATAACTTCTTCTCTCCCTCCGTGAAACTCCTCTCCAAAGAAAGAGTCGGCTCCAAAACCATCAAACACCATGACTCTCCTAAAACCCCTTACCAACGTGTCATCGATTCACCCCATGTCTCTCCTGATATCAAACAGGACCTCTCCATGTTGCTTGAATCTCTCAACCCTTTTATGCTAAGAAAAACCATAGAGAAAAAATTAAAGAAAATACTTAACTCCAGCTCCTCAACTCTGCCTCTCGTTAACGATCCCTCCGGGTAACATTTTATTATGAGTCAACAGAGTGGCTTCTGTGAGATGGAATCCACTGTGAAAAGGGGAGGAGATAAATTGTACCTATTGCAGTGAATCAAAGGCTTCTTTACATTAATTCCGAGGCCGTCATTCCCGCGAAGGCGGGAATCCAGCCCACAGACACTGGATTCCGGGTCAAGCCCGGAATGACAAATAATGGAAAGAGATTTCTGAATCACTGCACTAGTGATAACCCTCCAACTCACCCTTTGGTAATATCCATCGAAAACTCTCGGGCGTGATGGTTTTCAGTCGTCCGTCGATATGAGCCGTGAGATGGCTGTTTTCTCGAGAGAAACCTAGGCCAAAGATACTTTCCAGTTTCATAAGGCGGCCCACGATCTCTTCCCACTTCTTATCATTGATAGGTTGTATGGCACAACTCTTGTACTGTCCTTCTTCCAATCTCTTTTTAGGGTCATAGAAGACTACTTCTCCGGCAGAGGCACCTGCCAAGATTTTAGCGCCACTGTAAGGGGAATCCATTTGACGGAGCATTCCGTCATACCCCCGAAAGAGACCAAGCATGATTACGGATCCACCCATTAAGGCCTGGCAGAGGTGCTCGTACGCAGTCCCCACGATGTTGACCTCAAGCCCCGGGCCACGGGGGTCGCTCACCGCGCAGACCCATCCCCGGTCTACGACGTTGCCAAGGATATTGAATGTTCCTCCCTTTGCAGAGTATCCTGTTACCTTTCCCACGTCACCATGGATCTCAAGTGTTCCAGAGTGCATGACCATTCCAGTGAAGTTCTGAGCATGGCCATGAACGCGCACCAAGGTTCCCATGTTGAATGCACCACAGTATTCACCCGGACTTCCATAAACGTCTACGGTGGTGTCCAGGGTTAGGCCGGACCCCATACCCATGCCAATACCCCGTTGGCCCTCCGCTCTGTAGACGATGAATTTTCTCCATCCCATGCGATGGGCATGATCGAGAAAACAGCTCAGCACCTTCAACGGATCGATGCCTTCGGGCCGAAATCCCCGGCTGTCAATTACTAAGATCTGGTCTGTCCCTTCAGGTTTTTTGAGCTTTCCAGCATTGGCCAAGCTAACGCGAACGATTCCATTTTCACCGTTCACGCGATCCAAGGCCGAGTTGATATGGTCTTCGAGGATATGTTGAAGAGTCCCTCTATCTTTATCTCCGGTTTCCCAACCCGGCAGATAGTCGTGGATTCGGGTCAGCTCCTTGACTGCTTGCACCATTGAAGAATTCCTTGTTATCTGCTCTAAAGCCGTTTTGAATTCGCCAAACCCCCAACGGGATAGCCGATCTCGCACAAAGACGGAAGGATCGGATATCTTCTGGATTCCTATGCCGCCGGCCACAGAAGGGAGTGACTCTGCAGAAGGATACGTCCCGTGGGGAATATCCAGCCGTTTGCCGAATTTGTCTAATACCTCGTGGCTTGTGATTTTTCCCTTCTCGTCGTAGAAGACCCTGCTCACCATGCCTGTGTTGACTGTGAAGGTCAAAGGTGGGTGGGTGCTTCGCACGATCCCCAGACGATGAAGCTCCTGCAACCCTGCATCACTCCCTTGTTTCTCGGAACAGATGATGCTCACGAAATTATCTCCATCGTCATAGAGCATTGCCACGTTGGGCCGAAGCAAGGACGGGTCGATAATGTCCAACCGCTCGATGACCCTGCGATAGGGGTCGATCCGACCGCAAAGGTATTGGTACGGGCCATCTGGAGCACTTTCCAACTCTACCTCCTGCACATGCTCGAAGCGGTCCTTTATCTCAGGAGGCAACTGGGTCAGCTTCCACCCTGTCGTGGGTGAAAAAGATTCAACAAGAGCGTCGAAGGGATAATGGAGGTATTGGCTGAGCAGGTGAAGTTTAAGAGACGCCACGGCTGTATCGGTTTGAGCCAAAGGCGTCAGGTTGAACTGTGAGACTCGATTCAGCATCGTGCGATAATTCGTCGTCTCCCCATTGTGGGTCAAGGCTGTGTGAAGCTCAGCAAAGGGGTGGGCATTCATCTGGTCCACCACAGAACCAGTGGCTAACCGCCGATGGATAACATTTACAGGCGCTTCTGGAAGCTCCCATGGAATTTCCCGACCATCGCTCTTCCAGCAGCCGGAGTTCTTACCACACGACATAACCGCCGCCTTCTTTTGTGGAGCCTCTGCGTAGTTCTCCCGTGTGATCTTGCGGGAAAGCCGGTAGATGTACTCGTCCTCGGCCTCCTGCAAAAAATCTATGTTCGTTCCGTAATTCTCAACGGTCAGATCTCGATAGCGCATCTGACGGGGTGGCCAGATGGAATCCTTGAGCAGGTCATTCTCCACAAAGCGATACAACTCTTCACGTCGCACCCGTACAAAGAATCGGAACACATCGCCCGGATCCTTCTCGCCGAAGAGTCGGAAATCCTGTTCGTGACCTTCCTGATCGAGCCGATACGGGAAACGGCACTTCTCCAGGTCGCCGTTGAAACCATCCAGTTCAACCCCTGTGAAATAGTGGTCAAAGATTTCTTGCATGATATGGCGGCGCTCGGCCAAGACCTCCTGCCTGGCTCGCCGACGAATTTCTACTAGATTGAGATCTGGTTCTTTGAACGTATATTCCTGCTCGACGTCGGATTGAAGTATGCCCTTGACTAAGACCTGCAGGGCATACTGATCCATATGAAGGGGGTAACAGCCTCCTTTCCAAATTCCAACCCCATCCATGCCGCGGTTACCCATACGTTCAAGCATCAAGTCCATTACGTGACTCGGGATGAAATGGTTGGAGACAATGGCAGCGACACCACAATCCGAGGGAGCGGGCATCGGATTTGCCGCTATTTGCTGTGAGGCTTCTCCTTGCCTGCCGAAAGGGCGAGCCAATGAAATCTCAGCCCTACGACGGCGACGCTCTCGGACTCTCTCTTCGAGAAGTGGCCATTGGATGCAATCATAATGGCCCCGTAGTTCTCTGATGTCTTTCATACCCAGAGCTGCAAGGGCTCTAATCGTCTGAGCTTGGAGAATTGAACGGAAGTTGATGATCTGTTGGGTATTTACTTCAACATCGCGTAACAGCTGCATTCTCGGTTCAATGGTGGAGATACCACTTCGGCACCCTGACTCGCAGTTGCGGTCCCGAACACAACCGATGGCCACAAGGTCTGCGGTACCCAGGACGACACCATCAAGTCCCAAGGCGATTCCCTTGATCACGTCTCCCCATGTGCGAAATCCGCCGCTTCCCATGAAAACAACGTAATCTCTCAGTCCGTCGTCCATCAATTTCTCATGGCAAAGGGGGATCGCGTACTCCATGTGCATTCCCATCTGGCCCTTGATGATGTCCGGAGCTGCGCCTGTGCCTCCGCGAGGTCCATCCAACCAGACTTCGACGACCATCTGGTTGTCCTTGGCGATGCGGGCGAGGCCGGAAACGATGAATTCAATATCAGGAGATGGCGAAACCTTGATGCAGATGGTCGTATGACGGTTGATCATCCGGACAGCGTCGATGAATGCCTTCACATCTTCAATCGAATAGCAATTATGAAAAGGGAAGGGGGAGATAAGGCTGACCCCTTCGGCGACTCCCCGCAGCCTCGAGACCAGACCAAAGACTTTTCTTCCCAGCAAGTGACCACCGACACCTTGTTTAGCTCCCTGGCTGTAAGCGATCACCACGCGGCGGGCACGTCGGATACTCTCCTTGGTCACTCCAAATAGACCTGTCTTGAGTTGAGTGGAGACATAAGGCTCGTCTTCGGGCGTGACAATGGGAACGTACTGGATCGGCATGGAAGCCGGATATTTTCCGAGCGCATCCAGTAATCCCTGATATTCAAGGGATTCGTCCACCTCCTGGCGGACCTTTTTGATCAACTCCTCTACGGGGATGAGCTTCCTTTCTTCCATGAACCGGCCTAAAAGAGCCACTTGTTGATCCGTTAAGTCCAGAGGGTTCCACTTCGAATCAAGGATAAAAATAGTCGGGTATCCACCTTCGCCAGTATCCATCTGGGTCCTGAGGGCACGGGTTGCCAAGACTCGGGCACGCCAGGTCCCCGGGCCAATGGACCCAACAGACATTCCGGCTCCGATAAAGGGTGCCTTCAGTCGCAATTGAGGGGTGATCTGAAGAGCGGTTGATACTTCATCCAGCATTCCCTCTGGGATAGTATCAGGGTTCTGCTGAAACTGGACCTGGATAAAATCGAAGCCATCTCCGAGATTGCCTCGCTCCTCTGTATGGCTGAGCAAAAGCGCCTCCCGGTCTCCACTGGCCATGCGGCCAACGGATGCAATGAGGGAGGCCGGCCAGACATAATCGCGATCGAAGATGCGATAGCACGAGGGTTTCAGGTCACAGTTGTAGAATCGGTGCGGGAGATGCGTGGGCTGAATAAGATTCGTCAATTGACTGTACCGCCATCCAAAGCCATCTCCCTCTCTCTGTATACGGGCTGGGTTGCATTGGCTGTTTCGGTCCAGGCGACCTTGGTTCTTAAAGATGTCGTAAACCCGTTCCTCAAGGTCGTCAAAAATGAGCAGCCGATTCTCTTCGCCCACGGTTTTTCTGATCTCCTTAAACCCAGAGGCGCCAAGAACTTCAATGATCTGAACATTCCATACCCGGATGAGGTTGGTGATTCGCTTTGCCAATGCCGGTGTATCAAATGAAATCTGGATCTGTTCGCCTCTGAGGAATCTCTGCCGTGCCATTGGATCAGCGGTCAACAGCACGGGCCAATCGATCTTTATTCCGTTGGCGCCTCGCTGAATCGTCTTTTGCGAATCAGCCGCAGAGCGGATCCCTCCAGCAGCAAGGATTGAAAACCGGTGGCGCAGTTTCTGCTCGACCAGAAATCGATGAACCGCGGGCACTGCATCCGTGGTGGGGTAGTATCCTTTGTCTGAGTCGTAATCTGACGTGAGGCACAAAATATCAAAAGGCGATCGGAATAAGGATTCCAGCTTTTGCTGGAATATCGGCGCTGGCCTGAGCTCCGAATCCACATCGTCCTTTTTGATCTTTATGACGGCGGAGAGAACAGTGGATCCAGCGAAGAGACGTTTCAATTCATCGATTCGTGCCAGAACCGTGTCGTCCAGTTCGATTTCTATCGAATCGCAAGAATGATTCTGAAAGACTTCAGGCCACTTCTTTCCCGCGGCCAGGTTCCTAACGTCGTTTGCAGTCAACCGAAGAATCAGAGAATGCAGTCGATCCCCGATCTTCAACCCGTATTTCTCAACTTCTTCTAACCGGAGGGTGAGACGGGTCCCCATGGTTCGGGCGGCCTCAAACATGGAGTCCAATAAGGTTTCTCCCCCATCCATCGGCATCACATCGAGGAGGAGGGGCGTTTTCAGCCCGATCAGGCGGGGGGAGGGGTCTCGATCCTGTGTCCGTTGAACGTCAAATATTTCGGCCGCTTCCCGAGTTGGACGGCGATGGCGTCTGCGGAGCTTTCATAGAGGAGATTCTGCGCAGGTCCCACGATATGAAAGTGACCGAAACGAATGCCGTCGTTCCCGGAGCCACGATGCGGGTCTCCCTGGCCCGTGCCGGAGACAGGAATCTTGCCTGTCGTCGCCTCCAGGTCGATGCGGCCAATCACTTCGCTTTTCCAGTACGGGTCATCCAAGCTGAGATAGTCTGGATGCAGTTCAACGGAAGTGGCTGCCAGTCCGGCTGCAATTTGTGGACACCGCTCCAAACACGCCCCACAGCCGCGACAGAGTGCTTCGTCAGCAATCACAACCTTACGGGGATCTGACTCGTCACGCTTCCGCACGCTATACATACAGGCATCGACACAGGTGCCGCAATGGAGACAGTATTCTTCATCAATGAGAACACGGTACCTCGGGAAGGTCTGTCGCTGTTCGTGAATCTTCTGGTCGAAACCCGTTCGGATCACATCGAGAAAACGGTAAAACTCCGGGCTTCTCTCCACCTCCTGAACGAAGTCCGTTATTTGTTGAATTGGAAAATCGATGGTTCGGGATAGGAAGTTCTCCAAGTGGTCGTAAAGTTCGCGATGTTTTAGATTGACCTGGCATTCTTCATCGCAGCGTCCGCAGTGGAGACAGAAGTAAAGGGGCAGGAGCTTCGACAACTCGACCTTTTTCGCTTCCAGGGCTCGCTTCACGGTGAGCAGTTTTCCTCTCGCTGTGAGAATTTCATTTCCAGTGGCGCGGTAAACAGGACACCGGGACACGCAGTTTCCGCACTGGGCACAGGACAGGACATCGTTTGCAATCCCTTCAAGCCCTTCCGGAGCAACGGGGATTTGCTTTCGAAGCGTCTTCTCCGGGATGATGGAGAAGAGTTTGAAGAGGAGCCACTGTGTTGAAGAAATCTCAAGGTTAAAGAGGTTTGGGTGGAAGAGTATCTTTTGAAGAGGGCCCAGTCTCCCTGAGACAGAAAAGAATTTTCCCGGGTTGAGGATTCCGGCAGGATCTACAACCTTCTTGTATTGGCGCAGCTGTTTCAACTCTTCCTTGGGGTGGAGGTCGCGTAAGAAAGGTGTATTCCAGATCCCCAGTCCATAAGGCTTTCCACGATAAAGCTGGACAGCCAGCCTGACCATCATCGGAACGAGCATGAGGTCTACGTAGAAAATAGCCTTCCGATAGTCAGAGGCGACCATGGCGAGAAAGAGGACTTGGTCTTGACTGATGAGATGAGAGGATGGGTAAAAAGTGACACCTAAGCGTTTGCCCCATTGGCTGATTTTTTCAAAGTAGGCAGCGACTTGATCCAGAGGGAGAAGCACCTCCGTGGCCAGAAGAGACGGCCCAAGATGCTTGATGGACATGGGGAGGAACCGCTCTTCCCAGAGGTAATGGGCTGATGCTTCATCAGCTGGCTGAATGCCGTGATCATTCAGAAAAGCCTTGAACCCACGGGCCTGCCCCTCATCGGCAAATGCGACCAGGACCACGTTCTTATCCTCAATCGACATTTTTCCATTTGATTGTTCCTTGAGGACGCACACCAATTTGGTGTGGTAAACGATCACGTCATGAGGCTTGAGCAAGAGGTGATGGGAAACCTGCTTCGCAAAGGCATAGGCAGCAGACGTCCTTTCAAAGGGGAGAACGAAAGGATACCATTGTGATGGTCGTCGGCCAACCTTGAGTGTGGCTTTCACAATAATTCCCATCTGCCCTTCAGTGGAAAGGAAGTAACCGACCTCCGGGTCGTCAGACTTCAGATCTCGTGCCTTGCCCTCGGGTGTGATTACCCGTATGGAGATCAGCTGATTTCGCACCGGGCCATGGCGAAAGGTGCCAAATCCCATGCCTCCTGTGGCCATCCAGCCTATGAGGGTTCCGCCCTTCCCAGAAGTCATGCTGAGAAGGGTTAGGCCTTTGCGTTCGAGTTCCCGGTGTATGTCGAGAAAACGTGCACCTGGACCCACTGTCAACTGCAGGGTTTCAGGATTGACCTCAATCGTGTCCATTAACCCGAGATCGATGAGTATTCCTCCGCGGGTAGGTACTGCTCCGCCATATCCCCAAGTTCCAGCGCCCCTTATGGTTACTGGGATTTTATGATCTCGGGCAAACGCAAAAATCTCCAGCAGGTGTTCTTCAGTGGTGGGCTGGAAAATGATATCAGGCAAGCTCTTCAGCATGAGGTCGCGAATCATGGGAGGAAGATCAACGTTCAGGTCATTGCGGTAATATTCAAGTTTCTCTGGATCATCGATCATCTTCAGGCCGGGATTCCGGCTCAAAAACGCTTCAAGAGATTTAATCCAGGTTAATTTAGGTTTCTTCTCGTTCACTTTGGTGATTAACCTCGTTTCATCGTTAGAATGATTTTCTGGATTATGACCCCTACCAGAAGACAGCTTCGTAATCAGAGCACAATATCATTGAAGGTCACACTCTCAACGTCCAGGATGTGACCTTCAACATATTACCTAATTATAATAGATTCAACCCCCAGATTCATTAAGAATCTGCGGGTTGAATCTTATAGAATAGGGAGATATTTTTCTAATTCGAAATGGGAGACATGGGTTCGGTATTGATCCCATTCGATCTTTTTGTTCTCAATAAATTTTTGGAAGATATGATCTCCCAATGTTTCCTTTACGAGCTCACTTTTTTCTGTGAGTTGTATGGCTTCCAATAAATTTCCTGGAAGAGAGTCGATCCCGTGTTTCTTCCTCGCCGCCTCAGACATTTCGAAGATGTCTTCTTCAACGGGAGGAGAAAGTTCATAACCCTTTTCAATCCCCTTTAACCCAGCTGCCAACATTACAGCAAATGTCAGGTATGGATTGCAGGCTGGGTCTGGGGACCGATATTCCATTCGTGTGGCTTTTTCCTTTCCCGGTTTATACATAGGAACACGAACGAGGGCTGACCGATTCCTGCGCGCCCAGGAGATATAGACGGGCGCTTCGTAGCCCGGGACAAGCCTCTTGTAAGAGTTCACCCACTGAGAAGTGATGGAAGTAATTTCCTTGGAGTGTTTCAAAACCCCGGCCATATAAGACTTGGCAATCTTGGAGAGATGAAATTCATCTTTTGGATCGAAGAAGGCATTCTTATTGCCCTTAAAAAGAGATTGGTGCGTGTGCATGCCACTTCCATTCTGGCCAAAGATGGGTTTGGGCATGAAGGTCGCATAGACGCCGTGTTTCAATGCAATTTCCTTCACAACGAGCCGATAGGTCATCGCATTATCTGCCATGGTCAGGGCATCTGTGTAACGGAGGTCAATTTCGTGCTGGCTCGGGGCCACCTCATGATGGCTATATTCCACATGAATTCCCATGGCTTCCAGCGTTAAGATGGTCTCCCGCCGAAGCTCGGTCGCCACATCCAGGGGGGTAAGGTCAAAATAACCTCCTTTGTCGAGTATCTCTGTCCCATCATTCCCCTTGAAATAGAAGTACTCCAGCTCAGGACCGACGTAAAGGGTGTAGCCAAGGTCTTGAGCCTTCTTAAGAGTCCGTTTTAACGCCCATCGCGGATCTCCCTTGTAAGGGGTTCCATCAGGCTCATAGATATCTGCAAACATCCTGGCAACAGCATTCTCTTTAGGCCTCCACGGGACGATCTGAAAAGTTTTGGGATCGGGTTTGGCGATCATATCACTCTCATCGATGCGGGCATAGCCTTGAATGGAGGAGCCATCAAACCCCATCCCTTCTTCAAGAGCACCCTCCAGTTCATCGATGGTGATGGCAAACCCTTTTAAAAACCCCAGAATGTCCGTGAACCAGAGTCGAATAAATTTGACATCATTCTCCTTCGCCAACTTCAACACATTTTGTTTTTCTTTATCCATCTCTTCCTCCTCTTCTAAAGCTATAAAAGGTTAAAAAAAAGGGCCTCTATTAAACCCGGAATACATTCCGGGAGAAGACGCCCTTGTCTAGTCAATACCCCTTCGTATTTACGGAGTTATAGACCAAATAACATAAACCCCTTTCCATTGTCAAGACAAAGAAGCAGGGCATATTGCGAGATATCCGACGATGCCAAACATTCTCTAATCCTTTTTCTTTCTGCGACGTAGTTGCATTGGGGCAGTTCTTCTTTGGGGGAGACAAAGAGGGACGAAATGAGGAAGAATATTAAAGAATATTGAAGAAAGTATCTGTCTTGTTGTGGTTGCAATAGTAGTGTAGGTGGTAGTAATTCACCATCGAGGTCTCCTGTACCAAAATTAAACCGACTTTCCTTGGCACAGTCTTTTAATGAAATCGAGGTAGTGGTGCAGGAGAAAGTAATCCTCCATGAGGATTGGCGAAGGAGAATCTTTTTGGGTCTCTCGCTGGGAAATTCGATTCAAACAGTCCGATGCGCTTTCGGTTAGATTTAGAACCACTCCCCTAAAACGAACGAGAGGGTCCGAGTGATCGTCAACCTGGCTTTCTTCCTTCTTGGCAGGGGGAATGAGTTTTAAAAAGTGAGGTTCTTTCATAAGGCCACCTCCTCCTTGTGGTTCCTCCGCTGATGATAACTGGCATCTGTTTTTTCAAAGACTTCACGTGGTTGCCGACGCGATTTCCAATGCCATTCGTAAATACTATGATCGGTTGTTAGCCCCCCCTTTTTTGCCTCTATTCGAAATGCATAGATTCGTGCAGGAGAAGGTATTCTTCCGTGAGGGCTGACGAAGAAGAATCCTTCTTGCCTCGGCACAATCTTTCGATGAAATCGAGGTAGTGGTGTAGGAGAAAGTAATCCTCCATGAGGGTTGGCGAAGGAGAATCCTTTTGCATCTCTCGCTGGGAGATTCGATTCAAACAGTCCGATGCGCTTTCGGTTAGATTTAGAACCACTCCCTTAAAACGAACGAGAGGGTCCAAGTGACCGTCAACTTGGCTCTCTTCCTTCTTGGCACGGGGAAGGAGTTTCAACAAGCGGGTTTCTTCCATAAGGCTACCTCCTTGCCTGGGGTCTCACCCCTAATAAGCATAAATTTTCCCATAGGGCCTTAAATGGGTGGGTAGAAGTTTGATGAACTTTTGCCCCATCACCTCGTCTAACGAAAGACTGAAATCTTCACAGTATTCCTTCAGGTAAAGTCTTAATCGTTCATCATCCGTTCCATCAACGGGAGAAATGGAGACCTCCTTTCCCAGTTGAAAAGGGTCCACTTTCCCCCGGATATAGATTACACCTCCATGCATCCCGGTGCCAATGTAATTCCCCGCAAGAGGCCTTCCGTTCCTTTCCAAACCAAGCAGAATGATTACGCCCCCTGCCTGATATTCTCCGAGAAAATCTCTTGCTGTTCCTCCGATAATAATAACGGGAATCTGTTTCTTAAAAGATTTCATGTGGATGCCGACACGGTACCCGACATCCCCTCTAACAAAAAGTTTACCTCCTCTCATCCCGTATCCAAGCACATCTCCCGCATCTCCATGAACGACAATTTTCCCGGCATTCATCGTGTTGGCAACCGCGTCTTGAGCGCTTGATTGAGTGATGATGGTCGGACCATCCATAAAGGCGGCCAGGTCGTTTCCTGGAACTCCTTCGATTTTGATCTTTATATTCCCCCGAATCCCATCACCGATGTAGCGTTGTCCATTCACATTTCGAAGGAAGATGTCTCTTGCGCCTTGTCCGATGGCTTGATGGACTTGTTCATTCAGTTTCCGGTAGTAAAGATTTTTGGCGTTAATTTCCATCCTTTTCATTTCAAATTCAGCAGTCTCTCCTTCCTTAAGGCTTTAGGGAGGGAGACAAAACCAAACTGTTCACTCACCAATTCTTTCTTAAATCCTCTCACCTTGACCCCATCTCTCAATAACCCTGTCATAATCCCAGCCCGGTCAATCTGTCCTGTAAAGATGGCGCCGACGATTACATCTCCTCTCAAGATCACCTTCCGGTAAACACCGGAACCCCGATCAAATTTTTTAAGAACCTGGTAACCATCATCAGGAGGAGGGTCAGTAAGACCGATGGAGACGGTCGGGATATGAGCCACTTCGATGGAATTCATCATGAAACTTCCTCCGTATTGATATTTCTTATTTCCCGTCATTTGGTATCCAGCTATTTTCCCTTGACTATAGGCATTGGGCCATATCGGAATCGTGCGATAGCTTTTGAGGATTTTATCGTAAGCTTGGGTCACATCGCCGGCCGCATAGACATCCGGGATGTTCGTTTCCATCCGTTCATCGACGAGGATTCCTTTTTCGATACGAAGGGAGGTCCCTCTGAAGGGATCCACATTTGGGATGACGCCGATCGCCACGACAACTAGCTGCGTCTTGAGCAATTTCCCATCGGCAAGACGAACCGATTCCACACGGCCATCGCCCAAAATCGCCTCAACGGTATTGGAAGTGATCAGATGGACTCCTTCTTTCTTCAATGCCTTTTCAAGGATGGAAGAAGCGGTTTCATCCATCGTTAGACTGAGGATATGATCAGCCAACTCGACAACAGTCACTTCTATGTTTCTCTTCTTTAAGGCTTCGGCTGCCTTCAGCCCGATCAACCCTCCACCGATGACGACCGCCTTTTGAACATCTTTTAAAACTGACAAAATTTTCTTGGCATCCTCCAGTGTGGTAAATGTATGGACTCCAGGTTTGTCGAGTCCTTCCATTTTGGGGAGAAAAGGTTTCCCCCCTGTCGAAATGAGAAGACGATCATAAGAAATCTTTTCTCCGTTATTTAATTGAACCGCCTTTTCTCCAAAAGTAGCCTTGACCACATGCCTTCCCAGGAGGGTTCGAACACGGTTCTTTTCATAGAAGTCTTTTGGCCGGTAATAGAGCTGCTCCTGTTTGATTTCTCCAGCTAAAAAATAGGAGATAAGAGGTCGGGAATAAACGGAATGGGGTTCATCAGAGATGACCGTGATGAGGGTAGAACGATCCACTTTTCGAACCGCTTCAATGGCCCCCACGGCCGCTGCTGAATTCCCTATGATGACGATCCTCATTCTCAGGACTCCCGAAATTCCAATGCATGATTAGGGCATTTCATCACACAAATCGGCGTCTCCTTCCCCACACAAAGGTCACATTTTGAAGCAGCCTTCTTCCCGTTCAAATCTCTTTGGATGGCACCATAAGGACAAACCATCACACACATCCAGCATCCCACACATTGGTCCTTGTTGTGAAGAATGGCACCTGTTTTCTCATCCCGGTAAAGAGCCCCACTCAGACAGGCTTCTAAGCAAAAGGGTTCTTCACAATGGCGACATTGAAGTCCAAAGGAAAGCGTTCCTTTCTCCTCCACGAAGATTCGAGGAAGGGCACGAGGATTTTCCTCCTTGAAGGCCTTAAAAATATTTTTGGACTTTGAATGCTCCACAAGGCAATGGATTTCGCAGAGGCGGCATCCCATGCAGACTTCTTCTTTGACAAAGATTCGTTTCATTCACCCTCACCCTCGCCCTCTCCCGTCAAGAGAGAGGGCGAAAATGCTTGGTTTACCTTCCTGCGGGTAAGACTCCGAGGATATCTAATTCCGTATCCGTGAGTCCAATTCCTCGTAAGGCCAACCGGTTCCCACGAAGGGATTCAATCGCATTGATTCCCATCCCACCCAACATCTCCTTTATCTCATGGCTCCATGCGTGGATCAGATTGATCAGCCTCTCTGTTGCAATATCTGGATTCAGTCTTTTCTCAAGATACGGGTCTTGTGTGGCAATTCCCCAATTGCACTTGCCTGTATAACATTTTTGACAGACATGACAGCCCATGGCGATGAGGGCTGCAGTCCCGATGTAAACCGCATCCGCACCTAAAGCAATGGCTTTGAAAATATCCGCGCTGTTACGGAATCCTCCAGCCACTAAGAGGGAGGCCTGATGACGGATTCCCTCTTCTCTGAGGCGCTGATCCACAGCAGCCAAGGCAAACTCAATCGGGATACCCACGTTATCACGGATCACGGTGGGGGCTGCTCCTGTTCCTCCACGGAATCCATCTAACGCAATGATGTCAGCCCCCGCCCTTACCATGCCGCTGGCAATAGCCGCGGCATTATGGACGGCGGCGATCTTCACGGAGATCGGTTTGCTATATCGGGTTGCCTCTTTGAGGGCGTAGATGAGCATCCGCAGGTCTTCAATCGAATAGATATCGTGCTGGGGGGCAGGGGAGAGGGCGTCCGTGCCCTTGGGAATCATTCTCGTCTTCGAGATGTCCTCTACAACTTTTTCCCCGGGGAGGTGACCTCCGATGCCTGGCTTCGCCCCCTGCCCGATCTTAATTTCAATGGCAGCCGCTGTATCGAGATAATCTTTGTGGACACCGAATCGACCTGAAGCGACTTGAACGATGGTATTCTTGCCGTATTTATAGAGATTGGGATGAAGACCGCCTTCACCGGTGTTGCAACAAATGCCCAGGGCCTCTGCAGCTCTGGCTAAAGACTCACAGGCATTATAACTAATGGCGCCATAAGACATGGCGGAAAAGAGAATCGGTGTCTCTAATTTTAACTGGGGAGGAAGAGGTTCCTTCAGTTGAAAATTTCTCCCGTTGAAATCCACCTCTAATTTATCGGGTTTTCTCCCCAGATAGGTCCTGAGTTCCATGGGTTCTCTCAGGGGATCAATAGAGGGATTCGTCACCTGGCTGGCATTGAGGAGGAGATGGTCCCAGTAGATCGGGTAGGGCCGGTCATTCCCCATCCCGGTCAGAAGCACACCGCCTGTCTCTGCCTGCCTAATGATGTTGCGGATGGCCCAACCTGTCCAGTTGCCATTTTCCCTGAATTCAAGAGGATTCTGTCGAACGGTCAGGGCATTGGTAGGGCAAAGGGTGACACAACGGTGGCAGCCCACGCACACTTCTTCGTTAGAATTGACCTGGCTATTTTCAGGATCGTAGGAGTGACCTTCAAAGGCACACTGCCTAACACATACCTGGCACTGAATACACCGGTCTGGATTTCTCTCGATCTGAAATTCGGATTCGAGATGACTTAAATTCATTCTGATGATCCTCCTTCAACCATCCCGTGATAGGTTCGCCGGCCTTAGGAGACCACACTTTATCCGGGGAGGGACAAATTTCTCTAATTCCTGCTTCTTCACTGGCGATATAAAGGGTATTGTCTTTCCTCCCAGCAACGAGGGGCCTCAACTTAATTCTATCGTTAAGACCGATCAATCCTTTCTTGTGACCCAAAAGGATCGCAAATGGGCCATTGACCAAGGCACTTCCGTAGACAGTTCTGATAGCCTTAGCTAATTCCATTTTCCCGTCATAATGATCGATCTCTGACCATGTGGGAGAAGCTAAGGCCATACAAGCCACCTCAATCGGAAGACGATGTTTTCTCAGGAGGAGGTCGAAGAGATAAGCCATCACCTCCGTATCGGTTCTCAGGGTGCACTGATATCCAAACATCTCGAGATAGCGTTTGTTAATCCCGTAAGACGAGATCTCTCCATTGTGGACCACTGCGAAATCGAGCAGGGTGAAGGGGTGAGCTCCTCCCCACCATCCTGGAGTATTGGTAGGGAAGCGGCCATGGGCAATCCACGTATAACCCTGGTATTCCTCTAACCGGTAAAACTTCCCTACATCGTCAGGAAAGCCTACCGCCTTAAAGGTGCCCATGTTCTTTCCACTGGAGAAGACATAGGCACCCTTAATTCGGCTGTTAATCATCATCACGGTTTGAACGATGTAATCTTCCTCTGAAATTTCCATTTCAAAAAGTCTGTTCTCATCCACTTTGGCGAAATATCTCACAAGAAGAGGGGGATGATGAATCCCTTTTGTTTTCCGGGTCGGAATCTTTTCCTGGAGTTCGATGAAGAGGGATTCATTTAAGATTCGCTCCGTCTCTTCTTTGGCCGCAATGTCATCGTACATGAGATGGAGAACGTAGAGGTCTTTCATCTCAGGATAGATCCCATAACCTGCGAAGCCTCCTCCCAAACCATTCGAACGCTCGTTCATCAAGGCAATGGATTGGATGATCGCCTCTCCGCTGACTCTTTTCCCGTCCTCATTAATAAACCCGGTAAGGGAACAACCAGAAATTTCTTTTTCGAACCAAGGCCTGGTGAGTCTCATAACCTGATTCCCTCCTTAAATATCGAAGTAGAGATAAAATTCGTAGGGATGGGGACGTAGCCTCACGGCATCGATCTCCTTCTCTCGCTTATATTCAAGCCAAACGTCGATCACATCCTTGGTAAAGACATCCCCCTCCAGGAGAAACTGCTGGTCCTTCTCGAGAGCATTTAAGGAATCTTCAAGAGATCCCGGTACCGTCTTGACCTTTGCTTTATCCTTGCCTGTCAGGTGGTAAGTGTCTTTGTCCATCGGTTCACCGGGATCGATCTTTCTCTTTATTCCGTCAAGGCCAGCCATCAACATGGCTGAAAAGGCCAAATAGGGATTGCAGGTATTATCGGGAGGCCTGAATTCGATCCGTTTGGTCTTTGGATTCTCAGAGTAAACCGGAATCCGAATCGCTGCACTCCGGTTCCTTTGTGAATAAGTGAGGTTCACCGGGGCTTCGTAACCCGGAACCAGTCGCTTGTAGGAATTGGTCGTAGGAGCACAGAATCCCATCAAGGCATCGGCGTGCTTCAGAAGTCCACCGATATAATATTTCGCTGTTTGGCTGATGAGAGCATATCCCTTAGGATCGAAGAAGATGTTCTCTCCGTTTCTGAACAGACTTTGGTGGGTATGCATGCCGCTCCCGTTGTCACCAAAGAGGGGCTTCGCCATGAAAGTGGCCACCATCCCATGTTTCCGGGCAATGTTTTTGACAATATATTTGTACATCAGACATCTATCCGCCATGACCACGAGGGAATCGAACTTCATATCGATCTCTGCCTGTCCAGCCGTAGCGACTTCATGATGATGAACTTCGATGCCGATGCCAGCTTTAATCATCGTTAGGATGATTTCGCTCCGGAGATCCTGTTGGGAATCGGTGGGAGGAACCGGGAAGTATCCCTCTTTATACCGCGGTTTGTATCCCAAGTTCGGTTTCTCTTCCCTTCCTGAGTTCCACTCACCTTCGGTTGAATCGATGAAGTAATAGCCGGCATTCTCCGTTTGATCAAATCGAATGTCATTAAAGATGAAGAATTCCATCTCCGGTCCCCAGTAACTCTGATCCGCAATCCCGGATTTTTTTAAGTACTGTTCGGCCTTCTTGGCCACATACCTTGGATCCCTGGAATAAGGTTTTTTAGTAATGGGGTCGTAGATATCACAGATGAGACTCATGGTTGGGATTTCACAGATTGGATCCACTACGGCCGTCGAAGGATCTGGGATCAAAATCATGTCGCTCTCCTCGATTTTTTGAAACCCGCGGATACTTGAACCATCGAACCCGACTCCTTCGACGAAGATGCTATCCGTGAGGTCGTCCATTTCCGATAGTTCTGAAACGGGCATCGAGAAATGTTGCCATAGTCCCGGAAGGTCATTGAATTTCAAATCGACGATTTGAACTCCGGTTTCCTTGATCATCTTCACCACGTCTTTAGGACTCATAGAAATTTTCCTCCTGTTTAATGGGATTTTGAAATGATTAAAAAGGCGTCCCGTGCTGGAGACGCCCTTGTCAGTCCAATACAGCGCTGTATCTGGCAAATTAAAGAGCAAATTATGTGCCATTATCGGATATACATGTAAATAAGTTACAGCTTTATAACTTCATGAAATTACATGAATTTATTTTTCGTATAAGAAGAATGATAATCTCAAAAAGGTCTTAGGATTGGAAGCGACTGATGAATTTTAAACAGGCTGTTTAAAAAAAGGCAGAAAGATCCAATATTCCAATATAAAAGGATTGACAAAGGCGAACCGTTTTCATAGATTTAAGGAAAAGGTCAAATCGAAGAATTCGGGAGAAAAATTCTATGGATTTAGACAAATTTTTGGAGTTGGCGAAAAAACTGGATTCAAAAAAGAAGGGAAAGAAAGAAGAGGTGGAGAAGTTTCAAAAATTCTTTGAACGATTTCATCTTTTGAACCGGGCTTATTTGGATAAAGAGACCTTTGAAAAGGCTCAGGAGTCGATCTCCTCCATGGCAGAGGCGGTTGCCAATACCATTCAATATTTGGATGCTGAAATTACCCGTTTGAGAAATAAAAGGATGAAACTGGCTCTTGAAAATGTGGAATTGGGTGAGATGCAAAAACTCCAGAACAAAAATGAGTTGTTGGTTAAAGAGTATCTGGCGGGATTTCCAAAGTAAGATCTTTCAATGTATGCTTTAACTTCGGTTTTCGATTACATGGCTCTACCCTCCTACGCAGAAAGCCACGGGTCTTTGGCCCGTGGATGAATGCGGGGAGGGTACCCTTCGAAGCTCCAAAGGAGCGTAGTAGGGTGTGCTTCGGAGGGTTCCGCCCGACGAAGCATGTGGAGGAGCCACGGGCTTTAGCCCGTGGGGCTCCACTTAATAGAACTCGTTTTGAAGTCTGCCTGTGGTTCTTGGGGAGGATAATGTGAAAAAAATATTTTTGATTCTATTCTTAGTTTTTTTCCAGTTAGTCGTTGCTGGCACAAGTTCAGGACAAACTGACAAAAAAACACTGACGAAGAAGATTATGGAGAAGTCAGGGATAAATGACCAGATTCGCCAATTCCCGCTGCTTGCCGAATCCATTCTATCTCAATCGAAAGACAAGCTTCCTCCGGAAATATTTAGCGCTTTCGAACGTGAAACAGTCAAGGCCTGGGATCCGGAAAGACTCTTAAGAGGAATATCTGATCAGGTCGAAAAAAATCTTGACATAAAGAGTATGCAAGGGGTTCTCACGTGGCTTGATTCGGATTTAGGACAAAAAATTACAGCCGTCGAAAAGGCCAACACCACGCCTGGAGTAATGCAGGCGATTGAAGAATATGGCAATTCGCTTAAAAAAACGCCCCCCTCAAAGAAGCGAATAGATCTCGTACAAAGGTTGATTGAAGCGGAGAGCTCCGTCAAATCAATTGTCGATATGAGAATATCCATGACGATAGCCATGTTAACGGCAATCAATCCATCTTTACCCAAAGAAAAACAAACGGATCTTAATGTCATAAAAAAACAGCTTGAGGAACTACGCCCAAAAATCGAGGAGGAAACTCGAACAAAAGAAATGCAAGGGAACCTCTATATCTATAGGACATTGAAGGATGAAGAACTGCAGCACTATGTTGAATTCGCCGAGTCTGAAAGTGGGAAACGCTATCATACCGTTACCTTAGGCGCATTCAGAGATGGCATGGAAAGGGGCTCCTCAGACTTTGGGAAAGCGCTGGGGGAACTAATCAAAAAAATGTCTCGTCAAGAAGAAAAGCCTGTTTCAGGTAAAGTCATTTTACACATGAAAGACGGGGCGACTTTAAGATGGAGTAGTTATACGGAAAAAGACGGCCAGTACTGTACATGGAGAGGAGGCGGTGAACTCTGTATCAGAAAAAATGAAGTGTCTTCTATTGAACCAGATGAATAAAGAGATCTTTTTAAAATAGAGACAGACGGGACCATTCCCTTTCCAATTTTGTTTAGGGAATGATGAGTTGATAAACTCCTTGAAAGGGAATGGATCTCCAGAATTTTGAGAGATAAAAAAAGAGGATCAAAAGATCCTTTTCTTAAGGTAGTTTATCCTGACTCTTATCTGCGGCCTCCGCCGCCTCCGTGACCACCACCCGAGAAACCCCCAGACGAATGGCCGCTGCTACGCCCGAATGAACTGCTACCCCCATGACAGTTTCCACAGGAAGAGCTACCTCCACTGGAAGGCGCGCTGAAAGACCTGCTAAAGCTCTGGGACGAACGATGGTTCATTCCGCCGCCGGTCGCAAAGCTGTTCGAATTGCTGAATGTCTTTCCACCTACGGTATTGCCACCGTTATTGGTGACAATCGCCTGCTTTCCTTGCATTCCGCTAAAGGTAGAAACATGATTACCCGTCATTCCTTGAGTTCCTCGGGCAAACGTCGATCGTTCCATGCTACGGTTGAAGATTGAAGAAGCAGCATTCTTTGTTGCAGTAGAATTAAAGGCGGTCGTACGTGAAGCATTTATCAGAGCGTGCCCCCTTGGGTCAACCCTGAAGACCGTATGCGTCCTGGCATCGAAGAAATGATTTGTGATCCGATGGTGATGATGACCCGCAACGATAATATCAAAATCGTTTAGGACGAAGAATCCAGGAAAGAAGAACCCGGAGCACCAGAATGGATAAGGAACCCAGGCGTACAGATAATCGTAATCCTCTGGAGGAGGATAGTAAGTGACAGCCGGCGGACCTTCCTCATTGTAATAGTTGTTTATTACTGCAGGGTTAACTTGGGGTTGGTTTTCAGCGTATTCACCAGACCCAGGTGCAACCGCTAAGCCGAACTCAGCAGTGAGATCCTGAAATGCTTTCAAAGCATCGTCCTTTGCCATCGGCAGCTTTTTGGAATCTGCTGCGGTGGCCACAGAGCTTGCAGCTCGCCGATGATTATAGGCGTCACCGGATAGTCTGCAATCCACCCATTCTTGGGCGCGATTCCGGCCGAGGTCAACATGTCCTCAGCTTGTGCCTCTGTCGTTGCCGTACCCAACTTAAGGGCAGAAACCAGCTTAAGCGCAAAATCGCCTTCAGGGACAAGTGCCTGTGATATTCCAGGGGCTCCTGTTGAGGTCTGCTCTGATTGTGCATATAGATTTAATGGCAGTAGGAGTAAAGCCATCGTAATCATTGTTATAAATATTTTGTTCATACATGCTCCCTCCCTTCTATTATGGAGCTTAAGATACATTCCGTATCTTACTTAAGTATAATAACTCAGGGCCTGAAAAACAATGTTTCAAGGCTTGATAGATAGGTTGATGAAACCCCTATAGCTATTTAAAAATAAAAGACTTTTTAAATCTATCAGTAGAGGGGTCTTGATATAGGTCTTGAAAGGGAGCGGGTGGATTAGCGGGGTCTATCTTCTCGTGGAGTGAGGCGATAGAAAACGGTTCTTTTAAGCTGATCTATCTTATTTTTTTCTTTTATTTTTTCTCCCCATTCATCTTGGATATAGAAGACATCTACGATCCGATTACCTAAGGTCGAAATTCTTGCAAAGTGGATATCACATCCGTGGTCGGTCAATGCTTGAGTGACCTCATAGAGAATACCCAACTGATCCTCTCCAGTCACCTCAACGATAGTATAAAAATCAGAATCCTGGTTGTTGATCTTCACTTCTCCTGGCACTCGGGGGATTACCTTTTGCTTGATCCCGTTCGACTCTTCCCTTTTGAAAAAAAGGTCCTTCAAGGAAACCTTTCCGTTTAAAATTTCTCTCAAATCTTTTTTGAATTGCAGAAGGCGCCTTTCAATCTCTTGGGTGGCATCTTCCACCCGAAAGGTATCGAGAGCAATGCCGTTTCCCCAGGTGTGAATCTGGGCTTCGAGGATATTCAGACGGTTCAAAAACATCGAACCCGCAATCTTAGAAAAAAGTCCATAACGGTCTTTTGTACAAACGGTCACCTTTGCATGCCTCTCCTTTTCTATCTCCCATTCCACGAGGAGAAATTCCTTCTCCATAGCGCGAGCCATTTCGATGTGGTGAGCGATTTCGTTGGAGGAATAGCAGGAGAGATATCGGTCGGGAAGATGTTCAGCATATTCAGAAATTATTTCTGGAGATAGAGATTCCCGAAGCTTCTGAACCATCTCATCCCCTTTCAAAAAGGGCCGGGCCACAGCACCCCGTTCAAAAAAATGCGAGGCCTTTAGAAATAGCTCCATGAGGAGGGTGTTCTTCCAGGAGGTCCAGGCTTCAGGTCCAACTGCTTTAATGTCAGCAAAGGTCAAAAGGTAGAGCATTTTTAATTGATTGATATTTTTTACTTCGTTAGCAAAGCGTAAAATGACCTGTTCATCATGAAGGTCTCTGCGGAAAGCCGTTTCGATCATAAAGAGGTGGTGACTTACTAAGAATTCAATCAATTCCCGGCCTTCCACCGAGAGTCCCATCCGCTCTCCGATGTGCTTAACCATCTCTTTGCCAACTAAAGAGTGATCTCCACCCATCCCTTTACCGATGTCGTGGAGGAGGGTTGTTAAAAAGAGAATCTCCGGATTTTCTGTCTCTCTGATGAGGGAGGTGAGCAAAGGATAGTCTTTCTGGTAAACGCCGCCTCTTAGCTTTCCCAGTTCCTCTACAGCCAAGATAGAATGGATATCTACAGGATGGACATGATAAAGGTCATAATGGACCTTCCCTTCAATCTCTGAGAATTCAGGAATATAGCGCGACAGCAATCCCAGTTCGTGCATCTTCTTTAAAATGGTATCGACACCGTCTCCTTTCCTAAGGATCGAAAGGAAGGTTTGATTGACTCCCTCCGAAGTTCTAAACCGATCATCGACGAAGGGGAGAGCCTCCATCACTCCTTCCTCCATCCGAAAATCCATGTTGGTCCGGTAAGTCTGACAATGTTTAAAAAGAGTCATCAATTGTGACGGGTCTCTCTTGAAGGTAACAGGGTCAAAAAGATGGAGCTCTCCATAAGCCATTCCGAAATTCTCATCAATTTTCTTTCGTTGAAGGAAAAAGAAGGTTTTCTTTACCCAAGAGGGTTCGTGGAGGGCCCGCTCGAGAATATCATAAACAAAATTTGAGATCCTCTGTGTGGAAAGATGATATTGTCTCATCATCTCCTCGATCCCTTCGGTACCAGGGGACAGGCCAAGTATCGGTGCGATTTTTTCTTGTAATTCGAAAGTAAGATCGTCCTGTCTTCTCCCGCTGAGGAGATGGAGCTGGTTTCTAACCGCCCAGAGAAATTGAAGACTCTTCTCCAGCATTCGGGAATGGTCCGGGAAAAGAATCGAATCCCAACGATCCGTTTTGTATTTCGCCCTGATGATCCACCGACCAATCTGAAAGTTTCTCAGTCCTCCTTCTCCTTCTTTGATATTGGGCTCCAGGGCATAAGCAGGGTCTTCGTATTTCTGGTTGCGGAGAGAAAGATCTTTAGCCAAAGCCTCGGCAAATTTTTGTACTTTTCGGTGTAAAACTTTTTTCGTGAAGAGACTGTATAACTTCCGGAAAAATTCATATTCTCCATCGAGATAACGTCCATCGATCAACCCTGTTTTTATATGCAGATCCGATTGGGCCATCTTTAGACATTCGTTGATGGACCTCGAGCTGCAACTGACTTCCAATCCTAAGTCCCAGAGGGGGTAAAGGATCTTCTCGATCAAAGGAGGGAGCTCCTCTTTTTCGAAGAGGAGTAGAGGAGGAGGAGGTCGACGTCTGAATGGGGAGCCAATTCAGCCCTTCCATATCCTCCCACGGCCATGAGGCAGACCGATGGAGCCGAAACCTGGGATTGTGCCTTTTGAAAAGCCTTTCTCACAAGCTCGTCCACCATGTCGGAATGTTGGCGAAGGAATTCCCTTGGGGAGGTGTGATTGGATGCTGCCTGGGCCATCAGGTTTTTGGTATCGATGAGCCCGTTTCTGGTGATACCTAATTCAAATTGCATCTCTTCCGCGCTCTCCGGTTCGGATTCGAATCACCTCCTCAACTGAGGAGAGAAAGATTTTCCCGTCTCCAATCTTTCCGGTTTTTGAAGTCCGTTCAATGGTTTCGATCACCTGATGGACCATTTCATCGGCAGTGATCAGTTCAATCTTGACTTTGGGTAGAAAATCAATCTTATATTCTGCCCCCCGATAGACCTCGGTATGACCTCGTTGTCTCCCAAAACCCTTGACCTCGGTTACCGTCATTCCCTGAATACCGATTTTGGTTAATGCATTCTTCACTTCATCCAGTTTAAATGGCTTGATAATCGCCTCAATCTTTTTCATTCATCCCTCCGTATTTAGTTGGGAGCTCTGAGTCTTTAATTTCTATCTTTTTTCTCCGAACTACGAACTCATCACTCCGAACTTATTAGAATGAGTACCCTGCTTCCCCATGCTGACTGATATCCAGACCATTGATTTCATGCTCTTCGCTTACTCTCAAGCCCATTGTCCAATCGAGAACCTTTAGTATGATCAATGTCACCACGAAGGAGTAAACCCATGCGGAAACAACACTCAATGCCTGAATTCCAATCAGAGAAGGATTTCCAAAGAAAAGACCATCGTTTCCCGCTGAATTAATTGCCTTCGATGCAAATAGTCCTGTAGCCAAGGCACCCCACGTGCCACCTACTCCGTGAACGCCTACGACGTCGAGAGAATCATCATAGCCGAGTTTGGTCTTAAGGTTAATGGCATAATAACAAGCCACACCCGCTCCTGCTCCGATGATAATGGCTGGTACGGGGCCCACAAAACCGGATGCAGGCGTAATAGCAACTAGTCCAGCCACTGCGCCCGAGGCCGCACCCAGAACGGTTGGATTGCCTCGGTATACCCACTCAGCAATCATCCATGAGAGGGCTGCCGCAGCGGTTGAAATATGTGTCACAACAAAAGCAGAAGTGGCAAGAGAACCCGATGCTACCGCGCTTCCACCATTAAAGCCGAACCAACCAAACCAGAGCAGTGCTGCGCCGAGAACCGTCAAGGTCAGGTTATGGGGAGGCATGGGCTCATCGCCATAGCCTTTTCTCTTCCCTATTACCAGGGCCGCCGCCAATGCGGCGATTCCTGAACTGATGTGTACGACAAGGCCTCCTGCAAAGTCAAGGGCACCAAGATTCTTAATCCAGCCGCCTGTCCCCCATACCCAGTGTGCAAGAGGATCATAGACGAATGTGGCCCACAGGACGAGGAATACGAGATAGGTCTTGAATTTAAACCTCTCAGCAAATGCGCCGGTGATGAGGGCGGGGGTAATCACAGCAAACATCATCTGAAAAATCATAAATGCCTGATGAGGAACTGTGGCGGCGTAGTCGGGAAAGGGATCCAGTCCCACACCGCTGAGTCCAACCCATTTAAGACTCCCTATGACATGCCCTATATCAGGGCCGAACGCGAGACTATATCCGTAAAGAACCCACTGGATGCTGATGACTCCGAGGGCGATAAAGCTCTGCATGATCGTCCCAAGGACATTTTTTGATCTCACCATGCCTCCGTAGAAAAGGGCAAGTCCTGGTGTCATCAGCATGACTAAAGCAGAAGAGATGAGCATCCAGGTAGTATCGCCGGTATCCACTTTGGGTGGCGAGGAAGCGGGTGCCTCGGCAAAAACAACCCCAACAATGAACAGACTCATCATCATAAAGAACCATAGAAACAGAAATTTTTTCATCTCATTCCTCCTATGAAAGATTGCGGAATTCTCCTCACACCGTCCTCTCCCCAATGCCTGCCGGTAGGCAGGGGAAGGAGGGAAGATCGTTGACCTCGTGACATGAACCACTCTATTCTCCTGTCCCAAATCTTTTTATATCCTCGGGTTCATGAATCGGATAAGGTGGAAAATTTCGAACAAATAGATCGTCCAATAGCTGGGTGGAGATAATTCCAGCCAAGGCCATGTTCTCACGCTCGCTCAGGAGGTATCCTTGTTGCTTGCGGCACTTCGCAACAAGTTTTTCTACCTTACGTGAGTCAAAGTAACCAGCCTGTCGAAGTGCATCATCTGAGAGCAGCTCTTGTACATATTCATGGTTGCATTCCCCTAAAAAGCATCGGCTGATAGGTGCACGATAGGGTTGTTTCGGTCGTTTGACCAGTTCTGGTGGGATGAGGTTGTGAGCAGCTTCACGCAAGATGAACTTGTCTCTAAGACCGTTCAGACGAAATCGCGGGGGTACCCGGCAGGCAAACTCCACTACCCGATAATCAAGAAAAGGGACACGCCCTTCTACGGAGTGTGCCATCGCCACGCGGTCCCCCTGAGAGGAGAGCAAGTAGTTGGAAAGGAAGATGGAAATCTCTGTATATTGAGCGCGAGATAGAGGATCCCACTTCATGTATTCTCCCGGGAGCGCTAATATGAATCGATCTAAAAACCCCTCTCCTTTTCCTACGACTTCCTGAAATTCATTTGAGAAAAATGTTTTTATAAAATTGGCGTTTTCCCAGCGGATCATATGGGAGTAAGCGGGGGAATCCACGTGAGAAAGTCCTTTCCGAAAGAAACCCTCCAGAAATACATGTGCTTTAGAATCCTGTTTGCCGAAGATGTCAGGATACAGCTTTTGCAAAAGCAATGGACGGATCCGGGATTGAGGATTCCGAGCCCAGAAACGCCTCACTCGATCCTCCTTGAATATATCGTAACCAGCGAAGATTTCGTCAGACCCTTCCCCTGTAAGCACTACTTTGAACTTGTTTTCGCGAACCAGTCGGGATAATAAAAACAAGGGAGCTGGTGCTGTTCGAAGAATTGGCGCTTCTGTGTGCCACACCACCTGAGGAAAAACTTCCCCAATATCTTTCTCTGTGCATCGAATGGTCTGATGGTCGGTCTGCAGGGACTGCACCGCTCTCTTCTGGTAGGAAGCTTCGTCAAAGCGACTGTCTGTAAAGCTAACCGAAAAGGTGCAGAGTTTATAAAAAATACCTGTTGAATACCGCCCAGCTCTGCTGGGCGGATGAAAACAGGTTCGCGAAGCGATAAGACATGGTATAAGTACTGCATGAGCTCGATAAAAAGAACAAGCCATGCGGTCTACGATTTGAAATATCATATGGTATGGGTTCCCAAATATCGGAAGATGATATTGGGAGGTGAGTTGGCAAAAAGGCTTAAGATGAGTTTTGAGCAAATATCGGAGAGGTACGAGTTTGAGATAGATACGATGGAGGTAAAGGATGATCATGTTCATTTATTTTTGTCTGCCCCTCCTCGGTATTGTCCGGCAGAGATTGTGCAGATCATAAAGAGTATCTCGGCGAAAATGGTGTTCAAGCAGTTTCCAGAGGTGAAGAAAGAGCTTTGGGGTGGAGAGTTTTGGAGTGATGGGTATTTTGTTCGGTCTGTTGGAGACAAAGTTACCTCTGAAGTCATACGTCGCTATATAAAGTATCAGCAACAGGAGCAATTAAGTTTTGAATTTTAATGCCCCGCAGCTCTGCTGCGGGGTTCTTTACTATTAAAAAATCGTTTTACAAGAGAAGTAATATAAGTGCTATCCAGCCCACCACTCAGATAAGCTCCTACAGGGACATCTGCTCGGAGACGAATTCTGGTAGCGTCATATAGGAGTGCTTTCAATTCTTCGGTCCACTCACCGAACGAACGGGCCCCTTGGTTCTTTGATTCTGAGAAGGAAAGTTGCCAGTAAGGACGGGTGATCATCCCCTGACGTGAGAAAAGGGCATAATGTCCCGGGAGGAGTTGATAGATTTTTTGAAAAGCCGTGAGATGGCCCAGGGGTGCCCAACAGATAAAGACATCTGATAAGGTTTGCAAATCGAGGGCTCTTGGGACCCTTACGTCTCCCAATATAGCCTTAATTTCTGATCCAAAAACCAAACGGTCGTTGTCCAGATAATAGAAAAGGGGCCGGATGCCGAGGCGATCGCGACCCAGAAGCAATTGTTCCTTAGATTTATCCCATAGAGCGAAGGCAAACTGGCCATTGAGATTTTTGAAAAGCTCGGGGCCATGATCTTCGTACAAGTGAACCAAGATCTCCGTATCGGACCAAGTGTAAAACCTGTGACCTCGAGCCTCCAGCTCCTGACGTATCTCCGGGTAGTTGAAGATCTCTCCATTGTAAACGACCCAGACGGACTGATCTTCGTTATGGATGGGTTGGTCACCGCCACTTAAGTCAATAATGCTTAAGCGAGTAGAAGCTAATCCCGCAATCCTGTCTATATAGGTACCGAATGCATCGGGGCCGCGATGACGGATCAGCCCGAGCATGCGACGAAGAAGGTTTTCTTTGGGCTCCGAAGAGCCAAAATCAATGATTCCGGCGATGCCGCACATTATTATGTCCTTTTGTCGGCCTGCTTGAAAAAATGTTTAAGGAAGTCCATTCCCCTTCTTGTGTAAGTTTCGATCTTTATCTCGGTTTCGGTCATAATCGCGGCTTTTGAAGAGGGAGGAGGAGCCTGACTACCCTTAAACTCTTCTTCATAAGTTTCTATCCACTCCCAGATCATCTCCTCAGTCACTTCGAGATGGAATTGAAGGCCATAAACTTTTTCTCCATATCGAAAGGCCTGATGAGAGACAGGGGATGAAGTCGCGATTAGCTTCCCGGACTTTGGAATTTCAAACGTATCCTCATGCCATTGAAATACAGGGAATGTCTTTGGAAGACAGGAAAAGAGAGGATCCTGTGAACCTATCTTTGTCAATGAGACGTCATACCATCCGATCTCTTTTACAGGGGCTTTGAAAACCTTTGCCCCGAGGGCCTTTGCCATCAGTTGTGCCCCCAGGCATATTCCTAATATGGATTTTCCTCTCTGAATCGCTTCCTTAATAAAAAGGTCTTCTTCTCTGAGAAAGGGATAACGATCCTCCTCATAAACATTCATTGGGCCGCCCAAAATGACAATATGAGTGAAATGATCGAGTTTTGGTAGATGAATACCCAGACCGAGATCGAGGATAATGCAGGGGATTTTCTCCTGCTTCAAGCAATATTCAATCAATCCCGGGCCTTCGATGGCCACGTGCTTGATGATCAAAGCATTCATAGAAAAATAGAGAGCAATCCTTATGCCAGTTGGTAGAGGTTCATGGCTTAATGGAGTTTCGTCAAAATTATTGGATAGTTGGCGGGAATGGCCTATAACCTATTCATATCCGAGTATTGGTTTCTCAAAAAATTCCTTGCGGAAATTTAAGCAGGCTGTTAAAAAACAACCAATTTTCCTAAAGAGATTTGAAACGTTAATTCGGTGATGGAAGAGGAATTAGAACCTGCTTGATTCAGATTGCATCCCTTCCGTGTTCGCCTGTTCGAACTCGAACTACCTTCTCCACGGAAGACACAGAGATTTGTTCGTCTCCAATGCTTTCTGTTTTGATAGTTTTTTTGATGGTCTCAATGACCTGGCTGAGCATCTCATCTGTGACCATGAGTTCGATTTTGAATTCTTTGACAACGTCCACTATACATTCCTTCCCTCGATAAAACTCTTTGTGAGCATCTTGGATCCCAAACTCATCGACCTTGCTTATCGTCATCCGCCGGATTCCGATCTTAGTCAAAGCATTCTTTACTTCTTGTAACTTAGAAGGGTCAATAATGGCTTCAATCTTTTTCATGGCTTCTCCTTTCGCTGACCCCTGACAGGCTCAGGGCTGAGTCAAGAAGTATAGAAGAATCTCAACCGGGTCTGATCACCCCTTCATACATCTCCTCGAAAGACCGTACCTGAACAGAAATAAATCCTAGCATGCAGGCACGGTCCTGTGGATGTCAGGGGATAGAGGAGGGTTCATCCGTATGCTTCCGGTGAAGGGTGTTATTATATTGCATCCCTTCCGCGTTCACCCGTCCGAATTCGAATCACCTCTTCCACTGGAAGTAGAAATATTTTACCATCCCCGATTTTCCCTGTTTTGGCCGCCCTCTCGATGGTCTCGATTACCTGGGTGACTAATTCATCAATAACAATAACCTCAATCTTGGACTTGGGTAAGAAATCAATCGCATATTCAGTTCCACGATAGGACTCCGTGTGCCCCTTCTGTCTTCCGAACCCATTCACCTCAGTCACCGTCATTCCCTGAACGCCGATTTTAGTCAATGCATTTTTCACTTCATCCAACTTAAATGGCTTGATAATCGCTTCAATCTTTTTCATCTTGTCTCCTTTCTATTGACCTATGGAGATATCTCAGCAGGTCTGTTAGCCTTTTGGTCCGTTTTCGGGCATCGCATCTCCAAAAGGCTGTAGAAAAACTTTATGTCTTCTTCCGTAATCGGATCTATTGTTTTCACAATGCTGTTACCACGTATACATCATGCCGAGGGCAATGGTATCCTGGCTCTTCTTACTGAATGTGGTGTGTTGTGAATCAAAGCCGTCCTTGTTAGACCAGTCGTGCCTGTACTCTGGCCTTAAAAGGAGGTTTTTCACTATCTTGAATTCGGGTGTAATCGTTATCTCCTTCACCTTCTGGGCAATTCCTGTCCTCACACCGTCCTTGTTGTCGAAACATTCCGCCCTGATGGTTGTACTGAACCAGTCAGTAAAGTCATATTTTGCGTAACCCGCAACTCCGAACCACCTTGAATTTCTGCCGCTGTTGAGAGGGTCCTTCTCTTCACTCGCATAATCGGTGTTGACTACGAAAGTCAGATTTTTCGTTGCCTTGAACGTTCCAACCCAATCAAAGAGAAACCTGTAATTTGAACTATGGTGTGATTGTTCGGGCCCGTACATGAAGCCGAAATTCATCGAAAATGGCTCGACAGGTGTCAATACGAAGCTTGTTCCAAATGTCTTGCCTTTGTTATTGTCGTTGGTATTATCCCACCCGTTGACAACGTATACATTGGCACTGAAGGCTTTTGAGAAGGTATAGCCCGCCATCAAGCCCGTGTGGGTAAAAGGTATCGCATAGTTAAAAAGAAATGAACGGGAATAATTGAAATCATCCCTTGCCTCGATCACCTCAGCGCCGTGGTAGGTAACAAATTTTCCGAATTGCAGCTTGATGCCGCTACCCAGGGGCGCGACATAATTGACATATGCCTCAGTAAGATCTACCACATCATTAGGTCCTCCAAGACCCGCTGAATGAATAAACTTTGCTGTCTCACCAAATGAAACCTTGAGCTTATACCCAAGTCCTCCCACCGGGGCATCCTTGGCAAACTGTATCTGGGCAAGATCCATGAGAAACGAATTTGCCTTCTGGTCGAAAATTCTCTGTTCGTTCGTCCCCGAGTCGGGATTTCTGAAGTTAAAGGTATATCCGCCCTGCAGATAGATGCTTAGGCCGAGGTAATCCTTGATTCCATTGACTACATTCTTTATATCTTCCGGACTCAAGGTAGGCTTCGCCTCCGGTTTCGCTTCTGGCGTCGTCTCAGGTTTTGCCTCTTCGCCCGTTGCCTTCATTACAAGTGGAAACATCATTAAAACCGCCAGAATCAAGCCTAATAATCTCTTTTTCATTTTTTTCCCTCTCCAGTCTAATATCCTCATGTTCCCTCCTATCTCTGGGTCTTCGTGATGCTGAAGTCAGGATATGCGGTGACACTCACTTGGCTCGCGTCGAGGCCTTCGAGCTCTATTTCCTCAGATACTCGTAGAGGAATTACTTTATCCAGCAGCCTGAAGAACACGTACATCAAGACGAAAACAAAGATAAAGTTGACGATAACACCGATAATCTCCGCCGCAAACTGTGATGCTCCGCCATAAAATAACCCCTTCACCGTGCCGGTAACGTTATTTAGGCCATCACCATATGTGCCGTCGGCAAAGAGTCCAAGCCCGATAAGTCCCCAAGCGCCGCACGTGCCATGAACAGATATTGCGCCTACAGGATCGTCGACCTTCAGTTTACGTTCGACAAAGAAAACGCTTGCACAACAAAGCACTCCGGCAACAAGCCCTATAATTACCGCTCCAACGGTATTCACGAATGCGCATGGCGCTGTGATAGCAACGAGTCCTGCCAGCAGTCCGTTCGCAGACATCGATATATCCGGCTTCCCGTAAAAGATCCACATATAGAGCATTGCCGAGAAGGACCCTGCTACGGAAGCAAGCATAGTATTTACCGCCACCACGCCGATTCTCAAATCAGTTCCGGCGAGGGTCGAGCCGGGATTGAACCCGAACCACCCGAAGGCGAGTATTAAAGTCCCGAGGACAGCCATCGGGATGTGGTGTCCTGGTATTGCATTGGGTGTTCCATCGGCTTTAAATTTTCCAATCCGGGGACCAAGGGCTATCGCTCCTGCCAGCGCCGAAACGCCGCCCACCATATGAACCACTGATGAACCGGCGAAATCGAGGACCCCATGACCGAAACCGAAATTCTTGCCGAGCTGCGATAGCCACCCGCCGCCCCATACCCAGTTTGCATAAAGCGGGTATGTGATCATAGAGATAAAAAACCCGAAGATGACGAACGACTTAAACGTCCAGCGCTCAGCCATGGCACCGGTCGGAATGGTGGCCGCCGTATCCATGAAGACCACCTGGAACAGAAAGAGTGTGATAATCGATGCATCATAAGTCACACCTGACAGGAAAAACCCCTTTGTGCCGAAGAGCCCGAAGTCCTTTCCGAAGAGGTGCAAGGTAAATTCACCATCCAATAATCCTGTTCCGCCGGCGAGGGTCCCAGCGCCGACACCGCCCATCTGAAGAGCGTATCCCAAGACCCAGTAACCGAGCACCCCAAAGACAAAGACCATGAGGTTCATTGCCATGGTATGGCTTGCATTCTTCGCCCTCGTAAACCCGGTCTCCACCAAAGCAAAACCCGCCTGCATGAAAAAGACGAGAAAACCGCAGACCAGTGTCCATACAATATTAATGGCGATCCTGTTATGGCCCACGACATCTGCCAATTTCGTGGCAAGCGGCTCGTTGGTTGCCCATTTCTTCATGTCGTCCGCAGTCGGTGCGCCAGCAGTGGCCCCCACCACGTCTGCCGCCCCGCCGGTATTCGCACCGGACGGATCAGGTTTGAGCGCAGGAGCGGTTGATGCCGCAGCTGGAGCGGGGGCCGCTTCCTCCGTGTGTCCAATCCCGATCATGAGCAAACTGGCTAACATAGCTCCTAAAATAATGATGGTTACAAATCGCTTTACCATAAGTGTTTACCTCCTTGAGAGTATTGGTCAACAGCATGAGATATTGATTCATCGTTATTCTGCTGCCAAAAGAAGACGCCTGTGTGCAGAGAGCTGGGTTTATCATTCATTCCAGTCAATATCCTCATTTCTCACGACCACGCCATAAGCTCCATCCTTATGAATGAGGAAGATCAAATTGTTTTCCGTTCTGTTAAACATCCATTCACGTTCCTTTAGCTGTCTATACAAACCGTCTTTCAGCTTTAGAAGCTTACCCGAAGAAACAGAGTTTAATCTGGATTTAGCGACTCTATCGATATGACCCATTTCTTTCCTGCTTCCCCTTCGACTATGCTCTCTTGATTCTTATCTTAATCAAGAATGATGCCAAAGAGATTTTATCGCCAAAGAATGAAATCTAAGGTTTTAAAAATAAACAATTTTTGATTGAAGCAAAAAGTTGAAGCGAGGATAAATATGAAATCGGAGAAGAAATTGAAAGCAACAACTTTGTTGGGAAAAAGGAGAAAACCCACAAAATTGTCGGATTAGGGACGATAAGACTTTGGATTAACGCGAAGCTTTTTTACGCTGTAAGATACAACCCTTTCCGAGGTTTTCAGAAGCCTGGCCGCCTCGGACATATTTCCTCCGGAGTTTTTGAGGGCATCGATGATCAGCTCTTTCTCATAGTTTTGAATCGCTCCTTCAAAGGAAAGGGAGGGGATGGTACCGGATTGCTCTCCGGTCTGGAGGGTAGGGGGGAGGTGGTGGCTGTGGATGACCCGATCCGTGCAGAGGAGAACGGCTCTCTCTATAGAATTCTCGAGCTCTCTCACATTGCCTGGCCAGTGGTATTGCATAAGCATGTCGATAGCAGGAGTTGAAATCCTTCGGATGTCCTTCTTATGTTTTTGGTTGAATTTTTCAACAAAATAGTCCGCTAAGAGAAGAATGTCAGTTTTCCTCTCCCTGAGGGGAGGCATAAAAATGGGAAACACATTCAGCCGATAATACAGGTCCTCCCTAAAAGTTCCTTCCTCAATCGATTTTTCTAAGTCTTTGCTGGTGGCAGTGATGATGCGCACATCAACCCGAAGCGTTCGTTTTCCTCCAACCCTTTCGAATTCCCTTTCCTGAAGAACCCTGAGAAGCTTTGCCTGGGCAACAAGGTTTAACGTTCCAATCTCATCGAGGAAAAGGGTGCCGCCATCGGCTCTTTCGAATCTCCCCATACGCTGCTCAGTAGCTCCCGTAAAGGCTCCCTTCTCATGGCCGAAAAGTTCGCTCTCGGTGAGCGTGTCGGGAAGGGCTGCGCAGTTCAGTTTCAAGAAAGGCTTCGAGGCTCGAGGGCTGTTGAAATGTATGGCATTTGCCACTAACTCTTTTCCGGTACCGCTTTCACCTCGGATGAGAACGGTTACATCAGTGTTTGCGATCCTCTCAATCATTTGAAAGACTTCATTCATCTTATTGCTTGTGCCCACAATGTTGTAAAGGCTATATCTCTCTTTTAGCTTCTCCCTGAGAGTGATGTTCTCATTCAGAAGTTGCTTCTTTTCATCCTGGACCATCTGCTGAATCTTGAGGCCTTGAGCGATCATGGAGGCCACGATGGAGAGAAGGCGAACATCTTCTTCAAATGCGATGTCTTCATTGAAAAGTCGATCGACACTTAACGTCCCATAAATGGTAGACCCCATCTTCACAGGGACACAGATAAAGGAAATATCGCTCTTCTTGAGATCGTTTCTCGATTGAGTTCGATTTAGAAAGAGTGGTTCCTTTTCGATTTGAGGAACGACCGCAGGTTCTCCCGTCTCTACGACTTTTCCAGTAATTCCCTCACCGACCAGATATCTCCCCCTTTTCACCTCTTCCTCGGTCATCCCGTGGGCCGCCCAGATTTCCAGTTCTCCTGTTTCAGGATTCAGTAGGGTGATCGTTCCGCGGTTCATTCCCAAGCGAGAATGGAATGTAGCGAGAATATCTAAGAGGACTTCCTGACGGTTCAGGGTGGATCCAATCAGCTGACTGATTTCGTAAAGAACCGTGAACTCTTTGAGCTTCCTTTCGAGGGAAATCACAAGCTTGTCCCGATGGGTAGGGGTTTTCTTGATGGCTGCCACAGAACGAGGTAGTGTGGGGACAACTCCGATCAATAAAGTCTGACCTCCAGTTTGAAGACGAATGTAGATTACACGAGCAATCCTTATGCCAGTTACCAGGGCAATAGATCTTATTTGTCTTTCATCAGGATTATTAGATGGTTGGGGAAAATCACAGTAAAGGGACTTATTTTAGATTATTCGTTATAAGAGGAATTCTTTGTTGATTTTTAGACAGTCTGTTAAAAAACAACCAAGGCAGTCCATACTTAGCAAAGAAAATTTTGCCTCTTAATGACTGGGTCTACCTGGCGGCTAAAAGGAGGGTGATTTTCTATTGATTAACTCAGACTTCCCTTTTATGATTTAGATTAGTGGGTGATAAATAGTGACGAGTCAATTTATCTGAACCGGAAGGAAGGGAACCAATGAGAAAGGGATACCTTATCGGTTGTTTATTGTTCGTTTCTTTAATGGCGGGAGTATCCCGTCCGGCGTGGGTATTTAGTTCCGATTGGAAAACCTTCATCTTTCCTGAGGTAACTGGTTGGAAACAGCCAGGGGAAATCCAAGCTTTTTCACCCAAAACTCTTTATGAATATATCGATGGAGCAGCGGATCTTTATTTGATGTACGATTTTGAGGAATTGAGAGTTGGAGAATACTCGAATGAAAGGAAAGCCTCTGTCATCGTTGATGTCTATCGACATAAAACCCCCATCCATGCTTTCGGAATCTACAGTCAGGAGCGTCTTCCTGATGCGAACTTTATTAATGTTGGGGCTCAAGGGTATATTGAAAACAATGTCCTTAACTTTTTGACCGGTTCATACTATGTGAAGATAAACAGTTACAATACTGGCGCTGAAGATCAGGAGATTTTACTAACCTTTGCAAAAAAGGTGGCCGAAAATTTAGGAGAGAAAGGAACGCTCCCGCCCATTTTATCCGCTTTCCCCGAAGAGAGAAAAATAAAAAATTCCGAAAAATTTATTAACAAAAATTTCCTGGGTTATTCGTTTTTACATTCTGCCTTTACTGCGGATTATGGGCTTTCCGGGACGAAATTTAAACTTTTTGTCATCGAAGGTGTTGAAGAGAACGACTGCAAAGAGATGATTCAGAAATATCTTCAGCAAACCGGTAGTCCTGCCAGGGATGTTGCAGAAGGACGTTACACGTTGCCTGACCCTTATCATGGAGAAATTGACCTGTACTGGAAAGGAAAATACATCTGGGGTATACTTAATGTTAGCGATACGTCTCTTCGTTCAAAATACCTAAAGCTTTTTGAGGAAGAATTAACGAAGAGTCAGCAGAAGAAATAGAAACCCCTCACCCCACCCTCTCCCCTCAGGGGAGAGGGGAAGGGTGAGGGGAGCTCTGCGCTTTGCTTTTGGGGAAGGAGGGACCATGCTTAAAAAATTGATGGGTAGAAGAGATTTCATGAAATCAACCCTCGCTGGGTTTGGCGGATTATTTTTTCTTCCTAAGATCGATATGAAGCAGGAGTTAAGGGTTGTTGAAGCGAAGGGGAGGGAGAGGAAATTTGTTTATCGCACCCTTGGAAAGACGGGGATCAAGGTTCCAGTGATCAGCATGGGAGTGATGAATACCGATAATTCAGCCCTTGTCCGGGTGGCGCTCGATTCCGGTATGGTGATGCTGGACACCGCTCAAACGTATCAAAGAGGTCAAAATGAAGGAATGATTGGAGAGGTGCTCAAGGGACGTCCCCGGGAATCTTACGTCATCGCCACCAAAGCGCGCCTCCCAAACAATCAAACAACAGGTCTCTATACAGAAGAGGCAACGGAAGAAGCCTTTCTAAAAAAAGTGGACATCAGCCTTAAAAATCTGGGGCTGGAGTATGTAGACATTTATTACCATCACAACGTATGGAAGAGAGAATCGGCCCTGTATGAACCGATTTTGAAAGCATTGGAAAAGGTTAAGAAGGAGGGGAAGGCTCGTTTCGTGGGGATCACCACTCACATGAATGAGCCAGAAGTCATTCATGCAGCCGTTGATTCGAAAATCTACGATGTGATTTTAACATCCTATAATTTTCAACAGAAGCATTATGCTGAGATGAGGAATGCTATCGCCAGAGCGTCTCAGGCTGGTCTTGGTATTGTTGGGATGAAAGCAATCCGAGGCGGGTCGAGACAGACGCCCACTGTGAAAAATAGCGCTGCGGCTCTCAAATGGGTCTTACAGGATCCGAACGTGCATACCATCGTCCCTGGATTCACGACATTTGAAGAGATGAATATTGATTTATCAGTGGCGGAAAATCCCACGCTCACCGGTCCCGAAAAGAAGGATTTGGAAAAAGTGGCATCTGTTTCGGGATTATATTGCCAGGGTTGCAGGCAATGTTTGGGACAATGCCCGGAGCACCTACCTATCCCTGATCTAATGCGAGCTTACATGTATACTTATGGCTATCGTAATCTTGCACATGCTCAAGATCTCATATTGTCCCTGAATCTTCCCGACAGGGTTTGTGAGGATTGTTCTGATTGCGCAGTGAAATGTTCCAGTGGATTTAACGTTTCTGGTAAGATTCGAGATGTAGTCCGTTTAAAGGAGGTTCCGATGGAATTTATTGCATGAAGCATTTTGGAGGAATCTGTAGCGCCCCCATTTACTGGGGGCGAATAGGTTCCGTCGGCAATAAATGCCGCCGCTACAGAAATTCCTATTGCTAAAGGGAGGCTAGGAGGGATTGATTGATAACGGAAAAGGGGGCACTGGTGGATAAAAACGATCAAAAAATTACACGACGTAAATTTCTTAAAACCGCTGCCGCAGGAATGGCTTTGGGCATTGTCGGCAGTCCTTCTCGTTCATTCGGAAAAGAAGAGTATGATTTAGCGGTCATTTCCGGTGAGCCCGTCGCAGCGACAAGAAAAGCCCTTGAGGCTTTAGGGGGAATTTCCCAATTTGTCAAAAGAGGGCAGCGTGTCGTCCTTAAACCCAATATGTCCTTTTCCAGAACGCCTGAATTCGCCGCTACCACCCATCCCTTAGTTGTCGCAACGGTGGCTCAGGCTTGTATCGAAGCAGGGGCTTCGCAAGTCTTAGTCTTAGATCATACGCTGCACAGAGCAGAACTCTGCCTTGAAAGGGCAGGGATTCGCGATGCATGTAAAAACATCTCCGGTGTCCATGTTCTCACTCTTCAGGAAAGAAAGTTCTTCCGCGAAATCAAGATTCCTCAAGGAAAGGTGTTGGAACGTGTAGAGGTCATTAAGGAGGTTTTGGACAACTCTGTTTTGATCAGTATTCCTGTGGCTAAGTCTCATTCTGCAACAGGTGTGAGCATGGGCATGAAGGGACTCATGGGTCTCATTTGGGATAGAGAGAGTTTCCACTCTCAATACAACATTAATCAAGCTATAGTCGATTTAGGGACTGTCATCAAACCTCAGCTTACCATCCTTGATGCTACTCGGGCTTTGGTCTCTGGGGGACCGGGTGGGCCTGGAGAGGTTAAGAAACCCAATCTCATCATCGCTGGCATTGATCCTGTTGCCGTGGATTCTTATGGGGTGAGTGTTGTCCCGTGGTATGGGCAGAACTTCAAGGGTCGACAGGTTGAGCATCTGCTTGTCGCTCATCAAAAGGGTCTTGGAAAGATCGACATCGATCAACTCAAAATTTTTAAGGAAAAGGTATGAGGACTCTCATCCAGGCCCTCTCTCTTCTTCTTTTCTCTACTTTATTTATCTTTGCCACCTACAAGCTACCCAATTGGCTACCAGCAGATATTTATTTGCGTTTAGATCCTCTATTGGGGCTGAACGCTGTTTTCGCGGCAAGAGAGATCATTGGTCGAGCTTTTTGGGCCCTCACCACCATCGGGGCTACGCTCGTTATCGGCAGGTTCTTTTGCGCCTATGTTTGTCCAATGGGGGCCTCGATTGATTTTTTAGACTTTCTTTTTTTTTCGAAAGAAAAAACGTTTGGGCCTGAAGACTGAAACCAGCCTTCGAAGATTGAAATACTTTTTACTCGTCATTTTTATAGTTGCTGCGCTGACCGGTCTCTCCTTAGCCTTCCTCATGGACCCGATGTCCCTTCTCACACGCTTTTATACCTTCTTCATCTATCCTCTGGTAACTACCTTGATTAATCTGTTCTTAGATCTGCTACGTCCTGTGTTTGGAGCCCTTGGGTGGGTCACCTTATCTCACCAACACTATTTTCAGTCTGTCTACTATATGACGGCCATCACATTCCTGATCTTTGGAGGGATCATCTTTCTTAATCGTCTCGTCCCGCGCTTTTGGTGCCGCTATCTCTGCCCATTGGGAGCTTTTCTCAGCTTGATCTCACCTCTTGGGCTTTTCAAGCGCCGAATAAGTGAAGATTGTAATGAATGTATGAAATGCCAGAAGACCTGTCCAATGGGAGCTGTCGCTGAGGATCCAAGAGGAACTCGTCTTCCAGAGTGCATTCAATGCAGGGCGTGCGCTAAAGTTTGTCCACAACATGCTATCACCTTTCCAACTTCTCTCTCCTTAGGTGGAGAATATTCGCAGGTCGACTTTTCTCGCAGAGGATTCCTCTATTCCTTGGCAGGAGGGTTGGGGGTTGGGTTTCTGGCCATGCGGACTCCTTTCGCCCTCAAGCAGAGTAAACATCCACTCATCCGGCCACCTGGAGCGATTCCCGAGACTGAGTTCTTACGCACTTGTATCCGCTGCGGGGAGTGCATGAAGTCTTGCTTGACAAATACGCTACAACCCTGTCTTTGGGAGTCTGGATTCTCAGGTCTGTGGACGCCGAAGATGGACCCGCGTTTGGCTCCATGCGATCAGAATTGCAATGTCTGCGGAAAGGTTTGTCCCACACAAGCAATCCGTTCTCTATCACTCGAAGAAAAAACCCATGCCAAGGTGGGTACGGCTGTTTTACGGAAAGAGATGTGCCTGGTCTGGGCTCAGAATAAGATCTGTTTGATCTGTGATGAAATCTGTCCATATAACGCCATTGTCTTTCGTCCTGTAGAAGGATATCGACGTCCTGTGGTTGTCGCTTCAAAATGCAATGGCTGTGGATTCTGCGAACAGAGATGTCCTGTCCAAGGAGATTCTGCTATTGTCGTCATGCCGAACGGAGAGATTCGTCTGAAAGATGGCTCCTATATTAAGGAAGCGAAGAAGCTTGAGTTAGACTTTAAACCCGATCCTGGCGACGATAAATTTATCATAGAGGAATCTGGATTCAAGGTCGAAGATAAGAAGAAGGAAAAGGAGAATATCCTCCCTGAAGAAAAACCCCAACCCAAGAAACCTAAAGGATTCTTATAAAACACATAACTTCGCACGGACCTCTTTCACATCCTTAGTCCGGCCTGCTTTGCTGTCGGCCAACCCGCGCTCAACCGCCTCCCGGACGTAAATTTCCCGCATGAGATCATCCCAGGTAGCGTTTGGTGGCATCCGATCGATGATCCTATGGGCTTCGTCCTTTTCCATTAATATTGACTCGGCGCCAATTGCCGTTTGGTTTATTCTATTATTGATTTCTACCGTCAGGCGCTGGGCCAGGTGCGATGAGCGAAGCGCAACGACTTGTTCGGTGACATTTACATGAATTTTCTTCGCCTGAATGCTTCGACATCTTCTTTTGATAATTCGAACCATTCACCGCCTTTTCTCTTTGCTTCGAACCGCTTGTGCCAGTAAGCCTCGATGCCAGGCGGATCATCTGTTTTTATGCTATGAATTGTTTTCGGCGGTTCGGGAAGTTGTATGCCGAGTTCGTATTCTCGCCTTCCCAGAGATGCGGTCCTCCCAATCTTATAATATCTCCCGGATTTCATCAGATAAACATAACCGAGTTCTGTTTGTCTTTGCTGTGTACCGTTAGGTTCGGAATGGATAGTAACTGCGATTTTCTCGCAAATTTTAAGAACGTTGTCGAAACCGCCCCTGTTGCAGCAGTATTCTATTGTTTTCCTGACAAGCTCAGCCTTCTTTCCCACTCGGTTAAAGACATTGTGGCTTGGAAAGTCTTTCTCTTGCTTTGCCTTTAACCTGAGGTCCCCGGATGATGGGAACCTTCCCAATTCCCTGATAACTGAGATTAGTTTTTCAATAACCCAGTCATCTTCGTAAGAGCCCTGCATCTCGTTAGGCTTATATCCAGCCTCGATGAGAGCGTCTCCCCATCTAGCCCAATACTTGCCGAACCAGTCGGAGGTGCGAATTCCGGTTTCCGCAAAGAATCTTTCAGTGCCGAGCGGAATGCCACCGTTCGCTTCCGCGGTTCTCTTTATTTCATTGGTTATGTGCTGTCTGTCGATCATTAATCAGTGGCCGAACCTGATGCATCAGCCGCGGCCGCTACAAAGACAAAGGTAAAAGCTCGCCACGCTTATTCGGTGTCGGCTGGATGCTTTTGTTCGATGGTCTTTTCATTTCATTATTGCTGTTAATCAGTGTATTCATAATCGGGGTCATTAACAACAATAAAGTGTTCAGTGAGGGGATTATATTGTCGGCAAAAAGCGGTCCGGCGAATATTCCCGAGGGTGTGCTAAATTTAGTTGAAATTTGAGAAGTGGCTCCTAAAATGGTGGTAATCTCTTACTTTGGGAAGAAAAAGAAAAACCACCAAGAAAGGAGCCAGTGATGGAGAAGATATTACGGATTGGTAGAGGTGTCAAGGTTAGGCGGGCGCGGGTGAAAGAGATTTGTGATAGGGGATTGAAGCAGATGGATGTGGATATGAAGATAGAGTTAATCCAGGCATTGATCCCCGTAGGGTTGTGGCATGTGAAGGAGGTTTTGGAGGAAGAAGTCAGAAGTTTAGCTGGGGAAAGATATAAGCGCCGGGGGGTTCCTGGGTATGATCGTTGGGGGAGCCAAGGGGGGTCAGTTTATCTATCGGATCAGAAGCTTCCGATCTTGGTGCCAAGGGTGAGAGATAGGCGTGGGGGGAAAGAGGTACGGTTAAAGAGTTATGAGCGGTTACAGGAGCCTCGTGGGGCAGATGAAGGGGTATTGAGACGAGTTCTCCATGGATTAAGTTGTCGGAACTATGAGGAGTGTGCGGAAGCGGTGCCGGAGGCTTTTGGTTTGAGTGGTTCGACGATTTCGAGGCGATACATTCGAGTCAGCGCAAAAGCGCTCAAGGAGCTTTGCGAGCGTCGATTGGAGGGGTATGATTTTGTAGCATTGATTCTGGATGGGAAGAGTTTTGGTGCAGATGAGATGATTTTGGTATTGGGGATTACCGTCAAAGGGGAGAAGATTCTTTTAGGATTTATTCAGGCGGGGACGGAGAATGAGCGGGTTGGCCGGGAAATGCTCCAGGGGTTGCTGGAGCGTGGGCTAGAGATGGAAGAAGGGTTTTTATGTGTGATTGATGGATCGAAAGGGTTGAGGAAAGCGGTGTATGAAGTTTTTGGGAATAAAGCCTTGGTGCAGCGATGCCAGTGGCACAAGCGGGAGAATGTGGTGAGTTATCTTCCGAAGGCGATGCAGGCTTCGATGAGGCGGAAGCTTCAAGAGGCCTATGAGGAGCCCATCTATGAAAGGGCGAAGGAGAGACTGTTAAAGATTCGTAAGGAACTGCAGCTGCTCAACCGATCGGCGGTCAATAGTTTAGACGAAGGATGTGAAGAGACCTTGACGCTGCATCGTTTGGGACTCCTTAGAGAATGTGGGATCAGCTTTAAAACCACGAACTGTATCGAATCCTTGATGGCGCTCATTGGTCAGAAGACCGACAAGGTCGATTATTGGAAGAATAGTGATCAGAAGCATCGGTGGTTAGCCGCAGCCCTTTTAGATATTGAGCCGAGACTTAGAAAGGTCAAGGGTTACAGATATCTTCCACAGTTAAGAATTTCTATCCAGAGGGAGATTGCGAGACAGGGAGGAAAACAAGAAATGCCGAAGGTGGCGGAGGCGGCCTGATGAACTCAACAAGGAGCCATTATCGAATTTCAACTAAAAAAGGTATTGACTCATATTCCCAATTTCGTCGCGATACATGATAAAACCGAAAAAGTATATAACTTTTGCACCGCTGGTTATAGACACCAATACAGAGGAATTTTGAATAACCACTGTTTCGGATGTGAGCCAGAAAGTATAAGCGCCACCCGGAACGAGTTTGACCCCATTAATATTGTCACACGCAGGTGCAAAGGGAGTACGTGCGCCGAATATTTGGTCGCCAACAATGGCCGTTATACTGCTTTCAATTATTTCGGTCGCAGTATTCCCAATATTTACGACGACTCCTTCAATCTGCACTGGCTCTCCTATTACCGGGAAGCCATGTGGCTTAAACGTAACACTGCGAATGATAAGTTTTGGCCTATGTGCGGAAATAAATTCTTCTCGTGCCAAAGCCAAACTATCGCGCGTGATCTTCATTTGTTCCTCCCCGGCCTTCCAGAGTTTGCGAGTCGATCTATGAAGGAACCAAGTAAAAAGCGCGAGAATGGCAGTGAAGAAAACCAAAAGGGAGTCAGTAATTTTAATCCTGAACCCAAAGAAAGAAGGCCAGAACTCGGGTCCCTGCTCTTCTCGATTCTCTGTTGTTTTCTTAGTTATCCCATTCTCGATTTTGGGTGTGACTTTAGGGATAATGGACACAGGTGTATTGGTCATTTTGTCTGTTTGGCTGGATGGGTTTTGATGTTTGATAGTGTCATTGGATTTTACTTCGGCTTTGATTTGTGGAGTTTGGGAAGGCGGTGGCTGTGACTCAGCGAAATTATTGTCAACAAGCAGGACAGCCAGCAGGATTAAGACAACTATTGATGCCCTTGCCGTTTTTAATTTTATTGATTTTGTATTTACTTTATTCATCGAACAATTAATAGACGAACTTCATATTTGTTTGGAATTGGGTTTCTTACGCCTACCTTTTTACCACTTCTTGCCCCTTCTGTCTATAAATTTATCGATTCTATTTCAGGGATGGCATATGGTATCATAGGGTGGATTTGACCCTATAGGTTTGCTCACCTAACCAAGTGTATTGGACTGCAAATGATGTTGCGGTTGACACAAAGATTCTTAGGCAGTATAACCATATCAGTTAAACATTCATGACGCTTTCGTTGTAGATAGATGGATACTGAAAAGACTTATACAATCCATATCCAGGGAGAAAGATCAGGAGAGGTTTTTCTCTCTCTGTCAGGTCGGATCGAGATCGGGAACCTACACCTCTTTGTATCCGAAGCGGGCGACCTGATCCATAAGATGTCCCCCGGAAGCCTCAGGGTAGACCTCTCAAGGGTAGAGTATCTCGACAGTGCAGGAGCTCTTGGACTTTTGCAGCTGGAGTATGGGGCAAAGGCCAGATCCATTTCCCTCCAGTTTGTTAATGTGACTGAAGAAGCAAAGAGAATCATGGGCCTGATCAACAGAGAAGCCCTTACCATGAAACCTCTTGTCGGTGAGGAAAAATCGAACGTCATCGAACAGATTGGGGATGGAAGTCTCAAGATTTTCAAAGACTTTGTATCCATCATCACTTTTTTAGGAGATCTTCTCACAGCGCTGATTCATTCCTTTAGGCAACCTCGCTCCGTCCGATGGAAAGACTTTCTTTTCTACTTGAAAAGGGCAGGGGCGGAGGGGCTTCCGATCGTGGGTCTCCTCAGCTTTCTCCTCGGTCTGATTATCGCCTTCATGTCCTCTTTGCAGCTCAAACAGTTTGGAGCCAATATCTTCGTGGCTTCGTTGGTAGGGGTGGCCATGGTTTCAGAGCTGGGGCCGATCATGACGGCCATCATTGTGGCAGGTCGCTCAGGATCGGCCTTCGCCGCAGAAATAGGAACGATGAAGGTCAACGAAGAAGTCGATGCCCTGGTGGTTATGGGATTTGATCCCACGCACTTTCTTGCGGTTCCCAAGGTTCTGGCGGCAATGGTCGCTGTCCCCCTACTCACCCTCTATTCGGACTTTTTTGGCATTGGCGGCGGTCTGGTCGTGGGGGTCCTTGGGCTCGATTTAACAGTTTATACTTATGTCCAAGAGACGATGAGCGTCATCAGTATGACTTCCATCTTCAAGGGCTTATTAAAATCAGTCGTTTTTGCGGTGTTGATTGCTGGGATTGGTTGTCAAAGAGGGTTCCAGGTCAGAGGGGGAGCAGAAGCTGTGGGGGCGGCCACAACTTCAGCAGTGGTCGCTGCCATCTTTCTGATCATTGTGACCGATTCGGCCTTCGCCATCCTATTCACCTATATTTAGCATGCGAAGATTAGACAGAAAACCAATCATTGTCGTTGAGAATTTGACAGCCCGGTTCGGAGGGGATACCATTTTCCAAAATGTGAGTTTTGAGGTGTATGAAGGGGAGATCTTTGGCATCCTGGGCGGGAGCGGGTGTGGAAAATCAACCCTCATGAAACATATGATCGGCCTCTATGAGACCGCATCAGGGAAGGTGGTGGTCCATGGGGTCGATATGACAAAGGCTGATGAAAGACAGTTGAAAAAAATACGACTGGACATTGGTGTGGCGTTTCAGTCAGGGGGCCTTTTTGGATCCATGACCTTGGCGGAAAATGTGGCTTTGCCGGTCCAGGAATACACAGATCTTTCCCCAGAGACCATTGACCTCGTCGTTAAGATGAAACTTGGGATGGTCGATCTTGCCGGTTATGAGAACCACCTGCCTGAAGAGTTGTCCGGGGGGATGAAAAAAAGAGCAAGCCTTGCAAGGGCCATGGCCCTGGATCCGACGGTTCTCTTCTTTGATGAGCCGTCGGCTGGATTGGACCCCATCACCTCTGCGGAACTCGATTCTCTGATCAAAAGCATCAGAGCAGGAATAGGGACAACCATGGTCATTGTCACCCATGAACTGGAATCGATTTTTAATATCGTGGACCGGATCATTATGCTCGATAAGGCGGCAAAAGGAATTATTGCGGAGGGCGATCCGAGATGGCTAAAAGACAACTCCACCGATCCGCGAGTGAAGGCCTTTTTCAATCGAAGCATGTTAGAGCAAAAGGGGAAGGAAACTTAGATGGCGAGGAAAACCTCCAAATTCATGATAGGACTTTTTGTGACCATTGGCATCCTCATCGGGATGGTTGCTGTTGTGTGGTTGGGCGCCTCCAAATATTTTGAGAAAGGAGCGACCTATGTGACGTATTTTGATGAGTCCGTTCAGGGGCTTCAATTAGATTCGGCTGTCAAATATCGGGGGGTCGAGGTCGGAAGGGTGGAAAAAATTCGAGTGGCTCCTGATAACACACTGATCGAAGTCATCATGAAGATTAATCTTAGAGGAGAACTTGAACGCGATGATGTCGCTCAGTTGAAAGCTGCCGGGATCACAGGAATTGTCTTTGTCGAGCTTTCCCGGAAGGACCTAAGGGAACCCGACCTCTCTCCTAAGATCACTTTTGCTTCAGAGTACCCCATTATCTCGTCCAAACCATCTGATATCAAACAGCTCCTAACCGGGATCGACAATGTCATTCAAAGTTTGAAGAAGATCGATACCGAGGGGATCTCGGACCAAGTCAAATCGACTTTGAAGGTATTGGAATCCACGGTGGCAGGTTTGAATAGTGTTGTTGGGAGCGTGGAGAAAACACTTGGCGCTGGAAGGCTGGAAGAAACCGTGGGGGAAGTTAAAAATACATTGCTTAAACTCCAGAACTTTGTTTCTGATGTCCAGAGGGAGCTGCAGGCGTTGAACCTCGGAAAAACGGGAACCAATATAGAGAGCGCCACAGCAAGACTGGATAAGATCATGAATTCCGGAGAGGTGGAAGCCATCCTCGGTGAGGCGAAGGACGCGGCTAAGAAGATGAATCAGTTGGTCGAAGGCTTGGATAAGAGAAGCCTTGCGATCACGAATAACATTAAGGCTACCAGTGAGAACCTGAAACGAGCCTCCGAATCTCTGGAGATGCTGATCGACCGAGTTTACGCGACCCCGTCGGATCTCCTTTTCGGCCAGCCCCCTCCTCCCAGAAGAGGAAATGAAAAGCAAGAAAGGTAAGGAGAAAATGATGTCCCTATCACCAAGGATAGAAGACAACAGGCTATGGCTAAACCTGGCCTTGCTTTTGTTGTCGATGGTTCTGATTACCAGTTGCAGTCTTGGCGCAAAGCCCTCTTACATAGTGAATCAGTATACTTTAGAATACCCTTCGCCAATTTTAAAAGAGTTAGCTTCGTTCAGCGAATTGGTTAGGGTGGAACAATTCTCTGTCGCTCAAACCTTTAACACTTCAGCGATGATTTACAAGGAAGGACCAAATCTCAGGAATGTGGATCCCTATAATCGTTGGAGGACCAAACCCGGAGACATAGCCACAGAGTATCTGGTTCGTGATCTCAGAAATTCTGGCCTTTTTCGAGCAGTCATTTCCTACAATGACAGCGAGGAAACCCGGTATCTCCTGGAAGGACAGGTGGATGAATTTCTGGAAGTCAGCGAAAAGGATGGCCGAAAGGCTGTCCTCAGTTTACATGTAACCTTTCTTGATTTGAAGAAGAGAGATACTGCTGAGAAGGTGATCTTCCAGCGGGATTATAAGGTGGTTGAACCCTATACAGAGAAGACTCCCGCAGCTCTTGCCCAGGGGATGAGCAGAGCCATGGGAAAAATCTCAGGACAGATCATCTTGGATCTTCAGAATGCGGTAAAAAGCCGACAATGATTTTCGTCTTGCGAATGGAAGGTTTCGCTTCACATTTGCCTGCCTTCCGCAGGCGGGCGCGGGCAGGGATTTTGGCATTTGAAGCTTGAGGAATAAATGATGTCGACTGAACTATTAAAGCAGTGTCCTCTTTTTGCTGGGTTGAAAGAAGAAGACCTGAAAAGGATTCGGAGCATTGCCTTACTCAAGCAGGTTGGGAAAAAGGAAGTTCTCTTTTCCGATGGGGAAGAGGCGAAGGGTTTTTATGTCATCCTTTCAGGCAAGGTAAAGCTCTATAAGATTTCGCCGGAGGGCAAGGAACAGATTCTTCATGTGGTCTCCGCACCGGATGCCTTTGCAGAAGCAGCTCTCTTTCTCGAAGGGAGTTATCCGGCCTTTGCAGAAGCCTTAGCGGATAGTCAACTTCTCTTCTTTCCGAAAAGGAATTTTATCCAATTGATCGAGAGGAATCCCCAACTTAGCATCAACATGATCGTCTCCCTTTCTCACTTTTTAAGAAAATTTGCCTCCCTCATCGAAGAACTCTCTCTCAAAGAAGTTTCCTCGAGAGTTGCAAAATATCTGATTGATCTCTCTTTGAGATCAGCCAAAGATGGGAAGAACCCCAAGGAGGTTGATTTGGATTTGAGTAAAACCCAACTGGCTTCAAAATTGGGTACCATCAGTGAGACTTTTTCAAGGACCTTATCAAAGATGAAAGCCAAGGGGGTCATCGATGTGAATAAAAATAAAATACTGATCCTCAATCGAGAGCTTTTGGAAGAGATGGCTTCAGGAATGAAAATCTGATTTCAAAATAATTGCAGCGTCTATGGCCAAGGGCTCTCCGCCGACAATCAAAGGGATTTGACATCAATCTCCTCTGTTTTTTCGAAGGTCATCGCAAACCACCCTAACGTGACCAACCAATCGGTCCTCTCTTTAAAATACAGACAGCATCCCTACGAGATTTCTGAAAAAATCCAGAAATCTCTGATTACACAGATTAGGAAACGATTACACAGATATGAAATGCATTGGATATAAAGAGAATCTGTGTAATCATTCTTTTAAATCTGTGCAATCAAGAGAGCGTAGAATCATTTTTCAGAGCTCTCCCTATTTTCGTTTGACAAAATCTCTATCCTCAACTAACCTCCTAATATAGCTCAACTGATTTCTGGCGTGTCTGAGGAAGAAAATGGTCAGGGTTTTTGAATACCTCAAAAGAGAAGACATGAGATCGTACCTATCTCGTAGCTGGTCATTGAGCTGGCCACTGACGCTGATCATGGTTTTTGAATTCTTCATCGGCCTTACAGATGTCTATATTGCGGGCAAAGTGAGCAAGGAGATTCAAGCAGCCTATGGCTTTGTCATTCAACTCTATTTCATTCTCATTGTGATCGCCAACGCCCTCACCGTCGGCACAGTCTCTGTGGTTTCCAGATTACACACTTCCGGAGATAAAACCGAACTAAACGAAAGCATTTTCTCTTCTCTCGTCGGAGCAGCCGGTGCGGGAATATTCCTTGCAGGCGCAGGCTTTCTATTCAGTCCGCAGATCATTCATGTTCTAAATATTCCCGAGCCGCTCAAACCGTATTGTATTCCTTTTATTAAGATCTATGCGACTGGTTTACTCTTCCACTACCTCCTCATCAACTGCAACGGTATTTTGAGGTCGTGTGCGAGGGTGAAAGATTCTTTGAAAACCCAAGCTCTCGTATGTGTGCTCAACATCGGTCTCAACTTCTTTCTGGTCTTTCATACGCCACTGGGATTTATAGGAATTGCTGTAGCTACTGCCTCGAGTGTCTTCATCGGGAGCATGGTCAATCTGTGGAAGGTAAGAAGCTCGATGAACGGGATGAAGAAATTTTCGCTCGAGCCGGTAAAAAGAATGATCACCATTGGTTGGCCCATTGGCATGCTTCAGGTGTTGTGGCAGCTCTCTTCAATGGTTCTTTTCTTAATATTGAGCGCTTTGCCTGAACACCGGATTGAAATTCTCGCCGCCCTGACGACTGGCCTCAGAATCGAATCTGTCATCTACCTTCCGGTCTTCGGATTCAACATGGCGAATGCGGTGATCGTTGGGAATATGCTGGGCGAAAAGAGAGAAGAAGATGCCTTTCGGAGCGGATTCATCACCGCTGCGATTGGCGTCCTAATTGTTACGATCATGGTTATTGCGGTGATTTTGAATGCTCGATGGATCGCCTCGTTCTTGTCGAACAATGAGATTGTGATCAGGGAGAGCACCAAATACATTTACATCAGCATGATCAGTGAGCCATTTATGGCCTGGGGCATTATCCTGGGTGGAGGTCTGAACGGAGCGGGGGATACGCGAAGCGTAATGATACGGGTTGCTCTGAGTGTATGGCTTGTAAGAATCCCATTGAGCTATATCTTTGTTGTGCTCTTTGGGTTCGGACCGGCTTCGGTCTGGTGGGCTATGAATATCTCACAATTCGTCCAGGCTTTCCTAATGTCTAAAAGATATTTCGATGGAGGATGGTTATTTCTCGGGAGATAGATCCTATAAGGCAACTTTCCTTTCCCTCAACCTCGAGTTTTTCACAGGCTATTTCCAGGAACTCCATGTTAACTTGATTTGTTATGAAAATTTTTTGATCTAACTCAAATTCCGATTTAGAAAAGGGAAGCCCTTTCTCAATTGGTCATTGCGAGCACCTGAAAGGTGCGTGCCTGCGCGCCGTAGCGCTTCAGCGCGCAGGCACGTCGCTTCGCTCCTCGCAATGACCACTTTATTAAGGCGTTCACTATAGTTATTGGATGAATAACGGAGGCGGGTAAGATGAGTTTTAAGAAAGTTGGGTTCTCCGAGAAAGAGAAGGATGATATTCGGACTTTAATGAAATTTGTAGGAATCTACTGTAGAAAGAATCATAATGAAGAGAAGGCTCTTTTTTCATTCAAACTTTTCGATATCAAAGAGATCGAAAAGAAGGAGATCTCGCTTTGCTCGGATTGCACAAGGCTTCTCAATTACGGTTTGACGATGAGGCTGAAGTGCCCTCATGATCCCAAGCCCATGTGCAAGAAATGTGAGACCCAATGTTATCATGGTGATTATAGATCAAAGATTCGCGAGGTCATGAAATTTTCTGGGATGTATATGGTGAAACATGGTCGAGTGGATATGCTTTATCATTATCTGAGGTAAAAGAGAAAGCAGTTGGCAGCATTCAGAAAGCAGTAAAAAATAACTGCTTACTGCATGCTGCATACTGATTACTTAGTGTCACCATCGGGGATGGTGGAAACCCCTCGCCTTCAGGCGAAGTAAAGATTTTGCGAAATGGTCGGCCACCCTTGGTGACATATTCTTCATGGGATTGAGATGAAGCCGACCATGAGCCTCTGAACAATATAGCATCACCGTTGTCATTCCCGTGAAAACGGGAATCCAGGACGCTGCCACTGCGAAGGCAGGGAACCAATAAGAACGGGATTCCTGCTTGCGCAGGAATGACGGACGAAAGAAGGAGAACGGGCAAAGTCGACTTCAAGTCGACCTGTTATTTCAAACCCCTCGCCTTGAAGGCGAGGGTAGTTTAGTTCTGAAACAGCTGGTTTCCAAAGCAGGCTAAAAGCCCTTTTCGATTTCCGATTCTGAATTTTTCAATCTGAAATCTGAAGTCTAACATCTGAAATTTGGATTGAGCCTTTTATAAAGGAGACCGTATCTCAGCCCCTGGCAACTGATTAAGACAGAGGAACATTTAAGCTGCTCCATCGCCAGATAAAGAATGGCTCCTCCGGCCAAGATGACATCTGCCCTGGCGACGGGAAGGCCAGGTATTTTCCTTCGCTCATCAATGGTTTTGGATCGGTAGAGGAGAAGCTGATTTTTCAGGGCTTCTTTTTTTAAGACAAAATGATGGATTTTTTCAGCGATGAATTCTTCCAAACGCTGGTCAACAGATGCGAGAGTCGTTGCCGTCCCTCCCACCGCTACCATGGATAGCGGTTCTTGTGAGTGAGGAATGTTGACAAGTAATTCCAGGATTTTTCTCTCCATCTTCTGCCATTCTTCTTCTTGAACAGGATCTGAGTGGAGAAACTGTTCTGTGAAACGAACTGATCCCAGTGGAAGGCTTATCCATTGACCGATCTGATTGCCTCTGCCCAGGATGAACTCTGTGCTTCCTCCCCCTACATCCACCACAAGGATAGGCTCTTTTACCTCCCTAAGATCCTTTGCCACAGCCAAAAAAGAGAGTCGCGCTTCTTCTTCTCCGGAGATGACTTCAATGGAGAGATTGAGTTTTTCCTTGACCAATCTTATGAAATCGTCAGCGTTTTTGGCTTCCCGGAGTGCGCTCGTCCCCACTGCAAAGATTTTTTTGACCTCCATCGCCTGACATCGTTCTAAATATTGAGATAATGTTTGAATGCCTCTATCCATTGCCTCTTTTATAAGAATTCCATTTCTTTGAACTCTCTGACCCAATCCAACAACAGTCTCCATTTCAAAAAGAGGGCTTATGTTCTCTTCCTCCACCTCTGCGATGAGGAGAAGGATCGTGTTGGTCCCGACGTCAATGGAGGCCACCCTCTTAAGCGAAGTAGGGTCGGATTTCACGACAGAGTTCCTCAGGGATGATGTTTGCTGTCAATTCAGAGTGAAGAACCTCGAAGGAGGTCCAGTCATTCAGGTAAAACGGTTGGAGAGGGGTTCTGGAGATGATTCGGGTGAGAAGTCGGTAATGGACTTCGCCGGAAATGGAGTAGATAGAAAAATTGAAGCTATTGAGGCCTTTCTCGTTATAATACTTTAAGGTGGAGACGATCCCGTTGGCCAGAGAGGCAATCTCTTCTTTACCAAGAGTGGTTACGGATTCATGTCCTTCCACACTTCCACACACTTCGTTAAATCCGACAGGGGCAAAAGAGACGAACCAGTGGACTTTCCCGATAGGGGTGATATATCGTTTTGCAAGTTCCTTTTCAATCTGGATAAGATCGCTCCAGTAAAAGGTTCCATTCCTTTGGTAGTAGGAGGAACTGGCATCTAATAACCATTCCATCTCGTTCGTCGGGATGGGATCCCCAATGACCTGAAGATGAGGATGGAGGATGGTGCTTCCTCCAGGAAGAAGGAAATTTTGGCTGATTTGCCAGTAGCGGGTATCCGGATCAAAAGCCATTGTTCTTCGAATGATCTCGATGGCAACCGAAAGGCCCTCTTCGTAAATTTCAGACGTCAATTGGTTAAGATTGAGGAAATGCTCACGACAGAGGACGACGACACTTCCGTAAGATCCGACTGGATTGAGGTCCGGAAAACCGACTGCCCTTCCGATACAAATCCTTCCTTCCGGGATGATTTCTTTTATAAACTGAGGAGTCTTTTGAAAAACATCCTCAGGGCAGAAGAAGCATCCCTTTGACTCGTCGCCCATCTTAGATAAATCCCATTTCCCCTGAGAGGGAAGGCCCCAGGTGATGATGCGACTCCGCCGTTTCGTCAAGGGATCGATCCGGACCTCGGTTGGGACTGAAATCGTTTCAAATCCCTCGAGAGGAGAACGGAGATCCGATTGGAGATGATATCGCTCAAACTTGATGTCCATCGTTCAAATAAAATGAATGACACCGATATCCCCCTTTTTAAAGGGGAAAACCCCAAGGCCTCCCTTCATGAAAGGGAGGTTAGGAGGGATTTTAAAGTGGTTAAACGGTTACGAAATTTCAGATTTCAGATTCTCCAATCTGCAATCTGAAATAGCTTCGTTTTACGGGTTCACCTTGAAGAAGAGGTAGTGTTCCACCATTTCACATAGGATGTGTCCAATGAGAATGTGGGCCTCCTGGATGCGGGGGGTGCTGGCGGAGGGAACGACAAGAGGGAAATCAACCATTTTTGCGATGATCCCCCCATCATTTCCGGTGAGGGCAACCGTTTTCATCCCCATCTCTTTAGCCATTTCAAAAGCCTTGATGACATTCGGGGAGTTTCCGCTCGTGGTGATGCCGATGGCGACATCCCTTTCCTTGCCCAGGGCCCTGAGTTGTTTTGCAAAGATTTCGTTAAAAGCAAAGTCATTGGAGATACTGGTCAGAATGGAGGTATCCGTGGTGAGGGCGATAGCAGGCAGAGGTGGACGGTCGATGACATATCGATTGACAAATTCCGCAGCCAGGTGTTGGGCGTCGGCGGCGCTTCCTCCATTTCCGAAGAAAAAGAGTTTGTTCCCTGCTTCGAAGGTATGGGAGATCAATTTGATCACATCGAGAAGTTTAGGAAGGTTTTCTTTGAGAAAACGAGTTTTGACTTCGGAACTTTCTTTAAATCGCTTCAGAATGATATTTTCCATTGAACCAAAATATTATACCCCTTGGTTTCCCATGTCAAGGGAGCCTTTTTGAGAGATCTCTGAGAACTCATTAAATCTTTGTCAGAGATCTCTGATTACACAGATTTCAAAAATGATTAAAGAGATTTCTCTTTTTTCAATGCATTTTCAATCTGTGTAATCTTAAATAATCTGTGTAATCAAAAGTCTCAGAAACAGCCTTTAACTATTTTCAGGGACTTTGATAAGGCAATTTCCAGCGACGATTCAGCCATGGCCATTGGCTGGGATATTCTCTGATGGAATCCTCGATGGCCTTTGTAAATTTAGCGGTCAGCAATTCTGTATTCTTCTTTTCATCGGATGTCCGTTCTATTTCGATGGGACTTCCGATAAATAGGGTCTGCGGGATCCCTTTTTCCCTCACGACGAACATGGGCAAGATCGGAGCACCTGTCTTTAAAGAGAAGATAGCTGGTCCAGGAGGGGTATAAGCTGTTTTGCCAAAGAATGGGACAGGAAGTCCTCCACGAATCTGTTGTTCATCAGCGATAAGATAGAGGATCTCATTTCGACGGAGACAGTTCAGAGATCTCTTGATGGACGTTGTGGCAGGTTTTGGGGAGAAGGGCTTCTGGCCCCACCTTCTTTGATAGTCTCCTAACCTCCCCATCACCCTTTTGAAATTACCCTCATTGATGATGACATTAAATGGATAGCCCTCTATGGCAAGCCTCGTTCCCAATATTGTAAAGGCACCCAAATGGCTACCCAGGGCGATGACTCCATTCCCCCTTGCCAATGCGGCATCCAGATATTCGCGACCTGTTATTTTGATTTTCTTGATGAATTGGCCGGAAGGAGCGGCAGCCGTAAAGATGGTTTCGAAAGGCGTGAGTGTAAAGTTGAAGAAGACCTCCTTGGCGAGCCTCGTAATCTCACTAAGATCTTTTTCTCCTTCAAAGGCCAGGGAGAGATTACTAAGAACTCTATCCCTGTATGTTTTGACCAGATAGAAAGCTATCATCCCTGAAATCCTTGCAAGGAAGACTACGATTCTTAAGGGAACGACACGAAATGTCGGGATGGAGAAGGCCAATAAGAGATCGCCCAAGAAGTCCCCGAACCAATATTTTATCTTCTTAGAGCGGGTTTTTTTCATGGAATATCAAATATAAGAAAGGCAAATCGAATGGTATCAACATAGATTATTTTAAGCCGGATTTCAATAGATAACCCGGGGGCGGCTCTTTTCAAAGCAGGATTGACCTTTGAAGCTATTTTGTTTATCATCATCAACAAACCTTCCTCTCTTGGGTCGATCCAATCGGATTGAAGTGGAAGATTTTCCAGCTGAAGTGAGAGGGGAAGGGGGGAGAGCCAATGTTTCCAGTCCCCAGAGGCGGCGAAGAGTTGGGAAAGAAATGGCAATTGAAGCGAAAGGCCGAGAATGGAGTGAACAGGGCCTTTTGAGAGAAGCCCTCAAAAGGAATAAAGGGAATATTTCAAAGACCGCTTTGGATGTGGATACGGATCGGAGACAACTTCAACATGTGATCCGGAGGCAAACAATTGTTCTCAACGAGTCTAGGGACAGCTCCTGATCGACCCCATAGACTGAAAATCAGCACTCAAAATTCTTGCCATGGTCAAAATAGAAGTGAAAGCCCTACTAAGGAAGTGCTCCGATTTGGTCACAAACATTTTCTCTTCCAGCAAGTCATCCTTTGCTCTTTTTATTTGTCTGTTAGCGATTGTGTTCGTTTACCGGATTCAACTCACGATCGGTCTGTTTACGAATACGGTCAGACCCTTTGATTTTAATCCGGCACAACATCCGGTGTGGTTTACCCTTGCTTATTTGCCCTATGACCTTGCCTTAGTCTTTGTCTGTTTCGTGCTCTCTTGGCTTGTGTCCCGAATGGCATATTTCATCAAACAAGGTAAAACATTTCCAATTTTAAGAATTTCAGGACTTGTCTTCTCACATATTGTTTTAATGATTGTGCTTCTCGTTCACGGGGTTCATGGTCGCCTGCTCTTTGATGTTCAGACAGGGTTCGACACTGCTGTGATCAAGGAGACATTTTCAGGCATTTCGCTCGTCGAAACTCTTAAGCTCGTTGAAATAAGAGATTATCTATTTCTTCTTCTTCCTTTTGGACTTTTTTGGCTGGTTCTCCTGCTACCGGTTGGTTTAAGGGCTTGGATGGCAAGGGTTTCTATTGTATTGGTCATCTTTCTATTATCGCTTTCTTTGTTAGTAGCCAATCACAAAACCCAAAATGTTCCTGACGAGATACGCTTAAATCCAGCACTTTTTCTCCTTTCCGACTTGGCTGAAAATGTGTTCGTTACACAATCTGCCAAAGATCCAAATATAAACGTTATCAAGGGAGATAGATCGGGTATCCCGCTCTCTCGTTCCATGGAAAATCATCCGTTGGAGCCAGAGAAATTTCTTCCGGCCAAAAGTAATCAACCGTGGAATCTTGTTTTTTTTATCATGGAGTCGGTGGGGACTCGATACGTTTTTGATACCGGCAATGGCAGTCCAATGCCCATGCCATTTCTTTATGAAATTTCAAAAGAAGCCTGGTTTTTAAAAAGACACTATACGACATCGAATGTCAGTACCAAGGCAGTATTTTCAATATTCAGTGGACTTTACGATTTTTTTAACAGAGGGACATTCGGCACACGTCCGGATGCTGAAGTCCCTGCCATTCATAATTGGCTGGGTGAGGGCTACGATAGTTTTTTAGTGACCCCTTCTTCCATATCCTGGTATTTTCCAACGAAGTTTGTAAAAAATAGCGGACTGAGAGAAATTCATAGCTATGAAAATCTGAAATTTAAAATAAAGGAAGAGTTTCATTCTCTGGGCCATTATATCGCAAGAGACGAAATTCAAACGGTGGATTTCTTTATTCGGAGATTGAGTCAAGCGAGAGAGCCTTTTCTGGGCATCTATATCAGCTTTGCCGCCCACTTCCCATATTTTGATTATGGTGAGGATTATCGCATACGGAAAGACGATGGGCGTTTGATCAGCCGCTATTATAATAATCTAAATCTCTTGGACCATATGATTAAGCGTATTTACAAACATCTGCAGGACCAATGCCTGCTGGAGCGTACCATTCTGGTGATTGTAGGGGATCACGGCCAGGCTTTTGGTCAACACCATCCAAATAATTTTATGCACTATCGATACAGCTATAATGAGAACCTGGAAACTCCGGCCGTCCTTTATCAACCTGCACTTTTTAAGCCGAAGGTAGTTGGGTTTCCTACAAGCCATGTGGATCTACTGCCAACCCTTCTTGACGCCATGAGAATTCCATATTCCTCAGGGGTCTTTGACGGAGATTCTCTTTTCAGCCATAAACTGATGCGAAAATCTATCTTCTTTTACGGATATGAAGAATCCATTTCATCGTTGGATACCCATCTTATCAAAGTCCAATATTCATTAAAGAAGAATAACTGGTGGGCCTTTGACTTAAAACAAGACCCGGAGGAGAAGCATCCCCTGACCTGTTCTCCGTACCCGCTTCAAATGGAGGCTCTCCGAAGGTTTGTCGGTGACCACGATGCATGGCTTCTTAATTATAATGCTAGCCTGAAGGAGAAAAAGGAAGTTCCGAAGCCCACGACCCCTGTTGTGAAAGAAGTTGATTAGATCAAGAAAGAGAGATGGTCTGCAGACCACCTGAATATTAAACCTTGAAGTTTTTGTTTTGGTTTTCTAAAACAGAAAACAAAAAACCGTGAGCTTGACATGTTAGAACTATCTGAGAAAATAAAAGAGCATTTTCGTAACCCACAAAACGTCGGAGAAATTGAGAACCCAGATGGGATGGGGGCGATCGATAATCCTGTCTGTGGAGATACAACAAAACTCTACCTGCGAATAAAAGAAGGAGTTGTTGAAGACGCCAAATTCTTATCTTTTGGCTGTGCCGTGACCATTGCCTCCGCCTCGGTGTTAACTGAAAAAATAAAAGGTAAAGAAATTTCTAAACTCTTTTTGGGAACGGATGACGAAGTCGTCCAACGACTGATGGACCTCATTGAAAGCGAATTGGGAGAAATCCCGCCTATAAAACTCCATTGTCCGCCCGCTACTGTTCAAGTCTTCCTCGAATCGATTGCCGGATATTTGGAAAGGGAAGGGAGGAATGAATTGAGCTTCAGAGCCCAAAGCCTGGTTCCAAAAATATCCGAATACTACAAAAGAGGCGAAGAGAAAGAATAGGGGGCTGATTCCAGCTTAAACTTCAAAACTCCCTTTTGGGGGGCTTCTAAATCTCCTGCCTGCATCTTTCCTTTTGTAATCACTATCAACAACATTTTGACCAAATCGTGTAGATTCAAGCTGTAATCGATAGGCTAACTGAGTATCCTTGATGTCTTAGAACAATGCACCCATTTGATTGACAAAAGTAACTTTTTTATTTTAATAGGTTAAATCAGTGGCACCCTATATGACCCACAACGCCGGCGACGTAACAAAGGCTAAGTCTGGTGGCGATGTCTCCTTGACACGTCATCCTATTCGCTACGGACTCTTTGGCCTCGCCGTTGCCAGTGCCGTTGCGGGAGTCATGATATGGCCTTTCGATGAGATACTGAGCGATATGCTCTGCATCTCCAAAGTCGGTCATGTGGCTACACCTCTCTGGTGGGAGGCGTTGAAGGGAGTAAGGGTTTTCGGGAAGGGAGAGATCCTTTTTCTGCTCGGATTCCTTCTGGCGATTCATCGGCGGAAGCAAGTCGCGGTTTCCGCATGCATCGCCATCCTTCTTGCAAGTCTTGTTGTCACCCCAATAAAACTTGTGATCGGACGTCCCCGGCCTGATGGAAGCAATAAAATGTCCTTTCCGAGCGGTGACGTTGCCTCATTGACGGCGTTTTTCGTTCCAATCGCCTCTGCCTTCCCAGCCATGAGGCCAGTTGCATTCGCTGGTGTTCTAACGGTGGGCGCAGTTCGCGTTGCCAATGGGTTCCATTTCCCAAGCGACATCTTTGCAGGGGTTGCGATCGGAATTTTTGCCGGGGCCATTGTGCTCTCGATGAAATTTTCGCTTAACCCTCGATTTCGTCGGTTGCTTCGGAGAAGCTGGCTTGCCGCTGTACTTGGGATTCTTATCCTCATCCATTTTTTCCTGCCCGGTGTGGGCAATTTCAGGACATTTTTTTCGATCCTCGGCCCGACGGTTGCACTGCTGGCGGTTGCCCCTTTCATCCGGGCTTGGTTACGGACGCGGAGGCACACTGACAGGCGTTTGCTCCTTGGGGTGATCTGTTCATTCTGGGGTATCGGGTTGGTGGTAACCTCATGGTTCGTGCTAACGTTGGTGCCTGCATTAAGGGTTAGACTCCCAAGCCTTGAGCCGGCAGATCCGGGCCCGGTCTGGGCCATCATCGGGATGGGGTGTGTACTGCTTGTCATGACTTTCCTCAGTCTAAGAGAATATGGTTCGGAACGATACCGGTCGACCCTGGGCATCTTGACAGCGGGCGTTGTGGGCCTCATTTTCACCATTATTAGCTTTGTTGCTTCCCACGGTTGGGCGGTTTAGAACTTTGACCGGGACGTGCCCCGCAAGCCCCGCCCTGTGGGCGGGGAGCTTCCCTCAGCTGGCTGAGGCAATCGTTCAGACTTATCTCAGTTTGAACAGTAGGAGTTGAAAGAAATAACTTTACAGTTTATCAGACCCATTGATGAAGACTCGCAGTGGCCGAGATGAAGGTCTTAGCCGAGCTTTCGGAGAGGAAGCTTCATTCATATTGTGTCCGTTTCAGCCCACAGGCCGGCCAAATCCCTGCACCGCTACTCAACTTTTTGATAGGCTGGGCATCGGCTGGGGTTCGATTTTCCTCTCCTTCTCTTCGACAAATATTAGCATCCCCTATTGCGAAGGCTCAATGAACCCTGTCGGCAGCGAGAGATGACCCCGCTACTTCTTAATGACCTCATGACTTAGCGACTCATGGATAATCGGATGGTTGATGAACTGGAACCAGGAATTTTAAAGCCTTGTTCGGAAAAGGGCGAAAAAGTGTTCTTTGATTTTTTCCAAGAAAGGCCTTTTGCGCCAAGTCTCTTCATCTATTTGGGCAGAGTTTCTTAGGTCCTCTTCAAAGATCTCAGTCATCTTTGAAGCAAAAGATGAATCCAAGATTCCAATATTCCCTTCATCGTTATACATAAGAGATTGGTAATCGAGGTTAGTGGACCCAATGATGCTCCAGCATTGGTCAAAGAGATAGGTCTTTGCATGAAGCATCTCTCCCAGGTAAGTGTAGATTTCAATCCCACTCTTTAAGAGTCTTGAGAAGAAGGCCCTTCCTGCGTAGGAGGCAGCAGGAACATCGCTTTTGCCTGGCACGAGGAGCTCCACCTTCACCCCTCGCCGCACCGCTGTTTCGAGCTTTTCGATCAGCCTACGGCTCGGGATGAAATAAGCGGTAGTCAGGAGAATACTGGCTTGGGCCTGGTCAATGCTGTAGCGAAGAAGGTTCCTCATTCTTTTTCTACCCTTCCCGGAATAAACGAAAATGGGGAGTGCAGGAACGGAGTCTTTCGGCACTTTGTTCTGCGCCTTTTCATTGGTCCCCCGAAAAAAAATCTTTTCTCCACCCCAGGTAGTCCAGCTTTTTTTGAACGTATCGAAAAGCTCATTGACGATCGGACCTTCCACCAGAATACCTGTATCTCGCCAACCTCTGCTTCGCTTTCTGAGGTGAAAGCCGCTGTATTCATTGGCGACGTTGAGCCCACCGGTAAAGGCCTTTCTTGAATCGATCACAATGAGCTTTCTGTGGTCTCGATGGACGTAATAAAAGGGTGCTGTCCATTTAAAGGGATGGGAGGCCCTGATCTTAATGCCCGCCAGGCTCATGTCTTTCCAAAAGCTTCTTGGAGTTCCGAAGGATCCAAAGTGGTCGTACAAAATATAGACCTTCACGCCTTCGTGGCTCTTCTGTTTTAGCAGTTCGGATAGGGCAATCCCGGTCTCGTCATTCTTGAATATATAAAATTGAAGGCAGATGAATTTCTCTGCGCTATTGACAGCGTCAAAGAGGGTTTGGAAAGAATCTCTCCTCCTCCATAACAACCGGATGCTGGTGGCAGAAGAGAATTTTTGTTTGAAGATTCTTTCAATGGATCGAATGGTAAACCGGTATTCCATACTCATGCAGCCTTAGCTTAAATTCTACGCGAATTCCAGGGACTTGGGAAGGGGGAATGAGAATGGTATGGACAATTTTTGTCCATACCCTGAAATTTTGTTCAATTAGTTTTTTCAATGACAAGGAAAGTCCTCGAAATCTGAAGGCAAAAATTTATCCATCTCATGGCACATAAAATGCATTTCAATGCTACTTAATCCTTAACCAAAAGGGGAAATCAGGAGCAGAAAATGGTCATTTGCCCCCAATGTAGCATCCAACATGGTGATGCGGAAGAATTTTGCGGGAAATGCGGAAGCTTCCTTTTGGCCATAGAAGATACCCCTCCCGAAGAGGAGAGAACAAACGTGAAGCTCTATTGTCCCAAATGCCAAATCCTTTATAAGAAAGGAAACTATTGCAGGAAATGTGGTTCTCTATTGATACAGGGAACTCCATCTCGAGAAGCGAATGCCCGCCCATTAGAAAAGAAACCGGTTAAGAAATGCTCAAGAGAGTGGCTGAGACTATTGAAACAAGAGAAAGAATTACAATCCTGTATGAGCAAACTGGAAGCACAGCGGGAAAAAATATCCGATGATGTCCTCGATCCTCTATTTGTTCGTTATAAGGAGCGGTTGGAGTCCCTGTCGCCCCTGCATCAAGAGATTGAAGCGGAGCTTGAATCAATTAAGAAAAGGGCATCGGAAGAAATGGATTTTCTGGAAAATGAGTTGAAACCCATTCAAAAAAGGCTTGAAGAATTTCAATCCCTTCATAAGTTAGGGGCGGTCACAAAGCCCGATTTTGTCAGAGAGAAGAAGGGATTGAGGAAGGAAATAAAATCGAGAGAGAAAAGTTTGAAAAAATATCGGCAAATCCTCTCCCTCTTGCCTACTAAAATGGGAGGACGCGCCGTCTCTCCTGGATTCGTAGGGGATCTCCTTCGGCCCTTACCCTTGCTGACACTGGGCGTCATCATCCTTCTGATGGTTGCAGGAGGCTACATTCTTTGGCCACAGCACACTGAGTCCGGCACACTGGTTTCAAAAGAAGTCGTTGTAGTCCCTACCACCCCATCCTCTTCAAACGAGCCACCTGCCGCTATGGAAGGCAACGATGCGGAAAAGATAGGGGCCCTCTTTGAAGATATTAGACAGGCAAACCTTCTGAAGAACATCGATCTCTTCATGTCCTGTTTCTCTTGCAATTTTAACGGCACGGAAGCAAAGCGGCTGGATACACTCAAGATGTGGGAAAATTACAATTACCTTGATCTTTCTTATGATTTGAAGAGTCAGACGATTTCCGGTGATGCCGCCCATGTCAGGTTAGAGTGGCTTGTCAGAACTTCTCAGAAAATGAGCGGGCGGCTGCAGAACGGCAGAACCGTTCTGGACGTTACCCTGAAGAGAGAAGACGGCCACTGGAAGATCATAGATATCAAACCCGTAAGTTAAGCTTCTAAAATGTTAGAGGGGACCGGATATGTTTTGCACGAACTGTGGGGCGTCCAATGAGAACGATGCAAAGTTCTGCGTCAATTGTGCAGAATCGCAGAACGACATCCAGTTGGAGGAAAAACTTTCACGCGCGAGAGGGTTGAAGAATGTGTCCGTCCTTAAGAAAGTTAGCTTTCTGCTGACTCTTTTTGATTTTTCATTTCGTCAATTTGTGAGTCCGAGAATGATGAAGTTTCTCTATAGCTTATCGATGATATTTGCCGGCCTGATGGCCCTCCTTCTTATCATCATAGGGTTTGAAGTTTCAGCCTGGTTCGGAATTTTTGCGCTCCTGATCGGGGCTCCCCTATTATTCCTTTTGACGGTGATTTTCAATAGGGTCATCCTGGAAATGGTTCTTGTCATTTTCCGTATGGCTGACTGTATGGAGAACATCAGGTTGGTCAACATAGAAGAAAGGCCGGATTCGAGAGACGGCATTCAATGGAATGTATGAACTGAATTTTGTCCTCCCTCATCAAGGTGCTTATCTTCAATCCGTCCATAGCACTTAAAATTTGGCCGCAACGTGCCCCGCAAGCCCCGCCTCGTAGGCGGGGTCAAGGGGCACAATATAAAATGAAATTACCTTGCCGGGAAGCCCCGCCCTGTGGGCGGGGAGCTTCACTAAGAATATGCCGCAGGATCAGACATTCCGGCTTCCCTGAAACCTTTCTTTCTAAGGAGACAGGCATCGCATTGCCCACAGGCCTTCCCTTCCGGTGACGGATCATAGCAGCTATGGGTGAGGCGATAATCCACCCCGAGTTCAACACCTTTGCGAATAATCTCAGCCTTGGTCATGCTGATAAGAGGCGTTCTGATATGGATTTTCATTTTGTCTTCCACTGCCGCTTTGATAGCAAGGTTAGCCATGTCTTCAAACGACTTGATATATTCGGGGCGACAATCAGGATAACCCGAGTAATCCATCGCATTCACACCAATAAAAATATCTGAAGCTCCGAGCACCTCGGCCCACGCCAGGGCATAGGAAAGAAAAATGGTATTACGTGCCGGAACATAAGTCGTTGGAATTTCTTGCCGGATTTCCGCTGCATCCCGTCCTTTCGGCACATCGATATGATCGGTGAGTGCCGAGCCTCCTATCTTTCCAAGGTCCACATCCATCACCATATGCTTCTTTGCACCCATGACTTCAGCAATCCTTCGGGCTGATTCCAGCTCGACAACATGGCGCTGCCCATACCGAAAGCTCAAGCTGTAAATCTCATAACCCTCCTGTAACGCAATGGCCATGGCGGTCGTGGAATCAACGCCCCCGCTCAATAGAACAACAGCCTTCTTCTTCGTTTTCCTGCTGCTCATCTTTGGACAACGATATTGTTCTGAGTCATTTTATTTGTTTGGGTTCGTCTTGCTTGAAGGATTACTCCCCGAACAGGAGTGGGTTAAACTTCGTGCCATAATCAAATACGTCCAACCCCTCTTTCCTTTTGAGGAAACTCACCACGACGTAAGTGAGGGGGGTGACCACCGCCTCATAGGCTGATTTCACAAGCCACTGGGTTAAAATAGCCAATAGAAGGGCCACCCCAGGTATCGTCCCCACAAAGGCAAGGGTCATAAACACTAAGGAATCCAATGCCTGTCCTACCAGCGTTGAGCCAATGGTACGGGTCCACAACCAGCGTCCTTTTGTCGCCATTTTCATTTTCGCCAAAACAAATGAGTTAGCAAATTCTCCTACAAGGTACGCAAGGAAGGAAGCTACGAGTAACCGAGGAGTGTAACCCAGGATACACTCATAGGCTTTCTGTCCGTCCCAAAACGAAGCGGGAGGAAGCATCTGTCCAATCCATATGGCAACGACCACGATAACGTTGCAGGAGAAACCCAACCATATCACCTTTCTTGCCTGACGGTAGCCGTAAACCTCAGTCAGCACATCGCCAAAAATATAACTAATAGGGAAAATGATCGTCCCAGCAGGTAACACGAACCCGAATACTTCAACTAATTTTACCGCTACGATGTTAGCCGTGATCAAGCAGGTAATGAAAATCGCCACAACGAATACGAACCATATTGAATAGCCGGCCTTTCGATCGATGGTGGACTGATCTCGTAACGTCTTATTCCCCATGAGTGATTGCCAAGTTCGTGTCTCTGATATTTCTGACGATATGCTATTTCATTGCCTGGAAGGATTCAGTTAAATTGGGATGATCAATCAGGGCCCTTGCCTTGCTTGACACCGCAGGTTTTCAGGAATTGCTCGAGAACCTCATAGGATTGAAATCCCACCACAGACCGATAGTCGACTACGAAAGTGGGGACCGCCGTAATTCCCAGGGCACGAGAACGCGACCAGTCGGAGTCGACGGCTTCCTTAAAGATTCTCGATTCCAGGACTGACCTGGCTTCCCCTTCCGGAAGACCTATGGATTTCGCGAGAGTCACCAGTTCATCCACCCTGCCGATATTTTTCCCATTGACAAAATAAGTGCGAAAGACAGCTTCATGAAAGGGATCGCCCTTCCCCTTCGATTCTGCCCATTTCGCCAATTCCTGAGCCAGGCGGCTGTTATAAGTCTTTTTCCGATCTCCGAGAGGCAAGCCTAATCCGTCAGCCACCTGTCTCAAACGGGAAATGATTTTCTGAATATCAATGGGCTGCCCGGCGAAGAGCTCTTCAAGGGTAAGCCCCTGTTCCGGTGTTTCCGGATGAAGAGGAAAAGCAGTCCAGCGAACGTCGATATCAAAATGCTTCTTGAGTTGCCCAATACGCACGGTACTGAAATAACACCAGGGTCAAACATAATCGGAAAACATTTCAAGGATTGTCGACTCAGCCATGAATTTCCCCTTCTCAACTTCCCGGCGAAAAAGATAGGATCTCCCTCAGGATAAACTCAGTTGTTGTTTGGATCATGTAACACCGTTCTTCTCTCGACAGGGAATTCCAAGGAAATAGATTGCCTTGCCTCCTTTTCATCTCCCTGTAATGTCATCACGCCTCGATTTCTATGAACCAAATCCTTAACCAATTTTAATATGAGGTCCAGGCTATCCTCTTTTGGCATCCCTTCGATTCCCGTTCCTCTCCCAAAGGGTTCCACTGGCTTCTCAAGACCTGTAAAAAATAGGGTAGTTTTCACATAGGGCTCACTTTTTCTGAGCAAGGTTTGTTTCGGATGGGGTTCTTGAAGAACAAAGGATTGGGTCAAAAATCCAAGCGTCTCATGGGAAGGCATCGAGGTCACCGCATATTGAAGAATCGAATTCAGAATAAATCTCAACTGTTTATCGGGAACGATGATTTCGGGAAGATCCTTTTCAAGTTTTTTGATTAACTTCACTCCCTTTTCTTCCAGTTGGACCTGATGCTTCTTCAACACCTCCTCGATGAGAAGGTTCACGGTATTCGTTTTTTTGATCGGGGAGGTGACCTGGAAATAATTGAGAAGGCCGTTCACCAACAGATCAGTCTTGTGGATATCCTGGGCAATCATCCGGTAAAGAAATCTACCAAGTTCCTGATCGCTAAATCTATCCTGAGAGAGTTCTGTAAGCGTTTTGATGGAGTCCAGAGTGCTCTTTGTGTAATGAATCCATCCGACCAGTAACGCCCGTTCCTCTAAAGGCTCTCGATCCCGCCCTTCGATGGGGCCGGCGAAGCAAGGAATTTGAACTGGCCAAAGGATAAAAAAGGGTCGCTTTGATTCCCCACCTCATCTCTGGAGGTAATCCCGATATAGTAAGTTCCCGGTTCCGCGGGAAACTCCGGCCAGTCATCGGGAATGATTAACTCGGTCCCCCCATTAACGGGTTTTGAGATGATTCCAGGAGTCGACTCCCACGAGAAGTGATTGGGATCAAAGTCTGTGCGGTCCTGGCTTACATACACCACATAGCTTGTTGCTTCGGGAACAGGTTCCCACCAAATCCGTCGTTTGCGAATAAAGGCCATAGTCCTTCCCCCTTTCTGGTGATCGCCAGACTCCTTGGTCTTGGCTTGTCTATTATATTACAGCATAAAATATTTTAAAAGCAAATTGATCTCCTGCTCTCAATCTTCTTTCTAAAAGATTGGCTCAAAAATGAATTCAGAGGCGGGGAAAAACCTTTCCCAATGATCTTGCCCTCCACGGATGACTTTTAGGAGTTTCACCGATATTGGGTCTCTCCAGCTTTTGATTTCTTTCAACGTTCTTGTACGAACAACTTCCATGTCCTTGGAAGTTACGCCATTATTATATGCGATTTAAAAAGAAATACAAATAAAAAAAGTTCTTTTGATTTGGCAGAAACCAAGAAAAACGACAAGTTTGCAGAAAATAAACAGGATCACTCCATCACTAAATCACTCATATCATCGGAAACCGATGGCCTGCGAAGAGGGGGCCTTGAATCTCATCCGCAGAAGTTGAAAAGTTTAGGCGAATCTGCTAATGTGCCCAAGGAATAGCTTTGGTCTGGAAGAATGATCTGAGAAGTGATTGAAAGGGTCGGGAGGAAAAATGAGGACACTGATTGTCATCAACCCGCATTCGGCTAACGGCAGCGCTCAAAGGGTATTTAGGAAGATCGAAGGGAGGCTGTTCGATGCCTTTGGGGAGCTCTTGATTGCGGTCACCCACAGGCCGCAGGACTTGGCCGGACATCTCGATGCAGCTGCTAAGGCTGACATCCGCCGCCTGATCACCCTGGGCGGCGATGGAACTAATCACTTCGTGCTTAATGCTTTGGCGGAGCGGCCTGACCTGAAGGTCGCCTTCGGCAGTATCCCTTTAGGAACCGGCCACGACTGGTCGCGGTCATTGGGTATGCCCGAAAACCCGCATGAGGCGGTCGACTGGCTGGCTCATGCCCATCCGGTTCCCTGCGACCTCGGAAGGGTTGAATATCTCGATATGCAAACGGGTGGCAAGCTTTCAGCGCGCCTGTTTCTCAACATCGCCAGCGCCGGCGTCAGCGGTGAGGTGGATCACCGGGTGAACCGGGCACGCCGCCGCTCTTCTCTGACCTTTCTCAAGGCCACGATTGCCACGCTCATGAAGTACAGACCGCAACGGGTCAGCGTTCTTTGTGACGGTAAACCATTTTATTCTGGAACCTGCTATCTCGTCGTGGTGGCCAACGGGCAATATTTCGGAAGAGGGATGTGGATCGCTCCCAAGGCTCTGATCAATGACGGGATGTTCGACGTGATTACGGTCGAGGGGATGTCCCGCCTTCGTATTCTCCTCGCCTTTAAAGCCGTTTATCGGGGGACACACCTTGAACGAGAGGATGTCAAACACACGCGCGCGGCCTCGGTGCTGGTGCGTTCGGAGGAGGGACCTTTAAAACTTGACTTTGACGGCGAGGAGGAGTTGGGACAGGAACTTCATTTTGTTGTGATGCCAGGGGCCGTGAACGTCTTGCTCAACCCTTCCACCGCAGCCCTGCGAAGGGACGCCCCTTAAACCACCCTGTTCCTATTTCCCACCTGCTGTCTACCATTAACCTAAGTTGCCATATGGCACAGGAGGTCATCTTTATTTATGCCACAGTATGTTGTAAAATTTTAAGTATTATTGTAGAAAGCTCTCTGCTGCTCTAAGGGTTGGAGGGCCAGGAAGAATGTTTGATAGAGAGGCAGAAAACTGAAACGTCAAACAGTGGGGTAAGTTAAATGGGACTTCTGAAGCTGCTGACCCAAGATCCATTGACTTTTGCTCTTGTTGCCATTCCCCTCCTTTTTTCCATTATCATCCATGAGGTGGCCCACGGCTGGGTGGCTTACAGGATGGGCGACTCGACCGCCAAATGGTCGGGTCGGCTGACATTCAACCCGCTTAGCCACCTCGATCCCATCGGAACACTCGCGCTCTTTGTGGCGGGCTTTGGATGGGCCAAACCGGTTCCGGTCAACTTCCTCAATCTCAGGGACCAGCGGAAGGGTGTCATCTTAGTCTCCTCAGCCGGAATCCTCGCTAATATCCTCTTGGCCTTCGTCGCTCAGTTGCTTATTCGACTTTTTTCCGCATCTTCTTCGGGGATTGCCATCATCCTCGTCTACAAAGTGTGTTACATTGTAAGCCGCATCAACATCACGCTGGCTGCTCTCAATTTGATTCCCATTCCCCCCCTGGACGGCTCAAAGATACTGATGGGAATCCTATGGGAAAAAACCCCGCATTTCCTCACCCGCCTAGAACCTTACGGGTTCTTTATCATCATCGGTTTCCTTTTTCTGGGTATCTTGGACCCACTCATCGGACTCTTTGGGTGGGTTATCGGGACGCTGATCGGAATCCTGATACCCTGAAGAGCCAGGGGATACAAACGCTTTCTCCCTATCTTCTCCCTTCTGAGAAATTTTTCATGACGGGTTCATCACCCACGCTTGACACTCGGCGTGCAGGCACGAACCGTGAAAATTGATTTCTCACGGACACGCAACACGGACACGGTCACGTTATTTCTTAAGTAATGGACAATCTCAAATCGGGGTGGGAAAAAGAGGATTGAAATCCAAATCAGCCTTATTTGTCAATCAAGGTGAGTAGGGTTTTAGCATCTTTGTATCCCGAGATAACCCTTCCGTCAGGAAAGACCAAGGCAGGCAAGCTTGAAATACCCAGTTTTTCAGCCAGTCTTATATTTTCATCAACGACGGTTGTCTCGCACTTTGGTTTTGGCAACGGTTTCCCTCCAAACGCATCCTCAAGAAAGGGTAACGATTTCTCACACACGATCGCCTTTGCTTTTTCATAGGCTCCGGGATGGATCTTCACCAGGGGAAACAGCTTAATATAAAAGGCGATCTCTTTCCTCTCTTCGATGATCTTCTTCATCTCCTGATGAAGTTTGGCACAGTAGGGACAGTCAGGGTCAGTAAAGAGAACGACCCGAATTCTGGCCTTTTGATCGCCCATCACCAGAGCATTCTCAAGGGGTATTTGCGATACATCGATCTTATTAAGGTCCGTGAGCCGCTCTTGAGTAAGGTTTTTCTTTTCAGCAATGGATATCAATGCCCCGGAGAAGAAATGTTTCTTACGGAAATCAACATAGATCAACCCCTTCCGGCCCATGGATTCTACGTAAACCTCCCAGAAACCCTTTGCAGGACTTAATTGGATATCAAGAATGACAACATTGGGGATGGTATTTTTGAGAAGATCCTTCGCTTCCTCTTTTTGAAGCGTGTGACACTTAGAGCACTCTTGCCCCCTTGCTTCAAATCCATAGGAATAGCCAGCGGGGAGAACCGAAAATAATAATAGGAAGCTAAGAAGTATTGGCAAAAACATGTTCTTTTATAACATGAAACCTGATTCAACACAATGGAGTTTTACCAATTAGAAAGAAGATTTGTCTGATAACGAAGTCACCTATTCACCGATTTGCCCAATCATCATCATTTGGAAAGAACCAATTATTAAGTAAGACCTCCGCTTTGTGGGCAATGGTCGCTATGCTCTTTGGTCTATGCGCCATGGGCAATATCTATTTGCTATGCGCTTTATTACGTTTGACAGGACCAACTTTTTTATTTTGAAAAACCTTAGCGAAGGATGGAGAAGTCCTTGATGCCCTTGTATTGGTGTGGGAGCCTACCTTTCCCGGCTGTATCGTTGAAGCCACCCCTGTAGGGTTGTTTGCGGTGTAGGACGAAAAGGGACCGGATGAAAAGATTCTCTGGGTTCCTGTTTCTGATCCATTCTGGAATACCATGGAGAGCTTTCCGATGTTCCACCCCATTTACTGAAGGAGATAGAACACTTCTTCTCAATTTATAAAGAATTGGAGCGGAAAAAAACCGATGTGGAAGGCTGGGAGAACCGTGAATCGGCCATGAAGGTCATCATCGAATCTCAACAAGGATACGAGGAGGAGCAAACCATTCGTCCGAAGAGTTAAACTGTCCTCCTTTGAGGAACAATGCCCATTGAAAAAAATATTGACTGGCAAATCCATTCTAAGTAATTTAAACTGTATGTGCACCCGTGATCCGTGAAGGGGACTAAACCATGAGTGAACCGATTATCAGCAATAGAAGATCGAGGTGGGACCAACCTGGGCCCGATCTCCAACTTTCAAAACGTGATTTTCTTCGACTCTGTGGAACAAGTTTCTGTCTACTGTCCGCTGGATATCTCCTCGGCCTTCCGGATACCTCCCGTGCACAAATGGCTAAGAAGGGGCTCATCAAGACAAAGCTGTCCCCCTATTTCACTTCGCTCGATGGAGGAGAAATCCGGTGTGAACTGTGCCCTCATCGCTGTCGCGTGGCTAAGGGAAAGAGAGGCATTTGCAGGGTGCGCGAAAACCGGGATGGAAAATATTACAGCCTGGTCTATGGAAATCCCTGTGCGGTCCATTTAGACCCGATTGAGAAGAAACCTTTTTTTCATCTCCTTCCTGGCACAACTTCCTTCTCCCTCGCCACAGCAGGATGCAATTTCCAGTGCAAGTTCTGCCAGAATTGGGAGATCTCCCAGGCCGCTCCGGAAGGTGTCGATAGTTACGAGGTCCCACCAGAGTTGACGGTGAAGAGGGCGAAAGAGATAGGAGCCCGTTCGGTTGCTTACACCTATGTGGAGCCGACCATCTTTTATGAATACATGATAGACATTGGTACGCTCGCTAAGAAGTCAGGACTTCTGAATGTCTACCACTCGAATGGTTTTATCAATCCAGACCCTCTCAAAAATCTGTGCAACGTGTTAGATGCAGCGAATATCGATTTGAAGGGATTTACGGAGAATTTTTATCACGAATTGTGTAGTGGGGAACTTTCTCCGGTGCTTGAGACATTGAAGACGCTGAGGCGGAAAAAAGTCCACCTGGAGATCACAAACCTCGTTATTCCTACAAAGAATGATGAGATGTCAGTGATAAAAGAGATGTGCCTCTGGATAAAAAAGGAATTGGGAGCGGATACTCCTGTCCATTTCTCGCGGTTCTATCCTTTGTACAAGCTCAAGACCCTTCCCCCAACCCCAGTTTCGACATTGGATAAAGCCCGGGCAGTAGCCTTATCTGTGGGTCTTGAATATGTCTATGTTGGGAATGTACCGGGTCACGAGGGCGAAAACACCTTTTGCCCAAAGTGCAAAAAAATGGTCATCCAGCGGACAGGATATATGGTTGGAGAAATCAACTTGAAGGCTGGAAAGTGCAAGTACTGTGGAAAGCCTATCCCCGGTATTTGGACGTGAATCCCACCTCAATCTTCATCAATTTGAGGGGGGAAAAAGCGGCAGAAAGCCAACGTCTTGGGCCGCGGACGTATGGTGAAGGGCGACGCCTTTAAACGGTGCGTTATCTGAACCCACCCTACACACATGTTTCATCCTTGTGTGGATGAGAACATGATCTCCTTCTTTTCTATTTTTTCGGTATGACCTCGAAGGAATCTAAGATCTTCTTCATATCCGCGCGATCGTTTGTCGTCTCTTTCTCCAATATCACGTAAAGGATAAAGATCTGGTACGGCTCTGTAAAAGCATAAATCCATCCTTGCTCTCGCTTCACCCCGTTTAGGGTGAAAGTCACGTATTTCTTGGCTGCATACTGGACCCCCTTGAGTGAGATCGGTTCTGTGGGATCGGACTCCACCCGAAGATCCTTTCCGTAATCTTCCTCCAATTCGGATTTCACCCCTTCTGTCACCATGCCTGTCAGCGCTTCGATCATAGCCTGGCTAAACTTTGCACGTCTGCCGGCTGGTTGGAAATCAATCTGAAGGTTCGAGTGGGTTGAGGGATTGAAAATGAAGAGCTGCGACGATTCCAATCCTTGTCTTGAGTAACCCAATCCCTCCATAAAATCTGGAATCTCAGTCGTTACTTTCCAATGGGGAAGACCCGAGATCTTAAATGGATACCGAATCCCAACAAATTGATTCCTTTCAATCTTACCTACGGGAAGACTGCGATCAACTTTGACCTCCTCACGGACAGGAGCTCCGTTGCATCCCATCAGGAGACCGAAAATGAGAATAATAAGCAGACCTTTTTTCTTGACCATACTTCGCCTCCATGTGCCAAGGGAGATATCTGAAAATCTTAACCATCCCGTTGAAAATATGCAAATGGTACCAGAATTATGGCAAATGTTATATATCAGTTGCCATGGCAAGGCGTCATTGCGAACGAAGCCTCTGCACCGTCCCGGTAAAGTGGGACACCTCGCAATGATTGCTTTGACAGGCAAGTGCCCCGCAAGCCCCGCCTTGCCTGCCTGCGGTAGGCAGGTAGGCGGGCTCAAGGGGCACAATTAAAACGATATTTCCTTTGCTCGCTTTCCGCTCGCCACTACGTGCCCGGGAAGCCCCGGCTTGTGGTCGGGGGCCTTCATAAGAGAAGCCGTCCCCTATATCCCGTCAATTTTTTTGTCTATATAACTGCATCAATCCTGTTCTTGGAGAGGTATAAATTAAGTCATAACCCTTCTTGAGTTGTTGATATATCGACTTTGTCGCTTCATGATTTCGCTGACGTTCTTGAATACCCCAAATAAGTACGTAGTCGACTTGTCCCCCGGTACGTTCTGCGTAGGTGAGGAAATCTACTTGAGGAGGTTCCCATACGATGGATCTGTCCTTAATTCCAATATGTAGATACGGATTAAGATTTGACCGGAAGATTGTCGGAAAATAGTTGTACGTCCCGGCTTCGTAATTGGTGAATTCTACGACATGCCTTTGGGCTGCTATATGACCCGAGGCATGGAGGAAAGGCCGGACCTTCAGTGAGAGAACCCTTCCGTCGGGCGCGTGCCCCCGGGAGTCGAAAGCCAGGGGCAAAAGAGTTGTGTTGGGCTTGATAAGGTGCATTCCCGAAAGGTATTCTGCCAAATAATCATTGAGCTCCGAGTATTTCAATGCGTGCAACCCTAATGAGGCCACCGTGATGACCATCGCAACGAGCACGATTCCCCGCTTCACGCTTCCAGGATAAGGCTGGACCCCGAACCAGAGAACTAATGCAAAAAAAGGATAGAGGTTGAGCCTGTCAGTAATGAAAGAACCTTCAGACATTGCATTAGGAACAAAAAGGTAAATCAAGACATACCCAAGAACTACCGTGAGAAGACCGTCCCAACGATCTGACCGTCTATGCCTTATTTTCGACACTGCAAGGTAGATGAAGACAGCCGCAAAAAGAATCCCCAGTCCTATAGAACAGAAAGACTCCTCTCTCTGGAACGATACCAGCGATTCAATTTGTGTCAGATCTTTAAATAGCCAATAAAAAGACCTTCTTATTCCTATCTCTGGAGATTCCAATCCCTGCTTGAAAAGAAAAAACACGACCAAAATAATCGTCGGCAAAAATGCTAAAACCAGAGGAATGACTCGTCTCCTGAATGCTTTCCAGGGCACCTGGAAGTCAAATTGCCGCGTACGCTTATCTTGAATCAGGTCAAACGACATAAGCCACAACGTCAGTAGTGTCATACCTGCATAGGCCATCACCAATGATACGATGTGAGAAAAGTAGAGCAACAACGAAAGAAAGGCCAGCTTTACCGTCTTTCGCAGTGTGAACTGCTCGCGGTACCTCATCCAGTAGCCCATTGAAAAAAAGAATACTGGCAGGCTGTAAGAGAAAGAGTAGAAACCCATATGCAATGGGTAATTATAGATAAATGGGAACATCAGGAGCGTGAGGAATCCCGAGCCGGGTCGAACTGCACCCAGCGCATAACGAATCGACAAAGGCAAGAGAATGATATAGCCGCTCAAGAAGATCTTCTCGACGATGAAGACCGGCACGATAACCATCAGGCCCACCAGGACGAGATGCCCGAGCCAAGTGGGTTCGAGGTTTTTATTGAATAGGTAGTATTCTCGGAAAACGGCCCGATCTGGATGAAAGTAATCGAAGATAATACTGGCGTTTTCAATGTGGGTGGGTCCATCCTGGGATGGAAAGTATTGGAATACCCAAATGGGAATCAGGTGGGCCAGAATGAGGGCAAGCAGCAGCAGGTTTTCACGATTGTCCAGCCAAACGCAGATACGATTCCAGATTTGCATCTCTCTATTTTGGAAGAATTAACATGATGGTATTTAATATGTCTTAAAATGTTTTAGAGCCTGGGTCCGCCTGAGTTGTTGTCCTCTGAAAGGATGCGCCGCCTTTCCTACTTTTTCCACACCTTTTGATTTTGTTTTTGATACTAACCTCCTGCTATCCAAGACGGACCAGCCGACACACTCCATCCAAGGACCTAACAATTTTAATAGTATTGCAGTTGCTGCAAGAAGTCAATAAAGTGAGGATAGAGTGCGTAATGAATGGGAGTTTTTGTATAGAGGAAAGGGTAAGGGCAGAGGACTGGAAAGTTTAGAGGATGCCGTCAAAAGGCTCCTGGATGTAGAAAAAGGGGCCGTGGGTTCTGAAGCACTTTATCCATATTTTACTAATTCCGATAATCCATCGAAAGCAATTACCAACAAATTGCTTTAGAACCTACGACCCCTCATATTATTAGGATTTAAGTCATGAGTTCGGGATTTCGAGGGCTGAGATCGCCCGGCCATTCGGGGGACGCACTACAGCAATTGCTAAACCCATTCAGAATATGGAAGGAGAGAGGAATAAGTATTAATTTTGAACTACGTCCCCCGTATCGCGCATCGCCGTTCCCCTTATCGCGCACTAAAACCGAGGTATGGAAATACCGTTCGGTAAAACAAGCATTAGGGAGAATAAGGTGATTATTGTGGAACGCTCATCAAGAGATTATTCAGCTCAGTCTTATCCCTTGCAGAGATATCGAGAAATTTCGCTCCGCACCGATAATCTCCCCACGCTTCCTTCGGATAAATGTCCCTCCACACCACCTCAGCCTGCATTTCGATTGTATTAATTTGAGAACCTGAAATGAAAGAAAGTTTTGACTTTAGATGTTGACCAATCTTCATCTGCTTAGGAGACCGGATTAACATCCCACCTTCGCTAAGATTCGTTACTCGACCATCATGGCTGATGGATGAGCCAATTTGATTATACTGGATCGGCCAATACACATTAAACCTGGGATATTTTCTTCTTTCATGGTCGGGGTCTGTCTCAGAATGGGAGTTAATCTCCTTTTCTTCTCTCTCCATGAGTCTTACTTTTCTTAATAGCCGGGAAGCATATTCCAGAATAAAGAATAGAGAAGAAATAAGACGAGAGAGCAAGACTATAAGAAAAAAGGTCACAATGAAAATTGAAAAGGAAGCGACCTTAACCGTTTCCCGATAATAATTAGTTTCCAAAAAAGAATTTTCAGCCCTTCTCGCCTTTGCTTCCATTGCCACCAATTGCTCCCTTCCTAAATTGCGATTACCAGGATTGCAGAGCAATAAGTATGCCCACAAGAAGCCTAATTACGGGAGTTACATAACTATTTGAAGCTCAACGCTTAATCTTAAATATGTTTAAGGGTAGGTCTTAATGTGAGGTGACATTTTGTCGAGGTTATAGGAATTTTTTTCAGACAGTGTCTTGATTCTTGTGATAAGACTGTCAATGAGAATTGAAAGGGGAACCTTAATTGGATAGGACAGACGAAGATATTTGGAGAAACCCCAAATTGAGGAGTACCTACAAGTCATCGCTTAACGATAACATCTTGGGCTGAGGATTACTGGTTGACCTTCCCCTGAAAAAGTGGACACATGATTAAGTTTCATTAAGGAGCTTTTCATACTGCTCTGGGCTCCTGTACCCTAATGCCGAATGACTCCTCTGACGATTATAAAACACTTCCACGTACTCAAAAATACTAAGCCTCGCCTCCAGCCTTGAACGGTACCGCTCACCATGGACCAACTCCGTCTTGAGCGTGCCAAAGAAAGACTCCACATAGGCATTATCATAACAATTGCCACTTCTGCTCATACTAGGAGTCATGCCGTATTCTCTTAAAAGCTCCTGATAGGCATAGCTTGCATACTGCCTGCCTCGATCAGAATGGTGGATCAACCCTTCAGAGGGGCTTTGCCTGCCCACCGCGTCCCTGAGCGCAGCAGAAGCTAGCTCCTGAGAGAGCTTATCGCTCATGGACAGCCCAATGATCTTTCTGCTTTTCACATTCATCACTGCTGCCACATAGAGCCATCCCTCAGAAGTGGGCACAAACGTAATATCAGATGCCCATACCCCCTCTGTCTGCCTCTGGTCAATCAGTAAGTTTGCAGCCAAGGCATAATGATGCCGTGAATCGGTAGTCCGCCTGAATCTCTTTTTCTTCACTTCTGCCCATATGGAGTGCTCTTTCATGATCCTGGCTACCCGGTTCTTCCCACATCTAAGACCCTGCTTATTGAGCTCCGCTGCGATCCGCGGACTCCCATAGAGCCTTCTGCTTTGAGTGTGGATCTCCCGTATGTGCCCCAGCAACTCCTCATCGTCTTTCTGACGTGTGCTCGGTTGACGCGTCTTCCACGCATAATAACCACTTCTGGATACCTTCAACACTTCACTCATACTCCTTATCTTGTAGGTCTCTCTGTGCTCTTCTATCAACCGATACTTCATCTGTTTCGTTTGGAGAATACGGCCAAGGCTTTTTTTAAAATGTCCCTCTCTTCCTTCACCTTTTCTAATTCCTTCCGGAGCCCCTTTATTTCCGCTTCCTCTGGCGTTACACGGCCCTTCCCTACGAAGGCTTTATCCCCTTTAGCTAAGAACCTCCTCCTCCATAGATGAAGAAGATTGGGATGGATATCAAGCTCTCGGGCCACCTTGCCTACCGGCATCCCTTTCTCTGTGACCAACTGCACTGCATCTCGTTTGAACTCACGGCTGAAATGACGATTCTTTTCCCCCATACGCACCTCCTGTCCAATGATACAAATTCTCAGGTGTGTCCATCAACTCGGGGGAAGGTCAGGTAGAAATCACGTATCCCAGCTGAGTTTATGAAAATCAGATCGTGGCTTTTTTGAAATATCGGAAACAGATGATAGATAGCAGATATTGAAACTCCTTCGATATCGTAATTCGCGACCTATAAATTTCTCCTCGTTCCCTTCGGTTATCCCTTTCACCTGCTATGTGGATTGTCAATCCCTGATAAAAAGATCCCCACCACAATCTGGAAAAGAGGAAAGATTAAGTCCCTTCCCAGCAAATTGTTCCTGCACTGAGAAGATGACTTCGAAGGTCTTTTTGCGTAATTGTTCTGGCATACTCGGCACAACCGATCAATTTTTGGAGATCAATACCTGTCTCAATTCCCATTTCCTCCAGCATATTAACTAAATCTTCAGTCGCAACATTTCCCGAAGCCCCTGGAGCATAAGGACACCCCCCCAGCCCCCCAATTGACCCATCGAAAACCGTCACTCCCTCCTGAAGAGCGGCCAGAATATTTGCCAGAGCAACACCGCGGGTATCATGAAAATGAACGGCAAGGCCTGTCTTCTCTAATCTGGGACTAATTCTGCTCACCGTCCGACTCACCTGGACTGGATTAGCCATTCCAGTTGTATCTCCTAATGCAATTTCATGAACGCCTAAAGTCCTATATTCATCAACAATGAACTCAACCCTTTCGGGTTTTATCCTCCCCTCATAGGGACACCCGAAGGCCGTCACCACATATCCTCTCATTCGAATCCCATGGGCGAGTGCCCTTTCAGCAATATTTCGAAATCCTCTGAGGGATTCGCTCACAGACATTTTGACGTTCTTTTGATTGTGGGTTTCAGAAGCAGAGACGAAGAAAGCAATCTCCTGAACTCCTGAAGCTAATGCCCTTTCCAAACCCTTCTCATTTGGGACAAGGGTGGAGTAAATGATGCCCGGCTTTCGCCGGATTCTTCTTACGACCTCCTCTGAATCTTGAAGCTGGGGGATTGCTTTGGGATGAACAAAAGAGGTGATCTCAATCCGCTTGAGACCGGTCTCGGAGAGCCGTTCGATCAATTCAATCTTCTGGTCTGTCGGAACAAAACGGCCCTCGTTCTGAAGTCCATCACGAGGTCCTACCTCAACGATAGCGACTGATTTTGGAAGCTTCATTTATTTCTTAACCCCTCTTTCTTAACCTTTCTTGAACTCTTTTAAAATCTCTTTGGCCCGATCCACCCTCACCTTTTTCTCTTCGACCAACCTTTTTGCCACTTCATCAATGAGAGTCCCTGTTGCCCCGGCCATCACAGCTATGTTTTTAGCATGAAGTGACATATGCCCTCTCTGAACTCCCTCAGTCGCTAAAACTCTTAAGGCTGCCAGATTCTGAGCCAATCCTACTGCGCCAATGATCTCTCCTAATTCTACAGCTGATTTCACACCGAGTATTCTAACTGCGACTTGTGAGACCGGATTCACTTTTGTCGCTCCGCCGACCAGTCCGACAGCCATAGGAAGTTCTAAGGTTCCCACAAGATTTCCATCAACATCTTTTTCCCAGGTCGTCAATGGGCTATATTGACCTGACCTTGCGGCATAGGTATGGGCTCCTGCCTCGATGGCGCGGGTATCATTTCCAGTGGCGATAATAACCGCAATAACTCCGTTCATGATGCCTTTATTGTGAGTTGCTGCACGGTATGGATCAGCCTCGGCAAAAGCCTGTGCATAGACGATGCCGTCAATAGCATCTTCACCACCCAAAGCCTCTTTCGTCACCTTTGTCCTGGCTCTGACCAGCCTCTTATCTGCAAGGTTAGAGAGGATTCTTAAATAGACCCTTCCTCCTGTCCATTCCTCAATGAAGGGAGCCAATGCTTCGGCCATGGTGTTGACAGCATTGGCACCCATGGCGTCACGGGTATCAACGATCAGGTGGATGATTACCATCTCACCAAGTGGTGTATCGAGGACCCTGATCTCAACATCTTTTGCACCTCCTCCAACGCTGACCAGCATAGGATCCTGAGTATTTGCTACCTCCAAGATTTCCTCTTTCCTCTCAAAAAGAACCATCCGTGTGGCATAGGCATTAGGGATGTGGACCAACTGAATCTGTGCGATCATAACAGGACCAGTATTCGTCACAAAAAATCCTCCGCCGCTTCTTGCAAACCTGGCAGCATTGCTTGCTGCAGCAACAACAGAAGGCTCCTCGATAGCCATTGGGATAAGGTATTCCTTCCCATTAATTAGAAAATTCATGGCAATTCCGATCGGAAGCTGTATGGTTCCGATTACATTTTCGATCATTCGGTCGGCTGTCTCAAAGTTAAGTGCCCCTTCTTTCGTCAAGGTCTTAAGATCTTCTCCTTTTAAATCAGAGAAACCTTGAACGATCTTTAGCCTTTCCTCCAAACCCATTTTGTGAAATCCTGAAATCCGGCTGGTCTTCTCCATTGTAAACCTCCTGAAAAAATAAAAAGAATTATAATCCTAAGTAGGCTTCCTTTACATGCTTATTGGTCATCAGATCCTTTCCCATTCCTTCCATAACAATTCGGCCATTCTCAAGGACATAGGCCCGGTGTGCCATTTTCAGACTCTGCCTTACATTTTGCTCGACCAAAAGGATCGTCACTCCCTCATGACTGACTTTGGCAGTTGTTTTAAAGACTTCGGCGACCATAAGGGGAGCTAATCCTAAAGACGGTTCATCGAGCATGAGAATCTTGGGTCGAGACATCAGCGCCCTGCCAATAGCAACCATCTGCTGCTCCCCGCCGCTCAGGGTTCCTGCAAGTTGACTTGATCTTTCCTGAAGAATAGGGAAGAGAGAATGAACCCACCCTAAAGACTCCTTTGTTTGAGTGTAGGCCCTATTGATATAAGCAGCTCCCAGCTCAAGGTTTTCAAGAACGCTCATTCTCGGGAAGAGCTCTCTCCCCTCAGGAACCATCGAGATTCCTCGGCGGACAATCTCGTCTGGGCTGAGTGGATCAATCCGTTTTGAGTCAAACTCGATGGACCCCTTTTTGGGTTTAATCAGTCCTGAGATTGTTCGAAGGATCGTCGATTTTCCAGCGCCATTCGATCCGACAATCCCGATCATTTCTCCCTCTTTTACACTTAGGCTCACTTGCCATAGGGCTTGAATATTCCCATAATAGACATCAATTCGTTCTAAAGCTAGCACGATGCCTCCCCTGACTCATCTATATGCTCTCCCAAATAGGCTTCAATTACTTTTTGATCATTTGCCACTTCTGTAGACGTTCCCTCTGAAATCTTTTCTCCATGATGAAGGACAATGACCCGGTCCGAAATGTCCATAACGACCTTCATCACATGTTCGATCAAAAAGATCGTTGTCCCAATTTCTCTCAGCCGACGAACCAACTTAATCGCCTCACCAGTTTCGGTGGGAGTAAGGCCGGACATTACTTCATCGAGTAAAAGGAGTTTGGGTTTGACGGCAAGGGCCCGAGCAATTTCGATTCTCTTCTGGTCTGCCACGGTAAGATTCCTTGGGAGGACCTTTTGTTTATCACCCAACCCCACGAGTTGGCAGAGTTCCATGCTCTCCTCTTCTGTTTGACTCATAGAGATCTTCGGCACTCTCCCGAATAAGCCACTGGTCATAACATTTTCGAGAACTGTCATGTGTGGAAAGGGTTGCATAATTTGGAAAGTTCGCCCGATCCCCTTCTGGCAGACCTCAAAAGGTCTTCGGCCTAAAAGGTTTTCATTGTCGAGCAGAATTTCTCCTGAATCCGGGGCGTAGACCCCTGAGATGAGATTGAAGATCGTTGTCTTGCCCGCACCATTAGGGCCAATCAGGCTCACAATCTCTCCACGACGAATCTCAAAACTGACATTCTGAACTGCAGCAAGGCCGCCAAAATGTTTGGTGAGCTTTTTTACCTGAAGTAAAAATATGTTCTCCATTGTTCGCGAACGTTCCCTTTCAATAACAACAAAGTTCTTTTTATTTCCATCATTGGCGAACACGGCCAAAGAACGGAAGAATCTTTCCCTTCCAAAGTCCGAGCAACCCTTCTGGCATAAATAATACGACCGCCACCAGAATCAGACCGTAAGCAATTTGATGTCCATAAGAAAAAGTAACCCTCAAATATTCTTCAATCGCCTTGATCAAGATTGTGCCAATGATTGGTCCAGCAATGGTATAGAGACCTCCAAAGATCGGCATGACGAGACAGGCAATGGAGATGCCTAAGCCGAATACTTCATAAGGGATGATATAGGTGTTATAGTGACTGTAAAATCCTCCCGCAAATCCCGTAAAAAAGGCGCTGATCATGAAGGCCAGAACCTTATACCGGGTCGGATTGATGCCCATGACATTCGCTACCTCTTCATTCTCGCGAATCGCTGTAAAGGCAAAATTAAGCCTCGATGTTTCAATCAACCAGACTACAAAAATAACAAGAGCAAGGATAAGCAAAATGAGATAGTAGGCGTGTTCTCGATTGCCATTAAAAAGAGGAGGGGTGGAAACACCCATTGCTCCCCCTGTTACCCTTGGGGTCATTAACCAGATCACAGACAAGGCCTCGGCAAATGCAATGGTCGTAATGGCGAAGTAGATTCCCCGGAGACGTAAGGTCAGATATCCAAGGAAAACAGCAACGATCATAGCCAAGATTGCTCCAGCCAGCATCCCCAGCACAGGGGGAAGGTGAACTCTTTGGTAGAGAAGGGCAGCTGTATAAGCGCCTATCCCAAAAAGCCCGGCCTGACCTACCGAGACCTGTCCAGTCCTTGCTAGAATATCCCAACTGCTTGCCATAATCATCGCCAAGAAGGTTGCTACAGTGAGATGGAGAAAATAGGAATCAACCAGCTTGGGATAGAAGATCATAAAAATGGCCAGGGCTATCAGCAAAATCATTGTTTTCAAAGAGAATGAACGCTTCATTTCTTTCACTCCCTCCGGGTCCCAGCTAGCCCTGTAGGTTTAATGATGAGAATGATCATGATAAGAATAAAAGAGATCCCTTCAGCCCATCCAGACCCTTCTGGAACATAGGTCCCAACAAAAGATTCGGTCAAGCCCAATATTAGGCTTCCAAAAAGAGCGCCTGGGATATTTCCCAATCCTCCCAGTATCAGAATACAAAAAGCCTTCAGACCCAACTTAAAACCTACCATTGGAAATGTATACATGATGGTACTGACCAATGCACCTGAAGCTCCAGCTATGGCGGCCGCCACCCCAAAAGCCAACATATACGTTTTTTGAACATTGACTCCGATCAACCAGGAAGCAGTATTGTTCTCACTGACTGCTCTCATTGCCCTCCCCGGCCTTGCCTTATAGAGAAAGAAGACAAGGAAAACCGTCAACACTACAGCAATCAAAAATGTGATCAAACGCGTCAATCCGACATGGACCATTCCCAGATGGAGTGACATGCCGGAATAGGAGGTGATGACCGACCTCGAATCCGTCTTCCAGAGGATCATTGCTAAGTTCTGAAGAAAGATGGAGATGCCAAGGGTGAGGAGGAGCTGATTGAGTGGAGGATCCTTCAGGATCGGCCTGATGGTGAAACGGTAGATGGAAAGTCCGATGAAGAAGAGGATGAGACCACTCATGGCGATCGACAGCATTGGATCAATTCCTAGTAAGGTATATAACCAGAAGGTGCTGTAGGCCCCCAGCATGACCAGTTCACCATGGGCAAAATTGACAATTCCCATCACTCCAAGAACAAGGGTTAAACCCAAAGTTACTGTCGCATAAAGTCCTGCGATTAGAATTCCATTCGCAAGACTCTGAAAGAAACTAGCCCAGTCCATAATAAACTCTTTTCCGTTCTCCCCCTTACCCCATTATTCTTCCTAACAATAGAGAGAGTTAGGTAAAGTTAGAATTTATAAAAAATACCTGTTGAATACCGCCCAGCTCTGCTGGGCGGATGAAAACAGGTTCGCGAAGCGATAAGACATGGTATAAGTACTGCATGAGCTCGATAAAAAGAACAAGCCATGCGGTCTACGATTTGAAATATCATATGGTATGGGTTCCCAAATATCGGAAGATGATATTGGGAGGTGAGTTGGCAAAAAGGCTTAAGATGAGTTTTGAGCAAATATCGGAGAGGTACGAGTTTGAGATAGATACGATGGAGGTAAAGGATGATCATGTTCATTTATTTTTGTCTGCCCCTCCTCGGTATTGTCCGGCAGAGATTGTGCAGATCATAAAGAGTATCTCGGCGAAAATGGTGTTCAAGCAGTTTCCAGAGGTGAAGAAAGAGCTTTGGGGTGGAGAGTTTTGGAGTGATGGGTATTTTGTTCGGTCTGTTGGAGACAAAGTTACCTCTGAAGTCATACGTCGCTATATAAAGTATCAGCAACAGGAGCAATTAAGTTTTGAATTTTAATGCCCCGCAGCTCTGCTGCGGGGTTCTTTACTCAACGAGCGCGGCCTTCTAGCGATTTTTCCAGTTCGGTGTTGGATAGATCAATTTACCAGTCGCTTTATTGGCAGGATATACCACTTGTGAAACTCCCGCCTGCCATTGGGTAATGATCTGTTCATCAATAGCCTGATGCAGCCCACCTTCCTCGCTCTTCTTGAAGGTCATTCTTCCCAAAGGTGAGTTATAGTCGGTTTTCTCCATTGCGGCGATCAGTTTTTCCTTCTCCGTCGACCTTGCCCTCTTGATGGCATCCACCACAGTCATTAAATTGGTATAGGCAAGAGGGGCCCAATACTCAGGGGTCCGTCCCGGGTAGGCCTTCTTGAACTTTTCCATCCACTTAATCGTCTCCGAGAGTTTTATACCTGGAATCCATACATCAACACCCGCCACATAGTCTCCGGTTGCCCCAAGGGATTCTTTGTATTGCGGGAAATTGATTGCTACCGAAAGAAAGAGTTTGAGGTTTAAGTCAATCTCCTTTGCCTGTTTCATGATCAGGGTGGTATCACCAGCATAAGCCACCCAATAGAAGACATCTGGGTTGGCCTTCTTAATCTTGGTGAGCATTGGGGTAAAATCGGAGGAGCCGCTCTTGAAACGTTTGTCGAAGACGATCTCGAAACCCTTCTCCTTTAAATATTTCACTACATAGTCACGGCTAGTCGTACCATAGATTCCGTCCTCATAGGCTACGGCAACAGTCTTGGGCCCAGGTGAAATTGTGAGGAGAAAATCCCGGATGGTCGATTGACGATGGTAATCCCATGGATGATAATGAAAAAACCATCGCTTTGGTCCGAACTCGTGCTCCACCTTGGTCGAAGAAGCCCCTACCCATGCAACGAAGGGCTCCAGCCGTTGAATCGCATTGAGCTGTGCGAATGTAATGGTGCTGGAATAGCCTCCGATCAAGGCCACAACCTTATCCCGAGTAAGGAGTTTCTCTGCGGCAGCAATACCTACAGAGGGTTCTCCAGTGTCATCTTCGATAATCAGTTCCAACTTTTTCCCTAGAACGCCCCCAGCTTGATTGATCTCCTCCAACGCCATCAGAAGTCCCCGCCTCTGCTCCTCGCCTGCCTGAGCAAAAGCAGCCTTGCTGAGAGGGAGTACTGCTCCGATCTTGATTGTATCCTGAGCCATCACCGACCCTCCGTTTAGAAACCCTCCCAGTATCAGTCCTATTCCAAACAATCCCAAAACAAATCGAAATCCTTTTTTCTTCATGACCGCACCTCCTTTTTTAAAGTTGATTTTCGCCTTTCTCTACACAGACCTTTTAAGGCGTATAAATGACGACTAAAGCTTTTGCACTTTTTTTCCCAACCCCTTCGCCCCGATGAGGAATACTGGAATCGAAGTAAATGCAATCTCCCTCTACCAAAAAATATTTTTTCTCTCCATAGAAAAAATTAATCCGGCCTTCCAATACATAAAAGAGCTCTTCTCCCTCATGATCAAATCGATTCTCCTCCTTGCTTTTAGATGGGAGGGTGATTATAAAAGGTTCCATTGTTTTCAACCTTTTGGTGGGAGCGATGGACTCATAGCGGTATCCAAAGATGGTCCCATCCCGAACAACAATCTCCCCCTCTCCTTTCTTCGCAATAATGATACTGTTTTCGGGTTTTCTTTGTTCAAAAAAGGCCCCGATATCCACACCAATGGCCTGGGCAATTTTGCTCAGTGTGGCGATGGGAGGAGATTTCTTCCCCCGTTCAATCAAGGAAAGATAACCTTTAGTAAAACCTGTCCTTTGAGCAATCTCCAGGAGAGTGAGTTTATTTTGAAGACGAATCTGATGGATCTTTCTACAGATTTTTAGTTCATCCATAATTAATACAAACGTCCTAAATAAAGTGACATAACAGTTTATTTATGTTAATATGTGGGCATGAAAAATCCCACATTAATCTTAGAGCATAAAGAGGCCAATAAAGAGCGTTTATTAGCATTAGCCGAACAAATATCAGGGGCTTGGATAGGCATAAAGATAGCCGCCTTACTCCTGGTGCTTGAAGGGCAACGTCCGGGATGGATAACCGAGGTGTTAGGGTTGACCCGGATGAGTTTAAGCCGATGGATTCACGGGGTGAACAAAGACGGCTTAGAGTTCTTAAAATCCAAGCCAAGATCGGGAAGGCCTCCACGGTTAGAGACAAAGATTCAAAGGGTGCTGGAGGGACACTTAGAGAAGTCTCCGCGGGAATTTGGTTTAAACCGGACTCAATGGGATGGGCCAACGGTTGCGATTCATCTGAAACGGTCTTTCGGGATAAACCTGAAGGTGCGGCAAGCCCAACGCTGGATGCATCATTTGGGTTATCGGTTAAAGAGAGCGAGTTATTCTTATCTTCAAGCACAAAGCCAAGAAGCCCGAAAGTTCCAGCGGGCTTTAAAAAAAACTTGAGTCCCTGGGGCCAAAAGAGACAATTGTATTCCAGGATGAGACAGGCTTTACGATGCACCCCAGGCTTAGCCGGGGCTGGGCGAAAAAAGGAAAGCGTCTTAAGATTCCCACGACCAGCCAGCATCGTATCCGTTTGAATATCTCTGGGTGGGTCAATCCTTTGCTTGGACGCTATGGCATGATTCAGACAAAACGGGGGGATAGAGAAGGGTTTCTCAAACTTTTGCGCCACCTCTATGGAAGGTTTAAAGAATATACCATTTGGCTTTATGTCGACAGGGCCCGCTGGCACAGAGGCGATCCCATCGAACAATTTCTTAAAAAACATCCGAGGCTCCATATCGAATATTTACCCCCGTATCAACCGGGATTAAACGTGCAAGAACGGATTTGGCGCAGTGTTCGCTATGAATCCACCACCAACCGTTGGTTTGAAAACCTTGATAATCTTTGGTCTGTCGTTTGTAAAACAACTCGCTCATGGTCTTGTCAAAAGATTCGTAGGCTATGTAACATTACTTAATGCGTTTGTATTAGTAAACTTGGTTTACCAGAAGTAAACTAATTTGTCAAGAAAAATTTTTAATTGTAAAAATTATCTTTTTGTTCGCAAGTTTGTTCAGGTGAATTTATGAGACCCACCTTGAAGGAGTTTAATGCGAGAATTTGTTGACTTATATTAGGGATATAGTATTCCGGGCCGAAATTTAAAATACACAACTTCAGGAGGAAGAAACAAATAAGCTGGCGATGGAGAATTTCAAACTCTAAACTGCGGATATCTTGCCAATACCTGCACTTTGCCCAAACTGAAGGTATCTGGTTGAAATCTGCATTGGAAGGGAAGAGGGGCGTTTCATTGACTACAGGAAGGAGTCTTCATTTTCCCAAGATCCCGCCGATCAAAAAAGCCGTGTTAAAGCTTTCACCTACCAAGTCTTCGCCCTGATACAAACCTGGAGGTCAACGATTACTGTTTGTAATATGTATAAAAAAGGCAATTCAGTGTCATTCCCACGGTACTCGGCGTTACTTTTCACCGAAGACAAGTGCTTCGTACACGTACAGGTCTGCGTCCTTCCATCCCTCCCACCCTATTCCCGCTTTGTCCTGCGCACAATGGCCAAGGAACTCTTCCTTCGTCCATCCGGTCTCCTGTGCGACCTGCGGGAGGAATGTCCCCGAACGGAATCCCTTCCGGATGTAGATGCCATGTTTGCCAAGTTGGAATTCATCGATCGAGCTAATCTTTCTCATCGGCGTCAGGACCGAAATCTCGATCTTCAAATCCTTTACCTCGCCTTCCTCTACAGACCTGAACCGGTAATCCTGCGTCGCCGACGCAACCGCCATCTCCTGCACGACCTTGTATAGCGGCTCACTAGCATCGAACCTGCCGATGCACCCTCGCAGCATGCCGCGCTTATTGAGAGTGACAAAGGCCCCGCACGGCGTCTTGAGTGCGTCACTCAGCATGGCAGGATCAGCCTCCGGAACCGAGCGTGTGCGGATGTAACCTTCGACCGTGCGCCGCGCGATCGCCAGCAACGCTGTTTTTTCCTTTGAGTCGAGTTTAAACGCGGCCTTGTCCGGCTTCGCCTGCTTCGTGACTACGATGGCATAGTAACCGACCACGTGTTCCTTGTCGCCGACCGGGACATCGCCCGAATTCTTGTACTGGATTGGATGGTAAATGACATCCGCACTCGGTGAGGTCATGGACAGGAGCGTCAGCACCCCTGACACACCGCAGAGGCAGGTTGCGAGGTTGGGCATGCCGGACTCCTCATACCTTCGCACGGTTTTTATCAGGTTGTCCGGCGAATTGGAAACAATCGCGTCGGCGGTCGCCTTGTCGACGGTGACCGCGTTGTCGTACCTAGGATAGTGCGAGAAATCCGTGCTGATCACGAAGAGATTCTTCTCATTCAGGAAGGGCCGAAGTACCTCGCCGATCTTCCGACAGGTTTCCGGCCTGTTGGCACCAAGAACGATCGGCACGATCCGGAAGTGCTTCTTCAGCTGATGCTGGAGAAACGGTATCTCCACTTCGACGCTGTGTTCGTAGGCGTGAGCATCGGTCCGCCGCGTGAACATTGTGTTCTTTTTTATCAGTTCCTCTCCCAATTCACGATTCACCTCCACCGTACCGAGCGGAGTAATGAAATTTCCAGAGCAATAGACCGAAGCTCCTTCGAACCCTACATGGTGGCTCGGCCCGAGGACGAAGACGTTGTCGTACACCTTATCGGGATCGATCTGGTTGAACCCTGAAGCCGCAACTTCCCCCGAGTAGACATACCCTGCGTGCGGGACAATGATCGCAACGACATCCGGCAGGGCCTTGCGTGCGACGGCTTTGGAGAACAGCTCGTCGAGCATCCGTTTCAGCTCGTCCGGTCTGCCCGGATAGAACTGGCCCGCGACGGCGGGCTGACGGTCCTCGGAGCGATTCTGCGAATTGCAGACAGAGACAAAGAGGAGCAGCAGGAGAAGAAGGAGCATATGTTTCCAGGTGACCATCGTTATACCTCCAGGGGTCAGAGTGGATGAGGGAAATGGCACTCCCTCTTTTTGATACCAAGCCCTATTTACTGTTGGAAGTGAATATTTGGGGCAGCCATTAAACCATAATTGGAAAAAAAATGACCTTCATTACTTTCATTACTAATGATCTTTTAGAGATCATGAAAACATCAATAGATGACCTGCTTCCAGAAAATTTGCATATGGAATTCCTTACTTAAACCCGTTTTTTAGGATGTTAATTAAAGAACATCAATCTATATAAAATTGTAAAAACTTATCCATTTTTCCCTGAGAACCTTTCTCGATATTTATTTTCGATCCTTTCGTACTCACGTCCAAATACCCGGTATCGGTCTTCCGCAATACCCGCACTTCCCTCCTTTCAGATGTACCTCTCCAACCATAAATCCTGTCCGCTGGATGATCATTTTTTTGCATGCCGGGCAGAAAGTGTTTTCACCCTCGTGGCCTGGTACGTTTCCAATATACACATATTCTAGGCCAGAAGATAAAGCCACTGTCCGGGCCTTCTCCAGTGTCGAAACCGGTGTTGGGGGAAGGGTTTTGAGTTTGTACAGGGGAAAGAACCTTGAGAAATGTACGGGAGTATCTGCACCCAACTCTTTCTTCACCCAAAGGCACATTTCCCTCACTACCGACATATCATCATTCTGTGTGGGGATGATGAGGTTTGTAATCTCCAGGTGGATCTTCTCCTTCTTAAGGGTCTTCAAGGTTTCAAGCACCGGAGCCAACCCGCCACTACACATTTCACGATAAAACGCCTCCGTGAACCCCTTCAGATCAATATTGGCTGCATCTATTACCTTGCACAGGTTTCTAAGTGGATCGGGATTGATGAAGCCATTAGAATGGCAGACGCTCAGAAGGCCCTCTTTCTTTAGAAGTTGTCCAATGTCCCACATGTACTCATAAAAGATCATAGGTTCCACATAAGTGTAAGCGACAGAATGGCAACCCATCTCCTTAGCCTTTTGCACCACAATTTCCGGGGGCACCTCATAACTATACACTTCTTCTGGGGAGGCTTGGGAAATCTCCCAATTCTGGCAATACTTGCACTGGAAATTGCACCCCGCCGTTGCAAGGGAGAATGAAGTAGTGGCAGGAAGTACATGGAAAAAAGGCTTCTTCTCAATGGGGTCCAAATGAACTGCGCAGGGGTTTCCGTAGACCAGACTGTAATATTTTCCATCCCGGTTCTCTCGCACTCTGCAAAAACCTCTTTTCCCCTTGGAAACATGACACCGCTTAGGGCACAGTTCACACTGGATTTCTCCTCCACTCAGGGAAGTGAAATAGGGAGAGAGCTTTGTCTTAATGAGACCCTTTTGAGCAGTTTGCGCCCGCAAGGTTTCCGGAAAACCGAAGAGTTGAGAGGCCGAGAGCACACAGAAACTCGCCCCGCAAAACTTCAAGAACTCCCGTTTTGTCAGTTTCGGATCTGGAATGTGCTCACCCCATATCCCACTTCCTTTACTGAATAAGGTGGAATGATTCGTGCAAAGTTCGCTCATAGCCATATTCTCCTTCATATCAGGCCTCGAGAGACTTTTCTACTAATTGAAGTGTATTAGATTAGGAACATGGTGTCAATGAGAATTGGGAAGGTAGTCCCTCCTAAAAGATTTTTATCGAATTCGTTTTTTAACTCGACCATCAGGATTTCAATCTCTCTGCAGGAAGGAATCCCCGGAAAACCGGTTGCGGACTCCACCTACAAGTCAATAGTAAGAACCATATTCAGGAATTGAAGATTACGGTTTGAAAGAGAGGGTAACGACCTTATTCAACTGCGTCTTCGAGAACCACGATCAGGGAACGAATGATTCTGAATCGTGACTAATTCTGATCCGACGCACCTTGTCTTGTTCCCGCAGTACCTTGACCCCGTCGATGACGCTTTGTTTCCTTCCAAAAATTTTGGTGAGGTCGCCCAGCGCTATCCGAGTGATGATGTATGGACCACAAGAGCCTGTGCATTTGACGAAGAAACCGTCGAATTCTTCCTGTATATCTGAGCTTGCCCCGCATAGGTAACATTGTTTCATAAGTCCTCCTTCCTTCAGCCTAAACGTTGCTGCTCACCGAGAGCCACGTTTATTGACCGTCCGGTTGACAGGATTGAGTCGGCAAGGGCTTACGCCATGCACGTGTTCAAGATGTCCAAGAATGTGGCGCTCTATGGCCGTCCAGGAGAGCCATTTATGCTCTCGAAATGCTCTGGAGCAAAAGCATATGTTTGTAACGTAGCTATCTGGGTTGCGCACAAAACCATGGAATTGATGGGTTCATACGGATATTCCTTTGATTATCACGTGGAGAAATACCTGCGGGATGTCAAGATACTCCAACTGTGGCTGGGGGGGCCGCAGCGGGCGCTCTTAGATGTAGCTCTGGGTTACTATAATTTTGAATGGTAGTGAGTATCCGGTCGGTTTTATGTCTTGAGTGTGGCGCTCCGGGGTCGAATCTTTATCCTTGGTTTTGCCTATATTTCACGAAAGTTTCTTTGTGACCCCAGGCTTTTTTTCCTGGAAACGAAGAAATATCTGCACCACCACCCTGTTGATTCCTGATTGGAATATATCTATTTTATGAAAATTGGTCAACCGAAACTTTCAGAAAGGGTCAAAGAAGTGGGATGTTTGTTCCATCTACAAGTCTTCAAATCTCTTCATTAAGGACGATTGTAGATTACCACTTGACCTTCCCCCGAGTTGATGGACACACCTGAGAATTTGTATCATTGGACAGGAGGTGCGTATGGGGGAAAAGAATCGTCATTTCAGCCGTGAGTTCAAACGAGATGCAGTGCAGTTGGTCACAGAGAAAGGGATGCCGGTAGGCAAGGTGGCCCGAGAGCTTGATATCCATCCCAATCTTCTTCATCTATGGAGGAGGAGGTTCTTAGCTAAAGGGGATAAAGCCTTCGTAGGGAAGGGCCGTGTAACGCCAGAGGAAGCGGAAATAAAGGGGCTCCGGAAGGAATTAGAAAAGGTGAAGGAAGAGAGGGACATTTTAAAAAAAGCCTTGGCCGTATTCTCCAAACGAAACAGATGAAGTATCGGTTGATAGAAGAGCACAGAGAGACCTACAAGATAAGGAGTATGAGTGAAGTGTTGAAGGTATCCAGAAGTGGTTATTATGCGTGGAAGACGCGTCAACCGAGCACACGTCAGAAAGACGATGAGGAGTTGCTGGGGCACATACGGGAGATCCACACTCAAAGCAGAAGGCTCTATGGGAGTCCGCGGATCGCAGCGGAGCTCAATAAGCAGGGTCTTAGATGTGGGAAGAACCGGGTAGCCAGGATCATGAAAGAGCACTCCATATGGGCAGAAGTGAAGAAAAAGAGATTCAGGCGGACTACCGATTCACGGCATCATTATGCCTTGGCTGCAAACTTACTGATTGACCAGAGGCAGACAGAGGGGGTATGGGCATCTGATATTACGTTTGTGCCCACTTCTGAGGGATGGCTCTATGTGGCAGCAGTGATGAATGTGAAAAGCAGAAAGATCATTGGGCTGTCCATGAGCGATAAGCTCTCTCAGGAGCTAGCTTCTGCTGCGCTCAGGGACGCGGTGGGCAGGCAAAGCCCCTCTGAAGGGTTGATCCACCATTCTGATCGAGGCAGGCAGTATGCAAGCTATGCCTATCAGGAGCTTTTAAGAGAATACGGCATGACTCCTAGTATGAGCAGAAGTGGCAATTGTTATGATAATGCCTATGTGGAGTCTTTCTTTGGCACGCTCAAGACGGAGTTGGTCCATGGTGAGCGGTACCGTTCAAGGCTGGAGGCGAGGCTTAGTATTTTTGAGTACGTGGAAGTGTTTTATAATCGTCAGAGGAGTCATTCGGCATTAGGGTACAGGAGCCCAGAGCAGTATGAAAAGCTCCTTAATGAAACTTAACTATATGTCCACTTTTTCAGGGGAAGGTCAACTTGAAATCAAGTAGCCTACGCCACGGTGAACGATTGCAGCCTCACCACCAGTTCTTACCTTGTACGGCTATGGATGTCCATGGCAGCCAACCATTCTAAAGCGTCAAAGACCTTCTCCCTTTGGCCGTTCCTGGATCGCCGACGAGGACAGGCCTTGGATTCATAACTCACCTTGGACTCCTCAGGAAGATAGGTCATCCTCTCCTGGAAAAAAGAGGTCCGAATGATGTAACGGCCTAACTTTTCCATGGATTCCTCTTCTCTGTAGGGCTGTTTTCAGGTGGTAGGCAGGCACAAGGATTTGAGCTTCTCTTTGGAAGGATATCCTGTGATTGGATCCCAACCTCTTTCTTGGTAATAGTCCTCGAGGGTCTGATATAGATCCTCCCGGCTCAATGGTCTGCCCCCGAAGTAGTCCATCATTCGCAACTTTTTTCCTTCCGACTCCAGTGGCTGGAACCATTGGTCGGGAATGAGATCATCTCTTTTTGAGAACCCTTCGCGGGCGTTGAGCAGCCGTTGGAGGGTCCACGAACGGTCGGCAGCTTCCATCATCGCTTCGCGGGACATCTCCATTCCCGTTGCCTTCTCGTAGAATTCGCTGCAAAGACCAATATGGTAGAAGCGATTGTTCTGAGCACGGTTACAAATACCGAGGGAACTGAGAACAGCATACCAGTCTTCCGAGTACCGGGAAAGGCGCCCCATGTTTACGTTCACTGCCGTGGGTAAGATGCGGGCCACCGCTTCTTTAGAAGCTCCCATGCGCTCGGCGTGCCTGGCGAACATTTCCAGCGGAGCATTGGGCAAATACGTGGGTGAACCAGAGGTTGCTGAAGTAGGGCCCCGTGGGCAGACGACTTGTTCAAACTCCATCGTGCCTAACCCGGCGACCCTGGGGTCATAGATCGTTTCCAGTCCCTTGATAATGACGACTTCATTCCGGGCTGTTTCCCCAAAGACCTCCAGGATGTTGTTCCACCCTTCGGCCATGAGATCACCCATTCCCTCTCGTCTGGAAATCAAATCGATAAGCTGAAGAAAAAATTCGTATGTCCTCGTGGGAACTAGCCCCTGGGTTTGTTTCTCCCCGATCCCTCCTTTTTCATAGACCTTTACCAGAAGATCGGCCATTTTCACGAAGGTGAAGAGGTCTATTCCTTGACGGTTGAGTTGGTCGAAAATCTCAAGAAGATGCTCCGGGGAAATTTGAGACAAATAATGGGAGAGGGGTAGGATAAGGGCAAAGCTCGTCGGGTAAGTGGTGAAGGTTTCGCCACAACTCTCTTTTAGCTCTAAGACATCTTTATCTGCGATGAAACAGGAAGGGCAGGCTCTTCGAGCCTTTTTGAATTTTTGATAAACCGATGGTCCATAGAGATGGGTAAGGATTTGAATCTTTTCTGGCGCGTGAGGGAACTCCCTCTCCAACGCAGGCAGCCATCCGGACATCATGCCAAACTTGACCACATTTTCCCTCTGGGGGAATTTGTTAGCCCTATTGTAAAGCCCATCCACTATTTTCAAGAACCCTTTCGGGTCGGCCACTCGGATTCCCTTCGTTCCTTTGACCGCGATGGCCTTGAGTCGCTTGGAGCCCATGACCGCAGCCAGACCCCCGCGGCCGATCGTTGCAGTGCCATCCACCAAGGCCAGTGAAAATTTCACAAGGTTCTCACCGGCTGGGCCGATGGCGATGATGCCGCAGGGTCCATACTTATCCCATAGAGCCTCGGTTGTTTGAAGAATATCCTTGCCCCAGAGCGCGGAGGCATCACAAACCTGCAGGGTTTCGTCCTGGATGTAGAGATAAATCGGCCGGTCCGATTGTCCCCGGACGACGATGTGGTCGTATCCGGCCCACTTCATCTGCGCGCCGAAGGTCATGGATCCGGAAGCTGAAGCCACTGCACCCGTCATAGGATACTTCGTTGTGGCCATGATTCGAGAAGCTCCCGGTGCCATCGTGCCGATGAGGGGGCCGGCACCGATGACGACCGGATTGTCTGGTGAGAAAGGATCTTTTCCTGCGAATGCCAAATCGGCAAAGAGCTGATTGTTCAGACCGAAGCCGCCGATAAATTGATGACAATTTCTTGGGTCCAAGGGTCGTTTCTCTGAGGAGCCAGAAAAGAGGTCGATCAGCAGAATCTGGCCTGCATATCCTCCGTTCATCCTTCCTCCTTCGCTGCGATAATCGCACCGTAAAGGCAATGGCGGGCGCATAGACCACACTGAGTGCATTCTGGTTCGAATGCGATCTGGCGGGGCTCCCTTGCGGAAATTCTCAACCTGGCCATCCCCGGGTTAAAGATTCCTGCATGGGTAATAGAGCAAACGAGCTGGCAGTTCAGACATTGGGCACACCTGGAGCCGTCAGTTTTTAAGGGAGTTCTACCTTCCATATTTTTCTCTTTTTGAACTGATTCTATTTAATTTCATCCGTATCTTTCTTTTTTGCCAAAAACATTTCCATCACCTTTTGATAAAATTTTTCCTCCTCCCAGATCTTCATTTCGATGTGAAGGGCTCGAATGGGAAGATGGCTGATATTGAATTCCATTAATTTTACTGTATCCTTCCCTGTTGTAAAAAACCAGTCTACTCCTTTGCTTTCTTTTTCGAGATTTGATAATTTTTTTGATAAGATTTGATAAGAACTCTCTTTTGGGTGGTTTGATAATACGAAAAACGGCGTTGTATGTCAAGCAACAATGACCACAAGATATGAAGGACAATTTTAGGCCAGTATTGCAGATAACGATTACCAAATGAAGTTTTGCATTAGGGTCGAAATCTGTCAGGCGTTGACTACAGGAAGAAGTCCGCATTTTTTGAAAATCTTGCCGGTCACAAGGCGAATTTGAAACTTTCACCTACTTGTCCGCGATCCAATTCAGATCTTAATGTGGAAGATTGCGGTCTGAAACATTTATGGACGTATAAGCCATTTGTTACCTCCAATAAGGGCCATAGGGATAGTAGTAAGGGTAGTAATATCGGTATGGATATGGATAATAGTATGGGTAGTATGGGTATCTGTAATAATATGGTTCAGGATGGGGTTGCCGATAGCATTGGGTACTAACCACTCTATCTTGAATAAAAGTGACCGAACAAATAGAATTGGTGTTTGAAAAATGATATTGCCAAGTTTCAGCAGTCTTCCCGTTAACAGTCTTATAAGTGATATGGTCTGTTTTCCCCCACGTAGAGACCACTTCTTCTTTCGTCATGTTAGTTTTGATATCTGAAACATGACGAGGGTGGCATGAAGAAAGAACGAGAATAAGAACAGCAAACAAAAATAGACAGATGGTCCTCTTTTTTTCCATCTCTTCTCATCTCCTCTCTTTTTCTTTGAGCCTTCTTACTCTGGCCCTCCTAAGACAGTGACTCTGTAAGCTACATCAACCCCTCGGTTTGGTAAATATTCCACCTTCACCTTCTCCCCGGGATAAGGGTATCTACGGGGAGTATAGATTGTATCTCTCCCAATCCTGAAATTGACAATTAATTCGTCCCTATTACTTTTCACATCTAACCACTTTCTAAAACCTCCCTGAATTCCCACTACGGTGCCTATAAATGTAGAATAGTGTTGCTGTGAAAACAATGCATTTGCCTCCAGCATTACCCATAGAGCAATAAGTGTGAAGATAAAAATTCTTTTAAACACCTTCATTTCAATATTCCCCGTTTCCTGATTTAAAGATAGTCATAGCGTCTAAAGAAATCAAGCGGATATCTTTGCGTTTAATTATGCACATTTGCTCTGGGGTAGAGGTGACCGCCTTTCGGGAGCGATCTTATCCCCCTAAATAACTTTTTGGTTGGGCGCGCGAGATAGGGAGATTAGGGGATGCAGGTTCTAAAACAACTTGACAATGAGAGGAGGCGGAGTGAGTTGGAGGAAGAAGGGAAGAGGATAAAGTGGTTATTCAACTTAATCAACAACGGCTTTCTAACTTGCTGTTTTTATAAAAGATGAATTTTTTTGTTTTTCCCTCTTGACAGGGGCAATATAGGATGTCCCCCCATTCTCTTAGAGAGTAATCACCAAATTTTTTTCTCCCTGTAACAAGAAGTGTCACTTCCTTTATTTTCATTTAAGCTTAATTCGTTAATGATTCTTTTAACAATCAAGTGGTTGCCGCGATAGAGGTCCATTGGCATTGAAATTGCTGATAGCTGACTTAAGACAATTTTCTTAAAAAGAGACTACCGATAAAGCCAAACCACGAGTAATCGTGGGACGGAAAGCCACGGGTCCCGATGGGATAGCCGGGTTGCCGAGGATAGACGAACCGGATCACCGTGGCTTTCTTAAGCAGGTAATCCGGTTTTTAATTTATACCGCAAGAGTCTGGATGGAGAGAAGACCGCATCAGACCATCCGGATAGGGGCCTTCAACGTTAGTGTCAAGAGCTATGGAGGTTTGGCTGGATCGGAATATTGATTGCGGGTTGAATCTGTTGCAAGTGCCAAAAGCAGAGAGCTAAGAAAATAATTCCTTATCGGGCGAAAACTGGGAGGAGGATTGTATGAGATCATTCGTTATTGTCTTATTGTTAGTAATCCTGAGCCTTTTCCCCCAGTCGATTTTTGCTGTTTCCGAGGAAAAAGCCAGTCATCTTTTCTTTATTGAGCGGAGTAAAAACAAGAACCTTGTTCAGTATGACATCCGCCTATCAGAGAATAGTGATCTTCCTGATCCAAGCCCCATTAATGTTTACTGGATTTTGGAAAACGGCAGGCGTGAGGAACTTAATCTGATTGAGAGGGAGTATGCTTACGGAATTGTTCGTCAAGAGAAGCTCGACAAGAACCGGTTCAAGGTCATTCTGGCTGGTCTTAAGGGTTTGGAGATTGTTGTCGAAAGAATGAACGATTCTTTTAAAGCTATGGTTTCCATCAACGGTAGGGAGAGTATCCTTGAAAAAATCTACATAAAATCCGAAGAAAAATCGGCCGGACTACCCAAGGTCCTTTATATCGACCTTTTTGGCCGGACTAAGGAAATGGGTCTCCCCATAAAAGAACGTATCGCTCCCAAATAACTCCCTTGATGGGTAATCACCACGAATTATGTGAAGGGTAAGGTTCTTATTACCGCTTCTGGCGATTTTTGCAGCCTTGAAGATCACCCCGTAATCGGTGCTTTCAAAGTTATCTCGGAGTGAAGACTTGTGGTGAAAGCCTTAACGCTTTTTTGACCAGCGGGATTTGCAAAAAGAGGACTCCTTCCTGTAATCCTTGTTTTTGAATCTCGTCAGGCAATACAATAGCTAATGGAAATCAATAAGGAAAAATTAAATCGGAAAAGAGGATGGATGGATAAAAAAAATGGGGAAAACCTTCCCCATTCTAAATTGAAAAATCGGCATATTGCAGACAATACTCTCTGAAAGGATTATTCCACTTTCTTCCAGGTTTTGTCTGGATCGAATTTCTTCATGGCCGTTGCAATTTTCTCAGTATCTTTACCCAGATGCTTTTCGTATACCACACCATCCTGGTTCACGATAAAGGTCATCACTCCGGAGTCACCGTATTCCGCAGGGTAGGCAACCAGGGCAAATCCGCCAATCATCTTGCCATTCGCTACATAATCGTATTCCCCTCCTGGTGCATTCTTTCCCTGGGACTTCAGAATCCTATAGTAATATCCATGATAAGGGTTTCGTTTTCCACCGGGCTCCTTTCCAGTGTATCCCTCCTTGGCAGCCTTGGCGATTAAGGGACCAAGAGGACTTTGTTCTTCTCCCTCTTTCGCCTCCCAGTAAAGGCCATTCTTTTCCCCTTTTCTACTGATAAACCTCTGGGCGTATTCCAGTAACTTGTCTTCATCCCGGTCCTTCAGTATGTATTCACGCTGTGCATCCACATAGGCCAGACACACCTGGATGGCATTGAGTTCGTTGCGGCCGATTCTGCGGTTGAGGATCTCTTCCTTCCCTGCCTTTGTATCGAAGAACCAGTTTTCACCCTTCTTAACAACAGGAAGTGGATAAGGCCATTCTTCATTTCCCACATGGAGGATGACTTTCTTGTCATTCTCACTCACCAGTTTGTTCATTTCCTCATAAGCCTTAACAAAACGATCTCTCCCTGCTTTATCGGCAACCTCATCACCAGAAAAAATAAGCTCTTTCCCTGCAGGACCAAGGATCGTCAGTAATTCCTTTGTATCATTTCCCTTCACCGCACCAACCAGCGCTTTAACGGCCTCTTCAGGAGATTTGAAACTTTTTTGCTTAGCCTCTGCTGCAAAACCACTCTGATAAAATCCAGCTAACATCATCGCTGCCGCTATGATTGCAAAACCAAAACGGCACATCGAACGCTTCTTTTGATCCCATGTATTGATAAACATCGCTTTTTCCTCCATCGAACTATGATGTTTAAATCGTTTGCTCAACCCTTAACGGGGACGGCCAACATTGCCCTTACCCGCACCGCCTCCCCCTTTTGAAGACATGCTCTGGCGGCTTTGGAGACCACGGTTGCTCTGCATTCGAACATTGCTTCCTCGTTCCACGCCTGCAAAGGCACTTTTATTCTTACTAAGATCAAGGCTTTGTCGAGGAACTCCTGAAGCCTTTAGGCCCTTTGTTTCCTGTCCAAAGCCTCGGAAGTCCCGACGGGTCTCCGCTCCCTTACGGTAGCTGCCAGTAGTGCCTCGATTCTGTTCATTCCTCCAATGGCCACTGCTTTGCCAGCTTTTCCAATTGCTTCTGACGCGATCATAAGGCATTGGACGATAATCCCATCTCTGGCCTCCCCACATGTGGTTGCGGTAGTTTTCTCTCCAGTGGGGATACACTCCACCATACCATCCTGGCACACCATTGTAAAACTCCCATCCTGAATCATAGTTTAATGATCGATACCATCGACCACCCCAAGGTCTCCACCAGAAACCTTGATAGAAATAGAGGTCTTGATCGCAATCAGGCGCAACGTATACCTCAGTTTCAGGCAGGACTACCATCGGAGGTGGTGCTAAGAATGGAATAGGTGGCGGAAGAGGGATCACCAGCCGAGCCTGAGCTAAACAGGGGACAATAAAAAGCGCCATCACTATAGCCAACATTACACCGAACTTTTTCATCTTACTCCTCCTTATTGAGAATGTATTATGAACCCCTCCCCATTGTCAAGACAAAAAAGTGGGTTGTATTTGGTGCATGGTTTGAGAAGCCTGCCCCGGATTTAGAGGGATCGGTTGCTTGAAATAGACCTCATTAAGGAGTTCGATTTCCCAAAGAGGTATGCAGCCTCTCCCCGTTGTAAAAAAGAAAATGCCTTGCCAGGCCGTTCCGTGCCTCCGAGACCATGGAGTAATCATGAAGATAGACTTCCTCATACTTGACTGGTAATCATCGGAGATATTTTTATTCTTGACATAGAACTCCCTTCTTTTATATTGTTAATTCATCCTAAAAGCCAATTCTTATCAAAAGGAGTGCGCTATGAAGAGAAGCATCTGGATCATCGTTGCAGTAGTGTTCGTCTTTTTTACAGGGATTTCATTTGCAGCACCGAACATGGAGGATGGTCTCTGGGAGATTACAAGCACGGTCGATATGCCTGGCATGCCTGCAAAATCCTTCACCCACACTACCTGTTTAACCAAGGAAAAAGCTGTGCCTCAAACGGCTCAGTCGGGATGCACGATCAAGGACATGAAGACCCAGGGCAACACTGTCACGTGGACAGTGGTCTGCAGGGAGGGAATGAGTACGAGTACGGGTAAAGTTACTTATGCAGGTACCACCATGGACGGCGTTATCGAAACGACCGTGAAGACCGGCGGACAAACTATGACGATGAAGAGCACGATGAAAGGCAAACGCATCGGCCCCTGTAAATAGGCTTTAATGCAAATGCAGTATTTTTTCTTTACAATTTTGTAGTCACCTCAGAAAAGAAGTTGCGAAATCTGCACATTTTTATCAATATTCGTTACCTTCCAGTGCCACCTTAGAGTGGAACTTTGGAAGTGGGAGAAACAATCGCTTTTTCTAACTCTTCCTTCCTGAAACATTGATTGTTCATTCTTGTCCCACGGTATAGCCTTTCAAATTGAAATCAATAATCTTTGTCTCAACCTATACCAATACCTCTCCTAAGACTCACTACAAAAGATAATTTTCATAAATCTATTTTTCGCTTGACAAAAGACCGATTTTTTGTATTTATAGCCATCTGGGCTCTGGTCTGCTTAGCCTCGTCGGACTCAGGAGGAAATTAAAAACGTAAATTCCTGCTTAAATTTCTTTGAATAGGGTAGAAACAGAAATGGTCTATACTATTTTTTTTAGGTTTTGTCTCAGAAAGTTAGAAAGTAATTTGTATTCATTATTCAGCGGAGATATGAATGAGGAATTTCCTGATTAACAAAAACCTATCCCTCTATTATTGGCTCAAACAAAGAATTGGGAAAGCTTGGGCTTTGAGGGTAGCAAACACTGCAGAGAGAATTATCTTGATTTTTGGAAGAGAAAAAATAGGTTAGTAGTCTTCCATTTTCTGAAAACAAGGCAGGGCCAATTCGGCTCTGCCTTGTTTGTTTATTTCAATCGTAAATCTTCAGTAAACTTTACTCACCTGATGGGAAGATAAGTAGGTGAAGGCGAGAATTGACTAGGAAAGAAATCTAGTCCTGGGCAGAGGATGTCCCTACAAGCATATAGATCAAAAGGCAAGGGCGGGGCGCACGAAATAGGGAAATCAGGGGATGTAGGTTCTAACACAAGTTGATAATGAGGGGAGGCGGAGTTAGTCGAAGGAGAAAGGGAAGAGAATAAAATGGTCATTCGACTTAATCAACAACCTCGCCCAGAAGGGGTGAGGGCTAGAAAGTTTAGAGGATGCTATCCAAAGGTACATGGGTGGGGGTTATTACATATTCGATATTGGTTTGGTAAGGTTGAGAGTGGGCTATGGAGGGGTATTTGGTTCCAGTTGAGTGTTGACTTCTTGCTGAAGTTCGGAGCCTACCATTTTAGGGAAACATACTTGATTTAAATTGGTAATCATGGGCGGCAATTTTTCTTGACATATTACCGTTGTTTTTCATATATTTAACTCAGGGCAAAGCAAGTTTTTATCATTGAAAAAGCGGGAGATAAGTAAAAAGGAGGAAAGATGGATAGAAAACAACTAATACAACAAATTGAAGGCTTACGGCAGTCACGAATAATCACCTACTTGACAAGTGATCGACAGGGGCCACTTAGCGCACGGATTGCAATGGACGTGATACCTCTAATAAACAAGCAGCTCCAGACTATCGGGAAAACAAAAAATATCGATTTCTTACTCTATAGTGCGGGAGGGGACACAATGGTCCCGTGGAGACTGGTCTCGATGATCCGTGATTATTGCGACAAGTTCTCGGTGCTAGTTCCTTACAAAGCCCACAGTGCTGCAAGCATGATTGCACTTGGTGCCGACGAAATTGTGATGAGCAACCTATCTGAGCTTTCACCCATTGATCCTGCAGCCGCTAATGTATTTAACCCTCCTGATCCCACGAATCCGCAAAATAGAATTCCAATAAGTGTCGAAGACGTGATGGCATATTTCGACTTAGCAAAAAATAAATTTGGAATTAAAGGCGATGAAGAGCTTTCACATATATTCGCAAAATTTATTGAATCCAACCCACAAATCCATCCATTATCACTTGGAAACGTAAATCGTATTCACAACCTTATCCGTATCCTCGCGAAACGACTCCTTAAGAGCCACAAAATACAACTCAAGGAAGATGAAATTGTGAAGATCGTTGATTATTTTACTGAAAGGCTGTATTCCCATCAGTATTACATCGGAAGGAAAGAAGCAAAAGAAGATTTAGGTGTCGAAACGGTTGTGGACGCGAATGACGTTCTTTCAAAAGGAATGACTGACCTATATGAGGAATACAACAAAGAATTAGAATTCGGAAAAATTTGGAATCCGCAAAACGAAATCGGGTCAAATGCAGTACTAACTGTGAAGGATTACAAAATCGCTTTTATTGAAAGTGGACAAATGTCAAATTTTTATGAGATTTCTGCTGAATATCGGAAACAGCAAGTGAATGTGGTGCAACAGACACCACATGGACCGGTTCAAGTTCCACAGGAACAGGTAGCGTTTAGGATTATTGGTCAAGGTTGGAAATAATTGGTATGACTTGGATCAAGATGATTTTAAAATTCTTAAATGATAATTTAGGATTAGTGACGTTTGTTGTAGGTTTTTCAGCTATTTATATTTACCTTAGGCAGAAGAAGGACAGAAAGAGAGATGCTGCTAGATTAATATTGCAAGAAATTAGATATGCGGAACAGCAAATTAGGAACTTTAGAAATGCTCAGACTTATTCCTTGGCATCCAAGCTATTACCAACAAATAGCTGGAACAACAATATACATTTTTTTGTTAAAGATTTAACAGAAACAGAGATAGATGTGATTAGTGCATTTTACTCGAAAGCAAATTATATTGATTCTTTAATTATGGAACGGTCAAAGCAGAAAACTAATCTACGTGAAGCAGCCACTCCGGTGAACCCAGCACCATCACCTTCTGTTACTGGTCAGTCCCTCTTACCGGAAGAAGGTGGTCCCCAACAAATTACGCAACGTCAAGTTCTCACAACTGGTCAGTCCCCCTTACCGGAAGAAGGTGGTCCCCAACAAATTACGCAACGTCAAGTTGTCACAATTGTTGAAAATCCAACTAGAGGAGAGCTTATTACGATACAGCTTCTTGCAGATGTGTCACTGAGTGTGGAGTTTTTATATAATACGCCTGCCGCAGAAAAACTGCGAAAAATGTCGGAGCGAAAATGGTACTCACCAGTTTAAGGGGGATCTGGGGGGCCAGGTCTTGCATTGTTACTGTTCGCTGATTTTACCTAAATAAGAAAAAATTCTACCGTAGAAAAAGCCCTAATCTGAGCTTTTGGCTGCATAATTGGTGGTCCCAACGGGGTTCGAACCCGTGTTACCGACATGAGAGCCGGTGAAGCTTAACTCCTTTGACTCGTGAGAGCGAGAATTGACCAGGTAAAAAGTGTATCTGTGGGGAGAGGGTGTCCCCACCGGCACACAGATCAAAAGGCACGGGCGGGCGGCGGAGGGAAGAGCGGACCGACGCCGCCGGATGCTAACGCTCCCAGCAGTCGGAACGATCATTCCTCCGAACGAGGGAGATGATTCAAGATCACCCGGTAGGCCGTGAGTTCCCGGAGTCAAAAACTACTTTCCTCTTAAGAGAGAGATCAAACTCACTCGTCCTGGTATATACACTCAGACTTGCTCTTCCTTCTTAACTTGACTACCTTGTTGTTGATGTCGAAGAGATGATGGGGCATTGGGTTTGAGGTGGAATGTCTGGCTCCCCAAAAGTGACGAAGCTGGGCACTGGGAAGTGTCCACTAAATTATAGTACCCAAGTAGTGAGGAATATATCTATGGAAATTCTTCACTATACAACTGTCAAGACCGAACCAGGAGCAACAAAAATAAATATTTGCTTAAAGGGCTGAGGGCCATGTTCAATAAAATGCAACTTAAGACTTTCGGAGTCTGGTGTTTCGATTGGGGTGTTGCAAATTGCCGCTAAGTTGTTGTAATAAACGATGAGATAGAGACTGTCAAACCCGGTTCCGATACGGCTGTACCGCTTCTTTTTTCGAGCTATCGAGTCAATGAGGGGTTGGAGCATGTCGTCAACGGAGTAGGAACCGCTACGATTTCGAAAGAGAATCCAGTTTTGTCCATGCGGCCATGTCTCTTCGACAAGCCGTATATTCGGCCACCCTGTATGCCTCTTCCGCGGAACGAACAATATTGAATCAAGATACTTTTGCAGTATAGGGAAGATTGACAATTTATCAGATGTGGCGCGGTAACCTGGTGGGTTATGCCATAAGGGTTCGCTTAGCCAGCGGGCATCTACTTCCTCGATACAGCGGAACAATTCTTTACGCAATGGATCCTCATCATTTGGCTTGACACACGCATTTGATTTCGGGGATAAAAGCAGGTAATAGATGTTCTTTGTCGTGTTATCACCTTGGTAACCCACCGCTGAACGAATAGAGCCGTGAATTCGTTCGATCTTTTTTGCGTCGCGAACCTGCGCCTCATTGAGCCATTTGGACAATTCTACTCCGATTCTTCGTCCAGTTATTGTAATGCACTTGACATCAGGGAATTCCTTCTCGTCCTTCGGCTGTTCCCATTTTTTGAGGGGTTCGCCTGCAAATCCAGGTCTCTCTTGGAGGAAAGCTTTGAATATAGCATTTTCTTCTTCGCGCTTAGGCATGGGTTTTGGTTTGACCTGGTTCATGAGAGTTTATGCTCCCCACTATTCTTCTGCTGAATTATGTTAAAGGTCTCTTAAACATTCCGAAATAAATCATAAACCTTTTGTTGGAATGCAGCAATGAGGAATTTTAGAGAAAAAGGAAGAGCAGAGTAGCCCCCGTTTAGGTAACACGGGGGCCTAGCAATACTATAGGCGAAAAAAAATGTTATACTTACAACTAAGAGATTTCATAAAAAAAGAAAGTTAAGGATTAGGAGTAGAAATAGGGATATCATGTGTTGCACAAAAAGAAGCGCGTTAGGGTTTCGATGGAGGTTTTTTGTGCTATGTTAGCCGCAGTCGATGGAGTATCATTTGTCAGCTTTCGCAAATTTCTGTTTAGCTTTTTTTCTTATAACATCGAGTTCATGTTTAAGGCGATTGATCTCCAGGCCCAGTTCCCAAGAAGAATCACAACGACGTGTTATAAAAATATGGTTCCCTTTTTCATCGCTCGTATGTGTCTTAACATATATGTAAGCAATCGGTGGGCCAGCAAGCGCTCCCTTTGGGGGTTTAAGAAATAGGAGTTCAAACGAATTTCTCATATTATCCTCCTGGTTCTGTAGCTTTACACCGTTTGCGGTGTGCCTTTCATCCACATATTGTTGCTGTTTCTGGAATTTAACTATTTGACAGCACGTGATGTAAGTAAGAGGTTTATACACCAGGAGGCCATCGCCTCCCGCTCAGCTAGGACCACGTTCCCATCCGTGGAGTCCCATAGGTACCGCTTGGGTGTCTTTGTTTGTTCTGCGGGTGCGCCCATCTGTGACTTAACAAACTTCAACGTTTCCTCAAATATGCTGCGGGCTTCCGCTCGGTCGCTACTGATGTACTGAAGTGCCAATTTATAGATCCTCCCGTTAAGGGTGCCGACAACCAGATCCCAGAGATGCCGATTGAAGGTTACTTTCGGAGCATTGAAAACCTGTTCACCTGGCAAACCAACCCCGCCTTGAAACGACCATAGGGCCGCGTACTCTTCGGGCGTAAACTCTACCAAACCGCGAACAGTTTTGATGTCTTGACCAAGATGGTATTCCCCGATCCTCGCGATCATGTTCGCCCCATAGCAGAGAATAGGGAATCCGATAACTACGAGGACAACTCCCAACTTAACCGACAATGATTTCATGTGGGTCGTCTCCCTTCCAAAACGATTTCTAGTTGAAGTCTACACCTTTTGTACCAAGCTCTCAAAATTTACTTCAGGAAGTACTGTACATGCTTGTAGGGGAGCTGTCAATGGTGAGTTTGGATAAGAGGTAAGGGAGAAGTAAAGGTAAGGTGAGATCAGAATTTTAGCCCTGATTGAAGCAGAGGGAGCAAGGTGGTGTTGGACAAATTCAAAGAGATAAAGACGCTGATAGGGGGAAGGGCGCGAAGAGAGAACGCGAGTGCCCCTTCCTTTACGGGAGGAGGCAGAGATAAACGAAGGCACTCACGTATCTGATGGGGGGTTCCCTTAGCGGAGCGTGTTTCAAGGGGGGAATCGTCATTCAGGCGTTTATAGATCCATTGATTTGGAGGTACTCATGCTCATGGGAGCAAAGGCGAGCCAGTGGTTCCTTGGGCTTGTCAATAGTGCCATATCTCAACGGGATAAAAGTAGTTGCAAGTGCTTATGAAAAGAAGAAAGGAAAGGGGCCATAAGAACGTCTCGGATGAAAATCGCCCGAAGTTTAGGGGCAGGGGTTTTACATACAAACCAGGAAAAAAGAAATTTGGTAGCGGTGCAGGGATTTGGCTGGCCTGTGGTCCTGGAAGGGACACAATATAAACGACGCTTCCTCTCCGGAAGCTCGATCAAGAGCTTCACCCCGGACACTGCGGATATGAGTTTGAACCCGCTTTGAGACTTCCTTATCTCAACGAAGAGTTCTCTGCCCTTAGGCCCAAGCGGACATTTTTACCTGGGACAAATCGGATATTATCAGGCGGCGTCTACATAAAAAAATTTTAGGTGATTCATCCCCCTCTCTTCATTGAAACGAGAAACTTGCCTTGGCAGGACAATGTCAGACTGACCTCTCCTTTCGGCATATAACTATATGGAAATATAGCCTTTCCAAATTTTTTGTAGTCGCGGTAAGAAAATACTTGACAAAATATTTTGTTTTAGATAGAAGGTAAATCGAGCGCTTGCTCTATATTTATTTTGCGACGCATTTAGGGGACCATGACGAGCACTAAGAAGGAATCAACTACTGCAAATCAGAGTGAGGTTTTTCCGAATCATCTGATTAGGGTTTCTACTAAGAATGTTCCACTGGTTGAAAGTAAGCATCGGCAAATCGTGGACGGGGCCTGTAGAACATTTTTCAGAAAGGGATACCATCCGACGACTATCCGCGAGATAGCAAAATCTTGCGGCATGTCCATGGGGCAGCTCTATCATTATATCTCTTCGAAAGATGACGTGTTGTATTTGGTACATAGACACATGCAGAAGGTCTGGTACGAATACTTAAAAAAGTCTAACTTGGAACAAATCGAAGATCCCCTGCAAAAGTTGATTAAGGCTCTCCATTGTAACTTACAATTTATCATTGAAAATAGAAAACTAATCCAATTTATTTATACAGAAAGCAAGTATCTGGACAAGAAGCACTTACGGATCGTTCTGGAAATGGATTACAACAATGTGATTGGCTTCTGGCGCACCTTATTGAGGGAGATAAAGAAACCAAAATCAGTTAAAGGTGATTTAGATTTTTTGGCAAGTTTGATTGCTTACCTCGTGGTCTTTCTGTCTTTGAGGGGTTGGACCTTGAGGGATAGACCGACAAGGAAGAATGTCGATTCGTCAGTTGACTTTATCTTAAGAGGATTGGGCGTCATGGAGTGACTATCCGGGAAATATCTGCTCGGCATGGCCGGGTGTGATTCTGGATGGCGGTGCTAGTGCGCAGTAGGCATCATTGCGGGTATAAGGACAGGACGATCGCCATTAGAGAGATGGGGGTGTGTATGACAACAAGGGGTCTAAAATGAACCAAGAAATGGAGAGTAGAAAAAGGGTAAAATGAAAAATCGGGATTTGTTCCCAGAAACGAAGGATGTGATCGTCGCGGGCGCCGGGGGTTCGGGTCTTGCAGCCGCCCTGACCCTTGCTGTGGGCGGAGCCAAGGTTGTTATCTTTGAGAAGATGCCGTTTGCAGGAGGCAGCTTCCTATTCGTGGAAGGTACCTTTGCAGCCGATAGCGATATGCAACGGAAGACAAACATCAAGGTGACGCGGGATGAAGCCTTTAGGGGTATCATGGAATACAGTCACTGGAAGGCTAATGCTGCTCTTGTACGGGCCTTCGTCGATAAATCAGCCAGCACCATTGACTGGTTGGAGAAGCAGGGCGTTGAATTCACCGAGCCAAGAGGGGTATTGTTGGGAGGCCCCAGGACATGGCACCTGTTCAAGGGGTTGGGCGGAGTCGCGATCAACGTCCTTGTGGCCAATGCGGTCAAGAAAGGCGTCGAAGTTCGGTACGAGACTACCGTTAAGCATCTCCTGCGTGAAGGAAACGGACCAGTCACGGGGGCTGTTGTCGAGGATAAAACGGGTAAACAGATCAAGGTGCAGGCTAAAGTGGTCATCATCGCCACGGGCGGCTACCCAAACAACAAGGAGTGGATCAAGAAATACTCGGGCTTCGACCTTGAGGTAAACCTTTTCCCTTTAGGCAGATACAACAAAACGGGTGAGGGCATCCAGATGGCCTGGGAAGCGGGAGCTGCAGAGGAGGGGGTCGGCGTTATCCACCTTAACATCGGCTCGCCGCCCAAAATCGGAGCCCGCAGCCATATCTGGGGAGCCGTGGGTCAGCCCACGCTCTGGGTGAACCAGGATGGAGTCCGGTTCTGTGACGAGACGATCGTCGAGAACATCGCTTATGCCGGGAACGCCATGTCGAAGCAGAAGGGAGGCTATGTCTTCAGGATATTCGATGAGGAAACAAAGATCCAGTTGGCAGAAAACGGGGGTATCGGTGTCGGCATGTATGTGCCGCCGAGAACACCTCTGACGGACCTGGATACTAAGATTAAGGCTGCTGTCGAGAAAAAGAGCCCCTTCATATTTGTGGCCGACACCCTCGATGAACTGGCGAACAAAATGCGCATTGACTGCGCTATTTTCAAAAAGACCGTAGAAGAGTACAACAGGTTCTGTGAAAAAGGACACGACGATCAGTTTGCGAAAGATCCAGAGTATCTCCGTCCGGTCAAGACCCCCAGGTTCTATGCCTTCAAGTGCTATATGAACTTTCTGGGCACGCTTGGCGGCATCAAGATCAATGAGAAGACGGAAGTCCTCGACAGGAACGACAAGGTGATACCTGGCCTGTATGCCGTTGGCAATGACGCGGGCGGCTTGTACGGTGATAGCTATGACGTCATCGCGTCCGGGGCTAGCAGCGGTTTTGCACTCAACTCGGGGCGCATTGCTGGGGAGAATGCGCTAAAGTATATTGGCCGGTAAGAAGGTCGCAAAGGGACGGTAGGGACAGTGGCCCACTGAATCGGGAAATGTTAACTCGGCATGGCCGAATACGAAAGGGACTTGGATGGCTATTAGAACACCGCAACAATATGTAGAAAGTCTGAAGGATGGTCGAGCGGTCTATTGTCTGGGGGAGAGGGTGAAGGATGTGACGCAGCACCCAATCTTGAGGATTTGTATAGACTGGATGGCGATGGATTATGTGCTGCAGCAGGATCCACGCTACCAGCGCCTTGTCACCGAGAAGACGGAAGAGGGGGAGTTAGGCAGTTTTGTCTTTATGCCGCAAACGAGTGTTGAGGACCTGCTGAGGTTGAGGGAAATCGTTAAGCTCTGGGCAAGGGTTTGCTATGGAAAGCCGTCCGGAGCTAAATTTGTCGGCAAAGACGGACTGAATGCTGTCACGGTGGTCACCCAACGCATCGATAAGGAACATGGGACAAATTATGCCGGGCGAGTGGAGGCCTATCGAAAGTACCTTCTTAAAACCGATGCCTCCATTGCTTTGGGGATGACCGATGTCAAAGGAGATAGAAGTCTGCGTCCCTCAAAGCAGCAACCCCACCAAGACTACTACGTAAGGATTGTGGAGGAGCGTAAGGATGGCATAGTCGTCCGAGGGGCCAAAGCGCATATCAGTGAGGCGCCGCTGGCCAACGAGATCATCATCTTGCCATGTCGGGCAATGCGTGAAGATGATAAGGCCTATGCTGTTTCGTTTGCCGTGCAGGCCAATGCAAAAGGTCTTACCCTGATCTCTGCTGAACCCGAGATCAAAGAATCGGGCAATTTTTTCGATAATCCCATTACCGCGAGTATCTATCTGAACGATGCCATGGTTATCTTTGATGACGTCTTTATCCCCAATGAGCGGGTCTTTATGAAAGGCGAGTGGCCATTTGCCGGTGACATCGCCTACATGTTTGGCAATTTTCACCGCCTTAGTGCTGAGACCTATAAGGCCGTGGAACTTGAGCTGGTTGCTGGCGCTGCCGCATTGATGGCCGAATATAATGGCGTTGAGAAAGTCTCACATATCCAGGATAAGCTGGCTTGGCTCGTTCTCTATGCGGAGGCAACCGAAGTGATGGGCAGGGCGGCTTGCGAACACTGTGTTTCTGAACATGATTCAAAGTTGGTTTATCCAAATCCTATGTACGCAAATATTGCAAAGCTTTTCTTCGCGGATAACTGGCATCAGGCGACGAAGTATCTTCAGGATATCGCCGGAGGCATTGTCGCCACAGCCCCTTCTTCGAAAGATTACCTCAATCCTGAGATTCACGACCTCATCGATAAGTACCTTGGAGGGAAGGCAGGCATACCGACAGAATATAGACTCCGGCTAATTAAGCTAATCAGAGAACTCACTTCTTCCTATGAAGATGTTCTGACGCTTCATGCCGAAGGATCCCTGGCCGCACAGAGGCTTTCCATCTATGCGCTGGCTGACTTTGAAAAATATAGAGCAGCCGCGAAGCGAGCAGCAAGGATTAAGGATGGGACAGAGGATGGACTATACAGCCAGTTGCCGGAGTTTCCGCCAAAAATCTAAACAAACTTCTAATTCCGCGAAAGGGGATTGTTTATGGAAAGTAAGGTTGGAACGGAAAAGGAGAGGGAAAATTTATATCTCAATAAACCTTGGCTTAAATTTTATCCTGAGGGGCTCCCTCACGAAATCGACATCCCCAACATCTCGTTAATTCAAGCTTTTGATAGAGCGGTAGAGAAATGGAAAAATAAACCCGCCTTAATCTTTTATGGCAAAAAAATAAGCTATTTGGAATTAAAGGATCAAGTTGATAGATTTGCCACGGGTCTCTATGATTTGGGAATCAGAAAAGGAGATACCGTAGCCTTGTTTCTATTGAACTGTCCCCAATTCGTTATAGCCTATTTCGGAGCTCTTAGAATAGGAGCTATCCTGACACCCATCAGTCCGGTCTATGTTACCCCGGAGGTGAAACACCAGCTTGAAGACAGCCACGCCGAAACGATCATTTGCCTGGATATACTCCATCACTTTGTTGAGAAAACGAACGTGGGATTAAAAAGAATTATTTTAACAAGTATCGATGAGTACTTACCAAGCCTAAAGAAGGTTTTTGGAAAAAGCATTTTGAAAGCTGTATACCAAAAAATGGAGGTTCCAAAGATTAAGATTCAAGAGGGTAAGAATATTCACTGGTTTCAGGATTTGATTAAAAAAAGTCAACCGAATCCACCAAAGATCGAGATTAATCCAAAGGAAGACTTAGCTGCACTCCCCTATACGGGTGGGACGACAGGCCCTCCAAAGGGTGCGATGCTAACTCATTTTAATATTTTTGCGATGCAAGCCATCAACCAAACTTTCTATTCCTACAGCTTTGAAAAGGGGAAGAATCTCGAAGAAGGAAAAGAGACTGTGATCGCCTTTTTGCCCTTTTACCATATCTACGGCCAGGTGGTACTTTTAATCAGTGGTATTGTTCGAGGATATACACTCGTCATATTAACCACCCCTGACATCGATGACGTTTTAAGCAGTGTCGGAGGATATGACGCAACATTTTTTATGGGTGTACCGGGTTTATTCGAACTTCTTAAAGATTATGACAGGACGGGTAGAGTGGACTGGAAACGACTCAAGTTCCTCGTTTCTGGTGCTGACTCGCTTCTTGAAGATACAGCTAAGATTTGGGAGAGGCGGACAGGTACTTTTATCCACGAAGGTTATGGGCAAACCGAGACCTCTTCAGGAATCTGCGTTAGCCCGGTTGGAAGGCCTAAGATGGGTTCCTTCGGAGTTCCATTGCCTAACACGGTGGTAGCCATTGTCCATCCTGACACGGCAGAAATGGTTCCGCTCGGAGAAATAGGTGAACTGGTGGTAAGGGGTCCCCAGGTGATGAAGGGTTATTGGAACAGGCCGGAAGAAACAGGAAAAATTTTTCTGGAAATCGCGGGAGAAAAGTGGCTTATGACAGGTGACTTAGTCCGAATGGATAATGAGGGTTATGTTCATTTCTACGATAGAAAAAGAGATTTGATCAAATACAAGGGGTATTCCATCTTTGCCCGAGAAATAGAAGAGGTTCTAAAAACCCATCCTAAGATAAAGGAAGCTGCGGTCATAGGGGTTCCTGACCCGAAGGTCGGTGCAAACATTAAAGCGGTGATCGTATTAGAGGCTGATGCAAGAGGGAAAATGTCGGAAGAGGAAATTGTCAGTCACTGCCAAGAAAAATTGGCTCATTACAAGGTTCCGAAGATTATAGAGTTTCGAGGAGAGATCCCGAGGACGGATGTCGGAAAAGTATCGCGAAGGGAGTTAAGGGAGGAGAGGGAAGGCTAAAATGGCATCTTTTCTCGAGATTGAGAACTTAACGAAGTCTTTTGGTGGCCTGATGGCAGTCAAAAAACTTAACTTTAGCATGGGAAGAAATGAAATGGTAGGGCTGATTGGTCCAAATGGTTCGGGAAAAACGACTTTGGTGCGCCTTATCATAGGCATGTTAAAAGCTGATTCTGGGACAATTCGGTTCAATGGCGAGGAGATTATAGGCCATCCACCCTGGGATATCGTAAAAAAAGGGATAGCCATGACCCATCAGGTCGTAAGGCCATTTCGGGAGTTGCCTATTATTGCCAATGCGATGATCGGGTGCCTTGGCTCAGGAAGAAAGGGAGGGGAATGGGTAAAAAGAGTAGAAAGTATGGCAATGGATGCGCTGGAGTTTTGTGGAATTTCAGATCTGGCCAAGGAAAAAGCTTCCATTCTCTCTCACGGAGATCTTACGCGCCTTGAAATTGCACGGGCCCTTGCTACTGAACCCGAGTTGCTCATACTCGATGAACCATTCGGGGGTTTGAACCCCTATGAAACGGATCTGATGGCGAAGTCCCTAAAAAGGTTGCACAAGGGCGGGAGGTTTGGTCGATTACATAGCGAAGGCCCGGCGATGTTGATCGTGGAACACAAGTTATCGGAGCTGATGAAAATAGTCGACCGCGTGATTGTGCTAAACTACGGTGAACTGATTGCCGAAGACACGCCTCAGGAAATCGTACACAACCCAAAGGTCATTGAAATTTATATAGGGCACCGATCAAGAGGAGATAGAAATGCTCCTTGAGGCAAAGAATGTCACCGTTGCCTATGATACTGCGGTGGTATTAGATGGGGTAAGTTTAGGGGTTCATACAGGGGAGCTCCTCAGTATTGTAGGCCCAAACGGTGCTGGAAAAACGACTCTTCTTCGAACCATATGCGGACTGATGAGCTGGGAAAGAGAGATGAAGAGGGGAATGAGGAAAGAAGTCTCTAATATTATTATCGAAGGCGAGATCGTCTTTGAAGGGGAGCCGATCAATTCCGTGCCAGCTCATCAGAGAGCAGAAAAAGGGTTAATTCTCTGTCCAGAAGGGGGAAGGCCATTTCGGGAATTGACCGTCTTTGATAATTTAATAACGGGGGCTTTTTTGATTAAAGAAAGAGAAAAAATAAGGCAAAGATTAGAAGCAGTTTTCAAACTCTTTCCAATATTAGAAGAGAGAAAAAGACAAATGTCCGGTACCCTCTCCGGGGGAGAGCGAACCATGCTGGCTATCGGAAGGGCATTGATGTCCGAGCCCAAGCTTCTATTGATCGACGAACCCTCTCTTGGGCTCGCCCCTATGATAAAAGATGAAGTATTTAAGCGTATTAAGGATGTTTATCAGACTGGGGTGACGATCATTTTAGTGGAACAGGATGTGAGTCTTGCACTTGCTTTAGCTCAAAGAAATTACGTGCTTTCCCAAGGGAAGGTCGTCTTCGAAGGAACATCTGAAGCACTACAAGACGATGAGCGGATCAGGAAGACCTACCTGGGTTTATAGCTCGGATGGCGCCGAGGAGCCACAAAAATACAGTGCGATCTCCTCCGGCCTGAAGGTTGAGGAGAAGGGAGGGGTCAATCATCTTTAAAATGGGGCTATTCTGTGAGTAAGAAAACTTTGAAGGAAAGGAGGGCTTTACGATGAGAAAGGGAATGATCGTAGGTGTGGTGAGTCTGTGTTTGCTTTCTTTTTTGGCAGGCGGGGGGCTGGCACAGCAAGCTGTCAAAGAGGTCAGGATTGGAGTTGCAGGGCCTATGAAAGCTGTGTTTGGACGGGATCATTGGCGGGGAGCTTCCATAGCACAGGAAGAGATCAATAAAGCCGGCGGGGTGACTTTGGGAGGCGCCAAGGTGCCAATCAAGCTCATCAGGGTGGATACAAACGAGATCGCCAGTGTTTCCGATGCGGTCGTCGCAGTGGAAAGAGCGGCGGATGAAGTTCATTTTTTCATCGGCACACAGAGGTCAGAATCAGCGCTTGCCATGCAGGATGTGGCGATGAAGTACAAGAAAATCTTCGTTCTATGCGGTGCCGTTCATCCGGATCTCTTGGCTCGGGTTGCAAAGGATTATGACAAGTACAAATATACTTTTAGAATGACCATCAACTCTATTGCCCAGGGGCAAGTCCTTTTCGCTCATCTGGAGGATGTTGCCAAGATCGTAAAAGAACAGATAGGGATTGCAAAGCCGAAGGTGGCCATCTTGGCTGATAAACTTATGTGGGCCGATCCGATTGTAAAGGCGGTCGAAACGAAGGCCCCAGGAATGGGCCTCGAAGTGGTCGGAGCTTGGAGACCTTCTGCAACAGCCAGCGATGTGACGGCTGAACTTTCGGCGATCAAGGCGAGCGGAGCTCAGATTATCTTCCAATCAGTCTCCGGCACGATGGGATCTGTTCTTGGGAAGCAATGGGGTGAGCTTAAAATTCCGGCTGCTTTGGTTGGAGGAGCTGCCATTGCCTGTGTGAAAACCTTCTGGGACGCGACAGGTGGGTATGGTAATTACAGTTCGACGATGATCGGTATCGGTCCTGCAAAGTTGAGCGAAAAGACGATGCCCTTTTGGAATGCCTATCTGAAGGCATTTGATGATTTTCCCGGTTATGTAAGTGTCACCTACGATGCGGTCTATGTATTGAAAGAAGCGATTGAGCGGGCAGGCACCATCGACTCCGACAAAGTGGTCACCGAGCTTGAAAAGACAGATTATAAAGGAGCTTACGGCAGGATGGTCTTTTATCCTCGAGATCACCAATTTCCTCATGATCTGAGATTCGGTCCCGGATATAACACCTGGGTGGTCAATCAATGGCGCGGTCCGGGAAAGGTTGTGGTTGTCTGGCCCTACGAGTGGCAGGGCGTGAAGTATGAAGGGTCTGAAAAGTATTTATTGCCACCATGGGTAGTAGACTATTGGAAGAAAAAGAAATGAGACTCCTTACATCCCTCCCTCTGCCCGTAAGGGAGAGAGGGAGGGGTTGAAAGGAAAATAGATGATCCAGGTTCTGATCATTTCAATTGTTCTTGGAACGGTTTATGCCGTTTTGGCTCTCGGCTTCTCTCTTATCTGGGGGGCGGCGAGAATCGTCAATTTGGCCTACACCTCTTTTTATATGTTAGCGGCCTACTTTTTCTATGTCTTTTGCTCCCTCGTTCACCTCAACATCTTTATTTCAGCGATCCTCGCCATTGGGGTCGCCTCCTTCATAGGGGTGGCGACCTACAAATTTGTTCTTGAACCCATCCGTTCCCATGAGACAGTGGTGATTCTCATCAGCATCGCTTCAGCTTTCTTCTTTGAAGAATGCATCATTTCTATCTTTGGGACGGATTTTCGTCGGGTTCCCCCTTTCATTTCAGGATATCAAGAACTCTTAGAGGTTAGGGTTTTAAATCAGCACTTTCTCGCATTCGGTGTGAGCATCGCTCTCATTCTTAGTTTGTGGCTCTTCTTGTCAAGATCCAGAGTGGGGATAGCCATTCGGGCAACCTCTCAAGACAGGGAAATAGTCAATGTCATGGGAATCAATGAAAAAAAGCTGTCTCTGATCGCCATGTGTATAGGGATTGGGTTTGTAACGATATCGAGCATTCTGGTCTCCCCGATCTATGTGGTTGAGCCCTTGATGTGGGTACATCCCATGATCATGGTATTGGCTATCGTCGTCCTAGGAGGGTTGGGTAGCCTGAAAGGAAGTTTTATTGCAGCTTATCTCCTGGCGTTTTCTGAAGTGGCCGTGGTCAACTGGCTCCCCATGGGAGCTTTCATCAAGAATGCGATTGCCTTGTTGGTGATGGTGATTGTGCTATCGAAAAAACCCGAAGGAATGTTTGGAGCGTTCTTTGAAGAGGAAAGGTTGTGAAGATGCGCTATTATCTCTGGCGTCTTTATAAAATACTTGAAGAAGAAATATTGGTGATCCCGGGTAGGGCGATTGGGTCCATAGGAATTATTTTTCTTCTATTACTGGGCTTTTTAAACATCAGTCCGTATCTAAAGAACCTACTTGTATTTTCTTCCATATTTGCTCTTTTAGCCGCCAGTTGGGACCTATTATTTTTTTCCGGACAACTTAACTTGGGCCACGGTGCTTTTTTCGGAGTCAGTGCTTATACGTCTGCGATCCTGAGTTCAAAAGTGGGTTTGCCAGTTTCGTTGACCATACCGATGGGTGCTATTGCCGGAGTCATCATCGGGGTCATTGTAGCCATTCCTGCGCTTCGGCTAAGGGGCCCCTATCTCGCGATTGTGACCTTAGCTGTGCCTGTCATTCTGCAAGGAGTTGTCTTCCTTTTTCCTCAATTTACTGGAGGTGAATTGGGGCTCTTTGGCTTACCGGGTATTTCAGATTCCCCAATATTTCTTTATCTTTTTTGCCTCGTGATTATGTTGATTTCTGTTGCCATTATGTGGAAGCTGACCGATACAAAAAGTCGTATACTTAGAACTGGAATTATCTTCTGCGCTATCAGGGAAGATGAAATTTCAGCCCGGACAACGGGGATTAACACCGTCAAATATAAAATACTCGCCTTTGCCTTAAGCGGTTTCTTTGCTGGAATTTCCGGTGGGCTGTATGCTCACACCATGAAGGTGGTAGGTCCCACAACCCTGGAGTTCATTTTTTCGATCTATCCATTAATATGGACGGTCTTTGGTGGGGCCGGGACGATTTACGGTCCAGTCATAGGGGCTTATCTGCTTTACTTTCTTTCAACGCAATTATTGGTCATCGTTCCTGAAATAAGAATGGCTCTCTTTACGGCCATTATTATCGTGATGATTCTCTATATGCCCGAAGGCATTACCCGATGGGTCAGGGATAAGCTGGAAATCATATGTCCAAGATGCAAGATCATCAATGTCGCGACAAGAAAAAACTGTAGAGTTTGTCAGGCGAACCTCCATCGGGAAGGGACTAAAAAATAGGCTGCCGGAGATAATGTCTTATAATCTTCATGAGGTTCATGGGAGGGAAAAATGGACTTTAGTTTAACGCCGGCCCAACGGGATATAAGAAAGGCGGCGAGGGAGTTTGCAGAGGGAGAGTTTCCAAATATCGCCAAGGAATGTGATCTGGAGGAAACTTTTAATCTTGAACTATTAAGGAAAGCCTCAAAACTGGGATTCATCGGAATTTTTATAGATGAAAAATACGGAGGAGGAGGGTTCGGATTTTTAGAGAATGCCATCATTATGGAGGAGTTTTGGAGAGTTGACCCGGGTCTGGGTGGGCAGCTTATGTGTACATGCTTCGGAAGTGAAATGATACTCCTTAAGGGATCAGAAGAACAGAAGAGGAAATACCTTCCCCCTATATGTAAAGGAGAGTTGATCAGTGCGGTTGCGGTGACGGAGCCTGATGCTGGCAGTGATGTCTTATCCGTCTCCACCAAAGCCGATAAGAAAGGGAATGGATATCTTATCAATGGATCAAAGATGTTTATATCCAATGGAGATATTGCGAATATGATGGTGACCCTTTGTCTGAGTAACCCCGATGCGGCCTCACCCAATGAGAGGCACAGTGTGATTATTATCGAAGCCGATCGACCCGGCTTGGAAAGGAATAAATTGAAGGGAAAGCTGGGAATCCGGGCACATGACACAGCAGAGATAAGCTTTAGCGACGTATGGGTCCCTGAGGAGAATCTCGTCGGGGAGGAGGGAAAAGGATTTAATTGCATCATGGAATTTTTTAATCGTTCAAGGCCTGGCACTGCTGCCCAAGGTGTGGGGATTGCTCAGGGGGCCCTGGAGTTGGCGTTAAAGCATGTGAAGAAACGTAAGCAATTCGGGCAACCCCTCTCATCCTTTCAGATGGTACAGGGTAAATTGGCTGAGATGGCGACCTTGACAGAAGCTGCAAGGAATTTAGTATACAAAGCAGCATGGAGTTTAGATAAAGGTCAGTTTGAACCTGCCCTCATCTCCATGGCTAAATGGTATGCTGGCGAAGTCGGGGTAAAGGTCGTCAACGAGGCCTTGCAGTTGCATGGAGGATATGGATATTTAGCCGAGTACGATATCAGTCGTTTTTATAGGGATGCTAAAATTGTAGAAATCTATGAGGGGACTAAGGAAGTAGAGAAGCTATTCATAGCACGTCAGTTACTGAAAGGAAGGGGATTAAATATTTGAGCCACTGTGCTGGGATTGATCTTTACCACAAAAAAGTGGATACCCAGTTAAGGTGTACGCTTGCCCTTTTCAAGCTCAACGGAATAACAACAATTCAATGAGGAGTTTTTTCTGATACAGTTATAACGTAGACAAAGGGGGCTATATCTTGAATTATTATGTTTTTTTGTGAGTAAGAACGTGTCTGATGGAAAATAACCGAAGTTTAGTCGCGGGGGTTATACATACAAACCAGGAAACAAAAAAAATTGGTGGTGGTGCAGGGATTTGGCCGGCCTGTGGCCCTGGAAGGGACACAATATAAACGACGCTTCCTCTCCGGAAGCCCTGCCCGAATCCAGTATCCTAAGAAACATTGCCTGATATTGAACAGCCTTATTTTTTTTATCTACCTGTTCCAACAGTATTAAGCTCTTTTTCTATGGCTGCAAAAAGTTTGTTATAGAAATCCTTGTCCTCAATTGTCCTTTCCTCTTGTTTCACCTTCGTAGCTTCACTTCCAGCCGGGACGATCCCAAGGAGTGTCCTGTCAGTTTTTACTCTAACTTTTTCTACATGCTGGGTAGCACTGGCATAAACGGTGGACTTGTCTTTACCTGCAGCGATGACATTTGAATTGACAGTAACAACGGTACTATCTTTACCATGCTCAAAATATCTTGCTGCTGTAAATGACCTTGCCTGCAAGTCTTCTCTTTCAATCCTGAAATTTTGGCTTAATACTGCCCTTTTCGTTGCGACATAGCAGTCATCGGGCAATACATTAAAGGTTTTCACATTAGGACTATTTTCATCTTTATAAACATCTTTGTAAGCACTTGTGGCACATCCTGCAGTTAGTATAGCCATAAGAAACACGATTAATACCGCCGATCCCACGTTAGTTTTTCTCATTAGTTTCCCCCTTTCCATGTGCGCACTGAGCAGTAGTGAGTAGCATATCTTTTTCCACTAAGGCCGCTATTTTGACACCAAGTTGGTTTGTTTTTCAGGATTTTAGTGCATAACATGTGCCAAGGACCAAATCTGCAACTTTTAACTGAGTAACTGCCGAATTCTCAACAAAAATGCAAATTTTAATAATATCTTTAATTTTAAAATTTCTATTATCTGGAGTGCAGTTTTGTCAAAACCGGAGGAAATTTTTGTGCGTTTCTGGATTTATAAGCGAGTTTATTTTGTACGGGCCTGAATACTCTTAACAATTAACATCCTGGCATAGGTAGTAGGAGGTAGGCCTTCTTTATCAGCAAGCTCTCTTAACCTCCTTATGAACTTAGGCTCCAGACGTAATGAAATGACTTCTTTCTTGGGTCGAACAAAAACCACATTTTTGGTTGTCTTGAAGTCATCGTGATAATCCATTGAATTATGGGTATCCCAAAATTCCCTTTCTTCCTTTAAACTCTTAAATTTCGGCACTTTCATTCTTTCCTCCTTCTATAAAATCGTTTTTCCTTTTCGGTCATGTCTCTGGCAGTAATGATTTTTGTCTTTTTATATTTTAAGGCCCACACGATGAATAACAGCCGTCCCCCATGAGTTTTTCCATAAGCAAGATATTTGCCTTCTTTTCCCCGCATCATAAGTGCTGTGTCTACATCATTAAACAATACCTCTTCAACCTCTTCCGGCGAAACCAGGTGATTAGAAATATGATCAAATGTTTCCTGATCCCACGAGATTTTTTCTATTTTCAAGATATCCTCGATTTGCTATTAATGTAATACATTCTTAATAAATAATCAAATGATTGTCAAGCCAAAATAAAGATAAAGAGTTAGCCTTTGGCTTTGAAATTTAGTGTCATCCATAGAGAAATTTGGCCATTTCCATTAAAATGAAGATGAGGAGATGAGGGGCAGGGATTTGGCCGGCCTGTGGTCCTGGAAGGGACACAATATGAATTAATATTCCTCTCCGGAAGCTCGATCAAGAGCTTCACATCGGCCACTAGGGGTCTCTATCAATTGGTCTGATAGATTGTAAAAGGGGGCGCGCATGATCCTGAATGTTGACGATTGCTGGTAGCTATACGTAATAATAAAAAAGGCAGAGCCATTTTGGACCCTGCCTTTGCTCTTCGACAATTGTATTACCCGTGTGATGAATTATTTCAACTAAAGAGTCTGGATCCCACCCTTTGCTGGTGCAAGGGGGGCAAAGAATTTGAATTGCCCCACCAATAAGAAAGGATCACTTTCATTCCCCACGCAGTCTCGAACAGTAATCCCGATATGGTAACTTCCCGGTTCTATGGGGAACTCAGGCCACTCATCTGGGATGATCAACTCTATTTTCCCAGTGACTTCCTTAGAGATCATCCCATGAGTAGCCTCCCGCAAGAATTTAGTAGGCTCAAAAATTGTTCTATCTTTGCTTACGTACACCACATAGCTGGCAGCTTCGGCAACGGGTTCCCACCAAATTCGTCGTTTAAGAATCAATGGCATAATTTTTCCTCTGATCCTTAACCATTCATATACCAATTCAAGATGTTGCCAATCCCTTGCTATCGCCTCCCTGTTTGCGAAAATTTCACGTTTCCCCAAACCGCTTGAGGGATAAAATCGGCTTCCCTTTGTTTTCCTCCTTAACCATTCAGATGCCATTTCAAGATGTTTCTGGTCTGTTGCTGTCACCTGCTCTTTTTTGGGAACCTCCTGTTTTTTCTGCTCCACTTCTATGGTGAGAGCATTTCTCTCAAAACCTCCCATTAAATTTGTCATGTCACTGCAACCTCCTTTTTCTCCCCATAGGGAGAATAAGTTGAAGTTGATCTGGACGGCCTTCTTTCCATTCTTTCAGCAAGTTATCCACCGCATATCGGATGACACGGGCTATTGAAACGTCATTTTCGGAAGCAATGGATGAGATGGTTTCCAGTGCCTCCTTATCAAGACTTATGGTAATCCGTTGCCTCAATCTTTGGTTTACCATATTAGTGCACCGTTGTGACTAATTATGGTGAAATCTGGTGAAGAATTATAGAAAGTTTAAAAAGGATTGTCAAGAAAAATTTTTGATCGCCTTAAATTCCCTTTGAGCTTCTAAAATGGGGTTTGGAATAAGTCTGATGCAAAAAAGAGGGTCCTTTTAGGTATTTATTGATTTGTAGGACCGAGTCTGGGAACGGTTCTCAATAAATAATGTATAAACAAACGGTTACAAGGCATTTAAATTTCCAGTCATTAACAGTTCAAGTTCCATTTTCCCGATGGGGGGTACTCATCAATAATAAGAAGGACGTTGAGGAGTGAAAAAGCTTACTATAAAGGAAATGCGTCAATCCTTATCACACCTTGACCGTTTGCTGGAAATTGACGGTAAGGTTACCATCACTCGCCTGGGAGAGGCCATTGCTCGTTTAACACAAATCGGGAAGAAGAGGCCCATTCCATCGTATTGAGATCTTCGAAGAAGAATGCCTGTCATGCGGAAGGGGAGCGAAAAGGTTATCCGTGAGGATAGAGATCGGCAATGAACGAAGTCATCTACTTTGATACGAGTGCGTTAGCCAAGTGGTATCTTAACGATGCAAGATCCGATAAGGCGATGGGGTTCTTGGTCGTGAGATTTGACTAAAAAGAAATTTGGTGGCGGTGCAGGGATTTGAACCCCGGACACTGCGGATATGAGCCGCATGCTCTGACCGACTGAGCTACACCGCCAGACTACTAAATTTTACTGAATCCCAATCAATTGTCAATATTTTTGTGGAACCAAAATCCCAATTTAGGGAATTGTCATTGCGAGTGGAACGAAGCAATCTCGCCTTTTCCATGAGATTGCCACGCCTGCGTGCCGGAACGTTTGGCTGCACATATCTGCTTCAACAAAGGCAAGCACTTCGGCGTGCAGGCACGCACCTTAGGTGCTCGCAATGACAGAATGGGAAAAGGGTCTCGTTCTCTAAATCGGAATTTGGGTCTCTTCCCCTCAATTCCTGCCTGCCGCAGGTAAGGATAAAGGGGAGGGGAGCTATGTTGTTAAAAAGATCGATGGAAAATGCCTTTTTTATGCGGGTTGTGTTATGATTCTTTTCAATGAATGGAAAGAGCCTGGAAAAAACATTCTTTCTTTTATTTTGTCTGGCGACCATCCTTTGGGCGGCTGAGGAAGCATTTGCTTCATCCCCCCATTTTGATTTTAATATCCAATCCCATCACCTGATCATCCAGATCGATCCCTCCCGACACCTCCTCAAAGCAGAAGACCGGCTTGAAATAGATATAAGAGGGGGAAGGCTCCAAACCCTTTCGTTTCTCCTTCATCCTCAACTGAAAATCACCCGGATCGTTGACCAAAGGACAGGAGAGTCCCTCCATTGGTCTGAGGCCAATTTTTCACCACACGCCAATCGATTAGATATCTCTCTTGAAAAGGTGGAAGAACCTGTGCTTCTCTCCGTTTCTTATGAAGGTCCCATCTATAATGCGATTGTTAAAGAAAAAGAGCTTCAATTTGTGAGAGGAGATAAGACCTCTGGACTCATTGGCTCGGAAGGGGTCTATTTGTCATCGGATACACACTGGTATCCTGACAGGCCCGATTCAATGGCTACATTCCAGATAGAGGCAACCATTCCGGACCCATTTCGAATCGTCACCCAGGGTGAACTGGTATCCGAAAATCTCAAAGACGGTACCTGGAGAAGCAAGTGGGTGAATCAATTGCCGGCTGAAAGCCTCACGCTCGTAGCCGGGAAATATTCTGTTAAAACACGGAAGGTAAATGGCATCAAAATCTCCACTTATTTTTTTCACGAGGATGACCGGTTTTCAGAGGCATTTCTAAATAGTGCCGAAGAATATCTAAAGATCTACTCAGACCTGTTGGGTCCGTACCCTTTCAAGAAGTTTGATATTGTCCAGAACTTCTTCTCAAGCGGCTATGGGATTCCTACCCTCACCCTGCTCGCGCCGGAAGCGATCCGGCAGGGGAAAGAATTTCTCAGACCGGGTGCCCTGGATCATGAGATCGTCCATTCCTGGTGGGGGCATTATGTCAGTGAGAAGCCCGGAACAGGCAATTGGGTGGAGGCCTTAACCACTTATTGTGCCAATTACTACTATAAGGAGTTGAAGATCGGAAAGGAGGTTTCTCGCAAATATCGGCAGAATGTGATGCAGAAATATGCCATTGACGTACCTCTTTCAAAAGATTACCCCCTTCGGAAGTTCGAAGGTAAAGAGACGGAGTTAGACGCACAGATCGGCTATGGGAAAGGTTCCATGGTCTTTCATATGCTCCGGAGGATCGTTGGAAAGGACCTCTTCTTCGCCGCCCTGAGACAATTTGCAATGCAATACGGGGGCAAACAGGCAAGCTGGGAGGATATTAAGAGTATCTTTAAAGAAGTGAGCGGTATGCAATTGAATCACTTCTTTTCTCAATGGTTAGATCGTCCTGGCGGGCCTCAACTAAAGCTGGAAAATGTTAAATTTCAGACTGCCTCAAACGGTTACGTCGTCTCAGGGGAGGTGGTCCAGGAAGGGGATGTATACCAGCTTCCTCTTCTCATTGAAATCGATGAGGGTTTGGGGAAGAAGCGCTTTATTTTGGACGTTTCAAAGAGAAGAAGCTCTTTTTCCGTGGAAGTTTCCAGAATGCCACTGAAGGTCAATTTGGACCCTGATGATCATCTCTTTCGAAGGTTATACCCGGAAGAAATCGTCCCCGGATTGAATGCCTTGCTGGAAGACCGTGAGAAGATCTTCATTGTCTCAGATCAAGGCGATGAGGAGAGTCGAAAAATCTATTTAGAACTGGCCAGAATGGTCAAAGAGCGAAAGGGCGGAGAGATTCTATCCGCCAAAGAGGTGACAGAAGAGAAACTCAGAAATTCCTCAGTGATGCTTTTAGGTGAAAGCTGGAAGACTCCAATCCTTTCTAAATTCATTTCACATCTTCCAAAGCCCATTGATCACAAAGAGGATTCATTTTTTATAAAGGGAGAAAGGGTAGATGAAGGAGATGAATCCCTCCTTCTTACCTTTCCCAACCCGCTTCATCCTGGGAAGTGGGTGACCGTTTACTTTGGACGGTCTGCCAGTGCTCTTTCCCGAGCCCGGTACATCTTCTTCTATAGCTGGGATAGTTACCTTCTTTTTAAGAATGGAAAGCCAAAAGAGAGGGGAAATTTTCCTCCAAGAAGCTCCTTTCTCTTCTATAACTTCCTATCCAAAGATGATTTCGTTAAAATTGATCCACAGAGATTGAGGGAACATGTTTCCTATCTGTCCTCATCTGAATTGGCTGGACGATTTCCAGGAACCCCAGGTTATCAAAAAGCCCAGGCCTACCTGATCAAGCAGTTGGAAGGGATGGGGTTGACCCCTGTTACTCAACCTTTCTCCATTACCGTAAAGGATATAAAGGAGTCCACGTTAATTTTAAAGGCATCCAACAGAGAAGAGAAAATTAGGGCCATCCCCTTTCGGTTTTCTAAAAAAGGAAAATGGGAAGGTCCTTTTATACTAACGGGTGAAAGAAAAATCGATGAAATGGACAAACTCTCTGATAAAGGTGCAGTGATTTTTCTGGATCTCACTGAAGAGTTTCGCTATGAGCAGCTCTTAAAAAAGATAAAAGAACTTCAACGGAGAGGAGCCAAAGCTATTCTTTTCCTTATGAGGGAAGAGGATTTAGATTATTTGGCACCTTATCTCACTTACCCCTCCTATTTTCCTCCGAAATTGAATGAAAAGCTCAGTAAAAGGGAAAGGGAAGGCACAAGTGTCTCACGTTTGATCGAGGCTTCGAAAGTGGCGGCAGGAGCCAAGGAACCGGATTTCTCAATTCATATCCCAATCTTTTTCGTTCCCTATACCCAAGTAGAAAAAGGGTGGACGAAGGACATTTTCGATCAGAAGGATGTTTCCTTTGAAATCAACCTTCGGTTTACGGTAAGGCGGTTTAAGGATGTTAATATTGGAGGGATGATTGAGGGCCATGATCCAAATAAGCAAAAGGAGTTTCTGCTATTGGGCGCGCACTATGATCACCTGGGAAAAGATGAAAAGAGTGGAGTGACCTATCCAGGAGCCGATGATAATGCATCAGGGGTATCAGCCCTCTTAGAAATAGGAAGGTCTCTGATGAAGAGAAATACAGATTTGAAGAGAAGCGTTATTTTGCTCTTCATTGGAGGAGAGGAGTGGGGATTGTGGGGATCCCGTCACTTTGTCAATCGGCCCTTTGTTCCCCTGACACAGGTAAAGGCCATGTTCTCTTTGGATACGATTGGTGGGGCAACGGATGAAAAAGAAGTCTTTTTGATCGGAAGTTCAATGCAACCCTCTCTTGCACAGATAAGCCGGAGATTTTTGGAGCCTTTAGGAATCAAAGAAGGAAGAAATATTGATCAATATTCCTTCGAGTTCGGGAGTGATCATTACCCCTTCCATCAAAAGGGGATTCCAACATTAGACTTTTTTGCGTCGGATTACAAAAAGATGCATACCCCCTGCAATCATCCGGAATCCATCGATTTTGAGAAGCTCGCAGATGTGACCAAACTCGTCTATCTGACAGCGTATGAATTTTTAACAGAACCGACAGATCGGATGGGCAGATAAGGGGATGGCGGGTTAATAGAAAGATATAAGGAAAAACGGCGATAAGGAGATGGGGAGATAGACAGGTAAGGAGATAGGGAGACAGGGAGAGCGGTTATGCGAATCGCCTATTTTGATTGCTTTTCCGGAGCCAGTGGGGATATGATTCTCGGCTCGCTGATCGATGCCGGATTGAGCCCTCAACGATTGAGGGAAGAGTTGAGAAAACTTCGAATCCCAACGATCCATTTAAGAACTGGGAAGGTCTTAAAGGCAGGTCTCGCTGCAACCCAAGTCATCGTAGAAGGGAGAGAGGAGAAAAGATCCCATCGCAATTTGAAAGAGATCCTAAGGATCATTGAAAGAAGTGGTGTAGAGACCGACGTAAAGGAGAAGAGCAGGGAAATTTTCAAGCGGATTGCTTCGGTGGAGGGAAAGATCCACCGAAGGCCAATGGAGGAGATCCACTTTCATGAAGTGGGTGGACTGGATTCCATTGTCGACATTGTTGGATCGGTATGGGGTATTCGACAGTTGGGGATTGAAAAGATTTATGTTTCCAAGGTGAATGTGGGAGCAGGGTTTGTAAAATGCGAGCATGGAATCCTTCCCGTTCCTGCCCCTGCCACACTTGCATTGATGGAAGGAAAACCGATCTATTCATCAGGAGTGGAGAGAGAACTTTTCACTCCCACTGGAGCGGCAATCCTCACCGCGTTGGGATCTGAATTTGGCCCAATGCCTCCGATCAACGTAGAGCGAATCGGGCATGGGGCTGGCCGAGACGACCTTCCCCATCCCAATCTCCTGAGGCTGATCATCGGGACCTCGGAATCGACTTCTGGAAGAGAGCGGGTCGTAGTCATCGAAACGAACATTGATGACATGAACCCTCAATTCTATGACTATGTGATGGAAAGACTTTTGGCCATGGAAGTTCTGGAAGTATTTGTCACTCCCATTCTGATGAAGAAGAATCGGCCAGGCCATCTGCTCACCGTGATTTGCCCCTCTGAAAAACTGGCTTCTGTCACAAAATTTCTTTTAAGAGAGACAACGACTATTGGTCTGAGGTGGCATGAAGAGGAGAGGGCAAAGACCGACAGAGAAATCATACCTCGTCAAACAAAGTATGGAAAAATCCGTTTCAAATTGGCCAGATGGGAAGGGAAAGTCGTCAACCTTTCCCCGGAGTATGAAGATTGTAAGAAATTGGCGTTAGAAAAAGGAGTTCCTCTTAAAGAGATCTTTGAAGAAGCGAGAAAAGAGGCCATATCATTGTCAAAAAGGTAAACGAAGGCCTTCACTCATCCAGAAGAAATAAACCCCAATATACCCCTTATTGACTGATATTATTATCATTTCTCATCGGCGCAAGACGCCTAACGCAGCCCATCCCCCATTCTTAACTGCCTTGATATTTATGCTCCTCGATATTATATTTAATATAATGAAGGGAGGTGCAGTTCATGAATACAAGAAAAACTCTTTATGTTGTTAGCCTATTGTTGACATTAGTCCTTTTTATGCCTTCCCAAGGATGGACCCAACTGTTCCCTTATGTTGGAGAGATGCAACCCAGACCAGGGACTCCTGCCCCAATTATTACCCACGCTTTTGCAGTGGAGAAGGGATATTATGGTTATATCTGGAAGATCTATATCGAGGCAGAAGATCTAGATGGGCAGATGCTGAGGATTGCCTCGGTGGTAGATGAGGTGGGCTATGGTCTTTACCCGACCGATTGGATCTATCTTGAACCACAGTATCAAAAGCATTTTAAGGGGTATATCCAATGGAATACCTTCAGTTCAAGAGCGTCGTACCTGCCGGAGTGGACACGAATTGCCTTGAGGGTTTCAGTATTCGACAAGGCCGGGAATGAAAGTAACGAAGTTGTTTTCCCGTTTACTTTCGAGGTGACGCCGGAACAGTATGCGTACAAACTATCTGCCCCTTTCGATCAAGGGGATCTCCCAAGGTTGGGTTATGTCATGATCGATCTTTTTTATCCTGGCGAAGGGGGGTACAACGGTTCAGGGGCGATGCACTGATTGGACTGATTGATTTTGGGCTTTCAGGGCGACCTGCTTCAATGGCCCGCGATGCGGGCCTTTTTTTATTTCCTCTTGCTTTTCTCACCGGGTAGTGGTAAAAAAATTTTATCATCTCTTATTTCATCCTGAAGGAGGAAAACCATGCGACGAAAGATTTTTGAAAAGAAATCTATGATTGCTTTGTTATTGCCGATCCTTTTGAGTTTGGCATGGACGGGCTGTTCGACAACGGTTAAAGAGCGCCAACAGGGTCAGCCTGCAGGAGGAGCGGCGGGAGAGGCAAAGGCAGAAGGGGAGGGGATGGGTAAGTATTATTTTGATGATCTCCTTGTTCCAAGCGAATTAAATTATAAGCCCAATAAATCCTTTATCTATGAGACCCCCGGATTTAAAGCAGGTGTTTTGGTCTTTACAAAATGGCGTCTCGATGTAGACTCCTTAATTGATTTTTTTAACTACCATATGGAAAAAGATAATTGGAAACTGGTGAACAGTTTTAAGGGGAAAGAGTCCATTCTCAATTTCTCAAAACCCAATAAGACCTGCACGATCAAGATTCTTGAAAAATGGACCGGCACGACGGTGGTAGAAATTCAAGTCGGTCCGTTAGGAGATAAGAAGATGTAAGAGTGGGGTATGTTGTTCAACCAAGTCAAAAGGGCCATTGACCGCTACCATCTATTAGAAAGAGGCGATCGGTTGATTGTGGGTGTCTCCGCAGGGGTGGATTCAATGGTCCTCCTCCATTTATTAAATGCCTTCCGCGAAGCGTTCGACCTTTCTCTCATTGTCGCTCATGTCAATCATGGCCTCCGACCCGAGGAGTCAGAAAAAGAAGCCGACCTGGTTCGGAAGGAGGCGGCACGGTTCGGTTTACCCTTTGAATATGGGCAATTCAATGTGAAGGAATTTCAAAAACTGGGGGGCTCTCTCCACAGGATGCAGCCAGAAGGATTCGTTTCCATTTCTTTTATGACCTCCTCCAAAAGCACCATGCCCAGAAGATTGTACTCGGTCACCATGCAGATGATCAGGTGGAGACCGTCCTCTTGAGACTGATCAGGGGGTCTGGGTTACAGGGGTTAAAAGGAATGCTTCCAATTCGGGAAGGAAGAGTGATTCGGCCTCTTCTTGAAGTATGGAGAGAGGAAATCCATTCCTTCGCCATAGAAAAAAAGATTCCCTTTCTAATGGATTCATCGAATCTAAGGCATGACTACCTTCGGAATAGAATACGCCTGGCTCTGATACCCTTGATGGAGAGAGAGTATCAGCCCAATTTCAAAGAGATCCTCCTGAGGACGTCTCACATTCTCAGGGAGGAAAATGATTATTTAGAAAAGGGAGCAAGGGCGGCATATCAAAAGGTCGTCCAGGAGGAGGGGGATATCCTTTCTTTCAAATTCTCGGAATACCAATCCCTTCCTCAGGCTATTCAGTGGAGAGTCCTCAAGATGCTATTAGGGAGAATTTATGACTGGGGAAGGATCATGGAGGAAGGAGAGTGGTCAGATATTCACAAAATTTATCAGCAGTTGCGCCAGCCTTCTCCAAGTTTCCTTTTAGAGCTCCCCCGTGGGATCTGGGTTGAGAAACGGTATGATATGGTTTTATTGACGAAGGGAGAGGCAAAGCCATTTCTGCCTTTTGAGGTTGAACTCATTTCCCCAGGCCGTACCTTTATCGAAGAAATCGGAAGAGAGGTGGTGATTGAGGAGACGGATCGGGATAAATTCAAAAATTACAATGGACCTCCCGACAGAGCTCTTATGGATTATGGGAGTCTTCAATTTCCATTGAAGATAAGGAATTTCAGACCGGGCGATCGATTTCATCCATTGGGAGCAAAGGGAACCCAAAAATTGAAAGAGTTCTTTATCGACCATAAGGTTCCAAGGTTTGAAAGACCGAAAATCCCTCTGCTCATTTCAGGAGAGATGATTACATGGATCGTCGGATACAGAATCGATGAACGGGTAAAGGTTACTGAAAAGACTAAAAAGGTGCTAAGAATAGAGATTCGTTAAGAAGAAAGGCAAAGGGTTTTCGGTGAATCTTAATGTAAATAAGTTGGTGATTGTGGCAAAGTATAATGTTAATCTCCGTATAGGTAGTATATTTGATGACCCAAATTATTATTCAGAGGAGTTTGGAATTTACGTCCGAATTACATTAAACAACAATTAAAGATTGAAAAGATTAGGTAAATGATGTATACAAAAGTTAGCAAAGGATAATTTATGAGAATTATAGAAGAACTAAAAGATAAATTTATCGCAAGAGATATCGAAACAGCCTTTGTTATTTATTATGTTACCAAAAATGCTATCGTTGTGGAGAATAACCTGCTAATTAACTCATTTATTAAAACCCGGAATGAGAGGATTATCGAGATTGAAAAAGTTATTTCAAGTTATTTTAAAAAAATTAATATTTACGATTTAGTTAAGGTTTTTGAGTTGCTTATTGCAGATGAAGACAAAAAGATTAACGGATCTTTTTTTACCCCGCATTCAATAACCAGGTTTATTGTTAATGAAACAGTAAAATCTAAGAGTTTAAATATTTGTGACCCTAGTTGTGGATGTGGTGCCTTCCTAATTGAAGCAGCAAATAAAATCTATTCAGATTTCGGGGGAAGGATGGTAAAAATAATCGAAAATAATCTATATGGGGTAGACATAGCTGATTACAGTGTGCGAAGAGCTAAGGTTCTCTTAACTTTGCTAGCTTTGGAGAAGAATGAAGATGTTAAAGATATTTCTTTCAATATACAGCAAAATGACAGTCTAGAAACCGACTGGAAAATATTATTTCCCGAAATATTTACAAAAGGAGGATTTGATATCGTAATTGGAAACCCGCCTTACGTAAAGTTTCAGGATTTACCCAATAAATTAAGAAAAAAATTATATGAAAATTGGCTAACTTTAAAAAAAGGTAATTATAACCTCTATTTTGCATTCTTCGAATTAGGCACTAAGATTTTAAAAAGTGACGGGAATCTAGCTTACATAACCCCCAATAACTACTTTACTTCCTTGGCTGGCTTTCATTTAAGGGAATTTTTAGCTCAAAACAAATATTTGTACAAAATAATAGACTTCGATTACTTAAAGGTATTTGATGTGCAGACTTATACCTGCATTACTTTATTAAATAAAGTGAAGAAAGACAATTTCTTGTATGAAAGAATAGAGAATTTGGAAGCGCTAGCTGATTTAAACAAATTAACTTATTCAACTATTTATTTCTCAGCTTTGAATAATAAGAAATGGAGACTTCTAAGGATAGGGGAGCAGGAAAATATTAAAAAAATTGAAAACACGGGCATTAAGCTTGGAAATATGTTCGATATCCGGGTTGGAATAGCAACGTTAAAGGATTCCTTATATTTTATAGAAGGCACAACTTACGAGGATGGATATTATAAAAAATATTATAATGGTAAAATATATTTGATCGAGGCGGAAGTTACTAAACCAATTGCAAAAATATCAGATTTTAAAACACAAAAAGACTTAGGTAATAATACTAGACGCATAATTTATCCTTACAAGAAAACTGATGGCAAAGTTGAGATAATATCTGAAGAAGAGCTTAAATCTAAGTATCAGGAATGCTACAAATATTTGCTGGCTGCGAAAGAAGAGTTGTCAAATAGAGATAAAGGTAAAATTGACAACCCAAACTGGTATGCCTATGGAAGAACCCAGGGGCTTAATTTCTTGGGTCAAAAATTATTAACCCCAACTTTTAGTTCAAAGCCAAGATTCTTATATGAGAAAAATCCAGAAGCACTTTTTTGTAATGGATATGCAATCTATCTGAAAGAAGAAAAAGACTTGTTTTCTAATAAGTGGTTAAATTTAGATTTAATTTCAAAAATACTAAATTCAAAAGTAATGGAATACTACATTGCTAGGACAAGTGTTTCAATTGAAGGTGGGTATCCGTGCTATCAGAAAAATTTTATTGAACTTTTTGGGGTCCCGAATATTTCACATGAAGAAATAGAATATTTAAAAAAAGTAAACGATAAAGGCGAGATTGATAAGTTTCTCATAAAGAAATATAAAATAAGAATTTAATAAATATCATGGATATTAAACCTTTTAGAATAAATAGAAAGCATATCATTTGCAAAATTACTGAATGTCAAATAATCTAAGGTGAATTTAATATTTTTGGGGACTAACCGATCGTTTATAAGGTCTTTGATATTTGAGTATAATATGGGTGATGCCTGCCTAAAATCAACTATTAACAAGCAAACTCTTTCATATTTATACGCATCTTTTTTATAATCAATTCTGTTATTGATTGCTTGAAACATTTTCAAATAATCAGAAATATTGGAGACATTTTTAAATAAAATACGATTATCAACCATTGCTTTATCATCATACTCATGAGTGGGGATCAAATAAACTTCTCCCAAACATTGTTTCTGGTATTTCAGATGTAAATTTAAAGCCTCAGCAAAAGTTCTTTCATAAAGTGTGTCAATATTCTTTTTTAAACTACTTAATTGGCTTCGAACGTTTACTGTGAGTACCTTTTCCATTCCAGATTGGGTTTTTATTATTCCATCATTTGGAACAATGCATATGTCTTGATTTTTCCTTTTCAAAAAACCTTCAATTGAAATTTCAGGCTTTGTTAAATTTAACCGAGGATATAACTTATTAGGATTAACTCCGCATTTCATAAATTCATTCTTAATTATGTTGTGAAGATAGTTGATAAGCCTTTGTGATCTAATAAGAGCTTCTTTTGCTTTATTGCCATTCAAGTATCGATTACCGGCAAAGCTTGATGTCCTTATGGCTGTTTCAAATTCATTTTTGATATTTTTTAACACCTGTTGAATATTCATGTAAATTATAAATCCTTAAAAAGTGAGCTGATTCTTAAACTAAGTGCCTTAGCAATCTTTTGAATATTTTTCAGGGTGATATTTTTTTCGGCTCTTTCTACCATACCAATATAGGTTCTATGAAGACCTGCCAGTTCGCCCAGTTTTTCTTGCGAAAGGTTTCTTTTTAACCTTGCATCTCTCACTGTTTTTCCAAACTTTATTATTATTGGATCTTTTGAATTCATAAGAAAAGTATCTAAAATCCAAATCAGTATAATAATATGATAATTTTAGTTCTACATACTATAATTAGCATTTTTAAGAGTCTTTGCTCCGGTATTTATTCGATTCTAAGCAAGAAACAATTTGACTTCAAACACGACTGAGGACTCCTGATATTAATTAATAAGGTGAAAGGTTTTCTTGACAAACACCTAGGTCTTAGGTTAAGAAAATCTAATTCCGATAGAAAAAGTATGATTTCATAACTCATGAAAATATCAACGAAAATCAGATACGGGGCAAGGGCAATGTTAGAGCTTGCCTCTCATTACGGAGAGGGGCCTATTGAATTAAAGGAGATAGCCAAGAAAGAAGATATCTCTCTAAAATACCTTGAACAAGTCATCAATCCGCTTCGCGCGGCTGGTTTGGTGAAATCGATTCGTGGGTCCAAAGGTGGGTATTCATTAGCCAAACCTCCTTCTGAAATCTGTTTATACGATGTGGTTGAAACTTTGGAGGGTCCGCTCAATTTGATCGAATGTTTGCATGATTCAAAGGCCTGTCAGAGAGTCCAGTCGTGTGTCACTCGAGATATTTGGAAGGAAGTCTCGGATGCCATCTCTAAAATTTTTAATTCGTTTACTTTAGAAGATATGGTTAGTCGAAGAAAGGAAAAAGAAAGAAGCGATTCTTCGTACCAAATTTAAAAGTTCAAAGACGAAGCACGAAATTGAAATGAATCAAGGGATTACGAATTTAGGGATTTTGGAATTAAATTCCCAAATTCCTCAATTCCTAAATCAAAGCGTCTAAATTCGAATTTCGGATTTCTTGGAGTAGAAATGGCAAAAATAGCCAACTTCATTTCTGAATTGATAGGACATACACCTTTATTGAGATTGAATCGAGTCACCATGGGGTGTAAAGGACAGGTCATAGCGAAGCTTGAGTCTTTTAATCCCTGTGGGAGCGTTAAAGACCGTATCGGTTATTCAATGATTGAGACGGCTGAGAAGGCAGGTTTGATCAAGGAAGATACGGTTATTTTGGAACCCACCAGCGGAAATACAGGGATCGCTTTGGCATTTATCTGCGCGGCAAAGGGTTATCCCTTGGTTCTGACGATGCCGGACACCATGTCTGCTGAACGAATTCATCTTCTTAGGATGTTTGGAGCAGAGGTGATTCTGACGCCTGGGAGCGAAGGGATGACAGGCGCGGTGAAGATAGCGGAGGAGATGGCCTCAAGGGATGCCCGATATTTTATTCCACAACAGTTTAAGAATCCTGCTAATCCCGAAATCCACAGAAAGACCACTGCTTTGGAAATCTGGGAAGATACCGATGGGCAAGTTGATGTTTTAGTGGCGGGGGTGGGAACAGGGGGAACGATTAGCGGAATTTCTGAGGTCATCAAGAAAAGAAAACCAGGATTTAAAACCATGGCCGTAGAACCAGAGGATTCTCCGGTTCTTTCCGGAGGGAGACCCGGACCCCATAAGATACAGGGCATCGGTGCAGGCTTTGTTCCAGAAGTGCTTCGAATGGATTTGGTCGATGAGGTGATTAAAGTATCGAATGAGGATGCCGGATGGTTGGCAAGGAGGCTGGCCAAAGAAGAGGGAGTATTGGCAGGAATCTCTTCCGGTGCAGCGGCATGGGCGGCCATTGAGGTAGCGAAGAGGCCGGAGAGTGAAGGGAAGATGATTGTCGTCATCCTACCCGATACGGGAGAACGATATATCAGCACTTGGCTTTTTAACGGAATAAAATGATAGTTCATTCAAATTCGAAATAGGAAGCACGAAATCCGAAAAAGGGGAACCATTGAAAGTTCAAAGTTTAAAGTCCAAAGTCCAAAAGTAAACCCCGTTAGAAACTCCAGCGGGGCATTATTTCTAACGGGGTAAATCTAATTTATTAGATTTCTGGGAGGGGAAATATGGCCAAAACCATTGAGGAAATAAATGAGAAGATTAAGAAAGGGAAGGCGGTTGTGTTAACGGCCGAGGAGATTATCGATTATGCTGCAGGAAAGGGAATAAAAAAGGCAGCTCGTGAAGTGGATGTCGTCACCACAGGTACCTTTGGTCCAATGTGTTCTTCGGGGGCCTATTTCAATGTGGGACACACAAAGCCCCGGATCAAACTGGGAGGAGGAAAGACCTATCTCAATGATGTCCCGGTCTATACAGGTCTTGCAGCAGTGGATTTGTTCTTGGGAGCGACTGCAATGCCAGATGATGATCCGAGAAACAAAATCTATCCGGGAAAGTTCGCTTATGGGGGAGCTTATGTAATTGAGGAACTGGTTGCGGGGAAGGATGTGAGACTCACTGCAACAGCTTATGGAACGGATTGCTATCCCCGAAAAACCTTGGAGACTTATATCTCCCTCAAGGATATGAACGAGGCAGTTCTTTTCAACATAAGAAATGCCTACCAGAACTATAATGTTGCCGTCAACCTTTCAGATCGAGTGATCTATACCTATATGGGGGTTCTTCAGCCCAAGATGGCTAATGCTAACTACTGCAACGCTGGACAGCTGAGTCCCCTCATGAATGATCCTTTTTACAAAACCATAGGTATGGGTACTCGAATCTTTTTGGGTGGAGGGATAGGGTATGTCGTGGGAAATGGAACTCAGCATAATCCCGATGTGAAACGAACGGAGGGCGGTATTCCAAAAATGACCGCTGGAACCCTTGCCGTAAAGGGTGATCTCAAGATGATGAGTTCAAAGTGGCTGAGAGGGACTTCCTATACTGGGTATGGGGTAACCCTCACCGTAGGAATTGGAGTTCCCATTCCCGTCTTAAATGAGGAGATCCTTCGGTATACTGCTGTTCGGGATGAGGAAATCGTGGCTCAAGTGGTGGACTATAGCGATTCCTATCCTCAATGTATTCCCGGAAGCATCGGGGAGGTGAATTACAAGCAACTGAAAAGCGGGAGAATTACGGTTCAAGGAAAAGAGATTCCCACCGCTGGCCTTTCCAGCTATCTGAAAGCCAGAGAGGTCGCTCAGACCTTGAAGGAGTGGATCGAAGCGGGTAAGTTCTTTTTGACCCAACCCGTTGAACCTCTCCCTTCTGCCGATTCCGGGATCGTTTTTAAAACCTTAAAAGAGCGACCTATTAAAAAAACATGAGAAGCACTAAATTCCAAGCACCAATAATCAAATAGTTACCAAAGCTCCAATGACCGAAATAATTGGTTTGGTTATTTGGAATCTGGGTGATTGGAAATTATTTGGGATTTGGGTATTGGAATTTGGAATTTGAATTTCAAAAGGGGTGAACCATGCAGAAAAAAAGAATTGTTCTCAATTATCCTTCCCATCTCGTCGATCAGCCCGTCATCTCTAAATTAGTGAAGGATTATGATTTGATCGTCAATATTATGAGAGCCCGGATTACCCCCAAGGAGGAGGGAAGACTCGTATTAGAGCTTACAGGGAAGAGGGCCGGGATGGAGGCAGGGCTTAAATATCTCAGTGAGATAGGTGTGGAGACCCAGTCTTTGGCTCAGGATGTCAAATGGCATGAGGATCGTTGTACCCATTGCACGGCCTGCATCAGTGTCTGTCCCACGAAGGCACTGGATGTCCAAAGGACGAATATGGAGGTCTCCTTTAAACGGGACAAGTGCATCGCCTGCGAACTGTGCATTCCGGTCTGTCCTTATCAGGCTATGGAAATCCTCTTTTGATAAGGGGTCAAGGGGCCTAGAATTCAAGGGTCCAAGCGAAGAGATTCTCGTTAACCGATATAAAATTCATAAACCATTATTATTTTTGCACCTGATAAACATTGCAGCGCCCTCATTGATGGGGGCGAATTGAGATATTGTCGGCAATGCCTTCCTGCCAGTAGGCAGGAATGCCAACGATACCCTAAAAGGGTGAAGCGGAGATGAGTCAAAGGGTAGTTGTTGCCATGAGTGGCGGGGTTGATTCGAGCACGACTGCCTGGCTTCTCAAGGAGGAGGGTTATGAAGTCATTGGAGCAACGATGTGCATCGGAATGACGGATAAGGCCCAAGGAGGGCCGGCCCGATGTTGCGGTCTCGCCGATATCGAGGATGCCAGACGGGTTGCTCTTCAACTTGAGATTCCTTTTTATGTTTTCCAGCTCAGGGAGGAGTTTGAAAAAGAAGTCGTCCAATATTTTTGTGAAGAATACGCTAAGGGGAAAACGCCCAATCCTTGCGTCCTCTGTAATGAGAAAGTAAAGTTTGGTTCTTTTTTAGAGAAGGCGTTGGAACTGGAGGCCGATTTTATTGCCACAGGTCATTATGCCAGATTGGATTTCGATGAAAGGATTGAGCGTTATCTTTTAAAAAAAGGGGTGGATCGGAAGAAAGATCAATCCTACGTCCTCTTCTCTTTAACTCAAGACCAATTACGCCATACTCTTTTTCCATTGGGGGAACTTCGAAAAGAGGAAGTGAGGAAGAAGGCGCTTCAACGGGGTCTTCGAGTCCATGATAAACCCGAAAGTCAGGAGGTCTGTTTTATTCAGGAATCGTCTTATCATTTCTTTTTATCCGAGAGGTTAGAGAAGTCCTTTGGACCGGGTCCCATTGTGGATAGGAAGGGGAATGTCTTGGGAAAACATAAAGGAATCCCTTTCTACACCATTGGACAACGAAGGGGGCTCCGCCTGGCAAAAGGAAAGCCTCTCTATGTGATTGGGATCGATCGAGAAAAGAATGTGATTGTTGTTGGAGGAGAAGAAGAAGTCTATGGTGATACATTCCTCGTTGATTCTGTCAACTGGATTATGCCACAGAAAATGGTTCCTTCCCATCACACACAGGTGAAGATCAGGTATAATCATCCTGGTTCGGAGGCCAGCCTTTCTCCAAAAGGAGAAGGTGAATTGGAAGTGAAGTTTGAATCCCCTCAGAAGGCCATCACCCCTGGGCAGGCCGCTGTTTTTTATGACGGAGAAACAGTGCTCGGTGGAGGATGGATCAAAGAAGTTTTGAGTTAATCCATTTGTTGTATTAAAAGGTAGTTGAGTGTGTTTCCAAACCTTTACCAAGCGGTTCTTTGCTATGTTTTATGGGGAACATGCGATGTCACCTCAGGTAACCTTTGAAGTGTGTCTGGAAACGAAGTAGCGAAAACTTAAAAGGTTCCGCTGTAAAGGTTATGAGGTATCCCGTCCAATGGACGGGTTACCTCCCGGAGAGGTAGGGTTATTATTATGTTTTTTGCCGGCCCAGGACACCCAACTACCTTTTAGAACTTTTTTTATGCAACTGGTGAGTTAGGAGTTATGAGTTATAAGTGAAAAAATATAATACGGTAACGTAACACGCGACACGCCTGCCTGCCGGTAGGCAGGGACACGGAATGAAAGAGTGATGAGTTTAGAGTTAAAAACTAAGGCTCAAAGATTAAGGGAAATATTTCAATCCATGGGGAAGGTTCTGGTGGCCTTTTCAGGAGGGGTGGATAGTACACTCCTCCTCAAAGTAGCTCAAGATACCCTTGGGGATAAAAATGTATTTGCTGTCACGGCACTCTCTCCCCTTTATCCTGAAAGGGAATTAGCGGGAGTCAAGAAACTGATCCAGACTTTGGGAGCCAGACACCGCTTGATCGAATCGAATGAGTTGGAGATTCCCGGATTCTCTGAAAATCCTCCCAACCGATGCTACTATTGTAAAGAGAAGCTCTTCAGAGAATTACTGGAAGTAGCCAAAGAAGAAGCGATCCCTTTTATTGTCGAAGGTTCCACCTTAGACGACGACAAGGACCATAGACCCGGAAGGATGGCGATTCAGGAGTTGGGAATCAGAAGCCCGCTCAAAGAAGCATTGTTTGCCAAGATAGAGGTGAGGGAATTATCCAAAGAGTTAGGGCTTCCCACTTGGGATAAACCTTCCTTCGCTTGCCTCGCCTCGCGATTTCCTTATGGAGAGGAAATTACTGAGCAGGGGTTGAGAATGGTTGACGAAGCAGAGGATTTTTTATTTGGCCTGGGATTCAAACAGGTTCGCGTGCGTCATTATGGAAGCCTGGCAAGAATCGAAATCCTCAACGAAGAAATGGCACGTTTGATGAATGGTTCATTGAGAGAAAAAGTGGTGAGTCGTTTGAGAGAGATTGGTTATCGCTATATTACATTGGATCTTCAAGGTTTTCGTTCTGGATCGATGAATGAGGTTTTAGGATGAAGGCGATCGCTCTCCTATCCGGAGGGGCTCGATAGTACACTCGCAGCCAAGGTCGTCATAGAGCAAGGGGTTGAATTAGAGGCCCTCAATTTTATGACGGTATTTTGCACCTGCACCAATCGGGGAGCCACCTGTCTGGCTTCTCAGAAGGCCGTTGACACCTTGGGCATTCCTTTGAGGGTATTCAACGTTTCCGAAGAGTACCTTAGTGTCGTGAAGCATCCCAGACATGGCTATGGAAGAAATATGAATCCGTGCATCGATTGCCGGATCTTCATGCTGAAGAGGGCAAAGGCCTACATGGAAGAGTCAGGAGCCGCTTTCATCGTCACGGGTGAAGTGTTGGGACAAAGACCTATGTCCCAAAGAAAAGATGCGATGCGGCTGATTGAAAAGGAAGCGGGGCTCGAGGGTTTTATTTTACGACCTCTCTCTGCCATGGGCCTTCCCGCCACGATCCCGGAGAAAGAAGGATGGGTGGATCGGGAAAAGCTGCTGAAGTTTCAGGGCCGTTCAAGAAAGCCGCAGATCGAGCTGGCAGGGCATTACGGCATTCATGACTACCCATGCCCTGCAGGAGGTTGCCTTCTTACAGATCCTGGGTTTGCAAAGCGTATGAAAGACTTGATGCTTCACAAACCTGATTTTTCCCTCAACGATGTTCACCTTCTTAAGATGGGGAGACATTTTCGGTTCTCCGACGGAGTTAAATTAGTGGTTGGGAGGAATGAGGAGGAGAATCAAAAGATCGAGACCTTCGCTCAGGAGAGGGACATTTTATTAAAGGTTTCCAATTTTCCAGGGCCCCTTTCTCTCATCAGGGGGAAGCTTGATCAGGGAGATATTGAGAAAGCGGCAGCCATCACGGCTCATTATAGTAAGACAAAGGATTTAGGGAATGCAGAAGTAACCTATAAAGGTGTTGGGGAAGATCACCATCGGTCTCTGTCTGCTTCATCCGTTTCGAGAAGAGAAATTGAGAGACTGATGATCAATGAGTGAGCCCTGAACCATGTAAGGTTCAGGGGGGAGAGAGGAAGGATGGTTGGATGAAGGTATGTCCGGAATGTCGAACAAAGAATGATGATCTGAACCATTTCTGTAAGAAATGTGGGTTTCTCCTTTCCAATTCTTCATTAAAGGATAAGAGAGATAAGGTTTTGGGCAAGAAGAAGTCGCCTTGGATGTGGATCACATTAATCATTGTCGCTTTTGCAGCAGGAGGAGTTGCTTTCTGGATCATCCAGGGGAAAACGATAGCCAATCCAAAGATAGCCGCTCAGCAGAAGGTGATGGAGAGGGTGGACTATTCAGGCCAGACGATTTCGATGACCGATATTGAGGCAAAGGTCGAAAATGGAAAAATCTCCATCCCCATCGATGTAGTAAAAGAGAAAAAGATGGTTCGGTTTGAATATGAGGGTCATGGGGTGAAGGTTCCCCTCCTTGCCTATGTCACCTTAGCTGGAAGAGTGGTAACCGCCATCAGCATGTGTGAGCCGTGTCGATCAACTCGTTTTCACATTCAGGATAAAGCCATCGTATGCAATGCATGCGCCACCGAGTGGAATTTAGAGACCCTGAAAGGGATTAAGGGGGGCTGTATGAATTACCCACCTGAAGTGATTCCGAGTACGGTTGAGAAAGACCGAGTCCTGATCGAAGAGAAAGTTGTTCTCAATTGGAAGCCAAGAGCTTAATGAGCTCAGTAGTTTGACTATTCTATGATTGGAGGATAAGGGAGATGGTCGAGAAAAAAAGAATTTTTACGCCGGTGAGTGAAAAGGAAGTCACCCGGGCCATTGTTGCTGGCTTTGCTCGGCAGTTCATTGAATATGTGGAGAGCGATTGCCTCATTATCGGAGGAGGACCCAGCGGGTTGATGGTTGGAAGGGACATTGCCTCAAAAGGGGTGAAGACCTTGATTGTAGAACGGAACAATTACATCGGAGGAGGCTTCTGGATTGGAGGCTATCTGATGAATAAGGTGACCGTCCGGGAACCAGGACAAAAGGTATTAGAAGAATTGGGCATTCCCTATGAGAAGGCGGTGAAAGGCCTCTATGTGGCCGATGGCCCTCATGCCTGTTCAAAACTAATCGCCGCAGCCTGTGACGCTGGAGTGAAGTTCGCTAATATGACCATCTTTGATGATGTGGTCCTGAGGGAAGGAAATCGCGTCTGCGGTGCCGTGGTGAACTGGACACCTGTTAACGCTCTTCCTCGCGAGATTACGTGTGTGGACCCCATTGCTTTAGAATCTAAATTTGTGGTGGACTCCACTGGCCATGATGCCTGTGTGGTGAAGAAGCTGGAGGAGAGAGGGATTCTAAAAACCGCTGGCTTCGGTGCCATGTGGGTGGAACAGTCCGAGGATCTGGTGGTGGAGCATACTGGCGAGGCCCATCCTGGTCTGGTCGTGACAGGGATGGCTGTGGCAACGACCTATGGTCTGCCAAGGATGGGACCTACCTTTGGAGCAATGTTGCTTTCGGGACGGAAAGGGGCCCAGGTTATTCTTGAGAAAATGAAGAAGAAGTGAACGATTTCATTCAACCGATTCCTGAAGCCATCGACCTTTATGAAGAAGGGGATTTGAATAGCCTGGATATCACCCAATTGGGGAAATACCTCGAAGAAAAAACTTTCATTCCCTTCCGCATTCGAGGGAATATCTGTAAAGGATTTTCCAAGAAGAGAATAGAGGAAGCATCAAAGGAATTCGCTGGTATCAGAGTGAGAGATCCTGGGAAAGGATTTGCTTCGGGGCCTCTTTTTCAAGCTGAAGTCGATTACGAAAAACGGAGGATCAGCGACCCCGGTTGGAAAAGTTTTGGCATTCTGTATGAGGGAGTCTTATATCAGAAAATTATTTTAGACCTGGTCATGAAAGGGGGACTGGATCCTAAACATTGTATACTCCTTTTCACCAATCAACTCTTTGGAACGTGGGATCGGGATGATGGTAGATATCATGCGAGGGTTAGCCTTTATGGTTTTCCCAGCATGATTTCCATCACCGGGCTTGTAGAAGCCCCTGCCAAACCCAAAGAATTCTATCTGAAAAAGCAGTTGGGTACACCAGTAGAGTGGTTAAAGGAAGAGTATCAAGGGAGATTTCTTGACCATGGCGATTTGAGGACGACAGAAGTCTTGAAAGGGTACGCGATGCAGGCTCTTTTATTTCATCTCACTGGAGACCCTTTTTGTGAGGATCGAGATTGTCGCCTCTTCAATAGCCACTGGCAGGAAGAGGTCCTCCATTCCCAGTTAGGTGGTCAATATGAATTCTGTCCAAGACATGAGAAAATACTGAAAGGGCTAAGGGAGCGACAATGAGAAAAGAAATTCGGAAGGTTGGAGACAAGGTTCTTGAAGGAAAGAACCTGAGCATGAAGGATGTGCTCCCCTTGTTAGCGGCAAAGGGGCCTGACGTCTTAGATCTTGCTGCAGTGGCCAATCGTGTGAGAGAGGAGTTCAACGGGAACGAGATTGATGTTTGTTCGCTCCTCAATGCCAAATCAGGAAGATGTCCTGAGGACTGTGCTTTCTGCGCCCAGTCGGCTCACTACAAAACGGAAGCCCCGGTTTATTCCCTTATGGATGTGAAGCGAATAGTAGAAGAGGCTAAGGAGGCACAGGCGAGAGGGACAGGCCGTTTCTGTCTCATCACAAGCGGCCGGGAGCTAAATGACAAAGAGTTTGAGACGATTCTGAGGGCCCTCGATCGCATACACAATGAAACAACCCTTGACCTCGATTGCTCTTTGGGAACGTTGAGTGAAGAAAGGGCAGCATCCTTAAGAAAGGTTGGAGTCACCCGATATAACCATAATGTGGAAACGGCGGAGAGCCATTTCCCTCAAATATGTTCGACCCACTCCTTTGGGGATCGCGTTAAGACCATTGAAGTTTTGAAAAAACAGGGATTCTCTATCTGTTGTGGCGGAATCGTTGGCCTGGGAGAATCACCTCAACAACGATTGGAACTTGCCTTCTCCCTTAAGCAACTTGGGATCGACTGCATTCCCTTCAATATTCTTAATCCCAGACCAGGAACTCCGTTGGAACATTCAGAATTCATTCCTCCCATGGAGGTCATCAAGACCATTTCAATATTTCGTCTCATTCTACCAAAAGGGACGATCAAGATCGCAGGCGGAAGGGAGGCAAATCTTAGAGATTTGCAGTCCCTTGCCCTTCTCGCCGGTGCGAACGGTCTGATTGTAGGAAATTATCTCACAACCCCTGGTCGGAATGCGGAGGATGATTTGACAATGATCAGGGATCTCGGGTTTAAATTGAGAGCATAGAAGTTGGACTTGGCACCTATCCTTCGACAGGCTCAGGATGGCTTCGCGGGTCAATGGGGAAGCACAAGTCATCATGGTGAAGTGTGAGACTTAGAGACATCTCTATCAATAATCTGCGGAGGCGTAAGAGTAAAGTCCTCTTTCTCATTCTGGGTCTCACCATGGGCATGACAACGGTCGTGACTCTTATCTCCATTACCCGGATGATGAACGAAGATATCTCAAACAAGCTTGACGAGTTTGGAGCCAATATCCTCGTCATTCCTCGATCGGATGACCTCTCCCTCTCTTACGGCGGTCTGAATATGGGTGGAGTTTCGGTCGATACTCAAACGCTAAAAGACTCAGACATTCCAAAGATTCGACAGATCGAAGTTCGGGAAAACATCAGCACCATCTCTCCCAAATTGATTGGAGTGGTAGAGATCGAAGGGAGAAAGATTCTTCTTACCGGTGTTCTTTTCCAGGAAGAGGTTAGACTCAAGAAATGGTGGAAAGTCCATGGTGCGATCCCTAAGAGTCGAGACGAAGTCCTCCTTGGAAACGAAGTTGCTGTGAGACTCTTCAAAAGTACTGGTGACAATTTAACGATCAACGGAAAGACTGTAAGAATTGCGGGAATTCTGGATGAGACCGGCTCCCAGGATGATTTTCTCATTTTCGGTGACCTGCCTTTCGTGCAAGAGGCGCTGAAGAAACCCGGGGCTTTGAGTCTGATTGAAGTCTCTACCTTTTGCATTTCATGCCCGATTGAAGAGATCGTCAGTCAGATATCTAAAGTATTGCCCCATGCGAAAGTGACGGCGATCAAACAGACCCTTCAGACCAAAATGGAGGCCTTAGACCACTTTAAGAAGTTCTCTGTGGGCATATCTATCATCGTCCTTCTGATCGGAGGCCTGATCGTGTTCACCAATACGACGGCCTCGGTGAACGAGCGAAAGAGGGAGATTGGTATCTTCCGTGCCATAGGATTTCGAAAATCGCATATCATCCGGATCATTTTTTTGGAAGCCTTTGTGGTTGGATTGATTGGAGGAGTGACAGGATACCTCCTGGGACTTGGAGTTTCTCATCTCCTCGGTCCCATCGTCACGGGGATAAAAGGAGGCGGGATAGTTGTCGATCCTGTCTTAGCGGTGGGCGTCGTTTTTCTCTCTGTGACAATGGGAATCCTTTCCAGCATCTACCCGGCTATTCACGCCTCAAAGATGGATCCCACCGCAGCGCTAAGAGCGCTATAAGTGCGAAAGGTTAAGGTCAAGGTTAAGGTTGTTTAATGCTTTTCCTTAACCTCAACCTCATCCTTCGTGTGAAGACACGAACATGAGTTTGATCGAGATTAAGAATTTATCGAACACCTATGAGAGCGGAGAAGAGCATGTGCCTGCTCTCGTGGGTGTGGATCTGAATATTGAGAAGGGTGAATTTGTCTCTGTCATGGGACCATCCGGCTCAGGGAAATCCACCCTCCTTACTATTTTGGGCGGACTCAACCACCCCAGCCGAGGGGAGGTGGTGGTGGACGAAATTCCAATATTTAAACTCCAGATGGAGAAGCTCGCCGATTTCAGAAGAGAATATCTTGGTTTCATCTTCCAATCCTTTCAGCTGATTCCCTATCTGACGGTGATTGAAAATGTGATGCTCCCTCTTTCTATCACGGAGAAATCGAATCGAGAGCAGTCGAATATGGCGGAGGAGATACTGGAGAAGATGGGATTGAAAGGGAAGGGGAAGAGGCTCCCAGATCAACTGTCAGGAGGAGAACAAGAGAGGGTGGCTATTGGCAGAGCGTTAGTGAATTCACCGCCGATCCTTCTTGCCGACGAACCCACCGGCAATCTGGATTCTAAGACAGGGAAAGAAATTATGGAACTTTTTAAGTCTCTTAATGAAGAAGGACAGACGATTGTCATGGTCACTCATAATCCTGAAAATGCGGCCTTTTCTTCCCGCGCCATCCACCTTCGAGATGGAATGGTAGTGGATGGGGAGCCTGCCATAAAGGGAAAGATGCGTTTAGAGTAATAGAAAATTGTTCAAGATGCCATCTGTGATGAAGGTCCGAATTCATTCTTACAGATTTGGCAAAATGATTCGTTTAGGACCCTGGTCGGCAAAAACGCCAAATCGCTCGCAAAAGGAAAGGGCAATCTATGAAACGGAAAAAGTTTGTCGATTTGAGTTTGCCCATTGAATCGGGACTCCCAAGTGATCCTGCAATGATGATTCCAAAAATCGAATATGCCGATCACATCCAGGGTGCTGAACGAATGAAGGATTTCTTCCCGGGAGTAACGGCTGAACAGTTACCCGGCGGTCTGGGTTGGGCCGTAGAGTTTCTGACGTTGACGACTCATTCAGGTACACATTTGGATGCTCCCTATCATTATCACCCAACCATGGACAAGGGAAAACCTTCGTTAACCATCGACCAAATCCCTCTTGATTGGTGTTTTAGCAACGGGGTGCTCCTCGATTTTCGCCATAAGGCCGATGGTGAAAGGATTACGGCGGGGGATATAGAAAAGGAATTAAAACGAATTAATTATAAAATCCATCCGTTCGACATCGTTTTGATCCAGACCGGGGCTGATGCTGCCTGGGGCACACCTGCGTATTTAACCAAAGGCGCTGGGATGGATCGTGAAAGCACCCTGTTCCTTACGGAGAAGGGGGTGAAGGTGGTGGGCATTGATGCATGGAGTTGGGACAGGCCCTTGCCCTTCCTGGCCAAAGAATTTAAGGAGACCGGGGACCCAAGGGTCATCTGGGAGGCCCACTTTGCGGGAATTGAGATTGGATATTGTCATATGGAGAAGTTAGCGAACTTATCAGCGATCGGGAGACCTCATGGGTTTACGGTCTGCTGTTTTCCTATCAACATCAAGAAGGCCAGTGCGGGCTGGGTCAGACCCATCGCCATCATAGACGAAAGAGCGTGAACATTTTTCCCAACCGTAGGAGCAGATGACAACTATGATTAAGAGTTTGGGGAAGAGAAAGCCGAGAATTGATCCCTCTGTTTTTGTCAGCGAGAATGCTTATGTCATTGGCGATATAGAAATTGGGAGAAATTCCAGTATTTGGCCTGGAGCAGTTTTGAGAGCTGATCGATTCCGAATTAAAATTGGGTGCAATTGCAGTATTCAGGATAATTGTGTCATCCATGCAGGGGTGGCGGACGTCATCATTGGGAATAATGTGACAGTGGGTCACGGTTCCGTCATCCATTGTGCCAGAATCGGTAATAATGTTCTTATTGGAATGAATACCACCCTGGGTATTTTTGCAGAAATTGGTGACGACTGTATGATTGGTGCTCATTCAATGGTGAAGGATAATTTTAAAATTCCTTCGAGGTCTTTGGTAGTAGGAGTGCCTGCCAGAATAAAGAGGACCGTAAACAGAAAAGAGATAGAGAGGATTATTTCCGGAGCCAACTTTTATGTCGACCTTTCAAGAGACTTCAAAAAACAAGGTCTTTGAACCGGGATGTCAACCCTTCGACTCCCCGGCCTGAAAGCCCCCAGGCTTGCCTTTGACCCGATCTCAGGCGGAGGAGCTCAGGGTTGACCCTGAGCGGCTTCTTACCCGGGGTTCAAAGGAGAGTCTTGAAGCCGCCGAATGGGTCAAGAGGGGAAAAACCCGAGAAAATGGGGAGCCGAGTTTCTTACTGTCTGTAAGGTTGTGTTTTTATCACTGTTCTTTCGGAAGTTTGCTATTGCCCTTTTGGCGGGTGTAGATGGTTTTGTAACGATCATGGAAAGCGGTGATACAAGTCGTGCATTCTTCAGAGGAGGTATCCACGGGTTCGAGGAGAACTTCAAATCCGAGCTCCTTATATTGCTCTACCATCTCCGATAGGCGGGGTTCATCGATGGTAAATCGTTTTTCCCAACCTTCCTTATTAAGTTCTTGTTCCCTGGTCACCTTATGAACCTTATCACCCTCACCCCTGTCCTCTCCCATCAAGGGAGAGGGGAAAAGAGGGGCCTTCTTTTTTCAATTCTTCTTCTCGACTCATTTCTTAGAACCTTATTCACCCTCACCCCAACCCTCTCCCCTGCCTTCGCCGAAGCGGCTTCGCGCAGGCAGGCGTAAAGGGAGAGGGAGAAAAGGTACCTTATGTAGCGTCGGCATTTATTGCCGACGAAAGCTCTTGAATTCGCCCTCAATAAATGAGGGCGCTACATTGATTTAAATTTTATTATTCCGAATTCCGCAATCCCCAATCCGCAATTTGTTTAAAACAGGTCTTCCATCTCCTGATTGGTTTTGGGCATCTTTCCGTGCTCAATGAATCGTGAGGTACCCGCCAGGTCAGCGCCTCGATAGGAGCACCAGTTGCAGAGAAAAGCAACGATCCTTGGTTCAAACTCAGTCTTCTTTTCTTGTGACAGCATCGATGAAGACCTTTCAATAAATAGATATAACTAATTATAAAATTCAAACCTCAAATCTCAAAATTCTTAACTCATACAAAATTACCGCTCTACTTCAAGAGTGGTTTTCACACTCCGGGAATAGAGCGGTAAGCTTGCATCATCCCATGAACAGGAAAGAAATCACTTATGGCCGTATAAGACCTTCCATCCTTCTGAATGAGAGATGGCTTTTGGCTCGCAGACTCCGACACAGGGCGCTGGTTCTGTACCATAACCGGGGCGGCAAGGAGCGCAGCCATACCTGACTTTTTTTCGCTCCTCATGCTTCACAAATGCCACGGGTTCTTCACGGAAGATGTCAATCTCATCCGGCCCCACTTCAAGGATCTTTGCTGGACAGACTTCGGGACATTTGCCGCAACCATTGCACTTGTCCGTGTCGATGGTGACATACCAGTCGCCAGACCCATCCTTAAAACCATAATTGGCTATCATGTGTTATTTCCTTTTCTTTTGCTTTATTCACTCCGCAATCCACATTCCGCATTCCGCAATCCGTTTAGGCTTTTCTTGCACTCTTGGCTTTGCCCATCTTCAACAGAGCATTTCCGAACAGGGCTGCTCCGATAGCGCCAGCGAGCTGTGTGTCAAAGGGATGACCGCGATCAATATACTCTTTTTTGTTCCAAACACGCTCAGCGGTTTTAATACCCAATTCCTTTTCCAGTCTCTTGACGACACCTTCGTTCTTGGCGATTCCACCGGTGATGACAAACTTTTCCTTCACACCCAGGCGGTTCAGTAGTTCCATGATGCGATGGGCCATCGCAGAGCAGTAGGCAGCCATGATGTCGTTTTCAGGCATTCCCGACTCCAATAAGCCGACGACCTCACTCTTGGCAAATACGACACACGTACTGCTAATCATTGGAGGCTCTTTCTGGATCTTGAAGGAGCGGGTTCCGATCTCCCAGACAGGGACCCTGATCAAGTCAGCAAAAACTTCCATCCCTCGGCCAGTTCCAGCTGCACACTTGTCATTCATCATAAAATTGAGGACCTTTCCCCGATCATCCACTTTGATGGCTTTGCAGTCCTGTCCCCCCATGTCCATGACGGTTCTGACTTCCGGGCCGTACATGAAGTTAGCTCCCCGGGCATGGCAGGAGATCTCAGTAATGGACTGCTGGGCCATGGGAACGTTGACCCTTCCGTAGCCTGTTCCAATACAGTAATCGATATTCTCAATCTTCAAATCGCTTCTTTCCAACGCAAAGCCCATGCCTTTTCTGGCACTGTTTGGACTGTCTGAACCGGTTCGCGTGTTACCGTAGGCGTAAAGTTCGCCATTCACCATAATGACAGCTTGAGTGCTCACCGAGCCCACATCCACTCCAGCCGTGATCACCTTGCCTTTTTTCCAATCCATATCCGGGTTGACCCAATTGGTTTCAGGCCATCTCCAGAACTCTTGGGTTTTTGCTTCCTCTGCCATTTTCTCCACCTTTATCTTAAGCGATTAGGCTTTTCCTTCTGAGACGGTCTCTTTTTCCAGGACCTTTGTTTTGACTTCTTCCGCAAAGACTCCAGCGGCTGCCGCTTCGGCAGCACCAAGAGCCCCCATGTAATCAGGGTCCTTCGGCACCAGGACGTTCATTTCAATACTCTTTTTAAGAGAGTCAACGAACCCTGCATTTCTTGCCAAGCCGCCGACCATCACCACATCCTTCTCCAGTCCCACAATACGTGCGACGGAAGCAATTCTCCCGGCAATGGCATTCATCACTGCCCGGGCAATATCTGGTTTGGGTGTCTTTTGATGAATGAGTGAGACCACCTCGGATTCCCCGAAGACCGCACATTGAGCATTGGTCGAAAGGGTTTGGGTGGATTGAAGAGTGATCTTGGACATCTCATCCACGGAAACCTCAAGCGCCCTGGACATGGCCTCAACAAAGGTGCCTGTACCGGCTGCGCATTTCCCGTTGATAGCAAAGTCCAAAACTTTTCCGTCAGCGCCGACTTTGATAGCCCTGCCTTCTTCGGCCCCCACATCGATGACGGTCCTTGCTGAGGGGATCAGTTTATTGACCCCGCGGGCATCCGCCGCCGCATCGGGGATGAAACCGTTTGCAAAGGCAACTCGTTTAGCCGCACTCCCTGTGGCGACCACTCGCTCCACATCCTTCCGGGTAATGCCAGCCTTCTTCAGGACCTCGCCATAGAGTTGTTCCACAGTCTCCGCCTTTTTAATTCCCGTAGGACCCGCAACTTTTCCGAGAATTTGGCCATCTTTCTTGATGACGATATGAACGTTCTTCCCGCCTACATCTATTCCTGCAACTATCATTATTGACCTCCTTAACTAATTGAGATTAAATTATTTTTTAATATTTATCTTTCTATTCTAAGTCCGATCATATGCAAAAAGAGATTTTTGGATAATTTTTACCCATATTTTATTTTTCTAACTTATTTCCCATATGTCCACAAGAGAGTCGCTCTCCAAGTCCTAGGGGGAGTCTGCGGGTGGCTCTCAATCATGTATTGAATAAATAATTCCCTTAATGGGTTTTGATCGAAGCGTAAAATGCATATTCTTCTTAACCAACCAAGCAGCCCACTGTGTTTTCGAAAAGCCTCGATCCTCTAATAAGTCCCCCTCTTCGCCATACAAGATAACATTATTCAAAATAGAAAGGATGAAAGAACTCTGAGGCGTACGAAAATTCTTCTTCAGCCTTTGAATTTCCTTGAAGTCAGTTTTATGTTATATTCGCTGTATGATTCCGGTAGATGAAGCCTTAGATAAAATTCTTTCTCACATTCGTCCTTTAGGATTCGAAAAGGTCTCTCTCTTGGATTCCTTAGGAAGGGTGATCGCGGAAGATATCTACGCCAAAAGAAACATCCCACCTCTGGATAATTCAGCCATGGACGGGTATGCAGTGAGGTCGGAAGATATCCAGAACGCCTCCGAAGATCATCCTATCCGGTTAGAGGTGATCGAAGATCTTCCTGCAGGTTTTATATCAACAAAGACACTCGAGAAAGGAAAGGCCATCCGTATTATGACAGGGGCTCCCATTCCGAAAGGGGCAGATACGGTCATTCCTGTTGAAGAGTCAAAGAAAGAAGATGGATTTGCCTTGATTCTCAAGGCTGCTGCTCTTGGGGAAAACATCCGGAAGTCTGGGGAGGATGTGAAGCAAGGAGATCGTGTGATTTTCAAGGGGGATACGATCCGTCCGGCAGAGGTAGGGATGCTTGCTTCCGTTGGACGCTCTTTTGTCTCTGTTTCTCAGAGACCGGTGGTCGCCATTCTCTGCACAGGAGACGAATTAGTCGATGTGGATGGGGATTTGGATGAGGTCAAAATCATTTCAAGTAATTCTTACACGTTAGGGGCCCAGGTTAAGGATTGCGGAGCGATCCCCCTTCAATTGGGTATTGCCAAGGACCGGAAAGAGGAGATCGAAGAAAAACTTCGTCAGGGGATCCGAGCAGATGTCCTGATCTCCTCTGCAGGGGTTTCCGTGGGTGACTATGATTTCGTTAAAGATGTCATGAAGCATTTGGGTATGGAGATGGTTTTCTGGAAAGTAGCCATGAGGCCGGGACAGCCTCTGGCTTTTGGAACGATCGGAGGAAAACCAGTGTTTGGCCTTCCGGGAAATCCCGTCTCATCCATGATTTCTTTTGAACAATTTGTGAGACCCTCTCTTCTGAAGATGATGGGCTGTCGTCAGATTTTTCGGCCCCTGGTTGAGGCCATTTTAAAAGAGGAGATTAAGAAGATGGCCGGAAGCCGCTATTTCATTAGAGGGTCTGTCTCTTTTGAGAAGAATCAATACGTTGTTACCACCACTGGAGAGCAGGGGTCTGGAATTTTAAGATCCATGGTAAGGGCAAATGGCTTGATCGTCATCTCTGAAGATCAGGAGATTGTGAGGGCAGGGGAGAAGGTAAAGGTTCAGTTGTTAGACCGTAATTTTTAAAAGTTCGGAGTTCGAAGTAATTAGTTCGGAGTGAATTATTAAAAATAATCATGACAAAAAGTCATTGAATTCAAAAAACTCCGAACTCAAAACTCGCACGGAGTGCGCATGATTCCCATCATTTCAATTGTTGGAAAATCGGATAGTGGAAAGACCACGCTGATTGAAAAATTAGTCCCCGAGTTGACCCGGCGAGGTTATCGGGTTGCAACGGTCAAGCATGACATGCATGGATTTGAAGTGGATCGGGAGGGGAAAGATAGTTGGCGGCACAAGCAAGCAGGGGCACACACTGTCGTCATCTCGTCCCCCCAAAAGATCGCTTTGATTCGGGATGTGGAAAGGGATTTAACCCTGGATGAAATCCGGGGAAGATGGATTCAGGATGTGGACCTTATCCTCTCAGAAGGATATAAAAGGGACGTTCAGCCTAAGATTGAGGTTTTTCGGAAGGAGAAACATAAAAAACTTCTCTGTACGAAGAAAGATAACCTCGTCGCTATCGTTTCGAACCGAAGATTCACTGTTGGAGTTCCCTGCTTTCACCTTGAAGATATGAGAGGGCTTTCCAACTTTATTGAGAAGAAGTTTCTCAAATTAAAGAAAGAAAAAGAGATTCTCCTGAGGGTGGATGGAAGACCAATTCCCATGACCCCTTTCGTCAGAGATTTTCTAACCAAGACCCTCAAAGGGATGCTTTCCTCCCTGAAAGGGTGCGAAACGTCTCAACGTATCGAGATTCGAATTGAAGGCGAAGAGAAATAAGGATAGTCTTTCTTAGAAAGCCTACTTCCCTGATGGAAACGGTGCGGGAACGACCGGCAACGGCTCCCAGGGTTGCGTTGCGATAGAGCACCATCACATTTCTCGCGTGGCTCATCATCCGGACGATCTTTGATATGATTTCTCCAACACTTTTTTCCGTTTTTCACGTGCTTTTTCTTTTCGTCTGTACTGACGAAAAGAACGAAGATGTTCCTCCATGTTAGCAATGGTCGATTGAATCTCATTCCTTACCAGGTGGATTGTTTTTCCCACTTCCTGGGGGGAGCTTGCCCCTTGCACCTCAAGGGTACAAGTGACTTCCAGTTTACCAAGATTTCTATGTATTCCCTCAAGGAAATTGATGATAGACTCTTCCTTTCTGAGCATACGACCCAAGCGGGTTTTTGCATAACGGCGTTGAAGCAGATTGATAAGAAGAGAGATAAGGAAAAACAGGATGGCGGCCAGAAGGCCGAATGTTTTTGGCTCCATCGGGATGTCCATGGCTTTCCCCCTACGCATTAACCTTTAAATTCCTATGGCAGGCAATACTGGTGCCGGAGAAAACACATGTTGTTCCAATTTGTTTAGCCGTGGCCGCATTTGTCTTCATTTTAATTCTGGATAGCAACCGATGGATCTGCGAGAAAGGGCATTTGTGCACAATATGTAACAAACCTGTGCACACCCTACGCCGAAAAACGGGGGATGAAGTTTTATAAGGACCTTACCCTCCTCTCAGGAAGAGAATGAGGCCATGAGGTGAATTTAGACCATTACCCAGAGGGATTCTTCTCGGAGGGCGATTCTAGCCATTTTCCCGATCGAGAGATTTAAGTTTCGAAAAGCATAGTTGGGGATTGAAATCTCAAAAAGGATCTTTCCTTCCGTCGTTTGAAAGTAAATCGTGTGATATCTCTCTCTTACGCTGATATCTTGTATCTTCCCTTCGAGAATATTTTGTTTTAAGGAGTCCTTCACAAGTTTCTCCTCGCGGAGTAACATCACCTCTTCGGGTCGGATGAACAAATCGACTTCTTTTCCCACCTCCATCTTATCTTGATACAAACTCATTGGAACAGAAAATTGAAGGCCGTTGACTCCAAGGATCAATCGCTGTGATGATGTCTCACTCTTCAAAACCTTTGCCCTGTAAAGGTTTTTTGCACCCAAAAATTGAGCCACCTTAATAGATTTAGGTCTTAAAAAAACATCGTCTCGTTTTCCAACCTGCTCCACCTTCCCATCAATAAAGATGGTCATTTCGTCACCTAAAAAGTATGCCTCTTCAAAATCATGGGTGACACAGAGAGTTGTCGTGTGAAAGGAGGAATGGAGATTTTTTAGAAGATGCTGAATATCGATTTTGATGGATGGATCGAGGCCAGAGAGAGGTTCATCAAGAAGAAGGAGATTCGGTTTGGGTGCCAATGCCCTAAGAAGGGCCACGCGTTTCTTTTCCCCTCCACTGAGATGGGCAGGGTATCGTTCGAGAAGGTGATCGATCTTCATCACTCCTACGAGGGCATGGACATATTCTTCATAGATCTTTGTGTCCAGATTTCTTGCCCTGATTCCAAAAAGGATGTTCTCTCTTACCTTGAGATGGGGAAAGAGGGCCAGATCTTGCGGAACATAAGAGATTCCTCTGCGCTCTGGCGGTAGGCCCTGAACTTCCTTATCTCCAATCCAGATCCTGCCCGTCTTGGGTCTGCGCAGTCCCATGATGGATTCGAGGAGTAGGGTTTTTCCACTCCCTGTTGGGCCAAGGAGGAAATGGAATCCCCCTTCTTCAATTTGGATATTGAGATTCATTATCTTGAACGATTTCGAAAAGAAGGGTGAGGCCTTCAATCTTAATCATAGCGGTACCTTTTGCCGGTCAATCGGACACTGTAAAGAATTAAGAGGCCAAAGGCTACTAAGATGAGTATCAAGACGATAGCCTTGTCAATATTGGCAGAAGCTAAAGAAGTAAAAATGGCAATGGGCATCGTTTCCGTCTTTCCTGGCATTGCCCCTGCAAGGGTGACCGTGGCTCCAAATTCTCCAAAGGCTTTTGCCCAAGAAAGGATGACGGAAGCGAGGAGTCCCCTGAATGAAAGGGGAAGGGTAACGCGGTAGAAGGTCTGCCATGGGGATGATCCGAGGGATCGAGCTACTGCTTCGTACCTCGGAGAGATTTCATCCAGAGAGGCCTTCATCAATCGCGTTGTCAGACCTGCAATCGTGGCAAATTGGGCTAAGATAATGCCTGGGACTTCGAAAACAAAAAAGATGCCTTTTGTTTGGATCAATTCTCCTAAGGGAGTATTGAAGAAGACGAGAAAAGCAGCGCCGAGGGCGATGGGTGAAATGATCATCGGGATTTCCAAAAATGTATCCAAAATTCCCTTACCCACAAATTTGAAGCGAGATAAAGCATACGCTGATGGAAGTCCAATGAGCACAGCAAAAAATGTTGCCAGGGTTGCACCGATCAGGCTCAGACGGATAGAAAATAGGGTGTTGGGGTGTGACAAGGCTTCCCAAAATCCTTTGCCACCCACAAAATAGAAAAGCGAGAGGATGAGTCCCAAATAGAAGATGAAGATACCTACTGCCGCCCCGATCATCGTATACCGAAAACTCATTTCTTCATGGTCCTCCATTCATTAGGAAGAACGTACTCCCCTCCCACGGGTGTATCGGGTCTGGTAAAATGTCGTGCCTCTTTAAGATCCATCAAGTAATGATATTTTCGGAAGGCCACCTTCCCCTGAGGAGAGAAGAGGAAATCAATAAACTTCTGAGCGAGCACTTGGTCGCGGGTGAATTTTGAAAGGGCGATCGGGATGTAACCGATTCTTGGAATCTCTTCCGGCCTTAAATAGATTGTCTCGATCCGGCCAGGGTCCCAATATTGAAAAACCCCCCAACCCAAAACAGCATCCACTGCCTTGAGGGAGATGACATTGGCTGTTTTCTCACAGCTTTCTGTATAATTGACTAAATTTTTCTTAAACCTTTCTTTTTCAACGGAGTTGTAATTTTTCTCGATAATTTCCACCGCATAAGTCCCAACGCAGACTGTTTCTGGATTGGCGATGGCAACCCTTATGCCGCCCCTTGTAAGATCTTTGAGAGAATAGATCCTTTTAGGATTCCCTTTTTGTACATTGATCGCAGGGATGAGATAAACAAGAATTCTTTCTGATTCAGGAAATACTAAGCTCTCCTTTTTGGCCATCTCCATAAAGTCGGAAGATCCCGGAAAGTAGAGGTCTCCCTTTTTTGCCAATTTCATCTGGGAGAGGACGAATCCGGAACCGCCGAAGACCACATCGACCGGTATGCCAAATCTCTCCTGAAAAATTCGCACTCCCTCTTCTGTTGCCGGTTTGCTCGCAGCCCCGGCGAAAACCAAAATTCTCCCCGATGCGGATTGGGCATTTCCAGTAACGACGAATGCCAAAAGTATCGGTATCAGAAAAGGAACCTTCTTCATTTCCGTCCTTTTTTCTCCGCAGACCCAAAATGCTTATGGTAGACTTTCTCGATGCTCTTCTCTACGTCTTTCCGAAATCGCTCATATTGACTCATGAGAGCTTTTCCCCGGGAGGTGACCCGGGAACCTCCTCCGGATGGGCCTCCGACTTTCCGTTCCAGAAGAGCAAAGCCAAGCCTTTCCTCCAAGGTCTGGATCAAGCGCCATGCCTTGCTGTAGGACATACCCATCTGATTGGCCGCTTGGTGGAGGGACATCATTTTTTCAACCCGCCTTAAAAGCTCACAAGGACCATCTCCAAAGGCTTTCCCATGGTTATCCAGCCAGATCTTGTAACCGATCTTCATGGTTTCACTTCCATCGTTATTCTTTAATAAGAATAACGCTAATATACTGGATGCCGTTAAATCTGTCAAGACCATAGATGGAGATTTCTGAAAAAGGCCAGAAATCTCTGATTGCGCCGATTAAAAACCGATTACACAGATGGGGGAGGTATTGGAAAACAAGGAAAATCTGTGTAATCAGGAGAACGCGTCATAGTTTTTTAGAGCTCCCTAATGATTTGCGTCTGGGCATCCTGTTTGTTAAGATAAACAGGGTTGATGGCACAGGATGAAGAAAGAGAAGATTATTTCTATCCTATTGATCGCGGGTTTTTTTTTGCTGCTCCAAGGAATTCCTGTTACGACGAGGGGAGAGGATCGGAAAGAAACGGCTTTCCAAGAGCAACGCGTTCTGAAATGGAGGAAAGAACGGGGTGCCTTTTTCAAAAACCATCAGCGTTCTCCGCTTCTTCCTCAAGACAAGAAAAACTTTAAGGGGCTAAAATACTACCCTTTTAATCCCCAATATGTCTTTTCTGGTAAGATTGAGCGCTTCATTTTCAATATCAATAACCCGAAATATTATGCCACCTTCTTAACAAACAAGGGTACAAACAAGCGATATCTGAGTTACGGGAAATTCCGTTTCACTTGGGATGAGAAGCAATATACCATTGAAATTTACAAATCCATTTTGAGCGATACTCTTTTTGTCCCTTTTAAAGATAAGACGAACGAGAAGGAGACTTATGAAGGTGGAAGGTATATCGATGCCGAGGTCCTGCCAGATTATAAGATGGTCTTGAACTTCAATATGGCCTATAATCCCTCTTGCGCGTATAACGAAAAGTTCGTCTGCGTTCTGCCCCCGCGAGAAAATATGTTGGACATTGAAATTCAAGCCGGTGAGAAAAATTTTAAATAATCCCCTCCAGAGAAAATCTTCTACCGTTTTTTAATCATTTTTCCAATACCTATCGTGATGAAGAAAATGGCTAGGGTTCCGATCAGACCTGAAAGTGCGGTTGAGAGTTTTTCACTCTTAATCCATGGAAGAGTGTAATCAGAGAGAGGTGCATGTTTCCAGAATTTCCAACCCTCTCCCTTTTCTGAAAATCCCTCCGTCGCTGCCACCTTCTCAAGACCATCAGGAGAAGTGGAGGCAAAGGGCGAAAGGAAGAGGGCCAGGAGGAGGGCAATTCCCAATCCGACCCAGACAAATCCGTCAAGTCGCCTTTTCATATGGAGCTCCTTTCTTGACATAAGCGGTTACCAGGTCTGGCCTCGTTTTTAAAATGAGAGAAACAGCAGTTGTGGTAATGATCGCCTCGCCGATGCCGATGATGGCGTGGACACCTGCCATGGCGGGCAAAGCTACCTTTAGGGGAGAGGTCCCTGAGATCGCTAATTCGATGGCCGCTGCAGAAGCTCCCATCACAATGGAGAACCATGATGAAATGGCCAGGGCCGTGAAAAAGCCTTTTCGACTTTTTTGGAACAAGGTATAGAGAAAGATAAAAATACCATAGCCTCCCAATGCTCCAATGACACCCATATTGAAGATATTGGATCCGATAGCAGTCAATCCTCCATCGGCAAACCCAAGGCATTGAACAACCAGGACAATGGTCATAATGAGGAGGCTTGCCCAGGGGCCCAAGAGGACCGAGGAAAAGACGGCCCCCAGAAAGTGACCGCTCGTTCCTCCGGCCACCGGAAAGTTGATCATCTGGGCCGCAAAGATAAAGGAAGCCGTCACGCCCATCAGAGGAACTTCTCGCTCTCCAAAGGTGCGGTTTACCCGTTTCACTCCATAGGCACAGGTTCCTGCAGAAACAACAAAGGTGGCTGCGTTGATGCCGTGGCTTAAAAATCCATCCGGTATATGCATCTATTCTCCTTTCTGTCCCGTGGCGGAGTATTAGGGAATAAAAAAGCCACGAAGACTTTTCCCGCTTCTGCGGGAACGAAAGACCTTCGTGGCCAATTTCAAAAAGTTGAGAAACGTAAGTCGTTAGGGGCGAGGCGCAAAGGGTAGAGATAATACTTCAACTCTAACCCCTAACGCGTTGCGCCTTTCGTTAAAATTAACCTTCTTCAAGAAGGATACGATGGTCGATGAGGTTCATCTCTTTAATCCGAGCCTTGATCCGTTTTTGTTCTCCAAAGATATTTTGAAGATAGAGTTCGTCCTTTTCCGGTCGAAGGATGGAGATATCCTCCAAAATGAGTTCTTCCTTTCCTTCTTTTATTAAGTAGGCATTGGCCTCACACATTTTTTCCTCCTGTTCCCTCACCCTGTCCCTCTTCCCCTCGGGAGAGGGATGGGAAGTGGGGTGTCATGTTCCTATGATTTCTTTAATCCGTTTAACAAGCTGGTCAATCAAATGGGGGAGGGGTTCTTTTGGGGCTCCAACGATTTCCACCTCCGGCGTTTTTAAAGGGAGGAGGCATTTCAATGCAGGCGACGAACCAATGGCTTCCGCCATTTTAGGAGTCAGTTCCCCCATCATCGAATTGGCCAGCACAATGCCTGTTGTTCCAATGATGATATCGACGGTTTTTACGGTTTGAACGATGGCATTCTCTCCGGATGCGCCTTTGTTGGCTCCTGCTTTTAGCATCGCTCCGGTTGCCATCGCATTTGTTCCCAAACCAATGATTTCCACCTCTTCAGCAAGGTTTTCGCGTAAGCGCTTAATCATGGCGCTTCCAATTCCCCCGCCCTGACCATCGATCACTGCGATAGACTTTTTTCTCTTTTCCATCCTTATTCCATCAATAAAAAAGCCACTTCTGGCCGCACCTTTCGTCGGAGCTTCACCTTCGTGGCTAATACTATTTAAACAGCAATGGACTAATTTGTCAACAGTTATTTAACCCATTAGGGTCTGAAATATTTTTTAATGGAGGTGTTAAGGGTTTTGGCTATTTTTTCTTGAAATTCGTTACGATTGAGCAAGCGTTCATCTTCCTTATTGGTGATATAAGCCATCTCCACCAGCACAGAGGGGATGGTCGGGGCTTTTAATACAATGAAATTAGCCTGCCGATAGGAAGAGTATTTTAATGGATTGACAGCTTTGATATCTTTGAGAAGGGTTTCGGCAAATTGAAAGCTCTCCCTCATCGTATTGTTCTGCGTGAGGTCTAATAAAATTGGCTCCAATTCATCTTTTCTGTTGGTAATAGGCTTTGAAATCACACCACCCAAAACGTCTGACAAATTTTCTTTGTCAGCCAAGATCTTGGCTGCTTCATCCGTCGCTCCGGAGAGGGAGAGGCAATAGACAGAAGAACCCCTGGCCTGAGGATTGAAACTCCCATCCATGTGAAGGCTGACAAAGAGATCTGCACCGTAATCCTTCGCTATCTTCGGTCTGTCTTGCAGGCGAACAAAATAGTCTCCCCTTCTGGTGAGAAAAGCCTGAATCTCCCTGTTCTGATTGAGGAGACGAACCAATTTCTCTCCTACCTTTAATACAATATCCTTTTCCATCGTCTTTTTCGGACCAATGGCGCCTGGATCTTCCCCACCGTGACCAGGATCAACGACGACGATCTTGGTTCCCTTCGGTCTGATCTCTTTTTGCTTCTGCCTTTCTTCTATTTCCTTTTTCTCCAGCGATACGTCAATCAGGTCAACGACAAGGCGATGGGGTTTATCTTGGTAAGGCTTTAAAAGGAAGACATTGGCACTTAAAGGCTTTTTCTGATAGAGGGTCAATTTGACTTTACCCTCCCCCAGTTCGGTCAGACTAATTTTGGTGAGAAATGGGTCTTTGACCTCCATCATTCTCTTAAGTCGAGGAAAGGAAATTCCCTTCAACTCCACATAAAATTCGGGAGGATTTTCTTGTGAGGAACTTTCATACTGAATCGGTTCGGTGAGGTCGAGGACGATTCGGGTGTGATCCGGAGCAGACCAGACCCTGACATCCGTAATCATTGCAGCCAGAACAGTGATGGATTGAAAAAAGATTATTAAAAATCCGATGAGGAATATAAGAAAAGTTTTTCGAAACGCAGTTCCCATCTTTTGAAGTATCGATACCATATCGAACCGAATCTGTCAAACGCCAAACAAAGCGCTGGAAATTCGAGGTCTTTCCGTTCTTCTTTAATCATTTTTTCTAACATTTCAGTGGTTTTTTGACAAGTTATCAAAGTAATTCCTTATGGGAAAGATTCTTATAATAGTCGTAGCGCCCTCATTTATTGAGGGCGGACTCAGTCTTATCACATTTTCTTTGTTCTTGACTATTGGGTCTTTTGTATATATGATTTTAGAAAACCTATAGAAAGGAGAAATTATGAGTCAGAAGGTCATCGATCTATTAAACAAGGCCCGATCCAGAGAATTGACAGCCATTTCTCAGTATATGGCCCAACATTATGAACTGGAGGACAGCGATTTCAGCAAGTTAGCTTCCAAGTTTAAGGAAATTGCTATTGCTGAAATGAAACATGCTGAAAAATTAGCAGAGAGGATCTTATTTTTGAAGGGAGAGCCCACTTCAAAACCGGATGGGGTAGCCAAAAAGGGGCAGAAAATCGCTGAGATGTTAACCACGAATATGGCTCTTGAGTCAGCAGCCATGAAAATGTATAACGAAGCAGCCATGGTTTGTGCTGCTGAAAAGGACCAGATTTCAAAAGAACTGTTTGAAGACCTCCTCAAAGACGAAGAAGACCATTTCAACTATTTTGAAAATGTGAAAGACCATCTTGATAAGCTCGGCGCTTCTTACCTGGCCACTCTTGTAGGCTGAGAAGGCCTATTATCCTGATGGATGTTGAATCCAATAGTCCCCTTTCCCAATAAATCCCCCTGAATTCCCCTTTGCTAAAGGGGGACTACGGGGGATTATTTATTCTTGCAAGTATCCACCTGAGTTAAAAGCCGATATTCCACCGCGAATTCCACCGCGAAACCTTGACAGAAATTGAGAATGCAGATTAAATTTGTAAGAGTTCCAAAAAATAGAGGAAGATAATGATTTCTGCCATTCTCCTTGGAGCGGGTGAATCAAGACGCATGAGGGTTGACAAATTATCGCTCCCTTGGGGAAGAAAGACTGTTTTAGACCGTTGTTTTGAAACTCTTTTGCGATCTGAAGTGCAGGAGTTAGTCGTTGTCCTTGGCATTCGGAATGAGAGGATAAAAAATCTATTTCAGGGACGAAAAATAAAAGTTGTCGTAAACCCCTATTCTAATAGGGGCATGAGCACTTCTATCCGAAGAGGCCTTCAGATTATTCGTCCCAGTTGTCATGGGATTCTCATCGCTCTGGGGGATCAGCCTCTTCTCAAAACAAGAACTATCAATGTTTTGATCCATGCATTTGAAAAGGAAAAAGCTGGAATCATCGTTCCTTCTTTTCAGGGCAGGAGAGGGCACCCCGTTATTTTCCATAGAAGATACAAAAAGGAGCTGTTAGATTTAAGGGGCGATGTGGGGGGACGATCCATTATTGAGAGGTATCCTGAAGATGTACGAGTGGTTCCTGTAAAGTCAATAGGAGTTGTAAAGGATGTCGATACATGGCAAGATTATAAAAACCAGTCAAGAGCTTAGAATAAAGAGTCAAGAATGAGAAGAGATAGGGAGAATGGGATGGGGGGAGAAAGGCAATAGAGGACTCCGATGACATCGAAAATAAATATGGATGAGTTAGTCGTTTTAATCCGGGGGGCCGGCGATGTAGCCAGCGGGGTTGCTCACCGACTCCACCAGTCCCATTTTAAGATCTGTATGACGGAGATTGCCCATCCCCTTGCCGTGAGAAGAGGCGTGGCCTTCAGCGAAGCGATCTATGAAGGCGAGAAAGAAGTGGAGGGAATTCGGGCGAAATTCATTTCCAAGCCGGAGGAAATTGAATCCGTATGGAAGAAAGGGGATATCCCAATTCTTGTGGATACCGATGGGAAGAAGATGAGACATTTTTTAAAACCTGATGTCCTGTTGGATGCCATTATGGCGAAACAGAATTTGGGAACCCAGGTTCACGATGCCCCTTTGGTGATCGGTCTTGGTCCAGGCTTTACGGCAGGGAAAGATGTCCATATCGTGATCGAAACGAATCGAGGACATCATCTGGGCAAGGTGATTCTGAACAGTACAGCAGAACCTGACACAAGTATTCCCGGTGAGATCGGTGGGTATACGATGGAGAGGCTTCTTCGGACAATGAAGAAGGGAATCTTCCATCCACAAAAATCAATTGGAGATAGAGTGAACAAAGGGGCAGTGGTGGCTGTGGTAGACGATTTTCCGGTCATCGCCAAAATCAGCGGCGTTGTGAGGGGACTTCTCCGAGAAGGGGTAGAAGTAAGGAAAGGGATGAAGGTAGGCGATATCGATCCGAGGGGTAAAAAGGAAATATGCTTTACCATTTCAGATAAGGCGAGGGCCATTGGAGGCGGAGTGCTGGAAGCCATCCTTTACCAGTTTAATAAATAATCTTCAATTTCAAATAGCAAATTCCAAATTACAAATCCCAAATCCCAAACAAATCCCAAATTACAATGACAAAAACGATTCTATTCGAAATTTAGAATTTTGGAGGTTGGGGTTTATTGTTGGGTACTTGTGCTGCACCATGCTGAATACAGGACTTGTCATTTGGTGTTACTCCAGAATATCCAAATCTCTTTTATTGAAAAATCAACTCATTTCGTATTAAGATGCGTCATGATCGATCCAAATCAAGAGATCATTTGTCCCATCATCGAGAGGTTTGTGAAGAAAATACAAAAAGAGGAAGGGCTGATTGGTTTTCTGACCGGAGCTTTGGGCATCAAGGCAAAGGAAGTGATCAGTTTGGTCGGGGCAGGGGGAAAGACCACATTGATGTTTCGCCTTGCGCAAGAGTTGTTTGTCAGTGGGAAGAAAGTGGTGACGACTTCGACGACAAAGATACTAACGCCCACTCCAGGGAAAACGAGTTCTCTTTTTGTTGATCCAGATGAGGAGAAAATTAAGGATTTTGTGAGGCACCATCTCGATCAATACCATCATATCACCGTTGCTCGGGAGAGACTTGAATCAGGAAAATTGAAAGGAATTTCTCCCAATCTGGTCGATGGACTTTGGCATTCACACGGAATTGACACGATCATTATAGAAGCGGATGGTGCAGCAGGCCGACCCGTTAAAGCACCGAGAGAGAATGAACCTGTCATCCCAGCGAGCACGACTTTAGTCGTGGCCATGTTGGGGGTAGACGGAATGGAGATGGGGTTAAGCGAGGAAAATGTTTTTCAGCCAGAAAGGGTTTCAAAAATAACAGGAATTCCTGTTGGAGAAAGGCTGACGGATGAGGCGATGGCACTCTTGATGACCCATCCCGAAGGCATCTTCAAAGGAATCCCATCTTCGTCGAGAGTCGTTGCCTTTCTTAATAAGGTGGATATTCCGAATGGAGTAGCCAAGGCAAAGAGTATTGCCCAAAAAATCCTTGACAAAAAACACCGCCAGATCGAAAGGATCGTTTTGGGACAACTAAAGAAAGAGCCACCTGTAATAGAGGTGATGTTTCCATAGGAATTTGTCATGAAAGAGACTGCGTCATATTACAATGGAAGTCATAACAATAGCCCCCTCCCTCTTAATGCCTGCCTGCGCGAAGCCGCTTCGGCGAAGGCAGGGGGGAGGGCCGGGGTGGGGGTGTTAAGATTAGGGTCCCCCTCTCCTTTATCCCCTCCCGCTCGGGGAGGGGAGATTTTGAGGGATGCGGGAGGCATGGAATGGGATATCGAAGGTTTTTTTTAGCAGGAATGGTTTTTTGTTTCGGTTTGACTTCTCTTAGTTTCGCCGAGGATTACAATCTGCAATATTTTTTATCTAAGTCTTCATCCAAGACCATAGAACTTTCCAAGAAGGAAAAAATTGAATTGTTCAATCAATTGGATGGAATAATGAAAAAGGCTCAAAGAATTCGCACGGAATTAATACAGGCCATTCAAACAGGGGAGACAGATGTCCGATATCAGGAAGGGAAATTTTGGATGTCCAAATTGGAGGAGGACCAGGGATTGATCGAAACGGGGATTCAACAAATTAAATTATTGAAGGAGAAACCAACCCATCTCGTCGCCTCGATCAAACTTTATAAATCTTTGAAAGACCTCTCGGAGAATTTTAATGCCTATAACAATTTGCCTTCCTTCTCCGCTTTAGTAGGGGATTTGGCACCTGAAATGGAATTATGGGCTGATCCGATCTTTTATAAACTTTATCTATTGCCCCTTGCTCGTTTAAAGGACGTGGAAAAGGTGCCTCTACAGAAGGAGCAAAAACCAATCTCAAAAGGGAAGAAACCATAGCCTATCCCGGTTCGGATTATTAGTAATGGGTTTGCCAACCATTTACTTATCTTCCTTTTGAAAAATTTTCCCTTGAAGCCATCAGGTAAATATTTTTGTGAGGTTAATGAAGTTAAGTGTATGGAGAAGGTATGGAGAAAGAGGCTGCTATAAATAAGGGTTTCCGTCAGATTATTATGAATGTCTCAAGTTTGTGCATATTATCGGCAATAGGATTTTTCATGCTCTTTGTAAGCTGGAGGAGATGGTCGTTAATTATTCTCGACTTTGGAAGAGAGCTCTATATCCCATGGAGATTAAGCATGGGAGGCGTCCTGTATAGGGATATCTATGTTGATCATTATGGGCCATTCTCTCCTTATCTGAATGCATTCCTTTTTAAGATGTTCGGCGTAAACATCATGACGCTTGCATTTTTTAATATGGGTGTCGTGATCATCATCACCTATTGCATCTATCGTCTTTTTCGCCATACCGCGAATTCCGTTACGGCACTGATGACGGCAGCAACATTTCTCTCCATCTTTGCATTCAAGTTTCCAAACTACAACTATATAACCCCTTATGCCCATGCATTGACGCATGGGATTGCATTATCATTCTTTTCAATACTCGCCTTTTATCGATACATAAAGAAACAAAACACCTTCTGGGTGGTTATCATCGGTTTATTAATAGGAACGATTTTCCTTACAAAACTGGAGGTTTTTTTTGCAAGTATTGCTGCAATCGGAACGGGCTTTATTGTTCTATGGCATGTTGAGCAATTTTCCTTACGAAAAATCATAAGAGTGTCTGCCATACTGTTCTTTTCGCTCCTGCTTCCTACCGCTGTTTTTACTGTATATTTTTCTTTTTTTATGCCCTTTCAGGAGGCCCTTCTCTCAATTCTCACGCAATATAGGCAGTTATTTGAGACAGCGGTGACTTCCAATGTTTTCTATCTTAGAGCGACTGGGAGAGATGCCTCTTTGTTCTATTTAGGGAAGATATTACTCGTCACGGGCTGGTATGTGTTATTGCTCTGCCTGGTATGGTCTGTTGCTCGTCTGGTCGAGAGAATAAGCAGCACGTACTACAGAATGATCATCATGATCGTGGCAGCATCTGCCCTTTTCTTGTTATATTTTATGAACGGTGTGCCATGGAATTGGCTCGACCTTAGAATACCTTTCGCTTTTCAGGTTGTCGTAGCTGTCATGGGAATCTTCTATGGCATAACGATTTGGAAATCGAGAAAAGATAAAGGAAAGGCATTATCTGCTCTCCCCATGCTCGTATTCATAATATTTGCCTTTGTCATGGTATTGAAGATGATACTCCGTGTGACAATCAATGTCTATGGTTTTGCCCTCACCATGCCGGCGACCTTAGTTGTGGTTGCAGGGCTTGTATACCATGTTCCAAGGCTTGTAGCGAAAAACGCTCAGAGTACCACGTTTATCAGAGCTTTAAGCATTATCTTGGTTGCAATGTTCCTGGTGATGGAAATAGGTGCGGTAAGCGATACTTATTTGATCAGAAACTACCCGATAGATACCGGCAAAGAAAGAATCATTACATTTGATGCTGTGCTGAACATCGAAGGCCCTGTCATTGACGCAACGCTTAAAAAGATCAATGAAACGATCAAGCCGAATGAAAACTTCCTCGTTATACCTGAAGGCATACTATTGAATTACCTGACAGGACGGGAAAACCCATCGCCATATACTTCTTTTTTGCTGGGAGACCTGGTCATGCATCATGAAGAAAAAATGGTGGAAAGACTGAGCAGACGATTGCCCGATTATGTGATCCTTATGGATAGAGGTGTCGGTGAGTGGGGTTTTAAAAAATTTGGGGTTGATACAGGAACAAAAATATCGGGATGGGTGACAAAAAACTATGTCCCCATTTACACTATCGGAAATATACCCTTCCAGGACTCTCCATTGTGCGGAGGTGTCATTATTGCAAAACGCGGTACACCCGACAGCAATGCCTGGAAGATATGGCCGTGAGCATCAATGGCCATAAGGAAAAAGGGAATCGACAGAGAATTCCTGAAAGGGCGTCGAGCAGGTTTGCGGGATCCCTGTCCGGGTCTCATATGGCCGATACATGGTATCGAGGATGGCGTGCCTATGTCGATTGGAAGGAAACCAAAATTTACCGAGCAAATCTTGCCTTTCGAGCGGTTTAAGTTCCAAAAGACATTCACAGGATAGCATTCTGATACATCCCTGCTTCATTCTACTGGGGGCTTGCTTTTACGATACTGGAAATTCTGCTCTCCATTCATATAATGATGTTTCATGAAAAAAAGTACGATAATGAGCATGGCACTCAGGGTGTGATGATATGAAGTATACGTTGATCGTCCCAACGCTAAACGAGATCGACGGTGTTCGAGAAATAATGCCGAAAATCAGAGATGAATGGTATGACCAATTGATTATTGTCGATGGAAATTCGACGGATGGGACAATAGAATACCTTCGGGAGAACGGCTATCCCGTATATCTTCAAAAGAAAAAGGGCATGCGAAACGCCTATATGGAGATTTATGATCTCATTGAAGGGGATATCGTGATGACCTTCAGCCCTGACGGGAACTCCATACCTGAGCTGATTCCTCAATTAAGAGAAAAAATGGAAGAAGGATACGATATGGTCATTGCTTCCCGGTATCTCGGGGATGCAACCAGCAAAGACGATAATTCTATTACACGATTTGGGAACTGGCTTTTCACCAAAACAATTAATATACTCCATGGCAGTTCTTACACTGATGCGATGGTCATATTCCGTGCGTACAAAAAGGATCTCATCAAGACATTGGATTTACACAGAAACGAGACATATTGGCCGGAGAATGTTTTTTGGACCAATCTGAGCTGGGAACCGATCTTGTCGGTGAGATGTGCAAAACGCAAATTGAAAGTAACGGAAATCCCCGGTGATGAGCCGAAAAGAATTGGTGGCGAACGAAAACTTCAGGTCATCCGGTGGGGACTGGGCTATATGGCGCAGGTTATTGCCGAGACTGTTTACTGGCGATAGGCATGATGAAGAGAAATATTCGCTATCTGTATAAGCTTGTGTTTGGTATCACTCTTGTCCCAATTAAGTTCTGGAAAAGGGCAGGCCCTTAGAAAAAGAGGGAATAAGTAAAGAAATCTTGATCGGAAATACCCTTCAAAATATTGGGAGAAGCTGTTATAATGGGAATGCTTTTTTCGTATCAACAGGCGGGGGATTCCTCCACAAGCGAAGCCTCCGCAAGACCTCGAAGATTAGGGGATTAGGATTGTGCAGGACGTCTATTCTGAAATTGTGAAATCTCTTGGGAAGAAGGAGAAGTTGGCACTTGCCACACTCGTCACCCGCGTGGGTTCTGCTCCCAGGGCAGTAGGTGCGAAATATTTAATCAAGGCAGACGGATCCTCTGTCGGCTCTATTGGAGGAGGATGCGTTGAGGCAGAAGTCTGGCAAGAGGCTCAAAAGGTGATGGAGAAAGGTGGAGGAAGGATCCTCCATTTTGAGCTGACGTCTGAGCAATTGGCAGAAGGTGGGCTGATCTGCGGAGGGAATATTGATATCTTTTTGGAACCTCTTAAAGAAGGTTTTTTAAATATCTATCAGGAAGTGGCAAGGATAAGACAGAAAGGAGGATCAGCCATCCTGGCCACGCTGGTCTCGGTGGAGGGTGATTTTCCCAAGGAGGGAGGTTGGAAGATATTGATGAAGACCTCTGGAGAAAAAGTCGGTTCCTTGTTAGGTGGAGTGGAATTGGAGAAGAAGATTTTAGGTGAAGGCGAGTTAATGGTAAGAGAGAAGAAACCGAAGGTGTTGGTTCTAAGTTCTGAAAATAGAAAGGCGGAAATACTCTTGGAGCCCGTTTTTTCTGAGTCCACTGTTTATATCTTTGGAGGAGGTCATATTTCTGAGCAATTGGCTCCCCTTGTGAAGAGAGTTCATTTCAAAGTTGTCGTCATTGATGATCGGGAGATGTTTGCTAATCGGGAGCGTTTTCCAGAGGCTGATGAAGTCATCGTATCAGAATTTGAGAGCTGTTTCGACCGACTTAACATTGATGATTCCTCTTATATGGTCATCGTCACTCGGGGACATCTCTTTGATGGTTTCGTACTGGAACAGGCAGTCAAAACGAACGCCCCCTATATTGGAATGATCGGTTCAAAGAAGAAAATCAAGACTCTTTATCAGAATTTGAGGAAAAAGGGAATCTCCAAAGAGGCATTGAATCGAGTTCATGCGCCCATCGGACTTGACATCAATTCCGAAACTCCCGAAGAGATCGCAGTCAGCATTGTTGCACAGTTAATTAAAGTGAGGGGCGAGCATGTCTACTGATGGGAGAGAAGAAAACGGACATTTTTTTAAAATATCTGACAAAAATTGTCTATTCTTGGGATTCTAATCATTCAAGAACTGCAAATCGTACACGCATCGTTGATTAACTATTTAAAGTTATTAGTTTTTTTGAGTCTAATGATTTTAAGAATATTTAGTTTAGTGGCATAGATATTGCTCATAAATAAATTTACTTGACAAAGTATTTTCCGGCTGCTATTAAATTAATAAGTATTAAATTTTATGAATTAAGATAACGTCTTGAAAGGAGAAAAAAAATGCTTAAAAATCAGAAGGGCTTTACATTAATTGAGTTGATTGTAATTATCGTTATTATCGGAATCTTGGCAGCCGTGGCTATTCCAACATATGTAGACTTGACCACGGCAGCCTCCAATGGAACAGCAAGAGGAATCCTGGGTGGCCTGAGAGGCGCAAACAGCCTCTTGTTTGCATCCCGTTTAATTGGAGGTACGGGAACTGCTTATGATTGGACTTCTATCCTTGCTTCTGCCCAACTTCAAGGTGTTACGTATGTCATAGCCGGTGCTACGAGCATTACAGTGACGGTTGGGGCCAATAATTATCTTTTTTCGCTTAACCCGAATAACCCTGGGGCGCCTACTACTCCGGCAACCATATACTGTCCAGCAACAGTTACGTGGTAGCGAAAGATTGATTGACAGGAGGATTTGAAAATGCTGAGAAATCAGAAAGGTTTTACGTTGATTGAGTTGATCGTAATCATCGTGATCATCGGAATCTTGGCAGCCGTGGCCATTCCGACATACGTAGATTTGACAACAGCTGCGTCCAATGCTACGGCGAGGGGTGTGCTGGGTGGGCTTAGAGGCGCGAACAGCCTCTTGTTTGCATCCCGTTTAATTGGAGGTACGGGAACTGCTTATGATTGGACTTCTATCGTTGCTTCTGCCCAACTTCAAGGTGTTACGTATGCCATAGGTGCTACGAGCATTACAGTGACGGTCGGGGGCAATAATTATCTTTTTTCGCTTAACCCGAGTAACCCTGGGGCGCCTACTACTCCGGCAACCATATACTGTCCAGCAACAGTTACCTGGTAATAGAAGAATGTAGGCTTATTTTGTTAAAAGGTGCTGCTGTATGATACCCTACATTGGGAAAAGCAGAGGATTATTTTGAGCAGTGAGGATAGCGAGAATCCAGATAGGGTTTACAACAATTGAGTTGATCATTATCATTGTAGTTCTTGGTATTTTGGCGGGGGTGGCCATCCCAAGGTATGTGGATTTAAAGCGGAGGGCTTCGGATGGGGTAGCAAGAGGGGTGCTTGGCGCACTCAGAAGCCAAAATACCTTACTGTTCAGTCAACGCGTCTTGGGACGGACTACTGCTACATACACCATGCGTGTTATTGCCAACAGTATGTCGGCTGGTTTAAGAGGGATCAGCTGGACTGCAGCCGTAACGCGCTTTACCATGACGGCAGGGGGGAATGTTTACACGTTTACACTCACTCCCACACCCGGTGCTCCGACTACCCTTGGCAGAATCACCGCTGGCACCGGGACATTCGCAACATGGTGACAAGACCATTTGGAATCAGTCATTGAGATTTCTTGGGAAGGAATGAGTAAGATCAGTTCCCTGTGATAGAAACGTTAAAAGGGAAAATAAAATGGGTCAGATCACCAGATTTCTTGGCTGTTCTGGCCCTTTTCTTTTTATCCCTGTTCTTTTTTTATGACCTCCTTGAGAAAAGGTTTCTCCTCATAGAAAGGGATTTAGGTCCCTATTTCATTCCACCGCGATTCTTCTGGGTCGAAAGCATCAAGCATGGAAGTTTCCCTCTATGGAATCCCTATCAATTCTCCGGCCAACCCTTCCTTGCAAATCCTCAGCATGGAATGCTCTACCCCTTAAACAGCCTTTTCTTCCTTTTTCCGTTTGATATAGCCTTCAATGCCATCATCATTCTTCACTTCTTTCTGGGAGGATTATTCACCTATCTTTTTCTTAAAGACTTAAAGGTCAATTCAGCAGGGGCTCTCATTTCCGGTTTGATCTTCATGCTCAGCGGTTACCTCTTGTCGGTTCACAGCCTTCTCACCATTCTTCTTTCGAGTATCTGGACGCCTTTGATCATGATGTTTTTCAGGAGGGCGATCAATGGGCGGGGTTTCAAAAACGAAATTTTTACCGCTCTTTTGATTACGCTTTCTTTCTTAGGCGGAGGAATAGAAATTGTCTATGGTAATTTTTTGGTTCTCTTCATCATGGTGATTTTTTCACCTTTTCCATATACTAAATTCGTCGGGGATAAACCCCGACGCTACAAATTCCTTTATATCTTTCCCATTTGTTGGAGACGAATAAGAAGTCTCTTTATCGTATCCATTCTATTCTTATCTCTTTCTGCTATTCAACTCTTCCCTTTTGTTGAATTATTTCATCATTCCATCAGAGGAAACGGGATATCCTATCTGGAAGCGACGATATGGAGTTTTGCGCCTAAAGATGTTCTCTTATTCTTCCTCCCCGATGTCTATGGTTATTTTTTGGACATGAAAAAATATTGGATATCCCAATGCTGGTTCAAAACCCTCTATACAGGAGGGCTTCCTTTTATTTTAAGCCTAATCTTCTTTCTCGTCCCTCACCCTGCCCTTCTCGCCCAAAGAGGAGAGGGGATTAAGGAGTGGCCCCGCTCTTCCTCTGGGGAGAGGGATGAGGCGAGGGGATTTGGGAAAGATCGAAAGCTCTATCTTGCTTTAATGCTCTTTTCACTTCTTTTGTCTCTCGGGAAATATAACCCTTTATACACCTTTGTATTTAGGTATGTGCCGTTTTTTAATGGGATCCGGTATCCTGCCAAATTTCTCTACATTTTTATTCTTGTCCTCTCCATCACGGCAGGTCTGGGGTTCCAGAAATTATCAGAATATTCAAAGGATAACGAGAAAAAAAGGTTAAAACACCTTCTCATCATATTTTCCCTCATATCTGGCTCACTTCTTCTTTTTTCTGCCCTTGGGCACAAAGAAGTGGAAGATTTTCTGAGATTGAAGGGGATCGATTTTCCTGACTTCAACCCCCTCGCTTTTAACCTTCATCATGCGCAGAGATTTCTTTTCTACCTTGCCCTTTTCTTTCTCTTGCTGAGAGTCGGTTACGAGGTAAGATGGAAAGGCTGGGTGAAGGTTTTGTTGCTTATCTTTCTAATGACAGACCTCTTCGGGAATATGGGTTTTTATGGGAAGGAAAAAACTTTGGACTACTTCCAGAAGACAAAGATTTTAGAAACAATCTCTTCCGATAAAGGGCATTTCAGGATATTTACGACAGAAAAGACTATTTCAATGGATACGGTTATAAAAATCGACAGCACCTCACCTCTTGATCATATGAAAGAAAAACATCTCCCATCCATGAATCTGCCATACCGATTGAATAATATATGGGGAATTGATGTGATTCGAGTAAAAAGAGTGGATGATCTTTATAGAGCATTTACCGGTGCTTCATCAATCTCTGCTACTAATATCATTGACCTCTATGGGATAAAATATGTTGTCTCAGTCACGCCTTTAGAGGGAGACCCTCGATTTGAATTGATCTACGCAAGGCTTGAGGGACTTGAAGGGAAAAGGAAGGTCCTTCTCAAAGAAAATACAATTAAATTATACAAAAATCGCAGACCCTTCCCGAGAGCGTGGCTTGTGAAGAAATTCAAGGTCATGGACCCACAGACAATGCTTTTGATGATGATTCAGAAAGAATTTCGTCCCGGTCGGGAGGTTTTTCTTGAAGAAAAACCCAAATGGATAAATCCCCCTCGACCCCCCCTTGCCAAAGGGACGTTGGGGGGATTAAAGGAACCCCTCTCTGGCACTCAAAACAAAGGCGGCCACAGAGGGCCGCCCCTACGAAGAACAAATGACGTAGGAGAGCCGCCAGTGCCTGCCTACGGTAAGCAGGAGCTCTCTCAAAAGGTCGAAATCATTTCAGAGAGCAATAACGGATTAGGCCTTCAGGTGAAGGCTCCGGAAGATAGCTTATTGGTATTAAGCAAGACTTACTATCCCGGGTGGAAGGCCTTTGTGGATGGTAAAAAAACAAAGATATATAGGGCTGATTATACATTCAGAGCAATACCTCTAAATGCCGGGACACACCGGGTTGAGTTTGTTTATGACCCCTTGAGCTTTAAACTAGGTGCTGCGGTAACTCTTCTGGGAATCATAGGTTGTGCTGTCATTTATCTGATCCCCCGAAAACCCAATACTAAGTTGGAATGAAAAATACCGAAAAAACGAATACATTAACCTTGTTCATCTTGGAAGGGGCTGACGCCTATCATCAATGGATCTTCGAGAAAATCAGGCCCTACTTAGGCGAAGATATCCTTGAAATGGGGTGTGGAATTGGTAATTTGACGGAATTGCTGTTGAGTCAGGGGAGGGTGATTGCAGCCGATGTGAATGAAGGCTACCTTCAAACGGTTGAAAACAAATTTCGACACAATCCTAATCTGAAGGGGGTTCTTCTCTGGGATATTGAGCAGGACCCTCCCAAGAATTTTAGTATACCAATCGATACCATCCTCTGCTCCAATGTTCTTGAACATATAGAGAAAGATGATACTGTATTAAAGAAGTTTTTTCAGTTACTCCCCGAAGGGGGAAGACTCATTCTATTGGCCCCTGCCTTAAAGGTTCTTTACAATCTTCTGGATAAGGAACTCGGCCACTTTCGGCGATACAGTAGATCAGAACTGGCCCAAAAGCTCACGCGGAATGGTTTCAGGATCTGTTCCTCAAAATATTTCAATTTTTTTGGTATATTGGGATGGTTTGTCAATGGGACCCTCTTGAGAAGGCGCCTTTTGCCAGCAAGGCAAATCGGGATATTTAACAAACTGGTCCCTCTCTTTATCTTGATGGAAAGAATTATTCCCACCCTGGTGGGACAATCCCTCATTGTCGTCGGAGAGAAAGGTTAGAAGAAAATGAATATGAAGGTCTCAATCATCATTCCGGTCTATAATGAGGCGGGTACCATCCTTGAGGTGGTTAAAAGGGTTCAGGAAACTCCTTATGATAAAGAGATCATCGTTGTGGATGATTGTTCTACCGATGGGACCTTTGAGGTCCTTAAAAAAATCGAGGGAGATGGGATTATTGTGCTTTCCCATAAATTTAATCAGGGGAAGGGAGCTTCCATTCGCACAGCCATTACTCGGATCACCGGAGATTTTGTGATTATTCAGGACGCTGATTTAGAGTATAATCCCTCTGAATACCCTCGGCTGCTCACCCCTCTCCTTGAGGGAAAGGCTGATGTTGTCTATGGCTCCCGATTTTTGGGAGGACCCCATCGGGTTCTTTTTTTCTGGCATGCCTTAGGAAACCGGATCATCACCATCTTATCGAATATTCTCACCGATTTAAATCTCTCTGATATGGAGACGGGTTATAAGGTTTTTCGATCCGAAATACTTAAGAAAGTAGAAATCAAAAGTAACCGCTTTGGCTTTGAACCAGAAATTACCGCCAAGATTGCTAAAATGGGCTGCCGCATTTATGAAGTCCCTATCTCCTACTGGGGGCGGGATTATAGCGAGGGTAAAAAAATTAGTTGGAAGGATGGACTGGCAGCCCTTTACTGGATTATCAAGTATAACTTATTCAAATAAAATATTATTTGCCTAAAGACAATGGCTTGGTTTAATAGGCTACCCGATCTACCTCTTCAATGGTGGTGATTCCTTTTAAAACCTTTCTCAGACCGTCCCCCCTCAAAGGAACCATCCCTGCCGTTTTCTTTGCTACCTCTCGAATCACCTGGGTTGAGGCTCTTTCGGAAATGAGTTTTTTGACCTCCTCATTGACCAAGAGGAGTTCATAGATTCCAGACCTTCCCCGGTATCCGGATTGCTTACAATTTTTGCAGCCCTTTCCTCGATAAAGCGTTAAGGGTTCTTTTAACCTTGTAACATCCTCACCGAGATCACCCATATTCTTCGGGTCCACCTGATAAGAGACTTTGCAATCCGGGCAGGTGGTGCGAACCAATCGTTGGGCCAAGACTCCGATGACACATGAAGAGATGAGATAGGGTTCCACGCCGATATCCATCAGTCGAGAAATAGCCTCTGGGGCGTCGTTCGTATGTAACGTGCTTAATACCAGGTGGCCTGTCAGGGCTGCCTGCATGGCAATTTCTGAGGTTTCCAAATCCCTGATCTCTCCGATCATAATGATGTCAGGGTCTTGACGCAGAATAGACCTCAACCCTGTAGCAAAGGTAATTCCTGCTTTGGGATTGATCTGTGTCTGTCTGATCAAAGCCAACCGATACTCCACAGGGTCCTCAATGGTGATAATATTTTTATCCGTTGAATTAATCATATTGAGAAGGGCATAGAGGGTGGTCGTTTTTCCACTTCCCGTGGGCCCCGTGACCAGAATGATCCCATTTGTTTTTCGAACTAATTGTTTGAATTGGTTTAGCGTCTCTTCAGAGAATCCCAATTCCTCTAACTTGAAGAGAGGACTGGTTTGGTCAAGAATTCGGAGCACCACATTTTCACCGTGGATCGTGGGAAAAGTGGAAACCCTGATTTCAAATCCCCGCCTCTCAAGTTTGACATTGAAGTTTCCATCTTGAGGAAGCCTGGTCTCCGCAATATCCATTTCAGCCAGGATCTTAATTCTTGAGGTGACGGCGGGCTGGATTTGCTTAGGAAGTGTGATGGTTTCATATAAAAAACCATCAATTCGGAACCGGACCCCCAGAGTCTTTTCATCGGGTTCGAAGTGAATATCGCTGGCACGATCTCGGATGGCTTGAATCATGACCAAATCGAGCATGCGGGCAGCGGAGGCATCTTCCATTGGGCCGGTGGGAAGGTTTTTGACAACGAGGTCATAGGTCTTTCTGTAATCGGCAGGTTCCTGGGACAGCCCGCCCGCGTTGCCCTCTGTCATTTGCTGGAGGGTACTTTCAAAGGCCGTCGCTACGGCTCCGTAGTGTTGTTCAATCGCCTTTTTAATCTTCTTTTCGGTACCGATGGCTATCTCCACATCGGTCTTCACCTTGTTTCGCACCTCATCCAATGCAAGGAGATTGAGGGGATTGGTCATGGCGATTGTCAAGGCGTTTCCAATTTTGAATATGGGGATTAATGTATGGCGCCGCGCCGTTTCTTCCGGGATCGTCTTTACGATTTTTTCATCAATCAGATAGGTGTCCAGATCGACATAGGGGAGATTAAAGTAATCGGCCAGGCACTGGAGGATCAGTTCTTCTTTGGCGTAACCCAGCCGGACAATCGTCTGTTCCAAACGCTCCCCTCTCTGTTTCTGTTCCTGGAGGGTCTTTTTGATTTGATCGGCGCTGAGGACCCCCAGTCCCACCAGAAAATCTCCAAAACTTTTTTTCTCTTCGACCATATGATACCTCCGAATATCAACGACCAATCACCATGGTAGCGTCGGCATTAATTGCCGACGTAATTCCTTTTCGCCCTCAATCAATGAGGGCGCTACTTATTTTTGGCCTTCATTAGACCATTTAAATGCCGTTGCACCCTCGTGACCAATTCCGGATGGGACTTTGAGGAGAGCTGGATAAACTGTTGATAGTGGCCGATGGCCAATTCAAAGTTTTCTAATTGTTCGTAGAGCAGGGCAATATTGTAGTGGGTTTCCTTGTGAAGTGGATCGATGGCAAGAGCCTTCTGATAAGAGTCGATCGCCTCCTGCCACTGGCCCTTTTTCTTAAAAAGGATCCCGAGGTGGATATGACTTTCGATGTTATTGGAATTGATGGCCAGGGCTTTTTGGAAAGCCTCCGACGCCTCTTCGTAACGGCCTCTGAGTAGAAGGAGGATTCCAAGATTATTATATCCTTTCTCATACCTTGGGTTGATCTCCGTTGACTTCTGATAAGCTCCAAGGGCCCTGTCCACATCCCCCACCATTTGATAGATGATTCCCAGATTGTTATAGGCCTCTACATACGTCGGATCAAGCTCAATGACTTTCTGGTACGCTTGGATCGCCTTTGAAAAATCTTTCTGATTATAGAAAGTGACCCCCGAATTGAAATGGTAGAGGACCTCCGAAACCAATGCGCGATCCTTTCCTCCCTCCTGCTCCACTCCGATAGACTTGGGAGTAGCCTCTTCTTTCTGAGTCGCCGGAGGAAGAGGAGGAGGCACCTGTTTTGACAGAGATTTTTCCTTCTTTTCTTTAAGAAGCGTCTTGGTGTCAGGGGATTTCTTTTCTCCCTGTAGGTGAGAGGGGCGGTCGCTGAGGGCCGCCCCAACGTTGGAAGGCCCCTGAGTGCCTACCTGCCCTGAACCAGCGCGGTTCAGGGTCTGGTCAATAGGCAAGGGCTCCTCGCGCTTCGGCAGACTCGCCACTTCCTTTGGAGGTTCTGAAGATGTCTTCTCTGCCACAGAGACGGAAGGTTTCCTTTCCATGGGAACAACAGCTCGATTGGTTTGGGTGGCTGAGGGTGAAGAAGCGGGTTTCAAAAAAACGAATAAAAGGAGACTGAGGCTGATGAGACCAGCGCCGATAAGAATCCATTGTTTTTTAAAGCTTCCTCTCCTTTTCTTGTTTGGGTATGGACCCTTTAAAAGGGGAGACCCTTCGGACCCGTTCAATCGAAGCTGTTGCGCCTTTTTGAGGGCATCGATGATTAGGCTCATTTTGAAACCTCCTGGGATGCGCCTTCTGCATTTCTTGTTAATTCACTCTTCGAAGCATTATCGGCTTCGCGTTTATCCAAGAGAAGGGCCGCAACGGAGGGGGGAGTCGTACCAGGAATCTGAGAATAGATGTTTTGAATTCTTCCTCGAATAAAGGTTTTGGCATTTTGGGGCGAAGAGAAATGGCCTCGGCTCGATAGGATCATCCCCGCCAGTAGGAAAATGAAAATGGTCAGGAAGGGGATACGCAATGAGGCTATGCTTTTGGGTAAGGCAAAAGAATAAAATGGTTTTGGGCATTCCTCCTCTCCCAAAAGGCTATCCTTCGCCAGTTTGATGATTCCCCTGTCGATATAGCGAGTTTGTTCGATGAATCCGCCCAGCAAGGCTCGATCGCAGAGAAGATTGATCAGCCTGGGGGCTCCTTTTGAAAATTTATAGATGTCGTGGAGACCTGATTTTGAGAAGGTGATGCTTCCCTGGGAACCCGCCACCATTAGACGTTGGTAGATATAAGACTCCGTTTCCGTTTGGGTGAGGGGCAGGAGATGATGCCGGACGGCAATCCGTTGGTTCAATTGTTTCAATTCGGCGGATCGGAGTTTTTGGTCCAGCTCTAATTGGCCAAATAATATGATCTGAAGTAATTTCTCCTTTTCCGTCTCTAAATTGGAGAGCATGCGAATCTGTTCCAGAACAGGAGTGGATAAATTCTGGGCCTCGTCGATGATCAGGACAGCATTCTTTCCATGAGACAAGAAGTAGATGAGTAATTTGTTCAATCCATCGATCCGCTCTTTCTTTGTTCTTCCCTTTGAGGAGAATCCGAAATCGAGGAGGATCGATTCTAACAATTCTTCTTCGGTGAGAAAGGAATTGAAGATCACGGCGGTCTTCACATTCTTGTCCAATCTCTCCAAAAAGGCCCGGCAGATGGTCGTCTTCCCGGTTCCGATATCTCCGGTAATGACCATAAAACCTTCCTTCTGCTGAATCCCATAAAGAAGAGATTCGATCGCCGTCCGATGGCTCTCGCTTAAGAAGAGAAATTGAGGGTCAGGGGTTAAGACAAATGGTTTTTCCCTTAGGCTATAAAATTCTTGATACATGGCTCCCTCTTGAATGTCATTCAGGGCGTTGGCCCTGGTTTTCAGCCCTGAAGGGCTGAGCTACTTCTTTCTCCTGCAGATTATTTATTCGTAAAGTCTTCCACCTTTTTACCCACTTGAAGTGTGGGGGTGATCATGATCACCAGTTCTGAATTTGTCTTCGTTCCACTCTTGTATCGGAACAGACCCCCCAGGAGAGGAATGGACTGTAAGACAGGCATACCGGTATAATTCTCCTGAGTCTTCTCCTGCATTAGGCCAGCAATGATAATCGTCTGGCCGTCTCTGACCCTCACTGTTGTATCGGTCTCCCTGACGCTCAGGAGGGGAAAAGTTGACTTTCCATCGGGTGCCGTCACACTCCCGGTCTGGTCGGTGATACTGGGATGAATGTTCATGATGATGGTGCCATCTTCAGCAATTTGGGGAGTCACATCCAGGATGATCCCAATATCAATGGTCATGGGTTGAATGAACTGGGTCACAGTCGTTTGTGTAGCCACCGCCCCGGTAATAAAGAAGACACCCTGATTTCCAACTCGGATAATCGCTTTCTGATTATTGAGGGTGGAGATAGTTGGACTGGAGAGGATCTTCACATCCCCCTGCAGTGCGATCGCCTGCATGATATCTGAAAGGGCCACCTCTGTCCCTGCCGCACCAAGTTGAAAAATGCCTCCGTAAGGTGCGATTTTAAAGACACCCGGAATGTCGACGGTTGATGTTGAAGTCGAAGTTCCCCCTGTTGTAGAAGCTCCGCCCAGATAACCTGAGGTGCTCCCCGGATATCCTTTCGTCTTGGTTTTATCGGTGAGCCCCCAAGCGACGTTAACGGAGCGGGGAAGTCCTTCGATCACCTGCCAGTTAATCCCCTCCTTGTGGTCATCGGAGAGGATGACTTCCATGATCTTTGCCTGGATGCTAACCTGTCTCTGGGAACTTGCCTCTACAGTCTCAATGTAGGAGGCGACCTTATTCAAATTGACAGGGTAATCGGTAACCATGATCACCCCTGTCGATTTGTTGATCACCAACCTCTTCCCTTTTTCGTCCACTCTGGTCCAGGTCACTTTTTCTTTCCCGGAAGAAGCCTCCTCTTTTCCCTTCTCTTCAACGGATCCAAAAACGAGAGCCTCTAATCCTTTTTGAATTTCCTTCCACAAATCCACGTCATCCTCACTGAGGAGGCCGGTATACCCGGTTCTTGTCCCTCCCGCCGGATTGAAGGTAGTCTGCTGATCCGGAGTGCCTGAAATTCCTGAAATGCCAGTGCTCGTAATAGTTTGTTGGCCTTGCGTTGTGCTGGTGGTAGCATAGACCTCCCTTTTTCCGCTCCGTTTGGTGGCGATATAATTCAGTGTGAAGAAACGGGTCTCCATCTGAGGTCTTGATACTTTGATAAATTTTCCGTCGATTCGATAAGTCCAACCCATTCGAGAGAGAAGGGTATCCAGAGCTTCTTTTAGGGTTACGCGCTTTAGATCAATGGTCACTTTGCCATTCATTTCAGGATCGATAACAATGTTGAGTTCGCTCTCCTTTGAGAAGGCCAGAAGAACATCCTGGATACTCGAATCTCTGGCGTAGATGGAGAAGAGTTTGTCGGGTACTTTTTTCGCCTCCTCCATTTGGGGAATCACCAGTTCCTTTAATTTTTCTTCAGGAGGAGGTTGAGGTTTGACGGCCTCCACCTTTTGGGAAGGTAACTTGGCTCGCTCCTTATTCGGGAGAGAGGCGCACCCCAAAATCAATAATGGAATTAGAAAGGATATAAAGCCCGTTTTCGTTTTCATTGCTATTCTCCTTGTCATTCTCCTTTAGCCCCCTCCTTCCCTCCCCGCTTGTGGGGGAGGATAAGGTCGCCGACGCGCCATAGCCGCTTTGGCAACGGCGCGGTTGGGGTTATTTTTCCTCGACGGTTAATAGAACAGGACTCTGAGCCAAAAGAAGGGTCCTCTTTTGGTCTCCTTTTCCCAAAATAACCCGGTCTGTTTTGATTTCTAAAACCTTTTCACCCTGAATCGAATCTCCAACCGTTACAATATGGCGACCGATCGATGCCAATCGAATGTGATCACCGATCAAAATGGCCTTGACTCGCATATCCGGTTCCGTTCTCGAAGGACCTTCCTTCACTCCTAAAGACGCTCCGATCTTGGAGAGGAGATGAACCCCCGGGGGCAGGAGAAATGGATCCCTTCCACTTTCTTGAGAAAAGATTATCTTCTCTTTGGTTTGTCCGCTCACCATGATCGGATCGATCAAGGTGACCCCGACCGCGCCAAAAACATTGGCAAGGATAAGAACTAAGATGATTATTTTTTGTCCGTTCACTGAATTTCCTCCTAACATCTTTTTACGGGACCCCTGGACCCCTTGACCCCTTCACTCCTTCCGATTCGCCTGTGATGTACATACTTAACCCGATGCTGACCTTCAAAAAGGGTTGAACCTCTTCGGTCCTTTCCATCTGGACATTGTCCACATTGATAAGAAAAGGAAGTTCCTCAATCCCCTTCAAATAAGTCCCCAGTTTTGCATAGGTTGAAAGAAGAACCATCTGAACAAAAACCCTCCGGTATTGAGAAGGTGAACCTTCTTTCTTGCCCTCGGGGGGAGGAAGATTTTCTTCTTGGGGGGCCAGAGAAACGACCTTCATCTGAGGAGAGTCGCTCTCTTTGGCTAAGTGCCTCAAAAAGGCTCTGAATTCTTCACCTCTCAGGGTTCTTTCACTTAACCTCTTTAGCGCTTCCTCCTGGCGGAGGACTTCAGCCTCTAACGTTTCTACTCCCTTTGTCACCAGCAGGGATTCCTCCGATTTTAGATCAGCTGCTTTCAGCTCCGCCTTCAGCGCTTTAATTTTGCGACTCTGTGGAGCGTAATAAAAGGTGACGAAGGCCCAAAGAGCAATAGCAATGACCGCCAAAATAATCAATATCTTTTCTCTACTTTTTAGCACCATGGTTTATCGTTTTTCCTCTCTTAATCCCCCCAACCCCCCTTTGGTAATCCCCCCTTCTCCCCCCTTTGCAAAAGGGGGGGTGGGGGGATTCACGACGGGAGAAGGAGGATTATCCAGATTGATGTCGCAGACGATCCCGAATTCTGCTCCTGGTTGAGTGTATAGTTTATTTTCATCGGCTGACACCAGTCTTACATTATTAAATAAAGGTGTTCTCTCAAGACGCTCGATGATCTGGGCCAACGCTGTGAGGCAGCGAGCATCGCTTCCGAAAGCAACACCTGTAATATGAAGTTCCCTCCCTACGCCCCTTTGGGACTCTCCTTCCTGGGGCCTTTGGGGTTGAGCTCCTTTTGTTAGAGGTTTTCCTTTGTTTTGAACCGAGAGAAGCGTCAATGTAATATTATCCGGAACAATTTGACTGACCTCTCTCAATATGTCTCGGTGAGGGACAGGAACAAGAATTGAGGAGGGGAATTGAGAGAGCTTCTCTTTGAGTTGTATGTCTTTTTCCTTTAACATTTTCAGTTTTGCCTGACGGGCATCCAGGTCCGCCAGCTTCGCCTTCTTCATATTGATCTCTTTTTGTATAGCGTTCACATGCGCGTTCATATATAAGGCGATTCCTAAAAAGATGAGCAATGCGATTCCAGGTGCCAGGACAGGAATCGACTTTACTACTTGAACCTTAGATAAAAATGGTTCTTTAGCAGGAAGCAGTTCGATTCGTTCGGGTTCAGAGATTGCTACGCCCACCACAACGGCGAAGCGTGAACCCATCTGATTAAGAAATTGAGTGCCAATTCTCCTTGGATCAAAAAGAATATCGCTTAGCGGATTAAAATGTTCTATAGGCAGCCGGAGTTCACCTGCAAGATAGGAGACAATATTCCTTAAATTGGCGCCTCCACCGGTCAGAAGCAGTTTGTCAATTCGTTCCTCATTAAATTGGGCCTTATAATAGTCAAAAGACCGCCCTATCTCTGCGGATAGTCTCTCCGACACAGGTCTGACGAGGAAGGATATCTTCGATAAAGATGTCGATGTATCGCTTGTCCTTTCCTGATAAGGTTCTGAAGGTATTCCCATCTCTTGCTTTATTCCCTCTGCTCGTTCAAAGATGCGTTCAGGCTCTCCCTCAGGACCGATTCCCTCCATGATCGCTCTGGTAATGTCGGCTCCGGCAGGAGTGACTTCTCGACTAAATTGCAAGATCCCATCTTTGAAAACGTAAATGCCTGTTTTTTCAGCCCCGAGGTCAATCAAAGCAACAGTTTCTTCCTTTTTAAGCTGATTCCAAACCGATAGAGTATTCCAGAGAGCAAAAGGAGCCACATCGAGATGAATCGGTTGAAGTCCAGCCCTCTCGGCGATGGAGAGAGTTCGGTCGATGAGGTGTTTCGGGCAAGCCACCGCGATCAGTTTCAATTTCTTAACGTTATCTTCCACGTATTCATTCAGGATATGGAAATCAATTTCGGCTGTTTCAATAGGGAAGGGGAGGTATTTCTTCATCTCCCAGCGAACCGCTTCCTTCAATTCGGCTTTGGGGAGAGATGGAACGGAGATTCGCTTGACCTGAACTCCAGAACCCGAAACGGTCAGATTCACCCTTTTCGTTTTAAGACCAACTTCCGCAACAAGGGCCTTGAGGATCTCGGAAAGAGCGCTCACATCCTCTTTGTCCTTGTCAGGAGGAATTTCCTTCATTCCCACACAGGTCAGGAAAGGCCCCTTGGAAGTCATCTTAAGACCGACCAACTTAATCGAATGAGAACCAATGTCTAAACCGATCGTTTCTGTCATATATTACTCCTTAAAGAGCCCCTGCCTCAATTATTTTGCTCGGCCCCTAGGACAGAAAAAGCACCAGGAGCGTTCTGGTTGCGGTATTCGGTCGCGATCCAGCCTGCGGAACGCACGATGCCTGCGTTTGAGATTCGTACTTCATCAATTCTCCCATTCCAAGGTTCATCGGTGCCGTTCCAGGTTGAAAAATAAATTTGTGAGGGAGTGCCGGCCACTGGGGTCGTGTTCACCGTACCAAGCGTTGTGAGGTCATAATACGGGCGAATAGTCGTGCCATCAAAGGTATAAACCATATAATGCCATGTATTGATCGCTGGGTTCGGTTGAGTGCCGCCTAAAACACCGCCGCCCCACTGCCAGAAGCATACTGCGCTATTCCTCTGTCCGAATTGCAAGCCGGAGGTGCTGGTTGGGTTGACAAATGAGACTCCGGACCGCGTGCCATTATCGGCAACCCCAATGGTGAACCAGACAGAAATCGTCTGACTGAGGTTACTCGCCGGTATGTTCACGACACCCGCGGTCTTACTCGCCAGTTGGTTGGTGCCATTGTAGGATTGTGCGTACCGTATCTGTCCTGCGACCTGCGTGGAATTGGTAGCCAGATTATTGTTGCCGGTGGAGTCTGTAAGCGGCGTGACTGCTTCGTCGCTATGCCACACCCCCCTGTAGTCAGCCCATACCCCGCTCGGATTCTGCGCGGAAGCTGAGCAGCCATTTCCATAATACATGTAAATGATTGTGCCGTTAGTAATAGAAGGGACCCTTACCCATGCAATGAGTTGCCCTGTCGCTGGATTATAGTATTCAATTTCATGATCCAACCTACAGGGCGCGGTCGTCCCGCAAGTGGTGGGGTCCAGAGCTTCGAACATAAGGTCCTGGGGATCGTTCGTCGTCGCATTGTAGCTGGCAATACGTCCATTGGGTGCGACGTTTGAAAGATTAGCGTTTGTCACACTTACGAGCATGGGGAAACTAATAAGAGGGCCACCAGTGACCTGCCCCGCCTGTACCGTAATCGGCCTACGGTAGGAGAAGTAGTACAAGAAACTGGTAAAATTGGAAACGGTAACGCTCCTTCTTGTAGTGCCAGTGGGAACTTGCCCAGAAGAGGTAAGAGTATCTGTGGCAGCAGTATAGGCAAGGGAAAAGCTTCCGCTCCCAAGAGTTCTTGTGTTGTTAGGAGGGGTATTAAGATTAGTAAGCAAAGTCGGCGTTGTCCAACGTTGATCCTTGGCAAAACGGACAGCGAATTCCACGCCGGATTGGGCAAGAAAGAAAGCCTGGGTGGACTGGATTGGGAAGACCACGGATTTCTGTTTTGTGGGAATCAAATAAGAAAATACATATCCGATGATGACCATCAGCAACATGGCCATAATCAGGAAGATGACTGAAATACCTTTTGAATTGTTAAGCTTAAGCTTTCTCAATTTATTGATAGGCCTCCTGCCAGTTTTGAATAAAGTTTTTATATGTATACGTCGTGTCTCTTGCAAGGTTTTTGGGATAGACCTTTGTCTGCAAGGTCACATTCTCTCCGCTTGTTAGACTGAGTGTCAATGTAAGCTGGATCTCATTTGTCGCGTTTGCCACGGTAAATGTAGTGACATTGCTGGCCATTGTACTGGTAGCGACAGGTGAAGCTTTGACCTTTTCAAGAGTGTTTGCGGCGGCGTTTCGTTGAAAAATGATCGTTTCACCAGCAATGTCTTGGGCCGTCGCATCGTCTCTCACAAAAGTGACGGAACTGGCAGTAACCCCTGTAATGCTCCTTCCATCCCGGATATCTCTGCACATTCTCTCCAACGCTAATTTCCCTTCGTCAAACAGGGTCTTTTGATTCACTGTCATTGTATAGATCCTCAGACTATCGACTAAGAACTTAATACTAATCGCTGAGACAATGGCTAAGATGACAATCACAACGATAATTTCCATCAAGGTGAAACCTTTAGACCGGGGTTCAAGGATTCGAGGGGTCAAGGATTCGAGTGATTCTGCGATCGGTTTAACAAATCCGTGCCGATTTATCGTTCCCAGAGTCTTCATTTTTTTGCTTTTTCTCAGCATATCACCTGACCCCTTGAACCCTGGGCCCCTCCGACCCTTTCAATTACTAAAATCTTGTAACAACCGAATAGACATTATAAGTACTGCCTTGTGGGTCTGTTACAGTAACCTGGATCATCTTATAGCCAACATCTGATCCTGAAGCGGCAAAAGTATTGGTCACATAGGAAATTACCCATTGCCACGTGTAGCCGGCAATAGGTGGCGCCGGCAGTGTATATGTACCAGGAGTCAAATCGGGTGCCCGGCAATAATTAAATTTCATCAATTCCTCCATCTTCTGATGGGCGAGGTACATTGCTGTTGTTACCATTTCTGGCTTATTACTCCCTCGAATCCCTGTTGCAAAAGGGACGACAATAGCAGGAATGATGATTCCCGCCATAACGATCAGGACGATGATTTCCATGAGTGTAAAGCCCCTTTTACCGAATGCGGATTGCGGAATGCGGAATGCGGAATATTTTAACCCTGAAATCAAGTTTTTCATCACACACGCCCCGTGGATTTCGGAATTACTACTCATTCCTTACCCTTCCTTGCTGCCCTTATTGAAGAAACGGTTTTAATAACCTTCAAAGCGAAACTTTTTGTTCTTTCTTTCAGATGTCTCTTTTCCATAAATATTCTTTCTTTGTCTCAACTATTTTTTATTCCGAAATCCGCAATCAATAGCTTACCTTTCCTGTATATTGCGTTACAGTGATCGGTCTTGTTATTCCTCCTGCGGAGACTGTAACCGAACTGCCTCCACCCGCTATTGGTTCTCCCAGTGAGTTAAAGGTGAAGGTCACTGTTGTGCCAATGGTTGCTCCGATGGACTGCAGTTGGCCTGAAGGATCCATCCCAGTGCTCACCGGGCTGAATGTATAAGTAGAAGAACCATTCGTGAAAACGATACTCTTTGAAATCCTATTGGCCATGGCGCATTCCTGGGTATATCGAATATCCGAGGCAATCATATAGGCCGCTCCGCCCGCCGAAGCTGTGGAGGAGGTACCACCAAAATCGATCCTGGGTAACACAGTGGCAGCCAGGATTCCGATGATGATCATGACAACGATGAGTTCGATTAGGGTGAACCCCGAAGGGTTCAAGGGTTCAAGGGTTCGAGGGTCCGAGGGTTTATTTTTTATTATTTTTTCTTGAACCCGTGTGCCCATGACTCCATGACTCCAGATTTTTGGGATCGATGTTATGGGAATGACTCGCTCTCGTGAGTCACCAAGTTTGGAGCAATTAATACAAGCGCATTTACTCTTCTGACACGTCATTGCGAGCCCAGAGGGCGTGGCAATCTCGTTTTTCTTGAGATTGCGGAGCTTGTTCCGAGCAAAGCGAGGAATCTCCGAGTTTGCTTCGGCTGCGCCTCGCAACCGCTTCACTCCTCGCAATGACCAATTAGGTAAGGCTTTAACCAGCGAAATTACTGCAGCAATCCTGTTTCTATCAATACGAAGACTACGCAACCCAAAGGTTGCGGCTGCCAAAACATGGCATAGCCTATAGGTTGGGGCTACCCAAGCATGGCACGACCAAATAGTTACGGCTAATAACAACCGGAGCAACCTGAAGGCTACTGCTACAACATTCATTTGCATTTTCTTGAACATCTTTCCTCCTGGACTTATCGAAACACTTTGGCCATGTTCCACCACGGCAAAAAAACGGCCAATGCCAGAAACAGAACAACGACTCCCATAAAGAGTGTCAAAGCAGGTTCAATGTAAGTAGTCATTTGTTTGATCGAATTTTCTAATTCGATATCATAATATTCCGTTATTCTTATCAACATCTCGTCCAATGTTCCTGTCGTTTCTCCTACCCCTATCATCTGGATGACGAGGGGGGTGAACCTTCCACTCTCCTTCATCGAGTCCGCCAGACTTCTCCCTTCTCTTATCTGTTGGCTAATTTTTCCTATCGATTGAGAAATAACAACGTTGTTGATGGTGGTAGAGGTGATCTCAAGGGTCTGAAGGATAGGAATACCGCTTTTGTTTAGCATGACAAAAGTGTGGGCAAATCGAGACAGGGCAGCAATTACAAAAAGACGACCGAATCCAGGGATTCTCGTTTTGAGCTTATCCCAGAAGAACTTTCCTTCTTCTGTATTCATATAGCGTTTTAACAGGATCGGAATGAGCAGAAGTACTGGTAAAGTGAGATACCAGTAATGAATAAAGAGGTTAAAGAGGTTATTAACCCCAATCATTATTCGGGTCGGCAAGGGTAGGGTCGTATTAAACTGAGCAAAGACCTGAGCAAACCTCGGTATGACAAAAGTAAGCAAAACGATAAATGCCATGATCACTGCAAAGACGACAATCTTCGGATAACGGGTTGCCTCTTTCACTTTTTGTCGACTCCTCAATTCTCGATCTGCAAGAATGACGAAGCGATCGAGCGATTCCCCCAGCCTCCCTGAAGTTTCACCGGCCCGGATCATATTGAGAAAAACCACGGAAAAGACATCCGGATGTCTGGACATAGCCTCGAAAAGTGTATCTCCTCCTTCAACCTGGAGATTGATCTCCTCCAGTATTTCTTTAAATTGTCGATTCAATGTCTGGTCTCTCAAACCCTTTAGCCCCGAAAGCAAGGGTAATCCTGCTTTATACAAAGTGGAGAGCTGCTGACTGAAGACAATAATTTCTTCCGGCTTCACTTTTTGGAATCGTTTCCAAAAGTCTGACAAATCGATGGAGACGGAAGCCGACTCCTCTTCAACGGCGATGGGCAAGTATCCCTTCTCATAGAGATGATTTCCTGCCACCTCGACCGTCGGAGCCTCAATCGTCCCGGTCATCGCTTTCCCTAATCTGTCCCTCACTCGATATTTAAAGGTCGGCATGAATCATTCCTTTTAAAATTGCGGAATTCGGATTGCGGATTTCGGAATGTTACTCCGCATTCCGCATTCTGCATTCCGAAATCAAATCGCCTCCTCGACCATCTTACTCATTTGGACAGATACTCCTTCACCTTCTTCAGCAAATAATCCATCTCAAACGGTTTGGTGATATACTCATCCGCCCCGGTCTCCATTCCGAGGACTTTATCTTTTTCCTGGGTCTTGGCGGTCAGCATTAAAATGGGAATATGTTTGTACCTCTCGTCGAATTTCAATAGCCGACATACTTTATACCCATCCAATTTTGGCAGCATGAGATCCAGGAGGATCAGGTCCGGGTTCTCTTTGCGGGCTTGATTCAGGGCATCCTCACCATTATAAGAGACCAGGACATGATATCCTTCCATCTCCAGGGGGAAACGGACGGTTTCCACTAAGTCGACCTCATCGTCAACAATCAAAATCTTCTTCGGGTTCATGTTTCAACCTCCCAGTCGTTCTTTTGCCAGCCTGAAAAGTTCTGCCTTGGAAAGTGCCTCTTCAGGGTAAGTGGCTGTTCCCACTTTGATGACTGCCTCATGACCCTCGATAGGGTACCTTTTGATTTCCATCTCTATGCGTTGGCGGATCACCTGAGCTCCTTTAAGATTCGCCTCACATAGGGCGGCCAGTATTTTTTCTTTCTCCCGTCTCAATAAAATATCGGCCTTCCTACAAAGACATTGTTTCACCTTCATTTCCAACCGGTCTAATAAAGCCTCTTTGACCTCCCCTTTTTCCTCCAACACCTGAATCAGAAAGAGGGTGAGAGGAGAATCATTTTGCTGGGCCCGGTAAAACTCCTTATCGAGGATGAAACGGAAATGAGGGTCTCTTCTCTCGCCTTCTGAACAGGGCAAGGTGAATGTAAATGTGGTCCCTTTTCCCACCTCGCTGTCCACCCAGATTCTTCCTTGGTGGGCCTCGACCAACCCTTTTGTGATGGCGAGACCTAATCCTGTCCCGCTCACCGATCGGTGGAGGGAGCCTTCCACCTGATGAAATTTTTGAAAGATAGCATCCAAGTGTTCGGGTGGGATTCCGATTCCCGTATCTTTTACAGAGACGGCAACCCTGTCTCCATAACCTCCCTTTTGGTCCTTGGATAGGGGTTTGGCGGTGATCAGAATTTTTCCACGATCCGGTGTGAATTTGATGGCGTTGCCGATGAGGTTCGTCAGGATCTGTTCAATTTTTTCCGGATCTCCATAGACCGCTGGAAGTTCTTCACTGACTTCCACGTCGATCTGGATGGACTTTCCATCAGCGTGAGGTCTGAGAGAGGATGCCGTTAATTCGATGAGCCCTTTCAATCGGGTATTCTCAAAATTCAATTCAATCCTTCCGGACTCAATTCTTGAGAGGTTCAGAAGATCGTTGAGGATATTGGTCAGGCGATTGATATTTCTCTCTGCCATGGAAAGAAACTTCACTTGATTTTCATTGATCTTTCCGGTTGTTCCCTTCAGGACCAATTGGACTGCATTCTTAATAGCAGCGAGCGGCGTTCTTAACTCATGAGAAGCTACCGAGACAAACTCAGATTTCATGCCATCAATCCTTCTCAACTCCTGATTGGCCATTTCCAGTTGGTCGGCGAAGTCCCTGAGCCTGGTAAAGCGTTGTTTCTCTTCCAGGACCTTTCGGATGCGAACAATCAACTCATCGAGGTTGAGGGGCTTCATGAGATAATCACTCGCTCCCCGTTTCATCGCCTCCAATGCGGAGTCGATGGTTCCATGGCCCGTCATCATCATCGTAAGGGTTTCGGGTCTTGACTTAGCAATCTCTGTGATCAATTGAAGTCCATCCATCTCCGGCATCTTCAGATCTGTCAGAATGAGATCGAAGGGTTCTTTCTCAATTTTTTGGAGTGCTTCTTTTCCCGACTCCGCAAGTTCTACGTGGAATCCACCCATGCGGCTAAGCGCCTTGGTGAGAAAGCCCCTGATTTCTTTTTCGTCATCCACGACTAAGATTCTGTTTTCCATGATTAAGTCCTCTTGGTAAAGAGTTCCCCATGAGAGTTCAAGCCCGCGTGCCAGGAGGCCAGAGGTTCATAGGCCCTTGGTTGATGTCCTTTCTGCCAAACTCTCAATCTCCTGTGACTATCAAGCATTTCACCTGCTCCCTTGAATCCTCTCTTTTTGTCCTTTTTCAATAGAAGAGGGGTTTTCTCTCCACGAAAGCCATTCATCCAGAGCATTCTTTTTGAACCTCCAACTTCCACCTACCTTGCGGCCAGGGATGTCTCCGTTCTTGGCTAGGCGATAAATGGTTCGAACATGGACACTCAAATATTCTGCTGCCTCACGGGGTGTCATAATCTCTTTCATCGATTCGCTCCAATTCTGGTCTCAAAGTTATTTGATTCTATGTCCCGATGTGTCCCCAAAAGTTTCTTTTCTTCTAACCCCCCCTTCATCCCCCCTTAACTTAAGGGGGGAATAGAGGGGGGTTACCTCATCTTGATTTATCCGTCCAATACCTCGCGCACTTTGTTTGATAAAGTTTTGAGAGAGAAAGGTTTTTGGAGGAAGTGGGTTCCCGGGTTCAGCACACCGTGGTGGACAATCGCATTGTCCGCGTAGCCTGATGTAAAGAGAACTTTGACGTTGGGCCGGGAAATTTTAAGCCAATCGGCTAACTCTTTTCCACCCATCTGGGGCATCACAATATCAGCCAGCAGGAGGTGGATCGTTTCTCCAACATGTTCCTTCGCGACAAGCAGCGCCTCTTGGCCATTGGCTGCCTTCAAAACTCTGTAGCCCTGTTGTTCTAAAAGTCGGTTTGCCAGATCTCGCACCAACTCATCATCCTCCACCAGGAGGATTGTCTCGCTCCCCCTCGGAAAGAAATCCGCTTCTTCTCGCTCGCGAAGTGTATCTGCCTCTTCCTCCGTCCTTGGAAAATAAATCCTAAAGGTCGTCCCACGTCCCGGTTCACTATAAACCCAGATATTCCCATTACTCTGCTTCACGATTCCATAGACCATGGAAAGACCCAATCCGGTGCCCTTTCCTTTTTCTTTAGTCGTAAAGAAGGGTTCGAAGACTCTCTCTTTCACCTCCTGCGTCATCCCGACCCCTGTGTCGCTGACGGAAAGCCTCACATATCGACCTGGGGCCACACTGACATGCGCATGGGCATACTCTTCATCCAACTCTGCATTCGCCGTTTCGATGGCGAGTCTCCCGCCAGAAGGCATGGCATCTCTGGCGTTTACGGCTAAATTGAAGATCACTTGTTCAATTTGACTCGGATCTACTTTCACCTTTCCTATATCTTCGGATAAGAGAATGACCAGTTCGATGTCCTCGCCAATGATCCGGCGCAGCATCTTTTCCATATCTTTTAAAAGGACATTCAGATCGAGCACTTTGAGGTCTAAGATCTGGCGACGGCTGAAGGCTAAAAGTTGACGGGTTAAATCTGTTGCCCGCTGGGTGGCTTTTTCAATCTCTTGGATGTTGCCTCGGAGAGGATCGTTTTCTTTAAGGTCGAAAAGGGAAAGTTGACTGTAGCCCTTGATGACGGTCAGGAGGTTATTGAAATCATGGGCAACACCCCCTGCCAACTGACCAATGGCCTCCATTTTCTGCGACTGCCGAAGTTGCTCTTGAAGAAATGACTTCTCTTCTTCAGCCTGCTTGCGCTCGGTGATGTCCCGAGAAATACCCCGGAATCCGATCGGTTTGTCTTCTGAATTCCTTATAAGAGATACGGAAAGTTCAGTAAACGCTTTAGTCCCGTCTTTTCTTATAATTTCATAATCCAGTACTCTACCAAGCTCCCCTGTTCTGTAGAGTTTATTAAAAGCTTCAAACACCTTCTTTGCGTTCTCTTTATCCGTATACTGCCGGTTGTTCATGCCGATCAATTCATCTCTGGAATATCCGTGAATGACGCACTCCGCGTCATTAACGAAGGTAAAATTTCCAGCAAGGTTAACCTCGAAATAGCCGTCCTGGATGTTTTCAATAATGGTTCGGTATCTCTCCTCACTCTGGCGCAGTGCCTCCTCTGCACGCTTGCGCTCGGTGGCGTCCCGTACAACCCCTCTAAACCCTGTCGGTTTACCCGATGAATCTCTTCTTAAAGATGCAGATGCCTCAATGTATCTCTTAACCCCGTCTTTTCTTATAAGCTCATAGCTATATTCTTTACAGGGGTTCCCTGTTCTGTACATTTCGTTGAATATTTGAAACAGTCTTTTCGCAGTTTCTTCACTTGTATATTTTTTGTAATTTAAGCCCAACAATTCTTCTTTGGGGTACCCATATATTCGGCACATCGCTTCGTTAAAGAAGACAAAGTTACCGGCAAGGTCTTCTTCGTAATAGCCCTCCAGGATGCTCTCAAGAATATTTCGATATCTCTCCTCACTGTGGCGCAGTGCCTCCTCTGCCCGCTTGCGCTCGGTGATGTCTCGAGAAATACCCCGGAATCCGACCGGTTTGCCTTCTGAACCCCTTATAAGAGATACTGAAAGTTCGTCAAACGCTTTCGTCCCGTCCTTTCTGATAACTTCCAAATCTAATCCCTTAACCGGTTCCCCTGTTCTGTAGAGTTTATTAAAAGCTTGAAACAATTTCTTTGCGTTCTCTTTATCTGTATACTGGCGGTTGTTCATTCCGATCAATTCATCTCTGGAATATCCGAGACTGACGCACTCCGCATCATTAACGAAGGTAAGGTTGCCGGCAAGGTCAACCTCAAAATAGCCGTCTTGGATGTTCTCAAGAATGGTCCGGTATCTCTCCTCACTCTGGCGCAGTGCTTCTTCAGCCAATTTGTGTTCGGTGAGATCGTTGTAAATGGCCAGGATTTGCTTAGAGGCGAAGGCTCCCATCTGCTCCACGTTGCGAGTGGAACCGTCTTTGCACGTGACGGTCACTTCTATAGGCTTCATCTCTTTCCCTTGCTTCTGTGCCTCGGTGAGCATGGCGACAAGGGAAGGGACCGTCTCACGGTAGGCCGGGTCTGGATAGGCCAGACGGCGCCACTCAGCGATGGTTGGAATGTCGTCAACGGTATAGCCGAAGAGCTGACGGAACTTGCGGTTGTTGTATTTGATGTTTCCGTCCATGTCTGCCCAGGAAATACCTATCGGCGAGGCATCCATGAGGGACTGGAGTCTTTTCTCGTTTTCGTGCAGGGCCTCTTCCGCCTGCTTGCGCTCGGTGATATCACGGACATTCATGATAAAACCTGCAACAGCTGGATTATCTAAGAGATTTTTTCCCAGCCCCTCAAAATAGCGTTCTGAACCATCTTTATGCACTATGCGGAATGCATTGGGGATCGCGGGATCTATTGCCAGAATAGCCTTGCCGAAATCACCGACAGCACGTTTTTTGTCATCCGGATGAATAAGTGTGAGCGTACTTCTACCGATTAGTTCCTCAGGCTTGTATCCGGTAAAACGCTCGATAGAACGGCTGCAATATTTTATGTCTCCGTTTTTATCCGTAATGATAATGATATCTGAAGAGTTTTCTGTAATCTCCTTAAAGTATTTTTCGCTCTCCTGCAGCGCCTCCTCTGCACGCTTGCGCTTGGTGATATCCCGAGAAACAGCCCGAAATCCGATCGGTTTGCCCTCTGAATCCTTGATAAGAGATACCGAAACTTCGACAGTACCTTTCGTCCCGTCTTTTCTGAAGACTTCTTGTTCCATTGCCTCAATCGGTGTCCCTGTTCTGTAGAGTTCGATGTAGAGTTCACGCAATCTTCTTGCAGTTTCTTCATCCGTGTACTGCCGGTAGTTCTCCCCGATCAATTCCTTTTTGGTATATCCGAGATATCTGCAGACTACGTCATTAACGAAGGTAAGATTCCCGGCAAGGTCAACCTCAAAATAGCCGTCCTGGATGCTTTCAAGAATGGTTCGGTATTTCTCCTCACTTTGGCGCAATGCCTCCTCCGCCCGCTTGCGCTCGGTGACGTCGCGGACATATTCGATTACACCTTTCATCTTTCCAGTTGTTGTATCAATTAGAGGAAAACTATAGAGATCAAGCCATCCAACAATTTCTCCATTTGCTCCCGTCTTCGGGACAGTCTCATAAGCACCTTTTCCTGTAAGAATCGTTTGATGGGTAGGGCATGTATCGCATCGTTCCTTTCGGCCATGGTAGGCTTCATAACATTTCCTGCCAACAAGCGGCATGGCGTGGGAATACCAGCGTTCGATGGTCTGGTTGACGCGAATAATATTCATATCCTTGTCAAGAATACTGATGCCGTCCTGGATACTTGTAAAGATGCTGTTTAGAAAACGTTCGGCTTCCCGCAGCGCCTCCTCTGTCCGTTCAGCAGGGAAGAGTTTGGTGATAGCTAAGTTTTTGAGGGATCCAGTTGTTTTCCGATCTGATAAATGGGTAGTTATTTTTTTTCTATTAATGTTTTGGGTTAGTATAGGTGTTCCTTTAGGTTGTTCGGAAATGGCTCTATTAGGTTTTTTCGCCATCATGATTCAGTCTACTATGGGCATAGATTTTCCTAAGGATTAGCAAAAAAGCAAGTTTTGTTCCAAGATGCTCCAAATTTTCATAAAGAATATGGATTTTCCCCTAACATCCTATTTTTTAAGGTCTTTTAAGATTTTTGAAGGTAAGATGTATAGATGTGAGCGAGAGGAGTTGAATAGGACAAGATGGACAATTTATGAAAAATTTACTCAGAAGAGGACAATTTTGTAAAGGAGGGGAAAAATGGGCCATTCTTTCCGCTTTAATTTCTTTTTGGAAGTCTTTTCTTATCTTATTTTAGGTTTTTAACTCCGAACTCCTAACTTATAAGCGAAGCTCCCCGCCCACAGGGCGGGGCTTCCCGGCATTGTAATATCATTCATATCGTGCCCCTTAACCCAGCCTACCTGCCTACCGGCAGGCAGGCAAGACGGGGCTTGCGGGGCACGTTCCGGTCAAAACGTTTTTATTCTGTTTTGGGAGCGGTGGGTGAAGCCGATGAAGATCGTGATGAGAAAGAAGAAGACTGAGATTAAGACGAAACTCCAGTTGTAAGAGCCTGTTAAATCTCTGGCCTTTCCAACGAGATAGGGTGCAACAAATAGGCCGACGCTCGAGCAGGTGGAGATGACTCCGAATCCCAATCCAACATTTTCTGGTTTTAACATTTCCGGGGGAAGGGAATAAATTGGAGCGGGAATCATTGCTGAAAAGATTCCCATCAAGATGACGAGCAGTAGAAACGAAGAGCTAAAATTGAAAAATAATGCCAGGACGGCCAATGCAACGGCCCCCGTTCCAATGAACCATTCCTGATGTCTAAATCGGTCCACCAAATATCCTATGGGGGCACTAAAGAGAAGAGAACCCAAAAGGGGGATTCCGATGAGGAGGCCGCTCTCTTCAATCGTATAGCCCTTCTGGAGAAAGAAGTTGGGTGCAAAAGTAGCGAAAGAGCTGAAGGCAGCATTGAACCAGAGCCACGAAAAGCCCGCTAACCAAATGGGCCATCCCGCCTCTTTTAACGACTTATAAATACTTAGCGGTCTGCCTTCTCTGGGCACTGGCGAAGGGGGCAATCGGTAAAGGCTCAAGAAAAGGATGAAGGTGATGAGCAAATACATCCCAGTGAATAAAATAGGGATGCGCCATCCCCATAGGCTTCCCATTTTTCCAAAGAACCCGAAGCAAATAACCGAACCAAGGGGGACGCCGGTATTGTAGATACCCATGGCAAGACCTAACTCCCTGTCTTTAAACCATTGAGAAAGCAGTTTGGGAAGGAAAATGGAAAGGGTGATGCCGCCGATTCCGGCGATGACTCTTCCTACCCATAGGATCTGGAGATTCATCCCTAATCCCACGAGCAAGGTTCCCCCGATCATTAATAAAAAGCAACCTGCTGCTAAAGGCCTCATTCTATAACGGTCTGAGAGAAATCCACCTAAGAGGGAGATGAAAAGGCCGGGGAGCGAGAAAAGGCTCATGAGGAGGCCGGATTGGGCGTAAGTTAAATGGAGTTCAGCAATGATTAAAGGAAGGAGGGGTGGGATGGATTGGAAGATGAGTGTAAAAGCAAGGATGGATAGATAGACTACGGCCAGGATCACCCAGCGATAGCTTTCAATCCTTTCAGCGCTTTCCAAATGGGGTTTCTCTCCTTTAGGCAGGGGACTTTAGCCCCTCGATGGTTTTTTCTTCCATTGCAGAAACGATCTTAACCCAATTCTCTTCGTTATGATATAACCGGCTAAATCCAGCACCTTTTTGGATGGGTTAATGATGGCCGTGTCACTCGTAGCGATCACTCCAGGGTACCCGATCAGAATCTTTTCCGGAACCTTCACAGCCATGGCATCGCCTAAAAGATTCTCTCGCTTTAATCGATCTCTGATCTCCTCAGCCAATTTACCGCTCATACTTATCGGTGCATCGAAGAGGAAGAGGGTTTTTGGGGGCTTCCATTTCTTCAAGACATTGAGAATCAATTGGATGGCTGCTTCTGTTATTTCTGATTTCGCAAAACTTCCAGAGAGGCCGGAGATATCCCTGATAAACCCGTCATCCGCTAATACCAGAGGACGGCCAGAGAGGGCCGCTTCAATTGTGATTAGGACGTTGTGACCGTCAATAGCCAGATCTTTATTCCGGATGCCTGTGATGGGGATCATTTTCTTTTTCCTCGATTTAGAATCGGAATTTGAAAAAACTCCCCGATGAAGAAGGTGCCGCTCTTCAAAAGTTAATCCGTATCGATTCCCCACCAGTTCCAGCGCAGCTTTCCTGGGGTATCTCCGGTTGAGGAGGTAACGGAAGTCTTCTGCAGCATTTTGAAGATCTTTGAAATTGGCCGTTCTAATCGAGGTTGATTTGCCTCCCCCAGAATTCATGAAGGACATTATAGCCTAAAATTTAGTAAAGGAAATCTGAAAAATGGGGTATAATAGCAAGTAGCTTCCCTACCAATGACGGGTGCATTCGAAGTGATTATTGCAGGTCTGGGACCTCAAACTCGAAATTATTCGGAGTCTAAGAAATAAAGATAGGGGTTAGAATGGAAACGTTAGAAGGAATAGAAAAATTACTTCTTGAAGAGGCGGCCTATGAAGAAGAATCGGTGCATGGAATCATACATGGATTCCTCAAAAATGGCTTATGCCAAGACCCAAAAGATATCATTGATCCAATTCTGAACCTATTAGCCGCGAAAAAGCTCAAAATATATTACAGTTCGGGCTGGGGAGGAGATCCATACCTTGATATAACCTCCCTTCCTCCATCAGATTTGAAGGAATATCTCTTGGGATATATCGAGAAGCGCAAGAAAGAATTTAACGACTTGTATCCTAAAGATGGTGGACAGTTCTTTGTTCAAGCAACCAGCCAAGAGTAAGCAATAACGTGCACAATCGTAATATCAATAAACAAGTCCGCTAGGCAGTGGAAAGGGCAGGGGTGAGGGTGGAGCCAGTGAATGGGAGATTTAGGAAAATGTGATCCCAAGTTTGAGATGTCGTAGAATTCCAAGTTTGAATTGTCGCCCTTTTGTAATGAAGAACAGGTGTAATTTGATTATTGCCCGAAGAAAAATAGAATTCCAAGATTTCTCCTGGGAGGCCACTGGATGAGTTAATTCTGATGCTATGCGTGATATAAGTGTCTTGAAATAATATCATATGGTTTTAGATATTTGTGAAAAACAATGTGACAATTCAAACTTGGGAAAACGCAACAATTGAAATTTGGAATAACAAGAAAAACATTGGTTGACAATTGGAACGAGATGAGTGTAAATAGAGTAAAGGGAGTTAATTATAAATAAATTAAATGCAGGGCAATGAAGGAGGCAAAGATGCGCAGGGCAGTTACCTTAGAGATAATTGAGAAAGAGATAGAGAAGCTTTCGGCCAAGGAGCAGTTAAAACTGCTTGAAAAGCTTGCTAACCAGTTAAGGAAGAATGGACTTGCGATGAAAAAGGAACTTGACTGGAATAAACTTTATGGACTTGGGAAAGGTTTATGGAAAGGAGAAGATGCCCAAGAACATGTCAATCGTTTGAGAGAGGATAGGGTATGACCCTTGACGAAGAGCTTGGCCGGATCGATTCTATTTTTATAGATACAGCGCCTATCATCTATTACATTGAGGCAAACCCTATTTTTGGGCCTCTTGCCAAAAAAGTTGTTGATTTCTTTCAATCGGGAAAATTGAATGCGTTTTCTTCTGTTATAACCCTGACTGAAGTTCTCCCGAAACCAACTGAGATTGGGGATGAAAAGCTAGCAAGGAGATTTGCAGAGTTTCTCAAGTATGGCAAAAATCTTAGATTGATAGAAATATCTCAAGACATGGCTGAAAGAGCTGGTATGTTGAGAGGGAATTATCCATACCTCAAAGCCATTGATGCTATACAGATTTCCGTAGCTATTAATGTGGGTGCAGATGCATTTCTTACCAATGATAATAAGCTTAAACAGATAAAAGATATAAAGGTGCTAGTTTTAAAAGATTATCTGTAAAGGAGGACCGATCATGGCAGAAGACGAAATCAAGGTTTATTCCACACCGACTTGACCCTATTGTAAGATGGCGAAAGAGTTTCTTTCGCAAAAAGGCTACAAATTTACGGAATATGATGTGACCAAAGACCGGGCTGCATTAGACGAGATGGTAAAGATTTCGGGCGCACGAAGCGTTCCGGTCATTACGGCATGCAACGAGGTGATGGTGGGATTTGAACGGAACCGCCTCGAACAGATGCTCAGCTGCATGAAACAGAGAACAGAGATTTAGGTTGAGGCTGAGGTTGAGATTGAGGGATCTCAGGTTTTAATCTTAGCCTTAGCCTTAACCTAAACCTTTGTTTCGTTCAGGCGTTGCCTCAAAAACTCCCCAGTGTAGGATTGTTGCGAAGCAATGATCGTTTTGAGATCGCCTTCCGCAATAATCCTTCCTCCTTCTTCCCCTCCTTCCGGTCCCAAATCAATGATATAGTCTGCACGTTGGATGAGGTCTAAGTTGTGTTCGATCACGATGATCGAATGGCCTTGGGAAAGAAGCTGCTGGAAGGTCATAAGAAGGAGTTCGACATCGGCCATATGGAGACCTGTTGTGGGTTCGTCAAAGATGAAGAGATTTTTTCCTGTTTTGCTTTGGCCGATATGCTGAGCCAGTTTTAAGCGCTGTGATTCTCCTCCGCTCAGCGTATTGGTGGACTGGCCGAGGCTGAGATAGCCTAAGCCGACATCTTTAAAGATTTGAAGTTTTGAAAGAATCCGTCTGTGGGTTTGAAAGAAAGTGACGGCCTCATCAACCGTCATATTTAATACTTCTGAAATATTCTTATCTCGATACTTCACTTTGAGAATCTCGGGTCGAAATCTTTTCCCTTCGCACGTTTCGCAGGTGATCGTGACATCCTCCAAGAATTGCATGTCCAGAACTTGAAATCCTGCGCCCTGGCAGGTTTCACATCGGCCCCCTTCTGTATTAAAAGAGAAGTGGCGGGGTTTGAACCCTAATCTTTTGGCCTCCCGGGTGAGAGCAAAGAGATCCCGAATCTCACTGAATACTTTGACATAAGTGGCCGGGTTGGATCGAAGGCTTTTCCCGATGGGAGATTGATCGACCAGGATGAGATCATCGACCTGTTCAAGACCTTTGATGGAATCAAAAGCCCCTTTTTCAAAGCCTGAGTTTCCATTTCCCTTTGCTCCTGCGTATAGAATGTTGTGAACCAAGGTAGTCTTTCCGGCTCCGGAGACGCCAGTGATACAAACCATCACGCCCAATGGAATCCTGACATCGATTCCTTTAAGATTGTGCTCCCGTGCGTTGCGAATGGAGATCCATCCCTGCGGTTTTCTAAGAGACCTGGTTAGAGCAGAAATCGTTCCATCCCTCAAGTAGCGGGCTGTAATCGAATCCTGGTTTTTCAGAAGGGATTCTAATCCCCCTTGAAAGACCATAGAACCTCCCCATCTTCCGGCGCCAGGGCCAAGGTCAATGACTTCATCGGCTGCTCGTATCACATCCGGATCGTGTTCTACTACGACCACCGTGTTTCCTCCTTCTCGTAATTTCCGAAGGGACCGAAGGAGACGATGGGTATCCCTCGCATGGAGGCCAATACTCGGCTCATCTAAGACATAGAGAGTTTCAGTTAGAGCCGAACCGAGCGATCTTGCCAATGTGATCCGTTGATATTCGCCGCTGGAGAGAGTTCTGGTTTGACGGGAGAGAGTTAAGTACCCTAATCCAACATCCACCATGAATCCGATTCGATCGTTAATCTCTTTAAGGAGACGTTCCCCAACTTTCTTTTGAAAATCTCTAATTGGCAAATCTTTAAAGAACATTCGAAGATCTGAAATGGGCATCTCGCAAAGCTCAGCAATGTTCTTTCCCGCCAGGAACACATAAAGTGCTTCCTCTTTGAGTCGGGTATTGTGGCAAACAGGGCAGGGGGTGTAGGCTCGGTATTTGCTGAGGAAGACTCGGTAGTGAACCTTGTATCGCTTTCCCTCCATCCATTCAAAGAATCCTTTTAGACCGATGAACTCCCCTTTCCCATTAATCAAGATCTCTTTCTGATGAGGGAGAAGTTCTTCAAACGGTTTTTGGATTGGAATTTTGTGCCTCCGACAGGCCTCCCATAGGTATTCATACAGGTCTTGATAGGCAGGCGTGTTCCAGGGGGCAAAGGGTTTTTCTTTCAATGTTTTTTTCGGGTCCGGGATGACCTTCTGCCAATCAATCCCGATGATCCTGCCAAAACCCTGGCACACACGGCAGGCCCCGAGAGGGCTGTTAAACGAGAAGAGAAGGGGCTCAGGCTCTGAAAAGTTTCGTCCACAGCGATTACAGGAGAAACTCCTGTTGAAGGTCATTCTCTTACCGTGCTCAGTAAGCACTTCAATTTTACCATTCCCTATTTGAAACCCTCTCTGAATGGCTTCGGATAGCCTTGATCTTTCCTTATCTTCGGAGATAAGCCGGTCGATAAGAACGGAGAGCGTCTTCCGACGTACAATTTCAGGAAGAGGGAGGCTGGTGAGATCAAGAATCTGCCCTTTCTCCCAGATTCGGTAATAACCATTTTTGATGAGATCTTTTACCTTAAGCTCTCTTTCCTGGCCGTCGCCGAGAGAAACCGGGCTGAGGATGAAAATCTTTACTCCTTTAAATTGAATCAGGATCTGTTCGACAACGCTCTCCACAGTATCTCCTGAGACTTTGATATGGCACTCCGGGCAGAAGACTTCACCGATCTTGGCGAAGAGGAGCCTGAGGTAGTCATAAATCTCAGAAGCTGTTCCAACCGTGGAACGGGCATTCTTTACACTATTCTTCTGCTCAATCGCAATGGCAGGGGGGATTCCATGGATAGCCTCTACATCAGGCCGGTCCATCTTCTCTAAAAATTGCCGGGCATAAGTGGAGAGGGATTCAATGTAACGTCTCTGCCCCTCCGCGAAGAGGGTGTCAAAAGCAAGAGTTGATTTGCCCGACCCGGAGACACCTGTGATGACCGTGATCTTTCCTCTTGGAATTCGACAGTTGATATTCTTGAGGTTGTGAGACTTCGCTCCAATAATCTCGATAAACTTTTCCATCGAATGATTACTCAATAATTACGTAGACATTGAAGATTAAATCCCTGCCTCCTCTTAGAAAAAGGAAGAACTCCCCCTCTTTGGAAAAGAGGGGTTAGGGGAGATTTTCAGAACAATATGCCTGCTCAATTATGGACACCTTAGTAATTATAATACATAAGTCCATCATTTCTTCAAATTCACTTTTTGAAAGGAAAGAATTCCTTTGGCATCTATTTCATGAATCTATTTATCAGGGAAAAAAATGAGCTAACTACCAGATCGTAAGCTAAAGAAGAAGGGAGAAATGGGTGACACTCCTGAGAAGGAGAAAGGAGTGTACCCATGGAGAATGTAGCAGGAGTTAAGAAGAAGGGCAAGAGGAAAGGAAGTCGGTATGGGAAGCGGTATGGGGTTGAGTTCAAGCTTCGGTGTGTGAAGTTACGATTAGAAGAAGGGTTACCAGTTTCTTTGTTGTCCGAGGAGGCAGGAGCCAGTAAAGATGTCATTTGTCGTTGGGTGAAGGCATATCAGGAACGGGGAGAAGCGGGGTTACGGAATCGTATTATATCCTCGGGGAGACGACGGAAGCTTCCCGGACCAGTACGCGAGAAGATCGTCGAGATCAAGAAGCGTGAGCCTCTCTTTGGTGTCAAGCGGATTTCCCATCTTTTAAAGCGTGCGTTCTTCCTCAGCGCGAGCCCGGAGACAGTCCGTCGGACGCTGCGGGCAGAATCGTTGATTGTTCCTTTCAGAAAGAAACACCATCGCAACATCACCCGTCCTCGGTTTTTTGAGCGGTCGACACCGAATCAATTGTGGCAGTCGGACATCTTCACCTTTCGCCTGGGGGGTCGGTATGCCTATTTGATCGGGTTTATCGACGATTACTCGCGGTACATGGCGGGTTTGGAGTTATACCGGAGCCAGACGGCGGATCAGGTACTGGAGGTGTATTGTCGGGCAGTTGGGGAGTATGGGGTACCGAAGGAGGTGTTGACAGATCGGGGACGGCAATATACGAACTGGCGGGGATCGACTCGGTTTGAGCGGGAGTTACGGAAGGACCGAGTCAGACACATTAAGTCCCAGGCCCATCATCCGATGACGCTGGGGAAGGTGGAGCGGTTTTGGAAGACGATCTATGAGGAGTTCTTGGTACGGGCGCAGTTTGGGAGTTTTGAGGAGGCGAGAGAGAGGATTCGGCAGTGGGTGCAGTATTACAATTACAAGCGGCCTCACCAGGGGATTGGAGGGCTGTGTCCTGCGGATCGGTACTTTGAGATCCAGGCAGAGCTGCGAAAGACGATGGAGCAAGGGATCGCAGAGAATGTGCTGGAGATGGCCTTGCGGGGGAAGCCGCGGGAGCCGTTTTACATGGTAGGGCGGATGGAGGGGCAGTCGGTGGTCTTACGGGCGGAGAAGGGAAAGCTGCGTTTGATGGTGGATGATGAAGAGGGCGGTGGAAAGCAGGAGATGATCTATGAAGTTGGCGCCAAAGGAGAAGAGAAAGATCGTTCTATTAAGAGGGAGGAGAGCGATGGACAAGGTAGAGAAGCCGAAGGTAGAGAGGTCAGGGATAGAGGACAAGAGAGGGAGGAAGGTTTCGGGGCACACGGCGGAGGAGAAGTGCCGGGCGGTGTTGTCGGTATGGACGGAGAGACGCAAACCCGGAGAGGTTTGCCAGGAGTTGGGAGTCGCGTGGAGTTTATTGAACCAGTGGCAGGAGCGGGCGATGGAGGGGATGCTCTTGGCATTGCAGTCACGGGTTGCGGTGATGGAGAAGAGAGTGGCATTGAACTCGCGTCTTGCGGTATTGTTGGAGCGGAAGAGCAAGGGAGGAGCGATGAAAGGATTGGAGCGGCGTTTGGCGAGACTGCAGGGAAGTCCGGTGGCCAAGCCAGGAGAGTTGAAGGAGGTTGGGGCAGAGAAGAAGGTCTGACAATCTACAGGGAGATTTTGGATGGAGGAAAGGAAACGGCGGCACGAGAGGGAGAAGGAACAGAAACTTGCACGGGAGCGGGCGCTGGTGATTCTCCAGGTGCGCAGTGGAGCCTTAACTGCAAAGGAGGGAGCGCAGCGGCTGGGGGTGTCGCGCAAGACGTATTACGAGTGGGAGGAGAAGTCGCTCAAAGCCATGGCCCTGGCGTTGGAGAATCATCCTGCGGGAAGACCGCCTGTGCCTGTGGACGAAGAGAAGGAGACGCTTCTGGAGCGGATCCAGGAATTGGAGAAGAAGCTGGATGTCGCGAAGCAGACCACCAAGGTGAAAGAGTTCCTGGGGGTGTATGAGGAGTTTCGGGACCGCGGCGGCGCTAAAAAAAAACAATAGATCGGCAAGAAGCGATCAGAAAGGTTGTAGAGACGATTGAGAGTATGAAGGAACGGACAGGGATGCCTTATGGGATGATTTGCAAGACGCTTCAGCTCCCTTTAGCGAGTTTTAACCGGTGGCGCTTCAGGATCAAGGAAAACGTTGTTTTAATCAATCGTCCGGGTCCGAAGAAGGTACAACCGTTTGATCCTTCGGTTCTTGACACGGAGGTTCAATCGTTAGATCATGGGGTGAAGCGGAGTGTAGGAACAACCGGCTTATATCAACGGTACCGGTTTAGTGTGTCACGGCGGGAGCTGGGGCGAATGGTGGAGCGGGTACGGCACGACCTGGAGTCGGATCGCCGTGCCCATCTTCGCTGGATCGAATGGCTGACGCCAGGGGTAGTGTGGGCTATGGACTTCACGGCATATGACCTGGGGATAGCCGGTAAAATCTATTTGCACAATACGCAGGATCTGGGCTCGCGGTACAAGTTTTTGCCGATGGCCGGAGAGTATCCGGTTGGAGAAGAGGTGGCTGGATATCTGAGCGAGAAGTTTGATCGGTATGGCACGCCTCTGGTGTTGAAGCGGGATAATGAAGGGAATATGAACCACACCGCCATCAACGATGTATTAGCCGAATCATTTGTTCTACCTTTGAACAATCCGGAGTATTATGCACCCTACAATGGAGCAATCGAAGAGTCACAACGAGAGGTGAAGACAACTCTACGGAAGAAAATTATGTTGGGTTTGCATGGCTACCGGGATCATATCGCTGCGTATGCGGAAGCTGCGGTCAATGATCTGAACCATCGGATCCGGCCTTGCCTGAATGGGAAGACATCCTGTCAGGCATTCTTTGAATCTGGCAACAGACCGGCTTTTACGAAACGGCAAAGGAGGGGAATCTATGATTGGGTAATGGAAAGGGTGGAAAGGATTTTGTTGGCAATGAATCAATCTGGACTGGCTGTCAGAGAATCAGCCTGGAGGATCGCGGTGGAATCCTGGCTCCAATCCAGTGGACATATCAGGGTTCACATCAATAAAAAGTGTCACCCAATTTTACCCCTTTTTTTAGCTCATGAATAGGTAGCGTGTACAGTCTCTTAGCTGAAGCATCTCTTTATCGCCTGTAACCAAAACATCAGCTTTGCCATGTATTGCACATTCGAGAATTCTGTTATCAGGGTCATCTTTGAAAATGCTGATTTTTTTAATCGGCTTTACCAACTCGGCAAGTTCTGAAAGCATAACAGCGACATGGCTAAGACCTTCTTTGTCACGATTGAACTTCGATGAAAGAACGGATAAAACCTCATTAATGATATCCTTGGATATGACTAAAATGTCCGCACCTCCGATGATCTTAAGAATTGCCTTTTCGGCCAAGCTCCTGGGGATCACAAGTGCAGAAATGAAAATGTTCGTGTCAAATACGACTCTCATGGTTTCAGATATCTTTCGAGGTCTTTTTCAGTGAGAACCCCTTTCTCTTTTGCCTTGCGACTCCAATAATTCTGAATCTGATAGAATTCCTCTTTGAGTCTTTCCTTTCTCGCAGATCTAAGAGCATCTTGAATGACCGCGCTAACGGGTTTCTTTTCTTCACGAGCTATTTCTTCAACCTCTCTTGCGAGGTCTGGTGGAAGAGATATCGTCTTCTTAACCGCCATTCCCATTTTGGACCTCCTTTCCTGGTATGAATAAATACTACCATAATACTTTCTATGAATCAATCCTTGGCTTTGGGCCTTGACTTTGGGGCATAATTTTACGAAAGTATAGAAAACAGCATGTAAAATAATGTCCGCATAAAATAGAAAGCGGAGACAGATATGGCAATTATGAAGAAGATCAAACCAAAGGAAGTATTCATTGGAAAACTAAGTCACGGGGGTGACTTGCTGGAAGAGATGACTGATATTTGCCTAAGGGAAAATATCCAGCTTGCGCGTTTCGAGGCGCTGGGTGCAGTTCAGAGGGCCCGCCTTGCATTCTACAACCAGGAAACGCATGAGTATCAATTCTTTGTAATAGATCAGCCGCTTGAAATCACTAAGCTCGTAGGCAATGTCTCACTCAAGGATAACAGTCCCTTTGTCCATGCACACATCACACTGACGGACAAGAGAGGAAATGCCTATGGAGGCCATCTCGCATCGGGAACGGTGGTTTTTGCATGTGAGTTCATGCTGGAAGTCTTTGACGGGCCAATGTTACAGAGGGATTTTGATGAGACGACCGGCTTGTTTCTATGGACAATGCCAGAGTGAGGGGGAATGACTACTTTTTTCTATTGCGGAATTCGCCTGCCTTCGCCGAAGCGGCTTCGCGCAGGCAGGGAATGCGGATTGCGGAGTGAAAACACGAAGTAAGATTCTGTAGCGCCCCCATTTAATGGGGGCGAAAGAGAATTCGTCGGCAGTAAATGCCGACGCTACATTTCTCACACGATTTTGGATTTACGGACACCACAGACACGAATCACGGGGACGCATAATGTCTTTAGCAATTAAAGCAGAAGGAATATTCAAGACCTTTCGATCAGGTTGGTGGAAGAAGCGAGAGAAGGAAGCTCTTAAAGGGGTTGACCTTCAGATCGAAGAAAGGGAGATCTTCGGCATCCTCGGGCCCAATGGCGCAGGGAAGACCACTCTTTTGTCGATTCTCTGCACATTACTCCTTCCTGATCGCGGCAATGTCTATATTTTGGGTATGGATGGCCTCCACGACGTCCGTCAAATTAGGAAGAAAGTGAACATCGTAAGTGGAAATGCCAACTTCCTCTGGAGCCTGACCGTAAAGGAGAACCTTCACTACTACGGCATGCTTTACGGACTGACGGGGAAGGAGCGTGAGAAAAAGGTTGAAACATTGATCGACCTTTTCAAGCTGAAAGAGCACCGAAATATTCCTTTTGATGAGCTGTCCACCGGCATGAAACAGCGACTCTCCCTTGCGAAATCCCTTATGAACGATCCAGAGGTTCTTTTCCTCGACGAACCCACGGTCGGCCTCGATCCGGATGTCTCCATCCGAATTCGAGAGGAGATTCTTTCAATTCATAGGAAAAGGGGAATGACCGTCCTCCTCACCACCCACAATATGAAGGAGGCAGAATATCTCTGCGGTCGTATTGCTTTTTTGAAAGAGGGAAGGATCCTCACCACCGGGACTGCAGAGGCCCTGAAACGGATGGTCCGAATCGGAGATACGGTGAAGATTGAATTTAAAGGGACGATTTTGGAAGACGAATTGCTCCGTGCCGACGGGGTCATTAACTATGGTATCTCTGGAGGCCTTTGTGAAATCATTGTGGATGATGGGGAGAGAAGATTGGGAAACATCATCGCCTTGCTCTCCCAAGGAGGTGCCCAGATCAAAAAAGTCACTTTAGGACAGATAGATTTAGAGGATGTCTTTATTGAGTTTGCAAAGGGCGAAGATAACGTTGATCTCGATAGGTTATAAATCCGAAATAGAAGCACCAAATTCCACTCCCGCAAGGCGGGACTACGCCCAGGCCCTGAACCGTACTGGTACAGGGCAGGCAGGCTAATAACCAAACAATGACTGAGATCCCGATGATTGAAATTCTAACCAAAGATATTTGAAATTTTCCCTGTATATTCCCTCCCCCTTAGATGGGGGAGGGTCAGGGTGGGGGTGGACAAAATCGATTGGTTCCCCCTCCCCTTGATCCCCTCCCACGGTGGGGAGGGGAGGCCTTTAGGGAAATTGTTCTAAATGTTGGAGATAAATTCTCAGATTTCAATGAGTAAGTATCTACGCCTAATAAAGGGAGATGACCATGAACGGTGCTGAACTGATTGTAAAGGCTGCCATCGGGGCGGGTGTGGAGGTCTGTTTTGCGAATCCTGGTACCACTGAACTGCCGATCGTTACGGCGCTCGACACAACGCCCGGTATCAAGGCTTTTCTGGGTCTCTTCGAGGGTGTCTGTACCGGTGCTGCCGATGGTTACGGACGGATGCTGGACAAACCAGCAATGGTGCTGCTACACCTGGGCCCTGGTCTCGCCAATGGGATTTCCAACCTACATAATGCACGGCGCGCCAAATCGCCCGTGCTGAACGTGGTTGGCGAGCATGCAACGTGGCATCGGGATGCAGATCCTCCACTCGCCATGGATATTGAGGGCCTGGCCAGGACGGTCTCAGGATGGCAGCGGACGAGCAAGTCGGCTCGCGACATTGCGGTGGATATTGCGGATGCTGTTAGTGCGACTCGGCTGGGTCAAGTGGCCACCCTGATCGTGCCCCATGATTATCAACTGGCCGAATGTGATGACTATAGAGTGAAGACACCTGGTGCACCCTTTGATCCTCTCGAGCACGCTACCATTGAAGCGGCTGCCTCCCGATTGCGAACCTCTCACAAGATGGCACTCCTGCTCGGTGGGAGAGCGTTGCGAAAGCCTGGCCTGGATGCAGCCGGACGCATCCAAAAGAAGATCGGATGTGATCTTCTGACCAAAACGTTTCCCGGATACATGGAGCGTGGTTCGGGATTGCCAATCGTGGAACGGCTCCCTTATTTTCCGAAGCAGGCGACTGCCATGATTTCGCGCTATGAGGTAGTAGTATTCGCGGGAGCTCCGGAACCGGTTGCCTTCTTTGGGTACCCTGGTTTTACGAGTAAGATTTTGGCTGATGAGCAAGAGAGAATCACTCTGTGCACGGATCGGCAGAATGTTGTGGAGGCGCTCGAATATCTCGCCGATGCTCTGGGGCCCCTTCGCACCTCACTATTGACGACAATTTCTTCGCGGGACGGCAGCAGGCAGCAATACCGGATGGCAAGCTGACGGCCGACAAGGCCTCTCTCGTGATAGCGGCAATTCAGCCGGAGAATGCCATCATTGTCGATGAATCCGGCACAACGGGATTTCTTTATTTCGCTCCGCCTGCTTGGCTGCTCCCCTACAGCCTTATGACGCTGGCGGGCGGGGCGCTCGGGCAAGGCATTCCCTGCGCGACCGGTGCTGCAATCGCCTGTCCTGACCGACCGGTGATCGATTTGCAGGGAGATGGGAGCGCCATGTACACGATACAGGCCCTGTGGACGCAGGCCCGTGAAGGGTTAAACGTTACCACCCTGATCTGCTCCAACCGGAGCTACCGGATTCTGCAGATAGAGCTAAAACGTGCAGGTATTACGTCCGATGGCCCTAATACTCAGGCACTGACAGAACTGAAAAACCCTCCGATCGATTGGGTAAAAATTGCTCAAGGGTTTGGGATTCCAGGGGTTATGGTCAGCACAGCAGAAGATCTTGGGCGGGAACTGAGCAAGGCCCTTGCCGAACCAGGGCCCCATCTGATCGAGATGCTATTGCCGTAGGTAGGCCCTCGCCACATCGAACCCGACATCCGCGATTTCGTCATATTTCAATCTTGACATGAATTTGATTGGGGCATATTCTCTGCACTGAATGGACATGGGGAGAGATAATGTTATCTGAAACAATGATGTCTTTGCCCTCCTTTCCCTTTAACCTAAGAAATATACTTCGATGTTTAGAAAAAATAGTGATAGAACTCAGCAACTACCCACAGCTTATTAAAATGTTTTAGAACCCACGTGCCGTTTCATTGATAAGGCACTCTCTTTCAATCGAGCTTTTAGTGGTAATAGTAAAAGGTCTGCGATATATTATGCTGGAATTTCGGAGGAGGAGGGTCGAAATGGATACCAGAAAACACATAGTATGGTTAACAATGGTGGTCATCCTGTTGGTGGCCGGGTCGGCATTGGCATCTGTCCCGGAAATTGCGGGCAGCTATACACTCATCGGCGACTCTGATGGCACGAAGCCCAAGTCCGCTGCAACGGTAACGCTTACTTTCGAAGGCTCGAAGAAAGGGTCTCTGCGTTTGCTTGCAACCCAACCGGGCGAGACGGTCGAAGATAGCGGCAACTACTCGATCGGCAACAACCGCATCACGGTGCGCTTCAAGGAAATGGAGTGGTGAGCGGATAACCAGCCGCTCCAGTTTGACGGCTGCACGCTGGTTTTGCCCTTCAAGGCCCTGAGCGGAAGCCCCGGCCCCGGCAGCTCGACCTGGCTTAAGAAAGACCCCGCATGCGACCGGCAGCAATTCAGCTCCAAAAGTCAAGCACTCACGACTTCTACGAAGAAGGCTGCCACGCCACCCGCGAAAAGTGATTCTAAAAAAGACACTACGGGCGAAGGAAAGCCTGATAAGCCAGGAGCGTCGGGTGGCGGCCAGGATGCGAAGGAGAGTTGTGAGCAATGCAAGTACGTTAAGTGCATCAAAAGCCTTATCAAAGAGAAAGAGGCCATCATCCAGGCAATTAAGAAGGTAGCAGCTGAGAGGAACTGGGGCAACATCGAGAAGCAGGGGACTGACTATATCGATCTGGGAGAACTGCCAAGTCAGGAGGACAGACTAGAGGCTATTCAGGCCAACGATGACGATAAGAAGACATTGTGGAGCGATATCCTTGCAAAGATACCCTCTCAAATCGAATCAGATGTCAAGGACAACTGTAAATTTGCGGGCTCCGGGGTTCTGGAAATTCATACCGATCCATTGTCGTGCAAAATAGACGAAGCAAGCAAAAAATCTATGGATCAGGCGGTGCCGTGCAAGGAACTGTCAGAATATGCCTATATCCATGAAACGTATCACGCCTCGAGATGTCTTGAACGATTGCGGACAAAAAAAGTCCTCCTCCTCACCGTGTGGGGTGAGGCAAAAGAAGAGCTTGCAGCCTACGGGCAGGAAATACAGCTACTACGCGTTCTCCTGAAAAAGGCCGAGGCGAAGTGTCGTTGGCTTTGCAGATGCGATCAGCAGAAGTACGAGACTGCTCAGGATTGCACGAACAACTGCCATGCCCACCTTGGCGTCTGCCACATCCCTGTCTGTGTCGAGTTGGACCCAAAGACCGGGAAATGGATACCGGGGAAAGGGAGAGCGTTTTAGGAAAACAACCGAGACAATGAGATATCAGTGAGATTTGGAGCCTCGTCAAAGGGGCATTAAGCAGGATTGTAAAGATCCCGCTGAATTTCACTTGATTAAAGGAGACTTTTAATTTTGCCTTTTGGAAAATGGGGTTGTAGGAAGATTTTACCAATCGAACGACGTTATTTCCTCTTTTTATTTTCCAGTGTAAATCACTTTTTTTAAGATGAGGATGTGATGACTGAATTTAAATATTGTCCATTGTGTGGAGAGTGTTTAACGAAGAACACTGTGAACGGGAAGGATCTCCTTTGCTGTATATCGAATAACTGCGGTTATGTGTTCTGGGACAATCCTTTGCCGGTCGTTGCGGCCATCATCGAAAGGGACGGCAAAGTCCTTCTTGCGCGGAATAAAGAATGGCCTGAAAAGGTATTCGGACTCATCACAGGATTTCTGGAAAAAGGGGAGACACCGGAAACGGCCGTCAAGAGAGAAGTGAAGGAGGAACTGGGGCTTGATTCCGAGATTATGGAATTGGTAGGCATTTATTCTTTTTTTGAAAAGAACCAATTGATTATCGCCTATCAACTCTCTATTGCTGGGGAAATTAAGTTGGGAGATGAATTAGCGGAAATCAAATGGATTCCCGTAGATAAATTGAAGCCGTGGCCATTCGGAACCGGTCATGCTGTGCGCGATTGGCTGGCAAAGCATAACATACGTTCATAGAACAATACGTTTAGTCTTGAAATGGTGGACCCGTGTTAATAGCATCGAACGTCCCGGAGACATTGTCGAATTCTATTACTTATTTTCTCTAAACAGGCAGCTACATTTTTTAGAACAAAGTACGGACTACCTGTTCCTGAGAGTAACCGGTGGTTTGGATAAAGGTGCGTCCGGTAGGGTAGGCCTGTCAGGGTAGGGGAGCGTCGAATAGTGAGAAGATTCAAGACACCCAAACCCTGCTGTTTCACTTTTTTGGTTATAATTCTTCTTTGGTTTCTGGCAGCTCAAGCAACCTTACATCTTCAAGATCAACATCACGGCCTGATGCTCTTTCGGACGAGATCAAATCTTTTTTTGAAAGCACGTGAAATATCTGGCCTTGAAAGGTCATCGTTTCTCGCCGTTCCCATGCCTCTTGGAAATTTAGTCGTGGAGTGACTGTCTGGACATCAATGCGTACCCAGTCCTTAAAAACAGTGATCTCATTAGAAAGAAGTTCTTTAGCATTCGTTAGAGAGGCAGTCCCGAGCCCGGCACCCAGGAGTGAATCAAGTAACCGTTGTGCATTGTCTGGGGTGGGTTCGATGAGGATATCTAAATCAAAGGTAACTCTTGGCACTCCATAGAGGATAGAGGCGATACCCCCAATCACTTGATATTATGCGCATTGATTTGTGTAGAAGTCAGAATTATGCGTGACAGACACCGTCAGGTCAGACAACGCTTCCTTTGTTAATTAATTGAGTGAAAGCATTTGGAAAAATGTGATATTATTATTGAAGGAGGTTAGGGTCGTGGAAATAACTCGATTGATTCCCAAAGAAAGGAAAGGACTTGTCGTTGTGATTACTGGTCATGGCAAAGGAAAGACGACAACCGCCCTCGGTATTGCGGTTCGGGCATGCGGCCACAACATGAGGGTCTGTATCATCCAGTTCATGAAGGGTGATATCTATGCAGGCGAATGGGATGGAGTGAAGAAGATGGGTTGCGAGGTGGAGCTGATTCCCACTGGGAAAGGATTCTGCGGTATTCAGGGAAACCCGTATCCTTATAAGGAACACAGAATGAATGCTCAGGGGGCAATCCAATTAACGCATCAGAAGATGGAATCAGGTTAGCACGATATCCTCATATTGGATGAAATCAACAATGCTCTGCATCTTCGATTAGGGGATTTGGAACAGGTTTTAGAAATCATTCGACGCAAACCCCCTTTGATGCATCTCGTTTTGACGGGACGGGACGCCCACCCTCGGGTGATTGAGTTGGCGGACACAGTGAGTGAAATTAAGGAAGTGAAGCACGCCTATAACAAAGGGATTGAGCCGCAGCCCGGGATTGATTATTAAATGTTGGATAGGCCGCTGCAGAGAACTTTCGACCGTAGTAGTTTTCCGGCGGGTCGCTGGTTGGAGATTTCACCTTTCACAAAGCTTCAGTGGATTTCTTTGGATAATCCTAAATTGGGAGGTAGAATTTGACTCTATTGCAGGCAGTAATACTCGGATTAGCTCAAGGTTTGGGAGAGTTCTTGCCCATATCGAGTTCAGCACATTTAGTTCTGGTTCCCTGGTTTTTCAGGTGGACAGATCCTGGACTTACTTTCGATGTTGCCCTACATATCGGTACGCTTGTCGCGGTGGTAATCTATTTCTGGAAAGACTGGTGGCAAATGATTATAGGGGGCTTTACAGATGTTCGAAGCGTAAAAGGCCGATTGTTTTGGTATTTGGTTGCGGCCAGTGTGCCGGGAGCAATTGGAGGATTCCTCTTAGAAAAAAAAGCCGAGACCATATTCAGATCCCCTATTCTAATCGCCGTGATGTTGATATTGATGGGCATTCTTCTGTATTGGGCGGATCGTAGAAGTGCTAAGAATACGGAGATAAACAATATCACTTTTGGAACAAGTATATTCATTGGGATATCCCAAGCACTGGCGATTATTCCGGGAGTTTCGCGTTCGGGTATTACTATGACTGCAGGATTGTTGATGGGGGTGACCAGAGAAGGAGCAGCCAGGTTTTCGTTCTTATTGTCAACTCCGATCATCTTCGGCGCTGCGATGGTTAAACTGCCGCACGTCATATCGAATTCGTCTATGATCACTGTAAGCTTTACGATAGGTATGCTGGTCTCTTGTGTTACTGGTATAGTCAGTATTGGCTTTTTGCTTCGATATGTTCAGACTAAGAATTTCTTACCATTCGCCTGGTATCGGTTTATATTGGGTGCCCTGGTTATTATGATGACGATAGTACGTTAATAAAAAATATCTGGATGATCTCGCATAAAATACGGAGGGAATACGAATTGGCGCCATGGCGAAGGACTCTCTGACGCACGCCACTGAATTCGGTTCCTGTACTCACTTTTAACCAATAATCCTCAGTTGCTTCGGTTTGACAAAACTGGAGCTTTGTAGGTGGGATGCTTAATTCATAGGCCCAAACGTCTTACCGTTGGTGACAAAGACAAGGAATCTCCCATCGCGCCCGCGATGGCCGTGGCGGCAGAGATTAAAACGGGTGATCGATTTTTTATCCCTCTCTTCATCAAATATGTCGACAATTCATTGACACGCATGGGATCTCCATCCTAAGAAAGATCAGGGGAAATAGTATGTCTATCGATTTGTGTGGAGGTCAGGATCTCACCTTGCAGACACCGTCAAGTCAGAGAACACTTCCTTCCTCCTACCGGTAATTGATAAACTTAATCGAGTAATAATTCAATCCAGAGAATTAAGAAATCTTAACTTAATTTTAATCTTTGCATAATACTCTTGATAATAAGATGGCGTCTATAATGGAGATAACGAGGAAAAAGGAGCTTGAAACGCCGGCTTCAGCGGTTGGAATGCGGGTTCGTGTAGCCTTCTTTCTTCTGGCGGGCGCGATCGTTATCCTGATTGGACAGATAGGGCGCGAACTTGTGCCCCCTGATGACCTTCGGGAGGCGGAGGTTGCACGTGAGATGTACAAGGAAGGAGACTATATCGTGCCGCGCCTCGCGGGGCTTCCGTTTGTTGAAAAGCCATCTGGTTTCCCTGCCGCAGTAGCCTTGGCATACCGAATTGCTGGCGGTCCAAGTGCCGCGGCTGCACGTATTGTAGCGGCGGCTTTCGCTCTCGCATCCCTTACTGCCGTTTTCCTTCTCGGATGGCGCGTCTTGGGGATCGAAGGAGGCGCTCTCGCAGCGGCCCTCCTGGCGTTCTCCCAGCGGTTCTGCCGGACGGCACACAATGTCCTCCTTGACAATGCCCTGACCGCCGCGATTGCCTTTACTGTCCTCTTCACCTGGATCGCTCTCCAAGCCGACACACCACGTAAAAAACATCTGACTTACGCGGCAGCGGGCTTCTCACTCGGAGTAAGCTTCCTTTTCAAGGGGTTTGTCGGCCCGGCCATCTTCGGTTCAGGATTCCTTCTCTATCTTATCCTGAGCAGGCGGTTCGGTGAGCTTCGGCACATTCTCCGACCGTTTCCGGTCATTGCTTTTCTGGTTCCAATCCTGACATGGATCGTCCCATTCCTCTTAAGTGCTCCGTCGCACCTTGTCCGGGAATTCTTCATCATGAACCATTTCGGCCGCTTCATGCACGGATACGATAGTCACGGCGGGCCTATCTACTTCTACCTCCTCAACATCTGGCCGGAATTCGCACCTGGGTCGATCTTCCTCCCTTTGGCTATCTGGATGGCCTGGAAGACTCGAAAAGAATGGGAGAATCGAGCCGGAATCTTCTTCCTCTCCCTGTATCTTGGTCCGTTAGCAATTCTCTCGGCTTCCGTAGCCAAAGCTTCTGTCTATTTTTTGCCGGGTCACCCAGGGCTGGCGATTCTTGTAGCTTGGAGCATCGTGAGAGGATGGACGTTGTCGGGGCGCAGGGTCAAGATTCTCACGTGGATAACGGCAACGGCGGCTATCGTTGTCGCCTGCAGCATGCTGGGGATGACGGGTATCCGGGGAGGATCAGCTCTCTCCGTGGCAACAGCAAGTGCTGTTTTTGTGCTTGCCGTTGCGGGATGCTTATTGTCTATTCGGCGCAATAACCTGCGTTGGACCACTGCCTGCATTGCTGTCCTCTTTGCCCTGGGATGGAGCCTCTGGTTTACCGGGCCAATGGCAGAAGCTGATGTGGCAAGGCGTAGCATGCACCGACCCATGGCGGAAGCTCTTAGCCGTGCGGGTAGCCGGGACATCGTACTTTACAACCCAACGGATGGACTCCGTGGAGCGGCCGGTTTCTATCGGAACCGGACAGCGCAGGAAATCACATCACCAGACATGCTTGTCGCCCGGCTTACAGAGGATCACAATGAGGCAGTAGCACTGTTTTACTGGATCGACAGAGATGCACTTCCGTTCCAGTTAGATAAGGCCGCACACTCTGCGGGAAGAGATCTCCAGATCGAAGCAAGCTTTGACTTTGAGAAAAGATACCTCTTACTTGTCTCCGCAGCAGTTGCTGGCCGCGAAGCGGAAGCTGCGGGTAGACGGATGGGACTCCCAACCAGGGTTACCTTCCGAGGAACTCACCAATAGGTGCGAGGGGCTGGATACGATCGCAAAGTATCTTGAAAATAGTTAACATGGGAAATGCCAGCATGGCGCCCACGATGCCCCACATCCATCCCCAAAAAATCAGCCAAATGAAGATCACGACAGGATTAAGCGTGAAACGCAAGCCGAGTACCACAGGAGTGACAATTTGGCCCTGAATTGTTTCCAAGGCGATATAGATTGCAGGTGCCAGGAGTATCTGGCCAATGCTGTCAAAACTTAAGAAAGCTACAGTAGTGACAACAGAGATGCCAATCAGAGGTCCGATATAAGGAAGGAAAACAAGAAATCCAGCCATCACCCCCCAGAGCAAAGGGTTAGGCATACCGATTAGGTACATGCCAAGGCCGATGGAAATCCCCATAAAGATATTAATCACTGTCACGGTATAAAGGTAGCGAGAGGTAAGATGTTCGACTTCTCGGGTGATTTTCACGATCTGCTTTTTCTTGTGAAGCTTGGGGAAGAGTTTAATAAGCTTGCGCAGAAATAAGTCTCCCGAGGCAAGCAGGAAATAGAGAAGGATAAACATCACCGAACTTTTCACAATAACTTCCCTTGTGCCGGTCAAAACGGCATCGGTGATGCCCGGGGGCTTTATCTCAACTTCCGGTTTCTTTTCCGTACCCATTCTCGCGATCCCTTTCAACTCTTCAACCGCATTATTTACCCCTTCTAAGGGTTTGCGGAAAAAGCCTACCTTTAGCTCAATTTGGTGCAAACTCTCTGGTGCCTTATTGATCCATTCGGCGGCGGGTCCGGAAAGCCGAATCACCCCATAGCCTGCACTTCCGAGTAGCGCGATGAGCACTAAAGCAGCTCCTGCTAACTCCGGTATTTTGATCTTCTTTAGGGCACGAACCACAGGCCTCAGCAGAAAATTAAGCAGTAAGGCCAAAGTGAATGGCAGGATCAAAGCGCGAGCGAAATAAAGGGTGTAGAAAAAAGCGATGATAAAAAGCCCTTTGAGTGCGACCGATTTAAACTCTATGTGGGTTTTGTCTATCTCACGGGGCATTGTGGCATTCGTTTTGTCCGTTTCCCGCTTTTGTATATCCTTTGGCTGCGATACCATGCTCATAATTTTCTCTCCCCTCTTTGACTGCCCCTTCAAACAAAATTAAAGCTCTCTTTTGACCAAAAATCAACCCCCATGATAGAAAATGCTCTTCACACTCCGGAGTTGAATGAAATAATCCTTTTTTAACTGTCGCTTTCTGAAGTTGTGAGGTATGAATCTTATCCTGAGTGCTACATATTGAACACCAATCAATAAGGAGTATTGAATCCCATTTGTATGGAAGAATTGAGGTTTGCGTTAAGTTAAGTTAAAATTATACATTACGCATGTAATGGATCTTTTTAATAACCTAAGATTCTATTTTTCAAGGTTAAGAAATTTTCATCAACATTTAATGGCCGTTTAATCTTCGTTTGGTTATGTTTCTTTCAGATTTACGAAGGTAAAGAAAGTGGTTGCATTTATTATCTGACACGGCATAAAATCCGAAAACCGTAGCCTTGATTGTTTCTGGGCCCAGAAGACTTCCGTGGTTAGCCTAGAACATTGGCAGGGCAACAAACGAGTTAAAAAAACAACTGAAGAGGTGAGATTCACCGATGTATAACCATGTTCTCTGTGTCTACCCTTACCGCAGTGATGGGTTCCACGCGGGGTTCCTCCCGCCCTTAGGGCTTGAGCTGATCACGTCCGTTCTGGAGCCGAGCTGCCGGTCGCTGGAGATCGTGGATCTCCGCAAGAGGCCCGGCCGCACCATCGATTTCTGCCGTCCCGAGACCGACCTAGTCTGCTTCTCTGTCAACTGGAAACGCGATGTCGAATTCATCCGTGGGGAGATCCGATCCGTGCCGCCGGGAGCCTTCATCCTCCTGGGCGGCCGGCACGTGACGGAGAATCCAGACGACTGGTTCGCCGCCTGCCCCAGCGTGAATGCCATCGTGCGTGGCGACGGCGAGGAGGCGGTAGAGGAACTGTGCCAAGGTGAACCGCTCGAGGCAATCGCGGGCCTCAGCTTCCGGAGAAATGGTCAGATCCTTCACAATTCTAACCGGAGCCCCGGTCCCCTCCGAGAGGATCTCCTTCCCGCCCGCCACTTGAGAAAAGAGCCCTACCGGCTCGGCCTCGAGGGGGTAGAGGCAAGCATCCCGGTCGACATGGTGTCTTCCTCGCGGGGTTGCCCGTTTAACTGTAGCTTCTGCTCCTTCAGCCGGAATCCCTGGGGCAACAAGCGACAGTGGTCGGCCCGCTCTCCGGAGTCAGTGGTCGATGAGCTCGCCCGGATCAAGGCCCCCATCGTTGCTTTCACCGACGACCTCTTCACCTTCGATATGGACAGGGTGGAGCGGATCTGCGACCTGATTCTGGCCCGCGGCATCCGGAAGAAGTACATCATCAACGCGAGGCTGGAAATCGCCCAGCGTCCGGAGGTGTTGCTCAAGATGGAGAAGGCCGGGTTCCTCATGCTTATGTTAGGGATCGAGTCCACCCAGGACAAAACGCTTCGTTCCATGAGAAAGGGCTTCGACACCGCGCGGATCCGGGAGTGCTTCAAGGTGCTTGGCCACTCGAGCATGATCCTCAACGGGTATTTCATCCTCGGGAACATTGGCGAGAGCGTAGAGGAGATGCTCCAGATTGGCCCTTTTTCGCGGGAACTGGGCCTGGACTCCATCGCTATCTCGATCCTGAGGTCAAGTCCGTACTCGGGACTGGATGAGCTGGTGGCGGAGAGCCCTGGCTACCACATCGCCCACAACGGGAAGATCTACTCGGACCACTGCTCCGTCAGGCAGCTCAGGGATCTGCACCATCGGATCTACCGCGAGTTCTACACGCTTGGCCAACTGTTCCGGATTGCAAGGAAAGGGATCCGGCATGGGGTTCTCAGGTTTCTTCCCCGAGTACTGCCGCAGCTTCCGAGCCTCGCCTGGTCCGTGGCGAAGAACCACAGGGTGCACGCCCAACGTCGGCGGGCCATGGAAGCGGCTGCGATACCACGCTCATAATTTTCTCTCCCCTCTTTGACTATCCCCTCAAGCAAGATTTAGGCTCTCTTTTGATCAAAAATCAAGCCCTATGATAGAAATTCGTCTTCACATTTCGCAAGGGAAAGGAATATTCCTTTATTAAACGGTTCCTTGCTGATCGTCATTTTTGAATTTATTCGGTAAGGGCTACATTTCATGCAGCCATGAATAAGAAAAATTGAATGCCATGTCTATGGAAGAATGGAGATTTGAAGGGAGCGGAGTTCATATTCAACCTTCACCACAGCGATGTAATCCCAAAATGATAATGTCCTAATTGACCAATTTAGAAATGTCCTCTTTTCGACATGCTAAGATGCCCTTTTTCAGAGGAGGGCATGATGGCAGGAGAGGACATGATCATGGTACGTCAGGGAGAGTTAAAGCGGTTACATGTCATCCAGAAGGTCCTGGAGAGGGTCATCAAGCGGGTAGAGGCAGCAGAGATTCTTTCCTTGAGTGGTAGGCAAATTCGGAGGATCGTGAAGCGGATCAGGAATGAAGGGAACAGGGGAGTCATACACAAATCGAGAGGGAGGCCATCAAACCGGAGGATACCCTATAAGATTAAGGACAGGGTGATCCGACTTTACCGGGCACAGTACAAGGGTTTTGGGCCGACCCTGGCCTCGGAGAAGCTTCTGGAAAGGGGTAGGATAGAGATCAGTGATGAGACCTTACGGAGGTGGCTCATCGAGGCGGGGGATTGGAAGAAGAGCCGCAAGAGAGGGAGGCATCGTCAGTGGAGGGAGCGGAAGCATCATTACGGCGAGATGGTACAGATGGACGGGTCCCATCACGCTTGGTTTGAGGACAGAGGTGGCCCCTGTGTTCTGATGAGCTATATTGACGATGCTACCGGGGAAGCCTTTGGGAGGTTCTATGAGTATGAGGGGACGATCCCGGCGATGGATAGCTTCAAGCGTTATATCAAGAAAAACGGTTTACCGATGAAGGTGTATTTGGATAAGCATTCGACCTATAAGTCGACGGCCAAGCCAACGATCGAGGACGAGTTAAATGACGTGGGGCCGTTAAGTGAGTTTGAGAGGGCCTTAAAAGAGTTGGGGGTAGAGGTCAGTCATGCCCATTCGCCGCAGGCCAAGGGGCGGATTGAACGACTCTTTCGGACCCTTCAGGACAGGCTGGTCAAGGAGATGCGTTTAAGAGGGATCAGGACGATTGAGGAAGGCAATCAGTTCTTAGAGGAATATCTTCCTCTCTATAACAAGAGGTTCTCTGTTTGGCCCCAGGAGAAAGACGATTTCCACAGGCCCTTACCTAAGGGGGTGGATCTGGATGCGATCTTATGCATTAAGACAGAGCGAGCACTGAGAAATGACTTTACGGTGGCTCATAACAGGAAGCTCTATCAGGTTGAGGATACGATCAAGGCCTCCAAGGTGATGGTTCAGGATCGAATCGACGGATCAATGGTCATGACCCATAAAGGTCGAGCTTTGAGATTTAAAGAGATCACTGAGAGACCACTAAGAGAGAAGAAACAGCCGGCTATTGTGAGAAGGAGGAAGACTTACATTCCTCCGGCTGATCATCCTTGGAGGAAGTTCAAGATTAGGAAACATCCCTATAACAGAGAAAAACTCTTAGAATCTCAAATCTGAAGAATAGGACATTTCTATTTTGGTAAGAAGAGGACATTTCTATTTTGGCTTGACAACCTTCACCACAGCGATTAACTCTACGTGATGCTTGAGGTGGTTTATAATACAACTTGGTTATAAAGACAATTTGAGTAGTAAAAATTCAGAATTTTGCCTTCAAGTGAATTTTGTCGATGAGTCGCTGACGCGCAGGTGACCGGCGTTCTGAGGTAATAAAAGGAAATGCTATGCCTATTCAAAGACCCTTGAATTGGCCCTTTAGCGCTTATTGCCCTTCACCAAGAAGATGCTTCAGTTTCTGATGGTCCTCCGCCAATACCTTGATGAATCTTAACCCTGATTGGTACACCTTCCGACCTTCATCCGAATGGATTTTTGTCCAAACCACCTCGGCTAATACCTCAAAGTTTGCCAATTCAAATCCTTTAGAGAATAAAACCGCAATATTTAATTTCGTGCCGACAGGCATGTTGTTAGAGGATTGCATAAGAAGGCCCGTTTCACTGGCATTGACGACCATTGCTCCATGGACAGATGGAGCATCCTTCACTCTAAATTCAATGGGCAAATTCAAATAGAACCGTGGATGCCTTCTCTTTTCTCCTATTGAATCTGATTCCTGCGTCAATTCCGTCCGATGTAGGTTGGTCGATACGGTCATCGTGAGACCCCTCCTTTCATTCCACCCGTAAGCTTTTCTTCCACTCTTTTGGAGCTGCTTCTTGTTATTTCTTGTATACAGGTATACAAAGATGATGCCAGCCTGTCAAAAAATCAATAACTCATTGAAAAATATGACATTTTTAAAATAATCTCTTGACCAGAAGATTTATTAGGTTGCCCAAAATTGTATCTCCTGTGCGAATTTATTGAAAATAATGGACGAAGATTCTCATTGACTTCTTTGTAGGAAGTTTAATACATTTCATTAAGGAGGAAGCTCCAATGAGTCCTCGGAAGTATCTTACAACAGTGAAAAGGAGGAGAGGAAAGGGAAAATCAAAATCCAAAGAAGGCATTTTTATAGTCGAGAGAAGAAAACACCCGAGATTTAGTCTTGAGCTTCCTTTGGATTATTCCATCGAGAGTGTGGAGCGCTATGGGGGCGTTGCAGCCAATGCAAGCAAAGGAGGGCTCCTTGTCTATCTACCCGAAGCTATCTTGGTAGGGACTTTATTGACAATTGAGATTCTTTTTGTGAAGGGATCGGAATTAAATGCGATCAGAGCGAGTGCAAAAGTAGTTTGGTCTGATTTAGCCCCTAAGGAAATTTGGGGAGAGTATAGATATGGATTGGAATTTAAATCGTTCCAGGAAGGAGACGTCCAGAAATTGAGCAAGTTACTGAAAGAGGTGGGTGAAATACATAGCCGGTAAAGAGGGAAAGGATATATAGATCAGTCGTTGACCCTCAGGGGATCAGTAGCCTTCGATAACATAAAAAAGATGAAGCCCATTGAATAGAATGGGCTTCGAAGACTCCTTTTGTAGTCAACAAAAGGACGTAAAGGTGATTCCATTTTTTAAATCTACGAGAGATCTTTAAGAAATTTCCTTCACTTCCTCTTGTATAACTATTCCTTTTTCTCTCGTTTCGTTTAATAGTTGCTGTAATTTTCTTGCCGTAATCTTCTTACGGTGTCTTGCATGGCTGCCGCTTCTTCAGGGGCAATGAATGGACCATAGGAATCTTCCAAATCATATGGGAGGATTCCAGCATCTGGCGTTGCCTTTGCCATCTTGGGAAAATCACTACTTTGAAGAGTAGGCTTCGGGGCGACAGTACTGCAGCTGACGAGAAATAAAGCTACGACGATTAGGATGAATAGACTTATTAGTTTCATAGACATACCTCCTATTTTTTAGATTTATGAGTAGTGCAAATAATATGCCCGTCGGATTTATCTTTTATAACTGATTGTAATTTTGAGCGTTTTGGATTTGAATAACAGGTGAATCGAGTATGATGATCGTCAATTTTTGGCAGTTTATTTTTCTTTTTGCCAGGGCAGAACGTCTGATTGGATGTAATTACTTCAGATGGGGCTATTCAGAAGGAGGAATGTCTGAGATCATTTTGAGGTGACCCGCATGGAGTCTTAAATTCCGTTCGGGTCTTTAGGTTGTTCCTTGAGGGTCTCAAGGTCCATCCTTTAGGTTTGGCGCTAAGTTCTCCTGTGGTATCCACTCGGCGAAGGGTTCTCTCCACATCCACGATTACGGTAAAACTGTAGTCAAATCGATCAGCAGACTTCAGCCTTTTTCAGTCAAGGTCTCAAGAATTCCCCGGAGGTAGCCGATGCTTCGGCTGGCTACCGTTTGAGGATCCGGACTAAAATCGAAAACCTCTACGGAAATATAACCCTTATAACCATTCTTGACTAAACTTTTCAAAATCGGGACGAACCCTGTTTTTCCAAAGCCGGGTCCCCTTCCGCTGGCATCGTTGGCATGGATATGACGGAGGTATCCGGAATCCATCGCACGGAGAAGGGCTTCAGAAACCGATTTCTCCTGGGTCGATGCGCTTCGACAGTCGAAAACCATTTTGAAATTGGGATGTCTTATCTCCCTCACCAATTGAATGCCCTCTGCCACGGTGTTAATGAAATTGGTGATCGTATGGGCAAGAGGTTCAATGCAGTAGAGGACATTTCTTTTTAGAGCCGTCTTAAGACATACCTTGAGGGTTTCCTTGGCAAAATCCCATGATTCTTGAAAGTCCCATCCTTCTTGAACGGTCCTCTGATGTGGAGAACCGTGAACCAGAATCTTTCCTCCGATGTCGGCACAGAAGTGGATGAGTGCCTCGATATATTCCTGGGTTTCGATACGGATGATCTCATCGGGATGGTTGATGTAGAGGCCTTCCGGCTTCGCCAGCAGCCAATGAAGACCAACAATCTCGATCCCATTCTCCTCTGCTGCCTGCCGAATGGCTTTTCGCCTCTTCGGTGAGATTTCCGTGACCGAGTCTGCCAGGGTGTAGGGAGCGATCTCAACCCCGTCGTACCCCAATTGAGCCGCATACTCAAAGACTTTATCGATCGGCCACCCCTCGAAGAGCTCATTACAAATCGAAATCTTTATCGGACTCTTTTTAGCCATTTTTCTTTAACCCCCCTTCCTGTTTTTCTTTATTTGTTAACCCAGATCTTCCATTGAAAAGGCAGTTGGATGTTCCTCCAACCTTTACCAAGCGGTTCTTTATTATGTTTTATGGGTAACATTAAATGTCACCCGAGGGGACTTTTGAAATGTGTCTGGAAACGAAGCGGCGAAACGTTCAAAGGTTCCGCTGTAAAGGTTTCCCGGTACACCCAACTGCCTTTTGGGACGCTTTTTTATGCAATTGGTGGATTAATTTATAGCGGTTAACTTCGCTTTCTTTCGACCCCAAGAGAGCTTAACTGTTTTTCAATATGTGTCTCAAGCAGAGACCAATAATCCTCTTCATATTGCGTCAGGGCTTGACTGAGCTGATCTCTGAAAAGACTCCTTCCTGCCTTATCCGTTGCGTTGAGTAGATATCCATAAGTGATGTGGAGAAGCTGTCTGGAATCCTCTTGGTCCATAAGAGCGGGGAGTTCATCGTCACTTAGCTCTTCAAGTTTTGGAATCCGGCTGAGATCCCTTGTCATATGATAAAGTGTGGATGCTTCTCCGAGTCTGCGTAACGAGAATGAATGCATCTCTCTGTAAAGGGAAGGTTTCCGGAGAGCCATGAGCCGCATTGCCTCGACCCAATCCGTCCCAGAAGTTTTTAGATGGAGAAATCCCTTTGACAGGCCTCCCACGTCAGAGAAGAGAGAGCGGCTATTACTCTCGGAATGGATGGATATTTTATAATTCCCGTAATCCTGGGCGATAAGAACATGTTGATAGAATAGTCTGCGAAATGCCTCTCTATCCTCGCGCTCATCGGCGCCCTCCCGTAATTCTCGGATAAATCGCGGTGCGAGGGACTGAATGGTAACTCCTCGATGGCTCAGTTCAAGCGCGAAGAAAAAGTGGTTTTCTGGTGAAGTCGGAAAGGATATCTCATCCATGGATATTTCAAAATCAATCGAGCTCTGATTTCCTTTTCGAAAACGAATCCATTCATAAACCTCTTCGGTGAAGTCAAGGGCTTTATAGAAAAGAAGGGTGTTCCGTTTGACGCTTTCTTCATCGAATTGAATGGAGAACTGTCCGTCAGTACCTCTGAATACGAATTCTTTGTCTAAAAATAGGTGAAAGATAACTTTGGCATCTCCCTCGTCAATCTCATTATTAAACTTTCGGTCGATCACCTCTTTGGGTTCACAGAGGGCTTCAGGATTTATTTTTTCGGATAGATCGAGTGTGACCATGGAGGCCCCGGCGTCCAGAGCACTTTTAACCTCCTGCAGGGATTTCAGATGGTCACCGTCTGCTCCGTAGCTTTCCTGGTAATTCTCCTGAAAGACCGCCCAGACAGCATTTTGAATCATCTCACTAAAATTTCTTCGTGTTTGGGCATTTTCTCTAATCGATTGCTGAGCTAGGACCGGACGAACGTGAAATTTCTTGATGGCGCGGATATGTCCGGGAATGGCCATCCCGAAACGATCTCCAGTGCCAACGGTCATCGGATATTCTCGGAGGGAGACTGGTTTTGTGTAAGGGAAGAGGTCCATCAAACTCTCGGTATTTTCGGCCGAGAGATCGCAGAGCTTGAGCGACGATAATCGGTGATGGCAATTTCCAAGGAAGGCATCTTTAAGGACGCGGCTTTTTTCTCCCCAGACGAGGAATTTTTTTCCCTCTGAGGCTCGAACCAACCCATACCACAATCCATTCTTAGAGCAGAAAGATCTTGGGTAAATCTTTAGGAGGTCAATGCGAAACGTCTTGAGGAATCGGATGATTTCATCCGGGGCAAGGGCTGGGCCTTCGTTCATCAACCTCACGTCCTTTTTCTTTGAGCATGGTTTTATTGTCGTATCGGTTGTGTGGAGGAGCTTCATTCAGTTCAATCCTCACAGCGTATTTTTTTAGCGTGCTTTCCGTGAGCCAATTATATTCCCGAATTCTTTTCGCTGTCAATTTTCGATTGTCTTGACTTTTCCTCTTTTCATAATAATAATCGAACAAAATGCTCCATCATGGGTTTATGTAAAACTTTTACCGATAGGCAGGGTTTTCTAACCCTGCATCAAAAATAGAAAATATGCCAAAATTAAAACACCTATATATCAAAGATTACCCTTATACAGTTACAACCGTTACGCTTCATAGAGAGCCAATATTTAAAGAATCTAAGACAGCTGATATTCTGCTGGAAGCTATCTTGTTTGGAAGAAAACAGCGATGGTATTATCTTTTGTCCTTTGTTATAATGCCTGACCATATGCATTTAATTTTAATTCCGAGGGATAAGAATATTTCGGAATGTATGAAATCGATTAAGGGATTTTCAGCAAGACGGATAAATTCTTTATTGGATAGGAAGGGTTCAATTTGGCAAGATGGTTTTTATGATTACATACTTGATAGTGAAGAGAAGGTATTGGGTAGAATGAAATACATAGAAGATAATCCGGTGAGAAAGGGTATGGTGACATGTCCGGAAAGCTATCATTATAGTTCCATGGGATATGGGGAAAAAACTGATTTTGATAAATATTTTAGGATGGCGGAATAAATCCCACCAAGACGGGGTTGGAAAACCCCGTCTATCGAGACTAAAATACTTCTATTTATCTAAGTCGTAACTCATAGATATCAGCAGGAAGAAAATGATCAGAGAAGGGGTTGCCAGAGCATTAAGGGAACTTTTGAATATTGAAGAGATGCCTTTCAATGTGCCCCCTCAGCGGGAGTTGGGGGATTTGTCCAGTGCCGTCTGTTTGTCCATGGCCAAGCAGAGAAGGGAATCTCCCATGAAAATAGCTCAGGAAATGGCGGAGCGGTTGAAATCTAAACCTCCGCCTTATATTCAAGAGATAGGTGTTTCTCCTCCCGGGTACCTCAATTTCAAGGTGGATTGGCCGGCATTGGCTGAAGACCTCATTCCCCGAATCCTTCAGGAAGGTGAGCTTTTCGGAAAGCCTGCTTCGCCACTGAGGCAAAAGGTCTTTATTGAGCACACGAGTGTGAACCCTAACAAGGCGATGCATATTGGTCACCTCAGGAATTCGGTTTTAGGAGACACGGTAGCCAGGGTTCTTGAATGGCTTGGTTTTTCAACAGAGGTTTGTAATTACATCGATGATACGGGTCTCCAGGTGGTGGATGTGGTAACGGCCCTTCTTTATCTGGATCGCCCTTCCTATACTGAAGGGTCTGATTTCAAATTAATCTGGAAAAAAGTTTCGGCAGATCAACCTTTTGATTATTTCTGCTGGGATCTTTATGCCCGCTTCCAGGGCGAGCTTGAGAAGAACCCAGCCCTCCTTGAGAAAAGGGAGGAGGTTCTCCATAAGATCGAGGGAGGAATCGATCCCATTGCTGGGTTTGCTAAAGAATTGGCAACAAAGATTGTTCGGTCTCATCTGGACACCGTAACTCAGCTCTCTATCTTCTACGATCTTCTCAACTGGGAGTCAGATATCATTGCCCGGGGGTTCTGGGAGGCTACGTTCGAGATCCTGAAAGGGAAAGGGTCTCTTCGATTTGAAACAGAGGGTCCGAATGAGGGGTGTTGGGTGGTTCCTTTCGGCGGCATTGTCGAGACCGCCGAAGGAATGAAGAGTCTGGATAAGATACTGGTTCGGTCAAATGGGAGCGTGACCTACACAGGGAAGGATGTTGCGTATCAACTCTGGAAGTTTGGTCTTCTCAGGAAAGATTTTTTATATAAACGCTGGGGACCCCAAGCCAATGGAGAAATCCTCTGGACGACCGCTGGAGATGGTGAGCCAGGGGATCGAGCTTCAAAAAAATTTGCCTATGCGGAAATGGTCATCAATGTGATTGATACCAGACAGAGCTATCCTCAACAAGTTGTCGTTGAGTGCCTTCGACAGATGGGTTTCGTGAAAGAGGCGAACCAATCCGTCCATCTGGCCTATGAGGTGGTCAACCTTTCTCTACAGGCTGCCCGACTTTTGGGAATGGAGGAGACAGAGGAGAAAAAGACCTACGCCATGTCAGGCCGCTCCGGGACAGGGGTGAAGGCAAAGGATTTTATCCAGATGGTGAAGCAGAAGGTGATCGAGAAGGCAGATCATCCTTTGGAAGAAAGGGTTGCTTCTGCTTTAGCCTCGGCGGCCATCCGGTACTATTTGCTGAAATTCACATTAGAGAGTCAGATTGTCTTCGATTTTGATGAGGCCCTGAAGACGACAGGAGATACAGGAGTCTATTTAGAATATGCCCATGCCCGGTCATGTAGTATCCTGAGAAAAGCCAGGGAACGGAAGATCGATCTTCAATGGAGAGGGGATTGTATTCCCAAACGATTGACTGAGACGGAAAGAGACCTCCTGGATGGGCTATCGAGGTTTTCTTCGGTTGTCGCCAAAACTGGAAAAACATTAAGGGTTTCTCAATTGACAGAATATGCCTTTGATCTGGCGACATCTTTTACTAATTTTTACGAACATCCTGATCCGGGGGCCGATGTCCAGACTCCATTTATTCATCTTCGGGATCAGGGAATTCAAACCTTCCGTCTCTCCTTGGTCGCGGCATTTCAAAAAGTATTGGGGAATATGCTCAACCTGATGGGCATGCCCGCGCTGGAAAGAATATAATAGTTCGGAGTAATTTAGTTCGGTGTTCGGAGTCTTTTTATTTTGAAACTCCGAACTCTGAACTCCGAACTCATTACTCAAATTATGAGGTGATAGCTATGAACCGAAGAAAAAGAATCCTGCCGAGGGGCTGGTATCCTTTTGATGGAAAGGATTGTAAGAAAGAGATCGAATCCTATTTAGAGGGGTGGACGCCCCCTCAGCTCCCTTCAAGTAAAGGGTTAGGGGGAATTGTCCCTCATGCGGGTTGGTACTTTTCCGGAAGGCTTGCTGCAAGAGTCTTCTATACCCTGAAATTGAACAGCAAGGCTGAGGTGGTTGTCCTCTATGGAGGCCATCTTTCTGCTGAAGATCTTCCCCGGATTGTGACAGAAGAGGCCTGTGAGACCCCAATCGGCGATATCGAAACTCATATAGGCTTTGTAAAAAACCTGATGAAAAGCCTTGAGATGAAAAAGGAGGCTCCAACCAGCGGGGATAATACCATTGAAATTCAGCTGGCCATGGTGAAATATTTTTTTCCGGAAACAAAACTTGTTGCCCTCCGATCACCTCTTTCTCTTAAAGCCGAAATACTGGGGAGAGAAGTGGCTGAGATTGCAAAAAAGGAAGGAATTTCCATCCTTGCGGTTGGATCCACTGATTTAACTCACTATGGGCCTAATTATGGGTTTTTGAGTAAAGGGGTTGGTCCGGCTTCTGTGGAGTGGGTGAAGAAGGAAAATGACAAGGGGTTTATTGATCGGGCATTAAGGATGGATGCAGAAGGCCTCCTGAAACATGCCTTGGAAAATGATAGCGCCTGCAGTGCCGGGGCAGCCCTCTCTGCCATGGCTACCTGCAAAGCTTTGGGGGGTGAAAAGGGGGTACTCCTCGATTACTACACCAGTTATGATATTCTCCCGGACAACAGCTTTGTCGGTTATGCAGGAATTGTATATTAATCAGAAATTCCAATAACCAAATCCCAAAACCCCGATAAAATCCGATTACCAGATGTCCAAATGACCAAAACACATTTTAATCAGTCTTATTTTTGAATTTTAGTGAAATTTCGGTCATTATTTGATTATTGGTGCTTGGAATTTGGTTATTTCACATTGTTTAGTTTCCGGGGCGGGGCGCTGGATCTCTTTGCCCATCAAAAAAATCCTTTCAAACGTTATCTCTTCCTTAAATCGAAAGAGTACAAGATTGGCAGGTTGATCTTGAACAATTCTCCCGATCAGTTCTGGGAACAGCTTCCTTCCATTTTCAGTAGCCATTTTGATGGCAGTTCCTAAATCAATCCAAATCTTGACAAGGCAGGTCTTCTATTGATAAAGTATCCTTCACCATTAACAGCGTGGGGACCTTCTTTCTTCATAACCAAGAAGCTCGGGGAGATCCCTGTCATCCATTTCTTCAACCCGTGTCGGCGAGGAATCTTGCAGGAGACCTTCAGGGAAGTCCGGGCCGTTATCCCAGGTAGAAACATTGACAATGATTACCCAAACTGCTAAAACTCGCTCCACTAAATTTTTCAGAAAGGAGGTGGGTGAGTGGGTGAAAAGAGTTGGAAGAAAAGTTCGTGTTCAAAATTTTTCAGAGGAGGTGGGCTAATGAAAAATAAGATATTATTAATTCTTCTAGCTACGGTTGTCGGAGTAAGTTTTTCAGTCATTTTTAGAATATCCACCGTTTCTGCAAGTGCAGCAGAACCTATTATCGTCGGAGTGCCAACCTCAATCTATACGCCTTTTGGAAGGGATGGCTTGAAGGCTGTAAACATGGCCGTTGAGGAAATCAATGCGAAAGGAGGGGTTTTGGTAGGGAATGAGAAACGACCGATTAAAGTGGTCGTTACAGATACCAGAGATGGCGAACCTACAACTCCAATTCATGATTCCCTCATGGCTTATGAAAAAATGCTTTTGGAGCAAAAGCCTCATGCAGTTGTGATCGCTCCTTTCCGCTCTGAGGCCATCATTGCGAGTATGGATCTGGTGGCCAAATACAAAGTGCCCCAGCTTCAAACCATTGCCCAAACCCCTCAGTTTCAGGTTAAATTCAGGACGGACCCAGAGAAGTATAAGTACCTGTTTCGAGTTACCACGGATGCTGCTATTGATGCGGGGTATATTTCGGGAGCGTTGGATGCCCTCAAAGCGGACTTCGGCCTCAACAAAGTCTACTTTATTCCTCAGGATACCTTATGGGCACTAGGCTTTATCGGAGTGCTGAGAAAATACTGTGAAAAAACGGGCTGGCAAGAGGTGGGGTATGAGCCCTATGCAGCCGGTGCTACCGATTTTTCACCTGGACTTACAAAAGCCAAAGAGGGAAAGGCTCAAGTCATTGCGATGGTATGGGATGTGCCACTTGGCGCAGGGATATTTAGCAAACAATGGGCTGCGATGAAAGTGCCTTCCCTTGTCGTAGGCTTTGTTCCCCCCATGGCCGCAGCAGATGCGTGGAAGACTCTCGGAAAGGATATTGAATATAGCATCCAGGTGGAGTTCCCAGTCGGGGCTTCGGTTCCGTTAAAAAAGTTACCTAAGACAGTGGAGTTTCTCGATAAATTCCAAAAGAAATATGGGAAGGCCCCTGAGGCAGCCGCTGTCAACTCATCCGCCTATGATTCGGTCTATATTCTCGCGGCAGCCATTGAACGTGCAGGGAGTCTCGATCCGGATAAGCTCGTTACGGCCCTCGAGCAGACTGATTACAGGGGAGTGTCGGGAAGGCTGAGATTCAACAAGGACCATATTATCGTTTTTGGTTCAAACCCTGAAGAGACAGGGGTATGTGTCGTCTTCCAGTGGCAAAAAGGGAAAAGGGTACCGATTTACCCCGCCTTCTTAGCTGAAGGAAAAGTAGCGCTTCCTCCCTGGATGAAGAAGTAAAGCATTGAAGAGGGGGTGAACAAATCCAAAATGAAATTGGCCACCCCCTCTTTAAAAAAGGCACCTCTCGTTAGAAAATTAAGAAAGGTTGAGAGAAATGTCGCTCCTGATCTATGGAACGATTAGTAGTGTTGTTCTTGCTCTTTACGCTGCCGGATTTAGCCTAACCTACGGCATCAGTGGACTTGCCAATTTTGCTCATGGAGCCCTCTACATCCTTAGTGGTTTTATTGCTTGGTCTTTTCTAAACCAGGTAGAACTGCCTTACTTCTTGTCAGCCCTCCTCTCTATAATCATTTCAGGGCTTATTGGTTTTGGCATCTATTGGGGACTACTGCTCCGTGTGAGAGGGATACCGCTTGCTGAGCTCGTTGTCACTTTTGCAGCGGGAGTAGCCATTTTAGAGCTCTTGATGTGGAAGGGTTTTTACGGCATTCAATATAGCCTACCTCTCTTTTTGGAAGGGGGTGTGGAAATAAAAGGTGTAGCAGTAGATTATCAACGTCTGTTTGTGATCGGAACTGGAGTAGTCTTGGTTGTCCTTCTATGGCTCTTTGTTCATCATACCAAGATTGGATTGGCTTTCAGAGGAATGGCCCAGAACGAACGTACCGCTCTTTCAGTGGGCATCGAGTCCGATTGGATAGGTTCTCTGAGCTTAGCCTTTGGTTCAGCTTTAGCAGGGGTAGCTGCCATTGTCATTTTACCAATGGGACTCATGGAGTCAGCTATCGGTTATGAAGTCCTGATCTATGCCTTGGCCGTAGCTATCGTAGGCGGATTAGAGAGCACCTCAGGAGTCATTGTGGCAAGCTTCATCCTCGGGTTTGGTCAGGTGGCTACGGCAAAGTTCCTCAGTGCAAAATGGATGATCATTGTACCTCTTGTTGCGATCATCTTCGTCTTAGTCATTAGACCTTCAGGTCTTTTTGGTAAGTTTAAGGAGCTCGAAGAAAGGATTTGAAGTGGCTGAAGTCGAAGCCAGGTATCGTAAAAAAAGGTTAGACCGAGGGATCAAAGCAAGGGCGGATACTATTTTCGCCATTGCTTCTTATAGAGAGATCCTCTATTTGCTTCTGCCCAGGGCCTTGCCCGTCATCCTATTGCTCGTTCTACCATTATTGTTCAAAGGGTACTGGAACAAAGTTATCATTTACTCCTGTATGATTGGTCTCCTTGCTTTAAGCTGGGATTTCTTAGCCTCCTGTGGATTATTTTCCCTTGGGCAATCATTGTTTTTCGGCATCGGCGCTTATGTAGCGGGTACGCTCAGTTACTACTTTCATTGGTCACCGATCTTTACCATCCCTATTGCTGTTTTAGGTGGAGGTCTCCTGAGCGTTGGTTTACTCTCGCCAGTCTTGAGATTGAGAGGTGTTTACTTTGCAATGGTCACTCTCATGATGCCTTTACTCTTTATGAAGATGATTGAGACGACTGGGCTCGTTGGGGGGAGCCATGGACTTTCCTCTCTCGCTCCTTTCCCCAATGAATGGGTTGCCATATACCTCGCCGTGGGGGCTTTCTTAGTCTGCCTTTTTGTTTTTCGAAGAGCCATTAACGAGGATTATGGCTTGGTGTTGAAAGCCATTCGAGATGATGATCGTGCTGTGATGAGTGCTGCGATTAATATATACTGGCGAAAGGCTCAGGCACTATTTGTCGCTGGCGCAGTGGGTGCATTTGCCGGTGCCTTTATGACCCATCAGTATCAGTTTGTGGGCATGAGTGTCTTTGCTCTGGATTATTCAATTTTACCACTCGCTGCTTCAGCACTGGGAGGGCCCGGCACTTTTGCTGGCCCAGCCCTGGGGAGTATGATTCTCGTGCCTCTTTCCGAAGCCCTCCGCGCCTTAGGTGGGCTAAGAATAGCCCTTTACTGTTTCATTCTGATCTTAAGTGTAATCGCTTTGCCAGAAGGGATTTTCCATTATATCGAGAGAAAATACCACCAATTTGAGAGGTTGGTGAGAGTTGGGTAAAACGGAAGACCAAACCATTTTAAAGGTTGAAAGACTTAGGAAACATTTTGGTGGTGTCCAAGCGGTTCACGACGTTAGTTTTTCACTCCGTCAGGGAGAATTTTTGGGAATTATCGGACCGAATGGATCTGGAAAGACCACGCTCGTCAATTTGATCACAGGGTTTGTCAAACCTGATTCAGGCAGAGTCATCTATCGAGGAGAAAATATTGCGGGCAAAAAACCTTATACTATAGCTGGTCTCGGCATTTCCCGGACCTTTCAGATGGTAAGGCTCTTTTATAATCTTCCTGCTTATAAAAATCTCGTTATTCCTCTGTCTTCTTCAAGGGTGAAGAAACTCAGGGGAGGTAAATATGGTGAAAGGGATGATGTGGCCGTTGATCTCTTAGATGATATGGGATTTGAGCGAGATTCTTTTGTGCCCTATAAATTAGCCGGTAGCCTTCCCCACGGATACCTGAAACGCCTTGATCTGGCTCGCGCGATGGCCCTTCGTCCGGACCTTTTGATCCTCGATGAGCTCTTCTCCGGAATGGCCATGTCTGAGGTGGCAAGCACGCTGCCTCTCATTGAAAAATTCCATGAAGAAGGTTTGACGATCATCATGATCGAGCACAGATTAAAAGAGCTTTTCCGGGTCGTCGACCGAGTGATGGTATTGAACTTTGGCGAGAAGATCGCTGATGGATCTCCTCAAGAGGTAATGAGCACCGAAACCGTCAAGAAGGCATATCTCGGGATCGAAGTAGAGATAGGTTGAATTAATAATCCTACAAACCGTCCGGCGTCATAGTCTGGCTTTGGACGGCGGCGACCCCTCTTTAGAAAAAGGGGGAAAGGGCGGATTTGAATAAAGAGAATGGAACTCATGCTCACTGTAAAAAATCTCATGGTATTCTTTGAAAATGCCCTTGCCCTGAATGACTTCAGCCTGGAGGTGCGGAAGGGTGAAATTGTAGGGGTTCTCGGGTCCAACAGTGCTGGAAAAACTACTTTGATGAATACAGTTTCTGGCTTGATTATTGACATGAAGAAAAAAGAGGACCGCAGAGGTGGCGAGAGAATCAGTGTGCTCGGTGAATTGGAGTTTGAAGGGGAAGATATTCTTAACATGAAGCCAACTCAAAGGGTGAAAAGAGGAATTGTCCTCAGTCGGGAGAGGCACCCCATCTTCCGTGATAGCGATGTTGTGGAAAATTTGAAAATCGCCGGATATCTGCACAAGAGACATGAGGTCAAGGAAAGAATTAATTTCATTTTCCAACTTTTTCCACATTTAAAAGGAATGAAAAAGAGAAAAGCAGGGCTGCTGAGCGGAGGAGAGCAGCAGATGCTCGCCATTGGCATTGCACTGGTCGCCAAACCGAGGTTGTTGCTCATGGACGAACCACTCCTCGGATTAAGCCCTCTCCTTCAAGCGGACCTGGCTCGGGCGATCAAGGGTATTCGCGTCCAGGGTATTACAGTACTTGTGACCGAACAATTTGCCAGGACCCTCCTGCCTATCATCGATCGGGGATATGTGATAGAGAACGGAATGCTTGTCTTTGAAGGTTCGAGACAAGAGCTATTTGATAATCCTGAAGTCAAATCGGCCTATCTGGGAATTTAGTGGCTAAGGGCAAAGAGCAGAGCGCATGGCGCATAGCGTTTAAACTCTCTAACCCTTTCGTCTTACGATTTGGAATGGGAGCTTGGAATTTATTTGGGATTTGGGATTTGGGATTTGATATCCCAAACCTGTTGGATTAGAGCAATATCAAGTTAAGATTGAGGGTGGAGCCGATGGAGTTACTTGCCGATACCATTTATGGTTCTTTTGAAGAGGCGACAAAAAAAAATCCTAATAAGACAGCACTCATCCATCTTGGAGAAAGGTATCCTTATTCTGGACTGAAAGAGCTGGTGCTTCAATTTGCTGCATCCTTACATCAATTAGGGATTGGGGAAGATGATCGTGTTATTTTGAACCTTTATAATCTTCCTCAAACCGTCATCGCCTGGTTAGCCGTTCAGCGTCTCGGTATGATACCGATCATGGTGGCACCTGTTTATACGGCTGAGGATCTCAAGTATCTGGCTAGAGACAGTGGAGCTGAGACGATTGTGTGCATGGATACAAACCTCAGTTATGTGGTCGAGGTTCTTCCTGAGACCCCATTAAAAAGGGTCATTGTAACCAATATGATCGATCTCGTTCCCTGGTGGAAAAGGCTTATTGGCAAAGGATTCGATCGTGTTCCGAAGGGTAAGATTCCTTTGGGGAAGGATTTTTTCTCCTTTAATAAACTTTTAAAGGAAGGCCGTCCTTCCTCTCTCCCTCCTTTTCAAAAGAGGGATGAGGACAGAACAGCCCTCATGCTTTACACAGGTGGCACCACTGGGTTTCCAAAGGGCGTTCCTCTTTCTGAACAGTTCTTTCTCAAAAGAGCGCTCGAGTGGAGAAGTGCAAGTGAAGGGGTTACTCCATTGGGAGAATGTATCACCGTGTCCTCCGCTCCCCTTTACCACATCATCGGTGAAATGGATGCTTTATCCCCTTTGATTGTGGGTGGTGAGACAGTCATCCTGTTGCCCCGGGTTGTCTTAGATGCTCTGTTTGATCATATTCAAAGATATAGAGCAACAAATATGTTTGCCGTTCCTGCTATGTACCGAATGATTCTGGAGCATGACCGAGTTGATTACTACGATTTCAGTTCCCTTCGATATTGTGGAACAGGTGGCGATGCCATGCCGGTTGAGGTAGGGAATCGGTGGCTTAAGAGGTTCAACATCCCTTTATACCAGGGCTATGGAGCGACGGAACTGTGCGGAGCCATTTCGCTCTCTTATGCCAAAGATGGAATTCCACCAGAGGGTTCAGCAGGGAAAATCTTGCCCACGGATCGGTTTAAACTGGTGGACTCTGAAACCCTTAAGAAAGTCCCACCCGGAGAGCCTGGAGAACTAATAGGAACCTGTGACAATGGGGTCAAAGCTTATTGGAATAAACCTGAGGATACGGCCGAATGCTTTTTGAATATCGATGGTGAAATCTGGTATCGAACAAAAGATATTGTTCGTGTGGATGAGAATCGGTGGCTCTTCTTCATGGACCGATCCGTGGATATGATTAAACATAAAGGCTATCGAATTGCCGCTGCTGAAGTGGAAAGAGTGCTCCAGGCCCATCATGCTGTGCTCGCCGCCTGTGTGGTAGGTGTTCCAGATGAGAGTGTGGGTGAGCGAATCAAGGCCTTTGTCGTGCTTAAGACAGATGTGAGAGGTGTGAGCAGTTACGAGCTCATGAAATGGTGCCGGGATCGGTTAGCCCCATACAAGGTTCCTACCTATATTGAATTTCGGGATATGCTGCCTAAATCGAAGGTAGGGAAGATGCTGAGACGCGAGATGCGAGAAGAGGAACGTAGGAAGGTAATGGAATAGGGTCCCTGCAAACGTAAAGGAGAAGAAACATGGATTTCGATTTGAGTGAAGAACAGAAAGGGATTCAGAAGGCCGCGGAGGAATTTGCCAAGGGAGAATTTGACAAAGAGGCGATTTTAGGGCTTGAAAGAAATCATCAATATCCTTTTGCCATTGTGAAGAAGGCGTGTCAGCTTGGATTTATCGGGATTCATTACCCGGAGGCCTATGGTGGGCAGGGATATGGAATCCTTGAAAACGCCTTAATCGTTGAAGCCTTCTGCAGAAGGGATTCAGGGGTTGGAATTTGCCTGAGCATTGCTAACTTCTCTTCGGAGATCATTTTGAGGTTTGGAAACGAGGCTCAGAAGAGAAAATATCTGATTCCCATCACACGAGGAGAGGCCATTTCTGCGGGTGCTTTTACCGAACCGGATCATGGGAGCGATCTCACTCAAGTCCGCACAACATCTGTCAAAGATGGGAATGGATATTTGATCAATGGGGTGAAGACCTTCATCTCCAACGGAAGCATCGCCAATTTTGCCATCGTCCTTTGTCAGAGCGATCCGGAGGTAAAGCCAAGCTACCGAGGCCAATCCACCTTCATCGTTGAAAAGGGGAGCAAAGGATTCGAGGTGAGTGAACTGGGAGAGAAGATGGGTATCAAGATGACCTCCACGACCGAGATGTCTTTTGACCAAGTCCGGGTCCCAGAAGAGAATCTCATCGGAAATCTCCACAAAGGTTTTTATCAAGTGATCGAATTCTTTGATGAGAGCAGGGTGATGGTGGCCGCTCAGGCGCTGGGAATTGCTCAGGGTGCTTTTGATCGCGCACTCGATTATGCCAAGAAAAGGGAACAGTTTGGTCAGAAGTTGGCAGCGTTTCAAGTCATCCAGCATAAATTGGCTGATATGGCAACCATGATTGAAGCGGCCAGATGTCTGGTCTATAAGGCAGGCTGGAATTTTGACCAGGGCAGAATCGAGCCGAAATGGACCTCCATGGCCAAGATGGTTGCGGGAAGGGTGGCCGTGGAAGTGGCGCAAGAGGCCATTCAGATTCATGGCGGTTATGGCTATATGTTAGAATACGAAGTGGAACGGTTCTATCGGGATGCAAGGATCACCGAGATTTATGAAGGCACAAGAGAGATTCAAAAAAATACGATTGCAAGCTCCGTGATTGGAAAGAGAGGATAGGTAAGGATATGAAAAAGGTGGCTATCATTGGAATCGGTCATGGAAAGTTTGGAGTGAGATCGGATGCCTCTCTTCGAGAATTGACCTTTGAGGCCGTCAAGGCATGCCTTGATGATGCAGGGGTGGGCTTAAAAGAAGTGGAAAGCATGGTCACAGGCATTGCAGGAGATGAATTCTCCATGGCCCTACAGCCCTCTGCACAGGTTCATGACTATATCGGTTTTTGCCCGAAACCCAATTTCCGTGTGGAAGGAGCCTGTGCCACAGGGAGCATGGCTTTGAGAACAGGATGGATGAATGTCGCATCGGGCCTCGCCGACCTCGTTCTGGTCGTTGGCGTGGAGAAGATGACCGAAGTCCCGACCGGCGTGGCAACAGACATCATGGGCAGAGGAGGGGACGCGACTTGGGAATATCCATTTGGTACGACTTTCCCGGGTTACTATGCGATGATTGCCAATGCCCATATGGCTGAATTTGGTACGACGGAAGAACAGCTCGCTATGGTCGCGGTGAAGAATCACTATTATGGAAGCCTTAACCCTTATGCCCATATGCAGAAACCGATTACCCTGGATAAAGCCCTCACTTCATTCACGGTGGCTCATCCGTTGAAACTTTTCGATTGCAGTCTTATTACGGATGGGGCGGCTGCGGTGCTTCTTGCTTCTGAAGAGAAAGTAAGAGCCCTGTCAAAAAAGCCGGTCTGGATCGCGGGGCTTGGTCTGGCGACCGATACGATGAGGATCGGTGACCGAAAAAGTTTAACCTCGATTCTTTCAACCCGGGAAGCGGCAAGGATAGCTTACCAGATGGCAGGAGTGGGGCCGTCCAATATTCATGTCGCAACGGTCCATGACTGTTTTACCATTGCGGAGATTGTGGCTTATGAGGACCTTGGTTTCTGTGAAAAAGGGGAAGGCGGAAAACTGATTCAGGAGAAGGAGACCTATGTGGGAGGAAAGATTCCGGTCAATGTAGATGGGGGATTGAAATCGAAAGGCCATCCCCTCGGGGCCACAGGGGTTTCCATGGCTATTGAGATTACGAAACAGTTGAGGGGGGAGGCGGGCGAGAGACAGGTGAAAAATGCTGAGATTGGCCTTACTCACAACGTCGGCGGAACCGGACAGGTGGTCGCTGTCCATATCTTCAGGAGGGAGTAGAATGGATTTCAAGAATTTCTCCTTAACTATTTCACAGACAAAAGTGGCTCGATTTGCGGAGGATCTTGCAGCAGGGAAGATTATGTCAACGCTCTGCAAAAAATGCGGGAAGAGATACTATCCGCCGCAGGCGGATTGTTCAGAATGTATGTCCAGCGATATGGAGTGGAGACCGTTGAAGGGGGAAGGAACCCTTGTTACTTTTACAAAGATTTTCGTTCCACCCGAGCATTTTGCAATGCGGCAGCCTCTCATGCCTTTTTCGACTGTTGCATTTGAGCCCTGCCCCATTGGACTCCTGGAGGTTGAGGGTGGATTGAGAGTGATGGGCTGGATCCCAAAGGTGGATCTGAAAAAGATTAAAGTTGGGACGAAGATGAGAGCCTCACCGCAGATTCTTCCTGACGGTAAGGTTACAATCATCCTTGAACCGGTTTAAAACATTTTGAGTTTTGGATTGCAATTGCAGAAGTGGCGGAGAAGATTATTTTTTGAAGCACTCCAGACACATCAGTTTTTTGCCCTCAAGGGGTGGCACTTGAAGGATGACCTCTTTACCACAACCCGCACAATTCGTTTTGTAAGATTTTGGGCGGCTTGAACGGTGGGATCTTGAAACACGCATCCTCCCATGCCTTCTTCTTTGCATCCTGCTCCCTTCTTTTGCCCGCCTTTGCAGAAGGCGACGCCTGCTTGTGGTAACGCACTTGAATATGCAGGCACGAATTTACCCACGGATGAAACCGTTAGGACGGATTACCCTCCGTAGCCTTAACAAAGGAGAGTTCGCTTCAGCGGGTTTCGCCCACCGGAACCGGTGGACGGGCCATGGCTTTAGCCGCGTGGCTCCACTGAGATCTATTGAAATAAGAAAGGTGGCTCTGAGCATAAAACTTCTTAGTGAAACGAAACGAACCCACACATTTCACCGCTCAGAGGCTTTGCGCCGATTTTAATAACGGCCCCTGCCACCGCCACCATAATTGGATCTTCCCCCTCGACCCCCATAACCTCCGGATCCTCCTCGGTTAGGGCGAGGACGAGCTTCATTCACATTCATCTGGCGACCCAGGAGCTCTTTTCCATTCAGGTTCGCAATCGCCGTGCGAGCCTCATTCTGATCTGGCATTTCGACGAAGCCAAAACCCCGAGGTTGGCCACTATACTTATCTCTCACGATCGTCGCTGAGCTGACCTGCCCGAAGGCTTCAAAGGCTGTTTGAAGATTTTCCTCTTTCACGTCGAATGATAGATTTCCCACATAAATGTTCATCGTCTCTCTCCTTTTTAATATTCGACAAAACTCTTCAGTTTTTCCGATCGACTGGGATGTTTTAATTTCCTCAGTGCCTTCTCCTCAATCTGCCGGATCCGCTCCCGTGTTACATTAAAGTCCTGTCCCACCTCCTCCAGAGTATGGTCGTGTTTCTCCCCAATCCCAAAGCGCATCCTTAGAATCTTTTCCTCGCGCTTATCCAAGGTTGAGAGTACAGTCTGAGTCTGTTTGGCGAGATTGGAAATGATGGCGGCATCCTGAGGGGAAATGGATCCCTTATCCTCGATAAAATCCTCCAGGCGGCCATCCTCCTCCTCGCCGACAGGGGTTTCAAGGGAGATGGTTTTTTTACTGACCTTGAGAATCTTCTGAACGTGATGCAGGGGGACTCCCATTCTTTCGGCGATCTCCTCCAGGGTAGGTTCCCTCCCCATCTGCTGAACCAGAGATCGAGAGGTCCGGTTCAGCTTGTTGATGATCTCGATCATATGGACTGGGATGCGTATGGTCCGGGCTTGGTCAGCGATGGCGCGGGTGATGGCCTGACGAACCCACCAGGTGGCATAGGTACCGAACTTATAGCCCCTTTGGTATTCGAACTTTTCAACTGCCCTCATTAACCCAATATTCCCCTCTTGAATCAAATCCAGAAATTGGAGTCCTCGATTCAAATATCTCTTGGCAATGGAGATGACTAATCTCAGATTGGCCTTGATCAATTCAGCTTTCGCCTCCTTGATCTTGGTTTCTCCTTTCTCAATCGCTCTCAGCGCCTCTTTGAGCCGCTCCGAAGAGAGGCCACATTCCGACTCCATCCTGCTTATTCTACGTTTGGAATTACGGACGATCCTGTTCATCTCCTCCAGATCTTTTCGCTTCAGGCTCACCTTCTCCATCTTCAGAGATTTTTTAGTCCCTTGGATTGAAATCCCTAAGTCTGAGCCAATTTTCCTTACCTCCTGTTTGGCCCTTTCCATCTGAATGTCGAGCTGCTTTAGCCGCAGAATGATCTTGCCGATCTGTTCTCCTCTTAAGTTGATCCGTCTAAAAGCATTGAGTATGTCAGCCTGTTTCTTAATAATCTCTCCCTCAATCTTCTTTTTAGAGGACTTCCTTTTCATGCCCTTCAACCTCTTTTGAAGAAGTTGAATTTTATTTCCTCCCCTCCGGATTTTATCGATGAGGCGGAGAATCCTTGTTTCTTGAAGCCTTTCTGCCTTGATATTCGTTTCCTCATCGTCGATCTCATTGGTGACCTGACTGATCTTGATTCTTCCGGTTCGGAGAGCTTTTCCAAGGTTGACGATCTCCCTGATCGAAACAGGGCAGCTGAGCACCACACTGAGGACCTCCTGCTGTCCGCTTTCGATCCTCTTCGCCACCTCCACCTCCCCCTCACGAGTCAATAGCGGAAATGATCCCATCTCTTTCAGGTAGATCCGGACAGGATCGATCGCTTTTCCAGGAAGCCCCACGTATCCGACTTCAGCAGCTTCCTCCTCCGCTGTTTGGACATTTTCATTCTGTGCTTCGATGACAGGTAGCTCGACGAATATATCCATATCCAACTCATCGGATAGGATGATGGGATCTTCGGTTGGCTCAAATAGGTAAGATTTGTCTGAAACCTGGTCTCCCAAACCTCTCTCCTTTTTCCAATTTCTTCGCATTAGATTTATTTTAATGAATCACGGTGAAGGGTTCCGTCGGACAAGGAAGGAATCAACGCTTAATTAGAAAACCGCAAAGAAGTTCCTTAGAGTTCTTTGCGGCTTTCCCCCTTTTGGAACGATCATAAGCTCTTTACAACTAAATTTGACTTTACTATACATTATCGCTGGGCGAATAGCAAGGGAATTCGTACCTCCGACCTCTCGAGAGCTTGAGGAGCCCGAAAAGGGTGGCCAATGGCATTGTGCTGATGAACGTCTCGGGTTGTCTGTGGCAAATACTTGAGTGATGACAGGCCGTTTTGTCTCTGGCTTCAGTTGAGCCCATCCCGGCTTCTACATATTTGTCGCTCATTCCAAGCCCTATGGAGTGGATGCCAATAAGTGCGGGAAATTGGAATCCCCATTTCAATTCCTATTGACACCCTGTTCATAATTTAATACACTCCAATTGAGATGGAAGCCATCGGTTATTAAATTCTAACCTTAGATAGGGTGGCATCATTTTTGTTCGGTGGCCCAATCGTGTTCAATCACATTTTTTGGGCAATCAAGGAGGAGAAAAATGCCGGAAATTAAAATTGCTTTTAAGAAGGCACGGGATTATAGAATCATCCCTGTTACGGGCGCATGGGGGGGTGTAAACCCCCAGGGAGAAATAATTTTTGATCTATTTGTTGAGAAATTGGAAATTCCTGAATCGGTCCAGATCAAAGTCGAACCTGGCCGGCCCCCTGTGGAGATAACCAGAGAGGGTCAAGTTCATGTCCGTGAGTCCCAAATTGGTGTGGTGGTTCGTCCTGATATTGCACGCTCCTTAGGGGAATGGCTCATTCAGAAAGCCAATGAAGCCGCTTCCGGCATTGTTGGAGGAAGTGAAGGCCATGCCTGATACGAGTCCAAACCTAAAAGGGGGGGTTGATTTTGAGAGCATAGTCGAAGAGGCTGATGCTGTGAGAGTGTGGAGAGAAGGTGTCCTGACGATATAAAATGCGCGAAGAAGATAGAAAAATTAAATGGTATTTGAGACCGATCAGTGTGGTTCTTCTTTTATTTTTTGTATTAGGACCCTTTGGGCTGCCACTGCTTTATAAAAGTCCTAAGTTTAGCAAGACATTAAAGATAGTACTGACCGTCCTTGTCATGATTTACACACTATATCTAATCTTCGCATCGTTAGAAATTGCGAAAGAGCTTTATAGAAGCCTGGGAGAATTACAAGATATATTAAAGTAAAACGATACATTTTTTAGCTTGAGATTGATATCGAGAAGGCCGATGGATTAGGATTTAGGCTTTTTGAAATGGGCCACTATCTTCTCTTTTATCTGGTTTCTCTGTTCGGTACTCATCTAAAGAATTCTGTGAGGGGTCTTCCAGGATAAACTCATTGGAGTTGAATGTGGAGAAGGCTGAGAAGGGTGATCGATTTATCAAGCCAGATAGTAAGAATATTTATGTGGTATCAGAAGTTGTCCTTGATGGTGATTGGGTAGTGTTGAGAGAAGAGCAGGGTAATCATCAAATTCTGACATCGCAGGAAAGTTTGAGAACCTGGGGAAAATATGAGAAAAATGAAGGCGGATCACTCAGGAGATAGGAGCATGGGCATTCAAATGGAAGTCTATGACCCCAAACTCGATGCTTGTGCAGAAAAATTGGCAGTTTCTATCAAATTGTGATAAATAGAATTCGAAGCCGGGCGATTAGCTCAGTTGGATAGAGCGTTGGTCTCCGGAGTCGATCAGGGCCAACGCTCTAACATCTTTAAATTAAAGTAAAGTTCTTAATAGCATTGGAGAAGAGACCAAATTGAAATATCACTCTGCATCACAGAAAAACACTGATTTTCACGCTGGAGTCACATCAATTTTCACAACAAGTTTACAACAGGCGGAACGAGAAAAGGGTGGGAAGATTCTTGAAATTTCATATTGTCAAATTAGGATGGCAAGTCATTTTGTGACTTGATCTCGGACTTTAAAGAAGGAAGTTCTGACTTCAAAAAAATCCGCTATATTGTCGGTATTATAATCAGGATTTGGAAAAGACGGCCCAAAATCGCTCATTTATTGAAAAATTTTTACCTTATATCCAGAAAAAGGATTTCTTACTTTAGGAAAATATTATTGTTATTAATAAGTTGTGTTTTTCTTGCAAGACGGTACGGAAATTGCTTGACAAATTGAGTTGACCGTAATATTTCTTAATCAAGAGGAGGTAAACACAAGTTGATAGCTTATCAAAAGGAAAAGGTTGAAAACGCAATTTGCTTTTTTGCCCTCAAGCACAGGGAAAGCACAGGGAAGCCTCTTGCTCAGACCTTTCTATACAAATACCTTGCGTTCCTGGATTTCAAGAGTTTAGAAGAGACGGGTCATCCCGCGTTAGGTCTTAAATATCTTGCCATGGGAAAAGGGCCGGTACCTATTGAGATATATAGTAACAGAAAAACCTTAAAGAGCGAATGCTTTGATTTTAGGGAATTGGAAGAAAACAAGTTTATTATTATCGCAAAGGGGCGCCCAAATTTAGAGTATTTCTCTCCTTATGAAGTTAAGAAGATGTCTGAATTGATTGAAATATATGCTGACACTTTCGTTAAGACATCTGACATAAGCGAAGCCAGCCACCAAGATATTAAGGCATGGAGAATAGCCTACAAGAAGAAGGAAAACAGCATCATAGAGTATGAGATGCAGTTCGATGAGGATATTAAACTTAAAGACCCAAAAGAGTTAAAGCCCGCAGAAGAAAGCTTCCTGATCTACAAATCCATCGAAGAAGCTTCAACTTGAAACCTGGCACAATATTTAAATGGAATAATTTCCCTTATCCAAAGATTGGTATTAAAATAAAGCCAAGATGGTTTATTTGTTTAGGTGATACGGGTTTGTTGTCTTGCCCTATACTTATTCATATCTGCACAACCACCACTTCAGTGGATGATTTCAAACTTGGAGGGGCAAGGGAGTCACATCGTATTTTCAGTTTCGAGAAGAAGAAGTATCCTTGCTTCGATGAAGATTGTATTTTGGATTTCGACGAACGTCCTTATTCTCTACCAGAGGGAACATTAGAATCCAACAGTGATATCGAAATAAGGGGTGAATTAGATAAGCAAACCCTGAAGACAATTTACGGGGCTATCTTGAGGTCTCGATTTTACTCACCAAGGATTCTATTGGATATCCATACAAGCCTAAATAAAATCGGTATTAGTGGGCTAAGGAAGCCTTAATATTCCCTCGTCAAAAAGCATATCAGATATTCTTTCCTAGATTCATGATTAGCCCTTCTTTCTTCTTCTCTTTATTTTTACTTTGGATAGCTTGTGTCCTTTTTCCTTCCTTCTTCCCCACGACCACGATTTCCAGGTACAACCGGGGGAGCAGCGTTCCTTTTGTCTGTTTCGTGTCCTATCCACAAACCATTTCTTACATTGGTGACACCGTTTGACTCGCTCCAACCTTATTTTTTGATAATAGATTTCCCAGAGAAGCCATAACATATTCGCAGTGATAAACGTGATAGAGCCAAACGTGGCATAATCACCAAACGGGGGTCTTTCACCAAGGAGGGGGGACAAGTCTCTACAAAAGAGATTGGAAGAGTGGGTAGATTAGAGGAAATAGGGAAATGGTTGAGGGAGAGAGGATAAAGGATATTTAGTCTTTGGTCGATTAAGAGATCTGAGGCCCTTTTGCTCTTTGACAATTGAATATTGAATCTGCCTAATCCTCATCGCGTAAATCTTTAGGCAACTGCCACCATTTCCCTCGGCGCTTCATAACCCTACGCTCCACAACAACAGAGTCAGGATTCTCAAGGTCAAAATCGATTTCCTCTGGTCTGACTGTGGGGGCCTCTGCAAAACTCTTAACATATCCAACCAGATATTCATCTTCTTTAGGATCTCGTGGAACGGGAACGGTTGAGACATTGCGCCACTTTGGTAAATAACGATCCCAGAGCCTGGCGGTGAGAAAATCTCCCTCAACTGGTGGTCCTCCTGCAAAAGCATTGAGCCCCTTTTCCTTTTCAGCTTCAGGCAATACGTCAAAGTGGTCCACAATGCGATTTAGATCAATCTTCAAATCCTTTCCGGCAATAAATTCCTGATCGCATCGTAAGAATAGTGGCGCACACCTTTCATGCAGCCTATCAGAGGAGGTGAAAACCATGCAAAAGGGGAGGTAAAAGAGATACGAGATGTCCATAATAGTTGATGGTTTTTTAGAAATGAGGTTAGCAGCACGGGCAATGTGAAAAAAGATTTGCACAGATAGCACAAAAGAGGCATATGGAGCAAAGTCGATAAGCGGCGGTTGTTCTTCTAACCTCCATCGAAGCAATATATCCTTTTGGAAACGTCCAGGGATACTCAACAGCCAAAAAGTCATTTTGATTCGATCGCTGGGGTTATTGCGAGCAATTATCATTTTGTCTGCGATATTTTTCGCATCCTTCAGCGTTTTACAATGTCCGAGCCTTAATCCCAATTCCCTCAAACCGCGCGCTAACTTGTCAGTATCAATCGAGCTAAGCATCTCCCGCCAAACGCGTGCGAAACCCCGTTCAACTTCTCCAAATTTGTGCTCTTGCCACCTTCTTAGAGCCATCACTTCAGGAGCTTCCTCGAAAACAACACCAGATTGATTACCATGGCGGACCGGACGCCCTCCTGGAATCACAATCTGACCTGACATCGCGGGTGGATGCCCTAACAGATCGGCGATACATATCTGTCCATGAAAGACATTTACGTTCCCACTCATCTCGGGAGTTTTGTCGGCTATGATACTAACTTCTTCTTCCGGGGTTCGTCCTTCGCGTACTACTTTACCCAGATCGGCTAACGTTTCGACGAAAAAAATTGGGCAGATGTTTGAGTAAAAGAAATGATCGAAAAAAACAGCTTCATCCAAGCTTAATGACTGAAGAAATGATTTATCAAATAGAGTGATTGGTCCCATCTAACACCCACATAGGATAACATAATATCAACAATTCAAGATTATTGTAAAACATTTTGAATCAGGAGGAAATTCGAGTTAAAGATCCATCCCTTTTCCAAATGAGTCCAAAGAAAAAGGTTGACAAAACAATCTAATGGTGTATATTAAACATTGGAGGCAATAAGAGACACATATGAGACCAAAATTAATGAACCGAACAAACATTTATCTTACCCCTTATCAGATGAAACAATTCAAGGCATTATCACGAAAAAAGAGGTTGTCAGTGTCGGAACTTATTAGAAGGGTCTTGGATGAATGGTTAGAGAAACAATCCAAGAAATAAGGGGGGTGAGTTGAATGGAAATAGTTGGCGATATTGAAAACGCTTTTAAAGAAATACTTGATGCCTTGACATAAATATAGAACGAAAGGCAGGAGTTCCATTTAATTATGTTTGAATTTTTATCTAAAATAATTGACGAATTGCTACGATATCGAGAAGGTTCAATTCATTCTACGGAAACCTTTCGCCGCTTGAAACACAACAAACACTTATGTCCTGCAGTAGAAAAGAAATTGAATACGGTCATTGAATGTTTCAGTAAATTCCATAATATTGCATACGATGTTCAGGGCATTCATGATCGAGGAACTGACGTTCTTTTGCGTGATTCCGAAGAGGAATCTGAAGAATCGAACTATATTGCCTTCCAGATAAAATCATTTGATGATTTAGATTCCGAAGATTATCTTAAACAGTTAAAGGCACAATGCTTTGAAGCCCTGAATGAATATGGCAAGGAACTTGAGCAATATTATATTCTGCTTTGCACCGATAAATCGGCCCACGAAAATCAGATTCGTGAAATCAAAAAGGCCTTTGGGGCTTCAAGTGCTGTAACGGTCATAGACCCACAATATGCAATCACCTTCCTTAGATTAAATGAAATTCGAATTACTGCCATTGTTGATTCTGTATTGAGGAAAGACGATTTTGTTTATGAAAGAGCAAAAAAAATGATACAAGACCTTACTCCCACAGAAGTTGCCCTCACTATTGCAATAGTCTATGAATCCATAATTAACCCGAAAACAAATTTAGATATGGAATTAATAAGAAACCGTAAGTTTATCAAAGAGGTTTACAATAGATTGCCAGATTATCCAAGGGACTATTATTTCTACTTTGATGGGGAGTTAGAGGATATAGATGAAGAGAGTGACGATTTTGCGGAAGAGATCGAAAGAATTTCTGAATATTATGGAGTAAAATGGGTGAATGGAAAATTTACGCGTCCGGCGGATAGAAAAAGGGATTTCAATATCCGATTAAGTGAAGACCTCGATTTATTGGACGGCCAGCTATTCTCAATAAAAGGGGAATCAGGAGAGATCGAGTTGGACTACGAGTATGCGTTGCCCATTCAGGCAATTCTATTAGATGCAATGGTTCGTTATGAATATAATGGTGACGATTTGCTTAGTTACATTTTCAATGCCTTAGGGGTATTGAAAGCAATTGGATTTGACGAGTTGGAGTAAATATCATCCCAAAAGGAGGTAAGTGGAATGGCAATAGATCTTGATCCTAAAAAATCATTTCCTCTGAAGAACTCCTCATGTCCCAGGTAGTGTCTAATGAAGCCATTATACAGTTACTTATGGAAAAGGGGATATTCAAAAAGAAGATTTTTTTAAAATGGTAAATGTGGTGAATCTTGAAATGGCGAAAATGGTTTAGATTGTTTGTTGTGACGAAAGGGGCTGGATGGTTCCTCTTTTTGTAGAGGAAGGGAGAGAATCAGTGATATTCATAAAAGTATTGAAAGAAAGAACCAAGCACATAGTAAAGAGTCAATATCTGTGGATTTCAGTCGCAGCAACAATATTGTTACTAAGTGTTTTTTTCAGACTATCTGATCTTATATATGCGATTACAGCGTTAATTATTCTTTTCTATACCATCGAAACCTATAAGATGCGGAAAGCAATAACAGATAATACGGAAATCAATATTAGACCAGTTATGGTTTTGCATTTTACAAATGACAATGTTTGGATAGAGAACTTTGGTAATTTCCCCGCTTACAACCTTAGATTTGTAGAAACCAAATTGACATTTTCTAAGTGGTCATTTTCCAAAAACGAAGAAATACCATTAGAGTTTGCGGGAGTCACTATGGTTCCATCGAAAGGAAAGGTTTCTTTATTATGTTTAATTGCAGATATTTGCGGCGATTCAAATCAACCTCAGGCGGGTTTTTTTGGTGTTTCAAACTATCCGCAAAAAATGAAAGAGGGTGTATATTGGGTAACGACGACTGTGATTTATGATGATATTTTGGGCCACAGTTGGAAAAGCGATTTGGAGTATCACAGCCTAACGGGGATCGGTGCTGGAAAACCGGAACGGACTAAAAGAGAATTCAATATACCGTATGAAATGAAAGGAGGTGTACCCGCTTAACCCTAAATAATCAAAGAAAGGGAAGTGAGTTGAATGAAAAATCACAAGAACCTAATGGCTTTTGCTTGGATAATCTTGGCTTCTATCTTAATTTCTTGTCTCTTGCATCTTTATGTCACTTTTTTCTTGTCCAAGTATTATGGAATTTCCATTGGAGATATTGTCTTAATCATTACTGCGGGGGCTGTCTTTTGGTATGCGTGGGAAACGAGGAGAATGAGAATTGAGCAAGCAGCTCCTTTTATATCTTTGTATTTTAAAACTTATGATTTGAGTAAGGGTGTAAGAAAAACCAGTTTTCAAATCAAAAATGATGGCAAAGGAACCGCAATTAATATTCAAGTTCTTGCATTGGAACCTATTTCCGGGAAAACGCCAATATTTCGAAAGATAGAAGTCCTTCCATCTGGCATAGAAGAAATATTGACAATTAAAAAAGTACGTTACGAAAAAGAAACTGGTTTTGAAGAAGGCCCAGCAGCCGAGAGTGATTTTCTGAATCACTTTAGTATCCTTATCAATCATAATAAATACCCTTATGAATTAAGATATGAAGACATATTAAAAAGAAATTATACTTACAAAGGAATATTTGAAGAGACTATTCCGGGAACTTGGGTTTTTAGACGAGAATATAAACAATAAACTCAATAAAAGGAGGTGGTTTGAATGGGCGTCTATCTTAGAGGAAAAAGCTGGTACGTTGATTTTTATTACGAAGGGAAGCGGTACACTTGAAGAGTGGGGGTTAAAGAAGGTTCAGGTCAATCCAGTTAGAATTGACAGCGACCCTGGAAGGTGGTAAAAAGGTATCGAGAAGTCGATATGTCTTTTCGGAGAAAGAATGGGCGATTAGCTCAGTTGGATAGAGCGTTGGTCTCCGGAACCAAAGGCCGTGGGTTCAACTCCCGCATCGCCCGCCATTTTCACGGCTATTACGGGTGTGTAAATTATGAAAAAATGGGTCGGCCCTCTCATCTCCTTATTTCTGATCCTTACCCTGGGAATAGGCTTGGTTTCCGGTTCTTTTTCCATTCTTAAAAAGACGACGTCTAAAGCAACAAAATCAGATGGGTACCGGGTTGTCCCCATCCAGGGTGAGGAGGAAAAGGGAGAAACAGATCCTCACATGCTCCAGATTTTAAAAGCAGTACAAAAAAAATTGGATGAGTGGCTAAAATCACTTAATGAAAGCATTGAAAGTGAGGATGTCAGCCGTTTTAAGGTTAGGTTTTTGGAAATTTTGAGGAATATCTTGGAATGGGTAAAAGAGAAGGTCGATGCAAAGATCGAATCTTCCGAGAAGGAAAAACCAATAAAAGAACGACAAAGAGGGTTATTGCGAGAGACTCATCAAGAAATTCCGCCATTTTCTAAAATGGGATGAAAGAAGAAAAGGTATTTATTCCATCTGACGGGATTCAACTGGAAGGCCTCTTGAGTATTCAAGAGGCTTCTTCTTTTAGAGGTGGGGTTATCCTTTGCCATCCTCATCCGCAGTATGGTGGAGATATGGATCACCTTGTTATTGCGACTTCTGCGGAGGCTGCTTCTCAAGAAGGGCTCTCCACACTTCGGTTTAATTTCAGAGGCGTGGGTGAAAGCAAAGGATCTTATGGAGAGGGGATCGCAGAGAGGCAGGATGTGAAGGCTGTTGCCGACTACTTCTCTTCAAGACTGAAGGACGGCCATCCGCCGCTTATTTTGGTAGGATACTCTTTTGGAGCCTGGGTAGGCCTCCCCGTTGCCGTCGAGGATGAAAGATTCAAGGGGATAGTGGCCGTTGCTCCACCCCTTGGGATTTATGATTTTGGATTTCTCAAGGGATGCAAGAAGAGAAAACTTTTTATTGCAGGAAACCAGGATTCGTTCTGTCCACCTGCTCTCTTGGAGAAATGGTATCAGCAACTCGATGAACCAAAATCTTTAGCCGTTATCCCGGGAGCAGATCACTTCTTCCTTTTCCACACCCAATTCCTCATCCAGCCCCTGAGAGAGTTTTTCAAAAAGATTAGTTCGGAGTATTTAGTTCGGAGTTCTTAGTTTTAAACTCTGAACACCGAACTCCTAACTCCCAACTATTTTTTCTATTGCCCAGCCCAATCGATAGAATAAAAGACGAAGCGAATGGGTTTGAAGGGCCTTTTGCATCGCCTCCCTGATCTTTTTATCGTCTCCTGCATAAGCCAAAAAGAAACGCCAGCGGTCTGTCCGCGTGAGAGGCAGCCCTTGTTGGATCCACTTCTCTGCAGAACGGTTGAGGCGAAGGAGATTCTTCATCCTTTCCTCCGTAGAGAGGCTCGGCTTCCGATAGGAGCGATCAAAATCAATAAGCAGAAGTTGGTCTCCTGCTACCAGAATGTTCTTAAGCTGAAGATCGCCATGGAAATATCCAGCTTGGTGAAATTGTCGAATAAGAAGGCCGGCAGATCGTATTGTTGTTCTCTTTGAGGAAAGACTCTCACGGGAAGAATGTACTCCCATTTCATTAAAATATTGAATTAGATCTATGGCATGAGGAACTTCTAAGGAAAGAAAGTAAGCCTGGTAGAAAGGGAAGAAAATGCAATGGTGGATGGCACCGATGGAGGGGATCGTAGGAATTCCGCAGGATCGAATTTCTTCTGTTAAGGCCAGCTCTCGGAAAGATCTCGCCCCGGAAAAGTAGAGATTGCCAGTGATGGCTCGTAACAGTCCTCCGTGTGAATATTGGCGAAGAACCATCCTCTTCCCGTCCTCAAGAGGAATGGAAGGATGAAGAGTTCGACCTTTGTGATAGTGAGAGATTTGGCTGCTTTTTTGGGTGAAAGTTTTTAAATCATCAATTCCTTGTTTAAGAAGGGCCTCTTTATACCCCTGCTCCAGGAGGATAAAAGTCTGTCCTTTCCTAATGAGGGAGAAGGATGGCGGAATCTGGATATTTTTGAACATTTTGGACTAAGGTAATGGAATCGATCAGGTTTGTCAACCCTGAACCAGAAAGGGTTTAGGGGAGAGCCCCTACTGATCCCAAATTCCGATTTGGAGAACGAAACCCATTTCCAATTTCGTCATTGCGAGCACCTGAAAGGTGCGTGCCTGCACGCCGTAGTGCTCACTAACTATTAGTTTTGACATGATTAAAGGTTTCGGCACGCAGGCGTGGCAATCTAATCGAAAAAGGCGAGATTGCTTCGTTCCCCTCGCAATGACAATTTTCTAAAGCGGGATTTGGACTGATTAGATTATTTGACAACGATTGGACTTTATTATAATTTTAGAAACAGTGATTTCAAGAAAGAGAGGGAAGTCTTGTGGAATATGAACCTGTCATTGGCTTAGAAGTCCATGCGCAGCTCCTGACCCGATCGAAAATATTCTGTGGGTGTTCCACAACATTTGGGGAAGAACCGAATACGCAAACCTGTCCTGTCTGTACCGGACAGCCCGGTTCTCTTCCAGTGATCAATCGGAAGGCTGTGGAGTTTGCCATCAAATTGGGTTTGGCTACTTCCTGCCGAATTGCTCCTCACAGCCTTTTTGCCAGAAAGAATTATTTTTATCCGGATCTCCCGAAGGGGTATCAGATTTCCATGTATGAGTTTCCTTTGGCCGTGGATGGTTTTATTGAAATCATGGTCCAAGGAGAAAAGAAGCGGATTCATATCATCCGGATTCATATGGAAGAGGATGCTGGGAAGCTGAAGCATGGCGAGACACCCGAGACCGAAGCTTTCAGTTATGTCGATTTCAATCGGACAGGGGTTCCCTTGGTTGAGATTGTAAGTGGACCGGACATTCGATCTCCAGAGGAGGCTGGTGATTATTTAAGAAAACTTCGAGCGATCCTCCAATATCTGGAAATCTGTACAGGCGATATGGAGAAGGGGACCTTTAGATGTGACGCAAATGTTTCGGTCCGGCCAAAAGGTCAGAAAGAATTTGGGACCAGAACAGAATTGAAGAACATGAATTCCTTCCGCCATGTAGAAAAGGCATTAGAGTTTGAGATCAAGCGTCAGATAGCAATGGTGGAGGAGGGAGAAGAGGTAGTTCAGGAGACACGGCTCTGGGATGTCGATCAAGGGATCACGATTTCGATGAGGGGAAAAGAAGAGGCTCATGATTATCGCTATTTCCCCGATCCGGATCTTGTTCCATTGAGGATCGATGAGAGATGGGTCGAGGAGATTCGTAAAAGACTTCCTGAGCTTCCCGATGAAAAAAAGGGAAGGTTTATTCGACAATATCAGATTCCTGAATACGATGCCGAGATCCTCACCTCTGCAAAAGCCATGGCCTATTATTTTGAGGAATGTGTCAGTTTCTTTCCAGAACCCAAAACCGTGAGCAATTGGATGATGGGAGATCTGCTCCGGGAGTTGAAGCGAGACGAAAAGGAGATTGATCATTGTCCTGTTACTCCCAAACACCTGGCAGAGATGCTTTCCATGATGAAGAAAGGGACGATCAGCGGAAAAATTGCCAAGGATGTCTTTGAAGAGATGTATCGGACAGGAGCGTATGCGGAAGATATCGTGAAAGAAAAAGGTTGGGTTCAAATCCTTGATGGAGGGGAGATCGAAAGAGCCATTGAAAGAGCCATAGAGGCCAATCCAAAGCAGGTGGAGGATTATCGAAAAGGCAAGGAGAAACTCTTCGGCTTCTTCGTGGGGGAGGTGATGAAGCAGACCCAAGGGAAGGCGAATCCCAAATTGGTCAATGAGATACTTAGAAAGAAATTAAAAGGTTGAGGCTGAGGCTAAGGTTAAGAACAAAAAAAGTCTTTACTGAACCTAAACCTTAACCTCAACCTGGCGTTTAGGCTCTATGAAATTTAAAACCATTGAATGGAAAAGTGATGAGGTCAGAATCCTCGACCAAAGGAGACTTCCTCAGGAGGTCCGCTATTTGGATTGTCGGGATGCCTCTTCTGTAGCCCAAGCCATTCGAACCATGGCTATCCGCGGGGCACCCGCCATCGGTGTCGCTGCAGCCATGGGAATCGCTCTTGCCGCAAAGAAGACCCTATCCCATCAACCTGGTTCGTTCCTTAAAAGCCTTGAAAAGGTTTGTCATGAGATGAGTCAGACCAGGCCCACTGCTGTCAACCTTTTTTGGGCTGTTGATCGAATGAGAAAGATAGTGGATCAAGTTTACACTCATGGAGTTGATGCGACCAGGGAGAGGTTAGTGAAAGAGGCTCTCAATATTCTCAAAGAGGATATCGAGATCAACCGCAAGATCGGAATGTATGGGAAGAGGCTTATCAAGAATGGAGGCGGAGTGCTCACCCACTGCAATGCAGGGGCTTTGGCCACGGGTGGATATGGAACAGCCTTGGGAGTGATTTATGCGGCATGGGCTGAAGGGAAACGGTTTCGTGTTTTTGCAGATGAGACGAGGCCTCAACTTCAGGGAGCCAGGCTGACAGCTTGGGAGTTGCTTCAGGAAAAGATTCCCGTGACCGTCATCACCGATAATATGGCGGGATGGCTGATGACAAAAGGTGAAATCAATCTTGTTCTGGTAGGAGCCGATAGGATTGCCCGTAACGGAGATACAGCAAACAAGATTGGGACCTATAGCCTTGCTGTTCTCTCAAAATGGCATGACGTCCCTTTTTATGTGGCCGCGCCGACCTCCACGCTTGACCTGACAATCCGATCGGGATCGGACATTCCCATCGAGGAAAGAGAAACCAAGGAAGTTACACATTTCAGGGGATTCCCCGTTGCTCCCAAAGGAGTTAAAGCCTTTAACCCCGCCTTCGACGTGACGCCCCATTCCTTGATTCATGCCATCATCACAGAGAAAGGACTTATCCGAAAACCTTTCTGTAAGAATTTAAAAAAATGTTTGCAACTCCGAACTCCCTGCCTGTCCGGCAGGCAGGCAAACTCCGAACTCCAAACTCCATAGAGGCCCGATGAGGAACCCCATCATCACTCTGCTCACCGATTTTGGCACAAAAGACCATTACGTGGCTTCGATGAAGGGCGTGATTCTGAATATCAACCCTCAGTGTCTCCTTATTGATATTGCACACCAGGTGAATCCGCACGATATAGAAGAGGGAGCCTTCATTTTAGCCAGTACCTATTCTTATTTTCCAAAGGGGACGATTCATCTCTCAGTGGTGGACCCCGGGGTAGGGGGAATAAGGAAGCCCATCCTTCTTGTGACCAAAGATTATTTTTTTGTAGGTCCTGACAATGGCCTCTTCACGCTTGTGGCGCGGAGGGAAAAGGTAAAACAGGTGGTGGTCCTCACCAAAAAGAAATATTTTCTTTCGAAAGTCAGCAGTACATTTCATGGCAGAGATATCTTTGCCCCGGTGGCTGCACATCTCTCGCTGGGTATCAAGCCAAATGCCTTCGGATATGAAACGAATTCTTTAAAAGAGATCGGGTTTCAAAAACCCGTTGTCAAAGAAGGGAAATTATTAGGAGAGATTCTTCATATCGATGCCTTTGGCAACCTAATCAGCAATATTGACGAAAGAAAACTATTTCGGTTTATTCAAAGTCGCCCTTTTGTCATCCGAGCAGGGAGGAAAGTTATCTCGGGTTTGAAAACAGGATACCTGGAAGGCAAGAAAGGTGAGCCGATTGCCCTTTTGGGAAGTGGCGGTTTTCTCGAAGTATCTGTAAGAGAAGGTAACGCTCAAAAGACATTGAAGCTAAAAAGAGGGGATCCAATTCAAATAAGCACCAAATAACGAGCACCTGCCTTCGCCGAAGCGGCTTCGCGCAGGCAGGCCAAATCCCAAATAAACTCCAGTGAACAAAATACCAAACTTCCATATAGGATAGGGTCTTTTTGGCAATCTTCCATGACGGTTTTGCCACCCATGAACAATGAAAGTTACCATGTGACCTTCCCCTGAAAAAGTGGACATATAGTTAAGTTTCATTAAGGAGCTTTTCATACTGCTCTGGGCTCCTGTACCCTAATGCCGAATGACTCCTCTGACGATTATAAAACACTTCCACGTACTCAAAAATACTAAGCCTCGCCTCCAGCCTTGAACGGTACCGCTCACCATGGACCAACTCCGTCTTGAGCGTGCCAAAGAAAGACTCCACATAGGCATTATCATAACAATTGCCACTTCTGCTCATACTAGGAGTCATGCCGTATTCTCTTAAAAGCTCCTGATAGGCATAGCTTGCATACTGCCTGCCTCGATCAGAATGGTGGATCAACCCTTCAGAGGGGCTTTGCCTGCCCACCGCGTCCCTGAGCGCAGCAGAAGCTAGCTCCTGAGAGAGCTTATCGCTCATGGACAGCCCAATGATCTTTCTGCTTTTCACATTCATCACTGCTGCCACATAGAGCCATCCCTCAGAAGTGGGCACAAACGTAATATCAGATGCCCATACCCCCTCTGTCTGCCTCTGGTCAATCAGTAAGTTTGCAGCCAAGGCATAATGATGCCGTGAATCGGTAGTCCGCCTGAATCTCTTTTTCTTCACTTCTGCCCATATGGAGTGCTCTTTCATGATCCTGGCTACCCGGTTCTTCCCACATCTAAGACCCTGCTTATTGAGCTCCGCTGCGATCCGCGGACTCCCATAGAGCCTTCTGCTTTGAGTGTGGATCTCCCGTATGTGCCCCAGCAACTCCTCATCGTCTTTCTGACGTGTGCTCGGTTGACGCGTCTTCCACGCATAATAACCACTTCTGGATACCTTCAACACTTCACTCATACTCCTTATCTTGTAGGTCTCTCTGTGCTCTTCTATCAACCGATACTTCATCTGTTTCGTTTGGAGAATACGGCCAAGGCTTTTTTTAAAATGTCCCTCTCTTCCTTCACCTTTTCTAATTCCTTCCGGAGCCCCTTTATTTCCGCTTCCTCTGGCGTTACACGGCCCTTCCCTACGAAGGCTTTATCCCCTTTAGCTAAGAACCTCCTCCTCCATAGATGAAGAAGATTGGGATGGATATCAAGCTCTCGGGCCACCTTGCCTACCGGCATCCCTTTCTCTGTGACCAACTGCACTGCATCTCGTTTGAACTCACGGCTGAAATGACGATTCTTTTCCCCCATACGCACCTCCTGTCCAATGATACAAATTCTCAGGTGTGTCCATCAACTCGGGGGAAGGTGAATGTATTATCCTCCCCCTTGATGGGGGAGGATTGAGGTGGGGGTGGGCCTGGTATGTTCCCCCTCACCCCCGCCCTCTCCCGTCAGGGGAGAGGGGGTAACAGGTTTATTTTCTAGGTAGTTTGGAATTGGTATTTGGAAATTATTTGGGATTTGTATTTTGGGATTTGGAATTTGCGGACTTCCCGTACATATTTTATAGGTTGAAGAACTAATGGGAGGCTAAGGGACGCCATGATTTCAAAGAAAGCTCAGGAGATTCCTCCGTTCATTGTGATGGATGTTCTGGAGAAGGCTCAAGAACTGGAGAGAGGCGGGGAGCATATCATCCATTTGGAAGTGGGGGAACCGGATTTCGACACGCCACAATGTATCAATGAAGCCTGTTACCGCGCTATCCGTGAGGGAAAGACCCATTATACCCACAGCCTGGGTTTGATCGAGTTGAGGGAAGCCATTTCAGAAGATTACTGGAAAAAATATCGGGTGAAGGTATCACCCGAACAAATTCTTGTTGCCTCAGGGACCTCTCCGGCCATGCTTCTTCTCTTTGCTGCCCTCTTGGAAGCTGGGGGCGAGGTTATCCTCTCCAATCCTTATTATCCGTGTTATCCCAATATCATTCGGTTTGTTGACGGATCTCCTGTATCCGTCAACGTGTTGGAAGAGGAAGGCTTCCAGTACCTTCCTGAGATGATCGAGGAGAAATTGAGACTCAAGGGTAAAAGGGATCATGATCAATTCACCTTCCAATCCCACTGGAAATGTGATGTCTGCAGAAAGGATGAAAAGGATTGCCAATTTCTCTCCTTTTATCATCTCTGATGAAATCTATCATGGGTTGGTCTATGAGGGGGAGGTTCACACAATTCTTGAGTTCACAGATCGTGCTTTTGTCATCAACGGGTTTTCAAAACTCTATGCAATGACCGGATGGAGACTGGGATATCTCATCGCACCCAAAGAGTTCATACGACCCATGCAAAAAATCCAGCAAAATCTTTTTATCTCAGCGAGTTCCTTTGCCCAATGGGGTGCCTTGGCCGGCTTGAACGAGGCCGGAAGCGATATTCAAAAAATGAGAGAAACCTATGACCAGCGACGGCGTTTTTTGATTCCAAAGCTGAGAGAGCTGGGATTTGGAATTACAGTGGAGCCCACAGGAGCTTTTTATGTCCTGGCCAATGCGAAACGATTTTCCAACGATTCCTATCGCTTCGCTTTCGACATTCTAAAAGAAGCAAAGGTTGGCGTGGCACCCGGAATCGACTTCGGAACGAATGCGGAAGGATATATTCGATTTAGTTACGCCAATTCTCTGGAGAATATCAAAGAGGGGATGAACAGGTTGGAAAAATATCTGGAGCGTTATAAGTAAGGCAAAGTATTCAGGCTATGGCGTAGAGTATCAAAAATCCAAAATAACAAATTCCAATTTTCAAATTTCACTTGAGCAGATAACGTTCAAGGCCAAAAGAAGTGCGACGCATTTGGATAAAATTCTTTTAGCCTATGTTATCTGCGGGTGCGGGAAAGAAAATAATTTATAATTTTATGGACGTCGCTCTTGTCCGATAATAGGGCACAGTGTTTCGCCTAACGTGTGTGGCACAGACGAAGCCATCAGATTTTGAGCCCTCCGTTTGTGCGGTGCTTAGGCGAAGATAGGCGTTCTTTATCATCTGATTATTTTCCATCCAGGGATTACAATTGGGAACTCGTCTTTATTCGTCTCGTATTCGGCTGTTGTATCTATGGTTCCCCCAGAAAACGATCCTGTTAAACGCAACTTTAACTTCGCCTTGCCATTCCATACCCTCTGGAATTTGTCTCCTGTAAGACCAATCCTCAGCCGTACAGGTTGGCCTGGGTTGATGTCCGGCTGTTTTGTCTTTTCTTGGTATAAGACCTCATCATCATAGAAAATAACGGGTTCCGTAACGACATTAGTTGCCTTCTCGTTTCCGGTATTCCTGAGCACGACAAGGAATAATACGGATTTAGGTGGGTTGAGATCGTAATGCTGTTCAATCCCTTCCAACACCAAGGCTGCCTTTGGACGCGTACCTAAGTAGTTATAAACATTCATAATGGTGCTGCAGATGATCCATAGCAGGATTAAGAAAAGGATAATTCTGGTTCGTTTCTTGCTTTGAATATATAGAAAGTATCCAGAGATGAGTGCTATCACTAAGCTGATGGCAGTGTAAGTAATAGCAAACACATGAGTTCTCATGTCCTAGCCCCGGTGCCTATTTTTGCCTAATCGTTCACAGACGACTGTGTCGCCTTACCTCAGAAATTTGAGTGATAGATGAGAGTGTAGTTCTGCAGAATCTGATCTAAAGGGTTTCTTATCCTCACGAAGTCTTTGTTGCTTACATGAGTATGAATCTCCGTAGTCTTTTCATAAGGGAAGGAAACGATGATACGACCAGATGGATAATTTGAGATATGAATTCTGGCCATCAGGCAACCCCACGTTTTTTAAGTTAAGAGAAGAGGAATACGAAGGTATGTTTCTGCATACAAATTAGCATAACGTTTAAATATGTCAATTGTTTTTTAGGTTTTCTTGATTGCACACCTGCCTGCCGGCAGGCAGGGATTTCAAAAAATGATTAAAGGGATTTCTGGGTTTTTAAATAGCTTACAGCATTTTACGTGAGAGTTGATGGGCTTTTCTAAGGGGTTCGGGTATTCGGAATCCCCGGCAGCTTTCGAGGATGAGCTGAATGCTGGTCGATAAATCGACGCGATGACCTGGTGAGATGAAAAGAGGTTTCACCTTCTCTTTTGTTCTAAGAACGGCACCCACTTTTTCCCTGCCCCTAAAAATCCATTTATAACTTCCTTTTGAAACCTCTGGGGAGAGAAATTTATCTAACAAAGGGGTCTTTGCACAGCCAATGGACGGAAGGTCGAGCCATAAACCCATGTGAGAGGCAAGCCCCATTTTTCTGGGATGGGCAATGCCTTGACCATCATAAATCATGACATCGGGCTTTAGTTTTAGTCTCTGAAAGGTTTTGATCAGAATCGGCCCTTCCCGAAAACTTAAAAGGCCGGGGATATAGGGGAAAGGGATCTTTCCATCAGCCGTGGCCATATCGAGGATTTCCATATCCGGGAATGAGAGAACAACAATCGCGCCGAAGAGAAGATTCCCATCTTTGGAATAGGCAACATCTCCTCCTCCGATGGTTTTCACCCCGTTAGAAATGATACGCCGCTGTTCTACAGCGGGGTTAGGGCGCAGAATAATTTCGGCGGGGTTTGATGCCCCGCTGGAATTATTAACGGGGTGAATTTTTGAAAATGTTTTCTTCAGGATGATTCGATCTTTCAGAGCCCCCTGAATCCGGATGGCTTCCTCCACACTGACGTTCCAGGAATGGAGTGGTTTCATTATTGGATGAAAAATCCCCCTAGGCCCCCCTTTAGTAAAGGGGGGGCGAGTAAGGATCATGGTGAGATCAGTTCAATTTGGCCTTTATTGACCCTCAGGATGCAGAGGGTCCGAATCGCTTTTCCGTCTTCTCCGAAACCCTTTAGACCAGAAACTCCCTGAAAATTCTTAACCCGGTGGAGTTCTTCTTGCAGTTGCAAAGGAGAGGAGACGGACTTCGATTGAAGAATCTCTTTCACGAATTTGGCTCCATCATAACTTAAGGCTTCGAGGGTCTCGGGATCCCGTTGGTAGGTTTTTCGAAATTCTTCGACAAAACGAGCCACCAAAGCGGAGGGGTTCTTTTTAAAGAAAGTATCGACAAAGATCGACCCTTCGGCTCCTTTCCCTCCAATTGAGATCAGGCCCGGGCCATTCCAAGAGTTGGTCCCGAGAAAAATCTCTTGTACATCATAATAAGCCATTTGGGAAAGGATCATGCCCACGCGATCATGACTGTCAGGAATAAAGACTCCATCGACAGAGAGAAGGGGTTTGAACTCATCCTCTTTCTTTTTCTTCGTATCAGGTTTTTGGATGGCTTTGATCTTAAAGAATCCCTTGATCTCCTGACTGAAATCTGTCTGATCCTCTTGATAGAGAACGGATCCTAAAACCTTTCCACCCTTTTGGGTAACCTCTTGATTGAAGAGGTCCTTAAAATAAAGGCCATAAGGGGAGTTGGGATAAAAGACCGCGAAGGTGCGAAGTTTCAATTCTTTAGTAATATAGCCAACAAGCGTCTGGATCTGTTCCGAGGGAGTAATGGAATTCTGAAAAACGAAATTCTCCTTATTAGAAGAGGGCTCCTTCTGGGAGAAGGTGAGAAGAGGGACTTTTAATTGCCGGGCCTTTTTTGCTGCCTGGTCAACATCGATGCTGAGAAGGGGGCCAATGATGGCAATTACTCTCTCATTGTTCACCAACTCCTCAACAGCCTTTTCTGCTTCCCCTGGACTCCCTTTAGAATCACGGACGGCCAATGAGATCAGGGGGTAATCCGTTTCTCGAATAGCCGATTGGATTCCCTGCAAAGCCCGTTCTCCGAAGGGTCTATAAACCCCGCTTAAAGGGAGAATAACCCCCACTGTATATTTAGATCTCATGGAAAGAGAGATCGTGGCCAAAAGCTCTTTGGCCTGAATCATATAATCCGTGCCTTGATATTCTTTTTCCAATTCCGTTAAATATCTTTTTGCTACAAGATCGTTTCCTTGGCGCTTTGCCATCTGGGCCAATTTCAATTTGGCATACCCTCCCGCATAGGTGCCGCGGTAGAGAGATTCAATGGACTTCAATTCCTCTTCTGTATCAGAGGCGTCCATCGTGGATTTTACCTTCAGCCTCAGTTCCCCGCGGGGTTGACCGGGAATGAGAAGACCCTTCCCGTACCAATGGAGAGCGGTGAGCCGATCCTTTAATTCGAGGTAGTTGTCTCCCAGCAGACTAAAGATCTCTACCATTCTGGATGGGGAAAGGAAAGTGGGGAAGAGTTCGTTGAGAATGCGAATGGCATCTCGAGGCCTTTTGAGCCGGGTGTAACAGACCCCCATCCTGAATTTGGCTTCATTGAAGAGAGGGCTCTGGGGAAAATCCGTAACCACGCTCTTAAAACGCCACAGTGCCCTTTCCGTATCTCCTCTTGAAAGAAAGATCTCTCCTTCCCTGAAAAGAGCTGTGTCATCGGGCTGGGGCTGGGCGAAGGCAGGACCTTGCAGGAAGAGCAAAAGAAGAAGCAGGAGGATGAACTTCCGTCCCTTATCCCTTTGGGTGATTGACGGTGGTGACATAATAAATCTCAGGTAAATAGCGATAGTTCTCATTGAAGTCAATCCCGTAACCGACGATGAAAACGTCATCCACCTCGATTCCGAGATAATCCGCCTTCATCTCGACCTCTCTGCGGGCCTTCTTGTCTAAAAGGGCGCATATCTTAACAGAACGAGGATTGGAGAGGGTTATGCGGTCTTTCAAAAACTGGAGGGTGTGACCGCTATCGATGATATCTTCGATGATGAGGACATCCTTGCCTTCGATGGGAAGCTCAATGTCTTTTGTGATTTCAATATTACCGGAACTCTCCATTCCCGATCCATAACTGGCTAATCTTACAAAATCGACTTTCACAGGGATCTTGAGATGACGAACCAGGTCGGACAGAAACATGAAGGCCCCTTTCAGGATGCAGACCAACACCAATTCCCTTCCGTTATAATCCTTCGAGATTTGATCTGCCAAACCTTGGACGATGGAAGCAATGTGTTTCTGAGAGAACAAAAGATTGAGACGTTGTTCTTCCATAAGTTCCGCCCCTGCTAAAAAAACGTACCCATTACAGCAGGCTGACCGGCAAGTGCCCCGCAAGCCCCGCCTTGTAGGCGGGGTTAAGGGGCACAATTAAAACGATATTTCCTTTGCTCGCTTTCCGCTCGCCACTGCGTGCCCGGGAAGCCCCGGCCTGTGGCCGGTGAGCTTCAATATAAGCCCCTATCCCTATATCAAGAAAGGGTAGGATTGAGAAGCCCACCCTTTCTAACGGGGTTCACAAGGCGTGTTCTAAGACCACAATCTCCATCTGCTGAGGAAGAGTCGCTTTGTCAAAAGTGGCCTCATTAGCCTTGGGTCGCTTTGTGTTCGTTTTTCCTTTCAGAAAGTCTTCCACCGGTGCAATAGGAAATCCGCATTTCTCCGTCTTGAAATGCATGGGGATGACGATTTTAGGTTTTATCTGGTCGGCGACACGGGTTGCTTCTATCGGATCGATCGTGAAAAATCCTCCCACAGGGATTAGAAGAATATCCACCGGGCCGATCTCAGCTAATTCTTTATCGCTCAGGAGATGGCCCAAGTCTCCAAGGTGACAGAGCTGAATATGATCGACCTTGAAGGTGAAGACGGTGTTGACGCCTCGTTCACTCCCCTTAGAAGGGTCGTGATAGGTGACAACGCCCTTAATCGGTATTCCTTTCACCGTTTTGGAACCGCTCCCTTTGACGACCTGAGGAGTTCCAGGAAGATCTTTGGTATAATTGTGATCGGCGTGATCATGGGTGGTGACAACAATATCTGCCTGGTCTTTGATCTTTCCATAGGAAAGTTGGCCGCCAAAAGCCCCGGGTTCATAAGGGTCTACAATGATCTTAGTCCCCTGATTGGATGTGATCAAGAAAGCTGCATGTCCATACCATTTGATCTTCATGTTAAACCTCCTATGGTACAAAGGTATTTTTAGTATAATGAAAAGAATGAAGAAATCAATTCAATTCTCAACTGTAAATTCATAATTCATAACTCATAACTCTTTCGTCTTAACTTACTTTGGACAGCCTTCTTTTTTCCTTCCAGAGTACCCTTCTTATCTCTTCGATCATCGATCTTTAAAGTGGTTGAAACTCGAAGGGCTCCTTTCTTAAAAGGGGTCTGGTGCATTTTAAAGGCGATTTTGAATAGATCTTTAAGATTCCCCTCGATGTTTGTTCCCATTGACGAAAGTTCGTAACGCACTTTTTCTTTCTTCAAAATACGAAGGCAATCTGCCACATAAGCGCTGAGGCTCGTATCACCGGTGCCAATGGGCACGACACTGATTTCTAAAATTGCCATGATCCTCCTCCCTTCAAAATATTTAATGAAGTCTACCCCAAAAGCATTTGAGATTTTCCAAAGATCTCCCCGCGAGGGGAGGGGAGATCTTTGGAGGCATTATTATTAGAAGAAAACTCTCAGGCTTAGACATGTTCCTATCTAACCAAAGATGTTTAAAAAATTATCATCAACCGAATGAGTTGTCAACCCTTCGACTCCCCGACCTGAAGGTCGGGGCCTGCCCTGCACCAGAACGGTGCAGGGCAGGCCTTCGACCCGAGACTTCGGCGAGCTCAGTCGAGCCGCTCAGGCCGAGGGGCTCAGCCTGCCTGCCGGTAGGCAGGGGTTGACCCTGAGTGGCGCTTCTTTACTCTGCCTTCAAAGGCGGGGCGTTCGGCCGAGCTCACGCCGAAGCCTTGGCGCCGCCGAACGGGTCAACGGTAAAGCCTGATAATAAAAACATTTTTTTTTGACGAAGAATGCAGTATAATGATTTTAACTAGCCATGAGCCAGCCCCAACAGATTTCAGGGATGATCGCCTTCTCGGCAGGACTTCTCTCCTTCGCTTCGCCCTGCGTTCTTCCCCTGGTCCCCTCATATGTCACTTACATCACAGGGGCTTCCTTCAAAGAACTCACAGATGTGGAAGCCAAATCGAGGTTGAGGTGGGTGACTATCTTTCATTCCCTATTCTTCATCATAGGATTTTCATTGGTTTTTATCCTGATGGGTGCCTCGGCCACCTATCTCGGACAGTTATTGGCTCAATATCAATATTGGATCATGAAAGGAGGAGGGGTGCTCATCATCCTCCTGGGTATCCATTTCACAGGAATCATCAATATTCCTTTTCTGCAAATGGAAAAGAGATTTGAGATGAGGAAGAAACCCCTGGGTTATGTAGGCTCATTCCTTGTGGGAGTGGCTTTTGCTGCAGGGTGGACCCCTTGTATCGGACCAATCCTTTCGACGATCCTCATCTATGCCAGTACATCCAAAAGTTTTACGACGGGAATCCTGCTGTTGACTTACTATTCCATAGGCCTGGGAATTCCCTTTTTTCTTTCCTCTCTGGCTTTTAATTCATTCCTCTCTGCCTTCGATAAAATTAAAAGATACATGAGGGCTATCAACATCGTGAGCGGTCTTTTCCTGATTGGCATTGGAATTCTCTTCCTGACCGATACGTTTAAAGAGATCAATGCCTATCTGAATGCGCTCACCGGTCCCTAACCCACCTCACGCAAAGAGCATAGGGCAAAGCGCGTAGCGAAAAAGAAGTCAAAAAGATGGGGCTACGAGACTTTTGAATCTTTAACGCCATGCCCTATGCGCTCTGCGCCATGCTGAAATTCATTGTCTAATGCTCATCAAGGTGAAAATTCCAGCCAGGCCGAAGAGCAGGGTAGGGATCCAGCAGGAGAGGAAGGGAGAGAGAACCCCCGATCTTCCGAAGGATATAAAAATGTAAAAGATGACACCGTAGGTAAAGCCAATCATCACACTAATCCCGACGCTCAAAGCTACCCCCCCAGACCGGCTGGTTTTCAAGGCGAAGGGAATTCCGATCAGGACCATGATCAAGTTTAAGAAAGGGGTAGAGAGCTTAGAATAGAGATCGACAAGATATCGGGTTGCGTCGTAGCCTGACGCTTGGATCTTCTGGATGTAAGTCCAAAGCTCTCCGTAACTCATCTCTTCCGAATTTCGCCCGATTCTTCGCAAAGATTCCCAATCCTCCCCCAAATTGAATTCGATTTTGTCAAAAGGAGTAACCTGGGTAAAACCGTTCTCTCCAAAATCGCGGACAGTTCCGTCATAGAACCACCATTGGCCTTCTACCCATTTCACCTCTCGGGCATCAATCCGTTTCCTACACTGAAAATGGTCATCCAATTCGTAAAGGGTAAAGCCGCTCAAGGCCTTTCTCCGAGGGTCGAGAAGTTGGATATTCAAAATGCGGTGATCGCTGCGATACCATATCTTATAATTCTTAAAGAAACTCGCTGGTATTTCTTTTCGAACCTGAACATCCAGTAGGTATCGGGTTTTTTGGTAGGTGACGGGAACGAGGTATTCATTACCGAGGAAGGAAAGGAAACTGATAATGAGGGCAATGATAAGCAATGGGAACGTAATCCGGTAAAGGCTGACCCCTCCTGCTTTCATTGCTGTAATCTCACTGTTGCGAGAGAAGCCGCTCAGGGTGAGAAGGGTCGCCAATAGAATCGCGTAAGGAAGGGTCCATTGAAAAATTACCTCCGGGATTTTGTAAAGGAAATAAACGAAGATCAGGTGGAAAGGAGCGTTATACTGGCTGAAGAGATTCATCTTTTGGAAAAACAGCACGACGACATAGATGAGGATCAAACTGCTTAGACTTAAGCCAAATATTTTTAGAAACTCGCGAATGACATAGCGATGGAGGATCGGATGATGATTAAACATGGTCAAAAGGCTTTCTCCATTTTTTCTGGAGGAGATCGAGACTTTCGATCACCCATACAGCCGGCTTGAAAGGTGATTCATTCGCCGCCTTAATCAGAAGGTAAATACCCAGAGCCCCGAACAGGAAGGTAGGAAACCAACCTGCCACGAAGGCGGGCATCGCTTTTCTCACAGCGAGCATTTCGAAGGCGATGAGGGAAACATAGTAAGCCAACAAGATGAGAATGCTGAAGACGAACCCGTACGATCTTCCTGAACGTCGGGGTTGAATTCCCAGAGGGACGCCAATGAGGCCAAAAACGATGCAGGCAAAGGGAATGGCATATCGTTTGTGGAGTTCTACCTCCTGAGGCGTAGGGTCTTCGCCTTCTTTCTTCATCTTTTCTATCTTTTCTTTGATCTCACCAATCGACATCTCATGTTCTTTAAGCTTCCTTTGAATGTCAGCGATGGTCTTCCCAAATTCAATTTTTAGATCATAGGCGTCAAATTGTATTTTTCGATATGCCTTGGTCTGGGGTTCAAACCGATGAATATTTCCATTGAGCAGCATTAATACCACTTCTTGAGATGAGGGATTGCTGACGAGAAAACCTTCTTGAGCAAAGATGGTACTGACATTCGCACTCTCTCTTTCATCATAAATCAAAATCCCCTCCATTTTTTTCCCTTGCATGGGAACTTTGTCCACATAGACCACGAGGCCTTTGAAGCTGTCGTTGAAAACTCGCTCCTTGACTTCAACGTCCGGCTTAGATTGGGCAATGAGAGAGAGTGTGGATATAAAGCCACGGTTGCCCCATGGGAGGCCGTAGAAGACTAAGAAACCTGTGACGAGAAAGGCACTGATGGAAAAAAGAGCGACGGGGATATAAAGCTGATAAAGACTGATTCCTGAAGCTTTGAAGGCAGTAATTTCACTATCTCCCGATAGCCGACCAAAGGTGAGAAGAATTCCGAGAAGGAGTGACGTGGGGATAGTAAAGGTGAGAAAAGAAGGGGCGATGAAGACCAGGAGCATCAAGATGTTCGTAACATTTCCACCCCTATTGATAATCAATTCGATCAGCTTGAAGATTTTATCCATCAGAAGGATAATCGTGAAGGTCATCAGGCCGATGAAAAAAATAGGGAGAATTTCCTCTAAGATGTAAAGGGTAATGGTTTTCTTCATAAAAATTTTGTCATATTGGCACATCTGCCTTTCAGCATGTTTTCAACGTATTCTACGGGACGGATGGGGGGTTGTCAACACTGATCACTTCATCTTTGGTTAGATAAGGAAGTCGAAAGGGTTGACAAATTATTATGGATGGATTAGAAATGATTAGATCATTAGATCGCGGGGTGGAGCAGTCCGGTAGCTCGTCGGGCTCATAACCCGAAGGTCGCTAGTTCAAATCTAGCCCCCGCTACCAAAACAATCCGAGGGGTTGGGAGACGCGAAGAATGCTTCTAACCCCTTTTTTAGTCTTTGAGGAAGGGAAGCTTCTCATCTTTTCGGTAGACCAGGGCCTGACAAGAGGCGATCAGATTTTTGCGTTCATCAAGTACCTTGATTTCGTAGCCAGCAGTCCTATGGGTCCGATTAAACTCCCGTGCCTCAGCGACCAATCTGCTTCCAAGGGGAGGGGAAGACACATAGGCAATGTTCATGTTCAAAGCCACTGCCACAGTCCCATGGGAGTTTGAAGCGGTTTCAAACGCCTCATCAATCAAGGCGAATAACGCTCCACCGTGGGCCATGCCCAAGATATTTTCCATATCGGGAGTGAATTTCATTTCCACCTTGGAATATCCTTCATCCAGGTCCAAAAGTTTGATTCCGAACTTTTGAACAAAAGGTTCAGTTTCCACTTTTCTGAAGATCGCTTCTTTTACCTTATTGTCCATTATCTTCCTTTCAACTGGCTGGATCTTCTCTAATTTTACTCCTCCAACTCTTTTAGGGGTTTTTGTCTCAAATGTTTCTTTGTGGAGCGAATCTTTTTTTCTTCCATTCTTTTTTCAACGGCACCCAAAGGGAGTGAGGTGGGTATTCGGCGTCTCCTTGGCCGATTCAACTTAATCAGGCGCTCACGAAGCCTTTCAAAGGCGAGCTTTCGATTTTCTGACTGGGATCGATGTTCCGTAGCCACCGCTGTGACCCCGGAAGGGAGATGCTTTAAGCGGACTGCCGTTTCAACCTTATTCTTCCTCTGCCCGCCTGGCCCTCTCGATCGGTAGGTTTCAAGGATCACCTGTTTCTTGAGGACTTGTGGATCAGTATCAAACCTCGGTCGCATGGGTTTGGTCTCCCTTAAACTCCAAATGACAAATCCCAAATCTCAAATAAATTCCAATATACAATTACCGAATGACCGAAACGATTTTGTTTGGAATTTCGAATTTGGTGATTGTGATTTATTTGTGATTTGGAGATTGGAACTTGGTGCTTTTTCACGATTCTTCACCTTTCTCATCCGCATGGTGCTTGATAACGAGAGCATCCACCATAAAGATCACATCTTCAGCAATATTCGTGGCATGGTCGGCAATTCTCTCCAGACATCGGGCAACGATCATAAGGTGGACGGCTCGAGCAATGGTCTTTGGATCGGACACCATATAGGTGAGGAGTTCCCGCACTACCTGGTCATTTAACCCATCGACCAGATCATCCCTTACGCAGACGGATCGGGCCAGCGTGGAGTCTCGGTTTACAAAAGCATCTAAGACGTCCTTGACCATCGTTTGGGCAATCTCAGCCATCCGGGGAATATCGATATAGGGTTTGAGCTGGGGTTCCTGGTTTAATGAGAGGGCGCGCTCGGAAATATTGACTGCCTGGTCACCCATTCTTTCGAGATCGGTGATTATCTTCATCGCCGAGGTGATAAAGCGGAGGTCTGTTGCCATGGGTTGTCTTAAAGCGAGAAGTTTTATACACATATCATCTATCAGGATTTCCAATTTGTTAATTCGGTCTTCAAACTCAAACGTTTTTTTGGCAAGATCAGAATCTCTTTTGACCAGAGATTGGACGGAATCACGGATGGCCTCTTCTACCATCGCCGCCATCTTTAGGAGATTCTCTTTCAATTCCTCTAATTCTTTTTGAAAATGAGTTTCTGTAGCCATTTTGCCCTCCTGGTATGGTTGACCCTAATTTCACGGATTGAAAGATCAAAACAGGAGCCAATGATGCGTTCTGGAAGGTGATCTTTCGCTTCCATCTGTGTAATCTGCTTTTTGAATCTGTGTAATCGAGCCAGTTCAAGACTGGCTAACCGAAACGTCCAGTAACGTAATCTTCAGTTCGCTTATCTTTGGGTTTGGTAAAAATTTGATAAACCGGCCCTTCTTCAACCAACTCGCCATTCAAAAAAAATCCTGCCCGGTCAGCCACCCGGGAGGCTTGTTGAACGTTATGAGGCACCAGAATGATGGTGTAGTCTTTTTTCAATTGAATGAGAGTTTCCTCAATGCTGGCTGTCGAGATGGGATCCAATCCCGAACACGGCTCATCAAGCAGGAGAACTTCCGGTTCCAAAGCCAAGATCCGGGCGATACAGAGGCGCTGCTGTTGTCCCCCGGAGAGCCGAAGGGCTGAGGTATGGAGCCGGTCTTTGACCTCCTCCCAAAGCGCAGCAGACCTCAGGGCTTTTTCCACGATTTCAGCCAGGCGCCTCTTATAAATCATTTTGTTGAGTTTGGGGCCATAAGCCACATTATCGAAAATAGATATAGGGAGCGGAGTGGGGAGATCGAAAACCATCCCAATTCGTCTCCTGAGATGCGTGATATCCACCTTGGGATCATAGATATCCGTTCCATCTAAAAAAATGCCTCCAGTGTGCCTGGCTCCAAAGACCAGATCCGTTAGACGATTCATGCTTTTTAGGAGCGTCGTTTTTCCACTTCGAGCCGGACCGAAGACGGTAAATATCTCCTTAGGTCGGATATCGAGATTGATATTGCGAAGGGCCTGAAAGGATTCGTAATAGAAACTGAAATCCTTGATGAAGATCTTGTTCCCTTGAGACATAAAACTCCTTTATGTCCGATGTCGGATATACCGGTTGATCAACCATTGAGCGATGACGTTGATGATCAGAACCAGCAAAATCAAAGCCGCTCCAGTTCCGTAAGCCATCTTCATGGAGATCCCCTCTCTGGCGAGGATGTAAAAATGGACGGACATGGTCCGGATGGGAGAGAAGAGAGAAGTGGGCATCACTAATGAGGAGCCAGCCGTCAGAATGATTGCAGCGGTCTCTCCGATACTCCTTCCAATACTGAGTAGGATGCCTGTAAAGATACCCGGCAATGCGTTGGGAAGTACCACCCGGGTGATCGTCTGCCACTTCGTTCCACCCAGAGAATAACTCACTTCGCGGTAGGAAAGGGGAATTGCCTTGATCGATTCTTCGGCGGTGCTGATCACCGTAGGTAAGATCATCGCGGCTAAAGTTAATCCACCAGAAAGAATGGACCATCCCATATTAAGTCGTATGACAAAAAAGACAAACCCGAACAACCCAAAGATAATGGAGGGTACTCCAGCCAGGCAGTCCGTACCAAAACGAATAATGCGGCTGATCTTGCCTTCTCTTGTGTACTCCCTCAGGAAGACGGCTGTCCCAACTCCGAGAGGAGCACCGAAAAAAATGGCCACAGCCGTTAAAGCCATCGTTCCAATGATGGTGGAGAAGATACCGCCCTCCCGGCCCATACTTCTTGGAGATTCGAGAAAGAAACGGAGATGAAGGACAGGCAATCCCTCACTTAGGATCTGGACGAGAATCAAGATCATGACCGCAATGGTCGATAGGGCACCCATCCAGATGAGAATTTTTGCAATGCCCTGCGTTAGATATCGAGTACGATTGTTGATCAATGGACTCTCCTTCTTGATAGAGAGATGGCCAGGGTATTCAAAGCCATGATAATGAAGAAGAGAACAATTCCCGTTGCAAAAAGGGCCTGCCGGTGATCCCCGGAAGCATATCCCATTTCTATGCCGATATTGGTGGTAAGTGTCCTGGCTGAATCCAGGAATGAGGCTGGCATTTTCACCGCATTTCCCAGGATCATGATCATGGCCATGGTCTCTCCGATGGCACGGCCCATGCCTAAAATGATGCTCGCCAGAATTCCAGATTTGGCAGCTGGAATCAACACCCGCCAGATAGTCTGCCAGTGTGTTGCTCCTAAAGCAAGTGCACCTGCTTTATAAGTGGGGGGAAGGGCTTTTAAAGAGTCTTCTGAGATCGTGATAATGGTGGGAAGGATCATGAAGCCTAAGACCAGAGATCCTGCAAGGATGCTTAGCCCAGGTCCTCCTAAATGATTTTGAATGAAGGGAACAAGGACGATCAGCCCCCAGAAACCGTAGATGACCGAAGGAATGGCTGCAAGAAGCTGAATCGCAGGCCTCAGCAATATTCCTACGGAAGGAGGAATCAACTCCGATAAAAAAATCGTACAGGCCAATCCCAGAGGAATACCTAAAAGCAGAGCCCCCATGGTCACCCAGAAAGAGCTGACGATCATAGGGAAGATGCCAAACAGAGCCTTACTTGGAATCCACCGCTCCCCGAGAAGGAATGCTTTGGGACCAATCTTCACGATCAAAGGAAGTCCTTCTTCAAAAATGAAGAAAGTGATCAAGGCCAGTATAGTAATTGATGAAAGGGCAATCAGAAGAAATGTTTTTTCAATGATCTTCTCTTTGACTTGCATAATTATTCCTTAGCAATTTTCAGGAGAACGGGTACGAGGCCTTCTTTTAAAAGCAGTTTTTGAGCCAATGGACTCAAGACAAATTCTAAAAAGGATTTTGCTTCCCCCGTGGGTTCAGCATTAAAAACGAATAGGAAAGGCCGGACCAGCGTGTATTTACCATTCTCGATATCGGTCAAATTGGGTTCCACGCCTGAAATCTTTAACGCCCTCACCTGGTCATTGACTAAACCTAACGAGATATAACCGATGCCATTGTGGTTGCTTGCTACGACCTGGCGAACCGCACCATTGGAATCTTGGACCAAGGCTTCAAGACTGATATCCTCTTTTCCCATCACAAACTTCTGGAAAGCCTCCCTCGTTCCCGAGCCTTCCTCCCGAGTGACCAGTACGATGGGATGAGAAGGCCCTCCCAACTCCTTCCAATTCCTTATTTTTCCTGAAAAGATATGCGTGATTTGATCCAAGGAAATATCTTGGACAGGGTTCTTTGGATTGACGATGATTGCAATAGCATCCCTTGCAATGGTTACTGAGTAGAGCTTCTTCTTGTCGCCTGTCAGATTGCGTGAAGACATCCCAACGTTTGCAGCACGGGTCATGACAGCTTCTATGCCTGCCGTGGATCCGCCACCCTGAACATAGATGTGAGATTGAGGATGATGCGACATATATTCCTCAGCTAATAATTCGGCAAAAGGCTCAACGGAAGTGGAACCCGCCACGGTGATTCCTGCCTTGGATCTTTGGCAACCCGCATTGAATGGAGTAACTAAAAGGACAGTGAGCAGGCATATGAGAAATCCCAAATTCCAAATCCCTGCCTTCGCTGGAGCGCCCCATGAATCAGAGGTTCCAGGGTGCAGGCGGGTTTGTCTACGCTGAGGCTCCAGCGCAAGAAACAAGCTACGCGCAGGCAGGCCAAATTCCAAATAAATTCCAACCTTCAAATTCCAATGACCAAATCCCCCCCCCACCCCCCTTTGCTAAAGGGGGGAAGGGGGGATTAAATTCATGAGGTAGAAATTGTTTGCAATTTGGTGTTTGTAATCTGGTGCTTGTCATAGTTTTCTTGCAATGATCTCTAATTCCGCAATCCGCATCTCGCAGTCTTAATTACCCATATCTTCCTGTCACATAATTTTCAGTTTGGGGGTTTTCAGGACGTGTAAAAATGTCCTCTGTTGTAGCATATTCTAATAATTCCCCCAGATGAAAAAATCCTGTCCAATCAGAGGTGCGGGCCGCTTGTTGCATGTTGTGGGTGACAATGACGATGGTATAGTTCTTTTTTAACTCCTGCATTAACTCTTCGATCTTAAGCGTGGCTTGAGGATCTAAGGCAGAGCAGGGTTCATCCATCAGAATGACTTCGGGTTGAACGGCTAACACGCGCGCGATACAGAGGCGTTGCTGTTGCCCTAAGGTGAGGCCCAAAGCATTGGCATGGAGACGGTCTGACACTTCTGGCCAGAGTGCTGCCGCCTTAAGGCTCTGCTCCACTTTTTCTTCATTTTCCCTCTTCGTGCACACTCCCAACACCCTCGGACCAAAGGCAACGTTTTCGAAAATGCTTTTCGGAAAAGGGTTTGGACGTTGAAAGACCATACCGACTCTTTGTCTGAGAGAGACGACATCCGTACCCGGCTGATAGATATCCTGACCATCGAGTGTGACCGTCCCTTCAATACGGGTTTGAGGGATGAGTTCATTGAGGCGGTTAAGGGTTCTGAGAAAAGTAGATTTTCCGCATCCAGAAGGCCCGATCAAGGCAGTGATCTGGCACTCTCTGATAATGATATTGATATTCTTGAGGGCATGGTTAGACCCGTAATAAAAATCAAGGCCTCGTGTCTCCATCTTTACAACCGAATTGGATTCTGTCATCAGGATACTTTCTTAAAGATCATGATTCTGTTTGTTTGAAATTACCAAATTATGATCTTCTGATCAAGTGGATTCGTAATATTATTTTAGGAGTGGGTATAAACAGCTATTCTTTGAAGAGAAGAGGGTAGGGCGGAGAAATAGAGGAGGATTATCCGGAGAGAAAGGAATCAGAAAAAAAGAGGATGGGAAATTATCCGGACTGCTTTTCGGAAAGCCAGGATTTGATTCGTTCTTCTATCTTGTCTCTCACTTCTCGAAATTTCGCCAACTTTTTGTCATCGGATCCCATGATTGCCGCAGGATCTTCAAAGGACCACTTTAATCTTTGAGTGATTCCGGGAAATGTGGTGGGACAGTTTTCTTCAGCTTCGTCGCACATGGTAATCAAGTATCCAAAGTGCACCTTTCCCATATATTCCTTGACATGTTTGGAGTGTTGACCGCTGAGATTTATTCCGAGTTCCTCCATGACGCGCTCAGTGTATGGATTGACGCCTTTCGGTTCAGTTCCAGCGCTGTAGGCATCGTACTGGTCCCCACCGTACTTCTTAAGAAATGCTTCAGCCATTTGACTACGCGCGGAATTGCCAGTGCATAAGAAAAGGACTTTGGCCTTGATCATAAGCTATCTCCTTTTCCATTTTCTTTGGTATCGGCATGATGTTTGATCACCAAAGCATCTACCATAAAGATCACATCTTCAGCAATATTCGTGGCATGGTCTGCAATTCTCTCCAGACATCGGGCGACGATCATCAGGTGGACTTCTCGGGTAATGGTCTTTGGATCGGACATCATATAGGTAAGGAGTTCTCTCACCACTTGATCGTTTAACCCGTCGACCAAGTCATCTCTTTCACACACTGAACGAGCCAGTTTGGAGTCTCGGTTTACAAAAGCATCCAGGACATCCTTCACCATCGATTGGGCGATCTCAGCCATCCGGGGAATATCGATATAAGGTTTGAGCTGAGGTTCCTGATTTAAGGATATCGCTCGTTCGGCGATGTTGACAGCTTGGTCACCCATTCGTTCTAAATCAGTGATAATCTTCATGGCAGAAGTGATGAACCGAAGGTCGGCGGCCATGGGCTGCCTCAAGGCGAGGAGCTTCAAACACGTATCCTCAATAGCAATCTCCATGGCATTAATGCGATCCTCTCTCTTAAATGTCTTTTTGGCAAGTTCGGAATCCCTTTTGACCAATGATTGGACAGCACCGCGGATCGCTTCTTCCACAAGAGCCGCCATCTTTAAGAGGTTTTCCTTCAGTTCTTCCAACTCCTTTTGGAAATGGGTCTCCATCTTTACGAAAGCCTCCTCTCTAACCAAATTTCCCGGTAAGATAGTCCTCGGTCTTCTTATCCTTCGGAGCGGTAAATATGGTTTCAGTGGACCCAAACTCGATGAGCTCACCAAGGTAGAGAAAGGCGGTATAGTCAGAAACGCGGGCGGCCTGAGCCATGTTGTGGGTAACGAGCATAATTGTCACGTTATTCTTGAGTTGGGCAAGCAACTCTTCAATATGCGAAGTTGCCTTTGGATCCAAGGCGGAAGTGGGTTCATCGAGGAGAAGGACCGCAGGCCCCATGGCAAGGGCACGGGCGATACAGAGCCGCTGCTGCTGCCCGCCGGAGAGAAAGGTTCCCCTCCTGTGGAGTGCCCCATTGACCTCTTCCCAAAGGGCCGCCTTCCGCAACGACTCTTCGACAACTCTGTCCCTCTCATTTTTGGCCAGACGGATTCCGTTCAGGTTATATCCTGCAATCACATTGTCATAAATACTCATCGTGGGAAATGGATTGGGCTTCTGGAAAACCATCCCAATTTGCTTCCGCACGATGATGGGATCCGTAGTATAGATATCTTCATTGTCCAAAAAAATCTTGCCGGAGACCTTGGCATCGGGGATTAACTCGTGCATCCGGTTGATACAACGAATGAGTGTGGTTTTGCCACACCCCGATGGCCCCATAATAGCCGTAATTCTGTTGCGGGATATCGAAAGGTTGATCCCTTTTAAAATCTGATTTTCGCCGAAAACGGCGCTGAAGTTCTCGATCTTTAAAACTGCACTTTCCATCTTCTTGTCACAACCTTGGTGAGGAGATTTAACCCTAGGACAAATACAATTAATACAAAAGAGGCTCCCCATGCGAGTGTATGCCATTCGGGATAGGGACCCGTGGCATAATTGAAAATCATTAGAGGGAGACTATTAATGGGCTTCAGGGTATTGAGGCTCATAAACGGGCTTCCAAACGCCGTAAAAAGAAGGGGGGCTGTCTCGCCGGCGACCCTCGCTATGCTCAAAAGGATTCCTGTCAGAATACCGGTTATGCCTGCTGGCAGGATCACTTTCAGAATCGTTCTCGGGTAGGAAACTCCTAATGCCAGGGATGCTTCTCTTAAGCCCTCCGGGATAAGCTTTAAGGTCTCGTCCGTCGAAGTGACGATGATCGGTAACATCATCAGACCAAGAGCCACCCCACCTGAGAGGGCTGAGAACGACCCCATAGGAACCACTACCCATACATAAGCGATAATTCCTATAACGATGGAAGGGATTCCTTGAAGTGTTTCGACAGATAATTTTATAAAGTATACGAATCTTCCCTTCTTATATTCGGAAAGGAAAATTCCAGTGAGGATCCCGAGGGGAACGGAAAAGGCCGTCGAGATGCCAACCAAGATAAACGTTCCCAGGATGGCGTTTGAAATTCCCCCGCCTAATTCACCTACGGGTTTGGGAAGTTGGGTGAAAAAGCTCCAGTTGACAACAGAGATGCCCTTTCTGGTGATGAAGAACAGGATGAAAAATATGGGAAGGATAGAACAGCAAGTAAGGAGAATAATGATAACTTTGAATAACTTATCCCATAAAATTCTTCTTCTGATCGAAGAACCATCCATATTATACTCCTGCACCCATCCGGCGGATGATCAACTTACCCAGGATGTTTATAACGGTCGTAACGATGAAGAGCACAAGTCCAAGCTCAATCAGGCTTGCCAGGTAAAGGCTCCCTGTCGCTTCTGTGAATTCGTTGGCAATGATGCTGGCCAGCGTGTTGCCCGGACTAAAAATACTCTTCGGTATGAAGTTTGAATTGCCAATGACCATTGTAACGGCCATCGTCTCTCCAAGGGCCCGTCCTAGGGAGAGAAGGATCCCTGCGAATATTCCGGAGTAGGCATAAGGAAGAACGACCTTCCGTATGACCTCGAATCGGGTGGCGCCGAGGGAAAGGGCTGCCTCTTTGAGATCAGAAGGAACGAGGCTGATCACTTCTCTTCCGATCGAGGCCGAGTACGGTATGATCATGATGGAAAGAACCAGTGAAGCAGTGAAGATTCCCACTCCGTAGGGGACCACGCCCAGTTTCAGCTCCAAGGTTCTTACCAGAGGAGCAAGAAGGAAGAGCCCACAGAACCCATAGATGACCGAGGGTATTCCTGCAAGCAGGTCGATCATGCTTTTTATAAACGTGGTCGTAGCACCCTGGGTAAAATACTCACCCAATAAGATGGAGATGGGAATCGAAAAGATGACCGAAATGATAAGAGCTGAAAAGGAAGTGGCAAGGGTGCCGACGAGAAAGGGAAATGCCCCAAATTCACCCCTTACCGGGTCCCATGTGCTACTCAAAAAGAAGCGAATTCCGAACTTCCAAATGGCGGGAAAGGAGGCAATGACCAATGAAAGAAAAATGGCCAAGAGGAGAACTAAAATACAGCTGCCCGCCACGTAGAGTATCTTGCGAAAGGAAGATTCCGAGAGAGCGGGCATGTACCGACGCATCGCCTTTGCATCAGCTCTAAATACCAAAACATCGGCTCTGCTATGATCCATGATTTATACCCAATTTAATTCTATCATAAGAGAAGCCCTGAAGGCAGGGGCAAGAAAGGCTATTTCGGGAGCAACAGGAAAAAGAAGGGTGGGGATCAATTCCCACCCCGTCCCTCAAATCACTTCATGACCACGCTTGCCTTGTAGGAGATGGACTTGATCAGTTTCTCAGCCTTTTCCACAGCCTTTTTTGAAAGAGGAGCATAATGGAGAGGCTCAGCATTTTTTTGTCCTTCGTGGGTCATCCACCAGAGTAATTTAACCAACTCCTTCGCCTTCTCTTCAGACTTCTCGGCATAATTCTGCTCTTTGTAAACGAGAATCCAGGTGAAACCACTGATCGGATAACCCTCCGGAGCATCGGAATCCGTGAGACTCACTTTCATATCGTCTGGCAAATTGGTATCCGCAGCATAGCTCGTTGAAGCGATCGTGGCAGTCACAAATTTACCCTTTTTGTTTTTCACCATGCCATAGGGCATCTTGTTTTGGAGGGCGTAGATGAGCTCAACATAGCCGATGCTCCCGGGTGTTTGTTGGACCAGGCCTGCAACGCCCGGATTGCCTTTTCCACCCAAGCCCGCTGGCCAGTTTAAAGAAGGACCCGTCCCGACCTTATCCTTCCACTCTCCACTGACTTTGCTCAAGTAATCGCTGAAGATGAAGGTTGTGCCGCTGCCATCGGACCGATGGACCACCGTGATGTTCACAGCAGGAAGCTTCACTCCCGGATTGATTGCGGAGATTCGGGGATCATTCCATTTACTTATCTTTCCGAGGAAGATGTCACCAATGACATCCGGCGTAAATTTTAATTGCGGGTTTCCTGTTAAATTATAAGTCAGAACCACCGCACCCGCGCAGGTGGGGATATGAAGAACCGGCGCTGATGCCTCCGCTAAGTCTTTGTCGCTCATAATTGCATCCGATCCCCCAAAGTCCACCGTTTTGTTGATCAGCTGCCTTATTCCTCCCCCTGAACCGATCGCTTGATAGTTCACTTTTACCGTGTACTCTTTATGATAGACATCAAACATTTTTGAATACAATGGGTATGGAAACGTAGCACCCGCTCCTATGAGTTCGGTGTCTTTTGCATAGCCGGTCCCTGCAATAACTGCTAGAACTACGAAGATTGTGATCATGCCCAAAACATACTTCGTTCCCGTCTGCGACAAACCTTTTCCAAAGTGATTCATTTTGAAACCTCCTTCGTTTCTTTTTAGATTAATTCTTTTAAAGTTAACTCCCCTTTGTTACGGTTGTGTTACAGTTCTATAACGTTTTGGTTAAATCTATTTTTCATCTCCTCTCGGGTCGGGTTCGTCTTCTTGTTAAAGAGCTCCCAGGAAACACAAAACTTTTCATACCCATTTGGAGAATGCACCCCAAGGATTGCATGGGGGCGCAATCCAAGGGGTGCAGTGAGGAGGGGTGATTCATTCCAATTAGAACGTTACCCTAAGATCAACAAATAAACGATCTTCAGGCTGTTTCGGTGCTAATATACGGTTCGCATGGAAATAGGCCAATGCCACAGATACATGCTTCATTAACCCAAGGGCGCTATATATATAATGTCCCTTTGCATTGGTCTGGCCCTGATAGAAATCATCATCATTGAAATTATCCAACCACGCATCCCTTTCAAGTCTTCTGTAAGCATACGCAAACTGCCAATCTCCGAATTTCTTAAGAGAGGGATGTCCTAACCTGACACCTCCTTGCCATCCCCCGTCATGGGAATCCGTATTCTTGATGATTTCACCAAAGACACCGACGTACGGGATAATACTTGGAAATGGAGTCATATATCCAAGCTCTGCGCTCTCGACGAAGGCGTTATAATTAAATTGGTATTTACCTGTTAGCGGGCCGCTTGTAAAAAGGGTATTCGTAATGCCAGGAGATGGTTGATTACCTAACGCCGTCTGATGCTCGATGTTAGAAAAGTGGTAATAGGCAACAGCTGCTTTGAAATTGAAATCTTTCATGAACTTCAGATCGAATCCCGGTTGGAACACAAACACATAGGGATCCGCAGCGCCGACGCCGAGTTCATCGATAATGAAAAACGCATTATTCATAAATACGTCAAGGCTGACCCCGTCGAGCTTTAAGAGGGCAGGGTATTTTAATACCACTGCAAAACCCTCAGGCGTGATGTCAGGGTCCCATAACCAAGTATTTTCAATACCATAGCTATTCGCCTGATAGATAGGATTCGTCTTTAATTTACCGCCTGAAACGGTTAACCACGGTAAGAACGTGGGCGTGTAGGCTACATAAGCATAGTTAATTGCGACGGGCTTTTTCGAAAATTCTGCGCCAAGAGTCTGATTATTCGTCCGCGGATTTCCTGGGACAGCATTGTCAGTCGAGGCAAGTCCAAATCCCACTGTGACACCATCAATAATTTGAGTCTCGGCGCCCAGCCTCCATCTGAATCTCGCTCTATTTCTGGCAAAATCTTGTGTTCCCTTAGCTTCATCAGCTGCCGTAGGTTCTCTATCTAACCGGTCATATCTCAACCTCAAATCTCCTGAAAATTTTATATTTTTAAACCAATCAGGAGGATTTACGATCCAGTCGGGTAAATTCTTTGCCCAATCCGGTTTTGCTGCCTTTCCTTCGATTTTCGGTTTTTCCGCTTCTACTTTCTCTTGTTGCTTGGTTTTTGTCTCTTCCATCCCTTTCAGCATCTTGTCACCCTGCTCTCTGGTGATAACCCCTTGTTTAACCATCTCATCGACCATAATCTCCATATCCCCGGCAAAAGCCCTGCAGGGCAAAAAAGCTAAGGACACGATCAAAAACATAGTAAAAAGATAGACACAACCTCTTATTTTACTTCTTCTTTCCTCCATCTCTAATTCCTCCTCCTTTTGAATTTTTAAAGAGTGACTCCCTTGTTAAAATAAATTGAAACGGTAAATCACAGAGCTTTAGCGGATCCATCACCTCCTCTCCACTTTTGAAAATGTCGGACCAATAGGATGAATATTCTCTTATCAACGCACATGAATCTTGCCAGCGAATTGTTACGACATTATTTTCGGCAAGTTAATTTCTTGTTACAAATTGATCCTTGTATGGGTCAGATGGTGTTGCAGGATAAAAGAATCTTTCTTGTAAAAGAAATAGCCCCATCCGGAAAATCAGTCATACGGCTTTTATAGTTAGATTCCTTATTCTAAGGCTTATAGGAGAAAGGGGTGATCGAGGACCGGAACGGACTATTTGGCTATTGGGGGACGAAATTGACTGATGGAGACATTACGTTCTCCATTTAGTAATTTCTTGGCATTGATAATGGCCCGGGATAAATTTTCTTCAGGATGTTGAGAAATATCGCCATGTCCAGGAAAGATCTTCAATATCTTCCGAGCTTCCAGACGTGTGATGGAATTAATGTAATCTCCAACACTCCCGGACTCGGCGATGTAAGAGAGCGTGCCTCCGGCGAATACCGTGTCTCCTGAAAAAAGGACTTTTGTCTTAAACTCGTAGATGCATATAGAGCCTGATGTGTGCCCGGGTGTATGGATCACTTCCAAAGTATGACTTCCGAGATCAAAAAGCGATCGATTCTCCAACCAGAGATGAACACGGAGCGGCACTTCATTCCTATCCCCGGAACGGTAGAGGGTGACGTAGTGGTCTTCCAAGGTGATTTTGGTTGCTGCAAAACGATGGGCAGCGATAAATGAAGATTCTTGAAAATATCGATTGGCACCGATGTGGTCCAAATGCTCATGAGTGTTAATGACCAAATCGATGTCCCTGACCTTCAGGCCCAAACTGAGGAGCTGTTCCTGAAGACAAAGAAAATTTTGATCCAGACCTGAATCGATCAAAACATTTCGGTAAGAAGCGCGGATCAAATAATTATGGCTCCCTTTTCCTTCCCCTCTTAAGAGATAGATGCCTTGTTGGATCTCCTCTGGTTTAGTCCGCATTACTTTTACTCCTATCACTTTGTTTAGCTTGTTCGACCGACTGCACAATATCGAAAATTTGATCCAAGCGATTATCTTGAAAATAATCATAAAGCTCGGGCTTCAAGGAGCAGAATTTAACCTCTCCACCCATGAGTTGAACTTCCTTTTTTACCGTATTCAAGACTCCTAAGAGATATGTTCCCTCTGCCTCTTTGAGCCCCTCCAAATCGACAATGACCTTTTGGTTTGGTTGGTGGAGGTGAGAGGTCAGATGTTCCTTTACAAGGAGGCGGTCGTTTACTCCGGTAGGACCTGATAATTTAATGATCAAAAAACCCTCTTCATAAATAAATTCATAATTCATTACAGTTCTTCCTTTGGATTCAAATAATCCGATCACTTCTTTTCATCTCCATTGCTTTCAACTTTCCATTAACGTAAGAAAATAGAAAATGTGCTGCCCTTATTGGGTGTTAAGATTTGCCTTTCTAAAATTCAGCTCTCTTCTGACCCCTATCAGAGCAATTAAAATATATATTTCCGCCAGGAGTTTTAAGCACCGCAATCTCGATAAAAAAGAATTCACTCTCTTCCGTATCATCACCTGAAGACCTCCCTTTGCGAACCGTTTCTGTTAGTTCAAGCCCATTTCATTTTCTCTATGAGAATCTAATTTCCCAAGCTTCCAAAAGTTTCTTCTTTCTCCTTAATGGCACCAAATCCCCCGCATTTTGTGCAAACCCTTCTTAACGTAATGTTCATCTGGTCAGAGTTTTTGATTAAAAGCCCTTTTCCACTGCAAAGCGGACAGATCACCATCCCATATTTTTCTGGAATAAGATTCTTATCCATGGTTGTCTCCTCCTTCATTTTTAAAGGATGATCGTAGATGTCACTTATCTTCGCGTATCCATTCTGCCTCTTTCCTCCATGTCATCGGATAGTGCCTTCTCCCATTCTTGTTTTCGTTCCCGCCGTTGAGGATTCTCTGGAACTTCATCAATAATCCCTCCACAACGAATACATTTCCATCCACAAGAATATCCTCCATAATCACAGAATTTTTTGAAGACCATAGTACTGCCGCAGCGAGGACAATTCATAGGAACCTCCTTAATCGATCGATTAACTTCATTCAAACAGATTGATGTCACGATTTAATGATAGGGATGTTAAATTTCTGTCACGGGGGAGGGATGACATGTCCATGATCCTCTTAAGAAAGGATCTCATAGTCCCCTTACTTTGGACATTCCAACTTTGATCTGACTGGCAACAGGATGGAAAAAGTACTTCCTTTTTGAGGTTCGCTTTGAACCAATATTTTGCCTCCATGGAATTCCACTGCCTCTTTGGCAAAGGAAAGACCTAAACCGACTCCGGCCTGTGTGGAATTATTCCTCCCCCTATAGAAAGCTTCGAAAATTCTGTCGATTTCATCCTCCAAAATTCCTATCCCTGTATCTTTAATGGATATCTCAATAAAACCTCCCTCTTTCCATTGAAGGTACGGCGTGATGGTGACATCCACTTTTCCACCGTGCGGGGTATACTTAAAAGCATTGTTCAAGAGGTTCTCGATTGTCCGGAACATCAATTGTTCGTGGCAGAATATACGTGGAATGGAGGGCGAAGGATCAAAGCTAATATCGACCTTCTTCTCCCCGTTTGTTTCTTTCAGTAAATTGACCACTTGCTGAATCAGTTGTTGGATATCGACTTCCTTTATTTCAGCCTCCAATTTATTGGAAGAAAGGGTATCGTCAACCCATCCGGTTAACCGGACGCTGCTGTCATAAATCATCCTCAGAATCTTCAGTTCTTCCTCGCTTTGACTTCTACGAAGCATTCTCTTTGCAGAGGCCCCAATGGAGAGGAGGGGATTTCTCAGATCATGCACGACTCTCTTGAGGTCCGTTTCTTTCCTGCGCATTGAAGAATGAAGGCACTCCATTTCTTCTTTTAGTTGATATACGGACTTTCTCTTCCCGGCCAGCTTTTCAACTCGTAGAATCAATTCACTGAGAGAGAAGGGTTTGGTAAGGTAATCATCTGCTCCAATTTCCAGTCCGTAAACCCTGTCCTCCGGCATGGCCCTGGCGGTAAGCATCAATATTCCCATATCGTTGATCTCTTTTGTCTGACTCCGGCGGACCAAACGGCAAAGTTCCCAACCATCGAGTTCCGGCATCATCAGGTCAAGGATCAGAAGGCCAGGTCTCTCTGATTCGATCTTTTCCCATGCTTCAAAGCCATTATAGGCAGTTAAAATTTGGTATCCTTTCTTTCCGAGGTTGTAAGCCAGCATCGCTACGAGATCTCTCTCGTCATCTGCAATTAATACCTTCCCTTTGCATGGCCCTTCCGTTTGGTCAGCGACCTCCATCTCTTCATGGAATATCTTCGCCAGGAGTGGCTTTTTAGTCGAACCATTCTCACTAAAAAAGAAAAGAGATAGCTTCCTATGAAGAATTGCCTGTTTGATAGCCTCCTTTTCCTTTTCTGCAAAGATAAGCGACTTCCACGCTGTGAGATGATGGCGCTCGTGAAAATCGGAATTGGCCACAAAAGGGAGGCGCTCTAAACTTATGACCGTAAAGAGGTCTTCACGATTGGCAATCTCCCATGCATCGAGTTTATCGAGATACTTTTCTCTATGTTTCCACAGGTGAAGGGGATGGTTCCGAATCGAAACGTTATCACCCTGCATGAAATAGGAGAGTTTCAAATGTGGATGCGAGGCAATGGCAAGACCACCTTGGCGATGAATCTCTTCGATCATACCCTCTGCCTTCTGGTTCGGATTGACAGGCTCCTTCAAGTCGATACCAAGAATATGGTAATCCTCCAAAAGGTTGCAGATCTCCAGACCCGGGATGACCAAGAGATCGTAGGATTCCTTTGCCCAACGCGAAAGCTCTCCAATCTTGTGGAAATAGGCTTTCAGGTCCTTGATCGACTTTCCTTCATCGTAGAGTTCAAGACTTCTTGGGGATTGCGTATCAAACAGATGGTCTGTGATAGCGATGGCATCAAAGCCTGCTTCCCCGTAAATCTTCACAACCTCCTCTATGGGAAGTGCCCCATCGCTAAATGTGGTATGGATGTGGAGGTCGGTGAGCAACCATTCAATCATTAGTTACAGGTTAGCCTTCAAATGTTACAAGAAAATGTCAAACAAGTGAAATTTGTATGAAAGCTAGAAACGTTACGAGTTAAGCAGAATAAGAAAGGTGTTCGCATCAAAGAGACGGGAGGTTTAAGGAGGGAATGATTTCATTCGTTTTTCGCTCGAAATCGGTATCCCACTCCTCTGAGTGTTTCTATATATTCGCCCAAATCTCCAAGTTTTTCCCTCAAATGGCGAATATGGGTATCCACGGTCCTGTCGTACCCTTCGTAGGTGTATCCCCATACTCTGTCCAAAAGACTTGTGCGAGTTTGAACTCGGCCCCTTTTGGAGGCAAGTTCCACAAGAAGTTTGAACTCGGTTGAAGTTAATTGGACTTCTATTTTATTCACGGAAACATGATGCCCTTCAACATCTATCAGGAGATCTTCAATTTGGATGAACTTCTCGCTCTCTCGATCCGTTTCCCTTCTTCGCAGGATAGCTCTCACCCTCAAGACCAACTCCCTCGGGCTGAAAGGCTTGGTCACATAATCATCCGCACCTAACTCAAGCCCAATAATTCTGTCTACCTCTTCAGTCCTTGCCGTAAGCATGAGAACGGGAATCAGTCTTGTGAGGGGATTCGATTTAAGCGATCGACAGACATCCTTTCCATCCATCCCGGGAAGCATCAGGTCCAGAATAACGAGGGCTGGGTGTTTCCTTCTTGCTTCTTCTAACCCGCAAGAGCCATCCAAGGCTGAGATGACGGAAAAACCGGCTTGTCTGAGATGATATTCAACCAGGTCAAGAATATCCTTCTCATCTTCAACAATCAGGATAGGGTTCATCTATGAAATTCCCTTTTAAACCTATAAGCCCGTTGAAGGTCTCTTCACCCCGTTAGAAATGATGCCTCGCTGCTTTGCCCTGTACACCATGCGGTGCAGGGCTTTGCAGCGGGGTTAGGCCCCAATATAATTCCCGCGGGGTTTGATACCCCGCTCGGTTTCGAGTCGCAACGACTGGAATTTCTAACGGGGTCCACCCGAACACTACTTGACCGAAGAGAACTTTAACCCTACGACGCCACCGATGATCATTACAATAAATAATATCCTTGCAAACCTATAAGGTTCGCCGAAAAAAAGAATTCCCACAATATTACTACCCGCTGCTGCTATCCCTACCCAAACCGCATAAGTCACGCCCACGGGCATATATCTTAGGGTTAAGGAAAGAAAGAAAACAGCTCCTAAACCAAAAAAACCGTAAGAAACCGTGGGCCAAAGTCGGGTAAACCCTTCAGTGAATTTCAGACTGTATATCCACCCGATTTCAAACACCGCCGCCGCCAAGAGGTAGAACCAAGCCATCCGCCCTCCATGGATATTTTTCTCTTCATCTGTGGCGTCCGAGGTAAAATTGTAAATGCGGATCGGACCATGGGCAGAATCGCCTTGCCTTCTTTTACTAATACTAAAGCTTGGGAGTCGTTCCTTTAAGACATTGGACTTCCGCTCCTTATAAGGAACTTCACCCCTCCGCAAGGCAGGCACCAACCAGTGTAAAGTATAGATCCAATTCCTTCAAATTCATCAATGCGGTCCTTGACCCATCCTCTGAACTCAGGATCACAAACCCCTTATCATGGATCTTTTTCACCTCATAGACAGTTCCACTTTCTGTTTTCTTTACTTTGTCCCCTTCTCTCAAGATCATTGAATGGTCCCTCCTTGGATGTTTTGGCTTTGCTCACGACCCATCTTGGCAAAGTCTGTTCATTCAACCCGTAGAACTAAATTCTGTGTGCCAAAGGAATTGGCGGCAAGTTCCGCAGCAGGGAGACCCTCTACCCAATGGTTATCTGCAACAAATTTATATTCATAGCGGCCCGGAGCCAAGCTGGCATGAGCCCTCCAGTTTCCGTCCTTTCCTCTCTTCATCGGCATTGATCGGATATCCCAATGATTAAATTCACCGCTAAGAAATACCTCTTTAGCCTCAGGCGCGGAGAGGCTGAATTCTACCTTTTTCTCAGTCTCCTTCATTGTTTCTTTTCCAACTGATTTTTTCATGTTTTTCATCTTTCCCTCATCCCTCCTTTTCATGCTTGATCCTCCTTCGATATCTATGCGTCAATCTTCTACAGAGAGTCTCTGAGATCTAAACCTCCAAAACTTCCTTCCAATCAAATAGCATGAACTAAAACCCAACATGACAAAGAGCAGGTTGTCTTTCCTTAAAAACAGCCAAACGATTCCAAGGACAATCGCTACGAGGGCACACGACGCGACAAGAGGGGTGATGACTCCTTCCCACTTGACCAATAGACGTTCACGTCTGATTATGATACTTGGAAGATAAGCCGTTTTCTCCATTTCAATATCCTTCCTTTCATAAGGTTGTTAGAAGCATACAATGTGATTATCACGATTTTATTAAGGATCAATGAATTCTTTGTTAAATTTATGTCAGATGAGCGGGTCGATTCTACAGAGCTTTGATCATATGACCCAATTAAACATCATGCCTCGTCGCTTCCTGATGCACAGAATCTCAGATTGTTGTCCTTCCCTCGTTTGGAGAAGTTCTTTAACCTTCTTACTAACAAGGATGGGCAGGAAGGTTTTAATTCTCGCTTCGTTCTTAAACTCTTGCAAAACACCCTCATAAAGGTTACGAATCTCCTCTTCTGAAGATCCCACATCCTTGACAAGCATTTGAATAGCACTTAAGTGCTGCCTTTCTTCGCTTTCATCTTCGTATAAAGAAAGCTCATTCATGAACTCCTCCTCTGTTTCCCCGTCCTACCAAGCCAATTTTGCTTTGATACCATTCATGATTCTATACATCCAGGCTCCTTCCTTTTCCGGACAGAGAGATAGCCTTGTGTCCTTCCCAATCTGATAACGGTTTCCTCTCCAGATCACGGTGTTGTCGGCAAAGGGAACAAACCAGATTAAACCGATGAGAAGGTCTTTAATAGGTGATAAGAGATAGACCAAGGGGTGCATGGGCCTTGAGATGCTCCTCCCGAGATAGAAATCGCCGAGGATTTTTATCAGACAAACCAGCGAAAGCAGAGAGAGGGTTTTTTCCGTCGGACCCAATAGGAGCAAGGGGAGAAAAGCGGTGAATACAGGGTTGATGGTCAACTCGAGAAGATATTTCATCCCTCCAATTTTCCATCTCATCTTTCCCCACCTGACATGACGATTGATAAACTTCCGGAGATTCCAATATTCGTTTACGTTGTTGATCAAGTAATTTGAGATAACCACCCTTTGCTTTTGCCCTCTGATCTTTTCACCGATGAAATGATCCTCTGCCAGAACATCCTTAACAGACGCCAGGCCGCCGATGGCTTCCAAATCGCTTTTTCTCATGAGCATGGATTTCCCCACGACGCACGGGATCGTTAGATACTTATCCAGAAAGCAAATGTTCCCAACGATGAATGAGTTTAAATGGAGGTTCTCAAAGATCGAACCGATGGTCTTTCCCCCTATGCCTTTGATCAAGTTGCAGACCAGTCCGACGTCCGGGTTTTCCATAGGCTTTACAATCGTTCTTAAGTAAAACGGATCTACCATGACGTTGCTATCGCTTATTAAGATCATTGGATATCTTGAAAGCCGGTAGGCTGAAAACAGGTTATTGACCTTTGGATTAAACCCACGATGACATCTTTCAATGACGATCGAAATGGGTTTATCCGCAAATTTCTCTATTATCTTCCGGACCACTTTGAAAGCAGGATCATTCTCATCCTGGAGCGAAAAAATAATTTCATATTCAGGATAGTCCTGGAGACAAAAACTCTCCAGGTTTCCAAACAGGTTGTCTTCTAACCCTTTGAGGGGCTTAAGAATTGAAATGGGCGGAAAGGATGGTGATGGGTTCGAATGGTCCTTTCGATTTCCCGATGAGGAAAGGGTTGACCGAACCGCAATGATTTGAAGACCATAAATGATTAATCCCCCAAAAACTACTACTCCAAAAATCCAAAAAAGCACCATATGTTTTCTCCTTATATTGCTCTATTCCAATGGCTTCTCTTAGTTTCTAAAGAGGGTGATGGCTACTCCCCAGTTCGATCGAATACACTGTTTGATTGATTCCACGTCTTTTTGGCAATTCAGAAGGGATTTCCAAGAATAAAGGTGCCTGACCTTGTGAAAATCGCTCCCTGCAATGTAAGGGTATTTTTTAAGGCTGATGACGTTAAAGACATCGTCCCGATTGGCGATCTCCCAGGCGTCGATGTACCTGGCGTACTTGTCTCTATTATTCCAGAGAAAGAGCGTATCGATGAAGCTCTTCTCTGAGGTACGGTGAGGGTGACAGGCGACAATAAGAGCGTCTTGCTTCTTGGCCTCAAGAAAGATCTTCTCATAGCTCCACGAAGCTGGGATGAATTCTTTAATGTCGATCAGCAGGAAATGGGCGGACTTGTCAGAAGAAAAGGAGTTTTTGGTAATCTCAACCCCTGGAATAACCAGCAACCCATATCGATCCAATGCCCTCTCGGCTTCTTCGGCGATGTGAGACATGTAAGCCTCAAAACTGTCCTCTGTCACAGAAAATTTGAACCGGTTTGCGAGTTTTCCAAAGGGATTATCTCCGTTGACCACGTGGTCCGTGATGGCAATGACATCGAAACCTGCCTGGCCGAAAAGGTCCACCGTTCTTCTGAGTTCTACAGATCCATCGGAATATTTTGTGTGAATATGCAAATCACAAAGCAACATTTTGTGAGAAATTTTAATAGGTTAATGTTACGAATTGATGACGAACAGATGAAATTTTGGTTAAAAAAAGGATCTGGATTTGATGATATAGGAGTAGAAAGCTGCTGCCACCGTGGGTTTGCGTTTTAGCGTATCATAATCTACCCGATAGAGGCCAAACCTCGCGTCAAACCCCCGTAACCACTCATAATTGTCCATTAATGACCAATAGAAATAACCTCTGACATCTATCCGCTTTTTCAGGCATCCCTCGATCACATCGACATGCCTCTTAATGAATTTTTCCTTTTTCCGGTCATCGTGAGTGGCAATGCCATTTTCTGTGATGATGATGGGAACGTTAAGTCTTGATACCTCCTTCAGAACCCTTTCCATGCCGTGGGGATGTATCTCCCATCCCATATCGGTAAATCCTTGCTCTTCTGCATCCTTGTATTTCCACTCAACCCCCATCTTCCGAAACGGGTTGAATCTCAAATGAATCCTCGTATAATAGTTCACTCCGAAAAAATCGAGTTTCCCTTTGAGGGGAACGTCCATTTCAATCGAATTCACAAAGGGGAATTTTATCCTAAGTCGTCCGGTGTGGAAAGCATCCAGCAAGGAGTGATTGTAAAAATATTGCGCAAAACGAGAAAGAAGCCTGTCAAAAGGGTTCCACTTTTGATAGGGAGCAAAAACAGCCATGTTATGAGCCACACTGACCATGGCGTCATGCCTGAGGGTATGAATAAGGTCGTATGCCTTTCCGTGAGAGGTGAGAATATTCTTTAATGCACTTAGGAAGAAAGGAAAATCTCGAATCCCAGGAGGCATGCATCCTTCCAAGTATCCTCCCAAAAGAAGGACGTAAGGCTCATTGATGGTAATCCAATACCGTACGTTATTCAAACGGGTAATCACCTTTTCGATATAAGTTAAAAACATCGGAACCGAGTGATCATCATGCCACGGATATTTTGTGAGAAACCATTGGGGGTGTGTGAAATGGTGGAGTGTGATCATGGGTTCAATATTATTTTGACGCAGTATTTGGACGATCTCTTGATAGTGATGAATCGCCTCATCATCCCATCGGTCCTCCTCCGGTTGGATCCGACTCCATTCCACCGAAAAACGATAGGCATTCACACCCAGTTCCTTGAGTAATTTTAAATCTTCTCTAAAAAGGCGATAATGGTGAGTGACATCCGGCTTGGACTTCAAGACGGGGTCCCACAGCGCCCAATCCGCATACGGAGAACCTTCAAGCTGAAAGGCCGAGGTTGCTACACCCCATAAAAAGTCGGGTTTCATTTATGATTTTCTTGGCAGGGTGAAATAGAAGACAGACCCCTTCCCCGGCTGGCTTTCAACCCAGACCCTCCCGCCATGAGCCTGGACCAGATGTTTCACAATGGAGAGGCCGAGACCGGTCCCTCCCAGTTCTTTAGACCTTCCCTTGTCGACTCTGTAGAAACGTTCAAATATTCTTGAAAGGTCTTCTTTGGGAATTCCCATGCCATTGTCTTTAATTAGAACTTGAATCTCCTTTTGCTCATTTTCGAAAGCCGAGATCGAAATCTCTCCTCCCTCATGGGTGTATTTGATGGCATTATCCAGAAGATTGATGAACACCTGTTCTAAATAACTTCGATCCCCCATCACCTCAAGAGAAGAGGGGATGATGCTTCGTGAGATGGATATTTTCTTCCTCTGTGCCGCCTCTTTGACAAAATCCGAAACGTCATCGATCAGCTCGGAAAGGGGAAGACGATCCACTTTCAGATAAAACTCTCTGGATTCGATCTTCGAAAGCGTCAAAAGGTCTTCAACAATTTTTGTCAACCGATCGGCATGTTTCTGGATGACCTGGAGAAATTGAGGTGCTACTGCTTCCTTCAGGGCTCCATCTAAGAGTGTCTCCGTATAACCTTTGATGGTCGTCAAAGGGGTTCTCAATTCATGAGAGACATTGGCCACAAAATCCTGTCTGATTTTTTCCAACTCCTTCAAGCGGCTAATATCATGAAAGACAGCGATCGCCCCTCTCTTCTTTTCACTTTCTTTGCCAATCTCTTCGGGAGAAGGAGAAATTCCCACCACGTTGACCTCGAGCGTTTTCCCTCCGGTTAATGGAAAGGTCAATTCAAAGGCTTTATTTTTCCCTTCTCGAATCGCCTCTCGAATCGCCTCCTCTAACTCTGTATTGCGGATCGCTTCCAAAGGTGCTCTGTCAACGACCTCCAAAGAGAGAGACAATATCTTTTGAAAGGCATCGTTCACCATCAGGATGCGACCCCGTTCATCTACGACGAGGACCCCTTCCACCATTCCCTTGAGGATGGTTTTGAGATAATCCCTTTCCCTGGAGATCTCCTCGATTTCTTCCTTGAGTTGGATTCTCATTTCATCAACTGCTTTGGCAAGTTCTCCCCATTCATCATTTGAATAGATCTGAATCTCTCTCTCCGGACTCCCATCAGCTAACCGCCTCACCATCTCTCTGATCCTTTGAATCGGTTGAGTGAGAACCTTCGAGAAAATGTAGGCAAGAGAAAGGGTGATAAGGAGGGAGATCAAAAAGGAGGAGAAGAAGGGCTTCTTAAGAATATAGAGGAGGTACCCTTGGATCAGAAGAACAAAGAGGAGAAGAAAGATAAATAAAACCATCAGTTTCCTTTGGAAAGGAAGGTTCATTCTTTCTCCTCTCGGAATCGATATCCCACTCCGCGGATGGTTTCGATGGAGTTTCCCAAAGGTCCGAGTTTTTCTCTTAATCGGCGAATATGTGTATCCACTGTCCGCGCGTACCCTTCATAGGTGTATCCCCAAACCTTGTCCAGAAGGCGTTCCCGAGTTTGAACACGTCCCCTGTTGGTTACGAGTTCTACCAGAAGTTTGAATTCGGTGGAGGTTAGGGAAATAGGCTTTTTCTTTGAGGTAACCACGTGGCGATCAATATCGATCAAGAGATCACTTATCTGAATCGTCTTTTCACCTTCATAGGGGGTGTCCTTTCTACGAAGGATTGCTTTCACCCTTAAAACCAATTCCCTTGGACTGAAGGGCTTGGTGACATAATCATCCGCACCCAACTCGAGCCCTATGACCCGATCCATCTCTTCTGCCTTTGCCGTGAGGATGAGGATCGGGATGGATCGGGTGAGCGGATTTGATTTGAGGGCTCTGCAGACGTCCTTTCCGTCCATCTCAGGAAGCATGAGATCCAAAATAATGAGACCGGGGCTTTCTTTTCTTGCCCGTTCCAGTCCCGAAGCACCATCCACGGCTATAGAAACAGAAAAGCCCGATTGTTTAAGATGGTAGGCGATGAGATCAACAATATCTTTTTCATCCTCAACAATTAGAATGGACTTCGTAGGGATATCACCTCCTCTCCTATTTATCCATTCTTACAACGATTAGAGATTTGAGTCAATGGGGATGAAGATGAGTCTAAGAATTCCTACTTCATCGGTCAAGAAAGAATAGTCTTGATTTACTTCTATTTTTTTGTTAATAAATCAGAAGATCTTAGGAGATTTCAGGAGAGCGTAGAATAGTTTTTAGAGCTCTCCTTAGCATAGGAGGGGAATCTTGAAAACGATGACAAAATATTTCCTTATTTCTACCATGATTTTTTTGCTGATCTCCTGTGCAGGAGGAAATAAGACCGGGAAAAAGGATGAGGCCGTCACCATTGAGGAACACTTTCAATTGGCCTATAGTGCTGCAGAGAAGGGAAATTTGGATGAGGCTGTTAGAGAATATCAAAAGGTGCTGAAACTGGATTCAAAGAATGCAAAAGCCCACCTCAATCTCGGTATTGTCTATGGAAGGCAGAAGAAGTGGAAGAAAGAGATTTCGGAGTATGAAGAAGCCCTCCGCATTGATCGCAATTTCGCTGAGGCCCATTTTGATCTCGGGGTAGCTTACCAGGAAAAAGGAGATTCCAAAGAGGCGATGGCCCAATATCAGAAGACGCTTCAAATCTATCCGAATTATGTCGAAGCCCATAACAATCTGGGAATTCTTTACTTCAGAAAGGGAATGTTAGATCAGGCCCTCGCTGAGTATCAGAAGACGATTGACATCAACCCGAGCTATGCCAAGGGTTATTATAATATAGGAAGTGTCTATCGCGAAAGGAAGAAAATAGACGAGGCGATCGCTTCCTTTCAGAAGGCATTGGAAATCAATCCCAAATTTGCAGAAGCTCACTATAGTCTGGCGGTCGCCTATTTTGAGAAACAGGAATTTAAGTTAGCCATTGAGCATTGTGATCAGGCCGGGAAACTTGGGATTCTCGTAGATCCTAACTTTTTAGAGCGACTCAAACCCTATCGATAAAATCTCTGCCCCGTTAGAAATCCTAGCGAGACATTAAACCCCGCGGGAATTATTCGAAATTCTAACCCCGCTGAAGAGTAGCGGGGCATTATTTCTAACGGGGTAAACTTCCTCCCTCGCCGCTCATTCATTCTTTCTGGTGAGTTTTTTCTTGGTAAAGTAGTTCACTTATGATGGTCTCGTAAAAAGTCAGGATTGGCTCATTTTGTCATTCCCGCGAAAGCGGGAATCGGTGAGATCAATAAGTTCTGGACTCCTGCTTTCGCAGGAGTGACGTAGTCACTGAGGGATCACCCAAAAGCTTGATTTTTTCTGCCTTTTCTGATAATTCTCCAACCATCATGAGCGATTTATTGACTTTCACGTAAATAATGGAATGAACATTGCCATCACATCACACCTCCTCACCTCTATCCTCTCCCTCGAATACAGGAGAGAGGGGAGGGTGAGGGGATGAAAGAGTAGGAGAAGAGGAATGGAGACGCGAGAGGCGATTTTGGATTTTCAATACGCAGAGAAGATGAAATCCGGGTTGATTATCGGAACGACCCTCCTGGATCAAATGATATCGCTCAAAAAAGAGGATGAGCTCTCCGGGGGAAAAAAGGTATTGGTATGGTACTTAGAAGGATTGCTCCGGGAGGTTCGAATCGCAGAGAACGTGTTGGGATCGGGCCGTTATGCTGATTTAGAACGAAAAGTGATGGAGGTGATCGGAAGAATTCATATGTCTCAATTTCAAGAGGCTCAAGGCTCTTTTTCCGAGGCGATCTCTTTGGCCACCACATCCTGCCAGACGGCCATGAATTTTTTGATGGAGAAGAGGCTGGTTTAGAAATTTGTAAAAGGAAAGATGTGATGTGATAAGCAAGAGTTGAAACAGGGAGGGCAATTTTATGATCAGAAAACCCAGTCCAAGTTACAGCATCCTCATTCGACTCGAGATTCTCAATAAGCCAGGGATGCTGGGTAAAGTCACCTCTGCGATTGGTAAAGCAGGCGGAGACATCGGCGCTATTGATATCGTTGGATTTAGGAAAAACATCATGATCCGCAATATTGTCGTAAGTGTGGCGGATATCCCGATGGGGCAGAAGGTGGTTGACGCGCTGAAGCAGGTGAAAGGGGTCAATGTCCTCAATGTGACGGATCGAACCTATATGATCCACCAGGGAGGAAAGATCGAAATAAAGAACAAAGTTCCGGTGAGCACTCGAGAGGATCTTTCCATGGCCTACACGCCTGGAGTGGCGAGGGTCTGCATGACGATCCATGAGGATCGGAAGAAGGCTTATGACCTGACGATTAAGAAGAATACCGTGGCGGTCGTCACGGATGGAACCGCAGTGCTCGGACTTGGGGATATCGGGCCGGAGGCAGCGATGCCGGTGATGGAGGGAAAGGCAATGCTCTTCAAGGAATTTGGCGGCGTTGATGCCTTTCCCATTTGTTTAAAAACTAAAGATCCAAAACAAATTGTCACAGTGATTAAATCTATATCCCCTGGATTCGGTGGAGTGAATCTGGAGGATATCTCTGCTCCCCGTTGTTTTGAGATCGAAAGACGATTGAGAAATGAATTGGATATTCCTGTCTTTCATGATGATCAACATGGAACAGCCGTAGTGATTTTGGCAGGATTGATCAATGCCTTGAAGGTTGTTAACAAGAGATTGGAAAATATCCGAGTGGTGTTCAGCGGTCTGGGCGCCGCCGGAATTGCTTCCATACGACTTCTCCTTTCTGCAGGAGTGAAGCAAATTATTGGATGCGACCGGAGTGGTATTCTCTATAAAGGTCGAAAGGAAAACATGAACCCAATAAAGACACTCATCGCAGAAAATACAAACCCAGAGAGGATTCATGGGCCCATATCAAAGGCCCTAAAGGGTGCTGATCTTTTTATTGGCCTTTCTCAACCTGGCGTTATTCATGTGAACGATATCAAGAAAATGGCAAAAAACCCGATTGTCTTCGCCATGGCGAATCCCGATCCTGAGATCATGCCCGAGGAGGCCGCCCGATATGCGCGGGTGATCGCTACGGGTAGATCGGACTATCCCAATCAAATCAATAATGTCCTCTGTTTCCCGGGCCTCTTCAGAGGAGTCCTGGACTGTCAGGCATTAGAGATTAACGATGAAATGCTTTTTGCTGCGGCGAATGCGATTGCCCACATCATTTCAGAGGAGGAATTGAGTGAGGACTATATCATTCCAAGCGTCTTAAATCGGGAAGTCCCAGAACAGGTGTCGAATTATGTGAGAGAGGCAGCCATTCAGACAGGGGTGGCGAGATTGGAGCATGGGTACACCTCATCATTTTATCGTATTTGGGAGAGATAGAATCGAAGCTCTAACCCGTTAAAGGCCTTTCGATAAACTCAAAGTTTAGAAATTGGAATTTGGTTATTATTGGTTTATCGGGGCTTGGAATTTGATGATTGTTCCATCATTTGATGGGACTTTTAGGGAGCCTTATTGTGAAGGTCGTTCCCGTGCCCAACTCGCTTTCGATCTGGATATCTCCCTGATGGAGTTTAACAATTTCCTGGACAAGGGAGAGCCCGATCCCTAATCCCTTGGCGTTTCCAAGGGGTTTTGTTTTTTCCTGGTAATGGCGTGTGAAGACTTCCTGCAGAGATTGGTGAGAGATTCCGACCCCTGTATCGGTAATGCGGGTGAAGATAAATTCAGGATCCTGATCAACGCTCACACAGATCTTTCCTCCCTGACGGTTATATTTGACGGCATTGGTGAGAAGATTATCAAAGAGTTGGTAGAGTTTTTCCTCAACCCCGGAGATCTCTACTGGTTCGGGGGGAAGTTGAGCTTCCAGTTGGATTTGATGTTCCTTAGCTAGGGGTTCGACGGTGGCGCATGAAAATTCAATGACTTTAGCAAGATCGACCGGTTCGAATACCCAGGACTCTTTTTGTATTCCGAATTCGGCCAAATCCAAAAGGTCGTCTATGTTCTTTCCAAGCTTTCGTAAGTTTTTATAAGATATTTCCAAAAACCTCTTCTGCTGTTCTGTCAACGAGCCAGCCTTCTCCTTGAGCAGCATTCCGATATAGCCCATCACTGAGATCATCGGTGTTTTCAGCTCATGGCTGACGTTGGAGAGAAAGTCGTCCTTCGTTTGATCGAGCTGCCTTAATTCTTCATTAGCGATCTTCAGTTTTTTCAGTGCGTCTTTGAGTTCATCCTCTGTTTTCTTTCGTTGTGTGATCTCCTTGCTGACAACGATGGTGCCCAAATATTTGTTTCTGGGGCCCCAGACCGGCGTATACGTATTGTCATAGAATTTTCCCTCCACCATCTGAACGTTCATCCGGTGGTGTCCTTTTACTCGTCCGGATTTTAAGTCTTCTATGATTTGCAGGACCTTTGGATGGGCCTTTTGAGGATGGTAGTGCAAGATGGATTGGCCCAATACTTGATCCATCTTAATGTTTCGAATCTTCTCTGCTGCCGGATTGCAGTAGGCGATTCGATTTTGATCATCAATAAAAACAACCCCCTGTTCCATGGAGGCAAAAATGGCTTTCAGAATGGATAAATTCATATCTTGATGATTGTTTTTATAAAAATAACATGGAACCCAAAATCGAACAAGAGGGAGATGAAAATCTTAATATTTGCGGGAATGGCTCTCTTACGGATCAGCGAGGGGCAGGCATGAAGCCTTTGTTTCTTCATGTAATCCTCATGGATAGCGTTTGATATTGGTGTTAAAATGATGGTGAGAAACCGGCAGCTAATAATAGGGCAAAAATCTTCTTTTTTATGTTAAATAGGAATGTCAGATAAGTTTTGGGCGAACATAAGCGATTCATAATAAGCCTATGATCTAACGAGCTGAAGGAAGGGGTATATCGTGACTGGCCAGCCACTCTTTGTGACCTTTTTTATGTTGGGTGCAATAGTCTTTTTCATTGGTCTCGCCTTGAGACTATTCCTTTATTGGCGAGGGCAATGGCATTGGGGGGCCCTTGTAAGAGGAGTCTTCTCAACCCTATTTAGTGCAAAGATTGTTAAGCTGATACAGATTATGTTCTTGGACGGCATCCTCCAGAGGAGACTTTTCGGCCAGGATAAATTGAGATGGTTGATGAAGGTTCTGATCATGATCGGTTACCCCGGAATCCTCATCGCGGGTCATCTGAAAGCGGAGATAATGCCCGATTTCGAGAGGTTTCCACACCTGATTCGGTTCTTTTATGCACCGTTTTGTGACTATTACTACTTTCGCGAGGTGGCAAGCCCATCTTTGAATATTTCCGATGCCCTTTTTGCCATCTCATTCGACCTCTTCGGAGCGATGATATTGACGGGAGAGTTCATCGCCATCTACCGGAGATTCGTAGCAAAATCTGTGACTTTTGAGACATCGATCGGAGATATCGTCGCTGTGAACCTTTTAGGGGGATGGTTCATCCTCCGATTTTTCTGTGAGGCAACGAGCATTGTAACTTATGAGCTTCCGAGCTCTGTGGCCCAATATTGGTTCGTCTCCTTTGGCCTGAGTAAAATCGTTGCCCCTCTGGGGCTGCCATGGGACTCTCTCAACTATCCCCTTTGGTCTGTATCGGGATTGTTCTTAGGTACGCTTGTCGCCTTTATTCCGTTTAATAAGAAGCTTTGGCACATCGTCACGATACCCATGGTCATGTTCATCAGCTTGATGCCCAAAGAGGCATTTAAACCAGGAACCCGAAAGACTTCTCTCCCTCTTTCCGTCAAAAACCTTATTGCTCTGGATTCTTGCGTGAAATGTGGCAGTTGTGTGGATGTTTGTCCAGTGTATGCACAAACACAAGAATTAGAGACCACCATGGGAGGATTGTTTGCTAACCTCAAGTCTTTCGTCAGGAAGACATACGGCTTACCGGGGATGTTCTTTGGGTCCGCAAAGACCAAGGATGTGCCAAAGGAGTATTCCGACTACCCCTACCTCTGCACCTTATGCGGAAGGTGCGCGATGGCATGCCCTGCGTTTATCGACACAAAGGAACTGAGGATAGGGACGCGAGAATTCATGGTCGAGAAGGGGGAGTGTCCTCAAACTATGTCCCAGTTGGCGGAGACTTTGAAAAGGGTCCATAACATCGTCGGTGAGCCAAACGAGGATCGGCCCACTTGGGTGCAGGCCCTGGCTGAAGTTCCCAAGGATATGTTTCAGAGGGAAAAGGCGAAGGTGGTCTACTTCGTTGGGTGTGTGGCTTCCTATTTCCCGATGACGAAGAGGATCCCTCAATCCTTTGTCCAAATATTGGGTAAGGCCGGGGTCGATTTCACCATTTTAGGGGGGGAGGAGTGGTGCTGTGGTTTTCCTCTCATTGCAGCAGGGATGAAGAAAGATGCCCAAGCTTTGATGCAACACAATTTGGAAAAAGTGGAAGGGAAGGGGGCAGAAAGGATTGTCTTTGCTTGTCCCTCTTGTTACCACACCTGGATGGATGAAGGTAAGACGGACATCGAGATTTTTCATTCTACCGAATTCATCAAGAAGTTAATCGATGAAGGTAAGATCAGCTTCAAAGAGAAGAGAACGAAAGTTACCTATCATGATCCCTGCGACCTTGGCAGGGCCAGTGGAGTCTATGAAGCTCCACGGGAAATCCTGCGGAGCATTCCGGGGGTAGAATTGGTGGAGATGAAAGGAAATAGAGAGCAGTGCGTATGTTGTGGAGGAGGGGGTAACCTTGAGATGGTGAACCCCGAGCTCTCAGCAGGACTGGCACAGGCTAAGATCGAGGAGATCAAGGCCACAGGAGCTGAGATGGTGATCACTGCCTGTCAGCAGTGCGTCCGTACCATCCAGACCACAGCCCGTAGAAAAAAGATCCCTATTGTCGTAATGGATATTACAGAGTTTGTATTAAAGAATATGGAGTCCAATAGTTAGTATTGGGGTATCAACAAAAGAATCGTAGCGCCCTCATTGATTGGGGGCGGAGTCCGTCGGCTACATCATCTGGTTAATTTGGACAGTAATGTCAATGATGATATTCTTTCTTGCGTCTGTCTGTATTTGCTGGTAAAATCTTCGGCATGATGCGGGGTATAAAACAAATACAAAGGATGAAAAAGATGAAAAAGAAAGATTCAGAACTTTTTAAACCATTGGTGGCAACGGCCGAGAAGTATCTTAGGGATTATTGTGATGGAAGACAGGTGGACGATGAGAAAGCAAAAATCTTTTTGAGAGTGCTTTCTCTCTATCGTAAAATATTAAAAGTTGAAAAGGAGAGAGACCAGATAAAATCTGAATGGGAGAAACTGATAGCGGGTGTGGCAGAATTGAAAAAGATAACAGCGAGTAAAGCGAAAAAGAAATCCAAGTCTAAACCTTAGCCAAACATACTTGCAATCTATCCCACAAAATTTTCTTGATTGGTGGAGCCTCAGCCTCTTATCCTTCTCTAATTTTTCTATCGACCTGTTCCGATACCACTTGAAAGGTTGTACAAGAGGAGGACTCTTGAAAATCACGAGTTCAGGAGTATTTTTCAAAAACAAAAAAGGCAGAACCATCTCTGACCCTGCCTCGCTCTTTGGCCGGAACGTCCCCCACAAGGCCCGCCTTGCAGGCGGGCCCAGGGGGACAATATGAGAATAAATACAATGCCGGGAAGCCTCGCCCTGTTGGCGAGGAGCTTCACAATTGAATATTGGTTTTCTTTTTTGAGAAGTACACCTACAAATCTTCGACGGGAACAATATTCGAGGATTGAAGATTATGGATTGAAAGTGTGTTTTTTAGTTCCTAATCTTTCAGCATCGCAAAGGAGTTCACGAAACCTACTGCAGTGGGCTGTGCTTGAAGCCAGAAGGCTTTGTTCTCTGGATCTCCAGCACTAAAAAGATGGTCATATTTTACACGGTCGTCATTGGGTGGCACGCGCTCAATAGCGCGGACAGCAAATTCGCGCAACTGACGAGCATTGGCCAAGCGAGAATTGAGAGCGACATAATAAAGACCAAGTTTTTCAACTGACTTAATTTCTCGATTGCATTCTTTTCCGACTTCCAGGAATTGGCTCAAAACAACAACAATGCGGTCGCCAATGTTTAATGGCATGATTTGATATTCATTACCAGCTGGAATCCGGCTGAGAAGATCAGGCCCTTTGGGCCGAATGGCAATCCGCTTCTTTATCTCATCTAAATTCGCCCCCCCGCTTCCGGCTAGGACAAACACAAGTGGTGCACCTCGCTCGACGGAAGCATCTAGGTAAGGAAGAAGTATCTCATAAGGCCAGGGTTCCTGCGGCTTGGCATCACACTCATCGATTAGGCAGAGATATGGGCTATCTTTACAATCAAATCCGCTTAACCCGGAGCGGAATTCCTGCTCACCGCATTTAGCAAGGTTGAGTTCTTGATAGCGGATGGTACTGGGAAGCGAGGCACTGATTTGTTGGACGAAGTATGTTTTGCCACTCCCAGGCGCAGCCCAGATGAGATGATTCTCCCGCTTCCTGCTCGGTTGTAGGCAACCAGTTGCGATCCTCGCCCGCGCATCCTTCAGGGTGTTACGAACCGCCTCCTCATAGCGAGTGTAGCTGCCAATGACCCGATACCGCGACAGCACGACTTCATCCAATTTCTCTATCAATGAACGTGCTTCCTGGGCCACAGCATCCTCCGCTGTCTGATCTCGCGTTTGAGTGTCAGGTTTTGCATCTGGTTTCGATGGAGTAACATCGACTGGATCACCAAGGAACTCAGCGATGACACGTAGTACTGCATCGGCATCACCCAAGAAGAAAATATGCATATCTCCTTCCAGAGGAACAAAGCGAGCCTTTGGGATCAAAGATGCCATCTCTCTTCCAAGTTTGAAGGGTACCATCCGATCCCCCCGTCGATGTATCACCAAAGTAGGCACACGGACCCTGGGGAGCAGATCAATAACATTAACACCGTAGGAGATGTCCAATATCCGGGCAGCCATTTCGGGAGTAGCGGCCTCACGCTGAAAGCGGGTAAACCATTGGACTGCGGATGCTTCAGCTTTGGGTAAAAACAGGTCGGTAAGAGTCTTGGAACCAATCCCCCAGTGTGCTCGGACTAATGATTTGAACACCGTCTTGAGTTCGTCCGAAGATAGCGCGTCACCATGGGCATAGGCTCCATATAGTATGAGATGCGTGACACGCCGAAGATGTTTAACTGCGTAAGCTATGGCAACTGAGCCTCCTTGGGAAAAACCCAAAAGTGCGAAGCGCTTGAGTTTGAGATGGTCGACGACATCTTCCAGTACCCGAAGCTCAGACTCCGGCGAGAAGTCTGTCCGGTTCCTTTCTGAGAGACCACAGCCATATCTATCGTAAGTTATTAAGGTATGATAGCGAGTCGCCTTTTCAAAAAAGGCCTGCGCGGCCGGATGGTCCCACTGCAGCTGCAAATGGCTAACCCACCCTGGAACCAGGACTACTGGCGGACCCTGGCCCATGGTCGAGTAAGCTATGCGGACGCCATCGGCAGTCTTACAGAATCGAATTTGTTCCATGTGTCTCGAACCTCCACGAAGGCCTCTTCTGCCTCTTATTTGTTTCTTCTCTTCTGGGCCTTTAAGTTCCTCACCTTCAGGCAGCGATTACTGTTTAGAAATGTGCATAATGGAAAAAGCAAGGAAAGCAGACGCCGCCCACTCTGCGTGGGAAGGTTGAGGTTGGTTTGGAACGTCCGCTTCGATTTACTGGTTAGACTTCGATTACTGAACCGAGATAGCTTTCCGGGGGCAGAAGGAGACGCATTCCAGACAGCCCGTGCACCTCACGAAAGGTTTGGCTTTATCGGGATTAAATCCTTCATTTTTAGATTTTTTTTGTTTGCAGGGCCTTTAAAAATTTTAGTCAGAGAGAAGATCTGAAACTGCTGATGGATCTGACTTTCAGGAGGAAAATTCTAATTTGTATAGGGGAACTTTTAAAGGTCTTTATGCACCTACCACCCCCTTTGGAGAGAGAAATATTATCACGACTGTTGAATCCACGATACCAAAAAAAACCATTTTGTCAATATCAAAAATGAGATTGTGAAAATTATCTTTTTGTTGATTACCCTTTGAAAGCTTTTATAGAGGGGTAATTTTCAGGAATCACTCTTTCAGGAAGTACTCTTCGGAAGCAAAAAGGCAGTGCCATTTGACACTGTCTTTCTCTTTGACAACCGAATATTGATTTTCTTTTTTTCAGGAGTACACCACAGGTCTTCGCCATCAAGTGATCCTGAAAGTTAACTATTATTGGTTGAAATACGCATAATTCATAAGATAGATTGGGTTTGGTTACCGCAGCGTTTCTATTTCATCTGACGACTTGTCCTCTAACTCATGAGCTAAGGAAGTTCCAAACCCTTCTAGATCCGGAAAAAGGGTTGCTCGACTAATATTCATATGAGAAAGTTCGGACATGGCTTCTGCAAAGATACGACCTTCTATTTTGAATTTATGTACGTACTTCTGCATATTCTCTGTGTCATCCGCGTAAGACGACAGATTCTTATCGAAACTCCTGTCAGGTGCGCCAGGGCACAAAAACAGACCTTGCTGAGCTAACAGCCTTGCATTTGATCTCGGTGGCTCAATCGGCAAAACCATTGGCACTGAATTGTTAACAAACAGGCTGTCAAAGTGTTCCACTATAAACTTCGAATTCAGCAGGTTACTCTTGTTGAGGTCGTGGTAGTATGGAATCTGTTTTGAGATTTGAGAAACACCGGCATTTATTAGCCAGTCAGTATGGATAGCCCAAATGGCGCATTTTCTGCCTTTATGAATATCGGTTTCTTCTAACGCAAAGAAGCAGGCTACGTAAGGGGAGCGAGTAAAATCAAGCAGTCTTGTTGGAGCCCCATAATGTCGCATTAGAGCTAGCCACTCTAGCCGGTTATCCCGGTTATCGGGCAGCAAGGAAGATCCGACAAAATGATGGGCAGCTCTCTTGAACTGGCGCAGCAGATAATTTTCAGCCGTCTGTCGACCTATGATGGGGTCCCTCCTACCGAGGTGTGCCCTTCCTTTTCTCCTCCTTTCCAGTCTCCGGTCAAGAGTGCTTTCCAGCTTATAGGAGTATTTTCTGAGACCTTTAAAAACCCATCCCCATTCGCTCGGATCAAGATATTTATTCGCCAAGAAATTTATCAGATCATCCCATAAGTTATATATTGTCGATTCGGGCCTTTTTGTTTCATATTCTGTATGGGGAAAGGGTTCTGTCTGAGGTGTGCATTTCATATGGTGTTCCTTTAGTAGCTTCGCCTCCCATGTGTTTTTTATCACCATCTGAGCATACCTCACCACGAACTACTGGGGGATGACCACATTAAAACGATAAGAACTTGCTTTGGGATGAATTGAATGTATTAAAACAAAAGTTGGTTGTCAAGATCAAAAAGACTATTGAGGATTACCGATACACATCAAGCATGTTTTGTTAAAATGTCCACTTAGTGACTTCAGGAAGGAGTCTTCAGCTTTCTTGAGGTACAGAAAACCAAATGCTGACCTTGACTGCACTCTATAAAACCATAGAGCGAAAGTCAACGGTAAATTGCGGACAACTTTGGATTCACCAGAATCCAAAGAAAAAGCTTGACAAATACATATATAGGTGTATAATGGCATATACATATAAAAGGGAGGTGAGGGCATGATAACCAAGATAAGAACCAACATCTTTCTAACCAGGGTTCAACAAAAGAAGCTTAGGGCATTGTCGGGGAAAACTGGTGCTCCGGTTGCTGTTCATGTGAGAAGGGCTATTGATGAGTATTTGAAGAAAATGGAAGGAAAATCATGAGGTGCATAACGACTTTAGTTGGCATTTTTACCATTACGCTCCTGATAGGTTTATCTCTATCAATCACCCTAACCCAAGAAAAGCCTCCCAGCTGGGAAGTCTATTTCTCACGTCATGGAGGATGCCCAGGGGCCATTATTTAGGTTGCTTGTGGAAGAGGGAATTTTAAGCAAAGAGGAGTTTTTGGAGATAGTGAGGGTGGTAAACCTTGAAATCGGGAAAATGGTATAGCAAGAAAGGAAAGCGAGTTAAATGGCAGCACTGAAAAAGCACGAGCCACTCTCCATTTATGCCTCGGATAGCGTTGGCGTTTCTGATCATTTCACCCTTCAATCGATTCTTGTGAAGGTGGAGAAGAACCTCTGGGCAATACTGTTATTGATACTTCTGAATTTTTTCAGTCCCTTTCTTGGATTTTGCTTACCGATATGGCCGACTATAATTATCAGTTGGGGAATCAATACAGTCGGGATTTGGGTTGGTTATAGAGCAATTACAAAACTCAAAGAGATACGAATTTTCGGAAAGGGGTGACCAATTGAAATCAGTATCAGTTAAGTCGGGAGTTGTCCTTGTAATCGGACTTGCTATGTTTGGCTGCGCGGGAATGCGGGAGGCGCGTTGGAAATCTTTCAGCTCAACTGATTTGTATGAAGGTTTCTATTATGTGAGCAAGTCACATCTTCTGTATAAAGGCACTGTGCTGGTCTCGGTAAAATTAGAATATACAGAGAAAGGTGTAGCTGCGTATGTAAGAGAGTTTGGGAAGGATTATGAGAATTTGAGTTATTCGTTGCAGTTATGGGAAGTTGATTGTCGAGGAAAAACGCGGCGTATGTCGTCCAGTAGTCAATATTCCGTAACAGGGAATATTATAAGCACGAAACCGGCTAAAGGACGCCTGTCAGAATCTCTCGGCAAGAGTCTATCCGAAGCAGTATGTGAATAAATGAGAGAGGAGGTGAAACCGAGCAAGTCAAGGCCAAAGAAAAAGGAGGTAAATTGAATGAAATCATTATTGGTTAAGTCTTTATGCATCGGACTTATTCTCTGTTTCCATGCGGAAGTGTGGGGGGCGGATTGGAAGTTATTTGCAGAGACTGATTTGTATGAATGTTTTTATGATGCGGAAGATGCGACTCCCTCATCAAAAAACATTGTGGATGTTTGGGCCAAATTAGAATATACAAAAGAAGGTGTAACTGGGATTGTAAAAAAGTTTGGAAAACATTATGCAGATTTGAGTTATTCGTTGGAATTATTGGAAATCAATTGCGCAGAAAAAAAGGATCGTATTTTATCGATTACCGAATATTCCGCAGAGGGAAAGATTTTATACGCTAATTCAGCTCAAGACCGCTTGCCGGCCTGGAAAATTATTCCCCCAGAATCTGTTGATGAGAGCCTATACAAAGCAGTATGCAAATAGATGGGAAAGGCTCTATGGCAATCCCTGCTGACTGCAAACCTGTAATCGGTCTGGCACTTTTCCTCTAAATCTCTTTTCGCTAACAGTAGAGTTATAAATTAGCGAGACTGAACAGGAGGTTAGCAACCAGTTGAAAGGAGGTGAGTTGAAGGGAAGTTCATAAGCGCGATAAGGAAAAAATGAACCTACTCTAAATTCATTTGGAAAGGAATGGGGTAATCTCCTGTGAAGCAGGCATAACAGAAAGACTCAGCGTCCTCCCTCACGCATTTTTTTAGACCCTCTAAAGTTAAATAATGTAGAGAACTTGCATTAATAAACTTCTGAATCTCCTTGATCTTATGGGAGGAGGCGATCAGCTCTGATCTTTTGGGCGTATCAATGCCGAAGAAACAAGGGTTCGTGATGGGCGGAGAGCTGATTCTGACATGAACTTCTTTGGCGCCTGCATTTCGAAACATCTTATTAATCTTTCGACTGGTGGTTGCCCGGACAATGGAGTCATCCACGGTGATAATCTTTTTGCCTTTTAACAATTCTTTTACCGGGTTCAATTTGATTTTTACACCGAAGTGCCGAATTCGTTGTTCAGGTTCGATGAACGTCCGTCCTATATAATGATTTCTTATCATTCCAAGCTCCAGCGGGATTTTGGATTCGGACGCATAGCCCAATGTGGCCGGGAATCCGGAATCAGGAATAGGAACGACCATATCTACCTCTGCAGGCGATTCCTTGGCAAGTTGGACTCCGAAGGATTTTCTGACCTCATAGACGTTTCTATTGAAGATGAAGCTGTCAGGTCGGGCAAAGTAGATGAACTCAAAGATGCACTGATGACGTGGTTTGTGAGGAAAAGGTTTAAACGATTTGATTCCTTCTTCGTTGATGAGGAGAATTTCCCCCGGTTCGATCTCCCTCACAAACTTGGCACCGATAAGGTCAAAAGCGCAAGTCTCGGAGGCAACCACAGGTGCATCCTTAAGCTGACCGAGGACCAATGGCCTGAAACCAAAAGGATCCCTGGCGGCGACCATTTCTTTTTCCGTCAGAATGAGTAAAGAGTAAGCTCCTTCAACCTGTTTGAGGGCATGGACCGTTCGCTCTATAAAGGTTTTCTCTTTAGAGCGGGCAATGAGGTGAACGATTACTTCGGTATCCATGTTCGACTGGAAAATAGATCCCCTTGATTCGAGTTCGCTATGGATGAGAGAAGCATTGGACAAATTCCCGTTGTGGGCGATGGCGAGACTACCCTTATAGTATTCCACCATGAAAGGCTGCGCATTTTTGAGCTCGCTCGATCCAGCAGTGGAATAACGAACGTGACCGATGGCACTTTTTCCAAGGAGTTTCTTCAGAATATCTTTGGTGAAGATCTCGGAGACCAGTCCCATCTGGCGGTAATGATGGAGTTGCCTGTTATCTGAGGAGACGATCCCCGCACTCTCCTGACCCCGGTGCTGAAGGGCATAGAGACCTAAATAGGCGAGATTGGATGCTTCAAGATGATCATAAATCCCAAAGATACCGCACATGGTTTTTCTCTCCTTATAAAAACGCAAAGGGCATAGGGCATGGTGTTAAAATCCAAAATCCCAATTTCCAAATCCCAAACAAATTCCAATATCCAATCTCAAATGACCAAAAACTTATGTTTACAATTTAGGTAATTGAAATTCATTTGTTATTTGGTGCTTGGAATTTGGTACTTTTCATGTATCGTCATATCCCTTCGGGTGTTTCCTATGCCAATGATAAGCGGTTTTAACAATCGTTTCCAGATCGGGGTATCTGGGAATCCACCCCAGCTCTTCTTTAATCTTCTGTGAAGTGGCCACCAGCCGGGCAGGGTCCCCTGGCCTCCTTGGCGAATCGATAGCAACGACCTTTCTCCCGGTTACCTTTTTGACTGTCTCGATCACTTCTCTCACTGAATATCCATTGCCGTTTCCCAGATTATAAATCCCGGACATTTTCCCTTGATCTAATTTCCTAAGTGCTAAAATATGGGCATGGGCAAGATCGGTGACGTGGATATAGTCACGGATGCAAGTTCCATCAGGAGTATCATAATCAGTGCCAAAAACAGGAACTGAAGTTCGGTCCAGAGCTGCTTTGATCACTAATGGGATCAGATGGCTTTCCGGAGAGTGATCCTCTCCCAACTCGCCCTCTGGATCAGCTCCTGCTGCATTGAAGTACCTGAGAGAGATGAAATTTAATTTACCTCCATCATGAAAGGCCTGCAGTACTTTCTCAAAGATCCATTTGGTCTCACCATAAGGGTTTGTCGGAGCACAGGGATGGTTTTCGGAAATAGGGATTTCTTTAGGCTCACCGTAGACCGCAGCAGAGGAAGAAAAAACAATTTTCCTTACGTTACAGTCTTCCATCATTTCAATTAGTTTCAAGCTATTTCTAACATTATTGTTGAAATATTTTACCGGATCCTGCACGGATTCTCCAACCAAACAATCTGCTGCAAAATGCATGACCGCATCAATGGAATTGGCTTGAAAAGTCTCTGCAAGTTTTCTTTGATTAGAAAGGTCCCCTTCTATGAAGAGGGCATTTTTAGTGGTTTTTCGATGGCCAGTTTGAAGATTATCAAAGACGATAGGCTTATAATTCTGGTGAAGAAGTTCCCTAACCACATGACTTCCGATATATCCCCCTCCCCCGGTTACAAGAATTGTTGGCATCCAATCAATTTTATAAGGGATTTCGGATCGATTTGTCAATGAGACACACCCTTCCTGTCACTCTTGCCCGAATTAGATTTCACTACACTTGATTTCATTGGCTTTCAAAATCGAGATTGCCACGCCTGCGTGCCGAAACTTCATGCTACTAAGAATCCCTGTGTTCAAACACTTCGGCGTGCAGGCACGTCATCCCGCTATGCCGGGACTCCTCGCAATGACAGTAAAGTGTTATGATTGAAGTGGTCATTGCGAGCGAAGCCCTGCACCACAGCACCACATGGTGTTCAGGGCGAAGCGAAGCAATCTCATATTTGGGACGCTACTGCCCTTGTCAGATCTCTTTCAAACGGACGTTTGCAGGTGATTTTTCGATGGTTTCTGAAATATCTTTCAGATATTTGGAAATCTTCTCCGCTTCTTCGGACTGATAGTCAGGGATCTTTGTAATTCCGTACTTCTCATACTCGTCGAGAGCGGCTTTGACTGTGATGTTTTCAATCGTTCGCCCTGGTTGAAAGGCGACCTCGCTCTTGATTCCCCTGACTGTCTCAACCACCAGACCCACATCGCTTAATTCATGGAGGAGCTGCCGTACAAGTCGAACCGGAATCTCCAACACATGGGCAATCTGGCTGGCACTTAAAGCCTTTTCTCCAAGAGAAAACTTCTTGGTGAGAAGGTGAAAGATCCTAAGCATGAGGAGTCTTTTCGATGAAACACTTATCCGAGAATAGTCCGGATGAAAGCCGAATGTTTCATAATGCTCATTGGCATAAGCGATTTCCGCACCGAAAAGAACGATCATCCAACTCATTTGAAGCATGGCTAAGAAAAGGGGAAGGGCCGCGAAGCTCCCGTAAATAGCGCCATAACTTGCTACCCCAATCTGGAATTTAATATATATCCATTGGACGATTTGGGCAATGGTCCCTGCAAAGATACCTCCCAAAATGGCTGACCTGACCGGTATCCGGGTGTTTGGCATGATCAGGTAGAGCATCGTTAGGAGCGTCCAGATGGATACATAGGGCAGTAGATTCAACAGGAGAAGAATCACCTTTCCGAAAACTCCCAGGAAGGCGATTTTGTTGACGATCACCTTCACTTGACTTGCCACAAGGACGGTCGCACTGCTGGAAATGATAAGAAGAACAGGGCCTAAGACCATCACTGCAATATAATCACTAAATTTTCTCACCAGTGTCCTGGATTTTTTTACTTCCCAGATCTCATTCAATGAGTCTTCAATTTTCCCCAGGATCGATATCACTGTCCAGAATAGCAATACCACACCGATGCCGGCAATTAAGCCTCCCTTTGCCTGCTCAAGGAGTTTGTGAGAAAAGGAAATAATCTGTGTGGTGACATCCGATTGCCAGTTTGCATTTTCAGCAATTTGGAGGATTTTTTTTTCGATGAGTTTCTCAAGACCAAAGCCTTTTGCGACCGCAAAGGCCACGGCGACCACCGGAACAATATTGAGTAAAGAATAATAGGTCAGAACCGAAGCGGTCTTCTGACATTGATCCCTCATAAATCCTCGCAATGCCAAAAGAATAATGCGTAAGTATTTAAAGAAGAAGGCTTCTATAGGGGAGAGGCCCTTTAATTGGATTTCCCAAATACCGGTCTTAAAGAAGTTGAGGAGGCGTGATACCATTGTAATTCTCCTGTTCTATTTTGTTTCGATTATCCCCACTCACCTTTAGCGGTCGACTGAGCCTTCAACCCTAGCTCAGGCCGACGGGCTCACGCCGAAGCCCTCTCGCCCGTGGTCGCGGGAGAGAGGAGGGTGAGTGCGGGGTGAATGGGTCGCAGTATCTCTTTCAACCTGCCTTCAGCTCAGAGGTACAGTTCGGACAACGCGTCGCCTGAATCGGGATCTTTGAAAAACAGTAAGTACACTCTTTCGTGGTTGGGACCGGAGGTGGAGCTTCCCCTTGACGCTTCAGTCTATTGATCGTCCGAACAAGAAGAAACACGGCAAAGGCAACAATGAAAAAACTGATGATGGTGCTGATGAACACACCATAGTTCATGGTCACCGCGCCAGCCGCTTTTGCCGCGGCAACCGATGCATAGGGTCCGGCCACCTTACCTTCCTTAAGCACCGCGAAGAAGTTGGAGAAATCGATATTCCCAAGAAGTAGACCGATGGGTGGCATTATCAGATCCTGGACAAGCGAATTGACGATGGTGCCAAAGGCCGCACCAATAATGATTCCAACCGCCATGTCCACAACATTTCCCCGCATTGCAAATTCTTTGAATTCCTTTAACATCGCTGGCTCCTCCTTTTCGCCGTGAGATTCTGATGGGCCGGTTTCGGATTATTTGAGTTTAAAATCAACACGGCTATCCTTGAGCTTTTCCTTCTTTTCAGGCGCAAGAGATTTGGGTTCAAGGACAAAGACCCTCTCTGGTTCAACCTGGCCGGACTTCAAGATGGCATCTTTTACCTTCATCGCTCGTTGAGCGGCCAGGGTTCTCAGATCGTCCTCCTTGATCTCGATATAGGTAAGCATCAATTTTTCCATTTCCGGATCAGGCAAGTCCTTCGCGATTCCAAGAAAATTTCTTGGTTTGGGGAATTTTCCCTCCTTATACGCCATTTTCAAGTACTTCCCGTATTCGGCAGGCTCGATTTTAACCTCATCTACTGCAATGGCGGGTTCTCCTTTCTTAACCATTTCTTTTAATTTCTGGGCCTTCAGTTTTTTATTGAACAGGTACTGTTTTAATCCCTCTCTATCTTTCTCCATATCCACATGGCCCTCGAGATCCATCTTGAGGGAAGGTCTATCATGGAGCGCCTTTACAAGGGTTTCAATTTTCTTTGCATTCGGTTCTGTAAGGGTGGTGATTCCGTAATCGAATTCTACGAAACTCAGTTCTTCACCGCCCCCCAAAACAGCTCCAAGAAGTGAAAACGGTGATGTGGCAGCTTTCGCAATCAGATTGATGAGTATCTTTAAGATGATGCCCCAAATGCTAAATTTGGGGTCATCCAGGCTGCCTGTCACAGGGATATCTAATTTGATTTCTCCTTTTCGGTCCTTAAGAAGGGCAATGGCAAGCTTGACAGGCAACTTTGTCGCTTGAGGACTCTCCACTTTTTCCCCTAAGGTAAGTTGGTCTAGATGGATGTAATTTTGAGATTCAAGTTTCTTCTTGACGATAAGGTATTTCAGGTCAAAGGAGAGTTTTCCTTTCTCGACGGTGTACCCGACGTATTTCCCGGCATAGGGGGTCGTAGGGCTGAGCTCCATATCTTTAAACCTAACTTTTAGGTCGACATAAAGATCCTCTTTCAGAGGATTGATCTTCCCGGTAATCTCGAGAGGGGCATAATCATCGAGTTTCCCACGAAGTTCCAGATCTGCCAGGGTGGTTTCTTCAGAGGAAAGCCCTGATATTCTTCCTCCTATCTCAGCCAGTTTTGCCGAATATTCTGGTTTGAGGGATCTGTCGGTGAAGTCGATTCTTCCTCCTTGCAGAGTGATCGTTCCTATTTTGATATTTTTTGAAGATTCTTTTGGCGAAAGGGGTGCCTTCTCCTGGGGAGTAGTTTTCTCCTGTGTTACAGGAGGGGTTGGAGTTCCTGTCTTTGGTTCACCCTTTTCAAGGATTTCTTGAAGGTTAAGGGTTCCACCAGCGTTCATGATCACCCGGGAATAGAAATTGGTCAGCGAGATTCCTTTGATATCCATCAAGAGAGGGTTGATCCCCACGTTGAGACCACTGAAAGAGAGAGAATCCCATTTCAAGAAATCCTCGGCGTTGGCCTTGTCAATCGAAGAGAAACCGGATAGAGCCGCATTGCCTCTGTATGTGACTTTGATCTCCTTATTATCCGCAATGCCCAACGAAAGGTTGCCTGTTGTCGAGAAGGCGCCGCCTGTAACGGTGATTTTTACTTTATCAGCAAAATAGGATTGGAATGAGCCGATCTCAATACCCTTCATGTCCATTTTCAGTTCTGCTGTGATAGGGTCAATGCCAATCGATCCCGTCGTGGAAATCTTTCCCTTTTTATCCAGAAGGAGAGAAAGCGAAAGTTTGCCCTTACTGTTTTTAGCAGTCGAGATCTTTTCTACTCTCAGGTCGAGGTTCTTGGCAGTCACGGTGACAGGTTCGGCAGGCGTGAGGTCAGAAAAAGAGATTTTTCCATCCGTCAGTTGCACTTCATCGATGTCTAAAGAAAAAGGTGTCGAATCCTCCGCTTTTCCAGTGGCAGGTTTTGTCTCCCTCTTTTCCGGCAAAAGCGCCTGGACATTAAGCGTCCCTTTTCCATCGCGCCGTATTTCCAACCCAGGCGATTGAATCGAGACTTTGGATAAATGAATGAATTTTTCTATCGGTCTTGATGGGGCGATGGAAATACTCAAAAGGGGCAGCCTTAATAAAGGCTTATTCTGTTGATCGTTGACGGCAATATTTTTCAGTGAGACATTTCCCGTGACGGTGAGAGAAGGCTTTTCACCCTTAGGTTGAACAAAAGAAATCTGTGTTTGTGTATCCAGGTATGCCGAGGCAATCCTAAAATTCATTTTCATCGGAACATAGACAAGATAATAAGGAATATCCAGATCATTAATATTAATATCAAAAGTGGTTTCACGGGATTCCGTAAATGGTTTCGTCTTTCCTTGGAGAGTGTAGGGAGTTCCGTTAATTTTGGCTGAAAAAGAGGGTTGGACGTATGTTTCGACATAGTAAGGGATGTTTGAGAGAAATGGGACGCCAATATTCAGCTCTCTGACCGTATGCTTTTTCTGTTTGGATTCGTCCAGGAAATCAATGCTCCCATTTTCTATTTTAATATTATTCAAAGAAAAATTAAGAGGTTTAGATTTTTCCTTTTCTGGCGGTTTGGTCTCTTTTTTTTCTATCAAATCTGAGAAATTATAGGATCTATCCGCATGTTGAGTGATCTTGATGAAGGGTTGCTTTAACCTTATTTCACTAAGAATAAGAGCCCTCTTAAGCGCAGAGAGGCTCTCGAGATTGAGGAAGATCTCCTCGCAAGACAGAAAGGTTTCAGAGCTCTCCTTGTCTTTAATCATTAGGCCTCTGATGGCTATGGAAAGGGCGTAGGGGTTGAGCTTGATCTGTTTGATGGTCACCTCACGATGCAGATTCTCAGAAAGTTTCTTTGTCAAAATAATCTTTAAGATCGGAGGCAGTCCAAAAAAGCCAAGGAGGGTAAAAGCGGCAAAGAAGATGATGAGTCCAATAAGGATTTTCTTCAGGCGGGGCCTTAGCTTCTTTTTAAGAATTTCCGAGAATTTTTTGACCATAGACCCACCTCCCAGCGCAAGGTTATTGATGACTATTGCTTTTACAAATATTCTATCAAATATGTTTGAGTAATCAACAGGATTCTATCGCCCCAACCCTTCCATTCCGAATGTTTCTCTTAACACCCTTAATGCCTCTTCTCTATTTTTAATCTCGCCCTCCACCTGCCTCTGGCGGATGAAGTTCAGAATTTGTCCTACTCTCGGTCCAGAGGAATATCCCAAAGCCATCACATCGTCTCCGGTGATGAGGGGCGGAGGATGGACGATATCCTTTTCTTTAAATAATTCGAGGATACGAAGACAGTGGTTTTCTACCACCTCGTCATTCTGAATGGATAGGATCCCCCGGCTCGCCTCCTTATCCGCAAGGGTGAGAAGGACAAGGAGAGGGGTTTCATCCCCTATTTGATGGACCAGTCTTTTGAGGGCTGTTTCTTTTGTCTCCCAGGACAGGTTGAGGATTCTCATGTGGTTCTTGACGAGGTGGAGAATTTTATTCTTCGTTGAGTTGGAGAAGCGAAGTCTTTCCATGATCCTCTCCGCTGCTTGAACGGAGAAAGATTCGTGGGTATAGAAATGAACCCTCCCTTTTCCATCTTTTAAATACGTATTTTGTTTACCGATATCGTGGAAGAGGGCCGCATGATAGAGAGAGAGCCGATCTTCCTGATTCAGGGAAATCTCTTGAGCATGTCGAGCGACCCATTCAGAGGCCCATGATATTTTTTCAACCATGAGAAGGGTATGGGAAAGGACATCCAGATGGTGGTGCTCATTTTGACCAAGGGTTGCCAAACCCTCCAGTTCCGGGAAAAGGGTGAAAAGTAAATTGGATTCATAAAGGGATTTCATTCCAAGGGCTGGATGAGGAGAGAGAAAGATTTGATCCAGCTCTGTTTTAATCCGCTCGCCAGGGAGGCTCGCGATCTTTTCTTTCTTTAGGGAAATCTCCTCCTTCAATTCCTTATCCATGACAAAACCATCCAGGGTGCAAAGGTAACGGATCGCCCGGAGCATCCTTAATGGATCTTGATCAATGGAATGCATTGAGGCGGTACGGATCAGCTTTTTTCCAAAATCCTCAAGGGCTCCTTCAACCCAATGAAAGGTTTCATCTTGAAGAGAGAAAGCGACGGCGTTGACGGTGAAGTCTCTTCGTTGGAGATCCTCTTCAATCGTCTCCCCTTGTAGGAAGGTGAGATCGACGGACATACCTTCTTTGATGATTCGGTAAGCGGCGGTGTTCATCTCCTCCTTCCCTACCTTAAAGAAGCGAAGATGCAGGGCTTCCTCAATCGTTTGAATGAATAGAGAGGCGTGTTTCGGCAAAACGAAATCATAGTCCTTCGCTGGCGTCCCGAGCAAGAGATCCCTGACATATCCTCCTACCAAGAAAAAGGGAATGTTCTGTTCCCTCGCCAATCTCGACAATTTGGAAAGGATGGGATCTTTGCGGATTTCTTCCCTGAGGTGATTTAGGTCCATTTTAGGTTCGGTTTGATAAAGCCTTTCTTTTATGATAATTTAGCTATCAAAAGCATATTCGATCAAATGGAGCCTGTCAATTGACAAAAACGATTAGAGAAGAATTAGAAGATCTTGAGAAAAAGACCCTCTCTCCCTTTGCGACGTTGAGTTCAAAGACGAAGGGCCGTCAAATTTACGAGGAAGAATGTCCGCTCCGACCCGCCTTTCAACATGACCGAGATCGAATCATCCATTCCAAGTCTTTCAGGAGATTAAAACACAAAACCCAGGTTTTTCTCATTCCAATGGGTGATCATTACCGGACCCGATTGACTCATACCCTTGAGGTTTCTCAGATTGCAAGGACGGTTGCCAAAGCCCTCCGTCTCAACGAGGATTTAACAGAGGCTATCTCATTGGGACACGATCTGGGGCATACCCCATTTGGCCATGCCGGGGAGGATACCCTGAATGAGATCGTTCCGGGCGGATTTAATCACGCCGATCAAAGCCTGAGAGTCGTCGATCTTCTGGAAAAAGATGGGAAGGGGTTGAATCTCACATTTGAGGTGAGAGACGGCATTTTGAAGCACACCAAGGGGAAGGGGGAGATCCTCTGTGAGGACCCTGAGGCAATGGCTTTTACCCTTGAAGGTCAGGTGGTGCGCATTGCGGATATCATTGCTTATATCAATCATGATATTGACGATGCCATTCGGGGAGGGGTGATTTCCCCAAACAATATTCCCGGTGATTGTCTGAAATGTCTGGGTGACACCCATTCCAAGCGAATTAATACGATGGTCACTGATATCATCCAGGAAACCCTCCGATCCGGTAAGGGGAAGCTTTCTATCTCAAAAGCTGTTCTCTCAGCGATTTGGGATCTCCGGGAATTCCTCTGGAAGCAGGTTTATGAGAGCGAAGCCGTTCATTCCGATTTCCATAAGGCGACAAAGATTTTGAGAGAACTCTATCAATATCTGGTTGACCATCCGGATTATTTTTTAGCGCTGACCAAAATGGAGTCACTCTATGACTCTCCGGAGCGATGTGTATGCGACTTTCTTGCTGGCATGACAGACCGTTATACCTTCAACCTTTATGAAAAACTTTTTCTCCCGCTTCCCTGGGTCATCCTATGAAAAAGAGGGGTTTTGACAACAAGTCGAAGAGCGGGGATTCAAAGCAGCCCATCCGGGTGATCATCCTCGGGGCAGGAGGGAGGGATTTTCATAATTTCAACACAACTTTTAGGAAACATTCCTCCTGCCGCGTAGTTGCTTTCACTGCCACACAAATCCCTTTTATTGCGGATCGCATCTATCCTCCAGAGCTTGCAGGACCCCATTATCCCAAAGGGATTCCCATCTACCCGGAGGAAGAGCTTCCCCGGTTGCTCTCGGAATTTCTTGTTGATCAGGTCATCTTTTCCTACAGCGATGTCTCCCATGAGGAAGTTATGGACAAGGCCTCTTGGGTACTTTCAAAAGGCCAGGATTTTGTCTTTCTGGGTCCAACGGAGACGATGCTTAAAAGTCGGGTACCGGTCATTTCTGTCTGCGCAGTCAGGACAGGTTGCGGGAAGTCGGTCATCACTCGCAAGTTAGGCTCTCTCTTAAGAAAAAGAGGTCTTAAGGTATCGGTCATCCGCCATCCGATGGCCTATTGCGAGTTTAAACCGGTGCTCTGTTTTTCCAACATGAGGGATGTGGAGGAGGAGACTTGCACCATCGAAGAAAGAGAGGAATTCGAACCCCTCGTTGAGATGGGAATTACCGTCTACGCCGGTGTGGACTACGAACAGGTATTGAGGGTGGCCGAACAAGAGTCTCAGGTGATTGTCTGGGATGGAGGCAACAATGATTTTCCATTTATCAGGCCGGATTGGGAGATCGTTCTCGTAGATGCCTTGAGGCCGGGTCACGAAAAACTCTACTATCCCGGAGAGGTGAACTTAAGGAGGGCTGATCTTCTCATTATTACAAAGGTGAATGAAGGGAGTGAGGAGTCCCTAAAAAAGATTAGAAAGAATATTTCTCTGATGAATCCCGGGGCGAAAGTTTTGGAGGCACCCTCTGTCACTCATTTAGATCATCCAGAAAGAATCGCAGGCAAAAGAGTGTTGGTCGTCGAGGATGGCCCCACCATTACCCATGGGGGTATGCCTGATGGAGCAGGTGCCGCGGCTTCGAGGAAGCTGGCCAGAGAATTGGTTGATCCGAGGCCTTACGTGGTGGGCTCACTAAAAGAGGTCTATGAGAAATACCCCCATATCGGTCGAGTGCTTCCAGCCATGGGTTATTGGGAGGAACAGATTAAAGACCTTGAGAAGACCATCCGGCGCTGCGTTTGTGATGCTGTGGTCATCGCGACACCAATGGATTTGAGAAAAAAGATCCAAATCGATCAACCCACTGTGAGGGCCAACTATGATTTCGACGTCGATCTCCATTCCCTTGTCGGTCGTTTTGTTGGCGAAATACTGCGATTTTCTTGACATTCTATGTTCTTTGTGATAAAAAATTACAATTGAGAGAATGATTATCCGTTCTCCCCGGCCGCAAACAGGAGACCCGAGGATGGCAAAGGAAATTTTAATTGCTGATTCGGATAAGGCCGATCAGGAAGAGTTTCAAAAAATTTTTGGAAGCGCTGATTATCACCTCATCTTTTCAGAGAGCGGGGAGGATGCCCTTCTTAGGGCAAAACTTTTCAAACCGGACATGATCATTGCTTCGGGGACGGGTCTTCATGAGATGGGTGGTTTGGAATTATGTGGGGCCATCAAAGGGGATCCGGAGTTTAAACACGTCCCGTTCATCCTCATCTCAAGTATCTTTGATGAGATTTCGGAAAAGGATCGCAAACGCTTCCAGGCAGACGGGGTGATCTCAAGACCTCTCAACGAAAATGAGGTTCTTGATTTGGTGGACCACCTGGTGGAAGAGGACGTGGTCGGAAAGAGGAAAAAAATGGTTTCTGAGAAGCAGGAGGACTTTTTATTGGATGGAATAGGGGAAGGGGAAGACGAAATCATCGAATTGGTGGATGTCGTGGATGAACCCGAACCCAAGATGAGCATTGATAGTTTCGTTCCCTCAGATAAAGGAAAATCGTTCGAGGAGATGACTTCTCTAGAGCCCTGGGAAAAACTGGAGTTTGACGAAAAACCAGAAGAAAAGAAATTCGCCCTTCGTCCCGAGAGGGAAATCCGAGACATCGATTTCCAATTTAAAAAGGGAAGGCCCTCTCAAGGAGCTTCACCTGAAGACGAACTTTTTGAGAAGATCGAATTGGAGGAGATCCTTGAAAAGGTAGAACAATTTAAGCCCTCTTTAGAGAAGGAGTGGCCTTCTGATAAAGAGGTAAGATATGTAGAAGAAAAGCCCTCCAAGATGGAGGAGCCTCCTAAAAAATATTTGGATCTCCCAGAGTTCGAGGTAACCTCTCAGAAGGAAGTAGAAGCTGAGTTGCCGAGGGAAGAACGACGGCCTCTTTTTGTCGGGGAACCTAAGAAAAAGATCTCAGAAGAAGCCATCCCCATAGAGGAGTTTGCAGTAGAGGAAGAACTCCAGCCCTTTCTGATCGAGGAGCCTAAGGAAGAAATCTCAGAAGAAGCCATTCCTGTGGAGCCATTCGTGGAGCGCGAGGAACCTAAAGAGCTGTCCAAAGAGGAATTTTTGGAGGAAGAGAAACTCTTAGAACTGCCCGAAGAGGAGTTCCCGGATGAACTTTTAGAAGAGATATTGGGAGAAGAACAGATTAGTGTCATGGGGAAGCCAAAAGAGGCCAGACCGGAGGAGGTCAAAATAGAGGAGATTCAGCCTGAAGTGACACGAATGGAGACCCTCGAAGAATTCGAAGCTCCAAAACTTTTCGAGGAACAGATCAAACCCCTGGTGAGTGAAGTGAGAAGGCAGATGGAAGAAGTGAGCCCTTTAGTGAAGGTGCTCGATAAACATCTGGAAGAGGTCATTGCGAAAGGGATTCAGGACATGGTAGGGGATTTCATCACAAAGATCCTTCCATTGATGACCCAACATATCATTGGTCTCACCGCTGAGCGGATTGAGAGGATGGTGAAAGAGGTTATTCCGGATTTAGCCGAAAAGGCGATTCAAGAAGAGATTAAGCGGCTTCAGAAGGGAGAAAAGGAATAAGGAGGACGAAGGGTGCATCGATGGCCTCAAAGGTTTTGGACAAATCTTACGATCCCCACCAGGTGGAGGACAAATGGTACCGTTATTGGGAGGAACGCGGTTATTTCGGGGCCGATGAAGATTCAGAACAGAAAGCCTATTCTATTGTTATCCCACCTCCAAATGTAACCGGTGTTCTTCATATCGGACACGCACTGAACAATACCCTTCAAGACATTCTGATTCGATTCAAAAGGATGGAGGGCTACAATGCCCTCTGGATGCCGGGAACGGACCATGCGGGCATTGCCACTCAGAATGTTGTGGAGAAGCAACTTCTAGAGGAGGGGCTCGACCGACACACCCTGGGAAGAGAAAAATTCATCGAGAGGGTTTGGAAGTGGAAAGAACAGTCCGGGGGAACGATCATCAGCCAGTTGAAGAAACTGGGGGCATCCTGTGACTGGAGCCGTGAGCGGTTTACGATGGACGAAGGCCTTTCGGAAGCGGTCAAAGAAGTTTTCGTCCGTCTTTATCAGGAAGGCCTGATATATCGAAGCCATTACATCATCAATTGGTGTCCCCGATGCCAAACCGCTTTGTCCGATCTCGAAGTGGAGCATCAAGAGGTCTTGGGGAAACTCTACCATCTCAAATATCCTTTCAAGGACAGCGATCGCTTCGTCGTCGTGGCAACTACCCGGCCGGAAACCATGCTCGGGGATACGGCGGTAGCGGTTAACCCCGAGGATGAACGTTATCACGCGGTCATCGGGAAGAAGGTCGTCCTCCCCGTTGTCCACCGAGAGATTCCTGTTATTGGAGACCCCTATGTGGATATCGAATTCGGGACGGGCTGCTTGAAGATCACCCCGGCTCACGATTTCAACGATTTTGAAATTGGTTTGAAGCATGGTCTTGAACAGATTAAGGTGATTGATGAAGCAGGACGAATGAATGACAACGCAGGCCCTTATCAAGGAATGGATCGATTTGAATGTCGAGAGCGGATGGTCGAAGATTTTGAGCGGGACGGGGTCCTGATCAAGATTGAAGACTACCGCCATGTGGTGGGTCATTGTTACCGCTGTAAGACGATCGTAGAACCGAACCTTTCTCTTCAATGGTTTGTAAAAACCAAGCCTTTGGCTAAAACGGCCATCGAGGCTGTTCGAGATGGCCGTACTCGAATCATCCCTGAGGTCTGGGAGAAGACCTATTTTGAGTGGATGGAGAATATAAGGGATTGGTGCATCTCTCGGCAGATCTGGTGGGGGCATCGTATCCCTGCCTGGTATTGTGATCGATGCGGGGAAGTGATTGTATCCAAGGAGACACCCACCTTTTGTCCAAAATGCGGTGGCGATCATTTAACCCCTGAGACGGATGTGTTAGATACCTGGTTCAGTTCTGCCCTCTGGCCTTTTTCCACCATGGGATGGCCAAGACAGACGAAGTTGTTGAAGCGGTTCTATCCCACTTCTGTCCTGGTGACCGGCTTCGACATCCTATTCTTCTGGGTGGCCAGAATGATGATGATGGGTTTGAAGTTTATGGATGATGTTCCCTTCAGGGATGTGTATATTCATGGTTTGGTGAGAGACGAGAGGGGTGAAAAATATTCGAAGACACGCGGAAATGTGGTCGATCCTCTTGATCTCATCGATCGTTTCGGTGCCGATGCCCTCCGTTTTACCCTCGCAGCACTGACCATGCCCGGAAGCGATTTGAAACTTTCTGAGTCCAGGACAGAAGGCTACCGCCACTTTGCCAATAAGATCTGGAATGCCTCACGTTTTGCCTTGATGAATCTTGAGAAATTCAATATTGACAAGATGACCAAGGAAGTTCCTCCAAAGGAATTTAGCCTTCCAGATCGTTGGATCCGGGGAAGGTTAAACCAGGTTATACGGGAGGTTCAAAAATCATTAGAAGAATACAAATTCAATGAAGCCTCCCATGCCCTCTACCATTTTATCTGGCATGAATTCTGCGACTGGTATCTTGAGTTGACCAAGCTCTTCCTCTACAAGGAGGTGAGCAAGAAGAGACAGGACCTTACCAAGCGGACGCTCTTAGAGGTTCTCGATTCCATCCTCAAGCTGCTTCATCCCTTCATGCCATTTATCACCGAAGAGGTCTGGCAGAAACTTCCCCAGCGAAAAGAGAATGAATCGATCATGATTGCCGAATTTCCAAAACCCAACACACAGTATGATGATGAAGCCGTGGGAGAGGAGATGGTACTAATCATTGAAGTGACCAATGCCCTCCGGAACATCCGGGGAGAGATGAACCTTCCACCTGGAGAACAGATCACTGTGCTCTTGCGAACCAAGAGCAGAGAAGTGGAGAAGAGGCTTCGGGAAAATCAATCCTTTATTCAGTTCCTCGCCCTGATTAAAGAGTTTCAATTCGGACGGGATCTTGAAAAACCGCTCTACAGTGCTTTTGTTGTCGTTCGAGATGTTGAAATTTTTGTCCCGATGGATCGGTCTCGGATGGAAGAAGAGGCGAGAAGGCTTCAGAAAGAGATCGTGAAAATTGAGAAGGAGAGCGGGTTCGTTATGAAGAAGCTCTCCAACGAACAGTTCCTTTCCAAAGCTCCACCAGAGGTCGTTCAAGAAGTAAAAGAGAAAGCGTTGGAGTTCCGCATCCAGCGTGAGAAATTAGAAGAGAGTTTGAATAAAATAAAAGAGATGATGGGGTAACGCGGTTGGGGGAAGGCAAGATGAAGATCGATATCGAAAAAGTCGCCAGGCTGGCTCGCCTTGAGTTATCTGAGGAAGAAAAGATAACTTTCGGGAACCAGTTGGAACAAATTCTCACCCATATGGAGCAATTGAACCAACTCGATACCACTGGGGTGGAGCCAACATCCCACGCCATCCCCGTCTACAATGTTTTTAGAGAAGACGAAGTAAAAGCCTCTCTTTCGCAGGAAGAGGTTTTGGCAATTGCACCCGATCAGGAGGACGGACATTTCAAGGTACCGAAGATCATCGAATAGTCGTGGTCCGTGGCCGTGTCTCGTGTCCGCTAATAAAACCCTTGGGAAATAGACAAATATGGAACTACGTCAATTGACCATCCACCGATTGCACGACCTTTTAGTGAAGAAGAAGGTCACTTCCAGGGAGGCAACGGAGGCTCTCTACCGACGTATTGGAGAGGTGGACGAAAGGATCAAGGCCTATCTCTTGCTGACAGAAGAAGAGGCTTTCCGCCAGGCTGCTGAGGTCGATCGCAAGATTGCCAAAGGAGAAGAGATTGGAGACCTTGCGGGGATCCCCATCGGGCTAAAAGATATCCTTTGCACAAAAGGGATTAGGACGACGTGTGGCTCTAAAATCTTAGATGCATATATTCCGTTTTACGATGGGACAGTGATAAAAAAACTTAAAGAGAAGAATGCCGTTTTTTTGGGAAAGCTCAATATGGACGAGTTTGCTATGGGCTCCTCGACAGAGAACTCAGGATTTCAAATCACTCATAATCCCTGGGACCTTGAGCGGATTCCGGGAGGCTCCAGTGGTGGTTCGGCAGCTGCTGTGGCCGCTGATGAATGTATCACCGCTCTCGGCACCGATACAGGGGGTTCGATCCGACAACCAGCCTCCTGTTGCGGAGTGGTGGGATTGAAACCGACTTATGGCAGAGTATCCAGATACGGGCTGGTAGCCTTTGCCTCCTCTTTGGACCAGATCGGCCCCATCACAAAAGATGTGGAAGACTGTGCCATTCTGTTGAATGCGATCAGCGGTTATGACCCCTGTGACTCGACCGCTGTTAACACGGAGGTACCGGATTATAAGCAGTCATTGAAAAAGGATATCAAAGGAATTCGAATTGGAATCCCTGAAGAATATTTTATTGAGGGAATGGACCCAGAAGTGGACAAATCCGTCAAAGTGGCGATCGATTCTTTTAAGAAGTGGGGAGCGGAAATTCAGAGGATCTCTTTACCCCATACGGAATATGCGGTGGCCATTTATTACATCATTGCAACAGCAGAGGCCAGTTCCAATTTGGCTCGATATGACGGGGTAAAGTATGGCTTTCGTTCAAAAGGGTATCGGGATCTGATGGAGATGTATACCCAGACCCGTGCAAAGGGATTTGGAAAAGAAGTAAAACGACGGATCATCCTGGGAACTTATGTCCTGTCTGCCGGATATTATGAAGCCTACTATCGAAAGGCTTCGCAGGTAAGAACTCTCATAAGGAAGGATTTTGAGGAGGCGTTTCAAAAGGTGGATGTCATTATGTCCCCCACCGCCCCCACACCCGCCTTTCGAATTGGTGAGAAGACAGAAGACCCGCTCCAGATGTACCTATCCGATATCCATACCATTCCTGTGAACCTGGCAGGAATTCCCGCCATCTCTATCCCCTGCGGATTCAGCCATGAAGGGCTTCCCATTGGCCTTCAGATCATGGGAAAGCACTTTGACGAAGGGATGCTCTTAAGAGTGGCCTACACGTTCGAGCAGAACACGGATTACCATCTCAAAAAACCTACCCTCTAAAATCCTAACCAAAACCATTTGAAATTTCCCAGACCTACTCCCTCCCCCTAGATGGGGGAGGGCCAGGGTGGGGGTGGACAAAAGAACCGGTCTTCCCCCTCCCCTTCATCCCCTCCCACCAAGGGAGGGGAGATTTTTTTGGGGATCATTCTTTGAATGTTAGAAGGAAATTCTCAGATTGAACCACGTAAGAATCAACGCCTAAACAAATCTAAAATCTAAAATTGAAATTGTTTTAATTGTTTGGGATGTTAGTATTTTGAACATTTGTGTTCGTTTCGAATTCCGGATCTCGTAATCAGAATTTCTGCTCTTTGGTCATTTCTTCTAACCAGTCGAGATAAGCCGAAGAACCTTCTGTGATAGGAAGGCTGATGATTTCAGGGACAGAATAAGAGTGAAGGGACTTCACTTTCTTCTCCAATTCCTCAAACCTATCTTTTTGTGTCTTGATGATCAACAGCCATTCCTTTTCGTCCCAGATCTTTCCCTCCCATCGATAGATAGAACGGATTGGAGCGACAAGGTTGACGCAGGCGGCCAGATGTTCCTCCACCAAAGCATTGGCAATCTTCAGCGCTTCCTCTTCGGAACCACAGGTAACCAGGACAACGATCGGATCAGGCATAAATCTTCATGGTTGAGGTTAAGGTCAAGATAAAGATACTATAGTGAATGGTTTAATAAAGTAGTCATTGCGAGGAGTCCCGCTTTGGCGGGACGACGTGGCAATCTCATGAGATTGCTTTACTCCGCCCTTCTCACCATGCGGTGCAGGGCTCCGTTCGCAATGACACCACACGGACATCGACTTATATATGGCGTTCAGTATAGTTAACCCTATGCGCAGGGCGCTAAACGCTTAGCTTGTTCAAGTTGTCATCAGTGGATCGTTGAAACCCGCAATTTTCTTTTTATCAACCAGGCCATCTTTGGTCCAGCCTCTTTTCTGATAATAGATATCGAGGATCGCCTCGTAATCTTCGCGTTTTAAGATCTTTCCTGCGTGGGGGCCTTCGGTCATCGGCAAGTTGAAGACCCTTTCAGGAGGATAATCATCCTTCCGAGAGATGCCAAATTTCATATTGATGGCCCGGGTGAGGTCATAAAGATCCATGGACCGTTGGAGAAGTTCATTCAATGTGGTTTCGATGCCTGTGACGGCTGAGTAGAATTCTGCATATTGATGTTCATTGAAACCCAGTTCAATCCAAGGCAACCTACAGACTCCTAACATGTCAAACAGAGGCCGAAGCGTCTGATGATAGATCACCAAATCGGCCTTCTTCTCCAATGGCCATTCCATCCCCATTTCCAGCTCTTTTGCAATTGTCCAGGCACGCGCGTGGTGGGCTCCGATATCCGAGGTGGCATATCCCAATGCCATGGAGATAGCAATTCTTGCATCGTAGGCAGATTGCTCAAGGCCCTTTACCTGCGAGATGATAGGTCGAAGTTGAGGCCACTGTTTGATCACCCCGAGGCTTCCTTCAGCAAGGATATTCCCAATCCCTTTCCGGTGGGCGATCCGATGGACCGTATCCAAGATGGCCTCTTCAGCTCCCCATTTGAGGTTGAGGCCATCCAGGTCTTTTTCAGAAAGAAGGCCTGTCTCCTGCGCCTCCATCAGCACTCCGATCAGATTTCCAGCGGTGATCGTGTCGATTCCGAGTTCATCACAGAGTTGATTTGCCTTGAGAATGGCAGCAAAATTTTGGACTCCGATATTGGGACCGAACATGCAAGCTGTTTCGTACTCCGGACCTTCCACCACCGTCCCCCGGTATTTTCCTTCTTTCACCAAGCAGACATTTCCGCAGGCCATTGGGCAGGCAAAGCAAGAGGTATCACCGATCTTATATTTTGAGAGCATTTCGTAGCCATTGATCTTCTTGGCATGCTCGAAGACACCCTCCCTGAAATTGTAGGTGGGCATGACGCCGGCTTCATTAACATAATCGATGACGGACATGAGGCCCTGTTCCTGCCAGAAGGTAAAATTCTTATTTTCCCTTAAACTTTGAAAGGAGACCTCAGAAGCTTTTTGTAGTCTTGGAAGATCAAAAACAGGGAGATCTTTAGAACCACGCACGGCGATGGCCTTGAGGTTCTTTGAGCCCATGACCGCACCGATGCCAGTCCTTCCAGAATTTCTTCCCCAATCTGAAGTGATACAGGCATATCGGACCCGATTCTCTCCTGCAGGACCGATGGTGGCTACCTTAATATGTTCATCCTTCAGATCCTCCTTGATCATCCCTTCGCTCTCCAAACTTCCTTTCCCTCTTAATCTCTCATTTGGAATGACTTTTACTTCTCCATTATCGATCCAGAGGTAGGAGAGGGACCTAGCCTTTCCTGATATGGCAAGGGCATCGAGGCCAGCTTGTCGGAGTTCTGCACCAAAAGACCCTCCCATGCTCGAATCACCATAAATTCCTGTTTCGGGAGAGATGGAGACGAAGGATGTTTTCCCAGAGGCAGGAAGGTAAAGGCCAGCCAGAGGTCCAGGAGAGATCACTAATAGATTTTCTGAACCGAGGGGATCAATGGTTCGCTTCTGGAGCTGATCCCAAACCAGTTTGGCCCCGAATCCCCTTCCGCCGATATATTTCGAGGCAAAGGCTTCGTCAAATTCTAAAGGCTTTGCCTCATCACGATCGAGATCGACCCAGAGGATCTTCCAGAAATATCCGCCTTTAATCTTCCGCTTTTCCCTTTTCGATGTCGGCATACCTCAGGACCTTCCTTTCTCCCTTTTCCACATACTCCACTTCTTTCATGTGCACATATTTTAAAACGCTGGTCATCCTCTGGGCCTGACCTAAAACATGTTCAGGTAAAAACAGGAGTGCGTTCTTGGGGCAGGCCTCCACACAGCGTGGATTTCCGTCACAGAGATTGCATTTAAAAGGCGTTTCGATCTCCTCGTGAAGGAAGACAGCACCAAAAGGACAGGAGGTCACGCATTGTTGACAGGAGATGCACTTTTCACTGTCAATATCATAGATACCGTCCTTCGTTGTGATGGCTCCAGTTGGACAGTTCTCCATGCATTTGGCAACCTTGCATTGTCGACAGACAATGGGCATCCGTATGATCGGGTGGGGGTAGACTACCATCACCCGAATGGCGCTCTTTTTAGGGTTGTTCACTCCAAAACGATTGATGGAACAGACCAATTCACAAATCTTGCATCCCGAACATCGTTCAGGCACGACCGCCAATTTCCAAGACATGATTTTCTCCTTGCCTCTTAGCCTCCCGCTCTCCCCACAAAGGGAGAAGGATGGAGTGAGGGGGCGCGTGGTTTCAATTTCCCCTACCTAACACTTTCTCAAAGCTTTTTAACGCATTCTCAATATCTTCAGCGGCGACATCCAGATGGGTGACCAGGCGGATTTGGATCTTGCCAAAAGCATGGATGAGGACACCTTCCTTCTTCATTGCTTCAGCAACCTGCAGAGCTGTCATCCTTGTATTGGCGACATCAAAAATCACAATATTCGTTTCCACGTGTCTTGGGTCAATGGAGACTCCTTTAAATTCTTTCAAACCCACGGCCAAGCGCTTTGCATTCTGGTGGTCTTCTTTCAGACGTTCGACGTGGTGGTCTAATGCATAGATTCCAGCAGCAGCAATGATTCCTACCTGACGCATTCCACCTCCAAACATTTTTCGGAACCGATGAACGCGATCGATATACGGTTTGGTGCCTGCGACCAAGGAGCCAATGGGAGCTCCTAATCCTTTAGACAGACAGACCGATACGGAGTCTGCCCATTGAGCATATTCATGGGGTTTAATTCCTGTGGCCACCGAAGCGTTCCAAAGCCTGGCCCCATCGAGATGAAGAAGAAGCCCTTTGGATTTGGCCAATCGATAGATCTCAGCCATTTTTTCAAGAGGAAAGATAGAGCCACCGCCGCGGTTGTGAGTGTTTTCAAGACAGACCAGTCTTGTGACAGGAAAATGGTGATCAGCAGGCCTGATGGCTTCTTCAATCTGAGAAGCATCGAGAATACCTCGTACGCCTTTGAGACACTGAAATTGGACACCTGAAAGGGCGGCGCCGGCTCCGCCCTCAAAATTATACGGATGAGAAGAAGATTCGATGACCACCTCGTCGCCGGGCTGCGTATGGGATTTGATGGACAACTGATTGGCCATGGTTCCTGAGGGAACGAAAAGGGAAGCTTCTTTTCCGAGTAGATTGGCCACCTTTTCCTGGAGGAGGTTTACAGTAGGGTCTTCTCCAAAGACGTCATCCCCGACTTCTGCCTCTGCCATCGCTTTTCTCATGGCAGGCGTGGGTTTGGTCACGGTATCACTTCTGAGATCGATAAAGTCCTTCATGTTTCCTCCAGAAGAGATTTCTGGAAAACCTCTTTAGTTACTCATGGCCAGTTTGTACACCCTCAAACGATGAAGATAGAACCGTTCCCCTCCCCCTTGATGGGGAAGGGTGAGGGTGGGGGTGAACAATGTAATGGGAAGTCTGTGATAACGATTTTTAAGAGTTTTTCAAAGACCTCTCGAACGTTTGGGGACAGAGATTTATCCGTCCCCAAACTGATCATTGCTAACCTATCAAAGAAATACAATTTTAAACAATGGGTGTCAAGGTTCTGCTCCCTTACTTACCCTATCCACCCACGCAGGTCACTTCACCCGATAGTCCTCCGGCCAAGAAAAAACGCACCATTTCTCCTCCCAGGTCTGGGTATCGTACAGACAAACCTGCCCTTGTTGCTCAAAAGCAAAGTATTTCCCATCAGGGCTGAAAGCCATAGGATAGTCGTCACCCATCGCAAGACCCGAAGAACATACATCAACAAACTCATGAATCGGTTTATTCGTTGCGTAATCCCAGATTCTTATGGAAACCCCCTTTTTGAAAAAACCCATTGTGGCAAGGTGTTGTCCCTTCGGAGAAAAAGTCATAGAGCCGATAGCTTCAAAAGAAGAAGCTTCTGTAATAGAATCTGATTCACCGCTGCCGGTTGCATTCCATTCTCTGACTACCTTCTGTTCTGTAATAGACCAAACCCTTATATGCCCACCCAATGAACCAAGGACTAAATCCTTCTCATCGGGTGTAAATACACCAGAGCAATTCTCGTATTTTTGTTTCATTTTCCCTTGCTTGGCGATAATCTTTTCTGCTTCTATGTCCCGCACCACTACCCAAATGTTCTTGGAGGTCCACCATTTCTCATGGGCCTCTTGTCTGCCCTGCCAAAATGCAGCATATCTGGCGCTCTGACTTACTGCAATATTCCTTGTATTATAATTAGGAAGTCCGGCACAAAAACCTTTGGAATCTTCCTGGGTTTGGAGCATGGCACCGGTCTCAGCATCATACGTTACGATATTTTTGAAACCCACAACGACCAACCTCCGGTCATCAAGTGTAAACCGCATACCATTACCCACCACGCCTCTTCCCACCCAATTCACTCTCCATAACCATTTCTTTTCTCGTAAAGAATAACATGCGGTTTTGTTCTTGGTAAATAATCAAATTACAACTAAATTCCCATTGTTGCTCACTGCTAAGGGGCGAGCCCATACATCTTTTCCGAGATCAATTATTTCTTTCAACTTTCCATCGTTAATTGACCAGAACCTGATACTACCATTCGGAACTGAGCCGCAAACGGCCACAATCAAATCGTGTGTTGGAATAAAGTGAAGTTTATGAAGACTGTTAGGCCGTTTTTGCTTCGCACTTTGCCCCTCACTGACAGCGTGATTTATGTAAACAAAAGAGAAAGCAAATAGAATGAAAGGGAGAATTATTTTTATAGTCCTTCTCATGAGCTACCTCCATGGATAGAATTTAAGATGGTATGAACCCAGACATGCCTGAACGGTGCAACTCAGTAATAATGATATATCGAAATGCCTAATAAGATCAAACAAAAGACGGAAAAACCCCTTGCATTCCGCTGTGTGTTACGTTATTTTGATTCCCAGGGAGGTTAAATTTCTTTCATGTTTAAAAGGGCGACTGCAATCTTCGCCGTTTCTGTCCTTCTCTTCAGTTGTGCAGCCCAAGTCACTACTCAACCTCCTCCCGCTCCACCTCAACCTGTTCTCCTCCCGCACCTTACCATTTCGGATATTTCTTTAAGTGAGACTGGAAAGATAGAGGTTATGCTTTCAAATACTGGGAAGGGGCCTGCTCCCAATGGGGTTGGGAGTTTGGCGATTTACGTAGATGGTCTTTTAAAATGGAAAGACTCCCTTGGAACCTTTCCGGATCAGAGCTTTCTTGAGCCAGGAGGGTCTACCCTCTACACCACTCCGATTGAGTTGGCCGGTAGGCACGAGGTCCGGGCCGTTCTGGATAAGGAAGAGAAGACGGTTGAAGAAAATAAATTGAGTAATGTCTTCCCTAAGGTTTTAGGAAAAGAAAAATTAGAGGCCAAACCCATTGTTCCCGACCCCACCATTGAGGAGAATGAGGGCCAAAAAAAGACATTGGATGGCCTTCCCGTTGGACCGGACATCGTGGTGGAAGATTTGGATTTGACAGAGGATTTGGAACTCATGATCATCCTGTCCAATGCCGGTGAAGTCGATCTCCGGAAGGGCGCCATCTTTCAGATTCAGGTGTTTGTGAACGACCAGAAGATGTCGGAGTTCGACCATTTTATCTCTGAGGCATTAAAGGCCAATCTTAAGAATCGTTACATGGTCGCCCCTCCTTATCAGGTAGTTATTGCCGGGATTTCCAAAGTGAAGGTTTCTATCTCTCCGGAGTTGCCCTCCGATGATATCCGTTTAGAAAATAATACCCTTGAGAGGACATTCATCCTCTTTCCGTTTAAGATCAGGCCTCAGGGAAAAGAAGAATTCTCTTTTTCTTTTTCCGCCCCCCGACTCCGGAGTAAAGCTCAAACAGAAAAGGTGACGATCGAGGCAAGATGCGAATGGGGTAGTTCCTCCCTGATGCTTTCTTTCAAGAAATCGGGAAGCGTCGATGGAATTTATACCCTCACAGGGAAGAGCCCCCTCAAAGTAGAATTTCCCGTCCTTTTTGAAGAAGCTGAGAAAGAGAGTGTTTGGAGTATCTTCATCACGAATCTCATAAAGAAGAAGGTAGAAGGGCATCTCATCATTCGACATCCGTGATAGAGAACGCCACTCCTAAGGAGTAAGAATGCAGGGGGTCTATTTGCTTTTAGGTCTAATCGGTGCTGTGGTAGTGGCTCTCTTTTTCTTGATGGAACAGAGGTGGAGGAAGAGGCTCGAGGAGATCAAAGTAGATTCATCTTCTCAACCGATGTGGGCCCTGATGCAACAGCAAATGGAACAATTAAGAGGGCAGATGGGCGATGGGCTCAATAAGAATATTTCTCTCCTCACCGAACAGTTGAGAGCGATCAATGAACAGGTGAACCAACAACTTCAGCTGGTGAACCAACAACTTCAGAACTCCAGTGGGCAGATCGGTCAACGACTGGACAGCGCAAGAGAAGTGATTAGTAAGGTGAGTGAAAAGCTTGGGGAGCTCTCCAAGACCAGTGAACAGATCCATGAAGTTGGAAAAAATATTGCCACCCTTCAGGAAATCCTTCGGCCTCCTAAATTAAGGGGAGGATTGGGGGAACAATTTTTGGGAGAATTGTTATCCCAGATTCTCCCGCCCGAATTCTTCACTCTTCAGCACACTTTTTTGAGCGGGGAGAGGGTGGATGCGGTAGTGAAAATAGGAGAAAAACTCGTTCCCATCGATTCGAAGTTTCCCCTCGACAATTTCAAACGGGTCATCGAATGCAAAACGGATGAAGAGAGGAAAACATGTCAGAAGATTTTTTACAGAGATGTGAAGAAACATATTGACGACATTGCCAATAAGTATATTCTCCCTCAAGAAGGAACCTACGATTTCGCCTTGCTCTACATCCCCGCAGAAAATGTCTATTATGAAACGATCACCAAGGATGAGTCGTTCGGGGAAGAGAAAGGTGTCTTAAACTACGCATTGACTAAAAGGGTGATCCCTGTGTCTCCAAACTCTTTCTATGCCTATCTCCAAGTGATCATCCTCGGGCTAAAAGGATTACAGATCGAGAAGGATGCTCTGAAGATACAGGCTTTACTGTCGGGTCTGAAAAAAGACATAGGAGGCTTTCAAGAGGATTTTCAATTGGTGGGAAAACATCTAACGAATGCCCTGAATAAGTTTGAGGAAGCCAGAAGACGATTGGACAAATTTAGTTTTAAATTGGATCAGATTGAAAGCCAGCCGTCGTTGCCATTCAAAGAAAAACAGGATGAAACAATAAATTCCTAACAACACCGGTTAAGCTTGAGGCTCAGGCCAAGATTTAGAATAAGAACCGGCTAAACCCTTGCAGATAAAATCATGAGTAAGAAGATGGGATCTAAGAATCCAGTCATCGAAGCCATCAGAGCGAGAAGATCCATCCGTCAGTTTACCAAGGAATCGGTTTCGGATGAAGTCTTGGATCAAATTCTCGAATCAGGTTTGTCGGCTCCCTCCGGGAAGAACAACCAGCCTTGGAAGTTTGCCACCATTCAGAACCCGATGTTGAAAGAGTCCTTAGCCGGTCTTACGCATTCTCGATCCATCATCCAGGGGGCTCCGGTTTGCGTCGCCGTTTTTTTGGATCATTCGAGAGTTTATGACAGAACAAAGGATGTCCAGGCAGTAGGAGCCTGCATTCAAAACATGCTTCTCACTATTCATTCCCTGGGATTAGGAGCAGTGTGGTTGGGAGAGATTTTAAAGAATAAAGAGAAGGTGGGGGAGTTATTAGGGGTAGGTAAGGATTTAGAATTGATGGCCATTGTGGCATTCGGCCACCCAGCCAAAAGACCAGGCGAAGGAGAAAGAGACCCCCTGGAGAAAACCGTTTTTTTGAGAAGGTAGTGAGGCTCCCCGCCCATCCCGTCAGGACGGGACCGGCACGGCGGGGCTTCCCGCACTGTAATATCATTCATATTGTGCCCCTTAACCCCGCCTATCCCGCCAAGGGCGGGACGGGGCTTGCGGGGCTCGTTCCGGCCACGAGACTGCCCATAGAGATGATTCCTACCAAAGAAGAATGCTTGAGGCTGATGGGGCAATATGGAATGCTGGAGAATATTATTCGTCACAGCCTCGAGGTGGCAAGAGTAGCCCTTTTTCTATCCGTGGAATTAAATAGAAAGGGCCAAAGGATTGATCTCGGTTTAGTGGAAGCAGCCTCTTTATTGCATGACCTTACGAAAACAGAGTGCCTCATGACAAAGGAAGACCACGCCCAGACAGGCTCTCAGTTATTAAAGGGGATGGGTTATGAAAGGGTAGGAGAAGTCGTGGCACAACATATTCGGTTGAGGAAAGAGGGAGAGGCTTCGTCGGTCTCTGAAGAGGAAATCGTGAATTACGCAGATAAACGTGTGATGCACGATCGGATTGTTTCACTAGAGGAGAGGTTTAGCGATCTCAAAGAAAGATATGGTACACATCAGAGAGCCATGGATTATTTAGAGCATTTGGAAAAAGAGATCTATGGAATTGAGAATAAAATCTTTTTTATTTTACAGATCAACCCCAATGCCCTTCAGCATCTTTAACCCCATTTCACCCCCTCTCTCCCCGATGAGGCTGTGTCGCAATCGCGCTGTGGGACAGGTGACCAGCTTCGGAAGCTTTAGAGTCGCGGATGTTTGAAAGGAATAATTTGGAGTCCGATTTGATGACAAAACTTCATTTTGAACAAGGTCCTATCCGTCCTCCGAGTGAAGCCTATAGCCTTCTCCTAAGGGTAACAAGGAATTGTCCTTGGAATCGTTGTGAATTTTGCCATACCTACAAGGAAGAAAAATTTAGTATGAGGACCGCGGAAGAGGTAAAGCAGGATATCGACGTCGTTCAAGAGATTGTTTCAGAGATAAGAGCCCTGTCCTGGAGATATGGATTCGCAGGAGAGATAACCGTTCCCCTTGTCAATCTCATTTTGCAGGATCCAAAACACGATTCAGACGGCTTTCGCAGTGTGGCTTTGTGGCTATACAACGGTGGGAGGAATGTCTTTCTTCAAGACGGAGACAACCTGATTCTCAGAACCAGTGAATTAGTTGAGATATTGAAATATTTGAAAAAAGCCTTCCCGGCTATCGAAAGGATGACCACTTACGCCCGGGCCAAAACGGTTTCAAAAAAGAAGGTTGAGGAGCTTCAGGATCTTCGCCGCGCCGGGCTTTCCAGAATTCATATTGGTTTAGAGACTGGATACGATCCTCTCCTTCAATATATCAAAAAGGGAGTAACGGCTCAAGAACATATCGAGGCGGGAAGAAGGGTGAAGGAGTCTGGGATCTCCCTTTCAGAATATGTGATCCTTGGGTTGGGAGGGAGAGGGATGTGGCGGGAACACGCCATGGAAACGGCGAAGGTTCTTAGTCAGATTGACCCCGACTTTATTCGGGTTCGAACACTGAAAGTCTTAAAAACGATGCTCCTTTACCAGAAAATCGAAAAAGGTGAATTCATACTAATGAGCGATGATGAGATCATAGAAGAAGAAAGGCTTTTGATCGAACATTTAGAGGGCATCACAAGTACCTTTGTGAGTGATCACATCTTGAACCTCCTCCAAGAAGTGGAAGGAAAGCTTCCGGAGGAGAAAGAAAAGATGTTAAATCTCATTGACCGCTATCTTTCGCTTTCCAAAGAAGAAAAGGATAGCTTTCGATTGGGAAGGAGGGTGGGAATCTATCAGTCGGTCGAGGACCTTTCCAAACCGGAACTCAGGAATCAGGTGGAAAGGGTCCTTCAACAGATTGAATCAGAGAGACCAGGAGGCGTTGAGGAAGTCCTTTCTGAATTAACGGAGTCGTTTATATGATGGAAGACCCCTTGATAAGAAGATCTAATTTTTGAAAATAAAGACTTGACTTTTAAAATATCGATGGGCTATGATGGGCATCGTTTTGAGTAACCCGATACCATTTTATTATAGAAAATATTACACCCAAAAAAAGGAGGTGATTTAAATGACGAAGGCGGAGTTGATCGCCAGCATAGGGAAGGAGGCCAAAATCTCGAAAGCGTCGGCTGAAAAAGCCCTCAATGCATTTTCCAATACGGTGATGAAGGCATTAAAAAAGGGAGATAAGTTGGCCCTGACTGGATTTGGAACCTTCTCTGTGGCGAAGAGGAGGGCAAGAACAGGGAGGAATCCACAAACCGGAAAGGAAATTAAGATTCCTGCCACCAGAGTGGCAAAATTCAAGCCGGGTAATCTGCTCAAGGGCGCAGTAAAGTAATCCTTAATAAACTAAATCCCGTTTTATGGGTTTGAGAAAGAGGGGAGAAAGATGAAATTCTCTCCTCTTTTGTTATCTGAAGGAAACAGGAATAGGCTATATGAAAGACAGCGTATAAACAGGTTATGAACATCGAAGCTTTGAAACTCATCTCTTAAGCCACAAGATGTTGTGTTTTCTTTGGCATAAACCACAAAATTGTAACCTATTGAAATCTCACACGATCTTTTTAATCGCTTTATCCTAAAAATTGATTATCTAAGGGAATTGAAGAAGTGCGTAACACTAAAATATTTTTTTCCACAGGATTTACACATCGGGAGAACCTGCTCTTCCAAGCCTTGATTTCCCTGCATCCGAGGGTGGCACCGCCCTTTTTCCCTTGATCCTAAACCAATTGCTCCACTCATCATGTGGAGATGGCGATGAAATCGACAAAAGAATGAGTTCCACACGGGAATCCTAAGCAAGTTCTATCGTGGGGAAGGATGTATTATTCCCGTTCACTAAATCCGGACTTCCCTGAAAGGACCCATCCCTCGATTTTTCTGAGAGGCTTGTCTTTCTTGGGCCGGATTGCCTATTGTAGGAGGGAGAAAGAAATGGAATTGAAAGATGGAAGGCTTTTTGTTATGTTTAGTGATCGCTTGGAAGCATTCATTGTAGGGGTGGCTGATGAAACACGTCATTCTTGGCACTGCCGGACATATCGATCATGGGAAAACAGCTCTTGTGAAAGCCCTGACAGGTGTGGATACAGATAGACTGAAAGAAGAAAAGGAAAGAGGGATCACCATCGAACTGGGATTCACTTTTTTAGACCTACCCAGCGGGATACAATTGGGGATTATTGATGTGCCAGGCCACGAAAAGTTTGTGAAGCATATGGTGGCGGGGGTTTGGGGGATCGACCTGGTTGCCTTGGTCATCGCTGCGGATGAAGGAGTCATGCCCCAGACGAGAGAGCATTTAGATATCTGTAGACTTTTAAAAGTGAAAAAGGGGCTGGTCGTTCTCACCAAAACTGACCTGGTTGATCGCGAATTGTTAGAGTTAGTTAAAGAAGAAGTGTCTGAAATTGTCGAGAATACTTTTCTAAAAAGTGCCCCGATCCTTGCCGTTTCCTCTGTGACAGGGGAAGGAATTCCTCAACTCATTTCTGCACTTGATCTTCTCTCAAAAGAAATTGAAGGGAGGTCTCCGGATGGTTTATTCCGGTTGCCGATCGACCGCGTCTTCATCATGAAAGGCTTTGGAACAGTCGTGACAGGGACCATGATCTCCGGGAGCCTTTCTTTAGGGGAGACAGTTCAAGCTCTTCCTTCTGGCTTAGAAGGGAAGGTCAGAAACCTCCAAGTGTATAATAGGAGTGTTGAAAAAGCCGTTGCAGGGGAACGAACAGCCGTGAACCTTCAGGGAATAGAAACTTCGGCGATTGAGAGAGGGGACGTTCTCATTCGGCCGAATACCCTTAGACCTACGCAACTCATCGATGCTTATCTTGAGTATTTGCCGGATGCCCCCCGGCCCTTGAAACACCGTACCAAACAGAGGTTTCATATTGGTACAACGCTCATTAATACATCCATATTTCTCCTTGATCGGGAAGAATTGGTTCCAGGAGAGAGTGGATTCGTTCAATTGAGATTGGAACAGCCGGTAGTGGCCTTGCCTAAGGACCGTTTTGTCATCCGGGGCTCGGCTGCCATCCAAACAGTAGGAGGAGGGATTATTCTGGACAGTCATCCGGACAAACATAGAAGATTTTCTTCGTCAGTAATCACTGACCTGAGTCTCCTCAAAGACGGAACGGGTGAACAAGCCCTCTTACAGCATATTCATCATTCAAGGATGGGGGGTATTACCTTGGAAGACCTATTGAACCGCGTTGAGATGCCACCCGGTGAGGTCCAGTCGATCATCAGAAAGATGGCGGAAAAAGGAGTTCTTCTGCTCATCGATCCTGAAAAACTGAAAGTAATTGAGAGGGGACAATATCAAGGGCTGAGGGAATTGGCTCTGACACAATTGAGGGAATTCCATCAGAAATTCCCGATGAAATCCGGATTGTCCAAAGAGGAGTTGAGGACAAAACTTCCTCCAGAGGTGGATGTTAAACTTTTTCAAATTCTCATCAATGAGTTCATCCAATCGAAAGAGCTTGTATTGGAAAAAGATAAGTTGAGGCTTCCCGGTCACCAAGTCTCATCTGCCGATGAGAAGGGTTTGGTCAAGCGGGTGGAGGCAGCTGTCTTGAAGGGAGGACTTCAACCGCCGTCTCCAAGGGAATTGTCAGAAGAATGGTCTGAAAGAGAGGAAGAGGTTCGAGCGATTTTTGAACATCTCGGTCATGAAGGAATATTGGTCAAGATTAAAGGTGAAATCTATTTTCATCGAGTCTCCTTCGAAAATTTGAAAGAGGAATTGGTCACCTATTTAAAGAGCCACCAAGAGATCACCACCCCTCAATTTAAAGAAATGACCAAGGCCTCAAGAAAATATGTCATCCCATTGATTGAGTACTTCGATCAGATCAAACTGACACTTCGATTAGGGGAGAAGAGAGTGCTGAGGGGGGCTTCTCAAAGTCTTGAAAAAAAGTTATCATAATTGTATACATGAAAGGTGATTTGAGATGACCAGAGCAAAAAAGATTATAAAGAAGAAGTTAAAAAAGCCTGATGAATTCATTACCCTTACCGAAAGAGCCTTTCTTTTTGTCAGCCATCATTCCAAGTCCATCGCAGCAGGGGGAGGGATTCTATTGATCCTCATCTTATCTGTCTTTATCTTTCAAAAATGGGAAAGGGGAAATGAGGAAAAGGCTTACCAGATGTTTAGAATAGCCATGGAAACTTACCAGATGGTTAACTCTCCGTACCGAGAGGGATCTCCGCAAGAATATAAGAATGTTTTGGAAAAATTTGATGAAGTCATCACAAAATTCGCGGGAACTTCGTCCGGGAAAATCGCTATTTTGTATAAAGGGAACATCGCTCTAAGGTTAGGTGAATTTGGAGAAGCCGTGAAAACCTATGAGAGCTTCCTCCAAAAAGCAGGGAGGGAAAAGCTTTACCGATCATTTGCCTTGGAAGGTCTCGGTTATTCCTATGAAGGTAAGAAGGATTATGAAAAGGCAATCAATACTTACCAAAAAATTGTCGATTTGGGTGAAGGCTTCCAATCAGCGAATGCCTATTTAGGGCTGGGTCGATGTTATGAAAAGTCGGGGAAAAATAACGAGGCGCTCGAAAATTACAGGAAGTTTGTAACGGCTTCTCAGAAGTCTGAAATGACGAATATCGTATTGAGAAAAATTTCCAATCTTGAAAAGTGAAGTGAGAGTGAGTCGGATACTTCACTTGACAAGAATTCGTATTCCAAGCTCGATCTTGGATTAAAGGGTGATAGATGAAAAAGATAATGAGCGGAAATGAAGCCATGGCGAGGGGTGCTTTTGAGGCCGGGGTAAAAGTAGCTGCTGCCTACCCGGGTACACCCAGCACAGAAATTTTGGAAACCATAGCCCGAGAATATAGGGGAATTTATGCGGAATGGTCTCCTAATGAAAAGGTGGCATTGGAAGTCGCCGCAGGGGCTTCTCTGGCAGGCGCGAGGGCAATGGCATCGATGAAACATGTGGGGGTCAATGTGGCAGCAGATCCTTTTATGACGCTCTCCTATGTGGGCGTCAACGGAGGCTTAGTCCTCGTTACCTGTGACGATCCTGAACTTTACAGTTCCCAGAACGAGCAGGATAATCGACATTATGCCAGGTTTGCAAAAGTCCCCATGTTTGAACCGAGTGACAGCCAGGAAGCAAAGGACGTTATCAAATTGGGTTTTGAGGTCAGTGAAAAATTTGATACCCCTGTCATGGTAAGGAGTGTGACCCGAATCTCTCATGCGAAAGGCATTGTGGCGACGCAGGATCCGGTCGTTCCTCCGGTCCCCATAGAGATTAAGAAAGATACAGCGAAATATACCATGCTGCCTTCTTTTGCACGAATTCGGCACGCCTTTATCGAGGAGCGTTTTCTCAGATTGAAGGAATTTGCTGAGCAATTTCCGGGAAATCGAATGGAGATCAACGACCCAACGATCGGGATTATTTCCGCAGGGATCTCCTATCAATATGCAAAAGAGGTTTTCCCAAATTATTCTTACCTCAAGCTTGGGATGGTATGGCCATTGCCCAAAAATCTGATCGGTGAGTTCTTTAAAAGGGTAAAGAAGGTTTATGTCGTTGAAGAGCTGGATCCTTTCCTGGAAGAAAATATCCTGGCAATGGGATTTAAACCCAGAGGAGGGAAGAACCTGTTCCCCATCTGTGGTGAATTAAACCCATTTCTCATTGAGAAAGGAATGTTGGGGAAGAAATTTAGACCGCCCAAGCCTTTCTTTAAAGAGCCTCTCCCTCCCAGACCACCCAATCTGTGTCCAGGATGCCCTCACCGAGGAATTATGCATGTTTTAAGAAAGTTAAAGGTTTTTACTGCCGGCGACATCGGATGCTACACTTTAGGGGCTTATCCTCCTTTGAATGTGATCAATAGCAATATCTGTATGGGATCGAGTATTGGCGGTGCCCATGGCATGGCAAAGGCACTTGGAGATAAAGGAAATGGGAAGATCGTTAGCGTGATCGGAGATTCCACATTCCTCCATGGAGGAGTCCATCCTCTCATGAACGTTGGTTATAACAGGAGTTCCACGACCACGATCATTTTGGATAACCGAACAACCGGCATGACGGGTCAGCAAGAGCATCCGGCAACAGGATATACCATTCGAGGAGAGAAAACCCACCGAATCGATTTCGTTGAATTGGGCCGGGTCCTTGGGATTGAAAACCCCAGGAAAGTAAATCCATGGAATTTAGAGGAGACGGAAAGGGTAATTGGGGAAGAACTCGAAAAGGATGAACCCTCTCTCGTGATCAGTGAAGGGCCTTGCACGCTCCTTCGGAGGGCTTTTAAGAAATATAACAAGCCTCTTCAAGTTGATTCCACCAAATGTATTGGATGTAAAACCTGTGTCAACTTGGGTTGTCCTGCCATCTCTTATCAATCGGTGGAAGGGGAAATGGCGATGACCGCGGATGGAAAGAAGCGAAAGGGCATTTCTCACATTGAAGCGAGCCTATGTCCGGGGTGCCATCTCTGTTATCAAGTGTGTAAATTCGGAGCCATTAAGAGTCAGGAAGAAAAACCCATATTCGGTTTTGAAACCATGTGAGTATTTTTGAACAGGGTGAGAAAATGGATCAAACGACCACCAATATCTTGGTTGCAGGCGTTGGAGGGCAGGGGGTCATCATAGCGAGCGACATGATGTCTGAGGTTTTTATGGAAGCAGGCTATGATGTGAAAAAGAGCGAAGTTCACGGAATGGCGATGAGGGGAGGAATCGTCACTTCCCATTTCCGTTTTGGCAAAAAGGTTTATTCCCCTCTGATCAAGCAAGGGGAAGTGGATGTCCTCTTGGCTTTTGAACAGCTGGAAGGGCTCCGGTGGTTTAACCATCTAAGGCCTAATGGTAAAATTATTATGAACGATCACCAAATTAGACCTCCGGCCGTCAATTTAGGGGAGATGGAATATCCCAGAGCCATCCCTGACATCATTCGATCAAAAATTAGAAATTTCTATTTGGTAAAGGGAACAGAGATTGCCCTGCAATTAGGAGATGTCCGGGCAGCTAATGTTGTGCTCTTAGGTGCTATTTCAAAATGTTTTGAGGTCAATGAAGATCTCTGGCTAAAAACAATTCTGAATTACCTCCCTCCCAAGGTTCATGAACTGAACAGAGAAGCGTTTTCTGCTGGTAGAGACCAGATCTCATAACCCCCGTACACACCCCCCCCTCAAGGGGGAGGAAATCTAAGGTGATCCCACACATAAATTTCCCTCTCCCCTCGGTTTCGAGTCGCAGCGACTAGTGGGAGAGGGTGCGGGTAAGAGGGAATTTACGATTTTTTCCGCCGACCTCCATCGGGTAAGAAGGAATGACCCCCCGACTCCGAATTCCTCATTTTTCGCTTAAGCATACCCTGGAATGCGGACAATTTTTCCGTTTTACCAAGGTTTTAGATACCTACATCGTTCAAGCCTCGGATCGGATTTTTTCCCTCTGGCAGAAAGGAGATCTTCTTTTCTACGAGGGTGTTGAAGAACCTCTCTTGATCCATTTTTTCAGACTGGATGAAGATTTCGATTCTATTTTGAAAGAGATCGACCAGGATCCAATGATTCATCAAGCAATCAAGGAGTATCGAGGGATGAGACTGATCCGACAAGATGCATGGGAATGTCTTCTCTCTTTCTTATGCTCTTCAGCTAAGGCTGTCTCGCATATCCGTTGTATCATCGAACATGTCTGCAGATCCTCAGGGGAAAAGGTTATTTGGGGAAACTACCTCGGTTACCGATTTCCTGAACCTCAATCTATAAGGAATCCGCTTCAACTGAAATCGGCCAGGGCAGGGTTTAGAACAAATTATCTGGTGAATGCCAGCCGCTGTATGGATCGGAATCAACTGCTCTTGCTGAAAGATTTACCTTATAAAATGGCCAGGGAAAAATTGATGCGACTTTCCGGCGTGGGGAAAAAGGTGGCCGATTGCACACTCCTTTATTCGCTGGATTTTCTTGAGGCCTTTCCGATGGATACTTGGATTAAAAAGGGGTTACAAAGGGTCTATTTTAAGGGGAGAAATGCTGGAGAGAAGGCGATGGAGGAATTTGCATCCAATCATTTTGGCCCTTATGCAGGGTATGCCCAGCTCTATCTCTACCATTTCTGGAGACACCATCCTTTTTGACCGGAACGTGCCCCGCGCAAGCCCCGCCTTGCCTGCCTTCGGTAGGCAGGTAGGCGGGGTTAAGAGGCACAATATGAATGATATTACAATGCCGGGAAGCCCCGGCGTGCCGGTCCCGTCCTGACGGGATGGGCGGGGAGCTTCACTCTTGTTTGCACTTTTAGCTATAAAGTGGGTACAGAGTCAATTTTTTTTGTTGCCTATGGAATTAACCTGCAAAAACTTTTGATAGGAGGAACCAAGATGCCAAGAGAATACAAAATGTACATTAACGGTGAGTGGGTAGGTGCCCTGGACAGCCAGGTCTACGACGATCTCAACCCTTATACAGGTGAGGTTTTTGCGCGAGTTCCATCCGGAAAACGGGCTGACGCCAAACGCGCTGTTGACGCGGCAGCAGCGGCATTTCCCGCGTGGTCACATACGCTCCCGGCTGAGCGCCAGGCCTTGTTTTTAAAGGCGGCGGATATTCTCGAGAAGAAACAAAATGAGATTGTTACGATTCTCGCCGAGGAAACTGGCTGTACCTTCGGCTTTGCGATGTTCCAGACGGGGTTTACCCCGGGTTTGCTGCGCGAAGCTGCCGCACAGGTCCATCAGCTAACCGGTGAAATTATCCCTGCCGACCTGCCGGGCGCATTCTATATGGCGATCCGCCAACCCGTAGGTGTTGTCGCAGGCATAGCACCGTGGAATGCGCCACTGATTCTATCACTACGCTCTATCTGTCTGCCGATTGCCTACGGGAACACCGCAGTTCTCAAGCCTTCGATGGATTCAGCCGCAGCAGGCGGTGTCGTGATTGCAGAGGTCTTTCACGAAGCTGGTTTTCCGAAAGGCGTTTTGAATCTTGTTACAAACGGGCCGGGAAAAAGCGGGGAGATTGGAGATGAATTCATCGAAAACCCGAAGGTGCGCCGCATCAACTTGACCGGTTCGACCGCGGTGGGCCGCCAGCTTGCAGAAAAAGCGGGACGGTTCCTTAAGCGGGTCGCCCTGGAACTGGGCGGACAGAATCCGCTCATCATCCTGCGCGACGTCAACATTGATGATGCCGTGAACGCCGCCGCATTCGGCGGGTTCCTCCATCAAGGACAAATCTGTATGTCCACACGACGAGTCATCGTTGAAAAACCCATCTCCAAGGAATTTACGGAAAAATTTGTTAAAAAGGTTTCAACCTACAAAGTCGGCAATCCGAAAGAACCCGACACGATCATTGGCCCCCTCATCAACGAGCACCAATTCAAGGAAGTCAAGAAGAGCGTCGATGCTGCCGTCCGCGATGGCGCTAAGATCTTGTGCGGCGGCAAATCCGAGGGGCTCTGTTACTATCCGACAGTGCTGATTAACGTAAAGCCCAACACACCATTTTCGTGTGAAGAGACCTTTGGCCCGGTGGTCTCGGTGATTGAGGTCAAAGACGAAGAGGAGGCCGTGGCCGTAGCAAACAATACTCAGTACGGGCTTTCGGCGGCTGTATTCACTCGCGATTTCGCCAAAGGTCTGGCTATTGCCGAGCGTATCGAATCAGGGATGGTTCACATAAACGATCAGACGGTTCACGATGAGCCACAGGTGCCCTTTGGCGGCGTGAAGGATAGTGGTTGGGGTCGGTTCGGTGGTAAGGCCGCTCTGGAGGAATTCACAGAACTGCGTTGGATCAGTATGCAGCGTACCCCGCGCAAGTACCCCTTCTAACCACCCCATCCCTCTCCCCAACGGGAACAGGGAGGGTGAGGGGGGAACGGAATTTGGGGATCAGGTCTTGGCTTTTGATATTTCGCGATAGGGTTTCAGTATTAGGATTTAGAATTCTTCGAATCAGGCTTTAACGATTTTGTTTTTCCAACGGTCCATCCCTTTTGTGACATTGCGGGTATCGATGACAAGGGGGGCGAGCCTGACAATCCTTTGATAATCAATACTATGGTCTGTCACGACGACAGCGGCATCGATTCTGCGAAGTAGTTGCTCCGTCAGAGGGGAAGAATTCAACTTAAAGGAGTATTTCCGAAAGGAGGGAAGGGATGGGATATAGGGATCGTGGTAGAGGATGACCGCCCCTTTTTTCTGGAGGAGATTCATGATGGACAGTGCGGGGGATTCTCTGGCGTCGTCCACATCTTTCTTATAGGCGACTCCCAGGATCAAGATTTTTGCTCCTTTTATACTTTTTCCCCTTCCATTGAGGGCATCTTGAATCTTGGCAACAACATAATAGGGAACGTGAACATTGATCTCCCCCGCCAAGAAAATAAATCTTGTCGTGAAATCATATTCTCGCGCTTTCCAGGAGAGATAATAGGGATCAATAGGAATACAATGGCCTCCCATTCCAGGACCCGGGTAGAAAGGTGAAAATCCAAAAGGTTTGGTACTGGCGGCTTCGATAACTTCCCAGATATCAATACCCATCCGGTCAGCCAACATCTTTAGTTCATTCACCAAGGCGATATTTACACTTCGATAGATATTTTCAAGGAGTTTGGTCAATTCCGCGACCCGAGGGGAAGAAACGGGTACGACCTTCTGGATGATCTGGCTATATAGGACAGTGACAACTCTCTGGCAGGATGGAGTCGCTCCAGCCACTACCTTTGGAATTTGATGGGTTGCAAATCGCTTATTTCCTGGATCCTCCCTTTCCGGGGAAAAGGCCAGAAAGAAATCTTTCCCAACCTTTAAACCACTTGATTCCAATCTGGGAAGGACCATCTCTTCAGTGGTTCCCGGGTAAGTGGTACTTTCCAAAACAATCAATTGACCTTTCCTCAGATTCTGGCGGATGGCTTCGGTCGTATTTTCTATGTATTGGAGATCGGGCTCCATTTTTTCAGTCAAGGGAGTGGGGACGCAAATCAAGATGCAATCGGGTTTATCGAGACGTGAAAAGGCATCGGTCACATCTAAATGGCCACTTCGGATGAACTGGGAAATCCGGGAGGAGGGAATGGATTTCAAATAACTCTTCCCTCTCTTCAGGATCGCGACTTTTTTAGAATCGATATCGAATCCTAAGATTCTGAAATCTTCTTCACAAAACCTTAGGACCAAAGGAAGGCCAACATATCCCATCCCGATGACCCCGATCAGGGCCTTCTTTTGACGGATCTTTTGGATGAGTTGTTCTTCCATGGTCCCTTTCATATGAAAATCTTTCCACTTGTTTCTCCCTCTCCCTTGATGGGAGAGGGGTGCCTGCCTGCCGGCAGGCAGGCGTTCAAGGGTTCAAGTAATTCTTCCTATTAATCTGTTCATAGAAGTACGGACGTCGAAGACCAAATCCCTCCCCCCTCCCTTTACTAAAGGGAGGAATTCCCCTCTTTGGAAAAGAGGGGTTAGGGGAGATTTTCGGAAGAATATGTCTAATCAATTATGGACTCCTTAGTAATAGGTATTTCACTTGACCACTGGCACCTCAGACCCCTTCGACCCGATTCTTCTATAGAACGCTTTGATTCGATCCGCGACGGCCATCTGTTGATCTTCGGTCAACTCAGGATAAATAGGGAGAGCTAAGACTCCTTCGGAGGCCTTCTCAGAATTTGGAAAATCTCCTCGATGATGTTTTAAAAAGGAGTAACATTCCTGTAAATGGAGAGGAATAGGATAATAGATGTCTGTGCCAATCCCCTCCTCTGATAGGAATTGTTTCAGCCGATCTCTTTCCGGAACACGAATCACATATTGATGAAAGATATGGCGGTTCTGATATTGAACGGTTGGGAGCATAAAGCCTTTTACAGAAGAGAGAAGATCTTGGAACAACAACCGATAACGTTCAGCCTTCCTTTGTCTCTCTGCGGTCCATTTTTCGAGATATTTGAATTTCACCAAGAGGACAGCAGCCTGAAGGGTATCGAGACGGCTGTTGATCCCGATCTGTTTATGGAAATATTTGGGTTGACTTCCGTGGACCCTGAGCAGTCGAACCTTTTCTGCCCACCCGGAGTTGTCCGTTACCACCATTCCTGCATCTCCAAAGGCGCCCAAATTTTTTGTCGGGTAAAAAGAAAAACACCCAAGGTCGCCGATCTGCCCGGCCCGACGTCCCTCTGATCCAGCCGTGGACTTATACTCTGCTCCCAATGCCTGGGCAGCATCCTCGATGACAAAAAGTCTTTTCTCTTTGGCTATTTTAAGAAGAGGGGTCATATCCGCACATTGTCCAAAGAGATGAACAGGGATAATGGCCTTTGTTCTCGGTGTTATCTTCTCCTCGATTTTCGAAGGGTCGATGTTATAAGTCTCTCGATCGATATCCACAAAGACAGGGATGGCGCCAAGGCGTGAAACAGTTCCTGCCGTAGCAAAAAAGGTGAAAGGAGGGAGGATCACTTTGTCGCCCGTCCCGATTCCTAAGGCCATTAAGGCTAAAAGCAGGGCATCTGAACCAGAGGCCACCCCGACGGCATATCGGGTCCGGCAATATTGAGCGATGGTTTCCTCCAGAGCCTGTACTTTAGATCCCAGGATGAATTGTTGGTTCTGAAACACTTCGTCCATGGCAGATTTAATTTCACCTTGGATGGATTCAAACTGAGCCGATAAATCAAAAAAAGGAACCTTCATTTTCATCAAAGTCCTTTTTCTAAAGAAAGTTAATATGCAGTTTAATTAAGATAAAAAAAATTGATAGTCAAGGTAATTTTCCATCGTTATAATAAGGTTTATGAAGAGGAAGATCACTCCTGATTCCATTTCAATCATTTTAGTCAGGCCCAAATTCCATGAAAACATCGGTTCGGTCGCCAGGGCGATGAAGAATATGGGCCTGGGTCGGTTGATCGTAGTTAACGGATGTTCTCCCCTCCATCCCAATGCCTATAAATTGGCCTCCGGGGCTGAAGATATTTTGGAGAGGGCAGAGGAGTTTCCTACTCTGAGAGAGGCTATTTCTGAAATGGGTTGTGTGGTTGGGATGACTTCACGAGGAGGAAAAGAGAGACACCCGGATCTGACACCAAGAGCCCCTGGCAGAAAGACTCATTCCCCTCTCCCAGAAGAATTCAATTGGCCTGGCCTTCGGCTCAGAAAAAGAGGGATTGACCAGTGAGGAATTGTCTCTTTGTCATCTTTATGGAAGGATCCCTTCCATGGAGTCCTTCCCATCCCTCAATCTTGCGCAAGCAGTGATGGTAGTGTGCTACGAGTTATTTCAAGCCTCGAAAGAGATTCCGAAAGTCCCTGTCCAATTGGCTCAGGCCGAACAGTTGGAGAGGATGTTCGAGCACATGGAAAAGACGCTCATCCAAGTCGGGTTTCTGGATTCCAACCATCCAAAAAGAATCATGCAAGTGCTCAGACGGCTATTTGGAAGAAGCCAGATGGATGAAAGAGAGGTCCAGATTCTGCAGGGCATTTGGAGCCAAATGGATTACCAATTGAAGAAAGGGAAAAACCTCTAAACAAGGGAGGAAAAAATGTTAGAGAAATGGATTTGCCTGTTTATACCCTTCTTTTTTGTAATAAGTCTATTAGAGGTAAGAATCGGACATGCTTCTATCTCGCTCCCCAGGCCTTCTTTTGATGGGAGGGTTTCTGTGGAGAAGGCCATCAAGGAGAGGCGAACCATTCGGGATTTTAAACAGAGAACTCTCTCCCTGGCTCATCTTTCGCAACTCTTATGGGCTACACAGGGAATCACGGATCCGACAATAGGCGGGAGAGCTGCGCCTTCTGGAGGCGCATTGTACCCTTTGGATATTTACGTGCTCATCGGAGAGAATGGAGTTGAAAAGATGGAGGCAGGCGTTTATCACTATTTACCCAAAGAGCATTCCATCTCACCGATTTCGAAAGGAGATCGGCGAAAGGAGATTGCATCCGCTTCTTTGGGACAGATGTGGATGGCTAAGGCACCCGTCACCTATATCATTACGTCTGAATATAAAAGGATCACCGGGAAATATGGGGAAAGAGGGGTCCGGTATGCGCTCATCGAAGCAGGACATGTGGGTCAGAATTTATTTCTCCAGGCAGAAGCCCTCGGATTGGGGGCTGGGATCGTGGGTGCATTTAATGACTCGGAGGTTTCAAAAGTGGCAGGTCTACCTCCCAAACACGAACCCATATTGATTATGCCGGTGGGGTATAAGAAATAAAAAAACCCCTTTTCTGAACCATTGATGAAAAGGGGTCGACGGAATTCAATTAAACATCAAAGTATCTTCTGGAAGTGATCTTACTACTTCTTCAGAAAAGGGCTGATGATATCAATCGGCACGGGGAAGATGGTGGTTGAGTTCTTCTCAGTGGCGATTTCCGCTAAGGTCTGAAGGAACCTTAGCTGGAGAGCCGTAGGATTGACACTGATCACATTGGCAGCCTGAGTCAATTTTTCTGCAGCCTGGAATTCACCCTCGGCATGGATGATTTTGGCTCTCTTCTCCCTTTCTGCTTCTGCCTGTTTTGCAATGGCCCTCTGCATATTCTCCGGCAGATCTACCTGTTTGGTTTCCACCAGAGAGACCTTGATTCCCCATGGTTCTGTGTGTTTATCTAAGATATCTTGGAGTTTCAAGTTGATTTTGTCTCTCTGGGAGAGCAATTCATCCAAATCCGCCTGCCCCACGACGCTTCGAAGTGTGGTTTGAGCCAATTGAGAGGTGGCATAAAGATAATTCTCCACTTCGACGACCGCCTTATTTGGATCCAGGACGCGAAAATAGACGACGGCATTCACTTTAATGGAGATATTGTCACGGGTGATAACATCCTGGGGCGGGATGTCCAACGTGACCAATCTCAGACTAATCCTCAGAAGCTTGTCAACTCCGGGAATGATGAAGATAATACCCGGCCCCTTGGCGCCGATCAGCCTTCCCAAACGGAAGATAACCCCTCGTTCGTATTCCCTCAGAATCTTGATGGCTGAAGCAGCTAAGATCAATATGAAGACAAAAAGAAAAAAGAAACCTGATGGAAGACCTGTCATGCCCATATGATTCCCTCCTTATTCAATTTTTTTGACTTTTAATTTCAGATTCACTACCCCGATGACTTGAATCTTATCTCCTTTTTCGATATTTTGGTCACTGACGACATTCCAGAACTCTCCATGAATGGAGACTTTTCCTTCCGGAGCAATAGGTGTCGAAGCAATCCCTACTTCTTCTATAAGGCCTTCCATCCCCGTCGTCGGTTTTCTCAGGCGCGCCCGGATGGCCATGGTTGCTGCAAAAATAAAGAAGGCTGATGTAACCAGAACAGCGGGGATAATGACACTCAAAGAGAGTCTCATATATTCAGCTGGACTTTGAAATAACATCAGTGAACCTAAGAAAAGGGAGATAACGCCACCCACCGCTAACAATCCATGACTGACCACTTTGATTTCGGCAATGAATAGGATGATGGCGAATAGGATCAGCGCCAAGCCGGCATAATTGACCGGAAGCACCTGCAATGCGTAGAAAGCGAGGATAAGGAAAATTCCCCCAACTACCCCAGGAAGAATGACTCCAGGATTTGATAATTCGAAAAAGATTCCCATCCCCCCTAACATGAGAAGGTAGTAGGCAATCTGAGGATTAGAAATGACATCCAGAAGTTTTTCGCGCCAGCTCATCTGAATTGGTTTGGGTTGAATTCCCTTCGTTTGAAGGGTTCGGGTGCCGCCATCGAATTTTACAATCTTACCGTCAAGACTGGCGAGAAGGTTCTGAAGATCAGGGCTAATAAAATCGATGACATTAAGTTTGACCGCCTCATCCTCAGTGATGGAGACACTTTTCACTACCGCCTTTTCAGCCCAATCCGCATTTCTCCCTCGGGTCTTGGCAATATTCTTAACGAAGGCAGCCGTGTCGTTGACGATTTTTTCCGTCATCGTTTTGTTTTCTTTTCCTTCTCCTCCCAATGTGACGGGATGGGCTGCTCCGATGTGAGTGCCAGGAGCCATCACGGCGATGTGTGCAGCCATGGTGACAAATACGCCAGCAGAAGCCGCCCTTGCGCCGCTGGGAGACACATATACAATGATCGGGATATTAGAGGTAAGCATCTTTTTAACGATCATCCTTGTCGACTCCAGCAACCCTCCAGGGGTATCGAGCTGAATAATCAAACATTGGGCACCTTCTTTAGTGGCTTGATCGATCGAATCCGTAATAAACTTTGCAGTGGCGGGGTTTATAATTCCATCTACCTCGATGGTAAAGACTGGTGCCTTCTCTTGGCTTGGAATTGCAGCAGCAAACGCAAACATGAAAAAGATGGAAAGAATCAATAAGAGCTTGTATCTTTTCAAGATTTCTCCTCCCAAAATATCAGTATCCCACAAAAGAGAGGGATTGTCAAATCATTCCAAAAAGTCTAAATCTGAATCCTCAAAAGGTCCTCTCCCAAAATGACTTGACCTCGATAAACTTGCTTACATTGCTTCACGATATCAAATTGGTCACAAACTGGATAGAGATGGGTGAGAAGAACTTTTTTACAGCGCGATTCTATTGCAATTCTTCCAGCCAACGAAGGGGTGAGGTGGCCTTCTACTTTCTTCCCATCAGGGAAAGAACACTCGAGAACAAGGAGGTCCACTTCAGAGGCCAGATCAATAATATTTTGACAATAATCCGTGTCCCCAGAAATGGCCATCGATTTGCCATCGTTAAACTTGATCCGATAGCCAACGCTTTCAGAAATGTGGGCCATGGGTTTTGAAATGATTCTCATGTCCCGATAGAGAAGGGGTTCTTGAGAGATCTCTTTGATGGTCAATCGGTAAGATAGGGGTTCAATCCAGGAGCCATAAAGGTTCTTCAATCTCTCAAAATAAGATTTAAATCCAGGCCCTCCAATGCACAATAGTTCTTTTTCCCGCGGAAGATCTGCATATTTACATACAAAGAGAACGTGAACGAGGTCAGAAACATGGTCTGGGTGAATGTGGGTATAGAGGAGAACGTCAATATCCTGGTAGGTTATCCCAACCTCCAGCATCTTCCTCAAGGCTCCAGGCCCACTATCGATCAATAAGGTCGAGCTATCCGAGAGGACGACAAGACCTGGAGAACCTCTCTTTAAAGAGGGAATTCCAGTTCCCGAGCCTATGATGATCAATTCAGCCAAAACGCTATACTCCATCAAAAATATTTTCTAATAGATTAACATGAAATGGATCGGATGTAACTCCTTTTCTCGCTGGCGTCAAATTGAATTGACATTGGATGACCTTTTTAATAAGTTATTAGAAATGGTTGTTGCAGAAGGAAAGCCTGTTGAAATTGATGGGTCTTATGGGGAAGGGGGAGGGCAGATATTAAGGACGGCTCTTGCCCTCTCAGCTATTCTGAAGAAACCCTTCACCATCCACCACATTCGATCAAAGCGAAAGAACCCCGGTCTTCAAGCCCAGCATTTGGTAGCCGTAGAAGCGTTGTCTAGAATTACAGAAGCTCAGACAGAAGGGGTTAGATTTGGGTCACAGAAAATTACTTTCATTCCCCAAAAGATTCTACCGGGAGATTATCAATTCGAAGTGAGGACAGCGGGATCAGTCTCACTCCTCCTTCAAGCCCTTTTTCTTCCTCTTTGTTTGGCCAATGAAAAGTCAAGGTTGACCTTGGTCGGTGGTACCCATGTCCCTTGGAGTCCATCTTTTCATTATCTCTCTGAGGTTCTATTGCCCATTCTCCAATGGATGGGAGTATCCGCCAACGCCGCCATTGAAAAGTGGGGGTTCTATCCAAAAGGAGGAGGCAAGATTGAATTGGAAATCAATCCCGTTCACGGACTTAAGCCAATTTCCTTGGTTGACCGGGGCTCACTGAAAAAGATTCGCGGAATTTCTGCTTCCTCCAACCTTCCTAAACATGTGACAGAGAGACAAAAGCAGCAAGCCTTTGAGAGGATTCGGAGGGACCTGAAGATCGATGGTGAGATTACCATCCTGCAGGATGTTCCTTCGAATGGACCAGGTTCTTTCCTGTTCTTGTTAGCTGAATATGAAAAGACATTCGCAGGATTTTCGTCTTTAGGTGCAAGAGGAAAACCTGCCGAGAAAGTGGCCGATGAAGCCGTGGATTCATTGAAAAATTATATGGAATCGGATGGTTGTATTGACCCTCACTTAGCAGACCAACTTATCCCTTTCGTAGCTATGGCGAAAGGTAACTCTTCCTTTACCACCAGCCAAATAACAGAACATCTTCTCACAAGTGTGTGGGCTATTGGTCATTTCTTGGAGGTGAAGGTTCAAAGGCGGGGAGAAATAGGAAGACCCGGGAGAGTTGAATTTCTTAATGAATAGAAATACTTGACTTCGTTGGCGCGGCATATTAATATTGAAAGAAATTAAGGAGGAATAAATTAACAAAGTTTACGGTAACATCTTCGGCCTAAAACCAAACCAAATCAGAAGAATCGAACGTATTTATAGAAGGAAAATCCCTCCTCAAAAGGTTGTTACGCCTGAAATTGCCCGCCTCCTCAGCGAACTTTCGAATGAAATTCGACGCCAGATAGGCATTCTGGTAGGCCGCCGGGGATCCATTGAATACGTCATTGTAGGAGATCAAAAGGGGATGACGATTCCTGACCTCTCCCGTTATCGATCTGGAATCCTCAGGTTGAGAGGACTTCGTCTCATCCATACTCACCTGCAAGGAGAGCCTTTGACTGGAGAGGATTTGACAGATCTCGCTCTCTTGAGACTGGATATGATGGTGGCTCTCAACGCTAAGGATACTGATGCCTCAGGATTAATCCATTCTGCACACCTTCTCCCTGATAACCCGCATAAGAAGGTCTGGGAGATTGATCCTCCATCTTCTGTTAGCTATTTCGATGTGGACTTCTTAAAGTGGATCCAATCCCTCGAGGACGAATTTCAAAGGGGACAGAGATCGATTCCGCTCAAGGGGGCTAAAGAAAAAGCCATTCTCATCAGTGTCAGCAAGGAGAACCGTGAACGGTTAGAGGAGTCCATGGAGGAATTGAAGGAATTGGCGGAGTCGAGCGGAGTATTTGCTGTGGATTCGATTATCCAGCGACCGCAAAATGTTTCTCCTACGACCCTGATGGGGGAGGGGAAGTTGAAAGAATTGTTGGTCAAGTGTATGCAATTGGGGGTTGATTTGATTATTTTTGATCAAAATTTAGCTCCCGGTCAGATGGCTACTATTTCTGATTTGACCGAACTGAGAGTCCTTGACCGTACCCAACTTATTTTGGATATTTTTGCCCAGCGGGCACACACCTTGGACGGAAAGATTCAGGTCGAACTGGCCCAATTAAAATATTTGCTTCCTCGGTTGGCCAGGAAGACATTAGCCCTTTCACGTCTGACGGGTGGGATTGGAGGACGGGGACCAGGAGAGACGAAGTTAGAGATTGATCGTCGTCGAGTCGGGGATCGAATCCATCTCCTGGAAAAGGAAATAGAAAAATTGAGCAGGAGAAGGGAGCAGAGAAGATCCCGAAGAGCAAAAACAGGAATCCCCATTCTTTCCATCATTGGATACACCAATGCCGGAAAATCGACCCTGTTCAACCTCCTCACCAGGAGTCAATTTCAGGTCGAAGACAAACTCTTTTCCACCCTTGACACGGCAACCCGAAGATTAAAATTTCCTAAAATTCATAAAGTGGTGATTACTGATACGGTTGGATTTATCAAGGATTTGCCAAAAGACCTGATGGGGGCCTTTCGACCGACTTTTGATGAACTAAGAGAGTCAAGTTTATTGATTCACCTGATTGACGTGAGCCACCCTCGTTTTCCGGACCATATTGAGTCTGTCGAAAAAATTCTCTTTGAACTAAAGCTGGATCATATTCCGCGATTGTCGGTCTTTAATAAAGAAGATAAGTTGAGTCGTCAGGAAGGAGAAGCCGTTTGCCAAAGATATAATGGCGTTTCCATCTCAGCCCTTCGCCCCGAAAGTCTCGAGAAGTTTTTCCTGGCGGTCGATAGAAAATTAAGGGAAGAAAGTCATTCCATGGATGGGATGGATAATGTCGGGTTGACAAATGGAGATCCGTTTGATATATCAAATCAAAATTGGATGATGGAAGCGAGGGGAGACGATGGGAAACCATCTTATAGAAATTGAGGAACGCTTGACCTTTGACGATGTATTGCTCGTTCCAGCTTTCTCTGAGGTCTTGCCCAAGGAGGTGGATATCGGCACACACCTGACCCGAACGATCCGGTTAAATATTCCGTTGGTGAGTGCGGCCATGGATACGGTTACCGAATCCAAGACAGCGATCTGCATGGCTCAAGAGGGGGGGATTGGAATTATCCATCGAAATATGTCCGTCTCCGATCAAGCCATTGAAGTGGATAAAGTGAAGAAATCCGAAAGCGGGATGATCCTCAATCCCATTACCATGGACCCGGAACAAAAGATTTTCGAAGCATTGGAAGTGATGAAAAAATATCGTATTTCAGGAGTTCCTATTACAAAAAATGGAAAGCTGGTTGGGATTCTGACGAATCGGGATTTAAGATTTGAGAAGCGACTGGATGAAAAAATCTCCGTGGTGATGACGAAGGATCATCTCATTACCGTTCCGGTCGGGACCACCCTCGAGGCCTCCAAGGAGATTCTTCATAAGAACAGAATTGAGAAATTATTGGTCGTGGATGAACAGAATAATCTGAAGGGGCTCATCACCATCAAAGACATCGAGAAGATGAGAAAATATCCTTATTCCTGCAAAGACCCTCTTGGCCGGCTTCGTGTGGGGGCTGCCATCGGTCCGGGGAAAGACAGGGAGGCGAGAACCGAGGCATTGATCAAGGCAGGTGTGGATGTCTTAGTCATTGATACGGCTCACGGCCATTCCAGGGACGTATTGGATGCAATCCGTGATACCAAAAAGAATTTCCCCGATTGTCAACTCATCGGGGGCAATGTGGCCACCCAGGATGGGACTTTGGATCTCATCAAAGCAGGCGTCGATGCGGTGAAGGTCGGAGTGGGGCCCGGATCGATTTGCACCACACGGGTGATTGCGGGGGTGGGAATTCCCCAACTCTCTGCGATCATGGAGACGTCTGAAGTATCGGAAAGATACGAAGTGCCTGTGATTGCAGATGGTGGAATTAAGTTTTCCGGAGACATTACGAAGGCCATCGCTGCCGGAGCGCGTTCGGTCATGATCGGAAATTTATTTGCCGGGACGGATGAGAGTCCGGGAGAGATCGTGCTTTATCAAGGGAGGAGTTATAAAGTTTATCGAGGAATGGGGTCCATTGAGGCCATGAAGGAGGGGAGCAAGGATCGGTACTTCCAGGGGGATGTCGAAAGCGAAACCAAGCTGGTTCCGGAGGGAATTGAAGGAAGGGTCCCTTACCGTGGAGCCCTCTCCTATGGTATCCAACAACTCATCGGAGGAATGAAAGCAGGGATGGGGTATCTGGGGGCAGAAAATATCCAGGAATTACAACAAAAGGCAAGATTTATCCGAATTACGTCATCGGGGTTAAAAGAGAGCCATGTCCATGACGTGATCATTACTAAAGAAGCCCCCAACTACCGTTTGGAATAGGCCGGCTCTCGTGAGAATGATTGTTTCATGAAGAAAGCCATTTTGATATCGATCATTCTAATTCTTTCTCTGCTTTATTACATGGGGGTGCTCACGAGAAAGGAAACTCTCCCTTTCTCTAAAGAATTCTTTTCTGTTGAGAGTCCATCTTCGACCGATCGAGTATGGGATCTTAAAAAAAGTACCTCTCTGAGCCAGCAAGAGCTGGATCAACTCTACCAATTGAAATTGGACAAAGGGATTCGAAACGTTCCGATCCTTTCTCTCCTACTGATGCGAGAATCCGAGCAGGCGAGACGGAAGGGGGACGCTGATCAAGCCATCCAGATGGCGCTTTACTCTATAACATTTTCGCCCGATCTGCCACAGCCCTATTTTGAATTGGCACGAGCCCCTCTGGCATCAAAACTTTCTTCAGCTCCATAAAATCCTTCCTGAGGTGTTCAAAGGAGCGGCCGTACAATTTCAATATTATCCCACTTCCCTTAAGCTTTTTTATAACGTGTTCTATATTCTCTCCAATGCCATCCTCATGACGTTTATTATTTTCAGCATCGTCCTCATGATTAAATATTTCCCTCTCTTTTTCTATGACATCCGAAAAAATGTGACCCAAGAGATTTCAGGGCTTCTCATCAACAGCCTCAAGATTTTTATTTTCTTCATTCCCTTCTTCCTGCGTTTGGACATGCTCTGGGCTCTTTTCTTTTGGTCCGTTTTATTGTGGGGGTATGTAACGAAAAGGGAAAAACAATTCATTCTCGTCTTTCTCATCGTTTTAGTCTACTTTCCCTTTTTCCTTCGTTCCTTCTCTTCTTTTGTAGACGGGGGGGCATCCGATATCATTTTGGAAATGAATCAGACGAATCATGAAGACTGGGGAAAGGCAACAGAAGAAAAAATGCGGGCCTGGTTAGTGACCCATCCCAATGACCCCGAAGTTGCTTTCTCTCTCGGATTGGCAGAAAAGAGGCAAGGCCACTATCCCGAGGCGGAAGAATTTTACCGAAGGGCGATTCAGCTGGATCCCAAATTCAGCGAAGCCTTTTCCAATCTGGGAAATGTCTACCTGGCTCAAAAACAGACTGCCTTGGCCATCGGTTTTTATCAACAAGCCACTGATTTGAATCCCAATCAAGGAGCTTATTACTACAACCTTCATCGGGCCTATTCTCAAGAGTCCTTCCTTTCCGGAAAAGTTGATCGAGCCTTACAAAAAGCACAACAGTTAGACCCCCTGCTCGTAAGATACTACATGACGATCGATTCCCCCAACCTCAATCGACTGGTGATCGACGAGGTCCTAACGCCCCACATGCTCTGGAAGAGGTTTCTGGATCAGTTCATTGGAAAAGAAGGATTTTTGTTCCGCCTTTTTAAGGCTTGGTTCGAAAGAATTCCGTCGAGAGTTCCCTTTTTGACGCCCATCTTATTCTTGGGGTTCTTAATAGGCATGGCCAGATATTGCCGGGCGAAACGGTTTTTGACCCGATGCCCTATGTGCGGCAGTCCGACCTACCGGTTCTATTTAGGGACTTCCGACCAGGAATTTATTTGTTTCAATTGCTATCGTATTTTCATCCAGAAGGAAAAGCTTCACCCCAAGATTGTCGAGAAGAAATCTTTTCAAGTTCGCCAATTTCAAAAACAGAATCATTTGATTAGCAGATGTCTTTCCTTCTTTTTGGTCGGGTTCGGTAACCTATGGAGGGAGCAAATCCTCAGAGGGCTCTTTTTCCTCTTTGTCTTTTTTATTTTCATTTTAAGATTTGTCTATTGGAATGGAGTGATCCCTTCTTCTCTCCCTCAACTGTCCTCCAATGTCTGGAGATGGATTCTCTGGGGAGGGCTGTTTGCGATGTTCTATATCTTCTCCGTTCGACAGCTCCATCGGCTTGAATCAAATTTCGATATGGAAGGTGAGCGATCGGGAGGCCATACGAAGACTTTCTCCAGTAGTAAGAAACCATCTATGCGATGATGAGAATCCTGTTTCACGAGCGAATGAAAACTAAAAGAGGAAGGCCATGGCCCTGCAGGGAACTTTAAAAGACTTCAGCATTACCGAGATCATTCAGCTGATCGGCCAGCAACTCAAAACGGGCATCCTAAGAATTCGGCGGGGGAAAGATCTCGTGGAGATCCATTTTGTGGATGGGATGATTGTTCACGTCTATTCGAATTATCGTGGGAAGAAGGATCTCATCGGTGAGATATTGGTGAAGGCCGAACTGATCTCTGAAGAACAGTTGGAGCGGGTTTTGAAAATTCAAAAAGATACGCTCAAATACTTAGGAGAGATTCTGGTGGAGCTCCAACTCCTGACTAAGGACGATGTGCTCAAGGTGATTTCAACGCAGATCTATGAAACGATTTACGACCTTTTTTGGTGGGAGGATGGCCACTTCAACTTTGATCTAAAATTGGTGGAAAGTTATAAGAAAATCCCCTTTGCCCTGAGCACGGAGCAGGTGTTATTGAATATCCTGCGGATGGTGGATGAGTGGTCCGAGATTGAGAAGAAGATTTTCTCACCCCATCTGGTATTCAAAAGGGTTCTTAGGCTTGAAGAGAGGTCTATCAGTGGACTCCCTTCTCAAAGTTACCTAAAAGAGAAGCTAACCTCTGAGCAGGAATTGGTTTACAACTTAGTAGATGGGACCAAAACGGTTCAGGACATTATTGATCGAAGCCTTTTGGGAAAATTCAATGCCAGTGAAATTTTGGTAGACCTCTCGGAAATGGGGCTGATCGAAATGGCGGGGGTTCGAACTCCCAGTCTGATCAAGAAGGTAAGCATGTTCAATTTCAGGGCAGCGTTGACCTATGTCTACTATGGTGCCTTTTTAGTTTTTATCTTTCTCGTTCTGATCTATTTCAAACCCAGTTTTTTACAGCATTTGTGGGAGTCAAAGATAGATCGAGTGGATATTGAGATCCCCATGCATTTGGTCCACAAGACACAACTCGATCGAATCAAGAATGCATTAGAAATCTATTATTTAGAAAAGGGTTACTATCCTTCGCGCCTTGAAGAATTGATTTCAGCAAAACTTTTGAAGAAAAGTGACCTTTTTTATCGGAAAGGGGTCTCCTATCAATACGAATTAAAGGACGAAAAATATTTCTTGAAGCACTGAAAGTATATCCATTCCGTTTATCTTCTCCCTCGGCATTCTCTGATCCGGATATAGAAAAAATGAAGAGGCAGGCTTTTTTTGATAAGATTCTCATCCTCGATTTCGGCTCCCAGTATACCCAACTGATCGCCCGAAGGGTGAGGGAGTGCCAGATTTATAGTGAAATTCATCCCTATGACATTCCCATGAACAGGGTGAAATCCTTATCCCCCAAGGGGATCATCTTATCTGGAGGGCCAGCAAGTGTCTATCAGAAGAATGCCCCCTTCTGCGATCCCGCCGTCCTCAAGTCGGGCATCCCGGTTTTAGGCATTTGTTATGGCATGCAATTGATCGCACAATTATTGGGAGGAGAGGTCACCCATTCGGAAAAAAGGGAGTACGGAAAAGCCAGGTTGACTCTGGAACGGGATGGAAAACTATTCAAGGGCTTGGGAAGAAGAGGGGGCCAACTGGTGGTTTGGATGAGCCATGGGGATCAGGTCAAGATATTGCCTCCAGGATTCCATGCCATCGCCCATTCGAAGAATACCCCTTTTGCAGCGATTGAAGAAACTCAAAGAAGAATTTATGGGCTCCAGTTCCATCCCGAGGTGGTTCATACCCAGAGGGGACTGGAACTCATTAAAAACTTTCTTTTTCATGTTTGTGGATGTTCCAACCTTTGGACGATGGAGTCTTTTTTGAAACAGACCAGCCGTGACCTGAAAAAAAGAATTGGGAAGCGTAAAGTCCTATGCGCTCTAAGCGGTGGGGTTGATTCCACGGTGGTGGCTCTTCTTCTCCACGAAGCAATCGGTGATCGTCTGCAATGTATCTTTGTGAATAACGGTTTATTGAGGAAAAATGAGGCCTCCCAGGTAGTGAATTTATTTCGTCATCATTTTAGAATACCGTTAATCTACGTCAAAGCAGAAAATGCCTTCCTGAAAGAATTGGATGGGGTGATCGATCCAGAAGATAAAAGAAAAAGGATTGGAAAGAAATTTATTTCCATCTTTGAAAGGGAAGCCAAAAAGAATGGAAGGGTTGAATACTTAGCCCAAGGAACCCTGTATCCCGATGTGATCGAAAGCGTTTCCTCAAGAGGCCCTTCGGCAATGATCAAGAGCCACCACAATGTTGGGGGGTTGCCCGAGAAGATGAAATTAAGGTTAGTAGAGCCTCTTCGAGAATTGTTTAAAGACGAAGTCAGACAACTGGGGAAGGTATTAGGACTCCCCGATGAAATCATAAAACGGCAACCGTTTCCAGGACCAGGCCTTGCCATCCGGATTATCGGGGAAGTGAACAAGGAGAGGTTAGAAATCTTAAGAGCAGCCGATGAGATTGTCATGACAGAGATGGGGAAAGACCATTTTATGGATCGGATTTGGCAATCTTTTGCAGTGTTACTTCCGGTGAAGACCGTGGGCGTGATGGGGGACGAAAGGACATATGAAAACGTGATAGCCTTAAGGGTGGTGGGGAGCCAGGACGGGATGACGGCGGATTGGGTCAGACTGCCTTATAAAATCTTAGAACGTCTTTCCAATCGTATTATTAACGAGGTGAAAGGTGTCAACAGGGTTGTCTATGATATTAGCTCCAAGCCCCCCAGCACGATCGAATGGGAATGAATGGGGGGAAAACCCAAATTTCAAAATTCAAATGTCAAATGAATGTCAAAGTTCACAATTAAGAATTTCTAATATTTGGGCTTTGGATTTGACTTGACATTTGAGCTTTGACATTTGACATTGTTAAGCATCCCCAAGATTCGTTAGAAACGTTAATAGAAAAAGGTATTCAGGTATCCATGCAACCCTCTCATTTCATCCATCTCCATGTCCACAGCCAATATAGCTTGTTGGACGGGGCCATTCGATTTGAAGAGGCCTTCGATTTAGCGAAAAAATATCGAATGGATGCTATGGCACTGACCGATCACGGGAATATGTTTGGCGTTGTCGAATTTTATCAAATGGCAATCAAACATGGCATCAAACCCATCGTGGGATGTGAGATTTATGTTTCTCCAGGAAGCCGGTTTGAGAAAAAAATGGGAGAAGGAGGGGAGGGGAACTATCATCTCACCCTCTTGGTGAAGAATGAGACTGGCTATTTCAATCTACTGAAATTGGTGAGCCTCGCCCATCTTGAAGGATTTTATTATAAGCCAAGGGTTGACAAGAAACTTCTCAGCCAATACAACGATGGATTGATTGCCCTGAGTGGTTGTATGAAGGGAGAGATAGCCACCCATGCCAGCCGGGGAGAGATGAAGAAAGCCTTACAATCCGCCGAAGATTATCGCAAGATTTTTAACGACCGGCGATTTTTTGTTGAAATTCAAAACAACGGCGTGGAAAACCAGCTGCAGGTGAATGAGCGACTCTTGGAGATTGGGCATCAACTCTCTCTTCCTGTGGTCGCGACGAATGATTGCCACTACCTCCATCGAAAGGATGCCAAGGCTCAAGAAGTTCTCCTCTGCATTCAAACCGGGAAAACGCTCCAAGATAGCGATCGAATGAGATTTTCATCCGATGAATTTTATTTTAAATCGCCTCAAGAAATGGCCGATCTCTTCCAAAATATTCCGGAGGCGATCAATCATACGGTTGAAATCACGGAACGATGCAATCTTGAGATGCGTTTTGATGAGAAGCATATTCCAAGAATCGCTGTCCCGGCTGGGGAAACAGCTGAAAGTTACTTAGATAAACTCGCCAAGGAAGGATTAGAGCGACGGCTTTCCCGACATCAAGGAGAGAAGGATTTCAAGGATCGTTGTGCCCGTTATAAGGCCCGACTTGAGGAAGAGCTCAAGATCATCAAATCGATGGGCTATCCCGGTTACTTTCTAATCGTTTATGATTTTATCCACTATGCCAAAAGCCATAAGATTCCTGTCGGCCCTGGAAGGGGATCGGCAGCTGGAAGTTTGGTGGCTTACGCCTTAAACATTACAGACCTGGATCCGATCGAATATGATCTGATCTTTGAGAGATTTCTGAACCCGGGAAGAAAGAACAGCATGCCCGATGTGGATGTTGATTTTTGCATGGAAGGAAGGGATGAGGTCATTCACTATGTATCGGAGAAGTATGGGAAAGAGAATGTGGCTCAGATCATCACCTTCGGAAAGATGCAAGCGAAAGCTGTCGTTCGGGATGTGGGCCGTGTCCTTGGGATTCCCTATGCAGAAGTAGATCGTATTGCAAAACTCATACCGAACAAACTCGATATTACCCTTGACCAAGCCTTACAGCAGGAGCCGAGCTTGAGAGAGGCGGTTGCAAAGGATGCCCGAATCGCTTCCCTGTTTGAAATTGCGAAATCCTTAGAGGGTTTGGCACGTCATGCCTCTACCCATGCGGCTGGAGTCGTGATTGCCAATAAGCCTTTAACGGAGTATCTTCCACTCCAGCGGGGCCAGAACAATGAAGTGATGACCCAGTATGCCATGAAGCAGGTTGAATCTATCGGTTTGGTCAAATTCGATTTTCTGGGACTCAAGACTCTGACCGTGGTAGACCAGACGATTCAACTAATTGAAAAGGATCGAAGCATTAAACTTGAACTGTCTGAAATCCCGTTGGATGATTCGGAAGTCTATGCCCTTCTCGGAGCTGGTTCAAACCTAGGCATTTTCCAACTGGAAAGTTCAGGGATGCGTGACCTCTTAACTAAACTCAAGCCACAGAGTTTCAAAGACATCATTGCCTTAGTTGCCCTTTATCGCCCGGGCCCTCTGGATAGTGGTATGGTGGGTGAGTTTATCAAACGAAAACATGGCCAAGAATTGATAAGGTATGAACTCCCAGCCTTGGAAGAGATCCTAAAAGATACTTATGGGGTAATTGTCTATCAGGAGCAGGTGATGCGCATTGCCAGCGCCTTGGCCAATTTTAGCCTCGAAGATGCAGATAATCTGCGGAGAGCGATGTCCAAGAAAGACGCCTTGGAAATGGAAAGGCAGAAAGAGAAGTTTCTTGAAGGGGCCAAGAAGAACAGGATTCCTGTTAAGAAAGCGGAGAAGATTTTTGAACAGATGGAGACCTTCGGTCGGTACGGTTTCAACAAATCCCACAGCACTGCCTATGCCCTGCTCGCTTATCACACTGCCTATCTGAAGACTCATTACCCGATCGAATTCATGGCTGCCTTGCTCACGAGTGAGGCGCAGAATGCGGATAAGATTGTAAAGTATATATCCGAATGTCGGGAGATGAAAATTGAAATCTTGCCCCCGGATATCAATGAAAGTTTTAAACATTTTGCGGTCATTGGGAATCAGATCCGGTTCGGTTTGACAGCCGTAAAAAATGTCGGGGATGCGGCTATTGACATCATCCTGTCAGAACGAAAAGGCGATGGAAAATTTAAATCCTTGTACGATTTCTGTCATCGCGTCGATTTAAGAAAAGTGAATCGACGAGTGGTCGAAAGTCTTATTAAATGCGGAGCCTTTGACTTCTCGAAAGCGTACCGATCTCAGATGTTGACCGCTCTTGGAGAGATCCTGGAACAATCCCAATCGGCACAGAAGAAGAAAGGGGAACCTCAACTGAGCATGTTAATTGATCACTCCGGGGAATCAAAGGAAGACTATGCGGACATCGATGAATTCCCAGAAAATCAACTGATCGCCTTTGAGAAGGAAACGATCGGATTTTATATCTCTCGGCATCCCTTGTCACGCTACCAGGAAGAGATCAAAAAACATACTGACTTGGATACTTCCACTCTCTCAAAGCTTGAGAATGGGGTCGAGGTTAAAATCTGCGGCCTTGTCAGCGGATTGAAAGAGATCGTTACTAAGAAGGGAGATCGGATGGCTTTCTTGACTCTGGAGGACATGAAAGGATTTGTGGAGGTCATTCTTTTCCCCGAGGTTTTTAGGGCGGCGCTGCCCTGTTTGAGAGGAGGAGACCCACTTCTCGTCAAGGGAACACTCGATCTATCCGAGGAACACATCAAAATAAAGGGCACGGGAGTCTCTTCTCTTTCAGAATTAACCTTTGCTCCGGGCAAACCTTTACATCTGAAAATTCCACTCTCCTCATTAACCTCCTCCCAACTTGCAGGTTTAAAAGAGGTTGTTGTAGCAAACCGCGGATCGTCTAAAGTCCTTCTTCACTTTATTGCTGGAAATGAGCGGGAGACCGTTGTGGCTCTGTCCGATCGATATACGGTCGATCCGACTCAGCATTTTAAAAACCATATTCAAAATCTTTTTAAATCTTCTCTCATTTCTTTTGAATAGACAGAGAACGAGATGGTAAAGCATTACTTAGAATTTGAAAAACCCCTCATTGAATTGGAAAGAGAGATTGAAAACCTGAAAAGGTTTTCCAGGGGAAAACCCAGCCATTTCAACGAACAATTAGGAAGCTTGGAAGAAAAACTCCACCGTTTGCAAAAAGAAATATTTTCCAACTTAACGGGGTGGCAAGTTACCCAGTTAGCGAGGCATATTGATCGACCCAAAGCCTCTCATTATGTCCGATGGACGTTTGACAGTTTTGTTGAACTTCATGGAGATCGAAGCTATGGAGACGATCCCGCGATTCTCGGAGGAATGGCTAAGTTTAATGGAAGGGCGGTGACCATCATCGCTCATCAAAAGGGAGCGGATGCAAATGAGATGGCCTATCGGAATTTCGGGATGCCTCATCCCGAAGGATATCGCAAAGCCCTGAGGTTAATGAAAATGGCGGAGACGTTTAACAAACCCGTCTTGACAATGATCGATACGCCCGGTGCCTTCCCCGGAGTGGGTGCTGAAGAGAGAGGTCAGGCAGAGGCCATTGCGAGAAATCTTGAAATGATGGCCATGCTCCGGACACCGATCATCGCCGTGGTCATTGGAGAAGGCGGAAGTGGAGGGGCCTTGGGCATTGGTGTGGGAGATCGAATCTTGATGTTAGAGCACTCGATCTATTCCGTAATTTCTCCAGAGGGATGTGCAGCAATCCTTTGGAAAGATGGGGAGAAAGGAAAGGAAGCCGCCGCAGATTCGTTGAAACTGACCGCTGCCGATTTATTTCGATTGGGCGTGATCGATGAGATTGTCAGAGAACCCTTGGGGGAGCTCATCGAGACCCACAGGGGATGGCAGAAACTTTGAAAGAGGTCATAGAGCGACACTTGAAGGAATTGGAAAGAATGAGCACGGAGGAATTATTGAACCTCCGATATGAAAAGTTTAGAAGAATGGGTGCCTTCATGGATGACGGGAGAGGTTAGAAGGTCGAGTGTGGAATCAAAAGATAAGTCTTAGATACCTGGATTTATTCCTGAATCCCAAAACTATTTTCCTTGCAACTTTTCTAAATCGAAAAGACGATGCCGAGAAGAATTGAGATTTTGCCAGAATCCATTTCACAGGTCATCGCCGCGGGGGAGGTGATTGAAAGACCCGCTTCCGTTGTGAAAGAGCTGATGGAGAACGCCATCGATGCTGGGAGTTCAGAAATCACCGTCGAGTTAAAGGCCGGAGGGCTCCAACTGATTCGAGTGGCGGATCGCGGGGAGGGGATGGATCAGGAGGATGTTCCGTTAGCCTTCCAAAGATACGCCACCAGCAAGATTAAGAAAGCGGAGGATCTTTACGCCATTCACACATTAGGATTCAGAGGAGAGGCTCTTCCGAGCATTTCCCAAGTTTCTAAAATGACCCTTCAGACAAAGGCACATGATTCTCTCAGCGGAACGAAAGCGATCTGTGAAGGGGGTGAGATGAAGAGTATCTCGGAGATAGGTTGTCCTATTGGGACTGAAGTGGAAGTCAGAGATCTTTTCTACAATATTCCGGTAAAAAGAAAATTTTTGAAATCGATCCGTTCGGAACTTCGCCTTGCTTTAAATCACTTTCTCCGATTGAGTCTTTCTCACCCCACGATTTCGTTTAAGTTCATTCATGACGGCCGGACCCTCCATGAACATCTCAAAACAGAATCCCCTTTGGTTCGAATCGAAGCTATTTTTGGAAAAGAGATTTATCGTCATCTCCAGCCGATTGAATTCGAAGAGGAGGGAATCAGGGTCTCGGGGTTTGCCAGTCTTCCGTCCTTTTCGAAAAAAAATCCCGAGGGTATTTATTTCTATGTCAACCAGCGCTTTATCAAGGACCGGATGGTTTATAAAGCCGTTTTAGATGCCTATCGCCATATCCTTCCCGGCAATGAATTCCCTGTCGTCATCCTCTTCATCACCCTTCCTCCTTCTGCGGTCGATGTGAATGTTCACCCGACCAAGGCCGAGGTGAAATTTAGGGATCCCGATAGAGTGTACCAGGCTGTTTTCGCTGCCATTCGGATGGTGCTTGAAGAAGGTCCCTCCCGGTTCGAAGAAATGGCTCCAGGAGGGACGGGAAGAAAAGAGGTTTTTCAAAGGAGGGCTCAGCCCTCTTTTTTTGGTCAAGAAACTTCATCTCCCCCTTCCTTCTTGATGAGCGGAAAAGAAGAAGGAATGCTCTTGGTTCAGGATGCGGGAGGAATTTCATGGAAAGCCGAGAAAAAATGGCCCTATACCGTTCTTGGACAAATCCAGGGGACCTATATTCTCTGCGAAGGAAAGGAGAGTTTAATCTTTATTGACCAACATGCCGCTCATGAGAGAATTCTTTTTGAAAAATTTAAAAAAGAGTATGAAAATAGGTCGATGATTTCAGAAAAATTACTTCTTCCCATTTTGATCGAGTTGTCTGTAGAGGAATCGTATATTCTCGAATCGGCTGGGGAGGCATTGAAGGGAATTGGATTCGAAATCGAGCCTGTTGGTGAAAAGCTATTTGCTATTCGATCGATCCCGTCTTTGATTGATGAAAAGGATCCGAAAGAAATCGTTAGGGGGATATTGGATGAGCTCTCTCTTTTAGAAAGACAAGGGAAGGGGGAGGAGACGATTCATACCCTTTTGGTCACGTTGGCTTGTCATTCTGCCGTACGGGGGAACCTTTTATTGAAAAAAGAAGAGATAGACAAATTGATGGAGAATCTTATTACCTTCCATCCTTCTGCTACCTGTCCTCATGGGCGCCCCATCTTTTTTGTCCTCCCTTTGGATGAATTAAAAAAACAGTTCAAAAGGAAATGATCATTAAGGGGAGGTAACTCACAAAAAAGCTGGGAGAACCATAGCTTAAGGTTATGGATAGGAGGCTTATTTCGGACAATGAACGATGGACAACGGACAATGGACAATGAACAATGAACAAAAAAGGTAATACACTGTTCATCGTTTATCGCCCCTAAATGATACGGGCATCCTTATCCTTACCGTTGGACGGAACCTGTTTTCTGCATCATTGTCCATGGCCGTTAGGCCACTCACAAACCATAAAAATTGATTTCTCACGGACACGCACCACGAACACGCCTGCGTGCCGGAACGCACTTCGGCGTGCAGGCACGGGCACATTATTTTCTAACTAATCAATCCAGCTCAGAATCTACCCCGTGATTCAATCCGTATTTTTCTAACCGGTAACGCATGGAACGGAAATTAATGTGCAGAAGCTCTGCCGCTTTCTTTTTAATCCCTTTTGTTCTATCCAACGCTTTCATCAGAAGACTCCTCTCAAGATCCTCCACCATTTTTTCAAGGTCAATTCCCTCAGTCGGAATCTCGATGTCAATCGGTCCTTTTCTCTGAAGGGGGTGTTCGCTTAAATAAGAACTCAGATTGTGTGCGGTGAGTTCTTGGTGACTCTCCAAAGCGACTGCCCTTTCAATAATATTCTGAAGTTCTCTCACATTGCCCGGATATTCGTAATTTAGCAGAATCTGGAGTGCCTCTGGGGTGATCTTCAAAATGCTTTTTGTCAACTCTTGGGAATATTTTTTTAGAAAATGGTTGGCCAGAATTTGGATATCTTCTTTCCGATCCCTTAAAGGTGGAAGTTTAATCTGGATGACATTGAGACGATAAAATAAATCTTCGCGAAAGCGCTTTTCTTTCACCCCCTCTTCGAGGTCTTTATTCGTGGCAGCGATAATTCGGACATCCACCCGGATGTCTTCCGTCCCGCCCACTCTTTTGAATTCTTTATCCTGTAATACGCGTAATAATTTCACTTGCATGAGGAGAGGCAATTCACTGATTTCATCCAAGAAGATCGTCCCCTCATCGGCCACTTCAAACAATCCCTTTTTGGTAGCAATGGCATCGGTGAAGGCCCCTTTCATGTGGCCAAAGAGTTCACTTTCGATGAGAGATTCGGGGATGGCGCCGCAATTTAAGGTGACGAAAGGTTTTTCTTTCCGGGGACTATTATAATGGATCGCCTTCGCCACCAACTCTTTGCCTGTTCCGCTTTCTCCGGTAATCAAAATATTTGTTTTGGTGGGAGATACTTTCTCCAAAAGATCATACAAAGCTACCATTTTGGGGCTTTGCCCGATGATATTCCCAAAATGAAAACGGTCCCGGACCACCTGTTTTAGGAGGATGTTTTCCTTTTGGAGATTCTTCTTTTCCAACGCATTTTTTATGATCAATTTGATCTCTTCGACCTTGAACGGTTTCGTGATGTAGTCATAGGCCCCTTCCTTCATCGCCTTGATGGCCGTGTCCGCAGAAGCATAAGCAGTGATCATGATCACAATGGTTTCCGGGGCGTTGGCCTTAATCTTTTTTAATGCAGAGATTCCATCCAGCCTGGGCATGCGAATATCCAGGAGGACCAAGTCAAAGAGATCATTCTCGACCAGTTTGGCGACTTCCTCTCCATTCGAGGCAAGTGAAACTCTGTACCCCTCCTTTTTCAGCATGATGTCTAAGAATTCCCTCATGCTTTGTTCGTCATCGGCCACTAAGATTTTGTCCTTGATCATGCTTATGTCCTCTTTTTAATCGACAGGGAGAAAAATGCTAAAGGTGGATCCCCTGCCCAACTCACTTTCCACCTTGATCAATCCCTTATGGTTTTCAACGATTTTATGGACGATCGAAAGGCCCAATCCCGTTCCATTCTCTTTGGTCGTAAAAAAAGGCTCAAAGATTTTCTCCTTCTCTTCCAGAGCAATCCCACTTCCAGAATCCGTGATGGAAATCTTTACCCATTCCTTTCCTCTCCCCTGGGGCGAGGGGGAGAGGCCGGTGACCCCCAGGGCCTTCCCTTTACCCAATTGGATCTGAATTTTTCCACCATCGGACATCGACTGGGCCGCATTAATAAAAAGGTTCCAAAAAACCTGTTTCATCTGGTCAGGGTCGATCGAGACCCGTATCTCCTCCTGGCTACTCGGTCGGAGGATACGGATTCCGTCATGAAAGGAAGGGGAATGGATAAAGAGGTCTATGGTTTCCTCGAGAATCCTTCCTATCGGAGTAAGAATTTTATTGGTTTGAGGAGGTTGTGCAAAAAGTAAAAAGTCTGTGATCAAGGCATTTAACCTTTCCGCTTCCCTCAAGGTGATCTCCATGAGATGCTGCTGGTGATCATCTAAGGTGAGTTCAGTTCTTAACATTTGAACGGACCCGCTTAGGGATGCCAACGGGTTTCTGATTTCGTGTGCCATTCCTGCGGCCAGTAATCCAACGGCTGCCATCTTATCCCCCCGTTTCATCTGCTCTTCCATCTCCTTAAATTTCGTAATGTCCTGAAAAATCAGGGTATGGCCGATCAGTGATCCCTCTGGGTTCGTCAGGGGAGAGATGGAAAATCCAAGATAAATTGTCCTTCCATCATGATTGGTCAAAAGACTCTCATAACGTTGATAGTCAGGGGAGGACTCCGAGACCTTCCTTTTAACTTGCTCGACCATCTCATTAATTTTTGGAAACAAGTGATAAATAGAAGTGTCTTTCAATGACTCTCCGTTCCGGTTCAAGATCTTTTCAGCGGTTCGATTTAGGAAATTGATGTTCCCGTAGAGATCGATTGTCAGAAGGCCGCTATCCAGACTCTGAATAATATTTCGATTGAAAGTCTCTAATCGATTGTAATCTACTTGTTTCTGGACGAGTTCTCTTTTCTTTTTCTTCAACTCCTCCGATATCGCGCTGCTCAGGAAAGCGACGATATAAAAGGTGGCCATGTAAATGATCAAGGAGTAAAAGATTTGGCTGGCGTCGTAAATAGAAGGTTGGCCTAAGGGATTAATCCAATGATAAAGTTGGAGTAATAAGAGGAGGCCATAGAGAAGCGAGGAGAGAGAAGCGGAAAGGAGAGCTCCCCGCTTGTAAAAAATCGTGCTGCTTGCAATGATCGAGAAAATGTAGACGATGGGGAAAAAGCTTTCCTTTCCCCCCGTAAAATAGATCAAAGCCGTGATAAAGAGTTGATCGATGACAATTTGGGAAAATGCAAATCGGTAGAGGTCTTTAATTCTTCTTAAAAAAATCGAATAAACGATGGTCACCAAGTAAAGAAGTCCTATGAAATAATAGAAGGTATTGGTCATGGGGATGAAAAAATATTTCTTTTCAGAAAGTTGGAAAAGGAAGGTGATGGTGAGGAGAAGGGTGAGGATGATGATGCGACCCAACATCAATCCCTCCACATTTTTTAACATTTTTGGGTGTGTATCGAGTGAAAGGGTTGAATTCGTGTCCATTCAATTCCGCCATTCAACAGGATATGGAACAGGAGGAAATCTAACCCACCGCCGAGGCCATGTTGAAGATGGGAAGATACATGGCGATTACAACACCTCCGATCACGACTCCTAAAAAGATCATCAGTAGGGGTTCGAGAAGGGAGGTCAAATTGGCCACTGCAACATCCACTTCTTCCTCATAAAACTCTGCAATTTTGGACAGCATGGCGTCCAACGCTCCTGTGGATTCTCCCACCGCGATCATCTGGATGACCATGGGGGGGAAGAGAGTACTTCGGTTCAAGGGCTCTGCAATGGTTTCACCTTCCCGAATGCTGGCTCTCGCATTCATAATGGCTATCTCAATGGCTCTATTTCCTGAGGTTCTTGAAACAATACTTAATCCGTCTAAGATGGGAACCCCGCTGCTGACCAGAGTTCCTAATGTCCGTGAGAAGCGGGCCACGGCAATCTTTTTAAATAACGGTCCAAACACAGGCAGTTTCAAGAGAAGACGGTCAACGATAGCCCTTCCGCTTTGAGTCTGATAATATTTTTTGAACAGATAAAACAAGAGGAAGAGGGCCGGGATAATAATGTAGAAGGTATTTTTGATCAGCTTACTGATCGTGAGTACGATAACCGTAGGGAGAGGCAAGGATTGCCCGGCTGATTTAAACATGCTTTCAAAGACAGGGATGACAAAGATCATCAAGATCATTACGACAGCGATAGCCACGGTCACAATGGTGGCCGGATACACGAGTGCCGATTTAACCTTCTTTTTCAGAGCTTCCGCCTTTTCAATGTAGCTCGCGAGACGGGTCAAAATAGTGTCTAAGATCCCACCTTCCTCACCTGCGACAACTAAGTTCGTATACAATTCAGTGAAGGTTACGGGATGTTTTTTAAGGGCTCCGGCAAAGGTAGAACCTCCCTCCACATCTTCCTTGATCTCCCGGATAATATTTTTGAAAAGTTTATCGTCTTGTTGTGAGGAGAGAATTTCTAATGATTGAACCAGCGGCAATCCTGCATCAATCATGGTGGCAAGTTGTCGTGTAAAAATAGCAACCGATCGTTGTTTTACCTTTTTCTTAAAGAAAGGCAAAGAAATCGTGATCTCTTTTCCCTTGGCACTGATTTTGGTCGGGATGACATTCTGCTGTCGAAGGTGGATTCGAATGGCAGCCTCGCTGGGAGCTTCCATCTCTCCCTTTTTGATGGCTCCTTTAGCTGTTTTCCCTTCCCATTTATAAATTGGCATAATTCATTCCTTTCCTAATAGGTTTAACCTGTTGTTGTAATAAATTCGAAACCCCCAACCCTATGATCCGTTATCAAATTGGATGATTCCCCATACTCATGCAGCGACAGAGTTTAGGCGGTTCTCGCAGGTCTCTCCTTCTTCGCCATGGCAATATTGGAACTGGAAAGCATTTGCCGAAATTCGTCCAGATTATGGCTTCGCTCCATAGCATCCTCCAAGGAGATGATATGGCGCTCCACAAGCGTAAGGAGGGCCTGGTTCATCGTTTGCATCCCGAATTTTGTCTGACCTACCTGCATCGTTGAATAGATCTGTTGAATTTTATCTTCTCGAATAAGGTTTCGAATGGCCGGGTTCGGAATCATCACCTCCATCGCCAAGGCACGGCCCTTGCCCCCTATCTTTGGAATGAGCTGCTGGGCTAACACCCCTTCTAAAACAAAGGAGAGTTGTGTCCGAATTTGAGTTTGCTGGTGGGGAGGAAAGACGTCGATGATACGATTGATCGTTTCCACGCAGGAGTTGGTATGCAATGTGGCGAATGTCAAATGGCCTGTTTCTGCACAGATGAGGGCTGCCTCGATCGTCTCCAGGTCTCTCATCTCGCCGATGAGTATGATATCCGGGTCCTGGCGGAGGATGTGTCGAAGGGCAGCCGTGAAACTTTTTGTATCTTGGTTCACCTCTCTTTGATTGACGATACAACTTTTGTGGCGGTGAAGATATTCGATCGGATCCTCGATGGTGACGATATGATCGCTTTTTTCATTGTTGATCTTATCAATCATGGCGGCTAAGGTCGTTGATTTTCCGGTTCCTGTCGGCCCTGTTACCAATACAAGACCCTTGGGCTTTTTGAGCAACTCATTAGCCACAGGAGGGATTCCCAATTCAGAAAAATTGAGGATGTCGAAGGAAATGGCTCGAAAGGCTCCCGCTACGGCGCCCCGCTGCATGAAGATATTCCCCCTGAATCGGCTCAATCCTTTAATCCCAAAGGAAAAGTCTAATTCCCACTCCTCTTCAAATTTATGTCGCTGGGCATCGGTCAATACACTATAGCAGAGTCTTTTGGTGTCAGGTCCCATCAGAACGGTGTCATCAAAGCTCATTAGCTTTCCGTCAATCCGAAATTGCGGAGCGGCTCCTGTAGTGATATGTAAATCGGAGGCCTTTTTTTCAATGACGATTTCAAGCAATTTTTGTAATTCAATCATAATTCTTTCCCCTTAAATTTCCCCTTTGATGGGTTATCGATCCTCGATGGTTGACCGAAGAACTTCCTCAATGGTCGTGACCCCATCTTTAATCTTCGTAATTCCGCTCTGCCTCAATGTCTTCATTCCCATACGGATGGCTTCCTTTTTAATTTCAGAGTTGGAAGCTCGGGATAAGACAAGCTCCTTAAGCTCTTCTTTCATGGGCATCACTTCATAAAGTCCAAGTCTGCCTTTATATCCGGTGTTATTACAAATGGAGCATCCTTTCCCTTTGTAAACCTGGAAAGATCTTACCTCATCGGGTGGAATTCCCAAATCGATTAAGAGTTGAGGATGTACTTTGACGGGCTCCCTGCAATCCATACAGGTTTTCCGGATCAATCGCTGGGCCAGGATTAATATTACGGCTGAGGAGATTAAAAACGGCTCGATTCCCATATCAATTAATCTATTAATCGTTCCCGGGGCGTCATTGGTGTGAACAGTACTGAGGACGAGATGTCCGGTTAGGGCGGCTTGAACCGCGATCTGAGCGGTTTCGAAATCCCGAATCTCACCTACCATGATAATATCAGGGTCTTGTCGGAGGAAGGAACGGAGGGAGGAGGCAAAGGTGAGTCCAATTTCTTCATGCATCTGGACCTGATTGATCCCCATAAAATTATATTCGACGGGATCTTCCGCTGTGATAATATTGTCGGTCTCTTTATTTAATTCGGATAAGGCAGAATAGAGAGTGGTCGTCTTTCCGCTTCCGGTGGGACCGGTCACCAGGATCATTCCGACAGGCTTGTGGATCGCCGCCTTTAAATCAGCTAAGGACGATTCTTCAAACCCCAGCTTTGTCATGTCCAGTTGCAAAGCGGATTTATCTAATAAACGAAGGACAACTTTTTCACCAAAAAGGGTAGGGATGGAAGAGACCCGAAAGTCCATTTCCCCTCCCTTTCCCATCCGTAGCTTGATCCTTCCGTCCTGGGGGAGTCGCTTTTCAGCAATATCTAATTTCGCCATAATTTTTAAGCGTGATGTCATCGCATTTTTGATTTGGACGGGAAGCGACATATCCCGCCTCAACACGCCATCGATCCGATACCTCACTCGAAACGTCCTCTCGTAGGGTTCAAAATGGATATCGCTTGCTCCCAATTTTATGGCTTTGATCAGAATTCCATTGACGATCTTGATGATCGGACCTTCCATATCCAAGGAATCATCTGAACTGAGTTGAGTGTCAACCACTTCGACATTATCTACTGCCCCGTGAACCAGTTTATCAAAATCTTCAACATCAACGACATTGTCGTCAAGCATGATGCCATCCAGGGCGCCGGTCTTTTCACCATCCAGATCATAGTCGCTCGCTTCGAAGGAGACGTTTCCCAACCCAGCAACACTTCCACCTCCTCCATAATATTTCTTGATCGCATCGACAATCTCTGTCTCTGACGCCACCACGGGCTCGACATTGAAGCCGGTCATAAATTTGATTTCATCGATTACGACAATATTGCTGGGATCGGCCATCGCCAAAGTCAATTTGGGACCCATTCGATTGATGGGGATGATGAAATACTTTTTTGAAATGCTGGAAGGAATTAATTTGATCACATTTGGATTGATTTCCATTTTCGAAATTTTGACGGAGGGAACCCTATATTGGGCACTGAGAAAGGATAATAATTCATCTTCTTTGACATATCCCAATCTGACCAGGTTCGATTCTAAGCGCCCCCCCTTTAATTTCTGTTCATCTAAAGCCCTTTTAAGTTGATCGGGGGTGATATAATTTCTTTTTATAAGGAGTTCACCCAAGCGTTCTGTCAATTTCTGTTCCCTCCTAAGTTTCTGGAATAATTTAAGATATTAAAAAAGATGAATTTTTGTCAAGAGTAAAGTAATGGTAGCAAAATGAGTGCCAATTTTTGCCTATTTTTTAATTACTTGAATTTTATGAATTTTATTATTTCTCCTATTCTTTTGCTTACAAAATGGTGCAAAAAAATAGTACAACTGCGAAATAATTAGCCAATTATTTGGAAGTGATTTAATTGATTTAAAGGCAATTTTCAATTGACTATTCGAGGGGAAGAGAGGGGCAATGTAACAATAAAGGAACTCCCTTTTCCTAATTCACTCTCTACTTTAATTTCACCCTGATGAGCTTCGACGATCCACTTGCAAATGCTGAGGCCAAGGCCGCTTCCTCCTTGCTCTCTTGAGCGAGCCTTATCCACTCGAAAGAACCGGTTAAATATTCTTTCCCGATCCTCCTCGGCAATTCCAATCCCACTATCAGATACAATGATCTTAACAAATTTCTCCCCCTCTCCTTCTACCAAGTCTGATTGGTTTCTCACCGAGGGTGGATATTCTTTTTGGACGGTGACATGGATGGAACCACCTTCTTCAGTATATTTAATCCCGTTTTCGATTAAATTGATGAATAACTCTCTAATTCGTAAAGCATCTCCAAGAATATGAATATTCTGATGATGGTTCGAGGCGGAGAGATTTAGCCTTTTGGACCTTGCTAATAGATCCATTTGAGCGACGACCTCATTGAGGATCTCCGTTAAATCAATGTCTTCCTTATTCAACCGTATCTGTCCGGTATCCGCTTTTGAAAGGAGCAAGAGATCTTCAACGATCTGTGACATGCGATTAATTTCCTCCAAGTTACTTTTGAGGGTTTGTCGGTATTCTTGGGTGGTTCGTTCCTTTCGGAGCGTAACTTCTACTTCTCCTTTGAGAATGGTCAAGGGAGTTTTCAATTCATGCGAAGCGTCTGAGCTGAACTGTTTGATTTGTCGGAAGGATTGATCAAGCCGCGAGATCATCTCATTGAAGGTCTCGGCCAATCTCGATATTTCATCTTTCACCTTGGGAGGGTCAATTCTTTGGTTCAGATTTTGAGAGGTGATCATCCGTGCCGTCTGGGTAATATGATCAACGGGCTTCAATGCTTTATGGGCAAGAAATTCTCCCCCCAGAATGGCCACCATGAGGGCTAAAGGGACCGTGATGATTAAGATGATGAATAAGGTGTTGAGGGCATCCTCGACCTCCTCCAAAGATGAGGCGATTTGAACAATTTTCGTAACATGATTATTCTCAACGACGGGGAAGGTGATGATTCTCAAGGGAGTGTTTCCGATAGAACGGTTGGTTTCATAGGTGATCAAACCTTTGGAAGCGTTCCTCAAGGCATTTAAACTGATCGGGAGTTGAACATTCTTTAGATTGTCAGATTTCGGACCAATCTTTCCCGATTCATCTAAGACCTGAATGAATTTTCCTATCGGTTTTAGATTCATGGAGGTTTCAAGGGCTTGTTCAATACTTCCGAAGCCAAATTTCGATAAGGGAGACGAAGATTCCGAGGCGATGAGTTCAGCGAGAGACCTCAATTTGTTATCGACATCTCGATGAAGACTTTTTGAGAGGGTGAAATATAGAAAAGTACTAAAGGAAATCAGTAAGATTCCCAATATTAAGACATACCAAAGGGTAAGCTTAAATCGAAGACTTCTGAAATGCATTCAGGCCCTTTTCATGCCTGCCTGCCCTGTACCATATTAGGTTCAGGGCCTGTCGGCAGACAGGATATAACCGACCCCTCGAATCGTATGGATCAGTCTGGATTCAAATCCCTTATCAATTTTTTTCCGAAGATAGTTCACATAGACATCGATCACATTGGTCATCGAGTCAAAATGGTAATCCCAGACATGTTCAGAAATCATGGTCCGAGTGAGGACCTTATCTGGATTTCTCATAAAATATTCTAAGAGGGAATATTCCTTGGCCGTGAGCTCAATCTCTTTCCCTCTCCGCATCACTTTATGCGTAACCAGAGATAAAGTCAAATCGGCTATTTTTAAAGTAGGCTCTTTATCTATCTTTTCCCGGCGTAAAAGAGCACGGATTCTGGCTAAAAATTCTAAAAATTCAAATGGCTTCGTCAAATAATCATCACACCCTGCATCCAAACCCCTCACAATATCTTCCACGCTATCCTTGGCAGTCAACACCAAGATGGGGACATTGTTTCGATTTCCCCGGATTCTTTTTAGTACCTCTAATCCATCGATCTTGGGGATCATCAGATCAAGAACAATTAAATCGTATTCATTCACTTCTGTCATGTAAAGCCCTGACTCCCCATCATAAGCATGGTCCACCGCATAATGTTCCTCTTCCAGTCCTTTTTTAATAAAGTTGGCAACCTTTTTCTCATCTTCGATGACTAAAATTCTCATTGCTTTTTCAGGCCTCCTCCAAAGATGGATGGGGCATGCTTTTGCAGCTTGTTAAATAGATAAGAAATAAACATCAACATTATAAATTGATTGTTGAAAAAAGCAATATCTAAATATAATGACCCGAAACCTGTAATCCCAAAATGATAATGTCCTAATTGACCAATTTAGAAATGTCCTCTTTTCGACATGCTAAGATGCCCTTTTTCAGAGGAGGGCATGATGGCAGGAGAGGACATGATCATGGTACGTCAGGGAGAGTTAAAGCGGTTACATGTCATCCAGAAGGTCCTGGAGAGGGTCATCAAGCGGGTAGAGGCAGCAGAGATTCTTTCCTTGAGTGGTAGGCAAATTCGGAGGATCGTGAAGCGGATCAGGAATGAAGGGAACAGGGGAGTCATACACAAATCGAGAGGGAGGCCATCAAACCGGAGGATACCCTATAAGATTAAGGACAGGGTGATCCGACTTTACCGGGCACAGTACAAGGGTTTTGGGCCGACCCTGGCCTCGGAGAAGCTTCTGGAAAGGGGTAGGATAGAGATCAGTGATGAGACCTTACGGAGGTGGCTCATCGAGGCGGGGGATTGGAAGAAGAGCCGCAAGAGAGGGAGGCATCGTCAGTGGAGGGAGCGGAAGCATCATTACGGCGAGATGGTACAGATGGACGGGTCCCATCACGCTTGGTTTGAGGACAGAGGTGGCCCCTGTGTTCTGATGAGCTATATTGACGATGCTACCGGGGAAGCCTTTGGGAGGTTCTATGAGTATGAGGGGACGATCCCGGCGATGGATAGCTTCAAGCGTTATATCAAGAAAAACGGTTTACCGATGAAGGTGTATTTGGATAAGCATTCGACCTATAAGTCGACGGCCAAGCCAACGATCGAGGACGAGTTAAATGACGTGGGGCCGTTAAGTGAGTTTGAGAGGGCCTTAAAAGAGTTGGGGGTAGAGGTCAGTCATGCCCATTCGCCGCAGGCCAAGGGGCGGATTGAACGACTCTTTCGGACCCTTCAGGACAGGCTGGTCAAGGAGATGCGTTTAAGAGGGATCAGGACGATTGAGGAAGGCAATCAGTTCTTAGAGGAATATCTTCCTCTCTATAACAAGAGGTTCTCTGTTTGGCCCCAGGAGAAAGACGATTTCCACAGGCCCTTACCTAAGGGGGTGGATCTGGATGCGATCTTATGCATTAAGACAGAGCGAGCACTGAGAAATGACTTTACGGTGGCTCATAACAGGAAGCTCTATCAGGTTGAGGATACGATCAAGGCCTCCAAGGTGATGGTTCAGGATCGAATCGACGGATCAATGGTCATGACCCATAAAGGTCGAGCTTTGAGATTTAAAGAGATCACTGAGAGACCACTAAGAGAGAAGAAACAGCCGGCTATTGTGAGAAGGAGGAAGACTTACATTCCTCCGGCTGATCATCCTTGGAGGAAGTTCAAGATTAGGAAACATCCCTATAACAGAGAAAAACTCTTAGAATCTCAAATCTGAAGAATAGGACATTTCTATTTTGGTAAGAAGAGGACATTTCTATTTTGGCTTGACATATAATGACCCGAAACCTTGACACTTCATCCTAACTTTGTTAGCATTTGCAGAAATTTTATATTCGCTGAGGAGAGGGAAAACGTTGATCAAATTGGCAGGAATCCAGATATCCTGTTGTGAGGAGAAAGAACGAAACATTGAAAAAGCGATTAAACTCGCTCAAATCGCTATTGAAAAAGGTGCCAACCTCATCTGTTTCCAAGAATTATTTACGACCCATTGGTTTCCAAGAGAGATGAACAAACGCTATTTTTCTCTGGCTGAAGAAATCGATGGGTTTACCATCTCGAGAATGCAAAAGTTGGCAGAAGAAAACGAGGTCGTTTTGATCTGCCCTATCTTTGAAATCGATGAAGATTCTTTCTATAATTCAGCGATCGTCATTGACGCGAACGGTGAGATTCTGGGAAGTTATAGAAAGATTCATGTTCCTCAAATTCCTCTTTGGGAAGAGAGATATTATTTTTCTCCTGGAAACCATGGGTTTCCCGTTTTTGAAACTAAGTTTGCACCCATTGGTGTCCAGATCTGTTGGGACAATTTCTTCCCAGAGGGATCGAGAATATTGGCTTTAAAGGGAGCCAAGATTCTTTTTTCTCCTACTGCCGCTGCCTTTGCTTCGCAAAGAAAATGGGAAACGGTGATCTCGAGCAATGCCATTGCCAATGGGATCTACGTTTTCAGGGTAAACCGGGTAGGGAGTGAAGAAAAACAGGATTTTTATGGAAAGTCTTTTTGCATCAGCCCAGAGGGAGAATTACTGGACAAACCGACAGGCATGAAAGATAGCATTGCTTTGGTCGAAATTGATCTGAAAAGTATTGATAGGGTGAGAAAGGAATGGCCTTTTTTGAGGGACAGAAGGCCTGACAGTTACCGAGAGGTGCTCCATGGCTTAGAGCATGCTGCAGAGCGGATAGAGTGAAAAACACAGATCGGAGAAACGCTATCCGCTATACCCTTTGCCTGTCCGCCGTGCCGGCCTTCGCCGAACGGGCTTGCCTTTGCTGAATTTTGGCCCGAGCAGGCTATTGGGCAAGCAAGCGAGTACTTTAGCAGGCGGGCGCTGAGCCTGTTTTGAGGTGAATGAGGAGATTATGGAGAGGAAAAAGTTTATTAAAGAATATGTAGAACCAATTGCCGTGGCTTTTCTGATTGCTCTTTTCATTCGGGCTTTTATTGTCCAAGCCTTTAAAATTCCATCGAGTTCAATGGAACCCACGTTGTTGGTGGGCGACCACATCCTTGTTAATAAATTTATTTATGGAATAAGAATCCCTTATACCAATATCAAATTGTTTCAATATAAGAAGCCAAAGAGGGGCGATATTATCGTCTTCATATTTCCAAAAGACCGGTCGAAGGATTTTATCAAAAGGGTTATTGGGACTGAAGGGGACAAGGTCGATATCGTTGGGAAAAAGATCTACATCAATGATAAGGTCATTGATGATCCATGGGGAGATTATCGTGATGGGATGAGGAATCTCAGTACAAACGGAAGATTTGAACACGTGGACAGAGTTCCAGATGGCCATTTGTTCGTTATGGGAGATAACCGTGGCAACAGTCAGGATAGTCGTTTTTGGGGCTTTGTCAATATTAATAATGATGTTATAGGAAGCGCATTTGTTATCTATTATTCAGGTCCAAATTTTTGGGAAATATGGGAAATATGGAGATGGGGTGAAATTAGGTGGGGGAGGTTAGGAAAGCTGATCCATTAGATCCGGAAGACATTCTCATTGGCATACTGGATATCTTTGTTAATCTGTTGGATAAGGAGGGAGGGGGATTCGAACCGAACTTCATCTCGAATTCTTCTTCTGAAATGAACTTCAATTTCCTCCCCATAAATTTCCTGGTTGAAATTTAAAATATGAACCTCCAATGAAAATTGTTCCTCTTTTTTATCTATTGGACGAGAAAAGGTGGGATTTAGCCCGATATTGGCGAGGCCATTGAAACGCTGTTGATGGCATACTACTTCCACAGCATAGACTCCGGCCTTTGGATAAAGTTCATCTGATATTTCTAAATTTGCTGTGGGAAATCCTAAAGTTTTGCCTCTTTTTAGCCCTTCCACGACTTTTCCAATGATGGGATAATTTCTTCCTAATAGTTTTGAGGCTGCTTCGACCTCGCCTCTTTGAATGAGATCTCTTATCTTTGAGCTGCTGACGATAGTTTGGGCAACTTTTAGCGGTGCCACCACCTCCACTCCAAAATCAAAGACTTTCCCCGCCTCTCTTAGGGTTTGAGCGTCCCCTCTTTGTCTCTTACCGAAACGATAATTGTATCCAATGATGACCTTCTTCACTTTCACTTTTTCGACCAAAACGCTTTTGATGAATTCAGAGGGGGAAATCTCTGAAAATCTTACCGAAAATTCAATACAGAGTACGGTCTCGATTCCCGATTTCTCGATTAGTATCATTTTTTTTCTAAAAGGCGTGAGCAGGGGCAAGAACTTTTCGGGTGCGAGGACTTTGAGGGGATGGGGTTCGAAGGTGATAACCACTCCTTCTCCGTGCATATTCGATGCTTCCTCTTTCACCCTTTTGAAGATCTGTTGGTGCCCCAAATGGACTCCATCGAAATTCCCCAATGTCAGAACAGGGTTCCTGAAGGATCTTTTTAAATTTTGAATTCCTTTAATAATTTCCATGGAAAAAAGTATAAAAATTGCATTAAGGGTTGATTTCGGCCTCGGTTTTATACTAAAATAATACCCGTTGAAATTCAATCAATGGTCCTTGAACTACTGTCTTTTTTTTGCGCTATGCGCTATGCTCCATGCGCTTTGCTATTTCCCAGATATGCCGAAGTGGCGGAATTGGTAGACGCGCTAGATTCAGGGTCTAGTGGGAAATTGCTCCCGTAGGGGTTCAAATCCCCTCTTCGGCACCAATTCCCTTTAACCTGAAAAATCAGAATTCCTCAACTCATCCCTTGCTTTGCACATATCTTCTGACATTGCCAAAAGGATCTTACTGTGGTTTTGTTGAAAGATTAAAATCGAATTTGAAGAAATCTGTTGAGGTTTTTAACGGCGAGGGATCTTTTTGTGCAGGGCCTGTTCCCTCCCTGAAGCATTCGAGGATGCCTTCCTTTCCTAAACTGACCTGACCTGTCTTGGGATCGACCTTCATGAACTCCATTCCTTCGGGAACGGGGAAATCTTGTATAGGCTTACCTTTCAATATTTTTGACATGAAAGCCACCCAAATGGGTGAGGCCGCACGGGCCCCTGTTTCATTTTCTCCCAGAGACCTTTCTTCGTCAAAACCCACCCATACCCCAGTGATCAATTCCGGGGTATAGCCAATAAACCAAGCGTCCATAAATTGATCAGTTGTCCCTGTCTTGGCAGCTACAGGCATGCCCAGAGATCTGGCTCTCCAACCCGTCCCGTGCTTAACAACGCCTTCTAAAAGATAGGTAATCAAAAAGGCCGTCTGAGGCGTAAGGATTTGTTCTTCCTTGAAGGATTCCTCAGAATAGAAAAGAGGGAGGTTTTCTTCTAAGAGATTCCCATCTCTATCCAAGATCCTTTTTATAAAAATGGGCTTGAAGGCATTCCCTTGATTGGCAAATACGGCATAGGCTTTCGTTAATTCATAAAGGGAGATACTGGAAGAACCAAGAGCCATGGAAAGGTTATTATGAAGAGGGGAGGATATCCCCAACTTTTGTGCATAATCTTTGATATAATCAATGCCGACCTCTTGGGCAATCTTCACTGTTACGATATTGATGGAGTGCGTCAGAGCATTCCTTAGAGTGGTTGGCCCAGAAAATTTCCCTTCGAAATTTTTTGGCTTCCACTTTTTGTCTCCCCATTCAAAGACGATTGGAGAATCCACGATAATGGACGCAGGGGTAAAACCTTTATCGAGGGCAGAGGCATAAACGATGGGTTTAAAGGCTGATCCGGTTTGTCTCCGGGCTTGGGTCACTCGGTTGAACTGACTTTTTCTAAAATCCCTTCCTCCTACCATCGCCTTGACATATCCAGTCTCTAAATCGAAACAGACCAGTGCACCTTCTGGGGTCAAAGCCGTGTCAGCAGATGGATATCTTTCCCGTTTTTCTATCTCCTTTAGTCCGGTTTCCACCGCCTCTTGAGCCATTCCCTGAAAATGAAGATCAATGCTGGAAAAAACCTGGAGGCCATCTTTGTAAAGAGCATCCTTCCCATATTTTTCTTCGACATAACGTCTTATGTATTCAACAAAATGAGGTGCCTTTTCGATGGAAGGTTTCTCTTTACCTCGGATGACATATGGGGTTTGAGCAGCCTTCACAGCCTCACTCGATGAGATAAAACCTTCTTCAGCCATGCGATTGAGAATATAGACCTGTCTCCTTTTGGCCTGTTCGGGATGGTGATAAGGAGAGTTCTTGCTTGGTGCTTGAGGAAGTCCGGCAAGGACTGCAGCTTCCGCTATATTCAATTCCTCAACCGTCTTCCCAAAATAATTCTCTGCCGCAGCCGCAACCCCGTATGCCCCATGACCTAAGTAGATTTGGTTTAGATATAGAAAGAGAATTTCCTCCTTGGTGAGATTTTTTTCGATTCTATAAGCTAATATGGCCTCTCGGATCTTTCTCGCGAAGCTCTTTTCAGGAGAGAGCAAAAGTGATTTCACCACTTGTTGGGTAATCGTGCTTCCTCCTTGAACAATCTCTCCAGAGAAAATATTTCTAAAAAGGGCCCTAAGGATAGCCAGGTAATCTAAGCCTTTGTGTTGAAAGAATCTTGCATCCTCTCCTGCGACAAAGGCTTGAATTAAATAGCTTGGAATCTTATCCTGGGAGACCACCTCTCTTTTTTCATAGAAAAACTCACCGATGACCTCTCCATCCTCGGAAAATATTTTTGTAATGGTCGAAGGTTTATAATTTTTTAGAGTGTCAATACTTGGAAGATCATGAGTGAAATAGAAATAAGAGGCCACTCCAAATACCGTGAGAATAGTAATAGTCATCATAATCACAGCGATGGAAATTTTTACTACTTTTTCAATAGAAACAGATTTCGTAGTATTCATTCTTAGTTAGAGTACATATCCTTCATTAAATCCTTGACTTCTCCATTGCAAGGATATAATAATTAGACAACTTTTTCAACAAATGAAAAGAAATGAATAAATAGTGAGGTGAAATAATTTCATGGAAGGCAAGTTAGAAGAAACCGTTTCGGTCCTCATCCCTGTCTATAATGAAGAAGGAAATCTTTCTCTATTATACGATAAGCTCGAGGCCGCATTAAAAAAAACGGAGAAGGCTTACGAAATAATCTTTGTCGATGATGGAAGCTCTGACGGATCATTGGAGATTTTGCTCGACCTTAGAGAAAGAAATCCAAATGTGAGGATTGTTAGTTTTGCACGAAATTTCGGACAGACTGCAGCGCTAAGTGCTGGAATTGATTGCTCTAAGGGGGATATCATCATTCCCATGGATGGTGACCTTCAGACTGATCCAGAGGATATTCTTCCTCTTCTTCAAAAGATTGAGGAAGGATATGATGTGGTAAGTGGGTGGCGGAAAGATCGCAAAGATCCCTTTTGGACCCGGCGATTACCCTCAATGATTGCAAACAAAATCATCTCATGGATTGGAGGTGTTCATCTTCACGATTACGGATGTACGCTTAAGGCATACAAGAGAGACATTCTGAAGAACATTAAGCTCTATGGCGAAATGCATCGGTTCATCCCGATCTATGCCCAATGGATTGGAGCCCATGTTTCAGAAATTCCAGTGCGCCATTTTCCCAGGGGGTCTGGGAAATCGAAATATGGGATGAACAGAATCTTTAAAATCATTTTAGACCTGATGGTAGTCAAATTCCTCCTATCCTATTCTCAGAAACCCATTTACATTTTTGGGGGGATGGGACTCTTAATGATATTAGGAGCATTTCTGGCTGGGCTCTACGCTGTCTATCTAAAATATTTTGGAGGGACTTCATTCATCTTGACTCCACTTCCATTACTGTGTGTCTTTCTTCTGCTGTCAGGATTTTTATCAATTCTCATGGGCTTTTTGGCTGAAATCCTAACTCGAACCTATTATGAATCGCAGGGAAAATCCACCTATCAAATTAAGGAAACGATCCCGTAAACCTCTATGTGCGGTATTGTCGGGTTTCTCGCCTCAAAGGCGGCAAACGTTCCACAACATGAAATTCTAAAACAGATGCGGGATGTTCTCATCCGTCGAGGGCCCGATGACCAGGGAGAATATATTCGCCCGCGAGATGAAAAAGGCCCGTTTGTGTTCTTTGGACATCGTCGCCTGAGCATTATTGATCTCTCTGGAGGACATCAACCCCTGTCCAATGAGGACAAAACAGTGTGGGTAGTCTTTAATGGAGAAATTTACAATTTTAGAGAACTAAAGGAGGAATTGGAGAGTAGGGGGCATCAGTTCCGCACCTGCTCAGATACAGAGGTCATCGCTCATGCTTATGAAGAGTATAAGGAAGATTGCTTCCGGTATCTTAGCGGGATGTTTGCTATTGCGATCTGGGATGAAAAAGGAAATCGGCTGGTATTGGCAAGGGACCGCTTAGGTAAGAAACCGCTTTACTATAGTTCTATAAATGGAACATTTCTTTTCGCCTCTGAACTGAAGGCGATTATGCTTTATCCTGCCTTTCCGAGAAGGGTCGATCCCTCTTCCTTGATGAAATATCTATTTTTTGAGTTCATTCCCTGTCCTCATACTGTTTTCAAGGATGCCCGAAAACTTCCGGCTGCCTCCTATCTCATCTGGGATAAGAAAAAGATAGAGATTAAGCAATACTGGTCCCCTTTTGATTCTCAGAAGTGTAAAGAAAATCTTTCGGAAGCTGAAGCAGAATTAAGGATGATGGAACTTCTCAAAGAGTCTGTCAAGCGTCGGCTCATTAGCGACGTTCCACTGGGTGTTTTTCTGAGCGGAGGAATTGATTCCAGTACAATCACAGCCTTGGCCCAAAAAGAGGTGCCGGGGAAGATAAAAACTTTTTCAATCGGTTTTGAAGATCCTTCCTTCGATGAATCAAAATATGCTTCTTTGGCATCTAAATATATCGGTACGGAACACCATGAGCAGATTATGACACCCCAAGATTTACTGGATCTCGTTCCCAATCTCGCTGATATTTTAGATGAACCTATGGCAGATGCCTCCATTTTACCAACCTATCTCCTTTCCAAATTCACTCGTAACCACGTAACCGTTGCTCTGGGCGGAGATGGTGGGGATGAGCTATTCGCAGGGTATCCAACCTATGTAGCCCACAAATTTGCCAGACATTATGAGCGCTTTTTAGGAGCCTTCCATCCCATGATTAGCCGTTTAGCAAATTTACTTCCTGTCTCCGATGATAATATCAGTTTCGATTTCAAAGTGAAGAAATTCCTTTCTGGGATAGGTTATCCGGATGGCATAAGAAATTCGGTTTGGCTGGGGTCTTTTCCATTTTTAGAAATCGAGAAAGTATTATCACCCGATATCCATACACAGCTCCGTCGAGATCAATTGTTTGAAGAAATTTCTTTCTATGAAGGAGAATTTTCTTATGACGATGCAATAACAAAACTTCAATATCTCGACCTGAAGCTCTATCTTCAAGAATCCATTCTGGCTAAAGTGGACCGAGCAAGTATGGCGTGTTCGCTTGAAGTCAGGGCTCCCTTTCTTGACCATGAGCTGGTAGAATTTGTAATGGGACTTCCTTCGGAATGGAAGTTAAATGGATTTACTTCAAAATACATTCTCAAAAAGGCGATGGAAAATTGGCTTCCAGACAAAGTGATAAACAGGCCGAAGAAGGGTTTCGGCGTCCCAATTGCCAAATGGGTAAAGGGGCCTTTGAATGCATTGTTCAGAGATTTACTTGCATTCGATCGCGTACGGAGAGAAGGATTTCTCAACCCTGAATATGTTACCAAACTTTTGCAAGATCACCTTCTCAACAAGAGAGATAATAGAAAACAATTATGGACCCTTCTCGTGTGGGAACTGTGGGTAAATCGTTACCATCCCTCACTTTGAATTCTTATGGTTTTTTGAGGGTCCCCTACTTAAATAATCCCAACGACAAGAGTCCGGGTCAGATCGATGAATCTTTTTTTAGAGTCGATTTCTGTCCTTGCCTTCGGAGCAGCCTGCTGGGCTGGAGGAGATCTTCTCCGCAGGCTTTTTTTCAATGAACCGTTGCCAGTCGTAGCCCGGCATACCCTTGCCTTCACCGCAGGAAATGTAGCCTTTTCCTATTTTCTCACGGCTTTGGGATTCGCAGGGTTATATATCCCGTGGGTGCTCAGGACAGTCTTTTTTACTGGAATCGGTTTAGCATTTTTGAAAATTATCATAGATGAAAGGCCACTTCTTTCCAGATTGGGAAAGGGGCCGCTGCAACACGGAAGAGGATCTCAGGTTTCCACGGATATTCAGGAGATAGGCAAGAATCCTGAGAGAAGAATTTTTTTTCCATGTGAGAGTGAAGTCCGACAAAACAAAAGGGATGGATCCATTGCCTTATTTTTTCTGGCTGCCGTGGTCACGCTTTTTCTCATTCCTGCGATTTTTCAAGCAGCAGCTCCACCTTATACCCGGGACTCTCTGGTCTATCACCTGCTATGCCCAAAAGAATATTTGAAAGCAGGCCGGCTCGTGCATATTCAAGGAAATCTGTTCTCGGCATTTCCGAAGGGACACGAGGTGCTTATGACCCTTCTTTTATCCAATGCGGGCGACCGTGCGGCCCAAGGATTTTCGGTCCTCCAACAGGTTGCTGCGATTGGCGAGCTTTACGGTTTGGCTTATCTGATGGCTGGACCTTGGCCGGCCGCACTGTGCGCGGTTGGATACGCCACAATTCCTCCTGTCATGTACTTCACAGGGTGTGGCTATGTCGAGCCAGCGCTTCTCATGACCCTCGGAGGCTGCCTTTTGGTCTTAGTCCTTTTCCTTCGATCCGGGAGGGAGGGGAAAACGATTGGAAGCATGGGCTTCGGCCCCGTTTTATTGATTGGGTTCTTAGCGGGTTGGATGGCTGCGCTTAAATATAGTGGGTTAATTTACTTAGGGTTGATCGGACTGATTCTCTTGTGGAGCCAGAGAAGAGTACTTCCTAAAAAGGCACTCAGCATGATGGGAGTGTTCAGCCTTTCAGCGGCGCCGGGTCTTTGTTGGATGGGATGGAACTGGATGATCTTGGGCAATCCAGTGTATCCCATGGCGTGGTTTTTGTTTGGTGGAAAAGGTTGGGATGAAGCCAGGGCGCTCGCGATGTCCCAGTATTTTGATATTTATGGGATGGGAAGGGATCTGTTAGACTACCTACTGTTGCCATGGAGACTGGCTTTTTCAGGGGGATTTGACACCATCCGTTTTGACGGTGCCATAGGCCCGTTCTTGCTCATTTTTTTGATTTTGGCCGCGGCTTCGGCCATACTTTTGATTCTTCGCCGATTGGTCGAGGGTAGGCTGAAAGAAATAGGACTGATGTTTGTTGTATCCGCTGCATTCTTTGTGTTCGGAACCCAGCAAGTCAGGTTTTGGTTGCCTTCTCAGATGCTGGCTTGCGCTTTCGCCGCTCCTTCAGTAGAGCTTCTCGTAAACTGGGCAAGAAGGAAACACCTGATAGGGATGATACTTTTCTTGGTTCTCATTGGCTCCCTTGCGTGGAACATGTGGTTCCTTGGTACGCAGTTTTTTAAGATTGGATGCTACAGGCCGGTCTTGGGCATGGAGCAGGAGAAGGATTTTCTGATTCGAAAAGTCCCGGGTTACCCTGCCTTAGAATTTATCAATCAAAACCTACCCCCACGTTCTTACTTGCTTTGCGTATGGACAGGAGCCTACGGGTATTATTTGAACCGCAAGTATTATTCTGATACTTTTATAGAAGACACCACTCTGAAGGAATTCATTCGCGCATCGGTCAATGGAGAAGAGCTGTCCAAAAGGTTGGCCAAGGCTGGATTTACTCACCTTTTCTTGAACCTTTCCTTGTTGGAAAAAACCATGGAACAAAGCGAGCGAGTTATCTTTGATTACTTTTTGAGGAAGGAAACCCTTGAGCTTTTTCGCGACCAGAATTTTTGGGTGTTCGAGATCCGTCGGCAATAGAACCTTGGGTTGCAGTGTCTTTTTTTGTCTTATCCCTTAGGAACTCATTTCCATTTCATGGCCCTTTTGCCAAACAAAGATCCTTTCCTCATCCGATTTAACTTCACTCAATCGGCCTATCAATCCCTTTCTCTCCTGGGGATTTAGGATCCCAGAGGAAAAGATACAAGGAAGCATCTGTCGGAAATTTGTTGAAGTTAAGAAAACTTCCATCGAAGTACCCTTTTAAAACACAAGGAGAATTCCCTTTGATCTTCTTCGCGGTCCTTTTTCCTCCAATAATCCATATACGACCCTTGTCAGAAAGATACTGGGTGCAACAGGTTTTGGAATAATAGATTGTGTATTGACTATTTTTATAAACAAAAGATTTCCTGAATTCAATCTCATTTTCTGAAACCTTATAATAAGGAATCTCATAGTGCCGTTTCTCCGGGTAAACCCCAAAATAATGAAGTATGCCTGGGATATATGCCATATCGCTATCGAAAAGTTTGTCTCCCTCCCTGAGATGGGTCTTTAAATAATTTACTAAGCCCCTGAAATCTTCCTTCTCAGCGCGGTAATAGAGTGGAAGGATCACGAGATTAGATGCGATAAAAAGGACGGTGAAGACGAGTCTGAATCGCACGAATTTATTTAATTTTTCAAATCTATATTCAATAGCACTCAATGACAGGAATAGGGTAATAAGGAATAGAGGTAAAAAATTAATAAAATACCTAGAAGAGATAAAATGGAAAATATTAAATAACTTACAATACAAGTATAGCCCACCAATCGGCAAGATGAAAACGCCAATTAGGAGGATGGCATTCCTCCTAGACTTTGAGAAAAAAAGCAAAGATATTAAAAGGATCACTGAAACAATAGTGAGAGGTGCATAAGGCACCCAATCATTTAAAATACCAGATAAAATACCCCAAAAAGACAGAAATGCTCTGAATTCATAAGGATGTACCAACGGTTGGCCACGATAGTTTACTACTAGAAAAAGAATCCAAGGAAGACAGAGTGAAAGGAGGATACCATTTAGAACGATCCAGGAGTAAAAGGGAGGTTTTTTCTCTCCATTGAATCGATAGAACCATAAGATCTGGGATACAGCAATAAACAGGACGGAACTATAACTCGTGTAAAATAATATTGCAAAAATAAAAGAGGTTAACACCAGAAATTGCTTTTTTGAAGTCTCTAAGTATTGTATGAGAAGATAAAGGCTCAGCGTCCCTAAAAACATGGTGAGTGAATAGGCTCGTCCATCCTGGGAGAGGCAAATGTGGTAAGTCATGAAGGTTAAAGAAACCATGCAGGGGAAAGCAATAAGAAGAGAAAATTGTCTCGCAAGCAGGTAGATCATAGGGATTGAGAGGGTTCCAAAGATTAAGGGAATAATGCGCAGATCTCTTTCTGGTTTATTAAACGGGTAGAATTGGTGGGTAAGGATGAAGAAGAGGGGAGGCTGAAGGTATGAGGGATTCTCCTTGTAAAAATTTAATTGACCCCTGATACCATCCCTCGAATCATTAAATGTATAAATTTCATCTATCCAAAGGGATTTTCGGTCAAAGGTGTAGAATCTCAAAGCAAAGCCTATGAGAAGGCAAAGAACAAGGATAAAAATTTCTTTTCGTTTAAGGTAGCTCATAACATAGAATCTTAATTGTTACATCTTTCCGCTCAATCCCTAGTGTTTAGCACTTAGTCCTTATTACCCAGTCCTCAGTCCCTTTCACTCGGTCCTCCTTAGTCAATCGGCATATCAATCCCCTTTTCTCCTGGCGATTGGGGATCCCAGAGAAAAAGGTACATGGAAGCATCGCTTGGAAATCGTCTGAAGTTGGCAAAACTCCCATCAAAATATCCCTTCAAAGCACAAGGGACATTCTTCTTGATCTCCTTCGCGGCTTCTTTTCCGGTAAGGATCCATAGTCGGTTTCCATTTGCAACATATTGGGCGTAGGGGATATTGGAATAGTATATCGTAAAGAGTCTCCCTTCAGAAATCAGAGACACTTTTAATTCGAACTGTTTCCCGGGGACCTTCCATACAATGGGAGCTTCATAGTGCCTGTTCCGGGGATAGACTCTAAAATAATGAAGTATCCCCGGAATATACGTAGACGTTTTTGCAAAAATTTTATCTCCATCTCTAACCTGGCTATTCAGGTAATTCACCAGGCCTCTGAAGTCCTGTTTCTCGGAACGATAGTAGAGAGGTAAGATCATCAGATTTGAAACAATAAAAAGAATTACAAAGAGAAGGTCTAACCGGATAAGCTTGTTTAGTCTGTCAAACTTCATTTTGATCGCATCCAGAGAAGAGAACAAAGCAATAACGAAAAGGGGAAGAAAATTGATAAAGTATCTCGAAGTGATAAACTGAGTCACGGTTAAAAGTTTGCAATACAAGTAAAGTCCTCCAATCGGAAGAACGAAAGCGCTTAAAAGGATAATAGCATTCCTTCTATTTTTTGGAAAAAAGGGAAAAAGGACTAGGAAAATTAAAGAAATGACCGTCAGAGGTAAATGAGGCACCCAGTCATTCAAGATTCCATATGCCATAGCGGAGAATGGACCAAGGTCTTGAGACGCGAAGGGATCGATGAAAGGCTGATTGTGGTAATTCAAACCAAGAAAAAGAAGCCAGGGAAGACAGAGTAAGAGAATAGTGCCGTTGAAGATTAGAAAGGACGAGAGAGCTGGCTTTCTATTATCTTCCCTCAATTGGTAGAACCAGAGAATCTGGGAAAGGGCAACAAATAGAATGGAGCTGTAACTCGCATAAAATAAGGTCGCAAAAAAGAAAGCAGCAGGAATGAGATATCGTCTTTTTAATGTCTGCAAATGCCTCACAAAGAAATAGAGACCCGCCATTCCAACGAACATGATCAGTGAATAAGCGCGGCCATTCTGGGAGAGATAGATATGATAGGTCATGAAAGTCAAAGAAACGGTACAAGGGAGTGCGATATTCGGGGAGAACTGCCTAGAAAGGAGGTAAAATATCGGTATCGAAAGGATCCCAAATAATAAGGGGATGATTCGAAGGTCTCGTTCCGGCTTTGTAAAGGGATAGAATAAATGAGTGAGAACAAAAAAGAGAGGAGGATGAAGGTAGGTCGGGTTTTCCTTATAATACTTTAATTGGCTTTGGATGCCATCTCTCGAATCGTTGAAGGTATGGATTTCATCGATCCAGAGGGATTTTTGATCGAAGGTGTAGACCCTTAAGGCAAAGCCTATGAAGAGACAGAGAAGAAGGATGAAAATTTCTCTTTGTCCAATTGTCTTCATTATTATTCATCCCTTTTTTTCAAAGCAATTACATATCTTAAAGGAAGCCAAGCGAAAGGAATTTTCTTCACACCAGTCACTCTAAATACTTTTCTGAATAAGTCAAGCCATTCTTCCAATGTAAAGACATGGAGGTGCCATTCAGTGGACATCCTCTCCGGCATTTCTGAATAGGACCCTTTTTGAAATAAGCATTTAAAGATTCCGAGGCGTATCAAAATGCTTTTGATTCCGTTGATCAATGATTCGTTGGGTATTGAGATGATGGCGGTCCCTTCGGTCTTTAGAACCCTTGCCATTTCATCAAGCGCAACGGAAGGATCTAAGAGATGTTCAAGTACCTCTGAGCAAATAATCCGGGTAAATACTTGATCTTTGCAAGGGAGATTCTGGGCATCCCCCTGAAATAGATGCACCTTTTCATTTAGCCTCTCTCTTGCTTTCCTGAGAACCGAGGAGCTGATGTCCACTCCGAATAATTTACAGGTAGATGCTTTTCCAATGACGTTTCCTGCTCCGCACCCGATTTCAATAATACAATCCTCTTTCCTAATATCGATGACCTTGAAAATAGCCTTGACTCTCATTCTTTCAATGAAACGGACGAAAGGGTTGGAATGATGATGGAAGGCATCAGGATCATATTTCTCTAACATCTTCTCGTTCCACTCTCTAAATTCTTCAGGCTTCATTCTTTCGGAAGATTGATGCATTCTGCCTTTGTAATTGATTCAAAATTATGTTTTGAGTGCAATTCTCATACCATAGAAGCAAGAGAAGAGTCAAGGTATGACCGGGACCTCCCGCATATGGACCTATTATCAAAGAGAGGAAGGGAAGTGGGAGGGTTATCTACTTGCTCCTTTGGGCTGGAATTTGATATTATAACTGAAAAAGTGGCCTGACCCGTTGCGCAATGGTCAAGACTGTTTCGATTTGAGGTGTGGGGCAAGTATTTAGCAAGAATTGTCATTCAATAGACAAAAAGTGTGAATCAGTAGCGGGTTCCAGGAATCAAGAGAACATGGTTGTCACATAATCAAAAATCAAGAGGACTAAAAATTAAGCAAGATCAAATAGTTGAATAATTTTATCAAATATGGGGACAAGGCTCTGATTTGGCACAAAATATGCTAAAATACCTATAAAATTTTATGAAGGAGGTGATCCTAAAAAACGTTCTTCTATATCGGTTAGGGTGGTTCTTGGTTTAAACACAAACTGCAAGATCTTAAACATTATGATCAAAACAAAAAAGGAGGTTCTGATTATGTTAAGGAGAGAAAAAGGTTTCACATTGATTGAGTTGTTAATCGTTATTGCCATCATCGGTATTCTGGCAGCCATTGCCATTCCGATGTATAAGACACAAACCATCAAGGCCAAACTGACTGAAGTTACAAATGGCATGAGTAATGTGGCGAGTGCTGTAGCAGCATACATGCAGGAAACAGGTGGTTGGCCTACCGCCCCGGACAAAGCAATGATTCAAAGCAGTCTGGGCGTTTCAACGGCAGCCCTTACGAGAATTGGTCTTATGGATGTGACAAATGGCATAATCACAGCGACCGTATCAGCAGGTACCATTGATACTACCGTTGATAACAAAAATTTAGTGATGACGCCAAGTTCTTCTACGACTGGGGATGGATCTATTATGTGGCTTTGGACTACCACCAACGGTATGCCACCGGCGTATGTCCCCAAACGATAATTTAAGATCTCTGATAATAATGTTGGTGTCCGAGGAATTGTTCAACCGATATCTTTGGGCACCAGCATTATTTGATTTTGGAAAACAGAACCCTTTGTTTTGAGAAAGTAGGGGTTTTCAATGAAAAAGAATAAATCAGGTTTCACACTGATCGAGATGTTGGTGGTGATCGCAATCATAGGCATTTTGGCCGCCGTTGCACTCCCAATTTATAAGGGTTATACAATAATGGCTAAATTATCTGAAGTGGAAAACGCAATGTCCACGGTTGCAAGTAGTGTTACAGGGTATTATGAAACTCAAAGCTCCTGGCCTGATTGCCCTACGATTCCTGAGGTTGCAAGCAGCTTAGGAGTGGGGTTGGGGGCTGTTAAAAGGATTTTTACACTATCGGTTTCAGGTGTGGATGGCACAATCAATGCGACAGTACAAAATATTCATCCAATGGTGGATTTCAAAACATTGACTTTAACACCAAGGACAGATAGTGATAGTTCAATAAAGTGGAATTGGGGATGGTCCCCGGATTTTCCGCCCCAGTTCAGGCCTAAGAGTTAGATGAAGAGGTTTCCGATGAAATCGCTGAGGGGATTTACGCTCATCGAATTGTTGGTAGTAGTAGTTATTATAGGAATACTTGCGGCAATTGCCATCCCCATGTATACAAATTACATGCAAAGGGCACGAAGGGCCGATGCCAAAACAGCATTAGAACAATTAAGAGCAGGTCAGGAAATGCGGAGGGCGGAGCAGGGTGGCTATTCAACCGATTTAACCGAGCTTCGAACAACCTGGGGAGTTCAGGCAAACCCAGTGGGTGATTATAATTTGCAATGGGCTGGGGGGTTCGCTTTGAATGCTAATTCATTTACCGCGCAAGCAGCCCCATTTACCACAAGACAGTTAAGTGACGGGAGTTTGTTTATTGACAACAACGGAAATAAAACCCCAGCCGACAAATGGGCCAAATAGATTTCAGGCAATAGCAAAGTGCATGGCGCACAGCGTTAACTGAATGGGAAAGCAAGATAATTTATTTATCTTGCTTTTTTTGTTTGATCATTATAGAAAGCTGGAAAAGGAGTCGTTTGGTTTAAAAATGGATCTTTCAATCGTCATCCCAATGTTTAATGAAGCTGAAAACGTAGAATCAACTCTGAAACGGGTTGAAGAGGCAATGGCTTTTTTTCAAGGCACCTATGAGATTGTTGCGGTGAATGATGGAAGCCTTGATAATACACTGGAAATTTTGAAACGACTAGCAGCACAAAATGGGAAAGTAAGAGTAGTTTCTTATTCAAGAAATATTGGTCGGGGCATGGCTCTAAGGACAGGATTTAAGGGATCAAACGGGGAGATCGTCGTATCCCTTGATGCCGATTTGAGCTATGACCCCCGTTATATAATTGATTTCGCCGATACCTTGAAAGCAGAACCTGACATTGACTTCGTCATTGCGTCTCCATATATGCCTGGAGGAGGTGTTAAGAACGTCCCAACGCTTCGCCTGTGGATCAGCAAAGTCGGAAACAAAATACTTCGATTTGCGATGCCCAACCGGATTTATACTTCGACCGGAATCTTTCGCGCATATCGCAGAAAGGTTCTTGACTCCCTTGAACTTGAATCAGATGGGAAAGAAATCCACCTCGAAATTCTGTCTAAGGCGTTAGCCCTTGGTTACCGCGTCAAAGAGATCCCCACAATTCTAACTGGTCGGAAAAAGGGAAGATCAAAATTTAAATTTCGGAAGACAACGCTTACCCACCTGGTTTTTTCTGTTTTTGAAAAGCCAATGATTATATTTGGTTTTCTTGGCCTTGTTACAGTTGGAATTGGCTTCTTGATTGGCATATACATTGCCTATTTGAGATTTTCAGGGGAATTAACTGCCGGAAGACCGTTAATTACATTCGCTCTATTGTTGATTTTGGGCGGTATCCAAATACTTTCTTTCGGATTTATTGCTATCCAGATTGTCTCTCTTCGTCGAGAGATTCTCCGCATTCAGAAGGAGAATCTTGAACTGAAAAAGGAAATTGAAAAAGGCATTGAGCATAGGGCATAGAGTAAAGAATCAAAGGAATAGAAAGTTGAGGGAGAAAGATGGCGAAATTTAGATTTCAGGATCTGAAAATCTGACAATTGGCGATTCAGATTGCAGACGAACTATTTGACATTGCTGATGAACTTGAAGAGAAAAAACTATATCGATTTGCGGAACAATTACGGGGAGCAGGGATGTCTATGTCAAATAACATAGCGGAGGGTTCAGGCTCTTCTTCGAAGAAAGAGTTCAAACAATATTTGAATATGGCCCGAAGGTCTACCTTTGAAAATGCTAATATACTGATTTTATTGCAGAAAAGGAATCTTATCTCAAACGAACGTTTAGATGTATTTTTAATACATCTTGATCGTCTTTGCCGACAAATAACCAATTTCAAGGGGTCTTTGACGTAAAGAACTCTATGCCCCATGCTCTATGCCCTATGCAAGAGTAATCCATGAGTAAGTCAATCCTCTTCCTTACGAATGCTTATCCTGACTTTGAATCTTCCCATCGAGGCATTTTCATAAAAAGGATGGCCGAACTGCTACGAGATGATGGATATGAAATCTCCGTCGTTACCCCAAAGATTTACAAGGGGAGTCAGTATTTCGAAGAGCAGAATGGAATAATGGTATATCGTTTTCCTTTCTTTGCTAGAAACAAACTCTTGATTGAACATAAAGAGATTCCTTTTTTGAGAATGGTTCTTTATTACATCACCGGGGTCCTTTTGACTTTATATGCGATGCTCAAGAACAGATGCTATTTGATTCATGTCCACTGGGCAATTCCGACTGGACTCATCGGCGTTACGGTTGGTCTCCTTCTAAGAAAGCCGATGATTGTGACGATCCACGGTTCCGATCTTAGGATGGCTTTGGAAAAGGGTGGATTTCTCAGAAAACTCTTTGTCTATGTGTGCAGGAATGCTGCTCACCTTAATTGTGTTTCAGAGGTGCAGAAAAAAGAATTAGAACGATTGGGTGTCCCAAGCGAAAAAATCTCGACAATTCCAATGGGTATTGATGCAGCATTTTTAGAGAGCGGGAAGAATAGGGGAGTGGAATTGGGGAACAAACCTATCACAATTCTCAGCAATCGGAACCTTCTCCCGATCTATAATGTTTCTTTGTTAATTCGGGCCATTCCAATTGTTCTCAAAGAGTTGCCAGAAACAAGGTTTCGGATCGCAGGAGATGGAACTGAGAAAAATGTCTTGGAAAGACAAGTAAAGAACTTGAACATTAATTCATCTGTAGAATTTTTGGGGCGGGTGCCCCATGAGGAAATGCCAAACCTCTTATCTCAAGCAGAAATTTATGTATCCACCTCTCTACACGATGGGACATCGGTTTCTTTGCTTGAGGCGATGGGCTCTGGGGCCTTTCCCATTGTAACAGACATTCCTGCTAATAGAGAATGGATTATTACTGGCCAGAACGGGTTCCTGGTTCCTGTTGACGAAGAGAGATGTCTGGCAGCCAGAATTATTGATGCCATTCGAGATGAAGAGTTGGTGAGAGAGAGCCGAACAAGAAATTCTTCAATTGTAAGGGAAAAGGTAGTCTGGCCAGTAACCATCGAAAGAATAAAGAATATCTATTCAAATCTTCTGCTCTCTTAAATGTTAAGATGGTATAGAAGTTGCTTATTTCTTTTCAATAATAATCAATTCAAACCGTGTGAGAAATTAATGTTTGCTATTTTTTTTCAATAACTTCGGATGCTTAAGATAATTATTATTTTTTTCATTTTTATGTTCGGATAATGAACGGATTACAAAAATAGCCTCATGATTTACAAAAGTTGCCAAAACATTAAAAGTCAATAGTCCAGAGGTAAGGGTAACGATGCCGGTTTGGTTAAAGGGCCATGTTGTTGGGCTTTAAAACCTTTCATGTAACCATTCAACTGTGGACCAAATTGGCTTCGTAGCATTTACCCAAAACCATTTTCCCGGTTCAATGGTTAGAAGACTTAACGATCAGTCGCCAAAATGGAAAAACAGGTAGAAAGCCCAAGCATATTTAAACCATCTAGAGAAATAAGAGATCTGCGCCTTCTTGAAGAGTTGGAGAAAAATCCTATTGTTTCACAGCGTGAGTTGAGTCACAAATTTGGCATCGCCCTAGGGGTAACGAATGCCTGTTTAAAAAGGATGGCCCGGAAAGGGTTCATTCGAATCCGAGGTCTAAATCATCGGAAAATCGGATACTATTTAACTCCAAAAGGTTTTGCAGAGAGGACAAAACTTAGTCTTCATCTCATTTCTTATATCATTCAACATTATTCAGAATTGAAGAAAATTATTAGTCAGAGGCTATTGGAGATGCAACACGATGGGTTACAGCGGATTGTTTTTTACGGGGTCAGCGACGAAATGGAAGTAGCCTACATTACGCTTCAAGGAGTGAATTTGAAGTTGGTTGGGATTGTTGAAGATGATGAGAAAATGACACCTCGAATTATCTTTGGCTACGAAATAGAACCCGTGAGTCGGGTACAGGAACTGAAACCCGATGGGATATTGATCACTTCGTTAACAGATAACGAAAAAAAGAGGGAAAGGCTTGAAGATATCTTCAGCCGGAATTCAATTTATATTAAGGATATTAGTTAGAGAATAAGTTTTGTCCAACGGTAAGGGTGAGGATGCCCGTATCGCCATTCGGCTAGGTTGTTCGGATTCAACATACTTTAACCGTAACCCTTTGACGATATACGAAACGGGCCTCGTAACCCTAACCCATGCACAATTGTCATGGATCGTGGCAACTCGCTCCGTTGTCATAGGGGAGTCGAATGAAGGTTATGACAGCCATGTATACGATTAGGAGAGGGGGAGCTTACGACAGGTTCATAATGATGCTTGAAGCCTTTTTAGAAAGACGCTGGGAAGTACACTGTCTTTCTTTAAAACCGATTCACATTGAGAATCCTTGTTTTTATAACCATATCCTATTTTATCCATTTAGAAATAAAGAAAGCTCGATGGCAAAATTGACGGTCCTCTTCTTTTTCCCACTTTGGTCGTTATGGATAGGCTGGAGGAATAGGATTGACGTCGTGGTTGCCTTTGGGTCTCTGTATGCCTTCGTACTGGGTTTCTCTAAATGTTTTCTACAAAGACCAATGGTGACTTTTATCCGTGGGAACTTTTCTTTTGGTTTGAGAACGCAACATTCCTCTACCGTCTTAATTCTTCTGAATAAAATGATTGAATATTACGGTCTTCTTTTCTCCGATAAGATCATCACCAACAATTCTGCTGCTCGAGATGAAATATCAAAAAGTTTGGGCAAGATAAGGAACATCGATGTTCAGGTTCTCCATAACAACATTCCTCCGATAAGCATTAGAGAAAAGGAAGATGTTCTTCAGACGAGGGATAAATATGGCATTCCTGGAAATGCAAAGGTATTGGTCACGGCTGGGATTCCAACCCGGGGTAAGAATATTGAAACCCTTATCAATTGCCTACCCCAAATAGGAATAGAAAATCTTTATCTTTTAGTGGTGGGAGATAGTTCAACACGAGTCGATTTGTGGTATAAGGAATCCCTGCAAAAGCTGGTAAAAAGATTAGAGGTTGACAAACAGGTTATTTTTACAGGCTGGCTTGAAAAAGAAGATCTGTGGAAGATTTATCTTGCTTCTGATCTTTTTGTATTACCCTCATTGAGCGAAGGCATGCCAAATGCAATGTTGGAGGCATTAGGATCTGGGTTACCTTGCACGGGAAGTAATATCCCCGGAATAAAGGATATTCTTCAATATGAAGAATTAATGTTTGATCCTTCAGACGAAAAAGCTATTACCCATAAAATTGAGCGGGCCTTCTCGGATGTTCTATTTTACGAAAAGATGAAAACCTTATGCCGGGAAAGAAAAAAAGGGTTCGATTTTGATTGGAAAACAGAGATATTTCAGATTCTGACTACAGGATGGAGATGAAAATTTGTCTGGAGAGAGAGTCATTTTGAGTCAAGTAGATTTTCGACAATCTGAAAAACAGAGCTAAACATGCGTCTTGCGGTCTTATTGGGCGGCTTAGCCAGTGGAAATGTCCTACTGGGATTTATTTTTCAATGGTATATCGTCACGACGGTAGGTCCAGGGGCAGAGACAGATGCCCTCTACGCTGGGATGGTTGTCCCACAATTGGTTTTAGCGATCATCGCTGGTTCATTAACCCATGTGTTGGTTCCTTTGTTATCAAATCAGAGAGAATTAGGATTTTATAAGGACGCATGGATTTATTTTCAGAGTATTGGACTTCTTTTTAGTGCAATTACATGTATCTTGTTTCTCACCTCAGGCATTTGGGTACCATGGACAGTACCAGGCTTCGACGCCGATACGAAATCCCTCACTCTTTTGCTGGTAAGAATCCAATTAGTGGGGGTCATTTTTACCGCGCTTACGGCAGTTCTCTGGTCTATTAATTATGCGCGGCAGCGATTCATATGGGTTGAACTGAGTTCAATTATCTCAAATGTGATTGGTTTTGGACTTTTGATCTGGGGGCTATCACGTTTCGGAATAGTCGCTGCTGCCTGGGCGATGATCCTAAAGACATTTTTGCAAACGCTTTTTCTACTCCGTGGGTTGGGCCCTATAGCAAACCAGACTGGCGTAGCGAATCTTTAAAAGAGGCCTGGCATAGGCTGAAACCGCTACTCTTAGGAAATACCTATTATAAGACCGATCAATTAGTAGATCGCATTTTGGCCTCTATGGCGCCTGCGGGGGGTCTAACTTTATTGTATATGGCACAACAACTATATGGATCTGGAAATACCATTCTCAATAAGTCTATTGCTACCCCTATGATTCCTGTGATGGCCGAAAAAGCCCACGCTCGCGATTGGCAGGCTTTTCGGCATATTCTCTTCAAGCGACTACTTTTGATGGGAGGGCTCACAGTTTTAGGTTTTCTGGTAGTTTTGATTTTCGGTAAACCATTGCTTACTCCCTTGTTCGGTCACAAACACTTTGACGCTCAGAATATTTCAACCCTTTGGTGGTTGCTTGTCGCTTTGGGAGGGTTATGGGTTGGGGGGGGGATGGGTACAATTACGTCTTCGACATATTACGCAAAAGGCGATACGCGAACGCCGACAAAGATAGGAATTTGGACTTATACTACCTATGTTCCCCTTAAAATCTTGGCGTTTTATCTATTTAAATTAGGCGGACTGGCAGTTTCAATAAGTATTTATTATCTCGTTAATCTTATCCTGCAAATTTATTTCTTGAAAACATTGCCATATGAAGATCAGTGAAGAGTCTGTAAGTCAGTATAAAAGTATACAAATGATTCTTAAGGTTGGAAGCTGATAGCAAGAAAATGAAGAATTCTTTTAAGAATCAGGTGGAGCTTGAAGATAAACCTTGTCCGTTGTGTAGTAAAAAAGACGACGTATTGCTGTTTACGGGACGTGATAGACTCCATGATTTGCCAGGTGAATTTAACGTAGTTCGTTGCAGGCAATGCGGTCTCGTGCGAACTAGCCCACGTCCAACTCTTGATACAATTGCTTTTTATTATCCGGACAATTATGGTCCCTATCTCGGAACAAAAATCGAAAAAGAAAAGGTTGGAAATCAAAATCAAGCATTATGGAAACAACTGGTGCGAAAGATATTCCAATTTAATAACACACGTCTACCAGTTTTGAAGCCGGGAAGGTTATTAGAAATTGGGTGTGCCTCCGGCGCTTTTTTGCATCAGATGGCTCTTGAAGGGTGGGATGTGGCAGGGGTTGAATTATCTGACCATGCTGGAGCGAATGTAAACGCAACGGGTTATTCAATTCATATTGGTCCGCTTGAAGAAGCGCCGGATCTACAAGAAGAATTAGACTTGGTTGTAGGTTGGATGGTGCTCGAACACCTGCATGATCCAGTCCATGCGCTTAAAAGATTGTATAAATGGACAAAACCCGGAGGATGGCTGATTCTCTCTCTTCCAAACGCAGCATCTTATGAATTTCAACTCTTCAGAGATTGCTGGTATGCTTTACATTTGCCAAACCACTTATTCCATTTCACGCCGAAGACTATAAAGAAGGTACTTAATTCAGGAGGATGGCGGTTAGTAAAGATTCACCACCAGCGAGTACTCTATAATCTTTTTCCCAGTATTGGCTATTCGCTCTCAGATGCTGGATTAAGAAACAGGCTTACAGGAAAGCTAATTCAATTTCCAAATAGTGCTAATAGAATACATTATTTATTATATCCAATTGCTTATATTTTAGCATGCCTTGGTCAAACCGGAAGAATGACTGTTTGGGCAAGAAAAACGTAGAATGGAAAATCAGAAATTAACTTTACATAAATTGTATTTTGTACGGATAGAAGGAACCTGCGGTTGTCTTCGTAGGTGCGTGAGAACCTAAATGCAAACGATCAAAAAAATACTCTTTTTGATTCCCTGCTCTGATTTGATTCCAAGCGGTAAGGTTAGAGTTCTAAATTATATTCCCTATTTTCAGGAACATTCTATTAGATGTAAGGTTCTAAATTACCATCACCCGGCGATTCTGAAATATTGTGACCGATTAATAATTAATGGAGGCATTTTATCTTTATTAAGACTACTTTTAAAAGGGTTCCTAAGATATGTAAATGTATTGTATCATAAATGGGTTGAAATAAAGGTATTTCTTTCAGCTCGTAGATATGATTTCATATTGATCCAATGGTTACCGCTTGCAAGGGATTTTATTCGAAGGCTCTTAAGAAGAAACCCAAATTTAGTCTTTGACTATGATGATGCTGTGTTTTTGGAATCAGAAGACAATACGAACTTCATTCTTACCAATTCAAAGATTGTTATTGCTGGTAATCAATATTTGAAAGATTATGCTAATAAGTTTAATAAAAATGTAACTGTGATCCCAAGCTCTATTCCACTAAATAAATTTGATGCATATAGGGAAGAAAAGCAGAATATTATAAACTCCAAAGTTGTTATAGGATGGATTGGCAGCCAGAGTACATTACACCACATCGAAATCCTTAAAGATATTTTTAATATCCTCGGAGAAAAATATCCACTGCAATTAAGACTTATTGGAATAGGAAATGCAAAATGTCCAATAGTTGACGAAGGTAGATTAGAAATCATTACAGTACCTTATTATGATGAAGAAGACATGATAAACTATGTATTTAGTTTCAATATAGGAATTAATCCCTTGAAAGGAAATAGGTTTGCACATGGGAAAACATCTCTGAAAACCTTAATTTATATGGCGGCAGGTTTACCCGTCGTTAGCAGTCCTATTGGAGGACATCTTGAGGTAATAGAGGATGGATTGAACGGTTTTTTCGCGTCCACAAGTGGAGAATGGTTGGAGAGATTAGCGTTGTTAATCGAAAATAGCTTTCTCAGAAAAGAAATGGGGAAGACCGGGCTCTCGTTAGTTAGAGAGAAATATGCTACTGAGCGTTGTTTCGAATTATTATATAAAACACTCATATCAAATTCGGTGGATCAAAAATAACAATATAACTTAAGGGTTCGTAAGTTCATACACTCCTATTTTCGTTGCTGTCTTTGATAGAGTTAGACGTGAACAATCATAAGAACAACGTAGCCAAAAGAAGGCGGTTTGACTTTGGAGAGAACTGGGCACAATTTCTTAAGATATTAGATGAAGACCGAATTTTGGCGGCGGAGAAGTCGCTGAAAAGAATGCTTGAAATAGAGGAGTTAAACAACAAACGATTTCTCGATATAGGGTCCGGAAGTGGTTTATTTTCTCTTGCCGCCAGGAGATTAGGGGGAACAGTCCATTCATTTGATTACGATCCACTTTCAGTAGCATGCACGCAAGAGTTAAAACGGCGTTATTATCCTGATGATAGAAAATGGGTAATCGAACATGGGGACGTTTTAGATACTATTTATTTAAGAAGCTTAGGAAGATATGACATTGTTTATTCTTGGGGAGTTCTTCATCACACCGGTAATATGTGGGCGGCTCTGGAAAACGTCGCTCGCTTGGTTGATGAAAGAGGGAAATTGTTTATTTCCATATATAATGACCAAGGCATTTTAAGCCAATTTTGGAGAACTGTAAAGCGTCTGTATAACCAATCTCCTAAACCAGTCAGGGTATTCATCTTGCTGGGAGTAGGAAGCGGGTTACAAACGGGAGCTGCGCTCATTCGCCTCTTCGAGGGACAAAATCCTCTTCCTTTGATGAAGTGGACCCAGAGAAAAAGAAACAGGGGAATGTCTGTCTGGCATGATCTTGTCGATTGGGTAGGTGGCTATCCATTTGAAGTGGCAAAACCCGAAGAGGTGTTCGAATTTTATAAAAAGAGAGGGTTTAATCTTTCCAAACTGAACACGCGTGGTAGCGGATCTGGCTGTAATGAATATGTGTTCACGAGGGAATAGGCGAGGTAAATGTGTGAAGGTACAGCACGATCTTCATGTTGTGGAGGGATTTCTCGGCGATCAGCGTAAATTAACGCTTCAGGACTTCCTCCCCGTTTATGAGAGTACCCTCAAACGGATTCGGAAGTTTAAAGAGATCAACTCAAGTACGAAAGTACTGGAGGTGGGAACAGGGGCCGGATGGTTTCCCATCTTGTGCAAAAAGAATGGGATCGCCTGTGATGGCATAGAAATCTGTCCCCAATTAGTGGACTATGCTTATGAATTCGGTCGAATGAATGGAGTGAAGCCAGATATTAGACTTGGAAATATTGAAGATGAGGAAATCGGTCAATCCAAATACGATATCATCATCGCTCTCTCAACATTTGAGCACGTGGAACATTGGCAAAAAGGGTTGCGTAAAATCTACGAAGCGTTAAAACCAGGAGGGTTGTTTTATTTTTACTCGACCAATCGATTCAGTCTTCGCTCCGGTGAATTTAACATGCCATTCTATGGATGGTTACCTAACAAATGGAGATATCGTATCCGTGTAGCCCGCTCCGGAGAGGAGATCATGAAATTGGGAATTGATTTCAATCAATTCAATAATTTTCAACTAAAGCGGTTCTTTGCAGAACTCGGTTTTGAAAGAGTACTCGATCAGTTTGCCATCATTGAACCGAGTGATTTGGTTTACCGGACGTGGTGGAAAATTGTCGTTCTAAAGCTGGTCAGCAAGGTGAAGACATTAAGGTTACTAGGACTGGTTTTCTCAGGAGGGACACTCTTCATCTGCATCAAATAATGGGATGAAGCAGGATCAGAAGGTTATTTAATGGGGCAACGAAAAGAGAGTGGGAGTTGGGTCATTGATTCAAAGATGAAGGTCCTTATGGTAATCTCTCAATTTTATCCCATTATTGGTGGGGCGGAGAAGCAAGCTGAATTACTTGCGAAGACTTTGCGCGAAAGGGGGGTACAGGTAAGCATTGTCACTGGATGGTGGAAATTTGGTACTACTCATAAGGAGACAAAGAATGGAATCAGAATTGTGAGGAATTTTTCATGCTGGGGAATGTTTGGAATAGCAGGGGTCCGGGCATTTGGTTTTTTTGCCTATGCCCTTGCTCTTGGAATTTATCTCCTAATGCATCGAAAGGAATACGACATCATCCATGTTCACCAGGTGCTTTATCCCGCATTTGTTTCCACACTCATTGGGAAAGGGATTTTGAAGAAACCGGTCCTTGCCAAAATGGGCTGTTCCGGATTGACAAGTGATATAAGAAATTTGAAACGTTTCCCGTTCGGTATTTTCCAATTAAGGTATCTTATCAAAAAACTGGATTATTTGGTAACAGTGAACAATGAAGGTGGAGAGGAGTATCAGGCTCTTGGTAGTCCCTTAGAAAGAATTCAACATATCCCAAATGGAGTGGCACCCTCCCTTGATGGAAAGACTCATTATGATCAAGTCCTCTTTCTCATCACAAGCGTAAGACTCGACAAACAAAAAGGAATCGACATCCTTTTAAAGGCGTGGGCAAGGGTTGTGACTCATGAAAATAATCTGAACCTTCTCATAATAGGGAAGGGTCCTCACGAACGCGAATTCAAAGACCTCTGCCAATCCTTAGGGATTTCCGATTCAGTAAAATTTATGGGAGAGGTTATTCAGGTGGAGGAACACTTAAAAAAATCCGATATCTTCGTCCTTGCCTCGAGAGCAGAAGGAATGTCCAATTCGCTGCTGGAAGCCATGAGCCACGGGTTGACTTGTATCGCCACGAATATCAGCGGGAATGCGGAGATAATGGGAATTGGGGAAAATAGCAGAATCCCTAAGGGAAATTTTATGGCTACCCCTAATGGACTGCTATTTCAGCCAGAGGATATTGACGGCCTTGCCCGGGCCATACTCTTCTTGGTGAGGAATCCAAAAGAGAGGGAGAATTTGGGAAGAAGTGGTCGCCAATATATTCAGAAGAATTTTTCCATCGATTTGGTGGCAGATAAATATATTACTTTATATCAGCGCATGTTGGATAGGAAATCCTAATGTGTGGAATCTGTGGAGAAATAGATTTTAATGAGGGTGTCAGGGTGGAGCCCATTCAATGGATGTGCAGAGTATTATCTCATCGGGGGCCTGATGATCAAGGCATGGTTTTCATCAAAGGTAATCAATATCTTGAGGTGAAGGATTCCTCGGAATTCATTCCTGATACAAATCCTTTTGAGGTTGGGTTGGGGCATCGGCGTCTTTCTATCATTGATCTTTCGGAGGCTGCTCATCAACCCATGACGAATGAGGACGGAAAGATCTGGATCGTTTTCAACGGGGAGATTTATAACTTCCAAGAGATACGAGGGGAATTAGAAAAGCGGGGGCATTCCTTCAAATCAAAGTCGGATACAGATGTGATCCTCCATGCCTACGAAGAGTGGGGGGTGGAATGCCTAAATAATTTCCGTGGAATGTTTGCCTTTGCAATATGGGACTCGAACCTCCAGCGATTATTCATGGCCCGCGACCGATTGGGGAAAAAACCTTTAGTCTATACCCACCAAAACGGTCATTTTGCTTTTGCTTCGGAGATCAAAGCTCTTCTCCAGATTCCGGGAATCGAAAGAAAAATAAATGCTACTGCCATCCATCAATACTTGACCTATCAATACGTTCCTTCTCCAGACACAATATTCGAAGGAATAAAGAAGCTGCCTCCAGCCCACTACCTTCTTTATGACCGAAACGGCAATATCAAGATAGAGCGTTACTGGAAACTCAAATTTAATTCGAGCCATCAAACTTATACCGACGCGCAAGAAGTGGGGGATCGGATACGAACAGAACTCGAAGAGTCTGTGAATCTCAGGTTGATTAGCGATGTTCCGCTGGGCGCCTTTCTAAGTGGGGGTGTGGATTCCAGTCTGATCGTTGGGATCATGGCAAAGTTTAGCGCGAAGCCTGTTAAAACCTTTTCAATTGGGTTTGAGGAGAAGGACTTTGATGAACTTTTCTATGCAAGATTAGTTTCGAATCACTTTGCTACAGAACATCATGAATTCGTTGTGAAACCGAATGCGATTGAAATTCTGCCTAAGCTGGTATGGTACTATAACGAGCCTTTCGCCGATTCCTCTGCAATCCCAACCTATTACGTTGCAAATATGACGAGGGATTATGTGAAGGTTGTGCTTACAGGAGATGCAGGAGACGAAAATTTCGCAGGATATCCCCGCTATCTCCGGAGTAAATATGTATCGTGGTTCACCCGGTTACCTAAAAAAGTGCGAAGAAGCCTCCTGCCATCCTTCTTGAGGATACTCTCCCAATCACCCTGGAAGCGAAAGACACTGAACCGCCTGGCTGATTTTACAGAAACGTTATCCTCTCATCAAGGACGAAATTATGCCGAGCAGATAAAGGTTTTCAATCAAAAAGATAAGGATGGCGTTTTTTCTGAAGATTTTTCGAGACAGGTGAAGGGAACGGACCCCTTGGACTATCTGATTAAAAAATATGAGGAAGGGGACACGGATGATCTTTTAGAAAAATTGCTTTATCTGGATATGATAACCTACCTTCCTGAAGACCTTCTCGTCAAGATGGATATTGCCACCATGGCAAATTCTCTCGAAGCCCGAGTCCCCTTTCTCGATCATAAGTTTATGGAATTGGTTGCTGGAATTCCGTCTCATTTGAAACTGAAAGGGACGAAAAGTAAATTCATCTTGAAAACAGCTTTTAAGGATTTTCTGCCTGATGCGGTTTTCAAGAGGAGGAAAATGGGCTTCGGGGTCCCGGTTTCAAGATGGTTCAGAAATGAATTGAAAGATTATGTCTATGATATTCTGTTGGATCCAAGGACGCTAAAGCGGGGATATTTCAGAAGAGAAGGCGTCCAGCGTCTGCTAAACGATCATATTGCATTGCGCTATGACCATTCGTCGAAAATATGGGCTTTGCTTTTTTTAGAAATGTGGTTCAGGGTCTTTATCGATAGGGAAGGAGATTCTTTTTTCTATGGAGCTTAGAAGGAATGGAATACGCCAATTCGGTGCTGTTGAACTTGAGGGCGGCAGTAAACCTATCAAGCTAATCGGGCTCTGCTGCCTTATCTCGGTATTTGTTGCAACACTCTATTTCAACTCGCTCGGGAACCAATTTACAAATTGGGATGATGGGATGATCTATCAAAATCCCTCCATCCGAAATTTGGATTTGGACGGAATCAGGAAAATATTTACGCTTCAAGAAGGAAATACTTACCAGCCCGTCCGGATGCTCAGTTATGCCATTGATTACAGGATATGGAAGCTTAACCCGATAGGCTACCATATCACGAACATCTTTTTCTACATCCTCACCTGCATCATGGTTTTTCTCACCCTCCGTCTCCTTTCTGCTGAGTTGAGAAAAGAAGCATCTCCGATTTCTCATGGGCGGGTTGCGATTTTTGGGGCACTTCTTTTCGCAGCCCACCCTGTTCACGTTGAAGCGGTGACTTGGCTTGCGGCCAGAAAAGAAGTCCTTCAAGGATTCTTTTTCTTCCTTGGATTCTATCTCTACCTCAAGGCAAACAAGGAGACCGGACGAAGAGCTTTATACTTTTACCTAAGTCTGGTGGTCCTTTCCATCCTTTTGGCAACTCTTTCAAAACCTTCTGCAGTTATTTTTCCAGGGGTTATTGCCGTCTATGAGATTTCGAAAAGGAAAAAGGGGTTCATAACTTTTTTCAAACGTCACTGGGTCTTCGTTATCTCCCTTCTAATCCTATCGGCCATCTTCACCTTCATTTTACTGAAGGTGATGTTTGAGGCAGGCGGCATCAAACACTATAAAGGAGATAGTTTCGCAAGTAACCTTCTGATTTGCATCTATGTCTTTCTGCAAAACATTAAACTTCTTCTCTTTACGATCAATTACTCGGCAGCTTATTCTTTTTCGGTGAATATGCCGGTTTTTTGTCTGAAAAATGTGATTCTATTTCTCATCACGTTCTTCCTTTTTGCCATTAGTGTCCTATCTCTTCGGCGGACCAAGATCATCTTTTTCTCCTTTTTTTTCTTCCTTATTACTATTTTACCTTACTTGAATATCATTCCCATCAGTACGCTTAAAGCGGATCGTTATGTATTCATAGCCTCTTTTTCTTACGTTTTTGTGCTAGGGGTTGCCTTTGAGCGGCTTTATGCTTTTCAGCATAAAAAGTTTTCTGAGGGATTCTTCAAATTATTGTCGGTAGTGATCTTTGCGTCTCTCTTGGCAGGTTATTCATTCATGACCATTCGACAAAACACCTTATGGGAAAATAGCTATACATTATGGGCGGATGCTGTCGAAAAGTATCCAAACAGCAATTCAGCGAATGCTCTCATGGGTGTGGTGTATATGGATTTGGCTATGGATGATAAAGCAGTGAAATATCTTGAAAGAGCTGTCGAGATTTTTCCGTATGATTATCAATCTCGGAATAATCTTGGTATTGTTTACGGCAGATTGGATGAACCTGAGAAGGCATTGGAGGAGTTCTCAACGGCGATACAGTTGAAACCAGATGATGATACAATCAAAATCAATCTGTCTGTTTTTTATCAGAGGCAAAAAGAGTATAAAAAGGCCGAAGAGGTTCTGCGATATTTGCTATTGAAAAGTCCTCAAAACGCCAATCTCCACTTCCGATTAGGACTCCTTTATAAGGATGCGGGGCGCTATGAAGAGGCCATTTCAGAACTTCTGAGATCTGTTGAATTAGCCCCCCATATCATCAGTGGTTATGAGGAACTCGGAAATATATATGCGAGCAAGTTTAAGGATTTGGAAAAAGCAAGACATTATTATACTAAGGGGATCGAAGCTGCGCCTAAAGCCAAAAACAGAATTGAAGGTCTGAGGTGGATGATTCAAGATTTGGAGCATCACAGGTAAATGCCCATGGTTAATATTTTCTCAATCCTTTTTGGAGCGATGGTCGGCAGTTTCTTGAATGTATGCATTGCGAGGCTGCCGAAGGAGGAATCTATTGTCTATCCGGGGTCCCACTGCCTGCGGTGCGGGCACCCGATTCGGTTCTACGACAATATCCCGATCATCAGCTACCTTGTCCTCAAAGGGAAATGCCGCGATTGCCAGGCCTCCATTTCCATTCAGTATCCGCTGGTGGAAGGGATCGCGGCCCTGGGATCCTTTCTTCTCTTCTTGAGATTCGGGCCTTCGGTGGGCTATCTGATCTATTTTGCCTTTCTTTCCGCCTTGATTGTGATCACCGTTATCGACTTCTATCACCAGATCATTCCGGATGTGATCAGCCTTCCAGGGATAGGAGCGGGTCTATTGGCCTCTCTAATTATCCCCCAGATCACTTTTCTCAATTCCTTATTAGGGATACTATTGGGAGGTGGGAGTCTCTTTTTAGTTGCGACTATATATCAGTGGCTTTTTAAAAGGGAAGGGATGGGAGGAGGAGATGTCAAATTGCTAGCTATGATCGGCGGTTTCTTGGGATGGAAAGCCGTCATCCTAACCATTTTTTTAAGTTCACTTATTGGTTCTATTACTGGTATTATCATTATGGTCTTGAAAGGAAAGGATTTTAAATATGCTATACCCTTTGGACCGTTTCTTTCACTTGGCGCTGTGATCGCTCTTTTTTACCAAAATGAAATAATATTCTGGTACCTGCGATATAGGGGATGATATGAAACAGGGTTTTTGGTTATTTAAAAAAATAAATTTAGGCCTCAGGACAGAAGTCATCATTAATATATCCTTTCTCATGTTGGCCGCAATCCTGTTAATCGGGTTTACGATGTCCAAGATCGTTGAGAGGAATATCCTCCGAGAAAAGATCAAGTATGGGGAGAGGATGGTCCAAGATTTCCAAACCATCGTTGATTTTATATCACGCGATAAAAAGGAATTTACATTAGATAACCCTCTTGCTAAGAAAGAGGTTCAAAATTTTATTTACACGTATGCGAAAGGGAAGGGATTCTATGAGTTATTGATTGTAGATATGCAATTCGATATCATTGCCAGCAAGAAATCAGAGTTGATCAATAGACGATCTACTGATCCGTTTCTGCAAAAGGCTATCCAATCAGGTGAATCAAGAGCTGAAATTGAAAAATCAGGGAACTTTTTATCAACCCATTATCAAAAAATGATACTTTACTCCCCCTTATGGCATCATGGGAAAATTGTTGGCGGTATTCAAATGGAGGTTTTCATCGGGGATTTAATGACAACTTTATTAGAATCTCAAAGAATCATTTTAATCACCGTCCTCTTCGACGCCTTTGTCCTGATCATTTTCGGGAGCTTTTTACTTTCGCGGGTTTTAGTTAAACCCGTTAAAGATCTTGTCCGATTGACAAAAAGAATCAGTAACGGGGATTTCAGCCAAAAAATTGAAGTGACCAGCAAAAATGAGATAGGACAGCTCATAGGGTCTTTCAATCGAATGATCGAGAGGTTGAAAGAAAATCAAGACAGTTTAGAAAAATATTTGGAATCCCTTGAATTAGCCAACAACCAATTGAAGCAAACCCAGGAAGAACTGATCCGTACAGAGAAACTCGCCTCCGTTGGAAGGTTCGCCGCAGGTGTGGCCCATGAAGTGGGGAACCCTTTAGGGGCCATTCTGGGATATACGAACATTTTGAGGAAGGAAGGGATGGATCGTGACGAATCGAAGGACTATTTGAAGAGGATCGAAAAAGAAATAGAACGGATTAACAAAATCGTCCGGGAGCTTCTGGATTTTGCAAGGCCATCTAAATTGGAAATACGTGAGGTGGAAATCAATAAGATCGTTGAAAGCACCCTCTCTTTATTATCGTATCAAAAAGATTTTAAAAATATCGAAACCCGATTAGACCTGCAGTCTAACCTTCCTGTAATCAAAGGGGACGAATCGCAGCTTTCTCAAGTTATTATTAACATCATTTTAAATGCAATCGATGCCATGCCAGATGGCGGTATATTACAAATTCAAACGGAAGGACACGTCATGGAACATTTATATGACGACTGGTTTCAACGCCCTTATCCTCCGAGACGTAAAAGTGATCCGATGGAATCCGATTATTCTTATTTGCGGAAATCCGATCCCCTTTCTGCTTTCTCAACAAAATTCTCAAAAGGGGACCGACTCGTTAAGGTCCGAATCTCTGATACAGGGAGTGGAATCAAAAAAGAAGATTTAGAAAATATTTTCGACCCCTTTTTTACAACCAAAGCTCCGGATAAAGGAACAGGCCTTGGTTTATCGATTTCTTTAAAGATTGTTGAGTCATTGGGAGGGGAAATAAGGGTGGAGAGCGAGCTTGGAAAAGGAACAAGCTTCGAGATCTATTTTCCAGCAGCCTAAAGAAACTGGAATAGTGGAATAATGGAATGGTGGAATTATGGAAAAGAAAAAGGATAGAAAGATGGAATAATAGAAAAAGAAAGAATGGTATGATGGAAGACTGGAATGATGGAATAATGGGATGAATACTGAAAGGAAAAACGTCAATAGGGGATTTAAGAGGCTCAACGTATGGAAAGATTCAGTTTTACTTTACATCCTGGCTTGTAAGGTCTTTGCTAAGTTTCCCTTTGAACTGAAGAAGATTTCGGCAAATAGCGTTGATGCTGCTCACAGCATATCAAGAAATATTTCAGAAGGCTACTGCCGAAGGAGTTTAAAAGAGTATCTGAACCATTTGAACATTGCTCTTGGCTCGTGTGGTGAGTTTCATTCCTGCTACGAAAGCTGTATGCAAGCAGATCAAATATCAAAGGAAGAATATGAAGACTTAGACGAGCTCCATTACAAGGTCGAAAACCAATTGTTGAAATTGATTGAATCGCTCCAACGAAAGCAAAAAGGTGGCCAGTGGGAAGACACCTTTCAACAATGAAAGATGGAATTATGGAATATTGGAATAATGGAAGGATGTGAAGAGAAAAAGATGAAATGATGGGAAAAGAAATGGAAAACCTGCTGTAGTGTTGGGTTGAATTTTTTTCACCCAATATTCCAGTCTTCCAATATTCCATTATTCCAGAGGAGGCATTAATGATTCCTAAACGCATTCTCATCGTGGATGACGAAGAAAGTTTTAGACACATGTTATCCGTGATATTGATCAAAGAGGGATACGAGGTGGAAGTCTCTTCGACCGGGGAGGAGGGCCTGCAGAAGGCCGCTGCCTCTCCCTTTGATCAGATCCTTTGTGATATCCGTATGCCCCGTATGGATGGTTTAGAGTTTTTGAGAGAGATAAAAAAGACCGGCGTGGAGGCGTCGATCATTATGATGTCGGCCTATGGAACGATGGATACTGCTATTGAAGCGATGAAACTCGGAGCATATGATTACATCTCAAAACCCTTTAAGCCTGATGAAATTATTCTCACCTTGAGAAAGGCAGAAGAGAGGGAACAGTTAAGGAAAGAAAATCAACTTTTGAGAAAAGAGGTGGGGAAGGAATATAGTTTTGAAAATATCGTTAGCAAAAATGAACAAATGCAAAAAATATTCGATGTGATTAAAAAAGTATCTCAATATAAATCCACCGTGCTCATCACGGGAGAAAGCGGGACAGGGAAAGAATTGGTGGCCAGAGCACTACATTATAACAGCGCCCGATCCCCAAATCCTTTTATCGCTGTCAATTGCGGAGCCATTCCAGAGAACTTATTAGAAAGCGAGCTCTTCGGGCATGCCAAAGGGGCCTTTACCGATGCCATTCGGACGAAAAAGGGCCTATTTGAAGAGGCGGATGGCGGAACGCTCTTTTTAGATGAGATTGGAGATTTACCCGGTCAACTCCAGGTGAAACTTTTGCGTGTGCTTCAAGATGGAGAGATAAGGAGGATAGGAGAATCAAAGCCCATTCAGATCGACGTGAGAATAGTGGCCGCCACCGTTAAAGATCTGTCAAAGGAGGTAAACGAAGGTCGTTTCAGAGAGGACCTATTCTATCGGCTCAACGTCCTTCCTATCCACATTCCACCTCTCCGAGAAAGAAAAGAGGACATCCCTTTGCTCATCCAACATTTCATTGAGAAATATAATCAAGCCATGAACAAGAATGTGGCGAATATCGATCACAATGCTCTGGAAACATTGATCAACTATAAGTGGTACGGAAATGTAAGGGAACTGGAGAATACAGTCGAAAGGGCTATCGTATTGTCAGAGAAAAATAATATTGAGTTGGAAAATTTACCCAACGAAATCCAAAATTTCAAAGACGAGTTTCAAGTGGAGCCGCAGCCCGATGAAGAATATTCTATTAAAAAAACGTCCAAGACTTTAGAAATCAATTTAATTAAAAAGGCTTTAAGAAAGACAAAAGGAAATCATACCCATGCTGCGAAATTGCTCGAAATCAGTCATCGTGCGCTGCTCTATAAGATCAAAGAATATGGGATTGTTGAAAATGAACTGTAGATCATCAAGCATGAAACAGGCGAATCGGGTTCATGTAAAAACAACCCTCCTTTGAAGCTATGCAATTTTTTCTCAATTAATTAAAACTTTTCATAAGGAGCAAGAACCACACGTGCAGATTTTCCCTTCTCTAATGGTTGTTCTTAGCTTGTAACCCACCAAATCTATTAAACAATTTCATACTACAATCCTTTTCCTTACCGAAGTGGGAATCTATTGGTATGGGGTTTGCATTAATAAACTCAAAACCATTTTGGGGAGGTAAAATTTTGAAGCTTTCAAGCAAATCAGAAGGTTTTTCTTTGATCGAGGTACTTGTGGCCTTAGTTATTTTGTCTATCGCATTATTAGCTCTCGCTGGTTTGATGGTTACGAGTACGAAGAATAATGCTTCTGGAGGCCACTTGACAGAGGCTGCCACATTCGCTCAGGACTTGCTTGAGAAGTTAAGGTTGACGCCGTTGGGAAGTATCCCGGTTAATATAACGGTGTCTCCAGATCAGGTTCCCGGTGCAGTTCCCCCTGTCGGTTCCACGGGGATCACTTATACCAGAAGCTATATTGCCGTCCCAAATCCCAACAATACACTTGACATCATTACCGTTACGGTTAGCTGGACCGATACAACACCTCACTCAATTACTATTGTTTCAGCAATTCCTCTTTCTTAGGGGAGTCGCGGTTCACTTTTTTTTGGAGAAATGATGAAAAACAATCCGTTAAAAAAACAGTCCATACTTAATAAGAAAGGGGTTACCCTTATCGAACTGTTAGTGGTATTGGTCATTTGCGCGATAGTGATTGGAGGCATTTACAAAGTTTTTATTGCCCAAACCAGGGCCTACACGGTTCAGGATCAGGTGGCTGAAGTTCAACAGGATGTCAGGGGCGCCATGGAAATTATGGTAAGAGACATACGAATGGCAGGGTTTAAAAATAGAAGCTTCGATGATTCAGGCGTGATCAGCAATGGCGCGATTGGGACTCCTCTTAGTAATACGAGTATCACTGTCAATTATGAATATATCCCGAGTGTGGGCATGGGCAGCCCCACCGTATCCACAGTGACTTATGCGTGGCCAGGGCCAGGAGGAGATTTGACACGGACTCTCAACGGCGTTCCAGAGACGCTGTTAAGTAATGTAACTAACCTCAATTTCAGCTATGGTATCGATGCAAACGGAGATGGAGTCATAGATAACATAGATCCGGTGAGCGGCATTGTCGACAACACCGCCGCTGTCCCCAACAATACCTTCGTTGCAGCTGCAAATGTGGGGACGGCGAAAGTGTTGGCCATCTACGTTACCTTAACTGCAAACCCTGCATCCACGGGGTTATCTCCGGTTGATTCGGATGTGACGAAGATGGTTTCACCGCGAACTTTAACTTCTGTGGTCACTCCGAGAAATATGTTTTTCAAAAGATATCAGGCGTATTGATCAAAGAGCAATAAAGAATAGGGACGAAGGGGAGTGCATATGGCTTTAAAAACGAATACTATTGTAAAAAAAGAATCGGGTGCTGCTCTGGTCGTTGCTCTCATCATGTTGGTTGTCATCACCCTGATCGCTCTTGCATCGAGTTATACCTCCATCTTTGAGATCAAAATCTCTGGAAACAAGAGGTGCGCAACGGATGCATTTTATGCTGCGGATGCTGGAATCAACGCAATCACGTCCTATTCCACAAACTTCGACCTGACCAAATATGATGATGTTTTGGTTCAGAATACCACGTCTCGGTATGACAACCCCTTTGGCGATGCGAGTATTCCACAGCCTTATCCTCCTTGTCCTTCTGTTACAGGACACATTGATGCTTTTCTGAACCAATCAGGCCCGCCGAGAGGAGGCGGGTTTTCTGCTGTCAATCTTGGTTATGCATATTATCAAGTGCAATCTACCGGGCAAGGTACAGCAGGTTGTGGAGCAAGAACTGAGCTCATGGAAGATGTCATGAGACTGTTGCCTGTCCAATAGCAGGGAGGAGATAGATTACAATGAAGAAAATAGTCTATTTATCACTTTTATTGATTTCTCTAATTTCTTTTTCCCATGCCTTTGCCGATGATACGGATCTTTATATTCTTACTCAGGTCATGCAACAGGTCCCCCCTGACGCTTTGATCCTTCTTGACTTATCAGGGAGCATGGACGATCCACCTTGGGGCGGCGGTCTATACTATGATCCTGGAACGTGCACACATTGGACTCATAGCTGTGGAGATAGTGTTGCATATTATCCGACAAGCGCATCCCCTTATACAAGTTCGTGTTCGAATAGTGGTGCAAAATGGAGTAACTCATCATGCACGGGTCCTTTCTATCGATCCTCTGGAACTGGGCATAATCACGACTGCACTGGTCATGTCCCCTCACCACTATACTATGATCCTGGAACGTGCACCAGTTGGACTAATAATTGTGGAGATAATGTTGCATATTATCCGACAAATGCCAGCCCCCATACAAGTTCGTGTGACAATGGTCAAAATAATGCGACATGGGGCGACTCAACATGCTTAGGTCCTTACTATCGATCCTCTGGAACTGGGCATACTACGAATTGCAGCAGCAGTAAGCTTGCTCTTGCAAAGAAGGCCGTTTTCAACTTTCTTGATACAGACGATGGAAGCGGTAATGGAATTCCTGATGGAATCATTGACTCAAAGGACCAAACTTATTTGAAGATCAGAATGGGATACATGAGGTATTATAATTGCGGTTCGAGTTCTGCTGAGGTTACAGGCTATCCCGAAACCAACACCAGCAGTTACAGCAGCGGCTGTAATACACTTATCTATCCTTTTAATACTTCCTACAATACAATTTATTGTAACAGTAGCACGAGTTGTACCTCAACAAGTTCCGGTTCCGGTACATGCGTTGCCAGAGAGAGTGCATCAGGAGGAACCCCGCTTGCTGCGGCGCTGCAAGAGGCTAAATACTACCTTGATTATTCAAAGAACGGTGATGATGATGCAGCTTGCCGTCAGAAGTTTGTGATTCTCATTACAGACGGAGATGACACGTATGCCTGTGGTAATAATGGACAAGAAGGCCAAACCATTCAATATAAGGGAAGAAGAGAGACAGTTGCTCAGGCAAGGGCACTGGCCAATGCAGGATATTACGTTTTTGTTGTAGGGTTTGGTTCAGCCATGCCTACTTACCTGCAAAATACGCTCAACTGGGCTGCCTATTATGGAAGGACAAGGAATACTGACGCGACCCAATCCATAACCGCGACGTACTCCATACCGTTCGGCCAGATCTACCCATTGAATGTTACACAATGTATGGATTCTGCAAATACTGATGGCGGACTAGTCGGTGGATATGAATATTATTATGCTAATACCAATGACCCTGGACAGTATGGAATATCCGGATATGCCTTTATTGCACAGAACGAAAGCCAACTCGACGATGCAATTAAGAACATTCGAAACTTTATCATCACACTTCTTGCACAATCGACTTCGTATGTGGCCCCTGTGGTCCCAATCAGCCAATTTCAGAGTACCAGCTCCGAAAATCGTATGTATTTAGGAATGTTTAAACCGACGACCACGACGATGTGGAAAGGAAATATCAAAAAATATGGAATTCAATCAACCGATACTCCAACATTAAAGGTTGGCGATGTGATTGATATGAATGGCAACCTCGCTATTCCCCACAACGAGAGTATAATTTTATCGACCGCCCAGTCTTATTGGAGCACCTCCGCTGACGGAGGGGAAGTCGAGAAAGGAGGGGTAGGCGCAGTCCTTTTAGCAAGTTTAACGAGCTATCCAGACTCAAGAAATATCTACACGTATATGGGAACGAATACGAATCTGACGGATTCATCAAACGCCTTCAGTTTATCGAATACATATCCCGATCATCCTCAAGGCAAGATAAGCACGACGACATTAGGAGTAACCACTACCACCGAGAGAGACAACGTCATCGATTTTATCCACGGATGGGACCCCTGGAGTTGGAGCACTGGGCCTGGTACCAAAAGAGACTGGATCCTGGGAGCCTTTATTCATTCAAGGCCTGTGGTGATCCATTACGCAAGTTATGACGTGATTTACGCAGGAGCCAATGATGGGATGCTTCATGCCTTCAAGGATACCAATGGCGTTGGTTCCGACGACGGGACTGAATTATGGGGGTTTATCCCTCCTGACTTATTGCCAAAGTTGGACAATTTTAATAAAAACTACACTTCCGTACAACTTTTTGTTGATGGGTCTCCAAAAGCTTGGACCGGCACGAATCCTAATACCGGCCTGACCCAAACTATTCTCATCTTTGGGGAGAGAAGGGGAGGAAATCGTTACTATGCTCTTGACGTCACTGACCCGTATCACCCCCAATATCTTTGGTATATCGGCCCTGATCTCAACGTCGGTGGTCAGTTCCCTTATTCGGAGATGGGACAAAGTTGGAGCACCCCGATACTTGGGAAAATTAAGAATGGGACCCAAATAAAATGGGTGGCTTTTATCGGCGGCGGATATGATAATACACAGCCAACCTCGGCTGAGGATACAACTCCAGCCGGAACAGATACATCTGGAAGGGCCATTTATGTTGTTGATATCATGGATGGAAGCCAAGTTTGGAAATACTCACATAGTAATGATTCGAATATGAAATATTGTATCCCCAGTGATATTACCCCGATAGATGTCTTAGACAAGTATGGATATGGAGAAGGTCTCATTGAAAGGCTCTATGTCGGGGATGTTGGGGGAGAGATTTGGAGATTCGATATTGGCGATATGACCAATACTGCCAGTTGGACAGGGGAGATCATCTTCAAAGGCAGCGGAAAGATATTATATCCTCCTGATGTCACTTTTGAAAATAATATAGGAAGTGGAACTTATGATATGCTCTTTTTTGGCACCGGGGATCGAGAAAAGCCCAATGGTACTACCTCTGGCGTCAACAAACTCTATGCGATCAAGGACTATGATACTCTTCCGAATCCTCTCACCGCATTAACAGAAAGTAGCTTGACTGATGTCACTTCATATGGAACCCCCCTTAGTACTTTGCGATCAAGTATGGGGTGGTATATCCGACTGAACCAGAGTGCTGGTGAAAACCCAAATCCTGGTGAAAAGTGTAGTGGTGCGGCCGTTGTTTTGGGCGGAGCGGTATATTACACCACTTTTACGCCCACCCCTACCAACCTTAATACTCACTGTTCGCTTGGTACAGGATCGGGAAACGTCTATGTCATGCAATATCAGACTGGAAATGCGATGTTTGACCTGGACAACAATTCAACGATTTCGGTGACGGACCGGTCAATGAATGTCGGGGCCGGCATCCCGTCCGGGATTATCATCGCCGTCATTAATGGTACGGTAACAGGATACGGAGGTGTGGCCGGAGGCGTTTTTTCACCACAGCTTACAATGACCAATGCTATCTGGCCACTTGATTGGAGACTCGTTTTCTAAAATAATCGGGTCAATTCCATATTGCTTATTGATTGCTATCGGCTCGGAAAATAAACGGATTGCCCCCTCTCCACTGGTGCCTGCCTGCGCGAAGCCGCTTCGGCGAAGGCAGGGGAGAGGGTGGGGGTGAGGGAGAATATACCATGATCACCCCCACCTTAATCCAATCCTCCCCCATCAAGGGGGAGGATAATACTTGGGGATTTTTCCCGCCACTGGCGGGATTCGTGCCTGCACACCGAAGTGCCGTGTTTCGGCACGCAGGCGTGGGTGACGAACCCGTCAAGAAAAATTGCTTTGATATGTTATTAAAGAAGATAAATATCTCCCCTTTGCCATTGATCTTTCTTCTTCTCTTTCTTCCGGGGATAAATATCTCCTGCGATGGACAGCAGGGGACGGAGATCCAATCTAAGACCAATTCGCCCCCTGTGATTACTTCCATCACCATTTCACCCAATCAACCAAATAAAGAGAGCGAATTAAGTCTATTCATCCAGAGCCATAACCCAGATGGAAATCCCTTGACCTATCGTTATCAATGGATCAAGAACGATAATGAGATTTCAGGAGAAAATAGACAAAGTCTGAAAAGTGGAAATTTTAAAAAGGGAGATCTCATTCGGGTGAAGGTCATTCCATCGGATGGGAAAGTGGACGGGGAGCCCTTTTTGTCGGGTCCAGTAAAGATCCTTAACATGCCACCTGTTGTTGAGGAAGTCTATATCGAACCAAAGTTAGCTTATGCAAATAGTCATTTAAAGGCCGTCGTGAAAAGTTCCGATCCGGATGGAGATTCGATTACTTATCTCTACAAATGGGAGAAGAATGGCATCGTTTTATCCGGAGAAGACGCCGGCATTTTAGAAGCAAATCGATTTAGAAAGGGAGACTCGATTACTGTGACCGTAACTCCTAACGACGGAGAAGCATCTGGTAAGCCTAAAAAATCAGAAGCAATTCTAATCGCAAAGAGCCCTCCTATCATTGTCTCCTCTCCCCCGACCAACTTAAACGGGAATATTTATACTTATCAAGTGAAAGCAGAGGATCCGGATGGCGACCCTATTATTTTTGCTCTAAAAACTGGACCAAAAGGAATGGACATCGATAAAGACACTGGTTTACTCCGGTGGGAGATCCGGAAAGGGGATCAGGGACCACAATCCATAGAGATCGAAGCCTCCGATAGGGATGGGGCCAAGAGTTTTCAAAGATATACCTTAGACATTCAGTTTAGATGATATTGGAAACTGGTGGGGGTAAAGAGATGAATAAAAAAGGGGTTACATTAATTGAATTGGTTGTGGTGTTTGTCATTATTGCAATTGGGGCTTTATTGTTGGCTCCCAATATCGGTGGATGGCTGCCGAACTACCGTTTAAGGAGTGCCACAAGAGATGTTGTTTCAACTATGAGAAGCGCCCAGATGAAGGCCATCTCGAATAATGGAAGGCAATACCTGGTTGATTTCACTGTTGGTACAAACAGTTATGTTCTTCGATACACTACAGGAGGTTTGGTTTTTAACGATGGCCCCGTCCAGACAGCTCCTTCTGGGATTACGGTTAATATCACTGGGTTGCCGGGTGGTACAGCCATATTTAACCCTGATTCCACATTTACTCCCGCCGGCGGAAATGTCACTTTACTAAATACGAAAGGAGCACAAAGAAAAATCAGTATCGGATCGGCAACAGGAAAGGTAACAATTCAATAGATTCATTTATCGAGATAACGGTTCTTTCCTGGTTGAAATTATATTTTGGGGCCATTGGCGATGGATTCGGTCATTATGGATCAATGAAGCTTCCTATTCTCTTTTACTGACGCCAATATGCAGTTGTACCCTTTTTTGTAAACGCAGGGATGCTCCAAATGAAGGGAAAGGAGGTGATAAAGATGACGAAGAAGCTACCGGTATTTTTTTTGGTTTTCGCAGTGGTGGTGGCCATCAGTTTACCCTCCTTTGCCCAAGACAAGGTTGAAGGGAAAATTCAAGCACTCAATAAAGCCGCGAACAAGATTACTATTAATGGAACCGAATATTCACTGAGCAATAAAGCGGCTCAGGTCAATGTCAAAGTCGGAGATATGGTTCAGGCCACTATAGACGGAAATATAGTGACAAAACTTGGTGTGTTGAAGTGATGGGGCTTGAGTGATAGCCAGGTTTTCCATGGCCCGGCTTGCCCGCTCCCAAAGAGGTCTCAAGAGCAAATAACATTTTAATGCCACAGAACAAAGGCAGGGTCATAAATCGCTCTGCCCCTTTCGTGCGTATTTCCATCCGTAATTGGTGACTTCCGAGAGTATTCTGCGTTAAAGATTAGTAGTCAACGATACCTCAACTGCCTCCTCACGTTCTTCTCCCACCCAGCCATCATTCCTACCAGAGATTCCCGTTCTCTTGCAACATCCTTGAGATCCTGAGTGTTCTGGAAATAAGAGACCTGGGAAACTTTGCTATGGTGGACCAAAAGGAATTGAGCGATGGCCAAGGCATCTTTCCTGCCCGTTTTAATCTTGCTCACTTTTCGCTCATTCCCACCAGCGAATTCTGGAAAGAGTCAAAAAATATTATTGACAAAAGTGTTTAATCCAATAGAATTGTTCCAGTAGGGTATCACCGGCTCAAGAAACAAATGGATCAAAAAGGCGTCACACTCATTGAATTAGTTGTTGTGTTCGTTATCATTGCCATCGGGGCTGTGTTACTGGCTCCTAACATCGGTGCATGGTTGCCGAACTACCGCTTGAGGAGTGCAACGAGAGAGATTGTATCCACCATGAGAACGGCTCAGATGAGAGCGGTTTCAACCCACACACGATACCGTGTTGATTTCAGTCTCGCAAATAATAATTACGTATTGCAATATCAAACAACTTTAGGGGCCTGGGTAAACGAGGGGGCCACGCAGAATTTACCTACAGGGATTACATTTATTAATGCTGATTTCGGAGATGCTTCTCAAGCTGTATTTAATCCTAATTCTACATCGTCTGGTGGAAGTGTCGCACTGCAAAATGAGAAAAAGAAAATCCAGAGAAGCATCACTCTCACTCCTGCTACGGGAAGGGTAAGAATAGTTGATTAGATTTTTGGAAGAAGAAGGTTTTACCCTAATCGAAGTTGCCGCTGGCTTGATCATCTTGGCCATCGGCCTCCTCGGAATTGCCGCAATGCAAGTCACTTCAACAAAGGGTGGCTATTTTAGCAGCAATGTCACCCAGGCCACTATTCTTGCTCAAGACAAATTGGAGCATTTGAAAAATCTATCCTATAGGGATTCCAATCTAAGTGGCGGACAGCACAATGAAGGCACGATATCAGGTACGATCTTCTCCAGGCAGTATACTATTGTGGAAGATGCAGGAAATTCGATGAAGACGATTACCGTTACTGTCCAATGGAGAGATCGAGGGAATCACAGCATTTCTTTTTCAACGATCAGGTCAAAATAATGAGCTGGAGTGCTTTCAGAAAGAAAAATGGGTTAACGCTCATAGAATTACTCATTGCTTTGGTATTGAGTAGTATCCTGATTGCCGCTTTGTACCGAATATTTATAAGCCAACAAAAAATCTATTCTGTTCAGAATCAAGTGGTAGATATGCAGCAAAATGTAAGGATCGCGATTGGTCAAATGACCAGAGAGATTAGGATGGCAGGGTATGGAGGCAATTTTTTGGCTATTTTTGGTAATATTAATGGATTTACGGACATCATCACGCCAGCGGACAACTCGATCACCATCGTCTTGGCGGATCAGGTTGGCGTATTAAAACAAACCATAACAAAGGGCGTTAATCAGTTGAGAGTGACGAATGCAAGTATATTTAACACAGATAAAAAGAAATACTTGTGCCTTAATGGTCTGAATAATTATTCAATCCAAGGTGTTATAACAGACACAATTACCTTGACCACTTCCTTATCAGAGGACCATGTCATCAACGAGCCTGTCTATTTAGTCAAAGCGATCACTTATAGCCTTGGTCTCAGTGGTGGCAAAATCGCGCTCCGAAGGAACGAGAATACCGGTGGTGGTGCCCAACCTTTGGCCGAGAATATGGAAAGTCTTCAATTCACCTATTTTGATTCAGATGGAAATATCACTGCGAACCCACCAGATATCCGAATGATTGGAGTGAAAGTCACGGTAAAAACAAATATGCCAGACCCTGACTACAAGGGAGGAAATGGATATCGAAGAAGGATATTATCCTCTAATATTAAAGTGCGGAACATGGGATTGTAACCATTTCATACGTGGGATGTGGAAATTGAAAGTAAAAGGATTAAGAGAAGAAAAGGGGATTGCCTTAGTATTAGGGATGCTATTGCTCTTAATCCTAACGCTTATTGGGATTAGTGCTCTCAATGATAGCACATATGACGTGCTCATTTCTGGCAACGAAAGGGCATCTGTACAAGCCTTTTATGTTGCGGAGGCGGGGATAAACGAATTTATGGGCAGATTTAGGGACAGTGCAACAGATCATATACCTGACAGTGGCCCATCAAACCCTAACTGGAAAGTTCTCCTTGCCAAATATCCAGGGAAGGGGGCAGCGCAATTAGGTTATGTCTCCAGTGATCCAAATTCGATCCCGAGTCTACAAAATCAATTAGATTTTGGAGTGGAAATAAAACATAAAATAGATGCTGCGAATCAAGTGGTTAAATATGGTGGGGCCCCAATATATTTACTGAAGAGCTATGGGTTTACAGCAGATGGGGGAAGTAAAGTATTAGAAGTTGAGCTAAAGAAAAGCCCTAATTATGATCCCCCTGCTGCTCTTTATTCCGAGGTGCCTGTTCATATTCATGGAAGTTCAATTTATATAAATGGAAATGATGGTTGTGGGTCAGTGAATAATAAACCTGGCATTATTACCACCACCGCCTCACCCATTACGGAATCGGGTGGTCCTTCCATAAACGGTTTACCCCCTAAAGTTACCCTAACAAGTAATCCACCCCCTACTAACCTGCCCATTAAGGAGATGCTAAATTATATAAAAGGCGATGCCAATTTCAAGTACAGTTATAGTGGAGATCAGACATTAACTGGGTATTCTGATGGCTGGGGAACACCAACCAGTAGTGGTACGACTGTCCCCATAACATACGCAGGACCGATGAATATTGTTTATTTCAATATGAATGGGGACAAAACATTAAAGTTGGCTGGAGATTCCCACGGAGCAGGCATTCTCCTTGTCGAAGGGAATCTTGAGATTAATGGAGGGTTTACGTGGTATGGGGTTATTTTGGCCACCGGAGCGGTAAGCTTTACGGGGAGTGGAGAAAAGAATGTGACAGGAGGTATCATATCAGGAGAAAACACCACGATGGAGGTAGACATTGATGGAAATGCAGGGATTATATCTTGCAGTGCCGTATCAAATAAATTAAGAGATATTATCCCTCCTTTAAAAGTAACCCGATGGAGAGAAATATTTTGATTGTCTTGTCAAAGGGAATTTAGTCCTCTGGCTCACCATTTTGGAACGGTTCCATTATTCTTCCCGAACACTTCATATTCAGGCTGAGATAACTTCTTTGAGGGGGAACCATTATTTTCCTTGCTCCATCTTTCTCATTTCCTTTACGCCATCAAAATATACTTCTTTAGGTTCATCCCACCCTTGGCAAGTAATCCCACACCTACAGGGCAGGGATCCTTTGCCAGGGCTATGAGAGACGAATTAGAGTTGAATAAGAAACGATTTGCACTGATCGAGGTGTGGGTGGATCCTGTCCTCTATCTTTGGGGGGATTGAAGCTTTTTGATCTTTTCCCTCGCTCCAGCGAAGGAATGATCCAATTTTAGAACAAGATTGAAGGTATCGAGCGCCTCTGTAACCTTTCCGCTTGCTTCATAGGCCAGACCCAGATTGAAGTGGAGCCAAGCCAATTTTTCCTTAGATAATCCTTGTATCTTAGAGGACATTCTATAGCACTCAATCGACTTATAATAATCACCCTTCTCCATATAGCAATTTCCCAGCATAATATAACAATCAAATTTCATAGAGGGGGCTGACGAGGCCAATTCAAATTCGGTGATGGCGTAATCGAAGAGTTCCATCTCTTTATAAGCAACACCCAAGTGATAATGCATCTCTGAATCCTTATCGAGGGTGGAGATTCCAGGTTCAGAGGATAACATCGAAGCATCCCTGGCAGAAGGAGAAGGATGCCTGGAGAGTAGGGAATCTGCTGGTACCGGTGGGATGATGGCTCTTTCCTTAGGCTGTTGAGGACTCTCAATGTTCTTAAGAGCCCTTATTGCCTCGGGGTCATTCGGATTAATCTCCAGAATACCCTGGTAGTAATTCTTTGCGTTCCCTGCCAGTCCTTCCTTCAAATATAATTTCGCAATCTTATGAAACGCTTCAATGAATTTTGGATTGATCGAAAGAATCTTCTTATAGATAGAGATGGCTCGAAAATTCAAATCCTCTTGTCCATAAAGGTCGGCCACCTTCAGAAATGCTTGTATTGCTTTATCTTCCTCTCCATTCTTTAAGTAGAGATCCCCCAATTTTAGGTGCAATCGCTTATCTTGAGGTTCGGCCTCAACTAATTTTAAATACTCCTTGATCGCCTTTTGGGGTTGCCCTTTTAGGATGTACTTTTGTGCGATGTCTAATATGCTTTCTTTATCAATACTCAAATCTTCCCTCTAAAAAATTTTAATTAAAAATTAGCCAATTAGCTTAAAAAAGTCAAGCTTTTAAAAAAATGGAGAGAAATTCTATCGACTGGAAAAAAGAAAATTTCCTGTTTTTCCCACCTGTTAATTGATTGTGACGAGAAACCTGTTTGCGCGGAATATTACTTTCAAAAGGTCTTTAAGATTTATGTTCAAATCCAACTCGTCTTTCCTCCTGAATTGATCGCCCTTTTCTCTTCTAATCGGTCAAGGATAGAATTGATAGAATTAATTTTACCAATGGTTAAATATTGACCATCCTGGTAATTTTTGTTATAATGACGCCAATTTGAAAAATTATAATAACTATTTGAAATTATTATTTATTTTATTAATATTTTATTTAACATAATTTGGTACTCATTTTGCTTATCTTACTCAAGAATCCTGATAAATTATAGCCAATGGTTTAATAAGAAGATTTTAAGAAAATGGCGGAGAGCTTAAAGAAGGTTTTAATTGTGGATGATGAAGAGACTTTAACATGGAGCATGGCAAGAAGTCTTTCCAAAGACAAGGATAATTATGAGGTGATCATTGCGAATAATGGAAGAGAGGCTCTAAATTTCCTTGAGAAGAATAGGATTGATTTAGTGATCTCCGACATAAGAATGCCGGATATTAATGGATTAGACCTTCTCGTGAGGATTAAAAAGGAATACCCTCAAACGAAAGTCATTATTATGACCGCCTATGGGTCCGCCGATGTTCAGAAAGAAGCCAATCAAAGGGGATCCCTCTATTATGTGGAAAAGCCTTTTGAGATCTCCGATCTAAGAAAAATTATTATTGATCTGATCGGCAAGAAGAAAGGATTTCGGGGGAAAGTTTTTGGTCTTCAACTCACAGACATCATTCAAATCAATTGCCTGAGTCGGTTAACCACCGCGCTGATTATCACCCGAAACGGAGAAAAGGGAGTTATCTATTTGAATGAAGGGGAGATTATCCACGCCGAATGCGGGGAACAAAAAGGAACAGATGCCTTTTACAAGATTTTAAGTTGGCAGGAGGGAGAATTTCTTTCAAATGTTGGTGCCACTCCTCCCGTTCAGACGATCTATCAGAATTGGGAGCATCTGCTTGTCGAGGCCATGCGACGAAACGATGATAAATCCTAAGTAAGCGGTCATACCGAGTGCGTGGGCTCAGGGAAAGTTAATCCCTATGAATATCGTCATTACAGAAAAGGATATAATAAAAATAAACGATTGTTTAAATAAAATGGTATCCTCATCGATGGCACATTCTGTTCTGCTCATCGATCGATCGGGTCAGCTGATTGCGCATGAAGGGAATACACCGAGATCGACATTATATCCCTTTCTGCTTTGACAGCAGCCAACTTTGGAGCCACTGCGGAAATTGCTCGAATGTTGGGAGAAGAAGAATTCACCCTTCTATTCCATAAGGGAAGATGTGAAAATGTCTATTTTTCTGCCATTGGTGAGCATGTCATCATGGTCACCCTCTTTGATGATAAGACCTCTCTTGGCTTGATTCGGCTACAAATTAATAAGATTATCGACGAACTCTCAAAAATTCTTTCGTCCATCTTTGAAAAAGGAAGGTTGAAACCCAGCGATTCATTTCGATCTTCTTAAAGAGAGGAAAAGACTTTAATGCCTTTCATTAATTTTAGTAAAGATGAGATTCAATGCAAAATTGTCTATTATGGTGCAGGGTTTTGTGGAAAGACCACTAATCTGCAATATATTTATGGGCGGACCATGGAAGATATCAAAGGTAAAATGGTTTCGATCGATACAAAAGGGGATCGGACACTCTTCTTCGATTTCTTGTCGTTGAGTTTAGGGAAAATCAGAGGCTTTGATATACGGGTTCAACTCTATACGGTTCCTGGACAGGTCCATTATGACGCAACAAGGAAATTAGTTCTAAAAGGGGTGGACGGAGTCGTCTTTGTTGCCGATTCATTAAAAGTGCAGCGGAAAAAGAATATTGAAAGTCTCATTAATTTAGCCAAGAATTTAGCAGAGAAAGGGATTAGCATCAGAAGCGTCCCACTGGTGATTCAATATAATAAACGCGATTTAGATGGAACAGATTCTGAGATTCTTCCCATGGATATTTTGGAGAAGGATCTCAATTCGATGCTGAAAGTACCGTCCTGCCCGGCTAGCGCTTTGAAAGGAACTGGAGTCTTCGAAACCCTGAGAGAAATTAGCAAACTCGTTGTGAAAGAAGTCAGCAGAAAGGTCATGTTAATGGATAAGCAATCGAGGTAATAAGAGGTAATAAGGAGAGGCGATAGAAGATGGATAAGGTGACGGGAGAAGAGGATTTTAAAGGTCTCGATGAAGAGATTGACGATGCCGTGGATCGACTGTTCGTAGAGAACAAAAGAGGCGCGGAAAAAAGCGGATCGGTGGGATCTCCTCTCTTAGAGCCATCCATGAAATCTGCTGTTTCAGAGCCTTCTAAGAAGCCTACCATCTTAGAACCCTCTATGGAACCTCCCGGCTTAGAGCCTTCCATAAGGTCCCCTATCTTAGAACCGACTATGAAACCTCCCATTTTAGAGCCTTCCATGAAAACTTCTCTCTTGGAGCCTCCTCAAGAATTTGAATTAGAGAAAACTTTTGATCAAGAGAGTTCTCCCCCTCCTTCTTCCACCCCCGTTCCATTGTTAAAATCGGTTGAGAAAATGGAAGCCCAACTTCTTTCGTTAGAATGGGAAATTACAGACGAGAAACTTAAGACGACAATGGAAGAAGTCGTTGCCTTGCGGGAATTGTTCAAACAAAAGCCCGATATGACAGCGATTTTAAGTTATATGGAAGAAATTTTGAGCCACATGATTAGGAATGAAGAAAATATCCGGCCACCATGGATCAAATTCCTCTTGGATTCAAAGGAAACCATCAAGCTCCTCATGAGAAGGGAAACAGATGGTGAAATCAATATTTATAAACAACTGGCTCATCTTGGGATCAATGCGAGATTCTCCTGTTTGGAAGGGGTGAAAGGTGCCAGAACCATCCAACCTCCCTTCGGCAGAGGGGGAGGGGTTGAAAAGACAGAGGTCTCCATTCCTGGCGAGAAGAAGACCGAAGACATGTCAAACAAAATGAATTTATTTATGGAAAAGGTCGAAGAAATCTTTAGAACGATGAAACAACAAATATCCAGACTCGAGGAGACGACTCGAAAACCCCCCGCACCATCTTTGGAGGCAGGACCCAAACCTGTAAGCGTAACGATTTTTAAGATAGATGAAAAATTATTTGGGGTGGAAACTGAAAAAGTATTTAAATTGTTTAAAGTCCCGATAAACTTTCATGAAAAATATTCAGACCAATCGAAGGTTCGCTTAAAAGATGTAGAGGTAAGAATGATCAATTTAAAGAAGATATTTTCGATCTCAGGAGGAGAGCCTACTGGGGAGATGAGAATACTCACTGTCAAAGATAATGGGGAATATAAGGGCTTGATGGTGGATCAAGTACTTAAACAATTATCCACCCTCTTTGAGAAGAAGGGAGAGGCTGGCGAATATTTCTCAGGGGTTATCCATTCCACATACCGAGAGCAACCGGTGGAGATTCCTATCTTAGATTTAAAAAAGTTTTAAGGCATAGATTGTTTTATGGATCCGAATATTTCAACCAATGAAATCGAAGAAAAGATTGCCCAAAAGGAAGAAATTATCGAAAACCTGACACAGGAACTGGTAGACGTAAAGAATTTTACAGAAAGTATTATTCAGAGCATTGGAAGCGGAATTATTATCACAGAGATGAACGATACAATCACTTACATCAATAGGGCGGGGGAAAGGATTTTAGGGTACTCCAAAGAGCAGCTGATCGGTAGGCCCTTCAGCATTTTCAGTTTGAAGGAAAAACAGAGTGCATCTCCTTCTTTTCTTAATAATCCGGATGATCTGGATACTAGGAAAGAAGGATGGATGAGAAAGAAGGACAATACCGAATTTCCAGTTGGGTTTACCATAAACAATCATTTAAGTATCCGGGAGGAAAGAATAGGGAAGATTGTCGTGTTTCGGGATTTGACAAATATTTATAAAATCCAAGAGGAAATATTGAGAATGGATAGACTTGTTTCATTGGGAAAACTTGCTTCAGGGATTGCCCATGAGCTACGAAATCCGCTCGCTGGGATTAAAACAACCGCCCAAGCCCTTGGCGAGGAGATGTCTGGAGACGATTCAAGAAGAGAGTATTTGCATCGCATCACTAAAGAGATTGACCGACTCAATGACCTCCTTAAGACTTTCTTTTCATTTGCCAAGCCACAAAATTTGAATCTGGTTTATTGCCATATTAAGGATATCATCAATGAGATCATTCCATTTCTTATTAAAGAGATCGCTGATAAAGGAATTCGTTTTATTGAAACCTATCATCCCCAGCTTCCCAAGATCAAAGTCGATAAAACCCAAATACATCAAGTTTTCCTCAATTTGTTTTTAAACGCGATTCAGGCCATGCCCAACGGTGGTGAACTGACAATCGAGGCCAGTCCAATGATCTCAAACTCCTTGAAAGGAGCTAAGCAAAATTTTATCAAGGTCGTCATTTCGGATACCGGAAGAGGTATACCTTCTCATATTGTTCATAAAATTTTTGATCCTTTCTTCACTACGAAATCTAAGGGGATTGGGTTGGGCCTTTCCATCACTTATCAGATCATTAAGAAACATGGAGGAACCATCAAGGTGGAAAGCCAATGGGAGAAAGGAACCTCTTTTGTCATAAATTTGCCAGAAACATTGGAAAAGTCATGAAGCCATCTATTCTTATTGTGGATGATGATGGGGTGATGCAAGAGACGCTCTCTGATGTTTTGAGGAAGAGAGGGTACGAGATCTTTTCCGTCGGCTCGGGCAATGGTGCCCTTGAGATGATCAAAAAGAATGTCATCGATCTCATTCTTCTGGACATGAGATTACCTGATATCGATGGGTTAGAGGTGTTGAGAAGAATTAAAGAATTTGATACCGAGATTTTAGTCATTATGATGACCGCCTTCTCTGATGTACAAACGGCAGTTTCCGCCATGAAATCTGGGGCTTACGATTATATTAATAAGCCCTTTGAATTGGAAGAACTAAAATTATTAATTGTAAAAGGATTAGAAACCAAGAGTTTAATCAATGAAGTGAGAAGACTCCATCGACAGCAAAAAGAGAAATACCAAAACAGTCATATTTATGGGGTGAGTCCTCAAATTCATTATGTTAAAGAATTAATTGGAATGATTAGCAAAACTCATAAGACGTCTGTGTTGATTCAGGGCGAGAGCGGCACAGGGAAAGAATTGGCCGCGAATGCCGTTCATTATAATAGCCATCGAAGTGATAAACCCCTGATGAAAATCAATTGCAGTGCTATACCGGATTCTTTATTGGAGTCAGAACTTTTTGGATATGAGAAGGGGGCTTTTACTGATGCCAAGAACACAAAGAAAGGCCTTTTTGAATTAGCCGATGGCGGGACAGTCTTTTTAGATGAAATTGGAGATATGAACCCCTTCTTACAATCCAAGATCCTGAGAGTCCTTGAAAACCAAACCTTTATGAGGGTAGGAGGGGAAAGAGAGATAAAGGTGGACATTCGTATCATTGCCGCCACCAACAAAGATTTAGAAGTGATGGTAAAAGAAGGGTTTTTCCGAAAAGACTTGTATTATCGATTGAAGGTAATGGTCGTGGAGATGCCTCCCCTTCGTGATAGGCTGGAGGATATCTTATTACTTTCAAATTTATTTATCGAAGAGAATAATAGAGAATATAGTAAGAATATTAAGGGCTTTTCTGAGGAAGCGAAGAAACTAATGATTCAATATGCTTGGCCAGGGAACGTAAGGGAATTAAAGAATGTCATCGAAAGAGCGATGATTTTAACAGACCAAGAGGTTATCACCCCAAAGCACCTTCCATTTGAATTGAAACAAACTGAAAGAATGATCCATGGAAATACGAAACATGAAATATCTGAAATCCCCCCCGATATGTCTTTAGAAAATGCGGAAAAGATACATCTTTCTAAGGTATTAAAAAGATTAGAGTGGAATAAATCAAAGGCGTCAAAATTATTAGGTATTTCTCGGGCCACCCTGAGGGCAAAGATCAAAAAATATAATCTCTTAGAGAATTGAAATGGAGTATTCACAGGTTATTGAAGAATTCTAAAACAGTTTATTAAGTTTGAATGAGTATATATTAGAATTTTATACAGGACTAAAATATTTTGCTTGACTTTTTAGAAAATTTGTTAATAATTTATCTCAATCCACTATATTGAAAAATGAGGGGGAAAATGATGTGGGGTAAAAAGAAAGATGTCATCGGGTTAGATATTGGAAGCAGTTCCATTAAACTAGTGGAATTAAAAGAGGACAAGAATGGCTATAAGTTGCAAAACCTGGCAATCTCTCCTCTGCCTCCAGAGGCAATCGTCGACGGAGCCCTGATGGATTCGGTCACGATTATCGACACCATACGGGACGTTATCGCGGCTTCCAAGACAAAATCGAAAGATGCCGTAACCTCTGTCTCTGGCCATTCTGTCATTGTCAAGAAGATCTCCCTGCCCTTTATGACAGAAGCCGAGCTTGAAGAATCTATCCAGTGGGAAGCTGAAAGATACATTCCATTTGATATCAATGATGTCAATATCGATTTCCAAATATTTGGGTTGTCGCCGGAAAACCCGGAAGTCATGGACGTGGTCTTAGTAGCGGCCAAAAAGGATATTATCAATGATTATGTCTCCGTGATTATGGAATCTGGATTAAACCCTGTCATCATTGATCTTGACTCTTTCGCCTTGGAAAATATGTTGGCTATTAATTATGAAATGGGAGAAGGGGAGACTGTTGCGATCGCTAATATGGGGGCAAGTGTTACGAACATTAATATCATTAAGAACAATACCTCTGCCTTTACCAGAGATATTTTTAAAGGCGGAAATCAGATTACAGAAGAAATTCAAAGACAGCTCCATGTCGACCATGATGAGGCTGAAAAAATTAAAGTGGGGACCAAAGTCGATCTCAGCTCTCAACCGATTATGCAAAACGTATTGAAAACAGCCTCTGAATCATTAGCCGTCGAGATAGGAAATTCTTTAGATTTCTTTCAATCCACCACCACCTACGAAAAAATCGGCAAGTTATATTTGAGTGGGGGAGGGTCGAAGATTAAAGATTTTGATATCATTCTGCAACAACAGATTGGAATACCGGTTGAACTCGTAAATCCATTTAAGAAAGTTGATTACAGTGGGAGAAATTTCGATCTTGAATATTTAAGAGAAATTGGGCCGATCATGGCTGTCGGAGTGGGTCTTGCCTCAAGAAAGGTAGGGGATCGATGATCAAGATCAATTTGCTTCTGGCAAGGAAAGAAAAGAAAAGAGCTGGGTTGGGGAAGGAGTTCATTGTTCTCATTCTTTTCATCGTCCTTTTATTAGTCCTCCTTGGTCTTATCCAATGGAGATTAGGGAAGGAAAGGGAAGATACACGGACACAGATAGCAAAGACAAAAAATGATATCGCTCACTACAAATCACTAACCACGGAAGTTGCAAAAAAGAAAGAAGAACAGAAAATGTTGCAAAATAGGTTGGATATTATCAACTCATTAAGAAAAGAGAAAGTAAGCAAGGTTTTAGACGAATTGAGTACTAATAGACCGGAAAAACTTCAACTCGAATCCCTGAAGAAAGTAGGGTTAAAATTGGAAATCGAAGGGATAGCCTTGGATGATGAAACGATTGTCAATTTCATGACCAATCTTCGGAAATCGAAGCTTTTTAAGAATGTCGATCTCATTGTGAGTGAGCAGGTTGAACAGAGCAAGATTAAGTTGAAGAAATTCATTCTTTCGTGTGAGATCATTTTGACATAAAGGAGAGGGGATCAAATGGCACTGACAATGGATTCTATCTTAAAACTCCCGACACCTAAAAAGGTTTTAATATTGGTCGCCATCTTGTTTGTCATAGCAGGTCTATATCTGTATTTCGTTATCATCCCCATACAGGATGACCTGAAGGTGGCGAAGGGGGAGTTGAATAAATTGGAGAGTGAATTAAGCACTAGTAAAGCCATCGCTGGCGATCTCCAAAAGTTTAACGAACAGGTGGCGAAGCTGAATGAGCAACTGAAGGATGCCTTGACACAACTTCCTAATGAGAAAGAGATCCCTGAGATACTGAAAACCATATCCGGCCTGGGGAAAGAATCGAATCTTGAATTTACGCTATTCAAACCTAAACCTGAAATACCTCAACAATTTCTTGCCACAGTTCCGATCGAGCTGGTAGCGCTGGGAAACTATCATAATATTGGAATTTTTTTCGATAAGGTGAGTAAGCTCCCAAGAATTATTAACGTCGTTGATTTCAATATGACAAAGGCAAAAGATATTAAGGGAAAGGGTGACCCCGAGATCTTGTTGAAGACATCCTGTATGATCAATACGTACCGATTCATAGAAAAGAAAAGCGAGGAAAAGAAAAGTGAAAAGAAAGCCGTTTCAAAGGAAAAAGAGGACGAAGAGATTTCCAAAACCAGAAAGAAATGAGATAGGCCGCTGGTGGATCACCTTACCGATAGCCTTCCTCTTTCTGATAGGGGGATGCGGGGGAGGAACACCTCCATCTTCTCTTCCCTCAAAAACAAAATCTCCTGCAGTGGCGAAAAAGAAGGAAGAACCCACCAAAGTGGCTGAAAAAAAAGAGCCGGAGAAAAAGGAAGAGGCAGAATATTCCTATAACCCTGCAGGAAAGCCAGATCCCTTTAAACCCTTTATCCAATTAGCCTCTGTCAGAGGAGGGTCGAGGACGGCTCTCACCCCTTTGCAAAAATTCGATATCAGCCAATTAAAACTCGTGGCTATCATTTGCGCTCCGGAGGGGAATATTGCCCTTGTCGAAGATGTCGCGGGGAAAGGTTATTTCTTAAAGAAAGGGACGTGGATTGGGAAAAATGATGGAAAGGTGACCAAAATCCTTAAGGATAAAGTGATCATTGAGGAGGCCTACCAGGATATTTTTGGCCAAACAAAAACGAATGAGATTTCACTATTTCTTCATAAAGTTGAAGAAGGAGGAGAATCATGAAACGTTCTCAGATCCTAATAATGACTTTGGGGGTTGTTTTTTTGCTCTTGATAACAGGCTGTGCCGCCGAGAAGGCCGTGATGCAGACGCCCAAACCGGAAACCCCGGCGACGGCTGCCAAGGTCTCAATTATTCAAAAGATATCATTCACTGAAGGGGAAGATTATACAAGAATTCAAATTGAAGGATCTGAACCGATCTTCCCCCCATTTTATAAATTATTGTCCGACCCTCTCAGGATTGCTATCGATGTGCCAAATATTGACTTAAGACAAATTAAAAGCCCCCTTCAAATCGATAACGGAACGATTGGAGAAGTGCTGACCACACAATATGACGACAAAGGAAGAATCGAAATCAGTCTCCTTCAAATGACCAACTACAATATTTCAAAGGAAGAAAAGAATCTCATCATTGATGTTGAAAAGGTAAAAAAAGTCGCAGGGGAGAAGGAAGTTAAAAAGGAGGAAGAAGCCTTAAAAGAAACGAAGGTGGAAGCTCCCACTATAGAAACAAAGAAAGAAGAACCTCTGCCCACCCCACCGCCTATGAATAAGGCTAAGAAAGTGGTCAATGTATTATTTGAGGAGAAAAAAGATTCTGTTATTTTCAATGTCTTGGCAGACGGGAAGATTGAGAACTTCAATGCCTTTAAGTTGGATTCGCCTCCAAGACTGGTCTTAGACATTTGGGGAGTGGATACCCGTAAGACCTCCTTTAAGGTCAAGAATCCCCTGATCAAGGGGGTGCGCGTTGGACATTACTCGGATAAACTGAGGTTGGTTTTCGATTCTCAAAAACTTCAACTCCCCCCCTACCAGGTCAACCGGATCGATGATAAGTTGATCGTTTCCCTTGGGAATATTCCACAACCCTCTGAACCGCAAATTTATGTTCAGGAAAAATCGGCCAAGGAGTCTCCCGCCCTTCCTCCAAAAGCTCAAGTGGAAAGTCGTCCGAAACCGGGTGAGCCAAGCACTCTGACAAGTATCGATTTTAGGCAGACAGGTGATAAATCAAGAATCGTCCTCTCCCTCTCCGCAGAGAATCCTCAATTTGAATCCTCCAGCCCTTCAAAGAATATGATCGCTATTAACGTGAAGAATGCCTTTGTTCCCAAAAATCTATTGAGAGGATTGGATACGAGTTCCTTCAAGAGCGTTGTCAATTATGTCGATCTTAAGAATGTCAAGGTGGGAAAAGCAAACGATATCCGAGTCCTCGTTAAATTAGCAGAAGAAGCCTCTTATGAAACAACCCAAGAAGGCAAAGAAATCTTTATCGATATCAAAGAAGAGGCCAAAAAGATCGAGGCGAAAGCAGAAGTTCCCGCACCGGAGGTGAAGAAAGCGGAGGCGGTCGTTGAAGTCAAAAAGGAAGAGCCTAAGAAAGAGGAAACAAAGAAAGAAGAGAAACCTGCACCGGAAGTTAAGAAAGAAGAGAAACCCGTACCGGAAATGACAAAGGAGAAGATGAAGGCCGAAGAAAAACCTGTTTCTCCAACTCCTGTGCCAAAGAAGGTGGAAGAGGAGAAGAAGGTTTCGGAAGAAGGAGTTCCACAGAAAGTTTATACAGGAAGAAAATTATCTCTCGATTTCAAAGATGCGGATGTTAAAAATATTCTTCGGTTAATCGCTGAAGTAAGTAATTTAAACATCATTGTGGCGGATGAGGTGACCGGAAAAATTACCATGAGACTGGTCGATGTACCCTGGGATCAAGCCCTTGAGATCATTTTGCAATCCAAGAACCTCGATAAGCGACGAGCTGGGAATGTGGTGCGAATTGCCCCGGTGGAGGCGCTGAGAAAAGAAGACCAAGCCAGGCTGCAGGAGCAAAAATCGAGAGAAGGGTTGGAGCCGCTGGTGCATGAGCTCATCCCGGTCAACTATGCTACGGCGAAAGAAATCATGCCCCAGGTGAAGAGTGTTCTGAGCGAGCGAGGGGATGTCAAGGTCGATGATAGAACCAATACATTAATTATCAAAGATATCTCTAGAACCATTCCAGCTGTCAAAAATTTAGTAAAATTACTGGATACAAAAACGCCCATGGTCCTGATCGAAGCAAGGATCATCGAAGCCAACCTTTCGTTTCAAAATGAATTGGGCGTTCAATGGGGATTTTTGCTCGGAGGAGCAAAAGCCAAGGCATTTGGAGGTTCGTCCAGCACGGTTCTGGGAACTCCTGGAAGCACAGTCAATAGAGTTGTCGATCTCGCTGCCATTCCCCGGACAGGTTTAGGCAGCACGGGTAGTGGGGCAGCCGGTGTCCTTTCAGCCATTTTCAGCCGTGGAACAATACAAGAATTGGATATCACTCTCTCGGCTCATGAAAACAAAGGCGACGTTAAGATTATCTCAAGTCCTAAAATCGCCACTCTCGATAACAAAGAGGCATCTATCGAACAGGGGCTCAGGATTCCTTATCTGAAGTTAACGACAGAAGGAACCGTCACCACTGACTTTATCGATGCCAATATCAAATTAACCGTTACCCCTCATGTGACAAACGATGGGACTATTAAATTGATTATTAAGGTGAAGAAGGATGCTCCGGATACATCTATCACGGTCCAGGGAGTACCCAGCATTGATAAAAAGGAGGCGATCTCCGAGGTTTTGATCAAAGACAGCGGGGTCGTTGCGATTGCAGGGATCTACACGATTGACAAAGAAGTTCAGAATGAAGGAGTTCCTCTTTTCAACAAGATTCCCTTACTCGGCTGGTTATTCAAAAGAGAAAACAAGCAGGACAATAGAAAAGATTTATTGATCTTTGTCTCGCCAAAGATCATGAAAGATGAAGTTTAAGGGGTTCCATTTCTAAGCTTTCTCATCGGGAAGAGCCCCCTGGTGTTTCTTCCAAGGATGAGGCAGGGGGTTTTTATCCGAAAGCGCCAATTAATTTTTGGATGCAGTTTATTTTGTTTTGGGCAAGGTATTTCTTTATCCCGTGAATGACTTCTATCCCAGTTCTTGGATTAATTAGATTGGCCGTTCCAATTTGAATCGCTGAAGCCCCCACCAGAATGAATTCGATCGCATCTTCGGCATTCATAATGCCCCCCATCCCAATAATAGGGATGTGAACTGCCTGACTGGCCTCCCAAACCATTCTTAATGCAATCGGCTTAATGGCCGGGCCTGAGAGGCCTCCAATAATATTTCCCAATTCTGGTTTTCTCGTATGGATATTAACGGCCATAGCCCTGAAGGTATTCACAAGGGAGACACCATCTGCTCCTCCCTCTTTGACACTCTTAGCCATTAAGGCAATATCCGTCACGTTGGGTGATAACTTAACAATCAAAGTTAATGTTGTCGCTTTTCTCACCGCCCTGACAAGATGGTAGGCCATTTGTGGATCGGTGCCAAAAACAATTCCACCCCTTTTGATATTGGGGCAGGAGATGTTCATCTCAAGGCCTGAAATACCGGGAACGCTATCAAAACGTCTTGCCAATTCAACATATTCCTTTTCAGTATTCCCAAAAAAGTTGACAATAAGATGGGTTTTCAAATCTTTATAATAAGGTAATTTATTTTTGATAAACTCTTGAAAACCAGGGTTCTGAAGTCCGATGGAATTGAGGATCCCACCTTCTGTCTCAAAAATTCGAGGCGGAGGATTCCCCTTCATGGATTTTAACGAAATTCCCTTAGGAATGATTGCACCCAGATGGTTTAGGTCGAAGAAATCTTCAAATTCCTCACCAAACCCAAATGTCCCCGAAGAAACGATCACGGGGTTCTTGAGTACCATCTTCCCAATTTTTACAGTGAGATCAAAATCTTGCATAGAACCGTTCTTATTCCCAGACGATATCCTTTAAACGGAAAACGGGGCCATCTTCGCAGACCCGTTGATAAGGTGTTTTAGGATGTTTCGTTTTGACGACGCATCCCCAACAGGCTCCGAAGCCACATCCCATTCTTGCTTCGAGAGAGGCCTGGCAGAAAAAATTTTTGAATTCTACGTTTTTTGCCAGGGCCTCTAACATCGCGACTGGACCACAGGCATAAAGATAGTATTTCTTATTTTTTTTAAACTTTTTTCTTTGTGATATGAAAAGATCAACGACCGTTCCTTGGACACCCAGACTTCCATCCTCTGTAGCGATAAAAATATTTGAACTGAATTCCTTAAAATCCTCCACACATAAAATATCATGTTGAGTCTTTCCACCGATAAAAACAAATAATTTTCCGCCTCCTGATACCTCTGTCAAGGGAAATAGTGAAACGATGCCTACCCCCCCTCCTATTAGAAGAATATTTGTGGAAGAGGGGAGGGGAGGTAATGTGAAACCGTTTCCTAAAGGACCGATGAGGTCGACCTTTTGTCCTTTTTTCAAGGTCATCATCTTTCGAGTCCCTTTCCCCACTTTTTTATACAGGATGAATAAACGGCCCCTTTTTCTCTTTTCCGGATGGCTGACCGGGTAGCTTTTGTAAACACTAAAGGGCCGTCTCAAGAGAGGAGAGCAATCGTCAGAAACCTTAAGCATGACGAATTGGCCAGGCTTGATTTGATTGGCAATCGGAGGGCAATAGATCCCTAAGATAAAATAGAGGGATTTTATTCTCCTATTTTTTATAACCGTTCCGTTCGTCTGGAGGGGCATGTTATGTTTGGACTTTTTTCATCATGAGGAGTGCATCAAACTTCCCTTGATAGAATTTCTTCCTTCTCCCAAATGATTGGTAAGAAAACAATTGGTAGAGATGGATCGCTGACTGATTTGAGGAAAGGACTTCGAGATAAAAACATTTCATTCCCTCTCGAAGGCTAAAATCAATATAAAATGTCATCAGCTTTTTGCCAACACCCAGTTGTCTATAATGGGGGTGCACACAAATATTGAGAAGCTCGGATTCGTCTGTCATGTTCCGGAAACAGATAAAACCGATCACCGGTTGTTTGGGTCCGTCCGCTATCCTTGTCACAAAAGAATAGGCAAAAGGATTTCGCATCTCTTCGACAAACATATTTTTCGACCAACGCGTGAGGGAATTGGAACTCTCTATGGAGAGAACCTCATCCAGGTCTTTGATACCCATCTTTTCAATGGCAACCCTTTCCCATTCCATTTTTTCACCACCCTCGGAGAAACGAATGCAGCGAATCGGATCAGCGGGATTCCATCCGGTTCAATAATTCCCTCGTAGCGTTCTTCATCTCTTCATCTTTTGATTGATCGAGGATGATCAAGTAGGATTTTGTAGCCTCCTCATATTTTCCCCCTCTCCTTTTTAGATTCCCAATCTCTAAATGAGTGAGAAAAAACCATGAAGAGGTTTCTTTCAAATATCGCATCGCCGTTTCGAAACTGTTAAGGGCTTTTTCATATTTCCCTTGCTGATAAAATATTTCCCCCAAACTGAAGTAGGCCTCCCCAAATAATTCCAACATATTTCCCTTCAGAACGATTGAGTAATAATGGGCGGCTTCAACAACATTTTTCTTGTTAAAATATAGGTTTCCCAATTGTAACGCGGCCCGATAAAACAGAGGATGGTTGGGGAAATCCTCCAGCACTTTCCTAAAGGCATTTTCGGCCCTGTCCTGTTCATTTCGAAATGAATAGAGGGTTCCTATCTGAGTGAGAGCAAATAGGTGCCAAAAATTGTTCCTATTTTGTCGGGCGATGAGGCTGTAAGTTTCTAATGCCTGGTCCAAATTCCCTAATTTGACGAGGCATTCCCCTTTAATAAATAAACCCTCTTCAAGATATTTGGAATTTGGGAATTCAAGGAGCAGGATATCTAAATTGGTAATGGATTCTCTAAATTTATTTTCAAAAAAATATCCTTTTCCAATCTGGAAGAGGGCTTTTTCTCTAAATCCTGTATTGAGAACGTTGAAATAATACGGGAGGGATTCCAATATTTCCCCACCAGCAAAAAACATTTCGGCATTCAACCATTGAACAAACGATTTCTCATCCTCGAAATGGTTTAGTTTTTGTAATCGCTGGAAAATTCGATTGGCTCCATCCAGTTCACCCAATTGGACATAATCCCAATAGAGGGCAAGGAGGGAGGCTCCTCCCCAGCTATTTTCTTGTGATGAATTGAGAATTATATTCAATTCTTTTATCGAAGAGAGGGGATCGCCGTTCATCAGGAACATTTTCCCGAGCAAATAGTGGGTATATAAGAGAAGGGATGAATCCTTAAATTGATTTTTAAATAATTGGAAAGTCTCTATGGAATTCTTGATATTCCCCGATTGGTATTCACAAAAACCCATCCTCCAGGAGGCCTCTGGGACGAGAGGATCGTTCTTAAATCGGTCATTAAATGTCTGGTAACGGCGTTTGGCTTCATCAATTCTGCCTAATTTCAATTGTGACTCGCCGAGCCAGAATAAGGCATATTTTAAGTATTCAGGGGGAATAGACTTAGGATTTTCCCATAGGGTCTGAAAATAACCAGCTGCCGTTTCATATTGTTTCTGCTTAAAGGACAAGATGCCTAACCAAAAAACCGAGGAACGAATCAATTCATCATTTTTCGAGCCCTGAGAGACCTTCTTAAAAGTCGACTCTGCAGCAGTCAATTGATTCGATCCGAGTTCAAGCAGTCCCAAAAGATAATAAGAATAATCGATCTGGTTAAATGCTGGGAATTTCTTAATGAGTGCGAGGAGAAGTTTCACTGCCTCCTCTCGATTGCCTAACCTCATCTCCAACTCTGCCATTCTCAAAAAAGTATAATCCATGTTTTCAAAATGACTACCTTCATTGATAATTTTTGAAAAAACCTTCTTGGCTTCTTTTAATTTTCCCTTAATGAATAAAGTCCTTCCCAAAAGATAATAAATGTCAAAAACCTTTTCATGCTTCGGATAAGTATTGATAAAATTCGTAAATTGTTTTTCAGCAACATCATAAAAACCATCCTTAAACGCTCCGATACCTACCCATATCAACTGTTTATCTTCGGTAATACTTTTTGGGTGACCTTCTCGAACAAAAAAAAGGCCCGAGGCAAGAAATATACAAACGAAACAAAAAGCTATTTTCCTCTTCATTTTAAAGGCGATTCCTTATCTCTTCGAATAGAAAGCAATTCTTCCGGTGTATTCACATTAATAAATGACTCTCTGAGTGGGTCTAAGGAAGCGAAATCATTTTCTTCTACGATTTTGACTTTGACCACATTATAAAAATCGATAATCTTGAACTTTCCTTTCTTAATAATCTTCTTTATTGGATCTAAACAATTTTTAGAATAAATGGCGTGCAAAGGCTGCAAACCATCCTTTGTTCGAGGGACAATCACATCCTGATCCTGTATATTCCTAATTAAATATTGAATCAAGGTTCCTTTTATGAAGGGCATATCGCAGGCAACACAAAAAGAATAAGGGAAAGTGGACAAGAATATTCCTGTATATAAACCTCCTAATGCGCCTTTATTGGGGATCAAATCCCGACAAATTTTTGAGTCAAAATTTGTAAAAAATTCTTTTTGGTCAGTGACGATAATGACCTCTTGAAACAACTCAGTAAATAAGTCGTGAATTCTGTTGATAATTGGGATCCCCTCAATTTTGATAAAGGCTTTGTTTTCGCCCATCCGGATGCTCTTACCGCCGCAAAGAATAATGCCTGTGATTTTATTCTTGGATTCCAAAATAGTGTCTGATAAGATATATTATGTTAACTTTCAACCTTAGCCTTGAACAACCCTTTCCACCCATCGCCTTCCTTATCCTTCTTTTTACTCAATTCCTCAAATTCTCTCAATATTTCTTCCTGCCTCTTTGTTAGATTCTTGGGGGTTTTTACGATAACCTGAACAATTTGATCTCCCCGGCCATAACCTCTTATTTTCGTGAATCCTTCTCCTTTTATCCTCAAAATCTCGCCACTTTCAGTCCCCTTAGGGATGGCTAAATTCTTCTTACCATTTAAGGTAGGAACCTCAATTTCCGTTCCCATAGCAGCTTGAGCGAAGCTGATAGGTATCTGGCAAATAATATCATCTCCTTCCCTTGAGAAGAAATCGTCCGGTTCTACATAAATAAAGAGGAAAAGGTCTCCTGCAGGACCTCCTCTTTCTCCCTCTTCTCCTTGAGCGCGGATTCTTAATTTAGATCCGGTATCAATGCCAGGAGGTATTTTTATTTGGATTTTTTTATTCTTTCTTAGCTTTCCATGCCCCCGGCACTCTTTGCAGGGGTGTGAAATGATATTTCCCTCACCATGGCAGTGGCCGCAGGTCGTACTGATTGTAAAAAATCCTTGTGAGCGAGTAACCTGTCCTGTCCCTTTGCAACTCGGGCATTGGGTAGGATAAGTCCCGGGGTTGGCCCCGGTTCCATTGCAGACGTCACACAGGACATTCTTGGGTATCTCGATCTCGGTTTCTTTACCGAAGGCCGCATCACGGAATGAGATCTTGAGGTCATATCTCAAATCCGCACCTGGACGAGCCCTGGTCCTGCGTCTGCCGGTCGTGCCGAACCCAAAAAAGTCTTCGAATATGTCTCCAAAGGCGGAGAAGATGTCCTCGAATCCCCTAAAACCCGTAAACCCAGTGCCTTTCAAACCTTCTATCCCGTAACGATCATAAGTCTCCCTTTTCTGAGGGTCTCTAAGGACTTCATAAGCTTCTGAAGCCATCTTAAATCTTTCCTCTGCCTCTTTATTAGCAGGATTTCTGTCGGGATGGTACTGCATCGCAATTTTTCGGTAACTTTTCTTTATTTGATCCTCGGTAGCATCCCTTGATACTCCGAGAATTTTATAATAGTCTTTGTCTTCCATCACTTGCATAGAAAATAAGTTCCGTCCAACGGCAAGGGCAACGACGCCCGTATCCTTGTTCGGTTAGGTCGTTATTTTTAAGAACTTGACGTAACCCTCTGACCTTAAACTAAACGGGCATCTTAACCGTAACCTTAACCCCAAAACTTTGAACCTATTTGTTATAATCCTCAAGAATCTTTCCCGTCCGGCCTCTTTCAACAATTTCATCCATTTTAGATCCCATATCTACACCAAATTCTTTCATCCTTTTCTTGGCCCAAAGTCCTACATTTCTTGAATCTTTATAGAACTCATCCCCTTGGGGCTTTGAGGTGTCAAAGTTTTGTAACCGCGATTCTTCAGTTTGATGGACACGAAATGAAGAAACTAATTTGGTCAGGTTTCGGCTACGGCAGTATTTACAGCTAACCTTACGGATATCCTTAGGGTTCAGAAATAATTCGCTAAATTCCCTATTGCATTGATTACAACGATACTCATAAATTGGCATGATTACTTCCCTCACAATTCAGACAATGGACTTTAGACTTTAGACACCAGACTTTTCGATATAAGAAATTAACCCTTGCAGGGTCCTCAAACCTTCTTGAGCTGTTGCCCATAATTGTTTATATCTATTGGTGTCTAAATATCCCAATTCGTTTGTAAACCGGATGTAGTAATTCAATTCTGCTAACGATGAAATAGCGATATATAAAAATTGTAAGTATTCATTCCTATTCTTCCTGGCTGAGCCCTCTACTATATTTGCTGGCACGGATACAGCAGCTCTTCTCATCTGAGATGTCAACCCCCAAATCTCACTCTTTGGAAATTCCTTCGTGGCCTTATATACCAAGAGTGCCAATGCATCTGCTAACTGCCATGCCTTTATCTTTGTATAATCTCTGGCCATTTCCTCCACTTCGGTCTAATGTCTGAGGTCTATGGACTAATGTCTGAATCACAGATAATTACTTCCCTTTTCCTTTTACCTTCTTTTTTATCCCCCTTTTTTTAAAAGATATTTCACTCTCTCTTTTTGATTCGATTTCGCTTTCATCAGTCGAGGTTTCTTCGGGATTAAATAGTTTGTCACTTGCATCCGGCAACTTTGATAGGAAGATTTCGTAATCCTTTTGGGTAACTATCCCGTTCTTGATATTCATGACAATGTTTCTTTTATCAAATTTTTTGTCTTCATCGATGTGCATACTATTCTCCTCAAAATTAACCAATTAACTAAAATTAGCATATATTCTTAATCCATTCAAGGTGTTTTGTAACCCCTTATGATTAATGGAAAATTCCATCTCTTATCAATGAATGGACAAAGAGTACAATAGACAAGAAAGTAATTGAAGTTAAACGACCAATCCCCTAATACATCCGTGACGTAAAATGCATTGCATTATTACAAAATTGATCTGAGATTGATTCATCGGCCAGCAAGAAACATTCATCCCCGACTTGTTTGCTGTCTATACAGGCACGCGTGCATATTATTTCGACGGCAATTATGTCTTGCCGGTTTACTAATTCCTGCAAAGCCTACATCAGGGGAAGATTTTCTAACAATAAGGAATATTCTGAAAAGGTCGACAGACGCTCGAAGGTTAAAGAGGGGTAGACCAAAAAATATTTTGTAAGGATTGGTTATTTAAAATGAAAATGAGAATCGTCCCCATAATATTTCAGCAGACTCTTGCTCCAAGTCATTAGCTCCTGCCTTCTGTCCGCTAGTCTTTACCCAGAACAAGATCCGCGTAGGTCTTCGCCTGATGGGTAAACTTCCTCCTGTATGGTGTTGCCGTCGGATCATTAAGAGAATCTAACAATGGCCGGAATTCAATACCCGATAACTCACCGGTATGCAGTTCCTGAATGATTGGGATGTTGGTAACCTTCTGGATGTAAGTGACACTCTTTCCATTAAACGCTCCTTTTGCCAGCTCAATCAAGGACAACAGAGAAAGGGTCATGAATGGCGTTTCAAAGGGATTGCTGAGGTTCCCGAGAGAATAATAGATTGGTGCGATCCTGTACGGATCTCGCTTCGGCGTGTAGTATTCAATGGGTTGAATAACATGAGGATGGTGGCCTAGAATGAGGTCCGTACCAAGTTCAATAATCCGGTGGGCGAGCGTAATCTGCTGCGAGGTGGGAAAAAACTCGTACTCAAGGCCCCAGTGCAGGGAGGCCACAATGAAATCGCAGTGCAGGCGGCGACACCAGGCAATTTGGGTCTCAAGCAGACTGAGATCTGCCGCTCCTGAAACCTGATTGAGCGCAATCCGGTTGACCAGATACTCTTTGTTCTCCGGTAGAGGTTTGCCGTTGAGGCCGAAGGTGGCTGCGATGAATCCGATGCGTACACTCTTTGTCTCGATAATTTCTCCTCGCCCCTCTCCCTCTACGCCTTCGTTGGTCCCTACGGGGCGGATCCCCGCTTTTGTGAGAGAGGATCTCGTGGTCAAAACGCCTTCTTCGCCGAAATCCAGAGAGTGGTTGCATGCAGTGGCCATTACCGTGAAATGACGAGACCCGTCTCCTTTGAGTCGTTCGAACTGGGAACGAGACATGCACAACGCCGGCGATTCGTCTTCTCGAACGGACAGGTTCTTTAAATCTTGACCAGTCAGAGGCGATTCCAGATTCGCAAAAGATACGTCAGCGGAAAAAACCATATCGGCAATGGTTTGATAGGGTGAATAGTGTTGCCCCGCGAGCGCATCGTGCTGCATGAGGTCGCCGACTGCACTCAGAGTGATGCTCTGTTGGGGGATAAAACCTGACGGAGGCGAGATTTTCCTGCGCCGATTTTGGGCAAAGAATTCCTCCAGGTCTCTACCCCGCTCTCCCCTGCAAACCGGATATTGGCTTTTATAGAACCAATACAGTTTATCCACGAAGGTCATGTTTGGAAAGTCGCCGTCGGTCACACGAGGATAGTCCCAGCGACCGGAGAAGCGAACAGCATGCAGCATCGCGTTCACCATGAACCGTTTGAAGGGGGGAAGGCGAACAACGTCCTTGGGTGTAAAAGGTTTGAAACGTTCCTGGTTGATATCAGGCTCTAATCTCCACCGAATTAGAACGAGGACCACTAATAAGAGAACGACCGAAAGAATGAGAACAATAAACTTCTTTGTCATTAATCGGCCTCAAATATCTTCGAATGTCATGAAGAGATACGTAAGCGGGCACCTTGCATGTGAGTACAATTTAACACAAATTTAATCGTTTATCAATTTTCCGTCCCCTTTTACCGAAGCTTTTTGGAACCGTAATAACGATTGGAGGGAAGGAAGAAGAGCTAACCGATACTAAGGAAAGAGATTTATAACTTTGTTCACTTTTTAGCTTCAAAGGAGCTACCCTAAAATTCTGTACAAAATTGTTGACAAATTACAAAAATGTCTATAATAATACCATTGTCATTTACGCATCATTTCCTTGAGCCAAGAGGGGAAGAAATTGGTTGATGGTAGAAGAGTCGTGATAACAGGAATGGGTGTTGTTGCTCCTAATGGTATTGGAATAGATAACTTTTGGGATTCATTGGTGCATGGCCGATCAGGCGTTAGAAGAATAACCCATTTCGATGCTTCATCTTACCCCTGTCAGGTGGCTGCTGAGGTACCAGATTTCGACCCCACCGATTTCATGGATCATAAGACTGCGAAGAGGTTGAGTAGATTTGCTCAATTCGCATTTGCAGCCTCACGAATGGCGGTCGAGGATTCAGGAATAGATTTCTGCAAGGAAGATCCTTATAAGATGGGAGTTTTTGTTGGAACGGCCATAGGTGGCGGGGATGTCATTGAAATTCAGCATAACATTTTCCTGGAGAAAGGTGTGAAAAGAATCAATCCGTATGCGGTTGTCGCCATTTCAACACATTCCGCAAGTGGGATTATTAGTTGCGAATACAATTTAAAAGGTCCAAACACCACGATTTCGGCCGGTTGCAATTCGGGACTGGATGCTGCTTATTTGGCGACTAATGCGATTCGCCTTGGGGATGCGGATGCAGTCGTCGTTGGCGCAGGCGAATCTCCAATCACACCTTACATTCAGGCTTTATTTAGTGCCACTGGGTTTCTCTCGCGGGAAAATAAGGAGCCCTGGAAAGCGCTGAAACCCTATGATATCAATGCGGATGGAATGGTTTTGGGAGAGGGAGGGGGTTGTTTATTGGTAGAAGAATTCCAACATGCCTTGAAAAGACGAGCAAGAATCTACGGCGAAATAGCAAGTTATTCTGCATTAAACGAAGCCTTCAATCTTTTTGGAGTGGACACGAATAATGAGACGATGAGTTTAAATTTCAGCCAAGTCTTAAAAAAAGCCAATATGCGTGCTGAAGAAATTGATTATATTAACGCTCATGGAAACGGCTTACTATCTTATGATATCGGCGAAACTAAAGCAATCAAAGAAGTGTTTGGTGAATTGGCATACAATATTCCAATGACATCCTTGAAACCTAACACAGGTCACTCTCTCTCAACCACTGGCCTTTTCCAAATCATTTCCTCGCTCTTAAGTATAAACCACGGTATAATTCCTCCGACGATAAATATTAGAAACCCCTCTCCGGAGTGTGATCTTAATTACGTCCCGGATCATTTTTTGAAGAAGCAGGTTCAAAATGTTCTTGTTAACGCGCACGGATTTGGTGGCAGGCTTACGGCACTAATCCTAAAGAAAATTCCAGCTGAGAAATTGGTATCATGAAATGGACCAGTTAAATATCCCGAACATCGCTTTATCAAGTGCTTTTTTGCTGAATGCTGCACTGGGTTTATTGGTTTATTCGAAAAATTCTCTTCACCGCCGGGTTAACATTTCATTCTCTATTTTTACGTGGGCGCTGGCAGGCTGGGCGTTTAGCATCTTAATGGTTTACTTGGTTGAAGATGCATGGTGGAGGTTGTTATGGATAAGAATGAGTTTTGTGGCAGCAAGCATTATTCCTTCCAGTTTCCTTTATTTTTCATTAATTTTCCCCAGAGAAAAACGTAACGTCTCTCGTTGGGCAATCGTTATCATTGCTTCTGTATCCTCTATATTTGTAATAACCTCTCTTACTGGATTGATGGTACGCTCCGTTCGTTGGGAAACGCTCAAAGCAACTTACGGTATTGGCCACAAAGTTTTTTCAATTTATTTATTGGCGGGTATGTTTGGAGCGATATTTTTTCTAATTAAATCCTACACAAATTCGGTTGGATTAGAACGTATTCAAATTAAATATTGTTTTCTGGGAACTTTTATAACGACCATCCCGGCAGTTACGTTAAACTTAATTTTGCCCTTATTCGGAACGTCACGACTCAGTCATTTGGGACCTGCAACAACAATAATTATGGTTAGTTTTATAACCTACGCAATTATCAGACATCGGTTGATGGACATTAATATTGTTTTAAAGAAAGGGACAACTTATGTTCTTCTATTGGCACTTCTGTTTGTCCCGTCATTTGTTTTCATCCTTCTGAGTCAAAAGGTCTTTTTCAATAAGATCAGTTATCTATTTTCGGCTATTATTGTTGCACTCCTCTTTTTGATCACCATTTTATTTTACAGGATAAAGGGTCAAACAGAAAAAGCAGTAGAACACTTTTTGTTTAAAGGTCGTTACGACTACCGTGAAACATTGGGAAAATTCAGCAAGGCCATGGTTTCCATCCTCGATTTACAATCTCTTTCCAAAAACATTATTGAAACAATCACCCAGACCATGGGAGTTGAGAAAGCCTCGCTCTTTTTAGTGAATGAGGAAAAGGGAGGGTATAGTCTATTTGAGTCTAAGAATATTAAACTAACCGCTTCAACCTCTCAACTTCCTAAAGACGATCCCCTACCCCGCTATCTACAAAAACTAAGAGAGATTATTATTCGGGAAGAAATGGCCAAGGGAGCCAATATCCCAGAATTAAATAATCTTATTAAGAAAATGTCTTTATTAGAAGCAGAAGTGAGTATTCCCCTCATTTGGAAGGGACAGCTTATCGGGATGATTAATTTAAGCCATAAGTTTAATAAGGATATTTATTCCGATGAAGATATTGAATTACTCAACACCCTGGCGAACCAAACAGCGATCGCTATTGAGAATGCAAGGCTTTATGAAGATTTGAAGAGATCAAAATCCTATATTCGAAGGGCAGACCGTCTTGCTTCTCTGGGGACCCTTACTGCTGGGCTGGCCCATGAAATTCGTAATCCCCTTGTCGCCATTAAGACATTAACACAATTACTTCCAGACCGGCTTGACGACGAAGAATTCCGAGACCAATTCCTGAAGATTGCCTCCGGCGAAGTAGATCGGATTTCTTCGTTGGTCAACGAGCTTCTCGATTTTGCTAGACCTTCCGATCCAAAGTTGGAGTTGGAGGAGATCAACACGATTTTAGATGGAATGATCCTCTTAGTTTCGACAGAAGCAAAGAAGAAACAAATTAACGTTATTAAGAATTATGCCTCCGATTTACCTCGTGTCCAGATTGACCGGGAACAGATTAAACAAGTTTTCTTGAACATCTTGTTAAATGCAATTCAGGCCACCCACGAGAATGGAACCATTACAGTTAAAACCCGATCCTTTACAAAACCAGCGGGAGAACCTTATGTCCAGATTGAGTTTGCCGACACAGGTTGTGGCATCCCAGGGGAGCATTTAGAAGACATCTTCAATCCCTTCTTCACCACGAAAAGCGCAGGAAGCGGATTAGGGCTATCCATCTCGCATCAGATCATTCAGGACCATAGAGGCTATATTGTTGTGGAGAGTCAGCTGGACGAGGGATCTTCCTTTTTTATCAATTTGCCGGTCAATCAGGATCATTTCAAAAGACGAAAGAGAGATTTAGAAAATAGTCAGAATATTTCCAGTATCTTTGAAAAACGATGAATTACCAAGAGTTGATTCATTCCCCAATCATTCCATCTCAGATTATTCCGCTCACCCAGAAGGCTGCTCATACTAATGTTCCCGTTTTCATCCAGGGCGAGCACGGGACAGAAAAAGAATTGGTTGCGAAGATCATCCATTATGCTGGAGATTGGAAATACTATCGTTTTCACAAGATCGATTGTAAGACTCAAACAGAGGATTCATTCAATGACCAGTTTATCCGTATCTTTAAGGAAAACAATTTCGGAACCATCCCTGCTGCGGTTTACTTAAAGGAGATTGGGGAATTGGGACAATCCAACCAGTCAAAGCTGCTGGACCTGCTTGAAGACGGGTTTTTCCAAAATGGCACCGACAGAAGGGTCATCAAAAATCTCAGATTCATCGCATCGTCTTCAGAAAATTTGAAAGAAAAAGTTTCCCAGGGCAAATTTTCAGAGGATTTATACCACCGATTAAATGCTCTATCGATCCATATTCCCCCCCTGAGAGACCGCCCCAAAGAGATTTCAACGATTGCTCAACATATTTTGAAAGAGTACTCTAAAAAAATGAAAATAAATAAAATAGAAATTTCTAACAACGTTCTTAAATTATTTCAGAACTATTGGTGGCCCGGGAACCTGAGAGAACTGGAGCAAGTCATTATTCGAAGTGCCATGTTTTCAGAAGGCAACAATCTAACAGAAAAGGACCTCCTTTTCGAAACCGAAAGTGAAAATAAATCCTTTAGCACCTTTCTGAAAAAGGCAGATGTGGAATCAACCGAATCGAAACCACGAAGCTTCTCCTCTGAACAGAATGCCAATCTTTTATTACTCTTTTTAATTGAATTAGTTCATCGTATCAAAAATCCCTTGGTCTCTATCAAGACCTTTACTCAACTTTTACGAGAGAAATTCAACGATGGGGAATTCAGAGAACATTTTTACAGGATTGTCACGGAAGATATCGAGAAGATCGATTATGTGCTGAACGGTCTTCTCACTTATATTAAAATCAATACCCCCATTGAAAAAAAGGACACGGTTCACTTCATCCTTGAAGAGGTCTTAAAAAGACATGAAATACAACTGGAAGATAAAAAGATAAAAATATTTAAGAAATTCGAGAAGGACCTTCCTGAGACGATTGTTCATGATGAGCAGCTCAGATATATCTTAAATGCTCTTCTTCAATATGCCATGCCTTCCATCCCTCCCGGTGGGAGCATCGGATTCTTGACCAAATCCTTTGATCTGCAAACAGAACCCGCCGGCGTTAAAACATTTCATTACAAGAACGGGGGGTATGTTGAGGTATTGATCGTTTTCACGGGTTATAAAAAGCCCATTGAACAATTTGAGACCGTGTTGGGAATCCCCGGGGTTCAAAAAGAAGAAGCCGTTGAATTGGAATTACGACTTATTAAAGAGATTATTCAAAAGAACCGAGGGATGATGAAGTTCGAAGTCAATGAGAAGAAACCGAGGACAATTATTTCTTTGAAGTTTCCCATTGAAAGAAGGAAGTTAATTTATTATCAACCTGGGAATGTCTAAAAAGAGAGCTCTGAAGAACTGCTATGGGCTCTCTTAATAGAGATTTGTCGATTTTTTCAGAAATCTCAAAGAGGGAGACGATGTCGAGGGGTGAGATGGTGAAAAGTGTTTTAGTCGTTGATGATGAGGTTGGTGCCAGAGAATCTCTCAAGATGGTTTTAAAGAATGATTATGAGGTGTTTTTAGCTAAAGACGCGGAAGAGGCATTTCTCCAAGTCAAATTGCACTCCCCAGACGTCATCCTCCTCGATATCATTTTGCCCGACCTCGATGGGATAAAAGTGTTAGAAAGAATCAAACAGAATGACGCGGATATGATTGTGATCATGATTACGGCCACGAAAACCGTGAAGACGGCCGTCGAAGCGATGAAGCTTGGAGCCTATGATTACATAACCAAACCATTCGATATTGACGAACTGCGTCTCATTATCAGCCGCTCTTTATCCACGAAGGCCCTGGAGCGAGAGGTTAAATATCGTCGCGAAGAAATGGAAAAAAGTTTCGATTTCGGAAATATCATCGGGAAAAGCAAATTGATGAAGGACGTTTTTAAAGTGGTCAAACAAATCGCTGATTCGAGATCGACTGCTTTAATCATGGGAGAGAGCGGAACAGGAAAGGAACTGATCTCTCGGGCCATCCATTATAATAGCAATCGGGTAAATTATCCGTTTGTCACCATTAACTGCGCCGCCATTCCAGAAACACTGATTGAGAGTGAATTATTCGGCCATGAAAAAGGGGCGTTCACCAATGCCATAGAGAAAAAGTTAGGTCGCTTCGAGGTCGCCCACCAAGGGACCCTCTTCCTCGATGAGATCGGGGAGTTGAGTTTAGCGACCCAGGCCAAAATCCTCAGGTTTCTGGAAGAAAGAGAATTCAATCGCGTTGGGGGATCGAAGACGATCAAGGTCGATGTCAGGCTGATTACGGCGACCAATAAAGATTTGAACCAGCTGATCAAAAAAGGAACTTTTCGTGAAGATCTCTATTATCGAATCAACGTTGTCCCCATCCTGATTCCCCCTTTGAGGGAAAGGAAAGAGGACATCCCCTTGCTGATTGATCATTTTATAAAAAAATTTGGTGTCGAAAATAATAAGAATGTGAAAGGGATCAGTAAAGAGGCTTTAGAATTGATGATGCAATATGAATGGCCTGGAAATATTCGGGAATTGGAGAATTTAATCGAGCGGGTGATTGCCTTGACATCCAACGAATATATTCAATTGAATGAATTGCCTCTTTCTTTTAAGAATATTCCTAAAATCAATGGATTAAAAGAATCTATTTTAGACGGAAAAGTCTCCTTCTTACAGGCCGAAGAAGAATTTGAAAGGGAGGTTATTTTAGACGCCCTAAAAAGGACCAATTATGTCCAATCTCATGCTGCAGAAATCTTGGGGATTAGCCGTCGAATATTAAAATATAAAATGGACAAATTAGGCATTGATCAGAATAAGTTTAAAGACTACTAAAATCATTACAAAATTGTTGATTTCTGTTCAATTTTGAAAAATATTAAATTACCCCTATCCCTACGAGGTTTGTCCCTCCAGATTAGTTAACAATTCCTTTTTAATTTCAAAGAGTTATTAGTTTAATGAAATAATATGTCTTGCCTACAGATGGCAAACTTTTTGCTTAAGTATATCTCTTATCTGATTCTCATTTTGAATTGGGAAGGGGAGCCAATGGAAGCGAAAGCCAACGCACCGAACATCCTCATTGTCGATGATGAAATTGGGCCAAGAGAATCTTTAAGGATGGTTTTAAAACCAAACTATAACGTGTATGCCGTTGAGAATGGATACGCCGCTATTCAGATGATTCAACAAATTGAAATGGACGTTCTGACATTAGACCTCAAGATGCCCGGCTTGACGGGGATCGATGCCCTGAAAGAGATTCGAGTGATTGATCCTGATGTGATGGTTATCATCATCACAGGATACGGAACGTTAAAAAGTGCGATCGAGGGCATTCGTTACGGTGTCTTTGATTATATCCCGAAGCCTTTCAATGTTCCCGAAATCTTATCCATTATTGACAAATCGATTCAACGACGGAAACTGAATCGGAAGGTAAAAGAAATTCTTGGTAACTGTTTTAATCAACAATTGCTTAAAGAACCTGTCGTCGATTCCGATTTCCTTCTCCAAAAAGAGAGCCAGGGAATCACTGACGGGAAATGGGATGAGATCAACCTTTCAGACACCCAAAGTTGTTTGGAATTTGCGAAAGTCCTCGCCTACACGCTTGAAGAGAAAGATCCGTATACCTCGGGTCACTCAGAACGGGTCTGTTATTATTCGGATTTCATTTCCAAACGGCTCGGTTTTTCACCTAAAGAGCGGAGTGAGCTTCAAATTGCCTCTTATCTCCATGACATTGGAAAGATCGGCATTAGCAATCGGTTTATTAATAAGAAAGGAACTCTGACTCCAACGGATTGGGCCATCATTAAGCAGCACACTAAAAAGTCGATTGAACTTTTAATGCCCTTAAACCTCTCCTCCAACATTCTTTCTTATATTCAGCACCATCATGAGCGTTATGACGGAACAGGCTATCCGGACGGATTGATGGGAGAACAAATCCCATTGGGGGCAAGAATTATCACCATCTCCGATGCCTATGACAGCATGACCTCTGATCGCCCCTATCGAAAACCTCTTGCCAATGGAGATGCGAAGAATGAATTGCTGAAAAACGCCGGAAAACAATTTGACCCAAAGTTGGTCTCTCTTTTCGTAGACGTTTTGAAGGAGATGGAAGAAGTCTTTCTCGTGAAAGATCATCTGAGAGTCCCTGCTAGCTTATATTGAAATGACTCGAGAGATTTAAATGAACCAGCTCATCCGCTGTAAAAATTGTGACGCGATTTTCATGAAAACGCCCTTTGACCAATACCCGGAATATAAATTTGACCCCGACCGGTCCCTGGAGAATTTTCGAAGCATTGAGATAGATGATTATCAAGATTTCTTAACCCATCATCAGGGACATCAATTAGAAGATTTGAAAATCATTGACGACTCATTCGTCAGCGAAAAGTCCTACTCCGAGCCTGTCAAGGCTTCCTTTTTCAAGGCAACCAATGGAAAAGAAAAATTTGTGATTAAGAAATTTAGAGAGAAAATTGATGAACCGTTGAAATACCTGTTGATCCCCGGAGACTACTCCCTGAAATGTACCACCATCGAAATCCAATCTGAAGAAGTTTCCAAACAATTAAAAAGAGAATTGACCCCCTCGCTTTCTCAAAACAAAATCGATGCTTTTCTTAAATTGTATCGTGCAATTGCTGAAGATGTCGATATTAGGGATTTAGAAAGGATTCCTGAGGAATCTCACTGTCCTCTCGAAATCTATTATAAATTAGACGACATCCATTTAATGTATTTGTTGAGGAATTGCCGTAATATTTTTAAGAAACAAGAATATTCAGCCATGGAAGAGTTCATTCACCGACACAAAGACGACGGGGTATTGTTACTGAAAGCAACCTATGAAATCCAACTTGCCGAAATGGTCAAACCAGGCAAAAAGACGATTCCTGCTTCCGTTGCTTTAAAAAAAGATAAAATCGCTGCGCAGAAATAGGCACCCCCCTGCCCTCCTTCTTTTCTCTACCTTCTTGAAACAGTGTTAACCCCCCCTTCTCTCCTTTTTCCTCAAGAGGGAGATTTTGGATTTTTCCTAACATGAATAAGTTATTCCGGGTCTTTTGTGGGTTACCCTCCCTTTAACTTAAGGGGAGGTGTGGGGGGTTAGGTTGCGTTGTCCGCCGTCCAACTCTACCGCAGGCTTCCTCGTTGGACAATAAGAGTCTAAAATAGATGGACCTAACTCCCCTAACCCCCCTTCATCCCCCCTTGTAACCCCCCTCTATTCCCCCCTTAAATTAAGGGGGGATGAAGGGGGGTTGTTGTATTAAAATTGACATTCAAATTGGTATCGGTTATTTTTGATATAATATAAACACATTAATTCATGATAACTCTTACCGCATCCTCCCCCTCACAAGGGGAAGGATGCGGTGGTGTATCGCGGAGCAGGAATATGATTTTTTCCTTTTCAAGCCAAACATTTTTTAATATTTCAATGGCTATCTATCTCTTTTGTTTTTTAGGCTATCTCATCCTTACGGCCACACGAAATAAAATACTCGGGATCCTCTCCACCTCCCTGCTGATCATTGGACTCGTCATCCACTCAGGAGGCCTTGTCGTCCGTTGGTTGGAAACACATCAGACGGGCTATGGCTATGTTCCCTTATCCAATATGTATGAATCCTTGATCTTCTTCTCGTGGACCATCGTTTTGATTTATCTGATTCTCGAATTCAAATACCGGCAGAAGATCGTAGGGGTTTTTATCACTCCCTTTGCTTTCCTGGCTATCGCCCTGACCTCTATCGTCCCTGGCATTGACGCAAAGATTACCCCCCTGATGCCTGCCCTCCAGAGCAATTGGCTGACCATTCATGTGACCACCTGTTTTTTTGGATACGCTTCTTTTGCCGTATCCTTTGGAGTCAGCATCCTCTATTTAATTCGGGACAGAAAAGGTTCACCTCAGGAGGGGGGGGCAAAATGGTTGCCTTCGACCCCTGTCCTGGACGAGATCAATTACAAATCCATTGTGATCGGTTTCCCCATGCTGAGCTTGGGGATCATCACGGGTGCTGCATGGGCGAATTATGCTTGGGGAAGTTACTGGAGTTGGGATCCCAAAGAGACCTGGTCTCTCATTACCTGGTTTGTTTACGCTGCTTTTTTACACGCTCGATTTACAAAAGATTGGAGGGGAAGAAAGGCAGCCATTCTGTCGATTGTTGGATTTGCGGCAGTTTTATTTACCTATTTCGGCGTCAATTATATTATCTCAGGGCTCCATAGCTATGCTTAGGCTCGATCACAACCGATAGAGCTCCTCATCATACATATGGACCCAGTTCTTCTTTAAAACCTGCATGGCTTCGGCCATTTTGTCCACGCCCACAATGAGAACCGTCTTCTCCCCTGTTCCGAGGCATGTATAAAGATAATTGACGTTAATGGAAACTTCTTTAAGGGGTTTTAAAACAGCGTTCAGACCTCCCGGATGATTCGGTGTCTCTACCGCTAACACATCGGTTATTCTTATCGAATGTCCATGGCTCTTTAAGACATTCGCTGCTTTTTCAGGATCGTTCGCCACAAATCGAACAGCACTGATATCCGCGGTATCGGCAACACTCAGGGCGATAATATTGATACCATTTTCGCCTAAATATTCACTTACTTCGGAAAGTTTCCCTGGAGCATTTTCGAGACTGACAGAGATTTGTTTAACTGGCATGGCACGCTTCCTCCCTCTTAGACAATGAACGATGCACTGTGAACAATGAACATTTCGCCATATCCTTCTTCGTTCGTCGTTTATTGTTCATCATCCATGGTATCACTGCAGATAGTCGTATCCCAATTGCAGGGCGGATTTATTTGATTTGAGTACCCCCGGATTTCGATTTCCAAAAGTATCTTTCAGGACATGAACCACCGTGTCGAACGAAACCAGACCTGACTTCTTGACGAAGGCTCCCAACATGATCATATTGGCCACTTTATCTCCCGGGAATTTTTTGGCAAGGTCATTGACTGGAATTTCAAAAATCTCTAAATCCCCCCGGACGGGCCTTGACTCGATCATGCTCGAATTTAAAAAGACGGTTCCCCCTGATTGGACCTGGTTCTGAAACCGAAATAAGGAAGGATTGTTCATTAAAACAGCAAATTCAGGCTCCGAGGCAACTGGCGAGGCAATTTCATCCGTGGAGATGGCGACGGTACAATTGGCGGTCCCCCCTCGCACCTCAGCTCCGTAAGAGGGTAAACAGGTGACATTTTTCTCTTCATACATACCCGCTACCGCCAGGAGGTACCCCATCATGATCACCCCCTGTCCGCCAAATCCGGAAAAAACGGTCTTAATGAGCATTTTTTCTATCCCCAGTGGTATCTTTTAGAACTCCGAGAGGAAAATGGACGGCCATCACCTCATCGATCCATTTGCAGGCTTCTACAGGCTCCATCTTCCAGTTGGTAGGGCAAGGAGATAGGACCTCGATTAGCGAAAACCCGTATCCTTCCAGTTGAACACGAAAAGCCTTCGCAATTGCCTTTTTCGTCTTCAAAATGTTAGCAGGGCTATTGACGGCTGTCCTCTCGATATACGCACTTCCCTTGGCTACGGCAAGCATTTCGCTGAGATTGACGGGAAACCCATCTCTTTTTTCTTTTCTCCCCCCGGGCGAAGTGGTGGTGTGTTGACCTAATATCGTTGTCGGAGCCATCTGCCCGCCTGTCATTCCATAGACGCCATTGTTAACAAAGATGGTTGAGAAGTTCTCTCCTCGAGCAGCGGCATGAATGGTTTCGGCTGTGCCGATGGCAGCAATATCCCCATCCCCTTGATAGGTAAAAACGACCCGATCCGGCAACGCCCTTTTCATCCCTGTAGCCAAAGCCGCTCCTCTTCCGTGGGATGCCTCTCCCATGTCAATGTCAAAATAGAAATATGCCAACACTGCACACCCTGCTGGGGGAATACCAATGATTCTTTCTTGAAGGTTCATCTCATCGATGACCTCTCCAATGATTCGATGCAGGAGACTATGCCCGCATCCTGGACAATAGTGAAAGGGAGTTCTTTTGAGAGATTTCGGTCTTGAAAATACCTTTTTCATTACTATTGTCCCTTTCTATCCAGATGTTGCATCGAAAAGGCAGTTGGGTTTGCTTCCAAACCTCTACCAAGCGGTTCTTTAATATGTTTTATGGGTAACATGCGATATCACCTAGTGTGACCTCTGCAATTTGCTTGGAAACACGGTAGCAAACTGCTAAAAGGTCCCGCTGTACAGCTTCTCCACCACACCCAACAGCCTTTTAGAATTTTTTTATGCAGCGGCTGGGCCTATCCTAATTTCTTCTGATAGTAATAGCTCGAGATGACCCTTGAAATTTCTAAGGGAGTAAGAATGGTTCCCCCCGGTCTACCATAGAAATGAATCTCTCCGTTTCCTTCGAGTGCTAACTTGACGTCCTCCAACATCTGCCCCATATTCATTTCAAATACAAAAAAGTGCCTTACCTTTTTCGTAAACTCCTTGATGGCCTTATAAGGAAAAGGCCAAAGAGAAATGGGTCGGATGAGCCCCACTTTCAGCCCCTCATCCCGCATCCTCTTGATCGCCCCTTTGGCAATTCTCGCTGCGATCCCGAAGGCGACCACCATCAATTTAGCGTCGTCGGCAAAGGAGGCTTCCCATCTCACCTCCTCTTTGATGATCCTTTCATATTTCCTCATCAATTTCCAGTTATGCTCCTCTTCTTCAATCGGGTCTAAGAGAAGTGATCGCAGAAATCGGCTTGGCCTTCCTTTGGCGCCTGTCAGGGTCCAATCTTTATGGGGCAACTTCTTTATCTGAACCTCAGGTGGTAACTCAACAGGCTCCATCATCTGTCCGAGCATGCCGTCGCCAAGGATAATAACAGGGTTCCTGTATTTATCAGCGAGATCGAATGCTTCATAGGTTAAATTGGCAAGCTCTTGGCAAGAGTTGGGGGCAAGAACAATAGTTCGATAATCCCCATGCCCTCCTCCTCTTGTGGCCTGAAAATAATCAGATTGGGCCGGAGCGATGTTGCCCAGGCCTGGGCCTCCCCGAGTCATGTTGACGATGACTGCCGGTAACTCTAAAGCAGAGAGAAAAGAAATACCTTCTTGTTTGAGGCTAATTCCAGGACTTGAAGAGGAAGTCATTGCTCTTCCTCCAGCCATGCTGGCACCGATGACCATATGGATTGAGGCGATCTCGCTTTCGGCCTGGATGAACACCCCCCCCTCCAATTTGGATAGCCTCTCGGACATATATTCAGGGACCTCATTCTGGGGGGTGATAGGGTATCCAAAATAAAATCGGCAACCTGCACGGACGGCTGATTCGGCGAGGGCATGATTCCCGCGCATCAAAACTTTAGGCACGATACACCTCAATGGCAATTTCAGGACATGAAATGGCGCAGAGACCACATCCTGTGCATTTTCTGCCTTCTTTTTTCAAATGTGTTTCAACAAAAAAGGCAGAGTAATAACCCTTTTGATTCATTCGATCAGAGGATTCTATTAATCGATGAGGACAGACAGAAATGCATAATTTACAGTCTTTACACAATTCCGAATCGATTTCGATCATTCCCAATGCCAAGACTTTCCTCCAAAAGTGTACCAAAATGTAATATCTTGACCAAACAGATTATTTATTATAAAGTTTAATATCTTTAAAATCAATGCCTTTAGAGGCGGTGATGAACCCTTCATTAAAACGCCTGGACAGAGAACAAAAGCGCTTGATTATGATCGGGGGAAAAGGAGGTGTGGGAAAGACCACCTGTGCCTCTGCAATCGCCCTCCATTTCTCCCTTCATGGGAAAAAGACTTTGATCATTTCAAGTGACCCTACCCCTTCCCTTTCAGACATTTTTGAAATGGAGATCGGTGATCGAGAAACCCCTATTAAAAATACGAAGGGCTTATTTGGAATTGAGATCAGTTCTGATGTGGTCTTGAAAAAATGGAAGGAACGGTTTGGGCCAGAAATCTATGAGGTCGTTTCATCCTTTACCTCACTTGATTATGATTTTGTTGATTATATCGGCGGGGCACCCGGCATTGAAGAGGAATACATGCTCAGTTACATTCTGGAGTTGGTCGAGGGTGCCCAATATGATTTAGTTGTTTGGGACACAGCCCCTGCCGGTCACACCCTGAGGCTGCTCCATCTTCCCCAGATATTTCTCAAACACCTTGAAGCTGCTACAAAATTTTATATGAATCTATATAGTTATTTTGAAAAGTTAAAGGAAAGTGTGAAGTTAAAAAAGGGCAAGAGATCTCTATTAGAAATTATTAGCGGATGGGAGGATTTGGCAGAAAAAGTTGTCAATTTTATTCGAGATCCTCAAAAATCTGACTTTATCATTGTGACCATACCCGAAGCTCTCGGCGTAAGACAGACAGAGAGGATCATCAAAGATTTTGATGAATATCAACTTAAGGTTAACCATTTAATCATTAACTATATCATTCAGGAGGCAGATTGCAATTTTCATAAGCTTAGAAAAGAAATGCAGCAGCATTACATTCAGATATTGGAAAATCAATATTCTCACAGGATTGGGTTAATAGAGCTCCCTCTTATGCCACAGGAGATCAAAGGCGTCGAAAGGATTAATAAAATTTCAGAAATCCTATTCAAGGAGGTGTAGAAATGTCTGTTCTTTCTAATCGCGCGAAAAGCTTAAAACCCTCCCCTACCCTTGCCATCAACGCCAAAGCAAAGTCGATGCAAGCTCAGGGCATCCATGTCATCAGTTTTGGTGCGGGGGAACCAGATTTTGATACTCCCGAAAACATCAAACAGGCTGCGAAGAAAGCTCTTGACGAAGGCTTCACAAAGTATACACCTGTTGGAGGCATTGATGAGTTAAAAGACGCAATCATCAAGAAATTCCAAAGAGATAGCGGTTTATCCTATAAAAGGTCTGAAATCCTGGTTTCATGCGGGGGCAAACATTCCTTTTACAATCTGGCCCAAGCTATCTTCGATCAGGGGGATGAAGTGATCATCCCAGCCCCCTACTGGGTTTCCTATCCTCCCATGGTGTCACTGGCAAACGCCACACCGGTTATTGTCGAAACGACGGAGAAGAATGAGTTTAAGATCACACCAGAGGCTTTGAAAAAGGCCATAACACCGAAAACCAAAGCCTTGATCATCAATAGCCCATCCAATCCTACGGGAAGTGCTTATACCAAGAAAGAATTGGAAAAGATTGCCGAAATTGCACTTTCAAAAAACTTTTTTGTTATCTCGGATGAGATCTATGAAAAGATTGTCTACGATAGTTTTAAATTTACAAGCATTGCTTCTCTCAATGAGGAGATTAAGAAAAGAACGATCATTGTCCATGGAGTTGCGAAAACCTATGCCATGACTGGCTGGAGAATTGGCTATACCGCAGGGTCCGAAGAGATTATTTCAGCTATGAACAATATCCAGAGCCAAAGCACCTCAAACCCCACTTCCATTGCCCAGAAGGCCTCTGTAGAGGCCCTCATCGGTCCACAGAGTGAAGTGGAAAAGATGGTTTCTGCCTTTGCTCAAAGACGAAACTATATTGTGGATCGTTTAAACAAGATGTCAGGGGTCTCTTGTTATAAGCCTGTGGGTGCCTTCTATGTTTTTCCAAACTTTTCTTCATATTACGGGAAGTCTTACCAGGGGAAGAAGATTGAGAACTCCACGCACCTGGCTGATTTCTTTTTGGACGTGGCAAGAGTGGCTGTTGTTCCAGGAGTTGAATTCGGAGTCGATCCCTTTGAGAGGCTTTCCTATGCGACTTCTATGGAGGGTATCAAAGCAGGATTAGATCGACTTGAGGAGGCCCTCAAAAAACTCGTTTGAAATAATCCTTCAGGATAGAGCGGTGGTCGAAAGCGATTTCTTCCGGGAGGTTCGATTCATTAAAGGTCCCAATTTCAAGTGCGTCATCCTTAGCTTGAGGTATTCCATTAGCTTTTGCAATATAAACCGTTGAAATGCTGTGATGTCTTGGATCTCTTTTTGGATCTGAATAAGTGTGAAATTGTCTGATTAGTTTCACATCCAGGTTGGTTTCTTCCTTTGCTTCCCTGACAGCAGCTTTTTCCAAAGATTCCCCGTAGTCTACAAAACCTCCTGGGATGGCCCAACCATAAGGTGGGTTCTTACGCTTGATCAGAACAATTTCCTTTGACTCCATCTCGATGATAATATCAACTGTAGGGATAGGGTTTTGGTAAACTTCAATTTCTTTTTTACATGTTGGACACTGAATGGTTTTACGAGCCATCGTCTTCTATCCTTTCAACTTTGGTGGATAAACTCTTAGCTCCGTTCAGGCGAATGTATTCTCCAAAATTCGAAATCCGAATATCGAAATTTTCATTCGTAAGGAGTAAGGCGTTAGGGGTAAGGGGTACAAACCCCTTGCGACTTGCGCCTCACGCTCTCACAGTGCTTCGGACTTAAATGTCTTTCATCTTAAGAAGGTATTTTCGCAAGAAATCGACCGCAATAATGGATGCCCTTTCTCGGACCATCCACAGTTCACCACCCATTGAGTATTCTTGGTTTTCTATTCCGCCAGAAGTTGAAAGGGAATAATAGGTTTCGATTCGATATTCTCCCTCTCCTTGTTTCTCCACTATCTTTCCAAACATGGCAAGCCCTAAATCCGTCTTAAACTCATTCCGAGATTTTTGAGCTAATAAATCAGAAAACCCTTTTGAATTTTTCCTGAGAGAGTTGAATTCCTTCAAGGACAGATTAAGAAACTGTCTTTGGGAATTTTCGGATGGGAGAACTACCCCTTGAATGAAAGAGTTACTCTCCGTACTCGTCAATTTCTGAGAGACGATTCCTCCTGTGAAGGTTTCAACCACAGATAATGTGAGGGTTAACCTCTCCAATTCCTTTGCGACATTTCCATGTAGGGTTTCGGTATCCACACCATAGATCAGAATGCCGAGTCGATTTCTGATTTCCTTTTCCATATGTTGTATCAGGTTTGAGGCTTCTTCGAGATTTTCGGCTTTGGCTGTGATTCTTACCCTAATGTCCCCCATTGAGGCGAGTGTCCCGATTGAAGGATTGGTAGTCTCCTTCATCAGATCTTTGATCTGAAGGCCGATAGCGCTCTCTCCAAGGCCACAGGCACGCAAGACCTTATACTGGATAACCTGATGTCTGATATGAAATCGTTTCCGAAGATAAGGGATGACTGTATTTTCCATTAAATGTTCCATCTCGAAAGGGACGCCCGGGATGGAAATGATGGCTCCATCTGACGTTTCTGCAATGAACCCAGGAGCCGTTCCTTTGGGGTTTTCAATGGGAATAGCCCCTCCGGGAATATAGGCCTGTTTCCGATTGCTCTCAGCCATTCGAAACCCCCTCTTTTTGAAGAGGGTTTCAATCTGTTCCATCAAATGAGGCTGAAAGGTGAGAGGACGTTGGGTAACTTCAGCTATGGCTTCCCGGGTGCGATCGTCTTCCGTGGGACCGATGCCACCAGTGGTGATGACGATCTGAGATCGATTGATCGCTTCTCTGATTACCTCTTTCATTCGCTGGAGATCGTCTCCAACCGTTGCAGTTTGAACAAGTTCAATCCCATTTTCTGCAAGGCGTTTAGCAATGTAAGAAGAGTTTGTATCGATGATTTGACCGAGAAGAAGCTCTGATCCAATGGCAATGACTTCAGCCTTCATCTTTCTTTTCTAGAGAAGGAAAGCGCCCCTGGCGTGACTCGAACACGCGGCACACGGATTAGAAATCCGTTTTGACCACCTTCCTATAAATTCCTATAACTTCCTTTTATTGCAATATTTTCCTTGACATTCAATAATTTAGTTGATAATATCCTTCCCATGAGTTCCTTTTGCTACCTTTTGTTTCATGGGCTTTTTGGGGGACAGGTGGGGGACAAAAATTACACAGATAAGAATCCGTGTTCCATAATTTTGCATGAAGAAGCAACGGATTTAAATATCCGTGTCCCTAACCTCTCCGGGGGACACGCTGGGGGACAATTCCCCGACCAGCAAATCATATAAGAGGGGGTGATCTTATGTCAAGTTGGATCTCAACAGAATTCGAAGGTGTGAGGTATCGCGAACACCCAACAAGAAAGCACGGCATTGTTAAGGATCGATACTTCTCTATTCGTTACCGCGTCGATGGTAGGAGAATTGAAGAGGCATTGGGATGGGCCAGTAAGGGATGGACGGCACAGAAAGCAGGGCTCCAGCTTGCAGAACTTCAAGAGGCTTACAGGAAGGGGACCGGGGAGCCTGTGACCCTTTTGGAGAAACGAGAGGTTGCCAGGGCAGAAAGAGAAAGACAAGAGAAGCAAGGTGTCACTTTCGGTGACTACTTCATCGATACCTTTGTTCCGCTGGCAGCCATTGAAAAACCGAGAGAGACGAAAGAGAAAAAATCGCATTATGAAAATTGGATAAAGCCGATGATAGGTGCCCTACCCTTCATTGAGATCGGAGTCCTTGAGCTTGAGAAGATTAAGACGAATATGCTGACCGCTGGAAGGTCCCCGCGGATGATCCAATATGTCTTTTCCACGATTCGCCGGGTTTGGAATGATGCCAAGGAAAAGGGGATCGTCTCCGAGGATTGTCCGACAAAAAAGATCCGTCTTGATCGGTTTGACAACAAACGAGTCAGGTATTTCACACATGAGGAAGCCGATCAGTTCCTAAATGAGTTACGGAATCGAAACCAGACCCTTTGGCAGATCGCCTTGATCTCCCTTCATTGTGGTTTGAGGTTTGGAGAGATTGCCAATCTTCGGGGCGCGGATATTGACATTCGTAGAGGACTTATCGGGATCAGGAGCAGCAAAGGGGGGTTTCCCCGATATGGCAGGATGACAGAAGAGGTCCGGAAGGTTCTTGCTGGCATAAGAGGGAACAGAGAGGACTTGCTTTTTACAGATCCCAACGGAAACAAGATGAAACGCCCTTCCAAGATATTCGCGGCTGTTATCGATGACCGTAAGCTGAATGAAGGGGTTACTGACAGCCGACAGAAATTGACTTTCCACTCGCTTCGACACACCTACGCGAGCTGGCTTGTGGACCGGGGGATCGGGCTGTATGACGTCCAAAAACTTTTAGGCCATAGAAGCAGTCAGTTAACGGAACGATACAGCCACTTATCTGATGAACGACTAACCAATGACGTGAAGGAATTTGAAAAGGGGATCCGGCAGGCCAGGAGAAAAAGCAAGGTGGCTACGTTGAGAGGAAATCGTTAGATCAGAAACGGGGAAATAATCACAGCTGGTCGATAAGCGAGGAATGCTACCCCGTTTTTCCCTAAACACACAGGGGCAGCTTGAAGGGGGCTGAGATGACAGACGGAAAGAAGAACGAGCCAAAACGAATTGATCGTTGGAACGATTTTGATATAGATTTAGTCAATAATTGGACTAAGAATTTGCTATTTGAGTCTCCGTTTTGTTTAGACCAAGACTTAGAATTAAAACCGCTTGAATTTTTCCTCATAGAATTTGAAGACGAAGCCAAAAAGATATTGGAAGAGAATGGCCTTTACTCAGAGGAGCTAGTAGAAGCGTGGCGCACCCCTTCTGATGTGAAAGATTTCAGTCGCCTATACCCACAGCGGAAAGATTCCCCCTCCTTGTTTTCGCCTCTTCTAACCTCTATGGCACTCCAAAATGTTGCATACGTTTTTCTCTGTGTCCATAGGGTAAGAAAAGATATTTTAAATGGTGATGCCGAGCAAACGGCAATCGATATGCTGAGGTTGTGCTTCGCTACCGTTTCGGCAAATCTCCATGAAATGATTGTAAGGGGGATCAAGGCGAAGACAGCACCCGCAAGGGGGGGGAAGAAAGAAAAAAAGGTGCCTGCCTTTAATCTGCTTGTGAGGTATGCATGGCAGAACAGCAAAAGGAAAACCTGTCTTTCGATGTGGGAATTTCTTATAAGAAAACTCGAAGCGGGGGATATCGGCGGGCGGTATATCATTGAGGGCTGTGATTTTGTGTACGAAAAAAAGAACAATCGAATTACACTATATTTTAGCGATGAAAGGAAAAGACCGAGAGATATTGGCTTCCGATCCTTCGAGCGGTATGTGAATAGTCTAAAAAAAGGACTAAAAAAATAATCGCAGTAAGTTACTTACTGTCATTTCCCATATTTTAAGATAACCTCCAAGAACAAATTTCTTTGGAGGTTTTTTTATGACAAAAGTAACCCTTCGAAGTTTAGCCGACAAATGGCCGTCCCCTTTTGTAGCCCGCCAGGAGATCAAGACATTCAGCGGCGGTATTATGAGCGAAAAATACATCGCGAATTTAGACTCACAGGGCGCGGGGCCTCCAGGCCGCATTCGATGCGGGCGCAAAGTGGCCTACCCTGTCAATGAGCTTATCGAATGGCTTGAACACCGGACCGTATCTCTTGACGAATAGAAAGGCAACTGATGAACCCACAAACCGAAACCATTCAAGGGGCTGTCTTTGCCAGGGTTGCGGAAGAGGCCGAACAATGGGGACCGACCACGGGAGATCCTGGACCGGGATCACCTACCCTTTCGAGCGAGGCCATTCTAAAGGCACTCAATTCAAACGAGGATGGTGATGCCCGACTTTTCATTGACCATCACCGGGGCGGGTTCCTCTTCGATCACGCGGCGGGCCAGTGGTTTCAATGGGTGGAGCACTTAATGGTTAGAACACTCTTGGTTAATGGCTATTCAGGAGGCGACATCAAAGACCTTGCCGGGGAAGAATATTCTTTAGAAATCTTCGAGATGGTGGTAATTCCCACGCTTTCATTAATATGGGAAAAGCATATGAAGGCCTCTGAAAGGAGCGTGAATCTTTAACCCTTAACCGGCCAATGGCCAGATGAAGGAGATGGAACCATGATTATAAACAAAGAGGATCTTTGGGGATGCAGCGTCACAGTATGTAAAGATGGAATACCGGAAGGTAAAAGTATCTGCATGAAATGCCTTACCGATAAGGAATTGGAAAGCGCGTCATTAAACGCTTTCTTTTTTTCAGAAAGTCCCCAGTTCAATGGGACCCTTACCCCAGCGCTTATGTTCTGTGATCGGTGTGGTTCTCAGATCAAGTGCCCGTGGGCGACTATAGACCGAGAATTCGACAAAATGCACGTTAACGACCCAAAACTTGAGGCAATGGTTGAGACCCTCGTAAAGAATGGGTATGGCATAAATGAAATTCAAGAGTTCCTAAGTAAACCTTATTCACTCCAATTGAAAGATGATCATATCGAAATTAGAGAAGAACACGATATTAAATTCTAATTTCATTTTTTGGCCAGAAAGGAGGTGAGTTGTCTGTACGGCACATTAAATAACGAATTTCAGGATACTTCCCAATTAATATTTGAGCCTCTTTTCTACCATGATCCTGGTTCACCTGGGTATTTTTCCACCTTGGTTAAAAGAGGGGATCGCGTAAACCAAGACTCTTTCCTGCTCTCCGAAATGCCTTTTGTATTATCCCATATTGATAGGCGCTGGGATAGTTGGCTCTCGGTGAACGATTTTTTTAGGAGAAATCGGAGGGTGGCTAATCTATTGAGGATCAATACTATTTTTTTGGATCTTGACACGTATAAAGTTGGAAATTTAATCGATTTAAAACCCGAGAAATCAACTTCTTTGCTATTGAACTACTGTCAGAATAAAGGAATTCCTATTCCATCAGTGGTTTTGTTTTCAGGCAGGGGGCTCCAAGTCAAATGGCTACCGGATGGGTCTCTTCCAAGGGCCGCCCTTCCGAGATGGAATGCGGTTCAAAGGCATCTTGCCAAGAGACTTGAACCCTTTGGGGCTGACAATATGGCCTTGGATGCCAGCAGGGTTTTAAGGATCGATCGAACGGTCAACACGAAGTCAGGCGAATTTGTAAAGGTTCTTTATGTAAATTGTGTGAATGGTGATAAATACAACCCCATCCGCTACGATTTTGATATATTGGCCGATAAGGTTCTCCCTTATACGCGGGAAGAAATGGAAATCTTGAGATCGGTGCGGGCTGAAATGAGAGCAGCCAGGGCACAGAGAGCAACCAAAGTGGACCCAATGCGGTGGAAATTTACTCAAGAATCTTTGCATTGGAATCGGATTGAGGACATGCGGACCCTTACGAAACTTCGAGGATGGGAGCATGGAAATCCGGACGGCCAGCGAGACCCATTTATTTTTCTTGCAGCGATTTCTTTAAGCTGGATCACTCCGCCGACAGTTGAACATCCATTTCGCCTATCTCAGGAGCTGGAAGCGTTGAGTAGACAATTCGCTCCCCATTGGACAGGGGCCAAAATTCGCAGTCATGTCTCTTTCATCTATAAACGATTCAAGGCGGAAATGATAGAGGCGCAGAAGCAGCAGGAGCGGTATCGATACACGAATCAAAGGGCTCTTGATATGCTCCATGTCACTCCAGACGAAGAGCGGGAGATGAAGATTCTTATTTCCAAAGGAGAGAAGCGGCGGCGCTGGAAAGAGGCAATTAAAAAGATTCGAAGGGCCAGGGGAATGCTATCCAGGGCAGAATATGAGGCCCAAAGGCTCATTCAGGTCGGAAAGCGACAGAAACAAGCCATTGAAATGAGACAAAAGGGCTTGAGTTACAGGGAGATAGCTTCCCAAATGGGTATGACAGCAGCCGGTATCTCCCAACTTCTTAAGAGGTGTTAACTGGTGTGTAGTCTTGTATGGGTGGTGAAACCTCCTCCTCTTTTAGGTTTAGATTTTAGGTTTAGGTTTAGGTTTTAGGGTTAGGTTTGGGAGTAAGGGGTATGGATTCATGTGGCGACCACAAAAAATCAAAAATCAAAAAAAAATTTTGACGGCCCGGTCGATGTGGGCAAGGAAATAGTCGCTTAAAAGAGAAGGAGGGTAACCCGATAACCCTATCAATAAACTGGCTTGGTGCAGTTTCGACAGCTTTCTGCCAGACCTCTATTTGTTGCCCGGGGGGAATTTTAGATAATGCACGGGTTTGACGTTCATTGGTCGGTAGAATTTCTGTTTGTCCACCATGGTGGACATTCTCGATAAGCATCCTGAAGAGAAGGAAGGGATCCAGGTTAATGCGTGACTTGCAATTGGTTGCAACTCGGGGCCAGGAGAAGTCAGATCCCATGGGGAGCCTCCAACACATTCGGGGCATGGATTAGAGCGTCAACCGGAAAATCCCTCATCAATGAAAGGGATTGAACAATGAGGAAAATCTGTCTACAAGGTGACTACATTTTGTCTACAGAGTGTCTACATGATCTACAACTGCCTACAAGAGAGTGGCGAAGCAGAGCGCAAGATGGGAGAAATACTCAGGCAGACAGAAAGGGCGAAGGGAGCGACTTCTGGGGGAAAAAAGAATCGCCACGCGGTACCTATTGGAACTGAGTGACACTACCCCTACCCTTTTCTCTCCCTTGGGATTGCAATTTAATTGCAACTGGTCGATTTTCTGCGGATCCGAGAGGGGGGTCCCATGATCATCTGGTATCGGTAGGTAACGGAGGCGATTTCAGGTGAGTCCAGACGAGATGAAAATATACTGGGACGACCCGTGGATCTCGGACCGCCTGGAGTGGTTCATGGAGAACCGCCCGCAGGAGGTGGAAAAGCTCTTCCTGCAGGATCCAAACAGGCTCCTGGAACTACTGTGCATGAAGGTGAAACAGGCTTGGCTAAACCAGCAGGCGAGGGAGAAAAGGGGGCAGAACCCAAGCCAGGCCGCCGAGGCAGCGTTCGAAGAAGTGATCAGCCCTCCGGTGGAGAGCCGGGTGAGAAAGCAGCTCCCGTCAGAGTTCCAACAGAAGATGAGAGACTGGCTGTCGAGCCTGCCGAGATCGCAGCCGCAGACAGAAACAACAGAATCGGAGCCTTAGACTGGGAGGAAGCCATGGTGACGTGGCTTGACTTCAGCTTATTCAGGAGTACCAAAGAGTTGGGTTGGTAGTGCCAAGACTGCCGAGGTAATTGCTAACCATCTGGTTGGTAAAAGTTGGGTTTTAGAGGCGATTAAAAAGCAGACGGATGAGCGTCTCCAGAAGATAGGGATCCACACCGATTGAAGTAACTCCCTGGTGATTTCCCAGACACACACACCGTCAGGACCCGTTTAAACCCCCTCCTACGCTATCAGGAAGGGGTTAGAAAGGCTTACAAATGGGGTAGTCTCACGGGGGGTTGTAGGGGTAAAGGGGCGGGGTAATGGTTAAATGGCCTTTGTGGCCTCAAAATCGCTTATGAACCACGTAGATCTTCAGACGTCTGGAACACTCCGCAGCGTCCACTCCCCGGGATACTCTTTCTCCCAGATTGCTTGTGAATTACTGGTGATTAACGGAAATAGAAAATTCCTCTGGAAAAGAGACTGGACATGATTCACATGATTCATAAGATACGGACCGGATGAGGACTGTTAAACAATGATAGAGGAAAAGTTATACCTACACTTTTCTTAATGATTTAGGAAAAGAAAAGAGAGAAACATTTTATGGGTAGACGGTCATATTCAGACAGATGGACGGTTGAGGAATGCAAATCAATCACGACAAAATTCCTTAACAAACACAATTACTTTAACGGCGATATTCGCTGGGGCGGGATGAACTGGAGCCGGGCAGGTGAGAAAACAGGAAGCATCGGCTTTATGGTCTCAACGGTCGAAGGCGATGAATATATCCGCTTTCAATACACGCAAACCGACAGGCACACCGGCGATAAGACTAAGCTTGATTATAAGGCACCGCTTGATTGGACTCCCTGTAATTTCGGCGGCCGTAGGTGGTGGTTTCTTTGTCCTTTGGTGGTCAATGGCAGAGTTTGTAACCGCCGAGTAGGTGTCCTTTATCTGGGTGGCGGTAAGTATTTTGGTTGCCGGCACTGCTATAACCTCACCTATGAAAGCTCAAAAGAAAGCCATAGATTTGACGGGTTGTTCTTAAGAATTGGTGTCGATCCCAAGATAGGTAAACAATTATTCAAAAGGAGGTTTTAGGGGGAATGAGCAAAGAAAGAAGGACGCAGATAATAGCGATTCGAGTCCCTCCCGCCGCCAAGCAACGGATCTTAGAAGAGGCCCAAAAGAGGCAGGAGACTTTGACACTCTTTCTCTATCGGCTCATAGCGGCTGGATGGGAGGTTGTTGTTAAACAAAATCAGAAGGAGTCTGTAAAACAAAATGAGAACGAGGTTGTTAAACAATAACGCGCGGGTGAAGCAACTGCAGAAAGCCTCAGTAAAAAAGGCCATAGAATACCCTGAAACTACCGAATTCTGTCGGCCCATCGGGAGCACCAGCTACTTCACAAAACTTCATCTTTTGACTATCTGATTGCCCGATTTGCGGAGACAAGATGCGTGCTAAACTTACCAGAAAACAAAGGCTTTTCGTAGCCGAATATCAAACAAACTTTAATGGAACCAAGGCGGCTATCAAGGCGGGGTATTCCCCTAAGAGAGCGTCTGAAATGGCTTATCAACTCCTACAGATTCCTACAGTTCGGCAAGCTTTAGATCGTGCAATGGAAGAACGCCTACGGAAGATCGGGGTCCATGCCGTAGAAGTGTTGACCAGGATGGCACGAATTGGTTTTGCTGACATCCGGAAGCTTTATCGGCCTGATGGGACCTTGTTGCCTCCCCATGAATGGCCGGACGAGATAGGACCCGCAGTAGCGGGAGTTGAGACCTTTGAGGAATATCAGGGAAAAGGGGAGAACCGTATTCTTGTTGGTTATACCAAAAAGGTCCGGTTATGGGACCCGAATCCTTCTCTTACCAACATGGCCAAGAATTTGGGCCTCCTCGGTAATGGAAAGCACAGGGATAAAGAGGAGGAAGAGCAGGGCCAGATAAATAGGACCTTAACTGCTCCGGAGTTGAGCCCGAAAATTGTCTACCTCGTGAAGTTAGCGGTGAAGCGGACGAAGGAAATCGAGGCACAAAAGGCACTTAGTGGTAAGTCACAGGATGAGAAACCCTAAATCTATCCTGACCAATGCTGATTTTGATGGGTAGTGACAAGATAAATCCTGATCTGAAAGTTACACCTACGAGTCTTCACTCTAAGGCTACTCTGAAAGGTAACGATTTCTAGTTGAAATGTGCATAAAAAAGGCAGAGATGTTTATGACCCTGACTTCCACCAAGCCTTAATCTATCATTTCTTCCCCTGGATTTCTAGCCATTTGCTTCCATCAGTTGAACCGTGAGCCCATATTTTTCCAAGGCGAGATGAAGAGCCCGGTTGATAGGTACCCGCTGCCTTCCGAGCGATAGTTCAAGGGCTACCATCTTAAAGAAAAAGTAATCGAAACTTGGGACAGCCATTCCTCCCGAAATTGCTTCCTGGGCTCCTTTAACAGGAAAAGGTATCTGCTCTTTCTGGCGACGGCAGGTCAGTAGTTCTGGCTTTCCATTTTTATTTTTCATCGCTGCGAAGGCAAACAGACGGCATACCGATGGCCGAAACGCGTATAACTGACAATGACCATTTCCTGGGATCAAAGGGTCCGGCTGGAAGAATACGCATCTCCCAGTCTCTCGAACCGATGCAATGCGTTCCAGCCATTGTTGGGCCTCTCCTCTAGAAAATAATTCCTCTGCCGCAGGAAGCAGTTCGATCACTGTGGCTTCAGGCGGAGCAGATTCACAACATTGCCCACAACTGGGAAGACAGCGTAGTCCAGTTGCATTCCGGAATTCGGCCGTTTGTCTATCCATTTCAGAATACAACTCTAAAACACTGTAGCTTAAATCACTGGTAAAGGAGTAAAGAGGCATAGATAGTTCAGAAAAACTTAACCTTAACTAAACGTACTGTAATCTCTCCAGCCCATTCGTTGCAGAATGCCTTGCCGATAAACATTATATAACGAGAGATGACTTCATCTCAAATGGGTGATAAAATCATTTTCAGCTATGGCCCCTTAGATTTCAAAAAGAGATCCTAATCTCTGTCAAGATTGCCAATATTGTGGAAAGTGGATTTGCCGGTATGTGTCTTGCGTCGGCTGTCAAGCGTGTCATGTCTCATGCCCTTATGACCTGTAAAAATGGAAGAAAGACCTTCGTGGGAAACCATCACCATTTACCTCGATGGCAAACCTTCCGAGGGTGTGCTAAATTTAGTTGAAATTTGAGAAGTGGCTCCTAAAATGGTGGTAATCTCTTACTTTGGGAAGAAAAAGAAAAACCACCAAGAAAGGAGCCAGTGATGGAGAAGATATTACGGATTGGTAGAGGTGTCAAGGTTAGGCGGGCGCGGGTGAAAGAGATTTGTGATAGGGGATTGAAGCAGATGGATGTGGATATGAAGATAGAGTTAATCCAGGCATTGATCCCCGTAGGGTTGTGGCATGTGAAGGAGGTTTTGGAGGAAGAAGTCAGAAGTTTAGCTGGGGAAAGATATAAGCGCCGGGGGGTTCCTGGGTATGATCGTTGGGGGAGCCAAGGGGGGTCAGTTTATCTATCGGATCAGAAGCTTCCGATCTTGGTGCCAAGGGTGAGAGATAGGCGTGGGGGGAAAGAGGTACGGTTAAAGAGTTATGAGCGGTTACAGGAGCCTCGTGGGGCAGATGAAGGGGTATTGAGACGAGTTCTCCATGGATTAAGTTGTCGGAACTATGAGGAGTGTGCGGAAGCGGTGCCGGAGGCTTTTGGTTTGAGTGGTTCGACGATTTCGAGGCGATACATTCGAGTCAGCGCAAAAGCGCTCAAGGAGCTTTGCGAGCGTCGATTGGAGGGGTATGATTTTGTAGCATTGATTCTGGATGGGAAGAGTTTTGGTGCAGATGAGATGATTTTGGTATTGGGGATTACCGTCAAAGGGGAGAAGATTCTTTTAGGATTTATTCAGGCGGGGACGGAGAATGAGCGGGTTGGCCGGGAAATGCTCCAGGGGTTGCTGGAGCGTGGGCTAGAGATGGAAGAAGGGTTTTTATGTGTGATTGATGGATCGAAAGGGTTGAGGAAAGCGGTGTATGAAGTTTTTGGGAATAAAGCCTTGGTGCAGCGATGCCAGTGGCACAAGCGGGAGAATGTGGTGAGTTATCTTCCGAAGGCGATGCAGGCTTCGATGAGGCGGAAGCTTCAAGAGGCCTATGAGGAGCCCATCTATGAAAGGGCGAAGGAGAGACTGTTAAAGATTCGTAAGGAACTGCAGCTGCTCAACCGATCGGCGGTCAATAGTTTAGACGAAGGATGTGAAGAGACCTTGACGCTGCATCGTTTGGGACTCCTTAGAGAATGTGGAATCAGCTTTAAAACCACGAACTGTATCGAATCCTTGATGGCGCTCATTGGTCAGAAGACCGACAAGGTCGATTATTGGAAGAATAGTGATCAGAAGCATCGGTGGTTAGCCGCAGCCCTTTTAGATATTGAGCCGAGACTTAGAAAGGTCAAGGGTTACAGATATCTTCCACAGTTAAGAATTTCTATCCAGAGGGAGATTGCGAGACAGGGAGGAAAACAAGAAATGCCGAAGGTGGCGGAGGCGGCCTGATGAACTCAACAAGGAGCCATTATCGAATTTCAACTAAAAAAGGTATTGACTCAACCTTCCTATCAGGAGATGGTAGAGGTCTACCATTTCCTTCGGGGAACCGGTCTCTCCACCGTTCTTTGTCAGACTCCCTTTGGTCATATTGGCCCCCATATCCCGGATAAAAGGAGATGAGTTGTCGAATGGGCACGCAGATTCAAATGGTAGCCCACGAGAAGATAGACGAGAGCTTCTTGACCCAGGTTCGATTGTGGGCCAACGAGGTTCTGGAAATGGCAGAGTTTCCATCTCCGCCTCCTCTTCTGTGCGTAAGGATTTGGAAGACGATGAAGGAATTTCAAGCCTTCTGTCAGAGAGAAAAGAAGGAACTCGGCATTGTGACGGGAGAAGAGACGGATTTCCTGGCCACCCATGACGCATGGAGAGGTTATCCGAGGATTCATGTTTGCGAAGAAAGGCTGATAGGAATCCCTAGCGTGATCATTCAGGGTGTTATTCACCATGAGATCGGCCATGCCTTACACCACGGCACCCTGGAATTCTACACCTTTCGTTTCTCAAGCAAGCTTCAGGAGGCGGGAATTTCCTGTGGTTTTAATCTATCCCTTCTTCAACAAAGTGTCTACCTCCTCTCAGTGGCCATTAAAGATCGGGAAGTGATGCAGTGGCTTGCCAAAATAGGCCTTGGTTTCAGCCAGCAGGTCCTTCTCAAGCACATCATTTCCGATACTGAAGAGGAGCACCGTATCTGGGAGGTCGTTCAAGGCTCTCCTCCCCTGAGGAAAATAGCTTTTGCGGCTTTCCTTAAAACACTTCTTCCTATCGAGGGATTGATTTCCGCCGGAATTGAAGAGGCTCAAGCCCTCAGAAATCAATGGAATGAAGCCTACGCATGGCTTTCCAAAAGGGAGCAGGAGACTCTCTCCCTGTTGGCTCGGTCCATCATGAACCATGAGGGGAAGACCTTCCAGGAGCGATTAGAACAGGCTGTACTTCGGCTGATCACCGAGCCTTCTCTATAATACAACGAAGAAAGTTTTTAAGAGCAAAACAGAGAAAGGATGTGACTAGGGGACCTAAAAGGGGTATCTTATGACATCTGTAAATTTAGATCTTATTAAAGAGATTGATCGCCTCTGGGATCCGGTTTATCCATATTTAGCACGACACATCCATGAGCTCTACGGTCGTCAAGACGGAAATATTCTGGAAATAGGTCCCTTTTGTGGTTCAATCTTTGCCTTGCTAAGACAAGGGATAGGCCGCTCTTTTTTGATCGCAACCTTTCCGCCAGGAATGGGCGATTTTTTCCGTGAAGAAGCAAGGAAACAGAAAGCTGAGGACAAAATCGAGGTCATTGAATCAGATCCTTCCTTGAGCGGGGTAGACGAAAATAGAATTGATCTGGCCATCTTTCGAGGAGCCTTTTTCTTTCCTTCTTTGTTTGAGGTCAACTTTTCAGCGATCTTTGGGATTCTGAGGAAGAATGGAATGGCGTTTATTGGTGGAGGGTTCGGGAAGTTCACCCCTGAGACTGTGATTAAGAAAATCGGAAAGAGATCACGGGATCTTAACCTCAAGATCGGTAAGATCGAAGTAAATGAAGATCAGTTATGGCAAGGTATCTCGATGAGCAATGTGAAGGGAAAAGTGGAAATCGTCTCTGAAGGGGGATTATGGCTGCTGATAAGAAAGTAGATCAATTTATGAGGATGAGAAACACCACATACCTCCATTATGTTCCATTCGTATCGATTACTGCTTGAAAGATTCTATTTTGTGGCGAGATTTGAAAATCACTCTTTCAGGAAGAAATCCACATTCTTCCTAAGTCTCGCCAGTCACAAGTCCAGCTTGAAACTTTCACCTACCTATACGTAACATAATCCGTATTTACTATTGATATTATGATGTTGCGTAGTGTTTAAGTTTTCATAATTTCTTTCTCATGTCAAGGATTATTTGGGTTGCCAGCCGTTCGTTGCATGATCACCTCCATGGCTTTGTAGTAATCTCTCTGTACTTTGAGGTTTGATACCCGGCAGTAGCGTTGGGTCGTCCTGATAGAGTTATGCCCCAAAAGATCCTGGATGGTAGAGAGGTCCGCATCCGCATTCAACATCTGCGTTGCCATCGTATGGCGAAGATGGTGGCAGGAGATTCTCAAGTTTGTTTTGCGGGCATAATATTCCATCCGTTTCTGGATGCCGCGAATGGATAAAGGTTGCCCGCTGAGAGGCCCTTTCTCTACAAGAAAAACCTTTCTTACTTTATTTGCGGGTCGCACCCTTAGATATTCCAGGAGAGCATGAAGGGCATCGTTGCTGAGATAGACAATCCGATCCTTCGCACCCTTGCCATCCTGGATGAGCAGCATTCTGCGTTTCAGATCAATATTGCTGAGGGAAAGGTGAGCCACTTCTTCTACCCGTAATCCGCATCGGAGCATGAGCGTGAAGATGGCCTGATCCCTTCGCCCTTTCAGATGCTTGAAGAGGATCTCTATGTGCTCGTCTCTCAGATGTTTGGGAAGCCCTCTGGGAAGCTTCATGATATTTGGCTTCTTCACAGGGTTGACGATCCGGAGTCCCTCTTCTTCGCAGAGGTAGTGGTAAAACTGACAGATGCTGTTGAGATAACAGTTGACGGTCTTAGGTTTTAGCCGTTTTCCAAGCAGGTCATCCATATACTCGTCAACCTTTCTGTAGGTGACCTTTTCGATCGGCTCATCCAGCCAGAGAACAAAGTGCTTCAGACTGTTTAAATAGTGCTTAACGGTATTCGGTGAGACGTTCCTTCTCTTCAAGAAACGCCTGTACCTGATGATCGAGTCGGTAAGATCCATTCAGCTCCCCCCTTTCTATAATCGTCATGGCTCTGAAGTACTCTTGCTCTCTGGTCTTATCCGTGAGCCGCGCATAGCGCCGCGTCACATCCACAGAGGTATGCCCCATCAGCGGTTGGAGGCATTCGAGGCGCATACCGGCATTTAAAAGCTCACTGGCAAACGTATGTCGTAGGGCATGGAGGCAATACCCCTTATGGGCAAGACCGGCTTTCGTCAGGTAGCCTTTGAACATGAGGTGTGCGGTCGTATAGGACATGGCGTTCTTGCCCGTCGCATAAAAGAGATATACTTTATGAGAATCCTTCACCTTGATCCAGGCTTTCAAAGCCTGCATGGCATCTTCACTGAGGTAAACCACTCTTCCGATGCGGTTCTTTTCCCCCTCGTAGATATCCACTCTTCGATCCTTGAGGTGAAGATCCTGCATCCTGGTACTCAGCAATTCACCGATTCTCATCCCCGTCCGTAAAAGCACCATCACCATGGCCCGGTCTCTGGGATTGTTGATAACAGAAAGTAATGCTTTCACATCGTCCGGATCTATGGCCCTCGGTAAGGTCTCGGGCTTCCTCAGACGAATTCTTCTTGCCAGAACATTACTACGAATCGCACCTGCTTCAATCAGATAGCCTAAAAAAGCATTGACACAGTGAAGCCTTGTTCGCACCGTCGATATCATTAACCCCCGATCCTGCTCATGTTCAATAAAAACCTCCAGATCATCCTTGGTGATCTCCTCCAAACGGGTCTTTCCGGAACCTCTAATAAGAGTGAGAAAAATATAGATTGCGGTCAGGTTACTGAAGTACGTTTTTGGCCTGAGACCCCGCCTACACATGTCCCGCAAATAGCCCTCAACGTGCTCTTTTCCCGGCAAGCCCCAGCCTGCAACCCGATTCAGTGCCCATTGAAACGCTCTTGCCTTCGCCTCGAGCTCAGGACAACACGGCCTCTCTGATTTTCTTCTATGGGCCTTGGATAAAAAAATGGATGGGTGAATCCCCTCCCGTCGATCAATACTTCTAAATTCCGTCAGGGATTCATTCGTTGGAATGACGCTGCAATATTCTATAGCCCTCTGGTCCATCTCTATCTCCTTTCCTTTGAATCAATAGGAAATACAGATAGATGATGAACCTGATAAGCTTAACTTTCAATCACCTTTTTGTTACGTATAGCACCTACCTACTCTTCGGTCCAAGATAATCTTCAAGGCTGACGATTACCAATAGAAAGCAAGCATAAGCCAAAAAGGGAGGCAGGGCCATTTCTGACCCCGCCAGTAATTAAGTAAAAACTAATCACGCACCGTTACGGACCCGGCGGTGACCAGAATGGGCGGATTTTCCCCATCTCTCCAAGGGCAGAGATGAATTCCTTTAAATACTTCTGATAATTGGAAACATAATCCGGGTCCAAACGCCTCTTAAAACCATCAATCGAAAAAAGTTTAGCCACGGCCGACAATTCAACGATCCCTTCTTCAGTACCCGATTTGAAACCGCTCCAATTACGAATGTGCTCTTCCGACCGGAAGAGATTCATGGTACTTCAGCTATAAGGAAGGTCTTTGAACCATTCCTTAAAAGGTACAGACGTGTATCCTATCAGCCCTTTGGGCTCAGTATTTTTAATTATACCATCTTTCATCTCCACCCGGATGGGTGATCCGCAATCAAGACATGGAGCATCGATCCGCACTGTTTTTCTTTTGAAGAGCCAGCTGACCGCCAGCGACTCAAACCCTCACTGACCAAACCACTTCTGTTGCCCTTCGACGGTGATCCGGTACTGGTTGGGAAGATTGTTGAAGGGGGCAAAAGAAGCGATAAGGTCTGTATTCGGAAATAGCCAACCAGGAATTCCCGCTCCAAAGAGATCATGGAGGGCTTTACGACCTTCTTCCACGGAAACCCTCAACTCAGCGGCAATTTCCGTATAAAAAGGCGCTTGGCCAGTCTCCGTCATACGTCTCAGGATGAAATTATAGGTCCTGTCCAACTTGCTTAATTCCCTCATTTGCACCGACCTCCTTTCATTCGATCAACCCCGATAAAACGGAAGTCCCCTCCCTTTTTTTTAATCCCGATTGTCAGGGCACAATTTGTGAGTAGAGTTAATAGGAGGACCCCTAACACATTAAAAGAATCTAAAAATTAAAAAGGCTCCAAGGGGCATAAGAATCCCTTTGGAACCGAAATAGGGGCACCTTCTGGAATCTCCTCTTCATACGGCACCCAAGAAGGTTAGAGGTTAAGTTGTAAAGTTAATTAGGGCCAGGTGGGAAATACTATAAATACAACATACTCTCATGTGCATGGAAAATCAAGGGGAAAATTCCGTCCATAATTTACCTCATATTGCTGATTTCCCTTTGTAATGTTGCATAGAAGGGCAGAAATCGAAAAACAAGATTACAGGAAGAAGTCCTCTTTTTTCCAAATCCCGCCGGTCACAAGCCGAATTTGAAACCTTCACCTACAAAGAGTGTGGATAGAGTTGTTTTGAGAAGTGAAGATTTCCGATTGAAAGCGAGCATGTGGTGAACTTAGCAGCGAAGAAAAATTGAATCAAGAATACCTTTCCTAAAGCACGGAGGTTCACATTTTTCCAACCTTTTGTCCCCACTCCTGGATTGCCTTCTTGATCTCAACGCTTTTTGTTCCCCCACAACATCCATCAAGAGTCTGGATTATCCTTCTTGCCTGTTCGCCCCGCCAGGGGGGTTATTAGCTGGAATAAGATGAAAACGTTCCTTATTCGGAAAAAAATCTTGAGTAAAACCCTTGATTAACTTACCATCGCTAAATTGCACAACAACTTTAACCTTTTCCATCTGCACCCAAACTCCTAATAATGCTGACTGCGTAGACTGGGGGAAATCTCCTCAGATCCAAATCGGCCACCAAGAAGGAGGTTTAGTTTCCAACGATCCTCATCCAATATCTGGATCAATTCTAATCCATACCGATATCCCTCCCAATACTGGTTTCCTTTCAAGTCTTCTTTCCAATAAGGTTCCTTCCGCACAATCTTCGCCACCACTTTGAAGTTAGCCAATTCAAACCCCTTTGGGAACAGGACAGTAATATTTAATTCCGTACCAACAGAGATGTCTCTGACTGCTTCGATAAGAAAGCCTCCCTCGCTTGCATTGACAAGAACCCCTCCACGCAAACACGATCCATCCATATCCCGATATTCAAGAGGCAAATCAACAATAAACCTGGGATAGCTTCTTCTCTCTCTTTTGTTAAATGATCCTTCCAATGTTTCCTTGTGCCCTCAGGTTTTTCTATTACTAAATTTGCATCTTATTTCATAGGGCAATCGGTTCATAATAGCCTACTTTTCTTCTCGCAATGGGGAATCTCAGAGCAATGAGAGTCTCCGATCTTTTCCCGTGGGTTTCCACCATCATCCCATGGTTTCTTTGAAGAATTCCCTTCGCTAATTTTAATATTAAATCGGCCATCCCTTTACTCTGATCCCCTGGAGTTTCCGATAAATTCTCCGATTTGTTAACCCCTCCACCTTCTCCGTTTCTGGGCATACATCAAGGCGTCCGCCTTAGAAAGGAGTTCATCTATCGAAATAGGGTATTCAGGATCAAATTGAGCAGTTCCCAAGCTAATCGATAGTGTATATTTGGACCTCTGGGCGTTATAATCTCTCACATTTTCATGCAAGCGAGTTATCGTTGTCTCACTGTTCTCATCAGTGGATTCCAATAGAACTACAAATTCATCTCCTCCAATCCGAGCAATAATATCAGACTCACGAAAGGTCTGTTTCAGGATATCGGCAAGGCCTATTAGTGCTTGGTCTCCTTCATTATGTCCGTAGTGGTCGTTAATCCATTTTAAGTTATCCATATCGATGAAAAGGAGCAACGGCCTTTTCTTTGTCCGAACGGCTACCTTTAAACACTGGTCTGTCAAAACAAAGAATCTTCGCCGATTATACAAACCTGTAAGTTCATCCGTGAGGGATAGAGCCAGCAACGCCTCCTCTCCTCTGTGGTCATGCATCATTTTATAAAATCGGATAATAAATTCTGCAATCGAGAATGGTTTGTTAATAAATTCTCGTGCCCCCAGAGCAATAGCATCTTCTGCTGAATATTCATCCGCATGCCCTGTCATGATCATCACAGGGGGGCTTTGATCATGTTTTGAAAGTTCTCTCGTTAGGGTAAGCCCGTCCATTTCAGGCATGACAATGTCAGCGACTACAGCATCAAATTTGTTTTTCTCAATTTTTTCCAGGGCCTCAAGACCGCTACCTGCGGCTATACATTGATGTCCCTTTTGAGATAATAAAGTCACAATTAATCTCTTCACTGGTTCCTCATCATCCACCACAAGAACTTTATAATGGAAGGGTTTCATATTTAAGCTATCTAACATCTTCAAATTCGATAATTCTTCTTTTATCGCCTTTAATTCTTTCAATCTGCAATATTATTTATCCAGCGCTTCCCTCACCTTTCGAGTTAGCTCGTCTATCGTAAAAGGTTTCTGGATGTAATTCACTCCTTTCTCCAGGACCCCATGATGAACTATAGCATTGTCTGTGTAGCCCGACATATAGAGTATCTTTGTCTCTGGACGAAGGAACGCTAGGCGTTTGGTTAACTCAGTACCGCTTATCCCAGGCATAACAACATCGACCAAGATTAGATGAATCGGACCCTTGTGCTTCTCAGAAATAGCCAAAGCATCATCTCCTTGAGACGCGTCTAAAACGCTGTACCCTTGCCTCCCAAGAATTTCCACAGTCAGCTTACGAACTTTCTCTTCATCCTCCACCACCAAAACCGTTTCACTCCCACGAAGAAGTTCCTCCCTCGTCGTCTTCTCTCTCAATTGCTCCAAGGGCTCATCGACCCTCGAAAGGTAAATCTTAAACGTCGTCCCATGACCGGGTTCGCTATATACCCAGATGTTCCCTCCGCTCTGCTTCACAATCCCATAGACCGTGGAGAGACCTAATCCGGTCCCTCTGCCCTTTTGCTTCGTTGTAAAGAATGGCTCAAAGAGGCGTTCCCTGACTTCCGGAGTCATCCCCAACCCTGTGTCACTCACTGAGAACATGACATAGCGACCAGGTTTCACATCCGCATGATTACGAGCATAGGATTCATCCAACTCCGCATTGGTCGTCTCAATGGTAAGTTTCCCTCCGGAGGGCATCGCATCCTTCGCATTGACTGCAAGATTCATGATCACCTGTTCAATCTGCCCTGGGTCGATCTTGACCCTTCCCAGATCATTAGCCAAAAGAGTGGTCAATTCGATGTCCTCACCGATAATTCGGCGGAGCATCTTGTCCAAATCTCTCAAAAGAGTGTTCAGATCAAGTACCTTCATCTCCATCACCTGACGCCGGCTGAAGGCCAGAAGCTGACGTGTAAGATCCGCCGCCCGTTGGGAGCCTTTTTGGATCTCCTCGATGTTTCCCCTCAAGGGATCACCTTCTTTGAGTTCCATAAGGGAGAGTTGGCTGTAGCCCTTGATGACGGTAAGGAGATTATTGAAATCATGGGCAATGCCACCCGCTAAGCGACCAATGGCTTCCATCTTCTGAGACTCCCGAAGCTGTTCTTGAAGGGCTGCCATTTCTTTCTCCGCACGTTTGCGCTCGGTAATGTCTCGAGAAATACCTCGGAATCCAATCGGTTTCCCTTCTGGGTTCCTTATAAGAGATACCGAAAGTTCGTAAATCCATCTAGTCCCGTCTTTTCTGATAACTTCCTCCTCAAAGTTCCTAACTGGTTCCCCTGTTCTGTAGACTCTGTTGTAGAGCTGATACGCTTTCTTAGCGGTTGTTTCATCTGTATACTGCCGGTTGTTCATTCCAATCAATTCCTCTCTGGAATATCCGAGACGTCTGCAGACCACACCATTAACGAAGGTAAAATTACCAGCAAGGTCAACCTCGATATAACCGTCCTGGATGTTTTCAAGAATACTTCTATATTTCTCTTCGCTTTCTCGGAGTGCCTCCTCCGCTCGCTTTCGCTCAGTGATGTCCTCACAAGCCATCAAATTTTCGCCTGTCTCCAATTGCACAGGAGTAAAATTGATGATCTTTTCCGTTCCGTCTTTGCAGGTCACTGTAAAAGTCCTCGGCCTTTTTTCTCCTCGGTTGGAACTGTCTAAGTCATTAACCCAGGTGGAGATAACATTATGTCTGTAGGTTGGGTCAGGGTATGCTTTTCTAAACCAGGTTCTTCCATCAGGAACATCATTTAAATCATAACCGAATAATTCTCTAAACTTAGGGTTCATGTATCTGAAGGTGCCATCTTTATCAATCATCACCATCCCGAACGGAGCATTCTCTGATAGAGTTTGAAATCTTTGTTTCTCGGTCTGTAGCTCATTCACAATTTGCTTGAGCTCGGTAACGTCACGAATGATGCCCTGGTATCCGACAATGGTACCGGCATCGGCCCGCCGCACAGTCGCAGTAAGCAGGCACTCCATCTGTATTCCGTCTTTCTTGCGTAACTTTATCTCATAATCTCTAACAAATCCCTCCCGCTCTATCTGCTGCTGAAACTTTCTCCGATCCTCGGGGTCAACATACATCCTCCGGGCGTTGAGGCCGATTATCTCTTCCCTGCAATATCCGAAAAGATCTACCATAGATGGGTTGGCATCGACGATCTCTCCCTCCCGAGCGGTGACATAGATCGCATCTCTAGACCCCTCGAAAAGAGCGCGGTATCTCTTCTCGCCTTCACGCAACGCATCCTCCGTCCGTTTACGCTCGGTGATGTCGCTTATGACACTCGCTACTCTATTGACACCATCGGGACCTTCGATAGGAAAATACGACACCAGCAAATCCCTTTCACCGAACTTAGGATACGTGTAATTCATCTCATAATGGACAACTTCACCTTGAAGACAGGTATCTAAGTGCTTCCTAACAACCCTCTCAAAAAAATCTTTACCCAATACTCCAGCAACTGATCGCCCTATAACCTGCTCTCTGTCCATGCCTCGATATTTGAGGAAGGCATTGTTTACAAGTAGGTAGTTGTAGTTTTGATCGACAACAGCGATGATATCTTGTGAACCTTCAACAGCTCTTTGGTATTCTCGCAGCACTTCCTCCGTACGCATGCGTTCGTTGATTTCTCGTTGAAGCTGTTCATTAGCATTTCTCAGTTCAGCTGTACGTTCTTCTACCAGCTCCTCAAGGCGCTCACGGTATTTCTTCAATTCATCGTCCGCATGTTTGCGTTCCGTGATATCCCAGAAAATACCTAATATACAAACGATTTTGCCTTTCTCATCTTTGATCGGCGTTTTGACTGTATGGACAATCACCTCCTTTCCATCCTGGATATATCTCTCTTCGATATCTTCTGTTTTTCCAGACTCCATAATTCTTTTATCGTCTGCCCGGTATTTTTTGGCCAATTCCTTGGGATAAAAATCATAGTCTATCTTCCCCGTGATTTCATCGGGCCTGATTTTTAGATCCCGAGAGTAGTTTTCATTGCAGGATAAATAGACTGAATTCTCATCTTTTAGAAATATTTTTTGTGGTAAGTTTTCGAGTAGTGTTCTATAGTAATTCTCACTCTCCCGCAACGCCTCTTCTGCCTGTTTTCTCCTATCTTCCAATCGATCCTGCTCAATGATTCGTTGGCGTGGTTTGTTTAATTCTTTCATAGGTTGCCCCTTTGTCTTGCTTTGAGCTCTCATCTTAATTTACTCCGATCAATAGGCATTGGCCTTGTTACTTCTCCCCTAGCTTTAGAAATCGATGTAATTCGGCTTTGTGGATTCTCCAGCCGTTTCCCGCTTTAACGGCATTGATTCTTCCAAGGCGGATATATTTCAGAAAGGTGGGTTTGGAGATTCTTAAATATTCGATGGCTTCTTGGGTTGTTAAAACCACGTCCTCGTCCATTAAACCCCTAAATTGTCTCCTTTTTTCTAAGTTTTAATCAATTTGACTGCGAAATATATGCCAAGAAGTAAATTTGTAGGTTTCAACCCCATAACTATCTTATATCTAAGAATTAATTTGAATTTCGATTAGGGCGTAGAATGCCAGGCTTGCTCCATTCAAGAACGGATTTTGTTCAAAATTGAAAGATTTTTCACATTCAACGGAAAGAATTTTTCGCTTTCCACTTATTGTGTGAATTTAAGGAAGGGCACTAAACCGTTCTTACAATTTTTGGTGAACCAGATTAAGAATGAAGATGGAAGTGGTTATCCAATAAAGAATTACAAGTTGAAATTCGCACAATTGAATAAAGCTTTCCGTTGCTGCTTCCAGGAAGAACTGTTCAAAGGGAACTCCCTTTAACGAACTCTCTCACCCTATCCAACCGAATGAAGGGTAGGTAGGGGAGGACAAGGCAGGGAAACAAAGGGTAATGGATTAGGAGAGGGGGGTACAGGAGGCCACTCCTTTTTCTTTAAGTGATTTTTTGTTACCCAAATCATGGGAGGTTTGATGTCCAAAAACCCCTTTGATTATCGCTCATTCGATCACCATTTGGGTAACAAAAGGTACAGAAATATTACCCAAATCTGGCCACCGGAGTAGCTTGGGGTGGGAAGATGATAACAGTAGAGTAGAAAGCTGGCGTAGTGGCCGAGAGCTCCATCTGCAATAGTGACAAATCGATTGGAAAAGAATTTTCTTGACAATCCTATTTATGTATGTATAATATACAGACTATGAAGCGGGTAAATTACCATCTTACTGAAGCAGAGATCACAAGACTTCAGGCATTGTCCAATAAAACAGGGCTATCGGTTGCCGAGATTATTCGCCGGGCAATCGATGAATATTTGGACAGGAAAGAAAGAAAAAACATGAAAAAGGAGGGAAAAAAGAAGTGAGTGAGCCTTCATCCCAAAAGCCATGAGTTGCATCTCACGGCTGGAAGGAACGGGATGATGCCCACTCGAAGTAAATCTACCATCAAAGCTCGGATCATTCAACCAGGAAGGAGGTTGAACCATGAAAAAGAAAGAGACAGAATTTCTCACCGAGGAAGAAGCCCAGGCCATTCTCCGGGTCCCTGATCGAAGGACCCTCCAAGGCAAACGTGATTACGCCATTCTGCTCACTCTACTCACCACCGGATTAAGAAAGGCCGAAATTTGTAGCCTGAAGGTCGAGGATCTTAAGACCTACCGGAACCAGGCTGTTATTGATGTTATCGGCAAGGGGAAGAGATTCCGGCGTATCCCCCTGAAGACCGAGACCCTCCTCGCCATAAAGGACTATCACAAGGCTACCGGGAACGGGGCAGATCCGGGACATCCCCTTTTCAACACCCTCCGGAAACATGGTCCCTACGAGGAAAAGGGCCTGACTCCCAAGGCTGTTGACTGCCTCATCAAGTCAGTGTCGAAGAAGGCCCTGATTCAGAAGCGGATTCATCCGCACGTGATGCGTCATACCTTCGCCACAACCATTCTTGACAAGGGGAACGACCTCAAAACCGTCCAGGCCCTAATGGGCCATTCCCATATCCGGACCACAGAGGCGTATCTACACAGCACGGATGACCGGAAGGTGGAGGCGATAGAGAGCCTTCAGTTTGGAGTTTGACAACGTCTCTATTGGAGGTAGCTCATCTTTTAATCCGGTGAGGTTGAAATTATTGGGTGTCCAGAGCTAAAGGTCCGAGGCGGAAGGAGTCCGTGGTCCGAGATCCTTCGCAAGGAGTACTCCCTCGTTATCTAACCGTTTAATCTGAGTAGTGCAGATTTCAATCCGAAATCAACAGGGAATACAGACTGACAATAAACCCATGTTATACGAATTTCGTATAACGTGTTATTACAAAGCAAATACGAAAAGAGCAAAAATAAATCTCTTTTCTTCACAAATACTTACGCTTGAAACTCTCTATCCGTTGTGATACGGTAAAAATGGAAACTTAGGACAAAAAAGATATTTCGTCTATTGTTCGGCTGAAAATGAAGATCGGTGACATTACAAAACCCATCATTGCCCTCCTCGACGACGTCAGAAGCGCCGAAGAGTACCTTGACGCCAATGATTCACAGTTTGCGCGCCGGGCATACGTACGCAGTCTATTTGCCTTCTTTGAAGGTTCAGTGTGGATTCTAAAGCAAGTGGTGTTGCAGGCGGCAAAGGAGAGTAAGCGCCCACTCTTCTCCACCGGTGAGTACAGCCTTCTTCGGGATGTGTCTTATGACCTCAAGGCCAATGGAGATATACGTAAGTCAGATAAGTTCCTGCGCCTGCCAGAAAATCTGAGGTTCACCCACAAAATCGTGAACCGAGTGTTCTCGGGATCCGTGGACCTGCAGGTCGGAACAAAACCATGGAATGATTTTCTGCACGCAATAGAAGTGCGAAACCGCGTGACCCACCCAAAGCGGCTGGATGAATTTCTAATTTCCGACTCTGAGATCACGCTTTGTCGAAGTGTGTGCTCCTGGTACAACGATGTCGTCGTGCACGCTCTGCTTTCTCCGATTTTAGAAAACCCAAAGAAGAAGGAAGCCGAACCAGGCGCTGCACCGAATGACGGCCCCGCTACGTCAGTTGCAGATTCGACAACCATTGAGGGCCGTCATCGGTGAGCTGATCGTGGCAGAGAAAGGAGAATGAGAAATGGAAATGAAATTGACGCTCACCCGGTTAACCGCGGAGGATGTCAATAAACTCCGGGAATATGCAAGGATCAATCGCGTGGATTTGGACGGGCTCGTGGAAACTCAATTGGTAGCTTGGCTCCGCATAATGGAGGAGAAATTCACGGACGCAGGCGATTGCCCCAGTTGTTCCCTTAGTGGTGTAAACTTTAGGTTGAAGGGAATACCGATTTTGGCTGCTGAAAAGGAAGGACTAATCAAGATTGGAAGGAATATCGATGAGGAGTTATTGAAGAGAACACTCTACGTTGTCTGTCCAAGGTGTCTGTGGTGGGGGATCCCGGGGGTCCCTGAGAAAACATGAGGTTGCCAACAGCGCAATCAAACTGACCGTCGATAGCTGGCCGCTTCGTGTCCGTCTCTTGCCGGCAGGTTATTGCGAGCGTTATGCTCACTTTCAACCCCTAACCCTCGATTCTTGAATATAGCCCCCAATAATAAGTCGTAGGTGTGACCGACAAAGTCTATGAAGCTCCGATTGGCAAATTTGGCGTCTTTCTTCCCCCCATCCCCCTCTAAATGTTTACTGCCGGAATTTAGAGGCAACCACTCCAGTCCTCCTTCGATCCTCTTTGGTGGTCCTCTCGTCCTGACCAGCTACCCCCATAGACCGTTTTTGGCGTGTACACGGCTTGACGCCTATTAAAATACTTGATTAATAGCCAGGGATGGGGGGGGAATTTGGCTCTGCCTGAAACGTTCACTTCCTAAAAGTTTGAAAAAGATGTATATTGCAATCTGTAATTGATGACTGACGGTTCTATTATCCTTAGGCATCGACGTAAAAAAGGAGTATGATATGTTAGACGAACAAGTTCTAAAGATTGCTCAAGAGAGGATACAGCTCGAAATCAATGAGCAATATGAAAACTTGCATAAAGAGGTCGAGCGAATAAAGGCAGAGATGGGTGCCCGAGACATGCTGTATTCAAGTGTGGTCGTCAACCGTGTAGCTGATTTATGTGCTGTCGCTATTAAAATCAGGGCTCAGCTTGTGTGGCAAACATTGTTTCGGTTTCTTAGTACAGCTGGGTTATCCTATTATGATAACCTTGCGGGCGACTTGAAAGTGGTGGTAGACCGTCATTTGCCCATGGGAACCTTAAATGACCTGGTACGAGAAACTGCGCAACTTATCAGGGGAACGGATTTGTTTACGCAGTTTCAACCCCAGCTTGACTCCGCCAGGAGAGCTGCCTTAGCCAAAGTTGGCACGGAAATAGATCTGTTCGTGCATTCTTTAAAGAAGAAAGTCGAAATGAAGAAAAAGGAGGCGGCTTCAACAGTTTTCAATATTTATTCTCCAGTCGGAGCTATTCAGACGGGTGATAGTTCAATTGCTAATGTAACTCAGAGTATCGACACCCAAGTTCGTGAACAACTGATTAAAGTACTCGAAGAAATCGGCGTGGAGTTATCCCGTTTAGATGTGACGATGCCACATCCCAAAGGAGAAATCATTGAACTTGTTGACGAAGGCCGCGAAGAATTGAAGAGGCCGAACCCAAATATTACAAAACTACGAAGCATGCTGTCTGCGATCGGGATTTCTATCCAAACTGTAGCAAGTATGAAACCGGCATATGAAACGCTAAAACAGGCTCTGACATTCTTGGGTATCTCACTCCCATAAATAGGGTTCAGTAATTTTCAACTCCGTGTCCCATGTCGAGCTGAGCAGGTGTAGGTAAGCTCCTCAACTTAGGCGCTCTCGTGATATCCTCATCTCTCCCATCCGATTAAGCCCTCTTCTAATCTCGACACAAATTGAGTCCTTCCCGAAACTTTCTATTCCCTAATTTTAGAAAAAGGTGTATATTACAACCACAAATGGACAACGGAATGATATTTGCCATAATCGGCCTGTTCCTCTCTTGGGTGTCAACGCTTTTTCTCAGGAGCGTTTACCTCCCAAGGAAATATCAATTTCGGGACTGGAGCTTCTGGATTTGCCTTGGTCTGTCTCTCATCGCCAACGGGGTTGCTTTTTTAGGATTTCAGCGCCTCGCAAATGGTCCTGCGATTCCAAACGGAGACTACCGCGCGGTCCTCGAGATCCTTGCCCTCCTATCCGCTGGAGCCATTGCCGGATTCTGGGGGATTGACTATCAAAAGGCGTATCCCGATGAAACATGGCTCCTGAACATCATTTCCGCCCTTTTTGTGTTTGCTTTCTATGCGCTATTCTTCTTTATCTGCTTTTATATTGGCAAGAGCGAGGAACTCCAGAGGACTCCGGGGGTGTCGTGGGTGGTTCCAGGAATAATGGTGCTTCTCCTCGAAATCAACACGGTTATTGACATTTGGGATTACCGCAAGCTACCTGAGAAAGAACGGAAGCCCTGAAAAAAGAGGGGCTGCCGAATCATTGTAGGTATCCCCCTCAAACTCCAAAAAATTGCTATTGCCCAATTCGACTCAATGTTTAAGGCTGGAATTTAGAGGCAACCACTCCAGTCCTCCTCCGATCCTCTTTGGCGGTCCTCTTAAGTCAGGGATGGGATATTGAGTTCTTCCTAAAACTTTCGCTTCCCAAAAACTCGGGAAAAGTGTATATTACAGCCACAAAGAATCAGTTTGAAAATGGTAGCGTCCGAGGAACAATAATGCCAGCACATTATCCTTCTGTTTTCTGTGGTAATTGTGGCCTTGCACTCGAAGAAAACACGAGTTGCCCGGTAGAAGAAACTAATCCCTGCCCTTCGTGTGGGTCGGTGACACGGAGCATTCATCATGTGACAATTCTCGATACGGGTACGTTCAGGGAGAAACTTGGCACGAAAGGCCGCCACTCCGGAGGCGGAAAGCCATTCATCGAGCAGGTTTCCGGTGATGACCTTTATCGGGAGTGGGGTAAATGGATGAATCTCCGCCGCATCATTGACCGCAAAAACGACCTTTACCATGAAGTCGTTACGGACCCCGAAACCGGGAGAGTAGTACATGAATGCAAAGAGCCACTTTCAAAACATCTTGGGCATGGGGCTGATAAGGAAAAGGCGGTTTAAGACAGGTCGAAAATGGGAACGGTTGAAGTAGTGAGCGGCGAATCTGCTCTCTTCTTTAGCTCTTCGCAATTCCTTAGCCAACGATTCACTACCTGAAGAGCGGCAGGCCACCTATGGAACTGATTCGAATTCATTATTTGGATGCGTCAGCAATCGTGAAGCTCTTTATAGATGAAAAGGGAAGCGATACTCTCAGGGCATATTTCAACAAAGAGCAAGAGTCAAATTTTTATTGTATGACGAGCTTGTGTTTTGCGGAAGCTCTCGGAGTGCTAAAAGTAAAGTACTTCAATCAAAAAGTAATATCTGACGAAGAATATTTTTACGCATGTGACCAGCTTTTAGCCTGGGCAGCGGGTGACATGATTGAAATAGAGGACATAGAAATCAAAGACAGGATGGTTTTTACCGAAGTAGAAAATCTCATAAAAAAATACGATAAGTCGATTGATGTTTCAGACGCATTTCAGATTGTTTCAGTAAAAAAAAATTACTTCTCCAGATTTGAAAGCGACTCTAAGCCAATCTTAATTACGGGTGATGGACGGTTAGCAAAAGCTGCCGAAATGGAAGGAATTCGAGTCTGGAATTGCGTCAATAAGTCTGAGCCAGATATCATCGCTTTCAACCCATAGTTTTCATCTACTCGACATGGTTGTCAGCGGTGACTTGTAAGCAAACTCCTCAATTTAAGCTCTCTCCAAATATCTTCATCTCTCCAATCCAATTAAGGTCCCCCCTCTCAATTCCCATTGACACCCCATTCCTGATTTAGTACACCCCTGAAATACTTACGGTTGAACCTCTCTATCGGTTGTGATATGGTAGAAGTCGAAATTCAGGACAAATAAGTATTCCGTATACTAATAGAGCGTCGGAGGAAGAATGATATGCCTAAATCATGCGTCCTCGACTCAGCAAACTCCTTAGCTAAAGAGTTTGCCCGATGTTGCCGAGAATACAAGGAATTGACGATTGCAGTAGCCTGGTGCGGGAATCCAAAACAGACGCTCCCATACAAATTTCTTGAAGGTTTTAGCGGGACCGTTAAGGCGACTGTAGGCATCGCTTTCGACCATACACACCCGGACGCCATTGAATGGTTTCTCGATATCGGTGTCGATATTCGCATTTTCAAGGACGATGCTGGTCTGTTTCATCCGAAAGTCTACCTCTTTCGTGACCAGCACCGCTATGCCCTCTTCATTGGCAGCTCCAATCTGACCTATGGAGGATTCTACACGAACTGGGAAATCAACTGCTTTATCGAAGAAAATTCATCCGCAGAGACGCCCCAAGATATAGTTTCGCTAAGGGAGACTCTTGCCAAGTGGCACACACCGGAGTTCTCCTTTAAACCCACAAAACCGTGGCTCAATGGTTACCGTAAGCGTTACCAAGCTATCTTACAGAACCAACGGAAGCATGGAATACACACACCGCCAGGAGCTGAGGAAGAAATTTCCAGCGCCAGCTGGCTCGAACATGCGGATTGGGACATCTATTACCAGAAAGTGCTTGCGGGGTTGAAGCAGCGTGAACGGAATGGCCAAGGCTACCACGACGTGCTTGATGCTGCGTCGCGAGAGATCCCAATACCATGGACGACCCAATACTTTCAGGACATCGAGAAGCGGCGGATTATCGGTGGTATCAAGCACTATGGCTGGCTCGGGGACGTCGCCGCGTCTGGTCAGTTTCGTAAACTCTTGGCAAATGGAACGCCTAAGCAGTGGGGAAATATAGTTCAGGCCATAAACGCTGTGGCTGAGCTTAATCCCCCTATTCCGTGGTTACAACTGACATCTCATCTTGATCGCCTAATTTCGTTGGGGCCTACTATGAAGGTCTGGGGCCGCCTTCTCTGTCTTGTTCGCCCTGACCTTTACTGTACCGTTGCAGCCGTCTCTGTTAGGCAGAATCTGTCCCGAACCCTCGATGTCCCACAAAACCGATTTGAGGGGGTAGAAGGATATCTGCAACTGATTAAACTGATCCATTCGTCTCCTTGGTTCAACTCAAACCAACCGACTGACGAGGAACAAGCTGCTATTTGGAGGCGACGTGCAGCATTCCTTGATGCAATCTTCTACTGATAGGAACGACGAACAACGCCGTGCAGCCGATTGCCAGGGGCTCTCGCTGATGGCCGCGTTATCTCTTTCAACTCGTAATCCTCGACGTTAGCCATATATGAAGAAACTATACGGTGTCCTTAGTCTTACTTTCGTTGTTATTAGCTTGATTCTGCTAATCATTCCATTCTTCAAGAAAGGGACCAAGGTAAACGATTGTTACCCATGAAAGACAATTACGCCATTGTCCGAGGGGACAAACAGGACAAGGCGGATTGTCCTGTATTTGGCATCGTTGGAAGTGGCTATACGCCGCTACAGAACACCGAAGCCTTTAAATTCTTCGACGATATTGTGGGGAAGGGAGCTGCTATATATCACACAGCCGGAGCTCTCGGAAAAGGTGAGCGGATTTGGATTCTTGCCAAAATGCCGGAGGGAATAGAGGTTGTCGATGATGACATCGCCGAAAAGTTTCTTTTACTCAGCAACAGTCACGATGGGAAAAGCAGTGTCCAGATCAAATTCACTCCGATTCGGGTCGTGTGCCAAAATACGCTAACTATGGCATTGAGTCGGGGACCGACCGTTAGGGTAGCGCACTTTTCGAATCTTAAGGAACGTTTGCGGCAGGCTGAGCAACTGTTGGGAATCGTAAATCGGCGATTTGACGAACTGGCGGATAATTTTCAAGCCATGGTGAAAAAAAGCATCGATAGACCCGAATTGGTTAAATATCTGACAGCAGTCTTTCCTGAACCTCGGGATGGGGGAGACCATGACAGCCCTCGTTTTCAAAACTCTCTGCAACGATGCCGGGAGAACCGACTTTGGGCCAGTTATTTTTTTGAAGCTGGCAAAGGTAACACGACTGGAAGAGCAAAAGGCACGTTATGGGCTGCATATAATGGCGTTACTGAATTTATTGATCAGCGTGAGACCGGACGGATGCCGGAAAAGCGTCTTGAGTCTGTTTGGTTTGGCGACGGCTATTTTGTTAAGGCAAGGGCATTTAATCTGGCCCAGGAAATGCTTGCCGGAAGACTTAATTAGGCAGGGAAGGTTTCTGCACGGGTTCCCCTGATTCACTCTTGAGGGACCGAGTGTAAGTTTTAAAATGCCGACAATTTGGGAAGTATGTGCGAGTCATCGCAGCTTCGATGGTCTAAAACCGGGTGTCCCTATAGGTGTCCATCGTTCCCTTTTTAACCCCTCAAAAGGGTAAAATAACAATACCAATGATGGGTCTTGCCGTCCCCCCCCACACCCATATTCGAAGCATATCTCCTAACTCTTACATTCCAGGGTATTTTGAGCCGAAGAAATCTGGTAAGGCTAAAATTTTTTGAGCCAGCTGGAACATCTTGGAGGGGAGGGGGACCCATCCCTGGAGGAGCGACGCAACCGACCGGTCGAATGTGACATACCGGGGTGGGGGAATCGTTTTCTCCAAGCCTCGGCTGGCCAGGTATTCGTCCATGAGTTTGAGAAGCTCCTTCATCCGCTGGAGAGTTGTCTTTAGGTCCATAGATTCGAGCCTCCGTGTCCGCAGAGCGACATTATTCTTAGACTGTCTCTAAGATTTAAATTCCTGTCGAATTGGCGCTTTAATTTATACCTTTCTCTGAAATCGGGGGACAGCTGGGGGACAAAAAGCTAAACTCGGAATTAGTAAAAGTGGATGATGCCAGCAAAACTTTGATAGAGTGAGCGCCCCTGGCGTGACTCGAACACGCGGCACACGGATTAGGAATCCGTTGCTCTATCCACCTGAGCTACAGGGGCATTGTCTGTAACTATACAAGCCTGTTATATTTTCGTCAATGGTCAGTCCTACCATCTTCAAATTTTGATTGACATTAACGCACTCATCTAATAGATTTAAAAATTGGGCAGTCAATTAGTATACGATGAAGCAAAGAGGCGGACGTGGAAGAGGGATAAGTCGGAGGTAAAAAAATGGGAAACAAGATAGTTGTTCTACTAAGCTTTGCAATGTTTTTACTCTCTCCAAAGCTGGCCTTGGCAGACTGCGTGAGCCTGGTCGGTTTCACTGATTGGTTTGCGGAGGACACCCACAATATTGTTTTCTATCGAGGATCAAGACCTTTAGGAAGCCTCAACATCCCCGATTGCACAATCAATCCCTCGTCACGCATTCTCCTCAGTAAAAGTTACGTGTGTGACTCGGACAAGATTATTATAGATGGTGAAGAATGTACCATTATGACGGTTACATCATCATCTTTTTAGAAGGCAGCGATCTGAGGCTGTCAATACGGAACCTTTACAACTTGGAATCTAAACGAATATCAAACCAACAGCCCTGCAGGATCAACAAAGATTGGCTTTATTTCTCTCTCTTCTCCTTTCTCTCTTTCTCTTTTTTCTCCTTTTCTTCCAACTGCTTCTTCATGCTTTCCACCTTGTCCTTGAACTCTCTTGTGACAGCATCGGATGTAGATTGATTGCTAATAATGTGAGGGGTCATTAGCAGGATCAACTCATCCCTCTTCTTCTTGTAGTCCTGAAACCCAAAGATACCGCCTATTAAGGGAATTTTGCTCAACAGAGGAATACCCGATGTTATCTTTTCCTTCTGCTCTGAAATCAATCCCCCGAGGATAATGGTCTGTCCCTCCATGACTGAGAGAATGGTCTTAGCAGTCTTCTTTCCAAAAACAGGGACATTTGTAAGATTGCCAAGGGGGATGGCGGAAGTATTTACGGTGCTATCCTCAATGTTGATCTCCAGACTCACTAGTCCTCCGTCGCTGATGCGAGGCGTCAGGGAGAGAATAATGCCGATATCTTTATACTCAATTGTTCCCTCGACCACGCCCGAACCCGTGGCACTCGTCACTCCCGGCGTTGTATAAGTACTGGTGAGAATGGGCTGGGACGATCCGACTTGAATTTTTGCCTCCTTATTGTTCGAGGCAATGATGTGGGGTGAAGAAATTACTTTCAGTCGGTCTTGTGACGCCGCCAAGTCGATTGCTGCGGATAGTCTCCCGCCGAACTCCACAATGGCGTACCGGAGGCCAGCGCTAACAAGGGTAGCATTGAAAGGATTAAGAAAGGTCGTAGAAGTATTTCCAGAAGTATCAGTGGTGCTTTGAGAAGGTGGCTGGCTCTGAAATACAGCCCCTTGACCCTCTCCCCTTGAATGACTCGACACGAGCTTGGCCCATTCGATGCCGAATTTGTTTTCCTCATCGAGGGTGACTTCAGCTAAAAGGACCTCAATTAGCACCTGCTTTGGGTAGATATCAAGCTTCTTAATCGTCTCGAGGATCGCTCTATAATCCCTATGAAATGCTTTAATGATCAGCGAGTTGGTGGGTTCATCAACCACAATTCCGATCTCTCCTTCTGGAATGCCCCCTGCCTCTTCCTTCCCAGGAGCCGCAGGAGCGGTAGGAGTTGGAGCTGGCTTCACCCCCCTGGGAGTTGTTTCCGCAGGTGCTGCCGCTTTTTCTCCCTTCTTTTCTTTCGCCTTTACAAATACTTCTTTCAGGACGTCAGCCAGGTCTTTGGCCTTCGCATTCTGAACATAGTAAACAAAGACGCTTAACTTCGACCCTTCTCCTGGTATTCTGTCCAGTTCCTTAAGCCACCCCTCTACCTTCTCAAAAATATTGGGAATGGAACTTACAACCAAAAGTGAGTTGATTCGAAGGATGGGTGTGAAGGTAATGCCAACTCCTCTCCCCGATTTTGTGGAAACCTCGAAGGAAGTAAAGATCCGCTCCATCTCCTTGGCGACCTCATTCACATCGGCATTGAGAATGGGATAGATTCTAACTCTTAAGTCGGCGAAAATATCGACATCGAACAGGTTGATGATATCCACGCATTTTTTCACATTTGAGGCGAGGTCGCCAATGATGAGGATGTTATTGGGAGGGTGTTCCACAATATCCGCCCCATCTGAGAGAAAGGGTTTAATCATTTTTGAAACCTCTGACACCGGAATATATTTCAGCACAATGATTTGAATCGTATATCTCTCGTCGGATGGCGGTTTTTTCTGCTCTCGAGTAACCGAGGGAGGAATGGGAAGCTTCTTTGCGTCACCCAAAGGAACGATTTCATAAACACCGTCTCTCCTGACGGCTGTGGCTCCGTTCAATCTTAAAATCGATTGGAAGATGGGGAAGACGTCCCCGGCTGAAATTTGGCCTGATGTATGGATATTGACGGCTCCCCTAACCTTAGGATCCACAATATAATTAATTTTCATGATCTCTGACATCACCCGAATCACCTCATAGAGATCGGCATTGTCAAAATTGAAGACCACCCCCGAGCCTGCCTGAGGAGGAACTTGTGTTGCCGGCGGAGAAGGCGGAGCCCCCTGAGAGGTAGAAGGCGCTACGGCTATAGCTGTCCCTGGGCCTGTGGTTGGCAGAGAGGGCTGAGGCTGAATGGGACCGGAGGGGGGCCGCGTGGCTGAGGTTGAAGGCTGTGGTGTTGGCGAAGTCGACGGTCGAGGCACAAAGCGTTTTCTTGGAGATGGCGGTGGACCGGGAGGAGTGGGGACAGCGACCGGAGTTGGCGGCGAAGGAGCAGGTAAGGGTTGAGGCTGAAGAGGAGGAACAGGTTTTGGTGTCGGGACCTCCGCAGGTTGAACTGGACTTGGGGTCGGAGACTGCGATGCCGTCGGAGGTTGAGATGGAGTGGGAGTCGGAGCTGAAGGCTGAGAGGGTGAAGCCTGGGCTACCACATCAAAAATGGAAGTCGCCTTATCAACCCTGATCCCCTCGGCCTGAGACTTCGGCGAGCTCAGGCGAGCCGCTCGGGTCGCAGGTAAGCCCTGTTCGGGCCAGGGGGTCGAAGGGTCGACAGACCCTTCAAAAAACTCTCGGCCGGGTTCTGCCCTCAATCCTGTTTTCATTCCTAGACTACTCACAATTCCAAATGCCAGGCAAAAAAGAAAAATTTTCATCCAAAAACGTGCCTCTTTTCTCATATGGTGATGATCCCCTCTCTTCAATTTTCCCCCGTACCTTGTGTTGGAGTTGATGGTGTATAAATCGGCGTTCTTCCCCTTCTCATTCCCGCCGAAGGAAAGGTTGTAGCCGGGCCGGTCGGTGGAGGCGTCGCCGCTTGCTCGCCAGGGGTAGTGGGCTTTGATCCCTCTATGGATGTTGGCGGTAAGGCAGGCACAAAACCCCCTGGTGATGCAGTGGATGGAGCTACTCCAGCGCCCAGAGGAACAGGGCCTGGTTGAGTGCTCGTCACCGTCGCAGGTCTGTTCTCTGTTTTGACATCCGTCCTTCTTTTGGGTATTTTGGGATCATAAAGAAAAACTTCAAAACTATCGCCCGCTGCTTCCAAAGTAATTCGGTCAGATGAAATTTTTGTTAGCTTATACTCCCCTACTCGATCGCCTACTTTTACGGTCATCAACTCCCTCTCCCCTTTTGTGAGGGACCTGCCTGGATTCACAATGGAGGCAGCTTTATAATCCCCTGCGATAGTCACTCCATACAAGACAATTTGAGGCCGTACGATAGGCTTTTTTCCGTCAACCCCAAAAATGGGGAATTCCTTCCTCTCGGGGCTAAAGATATTCTTCTCAGAAATCGAAATATAAGATTGGATAGGAGTTGGATTCTTCTGGCCTACTAGCATTGAAGGTGACTCCGGTCTCTTCTCCAATTTCCTCGCCCCTTCCTTTTCGGATGCCCACTCCACAGGATACGTCCATATCTCATAATTTTTCAGAAAAAGCAATAAAATGATGAAGACGAGCAGAAGACTCAAAATAAAATATTTTCCAGACATCAATTTTCCCTTTTTCGACTAAGCTCCTCTCCCATAAATTCTCATCGATCGCATCTATTGATAACTGCTTTCTTCACTTTCCTTCCTGAGATGGCGGCTGTGTCGGAGCCGTTGATGGTAAAGGAACCGGCTGGCCCATTCCAGGGGCTAAAGTTACAGGTGTGGGAGTAAACGACGGTGTTATTGGGGTTGGTACCATAGGGACAGGGATTTGGTCTGGTGTGGGAGCAGGCCAAGGGATTTGGGCAGGTGTGGAAATAGGCCAAGGAATTTGTGAAGGATTAGGAGGTGGCATCACGGGCATAGGAATCTGCGAAGGCAAAGTCTTCCGCTGCGCCGATTCTTTCGACCCTTCGGCTGCCTCTGTGCGAACAAAAGGTCTTGATGTAGCCGTTGGAGTGGATGCAGAAGAAGGGGCCCCCGGAGGCCCACTCTCTCTTTTCTTCGGCGACTTGGGATCATAGAGAAAAACTTCAAAACTATCCCCCTCCGTTTCCAGAGTAATCCGGTCAGATAATATTTTTGCCAATTTATACTCCCCAATGCGTTCCCCCAATTTTAGAGTCATCAAGTCCCTCTCCCCCTTTTTGAGGGACCTTCCAGGATTGACCACCGAGGCGGATTGGTAATCCCCGGCAATGGTCACTCCGTATAAAATGACCTGAGGTCGCGCTACAGGCTGCATCGCAGACCCAGGACCTGTCACTGGGAAATCTTTTCTATCCGGGCTAAAAATATTCTTCTCAGCGATCGAATGATAGGATACCATGGACATGGACTCTTTTACGACCCCCATCGCTGCGAAATTCTCTTTTCTCATCTCCGATTTCTTAGCTGCTCCCTTATCAGGGATCATCTCCAGAGGGTGGGTCAGCGCATTGTAACTCTTGATAGCGAGGAAGAGAATAATAATGAAGAGAACGATACATATCATCCCATACTTGAATGACATTATCCTTCCTTCCCTTTCTCTTTGGCCTTGACCGCTTTCATCACGCCGGAGATAACCAGGCTTCCCTGGATGTTGTTCGGCATCCTCGGGTTGAACACCAGAAGATCGATCTCTGAGATCCCCAATTCTTTTTCGTTGTTTTCAATATCATAAATCCATTGGCCCAGGCTCAGCATGCTGTTGATCGGGTTGAATTCGATATGGAGAGAGATCCTCCGGTAGACATGCATCTCTTTCGGTTCAAGGATTCTAAAACTCCTGATCGCAATGCCGTTCTTCTCCGAGAGCTTTTTCACAATCTCCTGAAGATTGGCCGCACCCAGTTGAGGGGTCTCCCCGGGAAGGAGCCTCTGTTGAACCGTCCCATGGACTTTGAGAGTGCGATCCAGTTCCTCTTCAATGGTCTTGCGATTCTTCAAATAGTCCTCATATCTTGAGAGGAGCTTCCTTTTCTGAACGATCTCCTCCGCTGTCTTCCTTTTCGCGTCCACGATAGGAAGGATTCCAAGGAAATAGATCAAAATGGCTACTGCCGCCGCAATAACCGCCCAGAGCGCCTTTTTCTGAGGTAGGTTAATTCTTTTAAGGTTAATTCTTTTTAAGAAGGATAGCTGCTTCAAGATCATGCTCTCCTGCCCTCTATCTTTGCCTTGATTCTAAACCTCTCTTTTTCTTTATCCCCATCCGGCCTCATCTGTCTCTCCTTCGTTACAGGAGCCAGAAATTCAACATTTTCAAAGAGAGGAGACTTGTCCAACAGGGGGATCAAATCCGAGGCAGAATCTGCAAATCCGCTGATCTCAATCTCTTTCCCGTTATATTTAAAGCTCCAGATCCAGACCGTATTGGGTAAGATCTGGGTCAATTCCCTCATTATCTCTATCGTACTCGTTTCTTCCGACCTGACCTTCAGGAGCTCAGAGATCTCCTTCCCCAATTCCTCCTTCTGCTTCTGCAGTTTTTCGACAGCCTCGACTTCAGGCTTTCTCTTTTTGATCTCGGCGTTGAGCGTGTTCAATTCTCTGCTGTACCGATAGTAAACGCCCGCTCCCCAGGTCAAAGCGAGGAATAAGGCAACGAACGTTAACAAGATGGAGAGAGGTCTCCCGAACTCCCTTACCTTTCTCCGCATCTCGAAGGGGAGGAGGTTTAAATCCACCTGAGTCTTAATCAGCCCCTTTAAAGGGAGGCCGATGGCGCCATAAATTTTATGAAGAGCAGGAAGCCCTTCTCTTTCGGCTTCGGTTCGATGCAACGGAGGCAGAAAAACACCTTTGATCCGATCGTTCTCCCTGACGGCATTCAGAAGGTTTTCATCCGTGTCTAATCCGTGAACGAAGAACGTCGATTTTGAAAAGGAATCCTGCTTCACCACAGATCGCTCAAAGGCCTTCCATATTCTCGATTCTCCCTTTTCCCCCGATAAGGGGAGATAAAAACTTTCCTGCCACTCCTTTCCCTGGATCAGATCCATCTCAAAGAACGATTCCGTCACATCAAGCAAAACCGATATTTCATCCTCCTTCGCTCCTTCATGATAATAGAAAAGATTAAGGGCTCCTACAGACGAGATCTGGATTGAAATCGGGTCAATCCCGATCTTCTTTAACAAAGATAAATAGGGATCTACTTCAGTCTTTTTGATGAAAACGGCATAGAGGTGCAGCCAGTCTTTTTCCTCCTTGAGGATCTGACAGTCAAAATAGACTTCCTCCCTTTCAAAGGGGGTATATTTTGGAACCTCGTATTCGATCACCTTTCTCAGATTTTCTTTGGTGGCAATGGGGAGGTTAATAAACCGAACGACCGATTTTTCTCTCGGCACGGAGATGGAGGTCTTCTCCTTATGGAGACGGTGTTTAGAGATAAACTTGTTAATGAGGTTGAGAATCTGTACCTCCCGCTCTTCCTTCTGACCCTCGGACGGAAGTGAATGGATCTCAGAATCCGCGAGCGTAATCTTCCGGAAGGACTTCCTCAGAAGCGTGAGAATGAGATGGTTCGGTTTAAACTCAATCCCAAGACTTAAATCGGAAATGATCTTATCCATGATGTTTTGCTTCAACGATCTTACCTGTTTCCTTTGTGAATCTCAACGAGAATCCTTAAAGAAGTGCATCCACCCATTGAATGATTTTATGCTTTTTCTTGTCTGCCGAGTCTATTTTAACAATCACTTTGATGCCTCGGTTTGATTCTCCCTCCTTTTTCCTTGCCTTCGATTCGATCGTATAATAGGGTATCGCTGAACCGAAGCTGATGAGGTTCGCAATCCCTCCCATAAAGGGAGAAATTTCAGGCACCCTTTGGAGGAGATCCTGTTGCTGTTCAAATCTTTTCTCTTCCCGGGCCTTGACAATTTGCCGGGCGACTGCTTCGGGAATCCCTAAAACAAATCTCAATGCGACCGGAGTCGCACTGTTGATATCAATCTGCTCTCCCGCGGCGTATATGGAGAATATATCTTTCAATCCGACCCGTTCCTCCTCGTTCCCTTCTCCTTCCTTCTTGATCATCTTTCTTCCGTAAAACAGATCAGGAGTCACCCCACGAACGAGCAGGAGTTCTTCAATGGAGTCCAGATTGCCGTTCTTACAATAATAGGGCTCTTTGAGGGATTGATAGTAGTCATTTTTTGCCCCATTGATTCGGTGGAAATCATTCGTGTCCCTCCAATCCAGAATCGAATCCACGACAATATCCCTTTCTTCTCCCTCCAAGCCCAAATTTCCTATGATCTTCCGAAGCGTCATCTCAGAAACCGTATTGATATTGATCTTGCCCGCCTCACTCATCACTCTGACCTCACACACTCCCTGGTCAAAAGGGAGGGGGTAAAGCCTTCCGTCCGTCACCCACTCCATCTTCTCTGGAGGAACCTTTTCAAGCTTCATGGCCGTCCTCATTTGGTGAATCCTTGGATCGTTTATGTAGATCAACTCAGTAACGGCACGCTGAACACCTCCTTCAGCCATCGCATAGAGTTGTAACTCCTCTTTATAATTATTCGTAATATTGACCTCTGTCCTCATAGCAAAACAGAATTCTAAGACAATCACGGAGAGGACCGCCAACACCCAGAGCACCATCACCAAGGCAACGCCTCTTGCTTGCCCGCTGAAGTATCGACGTAGGCGGGCCTGCCCGCCGAGGCATCGGCCCAGGCGGAAACTCTTTATTTCAAACTTTGAACCTTGAACTTTCATTAATTTCCTTATCTCTGAGGCAATCCCTGTAGAATGCTTCTACGAACTCTCAGGGGAGTGGTTAAGACCTGCTCAAATCGATACGCCGGAAGGGACGCCTGGATCGTGATGGGAAACTCCTCTCCGGCAGCCTTTCCGTTCTTCAGTGTAATAATCATCCTTAAGGCCTTCGGAAGCTCTTTCTCATCTTTCGCGTTCCACTCCTCCAGCCATTCTTCAGGTTTGTTCTGCGCTGGATCCCCTTCCTGATAGAATTCAAAATGGACATTTGAGACTCCTTCCAATATCGAAATGCCCTGATCCTCCTTGAAATCGTCCGCAAAAAAATCCTTGTTGAGGACCCTCTGCTCATAAAGAATCAATCGACCTTCCTCTTCCCCTCTCTCCTTAAACTCATAAACCGCGTAAACGAATCCTCCGGTCTGTTTCGCCTTCATCGGAAATGCCGACACGAATTTTAAAGAATGGGCCTTTCCCTCAAAGGCAAGATAATCTCCTTCTGCCTTCTGGGTCTTGATCTTGTAAGGAACGGCCGATTTGATCTGCCGGGAGATCAACTGGGAGATAATCCGTACCTTCTGATAGTCTTCTTTGATGGATTCTCCTCTGTTCCAGGCGGAGAGCCCCAGACGAAAGGCTCCGGAAATGATCAAAAGGATAAACCCGAGAATGGTTAGCGTGACCAACACCTCAATCAGAGTGAATCCTGGGGCTACTGAAGGATCAAAGGCTTTAGCTTTTTTTCTCATCCTTTTCCACTCGGATCGTTTTATAAGTCTCGACAGAGGTAGACCTTTCCTTAGAACCCGATTTCCAAGTCACCTTGACCTGAATTTGGAAAAGTTCGACCGGGACTTCAAAGTCTGGTTTTTTTTCTATCGGAAGGACATCGACTTTCTTCACTCCGACCTGCCAGCGAAACGTCTCATCGAACTCTCCCTCCGCACTTCCTTCCTCCATTTTCGGTTTTACGGCTATTTCTTCCATTTTAATACGAGCATAATTTACAGCCTTTGTATACTCCTCGGAAACCCTGGCCAGACGAAGTCCACCTGCAAAAAGTTCAATGATCACCGTCAGCCCCACCGATAAGATGGCGATGGCAACCACTACCTCGATTAAGGTAAACCCTGTTCTGTATGTTACCCTATGCCTTTTCAATTACCACCATGCCTGTAAGAAAATGGATCTTGATTCGGTAGCCTCCCCGCTCCTCACTGTTCAAGAGGAATGATCCCCCATTCGACCCTCCGTTCGGATAGAATTCGATCGTCGGGTAATCCGAAGAGTACTGTGGAGAGGCGATATTCACCTCTTTCATACGAATCCCCTTGGGAAGAGGAAAAATCTTCTTAAAGGTCATCTCCCCTTTTTTTTCATTCTCTTCCTTTCCCTCAGAGGATTCTATCTTTTGGACCCTGACCTCCCTCAAATCCGAATCGAAAACAATCTGATAGATCTGCCCTTTGTTGACGGCCTCGCTGCGGCAATATCGAAGAATCCCCGACACCTTCTTGGCCGTTGATTTCAACTCGACCGTTTTTAGGATTCCGGCCAAGGATGAAACCGCTAATGAGATGGAAAGGGTCAAAATAGACAAAACGATCAGTAGCTCAATTAATGAAAAGCCTTTGTTTTTCATTTAACAATATCTCTCCAACTGACAACATCCTGATTCTCTCCCTCTCCTCCCTCTACTCCGTCGAGACCATACGAGATGAGATCGTAATCACCATGATCACCCGGTGATTTATAAATATAGGGTCTTTTCCACGGGTCAAGCGGAATTTCCTTGGGGAGATAGGGTCCGCTCCAGTTCTCAACTCCAGATGGCTTTTCCCTTAGAGCTTTGAGTCCCTCTTCGGTGGTCGGATATCTCCCTGTATCGAGCCGAAAGGCATCAAGAGCAGTACCAAAAAGCTCAATCTGGTGCTTGGCTGCACCCAGTTTCGCCGTGCTCAGTTTCCCAAATAATTTGGGGGCAACCCAAGCAGCCATCAATCCAATAATGATCACCACGATCATGATTTCAACCAGGGTAAACCCTCGTTCTCCTGGCTTATTCCTTATTTTCATCTCTCCTCCTTTCGGGTTAAAAAGGAATTTCATTAAGACTAAAGATAGCCATCAGTATCGATATCACAATGAATCCTACTACCCCCCCTAATACCACAATGATCAGGGGCTCCAGCAAGGAGACAATCCGTTTCACGGTATTTCGAACATTCTCCTCGTAGGTTTCAGCGACCTTGATCAACATCTCGTCAAGCTTCCCGGTTTCTTCCCCCACGCCGATCATGTGAACAGCTAACGGAGGAAAAACCTCTACCTCCTCTAAGGATTGGGAAATGGCCTTCCCCTCTCTCAAGCGATCATGGACATGGGCGATGGATCTTGAAATGACCCGATTTTGGGAGATTTCTTTCACCAGATTGAGGGCCGGCAATATCGAAACGCCACTCTGGATCAGAGTCCCCAATGTTCTCGAAAACCGAGCTACCTCAGTTTTCTTAATGAGATCTCCTATGGCAACCCATCTCAATTTGAACCCATCCCACCTCACCCGCCTCTCCTCGTCCTGCCTATACGCCCGTAGCCCGAAATATATTGCCACAATAATCCCTAAGCCTATCCACCAATAACCCCTTAGAGCATAGCTGATCGACATTATGATCTGGGTCGGTAAAGGAAGGGATTGACCCGTATCCGAAAAGATCTTCGTGAAACTCGGCATGACAAAGATCATCAAAATAGCAATGGTAATTCCGCTGACAAATATCAGAATGAGTGGATAAATCATGACAGAGACCAGGTAATCTCTGATTTCTTTTGTACTTTGAAGATATTGCGCAAGCCGTGACAAGATGGTTTCCAAGAAGCCCCCCGATTCTCCGGCCTTGACCATATTGACATAGAGTTTTGAGAAGATCTTAGGATGGTTGCCCAATGCCTCTGCAAAAGAGTTTCCCCCTTCGATCCCCTTTAATACGTCCTTCGCCGTTTCCCGCAATTTCTCATTCTCTGTGAGCTTCCCTAGGATGTTAAGACTTCGGTCAATAGGTAACCCTGATGAAATTAGCGTGGAAAGCTCCTGGGTGAAGAGGAGTAGATCCTTAACGCCTACCCGTTTTGGTAAAATAGAAGACAGGCGAAGTCTCGCCCCTTTCTCTTGAACCGAGGTGATACGGATGGGAATATAACCGAGCTGGTGAAGGCCCTGGATGATGGTTTCTTCATCCTTGCCATCCATCAAACCCTCAACAGTCTGTCCGGTCAGGGTCGTGGCTTTGTAAAGATACGCTGGCATGGTTTGCTTAAATCACTTCCTCTTCCTGGGTCACCCTCAACACCTCGGAAACGGTCGTCATCCCCTGCTTGACCTTCAACCAACCGTCTTCCCTCAAGGTCCTCATCCCATTTTTGCGAGATGCTTCTTTGATGATATTAGAATCCTTCTTCCCCAGAATGAGTTTTTGGATATCATCCGTTACTCTAAGAAATTCAAAAATTCCCGAACGGCCCCAGTATCCTGTCTGAGAACAATGCTCGCATCCCTTCACCTCAAAAAAATTCAAATCGGCAAGATTGAAACCGTCCAGTTTCATTTCTCTCCTTATTTCCGGGGAAGGAGAATAGGGTTCGCGACAATGAGGGCAGGCGACGCGAACCAAGCGCTGTGCCAATATTCCGATGATGGTGGAGGAGAGAAGAAAGTCTTCCATTCCCATGTCCACGAGCCGCGTGATGGCACTCGGAGCATCATTCGTATGCAGAGTGCTCAGCACTAAGTGGCCGGTCAATGCAGAGTGAATGGCAATTTCAGCGGTCTCCGCATCCCGAATTTCACCGATGAGAATGACATCCGGGTCTTGCCGGACGATGGATCGTAAGGTATTGGAAAAAGTGAGTCCGATAGTTGGCTTTACCTGAATCTGATTGATCCCTTTCAGCTGATACTCTACCGGATCTTCCACCGTGATGATCTTCTTTTCAGGGGAGTTGATCTTTCCCAACGCGCAGTAAAGGGTCGTCGTCTTTCCGCTCCCCGTAGGGCCAGTCACCAGAATGATCCCGTGGGGCCTTTGGATGAGATCATTGAATCCGATCAAGGTATCCCCCGGAAAACCCAATCTCTCAATATCGAGGACGATACTGCTCTTGTCCAAAATTCTTAAAACAATGCTTTCACCATAGATGGTCGGAACCGAAGAGACCCGAAAATCAATTTCCTTTCCTTTTACACGGAGCATGATTCGTCCGTCCTGAGGAAGCCGCCTTTCTGCGATATTCAATTTGGCCATAATTTTCACACGCGAAACGATCGCGGCTTGAAGTCGCTTCGGAGGCGATTCCACGTCATGGAGTACCCCGTCAATTCGATACCGAACTCTGAACTGATCCTCAAAAGGCTCAAAATGAATGTCACTGGCCCTCAATTCAATCGCCCTCGTGATAATAAGGTTGACCAGACGGATCACTGGCCCCTCAGAGGCCATATCTCGAAGATGATCGACGTTCTCTTCTTCCTCCACGTGGTACTCCGGTATGCCATCGATGTCCTCAATAATTTTCTCCATGGAGGTCACGCCCGAGCCGTAGTATTGCTCAATGGCCCAGTGGATACCTTCTTCTTTCCCGTAGAGCACTCGGACATCGTAGCCTGTCGCCAGACGTATGGCATCAATGGTATAAAAATCCAACGGATTGTTCATCAGGACGGTCAATTTCTTGTCCTCCAAACGAGCCGGGATGAATCTCGATTCTTTCATGAATTGAACAGATAGATTATTGACGAGAACGGGTTCTTGCGGCCAATCGCCAGGAGTGGCGAAAGGAACCCCAAAAAATTCTTCAGCACAGGAACGAAACACATCTTCCGTGAGGAGACCTGAAGCGAGGAGGCGCTCTTCAATGGGGGCATTATCTGATGGCTCATTTGAGGAGGCCTTCTCTATATCTTCGTTTTGAACCACTCCTCGCTCAATCAAAAAAGAAACGAACGGAGAATACTTCGACTTCATTTCAAAGCCCACCGACTTCTTAAGGTTATAAATTTCTCAAACATAACAAATACTTATCAATTGAAACTCGATAAAAATTCAAGCTATATATACCATAATATATATTTTATTGCAAAATCTATGACAAGTATCTGTGATTCAGACAGTAAGACTATAGACCTCAGACTTTTTCCCGTGAAAGTGCCGCGGTACGGACGGTCGTACCGACCGCAACTCGCCAGTCGTTAGGAGTTACCCCTTACGCCTTACGACCAACGCCTTACGATTAAAAGTTCAGTGTTCAGTATAGTATAATGTCTGAAGTCCAGTGTCTGAATTGCTGTGACAAGTGTCAATATCTTTGTCTTTGTTGATAAGAGGTTATCTTAATCTTTTTTTAAACCCAATCAAATTTTGGAAATTTCAGCCCATACTCCCCCCCTTTAGGTATCCAAGATTTTAACACAAAATCTTGACCCCCTCGACGGCACCAAACACTTGCCATTTAGACAAGGAGGAATGCGCCTTTCAGGGTCAACCCCTGCCTCAGCCTGGCTTCGGACTGGGATGCCAAGGGGATATAACGAAATTCTCCCAAATCCCCCTTCTGCCTTCCGGCAGGCGCCAAAGGAGGAGGGTCAAAGGGTTGAAACGCTTGACAAGGGCAGTGAAAAAAGCTATTTGAATTTTATTTGAGAAGAGACGTTTCATGGATGAAAAAATGGGTGAGATGATTACGGATCTCAAATCCTATCTCGAATATCTTAAAGGAATGGGTATTTCCTCCCTACCCACTTCAGAGGGTAACTCTAAAAAAACGTCTCGCTCGGAAATCCCGACTCTGGCGGAGGTGCGAAAAGAGTTAGGAGATTGTCAGAGGTGCAAACTTCACCAAACAAGAAGGACAATTGTGTTTGGAGAAGGAAACGAAAAGTCAAGCTTGATGTTCATCGGGGAAGGCCCCGGGTACGATGAAGATGTTCAAGGAAGACCTTTCGTAGGGAAGGCTGGCCAACTGCTGACGAAGATCCTTCAATCTATCAACCTTTCAAGAGAAGAGGTTTACATCGCTAACATCATTAAATGCCGACCGCCGCAGAATCGGAATCCGGAGCCAGATGAGATCCAAAGCTGTAATCCCTTTCTGATGAAACAGATCCGTGTGATTCAGCCAAAAATCATCTGCGCCCTTGGGACTTTTTCCGCTCAGACGCTACTCAAAACCGATACTAAGATTACGGCCCTCCGGGGGAAGCTTTTCGATCTCGAGGGAATCAAGGTGATTCCCACCTATCACCCCGCCTTTCTGTTGAGGAATCCTGAACGAAAGAGAGAGGTCTGGGAGGATATGAAAAAGATCGCCGAATTAATAGCTTAGGTAATGGTTCTATTTAACCTGTAAGGGAGAGTTCAATTCATATCCCTTCTCATTCAATACGTCGATGATCGCAGAAGCCATATCTCTCATCAAAAGTTCCCAGATCGAAAGCCTCTTTTTAGGATAGAGGACGTTCGGCTTCCCCACTATTCCTACCATATTGGCAGCAATATCGATCGTATCCTGAAGATTCCCCATTCGGTCAACCAACCCCAAATTCTTAGCCTGCTCCCCTGTTAGGATTCGACCATCTGCGATCTCAACGACTTTAGATCGGTCCATTTTTCTACCATCCGCCACGGCCTGAATGAATTGTTGGTGGACATTGTCAAGCACTTCCTGCATGATTTTTTTCTCCTCCGGGGTCATCTCGCGGAAAGGGGATCCGATATCTTTATGCTCCCCGCTTTTGAGCACCACTCCCTTGATTCCAATTTTTTTAAGAAGCTCTTCAAAATTTGAGAATTGCATGATCACCCCGATCGAACCGGTAATCGTCCCAGGATTTGCAACGATGAGATCAGAGGCGCATGCGACGTAATAGCCCCCAGACGCCGCCACAGACCCCATGGAGGTAACCACTTTTTTCTTTGACTTGATCTTCATCACCTCCCGGTAGATCTCTTGCGCCGGGCCTACACCCCCACCTGGAGAATCGATCCTGAGGATGATGGCCTTGACCCCTTCATCCTCAAGATACTGCTGGAGCTCTTCAATGATTCCAGAAGACTGGCTGATCACTCCCTTAATCTCCACAATGGCAATCTTATCTCCAAAGGCAAGTCGGCTGGACCTCCCCCCGGCATAGCGTCCAACAAGGAAAAGAATGCCAAAAAAGAAAATGAGAAGTGCTACGATCACACCCAACCCGATGAAGATTCGTTTCTGTTTCATGGATCCCTCCCTATTTAAAAAGACACTAAGCGCTTAGCCTGCCTTCGCCGAAACGCTTCTTGCAGGCAGGCGCCATGCGCACAGCCAGTAGTTCTGCCTTTCCTGCCCTCTATCATACACGAAACCTGCCTTTTAATCCATCCATCGTAGACCCTGTTCAAAGCGGTGATATTCGAATCGTCTCGAAGGGAGCCAGCTGGAAGATGCGAATGCGTTTCATCTTAACCAGTTCGAGTATGGCCAACAAAGTGATCACAACGACTCTCCTGGAAGCCTGTTCAGGAAAAAGGCGATGAAACGCCACGCTTCGATTTTCCTTTTCAAGAAGGGTCACGATTTCTTGAATTTTATCCTCAACGCTGAGTTGTTCTAAGATGACTTCATGGACAGTCTCTGATTTAACCCTCTCTAGAACTTTCCGAAAAGCCTCGAAGAGTTCAAAAAGATTCACCTCAATTCTTTCTTCCTCCGGTTTCTCTTCAGGCTCTGCCGCCACCAACCGGATGAAGACGTCCCGGTCCAATAAGGGCCTTTTCTCCAAATCAAGTGCGGCCTGTTTATATTTCTGATACTCCAAAAGCCTTCGGACCAGTTCTGCCCTTGGATCTTCTTCCTCCTCTTCTTCTCCCTCTGAAGATTTGGGGAGCAACATCTTCGATTTGATATGAAGGAGAGTGGAAGCCATCAACAGGTACTCCCCAGCGATATCCAAGTTGAGTACCTTCATCAATTGGAGATATTCTAAATACTGTTCGGTGATGAGGGCGATGGGAATATTGAAGATATCCAATTCGTTCTTCTGAATAAGATGGAGCAACAGGTCAAGCGGCCCTTCAAACCCCTCCAATCGGAAGGTATAGGCGTGTTTTTCCTCTGAACGTAAATCGTCTCCAACCATTATTCCATTCCTTGGGCCTTCGAGATATACTCCATCTCATCTTGTCGGGTAGTCACCTGCTCGTCCAATCTGGCTTTGAGCAAACTCGTTAGGGCTCTTTTAATCGAAGGACCTGATTTCATTCCCATTTGAATCAAATCCCTTCCTTTCAAGAGCGGTTTTGTATCTTTCAGCTGTGTGAAATACAGGGAGATATAACGGCGGGTCGGTACCTGGGTCGTCTTGGCCATCATAAAGAGTTTTGATTCAGTAGAAAGGGGATCAAGGATGTCATAAATCTCTGACCGTTTCGGTCTTCGGTCTGTGCTGACCCAAGAGAAGATTTGGAGAAGAGCCTGGTCCGCCTGAAGTTTCCCTTCCAGCACCCTCTTTCTAAGCTTTTCATTCATGGCCAATCTTTGACAAAGCGCTTCCCTCTCTCCTTCTTTTAAGAAATCGGTGAGTCCATAAAAATAGATGAGCCAACGCTCATATTGCTTCTGCAGGAAAAGCAGGTCGAACCAGGAGATGACATGATGGATCTGTTCAAAAAGAACCTCGGCTTGCTCATCGAATTTAAGGCTGGGGTGGAGGAAATGAAAGAGATTAAAATCTCTCATCCGTTTCAGGACGGAGAGAGGGGCTTCCTCCTGAAGGATGAGGATGAGCTCGGAGAGAATCCGTCCCCCTGAGAGACGTTCTAAAAACCCTACTTTCACCGCATTCTTCATCAGATTCTGGGTATGTTTTCCGATTTGGAATCCAAAACGTTGCTCAAAACGGATCGCCCGAAAGACTCGGGTGGGATCTTCGACAAAAGAGAGATTGTGAAGGACCCTGATCACTTTTTCTTTGACATCTCTTACCCCTCCAAAAAAATCGATCAGCTCGCCAAACGCCTTTGGATTGAGTTGAATGGCCAGGGTGTTGACGGTAAAGTCCCTCCGATAGAGGTCCGTCTTGATGGAAGCCTTTTCCACGGTAGGCAGGGCTGCCGGAGAATCGTAGAACTCCCAGCGAGCGGTAGCCACATCGACTTTCAACCCATCGGGGAAGAGGATGATCGCCGTCCCAAATTTTTTATGCGTTCGAATCCGGCAGGGGAACTTTTTTTCGAATTCCTCAGCCAGGCGAATCCCATCTCCCTCCACCACAATATCCACATCGAAGTTTTCTACCCTCAACAACAGGTCTCTGACAAACCCCCCGACGCCAAAGACGGAATATCCCAACGCATCCCCTACCCTTCCAAATTCTATCAGCAGGTTGTAGATTCGCTCAGGGAAACGTTCTCTCATCAATTTGGAGATCATCTTTTTCCGGGTATAAAGGGGCTGGCTCTCAAAAACAGAAACCCCCTTTTCCGACTTCATCATCTCCTCTTGAAGAATCCGCATGACGTCCCCTGCAGAAATGGTTCCCACCAATCGATCTTTTTCAATGACAGGCAGGAGGCTCTGGTTCTGTCCGATGATGAGCGCCTGGACTCGAAAAAAAGGCGTATCTGGGGAGACGACCGAAAACTCCGTCGTCATATATTCCTTCACCAAGGAACTTTTTAGGCCATGATACACAGCCTTTTCCACGACTTGTTTTGAAATCAAGCCAATCACTTTTTCGTCCTGAAAGACAGGAAGGACGTTCAGATTATACCGGGTCAATATCTCTCCAGCTTCTTTCAGGGTTCGTTCCGGTTCAATACTCTTAACAGGATAGACCATCGTATCCCTTGCCACCTTTTTGGGCCTCACCATCTCTCTTAATGTTTTGATCAATCGATCATGGGCCTCTACAAGGGGCATCCCCTTGACTGTTGCAGAGGCTGCGGTGGGATGCCCTCCCCCTCCAAATTCGCTGGCGATTTCTGAAACGTTCACCTCTTCCAGGCGACTCCTCCCGATCAAGTAAATTCGGTCTTCCATCCTGACCAGCACAAAGAGCACATCCAGATTTTCCATATCTTTCAATTTATGGACCAGTACGGCAATATCCCCCACATACCGATCCACAGAAGCCTGAGCAATGACGACATCGATCCCGTGAAAGCTATATCGCGTAGCGGATTGGATCAGATCATTCAACAAAAAGATTTGCTCTGCGGTGAGTTCCTTGATGATCACATTCGATAGGACGCTGAGATTCGCCCCCTTTCGGGCCAGGTACCCAGCCGCTTTGAAATCGTCCTCTTTGGTTGAAGGAAAGGTCAAGTTCCCTGTATCTTCATAAATCCCCAACATCATCACAGTCGCCTCGTCAGGGGTGATCTCGATTCCCTTTTTTTGAAGGATATCGAGAAGGAGTGTCACCGTTGCGCCTACCTCTGAGAGAACCTCCAGGGACCCATGGAGATCCTCCGAAGAAGGAGGATGATGATCATAGATGTGAATGTCTAAACCGGGTTTGGATAGAACCTCTGAAAACTTTCCGATTCGACTGATCTGACGAGTGTCAACCAAAATGAGTCGTTTCACTTCCTCAAGATCAATATTTTTGACCCGCTCCACCTCAAAGGCATAGAGGGTGGAATGGATGAAAAAATCACGAAGGCTTCTCTCTTGAGAGCCAGGAAAGACCAAGACGGCATTGGGATAGAGCTTTTTAGCGGCCAGCATGGAGGCCAAAGAATCAAAATCCGCATTAATATGGGTGGTGATCACTTCCATAATGACATTGAATTAAGAGTTATGAGTTATGAATTATGAGTTTAAAGAATTTAATTCTTAATTCTAAACTCCGAACTCTAAACTCTTAACTGATAATTTTTACCCTCTCGGGTGGTACTGTTTATGAACCTTCTTCAATCTCTCTCCAGTCACATGGGTATAGATCTGGGTGGTGGAGATATCCACATGGCCAAGCATCATCTGGACAGAACGAAGATCCGCCCCTCTTTCTAAAAGATGGCTGGCAAAAGAGTGACGAACAAGGTGCGGGGTGATCCTTTTACGCAGACCCGCTCTTCGCGCATGATTTTTAAGACTTTTCCAGAACCGCTGTCGGCTCATCCCCTTCCCCGAGCGGTTGATAAAAAGGGATAGGTTCTCTTTCCCCTTCGAAAGGATTCCGCGGGCTGTCTTTAAATAGATGGTAACCCACTTCATCGCTTCGCTTCCGAGCGGAACGATTCTTTCTTTTGAACCCTTTCCGTAGAGGAGGACGTATCCCCCTTCCAGGTTAACCTGATGAATCGGAAGCTGAGTCAGTTCGGAAACCCTCATTCCTGTGGCGTATAGCATTTCCAACATCGCCCGGTCTCTTATTCCAAGTGGAGTGTGAACATTAGGTTGTTCCAAAATTTGCTCGATCTCCTTCAATGTCAAAATTTCCGGAAGCGTTTTTGCCACCTTGGGTGATTCCAGTTCCTCAGCAGGATTGGACTCCAGAATGCCTTCTTGAATCAAAAATCGAAAAAAGGAACGAATGGCAACCAAATCTCTCACGATGCTCTTTGTGTTAAGGTTCTTCCTTCTCAGAGCCAGTAGAAATCCCCTGATATGGAGTTTGCCAACTTCTTGGATCTCCTGAACCCCTTTTTCCCTCAGATGACCTAAGAATCGAGTCAAACCATGGCGGTAGGCATCGATGGTATTTTTGGAGAGGCCTTTTTCAACGATGAGGTAATGAAGAAACTGATCCAGTAACGGTTCCATGATACTTCCCTAATCATGAAAGGGGAGCTAATGCAAACTCAATAAATGCTCTTATATCGTCATTGCGAGCGATCCCGCCTTAGCGGGAGAGCGTGCCTGCACGCCGGAATGCGTTCCTCAACCGAAACGCTTTGTGCAGATAAATGTTTCGGCACGCAGGCGTGGCAATCTTAACTTTGAAACTATGAGATTGCTTCGTCGCTTCGCTCCTCGCAATGACCCTTCGCTTAATGTGTTTTTATTAAATAAAAAGCAGAGGGGATTATTTCCTCTGCTTTGATGAAGAGAGTAATTGTCTTGAGCTCTTCTTTAGATCCCTGTGTGACCAAATCCCCCTCCTTGCCTGTGGGTCGCTGGGAGGTCATCCACTTCTTCCAAAGTGGCTCGAAAAACTTGGGAGATCACCATTTGAGCGATTCTTTCTCCATTACGAATGGTAAAGGGTTCCTTTCCAAAATTGATCAGGACGACGCTAATCTCCCCGCGATAATCGGAATCGATCGTCCCCGGTCCATTAACAATGCCAATCCCCTTCTGAATGGCCAATCCACTGCGGGGTCTGACTTGGCCTTCGAACCCCTCCGGGATCGCCACGGCAATTCCAGTGGGAATCATTTTTCTCTCCCCGGGTTCCAGAGTGATTTCTTTTTCGAGAGAGGCGAAGAGGTCCATTCCGGAGGCACCTGCTGTCATGTATTGGGGCATGGGCACGCTTGGATCTTTTCTCAAACGTTTGATATAAATTCTCAAACTCGCACCCACCCTCAAACAGGATGTATTTTTTGTTTCCCCGTCAGTCCGACCTTGTCCAAATCATTCCCATTCATCGGGCCTAAGACGGTCAAGCAGAAGAATCGCTCATCAAAGATATCGTTGGCCAAATGTTGAACGGTTTCTTCATTTACCTCGTCAATCCCTTTGAGGATCATCCCCACAGGAAGGTAGGCCTTAAAATAAATTTCATTCTTTGCCAGACGGGTCATCAGATTATCGGAACTCTCGAGGCTAAGGAGAAGATTTCCTTTCAACTGTTCTTTCGCGGTTTCCAATTCCCCATTCTTCAAAGGTTCCTTCTTAAGACGGTTGAACTCTTTGAGAACCAGTTCGGTGGCCTCCTGAAAAGAGCCCTCATTGGTCCCCGCATAAACAACGACCAGTCCCGTATCGATATAGGTCGGAAGATAGGAATAAACAGAATAAGCCAAACCACGATTCTCGCGGATCTCTTGAAAAAGTCTTGAACTCATCCCACCTCCCAGAATGGTGTTCAGGACATACGAGGCAAACCGAAGGGAATGGTTGTATTGGAGCCCTTTGGTACCGAGGCAAAAGTGAACCTGCTCTAAATCTCTTTTCCAGACATTGGTCGTGGAGATGGGATCGGGTTTTACCCTTCCCCTTGCCTTGTCCGACCTTGGAATCTGACCGAACGTCTCGTCGATCAGGTCAACTACCTCCTGGTGTCTTAAATTCCCCGCAGCGCAGACAATGATTCGATTGGGCGGATAGTTCTCCCTAAAAAATTGGTGAAGTTGATCTCGTTTGAATGATTGGACAAGTTCTGAAGATCCATAAATTGGGAAACCCAACGGATGGTCTCCCCAACAGACCCGGTTGAAGAGATCGTGGATATAGTCGTCAGGAGTATCTTCCACCATCTTGATCTCCTGGAGGATCACCATCCTCTCCTTTTCAACATCTTTACCATCCATGATGGAATGGAGAAAAATATCCGAGAGGAGATCGATGGCGAGGGGTAAATTATTATCGATCACCTTAGCATAAAAACAGGTGTACTCCCTGCCTGTAAAGGCGTTCAGAGTCCCACCCACAGAGTCAATCTCCTTGGCGATGTCAAAAGCAGTCCTCTTTTCTGTCCCTTTGAAGAGAAGGTGTTCAATAAAATGGGAGATTCCGTTTTCATGAGGTTGTTCATCTCTCGACCCAGTGACCACCCACACTCCGATGGAGACAGACCTGAGATAAGGGATTTCTTCTGTAATCACTCGGAGTCCATTAGCGAGAACAGTCCTTTGATACGCAGATCCGCTTTCAATCCGCGATTGATTCAAGGAATCTTGAACTTTTTTAATCTTTGCTTCCATTGCTTCTTATTCCTTTAGCTCCTCTTTTCCTCTTTACCCCTTGCCCCCTGCACTTTGCCTGCGTCTCCCTCATGGCTGCCTTACGACTCAACCGAATGCGGCCCTGCGGATCGATATCGATCACCTTTACGAGGACTTCATCCCCTTCCTTCAGAACATCCGAGACCTCCCTGACATGGCCCTCTGCCAACTGGGAGATATGGATGAGGCCGTCGGTCCCTGGAAAAAGTTCTACAATGGCACCAAAACCCAAAATCCGTAATACCTTACCGGTGTAAAGAGCACCTACTTCGACCTCTTGGGTGAGCCTCTTGATCATATAGATGGCTTTTTCGATTGCCTCATAATTCGGAGAAGCCAGCTTCACCAGTCCCGAATCCTCCACATCCACCTTCACACCGGTCTGATCGACAATGGCCCGAATGTTCTTCCCTCCTGGACCGATGACATCTCTGATCTTCTCCTGTTTGACTTGGAGGCTGACGATCCGGGGGGCATGCCGTGACAGATCTTTGCGGGGTTCGGAAATCGTCTCCCTCATCTTATCCAGAATATGGAATCTGCCCTCTCTGGCCTGATCGAGAACTTTTCTCATGATCTCTTTGGAGATGCCCCGAACTTTGATATCCATCTGTATGGCTGTGACCCCTTCGGAAGTACCTGCCACCTTGAAATCCATATCGCCCAAATGATCCTCATCGCCCAGAATGTCTGAGAGAACGGCACTCTCCCTATCTTCTAAGATTAACCCCATGGCAATGCCAGCTACGGGAGCCTTAATGGGAACGCCTGCATCCATGAGCGAGAGGGTTGCTCCACATACCGTGGCCATGGAGGAGGATCCGTTCGATTCCAATACTTCGGAGACAATTCGAATGGTATAGGGGAATTGCTCACTGGAGGGAAGGACAGGCAGGATCGCCCTCTCGGCCAATGCCCCATGTCCAATCTCTCTCCGGCTGGGCGACCTCAATGGGGCAACTTCTCCTGTACAGAAGGGAGGGAAGTTATAGTGGAGCATGAAGGATTTATAGGTCTCTCCAGTCAAGGAATTAATTTTCTGCTCATCCTCAGAGGTTCCAAAAGTGACCACGGCCAAAACCTGAGTTTCTCCACGTGTGAAGAGAGCGGAGCCATGCGTTCTGGGAAGGATGCCCACTTCACAGAAGATGGGACGAATTTCTGAAAGCCTTCTCCCATCGATTCTCTGTTTCTTTTCTAAAATTGATTTTCGGACCAGTTTACGATAGGTCTCTTCCAAAGCGATCTTCACCATCTTTTGTGAGGATTCGTCTTCGGCCCCGAGTTCTTGAAAGGTCAACTGAAGGATCTCCTCCAGTCGTTCTCTTCTTTTCCCTTTCTCTGTGAGTTGAAAGATCTCCTGGAGTTTCTCTTGAGCGATGGTGCTTACTTTTTCGTAAAGGGCTTCTTCTGGTTTTTGGAGTTCGAATTCCCGATGGGTGACTCCTAAAGCCGATTTCATCTGTTTTTGAAGAGCAATCACCGGTTTCAGGGATTGATGGCCGAATAAAATAGCCTCCAAGATCTCCTCCTCCTTGGCCTCCTTGGCACTTCCTTCGACCATAATGATTGCCTCCTCACTCCCCGCCACAAAGAGATCGATGTCGCTCAGTTCCAATTCTCCATGAGTGGGGTTAAGGACGAACTCTCCGTCAATCCGACCCACTTTAGCTCCTGCAATGGGACCATCGAAGGGGATATCGGAGAGAGACAGGGCGCTGGAGGCTCCAATCATTCCCAAGATGGAAGGATCATTATCCTGGTCGGCAGAAAGGACGGTGGCGATGATCTGGATCTCATTTTGAAACCCTTTCGGGAAAAGGGGCCTTAGGGGTCGATCAATAAAGCGGGAGATAAGGGTTTCCCGATCACTGGGCCTCCCTTCCCTCTTAAAAAAACCTCCTGGGATCCTCCCTGCGGCATAAGTCATTTCTAAATAATTCACAGTGAGGGGAATGAAATCGAGGCCTTCGCGCTTCTTTTCGGATGTCACAGCCGTCACCAGGACGACCGTCTCTCCGTACTGCACCATGACCGAACCATTCGCCTGCTTCGCCACCTTTCCGGTTTCAATGGAAAAAGGCCTTCCTCCAAAATCGATCTGTAGCTTCTGACCCATACGAATTTCTTTGCTCCTTTTCATTTAGAACATGCTGGCATTACTTCCGTAGACCTAACTTATCGATGACCGTTCGATATCGATCTACTTTGTTTTCTTTAAGATAGTTGAGGAGTCTCCTCCGCTGCCCAACCAATTTGAGGAGACCTCTGCGAGAGTGATGATCTCGTTGGTGTACTTTAAAGTGTTCCGTCAGATATCGGATCCTTTCGCTGAGAAGAGCGATTTGAACCTCCGGGGAACCCGTGTCCCGTTCGTGGCTTTTAAACTGTTCGATAATCTCTTTTTTCTTCTCCTGAACGAGTGTCATGCCATCCTCCCTTTAAACGAAGCCTGATCTTCTGTAGGATATCCTTCTTGGGGTCGAAATACCCTTAACGGGCGAAGGGCCACTACTTCCGGATTTGCCCAGGGAATATCTGCCCCGTTCACTTCTGATTTTAAAATGGCCACCAACCCCTCCTGAGGAGAGGACATCTTGAGCCATTCCCCTTTTTCGAAGGCTGGAAGGGTCTGTGGCGAAAGATCCTGAACCATCATCTTCTTTCCAAAACGCACCTTCTTCACCAATTGTTCGTCCCCGATCACCTCGGGAAAACTGGGCAAGGCCGCACTCAAAGAAATCAACCAGGGGTGAAGAGCATCGGGCATGGAGAGATCCTTTAACTTCTCCCAGGAGATCGCTTGTTCGAGCGTGAAAGGACCGCTCCGAATCCTTCTCAGACAGAGAAGGTGAGCCCCACATCCTATCTTCCTCCCCATATCTCTTCCCAGGGTGCGGATGTAGGTTCCTTTTGAGCAGGAGACCTTGAAATGAACGAGGGGCAGTTCCATGTCCTCCATCTGAATTTTGTAAATTTCTACTTCTCTCTCTTTACGCTCGACCTCGATCCCCTCTCTGGCCAATCGATAGAGGGGTCTCCCTTGTATTTTAATAGCCGAAAACATGGGGGGGGTCTGATGAATCTTTCCGTGAAATGTATGGATGAGAGCCTCAATCTTTTCAGCTTGTATGCCCTCCCATTCCTGTTTCAGGACGACCCGACCGGTCCAATCATCGGTGGTCGTCTCCTCCCCTAATTTGAGGGTCACTTCATACTCTTTGGGCCCCTCCCCTAAGAACGGAACCAATTTGGTTCCCTCGTTGAGGACGATAGGCAAAACGCCTGTAGCAAACGGATCGAGGGTTCCGATATGGCCTGCCTTCTTCACACCCAATCGGCGTTTGATCTCCCTGACCACATCGAGGGAGGTAATCCCCTCAGGTTTATCCACGATGAGGAGACCATCAATCTCCTTCTTCTTCCCCATTGTGCTCCTCTTCCTGATGGATGCTTTGGATCAACTCCTCCATATGAATTGCATATTCAATGGAAGGATCGAATTGAAACATAATTTCAGGAGTATATCTCAGTCGGATCCGACGACCCAATTCCTTTCGAACATATCCTTTGGCACTATCCAAACCCTTCATGGAGCTTTCCTTCTCCGCCAGGGTCCCTGCTACACTAAAATAGACTTTCGCAAAACGACAATCTTCGGAAACAGTCACCCGGGTGATGGTGACAAAACCAATACGAAGATCTTTGATCGACTTCACCAGCATTTGGGAGATCTCTTTTTGGATCAAATTCGCTACTTTTTCCGAACGTTTCCCTTCCATCCGACCCTTTAAAGAAATTATACCGTGATGATTTCAATTTCCCTACGCACCATCTCGATAAAGCTCATCTGCTCAATAAAGTGGATCACTTTATCCAGACTCGAATTGATATGTCGTCGATCATTTCCAACCGTACAGAAACCAATCTGCGCCCGTTGCCAAAGATCATTATCCCCGACTTCTGAAATGGCCACATTAAACCGATGCCTTACCTGATCGATTAATTTCCGGAGCACATGTCGCTTGCCTTTTAGAGAATGATTTTCCGGAATCCGAAGGTCGAGTTGGCAAATCCCGATCACCATCTCCCTCCCCCTCCCCCCTTCTCTTCTAAAAGAACCTGGCCTTCTTGAGGAGAAACCTGACGGGAGCTCAGGTTAGCCGAGCTTGAACTTCTTCAACCTCATAAGACTCAATGACATCCCCAAGTTTAATATCATTAAAATTCTCGATGCCAATGCCGCACTCGAGCCCTTGGCTACAATCCTTCATATCGTCTTTGAATCGCCTGAGTGAAACAATCCGGCCATCATGCACGACGACATTGTCTCGCAGCAATCTCGCATGGGATCCCCTGACCACTTTTCCGTCGGTCACGAGACTGCCTGCCACGGTTCCCACTTTACGGATAGTAAAAACCTGTATCACCTGTGCCCTTCCCAAGATATGTTCCTTGTAAGTAGGTTCAAGTAATCCTTCCAACGCATTCTTAATATCGGTGATCGCATCATAGATGACAGAATAAATTCGGATATCGACATGCTCCTCCTCTGATAGGGACTGGGCTTTCGCACCCGGCCTCACATTAAACCCAATAATGATCGCATTGGAGGCCGAGGCTAAATTCACGTCGGTCTCTGTAATCCCGCCGACCGCATCATGAAGGATATTGACTTTCACCGCATCCGTAGAGAGTTTTTTCAGTGCCTCTCTCACTGCCTCGATAGATCCCTGGACATCTGCCTTAATAATGACATTCAGTTCCTTGACTTCCCCCTTCTTAATTTTATCATAGAGCTCTTCTAAGGAGACTTTGCTCAACTTTGAAAGTTCTTTTTCGCGAATCTTATCTTGTCGGTAAAGACTGATCTGTTTGGCCATCCTCTCTTCGGAAACGACGATGAACGTCTCTCCTGCCTCGGGAATATCGGTGAACCCCACCACCTCCACGGGAGTAGAGGGACCCGCCTCTTCGATCTTCTTCCCTTTATCGTTCAGCATGGCCCTGACCCTGCCATAGTGGGAACCGGCGAGGAAGGCATCTCCTGTTTTTAACGTTCCCTCTTGCACCAGGAGGGTAGCCACCGGACCTCTCCCTTTATCCAGTTTTGCTTCGATAATGATCCCTCGGGCGGGTTTATCCGGGTTGGCCCTCAATTCTAAAATCTCTGCCTGAAGGAGGATGATATCGAGCAACTCTTTAATCCTTGTCTTCTGCTTCGCCGATACTTCAGAAAAAAGCGTTGTTCCGCCCCATTGCTCTGGAACGAGTCCATATTCCGATAGGTCTTTCTTCACCTTTTCCGGATTGGCGGTTGGTTTATCAATCTTGTTAATGGCGACCACAATCGGGACCTTAGCCGCTCGAGCATGGTCGATCGCCTCCTTGGTCTGTGGCATCATGCCGTCATCTGCAGCGACCACCAAAACGACCACATCCGTCACCTGAGCTCCTCTTGCCCTCATGGCGGTAAAGGCTTCGTGACCGGGAGTATCAATGAAGACCACATGCCCATTCTCTAACTCGACATCATAGGCCCCGATGTGCTGGGTGATGCCTCCGGCTTCCCCTCCCATCACATTTGTTTTCCTTATTGAATCCAAAAGCATGGTCTTCCCGTGGTCCACATGACCCATGATCGTGACGACGGGTGGTCTGGGTTTCAACTGTTCGGCGAGATCCTCTTTTCTTTCCAGTAAGTCCTGACGCTCTAAGGAGGTTTTCTCCACCTCATAGCCAAACTCGCTCGCCACGAGAGAAGCGACATCCGCATCAATGAGCTGGTTGATATTCACCAGCACACCCATCTCCATTAGTTTCTTAATCAATTCCCCACCCTTGACACCCATTCTCTTGGCAAGATCTCCGACAGCGATGACTTCAGCGATTCGAATGATTCTCTTAATGGGTTTGGGGACAGTCACCTCTGTCTTCTTCGGCGTCTTTAATACCACCTTCTTCTTCATAGGCCGGAAGGGTCTGAAGCTGACCTCCGCCCCTTTTGCTTCTAATCTTTCTCCTTCGACCTCATCCTCCCCCAACATCCTTTCCTCAATCCTCTTCCTCTTTTTTACAAAACCCTTTTTCTTTGCATAGGGCCCCAATCTTTCTTTCTCCAATAATTCTTCTTTTTCTAACAGCTTTACCTCTATTGTTTTGAGAGGGGCTTCCTTCGGCTTAGGTTCCTCAACTTCCTTCTTGACCTTGGGTGTCTCTTTAAGGAATACCTGGGGATGCACTGCCTCGACGGGTCTGGGAGCTATCACCTTTTTTTCTTCAGCCTTTGCCTCAACGGGTACCGCAGACTCTTCGGACGCTTCCTTTTCCTTCCTTCCTCGTGTTGGTTTGGTAGGAGGTTTCTCCTCCTTTTTAAATTCTTTTTCCTCTGCTGCCTCCCCTGGAGTCTTCAGCTCGAGTCCGGCTTCTTCCTCTTTTACCTTGGGAATCTTCCCTTTTACAATCTCAGGCTCGACGACAGCTAATGGAGGAGGTGGGGGCTCCACTTTAACTTCCAGGGTTCTTGCTCTTCTCCGAATCACGGTGGCTTTGACCCGCTTCTCAACGATTTCTTTCTCGGAATCCCTTTCAATGACCTTTTCATCAGATGGAGATACCTTTTTTTCAGGTTCGGAAAGTTTTTTATCTTTTACCTTCACCCCCATCCGTTTCAATTTCAGAAGCAGTTTATCATCCTCCATCCCGACTTCCCGTGCGAGATCGAGGACTTTACTTTTTGTCATTCCCTACCTCCCGTATCAAAAAAAACCTTCTGCCGCAGGATTTCGGAAATTCATCGTTTCCAAAAACCCAACTCCTCTATTCTTTTTCTTTGCCATGTTTAAACACCCATCCTCTGGACAGAGATAAAGCCCTCGCCCCTGATGAGGCTTCTTCCCATTCACCGCCACCACTCCCTCAGGACGTTGGGCCAACCAAATCATCTCTTCCTTCTTCCTTTTTTTTCGACAACCAATACAGGTACGAATGGGGATATGTCCTTTCTTGCTCATACCCTTTTTCCTTCGATATAATGTTTTGCGGATTGGATCAATTTTTCAGCTTTCTTGATCCCGATCCCTGGAATGGTAGAAAGCTTTTCAATATTTGTTTCCAAAATATTGTGAACGGTTTTGAATCCATTCTCTTCTAATAGTTGGGCTGTCTTCTCTCCTACTCCTTCCATCCTGTCCACCGGATCGGAGGCGGGATCCCCGGTTGTTGGAAGAGTTTCCTGGCTAACCCCTGTCCCTTCTCTCCCTTGGGATATCTGAACCGCCCTTTCGACGATCTCTGCAGCCTTTTCTTTTTCAATCTCTAAAACTTTTGCCAATTCTTCCGGGTCGACCTCGGCCACCTCCTTGATCGATCGGAAACCTTCGTTATAAAGGATACGGCTCGCCACATCTCCGATATTAGGGAGGTCCCTAAACTTTTCCAAAATTTCACTGGAGATCTTCTCCATTCTGGATTCGCTCTTAATGTCGATTTTCCAACCCGTCAGCTTAGAACCTAATCGGACATTCTGGCCTTTCTTCCCGATAGCGAGGGAGAGTTGGTCGTCTGCTACGACCACTTCCATATGACGATTCTCCTCGTCAATATAGACCCTGGAGATTTTGGCCGGGGCCAAAGCATTACATACATATTTGGCTTGGTCTTGAGACCAAGGGATGATGTCAATCCGTTCGCCTCGAAGCTCTTGAACGACGCTCTGGACTCGAGAACCTCTCATTCCTACGCAGGCTCCCACTGGGTCCACATCCCGGTTGGAACTATAGACAGAGATCTTTGCCCTCTCACCCGGTTCCCTCGCAGCACTGATCAGTTTGATCACTCCCTCAGAGATCTCAGGCACCTCCATCTCAAACAACTTGATCAAAAAACCCGGATGGGTCCTGGAAAGAAATATCTGTGGTCCCTTTGAGTTTTTCTGGATATCAAGAATATAGGCCCGAAGTCGCTCCCCTTGCCGATAGCTCTCCCCAGGAATTTGTTCTTTCGACAAAAGAACGGCCTCGGCCCTTCCAATGCCAATATAAGCATTTCCCTTCTCCATCCTCTGTACGGTTCCACTGACCAAATCTCCCTTTCGATCCTTAAATTCATTATAGACGTTTTCTCTTTCAGCGTCTCGTACCCTCTGGATGATCACCTGCTTCGCCGTCTGGGCTCCGATTCGGCCGAAGTCGGTATTGAGTTTCACCCCCAAGCTGTCCCCGATCTGGGCCTCGTTGTCCAATTCTTTTGCTTCCTTTAGAGAAATCTCCGTCGATGGATTGGTCACTTCCTCCACCACCTGCTTGAACTGGAACAACTCGACTTCGCCAACCTCCTCATTATAGTGAACTTCTATCTCCCCCTGGTGTCCATATTTCTTTCTCGAAGCCGTCAGTACCGCTTGTTCCAAGGCTTCGATGATCACCTTCCGGTCAATCCCTTTATCCTTTCCCACTTGATCAATCACATAATTGAGATTGGATGGCATAACTCATTTCTCCCTTTCTAAAAATGAAGCCTCCGTCTGCCCCTGCGGCTCAACAGAGCTTCCCGGAAATGGTATCTCATTTTTTGTAGGATGCTCCTTGCGGAGCGCGTCCCAGTCAACTTCCAAGTTGGCCTTCGCCACATTAGAGAGAGGAATCTGGAAGATCCCCCCATCCACTTCCATTTCTATCCGGCTCTCGGAGAGCCCCAAGAGTCTTCCCTTAAACTGCCGCCGATTCTCCACGGGATCGACGGTCTTCACTTTGATCAAACGCTGCCGATATTTCATGAAGTCTTTTTCGGTTTTTAGTGGGCGGGTAAGACCGGGTGAGGAAACCTCCAGCGTGTATGGGGCTTGTATAAAATCCTCAACGTCTAAACTCCTTCCGACTTCCTGGCTAATTCGCGTGCAATCGTCAAGGGTCACCCCTCCTTCTTTGTCCAGAGTGAGGCGAAGGACCCATCCTTTCGATTCTCTTCGGTATTCAACATCTATCAATTCCATTCCTTCATCCAAAAGCATAGGCTCGGCCATTGCACGTACCCGATCCACAATCTCCCTTTCCACCATCTCTTTGGCCTTTGCAATATGCGTTTTTTAAAAAAAAAGCGGGCAAACAGCCCGCCTTTTCAGCAGACCAACTAGTGTAGAAAATATATACTATAATTCACTCTGAAATGCAAGAAAATTTTTAGCCCATCCATGAGGGTCCTTCCTCATGATGCTATCGAATTTCCCCAGGTTGATCATAAGGTTAATCCTCTTTCTTGAGATAGGAGGGTTGATCCAAACCAGGACCCCGAAGAGATTGGATCTCTTTCTCCAATCTCTCAATCGTTTTTTGGTTTTGACGAAGCATCTTTTTGAGTTGAAAGCGTCTATAAATGTCACCTACCCCACCGATTAAGATTCCCAAAAAGATAGAACAAAGGACGACCAAGAAGAGAGGGAGAGGGACTACTGGAATTTCAAACCACTGATAATTCTCCCAAGGGAAAACGAAATGAAGGGTGACCTCGCTTCGATTTTGAACAAAAAAGGGGACCGCCAAACAAAAGGCCGCTATCCAAAGTAATGTCTTAAGCCATCTCACTTTATTGTTCTCCTTTCTGGACTCTCTTTTTTCGCAATAGATCCGTAAAGGCAGAGTGAAGTTTCTGATAAGTTCTTTCCAAATATTCGGGGATGATCTTCGTTTCCCCTATCACTGGCATAAAATTGGTATCTCCTGCCCATCGTGGGACAATATGGAGATGGAGATGGTCTTCTCCAGCACCTCCCATCTTCCCAATATTCATCCCAATATTGAATCCATGCGGATGGAAGCTTGCCTTCAGCACCCGTACAGAGGCTTTTAATAAATCGAAAAGCTCTCTTAATTCTCTATTATCCAATTGCTCCAAATCGCGGCAATGGCGTTTGGGTACGACCATCAGGTGACCGTTGTTATAGGGATATTTATTCATGACCACAAACGCATATTCACCCTGATAGAGGATAAGATTTTTTATGTCCTTTTTCTCTTTAAGTTTTTTGCAAAAGAAACATCCTCTCTTTTTCTCTCCCAAAATATACTCCATTCTCCACGGAGCCCAAAGATATTTCATCTCTCTTCATCCCCTCGCAATCCCTTACACGCCTTTCATCTCTGTCCGAAGCTTTGATAAGACCTTCTTTCTTTCTCATTTCGCTTTCCCAGACTTCATCGTCGAAGTCTATTTAAATAAATTCTCCATGACGGGTCCGTCACCCGCAGGCCATGAAAGTTACCCAGGATCATCCTCCCCCTTTTCAACTCACATCTGGGTTAAGAAGCCAACTCCAGATTGAGGTAGAGATAATCCTTCCAGGGATCTGGGGTCTCTTTGATCCCAAGGCTCATCGGCAGTAGCGGTATCCAGATGGGTGCCCTCGGTTTTCGTATCAGCGACATCCCTGCTTCTTCAGGTGTCCTCCCTCCCTTTTTGAGATTGCAGGCGGTGCAGCAGGTCACCACATTCGTCCATTCCGTTTGCCCACCTTTGGAGCGCGGAATGACATGGTCATAGGTCAATTCCTTGTGCTCAAAAGGGGTGCCACAGTACTGACACTTTCCCCGATCCCTTACATAGAGATTCTGACGGGAGAATTTGACGATGGGAGTTTTTCTTTTAATAAAACGATTTAATCGAATCACAGCGGGAAGCCGTAAGGAAAGGCTGACGCCTCGAATCATGCGATCATATTCCTCAATGACCTCTACTTTTTCAAGCGTCATCATGACGATCGCCTTTTTCCAGGTTACAACTTTTAATGGTTCAAAAGTAGAGTTGAGAAGTAATGTCCATTCCATAGTTTAATTGAAAACCGATATATCCCCTTGAATTTTGAGAAGATATAACGATTTTTGATTCAATTGTCAAGTATTTTAAGGAACTGCACGAACCTCCCTGTTTGCGTCTCTCCAGGTATTACAACACGTAAGCATGGTCTCATGGGAAGTTAGAGAACAATTTTTATCCAAATATCGCTTTTTGTCACTTTTGAACATTATTTCTAAGAATTCTCTGTCATCACAATAATTATTTACCCTTTAATATCAATAAGTTATACCAGTATGATTTAATTCATTCGGTTGGCAAAAAAATTGCACAATAAAACTCTTATGATTCATTATCTTAATCTTATAATGAAATCCTTCTACCTATTTTCCCGTTCATTTATTGCACTCTTTATAGCAGTCATACACAGGTTTCAATATGATGACCGCATTCTTCAATTTCCGAGATTTCGGTTCACCGTAATGATAAGCCGGTGATAAAATTGACAAAGGAAACAATCATAGCCAATCTATATCTCATGAAAATTTATTTGCTGCTTATCAAATTATTCATAATTAGGGAATTCTCCTCCCTGATGATGAAAATACCTCAATAAATTAAGTTCCATGACCACCAAACCTTAGTTTTGTTAAGAGGTTGACAATTGTATCTGATTTTGATAAGTTTTATTTGAAATAAGTCAAAAAGGAGGAACTTCTCATGAAAGGATTCAAAAGGATTTTTTTGCTACTGCTGACTCTTTCATTGGTCATGGGCGGTCTTTGTTCACCAGGGTGGGCTGGAGACAAATTCAGGAAGGATGATCCTGTCGCGCATGGATGGAGCGTCTTGGATCTATTTGTCGCTAGACCACTTGGAATTGTTGTAGGGATCGCAGGGAGCGCCATTTTTGTCGCCGCACTTCCTTTCACTCTTCCCTCTGGAAGCGTAGGCGACGCGGCAAATATGTTTATTGTTCAACCTTTCCAGTTCTCCTTTACGCGGGAAGTCCCAGATGAAAGTATTTAGGACACACTAACTGACAAAGGAACTTATTTGGGGACTTGTCGGTTAGCCCTGTTTGTCAAATAAAAAAGAGGTGGTTCTTATCTATTCTGAACCATCTCTTTTCATCTTCACCTCTTACCAGATTTCCTTTACCTTAGACTCCCCTTTCAATTTCCGATGACAAAAGGGACAGGTCCTCCCCTCCTGGATAAGCACTTCTTTCATCATCTCGATCAGTTCGCTATCGTCCAGAATTTGCTTGACGATATGGGGATGGGGCTTTCGATCATATTTGCGGTAAGGAAAACTACTCTTCCCACTCATCTCTCTACTCCTTTGAGAAACATTATAAAATTCCTTCATTCCTTTAGCAAGCTGAAATCATTAACCTCCATCCCGCCGGCGCTTTTCCAGATGGATATCCGCCCAAAAAACCTCTTCCAATACTTCGATGGAATTCAAATGTAAGCCTGAAGCAAAGCGGATATTTAAATCACTCTCTCATCCCTTTTTCTGATGGCTTAAAGAGAACGTGAAGCTTTGGGCAGAAGGCTTCGAAGAGGCACCCCTCGCACCATGGTTGGACAGGGAAACAATGCCCTCCTCGCTCTTCTCCGCTCCCCATGCAGGCCATCGGTTCCTCGACCTTGACAGGGTTCTGAGGAAAAGCGGCTTTTGCAAAAGATTGAATTTTGATATCTGCCGTCGAATTTCCACCTTGATAATAGTCGAGATCGGGATCCACAACGCCTAACCGAGAGGCAACTCTGTAGAGATCTTCTCCGATGGTTACGGGGGTGTCTGAAAAACCCACTTCCACGACATCCGCAATCAATTCGTTGATTAATCGGGTCGCCCTCCGGCTGTTTCGATGGTCCATATGAGGAATCACCTGAATCAACCGTTCTAAATCAAATGCGTTCCATTTATTTCTTTCAAGAACAGCATTTCCAATCTGGTGGACCTTAGGGAGTGCTCGATGAAACAGATCTCTCCAAACTTCTCCTGATGCAAAGCGTGTCCCTTCAAGAAACGGTATCTCATCAAGTGCAAGATTCGGCTGAACGATGAGTCGGAATACCTTTTGGGTGTTTTCCAATGCTTTGATAGACTCATTCCCTTGGTCAAATCGGGAATGAACGAATATGGTCAAAAGAGCATGAAAGGAATTTCTAAATTCACCTCCCCCTCGACGTTCCTCAAACCATATCGAAAAAATATCATGGGGTCTTTGATGATAAGTTTCCACTGCTTTTCTAAAATATTCCATCCAGGAGAACGAAGCCCCCCCCTCTTTCTCTGCAGGTTCTTCTCTCACTCCTTCTTCTTTCACTACGTCTCCTTCACTCTCCTCCGCTTTTTCTTCAACCTCTCCTTCTCCTGGACGCCCAGAGATATCCTTCAGCAATTGCGTAGGTTCCTCAAATACAGAAGCGTCAAAGCATGACTCTTCAGCCACTTTCACCTCAACAGAGGGTATCTCTAACTCACCCAAAGCCGCTTCATCTATCTTTTCTTCCGTTTTTTCCGGCGTAGGCCGAGCAGATTCCTCGAAGGTTTCATGTCCTAAGGCTTTCTCTGGTTCCTCTCCTCCTGGGTAGCTATTCTCTTCGAGCATACTCAAGGAGGACTCCAAGACTTTTTCTAAAGGTTCAAGGGTTGCCGAAAGGGAATCCTCAGAGATTCTTTCGGCATCTCCTCCCTGTTCTTCTCTTATTTCTTTTTCAAGGGGAACCCCCACTTCCTGCTCCATGAAGAGGGGTGTCTCTTCTTGGATTTCTTTCTCCTTTGTGAGGATTACTTTTTCTGCAGGTTTGGTCAGATCAACGGCCTGGGCCCTCTTTTTGAATTTTGTTAACATCCGGGGAGAAGAAAGAGACCCTTCCTCTCCTCTCTCCACCTCCACCCACTCCCTCTTTTTTCTTTCATCTACTGCCGGAATGGGCTGTCCCGAAGCATTCTTAAAGGCAACGGAAATTCTTTTAATAGAAAAGTCTCCTTCAAAGATTACCCTAAAGGGAGAGGTTTCTCCTGGAGGCAGAGGGTTAATGGGGAGAGGAGTTTCTTCAAAGGCAACGAACTCTTCAAGATCTTCAAAAAGTTGAGTGAGCACCCAGGTGTCATTCAAAGTCTCATCAGATATATTTTTTGCCCTTCCTATGACGCTCCATGTTCCTCTTTGTGTCTTCCGGAGATAGGAGGATTCCAAGGCCAAACGGTGAGGGACCAATTCCTGAAATTCAAGAGAGATGGGTGGAAAATTTCTTCTTTCCTCTATAGAGACCGTTGCCCCGAAAGACTTGAAGGTCTTAGCAAGAATTTTGGCTTTTATTAAGGAAATATTTTTTTTGAGGATGACAGGACAACGGTCAACGATCTTTTCTAACAGAGCGGAGGAAATACTGTATTGTTTAGAAATGTTACGACAGAAGGAATTTTTTTCTTCTTCAGTGTTATTCCCGATACCGATGAGGAGGACTCTGTATCTCCCTTCTTCCTGATTTAATGCAACCATGATGTTCCTTTTCTGCCGAGCAGGTTTTTCCTAAACCATATCAAGGGAGATTTCTAGTTACCTTCCATAGGATGAAAAATTCAGGGTCCCCTCTCAGCGATGCCCGAACGGGGCGGATTCATGCTCTTCTCCTTATTTTTAAATAATTTCTTAAAATAGTTCAACATATTTTTTTCTAACTCAATGACTTCGAAAAAGAGGTTTTTCCCTCCCTCCATAATGTTCTATTTTCCCACCTCTTTCAATAAACTCGTCAACTGACCAAAGTCTTTTCCATCAATATATTGAAACTGCAATCCATATCGGTGCTCGCCCCAGCTTTCCCTGGCAGCCAAATCACACCAAACTACTTTTGCCACTGCTCTAATGGTATCCAATTCCAAACCTCTCACGTATAATATCTCAATTTTCAACAAAGCTCCTATCTCGATCCTTTCAGGCAGATAGACGAGAAGTCCCCCCTCGCTCGCATTCGCTACCATCCCCCCAAATGTTTCTTTCGCATCTGCACGGGAATAATTGAGGGGCAGTTCCACGCTGAACCTTGGGTATTTCCTCTTTTCGATGGCGAGGACACCCATCTTGCTCTGGGACATAAATTGATTATTCTTCATTTTGTCCATTTTTGATCAGACTCTTCGGCACCATTTTCGACTAAGTGCGCATTTTTAATGCCATTTCTCCCCTCTCTATCATAAGGCTCACTTTTGCCTTGGATTTTGGTCAATATTCTATCATAATACAATAATTATTTATAAATTTAATTTATAAGCAAGAACAATACCAATACAATTGTTTTCTTAACCCCTTCACAAATTGTCATATTTTTATTATTCGATCAAGGATATTGAAAATGGGGCAAGGAGAATTTCTCTTTGAAAATAGAAAGTTATCAGTTTTTCAATCGATTTTTGTGCATGGATACTTTTTTTAAGGCCCCTGAAATATTTTCACTATTTTACCCATTCTGGCTTTGCTTTATAGAGTTCCGCTTCTTCTGGAATCTTTTTTTCCAGCATATCCCTGGCTTCTTCAATTTGGATCTTACATTGATCCATTTCATTCTTGACCTGGTCTCTTTCTTTCCGGAGATTTCCCCTCTCAGCCGTGCTTTTTGAATCGTTGAACCTCATTGTCAATTCATTGTATTTAACTTCCAACGTTTTCAATCTATCTTGTTGTTCTCCTAATTTTCTCCTCCATTCCTCCACTCGTCCCTTCCAATACTCTTCTCCCCTCCCTGATTGATCCTTATAAGTCTCCTCTTTTCCCTTGGGCGTTATTTGTCCTTCTGATTTTGTTTCCTCCTTCTCTTCAGATGAGCCAACTTCTTCAGCCTTAGGTCGATATTTTTCCGGGACTTGCGTCATATCATCCGTGAAGTGGACCGCTCCTTTTTCATCCACCCATTTGTAAACCTCAGCGAAAGAGATTTCTGAAATGAAAAAGGCAAACAAAACAATAACTGAAATTCGTTTCATAACCATATCCTCCAGCAATTCTCATGCCAAATACTTTCTCACTATTGATTTTCCTCACATAATATATTAGTATTATTTCAGCCAGTACATCAAACCATATCACCTCCTTGTTTCACCCCCATTTGATGTACTGGTCGGGATCAGTTATGGCCCTCCTCTAACTGATCCCTTTTGAATTTATTATATAAAATTAACGGCTTGGATTTGTTTCCCACATATTTTGTGAATACCCTGTTGAAAACCTTCATCATTAACCGGAAGATGGCCTATTCTAGGTTTCATTAGCAAAATGCCTAATCTTTAATCAATGTAATTCTAACAAATCTCAAATATGTTACCGATAATTCTTAGCCAAACCCATCCTGCTTTATTCCTCGCACCACCTCTGAAGGAAATCCAAGCTGGGATACAAATTCCCTGTGAAATTGATTGAATCCAATCTTTTCGAGAAAAGGCTGGGCCATAACCCCTCTGCATCCAGCTAAGAGAGGAGGCTTTAGTTTATAAATCCCTTCATATATTTGATTCAGCCATCTCTCCCCTTTTGTCATGTTGACTAAAACAATTCTGCCTCCATCCTTTAGAACTCTTCTAAACTCCAAAAGAATGGGAATGAAATCCTCAACCGGGAGGATGTCCAAGAGATATTGGGTCGTGATGACATCAAAAGTTTCGTCATCGAAGGGAAGATGCCGACAATCACAGAGATAGAGGGTATAATTCTTTTGCCCTGTCTTACAAATCCTTTTTCTTGCCTTCTCCACCATCTTCTTGGAAACATCAATTCCATCCACCCATCCATTCGGATTCCTCTTCAATATTTCGACAAAATTGAGTCCGGTTCCAAGGGCTACTTCCAGAATCTTTTCTCCATTCTGAATCGCGGCGATCTCCAACGCCCGTTGACGGGCTTTTGACTCCATCAAAATTCCAAACAAATCATAGATCGGTGCAATCCAATTATATTTCTGGATAATCTCTTGATGGGTGTATCTTGCCTCTAAGATCTCTTGTTCCATGGATAGACTCCTGTGATCCGTACGATGGGATTCACCCTGTTCTTCTTCTTAATGGAAAAAATAATCTGGAAATAGATTACAGGATTTGAAGCAGAAGAGTCAAGAATTATTTACTTTATATAAGTCGGATTGAAATAATCCTTGATCCTTCCGAGAACAATGTGAGGAATATCCTCTTTCCGTTTCACGGTATAGATGCTGATATTTTTCCTCTTCTCAACAGCCCTTTCAAATCGGGCTGCATAAGGGTTATCTCCAATGTGGACGGCCGTTACCCGGTTTTGAATCTGTCCAAAAAATCCGATCAATGATTCGAGATTAGTAATTTTCATATCGGTAATGATGAAGAGATCCGAGTCGTTCCTTCCCCGGATCAATGGTATTAAATCCTCTAAATCCAACGCCGTACCACCACCAAAATATTTGCAAAGGACACGATAGATGTCCTCTCGCCGGTCCGTATAATTCAAAATATCCTTCCCCCCCATGGGGGCATCGCTGAAATTATACACGGCCACCTTTGAATCATTTTGAAGATAAGCATTGGTAGCACAGGCTGCTCCCAGGACAGCATAGGAGAGGTTCTTCCGGGGATTGATCATACTTCCTGAAGAATCGATGGCGATTAAGCAATCAGGAGTACTCCCAATTCTTCCTCTCCCCCTCCCTTCCCTTTTCGTCCAAATCTGGGTGACGCCTGGCATGATCTTTCCAAAACTAGTCCAAATATCTACATCTTGAAAAGGGGATCCAATCTCCCAGGGACAATGAGAATAGGGATGGAGGGAGCCTTTTTCTTCCAAAGGGAATTTCCTCAGAGGGATCGAATAATTTTCTGCCAACTTCATATAGAAAAGGACGTCTGCATCGATGGGATTCCCTTGACCTCTTCCCATCCCCCCTTCCGTCCCATAACCTGCCTCTTTGAGTTCATCAGAAAAGTCCTCCACGACATCTTTGAATTCGGACAAAGCCATGGCTTCTCTGGCATAATCTCTCAAACCCTGATCGATCTCTTCGTTGGAGTAATGGTTCAAATCGTGATCCCCTTGAGGATTGTGTTCCCCTTTCCCTCCCTGGGCCCCTTGTTGTTTTTGTTCTTCAACGAGAAGGGGTTTGAGAGAGCGGGCAAACTTTTGGATACTGTCTCTCCACCTTGAGCGATCCAGATAGGGAATTCGTGCAAGCCTCCGGACAATATCTGCATGTCCTTTCACGCTCAACCTGGAGGGGGAAATCCCCAAGTCGATTCCCCAAATCTTTTGGTAAAGGAAGGTGATGACTTCTTCGACGGTCCCTTTCTTCAGGTTTCGATGCAATTCTGGAATCTCCGTAAACCTCTTCTTCACACAATGTGTATCTGCAATGACATCAATAAAGTGGTTCGATACCTGTTTGGCCAATTCTTTATCACCCACCACTTTCTTGGCCTCTGAATAAAGCCTGAGATGGGTGTGGAAGTCCCATGGGCAGAAGGTGTAATGAGTAATCCCATGATCAAGAAGAGCCTCGACGACTCTTTTCTCCGACATCTTGTCTTTCATCTGTGAAACAAAAGCGCCATTGATGGTCATCTGCTTCTGTTTCATCTCCAACCCAACGCCTTCATCCTCTTCAGCCTCACTCTGCTCCGGGTCAGGGGTTCCCCTAACCTTGGGTATAGGGATTTCAGGGTAGAGATGCTTCTTCCTCAATTTGGGCCAAATCTCTTCAATGATCGATTGTAAATTCTTCTCTTCCATACTTAATCGCTGAGGGTCACTTGAATCTTCTTTTCATTCTTAATAGTAGAGATTGGGATACCGCATCTTTCCAGGATAGACGAGTTTATCCCTCTCGTAGACCTTCCCGTCGACAATATTTCCCAGCCCCCTTATTCTCCCTCCCACATAGATCTCTCCTCCCATCATCCATTCACCTGTATGGAGGCCGATGTTCTTCTTGACTAAAATCTTTCCCCCTCTCATCCCTGCTCCTGTCCAGTTCTTTGCATTTCCCTCAATGACCAATTCTCCACCTTCAAGCCCAATGCCTGTGAAGTCACCGGCGTCTCCCTCGATCATCAGTCGTTTTCCTTTCGGCAGCCGAAATCCAATGAGATTGATCTCCGTTTTCAATTCAGAAAGTTTGAGGAAGATCTCTTCTTCCTTCGTGTAGTTACACAAAGCAGAAATGTAGATCCCGGCTGGGCCGGGGATGAGATACGGAATTCTTTGGGTATTCTCTAAGGCAAAACAGAAGTCTTCGATATCCTCTGCGGCATAGTCGATCTCCTTGACATATTTCTCTGCCACCTCATAGGCCTTGATGATTGTATTGTATTGGACCATCCAGACAAGTTCCTTGGCTTCCTCTTCTAAAAGCTTCTCGTATCCCCACCGGATCTGATCCATGACCGCCTCGGTGAGTTGGACAATCTGATCCATGGGAAGGTCAGGGGCAGAGGCGGCAAAAGTCTCAAATTCTTCAAAGGGATTCTTGGCGATCCAGTTCTCTTTGTCCGGGGGGGGGATCGAACTCTTCTTAGGCGGCATGGAAGATTTCATCTTCAAATCTAACTCCTCAAAAACAGGATAGAAGAAATGTTCTCGCCTCACCTCTTTCGAGCATCGATGTCTTTTTTGACTTCCACATAAATGGGGTGATCCCCTTCCAGTGGCTCCAGATCCTCTCCTTGAAAGATCTTCGATCCGGCCGCCAGCGCATCTTTCAGATGTTCGCTTTGCTCTCGGTATCTCTGAGAAATCGCTTTCACCGCTTCCTTTGCAAGAAAAATGGGGAAGGGGTCATCCCTTTTCGATCTCTCCTTCTGGGAAAGGATCTCATCTTTCCATTGGATCCGATGAGCCAAGGTATAGGGGACGACTGCCTTGATATGTTCGATATCGATCTCCGAGTCTTCCAACAACCATGCCAATCCCTGGGCATATTGCTTCATGGAGGAAGGGAGTCGATTGGAGGCACAGTTTTTAATTTGGTGGCAAAGATACCCCGTATAGTGACAACCTTCTTCACAGTTTTCAACAACGCGTTTCTGCCCATACCGTTCACAGAAAGACAATTCAGCGAGAAGCATGCGAGTAAAGGCACTAGCATCGAGGTCCAACTCTAAAGTTTCCATTTCTGTACGGATCCGATCACGATCTTGTCTCTGGAAGCACTTGACCTCTAATGCCTCATCAAGATATTCCCCATAGGCATTACAAACCTCTTCAATTTTAGGAATCTTCTTCTCATAAGCGATCTTAGATTTCAGAACGAGATAAAGGTCCTTTTCATACTTGGGATGCCTCAGGATATGATCTTTTCGTTTCTCCTTCCCAATGAGAAAAGAGAGATTGGCTCCGGGGTACCTCGATTCCACCATGACATCGAATCGATCCACCAGAGGAGCGATGATCGTATTGGTCCCTCCATCTTGATAATTGGCCGTTGCAAAGAGACAGTATTCATCGTTAATGATCATCTCGTTAAGGTATTCCCAATTCCCCCGATCCACCCCGTCCAAGATCATACTCTGTTTGGTTTCGGGAAGGCGGTTGATCTCATCGACAATTTTCACTGGGATTTGGGAGAAATTGGTCCACACCACGTCCTCCTCGCCTCGGTTCAATTTGCCCAAATCCGGTCTGCCAATAATTTTTTCCTCCGTTTGTTCCGGATGCCCTGAAACCTCACTCCCCCAAATCACGCCCAATGGGAATTGGTAGATGAGCGAACAGACATACTCTGCGGAGGTCGTCTTCCCCAGTCCTGGTTCTCCAATGATCAATTCTTTTCCTTTTCTCAACCCAGTAAGAAGGCTCAGCAGGATCACCGAATTAAAACGCTGCCCTTTAATTTCCATGTCTGGACGGTTAAAGTACAGGTGTTCACTGATGAATTGGTAAATCCCCATCGCTTGTTTCTGATATCCGTTCTCTCTCATGCCCACGATTTCTTTCTCTCTTCTCTTAAATTTTTCTGATTACCAAACCCGGAAATGAACCAGGAATGGTTCGTAACAGTCAGTAGTATCTTAACACGCGCGCTAACCCAAGACAAGATTCCCTTTCGACAAAAAGGCCTTGATTTTCAGCTTCACCTCTTCGGGTTTTAAGAAGATCGGTCGTCCCATCTCCATCTCTTTGAGGGTAAGTTTCTCCTCAAAGACGCTACTCCACTTCAACTTCCTTGAAAGCACCTCAGCCCACTTTTCTCCCAGTTTTCTTTCCCGAGGCGACAAAGACCCTTTCCACTCCGATACCTTTTCCATCACAAACCAATCGGTCAGCGAGAGGTATCGGTCTATCTCCTTCAAAGGATGAAACGGACAGAGAATCTCCATCGTCTCTTTAAATATTTCTTGCAACTGAAGATCAATGGAACGAGTGGTTCGATGATAATAAACATTGGAATAAAGATAGAGACGGGCATTGAGAAACATGGCCAATGCATCCATGCCTCTTTTATCCAAAATCAGGCCCTCCTTGCAAAAAGAGGTGTAGTAAAGGAGTCGCCTCCAATCCACTGGCCCGATGGAGACACCGGTCATATAGGCATCTCGCAACACGTAGTCGATATTATCGAAGGTAAAGATTCCTCGAAAGAGTTGCTGGAGGAACTTCAACCACTTTGGATGTTTTCGCCCCTCCTTCTTTTGGGGCCTCTTAATCAGGAAGGCAATCTGTTCCGGATCAAGGACTTCTGCTTTTTCGAACGGACCGTGTGGACTTCGCCGAATTCCCCTTAACAGGGAAGACATTTTTTCTCGGAGGATCTGCTGACCGATCTCCTCATGATTGGTGTTGAACCGAGAAAGATAATGCTCATCAAAGAAATGGCAAAAGGGGCCGTGTCCCGTGTCATGGAGGAGCCCAGCCAAGCGAAGGACCTCATCTAAATAGGGAAAAGAGGGGAGTTCTGTTTTGAAAATCTTGAGGAGAGAGGGATAAAGCTGCTCAGAGAAAGTCCCTGCGACGTACATGGTCCCAAGGGAGTGTTGGAAACGAGTATGTTCGGCCGTGGGAAATACCCAGCGAGCGCTTTGAAGTTGGAAGATGCGCCGAAGGCGTTGGACCCAGGGGGTGTCGATCACATCCCTTTCTGTCCTCTCCCCTTCTATTCGGTCGGTCATCACCATGTAATGATAAACCGGGTTCGCGATCAATCCGGTTCCCTGAGTGTCCTCTGCCTCTTTCATGTCCCTGAAACCTTTTTTCATGAGTCATTGTCAGAAAGTTTACTCCCTTTTTCCTTGTCTTCGGGATGTTTAAACTTCACCTTTCCTGCAGCCACCTCTCGAAGAGCCATTACAATGGGCCGGTTATCTGCATCGACTAATGGCTTGGCACCTTTCATGATCATCTTCGCCCTTCTGGCTGCCAAGATCACCAGCTCAAACCGACTTTCCACCTTTCTCAGACAATCCTGCACAGTTATTCTAGCCATCCTTTTCCTCCCATTCTCTCTTATTTTCTTCAAGGATCAAATTCTTACCCCTCCGACACCTTTCTGCAATGATGATCGATTTTAATTTCTCAACGGAATCCTCAATGTTATCATTGACGATCACATAATGATACCCATAGGCCTCTTCTATATCTCCTCTGGCATTGGACAACCGAAACTTGACCCTCTCAAGAGAATCCACCCCCCTATTGACCAATCGTTCTCTTAGAACTCTTAGGGAAGGAGGCAGGAGGTAAATCAATACGGGTTGGCCAATCTCCTTCATGACCTTCTTCGCTCCCTGCGTATCAATATCGAGAATGAGGTCGACCTCTTCTGATACCAATTTTCTCAAATCCGGCCGGGGTGTTCCATAACGGTTCCCCAATACCTCTGCCCACTCTAAAAACTCGTTTTTTTCCACCATTTTCTGAAAGACGGAGTGGGTAACAAAATGATAGTCCTCCCCCTCCTTCTCATTGGGCCGGGGTAAACGGGTGGTAAAGGAAACAGAGAATTGAAGACCCGGCAACTGCCGGATCACCTCTCTGACCAAAGTGGTCTTCCCCGTGCCTGACGGCGCAGAAATAACAAAAATCAATCCTGCTCCTTTTTCTCTCATCTCGTGCTTGAACCCAAAACCCTTTTCATATACAAAACTCATTCGATGTTTTGCACCTGTTCCCGAATCTTTTCCAGTTCAGACTTAATCTCTACCACTTTCTGGGAGATCTCTGCATCATTGGCCTTGGCACTGACGGTGTTCACTTCCCGATGAATCTCCTGAAGTAAAAAATCCATTTTCCGACCCACCAGCTCCTTCCCCTCTAACAGGGTGTTAAATTGAGCGAAGTGACTTTCTGCCCGGACGATCTCTTCGGTGATGTCCGTCCTCTCTGCCATGAAGGCGACCTCCTGTTGAAAACGTGAGGAATCGATCTCCATCCCTTCCAAAAGAGACCGAAGCCTATCACGAAGTCGGGTAAGACTGTCCTGGAGCCGGGAGGGAAATTGCTGTTTGATCATTTGCAACTGTTTAGCAATGTGCTCTAATCGAAGTTGGAGATCTTTGGTGAGGGATTCTCCCTCCAACCGTTTCATCTCGTCCATGCTTTTAAGAGATTGCTTCAAAATCGGGAGAACCTCCTGCCAGTAAGGCTCGACATCCCCCGATTCTTCTTTTGCGGTAATCAAGTCCTTCGCCCCGGCCAACAAATTTAAGGTAATTTCATCTTTCAATTGAAGTTTCTCCTTCAAGCCATGAAGGACCCGATAATACTGTTCGGCAAGGTCAAGGTCCACACTGAGTTGAACTTTTTGCTCCCCGAGGTTGTCCAGCCTGAGCGAAACATCGATCTTTCCTCTTGACAGTTGGGATCGGATAATTTCCTTGACACGGTTTTCAAAAAGGCTTAGACGTTTAGGGAGTTTGATGCTGATGTCACAATATCGGTGATTCACAGAGCGAGACTCCACGACCACCTTCCCTAAGGTCGTATCCCCTTCTGCCCTTCCAAAACCTGTCATCGACTTCAACATGGATGGTGTTCTCCTCCTCTTAAATTTTCCAAGTATTTTTTTCGAAATTGGTTAAAGAGCGTGATGACCCCCTTTTGTCGATAGTCGGGATAGGTCCACTCCAAGGGTTGAAAGGACTTATTCCGATAGATTAACGTTAAATCAGCATAAATGCCATCCCTGAGATAGGGCCGATGGGTATACCCCTTGGTCGTAGCGAGGATCACATGCTCTAAACAGATGTATCCCGGGTCGATGTTGAGTCGGCGATCCCCATGAGGAGTCATATAGGTTTCTTCAAGGTGATTGGTAGTCCGTTTAATATCAGGAAGGATGGGGATCGGTATGAGGCGTTGGAAAGTAATGAAGTGACGGAATAGAGGCTTTCCCATCTCCTTGGAGTAATAATCGGTAAAATCAAAGGGAAACCTTTCACTGATACTATCGGCCTCGCCAAAGGCTGACCGGAGGTCATTCACTCCCTGATGAAAGATGTCATTTTCTAAAGTAATGACGCTCATAAAAAGTTTAGCCGGTTCGGGTTCCTTGGTTTTGCCCATCCTCTTCATTCTCTTTTTTCAGGTAAATGAAAAACTCCTTATTCCCTTTGGGGCCGAGCAGTGGAGACTCCGTGACACCCAGAACTTTCAGTCCCAGTCCTCGACTGAAGTTTGAAATCCTTTCAATCACTTTTTCATGCAACGCCTTGTCTCTCACCACCCCTCCTCTGCCCACCTCTCCCTTTTTCACCTCAAATTGGGGTTTGATGAGGCTGAGAATGGCACCTCCTTTTTTAAGAAACCCGAGGAGATGAGGAAGAAATTTTTCGATGGATATGAAAGAGGTATCAATAAGGATCAAATCTATTTCCTCTCGAACCTCCTCCCTCTTTAGATAACGAATGTTTCTCCTCTCCAGGTTCACGACTCGAGGGTCTTTTTGAAGTCTCCATGCCAGCTGCCCATATCCAACATCCACGGCATAAACTTTGTTTGCCCCTTTCTGAAGAATACAATCTGTGAACCCTCCGGTAGAAGCCCCTACATCCATCGCGACCATTCCCTTGGGATCAACGCCAAACGTCTTGAGGGCACCTTCCATTTTTTCGCCCCCCCGACTCACATAAGAGGAATCCCCTCCATGAAGTTCGAGCTGGGCGTCTACATTTAGTTGAATCCCAGGTTTATCGATCCTCTTCCCTGCGACAGCCACTTTCCCTGCCATGATCAAGGCCATAGCCTTTTCACGGCTTTGTACCATCCCTTTCTCTACTAAAAGTTTGTCGAAACGCTCTTTTCTCACCATTTCACAGGGATGAACTTGATAAGACGTCCTGTCCGTTTGAGGGGTCACAAATTGCCTAAATCTATTTGGGGTTAGGAAAATCTCCACCCATGGAGGTTTCAGACTGGTTCGTATGAATAGACCCTGACCATTCTTCTTCAAACATCTTCTTTACCCCTTTAAAAATTCCATTCTCATCAATTCCATATTTTTCTCTGAGCAGAGCTTGTGGCCCATGTTCTACGAAGATGTCGGGGATCCCTAATCGCTTCACTTGAATAGAAATCAGACCTCTCTCTTGAAAAAGCTCGAGCACCGCACTTCCGAAGCCTCCCTGGAGAACATTCTCCTCAACGGTAAGGACTTTCCCGGTCCTCATCGCCCAATCGCAAAGGAGGTTTCCATCCAGAGGCTTTAGAAACCGACTATTGATCACGGTTGCCTGAATCCCGGTGTCCGCCAACTTTTCTGCGGCGCGGAGTGAGGGATAAACCGTGGTACCAATAGCGATGATGAGAATGTGCTGCCCCTCTCTCAGAACCTCTCCTTTTCCAAGGTCAATCGATTGAAGGGACGCGTCTCTCTTCACTCCTACCCCTCTTCCCCTCGGATACCGGAATGCCGCCGGGAAAGGGCACTCGGTTGCGGTCTTGATCATATGTTGAAATTCGTTTTCATCTTTGGGAACCATGATGATAAGATTGGGGATGTGACGGAGATAAGAGAAATCAAACAGACCGTGGTGAGTCGGACCATCTTCTCCCACAATTCCTCCACGGTCTAATGCAAAGACGACGGGAAGGTTCTGCAGACAAACATCCTGAAGGACCTGGTCGTAAGCCCTCTGCAAAAAAGTGGAATAAATGGCGACCACAGGCTTCATACCCTCGAGAGCAAGCCCTGCCGCAAAAGTAACCGCATGCTGTTCGGCGATGCCAATATCATAAAATCGATCAGGAAACTGCCTCGCAAATTCCTCCAGACCTGTTCCGCTCTGCATGGCAGCCGTGACAGCGATCAGCCGCTTATTCTCCTTCGCCAGTTGGCAGAGCGTTTCTCCAAAAACATCCGTATAAGTAGGAGGATTGTTTTGACCGCTTCTGAGTTCTCCCGTCTCGATGACAAAGGGTGGGACGCCATGAAAGCGGTCAGGATTCATCTCTGCAGGGAGATACCCTTTTCCCTTTTGGGTGATCACATGGACGAGAATGGGTCCTCGCAATTTCTTAATATTCTGAAACGTCTCAATCAGGTAATCCATACGATGGCCGTCGATCGGTCCGATATATTGCAGACCCAATTCTTCAAAAAGGAGTCCAGGGATTAAGAGACCTTTTAGCGACTCCTCTGCGTGTTTGGCAAAACGAAGGAGTTTCTTCCCGATCCGAGGAGGAAGGCTTTCCAAAAAATTCTTTATCTCATTTCGGAAACGGTATGCGAATTGACCCGTCATGAGTCGGTTCAGATAAGAGGAGAGGGCTCCGACATTCGGAGAGATGGACATCTCATTGTCATTCAGGATAACAATGAGATCTTGGTCAATATGTCCTGTTTGATTAAGGCCTTCAAAGGCAAGACCTGCGGTCATGGACCCGTCCCCGATCACCGCGATGACCCTTCCCTCTTCGCCTCTGAGCCTTCGGGCCTCTGCCATCCCAAGAGCTGAGGAGATAGAAGTCCCGCTATGGCCGGAATCGAAGGCGTCATAAGGGCTCTCTTCCCTTTTCGGAAAACCACTTATCCCTTCGTATTGTCTCAGAGTATGGAAGCGATCCTTTCTCCCTGTTAAAAGCTTATGGACGTAGCTTTGATGGCCCACATCCCATATGATTTTGTCCCTTGGAAAGTCGAAAACATAGTGGAGGGCAGTGGTCAGCTCTACCACCCCGAGATTCGAAGCCAGGTGTCCTCCGTTTTTCGAAACAACGGAGATGATCTCTTCCCGTATCTCATGGCAGAGACTCTCCAACTCCTCAGGGTCTAATTTCTTAACATCGTGAGACGCGTGTATTTGATCTAACATTCTTGTCATCATTCACTATTCCTTTAATCAATATTCTCTTGAAAGGAATCCCCTCATATCCATCCAAACCTATTCTTCCTCTTCCTCCTCCGAGTCAGCCAGAGGAGTCTGACCTGAGCCGACCGAAGAAGGTTGTCCCGAGTTTATCGAAGGAGCTTGTCCTGAGCTTGCCGAAGGATCAAAAGGATGTGCCTTAAGCACTCCATCCTTCCCCTTCAAAAGAATCTCCACTTTCTTCTCTGCCTCATCCAGCCTCTGGTTACAAAATCGCGAAAGTCGGATTCCTTCTTCAAAGAGTTTCAATGACTCTTCCAGAGGAATATCCCCTTCCTCTAATTTAGAAACGATTTTTTCCAGTTTATTGAGCGCATCTTCAAATTTTTCTTTTGGCATTCCCACCCCTTGCGTGCCCTGCCTGCCCCCAAGCCAGTGGATGGAGGCTCAAGAAATTTGACCCAAATATATATTTTATATCAGTACTGTCCGGTTAAGGATTTTTAAAAACTGACAATGTTAAACAATGTTAATAGGATAAACATAACAATGACCGTTTTCGATTTCAGATCGTCTGCTTTTATTGGCCATAATACTTCCATCTCAGAGTGGAAAGGAATGGTCAATGCACTGTGGACGAATGATCTTTTCACAACTCATAAACTTTCTGCCCAAACACGAATTCAACAAGTGTGTGCGAAGATACCAAGGCAATTACCGAGTCCGAAGATTTTCCTGTTTCGATCAATTTCTCTGCATGGCCTTCGCCCAGCTTACTTACCGAGAAAGTCTTCGCGAGACCGAAACGTGCTTGCGCGCCTTGCAGTCCAAACTCTACCATGTAGGGATTCGGAGCAAAGTCGCTCGAAGCACCCTGGCCGAAGCCAACGAAAACAGAGACTGGCGGATCTACGCCGATTTTGCTCAAGTGCTGATCCGAAGAGCAAGGTACCTGTATGCCAAAGAAGATTTCGGCGTGCTCTTGGATCAAGCCGCCTATGCCTTCGATTCGACGACGATCGATCTCTGTCTCTCGCTTTTTCCTTGGGCCCATTTTCGCAAACGCAAAGGCGCCATCAAACTCCATACGCTGATGGACCTCCATGGCAGTATCCCCTGCTTTATCCGCGTTACCGAAGGCAATGTTCACGACGTCAATCTCCTCGACCAATTGATCTTAGAGCCTGGCTCTTTTTACATTATGGATCGCGGCTATATCGATTTTGCCCGCCTGTATGTGTTCGCCCTCCATTCAGCCTTCTTTATCATTCGCGCCAAGAGAAATCTCGATTGCACTCGTCGAAGCTACCGCCTCGTCGACAAAACCACGGGACTCCGAAGCGATCAAACGATTCTTCTCAATGGCCCAAAGACCTCCCAGGAATATCCCGATCCCCTTCGCCGGATCAGCTATTTCGATATCGTAACGTCCAAACGATTCGTATTCCTGACAAACAATTTTATGCTCAACCCTCTGACCATTACCCAACTGTACAAATGCCGCTGGCAGGTGGAACTCTTCTTCAAGTGGATCAAACAGCACCTTCGAATCAAATCCTTTTATGGAACCTCCGAGAATGCAGTGAAAACCCAAATCTGGATTGCAATAAGTATTTATGTTCTCTCCGCTATTATCAAGAAAGAATTGAAACTCGACCGAAGTCTCAACGAAATCCTGCAAATCTTGAGCATCACTTTATTCGAGAAAAACCCCATTTATCAGGTGCTTTCAGGTTTTTTTGATGATATTAAAAAACCCGATTTCTGTAACCAATTGTCTTTATTCAATTCTTAACCGGACAGCACTGATTTTATATCTTTAAAGCTTTGATCGTCAAGCCTTTTCCGTTTTTTCCACACCGCAGAGCAAGATCCCTTCATAGAGTCTCACCTCCACCTTATTCCCCTCTTTCACGTCGGAAGCATCCCTTAAAATTTGCAGCGAAGGGAGCTTACGTGTAATACTATATCCCCTTTTGAGAATAGATAAGGGGCTTAATGAATCTAACTTTCCCAAAGTCCCTCCAACTCTCTGCCGTTGAATCTCAATGGAATACTTCACGTTTTGCTCCAGACGCTTCCTTGCCTCCCAAATAGATGATCGGATGGTTTTTACCCTTTGCATTGGATTTCGGAGGAGTAGACCTTCACTGAGATGCAGGCACTGTTCTCCCTTTCTTCTAAGAGTCCATGATGCCAAAAGACGCAGTCGGTTGGCAAAATCATCCAGCCTTAAAAAATACTCTTCAACCCTCTTTCCAGGTTCTTTAAAAATCTTTTTAAGATGGGATAAATGGGTTCGATATTCTTGTAACATTTGCAGCGTTTGATTCTCCAAACGGCTCTCTAAATAGTGCAGGACGTTTTTTATTTCCCTTTTATCCCTGACCACCAATTCTGCGGCAGCAGAGGGTGTGGGGCTCTTAAATCGGCTACAAAATCTGCGATGGTGTAGTCGGTCTCGTGTCCTACCGCAGAAATGATCGGGGTTTTGGAGCGATAAATGGCCCTGGCCACCACCTCCTCATTAAAAGCCCATAGGTCTTCGAGCGATCCTCCTCCCCGGCCAACGATCATGACATCCGCATCTGTAAACCTATTGAAATAATTTATGGCCTCAGCGATCTCTGATGACGCCCCCTCCCCTTGAACCCGAACCGGATAAAGAAGGATATGAAGATTTTTAAATCGTCTCTCGAGAATATGGAGCATATCCTGGATGACGGCTCCGGTGGGAGATGTGACGATTCCAATTTTTTGTGGAATCATTGGGATTGTTTTTTTTAGAGTCGGATCAAAAAGTCCTTCCCTCTCAAGTTTCTCTTTCAATTGGAGAAAAGCCAACTGAAGGGCTCCCATCCCTTTGGGCTCAATCGATTCCAAAATCAGCTGATAGTCTCCCCTCTTTTCATAGAGGCTGACTCTTCCTCTCCCGATGATGTGAAGCCCATCTTCAGGGACGAATCGAAGAGTCCGAGCCTGCATCTTAAAGAGGACGGCACGAATCTGGCTGAAATCATCTTTCAAAGTGAAGTAGATGTGCCCGGAAGGAGGAATCCGAAGGTTCGAAATCTCTCCCTCGATCCAGACATCAGGAAATCTATCTTCAAGAATATCTTTGATCTCCCGGGTAAGTTCTGAGACAGTCAGGATGTATCGAAGGGGTAGCTCCATCTATTCTTTAAATCCTTCCGAAACTTCGTTACCTTACTATAACAGAAAGGGGATTAAGTGTAAAACTCGAGGATTGACTAAAAAGGCGGATAGAGTTATAAATTTCAAATAGTTAAAATGGAGGATCTGTCTTTGGGAACTTTTTCTTTGGATGAAATGAAGAGAATGGCGAAGGCCATCTTTTTAAAAGCCCTCTCCGCAGTCGTCCCATCCAAAATCCTGAAAGATAGAATTCGAATTCAAAGGGATCGTCTATCCGTCAGGATGGAAGGGGATTTAGAAAAGGTCTTTGATTTAAATGCCTTTGATAAGATATTCCTTGTCGGTTCTGGGAAAGCCTCCACTTCTATGGCCCAGGCGATTGAAGAAATCTTTGGAGATCGGTTGACAAAAGGAGTAATCACCACAAAATATGGACATCTGCTCCCTCTTAAAAAAACTAAGATTATTGAAGCAGGACATCCCATTCCTGATCAGAAGGGCTACGAGGGAGCAAGAAAGATCCAGCGTCTGCTGAAAGAATCGGGACCCAAAGACTTGGTGATTTTTCTCCTTTCAGGGGGCGGCTCAGCACTCCTTCCATTTCCAGCCGACCACATCGATCTCAGAGAAAAACAAGAGGTGACCCAACTCCTTCTCGATTGTGGTGCAGATATTAAAGAAATCAACACGATCCGCAAACATATCTCCATGATGAAAGGAGGATGGCTTGCCAAGTGGGCTTATCCTTCCACAGTCATCGCGTTCATCCTGTCCGATGTCGTGGGAGATCAATTGGATGTCATCGGCTCTGGCCCTACTGTTCCCGACCCCTCCACCTTTGAAGAGGCATGGGAGATCTTGAAAAAATATGATTTGCTTAACGAAATCTCCCCTTCGATTCAAAAACGTCTCCGATCAGGAAAAGAAGGGAAGGTTGAAGAGACACCAAAACCTGGAGAGATCGTCTTCGAGAAAGTTTACAATAGCCTTATTGGATCGAATATCCTTGCCCTCCTGGAAGCGAAAAAGGAGGCTGAATCCCTTGGGTTTAACACCGTCATTCTCTCTTCTTCGATTGAAGGTGAGACCCGAGAGGCATCTCGATTTCATACGGCTATTGCAAAAGAAGTGCTTTCCAGTGGGAACCCAATCCCAAGGCCTGCCTGCATTCTTTCCGGAGGCGAAACCACTGTCACCATAAAGGGCAATGGTCTCGGAGGAAGAAACCAGGAATTTGTCTTGACAGGAGCTTTAGAGATCAGCGGGATTGAAAGGGTGATCCTTCTGAGTGGAGGAACAGATGGAACGGACGGACCCACGGATGCTACAGGGGCGCTGGCTGACCATACTACCGTTCAGAGAGCGAAAGCTATGGGTCTCAATCCCAAGGTCCATCTTGAGAACAACGATGCTTACCCTTTTTTTCAAAAATTAGGAGACCTTTTGATCACCGGACCGACTCACACCAATGTTATGGATGTGAGGATAATATTGGTGGATTAAACGTTGTAGGGAACGCATCTATACCTTCCCTACCCTCTGATATTTATAGAAAGGAAAGTAGCGATGTATGAGATCTCCGTTCGTTCCCACTTCTCAGGTGCCCATCGATTACGTTATCTTCACGGAAAATGCGAAGAACTTCACGGTCATAATTGGAAGGTGGAGGTCTCTGTCGTGTCCAACCGATTAGGGAAGGAAGGGGTGGCAATCGATTTCGGAATCTTGAAACAAAAGCTTGAAAAAGTCTTGAAGCCTCTGGATCATACTTACCTCAATGACCTTCCTTTTTTTTCAGGGATTGAACCCTCTTCTGAAAATATTGCAAAATATATTTTTGATAGACTGAAAAGTGAGTTGAAGGGATATCCTGGGACCCTTAAAAAGGTGACGGCATGGGAGTCGGAGACTTCCAGCGCCACCTATTTCGGGAGGTAACCATGAATGATATTCAGAATCAAAGGGATCATCGAAGAATTGAGATCAATAAAGTCGGGGTAAAGAATATCCGTTATCCCATCACGGTTTTGGATAAAGCAAAAGGCTTCCAGCACACGGTCGCCAACGTCAATATGTTTGTCGACCTTCCTCATCGCTTCAAGGGGACCCATATGAGCCGTTTTGTGGAAATTCTCAACAAATACAAGGGGGATATTGCCATCAAGACCTTCTCAAAAATCCTGACAGAAGTTAAACGGAAGCTGAGAGCCAAGACCGCTCACCTGGAAGTAGAATTCCCTTATTTCATCGAAAAAGAAGCTCCTGTGACGAAGTCCAAGAGCTTGATGGAGTATATCTGTCGGTTCTGCGGCTCGAGCAACGAGAAAGAAGACTTTTCCGTTGGGATCGTCGTTCCGATTACCACTGTATGCCCTTGCTCAAAAGAGATCAGCCAATTCGGGGCACACAATCAAAGGTCCCTGGTCACGGTCAATCTGCGATTTAAAAAGTTCATTTGGATTGAAGACATCATCCAGTTGGTTGAGGAATGCGCCTCCTGTGATCTTTATTCCATCCTAAAAAGGCCGGATGAAAAATATGTGACGGAAAAAGCCTACGAGAACCCGATGTTTGTCGAGGATGTGGTGAGGGAGATAGCCAAACGTTTAAAAAGAGATGGGAACATCACCTGGTTTACTGTGGAATCTGAAAACTTTGAGTCGATTCATAATCACAGTGCTTACGCTTATGTGGAAAGAGGAACCAATGATCAATAAGCAAGGAGTTGGGATCCCTTTCTAAAGCTTCAAAACTCTTCTGGCGATGTTGACCCTCTGAATTTCTGAGGTCCCTTCCAGAATCTCCTCAAATTTTACCTCGCGCCAGTAACGGGAGATCGGATATTCATCCATCAATCCATAGGCTCCATGGATTTGGACCCCCCTGTCAGCACATCGTTTGGCTGTCTCCGATGCAAAAATCTTTGCAAAAGTGGAAGTGGCAAAATAGTTCTCATCCTGATCTTTTTGCCAGGCAGCTTTATAAACCATCAATCTTGCTAATTCGATCTCCATCAACATGTCCGCCAATTTAAATCGAATGGCTTGAAATTCACCGATGTTTCTGCCAAATTGCTTTCTTTCCTTCGCATAAGCCAATGAAACATCTAAGATGGCCTGAGCCAATCCCACAGAATGGGCAGCAAACCCAATTCGACTGGTCTGGAGAGCCATCAGAAATTGGGAGATTCCCTTATCAGGGTTCCCCAAAATATTTTCTTTTGGAATACGGCAGTCATCAAAAATCAGCTCTCTGGTCTCTGAGGATCGATATCCCATCTTCTTATACTTCTGTCCAAAATTGTAACCGCCCACCCCTGTCGGGATGATGAAATTGGAAGCCTTCTTCTTTCCTTTCTCCCCCACCCCGGTCACCGCGGCAATGATTACCAGACTATTATGCGTAAGTCCTGCATTGGTGATGAATTGTTTGGTCCCGTTGATGACCCATTCATCATCCTCCAAGACCGCTCTCGTTTGAATGGCACTCGCGTCTGAACCCGCCTGAGGCTCCGTCAAACCAAATGCCCCGATCTTTTCCCCTGTGGCCAATGGCATGAGCCATTTCTTTTTCTGCTCCTCTGTTCCGAAGGTGCAGAGGAGATTCATCGCGAGCGTGACAGAATCTAAAAGGGAGTTTCCCAAAGAGGCATCTCCTCGACTGATCTCCTCGATGGCGATGATCATGGAAAGCCAATCCAATCCCCCTCCCCCGCATTCCTGAGGGAAGGGAATGCCGCAAATCCCCAAATCACCCATTTTTTTCCATACCTCATAAGGGAATTGACCGGTCTTATCCAGTTCCTCCGCGATTGGCATAATCTCATTCTTCGCAAAATTCCTACACAAATCCCTCACCATCTCTTGCTCGGTCGAAAGGCTAAAATCCATATATTCTTCTCCTTACTTGAGAAATGGATTTGTTACCAGATTTTTTAAGTCCAAACGGGATGAAATAATTAGGAGGATTTGGAAAGGTACTATTTTTTTCTTCCGGTTCTTGTCTTCGCCAGATCCCAACAATAGTCATAAATATGGAGTCCCTTGCTGGAGGCGATGATCTCTCCATCCTCTACTCCAATCTCCTTTGCCATATACTCTTTCAGCAGCTGAAGGCCGGCGAGATTGGATGGGAATCCAGCCCATAAGTCCCACGAGCGAAAGTAGAGCATGAAATGGAGCTTTTCATAGCGAATACGCGTATCAATGCCACGAAGGCATTGGGGGTCCTGGAGTAAAATCGAGCTTGCATCGCCAACCGCCATATAAGCCTGATTGGTATTCAGTCCTTCCTCCCGATACATCCGGATGACTTCATCAATCTGCCTTTCGAGATCTTCCCCATAGGTGTAAGTTTCGTGGACATCCTTTCTCGAGGTAATCAACTTCTCAAGATATTGCTCGACATATTCCATGGAGGTGGGAGGGGGAACATTGCAACCTGGAGGGATATCAGGGATCAGGGGTCTCGTCCCAGGATGGGCGATTTGGACAACGATATAATCGTATTCAATCCTTTTTTGCCCCTTAAAACTCCCCCTGTCAATGGTATATTCATATCCCTTCTCGAAGATGTTATAGACACATTGAAACCACGCATCTGGCAAATCTCTTGCCTGAATGAATTCGATCTTCATCATTTCCCTCAACGGCAGATAGATTTTATTTAATTCGTTTTTATTAACCCACCCGTCCTGAGGTTGTCAACAGAGAAGGCTGGACAATTCAGATTAAATCTTGTATTTTAATAATGCAAAAACGCTGTATCCTCTGCTCTATGCGTTTAGCGTTATTTGATGATTCGGGGAGTAGCGCAGCCTGGTAGCGCGCTTGGTTCGGGACCAAGAAGTCGGGAGTTCAAATCTCCTCTCCCCGACCATATTCTCTATTACTTGCATATCTCCTGGAATAAAACCCTGGACATTGAGTCTGGAACGAAAAGATGCCATTCTTGGTTTTTGATTGGGTAAAAAATTTCTCCATTCTTGGAATAAAAGACAATACGTAAATGACGAATTGATTTTTCGACACAGTTAAATTCAGACAATATCAAACTAAAGTCCAACTTCTGAAATTGCTTTCCGCCCTCCCTCACCCAATGAGAGATGCCTTTCTCCGTATAAATTGATTGCACACATACCCTGACAATATTTTGGGACTGGCGTGTCATCGTCTCTGTCTCATAAAAATACGACCCCTCTTCATTCGACCCATAATACTTCCAATTAAATCCCCATGCTTCCGCATGGGTAAAGACAGTAAGTCCGATAATGAAAAGGATAGCCGTCAACTTGACTGATAGTGATTTCATTCGGATTACCTCCTCCATCTTTAGGCCATTGCTTCTGCTCGCTCGACTAAGACTAAGGAATTGCGCATATTGGTCATATCCCTCAAAAAATCATTAAGTTCTTCCTTGGTGAAAAGGTAGACATTCATTACAGAAATTTCTTATGCGGAACCATTGTGGTTACCGGGTACCTGTAGGACATGTAAATATCAACTTCATCACTTCCAATAACCTTTGATTCGATCAACAACCCTCTCACTTCCTTTCTCGCCTCATCTTATTGTCTACCACCCTCACAATCTCCCCAAAATCTTCCTTTGTAAATATTGCTTTCTCCGCAAGTCACCTGTTATCCATTTTCTTTGCCATAAATCCCTTCGTTACGGAATATTGATGGGAGAGCTTATTACTTTAGTCGGTTGTGTCTTCCCGTCTCGAATGTACAGAACATAAGTTTCCAATACATACGAGCCAGAATCTTTAGCACGGGGCTCTACTCTGATCGTTCCTGGGGGACCATAATCTACATCCATCACTTTAAAACAGTATGGCCCATCACCTGACCAGTAGAAACAGGCTGTTCTAATCTCTGGTTTACCGTCTGCCTCAAAATTAATAATCATCACAAAGGGTAAATTTCTTTTGATGCTCCCCTCCTGTGGAATATCTATTCTTATTAACCTTACCCCGCCTGGGGCAACTGGTCCAGTCGGCACCATGCTGCAGCAAGAAACCCACAAAACTACCCCGCCCATTAAAACGATCACTAATAAAGTAGTTGCTCGTCTCATGATTTCCTCTCCTTCCTTCCAAATTTGTCCCAATATTCATCAATGGCACGCCTAAGGATTTCTGATGCGGATAGACCTGTTTTCCTAACAATTGACTTTAACCTCTTAATCTGTATCTCCGCTAAATAGAAATTCATTCTTTTTCGCATTTCGTTTATTGCCACCGTTATCACTTTGTGTCTAATATACACAAAATAAATTCACTGTCAATATATTTCATTTTCCTCTACTGGGCATGAGATTTGATTTGTTCATTAAGTTTTTATAAACTTGTCAACTAGAGTCTTCGCCTAAAAGCGAGGGCTTTTCTCCCAATCCCCAAGGGAGACAATAAATCAATATCCAATTCCAAAGAACGAAGGCAGGGTTAGAAATGGTCCTGCCTTTTTAGTCTCATAGCGTCCAATGGTTTCAAAAATACAGTCTTTCCAGTCATAAAATACGTCCTTCACGGTATTTAAATCTCCACACACTTTGATATTCTAAATTTACAGGAGAAATGAACAGTTTTTTCATTTCCCCCTCCTTGGGCTGAGATCCCCCCTCTCAGCCCTTTTTTATCTGATTTTATGGCATGGCTTTTACCCCCTTTTAATGCCATAGAAAATATAAAGAAAAAGGACGGATTGGATTTAGAACTCCGTAAGAATCCCCAAAAGGATTCGAACCAGAGAGAACGAAGCAGAGAAATGGGAAACTCTTCAATGCGTAGGCTCTTCGGCTAATGCGGGCTTCTGATGAAATGAAGAGGGTGATTGCTCCAAGAGGAGAACACACATAAGAGGCCGGCTTTCGGTCGGCCTTTTCATTTTCCCCTGTCTCTAAAAAATATATTGTCAAAGAACAAAGGCGGGGTCAGAAATGGCTCTGCCTTTTTTATTTTTACTTTATCCTCTACGGGAGACAGAAGAAAGAGTAAGAAACTGCCTTTTCAACCGGGAAAAGGCTTCTTAGTAACTTCTTAGTGACTCCACATCTTCCAGACGGCGGAAACAATTTTTCACTTTTGAGGGAACCTATTTAGAACTTTTATGGAAAAGGCTTCCACTTTTCGTTTTCGTTGGAATATCGTGGGTTGAGAAAAAGTAAATAATTATGAGAACTTATAATGATTCCAGTGATCTGGCACATAAAATGCTTTTTAATTGCAAAGGATTAGCCCAATCAATGGAGAAATGGATGAAGGGTTTTCTCATCAATAAAAACATATGCTTCTATTACTGGCTCAAAAAGAAAATCGGAAAGAAGTGGGCTCTTGGGGTGGCAAACGCTATAGAAAAGACTATCCTCATTTTTGGAAGGGAGGTTATGCCTTACTTCCGCAGAAATAGAATGCAAACCGAAGAGTAGTAATAAGTGATCAATATTAGAGCGGCATGAATTACCGTTGCATTGACGGAAAACAATTTGTTGAAAGCATACAAAAAAATTTCAACGAGACCGTTGAGGTTGAGGTAAACGGTCAGGAGGAATTCTATTTAGAAGGTATATCCAGAGAAAAAATCTGGATGAGGAAGGCCTGCCTTAGTCAGAGTCGTCAGCCCCAAGAGGGCTCTTCCTCAAAAACTGCCTAAATGTATTCTGCTGAAGAGCCAAGGGGGTAGAAATGCTAGCCTATGAATTCTACTGGCGTGACCCAATAAAGGGGTACCAACTCATTGGAACACTTCCTGAGAGGAGAAAGAATCCGTTAAGAATAACCCCGGAATCGATTATGAATTGGGTGAGAACGATTTTGGGAGAGAATATGGATTCTGATGACATCTTTTTTACTACGATAACGATAGATAAAAATTCAGGTGAAATTCTTAAGTTTACGGAGTAAGAAGCATATTGGGAAACGAACTCTTTCAATTGCGCAAACCTGTATTACAATTTACTTCAACAGACCTGACAACTTACTGTCATGAATAAAGTCTCAAGACCATTTGTAATCAGCGGGTAGCCGCTTTGACTCCGTCTGAGGGTTTAGAAAAAAGGGGCAACTTAGGCAGGTTAGCCCTTTTTTTGCAGCGATTTTTTCTTGAGTTGAGATCCTAAAATTGATTTCTTAAGCTTTGTTCTTCAAGTCTCTTTCTATATGCCATTTATTTTTACTTTGTGGTATAATACAGTGCGTCGTTCTTAAGATTGGGGTCAAGTCTCTTTGGTGAAATGATTAGCCTTTTGCGAGGATGAACTTCCCAAAAATGAAACTTACCATATTTTCAAGACTTATTATGGGGGTCCTTATTATTTTCACTATCGTGACAGGGATGAGTACATACGCTATTGTTCAAATGGATCGGATCAATAAAGTGACCCAATCTGTTTTAACAATCAATAACCGGATGATTGACGACGCAGCTAAACTTTCAGATATTATTTTCTCACAGGTGCGATACGAGAGGAAATTTATCATCTCTAAAGACGATGTGTTTTTCAACGAGTTTCTGCTGCTTAAGAGTGATTTTGATCGATATCTGGAGGAGATGACGTCCATCGCGGATTCGTCCCAAACGAGAACCTCTTTGAAAAACATTAAGGATTCCTATCAAACTTTCCACTCGTTGGTCCATAAGGAATGGGAACATCTGAAGGCTGGCAACAGTTATTCTCGCCAATCGTTCAACCAGGAAAAGGAAAAAGCTACAAAATCGATCATAGATGAGCTTGGAAAATTAGAAACGAGCATGAGGCAGAATACCACCGATAAGATTAAGGGGTTACATGAGATCGGAATCAAATTGTGGCGAACGGCAATGGTGATGACCGGAGCCTTCTTGATATTTGGCATTGTTATTTCTTTATTGATTAATAGAAGTATTACCCATCCCCTCTCTCTTCTTGAAAAAAAGACCAAAGAAATCGGAAAGGGAAATTTCAAAGAGGATCTCCACCTTTCTTCTCCACCAGAATTAGCGGAGTTAGCAGGTGCTTTTAATCTCATGTGTAATAAGCTGAAAGAATTAGATAAGATGAAGTCGGATTTTTTCTCTTCGATCGCACACGAGTTGCGCAATCCTCTCTCTACGATCAGAATGGGAACAGGCCTCCTCAAGGAAGGCGCAGAAGGACCGGTTACAGAAGGGCAAAGAAATCTCCTGACTGTGCTCGAAAAGGAGAGTAACCGACTGATAGGAATGCTCAACTCCTTATTAGACCTTTCCAAAATGGAAGCAGGAATGATGTCATTTAATCTTGAGCCCAAAAATATTCGTCCTCTGATTGATCAAGCGGTTGAGGAGATAGGCCCTCTCGTAGAAGCCAAAAAAATCCATCTTGAAGTAATGGCCATGGAGGGATTGCCTGTCATAAAGATCGACAGCGAAAGGATTCTTCAAGCGCTACGGAATATTATTGGAAACGCCGTTAAGTTCACTCCTGAGGCGGGTCGAGTAAGGATTTCCGTTCGGTCTGCCGACCATGCGGTGGTAGTTTCGGTTGCGGACACGGGTCCTGGCATACCCCCGGGAAATCTCATCACCATTTTCGAAAAATTTCAACAGGCAGCTACCGGAGGATCGTCTCCAATCCAGGGGACAGGCTTGGGTTTAGCCATTGCCAAGCAGATCATAACGCGTCATGGTGGCAAAATATGGGTAGAGAGCAGATCAGGGCATGGAAGTACGTTTATTTTTGTACTGCCAGCCTGATTCTTATTCCCCTTTTCAGTTGCGCAGGGATTGAGAATGCCCGTTTACGAAATCAGGCCCAGGAATATCTCTTGCGCGGTCAGACACTTCTCTCTCAGAGGAATTACGATGGGGCCGTGGACGAGTTTCAAAAGGTTCTTTCTCTTCCCCTTGACAAACCTCTAAAAGCTGAGGCCCTTTATAATATGGGTCTCGTCTATGCTCATTTCGGAAATCCCAAAAGAGATTATAAAAAATCCCTTAATCTCTTTCTGAAAATACCAAATGATTACCCTAAAACTCATCAGGTGGAACAAGCCAAGATATGGGTGGGGGTGCTTCTGGAGAATTTGGAAACAGCTAAAAAAGCTGAAAAATTAGGAGAGGCGGCTAAGAATTGGGAGGAGAGGAAAGAATCGTTAAAGGAACTAAGAAGAAGGAATCAACAGGAAACAAAATTTGAAGAATATGGAGAAGGCAGAGAGCACGTCATCCGAAGTCAGAAGCTTCTTGCTCAGGGGAATTATGAGGGGGCGGTTGTTGAAAACCAGAAGGTTTTATCTCTGCCCGATCCCAGATCCCCAAAAGACGAGGCCCTTTTAAATTTAGGACTTATTTATGCCCATTTCAGAAATCCACAGAAGGATCTTGAAAAATCTCTGGAATATTTCAAAAGACTGATAAAGCACTACCCCAAGAGTTCTTTTGTCGAACAGGCAAAAACCTGGGTGGGGATTCTCGAAGAAAATGAGGAATTAAACTATCTCATCCAGAAGCTCAAGCAGGTAGATATTGACATCGAAGAAATGAAAAGGAAAAAACCGCCCTAAAAGTCAACTTGTTTTTTGCAAATGTGATCCAGAAACTGTTCCGCTTTACGCCAATATCTTTAATATGCAAAAAGTAACCTTTTCTCTCTGCCCGGGTTCTGGATCAAAAATCTCAAGCGACAAAAGTTCCGTTTCTATATTTCCAGATAACCAGCTTCTCCTTGCGTAAACGAAGGAACGCTATCCGGACAGGATTCCTGCTCACATTTAGCCGATGAACAAGTCTCTCTTCAATTAACCTTTGCCCCTTCTTGAATTTCTCGGAAAGAATCATCTTCTTGAGTTGATCGTAGACTTCTTCGCTAAGCATGGATCCCTTCACCTTCCTTGGGAATATCTCATTCATGACTGTATCTAAGATTTAATTCTTCATCGTTAAGTCCCCCTGTGTGAGATGGGTCCAAGACTTTTCTAAGAATTAATGAATCTTATTTCAACATAGCCCTTCTATGAAGTGGTTAACTCAATCTTGATTCTTCAGCAAATCTCAACATGTCCTTAGACAACATAAGAGCTTACTAAAATAGTAGAATGAAGTTAACGAAGATTTGAGATTAGAAATTATACCCCTCGGAGTAAAAATTCGATGGATATTGCAAAAAAAGTTATTATGGTGTAAAAAACAGAAAAATGGAGAGCAAAGATTATTTGGATCTTAAAGCCGTTGTCACGCTGGTTATCGTGACTTTGCTTTGGGGCTTTAATTATCCTGTTATCAAATATTCGAATCAAGGTGTCTCACCCATTTTTGCATCAACTTTACGATCCATCGTTGCTTCAATTTGTGGGCTGATCTACTGCCTCAGGAAGGAAGAGAAGTTATTCCACACGGATGTGATGCTCTTTCACGGGGTCATGGTGGGTCTTTTGTTTGGAGCAGAGTTCGCCTGTATCTACTTCGGCTTGCTCTATACAGATGCCGCCCGCTCTGTGCTCTTCGTCTATCTGAGCCCCTTTGTCGTGGCCATTGGGGCTCATTTCTTTCTCAAAGAGGACCGGCTGACCATCGCAAAAAGTTTAGGTCTCATCTTGGCTTTTACTGGCATCTTCGTCGTCTTTGGCGGCAGACCCAAAACAGCCAAAACAACCATGTTCTTGGGAGATATTTTGCAGATCACGGCTGCCGTCTTGTGGGGAGCCACAACCCTTTACATCAAGAAGTTTATGGCAAAAAGGGTTGAACCGATACACACCTTCCTTTATCAGCTTTTCTTCTCGATCCCCATTTTGCTCGCCGTGAGCATCATCCTTGAACCGAAGTGGATTTATAGGATCGACCCTTATATCATCGCCTCTCTCTTCTATCAATCGGTCATCATCGCCTTTATTACTTATTTGGTATGGTTCAAGCTCATCCACAAATATTCAGTTAGCAGGCTCTCCGCTTTCACCTTTTTCACCCCAATCTTCGGGGTTCTTTTCGGAATCCTTCTCCTCCACGAGGAGCTGACTGTTTCTTTAATGATAGGCCTTCCCATGGTCTCCATGGGGATTTTTCTCGTGAACTGGAGAAGAAGGATAGCCATTTAGCGTGAGGTGCTTCGATGCCCACCGGAATATTCATTGCTCTCTTTGGTTATCTCTTAGGTTCAGTCCCCACTGGACTTCTTCTCACTAAACTCTTTTCCAAAGTGGACCCAAGAGAAATAGGAAGTAGAAATATTGGGGCGACCAATATCTTTCGGACCGTCGGAAGGTCATTAGGCATCCTGACATTAATTGGAGATGTGTTAAAGGGGGTGATTCCCACGGTTATCGCCATGTATTTGGTTCCTGCGGATCAATGGGGTCTTTCGCGGGACGTATGGATAGCCCTTGCAGGGTTAAGTCCATTTCTCGGTCACGTCTTCTCAATCTTTCTCGGGTTTAAAGGTGGAAAGGGCGTTGCTACCGCCTTGGGTTTTTACCTTCCGATCTCAACGGTTCCAGTCCTTATTGAACTTTTAATGTTTGCAGGGATCGTTTGGAAATGGAGGTACATCTCTCTCGGATCCATCATTTGCGCAACAACCATTCCGATTCTGATTGCCTTTTTTAGGGATGAATCTCAGGCCTATTTCACTGTAAGTGTGATTATTGCCGGCATAATTCTCTATCGACACCAATCCAATATCTCCAGACTTTTGCAAGGAACAGAGAATAAGTGGAAAGCCCGCTGAATGCGGACAGAGAGATTGAGGGATTGGGGGATTGAGGAATTCAGGAATTGAGGAATTGGCATTCTGATCTTTTGATTCGCAATTCCTAAATTCCGTAATTCCTAAATTATCATAATTTTTTTAAGGCGGCTCTGGTTCTTTTCTCCTTTTTTGAAAGTCTTCTTGAGAGTCCTTTTTTCCTAACCCCTCTTTCTTCTTCCTCTTCCTCAAGGCTCTCTTCAAACCGGTTAGGAGAGACTTCCAGCTTTTCTCGAAATGGCTCAGAGGGAATCACGGCAACGTCCATGCGTTCAGCAAATCTTGATATATCTCGATCCGAAGTAATGACAATCGCCCCAGAACCTTTCTCTTTGACCAGCCGTTTAATCACCTCATCCGCCTTTTCTCCTAATTTGGAGTAGATGATCTCAATCTCCCTGTGATGCTCACTTTTCTCCGTGTTCCAACCTCCTTGCCATCCATCGAAAACAACAGTCATCCCACAGGATTTAAGTTTTTGATAGGCTGAAAGTTGATCAATGAGGCGGTCCCGCTCCCATCGGAGTTCGGTGGAATTGAGGCAGGTCAAGGAGCGGTTAACGTGAAGGAGATTATAGCCATCGATGATCAGATGCATCTCATTTCGTGAATTGTTAATGGCGATTGGTGATTCGTGAAGTAAAAATAATTTTAATGACTTCGACGAATCACAAGTCACGAATCACGGGCCACGATTTAAAGATAGTCCAGCCACTCTCTATATTCTGGGTTTTTCCCTTTGACGATATCGAAAAAGGCGGCTTGAAGTTCTCGGGTTATTGGACCTGGTTTTCCATTGCCAATGACACGATCGTCGACTTCCCGGATAGGTGTCAGCTCGGCTGCCGTCCCTGTAAAAAAGGCTTCTTGAGCCGTATAAAGTTCATCTCGAGTAAATCGCTCCTCCACCAGAGTGATCTTTTTTGCCTTGGCGATTTGAATCACGGAATCGCGGGTGATCCCAGAAAGAATGGAGGTGAGGGGAGTGGTTTTCAACACCCCGTTTTTCACCATGAAGATATTCTCTCCACTGGCCTCTGAGACATAGCCCTCCGTATCGAGCATCAAGGCTTCGTCATATCCCATCTTGACCGCTTCTCTCTTAGCCATAACCGAATTGACATAATTCCCGCAGATCTTCGCTTTGGTCATCATCACGTTGACGTGATGACGCGTGTAGGAGGAAACCTTTACCCGAATTCCCTTCTCCAAAGCTTCTTCTCCCAGATAGGCTCCCCATGACCATGTGATAATTGCTACCTGGATCGGATTATCCCCAGGATAAACCCCCATCACCCCTTCTCCAATGAAGACAATCGGTCGGATATAACCTTCTCTCAATCGATTCACCCGCAACGTCTCTTTACAGGCCTCTGCAATCTCCCTCTTGGAATAAGGGATTTTGATATCTCCGATCTGGGCAGAATCGAAGAGTCGGTCCACATGCTCCCTTAATCTGAAGACTGCGGACTTCCCGTCATGACCAAGATAACATCGGATTCCTTCAAAGACTCCCAAGCCATAATGAAGACTATGCGTCAGGATGTGGACGTTGGCCTCTTCCCAGGGGATCAATTTCCCGTCCATCCAGATCTTCGACACTTTCTGAACCATAAGTCGAGCCCCTCCAGAATAGATTCAATGCTACACGGGTATCATTTTTTACCCTATTTCGGACCAATTGTCAAAAGAAAGTTGAAGGGTTGGCAATGACATGTTTACAAGTCCTCTCGACTATGGTAATAGTTAAGCCTCCATCAAAAGATTTCTGAAAAGGCGTAATAGTTCATTTTCTTGAACGATGCAGATCATTTATCTCCTCTGTTCCCCCTTTAGCAAGGGGGGCTGGGAGGATTTTAGCAGGAGGAACAAAATGGAAAGGACTTTGATTACGGGAGGAGCAGGATTTCTCGGCTCCCACCTCTGCGATTTTTTTATTGCTCAGGGGCATGAGGTTATCTGTATGGATAATCTGATCAAAAAAGAGAATATTGAAAATATCGCTCACTTAATGGAACATGAAAGATTTAAATTTATCAAATACGACGTGACCGAATACCTTCATGTTGAAGGAAGACTCAACCATATCCTCCACTTCGCATCCCTCGCGAGTCCAAAGGATTACCTTGACTATCCGATTCAAACGTTGAAAGTGGGATCGTTGGGCACTCATAAAGCACTCGGTTTAGCAAAGGAGAAGAAAGCAAGGTTTCTCCTCGCCTCGACGTCTGAGGTCTACGGAGACCCCATGATCCATCCCCAACCAGAATCGTATCCGGGGAATGTTGATCCTGTGGTACCAAGAGGAGTCTACGATGAAGCGAAAAGGTTTGCTGAAGCCATTACCATGGCTTACCACCGGACGCACGGTCTCCAAACCCGAATTGCACGAATCTTCAACACCTATGGCCCGCGTATGAGGCTTGACGATGGAAGGGCGTTGCCCAACTTTATGGTTCAGGCATTGAAAGGAGAGGATATCACGGTTTACGGAAACGGCACTCAAACCCGCAGTTTCTGTTATGTGGATGACTTAATCGAAGGAATCGAAAAACTTCTTGATTCCGATGTAGCGGACCCCGTCAACCTGGGAAACCCTGAGGAGATTACCATCTTGGACTTCGCAAAAGAGATCCTCAACTTGACCGGACGTAAAAGTCGGATTGTTTTTTGCCCCTTACCCCAGAATGACCCCAAGGTGAGACAACCGGACATCACCAAGGCAAAGACGATATTAGGATGGAAACCTAAAGTAGGTCGTCAAGAAGGACTGAGAAGAACGCTTCAATATTTCGAAGAAAAACTTTCAAACACTCATTGATAAACACTTTATGGCATGAAGCAGACCGCCTGCCTACCGGCAGGCAGACTCAAGCAGGTATACCGCGTGGTGTTAAGACTCTTTGCTCCTTGCGCCTTGTCAGGGAGTGGAAATCCTGACCTGAATGCGTTTTGTCAAAATGGACTTGGCGGTGTGAACCCCAGAAAGAATCTCTGAGAAATGCTCTTCCCCTTCCGCGAAATGAAGCCTAAGTCTCTTGATCCATTCTCCATTAAATGGATATCCACTCAGATTTAAGCAATCCGCGATCCCTTTGATGAGAACCTCGGCCAATTTACCACAACTCACGCTGTAGCTCTCTTCATAGGGAAGCGAAAGGCAAACATTGATAGCGTCCAGTTTCTTAAGGATCTCCAAGAGATGGGGAGGGAGTTCCCGGAGGCGAAGATAAGTGTATTCTTTCATTTCTCCAAGACCGAGGAGAAGGGTCAACGGGGGCATAATCCTTCCCTGTGTGGGGATCAAAGTTGCCTCCTTCCAATCGCCGGTCAACTTCTTCTCCATCAGGAGCCGAGATAATTTTCCATTGAGCCTCCAATCGATCCAGCCACTCGATCCCTTCAGTGGCCTCTCATCCATAAAAAATCCGCTGACCAGGACATCGCACTCCTGAACATCAACCCTTTCTTTGGAAAGAATGATATCCATATTCCTTCGTAATCAGAAGCCCTTGGTCGTTGGGTTAGGGTAACGATCCCCATATTATTTAGGGACGATGAACAGTTTATTATCTTTTTTGTTCATTGTTCATTGTCCATCGTTCATTGTACTAAGCGGGCCTCCTGACCTTAACCAATAGTCTATTTTCATTCCATGGGCTTCCGGACAACCTCATTCTGGATTCGGTCTAAAATGCCATTGATAAAACTTCCAGAGTCTTCGGACCCATATCGTTTTCCGAGATCAATGGCTTCGTTAAGGGTAACTTTAGGAGGAATCTCTTCACAGTAGAGAAGTTCGAAGAGAGCCATACGGAGGATATTTCGGTCAATCATGTTGATCCGATCTAAACGCCAATTTTCTGAGTATTGTTCGATGAGCCGATCGAACTCGTGGCAATGCTCCAAAACACCCAGGACGAGACGTTTCAGAAACTCATCTGTTTCTCCATTGCGTGAAAAATGTTCCTGGAATTGAGTGAGGGCCGTGACGGCCTCTTGCTTCGTAATATTCAATTGATAAAGAACCTGGAGAGCGAACTCCCTCGATTTTCTTCTTTTCCGCAAACTATCCTTTACCCCGTTAGAAAACCCCGCTGCTTGCAGCCGGGATGAAAACTATTCCCTTTTCAGCGAACCCCGTTAGAGATTTATCTCTAAACGGAGCGAACACGGGGTTCAATGCCCCGTGTGAGCCTTCCCGTTATGAAGTAGCAGACGTTCTAACGGGGTTTACCCTTTCCTATCTCCTTCACGAGATTGGCCATTTCGATGGCTGACATCGCCGCATCAAAACCTTTGTTCCCGACTTTGGTCCCTGCCCTTTCAATCGCCTGTTCGATGGTATCGGTAATCAGCACCCCGAAGGAGATAGGAACTTCACTTTCCAAGGTGAGGCTGGCAATCCCTTTGGTGACCTCATTAGCAATATAACCAAAATGAGGAGTGGCTCCACGGATCACAGAGCCTAAGCAAATGACGGCATCATATCGCCCGCTCTTGACCATCTTCTTTGCAACCAGGGGAATCTCAAAGGCCCCCGGAACCCGAGCTACCGCACAATCCCCCTCCTCCGCCCCACTTCGCCGTAAGGCATCCATTGCCCCTTCCAGAAGTCGTTCGCCAATAAAGTCATTGAATCGGCTCAAGACAATCCCAAATTTGAGTCCCTTGGCCATCAATTTGCCTTCGAAGGTCTTCACCATCTTCTTCTCCTTTCATTGTGAACCGTGTCAGTGATTCGTGATTCGAAATTCTTACTCCGCTAATGACCTATCATTATTCTTATCAAATCACGAGTCACGAGTCACCAATCACCATCAGTCTCCCGATTTGATGGAGAGCAGGTGACCCATCTTCTTTGCTTTCGCCTTAAGGTATTCAATATTCTCTTGATGGGGTTTTGTCTCGATCGGTACCCTCTCGACCACCTCAATGCCATATCCTTCCAGACCGATGATCTTTCGAGGATTGTTGGTCATCAGGCGAATCTTATGAAGACCAAGATCCGCAAGGATCTGAGCCCCGATTCCATAATCCCTCATATCAGCCTTGAATCCCAGTGCCTCATTGGCTTCCACCGTATCCTTCCCCATATCTTGAAGACAGTAAGCTCTCAGTTTATTGACCAATCCGATTCCTCTTCCCTCCTGCCTCATATAGACGATAACACCTTTCCCCTCTTTTTCTACCATCGCCATGGCCGTGTGAAGCTGTTCTTGGCAGTCGCATCGCTTCGATCCGAATACATCACCGGTGAGACATTGCGAATGAACCCTCACCAGGACTGTGTCCTCTGGTCCAATCTCCCCTTTGAGCAAGGCAATGTGGTGATAGGAATCCACATCGTTTTCATAGGCAATGGCTGTAAACACACCCCCGTATTTTGTAGGAAGGGTGGCCGTGGCAATCCTTCGAACCAGGGACTCTTTATTCAGGCGATATTTGATCAAATCGGCAATGGTTACAATCTTTAGCCCATGTTCTTCAGCAAAGATCTGAAGATCAGGCATCCTTGCCATCGTCCCATCATCTTTCATGATCTCGCAGATCACGCCTGCCGGCTTTAGCCCTGCTAATCTCGCTAAATCGACCGACCCTTCAGTCTGGCCGGTTCGGACCAACACCCCACCCTGTCTGGCTCTTAACGGAAATATATGACCGGGTGAGACCAAATCTTCGGGCCGGGTGTTTTCATCCACAGCAGTCAAAATAGTGGTTGCCCGGTCAGCTGCTGAAATACCCGTGGTGACCCCTTTACGTGCATCGATGGAGACGGTGAAAGCGGTCTGAAACCGTGACGTATTTTCAGAGACCATCATTGGGAGACGAAGCTCATTGAGCCTTTCGTCGGTTAATGAAAGGCAAATCAATCCCCTTCCGTACTTTGCCATAAAATTGATGGCCTCAGGCGTCACCTTCTCTGATGCCATGGTGAGATCGCCTTCATTTTCCCGATCTTCGTCATCGACCAGGATCACCATCTTCCCCTGACGGATATCCTCTAATGCAGCCTCGATTCTATGTATCATTTAAACCTCTCCATCTCCTTTCGTAAAACCGTGCTCCATTAAAAAAGACAGATCTATATTACCAGATTTCCTGTCCCCCCGGGCAAAAAGCTTTTCTACATATTTGCCCAAAATATCAGCTTCCACATTGACTCGATCTCCAACCTTTTTGTCCATGAGAGTGGTTTTCTCTACCGTGTATGGAATCAGGGTTATTTGAATCTCTCTTCCCTGATATTCATTCACCGTCAGGCTGATTCCGTCAATGGCGATGGACCCTTTTTGTACAACATACCTTGATACGGATTCAGGAATCGTTATCCTCAATTGAAAGAAATCCCTTTCCTTCCTCTTTTCAACAATCACCCCAATCCCATCAATGTGCCCGGTTACAATATGCCCTCCCAGGCGATCTGTCAGCCTCAGGGCTCTTTCCAAATTGACTGGGTTCCCTTCTCTCAACTCCCCCAATATCGTTTTTTGAAGAGTCTCTTGGGACAGATCAAGTTCGATTTCCTGTCCCTTCTTCTGAACAACGGTTAAACAAACTCCATTTATATTAATACTATCACCAAGTTGCACTTCTGTCAAATAAAGTGGCAATCCTATGGCCAACCTCTTTTCTTTTCCTCGGTATTCCACCCTTAAAACCTTCCCTTTGTCTTCTATGATTCCAGTGAACATTACTCTATTTCCCATTCCAAATAGCCCTCTAAAAGTATGTCTTCTCCAATTCTTCTTGCTTTAATTTCTTTTAGAGGAATCGCCTCTTGGAGGTTGGATACTCCTCTCCCGCCAAAGATTCCCAGAGCCTGGTTATCACCGATCAATTTAGGGGAGAGAAAGAGAAGAAGTTTATCGATCAAACCTTCATCCAAGAACGAACCATTGACCTGACTCCCTCCTTCCACCAGAAGGCTCATCATCCCGATCTCCCCCAGTTTGGAGAGACATGACTTCAAATTCACCCTTCCTTCTTTGGAATCGAGGGTCAAGATCCGAGCTCCTCTCTTCCCCAATCTTTCTATCTTATCTTCAGGGGCTAACTCTGTTGTGGCTACGATTGCTTTTGAAGGAAGGGTTCCAATCACTCTGGCTGCTTCTGAAATCTTCAAACGACTATCGAGAACAATACGATAGGGGTCTCTTCCTCCCCTGATCCTGGCTGTAAGCTGGGGGTCATCTTTCAATACGGTCCCGATGCCTACAAGAACTCCATCTACTTGACTCCTCAATTTGTGGACGAAACGTCTCGAAGTCTCTCCGGAAATCCATTTGGAATCACCATTTCGGGTAGCTATTTTGCCATCCAGCGTGGCGGCAGCCTTTAAAATAACAAAAGGCTCTTTTTTTAATATATATTTGCAAAAGGCCTCGTTTAATCTCCGACACTCCTTATCCAAAATCCCTACTTCAACATCGAGGCCGGCACTTCTCAGAATCTCAATCCCTTTGCCTTTTACCAATGGGTTGGGATCCTCCATCCCAACGACCACACGTTTCACACCCGCTTCGACCACTTGCGGAGCACAGGGAGGTGTCTTTCCATAATGGGTGCAGGGCTCCAGATTGAGGTAAAGGATGGCTCCTCTTGCTTCTTCCCTTGCCCGTTGGAGTGCGATGATCTCAGCGTGAGCCTCTCCTGCTTTCGCATGGTACCCTTCCCCAACCAGTTTGTCATCTTTCACCAGAATAGCACCCACCATGGGATTGGGTGAGGTTCTTCCCCTTCCTTTCTCTGCGAGCCGGAGTGCTCGTTTCATCCATTGTTCGTCGTCCATAAGCTAAGTTTTAAACAAAACCGGTTACTTAAATGTCAAATGCCAAAACTCAAATGTCAAATCAAATCCAAAGTGAAGCTCCCCGCCCACAGGGCGGGGCTTCCCGGCATTGTAATATCATTCCATATTGTGCCCCTTAACCCCGCCTACAAGGCGGGGCTTGCGGGGCACGTTCCGGTCAAATGTCAACGACCCTTTGGATTTCGAGCTTTGACATTCATTTGACATTTGGATTTTGACATTTGGACTTTAAACCCTTGCTTCGCCAGTCTGCGGTAGGTAGGAAATTCGCGCTTCAGATTTCGAGATTATTTCTTTTTCGCCTCTTCCTTATTCCCAAGGAGGTCCTTCAACTCATCTATGAACTCTTGAATGTCTTTGAACTGCCGATAGACAGAGGCGAATCGGATATAAGCCACTCCATCTAAACGGTGGAGTTCCTCCATCACCCTCTCCCCAATCTCAGTGCTCTTAACTTCCCTTTCTCCTCTCTCCTGGAAATGGAGCTCGATACGATTGACAATCTTTTCAATCACGTTAATACTGATGGGCCTCTTCTCGCAGGCCTTTTTCAGGCCGTTGAAGATCTTAAGGCGATTAAAAGGTTCTCTTCGGCCATCCCTCTTCACGACCAATGGAAGGGCATCCTCTGCCCTCTCGCTGGTGGTAAATCGTTTGTGGCAGCCGAGACATTCCCTCCTTCGTCGAATAGTGTCTTTATCTTTTCCCAATCGGGAATCGACCACTTTACTTTCTGGATGGTTACAGAAGGGGCATTTCATATTTTTAGATTGTCGTAGGTGGAAAGTGGTGTGTGGACTTTCTTATATCCACTCTCTACCTTCCACTTTCTACTCTCTTTCGGTCGAACTTTTCAATTTTAACTCCCGACTCTTTGAACATCTCCCTGGCCAAGGAATCAGCATAGCCATCTTCGTAGACGACCTTCTGAATTCCTGCATTGATGATCATTTTCGAACAAATAATACAGGGGTGGTTGGTACAGTAAAGGGTAGCTCCCCGAATCTCCACTCCGTGGTAGGCGGCTTGGATAATTGCATTCTGCTCACCATGGAGGCCCCGGCAGAGTTCGTGTCGCTCCCCGGAAGGGATTCCTTGTTTCTCCCGGAGACAACCGACGTCCAAGCAGTGTTCCAGTCGGGAGGGAGCCCCATTGTAACCCGTAGCCAGAATCTTTTTATCTTTGACGAGGACAGCTCCTACCTGCCTTCGCAGACAGGTCGATCGCTTGGCAACGAGATGAGTGATGTCCATAAAATACTCTTCCCAGGAGGGTCGATGGGAAGAAACCTTTTTTTTCTCTTTCTCTTTCAAGGGTGAGCCATCGAGAGGATATGTCCAAATTCCAAGTTCCAAATGACAAACTTCAAATCCCAAACAATTCACAAATTCCAATCTTTAATGACCTAAACATTTGTTTGAAATTTTGAATTTTGGTAATTGGAAATTATTTGGTATTTGCCATTTGGTATTTGGTGCTTGCCCTGCACCATATTAGGCACAGGGCTTGGGATTTGGTGCTTACTTCTTAAAGTTTACCTTTTCCAGGGCCTCGATTTTTTCTATTCGCCTTTTATGCCTCCCCCCAGCAAAAGGGGTCTCCAACCAAACCTTCACGATTTCTTTTGCCAGTTCCTTCCCTACAATTCTACCACCAATAATCAAGATATTGGCATCATTATGTTCTCGACTGCAACGGGAAGAATAAAGATCGTTGGCCAGAGCCGCTCTGATTCTCGGAAATTTATTTGCTACAATGGACATCCCAATGCCGGTACCACAGACGAGGATACCCTTCTCCAATTCTCCCCGAGAGACCTTGTCCGCTACCAAGACTCCAAAATCTGAATAATCCACTGAATCTTCGTTGAAGGTACCCATGTCAATCGCTTTGACACCGAGGGATTTCAAAAAGGCCTTCAGCTCTTCTTTGAGCTCGAAGCCTCCATGGTCACAGGCCAACCCAATCTGCATGCTTTATCCTTCAAATTTCTTGAAGACGAGCGCGGCATTGGTACCACCAAATCCGAAGGCGTTAGACATGCCGACCTTTAAAGGTTTTCGTCTTGCCACGTTGGGTACATAATCTAAATCACATTGTGGGTCGGGCTCCTCATAGTTAATGGTAGGTGGCATGATCCCATTCTGAATGGCCAAAATAGTGAAAATGGCTTCTGTGCTTCCGGCTGCCCCTAAGAGATGGCCGGTCATCGATTTGGTTGCACTGATGGGTACCTTTTTGGCATGAGCACCGAATAGCTTTTTAATGGCAACTGTCTCGGTCAAGTCATTAAGCGGGGTGGAGGTTCCATGGGCATTGATGTAATCTATGTCCTCTGGCTTCAGCCCGGCATCTTTAATCGCCATCCTCATACATCGTACAGCACCGTCGCCATCCGGGGATGGGGCAGTAATATGGTAGGCATCGCCCGTGTAACCGTAGCCTATCAATTCCGCATAGATCTTTGCCTTTCGCTTTAATGCAAACTGTAGTTCCTCTAAAACCAAAATTCCTGCACCCTCTGCGACAACAAAGCCGTCCCGATTCTTCTCAAAAGGCCGGCAGGCCTTCTCTGGCTCATCATTTCTCGTAGAAAGAGCCTTCATCGCATTGAACCCACCAATGGTGAGCGGGGTAATATTGGCTTCGGTGCCCCCGGCAATCATTGCTTCCGCATCTCCATAAACAATGGCACGAAAGGCATCCCCTATACAATGCCCCCCTGTCGCACAGGCTGTAACCACACACGTGTTGGGCCCCTTGGGACCAAACTGGATAGCAATCTGTCCAGATGCCAAATTGGCAATGAGCATCGGGATGAAGAATGGCGAGATTCGGCCCGGTCCCTTTTCCAGAAGGATTTTGTGATATCTTTCAAGACTCGGTAATCCTCCTAAGCCTGTCCCCACGATCACCCCGATCCGCTCAGAGTTTTCCGCAGTGATGGTCAACCGGGCATCGTCCAAGGCTTCCTTGGTGGCCGCAATGGCATAATGAATGAAGAGATCCATTTTTTTGATCTCTTTCTTATCAATGTACAACTCCGGGTTGAAGTTCCTCACCTCCCCTGCAATCTTCGTCTCAAATCCGTTTGTATCGAACCGCGTGAGGGCGCCAATGCCTGACTTTCCTTCACAGACATTTTTCCACGCCGTTTCGACTCCGATTCCAACGGGGATCACCAACCCCATCCCTGTAACAACAACCCTTCTTCCCAAAACCTCACACCTCCTTCAGCATGTGCCGGGTGAGAACCTTTACTGAGTGACATGGGATTGGATATATTCAATAGCATCTCCAACGGTTAGGATCTTCTCTGCCTCTTCATCGGAGATCTCTATATTATATTCCTCCTCCAAAGCCATGACCAACTCGACTAAATCGAGAGAATCCGCTCCCAAGTCATCAACGAATTTAGCCTCTGGAGCCACCTCGTTTTCATTGACACCCAATTGCTCTACGATAATCTCTTTGACCCTCTTATCAATGGACATTTAATCACCTCCTTAATTTGATTCGTCACATATAGATGCCACCGTTCACATTCAACACCTGACCGGTAATATAACTGGATTCTTCGGAAACGAGGAAGAGTACGGCTTCGGCCACATCCTCGGGTTTACCTAATCGCTCCATGGGAATCAACTTTTTTAATTCCTCCTTCGCTTTCTCTGGAAGGACCTCAGTCATCGGGGTTTCGATATATCCGGGAGCGATGGCATTGATATTGATCCCCCTCTGCGCGAACTCCCTTGCGATGGTTTTCGTCAAACCAATCACCCCGGCCTTTGAGGCAGAATAGTTCGCCTGTCCGGCATTCCCCATCTCTCCCACCACTGAGGCAATACTGACTATCTTTCCGCTTCTCTGTTTCGCCATGTGTCGGACGACCGCTTTGGTACAATGAAACGTCCCCTTCAGATTGACATTGAGCACTGCATCCCAATCCTCTTCTGTCATCCTGAGGATCAATTTATCACGGGTAATTCCGGCATTATTCACTAAAATATCAATCTTTGCAAACTTTTCTAAGATGACCTCCACCATCCGCTCTACATCATTCCAATTGGCCACATCCACCCTAACGGCCATGGCTTTCTGCCCAATCGATCTAATTTCGTTTGCCGTCTCTTCAGCCTTCTCCAGATTGATATCCGACACAACTATATCGGCACCGTTTCGAGCCAGGAGCAGGGCAACTGCTTTTCCAATCCCCTGAGCCGCCCCGGTCACCAAAGCCACTCTCCCTGTCAATTTCAATCCTTCCCTCCATGAATCCGAAAATCGCAAAGCGCTGAGCGCATAGCGTCCAAAATTCCAAATCACAAATTCCAAATCCCAAATAAGCTCCAATCGCGAACGTCCAATGACCTAAACCGATTTTGTTTTAAGGCTCGAATTTGGGTCATTGAGGCTTATTTGATATTTGGTGCTTGGAATTTGGTGCTTTCATATGGCTATGCTCTATGCGCCATGCTCTATGCTTTTTAGGGTCCGGAGATCTTCTAAATTCTTACTCTCCACCCGGCTATCGATCCGTTTCATCAAACCTGAGAGTACTTTCCCGGGCCCTATTTCCAAAACCTGCTCGATCCCCTTTTCAATCATCTTCCTGATGGACTCTTCCCAGCGAACAGGGCTCGATACCTGAGCCACCAATAATCCTTTCACTCTATCTTTTGCAGTGTTAACCTCTGCCTCGACATTTGTCACGACCGGAATCTTCAGATCGGCAACGGAGATCTCCTCCAACGCTTTCCCCAAACGCTCCCCGGCTGGTTTCATAAGAGGAGAATGGAATGGAGCACTGACCGGAAGGAGGACTGCTTTCTTCCCTTCCTGTTTTACTCTCTCGATCGCCCGTTCGACCGCTTTCGAATGACCAGCGATGACAATCTGACCCGGGCTATTAAAATTGGCAGGGGTGAGAACCTCTCCGGACGAAATTTCTTCACAGAGCTTTTCAACTTGTTCCCGCTCCATACCGAGGACAGCCGCCATGGCCCCTTCTCCCACAGGGATAGCCTCCTGCATGAATTTACCGCGGAGACGGACAATCTTCACTGCTTCAGAAAAGGTGAGCGCTCCGGAGGCGACCAAAGCACTGTATTCTCCGAGGCTATGTCCCGCAGTAAACTGAGGAGCCGTACCTTTCTCCGCCTGGAGTACTTTCAGCGCGGCAATGCTCGTCGTCAGCACGGCAGGTTGAGTATTTTCAGTCAGCTTCAACGCTTCTTCAGGGCCCTTAAAACAGAGTGCGGAAATAGAGAAATGAAGGGTATCATCCGCCTCCTCAAAGATCTTCTTGGCCACATCGAAGTTCTCGAAAAGTTCTTTTCCCATCCCCACATACTGGGATCCCTGCCCCGGGAAGATAAAGGCGATTGACTTCATCGGGGTCCTTTCTTCCCAGCGTATTCCTTGCTCAATTCCAAACCGATGATATTCCGCTGGATCTGATTCGTTCCTTCATAGATCTGGAGAATTTTTGCATCCCGCATCATCTTCTCGGCGGGATAATCTCTCATATACCCATAGCCTCCGAGGACCTGAACCGCATCGGTGGTCACTTTCATGGCGACATCGCTGGCAAAGACCTTGGCCATTCCGGAGACCTTTGAAATCTCCTTGGGATTTTCCGATTGATCAATATAGCGAGCGACAGAATAGACCAATGCCCTCGCGGCCTCCACGAGAGTAGCCATGTCGGCCAAAATGTGCTGAATCGCCTGGAAAGAAATGATCTTCTTTTCAAACTGCTCCCGTTCTCTGGCATAACGGACCGCCTCGTCGAGCGCACCCTGGGCCAATCCAACGCCCTGGGCGCCTACCCCAGGTCGGGTTCGATCAAACGTCCTCATGGTGACGATAAACCCCATTCCTTCTTTTCCAATGAGGTTTTGTTGAGGAACAAAGCAGTCCTGAAAGACCAGCTCCCGTGTGGCAGAGGCCCGAATTCCCATTTTCTTCTCTTTCTTCCCAAAAGTAAAGCCCGGGGTTCCCTTTTCAACAATCAAGGCGCTTGCTCCTCTCGGTCCCTTTGACCGATCGGTCATGGCTATGATCGAGTAGATCTCCGCCTCGCCACCGTTCGTGATCCACTGCTTGGTTCCATTTAAAACATACCCCTCCCCCTTTCGGGTGGCAATCGTTCGGATGGCACCTGCATCACTTCCCGCATCCGCCTCAGTCAATCCAAAAGCAGCTAACTTTTTCCCCTTGGCGATATCAGGGAGATATTTTTTCTTCTGTTCAGGGTTTCCAAAAAGCAGGATGGGCATAGCGCCCAAACCGCTTGCGACCACACTGGTGGCGATTCCGAGACAGACACGGCTCAATTCTTCTGCTACCAAACAATATTCTAAGACGCCTCCTCCAAAGCCCTCGTACTCTTCTGGCATGGAGACACCCATGAGACCCGCTTCCGCGCTGACTTTAATAATCTCCCACGGGAACTCCTCCTTCTCATCCAGGTCCGCCCGGACCGGTAGCATTTTCTCTTCGGCGACCTTCTTCGCTAAATCTCGAATCATCTTTTGTTCTGGCGTGAGAAAATAATCCAATCCTTCTACCTCCTAACCCTCATTCATCGAATCAATGCATTTCTTTTCCGTGTAATCGTTTTACAATCGGTGTAATCAGAGATTTCTGGACTTTTTCAGAAATCTCAATGTATCAATTTTACCGCCTCATTCACCTTCTCTGGACGTTTTTGTCCCAGACGAAACAGATCTTCTTTCTCCTTAAGCTCTTGAATGACATGTTCATTCAATTTATTCTTGGCCACGTTCAAGGCTAACAGAATGGCATTCATAATGGCCTTGGCATTCGACGAACCGTGGCAGATGACGCAATTGCCGTTTATCCCTATAAGAGGAGCTCCTCCATATTCATCGTAGTCTAATCTTTTTTCCAACCGGCGAATCGCCCGCCTCATCAGGAAATAAGCTGCCTTCGCCCTGACATTATCCTGTGCCTCCCATTTGAGAATGGCATGGATGGTTTCCCAGAGCCCTTCACTTGTTTTTAATGCTACATTTCCAACAAAACCATCACAGACGATCACATCCACCTCTCCACTATTGAGATCCCTACCCTCTACATAACCAATGTAGTTCAAATCGGTCTCTGATAAAATGTCATGGACCTCTCGTGTCAGCTCATTTCCTTTTCCCTCTTCCTCTCCATTGCTCAAAACACCAATTCGAGGCTCTTCTTTTCCCAGGATATACTTTGCATAGGCGTCCCCCATCATCGCAAACTGGACGAGATGAAAAGGTTTGCAATCCACATTGCCCCCGGAATCAATGAGGACCGTGCTGCCTTTGGTGGTAGGATGGATGGTAGCAATAGCAGGTCGTTCCACGCCTTCCAATTTTTTCAAGATATACATCGCCAAAGCCATGGCTGCTCCCGAATTTCCGGCGGAGACCACCCCGTTCGCCTGCCCTTCTTTTGCCAAATCGAGGGCAACTTTAATAGAGGTATCTTTCATTCTCCGGATGACCGTAGAGGGAGAGTCATGCATGGCAACCACAAACGGAGCATGATGGATGTAGATAGGAAGCTTCGAGGTAGGGTATCGGGATAGTTCTTTACTGACCTGATCCTCGTCCCCCACTAAAACCACCTTGACGCCATATTTTTTGGCAGCTAAAACAGCTCCTTCAACAATCAGTTGAGGGGCAAAATCCCCTCCCATTGCATCGACCGCGATCTTCATCTTGCACGTTCTCCTAATATCATCCTCAATGATTTACCCCCTTGGAAAGCCCCGCTATTCATAGCAGACTGCTTCGACTCGAGGCCGAGGATGATATAAATAAGACTCCAATTCCTCCCCAATAAGGTGGGGTAATCCCCCTCCTCTCTAACGGGGTTTACTTCTCTTCCTCCACCTTGATGATCTCTCTCCCTTTGTAAGTTCCACAATGTGGACAAATATGGTGAGGAAGTAAAGGCTCATGGCATTGAGGACACAAAGAGAAGTTAGGAGCGCTTAATTTTTTATGGGCTCGCCGTTGATCCCTTCTTGCTGAAGATGTTCTCCTTTTCGGAACTCCCATTCTAATAGATCCTTTCTCATCCGTTGCAATGATGGTCAGATGTTGAATGAACAATTTGGCCTAATGGCTATATCTTTTCCACATAACAGATTATAGCGGTATTAATCAAGTTTTAAATTCTTAAGAGCAGAAAGGCCTGAGGTCCATTCCTCCTTCACGCATTCGCAGAGAGAGAGGTTTTGATCTTTCCCGCATACCGAGCAAAGCCCTTTACATTCCTCCCGACAAAGGGGCTGGTAAGGGATTTCCAAAAAAATCTGTTCGCAGGCGATTTCGGACAGGTGAATTTCTCCTCCTTCGAAGAAACTCGACTCCATCTCCTCACTCCCCAGTTCAGTCTCTTCCTCAGAGGGAGATTCTTTCAAGGGGTGAAGGGTAAGTTCAAAGGCAGTGGAGAGAGGATAGGAAAATTCTTTCAAACACCTTACGCACTGCAATCGAAGAGTGGTCTGGACCTTCCCTGTGATTAAGATCGATCGACCTACCCTCTTAATCCTGACCTCTGATTGGAGCGGGGTCTCGAAGTCGAAGTCGATGTTTGAAAGGTCTTTCAGGTAGGTTGCCAGGGAAGCCCTTTCCTCTTGCCACTTCAGATCCAGACCCTCTTCCGGAATTTCGTCCAATTTTAACGTAAACATATCGTTACAGCTCTTGGCCAATAAATTAGAGACATAAATATATGAAAAAAACTCTTTTTGTCAAGAAAAATTGGGGAGATTTCTGAAAAAAGCCTCGAAATCTCTGATTACGCAGATTATGACCGATTACACAGATGTAAAATGCAGAGAGCGTATAATAGTTTTTCAGAGCTCTCCTGGGATACGATGGGACTTGAAAGCTTTTGTTTGAAAAAAAATTCTCAATATGTTAACAGATTTGCAAACGGCGTGGCAAGTGGTTTTGGAAAAATCATACCTGTTTGTGTCAAAAGGCTCGTTGAGGAGGAAGAAGATGGAAGCGATGGACAAGATACCGAAGAAACCTCTAAAGATAACGGATACAACCTTTCGGGATGGGCATCAATCGAGTTTAGCCACCCGAATGAGGACAGAGGATATGATTCCCATTGCCGAGGAACTGGATAAGGTGGGGTTCTACTCGGTGGAGATGTGGGGAGGAGCTACCTTTGATGTTTCCCATCGGTTTTTAGGAGAAGATCCCTGGGAGAGGGTGAGGGTGTTGAAGAAATTGATGCCCAGAACTCCCTTTCAGATGCTTCTTCGGGGTCAGAATCTGGTAGCTTACCGGAACCATCCGGATGACCTGGTGGAGGCCTTCATCGAGAAGTCAGCTGAAGTAGGCATTGACATCTTCCGCTGTTTTGATGCGGTCAATGATGAGCGAAACTTTGAGACCGCCTTTAAGGTGATCAAAAGGGTGGGAAAGCATGTTCAGGGGACGATCTGTTATTCTTTGACCGAGAGGAGGATGGGGGGGCCGGTTTATAATCTCAACTACTATATTGAGAAGGCAAAGATATTGGAGGGGATGGGAGCGGATTCCCTCTGTATCAAGGATATGGCCGGGTTGCTGGCTCCCTATGATGCCTACGAGTTGGTAAAGGCCTTGAAGAAGACCATTAAAATCCCCATTCAACTACATACCCATTATACGAGTGGGATGGCATCGATGACCTATCTTAAGGCGATTGAGGCGGGGGTGGACATTGTCGATACGGCCTTAGCTCCTTTTGCACTGAGGTCTTCACAGCCTGCGGTGGAGCCGATTGTGGTGGCTTTGGAGGGGACGCCTTGGGATCCGAAGTTGGATCTGGACAAGCTCTTGAAACTTGGGGATTATATCGAAAGCATTGCGCCCAAGTATCGGGAGTTCTTGGATACGACGAAGATGGCGGTGATTGATACGAATGTGCTGAGGCATCAGATACCCGGGGGGATGATCTCGAACATGGTGAGTCAACTCAAACAGCAGAAGGCTCTCCATCGGCTAGATGAGGTTTATGCCGAGCTTCCTCAGACCCGCAAGGATTTGGGCTATCCTCCGCTGGTGACGCCTACTTCCCAGATTGTGGGGGTTCAGGCTGTGCTCAACGTTTTATTTGGTCGGTATAAGATGGTATCGATGGAGACGCAGAATTACGTGTATGGTCTTTACGGGAAACCTCCTCTCCCCATTTCTGATGAGATCAAGAAGTTAGTGTTGAAAGGATATAAAAGGGGCAAGGAGCCTATTACGTGTCGGCCCGCGGATTTGATTGAGCCGGAGATGGAGAAGGTGAAGAAGGAGACAGAGGGCTTGGCGAAGGATGTTTGTGACACGCTGGTTTATGCGCTATTTCCCCAGACGGGAAAAGATTTCTTGAAGTGGAAGTACGGATTGGAACCCATGCCGGATAAGGTGAAACCAAAGACCTTAGATGATGTGAAAAAAGAGGACGAGGCCATTGCTAATGCCAAAGCAGAAGCCCAGAAAAAGATAGCCTAAAATAAATAAAAGAGGCCCATTGCGAGGGGCCTCTTTTATTAATATACTTGCCTTTTAAAACCGATTAAATTTTTTAACCTAAGATAACCCGACTTCCGTTTAACCCAAATCCCGATTTAGGAAACTGTCTCTGCGAGTGAAACGAAGCAGTCTCGCTTTCTTCAGAAAGATTGCCGCGCACCTTTCAGGTGCTCGCAATGACATGTCGGCAAAAGGGTTTCCTTTTCTAAATCGGGATTTGGGGTTTGATTTCTTGCCTGACAGCTCAGAATCAACTGATTGCAGCCGTCTGACTTTCTTCTTCGATATATTTGATCAATGTCTCATAGACCTTATCTTCGATGAGACCAACTTTGTTAAGCCACGTCATGGCATCTGAAATCTTAAACAGGGCATGAGGTTCAATCCGGGAGGATCGGAGTCTCTGCTGACCCCCTTGCTCCCGATCCAAAAGTACGACCAGTTCGTTAACCACACCTCCCTGATCTCTGATCACCTCTGCTGTCTCAATCACACTTTCACCCGTGGTGATCAAATCATCGATAACCAGAACCCGATCGTTACGTTCCAGAATACCCTCAACCTTCTTCCTTACCCCGTGTTCTTTCCTGGCTTGTCGATAGTAAATCAGGGGAATGCCCAATTTCTGACTCACCACTGTGGCAAACGGAACCCCTGCCGTCGGGACTCCTAAGATCTTGTCAATCTTACCCGTCCCGATTTCATTGAGGACGATTCGGGTCAAAGAATTGGCGATCCAGTCCATGGTGGTCGGGCTGGAAATAGTTTGTCTCAGATCAATATAGTAAGGGCTTTTCTTCCCGGAGGCTAAGATATAGTCACCAAATTTGATTGCATTGTTCTTGATCAGGAGAATCCCAACCTGTTTCATCAGGAAGAGCTTTTCCTCTTCCCAAACTATCTTTTCGATCTCTTCGAGTCGTAGAATCATGAGTCACCTTTTATTAAATTTTTTCATGAAAGTCAAGAAAAATTAAGGACCGAAAAATAGACATTCAAAAAGACAAACCCCAAAAACTCCCCTCCCCTGGCGGGAGGGGATTAAGGGGAGGGGGATAAAAAAGGTGATAATGCACCCTCACCCCAGCCCTCTCCTCGGTACGAGTCCATTCCGACCCCCATAGGAGAGAGGGATAATCGGGTTATTTTCCATGTAGTTCTGGATGACATGACTTGTTTCAGGGGATGGGAATTAAAAACAGGCTATCTAAAAATCTTGACGCCTCTATCCTTTCTTGATAATGTTCTATCATTCCAGGAACACCGGGGCTGCATGCCCCGGAGAGCCCGCACTAAATCATTGATCTTTGCTTTCTTCAGATATCCGCCGGACTCTATGGAGCAATTGTGGATATCCATGATTTTCACCATAGAACCCTTTTTTATTTTAACAAGTTAGACGAGAATCAAGCATGTAATAATAGGCAGAATTATTATATCATAATATAATTTTTCCGTCTAATATCTGTTATGAACAGAGAAGAGATACTAGAAATTCTTAATCTGAAACACGTAATTCTTTGTGGCGGATCAGAGTCCGGACTGTTGGACCGTAACGAAAGCCATGTTCGGGGACTACGGATACAGGTTCGGAATTCCTGCGCCATCAGGTGGTACCATTGTCACGCTGGGAGCCGGCTTTATGGGAGGACGCAAGGTAACGAGAAACACCTGTCGTGTCCTGAGTTTTGTTGCCGTGCTCAAAGAAACGTCACAGGATGACCTCGGTCTCGAAGTCTATCACAACCCGTTTGCAACTGTGCGGTTGGAACCGTCGAGACTATCTCAATTGGCGACAGATCAGTTTATCCATACCAATCCTCACGATGGTAACTATGTACGTTGGCAGCCAACACGCATAGAGGCATAGGGCTTCACCAGAGATGGCGTGCTATGAAAGAAAAACAAAGGATGGCATAATATCTGTTCGGCACATGAAAATAAAAGAAATAATACAGAAAAGATTAATGGAATTCCTATTATCAGCGATAGCAGGAGTGATAGGATTCCTTCTTGCCATTGTGTGGAAAGAGATTTCCCTTCCATTCCTTCAAAAAGTGTTGCCCGAACTATCCAAAACAGGGTTACTTGCAATAATACTGGTACAATTTCTGGCGTTATCTGGAGCACTTTTCTATATTCTCCTCACTCGCAATAAACGTCGCCATTACCGCTTCGATAAACGGCTTGGAATTTTCTTTCATAAAAAATCAGGAGAGCCATTTTGCAGCTCATGCTTAATGTCAAACATAGAATCTCCGCTCCAAGAAGATGAATCGGGTTGGAGATGTAAACGGAATGAATGTTGCAAATCTTTCTCAAATCCAAACTACAAACCAAAAACTTTATCTCCAGGGGCATGGACATAATACTAGTATCTAATTATATAAATAAGCGTACTTATTTTTAGGGTGAACTGATTTGACATAACGCTTGGTCCATTCAAACGGGGCTGCCTTTTCGTTATGGACGGAAATAAACTCATCGATCGCCTGGCGCAACTGTCGGACGCTTGTAAAGGAGGCGCCCCTCAAGGCATAGCGGCTCAGAAGACTGAACCAGATTTCGATCTGGTTCAGCCAGGAAGCATGTGTGGGCGTAAAATGAAAATGAACCTTCGGATGGCGTTTAATCCAATGATCCCTCTTCGGTCGATGAGTCTTCAAATTGTCCATAATCACATGGATTTCCTCGTCCGGATGTTCGGCAACGATCTCGTTCATAAAATCCAGAAACTCCCGGCGACAACGGCGGCCGTAATGGCCCGCCTTCACTTGTCCCGTGGCCACATTCAAGGCTGCAAAGAGGGTACTCGTTCCATGCCGTCTATACTCATGGTTGGCTCCCGTCAGCGCCTTGCCATTGGGCAGTTTAAGCCACCCCTGAGCCCGTTCCAACGCCTGAATGGCTGGCTTCTCATCCATGCATACCACCATGGCGTTCTCAGGAGGATCCAGGTAAAGCCCAACAATATCAGCGGACTTCCGTGCAAATTCAGGGTCCGTCGAAATACACCAACTGCGCCGTCTCTGAAGGCTAATCCCATACTTGCGCAACACCGCCCACACTTCATAATCCGGGATGCTCGTCCTCTCCCCCAGAAGCCTTCCGTTCCACTGGGCATATCCCTTCGGAGGAGCTTCATCGATCTTGCGCAGAATTGTGTGTTCGGTCTCTGCGGTGTACTTACGTGGCTGCCCGGGGCGCGGTTCATCAAGCAAACCTGCCAACCCTTCTCTGACGAAACGGCTACGCCATTTGCAAACGCGTGCAACACGAGTCCTCAGCCTTTTGGCAATCTCCGTGTTACTCTGCCCTTCAGCACCCCAGAGAATAATTTGCGCCCTCTCCGCCATACGCTTGGGAGTGGTATGGGTTCGAACCAATCGATCCAACTCAGCCCGTTGCTCGGGCTCCAACGTGATTTCTTTTGCTTTCCTGCTCATAATACAGGAAAGTTAGCATATTACGCTTATTATGTCAAGTAGATACTAGTGCTGAACAAGTCGCTCAAGTGGATGGGCAAAGCGCCCACCACTTAGCTCAAGCTCACCGTACACGCTACCTATTCATGAGCTAAAAAAAGGGGTAAAATTGGGTGACACTTTTTATTGATGTGAACCCTGATATGTCCACTGGATTGGAGCCAGGATTCCACCGCGATCCTCCAGGCTGATTCTCTGACAGCCAGTCCAGATTGATTCATTGCCAACAAAATCCTTTCCACCCTTTCCATTACCCAATCATAGATTCCCCTCCTTTGCCGTTTCGTAAAAGCCGGTCTGTTGCCAGATTCAAAGAATGCCTGACAGGATGTCTTCCCATTCAGGCAAGGCCGGATCCGATGGTTCAGATCATTGACCGCAGCTTCCGCATACGCAGCGATATGATCCCGGTAGCCATGCAAACCCAACATAATTTTCTTCCGTAGAGTTGTCTTCACCTCTCGTTGTGACTCTTCGATTGCTCCATTGTAGGGTGCATAATACTCCGGATTGTTCAAAGGTAGAACAAATGATTCGGCTAATACATCGTTGATGGCGGTGTGGTTCATATTCCCTTCATTATCCCGCTTCAACACCAGAGGCGTGCCATACCGATCAAACTTCTCGCTCAGATATCCAGCCACCTCTTCTCCAACCGGATACTCTCCGGCCATCGGCAAAAACTTGTACCGCGAGCCCAGATCCTGCGTATTGTGCAAATAGATTTTACCGGCTATCCCCAGGTCATATGCCGTGAAGTCCATAGCCCACACTACCCCTGGCGTCAGCCATTCGATCCAGCGAAGATGGGCACGGCGATCCGACTCCAGGTCGTGCCGTACCCGCTCCACCATTCGCCCCAGCTCCCGCCGTGACACACTAAACCGGTACCGTTGATATAAGCCGGTTGTTCCTACACTCCGCTTCACCCCATGATCTAACGATTGAACCTCCGTGTCAAGAACCGAAGGATCAAACGGTTGTACCTTCTTCGGACCCGGACGATTGATTAAAACAACGTTTTCCTTGATCCTGAAGCGCCACCGGTTAAAACTCGCTAAAGGGAGCTGAAGCGTCTTGCAAATCATCCCATAAGGCATCCCTGTCCGTTCCTTCATACTCTCAATCGTCTCTACAACCTTTCTGATCGCTTCTTGCCGATCTATTGTTTTTTTTTAGCGCCGCCGCGGTCCCGAAACTCCTCATACACCCCCAGGAACTCTTTCACCTTGGTGGTCTGCTTCGCGACATCCAGCTTCTTCTCCAATTCCTGGATCCGCTCCAGAAGCGTCTCCTTCTCTTCGTCCACAGGCACAGGCGGTCTTCCCGCAGGATGATTCTCCAACGCCAGGGCCATGGCTTTGAGCGACTTCTCCTCCCACTCGTAATACGTCTTGCGCGACACCCCCAGCCGCTGCGCTCCCTCCTTTGCAGTTAAGGCTCCACTGCGCACCTGGAGAATCACCAGCGCCCGCTCCCGTGCAAGTTTCTGTTCCTTCTCCCTCTCGTGCCGCCGTTTCCTTTCCTCCATCCAAAATCTCCCTGTAGATTGTCAGACCTTCTTCTCTGCCCCAACCTCCTTCAACTCTCCTGGCTTGGCCACCGGACTTCCCTGCAGTCTCGCCAAACGCCGCTCCAATCCTTTCATCGCTCCTCCCTTGCTCTTCCGCTCCAACAATACCGCAAGACGCGAGTTCAATGCCACTCTCTTCTCCATCACCGCAACCCGTGACTGCAATGCCAAGAGCATCCCCTCCATCGCCCGCTCCTGCCACTGGTTCAATAAACTCCACGCGACTCCCAACTCCTGGCAAACCTCTCCGGGTTTGCGTCTCTCCGTCCATACCGACAACACCGCCCGGCACTTCTCCTCCGCCGTGTGCCCCGAAACCTTCCTCCCTCTCTTGTCCTCTATCCCTGACCTCTCTACCTTCGGCTTCTCTACCTTGTCCATCGCTCTCCTCCCTCTTAATAGAACGATCTTTCTCTTCTCCTTTGGCGCCAACTTCATAGATCATCTCCTGCTTTCCACCGCCCTCTTCATCATCCACCATCAAACGCAGCTTTCCCTTCTCCGCCCGTAAGACCACCGACTGCCCCTCCATCCGCCCTACCATGTAAAACGGCTCCCGCGGCTTCCCCCGCAAGGCCATCTCCAGCACATTCTCTGCGATCCCTTGCTCCATCGTCTTTCGCAGCTCTGCCTGGATCTCAAAGTACCGATCCGCAGGACACAGCCCTCCAATCCCCTGGTGAGGCCGCTTGTAATTGTAATACTGCACCCACTGCCGAATCCTCTCTCTCGCCTCCTCAAAACTCCCAAACTGCGCCCGTACCAAAAACTCCTCATAGATCGTCTTCCAAAACCGCTCCACCTTCCCCAGCGTCATCGGATGATGGGCCTGGGACTTAATGTGTCTGACTCGGTCCTTCCGTAACTCCCGCTCAAACCGAGTCGATCCCCGCCAGTTCGTATATTGCCGTCCCCGATCTGTCAACACCTCCTTCGGTACCCCATACTCCCCAACTGCCCGACGATACACCTCCAGTACCTGATCCGCCGTCTGGCTCCGGTATAACTCCAAACCCGCCATGTACCGCGAGTAATCGTCGATAAACCCGATCAAATAGGCATACCGACCCCCCAGGCGAAAGGTGAAGATGTCCGACTGCCACAATTGATTCGGTGTCGACCGCTCAAAAAACCGAGGACGGGTGATGTTGCGATGGTGTTTCTTTCTGGAAGGAACAATCAACGATTCTGCCCGCAGCGTCCGACGGACTGTCTCCGGGCTCGCGCTGAGGAAGAACGCACGCTTTAAAAGATGGGAAATCCGCTTGACACCAAAGAGAGGCTCACGCTTCTTGATCTCGACGATCTTCTCGCGTACTGGTCCGGGAAGCTTCCGTCGTCTCCCCGAGGATATAATACGATTCCGTAACCCCGCTTCTCCCCGTTCCTGATATGCCTTCACCCAACGACGAATGACATCTTTACTGGCTCCTGCCTCCTCGGACAACAAAGAAACTGGTAACCCTTCTTCTAATCGTAACTTCACACACCGAAGCTTGAACTCAACCCCATACCGCTTCCCATACCGACTTCCTTTCCTCTTGCCCTTCTTCTTAACTCCTGCTACATTCTCCATGGGTACACTCCTTTCTCCTTCTCAGGAGTGTCACCCATTTCTCCCTTCTTCTTTAGCTTACGATCTGGTAGTTAGCTCACCCCCTTTGAGGCCGTAGAAAAATCTTTGAAAGCATGATAAAATCGCCATATCAGTAGTGGCAAAGAGAGCCGGGACCGCTTAGGGGGGCTGGATGGCGAGATACAAAGATATGATTATTCCGTTCGATACGGTGTGGAGTTTGCGTGAACGGAGCCGGATTGGGTGATATGGTACTTTGGTAAGAAAAATATCATGAAAAGACAAACATTGCACCAAGGATTGTAAAGCCTTTTGATGACAGAAAATAATTTTCTATTTTTGATCCAGCAGAAGAAGCACTTTTTAAAAAAGTGACTTTTTCTACAGGCTCGTTAGTGAGAAAAATGAAGAAAAAGAGATCAGCAGACAAAAAGTCCCGGAAGATTCGCAAAACTGACATAATGGGCATTAGCATTGCAGGGATCATCCTAGCAATACTCTGGGCAACATGCATTGGTTATTTTGTCAGGCGGGACTTCTTTGGCTATCAGAATTATTTCGGTCAACCGGTCGGAACTTTTCTGGTGCTGCTTATCCTTCTTATCGCCACCCCTGTTTACATAATCATGACAGCAAAAACTATAAGAAAACGCAAGGTCGAGATGACATCAACACCGAAATGGATGAATATCCCGCCTTGGAAATTTCCATGGGAAGGAGATTGACGAGAAAAATAAACTCTCACTAACAACCGCATCAACCTGACGCGGATTAGCCGCGGCAGGTTTTTGGCATAGGTGCTTGCCTGCGCGGGTTATCTCAGTTGTTAATCATTCTTTCAATCGGTAATCTTCAACCAGATGCCTTACGTTGAAGTGATGAAAAGTAGGTGTAGGAAGGAGTAGGATAGATGAAGCCAACGAACCAACTGGTAAATCCTATGTTGACTGATTTCTACCAGATAACCATGGCTTATGCTTATTGGAAAGCCGGAGTGCACGAGGAAGAGGCTGTATTTGACCTTTTCTTCCGCAAGAATCCTTTTGGGGGAGAATTCGCTATATACGCCGGCCTCGAGGAGAAACTCAGGCTGTTTGAGAATTTCTGTTTTACCGATGATCACGTTGCCTATCTCAAGGAGCAGATGCCACAATGTGAGAGAGGTTTTTTCGACTGGCTCAAGAGCGTGGACTGTTCCAGAATGAAGATTTATGCCTTCAAGGAAGGAACGATATCTTTTCCTCGCGAGCCTTTGATGAGAGTAGAAGGTCCGATAGCGGTTGCTCAGTTGATCGAGACTCCCACGCTGACGCTGACCAATTATCCAAGCTTAATGACAACCAACGCGGCTAAATATCGCTTAACTGTGGGGTTTGACAAAGGCCTAATTGAATTCGGTTTACGAAGGGCGCAAGGCCCGGATGGAGGGCTTTCAGCTTCCCGTTACAGCTTTATGGGTGGCTTTGATGGGACAAGCAACGTTCTTGCAGGCTATGTTTTCGGTATACCCATACGGGGAACTCATGCCCACTCTTATGTTCAGTCTTTTATTGGTGTTGAGGATTTGAAAGATCACACGCTTACTGGAGCGGACGGAAAAGTCCATGATTTTGTCAAAATGGTTTTAGAGATCCGGGCAGAATTGGGTTTCAACCATACAAATGAAGGAGAACTTGCATCCTTTATTGCGTATGCCCAGGCCTTTCCCAGAGAGTTTCTGGCCCTTGTGGATACCTACGATACCTTGAAATCAGGCGTTCCTAACTTTGTTTGTGTGGCCCTCGGGCTTCTCAAACTGGGGTACAGGCCCATAGGGGTAAGATTGGATTCCGGAGACCTTTCCTACCTTTCAAGAGGAACAAGGAAGGTGCTCAATGAAATAGGTGCCAGGACTGGCTCCGATCTCTCAAAATGTCTGATTCTGGCCAGCAACGAGATTAATAGGAGTATTCTGAGTTCTCTCGGGCAGCAGGGCCATGAAATCGACACGTTTGGTATAGGCACGCATCTTGTGACGTGCGATGATCAGCCTGCCATGGGATGCATCTACAAACTGGTTGAAGCAAGAGGCATACCTCGGATAAAACTTTCCCAGGAATTGAGCAAAATGACCATACCCGGGAAGAAAGAGGCTTACCGCCTTTTAGGTGAAGACGGGTACGGCCTGCTGGATCTGATGATAAAAGTGGGAGATAAGCCACCGGAACCATCAAAGCGTGTATTATGCCATCACCCGTTTGACCATATCAAGCGCCTCTATGTCACCCCCTCCAGAGTGATTCCACTCCATCATTGTGTCTGGGATGGGAAGAGGATCTATCCGGAAGTCCCGTTAAATGAGTCCAGGGATTATGTTTTGAATCAACTGCGGAGCACACGAGAAGACTACCTAAGGGACATCAACCCTACTCCTTACAAGGTGTCGGTGAGCGAACAGCTTTATAATTACGTTTACGACCTGTGGGCAGAAGAGTCGCCTGTGACGGAGCTGAAATGATTAGATTCTGGGGAGGATCATCGGGAAAAGGCTTGAGAAACTGAGATATTAATAAGAGCAAGGGAGCGTTGTTGACCAAGTTGAATAAATCTGATGAAGGAAGCAAAGATAGAGATTTAGAAAGATGGGAATATCCCCCAGGCAGAGGAAGAACAATTCCTGCTAGTCAACAACCTCCCGTTTGCGCCGAGCAGAAGGCCCAAAGGGCCTCAGCTCGGATGTTCGCCCACTAAATGTGATAGATATATTTGGCTCGCAAAAATATGAAATATAATATACAATTTAAACCAAGAGCAGTGAAGGATATTGAACGTCTTTCGTCACGCTTGCACTTACAGATCATCAAAGGCATTGAGGCAATGAGCGTTGATTTAAAGGGAGATGTTAAACGGCTTACAAATTTTACTCCCGAGTATCGTTTGCGGGTAGGTGATTACAGGGTTTTATTTGAGGTTGAAAATAAAAACATTGTCGTCTATAGGGTTCGTCATCGTCGAGAAGCATATAGATGAAAGGAGTTTTTATGGTAGTAAATGCGCAAATTATTAAAAAAAACGGAAAAAAAGAATATGCTGTTTTACCCTATGAAGAATTTCAGAAAATACAGGAAGAGCTTGCTTCATACGAAGATCTTCGCTGCCTTCGAGAAGCTAAGATGACAGAGAAGGATGCTCCTACTATTGGAATTGCAGAATTGAAAAAAAGAATCGCAGGGCGAACAAGTCGCCCCAGCCGACGGGCAAAAGTGCGCGGCTGAGCTCGGACGTTGAGTCTGTAGAAAAAGCCAATCTCGACCGAATCCGATGAGTTGGATGAAAACGTGCCCTCAATTCGATGCTTCTGAGTCAAAAACAGGTTGACACCTTTCTTTCACGTACATATAATCCCTTCATCTACAGAATGAACTTGAAAATAATGCTCGTGCGACATAGGCATCTATCTATCACAACATAATCACAACTAAACGAAGGAGGTCTGAGATGACACAAGCTGCTTCGGAGGCCCTGAACATACTTCGCGACGGAAGTCTGTTCCAATGGTACGTCATTACTCTGTTTGCTCTGACGGTGTACGTCTATGCGGTGGAGGTCGAACGAGGAAACTGGAGCCTGGTGTTCGCCGGATTAGCTTTTTGGGGGATGGATTGGTTTAACGAGATCTGGAACGGCCTGGTCTTCCACTTCACCCAGTTCGCACCTGTATGGGGCGCCCCCGGCAAGACAGCCTTCCTGATCCTGATCGGGCTGAGCATCGAAATCTGTTTCATGTTTGCGATCGCCGGCATCGCCTTCTCAAAAATGCTCCCTGCCGACAAGCGACTGAAAATCCTGGGTCTGCCAAACCGCCTCTTCTTCGCTATCATTAATTCGATCTTTTGCGTCTTCGTGGAGATTCTGTTGAACTTAGTCGGAGCATTGACCTGGGACTATTCGTGGTGGCGTGCAGGAGCACCCTGGCTGATTTTTCTGATCGGCTACTTGCCTTTCTTTCTGGTCTCGTTCTGGGTGTTTGACATGGATAGCCTCCGGCGGAAGATAAGCACGGTGGGGATCATCTATGCTTTCGACATTATCTGTCTCATCTTGTTTGCAGTGGTGTTGAAGTGGATCTGAGGGATTACTGGTCAGGCCATAATTGTGTAGACACGGAAGATTGAGAATTTATCTCTAACATTTAAAACAATTTCCCTAAGAGCATCCCCTCCCCACCGTGGGAGGGGATGAAGGAGAGGGGGAACCAATCGATTTTGTCCACCCCCACCCTGACCCTCCCCCCTGCCTACCGGCAGGCAGGGGGGAGGGAATATACAGGGAAAATTTCAAATATCTTTGGCTAGTATTTGGAATTGGAGATCGGTGTTTGGAATTGGGATATTCTTAACGTTTTCCCAACACCATGGCAAGCAAAGCCATTCTGACAAAAACACCATTTTTCACCTGTCTGAAATAGGCTGCTCCGGGATAGCTATCCACTTCCGGACTGATCTCGTCTACCCTTGGAAGTGGGTGGAGAATAGTGATCTTCTTTTTAAGCTCTTTCAGGAATTTCTCATCAATGATGTAATAGCCTTTAACTCGCTCATATTCAGAAAGATTCTCAAAACGCTCCTTTTGAATCCGCGTCATGTAAACGAGATGGCTTTCCGAGGCTGCTTTCTTAAAATCCTCTGTCTCTTCGATCTCAACGCCTTTCTGTTTGAGATGGGAGACGATTTCCTCCGGCATTCGGAGACTACTGGGAGAGACAAGATAGAGTCTCGTCCGGAAGAGAGATAAAAGTTCAACCAATGCATGAACCGTGCGCCCGTTTTTTAAATCGCCTACCATGGAAACCCCCAGATTCTTGAGAGAACCCAATTCTTTATAAATGGTATAAATATCAAGGAGGGCTTGAGTCGGGTGCTGCCCTGCCCCATCCCCTGCATTGATGACAGGGATCGGAGCGGCATCAGCCGCTTCTTTGGCTGATCCGATACGAGGATGACGAATCACGATAACATCTGCATATTGGGAGACTGTCCTGGCTGTATCTGCAACGGTTTCGCCTTTTGCGGCTGAGGAGCTCTCTGCTGATGCCATGCTGATCACCCCTCCTCCTAAGCGCTGCATGGCTGTTTCAAAGGAGAGCCGGGTCCGGGTGCTTGGCTCAAAGAAAAGAGTTGCCAAAATCTTTCCTTTCAATAAAGTCAAAGAATCCTTTTTCTTAAGTTCCCTCTCAAAATTAGACGCAATCCTAATAATCCCATCGATATCCTTCTTCGAAAACTGATTCCCATGAAGGATATCTTTTCCTTTCAGGCTGACCATCTTACCCTCCTTTGAAATACAGAAATTACATCACCACGCCGTCCTTTGCCACAATTCTTCCTGCGACGATTGTGAGTATTGCTCTTCCACGAAGCTCCCAGCCATTAAAAGGGCAATTTCTACCCTTGGAGTAAAAACTACTCACGTCCACTTTCCATTTTCTATCCAAATCAATCAGGGTCAGATCTGCTTTCACTCCTGGCCTGAGAGTGCCAACTCCCAGCACATCGAGTCCAAAAATCCTTGCCGGGATTATGCTTATTTTCTCGATCGCTTGACTTAATGTCAAAATCCCTGGACGCACCAAATAAGTTAAGACCAAGCCAAGTGTTGTCTCCAAACCGATCACGCCAAAAGGAGCTTGATCCCAAGGTCGATTCTTTTCCTCGGGTGAATGTGGGGCATGGTCACTCGCGATAATATCGATAGTGCCGTTCGTAAGCCCTTCCCTTACCGCCTCCACATCTTCTTCCGACCTCAAGGGTGGATTTACTTTTGCGTTCGGTCCAATCTCTTTTGCCATTTGCTCCGTTAACAGGAGATGATGCGGGGTGGCCTCTGCAGTCACCTTGACTCCTCGCTTCTTCGCATTGGCAATGATTTCCACCGACTTAGCCAGGCTCACATGTGAGATATGGAGGCGTGCTTCGGTTTTCTCGGCCAATTCAATATCGCGCTTAATAAACCCGGCTTCGGACGTATAAGGACCAGCCGCGGATGAAGAATATGGCATGTGAAGATAGAGTGATTGCTGCCCGCGTTTCTCCCGCTGCCTCAGTATCCTTTCCCGATAGAGCGCTGATTCCTCGCAATGCGGACTCACCAGGATACCGCATTCCTTCCCTTTGATAAGTGCGTTTCGCATTAGCCTATGGCTGGGGATGGGATTTCCATCGTCAGAAATGGCTCTCGCGCCGGCTTCTTTCAGCTTGCCAATATCCGCCAGCTGATACCCCATCGTCCCCTTGGTTATGGCTGACTTAGAATAAAAGTTAATGATACTCTTTTTCTCTGCAATATTTAACAAACGCCGAAGTCGGGTTGGAGTATCTATGGGAGGAGTCGTATTGGGTTCTGCTATGACAGTCGTGAACCCGCCGGATGCGGCGGCCAATGAGCCAGTACGGAGGTCTTCTTTATACTCCTGGCCAGGTTCCCTAAAATGGACGTGACCATCCACGAGACCCGGCGCCAGTATTTTTCCGCGTGCGTCAATGGTAGAGGCTTCCGGGGCTACAATCTTCTCAGCAATCTCACAAATCTTCCCCTCGCTAATCAAAACATCAAATACCTTAGGAGGTCTTGGTTCCGTGGTCACCAAGCTTGCCTTCTCGATTAAAAGCTTCATAGGTTTTGAGTTTTAACTCCGAGCTCCGAACTCCTAACTCCGAACTATTAACTTTCCTTACATAATCAGCGTTAAAAGTGCTTTTTGTGTATGAAGTCTGTTCTCTGCTTGATCGAAGATGACACTGTTGTCCGAATCTGCCACTTCGTCGGTAACTTCTTCCCCCCGATGGGCTGGCAAACAATGCATGAAGAGATAATCTTCTTTCGCTTCTTTGACCAACTTTCCATTGACCTGATAGGGTTTAAATATCTTCACCCTTTTGCGGTGCTCCTTTTCCTTTCCCATACTGGTCCAGACATCCGTATAAATTATATCGGCTTCTCGAACTGCTTCTTTTGGATCTTTCGTTACCTTCACCTTACAACCACTTTTTTTCCCTTCTTCTTTCGCCTTTGCGACAACTTCTGGATTTGGCTCATACCCTTTTGGGCATGCGAGAGCGATATCCATACCGACTTTTGAACAACCATAGAGGAGGGAATTGGCTACGTTATTGCCATCTCCTACATAAGCAAGTTTCAATCCTGAAAGCCGGCCCTTCCTCTCGTAGATGGTGAAAAGGTCAGCCAGACCTTGGCAGGGGTGAGTAAGGTCTGAAAGCCCATTAATCACCGGCACTCTCGAATATTTTATCAGGTCGAGGATGGTCTGATGGGCAAAGACCCTTGCCATAATCCCATCCACATAACGGGAGAGAACCTGGGCCGTATCAGCGATGGTCTCCCCACGGCCCAGCTGCAGATCACTGACACTCAGATAAAGCGCATATCCCCCGAGTTGCCACATTCCCACCTCAAATGAAACCCTTGTCCGTGTGGATGGTTTCTCAAAGATCATCGCCAATGTCTTCCCCTTTAGCAAAGGGTGCTCCTCTCCACGAAGGTGTTGAGATTTTAGTAATTCCGACGTTGTTAAAATCTGTTCAATCTCTTCTTTGGTCAAATAGAAAAGACTATCTAACGATCTTCCTTTCAAATGGATAGCCATGTTAAAACCACCTCACAATCTCGTTACTGACCATATTCTCTTTTGGGACTGAGATAATGTTCGTATACATATTACCTCAATGCCTTTCCCCTGTCTATATCTTGAATCATTTTTCCCCTCACCCTCCCCTCTCCCCCAAGAGACTGTGTCATAATCCTCGGCTTGTCATTGCGAGCGACCGAAGGGAGCGCGGCAATCTCTTTATTTTCGGAACGTTGTGAGATTGCTTCGGTCGTTTCACTCCCTCGCAATGACATTGCGACACAGCCCCCAAGGGGAGAGGGCTAGGGTGAGGGGGGATTTTATGTTTGTCACGGAAATAAAGATGCTTAGTTCATTAAAATTGGCCTTGACTTCTTTCTCATCATTTGCTAATTGTCTTAAACAAGAAAACTCTTCAAAGGGGGTGATGATCGTGTCGAATATATTGGGAATTATTATCGGAGTTGTGGTGATCATTATCGGACTTTACCTTCTTTTGTTCCAATGGTGGTCGATGTTTGTCAGAGGGTTGATGGCCGTCGTCCCCATCCTGATGCTTTTAATCGGTGCCGGCGTTCTCGTCTACTTCATCAGTGAGATCAAATCGAAACTGGAGATGGGGAAGGAGGAAGCTTCTGCTTCTGGAGAGAAAAAACCCGAGGAAAAATAAGATAATATTACATTGAAGTTAATCATGAAGGACGGATTTGGAGAGGCACTTCAAATCCGTCCTTTGTTTTTAATCTCTTGGGGTCGCCTTTAAAGTATGATCATCTTGGCGCTGTAGATACAAAAGACGTTACCCCTCTCCCCCCCTCGGTCGAATTTTTCTGATTTATCCATTAGGCCTTTGCGACCAAAATAAGTTTTTTGCCGCACTCGCTGCAGTGCTTTGAATCGATGACATTTTCTGTTCGGCAATGTCTACAAATAACGATTTTATTTAGCGAAATAGTGTTTATTAAGTGGAAGACCATATAGGTAATTAACGCAGAAAAGGTCCACACGGCGACAAATATCCAAGTCAGCTCAGTGATGATAAATTTCTTAACCAAAAAAGAGACAAGGTAAGAGAAGGTTGTTCCTGATAAGAATAGTGTTAGGAATATTTTAGTAAATCGTCTCCCCTTGAACCACATGTAAGGTACGGTAAAACCTGCCAGGGATATGAGAAAGGACGTGATGCACCAGTATTGAAATTGATCTCTAAAGCTGATTAATAAACTGCTCAGTGTTTTCAACATTTCTTCGAAGTTAACTTTTAGCTCTACAAGCGATGCAGATTCATTCTCAAAGTAACTGAATACGGGTGCCAACTTTTCCAGGAAAAAGAACCATACGTAAACCGTCCCTATGATGAGGGCGATTCCGAGGGTGATGTATAAGATGTTCTCAAGGTATTTACTCAATAGATAAATCTCGATGCTTCTATTGTAAACCTCGAATTTCTTGGTTTCCCTTATGAAAAGTAAAGACGAAATGACAGAAGCGGAGACCCCAAAACCCAAAAAAACCAATCCGATATACAGAAACATCCAAGGGAGTCCATTCTTGAGAAACGAGTCGGTCGTGTCGCTATGGTAATAGAATACATATGGCCACAGAGTTCTAAATATGAGGGCAATGGATAAGATCAGTGCAATATAGGCAAGTGGCTTTACAACTTTATTTCCTTTCTCTTCAGCTAAACGACCCACTCTTTCGTAGAATTCCTTTACAAAAGGGTGTTTCTCGTAAACAAGGCTCGCAAAAATTCTATTGATCCATTTTTCACGGATGAGACGCCATACCAATAATCCCAGGATCAATATCAAAATGATAGGCAGTATTACCTCGGCCAGCAAGAGGACAGTAATGATGAGAGACATTACAAAGTGATATACCATTTGAACTGCTCCCAATTGATCAAGTGTTTACCTGCGGTTAAACCCGCACGAGAGAAAAGCAGCATTTTTTGTGCCAGAGATAATCCACCTATTATTAATTGATTTTTTTAAGGAATTTTATTGAAGAGGCAAAACAGAGATGGTCAGATTTTGAACAATATGCCGCTCTCATTGACATTTTTGGGATACCGAAACGATGTCAAGTTTTGGCGGCCATAAATGAAATACTTCAATTGACTTCGAGCAACCCGACACCCATCGGATCTTAAAATATTGTTCCCTCTCATCCGCTTCCACTTTTCAATTCACGAAGCCATTCCAATTGTTTAGCTACCCAATCACTTGACCTCTTGAAATCGATTCCCAAATGGGAGATAAAAGAAACGAAAGAGCAAACCAATTTTTTATTAGATGGAATATTATGAAAAAACTGCAACCCGGTGACAAAATCGTTAAGATCGATGAAGAATTAGGAATTGCCTGGATCCTGCTTCCTCCTGATGCCGACTTGGGAGGATTTCAGGGCATCTCCCCCCGGATCATGGATGAAGAGAAATTTACTGCCGCAAAGAAGAATTCGGAAAGAAAAAAAGGTGAAGGGACTTTTTGAGATCGATCTTTAATGTTTTATCCGCTCCTCCTTCTTTTTCTCTTGGGCCCAATTGTCTAACATGCCTCCATGAATAATAATTCCATTGGGATCACTACCGATGGCTTTGAGATAACATTGTTCTGCTTTGGCTGATTCTCCTATTTGTTCATAACACTCCCCCATCAGGTTGAGGGCATCTTTAAAGGTCGGCAAAAATTGGATGACCTCTTCCAGAGTGTTGATGGCAGCATGATATCGTTGCAATCTCCAAAAACACATTGCCAACCAATAGTGGCCTTGGTAATGCTTTGGGTTCGCACGGATCACCTTTTCATAATAGGGGATGGCAGTCTCAAACATGCCTCGGCGATAATAAAGCCCCCCGAGATTCAAAAAAACGGGAATGCTGTTCGGATCTCTCCTTAATACTTCCTTGTAGACCCTGACCGCTCTCCTTAAAAAATTGGCCCGGTCATAGGCATTGGCCTTTCCAAAAAGATAATTGGTCCTAATCTCGCCTAAGGAAAGGTCTTCCCAAACCAGATCCTTGAGAAAAACCCAAAGGATAGGAATCATATAGAAGAGATACCGAACGCACCTCATCCTTGTTGGCTCCGCCTGAATTCGGATTTCGAATGAAGCTCCCCGGCCACAGGCCTGGGCTTCCCGGAAAGGAAATGTCATTTTAATTGTGCCCCTTGACCCCGCCTACAAGGCGGGGTCAAGGGGCACTTGACGGTCAGGAATTGAGGAATTTAGGAATTTGGGAATTTAATTCCAAAATCCTAAATTCGCAATCCCTTAATTCATTTCAATTTCGTGCTTCAAGTTTATAATAATTATTTATACATGAAAGCGGAAATGGACGATATCCCCATCTCGGATAGAATAATCTTTTCCCTCAGAGCGAAGAAGTCCTTTTTCTCTCGCGATATGTTCAGAGCCACAGGCTATAAAATCAGAAAAGGAAATGACCTCTGCGCGGATAAATCCTCTTTCCATATCGCTGTGGATCTTCCCTGCCGCCTTGGGAGCTGGCGTCCCATTTGAAACGGTCCAGGCTCTGAGTTCAGAACTGACCGTTGTGTAAAACGTGACCAGCGACAGGGTCTCATATCCAACCTGAACTAATCGTTCCAAACTTGAACCCTCCAGACCCAACTCTCTTCTGAATTCTTCCCTCTCTTCTTCCTTCAATTCCCCAAGCTCTGCCTCCAGATCACCGCAGATGACGACCACTTTATTCCCCTCTTTTTGTGCCCACCCGTTGATGGCCTTCAAACAGAGCCCCTCTCCTCTGAGCTCTTTTTGATCAACATTGGCGACATAAAAAACAGGTTTTGCCGTGAGAAGGTGGAGATCCAAAAAGATCGCTTCTTTTTCGCCGGTCACGTGCAAGTTCCCTGCTCTACGGCCCTGGTTCAAAAAGGGTTGGACATCTCGGTAGACCTCCAACTCCAAGGCGGCCTCCTTGGCACCTACCCGATGCATCTTCTCTGTCTTCGCCATTCTCCTCTCTAAGGTCTGAAGGTCGGCTAAAATAAGTTCGACATTGATGACTTCAATATCCCTCACCGGATCAATCGAACCGAAGTCATGTGCCACGTTTTCATTTTTGAAGCAACGAACCGTGTGGGCAATTGCATCCACATTCCGTATGTGATCCAGAAACTGATTCCCCAGGCCCTCCCCTTTGCTTGCCCCTTTGACCAATCCGGCAATGTCGAAAAATTCGAGGGAGGTGGGAATCATTTTTTTGGGATGGATCAACTTGGCGATACTTTCCAGCCTCTTATCCGGAACGGGGACAATGCCTATATTCGGATCGATCGTACAGAATCGGTAACTCGCCACCTCTGCACCGGCCGCAGTCAGGGCATTAAATATCGTGGACTTCCCCACGTTTGGAAGACCGACGATCCCGCATCGAAAACCCATTCATTCCCCCCTGCTCTCGCTGTGCGCTCTGCGCCAAGCGCTTAGCGTGTATTTCCGGTAGATTCCTATCTTAATATATGTCTGATAAAGTGCCTGGGGTCATTGAGATTAAGGTCATGATTTGGAAATCGGTGCTTGCCCTGCACCCTACTAGGTACAGGGCTTGAAATTTGGTGCTTGTCTCGCTGAAGGCTCCTATTTCATTACACAAGAGTAGAAGATCAAGATAGAGCCGGGTTTAGCTCAAAAGAGTGAAACGAACCACTAACCCCTTTTCTGAAATTGACTCATCGCCTTTCCAAGCCCTTCCAAAAGCATGACCTTCAGAGATGCTGCTGCTTGGGAAAGGATTTGATTTAAATGGGACCGCTCAATTTTATCAAAAACGTCCAAGACATACTCGGCTGGATCCATCCCCTGGGGAGGTCTTCCAATACCCACTTTCAGTCTCAAAAAGCTATTTCCGCCCATTCTGTCAATGACGGAGCGAATTCCCTGATGTCCTCCGTCCCCCCCTCTTTGTTTAAAACGAAGTCTGCCAAAAGGAAGGTCTAAATCATCATGAACGACGACGAGATCCTCCAGCTTCAGGTGAAAGAAATCGGTCGCCTTTTTGACCGCTTCTCCACTCCGATTCATGAAGATCATTGGCTTCAACAGGACGATCTGCTGAGAATCGATCCATCCTGTTCCGTATAGGGATCTGAAACGTTTGCTGCGAACAGAAAGGTGGTTGATGGTGGCAAGATGATCCACTACCTGAAATCCAATATTATGCCTGCTCATTCGATATTGGACTCCAGGATTACCCAGTCCTACGATGATCTTCACATTCGGTTATTCTTTTTCCTCCTCCCCCGCTTCCTCCTCCTCCTTCTCCTTTACCTCAGCCCCTTCAACAGCCTCCGGAGCAACTGCTTCCACAACCTTTTCTTCTGCCACGGGAGGCACAACCGTGGCGATGGTAAAGTTCGTATCCGAAACGATTTTTGCCTTCTCCACTGTAATATCTTGGACGTGAATCGAATCACCAATCATTAAAGCACTAACGTCGACATCTATGCTCTTAGGAATATCTCCGGGGAAGCACTGGACTTCGATCATCCTCCGGACCTGCTCAAGGATGCCCCCCACCTTGGTCCCCTCAGGTTTCCCGACCAGGTGCACAGGAACTTCCACCGTGACCATCTCATCCATGGTCACCTCATAAAAATCGGTGTGCAGGGTTACCCTTTGGAGAGGATCAATTTGAATGTCTTTCAACATCACCACCTTGCGGTCTGACTGAGCGCCCTTTCGAATGTCGAGGTCAATCAGGACATTCTCCCCCGCTTCTGTTTGGAGGGCTTTCGCTAATTCTTTCGATTCAATCACCAAAGGGATGGTTTGGGATCTTGGTCCATAAAAAATGGCAGGGATCAGGCCTTTCAACCGGAGTTTCTTTGCCTTCTCCTTTCCTATCCCTTCCCGAATCTCTGCTGTCAATACGGGCCTTTCCATGGCTCACTCCTTTAATTATTAGAATAATATACTAATCCCTCTTCGTCCCCCTTTAGTATCTTTTTCCTGCCAAAGGCAGGCAAAGGGGGATTGAGGGGAATTTGAGATTCAGATAAACAGGCAACTCACTGACTCATCCTCGTAGGTTCTACGAATGGCGTCAGCCAAGAGACCGGATATCGAGATCACTTTAATCTTTGGACACGCCTTGGCCTCCTCCCGGAGGGGAATGGTATCGGTGACGATCATTTCTACGATGGGTGACTCGGCGATTATCTTCACGGCTTTTCCTGAGAGAACAGGATGAGTGCAGCAAGCATAGACGGTCTTCGCTCCCTTCTCAATCACGGCATAAGCCGCCCGGACCAATGTCCCTCCTGTATCGACCATGTCGTCAACCAAGAAGGCTGTCATCCCACTCACATCTCCGATGATGTTCATCACTTGCGAGACATTGGGTGAATCTCTTCGCTTATCAATGATCGCCAGAGAAGCCTCTAATCTTTTTGCATAGGCTCGAGCCCTTTCCACCCCTCCTGCATCCGGTGAGACGATGACGATATCGTTCCCAAGCTGCCTCAGGTGATCCAACAACACGGGGGCAGCAAATAAGTGGTCTACCGGAATATTGAAAAAGCCCTGAATCTGACCGGCGTGAAGGTCAACCGTGAGAATTCGAGAAGCCCCTGCGGTCGTGATCAAGTCTGCAACCAGTTTGGCAGAGATGGGGCTCGAGGAAGAACTTTACGATCCTGTCTCGCATAGCCATAGTAAGGCATCACCGCGGTAATCCTTTCCGCGGAAGCTCTTTTCAGGGCATCGATTAAAATAAGAAGCTCCATCAGATTGTCATTGACGGGAAAAGAAATGGACTGGATCACGAAAACATCCATTCCTCGCACGCTTTCATCAATCTCAACATGAATCTCTCCATCACTAAAGGTGCTCACCACAGATTTTCCAAGAGGGGTCCCCAACTGGTCACAAATCTTTTGCACTAAGGCGGTATTTGAATTTCCAGTGAATATTCTTAACCAGCTCAAATCCTGCCCTGGATTGATCACTACCTTTTTCTTACTCATAGGAGCCTCATCCCCTTATCAAAGACTCGCTAAGCGCAGAGCGCAAACCGTTTAAAGGAATTGAAATATGCTTTTTCCGCTGTGCTCAATGCGCCATGCTCTATGCTTTAAAGTTTGGCTGGGGTGGGAGGATTCGAACCTCCGAGTCCAGGTTCCAAAGACCTGTGTCTTACCGCTTGACGACACCCCAATCTTCGATCAAACAATGTCAAATTTCATTAGATCTTGGCATTTGAAATTGGGTTACCTGCTTTTCGAATTTCCTTATCATATTCTGCTAAAACGATGGATTCGATCATCTGCCGGGTTTGGCTATTCAGGGGGTGGGCGGTATCCCTATAAGTGCCATCCTTCCTTTTCTTGCTCGGCATTGCCACAAACAATCCATTATTTCCATCAATGACTTTCAAATCCCTCACAACAAAACAATGGTCAAAGGTGATCGCTACGTACGCCTTGAGCCTTTCCTCCTGAACGGGGAAAACCCTCACCTCTGTCACTTCCATAACGCCCCCTTGCCCTGTATCGTGCCTGGTATAGGGCCTTGCCGTCCGTCGCGCCTGGTGTATGGCCTCAGTTCTCCACCCTGCCTATTCGGCCCGCAACGGCCAGTCGTCATGCGATGATGCTATGTGCTCTAAAAACCACCCACCCTTTCCTTCCGACCATTTTTCTTATCTTTTCATAAGCCCCTGCTGCACTCTTCGCCTCCGGGAACAGCCCAAAAACCGTGGGACCGCTGCCTGTCATCATAGCGCCCAAAGCTCCAGCAGAAAGAAGGATTTTTTTCATGATGCCAATCTGAGGATATTTCTTCGGAAACCACTGCTTCTAAATGATTCAATAGAATGCGAGAAATTCCATCAGGAGTCTTCAGAAACTTATGAAGATTAAAATGAAATTGCTGATTTGTCAACCCTTCGGCTACCCAGCCCAAAGGCTGGTGCATGCTCAGGGTTGACCCTGAGCGGTGCTTTTCTGCCCCTTTATCAAAACTAACGTTTTGCGCGGTCGAATGGGTCAATACGAAGTGTTGATAAGCCCAACGCGTTGAAACCTCAAAATTGGGATAGATGAGAACATACCATAGATCAGGAAGTTTTACCTTTTTCAGCCGTTCGCCAATCCCGGAGCCCATGGCAGCGCTTTTCAAAAAGAAGAAAGGAACATCTGCCCCGATCTCCAATCCCATTCCCATCAACTCTTTCTCAGGCAGGTTCATTTCTAAAAGTTGATTCAGTGCCTTCATGGTGGTGGCAGCATTACTGCTCCCCCCCCGAGTCCAGCCCCGATAGGAATTCTTTTTTCAATCTCAACATGAACTCCCCCCCTATAACCGGATACCTTCAACATGGATTGAACAGCTCTGTAAACCAGATTCTTCTTTCCAACGGGGAGTTTGGGATGATCTGCCGTGATGGAAACACCTCTTTCCTTTTTCAAAGAAAAATAGAGCGTATCGTGGAGGCTGATCTTCTGAAAAACAGTTCTCAACTCATGGTATCCGTCCTCCCGTCTCTTCAGGATTTCCAGTCTTAGGTTGACTTTTGCAGGAGATTCTAGGTGGAGTGAATTCGTCATATCGATCAACTTCCGTTTTGCCCGTCCTTCAAGGAGAATATGGCTATTAGCGATTTTAGTCGCCCATCGGCCACGGAAGAATCGGGACCCTACCCGATATCTATTTCCTATCTTTTAGGTGAGATCAGATGTCGAATTCCATCATAGGAAAGTCAGTCTCTTTTTTCAAGTGATTTTTACGGACTAACTTGAAAGGAAGATGCGTGCTGTCAATCCTTCGACTCCCCGATCTGAAGGTCGGGGACTCAGCCTGCCTGCCGCAGGCAGGGGTTAACCCTGCACTTCGATCGACTCAGTGTCCTGAGCTTGCCGAAGGAAGCGGCGCTTCTTTGGCCCACCCTTAAAGGCGGGCCTCGACGCCGCCGAATGGGTCAATCCTCATAAAGTTGGATCGATCCCGACGGACATTGGTTTACGCAAGCCCAGCATTCAATACAATCCTGAGGGTGGGTAGGATTGGATTTGTCTTCCTCGATTTCATAGACTTCGCTGGGACAGATCTCGGAACAATTCCCACAGCCGTAGCATTTTTCTTGATCGACGACAGGATACATGACTTAAATCCCAATTTCCAAATCCCAAATCACAAATAATCCCCAAACTCCAATTTCAAATATCTTTGGTTAGAATTTATTTGTTATTTGGCCTGCCTGCGCGAAGCCGCTCCGGCGGAGGCAGGTGCTTGGCATTTCGTGCTTTGCTTAACAGACTTGTTTCGTTCCACAGGCTAATACCTGGGTAGGTTTACTCCCGCTTCGATAGACGGTGATGCCCTTACATTTTTCCCGGTAAGCGAGTAGATAGGCTTCTTTCACGTCATCCTTTGTCGCATCTCTTGGAAAGTTGATCGTTTTCGATACAGCATTATCCGTATACTCTTGAAAGGCTGCTTGGATCTTGATGTGCCAGATGGGAGGGATCTCAAAAGCGGTGATAAAAAGATCCTTAATACGCTGGGGAACATTGGAGAGCTCTCGGAGGTTCGCCCCTTCCGAAACGGACTCCATCAGATCTCGGCTCAGAAATCCCTCTTTCTCCCCCAATTCAAGAAAGAGAGGGTCGGTCATTTGAAACTCCATTCCCTCCAAGGCCCTTCGAATATATTGAATGGCAAAGATCGGCTCAATGCCACTGGAGCAATTGGCGATTAGGCTGAGCGTCCCTGTAGGAGCAATCGTCGTCAGGGTGGCATTCCTCAACCTCATCCCATTTCTGCTATAGATGGAACCCAAGAAATTTGGGAAAACTCCTCTTTCCTCAGCCAGTTCCATGGATCGCTCTCTGGCTTGATGCTGAATAAAACTCATCAAACCTCTTGCCACTTCCAAAGCTTTCGGCGAATGGAAAGGAATGCCCAGTCGGATAAAAAAATGGGCTAATCCCATAACCCCGAGACCGATCTTCCGGTTTCCTTTTGCCATCTGGGCGATCTGCGGCAAGGGGTATTGGTTCATGTCTATAACATTATCCAGAAAATGGACTGCATCTCTTACCGTCTTTTTAATCTTTTCAAAATCAACTTCCCCCTTCCCTTTTCTTTCTGTCACCATATTGGAAAGGTTGATCGAACCTAACACACATGGCTCATACGGAAGGAGAGGGACTTCACCACACGGATTGGTACTCTCTATGTCCCCCATTTGTGGGGTGGGATTGGCCTCATTGATCCGATCTAAAAACAAAACTCCCGGGTCCCCTGTTTCCCAGGCTGCATTCACGATGGCTTCGAATACTTCCCTCGCCTTCTGGCGACCGACCTCTTTCTTAGTCCTCGGATTAATCAAGCTATATTCACCATCTTTTTCAAGAGCCTCCATAAACTCTTGGGTTATCCCCACGGATAAGTTGAAATTTGTCATCTCATTCGGGTTTTTCTTAATGGTAATAAACTCTATGATATCCGGATGATCGACTCTCAACACCCCCATGTTCGCCCCTCTTCTCGTCCCTCCCTGTTTGATGACCTCTGTCGCCATATTAAATACCCTCATAAATGAAGTGGGGCCGCTTGCGACTCCTCCTGTAGATTGAACCGTGTCACGGTTCGGTCTCAGATGGCTGAATGAAAAACCCGTTCCCCCTCCACTTTGATGGATAAGGGCTGTTTGTTTTACGGTTTCGAAGATCGCATCGAGGGAATCCTCTATGGGAAGGACAAAGCAGGCAGCTAACTGCTGGAGTTCTCTCCCTGCATTCATCAGACAGGGTGAGTTAGGAAGAAAATCTAAGGATGCCATCATCCGAAAAAAAATCTCGGAAAGTTCTTCAGTAGAGGTCCGATGATTATAAAAGCGTTCTGCTTCTGCGATATTTACGGCGACACGCCGAAACATCTCATCAGGAGATTCAATAACCTGACCCGTGGCATCTTTTCTTAGATACCTTTTCTCTAAAACGGCAATCGCGGGCGAAGAAAGTTGAACTGATCCCATTTAAATTTCCCTAAGGGAAGTCCGCCATGGGGGGGACTTCCCTTGATCGTGCTTAAACGGTCTCCACGCTTTTTACCTCTGGAACTTGTTGTTTCAGGACTTTCTCCACCCCCATCTTTAAAGTCATCTGCGACATTGGGCAGCCACCGCAAGCGCCGGTCAATCTGACCTTGACCACTCCATCTACGACATCGATCAATTCAATATCCCCTCCATCGGCTTGAAGGGCGGGCCGAATCTTCTGTAATGCTTGTTCTACATTCTCTCTCATTCCGTTTTCACCTCCTCCATTTTTTCTCATTGTGAGTCATCCGATTCGCCAAATCCTCCATGGTTGTACTATCCAATACCTCCAAAAACCGCTGCTGTACCTCTTCCCAAACCGGATGGAGCGGACAAATCTTCTCTACTTCACACTCCCCCTTTCTGAGGAGACAACGGTTCAATGCAATCGGACCCTCCAGGGCTTCCATGATCTCTCTCATGGTAATCTGGTGAGCAGGTTTTTTAAGTTTAAACCCGCCCTTTGCTCCACGAACAGACCGCAGTACTCCTGCCTTGGAAAGACGCTGAAAGATCTTTGCTAAGAAGGCCTCAGGGATATTTTGCCCCCTTGAAACCTCACTGACTAAGGTCACCTTTTCCGGGGGTTGCTTAGCTAAGAAAACCAACCCCCTTAATCCGTATTCTTCGCTTCTCGTAATTTGCATAAATCGGACTAAAAAAGTCCTGATTAAACATAACCATAAGTATAGGGTTTGTCAATGAGAAAGACATTCTCCATGTAATCCATCAGTTATGGGTAATGATTGGGTATGGAGTTATTCTTTTTCCTCGTAGCGTCGGCATTCCTGCCTGCCGGCAGGCAGGTATTGCTGACGGACTCCGCCCTCAATCAATGAGGGCGCTACAATTCTTTGTCAAAGGAAAACAAATCATTTGTTGGTGTCGCCCTACTCGTCTTGGGGGAATCAATCGGAGACCCATTTAGGAATCCTGTAGGAATCCTCCGATCTATATTTTTGCGTAAATTTTCCTGATCCGTCTGGGTCGAGTAAAAGGTAGTCAATAGGGGGTTCTCGATTGCTATCCACAGCATAGGCGAAGATTTTCCCATTTCCGCTAATTCTTGCGACACGCCCTCCATCAGGAGTATCATATTTTTCAATGATCTTCTCTATTCCATCCACTCTTTCCACCTGGATGGAATAAGGAATGAGGCCCTTTAAATCCGGGATGGGCCAGCCCTCCCTATTCACTTCCTGAGCCATGCCAACAATGGGTAGGGTCAAAACTCCTAATAACAAAAGAGAGCAAGCTATCTTCATCCTGCTTCCGTTCTCCTTTCGTTTTCGATTCCCAGCTTTCAGCTTCAAGCTTTACCTCATAATCGCATAAGAAACGCTCCCAGAGGCAGGTGGGTGTGCTGAGAAAACTTTATGGCGGCACCTTTAATCATTTTGCTGCATGGTTATCCTATATTTTCCAAAAGCCACCATAGGTGAAATCACATGTTACCTATGAAATTCTTAAAAGAACCGCATTATAAAGTTTTGGAAACACACTTACCTGCCTCTGGTAACGTTAAGGTTTATTCTTTCCCCTCCAAATATTTCTCGGCTGCGAAGGCAGCGGTCGCTCCGTCTCCCACAGCAGTGGCGATTTGGCGGAGTAACTTCTTCCTACAATCGCCGGCAGCAAAGATCCCTTTCACAGACGTTTCGCCATTCTCATCGGTGAGGATATATCCTCCCTTATCCGTTTGGACCAGTCCCTTCAAGAATTGAGTTCTTGGCAAAAGTCCCACAAAAAGGAAAACACCTTCTGTAGGATGCTCGGTCACCTCTCCCGTTTTTAGATTTTTGACGAGGACCGACCGGACGATTGAATCTCCCTTTATCTCTTGTATGATCGAGTCCCAGAGCAATTTGATTTTTGGATTTGCGAAAACCCTCTCCTGATAGATTTTCGTTCCGCGAAGAGCATCCCTCCGATGGACGATGGTCAACTCCTTAACAAACTTTGTGAGGTAGAGGGCTTCGGTCAGTGCGGAGTCTCCCCCTCCCACCAGGACAATTTTACTATCCCGAAAAAAAGCCCCGTCACAAGTGGCACAATAAGAGACCCCTTTGCCAGCGAACTCATTCTCGCCAAGAACTCCTAATTTTCGATATTCCGTCCCTGTACAAATGATGAGGGAATCACAAACATAATTCCCCTCATCGGTTTTGACAACCTTCTTATTGCCTTCGAGCTTTACCTCCACGACGTGTTGGGAAACCACTTCTAACCCAAATCGCTTTGTCTGCTCTTCCATCAAACGACTTAACTCATCTCCGGTAATCCCCTGCGGAAAACCGGGATAGTTTTCTATGAGACTCTGTGGTAGTCATCTGACCTCCCAAGAGACCCGTCTCGATGAGGAGGGTATCGAGTCTTGACCTGGATGTATAGAGACCTGCCGTCAAGCCTGCAGGTCCTCCCCCGATGACGATCACCGCATAAACCCTTTTTTCTCCCCCTTCCATCCGCTCCTCCTCGTTTACAAGATAATTGCAGAATAGGACATCGATGTCTGCTTTGTCAATGTATCCCCCTCACCCTCCCCTCTCCCCTTGGGGGAGAGGGAAATCATATTGGTAAAATATTGATTGCTTAACAATTCTGTCAGTCCCATAAATTCACTAATGCCCATTTCTTCAATGCCTGTTTTCTCAAGACCATTTGTCACGGGATCGGAGAGTCGAAACCGTAACTTGACAATTAGGAATTGTGAAAGATAGATTAAACACTTATAATTTAAGTCCAAAGGAGGAAGATATGGAAAGGACATTATCCATTGTGAAGCCGGATGGCATCCAGAAACATCTCATTGGTGAGGTCATTAAACGTTTTGAAGACCACGGTCTGAAGGTAATCGGTCTGAAGATGATCTCAATGAACAGAAAAGAGGCAGAGGGATTTTATGCTGTCCATCGAGGCAAACCCTTTTTCGAAAGCCTGACTGCCTTCATGTCTTCCGGACCTTCTGTGGTGATGGTTCTTGAAGGAGAAGGGGCGATTTCAAAGACACGGGAGTTGATGGGCGCCACGGATCCTAAACAAGCAAAGCAAGGGACCCTGCGGCGCCAGTTTGCTACCAATATCGAAAAGAACGTGGTGCATGGTTCTGACGCACCTGAAACAGCCGCCTTTGAAATCAAATATTTCTTTAATTCCCTGGAGGTGCTTGAATATTGAAAAATCCTATCCCGCACCCTTCCCATAGAAACTGTGTCGTAATCGCAGTGAGGGACAGGTGACAAGCTTCGGAAGCTTTAGAATTGCGGATTTTTGAAAGGTATAGTCAATCATTTTTGTGATCGGAAACGACGTCTTCATGGAGTATAGGGGTATGAATTTACTTGATAAAAGGTCCCACCCTAAAGCTTCCTCAGCCAGTCGCCTGTCCCCTGTCAATCTTGCACTCTCTCACATGGGAAGATTCATCTTTTTGTGCAGTCACCATTGCGACACAGTCTTATTGGGGTGGGTAATTTGAATTGAATGATTTTATGGAAAAAGTCGATTTAAAGAATTTAAGTCCCTCTGAACTCAATGAATTTCTCAGGTCATTCGGAAAAGAACGCTACCGAAGTATCCAGATTCTGAGATGGCTCTACCAGAAGGGTGTTCAATCCTTCGATGAGATGACCAATCTCTCCAAAAGATTCCGCCAAGAGTTAAGCCAGGCCAGCTTTATCTCGACCCTCCACCCCCTTCGGGTGGAACAGGCGGTGGATGGAACAAGAAAATTTTTATTTCACCTCGAAGACGGAAACCGAATTGAAAGTGTGCTGATCCCAGACAAAGCACGCCTCACCCTTTGCCTTTCAACCCAGGTGGGATGTGCCTTCGGGTGTCGATTCTGTCTGACCGGAAAAATCGGATGGAAACGAGATCTCATGGTTTCGGAGATCCTCAATCAGATTCTGGCGGTCAAAAGAATGGTCCCTGAAAAATCATCGGTCACCAACATCGTCTTGATGGGAATGGGAGAACCCCTCGCTAATTATGAAAATACACTAAAGGCGATAGAATTGATGGCTCATCCCGACGGCTTCAAATTTTCATCGAGGAGGATTACCCTCTCAACCGTTGGTCTCCTGCCCGAGTTGGAACGACTATCAAAAGAAAAAATTTCATTTCGTCTCGCCATCTCCCTTAATGCCCCCGATGAAGAAGGGAGAAGTCATCTCATGCCAATCAATCGCCGCTACCCTTTAAAGAAAATCTTAGAGATTTGCCGAAACTTCCCTCTCCGGCCGAGAGCGCGAATCACCTTCGAATATGTTCTCCTCGAAGGGATTAATGATTCCTCCCAAGAGGCCAAACGACTATTAAGAATATTGAGAGGCATTCCCTCCAAGGTCAATCTCATCCCCCTCAACGAAGCCCCCGAGATCCCTTTTAAGAAACCTGCGGAGGAGAAGGTCAAAGAGTTTCAAAAAATTTTGATGGAGGGCGGGCTTACCGCAATCGTCCGGAATAGCAAGGGGAGAGAGATTTCAGCTGCCTGTGGTCAGCTCCAGGGGAAAAGTTAGGAGTTCGGAGTGAAGCATCCCGCCCACGGGGCGGGGCATTCTGCAGCATTTTCGTAATCCCCTCGATCCCTTTCTGTTTCGATTGTCGCTGGAATCGATGATTGATTTTTTGCCATGACGGCGTTAACATGAACTCTAATCTTACCAAGGAGGAGAAGGATGACTGAGAAGATCGTTGGGGTGATAGGGGGGTCAGGTCTCTATGAAATGGAAGGCCTTGAAGAGATTCAAACCGTTTCCTTAAAGACCCCTTTTGGAGACCCATCCGATTCGTTCATTTTGGGGCGACTCGAAGGGGTGAAGGTTACCTTCCTGCCCCGGCATGGGAAAGGCCATCGCATCCAACCCTCTTCTCTTAACTTCAGGGCCAATATCTACGGAATGAAAAAGCTGGGTGTCCAGTGGATCATCGGCGTCAGTGCCGTGGGGTCGATGAAAGAATCGATTCACCCCGGGGATATGGTGATCCCGAACCAATTCATTGACCAGACAAAGGGCCGTCCGAACACCTTCTTCAGTGATGGAATCGTGGGTCACATCAGCTTTGCAGATCCAGTTTGTCCCGTTCTAAGCCAGATCCTCTGCGAGGCCGGAAAAAAGGTGGGAGCGACAGTTCATAAAGACGGAACCTACATTTGTATTGAAGGACCTCAGTTTTCAACACGTGCCGAATCGAGGCTTTTCCGAACATGGGGTGTGGATATCATTGGGATGACCAACCTCCCCGAGGCGAAACTGGCTCGGGAAGCTGAGATCTGTTATTCCACTATCGCCTTTGCAACCGATTACGATTGCTGGCACGAGGCGGCAGGAGATGTCTCCATCGGTGAGGTCCTCAGAATTCTGGCTCAAAGCACAAAGATTGCAAAAAGTGCGATTCGACAGGCCATCAAACATCTTCCTGAGAAAAGAGAATGTCTTTGTGCCGATGCTTTAAAATATGCCCTAATCACTAACAAAAAGTTTATCCCGGGAAAAACGAAAAAGGATTTAGAACTGATCATCGGGAAATATATGTAATCGCTCATGAGGAAGTGTATTGGAATGGATGTCAAATGACAAAGTTCAAAGTTTGAAGTAAAGGTTAAGAAGACAAAATTATTGACATTTAAACATTTGTCATTCCTTTGGCATTTGGATTTTTGTATTTGAACTCTAATGTGTTGAGCGATGAAGTTTGTTGCAGATCGAATGCTTGGGAAATTGGCTAAGGGGTTGAGGATGCTGGGCTATGATACAGTTTATTATCGGGGAGAAAATGCTTACCAGTTGATCAAATTGGCTCGTGAGGAGGGTCGGATTATCTTGACTCGAAATGGCAAACTCATCCCTAAGAAACCCGAGGATCGAATCAACAGGATCGCGGAGGACCAACCTTCTCTCCAGTTGAAGGAACTCATTCAAAAAAAAGTCATTTCGTTGAATGAGGAGAGCCTTTTTTCCAGGTGCCTCCTCTGTAACACTCTCCTCAACGAAATCACACGGAAAGAGGCTGAAGGGAAGGTCCCAGACTTTATCTTCTACCAACAGAAGAACTTTTTTCGATGTCCCCAGTGTCTGAAGATCTATTGGCAAGGGTCCCATCAGGAGAATATGCTTAAAAGAATTGAGCGATTGAAGAATTTCGGATAAGCACCAAATCACAAGCACCAAGCATCAAATAAATTCCAATGGCCAAAATTCGAAACCATGAACAAAACAGTTTTGGTCATTTGGAAATTGGAGATTGAAATTTGTTTGGGATTTGGGATTTGTAATTTGGAATTTAAGTAAACGATGCGCATTATTAGTGGAACATCGAGGGGAAGAAAGCTGGTGACACCAAGGAACCAGTCTCTTCGCCCTACTTCTGATCGTGTGAAGGAATCTATCTTTAACATCCTCCAAGAGAAAATGGCGGGAGGAGTGGTTCTTGACCTTTTCGCGGGCACAGGAAATTTAGGCATCGAAGCCCTGAGTCGAGGAGCGAAGAAAGCGATCTTTGTTGAAAAGGAGAGACAGGCCTTGCGACTCATCCAAAGAAATCTCACTCAATTTGGGTTAGAGGAACGGTCTGAAATCGTTCCAAGAGACGTAAACCGAGCGATCGGAATTCTCAAACGGAGAGGGGAATGCTTCGATCTGATCTTGATGGATCCTCCTTACGAGAGGGGATTGATCCGAAAAACCTTGATGGAATTGAACTCCAAACAGATTTATCACAAGGGCTCCATCCTGGTCATCGAACATAACCGGCGGGAACCCCTCCCCCAGATCCTGGATGGATGGAATCTCATTCGTCAACGACGGATGGGAGACACCGTGATCTCTTTTTTAACCCCGCAGCAAGACCATGGCTCAACCGAGGTTAAAATAGAATTCTAAACCCATTTTCGCCTGCCTGGTGCAGGCCCATAAACGGGGGGAATGGAATGGCACAAAAGAAGAAAGGAGAAGAAAAAGATATGGGAAAAGTGGCCATCTACGCGGGCTCGTTTGATCCTATTACCTATGGTCATATTGATATCATCGAGAGGGGTCTTGAGATCTTCGACAAGGTGATTGTGGCCATTGCCAATAATGTTGAAAAACGTTCTCTCTTCACCATTGAGGAACGGCTGAAGATGACCAAAACCATCTTTAAGGACACACCCAATGTCATCGTGGACAGTTTCAAGGGACTTCTTGTCGACTATGTAGCGAAGACCAATGCCAAAGTGATTTTAAGGGGCCTCCGGGCCACCTCAGACTTCGAATATGAATTTCATATGGCCTCTATGAATCGAAGCCTCAACACCCATCTGGATACCCTCTTCATGATGACCAGTAAGGACTATTTTTTCGTCTCCTCCAGAACGATCAAAGAGGTTGCCAGATTAGGGGGCGGTGTGGAGGGATTGGTTCCAGACCTGGTTGTCAGGCGGTTGAAAGAGAAGTTCAAGCTCCCTGTTACCAAAAGGAAAAAGATCGGTTGGGATGACTAAACTTGAATACCCAAATCCCAAATTCCAATCCCGCCAGGGCGGGGCTTTAAAACCTAAATTCTAAAACCCAAAACCGAGATCCCGAAACAAGTTCGGGATGACAAAAAGACCAGAACCGAACCGTCGTGTCATGCTTCTATGTTGTGTCATGCTTCTATGTTGAAAAGCAAGTCCCAATCAGCATAGACGTGGTATTAGATAATGTTTTTAAGGACAGCACCAATCTTTAAAATCAACCTTCTATTAGCAGACATATCGTTTTCGGATAGCTGCAAAACCTTGTCATATTTTAAAGTGTGGGCACGGAGTCTGAACTGTAGCAGCCATCATCTTGCGATGAGCTGCAAGCATGACATATCGTTGCCCACGGAAGCGATTTATCAGATCGGGTCATGTCCCAATGCATTTAGAGTTACTCAATGACACACGGAACGTATTCCGCCTGATTTTTGAGAACGTAGCGGATCCGGTTCAGAAGTTTCCTGGCGATCTTGACGATGGCCTTCGTCTTGCGCATCCTTTTGCAGTACTCCTGGAAGGCCATCAGAAGCGCCGGATCCTTGCGGACTGCAACCCAGGAGGCTTCAATGAGCAGCCACCTCAACTGCGCATGGCGCCGCTGCGTAATTCCTCCGACGTATTGTTTCTCACCACTTTCTTGAGTGTCTGGAATCAGTCCAACGTAACAGGACAACTCGTCCAGAGACGGGAAACGCGTAATCTCACCCAGTTCCGCCAGCAAGATCATGGCTGTCAGCGTGCTGATCCCGGGGACCGTCTTCAACAAACGGACAAAAGGCCGGTACTCCTCCGTCCTGGCCAGGTGCAGGATGGCCCGGTTCAAACTGGCGATCAGCTGGCGCAGATGGTTCAGTTCCTCCAAGTGGGCCTTCAGGGCTATATCCCCGCTGGCTCTTTCCATCCGAATCCGCTCGATCCACTGGATGAATCGTCGGCTCCAATGGCCCATCTCTCTTTCCTCTGGAATCACCACTCCATAAAACAGCAGCATCCCTTTGATCTGGTTTTTACATCGCGTCTGCTTCCTCACCATGCTCTGACGGGTCCGGATCAGAGTGCGATCTTCCAGTTTCGATCTGCAAGGGACATAGATGCCCTCGATCTCCCCATTGCGAAGACTCCGGGCCAATTTGCGGCAATCGATCGGATCCCGTTTGGTCCTTCGCTCTTTATTCTTCGTCGGGATATCAGCCGGGTTAACCACGAGACATTGGATCCCTTTCTTCCTCAATTGATCATGGATCCAGAAGCCGCAATAGCCCGCTTCATAAACCGCATAATACAGAGCGCCCGGAAAATAATGGCTCAGGTAATGGACCAGTTTGTCGGCTTCAGGGGGTTGGTTAAACGTTTTATACTCCCCATACTTCGAAAAGATACTTACACTCCAGCTCTTTTTGTGGACATCCAGACCGATGTAAATAGGTTGACCCGTAAAATCAAGTCTGCTACTCTTAACATTACTCATGGCAAGCCTCCTTTCGGTGAGTTTTTGCGTCGTACCAAAAACTATATCCGAAAACTCGAGACTTGCCTTTCTTTTTCAATCATAAGGTCTGAACTTGTTTCAGCATCTGATTTATTTTTTCTGCTTTCAGCAGACGCACCTTTCATCCCCGTCCACAGGACGGGGTCTTCAGATGCGGTCTTAATAAATTCCAATGTCCCAAATTCTGAATTCGAAACAAGAAGCTTGATTCGTTTGAACATTGGATATTTGAAATTTGGTATTGTTTGTGATTTGGTGCTTGGGATTTGGAATTTTACTGTAGATTCTATTATTGTTTAAATTGCAATGAGAAAATTGATCCTCTGTGATTTCGATGGGACGGTCAGCGTCCGGGATACGGGATATGTCCTGGTCAATCAATTTACTTCAGGAAATTGGGAAGGGATCGACCGGGATTTCCGCGACGGAAAGATCGGCTCAAGAGAGGCTTACTCCCGAATCGCAAAAATCCTCAAGGGGGATGAATCAACCGTTCTCCGTTTTGTCCAAGAGCATTCCGACATCGACCCCTCCTTTCCTGCTTTCTACCAGTATTGTCGTGAAAAGGGCATCGATATAAAAATTGTCAGCGATGGTCTCGATTTCTATATTAAGAAGATTCTTGAAATTCATCATCTCTCAAAGATCCCATTCTACGCCAACTGTACCCATTTCCGGGAGGGGGAAGGCATAGACGTCTCTTTTCCTCACTCCGATGAAGAGTGTGGCCTTTGCGGGACTTGCAAAAAGAAGCTGGTGCAAATCCACCGAAAAGAATATGATTCCATTTTTTTCATCGGAAATGGCCTTTCCGACAGGTGTGCGGCTCAGGAAGCAGACTTCGTTTTTGCCAAAGATTCCCTTTACCCCTATTGCATCAAAAAGGATATCACCTGCCATTTTTTCAAGGATTTTCAAGAGATTCTCAATGATCTGAAGAAGCAGATTCATGGAATTATCTTTGACCTCGACGGAACGCTGATCGAATCCTATGAGGCGATCTATCTGGGGCTGAAAGAGTGCTTTCAATATCTCGGGAAAGAGATCTTTCCTTTTCAGGATCTCAAAATACATCTCAGGGCAGATTTGGAAGCGACACTTTCTCCGTTCTTCTCACCCGAGGAAGTTTTAAAGGGTATTCCCGTCATGAGAAAGAAATATGAGGAGGTCTATCTCAATAAAACCCACTTTTTAGATGGTGCCAAAGAGGTTCTAAAAATACTCCATTCCGAGGGTGCCATCCTGGGGATTGCTTCAAATAAATTCGGTCGCTTCTCAAGAGGGGTGCTCACGCACTTGGGTGTGTCGGACTATTTTAAATCTGTGATCGGTGCCGGGGATGTCATACGAAACAAGCCTTTCCCGGATATGATCCACGCCGTCTTGAGGGAGATGGGTCTCCCGCCAGAGGAGGCGATCTTCGTCGGAGACACCCTCACAGATATTGAGACAGGAAAACAGGCACGAGTTGATGTTTATGCCCTTCCCACTGGATTCCATTCCGAAAAGGAACTCTCACAAGGAAAACCAAGACGTTTACTCAGAAACCTCCAAGAACTGGTCCGGGTCGCCAAAAATCCTTTATCTTAGTAGATAACTTTTATCGCCAAAGGCGGGGAGGGTTGTGCCCGAGGGTGAGTTTTTTTGCGATGAGGGAGAGATAGGATTCATGAGTATTTCTTCAAAATCTGTTGGGCCACTGTCAATCCGCTGAAGACCTCTCCTCCCAGACCTAAATAGGGAAAATTCTCCTTTCCAACAAAGTAAATGTTTTTTGAAATCCTCATCGGAACCACTCCCTCCCTCCAACAAAAATCAGAAGTGGACTCGTAAAGAAAGTGTGAAAAAGACCACTGGGGTACATGATCACTGGCCCACTGGAAATCAACAAATTCGATATGATTCTCAAGAAAAGGAAAAAGATGATATAAATGCTTCATCACTCCTTGCTGATATTCCACCAGAGAAGTTTGTTCCCATTTCCCCACATCCATCAGGCTTTCAACGGTGAGTGCCCTCTTCCCCTCCGGTGCTTTGGTTTCGTCTCCCTTCGGGCTAAGGGCAAGAAATAAGAGGTTTCCATCATCGTGGGGCTTTTCAAGATCCAAAGTGGAGACAAGAAGATCTTTCATGCCAACTGGAACAACTTTTTCATCGATCCCTAAAAACAAAGGAATCATCATGTACAAAGGTTTGATCTTCTTCTCCCATTTTGCTAATCCCTTCCTTTTCTTCCCCAGGAAAGGTGAAATGCGATGAAGTGGGGAATTCAAAATAAGAGATTGACATCGAAATACCGTAGGGCTTCCTTCCAAGGTTAGCGTAATCCCCTTCCGTCCCCCCAGGTTTATCTCTTTCACCCTGTCGATTTCTTCAATCCTCCCTCCAGATCGTATAAATTGGTTTAAAAGTTCTTTTTCTACTTTCTCTGAATCAATATCTGAATTCAATTCATGCGTCCCATCGAATAGAACCTGAGTCACCAAAGAGAGAGGAAATCGATCTGAATAGAAATTCCCCCGAGAGACCAGTTGAAGTTGAATGAATTCCCTAAACTCTTTTGAAAAGGGTGAGAGTCTCTCCTCCATTTTTTCTTTTGAAAATGGGTCGAACGAAAAAATATTTTTGATCAAAGAACGCTCTCGAAAGGGGAAAAATGCCGGAGGATGACTCTTCCGATTTACCTTTTCTAAAAGAGGCTGAATTTGGTCCAGCTCATCATAAAATGCCTCGATCTGAACGACCTCTTTTGGAAATTCTCTCTTCCATTCCCTCTGGGATAGAGAACGCTGAGCAAAAATGTCAATCCTTGCCCTGGGAAGCACTATTTGAAGGGTGGGCCTCTGTTTTGATTTGTCCGGAGTGGCCTTCGCCTGCCTGCCATCTTCTCGGGTTCCCATCAGCAAAGAAAGGTTCAATGCCTGAGATATTTTTCTAACAAGGCGAGGCTTTAAAGATTTTTCTGAAAAGTTCGAGAAGGGTACAAAATGGTATCCTTTTGTCGAATAGGAGGATTGGTATCCTTTTTCTCTCAGCAGCAAGACAGAATGGTTATTCTTTGACAATAAGGTTCCAGCCACCAAACCTCCCAAGCCTGAACCCAATACAATCACCTCTGGCTCATTTGGTGGCTGTTTCATCGTAATCTCTAACCCCTTCTCTTGAGCATGGGCAAGCGCCAACTCGTGAATGGTTCGGGTAATGGTTTAAGGAATAGATCATGCGTATGCTGGATATATTAATTCAGGTAGAGGATACGATATTGGAAAATGAGGGATCAGACAAATTCGATCGTCTCCTGTTCCCTCTCTGATTTCCCCACCTCGCCGATGATAAAGGCCTTCTCGCCCAAGGAGCGAAGCCTGACTAAGATATCGTCGACTTCTTTGGATCTGACGATGAGGATCATTCCAATCCCGTTATTAAAAATGCGAAGCATCTCCTCTTCAGAAATCTCCCCTTTCTCTTTCAGAAAGGAGAAGATGAGAGGAATATCCCAGGTTCCTTTTTGGACAATCGCTTTACAGCCCTTGGGGATGATTCTCGGAAGGTTTCCTGTAATGCCCCCACCCGTGATGTGAGCAATTCCGACGACATTGAAATCTCGTGTGAGGTTGAGGACCGTCTTGGCATAGATGCGAGTCGGCCTGAGCAATTCTTCACCCAATACTTCTCCAATCTCTTCGACCCGCTCTTCCAAGTCCATTTTAAGCTGATCGAGAACCAATTTTCTAACCAAAGAATATCCATTGCTGTGGAGACCGCTGGAGGCGATCCCGATTAATTTATCTCCGACCGTGACACCCGACCCATCAATCACTTGAGCATCCTCCACAATGCCTACTGCAAAACCAGCCAGATCATATTCCCCTACTTTATAAAAGCCTGGCATTTCAGCCGTCTCGCCGCCGATGAGAGAACATTCGGCCTCAATACATCCTTTGACAATGCCGGAGACCACTTTCGCCGCTTTCTCGGTATCCAGTTTTGAAGTGGCCAGATAATCCAAGAAGAAGAGAGGTTTTGCCCCACTGACCACGATATCATTGACACACATCGCTACCAGATCAATCCCGACCGTATCATGACGATTCATCAAGAAGGCGATCTTCAGCTTTGTCCCTACCCCATCCGTAGAGGAGACAAGAATCGGTTTCTTATAACGTTCCAGATTGAGAGAAACGCACCCTGCAAAACCACCAATTTTCGTCAACACCTCGGGTCGGAACGTAGATTCCACCATCGGCTTAATCGCCTGAACAAAGGCATCTCCCTTTTCAATATCCACCCCAGCATCCTTGTAAGAAACCTTCTTCACTCTCCTCCTCTTCCTAAAACAAAATATGTTTTAGATTAATCGAAGAACTCCAAAATGTCAACCCTGAGAAGACGTTTTCACCGCCTTGGACGGTGAGGCTCGCGCCGTCGACTCAACCAATATTTTACTTGCAGATTCAGATGGACTTTGTTAATTTTATTGAGTTTTAGTTGTATCTCAGGTAACTGAATATGAGAATTGAAGAATTCGATTACCACCTTCCCACATCCTTGATCGCTCAATATCCGTCTCCCCAAAGGGGAGAGACTTCTTTAATGATCCTCCACCGTCAGACGGGCCTGATCGAGCACCGAGCCTTTGGAGATATTACTCAATACCTAAATGCTTCCGACCTCCTTGTCATGAATAATACCCGTGTCCTTCCGGCTCGACTCATTGGGAAAAAAGAGACTGGAGGAAGGATCGAGATGCTCCTGATCCCTTCATGGAATGGAGTAAAAGGAGAATGGAAAGCCTTGATCAAGGGTGCAGGGAAAATGAAGCCAGGTGCTCGAATCCGATTTGAGCAGGGACTTGAGGGACAGGTAGGAGAGGTCAAGGATGGAAAGGGAAAAGTCAACTTCTCCCATCAAGGTGAGGTAACGGATATCCTTCAGAAGATCGGCCATATCCCTCTCCCCCCTTACATCAAGCGAGGAGATGAACCTTTGGACAGGGAGCGTTATCAGACCGTTTTTGCGAAGAGAGATGGATCGATTGCCGCCCCGACGGCAGGTCTGCATTTCACTGACGCTTTGCTTCGATCCCTTAGAGAGAACCGAGTGCGCACCACGATGATCACTCTCCATATTGGAATTGGAACATTCGCCCCGGTAAAGGCCCGGGACATCGAAGAGCATACCATGGAAGCAGAATGGATAGAGATATCAGAGGAAGCGGCGAGAGAAATTGAGGACACCAAAGCTCATGGTGGGAAGCTCATTGCTGTTGGAACGACCACGACGCGCGCCCTTGAATCCTTTTCCAATGGGAATGGAGGGGTGAGACCTGGTAGTGGAATGACCTCCCTGTTTGTCTATCCTCCCTATCGTTTTGGAGTCATCGATGGGTTGGTCACCAATTTCCATCTGCCTAAATCAACGTTGGTCATGCTGGTATCAGCCTTCGCAGGAAAAGACTTATTGATAAAGGCTTATCAAGAAGCCATTCGCAGAAAATACCGATTTTATAGTTATGGCGATGCGATGCTCATCCTTTAATTTGTGAGTAGTGATAGTGAGTGGTGATTGGTGTTAAGTGTCTGATCTGTTTCGACGGTCACGAATCACCGACACGAATCACGTATTTTTGAAGAGATGGCTTTTCGTTTCAAAATCATCAAGAACGATAGTTCATCACAGGCACGACTCGGCAGGGTTGAAACAGACCATGGCTCTTTCACCACCCCTGCCTTTCTCCCTGTGGGAACACAAGGGTCGGTCAAATCGCTCACCCCTGAAGAATTGGTGGAGATAGGGGTTGAAGCAATTTTGGGCAACACTTACCATCTTTACCTTAGACCCGGACACGAAACGATCGGAAGATTAGGAGGGCTTCACACCTTCATTCATTGGGAAAGACCCATATTAACGGACAGCGGGGGTTTCCAGATATTTAGCCTCGGAAGTCTTCGAAAGATTTCAGAGGAAGGAGTGACTTTTCAATCCCACTTGGATGGCTCCTCCCATTTCCTCACACCGGAAAAGGTGGTGGAAATCCAGAGGGTCCTCGGTACCGATATTGCCATGGTTTTGGATGAATGTGTCCCCTATCCTTCTCCTTACGAATATGTGAAGATTTCTATGGAGCGCACGAGCCGCTGGGCAGGGAGATGTTTACAGGTGAGACGAGAAAGCGATCCAGCCCTTTTTGCCATCGTGCAGGGAGGGGTGCATCGAGACTTGAGGGAAAAGAGCGTTCAAACATTGGTGGAGATGGGATTCCAGGGATATGCCATCGGCGGTCTTAGTGTGGGGGAGCCAAAATCAACGATGTTAGACGTCCTCGAATGGACGGCCCCTCTTCTGCCGAAGGATACCCCCCGGTATTTAATGGGCGTGGGAACACCAGAGGATATGATCAGTGCCGTGATGCTTGGAGTGGATTTCTTCGATTGTGTCCTTCCAACAAGGAATGCCCGAAACGGAACGCTTTTTACGTCGTCAGGAAAAATATCGATCAAACAGGCCCAATATGCCGAGGACGGGAGGCCTTTAGATGAAACATGTACCTGCTACACCTGCCGCCACTATTCCAGGGCATACCTTCGTCACCTTTACCTGTCAAAAGAAATTTTATCCTCGAGGTTGAATACCATTCATAATTTGTATTATTATGTAAGCCTTTTAGTAAAGGTTAAGGAGGCAATCCAAGAGGGCCGCCTCCTTGATTTTTGTCAGTCCCACACCTCATCATATGGATTGGAAACAGAATTGCCGGCCCATTTTCAATCAAACTGATGACGAAGTAAAGATTTAAAAGGAGGAATTTATGGGAATAGATCTGGTTTACGCAATGGGAACACAGCCGGGAGGGAGTGGGGGTCAAGGGTCTTCACTCATGACTTTTCTGCCCATTATTTTGATCTTTGTGATCTTTTATTTCCTGCTCATTCGACCCCAGCAGAAGCAGAAGAAAGAACATCAGAACCTATTGTCAAACCTCAAGGTGGGAGATAATGTCTTAACCACCGGAGGAATCTACGGCCGAATTACTGGCATCAAAGACGACAAAGTCACCGTTGAGATCTCGGACAAGGTAAGAGTGAAGGTCAGCAGAGGCTATATTGCCGGAGTGGTCAAGCAGGATGTATTGAAGTCGGACTAGCGTTTAGAGTTAAGAGTTATGAATTATGAGTTTAGAGTTTAGAAATAATTGAAAACTCTTAATTCATAATTCTCAATTCTTAATTCATAATTTTAACCCCCTTGCTCTAAACTTTGTTTTAGGGCTATAATCCACGAGGAGGTGAAACATGAGGAAGTATGAAACCATCTTCATTTTGGACCCCGATCTCGAAGAAGAACAGGCCCTATCGGTAATCGAAAAAGTCAAAGGAATCATTACTCAAGCCACTGGAGAAATCCTAAAGGTTGAAGATTGGGGAAAACGAAAACTCGCCTACGAAGTCAAAAAGAAACCCAAAGGTCATTACATCCTGATCCACTTCTTGGGATCGCCCGCTTTGCTCTCTGAATTAGAGAGAAATTTTCGAGTCATGGATGCCGTCATCAAGTTTCAATCCGTCCGATTGAGCGAAGGACAAGCGTCCTCTTCGGAAGGTCCGACACTCGATGAAACGCCGGAGGAGGAACCCGGGGTTATGGAGAAGGCATGACCTCTTTGAACCGTGTGATCCTGACAGGAAAAGTGGTTACCTCCCCTCGGCGCCACTACCGTCCAGACGGGTCACCCGTGATCCAATTCCCTCTGGAATTGCATGACTCAGAGGACATAACGGGTCAAACCCTGCACCGCAATGGTGCAGGGCAGGGAAGTCGAAATCGGATAGACATTGTGGCCATTGGAAAACTGGCTGAGTTTAATCTCGACCTTCTCCAAAGCGGCCAACACCTGATGGTCATCGGCAAACTCAATCAACGGTCTTGGCAAACGCCGGAAGGGAAAAATCGAATCCGCACAGAGGTGATCGCCACAGATCTCCGGATGATCGAAGGGAAAAACCAGACACAAAAGTTAAAGAAACAAGGAGAATAGAATGAAGAGACCCCCAGAGAGAACAACCCCCGACAGGAAGAAAAAACCTTTCATGAGGCGAAAGGTCTGCCGATTCTGTACGGATAAAAAATTGGATATTGATTATAAAAATCCAAAGATCCTTCGATACTTTATTACAGAACGGGGAAAGATCATCCCCCGAAGGATCTCAGGAAACTGTGCAAAGCATCAAAGGCAAGTGACGGTCGCTCTCAAAAGGGCACGCAATATTGCCATTCTTCCCTTTACGACAGCCGTTCGTTAAAGTAAGAGGAAAAATATAGAATCTTGAATTCGAAGCACCTGCCTGCGCGTAGTCCCGCCTTGCGGGACGAAGGCAGGCGAAATCCGGGCGAAGCATCCTACAAGGACCAATTCGAGACAATTTCAAATGTGCAAAATGAAAAAATCGAAATGATCTAACTTATTAAGGGCCTCATCATTGAATGGATATTTATCGGAAAATCTCCCCTCACCCCTCTTTGCCAAAGCGGGGCATTGTTCCTCCCTTTGGTATCTTTTCCCTGCCAAAGCAGGCAAAGGGAGGTTAGGAGGGATTTAAGAAAGCTATTTTCTAGGTAATTTGGAACTTGGGATTCTTTTCTTTTTCGAGATCAGGATTTAGGGTTTCAGCCCGGTGGAATCGGGCGTTAGGAGGGTATCCTATGAAGGTTATTTTGTTAGAGAATGTCACTTCTTTGGGAAAAGCCGGAGATTTGGTGAAAGTCTCTGACGGATACGGGAGGAATTATCTCATCCCACAGAAGAAGGCTGTTCTCGCCACAGAAAAAAGTCTTAAGGTGATCGAACATCAAAAACGCCTCATCCAACAACGTATGGAAAAGGCAAAAAAGGATGCGGAAAAGCTGGGTCAGCAAATCGAAAAGCTATCCTGCACCTTTGCAAAAACGGTTGGAGAAAGTGGAAAGCTTTTCGGCTCCGTGACTTCCATGGATATTGAGAATTATCTGAAGGAAAATGGTATTAAGGTGGATCGTAAAAAGATCGCCTTGGAGGAACCGATTAAAAATTTGGGTGTGTCTAACGTGCCGATCAAACTCCATCCCGAGGTGACCACTCATCTGAAGGTTTGGGTGGTCCAGGAGTAATGTTTTATGAACGAGGCGGACTTCTCCTCCCACAAACTTCCCCCCCAGCATATCGAAGCGGAACAATCCGTACTGGGAGGAATCCTCATCGAGAACGAAGCGATCAATCGGGTGACGGAAATCCTTGACGCCGATGACTTTTATCGGGATGCCCATCGCAAAATCTTTAATGCCTTGATCGACCTTTCAGAACGTGATGAACCCGCCGATCTGATCACTATGACCAATGAACTTCGAAAAACTGACCAACTCGATTCCGTCGGCGGGGCTTCGTATCTCGCCTCTTTAATCGATTCCGTCCCTACCGCTGCCAATATCGAATACTACGCCAAGATCGTCAAAGAGAAGGCCATCCTTCGGAAGTTGATTCAAACCTCGACGGAGATCATCACCCAAAGTTATGAGGATCGAGGGGATGTGGAAGGGTTTCTGGATGAGGCGGAGCGGGCCATCTTTGAGATTTCGGAGAAGAGGGTGAGACCCTCTTTTTACCCCATCCGGGAAATCGTCAAAGCGAGTTTTGCCACCATCGAAAAACTCTTCCAAAAGAAGGAGGCCGTCACCGGCGTTCCTTCAGGGTTTAGAGAACTGGATCGCATGACGGCCGGTTTTCAGCCCTCTGACCTGATTATCATTGCTGGAAGGCCCAGCATGGGCAAGACGGCCTTTTGCCTCGATGTTGCCGAATATGCCGCCATCAACAATAAGATTCCAGTGGCCATTTTTTCGTTGGAGATGTCAAAGGAACAACTGGTTATCCGTATGCTCTGTTCGCAGGCCCATGTGGAAGGAACACGACTCAGGACAGGCTATCTCAACGAGAGCGATTGGCCAAAGCTGACCATTGCGGCGGGCAATCTATCCGAAGCACCCATCTACATTGACGACACGGCAGCCCTCTCGGCCCTGGAATTGAGAGCCAAGGCCCGTCGCCTGAAAGCCGACCGTGGCCTCGGCATGGTCATCGTTGACTACCTTCAACTGATGAAGGGAAGAGCAAGGGTCGAAAGCCGACAGCAGGAGATCTCGGAAATCTCCCGGTCCTTAAAAGCGCTAGCCAAGGAACTCAATATCCCTGTGATCGCCGTCTCTCAGCTCAGCCGGAAGACCGAGGAACGAACGGGGAATAGGCCTCAGCTCTCAGACCTCCGGGAATCCGGTGCGATCGAGCAAGATGCCGACTTGATCCTTTTCATCTATCGAGACGAAATCTACAACAGATCGGAAGATAACCCGAATCGGGGCAAGGCAGAGGTCGTCATCGGAAAGCAGCGGAACGGTCCCATCGGAAAGATCGACCTGGCTTTTTTAGATAAATTCACGACCTTCAAAGACCTCTATAAGGGGGAGACTGAAAATATTTACGAGTCATCCTAATCCATTTTTAGTTCTGAGTTCGGAGGTTAGAGTTTGGAGAATAAAATGAAATCCCTTTTTCTCCGAACTCCGAACTAGTCACTCCGAACTATTCATTCAGCAAGCGATGAACCTACCCAATATCCTGACGTTAACGAGAGTCCTTTTGATTCCCCTATTCGTCATCCTCATCATCAATAAATATTTCGATTGGGCCCTTCTCACTTTTGCGATTGCGGGGATTACGGACGCAATGGACGGCCTCATCGCACGCCTGACGAATCAACGGACCGAATTGGGTGCCTATCTCGATCCCATTGCTGACAAACTCCTTCTCTCCGCCGCCTTCATCTCTCTTGCCATCATTGAAATGATCCCCAGCTGGCTGGTGGTCATCGTTATCACCCGGGACGTCATCATCCTGGTGGGTATGCTTGTGATGATTCTTACCAGTTATCGCCCCGAGATCAACCCCAGTTTTTTGAGCAAGACGACCACTACTTTTCAAATCGTCACAATCCTTTTCGTTCTATTGGCATGGGACTTCCCAACCTTTAAACAACTCTCCACGATCGCTATTTATGGAACTGCCATCATCACTATCCTATCTGGATCTCAATACATTTATATAGGCGCTCGAATTTTAAATGAAAAAAAATAATGAAGCTCCCCGGCCACAGGCCGACGCTTCCCGGGCACGCAGTGGCGAGCGGGATGCGAGCAAAGGAAATATCGTTTTAATTATGCCCCTTCCTGCCTGCCGGTAGGCAGGGACCCCGCCTACAAGGCGGGACGGGGCACTTGCCGGTCATCCGTTACGGAAGGGGGAAATGAATATGGCGATCATCGTTGAGGTCACGGGAAGAGAAATTCTCGATTCCAGAGGAAATCCGACCGTAGAAGTAGAGGTCTTTCTGGAGAGTGGTTTTAGCGGAAGAGCCTCGGTTCCTTCCGGAGCCTCCACCGGAAAGCATGAAGCCCTGGAATTAAGGGATAAGGATCCAAAACGTTATCTCGGCAAAGGAGTCCAAAAAGCAGTTCAAAACGTCAATCGGGTGATGGCACCTAAGCTCCTGGGAATGGATGTCCTCGATCAAAAAGCCATCGACACAGCCATGCTTCAATGGGACGGAACTCCTAATAAAATTCGATTGGGTGCCAATGCCATTCTGGGTGTGTCACTCGCCTGTGCCAGGGCTGCTGCCAATGACTCGGGACTTCCCCTCTATCGACATCTCGGAGGCCTTTCCGCCACCCAGCTTCCACTCCCCATGATGAACATTCTCAATGGTGGCGTCCACGCCGACAATAATGTAGACCTCCAGGAATGCATGATCATTCCTGTGGGAGCCAAAAATTTCAAGGAAGCTCTCAGAATGGGAGTGGAGGTTTTTCACAACCTCAAGGCTATTCTGAAAGGAAAAGGTTACAAAACTTCAGTAGGGGATGAGGGAGGATTTGCACCAGACCTTCGTTCTAATGAGGAGGCCTTCTCTTTGATCCTCGAGGCCATCAGAAAATCAGGCTATCAACCTGGAAGAGAGTTGGCCCTTGGCATCGATGCCGCTGCGACCGAGTTCTATCGGAATAAGGCTTACTTCCTTAAGGCGGAAAAGAAGTCGAAAAGGACTTCTGCTGAAATCATTGACTACTATGAAGCCTTGATCAAAAAGTTTCCCATCGTTTCCATCGAAGACGGTCTTGCCGAGGATGACTGGAAGGGATGGAAGACGATGACAGCCCGCCTCGGGGGAAAGATCCAATTGGTAGGAGACGACCTTTTCGTCACCGATCCAAACCGCCTTAGGAAGGGGATTCAAAAAGGGGTGGGAAATGCCATCCTCGTCAAACTCAACCAGATTGGGACATTGACCGAAACCCTTGAAGTGATTGAGATCGCAAAAAAAGCTGGCTATCGAACCGTCATCTCTCATCGCTCTGGCGAGACAGAGGATACAACCATTTCAGATTTGGCCGTGGGCACCAATGCTGGTCAGATCAAGACTGGCGCCCCCTCCAGAACAGATCGGGTGGCCAAATACAATCAACTTCTTCGAATTGAAGAAGAACTCGGGGACCGAGCCACTTATGCTCCCCCACTTCGATGGCGTTCCAAAAATAGTTCGGAGTAACCCCCCTCTATTCCCCCCTTAAATTAAGGGGGGATGAAAGGGGGTTACAAGGTGAGCCAACCACGAAAAACCCGGAAGAGCCTCATTTCACTACCCACTCTTCACAAACGGCGAAGATATTGATAATGAATTAGCACATGAGACCATCATTCCTTAAAGTCTCTTTGCTTATTATGGGGATGAGCGGTATCGTTGCCCAGATCATCCTGATGAGGGAACTTCTCATCTCTTTTCTTGGCAACGAGCTCACCCTCGGAATCATTCTCGCCAACTGGCTGATCTTGGAAGCGTTTGGCTCTTTCATCATTGGCAAATCCGTGGAGAAGGTGGAAAGGAAAATAGAGACATATGTGGTTTTCCAACTGGTCTTTTCCGTAGCCCTCCCTTTCTCCATCTACCTTTGTCGAATATTCAAAAACATCCTCCTTGCCACTCCTGGAGAGGGACTTGGCTTTGCGCCTATCTTTTATTCCTCTTTCCTGATCCTCCTGCCGGTCACGCTGCCTCATGGTGCCCTTTTCACTTACGGATGTAAACTCTATTCCCAGTACATCAGAAAAGATGCTTCCTCCATTGGAAAGGTCTATGCTCTCGAAAGCATCGGGTCCATCATTGGTGGATTACTCATAACCTTTCTTCTCATTCAATATCTCAATTCTTTTGAAATCGCCTTTATCATTTCTTTAATGAATGCGCTGATGTCGGCGATCCTCGTTTGGCCTACTCCCAGATTATCGAACCACCCTGTTAAAATCTTTCTCTTGATTCTATCGATTCTTCTCTTCTTTCTCTTTACCTATAGCCTCTTGCCCCAAACCTCAAGCGCGATTCACCAATCCTCCATCCATTCTCAGTGGAGAAATCTAAATGTCATCCACAATGAAAACTCCATTTATGGGAATATCACCGTCACGAAGAGAGGCGAACAATTCACCTTCTTTGCCAATGGGGTTCCATCCATCACCACCCCTGTGCCGGACATTGCCTCCATCGATGATTTCGTCCATTTTCCCATGCTCTTTCATGAAAAACCTGAATCGGTGTTAATCCTGAGTGGTGGAGTGGGGGGGATGATCCACGAGATATTGAAATATCCTGTGAAGCGTCTGGACTATGTTGAGCTGGATCCCCTTCTCTTAAAATTAGTTCAACAATTTTCAACACCGCTCACCCAATCCGAGCTTTCAGACGAAAGAGTCAGGATTCACTATGCCGATGGTCGGTTCTTCGTGAAAAGGACTCAGGATCGATTCGATATTATTTTCGTCGGAATCCCTGCCCCCCAGGAATTACAGACCAATAGATTATTTTCTTCTGAATTCTTTAGCGCCGCCAAGGGGAAGATGAACCCTGATGGAATCATCGTTTTAACCCTTCCCGGGTCATTGACCTATATCAGTCCGGAATTAAGAGATTTGAACGGGTGTATTCTTGATACCTTAAAAAGCGTTTTTCGATCAGTGAGAATCATCCCGGGTGATACCAATCTCTATTTAGCCTCGAATTCCGATCAGCTTGAAAAAATCACTACTGGGGAAGTAATCAAAAGGTTTGAGGTGAGGAAAATCCAAACAAGCCTCTTCACCAAAAGTTATATCGAATACCGGCTCCATGAAAGATGGATGAAATGGTTTTTACAGTCGATGGAGAGAAAAAGGATTCAGATCAATTCCGATTTTCGTCCTATAGGTGTCTTCCTGAGCCTTTCTTACTGGAATGCCCTCTTCTCCCCATACCTAACGGGAATCTTTAAATGGTTTGAAGGATTCAGTCTTCAAATATCGATTGTCTTTATGGCCCTCTTCACCCTCTTGATGGCAACTATTTTTATAAAGAGGCCTCATCTCTCCAGGCAGTCCATTCCCTATGCCATCTTCACTACTGGATTAGCAGCGATGATATTCAATTTAGCCGTCATCTTCACCTTTCAAACATTCTATGGCTATCTCTACCATCAAATCGGCCTACTCATAGCTATCTTTATGTCTGGAGTGGCACTGAGCAGCTTCTTAATCACTCAACGTCTGGATAGAATAAAAAGGGATTCACTTCTATTTCTAAAAATAGAAATAGTTATCATTTTCTTCTCATTTGTTTTCCCTTTTGTGTTCTCCGTCCCAGGTCCATACCTTGAAAAAACAGCTATCTCTCTTCTTATCTATCCAGTGTTTTTGATCATGTCCTTTCTCTCCGGTGCATCGATTGGGCTCCAATTCCCTCTGGCGACCAAGATCTATCTCGGGACACCTGAGAAGGGAGAAATGCTTGGCCACACCGCTGGCCTGCTGTATGGAGCAGATCTTTTGGGAGGCTTCTTGGGAGGGCTCTTTGGAGGTATCCTTTTATTGCCTATCCTGGGTTTGAAGCAATCCTGCTTTATGATGGCCATGATCAAAATCAGCAGTGGGTTGCTATTTCTCCTTTTCATTAAACTCAAAAAATAATTTATCCGCGCTGCAATCTCTTTCGGACCGCTTCAGAAGTCAGTTCCCGAATAGCATCGGAGGCAATCCACTTCCCAGCTTTTGAATCGATCCCTTGAATCTCCCTTGCGGTCTTAATAGCCATCTGATTCAAGGGTAGGTTTCTTTTCCCAATCTGTCTTAACGCCCAGTTTACAGCCTTTTTGACAAAATTCCTCTCATCCCGGGCTTCCCTTTTAATGATGGGAAGAAATTTCAAGAATGCTTTATCCCCCGCTTCCTTATCATGAACGGCCAATGCCGCCATCAAGACGAACCCTGCCCTTTTGACAAACTCTTCTCCTCTTTCACTCCAATCAGTTGCCTTTTCATGAGCAAACTTCGTTCGGTCAAAGAGATTACTGCAAACCTGATCACACACATCCCAGGAGTCGAAATCTCTAACCCACTTCTCCATCTGCTTCTCGGTTACCTCTTCCGGAGGATCGATCATGCCAGCAAGAATCCGGGCTTCATGAATACCTGAGCTCCAAAGTCTTTGAGCGAGCAGATGATTTTGGCCAATTTGCTTAGCCATCTTTCTCAGAACAGGAATAGATACTCCATACGTGTTCTTCGGGTTAATTCCGAACCGTGCCATCCCTGCGACAGCTTCGGGATTAGAGAGGGATTTTAGTTTCTTTATTAGTATTTTCTCCATGCCCTTATCTCGATCAATGGCGCTCTTTGTATGTCAAGGTCAATTTTGACAAACGGATAGGTTTGGCATAGTGGGGGGGCCAGTCAGCAGGCCACTGTCAACTCACCTAAAGGTAGCGCTTTGTTCGGCGCCAATTGCCGTTTGGTTTATTTTATTATTGATTTCTACCGTCAGGCGCCGGGTCAGAAATAAGGCGCGGGGGCAACCAGCCTCCGCAAAAGGCACAGGGCTATCACCCGTCGCCTTGATTGACTTGTTATGTGGGTTTTTTGAAGTACCATTAAGCGTGCTTCAATTGCTCAATCGCTTCGTTAGAATGATACCGGCAATCGCTCACATCTATCTCAGGTCTACGGCCTCCTTGTACCGTCATGATCCATTTCCCGTTTTTGTTTTTAACGTACAATTTAAACTGCAAGTATTCTTTTGGCGGTTTATACGTGTTTACTGGTTTACCTTCTTTTAAAGTTTGAAAAAAGACTTTCCAGGGGATTATAAAAATGTCTCTTAATTTGTTGTTTATGCCACCACATAGAATCACAAAATCTCCTTTGTCATCCAATTTCTTCGTATCGACACCTTCAAAATACAGGTTCCGAGAAACGTTGTACGTTATAGATTTGGCAAAGCATTTTTTTCCATGAACCATGATTGTTTCCGGCCAGCCATGAACACGGTTGGTAACTGCACAAATCAGGCCTTGTTCATTTGCTTCTTTAGCAAATTGGTCAGCCCACTTCATCGTATTCTCCTTTTCATTACATAACGCCCGGCGTGAGCCTTAAGGTGACCCGTCTGCTGGTCACCGAATAGGCTCGACGCCGTTGTTCGGTGCATTGTCTGTTTCGATCTGGCAGTCCGCAAGAAAGCCGTTGTGGATGAGATGCAGGAGAAACCGTGCGATTCCCTCTTCTTTCCCAACTCTCTCGGATTTGGGGTATCTCGTCTTGAGTTCCGCGATCAGGTCGCGGACGATAGTGTTGATCTCGACAAGCTGGATTTGGTTCTGCGTGCAGAATTGCTGGAGGCGATCCCAAGGTCCGTTTCCTCGGCCCCGTTTAGGTTTGCCACTGGTCACAAAGACTCGCGGAAACTGATAGCCCCCAAGAAATCTGTACCTGTCGCGGAGTCTCTGGGGAGCGTTGTCGAATCGGGCTTTGAGACGATTCAATTCCTGCTGGTCGTCTTTCTTCGGCCCCCACCAACTCTGGCATTCAATGTGGACAACCTCACCGTCTTTTATGGCAACGATATCAATGTCGGAATGCCCACGCACCGAGCGGGTATCGGTTCTCGGCATTGGCAGGTCTTCGTTCTGGATGACCAAGTACCCACGTAACTGGTACAGGTGGGAGACCAAATCCTCAACCCAGTTCAGGCCCATGTTGCTCTTGTCTCCTTTCTTCCATCACCGAACGATGGCCTTAACCAGCGCGGGCAACCAGCCAAAATGAAAAAAAGTCCAGGCTTATTCCGCCTCTGGTTGAAGGCTGTGTTAGGCGCTGTTTTTCACTTCTTGTATATTATTCATTTGGATGTAGCGAACTCAACTTTATTGTCATGTATTAATATCAGGCGATAAGGATCTTTCTTCCGGAGTTTTTTTATGCCATCAAAGACATTTTGTTTTCTGCCATGAATTATTGAGCCACGTATTCCTCTAACATTGTTCAACTCTAAACGAGATATAACATACGGCCCAGGACCACACTCTCCGGAGCATATTACGTTTAACCCGTCGCCTTTTTCCTCAATTTCTGCTTTTGCCTCACAAAGATAACAGTTTTCCATAAAGCCTCCCAGACTCATACATTCCTGTTTTTTTAAGTGGTCATCGTGCTCAGGTAGATTTTTGTTTTAAGTATGCCTCATAACTGGAAACTACAGATGAATACATCAAATCTGCTGCTTCAATAACAGGCCTATCGAAAATAAGGCAGGCATCTCTGATACCCTCAACTTGCATCCTGGCCGTAAAGTTGCCGTCATATGCATCGTTCTTGTACAGTCGTTGTCTAAAAACAGTCATTGTAGAGTTCATCACCATTTTTGCCAATTTAGGGTCTTTATTTTTTCTCATATAAATGAACATATCTATAAGATACCACGCCACCTTGTTTGCTTCATCATACGGTAAACCCTCTTCTATATATGCCGTCCTTATTTCTGACTGCATTCTTTTCATTCGGCCTGTGTCCACCAGAAAGAAAAGCACTACCACCACAATTACCATTAGTACTATTGCGATCATCCAGACCATAAACCAATTCCTTTTTAATATTTTATGGCCTAACAATAATTGGATTGCGGGCTGTAATTTCCTAAAATCCTATACGTACTAATTGGATTTGTCAAACAATTCACCGATCAAGAATACAACGAAGAGAATTCAGAACTTTTTAGGCCTAGGCATGTGAATACGACCATAATTTACACTCATGTGATACGGAAGAAATGCTATGAAATAAGAAGTCCACTGGATGGTTTGTGAGAGAACCATTCTTCTGCTGACAAAAGCGCTTTCTTGGATCTCAATCAAATCTTAAACAGACACTGAACCAACCGTTTACTATGAGTACCTGTAAAGAATTCATCCAGAAAACCCCAGAAGCCGACGGGCATTTTCCCCAAAAATTAATTGTTTTTCCTTTTCTTCCAAGGGAAGTTCTTTGAACCACTTGATCTGAGGCGCGGGATCAGTGGTGGAAGGATAATCGGTGGCAAAGAGGACTTTCCCCGCCCCATGCTGACGGATGAGATCTACCACTACACCCGACTCCAGGCTTTGAACATTCGGCCCCCAACAGGTGTCAATATAGATATCTTTGCCAATAATCCATTTCCGAGCCTCATCCAGCATGAAGAGACCACCGAAATGAGCGGCTACAATCTTTAGAGCGGGGAAGCGTTCTCGGAGACGGGCGATATCTTGAGGGCTGGTTCCGGGAGGATGGGAAGGGTGTACAGGGTCCTTTCCTACATGGAAATAGGCAATCATACCGGCTTTCGCCATAGCGTCATAAATGGGAACGAGGTTTTCATCTTTAGCCCGGATGGGCTGGAAGAGGGAATGAAACTTGATTCCCTTGAGCCCTTTTTCTTCAATCCTTCTTACCTCTCCTACCGGGTCTTCCATATTCGGGAGGATGGTACCGAAGCCAAAGATGGTCCGGTTATCATTGATCTCAATGAGAAAGTTATTCGCTGCAACCACTACTTCGGGCTTTTCCGCCACGCAGAAGGTCACGACCGCCTCGATTCCGCATCTGTCCATGTACGCTTTTATATCCTTCAGGGTGAAATCTCCAAAAAGCGCAATTGCGTCCCCTATTGCAGTCCGGAATTTTTCAACGACTTTGGGAGCAACCTTATCCGGGAAGATATGGGTGTGTGAGTCGATCATTTAACAACTCCTTTCTAATTCACCTTTAAGGCTTGAGGGTTTGGTTAAACTGGATCGCATTACTAAAGGAGACGCGTCCTGAATATAGAGAGGGGACGTATATTTTGGATTCCCATCACTTCATGTCCCAGTGATTTGTTAGGACTGTTTATTCGACGAAATCGTTCTTCCCTGAAAGAAATTAAATGGGGCCTTGAATTACAAGGAGCATAATGTCAATAACTAAGCCGTCCTTAACCGGCTGGCATTGAAGCAAAGCGAAAATCCTAGTTCGTGTTGAGAAAAATAGGGACACATCCCCTGTTCCCATCCCCTCGATAATAAATGGGATGCGTCCCTATTTTAAAAGCGCTGTACCCCCCTATTTTAAAATAAAGATTTGAACCCTGAAACCCAAAGCTGCAACATTTCCTTTAAACCCCATTGCGTTGAACCAAGCACCATCAGCAATATTAGCAAGCCGATAAACGCCAAACACACATAAATCATCTCTTTACTGACAAGTGGTTGAGTCTTCTTATCCATCTTAATTCCTCCTCCGGCTTATTTTAAATAGGGACTCTCCTTGCAAATGGATGTCGTAAGACTAAGATCTATATTTATATCATTACATTCTGATGCAGTATAGATAATACTTAGATTGCTGTCAAGAGTGAAAGTGGGAAACAATTTTTGATGAAAGGAAGTAGGCATTTCCTCTTTCAATGGGGGTGTCCTTATTTTATATTATATAGATGCAAGTGAAAAAGAGGGTCGGAATCAGATATTGCGGTGGATGTAATCCTTTTTATGAAAGGGTGGAGATGATTCAACGGGTCCAATCTTTATTAGAAAACCGGTTCATTTTTGCCGTTCACGACCCACAAGATTCTGACATCATGGTACTCGTGAGCGGATGCCCACGAGCCTGTGCCGATAAAAACTCGAGTAACTTAGAGGTTCCCTGTCAGTCGATCTTCGGAGAAAATGATTTTGAGAGCCTGATCAAATGGTTGACCGCTTTCGATCAAGAGGACGATTGAGATGACCTGCCAGAGCTGACGGCACGCATGGCTGGCGCTTTGACGGAGATGCAGGTATAATGAGTTTATAAGAACTAATCAAAGACATTTGAAAATTCCCCTCACCCTTCTCCTCTCCCCAGAGGGGAGAGGGAGGGGGTGAGAAGGCGAAAAAATGAAACGAATTGTTACAAAAGAGGATTACATCCAGAGTCTTAAAGACCTTCATCATGTGGTCTATTACAACGGGAAGCGAGTGGAGGATGTCACGGAGCATCCTGCTCTTCGGCCGCACATCAATTCTGCTGCCCTCACCTATGAACTCGCCCTTCGGCCTGAACATGAGGACTTGATGACAGCCACCTCCCGCTTGACCGGCAAGAGGATTAACCGATTCACTCACATTCATCAGAGTGTGGATGATCTCATTAAGAAGGTTCAGATGCTCCGTCTCATTGCCCACGAAACAGGCTCATGCTTTCAACGATGCGTGGGGTTCGATGCCCTGAATGCCACCTACATGACGACTTATGATATTGATCAAAAATATAGGACGGATTACTTCGAACGATTTAAAAAGTATCTTATCCACGTCCAGGAGAGCAATGTGATGCTGGTGGGTGGGATGACCGATGTCAAAGGAGACCGGTCTCTCCCCCCTACGAAGCAGTCTGACCCTGACCTCTTCACTCACGTCGTTGAACGAAGGTCCGACGGAATTGTCATTCGTGGAGCGAAAGCCCACATGACAGGAGGTGTTAACTCCCACGAGATTCTGATCATGCCCACTCAGGCGATGAGGGAGGAAGATAAGGACTATGCTTTGGCCTGCGCCTTTCCCCTCGATGCACTAGGTGTCGTTCTCATCTTCGGCCGCCAGACGAATGAAGAGCGAAAGTTTGAAGAAGGAATCGATGTTGGTAACCCTCTCTACGGGCTTGTTGGAGGGGAGGCCCTCATCATCTTTGACAATGTCTTTGTCCCGTGGGAGAGAGTTTTTCTTTGCGGCGAATATGACATGGCTGGACTACTGGTGGAACGATTTGCCACTTTGCATCGGCAGAACTATGGGGGTTGCAAAGGAGGGGTCTCCGATGTTCTGGTTGGGGCTACTGCATTGGCCGCAGAGTATCAGGGGACGGTCAGCGCTTCGCATATTAAGGAAAAGCTGGCCGAGATGATCCACTTAGCCGAAACAATCTACTCAGGATCTGTGGCCTGTTCTGCGATGGGGTACAAGACCGCTTCTGGAGCTTATTATCCGGATCCTCTTTTAGCCAATACAACAAAACATAATGTCACACGCCACATCTATGAAATTGCTCGCCTGGCCCATGATATCGCCGGGGGAATCGTTGCGACCATGCCCTTTCAGGGTGATCTCGAGAGCAGCGAGGTGGGCCGATACGTGAAGAAATACTTAGCAGGCGCTAAAGGGATCCCTGTTGAACATCGTATGAAGATTCTCAGGCTCATTGAAAATATGAGCGGAGGGACCGCCCTGGTCGAGTCCATGCATGGCGCAGGATCGCCTCAAACCCAAAAGGTCATGTATGGCCGGTTGGGCAACCTTGAGCAGAAGAAACGCTGGGCCAAACGCATCGTAGGAATTGAATAACTATGTAGCCCTCGCACCAAGAAGAGGCCAACCCACTGATTGCCGAGCTCACGTACAACTACTTACTTGCAGCCCCTAAAACCAAGTGAAGATTCCCATTTGAAAGCGACATGAATTTACTTCTTCACATGCTTCACTTTTGCTTGACAATCTGTATATTTTGAATAATGATAGGGACGATCTGAAAAAATCAGACCTCTGCGAAGATGGGAGGGAAAACCGACGGGTCTCGGTTAGCCTGCCCAGCCCAGTCATTGGCAAAACAGCCGGATTGCCAGAGACAGAGTCAACAACAAGGGGTAAGAATATGAAACATAACTTTGTGCCTTCACCTGCAAAAGCTCTAATTTCCCTGCTGTCGAACTTTGTCGCTGTATCCTTGTTGCTTTGCAGTACTGCAGGGGCTATCGTCTACGATGATTTCAGTAGCGATGGTATTGATACCAGCAAATGGACGATATCTGGTACTCCAGGTCTTTTCTCTCAGTCCAACGGTCGCTTGCATTTCTCCTGCAAAAAGGATGCGCACGCGAGCCTCGTATCGACGATGTCATTTACGGCTGGTTTCTTCAGAATAGAGTTTTACAGCTTTTACTCTACCAACGATGCCCCACCCGGACGGAGCCAGGGTTCGTTTGCCGCGTTGGGTCTTGGGTCGAGAGACAATTATGTGAGGATGTTGCGGGGCAGAGCTAGTACCGGAGGATACTTTGAGGCAAACTATTTCTCAAACAACACGCTTCAACTGTGGTATCTTCCCACAGCGGATGGTTCTGGTCAGCTTGGATTGTACTACGACGGTTCAACAATAAGTTTTTTCTACAACGATGGATTAAACCCTGAGAAAGGGTGGCAGCGAGTAGGTCCAAAAGTAACTCCGAACTGGAATCCGTCCCAAAAGCTGTTTATCAGCGGGTACCCTGGTACGAGTGCCCGTACGAGCTTTGCAGCGGACAACGTTGAATACACGCCAATGCCCCTTCCTCCTTCTCTATTGAAGAGACTGGAAAGATAAGATAGACTTCGATCATTCCCTTATCCACACCTCCCAATGCGAGTCCAAATACTCCCCCTTTTTGAAGCTTCTTTCTCCGAAGCGGCTTTTGAATTACAAGAAATATTAGTCCCATGGCACAGAAGGGCAAAGCAAGTCTCACGAACGTTCTTTTATGAAAAAGGACCATTTCTACAGACTCGTTAGAAAACGTGCAGAAGGAGGATGTATGTCAGGAAAAAGGCTCACTGATAATTAGCAATTGAAATCAAGTATACTTTTAAAAAATCTCCGGTCGTTGATAACAGGAAGAAAGCGAGCCAGACCAGAATTCTACAGTCTTGTCAGACGACAAAGGTTCCCACCCTATTCTTGATATTGACTACCCCGTCCTCCCGCAGTCGAGAAAATGCAATAGAAACAGCTAATTTATTTCCGTTGAAACTTTTAACCATTCTTTTCCGGCATAAAATCCTTGACTATGAATAGGTGCCAGCTAAGATTTGGGTAAATACCACATTAGTCTTTCTTGTCTCTCCGTCTCGAATATACTCAGCATAGCATTCCACCCTATGTGAACCGACGTTAACACCAGGAAGGTACACTTGGAACGCTCTCTTCGTTCCTAAGGTTAAATACGATGCATCCGATACATCAAAACAGTATGGCTCCTCCCCTGGCTCATAGAAACAGGCTTTTTTAATCTCTGGCTTACCGGCTGCCTCAAAAAAAATATTAACCGCAAAGGATACATTCGCTTGGATACCACTTCCTAGAGCATCTATACTTAATAATCTTACCTCGCCTGAAGCAAGAGGCTCCCTTGGGACCGTAGCACAAGAAGAAGCTATCAACAAAACCACTCCAGCCAACAAAACAGTTAATAATATAGACTTCATAGAAATAACCTCCTTCTATTATTTTCCTTTCTTTTTCTTCTTCATCTTCATTTACCACCCTCACCATCTCCCAAAACTCCTCCTTGGTGAATATCCCTTTCTCCACAAGCAACCTGGTGAGGGCTTCCTGTTGAACGACCTGGGACATTAGGAGTTCCTGACTAATTGCACATATATTATTTCAACACAGCCGACAACACCAAAACTGTAATCAACTTTCTCATCTCATTTTACCTCCTCTACTTTTTCTCAACACATTATTACTTAAAAGAAGGTGGAATCCTAAGAAGCTCCAAGTAATATTTAAACTCAGCATCCGTAAAGTAATCGAGACTAAAACCTTCTGGAGCGGCTGGAGGACGAGTGTTTGGTCTGGTTGCCCGCAATTGGTTTCTGGAGGCTTTGAAAGGCTCCAATTTACTACAATCCCTTGCGGCGATCCATGCATACATTTCAGCTTGAGTTTCTTTGTCAAGCTTCGGAATAATATCTATGTCAGTCTGTTGAACTCCGCACTGCTTCAGAAATTCTATATCTGTATTGGAAAGTTCGGCATTCGCGCCTGCCAGGGGCCAGCATACCATGAATGCAAAGACAACTAAACAGAAAACTATCTTCTTCATTTGATTTTCTCCTTATCTTAATTTAACGCGGACCTGAGTCGTATCCCTCCCTAGTATACCTCAATCGTGAAATATCAAAGAGCAAGACTTGACCCTAGTTGCCAAATCCTAAAATAGAACAATCCCCTTTTTCTACTCCCCTTTACTTTCCTGATAAGCTATTTCTTTTTACATACATTGCCGTTATTCCGATTAATGTAATCAGCCCCAAACACCAGATAACTACGGCCTGAAAAAATGGTACGAGGAACATCTTTATCGCTTCTTCTGCATCTCGAGATTGAAAATATTTGATAATACATGTCAGCACCGTTAAGAAAAAGATTATAAGGCTAGCCACCTTGCATAATTTAGCCTTGTCAGGTAAACGAAAGGAAATAATCCACAGAAAAAGATAAGGAGCTACTCCTATCAATAATGACTCTATCCATAGTTCTGTGAACGCACTGGCCTTGATAAGCAAGAAACCATAATAGGCAACCCAAATAATAATCGGTGTTACGAACAGGCGAGTTCCTTTATTGAAGCTCTTATCAACTGTTTTCATTAAACAGTTAGTTTTTGTTCTAGATTCCTTCATAAATATCATTTATAGGGACTCTGAGAATACCCTCTTTTGCTCTTTAACCGATATCCAATACTGGTGAACGGAATAAAAAGCACAACCCAAAAAACCACATACTGAATGTCGAATATTGTGAATGAAGATAACATTTGCTGTATCGAGCCAAAATCACCGTCAGTAAGCCTATTGAGCCTAAAAATAAACTCAAGATGTAAATAAATATAGAAAGAAATAGCTCCAAGGGCGGCTATCATTCCATGTTTTTTTGGACCTTTGGTAATGATCAGGCCTAAAGCTGTACCTGAAAAAGCCGTCAAGGGAATCTGTGAAAATAACTGAAATACAATACTATCGACGAAAGCACTATAAATACGATAGTCTTTTGGCCATAAACGATACCATTTTATTAATTTTAGTAAAGGTATTTCAACATAAACCGCAACAATTCCGATTATCGAAAAAAACACGCAACAGGTAAATGCTCCGATTATAAACGCTAAAACGATTTCTATAATTCGTCTTTTCATCGTCTATTTCTTACACGAAGTGAGATTACCCTCATTTCGACGAGATACTCCTTTTGCCAAGAACAAGTGAAAATCAGAAGGTCAGGTTTTCAATCTTGATGTTTATGAAATATCAAAAAGCAAAACTTGACCCTAATCACTACCCCCAATTCATCTCTTCTATGCCTTTCAAGGCAATGGGGCATGACGGGTGCGTCACCCTCGAACAACGAAAATCCCCCTCAATCCCCCTTTTCAAAGGGGGGGTTACTCCTCCCATTCGTGAAGGGAGGCGCCGCCGTCCAGAGCCTCATTACTCACGCAAGCGAGGCATTGGGACTCCGGCGCCGGACGGTGGGGAGGGATTTATGAAAGGTATTATCTAAACAATATCATACTGGAGCAATAAAATATTTGAAACAATTTATCTTGTCCTTAGGATCAGGGTTATCAATCGTGAAATATGACTAATATACACCCATTTCGAAAATTAGGGAAGTGAATGTTTCTCAGCAGCATTCCCCCTTGACTTCCCTTCTCCGTCCCAATACGATAACAACATTTAGGATGCCACCAACCTTATGGAAATTATAGCACCGAAAGAGTGGTTTGCGCTTTTGGATGTTTTGAAGGAAGAAAAAGGAATCGTAATTCTGCTTGGAGCAACCGATACGGGAAAGAGCACTCTTGCAAAATTTTTAGTCTTAAACCTTTGTCAACAAGGATTAAAGGTTGCCCTGGTTGACGCAGACATCGGCCAATCCTCTCTTGGCCCCCCAACCACGATTGGTCTTTCTGTATTCAAATCGGATCCAGATTGGGAAGTGGTACTATCGCCACCGGAAATCTTCTTCGTCGGCTCCACCACACCCGAAGGGCATTTTCCTCTCCATCTAAAAGGGATAAAAAGGATGGTGGACAAAGCAATCTCTTATGGCACAGAATTGATCTTGGTTGACACAACTGGATTCGTTTCAGGTGAAGCAGGAAAAGAATTAAAAAGAAGAAAAATCGATCTCCTCTCCCCGCGTTTTATCTTTGCCTTACAAAAATCTAATGAAATAGAGCCTATCTTAGAACTGTATGAGGGGAACCCTCTTTGCAAAATCTATCGTCTCCCCTTATCCGAACAGGTTAGCCCGAGATCTATGGAAGAGCGGAGAGTGAATAGGGCGAATAAATTTCGAGATTATTTTAAGGATTCTGTGATCCAGGAATTTACAATCGAAGAAGTCCAGATAGAAGGAGAAGTCCTTGACCCTAGTGGAGAGGCCATCCCTCTGGATTGGTCACTACGGATCAGTGGTCTTCTGGTAGGATTGAAGGATAGTAATGATGAGACTCTGGCTTTGGGAATAATGAAAAACTTCTTCGAAGAAAAAAAGGTGGTGAAGGTCTCCACTCCTCTCAGAGATATTCAAAGAGTAAAAACGATTCAACTCAGCTCTCTCAGAGTTATCCCTCTTTATGAAGAGGAGAGATTTTGATAGAAAATGTACCTTTCGCCCTTCACATTCCTTTTTTTCTGTGGTAGATTATTGTCACATTTATCCTCTTCTCTGTCATAGGGAAACAGGAGGGGGGAGGGTCTAATAAGGAGAATATCCATGGCACAAAATGATGTGAATGAACTCCAAGAAAAAATATGTTTTTACGAGACGATTCTCGACAATATTTATAATGGAGTGATGATTACCGACCCAGACGGGAAAATAATTTTTTTTAGTAAAACCTACGGTAATTTCTTAGGGATCGATCCAAAAGAAACCATCGGAAAACATTGCACCGAAGTGATTGAAAATACACGCATGGACATTGTTGCCAAGACCGGAATCCCAGAAATCGACCAACCTCATCGGATCATGGGGCAGGATATGGTGGTTCAGCGTATCCCAATCTACATCAATGGAAATTTAATAGCGGTCTACGGCCAGGTAATGTTTAAGGATGTCAGGGATGTCCACGCCTTGGCAAGAAAACTCAACCTTTTGGAATCGAAGGTGGAATTCTATGAAAAGGAATTAGAAAGTTTGCGATCATCGAAATACACGATCAATAATATTGTTGGAAAAAGCGAACGTATTGCCGAGCTGAAGACATCCGCCCTTAAGGCTGCCAAAACCAATGCACCCGTTCTATTGATAGGAGAAAGCGGTACAGGGAAAGAACTCTTTGCCCACGCCATCCATTACGCCAGTGAACGGCGGCCGCACCCCTTCATTAGATTGAATTGTGCTGCCATTCCCAAAGACCTCTTAGAAGCAGAACTCTTCGGTTACGAACCGGGGGCCTTTACGGGAGCAGGACACAAGGGTAAACCCGGGAAGTTTGAACTGGCCCATCGAGGTTCCATCTTCTTGGATGAGATCAGTGATCTCCCCTTAGAAATGCAACCAAAACTCCTTCGGGTTTTGGAAGAAAAGGAGATGGAGAGATTGGGGGGGACCCGCTTAACCAAATGTGATTTTCGTCTGATCGCTGCCACCCAAGAAGACTTGGAGAAATGTGTTGAAGAGGGGAGATTCAGGAAGGACTTATACTATCGATTGAATGTGATTCCAATCCAGATCCCTCCTTTAAGAGAACGAAGAGAAGATATTCCAATCATTGCCGATCACCTTATCCGGACACTTAACAAAGATTTGGGAACAAATGTAGCAACGATTTTCCCGGAGGTGTTAAACATCTTCGAGAACTACGATTGGCCGGGCAACGTTCGTGAATTAGCCAACATTTTAGAACGAGTCCTCTATTCCATCGACGGGGATGCCATTCAAGTGAAACATCTACCGATCTTCTTGCAGGGCATGAGTACAGCGTCAACAAAACTGCAGCCCACTTTGCTGAAGCATCTCAGAGAGAATACGGAGAAAGAAGCTCTTCTTCATGCCATCCGTGTCTCCAAAGATAATAAGAACAAGGCCGCGAAACTCTTGGGGATACATCGTACGGCCCTCTACAAGAAAATGAAAAGGCTAAATATTCCTATTCCAACGTCTTAAACTGTAGATTTATTTCTACATGTAGAATTGTTTCTACTTTCAGGGTAATTAGTTATATTTAAATGGAAAATTCATGAATGTAATAATAAGTGTAGACTTTTTTCTACATACCTCCTTGTTATGAAAATCCGGATCAAATTAAAACCATTTTAAATTCAAACGGTTATATCCACTCAGCCGATAACTCGCTTTGGCCTTGTTCTTGCTATTAATAATCTTACAAATTAGTGAGAGGCAATTCATAACATCAATGATTGCGTAGATTGTCTCATTCCATCCTGAGATTTATGGGTGAATTGCTGTTGCGATCTTTTTCTTCTCATTAGATTTGAACCCTGTAAAAAGGGAGGGGAGTATAATCTTTTATAAAAATTTTTCTGCGAAAGGAGGAGGAGCATGAAAAAGTTCACAACGTTGACGGTTTTGTTTTTTCTCTTCAGCATCGTTTCAGTCCCGATGGTAATGGCCCAGGCCAAACCCGCTCCAGCGAAGGGAGCACCTTCCAAGGAAGCTATTAAGATAGGAGCCATCTACGACTTTGCCGGCCCTTGTTATATGTATTCCGAATCCGCTATCAACGGCATCAGGATCGCTATGGAAGAAATCAATGCCAAAGGCGGCATCCTTGGCAGGAAACTCGATTTGATCGTTCGGGATACAGAAGCTAAGGTTGATGTTGGTGCGAGGGAAACAAAGGATTTAATCCTCAGAGAGAAAGTAAATTTCCTCATGGGGCCATGCAGCAGTGGTGTCTCTCTCGCGATGCTGGTGGTACACTCCGAGTATAAAGTAATGAGGGTAGTGGGAATAGCCAACACGGAAGCGATGACCGTTGACAAATTCACTCCTTATATCTTCCAGGTTGTCCCCAATACCTACATGGAGGCCACTGCGAACACACGTTACCTCATGAAAAAGGTCCCTACGGCAAAGAAGTTCTGCACCATCGGCCCGGATTATGAGTTCGGCCGTCGTGAAGAAGCTGCCTTTGCAGAAGAGATCAAAAGGTTGGTACCGGATGCTGAAATTCTCTATCAGGCTTGGCCAAAGCCCGGTGAAACTGACTTCACCTCATTTATTACTGCTATGATGGCCAAAAAACCCGATGCAGTCCATGGTTCCCTTTTCGGTGGAGACTTAGTGGCCTTTACCAAGCAGGCCAAACCCTATGGCTTTTTTGAAAAGTTCCCAACGATTGCACTGTTTGACCTTCCTGTTCTATTAGCCTTGGGAGAGGATGCGCCTGAAGGAACGTTTGGTTTTGGAAGGGGATGCTTCTTCATGGACCCCAATCCAAAGATGATGGAGTTTGCCGGAAAGTTTAGAAAAACCCGTGGTGCATATCCTGACTCATGGTCTGTCATGGCTTATGATTCCATTTATCTCATCAAGGCAGCAATCGAAAAGGCTAAGACCGCAGAGACCGAAGCTGTCATTAAAGCTATGGAGGGAATAACCTTTGATAGCTTGAGGGGAAAGTTCACCATTCGGGCTTTAGACCATATGGGAACGGTACCATGTTATCAAGGAACCATTGCCAAAGATCCCAATTATCCCGGATTCAAAATCTGGAAGGACATCTCTCGAATCCCTGGAGAGCAAGTCATTCGGCCTGAGGCCAGTGTACGAGAAATCTGGAAAAAAACAGGGGTGGTCAGATAATATAAGCGCCAAATCACAAGCACCTGCCTTCGCCGGAGCGGCTTCGCGCAGGCAGGCCAAATAACAAATAAGTTCCAATGAACCAAATTCTAAACAAAGTAATGGTTTGGGTAATTAGGAATTGAAATTTGGGATTTGTTTGGGATTTAAGATTTGTGATTTGAAATTTTTAAAACCTATGTCTTTTGACGTCCTTTTCAACCAGTTCTTGAGTGGAATTGCCCGAGGCGCCTTACTCTTTCTGGTCGCCTCGGGCCTTTCCCTCACCTTCGGTGTCCTGAGGGTCCTCAATTTTGCTCATGGCTCCCTCTATATGCTTGGAGCCTTCATCACTTATTCCATTTGGAAACACCTGCTCATCCCGGTCGTCGGCTTCTATGTCGCAACGATCCTCGCTTCGCTGATTATGGCAGGGGTAGGTATTATTATTGAGGTTTTCCTGCTAAGACGCCTCTATTCCAGGGGGTGGCCTGAGCAACTTTTATCTACTTACGCTATCATCTTAATTATTACCGACATTGTCAAATGGGGTTGGGGCGGAGAATTTCTCTCGATCCCCAGGCCCAAGCCCTTCACAGGAGCTGTTTCCCTTTTTGGATTTCCATTTCCTTCTTATAATTTTTTCGTTATTTTGGTAGGTTTAGCCCTCGTCGTCTTCCTATGGTGGTTGGTCTATCGGACACGTCTCGGTGATATCATCAGGGCAGCTGCAAGTGACCGAGAGATGGTGGCGGCTTTAGGAATACCCATTCCATGGCTCTTCACATGGATATTTGTATTGGGGTCCCTGATCGCTGGATTGAGCGGTGGCGTTTCAGCCCCCTACGGAGCAATCCGTCTAGGTATGGATATTGATATTATTATTGAGTGTTTCGCCGTCGTCGTCATCGGTGGTATGGGAAGCCTTCCCGGGACACTCCTGGGGTCTTTTATTGTCGGAGAGGTCTATTCCTTTGGAATCATGTTTAAACCAGAATTGGCTTTGGCCTTTATATTCATTGTCATGGCCATTGTCCTCATCATTCGTCCCTGGGGAATTTTTGGAAAACCGGAAAGATAAAAATGGGAGTAAACCATACTGAGCAAGAAAGTTCATTGACAAGGAGGCAGTGGTGGTTAGCACTACTGATCGTCGTGGCCATCCTAGCCCCTTTTATCATCAGCGAGTTCTACCTCGCCATATTGGGTGAGGCTCTCATTATGAGCCTTCTCGCTCTGAGCTTCAATCTCCTTTTCGGGTATATGGGGCAACTCTCTTTCGGTCAAGCTGCTTTTTATGGACTCTCAGGTTACACCGTAGCCATGCTTATAACAAAAGCCCATTTAAATTTCTGGCTCAGCCTCCCAGCCGGAATTCTTATGGCAAGCATCCTTGGCCTCATTATTGGATTTTTTTGTGTCCGTTTGAGAGGAATCTACTTCTCGATCTTGACGCTTGCCTTTGGTCAGCTAATCTATTTTGTCATCTATAAGTGGCATGATTTCACCGGGGGGGATGACGGTATCCAGGGTGTCTTTCCGCCCGATCCACTCAAGTCGCCCATCAACTACTATTTTTTCATTCTCGCCGTCTTTGTCTTTGCTGCCTTCATCCTCTGGCGAATTGTTAATTCACCTTTCGGTTACACTCTTAAGTCAATGCGTGAGAATTCCGAAAGGACAGAATTTTTGGGGATCAATATCTCCAGATATCAATTGATTGCGTTTGTTATCGCGGCAGCCTACGCTGGACTGGCCGGCGCGTTGTGGGCACCTTTTTATCGTTCCATGGCGCCCTCCTCATTGTTTTGGATCAAGTCTGGTGAGCCGGTCATGGCGGCAATTCTGGGAGGACCATCACTTTTCTTTGGACCCATTTTGGGAATGTTCGTCATGACATTCTTTCACGCTTGGGTTCTTGGCTTCACCGTTTTTTGGGCGGCTATCATGGGAGTTCTTATTCTTATCATTATTTTCTTCCTGCCCGGTGGGATGCTCGGTTTTGCCGGGGAGAAGCTTAAAGAGAGAAGAGATTTAGAAATTACGAATTCGGGAATCGAAAAAGGAATTTAGAATTCCTTAATTCCTCAGTTCGGATTTGAGGTTTGATAATATGTTTCTTCAAACTCAAAGGATAGCAAAAGAGTTCGGTAAGCTCAGAGCGGTGAATGAGGTCACTCTCGAAATCCAAAAGGGAGATGTCCATGCCATCATCGGTCCGAATGGGGCCGGGAAGTCTACCTACTTTAATCTTATTACTGGATATCATCGGGCAACCTCTGGAAAAGTCCTATTCAAAGGGAAAGAGATTACGAATTGGCCCGCCTATCATCGATGTAACCTCGGGATTACCCGATCTTTTCAGATCACCAGCATCTATCCTAAGCTCAGCGTTTATGAAAGTGTATTGATGAGTTTATTATCTCACCGAAGGATTACGCTCCACTTCTTCTCCCCTGCAAGAAAGCATTTTAGGGAAGAGGTCTGGCGCATATTAGAAGATGTGGGGTTGGCAGATCAAGCAAAGAGATCAGGAGATTCAATTTCCCATGGTGATAAGAAGCGACTGGAACTGGCCATTACCCTGGGAACCGAGCCGGAACTCTTGCTTCTGGATGAACCTACGTGTGGCATGTCCCCTGATGAGACAGAGACCACCATGATTTTTATCAAAAAGTTGGTTGAGGAGCGAGGGTTGACCATTCTTTTCACTGAACACGATATGAGTGTGGTATTCGGGATCGCTAAAAGAATCTCCGTCCTTCATCAGGGGACTCTGATTGCCGACGGGAAGCCCTTAGAGGTGAGGGCGAACGAAGAGGTCCAGAAGGTTTATTTAGGTGGGATAGCATGATTCTTGAAGTCCAAGAAATTCATACCTATTATGGAACAAGTCATATCCTCTTTGGCGTCTCTATAGATATCAAGGAAAGGGAAGCCGTTTGTCTGTTGGGAAGGAATGGGGCCGGTAAAACAACGACTTTAAGAAGCATCATTGGCCTAACGCCTCCTCGTTCGGGAAGTATTAAGTTTAATGGGAAAGAGATCACCGAGAAACCCCCGTATCGTATTGCCCCACTGGGTATTGGCTTTGTACCGGATGACCGGAGAATCTTCCCCGATTTAACAGTCCGACAAAATATCCTTATCGCCCGGAGAGAAAAGGAAGAAGCCATCTGGAATCTGGAACGAATTTATTCTTTTTTTCCAAAATTGAAAGAGTTAGATACCCACATGGGAACCCAACTGAGCGGTGGGGAACAACAAATGCTCACCATTGCTCGGACCTTGATGACTAATCCTCAACTCCTTCTTTTGGACGAGCCCGGTGAAGGACTGGCCCCTTTGGTCATTCAAGCCATGAAAGAACAACTGGGAGAAATCAAGAAATTAGGCACTACCATGCTCATTTGCGAACATAATGTTGGTCTGGCCACGGCCTTGAGTGATCGGGCATATGTGATGGATAAAGGAACGATCCGCTATCAGGGAACCATCGAAGAATTGCGCAACAATGAAGAGGTTAGAAAGAGGTACCTCATGGTCTAAGCCCACTCCTTTACCACAGGAATCAACTCGCCGATCCCGAAGTAGAATACATCAGAGCTGCTGACATTTGCTCACATCATATGACTGATAAGGAGGAGCCCAATGAAAGAAATTCCGGTGAAAGAAGTTTCCCACCCGATGTTCTCCCCAACCCCTCCAACAAGAGTGAAAAGGGGGAAAATCGTATTGGCAGAGGAAGCCGTTCGAGTGATCAGAGACGGTGATACCGTAGCCACAGGAGGCTTTGTTGGAACCGGATTCGCCGAGGAAATCGCCGTTAAGCTTGAAGACTATTTTTTAAAGACAGGAAAACCCAGGGATCTGACCCTGATCTACGCGGCGGGCCAGGGAGATGGGGGCGAAAGAGGATTGAACCATTTAGGCCATGAAGGTTTAGTCAAAAGGGTGATCGGCGGGCACTGGGGACTGGCTCCAAAACTTCAAAAATTAGCCTTTGAAAATAAGATCATGGCCTATAATCTTCCCCAGGGAGTCATCTCCCACATGTATCGAGACATTGCCGCCCATAAACCCAGGACGATCACGTCTGTTGGTCTTGGAACCTTCGTTGATCCAAGACTCGGGGGTGGAAAAATCAATAAGATGACCACGGAAGATATCGTGGAATTGATGACCATAGACGGAAAGGAATATCTCGCTTACAAAACGATGTCTATTCATGTTGCCATCCTCCGTGGTACGACCGCCGACACGGATGGAAATATAACTATGGAGAAAGAAGCCCTGACTCTCGAATCCCTCTCCATAGCCATGGCAGCCAAGAATTCTGATGGCTTCGTGATTGTACAGGTGGAAAGGGTTGCAGATCATGGGACTCTGGATGCACGTCAGGTCAAGATCCCAGGGATTTTGGTTGACTGTGTGGTGGTTGCTCCGCCAGAACACCACTGGCAGACTTTTGCTGAACCTTATAACCCAGCCCTTAGCTGTGAAATCAAAATTCCTATGCAATTCATTCCCTCGATGGAGATGAATGAGAGAAAAATTATAGCCCGAAGAGCAGCTTTCGAACTGAAGCCCAATAGTGTTGTCAATTTGGGAATCGGCGTACCAGAGGGAATTGCTAATGTCGCCAATGAGGAAAAGATTACTGATTATATCACCCTTACCACAGAGCCCGGTGTGGTGGGAGGAGTTCCGTCCGGTGGTCTCAACTTCGGAACAGGAACAAATATGGATGCGCTCATAGATCAGCCCTACCAATTCGATTTTTATGACGGCGGAGGTTTGGATGTGGCCTTCTTAGGCTTGGCCCAGGCAGATAAGGAAGGTAATTCTAATGTGAGTAAATTTGGTCCTAAACTTGCCGGCGCAGGCGGATTTATCAACATCAGCCAGAATGCGAAGAAAATTGTTTTTGTGGGAACCTTCACAGCCGGAGATTTAAAGGTGTCGGTGCATGGCGAAAAGCTGAGAATTGACCAGGAGGGAAAGGTTAAGAAATTTGTTGATCAGGTCGAGCACGTCACCTTCAGCGGAAAATATGCCAAAATGAAAAACCAACCTGTTCTTTACGTCACAGAGCGAGGCGTCTTCTCTTTAACCAAAGAAGGAATGGAATTGACCGAGATTGCTCCCGGTATCGATATCGAAAAAGACGTCCTTTCCTGGATGGACTTCAAACCCATTATCAAGGAGCCCCTCCGCTTGATGGACGAAAGGATTTTTAGGTTCGAACCAATGGGTTTGAGGGAGGAACTGCTTACCATTCCTCTGGAAGAACGTTTGATCCTTGATCCTGAAGAGAATCTCTTTTTTGTTAATTTTGAAGGACATGCTATTAAAACGAGAAAAGACATTCGGGATGCCAGAGAAGCGGTTGAAAAAATCCTGGCCCCTTTGGGAAAGAAAGTCCATACCATTGTCAACTACGACAATTTCACCATTCTCCCTGACCTTGTGGATGAATATACGGACATGGTAAAGTACCTCGTCAACAAATATTATCTGGAAGTTACCCGATATACCACAAGTACCTTTCTCCGCATGAAACTCGGGGATGCCCTTCAAAGGCGAGGGGTAAAACCTCATATTTACGAAAGCCATGAAGAAGCACATGAGGCACTCAAAAAAATTTAAATCCCTCACTCCTGCCTTCTGCAGGCGGGCCAAGGTGGAGGTTATCGGACTGGTCCCGGAAAGAATCGGGGTAAATTCTGAACGACCTGTGTGAATCAGGACGGGAAAGAAGTGGTGGATGGAACAGCCTGGGTAATGCCTCCCAAGAAGGAGTTGATTAAGCATTCATTTTCCTATAGACACTTATTTTGAAAAGTGATAGTTCATATCCTAAATAAAGAAGGGAGGTCATTATTATGAGAAAGACAGGGTTGGGATTTTTCTTATGCATTGCTCTTGGGTTCATGCTTTTCAGTCCTCAGGTTTATGGAGCAGAGCCACCCATAAAAATTGGCATCGTTCAGGGTTTTTCAGGGGCTTTGGAAGCCTACGCCAAGCAGATGCTTACCGGGTTTAAGATGGGCCTGGAGTATGGAACCAAAGGTAAGAACGAAGTCATGGGAAGGAAGATAGAGCTGATCGTCGAAGATGATCAGTTGAAGCCGGATGTTGCCAAGAGGCTGATCACGAAGTTACACGCGGATGACAAGGTCAATCTTGTTGTGGGAACAACGAGCAGCGCCGCAGCTCTCGCGATGCTTCCCGTGGCTTTAGAGTTTAAAAAGATTTTACTGGTGGAACCTGCAGTGGCGGATTCCATCACAGGTAGTGCCTGGAACCGATATATTTTTCGAACAGGAAGGAACTCGGGGCAGGATGCCATAGCCAATGCAAAAGCCGTCGCCAAACCAGGCGTCTTTCTTGGAGCGATCGCCCAGGACTATGCCTTTGGAAGGGATGGCGTCGCCGCTTACAAGGAGGCTGCCGAGAAGTTGGGAGCTAAAATGATTCACGAGGAATATTGTCCCATGGCACAAACGGACCATACCTCTTCGGTCCAGAGGATTATCGATGCGCTAAAGGACAAGCAAGGCGAAAAATATGTTTTCGTAGTGTGGGCAGGAAAGAACCCGCCCATTGAGCAGATGGCTGCAATGAAAATGGAAAAATATGGGATTAAGATCACAACGGGAGGCAACATTCTTCCTGTATTAAAAGCCACTCTTCCAATTCTGAAAGCTTTTGAAAGTCTCAGGGGAATGATGGGAGGAGCCTATTACTATTACGAACTTCCCAAAAACCCGGTGAATGACTGGTTTGTCAAAGAGCATCAAGCAAGGTTTAAAGAACCACCTGACTTCTTTACCTGCGGAGGATTTGCTGCGGCCATGGCAACCATCGCTGGCATTGAAAAGGCAAAATCAACTGATACGGAAAAGCTAATCACTGCGATGGAAGGGATGCAATTCATGACTCCCAAGGGAAGAATGTTTTTCCGCAAAGAAGATCATCAAGCCATGCAGTCCATGTATATCTTCCGGTTAGAAGCAAGGCCAGATAAGGAATGGGCCGTTCCCGTTCTTGTCAGGGAAATTTCTCCTGAGGAAGGTGCGCCACCCATTCTGGTAAAAAGATAACCATTGAGGAGAGATCCATTACCAACCAACACTCACTTTAATATTTCCCCCTCCCCCTTCGATGGGGGAGGGCGAGCCTGCCTGCCGGTAGGCAGGGGTGGGGGTGGATAAAGGAAACCAGCCCCCTCCCCTTTCTCCCCATCCGCCAAGGGAGGGGATAGTTTTTAGCTAATATGAGCCAACCTCCCGTCATCGAAACAAAGAACCTCACCATTCGATTCGGCGGTCATATCGCCGTCAATCATGTCAATCTTCAAATCCTACCTTATACCTTTAAGTCCATTATCGGACCGAATGGCGCAGGCAAGACCACTTTTTTCAATATGATTTCAGGGCAATATTCCCCTACTGAGGGTAAGGTCTTTTTCAAGGGTCGGGATATCTCTCACGTCTCACCAGACGTTCGAACAAAGCTCGGTATCGGGAGGTCCTTCCAATTGACCAATGTCTTTCCTACGTTGACGGTCTTAGAAAATGTGCGATTGGCTGTTCAATCTCAAAGAAATATTGGTTTTAACTTTTGGAAAAATTATCTCGCCTTTTCTGAATTCGAAGACCGTGCCTATGAGCTTTTGGAAATGGTTTTGTTGGATGCGAAATGGAATGTCCCAGTAAGCAGTCTCACCCACGGCGAACAGCGCAAGTTAGAAATCGCGATTCTCCTTGCTTTGGAGACAGAGGTGCTTCTCTTGGACGAACCCACAGCCGGGATGTCCCTTGAGGAAGTTCCCTCCGTCCTCGAACTCCTGAAGCAAATAAAGAATAAAAGAGACAAAACGATCCTCCTGGTTGAGCATAAAATGGATGTGTTGATGGCCCTCTCCGATTCCATCGCTGTCCTTCATGAAGGAAAGCTGATCGCCGATGGTCCTCCTGTGGACATCAGCAAGAATCGAGAAGTTCAAGAGGCCTATTTCGGTGGAGGAAGTCCTCATGCCTGATCCTCTCCTTCAGGTTGAAGGAATTCATACCTACATTGGAAAACACCACATCTTACAGGGTGTATCCTTTGAGGTCTTTCCCGGCGAAGTAACCGTTCTCCTGGGAAGAAATGGGGCCGGGAAAACTACCACCCTACGGTCGATCATGGGACTCCTTCCTCCATCCCAGGGCAGAATCCTCTTTAAGAATCGAGCCATTCAAAATATGAAGCCTTTTGAGATAGCTCGCTTAGGGATTGGCTTTGTTCCAGAGGACCGAGGTCTTTTCAATTTTCTAACCGTCGAGGAAAACTTCCGTGTGGCGATGCTTCAAGAGAAGGAAAAAACTTCAGAGAGAATGGAATTCATCTTAGGCATCTTCCCTGACCTTAAAAAATTCTGGAAATCAAAAGCAGGCATCTTGAGCGGTGGTCAAAAGCAGATGTTAGCCATTGCCCGCCCCCTCGTCAATAAAAATGAACTTTTACTCATTGATGAGCCTTCCAAAGGGTTGGCTCCTATCATCATCGAGCATTTAATTGAAGCTATCCACAGGCTGAAAGAACATGCGATGATTATCCTTGTGGAGCAGAACTTTTATATGGCCAGCAAGTTGGGAAACGATTTTCACCTCTTTGATGATGGAAGAACTGTCCACAAGGGTCAAATGGAAGAGTTAGTTCGAAATGAGGAATTGAAGAAGAAGTATTTAGGGATTTCTGGATAGGCCTGGAGGAAATCGCTGTGAATCCTAAATGGAGATCATGGCTTCCAAAATTTGCTGTGATCGCCATCTTTTTATTGCCCGTTCTATTCATCAGTCCCAAAACTTACATTACGCTGACCATCTCTGGCCTGGCAATGGGGATGCTTCTCTTTTTGGTCTCCTCTGGATTCTCGCTGATCTTCGGGTTCATGAGTGTGCTAAATCTCGCCCACGGAGCTCTTTTCGCCTGGGGGGCTTACATCGGTTTCACGGCCTTCTCTTTTATCAACAAATGGACCGGGTGGGGAGAGTCAAGCTCGATCTTTTCAAATATGCTTATCTTTCTTCTGGCCCTTGTTGCGGCGGCTATCGGCGTTGCGATCTTGGGTGTCGTTACTGAAAGGCTGGTGATCCGTCCTGTTTATGGAAGTCATCTCTTTCAGATCTTTATCACCGTAGGGGCCATGATTGTGCTGGAGGAGTTGATCCGGATTGTATGGGGACCTAACGACGAACCGATGCCTGTCCCCATTAACTTCATCGGTTCCTTGGATCTTTTCGATGTGGTCGTATCGAAATACCCTTTGATTGCTATCGTAATTGGATTGATTCTTTACTTCATTGTTTTTACCATCCTCAGAAGAACGCGATTAGGGATGATTGTACGCGCAGGTGTTGAAAACCCAGAGATGGTTCAGGTGATGGGCCATAATGTCTATCGATACTTCACAGGAGTCTTTGCTGCTGGCTCTGCCCTGGCCGCCATTGGCGGAGGAATGTGGGCCACTTTCGTGAAATCGATTAACCCGGCCATGGGAGGAGAAGTGATTGTTTTCGCCTTGATCGTGGCAATTATTGGTGGCCTTGGGAGTATGACCGGCTCCGTCGTGGGAGCCCTGATGGTGGGGCTGTCGTATAATTACGTAGCCTACCTGATCCCTAAGGCTGCCTTAGGGATTACGATGCTTCTCCTCGTCGTTATTCTTTTGATTCGACCAACAGGGATGTTTCCCGAGGGGACCTAATTTGAACAAAGAGAGTCTGAATCCCGTTCAAAGATTCCGCCTAAGGGAGAAAGAAGATCGCTTCAGGAGCCCCTACTTCTTCTTAAAGATCCTTTTGCTGACCTTCTTCCTGGTCACTCCATTTCTTTTCCATTCTTTTGAAATTCTCGATGTCGTGTTGAAGATCATCATCTTTTCTGCCTTGGTGGCCAGTTACGACATTATACTTGGGTATACCGGGATCGTTTCTCTAGGACACGTTATGTATTTTGGGATTGGGGCCTATCTGGTGGGAATATTTGTGGGGAAGTTAGGATTGGTCTCCTATGGATATTTAGCCTTGGCCGTATTGATCGCCGTCGTCATATCGGGTATTCTTTCTGTTTTGATCGGTTTTTTCTCACTTCGGATCAGGGCCATTTTCTTTGCAATGATTACATTAGCTTTCATGGAGTTTACCTCTATTCTGGCAAGTCAACTAAGGCCCATCACGGGTGGAGAGGACGGAATCAGTTTCAAACTCCCTCATATTTTAGCTATCGACTATAGCTTTGGCCGATTCCTGGGAATTGAGATAACGGGGAGGATCGTAAGTTATTATCTCATCTTTCTCATTTGTTTGGTGTTATTTCTCTCGATGCTTCGCTTCGTCCACTCCCCACTTGGCCGGGTTCTTCAATCTATTCGGGATAATGAACAGCGATCCATTGCGTTAGGTTACAGAACTTATCTTTTTCAGGTCATCGCTTCCTCTTTCGCGAGCTGCGTTGCCGCTGTCACCGGTGCCTGTTTTGCTATCTGGGTGTGCTACGTGAGTCCGGATTCAAGCGTGAGCGTCTCCATCATGTTGGACGTCCTCTTGATGGTCATTGTGGGAGGGATGGGAACGATTTATGGAGGAATTTTCGGGGCCGCTTTTTTAATGATCACCCGGGCCTTCCTCCCAAAGTTGCAGACCCTTATCGGTTCCTTACTGCCAGGTGTTCCTTTTGCAGTAAGGTTATCCGAGCGGTGGCTTTTTTATTTCGGACTTCTTTTTATCTTGATCGTCTACTTTTTCCCAAAAGGGGTGGTGGGGACTGCTCAAGACATCGTCTCCAGAAGAAAAGTAGAATAGAATGAATTGAGTGAGGAGGAGAATGCACAATGCCCGGACCAATCATGATAAAAGCCAAAGGTGATGGCATTAAAATTCAGCTGGCAGTCTGGAAAGGAAAGGGAAAACAGATTCTTTGTGTTCATGGCATTACAGCTAACTGCCGCTTCTGGGATTGTCTGGCCTCGGCTCTCGCCCCCCATCACAGGGTGATAGCCATGGATCTTCGAGGGAGAGGACTCTCAGACAAACCCCATACCGGATATTCAATACAGCACCATTGCAAAGATATCTTAGCCCTGATGAACGATCAGGGCTTGGAGCGGCCCGTGCTTATGGGCCATTCCCTTGGAGCGTTCATTTCGCTCGCCTTTGCAGCCCGATATCCTCGAAGAGTCGGTCAATTGATCTTAGTCGACGGAGGAGGAAAGCTGACAAAGGCTCAAATGGCCAAGGTCTTTGCGGGGATCAAACCGTCTCTGGATCGTTTGGGACAGATCTTTCCTTCCATTAAGGTCTATCTCTCTCAGATGAAGCAAGCCCCCTATTTACAACCGTGGAATTCTTGTATGGAGACTTATTTCCGCTATGAGGTAGAAAAGGTGAAGGCCGGTGTACGCTCTCGCGTTCACCCAAAACATATTGCGGAAGAAGCCAAGAACCTAAGGAAAGTTGATTCAAGGAAATTCTATAAGAGGGTAAAAGCTCCAACTTTGATTTTGCGGGCCACAAAAGGGATGCTGGCCGGGGATGATCTCTTGCTCCCCGGGGGGGTGGCAGACCGGATGGTTCGTGAGATACCAAACGCTAAGAGGGTAGATGTGGAAGGAACCAATCATTATTCCATCTTATTCCAGCCCAACAAGAGGCGTGACCAAGCCATACTTAAATTTCTGGAGGTATAGTCTTTATGCCCGAAGGAAAAACGATTGATGAGATCAAAATTGGAGACTCTGCCCAAATCTCTAACACCATTACGGAAACGGTAATCAATGATTTTGCTAAGGCAACAGGTGATTTTAATCCCATCCATCTCGACCAAACTTATGCAGAAAAAACATACTTTAAAGGAAGGATCGCCCACGGCACCCTCTCGATTGGGTATATCTCCAGCGTGTTGGGAAATCTCCTTCCCGGACCTGGCGGTATCTATCTCTCCCAAGAGGTCAAGTTTCTCGCCCCGGTGAGGATCGGGGATATCATTACAGCGAAGGTAGAGGTGATTGAACTGATCCCAGAAAAAAATCGAGTAAAGTTCAAAACCACTTGTACGAATCAAAATGGTGAGATAGTGGTGGATGGAACAGGCTGGAGCATGCCTCCAAAGAAAGGGTGAGGCAAGATTATTTTTTAACCATCAATTCGGCTTCCATTTCTTTACCAAATGCTTCAAAAAGGGCCTTCTGGAGATTCTGAAAATCTTCCATTCTCTCTAATTCAACAACCAGCATTCTATCATCCAAAACCTTTAACCTCCCAAACTGACGAATGACCTCGATCACTTGCGACGGATCGGCGGTCACCCAGCCTTTCATTCGGCGAACCAACTCCTCCCCGTTAAATGCCCTCTCAATCTTCAGCTCAACCCGCCTCTCCTTCGCCTCCCATCCGATCACAGCGGGCTGCACAACGATCGGAGTGACTGGATCATGCATGGCCGCACAGCGAAACCATAATTTTGCTCTAATCATTTCTTTAAGTCCTCCTTTTTGTAAAGCACCTTCTCGATTGTCCCAAAATTCCCCCACCGCCCCTTCAGCAAAGGGAAGGTGTCAAAAAATTGTCCCCTGTGCAAAGGGCGGGCAGGGATGTCGGCCCCGAAGGGGAAGCTAAACAAGCTTCCAAAGTTTTACAGCGGTACCACTTCACGTTGATTACTTATAATGAAAAACCCTCCCACCTATTGACCACTCACAGACTTTTGTTACCTTTACCCTCTCAGGCAACCGCATTTGTAAAACTTTGGAGATATTCTTGCCCGCCCGGCTCCCCGAATTTTTTCACAGCTTCAGGGGGGGGAAAGGGGGGACATGTGATTTCAAAATAGCGGTGGTTCAAAATAATGTCAAGCCTCAATACATACCGCCTTGACAGTGTAAAGTTGGATAAGGTACGCTTCAAAAAGAATATTTGTTCTTGAGAACAAAAAGGAGTTTACTATGGATTTGCTCAAAGCGATGAATGAGAGACGGAGCATCAGGGCATTTAGGGCGGAGCCAGTTCCAAAGGAGACGATCGAAGAAATTTTAAGGTTAACGGTTCATGCCCCCTCCGCCATCAATCTCCAGCCCTGGGAATTTATTGCCGTGACCGGAGAGGAAAAAGCGAGGCTGAGTCGCAGGCTGATCAAGGCCTACCATGAAAAACAAATTCCTTGCAGTCCCGGAAACGTCAAGCCCTTGCCCAAAACGTATGGAAAGAGAGGGGCCAAAACCCTCACATTGATGAAGCCCTTTTTCGAAGAAATGGGAGTTGATGTTGACCAATATATCAATGAAGGAAGCTGTAACTTTTATGGGGCTCCTGCGGCCATTCTCCTCTGCTTGGATGACTCCTTTCCAAACGCCAGTATGGTGGATATTGGCATAGCCTTGGGATACTTAGTTCTCACTGCCCATGAATTCGGATTGGGGACATGTCCCATTGGTTTAATCACTGCCTACGAAGATGAGATCAAAGACCTCCTCAATATTCAGGAGAATAAGAATGTGGTGGTTGGCGTGGCTTTAGGGTACCCGGATTGGGATATCCCCATCAACCGATTTAAATCTCAAAGAGACAATCTTGAGAAATTTGTACGATGGATCGAATAATGGCGGTCGTTCCCAAGAAGGCAGCAACAGTCATTCTTCTAAGGAATAAGGAACCCGGAGGGTTTGACGTATTTCTCCTCAAACGGCACGAGAAAAGCAGTTTTATGGGGGGGAATTATGTTTATCCTGGGGGGAGAGTTGACCGAGATGACGGATCCTTAGAAACATGCTCCCTTTCAAAAGGAATGACATTTGAGGGGGCACAAAAGATTCTCGGAGGAACTTTCTCTCCGGAGGAGAGCTTTGCACATTGGGTCGCGGCGATTCGGGAACTCTTTGAAGAAGCAGGGGTGCTTCTCGCGTATGATCAGAAGGGGAATCTTTTTCAACTGCGAGATCGGGATGAGCGGGGAAAATATTTACATTACCGAAAATTGCTCCAAGAGGGCAAAACAAATATCTGCGAAATGGCACAGAAGGAAAATCTTCTATTGGCTTTCGACCAGCTCTATTATTACGCTCATTGGATCACACCAGAAGCTCAATCCCAACGGTTCGATACTCGCTTCTTCTTAACACGTTATCCTTCAGGACAGGAAGCAAGTCACGATCAGAAGGAGACGACGGCTGGAATATGGATCACTCCGAAAAAAGCTCTTGAGGAGAATCTGAGAGGAGATGTAATCCTGAGCCCCCCTACCCTGAAAACTCTTGAGGATCTTTCCAGATTCAAGAGCATTGACGAGGTGTTCAACTCTCAAAGAAAGGAGGATATCCGCCCTATCCTCCCTATCCTCACCAAGGTAACAAGCGGACCCCTTATCATTTTTCCATGGGATCCTGAATATGACGTTTTTCAAAAAGGGGAAATCCCCTCCCCCGTCAATCACGGACGTCCTTCCCAACAGGGCGACAACACCACCCGCCTTTTAATGAGAGAAAACCGCTGGCTTCCCTATTGTCGAGCCTATTAACGTAAACGGCAAAGAGCTAAGGCTATCGTCCATTCCGTAACCGTCTTAAGCTTCAAGTTACGAATGCCTGATGACTCAGTAACCCAAGCTCGGACCTTGTTCTCGGCGTGTTCAATTTTTTATACTCATTAGAGTAAAAATACCAATTCCGATAAATCCCAAGCCGGCAATTATCTTCAACATTTTAGGGTTGATCCAATGAGTCAATTGGCTACCCACTACTACGGAAATCAACGACGATAATACCAAAGCCAAAGAAGAAACTGCAAAAATTCCCTATTTGTTTATTTGTTGGTCTACTGAAAACGTTAAAGTTGCCAGTTGTGTTTTGTCTCCAAGCTCGGCAATAAAAACACTTAAGAATATAATCCATAAACCTTTCATAAAAGCCCTTTCTTGTTGTTGACCGCAATTTAAACAAGGATCTCTTCGGGTAAGGAAGTCTTCTCCATCCCGATCATTCTTAAATATTGGGCTTCCCTCACCGCGTCACTCCATCTCCCCTTCACCGCGTCCTCGTGTCACAATATCTCTTTCTTCCTTCGGTCTCTTGACATCTCCCAGATGATGCACTGAGTTCTGAACTTGCAGTAAAGCACCGGATCCATGCATTCACAGCAATGATCAATGTTGAGGCACTCACAACACTCCTGGCAGAATCCAGCATCGTGTTTCTGGCAGACCCCAATTGCCTCTCGGTCAGGGTGACTTCTGCACTTCATCGCTTTTTTGCTCCCACCGCCTTGATCTTCAAACGCTTCGAAAAAGGACGAGGCCTAAGCAACACATAGGTCGCCCCTGCCCCGCCATCACAGATTCTTGCGCTACAATAAGCTGCAACCCATTTCCGCCAAGGGCCACGGGTGAGCCATTCTACAACCTTTTTCTTCAGGACAGGCTCGGAAGGTGAACAGAGACCGCGGCCATGGACAATCAAAACGCCGGTCTTACCAGTCATCACGGCCCATTTTAAGAATTTTTCAAAAACTTCTCTTGCATCCTCTGCGAGTAGACCGTGAAGATCCACAAATGCCTGGATCGAATAATCCCCCCGGTGCAGACGTTTTGCAACGGCTGGATGGACTTGATACCCTGTGCCTTCGATATATTCGGGCGTGTCAGCGACAATAAAACCCCTTCCATACTTCACGAGATCTGTGAGCTTCTCCAATGTTTCGGCATCCTCTTTATCTCTGGAGCTTTGGGGCAATTCGATTTGAAAAATTCTCTCTACATACTTGTCCCTTGAGATCGGCGCCACACCTTCCATAGCCTTCTTAAAAAGTTCTTCCTCCAATTCAGGATTCTGTTTTTCCTCATGATCGATGAGATCGGAATGATGTCGCTCTGGAAGAGAAGAAAGCTTGCCTTCGAGCAAAGCTCTTAAGTCTTGGAAGGATTTGAAGGTAAATGAAGATTTTGAAGACTTCATAAGCCCTCCCCTGCGCTGTTAAAGAGCTCAAAAGGAATTAAGATAATCTTAAACAAAAATGCAGGAAATATCAAAAAGATTGCAAAAATAGACATTGACTCAATCCAGTTCTCCCTCTCCCTTGACGGGAGAGGGCTGGGGTGAGGGTGCATTATCACCTTTTTTATCCCCCTCCCCTTACTCCCCTCCCGCCTGGGGAGGGGAGTTTTTGGGGTTTGTCTTTTTCAATGTCTATTTTCGGGAGCTTAAATGCCACAACTCTGACTTCCGAGGAAGCGGCTAACCCTGCTTTTACCCAGATTGTCCCGATGTCTTACTCTCATTAAAACAGACGCAGCTATTCTCGAAGCAAGCATTTCTAACTCAAACCTTACTGTGATTCAGACGGTAAGACCATAGGCCTCAGACTTTTTCGCAAGCGTGCAAGTCGCCAGTCGTTATGAGTTACCCCCATGGACGAAAAGAAGCCTCACAATTGATTAGAAACTTTCCAGTGAACCTCAGGATACGGGTAGAAAAAGCATGTTTCTCAATACTACCTGCAAGGGAATTTCCGGTCAAACTGAAACTTTTTCTCTGCCATGACTGGTGCTTAGGCCCTCTCACCCGAAGATCCCTCGGCGCCATGTGGATCGTATAGTAACCCCTGAGGAAGATAGGCAAAAATACTGACGAATTCGCTCTTCATTGACACTTTTCGTCACTTTCAGACCTCTTTGTCCTCCCAGAATTTCCCTTGCCTCCGGGTTTGAATAGGTCTGATTGAGATGCGAACGGACGCCCCAACCTATGGAAGGATAGGGTTTAACTGAGGAATTTGTGGATAAGTTCCAGGTCGCTGGGGACAAATGGAGTCAACATCGATCAAGGGATAGAGTCCTGGAATGAAACTTGCAAGTTGCCGTTTAAATATGCGGAAAAGAGACAATCTAATAAAAAAATGGAGGGGTTAATCGATGGATAAAATATTAATTATTCAGGATAGCCCTTCAGTAAACGCGATGCTGAAGTTCAGACTTGAGTCAGGGGGATTTTCCGTGGAGACCGCTGAGACGGGCGAAGAGGGTATTGAGAAAACAAAAGCGTGTCAATACCAGCTTATTTTATTGGATTACAATCTCCCGGGGATCAATGGAGGCCAGGTATGTCGGATACTGAAAAAACAAAATAGCACCAAAAACACCCCTATCGTATTCATGTCAGCCAAAGACGAGGAAAAGCTACAGCAAATCACAAAGGAAGCAGGTGCCGATGGTTATCTCGGTTTACCCTTTGAGGGGAAAAAGCTCATAGAACAGATAACGGGATTTTTGAAAACACCTAAGTCGTAGACGACAGATCTTATTGAAGAGATTGAGGGAATGCCTAAGAAGATGAAAAAAGCATTACCATTCCAGAGAATGGATGAAATATCGGAGACCGTAGAAGATAGGGCCCATTATCATGAAGATCTCTACGAGAGAGAAGAGCTGAAGGAGGAAACCCTGCAGCTCATCGTTTTTAGGCTATCGCGAGAATGGTACGGGGTAGAGATTGCAAGAGTAAAAGAGGTCATCAAAGTCGGCAAGATAACCCATCTTCCATCGAGCCCAGAATATATTGCTGGAATTGTAAACTTAAGAGGGAACATCCTGTCCATTACAGATCTAAAGACGATTTTTGGTCTGCCTCATGAAGAGTCGACCGAGAAGGCAAGGATTATCGCCGTTGAATCCGGGATTTTAGAGACAGGCCTTTTCGTGGATGAAGTGACTGCATCGATCGAGGTACCGGTAAGTAAGATTGAGCCTTCACTCCTCACCTTGCCTGCTGAAGGAGCGAAATATATTGAGGGGCAGTGCAAGGTGGACAATAAGTTGATTGCTCTCATCAGCGTAGAGAGGATACTGAAAAAGGGGGTGTAGACGAGGAAAGGGGTAGATAACACGCTTTCCTTCGGCTTCAACTCCTATGTCTCACCTTGTAGCTTTTATCTTAATTTTTCAGATACAAACAGCTCACGTAGATTCCCATGATGAGCTGAAAGGAGGTTGGAAATGCTTAAATTAGGGCCATTCTCAAAATCGAGAAACAAGTTAATTCTCTATTTCCTCATCCTTACCCTGTTGCTGCTAATCGGGATGAGTACGTTAAACTATAGTTTCAGCAAGGGGGCTCTGAAAAAACAAATCCTATCTGGTTTAGAAGATGCGGCGTACGGTGCCATCGATAGGATAGGCCAGGCGATGCACACTTCCACTGTTGATGTGCAGCAATGGGCTGAACTTGACATTGTAAAAGAGGCGATCACTCGTGAAGAGTCGGAGAGGGCCAACAAGTTTTTCAGCAATTTAACTGAGAATAACAAACTTTACAGGGCGGTGGTTCTCTTCAATAGTGAAGGCAAACTAATAGCCTCCAGCCATCCCGCGCTCATGACCAGATCCAGAGATGAAAAACAGAAGGAGTTTGACAAAAAATATTTACAAGGGGCGACGGGGGGAGAACCGGTCCATGTGCGGGATTTCCGATATTCTGGCTTATTAGGAGATTACACTGTCAGCTTCAGTTCACTGGTCAAAAATGAGAAAACAAAACCGATGGGAATCATAACCTTGTTTATCAATTGGTCAATGATTCAAGAATTCGCTACGGGTAAACAGATAAGAGGCGGCGAAGACAGGATGGGTATCTTGTTGGCAAGTGACGGGAAGACCATCATTGCCCACCGCGACCCCTCTTTTCTGGGAAAATCGCTTCAGGAATTATTGCCCATAAGCTTTTCCGCTCTGCCCTTTGGGGGGAACGTGAAAGGATCGGGTGAAATTGAAGTGGGCGGCGTTAGAAAGTCCATGGCGTTCCAAAAGGCTCAGAAAATTGAGGGCATTAAATCCTTTGCCTGGACATCCCTCGTCCTGGTAGATTCAAAAACTCTCTTCAACCCCATCAATAGTTTGAGGGATAAGATACTCATCACTATTTTCGTCTTCATTGGCTTAGCTTGGGTCGCGATTTATTTTCTCGCGAGAAGAACATTGGGAAAATCGGACGAAAAATATACAAACCTGGTTACCCATGCCCCTATCGGGTTATGCACCATGAACAAGGGGGGCAAGTATGAGTATATCAATCCCAAGTTCACAGAGATATTTGGATATACCCTGGAGGACATTCCCAGGCGCGAACATTGGTTGGAGAAGGCCTACCCTGATCCGGAGTACCGTCAGAAGATCCTGGCTTCCTGGAAAGAAGACTCCGCTGCGGCAAAAGAGGGTAAAGCCCCTTCCCGGGTCTTCACAGTAACCTGCAAAGACGGCTCCACAAAAGAAATTCTCTTTAAACGTGTTTCATTGACAGATGAGAGTCACTTACTGACTTGTGAGGACATCACTCAGCGCAAACTGGCAGAGCAGGCGCTCCGGGAATCGGAGGAAAAATATCGTACGCTGTTTGATAGCTCCAAAGAGTCGATCATCGTCATTAGCAAGGATGGGAAATTTGTCGACGTGAATGCGGCCACCGTTGAGCTTTTAGGCTACACCAACAAAGAAGAGCTTATGAGGATCGGATCGATGGCTCAACTCTATTTCAACCCGGAAGGCCAAAGCAGCATTCAGGAGATACTGTCGAAACAGGAGCATGTGAAGGATGTGGAGCAAGAGTTGAGAAAGAAGGATGGAGGGAAAATCTATGCTTTGCTAACGGCAAGTACGAGGAAGGATTCTAAGGGAAATGTCATTGGCTACAGAGGGACGATCAGGGACATCACCGAGCGTAAGAAAACGGAAGAGGCACTGCGCCAAAGTGAGGAGAAATACCGAACCATTCTTGAAAACATGCAGGAGGGCTATTTTGAGGTTGATCTTGCTGGTAATTTTACCTTCGTTAATGATGCGCGCTGCCGAGAGCTCGGATATACCAGAGAGGAATTGATCGGAATGAACAACCGGCAGTTTACAGATAAAGACACCGCAAAGAAAGTATTTGAAGCTTTTAATAAAGTCTACAGAACAGGGGAACCGGTTAAGGAAATAGATGAGGAAATTATCAGAAAAGATGGGACTAGAACGTTTATCGAAACTTCGGCATCTCTTATCAGGGATTCAAAAGGCAAACCGATCGGATTCCGGGGTATTTCTCGGAATGTCACCGAACGCAAGCAGGCAGAAGAGGCACTGTGCCAAAGTGAGGAGAAATATCGAAACATTCTTGAAAACATCGATGAGGGCTTTTATGAAGTGGACCTTGCCGGTAACTTTACCTTTGTCAGCGAGGCAACGGGCCGAATCTTTGGATACTCCAAAGAGGAATTGCTGGGTATGAATAACCGGCAGTATTCAGATCAGGAGAACGCCAAGAAACTGCTTGAATCCTTTAATCAGGTCTACCGAACAGGGGAACCCAGTAGAGAATGTGATCATGAGATTACAAGAAAGGATGGGACCAAAAGACACGTTGAGACATCTGCATCGTTAGTAAAAGATTCATCGGGCAAACCGATAGGCTTCAGAGGGATTGCACGGGACGTCACAGAGCGAAAGCACGCGCAGGAGGCATTACAAAAGAGCGAGGAGACCGCGAGGAGGCTGGCTCAAGAAAATTTAGCCGTGGCCGAGATTGGCCGAATTGTCAGCTCCACCCTCAATATCGAAGAGGTCTATGGACGTTTCGCTGACGAGGTTCGGAAAATCATTCCCTTTGACCGGGCTTCGGTGAACACCATTAATCCCGATCGAACCTCGATCACCATCGCTTATTCTTTTGGAATTAAAGTTGGAGACATCCCAGTAGGAGCTGTTCTTCCTTTGGATGACTCATTGAGCGAAAGTATTGTCACCAAGCGATCAAGTTTCCTCATCCAGCCGGAGGACGAAAACGAGGTCGCCTTGCATCATCCCAACTTTGTGAGACATTTTCGAACTGGACTTCGATCGATGATGGCGGTTCCTTTGATCTCAAAGGATCAAGTGATTGGTATTCTTCACCTTCAGTCGCTCAAACCAAAGGCCTATGCAGAATCGGATGTGAGGCTGGCCGAAAGAGTCGGCAATGAGATTGCAGGGGCGATTACCAATGCCCATCTTTTTGCGGAGCGGAAGCAGGCAGAGGAGGCATTGCGAAGAAGTGAGGAGAAATATCGAACCATTCTTGAGAGCATGGAAGAGGGTTTTTACGAAGTAGACCTTGCCGGCAGCTTTACCTTCCTCAACGATTCAATGTGCCGAATCTTTGGGTACCCCAGAGAGGAATTGCTGGGCATGAATAACCGGCAGTTCACAGATAAAGAGACCGCGAAAAGGATCTATCAGGTTTTTAATCAAGTCTACAGAACAGGGGAGTCCAACAGATGTGATCATGAGGTGCTAAGAAAAGATGGGACCAAAAAATACGTGGAGGTATCCATATCGTTAAAAAAAGATGCATCGGGCAAACCGACCGGGTTTAGAGGGATGATACGGGACATCACAGACCTCAAGCGAGCGGAGGAAGAGTTGCAGCAGATGGTCAAACACGTCCGAGATGCCGGTCTCCAGGTCAGCACCTCTTCGGCCCAAATTCGGGCTGCCTCTGAAGAGCAAGCCACGGGCGCAGCACAGCAGTCCTCGGGAGTTAGCCAGGTGACCACCACCATTGAAGAACTCAACACCACAGCTACGCGTATCGCTAAGAACGCAGAAAATGTGGCCAGGCTGGCAGGAGACACACTGGCAGGGATGCAGGAGATAAGCACGAAGGTAAATGATACGGCGAGGAAGATTCTCGCTTTAGGTGAAAAATCCCAATCCATCGGCAATATCACAAAACTGATAGATGATATTGCCGACCAGACGAATCTCTTGGCCTTAAACGCGGCCATTGAGGCAGCCCGAGCGGGAGAGGTAGGAAGGGGGTTTGCGGTAGTCGCCCAAGAAGTAAGGAAACTTGCCGAACGTTCCTCTGAATCGACCGAGGAAATCCGTCAGATTATAAATGAAATCCAAGGAGAGACGAACTCTACCATTATGAGTATTGAAGGTTCAACCAACTGGGTAAAAAAAGGGTTGGAGATGATAGAGGAAACAGCGAAATCCGCAAAGGAGATTTCCATAGCGACACAGCAGCAAAAGTTTGCATCAGAGCAGGTGGTGCAGGCCATGAGGGAAATAGATTCTGTAACCAAACAGTTCGTCTCTTCAACCAGACAAGCGGCAGCCTCCGCGGCACAGCTCAATACATTATCGGAGGATCTCAAGAGCGCGATCGCAAATTTTAAGCTCGAAGCAGAGGAAGCTGAAAGAACAAGGAACCTGAAGCATGCCTGAGATGAAAGATCTTATTGCGATCTTCAAGGCAGAAACCGAAGACCACCTGACCAAACTGGATAATGGACTGGTAGAGTTAGAGAAGCAGCCCAACAACTTTGAGCTAGCCAGTAGTTTGAATAGAGAAGTCCATACCCTGAAAGGTGCAGCTCGGGTTTTTGGATTTTATGAAATTCAGGATATCGCCCATAGGATAGAAGATATATTTGAAGAGGTGGCCGGCAAGAGGGCTGTTTTCAATTCCCTGATGGCTGAAAGAATATTCAAGGGACTGGATGCCATCCGGATCATCTTAGAAAAGATAGCTCAAGAGAAGAAGATCGATGTGGAGATCGATGTCGATGCCTCGGATATCTGCAGGGAGCTGGAAGAGTGCATTTCTGCAGCACAAGCCATCCGAACGCGGAAGAAACAAGAGAAAGGGTCCAAAAGGGAAAAAGAGGCTGTAGAAATCCAGCAGAAAGCCAAACAAGAGAAGGAGCCCGAGGAAGAAACAACGCAGGAAAAAGTCGCGGATCGCGTGAGCGAAGCAGTCGCCCCTCATCTGTCTGCACAGACGGAGGAATACATCCGTGTTCCGCTGAGCAGGGTGGATAAACTTCTTTATTTGGTCGGGGAGGTGGTCATCAACAAGATGAGGGCCTCTGCCGTAAGCACTCAGGCAAAAAGGCTTTCCAAGCTCAGCAAGGAGGTGCAGAGAAGTATCTCCAGTTTAAGTGAAGCGATGAAGAAGGAATTTTCTTCGTGTGATGGAGAAGTGACAAAGTGGCTCAGTCAATGTGAGGCCCAGATCCAGAAGCTTAGGGAACATACCCTGAACTTATATGATCATGTCTCCACGCAAGCATTCCATCTTGACCCAGTCATCGATGAATTGCAGGCTAAGATCAAAAAGATAAAAATGTTACCCTTGTCCACCATATTTGAGGGTTTTCCCCGCATGGTAAGGGATATCGCCTCGCAAGAAGGGAAAGAGGTCAACTTGGTGATTTCCGGAGGAGAAACTGAACTTGATAAGAAGGTCTTGGAGGGGATAAAGACCTCTTTCATCCATATCTTGCGTAACTGCATAGACCATGGAATTGAAGAGCCGGAGGTGAGGGTTGCCCTTGGTAAACCCAGGGAGGGAACCATCAAGGTTTCCGGCTTCCATGAAGGTGATAATGTAGTGATTACCGTGGAGGATGATGGAAGGGGCATGGACATTGCCCAGATCAAGGAGACTGCCCTAAGGAAACGGCTCGTATCAAGTTACGACTTGGAAGGGATGACGGACAAAGAGGTATTGAATGTCGTGTTCATGAACGGCTATTCCACGAGTCCGATCGTGACGGATGTTTCTGGAAGGGGAATGGGACTTGATATCGTAAGGCGCGACATCACCAATCTAAAAGGTCGGGTGATCTTGGACACTCAGAAGGATAAAGAGACAAAATTCACATTAGTCTTGCCATTGACGATCGCCATTATTCAAGTGCTCTTGGTAAAAGTGCAGAACGTGCTCTTTGCCCTTCCGATGTTCTCCGTTACCGAGGGCGTTAAAATAAATGTGGACGATGTCTCTGCCATCGAAGGAAGAATGGCCATCCAATTCCGTGAGCATATTGTACCGCTTGTAACATTGAATGAAGTGCTCGGACTTCCGCCGCCAGGAGATGAAGAGAGAAAGGCGAAGAAAGAAATATTGGTGGTGATGGCGACCTCCCTCGACAGCCGAGTCGGTTTCATTGTGGATGAGATTGTTGGAGAGGGAGAAGCATTTATAAAGAGTTTGGGGAAACACTTAGGCAAAGTGAAGAATGTAAGCGGCGCCATCATCATGCCAAACGGTGAGGTCGTGGTCGTCCTGGATATTCCCGACTTGATTGCTCACAGCTCGTTAAGTCTCCCCCAGGTTACAGGAAAGAGACGCGCTCCAAAAATGAAGCGCAAAGAGAAGAAGATACTGATCGTGGAAGACGCCTTCTCGACCAGGGAGCTTGAGAAGAGTATCCTGGAGACCCACGGATACCTTGTCGATACAGCCGTAGATGGTTTGGACGCACTGGACAGGATGGCAGACAACCAATACGACCTTATTGTCAGTGATCTGGAGATGCCGAGGATGAATGGATTTGAGCTTTGCAGGACCCTGAAGAATAATGAGGGGTACAAGGACATACCTTTTGTGATGGTAACCGCCTTACAGAAAGAAGAGGATAAAAGGCGGGGGATTGAGGTCGGCGCGGCCGCTTATATTGTTAAAAGCGCATTCGAGCAGTCGAATCTTTTGGATACCATTGAACGGTTAGTAGGGTGATATGGAACAGGGAGTCAAGGCTCTGACACGGGTGTTGGTGGTGGACGATTCACCGCTGATGTGCAAGATCTTAACCAATATCGTGAACTGCGATCCGCAGATGATCGTCGCAGCGGTGGCGAATGATGGGAAAGAGGCAGTGGATCTCGTGCCTCGCCTCAAACCGGATATCATCACCATGGATATGGATATGCCTGTCATGGATGGACTCGAGGCGACGAAGCAGATCATGGCGTCTCACCCTACCCCGATACTGATTGTTGCCTCTACTGTTTTTAAAGTGGGAATGGAAAAAGTATTCAAGGCCATCTCGCATGGCGCGTTAGACGTTATTGACAAAAGAGAATTAGAGTTAGTGGGACATAAAAAGTCTGGAGAGGCTCTGATCGCGAAGATAAAATTCTTGACCGGTGTCAGAGTCATGGAACGGCCATTGGCCAGATTGCGGAATGAGAGGTCCGTCGTTAACCTTAAGGCTCCCGGAAAAGAAGTCTCGGATAAGATCGTGGCCGTTGTAGCCTCAACCGGGGGCCCCAGGCACTTCTCGAGATACTCAAAAAACTTCCTGAAGATTTCCCTTGCGGCATCGTGATTGTTCAACACATCACCAGTGGTTTTCTGCCAGGCCTGGTGGACTGGCTTGCTAAAGAATGCAAAATCAAAGTTAAGATTGGAGAAGATTCGGAAGACATACGACCTGGAGTGGCCTATATGGCTCCGGACAACCTTCAAATGAGGGTAGAGGAAAGCGGAAAGATAAGCCTTTCAAATGAGCCGGCTCAGGGAGGCCACAGGCCCTCAGGAGATGTGTTGTTGGAGTCTGTGGCCAGGACCTACGGAAAAGGAAGTGTGGCAGCCATCCTGACCGGTATGGGCAGAGATGGGGCAATGGGAGTGAAGGCCATCAAACAATGCTATGGCAAAACCATTGCCCAAAATGAAAAGAGTTGTGTCGTTTTTGGTATGCCCAAGGCAGCCGTAGAAATGAATGTGATCGATAAAGTACTCCCCTTGGAAAGCATCGCAGAAGAAATCGTCTCGATGGTGAGATAGGTGCCAGGCTATGCCTTCCAAGGGAAGTGACGGTTGGGCGGGAGATGCAAAAGGAAAGGATCGAGAAAAAAGAGGACAGACAGATACTGGTCTTTCGTGTGGCGAATGAGGAATTGGGGTTGGATATCTCTTGGGTACGGGAGGTATTACGACCACAAGAGATTACTCCTCTTCCCAAGGCCCCGCCCTTTATTGAGGGGGTCATCAATTTGAGAGGACATATCGTTGCTCTAATCGATCTGAGAAAGAGACTCACTGCAAAAGACATGGTAGATGAAACCAGCAAAAGAATCATCGTCTGCAGGGTCAATCGGTTCATCGTCGGACTCACGGTCAATAGCTTAAAAGAAATCATCGGTTTATCCAAGGAAGATATTGAACCGCTACCAGAAGTGGTATCCATGCAGATGGAAGCAGAGATGATATCGGGGATCGCAAGGGTGGGTAAAAGAATCATCCCCATCTTGAATTTGGAACACATTCTAACGAAGAAAGAAGTTAACGAATTATCGACGCTTGAACGATGAAAAATATCTTGCCCCTATCCTCGGAAGATTCCAGTCTTTTTCAGGAACTGCTCATCGAAGCGAGTGGCCTCCGCTTTGAAGAAAGCAGGAACCAGTCCTTACATCTTGCTCTTTGGCAGCGTCTGCAACACCGGGGTTACGATTCCTACCGGGAATATTATAACCTTCTAAAATTCCATCCGGAGGGACGGCTCGAGATACGGGAACTCCTCGATCTGATCACGATCAGCGAGACCTATTTCTTCAGAAATAAGGCTCAGTTTAACGTGCTCATGAGATTTGTCTTGCCTGAAATCATTCAGAGGAAGGTGGATGCAGGGGATAAGTGTATACGCGCATGGTCAGCGGGGTGTTCCAGGGGAGATGAGGCTTATTCCATCGCTATCGCGATGATGGAGGCTCTCCCTTCTTATAGCGAGTGGGATATCTCCATTCTGGGCACAGACATAAATAGAAATGGACTGGCTTGCTCGGAACAAGCCATCTATGTTGAAAAGGACATAGGCCATTTGGAAAAGGAATATCTGGAGAAGTATTTCGACATCCGGGGTTCAACCTATCATCTGAAAGATGATGTGAAAGCGTTGGTCCGGTTTGAATATCATAACTTAGCTAAAGACCCGTTTATGCATGAAACGATCCAAAATGTAGATATGATCTTCTGCAGAAATGTTATTATCTATTTCGATGCCCAGACCACCGAGCGAGTCATTGAGAATTTTTATGACTACCTTGCTCAGGATGGTTATCTTTTTCTCGGACACACAGAGACCCTATGGCAGATCACTGACAAGTTTGAGAGAGTGGAGTTTCCTCAGACATTCATCTATAAGAAGACGTTAAGTCCTGCTCGGGAAGACCCGATGAAGCCATTTATGGCTGTACCGGAGGTCGCCATCGAGAACTTGACCCTTTCCGCAACGCCAACCCCCGCCCTGTACCAGAACGGTACAGGGCCCGCATTTGCAGCCGGAGGTAAGAAGGGCCATTCAGGGTCAATCCTGAGTGAGCCCCCTTCTTCTCGTTTCGAGTCAAAACCTAAAGGCTGGGGAGTCAAGGGGTTGCCCTCCGCCCAAGAGACGAGCACAGAAAAACGCTCTTTCCCTTACGAATTAAGGTCCGGGCACCAGGAGATACCCGGACCACTTGAGCAGGTTGAAGCCCCGGCTCTACGAGTTGAGAAACCGTCTGACGTCGCCTCCCCCTTTTCACCCGATCACATGATCGCTCAAGACAAAAACGATTTCCTCACCTGTCTTACGAAAGCGATGATCTTGGCGAACGAGGCAAAATATAAAGAAGCGGCGGATATCCTCGGAAAGATCATCGAGGTGGACAATCTAAGTGTTGAGGCGTATTATCTCTTGGGTGTCCTATCATACAAAAGCGGTGATCTTAAAGAGGCGGAGGCACAATTCAGGAAGGTAATCTATGTGACCCCCGAATCGGTTCTCGCCTATTTTAACCTCGGAAATATGTATTTGTACCAGAGAAAGTTTAGTGCAGCGGCCAGAGAATTCAAGAACGCCATCCGGCTGTTGGAAAAAAGACCGAAAGATGAGCAAGTAAGGTTTTGTGAGGATTTCACAGTAGAATTTCTTTTAAGGGCGTGCAGGAATACTCTTGTCCAGATCTCCAAGAGAGGTGAATGATATGAGTGAAGAAGAAAAAATAGAAGCCTATCTTTCGTCTGTCAGACACGACTTGCGCAGCCAACTCATGGTCGTTCGAGAAGGGGCGAGCATGATTCTGGACGGTCTCGGAGGCTCAAACTGCGATAACTGCTTCACTCTCTTAAGGCCCGCCCTAGAATGCACGGATGAATTGAATAAACTGATCGGGGAGCTTCTCAGTATCTCTCGGTTTAATGCGATCTTTGCATCGGCCGCCTCCGCAAAAGAAGAAAAACCGAAAAGGGCAAAGAACGACCCACCGGAAGATGAGCTGGAAATCATGAAAGATGAACTGAGACATGAACTGGAAATCATGAAAGACGAAGTGATGGGGATGATCTCCCATGTCATTCGTACCCCACTGGCCGTGGTCAAAGAGAGCCTGTCCTTGGTGCTGGATGAAATACCAGGAAAACTAAACCCCAAACAAAAAGAATTGCTTTCAACCGGAAAACAGAACGTGGATGGTTTGATTCAATCTGTTGAGGAGATATCTGAGAAGTCATGGAATGAAATCGTACACCCCAGAAGAGGCGATTTTATCGCAGAACCCGTCACCGAGAAGAAAACGGTAACGACGAAAAAAAGAATACTGATCGTAGAAGACCAAGCAGCGATTATTAACATGCTCAGGATGAGATTAGAAGCAAACAATTACGAAGTGATTACCGCAGGCGACGGCCAGGAAGGTTTGGAGAAAGCCCATAAAGAAAACCCGAGCTTGATTATCCTCGACATCATGCTTCCTAAAATGAATGGATATAAAGTCTGCCAGCTTCTTAAGGCTGATCCAAAATATAATACTATTCCTATCATTATATCCTCTGGAAGGACACCACAGGAAATTAGGAAGGTGGGTCGAGAGGTGGGTGCTGATGCGTACGTATCTAAGCCATTCGAGGCGGAAGCGCTGCTCTCAAAAATCAAGGAGCTTTTAGAAAAGAAGGGGAAGTAAACCCCGTTAGAAATTCCAGTGGGCAATGTTACCCCGCTGGAGAGCATCGGGGCATTATTTCTAACCGGGGTAAATCACGGCATAAAAGATGGCTAAGAAAAAAATCCTGGTAATCGACGATATGCCAAATATCGTGACCATGGTAAAGGCTCGTCTGGAGGCAAGCGGATACGAGGTGATTGCTGCCCTGGATGGACAGCAAGGCTTGACCTATGCTTATTCGGAGAAGCCTGATCTGATCATATTGGATATCGTCATGCCTGCTGGCGGAGGTTATTCCGTCTATACGAGGTTGAAGATGTCGCCCAAGACCCGGTCTGTACCGGTGATCTTTCTTACCGCTAAAGATAGACCGGAAGACGTGGCAAGGGCATATAATTTAGGGGCGCAATACTTTGTCAAGAAGCCTTATAAGCCAGAGATGTTGCTGGGGACGGTCAAAAAGGTTTTAGAATCATCCGAGCATTCGCAACAGCCCAGAGGATTGCAAAAGCGAATACTGGTCATCGGGAAAGAACCAGAGATTGCCGAATTCGTGAAAATAGTTGAAATGGGCTACGAAGTGAGTATCGTATCAAGCATCAAAGAAGGATCAGAAGAGGTCAAGAAGGAAAAGCCGGATATCATTTTTCTCGATGGGTCGCTCGTCAAGGCGAACAACTATGACGGCTTCTATCAACTGAAACTGGAATTTGGCTCAAGCGAGACACCCATGATCATATCTGTCACTAAAGGGGATTTGGAGGAGTTTCAAAAAAAGCTCGGAGGATTTAGCAGTTATTGCTTGAAGCCATTTAATTACATCGATCTATTAGGACACATTAGAGTGGCTTTACAAAAGAATTGAACGGGCGTTCAGGAAACGCACAGAGGCCTTGGCAACATGCGGATGAAGAAGATGTCTTAGAAAGGTAAAATGGGACATGAACTCATTGAAACACGGCCGCCTGCCCTTAGAAGGAAGGCCGACCGAACCATTGCAAAACTCTAATAGGGGAGCTACTTGGCACCGGCTCGACCTTCATCTACATAGTCCTAATGTGCCGGCTTTTGTGCCCCCGAAGGGGGCGAAGCGTGAAGACGGGAAAGGCCTTATTGACGCCTACGTCGAACAACTTGCATCTCAAGGGATTTCCGTCGCCGCCATCACAGACTACAATGGAGTAAACATAGAATGGTTTGAGATAACTGCTGCAAAGGCCACGAACCGTGGTGTGACGCTCTTGCCCGGGATTGAGATGACGTTCAAACAGGGCAAATATGGCCTTCATATATTGGCCATCTTCTCCGGAGATACCGACCTGAAGGATTTGAACACCTTTCTTCGATCCCTTGATAAAAACCCAGGCGCCCCTTTGTTTGACAACCATGGCTCTCATCGGGATATTGAGTTGAAAACCAACTTGGCAGATGCCCTGAAGGACTTGCGAAGCCGGTTCAACTGTTTGTTGGTCCTTCCGCACCCCGATCAGGCCAATGGTTTCTGCAGGGGTCTCACGGCCGAGGAGGCCGCCAAACTCCTCCTGGAGATAAAACCTGATGCTATCGAATATTGCCCGGAAAAAGAAAAAAAGAAGGTCCAGTCTACCGGCGTTCTGTCGGAAAACTTTTGGGATCAAATGGCTTTTGTCGAATTCTCCAACTCGAAACGAATCGAAGAGATCGGAACGCAATATCGAACCGATGGACTCCTCCGGGCAACCTACCTAAAACTCAGCGCAACGAATTTAGACGCCCTGCGAATGGCACTCCATGATCCGCAGACCCGTCTGTCCATTGGTGGGATTCCTTCGGCGATTCATCCGAGAATCCGAAGCATGGTCATCTCAGGATCGGGCTTCCTGGGAAATCTGAGCATTTCTTGGAACCAAGACCTCAACGTAATGATCGGGGGGAAGGGTGTGGGCAAATCCGCCATCCTCGAAAGTCTCCGGTATGCCTTTGCCATCACGCCCTCCTCGGATCAATCCTCCCGCGAGGGGCTTGTTCGTCATGCTTTAGGTGCTGGTGGCAAGGTGGAGGTCATCCTGGACAGGCCCGTTCGGGAGGGAAAAATTCGTCAGTATCGCATCTCCCGAGTGTGGGGCGAAGAACCCCGTACATTTCAAGTCAGCCCTGAAAAATCCCTTTCAGTGAGCCCCTCTGAGCTTCTCAGTCCTGGCGGTGGACTCACATTTTTTGGCCAACGAGAGATCACCACCGTTTCTGCAAGTGAGGCGCATCGACTTGCGCTCCTGGATGAGCTGATTGGCGAAGAGGCTCGCAAAGACGCAGACGCTGTTGGCAAGGCTACGGAATCACTCAACACCAACGCAGCGGCAATACTGGATCTGCAGGCAAAGCTGACGAAACGAGAAGAATATTGTCAACGGCTCAAGAAAATCGATCAGGAGATTGAAAACCACAAAAGTCAAGCTACAGAAAAGCCAAAAGAGGTGACTGATCTTCGCAGTGTAGGGGAATGCTTACAGAGTGCGATACATACCTTCAGGAGTGGGTTGGCGGATTCTGATAAAAGGCGTCTTAATCTACTGGCTTCTCTGGAAACGGCTCACCGGAACCTACTTGACGCCCAAAGCAGGGAAACAGCTATCGTGCAAGAGGGTGTAAAAGTCTCCGCTGTCCTTCAGGAAAGCCTGAAGGTAGTCCTCGATGACGAGACAACTCTTTTTGAGCAGGCGGTACAGAGTCTAACGCGCCTGGATATGCGTTGCCAAGAGAAGCTTCGTCATCTGGAGGAAGAAAGCAAGCGAATGAAACAGGACGCACAAAAGAAACCAGCAGGTCAAGACCCACTCTCAAGATTAAAAGAAGAAAGAACTTCCTTGGCATCCCTTATCGGAGAACTTAACGGGATCGAAGATCGCCTGAAGACTCTCAGACAGAAACGGCAGGGACTTCTTCAGCAAATCAGAGATTGCAGAGACACTCAGAACAGATTGCGCACGGAAAGAGCGGATGCCATTGCGGAATCTCTCAATGGCCGACTCCATCTCAAAGTGGAGCTGAAGGGTCAAAAAGGAAGTTACAAAGACCAGCTCTCATTACTCTTAAAGGGATCTAACATATCTCAGGATGCGATCGATCGGCTCATCGTTCCCGAAGCGACAGATGGCATCGCGCTCGCCGAAGCGGTACGTGCAGGAAGCAAGGAAGTCCAAATGCGTTTCGGCCTCAAGCCTGAGATGGCAGATTCCTTGATCAATTGGCTAACCGCTGAGGAATCACGACTCCTTGCGTTGGAAACACTTATTCCTCAAGATTCCCTTCGATTGGAACTGAGGATTGATGGTCAATATCGGTCCCTCGACCATCTGTCGGTGGGTCAGGGTGCTATAGCCGTTCTGCTTTTCTTGTTTGGACTGGAAAACCGGATTCTTGTCATCGATCAACCGGATGATTACCTCGACAACCGATCCCTGCGCGAAGAGGTTCTTCAGATGCTGAGGGAGCAAAAAGGGTTAAAAGACCAAAGTCCCCAACACCAGGTCATTTTGACGACAAATGACGCCACCATTCCCGTGATCGGCGATGCCGAACTCGTCATGCCTTTGGAGGTACGAGATGATCACGCCCATATCATCGGCCGGGCATCTATCGACGACCGTCTGATACGGGACCTCATAAAGACCACCATGCAAGGAGGAGAGGAGGCTTTTCGATGGCGCGCGGAGAAATACGGCGGATTGGCATCTTCATGAACTCTCTTCTCGTGTAATCAGTGGGGTATCCAAAGAAATAGGAAGGCAAAGAAGGAGTGAAGAAGGGATCTTGAATTATTTCAAACGTAAGTCTTGAACCATATTACAAGATTCTGGAGACCGATGAAAGATTGGTATCCCCTCTTTCTTCCAAACTCTGTCTGAATTTCTTACAACTGAAATGAGAGACCAGTTTTTCTTTTGTAAAAAGGAGAACGCTATTCTTCTTTTCATAAATCCAGACGGAGAGGTTGGCTGCTTCGGTAGGATCGGTAATTAGGAACATTGTTCCCAGTTTATTCAATTTTCCAAGTTGCTCAAGAGTCACCTGCGTTTCTGGTTCACCCCACTGATTAAGAAAGACCTTCTGATTGAGACCAGCCATAAACAAATGGGGGCGTTCGGGTACTTGTTTGGGACGGGATTTCCGAAGATTTGAAATGAGATCTAAACCAGGAATCGTCATTTTTTCAACGTTATAACCGAGTTATATCGATTAAGTGTTTGTTCAAAGCCCTTAGGCAAGCGTCTTCGTGCTTGCACCCGATATTTAGCTTTTGTTGTTATTCGCATATTTGGTGCCAAATTTGAAGGTGTATTGAGAAGGCAGCCAGAATCTCTTAATAGACTAATATTACAAGCTTTTCCAAGTTTTGAACAATAAAAAAAATTTTCCAAAATGAAGATTCCGTAATACATTCTGTACCAGGCATGACAAATTTTGTCCTAAAATGTAAAAGAATATGTTTGGAAAAGTTGTAACTAATTCCATGAGCCCAATATCCTCAATCATCCTTCTGAAATTTGACATCATGCCTGTGAAGTCTTATAAGATATATATCTGCCTACGCTGTAGACCTAAACCTTATCCATGGATGAATGCGAGAAGAAAAACTTTCCGACCTGCTCGCCAAACATGCTTATGGGCTTACCCGTAGGGCTCCATGTATTGAAATATTCGTGTTGGGATTAAGAGATGGTGAAAGAATCTATCGTTAGAATGAAAAGGCTGAAACCCCTTAAGGCTGATCTACACCTTCACACCGCTGAAGATCCTCTTGACCGCGTACGATATACGGCTAAAGAACTTATCTCGAAAGCTGCTGATGAAAGTTATGACGTGATTTCCATCACCAATCATCACCAGATGACCTTCGATCAGGACCTTTTATCCTACGCACAGAAAAGGGGTGTCCTCCTTATCCCCGGCATAGAGATGACGATTCAGAGACGTCATGTCCTCGTTTTGAACCCTCCCCCGCATAAAACATGTTCAGATTTTCTCTCCCTTTCAAAACTGCGTCGCCCGGAAACCTTGATCGTGGCTCCCCACCCCTATTTCCCGGGAACCTATTCATTAAATGGATACCTTTTGAAGCACCTGAATCTTTTCGATGCACTCGAATATTGTCATTTCTATTCCTCGATGATCAACTTTAACCAGAGGGCTTTAGAAGTATGTCAATCCTTCGGATTTCCGTTGATCGGAAACTCAGATGCTCATTTCCTCTGTCAGCTGGGAACCACCTATTCATTGATCTATGCAGAGAGAAATCTTGAATCTATTTTTGCCGCTATCCGTGGGAATAGAGTTGAGGTTGTCACCCGTCCACTGAAGCCCTTAGAAATGGGATCGATTGCAAATAGATTCCTTAGAATGAAGCTTCGGGCAAAAATAGGTAAACGCCGACCGAAGCAATATCCTCAATTGAAGCTCCCCGGCCACAGGCCGGGGCTTCCCGGGCACGTAGTGGCGAGCGGAGAGCGAGCAAAGGAAATATGGTCTTAATTGTGCCCCTTGCCTCCCCCGCCTATCCGCTTTGGCGGGGCACTTGCCGGTCAGAAAGTCTAAGGTAACATAATATTCACCCGGAAACTTTCCAATTCCAGCCTCCCTAACCACCCACCTACAATAGGGATGCCCTCGGTAAGAGAGGCTTATATTCTAACGAAGTTTAAAACGTAGGATCTTGCCTGTGGTACTCTTCGGCAGCTCTTTAGCAAATTCTATCCAGCGTGGATACTTATACTTGGCCATTCTGTCCTGAACCCATTTCTTGAGTTCTTCTGATAAATCATCTGAAGGGTTGAACCCCTCACGGAGCACGACGAATGCCTTGGGTTTGATCAGCCCTTGATCGTCTTTGGAACCCACCACGGCGGTCTCGAGGACCGCTGGGTGGGTACCCAGACAGTTTTCTACTTCTACGGGTGAAACCCATATCCCCCCTACCTTCAACATGTCGTCAGCTCTTCCAGCGCACCAGTAGTAACCTTCCTTGTCCACGTAGTACTTGTCGCCCGTATTGATCCACTCTCCTTGCATGGTCTGTCGCGTTTTCTCCCGCTTGCGCCAATAGAATTGGGCGGCGCTGTCTCCCTTGACCATCAGCGTACCGATTTCTCCCCGAGGCAATTCTTTCCCTTCGTCATCCACAATTCTTAGCTCATATCCTGGCACAGGTTTCCCGGTGGATTCTGGTTTGATGGCCCCCAATTGGTTGGAAAGGAATATATGAAGCATTTCGGTTGAGCCGATCCCGTCCAGGATGTCTACTCCAAACCGTTGTTTCCAACGGTAATAGATGTCCGGAGGCAATGCCTCCCCGCCTGACACACAGATTCGGACCGATGAAAGTTCGTGGTCTGAATCGGGTCGTGGTTTTATTCCCTGTTCTCGATCCATATGTGCTTTGTACTCGAGCATCTGACCGTAAAGCGTAGGAATTCCAAAGAATATTGTTGGTCGAAAGCGTTTGAGATACCTGAACATGACCTCTGGAGTGGGGCGACGGGGACAAAGCACGGCAGAGGCTCCCACTGACATCGGTAAATACATCCCGTTTCCAAGACCATAAGCGAAAAATAGTCGTCCCGCTGAGAAACAGATGTCATCCTCCTTGAGTCCCAGCACTTTCTGCCCATAGGCCTGGGAAACAACGACCATGTCATATTGTGAATGGATAGCCCCCTTGGGTGAACCGGTAGATCCTGAGCTGTAGAGCCAGAAACCCACGTCATCGCGCGTCGTGGAGGCTATTTTGACCGTTGATAAAGCGCGCTTGTATTTCTGTCGGAATGGTATAAGTCCCCCTTCCACTTCCGAGATTACAATGAGATCACGGAGATAATGAAGGTCACCCTTGATCTGGTTGATCACGGGGAGGAGTTCTGTGGACACGGCAAGCACCCGCGCTCGGCTGTCATTGAGGTAATACTCATAATCCTCAGGAGTCAGCATGGTATTCACGGGAACAGGTACTGCACCCATTTTAATGGATCCCCAAAAGATGGCATAGAATTGGGGCACATCCAGCATGAGAATCATGACCCGGTCTTCGATGCGGACGCCTAAGTCGCGCATCGCGTTAGCCGTTTTGTTGACCATCTTTTGAATGTCATTATAGGTATAGTTCCGATGCTCGGTATAGACCGCAACTTTGTGACCATATCCCTGACGTATATTTCGATCTACGAAATAATCAGCCGCATTAAAAAATTCCTTGGTTTCCCCGTGAGTCATTCCTTCCTCCTGTTTTTGAATATAATCCGGTGGAGTGAAGCTCCTCGCCCACAGGACGGGGCTTCCCGGCAGGGTAATTTCATTTTATATTGTGCCCCTTCCTGCCTGCCGGTAGGCAGGGACCCCGCCTACAAGACGGGGCATGCGGGGCACGTTCCGGCCACCCATAAAAAAGATGACCCATTCAAGTTTAAAATATTCATTTCAGGCAAAAGATCGTTGCCAATGCCTAATTTATTATTATAGGCGGCATCTATGGGAATTTCAAATACAGCCGTCACCTACCCATTTGGCCCTCCCCATTCCCTGTTTCGACGGTTTGACGAACGACATCTCGTCGATTTACGGAATTCCCGTCCCCTGATATATTCAATTGACTTCAGTCTGCTTTGGCAATAAAATTATTTCAATTTTTGGAATGTTTGTCCATAACTTAAGCATATAAAAGCATAAGAAGGAAAAAATGATGGAAAAATACATTCAATTGGCAAAAGAACTCCATATGGTTGACGCAGCAATTATTTCACCAAAGCAAATCTCCTTCGATATTCGGGCGATTCTGAAATGTCGATGGGGATGTGAAGATTTCCGTCCCGGAAATATAAGATGCGACCATAGAGGGACGACTTATCAAGAAAGAGTTGAAATGGTTAAGAGATATAATTACATTCTAATACTTCACTCGCACGATCCCAGGGAATTGAGTAAGGCAGTTCTTGAGATTGAAAGAACCGCTTTCCTGAATGGTTACTACTTCGCTTTTGCCATCCGTACATGTAATTTGTGCGAGACTTGTTCCGTTAAACAAGGAAATCCTTGCCCTACCCCGGATAAAGTAAGACCTTGCGATTCGATCTTTGGTATTGATGTATATAAGACAGCACGGAATTTAGGACTACCATGTGAAGTTCTTAAGGCGAAAGGGGATATTCAAAACCGTTATGGTTTTGTGTTGCTTGATTAAGGAAAATTCCTCGTGAAAGAGAGGAATTCTATGGACACAATTAAAACGATATTTCCTATGCTCGTATCCCTCTCGCCACTGCGTGCCCGGGAAGCCCCGGCGTGCCTGTCCCGTCCTAACGGGATGGCCGGGGGGCTTCACTAACTCTTGTGCCGAAAAGAAATGGAACACCAACGAATTTTTGCCAATTGTTTGAAGACCATGAATGTGCTAAATTAGGCTTTGATGAAAAAGACTTTTCCCATTCATGGGATTTTTGGAATCATTCTTCTCATTCTCTCTGAAATCTTCCTCTTCAAAAAGGTCGATCCATTCTACAGTTGGTTTTATTCCTTTGCTTGGTGGTCTTATATCCTCACCATTGATGCAGTTATCTATCGTTTAAAAGGAAACTCTCTGATCCTCAGTCGAACCAAAGAATTCTTTTTGATGATTCCCTGGTCGCTCTTCATCTGGTTGATCTTTGAAGCGGCAAATCTCTCCCTAAAAAACTGGTATTATATCAACCTCCCCCACTCCCCAGTGGAGAGATGGTTGGGGTATGCTATTGCTTACGGGACAGTTCTCCCCGGGATGTTCGAGACAACCGAGTTGCTGGAGACATTAGGACCTCTGAAAAATTCGCGGATTAAAAAAACTGCCATCTCAAAGGGTGGACATTCCGTTCTCATCCTGCTCGGAGCCCTATGCCTGGCTTCCGCACTCCTTATCCCTGAATACTTTTTCCCCCTCATCTGGATGGGATTCAGCTTTCTTCTCGAACCGTTCAATTACAGGTTCGGAGGGAAATCTCTTCTGAGAGATGTGGAAGAAGGCAGCCCTAAAAAGATTTTTCTTTTACTCATAGCAGGACTGATATGCGGCTTTCTCTGGGAGTTCTGGAATTTCTGGGCCCGTTCCAAATGGATCTACATGGTCCCCTTTTTCGATCGGGGCAAAGGGTTTGAAATGCCCTTTTTGGGCTTTTTAGGATTCCCTCCCTTCGCTGTTCAAGCTTATGTGATGTATAACTCCATCTCTCTGTTTCGGTCAGGAAGGGGATGGGAGGAATCCACTTACCGCCTAAATCGGGAGAGAAGGACAAGACCTCTTACTATGATCTTAACAGCCATTCTGATTGGAAGTTTCTCTGTTCTCATCTTCGGGGAAATCGACTCTAAGACCGTTGATTCTTATTACCCTCGGCTCGAAGATGCCTACTGGATCGAACCTCAATATCGAAGGGAACTCCCGAAAGTAGGGATCACGACCCTTGATGAGCTTCTCTTAAAAACCAGCGAGAAAAGAGAAAGGGATGAACTGGCACTTCGTCTCCTCGTCCCAAGGGATTTGCTTATCCAATGGGTGGAAAAAGCTCAATTGGTTCAACTAAAAGGATTGGGGATTGAAAACCTTCGGTTATTGGAAGGAGTGGGCATTGATTCGGTTTCGGCTCTCGCAAAGGAAGATCCTGAAAAACTTTTTGAGCAGATCGGAGAAGCTTTCAAAGGAAGGGCCCCTACCCGAAAAGCAATGATAGGAATCTGGGTGAGAGAAGCCCGAAAAACCGTCAGGGGTGATATGTGAGGGGTTAGGAGTTTAAAGAGGTAGCGTCGGCATTTATTGCCGGCGAGACAGCTCGCGCCCAGTAAATGGGGGTGCTACGATCTTAGGACTGACCAGTCACGAGGTGTGCAATGAAATTCGGAGCGATGAATTTTCCGATAAAGCCTCTCTTAAGGGAGATAGGAGAGATCGGGGAGATGGGTTTCGATTATGTGGAACTGACGATGGATCCTCCCGAAGCTATCCCTCAAAAAATATTGGCACAAAAACGGGCGATCCTGGAGGTCCTTCATCAATATGGACTGGGCATTACCGCACATCTCCCTACCTTTGTCTGGACCTCAGACCTCTACGAAAGCCTAAGGAGGGCTTCCCTTCAAGAAAATTTTGTAGCTCTGGAGGCTTCGGCAGAATTGGGAATTGAAAAAGTCGTGCTCCACCCTGGGTTCATCACCGGTTTAGGAAAATTCCTTCTGGATAAAGCCAAGGGATACGCCATGGAATCTCTCGAAGCCATCTTGAAGAAGGCCGTCAACCTCAATATCACCCTCTGCATTGAAAATATGTTTCCTCAAGCCCACTTTCTCTCCCAACCTCATGAATTCCAGCCCGTTTTCGAAACCTTTCCGGAAATCCGGCTCACTTTGGATATTGGCCATGCCAATCTTGGCGGTGGGAAGAATAGATCTTCGGAGTTTATCCGCCTTTATGGTTACCGAATCGGCCACGTCCACGCCAATGACAACTTCGGAAAGGATGATAGTCATTTGCCAATTGGTGCTGGGATTATTGATTTCGAAAAGATTATGAGAGAACTCAATGAGGCCAAATACGATGAAACCATTACCCTCGAAGTCTTCTCCAAGGACAGGGACTACCTCAAGATCAGCAAAGAGAAGCTGAAACGAATGTGGGAAGCCCTGTGAAAACGCAAAGTGCATAGCGCATGGCGCATAGCGAATTTATCGAATACACGAAACTACGGGGCAACAATCCGAAATCCGCAATCCGCAATCCAAAATCACAAGGGTTACTCTGACAGCTTAATAAGCACACCTGTCCTTCTGGCACGTTGAAGTACGGCTTTGAAAAGGAATGCTTCAACGACAACGTAAAGGCTCGCTAAACCAAATCCCCAGCCTAAAACGTTTTTGAACCCTTCGTTAAATCCATAAAAGGAACGAAAGTATGCTAGAAAGTAGGTCAGCGGAATGGCCTGGGCTATTTCAGGCAGGGGAAAGGGAAGAATGAATACAGGATAGTATATTCCGCAGACCAGGGCCATCAAGCTGCTCAAGGACCAGGCTGCGACATCCGCCATATATCCAAAAAGGAGGACCAAAATACAGACGCTCATACCGACTGACGCTGCGGTGAGGAAAAGGCCCAAGAGAAAGACGACGAGAGGACCGATGCCCGGTCTTAAAAAGTCGAACCCGAAGGCAAGACTGCTGAAAACCGAAAGCAGTAGAAAGACGAAGAAGGATCGGATGACACCAATCAGCCAGGAGCCCAAAATTAATTGAAAAGACTGGACGGGGGCGATGAAAGTATGTTTGAGGGATTTTGACCAGAGATCGTAGAGAAGGACATAGGCCACATCGATCTGACAGACCTGAATCACACTCATGGAAATGATACCGATGAGAATGAATCCGGTTTTGTTGGAATCCAGCTCCAGAAAGCTTGTCAAAAGCCCAACGGAAAAAAATCCAACAACGGGCCAGAAGAGGATTTCGAAGACGGTGAAGACATTCCGCTTCGCGATGATCCAATTCTTAAACACAAAGGCCCATATCTGAATCAGTGCTCTTTGCAGATTCAATGAAATCTTCTCCACTTAGAATTCAGGAGTCAGGAGCCGGAATCCAGAATAGAAACATCGATAAACTGTCAAGACAGAAATTGATGTGCCTCTTGCCAGACAAATAAATCTTGAAAATCCGTTGTAAGTCATCTTCTTCTTCTGAATTCTGACTCCTCGATTCTGGATCCTCAGCTATTTATGTTAGCACAATGGCAGCAGGAATTGAATAAAAAAGAGGTTCGGGGGATGGCTAAATGGTGCTATAATAACTTTTAAGGAGGACCCCAACATGGAGAAGATTGAATTGAGTGCTAAGACCATCTGTTACCCGATGCCTTGTTCGTTGGTCGGCGTCAACGTAGGAGGCAAACCCAATTACCTTACGGTTGCCTGGTTCAGCACGGTTAACGTCAAACCGCCGTACATCATGATTGCGCTCGGCAAGGCACATTACACAAACCCCGGTATCAAAGAGAACGGCACTTTCAGCGTTAACATTCCATCGGCGGCGATGGCCGACGTCACTGATTACTGCGGCATCGTGTCAGGAAACAAATACGACAAGGCCAAGATGTTCGAAACATTCTATGGCAAGCTGAAAACAGCACCTATGATCAAGGAATGTCCTTTTAATGTCGAGTGTAAGGTGGTTCAAACAATAGACCTTCCGGCCGATGAAGTCTTTATAGGGGAGATCATTGCATCGTACAGCGACGAGCGCTACCTTACGGGTGGGCTTCCCGATCTGCGGAAAATTGCTCCGCTCATACTCTCCGTACCGGAGCGCAAATATCTCGCATTGGGTGCGGAAGTGGGTCAGGCGTGGGAGATGGGTAAAAAACTCATCCCAAAGGTAACTTAGATAAGGTATTAACCTTTAAAAAATATTGTATTACCAATGACCCAATCTTTGACAGATAGGAAATCACCTCCCTTCACCATTGACACCCTGTTCAAAATCTAATACACTCCTGATTGAGACTAAAACCATCCTCTATTAGTCTCTAACCCACAGTGAGTGGGTATATGGTCTGGAGATTAATATAGACACCGTATTTCTCTAATTCCTGCTTTAATAGCAGTTATTGCCTCTGAGAAGATAAGGCGGGAAAGAGTGAAAAGCATCTTGAAAATCTATACCCATTACTCTTCCGGGTGTGGTAGGAATTGCAGGAATGATTAGCTTCCCTAAGTCATTGAAATCTCTATTGTGTGATTTGCCTCTTGTCAGAAAATAACAATGCTTTGCATGAAACGGTATGAACCACATTGTCCTTCACCTACCTGCACTGGGGGGAGCAAAAGCAAATTATATCATATTAGAAAAAAACCTAACTGGCTCCCGCCGGGAGTTCGGACCCCCAAAAAAGAAGGAGAAACCGTATATAGATGTACTTACTGCGGGTTGGTATGGTTTCAAGAAAGGTCAAAGAGGCCGGGTTTTGATGCCAAGCCAGTTGGATACTATGATGATCTTCAGCATCCCTGGGAGTTTGTTTCGATTAAAGGTAAGTACAAAATTCGAGAACAGAATACAGGTCGTTATTGGTACAAGGTCGGAAGCAAAAGGGAGCCTATCCATTCACCAAAGAGGGGGGGAGTGGACTAACGGAGAGCATTAGTGAATGATTCTGATAAGTCTCCTAATAACATTTCAATTTTAGGAATCTTTGGAAGTGCTCCCTACAGGAAGTCCTTGATAATGATCTCACCAAATGTAAATACCATACCACTTACCTCTGCCTGAGAATTAAGCGGCGCGGCCCTCTCTTTCTTCTTCCTCTTTGTCCTCAATTTTGGTTTGATGTCGAAATATTTATTAGCAAATAATATCAAATGAATGTGATATTAATACTAATAATATACTTTAACTTTAAGTAAAGAATAAGAAAGCCCTTGTAGTCTGAATCTCTCCGCCTACCGAAGGCAGGCCTAATACTACAAGGGCTTTTCTTCTTAGAGTTTTGGACTCCCACCAAACCCCATCCAAATGCCAACAGACTGCTTGCCACATGAGACTATTAAATATCCAATCTCTTGTTAATGTCAAATAAATTTTGACCTTTCCCATATTGGTTTTCAAGCGCACCATCTCTGGACTGACGGTTTCCTCCATTTGCATCATTATCGGGATGTGGCTCGAGCGGTTCCTCATTATCATCCCCTCCTTCAGCGAGCCCCGTCTTCCATACGCACGGGGTGCTTACACTCCTTCTTGGGTGGAGTAGTCTATGACGGCGGGTCTTTGTGCAGGGTTCACTCTGGCTTTCGTCCTCTTCTCAAAACTCTTCCCGGTCATCTCCATATGGGAAACGGAGAAGGAGGCAAAGGAGCGGGAAGAAAAACTGTCAAAAGAACCGGTGAGACTCGGATAGGACACCCTACTCCTCCTTTCTAAACCCCAAGAGGCGGATTTTCTGATCCCCTTCCCTCCTTTGGCAGCTACCTGCCGCAGGTAGGCAAAGGGGGGTCAGGAGGGATTTTCTGATGCCGATACTTTCCTCCTCCTTTAACCTATCCGATAAATCATATACTTTCTTTGATGTTTGACAGTTTTTACCAAAAGGCGTACATTTTTACTCGTAGTACAGGGCTTCCGAAACCAGTTCAGCAATGAACGAGTAACTAAGAGGTCTATAATTGAGCAGACATATTCTTCAGAAAATCTCCCCTAACCCCTCTTTTCCAAAGAGGGGAATCCGTTTTGTAAAGGGAGGGGAGGAGGGATTTAGTCTTCTGTGTCCATACGATTATGGACTGACTAATAATTGTGGGTCTCCCTTATGAATGACGTGAAAAGAAATAAAGATAATCACAAAAATTCTAAAGATGTTTTGGACAGCTTTGCCCTAATTGACGAACCGATCGATTTGTCCATACAGCAGGAATATTTTAGTTTCTCAGAAACAATGGACTTCGACAATGTCGATTATGAAGAAGTCTTAACGGAGAGTGATAAACTATTTGATAAGCATACCCCTATTGAACTAAAGAAAAGGATATTAATCCTTTTGGCTCATCTTGGAACTGCAGAGTCGTGTAGAATACTTGAAAAATATCTAAAGATTTCAGAAGGGAATTTGAGAGATTGGGCTTTATTATCTCTGAAGGAATGCAGAACCTTCCTTGAAAGCGTTCTTTTGCAGGAGGAAAGTGGGTTTATATCAACAGGACTGGGAGGGAAGGACAACAAGCTCAGATATTACTTTATTGTCAGTTCGAAAAATAGTCTCCCATTTTCAGAAACTCATCGGAATACCCTAAAAAGAGGATTTGAAACAATCAGTCATAAATATAGGTCTGAGATTGAAGAGATTAGCTTTGAAGCCACTTATGCAATGATTGGAATATTAGTTCCAATGGACGTAGCTGTCGGAGAGGTTGTAGAAGAAGGTATAACCGAATGTAATAAGATGGGTGACCTTTTATTCCATGATTATTACGTTACCAATGTTAAAAAACCCACCCACGAGGAAATCTCAAAATACCTTGAAGAAATTAGCCACGAAGGGAAATAAATCAAGCGATCATGCGACACCACCTGCTATGGATGAATCCCTCAAGGTGCATTAGATTTAAAAACTCCTTAGAGATCAGAAAGCTCTGTGTTTACAGTTAGTTACAAGACAGGAGGGTTTAATTTCAAGGCGGCAAATGCCCGGGGGTTTGTCAAATTGCATTTTCTTTGCTTAGTCAAATGGTTTCATTGACAATTCAATTTGAACATAGTAGAATAAGGTATGTAATCTAAAGTATGTTTATGGAGGTATGACAATGTGGAAATTTATAAAGCGCCCAAAGGGGATGGGGATTATTTATGGTCATAGCGGCTACGTACCTGGGAAACGGTTAGAAATTGGTCTTCCTGTAGAGGAGGGGAATATAGTGATCCTGCACTACAATGATCGATCTGTTCTTGTGAAGAATATTTTAAAGAAGGCTGATGGTACATTTAGCGGTACTGTCCTGGGGTTTGAGCCTGCTGCGATGGGAGTCGGAGATTTAAAGAGCGATGATAGTGTTACGTTTACTGAGGACGAGGTTTTTTCGGTGAGCTTCGGAAAGGAAGCCAGAATTAAAGTAGCTATAACAATTGATCGGGATATTCTTGAGAAGGTGGATATCCTAGCTCAAGCTTTAAATCTTAGCCGAAGCAGGATGGTTGAAAATCTATTAGGGATGTCTCTAGACGACACAGATGCCTTAAAGAGTATGGGGCTCTTGGAGTTAGCAAAGATCGTTCAAAGGGTAAAGACGACGGTGTATCCATCACGGTTAAAATCGGCATAAATGAGAACCTCATGGGGGTGGAAGGCAAAAAATGAAATTCGGAAATTATCAGATTGGGCAAAATGTTTTGGAAGTTGAGAATGAACTAACAGAAATTTCAGTTCCCGATTATAGAACTTTTGAACAGGCTTTTGAGGATGAGAAAATATATCGTGGAAAAGATGTTGAACATTTGGGTGCAAATTGGAAAACGATGGTTTGTGTGACAGAGAATAAAATCTATAAAATCAGTCTTGCAACGGATTGCATTACTACTTTTGCCAAATCTCGTGACGAGAGCGGTCTTTGGAATAAGGTATATCGTAATTTAATAGAAGATTATGGGATGTCTACGAAAGAGTTGAAAGATGAGAAATCTAGATCTATTTATTCAATTTGGGAAAGGAATAGGGAGGCTGTAATTTATACTCGAACATACTTTGGGGATATTAATGCATCAGATTTTAGAATGGTTCTTAATATAACCATTGTTGCTGATGTTAATCCGAAAGGGATGATGTTCGGGAAGAAATTTTTCAGTCGTTAAATAGAAATCCCTTGTTGCTTCCCTTGAGAGGTCCCAATTGGAAACCACACATACGAAGCGAGTGCTACTTGATGGTCACTATTACCAGGTAATTTCCGCTAAAGACGGCGGTATGGGTCGAGTCTGGCTACTCAAAAAGGATCCTGTAGAGGGATTTGACTGGATTTATCGCTCCGGTCTTGCAGTGAAAACATTCGACCTCGCAAACGACGAACGAATTGTCGAACAGGAGCTGAACCACTGGGTAACCCTCGACCATCCCGCTATTCTGCCTCTGCTCAAGATTGGGCGACTTGACTTCCATCTTGCAGCGATCATGCCCATGCTTGAAGGAAGTCTACATGACCTATTGAAGGAACACGGGTCTTTGAGCGAAAAAGAGGTACTGTCCACTCTTCGCCAATTGATCAGCGGATTGGATTATGCTTATCGCCATTGGACGCTTCTCCATCTAGACTTGAAACCATCAAATGTGCTGATTCTATCTAAAAAACCTTTGAAGGTTCAGATCGCGGACTGGGGCATTTCGCGATTGGCTGGCGACCAAATGCTTGCAAACACCAAGGCCCGTAAAGGGCTTGTGAATCGGGAAGAGATGATCACGTCCTACGCTGCTGGAACCCTGATCTTCATGGCTCCTGAACGATTTTCTGGATCGTGGTCGCTTTCACCGCAAGCCGATATTTACTCATTGGGGATGATCGCAATTATGTTGAACACAGGCGTCCTCCCTTTTCGGTTTGGCCTAATCGATCCAGTCGAAGAAATCGTGACTGGCTCGTATTTCGAGAATGCAAAGACCATTCTAAGGGATCGATCGTTATCATTCGGGCGTTTCTGTCTAGAGTGTATTCACCCACTGACTGAATATCGCCTCAAGAACTATGAGGAACTGTTGAGACATATTCGATAAATATCAACCAGCCAAGGAGGAATCATGGTCTTTAGTCTATTTGGAAAGAAGAAACAGCAAAACCTATCCGACTTATTGTACGAAGAAATGCTTTTCAAACAGGTTAGCGAGCGGCTCGAAAAGGCATCATCCCTCCAGAAATTGGGGAGGCTGGACGAGGCACGTCAGGTGCTAGTCGAAACAGAGGGGGCAGTAGAGGCTAATGTCAACCGGAATCCCAACTCACTTCAAGCACATTTACTGTTGGCCTATTTCTACAAGAAGGCAGTAATTACAAACCGCGCTATTGTTATTCTGGAACGGCTGTTGAACAGTGGCGAATTTCAAATTGATGAACAGCAACGCCATCTTCTACAAGGGGAACTTCAAAAACTAAAGCGTGAGCGCCCTAGCAGCGAAAAGAAATTTGAAGACGGGACAGCGCCGTCGGCATACACGCAAATCTATAGCTGCCAGAATTGCGGAAGGCTGATCAATTATGTGAGTATGCCTTGTCCGCATTGCCAGTGGTCCCCAAGTACTCTGGATGAAATGGCCCGATCGTTCTTCCTCAAGAATACCAATTTGGACGTGCCCCTCCTACTCACCCTCGCCCGCGAGGTGTCAAAAGGACGTTCGCCCCGGGAGGTAGTCGCGAATTTGGAAACCATGGCTCAAAAGTTTATGAGTATTCCAAAAAACCGTGAGCATATGGACTATCTCTATCAGCTACTGCGCAAGGATGAACAGAAGCAGATCCGAAACATGGCAATGGTTCGTAAATGCCCCGAATGTGGGGACAGAAAAGTCTGGAGCACATCTGATGATGTGCTGTGCGAGAAATGTGGTGCTCGTGTTCGTTGGCCGGATGCCGTGCGAACGCTCGTATGTATGGACAACTTGCTCTGGTTGCTTGAACAACGTGTGGAATCCAAAAACACGGAATCATTTTCCGAGTTTGTATGCCTTTTGGTAATGATGGTTAACAACCTGCTTCGCAAACAAGAGAATCCAACGAGCGAGCAACGGCGGTATGCCCTTGATTTATTGTCAAAGATAGGTGCCATCGCCGACAAAAATCAGGGTGCGATTATCGATACCACCAACCCTCAAACCCTGAAGATTTATTTTGTTAAGAGTAATATGGTGGAGGATTCTGAGGCCTTCGGAACTTTCCTGTGCAACCAGCTACAGTTTTTCGTACTGAAGATGGTGGAAGGAGTTCATTTATAGGAAATAAAGTGTCTATAAAATACAATGTTTGGGTCGCCAGAAAATGCAGACAATGAAAACTGCGTCGTCAACGGTGCAGACAGGCATACTAGGACTGTTTGACATACTTGGTTACCAAAGCTTTCTTGAGAACAATGATTCGGTCAAAGCGGCGGCTTTGGTTGTCGACAGAATTGTCGATGCTGAAGAAACCGTCATCAAGTATGTTCGTGAGACCGCTGGTTCCGATGACCAAGAAGCCATTCTCTTTGTTCGTTATATCGAAAGAGTGGCTTGGGCCGCGTTTTCAGATACGATAATACTGATGAATCCAATCGAGCCAGGAGGGGATCTAACCGACAATATCCGAAGTTGGCATGCTTTGATCCTTTCGGCGCAAATCCTCTGCAAATACATGTTTGAGCAGGGCTTACCACTACGGGGCGCCATCACGTATGGAAACTATGTTTCGAGGAAAACCTGTTTCGCAGGAAGAGCAATATTGGATGCCTACAAGCTGGCGAACGAATTGGAGTTTGCAGGTTCCGTAATGACTGAACAGGCCTTTCAAGAATTGCAGAGAATCACGGAGCACTCTGCCAGTGATCAGACGGTGCGGCTCCTCTTGGATGTCTCCTTACTGCGGTACCAGGTGCCCCGTGAGAAAGTGAATGAACCATTGAGGACTCTGAACTTTCTTGCAGTCAAAGGAACATCGTCACGAAGATGGCGTGGTGTCCTGTACCAGATTGTCCTCGACAGTTTTCGAAAGCATCGGAAATCTATATCTGATCGAGAAATCCAGAAAGCCAAGAACACAGCCGCCTACTTGGAGTTCCTCTGCGAACGTTTCCCAGGTATTGTCGAGATCGAAGAACAAAAGTGAGCCCCGCAAGCGCATGGAGAGCGATTTGGCGTCCCGCGGTGCAGCCTATCAAACGCCTCGTGCGTCCTGTTACACTGAAAACTGACCCTTGCAGGTGAAAGCCTCAAAGTCCTTTGCCTTCTGTGTAAAAGGCGACATTTATAAAGGAATTGATTATTTCCTCTGACTAGGCATAATAGAAAAGAAAATACACTGTTAGGCTTTCAATGAGAAAGGAAGTCTGAGATGGTACAAGTACTTGACGGTATTCCCCTTCACGAGATCGCTGAAAATCATCTCCAGTCGCTTGTCTTGCTTCATGTACCAGAAAGTGCACACATCGAATACAAAATTGAACTCAAGATGAATACGGAGAAAGAAAAGCGGGAGCTCTGCAAAGACATCAGTGCACTCGCTAATTCGCAGGGAGGTTATTTGTTTTTCGGCATCGCTGAAACCAACGGCATACCTACGAGCATATCTGGCATCCAATTTGACGACGCCGTAAAACAGCAGATCTTCCAGATCCTAACCAGCGGCATTTCGCCACGAGTCCAGAATCTTTTCGATAGAGAGGTCCCTCTTTGCAATGGCCTAAAGGTTCTCATCTTGAAGATCGAGCCAGATCGCTACCTTCACCAAGTGAAATACGATGATAATCGATACTACAGGCGCACTCGCACAATCACGATTGCAATGGAGAGCTCCGACGTTGAAACATTCTTCCGTAGCAGTGGCCCGTCAACCAGAAAAGAAGAAGTGCAGGAGATAATTGACGGATACTATGCCGCCTTAAAGAGCAAGAAGTACTTCAAGGGAATCGAGGACAAGGGCATCTGTGCTCTTGTTATTGTTCCCGAAGTTCCCTCGATTAAACTGGACCTAAGCAGTTTGTCCGGAAATTTCAACACCCTATTCGAACCGATATACTACTCTTCTGGCAGCTTGAGTTCGGAGATCAGTGGCCGTTCAAACTTTACGTTTGCATGCGAAACCAATTACCGTGTGCCATATGCGGTGACTGAGGTTACAGGTCTAGGGCAGGTCAAAGCGTACAATTCATCCATGCTGCAGAGCCACTACGATATGCAGGAGAACCGCTACGACATTCCCAACATTGCGTACGAATGTAAGATCATTACTACCTTTCACCGTTATTTGACCTCTCTTAAGGAATCCGGTGTTTCAGGCCCCTTCTTCATCCATACTGCCCTTCTCAACATACGGGGATACTCCATGCGCACAGAGCGAATATCTGGACGAGTATCCCAAAGCGAAGACATCCGCCCTCTACTGCACCATGTTCCGAAGGATACGCATTTAGAAACTAAGCACGATGTGGCAAAAGCTGTTCGTCCGATGTTTGACTACATCTGGAGGGAATTTGGGTATGATAAAAGCTTCAACTACTCCGAAGAGGGCGAATGGCTGTTCCCCTTCAACCAATAATCTAGCTTTGCCAATGCTGTCGCCTTCTGCGTAAAAAGACGATATTCTTATTCACCCTCGCAATTGACAACTTCCTGTGACCAGACATAAAATTGTTGCGGAAATAAAAAAATGCAATGACGGGTTGGACTTAAATGGGCGATGAATACCTGAAAATACCGAGGGAAGTTAATCCTGCATGTAAGCTACCGCACAACCTTGATGCTTCCGTCTGGAGATACATGGACTACTGGAAATTTGAATCGCTTCTTAAGAAGAGTACCCTCTATCTTTGCAGGGCAGACCGTTTGCAAGACAGATTTGAAGGAACTTACTCTAGAGTGCAACTGCTTGACATGGGTGCCTGGCTTGAATCTGTAGGGGCCCCGAAAGTGATTGAAACAGAACGACAGAAACGGATTCGAGATAGAAACCGGACATACATAAGTTGCTGGTGTGTCAGCGATTGCGACCTGGATCTAATGTGGAAGGCCTATATAAGGAATCCGCCAGGAGTAGCAATAAGAAGCACAGTGAGGCGTTTGCAGCATCTGTGTGACAAAGCGCCTATGTTCTGGCCCCTGGACATATCGCTCGTAAGATACTTTGACCACGCTGGGGGACAGCCCATCAACTACTCCAGAACGCCGGGAATCTTTTTCTATAAGGATCTTCACTTCCGACTCGACAACGAGCTCAGAATCGTATACTGGCCTAACATGATGCTGCCGATACCAGACCATGTTTCACTCCCGGTGTCCCTTGCGGACCTGATTGTGTCCGTGGTGCTCGCTCCCCATACTCCGGACACATGCGTCAGGGGGACGAGGGAGGCCCTTGATAGACTGGGGCTCAAGGCGGTCCCCGTCGAGTTCTCACGTGATGACAGAGATTTGATCGAATAGGGGATGACCCAACAAGATGCTCCAGAATAACGTGTCTTTTGGCTAATTCCCTGCCGCCTTCTATGCAAACAGGGAAATTTTTATTTTCTCCTCTTTAGCCGGTCCTTTATCCTCCTCACTTGTGGATAATTTATTTGAGACACTGTGCTGCTTCTTTGTATAATAGACGACAGTAGGTCAACATGCGAGAAGGAGGGTTCAATGAAAGGAGTTCAGTTCGTGGTTGATGATTCTGGCAAAAAGAAAGCGGTCCTGATTGATCTTGAGGAGTGGGGAAAGCTGTGGGAGGACTTCTACGATGTCTTGGTCTCTGAGTCCCGAAAGAACGAAGCCACGGTGCCCTGGAGTAAGCTGAAGGCAGAGATGGAGCAAGGGGAGCGCTGAAGTGGCTGAGTACAGCGTTGAGTTCGTTGACTCAGCGGCTAAAGAGTTTCGTATCCTCCCTGCTGACATAAAGCGCCGCGTTTGACCGGGTCACCACTACCCCAAAAAGCATATTAAGAAAAGTCTAATCACCAAGGAGGCAAAAATGAGAAAGATATTATGGCTAATGATTGCTGGATCTTTTCTTTTTTTCATTCTGGGTACGGCTCTCGCAAAAGACCCGGGGCCTCCAAAGAAGACCCCTGAACTGCTAAAGCAAGGTAAGAAACTTTTTGAGCAGACCTGCCTCCCCTGTCATGGCAGTAAAGGAGACGGAAAGGGCCCAGCCGGAGCTGTCCTCAAGCCTCCGCCAACCGATTTCCAAAAACCTTTGAAAGAATGGCCTACTGCAAAAGGAAACATTGAAAAGGTCTTTGAAGTGATCTCGAAGGGAATTCCCAATTCTTCGATGATCGCATGGACTCAGTATTCTGAACAGGAGTGCTGGGCATTGGCCTATACCGTCGTGGAATTTGCCGCCCCGCCAGCAAGAAAGGCAAAATAGAAATTGATATTACCTCACCCTGTCATTGCGAGGGAGTAAAACGACCGAAGCAATCTCAGGACGAGTTGAAAACGAAGAGATTGCCACGCCTGCGTGCCGTAACCCTACCTACACGAAAGCGTTTCGACAGGCACTTCGGCGTGCAGGCACGCTCCCCCGCTAAGGCGGGATCGCTCGCAATGACAAAAAGGAGGATCGCGGGCACAGTCTCAACAGGGACAGAGGGGCAGGAGTGACGAAGAGTCACCCTTCTTTTTTCTCTTCATCCTCCAATTTCTTAAGGAAGGCCTGAATGTAAACCACCTTATCTTCTTTCACGCCCTCTTCCCTTCCTGTCGGCTGAGGAATCTTTTCGGATCGTTTATAGAGTTCTTCTAATTTGCTAATCACCTCTTGGAGCTTCGGATCCTCCTCCAGCAAATGGTTGACCTGCTGATCAAAATATTCGCTGGCCTTTTCAATCTCGGAGAGATCAACCTCTATCTTGGTCAAATCAATCAGCTTTTTCAGAACGGCGCAGACCACTTTTACATTCCTGGTCTGAAGATATTGTGGGGCATGGCCCCAGAGGCTGATCGCCTTTAAACCCCTCTTTCTAGCAGCCTCGAGCATGAACGTGTGGATGCTGATGGGCCCGGAGTATTCCGTCAACCCCAGCCCAGCCTGGATCACCTTTTCTCTCAGTTCTTCGTGATTGAACAGAGCACTGACCATCGGAGGATAGGTGTGAGGGATGTAATCATACGTACCGCCGATGGTAAAGAGTCGCATGACATCAAATCTCTCAGCCAAATCGAGAATAAGGTCAGCAAAGACATCCCATCGAAGATGAGGTTCCACCCCGTAAAAGAGGATGAGGTCATTAAAAAGAGAGCCTTTTACATAGTAAAAATGATTCCCCGGGGACTTCAATTCCATCAACTTCCCCTCCTTGATAACTGCCATCGGTCGCAAGGAAGAGATTTGGTAAAAATTCTCTGTCGGAATGGAGGCGAATTGTTTTGCCCCTAAACTGTCGACCAGATGCCGAAGGGCAAAAGAGGAGACTTCTCCTGCATTGGGCCATCCCTCAAACCCGATAATCAAATACGGTCTACTAAGATTTGGTCTCTCGAGATAAATGACTTCTTCCATTTTTTTCTCCATAAATATGGCTCTGGACTAATTCAGGCCTTCCTTCTCGATTAGCGAAAAATCCTAAGATTTAGAGTCCAGAACGGTTGATCAATCTGCCAGCCGTTACCTGCCCGAGGACGACAATATCTTCTAAAGTAAGATAATGGTCCACAGACGCGTCGAAGAGAAGCTGGACCGACGGCGGAAACTCTTCGTCCCCCTCCCAAAGGACATATTGAAGAGGGACATAGGGGAAAGCATAAAGGATGAAAGAAGCATCCCCAACCTCAACTGGTCTTCCTCCCGATTGGATACCAGCCTTCTTAAAGGATTCGGCGGATTTCCCAAATTTCCTCTGTAAAGGTTCCGTTACCCTTCTCGCAAAAACACCCGCATAAAGAAGTCCACCCGGAATATCTTTGTACGCCACCCATTTGCCGGTGAGAGGATTCCCATCGGCACGGATAAGATAATGGAGGAGGAGGATGCGAGTAACCAGAGAAACCACCTTTTTAGATGGAGAATAGAATTCTATTGGAGGAAACCGAATATGATAGGGCTCTGAGAAAAAAAGGATGGTGATGTTTTCTCCCTCTTCTCCTTTTTGATAATCTGCTCCAGCCTTCTTTGCCCTCTCTGCCAGATTCATCCCCTTGATAGAGGCACAGGCCAAATCAAAGGATTGTTGGTAATTTTTCTGTTTGGAGAGTTCCATCCTATCCTGAAAAACGCAGAGCGCATAGGGCAAAGCGCATAGCGCTTAAGAGCACTTAATAAGAAATTCCGAAATCCGCATTCCGCAATCCGCAATCATTACGCTATTTCTTGTCTTAGCGTATGGATGGTCTCTTCGTAGTCTTTGGTCTTGAAGATTCCTGTCCCGACGACGAAGATATCACCACCGGCTTTGGAAACCCCTCCAATGTTCTCAATTTTGACTCCTCCATCCACCTCAATTTCAAATGGATACTGGTTTTGATCAATGATTCTCCTCAATCGTTCAATCTTTTTTAGGGTGGAAGGAATAAAGGATTGTCCACCAAACCCGGGATTGACCGACATGATAAGGACTAAGTCAATCTCATCAAGAACGGGATAAAGGATTTTTAGCGAAGTCGCTGGTTTGAGCACAATGCCCGGCCTCACCTTCAACTGACGAATCTTCTTGATCATTCGCTTGAGATGGGGACAAACTTCAGCATGAACCGTAATCCAATCGCTTCCCGCCTGGGCAAAAGCTTCGATATATCGCTCAGGGTTCTCAATCATTAAATGGACATCGAGAGGCAAAGAGGTCAACTTCTTCAATCCTTGCACGACTAAAGGACCAATGGTGATGTTGGGAACGAAATGCCCATCCATCACATCGACATGGATCACATCCGCCCCAGCCTTTTCAACCGCCCTTACCTCATCACCGAGGCGGCTAAAATCAGCCGATAAAATCGACGGCGCTATCTTTTTCAATCGAACCTGCCGTTCATCCTGCGAGCCATGACGCTGCATTCTGGGAACGCATCCTACAATCCTACATCTATCATACAATATTATTAAAATCTCAATGCTTATTCAATGAAATTAAACTCACTTTCACATCAGAGCAGACCCAGGAACGCAAACAAGCCAAAACCCATGATGATCAAACCCGAAATTCTGTTTAGCCACTGCATTCTCTTAAAATTCAACAACCCCTCCAATATGCCGGTAAAGCCGCTCAGAACAAGCCACCACATAGCGGAACCGATGAAAACACCCAAGACCAAAATTCCTGCTGAGACATAGTCCCCTTCAGTGTTTCCGATTCCCAATCCCGCGAAGACGGCTGTAAAGAAGAGAATGGTCATGGGATTGGTAAGGGTTAGAAAAAATGTGGAGAGGTACGCATTCCAGAGGCTATTCCCTTCCACGGAGGCTCCTTGTTCGGCAGGTTTGGAGATAAATGTCTTGGCACCCAAGATACAAAGCAATCCGCCCCCGATCAGACGAAGCCATATCTGCTTACCGATTATAAAATTAACCAGAAAGGTTAGTCCGAACCCGGCAATGGCTCCGTACAAGCCATCCGCGGTGGCCGCTCCCAGACCTGAAAGAAAACCCACCATTCGACCCTGGGTCAATGTACGTCGGATACACAAAACCCCAATGGGCCCCACCGGTACGGCAATGGATAACCCGATGATCAATCCCTTAATCAATTGGTGAATCTCTTCCATTGATTCACTTCATTTCTTGCTTAAGATTCTTTCCTTAACCGCGCCACAAAAAAACCATCCATTTCATTTTTAGGGGGAAAGGTTTTGAAATATCCGTTTTGGATCAATGAGCGCCATTTTTCTGGAAGCACTTTATCGATTCGATCGATTTCAAATTCCGGATGCCCTCCTAAAAATGTCTCCACCACATCCTCATTCTCCTCATGGAAGACCGTACAGGTGCCATAGATTAGAACGCCTCCCTCTTTAACATAGATCGAAAGATTACTCAATATTGAAAACTGAAGTTCACTCAATCTCTTGATGTCCTTCTCCCTTCCTCTCCACTTCAAATCTGGGTTCTTGCGAAGCGTGCCAAATCCTGAACAGGGGACATCTGCCAGGATTCGGTCGAACTTCACTCCCTGCGGAATAGGAAGAGATTTGACGGCATCCCCCTTCGTGGTTTTAACAATCTTTATCCCTAATCTTTGACACATCTCCTCAATTAAATCCAATCTTCCTTTGCTGAGATCCAAGGCATAAATCTCTCCTCGGTTCTCCATTATTTGGGCCATATGAGTGGTTTTTCCACCCGGGGCAGCACAGGCATCAAGAATTTTCTCTCCCGGCTTCGGGTCCAAAACGGAGGTGACCAGTTGCGAGGCTTCATCCTGAATGATAAAAAAACCTTCTTTAATGAACGGAAGCTCTGAAGTGGGTGGAGGGTCTTGAAGGAGAATCCCCTCTCCCGAAAAAGCGGTCGGAAGTGGCTTTAACTCCTTTTCTTCCAACTTTTTCACAAGGTCTCTCCGACTTATCTTCAAAGTGTTGGTTCGGAGCGTCAGCGAGGAGATCTGATTGTCGAACTTACAGATCTTCAAGGCTTCTTCGACACCCATTTCCTTCACCCATCTCTGAACTAACCAGAGAGGATGGGATTGGACGACAGAGATATGCAGCGCTGGATGTTCAGCGATGTCCGGATACCGGATTTCATCTTTCTGGCGGATAGAAGAGCGAAGCACCGCATTAACAAAACCTGCTCCTCCTTTTCCTCGTACTCGCTTCGCCAATTCGACAGATTCGTTCACGGCTGCCGAAGAGGGAGTTCTTGACAAAAAAAAGATTTGATAGAGTCCAAGGCGGAGGATATTGAGGGTTTCTAATTCGATCCTTTCAAAAGGGATTTTAGAAAAACATCGAATCACCCAATCGAGTCTTCCTCTCCAGCGGATGACACCATAGGTCAATTCTGTAAGGAAACCTCGATCAAGGGAGGTAAAATATCGGTAGCGTTTGAATGAATCGGTGAGAAGACGGTCGGGGTGAAGATCGGCCTCTTCAACCCGATTCAGGATATCGAGGCAGATCGCCCTTGGGGTCTTTTTTCTCAAAACCTTCCTGTCCTCGCCATCTCCTCAAGTTTGGCGATACGTTCCTCAATCGGTGGATGGGTACTGAAGAGGGAAAGAACACCTCCCCCTCTTAACGGATTGACGATAAACATATGGGCAGTGGAGGGATTGGCATCCATGGGAATCCTCTGCGCAGCTACTTCTAACTTTCCCAGAGCCTTTGCCAAGGAAAGGGGATGGCTAAGATGCGCTCCACCCTCATCCGCCATGTATTCCCTGGAGCGAGAAATCGCCATTTGAATCAGCATGGCTGCAATAGAGGCGACCATCGTAAAAAGGAGAACGAAAAGGATATTACCGCCGCCTTCATCATCATCAGACCGTCCAACACCGAAGATCGCTCCCCAGCGGGCCATCGAGGCAAGCATGCTGATGGCGCCGGCAATCGTGGCGGCAATCGTGCTGATGAGTATATCCCGGTGTTGAATATGGGAGAGTTCATGGCCGATCACTCCCATCAGCTCTTCTTTCGACAGAATCCCAAGAATGCCTGATGTCACGGCAACGGCTGCATGCTCTGGATTCCTCCCTGTTGCAAAAGCATTCGGGGTGTCATTTTCAATGATATAAACTTTTGGCATAGGAAGGCTGGCTTTGTTCACCAGCTCTCCAACGATCTGATAAAGCTCAGGAGCCTCGCCTTGTGAGACCTGTTTTGCAGCATACATCCGAAGAACGATTTTGTCACTAAACCAGTACATGATAAAATTCATCAGGGCGGCAAAGATAAAAGCATAGACCGCCCCGCTCCTTCCCCCGATGGCAGTTCCCACCAGGATAAAAAGCCCCGTTAAGACCAACATCAAAAAGAATGTCTTAAATTGATTCATTAATAGTTCACCCTCCTTTTTGGCTTAAAAATATAATCATTAAACGATTTTTTGTCAAATCACTAATCTGATTGTGAAATAACAGCTTTCCCCCTCACCCCGCCCTCTCCTCCGATGGGGGAGAGGGGAAGGGTGAGGGGCGAATGTCAATTTATAAAATGCGTTTGTATGAATTCCATCTGCCTTCGCCGAAGCGGCTATGCGCAGGCAGGCGTTAGGAATGTTTGATTAAGGGTTTAATACTCTCAACTGTGAACTTCTAACTCAAAACCTGCCATTCAATGAAAGACTGTCCCCACAGATATGGGATGTCCAGAAAGAAATTCCCGGATGGTCATTCTCCTTCTCCCCTCCAATTGGACTTCTTTGATGAGGTAAGAATCCTTCCCTGCTTCCACTTCTATGAAATCCGATCCCATCCAGACCACAGCTCCTGCCTTTCCTGCGGACGCCCTTTCCCTTATTGCACCTCTATAAATTTTGAGTAACTGGTCACCCCATTTCGTAAAGGCACCAGGCCATGGATTGAAGGCACGGACCTGACGATCAATCTCCTTGGCTTCCTTCTTCCAATCAATGTGTCCATCTTCTTTTTTAAGAGGAGGGGCATAGGTCGCTTTTGAATGATCCTGTGAAATGGGCCGAATATTTTCCGCCTTCATTTTCTCTAAAGTCTTTAACAGCAATTGAGCTCCTGAGGAGGCCAACCGATCATGGAGCCTTTCACACGTCTCCTCATCACCAATGGGAACCTCCGTGTGTAAAAGGATGTCTCCTGTATCCATGCCTTCGTCCAAGAGCATTGTTGTCACTCCTGTCACTTTCTCCCCCTTCAAAATCGCCCAGGCAATGGGAGCGGCCCCCCGATATTTGGGAAGCAAAGAGGCATGGACATTTACTGCTCCATATTTGGGAATGTTTAAGACGGACTTTGGCAAAATCTGACCATAGGCCACCACAACAATGACATCCGGTTGAAGATCTCTCAAGGCTCTCTGAAAGGCTTCCTCCTTCGCTTTCTCAGGCTGAAGAGGGGTGAGACCATGCTCAAGAGCAAGTTCCTTCACAGGAGAAATAACAATTTTTCTTCCCCTTCCCTTTTCCCTGTCTGGCTGAGTGACGGCACCGACCACTGTATCAGGTCCCTCCAAAAGGAATTGCAAGGTCGGGAGTGCAAAGGAGGGTGTCCCAAAGAAAACGATCCGCCAGGGGGATGCGCTCAACTTTTTTCTTCCTTACGCTTTCCTTTTTTCAATTTATTCCGATAAATTTCTCTCTTCAGCCGACTCACCCTATCCAATATAAGAATGCCATTGACGTGATCAATCTCATGCTGAAGCGCAATCGCCAATATGCCATCTCCCTTGATCTCTATTTCCATTCCTTGTGGAGACAACCCTTTCACACAGACCTTTTCTTTCCTTTTCACTTTTTCCAGGCAATCGGGGACACTCAAACATCCTTCCTCATGGTCGATTTCACCTTCTTCAGAGATGATTTCGGGGTTGACAAGCGCGAAGAAACTGTGCTGGGGATCCATTGGACTGACATCGAGAACGATCACTCTTCGGGGAACTCCGACCTGACAGGCGGCCAATCCGATTCCACCCGCCCCGTACATGGTCTCCCTCATGTCCTGAATCAACTTTTGCACTTCCTCATCAATCTGGCTCACTGCCTGAGAGCGTTTCTTCAAAACGGGATGAGGATATTTGAGAATTTCAAGAACAGCCATCTTTCTATCTCCGATACCGTTTCTTTATATAGAATAACATAAAAAGAGAGAAAATGGTCAACAGGATACCTATCGCCTGGGAGGTAGAAAGCAGATCTCCGAATAGAAATCCCCTCGGGTCGCCTCTAAATATTTCAATGAAAAAACGTGTGGTGGCATAGAGGAAGAGGAAGAGCCAGAAGATTTGGCCGTCGAAAGTCTTCCTCTTTTCCATCCAGCTTAGAAAGAAGAAGATGGCTAAGCCATTGACCGCATCGTAGAGCTGGGTGGGATGAAGGGGAATATTCAACCTGGCCAACGAGTCCGAATTCTTAAAGACCACCGCCCATGGAAGGGAGGTCTCTTTTCCATAGCAACACCCCGCGAAAAAGCAGCCTATCCTGCCAAAAGAGAGGCCCAGAGCAATCAGAGGCGAAATAAGATCAGCCAATTTCCAGATGGGCAATCGGTGCCACTTCATATACCAGAAGGCAACCATGACGGCCAGGGCAAGTCCTCCATAAAAGACCAATCCTCCTTCCCATATTTTGAATATCTGCGCGGGATGTTGACGATAAACATCGAAATTGATTAATACAAACAGTAATCTCGATCCAATAAAACTTGACAGGACCGTGTAGAAGAAGAGGTCCACGATATTTCCAAAAGAAACCCCACTATTTGATTTTCGAATTTTCAGGGCCGCAAGAACCACTGCTGTGGCAAAGCCCACAACGATAAAGAACCCGTATGCGTAAATATGGAGACTGCCGAACTGAAACAGGATGGGGTACATCTTTTGGAGTTATGAGTTTAGAGTTATGAGTTATGAGTATAAATCCCAAATTCCAAATCTCAAATTACAAATAACTCCCAAGGTCCAATTTACAATGACCAAAATATTTTTTCGTATTTGGGATTTGGTTCATTGGAATTTATTTGGGATTTGGTGCTTGGGACTTGGTGCTTTTCTTACGATCCCTGATCAATACCTCTAAGGCCATCAAACCGATACCGATACAGATGGCAGAATCTGCAATATTGAAGGCAGGCCAATGGTAGGTAGATAGATGAAAGTCGAGGAAATCTACAACCTCCCCGTATCGGAGACGGTCAATGAGATTTCCAATCGCACCGCTCAGAATGAGAGAAAATGAGAGAGCAAGGATTTTCTCACTCTCCTTGACTTTAGCGAAGAAAAAGATAATGGCGCCAACGGCGATCAGGGAGACGACCACAAAGAGCGCGGAACTGAGTCCACCCTTCTCTCCTCCAAATATTCCAAAGGCACCGCCCGTATTCCTGACATGGGTGAGATTGAAAAATCCTTGGATCACCTCCACCCTTTGATAGAGAGGTAACTTCTGTACAACCATATATTTAGTCCATTGATCTAACAAAAGAATCCCAAAAAAGAAAATCAAAAGAATCCAATATTTTCGTTTCATGTCCACGCTAACGACGAACCCATTCGGAATTAAAATTTGTTTCGTAATTTCCCATCTTAAGTCCCAAATTCCAAATCCCAAGTCCCAAATAAATTTCAATCACCAATTTACAAAAAATCAAAAAGACTTTGTTTGAGATTTTGAATTTTGAACATTGGAATTTGTTTGTTATTTGGTGCTTGGGATTTCGTGGTTATTTCTGGATTACCTCCACACACCTATCGCAGATGGCTTGATGCTCTGGATAGTGCCCCACACTCACATCATAGTTCCAGCATCTTTCACACTTTTTACCATCTGCCCGGAGTACTTCCGCCCTCACCTCTTTTTTATCCTTGATTTGATGAAGGGTGACCGAGGAGACAATAAAGATTGACTTCAGATCCTTCTCATAGCGTTCAAGAAATGAAAAGACCTCTTCAGGAAGATGGAGGTGGACCTGTGCATCTAACGAAAGTCCGATCACCTTCTCCTTCCGGGCCTCTTCCAAGACTTTCGTCACGATCGCCCGGATTTCCCAGATCTTCTCCCATCGCTCGTTCAAGGCATCGTCCAAATATTCACTTTTCACTTCAGGAAACGATGTGAGATGAACACTTCCCGCTTTCCCCGGCTCTTGAGGAAGGTATTTCCAAACTTCTTCCGCAGTGAAAGAAAGAATAGGAGCCATGAGGCGGGTCAGGGCTTCCAAAATCTCATAAAGGGCGGTCTGAGCCGATTTACGACCACGAGACCGGGATGAAAATGTATAAAGTCGATCCTTCAAGATATCAAAATAGAGAGCACTCATCTCCACGGCACAAAAATTCTGAACACTATGGTAGACCGTGTGGAACTCGAAACGCTCATAAGCCTCGCAAATTCTGGCGATAAGTTTTTGAAGCTGATGGAGAGCCCATCGGTCCATCTCATGGAGTTCGTGATAGGGGATTCGATCTTTCTCGGGATCGAAGTCGTAGAGATTTCCTAATAGAAAGCGGAAGGTGTTTCGGATACGAAAGTAGCTATCGGCCAGCCGTTTCAGGATCTCGTTGGAGATCTTAATGTCATCCTTGTAATCCTCTGCCGCTACCCAGAGTCTCAGGACATCGGCTCCCAATTGATTGATGACTTCTTCGGGTGCAATCACATTCCCCGCTGACTTGGACATCTTTTTCCCCTCTCCGTCCACGACAAACCCATGGGTGAGGACGGAAAGATAAGGGGCACGACCCCTCGTCCCGACCGAAGTTAGAAGAGAACTATGGAACCATCCCCGGTGTTGATCACTTCCTTCCAGATAGAGACTGGCTGGAAAGACAAGGTCCTTCCTTTTCTCAAGGACGGCTGCATAGGAAACTCCTGAGTCAAACCAGACATCCAGTATGTCCATCTCCTTTGTAAAATCTTTTCCCCCGCATTGCGCACATTGGGTTCCTTTAGGCAAAAGGTGATTCGTTCCTTCTTCAAACCAGATGTCCGCTCCCTTCACCTCAAAAAGGCGGACGATATGATCAATGGTTTCCTGACTGACCAGGGGTTGTTTGCAGGCGGAACAGTAAAAGACGGTAATGGGAATCCCCCAGGCCCTCTGTCTGGAGACACACCAATCAGGTCGGTTCTCAATCATCCCGTAGATCCGATCCCTTCCCCAGGGAGGAATCCAGGTTACTTCACCGATGGCTTTCAGGGCATTCTGTCTCAATCCCTTCTTATCCATCGAAATGAACCATTGCTCTGTGGCTCGAAAGATGATCGGGTCATTGGTCCGCCAGCAATGGGGATAGGAATGCACCATCATCTCTTCCTTGAGGAGCGCTCCAACCTCGGCAAGCTTCTTATTCACAGCATCATTCGCATCAAAAACGAACTGTCCTGCAAAGAAAAGAACATCCTTGGTAAAGCGGCCATCATCATCGACCGGGCTGTAGACCTCCAGACCATATTGAACTCCACTTTCATAGTCCTCCTGACCGTGCCCTGGTGCTGTATGAACACATCCTGTTCCGGCATCTAAGGTTACGTAGGAGGCGAGAATGATGAAGGAGTCCCGGTCGAGGAAGGGATGGCGCGCTTTGAGTCCTTCTAATCTCTTCCCTGCAAATTTTTCCAATACCTTATATTTCTTGATCCCGAATTTCTTCATCACCTCTTCCAAGAGGCCCTCTGCCAGGATATAGATCTCACCACCTACGTCCACTGCCACATAGGTGAAATCTGGATGGAGTGCAATCGCTAAATTGGCTGGGATCGTCCAGGGAGTGGTTGTCCAGATAATGACAGAGACAGGTTTCCCTTTAAGACTGGGAAAGACATCCCCGATATCCCCCCCACCCTTACCCTCCCCTTCGAGGTGGGAGGGGGTGGAGACCATTTTAAATTTCACATAGATGGAGGAGGAACGGAGATCTTCGTATTTCACCTCTGCCTCAGCCAATGCCGTTTTGCAAGTGGGGCACCAGTAGACGGGTTTCTTTCCTTTGTAAACCGAACCATCCATAAGAAACTTTCCGAACTCTCGCACAATCGTTGCCTGATATTCAAAATTCATGGTCAGATAGGGATTCTCCCACTCCCCAAAAACCCCAAGGCGTTTGAATTCCTCTCTCTGAATTCCCACAAATTTGGCTGCGTAATCGCGGCATCTTCTCCGGATTTCAACGATGGAGAGTTTTCCTTTCTTCGAACCGAGGCTCTTTTCCACCTCGTGTTCAACGGGCAATCCATGGCAGTCCCATCCTGGAACATAATGGCTATCAAACCCTGTCATGAACTTCGATTTAACAATGAAGTCCTTGAGGATTTTATTCAAGGCGGTCCCGATGTGAATGTTTCCATTGGCGTAGGGAGGACCATCGTGGAGGATATATTTCGGTTTCCCTTTCGCCTGCTGGCTTAATTGGCGGTAAGTTCCATTTGCCTCCCAGGCCTTCAGGATATCCGGTTCCCTCTTCGCTAAATTGGCCTTCATAGGGAAGTCGGTTTTTGGGAGATTCAATGTATGACGATAATCCATTGCCCTTCCTTCCTAATCACGATCATCTTTTATGAAATATTTCTTTTCGTTGAACAAAAGCTTAAAATCCTTTATTTTTAGAGGTATTTAAATAACATAAAAACAGGAACTTAGCAATCTTATAAAATTGCCCAAATTCCGATTTAGAAAATTGTCATTACGACGGAACCGAAGCAATCTCACCTTTTTCCGTTAGATTGCCACGCTTGCGCGCCGGAGCGCTTCAGCGCGCAGGCACGCCTGCGTGCCGGAACGTTTGGCTGCAAGTATCTGCTTCAACAAAGGCAAGCACTTCGGCGTGCAGGCACGCACCTTTCAGGTGCTCGCAATGACGGAATGGAAAATAGGTTTCGTTCTCTAAATCGGAATTGGGGAATCGGGAGGTACTGATGAAGATGAGGAAAAAGAGAGGGAGAGATATCCCTTGTCGGTTGAAGAAGAGAGACTCAATAAAGGGATGGAGATCCATTCTCGAAGGGGTATCCAAAAATTCCTCCTCTCTCTCTCAGGCCTATCAATTGACCCGAAGGGTCTCCCGGGTGGGATTTGATTGGCCAAATATCGAAGGGGTATTGAATAAATTGGATGAAGAAATGAGGGAGTTTAGAGAAGCCCTTTCCCTTCGAGACAGAAGAAGGATTCGCGAAGAAATCGGAGACCTCCTTTTTGTTCTGGCAAACGTTTCGCGGTTTCTCCACATCCACCCGGAGGAGGCATTGAGAAAAACAGTAGACAAATTCGTATCTCGATTTCATTATATTGAGAATTCCCTCTACAGGGAAGGAAGATCTTTTCGTCAGTCTAACCTCATCGAAATGGATCATTTATGGGAAGAATCGAAAAAGAAGAAAATCAAATGAGATTGAGGAATTCAGGGATTCAGGGATTGAGGGATTGGAGTTTGAAAGACTAGAATATTGAATCAAAGAAAATTCGCAATTCCTAAATTCCTCAATTTATTACATGAGATATTCCGCGACGTTGATATTATATTCATTCGGATCGACGGTCTTGACGATGCTCCTCTTGAAATTCCTGGTTGCTTCATCCATCTCCCTCAGATCCACCACTTTTCCTTTCCGATATTCTCCATCGCCATAATAAAGGAGGCAGACCTTGGGCCGATCGATCAGTTCTGTCTCCTCCTGGATCTGGGTGACAATCCCCATCTCATTGGTGTTTAATAAAACCAGGGTTCCGAGCGGAAAGATCCCGATCATGTTAATGAAGACTTTGACGACAGCAGGGTCGAAGTCTTTTCCACTTCGTTCCAGCATGATTCCCAGGATTTTTTCCGAGACATAAGGGAATCGATTATAGACCCTCGGCCTCACCAAAGCATCGTAGAAATCAGCAATGGTGATGATCCTGCCGAACAGGCTGATCTTCCTCTTTCGGGTAAGCTTCGGATATCCCGTCAAATCATATCGAAGGTGGTGTTCAAAAGCGCCTTCAATCATCCGGGTGGAGAGTTCTCCCCATTCCTTCATCCGCATGATGAGCTCCGTCCCGATGACAGGATGGGATCGCATGATCGACCACTCCTCCGGTGACAATTTCCCTGTTTTGTTAAGGATCTCTTTCGGAATCTTCGTCTTTCCCATGTCATGGAACAAACCTGCCATGCCCAGATGGGAAAGGTGCTTTTTGGGAATCCCGATCCTCTGGCCCAAAGCGATGGCATAGATGGCTACATTTACAGAATGATTGAAGGTGTATTCATCATAATTCTTAATATTCGCCAATCCCAACAGAGTGGAATCATCCTGCATGATCGCGTTGACGGCGTTCTGCATGAGACGTTTGGCTTTTCGGATGTTGAGCGCTTTTTGTTGATTAATGCCTTCCACGACTTCTTTGACTAAACTAATGGATTTGAAATAAACCTCCTTCGAATATTTCTTCTGATCCTCGGAATCGACATAGATTTCCTCGTCTTTATAAAACTCCAATTTCCCGACTTCGATGGATTCGATGTTTCGGTATTCCAATTGCTTCTTGACATAAAGGTAATTGCTCTCGTTATTTTCCTCCAGCCCTGAAAGGAGATAAATAAAATCTTTGAGATGTTCCGCGTTCACCTCTTCTGAGAACTCCACCTCCCCGATCCACCTCTTTCTCATGTCCTGCCAAAAAGCTTTGAAAATGGGATATTTGTCAGCTCTTACGATGATCCGGGTATTATTAAAAAAGAAATTATCCCGAACGATTTTTAGGAAAAGATTTCCTTCTGATCGGACGATGCCATTGATCACCTGAACACATTCCTGGGTGAGGCGATCGATGATGACATTCTTCTGATCATAGATCGTGGTTCCTTTTAGCAGTCGGTAGAATTTTGTGATAAATTCTGTCCCTAATTTTGTCGGTCGATGTTCATGATCAAGGTTGGGTTTTTCTTTTGGCATCAAACCATAGACTCCTTAGGGGAATTGGCTCTTCAAGGCTTGTGTGCAAGCATCCCGGATGGATTCGTCCTTTGAATCTTCTCCCACTTCCAGGATGGCCTTTGCCTCAGGAGTTCCAATCATGGCTATCGCGTTGGCAGCTCCAGTGCGGATTTCATCTGTTTTTCCTCGAACGAACCAACTCTTTCGTTCCAAGAGTTGTTGCAGCACAGGGATCGCTTCATTGGAACCCGCCATTCCGATCGCGTTAAAGAAGGCCTTGATTTCCACCGGTTCTCTTTTGTAAAAATCTTTGGTTTGCACCACTTCTAAAAGGGAGATGAGGCCCGTTTCTTTACCCACCTTTCCTAAATTAATGGCTGCCATACAGCGAATTCGAACGTCATTGTCTGTGAGAGCCCTCACCAATAGTCCGATGGCCTTCGGTCCACCAATGAGTCCCAGTGCCTGTATGGCTTCTCTCCTCACCCGATTTTCTTCATGATTGAATACCTTTTGGATGTAAGGGAAGGACTGTTCCTTTCCGATTCGGCCCAAAATATAGGTGATATTTCGAACCAGATACCATCGTCGGTCATCAATAAAAGGAGTAATCAGTTCAATCGAATCCTTTCCGATTTCAGAGAGAGCATCACAGAACATCCTCCTCGTCTTCGAGTTCTTCAGTTCCCCTAATAACTTGATCAGGGGGGGGATGGAGTTCTTTTGCAGGAGCGAGAGGTAGGCGTTGACATCTTCCAAACGGACCTCCTCCCTCTCCAGAACCTTCCCGATCCGTTCGATCCGCACCTCGCCACCGGCTTCCACGATGATTTTTCGGATGCTTTCGATCTGCCAATCCTGCAGGTCATAAGTCTTGAGAATGATATTCACCCGTTTCAAAAGATCGGTCGCTTTGGTGAACTCGCCGAGAGTCAAAAAAGCATCTAATACTTTAATTAGGATATTCACCGCATCTTGATAGGGATCAGGCTCTTTTTCCAAAGCCAATATCTCGAAGAGAATGTCCATGATCGTGAATACAAAAATGGGGTCGATCTCGGCTTCGACATCCTTTCTCAATCCTTCGAGCTCATCTGACGTGAGGAAATAGACGCTCCGGTCTGAAACAAATGGAGCGGGTTCTTCGATCAGGCTGGAGAGGATTTCGTCCAAATCGGCTCCTTCCTCTGAACCTTCTTCTGCAAGCTCTACCTCCACATGATGGGCAAGGGGTTTGAAAACCAGATTCTTCCTGAACTCGTCAACATTATCCGGAATGACGACGGGTGTTTCCTCCAAGAATTCATCCGTTGCCAAATGACTGATGTGTTCGAAATCTTTTTCCCACATCAAGGTGACGATGTCATCCTCTAATTGATTGATATTATCGCTCTGCTTGATGATATCAATGATCCCCTGAACCTCCCATTCTTCGACCCCCTTCATAAAACGGACTTCCCTTAACCCATCTTTGTAGAGGAGAAAAGCAAGACTCGTTTTCACATCTTTATTTTGATAGATGATCTTTCCCTTAAAGGAGAGGTCGTATTCTCCAACCTGAATCACGAAGGACTGATACTTATTCAAGAAAAACTGGAATCTTTTAAGAAGCTGGTCTCGGAATCCCTTGAGGGCGGGGTTGTCGGGTGGATAAAAACGAAAGGCCTTGATCGCCTTGACGAAGGCACTCGTTAAATCTCTGGCGAGGATGAACTCCTCGTCCGATTCCACTCCCTCGATCAACGGTATCTCTGGACCGACATCAAGAGCCTTTTTATCTGCTGAAACCTCTTCAGGCATAAGTTCCTTTATGGTAAAGCCCCGAGGCTAAAGTATGGGCTTAATTGCTGCGTAAGCCAGAACCCTTCGAAGCTCCCCCTGCCAAAGAACTTGCCTGCCTGCGCGTACCCGCTTCGGCGGAGGCAAGTTTGGTAGGCATGTTAGCGTAGGAAGGCAACTTTTTGAGATGACTATATTTTTATGGGTTTTGACACCATTTGTCAATAAGTTTTTTGGGGGTCCCTGAAAAACCCTCAAAATCTCTATCAGAGACCCCTGATTACACTGATTTCGAAGAATGATTAAAAGGATTTTTTCCTTTTTCAATGCATTTCTAATCTGTGTAATTCTCCTATAATCCATGTAATCAGATTCGCCAGTTCAATAATGAAGTGCAACACTTAGGGTGACGTAGTATCCTAAGTGTATGGAAAAGCTAAACTATCAACATCTCTCCAGTGAAGAGAGAGACAAAATTGCATATCTTCACGCACGAGGTAAAAGCATCTCGGAGATAGCCGAGAGTATCGGGCGAAACAAAGGTTCCATTTCACGAGAACTCAAGCGTAACCGATCGCCCATCTACAACGTTTACTTGGCCAATAGGGCCCATGAAAGAGCCGTTAAACGAAAACATGAATCCGTCCAACGACAGCGAATACGCAATCCTTTGATCCGTAGGTATATCATGAAAAAGCTCAAGCTCAAATGGTCTCCCGAACTGATTTCAGGAAGACTTTCTTTAGAATATCCAGACCTTCGTATCAGCCATGAGGCCATTTATCAATTCATCTATGATAAATCGATCCCTACGAAGCAGAACCTGGTGCCCTATCTGACTCGGGCTCACAAGCGCCGTAGACTCCGTACCCATTCGCACCGGCATAAGACACTCCATATTCCACGACGGATCTCCATCAAAGAGCGTCCCCTGGAGGTCCAAACCCGGATCCAACCCGGCCATTGGGAAGCTGATACGTTAATCTCCCGAACAAGTAAGGCCGCTTTAGCGGTAGCCCTTGAGAGAACCAGTAGACACCTGCACTTGGCCAAATTGGCTGCCAAGACCTCACAGAACTTGCGATGTGCCCTCACTCGCAGACTCAGCCGTTACCCCCAACCCCTTCTCCGCTCTATCACCTATGATAATGGTTGCGAAAACGTGGAGCATGAGTATATTATTGAGTTTCGCATAAATAATGGAACGCTACTCTCTAGTCCATGGGAGATCAGAAGCATAGATGCATGACCGGAGGAGTTTCTGTGATTGCCTGAGTCTTCGTCTCGAGTTTCGAAGCATTTTCTTAAGATCATTTAGACTTTCCGGTACACTGTTGGACAAGGCACGGTCAGTCTGGTTCCAAACATACTCAGCCGGATTAAGCTCGGGAGCATAGGCCGGAAAGTATTCCATATGAATTCTAGGGTGCCGAAGAAGAAACTGTTTAACTTCCTTTCGCCGATGGATGGTGGCTCGATCCCACAACAGGAACATGGGTCCCCTGATATGTTGGAGCAGTTCTTTAAGAAAAGACCGAACATCCAGACCGGTGAGGTTCCATGCCCGAAATCGGAGATAAAGGGCCAACCGCTTTCGTTTCGGGGAGACCGACAAAGCACTGATAGAGGAAATCCTATCCTGTTTGTACAGGTGGTAGAAGACAGGGGTTTTCCCTTTTGGAGCCCAGGTGCGGCGAATGTTTGGAATGAGTAAGAAGCCAGACTCATCAAGAAAGACCAGCTGGGCCCCAAGTCTTTTGGCGTTTTTTTATATGCGGCCACCGGTGAACCTTCCAATGTACGATCTCTTTGTCGTCCCTTTGTAACGCCCGACGCTCTGGTTTCTGACAACTCCATCCCATGCCCTGAAGCAACCGCCACACATGATTGGGGTGATACCGGATACGAAAGTGTTTCAGAATGGTTTGAGCGATCCGCTTCAATGTCCACAGATCGGTCCGATATCCTGCGGCCAGAGGACCCGCCAAAAGCAGTTCCGCTAACTTCTCTTTCTCGATTCGAGACAGCTTCGGAGGACGTCCTGGAATGGCCTTCGAGCGAAGGGCCTCCGATCCGCCTTCTTGGTACTGTTGAAACCATCGGAAGACTGAGCTTTTTGATGCCCCCACCGAACGCGCTATGGCCGAAAGACTGGCCTTGCCTTCTTTCAACAACGAAATGGCGCCTCGACGGCGCTTCTCCAGTTCCTCTTGGGATCCATGGGGTCTCATGCCCCATATTATAGCAGAAAAAGTTAAAACGTTCCATTATTTATGCGAAAGTCAATAACAAGGTGTTGGGAACCCAATCCTACTTCTGTGAACCCTTCCATAGTTGGGAAAAGACTTCTATCGAAAATGCCATCGGGCTGATCCGACGCTTCTTCCCCAAGAAGGCGGATTTTAATCTGGTTCCCAAAGAACAAGTCAAACGCGTCGAAACTTTACTTAATACGAGGCCACGAAAATGCCTCAATTATCGAACGCCCAATGAAGTTTTGGGCTCATGTGTTGCACTTCACTGTTGAATGCAGCATTTCTGAATTTTTTCAGAAATCTTTTTTTGTTTCTTCCCTCTTGATCAATTTATCAATAAATGATATTTTTTTAAATAGTTAATGATTTTAGAGAATTATGACGTCTCCTTCTCTCAACCCAACGAAAGGCATGCTCTATATTGTCTCCACTCCCATCGGGAACAGAGAGGACATCACCCTCAGGGCTCTCCGCATCTTAAAGGAGGTGGACCTGATCGCTGCCGAGGACACTCGACATACTAGCCTTCTCCTCAAGCACTTTGGAATTCATACCCCGCTCACCAGCTACTTTGAAGGAAATGAATTTAGAAAAAAGGAATTCATCCTCTCTAAATTGAAGCAGGACCATCGAGTTGCCCTGGTCTCGGATGCTGGTACACCCGGCATTTCTGACCCGGGATTCCGACTTATTCAAATAGCCATTGAAAACCAGATTCCTATTGTGTCCATCCCGGGTGCCTCTGCAGTGATTGCCGCTCTGAGCGTCTCTGGACTCCCAACAGATGCCTTTCTTTTTAAGGGATTCCTTCCTCACAAATCGAAAAAGAGAAGGGATTGGCTCAAGCAATTGGAAGGTGTCAGAGAAACACTTATCTTTTACGAATCCCCGCACCGCCTCTCAGAAACGTTGGACGACATCTTCGAGATCCTTGGGGATCGAGAAATGGTTCTTACCCGTGAATTGACAAAGATCTACGAAGAGGTTCTCAGGGGAAGAGTAAGTGAAATCCAAACTCAGATTGGTGAGCGGAAGTTAAAGGGCGAAATCACCTTGGTCATTTCTGGGAAAACCCGCAAAAAAAACTGATGAGGAGATGGGGAAACTTCGAAAACAACGATTCACTTTATCTCCCGCATCACCCTATTTGATTTTAGCCAATGATGATTTCGCTCTCAACAACAAAAAATCAAATATAGAAAAGATAGAGGAGAAGATTACAGACAGCCACAACCACCATCATGGCAGGGTAGCATGCCTTACAATAATACCCCCAACCGATTTTCTTGTCGGTCATTCTTTCGTAGGTTGCAACGGCCACTATATTGGCAGAAGCCCCGATGGGGGTTCCATTTCCTCCAATATCGGTCCCGAGAGAAGTTGACCAGACCAAGGGGAGAAGGGAGAAACCAAAGGTCTCGCCCATATGCTTGAGGATAGGGGCCATCGTAGCTGCAAAAGGGACATTATCAACAATTGAAGATCCAAAGGCGCTGACCCACAGGATGATCGACAAGGCGATGAAGAAATTCCCTCCCGATAATTCTTTCACCGTTGCCGCTGCCATTTTAAGAAGACCCACATGTTCCATGGCACCCACGATGATAAATAGCCCTGCAAAGAAAATGATCGTCGGGTAATCAATATTCAGTAGAACCCTACTCATTTTGTGGCCCCCGAGAAGCATGGCAATCAATGCTCCGGTCAGAGCACACGTGGCGACTGAAAAATGAGTAAGATGATGAGTGACCAGGACAATCACAACATAAAAAAAGGCAATTAAACCCACCGCAAAGAGCCACCTGTCTTTAATGGCCTCTTTCGGATTCAGGGTATCAACCTGCTGTTGAAGCCATTGAGGGTTTTCGTGAAGCCTTTCTCGTGCTGAAAATATCTCCTTCTTATAAAACCAGATGAAGAAGGGGGTATTCACTCCAAAACCTATCCATGCAATGAGGCCGGTATTCTTTACAAAGTCCATAAAGGAGAGCCCAAAGTAGGTCCCTAAGATCACATTCGGAGGATCTCCCACCATCGTGGATGCCCCTCCAATATTCGAAGCGCAGATCTCTGAAAAGATAAGAGGAAGGGGATTGATCCCAATGATATTCCCCACTTCGATCGTTAAGGTAGCCATGAAGAGCATCACGGTGATGCTGTCCACAAAGGCTGAGAGAAACCCGGCGATAAACGGGAAGAGGATGAAAAGCTTCAAGGGATCAAGCTTCACCCATCGGGCGCTGTGGAGACCTAACCATCGGAAGAACCCCGACTCGCTCATGGTCTCAATCACCGTCATCATACCGAAGACAAAGAGGAGGGTTTCCCAGTTTTCATAATGGACCAGATCCTGAGGTGTTAAGATGAACAGGAAAGCCAGAATGGCACCGAAGATCGAGGCAATCGTTCTGCTCACCTTCTCCGAAATGATCAGCCCGTAAGATAGAACGAAAATTCCTAAAGCAATCCATTGTTGTGTCGTCATGATCTGCTCCATTTAAGCCGGATTAATTTCATCATATTACAGGATTTTTTTAAAAAATCAAATATTATTGCTGTCATGGATCGCTTCTGTTCAAAATCGAAAAAGTCTCATCTTTTGGAGAGATAGACAAGGGGCAATGTTCTTGAGGAGGTTAGAAAAGAAGAAAGTAATGAGTCACTTAACATTCCATGTTTTAACCCATCTCGCAGCGGCAAGAGCCGAGAGATTGGATATGACTCCCAAAAGGCGCCGTTGATCGAACAGAAGATCTTTGAAATCGTACTGAATGCCGATGACACCGATGGTCTCTTCAAGCGATTTCATGGGTATGAAAAAGGCTTTGATGTTGGGAAGTGTTTGCGTACCCGCGCCTGCAGGTTCACCATGTGTGTAGGTCCACTCTGCAACGGCCATCTCATGGGAGGTAAGGTCAATGTCGGTTTCGCTTCGAGCCCAGACCTGGAGCCTACCATCTTTCCCGGTGAAAAGCACAAAGGACGGTGCATCAATAATCTTTGAGAGATACCTGATCGCAATATGACTGATGTGATCGAGAACAGTCGTACGAAATAGTGTCAACACATTTTCCCATTCGCTCGAATTCTGAACAAGCCCCCCTACAAATTGCTCAACAGGAGGAAGCATTAAGAACTCTTTGCTCATCTCTTCGATTAGGGTGACCCGCCTCACGCGCAGTTGTAAAAGAAGATTTTGGCGTTTCGTTATTTTGACAAGTTGCCCAACGATAATCGATGTGAAAAAGAAAACCAAAGTATTAATAATATCGTGAGGATGATACATTGAGAAACTGTATTTTGGTTCAATGAATAAGAAATCAAAGGTGAGTAAACTGATGATCGATGAGAAAAGCGAAGGCCCTGTACCGAAAAGGAGAGCACTGGCAATCGTTGCGATCAAGTAGATGAAAACGAGTGACAGGGGATTAATGAATTCCTGAAGAAAAAAGTTCAACAAGGTAACGCCGGCGACCATAAGAATGCTGAGGAGGTAGTCTTTAGGATTGAGTGCAAATCGTTCAGGTGTTGGTTTTACCTCTATCTCTCTTTTTTCAACCGTTGGCGTGATGAGATGCAGCTCAAACTCACTCGGAGTGTGCAGCAATCGGGATGCCGGTGAGCCTTTCCAGAATCCCAATAACATGGAGTGAAGGGGCTTACCGATCACGATATGGTTAATATTATATTCACGGGCAAAGCGCAGGATTTCATTGGCCACATCCGTTCCAGAAAGGGTTGCAATTTTTGCCCCCAATTCCTCTGCAAGATTCAATGCCTCAGCGATGTAAGCCTTATCCTTATCCGACATCTCTTTCAGGGCCGGTGTAGAGACATATGCAGCATACCATTCCGCATGGGCATCTTTGGCAATGCTATACCCTTTGCGGAGAAGCTGTTTTGCATACGGACTCGGGGCAATACAGACCATCAATCTTTCGCCCGCCGGCCAGGGGCCGGAAATCGCTTTCGCTCTCATATAGTTCAAAAGTTCGGTATCCATTTTGCGAGCGGCATGGGTGAGCGTCAGCTCCCGGAGGGCGACGAGATTGCCTCGCTGGAAAAAGTTCTGCATCGCCCGTTCCGCCTGCTTGGGAATGTAAACTTTTCCTTCTTTCAGCCGCTCAAAGAGTTCTTCCAGGGGGATATCGATGACCTGAACTTCGTCTGCTCGATCCAGAAAAGTATCGGGCAATGTCTCTTGCATGCGTATCCCCGTGATTTTTTCGACGACATCGTTGAGGCTTTCAAAGTGCTGGACGTTCATCGTTGTGTAAACATCAATGCCGCTGTCAAGCAATTCTTCGACATCCTGGTATCGTTTCGGATGTCGGCTACCGGGAGCGTTGCTGTGGGCAAGTTCATCTACCAAAACAACCGCGGGACGTCGTGTGAGGATGGCATCAAGATCCAATTCTTCGAGAACAATATTTTGATATTCCACACGCCGTCGTGGAATCATTTCCAGATCTTTGAGTAATGCCTCTGTTTCAGAGCGGCCATGCGTCTCCACAACGCCAACCACAACATCTTCGCCCCGGTTCTTCAAGACATGCGCTTCATTGAGCATGGTATACGTTTTTCCCACGCCAGGCGCATAGCCCAGGAATATCTTTAGCCTTCCCCTTTTTGCTTCCTCACGTTGAACTTCCTTTAACAGGGCATCCGGATCTGGCCTTGTAGTATCGCTTAAACTGTCATTCACCCCCATCTTTTAGGACCGCCCTCCCTGTTCTCAATGACTTCACCTGACGAGCTAAATCGTAAAAGACTTGAGTAGTTTCGTCAACTAAAGGGAGAGATTTGGTATTCGGAGAAGTATTTGGTTGTAGGGATTGATGCGAGGGAAAGAACGGAGGAATCCTTTTTTTGCACAGCGACAGTAAAGTCGCTGTGCATCCGTAATCTGATCTATCGTTTTATACGGGCCAATTACCATGTATACATTATGCCAATGGCAATGCTATCCTGACTCTTCTTACTGAATGTCGTGTGTTGTGAATCAAAGCCGTCTTTGTTAGACCAGTCGTGCCTATACTCCGGTCTCACAATCACCGCCAGCATCCTTGGTATCGAAGGCTACTCTCTGGCGTCACCGCAAGAAGTACGGAATCTGAAAAAGACTCTTTGTGAGCTTCTTGGCTCCCAAACTCATCGACCTTGCTTATCGTCATCCGCCGGATCCCGATCTTAGTCAAAGCATTCTTTACTTCTTGCATCTTAGAAGGGTCAATAATGGCTTCAATCTTTTTCATCTTTTCTACCTCTCCCAAGACAGGTTTTTGATACCCTCATCTCCGCCGCGCCCAGGCGGGTGCGAAACGCCAGGGCAATCCTAAAAGGTGAAGAGGGTGTCCACGCTGAATGTCAACTGATTTTTGTCGCCACTGTTGAAGAGCGGGTGGTCAGAGTGGTCGTAGCGAACTTCCGGTCTGAACAACCACTTCGAGAGGATCTTGTCGTTCGGGAAAGGCTTGATGGCCACGCCCACCGTGGCCTCGTAATAATTGGCGCTGACGGGCGCACCGGTGGAGAAGCCATTGGCGGAGTCTCTATACCACTCCAGCCGGGTGTTGAGCGTGAGGTGCGGATCGATCGCGTAGCTGACGTAGCCTGCCACGCCTCCCCACTGCTTGGCACCGCTTGGTAAGCCGGGGATTTGCGGAGCATAGACGTAGTCAATGCCCAAGCCGAGGCTCAACTTTTCAGTGATCTTCTGGGTGGCAACCAGGTCCAACGCGGTCCACCAGTGGTGGGCGTCGCCCTTAGGCAGATTGTGTCCGAAGCCCGTCGGGAACTCCGGGCCTTCCGTCATAACGAAAATGATGGAGGTCTTGTCACTGGGCGTAAAGGTGATGCGGCCCAAAAAGTCCAGGGCGCCGTTGGCGTCGCTGGTGGACTGGTTCCAGCCACGCGTGAAGCCAGCGTCAACCGACCACTTGGGGTTCAGCACGTAGGTAACCAGAACGCCCGTCTGCGTGCTCGGCTCAGCATAGAGGAATTGGTAGCTATAAGAATAGAGTGCCCTGGACGGATCGCCGAAGGCTCCGTAGATGTTGGCGCTGAATTGCTCGAAGCCCGCCAGTTCAATCCATTTGCCTGCGCGGATTCGCACCGGCATGCCGGGGATGGTCATGTCCACGTAGGCTTGGAGAAGGTCCCCTTGATATCGGCTCGTCTGCCTATCACCCATCCCATTCGAGTGGACGAACGCGGCATCCGTACCCCAAATACCTTCCACGTGGAAACCAAAGTCAAGCTTCTTCTTGGTCGGATCGACCGTGCGCTCGACGTTCAAACTGATCTTGTCAAGGATACCCGTGTTCTTGAAACTGTTAAATCCGATGAAGGTTGGAACCTTGTGAGCACTCGGCGCGCTGAAGTCATGCATGTAACCGCCTTCGATGTAGCCGTAGATGTTGATCCCAGCCTTGTCCAAAGGTTGCGCCAGTCCCGCCTTGCCCAAAGTGCTCATCAACAGCCCGGGCGATGGTGCCGGGGCCTCCGACGGCTTTACCTCTTCGATCGGCTTTACCTCTTCGATTTCTTTGTCTGAAGTCGATGCTGATTCCTCTTCACCGCTTGCGTTCGTCACAAATGGGAACATCATCAGAACCGCCAGAATCAAGCCTAATAACCTCTTCTTTATCCTTCTGTCCATATTGATTTTTCTTCCTCTTTCTTAAGGGCTATATCTCGGCGAACCGCCACAGCAGAGCAAAGAGAACGCTAATCCAGCTATGGCTATGGCGTCCCGTACTGCTTGCGAAGTTCGAGATTGACTTCAAGCACGTTAATGAACTTTTCACCTGCCAGCCCGAACCATGGCGCCGAGGCGTTTTTCTGCAATATCTGCTCGATCTCTTTTCGGACTACATTCGGGTCGCGTTTCAAGTTGGCAGCCCATTTGGAGGCAACCCGATCGAGTTGATACTCGGCGTTCTGAAGCGTGATATGAGGATCGAGTCCGGAGCCGGAAGTAGTGACGAGATCGCCGGGAACCTCTTGGAGGTCAGCCTCGGGATGATCCTGTCGCCACATATCAAAGAAGATCGATTGAATGTCCGAGCCGTCCTTGACCGGTTCAATCGCCGTTCGGTCCTTGCCATCAGCTCCTTTGCGAGTAACGGCGGAGGGAAACTTCCCGGGGTTCTCCTTGGAAAAGTTCTCGAAGAAGATGACGGCAAGATCATCTGCTTTTGGCTGCGGGGTGTCCGGGTTATCCTTAATCCACTTAGCGACTAAGGCGGGATGTTTTTTCGCCCAATCATCGACGAACGCACTGTGTGTGGGGTCTGCCTTCACCCAGGCCTGGGCCAGGGAGTTGTGCAGGTCTGCCCACTGAGCCACGATCTGGGGGCTGCCCTGGAACATATCCTTCTGGAACCAACTTTCGATGTCCGGTGCCACGAGTTGTCCTGCTTTGGGACCGCTTCGATATTTCACAATCGGACCTAGCGTCCGGGCAACCCGGTCGCGCAGGGCGTAATTGGATGCCGCAAGAGATGACGAGGCTGAAGCAGACGCATCGTAGGATGCAGCAGATGGGCGGGGCTGAAAGTATTCGTCCTTAGTAAACGGCTGCGCAATGAGTCGTGATCCCACCGGTTTACCGTCAGGACCTGTCAGCAGGCTCCCGTTGGCCTGAAAGGGAAAGACGGCCTGTCCGACCACCCACAAACCCAATGGGTAAAGGACGCAGCAGATGACCACCAGCACTAACAACAGAAAGATGCTCTTCGAAAAGTATCGCCACATGTTATGCCTCCCTGCCTGCCCGCCCTCGGTCAGGACCGGGGCCAGTAGGCAGGCTTGATCCACTGAAACATCAAATAGTCAAATGAAAACCCACCATGATGAGGTCAATCAGTTTGATGCCGATAAAGGGTAGAATCACGCCTCCCAGTCCCCAGATGAGCAGGTTCCTGCGCAATAGAGCATCGGCACCGAGAGGTCGGTATTTGACTCCCTTGAGCGCGACCGGGATGAGCGCAGGAATAATGAGCGCGTTGAAGATCACAGCCGACAAAATAGCCGAGGTCGGTGAATGGAGATGCATGATGTCGATCGCCTTGAGCCAGGGTAAAGTCCCTGCAAAAAGCGCCGGGATGATCGCAAAGTATTTGGCCACATCATTGGCGATCGAGAAGCTCGTCAGAGCGCCCCGTGTTATCAAGAGCTGCTTTCCGACTTCCACAACTTCGATCAACTTGGTGGGGTCACTGTCCAAATCGACCATGTTGGCCGCTTCTTTAGCTGCCTGGGTGCCTGCGTTCATGGCCAGAGCAACGTCTGCCTGGGCCAGGGCCGGAGCGTCGTTCGTGCCGTCGCCCATCATGGCCACAAGCTTCCCGCCAGCCTGCTCCTTGCGGATGTAAGAGAGCTTGGTCTCCGGCGTGGCCTGAGCGAGAAAGTCATCGACCCCCGCCCGTGCAGCGATGGTTGCAGCCGTTAGAGGATTATCTCCGGTGATCATAACGGTCCGCAACCCCATTCTCCTCAGCCGCTCGAAACGCTCATGCATGTGGGGTTTCAAAATGTCCTCAAGAACGACCACGCCCGCAATGTGGCCGTCATCAGCGACGACCAGGGGGGTTGCGCCTTTGGATGCGACGGAATTAACCAACGCGCTGAGATCACCCGGCACGCTGCCATGGTTGTCCTCGACGAATTTGATCACGGCGTCTGGTGCTCCTTTTCGTATTCGCCGGCCGTCAGGAAGATCGATGCCGCTCATTCGCGTTTGGGCTGTAAATGGCACAAACTGCGCGTCAAGCGGCACGCTGACTGGGGTTTGGCTTTGCTTCTCGAACAACCTAACAAGGCTCTTTCCCTCGGGCGTCTCATCGGCGGCGGACGCCAGGGCAGCCAGCCGCCCAACGTCGGCAGCCGAATAATTTCCTATCGGTAAGAACGTTGTTGCGTTCCGGTTCCCTATCGTGATCGTCCCTGTCTTATCGAGCAGCACGACGTCTATGTCGCCGGCCAACTCCACTGCCTTTCCGCTCTTGGCGATAATGTTGGCCTGCAGAGCGCGATCCATGCCCGCAATTCCGATGGCGGCAAGCAAAGCGCCAATCGTGGTAGGAATGAGGCAGACTAAGAGCGCAATAAGGGTCGGAACATCGGTGCCAAGGCTTCTCAAAGGTTGTTGAATGCCCAGGTAAGCCATCATGTATTGCTCGGCGTTCCAGGCCATCGCCCAAAGCGGAATCACCACGATCAAGAAAACCAGCGTGAAGGCGGACAATAACAGCGTCAGAGCAATCTCATTCGGACTTCGCTGACGGATGGCCCCCTCCACCAGCGCGATCATCCGGTCGAGGAACGAATCACCTGCTCCGCTGGTGATCTGAACAACGATCCGATCGGAAAGTACAACGGTGCCCCCGGTCACGCCGGATCGGTCGCCGCCAGCGGCGCGAATGACCGGCGCCGACTCGCCGGTAATCGCCGACTCATCGACGGAAGCGATCCCTTCCATGATCTCCCCATCTCCAGGAATCGTTTGTCCCGCCTGTACGACTACCCGATCGCCCGGTTTCAAAACCGTCGAGGAAACCTCCTCGATTGCTCCGGCAGCATTCAAACGGTAGGCCACCGTGTCGTGACGGGCTCGCCTGAGGGAATCGGCCTGGGCTTTACCGCGAGCCTCGGCAAGGGCAGTGGCAAAGTTCGCAAACAACACAGTCAAGAAAAGCCATGCGTCAAGCGCGATAAAATACGTAATCGGCACTTGACTCGCTTCCTTACCCCAGGCCGCTTGAGCAATAAACAAAAGAGTCAGGAAGGCACCCACCTCTACTACAAACATTACAGGATTCTTCCACTGGATGTCGGGCCGCAGCATGACGAACGCCTGCTTCAATGCCGCTATCGTTGTCTTCTTCTCCAGTAGTGCTCTTCGTTTCATCCGGCGCAGCGACCGCTGCTGCTCCGAAGGCAAGGGAACCGTCTTCACGGTTTCTGTAATATAGGGTACTTTATTCATGTCGCACTCCTTTGAGCATTTTTTTCATCTCGCAATTCATCATTAATTAGGGCTCCAATGAAGTTTCCATAAGCGATTGTAAAGGCTTCTCAGTTAGCCTCCGAAAGGGATGGGACCTAAGTGCTCAGCCAGTGGCCCCAGCGTAGCAACCGGCAGGAAGAGCAAAGCCCCGACAATAAGAATCGTCCCGAGCAAGAGGATGCCAAAGGTAACGGTGTCATCGCGCAGGGTTCCCAAACCGAACGGGCTCGATTTCTTCGCTCCGAGAAATGCCGCCATGGCAATCGGCGCCACAATCGGCAGATAGCGGCTGAAGAGCATCACGAGGCCGGCTGCGATATTCCATGGGATGGCGGTCGGCGCCGGATTCGGATTGCTTGCCAAACCGTAGGCAACCGCCAATCCATCGAAGGCCGATCCATTATTGGCGGAGGCTGAAGAGAAGTTGTACAGCATTTGTGAAAAACCATGGGCACCTGGATTGCTGATAGCTTTGAGTCCCCAGTCCGTGGCAGCAAAGAGCCCGGTGGGGAAGAGAATCATGAAGGGATGGACCAGCAGGGCGATGATCGCGAGCTTTACCTCGCGCCCCCCGATTTTCTTACCCAGATACTCGGGCGTCCGGCCCACCATCATGCCGGCCACGAAGATCCCGATGATTAAGTAGAGCAACATGTTGATCATCCCCACACCTTTGCCGCCGTAGATGCAGTTCAGCCACATTCCAATCATGGGCGACAAGCCGGCAATCGGGTTAAGGCTGTCGGCCTCCGCGTTCACGGATCCACAAGTCACGTCTACCGTCACCGCTGCATACGTAGCCCCAGCCGAAGTTCCAAAGCGCAGTTCCTTACCTTCGAGATTGCCCAGGTGCTGGTCCACGGGCAAGCTTGGGACGGAGGAGAAGGCTACCTCTCGTTTTCCTCCCGGTGCTGTCGCACTGGGGATATGGAACGTTCGGGCAGAATGGCTGGCGAACGCCGGGTTCGGTTTGACGGTGTCAAAGTAGACCGACCAGACGATGGTGCCGATCATCAACGTCATCATGACCGAAAAAATAACGAGCGAATGCCGCAGTCGACCCAGCATCCGGCCGTACATCAACACCAGAGCGAATGGAAAAATCATCATGGACAGACAGTTCAGAAAGTTCGACAATCCGGTGGGATTCTCAAATGGATGCGCGGCGTTCATACCGTGGAACCCGCCCCCATTGGTCCCGATCATCTTGATGGATTCCCAGGCCGCCACCGGCCCTACCACAATGGTCTGCTGCTTCACCTCGCCTTTGTCCGTGGTTCCCATGGCTCCATGTTCGAGGGTCGAGACTTGATGAGAGCTTTTGAAGGTCATCGGGCTGCCTTGGTAGATAAATATGAGGCTTATGACAATGCAGATCGGCACGAACATGTAAACCACCACGCGCCACATATCAACGAAGAAGTTACCAATTTTGGAGTCGCTACGGAAGAGCCGGATGACCGCAGTCAGTGCGCTCAGGCCGACTCCCGCAGACATAAATAGCATGGCGACGCCAAAGAAGATCTGGCTAAAGTTTGACAAAACCTGTTCGCCGGAATAGTGCTGGAGGTCCGTGTTCGTCATGAACGAGGTCACCGCTTGAAAGATGGTCGTTGGAAACACCATCCCCTTACCATCCGGATTCAGCGGCATCCACGGCTGGAGTGACAGAACCACATAGCCGTAGACGAACAGCAGCGTGTTGAAAAGGAGCAACGAGATGGTATACTGCTTCCAGTCTTGGGGGCCGCTGTTCAAGCGTCTTTCGAACCAACCCAGAATCGGCAAACGCCGGTACTTTCCGTCCATGATCCACGCCATGTAGCGACTTAAAGGAAACGCGATCAGGGTCGCTGCTGCAAGAAGCGACAAAGGAAGAAACCAGGTTTGAATAAACATTCTTTTATCTCCTTTCAGTATCTCGGTATCCGCTGCCCTTGCTCAGAACCATTCCGGCCGCACAAGGGCCACAACCAGGTAAACGAACAAGAAGACTGCTACAACTGCTGTCAGATAGATCATCATTGGTATCACCTCATCTCTTATATTTTCTCGCAAGCGATCAAGAACAGGTACACTATTCCCATCGTTACAATGCCCAAGAGAAACATCGCCGGTAGCCAGATTCCAAGGTTCATTTCAAGATACCTCCTTACCCTTTGATAAGACCTCTCAAGGACCAACAGAAAAATCCATTAAAAATTGCAAGGTGCAATATTTTATTCCCATCCCCTTTTTACCACATATACCTCAATCCAGGGTTCTTTATTGTATGCACTGTTTACTATTCCATAAACGGTAATGAGATCATTTACACTTAAGTGATAAGTACCTTGCTCCTTAGCTTCCTTTTTACTTATGAATAAATGATCAAACAGAGGTTCATCTATTTCTTTTCCGCTCTGAGCGATGAGTCCAACGTAATAGGTGGAAAGGAATTTGGGACCATTCGTGTCATTCAGGAATTTATTTTCAAAACCTCCAAATCTGCAATGCAATTTTATTTGCTGCCCTACAAAATCATTTGGCGATGTCTTCAACTTCCTCGCCAGGACAAGAAGTTCTTCCTTCATTTCAGGCTTTGAAGCTACGCCGGGCTTCATTTGACTCTCAAGCGACGTTATCTTTTCCTTCAAGACCCTGTTTTCTTCCTCAAGCTTATCAAGGTCTTTACTCTCTTTGGCACATCCGTATACAAGGCTCATAGCCAATATTAGAGCTATGGCTGCAGTAAGAAGGGCCACAGCTCGCCCACGGGTCGGAAAGCCGGTGTAGCGGGTCCAGCGCTTCTTTACATTAGTTCCGAAGTCGTCATTCCCGAGAAAGCGGGGATCCAGCCCAAAAATACTGGATTCCGGGTCAAGCCCGGAATGACATTTAAAGTAACGGGACTTTTGACGCAGTGCACTAGCCAGCGGTTTCTTAAGCTTAAGCGCATCAGGACAATTTCGAAGGGCTGGATTCATCGTACGCCTCCCAATCGAAGATTGCTTTCATCGCTTCTTGAGAAGTCCGGACGGACCTAAGACTCTGGAGAAGACGCCTGTTTTGAGCTGCCCGGCTCGCAAGACCTAAAATTTGAACTTGACTGTCAGGAGTTCGGGCCGGCGAAAGGATCAGAAAGACAAGTTCAATAGGTTTTTCCGTGGATACATCGGAGACACCCAGTTTTGTCAGGCCAATGCTGACTACTGAAGTGGTCAGGCCATCGGACCGCACGTGCGGGAAAGCCACCCCTTCGTTGAAAAAGGTCGAGCCCTGTTCCTCCCTTTTCATGATGGCCATGAGTAATGCCTCAACATCTTCGATCCCGTCATCTTTCCCGATTGTCTCCGCCAATGTTCGAAGGACCGTTTCTTTTCGGACAGGCTGATCCCAGATGACAATACGTCGGGAGGAAAGGAGCCGACTCAGCCTCAGCCGATCCGGGTGTTGAGCCGCAGTTTGAGAAGGTCCGATAGTTGACGGCCTTTCTTCTGAAACCTCCAAAGGTGGCCGGGTGACGAGGGGTTCCTCTTTCCGCGTATCGAGGACGATGAGGGTGATTCCCCTGGCATTTTTGATCAGATTCTTAACTATATTCTTATTCTTTCCAAACCTCTTCCAGAATGGTTTCAGGATCGGTCTTCCAATGACGATATGTCCCACACGGTATTCCTTTGCAAACCTAAGGAGGGTGTCTGCAATGTCTTCGCCCTTGTAAGTGAAAACCATTGCGCCCAATTGTTTGGCCAAGGTCAACGTATTGGAGACGAAGCGCTGAGTCTTGGCATCGATGGCAGTGGCTTCCTCGGAAGGCGTTTGAACATAAACAGCATACCAGTTCCGATTAAGTCTCCCTGCCAGGCGCGAAGCATAGCGAAGCAGTTTCTCACTGTTTGGGCCTCGCGAGCTCAGACAGACCATCACCTGGTCCGGAGTGGTACCAATTTCTTCCTCAGGAGCTTCACGTCTTCTTGAATCAATCTGCGAGGCCAGCTCACGAAGTGTGAGCTCACGAAGCTTCTCCAGATTCGAGGTCTTAAAGAAATTGATTAAAGCCGTCTCGATCCGCTCCTTTGGATAGACTTTGCCTTCTCTCAGACGTTTCTGTAAATCTTCCGTGCTCACGTCCACATCAACGATCTGGTCCGCCTCAGCAAGAACGGAATCGGGTAGACGCTCGCGCACCTTCACCCCCACAGCGTTTTCGACTGTATTGTAAAGGCTCTCCAGATGTTGAACGTTCATCGTAGTGATGACATGTATCCCTGCTGCAAGAATGTCCTGGACGTCCTGGTATCTTTTTGGGTTTCGACTCCCCGGAACATTCGTATGAGCGAGCTCGTCGATGAGAGCGACCTGCGGTTTGCGGGCTAAGATTGCATCCATGTCCATTTCTTCCACAGTCACACCGTGATACTCCTGCTGGCGTCTTGGGATAACTTCCATTCCCTCTGAAAGTTTTGCGATCTCGGCACGGCCATGCGTTTCGAGTAGCCCGATCACTACGTCTATCCCTTCGTCCTTAATTCGATGGCCTTCCTGAAGCATCTGATAAGTTTTGCCCACGCCTGCACAGTAACCGAGGTAAACCTTCAACCTTCCACGCTGGCTGCGGCGGATCATCCTGAGAAAAGAATTGGCTCTGTCTTCAACCATAGGTGACCCAATGATCCAAATCTGTAATCCCCCCTCGCCCCCCTTTTGCCTGTCTTTGACAGGAAAAAGATTACTAAGGGGGATAATATTCCTCCCTTTGGCAAAGGGAGGTTGGGAGGGATTTAAGAAAGTTGTTTTCTAGGCAAATCCATCATGAATGATCCTCCTCTTTCGAAATTCGGTCGGCCCTTCTGAGAGTGGAGCCCCATGGACTAAAGCCCATGGCCCCTCCACATGCTTCGAATGGCGGAACCCTCCGAAGCACACCCCACTGCGCTCCTCCGGAGCTTCGAGGGGGTACCCTCCACGCATTCATCCGCGGTCTTAAGCCCGTGGCTTTCTGCGTAGGAGGGTAAAGGTGAATGTGGTCCCCTTCCCTTCGTGGCTTTCGACCCCGATCGCCCCACCGTGAGCCTCAATGATCTCCTTCACGATGGCAAGGCCAAGCCCTGCTCCTGTCTCTGTTCCTTGTTCAGGCACACGAAAGAATTGCTCAAAAATTCTTGGGAGATACTTACCGGGAATACCTTGACCGGTATCTGAGATGAAGAACCGGACCTGCTCTTCATCAGCCTTTGCAGAAAGGGTAATCTTGCCTCCAGGTGGCGTGTATTTGAGCGCATTCGAGAGCAGGTTGCCAAAAACATGGTTGATTCGGGTTACGTCAGCCCAAACTTCGGGCAAATCATCCGGGAAAGCAAGGCTTAAAGATACCCCTTGTTCTTGGGCGGCTCTCCGAAAGGACTCCACAACTTCTGACACCATCGAATGAGGTGATACCGCGCGAAAGTCAATCTGAGCCCTCCCGGATTCGATTCGGCTGATATCCAGCAGGTTATTGAGGATGCTATGCAATCGATCACTGTCCTCGTTGGCCGCCACCAGAAGCTCAGCCTGCTTCTCTGTAAGGGGTCCTACCTTCTCTTCTAACAACAGGTGGATCGCCATACGAATGGAGGTGAGCGGTGTCTTCAGTTGATGGGAGACCGTTGAGACGACTCCCCTCTTTATCTCTTCCTGCTGTCGGAGTTGTGTCACATCCTGAAGCACAAGGATTACCCCTGTGAGTTGCCTGTCGTTGTCTAAAATTGGGATTGCCTCTGGACGATAGTATCGCTCCTCTCCCCCCACAAAATGTTGAACCACTTTTTGCTGCACAGCACGGCCATCCTTCAGGGCGTCCTTGTACAGATCAGCCATCCATCCCAATGGCAAGTCAAATATGAGCGTGTTGGGTCTTAGCCCAAAAATGTTTCCGGCTGCTTTCGTTGCCACTTCCACTTTCCCTTGAAGGTCAACAACCGCCACTGCATCGGGGAGACTGTCGAATGCCTGCTGGGTTGCGCGTTGAATCCGAACCAGCTTGGCCTGATCGGACCGGCGAAATTCCCGAAGGCTTGCCGCCATTGCATTGAAGGCTTCGGAAAGGTGCCCGACTTCATCCCGGGATTCTCTCTCCACGACAAGATCAAGATTCCCCTGCCTGATCTCATCTGCTGATTGAATAAGGCGATTGATTGGGCGAAGAATCCACCTGCCGGTAAAGAAAACAAAACCGATGGCAACAATCGTACCGGCAACCAAAAGAATATACATCTGTCTTCGCGCTGCGGCTGCGCTATTTCGGGCCAGATCATTCGCGTCACTCATATTCTGTTGATTCATCCGGAGGACCTCTCCGGCCGTGTCCTTAATCTGCAGGAATAACGGGAAAAGATCGGTAAAATAGGCATTGCGCCGGACAGTAATCGCCACGTTCGAATCCTCTATCCTCTTAAGCGCTGTTTTGTATTTGCCAAAAAGGTCCTGGAGATGGGATGCCTTTTCTCCTTCTCCCGGAACGGTAATGTTATTCAACTCAACTTGAAGTGCCATCTCAAAAACCAGTTCATTCTTGCGGATAAGTTCGTCCCCTTTCTGGGTATATCCGAGAAGTTCAAAAAGTATCCCGCTATCCATTCGCTCCAATGCCTCTTTCATTTGTTGGCATGCGATGACACTCCGGTAGTTTTCCCTTAGGATGACATCGATGGATTCTCCCAATTTGGTAAGATGGATGATGCTTTGGATGCCTATAATTAAGATGATTAACAACAAACCACCGAACCCAAGAGATAACTTCTGCCGAAGCCCAAGCATTCAACTTCCTCCTTTTAATCTTTATCTGCAATTCAGACACTGGACTTCAGACGTCAGACCCCTGACAAGCACTTCGTGCAGGCTCAGGTTCAGATTTAGAATTTTTCAACCTCAGCCTTGCGTTTCATTCTACAGTCAAATGTCTAAGGTCTATAGTCTTACTGTCTGAATCACTAATCTATATAGCAAACTCCATGCCTGAATGATTCTCACAGAAAATTCCATCTATTTGAGACCTTTCCGAACGCTTTACCCGAATGATAACGGATGGTTTCTTATTCGCTTCATTCGGTGTCATTCGTGCCATTCGAATCTGTTTTTTGACGATGAGTTTTGCAAATTGCAAAAAATAAAAAAAAGAACCTTGAAAATTGCAAGGCGGAAGGAAACAGGAAAGATTAGCGCTGAGAGCCCTTCAAGAGTTGGGTTCTTAGGAAGTGCGAACGTCAGTATTTCTTCCTGAAATATTGTTTTTGGTGTCCTCCTTCGTATGCAATATTTCAAACGAAAATCATTAAGAAATACTTTCCTTACTTGTTGAGATTTGTGTATAATGCCGAGTGGAAGGATAGAAATGGATCTAAAAGAATTTTTGATAACGGGGGTTGAAGACATAGTGCGCCAGAAACTGTTTGTCTTGGCTGCTATTGTTCTGATCGCAATCTGGTTGCCCGGATGCGGACCAACGTTACAGGACAAAATGATGGAAGCTCGAAGAGAAACGCTTGAGCTTGCAAAAAAGGCCGGGGATAAAGCACTTAAATGCAGGGAGGATTTTCTCAATTGTATGAGTGATTATGGCCTAAAAAACGCCCGGGCTTCGGCATCTGCCACAGAGATTGCAGAGGCAGCGGTTTCACAATGCCAATATCCTCTTGAGATGTTTAGATACTATCAATCGAGCTACTACAGCTCTATGTATAGCTTGGCTGCCAATTCACCATATGGTATCCTGGTAGCGGCACAGCAGAAAGGAGAAGAGAAAGCTCGGTTCGATGCTCAAGACCTAATCGAGGAAGGGAAGAGAAGGGTAATCAACATACTGGTTCGGATAAGACAGTAAATAACCAACTAAAAAATAAATGTTACGAGCTTTCTGAGAAAAAGGAGGCCACAAATGACCCTTGAGGACTTCGTAGACACGTCTCTTCGACAGATCATTGCCGGGGTTAAGAAGGCGCAAAAGGCTACACGCCTCCCCGGAAAACAATCGTCTGAACCCGATGTCATTAATCCGGCTGTTATGTACGGAGCAGACTCGGCACCTAAGGGCAAGTACTTTGCAACGGTCGGCAGAAATCTTGTCCACTTCGTGGATTTCGACGTGGCCGTAACTACCGATTCAACGTCCGAAGTAAAGGGTGGTTTATCTCTCAGAGTCGCAGGTATTGGAATTGGCGGTGGGGGTGGAGTCTCGGACAGAGACAGTGTTGTGAGCAGGATCAAATTTCAGGTTCCTATTGTGCTTCCGCAGTCAATTAACGAGGACTCTTAATCAAATCAATCCAGCTGACTCGTTACACTCTCGGCTGATTTTTGTGTTAGAGCTACAGGAGGATCAACATTGACAGTGGTCGAGGCCATAACGTTTGCGATTGCCATGGTGGGTGCAGTACTCGGGGTCATCAACACGTGGCGAGCGATTGACGCTTCCCGCGTCAAGCTGAAGGTCGCCCCCGGCCATGCGATCCCTGTCGGCGGTGCCGATCCCTCCGTCAATTTCTACATCGCCGTAACCAACCTCAGTACGTTCCCCGTTACCATCAGGGAGGTCGGGATCCTATACCGCGGAACTGACAAGCGTGGAGTTTTTATCAACCCTATCTTGGTGGATGGCGGTCCCTGGCCGCGACGTCTGGAGCCAAGGAGTTCAATAAGCGTATATGGCCGAAGACCTGACATTATGCTCGGCCACCCAATCAGGTGTGCGTATGCGGAGACTGACTGCGGGGTTAGAAAATGCGGCAATAGTCCAGCACTGAAGCGGATCGCAGCGGGCAGGTAAAAAAGCTCTGCCTTTTTTTGTTTCCTTGTTTCTGAAGTCCACACTTCCAAAGATTTCAAAAAAAATGTATATTACTACTGCAAAGTGACAATTGAAATATGCTTTACTCTCAACAGATTCTTGGCGCAATAGTCCGTACCTTTGCAAGGGTTTTACTGCAACGTGAGTGGGTGTTCGTTCACTCCCGTGTTGATGAGCTAATCGCCTTTCATCGGACTCACCCCGAGTTGGTTCCACCTCTGGTGGCACAACGTCTACTCGTTTCCGCAGAGGATCACCGCCATGGATGTCATCCGGGTTTTGACATCTATGCTATTTGTCGTGCAATCTTCCGACATTTCACTAGTGGGCGTCGCGAGGGAGCGAGCACCATCGAACAACAAATAGTTCGCGTCGTCACCAACCGGTTTGAACTAACCCTTCGCCGGAAGCTCGGCGAGATAATGCTAGCGTCGCTCGTCGCAGCCCATTTCCCAAAATCTGTTAGCCCATCGGTTTACCTGGCAATTGGATACTATGGTTGGCAAATGAACAACTATATTCAAGCGTGTTGTCGTCTTAAGCTCCAGCCCAATAACTTGTCATTGGATGACGCTGCAGCTATTGTTGCACGGCTCAAATACCCGGAGCCTAGAATCTCTCCTCTCCAACGGGTTATACAAATCGAACAAAGAATGAAGTACTTGAAAAGATTTTACTGGACCCACATTGCTGATGGCACATATGACTATCTTGGAATCGCAAAACATGGCTCAGCCTTTCGAGGTTCAAGAAAGCTTACAAAAGCTGTTAGCCCAGTACCCCTCGCCTGAAGAATTTCGGGCAGCCCTCGTCGATGTCTCTAAACGATCGAGGGAACATGTGGTTCGACTTTGGCTGACTGAGGGAGCGCCGTTTGCTTTCCGCGACTGCCCGGGCACATACGAAGAACTGCGACGGTGGTTGGGGATCCGTCTTGAGGTGTGCCCGAAGGAGATCACTGTCGTTGGTGGCGCCCGAATAGGCTTTTCCATGGCTGGGCGTACAAATTTTGGCCGACCATTTGGCGAAAACTCTGACTTAGATGTTGTGGTTGTATCCCAAAGACTATTTGCAGCAGTTGCTGAGACCTTCTCGAACTGGAAACATGATTACACTAGCGGGGTCGTACACCCACAGAACGATAGGGAGCGATATTTATGGCCCGAGAATTTAAAGTTCGGTGAAAGGAACCTACCATTCGGGTTTTTCGATGTGAACAAACTTCCGACCTGGCATCGCTATCCTCTAATTAAGAATATTCAGAATACTATGTGGGCTTTAAGCGAGAAACTTAAAGTTACGCCAAAAGTTCCATCAACTCGCGGAGCATCGATGCGCGTGTATGCTACATGGCGAGATCTCGTAGCCCGTGTCTCCTTTAACTTATGGACTGCACTTATAGGTCAGTAGTGTCCTGGCATGCGGTTTTGAGTAGAAGAGAGCCTTTATTGGTTCAAGACTTACGAAAATGTGGAAGCAGCATAAAAAATAAGTTAGCCGCCACCAGCGTGTCCGCCGCGCTTATACTCGATAAGAGCTACCTCGATGGCGCGCCATCAGAGTTGATCACCGCGCTGTGTCGAGACCACTCAGTCATGGTTTCCCAGAATCTGTTCTACGAGCTCATGACCGCGAGCCCGAAGAGCCAAGTGCGGTGCTTTTCGAAGCTGCCAAGTCGCCCAGGCTCATTCGCGCTTCTCCCGAACGTAGGCACCTTACTGCGTACAGAGATCGAGAACCAATCCCCATGCGGTCCGCTTGAACGGCACGTCATCCAGGGTTCGTACATCTTCAATCCGAAGCTGCGCAACGGAACCTACATAGCCGGAGGTGAGATTCTCGAAACCCTCCAGTCATGGCGCAACCAGGTCTACCAAGACGCGCAGTCGTTTCTCCGGCGTTGCCAGTCGGTCCATGCGTTTTTCCCGGAGTTGATCGGAATCGAGTTCCGAGACTTTCCTGCTGCGGTTGCAGCAGCCCGGACCAGGGTCGCCACGAATCCCGAGGTTGTCCGCACTGTGTATGCATCCTTCTTACGAGAAGATCTTCCACCAAAGGCGCCGATGCCTGCGGAAATCAGTCCCGATTGGGCGTGGTTCAGGTGGGTTCAATGCCAATTGCTCGCCGCTCTTCGCATCTTCGAACGGTACCAGTGCAACGTACCGACAAGTCCTACTGCCCGCGTGCTTGAGCGCGCCGAGCACTCCGTGCATGACATGGCGTACGTCATCCTCGGTTCTCTTGCCGGTGCCATTGCGAGCAATGACGATGAAGTCATCGAGGACTTCCGGGTCCTAAGCCCAGGCGGAAGACTCATAACCACACTTGCGAAATGACGGCTAACCCCGCGTTGTAGTGGACGGTCACCAGGGGGCTTCGCCCACTGGCTCCCGCCACTGAACGCGAACGTTAGCCTCTCTTTCATCCCGTAATCTTCGATCCTTGAATACGGTTCCCAGCAATGACTTGTAGGCGTACCAAAGCACCGAATCCTTCCTTCCACTAATATCAAATCCCGTACTTCTCCCTGCGGCGCCATAGGGTCGCCTGATCTATGCCGAGTATATCTGCGGCCTCTTGAAGCGATTTTGGTTAATGCCCAAGGGACGTAGTTAAGTTTGTTAAATAAGTACGGGTTACAAAGGTCTCTGGACTTCACAAAATAATTCAAAATATTTAACTGCATTCCTAAGGTCTTTTAACCTCGATAGACCTCCCTTGGGGATTGCCTCCGACCAAACTCCCGCCCAAAAACTTATTACTGAGGTCAACAACCCGACACTTTGGCCAAGCATGCTCGATGTGAATTGGTAATCATCAGTGTTATTTTCTTGACCCTCCAAAGTCCTCCCTCACTTTTTTATTGGTGGGTTGGGTCTCAAACGGATAAGGAGGACACTCCCATATCTTGTGGTGATTTTTCTGGTGATTTTTCTTGACCTACTCCTTTGTTTTTTGTATGTTCAACCTATCCCGAAGCAAGTTTTTATCACTATCACTACTCGGCGACAAAAGCTTTGCCTGCATGGGAGTGTAACATGCCCAAAGAACCGAAAATGGGACGAAAATTCATTCCTGGTATACGAAATCGCAGGCTTCTGGTGGTTATTGCCTCGGTACTGTTAACCGCCCTCATCTCCATCGTCATAGCCTATCATTTGACACCTCCGGATACTTTGACCATGAGCACTGGGTTCGAACGAGGGACTTACGCAAATTTTGGTGAGCGGTACAAAAAAATCCTGGCGCGGGAAAAGGTCCGTCTTGAGCTACTCCCCTCGTCAGGTTCGGTGGAAAACCTCAAGCGTCTTGGAGATACGTCCTTGCGAGTGGATGCTGGTTTTGTGCAGGATGGGACAAGCTCCCCCTCCGAGACGAAAAATCTCGTTTCCCTCGGGGCAATATGCTACTCGCCCCTCTGGGTTTTTTATCGGAGCCAAGAGACATGGGATGACCTTTCGAGGCTTATAGGAAAGAAGATTGCCATCGGGCCAGAGGGCAGCGGGGCGCGGAAGTTTTCCTTGGATTTGCTGAAGGCAAGCGGTGCAGCCAAACCTCCCACCTTGCTGCTGGATATTCCCAGCGCCGCCGCCAATAAGGCCCTCCTCGAAGGGACCCTGGATGTAGTCATGATAATCGGAACAGAGGACAATGCGCTCGTTCGGGAACTTCTGTACGCCGAAAAAATAAAGTTGATGAGTTTCAAACATGCCGAGGCCTATACCCGGCTTTTTCCAGCCTTGTCGCATATCATTTTGCCTGAAGGAATACTGAATCTGTCGGAGAAAGTACCGCCCCAGGATATTCATCTTGTCGCCACGACAACAAGTTTGATTGTACGCCAGAATCTGCATCCGGCTCTCCAGTATCTGCTTTTGGACGCGGCTATGGAGATTCACAGCAGGGCCGGCTGGTTGAATAAGAGAGGAGAATTCCCCTCGCCTAAGGAACTGGATTTTCCGTTGTCCACCTCTGCGGAGAGATTTTATAAGAAAGGCCGCCCTTTTTTGCTCGATTACCTTCCTTTTGGGGTGGCGGTTTTAGTTGACCGCCTGATTTTGATCCTGGTGCCGGTGGCCATCGTCTTGATTCCTCTAATGCGAGGCATACCCTGGCTATACTCCTGGCGGAACCGCCGCAAATTCTACCGCTGGTTTGGAGAACTAAAGAATCTCGAATCGGATGCAATGAAAAATCCGGAGCCAGAAAGGGTATTGGAATATCAGGGAAGACTTGATCAGATCGAAGCTTCGATCCATCGAATTCGCGTGCCCCTTACTTTTTTTGGAGAGGTCTATAGGCTTAAAGAGTACGTTGATTCCGTTCGTGGGAAGCTTGCGCGATTGAGTCACCACTCAAAGGAGAATAATTCATAGATCTACCCGGAAATGATAACCCACCTAACAAATTAGCCTTCTGAAGAATTGGCTGAACTTCCCCCCGGCGGGACAAATTTCAAAAGGGTTGATTCGTTTTCAATAGAGACTCCTGCAAAATATTTTGTGTTTTTCTCTTATGGGTATGCAGTTTCAAAAAGTTGTGATGTGATCTTTATACATTTAATTAGTATATGCTATTTCTACCGTAACAAAGCACCGAATCCTTCCTTCCACTCATATCAAATCCCGTACTTCTTCCTGCGGCGCCATAGGGTCGCCTGATCTATGCCGAGTATATCTGCGGCCTCTTGCAGCGATTTCGGTTAATGCCCAGGGGGCGTAGTTAAGTTTGTTAAATAAGTACGGGTTGCAAAGGTCTCTGGACTTCACAGAATAATCTAAAATATTTAACTGCAAACCTAAGGTCTTTTAACCTCCTCAGACCTCCATTGGGGATTGCCTCCGACCAAACTCCCGCCCAAAAGCTTTTTCCTGTAGTCGTCGGCTGACAGATTTCGCCCATGATGCAAGTTTTCATTTGGTAATCGTTATCTGCAATACTGGCCTAAAACCTTCCTTCATATCTTGTTGTCTTCCTTCTTGACATTCAACTTCGTTCTTTCGTATATTTAGTTCACCCTCAGATTGTGGCGGGTGGCGGGGGATAAATAGGTAAGAAGCCAGGTCTCGTAGAATTTAATTCCTGGATAAAGAAATAAGACTGAATATGCACGCAGAACCCCAGAGTACCCAAGATAGCATCCTCAGACGTTTTATCATCACCCCGCTCCTGATCATCGCCAGCCTCTACAGCTTGTACTTAGTGGTTCACCCTTACACGCCGCTCTCAAAACTATCCATTTCCATCCTGGACCTCACCCAGGTACAGAGGGCGACTCACGTGTTTTTCCTTCTCCTGACAGGATACCTTCTATCCTCGATCCGAGTCGATAGGCGAGCGGGAGTCGGTTCTTTTGTCTTCGCAATTTTGGCTGCATTTCCGCTCTATGCCTTCTGGCAGCTGGGGTTGAACCTGCAATTCAATGTTGTGGCCACCATTTTTTGGCTGGTGGCAGTCCTGCCGGCCGTTTATCCCCGCTCGGGCCCGTGGCTGAATAAAGTCGGGGCTATCCTCGCCACCGTGGCTTTTCTTTATTTGGTGATCTTTTTCCAAGACATCATTGAGCGGGCCATGATACCGGAACCTTGGGACCTCGTCATGGGTTTCGGGCTCACTCTTCTCTTGCTCGGCCAGGTTTACCGTTATACCGGAGCCATCCTGCCGTCTCTGGTTCTTATTTTCCTTCTTTACAACCTGTATGGAGATATGCTCTCGGGCGTCTTTTCACACCCTTCTTTCGGCTTTGACCTGTTGCTGGGAAAACTTTTCAGCGAGACCGAGGCCGGGCTGTTCGGACTCATTACCGGCGTGTCCATGAAGTATCTCGTCTACTTCACCATCTTGGGGGGTATGATTAGCGTCTTGAATTTGGGCCGGATAATCGCCAACATCGCCTCAATGGCCGCCCGCGGGCGGGCCGACAGCCCAGGCATAGTCACGTGTCTGGCTTCCGTTTTCATGGGCATGTTCAGCGGTTCCGGCGCGGCGGACACCCAGTTCGTATCGACTATCAGCAAGCCCATGTTCGAAAAGGCAGGATATGATCGCTATGTCGCCTCCGGAATAGCCGCCACTGCAGGCACCATAGCCATGATCACCCCACCCGTTTTGGGCTCCATGGCCTTTGTCATGGTGGAGATACTTTCCATCCCTTATTTATGGGTTTGCATCATGGCCTTGGGACCGATGTTTCTCTATCTCGTGGCCATCATGGCTTACAACTATTTTTATGTTAAGAAGATCGGGCTGAAGCCCATCGAGAATGAAAAAAGCTATGGTGGGCGGTATTTTCGCCGGTACTGCTACATTTTCGTCCCCATCCTTTTAATTGTGGTCTTCATCTATCTGGGCTACTCGATCAGCATGGCCGTAGCTTCTGCCGTGGTTCTCTTCGTCATTTTTTGCTACCTGGACCCCACGCTTCGTCCAGTGAGCCCGCGTGTGCTCCTGAAAGGGCTGGCTGATGGTTTCTCAACCTTGATCCCCATCGGCACAGCCGTGGTCTGTGCCAACTTGATCCTGACCTTAATGGTCATGACCGGTCTTCCGAACAAATTTTCCCAGTTCATGGCATTGGTTTCCGGACAGAGCCTGTTTATTGCCACCTTTTTAGCGGCGGTGTTAAGTTTGCTCCTGGGAATGGGGATTCCGCCAACGGCGACATACGTGGTGGCTTCGTCCCTGACGGCCCCGGGCATCGTGCAAATAGCCATCGCTAACGGCATCCCTCCCGAAGCGGCCCTGCTGTCCACACATATGTTCCTGATGTATTATTCGATTCTGGCCGATGTGACCCCGCCCGTGGCCCTCTCCGCGTATGCCTCGGCTTCGGTTTTTTTAACGAACCCGTTAAAGACAGGTTGGCATGCGGCCATTGTGGCCTTGCCCAAGTATCTCGTGGGCTTTTCCTTCATCCTGGCTTACCGGGGCACGGCCCTTCTCCTGTTGCCAATGTGGCGGACTGCTTCGGGTTTCGACGCGATCACCGGCTTCATCCTTCGCCTGGCAATCGTGTCGGCGGGCGCGATCTGTATGGCAGCAGCCACGGTGGGTTATGCACGGCGGCCGTTGCGCCCATGGGAATGTTGGGTCCTCGGAATCATTTCTATTGGTCTATTTGCACCTTATCTTTGGGTCAACATGGCAGTTTTGCTTGTTTCGATCTGGTTCTTCCTGGGTAAGAAATCCGAAGCTGTCAGCGCTGCCGAATAGAGAATCATTCTGTAAGGCATGCGATTTCTTGACACCTTCTGAGGAAAGCACCTTTAACCCGATTTTCAAAACGTGAGAGGAGGTTGGAATGAAGAAAATCACATGTATCGTTTTGGCAATGATTTTTGGACTGGCTACCCTGGTCGTCGCCGCGGAGGAGAAACCCAGGATTTTGGTTACTACCGGTGGCATTGGCGGAGTTTACTATTACTACGGGACGACAGTCGCCGAAATCCTGACGAAGTACGCTGGAGTAGAAGCAACCGCCATCCAGACTGCGGCATCGGTGGACAATCTTCTCCTGATTCAACGGCGGACGATCCCGGCCAAGAATACCTACTATCTCGGGACGGTCCTTCCCGATTCGGCTTACCTTGCATATACCGGAAAACTTGATCGCTTCAAAGATAAACCCGCTAAAGAAATCAGAATCATGTGGGCCATGTATCCCAACTACCTACATCTCGTGGCCGTGTCTGGATCAAGTATTAAAACCGTAGCCGACTTGAAGGGAAAGCGTGTCTCTACCGGGGCCCCAGGGTCGGGCACCGAGGTAGAGGCCTTTATGGTGCTGGATGCGGCCGGGCTGAAGACTTCCGATTTAGGCAAGCAAGAACGTTTGGGAGCCTCTGAATTGTCGGAAGCGATGTCACAAGGAACTCTGGACGCTTATTTCTGGTCCGGGGGCCTCCCTACTGCCTCGGTGACCGAGCTTGCCACCTCTTTGGCTCGCAAGGGGAGTAAGATAGAATTGGTGGACATACCGTCAGACCTGGTAAAAAAACTTCTCCAGAAATTCCCCGGAGTGCTGGAAGCGGGCGTGATCCCCAAGGAAGTCTACAAGACCGACAGGGACAACCCGACACTGGCCTTCTGGAACCTCTTCGTGGGACCAAAGGATTTGCCCGAGAAATATTCTTACTCCATCACCAAGGCAGTCTTCGAACATCTGGCGCAACTGCAGGCTTCGGCCAAAGCGGCCAAGGACACCACTCCTGCGAATGCGGTAAAGTTCATTCATGGAATCATTCCTTACGACCCGGGTTCGTTACGCTACTTTAAGGAAACAGGCACGTTGAAGTGATTGACCTTGCCCCAGAAGGCAAATGGGTTTCCACAAGAACTTTGTCCCTTGCGGTTATCCTGATTCCAGTCCTTTTCGTGGCGGGATTCGTCCGGCCGGTCCGAATCGCCGGAAATCGCAGCTCCAATACATTCTGGTTCTGGGCCTGGCAGGAGGGCCGGATTGAATTCATTCACTCCGTCACCCACCGGCCGGTTTCAATCCGTTTTGGAGTACCTTGGCGCTTCTCCCGATTTTCGGTGCGTACCGACCGCGGGACTGAAGAATATTATACAGCGGGTGTTTACTCCTGGAACGAAAAGTTGGCAAAAGAGCGGACCCGGACGATCGAATGCTGCTCTGAGGTCGGAATAACCTTGACTCTGGGGGAAAGAGTTTTTCACGAGCAAGGCGACTGTCTCAGCGCTTCTCTCATTTGGCCACCCTGAGAGGATATGGTCGAATTTCGTTGAAGTGCTGGCCGAGGTAGGTTGGACAGAGATTCATTTGGGTGAAAGCTGGGGAGATTATCGGTGTGGAGTAAAATTTATTGATATCTCTCCAGAGGATATGATTAAGTTTAAAAAGTTTTTGAATATTCTTTCGGGATAATTCACAGCCCACGGAGGGATTTGAACTACCAACCCACAATCCTATTGAGAAGATGCTCCCCAGTGACTTCTTAAAAGAGGATTCAAAAATCTAAATTAGTCCCTATTGTTATCTTCGTTATTTTCCTCAGAATCGTTATTCCGACTCGCCTTTCTTAACCCCTTTCTAAGACCTGAAATTAGAAGCCATATAACAACAACGATGAGGCCAATTTTTAGAAAATTCGGAGCAAGTATCCTTGCCGAAAAATCTAAAAGGTATTCCCATACCTTCATCTTTCCAGTCCTTTTGAGCTAATTTTATCACAATTTATAACAGTGGTCTTCAATTTGCAGGCCGAAGTTCATCCCCGCACTCTCTTTTTCATAGATACTCCGTGCTTAGCAAAAATTCAAGGACGACTAAACCCTCCTCCCAATTCTCATTGACACCTCGTTTCTGATTGAATAGATTGGAATGGAAGAATTAAAATTTTGCTGAAAGTTCCTAAGATGATAATGAGAAGATGGGGAATACTTCGGGGTAAGGAAGACGATTTGCTAAGGGACTTGAAAAGGACTACTCTTCCCTTCGAGAAACTGGGGAAAAGGTATGGAGTGTCGAGGCAGGCGGTTTATGCCTTTTCTAAAAGGCAGGGGATCAAGAGACCATTGAAACCCAGAGGGCATCAAACGGAGGGATGTCGTTTTTGTCAGAAGCTGATCCAGATCAGCAAGAAACCCCACAGCGAATTTATTTCTTCCCACACGATCAAAAAGGAAACGGGGGGATCAAGAGCAAAATACTTTTACCATTTCCGAACGCTGAGAAACCGGGGATTGGTCAGTCAGAAATTTGGAAGACTCCGCTCAAAGAGAGCAGAGAAGGCTTATGCGATCTATTTTATGAAACGACTCCGGATCCACACGATAGGGCGGAAGGTTGGCCTAAAAAATTTTCATTCAATCATCAGACAGCATCGGGGATTGGGATGGAATGTCCCACCCTCCCTCTATGTCTCTGATGGGCGGGAGAGGAGTAGGATTCGGAGTGAAATCCAACGCAGAAAATACCGGTAGGAGGGGATGGAGGCTTGGACTAAGCACGCCATCATCGAGGGAAGTAAGTCAATATTCAGTGGTCAAAGAGCAAAGGCAGGGTTAGAAATAGTCCTGCCTTTTTTTGTGCATGTTTCTACCAGTAATTGTCGATCCTCAGAGTCATCTTAGACTGAAGATTTGTAGGGAAGCGTTAAAACGGGATTGAGGCCGGCAAGATTTAGGAGAAAAGAGAAGTTCTTCATGAAGTTTTCGCTTTGCTATTTTTTGAAAAAGGTGTATATTATAAACGAAAAGTAGCAATGGGGTATGCTCCGATTCCGACGATAATTTGTTCCAATTATCTCAATTCTGTGTTTTATAGTGCTAAACGATCTTTTCTTGCTGGATGAATTTTATCTAATTCAGACCTTTTTGAGCAGAAAAGCCTCAATGGTTTAGAAAATATTCGAGGCGCGATTAGCGGTGTGGACCTCTGGTGTAGAGTGAGATTCCCTAATGTCCTATGACGCTCGCGTGTACCGAATTCTCATCGCATCTCCTTCTGACGTTCTTGAAGAGCGTGAAGCAGCTGTCCGTGTGATGCAAGACTGGAATAACCTTCATTCGGACAATCGCCGCGTTGTCGTTCTTCCTCTCAGGTGGGAAACCCATGCTGCCCCTGAATATAACGTGCGACCACAAGAGGCGGTTAACCGCAGGATAGTTGATGATTGTGACCTTCTCGTCGGGATTTTCTGGACCAGGCTCGGTACGCCAACCGGTGAGGCTGACAGCGGCACATTGGAAGAAATCGAACGAGTGGCAAAAGCCGGCAAGCCAGTGATGCTGTATTTTTCCCATGTCCCAGTTGATCCTAGCCATGTCGATCTTGACCAGATGGAAAAGCTAAAAACTTTCAAGGAGAGAATATCATCGCATGCACTTGTAGAGGTCTTCGGTTCTTCACTTAATTTTCGTGACAAATTTGCAAACCAACTGGAATTGAAGATCCGTGATCTGCAAAGGGTGGACAATTCAGGTCAACCGCTGCCTCTCGATCTCCAGTTTGTGTCTCTGGAAACAGGCGAGCTTGCGGGTAACTCATTGTCAACAGGTGTCGACGTGCTTAAACTGTCGGCCCCCGATATTGAAATTGATCGCGAGCTCAAGCAGTATTTTGAGCGAGTCCTTCAAGACGCGCGCATGGAAGCTGGATTAGTTCCAGCCATCTTGGCAATTAAGAACATCAGTTCATCTGGAATACGCAACCTCTACGTGGAAATGTCAATAACGGCATCGGCAGGTGCTTTTCAGGTATCGCAAACGAATCCTTTACGTTCGGCAAGGTCCCAATATGCCGTAACTTGGTATTCCCTCGCTGAAAATCTGCAGATGGGTGAACCCAGTGAAATAGAACGTAAGCTTGAAAAGTTAAGCGGTAAAGGCTTGACAAAAGAAGGTGACGAATGGAAATATAGCTTTGAGTGGGAAGCACTTCAGCCACATCGAGTTCGCCTCGTACAGCCGTTTACGTACCTTCTGGCATCGGGTGCCTGTAAAGCCGAGTTTGGTGCAAAGGTCTATGCGGACAGCTTCGCAAACCCGATTTTGCTTCATGCTGAGATTGCCGTTGCTGTCCGGCCGAGGCTAATTCAAACTGATGCCGTAGTCGCAGAAGCAAAGAAGCTATTGGAGGCCAGCAAGCAAAATGTCTTTGCGACCTCGCGGGTAATTTCTTACCCTTTTAAACCGGGTGTCGGGATCGACGTTATAGAGGATCCCGATGAGACGGAACCTTAGGCAAGGCGATAATCGGGATATCTGCTTGTCTTGGTTAAGAAACCATAGAAGAAACGGCGGGTAGGTTGGGGCATCATGCTCTCTTTCAACTGGTAATCGCATGCCCAGGGGTCGTAGTTAAGTTTGTTAAATAAGTACGGGTTACAAAGGTCTCCGGACTTCACAGAATAATCTAAAATATTTACCTGCATTCCTAAGGTCTTTCAACCTCCTCAGACCTCCACTGGGGATTGCCTCCGACCAAACTCCCGCCCAAAAGCTTCTTCTTGAAAGCGTGATTCTTGTAAATCTTCCCTCAGTACGACATTTCAAACAGTAATCGATAAGATGGACTAGTATCTACTTGACATAATAAGCGTAATATGCTAACTTTCCTGTATTATGAGCAGGAAAGCAAAAGAAATCACGTTGGAGCCCGAGCAACGGGCTGAGTTGGATCGATTGGTTCGAACCCATACCACTCCCAAGCGTATGGCGGAGAGGGCGCAAATTATTCTCTGGGGTGCTGAAGGGCAGAGTAACACGGAGATTGCCAAAAGGCTGAGGACTCGTGTTGCACGCGTTTGCAAATGGCGTAGCCGTTTCGTCAGAGAAGGGTTGGCAGGTTTGCTTGATGAACCGCGCCCCGGGCAGCCACGTAAGTACACCGCAGAGACCGAACACACAATTCTGCGCAAGATCGATGAAGCTCCTCCGAAGGGATATGCCCAGTGGAACGGAAGGCTTCTGGGGGAGAGGACGAGCATCCCGGATTATGAAGTGTGGGCGGTGTTGCGCAAGTATGGGATTAGCCTTCAGAGACGGCGCAGTTGGTGTATTTCGACGGACCCTGAATTTGCACGGAAGTCCGCTGATATTGTTGGGCTTTACCTGGATCCTCCTGAGAACGCCATGGTGGTATGCATGGATGAGAAGCCAGCCATTCAGGCGTTGGAACGGGCTCAGGGGTGGCTTAAACTGCCCAATGGCAAGGCGCTGACGGGAGCCAACCATGAGTATAGACGGCATGGAACGAGTACCCTCTTTGCAGCCTTGAATGTGGCCACGGGACAAGTGAAGGCGGGCCATTACGGCCGCCGTCGTCGCCGGGAGTTTCTGGATTTTATGAACGAGATCGTTGCCGAACATCCGGACGAGGAAATCCATGTGATTATGGACAATTTGAAGACTCATCGACCGAAGAGGGATCATTGGATTAAACGCCATCCGAAGGTTCATTTTCATTTTACGCCCACACATGCTTCCTGGCTGAACCAGATCGAAATCTGGTTCAGTCTTCTGAGCCGCTATGCCTTGAGGGGCGCCTCCTTTACAAGCGTCCGACAGTTGCGCCAGGCGATCGATGAGTTTATTTCCGTCCATAACGAAAAGGCAGCCCCGTTTGAATGGACCAAGCGTTATGTCAAATCAGTTCACCCTAAAAATAAGTACGCTTATTTATATAATTAGATACTAGTTCTCTACGGTACGAAGGAATTGAGGTGTGAAGGGAACCGAGTAAGGGTTCAACCTTCGCTTTGTGAATTGCCCTCTCCCAAAAGCTTAAAATTCTATTTGCCGAAGTTAAGAAATCTTAATCTAAATTTAATGCCCGTTTAATCTTTATTTAATACGAACGTCCTAAATAAAGTGACATAGCAGTTTATTTATGTTAATATGTGGGCATGAAAAATCCCACATTAATCTTAGAGCATAAAGAGGCCAATAAAGAGCGTTTATTAGCATTAGCCGAACAAATATCAGGGGCTTGGATAGGCATAAAGATAGCCGCCTTACTCCTGGTGCTTGAAGGGCAACGTCCGGGATGGATAACCGAGGTGTTAGGGTTGACCCGGATGAGTTTAAGCCGATGGATTCACGGGGTGAACAAAGACGGCTTAGAGTTCTTAAAATCCAAGCCAAGATCGGGAAGGCCTTCACGGTTAGAGACAAAGATTCAAAGGGTGCTGGAGGGACACTTAGAGAAGTCTCCGCGGGAATTTGGTTTAAACCGGACTCAATGGGATGGGCCAACGGTTGCGATTCATCTGAAGCGGTCTTTCGGGATAAACCTGAAGGTGCGGCAAGCCCAACGCTGGATGCATCATTTGGGTTATCGGTTAAAGAGAGCGAGTTATTCTTATCTTCAAGCACAAAGCCAAGAAGCCCGAAAGTTCCAGCGGGCTTTAAAAAAAACTTGAGTCCCTGGGGCCAAAAGAGACAATTGTATTCCAGGATGAGACAGGCTTTACGATGCACCCCAGGCTTAGCCGGGGCTGGGCGAAGAAAGGAAAGCGTCTTAAGATTCCCACCACCAGCCAGCATCGTATCCGCTTGAATATCTCTGGGTGGGTCAATCCTTTGCTTGGACGCTATGGCATGATTCAGACAAAACGGGGGGATAGAGAAGGGTTTCTCAAACTTTTGCGCCACCTCTATGGAAGGTTTAAAGAATATACCATTTGGCTTTATGTCGACAGGGCCCGCTGGCACAGAGGCGATCCCATCGAACAATTTCTTAAAAAACATCCGAGGCTCCATATCGAATATTTACCCCCGTATCAACCGGGATTAAACGTGCAAGAACGGATTTGGCGCAGTGTTCGCTATGAATCCACCACCAACCGTTGGTTTGAAAACCTTGATAATCTTTGGTCTGTCGTTTGTAAAACAACTCGCTCATGGTCTTGTCAAAAGATTCGTAGGCTATGTAACATTACTTAATGCGTTTGTATTAGTAAGATTTCTGTCAGATTTACAAGGCAAAGAAATTGGTCACATTTGCTGTATAACACGATATAAAAAAATAGGAAGGAGGTTATTTCTATGAGGTCTATATTAATAACTGTTTTGTTGAGTGGAGTGGTTTTGTTGATAGCTTCTTCTTGTGCTACGGTCCCAAGGGAGCCTCTCGCTTCAGGCGAGGTAAGATTATTAAGTATAGATGCTCTGGGAAGTGGTATCCAAGCGAATGCATCCTTTGCGGTTAATATTTTTTTTGAGGCAGCTGGTAAGCCAGAGATTAAAAGAGCCTGTATCTATGAATCAGGGCAGGAGCCATACTGTTTTGATGTATCGGATGCATCGTATTTAACCTTAGGAACGAAGAGAGCTTTCCAAGTGTACCTTCCCGGTGTTAGCATTGGCTCACATAGGGTGGAATGTTATGCTGAGTATATTCGAGACGGAGAGACAAGAAAGACTAATGTAGTATTTACCCAAATCCTAGCTGGCACCCAGTCAGGGCATTAATCGGGGCCCAAGCCTCAGAACAAATTCCAAGAAGATATGAAGCCGTTCACTGGCTTTAAAACATTGGTTAAGGATTTACCTGATGATTACTGGTTTAAAGAGAAGCCAGACCTTGAAAAAGATAATGATTGAGGGTTACCGATGCCTCAAGTTAGTTTTGTGCAACCAATTTTATATGTTATTGATGCGAGCAATAAGGAGCCTTCACACTTCTCTTGGCCTTGAGCGTTATGCTCACTTTCAAATCGAAATCAATAGTTCAAATGATTTTGAGAATTCTTTAGTTGTAGGTGGAACAAAGCACCGAATCCTTCCTTCCACTAATATCAAATTCCATACTTCTTCCTGCGGCGCCATAGGGTCGCCTGATCTATGCCGAGTATATCTGCGGCCTCTTGAAGCGATTTTGTCGTAGCCAACACCCGCCGGATATGTTCCTCCTCGATTTTCTCCAAAGAGACCCTATCGCCAGGTCTCGCGCCTGAATCACTTGGCAACAGATTTTCAGGAAGACATTCGATTCCAACCTTGTCTGTTTGACAGAGAATGGCTGCCCGTTCAACAACGTTTCGCAGCTCTCTGAGGTTTCCAGGCCAGTGGTATTGTTTGAGGGCTTGAAGCGCCTCCGGGGTAAAACCGAGAAAGAGATGATGCCCGGCCCGACCAAAAAAGGCTAATAACCTCTCAGCAAGGATCGTCACATCCTCCGGCCGTTCACGCAAAGGGGGAATATCGATCTGGATCACATTGAGTCGATAAAAGAGGTCTTCGCGAAACTGGCCTTCTTTGACTGCTCTATCGAGATCCCTGTTGGTGCTGGCAATGATGCGGACGTCCGCTTTTCGTGTTGTATAATCTCCCACCCTCTCATACTCCCTGTCCTGAAGAAAGCGCAGAAGTTTTGGCTGCAGGTTTGCCGGTAAATCGCCGATCTCATCCAGTAAAAGGGTCCCACCTTCACAGGTTGCAATGCGGCCAGGATTATCCCGCACAGCGCCTGTAAAAGCCCCTTTTACATGACCAAAGAGTTCGCTCTCCAGAAGTTCTGGCAAAAGAGAGGGACAGGAAATGACGGCAAAAGGCTTGTCGGCCCGTTTGCTCCAGGAATGGATGGCGCGGGCGAGCACGGTCTTACCTGTTCCACTTTCCCCGCGCAAAAGAATGGTGGCTTCAGTGGAGGCCACCTGGTGCAGCAGATTCACAGCCCGCTGCATGATAGCACTGGAACTTGAAAAGTCCACTTCAGGATTTAACCGTTTAAGGTCTTCTTGTAGAACTGCAACTCTTTGCTCCAGCGTACGCATTTCGAATACCTTGTTAACCGCCAGTTTTACCTGGGCGGGTGTGAATGGTTTCGGAATGTAGTCGGTTGCCCCGCGTCGCATGGCCTCGACGGCCGTATCGATAGAAGCGTAGGCTGTAATGACAATAACCTTAAGCCATGGCGCTGCTGCCAGCAAAGGAGGGATTAAATCCAGTCCATCTTCCGTACCAAGCCTTAGATCTACGAATGCAAGTTCAAAGGACCTTCGTGACGCCTCCGCTAAGGCATCCTGAAAGTTGCTGACAGCAATCACTTTGTGACCTTCGGTCTCAAGGCAGACGGACAGAGTCTTGCGGATGTTGACCTCGTCATCCACGATAAGGATATTGAGCGACTGGCTTATTGTTGCGGTCATCTATGGCTGAAATTACAACATCTTCCGAAGAATTTGTTCGCTTTCGCGTTTGACGAGGGCGAGGACCTTATCTTCCGGCTGGAACACGGTCTCCCCAGTGGGGATAATGACCTCTTCTCCCCGGATCACGGCGATGAAGATCGACCCTTGGGGTAGTGATAGATCCCTGATCTTCTTCTTCACAATATGTGAGGAACGTGAGAGTTCCACTTCTACAATCTCCACATCTCCTGCCTTCAAGGTGAGAAGAGGAATCATCATGTCTCCGGCCTTGACCTGTTCCTGAATAACGGCATTGATGATCTTCGTTGCGCTGACGGAGGCATCCACTCCAAGGCCAGCGAAAAGCTCTTCGTTCCGGGGATTGTTAACCCTTGCAATGGTCCGGGGGCGGAGGAACATCAATTTTACAACTTGGCAGATCACCAGATTGTCCTCATCATTGCCCGTCGTTGCTACAACCACATCCGCCCGGTTGGCCCCTGCCTCCTTCAAAACCTCGACCGTTGAACCATTTCCTTGCATGATCGCATCATGAAACTCCAAAGAAAGGAGTTCTACCTTGGAACGGTCTTCCTCGATCACCATCACCTCATGACCTTCGGCCATCAACAGACTTCCGAGATGATATCCGACCTTTCCAGCGCCTACAATAATGATATACATGACTTCACCCATTATCTTTCTTGGATCGTCTGTAATAAATCTTTTATAACCAGGTCGGTGGGACAGACCGTCTCTACTCCCAGCTCCTTGTAGAGTCCTGCCAGAATGGAGTCGTGAACCACTGCGACTACCCTCTCTAACTTGAAGTTTCGTTTCACTCTCTGGACAATCATCAGATTAACATTATCCTCATCCGTCATCGCAAAAAGGATATCGGCCTCCTCTTGCAGCGTTGGACGCACATATTCTTCCACCAGACCATTGCCGACTATCCGCCTACCAGAAAATTTCTCGGAGAGCCTCCGAAAGGCCTGCTGACTCCTGTCGAGAACCGACACCTGATGACCTGCCTCATCCAAACGGTTCGCCAGAACCGATCCTACTCTGCCACAACCGATAATCATCACTTTCATCCAACCCCTCCCATTCTGTCTACCCAGAGAGTTTGTCCACAATCACTTCACACGGAGCTCGACGCAAAACCAAATCAGAATTACGACCCAAGATATCCTGGGCCATCGTGACCTGCGATCGGATTCCCATCACAATCAAATCAGCCTCCCAGTCTTTGGCCGCTCTGATAATTTCTTCTCCTGCAACTCGTCCTCGCCTCACCTCTCCCTTTCCCTGAAGTCCTCTCAGGCTGACAATCTCCTCCCCACGCTTGATCACATCTTCTGCCTTAGCCTCTGCGTCAGGCATGGGTGCTTCCAAGGGGAGTGTCCTGGGAACTTCGAGAACAGTCACAAGATAGATCTCCGCCTTCTGTTCTTCCCCAAGTCGACATGCTAATTCAATTCCCCGCTCTGAATAAAGAGTCCCCGAAGTGGGAACCAAAATTTTCTTGATCGCCCCGACGGCCCTTCTGGCCTTCGCTGCCGCTTGGGGGATGGCTCTGGGAACATGAAACATCCACCAGAGAAGGGCAGTCATAGACGCCGTAAAGATAAAAGCCAGAAATGCCCCTATAAAGCTGATCTGAATCTCAGATCCCATTTCTCCTGCCTTTCTGTTGGAAGTAAGTCCAGATCATTCTGATTCGGAAGATGCTGAAGAGGACGAGGGCAATGGAAAAAATCAGAGATGGAATCGCCCACCTCACGAAAAGGGTCTGCCATAAGATGTAAAAACCCAGAACGACCATGAAGCCGGTCGTGATCATCTGAAAATAATCCCGCCATCCAGGTCGCTCAGGAACTTCGGGTAACTTTACCAAACGCCTTCTCCTTTTCCCGTTTATCTCTTTCAGCCAGGGCGATTTTGTACTGTTCGAGCATGTCAAATTCCTCTGCGGAGGTCAATATATTCTTTTGTTCCTCCTCCCAGTCGTGCTTCACACTTCCCATTAAAGGTAACCCTTTTTTCTTTCGAAACCAGAAATAATAAATGAGACAGACTAACACCCACGCGGGTCCAGCAATACGACCTATCTCATGGGTCAGAATAACCTCAAAAAGAATAAAACTGACTCCTATCATCCCGATGAATCCAAGGACCGGGATGTCTACCGTCTTCCCTTTGTGATTCCATTTGATGTTGAGAGGCATCTTGTACGGCCGTGGAGAATAAGGATCGGAGAACCGAAGCTTGATCATTGAGATGAAGACGAGGAGATAACCACTTGCTGCCCCAAAAGCGTACATATTCCCGAGCGTATCCATGGCACTGGGTGTTAGAAACGCAAGAATCGCTTCAAGCATACCAATGAGGGAAAAGAATACAATAGTGCGGACCGGCGTTCTATATTTCGGATGAACTTTATCAAACCAGGGAGTGATCAGATGGAGTTCGCTCATCGAATAGGTGAGACGTGACGCGCCCATGACACCGGTATTAGAAGAGATCAGAAGGATCGTTGCCCCAAGGATGGCCGCAAAGGGTCCAGCCATCACACCAAAAATAGGAATGGCATGGGCCAGTTTGGCCACAGGATCTCCCTGTGGAAATTCCTGCCAAGGGAGAACTCCAAGACCCATGGTCGAAAACGCCAAAGCAAAAATGAAAACCGTAAAAATCAAAGTGATGGAAGTTCGCGGAATGATCGTGGCCGGTCTTCTGGTCTCTTGAGCCGCCTGGGAGATCGATTCCAACCCCACGAAGGAGATGATCGCTAAGGACGAACCATACATGAACTCCTTCATCGTTGGAAATTGGGTCTTCCATTGTAAGACGAAGAGCTCGGGTTTCCATGCGAAAAGAAAACCCAGTACAATAATGGACGATTCCGTGATGATATCGATGGCACCGATGACCTCGTTGAAGAGGGAGGATTCACGGACTCCCCGGATGTTGAGCCAGATGAGAAAGCTGATGAGGATGATCGTTTCGGCTGCCCAGATAGGATTCACTTTCTTAAAGACCCAGATGTCCATCGCAAAATACTCCGGCGGAACACCTATGACAAAAGGCATGAAGAAGTTCATATACCCAGCCGAGGCAGTAGCAAAGAGGGCAATATCAATGGTGTAGTCCAACAGAAGGGCCACCCCCGCCGCATATCCCCAAAAGTCCCCCAAACCCCTTAGCGCATAGTAATGGCCTCCTCCAGCAACTGGGTAGGTCGACGCCATCTCCGTATAGGAGAGTCCGATCATGATATAGATGAGGCCAGCCACAAAAAAGGCAAGGCTCGCTCCACCATGAGCAGCTCCCATCACCAAACCCAGGGCGGCATAGATGTCCGCTCCGACATCAGCATATCCCCACATATAGGAACCCCAAACCGTCACGTCTCTACGGAGTTCCACTTTCTCCACCGGGCAAGAAGCTTCTTTCAGCACTTCGTTCTTCATATTCATCCCAAAAAAAAAGTAGAGGAAGGTCCCCTACCCTCGATTCTCTCCCTTAGTCGCCTGCGGGGTTAGCTGACGGGTTAGAATTAAGGGATATCCTTTCCAGGATTTCTGGAATTCACCCCCAAAAAAAATGGTTCCCCCGCTTATTTCAATTCGGCCAGTATATTATGAAAAAATATATATAAACTACCGATCCTTGTCAATCATTTTTGAATGTGGACTACGTTAACTTCAAAGTCAGCCCCACCTAATTAAATTGATCTCGAAAATAAGCTGGTCGGAAAATCCCCCTCTCCCCTGGAGCTTTGAAAAAATTCAGCCACAGCGTCGTTTGGGATTGCGTCGGAATACCCACTTATACTGCTCTCCAAATTAAACGAGAATTTTTAAAAATGTATTGAAATTATTACGACTTTTGACAAATTTTGGATGTTTTCAAAACCAGGTTCACCTTTTTCTCTTTTATCGATTCCCAGTCCTTTTGGGTCATAAGTTATTAATATTTTGTTTATATCTTACATTAAACATCTTTGACTCTTAGTCAGATTTTAGCATTTGGTACAGTCTATGCATTTACCCTTTTAAAAAAGGACATAAAATTCAAGTTATTGGCTATCGCGGGTTTTAAGCTTGGTTCTATCTTAAATGCGCCTCTTTTTAAAAGCCTAATTTGGGCAAGAGTGATAGGCTTAGCGCTTTTCGCTTTGTGTTCCGTATCAAGTAAGGAGGGTAGTCATGAAAGAATCTATTCTAATGGGCAAGAGGATCTTAGCTGTGGACGACAAACCAGATGTGTTGGCGGTTTTGGAAAAAGAAATCTCGGAATCATGCCCAGAATGCAGGTTTGAAACTGCCACCACCTATCAAGAAGCCGTCGAGAAGATGATGTCTTGGACTTATGATGCGGTCATCTTGGACGGCATGGGTACTCGTGACTTCGACCTATTGGACTGGGCGCTGGTGCGTAACTTCCCACTGGCAATTCTTACTAACCCTTCCCTGAATCCAGAACCCCCGAATCAGGCAATCAAAAGGGCAACTCCATTCTATCTCCCTATAGAAAAACTAGGCGAAATCGTCCCTTTCCTAGAAGATGTAATATGGTATGAATACTTACCGTGGTGGGGACGCTTAATTGCAGACCATATTGGCCCAGAAAGTATCAAAAAATTGATAAATGTGCTTTCAGGGATTTTTTCACACCTTCCTTTTTCCAAATGGGGAAGACTGAAAGTCTCCCTTTGTACCTGCCTACCGGCAGGCAGGAATAGAGATTTAGAAAGATTTTTCTAATCCCGCCGTCTGCGGGACCCAACGGGCCTTTGGCGGGCCCATGGGCCGTGAACGGCGGTCATCCATCTACAAAATTTTGTCTGTTTTGTACAGAATTTTGTCTGTTTTGCCAAGAAGTCGCTCTTGTCAACTGAATTCTTACCACTACCGACCCCTTCCGAAATTTAATTAACTATGAATATCCATTACTTATTGAATCGAAATACACAAATTCAGGCCTTGGCACTTAATTTGCAGTAAAACCCCAGAAAACACGGAAAAAGGGAGTCAAGATAATGCCTTTAACGGACAAAGACGTCGTCCTAACAACCAATGAAGCCATCCACTATCTTAAGATTTCGAAACCTACTTATCTGAAGTATATCCGACTTGGAAGAATCAAAGCCGTAAAAGCCGGGAACGGCTGGAGGGTACACCAATCCGAGTTGTACCGATTTCTGAACGTAATGGAAAGGTAATAAATGGTATGAATGAGAATTCATCAACCCCGGCTGAACTCTGCATCGTTGCTGATATCGCCAAGCACAAAAAAGCCGAGGGGAAAATCGCCGCCTGGAAGAACCGCTATGAGCTGCTGTTTGCAGCCTCTGGACAGCTCGTGCACGAGTACGATGTCAGCACGGGCGACATGATGTGGGGCGACTGCCTCGAACAGGTACTGGGATATTCCCCCGATGAGATGCGGGGAGGAATTGCCCAATGGGAGCAGATGATCCATCCGGAGGATCGGGAGAAGGTCCTTCGGATGTTGAAGATTTCCGAAAAATATCTGACACCCTTAGACGCGCAATACCGCTTCCGTCATAAGGACGGCGCCTATCGCTGGGTCCACGACCGCGGAAGTTTCACGACCAGTGGGCAGGGAAAAGCGACTCGTATGATCGGCATGATGCAGGATATCACTGCGCTCCGGCAGGCTGAGAAAGAATTGCACGAAAGCGAGGCACGCTATCACAGCCTGTTTAAGAAGAATCAGGCGGCCATGCTGATGATCGATCCGGAAACAGCGACGATTGTGGATGCCAACTTAGGTGCCTGCGTTTTCTACGGTTACCCCTATGAAAAGATGCTCAAACTTAAGATGACGGATATCAACACCCTGACGGCAGAGGAGGTCAAGACCGAGATGCAGCGCGTTCTGACCGAGCAGCAGAACCATTCTTACTATCAGCATCGGCTGGCGAATGGTCAAATCCGGGACGTCGAAGTCTACAGCGGCCCGCTTTTCATGCGTGGCAAACAACTATTGTACTCCATCATTCACGACATCACCGAGCGCAAGCTGGCTGAGGAGGCATTGCGACAGTCCAACGATCAGCTGCGAGAGCTAAACATACAGAAGAATGAATTTTTGGGAATGGCAGCTCATGACCTGAGAAATCCAATTGCTGTGATACAGAATTCTTCCTCAGTCCTATCGAGATATTCAAGCGAAAATTTATCAGAAAAACAGAAGGAATTTTTGAAAAAGATCTATGACACAAGCAAATTCATGCTCGAACTCTTGAATAGTTTGTTAGACATATCAAAAATTGAATCGGGAAAATTAGAGCTGGAGATAACGAAGAATAATTATCCAGACTTTGTAAGAAAGAATATCGAATTCAATAGATTCTTTGCAACGGAGAAAGGCATCTCAATCGATTCCGTGCTTTCGGATGACATCCCTCTGGTCGATTTTGATAAGAATAAAATTGAACAAGTATTGAATAACTTAATCAGCAATGCCATCAAATATTCTCATCCCAATACGATGATGCGTATCGAAGTGTTAAAGGAAAAGGACTTTGTGGTCACCAAAGTGATCGACCAGGGTCAAGGCATTCCCGAAAATGAATTGCCGCATGTTTTTAAACCCTTTCAAAAAGCAAGCACCAAACCAACAGCGGGTGAAAAAAGTACAGGTCTCGGGCTGGCCATTGTAAAGAAGATCGTCGAAGGGCATCAAGGTACCATTGGGGTTGAAAGTGAAGTTGGGAAAGGCTCCACCTTCTTTTTTAGGTTGCCTCTCTTGAATAAGGAGTGAACCCCGTTAGAAATCACGGGGCTTTTACTCGATCTTTCTATAAGGAAGGAAATACAAATCCAGGTCAGCCCCGCACATAAAATGCGGGGCTTTCCAACGGGGTGAACAGGATATGGACCTCGCAGCCTTATCAATGCAAAAAGTGACCGAGCCTTCTCAATCAGAGGGCAAGTCCAGACACTATGTTGTTTTCCGGATTGATCAGCAGCGCTATGCCTTGCCATTGGATCATGTGAGTCGAGCGGTACGTATGGTGGCCGTAACCCCGATTCCCGATGCGCCTAATTCGATGTTGGGGATTATCGCAATGGCTGGACAGATGCTGCCAGTGATTGACTTGAGAAGGCTTTTCGGCCAAGCGGGCAATCATCCTGAATTGCAGGATGTCCTCTTGATCGTTCAGATCCAGGACCAAACGGTGGCAGTCATTGTAGATGAAGTGTTGAACATTCTTGAATTTTCATCAAAGCAGATCCAATCTCCTCCAGCGGCTGTGTCGCAGTCGCGCTTTCTTTCAGCGGCCGTCCAGCAGGAGGATACCATGATATTGGTCCTCGACGCCTCTCGGTTGTTGCCGAACAATGGTGTGGAAAGGGTCGACAGGTTGACCCCGTTAGAAAACCCCGCCAATGATGGTGGGGATGATATCAAAAAAGATGCAATTTCTAACAGAAAGGACAGGGTAAAGCACGGCCCTTTCAAACGGGGTTGACTCGATTGTACACGCTACCTATTCATGAGCTAAAAAAAGGGGTAAAATTGGGTGACACTTTTTATTGATGTGAACCCTGATATGTCCACTGGATTGGAGCCAGGATTCCACCGCGATCCTCCAGGCTGATTCTCTGACAGCCAGTCCAGATTGATTCATTGCCAACAAAATCCTTTCCACCCTTTCCATTACCCAATCATAGATTCCCCTCCTTTGCCGTTTCGTAAAAGCCGGTCTGTTGCCAGATTCAAAGAATGCCTGACAGGATGTCTTCCCATTCAGGCAAGGCCGGATCCGATGGTTCAGATCATTGACCGCAGCTTCCGCATACGCAGCGATATGATCCCGGTAGCCATGCAAACCCAACATAATTTTCTTCCGTAGAGTTGTCTTCACCTCTCGTTGTGACTCTTCGATTGCTCCATTGTAGGGTGCATAATACTCCGGATTGTTCAAAGGTAGAACAAATGATTCGGCTAATACATCGTTGATGGCGGTGTGGTTCATATTCCCTTCATTATCCCGCTTCAACACCAGAGGCGTGCCATACCGATCAAACTTCTCGCTCAGATATCCAGCCACCTCTTCTCCAACCGGATACTCTCCGGCCATCGGCAAAAACTTGTACCGCGAGCCCAGATCCTGCGTATTGTGCAAATAGATTTTACCGGCTATCCCCAGGTCATATGCCGTGAAGTCCATAGCCCACACTACCCCTGGCGTCAGCCATTCGATCCAGCGAAGATGGGCACGGCGATCCGACTCCAGGTCGTGCCGTACCCGCTCCACCATTCGCCCCAGCTCCCGCCGTGACACACTAAACCGGTACCGTTGATATAAGCCGGTTGTTCCTACACTCCGCTTCACCCCATGATCTAACGATTGAACCTCCGTGTCAAGAACCGAAGGATCAAACGGTTGTACCTTCTTCGGACCCGGACGATTGATTAAAACAACGTTTTCCTTGATCCTGAAGCGCCACCGGTTAAAACTCGCTAAAGGGAGCTGAAGCGTCTTGCAAATCATCCCATAAGGCATCCCTGTCCGTTCCTTCATACTCTCAATCGTCTCTACAACCTTTCTGATCGCTTCTTGCCGATCTATTGTTTTTTTTTAGCGCCGCCGCGGTCCCGAAACTCCTCATACACCCCCAGGAACTCTTTCACCTTGGTGGTCTGCTTCGCGACATCCAGCTTCTTCTCCAATTCCTGGATCCGCTCCAGAAGCGTCTCCTTCTCTTCGTCCACAGGCACAGGCGGTCTTCCCGCAGGATGATTCTCCAACGCCAGGGCCATGGCTTTGAGCGACTTCTCCTCCCACTCGTAATACGTCTTGCGCGACACCCCCAGCCGCTGCGCTCCCTCCTTTGCAGTTAAGGCTCCACTGCGCACCTGGAGAATCACCAGCGCCCGCTCCCGTGCAAGTTTCTGTTCCTTCTCCCTCTCGTGCCGCCGTTTCCTTTCCTCCATCCAAAATCTCCCTGTAGATTGTCAGACCTTCTTCTCTGCCCCAACCTCCTTCAACTCTCCTGGCTTGGCCACCGGACTTCCCTGCAGTCTCGCCAAACGCCGCTCCAATCCTTTCATCGCTCCTCCCTTGCTCTTCCGCTCCAACAATACCGCAAGACGCGAGTTCAATGCCACTCTCTTCTCCATCACCGCAACCCGTGACTGCAATGCCAAGAGCATCCCCTCCATCGCCCGCTCCTGCCACTGGTTCAATAAACTCCACGCGACTCCCAACTCCTGGCAAACCTCTCCGGGTTTGCGTCTCTCCGTCCATACCGACAACACCGCCCGGCACTTCTCCTCCGCCGTGTGCCCCGAAACCTTCCTCCCTCTCTTGTCCTCTATCCCTGACCTCTCTACCTTCGGCTTCTCTACCTTGTCCATCGCTCTCCTCCCTCTTAATAGAACGATCTTTCTCTTCTCCTTTGGCGCCAACTTCATAGATCATCTCCTGCTTTCCACCGCCCTCTTCATCATCCACCATCAAACGCAGCTTTCCCTTCTCCGCCCGTAAGACCACCGACTGCCCCTCCATCCGCCCTACCATGTAAAACGGCTCCCGCGGCTTCCCCCGCAAGGCCATCTCCAGCACATTCTCTGCGATCCCTTGCTCCATCGTCTTTCGCAGCTCTGCCTGGATCTCAAAGTACCGATCCGCAGGACACAGCCCTCCAATCCCCTGGTGAGGCCGCTTGTAATTGTAATACTGCACCCACTGCCGAATCCTCTCTCTCGCCTCCTCAAAACTCCCAAACTGCGCCCGTACCAAAAACTCCTCATAGATCGTCTTCCAAAACCGCTCCACCTTCCCCAGCGTCATCGGATGATGGGCCTGGGACTTAATGTGTCTGACTCGGTCCTTCCGTAACTCCCGCTCAAACCGAGTCGATCCCCGCCAGTTCGTATATTGCCGTCCCCGATCTGTCAACACCTCCTTCGGTACCCCATACTCCCCAACTGCCCGACGATACACCTCCAGTACCTGATCCGCCGTCTGGCTCCGGTATAACTCCAAACCCGCCATGTACCGCGAGTAATCGTCGATAAACCCGATCAAATAGGCATACCGACCCCCCAGGCGAAAGGTGAAGATGTCCGACTGCCACAATTGATTCGGTGTCGACCGCTCAAAAAACCGAGGACGGGTGATGTTGCGATGGTGTTTCTTTCTGGAAGGAACAATCAACGATTCTGCCCGCAGCGTCCGACGGACTGTCTCCGGGCTCGCGCTGAGGAAGAACGCACGCTTTAAAAGATGGGAAATCCGCTTGACACCAAAGAGAGGCTCACGCTTCTTGATCTCGACGATCTTCTCGCGTACTGGTCCGGGAAGCTTCCGTCGTCTCCCCGAGGATATAATACGATTCCGTAACCCCGCTTCTCCCCGTTCCTGATATGCCTTCACCCAACGACGAATGACATCTTTACTGGCTCCTGCCTCCTCGGACAACAAAGAAACTGGTAACCCTTCTTCTAATCGTAACTTCACACACCGAAGCTTGAACTCAACCCCATACCGCTTCCCATACCGACTTCCTTTCCTCTTGCCCTTCTTCTTAACTCCTGCTACATTCTCCATGGGTACACTCCTTTCTCCTTCTCAGGAGTGTCACCCATTTCTCCCTTCTTCTTTAGCTTACGATCTGGTAGTTAGCTCATTTTTAGTGCAAACTGCCAGAAGACAAGGCATCCATCCAAGGGAATTCCTGCAAACCCTCCTCACTGCGGATACGGCAACGGCCCAAGCGGCCCTGTATAACAATTCAAGCTGATGTCTCGATAGCGGCGGGTAAGATAGGGACTAAACTGGTACAAAACAAGAGAAATGAAAACAATCAGAACACAAACGACTTCTATAAATTTATTGAAGAGATAGGTTCGTCCCGAAAAACTTGATCTTTCGTGGAGTTAAAAAGCATACATATAAGCTCATACCATCTATTGGCAGCCTATTGGGTCTCAAGCCACCTCATGGCTTCATCGGGGTCGCTGAATATCTGTACCGTAACGCCAGTATTGGCATATTCTTCGATTATTCGTTTCATACTCATCTGTCCTAGAATTTTTTCCGGGAGAACAAGAGCCCAATATTTCCATCCTGCCTTTATGACTCGAGGCCTCCAAACAGTCGCAGTCCAATCCATGTCATCTTTACCGAGACCAGTATTCTTCCTGTCATCTGATAACCATTTTTGAGCCCCCTTTTCCTCTAATATTGCAGCTCCTGCACTTAATCCGTCCCGCAATGTCTTCCCATACGTAAATTTATGAAATTCATGGTGGACGATTTTTTTGTGAGGATAATACCATATGGTCATATTTTCGTTGTCTAGGATAAGTTCTTTGTCCATAATCCAATCTCCGGTTAGAAAATTAATATGGTTGATGTCATATTAACCGTGCTGCAATGCTATGGTTATACGTTCCTGTCAGGAGACATCCTGTAAAACAACTAATTCTTTGTTTGTGAAGAAATCCCTTTTTTGGATAAATATATAAGATTAAACATAAGAAGTTATACTACACTTTTAAAAAAAAGCAACAAAATTTAATGAATTTCCTGCAATCATTTCAAGAAAAATCGTGGGAAACAACTAAGGGCCGGATACCCGTACCCCCGCACCGCCACCTCAAAGATGCTTTGTCACTCTCACAATCTCTCTCGCTCTCCTCACCACCCTTAGTTCCTCCCCGTCCATCCATTCTCTCTCTGCCAATTCTCTCAACAATGCACTTCTCTTCTCACCGCCACAAGAGGAAGAAAAGGGGTCAAGTCTGCTTTTGACCCTTACTCATTTCGACGGTGAATGATATTCATCCGGCACTGGGCAGGTTTCAGGAAAATAAAAGTATCCGGAATGGATCAGATCACACGGGCGATGGAGAATATCAATCAAGGGGCGGTGCAAATGCAGAAAGGCATGCAGCAGGTGGACCAAGCAGCCTAAAACCTGAATGACCTGGGCAAACAGTTAACCGCCATTGTAAAACAATACAAAATCGAATGACGAAGGGATGAGCGGGTTAAAAGATATCTGCCGAAAAAATATAGATTTCTATATCCTTTTCTTTCCACGCATTGGAAGGAAGGCCTGCCTTCTGACAGGTGTGTTCTAAAAAGGTCTGACGATCCCATCCGTATTCTGTAGCGACCTGGGGGAGTAGAAGACCTGAGAACCATTCTTTCTTAATGTAGATCCCGTGTTTCCCAACTTGAATTTCATTGACATCTGTGATCCTCTTGAGGGGAGTTAAAACGGATATTTCAATATCGAGTTCTGGAAGTTCTTTTTCCTTAACAGGGGTGAAACGGGGATCATTGAATGCCGCAGCCTCAGCCATTTTCTCAATCGTCTTATGAAGTGGTCCATGCCCTTCAATGTAACCAATGCAACCCCTCAGTTGTCCTCTTTTTTGAATGGTCACAAAGGCCCCCCGATTCTCCTTCAGAACGGGCGATTCGATCTTGAACTCTGGGACGGCCTTTCCTCTTGCCTTATTCTCAATCACTGTTCTCGCAATATGATGGAGGGTCTTCTTTTCCTCTTCCTTTAAACCCAAATCGACACCAACTTTCTTTTCATCTTTCATCTTCTCTTTCCCCCCGGCTGTCTTATATAAAACGCCAGCCGCGTAACCTACCACTCGGCCCCGATCCCCAGTCACATCTCCAGAGTTGAGATATTTGAGCACCTTCCCCCTATTCGCCCCCAGTGCTTTGGCTGCCAGCATGATAGAAATGATTGGCCCTCCGCCGCAGGCTTCACAACGTCCATCCTTTAGATCTCGGTTCAATCCTTCTGGGTCGAATCGATCGATATGATTCAGAACGATCTTATCGAGTTTAACCGCTTCATCATAAGAATGAAAATGGGAGAGGTCTGAACTTGCAACTAATAAGACCTTTTTCCCTCTCACAGCCTCGGCAATGGCTGAGGCGAGGTATTGGCAGGTTTCCCAGCTCCAGTAGGGCTCCATTACAATGGGAACCAGTTTAAACGATTTTAAAACGACTTGTAAGAAAGGAATTTGAACTTCCAACGAATGCTCCTGGGAATGAGCCTCGGGAAGAAATTGAATCTCTTTCCGCTTCTCCATCATCTTTTTGGAAAGTTCAGCGTCAATAAGAACAACGCCCAGGGGGGTTCGGAAGCTTCCCCGATCATAAAGGGAGGCACCTTTAAAAAGAGCCCGATGGCTGGGCGCGACCACGACAACCGAATCAAACGCCTTTCCCTCGATTAGTTTATAGGCATAGGCTGCTACTTGGCCGGAATACATATATCCAGCGTGAGGTGAGATCAGAGCAACGATTTCCCCTTCCAACTTCTCCTTCTTCGCATTTTCAAGATAACGCTTCACGTCCCGTGAAAGAACTTCCGGGTTATCGGGATAAAATGCCCCTGCAACAACTGGCTCTCTGATCTCTTTCATCCCCATCTCCTTTCCTCCCTTAGAAATCTGGGCTATTGTTGTAGAACCCGCAAGGAGAAAAAAACTGATTAAGAAAATGAGGTAAATGCACCTTCTCATGATTTATTCCCCTATCCTTGTCTGCTATCCAATAGAAGTGTCACAGGTCCATCGTTGACGAGATGAACCTCCATCTTCGCCTGAAATTCCCCTGTCTGGACCGGAACGCCTCGTTCCTTCAATTTTAAAATGAATTGTTCATAGAGATGTTTCGCAGTGGATGGTTCTTCTGCTTCTGTAAAAGAAGGTCTCCTCCCTTTCCGGCAATCGCCGAAAAGAGTGAACTGGGAGACGACCAATATCTCTCCATCTATCTCTTTTAAAGAAAGGTTAAACTTTCCGAAGTCGTCTTCGAAGATTCTGAGTTCAGGTATCTTGGAGGTCAAAAAAGAGAGATCACTCTCTCCGTCCCCTTTTCCCACACCGAGGAGCACCAGAAGGCCCTTTCCAATCTTTCCAGATACTCGGCCATCCACACAAACCTGGGCAGATTTTACCCTTTGGATCACGGCCTTCATATTTATCGTGTCCGCGCCACGTGTCCGCTACTTTTATCTGAAATTTGTTCCTCGTGACGCGTGACTTGTAATTTGTGAATTCTCAATTCATAACTCATAACTCTTAATTCTTAATCCTCTTTCTCTTTATCCTTCTTAGCCTGAGCAATCACCTTCTCAGCCAATTGTCCGGGAACTTCTTCATAATGGGAAAATTCCATCGTGAAGGTTCCACGCCCACCTGTCTTGGAGTTAAGGTCCGGGGCATATTTCAACATTTCTGACATGGGGACATTGGCCTCGATCATTTGATAATTTCCTTTGCCATCGACTCTCAAAACCCTTCCCCGGCGACTGTTGAGGTCACCGATCACATCACCGATGTTCTCATCCGGTGCCGTCACCACCACTTTCATAATAGGCTCAAGAAGCACGGGGTTGGCTTCCTGTACCCCCTTTTTAAAGGCCATGATCGCAGCGATCTTGAAAGCCATTTCCGAAGAATCGACCTCGTGAGATTTTCCATCATAAAAACGGACTTTCACATCCACTACAGGATAGCCAGCCAGGACTCCACTTTGCATGGCTTCAGCAACTCCCTTCTCCACCGCTGGAACAAAGTTTCTTGGGACGTTCATCCCGCTGAGAGCATTGTCGAATTCGAAACCCGATCCCCGTGGAAGAGAAGAAATATCGAAATGGACTTCAGCAAACTGCCCCCGGCCACCGGTCTGTTTCTTGTGACGGTAAATCACACCGGTCTTTGATCCACGAATTGTCTCTTTGTAAGGAACTTTCGGGACACTGAGGTTCACCTCCACTCCGAATTTTCTTTTCAATTTTTCAACGATCACCTCCACATGGGTCTGCCCCACACCCGAGAGAATGATCTCACCGGTTTGTTCATCTCGGCCTAACATCATCGTCGGGTCTTCCTCGTGGATGCGCGCCAGCGAGGCGGTGATCTTGTCCTCATCCCCTTTGCTTTTTGGGGTCAGCGCATAGGAGATCACGGGGAGAGGTAGTTTGGTTTCTTCAAACATAATGGGCTTTTTCTCATCGGAGAAGGTGTCACCTGTGGTGGTCTCCTTTAACTTGGCAACCGCCACGATATCCCCCACACCGGCGAAGCCTACCGGCTTCTGCTTTTTCCCCTCCAACAAGAAAATCTGGCCGATTCTCTCCTTCACGTCCTTTTTGGAATTGTAGAGGGTAGAATCTGCATTCGCCGATCCAGAATATACCCTGAAGAGATTCAGCTTTCCGGCAAAAGGATCAGCGACCGTTTTAAATACAAAAGCAGAGAACGGCGCATCTTCTTTAGGGTCACGCGTTTCAGGTTCTCCCGTCCTGGGATTCTTTCCTTGAACTGAACCTCTTTCTAAAGGTGAAGGAAAGCAGGAGATCGCCAGATCCAGAAGGGGTTGAATCCCTATATTTCGGATGGAGGAACCACAAGCGGCAGGTACCAATTTCCTTTCCATGGTCCCTTTTCGAAGACACCGAATAATTTCCTCTATGGACACCTCTCCTGACTCTAAATATTTTTCCATTAATTGATCGTCCATTTCTACTGCGGTCTCGACCAACTTCTCACGAAGTCGTTCTACCTCTTCTTTCATGTCCGCAGGAACATCCTTGAGCTCGAATTGACCACTTCCGTCTTCTCGGTAGAAATAGGCCTTTCTCTGAATCAAATCTACCACTCCTTTAAAATTTCCCTCTCCTCCGATAGGAAGTTGGACAGGAACAACCGGTTGAGAAGGAAAAGTCTTCTTTACCTCTTCGACGACTTTGAGGAAATTGGCCCGCTCTGTGTCCATTTTGCTGACATAGAGGATCCGTGGGACTTGAAACTCATTGGCATATCCCCATACTGTCTCGGTTTGAACCTTCACCCCCGAATTCCCACTGACAACGATGATGGCTCCATCCACCACCCTCATGGAGGCCTTTGCCTCAGCGATGAAGTTGGCATAACCCGGTGTGTCAATGATATGAAACTGATGCTTATTCCACTCAAAATGAGAAAGAGAGGCACTGATGCTGATCTTTCGGTTGATCTCCTCCGGTTCAAAATCCATTAAAGAGGACCCATCATCGACGCGGCCAAGGCGGGTATTCTCCCCCGTATCGAAAAGAATTGCCTCGACCAAGGAAGTCTTCCCTTCTCCGCCATGGCCAAAGGTTCCTATGTTACGAATCTGGGTCGGTTCAGCTCGTTTCATCTCTTCTCCTTTCCGTCACTTACCCCATCTAAAAGAACAATATAAATTACCTCTTTTCCCAATCAAAAGTCAACCCTTGCGCCCTCTTTTTCGACTTCTTCCTTTCAACTTCTTCAGATGAATAACGGGGTTCGCTTTCAACGAATGGGTCAACCTCTTATCGGCCTGGTGGAAAATTTGTTTTTTGCAGGCTGATCAAAAATGCCCAGATGCAAGGCGCCCGAAATCATGAGGAGTGAGACGCACTTGAATGTACGTCGCAACGACGAAGGATGAGGGGTGGTGTCGCGACGAATAAGGAGCGACTTGTTGCCACGCCGCCGAGACGGTGAGGCGGCCGGATAACGCTGCAGATGGGCGTTTTTCAACAGCCTGTCGTCTCCCCTCCGATCATTGACACAGCAGAGGGATTTCCTTAGAATGTTTGGCAAGGAGGTTCCAATATGAAGAGCTCTGTCTTCTTTTCAGATCTGAAGGTTGAATCCGGGAAAACACTCCTGAATAAATTGGACATCCTTTTGGATCGCGCTGATTTGAAGGAAAAGATCAGGGAGAAGGATCTGGTGGCAATTAAACTCCATTTTGGGGAGAAAGGAAATACAGCTTATGTTCGGCCCATCTTTTTAAGAAGGGTGGTCGATCGAGTCAAACAATATAAAGGGAAACCTTTCTTAACCGATGCCAACACCCTCTACGTTGGAACTCGGAGTGAAGCGGTCTCCCACCTAATCACCGCTTTCGAAAACGGGTTCACAGAGTCTGTCGTGAATGCCCCTATTCTGATTGCCGATGGTTTGAGAGGCAATAGTGCCGTGAAAGTTCGAATTGACAAACCTATTTTCAAAACAGTTTCCATCGCCCGAGAGATCTATATGGCGGATGGACTGATCACCGTTACCCATTTCAAGGGACATGAACTGTCGGGGTTTGGAGGAGCTTTGAAGAATCTGGGAATGGGGTGCGCCAGCCGTGAAGGAAAGTTGAGTCAGCATTCAAATATCTCACCCCGAGTCAATGGGAAAGCCTGCAAAGGGTGTAAAACCTGTCTCAGTTGGTGTGCACAGGAAGCGATTTCGATGCGGCCGCCTCAATCGGGAGTCGAAACCAAACAGGGCATTGCCTTTATCGATCCTAAGAAATGCGTTGGGTGTGGAGAATGCATCCTCACCTGTTCTTCAGGGGCCATTCAAATCCAATGGAACGAGAGCGTCCCTATTTTCCAAAAGAAAATGGTGGAGCATGCTTATGGAGTTATCCACAAGAAAAAGAGCAAGACCCTATACCTCAACTTTCTCACTCAAATCTCCCCCGCCTGTGACTGTTATGGGTATTCCGATATACCGATTGTCAATGATATTGGGATCCTTTCTTCTGAGGATCCGGTTGCAATCGATCAAGCCTCGGTTGATTTGGTGAATGGGCAAGAAGGAAACCGATCCTCCAAACTCCCTGGAGCCTGGGAACCTGGAGAAGATAAATTTCGAGCGATTTATCCAAAAGTGGACTGGACCGTTCAGCTTGCTTATGCCGAAGAAATCGGGATGGGAACACGGAATTACGAATTAATCAAAATTTAGGGATTATGGAATTAAGGAATTGAGGTTAATTAATTCCTCAATTCGCAATCCCTCAATGCCTAAATCTAGTATTTCACTTCTTTCAGAAAAAGCCCCTGAGCTGGGGCGGTGGGGCCTGCCTCTCTTCGGTCTTTGGAATTTAAGATCTTTCGAAGATCCGCGGCATTCATCCTGCCTTTTCCAATCTCGACTAATGTTCCGACGATTGATCTCACCATTTGTTTCAAAAAACCACTGGCTTCGATCTCGAAACGGATGAGGCCATCACGTCCCCTCTTCCATTCCGCCCGGATCACCCTCCGAACAGCCGTTCGAGTTGGAGAGCCCACTGTGCGAAAAGCTGAGAAGTCATGTTCTCCAATCAAACCTTGGGTCGCTTTCTTCATCTCGATCAAATTTAATTTTTGAGGGATATACCACACATATCCTCGATGAAAGGCTGACCGAAGATTTCGGTTGAGAATTCGGTACTCATAGACTTTGCTTTTCGAATGCTTTCGTGCATGAAAACTTTCATCAACCTCTTCTACCTCTTGAATCACAATGTCAGGAGGGAGGAGACTGTTCAGCGCCCTCTGGATCGTACGGATATCCATTTGGCTTTGCGTCTTGAAGTGAGCTACCTGGCCGAATGCATGAACCCCCGAATCTGTTCTTCCAGAACCGAACAATTGTACGGGTTGGCCTGTGAGAAGCCCTAATTTTTGTTCGAGGATTCCCTGGATGGTCGGACCCTTGGGTTGAATCTGCCATCCCTGATAATTCGTTCCGTCATATTCAATGATAAGTTTGATATTGCGCATCAGCTCTCCGCCCTCAATCAATGAGGGCGCTACATCACTTTTTTCTGCTTTCTGCCTTCTGCCTACCGCGTACTATCTTCAATGCCCATCCTGGTTTGATCGAGATGGCTCCTTCTGGGCAGACCTCGAGGCAACATAAACAGCGGATGCATTGTCCGTAATCGAAAATCAAATCCTCTCCCTTTCTCGCCAGGGCCTTAGGAGGACAGATCTCTGCACATCGATCACAATCCTTGCACACTTCTTCATCAATCACTGGTTTGGAAGTCAGAGCGTTCTTCAACGCCTTTCCCAAAAATCCCGGTAAGTTCCAATCCGGCTGAGAGAGGGCTGGAAATTGGAAGTCAGAAATCTTAAGATCTTCTACGCTCTCCCCCAAAACCTCAATCGGATCTTTTCCCATCCCCTGTTCAAGCGCCACGCGGTTCGTCAACAGAGATTCCCTTGAAATCCCCAACAGGTCACATACGATCTGATCCAAACTCAAGGGATCCCCGCTTGCCAGAATCAATCCTATTGGAATCGGGCGGCCGCTATTCGGTCCATTCCCTTCCATCCCCACAATCCCATCCAAAATGGAGAGGGAGGGCTGGATCACATGGTAGATATCAAAAAGTATTTGGGCAAAGATTTTTCGATCATCTCCTGCCTTAAGATGCCATAAGGCTTTCTTCGGTCCGGGGATACACCCGAAGAGGTTCTTTACCCCCAGGGTGAGAAGCGTCAGGCTATGAGTTTTGAATTTAGGAAGATTGATGATCACATCCGCTTCCAAAACAGTCTGGTCAACTTCCAATTGTTTAAATGTTTTCCCTCCTCCTTTCAAAGGGAGAACAGGTCTGTTAAATTCCACAAGAGGGCATTTCATCTCATCGGCCACTGCCTTGATGCCAGCTTTCTCAGCCGTCCTCGTCAAACTTCCGACCGAAGGACTATCTCCAATGAAAGGGACCCCTCCTGCTTCCCGAACGATCTGGATCATCCCTCTGATGACAGAGGGATGAGTCGTCACAGCCTTTTCTGGAGGTTTTCCAAAAAGGAGATTTGGCTTGAGAAGGACACGCCTGCCCTTCTTTACAAAAGTCTGAATCCCTCCAATCAGGTCAATGGACTGCCGAAGTGCATTCAAAACTTTATCTTCCTCATAATTTTTGCACTTGACAATGGAGACAGTAGATTTCATTTATCCCAAATGCTCCTTTCCGGTTATTTCACGAATAGAGATTTCGATCACCGCTGTTCTCTTAAGAATCTCCTCTGTTACTCCTTCACAGCCGCCTTCTGGCTGATATTTCTCCATCAGCCTCTCAAGAATTTCTAATTTCTTGTCAAGCCGGCTCACAATGGCAGCATTTCCTTTAACGATGATGCTTCGATAGTAATAGGTGCTCTTACAGGCGGGGCTTACAGCCGCCACATAGGCAATGGGCTCATCCACTTCAAAACAGATGGGACTTCCTCGACGGATATCGCTGATCTTCTCTCCCTTCGTTGAGGAGTGGAGGTAAATCCTTCCGTCCCAATAGAGAAAGTTGACAGGCTTGATCACCGGAAAGCCCTTCCGATTGATGGTGGCCATCCTTCCTACCGGAGACTGTTCTAAAATGGCGAGGATGGTTTCTTTATTCCCTAATTCCCGATCTCGGCGTCGCATCGCTCTCTCCTCTTTGCTGAGAAAATAAAAAATTTCCTCCCCCATCAAGGGAGAGGGGAATAGTTCTATTTTCGTGGCTTGTGGGTGTTGCAGCCCTCATGACGAATTATCTTTATTATACTCCGCATCGCCCAATCTCTGCCTGCCGGCAGGCAGACCCATTCTGCAATCACTTAGCCCTGATTACTCCAGCCTTAAATTCTGGAACGATGTTTGTAGTATCAATCTGAACGCAATAGACGAGGTCATCCTCGAAGCCATGGTTAATCAGCTCTTTTCCGTGGTGTGAGAGGTGAAAAGCCTCTAATAAATTATCTTTGAATCTTTGATAAAGGATTTGAGCACTGTAGGAGGCATCGGTCAAAGAAATGGATTTTTTTCCTTTGTTTGTGATCCGTTCGATCAACATTCCTCCGCAGATAGAATCTTCCAGCGAAAAACTTCCTCCATCCCCCGAAGGAAAAATAAGGAGGTCCCTGTCCAATTCAAGACATCTCTGTGCTACGGCTCCAATGTTAAAAAAACTTCCTACCAAAATCTCTTTCCCGGAAGAAACCAAATGAAACGCTTTTGTCCCATTGGTCGTGGTCAGGACTAATTTCTTCCCTTTCACTCTTTCTGCGACATACTCTTTGGGAGAATTTCCTAAATCAAATCCCGGGATCTTCTTGCTTTCCCTCTCTCCTCCCAAAAGCATAGAACTTCGTGGAAAAGCCTTAGCTATTTGAAAAGCTTCCTCTATTGTGGCCACGGGAATGATCTCAAGAGCTCCTTGTGACATCGCATGCACCATGACAGAAGTTGCCCTGAGAACATCGATAACCACAACGACTCGATCAGTAAGAAGATTAGGATTGGGAGGAGAAGGCACAAACTGAATATCGATGTGCATAAACAAAAATTATCACACCTCTCTTACGGTTGCAAGTTCCTTGAGGGAACAAGAAATGGAATACCCGGCCAGAAATTTCCATCGAAAAAGAGGTTGCAATTTGTCACGGGAGATGCTATTTGTTATTTTTAGTGCCTCGTAGAATAGAATTGCACATCTTCGAGATTTCTTTTTTGGGCAGGAAGGCTACAGAACGATCATGAAAGTATCCAACGCAGCAGTTACTTCACTGTTTCTGCTGCTTTTTTTCGCTTCCTCTGCCACGGCGGTCGTTGAAGAATATACTCCTCCTCCAATGACAGAGGGAATGTTTCCTTGCAGCAATTGTCATGCCACCTTGGAGGTGAATCGAAAGAAGAGAGAACTGAAAGAAGAACACACCGATATCAAGCTCCATCACGCCGAAACGATGCGATGGTGTCTCGACTGCCATGATGCGAAGAATCGAGATAAGCTGAGGCTCTATAACGGGGATTTAATCAAATTCACTGAAAGCTATCGGCTGTGCGGCGAATGTCATGGCCCTCAATATAAGGACTGGAAGGCCGGTATTCATGGAAAGCGGGTCGGATACTTTTCCGGTCAGGGCAAGAGGGTTTACTATCTCTGCGCCAATTGCCATAACCCCCATGACCCGAAATTTAAACCGTTGAAGCCTGAGCCTCCACCATATCGTCCGGAAAAAAACCACGATGCAAAATCGAAATAATAAACGTTATACCCGAAGAGAGTTTCTCCACAATCTCTCCCTGACCGCTCTGGCAGGTGTTTCTCTTCCCATACTCTCCTCTTGCTCGAAGGAAGAGGCAGAGGATCTTCTGCAAAAGCATTTTCGCGAATTAACCCCTGATGAGAAGAAGCGCATCATTGCCAAGCTGGAAGAGAGATATTCGCAAAAATACGGAAAGAAATTTGAGATCAGCACAAAGGAAGCCCTCCCCGATACCCTGTGGGGTTACGGCTTTGAACTTTCACGTTGCATCGGCTGCAGACGATGCGTCTACGCGTGTGTAAAAGAAAACAATAATTCCCGCTATAAACCTCAGCTCCAATGGATCAGGGTTCTCAGACTCAAGCGAGGGAATCTGATCAATCTTGAAAACTCCGAGCATTACTACGATCCTCCTCAGGTCCCGGAGAAAGGGTTCGTCTATCTGCCCGTACAGTGCCAGCACTGTGAGAATCCTCCTTGCGTGAAGGTATGCCCTGTCCATGCCACCTGGAAGGAGCCGGATGGATTGGTGGTTGTCGACTACAACTGGTGCATCGGTTGCAGGTACTGTATCGCCGCATGTCCCTACAAAGGGAGAGTCTTCAACTGGGCGGAGCCAAACATCCCGTCCGAAGAGGTGAATACTTCGGTCCACTACCTCGGAAACAGACCGAGGATGAAGTGTGCTGTTGACAAGTGCACCTTCTGTATCCAGCGGGTGAGAAATGGAAGATACCCGGCTTGTGTGGAAGCCTGTCCCACAGGAACAAGGAAATTCGGAAATCTTCTCGACCCTAACAGCGAAATCAGGTATATCATCGATCGAAAGCGGGTCTTCCGGCTCAAGGAAGATTTAAATACCGAGCCTAAGTTCTATTATTTTTTCGAAGCATAGAGATGCCAATGGATAAATTCAGGGAAATAATGAAAGAAACATGGCATTTTTACGAAAGGACGCTGTCCCTTGTGGTGAGAGGGAACAAAGCCTACTATGCCTGGTGCCTTTTCCTGTTGACGATCATATTCATAGGTTTGTCGTTTTACCTGAAACAGCATGAACTCGGTCTCATCGAAACGAATATGACCGATCAGGTTTCGTGGGGCCTGTACATTGCCAACTTCACGTACCTGGTTGGCATGGCTGCGGCCGCGGTCCTGCTGGTTATCCCATCCTATATCTACTCGTTCAAACCGATCAAAGAGATCGTCGTCCTGGGTGAACTCTTCGCCGCATCGTCCATTGTGATGGCCATCCTCTTTGTCATGGTCGACCTCGGAAGGCTCGACCGGTTCTGGCACATGATTCCTTTTGTCGGATTGATGAACTTTCCTCAATCGCTTCTGGCCTGGGATGTCCTTGTTCTCAACTGCTATCTGTTCTTGAATCTTCTTATTCCTATCTACCTCTTGATCAAATTCTACTATCGGAAAGAACCCAACTGGAAATTGATCCTTCCATTCATATTGGCCTCCATCCCATGGGCAGTGGGCATTCACACCGTGACCGCGTTCCTTTACAACGGCCTTGCGGCACGTCCTTTTTGGAATGCATCGATTCTCGCACCGAGGTTCTTGGCGAGCGCTTTGTGCTCGGGTCCGGCCATCATGATCATTATCTTTCAGATTATCCGTAAGATATCAGACATCAAGATTGAAGACAGGGCACTGTTCAAGATTGCCGAGCTGATCGCCTATGCGATGTTTGTCAACCTTTTTCTTCTCACCGCCGAAATATACAAGGAGTATTATTCGAATACCATCCATATTGCTCCCCTCAAATACCTATTCGAAGGACTCCATGGACACAACCAGCTTGTCCCCTGGATATGGGCAGCCATGGCCATGAACGTGATTGCTTTTCTCCTCTTCCTTGTTCCCAGTGCACGAAAACGATTGCCTACCCTCAACATGGGCTGTCTTCTCGTCATCATAGGGGTCTGGATTGAAAAGGGACCGGGTTTCGTCATACCAGGATTTGTCCCGGACCCGCTCGGTGAAATCTACGTTTATGTTCCGAACCTGTTGGAACTCATGGTGTCCTTTGGAATCTGGGCGGTCGGTCTCCTCGTCTTCACCCTCCTGATGAAGGTGGCTATCCCGATAGAGACAGGAGCATTCAGCCACGTCAGTTATGTTGAACGTAGCTTCAGGAGAGAAGAAGAAGATCAGGCTTGGAAACAAGGTTCCTTCAGAAAATTCTAAGTTCATCCTCAAAATACTGCATTTCTCCATCAAAAATACATGATTTTCTGTATTTACTTCCAAAGTCTTTCCTCATATGATACACTGCATCTCCCGGATAGCCGTGAATCGGCCTCTTATGAATCGATTTCATGTCCAAATTCCGAATCAACGTTGGTTTGAAGAAAACATCGGCTGCGAAAATGCCTGTCCCGTGAATACCCGTGCTCCCCAATACATCTCTGCAATCCGAGAAGAGAATTATAATCTGGCCTTTGAGCTTAACCGGGGCGATAACCTCTTCCCCGCTATTCTGGGCCGTATCTGTGTCCACCCCTGCGAAGAGAAATGCCGAAGAGGCCTCCTGCTCGACCTTCCCATTTCCATCTGCTCATTGAAGAGGGCTTCTGCGGATTTCGAAACTCACGTCCCTCAAAAAGAAACAGCGATCAAAAAGAGGGACAAAAACGTCGCGGTCATCGGTGCCGGACCCTCCGGGCTTTCAGCCGCCAATGATCTTGCCAGGTTCGGTTATTCCGTCACAATCTATGAGTCATTCCCCATTCCGGGCGGGATGCTTAATGTTGGAATTCCTCCCTACCGCCTTCCAAGAGAAGTGGTGCAGCAAGCAATTGATGAAGTGAGAGAATTGGGAGTTGAAATCATCACTGAGACCCCCATTGGAAAAGAACTGAATTTAGAAAGTTTGAGAAAGAAGTATGATGCCGTTTATATCGCTGCGGGGGCGCATAAGGCTGAGAAATTGGGGATCCCCGGGGAAGATCTTCAAGGTGTGATCCATGGCGTGACCTTTATGCGAATGGTCAATTTCGACAAGAATCCAAAAATTGGCTCAAGGGTTGCGGTGATCGGAGGGGGAAATACAGCTATGGACTCAGCCCGTTCTTCTTTTCGATTGGGCGCAAAGGAGGTCTTCATTCTCTATCGTAGGACCAGAGAGGAGATGCCTGTTGATCCCAGGGAATTAGAGGAGGTGGAAGAGGAAGGCATCAAAGTACATTATCTCACCCAACCGATTCGGGTCCTCTCGAGAGATGGAACAAGGGTCTCAGGGGTCCAATGTATCCGAAACCGGTTGGGTGACCCCGAAAAGGATGGCCGCCGAAGGCCGATCCCCGTTGAAGGAACTGAATTCGACATCGATATCGACCTCCTCATACCGGCGGTCAGTCAATCGCCGGATATCTCTTTCCTTCCCGAAGAGATCGGTTTCGAAATTTCCAGGTGGGACCGTTTATCCGTCAATCCGGAAACTTTTGAGACGAATGTGCACGGTATCTTCGCTGGAGGAGACTTTGTCACAGGCCCCAGGGATGTGATACGGGTGATCGCCGATGGAAGGAAGGCAGGTCTCTCGATCCACAAGTATCTGAGTGGAGAAGTATTCGAAAAGAAGCCCGCTTACTTTACCGCGATTCGGGAGGTCCAAATCGACCCCGACCTGGAGAAGATACCTCGACAGAGAATGGAGACTCTTCCTGCTCGGGAGAGAGGGTCCATGGATAGAGAAGTAGAATTGGGTTTTTCCAGAGAGGTGGCGGTAAAGGAGGCTGTTCGGTGTCTCCAGTGCCACATCTTCACCATCTTCGATCGGACAAAATGTATTCTGTGCGGCGGCTGTGTCGATATCTGTCCAAAATCCTGTTTTCGGATGGCAAGACTCGATGAAATAGAGGGAGACGAAAAGCTCTCAAATTTGGTTGAATCTCTTTGCAAAGTTTCCTTAGAAGATGCTCAAAAACTCAACTTGGCCTCTGTCATCTTCAAAGATGAATCGCGCTGCATCCAATGTGGCCTCTGTGTTAAACGATGTCCTACCGGAACCATCACGATGGAAGAGTACCATCGTGAATCAACCCTTTACAGAGGTGAACAAGGATGAAGAGAGGGATTTTACAACGCATTTCAGATTCGGCAGTATGGCGTTCGATCTTCAGAACTGGGATGCCGGATACCGATCTGAAGCGTTCCCTGTTGATCTATAACAACTTTTTCCTCCATATCTTCCCGGCCAAGATAAAACGTCACGGCCTCCGTTTCTCTTATACATTCTGCCTGGGAGGGATCTCCTGTCTCCTCTTCATCATCCTCACGGTCACTGGCATACTTCTGATGTTTCATTATACGCCTTCTATTGAAAGGGCCTACTTCGATATGCAGGCATTGGCCCTTATTTTCAACGGCAAGATTTTAAGAAATTTGCATCGATGGTCCGCTCATGGAATGGTGGTGACAGTCTTCCTCCACATGGTGAGGGTATTCTACACACGGTCATACAGGCCTCCTCGGGAGTTTAATTGGGTGATCGGAATTGGCCTTCTCATCCTCACCCTGGCTCTAAGTTACACAGGATATCTTCTCCCATGGGATCAACTTGCTTATTGGGGAATTACAGTAGGGACGACCATCATGAGCTATACTCCTTTCATCGGAAATTATGTTCGTTTCTTTCTTCTTGGAGCGGATGAGGTAGGCCATGAAGCCTTGCTTCGTTTTTATGTAGTGCACTGTGTTGAGCTTCCTCTTATAATCGGCGTCCTGATGGTCGTCCATTTCTGGAGGGTGAGAAAAGATGGAGGGATATCAGGACCACTCTAACACTGAGTTTTTGAGTTCGGAGTTCAGAGTTCGGAGTTAATAAAATTAAGCGCTCCGAACTCCGAACTAATTACTCCGAACTTATTAATAAATGAGGCAATCATGATCACAAAAGATGATGATAAGGTGTTCATCAAGGATCCCAATAAGACCTACGGTCTCATGGAGATTGTGGAAGGAACTTCACCGATGCTGGAGAAGGCTCCGGAAGACACAGTGGAGACCTTTCCGCACTACATCATTCTTCTAACGATCTGCTCTTTAGCCGTCACCTTCGCCCTTTTACTGATCTCCCTTTTCTTCGATGCCCCCTTAGAAGATCTCGCGAACCCTCTTGTCACCCCCAATCCCGGCAAAGCACCCTGGTATTTTACGGGGATTCAGGAGTTAATCCATTACACGAATAAACCTGTGATTCCTGCAATCATCCTTCCTCTCCTTATCTTCATATGGCTTTTCTTGATCCCCTATATCGATAGGAAGCCGAAAAACAGACTGACGTCCCTTTTTAATCGAATCTTTATCGGCGGTGAGAAAAGGAGAATATTGATTACTTTATTCACCCTATTCATTTTCGGAGCTCTCATCTTCACAATGATCGGGTCCCTCTTTAGAGGACCAAATTGGAGTTTTGTTCTGCCATGGAAATGATGAAAGAGAAAAAGGACCCCGGTTCACAGGCTGACAAAAAACCTATCTCGCGGAGAAGATTTATTGCCTATGCCTGGATTGTCGCGGCGGCTGTTGTGATCGGTGAATTGATTGGCGGCACCTTTGCCTTTCTCTGGCCGAGGCGAAAGGGAGGAAAGATTGAAACCGTTTTCATCGGCGGTAAAGTGACCGATTTTAAAGTGGGCGAGGTCATTCCCTTTCGTAAGGAAAGAACCTTTATCGTCAGAACGGAAGGAGGATTCTTAGCCATTTCCTCTGTCTGCACCCATCTCCACTGCATCGTCAACTGGAACGCGGTCATTAAGGAATTCGAATGTCCTTGCCACGGAGCTAAATTCAATCAATTCGGAGAAGTGGTTGCCGGCCCTCCTCCACGCCCATTAGATCTTTACAAACTTCAAATTGTGGCTGGAAACGTCGTCATTGATACAGTCAGTGCGATTGAAAGGAGTAAGTTCGACCCCTCTCAGCTGGTCAAGACTTAGGATGTTAAAAAACGTGACGGAAAAGAAGATATTTATCGCTATGATATTGACAGTGGCCATTGCTACCCTCCTAACAGCCTATTGGCTATTGGAGTCCCATCGTGTGAGAGTTGAGGCTGAACAGATGAAATTGGAGGCCGCAGGAAAGGGGAACATCCTCTACCAGAAACATTGCGCTCGATGCCACGGAGAGAACGGAGCCCCTCAGAGAGGAATCCGTGCCATCAACTCAAGAAACTACCTCAAGGCGGTCAATGACACTATCCTTTATAAAATCATTGAACGCGGAATTCCCGGAACAGGGATGGTTGCTCTCGGGGAGAAAGAGGGAGGCCCCCTGAATCCGGAACAGATCAATCAACTGGTGGCCTTTATTCGAAACTGGGAGAAAACAGCACCCACCTATCCCGAAGAAGCAGCGCCCAAGGAGACGGCTCTTTTTGCCCAAGAAGAAGCAGCCTATGTCGGCTCTAATGCCTGCATCGAATGCCATGAAAGCATGAACAAGAGCTACATTGACGTCTGGAGAAAATCTTTGATGGCACAAAAAGCCTTCTCTCTGATCCAGAACGAAAAGGATCAGACGAAATGTATCCCTTGTCATGCAACAGGATATAATTCGGAAAAGAAAACCTATCAAGAGAAAAACGTGGGATGTGAAGCCTGTCATGGCCCGGGTGAAAAATATCAAGAGATGATGATGGGTACCAATGCCCCGGAGGGTGGAAAAATAGCGAGGGGGAATGCCCTAAAATCCTGCACCCGATGCCATCATCCCCACGTTGGAAAAGAAGAGCACATCACTCTGGCCAGGGGAAAACTACTTCCCTATCCATAGGAATAATAGTTGATTTTTCGAATGTAATCTAAACATTACTATGCCCCAGGGACGTAGGTACTGGTTGATGCTTTTGGTGCGATGTGATAAAGACCGTATCTCCTTGCAGGGGCGGATGATGTGCACGCCCATGATTTGAGATTATCCAGCCCAGTCTGAACCTTGACATGCTCAGGAAGAACCCCAAAAACGCGGTCCCAAATTCGTGCAATGGGTGCCGCACAGGATAGGGTAAAGACGATACAAGATATAAGGCAGGTACAAACGCCCACGAATCTCTCTTCTTAAAATAGAACATTGGGGAAGGGTGCCTTAAAAAATGTTGAAGCCCCCTTCCCTTTCTAATCTCCCATTTCCCATTTGCCTTTTCCAGCTTTAGCTATTTTTTACTTTATTGGGAAGACCAAAGTTTAAAGATCTGATTGAGCAACTCCTTTTTCTTCTTCAGCATCTCCTGTTTCGACTTACAGTGAACCGTCCCTGCGGCTGCCCCCGGATGGCCGTCTCCGATGTTGAGAGTTCGCATGATCTCGCCGATATTCTTACTCTGATCTTTTCTATTTCCGTTAATAGAAAGGGACATTGAGAGACCGAGATGATTACTCTTCACTCCTTGGTGGTCCATCAGACTATAGACCTCCAAAACCCCCAAGGCTTCAGGATAGACCAAGAAGGCCAGGTTCTTGATGAGGTGGGGTCTCCGTTGATAAGGCGTGAGATCGATGACGACCACCTCTTTCTTTTCGTCCCGTTCAATGAAATAAGAGGCATCCCGAATCATTCGAAGCATCCGTCCCTCTTCTTCTCGATATTTTTTCAACCATTTCTGGACAAAGTCGAGACGGGATACCTCTTCGATGGAACGGTCTCGAAGTTGTTGAACTAAGTTTCTCATGTAGCTCGCCTGATCCTCGGTTGATTGAAAAGAGACCTTTAAAGTTAAATCAATCACCGTTCCAGGGGTCTCTCGCCTCCAATCCTCTATCGAAGAGAAAGAAAAGCTATCAATGACATCCGCCTCTTCAACCGCCTTCAAAAAATAGGAAGGAAGCTCTTCCCTTTCAGAAAAATATTCATAAACCACCCGGCTGCAACTCGGCCTCAAATCAAATCGGCCAGGAATCGATTTAGGATCAATTTTACGGAGTGTCAATTCCTGAAGATTTCCTTCGTGATGATCGAACCAGAGTCCACATTGGAGGGGATAAGGCAAATCACAGACCACATCTTTCTCGGTGATCGTGATTTGAGAACGGGCAATATTAAGCGGGCCCGCAAAGATCACCTTCTGAACTTTCAAAACCCAGGAACAGAGAGAGGCACTGATGATGCCGTCGAAGTCATTGTGGGTGACGATCTTTTCGTATCCCTCTAAACCTGGGCTGTGATGAGAGGTCATCGGTCGTATTCATCCCTTTAAAAAATCTTAACAGAGAGCAGAGGCAAGGTCAATTTCAACATTGACAAATCGGAGGCTATGGGTTAAAGTGAAATTGAAATTCAATTTCAAAATGGGGATGAAGGGTGAAGACCGATCTTTTTAAAGCGCGAATTTCTGAAGAAGGGCTGAACGCGACCCGACAGCGGGAAGAAATCCTCAACATCTTCCTGAATTCGACCGGGCATAAAAGCCTCGCACAAATTTATGCCCAGGTCGTCAAAACAGATCCTAAAATCGGCTACACAACCGTTTATCGCACCCTGAAGCTCCTCACCCGTCTCGGTCTTGCAACCCAACGGAAATTTGGTGACAAAGAGACGCGATATGAACCCGCTTCAGAAGGAAACCATCACGATCACTTGATCTGTCTGGATTGCGGAAAGATCATTGAATTCGAGGACCAAACGCTTGAGGCGCTCCAGGATGAGATTGCTCAACATCACCGATTTAAGATCTCTCATCATCGCCTGGAGCTCTACGGCCGCTGTGAGGAATGTAACCGGAAGAAGAGAACCGCCAGGAGAAAACGTTAGGGGATGGAATCTTCGAGCAAAATAGTACTGAAATGGACCGATGTTTCCAGAGAAAAAGTGATTCTCATTGGAAATCCGAACGTTGGGAAATCGGTCATCTTCAATTATCTCACCGGAAAATATGTGACCGTCTCAAACTATCCGGGGACCACCGTGGAAGTTTCAACCGGGACTCTGTCCGCTCATGGGAAGAAGTTCCAGGTGCTTGATACCCCTGGCGTCAATTCCCTCATCCCGATGTCAGAAGATGAGAAGGTGACCCGAGACATCCTCCTCAAAGAGCCCAAAAGCTATTTGGTCCAGGTCATCGACACGAAAAATATTCGTCGGGGCCTTCTCATCTCTCTTCAGCTGTCGGAGATGGGACTTCCGTTCATCGTCCTCCTGAATATGTGGGATGAGGCAAAGAGCAGAGGCATTGAAATTAAAACCCAGACCTTATCCGAGATCTTGGACGCCCCCATCCTGAAAACAGTGGCCACCAGACAAAAAGGTCTCGAGAAGATCAAAGAAAATCTTCAAGCTCGCCCGCCCTCCTCGATCTCGGTCAACTATCCAGACGTCATTGAAGGCGGCCTCTCAAAAATAACCTCCCTCCTTCCTGAAGCCTCTATTTCCAAACGCTCTTTAGCCCTCATGCTGCTCTCCGGAGACGAGAGCCTTGCCGAATGGCTCCACACGAACCTTTCAGAAAAGGATATTCAACAAATTGAAAAAATCCGGCACGAGATCCAGATTCACCTTGCCGATTCGATCGGTTATTTGATCAATCAGGCCAGGCTCCGGAAAGTCGATGAGCTCTTGTCAAAAGTAATGGGGCTGCGAGGAGAGGCGCCCAAATCCATATCTTCCTTTTTAGGAAACCTCTCCCTCCATCCTATCTGGGGGATCCCTATCCTTCTGTTCATCCTCTGGGCCACTTATGAATTTGTCGGAGTCTTCGGAGCACAGACCAGTGTCAAATTCTTAGAGGAAACCCTGTTTGGAAAATGGGTTCTTCCGCCCGTCACCACTCTCTTCCAGCTCTTTGTCCCTATCCCCTTCATTCAAGAATTTTTTATCGGCCCCTATGGGGTTCTCACCATGGCTCTCACGTATGCCATTGCGATCGTTCTCCCCATTGTCGGCTGTTTCTTTCTGGTTTTTGGACTGATGGAGGATTCGGGATACTTACCCAGACTGGCCGTGATGACCAATCAGATCTTCAAAAAAATGGGGTTAAATGGAAAGGCGGTGTTGCCCATGGTTCTGGGTCTCGGATGCGACACGATGGCTACCATGACCACTCGGATCCTGGAGACGGAAAAAGATAGGACCATTGTGACACTGCTTTTAGCCCTTGCGGTACCCTGTTCTGCCCAATTAGGGGTCACCCTTGGAATGTTTGCAACCCTTCCTGCCCTCTACCTCTTCACATGGATATTTATTATCGCTGGGATTCTGATCTTGGTGGGTTATTTGGCATCGCGGGTGATTCCGGGTGAAGGTTCTGATTTCATCTTGGAGATTCCACCCTTAAGGATTCCTCTCATCTCCAATGTGATCGTCAAAACCCTGGCCCGGATTGAATGGTACCTGAAAGAAGCTGTTCCCCTTTTCATCCTGGGCACCGTGATTCTTTTTGTACTTCACAAAACAGAAGTCTTAACCCTTTTAGAAAGGGCTGCCACCCCGTTGATCGTCCATTTTCTGGGTCTTCCCCCTAAGGTGACGGAAGCATTCCTCATTGGATTTCTTCGAAGAGACTACGGAGCAGCAGGTCTATTCATTCTAGCCAAAGAGGGGCAACTCAATTCCCATCAAATCCTGGTTAGCCTGGTAACCATCACTCTTTTCATCCCCTGCATTGCCCAGTTTTTTATGATGATCAAAGAGAGAGGTTTAAGAAAAGCTCTGTGGATATCGGCGGTGATCATCCCCATTGCTTTTGGAGTGGGTGGGATTGTAAATTTTTTATTAAACATTTTTGGAGTGTAATATGCAGAAACCTACCACTTACCGGTGTCCCCTTTGTGGGAAGCAATTTTCTCCTGAGGAGATGAAATGCCATTCGGGTTGCCTTCTTTCAAAGAACTGTAATCTCCTCTGCTGTCCCCATTGTGGGTATAGCTATAAGGAACAATCTGCCATCATCGATTTTTTTAAATCCTTACGGAAAAGAAAGGCGAAACCATGACGAAAGAATCTGAACCTAAAAGAGGCCACCATCAAAGGATGGGCGCATCCGTTGACGGGGTGGAAGAGGACCGGATCGATGAACTCCTCGAGCTCGTCTGGACCTTAAGAGAAGAAGGGGTGTCGGATATGGACCACCTTCTTGGGACGACCCGGGACATTGAAGCGAATTCCATTCTCCGCAAGATGATCAAGGACGATCTCTTTGAAATAGAAGGCAATCGGATGATCCTCAAGGAACGTGGGGAGGAGAAGGCAAGGGAGATCGTTCGACGTCACCGCTTAACAGAGAGACTCCTCTATGAAATTTTTGAGATGTCCGAAGAGGAAGTCGAAGAAGAGGCTTGCAAACTCGAACACATCTTGAGTCCCGGAGTAACGGAAAGCGTCTGCACCTTTCTCGGCCATCCGCCCACTTGCATCCATGGAAAACCAATTCCGAGAGGAGATTGCTGTGCAAAATTTAGAAAAGAGATGAAACCTCTCGTCACTCCTCTTGAGGAATTGGGATTGGGCGAGGAGGGTCGAATCGTCTTCATCGCACCCAAATCACACCAAAGGCTCGATCGGTTGAGCACCCTGGGCATCGTTCCGGGCAGCATCCTCAGGATGCACCAGAAAAACCCTTCCTATGTCTTACAGATTGGAGAAACAACGCTTGCGTTGGATAGGGATATTGTGAAGAATATTTATGTCAAGAGGGTGTGAGGCTCAATCCCCCTCCTTCTTAGAAGGCAATCCGCCTCCTCGTTTTTCCATCTCCTCCTGAATCAATTCCCCCAACCTGTGAGAAGTGGATCCTTGGTCCGAGATATATTTTTCGATCTCCGCCTCCTCGGTCTTCTCTTTGAGCCCTTTGATGCTGAGGCCAATTCTCCGTTCATAGGGATCGATGTGAAGGACTATGGCAGATAGGGTATCCCCGACCTTCAGGGCATCCGAGGGTTTCTCCACTTTCTCCCGACTGATCTCAGAAACATGGACGAGTCCTTCAATCCCCTCTTCCAGTTCCACAAAGGCACCAAAATCGGTGACATTGGTGACCTTCCCTCCGACCACCTCTCCTTTTCGATATCGCCGAGCAACATCCTTCCAGGGGTCAGGAGTCAATTGTTTAATGCCTAACGAGAAGCGCTCATTCTTGCGATCAATATTCAAGACCACTGCCTCCACTTCCTGCCCCTTCTTATAAAGTTCACCGGGATGTTTGATCTTTTTGGTCCATGACATCTCGGAGACATGGACGAGACCATCCACGCCCTCATCAAATCCAATGAAGATGCCGAAATCGGTTACGGTTTTTACCCTTCCCACCACTTTAGTCCCCACGGGATATTTCTCCTCGATCAGAGCCCATGGATTGGGTTCGACCTGTTTCATTCCCAAAGAGATTCGGCGTTTGACCGGGTCGCAATCGAGGACCATGACCTCGACCGTGTCACCGATGTGGACGATCTTGGAGGGGTGTTTCATTTTCTTGCTCCAAGTCAATTCTGAGATATGGACGAGCCCTTCGACTCCCTCTCCCAACTCCACAAAGACTCCGTAATCCGTCACATTGACGACTTTCCCCTTGACCCGGGAACCCGCTGGATATCGCTTGGGCACTGAGTCCCACGGATCGGGTAGGGCTTGCTTTAACCCCAACGAAACCTTTTCTTTCTCCCGGTCAAAGTGAAGGACTTTTACCTTGATCCGATCTCCGACGGAGAGTTTCTCAGATGGATGCCCGATTCTACCCCAGGAGATATCCGTGATATGGAGAAGGCCGTCCATTCCACCTAAATCGATGAAGGCACCGTAGTCGGTGAGATTCTTCACCGTCCCCTCAACGATATCCCCCTCTTTGAGATTTTTTAAGGTTTCCCCTCTTAACTGTTTCCGCTCTTCATCGAGAAGAACACGCCGGGAGAGAACAATATTGTTTCGTTTCCGATTGAACTTGATCACCTTAAACTTTAGTCGTTGGCCGATCAAGGCATCCAGATTCCGAATGGGTTTTAAATCAATTTGAGAGCCGGGTAAAAAGGCTTGAATCAGGCCAATATCTACGGAGAGTCCTCCTTTCACTTTGCCAACAATCTCCCCCTCGATGACCTCCCCTTCCCGGCAGGATCTGCTGATATCCCTCCAAATCCTTATTTTATCTGCCTTCTCCTTCGAGAGGGTCAATAACCCTTCCTCACTCTCCTTCTTCTCCAAAAGGACATCGATCCGGTCTCCGATCTTGACGTCGACCTTCTTATCCCTTTTCAAAAACTCCTCCATGGGGATCTGTCCTTCGGACTTATATCCCACATCCACAGTCACATGATCCGGGGTAATGTCAACAACGATTCCTCTAAGAATCTGACCTTCCTCCAAGGTCTTCAGGCTCTCCTCATAGAGCGTTTGAAAATCTTCAGGTTCATCCCTGCGAGGAAGGTCTTTCACCTCTCTCCTTCCCTCTTCTCCTTCAAGAGAGGCCTGTTTTTTCTCTTCCTCTGAAGAAGCCATTTCTTCCTTCCCCATTCAAAAACCCCTTTCCTATAAGGAATTTGATGATATATACCACACCAGGTTAAAAAATACAAATCTTTTGGGAGAGCTTGAAAAACTATTTTGGCTCTCCTGATTTAGAGATTTCTGGACTTTTTCAGAAATCTTTTTAACCCCTTAGGCTTTCAGGTGACAAACCTTCTCCTCTGCCCCTTTGATGACCCGAGAGGGGATTGAGGCACCCTCTCTGAGCCGATTCTCTCTCCCCGGCAACCATCCCTCACCCTCCCCTATCCCCCGATTACGGGGATAAAGGTGAGGGGGTCTAATGTGATGGCAATCTTCGTTCCATTATTTACGTGAAAGTGAAGCTCCCCGGCCACAGGCCGGGGCTTCCCGGGCACGTAGTGGCGAGCGGAAAGCGAGCAAAGGAAATATCGTTTTAATTGTGCCCCTTAACCCCGCCTGCAAGGCGGGGGTTGCGGGGCACTTGCCGGCCGATAAGATGTTTAGGCAAGCAGGCGTGCCTGCACGCCGAAGTGACTGCTTTACCTGATATACTTTTCTATTTAGATATTTCTGTGAGCAGGCGTGTCTCGTGATCCTTAACGCTCAACTGATCACTCATCACTCCCAATTTTTTCTTTGATGATCCGGACCATCTCTCCCACGACCTCTCCTACAGACCGATGGGTGGAGTCAATGAGGTGGGCATCGTCTGCTTTTTTCAGGGGAGAATGGATCCGATGCGTATCATGATGATCCCTTTGAACTAATTCCTCTTCTGTTTCTTTGTAATCCACGGGAACTCCCTTTTCAACCATTTCACGGTATCTTCTTCCCACCCTTTCGTCGCTCTCGGCATCCAAATAGAATTTTACATCCGCGTCGGGAAAAACAACCGTACCGATATCCCTTCCTTCCAGGATGACGCCACCTTCCTTTCCCATCTCCCTCTGCATCCGAACAAGCGCTTTTCTTACCCCCTTTTGTCTTGAAATGGAAGAGGCGAGACGGCTGATTTCCGATGTGCGTATGGCTTCCGTAATATCCTCTCCACCGCAGAAAACATGGGTTTGTTCCCCCTTTGTGAAGAAAGTAATATGAAGGGATGAAGCCAATTGGTTGAGAGCTAATTCATTCTCTGGTGAGATGTTTTTCTCTTTAACCCTGAGCGCAACAGACCGATACATCGCTCCTGTGTCAATATAGATGTAATCCAGTCGTTTGGCTAGAGATCTTGCTACAGTGCTCTTACCCGCGCCAGAAGGGCCATCGATGGCAATGGTCAATCCTTTTCTTTTGGATGGTTTCCCCATTCCAACACCCACCCCTACCTTTTCTAAGGGGGTTTACCATATCAGGAAGGTTTTTTCAAGGAAGGAGGAGAGAAAGGCTCCTGTATAAAAGGCAATCCGAAACTCTCGGCCACGGCTTGATAAACGACCTGTCCTTCCATCAAATTAAGGCCCTTTCTCAACGCCGCATTCTCTTGCATAGCCTTTTTATAACCTTTGTCTGCAATCTGAAGGACATAGGGAAATGTTGCATTCGTGAGGGCAAAGGTGGAAGTCCTTGGAAAAACACCTGGGATATTGGTCACGCAATAATGGACGATTCCTTCTTCGATGTAGGTGGGATTCTCATGAGTGGTGGGGCGTGTAGTTTCAAAGCACCCGCCCTGATCCACAGAGATATCCACCACAGCAGAACCGGGGCGCATCCTCTTCAGCATTTGGCGGGTCACCAGCTTAGGCGCATGAGCACCTGGGATAAGGACCGCTCCAATGACAAGATCGGCACCAGCGATCTCTTCTCCGATTGTCATTCGATTGGAAATGAAAGTGGCAATATGGCCTTGAGTAATGTCGTGGAGATAAGCCAGCCTTTCCGGGTGAATATCGAGAATGCTGACGCGGGCGCCGATCCCCAGAGCAACCTTGCAGGCATTGGTACCCACCACCCCCGCTCCAAGGATGACCACCTTAGCCGGAGGGACGCCCGAAGCCCCACAGAGTAGAACCCCCCTTCCCCCGTGCCTCGCCTCTAAGCACATTCCTCCCGCGAGAACCGAGGCCCTTCCCGCAATCTCGCTCATTGGCCGAAGAAGAGGAAGAGATCCATCTTGCTCTTGAACCGTTTCATACCCGATCCCAACGATCCGCCGCTCCATCAATTTTAAAGTGAGTTCCCGACTGGCAGCCAGATGAAGATAGGTAAAGAGAACTTGAGCGGGTCTCATCAGGGGAAATTCTGGCTCCAAGGGTTCCTTGACTTTCACCACTATTTCGGCTTCGCCCCAAACACCCTTCGCCCCTTCAACGAGTGTTGCTCCAGCTTTCCGATATTCCTGGTCAGAGAAACCGCTGCCCTCCCCTGCCGTCCTTTCCACAAGCACACGATGACCGTGTGCAACTAAGGCATCCACACCCTGAGGAGTCATGCCCACCCTTTTCTCATCCTCTTTAATCTCTTTTGGTACCCCAATGATCATAGCATCCTCCCTAAGCAAAGATACTTCCAATCTTCACTTTCTTATTAAGTTTTCTAATCAATGGTTCATGAATGATACGGCCCTCACGAACGATGACAATACCATTAATTCCCCTCTCCCTTGATGCCTGCCTGCCGGTAGGCAGGGGGGAGGGTTGGGTGGGGGTGACAAGGCAATTTTGGATCCCCCCTCGCCTTCACCCTGTTAGATAAGGCTTCTTCTAAACCAACGTCAGAGACATATATTTTTCTATCTAACAGTGTGAATCCTCTCCCACCGAGGGAAGAGGAGAATCTTTGAAGTTATTCTGAGATCATTTTCTAACGAATATAACCAAATTCAAAGATTGTCAATGATAATGAAACGATAATGTTCTTAATATATACCTTCGTAACAATATCCTCTTTCCAAAAAGGTAACAAATATGCTATTAGGATTAATCTGTGTTGCGACGGAGGTAGAAGATGAGTAAGAAAAGATTTGGCGCCAAAAAATTGGATGAAGAATCTCTCAAAAGGTTATCCGAACTGGCGAGGTTGGCGAGAGGCGATATATTAAAAATGACGACCCTTGCCGGATCTGGACATCCCGGAGGGTCCATGTCCTCGATCGATTTCTATCTCGTTCTCTATTCATATGCCAATATTCATCCCCAATCTTCATCAGACCCAAATAGGGATAGGATTGTGATCAGCCATGGCCATACCTCTCCGGGAGTGTATGCGGCTTTAGGCCGCATAGGTTTCTTTCCGATTGAGGCAGCCATTGCTGCGTTTCGTAAGACGGGAAGTCCTTTTGAAGGGCATGTTGAGAAAAGCATTCCGGGGGTGGAGTGGAATACCGGCAATTTGGGACAGGGATTGTCAGCGGGGTGTGGATTTGCTTTGGGATCAAAGATTTCAAAGAAAGGATTTCATGTTTTTGTCACCATGGGCTGTGGCGAACAGCAGAAAGGTCAAATTTCTGAGGCCCGTCGTTTTGCTATGAAATATGGTCTTGACAACCTGACTGTGATCATCGACTTCAACTGTAGGCAGATTAGTGGAGTCACCCAGGAGATCATGCCACAAAATATCTCAGAGAATTTTAAGTCCGATGGATGGCAGGTCATGGAAATAGATGGCCATCAATTTCAAGAAATCTATGCTTCCTTGCGAAAAGCGACCCTTTCCAAACACCCCACGGTGATCATTGCAAATACCACAATGGGAAAAGGAGTTTCTTTTATGGAAGGGAAAGAAGAATTTCATGGAAGAGCCCTTACCCTTGAGGAATATAAAAAGGCGATTCAGGAGTTGGGAGTCGAAGATGATTTGTATCGATACCGCCAAATTCGCGAGAAAGGTCCCTTTCCATTCGACGGACGAAAATATCCTCTGGAAGTTCCTTCCATCTCGACTGGGAATCCGAGAAATTATGAGAAAGACCAGAAAATAGATAATCGAAGCGCCTTTGGAAATGCCTTGGTGGATATCGCTAAAGCCAATTTCCGGGAGGATTCCCCTCTTTCCATTGCAGTCTTCGACTGTGATTTAGCCTCCTCTGTGAAAACGGCAGGGTTCGCTAAGCAGTTTCCGAATCATTTTTTCCAAGGAGGAATCCAGGAGCATAATACTGCCACCATCGCCGGGGCCATTTCTACACTCGGTTTTCTCTCTTTCTTTGCCGACTTTGGCGTCTTTGGTGTGGATGAGACCTATAACCAACACCGCCTTAACGATATCAATGAGACAAACCTTAAACTCGTCTGCACCCATAATGGCCTTGATGTAGGTGAAGATGGGAAAACTCATCAATGTATTGACTATGTCGGGGTGATGCAAAATCTCTTCGGATATAAAATCATTATTCCGGCTGACCCCAATCAAACGGATCGTGTCATTAGGTATGTGGCAAAAACCTATGGCAATTTTCTCGTCCCGATGGGTCGCTCTGCAATACCAATCCTCCTCACAGAAGAAGGAGCTCCCTTATTTGGCCCTTCTTATGAGTTTCGATACGGTCAGGCCGATCTGGTAAGGAATGGAAAAGATGCGGCGATACTTACCACAGGGGGGATGGTTTACAGGGCTGTCCAGGCCTGTCAAATATTAAGAGAAAGGGGAATCTATGCTCAGGTAATTAATATCTCCTGCTTGGGCGAATTGGATAGGGAGGTGATCCTCAAAGCGGCTAAGACAGGAATCATCATCACTTATGAGGACCATCATATTCAAACTGGCCTGGGAAGCCTCATTGCCAACTTTCTCGCAGGACAAGGTCTGGGGATCCGTCTTCGGAAGCTTGGAATCACTCAGTATGGCAGTTCCGGTAAACCCGATGAGCTTTACCGGATGCAAGGATTAGATGTGGATAGTCTTGTGCAGGTCGTGTTGGAGGAGATTGGTAAGAAATAGGTCGTCGATTGAACAACCTTACCTTTTCCCTTGCGATGGAAGCTTCTTTATACTTCTCACAATAAGGATCAGCATTCCAACCACAGCAAGTATAAGAACGATCCACAGGAGAGTACCGTGGCGTTCAGTCCAAGGAGCCATTTTCTCTTTGTGGGGAATGGGAATTGACGCACCGAGACTCACCACCGGCAGCTTAAATTCGTCAACCCCCTGAATGGACCGGGCAAGATCGTAGTTTGCCCCGCCGGTTTTTGGATTTCCTCCAATCAATGTATAAGCCTGACCCGACTGAACCTGAAAAACCAAACTGGTATCACGTCGATACAATGAAATCTTATCGATCTTCAATGGCGGGTTGTCTCCGTTATAAATGCAGATTTGCAGAAACCGGTATGGAGCGTTTATGTTTTCGACTCTGAGCAATTCACTCACTTTTTGTTTATGCTGAATCCGGTATAAAACTCCCCGGTCAATCGATCTCCAGGGAACCTCCCGCTCAATGGTGTCCCATTTGGTTTCTGTCTTGCGCGGAACTCTCTCCTTCGGCTCATTCCGCCCAAGAAGTTCATAGCCGCGATAAAAATAGGAGGTGGAGTCTCAACTTGGAGATTCGCCACAGGCAGGTTGCGAAAAGCGAGGTCTAACTCAATCACCGTCTGATTTTTCTTTTCATCGTGGGACACAACTATCTGCTTTACGGGCACGGGTACCAGTTCTTTTTCCATTTCGGCTCGTTGGAAGGCGCCTTTGACCGCTTCGATGGTAATGCGCCTCGGGTCATCGGTCATGTTATAAACCGTCAATCGAAGATAACGAAAGTTATTGGTAGGGAATTTGATGGCGTCCACCTTAAAATTTTGGCCCGGCAGGCTCACATCAAAAAGCCATACCTCTTCAGCAACCACCTCCCAAACCCGGCCGTCATGACTTCCCTCAAGCAGGGCCCGGCGCCGATAATTCTGACCGGATAGGTTTACCATAATATGGTTTTTTTCAGTCAACTCCCCGAAGTCCGCTGTCACCGTAGCATACTTCCCCGGAACAAATGTTTCGTTCAGTAGCCGGGCCGGTTACCACTCCAGGTGTTGGGTTTCTTTCACCCTCCCCCAGTGAATGACATGGGGGACGAGTCTTCTGTTCTCGTCGATCACTCGGAGATCATCAAGTGTTGCCTGACTCTCGTTAAAAATTTCAGGAGTGATGGCGAGGCGAACAAATCCCGCGGACGTTCGTACATCAATGGAACGCTGCCAGCTCCACCCTGTAAGGTCGATCGCCGCATGGACAGAAGTTGCTATGCTGATCAAAAGGATCAATACCAGGAGTTTTTTCATCTCTTTATCTCCGAATCTAATTTTTCCAATATCCTTGGGCTATAACGCTGGTAGAAATAGCCGGCCGCCACCAGAAGCAGACCACACGCCGCAAAAGATACGATACGATAGACCTTCTCAAGTTCACTCGTATCAATGATCAATGTTTTACCTACCGCCAGGAGGAATAAAGCAAATCCAAGATAACGAAGAAGAGGAGATCGTCTGGCCAAACCGATCCAAATGACAACAAAAGCCTGTACGGCCCAGGCAGCCGAAATCAGACTGAAGCCCGTCTTAGGAGTGATGATGCTGGTGTAGTGACTCCAGCGTACACATTCCATTGCAACCAGCAGTGCCAAAAATGCATGGCCGGCCAGCCCTTGCACATCTGCCTCGAGTTTCAGATCGAGTCGACGGGTGAGGCGGGCACCCGCCCAGAGAGAGAATACAAAAATGACGTTGGGCAAAAAAGAGGCATTCAAGGCAAGCCAGGGTGAGGGATAAGAATAGTGTTCAAGGCCGACAAAAAGGAATATCGCTCCAACGGCATAACAGACCCACGGGAATGGCATCCAGGGCTTAGCTCCTTTTTTAACAAACAAAGGCAAGCACTTCGGCGTGCAGGCACGCACCTTTTAGGTGCAGAATAGGAAAAGAGGTTCATTCTCTAAATCGGAATTTGGGATAATTATCCCCATTTAAATTTCGGTGGCAGTTGAGTTATATTTATATGTAGGTGATCTTAAGGAATCTGTATGACCGAAACACGTAAAATGGTAATTGCCTGTGCCACTGTCATCGAAGAGATGTTGCCTCTCTTACCTCCTGATGTAGGGCACCGGACTCTTGACTTTGGCCTGCACATTGACCCTGAGAAACTCCGCCATGCCCTGCAGGAGGCCATTGATGCATCGAGCAACGAGGCGGATACGATCATCCTGGGTTATGGGCTTTGTTCAAAAGGTGTTCTCGGAATACGGGCCACGGACTGTACACTGGTTGTGCCGCGCGTGGATGACTGCATTGCGATTTTTTTAGGCTCATACTCGGCTTACCGACAACAGTCTCGTTCTGAACCGGGAACATATTACTTGACCAAGGGCTGGATTGAGGTAGGCGATACTCCCTTTGCCGAATACGAACGGATGGTGGCAACCCGTGGCCTGGAACTCGCCGAGCGGCTCACACGTCTGATGCTCAAAAACTACAAGCGGTTAGCGTTAATCAATACGGGTCAGCACGAATTGGAACGGTACCGCGATTATGCGCGGCGCACCGCAGAGCGATTTGGGCTCAGGTATGAAGAAATTGAAGGATCGACAGCCCTGGTGAAAAAGATGATTGATGGGCCGTGGGATGATGAGTTTATCGTCGTGCCTCCGGGTCAAGTCATCCAGTTCGAACATTTCTTTCCCGAAGAAAAATAAAGCCATTAAAGTTTGGTCTTTTGTGTCGGGATGGCTATAGGGGGGGATGGTTACAGGAACATACTCAAGTTATTGCGAACGACACACAAAAGTAGTCATTGCGAGGAGCGAAGCCCTGCACCGCTTGGTGTACAGGGCGAAGCGACGTGGGTCGTATCGACCTTCACTTCGTTCGCAATGACACATTGAGGATGTCAACATATCTAGGTTGTACACTATAGTTAAGTAAATTTTAAAACTCAATGCTTAGTTATTTTAACTGCGCCGCTGGATTTCTCAATCCTCGAATTTGCCTGCGGGGCCCTTGTCGGTTCCAAGTTTGGCAAACCGTTCCACGATCTTACTTTCCGTCCATTCGGCGGGGTTTTCCATCCGTCTACCTTTAGGACCAAGATGATAGGAACCTTTTTTCAAAATGGCCTCGATGGCCAGGGAAGCTGTATCCTGGGAATTGAAGACCTCAGTCATCATCTTGTAAGCAAAGTCCTCTACTTCCTCTACCATCCGATCTCTGATCTCTTTTGGCTGGGCAAGTAATTTATTTTCAAACGGGAGGCTGAGGTTTTTGTAGTCCCCCTTCTTCCAGTTTTTCGATTGGGCATAAGTCACCATCTCAGCCCACATCTCCTCCGAAACGCCTTCTCCCTTCACTTTGCTGAAATTTCCCTCTGCATCAAGAATGGCATTCCCGTAATCATTTACCTGTACACCCCACGTGATCATCTGCAGGGCTGTGGCAACATTGGCTTTAGTGGTATGAGTCTGGGCTGCGATTTGACGAAGCCTCTCGGAGCTGTTACCCGATGTTCCATGCTGGGCGCCGGAGACTTTATATTTCTCTATGGCCTTGTGAATATCTGCGGTTAATGGCACATGAATCCCGGAATCCTTCTCTTCGATGCCATGCGTTGTCCCATTGTTTAAAGCAATCCAATCCGGGAAGATGTTATGGGCGTTGAGCCCCTGGATGAGAAACACGGCCTCTTCCACTGTTGAAAGACCTTCCTCTCCTTTAATCTCACCTACTTCTGTCTCAAGCCCTGCCCATTTAGGGATATAAGGATTGATGGTAATATTGGCCAAAAGGTTTTTGTCATCCGGAAGATGAGAGGCATCAATGGCAACCGAAGTCATTCCTGCGTCAAAGAAGCTCGGAATCTCAACCTTTGCCGCTTCAAGGTCCTTATCGTTCCTAATCCCATAATGGTCGGCATGGATTGCCACCGGAATGGTGATGCCAAGCTCGTTGCAGAGGGCATCGACCACCATGGCAATATTCCAGTAGTTCACTGCGCAATAGGCTTTTGTGCCTCCTTCCGATTTTGCGATCTCGATAATAACAGGAGCATTGGCGCGCTGGGCGGCCAGAAGCACTCCCCGGATGACAAATTGATTTCGGCCGTTTGCAGCCATTGCCACAGCTTTTCCTTTAGCCATCATGGCCCGGTCTATCACTTTTCCGCTCACGATGAAGGCTTGGGAATTGGGAAAAAGCTTCTTAATATTGGGGGGTCTTCCTATCTCAAGGGCTTTTTTAAAACCGGTTGAAGAAACTCTCCTTTTGGCCATGGCCTCTCTCCTTTTAAGGTGACTCGCGTTGGTGATTTGTGATTCGCTTCTTTAACTCTTAAATCAGGAACCTCAACCTCAACCTACTTTTACTAAATGACGTGTCTCGTGTCCGTGATTCGTGATTCGATTCTTCAACTCTGAAATCAGAAATCTCAGTATTAATCTTATCTTGAGGTTAATGTTAACCTTAACCTTAACCTTAACCTTAACCTCAACCTTAACCTTTGTTCTTTAAGACCTGCCCAATATCTTCCACCAATTTCTTCGAACCGACATAGAGCGCTGTTCGCTGGTGATGTTTCTTCGGTTGGATATCGAGAATCGGAATTCCCTCCTCATTGACGGCTGACCCGCCTGCTTCGCGGCACATGAAAGCCACCACCGCGGCTTCATACATGAGCCGCAGTTTGCCCTCGGGGCGGTTCTTTTTCGGATTTGGATGATTGACGATGGCGGGGTACATGAACATACCGCCGTTCGCCAGAATCCTGTGAAAATCTCCGGCTAACGCGCCGAGGTACCTGAAAGCATACTTACTTTCATTCTCCAGAATCCATTTCTGTACCCATTCAGCATAGGTGTTCCGGTTGGACGCATTGAATGACAACTCCCAGCTCTTGGTGTCTTCAGGAAGGATCATTTGAGTCGGCCTGACATACGTCATGGTCTCGTCGATGTGGAACCGCCACGTACCCGCATCCTTGAGTCCGAGGGTGAACGTCCCTGTTGGAATCACAAACATACCGGCAGCAATAAAATCTTTCCCGGCCCTCAGGTGGCCGTCCTCAGGCCCTTCCAGATTACGTTTAGCAATCCCGAATAGAAACCCGACCGGCAGTCCATGGGGGATATTGGATGAACCATCCATGGGGTCGAAATAGACAAAATACCGTCCTCCGTCGGGATTGAGCGGGATGATCGCTTCGGATTCTTCACTGACCGCATGAATGACCCGGCCCGAGGTCTTCAAATAATGGATGGTGATCTCCTGGGCGATTTGATCCATACGCATGACATCCTCGCCCTGAACGTTTACGTCACCGGCTAAGCCGAGATTTCCCTTTAAGGCACCGGTTAGATAGTAGTGCTGGATATGCCTTGCCGCACTGATCATGGCGTCCATCAGGATGAGGAAATGGTATGTCCGGTTATGTTTCTCCTGGTGCTGAAGAAGAAAATTCATGAAGGTTTGCTCGAATCGCATCATGGAATCTCCTTTCCATACCTGCGCTTCCGGCCTACGTAGCCTTAGCTACTTCAGCGGAGGTGGCACTGCGGGGACGGCCGAACTCAGAACTTCAAATCTCTCCGCGGAGGGAGTGGGGGTAAACCCATTCTTAATTGCAGAATTCGGATTGCAGATTTCGGAATAGAAGTTCAATCTGAAAATATCTCCCCCCTGAGAGAATGGGCATAACCTTTTACAACTCGGACAGGAACCAATTTCCCCACCAAACTTAAATCGCCTTCAAAATTGGCGATCTTATTGGATCGGGTTCGGCCGGTCACATCTTGGGTGCTCTGTTTGCTCTGGCCTTCGACTAATACTTCTTCCACACGACCCTCTAATTCCTGATTCTTTTGAAGCGTAATTTCCTTTTGGATTCCCTGAAGGATCGTCAATCGATCCTGTTTCACTTGCTCCTGAACACGGTCCTCATATTGTGCGGCTCGTGTCCTTTTTCTGGGTGAGTATTTAAAGGAAAAGAGGTCATCGAATCGAACCTTCTGAAGAAGTTCTAATGTCTCCTCAAAGTCCCTTTCCTCCTCACCTGGAAATCCCACGATCACATCAGCAGTCAAAGCAATCGAGGGACAGCCTTCTCTCAGGCGGTCTATTTTTTCAAGATAGGATTCTTTCGTATACCCCCGATGCATTGCTTTTAGAATTCTACTCGATCCCGACTGAAAAGGGAGGTGGATATGCTCACAGAGTTTAGGCAAGTCAGAAAAGGCCTGAATCAACTCTTCCGATAGATCTGCAGGATGGGAGGTGGTAAACCGAATCCGCTCGATACCATTTACCTCATTGATCCGGTGGAGAAGTTCTGGAAATCTTAACTCTCCTCCTATTCCCTTCCCATAACCATTGACATTCTGACCAAGAAGGCAGACTTCTTTCACGCCCATCTCAGCCAAGTCTCTCACCTCTTCAATAATCTCGTGACTCGGCCGGCTCCTCTCCCTTCCTCTCACATAGGGAACAATGCAAAAAGAACAGAAACGGTCACATCCCTGCATGATGGTCACATAGGATTTCAGTTTGACCAGTCGAATAGATTCGGCCACGGGGGGTCTCGGGAGCAAAGGAGTCTTCAGATACTCTCCCTCTGTATCGAAGCCTATTTCACAGATCCTTTGACCGAGGGCTTCAACTTTTTGCACCAAATCCGGAAGTGCTGGGATCGCTTGTGTTCCGATAACCATATCCAGATAAGGTATCCGGTCTAAGAGACGTTTGCCTTCCTGCTGAGCAACGCATCCGGCCACGCCGATGATCGTGCCCCTTTCCTCCTTCAATTCCTTAAATCTTCCCAGGGCGCTATAGACTTTATGTTCTGGTTTCTCCCGGACGCTGCAAGTGTTGATGAGGATGAGGTTGGCCTCTTTGGCTTCTTTCGTCTCGGAGTAAGAGATCCCCTCTAAGAGCCGAAGCATCCGCTCCGAATCATGCTCGTTCATTTGGCAACCGTAAGTCTCGATGTAAACGTGTTTTCCCATCTGAAATTTTGCTAATATTTGACTGCCTTATTTTGAATCCCAGTTAAAATTCCAAATCCCAAATGACAAATCCCAAACAAGCACCAAATTCAAAACATAAATGTTCCAAACAAATTAGTTTCGGTAATTTGAGCTCGAAAATTGGAATTTATTTATAATTTGGAATTTGTCATTTGGAATTTATTAGCTCAGTATCTTTCCGTAAACGAAATCTATTTGCTCCTGCTTTGATAAAATGGGAGTGAAATTCAAAGCCTCCACTTTCTTAGCTGCTGGATGGATGAATAGTCCGTCAAATCAAGATGGAGCGGAGTGACGGAGATATAGGAATTGGACACCGCCTCAAAATCGGTGTCCCCTCTCTTGTCAAAAACCAGCTGTCCGCCGCCGATCCAATAGTATTTTTTCCCTCTTGGATCGATTTTCTCTACTACCCCACTCCCATTATGGATCCATCTCCCCTGTTGCGTAATCTTAAAGGATTTGATTTTTTCTTCGTCCAGATTAGGGACATTGATATTGAGAAGCGTATCCTTTGGAAGCCCCCCCTTAAGAATATGGTGTGCCACTTTCAGAGCAAAACGGGCAGCGGTTTTGAATTTGAAATGACTCCTTGAAACCAAGGAAATAGCGAACGAAGGGATTCCTAACAAGGTCCCTTCAAAAGCGGCAGAGACGGTTCCGGAATAAGTAATATCATCCCCTAAGTTTCCTCCCTTGTTAATGCCCGAGACGACCAACCGGGGTCGTTCAGGGAGGATAGCATTCACTCCGAGATGTACACAATCAGCGGGGGTTCCATCCACGGCATAAAAATTCTTTCTAATCTTTTCTACCCGGAGAGGCCGGTGAAGGGTGAGCGAATGGGCAATCGCACTCTGTTCTCTATCAGGAGCGACGACAAAAACATTTCCGATCTCCTGGAGGGCTTTTGCCAACACGATAACGCCTTTGGAATGGATGCCATCATCGTTGGTAACCAGGATTATCAATCGGTCAGCCATGACTGCCCCTTCTCACCAAGCAAGCTGCCATTAAGATTCGTTCCCCTTAGGGAGAGGAAAGACTTCTCAAAAGATCCCTCAGGCTGGCCATATCCTGCGTGGAAATTTCAGCAAACCTCACCCCAGCCCGATATTCTCCCCCATCTTTCTCCAAATGGATATCCACCCAAACCACCTCAACCATTGCTTCAACAGCATTCAGTTCAGAGCCCATAGCGAAGAAAAGTTTCAATTTCAGATGTTGACCAATCTCGACTCGCTCTGGAACATAGAGAAGCAATCCCCCTTCACTGGCATTGATAGCACGACCCTGTTTGACGGAAAGGTCAGTTCGACTGAGCCTCTGCGGGCAGGTCAATACTAAACCTGGGATACTTTCTTTTTTCAAAATTCACAGTCCCATAACGGGGTTTGGTTTCTTTTGCCTCTTTTGTCATTGAATCTCTCTAATGTCTCGTTAAACTTCGATTCTCAAAAGCACGCCATTGTTTCAAACCCTTTCTACCTTGATTCCAGCCCCTGCGTGGGCGGTGCAGGAACCGATTTGACCCTGATCTTCTATGGGTGAACACCACTGTCGGAGATCTACAGATACAGCAAGACCCTTAGCTTTTGACACCCCCTGATGACCAAGAACCAATTTAATCTCTTTTGTCCCTTCAGTATAATCCCTGAAATCGGGATAATCTGGAATCCACCCCATTCCATGTTTTCCAACCCTATTCGGCATACATTCCTCCTCGGGCTTGAGTGTTAAATACCATGGTTTTTGCGGGTTTCTATTCTCTATCTATTCAATTTTTGGGCCTATAATATCCCTATTTTGGATTTAAAGACTATCATAACCGTCTCTCAAACTCAAGGGAAATCTGGGAATACTAAGAGGTTTCTGAAAAAATATTTTTATCAGGCTGCTTAAAAATACTCCTGCCTCCGCCGACCTGCTCGCCGAACAAGTTCTTTGGCAGGCGAGAGCGACTACGCGCAGGCGGACGCAAGTTGAGCGTTGCGAAATTCCGCTTGTGGGGCCCCCGAAATCCTGAGGAGTGAGGCGTACTTGGCTGTACGCCGCAACGACTTGCCCTGTTAGATAGAATCCTGATTCGTTTTGCAGCCATTTGAGAGCTGATATTTTCACTGGTTCTCTCCAAAATATAGCTGCTCATCTAACAGGGCGAGGAGGAGGGCAACGACGCAGACGCCTGCCTGCCGGCAGGCAGGGGCGTTTTTCAGCAGTCTGCTAATGAATTATCTTATAGATAATAATCTTCTCCATTCCTTCCTGTTCGAGTCGATTTACTTCAACGAAATCTTCTTGTATTAATTTAACCCCTTCGGGGTAATCGATAACATCTTTTTCACGCATCACTAAATACAAGGCTTTCTTTTCTAACATAGAAGTTTTAACCTCCTTAACTGTGCTTTTTCTTAGATCGATATATTCATAGTTTTCATCAGCATAAAAGGCAACGCGAGGCACCGTTGTGAAAATGATCATCCCTTTCCCAGATTGACTTTTGATCCAAATTCCTGCCCACTTCTCAGGCAACCGTTCATATCTCTGAGGCTTTAAAGTCTTGGGGAGAACGGTGGCTAATATCAAGACCAACAGCGTCAGAATAATAATCGCCGATCGTTCTCTTGGTTTGAATCGAGGAGATAAAAGAAGAGATCCTATCTTTTCAGAAATCCACTTAGAGATCGTCACAAACCCTTCTCCGACCCAATAAATGGAGAAGAGAAGTAAGGGTAATACGTGTCTGCCGCTCAAATGAACTGCCTTAATCGTTCCGTTTCCACCCCATTCCGTGATGTTCAACACCAACAAGAACGAGACCACATAATGCAAGAGGCAAAAAGAGAGAAGAAAACCTTCTCCGGATTTAAAGCGTGAAAAGATCCCTTTCAGAAGACCGATGATCAGCAAAAAGATGTAGACGGGGTGAGATATAATGAAGATTTCCAAATTCAATCTCTTAAGGCTATAGAGAATCTTATGCGTGAAGGGAACTCCGTCCTTCAGCACTCCCAACCCTAACATTTCTGCGATGCTCTTAGCCTTAGCAAATGTCCACTCACCTCTAATGTCTCTTAAATAGAAGAAGTACGGAAGCAATAGTAAACATGATGATATCGTTAGAAGAAGGATAACTCTTCTTTTTCTCCCCGGAATACTGAATTTCTTAAAAAAGAGGACATAAAAGAAGACGACCAAAAGAACTTCAATCCCGTCGGGTCTGACAAGATAAGCCAAAACCGAGATAATTGGAATGAGAAGAAATGGGTATTTCCTTTCATCTTGGATGGTCCTCCAGGCAAGCCAGATGGCTGTGACAAGAAAGAAGAGGTAACTCGATTCCTTGAGAACGTCTGCTGAAAACCTCCGAACATAAGGGTGGATGGTTAGGAGAAGAGCTGAAAGGAATGCTATTTTCTCGTCAAATATTCGCTTTCCCAAAAAATAGACCGGGAGAATAATCAAGATTCCAAAAAAGGATGAGACAAATTTCCCTGCCAATTCGAAATCGGGCACCCATCGAGAAACAAAGGCAATGATCAAAGGGTATAGGGGTTGCTGGTTGTGGCTTAGGGCTCTTCTGAAAAACCCCGATGCAAAGTCCTTAGCAATAGGGATGTATTGGAAAGCCCCGTCTAAGGAGATCACGTAGGTTCTGAAGAAAAGGTAAGTGGTTAAAAGAAGGGAAACCAGAATGAGTATGGTAAGATCAAATTTCTCATTCTTTATCATAATCCCCCATAAAGGGGTTCATCACCCCTGAATTAAGATTGTATCCGCAAAAATCAATTCATTGCGTTCACGGAACACGGTCACGCCTGCGTGCCGTAGGCAGGCACTTCGGCGTGCAGGCACGGTCACGTACTTCACGACTAACAAGCTGACTTGCTGAAAAAACCTTTCCAGATTGTCATCAACAAGATTCTCACATCAAAACCGATTGACCAATTCTGAATATAATAAAGGTCGTGCTCGATCCGTTTCTCAAGAGAGGTATTTCCCCTCCAGCCATTGATCTGGGCCCATCCGGTCATTCCAGCCTTGATTTTATGCCGAAGCATGTAAAGTGGAATTCTATTCCTAAATTCTTCGACAAAATTGGGCCTTTCCGGCCGGGGACCAACCAAGCTCATCTCTCCCTTGAGTACGTTAAATAACTGAGGAAGCTCATCCAAACTGGTTTTCCTTAGAAACGCACCGATCATCGTACGCCTTGAGTCGTTTTCTCTCGCCCAAACAGGACCCGTCTCTTTTTCTGCATCCTTCTTCATTGTCCTGAATTTAAACATTTGAAAGAGACGACCGTCAAATCCTACCCGCCCCTGCTTATAAAGGATCGGGCCTTGAGAGGTTAATTTGATTAGAAGGCTGATGACCAGCATGATAGGAGATATCATCACCAATATCAGAATTCCTAATACCAGATCGAATGTCCTTTTGAAAAAACTATCCCAACCATAGAGAGGTGAGCCTTGAAGACTCACAATCGGAAGGTCACCCAATGCATCCATACCCCCTCTTAATCCCAGGAATTCATAGGATCCTGGCACTACCTTAATCTCTGATAAATGCCCCTGAACTTTTTTGATAAGGTTTTCGAAGTAGTGATATTCATGGATGGGTAGGGCAACAAAGAAGATGTCAACCCTATTTTCGCCAACAATTTTGTCGAGGTCTTCGTACACGCCGATGACGGGAATGTTTTTGATCTTTTTCCCAACTTCCTCCATTTGACGTGTCAAAAAACCAATGATTTGGATCCCCATTTCAGGATAGAGCCCGGTGTTTTTCAAAACTTTTTTGCCAAGTTCACCTGTTCCGGCAATCAGGGCAAACCGCTGATTATATCCTTTGCTCCTCAGCATCATCAGCGTTCTTCGAGTGAAATATCGCATTGAAATGAGTCCCAAAAAGCCGATCTCCCAAAAGTATAAAAAAGCCAATCTGGAAAACTCAAACCTTCTAAGAAGGTAGATCAGCGCAATCAAAATAACAGATCCAAAGGTCAAACTTTTTGCAATATCAAAAACCTCCTTTGAGAAATGCTCCATTCTCCGGGGCCGATATAACCCGAACCTATTTGAAGTAAAACTCCATATCACCCAGAGAGGTAGCAAGAATTCGAGATAAGTCAGAAAAGGAGGAGTTCCCAGTATAGGAGGTCTGATCGGGATTAAATAAAATCTTAAAAAGTAGGACAGAATCCATGCCAGGGAAACGATGAGGAGGTCCGAAATAAAAAACAGAGACTCGAAGAATTTGGCATGCTTTTTTAGCATTTTGACTCCATCTTCTCAAAAATACTTTTTCTAATCTTCCCTTTGAAAATTTCCCGATCCCACTGAAGGGCATGGCTCCTGATAGCCAAGGGATCGAATTTCCCCTCCACTTGAAGAAAATGCTCCACCACAGCGATTAGTGACTCGACGGTCTCTTCATAAAAGAAAAGACCTGTCGCAGTCTCTCCTCCGGCTTTGACCTCTTGACCATATGGGACGATCGTTTCTAATGCCCCTCCCCTACCATAGGCAATCACAGGCTTGCCACAGGCCATCGCTTCGAGAGGGACGATACCAAAATCTTCTTCCCCGGGAAAGATCAGGGCTCGACATCTCGAATACCAGTCCGCAACCGCTTCGTCCGGCAGCCATCCCAAAAATTCCACATTCGATTTGGCCTTCGACCTGAGCCTTTTCTCATCCTGACCGGAACCAATAATTTTTAAAGGATAACCCAATCGATTGAAAGCCTCCACAGCCAGATCGACTCTTTTATAAGGGGCAAAGGAGGAGACGGTAAGAAAATAATTCTCTTTTTTGTCCTGAAGTCTAAATCGTTTAGTATCCACCGGAGGACGGATGACTTCAGCCTTCCTTCTATAATACTTTTTTATCCGATTCTCCACATGTTTTGATATGCATATGAAATGATCCACCCGCTGGCTCGATGTCACATCCCACATCCTTAGATAATGAAGAAAAAAGGGGATCATTCTATTCTTGCTCTCCCCAAAATATTCTCCATACATATCCCAGGCATATCGCATCGGTGTGAGCACATAAGAGATATGGAGCGCGTCGGGTGGGGGGATAATGCCTTTGGCCACGCAATGGCTGCAGCTCAGGATCAGGTCATATCCCTTCAGGTTGAAACGCTCGATAGCCATTGGGAATAAAGGGAGGTATTTTCTGTACCCCCTTTTCGAAAAAGGGAGGTTCTGGATGAAGGAGGTTTTAATCGGCATCTGCTCGATAAGAGACGAAACCGAGCCGGGGGTGTATACCAGGGTGTAGAGATGAGCCTGGGGAAAAATCTCGCAGAAAACTTCGAGACACCGCTCTCCTCCCCTCATGCCAGTGAGCCAGTCGTGGATAATAGCCATCTTCATGATCGACCCATTCCTTTCAATATCATCCGTCTCCTACCATTTTTTCTGAATTTTGGCAAGTGTCATCCAACTGTAAACCCACGTTGATTTATTTCCCTTCCGGATTCAAATTTATGTTTTTGAAAGTAATTTTTGTGTCCCTTGAGAAACCCAACCAAGGTCTGCCCGAAAGTGTTTACCGGTTTTTTGGACCTTTTTCCAAAAAATAAAAACATCATGCTCCTTTTCCCATGTGGGATGACCTTTGGTGCTGACAACGGTCCCGTTCAAATCAAGGGTAATGTCTATCCTGCCGAGGGACCGAGGCTTCTCGATGACCAACTCGGCATTGGCCTCGATGAGGGCTTTTGACGAATCCGAAGTAAATTGTTTCAAGGCCGTCGAGATCTTGGTCCAATGAGGAACCCGTGTCAAGCGCACGACCCGACAGAACAGAGGATCGCTCCTTAGGTAATCAATATGCTGAAGCCGTTCCGCTCCCAAAAGAAGCATCACCAAGAGGACAAAAAGGATATCGCCGATATGGGAATCCCCTGAAAAATGATAATGCTTAAAGGTCTCTTTGATCCGGGCATGGAGCCGGTACAACCGAAACACATGGTCTACTAAGGCTAATCCTGAATAGGTGGTCCTATCTTGCCGGATAAATTTTCTGGGAAGGAGTTTGTTTCTTCTTGCAATTAAGCTCGGTTTATTATATCTGATCTATGAAGCCTTTCTGGAGATGGGTATTGGTTTTGAGTCCACATTGCTTTTACCCCGATCTTAAAAGACTTTTCCAGTTATTTATGCAAAATTCGTTATGTTTTTTTAACTCAATTAAGGTTATAGTGATTTAATCTTATGTCCAAAACGTATGTTTCCTTCGTTACAGCGGTTATCTTGATACTAGGGGTAGCAAATAAGGCCCATGCCTACATTGATCTTGGAACCGGGAGTTATATCGTCCAAGCGATCATTGCGGCAATTGTGACCAGCCTGTTTCTTTTGAGGACCTACTTGCTGAAATTGAAAAAATGGGTCGGAAGGTTCTTCAAGAAGAATTGCGATGAAGACTGACATGATTCAACACCCTGGATCCTTTCGAGATCCCAGCGGTTCCGTCTTTTTCTATGAAGGGCAATTATACAGAAGAATCAACATTTCCTTTAAAGAAGATTATGAAGCACTGACTGCTACGGGTCTCTACGAAAGGCTACTCCGGGAGAAACTCCTCTTGCCCCATCAAGAAGTTCATCTCTTTCCCAATGACGACCCCACTCTCTTTAAGACTATTCGACCGGAATTCCTCCCCTTCATTTCCTATCCGTATGAGTGGTGCTTCAGCCAGCTGAAAGATGCTGCCCTGGCGACGATCAACATCCAGAGAATCGCGTTAGAATATGGTTGTATCCTTAGGGATGCAAGCGCCTACAATATCCAATTTAAGGATGGGGGACCCATTCTAATCGATACGCTTTCTTTCACAAAATATGTTGAAGGGCAAGCCTGGATCGGCTACCGTCAATTCTGCCAGCATTTTTTGGCTCCCCTTGCCCTCATGAGCCAGACCGATGTACGGCTCAACCAATTGACAAAGGTTTTTCTTGATGGGCTCCCGCTGGATCTTACCCAGAAACTCCTCCCTAAGAGAACATTTCTCCATTTTTTTCTCCTCCTCCATATTCATCTTCACGCCTGGGTCCAGAAAAAATATTTTCGCACATTCTCAAAAAAAAGGGTCGAGATCCACAAGTCCAGACTTTACGCTCTCATCGATAGCCTTGTTTCATCGGTGAATCATTTAGAGTGGAAGCCCAAAGGGACGGAATGGAGTGAGTATGATCGAGACATGAACTATCAAGATCGATCATTTGAGCACAAAAAAGTTTTGGTTTCTGAAATGATTCAACAAATTCAGCCCAAGATCATTTGGGATCTTGGTGCGAATATCGGCATTTTCAGTCGGATCGCAGCCGTAAGGAATGTACCCGTCATCTCTTTGGACGCAGACCCAGGAGCGATAGAAAAGAATTACCTTTGGGGCAAAGCCAACGGAGAAAAATATACGCTTCCTTTAATTGTCGATCTTTTCAACCCTTCCCCGGCAATCGGCTGGTGGAATGCAGAAAGGGCATCCCTGGTCGAACGAGGACCGGCAGACCTTGTAATGGCCCTTGCATTGATTCATCATCTGGCGATCTCGAATAATCTGCCTTTATCGAAAATTGCGGAATTTTTTTCAGCCATTTGTCGCCGATGGTTAATCATCGAGTATGTCCCCAAAAGTGACTCCTGGGCACAATGGCTTCTCAGATCCCGCACGGACATTTTTTCTGATTATACTCAGGATCATTTTGAGAGAGCTCTCGCCCCTTTTTTCAAAATTAGATCTTCCAAACAAATTGAGGGTTCGGACCGGTCCATTTATTTTCTTGAAAAGCACGAAGCCCGATGAGACCGAAATTGAATAACAATCATGATCATAAGTCTTATACTTCCTTTCTAATCTCTTTATCCTTCACATTGACCCTCCTTTTTTTCGGTCCTGCATTTGTTTACTTACATGATTCTCGAGAATTTCCCTTTCAATTTGGTGAGCTTTGCCGCTTCCTCTTTCCGATCCTCCTCTTAGCCAACTTAGGTTTGTTTCTCTTTCTTTCTCGATTGCATGGGACTTTATACAAAAAGGTCATTTCCTTTTTATTCATCTTGTCCGTTCTTTTCTGGTGCCAAGGAAATCTTTTACCATGGGAATACGGGAGCTTTGATGCAACAATCGATTGGAACAGAAAAATAGTCTATGGCCTCATCGACAGTCCGATCTGGCTTTTAGGAATTGCTTTGAGCATCTTCAAATTTGAAATGTTATTCAAAAAAGTCGTCATCAAGGGGAGCTTCGTCCTCATGACCATTCAAATTATCGCGGCCGCGATCCTGCTGATCAACCAACCGGACACGCCAAGTTTTAAAAAATATTTGTTAACCAATGAAAGGAAATTCACTTTTTCCACGCAAAAAAATGTTATCGTGTTAATTCTCGACGCCTTTCAAAGTGATGTCTTCCAGGAAATTATCAGCGAAACTCCCTCCGTGGCCGATTCATTTGATGGTTTTTCCTATTACCGAAACGCCGCAGCAACGTATCCTTTTACCGAGACTTCGACTTTCAATATTCTAACCGGTGAATATTTAGATCTCGGCCGGCCCTTTCAAAAGCAACTACCGGATATCTACTTGACAAAGTCCATATTAAAGGAATTGAAAGAGGCGGGATATTCGGTTGATCTATTTCCCCAGCTCCGATATGCTGTCTATTTTGACGAGAGACTGATCTCGAACATACGACCAAAACCTTTTTTCTCGTTTGAATATGCGATTCCATCCTGCCGACAACTGTATGAAATCTCCATCTTTGATTGTCTCCCTCATTTCTTCAAATTCACCTATTATCAAATCCTCGTGAAATGGCTTCACGAAGATCATATTTCGAAATCTACGGAATTCCAGGATGCCCCCTTTGCTTTCCAGGACCAACCAAAAACATTTAAACTTTTCCACCTCCCCATTCCACACAGGCCGTTCGTTCTGAATGAAAACCTGGAATATGAAAGGATGCCCGCTAACCGGGAGAGCTTTAAAAGACAAGCTAAAGCGGCGTTAAGAATTGTTACGCGTTTCCTCCAAAAATTATCGGAGGGTGGAGTTTATGACCAATCGCTGATTTTCATCATCGGCGACCATGGAGCAGGAGCGCAGGGACTGAAAATAAAATTACCCGAGAATGGGATGTTTAACGGTTTCTGCCGGAATATCAAATGGTGGCAGGCAAACGGAATACCCTTGGTTTTAGTCAAACCCTTTCAGCGGAGGGGTCATCTAACCATCAACGATGTTCCTATGAGTCTGGGAGATCTCAAAGAAGCAATAGAGCAGGAAATCAATTTAAATCCATCAGGGAAATCCTTTCTTGGACGGCGCTGGGATGAGAAACCGAGATTATTTTTCCTATATTCGAAATATGATAAGGAAAAGGATCAATACGAATTGCAAAGTAGAATTGAGATACGAGGTCATTCTTGGGATGGCTGCTCGTGGGTTCCCCATTACACGGACATTCAGAAATCGGTAAAGAAATATGCTTGGGGAGATCAAATCAAATTTGGGAAACATGGAAACGCAAACCAATACGGAATCTGCGGTGGATTTTCCGATCTGGAAGACGGCTTTACCTGGACGGAGGGAAATCTCGCTTCTATTGGATTATGGGTAATGCCGGCGACCGCTGATCTGGTTTTGAAATTGCGCGCCTCTCCCCTGCTCGGAGCGAATATCACCTCACAAACAGTGACCGTTTCAGTCAACGACAAGGCCGTGGGTACATTGGAGATCAGGAGTTTTGGAGAATATTCGATAGGAATTCCAAAATCCATCCTAAATCACGACATCTTGAAGATTGCATTCCATTTGCCCAGAGCCGCTACCCCTAAGGAATTGGGAATAAATGAGGATGAACGCTTGTTGGCAATTGCGATACAATCGCTTGTTATCGAGGAGAAAAGATAAACACTCCATGCCAGTAAGCCAGTTATGGATAATAGCTATGATCTCAATTCACTTTTTTGCTTTTTTGCAAAGTAACCCGCAATGAATCAAATGAACCACCATTAAACCATCTACCGAGATAACTCACCTCCTTTCACCAAGAACTTTTTCGTAAACGGCTAAGGTTTCTTTGGCACATTTATCCCATGAAAATAGTTTAGCCCTTTCCAAACCTCTGCTCGACATTTCAATCCTCATTTTTTCATCGTCCAGAAGCTTTATCATCCCTTCCCTAAGCTCATCAATATTATAAGGATTTACGAGCATTCCGGCATCACCTACTACTTCGGGAAGGGAAGTTGTATTTGAGGCTAAAACGGGTACGCCGCAAGCCATCGCTTCAATCACTGGCAGACCGAACCCTTCGTAAAAGGAAGGATAGACAAAGAGCGATGCCCCCCTGTAGAGATCGGGAAGCAGAACTTGAGGAACGTAACCAGTAAAAACGATTTTTTCATCTCCCCGAAAGGAACGAAGCGTATTTTCCGATTTGTTTGTAGGCCACGCTTTAGCTCCAGCTATCACTAAAGGATATCGATCTCGCAAATTTCGGGGAAGAGACCTGTAGGCAGTTAGCAGACTTTGCAAATTTTTTCGAGGTTCAAGGTTCCCTAAGAAAAGGAGGTACTGATCTGGAAGTCCTTGCATCCGTTTCCCGTTCGGCATAAAACTTCGATCCACCCCCAAAGGGGTTACAAAAATTTTGGCTCCATCCACATTTAGCAAATTCAATATCTCTTTCTTGCTAAAGGCCGAAATGGTGATAACGGCTTCCATCTGAGAAAGTTTTTTCAGACAATATTTCTCAAAATATTTTACCCTATCTGACGGGTGCCACTCCGGATGCCTTACGAAGGAAAGATCGCAAACAGTGATAATGGTGGGCCCGTATTCGAAATAGAATGGAACATAGTTTGTCTCATGATACAGGGATGGCTTGATCCCTCGATTATAGGATCTAAATTGATTATTTCGCCAAGTGTGAATCAGTGTTTTCAAACCCGGTATTTTACGAAGCTCATTTTTTAGCCTATGACGAATACGATTGATTAAACCCGAATCCTTATTATCACGGTGATCATCCCTGTCACTCGACGAATTTCCCCCAAACCAAAAGATTTTTCCAGGACCTAAAAGAGCTTCCAAAGCTCTACCGAGCTGGAGCGTATATTGACCGATTCCAGAAATCGGATACACGATGGCTAATCCATTAAGAAGAATCTTCATATTTCGTTATTTAAACTCGCCAATTCTGAGGCCACAAAGTCCTCCATTTGTTTGTCTGAACGTATCGCTTAATGGCCTCCCATCGAAGTCCAAGATGAGTACGTTTATGACAACCCTCGAGGCCCTCAAGATTATTAGCCATACGCCAATTTCCCGGAACCATTCACCAATGCCGAAGAAGTATACAAATAGCCTCCGCGTTAACTATTTTTCGCTGTCACCGAGTTTTTGACTTTGAATGATCGCGAGTAAAGGATACAAATTTTTTTAAACAACCAACTCTCCCTATTTTAGAAAGCCTCCACAAGAGAGTCAATGCCTTTTTTAGTCGATGATATTCACCTCGAAAAATTATAGGCCTAAAAAGTCCAAAATTTTAGTTGAAAAAAAAACACATGATGTTTATAATAGGCATTACGTATCTCAATGACCAGTTGATTCATCGGAAGGGATCTTTATCTTAGACCTTACTTTGCTTGCCGTTCCTGAATTGCGGGAAGACTTAAATTCTAACTCCCGTTATGTCTGAATCGAAAGCTCCATCAAAAAAGGAGGCTGCCAAAAATCTTTCTCATCTGTAAAGAGAAACAATTTTTTTCAGGTATTGGCAATTTTTGTCATTTCTGAATCGATGGATTTTACAACAATTTGAAAAAGCGCAAGAAATCATTAGGTTAAATATTTTAGATCTGTGGCACATAAAATGCAGCCAATTTGTCTGGAAAAAGCTATGCTAACGAGCATAGGCTTCATTGTTCTTCTTATCTTTGCCTTTTCGGCTTGTTCAGAAGATAAAGTGGTCGGAGAAAGAATCGTTGGGGGAGACTGCCAGTATAAGCAATATCAAGGACGCGCGGAGGTCGTTTCCATCACGCCAATAGGTCGTCCTGCCGGTTATTCGAGCGACAGGTATGAGGTGAGATTTAGGTTCACTCCTGACCAGAAGATTGAAGAACCATTTGCGCAGACCGAAGGAAGAGAATTCTTGTTGCTGCTCAACCATAACTATTATCCAGGTTTGAATTTTTTAGAGAAATATGACATCAAAGTGGGTAAGGTTCTTGATTGCACTCTGAAAGTGATTGTAAGAGGAACCTGTACACCCATGTTGTTCGATTTTCCTTCCATTGCTCCCGAGGACATGAAGGGAAACTGAAGACTGCCTTTTTAACTGACCAAGGAGGTTCGCTATGAAAAAGATGGCTCGGGGAATTATTGTTCTCTTGCTGGCTTTGGTTCTAAGTGGTGCAGTTTTTGCTCAGGAGACTTTGCCATTTCCTAATACTGCATTACCGATTATGCGGCCTGATCCAGAGACTCTTCATCAATGGGTACTGGAGTACGAAACAGCCCCCAGGGAAGAGATCAATCCGGAGATCCATTCATATCTCCTTCAGGCTCAAGCAGCAGGGGTTGAGACCTCGCTCAGTCTCCTCAGCCATATTCAGTATACACCAACCGGTCGGAATCAGGGAGGCTGCGGTAACTGCTGGGTCTGGGCAGGAACCGGGGTCATGGAGATTGCTCTTGATGTCCAGAATAGTGTTCACGACCGGCTTTCTACGCAATTTCTCGATTCGTGCAAGACGGATAGCTATGCTTGTTGTGGCGGGAATTTGACCGGATTCTCAACCTGGTATGCTTCAACGGGTTACGCGATTCCCTGGTCCAATACGAATGCCTCTTTTCAGGATGGCTCGGATTATACATACACATGTCCGAGTTCGCGCGGTTCAACCATTGTGCCCTGCGCCAGCATTTCGACCACTCCGAATTACGCCATTACCTCCATCTCACATACAACCATTAGTACAACGGGGTATCCCAGCGATACGACACCGATTGCCAATATCAAGGCCGTCCTTAATTCGAATAAAGGAATCTATTTTAGCTTTTATTTGGCCGACAACACTGACTGGAATGGATTCTATGACTTTTGGGAAAATCGACCCGAGACTGCCATCTGGGATCCGGACGTCTATTGTGGCCATACATGGGTTGACAATCAGGGCGGAGGGCACGCAGTCTTGATCGTTGGTTACGATGATAGCTCTACTGACCCTACGCAGCAGTATTGGATTGTCTTGAACAGCTGGGGAACTACCAGTGGCAGGCCGAATGGCCTTTTCCGCATGAAGATGCATATGAATTACAGTTGTATCATGCATGAGTCGGGTTATTCAGATTGGTATTCCAGACAATTCCAGACCCTTAATGTGACGTTCAACGCTTCTCCACAGTGGAATTCTCTCCCTGGAAGTACACCGTCTGCCCCAGCTCTGGCCTGGAATCCCGCAGTCAATAAACTCTTTTTAGTGGTCCGGGCTACTAATGATTCGATCTGGGCTGGAACCTTCAACTCCAGCGGAGTCTTTAACAACGACTGGACATGGATACCTGGAGCAACACCTTCTTCTCCGGCCCTGGCCTGGAACCCGGTTGCCAGCGAACTTCAGATGGTGGTACGTGGTTCGGATAATTCGATTTGGCTTGGAACCTTTAATTCAAGTGGGGTATTCAATAATGATTGGACCCCCATCCCTGGGGCGATCCCTTCCTCTCCAGCTCTGGCCTGGAACTCAGTAGCCAACATACTCCAGATGGTGGTGCGTGGTTCGGATAATTCGATCTGGGTTGGAACCTTTAATTCAAGTGGGGTATTCAATAATAATTGGACTCCCATCCCTGGGGCGACCCCTTCCTCTCCTGCGCTGGCCTGGAACCCGGTTGCCAACGAACTTCAGATGGTGGTACGTAGTTCGAATGATTCCCTTTGGGTTGGAACCTTTAATTCAAGTGGGGTATTCAATAATGATTGGACCCCCATCCCTGGGGCGACCCCTTCCTCTCCTGCGCTGGCCTGGGATGCTTCGACATCCAAAGTCTGTATCCTCGCGAGGGCATCTAATGATTCGATCTGGTTCGGAACCTTCAATTCGAGTGGAAGCTTCAATAATGATTGGGGCAATATTTCCGGGAGCACACCTTCTTCTCCAGGAATGGCCTATCTCCCTTCCATAGGATATTTGGGCATTATAGTTCAAGCATCAGATGGTTCCCTGTGGAGCTTGCTATATTAAAATCAAACCCCTTCATCAATCTGTCGAGGACATCCTGCTTTAGATTTGAGTTGATAGAACCGTGATCCTCGACACACACAGACACAATTATTTTTATTGACAAACTAAAACTTTCCCTATAAGATTGTCACAACTCTAATTTGATAAGAAGGAGGTGAAAGGGGTTACAGGGGTCAAATTGTATGATCTGCTTAATGTCGCAAGGCAGAAAAGAAGATTGATTTACGAATAGCGAAAAATTGACTCAAAGAGGAGGACCTAATTATGAAGAAAATAGTGTTAGCATTTTTTTTGTGCCTTTCCTTGATCCTTTTAGGCGTTTCGATTGGCTTTGCAGATCCAAGCCATTTGGTGGTTGTCCGTGCGTCAAATAGCACTCTATGGGCAATGACCTGTAACGGGACTTCTTGTTCCGCATGGACATCGATATCCGGTACTTTTGCCTCACAACCCACTTTAATCTGGGATGAGGATACACAAAGATATTATCTCTACGGCGTTTCTTCAGCTAATACTATATGGAGGAGTTCATTCAATGCAGATGGTTCTTACAATAACGACTGGGCTCAAATTGGAGGTTCGACGCCCTCACCTGTTGCAGCGACAGGAGGGGGTCTTAACTCGAATTTTAGTGCGTATAACTCGGTAGATATGACGTCATATGTTACATTGGATACGACGATCGCCAATCTCAAAAGTGCTAGTTGTTATTGTCCTACGGCTGGTTTTATTCAGGCTACTGGATCCGGAAGTGTAAACCATTATAATAAGGTTGCGGGAAATACTGCCTATTCCCGAATTTATCTATCCACGACATCCGGGGGAGACCAAGTTGCGTGGTCTTTTACGGATGTGCCAAGCGTAGTAGCGGGACAAATATCTTTTCCCTTCGCGACAACACGGTGGTTTAGTTGTTCAGCAAGTGTTGACACACCTATTTATCTTACCGGACAGGGATATGACTACAGCGGCGGATCCGTTCGGGTTTATAATGCCAGTATAAGCTTAGTATATTATCCATATTCCTATTGATGGGCAGGGGAGGTTCTTATGAAAACAAAAGGGTTTAGAAGTGTCTTTCTTCCTCTCTTAATATTTCTTGTTCTCATCGCCGGAGCCAGCGCCCAGGAGATGGGCAGCGGACCGTCAGGCTCTCAGCCACAACTTTCTCCTGCTGCAAAGGCTGAAACCCCAGCAAGTACGAAGGAGGCCCAGGCGCTGAGGGATGGTTATGAATTAGTTCCGTCTGGAGAGCAGGTAGTGGGCAATACGGGCAAGCCCGGGTTGGGTGGAACGTCAGGCTCTCAGGCACAATTTCTTCCTGCCGCAAAGGCCGAAACCCCAGCAAGTACGAGGGAGGCCCAGGCGCTGAGGGATGGTTATGAATTAGTTCCGTCTGGAGAGCAGGTAGTGGGCAATACGGGCAAGCCCGGGTTGGGTGGAACGTCAGGCTCTCAGGCACAATTTCTTCCTGCCGCCAGGGCGGGAGAAGCAGCTAGCAATACCAAACACAAATAAGTTAGAAACAATTTGATTCCTTACTGAATTCAACTCAAAAAGGGGGTGAAACTTAAATGTTTACCCCCTTTCATTTTGGCGTTATTTTTGTGCTCAGGGTATTACTTTCCTTGTTATTTCTATCGACCACTTTGATTTCATAGGTAAGCTCTATCTTTGGCCCCCTCCAACGCTCTGCATTGACAAACTTCTTCTCAAACCTCCCGAACGCTGAAGGGTAAGCGGATAGATCCGTCAGGTGTGCCTGCCAGTTCGAAGTCCTCGTAACCACCTTTTCTTCACCTGGAAGTTGAATCTTCTGGATGAGCAGTACCTTTGCCTCCTTCAGCCCCCCCTCCACATTTTCATAATCGAAAGAGATGGTGACTTCTGTGTTATATCCGATCTCCTTGGGAGAGATATCGAAATTTGAGATTTTGGGCTGGGCATTGGAAATCCCTGCTGCCGTAAAGAGGATCACAAGGTGAAAGAGAACCAATGATATAAACCCTTTTTTTACCATTTCAGCACCTCCTAAAAGAAAGAATTCAGAAGAAATTTATTGTAAATAATATCCGAATAAATATTATTTTTCAATGAAATTTTGGATTTCGTGGAGAGAATATTTTGAACTGATCGCATACTATTTGCTTTATTAAAGTTATGCACAAGAAAAAAAGGCAAAGGGGGCGGGGGACTGTCCCCTTTTTTGGAGTCCCCTTTTTCGCGAACCGCCCCCTTTTTCATAAGCAAACTCTGTCTTTATATTCTTACATATAAGATTTGAGAATTTTCTTCTAACATTTGAAAATATCCCCCAAAACCTCCCCCTCCCTTGGTGGGAGGGGAGGAAGGGGAGGGGGAACCTTATTTGTTATCCATCCCTACCCTTACCCTCCCCCGTCAAAGGGGAGGGATTTTAGGTAAGAAAAATTTCAAATATTTTTGCTTAGACTTTAATAACGAATAGAATACCCGCACCAATAAGAATGATTCCAATGATTTTGAATAAATTGATCTCCTCCTTTAGAAAGAGAACGGATGCGATAATAATGCTGGCATAACCCAAACCGGTAACAATTGGGAAGATATAGGTTAGTTGTTTCTTAGACAGGAGGATGAGCCAGGATAGAAAGCTGAAAATATATAAGAGTAAACCAAGGATAATCTCAGGATGGTGACAGGCATATTTTAAAAATCGTCTATATTCTTCCAAGTGATAAGTTTCAAAGCTGAATTGATTAAAGCCAAGTTTGATCAATATCAAGCCAGTGGCACTCAATAAGAGATAAAGAAGGACTAAGAAAATGAACCACATCTTGTGCATCCTTCCTTGGCAAAAAACTCGGAAAATAATCTCCAATAGCCTCTTCTTTCTATGTAAGCCTACATAAACATTTACAGTAAAACATGGAGTAAAAAGCGAGTACTGTTACCCAGAAAATCATAATCTCTTTGTTATGATATAATCAATTTCTACCATAATAATTAAAATCTAACCAAATAAAGAAATTTGTGCCAAACCAACAATCGTTATTTCTAGCCCTTGCATTTTACTTTGACATATCAGAAGGTATCCCAATCTCCAGCCTGCACCCTCCACTTTCTCTCCATTATCGTTTCTGCCTCTCCACCTGTAGCATAACCCATTAACCTAAGTCTCTTGGGTAGGAACTGCGAAGGTATAGGGAAGAAGCCTACCCTCAAAGCATTTCCAGGAGCAAGGCTATTATCCAGCAAGACTACCATTTTGAGACCTTGCTCTCTGGCCCAGCCGACTACGTGTCTTTGTAAAGAGCGTGAAACCTCAGGACACAATCCCCACAACTCCATGATAAGGGCAGCGTCCCTTCTCATTGCTTGAACTCTTCGTGCCACCGCGAAACCCTGCCAATTTCCATCATTCTGATAAACAAAGGAGGCGTATTTGTAAATTGGATGGTCATGATAGCGCCAGTTCATGTAAGCTGAACCCCGATCCAACATTGGTCCATCCAAGTGAGTGAACTGTTCAGCCAATGAGTCCTGCCTATGATCAAAGCGGTCCACCTCTGTGATATTCACCGATGCTCGTCTCCCTTTGAAAGGGAAAGGGTTAACCCAGGTCGTAACTACTCCCCTCTCTCGCCAGCCCAGCTTTATAAATCCAGACAAAGAGTTCTGGTTCGGGAAACCGAAGAATATCTCCTTCGCCCCCAATTCCTTTTCCAGTGCCTTTAGACATCTCATGAAGTAGCCCTTTCCTCGTGCACCGGGCAAAGTGGCTGTGTCACAAGACTGCCAACCCCTGATAGAAAAATCTCTATATCGAATACGAAGAGGAAACATGCCGTTTGCCGCTACGATTCTTCCACTTTCCAGAACGACCGCGACCTTGGCAGAACCTTCAGGGGGACGATATTTCCATTGATAATACTGGGGTGTCATGAAAGCATCGCAAACACTCGATCTCGACAATAGCTCTGAAAAAGCCTCCTTCTGCAGATTCGAGTAGGCTTCATAGTCCAGGCTATTAGGATCCAACACCTCGACCGATACCATCACATCTCCTTCCTCAAAGCCATCAATTCGAAATACTCCCTGTCGCGTCGTTCACTCAAGGAGAAGGTTCCTCGACGTCGACAGTGTCCCCAACGGCCGGATTCCCTGTCAGAGGCTCGCCCAATGTGGAAGAGAATTTCTACCATCTGAAGGCCTTTGCGCATCGCTGCCGCGATACCTGACTTCGCAGCCGTACGGGTCATCCTTCCCGTGTATAGAATACCGATGAGAGATTCTGGGCCCGTCAATCCATGTTCTTTTGCAAAACGGCGTGCAAACCGCGAGCATTCCCGTAGGACCAAATGCTTGATGACGTTTACAAGGAAGGGCAAGGATAGGCTTTCGACGAGACTGGATGAAAAGTAGAAAACTTCGTATGATATCCTGATTTCGGGAATGTCTTGTCCCTTTGCCAACCTGGCTGCAACAGGAAAAAGGAAAGGGATCATGTGAATGTGCATGTGACTGTCGATAGCCGTGATCTTACGGGGGCTGCAGATTCTCTTAACCTCAGTGATTTGGGCGCGCCATTCTTTTTCTATTTGTCGCAGTAGAGCGTTCTTCTTCATCTTCGAACTGGTAAACCACAAAATTAGCAACCTGACGAAGCCTTGGTTTAGGTTTCCATGGCTATCGGCGAGGAGGGGTATATCACGAGGTTCGATGAGAGATTTGCCTTCACAAAGGTTCAAGTGGACCGAAATACGTGCGTCTCGATCTGGGTCTGATAAAAGCCCGAGACGCACTTCCGAAGTGGCATCGCCATTGGCTAAGATGCTAAAACCATTGAGGAGCCCGGCTTTCCACGCCTCAAGAATCCGTTTGGTCATAGAAGAGGTTGCCCCGATATCATCACAGTGAAAGATGTTTTCCATGGCATATATTTTAATGAATTCCGCTATTTGAAATTATGGAAATAAATAGACGGTCATGAACAACCAGATTCTAATGTCTTTTCTATGACATAAAGGGGCCGTCTTTTCGCTTCCTCATAGATGCGTGCCATATATTCTCCGATAATACCCAAACTGATCATGAGCACTCCGTTCATGAGGAGAAGGAGCAAAATCACGGTAGTAAATCCACTTACGGCTTTACCAATCCATTTAAGGTAAAGGGTGTGAATGCCAATGAGAAGGCTAAAGCAAAGAGTGAAAACTCCCATAACCGTCACGAGATGAAGGGGAAGGAAAGAGAAAGAAGTGATGATATTCACAGCAAGGCGAAGTAGTTTCCTTCTTGACCAGTGAGAAGTTCCACTTAACCTTTTAGCCACTGAGAATGGAAGGGTTGCACGGCGGAAACCAAGCCAGGGCACCATTCCTCGAAATAGGCGACTTCTTTCTCCCATGGTCTTAAGGGCTTCTACCACTGTCCGATCCAATAATTTAAAATCGGATGAAGAGCGGAGGGGAAACCCAACCAACCGGTTCATGATCCAATAGAAGAATGTTGCGCCTAATCGGTTGGTCAAGGGTTCCTGCCCACGGTTTGCCTTCACCCCTTCCACCACCCGAAATCCCTCCTTCCACAGACGGACCATCTCCGGGATAAGCTCTGGAGGATGTTGCAAATCGCCATCTATTAGAATGACAGCACTTCCTCTTGCCACATCGAGGCCAGCACATAAGGCAGACTCCTTGCCAAAATTTCTACTTAAGCGGACTGCCCGAAGCATCGGGTAGTTTTTTGACTCCTCCTCGATCACAGCCCAAGTGTCGTCCGGTGAACCGTCATCCACGAGTATCAATTCATATGACTCATTTACAGATTCCAGGTTTCTTTGAATGGTCGATAGTACTGTTTTCAAGACAGACCCCTCTCGATAAAGAGGGATGACAATAGAAAGAGCGGGTTTACTGAGCAAAGATTCATTCATCAGGAGAGACTCCAACCATTGCAAGTGTGGCTGCAGGGATCCACAAGATAAATCTACCTAATATTGAAGGCAATGAGATATTCAATTTTGCGGCAAGCAAAGAGAGAGGAAAGGCATGTGGATAAGGCAAGGATCTTATGCCCACCATCCCAACTTCCCGCAGCAGTTTATACAACGACCACTTGTTGAAATAAAGAACATGTTCCGGTATCTTAAAAGCTGGCCAACGATGTCCCATCAAGCGTCGCCAGAAACAGCCTATGTCAGGGGTGACAATGACCATTCTCCCTCCGGGGTTGAGATGTCTACATAAACTTTCCAGAAAGGATCTGGGTTGATAGATATGTTCGATGACTTGGATCGTAAAAATACAGTCAAATCTATCATTGGCAGGAATCTGATCAATACCTCCTTCGTAGGTGCGGTCCGCTCTTTTGGAAGCTTGTGCAATGGCCTGACGGGAGTATTCAGTTCCTATACGGGTATCAAAAAAGCCTCTTGCTTCCTCTAAAAGATAACCGTAACCGCAACCTACTTCCAACAGAACTCCTCCGGTTAGGTTGCGTTTCTCAAGATTGATCATAAGGCGGCGGAAGGTGGCTCGGAGAGACGACTCCTGTTCGTTGTATCTTTCATAGCCGACTCCTTTGCCTTCAAAATAGTCATCATTTCTATACATATTCAGCATAGCTGCCTCTGTCAAACGGGGCGAGAGATAGTAAAAGCCACACGAACGGCAATGTGCTACTGCGTATGGATCAAACTTATAGGCTATATCCTGTTCCTCTCTGTGGCATAAAGGACATGAGGTATATTCTATTTCTGCATTGTCAATCATTCGGTATGATTCTCCACTTTTTCGGAAACCTAAAAAAGAGCAATCCAAGTAAAAACAAAGATATTGCGCTTATCCCCGCTCCAAGATAGAAACTCTTCGGTCTAAACTCAAAGCGCACCATATGCCCACCCGCCGGCACCATGATTCCACGGAGTACATAGTTTGTCTTGAATAGATGCGTCTCAATTCCATCGATAGTAGCTTTCCAACCCGGATAATATACATCGCTTAAAACCAAAAAGGACGGTGATGTGGAATTCGTAAGGACTTCTATTTTTGTATCTTCCAAATGTACTACTTGTGCGGTTGCACTTTTATCCAAATTTTTGGTTTTGAAGGTAAAAGGTTCTTCCACAAGAGCTATCTGATAGGGATCGTAATTACGTCCGTCTGGTACCTGTGATGATTTAATGGCATGATATATTTCCTCTGGTTTTGTGCTCACCACTTCTGGTACCAGCCAGACCCTTGGCATTGCGTGTTTGTTTTCATATGCACTTACCTCCCCCATATCCTCGACACGGTGCCAGCGGGTGTTATCTAATAATGAACTGCCCGGGGCTAAGACAGGATAAGAGAGACCTGTCTGCTCATCGAGCAGACTAATTTTCTTGATAGCAATTAATCCGGCAGGCCCGACCCATAGAAGTTCTAAATTCTTGACGTCAATCCTTTTACCAAGATGATGGACCGACAAATAGTGATGCCCCTCGCAAGAACCAGAGGAATCTTCTCCACTCGGAAAGCTTTTGAAAATGGGAGCCCGCTGGTGCTGAATACGCGACCGGGCATTACTGCAATCATAAGCCCATTCAGATGTGTCACGGCCAGCAAGAATACTCTGAGTATGAAAGTTTCCACATTTGTCTGTTATCCTTATGCGCACAACCTCGACATTGTTTGCTATATTTGTAGAACATGCCATCGCACTCACAATACCAATAGTTGTGGCATTAAAAGGGCTAAGAAGGTTAATTTCGATGGAATTAGAATGTGGGGCGTTACAGCCAGGACCCATTTGGAAGGGTAGATCAATTGTAAGCCAAGAGAACCCATTACTCTCTAAAACAATCGGTTTATACACTTCACGCTTTGGTATTAGAACGTATCTTATCGACATGATATCTAGACTGCGGTCGAATCCGGAATCCCATGAACTATATATAACTCCTGCAGGGTCTGTTGAGAGCACCTCCATAATCCTTTTTAAGAGTAGGGGACCACAGCCACTGGCACTGGGGACTCCCCATAACCTCGATATGTTTGGAGGAAGTTCTGAGACGCTCCCCAATGCACCCCGGATTGGGAGCAAACGTTGGTTATGCTTATTTAGTATCATTTTGTATTTTTCGGCTACAGCAGGAGGCTCCAAGAGTTGCTTGCTTGGTGAAGCATATTTCCAACTAATAAACCATCCAAAACTGCCGAGATCTATTACCAAAATGAATAGGAGGAATATCTGATGAAAAGAGTTATATGGTCGTTTACTCCAGAAGATCAACGCAATACTAACAGCAAGGAAAATTACCAATGGTAATCCTATTGCTGGGTTCGACCAGGGTTGGAGTGCTGTTTTCCCAATACCGCTGCTAATTGCAAGTCCTTGTAATTTGTTTGAAAAGATATAGATGACAGAGAGACCTATCAGCATAACTCCCATATCGACCAAGATAATTTTAAAGATTGTGCGTCTCATTATTGTTTGGTTCTGAATGGCAGTCACACCAAAACCTGCCAATACAGAAACAGCGAATGCCACCTCCATAAAATGACGAGATGGGACGCGAAATTTATTGTATGCAGGCAGATAATACATAAGTTTAGCAAGTGGTGTAGCGTCACCAAGGGTTAATAAGAACCCAATTAGGCCAACTACTGTCCAAAACCATACCATAGACCTCTTAAGGTAAGCCAGAAAACCAACACCTGCTAATATGAGTGGTAGAAGACCAATGTAACCACTGAGCTCATGGACATTACAAGGGCCGAAATAGGGTCCATAAATAGATCCTGGAATGCCACCCAACAAATAAGGAAATAATAGAGCAATCGACTGATAAGGGTGCAGGGAACAATCATTGAACATTGCAAAGCTCATCTGATGCCGCATTCCCAATCTTGTAAGCTCTGCGGTTGGAAGAAGCTGAATTGCAGCAAGACCCAAGCCCAAAATCATAACCGACAAAAATAGGCCGTAGTACTTCCAAGGCCTTACCGGTCCTGAGCATCCGAGAATCGTAACATAGGCAGTACCAATACCCAGGGTATAAACAAGTATCTGCGGGTGACCAGCCAAGGCACCCATTGTGATCGACAGGACACCGATTCCATACCAATGGGCAGCAACATTATGGCGCAATCTCTCTAAAGCCCAGATAAGGAGTGGCAACCATACTGCGGTATGGATCATCGTGGTATGACCAAGATGGGCCATCATAAACGCACTCATGCCATAAACGATACCAGCCACAAACCCCGCTAACCTGGACCGGTTTAAGGAATAAACATACCCGTATACAAAACAACTGGACAAAACATATGCCGATATAACAAAGGCATTCCAGGAGTTGACAGATGAAAATAAAATCGAGAGAGGATACCATGTCTGAACGGTTGGATCAGCGGCTACTGGAAACCCAGAAGATAGAAGAGGTGTCCATAACGTACGTGCTGCGTAGAATGCAGGGATGCTCTGAATTTTTGCATCCCCTGGTGCCAATAATCGCCCAAAAAAGATAACGGGTGAGAAAAAAATGAGATAGAGTACTAAATAAAAGGCGACTACCGCCAAAGGATGAAGAGTTCGCGATAATCGGGTCTTTGTAGGAGCAAGATTCTTTTTCAGTTCACTTTGAGGTGCTTTTTGCTCCATGCTTTAGCCTTTTGAAAGACCGTTCTTCTCGGGAATCCCCTTGGTAAATCTCCAAGGCAAGGTTCCGTGGGGCTACAATTTTTTTAAAACAATCACATCCTGGAAGTTCAACGAGCCCCTCTCGATATAGTCCAGAACTTCAAAATAGTCTGAGAAAACTCTCTTTGTGTATTCTTTTGACTGATAAGTGCCCCGATAGTAGTTCTCTGGGGCTATGCCGTCAAGATTGCTGTCTAGGATCTCGTCATAAATACCTCGTTTCAGGATGTCATGGGCGGAGTTCTGGAAGGCAAAGTACGTGGCAAACTCTCCATGCAGACTTGTGAGAAAAAGACCGCCTGGGGCGACAATTCTCCTGACCTCCCTGAGCCAGGCAAGTTGGACATCTTTTGTCAGGTGCGTCAATACGGAGTTTCCTACTACAAGATCGAATGAGTTGTCAGGGTACCCGGTGGGTGGCTCGGGAGGTATTACAGCGAACGCAGCCCTGAAGATGTTCTGTTTGCACCAAGCGATGGCCTCGTGGTCGATGTCACATCCATAGATCTCGCTAATCTCGGTCAAGTGGATGAAGGCATTGATTAGTCTCCCACACCCGCACCCCCAATCCAACATGGTGCGAATCATCTTTGCGTCTGAATGTTTGGAGGCGAGTTCCCAGTAGTCCCGAAAGGACTTGAACGACGAGGTGCGAAAGAATGAGATGCTCTCGGTATTGGCGACTCGTTTCATGAGTGGAAGCGGTGGAATAGGCATTGCATCTGCAACTTCTTGAGAATGCCAGGTCTCCATTTTTGCGACCTGTTCACCCTTCGATACGCCAGTTAGACAGATATCGATTAAGCCGCCGTCGCCTATGCCGTCCGTCTGCAGTGAAACCTGAAACCCCGAACGCTTGGCGTGGGGGATAAACAGAAATGCCTGCGCGACGCCATCTCTTTCGAGCACCGGCACCTCTGCGGCGTATTTCTTGTTGACAAAGACGAGAAAGGTGTCAAGTGCTGTCTCCGGCAACAGCATCCAACCGTGAACGATCAGCTGTCGATTCTTGAACTCCACGAAATCAAAATAGCCGCGGGCCTGTTGCAAATCGCTCTTGACTCTCACAATGGGATCCCCTGATCGTCAGAATTTTGTGCCAAATGGCAAGCCATTTGATTGTTGTATTCTTTGCTAAACTATCGCCGCTCCTTCTATGGTGATAGAAATTTTCCGTCAGCTGAATTTTGTTGATATCCTCAAGGGGCAGTTGATTTTTTGACCCAATCCCAACCCTTCTACTCTGCTTTTTGCAATATGCATTACCCTCTGCGATATATCGAAAGCACCACATTTTTTAAAAACGTTGATAAGAGCACCATGCCGTTCAAGGCATCCATCACCACATCCAAGGCTCAATGCATTCTCTACCGGCTCAGAAAAAAATTCTTCCTTGACCCACATAAACCAATTTGCATTCATATGCCCTGAAATAGTAGGGTGAATATAATATCTTTGAATGAGTGGGGAATCAGTCCATGCGCACGACCGGGACTCCGACTCTATTCTTTCCTTTGCTTTTTTACCCCAGTAGTCTGCGACTTTTTCTAAATCTTTGGCCACGGTTGCCTCATAAAATCAGAAATATTATTTATACTCTATCATTTTTGAACATCTTTTTATAAATTTCTAACGTTTTTAATGCTGTTTTTTCCCAGGAAAATTTTTTGCTCTGTTCTTTCCCTTTAACTTTCAGCTCTTCTCTGAGTTGTGGCTTTGTTGCTAACGCCTCCATTGCTTCATAGAGTTCAAAGATTTCTATTGGATTGACCAGAAGGGCAGCATCTCCAGCCACTTCAGGGAGAGAGGAGGTATTTGATGTAATCACGGGGATCCCAGAGGCCATGGCCTCCAGGATAGGTAACCCGAATCCTTCATAGAGAGAAGGATAGATAAACACTTCTGCTCCCTGGTAGAGGGCCGGAAGATCTTCTTCGGGCACATAACCCGTAAAGACTAAATATTCATCGATATTCAACTTTCTTATCAGATTATAAAAGGCTTCGTTTTTCCAACCTTTTCCTCCTGTGACGACAAATTGATAATCACCCTTCTTCATCTCTATCAATGCCTTGAAAGCAACCAGAGCTCGCCCGAGATTCTTCCTCGGCTCGATGGAACCGACAGATAGAAAATAAGGTTTTCTTAACGCGTATTTATGCCTGATCTTTTCAACGGAAGTGGGATCACACCTCACCTGGAAGTTTTCATGGGCAGCCAGATGGATTACCTCCATTTTTTCATCGCGGACATGAAGAAATTTCTTGATCTCTCTTCTTGTGCTTTCCGAATCGGCGATGATAAAGTGGGCCCGTCTCGCTGCCTGATGAACATTCCGATTTACAAATTGGCGATTGGCTTCCGTATGAAATTGCGGGTAGACATAACAGCTCAAATCGTGGATCGTCACGATGACCTTTGGGCTGGAGACTGGTGGCATTGTAAAAGCCGTGCTGTGTAAGATATCGATCCCTCCTATTATCTTCCCCGGAGATCGTCTGGCCCTCTTCCACCTTCGGATCACATACGGGGACGGAAAGGATTTCAGGTGAAGGCGAAAATTTGGGGATATCGGCACGGGAGCTTCTTTCCACTTCTTAGGAAAGCAGTCGAAAAAGATTCCGTAAAGGAGATATTCGTTGTCAGAGTCGATCTTGGCAAGGGCATGAACGAGATTCTTCGCATAATACCCCACCCCGGTCGATTCTTCAACGGTTCGGCTAATATCTATCCCTATTCTGATCTTCTCCATTAAATCAACAGTTCATCATATAATGACTGAATTTTGTTGCAGCTATTCTCCCAGGTATAGTGTCTCAGCACTTTCTCGTAACCATTATGACCCATGGCATGTGCCAGAGGGGGGGTTGATAACAGTAAATGGATATATTCAGAAAGCATATGGACATCTGCAAATGGGACCAGAAACCCATCTTTTCCATCTGTAATGACTTCTGGAACTCCACCCGCATAAGCACCAACAACCGGTTTCTTGTATAACCATGCTTCCAAGTATACGATCCCGAAGGAGTCTGCTTTGGATGGCATCACAAAGACATCGCAGGCATCCAACGCATCCTTTTTAGTTTGCTCGTCGATATAGTCCAGTACGAGGGTTTTCTCATAGACCTCTGGCGGTTGCTTGAGGAAATAGGTATCAAAGTCAGTCATGATCTGGCCAATAAGAACCACTGTGACATCCATTCCTTTTTGCCACAGATGCTTTACTGCCTCTACTAGGTGAGGTGATCCCTTGTCATGGGTTTGGGTTGAGATTTGAAGAACAATTTTACCTTTAATGCCATATTTTTCACGAAACCTTTCACCTATGCCCCCCAACATTTCTTCTGGATGAACGCCCGGACCAATCACGTGAATTTTCTCGCCAGAGATTCCTTTGCTCTCCAGCAATGCTCTCTCTACGGAGGTGTTTGAGGTGATTTTGTCACTCATCTCCAAAAGTTCGACCTGTTTCGGAGCAAGGTAATGGGGTGCACCCTCTGAGGCATGGGGTTCTCCCGAATGGATCAAGGGAGTGCATATGGCGGGGATTTCCAGTCTTTTACTATACTTCAATGCAGGGTATATCAGAAACAAATGAGGAAAAACTCCGGCATGAACGAGATCGAACTTTTCATTCATGAAAAACATTTTCCAAGCATATCTGGGGAGGAGAATATGAGGGTATCCAAAAATGTTGCTGCAGAATTGGGAAGGAATCGCTGAAAGAGCCTTCAGAGTCCTCCAGTGTGCGATTCTTGGAAATGAAAATACTCTAAACCTCTTGATTTTTATCCCATCTACCATTTCTTCCAAAAGATCGATCCTGCGCTTGCTCCTATCATGGAAGTACTCTATATCCCACACATCTGTTGTAAAAATAGTTGTATCAAATCCCCTCTTTTTAGAACTCAAGGCCCACTCAAAAAAATGTCTTTCGGCCCCTCCCATGTAAGGCCAGCTGCGGTGTATCACGTAAAGGATCTTTTTCTTCCTCATGCTTCAGTCAGCCTCAAAAGAGGCGATCCCAAGGAAAACAGCCCTACCTCATTGACGCCAAAACCCTTTCCGAATGCAGATCCGTGGTCTGAGGGATCGATCCGGAGGCACAATTCGACCGGTCCTTCCTTGAGTCTATTCTCAAAAGGAAAGATGTAGGTATGCCATCCCATTTCGACTTTCCTGCGCCCCACGGTCTGCCCTTCGATGGCCACTTCGAGCCAGGGCTTATGGGTATTGGAATCCCACAGACCATGGATCTGCAAATACTCGAACCTTTTTTCATTTCTTAAGAAACAGACAGCGTTCTGACCCATTCTCCGAATTTTTGGAAAATCCGATATTAATCGGGACCATCCTTCCCCAAGCATCTCATCATTCACTCCCACGAGAATACGGTGGGAGATCTTATCTGCCTTAACCTCCTTTTTATTCAAGATGACTTGTGTATATTCCGGACAAAAGGGGTTAAAGGAAGGCACTCTCTTCTCTGGGATCACCTTCTCCCAGAACCTTCTCTCATCACAGCCTTTTTTAAATGAATCAGAGATTCGAAGAAAGAAATTGAGTGGAAAAAGTATCAGGGACTTCAACAAGATCAGGCTCTCTGCGAAAACAAGACGAAAATCCTGCCTTTTCAGATGCCCCAGAAGTATCCCAGAATGGTGCCACAAAAGAAGAGGAAATGTCTTAATCAATTGGGCAGGGGGGAAATGCTTGAAGAATATCCGGTATTGATTCTTAAACATGAGATACTTTTTGAAGTAGGATTCCCCTGAAACGGAAGCAGAGAATTTGTGGTAAATGATCGATTCGGGAACATATTCGACCCTGAAAGGAGTATACTTCCAAACCCGGATACAGAAATCCACATCCTCATAATAGGCGAAAAATTTGGAATCAAGGAAGCCAATTTTTCCAAAAACCTCCCTTTTGATGGCCATGAGGCATCCTGTGACAGCGAGAACCTCTCCTCGATCTCTGTCAATCCGTAGGACCTCTTCTCCAAAATCCCGGTCCCATCCATAAGCAAATTGATTTAGATTGACTCCGGTACTGTTAATGATACGAGGGTTGGAAAACATGAGAACCTTCCCCCCCAGGACACCCACCTCCTTTTTTTCTTCCCCTCTTTGGATGAAATGGGTCAGAAAATCCGGTTCAACGCGCGTATCATTGTTTAACAAAATGATATACTCTGCTCCTTGAGACAAGGCATACCGAATCCCTATATTATTTCCTTCAGCAAACCCCAAATTTCTATCATTTTGAATGATATTGACATGGAGGTAGTTTGATTTAACGAAAAGGACACTTTCATCCCGAGAGTTGTTATCAACAAGAAGAATCTTATAACTCGGGTAGTCAAGGGAGGAGAGGGAACTCAGGCAGTCCTGGAGGTGATGCCTGCCATTCCAGTTAAGAACTATGATAAATGCAAGAGGTGTCATTCTTCAATGGTTAAAAAAGGGTAACATAACTATTTGCCAGGATGATACCAACGATCATGCTTTCCACCCAATCAGGGCATAATCCTGCGGGCCGTAGAAATATTCATTCATGCGTTCTGCCAGGTCTGATCCCGATAGCCTATATGATTCAGGGAAGGGATGTAAATTCATTATTTCCACCCTGCACAAACCACGAGCTTCTACAATAAATTTCATCATCGAACTCGGTAAAGGCTTCTTATGGGTAGGGTCTAAGTAGAAATTGCAACTCCCTACAAGAATATTGTGAGGATTAGGAGTTTCAAAGATTGCTATTCCCCCAGGTTTAAGTAGCCGGACCGTTTCATCGAGCAGCTTTATCAATATCTCAAAGGACAAATGTTCAATGATGTGAAACCCCGTCACTGCCCCCAGACTGGCTTCGGGGAGTTTTTGAAGAAATGTCATCATCTCGGACTCAATCACTTCAAGCCCTCTCTCCCTACATTGCTCAACGAATATGGAATTAATGTCAACACCACGAGCCAGCAACCCCTCCTCTTGCAATAGCTCTAACCACTCACCGCGTCCACATCCCAAATCTAAAATAGGGCGCTTCTCTTTACCTGCTTTCGCATTTTCAAGTAAGGGGAGATGGACCCTAAGCCTGTCTTTGATCTCCTCCCGCGTCCCGCGAAACTCGTCCTCAAAAGAAACATACAAGGAGTCCAATAAGTGAGCACTCTCATTCGCAATAACCTGGAGTTGTTTTTGATTAAAAGGTCCTGGTAAACGTTTTCGAGCTTCATCTAAAAGGATAGAGACACGGCGTTCCTGCAAAATCAAGCTGTTTTTCAAATAAGCCATGTTCTTTTCCAACCCGTCAATCCGATGATCTCGGTCAGATAATCCTCGATTCAGGGATGCTTCTAAGCCTGAAATTCTGTTATCCCGTTCTTTCAAGGATTGCTCTAGTGCAGCAGCCCGACCCCATTGCTCCGTCAATTCCTGCTTTACAGACTTTTCCAACCCGTCAATCCGATGATCTCGGTCGGATAATCCTTGATTCAGAGATCCTTCTAAGCCCGAGATTCTGTTATCCCGTTCTTTCAAGGATTGCTCTAACCCATCAAGCCGATGATCTCGGTCGGATAATCCTTGATTCAGAGATCCTTCTAAGCTGGCGATCCTACTGCCCCACTCCATCAACGACTGTTCCAGGCCCGCTATTCGGCGATCACGCTCGGACAATCCTTGCTCATACTGGCGAAGTCCCTCAGTGGTAACACGTAGCGCATCCAGAACCGAACGGTTAAACCTTCTTTGCGGTTTTGTGATGACTTCACCCATATAGAGCACCACGCGACCAAAGAGACGGGCTAACCACCGGTAGGAACGGCTAAATCTCACCATTGGCAAATTCTTGGTCCCAACATCAGCATTCTGATCCATCTGACTCAATATTGCCGTAAGTTGAGCCCAATTGGATGAAAAAGGTGGCAGGCTGGTGACTGCATGATTTGGCATGGGCTCAGCTTGGCTCTCGTAAACCCGCCTTTTGGCTACTTCTTCTCTAATCCTTGCCATAAGTTCATCAACATTTATAAAATCGTCTGACATAATTTTCCTCATTTCACCTTCACGTTAACTCTTGATGTTTTTGACCCCTTTCTTGCAAACCACGTAACAGCCTCCTGGACCATATCGTATTCGAGAATATAATCGCCAGGAGTTGAAGGAGCTGTCAGATTTGTTTCAATGGTTACTTCCTCTCCCGGTTTAACATCGCGTGGTAGACCCGATCTATCCAAATCATGGATAAGCATTTTGCCATTTTTATCAAGCCAGTGATCTCCCAGATTGATGGCAAATTCCCCATTCAGCAATGGTAGACTTTTGGAGGGCCATACAGTATTGCTGAGATTTTTCACTCTTAATTTTATTCTTGAGGAGGAATTCGTTTTTATTGAAGTTGGCGCATGTTCGATTGAAATCTTTGCCTTGAAGGCTTTATCGGTCAGAGGCCCGTCAGCAATGATTTCAGTTTTTTCAGCCTCTCCTGTTTTCTTTCCACAACCCATCCCCCCAAAAACGAAACTTGAGATGACCACCACCAATGAGAACACAGTCACCACTTTTAAACTCTTCATCCTAATCTCTCCTTTCTAAATTCTATGGAAGGGTCACAAAATCTATTGTGAAAGTTATTTGCACTCAATTCTTCTTACATAGATAGCTAATTCTCTTTTATCGCCGTTTTTGAAAAAATGATCAGGACACCAAGCGCTATCTATAACCAATTTAAACCTTGCCACTTGCCCCATGAAACGATCTTCAAGGTTAAAATCAAAATCTTTGCATCCGTATTCACCCAAAATGAAGTTTCCCACCTTGATCCCGTTGCAGAAGAAATCTCCCCGAACAGGTTCGTTTTGGACATCGGGTTTTAATGTGCCAACTTCAAGTTTCATCTTGCTGCCAGAAACTTTCATGACAAACACAGACTCTTTTTTTGTCCATCTGACAGAAGCACCCTCCCAGTTTTCAACAGGGTACCAACCTTTGATTAAGAATTTTTGGAAATCACCACTCATATCGATATGATCTGGGGCATCCGGGAAAATCGTATTTAATGGATTGTCTATTTGGGGAAGATCCATCGTCTTCAGGCGATGGATGGCTATTCGAGTGGTTAGTCTTGATAGGCCGATAAATCTGGGCTCACTGGGTAAGACCTTTAGGGAGATAGCCCGGTCAATCCAATCAAAATGTCCTTTAAATCCAAATGCGTCAGGATGGACGGCTGCTGTGATTGAATAATCGCCTGGTCCAATATCCATTTTTAAATAAAAAGCCGCATTTATGATTTCTTCTTTTTTGACCGGACCCGTATTTTGATGATGATGTCCTGTGTTTGTGCCAAAAACGTCATTCCCGAACCTATCTCTTATTAAAAAGCCGACCACAGCATTCTCAACATTCTCAAAAAAAATGGCCGTCACCATGATGATACATTCTTCCCCCGATACGACAGCTCCTGTTTCCTCGCCTGATGAATTCGTCACTCTTATTTTGGCAATAGCGGCATCAAAACTGCCATATCGCTGCCTTTTTCTCTTTTCTTCATCCTCTATTCTTTGGATGAAATGCAGTTGGTTCGTTTCTTCAGCGTACCTTTTCTGAATCAGCGCGATGTAATAATCTGAAACATCCCTCGGATCCCCTCTTTCAATCAAAAGGCCCTTATCGAGGAGAATCGCTTCATCACAAAGATTTTTGATAAGGCCCAGGTCATGGGAAACAAAAAGAATGGTGACGCCCTGTTCCTGGAATTCCTTTAATTTCCGAATGCATTTCTGTGAAAAAAGGGCATCTCCCACGGCGAGTACTTCATCGATTAAGAGTACTTCCGGATCGATATTAATTACTACAGAAAAAGCCAACCGGAGGTACATTCCTGAGGAATAAGTCTTGACAGGGCGGTCAATAAAATCTCCAATTCCTGAAAATTCTACAATCTGATCAAATTTAGAATCGATTTCCTCTTTGGGGATTCCCAACAGGGCCGAATTCAAGTAGACATTTGACCGGCCGGAAAATTCTGGGTGGAAACCCATTCCCAATTCGATGAGGGAAGATTTTTTCCCATTCACGGTTACATATCCTTCAGTGGGGAGCATCAGTCCTGCTAATATCTTTAATAAGGTGCTTTTCCCAGATCCATTTTGCCCCAGAACTCCAATCGTTGTCCCCTTCCTGACCGAAAAAGAAATCTCCCTCAACGCCCAAAATTCCTGATGGAATTGTTTTCTCTTTAAGGTCAGGATCTCCTTGATCCGATCGACCGGTTTTCTGTAAATATCAAAACTTTTTGACAAATTATTGACTTCTAAAGCAATCATTTTAATTATAGTTGGTCCGCAAATTGATAAAATTTTTTCGTATAAACGAAATAACCAATTAAAAGAAAAACTATTGAAATAATACCAAATATGATGATATCGTTTATGTTTGGAGAGATATTCTCAAGGCAAACTTTCCTGAACATCCTCACTAAATAGGCCATGGGGTTCATGTTAACCAAAAATCTAAATCTCTGAGGGACCATGCTTTCAGGATAGAAAAGAGGCGTCCCAAACATCCAGATGATCAGAAAGACGCTCACTAATTGGGCCGTATCCCTAAAAAAAACGTGAAGAGCGGAAAAAATAAATCCTAAACCCAACCCCAAGAATAGTTGGAAAAGCGTGAGAGGGATAAGTATCCAAATGTATATCGGAAAGAAACCAAGAATTATTCTTACGGCAATAACTAAAATTGCTATTCCGATGATTTCATTAATGATCGAATTAATCCCAATGGAAACGGGCAATACCTTAGATGGAAACGATAGATTCTTAATTAAGAGGGCATTATCCAAAACGACTGTGGTTGACCTTTGAACTATTTCTTGAAAAGCATTCCACGCCAGAAAACCGCAGAACAGATAGAGGGCAAAATTAGTTATACCAGGCTCACCTCCCAACTTAACCCTTAATATCGCAGAAAAAACATAAGTATATACTGCCAGCATAACCAGCGGGTTGATGACTGACCAATAAATGCCTATCGAGGACCCTGCATATCGTCCCTTAATTTCTCTGATAACCAATTGCTGAATCAAATGTCTTTGATTATAGAAGTGTTGAATCTTTTTTGATGGACTCATCTTGGGTTTCAATGACTCATAGAGTTTTTCATGACCTATCTAAGTGATGTGATTTCGGATATTAGATTTGGACTTCAGCTCCTCCATATCGGCATCGATCATCATCTGGACGAGTTCTTTAAATGACACCTTTGGTTCCCAGCCAAGTTTCTTTTTCGCTTTGCTAAAATCTCCCTTGAGTTCGTTTATTTCTGCTGGACGATGGAATATTCCATCGATAACCACATAATCCTTCCACTCAAGACCAACGTAACTAAAGGCTATTTCTAAAAAATCTGTTATCGAATGAGCCTCACCTGTAGCGATTACATAATCCTCCGGTCTTTCTTGCTGTAACATAAGCCACATAGCTTTAACGTAATCCCCGGCATAACCCCAATCCCTCTTCGCTTCAAGGTTACCGAGCCTTAATTCTTTAGCTAAACCTAATTTGATCTTAGCAACCGTGTTTGTCACTTTTCTGGTCACAAACTCATATCCTCTTCTTGGCGATTCATGATTGAAAAGAATGCCGCTCGAGGCATAAAGGCCATAAGCTTCCCTATAATTTTGAGTTAAATTGAAACCCGCGACTTTCGAAATGCCATAGGGTGACCGAGGATTAAATGGAGTACTTTCATTTTGGGGTGTTTCTCTGGCATTCCCGAACATCTCACTGGATGCAGCAAAATAAATCTTACACTGAGGGGCTCTTTGCTTGATGGCAGCTAGTACGAAATGGGTCCCATTGATATTTGTGTTAATGGTAGAAAATTCATCCTCAAAGGAATAGCTTACAAAGCTCTGAGCTGACAGATGATAACATTCATGAGGTTTTACTTTGTCTACCACATTAAATATGCTCGCAAAGCTTTCGAGTGAAGCGGCATGTAAAACTATTTTGTCGAGAATATGCCTTATCCGCCAGAGCCTATGCTCCGGGTCTTCGATAGCTACCCTCCTGACGATTCCATGAACCTTGTAACCCATGGAGAGTAGAAACTCAGCAAGATAGGAGCCATCTTGGCCTGTTATACCAGTAATCAAAGCAGTCTTCATTTCTCTCCTAAAATAATGACTTCATGTTTTTAATTCCCTCCCATATTCATCTTCCAGCCTTTCAATAGTATCCTCTGCCACATCATCAGCGTTCTGAACTTCAATGATCCGAAGGGGAATAAGACCTGAACTTTCTAAAGGGGGTCTTGCTGAAATGGGAACAAACCTACCCTCGCTGGGGTGGACATCAAAAATCTCTTTCCCCCTGTCACCCTGGCCGTTTCAAAACCGACCCCCAATGCTCACTTCGATGATGGTGGATCTGAAGATTCTTGTATATTGAGTCTTTAGAACTATAGGGGCTTTGTTTTTGGCCGCTAAGGATTATTCGATTTCCCCCCACTCCTAAATTCTAAAACTTCGTGTCCAAGAACAACTGTTTCTCTTTAATATTCCGTTTCGAACACATCCACAATTTTCCTTTTTAAACATAAATTGATACTTATGTCAAGGTTTTCTTACTATCTCTTCCTCTTTGGGCACTTCCCTTTTGGAAGCCTTCTGCCCAAAGGTGGACGCTTCCCGGACGCAATTGGACAGGAGATATATAAGGTTGAGTATTGGAAGGACGGCGATCAGAAGCACCGACGGTTAGCCGCTGCTCTTTTGGATTTGAGCCCATGCTCATGAAGGTGAAGGGCTACCAATATCTCCGTCAACTAAGAAGTGATAGGTAAAAAGATTCATAAATTAAAGGAGAAAAGCGGAAATTACAGCGATGGAAAATATACTTATAATCTATTATCAAAAACAAACTCAAGAAGCGTGAAAACCTCTATTCTCCAAATTCCCCAAGCACCCCTGGGATTTGAGTCCAGGTCTGAAGATTCGTCGTATAATAAATATAGCCATGCAAATTGATCCCAGCTAAATCTGACTTGCTACCCCCATTATAATACCCAACCACCAACTGCGAAAGTACCCCTGGGATTTGAGTCCAGGTCTTAAGATCCGTCGTATAAAAAATAGACCCATTCGAATTGATCCCAGCTAAATCAGGTAGGCCATCCCCATTAAAATCCCCAACCACCAACTGCGAAAGCACCCCTGGGATTTGAGTCCAGGTCTTAAGATCCGTCGTATAAAAAATAGATCCGTTCGAAGCGATCCCAGCTAAATCTGACTTGCCATCCCCGTTAAAATCCCCAACCACCAACTGCGAGAGCACCCCTGGGATTTGAGTCCAGGTCTTAAGATTTGTCGTATAATAAATAGATCCATTCGAGGCGATCCCAGCTAAATCTGACTTGCCATCCCCGTTAAAATCCCCAACCACCAACTGCGAGAGCACTCCTGGGATTTGAGTCCAGGTCCGAAGATCCGTCGTATAAAAAATATGTCCATTCGAATCGATCCCAGCTAAATCTGACTTGCCATCCCCATTAAAATCCCCAACCACCAACTGCGAAAACACTCCTGGGATTTGAGTCCAGGTCTGAAGATTCGTCGTATAATAAATATGTCCATTCGAATTGATCCCAGCTAAATCTGACTTGCCATCCCCATTAAAATCCCCAACCACCAACTGCGAGAGCACTCCTGGAATTTGAGTCCATGCCAGAAGGTCCGTCGTATAAAAAATAAAGCCATTCGAATTGATCCCAACTAAATCAGAAAGGTCATCTCCATTAAAATCATCCTTGGTTCCTCTTGCAATTCCACTCACCTCATTTGAAAAAACACTCTCATTATTGGATGTATCATAGGCTGTAGCAGAGATATAATAATTCTGCCCGGGAGTGAGGTCAATTGTTCTAAAAGCTGTTACATTTCCAGCAGCAATCTTGGTTGAATAGCCGCACAGCCCGCAAACCTTCGGGTCGGTGCCAGTCCGAGGCGAAGTGCCAAAATAAATATTATAGCCCGCCAGATCAGGATCAGTGTTTGGATCCCATGCCAATTTTATCTGAGCAGCCCATCCGAATCGAAATGTTATTAGGGGGAGTGTAAAAAATAGAATGAACAAAAAGACTTTCATCGTCTTTATGGAGAAGTCTAAGAATCTTTTATCTAATATGTTTCTTCCGTTTGACATGATTTACCTCCATTTAATCCTTTTTCGGTACAAAATATTTTTCTTCCCTCCAAAAAATCAAATGGACTGGAAATGATTTGCCACTATTATGTAATTTCTTTCCATCATTGGAATAACAAAGTCAAGTTAGAATTTTCTAATAATTATTCTTCATTGTTCTTATACAGTTAGGTTCCGAGTTGAAGCGGGTTCAAAGTGGCATCCAAAGCGATCAAAGAAACACCCTAAGCACTACTGAAAAAATTGACCACCCATTGCTTACCTGATCTTCCCTTTTAGTTGATGCGTTAGCTGATGCCGTTTGAGAGATGTGTTGTTGGCTAAGAGTAGCAATAAGAATGCCATGCAGTGACTACCAATTTTTGTTTTTTATCAAGAGAAATGGGATTAATTAGAATTAAACGGGGTAAAGGATGGATTTATTTTTATCACTCTATCTTGGTACAATTTTGCAAGCCACTGACAATGTTGTGACAAAAGACTAATCGCCAATTATTAAGGGATCAAAGAAGGGAGAAATGACCGGAGGAATGCAGAGAGGATTGAAGGGTATGAGAATGCGATTCTCGCCGATCGCATTTGCTGAGGACTCCTCTTTTCAATTCCCTCCTGATGATGGCGGTTGCATTGGGACTCCGGATGGCAGAGGAATTGGCTGGCCCATTCCAGAGGGTGGAGTCAAAGGTGTAGGAGTAAACGGAGGCACAATCGGGGTTGGTATCATAAGGAGTAGGAGTTTGCGTTGGTGTGGGAGCAGGCCCAGGGATTGGCCTGGGAGTCGGCCCAGGCATTGCTGTGGGAGTAAGGCCCGGGGGGTCGTTCAAGGGCTGACGGAAGGAAGCACCGGCTCAGGCATCTGGGAAGGGGAAGTCTTCTCCTGAGTCTATTCTCTCGGTCGTTGCGCTGTCTCTCTGCGAACAAAAGGTCTTGGAGTACCCGTTGGAGTCAATGCTGGAGAAGGGACCCCCGGAGGCCCACCCTCTCTTTTCTTTGGCACCTTGGGATCGTAGAGAAGAACTTCAAAGCTATCCCCCTGCGCCTCTAAAGTGATCCGGTCAGATAATACTTTTGTCAGCTTATACTCCCCAATTTGTTCCCCCAATTTTAAAGTCATCAGATCCCTCTCCCCTTTTTTCAGGGATCTGCCAGGATTGACCAGCGAGGCAGATTGGTAATTCCCGGCAATCGTGACCCCATACAAGATGACCTGAGGCCTTGCTACAGTATTCAACGCGGAACCGGGCCCCGTCCGCTGGAAATCTTTTCTTTCCGGGCTAAAAATATTTTTCTCAGCGATCAAATTATAGGATGCTGCGGATGTGGGGTTTTTTACGACTCCCATCGCTGGGGAATTCTCCGCTCTTGGCACTGGTTTTTTCGCTGCTCTCTTATCAAGCGTCAGATTCAGAGGATGGGTCAGTGCATCATAAGTCTTGATAGCGAGGAAGAGAACAATAATGAAAAGAGCAATACATAATATCCCGTACTTGAATGACATTATCCTTCCCTCATGTGATGGAGCCCCACGGGCAAAGCCCGTGGTCCCTCCGTGAGATACCCGCCTACGCCAAGGCTTCGGCGGGTTATCCGCCAACAGCGAAATCCGCCGGAGCAGCCGAACCTCCACTTATGATAGATTCTGCAACGATTTACGCATTCATCCACGGCCAAAGGCCGTGGTCTTCTGCGTAGGCGGATAAACAACTGACTCGTAAAATAGTTTAAGGGCTGGAGGCATATTACCAAGATTCGTTGATAAATGCAAGAATCGTGACAAAATCGTGACAACACTTATATTTGTCTTGCCACTTGAATCTTTGACCCCTCGATACCTTGAATCCTTGTGATCTTAACCCCACTGCAACACCGCACCACGGTAACACCTTCTCACCCGAGCCGTAAATTGCGAGGGCGTGAGTGGGTGAAAGATTTTTCGCCTTACCCTTTTACGCCTTACCCCTAAAACGAGCATCTACCCTATGCTCTATGCACTATGCACTTCACGGGCTCTTGATACATAGGAAAGACTCTTCAACTTTTTGTGGAAAGCAATCGGTAAAAAAGAGAAAACTCCTTCCACTTTCCATGATGGTTGGAGATTGACAAAATTAAATAAACTTATAAAAACAATTAGTTATAACTTAATGCATGTCTGGCCCTAAATTTGCAAGTTTAACCTATAATCTATAAAAAATTTGCAAGACAAAGAACTGAATAAACAGAGAGAATAACAAATAGTCGCTGCTGGTAGATGTTCCGGGAATACCATTATACTTATGGATCAACCCCGGATCCAGGATAGGAGGAGAAAGTGAAGAAAATGCTTTTGTTCGGGTGTATGTTTTTAATTCTGCTTTTTTCATATCAAGCTTTTAGCTATACGATCAATCATCATATAGCCGACAAAACCGCAATAGCATCAGTAGTCCCCGAACCTGTAAGCATATTCCTTTTGGGTTTCGGAATGCTTGGAGTGGGTATTATGTTAAGAAAAAAGGTCTTGAAGTCAAAGGACAAATGAAAGCCCCTGAGCACTTAATAAAAAAGCCAGCAAGGACCTTGCCGGCTTTTTTTGTGTCTTTATTTGTGACAGTTGAAAGAAGAAAATACTTTTCAACTGCCAATATGGAGGGATTAGATCTAAAATTTTTTGGAAATTATTTTCTCAAATGAGTGGGCCTATCCGCATTGAGCTCTTTCCAACCCTTGCTGATTAAAACCAAATACTCCCCTAAGAGTTGTAGGCCCCTAAAGCGAAAACGGCGAATCTCGAGAAATCATCAAGCTCCTTGCCATTCAAATGAGATTCGGGTATATTGGATGTCAGCAGAACAACCGAAAGAATCCCGTAAAATAATGAAAGCATTTGATATAGAGAAAACACTATCTTACTGGCTTGAAGGTGCTAAATACGATTTGCGCGTCGCCAATGCAATGTTTAAGAGCAAAAAAGTATCCATATCCACTTTTCATGGGACATCTATCACTGGAAAAGCTTCTCAAGGCATTTGTTGTGAAATATACAAAAACACACGCTCCATTTAGCCATTCGCTTCCCTACTTAGCAAAAAAATCAGGAGTTAAGATCCCTGAAAGAATACTCATCAAGCTACGTGAATTTATGGAATTTCATTTCGAGGCGCAATAGCCTGATGCAAATAAAGCGTTCTATAAGAAATGCACTAAAGCCTATACCCCTATAAAAAGTTGAAAGAGATAAAAGAGGTATTCTCATGGGTAAGGGCCAAACTGTAAGGATCTGGATAAAGGATGCTTGGTGGCCACCAGGGTGTGGCACACCGGATAATGATAACGCTGAGATTCAGAGTTCGTTATGGGCGAGAAATTCGTCGAAACCAGAACAAGAGAATCTTTGAAGTAATTTGACAGGAGAAGTGTTCTCAGCGACAAGCGGTCATTTAGAATCTGTTGTTTTTAAAGGTTTTATTTTTCTTACTTTTTCTCTTGACAGAAATAATATAGGATGTCTCCTCCCATGCGTCCACCCAAGCCTCTATTTGGCTAATTCTGAAAGCACTCCTGGGATTTGAGTCCAGGTCTCAAGATCCGTCGTATAATAAATAGAGCCATTCGAATTGATCCCAGCTAAATCTGACTTACCATCCCCATTAAAATCCCCAACCACCAATTCCTCAAGCACCCCTGGGATTTGAGTCCAGGTCTCAAGATCCGTCGTATAATAAATAGATCCGTTCGAATTGATCCCAGCTAAATCAGCTAGGCCATCCCCATTAAAATCCCCCACCACCAATTCCTCAAGCACCCCTGGGATTTGAGTCCAGGTCTGAAGGTCCGTCGTATAATAAATAGATCCGTTCGAATTGATCCCAGCTAAATCAGCTAGGCCATCCCCATTAAAATCCCCCACCACCAACTGCGAAAGTACCCCTGGGATTTGAGTCCAGGTCCGAAGATCCGTCGTATAATAAATAGACCCATTCGAATTGATCCCAGCTAAACCTGACTTACCATCCCCATTAAAATCCCCCACCACCAACTGCGAAAGTACCCCTGGGATTTGAGTCCAGGTCCGAAGATCCGTCGTATAATAAATAGAGCCATTCGAATTGATCCCAGCTAAACCTGACTTACCATCCCCATTAAAATCCCCCATCACCAATTGCGAAAGCACTCCCGGGATTTGAGTCCAGGTCTGAAGATCCGTCGTATAATAAATAGACCCATTCGAATTGATCCCAGCTAAATCAGCTAGACCATCCCCATTAAAATCCCCAATCACCAATTGCGAAAGCGCCCCTAGGATTCGAGTCCAGGTCTGAAGATCCGTCGTATAATAAATATGTCCATTCGAAGCGATCCCAGCTAAATCTGACTTACCATCCCCGTTAAAATCATCATACATATTAATGGCAAACCTGGCCATCACCGTAATGTTCGCTGTGACGTACGTATCGGTACGCGAGGCGGTTGTTAAACCGTCGCTCCACTGGACAAAGTGATAGCCCGTGGCCGGAACCGCTGTCACCGCTGTCCCACTTCCGCCGTAGCTGACTGTCTGGGGACTGCTCCCACTGATCGAGCCGTGCGCCGCCGCATTGTAGGTCAGGGTGTAGGTATTAATGGCAAAGATGGCCGTCACCGTAATATTCGCTTTGACGTTGGTATCGGTACGCGAGGCGGTTGTTAAACCGTCGCTCCACTGGACAAAGTGATAGCCCGTGGCCGGAACCGCCGTCACCGCTGTCCCGCTTCCACCGTAGCTGACTGTCTGGGGACTGCTCCCACTGATCGTGCCGTTGGCCCCCGCATCGTAGGTCAGGGTGTAGGTATTAATGGTGAACGTAACGGTCGCTGTATGACTCGTGGTGACGTTCGTAATCGTCCAGGTACTGCCCACCAGCGTCCCTTCAGAGACCGAAGCCGTATAGCCATTATTCGTTGTCACGGTGAAGGTCACCGTGCCGTTGTAGCCCGCGGTCTGGCTCGCTGGCGCAACAGAGCCCCCTGACGGGGTAACAACTGAAGCTGTCACCGTGTAGGTAATAGCGGTGAAAGTAACGGTCGCTGTATGACTCGTGGTGACGTTCGTAATCGTCCAGGTAGCGCCCACCAGGCTCCCTTCAGAGACCGAAGCCGTATAGCCATTATTCGTTGTCACTGTGAAGGTCACCGTGCCGTTGTAGCCCGCGGTCTGGCTCGCTGGCGTGACCGAGCCCCCTGACGAGTTAACGACTGAAGCTGTCACCGTGTAGGTAATAGCGGTGAACGTAACGGTCGCTGTATGACTCGTGGTGACGTTCGTAATCGTCCAGGTAGCGCCCACCAGGCTCCCTTCAGAGACCGAAGCCGTATAGCCATTATTCGTTGTCACTGTGAAGGTCACCGTGCCGCCGTAGCCCGCGGTCTGGCTCGCTGGCGTGACCGAGCCCCCTGACGAGTTAACGACTGAAGCTGTCACCGTGTAGGTAATAGCGGTGAACGTAACGGTCGCTGTATGACTCGTGGTGACGTTCGTAATCGTCCAGGTAGCGCCCACCAGGCTCCCTTCAGAGACCGAAGCCGTATAGCCATTATTCGTTGTCACTGTGAAGGTCACCGTGCCGCCGTAGCCCGCGGTCTGGCTCGCTGGCGTGACCGAGCCCCCTGACGAGTTAACGACTGAGGCTGTCACCGTGTAGGTAATAGCGGTGAACGTAACGGTCGCTGTATGACTCGTGGTGACGTTCGTAATCGTCCAGGTACTGCCCACCAGGCTCCCTTCAGAGACCGAAGCCGTATAGCCATTATTCGTTGTCACTGTGAAGGTCACCGTGCCGCCGTAGCCCGCGGTCTGGCTCGCTGGCGTGACCGAGCCCCCTGACGGGGTAACCACTGAAGCTGTCACCGTATAGGTAATAGCGGTGAACGTAACGGTCGCTGTATGACTCGTGGTGACGTTCGTAATCGTCCAGGTAGCGCCCACCAGCGTCCCTTCAGAGACCGAAGCCGTATAGCCATTATTCGTTGCGACGCTGAAGGTCACCGTGCCGCCGTAGCCCGCGGTCTGGCTCGCTGGCGTGACAGAGCCCCCTGACGGGGTAACCACTGAAGCTGTCACCGTATAGGTAATAGCGGTGAACGTAACGGTCGCTGTATGACTCGTGGTGACGTTCGTAATCGTCCAGGTAGCGCCCACCAGCGTCCCTTCAGAGACCGAAGCCGTATAGCCATTATTCGTTGCGACGCTGAAGGTCACCGTGCCGCCGTAGCCCGCGGTCTGGCTCGCTGGCGTGACAGAGCCCCCTGACGGGGTAACCACTGAAGCTGTCACCGTATAGGTAATAGCGGTGAACGTAACGGTCGCTGTATGACTCGTGGTGACGTTCGTAATCGTCCAGGTAGCGCCCACCAGCGTCCCTTCAGAGACCAAAGCCGTATAGCCATTATTCGTTGCGACGCTGAAGGTCACCGTGCCGCCGTAGCCCGCAGTCTGGCTCGCTGGCGTGACAGAGCCCCCTGACGAGTTAACCACTGAAGCTGTCACCGTATAGGTAATAGCGGTGAACGTAACGGTCGCTGTATGACTCGTGGTGACGTTCGTAATCGTCCAGGTAGCGCCCACCAGCGTCCCTTCAGAGACCGAAGCCGTATAGCCATTATTCGTTGCGACGCTGAAGGTCACCGTGCCGCCATAGCCCGCGGTCTGGCTCGCTGGCGTGACAGAGCCCCCTGACGAGTTAACGACTGAAGCTGTCACCGTGTAGGTAATAGCGGTGAACGTGACGGTCGCTGTATGACTCGTGGTGACGTTCGTAATCGTCCAGGTACTGCCCACCAGCGTCCCTTCAGAGACCAAAGCCGTATAGCCATTATTCGTTGTGACGCTGAAGGTCACCGTGCCGCCATAGCCCGCGGTCTGGCTCGCTGGCGTGACAGAGCCCCCTGACGGGGTAACCACTGAAGCTGTCACCGTATAGGTAATAGCGGTGAACGTAACGGTCGCTGTATGACTCGTGGTGACGTTCGTAATCGTCCAGGTAGCGCCCACCAGCGTCCCTTCAGAGACCGAAGCCGTATAGCCATTATTCGTTGTGACGCTGAAGGTCACCGTGCCGCCATAGCCCGCAGTCTGGCTCGCTGGCGTGACAGAGCCCCCTGACGAGTTAACGACTGAAGCTGTCACCGTGTAGGTAATTGCGGTGAACGTAACGGTCGCTGTATGACTGGTGGTGACGTTCGTAATCGTCCAGGTAGCGCCCACCAGCGTCCCTTCAGAGACCGAAGCCGTATAGCCAGCATTCGTTGTGACGCTAAAGGTCACCGTGCCGCCATAGCCCGCGGTCTGGCTCGCTGGCGTGACAGAGCCCCCTGACGGGGTAACCACTGAAGCTGTCACCGTATAGGTAATAGCGGTGAACGTAACGGTCGCTGTATGACTCGTGGTGACGTTCGTAATCGTCCAGGTAGCGCCCACCAGCGTCCCTTCAGAGACCGAAGCCGTATAGCCATTATTCGTTGTGACGCTGAAGGTCACCGTGCCGCCATAGCCCGCAGTCTGGCTCGCTGGCGTGACAGAGCCCCCTGACGAGTTAACGACTGAAGCTGTCACCGTGTAGGTAATTGCGGTGAACGTAACGGTCGCTGTATGACTGGTGGTGACGTTCGTAATCGTCCAGGTAGCGCCCACCAGCGTCCCTTCAGAGACCGAAGCCGTATAGCCAGCATTCGTTGTGACGCTAAAGGTCACCGTGCCGCCGTAGCCCGCGGTCTGGCTCGCTGGCGTGACAGAGCCCCCTGACGAGTTAACGACTGAAGCTGTCACCGTGTAGGTAATTGCGGTGAACGTAACGGTCGCTGTATGACTCGTGGTGACGTTCGTAATCGTCCAGGTAGCGCCCACCAGCGTCCCTTCAGAGACCGAAGCCGTATAGCCATTATTCGTTGTCACGCTGAAGGTCACCGTGCCGCCGTAGCCGGCGGTCTGGCTCGCTGGCGTGACAGACCCCCTGACGAGTTAACGACTGAAGCTGTCACCGTATAGGTCTGAGGGAACCCGTATACCTCAATCTCGGCTAGCCCCACGCTCCCGGTACTAGCACTGACTCCATCTACTCTGAATCTAAGCGAATTAGTCACTGTCGCTGTAAAAGTAACTTCGGTTCCCGTTCCATCGTTGTTCAAAGTTCCCACCGGAACCGTTGAACCATCACTAAAAATCAAGGTTCCTGCCATGACCTGATCGCTAAGGTTTATTCGATCATGAAGAACGACCCGGTCCACCACATAAAAAATCGGCCAATCCAACTGAATCCATGCCCCAGCCCCCTCACCAACCGTGGCCCACTCCTTTGTGGGGTCATGAGGATACCCATCTACAACCCCATCCACCGCCTTAACACAACCCTGATCGGGAAGGTTTTGACTTGAACACGTCACGGTTGCCAAGGGAGCGATATTCCCATAACCGTTTGCCGCTTTCACAGTAACAGTAACCGAATCTGGTATACTGCTCACCGTGCCGTCATTTACAACAAGTTCAAAACTCAAGACTGCATCCTGCGTCAAACCAGTGGGGGACGTAAAAGTGGGATGCGCAGTGTTCGCATTTGACAACGTGACTGGAATACCTCCAATTTGTGACCATTGAAAAGACAGAGGATTACTGTCCGGATCAAAACTACCAGATCCATCCAGTGTAACCACAACCCCTCCATTAACCGTCTGATCGGTGCCTGCATTGGGTACGGGCGGATGATTACTTCCCACAAGGTTTTCGGTCCAAAAAAACTCATCTTTATGGACGAATCTGCCCAAGAAGCTGTGATCGGGCCCACCGCTGCCTCCTCCTTGGGACACATGGGCTGAAAGCGCAAGGTATTTTGGATTAACTGTGTAATCGGTTGACTGCATCAATAATGGAACATCGATGCTTTCTCTCGAGCTCCAGTTAAGATTCGTATAGGTGGATAATTCCGGAGGCTCAGTAAAATACGCAGTCGGATCGATAGGGTCTGGCCAAGTGTACGCAGTCTGTGACCACTCTATGATCGTTTTGTGAACAGTAGGAGTATAGTTCGGGTTACTGCTATGAACGGCCGCTATTGCAAGCTGCACGAATTGGTATGTTGTACTGTGATCAGGATGAGAATCGAATTCACAAGTGACAAATATATGGTCTGGGTTATAAGTAGTAATAATATCTTTAAGATCCATGAGTATGTAGTAACTGTTATAAAGTGCATGGGATCCGAATCTGTAGTAATGATAATCCGAGCCGCCCAATCCACGGCTTCCATAAGTTTGATATAGGCTATTATTTGGTGTTGTCAAGTAGTCGGTTTGATCTGTGGGAGGGTAATCATTAAATATTGTATATAAATACGCATCAGGATAACCCAAAAAAATCAAATTATTCTCTTGTATCCCGAGAACGCTTTGGCCCGCTACAGCCTCTCCTTCCCTAGTAATCCCCATCGCAGTACCACCGGTGTAGTCACCGTTTGTCATATAAACTATCTTGATAACAGCGTTGCTATTATCTTGCTTTGCTCGGTATACAATGCCTGCAGCCATAAGTACGTCATCATCGGGATGGGGAGATACTATAAGTATGCTAGCGCTACACAGGGTGGTGCAAAACAAACCCGCTAAGACAAATATCAAAATACTCACCCAAAAAATGCAACTTTTTTTCATTGCTGTTCTCCTTCTTCCCCCTTTTAGTTCGTGATAACCAAACACTTAAGAGTCTTCCTCTGGTGTTGACCAATACGACACGATCCTCGCTCCTGGTAGGAAACGCATATCATTTTCAAAAAAAAGAGTTTAGAGCTTAGATTTTTAATTCCATGATTTTTACAAAAGACTAACAATTTCTTGACGACAAAGGCTTTCAGTGGCAGCCATTCTTCCTGTATAAGCAATTTAAATACCAGTCATTCGAAATCATCGTAACATATTGTAATTATTAAACTTAATAAAAAATATACGATTTTAACGGAAATTGGAAGTGGAAGTAATTTTCACAAAAGTCCCGAACTTTTTCCTAAAATTCTTCAAGCCCCTTCCCACACTTTGAGGACGTTTGATGAACTGTTTAACCTCCGCCAATAGAACGCAGTCCGTAGATTTCCAATTTCCATCGACCCCCTGTCTTCTAAATTCAATATGCAACATCCGACAACGCAGCGAAGCCTTACATTTTTATAGCCATCACTGTTTACGATTTAGGAGAATTTGTTCCAGTGGAAGAAATGTTTACCTAATTGTTGAGGTGTGAGGATAGTTTAAGAAGATTGCTCAATGAGCAGCTTTCCAACTCTTCATTCAATCCTTAAATTCCTGGGCAGACAATGTATTTGAAAATTCAGTATTATACGCTGCTCAACTGGCCAATAGTGGGGAATCAAATCTAATGCCTTTTCTGCGAAAGATTTCCCCAATAAACTTATTAACTTAACTATTATCCTGAAAAGTTATTCAACCTAGTCAACACGTGTCCCACGTGTGACCCCTTAAAAAGATAGGTCTGAAACTTACTCAATCCATAAAATGGGTGAGATAAGGCTTACCCAATGGAAAAACATTGAATCCGATATTATACAATTCTTGATGGTTCAGAATATTTCGCCCATCGAAAATAAAGGCAGGTTTTTTCATCCCTTTAAAAATGCGCTCATAGTCAAGGGTTTTGAACAATTCCCATTCTGTAACCACGACGATGGCTGAGGCATCCATGGCCGCCTGATAAGGATCGAATTCGTAAGTTACTTCCCCATCCACTCCCGCGAGGTCTAACTGGGCATTGTCAAGAGCCTTCGGGTCGGTAATGGAAAGAATCGCTTTTTCCTCCAATAATTTCTTCGCAGCGTAGATACCTGGCGATTCCCGTGTATCACCCGTATTTGCCTTAAATGCAAAGCCAAAAAATGCAATCTTTTTATCTACAACAGTATTAAACATCGCTTTCAGGATGTTTGTCGCAAATCGCTCTTGTTGGTATGCATTGATCTTAACCACCATTTCCCAGTAATCTGCCACCTCATCTAAGCCGTAATTTCTTGCGATATAAACTAAGTTCAAAATATCTTTCTTGAAGCACGAACCTCCGAATCCAATGCTGGCATTGAGAAATCTTGGCCCGATCCGTCCATCGCTACCCACAGCAAAAGAAATCTCTGAAACATCTGCTTCAGTTTTTTCACAAAGCGCCGAAATCGAATTAATGGAAGAAATCCTCTGTGCTAAAAAAGCATTTGCCACGAGCTTAGAAAGCTCTGAAGACCACAAATTCGTAGTAATGATTTTTTCTTTAGGAACCCAGTGGGCATAAATATCAATGATCTCTCGGGCTGCTTTCAACCCAGATTCGGTCTGGTGAGAACCAATTAACACTCGATCCGGTTCCATAAGGTCTCTAATGGCAGAACCCTCAGCTAAGAATTCAGGATTAGAGATCACTTCAAAATGAAGATGATTCCTATTTTCTTTTAATATTCTTTCCATAGCTTGAGCTGTTTTGACCGGCAGTGTGCTCTTTTCAACAATGATCTTGGGATTCTCTGAATTTTCAATAACTTGATAAGCTGTTTTCTCCCAGTATTGGAGATCAGAAGCCATACCAGCGCCATGGCCGAAGGTTTTAGTTGGGGTATTTACAGAAACAAAAATAATATCTGCCTCCTTGATGCCTTTCTTTATGTCCGCTGAAAAAAAGAGATTGTTATTCCTAGTCTGCTTCAGTATTTCTTCTAATCCGGGTTCAAAAATTGGCAAATGATCTGAGTTCCACCCCCTAATTCTTTCTTCATTAATATCCACCACCGTGATTCTGTATTCAGGACACTTCAAAGCAATTACCGCCATGCTGGGCCCTCCTACATAACCCGCACCTATGCATAAGATATTCTTTTTGAAAATCATTCTATCCTCCGTACTCCTCGAGGCTCAGTTATTTTTCCTCTTTTAGATATGAGGTCTTTATATATCTCAAGGTACTGATTTGCCATTTTTTCAACACTATATTCCTCCAAAACCCTTACCTTAGCAGCGGAAGCTTTAGCCATTGCCTCTTCCCTATTTCGACATACTTTTTCGATAGCGTTTGCTAACCGTTCTGGATTCCCTGGCTCAACTATTTCTCCATATTCCCCAAAATCTAAAACCCTTGGTATCTCCCCTACATTTGTCGCAACAACAGGGACTCCTGATTGCATAGCTTCAAGAAGGGTTATAGGCAAGCCCTCGGCATACGATGGAAGAACAAAGAGATCAAAATAGGGAAAAAGTTGGTAGGCCTTCTCCCGATACCCAACAAAATGCACTCTGTCCGATAAACCGTTCTCCACCGCTAACCGACGAAGAGAAGACTTTTCACTTCCCTCACCGACTAAAACGAGACAGGCATTGATACCCCGGGACACGATCTTGGCAATGGCCCGGATAAGGTCATTGACTCCCTTCTCAGGAGACAATCTTCCCACGAAAATAATTTTGAATTTATTCTCGCAAGACTTTGCTACTTCAAGACATTGTCTCCGAAAAATACCGGGTTCAAAATCTAATAAAGGTATTCCGTTATGAATGACAGCTGGCCGGATACCAAGCATCCTTAAGCGGCGATGGTCCCGCATGGCTGAAGAAACTACCGCGATCTTATCCAGTCTCGTGATGAACAAAGCATCCATCCATTCATAAATCCTAATTTTTGAAAACAGCCGGGTAGAAGTCCACCCATGAAGAGTTGTGACAACAGGAATTTTACGGCATCTTTGGGGAATTATTCCAAGGAGGATGTCGCCTTTGTAGCCATGGCTATGGATGATTTGTGCCCCCAAATCCCATGCATAATGCAATATTTTCATTGAACCGTTCAGATTGAGACCGTTCCGAAACCGCAAAGAATAAGTTTCAAATCCGCGATTTTCCGCCTCAACTTCAATACCCTTGGGACCCACTCGAAGGTCGCCCAGGCTCAAAAGCATTGGATGATGCCCCATCCTTTTATGGACTTCCATCAAGTTTAAAACGATTGCCTCAGCACCATATAGGCCTCCGCTATCAATAATATGAAGAATTCTCATTTTCGCATAAAATGGAGAAAAAATGTAAGAATTGGTAGGGGAAATCTATTGTTTTATAGGCAACTTAATGATTTTACTATACTTTATTCGATTCAGATAACATCTGACATTAAGTCGTAAATTTAAAATATTTCATAGCAAATCGTTGCCTCACACCCTAATTAGAGTCTGTCTATAAATTCAGTTTGTTCGTCATACCCGCGAAGGCGGGTATCCAGAACGTATTGGAAATACTGGATTCCCGTTTCTCGCCGCGCTAACGCGCGAGCCCCAGCGGGTCACGGGAATGACAAAAAGGACGATTACGGCATTTATGGACAGACCCTAATTAATACATTTTAACGCCGGCTGGAGGAATGGGTCGCGAATTGTCAGATTTGCCGCCAATGGTTATCGGAAAACCTGTTGAATTTACATTCCCATTTGCATCAAAGACATAAAGATATGCTGTTTGGCCAGAGGAAAAACTCCCTTGCCTAACTGTCGTTACAATTCGAGTGTCACTCCACGAGGTTGGAGTGGTTATTGTGAGATTAGAGCAGTTTGCATAAGTTGAAGCATTTCCTATCTCAACCCTTGCCTGTGCATACTCACCTGTGGCAATATAAACATCGTCAAATGTGGGATAAGAGTTTGCTGTATCCCTAACATAACCGTTAACGAAAATCACTCGCCTCTTGTTTGTATCACCACTATTTAATGTCTGAACATCTCTATCTTTACGGAGTACCGTTTTATTTGAACTATCTGTTGTCCATATCGTTTCATGTCCGGTGCTATCTGTTCGTCCTTTTATCCATTCCTGAAACCGATACCAAACCCCTGTTGACAGGCTAAAATCGAACCATATAGAATATACATTAGGATAATCATTTCCACTAAGTGCCCATCCTGTCGAGCTAAGGCCGACTAAATCAACATCTGCATCATTACAGGCATCATCTTTACAGACCCACATCACTTTCCAGTTAGTACCATCAGGATTACCAGTTCCCGGAAATACAGTTCCCGCAGGCAACATAGCCCACCATGAGACATAGAAAGAATCAAATGCAGAAGGAGCGGTAACCCATATTACAGGATTATTATTTACAGGATAGTTGTAAATGTTAAACCTTGCAGCTAAACTTCCACTCACTTTGTTAGCGTTGGAGTAGCTTGTATGATCTGCTGTTGAGATTCCTGACCATGTTCCCACAGGAGCCAGGTTAAGTGATAACTGATTCCCATTTGTCCCGCCCTCGAAGTCATCGAATAGAAGAACAGTAGGGCCGTTTGTTCCGAAAGAGGAACCGCTGATGGTTATTTGTTGACCATTGGCAATGGTGCCAGCGACGCCTGTGATATTTGGGGCAGCCAAAAGCTGGGTAGGAACGCCTTGCAAAAGTATCAAGAAAAACATACTGAATAAAAAGAAATGTAGACCGTAAATCGTTATGAAGCCCTTTTGCGGCAGTTTTTCTCTGCCGAGATATTGAATCTTTCTCCGTACAATGAAATAATGCTTTAAATACATGTCCGCACCTCCATTGGAATAACGCAGATAAAGGTTCTCCTGCCAAACTTGGTCCCTAACGTACGAGGACTTGATTATTTAGAACAATGAAACTGCCAACTTTTTGTTTTCCGCCGCAGCTCCAGAGCAGGTTGTGCTGCTGGCTGGTACTGAAGCTGTTACTTTTTTGCGGATTAAGGTTGGTGAATGATTTTATAATGCAAGTCGCATGCCAATTAGGACAAATTCTTTAGATGTTTAGCGACCAGTATAACTAAACTATATCTAAAATGCCACACGTCATTTACCTCAACCAGGATTTCTTCAAAAACCCGATGCCATGGACATGTCTGAGAGAATAAAATCTGCAAAGCCTTGGGCAACTAATGTCGCGCCTTCATTGGTATAATGCACATTGTCACCGAAATATTGAATATTTCCTGGAACAATTCGGGAACTGTCAACAAGACCAACCCCGGTTTTCTCAGCAACCAATCGAAGGACATCATTGAACCGCCTGGATGCATCCATCATTCCATTGAAAGATAACCAAATAGAGAACCTTCTGGCATCCAGGAAAATTTCGGGGTGATGCTTCAGGTTTTCTTCAGTGGCAAGGGTAGGATAAGTACTTAGAATAACCTGTATTTGATGATGCTTTAAAAAGTCAACAAGACTGGTCATATCCAATTCAAATGATTCCATATATTCCTTTGGTACAACATCTAATGGGGTTTTTCCTTTTAAATCGCGCTCCTCAAGCTCTCTGACCTGGCGTGACATGTCCCAAACCTGATAGGTCCTGAGTAGGGCCTTCGGCATGCGCTGTTTGACTGCCTGCTTTATTTTTGGAAGCAATCTTGGTTTCAGGCGGTCCGATATTTTAATTTTCACCTTTTTTGAAACTTTATCGGTAACGTTTTGGGAAGAAGGATTGTTTTGCCTCCTGGCTTTTTTCATTATTTTACCGCCAAGATAAAAATATGGATTTACATACAAAATTACTATATCCGGCCGCAAATGAAAAACATATTTTTTCAAATACGGAACAAAGTATTCGATCCCCAACCCGACAACCGAAGCATTGATGACCTCGTACCTTTTGTGATGCTGAAGCATGGCGTTTAATTGGGCAGGCCATTCCATGTTTGGGTCTTCGTACAAACCGAAAGACTCGGAGGTACCCATACAGACAATCCGCTTGACTCCCCGCGGCTTCTCTGTGCCGAAAGGCTTACCCCTAAATCCAAAATTGTTGATCTCCCATTTCTCAAATCGGCTGCTGGGTACATTGTGCCTGATTCCGTCCTTATCGGTCGCGCGAAGTATATCAGAACTGTAAGCCCCGAATATCGGTGCTTGATACTTGAAGCTGTCGTCAATACGGGCGCAAAGCTCCATCGAGACGAAAAACGCCAGGAAGGCGAATCCAAGCCTTACTACAATGATTACCTTAGAGACAATCCCATTACCCCGTCTTTGGTCCATTGGTCTTAAAACTGCATATATATAAAGCTCTTCGCTGCCACACCGTGTAAGCAAACCAGATAAGCCATTACCCCATAAATAAAGCTTTTCAGGTAAATCGGCTGTTGAGAAAACTTCAGGTACCTAAGAACCGCCCCCCCCTCAAACATCGAAGGTCGAATCTCCTGAAGAGTCCTAACTGCCATGACCACAAGTGGAAAGGCAATCAAGAAACATGTGTTTTCCAGTATGATTCCTGCCTCAGGTGCGGGCTGGAGATAGTTTAAGATCCTGCTGATTATCTGAAAGATATGCTCAAGACTTTGCGCCCTAAAAAAGATCCACCCAATACAGACAAATTGAAACATGAAAAATGCCTTTAGCAAATAAATGATAAGCGGCGATGTCGCGGCTTTTTTCAGTTTTTTCCCGGCTCCCATCATTCTATGGCCGACCAGGAGTAGCCCATGATATCCTCCCCAGATAACAAAGTTCCAGGCCGCACCATGCCACAGTCCAGCGAGGAGCATTGTGAGCATGAGGTTTCGATAGGTTTTTGACGGCCCTTTCTTGTTCCCACCAAGCGGAATATAGAGATAATCTCTCATCCATGTTGAAAGGCTTATGTGCCATCGGCGCCAGAAGTCTGACGGACTGATGGCAAAATAGGGCTGTTTGAAGTTCTGCATCATTTCGAAACCCAGGCACTTCCCCAGCCCTTGCGCCATATCCGAATATCCTGAAAAATCACTATATATTTGAAATGCGAACGCCCAGGTTGCAACGATGTATTCGGCTCCTGAGGCCTGCGGATTCCCATAAACCTGGTCAACGATCAGGCCAAGATTATCAGCAACAAATACTTTCTTAAACAAGCCCCAGAAGAAAAGCTGGAGCCCATCCTTAAGTTGCCGTTTGTCAAACCGTCGCTTGTTTTGAATTTGAGGTAAAAGGTTTCCAGCTCTCTCAATGGGGCCGGCAATGAGCTGCGGGAAGAAAGATACGAACAGGGCATAATCCGTGAAATTCTTCGTTGGCTCTATTTCACCTCGGTACACATCCACTGAGTAGCTTATCGTCTTAAAGGTGTAAAAAGAGATCCCCACAGGAAGTATGATTTGGAGAACAGGAAGGTGGGGCTGAAGGCCCACAAATTTCAGAGCATCTGCAAAACTCGAAATGAAAAAATTAAAGTACTTGAAAAACCCCAAGATGCCAAGATTGATGGTAATGCTCAATGCAAGGAATTTTTTTTTCGACACTTGTTCGGGATGGTGGTTTATCTGCAACGAGCAGAAGTAATCGGTTGAAATGGAGATAAGGATTAGACCTAAGAACCGCCAATCCCACCATCCATAAAAAAGAAAGTTCGCAGATAGGAGCATCCTGTTCTGCCAGCGATGGGGCAACAGATAATAGAGACAGAAGGTTACGGAGAAAAAGATGAAAAAAGCTGACGAATTAAATGTCATTATGTTCTTGAACTGCTGTCCAAGATGAGCAGAAGTTCTTGGCAGCTGGGTTGAATTCATTGGAAGTTTTCATTGACATTGGCCTCTATTAAAACCAGGTTTACCACTGAGGCACATCTGCCTGCAGGCAGGCAGGACCTGAGAGCCTTGAACTAATGGTTTAGAGATCAACTTTTTTAAAAACTCAAGTTTTTTTATTTTTTGGGGGGATTTTTTATTTCAACAATACGATTGTCTTTTGGGTCAACTTTGTTTGTTTGGTTTATTTGGTTCGGTTCGATATAAAGCGGCAAGCGAAGCAATGCAAATATGCAGGAAGGTGGAACCTTCAATCCGGAGGATAAGCATCGACCCCTTCTTCTTGTCTTCCAACCAGGTAATAGTCCCTCAGCCGTTCCCCCCTCCGGACCAAAGGCCCTCCCGGCCGGCGGCTACTTTCGTCCAGTCAATCACCCGGTTGATTTGTTCCATCCCAGTTAAATATGCTTTCCATTTAACGGGACACATGGTTTCAGTATCCCTCCTCTTTTCCCATAGACTTGCCCCGTGGAATATGGAGTATTTTCCATTGGGGACTACTCAACGCTATATCTACAAAGCTGATATTCTGATTCCACCTTTTATATCCCATTTCTCCCCCTTGTAATAGTTTCGGTGGAGAAACTTTATCCTTTTATCTTGTGTTTGTTAAGTAATTTCAGTTAGTTATTTATCTTTTGACTTTTTTTCCTACTTCCCAGTAAACTTTCTCTGGCTTATCAATCTTCTTTCCCCCAAACTTTGGCACGGTTGTGCAAAGGTCTCTTTACCTGTTTGCCTTATCCCCTAATTGGAACTCTGATAACCGAAATCAACTCGGGGAATAATCATATCAATCATCATGTTTAAGTTCGGTTATCAAAACTGCCGGATTCCCACCAAAAACACAATACTCCGGGACATTTTTTGTCACAACGGATTTGGCGGTAATAGTCGAATTACTTCCAATGGTTACACCGCGTAATACAACACAATCCAAGGCAATCCATACATTTTTCCCGACTCGGATAGGCTCTGATTTGACGAAATCGGGATCGTTTCTCTTGTTTGGTAAAACGCTATGAAAATCGGTGTCCAGAATTCTACAATCAGCGATAATACAGTCGTCGCCAATCTCTATTTTTGTCCTACAACCAAAACGAGTTCCGTTCAAAAAAACTCTGTTCCCTATTATTATAATTGCATACTTACTATACGTCCAAGGAGTAACTGCATGGGAAGTTCCATCTATAAAAACATTATCTCCTATCACAACTCTTCCAGTCCCTCTAATTGACAATCTATGTCTAACTCTAAAGTTTTTTCCGATTGTAACTCTCTTGTTCGTAATTTTATATTTCATTTTGTAGTAGAATCCATTTAAAATTGTCATCAAATACTTCGAAGCCGTAATAGGATCCTTCAATCCCTTCTTGAGTATTCTCAACGACATTTGGCTAATCCCTCTTGCTAAGTGCTTATCCGCAACTGATTTGTATTAAGATTAAGAGAGCTTTGAATTAATGGTTTAGAGATCAACTTTTTAAAAGTGAGATATTTTTAAAATTCTTATTGGATTTTTATCTCAATACCTGGATTAAAATTCTAATTTTTCCCAATATGAACCCCAACCAGGGGGCAACTCCGTTCCGGGAGCCAGCTTTCCTTCCCCTTGGGGGCTTTGACTTCTGTTTTGGATTAGGTGGCCAGTATGATTTTTGAACCCCTAAAGAGATTAAAAGCCATCTGCCGGAACATCGCGGCCATTGTGTTCTTGAACAGGGTGGTAAACCGAGCCCGGTAAGCTCCTTGATGTAAATGGCTTAATCCCTCCGGGCTGAAGGCCCTCCAGGCAGGAAGCCAAAGTACAGCTCAACCCTCCGGCATGGAAGCCCTACGGGCTGGAAGCGGATGTAACGTTTTTTGGATATCTTCTTATTGCGTTCTTTCTCGTATTCGGTCAGCTTGGCCGTGGTTGTATCCTTTCTCCCTCCGGGGTGGAGCCCCCTCCAGGTCGGAAACCCTCCGAGAGCGGAGCCTGGATAGCAAACTCAGTTAACCACGTTGCTCTACAACCATGTGATTCTTTCAAAAGGAATTCTTGCCATCGAGCTTCTTCTCTGGTTTGAAATCCTTGAAAGGCTATCAATTCCCAAGGCCTTCTTTCTTTTGTTGATTTGACATAACCCTTATTATGTCTATCTATTCTTTTGTCCAAGCTATTCGCCTGTCCTTTATAGACTTGATTATTTAATATACTTTTTATTGCATATACAAAAAACATTCCCACCCTCTCCGGGGCGGAGCCATAATCCCATCTTGGATTTGGTTCAGATTGAGAAAACGGCGGTTCGTCCCTCAGCCCTTCCTCCCTCCGGGCCAGAGGCCCATCCCTCCAGTCTAAACCTACGGGCTGGAAGCCGGGCCGGCGGCTACTTTGGTCCAGTCAATCACTCGATTAATTTGATCCATCCCAGTTAAAAATGATAACCTCATTTAACGGGACACGTGGTTTCTAATCATCTGTTTTTATCCAAAGACTTGCCCCATGGAATTCAGAGCTTTTTCCATCTGGGACTCACCAGGGCCATCTCAGCAAAACTCATATTCGGATTCCAATGCTTGTATCCCATTTCTCCTCCAAATTAATGGTATTGGTGGAGAAATTATGCCTTCTTTTAATTAAATTATCAATTTATTTCATTTAGTTACTTTGTTTTTGACCTGGTCTTTTTACTTCCAATCACGTTTTCTCGGTCTCCCAGCCTTCTCTCTGGCTAACTTTGGCACGGTTGTGCAAAGGTCTCATGACGTTCAATAACCTGCCAATAAACGGATATTTCTCATGACCTGTTTTTTGCCGTATCCGCTCTACCTTAATTTACAGGCTTTTTCCGATACTGTGCCCAGAGCTTGTTTTCGTAGATCGGATTCCCCTCAGCCAGACCCCTTCCCTCCACCTCCTCCACCGAGCAGCCTCTCACTGCACCATGTTCGGCTGTTTCTTCGGTACTATGGGTCTTGCTACCCATGTCCATCCATCGCTGACGTGCCCCCTCAGGGTTCTCAGTGCGGCCCATGGTTAGCTCCCCAAGGGCAAACGTGGGATCTCCCGGTTCCCGTGCAGAAAGTTTCCAGACGTGCGCAGGGTCTTCTACCACGCAGGGCCAGAACACCTCTCGCCTTATCGAGGTGCCCTGTATGACCTTCCGATCGAGTTGACGTCGTCGGCGCCCTGGACTCAACCTACTTTCGCGGCTCAATACCTGGCCCACCCTTCCCCCTCTCAACGCTTCGCCCATGTCCTTACAAACATGTACGCATGACTCGAGGCCAATGTGGCCGGCTAGGCCTTCATCGTATGGAACTTTCACCCGCTACTTTCTGCCGGTCTCCCGGCGCACCAACATTAAGGCTTATCCTTCAAGCGATTCACAGCTTTATGCTCCCGGCTTTAACGAATGCCGCTGATTTACAATTCTAATAGTACTTTAGTACGAGATTTATTTACGAATGCAATAATTATATCGATCAAGGAAGCAGCTCTCGCCCAACCATAAACCCAATAAAGAATTATCAATAGAAACTTATTATAAAGTGACTTGCCGCCTCTTTTCCATGCAATTGGAACCAAAGGGGCAAAAGCAATAAATAAAAAAAGAGGTAATAAATGAAATTGCTGACCTTTAAAGATAAACAAGCTTAGAATGAACAGAAAAAGAAATATCAGGTTATAAATCGCTAGCATTAAAGGTTTGGACTTCCATGGCTGTAAGAGACTCCCTGCCATTCCCATTCCATGCCACCTCTCCCTGCGAAAGAACATTTTAAGAGTTTTTGGATATCCATGATGTATGGCTGCAACCCTCCGATCATAAATAATTATTCCTCCTGCAGCTCGGATATCATCGCAAAGTTTTACATCTTCCGCTGTCGAATACTTTTTATTGAAACCACCCACTTTATCAAAAATGTTATGATTAACGATCATATTCCCTGAGTTGAGGTACCGTGGCGCGGCCTGATATTTAAAGTCAAGTTGTTCATACCACGCTCTTTCGATCCAAGTAGGGTTGTTTGGTATCTTGCAATGTGATCCAAACAAGGTTTTTTTTGAACATTCGAGATCCTGGCTAATTATTCCAATTCTCGTAGAAATGGCATTCAACCAATTAGGTGTAACTTCAATATCCGCATCCACAAAGGCAAGCCAAGCTTTTCTGGTCGCTTGTGCTCCAAAATTTCTTAACTCAGAAATGTTTGCATTGGGAAGGGATAATAAATGGACCCTATCTCCATAATCTTTAATTATTTGAACCGTTCGATCCGTTGAACCATTGTCAACTACGATAATACTCCCAGCCAACACCCCTTGATTTTGGAGCAGCAAGGCATCTAAACACCTGCCTATTTGATCTTCCTCATTCCTACATGGGATAATCACTTGAAGATCAAGTCTATCTTCAATCATGCTTTTAGCTAACTATTGGGGCAGATGGAGCTACCAATAATCTCCGAAACAACAACACTCTCCTGCAAGGCTTTCCTTGTTCGGGTACCCCTTCCGACACAAAAAGGTCTACGAGTTGATATTCTGGCTGGCTGCTCCCGAACCAATGCTTCCGAATTTGCCAGGCATAGAGAAGCATCTTAAGTTCTTGCTGCAACCTAATTGGCAGGATTCCGGCTATGCGTTTAAGGATTCTAAGCATTATTCAAAGACCTGTGCCGCACGAGTACGTATTTCGCCTTTATTTCAGACGCCTGATCCTAAGCACTGCATGGTTCGACAGTTGATGTTTCAATAGGCTGTAGTAGTTATAAAATTCAATTTTGGTCCTCTCCCGGCATGAAATTGAGGTATCTCTTGAAGGAAGCAACGAGTACCCCGTTTGGTTAGCATGCATAATTAGCGTTGAATGTCCCTTTAAACAATCAATACTAATCTTGCCCTCTTCAGAGGCGTGGTGTATCTTGCCTCTTTCATCAGTCAATTCAAAGCCCGGCGATACTTTTAATACAAGATTCACTATATCGTCTCCGCCCCCATTAACAACAGAAACAGTCTGACCCGATTGCTCAACCGTTACCATCTTGATAGCCAAGAGCCTGTCAAGTAATTCAGAAGCTGTTGGAAACCAAGCATTACTATTGTTAGCTAAATTAGTTATTACCTTTCTAAATCCTTCATCCAACTGATATGAATTGTTCACTTTCTTAGCAAAGCCCTTGGCGAAATGTGTGTAGATTAGACACGCGCCTCTTTCCTTTTCCAATTTCCTAATATTATCGTCTCGTAGAAGTCTAACAAAACGCTCACAATCCGCCCCGTCAGAACTGCTAAACCAGTAATTGACGTAATGTCGTTTTGAATCATGAAACGGCATATTCGGATTCACTTTAAGTGTATTCACGGCTTCGATATTATGAAAGGGCAGTCTCATGTATTTTATGTTTTTTGCAATATCTCCCCAGAAATAAGGGCTCCCGTCAACATGACCCAGGTAGTCGCTCCTATCCTTTAGCTTTTCAAGTATCTTGAAAGGCCAGAAATCCAATTTGTGACTACCTGCATAAAGGTTCTCAATATTCCGCTCATGAAAAACGTTTATCTTTGGATACGCTCCGAAAATTGTTTTGAACCTCTCGATGCCCTCTATTATTTCATTACGATACGAATTGCCCGCCGCAATCCCATGCAAAGCTATTTCATACCCCTTCCTTTCCAGCTCATAGATAAACTGTAAATAGTCTTTGTCTTCTAAGGTGGAGCCCGTTCCACTTTCAGAATCAACAGATTTTTCATCTTCCCTTCGGAAGGAAGACGTTCTTTTTTGCCTGGTAACCCAAACGGTCTTGGTTCCTCTAATGTTATGATTGTACAAGAATTCGTAGACCGGTTCGGTATTCTCTCTCGTCGACAAATCTGTGTCATCAATGAAAGAGACGGCAAAATCCTTTCCATCAGGAAAAGGAAGGATTTGTATCTTCTTCGTTTTCATCCTAATCCATTCCTTGGAAGAACAAATGATAGAAATCTACTCCGATTTTAACACGCTTCCTTGACAACCTCTCTATTTATGTTATGTCCGGTTAGCCTGCAATGAAAGTATAATTTCTTCTAACTTGGATGCGGACCTTTTCGCATCGAATCGCTTTGCTGCCTGTGGCATAAAATCGAGAAACTGCTTTTTAAAAACACTATACGTATCCAGTGTATTAATAATTTCGCTTGCCAATGCTTGAGTATTGCCCACTGAAACCATCCTGGCGGGGGTGTCTTTGAGCACTTCTCTCAATCCTATGCTGTTAAATGCAACAATAGGTGTGCCTGATACAAGGCCCTCCATCGGAACGAGCGGTGAAGCCTCTCTGAGCGAAGGCAATACTAATAGATTAATTTGCCTTAAGACCCACCGAACGTCTGGCTGAAATTCGATAAAAACAAAATACTCAGTTAAGCCTTTATTCCTTATAATCGATTGATACTCTCTGATGAATGCCCCCCACCCTAAAGAAAGTACCCTTATTTTCTTTGTCTTCTCGTTCTGGTTTTTGCGCAGAATCTCAATTGCATCGATCAGAAACCCGAACCCTTTTTCTGGCATGAATCGGCCTAAATAGCCAATCACGAAACTATCTGGGTTAATTCCGTCGATGCCCAATAAGCTCTTTCCGTCCTCGACCTCCTGCCGAAAATAATCGATATCAACCGCATTTTGTATCACGAGGACCCTGTCCAAGCTGTTCATCAACTTGGGAAACGTTCCTAATAAATTCGCCTTGGCGTCTTCACTTACCACGTTCAGAACATCTGCCTTCCGCAGAAATCCCAAAATCAGTTTTCTTTTCAGAAAGCCAAAGCGGCTTTCAAACATCTTATCTTCAAAAGTCTCATGGAAGGTAATTAAGTGAGGTATTCGAAACAACTGATTAACCATGGCTGCAATTATGCCGCATGTAGTTCCTTGAGAATGTATTAGATCGTACTTCCCCCGGCACAGATATCGTAATAGGTAAAGAGCCATAGAAAATAAAGGAATAGGGCCCTTCACTGACACCAACTCTAATTTCACTTTTTTAAAGTCGTATTTGAGCGCCTCGACATCCTTATGGCTTGAGTATTCGTTCGGAATGAGAGCTGTTAAATCATACTTGTCCGACTTAAAGTTACCATAGGTATATTTGAGATAGGTTCTTATACCACCTATAGGATATCTAATTGGCATCAATATCTTCACATTTAACCTGCTAAATCCAATTTTATTGTGAGCTTACTTATGTTATCAGTATTTTTTGAGTCTGAAGATCTGTAATAATCAGCTTTGAGCAATTTCCAATCGTCCAATGTAAACGATTCTTCATAATCCCGAGCCAGAGGCCATTGGCAAAATGTTCTTATGGACCTCCGAAAGTCTTCTTGCAACCACGGACAAACCCGCAAAAAGATACCATTCGTAACTCGACAATCCGTAACTCGCAAAGCTAAAAATTAGGTTCATGAGCAACCATACCTGCATTGAGCTGACAAGATAGCCAAGGTAGCTTCTTTCAAACTTAACTTCCTTCAGCCCTTTCATACTTTTCAAAAAGTTCATTATTATCGATCTTACGAAATAGACGAAGATTATTAGCCCCACAAAACCAAGTTCCTGAGCGACCTCGGCCCAAAGGTTATGGGCACGTATATCAATCCCCGCAAAATTCGCGTTGGCTTCGAGAGATGTCCCTAATCCGTGGCCAACGAATGGTTTACGAAGAGCCACTTCGAAATCTGCAAGTGTTCCTTGCATTCGTCCAGACGCCGTAGCGGCATTTTTTGTATCGCTATCAAATATGGACAAATATCTATCTTTCTGGTCTGCATTCAAGCTTGCATAGATAAGAGCGATTACACCCACAAAAGCTATCAATAGCACCATTTTCTTCCTGCTCTTCATAACAATTCCTATCATAATCGCTAAGAGGCCAATGACACCAGACCGTGAACCGGTTAAAGCGAGAGCATAAAGAAGTACTGGAAGGACGGTCAATGAAAGGATTCTATGTCCCCAAGACAGAAAGCTGAAATAGTAAAGAAATGGTACCGTAGACAAGATTATAAAAGCCAAGCCGTTCGGGTTGACAATGTCGCTCGGCGCTCCTGCCAACCTGTCCATAAATTCGTACCCTCCCATCGTTGCGAAAGATCCCCAATAGCCTTGCGTCAAGTGCAGATAAACGGGTTCGAAAACCCGAATGCATTGACAGGAGAGAAATACAGCTATAAATATTTTGAGCTTCTTTTCTGATGTTAAGAAAAAGATGCTGAAATAGTAGAAAACGACTGCCTTAATGAAGTTTGGTATCCCGGCATTGAGGACGCTCCCGGGCCATTGAACAAATGGTAGAGTTACTAGTACGTAGACAAACAGGATCTTTAAAGCTCTACTGGTATCATTGCTCGGGCTTTGCTGTATCTCGCCTTTCTTGCCAACCACCATTGTTGCGAGAATTACCAGTATAAGCAATAAGTCGAAGCGGAGTAGCCCCAGGAAAGAGAATCTTGCTGTGAGATGGAGAAACCAGCTGACCGTAAAGAGTAAGTATAATCTAAAACCAATCTTATTCATATTTTTTCATAACGAACATTCATCTCCCCTGCTTATCTGTCCTGCGCAGGATGTCTCCCTGGCTCAATACAATATAAGGAACCCGCTTAGTTCCCAGGGGTCTTTAGAAGGTTGGTATAATAATGCTCAAAGTCTCTAATCATTTTTTCCTTCGGGAACATCTCCTTAGCTTTAGCTCTTGATCTCTCTGCAAACAACTGCCTCTTTCCCTTGTCCATGATTAACTTCAGGATTAGCTCAGCTAAGGTTTGATGGTCGTCTAAAGGAAAGGTATATCCATTCCAATCATTCTCTATCAACTCCGTATTTCCCCCACTTTCGGCCACTATACAGGGCACTCCAGCCATCATATATTCGATTATGGCATTCGAAAGCCCCTCCTGCGCCGAGCAATTCACTGCTATATCAAAGACCCGTAAATAGGCATTGACATCTTCCTGGCTGCCAGCAAAGAAGACACTTTCTTCAAGCTTCAAGTTTAGAACCAACGTTTGTAGGGCTCCACGGCTTGGCCCGTCGCCAACCATAACAAAGCTTATATCTTTTCTTTCTTCTCTTACCTTAGCAGCGGCCTTAACAAAAGTATGGAGGTGTTTCATTGGCCTTAGATTGGCCACCACTCCAACTACTCTGTGCATCGAAGGGATACCTAGACGAGATTTAACATTCGTTGTATCGGGATTGATCGTGCGCGCGAATTCATACGGATCAATACCGTTGTAAATTACATGAATCCTATCGTTACTTACGCCCTCTATGTTCTCAGTCAGTTCCTTTACCGTGTAGGAATTGGTATGAATTGCAAAAGCGAACCTGTTGGCTATTTTTGTAAAGAATAGGCTTACAGGGTTCATCCATTGTCCGTGATCCCGCCTGCTCGATATGATATACCTGACCCCTGCGAGGTAAGCTGCAAGCACCCCGATTGTATTAGCATTCGGGAAAAAGGTATGGACGATATCAGGTTCCAACCTCCTTATGGACGACACAAGTTCGACCATATTGAGATAAGTTAAGGGATTAAGAAATTTGCAGCATTCTTTTACTGCTATGGGGCAATTTAGAGCGCGCGAACCGTTGCTATTAACCCATTCTGAGGGCATCAAACAATACAGGTGAATTTCGAATATGTTTCGATCTAAACCTCTTATTAGCTTTGAAAGCTGGTTTTCGGTCCCAGCTCTCAGGTGCTCTATCTGGTCAATTATATACAATATCCTTATTTTGCGAGACACTTCCTGCGTTACCCCTAACCATTCTGATTAAGTTCAAGTTTGCTGATCCAATTGTATATCCTATCAAACAATTCCTCTTGCCATGGATAGAGCGTATAAATATGGTTAGCATCTTGAATCATCAAGATTTCAACCTGGCCTGTATTGTAATGGTCCCGGGTAAAATACTTTGGGAAGAATTTTTCCGTAAGAACGATATTCCTTATATCATTTCCTGCCAAAACAAAAAGGACTTGTTTCCTGGTATTAAGGTAAGTGCTAAGTGATGATACTGCCTCTTGATTGAGGCCGTGGATTCCATAATCAGGCCTCCTGGCATCCGATATCCGCCTCTTCAGGATAGAGCTCATTGCTGCCCTGATCTCCTCCAGATTGGATCTAAGAGTTAAGAGACGTCCCCAGGCTTCTGTTGATCTGAGTTTGTAGAGGTACATGAGCAGAGTCTTACGGACAAACCGGTCGGGAAGCTGTACTTCGCTGAGGGTGGAGTTATCCTTACCTTCGCCGTCAACGGTGATCGGTAAATCAATCAGTACCAATCCATCAACTTCTTGCGAACCAGAAGCTGCTAACAGCGCCGTAACCGCACCTCCGCAATTTCCCGCAACGAATAACTTGTCCAGCCCGTACTTTTTTTTGAACCACTGATTGGCCAACCTGACGTCTGGTACAAACAAGCCCCGTTGGATTTTTCCCCAAACACTGGTGAGGGGTTCTGCTGGTCCAATTTCCCCTTCGCTATCGCCGATGCCGGTGGGGTCGAAGCGGAGTACGAAATACCCTTTCCGGCACAGCATACGGGATAGTTTCACGTTAAGGCGATTAGGAGCTACGCGACTTTTGACCCCGGGATTCAGCAAATTTATTCCAATTGCAGGGCGCTTAAGATGGTAATCTTCCGGAATGTGGACAATTCCAAAAAGCCGTTCATTTCTATGGTTCAAAAGTGTGATTGGCTCTTCCATATCTTTGTGAAAGCCGCCCATCGCTAACCGCGCATGTCGAGCGAACGGGTGTTTAAAGAAGACTGATCAAGCCAGTCAATGGCGGATGAATAAATGGGTTTGGCCTCTGTAATATGAGTTTTTGACTCCGCCCAAAAATAATTATCTTTCACGTTCATAACATCCACCTTGTTGCCATTGCTCTGGAAAGCAGACATCAGTGACAGGAATTCGTTACTTATATTCTGACCGTCATTCTTTGAAACTTGCATTATCATAATTCTCACGTTTGCGGGGAGGTTGGTTAAGGGATTGCTGAGGTCCACATCCTTGATTTCAATGAACTGCTCCCTCGTCAACAGGTACCCATCAATATTGACCATCTCACCACTCATCAAATCCCTGACGAGTTGATCCCTGGTCTTGATAATCTTACGATAAGTAGACATTTGAGTAGCTAAGTTTGAACGCAAACAGTGTTCGATATAAGGGCCACCTTTGACAACGGGAGATATAAGTGTAAGGACATCGATGCCATGGTTTCTTGCTGCAAACAAGGCGGCCAGTGTCGCACCGAAGCGCACACCGATCAAAGCAGTCCGTCTTACTTTCGTTATTTCTCGGAGGACCTCCACGCCTCGTTCTAAGTCGGATAAGTTACTTTCGATCGTTGCGTCCTCGGCGTTACCGTCGCTGTCTCCCTGTCCCATGAAATCAAATCTAAGGACAGCGTATCCACGATTGGCCAGCTCCCGGGCAAAATTTACCATTACCCGATGGGCAATCAATTTCTCCTCAAAAAAGGGATGGCAGAAAATGATGCCTGTTGCATTTGATGTTTCGGGTCCTTCTTGTATGCCCCTCATTGGCTGATGAAGCACACCAAAAAGCCTGTAGCCACCATTTAGAAAAAAGAAATGGGATTCCGCCGGATTCAGATTCTTCTCCTTAACAATTAAACTCGAGAATAAGTTCTCGCCTGCAAGAAATCTACAAGATGCTAAAGCAAAAGGTTTCCGAAATAAACATCACGCTCTTTAAAGATGTCCTCCAAGGAAAGTAGACTGTTTCTTCTGCCTTTCGCACTGAACATGGGCAGGAAATAACCTCCCCTTGCCTCTAGGAAAACAAAAAAGATCTTTAATCCCAATCGCTATCGCCTAACGTAAAAACTGGCGATGCGTTCTTCAGATTATGAACAATAATATTGGCATTCGACCTTCTCCTGATAAAACCGTATTTTCCTAAATCCATACCTACGCATCGAAACACAAGATGGCTAACGTTTTGGGCTTGGAGATACTCGAGAATTTTTATTATGCAAGCCCTTCGATCTTTTAGAGCGACAAAGTCGTAGATCACCGCAGCCGCTCCCTTTACAGTGTATACAAAATAACCGACAAGTTCACCAGATATATAAATTTCATGGCATACAAATTCACTAATTGGATTATTAATGAATCTCCAATTAAGAAATTTCCCTGTCCTTTCAATGAATGGGCCGCTTGCTCTTATGCAGAAATCGTCATCAAATTCAATAACCCTACGCAGTTCAAAATGGCTCTGTTGATTCAGCCTTCCGAAAGCATAGAGTCTGGAGATGAGATTGAGTAATGGAGCAAGAACCCTGAATCTTGTATGACAAAGAAGTAGCCCAATCCTGATTGGGAAGTACCAGGAATTTAGGGGAGCAATAATTTCCCAGCCATTTCTCAGCTCGATTCGTTCTGCGGTTTTGTTTGGAAATGTGTATATTGGTGTCGCGAGCTTTGCTGAAGAATACCGAATAAGTTGGTCGTAAAGAAAATATCCTCTCGCATCTGGTGAGACAAAAGCATCTACCGCCTGCATTATAAGAAAGCGTTCTGAATTTTGGCTCTCGCGGATTCTGGGGAGATAAGATAGTACTCCTTTGATGTGCATTTCTTCATCCCTAATTACAAACACACGGGCTCGGCCTCCCGGGTTATCCAAGTACTTCCATTGAAACACACGGCTGTTTTTTATCACGGAAGCTTGACCTATGAGGAAAGATTCAACCTCCTTAAAATCCTCCGTCGTCGCCTCTGAAACAGTATACTTATGATCTCGCATCGGCTTCGTCCTGTTCAATCCAGAACTCTCTTACAATTCTAATTGCAACATACTATTGTTCTTATCCTTAACCGTCGCAGCAAAGGAAGTGCATAAGACGTGTAAAGCCCTGATAAGCGAAACGCAAAATCTGGTTTTGAAAATGTTCCGGCTGTGGCGTTAACATCCCCCTCCCACAAATTGAGGCGTTTAAGAGCATACTTATTATTAAGATTGTTAATTCCTCCATCTTGTGTGACTGCATAGTTATAGCCAGATTGCTTAACAAGTTCTTGTACTTGCGCTGTATAATGCCCGGCAGGATACGAAAAAGCAAGCACTCTTTCGCGACATTTATCTTCTATTTCGTTCTTCGATATGAATATCTCGTCCTTAATCCGGGAAATATCTAGAGAAACTAATGAGATGTGTGACCTCCCATGGGAACCGATCTCAGATATTTCATCTAGCTGATCCCAATTGAGATATCTGTTTCTCTCAACAAGAAGTTGCTCGGATATACTCGTACAATTTCTTAAGGACTCAAGTAATTCACTTATTTTATGTTCACTCCATTTGTTTAACTGTGCGAAAAGCTTCGAAGAATCCTTAATAAAGTCAGCATAAATATTTGTAACGGTTTTGTTGATTTCTGATCCATTAGTGCCTGGCTGCTTCTTTTTCAGAAAATTAAGGCGTGCAAACACCTCGTCCCACCAAGGAACTTCTAATTTTCCAATTTTGTCTGCAGAAATAAATAGTGTGAAGGGCAGATTAAACCTTTTCAGTATTGGCAATGCGGTGGTATAGTTGTCTTCGTAGCCATCATCAAAGGTAATGATAAGGGAGTTATATGGTAGATCCTTGCACCTTTCAAACTCCAGTAGATCCTTGAAGCTTATCACTGTATAATATTTTTTGTAGAAGATTGCATGCTTGTTTAAGGTATTTGCAGTTATAAATAAGTATGGTAGTGAGTAGTCAATATCGGCAAGTTCGTCTTCAGTAACGCGATGATAAGTGACTATTGTTAACCTTTTGCCTAGGATATTATAGAAGAACCGGATACTGCTAAGAGCTCCCGTGTAGTAGAACAGGTTACTAACAAATGATTTCAGGTGTGATTTAGCGGTCATCTGATACTCTTGCCAAATGAGATCGGGGATCGAAGGGATATTGCACTTGAAACCACTCTGTTTGTTCTATTTTTTTGATAGGAACTTGCTTTGGGCTGACCATCTAGATCTTGATGGCCTCCAAACACATGGTTTGCAGAAGGTTGAAATCCTCTCCTACCAGAGTTCCATGCTTTTCTATGTTCTGCAGCCTTGAATCGTCACTTTGTCCAACCGGCCACCACTTGATATTGCCAAATGCTGCCTGTCTTACGATGTTTTCAAGCGTCACAGTATTGTATATGAATTTGTGGTCCCAGCTTCTAAGAAAATTGTTTACGACAAATGCCTCATTATAAACGCCCGCTCCGGGGAAACAATTCTTTACGGTCCACTCCATATACTTCTGTTGGGCTCCGGTCTTTTGTGAACTTGTATAGAGATTGATAAGGAACTCAAGGTTTGGAGTTGATATTCTGATCCTCCCGCCCGAACAGAGAACACGATAGCATTCTTGCAAATGAGTTACAGCACTTTCGTAAGAAATATGCTCAATGAGGTGTTCACTAAAGATACAGCTGAATGTTCCATCGGCGAAAGGCAATGGCTCGGTGATGTCTAAGTAAATGATCTCACGGGATTGAGGCATTATGTCTGTATTCAACCATCCGTCGAGAACATTCGAGCCAGCCCCAAGATGCAGTTTTTTTTCTTTTTGGCAGTCAAGATACTTATGGATCTTTCTAGATCTCCAAGCCAATCCATATATCCTGAGAGCCTCCGAACACAGCATGCTGAGATCGGATTTCACGGCTTTTACGAGGCTGCGCATAAGTCTTGACCGCTTCAAATATGATTTAATGCTTTTCCTCCTTTTGTTTCTACATAATCCTTCAATGCACTATTTGCTCCAAGGGTCAAATCTGCCGTTTTTTGAATAATAGAAGATAGAATATTAAGAACATTAGACTTACCCTCACGACGAAATATTCCAGCGTTATGTGCATCTACGCATACCTTTATTCTTATAAAATATTTTACCATCGTCAAAAATAATGCCAATACAATTGACGGATTTTGACAGATAACAATATTGCGCCGCTCTCGAAATAAGATTATCGTTGTTTTCATAACTCCAAACAGGTACTTAATAATTCTATTATTGATACTACCAATTTCTAATAGTTCGTATAATTTAATATCATGTGCTCGAGATAATTCTCTGTTCCTTCGTTCACTCTTCCAGGTTATCCGGAGCGACTTTTATAATCCCATAAAATACTTTCCGAAATAGATTTTTCTACCTTAATTATTGTTGCTTCATACATCATATTTCCAGCTCTACACAAAAAGAATATCTTGTTTATAATAATTGACACTATGTTTCTTCCCTTGCCAAACTTTTATACACACTAAATGTTCTTTCTACCATATACTTGTTTGTATAAGATGTTGTCGTTTTCATCGCCTCCGCGCCAATTTTACAACTAAATCCTTCGTCACAAAGATAACGTTTTATCGCATTAGCAATTTCACTTATATTGTTAGTCGGGACGATAATACCATTAGTAGAATCTATTATAATTTCAGATGCACATCCGACGTTAGTAGAAACAACAGGAAGTTGACAGGCCATCGCTTCAACGATGACCATAGCAAACCCTTCTGATAAAGAAGGTAGAACAAAAATATCCATAATATTATAAATATCCACGGGATCTTCAATATAACCCAAAAAATGTACGTTCCTTTTTATGCCCAATTCGATGGTCAATTTCTCCAAATCTTTTCTTGAACGGCCGTCTCCTACTATTATGAGTTCAAAAAGATATCCTGCGTTAAACAGATACTTCGTCGCTTGCAACAAAATGTGTATACCCTTCATGGGTTCAAGCCTTCCAACCGTCCCTATTACTTTCAATTTATTACTTATATTGAGACTTTTTTTAAGAGTTACATTATCTGTTATTTTCTTATACTTTTCTGAATTAAAGCCATTATGAATAATTTTTATTTTGTTATTAACATGAGCATTTGCTAAGGGCCAATTTCCAAAATCACATTTAATTTCGTCAGCTAGACTTCTCGAAACAGTTATTATACATTTTGAAATAGTAAAACCCATAAAGTGCATAACTTTACTTAGCGCAAGAAGGTTACGCTTAGGAATTCCATAATCATCGTAGGTCATCAGTTTATAAGAATTGTGAACCGTCACTATGATCGTTTTTATCCCGGCCATTTTTGCAGCAATAGTTCCTATAAAAATAGGTCTTGTGCCATGGCAATGAACTATCTCTGGTTTCAATTTCTTTAACGCTTTATATAAGTAAAATACATTTGATAGCGAGCGGAAGGACCGGGCCTTCTTATCTTTTAAGCTAATGATTTCGATACCTAATTCTCGAAATCTATAGTCAATTGGCCCGTCAGAAAGACTGATAAGTACTGGATGGTAACCGAGTGAAGGAATGTTCCTGAGGAGTTCATAAACATGGCTTTCTACCCCACCTTGTTGTGCACTTCTAACTAGAAGAGCTATTTTCCCCATTACTGTGCTACTCCCGCATTATTAAAGTATGATATAGTTGTCTGTAATTGTTGGTTGTTTCTTCAATGGAGTCCAGTTCTTCTCATTTAGTTAAATTCGTATCGCTCAAGGCAGCAGGGAAATGGACCAGCGTGCCTTCCCGAAAAAGAAATCCCAAAAACCTTCCATCAAGATAAATTGGCTAACAGATTTTAGACAAAGGATAATACCCCGGGTTGTTCTAAGTGATTATTTCTTGGCAATCTTATTTTAGATTATGACCAAGAAGTCGGTATCAGTAATCAATTCTATTGATGTAACCTTCGGAGCCATTGTATGAAATAATCTGACCAGGAATACCAATTACAACAGCATTGTCTGGGATATCTCTTGTAACAACACAGTTTGCCCCAATAGCGGCGTTATTACCCACCCGTATGAGGCCAATTATCTTTGCACCAGGACCTATAAAAACATTATCACCAGTAACAGGACACCCCTCCTTAGACCCTCTATTTGCCTGACCAAGGATTACCCCTGGGGGTATATTGCAGTTTTTTCCAATGATGATATGTGGATTAATGATGATTCCACCAAAATGCCCAATGTAAAAACCGGAGTCGATCTTGGTATCATGAGAAATAATGATTCCGAATTTGTAAGTATACCTTTTGAGGATTAGATAACTTAATACATAAAATGGAAAACACGCCTTGTGCTGTCTGAACATTGCCGTTGTTCTTAACAGAAACGTGTATTTAAAGCCAACATGCTTGAAGAATGTTGTCAGAAACTTCAGGCGGCTTATCCTGCCAGTGTACCTATAGAGATCAGACTCTACCAGATGGATATAATCCTTAAGCGTCATCGTATTGTTTGCTCACCCTCGATATAGAGAATCTATATTTCCCATTTTCACTTTGCTGGATGTTCTCGACGTAGTTGAAGATCAACTTCATGCCTTTTCCGAAGACCCTTTCAAACTCTCTCTGCAAGAACTCCTCGGTGGTCACTCCATAAGCGCTGCCTTTCACAATATTCAAGCTAATCGTATTAAGATCTTCTTGAATGACTTGCATCTGCTGAATTCCAGCGCGCGCAGTCAAGGTCCTTTCTATCAAGGAAAGACCAGCGACAAGGCTACCATCCCGTCTCACGAGAAAATCAGCTATCCGTCCCGAAACGGTTTCCATAAGGGGCAACCCTCTCCCGCATTTGCATGTGCGGCTCGAAGGGATACCCATATCCTCTATTTTATACCGGATAAGAGGCATAGCTTCATTCAGCAAGCTGGTTACTACAATTGCACCTTCCTCGCCCGGGCTCACGTCCCTTCGATCTGAGTTGAGGAACTCCACATACAGGTTTTCAGCATTAATATGCAGACCTCTATGCTCTTCACATTCACAGCCTATAAGCCCGACTTCCTCACAACCATATAGGTCCGTTACCTTACGATCAAAAATGTCTTCGATTACTTCCCTTTCTGACGGAAGCAGCATCATGGATGTTGAAATAATCCCCCTCGGCCTAAATGTGCCATCGATATGGAGTTTCCTGCAAATCTTTGCGAAAACATAAATGGAATGGGCGTGTCCATGTAAAAGTGCCGGGTTCTTAATTTTCCATTGATTAGCAAATTCGAGTACCGCTGCATCATTCAGGTTCATTGTATCCAGGAAGATCTGGGGTTCGATGAGCCTATTTCTCAACTTGTCTTTCAGTTTCTTGTTCTGCGGGGGGTTCCCCCAAATCCTTCCCCATCCCTCGCCCATTTCCCAACCTGCCCACCGGAAGGATCTTATAGCGCTCGCCACTCCTTTCTCCATGGCCTGAAAATCCCACAATACCGTTAAAGACTTACCTGTTGATCCACCGGTTTTAAAAGGAACCAATGAACTTTTACGATAATTCTTTGCTATCATTGCTGCGGAATGCTCTTGCACTTGACGTTTCGTTAGTAGCGGGAGCTTCTTAAAGTCATCAAAATCCTTTACGTCCTTCGGATGAACTTTAAGCTCATCGAATTTTGTCTTATAATAGAAAGTGTTTTCGTAAGCATGTGTAAGCATTTCTTTCAGTCGTGCGAGCTGCAGTTTTCTTAGCTCAAGAGGATCCCGGTATTGAGATCGCTCCATTTCCCTGAGGTAAGATAGTCTTGGGCTATGATCCTTAAATGTCCAAAGTGGTATAACCACTGACCTTCTCAAAAAAGGCGCCAGAGGCATTCTTATCTATGCTCCTCCAAATTAGCAAAGACTGTCCATACCTTCCAATACATGTCCTCGCATATATTCTGGTGATCATTTATCCTTTGACACTGTTGAGACATACGCAATGCAATATAAGTCCCTGACTAATTACTGCCTTGAGCTCTCCCCGCTTGCTTTACCGCCCGACGCCGAACCACAATTTATATGGTATCATTGTTCTAAGCAGTGCCCGATCAGACTTATCAAAAGCAACGAATAAAATAGCTAATAAGTAAATCGGCAGCGCTGAGAGACAGACACCTATAATGGTTCCGTATTGCGGGACACTTAACATATTTTTGATCCCCATGTAAAACAAAACTTGATAGCTTATAGTGAAGAATATGGTAATCAATATGTTCGAATAGTATTTTCTGAGTGGTAGATCTATGAATCTGCATGTATACAAAGGAAGAACAAACAGTCTCGATATTAGCAGAGGGATAGCAGTGCCGATAGCAACACCCAAAATACCCCAGTAATGAACGAAAACAATACTTAAAACCAAATTCAGGACCGCCTCTGCTGAGTTTACAGCAGCCAAATAATGATGCTTGGCAATCGCATACATGACATTGCTCGAGGGGTTGTAGATCCCCTCCGCCATAAACGCTATTATCAATGCCACCAACACAGGGTATGCATCCAGATATCGGTTTCCCATCCATCGTGAGATAAACGGCAGACCAACCATTATGATAAGGCCTCCGCCGAACACGGCAAGAACAGTATTTACCTTGGTCAGAAACAGCAACTTAGAACGAATCTCCTCATAGTTATTGTCTGCATAATATTGCGTAAACACTGGCATGAGTATATTGGTCGCTTTGAAAATCAAAGTAATAAAATACTCTGCCAATCTTGCACCGATAAAATAGTGAGTAACATGACTTGCACTCAGCGCCCAAACGATTACCAGCGAATCCACTTTGAATCTCACCTGGTCGGAAATCTGTACCAGAAAAGACCAGACGCTGTAACCGAATAACGTGCGAACCTGGCTCGTTCTAAAGTACTTCCAGCGAATCACCATACCGGAGTAGAGGTGCTTGGAGATCAAGAAGAACAGAATATTAGAGAGCTGTGAACTCAGGAAACCTATGAGTGCAAGAGTCAAGATGCCATATCCCTTGCTCAAGAAAATTACCGTAGCTACCGTACTAACCAGGAGCATCAAGAAGTGAGAATAAGTTAAAAGGTCATAGCGTACGTAAGCCCCAATAATGCCGGCAAAAGCTTTATATGGAAACTCGATTGCCATATTGAATCCCATAACCAAAATGGTCAGTCTGATTATTGATAGGGCTTGTGGGTTTTGTATGAAAGAGTCGGCGAAAATGATAATGACTAATGTAAGCAAAGTTATTCCCAGGGCCATGCCGGAATAAACAACGAGTGAAGTATTAATGACGATATTCGCCGCCTCGTGATCATTTCTCGTAATGTACTGAGTGACATACCTTGTGACGGCTGTTGCCAGGCCAAAATCAACAAGATAAAAATATCCGGTTAAGCTACCGATGATCGTCCAGATACCATACCATTGATCACCCAGTTTGCTCACAAGAAACGGCATCATAAAGAAACCTACAGCGATAGTCAACATCATTAATGCCGTTCGTGCCACCGAACTTCTAAAGAGGTTAAAGGCTGTATTCATAAACGCTGTTTGTCTCTTACCGTGATCCTTTACTTGGCAATCTTAAATTGTTGGGAAACTGAAAAGCCGAGAATAAGATACCGCTACATCTGTCTATTTATCTATCTCTTCCAACCGATAATGAATTTGACCACAGTTTTCAAAAGGCGAACATCATAGGGGCGATATCGAAAAGCCAGTATGAAATCCTGGAAGGCTAACTTCTTTTCATGCAGAGATAACCGCCAGATGCCTCTTGACACATAGGTGTGAGCCCAGGCTCTCCTGACATCAGAGGTACTTACGCTCTCTGGGAAGGTTGCGAGGAAGCGTTCTGCAAACCTAAAATAGTTCTCAAAGCGTTCTTCCACGCGGCGGGACATTTGGCCATCCCAAACCCTGTAGTGAGCTAAAGGTTCATCTATGTATCGGAATTCGTATTTGACTGAGATCCTCAGCCATAGATCATAATCAATTCCCATGGGCAGGTTTTCGTCAAATCCCCCGAATTCTTCCATTACTTGACGGCGAACCACCGCTGTTACGAAAGGAATGAAATTGTCTACCAGCAGGTGGCGAGTAATATTACCACTGTACCTTCTCATCTTCGGGGTCTGCAGTGGGCATCCGTTAGAACTAATCATAAGGATGTCGGCATATACGACTCCGATTTTACTCTCGTTATCAAATAATGGTATCTGACGAGTAAGTTTATGCTCAATCCAGGTGTCATCTGCATCGCAAAAAGCTATATATTCTCCCTTTGCCTCATTGAACCCTCTATTTTTAGCTATTGTTTGCCCTTGATTGGGTTGCCTGATAACGACCACACGTGGATCGTTGGAGTAAAGAGACAGCACCCTCGTCGTATCGTCCGTCGAACCGTCGTCCACAACAATGAGTTCAACGCTTGGGTAGTCTTGTCCAAGCACCGAATCGATAGCCTCTCGAACATAGCGTCCCATATTATAGGTTGCAATGATTACCGAGACTAAAGGGGGCACGGTGGATATATAGCCTCCTTAGTGAGTAAGATGTTAAAGGTGCTGCTTGGCATTTCACTGGCCCATAAAATAAACATAGCCCGTCACTGTCCTTTTCTGGGAGTCCATATTACCTGTTTTTGGCCCGCGATGAACTTTATGAATGCATACATTGCAGCCCCGTTAAGCAATACAAAGTAGTTTAGCGCGAATAAGAAACGGTGCCCTTTTCGCTCGAGAAACGGAGACACCATAGCTCCAAGGTATGCCAAATTTTGGGCAATAAAAAAGAGTTTGTAGGAAGTGCCCGCAGACCAAAGAAAGATATTGCCAAAGTAAGCTCCCAAAAGAAATACAAAGCAGAAATATCGGAAGACTTTATGCGACCATATCTGCCATGCGAAGAGCCTCGAAGGTCTGAAAATCAGGAGGCCGCACATATCTCTCAAGGCCCAGAAGGCCCTCAAGGACACCCGGGTCCGCATTTTAAATTCATCCGTGGAGGACTTCGAGGACGCCTCTTTGAGAACGGCTTCCGGTTCATATACAATTCGGTAGCCTTGTTCGAAGACCTTCAAAGGCAAGACGAAATCAGGAAGTTGGTCGGGCTTCATTGGCCGATAGAGCGATTTACGAACAGCATCAACTCCCCCATCCACCCCAACTATTGAGCCCAGTTTCGTTTCCATTTTTCTAAGGAAATTTTCGTACTTCATATAAGCGGTGCATCCATCTCCGATAAGGGCGCCAGCGGGGTTCGTGTAGACCATCTTCCCTGTTACATATCCAACCTCAGGATCATTAAAGTTCTGAACAAGTTTTTCCAGAGCATCAGATTCGTATATCGAGTTGGCATCCGAAAATACAATGATGTCTCCTTTTGCTTCCAGCACTGCACGATTAAGGGCAGACGTTTTTCCGGACCGCGGGTCCTGTCGGATAAGTCTCACTCCCAGATGTTCATATTTCCTCACCAGGTCATCAGTCCTATCTTCAGAGGCATCCGAGATAACGATGACCTCGCATTTGTCTCCTGGGTAATCCAAGGTAAGTTTATTCGTTATGGTCTCTTCAATATACCTTTCTTCATTGTAGGCAGCTATAATAATCGATACGAAAGGGGTAGATGGGGTCTTCCTCACTTTTTTATCCTTTATCCCAGCCAGAATTAAAACTAAAAAGGGATAGCCAAAATAAATGTATCCCACCATAAACAGCGATCCCCAGAACAACCAGTGCCCTAAAAGCACCTTCATTTATCCTCGAACATAATCCAGGAAAACGGAATAATAATATCTAATAAAGTGCTTGGCTTTCACAAAATGCCCACAAAGAAAATGGAATACATTCCCGAAATATTTCCACATGGAACTATCCCCCGGGTCAACAGTAATCAGAATAAGAGCAGAAGAGTTGCCTGGGTTTATTGGGGTCGTTGGGTTTCTTGGTTAACCGAGTTCGTTAAGTTCATAGGGTTATTTGGGGTAATCGGTTTGATTGGGTTATCAAGCAGGCTTATGGCTTATTGCTGATAGGTGATAGTAAAAACAAAATTGTCGATTACCTTGAGATATTTGCTAGTAGGATCAGTAGTAGCTCCGCTACTTTTTTTCGAGCCTTAGCATTCAGATGGCCACCATCATTTGTATAGTCTGAAACCAATCTCAGATACGTCTTCCCATTTCTATTGAAGGTTGCTCTCGTCCCATCTGGAAAAGTTGATTCGATTTGCGCGAGATCGAATACTAACTCTTTTCCCTCATATTCTTTCCTTAGCATTTCGTTAAATTGATTTCTTTTAATGTTTTCATCGTATCCATCAATAGATCTTCCAATTATTTTTTTAATTAAGGCCTTTATACCCGTTTGTACCGTCATAAGAGGACTCGTAAAATGAATAAAAACTACTTGAGGATATTTTCGTTTTAATGCAGACATTGTGCTCTTATAATCATTAAAAACTTTTTCAACATTCGTTCCAACTGTAATATCTACAAAACAAAATTTAAAAAAGGCAAAGTCTGTTTTATTTCCAAGTCCCTTTTCTATGATATCTGCAAAAGAATCGCACTTTGATTTGGGATCTTCATTCTTTCCAACCCGGGAGTGGGCAAATATCGGGGCTTTAAAGTCTTCTGGGTTACTGGTTTCGACAATGTTCAATATTATTTGTTGATTTTCCTTCATGATGTCTCTCATACCGTCAAGAATGTTATATCCCACAGATTGGTGGCCGAAATAAATGCGCTTCTCGGCAAGCTTCTTCCATGAAGCCTCCGGAACGTCCTTTATTGACGGAAATACCTTTTTCTTCTCGTCCATTTTTCCTCCACAACTGATGATGATTGACATGATCAAGCTTATAGTAAATAATTTTAAGTTACTTGGGTTGATTGAGTTTGTTGAGTTCATTGGGATACCTCATCAGATGAGCGCAGCGTATAGCCAGAGCATAGCGTAATCGAGAATCTTAATCGATACATGGACATTGCGACTGTTCATCTTTGAATCATGGAATCTAAATTTGACCACTTCTTACGGGACCAGTTTTGAGTTATATCCTATAGGGTGGCCCATCAAAACCGCTATGCGCTATCCGCTGTAAGTTGGTTGCAGTTGCTTGTACAGGTCACGGCAGAAATTGCGGTCGATCTTGCCACTGGTCTTCTTTGGTAGTGTACGCATGAATTTCAAATCAGAAGGCATTTTGTATTTGGGTAATTTATCCGCACAGTAAACGAGGACCTTGTTCTTGCTACACTCACCATTTATTGGAACCGCCAGGATGACCAGCTTGTTGCCAAGGAGTTTGTCGGGAACATCCACAACCACGGCTTCTATAAACATTCCTGATTTCATAAGTGTATCTTCAATCTCCTGGGGATTAATACGATGCCCGCCTACTTTGAGTAAATCGTCTTTCCTCCCCATGAGGTAGAAAAACCCTTCCTCATCCTGATAAGCCTGATCACCAGTATGATACCATCCATCAACCAAAACCTTCGCCGTAGCCTCCGGATTCTTCCAGTAGCCCTTCATAATATTGGTTCCCGCTGCGACCAGCTCACCAACCTGGCCTACAGGAACCTCTTCTCCACTATCATTCAGAACCTTCAGGGTGACACCAGGTATAGCTTCTCCAATTGAGTCCATCTTGCCCTCGAACCGTAAAGGCTCAAGGTAGGAAAGTCTGGCGGCAGCCTCAGTCGCTCCGTACATGACGTAAATCGCTGTATGAGTCGGTAAAACACGCCTCAACTCCTCTTTGATTGCCGTCGACATATGTCCGCCTGCCTGACTGCAATATCGGAGTGAGCTCAGCTTATCGCGGCTATTAGCCAGAGGAGAGCGATGCAGAAGGTAGGCAAATGTCGATGGTACTCCCGATAATCCTGTTACCTTCTCCAAGATCATCTCGTTGAGGACCGTGGCTGGAAAGGCAAACTTGTTATTGATCACAATAGATCCGCCCACTGCAAAATGGGTATTTAGAAGCGATTTCCCCATCACGTAAAAAAAGGGTAAAACAACCATCTGTATGTCCTCGTGGGTAAGATGGAGGTATTCACAGATGGAGAAGGTATTGTGAACAACATTCTGTTGAGATAACATAACCCCTTTGGGGCCACCAGTAGACCCGGATGTATAAACGATGCTTGCCAGATCGCTTTCCTGAATTTGGATATCCGGATTTCGTGTTTGCCGAGCTTCAGACAGGCTATCCAAGTCGCTCACCACGTATGGTGCTGATGACCATTTTAGCTTAGGGGCTCTCAAGATTAGTTCTTGAATACCACATGCTGCCAAGTCCACCTCCTGCAAAAGCTTCTCCCATCTTGATGATGAGATAACACACTTGGCCTCAAGTTCGGTTAGAATTGCTCTTAGCCCTTCCGATTTCAAGTCGCTGTTGAGTGGAGCTACAACTGCCCCGGCTTTCAATATTCCGTAATAGCTGATGACGTATTCAAGGCAGTTCTCCATGAGGAGCGCAACCCTGTCACCCGGAGTAAGTCCATTTTCGATTAAGTGAACAGCAAGGTTATTTGCCCGGTTGTTTATCTGGTTGTAGGTAGCCCTTACATTGCCGTGAACAAGAGCGGTCTTGTTAGGGAAAAGATTAGCGCTCCGTTCGAGAAAATGATGTATTAAAGTCATTGTCGGGTCTATTGAGTTTGTTGAGTTACTGGAGTTGATTGGGTTGCTTGGGTTCATTGGGTTGTCAAGTTATTAAGTGAATAAGTTATTATGTGCTGCTGTACTGCGGTGCTGCGGTTCAATGGTTTCATTGGGTTACTTTAGTTTATCGGGTTAGTTGGGTGTTGGTTCATGGATACCTCGAAGAAACTCCATGCAAGTTGGAAAACGACACCCTTTGAATGATTTCAGAAGCATAGATAACTTTCTGTATGTTTTATCGAGGTTCAAATAGTGTCTGAATTTAAAAGATCGAGCGATCTCCGAAATCTTGGGTTGATCAGAGTCAATCTCCCAGGGATGCAAGTAAAAAAGGTAAGCTCCCTTTTTCTTGAGTATTTTCTCAACTCCTCGTTTGAACAGCGGCAAAGGCATTAGCCGAAAGTATCCTCCGCCTCCCCACGGGATCACCTGATTTCCAATTTTTAGATTGCTGATTGGAAGCTCGTAAAACTTTTCAGAAATTTGATGATAAATCCCATTATTCCCATTATTTGTTAGACTGATTTGTCCATATCGTCTATTCAGCTTGAAAGAATTAAAACTTGAATCATAAGAATAGCCCGCTTCCTCCACTATTTTCAGGATACCATTATCGATAGAAAAACTGGGGGCGCGATAGCCGTAAATGGGATTTCCAATCAAATCCTCAAGAAGTTTCTTGCTTTTAACCAAATCTTTTTTCAGATCATCCACTGATTGGTCTCTGCAAAGTTTATGCTCATATCCATGGGAGGCAACCTCATGATCCCGGGCTTGAATTTCACGGACAAGATGAGGCAACCGTTTTGCGATCCAGCCAAGAATGAAGAAGGTTGCTTTGGGGTTTATCGAGTTTATTGGGTTCATTGGGTTTATTGGGTCCATTGGGTTTATTGAGCTATTGAGTTTAATGGAGTCGAGAAGATCGAGGATCTTATGGACATTTTTTTCGACGCGCAGTTCACACTCCGGCCAGGAAGAAAATGGAATGTGTTCCTTGAAGTTTTCTACCTGGAACCAATCTTCTACGTCGATGGTTAGGAGAATAGTTTTATTCATAAATACGTAAAGCGTAGGTCGTAAGGAGTAAGGGGTTATACCAAGCGCCGCAGTGTTGCGGTGCTGCTGCGCCACTTTGCAGCTGTGTTAAGTGCTAAATTCTACCATAGTCGTCGTCGAAGCGCTCTATATCATCTTCTTCGAGATATTCTCCGTTTTGAACTTCGATGATCTGGAGGAGAACTTCCCCAGGATTTTCTAAACGGTGCTTAGTGTTTACAGGAATGTAAGTGCTTTCATTGATATGAACCAGGTATGTCTCATTTTCTTTCGTTACTCTGGCTGTTCCCGTTACTACGACCCAGTGCTCACTTCTTTTCTTGTGGAGTTGAAGACTCAATCTGGCTCCGGGCTTCAAAACAACTCTCTTGATTTTATATCCCTGTCCCTTTTCCAACACCGTATAGCTCCCCCAGGGTCTTTCAACCGTCTTATGTAGCAGATGCTCTTCTCGACCATTCCGTTTTAATATCTCAACAATCTTTCTAACCTCCTGGACCCTCTCCTTTGGAGTTACCAAAGTCGCATCAGGAGTATCTACCACTACCATATCCTTAAGCCCAATAGTGGCAATGAGTCTGTCGCCTCCATAGATAGTTGAGTTCTGGCTCCCGATATCAATTGTATTCCCCTTGAGGATATTTCCCTCTTTATCTTTTTCAATGATTTCATCCAGAGCGCTCCAACTCCCCAAATCAGACCACTGAAAAGTGGCAGGAACCATTAGGATGTTACGACTGCGCTCCATGATGCCTTTATCGATAGAAATGGACTCCAAATGAGAATAGAGTTCCTTGAGTTTATTGAGTTTATTGGGCTCGTTGGGTTTATTGGGTTGATTGGGTTCAAACAGAAGCGACTCCATTTCTTTTAAACCCTTGTAAAGGTCGGGAAGATATTTTTCGATTTCGGAGAGGATTTTGGAGGTCTTCCAGATGAAGATCCCAGAGTTCCAGTAATAGCTCCCATTAGAAAGGTACTTCTTTGCAGTTTCAAGGTCAGGTTTTTCAGCAAAGCATTCAACCTTGCGAAGACCTTTTTTCTCGATATTTGAAGCGTTCTCAACCTTGATATATCCGTAACCAGTTTCAGGCCGGCTCGGCTTGATTCCAAAAGTCACAAGATGATCTTCTCTCGCCCCTTGGATTGCGAGTTTTAAGTCACTTAAGAACTTTTCTCTATCAGGAATGGCATGATCAGAAGGCATCACAATCATCACCGATTGAGGGAATAAATGATTGAGATAAATACCAGCCAAACCAATTGCTGGAGCTGTGTTTTTCGCTATAGGTTCTTTGATAAATTTAATCTTCTTTGCTAATTCTCCAAATGATTCCAAATGGAAACGAATATCTAAAGCCATGTCTTCTGTTGTCACAATCCAGATATTCTCTGGGGGGACTAATCCATCGATACGATTAACGGTCTGCCGAAGCAAGGTGTCTTCTCCCACAATCTGAAGCATTTGTTTGGGACGAGTCTCCCTGCTTAGAGGCCAAAACCTTGTCCCAGACCCACCCGCAAGGATGACAGCATAAACATCACTGAGTATTTTGGTTTTTCGAGTATCTGGGTTCATTGGGTTCTTTGGGTTCTCTGGGTTATCAAGTTATCATGTGAATGAGTTATTAATCAATTTCTTAATTCTCGTCACTCATCACTTTTTATTCGTCACTTGTTACTCTTTTCCCTCTGCACTTGATCCTTGATTCGTTTTACGTGCCCCCGGCCTAGACCTTTGACCTCACATCCAAGTTCGAAGTAGCGTCTTATCTTTTTGTCATCGAGGATACCGAAACAGTCAATCACGGCTATCGACCCGCCTGCGCTTTTCACCACATCGTCCGGATCAAGATCCAAGTAATGTTTGTGCCTTACCGCAAGAATGACCGCGTCCGTACCACGCAATGCCTTTTTCACATCCTGTTCTACCCGAAGATCTTTTAGTTTCTCCTGGCCACGGAAAAATCTCTTCAAACTATGTGAAGAGACAGGATACTCATCCTGTTTTTCAAATTCCCACCAGTGGAGCACATAAGGATCGTGAACCCTCAATTCTGCTCCCATTTCTGTCAACCGCCTGACGATCAACTCAGAGCCGCTGTATCTTGTATCTCCTACATCTTCCCTATAAGAAGCTCCCAGCACCAGAATCTCTGCGGATGCAATGGGTCGCCCCATGTTCCTGAGTGCATCACGGGCAAGTTGTGCCACATGAAGTGACCTGGTATCATTAATATCGATCGCAAGTGGTGTCATTTTAAAAATATTATCCTCAAATCCGTGGATATGTCGGTATGCCCAAAGACCTAAGCCACCATCTTTAGGAAGGCAGTAACCACCAATGCCCGGCCCCGGAAATATGATATTGCTATGTGTAGGGCGGACCTTGATTGCATTGATCACCTTGATTAAGTCCACACCATTTTGTTCTGCAAAAAGGCTCCACTCGTCGAGAAAAGCAAGAATCGTTGCCCGAAAGCTATTCTCAACGATTTTGGCTGTCTCAGACTCGATAGGTCTATCGAGTACTGTCAATGGAAACTTCTCCGTATTCAGCACTTCGTTCAAGAACTTGGCAACTCTCCGCGTGGATTCTTCATTTACTCCACTGCATACCCTCCAGAAATCGCGGATGCTCGATACATAATTTCTCCCTGGCATTACCCGTTCAAAGCTGTGGGCGAGGAGCGGGTCTTTTTCGATGCCACGTTTCCGAAACATCTTTTTTATGATCGGGTACGCCACCTGTTCTGTTGTACCCGGAGCCACAGTTGTCTCGATCAAAACCAACGTCTCCGGATTGATATGTTGCCCTATGATCTCCAAAGACTCCTCTAATGCCTCCATACCTGCCCGACCATCCTTCACATTCCCAAGCGATTCTTTTAAATAATCGCATTGAACATCCACCACCACTATATCTGCAAGCTTGAGCGCATCGTATGTGTACGTAGCCATCAGCGTCTTTTTTTCATTGACACAGCGGTTGATCATCAATGGAACCTCAGGATCTTCCGAACTCACCGGTGATATTCCACGATTAAGCAAAGGTGTCTTCCAATAACTCCGAGGGCTTGGCCGCTGCATCCCAATAACGAACTTTGTAGGATTGCCTTTCTTATCTTCTGCGTCAGCAATCACAGCTGCCATAACAGCCCCTACAAACCCCAACCCCATTACTAAAACGATCTCCCGGCCTAAAGCACGTTGGCTATTTGCCATTTCTCGTAATCGCTCGAACTCTTTAATGTAGTCTCCCGACTCCGGTAATGGAAATTTTTCACCTGTGGGAGTAGATGAATATTCTGGCATGGTTAACTCCACTATGGGTTTATTGAGTTGATTGGGTCATTGGGTTTATTGGGTTATTGAGTCTTCTAAGTTATGCGTAAGGCGCAAGCCGATGGGCTAAGGTGATTTTATATGTGTGGCGGTGCCGCGGTGCCGCTTTAACAATGCATGAAGCAGAGCGCATGGTAAATTCAATAACGAACGTCAAACATAAAGCGTAAGGTGTTCTAAAGACGTCAACGATTCAAGCGCTCGAGGGTCCTGTTGGCTGCCGTTATCATTCCAACGGATCCGTTTTGCATTATTTATCTGAAAGTCTTAACAATTTCTGGTTCGTGAATTGGGTACTTTAGAAAATTTCGAACAAATTGATAATCCAACAACTGGGTGGAAATAATTCCAACCAGCGCCATGTTTTCGCGCTCGCTCAGCAGGTATCCTTCCTGTTTCCGGCATTTCTCCAAAAGTTTTGCTACCTTGCCTGGGTGAAAATATCCAGTTTGCCGAAGCGCACCTTCTGAAAGTAGTTCCTCTACATAATCATGATTATGATTTCCCAAAAAACATTGGCTGATGGGTGCACGATAGGGTTGTTTTGGCCTATTGTCCATTCCTGCTGGAATAAGGTTATGGGCGGCTTTACGTAAGATATACTTGTCTTTAAGACCGTTCAAACGAAATCGCGGGGGAACCTTGCATGCAAACTCAATGACCCGATAATCAAGAAAAGGTACCCGCCCCTCTACGGAGTGTGCCATCGCTACGCGGTCTCCCTGAGAGGAGAGCAAGTAGTTCGAAAGGAAAATGGAAATCTCCACATATTGAGCCCTTGAAAGTGGATCCCACTTCAAAAAGTCTTGAGGAAGCATAGATATAAATCGGTTGACAAAACCATCTTCATATCCAATCCTTTTTTGTAGTTCATCGGCAAAAAACGTCTTTATGAAGTTAGCATTCTCCCAGCGAATCATGTGAGAATAAGCTGGAGAATTCACCTGGTCAAGCCCCCTCCTGAAGAAGCCCTCAAGAAATGCTCCCGCCCGGGAATCCTCTTTGCGAAATACGTCAGGATAGAGTCTTCTGAGAAGCTTTGGGCGCATTCGGGATTCTGGCTTCCGAGCCCAGAAACGCCGTACTCGATCTTCCTTAAATATATCATAACCAGCGAAGATTTCGTCGGATCCTTCCCCCGTAAGAACTACTTTAAAGTTGTTTTCTCGAACCAATTTGGAAAGCATAAACAGAGGAGCTGGCGCTGTGCGAAGAATGGGTGCTTCGGTGTGCCATACGACCTGAGGAAAAACTTCTCCGATATCTTTCTCCGTACAACGAATGGTTTGATGGTCGGTCTGTAGGGACCGAACAGCCTTCTCCTGATATGAGGCTTCATCGAAACGACTGTTTGTAAAACTAACCGAAAAGGTGCAGAGTTTATTATTAAAAAACCGTTTTACAAGAGAAGTAATATAGGTACTATCCAGTCCACCGCTAAGATAAGATCCTACAGGGACATCTGCGCGAAGACGAATTCTGGTAGCGTCGCACAAGAGTGCTGCCAATTCATCAGTCCATTCACCCAGGGAACGAGCCCCATTATCGTATGATTCTGAAAAGGAGAGTTGCCAGTAAGGACGGGTAACCATTCCCTGACGTGAGAACAGTGCATAATGCCCTGGGAGGAGTTGATAAACTCTTTGATAAGCTGTGAGATGTCCCAAGGGCGCCCAACAGGTAAATACGTCTGATAAGGTTTGGAAATCGAGGGATCTGGGAACCCTTGCGTCTGCAAATATAGCCTTCACCTCCGAACCAAAAACCAGACGGTCATTTTCCAGATAATAAAAAAGGGGGCGAATGCCAATGCGATCGCGACCAAGAAGTAAACATTCCTTTGACTTATCCCATAGAGCGAAGGCAAACTGGCCGTTAAGATTTTTGAAAAGCTCCGGGCCTTCGTCTTCGTACAAGTGGACCAAGACTTCCGTATCGGATCGAGTGTAGAATCTATGACCTCGAGCCTCCAGATCCTGCCGAATCTCTGGGTAGTTAAAGATCTCTCCATTATAAACGACCCAAATGGATTGATCTTCATTATGAATGGGCTGGTCTCCACCACTAAGGTCGATAATACTCAGCCGAGCGGAGGCTATTCCCGCAATCCGATCTGTATAAATGCCGAATGCATCGGGGCCACGATGACGGATAAACCCCAGCATACGACGAAGGAGTTGTTCTTTTGGCTCGGAGGAGCCAAAATCAATAATTCCGGCGATGCCACACATAATTAGACCTTAAAATCTGTAGCGCTTAGCGATAGATTCAAAGCGTCAGGCGTGAGGTGCGAGGCGAATTTGAAAAACAGTGGACAGAGGACTGGGTGTCCATGCTCTGCGGTGCTGCTATTCTGCAGTGTTGCCGTTTAAGTTTCATTCTGCCTACCCTTAACACCTTGCGGCTTGCAGTGTTTACGGGTTATTCCAATCGGATGTTGTCGAGATAGATCTCTCTTTTTTTCGTACTATTGGGAACAAAAACCATCATCCCTTTTATTTTCTTTAAATTGAGAGGCCGATGATCGATATTCGTTTTGATTGAATCTACAGGAATTGAAACACAGTTTGTTCCTTGTCTTAAATAGAAATTAATGTCGAAACGGTTGGCATATTCCCAACCGCTCTTGTTGTCATCGATGCGGATATGAAACTTTAATGTCTCATCTGAAGGATTAAAGATATCCATTTTAAAATAATGGCTGCTCGACCAATTCTTCTTTATATCTTTAAAACTTATTCCTGGATATTGACCTGGTGGTAGGATAACCTTAAGGCTATGTTTACCGGAGGTTGCATGTTCTTCGGAAAGCTCGAACCATTTATGGCACTGCCAGTTCAGCCGCTTTAAATCAGAATCTGATTCGAAGTCGAATAAAATATTTGAATCTCGCGAATGATTCGATGCAAATGATTTGCGAATGATACTCAGAAGATCGAAAGTCTCCAATATAGAAGAAATGCTAATGCCTGAAAAGATAGTATTGGAAGGATGGTTGGAGATTAGAAGGGAGCTTATTCGGTTCGTTGAGTTCATTGAGCTTGTTTGGTTCGTTGAGTTACTTGGGTTGGTTGAGTCCCAGTGAAATAGGCTTGGCACTTCACGGGATGAATTTGACTGGTTTGCTTTGTCCATTTGGGCCATTCGCATCTTTTCTTTACTCGTATTATTCGAGAACTTGAAGAAGGTGATTTCAGGTTTTACACCGAGACGGAAAGGAACGTAACTCGTTCCAATGCCTCGGCTTACATACATCAGCAGCTTTCCCTTCTGGAAGAATCCTTCGATGAATTCGAGAGACGCTTCGAGAGGAAATATCTTTCTGAGATACTTAGTGAGAAAGATTTGGCCTCCGTGGGTATGGCCGCTGAGAAGAAGATCAAATCCAAATTCAGATGCCTCGTCAAAAATCTCCGGGGAATGGGCCAACACAATTGATGGATGATCAGGGTTCGCCCCCTTCAGTGCAATTTTCAAATCACTCTTTTTCAAAACAGGGTCATCCACTCCAATAATGTTAATGACCTTTCCATTGACTTTTAAAGGTCCAGAGGAATTCCTCAAAAAAACTACACCATGACTCTCTTTTAAGTTTCTTGACTTTTCTTTATGGCAGAGGGTACATGAACCATTTTCATTGGAATATTCTGTGTTGCCTAAAACAGCATAAACACCAAGAGGAGGTTTCAATTGATAGAGAAATGACATCACCGGTTCATAAGGTCCTTGAAAACTTATTAAGTCCCCAGTAATAAAAATAAGATCTGGTTTTTCTTCTTTCAGGATTTCTAATATCTTGCTTTCCCTCAAACCGATGGTTTTGACGTGAAGATCCGAAAGGTGGGCCACTTTTAAACCATTTAAAACTTCTCCCAATGATGAATTTTCGATCTGGTAATGCCTGACCTCGATGGAGTTGGTGTCGTAATAGGCCTTTGCGGCAAACAACAAGAGTGCGATCAATATGATAACCCATAGACGTTTAGACTTAGATAATTTCATTAGTTAGTAAGTAAATGGGTTATTGGGTTATTGGGTGCTGCGGTAACAAGGTTATTTGAGTTCAATGGGTTTATGGAGTTTGTTGGGTTATCAAGTTATTAAGCGAGTGAGTTATTGAGATAATAGACAATAAGTTGTTAAGTACTGTTGTGTTGCGGTCTTGCTGATACGATACATAGAGCCAAGTACCCGCTTCCAAAAGCCTTGCGGATGGCAGGCATGACGCAGCGCGCTAATAAATAAGCAAAACAAATTAAAAGGCGGAGAGGGATTGTTCATGTCGAGAGGATTCTTCTTTCAAAAACTTTTCGAGGGCCTTTGCAAGGACACACTTGGAGTACCGAGACCAACAGTTTTCCCTCCTACAGTGACTCGCCTCTTCTTTTCCGTCCTGTTTAATCTCATGAAATTTACATTTTAAACAAGCTTTGATAATCATGGGTACCTCCGCTATCTCTTAAAAGTCTATGAGTTATTGGGTTCATTGGGTTCGTTGGGTTTATTGGGTTCGTTGGGTTTATTGGGTTTGTTGAGTTGATTGCGTTTAGGACGATTCTCAAACGTCGAATTCAGATACTTTATAAAACCCGAATCCAGTTTAGATACTATCTCAGCCTGGTCATAAATCCTCCCAAAATCATCTTTGATAACGTACCCCTGATCTAAGGCTACGTAGAATTGACTTTGAACTTCTGCTGCCGAACTCTTGGATATAAAAAGGAATTGGATAAACTCCCTGTTACTCCTTCTCGCAAAACCTTCCGCAATATTTGACATGCAGGATACTGCAGCGTCCTGCACCTGACCTACCAAGCGGAAATCCCTCCGAAACTGGGGGTTCTTCTTTATGGCATCGTAAACCATTGTCACAAGTTTTCTTGCTTCTTGCCATGCCTCTATATCTTCAAAACGAGCTATCTTCATTTGTCCCTTGGGTTCGGTAGGTCCATTGTGTTTATTGAGTTTGTTGGATCACTCAATCTACGGAACACAAGAAACCCAATAACTCTATGGACTCAACAAACCCAATGCAAGCTACCGCCGGTTCGAATTTCATTCAATTCTACGAAAAAGATCAAAATATTGTAGTGTAAGATCCACGATAAGTGTGGGTTAAGGTTATTCTTTAGTGTTTATCGAGTTGCTTGGGTTCATTGTGTTAATTGGGTTTCAACTCAAAGAACACAATAAACTCAATAGACTCAAGAAACGCAATAAACTCAAGCTTTTTATGCTACTTTCTCTATCATCGAATAATGAATCTCCACAGCCGGTTGATATCCGATCAAATTCAAAAGAATCCTGGCCCGCTCGTTATCAGAAACCCATCTTTCAAAGATTCCTAAGAGATCTCTCAAGGGTCCTGTTTTGATTCTCACTACGTCATTGGGTTCAAAATGATGCTTAACTCTCACAATCCCCTGAGTATCTGTTCTTTCCTTAATGATCTCCACCACTTCTTCAGAAATTGAGGTGGGATATTCTCCGAAGCCCAGTATTTTTTTAACTCCCCTCGCCCACCTAACCAGAGGATAATTCTGGTCGAGATCAAACTTTCCAAATACGTACCCTGGGAATAGCGGCTTTAACTCTTTATTCATCCTGCCATTTCTTAATGTAAACGTTTCAATAAGAGGGCTGAAGATTTCCACTCCTTTTGTAGAGAGATAAGATGTCGCCTCTTCTTCTTTTTTCGGTTTTGTTTGAATCACATACCAGTTTTCCATTTACAAAACCTCGCATAGTGCAGAGTGCATAGCGCAAAGCGTTATTTACTGTAAAGACCGCCGGTCGTAAGGCGCAAGTCGCAATGGCGTTAGTCGTTAGAGCTGTTAAGCCTTCCCCCTTGCCGTATTTTAAATGCCAAGCTTTAGCCTAACTTCTTCAAGGATTTTTTCATCGGCGGGTTCGTTTAATCTCTTGAGACCTTCTTCCCGCGATAGAACACCCATGCGGACGAGACCCGCCATTTCAAACGCATAGGGATGAAACCCGAATTGGCCTTGATGAATCTGATTGGCGAAGGCATTCATCAGACAATTTGTAGAATTTGGATCCGTATCCTTGGGTGGCTCCCACCCCAGCTCTTTAATTCGTTTGTAAATTGTTTCTTCGTTGTATTCGAGAAAGGCAAGAGGGTGAATGTTATATGGAAATTTATCAGAAAGCTTAAAATGCTTTTCCTCCAAAAAATAAGGATTGATCTTATCGCCAATTGTTCTATGGAGAGGTTCGTAGATAACCTTCTGAGTTGCCTGCACAAAAGCAGCACTGGTCTTCATCACGGATGACTGGACTGGAGCCTGCCCTGGTGACCAACCGTAACCGACGAAAGGTATTTCTTTTTCAAGAGATAGCTTCAGTGTAACGAATTTTACAAAACTCATACACGAAGTGCAGATGGTGCTTGCCCTTTCCAAGGTCTTTTTCGAATAGAGATTCCCTTTGATCGAGATGTTGAACACCTTGCTCATGACTTGAAAATCAGGTTTGAAAATGATATGGTCGATCTCCAATCGCTCAGCGACTGCTCTCATATTCTTCATCGCATAAGGGGAAACAAAACCATGATCAAAGGTAAGGGCAAGGACACGAAGGCTAAAATGGTTTTTAAAAATGTCTAATGTATATGTACTGTCTTTGCCCCCGCTATAAGCCATCAGAACATCGTAATCACCGCTGCCCTTGCAATCCTTCACCAGGTTTAGGAATCTTTCTCTATATTCTTTTTTAAGTTCGTTTTGGTGCTCCTCCCCTTTGAAAGACCTGCAGTAATTACAGACGCCTTGGTGATCAAATTCGACCGTTGGAAATGTTTCGGGCAATACACAACGTAAACAAATACGCATTATCTAACTCCTATCTATACCATAGAGCAAAGCGCATAGCGTTTAACTCATTTATGATCAATCAGGTTAGGTGGCATGGTTCGTAAATGCCAGGTTGCTTTGCTCTTACCATCAAAATCTTTATAGAACCTTAAAATCTTCTTGGAGGGCATATTTAAAACATTTGAAACGTCCTCCAATGGAACTTGTTTCTCATGTGCATAGAGCAATAAATCCAAGAGATCGAATGGAATCCTGAAGTAGAACTCCTCATCACTGACTCCGGCGGTCTTGGTGTCGGGGCTCGGTATCCTTCTAATAATTTCCTGGGAAACACCAAGAAATTCGGAAAGCTGAAACACCTGCATCTTATAAAGATGGACAATTGGCTCCATATCCATCCCTCCATCGCCATACTTAACGAAGAAACCCCGGACAAGCTCCGATCAATTCGTAGTACCTGCAACAATGCAATTACTCTTTTCTGCATAAAAATAGAGTTAAATTATTCGAGTCCGTTGTTTCATTTCGGTAGCCGCAACCATTTCCAGATAATCGTTCAGAGAAAGACGCCCCTTATGAGCTGCTCCATCCTCATCTATGGCAACAAGATAGAAGAAATTGAGCCCTTCTTTTTCAAGGGTATCCTTCGAAATCGCAAGCTTGTATTTCCAGCCCTCTACAAACTCAGGGAAATATTTTCTTACGATTGCTTCTCTCCTCTGATAAACGCCCAAGCTTTGAAGGATTGGAGTAATAGGAACCGTTTCTGTTTTTATTCCGAGCCAATTTGCCAGTTGCCGCGCCAGAATTTCACTCTCTGAACTCGATTCCTTCTCTGGAAGAATCACTCCAAGCACCCTCTCCTTTCCAAAAGTCTTCACGGACAAGGCCGCCGTGAGAGCAGAATCAATTCCACCACTTAACCCCACTACCACACCCTTCTTCCGGAAATCCTTCAAAACTGTCCTCTTCATGAATTCGCAGATTTTTTTTGATTCGGTATCACAATCGATTTCTAATATTTTTTGGTTAAAAGCTCTCATTTTCTCTATATTCCTTAAGACCGTAAAACGGAAGGAGTCAGGAACAAGGTGTTATAAGCTGCTTAATTCACTGCTGCAGTACTACAATGCTGGGGTTCTGCAGTTAAATCTCTAATCTTCCCTTTGACAAAATTAGAGATATTTTTAATTGAATCCAAATTCTCGGGGACCAGTTCCTCGTCCTTAATCTTGAAGTGATAGCTCTCTTCGAGAAAGGCCACCAGTTCGAGGACTCCCGTTGAGTCAATAATTCCCTTTTCTAACAAAGAGTCTTCATCGCCGAGGTGATCATTCTCCTCCAATATGAAACTTTCCCCGATAAACTTTCTAATCTCATTTTCCATTGACATTTGGAAAACCTCCATTTTTATCCAACCCACCGCATAGCAAAGGCGCATAAGGCATGCGGGGTTTATCATCTTGATCCCTTCCCTAAAAGTACGATTTTGGCCGTCTCAAAAATGATCACCAGGTCAAAAAACAAGGACATGTGCTTAATATAATAGAGATCGTATTTCAGCTTCTCTAAGGCATCCTCTTTTGATGATCCGTATCGGTAACAAATCTGCGCCCAACCCGTGATCCCCGGTTTAGTGACATGCCTTTGAGAAAAATAAGGAATTTCGATCTTTAATTGCTCCGTAAAGAAGGGCCTTTCGGGCCGCGGGCCTACAAAACTCATTTCCCCTTTTAAGACATTGATCATCTGCGGGATTTCGTCTAACCTCAACTTTCTGATCATTCGACCTACCCGGGTAATTCGCGGGTCATTCACCCTTGCCCACACCGGACCGCTTTCTTCCGCATCCATACACATCGACCGGAATTTCAAAAGGCGGAATATCCTTCCATCCTTCCCTACCCTTTCTTGCCGGTAAAGAATCGGGCCCTTCGAATCGAGCCTGATGGCTAAGGCGATTATCAAGCCGAAGGGGAAAAATAAGGTGAGACCGACTGCTGATGCCAAGATATCAAAAACTCTTTTCATTTGTTTAAAAATCGCCGATCTCTTAAACCCATCTGAAAAAATAAGAACACTGGGATGGAGATTCTCCACCGAGAGCTTTCCAGCAAGTTGTTCGGTGAAAGCCATCCCATCTTCCACACGGATACCGTTCAACCGACAAGAGAGCAACTGTTCGAGCGGAAATTTTCCCCGTCTCTCGTCCAATGCCACAATGATTCTGTCAACGCCACCTGCTCTGGCAATGGAGCAAATCTGTGTGTAGTCACCTACAATCACTGGGTTAGACCCTGTTTCCAATATTGTCTCTGTTCTCATCGATAAACCCCACAATTTCAAAACCATCGTAACCGTTATCAAGGATTTCACTCTTAATCTTTCTTGCCAACTCGCCTGTACCGATAATTAAAATTCTTTCTTTATTTAGCAATGCCTTGGACATCCATGCATAAAGGAAGCGCCATAAAAAGGTAGACAGCAAAATCAGAAATAAGCTGATCGCAAGTATTCCCCTGCCTATCATAAGAAAGGGAAGGAAGTAGTAGATGACTGCTAAGAAAATGGCTGAGGCTCCAAGGGATTCTAAGAGCAGGATGCCCACTTTTGTCGCCTTGCGAAAAATTTTAAAATCATAAAGGTCAAAATAGTAGTATGCGATTTGAATCGTAAAAACGACAAGCATTAATTTAAGGACGAGATGATCAAAAAGAAAAATAGAGCTACCATCTCCCCAGAATTTCAGATGAGCTCCCGCGAATACCCCCGTCAGAATAAGGAAGCCATCGATCAATCCGAATAACAAACCCGCTGAGGACCTATACCCGTTCATGCTAAGCATAACTCACACCTAACTGCAAAGCGCATGGGACACAGCGCATAGCGAAATTTACCTTTGGTAATATTTGTAATAATATTTTGCATAGTAACTGGACGGCTTCATGTCGATTTGGTTAAAAACCACCCCAATGATCTTCTGACGATCGATGGACTTCACTGCTCTTCGAATTGACTCTCTTGGGATCCGGTCTGCCCTCACCACCAGAATAATCCCATCTACCATTTTCGAGAGCACAGTGGGCTCGGTGGTAGCAATAATGGGTGGGGAATCGATCAGGATATAAGTACTGTCCCCGGACTCACTGAGGGACTTCAGAAGTTCTTCCATTCTTTTCGATCCGATCAGCTCTGAGGATTTATTGGTAGAAGGCCCTGCCATAATGATCCGGAGGTTTTCCATTTGAGAATTCATCAGGATTTCTGTCAAAGGAGTCCTGTTTGAAAGGTAATCCGATAGACCCTTTCTGTTCCGACTTTGTTCAAGACGGATACTTGGTTTCCGGAGGTCTCCGTCGATGAGTATAGCCTTTCTATGAATTTCCTTTGAAATAGCCATCGCTAAATTGACAGACACGGTTGTCTTTCCTTCCCCAGGTGCCGTACTGGTAATAAGAATTGAATGAGGAGGGTTAGGCAAACGAAGAAAAACTTGAGTCTTCAGTTTTCGAAATTCTTCTTCTGCAATAGAATTGGGCGGGACAACCAGAAGAGGAACTTCTTCTCTTGAAGGAAGTCCCAGCTCTTCTGACTTCTCAATCTTCGCTATTTTTTCATCAGGAAATTTCAAAGTCGGCGCTTCTTTCCTCAAAACAGCCTTCTCTTCAAATACTTTCAGAGAGGGCTCTTCTTTTACCTTTCGCCTTTTTTCTTCTTCCGCCTTTTCAAGGGCTTTATAAACTCGACTCATTCAAAACCTCGCAGAGCGTATAGGGAATAGAAAGTGCCACCGTACTGCGGCGCCGCAGCGCTTCCGTTAGAAATAATTCGTAGAGCATAGCGTTCTCATTCAAAGAAACTGGAAAAATCTTGAAACTCCTTCATTCAATATCTCTTTAAAAAATATGTTGGAAGCCTCGGAGAATTTCCTTATAAAGGGACGACAGATACCCGCCCCTTCCCAAATAAACGAATAATAGAATGCCTACGCCAATAGAAATGTAGATAAAAAACAAAATCAAAATTCTACGAGACCCCTTCTTAAGATTTAGATCCTTAGCGACCTCTTTTACTGACCCTTTATCAACCAGCTTTTGGTCCAGAGCGTATCCATTTAATAATGCGTTGTCACAGAGAATGTTGATTAATCGTGGTATCCCCCCCGATTTCAGATAAATTTCTTTAATTGCTTTCCCCGTAAAAATAGGTTCCTTGGCGCCTGCAATTTTTAATCTCTTCCCGATATACTCTTCTGTCTCTTTGACAGTAAGCGGTGGCAAATAGTATCGTAAGTTGATACGCTGTCTCAATTGGCGAAATCCCGGCAGCGAGAGTGTTTTATCAAATTCCGGTTGCCCGACTAACACAATTTGAAGCAATTTCGATCTTGAGGTCTCAAGGTTTGAAAGGAGCCTGATCTCTTCAAGCAGCTCTGGTTTTAACCCCTGGGCTTCATCTATTATTAAGATCACTCTTTCATCCTTCTGATAAGCGTTGAGTAAATACCGATGCAGGTTATGAAGATGCTCACCCTTCGTTTGTCCCTGAACTCTTACCCCAAGATCTTTCAATATGTATTGGATGAAATCGTTTACAGCCAGTTTCGGGTTAAATACGAAGGCCGTTTTTGTATGACCATTATCATCCAATTTATCAAGAAGATAGCGGACCAGGGTTGTTTTCCCAGTGCCCACCTCGCCGGTGATAACAATGAATCCCTTCTTCTCCCTCACCCCGTAGAGTAATTGAGCCAGGGCTTCTCGATGGTGCTTCCCCAAAAAGATATACTCGGGGTTTGGTGTCACACTGAAAGGGTTTTCTCTGAGGCCGTAAAATTGTTCGTACATAACAAAGACCGTCAGTCGTTAGTCGCAAGGCGCGAGAGCGTCATTTAAACATTTCTAAAAAAACCGTAAAGCGCAAGGCGAAAGGTGCTAAATCAGGTACCAAGACCCTGCGTAGCGCCCGGTCGCAAGGCGTTAGGCGCGAGAGCGTTTCTCCTTGTTGTTTATAGTCCTATTTGTAAGACTACGAATTAACCCTGAAAGCATTTTGTCAATCCTTAATAATTGATCCCTATTTCTCGGAGATCTCCAGTGCTTATATACCCGAGCAGGATAGCGAGTTCTAGTTGAGTATCTAATTCGCTTAGAGACCCCTGGGCCATGCTAAGAAAATTCTTGAACTCTCTTTTCCCTTGTCTTGCCGCGCCTTCAGCGATGTTACAAGGAATGCTGATTGATGCACGCCTCATTTGTGAGACAAGTCCGAACTTTTCCTCTTCCTGAAATCTATCTGTTAATTTATATATCATTGTTGCTGCTTTCATTGCTGCTTGCCAAACATCCAACTTCTTACGCGGTTTCTCCAAACTCCTTACCCCTTGCGCTTTACGCCTTCCCCCTTACGCTTTATTAAGTTAAGCTGCTTTCCTCTCTTCTTTGAGATTTGGGATGGTGGCTATAACGGGTATTCCCAAATAGTCTTCCAGGTCCGAGACGGCATGGAAAGATTGATCCATTGATTCTCGAAACCAGGCCAACCCCAATCCTGCCACAAGTCCGATGCCACCTCCCATCAGTAAAATTTTATTGCGATCGGGCTTGACCGGTTTTACAGGAACGCGGGCCGGGTCTAAAATCTTAAATTGTTCACCTTGCTGTTTCCGTTCGAGATTCTCCGCCATCTGGGCCTCCATCTTTTTTCCCATAAGAGATTGATAATTGGTCTTTAAGAGGTCGTAATCTCTTGTCAAAAGTGCTATCTCTTGCTCCCGCCTTGGCGTATCTTCGATTCTTTTTTGATAGATGCTGATTTGCTCTTTTAAATTCTTTGCCTCTTCCTTTGCGCGCTTCGCTTCGAGCACTGCACTGTCATATTGTTCTCTATATTGAGCAACGAGTCTTGCCGTATTGGGGTCCAAAGTGAATGAAGATAGACTCTCCTCACCAACCCCTTCCTGACCATTCCTTTCTGTCCCCGTTCTCTCAGCCTCTTGTCTTTCGAATAATTTCTTCACCTTGAGCTCAAGGTTTGCTATTTTTTTCTTGAGATCGATCACATCTGGATGGGATTCCTTATATTTAGATTGTGCGCTTGCTAACTCTCGTTTTAGATTATTCAATTCGTTGATTAATGGATCTTCGGGAATGCCTTGCCTGCCTATGCCTTCCGTCCCTGTACCTGTATCTCCATGAGGCCTTTGCGACATTGAGAATTGTCCCCGTGTCCTCAACTGTTCAATTTGATTTTGGAGCAGCATGCTCCTGTCTTCTGCAGCTCTCATGTTTTCACTGGTCGTCTGGAGTTGTTGCTGCAGCCGTTCGAGGATTCTCAAATTCGCATCAAGCTGCTGGGGGAGTTGACCCATTGACCGCTCTTTAAAATTCCGCATAGCGTACTCTTTTTGCTTTAATCGGTCTTCCATTTCCATCAGTTCCTTACTAAGGAATTCAGCAGTCCCTTCTGCCTGCGATTCACGGACTCTCAAATTTTCCTCAATAAATAGAGACGCCAGCTTGTTTGTCACCATCATCACTGTCTTGGGATCTTTGCCCTCGAAAGAGATGGAAAAAGAGTTTTGTGTCCGTTCATTTTGAGGACTGACTTGAACCTTTACTTCAACTGCATGTCTCATCATTTCGACGATCCCTTCCATGGGAACGTCATTTCGAACCTCTGAATAGAGGTTAAATTCCTGAATAACTTTTTCCAATCGCGTGCGGCTCAAAATTTCCTGACCAATCGTACTTAATCGGCCTGCCACAGAATCCGTGATGGTCGCCCGGACATAACTTTCCGGAACCCTTTGTGGCTGAACGAGAATCAGGGTTGTCGCTTTATAGACCTTGGGGAGGTGTTTATAAACACCGAAGGAAACCAGAACACATAGAACTAATGGAATAACGATGTACCACTTTCGGCGTAGACCCATCTCTAAATAGTCATGAATGTTAAAAGGTTTTTGTTCAGGCATAGTTTACTCCTCAGTGTTGCTGTGCTGCTGCAAAGTTCATTGAGTTACTTGTGTCTATTGGGTTACTTGAGTCCATTTATTTATCCTATAAATGACTATACCAGTCACATTAGTATGTGGCTGTTATCCGAAAAATTCCCATAAAATCGGTATAATTATTTACTTCTCTATTCGAATGATCTTCTGTATAGGAGAAATCGAGGCCAAGGGTCAGCCATCTTAGGATTCGATAAGAGACACCCGTTGTGACGCCCCATATGTTGTCTAACCGTCCGTCATTAAACTTAGGCCTTTGATAACGGCCTGAAAAGGTTACAGCCAATCTTTCCATGAGTTGGTGGGTGATCGTTCCGATCACCTGGTTGTACTTCGCAAACCCAAGATTCTGAGCTGTAAAGTAGTCCTCGGTATATCCGCCTCGGAAGCCGAGAGTATAGGTGGTTTTTTGAGCGCGCTGTGTGATAAGGATGTCGTAAAGCGGCCCGGCCTCATTCGATCCTCTCTGTACGATTTGCCAGAAATAGCCGAATTTTGCGGTAAGAGAGAGAGTCGGGCTAAAAGCATATTCGAAGCCAATCGCCGGTGCGTGGATATCGTAATCCAAGGTAGGTACCGAAACTTGCTTTTCAAATTCTCGTCTCTGGAAGGTGTATTCTCCAAAAACCGAGGCCCTCGGGTCAAAACGATAGGTGTAACGGCCCTTACCCAGATTCCCTGTCATGTCAGGAGAACGATGAAAATCACCCAGGTCGAGGGCATATTCTAAAGACACCCCATGCCTAATATTGAACCAGTAAGTGATCTTAGGGTTGATGTAGTTTTCCGTGCTATCCTCGAAAAGGGAACTCTCTTGATTTCTGTAGACATTGTTCAAGTAATTGACCGAGATGATGTCTTCCCTGCCAAACCGATATTCGAGAGAAGGTTCGGCCACGTTTCGGATATAGATGGGCCTTCCCCTTTGGCTTCCGAGGAGGATTTGGCCTGGTAAAGCGTCGGCGGAGAAATTTCTCTCCAAAGGTTCTTCAGATCGGATCAAATAATCTCTGACTCGGAACGTCAGCTTTCTATCCCACGTATACCAGGCGTTCAGGTTTCCGGAGAGACTGAGATAATTGTCACTCGTGCCTTTTGCGTAAAAGAGATAGCTAGGAAGAAAGTCTAAGTAGATCCCGTACCTTGTCTCTTCAGTAGCAGAAGGGGGCAGAAATCCACCGGTCGTCTCAGACCGCGGCAGCGTGGAGAATCTTAACCCGAGGGAAACTGTGGTGATAAAATCATCCTTCTTGTCCCTCGGCGTAAGGTTGACGTTGTTATCGTATGTCTCCTGGACAGTGCCATAAAATTGAAATCTGGAGAGCATATCCCCCCAATCCGCATAAACCATCGAAGGGGCCAATAAGATTAATAAAATAAAAATAAACCTACCAAACCAGGTTAGTCGGTTTGTTAAGTTCATTGGGTTCTTTGAGTCTATTGGGTTCATTGGGTTTCTACCCCTTTCTCTTCTTAAGACCCGTCGGCAGTGCCTGCCTGCCGCGGGGCAGGAACGTCGAGGCTACGCTCTCACCCCCACCCTCACCCTCCCCCGTCAAGTGGGAGGGAAAGTTTTGTGTCCCCGTCAAGTGGGAGGGAAGGCAGGGTTTTGGGTTACTTCCCCTTACGCCTAACGGGTCTTCATTACGCCATGCTCTATGCGCTTTGCGTGCTTCTGTCATGGGACAATAACCGTATCGCCCGGTTTTAACGTAATGTTGGAACCTGCATCGTCACCTTTCATAATTTTTTTGTAATTAACAGTGATTCGCTTCTCCTTACCGTTTTCTCTCCGAATGATTAGGATTTTCTTTTGGTTGGCCCATTCTGTAAACCCGCCCGCCATAGGGATGATCTGCAGGACAGTCGTCTCACTTCGAAGGCGATAGACTCCCGGAGTCCTGACTTGCCCGGAAACATAGACCTTGAAACTGTTGGCCTCCATCACGGTCACAGAAACATTTGGGCTTTCAATAAATTCTTTTAATCTCACGGTCAATGCCTCCTTCAATTGAAGAGGCGTTAGCCCAGCCGCCCTAATTTCATTAATGATCGGAAGGGAAATATTTCCATCCACTCTTACCGGAACAGTTCTCGATAAGGTCTCTTCTCTCCAAACATGGATGTACAGAACATCTTCAGGGCCAATCACGTAACTGCCGCTGTCAGGAGTTATTTCAGCCTGGGCTTCCTTTTTCGGAGGAGTTTCATTATCCGTTTGAGGGTAGCCCATGTTGGTCATTATTAATAATATCAATGCCACCATCACTCCGATATTCAATAATTTTCTCATCCTATCACTCCTTGCCATTTAAAGTCTGGTTAAGCCTGCCTGTCTGCGGCAGGAGGGCTTTTCAAATAGTTAATTAACTTACGCAGATTCTCCACCAAGTGCCTTTTTAATAAGGTCTAACGCATCCGTCCCATTAACTGGGAAACAGACTTGATCGATCATGATTTCAAACCCTTTACTTTTAAAGTCATAATATTTCAGCGTATCTTCGAATCGCGATTTGACCGAAGCTCCCGCTTTCTCATCCGCATAAGGAAGAAGGACCGCTAATTTATTTAATTCAATAGAGCCGATGATGTCACTTTCACGTATCTCTTCCGCTAATAGATGACTTAGTGTCCGGTTGCAAGCCCGTAAACCTCCCCCATCACCCTCTTGTGAAAATTGTTTAATTTTTAGGAGCATCAGGCAGAGAAAATTCTGATAACGTCGCCCACGCTTCACCTCGAGGTCTAAAAGGAAAAGGAATAAATCTCGATTCAGAATTCTGCCGAATGTTTCCTCTGATCCGCTTGGAAACCTACCCCCCCGATTTTCCATCCCCGGCTCTCCCTCATGCTCCAATTCTCAACCTATGCTTGAAATAATCCTATTCCAATTTTTCAACCGGCCTCTTCTTCCACCGTTCGATATGCTCTCAGATCATCTAAATGGTATTTTTGAATCTTATACAGCAATGCCTTATAACTCACGCGTAGTAATTTAGCGGCCTTTTTTCGGTTCCAATGTGTCTCTAGTAACGTGCTTTGAATAATCTCTTTTTCTGCAACTTCAGCCGCTTTTTTCCCAACCTCTTTCAAGTTCAATGATTTATTTTCTGCTGAGGCGTTGGGTAATAAACTTCCGTTGGACTCAGGATTACTTCCGTCATCCACCCTTTCACCCGAAACGCTATGTAGGACCGATTCCTCTTCACCAAATAGGACGATCCGTTTTATCATATTTTCTAATTCACGGATGTTCCCAGGCCAATCATATTCATTAAACGCATTGATCATCATTGATGATAACGGCGGGGCTTCTCTTCCATATTTCTTTTTGTAAAAATTGAAATAATACTGGGAAAGGGGAAGAATTTGCTCCTTGCGATCCCGCAAAGGTGGAACGGTGATGTTGATCACATTGATCCTGAAAAATAGGTCTTCGCGGAAACGCCCTTCCATCATCGTCTTTTCTAAATGATCTTTGGTGGTAGCAATCACACGGGTATCCACCGTCACATCTCCATTCCCTCCTAAACGGGAAAACACTCCATCTTGAAGGACTTGCAATAGTTTTGCCTGAATGGAAATGTCTATTTCGCCGATATCGTTCAGCAAGATCGTCCCACGATTAGCCAATTCGAACTTCCCCGGTTTTTCTAAATGGGCTCCTGTAAAGGCCCCTTTTTCAAACCCAAAGAGCTCACTTTCAAGGAGTCCTTTAGGGATGGCTGCGCAATTTACTTTAACAAAGGGTTTATCCCTCCGGTGAGAATCCAGATGGATGGTCTGGGCCAGTAGCTCTTTCCCTGTCCCACTCTCACCCTTAATCAAAACCGTAATATCGGTCTTAGCGATTTCATCAGCGATCGCCTTGATTTTAGTCATCTTAGAACTATTAGAGAAAATGATTGGGTAAATGTCCTTCATCAGAATCAGAAAAAGAGCAATCTATATGCCAATAAAAGATAGTTTCTTACATATTGACTAATCCCTTGAAAATTAACAGATTTTTCTTGCCTCGATTGTGAAAAAGCTTCTTGGCCTCTTAAGAAATAGGGGGGAAAACGTAGAAAAATAGTTGGAAAAAGTGGAAAATCAGTTCCACTTTCATTCATTCTTCGTCGAAAGCAGAAATTTGATTCTCTTCCCTCAAATTCTCTCCGCCAAAAATGAAACCGTTAATAATAAATTATGATCCGCTGCGATTCCTTGATCGTTCTTCTCCCACAAAGTTTGAAGTAAGGGGTAAAATTTACGATGCTTGGGGAATAAATCGCTTATCGAGACCGGTTTCTTTAATTTTATAGAGAAGGGCTTTATAACTAATATTTAATATATCGGCTGCCTTCTTACGGTTCCAATTGGTCATCTCCAAAGCTCTAAGCATGATCTCAGACTCGGCCTTTTTACTGGCTTCCTGATGAACCTCCTTCAAAGAAGGCCAAACCTTTTTTGCCGGAACCATCTTTTTATTGTTCTCCGGGATAGAATCTTCCCGGGCCGCAGGAGTCAATTCTTCAATGATTGCCCTTTCATTCCCCAAGACAACAAACCGTTGGATCATATTCTCCAACTCCCGCACATTTCCTGACCAATAGTGCTGGGAAAAAGCCTTCATCATCTTATCAGATAACGGGGTTACCTTCTTTTGATATTTCTTACCAAATTTATCCAAAAAATACTCAACAAAGATCGGGATCTCCTCTCTCCTCTCTCTCAAGGGAGGAATAGTGATATTGACGACATTCAACCGATAATAAAGATCTTCACGGAATCGACCATTCTTGACGCCCTCTTCCATGTTTCTATTCGTCGCTACTAATACTCGCACATCCACTCGGACGTCCTTCTTCCCCCCTAATCTCGAAAACTCTCCGTCCTGAAGAACCTGGAGAAGTTTCCCCTGGAGAGACAGGCTCATCTCTGAAATTTCATCCAAGAAAATCGTCCCACCATTGGCCAATTCAAATTTCCCCGGTTTCTGACGATAGGCCCCTGTAAACGCACCTTTTTCATAACCGAAAAGCTCGCTTTCCAGAAGTTCCTGAGGTAGAGCAGCACAATTCACCTTAACAAATGGTCTTTCTCTGCGAAAAGAATTGAGGTGAATAGAACGTGCCACCACCTCTTTACCCACCCCGCTCTCGCCTTGGACGAGCACCGTAACATCGGTATTGGCTATCTGGTCAACGATCTCTTTAATTCGATGCATCTTGTCACTGGTGTAAATAAAGATCCCTTCCTCTCGAGTTACTTCGCCTACCTCAATAAAAGTCGAAGAGGAAGTAGGAGAGATTGGAACAACTTTTTCTTTTGAAAAAACTTCCCTGGAATCCCTGATCAACCGGTTCACTTCCTTGATTTCCAAAAAGAAACGGGCGGAGGTCAGGGCAGCCCCCACTTGGTTGGAAATATAGGCAAGAGCCAATTTATCCCCTTCATTAAAAGCTCCTTTCTTAGAATGACTGAGGTTGAAAACTCCGACAACCTGATCCCTCTCTCGTATCGGAAAACAGATTAGGGAATTAACCTTATTATTACTACTACCATTGTCATTCAGTCCTGCCACACTTACAAAACGAGGTTCTTGACGGACGTCATTCAGCATTACGGCTTGTCCCTCTCTCAGAACCCACCCTGCAACCCCTTCTCCTGACTTAAATCTTCTCCCATTGCCTGATCGATCAGGGTAAAAAACACTCTTCCCTTCATTCTTTCCACGGGCCGCACAGATAGTTAAATCGCCGGAGATCGGATCTTTCAACATCAGAGAACAGTTTTCCGCATCCATTTCATCCATCACAGCATCCAAAATGGCTCTGCAAGTTTCACCAAAATTAGGGACATTATGCATCGCTCCTTGAACCTTCTGAAAAAGTGTATAGGCTCTACTCTTCTTATCAAGCGGATAGAGAACTTTAGAGGATATCTCAGATCTCTTTGGTAGGATACTTAATTCCATTTTCTTACCCCCAATAGTTAATTTTCTATCTTGCAGTGAACGATTTATTGTGAGACAGACCATTTGTACTCAGAACGTCCTCTCGACCACTTCCATTCGTTTTTATTTCATTCAATCTTTGCTCCAAGTGCCTTTTTTGAAGAAGGATTTTGCGCTGTCTCAGCCCCTTCTCCAGATGGATTAGAATCTTTTCGCTCGAGATTGGCTTTAGAAAAAAATCATCGGTACCAGAACTCATGATTTTCCCATATTCGTTCTCTTCTAAATTTTCATGCGTCAGCATCATGACATAGAGCTCCGGAAAACTCTTTTTTAGTTCTCGAATGATTTTAGGAGTATAGGCTTGATCAATTCGATACTCGGTGATCAGGCCGGACACTTCAAACTCTTGAAAATTTTGTAAGGCTCTTTCAATTGTATCTACAGATAGGACAATATATTTTTCGCTTTCCAATATTGTTTTTAACGTCCATTGGGCGTGAAATTCTCTATCCAGTATGAGAATCGTTTCTTTCGGCATAAAGGTAATCGTTAGAAATCAAAATTTCAATCAGTAACGCAATTACTATACCAACTAACGATATTTTATCCAATTTTTTAACTCATTGATTTTAAAAGATTATTTTACGGGAGGGGCCATCATAAATTTTTCAATTTTATTAAAATTGACCCTTTGGCACAATCATTGAGCCAAAAGGTTCACGGTGCCTAAATTGCTAAATAATTTCTATTGGTTTTATCGTTGAGCTAAAAGGGATTCATTAAGGATGGATCAATGAGGTAGGGATGCTTTATCTACCTCCTCCAAAACAGTCTTTAGACTATCAGGAATGGAAAACTGATTCGGATATGTAAAGGATTGGAAAGAGAGGGCTTGAATGTAGGGTCTTATAACGTTGTCGGATTTGAATTGGGGGGAGGTATAAATTAAGTTCAACAGCCTTTGCATTAAAGCCTCAGATCCGATTTGGTCTGTCTCGGGGAGAATGATACCTATTTCACCATTGTCTTTACCAACCATATCTTCTTCTCTTGTATGACTTTTGACAATTTTTACAAGTTCCATGTAAAAACTGTCAAAGCGATCACCTATTCTTTCCTTGTTCGGCATTCGCATGATTAATAGTGAAAACGGATGGTGATGACGCTTTGCTTTCTTAATTTCTTGACGAAGGCACCTTTTAAAAAAGATTGCATTGAATATAAGCCCTTGGATCTTTTGAGTGATTGGCTCAAGCAGGCTAAGCTTTTCCAATTCTTGCATCCGAATAATAAAATCCCTTTGTTTTAAACCTTTCTTCACATGGACGAGAATCCTCTCTGGAGAATAGGGTTTCAAAATAAAATCATCAACCCCTATATCAAAAAGTTTTCCGTAAGTCTCTTCGTCGACGATAGCGTTGGTAACAATGATGATATAGGTTCCAGGAGCATTCTTTTTCACCCATTGTATCATATAATCGGTCGTATCAAATGGAGGGCAATATTCCGTAATAATAACAGAATATTGCTTCTTCTTAAGAAGTTCATATGCATCCTTTAAATTGAGTGCCGTCTCGACCAAATATTTTTCTTCTTCTAAGATCATGCGATAAGCATTTAGGAGGTTCTTAAACGGGTCTATTAATAGAATCCAGTTATCAGGCATGGGAAATCTCACTGCAAATTTACTGCCAAATTTTAGGATTGGACCATCTATTCTTTTGTTGTTTGATATGGTACTTATTAATTCGATTAGTAAGCATTTTTCGGGTAATTCCGAGAAGTCTTGCTGTTTTTTCCTGGTTCCAATCGGTTTCTTTCAGCTTGCTGACAATCCACTTTTTTTCGAGGTCAGAAACCATCTTAATCAATTGGACCTTCCCCCCCTCTCCCTTTTGAATACTCCCCTCTTTTAGAAAAAGATGGGGTGGAAGATCTTCGATAGTAATGGTATTTCTTCTACAGAACACCACCATTTGCTGAATAATATTAGTTAACTCCCTTACGTTTCCAGACCAAGAAAACGTTTTCAATTGTTCAATCACTTCTGTTTCGATCCTAACGGGAGTTCTCCCCTCCTGGAATTTCTTAAGAAAATAGTTGACCAATAAAGGAATATCCGAAGTGCGTTCTCTTAAGGGTGGAAGGGTCATGGGAACGATACTCAGTCTATAATAAAGGTCTTCTCTGAAATTCCCTTTGGCTACCTCCTCCTGAAGATTTCGATTGGTAGTAGAAATGATTCGAATATCAACTTTTGTCGGTTGACTATCTCCGACCCTTTCGAACTCTTTCTCCTCAATCACCCTTAAAAGTGTCTTTTGAAGATTGACCGGAATCTCACCAATTTCATCTAAGACCACTGTTCCTCCATCTGCAGCCTGGAAGCGACCGATGGTATCCCTGACAGCACCTGTAAATGCTCCCTTCCTATGACCAAATAGTTCACTGGTGAGAAGGCTCTCCGTCAAGGCTCCGCAATTGACTGTGACCAAGGGTTTTTCTCTTCTCATGCTATTGTAATGGATGGTTTTTGCAATGAGATCTTTTCCGGTCCCACTCTCCCCCTGGATCAGAACCGTCGTATCCGTTTCCGCAACTCTGCTAATAATCTCAAAAACCTCCAGCATCTTGGGATGTCTTCCGATGATGTTGGGAAAAGAATATTTCTCAGTGACTTCCTTTCGAAGAGAGTCGATCTCCCTTTCCATCTCTTGCGTTTTGAGGGCCTGCCGGATGATGATAAAAAACCTTTCCAGCTTATCAAAGATAGGCTTTTCGAAGAAATAAAAGGCGCCCTTTTTCAACGCTTCGACAGCCATGAAAACTGAACCATAAGCCGTGATCAGAATCAATGGAATGTGCGGATGTGTTTTCTTAACCTCTGAAAGAAGCTCCATCCCACTCAGGTCAGGCATTTTTTCATCTGTGATGATAAGACTGACTGAATCGGTTTTCAGTTTTTCTAACGCTTCTCTCCCATCTTTTGCTGGAATGGTTTGAAATCCTTCATCGGTTAAAACCTGACAAATCCCAAAAAGGGAATTGGGTTCATCATCGACAACTAAAATGGATGGACGAATTACCATACCCTAATCTCCTGACCGGCGGCCTACCGGTAATTCTACTTTGACCGTCGTTCCTTTATTCTCTTCGCTCTCAATATAAATTTTCCCATGATGTCGTTCGACAATAATTCTGCGGCAGACGGCTAATCCCAAACCGGTTCCCCTAATTTTGGTGGTAAAAAAGGGGTTAAAAAGCCTGCCTAAATTTTCCTTTTTGACGCCTATTCCATCATCGATAAAAGTAATTTCCATATTTTCTTGAGAATCGGATTTAAGGCAAGCCTCTATGGTAAATTGTCCCCCCTCGGGCATGGCTTCAAAAGCATTTTTCACAATATTCAAAAAGACCTGTTTGATCTCTTCATAATTGGCATGAAGTTTTGGAAGCCGAGGATCTACCTTCTTAATAATCTGGACTTTTTTTGATTCTGACTCAAACATATGTGAAACAATATTCATCACGACAGAAATGAGCTCATTGATATCCACTCCAATCAAGCGAACAACATTGGGAGGCCGAACAAAATTTAGACATTCCTGTACGAACTCGTTTAAATGTTGAACCTCTTCATTTATAATTTTTATTGACTGGGCCAGAATCTCATCCTTCAAATCCGATCGCCTTTGAATGATAGCAAGAGCTCCGGAAATGGCGTGGAGCGGATTTCGAATCTCGTGTGCCAGAAACGGAAAGAATCTTTCGAGGGAGGGATACCGATCAAACCGTCTATCTTCAATTTGGGCGTCACGAATTTCTAAGGCATTCTTGATAGATGATAGAAGAACTTCGTGTTCAATGGGCTTCGAGAGGAAATCAATTGCACCTTTTCTCATCATATCGACTGCTACCTGTTCTCCCCCATGGCCAGTAATAACGACAATGGCGATATCTTTGTCAATTTCTTTGATTCTTAATAATATCTCTTCCCCCGGGATATCAGGCAATTTCAGATCGAGGAGAACCAGTTCGGGAATATTGGATATTACTTTTTCGATGGCCGTCTTTCCATCCAAGGCAACAGAGACCTGAAAATCTTTTCTTTCCAGAATTTTTCTAATTAAACCAGCAAATTCTGCGTTGTCATCAACAATTAAGATTTTTCTTCCCGCAGTTTCCATATGCGATGAATATTAGAACAAAATTTTGTTTTGTTCAACTGAAAAATGATAGGTGAAGAATTATAGGAATTTAGACCAAATAACGAGGGTTGTGTCTCTGAAATTACTTTAGGCAAGGATCTTGCTGCCGCATTCAAGTTTCACGGTGCAATCAGGTAAGACTGATCCCCTTGTCCGATCTTCCATCTTGTTATATATATGGAATGAAGAGAAAAACCTACGATCGTACCCAGAAGGAGGCCACCTCATGTCATTCAGGTTTTTTTCAGAAGAGGATTTAAAAGCGATCGCGGCCAAAGGGATTCATCACACCGAGATCTTGAGACAGCTCGAAATCTTCCGTAGGGGAGTGGAGCCCATCAAATTGATAAGGCCTGCTCGAATCGGGGATGGCATCGTACAGGTAATCCAGGAGGAGAAGGAACCCCTCGTTTCCCTTCATAACCAGGCTGCCAGGAGAGGACGGATGCTCAAGTTTGTGCCGGCTTCAGGTGCTGCCAGCCGCATGTTCAAGGACTGGGAAAGCTGTTACCGTCGGGGGAGATTCGATTCGGACGAAAGTGCTGCAAAATTTCTTCAGGATATCGTCAAGTTTGCCTTCTACGACAACTTGAAGCACGTCATGGCCTCTGACGGAAAGGATGTTGGAGGCTTTGTTCGTGATAAGAAGTGCGCCGATATCCTGGAGTATATCCTCACCCCGAAGGGCCTTAACTACGCCTGGCTTCCCAAGGCACTGCTAAAATTCCACATCTATCCTGGTCACAATCGAACCGCCATGGAGGAACATCTTGTCGAAGCAGCTTTCTATGTCAGAGATAACAGGAACGTCTGCAAGATCCATTTCACTATTTCTGGAGAGCACGAATCTCAGTTCAAGGGTTTGCTCCACCAGGTAAGAGGTGATTACGAAAATCTCTTCGGGGTAAATTATGAAGTTGCTGTAACCCTACAGCCTCGTTCCACGGATACGATAGCCACGGACATGGAGAGTAGACCTTTCCGGAACGGGAGCGGCAGAATCTTATTCAGGCCCGGAGGCCACGGTGCGCTTCTTCAAAATCTCAATGCGATAGACGGTGACATCATCTTTTTAAAGAACATCGACAATGTCGTTCCTGACCGCCTGAAAGATATCACGGTTCTTTATAAGAAGATCCTTGGGGGATATCTTGTCCGATTACAGGATAAGATCTTCCGGATGCTAAATCTCCTGGATGGGGGAAGCGTGGATGATGCGCAGCTATCACAGATCATCCGGTTTTGCCGGGAAGAGCTATTCATGTCCTTCCCCGATGGATTTAGGAATCAGTCGGCATCCATCCAGAGAGAACATATTTTCCAGAAGTTAAACAGACCACTCCGAGTTTGCGGCATGGTTAGAAACGAGGGTGAACCTGGCGGAGGCCCTTTCTGGATCGAGGATACAGACGGAACCCAGTCACTCCAGATTGTAGAACAAAACCAAATAGACCCACACTCGGAAGGACAACAAGATATTTGGAGAAACTCCACGCATTTCAATCCCGTCGACCTGGTATGTGGGGTCAGAAACTACCGGAGTGAAAAGTTTGATTTGAACCTTTATGCTAACAGGGGTGCAGTATCCATCTCCACAAAACCCCATGAAAATGGAGAACTCAAGGTGCTGGAACTGCCCGGTCTGTGGAATGGGTCCATGGCCCTCTGGAATACCGTCTTTGTAGAAGTTCCTCTTGAGACCTTCAATCCAGTCAAGACCGTTGATGACCTATTGCGGAAATCACACCCGCCATCGTAGATATTGGAGAAACGGAAATCCTTTCAAAATACCCCTTTATTTTATCGATCACTACTTGAAATAGGATATTGAAGGAAGAGAATGATTACATCCCTACTTCCCTTTTTCTCTTCATCTCTTGATCGATCAGTTCAACCATCCCAAGTAACTCTTGTTTGGTTAATACCCCCTTCTCTATAAGCCACTGGGTATCGCTTCCCATCTTCAAATCATTGGGCACGATGAAGATCGCCCCCTGATCTTTCACCGTACGGCCAAATGTCAACCTTGCCCATCTTAACCCAGATTCAATCTGGGTCTTTCCCTTCATGTCTTTCCTTCCTTCGATCAACATACCCATAAACTCGCCTTTCTTAAGCTCATAATTCTTGCAAAAAACTTTATAGGCCACCATGTCATCACCCGCTTAAATCCACTACTATCTTTACTCTAATAGAACCTTGTCCCTTAGAGATTATCGGCCAAAAGATAGATAGAAAAGGCAGAGACATTTCTGACCCTACCCTCGTTTATGACAATTAGATGCATCAATTTATTTCTTGGTTGTTAAAATTCTACCTGAACGAAATAGAGATCATCGACACCCGAATTGTCACCTACAACCTTCTTCCCCCAATTCAGGATAGATTCTTCTGTTATTCTCTCTGGTTTTTTTCTTCTCTCCGGGAGTAATCCTATAAAGTGGATTCTCTCTGCTTCGTCGCGCCAGTAGAACTCGTAGGCTACCATGCTGTAATCCTCTCCTTATTTTCTTCGCTTACCCCCGATTCCCAAGCCGGTTGGGCCGTAGCCCAGGATGAGCATGGTGGCGGGTTGGGGATGGGTAAACCCTTCCACATGTTCATGAAGCAAATTTTATACCAGCAAATCTCTTTTTAGAAGCATATCAGAACCTATTAAACTTATCAACAAATTGCTGGCTTCAAAACATACGTTTGTAGAAAACCACCCTCTTTAGAATGGGAAATAATTCTCACATAAGTCCCGAATTGCTTATTTAAAAAAGTGAAAAATATTTCCATTTTTTATTGACTTCCGGATGTACCCGATGGACGGGTACGCGCGTACACGCCGAATTACCTGCCTTTGTCGGGACACCCGCCCTTCCGCGCGAGGTTCTGGAGGCGGGGCTTCGCGCAGACGGGTATTACGTTACACAGGTGTGGTTTCCTGTACCGATCCATGAAAATCTTTGATCTTGAATAACGATAGGAGAAAGAAAAATGAAAGTAGCGAAATAAAAGGGAAATGGTCGGGGCGAGAGGATTTGAACCTTTGCCCCTTCAGAGATAAATGTAACATATTCAAAAAGTTACAAGAGAAGAGAATTTCAGTTCATAGTGAGTTCATAAAACCAGACCGATGATTCACTCACCATTTCCTGGCCAGTACTTGATTTGACACACGGCGTCAGAATAAGTCTCGATTGAACACTTCATCTACAAGTCCGCAGCTCCACACGACAGGGCGAATTGAAAATTTGCGATTGAAATAAGTAAAAAAGGCAAGGCCATTTCTGACCCTGCCTTCAAGCTTCAAGAAGGTGATTCAGACTACTTACATGGATTGATCCTAACCGAATCACTCCCCTCGATAGACGTGCCGTCCTTTGTTTGGGCTTTTAAAATACCCTCTGTATCATCACATACAAACTCAGTGGATTGAGTGTTGAAATGGCAGACCAGATCTGTCAAGCCATCTCCATTAATATCTTCTCCCTTGGGGTTGCAGAAGGCTAACCTTGGCTCATCCCCTGTGGACCCGAAGGTGAGGGAGTTGGGGTTAAGCTGATTAGGAGCATCGAAGCCTTCCGTAGACAGGATGGCAACGGGGAGTTTACCCATGCTCTTGGGGTTGATGCTGTTTGGGCAATTTTCAGGTTTGATGTCGATCTCTGCTTCAATTATCCTGAGGGCAAAATAAACTTCAGCCCTCCAGGGGAGAGTCTGACAAGAAGCCTTCGCAGCGGGATGGGAGCAACCAAAGACAGAGTTTCAAGCCCCCGTCCTATTTTAGAGGTCACACTGGAAAACGAGGTTAGCCCCTCAAATTAGGAACACGCGAAAGCAGAGCGTGATCGCGGCTCGTTTGCAAATCCTGCAGGAACTGATTTCTAATCGGATCCTCGTCCACGCAATGACATCTTGATCTCCCTCAACTGGAGAGCTATAACAAAAAGCAAGGCAATGGCTGAAAATTCCAACAGTCGCCATGGCTGGTAAGAATCTCTAAGAATCGTATATCCAAACAGCTGGGCTAGCTTCTCCCAGCCAGAAAGGCCAGCCAACAAAAATGCTACCATCAATAGAAGCCGACACATAATGCTCGTCAATTGTCGCATCATTCTTCCCTCCTTACTTACGAGAAATTACTACGGCATTAGGAAATAAACACCTATTCTTAATGTCGAACGTTACCATTCGAACTTTGCCCTTCTCGTCCTGGAACCAAAGTTGGGAAATACCCTCATAAATTGGGGGCGTGGTCACTGAAACCAATTTTCCCCATTCCAAAGGGATGGAGTCTAAGGCGGGCAGTTTTTCGTGCCCTAATACTACGGTCTTTTCGCTCGGCCCTTCGGAAATTCGGGTGCAAGAAATAATAGGGAATAAAAAGACGACCACGAGCAAACAGATTGTTTTTCTGTGTAACATGTTCCCTCCTTTCTCCGACAATGAAGACGCGGAACCTTGCTAAAATAGATCCTTCAAATCTAGAAATCTCTTGAAATCGCAAAAGTCTTCCTGATAAGAAGTCGCCCTTTGTTGCAAAGTACAGAAAAAAAGATGAGACTAAAAGATGAGAAAGATTTGGCATAGAGCAAGCTCACTGGCTAACAAAAAGTACAAAACGAAAATAATCAATCTGTATAATGGGCTAAAACATTCTTTTGGGATGCAGCGGTTGGATGATGGTTATAATTTGGATGAACTAAAGGAAGTCTATGGTCATTCAAGTATTGCAACGACTCAAAGATATGCGGACTATCGAACAGGTAGATTGGTAGACATCATGAGAGGTAAAAAAAAGGTTAATAATCAGTTAATAGTGGAGGCTAAATCACAAGATATTGAAAAGATTGGGGAAAGATGGTCGGGGCGAGAGGATTTGAACCTCCGACACCTGACACCCCATGCCAGTGCGCTACCAGGCTGCGCTACGCCCCGATAATCAGAATTTTCAATTCAAGAATTAAGGGATTGAGGATTTAGGAATCCCAAAATTCCCAAATTAACTTTTAATATAGTTAATTTTCTTTCAAAAGTCCAGCTTCACCTTAATCGACCTGCAATTCAGACACCGGACTTCAGACGTTAGACATCAAACTCCTCTAACTCTATATTTCACTTTTTTGAAATTTTTTCGTATATACCAAGAGTGCCAGTTTCTCTGCCAGCTGGCATGCCTTTATCTTTTTATAATCTCTCGCCATTTCCCCTCTTCAACCTAAAGTCTGAGGTCTATAGCCTTAATGTCTTAATCACAGATGCGTCAGCCCTCCTCTACTCACCTCCCCCTGTTTCTGGAAGAAGGGTTCTTCTCTTTTTCCCCTTTTTTGGAAAGATCAGGAGGGCAAGGGCCAGGACGATGATCCAAAATAGAAGGAGAAAGATGGCGAGAAATACAAGAATGAGCAAGGCAATGATGACTTTAGACATACTCTCTCTTTTTAATGCTGTATAAAAAATAAATCTTTAAGTGATTTCTAAATGAAGTTCGACTATTCCAGCATCTTTCTGATCCCCTTCAGTTCTTCCTGAAGGGCGTTCAGCAACTCATCAGCTTTTCCATCGGATCCCTTCTCTACCAGTTTCAATTTCGTCTGTTTGTTTTCCAATCTCTCCAGATCCCGGATCTTTCTCTTTGCTCCAGCGATGGTAAACCCCTCCTCATAAAGGAGTTTTTTGATTTTGAGGATGAGGTCCAGGTCTTTCCTCCGGTAGAGCCGCTGCAAAGATCCTCCTTTGTGAGGTCTGATGACCTTAAATTCCGACTCCCAATAACGAAGCACATGAGCCTTAAGACCCGTAATACGGCTCACCTCTCCAATCCGATAATAGAGCCTTTCGTGAGAGATGGCGTTCTCAATCTCGCGCCTTTTGAGTGCTCTGGCCAAGTTTTTTCACCTCAGTATAACTTGACAATTCGTGTTTTGTGAATCGTGACTCATGGTACAGAATATATCTTACTTGCCATTCTTCAAATATTGTTCCCGTCCGCTATCCACCCATACGATACGTTTACACCCTTATGATGATGGAGGGGGCTCCTTGCGGTTGAGGGCTCCCTTTAATACCTGACTTGGCTTGAAAGTCAAGATCCTCCTTGCCGTAATCTCGATGTCGCTCCCTGTCTGCGGGTTTCGGCCCCGTCTTGACCTCTTTTTTCGAACCACGAAATTTCCAAATCCGGAGATCTTGATCTTGTCTTCCTTGATCAAAGAATCTTTGATGATGTCAAAAATATACTCCACAATCTTAGCCACCTCTTTCTTAGAAAACCCCACCTTTTCATAAATGTTCTCAACGATATCTACTTTCGTCATCTCTTACCTCCTCCTTTCTTAGCAATTTTACATGATGACTTTATCACCCACTTACTATGACAATTACCGGGTATTATCCTCCCCCTTAATGAGGGAGTTGGATAATGATTTATTTTCTAGGCAATGCTTATTGCCTTAAATCGAGTTGAAAGACCCCTTTTAATCTGGAGAGGACCTTTTCATGGTATTGATTCACCTCTTCATCGGTCAACGTCCGGTCATTCGCCTGGTATCGGATTCGATAAGAAATCCCTTTCTTTCCTTCTGGGATAGGGGGCCCTTGATAAATATCGAAGAGGGTGACCTCTTCGACAAAGGGTTGCTCGAAGGTCCGAACCGTTTCCATCACTCTTTCGGCTTCTAAGGCTTTTTCGACCACCAGAGAAAGGTCTCTGTAAACCGCCGGGAATTTTGGCAGCGGCTGAAACCGCTTCTCCCCTCCTCCCCATTTCACCATTTTGCTAAAGTCCATTTCAAATAGATAAACCTTTCCGTGAACTTCATAATGACCCAACACCTGTGGATGGACTTCTCCTGACACCCCCAAAACCTCATCACCAAGCACGATCTTCGACGCCTTTCCCGGATGAAGATAAGGAATATCATCTACTTTAACAAATTTAGCTTCCTTAATTTGCAGGGTATCCAAAAGATCTTCCAGACAACCTTTGATATCATAAAAATCAACAGACCTCGGAGAAAAGGCCCAATGGGGATCCCTGTCGAACCCCATGGCCAACCCCGCCAGAAATTTTACTTCTTTCGGAAGCCTCTCCTCCCCCTGTGGAAGAAATACTCTTCTTAATTCAAAGAGTTTGAGATTGGTATTTTTTCGAGAGAGATTATAGCGCACAATTTCCATCAGACCCGGAATCAGTGTCGTCCTCATGGCAGAAAAATCTTCTGTCAGAGGATTGAGAATCCGGAGGTGCTGTCTCCTTGGATCGTCAGGGCCGAGATTGATGAGGTCCGATGAGGTGGGAGACGTGAAACTGTAAGTGATCACCTCGTGGTAACCATGGTGGGTCATTACCTCCATGGCCCTCTTTGCTAAAAGAAACTCTTTGCTTATTCTCTCGTCAGAAGGAGGACTCTTGGGAAGAGTAATCGGAATCCGATCATAGCCGTTCAACCGGGCAATCTCCTCAATAAGATCGATCTCCCGTTCCAAATCCCCCCGGAATGATGGAGGGGTCACCACAAAGGCATCATGATTCTCTCTCTGGACTTTCAACTCCAGATCTTCCAGGTAATTCATCACCTGTTCGAAAGGAACCTCGGTTCCTAATACCTGATGAATTTTCCCGATATTCAAACGGATGGGACTCCGCTTGATCGGTATGGGGTAGACATCTACCACCCCCTCCACAACCCTTCCCCCTGCCAATTCCTGAATCAGCTGCGCAGCCCGGTTCGCTACAGGAAGGCATCCTTCATAATCGATCCCTCTTCCAAATCGATAGGCTGCTTCCGTTTCCAGACCAAGCTTTTTTGAAGTTTTTCTATTCCCGACCGGTTCGAAATAGGCGCTTTCCAGAAGGACTCTTTTGGTATCCCCTTTGATCTCTGAATTGAGGCCACCCATAACACCTGCAATGGCAACGGGTTTTACACCGTCGCAGATCATGAGCATCTCCCCATCCAGGCTCCTTGTCACTCCATCCAGGCTAACAAATTCCTCACCCGCCATGGCTCTCCGAACAACAATTCGGCCCTCTTCCAAAAAATCGAAATCGAAGGCATGGAGGGGCTGGCCATATTCCATCATGATATAATTGGTCACATCAACCACATTGTTGATGGAACGCATCCCTACTTTTTCCAATCGGGCTCTCATCCAATCGGGCGAAGGACCGATCTTCACATCTTCAATCATCCTTGCCACATAACGGGGACACAGATCGGGATCTAAAATCTTCACAGAAGTTTTTTGGTGGATTTCTTTTCCTTGATTCGTCAAAGAAGAAATCGGATACCTCATCTTCCGGTGAGTTAAAGCTGCAATCTCCCGTGCTATTCCAATCACACAGAGGCAGTCCGGACGATTGGGGGTAATGCTGATATCAAGAACAGTGTCTTTCACACCCAGCGCCTCGCCTAACTCTACCCCCAGCGGAACATGGGGGGAAAGGATCATGATGCCAGAAGCATCCTGACCAAGGCCAAGCTCTATTTCCGAACAGAGCATTCCATCAGAGGTGACTCCTCTGATCTTAGATCTCTTGATTTCAATCCCATTCGGGAGCCGGGCGCCGATCAGGGCTAAAGGAACTCTCTGCCCCTCCCGAATATTAGTCGCACCGCAGACAACAGAGAAAGTCTCCTGACGGGTCTTGGCTTCCACTAATGTAAGCCGGTCCGCATTAGGGTGCTTTCGAATAGAAAGGATCTCTGCCACGACCACCTTCTCCAACCCTTCTCCCACGGAAGTGGCCCCTTCGACCTCCAGACCAGCCATGGTCAGAACATGGGTCAGTTCGCTTAAATCCATCTGAATCTCAACATAATCCTTGATCCAATTCAGACTAACCTTCATGGTTCTCCAATTGCGGATTTCCCCCCTCCCTCACCCTCCCCCTGAAGGGGGAGGGGTGGGTGGGGGTGCATTCTAAAACTGTTTCAAAAACCTCAAATCATTCGTGAAGAAGAGTCGTATATCATTAATTCCAAACTTGAGCATGGCGATTCGTTCGATGCCCATTCCAAATGCAAAGCCGGTGACTTCTTCAGGATCATAATTTACAAACTTATAAACCGCCGGGTCCACCATTCCAGATCCCAGGATCTCTAACCATCCTGTTTTGGAACAGACCCCGCATCCCTTTCCCCCACAAATGAAACATTCGATGTCAATTTCCGCACTGGGCTCTGTGAAAGGGAAGAAGCTCGGCCGGAATCGGAGTTTTGTTTCTTTGCCAAACATCTGGTGAACAAAGACGGTTAAGACCCCTTTTAGATCTCCAAAGGTAATCCCTTGATCGACCAAGAGCCCTTCTACCTGATGGAACATGGGGGAATGAGTGGGGTCTGAATCGCAGCGGTAGGCCACCCCAGGACAAATCATTCGAACGGGTGGCCGCTTCTTCTCCATCGTCCTCACCTGAACGGGTGAGGTATGAGTCCTTAAAACGACGCCATCTGAAATAAAGAAGGTAGCCTGCATCTCTCTGGCAGGATGCCCTTTTGGAATATTAAGGGCTTCAAAATTGTAGTAGTCCAGCTCCACTTCCGGACCTTCCACCACTTCGAAGCCAAGGTGATAGAAAATATCGATAATTTCCTCGAGAGTTTGCGTGAGAGGATGCTTCTTTCCGAGAGGAATTTGCCTGCCCGGAAGCGTGACATCGATTCTCTCTTTTTCTAAACCCTCTCTTCTCTCTCGCTCTTGAATCTTCAGAAGGGTTTCTTCAATCCTCTTCTCAAGATCTTCTTTAATCTGATTTGCTCTTTTGCCTGTCTCTTTACGAACTGATTCAGGGAGGGTCCCCAGCCGCTTGAGAACCTGCGTTAGGCTCCCTTTCTTTCCCAAAACCCTCACACGGATTTCGGAGACCTCGTTTTCGGCCTTGGCATCAGATAGGGAAGCCAATGCTTCCTTTTCAATTTTTTCCAATTCCTCTAACACGGAGGGAACTCCTTATGACTGTGAAGCTCCCTGTCCTCAGGACCGAGAGCTTCGCTTCTGATATCCGCCTATTGTTTCTTGCTCGCAACAACTTTCGTCTTTGCTATCTCGGCAATTTTGGAAAAAGCGTTAGGATCATTCACAGCCAAATCGGCTAATATCTTGCGATCCAACTCTATATGAGCCTTCCTCAGTGCCTCCATTAAGCGGCTATAAGAGAGACCATGAAGTCTTGCCGCAGCATTGATGCGAGTAATCCAAAGCCTTCTAAAATCTCCTTTCCTGGCCCTTCGGTCTCGATAGGCATAAGCCAAAGCCCGATGGACCGCATCAACAGCCGTTCGATAGAGCCGGCTTCGTCCTCCCCTATAACCCTTCGCCATTTTCAGGACCTTCTTTCGTCTTTGTCTTGTTTTCGGTCCTCCTTTTACCCTCGGCATGATTGATCATCCTCCTTTGGGTGATTGGTGATTCGTGTTGGTAATTGGGGATTCGTCATCCAGGTATTATCCCGATTCACTATTCACGACTCACGAATTTGTTGATTGATGCTGGTGATTCGCCGTTTTGTTCAATAGTTTTATAATTCAGGTTTTTGATTTATTGTATTTTCACGATTCACCATTCACCACTCACAAATCACAATTTTATAAATATGGTATTAACTTTTTTATCCCCTTGGAGTCCGTTCTCTCGACGAGCTTAGGCCTCCTGAGACCTCGTTTTCGATTGGTCGGTTTCTTTGTCAGAATGTGCCGGGCAAATGCCTTTTTGGCCTTTATCTTTCCTGTCCCGGTCTTCTTGAACCTTTTTGCTGCTCCCCGATTGGTCTTCAATTTTGGCACGTGTTCTTCTCCTTTAATTAATAGTGACAGTGTCTGTGAACAGTGTTAGTAGGGACAAGAAGAACTGACACCGACCACTGACACTGACATCAATCTCTTAAGTTGTTTTTTGACTCAGGAGAGGAGCTAAGACCATGATAAAGTTTCTTCCTTCAAATTTGGGAGCCTGCTCAACTTTTCCCCACTCCTTTGTCTCCTCAGTAACCCTGCCAAGCATGTTTTTCCCTAAATCCGGGTGGGCCAGCTCCCTTCCTCTAAAAACAATGGTCACCTTGGTCTTATTTCCCTCCTTTAAGAAACGCTCGATGTGACGAAGCTTGAATTGGAAATCATGTTCCTCCGTCTTCGGTCTCATCTTCACTTCTTTGACATGAACAACGGCTTGTTTCTTTTTTGCTCCATGGGCCTTCTTGCTCTGTTGATATTTGAACTTCCCGTAGTCCATGATGCGACAGACAGGCGGTTCCGATTTCGGAGAAACCTCTACCAGGTCTAACTCATAATTAACGGCTAAACGAAGCGCCTCTGACGCTGGTAAAATTCCCAATTGCTTCCCTTCGGGGTCGATGACCCTCACTTCCTTCGCTCGAATTTCTCGATTAATTCGAACATCTCTTGCGATAGACATCACCTCCTTTTTTAAAATCCCCCCCACCCCCCTTTATTAAAGGGGGGCAAGTGGGGGATTATCATAACGATGGATATTCTGATTCAATCTGTTTCACAAAATCTTCAACGGACATTGACTTTAGAGTTTCGCCGCTTCGTTTTCGAGGAGAAATAGTTCCCTCTTTCACCTCCCGATCTCCGATGACCAACATGTAGGGAATCTTCTGAACCTGGGCTTCTCGAATCTTGAACCCTAACTTCTCATTACGGAAATCCTTCTCGACTCGCACTCCCTTTTGGGCCAATTGCTTGTAAACACCTTCTGCATATGGAATCTGCCGATCTGTAACCGTCATCAGAATGGCCTGGGTAGGCGAAAGCCAAACAGGAAATGCCCCGGCATAGTGCTCAACCAATACCCCGATAAACCTCTCCATGGCTCCGAGGATGACGCGATGGAGCATGACCGGTCTGTGCTTTTCTCCGTCACTTCCCACATAGGTCAGGTCAAATCGTTCGGGCATAGCAAAGTCCGCCTGAATCGTGGCACACTGCCACCTTCGGTTGAGTGCATCTTTTAGCTTGACATCAATCTTCGGACCATAAAAGGCTCCTTCCCCTTCGTTGACGTCATAAGGAAGCCTTTTTGTTTTAAGAGCATTTATAAGGGCTTGGGTAGCCCTTTCCCAATCTTCATCTGCGCCAATCGATTTTTCTGGTCGGGTGCTGAGCTCCATCTCATATTCGAATCCAAAAATCCTCATCACATCATCCACAAATTCGATGATCGAGCAAATCTCATCATTCAATTGGTCAGGCCGGCAGAGGATATGGGCATCGTCCTGAGTAAACCCCCTCACCCGAAGAAGCCCATGCAGTTCCCCGGATTTCTCGTGCCGGTACACCGTTCCCAATTCGAAATATCGGATCGGGAGATCTCGATAACTTCGAATTTGAGATTTATAGATCAGCATATGGGCGAGACAATTCATCGGTTTAATCCCATATTCTGCATCCTCCACCTTTGTGAAGTACATCTTATCTCTATAATTCTCGAAATGGCCGGATTGTTTCCAAAGATCGAGCCGGAGGAGATGAGGACCGATGACGATCTGATAACCTCGCTTCAGATGCTCCTTCTTTTCAAAATCTTCTAAGATCGTCCGGAGCATAGCGCCTTTGGGATGGTAGATCACCAAACCTGGGCCGGCTTCTTCGCTAAGGCTAAAGAGATCGAGTTCTCTTCCCAGTTTTCGGTGGTCCCGTCTACGAGCCTCCTCAAGCATATGGAGAAATTCCTCCAATGCCTCTTTGGCCGGAAATGCAGTTCCATAAATTCTTTGGAGGACCCTATTTCGAGCGTCCCCTCTCCAATAAGTTCCCGAAACATTCAAAAGCCGAAAGGCCTTGATTCTCCCTGTCGAAGGGATATGGGGGCCTTCACAGAGGTCTAAGAAACTTCCTTGCCGATAGAGAGAAACATGATCTGGAAGTTCTTCCAAGTGCTCCATTTTATAGGTTTCACCCATTCCTTGAAATGTTTTGATGGCTTCCTCTTTTGAAACCTCCTTCCGGATAAAAGGCTCGTCCTTCGCAACAATGTCTGACATTCTTTTTTCAATCATCTCGAGATCTTGAGTCGTAAAAGTTCGATCGTAATCGAAATCATAATAAAAACCATTTTCAGTGGAAGGACCAAAGGTGAGTTTAACGGTTGGAAAGATTTCCTTCACGGCCTGGGCCATGACATGAGCAGCAGAATGGCGTAATATCTCCAACCCTTTTTTTGAATGGATGGAAATGAATGAAATGGCAGCGTCTTTCTCCAATGTCCTACTGAGGTCAAGGAGGGTCCCATCCACTTGCGCCGCGACGGCTTCTTTATCCCGCTGGCCAATCAACTCCTTAAGTTTCGTGCCTTTTGGAATCGGCTTTTTCTCACCATCGGGCATGGTGATAATCACCTGCTCTCCCATCTCTCCGTTCGTCCACCTGAATTGAAAATGGAGAGGCATCACTCAAAATAAATCTGAATGATGCCTCTCCGTTTTGTTCTCATTAAAATGTCTGCTTCTTCAATAACTTATGTTTCACTTTTTAATAAATTGGTTTTAATGGTAGGCACGTGGGGATTTGAACCCCAGACTTCTACCGCGTCAAGGTAGCGCTCTCCCCCTGAGCTACGTGCCTTCAGGCCTCCTTTGCCTGCCACTATACATAGCAGGCAGACTTTGGAAAAACGTTGTATCCATAACAGGTTTTTCGAATATTGTCAAGAAAATTGTTAAGTTACAACTCTATGCCCTGAATACTAATTCCCCTTTCCTATCGTCCATATCAGCAGTGATCGTACTGCCTTCCTTAAATTTTCCTTCTAATAGCTTCATTGCTAGTTTGTCCTGAATCTCCTTTTGAATCACTCGCTTAAGTGGCCGAGCTCCATAAGCAGGATCAAACCCTTCCCTTGCTAACCAGTCCTTTGCTTTCTCAGTCATTTTAAGTTGTATTCGCTTCTCCAAAAGACGCTGCTCCAGCTTTTTAACTTGAATCTCAACGATCGCCTTGATCTGCTCCAAAGCAAGACTGTGGAAGATAATCAACTCATCAATACGATTTAAAAATTCTGGTTTGAAATGGGCTTTGACAGCATCCATCACTCGACGCCGCATCTCCTCATAGTCTTTCTCACCTAAGTCCGTAATCCATTGGCCTCCAATATTGGAAGTCATGATCACCACTGTATTTTTGAAATCAACGGTCCGGCCGTGACCGTCGGTCAGCCTTCCGTCGTCTAAGATCTGCAAGAGGACGTTGAACACTTCTGGGTGTGCCTTCTCAATCTCATCCATCAGCACAATGGAATAAGGCCTTCTTCGAATCGCCTCAGTCAGAAAACCACCCTCCTCGTATCCAACATACCCTGGCGGCGCACCGATCAATCTGGACACAGAGTGTTTTTCCATGTATTCTGACATATCGATTCTTACCATGGCCTGTTCATCATCGAACAGAAACTCAGCCAGGGCTCGAGCCAGCTCTGTCTTTCCAACACCGGTTGGGCCCATGAAGATAAAGGAACCGATGGGCCGATTGGGATCCTGCAATCCCGCCCTTGCCCTTCTCACCGCGTTGGAGACGGCAAGGATGGCATCGTCCTGACCCACTACCCTCTGTTTGAGCCTCTCTTCCATGTGGATCAGCTTTTCGACCTCTCCTTCCAACATCCTTGAAACAGGGATTCCGGTCCATTTAGAGACCACCTCCGCAACATCTTCTTCATCCACTTCTTCTTTTAACATCTTTTCGTTTTTTTGAAGTTCGGCAAGTTTTTCTTCCTCTTTCTTCAATTCACTTTCGAGTCTTGCCATCTCCCCATATTGCAGCTCTGCCAATCTTGAATAATTCACCTCTCGCTCCGCTTCTTTCATCATCTGTTTCGTTTTTTCGATCTGCTCTTTGATCTGATGGATCCGTGAAATAGACTTCTTCTCATTCTCCCACTTGACTTTCTTTTCGGCGACTTCCTCTTTCAGATCAGCGAGTTCTTTTTCGAGCTTTTTCAGCCGCTCGAGAGGGGCTTTGTCCTTCTCCTTTTTCAGAGCCTGACGTTCAATCTCAAGTTGCATTATCTTCCGTTGAACCTCATCGATCTCCATTGGGACACTGTCGATCTCAATTCTAAGTTTTGACGCTGCCTCGTCAATCAGATCCACGGCTTTGTCGGGAAGGAAGCGGTCTGAAATGTATCGATGTGAAAGCATGGCGGCAGCAATGATGGCGGAATCCAATATTTTCACGCCATGATGGACCTCGTAGCGCTCTTTTAATCCCCTTAAAATGGCGATGGTATCTTCGACGGAGGGCTGGTTGACATAGATCGGTTGGAACCGTCGCTCTAAAGCCGCATCCTTCTCCACATACTTCCGATATTCATTGAGGGTCGTGGCACCCACACACCGGAGTTCCCCACGAGCCAAGGCGGGCTTCAACATATTGGAGGCATCAATGGCACCTTCTGCTGCACCCGCCCCCACTAACGTATGAAGTTCATCAATGAAAAGGATGATATTGCCTGCCGCATTGGAAATCTCTTTCAAAACAGCCTTCAGCCTGTCTTCGAACTCACCCCTGAATTTGGCCCCTGCAATCATGGCCCCCAGATCCAAGGCAACCAGCTTTTTATTTTTCAATGTCTCAGGAACATCACCTTTAACGATTCTCTGCGCCAGTCCTTCCACAATGGCTGTCTTACCGACGCCTGGCTCGCCAATCAATACGGGGTTGTTCTTCGTTCTCCTTGAAAGAACTTGGATCACCCTTCGGATTTCATCGTCTCTCCCGATCACCGGATCGAGCTTTCCTTTCCTCGCCTCTTCCGTGAGATCCCGGCTGTAGCGCTTTAGAGCCTGGTATTTGTCCTCCGGATTCTGATCGGTCACCCGCTGGGACCCCCGGATTTCCTGGAGCACCCTGAAAATCGCATCCTTGGTCACCCCGTTTCTCTGGAGGATTTGATAAGATGCTCCCTGCTTCTCATCGGCAATGGCGATGAGGAGATGCTCTGTGGAGAGGTACTCATCCGTCAATGCTTCAGCTTCTTTCCAGGCCATGTTCAGAATTTCATTGGCCCGGCCGGATAAGTAAACCTGGCCTGCCCCTTTTCCTGTCACCTGAGGAATCCGGTTTAATTCACTCTCTAACTGCGAATGGATTAAATCCGGGTTTGCCCCTAATTTTTGGAGGATAGGGATGACAATCCCCTCCTTCTGTTCAAGGAGGGCCAACAAAAGGTGTTCCACATCTATCTGCTGATGGTGCTTTCGCTCTGCGATGGATTTGGCTTCTTGCAAAGCTTCCTGAGCCTTCAACGTAAACTTCTCTATGTCCATTTTATTCACTCCCCCTGTTCAACTATCCTTAAAAATAATCATCTTCTCGGGGTTTTGCAAATAGAATTTTCTAATTATTTTAAGACTTCTGCCAGTTTGGCGAATTCCTGGATCGTCAGAGTTTCTGGTCTTCTTTTGGGGTCAATTCCAATTTTCTCCATGCTTGATCCGATGGGTTCGGGGAGAGAAAGTTCTGAATGTCTCAGGGCATTGCTCAATGTCTTTCTTCGGTAGCCAAAACAGGCCTTCACTACTCTCTTGAACCATTCTTCATCTTTGGTTTCGATCAGAGGCTTTTCTTTCCAAACCATGTGAACCACGGCTGATTCAACCCCTGGGGGTGGAAAGAAGGCAGAGGGTTTGATGAAGAAACAGATTGAGACATCTAAAAACATTTGTATGAAGATCGACAACGGACCATATTCTTTTCGACCTGGAGGAGCTACCATCCTCTCTGCAACCTCTTTTTGAAGCATTAAAGTGAATGTAGAAAACGCGTCCTTTGATTCAATGAAGCGGAAGAGAAGAGGTGTCGAGATCTGGTAGGGCAGATTGGCCACCACTTTAATCGGTTGTCCTTCCCTCTTAAACAAGTGATTGAAGTCCAACTTCAAAATATCACTTCTAATCACCTCCACGTTCGGAAGATCTTCCATCTTTTTTCTTAGTATCGTCACCAATTTCGGGTCGATCTCAACGGCGATCACCTGTTTAGCCAACCGAGCAAGGGCAAGAGTCATATCTCCAAGACCAGGGCCCACCTCAAGAACCACATCCTCTCTTCCAACCCGGGAGGTTCGGATCACTTTATTTAAGATATTTGGATCAACAAGGAAATGCTGCCCCAGTCTTTTCTTGGGGAATAGACCATATTCCGCTAATTCTTTTCGTATGGATGCCATAGGTCCACTCAAAAAACGTGACCGTGACCGTGTCGCGTGTCCGTATTCGTTCAGAGGGTGGAAAGTAGAACGTGAAAAGTTGGAAAAAATAACGACCTTCCACTCTCCACTCTCTACGTTCCATCTAGAGGTAAATTTGAAAATGCATTCAGAGAGTACGGTGATCGAATCCCTCGTTTTAAATATTCATATCCAGCCACCCCAACCATCGCGGCATTGTCTGTGCAAAAAGAAGGGGAAGGAATATAGACTTTCAATTTATGTTCGCCGGCCTCTTCCTTCATCCTCTGCCGAAGGCGTTGATTAGCTGCCACCCCTCCTGAAAGGACAATCCTTTTCAGTCCCTGGTGTTGAGCGGCGTGAACTGTTTTTTTCACCAATACCTCGACGACGGCCTCTTGAAAACTGGAGACAATGTCTTTGATGAGATCATTTGAATAACCCTTTTGGGGTTCAGGATGCGCCTTTACATAATTGACGACAGCCGTCTTCAGCCCACTGAAACTGAAATCGAAAGAATTCTTTGAGAGGACAGGCCTCGGGAATCGAATCGCTTTAGGGTTCCCTGTTTTTGAGAGTTCATCAATGATCGGTCCGCCCGGATATCCCAGGCCTAAAAGCTTTGCCACCTTGTCAAAGGCCTCCCCTGCTGCATCATCTCGAGTCTGTCCCAACGGTTGATATTTTCCAAAGCCATCCATACGAAAAAGAGAGGTGTGGCCTCCGGAGACGACCAATCCAATGAAAGGAAATCTTGGGGGTTTCTCTTCGAGAAAAATCGCTGAAAGATGCGCCTCGATGTGATTGACTCCGATGAATGGTAATCCTGTGGCAAACGCTATGGATTTTGCGAAGGAGAGGCCGACCAACAGGGATCCCACCAGGCCCGGGCCCTGGGTCACGGCAATGCCGTCGATTTCTTTTAAACTAACTTTAGCTCTTTCCAATGCCTCTGTCACAATGGGCACAATCGATTCGATATGTCTTCTTGAGGCCAGTTCTGGAACAACCCCCCCATATTTCTGATGGATCGAAACTTGAGAAGAAACGATATTAGAGAGAATCCTCCTCCCATCCAAAACGACAGCCGCCCCTGTATCATCACAAGACGTCTCAATCGCCAATACTTTCATTAATCTTACGTGTCCCTTCGAACCATTATCTTCTTTAGCAGAAAAGATACCTCAAAATACCAATGGATGCAAAAAAAAAGATAAAAAAAGCCCTCGAAAAAGCATTTCGAAGGCACAAAAGTTGTTAACCTAAAGCAAAAATGGGGGGAAGGTATTGAAGGGGGGTTAACCCCCCTTTTTCATCTCCTCAAGGGATGAAAGTTTCTCGAAGGTGCTCTTAGATTCATGCAGGTTTGAAGCTAATTCGCTTGGCTGCTGATAATAGACCACTTTTCTTCTTTCCACGGGGAATCTCAAGGAGACACTAGTCTTTGTCTTCTTTTCATCCTCCTCGAATTTCATCATTCCACGGTTTCTTTGTACAATCTCATCAACCAGCCTTAAAGCAAGATCCAAAATCCTTTCTTTTTGATGACCGGAAATTCCCAATGGCGATCCAAGTTGGTCCATCGGTTTCTTATAACCCGTATAAACCATTAAGATCTCAATAAACCTCCCTTCCTGATCTTCACCTATTTCCTTCCGAAGAGCAAAGTATTTGGTAAATAACCCTAAATTCCCGTTGGTAGGAATCAAGGCCATTACATACTGCAGAACACAGCTCAAAATATACCTTAGCTGGTCATCAGGAACAGCGGTTTCAGGGAGATTCTTTTCAAGTGTCTTAAATAACCTAATCTTTTTTTCTTCCACCTCAACTTGATATTTCTTTAGCTCCTCTTCGATGAGGGTGTTTACGGTATTTCTTTTTATAATAGGGGTGTTGATCCGAATATAATTGAGAAGGCTATTCTGAACCAATTCGATCCTCTTGATATCCTCGGTAATTATTCGTTTGAGATAGGTACCGAACTCCTTATCGCCGTATTTCTCTTGAAAAATTCGCGCAAAATTTCTGAGGTTATTCAGAGTATGCTTAAATTGATCGACCAATTCCATAAAAAAGGGAAACAAGAGGAAGGCTACTCGCTCATTGGGAATGATATTCTCTTTGGCTAGGGGGGATTCTGTTTCACCCTTACTTGCAGGCGGTGTAAACGGAGGGTTCTGGTCTAAAAAATCAAAAAAGAAATCCTTTTCCATGTTTTTCTACAATTTCTTATACTTAGTCATGATGTGATTGAGCAATTTTAATGCCAACAGTCGATATATTTGTAATTAATTAATTTTATTTAGATTTCTAACAAACTCAATATTTTCAAATGGATCTGAATAGGAAAAAATTTTCTTAAATGTCCAAAAAAATTCACCATTTTTTAACGTTGCTGTCTAAATTAGCTGAGATTTTCAAAAGTGACTTGAATTATTACCAATTTGGACAAGTTCTACATGTTTTCATAACCAGGTTTACCGTTTCTTTTTTATTGATCCATTTTGGTATCCAAAATATAGGTTTCTTCGAAAATCTAATTTGGACAAGAGTAATTTTTTAAAAAGCAAGATGAATCTTATAATTGATGTAAAACCGAGCGATATATAGAGGGCTTTAGGAAGCTATATCTCTACCATACTCAAGGAATTCAAGACATAGGGGGCAATACTTAGTTCCTTTTTCTCGAACCTTCTCAAGGATCCTCCAGGCATCTCGATCCGTTACCCCCATCATCTCTGCTATCATCACCTGGGTCAATCGCCTCTCCTTCACCTTCGCTGGAAGGTTCCTATCCAGAGTTACGAATCCTCCACGGCCAAGGCCGCGGTTTCCTGCGTAAACAAATGAATGCAAAAAAGTCTTGACGGGAAGAAAGTGACACCTTAATCTATTTTTATAGAGTTCTTCCTGCTTTAACGGCTCGGGAACCCCGTTTTGGAGAAATCAAACTGTGAATTCTGCTAAATTTTCAATCATTGTGCCTGTATTTCAAGAAGGAAAAATGATCAATGACCTGATCAACTATCTCAATCATTTAGATTCCGAGAAAAATGTTGAGATAATCATTGTGGATGGGGCCCCGGAAAGGGATACTTTGAGGGCTGTTCATAGTAACCATGCCATTAAAGTCTCATCTGAAAAGGGTCGGGCAAAGCAGATGAACACCGGGGCTTCTATTGCCAAGGGAGAAATTCTAATCTTTCTTCATGCTGACACAGAACTGCCTATCCAGGCCCTTGAAAAGATCAGTGCTGTCATGGAACAAGAGGGATACGTTGCTGGGGCTTTTGATCTGGACATCAAGTCAGATAAGTTGATTTACAAGATCATTGCATTCTTAGCTTCTTTACGCTCCCGTCTGAATAGAATTCCATATGGAGATCAGGCCATTTTTATCCGAAGGAAATATTTCAACAAGATAGGTGGCTACCAAGAGATCCCTTTAATGGAAGATGTAGAATTGATGAAACGTATCAAGAAATCAGGACATAAGATACGGATTTTCTATGATCGAGTGAGGACCTCTCCAAGAAGGTGGGAAAAAGAGGGAGTGATTTACTGCATTCTCAGAAATTGGACCCTGCAAGCTCTTTATGTCCTTGGCATCTCACCTCATAAACTGGCAACCTTTTACAAGAGTAGCTACCGCAGAGGAAGGAGTGAGGCCTAAAAGATGGACTTTCTGACCAACAAATACGAACCGATGATCAGACTTGGATTTTTCTTTGGCATTCTCGTCATCATGTTTCTATGGGAGCTCATCGCTCCTCGCCGCCCTTTAACCACATCGAAAACACGACGGTGGTTCAGCAATCTTAGCCTAGTCCTAATGGACTCCATTGTGGTTCGCCTGGTTTTTCCACCAGCTTTGGTTGGCGCTGCTCTCCTGGTTCAGCAACGGGAGTGGGGTGTATTCAATCAATTTGAGCTGTCCTACCTGTTAAAAATCATCCTCGGTGTGTTGATCCTTGACCTCGCCATTTATCTTCAGCACGTCATGTTTCATTCCATTCCCCTGTTCTGGCGGCTCCATATGGTGCATCATTCAGACATGGATATTGATGTCACCACAGGAGTTCGCTTTCATCCAATTGAGATCCTCCTTTCAATGATGATCAAGATAATCGTTGTCATCCTGATTGGCGCTCCTGCCATAGCCGTCTTGATCTTCGAAGTCCTCCTGAACGGAACCTCCATGTTCAATCATGGCAATGTTCGGTATTCTCAACAAATCGATTCCTTTCTTCGCCTCTTAGTGGTAACACCGGAGATGCATCGTGTCCATCACTCAACCATACGGTGGGAAACAAACAGCAACCTCGGTTTTAACTTCCCGTGGTGGGATAGACTGTTTGGAACCTACCGGAATCAGCCCGCAAAAGGACACTTAGAAATGACCATTGGCCTTGACCAATACAAAGAACCCCAAAAATTAACATTACCGTGGTTGATCGTCCTGCCCTTCATCGGCAAGCTGGGGAAGTACCCGATGACAAGGAGTCCAGGGACAGAGTGAACCCCGTTAGAAATTCCAACGGGGCATCAAACCCCTCCGGAATTATTCAGGGACCTAACCCCATTGCAGGGCAGAGGGGTATCATTTCTAACGGGGTGAAGGGTTTGAATATTGAAGCAACTCGATAAGGAGCATTCTATTGGATGATCGGTGTTTGCTCTTCTTTATAAAGAATCCAGAAAAAGGCCAAGTCAAAACAAGACTGGCCTCTGCGGTCGGTGATGAGATGGCAGTGAAGCTTTACAGGCGTTTTCTGCTTGAAATACTGTCCACGTTAAATAGGGGAACCTTTCTTTTCTATCTATGCTTCTCCCAAGAGAATTCTCTGACCGATCTCAAAGGTTGGTTAGGAGACGATTACCTCTATATGCCTCAAACCGGGGAAAATCTTGGTGAAAGAATGAAGAACGGCTTCATAGAAGCTTTTGCCATGAACTTCAAAAGAGTAGTCCTTATTGGAAGTGACATTCCTGATCTGCCGCTGGAGTTCATCGAAGAAGCGTTTACTTCTCTCGAGGAGAAGGATGGTGTCATCGGTCCTTCCTTTGATGGCGGATATTACCTCATTGGTTTTAAGGATAAGAACTTCTCCCTTAGGGTATTTGAGGGAATCCCCTGGAGCACGAAGAGGGTTTTTAAAGAGACCATGAAAGTTTTGAAACAAGAAAGGCTTACGGTTCATACCCTGCAACCTTTGAGGGACATCGATACCATTGATGATCTGAAAAATCTCCTGAGGGATCTGCCTCACAAAACCTGACTCATGATATATGAAGATATGACCGTGGATGTGTTTATTTTAAAAATAATAGGGGGTCTATGGCTTTGTTATTTCTTCGGATTTCAAAATGGAGATGGGGACCTGATGCCCTTCCTGTTTGGCCCACCTTCCCGACAATTTGCCCCTTTTCCACCCATGTCCTCTCCTCTACCAGATTCACCTGATTGTGGGCATAAACCGTGACGTACTCTTCGGAATGGCGAATAATGACCAGGTTCCCGTATCCTTTGATGGTGTTATTGGAGTACATAACCGTCCCCGCATTTGAAGCCTTAATCGGTGTCCCGGTGGGACAGGCGATGTCAATTCCCTGATGCCTTCTGCTTTCCGCCCCTTCAAAAACGTCGGTAATTTTCCCTTCAACAGGCCAGATGAAATCAAGTTTTCTGTAAGCAATCTTTGCCCTTTCCCCCTGTTCTGCTGCCACATCGTCAATATAGATCTCAACTTTCAAAACTTTCTTCGCCCCTGGTATAAAAATCCGTTGACCGGTGTCAATCTTGCTTGGATCCGCAATTTTGTTTAAAGAGGCAACCTCTTTGAGGTCGACCCCATAGGTTTTACAGATACGGTAGAGGGTTTGGTGCCTCTCCACCACATGATAAACTCGTGTTGTCTTTGGAGGTGAAGGTGGTTTTTCGACCGGGGTCCTGTGACGAGCACAAGTATTCAAGAAGAAGACCGTCGAAACAAAAAATAACGCTAAAAAAAATTTTTCATTCGGTTTTCCACCCATATTTCCCTATCAACTTGACAAATCGGCAACCGCCTAAGTCTTCTTTTTTTACTCCTTCTTCTGTCTTAGTCACCCGAAACAAATCTTGGACAAAAGCATCTCCCACAGGAATGACCAACTTTCCACCCATCGCCAGTTGATCGATCAGAGTTTGTGGAATGTCAGGAGATCCTGCTGTAACAAGAATTGCATCAAACGGACTCTCTGCCATCCATCCAAAGGTCCCATCAAAGATCTTAATTTCAACATTGAAATACCCCAATTCATAGAGTAACTTTCTTGCCCGAATGGCCAGGGGACGAATCCTTTCTACAGAGAAGACCTTCTCAGACAATTCAGCTACAATCGCTGTCTGATATCCAGATCCCGTACCGATCTCTAACACCTTTTCCTTCCCGGTTAGCAGCAATGCTTCGGTCATCAACGCGACCATATAGGGTTGAGAAATGGTCTGTTTTTCCCCAATGGGCAGAGGATGATCGCTGTAGGCTTGGTTTTGGAGAGCTTCTTCTACGAAGAGATGGCGAGGGATTTTCTTCATGGCAGCGATCAACTTGGCATCTTTGATTCCTCTGGAGACGATCTGCTCCTCCACCATCTTCAATCTTGCCTTCGAGAAATCAACCATCCTTCTCAACCGGAAACGTAAAATGTCAAAAACCAAAACCGCAAGATAAAGGTTGAGGCTGAGGTTGAGGTCAAGGGTTGAACAACAAAATCCTAAACCTTAGCCTTAACCTTAACCTGGATTTGGAACTTTGACATTCATTTGGCATTTGAACTTTGGCATTTGGACTTGCATCTCTCATTCTTCCTTTTCAGCCTTTTTCTTCAACTCATCCAGAATATTTAAGGCCTCGAGAGGAGTTAACTGATCGGGCCTGATCTTCTTCAACTCAGATCGGATGCGATCGGGCTGAGCAAACAATGAAGGTTGTAAAGGAGGTTTGGGCTTCGAGGTTGGTATTTTTGTCGTTGCGATTTTTGGCATCCCCATTGCATCCAATTCGCCTTTCTCCAGGTTGGAAAGGATCTCTTTTGCCCGATCAATCACTTTTTGGGGGAGGCCCGCCAATCGAGCCACTTGAATACCATAACTACGGTTGGTTCCTCCTTCCACAATCTTTCTGAGAAAGATAATTTCTCCGCCCCACTCCTTTACTGCCACATTATAATTTTTGACCCTCTCCTTTGTTAGAGCCAGCTCCGTCAATTCATGGTAGTGCGTTGCAAAAAGGGTCTTCGGCCTGAGCAAGGGAAGGTCGTGGAGATATTCAGCTACGGCCCAGGCAATGCTCAATCCATCAAAAGTACTGGTCCCTCTTCCAATCTCATCCAAAACGACAAGACTTCTCGAGGTCGCCTGATTTAAAATGCGAGCCGTCTCCGTCATCTCCACCATGAAGGTGCTTTGGCCTCTCATGATATTGTCCAGGGCACCAATTCGGGTGAAGATCCGATCCACCACACCGATCTTTGCCTCACTCGCCGGAACAAAACACCCCATCTGCGCCATCAAAACGATAAGGGCGACTTGTCTTAAATAAGTTGATTTACCCGCCATATTCGGCCCCGTGATAATGAGAAGCTGATGCTCTTGGCTATTCATTTGAGTATCGTTGGGAACAAATCTTTCCGAAAGCCCCATTCTTTCCAGGACAGGATGCCTTCCGTCCAGGATCAGTATCTCATCCTCTTCATCCACAATGGGTCGGACATAATCATACCGATCTGCAATCTCTGCCATGGAGCCCAGAATATCTATGACCGCAATGGCAGAAGCTGTTTTTTGAAGCTTCGGGGTTTCGTCTGAGACTCTTTTCCGGATTTCTTCGAAGAGCCTGTATTCCAGCTGGCAGATTGCCTCTTCAGCCCCTAACACCTTAGTTTCAAATTCCTTGAGTTCCGGGGTTATAAATCGTTCAGCATTCACCAAAGTCTGCTTTCTAATATAATGGTCTGGAACGAGGTGAAGATTGCTCTTGGTCACTTCAATATAATATCCAAAGACTTGGTTATATCGAACCTTCAAGGAGGAAATTCCTGTCTTCTTCCTCTCCTCTGCTTCCAACTGAAGGATCCATCCTTTTCCCTCCCGACCAATCTCTCTTAAAGCATCTAATTCCTTATCATAGCTCGGCTTGATCATGCCTCCTTCTTTAATCGTCAGGGGCGGATGATCTACGATGGAGGACTCGAGAAGTTGATCAAGATCATCGAAGTTCTCAATTTCCGATGCAAACTCTCTGATGAGGGAGGTGTCAAAGGGCTGAAGATTTGCTTTAAGAAGGGGTAAGTTTTGGAGTGAATTTTTCAATCCGATGAGATCCCGAGCATTGGCATGTCCAAGGAAGATTCGGGAGGTCAATCTTTCGATGTCCTGAATCCCTCTCAAGGATTCTCTCAGTTGTTTCCTTTCTATCTTCTTCTCCTTCAGTTCGGAGACCCCTTCCAAACGGTGCTCGATTTCCTTGATATCGATCAACGGGTAATTTAACCACTGCTTCAATGTCCGACTTCCCATCAGGGTGATCGTTTCATCTAAAAACCAGAAGAGAGAACCTCTCTTCCCCTGATCAAAGAGGGATTGCGTCAGTTCCAAATTTCTCTTCGTCACTTCGTCGATGACCATGAAATCCTGGACCTGATAGAAAGAGAGGGGACGGATGTGGGAGAGCGGCTTTTTCTGGTTCTCCTCTGCGTAATGAAGGACCATGGCCACGGCTTGGGCAGCTAAAGGTGCTTTCCGGAGGATCGCACTCCATTCGTTCTGCTTCAAAGAAGGGATGGCATCGAATTTTGGATCGTCCAAATAGGTAATCAAACCATTCCCAAAATTCTTTTTAAATCCTTCAAGACAGGGATGCTCCTGAAATCTTTTGAGGGATAAAATCTCTTTCGGTTCGTTTCGAAGGGCTTCGCTCAGAAAGGGCTCAAATCCTGAGATTTGACAGGCTTTCAGTTCGCCCGTCGAAATGTCCAAGAAGGCAAGCCCGAAAACCTCCCCTTCCGCGGAAAACCCCATCAAGTAATTATTTTCTCCAGTCCCCAATTGGATGGTATCGATCACCAGGCCTGGAGTAAAAACCCTGACCACTTCTCTTTTGACAATCCCTTTGGCGAACTTTGGGTCTTCTACTTGGTCACAGAGGGCAACTTTATATCCTTTCTGTAACAATCTGGAGATGTAGGTTTCGGCCGCAAAATAAGGAACCCCGCATAGAGGGACGCTATCCTTTTGCCCTTTATCCCTTGAGGTTAACGCAATGTCCAGTTCTCGAGAACCCACACGGGCATCTTCAAAGAACATCTCATAGAAGTCGCCCATTCTGAAGAAAAGAATGGAATCTGGATATTGACTCTTAATCTGGAGATATTGTTTGATCACGGGGGTCAAAGGTCTCGTCGTCATTTCAAAAATAATCTAACAGAATCCGGTGGGGTTGTAAAATGGAAAGAAACCAGAATTGCGGAACGCGGATTGCGGAATTTAGACTCTTTGTTTGGGAGTGAGGATTTAAGGCTTCAGAGTTATGAGTTATGAATTGTGAATCAAGACCTACACCATGCACTCTGTGCTTCAGGGAAAGAGCGGCAACACATCCAGTCCCATGGTCTCAGGATATCCCAGCATGATATTCATATTTTGGACGGCTTCGCCGGAAGCGCCCTTGACCAAATTGTCAATCGCCGTGACAACAACGGCCCGACTAGCTGACTCGTTTACCTTCACTCCGATATCACAATAATTTGAACCTCGGACATCTTTTGTATTGGGAAGTTTGCCTTTCGGGCAAATTCGAATAAAGGGTTCTTTTTGATAATGCTCTTGAAAGGTGTTTAAAACTTCCTCTGTCTTCCACTTTTTTGTCAGGACAAGATACAGGGTCGTCAAAATCCCTCGATCCATTGGAATAAGATGAGGTACAAAGGTCACCGCCACTTTTTTCTCGACCATTTCACTCAGTTCTTGCTCGATCTCAGGGAGGTGCCTATGGTCAAATACTTTATAAGCCTTTACACCTTCATTGATCTCACAGAAAAGAGATTCCAAAACCACATCTCTCCCCGCGCCGCTGACCCCGGATTTGGAATCAATCACAATATTTTCAAGCGAGATTATCCCTTTTTTCACCAGGGGAATGAGACCAATCAAGGCTCCGGTTGGATAACATCCTGGGTTCCCAACAATTTTTGCATTTCGGATCTCCTCTCGATGAAGTTCAGGGAGACCATAGACAGATGCCGAGAGTAAATCTGCCGAGGTATGCTTCTGATACCACCGTTCATAGACGCCAGCATCCTTGAATCGAAAATCTGCACTCAGGTCAACCACCCTCTTCCCTTGCCGATAAAATAATGGGACGATTTCCATGGCTGTTTTATGAGGAACCGCTACGAAGATAAGATCTGTTTTCTTCGAAATTTGGTCAACCGTAAGTTCTTCACACTTCAATTGGAGATGTTTTGCCAGGGACGGAAAAACTTGGTCAATTGGAACTCCAGCATATTTCTGTGAGGTTAGCGCGGTGACCTCCACCTGAGGGTGATGAAGGAGAAGGCGGAGGAGCTCCACCCCTGTATAACCCGTTGCCCCAATGATACCCACTTTCGTTTTCATAGGTCACCTTTTCTATTTCGTCCCCGGTGAATGGGGACGCTACTTTCCATACAAATGATGTAGCGTCGGCATTTACTGCCGACGGTTATTCGCCCCCAATAAATGGGAGCGCTACAGAAATTACAAAAAAAAGGGAGGCACCATGACCTCCCTTTTCAAACAAGTCCAATAGGATCATGGAATTATCTCTTAGAGTACTGCGGTCTTCGCCTCGCTCCTCTCCTCCCATATTTCTTCCGCTCTTTGACTCTTGAATCACGTGTGAGAAATCCGGCTTTTTTTAGAGAATCCTTAAAATCGGCATTGTACTGGAGAAGGGCTTTTGCAATCCCATGGCGGATGGCAATGGACTGCCCGGACTCCCCTCCCCCGTGAACATTGACAGTGATATCGAATTGATTTCGAGTTCCTGTAATATCAAGGGGCTGAAAGATGACCATTTCGCTGGTTTCTCTTCCGAAATACTCTTTCAATGCCCTTTCGTTGATAACGAACTTCCCTTCTCCGGGTTCAAGCCAAACCCTTGCGATGGAGGTCTTTCTTTTGCCTGTAGCATAAATGGGTTCTGTCACTTTCTTCTCTCTCCTTCAGTCAAATTTAATCACCATCTCCCCTCCCTTGGTGGGAGGGGATAGAGGGGAGGGGGAACAAATTCCTTTTTTCACCCCCACCCGCAACCCTCCCTCGTCATTGGGGAGGGAGGAAGAAGATTAAATCTCAAGGGATACAGGTTTCTGCGACTCATGCGGATGATTCGGGCCCGCATAGATTTTCAGCTTTCTGAGCATCTGACGGCCCAAACTGGTTTTAGGAAGCATTCCCTTTACCGCCATCCGGATCATCTCTGTGGGTTTTTTTGCTAGGAGTTTCTCAGCATTCATCTCTTTAATCCCACCCGGATAACCTGTATGATGATAATAGATCTTGTCTTTCATCTTCTTTCCAGTTAATGTCACTTTCCCTGCATTTACTACGATCACAAAATCCCCCGTATCCAGATGGGGGGTATAAGTGGGCTTATTCTTTCCTTTCAGTATTTTTGCCACCTCGGTAGACAGTCTCCCTAAAACCTTACCCTCGGCATTTACCAGGTACCATTTATGGTCCAACTCTTCTCTTTTGGCTTGATAAGTTTTCATTCCGTCACCTTAAAAATATTCAGTTTAAGACAATGATCTCACTGGTGTCAATAGTGACAAGGCGCCGCCTAACTCAGGTGGCGGTGCAAATTGGCCACCTATCAGCTTAGCTTCTTCTCCTTCTTCTTGAAATATTTTGTTCCCAAAACAGAACAACAGGGCTCGCGATATAGACGGTAGAATAAGTCCCGGTAATCAACCCGACAATCAGAGCAATCGTGAAATCATGGATCACCTCTCCTGCTAAGAAGAAGAGGATCAAGACCACCATCATGACCGTTCCGGTAGTAAGAATGGTTCTTCCGAGCGTTTCATTGATGCTCACATTAAAAATCGTCGTTAGGTCTTCCTTTCTCATCTTCTTGATATTCTCTCTGACCCGGTCGAAAATGACGATCGTATCATTGATTGAAAAACCGATGATCGTCAGAATAACAGCCAAAACATTTAGAGAAAATTCTATATTGAAGACGGAGATAGCACCGTATGTCACCACCACGTCGTGGAACAGGGCAACGATGCCCCCAAGCCCATAGGAAAATTCATGAAACCTGAACGCCACATAGATGAGGATGGCCACGAAAGCTAAGCCCACAGCCCACATGGCTTTCTCCTTCAGATCTTTTCCGACCTTCGGACCCACCACTTCCACTCTCCGAATTTCCAGGGGCTTGCCTTTGAATTGCTCCTGAAGAGAGGTTTGAATCGATTTTGACATCGCTTCCAAATCGCTGGAAGTTTTTTCTATCCGAATCAAGAACTCATTCTCCCCTCCAAATTTTTGAACCACTGCATCCTTTAGACCTATTGCATCCGTGGCATTCCGAAGTTCGGAGATATCAATGGGCTTCGAGAACTTGATCTCAGCCACCAGACCTCCTGAAAAGTCGACTCCATATCTCAATCCTCCGTGATACAGAATGGATCCGAAGCTTATAAGGATAGCCAGCGTTGAGATCCAAAGCGTAATCTTCTTTTTCCCGATAAAATCGAAACGGGTATCGTGTGGGATTAATTCCATAAAAGTTCTGCGCCTCTAATCCCCCGCAACCCCTGTCTATGAAGGGAAGGAAGCGGAGACTAAATACTAAGTTTTTTGACTCCTGGTCTAAGGCTGACGTAATCGAAGATCACCCTTGTAATATAAACAGCGGTGAAAAGATTGGCCAAGATGCCAATACTCAGGGTGACGGCAAATCCTTTCACCGGCCCTGTCCCAAACTGATAAAGGATAATCCCCGAGATAAACGTCGTTAAATTAGAATCGATAATAGCAGAGAAAGCCCGATGATAGCCCTGATCGATCGCTGCTCGAACCGTCTTTCCGAACCTCAGCTCCTCTTTGATCCTCTCATGGATCAGGATATTGGCATCAACTGCCATTCCAACCGAAAGGACTAAACCGGCAATGCCTGGAAGGGTAAGGGTTGCACGGAAGAGAGCGAGGACTGCCAGCGTGATGATAATATTCAAAACGAGGGCGACATCTGCAATCATCCCTGAGAACTTATAGTAGACGACCATAAAAAGAACAACCAGAGCCGCACTAATCAAAGTGGAGACAATTCCTTTGTGGATCGAATCCTGTCCGAGGGAGGGTCCCACGGTCCTTTGCTCAAGGATTTTAACGGGCGCGGGCAGTGCGCCTGATCTGAGAACGACCGCCAGATCATTAGCCTCATCGGTTGTAAAGGTGCCTTCGATTATGGCCTTGCCCCCTGGGATTCTATTCTTTATAACGGGCGCCGAATAGACATTATTGTCAAGAATGATGGCCAAACGTTTCCCTACATTTGCGCCGGTGATCTGCTCAAAAAGTTTCCCCCCAACATCGGTAAGCTCAAAGGCCACATAAGGTTGGTGGAATTGTGAATCGAGGGTCACCCGGGCATCCTTTATAAACTCACCGGTCATCAAAGTCTTCTCTTTAAGCAGGAAAGGTTCCTTTCTCACGGCTCCTGTCTTGTAGTCCACAGACCTCCGGTACAGGATATTGTCCTCGGGAGGAATATTCCCTTTTAATGCCTCGTCGATGTTTCCCTCTTCATCCAACAGCTTGAATTCCAACAAGGCTGTCTGGCCGATCAGATTGATGGCCCTCTGGGGATCCCTGATACCAGGAAGTTGGACCAAGATCTGATCCGTCCCTTGAAGGGTAATTTCGGGTTCTGAAACGCCGAACTGGTCGATTCGATTCCGGATAATCTCCAGGGCCTGATCAATCGCTCTCTTCTTAATCTTTTCTGTCTCCTTACTGTCGAGAAGCAACTGGTATTTCCATATCCCTCCTTCCCCGGAAGAAGACAGTTCACGGAGCATGGTAAACTGCCGGCTCAGAAGATTATCTACTTTTTCTTTGGCTCCTGAGAATTCTAGAAGGATGCGGTCTTTCTCTGTTTCCAATTTTCCAACCGGAATTCCCTGGTCCTTCAGGTCGTCTTTCAGATTATTCTTGATCTGCTCCACATAGCTTTCAACGGCCTTATCTTCCTGTACCCCGAGGAGAAGATACATTCCCCCTTGCAGATCGAGACCAAGATGGATTTTCTCAGAAGGCAGGACCTTACTCCACCATTGGGGCAATTGAGAAGTCACAGTGGGCACAAGAAGAACAATGGCAAAAACAGCGATGGCCCCATATAGTATTGCTTTCCACCTCAGACTCTTTAACATGCGAAGCTCCTCTTCACATCGCCCTAACAAAATGAAACCAAGGGCGGCTTGAACCCTTGGTGACTTTTAACATATCCCATGCCAAGGTATTTTGCAAGAAAAAATTACCCCCCTCCCCCCCATGGGGGAAAAGGTGGGGGGCTAATGTTCAAGAGTAAAGATAAACGACTTAGAGAGGTTTAATACGTTCCCTACTTCACATCACTCCATTTTCCATATCTCTCCCTTAGAATACGATGGAGGATTTTCCCTGTGGGAGTCATGGGCATTTCTTCATCCTTGATGAAATCGACTGATTTCGGAATCTTATATCCTGCGATCTTCCCTCTGCAATGGTCGATGAGTTCTTTCTCAGTGGCTGTCTTTCCTTGATGCAGGGTTACCACAGCCTTTACCGACTCACCCCATTTTTCATGGGGGATCCCAATCACTGCCACATATTTGACGGCAGGATGGGACCCCAATACATTTTCAATCTCTGAGGGAAAGACATTTTCACCTCCGGTGATGATCATGTTTGCTTTTCGATCCACTAAAACAAAATATCCATCTTCATCCTGATAAGCCATATCCCCTGCTGAGAACCATTCTCCCCGGAAAACGGATTTCGTCTTTTCGGGATCTTTCCAGTACTCCCTAAAAATAGATGCTGTCCGTGAGTAAAGCTCTCCCACCTGCCCTCTCGGCACTTCATTTCCGTTTTCATCCAAAATCTTGATCCGGTCCGTTCCCCAGATCTCCCTCCCGATGGAGCCCAATTTTTTAAATTGTTCTTCTGGTCTGAGCAGTGTTACGAGTCCTGCTTCTGTTGAACCATAGGCCTCCCAGAGTTCTGCATTTTTGAAATATTCCATGATGGCCGATTTGGTATCCTTCCGGGCGGGTGCGGAGGAGATTAAGAGTTGTCGAATTGAACTGACATTGATGTTCTTCTTAATCTCATCGGGGAGGGAAAGCATCATTATATAGTGCGTGGGAACGAGGGAGGTATAGGTAATCTTCTCTTTTTCAATCGTTTTCAGCAGATCCTCCGGATCAAAGCTGACCATGTTATAGACGAAGCACTTTGCACTTACGTAGGTATAAGCAAAAGAATAAAAAATTGAGTTGACGTGACACATAGGCATGACGAGCATAACGCAATCACTGGGCCTGACGCCCATACAGAGATCGCTCAACAGGTACTGACCGAGGTTGCTTTCGTGGGTTCGAACCACCCCTTTGGGTTTACCAGTGGTTCCTGAGGTGTACATAAAAGTCCAGATATCTTCTCCGTCTACAACAACATCTGGTTCATCAAGGGATGCTTTGGCGATGATGGATTCGTAGTGCTGATATCCTTCTGGCGTTTTATCATCTCCCCAATAGATAAAATTTTCTTTCGGAATAGTGGTAAGTTTTCCACGAATGGTATTGGCCGTCTGAACAAAATCCTTTGCAACAAGAAAGGCCTTGCATTCTGCATGGTTGATCACATATTCCATTTCGGGAGGGGCAAGACGAAACATAATCGGCACACAGATTTGACCCCCTTTTGCAGCCGCCGCATAGATCTCTAACCATTCAATACAATTGTAGGCCAATATAGCAAAGCGATCTCCCTTTTGGACACCCATTTTGTTCAGTGCATTGGCTAAACGACAGCTCCTCTCATTCCACTGCTTGAACGTCAACCTCCGAAATTTGTCCGCTGCCCCTTCCTTATTCGGGTAATGCATCGCCATCATTTTAAGGACTGTTCCTACAGTCATCCACTTACTAATTGTCATAGGAATCTCCTCCTTTCAAATCGAGGCTGTTTGTGTGCTTTTTGCTACATCTATTATCACCAATTCAAGAACTGTGTCAAGAAAAAGCTTCCTAAAATGACTTGTTATTCGATCGGTTTTATAGTACATAGCATAATAAATCAGAAAGGAGATGGTAGAATGGAAATCGAAGGATACCTTTTCCCGGATAATTTATACTACCATAAAGAGCATTTTTGGGCCAGAGTTGAAGGGGATACTGTCGTCATGGGTACAAATGATTTTGCTCAAAAATTGGCAGGACAGATCGTTTACGTCGAAATGCCTTCTGTGAACAAGGAGGTCGAACAGGGAAAGCCTTGTGGCTCCATGGAGTCTGGCAAGTGGGTGGGAAGGATCTATGCTGCGGTCTCTGGAAAAGTGCAATCGGCTAACCAGGACCTTGAGGAAAACCCTGAGCTGATCAATGAGAGCCCCTATGAAAAGGGATGGATATGTAAGATCAGCCCTTCCAACCTTCAGGAGGAACTTAAAAACTTGTTAAGAGGCGAAAGCCTTGTGGACCATATAAAGGCTGAAATCGACCGCGTTAAAAAAATGAAAAAATAGCTTATCATTCGACTATCATAAGATGAAGGCCTGGGTTTGTTAGCCCTTAGGATCTCGAAATCAAACTTCTCGCCTGAATCCTCGACCTCTCTCCCCCTTGAAGCTTGTTATTCCAACCGACTCTTTCTCTTCTGATCCAAAAAGGTCACAATTTTTTCTAAAAATGTGAATTCAAAATCATACCAAAAATACAATAATTTCAATATATTATATTAGTTATTAGTTAATTTGGAAGCTATCTAAAGAAATTTTCTCTAAAAAAGCTTGACAAAGGTATTCTCATCTTTTAAAATATGTGAAAAATTGTACAGCGTCTAAGATCAGTAAGCGTTAGCGTGAACACAATCTATCGTTATTAACAAGTTGTGTAGGAATTAATTTTCGAGCAGGGAATATGTCGCACACACTGACAACGTGTACCTTCTGTGGTGTTGGCTGCGGGATCTACCTGGAAACATCAGGTAATAAAATCATCGGCACCTACCCAAGCATGTCACACCCTGCGAACCGTGGGCGCATCTGCATCCGCGGGTGGCACGCCCATGAAGTCGCAAGCGCTTCTGACCGCCTGAAACAACCTCTTATTAAGAAAGACAATACGTTTCAACCTGTGTCCTGGAGTGAGGCCTATGATTTCGTTGCCAAACGACTCACAGAGATCAAATCGCAATACGGACCGGATGCCATCGGCTTTTTAAATTCTTCCCACTGTGGCAATGAGGATGGTTACATCCTCCAGAAATTCGCCCGTGCCGTGATTGGTACGAACAATGTAGATCAGGGAACCACGTTTTACCACTCCAACAGCATCAGGGCCTTGCGTGATACGATAGGGGTACCAGCGGCAACCAATTCGATCGCCGAGCTGATGGAGAGCGATGTCATCATCGTCAGCCAGATTGATCTGGGACGTCAGTTGCCCACAATTGGCGGATGGGTGATTCGTGCAAAACTGGCCGGGGCAAAGCTCATCTGCATCGGTCCTCGTCGACATCCCGTCGCAGAGCATGCCGATTACCTTTTACAGACCATACCGGGAACAGAGGTTTTTCTTTATGGTGCATTGGCCAAGGTGATTGTCGACCGCGGACTGATGAACCTGGAGTTTGTACGTCAGCGATGCAATGCCTTTGAATTATTTTTGAAAAACATCGAGTCGTTCGATGTCCTTCAGGCCGCATCCATTTGTGGACTTTCACCGGACGTGATTGAACAGGCAGCCATCACCTACGCGAAGGCTTCCAAGGCGATGATCCTCTATTCTACAGGTGCTGAGGCCAGCGGTAGGGATCAGATCCACTCCATGGCGAACCTGACCCTTCTCACCGGAAATATCGGCAAGCCAGGGGCGGGTATCATGCCACTGGCTGAACATAACAATCTACAGGGCGGTTGTGATGTTGGAATGTTTCCAAGCTCCCTACCAGGTTATGTCCCTGTTCGAGATCTTAAAGGAAGAAAGCATTTCGAAGAGATATGGATGAGACCGCTCCCTGATCGGTGGGGAATGGATTCCAGCACCATGCTTGGTGCCAGGGGAAACTTAAAGGCACTTTGGCTTGATCGCCACAATCCTGTTGTCTCCACCGCATATTGTGACGCGAGTGCGGCACTGAAAAAAATGGAATTTGTCGTACTCCAAAATCTCTTCATGACACCTACCGCGCAATATGCGGACGTCATCCTGCCAACAGTAGCTTACGGTGAAGAAACAGTGACTTTCACGAGCTCAGAGCGTCGTATTCAACTGGCTCAGAAAGCCATTGAGCCTCCGTCCGGTCTCACCTCGGCTTGGTGTCAGGTCGTGGAGGTTGCCAAACGCCTAGGTGTGACATGGAACTACGAAAGCTCCTCCGATGTAATGAAGGAGATCGGACGTGTCATCCCATATTATGAGGGGGCGAGTTACGAGAACCTGGCACGCCATTACGGAAGGCAGTGGCCGTGCACGCATGATCGTCCTTTGGGCACTCCCTATCTCGTTGTAGATCAGAATGCAGGGCGGCCATTCTCTTTTATCCCTATCCACCAGTCGCCTCCGGCCAGCCCCTCGACCACAGCATTTCCTTTCGTGCTCGTTTTTGGTCGATCCCTTTATTACTGGCACCAAAATACGATGGTGCAGCACAGTGAAACATTGAAGCGAGAATATGGAATCCTCCTGCTTGACTACCCAAACGGATTTGTAGAGATGAATCCTGAAGATGCCAAAGCCCTGAATATTCGTGATGGCATGAAGATCCGTTTGATCTCCGACATCGGTTCTGCGGCCACTTATGCCCGCGTGACCAATGAGATCCGGGAAGGGACGATCTTCGTGCCTTATTACATGGAGGATATTGCCAGGCAGATTCTCGGCCCTGCCCGCACGGAATACCGAGCCGGTAGTCGCACCGTTTATATAAAGGTGGAAAAGGCATAACATGCGTGCACGACTGATACAGAAAGACGATCTCCTGAATCTTGTCGATGAGCTCCGGAAAGAACATGAAGTCTATGCGCCATTTTACGGGCGAGACCGAGACACCTACTTCGACAGGGTGACCGACGCAAACCGCGATGCCGTACAAATCCACTTGCCGAATCCATACTATCCGCCCAAGCGGTACGTGTTTCCACACATCCAGAAGCTCTTTACGATCCGTACCGGCGAACATCCTACCATTGAGCCGATGAAGGAAGGAAAGAAACAGGCTGTCTTTGGCATCCGTTCGTGCGATGTGGCCGGCATTTTCCACCTGGATCGATTCTACCTTGGAAATACCTTCAAAGATAACTACTACGAGGAGTTCAGGAACAGCACCTTTCTTGTCAATGTCGTTTGTTCGGATGCAACGGTGGACGTGGATGACGATTGTTTCTGTGTTTGTGCGGATACCGGTCCGGCTGCTCGTGAGAACTTTGACCTCCAGCTCATGGACATGCACAATGACCGTGGCGAATTCATGGCGGTTGCCGGGTCACCCCGCGGCGAAGCCCTGTTCGCCTTGCCCTTCTTCACCAAAGCAAAACCGGAACACGTAACCCGACGCCGCGAGATTCTTAATGAAGTCCGCAAGCGTTTTAAGCTGGCGACGAGCTGGTACTCGGCCGCTACCCGCTTCATCACTCAGGGCGAAATTACCGAGGAAACATGGAAGAAGGTCGGTGATCGCTGTTTGGAGTGTGGTGGCTGCAGTTACGTCTGTCCCACGTGTACCTGCTTCACTGTGACTGATCGCACAATCGGTCCGAATGAAACAGAGAGGGTCCGGATGTGGGATGCTTGTGCGCTGAGTGGGTTCACCCGGATGGCAGGCGGTCATAATCCGCGCCGCGCCGTGCACGATCGCCGTAATCGCCGTTTCTTCCGCAAGCTTGGGTACTACTTCATCCAACGTGAGCTGATGCCATCCTGTGTAGGATGTGGGCGCTGTGTCAGCGTTTGCCACGGTGACGTCGGCATGCCACACGTCGTGGAGATCCTGCGAAGGGAAACGGCAGCAGCAGAGAGGAAATGAGATGACGCATCAGCCTCGGAACCTCTATGAACCGAAGATAGCCGTCTTGGAAGAAGTGCGGGATGAAATCCAAGACGTTAAGACCTTTTACTGGCATTTTGAGAACAAGGACGATCAGAAGGCGTTCCGTGCGTTTATGCCTGGACAGTTTGCACAGGTTTCGATTTTTGGAGTTGGGGAGATCCCCTTGTCCCTCCCACCCAGCCCGACAGAAGACCGGCTGTTCTTTACGACTCGAAAGGTTGGGCATGTGACCGAAGCAATGCATCAGCTGAAGTCGGGTGACCGCTTCGGGGTACGGGGCCCCTACGGCAATGGGTTTCCAATGAAGGAGTACGTTAGCCGGAACTTGATCATCGTTGCAGGCGGCATTGGGCTCATTCCACTCCGTTCCGTAATCATCTACGCGCTTCACAACCGCAACCATTACGAAAAAATTCAGGTGTTCTACGGCGCGCGCACACCGAAGGATCTGATGTACGTGGAAAACCTTGACGAGTGGCAGCAGGACAAAGGATTTGGGTGTTACCTGACCGTGGACCAGGGTGATCAAAGCTGGAAAGGCCATACGGGCGTAGTCGGCACACTTTTCAAAAGGCCCGGCGTGGAAATGCCCTTGGAGAATACGACGGTCTTCATCTGCGGACCGCCGATTATGTTCCGGTTTGTCCTGGCTGACCTCAAGGGCATGGGGTATGACGACAGAAACATGGTTTCAACCCTCGAAAGGTATATGAAGTGCGGCGTGGGCAAGTGCGGTCACTGCTGTATCGGTCTCGCCTATGTGTGCACGGATGGGCCTGTATTCACGCTGGAGCAAATCCGGAAGCTCGGAGAAGAAATCTGAACCATAAGGACTTACATACGACACTTTGCGAAACGTTGACCGGCCGAACAGCACTCGTCGGCATCGGGAATGTGGACCTCGGCGATGATGGGTTTGGCGTGCGTCTGGCAGAGGCATTGGCTGGTGCTGGGCTGACTGATGTCTTGATCACACACATGGTGCCTGAGAACCACATTGCGACCCTGGCTCATGGAGAATTTGACAACGTGGTATTCTTGGATGCCGTGAACATCGGTGCTGAACCTGGTTCGGTGGTATTCCTCGATTCGGGTGAGCTAAAGAACCGTTTTCCCCAGATATCCACTCACAAGGTTGCACTCGGCATGCTGGCACGGTTGATCGAAGCGGAAGGTCCCACCCGAGTCTGGCTCCTGGGCATTCAGCCAGCGACCTTACGGCAAGGCACCGGTCTAAGTAAACCTGTGGAAACAGCCGTAGAAATCTTGAAAGAGCTCCTTCCGGACACCCTCAATCATCATCAGGGGATACCGGCTGAAGTGGAGTGTAGGGTCTCATGACACCAACAGAAACTGTCCTGTATGCCATTGGAATGAGCTGCGCTGGAGGCCTCCTGGTCGGGTTCTTCTCCCGCAATAAGGTCCTGGCCGGCTGGATCAACTTCCTGATCACTGCTGCTTCCGGCACCCTGGTCCTGTACGGGGCTGCGATGACCCTGCTACACGGTTCGACCGCGGCTGTGACGATCTATGCCCTGCCCCAGTACGGATCTGCCTTACGAATTTCTATAGATGGCCTAAGTGCGGTATTTCTGGGACTGATTGCTACAATCGCAATTCTCTCCTCATTTTATTCCATCCGCTACATGACCCACTACCACGACTATGGCGTCGGTCGCTTCTATCCATACTTTCAGTTCTTCATCGCCGGCATGTATGGCATCGTAGCCACAACCGACCTCATGGTCTTCTTCTGCTTCTTCTGGCAGCTCATGACCCTGCCCTCCTTTGCGCTAATCCGCTATGAATTCAAACAGCGTGATAATGTTCGCGCTGCCAATAAATACCTGGTGATGATGGAGATATCCTGCGCACTCGTCATGCTGGCATCATATTTGCTGGCCGGCACAGCGCCAGTGACCATTGGAGGCGAGACGCTCATGCGTTTTGACTTCGATGCGATTCGCGAACATGCCAGCACGCTGGCAGCCCTTCCCGCCGGAACGGGCACATTCGCGCTCCTCTTGCTCCTGATCGGTTTTGGAATTAAGGCAGGCATGTGGCCCTTTGGCCAGATGTGGCTTCCCGATGCCCACCCTGCAGCTCCCTCGCCGGTCAGCTCGCTCCTCTCCGGTGTCATGATTAAAACGGGCGTCTACGGCCTGATGCGTTCCTTCATCTGGTTGATGCCTTCGCACGGGAGTGACTGGTATTCCCCCGGAATGTGGGGTACAGCACTCGCCCTGCTCGGTACAATTACTCTGTTCTTCGGCACCATGCAGGCACTGAAGCAGGAACAGAGCAAACGTCTGCTGGCCTTTCACAGCATCGGACAGATTGGTTACATCCTCCTCGGCCTCGGTGCTTGTCTGGCACTGTTGTCTCCAGGAAAAGACTCCGCGGGCCTGACGGCGCTGGCTGTCATCGGTTTTTACGGCGCGCTCTTCCATACAGTGAACCACGGCCTTTTTAAGAGCCTCTTGTTTCTGAACGCCGGCTCCATGCTCTACGCCACCGGAACTCAAGACCTAAATCGGCTGGGTGGACTGATGAAATACATGCCCTTGACCGCCATCACTGCACTGGTGGCTTCCTTCTCGATCGCAGGTGTGCCGTTGTTCAATGGATTTGCGAGCAAGTGGAGCATTTACGTTGCGACAATCCTCGGCAGCCGCCATGCGGGCTATTTGGCCCTCTGCGGCATCTTCGGCATCGTCACCAGTGCCCTGACACTGGCATCGTTCATGAAGTTCTTCGGTGTGAGTTTTCTCTCCCGCGCGAGCAAGCTGGTACAAGAGAAAGCAACCAAGAATATGTCCCTGGAGGTCACGCCGACCATGCAGATCCCTCAGGTCCTGCTCGCCTTGCTCTGCATCCTGCTGGGCCTCGCACCGGGACTGGCGTACCGTCTCATCCACCTGTCTCTGGCAGCCAGCAACCAGGGTCTCGCTGCAAAGCTGCTGAGTGCCGCACCGGCACAGACAGGCCTTGTCATCGCGCTTCCTCCGGGCAGCAACGCTGCCATCCTGGCACCCCTGACAGTTGGAGCCGTTCTGCTGCTCATGCTCCTGATCGCCCGACTCATCTCCCGGCTGGGGGCGGCAGAGAGACGCACAGCGGACATCTGGCTCTGTGGTTACGTCCGTGACGCGGACGCATACCGCTATGGTGCCCATAACCTCTACACCGAAGTGAAGCGTTACTTTCACTGGGTCGGTGGAATGCCGCGTCACCCCCATAAAGAAACAATAAAAACGGAGACGAAAGAATAGATTCTCGGCTTTGCCGACAAACAAAAGAGGATTAGAAGGAAAAATTCCAAATGACAAATCCCAAATTCCAAATAAGCTCCAAATTTCAAGTTCCAATGACCACCCCTCACCCCATCCCTCTCCCCTCGGGGGAGAGGGGAAGGGTGAGGACGCTTGTGGTTTCGAATTTGGTCCTTTGGAATTTATTTGTTATTTGGCCTGCCTGCGCGAAGCCGCTCCGGCGGAGGCAGGTGCTTGGAATTTGGTGCTTCGTTCCCCAAGGTATGAGAAAATTTTTATTGCCAATATGGGAACAAACGAAATTTATTTAGCAGGTTAAACTATGCCAGCACGTGATGTACTAAACAGCATCAAGAAACGATTTGACGGGGTCATCCAACGCGTGGATGTACCCGCAGATAACCGATTATATCTTTACGTCCAGCCTGAGATGATTAAAGAGGTCTGCCGTTATGTGTTCCGCAACCTTGATGCCCGCTATGTCATCAGCATCGGCATAGATGACCGGCAGCGCTCCAACCGTTTCATCGTCGCGCACGATTTCTCTTTTGACCGAGAGAACGTGCTGGCGAGCATCATGGTCCAGGTGCCAGCCAGCCAGCCCAGGGTGGAATGTATCTCCGACGTAGTGCCTGGTGCGAATTGGGCTGAACGGGAGATGCGTGATCTTCTGGGGATTGAATCCATTGGCTGTCCCAACCCCAAGCGGCTGATTCTGCCGGACGGCTGGCCAGAGGGAGTTCATCCCCTGCGTAAGGATGTACCGTGGAACCACGTTCCATCCAATTTCGACGAAAACAAAGAATACAATTTTGACGAGGTCCCGGAGGGGTGCATGGTCGTTCCCTTTGGCCCCTTTCACCCCACCCTGGATGAACCCGCTCACTTCCGCCTCTACGTAGAAGGAGAAATTGTCCGCGGGTGCGAGTACCGTGGATTCATGGTGCACCGCGGCATTGAGAAACTGGCTGACTCCGTCCTAACCTACAATGAAATACCGATGCTCGCAGAGCGGATCTGCGGAATCTGCGGCTGTGTACATAGCGTGGCATACATTCAGGCCGTCGAGCAGGCCGCGGGGATCAAGCCGACTCCCCGCGCTGAGTTCATCCGCACCATCATGCTTGAGCTCGAACGTCTGCACAGCCATCCCCTGTGGGTGGGATTGGCATCACACATCCTTGGCTTTGACACGCTCTTTATGCAGAGCTGGCGGATCCGTGAGCCGATCATGTGGATCGCTGAAAAGCTCACCGGCAACCGTAAAACGTACTCACTCTGTGTCGTCGGCGGTGTGCGCTGGGATATCACCACAGAGTTGAAGAAAGAACTGCAGGGGGTGCTCGACACCCTGGAAAAGGAATGGGTGAAGGTTGCCAACGCAGTCAAAGGCGATCGGAATATTAAGGCACGGACCAAAGGCGTGGGTATCGCCGATAAAGAACTGGTCAAAGACGCAGGCCTGGTGGGTCCGCTCGCCAGGGCTTCCGGTGTCCCCATCGACTGCCGCCGCGATCTCCCCTACGCTGCCTATGACCGTGTGGATTTTGATGTGATAGTCGAAGACGGCTGCGATGTCTGGTCACGGCTGATTGTCCGTGTCCTGGAGGTATTTGAATCCATCCGCATCATCCACCAGTGTCTGGAAAAGATGCCGGAAGGTTCCATCCAGCTGCCAATCAACGATGAACTCCCTGCCGGCCGCATTGGGCTCTCTTCTGTAGAGGCGCCGCGCGGCGAGTCGCACCACTTCGTCGTCACAGGTGAAAACAACCGTCCTGACCGGTGGCGGGTACGTGCACCGACCTATCAAAATCTGCAGGGCATCCCGGCGATGATCAAGGACCAGCAACTGGCGGACATGACGATCTCGCTCGGCAGCATCGATCCATGCTTCTCCTGCACAGACCGCATGGAAATTGTGGACATCCGCTCCGGAAAAATACGGGTCTACTCTCAAGAAGAATTGTTACAACTGGTGCGGCAACGAAACGGGTAATACGGAGATGAGAGGGAGATGCAGCTAAATATATCAGCGATCATTCTTGGAGCAATCAATGTGGTGCTCGCCCTTGGGCTGGCCCCATTGTTTGAGGGCATCCTCCGGAAAATCACAGCACGGATCCAGTCCCGGCAAGGTCCCCCTATCCTGCAGCCATATTTTGATTTGCTGAAGCTACTCGGCAAGGAGGATATCGAATCCGGCCAATCCCCCAGGATGCAGCGGTTTGCTGCCTTGCTTTCGCTGGCGACGGTGCTCACCGTTGCCGTGCAGGTACCGATGGGGGGACAAGCTCCCTTAGGCGGCCAGAGTGATGTCATTCTTCTGATTTACCTTCTCACGCTCTCGGGTATATCGACCCTGCTGGCAGCGCTGGCTGCCGGTTCAACTTATTCGCTCATCGGCATGAGCAGGGAGATGATGGCCATGATGACCCTGGAGCCGCTTCTCGCCGTTGCCATCGTGATCGGCGCGGTGCACACCGGCACGCTCAGGCTCAATCAGGTACTGAATGGATCGGTCTATACTTCCGGCGTGTTTCCAGTGGCAGGGCTGATCATACTGGGGATTATCCTGTTTGCACTACAGGCTTTCGTAGGCCGGATGCCGTTCGATACCGCTGAGGCGGAAACAGAAATCATGGAAGGACCGATGATTGAGTATTCGGGACCGAAACTTGCTCTATTCAAGTATGCCCGCATGGTGAAATTATTTGTATACACCGCCCTCTTTGTTGCGCTCTTCGTCCCATGGGGCCAAACCGGCTTTTACCCACTGGATGTGATCATCTTTCTCGTAAAAGTAACGGTATTGGTTTTGCTGGTAACGCTCGTTGCAGCCACGCACGCCCGCTACCGTATTGATCAGGCGATCCGATACTATGCAGGGCTGTTCGGACTCGCACTCGTGGCATTGGTGTTTGCCGTGAGTGGATTTTAACTCTGAGGTGACTATGTCGCTGCTCAGTAAGATTAAAGAAGTGATCATCTGTCTCAATGCAGGTCGGGTTACCCTGCCCTATCCCTTCGAGGCCAAGCCCGTGCCGGAACGTTTCCGTGGCCGTCCGATCTTTCATCCAGAAAAGTGTATCGGCTGTGCCGGGTGCGCCAACAACTGCCCTGCCCGTGAAATCCTGGTGTTCGATCCCTGCCAGGAGGTGCGCATCATCAAGTACATCGGGCGGCGCTGCACTTACTGCGGTCGGTGCGCGGATGTCTGTCCCGAAGGGGCGATCACCATGAGCAAGGAGTTTGAAAACGCCACCGGAGATATCCACGACATTCAGCAGAACCTTGAAATCTTCATGGGCACCTGCCAGCGCTGTGGCCGCTGTTACAGCGGACAGAGACCACTGGAGGCGCTGATGATGAAAGGCTACCGCTTCGATAACCTGGAGAAAGACGCATGGGTCTATACATCTCAGGCCTACCTCGACAAAGAACCGGTAGTGAAAGACATCGACCTGGAGCTTGACTAAGGGAAGGCATGGATAATGTTTGGAGAGGTCTTTACAGCTAAATTAACGCGTTCGACAAGGTGGTTGGGTGTGTTGGAAAACATTTACAGCGGTACCTTTAAATCGTTTGCTACTGTCTTTCCAATTGTATTGCCCAAATCATCTCAGGCAATATTGCATGTTGCCCATAAGACATCTCAAAAATCGCTTTGTAAATGTTGGAAAGCACACCCAACCGCCTTCTCAGTAAAACATTACGGAGAATTCGGAGTGAGGAGAATTGCGAATGCTTAAGAACCTGTGCAAAAAGATGTTTCCCCGTTCCCTGTGGGTGTACCACGCCAACAGCGGAGGGTGTAACGGATGCGATATCGAGGTGCTGAACGTATTAACACCGTACTATGATGCCGAGCGTTTCGGCATAAAACTGGTTGGCTCTCCCCGTCATGCCGACGTTATGCTCTGCCAGGGACCGGCATCCCGCGCTACTGCCAAGGCGCTAAAAAAAGCCTACGAAGCAATACCCGCACCCAAACTGGTCTTTGCCATTGGCTCCTGCGCCTGTGGCGGAGGTATCTGGTATGATACCTACAATGTGATCGGGCCGGTCGAAAAGGTCATTCCTGTCAATTTCTACATCCCCGGCTGTCCACCCCGACCGGAAGCTATCCTGTATGGCGTAGCCGTGGCGTTGGGTCTGGTGGATAAGAAAGTCTCACCCGTTCGATTCAAACAACTGGAGCTACCCATTCCGAAATACCACCCTGAAGACCTGTTCAAAAAAGATGAAATGGTCGTGTACCAAAAGATAGACCACGTCTGATATCGTTACCTGTCACTTCTGACCTTTCACCTTATAACTGGCCACGCTCATGGCCCCGTCAAAGTCCTGTTAAGCATCGGATAGAAAAATCCCTCTAAATCCCCCTTTACAATGGGAGACTCCTAATCTTCCCCTATCTCTGCCCATAGGAATCTAACCAGATTAAGTAATTATTGACATTTTAGTCAGTTTCTTCACTACTCGTCCTCGGTTTGCGCTAAGAACCTCATCTCCCCCTTTAAGAATTTTTTCATTTTTTTTCGAATCTGTATCCAATCTGTTACCTGTTCTGTGATATATATGCCCACCAGTTTACCCATTGACTTTTCGACATTCTGAAACTTATCTGAAACTTATCTTCTTGACAACCAGTTTTTACCGTGGTATGGGTTTGTGCAACAAACCTCTGTATCGGAAGTGCAACAGAAGGCTAAAATCTTGGGGGGGGCCGGATGAAGAACGAAAAAGGGTTAAATCGAAAAGCCCATTTTCAGTCAAAATGACTGGGGATGGGCTTTTGTTTTATTGAGCATAATTAAATTAGACGGAGGACTAAATGAATCATAAATTCTTAAAAAAATTGGCCATTGTTGTTCTATTTTTCTTTTCATGGACCTTCGCTGGGATATCGAGCTTTGCTTATGCCGTTGATAATCTAAAAGATCCCGCTCCCCAAAATCAGCCTTCAAGAACTCCGAAATCAGAGGAGAGGTTTCAGAAAGCAATCGAGGAAATCGCAGAGATTCTTGAGAATCCTGTTATTGACAGAGAGGCAAAGGCCGCCAAGGTAAAGGCAAAAAGAGCGGAAATAGAGAACCTTGATACGGAGATTAGAAAGCAGTTTGCAGAGACAGAGAAGAAGTTAAGAGATGCAGGACTTCCTAGTGAGATATTGCAGAGGCATCATAAATTTGTAAAGCATTATGAAGATAATGTGACTGAACTGAAGGGCAACCTTGATGCATTTGAGAAAGCGGGGACAGAGGTTTGGGCCGAAAAAATTAGAGCCCATCTTGAAAAGGTAAAACCACCCAAGAAACACATTCCGTTAGACCCAAACAAGCTCCCCAATAGAACCCAAAAGCTTGAAAGGAAGGAACCCCGGCTTAAGAAAGAGGATTTTGAGAAAGACTTCATAAAACAGAAAAAGGCAGAAGCACAGAGGAAACCAATTCTTGTTGCATCGATTGGGTCTCTAAAAGGTCTTTTATCGCCCAACGATGAACAAGGAACTATGAACTATGAACCAAATACTCCAAACTTGATGGTTGCACAAGCGACCAATCCTCCCACTCCAGATGATCTCGCTGAGAACATAGAAGTCCAATTCACACCGGAAATAATTGCAAAAGCACAGGAACTTGGAAACAACCCTGTAAAGATCTACAACTGGGTGAGAAATAACATCGAATTTGTACCCACCTATGGCTCCATTCAAGGAGCCCATATGACCTTGCTCACCAAACAAGGCAATGCCTTTGATACGACCTCTTTGCTGACTGCACTGCTTCGTGCTTCTAACATCCCCGCCCGGTATGTTTATGGTAACCATCGAACTCCCAATAGATAAGGTTATGAACTGGGTGGGAGGATTTACCGATGCCAATGCCGCCCTTGATTTTATCGCGAGTGGCGGAATCCCAGTCACAGGCATTATCTCAGGCGGCAAAGTCACAAAAGCAAGATTGGAACATGTATGGGTCGAGGCGTGGGTTGATTACATTCCTTCAAGGGGTGCAAGACATAAAACAGGACAAGGAGATACTTGGGTTCCCCTTGATCCATCGTACAAGCAGTTTGCCTATACACAAGGGATTGACATAAAAACAGCAGTTCCATTTGATGCTGAGGGACTTGTGAATCAATTGAAGGTTACCGCTACGATTAATGAACAAGAGGGATTTATATCAAATGTAGACGGGGCCCTAATCCGGACACAATTTGATGACCTTAAGAACCGTATTGAAAATTATGTCAATAACAATCTACCGAACGGTACAATAGAAGACCTCATTGGAAAAAAGGGAATTATTCCTCAAGAATTTTCTACCTTACCCATCACACTACCCTATAAGACAATAGCAACTGGAAGCAAGTTTTGTGCTATTCCCGACAGTTTACGGCATAATGTCGTTTTCGAATTAGATACAGAGAGTTTATCCGGCCCGAATCTGAGTTTCGCGTCCAGCCTACCAGAACTGATCGGGAAAAGGGTAACACTGAGTTATGCGCCTGCAACCTCAACAGATCAGCAAACGGTCAACATGTATGGAGGTCTCTTCAATACCCCCGCTTATCTTATCAACGTTAAGTCACAACTTAGAGTTGAAGCTATAGTTAAGACGGAAGGAATTTCAGGAGGAATGGGAATTATCCAGCATTTTACTATACGCTTCGTATCTCCCGGGTTAGGATCGGACGAAGTTCAAAATAATATTGTGGCAGGAGGCTATTATGCTTTGGGCTTTGTTCCCGATCGACTGTCTTCCCATTTTTCTTCGGTTCTTAGAGAACGGGCTCAACAACTTGAGAATTTTGCAAAAACAGGAGGCGATCGTCTATCAGACGCAGGTATAGGCGAACAACTTTACCTTAGTGTCATGTGCTATTTCTTTGAAGTCGATAGGCAAATAGATGTTGTTGCCGCATCGCAAAATATAGTATATGGGAAGCAACCCGGGGAAGGAATTTTTGGGTTATCACTCAATGTGGTCACCATGTTTGGAGTGCCGAGATGGGTGAATGTAACAGGGGCAAATATTGATATAGATCGGTCATTGTATCTCCTTTCGTCACGGACAGGTGATTCGCAATCCCTTAAGAGCTTTATGATGACAGCTGGGATAATCGGGTCGAGTTTAGAACACGGAGTAATGGAACAGCTTTACCGGGTTCAAGGAATTTCAGCAGCCAAAGCCGTTTATTTGGCTAATCAGCAAGGGTTAAGAATATATATAGTTAGTAGTGCAAACCTGTCTGCGGTGCTTCCATTCCTTGAGGTTTCTGATGAAGTTAAGGCCGATATAATTAATGCAATAAATGCTGGCAAGGAGATAATTATTCCTCAAAGAGAAATTCAGGTCAATGATTGGAGTGGTGCAGGGTATGTTATTTCCGATCCTGTTACGGGTGCAGGAGCGTACCTTATCAGTGGGGGAATTGCAGGTGGGAGCACCACGCAACCTCTGGGAGTAAATGATATTACTAACCAACAAGAGGGTAAAGGTTTGGCATGCGCATTTCTCATTGTTCCTGCCTTAATAATCGCAGCCGCGCTACTTGCAGGTATATATCAATTTCCAGCCATAGTGGCCGCCATGATGACTGTTGGCCTCCTTGGTTACCTTGCAATTATAGCCATCCTTGCATTTATTTTATTCCTTGTAGCTCTGTTATTAATTTACATCGATCTCTGCATTATATCATTATCCACCGCACAATTAGACGAAGCAAACAGGGGGTCTTCAAGAATCGCCTTCGGTCAAAAGAAGTTGGTAAGGTGGTGGGACTTATCATGAAGCCGAAAATATCATTGGGGAGAATACCTTTCATTGTAGTTTTTGTGGGAACAGCTATTGCAAACCTCTCAATGATTTCAATAGCTGTTTGTTTTTATGTTAGAAGAATCCCTCCACCTCAAACAATTGGTTGTTTCTTTATAAATTATTGGTTAGCTGCAGCTATAGGATCGATAGTTTTATGGTTTATTTTGGGGATCGTATTTGAACCAAATAAAATATTAAGGAAGGCATCTATTATATTGGGCATCACTATGACTATTATCTTTCTAAGTAGTTTGATGCTTTTCAAATCCTATATTTTAGTAATCACTATTGGGATTTTTATTTATGTCCTATTGGGATTCGCGTGGCGTTTATTCCGAAACGCTGGCATTTAATGTTATTGCTCTTGAGAAAGCGTGAGGTATAGTTATGAAAAAAATCTTGAAAATAGTTGTGATGATTATTGCTTTTTCAGTAGCTGGACATACCGTAATCGCTCAAAATTATATAATACTTAATGGGCTCAATTATTTATCTGTTTCCCAGAAGCCAGACGGTGCTTGGAGTGGAAATATTACAACAGATTCTTATAGCACATTTCATGTGCTCGATGCGTTTAAGATTTTTAATAAGGTGGATTCAAGCTATCAGAATGGTTTGCAGTGGATATGTTCATACCTTGCCGAAGATGTTGACATGTTGGCAAGAAAGATAATCCTGCTTGCGCAAAACCATATTGATTTATCAAGTGAATTAGATAGCTTACTCTCACTGCGTGACATATCGCAGTCTGCGTGGGGAATCACGGAGTCCTTTGTAAGGGATGTTATTGACACCACCCTTGCTCTTCAGGCGTTGAAGGAGGCCAACTACTCCGACCAAAATACGATCAGTACTGCTCTGGGGTTTCTTCTTTCCACCCAAAATCCTGATGGGGGGTGGGGATTTTATCCGTCGGCGTGCTCAAATTGTGAGGCTGATCCAAGTGATGTTTATATGACGGCGATAGTTCTTCAAACCCTTTCACAATTCAAAACCATCTATAACCTTGAGACAGCAATCAATAATGGAGTGGCTTATCTGCTCACAAAACAGAATCCGGATGGGGGGTTTGGGACAAGCCCTTCTACGGTCTATGAGACAGCCCTTGCTTTTTTGGCACTGGTTGAGAGTGGCACTGATCTTTCATCAATGGCTCCTCAGGCAATCAATTATCTCACCTCCACCCAGCTTCCAGACGGCTCCTGGAATGATGATCCCTATTCGACGGCATTGGCGCTTCGGGCGTTGGCAAATGTGAAACCAAATCTCTCGGTATCATCTTCGGACATCACCTTCTCAAACTCCGCTCCAAAGGTGGGCGATACGATCACTATCACAGCGATAATTCATAACGAAGGCCCAGCGGCTGCCAATAACGTTGTCGTCCGATTCTTCGATGGAGACCCATCGGTAGGAGGGGCATTCATTGGCACAGTAACCATTGCATCTATACCTGCTTACGGAAGCTCTCAGGCGAGTGTCTCTTGGACCATTCCAACTGCGTCATCCCGAAAGGTATTTGTAAACGTAGATCCCTTAAATTCAATCGATGAACTGGATGAAACCGACAACATAGCCTCTAAGAGCATCACTTCACCTAATTTACCGGATCTTACCCTTGGTTCTACCGACATCAGCTTTAATCCTGATCCTCCAAAGATCGGAGAAGCGATTACCATCTCGGTTAGGGTCCGCAATCAGGGCGAGAGCCTGGCTTCGAATTTTGTGGTCTGGGTTTATGCAGGCGATCCGGATCAGGGAGGGCTGAAGATAGGTGAGGCCACTTATACTAATTTGTCCGGTGGAGGCTCTGGCATCTTCCAAATTCCGTGGACCGTAGCACAAGGGGTGGATCGGATTACGGTAAAGGTTGATCCTCTGAATCAGGTATCAGAATCGAAGGAAGATAACAACCAGGCCTTCCGGCTGCTCAATTCCGTAGCCCCGCCTGTTCAAGGAATTGATTTGGTTGCCGTGCCCAACAGCTTTTCGTTTTCTCCTGGTTTACCACAGGAGGGTAGTCCTGTCTTGATTGCAGCTATGGTGCAGAACAACGGAACTTATGGGACGACGAACATTGCGGTCGATTTCTTTGATGGCGATCCCTCTAATGCCATGAACAGGATATTCAGCACAACAATTCCCATTCTTGATTCTGGGCAGAAGGGACCCGTTTCCTTCCAGCACGTTTTTGCCAAGGGAACGCACACGATCACAATGGTGGTTGACCCCCAGAATCTGATTTCAGAGGCCGATGAAACCAATAATACGATATCAGCGAACCTCACGGTCCTCGAAGGGACGGCTGAAGAAGCCCTTACCATTCCAAGGAATCTGAGAGGGACATCCACCAAGACCTCCATTACCCTGCAATGGGACGCGGCGGTCCGATTCTATTTTGGCGGATACATGGTCTACCGCGATGGGGTTCTCTTGAATACTGTTCCAATAGCCCACGAGACATACACGGATACGGGGCTACCGAGCGGCACCCTGTTTCACTACGAGGTTACCTCGATAGCCTGCTACTCGCCGGGCAATTGCGGAGACGAGAGCCCAAAATCGGCGCCACTCGCCATCTCAACAACCATTAATAATATTGATGTGAAGGTGGACTATAAACGGGCTGTTGCCCAAATGATGCTTGCAACGATTATACATTCGAGCTATAAGCATGGCAGCACAAATCTGGAATGGAGATATTGCCATGATGGGTCAACAGACAGGAATTCAGCCGAAGATCTTCTATCATCATATGAACCTGGAACAAAGGATTCCCCGGACACACCTTCTGAGAAGGATTCAAGAGCAGATTGACTTTAACTTCATCTATGCAGAGGTCAGAGACACCTATGGGGGCAACGGGAATGTGTCCATTCCCCCTCCTGTAATCCTGAAGATGATGTTGCTGTTAGTTCTTTACAATGTTCGATCGGAACGAGAGTTAATGGAAACGATCCCCATGCGTTTAGACTGGCTATGGTTTTTAGGGTACGACATAGACAGTGAGGTGCCGGATCACAGTGTTTTGAGTAAAGCCAGGGCGCGGTGGGGAGTGGAAGCGTTTAGGGGGTTCTTTGAGCGAATGGTGTGGCAATGTGTGGAGGCGGGGTTAGTGGACGGCAGAAAGATCTTTGTGGATTCGAGCCTGGTGGATGCGGATGCATCGAACAACTCCGTGATCGACACGCGATCGTTGAAGGTTCAACTCCAGGAGGGCTACAAGAAGCTGGAAGCACGATTAGAGGAAAAGAGCGAGAGCACGGATTCCTCCAGGAGATACGTTAAAGAGAACAGCCGATACATTTCAACGACCGATCCGGATGCATCGATAGTGAATCGTGGCAAGCCCAAACTCTCCTATCAGGTACATCGGGCCGTGGATGAGCGGAGTGAAGTGATCACGGCGATCGAGACGACAACAGGAGATGTCAATGAAGCGCATGAGATGATTCCTCTGATAGAGAGCCACCGTTTAAATACAGGGATCAATGCGGATACGGTGGTGGCCGACAGCAAATACGGGACGATCGAGAACTTTTTGGCCTGTCATGATAGAGGAGTAGAGGCCCACATGCCGGACTTGAGGGAAATTTCATTGAAGCGTACAGAAAAGCAGAATATCTTTGGGGAAGAGCGGTTTGAGTATGATCGGGAGAGTGACACCTATCGTTGTCCGGCTGGGCATCGGTTGAAGCCTAGATCATTACATATGAGTCGGCAAAGTAGAGATTACGCTGCACCCAAGAAGATTTGTGCAGCATGTGACTTAAGAGAGCAGTGTACTAGAAACAGATCAGGTCGGACAATTAAGCGACATCTGAGGCAGGAAGATCTAGACAGGATGCGAGAAGCGAGTCGATCGGCCAAAGCGAAGCGGGATATCAAAGTGAGGCAGCATTTGATGGAGCGTTCCTATGCCAGAGGGACGCGGTATGGATATGACCGGGCACGATGGAGAGGGCTTTGGCGGGTGCAGATACAGGAATACCTGATCTCTGCTGTCCAGAACATTGAGGTTTTGCTTAGGTACGGATCTTACCTAAAGAGAAGTCCATCGGTGATGATGGAGCAGATCAAAGGGGCTGTGACAAGGGAGATAAGGTCCTTTTCAGATTTTAAGGAGCTAATGAACTCAAAAATTGGCCGAATGGTGCTATTTGGTTTTACTTACCCTCGGCTATCATTCATGGAAACTCAAACTGTCAGATATTTTTGAATTGGGCTTTTGAGCAACAGCCCGTAAAGATGTGACCATCTCCCCAGCGGACGCCAAAGCTGGTCAGATAGTAACGATAAGCGCCCAAATTCATAATCTGGGGACAGATCCGATCTCTAACGGAGCCGATGTGAAGATCTATACCAAGGAAGCCCTCATTGCCACGTTCCATACCCCAAGCCTCGCAGCTGGAGGACAGTCTCTGGTACAAACCACCTGGGTAGTGACCGACCCAAATGATTTCATCTATATTGAAGCGGATCCGGACAATGTTCTGTTAGAGCAGGACGAGTTCAACAACTTAGCGATTGTCACCATCGTCAGAAATGTCCGATTTACACAGGTCAATCAGATTATTCAAGACTCTTACAGGGCCATGGGAGACCTTAATAATGACGGAGCCCTCGATGTTATCGATTCCTCTGGTTCGGCCCTTCTGGTCAATGACGGACATGGGAATTTCACGGATCTTAACCCGAGTAAGACAGGTTTCAGAACTGGACGCGACTACAGCAGCGCCTTCGGGGATATCGATAACGACGGATATCTCGACGTCTTTACGTGCAGCACCACAGGCGATAATCGACTCTATAAAAACAACGGGAATCTCACCTTTACAGAGATCACACAACAGGCAGGCCTGAAAGGCATTAACACTTACACAGTAAACGCTGTCTTCGGGGATCTTAACAATGACGGCTATCTTGATCTCTTTGTAGGAGCCTATGGTGGAGAACAATATATCTACCTGAATAACGGAGACGGGACGTTTAGAAGAATTCCTGGATTTTCAGAGGGCACTGAAAGTGTGGAGTTAGGTGACTTAGACGGCGACGGCTATCTCGACGTAGTGGTTTGTAACGGGAGTGCCGTCATTTACAAAAATGATGGCACTGGCCATTTCACAAGGTCTCAAGCTCTCCCTGGAAGTTCCTCGTGGGACGTCGCTTTGGGTGATATGGATAACGACGGTTATCTAGACATCGTCACCCTTGACGGGAGAGTTTATTTCAATGATGGCCATGGAAATTTCTCTTTAGCCAATTCCGTTGCACTTCCGAGAAGCGGAGTTTATACCATCAGCCTCGCGGATTTTGATCATAACGGCTACCTCGATATCCTCTATTCCGATACCGGCGTGCTGATCCGAAATGACGGAAACCGGCAGTTCACGGACATTACTCCTCTCAATAAATTAAACCTTCCATGGTACACGGTATTATTAGGTGATATTGATAATGATGGTGATATTGATATTGTGGGCGGGCAATACATCTATAAGAATGAGATGAATGACAACAACTATCTACTCATCTCGCTCCGAGGCAAAAGGAGCAACTACTATGGCATTGGAAGCAAGATCAGCGTCTATGAAGAAGGCCACTTGGGGGAAAGGGATCACCTGAAAGGCTTCAGACAGGTTCAGGCCGGAGGACAGGGTTATGTGAGCCAGGACTCAAGTGACGCACATTTTGGGGTCAATTCCAATTACAAGTATGATGTTCAGGTCGTATTCCCTACCAGTAAGATTGTGGTGAATCGAAGGAGCACCTCTACGGGTCAGAAGCTCATTCTTCCGGAGATTGGCGATCTTTCGATCCAAGGCGATGATATTTCCTTTTCTCCAAATTCACCCTTGGTCGGAGAAAAAGTCGTTATGACTGCCGAGGTGCATAACCCGACAACCATTGATATGGAAAATGTGACCGTAGGTTTTTATGATAGTGATCCGGCTACCGGAGGGGCCGAATTAGGACGTCTGACAATGGCTTACGTGCCGGCGCAAGGAAACAAGGATTTCCCCGTCGAAGCCAGCTTTACGGAGGGCCTGCATGAGATTTATGTCGTGATCGATCCCGACAATACCATTCTTGAGACGGATAAGACAAACAATAAAGCATCTAAAACACTCACCGTTGTCGCTCGTATCGTGGAACAAGACCTCTCTATAAGCGCCTCGGATATCACCATTGACCCAGTGGCCCCGTGGGGTGGAGCACAAGTAACGATTTCTGCTGTGGTCCATTGTTCAGGAGAAAATGACATACAGAATGTGGATGTTTCATTCTACGACGGAGACCCCACCCAGGGCGGTCTGCTCATCGGTCTTGCGAAGATTTCCAGTGTTCCGGTGAACGGCAGCGCTCAGACGCAAATTCAGTGGAGTACATTGGGGAAATCGGGACTCCATTACATCCACGTTATTGTTGATCCTCAGGATTTAATAAGGGAGACCAATGAAAATAATAATGTTGGAATCATTTCTGTTAATGTCACTCCTCCCACGAAACCTGATTTGTCTATAACATCTTCTGATATTGTCTTCTCAAATATGAACCCGAATGAGGGAGACCCTTTAGTTATCAGCGCCACTGTCCATAACCTTGGCGTTGCAGTGGGCAATGTCGAGGTCTCTCTATATGAGGGAGATCCGTCAGTAGGGGGTATGCTCGTTACCAAGAGCTTGAATATGCCGATCATTCCATCCGGCGGAACAGCAACATTGAGCTTTAACGTTGACACGGTCGGTTTTTCAGGGGATCATCACTTCTTCATCAGCGTAGATCCCGATAATAAGATTGATGAGATGCTGGAGACCAACAACACCGCATCCAATCTAATCACGATTGGTCAAGCGGGCGTGAGTTTAGGGATTCTTACAGACAAATCCGCTTATACAGCCAATGAGAATGTTCAGATCACGGTAAACATTAATAACGTTCTCAATGCGAATCGGTCAGGAACGTTGGAAGTTAAAATCTTAGACCTGAATGGAAACGTTGTATCTATCGTGGCTAACGATCAAGGGTTTAATCTTGGACCGAATGAAAAAAGAGCGGTCAGCTACCTGTGGAATACGGCCCAAACTCTCTCAGGCGATTACAAAGCTTACTGCGATTTCATCGAAGCAAGCAACGTGATTGCCAAGGCAGAAACGCCCATCACAATCGCTCCGGTAAAAGAGATAGGCTCGAGCGTATTTCCGGACAAGATATCTTATCTCTCGAATCAGGCTGTGACCATTACCTCCACGATTCAGAGCACAAGCCCCAACTACATCTTCTCCAGCCTTGCTGCCCAAATAACCCTCCTGAATAGTCAGGGTACGACCCTATTCACAGATACAAAGACCATCCCTTTTCTCGCCCAAGGTCAGCGTGTTGAGTTGAAAACCTATTGGAATACATCAACCAATCCCAGAGGAACCTATACGGTAGGACTTGAAGTCCTTGAGGGAGCATCCCTCCTTGGCACATCCACAGCGAGCTTCGAAATCCTTGGCTCGTCTCAGACAAGCGAGGGCATTCTGGGGACGATTACAGCTCAACCCAATTTACTTTATCAAGGTCAGGACGAGATCTTAAGCTACAGCGTCACCAACAAAGGCAACGAGGACATTTCAGGTCTTACGGCGAAGGTTCTAATTGTAAATCCAGATACCCAGGAGGTTAAGAATACACTTGAAAGCACCGTCAACCTTCCCATGGGCACAACCTTCACAGGCAACTTTACTGCTTCAACCTCAGGCCTCCCGCCCCGAACCTATCTGGTGATCCTTCAGGTGTCCTCAGTCACCATAACACAAGCAAAAACAGTAGCGAGCACCGCATTCAAGGTCATTCAGGCTGTCACACTTCCATTCTCGGACAACTTTGACAGTTATACAGTTAACGCTTCACCTCCCACTCCATGGTTTGAGCTTGGTGCCGTGCAAGGATCCGTAACCGATACAGAATTCCATACGGGGCAGAACTCTATAACGATCGGTGGAGGACCGGAGAACAGCCAGAGTAGCTTTGTCGGTCTCGGCGAGACTTATCCTGACAGGATCGCCTATGAGGTCTGGGCCAAGGTGAATTCGACGGCGAGCAGTGCCTACGTCGGCTTCTCTGAAGAGATCTTAGGCATCATGCCTCAATTTAACGCCGTCTACTTTAACGGGACTGACGGAAAGGTCTACTTCACCAGTGCCGATAAAGACCATGGGTTCACGGTTCCACTATTGGATAGTTTCGCTATTGGCGTTTGGCACAAAGTCCGCGTTCAGATCGACTTTGCAAATCTGATTGCGGATGTGTTCATTGACGACGTTCTGGTGGGCAGAGACCTCCCAGTTTCTCCGAAGGATGCCACGTGGGAGCAGGACGGCACGCATTCCTTCCAATTAAATAAAATCGGGGTAACGCATGCTCTTGGAGAGCCGTTCTACTTTGATGACTTCTCGGTATTCTCATTCAGCGCCCAGCATACGATTACGGCTACAGCAGGACCGGGCGGCACAATCACTCCATCGGGCGCAGTCATAGTAAATCATGGAGAAAGCCAGACCTTCACCATCACACCGAGTGAGGGTTATCACGTGGTGGAGGTGACGGATAACGGGGTTCCTATAACTGACTACACGATCAGCAATGTGACTGCGGATCATGTGATTCAGGCGAGCTTTGCAATCAACCAGTACACGATTACAGCGACTGCGGGGCCGAATGGCACGATCACCCCGTCGGGATCGATGTTGGTTGATTACGGGAGCAGCCAGACCTTCACCATCACACCGAGTGAGGGTTATCATGTGGTGGAGGTGACGGATAATGGGGTTCCTATAACTGAGTACACGATCAGCAATGTGACTACGAATCATGTGATTCAGGCGAGCTTTGCAATCAACCAGTACACGATTACAGCGACTGCGGGGCCGAATGGCACGATCACCCCGTCGGGATCGATGTTGGTTGATTACGGGAGCAACCAGACCTTCACCATCACACCGAGTGAGGGTTATCATGTGGTGGAGGTGACGGATAATGGGGTTCCTATAACTGAGTACACGATCAGCAATGTGACTACGAATCATGTGATTCAGGCAAACTTTGCAATCAACCAGTACACGATTATTGCAACAGCAGGACCAAACGGCTCAATCGTTCCATCAGGAGCCATGACAGTGGATCATGGTGCGAGCCAGACATTCACCATGGTTCCGGATGCTGGGTATCGCATATCAGATGTAAACGTAGATGGGAGATCGATAGGGGCGAAAGCGACCTACACATTTACCAATGTGACCGCTGCCCATACGATCGAAGCCCTCTTTGCGATCAACCAGCACACGATTATCGCAGCGGCGGGATCAAACGGCACGATCACTCCATCAGGATCGGTTACCGTGGATCACGGCGGGAGCCTGACCTTCACCATCACCCCGAATACCGGCTATCGCATATCGGATGTGGAAGTGGATGGAGCAATGCTGGGTGTAACGAAGTCCTATACCTTCAGCAACGTCACCTCGGATCATACGATCATTGCTACGTTCAAACAGATCCAGGTGGTCAGCCTGCCTTTCTCGGACGACTTTGAGGATGATCCTGTCGGGACACTGCCGAATCTTCCATGGGATAACTTCAATGGGGGCCCGGCGATTGTGACAGGCAGTGGGTCCCATTCCCCAGCAAACTCTATCTCTGTTTCCAGCGGACCGGAGGGCAGTGGAAGCGCTTTTGTGAACCTTGGTGACACTTATCCTGACAGAATCGCCTATGAGGTCTGGGCAAAGGTCAATTCGACAGCGAGTGGTGCGTACGTTGGCTTCTCTGAAGAGATCCTGGGGATTGTGCCCCAGTTCAATGCTGTCTACTTTAATGGGACTGACGGAAAGGTCTATTTCACCAGTGCCGATAGAGACCACGGATTCACGGTTCTATTACTGGACAGTTTTTCTATCGGGGTCTGGCACAAAGTCCGCGTTCAGATTGACTTTGCAAATCTGATTGCGGATGTGTTCATTGACGACGTTCATGTGGGCAGCGGCCTCCAGGTGTCTCCGAAAAATGCTACGTGGGAATACGAGGGCACGCACTCCTTTATCCTGAATAAAATAGGGGTCATTCATCATTTAGGCAGTCCGTTCTACTTCGATGACTTCTCGGTTTCTGAATGGAATCCCTATACCCCGGTTAACCTCTTGCGTTCAGCAGGTCCAGGCCAATGGGGTATTCTTGGAATGGGAGGGATCGGTTCGGCAAGCAGTACCAGCGTATCGATGAGCGGCTCATCCTCTGTTAAGGGAGTAGTGGCCAACGTGGGGGTTGCCGATGCCGGTAATGTGAATATGAGCGGATCCTCTATCATCAATGGCATACTCTCCCTCAACACAGCAGGCCGTTTAAACAAATCTGGGACCAGCAAAGTGGCTGGGGGCATTCAGCAGAATACGGCGACCAATGGAATCCTGGACCAGGCAGTTGCGGATGCCCTGGCAGCTTCACAGAGTGCGGCGAGCCTGCCAGCCACCATTACTTCTCCCACGAGTATCACGATCAGCAACCCGTCTCAGAACATCACCATTACGGGCGGCATAGGGACCAATGTCTTGCATATCACGAACGTAGCCATCTCAAACGGGACGGTGACGTTGAATGCTCCCCACGGGGGGTGTTTCATCATGAATGTTTCCGGCAGCTTCGCTCTTTCAGGGGTAAGCAGGATCGTGTTGGCAGGGGGTATCACTCCCTCAGATGTTCTTTACAACTTCGTTGGGAGTGGAAGGGGCGTTGCGATGAGCGGGGGGGCCTCTGTGGTCGGGATTGTATTGGCGCCGCAACGGGCAGTAGCGCTCAGTAGCTCGACCGTCACAGGAGAGATCATCAGCGGTGGGAGTGGAATTGCCTTTTCAGGCACAACGCAAGTGAATAACCCGGGACCTTGAACTCGATAGGCTTCACCTTCTTATGAGTTTGGGATTTTTCGGGCCTAAGTGAGAATCCTGCGTCAGTCACCATATCGGTAAGCCCGAATAATAAATTCACCGCTCTTCCGCAGGATACGGGACAGACGACAGTTTTTCAGCCAGGGCGGATTGGGTTATTGATCAGCACAATGACGTCGCCAGAGAAGTCGGAGGAGAGGAGAGTCCCTCACGATAAGGGGAAGAAACAGGGAAACTCTTATTCTTTTCCCTTTGGAACATAGGGACTAATGCATTTAGAAATTTAAACCTTACCTTTACCTTGCCGCGCTCCACGCAAGAATTTATTGCAATTCCACAAAAAAAATGTATAATTTCACAGCTAACTGCAAGCAGGAGGTTTGCTTGCGGATTGACATCCATCAATTCTTTTGAATACACTGCTCAGGGTTTTATAAAATTCTTGGGGTAGAAGCAATGAAAAACAAGGTTGGGTCGGGGTCAAAAGAAAAGGAGCGAAATGGGTTGAAGATGGACAGAAGGAAATTTCTTAAGTGGTCGGCCTTCACCGCTGCGGCAGTCGGAGCCAGTAAGATCATCGGTCAATTGGATACCCCTGCGGCCTCCCCTCTTCAAAAAAATATTCAGAAGACCTTTGAAGAGAAATGGATAGCCACCTCTTGTTTGAATTGTCCGGCTCGTTGTGCTACCCGGGTAAGGGTGGTAAATGGCAAAGCAGTCAAGATAACCGGAAATCCTCTTTCGCGAGTTTCCGAAGGGAAGATCTGCCCCCGGGCACACGTTGGTCTTCAGGTATTATATGATTCCGAACGGATCAATACCCCTTTAAAAAGAACAAACAACAAAAAAGGAAAAGGGGTCGATCCTAAATGGACTCCTATCTCTTGGGATCAAGCGTTGAGTGAAGTGACAAACCGATTAAGAAAACTGAGAGAGAATGGCGAATCCCATAAAGTTCTCCTTTTTTACGGATTAAATACGGTCAGCAGTGAAGAGTTGATTCTCCGATTTGCAGAAGCCTTTGGAACCCCCAATCTTGTTTCGGGAGACGGACTGGATAGTGAGACAGAGAAATCGGGTAACTGGATGGCCGACGGACACTATGCCGATACGGCTTATGATCTTGATCACACCAATTATGTCCTGGCATTTGGCACCGATATGCTCGAATCCTCCAAGCCTTTGTCTCGATTTTTGAGAAAATGGGGAAAATTCCGCCGGGAAAAACCAAATCGCACAAAAGTTGTGGTGATCAATCCAAGATACTCCGTTACGGCAGCCAAAGCGGATGAGTGGATACCCATCAACCCAGGCACAGACGGTGCCCTGGCGATGGCCATTGCCCACGTCATCATCAGCGAAGAACTTTATGATAAGACGTTTGTCAAAGGCTGGACAGTGGGATTCGATTCCTATAAGAATTTGGTGCTCAGTCAATATGCGCCAAAAGAGGTATCAAAAATAACTGGCATTGAACCCGAGGCCATTCAAAGAATCGCAAGAGAATTTGCCCAAACCCAACCCGCCCTTGCCCTGCGAGGTAAGGAATCGCTTAACTGGCCTGAAGGGTCATTCACCAGCTACGCCATATTCTGCCTGAATGCCTTAGTGGGCAGCATCGATGTACCAGGAGGGATCATCTATCAGGAGAGTCCTCAATATAATGAAATGCCCCGATGGGTGGAGGATGAGACAACAAAAAAAGGCAAAGCCAAACCAGTCATCGATCTTCATGGAACCGATAGATTTCCTGCGGCCAAGGTCGTAACAAATCAAATCCCTGAATCCCTGTTAGAAAATGCCCCCTACCCCATTGAGATGGCTATCGGCTTCAATAGCAACTTTAACATGTCTTCCCCCGGAACGGATCGATGGGATAAGGCTTTGACGAAACTACCCTATTATGTCCATCTCTCTCCCTTTATCAGTGAGATGGCACTCTACGCTGACCTGGTATTGCCATCCACCACTTTTTTGGAGGAATGGGGTTACGATCATTCCCCTCCGGGATCAGGTTTTGCCGAAGTTAAAATTAAACGGCCAGCCGTCTCCCCCCAAGGCAGTGCACGCCCTATTATAGATATCCTTTTTGATATAGCGCGAGGACTTCGAGGAGGAGTGGCCCAATCCTTTGCCAATATAGGTGATCATGCCGAAGGGTTTGTTAAAATCCGAACTGAAAAACTGATCCCCTGGAAAGATTTTCTAAAAAAGGGAGTCTGGATAGGAAAAGATTATGAATATAGGAAGTATGACCGTATTTTCCACACCCCCTCCAAAAAACTTGAATTTTCCTCAGGAAACCTCAAAGCCTTAATTGCCAAAATGAAAAAGGGGAAAGGCGAAGGTTCAGACTACCTGCCGCACTACACAGAGGCAAAATTCTTAGGGGATAAAGAAAAATTTCCCTTTATATTGCTTCCTTATCAACCTCTCGTGACTATAGAAAACGGAAGTCAGAATTATCCTTGGGCCCAGGAAATATTTCTGCCCATGGATGGAGTGGGCTGGGAAACCCTGGCGGAGATGAATAGCGAAACCGCAAAGAAACTTCGGCTGAAGGATGGCCAAATGGTATGGGTAGAATCTCCGTTCCAAAAAATTAAAGCAAAGGTTAAGTTTTCTGAAGGGGTTCATCCAGGGGTGGTAGCGATGCCTTCTGGACAAGGACATTACTCCTATGGAAAATGGCAAAAGGGAATCGGTGTGAATCCCCATGACATCATCGGTGTGGATTATGACACCATCAGCGGGCAAGCTGCCTTTTTTAATACCAGAGTGAAGGTTTATAAACTATGACATCAGACCATAGACCTCAGACATTAGACCGAGGAGAGGTTCGTTCCCTGAGTAAATAAGAACGTCTGGTGTCTAAAGTCTGACCTGCTCGCCGAACAAGTTCTTTGGCAGGCGAGAGTCCAGTGTCTGAATTTTGGGGTGATAACAATGCCAAGATGGGGAATGGTGATTGATCTGGATAAATGTGTCGGCTGCCAGGCATGCTCAACGGCTTGCAAGAACGAGAACAACGTTCCATATGGCTCACCGGATGACCAGAGAATGAGAAGAGATATTTTCTGGAATAAGGTCATTGCCGTGACCACCGGGAAATATCCTCGGGTGAATACCGAAATCATCTCAATGCCGTGTATGCATTGCGATCATGCTCCTTGTGTCACCGTCTGTCCGGCCAAGGCAACTTATCGCCGTGAAGACGGTATTGTCGTCCAGGATTTCAGAAGGTGTATTGGATGTAAATATTGCATCGTCGCCTGCCCCTACGGGGCAAGGAGCTTCAATAGCAAAGAACAAGAAGAAAAAGAATATCTCCGCCCCGATTTGCCTCCAGACAGAAGCGTCTGGGGACAATGGCCATTCCCGACCAGGACCCACGGCGTAGTCGAGAAATGTACCTTCTGTTTTCATCGAATCGATCGAGGGATAAAGGAAGGCAAAAAAATAGGAACAGAAGTAGTGCCGGCCTGTGTCGAAGACTGTCCCGCAGAGGCCAGAATATTTGGAGATTTGGATGATACCCACAGCAAGGTATCTCACCTGCTGTCTTCAAGAGCATGGATCAGATTGCGGGAGGAACTGGATACGAAGCCCAAAGTCTATTATCTCTTAAAATGAGGCGATTCAGACACTAGACCATAGACTCCAGACCTGCCTGCGCGAAGCGCTTCGGCGAAGGCAGGCATTAGACTGAATGAAGGAAGTGGCCAAAGTCTGGTGTCTAAAGTCTGAAGTCCAGTGTCTGAATAGTTTTAAAATGAGGTAATTTCAGATGGGATTAGCTTACTCAAAAATAGATGGTAAATCGAGAGAGTTTTATATACTCCTGATCCTCTTTTCGATCTTCACGCTCATTGGTTTTATCTGTTTCATGGTGAGCTATATTTCAGGTCACCATGTCCTCGGGTCAAGCAGTATCATCCCCTGGGGAATGCCTATTACGATCACTATTTATTTGATAGGCTTGAGTGCCGGTTCTCTTATCCTTTCTGCCCTGACCTACGTCTTTGGGAAAGAGGAATATCGCCCCATCGCAAGGCTCGCTGTCTACCTCGCCATCATTCTTATTCTGGGTGCCATGATTGGGATTGCTCTGGATCTCGGAAGACCTGAAAAAACCTGGCGGCTTTTTATGTTTTTTGTATTGAATAATATGCGCTCCATGTTTGCAGTAAATGGGATTCTATACGGAGGATATTTCCTGATCGGGATGGTTTACCTCGGGGCCATATTTGCCGAGAAATATAAATTCATCAGCATGATGGGGAAAATCGCCATCTTTTGGGCGGCTCTGGTCCATATGGGTACAGGAGCCATATTTGGATTCATCGCCACCCGACCTATCTTCTTTTCACCGATCAAGCCTTTTGAATTTTTGGCTGCGGCCATGGTCTCTGGGCTGGCCCTGCTAATGATCACCGTGGTGGCCACTTTTAAATCTACGAGAAGGAATCTAAATCAAGAACTGATCTTTTCCTTGAGCAGATACCTCCGGGTCCTGATTATTGTCCTGGCTGTGATGGTACTCGTCGATAAACTGACCCATCTTTATTCACCCCATCGAGATCCTACCCTCTGGCTATTGACTGGGCCTTACTCCTGGATCTTCTGGATATTGCAGGTTGGATTCGCCTATGTATTTCCCGTTCTCATATTATTTCATCCTCGGTTTGGCAAGACCCTTAAAGGAGTAATGGTGGCTGCCTTTTTAGTCGTCATTGGCATATTTGGAGAAAGATTTTCATTGGTGATCCCTGGGACAGCCTATCCTTTGCCTTTCTATCCGGGGAAAATCGAAGGGATCTGGGGAATGGCAGGTTCTTTCCCAATCACTCCTGTTGAGTCCTTTATGTCACTTGGAATATTTACCCTGATGGGACTTTTATTTCTCATAGGTTTGAAAAACTTGGAGTTATTACCAGTTGATGAGGGTGAACAGCAAACGCCCGAACTAACAAAGAAGACATGACATTACACGCATTAGGATCTAAAGACAGGATTAGCCGACGGGAGTTTTTGAAGATCATCCGGCTCAAGAAGCACGGCATGCCCCTGGTCGATAAAGAAAAATGTACGGGCTGCGGCCTTTGCACGATTGATTGTCCGACAAAGGCTTTAACCATTTCCCAAAACAGTGAAAGGGATACTTATCAACTCCTTTTCCGGGAAGACGCTTGCGATGCTTGTGGCGTTTGTGAAAAATCCTGTCCGGAGAATTGTTTTCAATGGGTGGAAACAGAACCAGAAAAGAATCAAACAGGAAAGAGCGCAAACACCATTTTTGAAGATGAAATCTGCAGGTGTATGGAGTGTGGCATTCCTCTATTCCCTCGGTCGATGGTAAGAAAATTGGAAAGCAAGATTCTTATGAATAGGGAGACCACCTGGCCGTTTAACCTTTGCCCTTCCTGCAGAATGAAGACCCAGTTTATGTCCAGTCTCCTCCCTTTGGCAAAGGGAGGTCGGGAGGGATTTCCAAAGCGCTGAATTGTTGCATACAATAATAATGAGGAGCAATTTATGGAAGCATCCCTTAGACCCATAGCGATCATTGTTGAATTGGCCATATTGATGGCGGTTATCTACTCCCTGTTCGCTGGTCTGAAGTTTGCTGCTTTCGACTTTGGCTTAGACCAAAAGTACAACACCTTTATCGATCGAGCGTTGATGATCATGGGCTGCTTAGCATTCGTCTTCTTCGTCGCCCATTTGATTACGTTCTATCCGCACTTGTTGCCTTTCTAATCTCTCAGGATTGGGAAAAGTGAGATGGATCACCTAAATCGGATTTTCTGGACAAGTCAAGAAGTTTACATCATGAAAGTCTTTTTGCCGATCATCCTTGGCTTTCTCGTTCTTTTCATCGGTCTCGTTGCCGTTTTCATATTGAGCTTTTGGTGGCAACATTATCGGCTATGGAAACTCGGAAAGGATCAAGATTGTTCCGGTCAAGTGGCTGCCCGACTCAGAACCGTTTTAGCCGTTACTTTTGCCAATGCCCGGATTTGGAAGGAGTTATATCCCGGCACGATGCATTTTTTGATTTTCTGGGGAACGGCTTTAATCTTTCTGGGAAAAACCGTGAGGCTTTTCTCTTACCCTGTTGGATTGACGAATCCGCCTCAAAACATCTTTTTATATGTTTCTTTTGTCTCAGAAATCGGCGGACTTCTGGTCTTGATGGGCGGAGGTCTGGCGATCATCCGAAGATACGTAATCAGACCGTCCCGTTTGGTTACCAAGCCCGACAGGACCTTGATTTTTGTTTGGGGATTTGTGCTTTTAATTACCGGCTACTTTGTTAAAGGCTACCGGATAGCCATCATCGGGCCGGGTGTTGTTCCGGATTGGCTTTCTTGGGTACCCGTCAGTTATCTCATTTCTCGTTTCTTTCTCATTCTACCGACTGCGCCTTTGAATGAACTTTTGGTCTGGCACAGAGTACTGATCCACGCCATACCGGCATTCATACTCTTTGCCTACGTCACCATAAGCCATTCTCCTTTACAGCACTTATTTCTATCGCCCCTAAATATATTCTTCCGTTCCTTCAAGACAAGAGGTGCCCTTGATCCTATGCCCAATTTCGAAGAAGCAGAGACCTTTGGAGCACGGGAGCTCTCCGAGCTTACCTGGAAGCAGATGTTAGATCTTGAGGCGTGTACGAATTGCGGTCGCTGCCAGGATGTGTGCCCGGCGCATCTAACAGGGAAGCCCCTTTCCCCCAGACGGATGACCCAAAACTTGAAGGAACACCTGTGGCGCGAGGGGCCGAAGCTCCTTGCCACTCCTCGGGATCAGCGTCAACCAGAGGCCATCATGGAAACCAGCGTGGGCGACGACGAGCTCTGGGCCTGCACGACCTGCATGGCTTGTGAGGAGGCATGCCCGGTCTATATAGAGCAGGTGAGACGGAACGTGGAGCTCCGCCGATATTTGGTTCTTGTGGAAACAAAGTACTCCTCCGAAGTACGATCAACTTTAAAGAATCTCGAGAAGAGCAACAACCCCTGGGGGGCGAGTCGGGGAACGCGGGCAGAATGGGCCAAAGACTTGGGAGTGAAAAACTTTGCTGAAGCAGAAAATCCTGAGTTCCTCTTTTGGGTGGGATGTGTGGGAAGCTTCGATGCCCGAAATCAAAAGGTAGCCACTTCGATAGTGAAGATTCTCCAAGCGAGCGGTATCCGGTTTGGAATCTTAGGCAATGAGGAAGGATGTTGTGGAGACCCGGCACGGAGAATCGGCAACGAATACCTATTCCAGACGACGGCGGAAGCCAATATTGAAATCATGAAACGATACGGCGTTAAAAAAATCCTCACGATATGTCCTCATTGTTTCCATACGTTGAAAAATGAATACCCCCAATTTGGCGGGGAATTTCAAGTCGTTCACCACACCCAATTTTTAACAGAGCTAATCTCAACTGGAAAATTGAAACTCACCAAACCTATCAACAAAGTGATCACCTATCACGATTCTTGTTACCTCGGAAGGGGCAACCAGATCTACGACCCGCCTCGAAAGATTTTAAAATCCATCCCCGGCTTAAAGTTGATAGAGATGAAGCAGCATCGTCAGCGGAGCTTCTGCTGTGGGGCGGGTGGAGGAAGAATGTGGATGGAGGAACATATCGGAACGCGGATTAATCAGATGCGAACCGATCATGCCATCGCGGTTAAGGCCGAGTTAATAGGAACAGCCTGTCCTTACTGTCTGACGATGTTATTCGATGGGATCAAAGAGAAGGGGAAGACAGAAAGCATGGCCGTCTACGATCTAAGCGAGCTGGTCTATCAATCCTTGTAATGTAAGGTATCTTTTTATCCAAAAATCGAGACAGAACAAAAGGCAAAACCCATCACCATCCTAACAGATACTTTAAGAGCAGACCTCCGAAAAAAGCTATAACAATGCTGGTCAAAGTTCCAATCAAATAATACTCTGCGAAATGACTCCCTTCTTTCATTTCAGGATAGCGGGCAATGGATTTGGCGGCAAAGATATATCCGATAAATTCCATCTTGCCAAAGAGCACAGCTGTCAAGACCAAACTCCTTTCTACAATTCCAATATACCGTCCTGCCCTCTCAATCCCTGGTTTCTTTTCTGAATTTAGGCTTCCCGAAAACCCCTTACACAGGACTCCGGTGAAGAAGTTTCCTCCGAATACAATCAGAACAAAGAGGGAAAGAAACAGAAATACAGAAGGTTTCGACCAATAGGTAGATAAGACATCAACCCATGCATGCAAGTATTTCTTATCCAGAAAAAAGACGACGGCTCCGATTCCCAACATATGAATTACCTGATCTCCCAGAAAGTAGCCCCAATGATTTTTTCCAGTACGTTTTTGTATCAGGTTTTTTAAATAGTCAACAGAACCATGAAATAATGCTAGGAACACAAGAGCGATGACCGTCTGATAAGAAAAGGTCGGTAAAAGGATTACAATGGAAAGGAGAAAAAAGATAAGACTGTGAACGAAAAGAACCGCAATCTTCCCTTTATTTTCGACCAATGGGTCAGGTTGGAAAATAAAATCAGTAAACACATGGGCAAGGAGAATCTTCCAAAACATCATGTTAATCCTCAATCCCCATCACACCCTTTCAAAGGTGAAATGGCCGGTTGCACCCTTTTGAAGGTGTGAGGTTAAGACCTTCTCAACAAATTCAACCCCTTGGCTGAACTCATCCCAGTTCGCTGCCTTCAGTCGTTTCTGGACATTTTGATAAGCAACGCCTAGTTTTTTCGCAATCTCCTCATAGGTAGGTAACATCAATCGCCAGCGAATAGCCTCCCATTGGGCACGAGTCCACTTTTCTTCCAGGAGATCCTGGTACATGAGAATCATATCCAGGGTTTCGTCAAGGTGAATGTCGCCGGTTACAATTTTAGTCCGCCTCTTTCCTCTATATTTGTGATCTCGGAAGAAATTGATACCAAGTCTAGAACGATGAAAAGCCTGACCATCTTGGGAATAAGAATCCTTCTTATTTTCGACAGCGATTTCGCCGATGCCAATAGAGGAGCGGAAGCTGAACATGGATGCAAGATCCGCAATGGCAAACAATGCCCGATAAAAAACCGTTACCTCATAAGCTTTCTCTACTTTTGTCAAGACAAACTGGAATTCATCACCTACAGTAACATTGAAAGAAGTAGGGGTGTGAACGGCGTTCTTGTAAGTCTTGGACACCGTCGTGAATTCTTTCTTCAAGATTGCGTCAATCTTTCTTCTTTGCTCCGTGGAGTATCTCTGTGATCGAACGATGTCACATGTCACGGCGGCTACGATTCTCTCCATTATATAGTCTCCATTTACACCTCAAATCGGGTGTATCTATGCTCTACACCTTATATAGGGTGTATCCTTTTGTCAAGCCTTATTTTCCTACTCCTTCATTTTGGGAGAGGGGAGGGTTATGTAAAGATAATTCTTATTCGTCCTCCCTACCAAGAAAATCCATTTCATCTCAACCATGAAAAAGAACGGATCAGTGTGTAGATTCCTGATATTTGTTTTATAATGATATCGTTCAATCTTATCAAACATAATGGAGAGGTAGGACCATGGACTATATCAAAGAATTGATCAAAATCGTCGGCGAAAGAAATGTGAGGGCCGATGAAATCGAACGACTCTGTTACTCCAGGGATCTATCGGTCCACGAGGCCGTTCCGGATGTCATTGTCTTCGCCAAAACAACAGATGAAGTTTCAAAAATAATGTCTTTGGCCAATCAGGAAAAAATCCCTGTGACCCCAAGAGGTTCGGGGACAAGCGCGGTCGGTAGCGCATTGGCTGCCAAGGGAGGCATTCTGCTTGACCTGAGCAGGATGAATCGTATTTTAGAGATAGACAAAGAGAACGGATATGTCGTGGTCGAACCTGGCGTCATATGCAACCATCTCAATGCAGCCGTTGCCCCCACCCATTTTTTCCCTCCAGATCCTGGGAGTGCTAATCTTGCCTCGCTGGGAGGAATGGTTTCAACCAATGCCAGCGGAAATAGGGCGCTGAAGTATGGGACAACGAAGAATTATGTCTTGGGGCTGGAAGTCGTGCTGGCCGATGGTCGAACGATTAACACAGGTTCGGTCTTAAGCAAGACGTCTTCCGGATACGACCTTACCCAGCTCTTCACCCAGGCCGAGGGGACGCTGGGAATTATCACAAGGATCATTCTAAGAATCCTCCCCGTTCCCGAATATGTTGCTTTTGCAGAGGCGCGATTTCCCTCTACCCTGGAGGCTGGAAAGGCCGTTCGGGAGATCTTGACCTCAGGCATTGCTCTCTCTTCCTGTGAGATTTTGGACAAAGTGACGATCGATGTGGTGAATAAAGCCATGGGACTCAACATCCCCGATCGAGTCGGCTGCCTCCTCTTCATTGAAATCGATGGGAATAAAAAGGCTGTTCAGGAAAACATAGCAAAAATCAATAAAATTTGTGAGGCCAATAACGGCATCGAGAATAAATGGGAGGATGATCCCGCGAAACGTCTTAAGATGTGGGCCGCCCGTCAAGGGATTGTTGCCTCCTTGTCAAAAGTCAAGAGAGGATCAAGGATGCAGTCCATTATGGACGACCCGGGAATACCTATCACCAAAATCCCGGAAGCCATTATGGAAATCAACAAAATCTCAGAGAAACATCACATCCCGATCAATACCTTCGGCCATATCGGTGACGGGAATATTCATCCCATCATCATCTCTGACCCCAGAAATAAGGAGCAATGGAATACCATCCGAGAAGTAGCCAAAGACTTAATTGACCTCACGATACGGCTCAGGGGCACGCTCACGGCCGAGCATGGAACAGGAATGGCCAAATCGCCTTATATAAAGAGGGAGCTTGGGGGAACTCTCGAAGTCATGAAGGAGATCAAAAAAGCCCTTGACCCCAACAATATACTCAATCCGGGGAAGATGGGATTCGATGACTCCATTCAAGACATTTATGAGAAGTTTGCCTTTCTACCCCTTGTTGATAGGCCTGGCGAGATTCAATCCTTTGGCGAGGCACTGGATAATGAGATTATGGCCTGTATCATGTGCGGATTCTGTCGAGCCGGGTGTCCAACCTATGGGGAGACTTCCCTCGAATCTATCAATGCGCGCGGAAGGGTGATCTTGGCCTATCACCTCCTCACCGGAAGATTAAAACCATCGGAAGAACTGGCTGAAAGATTTTATCCGTGTACCACATGCCTTAACTGCAATGCCGTCTGTCCCGCGGGGGTTAAGATTTCCGATATTGTCCAGGCCGCCCGCGTGCGACTGGTGGAGGCAGGGTATCTTCCGTCCGTCCACCGGACGCTGCTGCAATCGATTGAGGAAAAAGGAAACCCCTTTGGGGAAGCCACGGGAAAAAGGGCGGACATCTATCCCACAGAGTTTAAGTTTAAAGAAAAAGCGTCCACTCTCCTTTTTTTCGGATGTGTCGCTTCTTATCAGGACATCAACCTTATTCCAAGTACATTGAAGATCATGAATCAGGCGAATATTGACTATACGACTTTGGGGAATGAGGAGTCCTGCTGCGGATATATCTCTTATCTGGTAGGGGATCAAAAAGAATTTGAGAGATGTATCAAAAATAATATAAGTCATTTCGAACGGATGGGTCTCAAAGAGATTGTTACCACCTGCGCCGGATGCTACCGGACCTTCAAAGATCTTTACCCAAAACACAATAAGTTTCCTAACGTTCAGGTTTACCATACGGTAGAATATCTGGAAAAGCTCATCACCAACGGTAAGCTCATTTTTAAGAATGGGGCTAAAATGAAAGTGGCTTATCACGACCCCTGCGATATCGGGCGGCACATGAATATCTATGACCCACCCCGCAATGTCATCCGTGCGGTCCCATCAGTAGAATTGATTGAATTTCCTCATAACAGAAATCTCGCTAAATGCTGCGGTGGCGGCGGGGGCCTTAAGGCTTATGACACGGAAATGAGCTTAGATATAGCTTACAAACGCGTTCAACAGGCTTCGATCATAGGAGCTGATACTATTGTCTCAGCCTGTCCGGCCTGTAAGTCCAACCTACAGCTGGCTGCGGCAAGACTTCGAAAAGAGAAGAAGGGCCGGATCAAAGTGATGGATATTACAGAGCTGGTGGCCGAAGCGCTCGCCTAATCAAATGATTTAGGTTGAGGTTTAGGTTAAGGTTGAATTTAAAAAATCTAAACCTTAGCCTCAGCCTTAACCTTTATTGTGTAAGGTAGTCCTTCCAGATCTCTTCAATCCGGTCAAGTACGCCTCTAAATTCATAGAGGAAAGTGATTTCCTTGAGATAGTCATCCAGCGAAGCAGCCATCGACATCTCTACAAATCTCCTGCAACTTTTTCTGAGGTTAGGTCTGAGCTTATCGCATCCGATGGTCTCTGCCCGGGTTTTGACTGGTAAGTCCACATGACCCGTCCCTGCTTCATCATAAAACCTGCCATGAAGGCAACGAATGCACCTGGTCTTTCTTAATTGAATAGCCCGATCGATCTCTTCGTCTACGGCTTGCCGGATCATTCTCTTTAGGAGAACGGTTCTTTCTTGATTATCCATAGATCGTGTCAACTTTATAATTACCTTCTTTGTCTCTTGAATCGAATCGGATATCTCGTCGATCATAACATGTGGAGTAAAGGCTCGTTCCAGTCGTAATAATCTGACTTCCTGAAGAATCAGAGTCTTAATTCCCAATCTTATGGCTTTTCTTAACTCTTTATCTTTCAATGGCATGGAAATCTTTTACCAGAAAGAAATGTTTTTAGCAAGGGAGGAAATGGTTAGATCTTGTCATTCACCCCCGCCCTTATCCTCCCCCATAAAAGATGGAGGGGAATGATTGGAGTATCGGTCCATTCTGAAATACTGGAGCAATTTGTAGAAATCCTATGGTTGGAGAGGATCCGTCCCTTCCATTTGCATTGAATCAAAAAACGGTTGGGCCGACTAAGGAATGGCGCTTGCCGTCTACGATTAGAAAGTCTTAAGCAACCCATGGTATTTTTTGATTCAGCTTTCCGACATAATTTATTTGTGCACAATGAACAGATATTTAAAGAGTAAAAACAGAAGAACATCTTATTTTTGAAATACAAAGATTGGACTTTTGATTGAAAACAGGATAGGAAGATAATAGAATAATGATACCATGAGGCTTCCGACAACCATTCTAGAAGGGAAAAAGATTCCGAGGGTCATTCTCTCCATCCAGCCTCAACCTCCTTTTAATCGACATCAGATTTTGTTCCTCATGAAAGAAGCCTATGAAATGGGGGCGTGGTGTTTTGATCTCACCTCCGGCGATCATCTCGAATCCTTTAAAGAGTTAAAAAATCTTATGACGGACGAAATGCTTTTGGGCCTTTCCCATGTAGAGGTGGAGACAGGCGCCTCCTTTTTAGGAAAGCCTCTCCATCGTTTTGAATCAAAAATCATCTCAACGATCAGAAAAGAACTCCTCCCCTCTCATCTGCCTCGAAATATTCTTCCCCCCTCCTCTTCCTCCGAGGTCTTTACGCAAAAAGAGATTGACCGGATCGCCTTCGATCCCCTTCGCTTCGAGAAAGCTCTTTCCCTCTTCGATCCCAAAGAGTCTCCGTTCCTCCTCGTCGGAGAAAAATATGGCGATTGGCTGTTGGCGCTGGGCCGGATCGATCTTCTTCATGAGATGGTGTCCAGGGTCAGGGGAAAAGGATTCATCCCCGTCTTTTCAGGTCAATGGGCGACCTTTGCCCTTCCGAGGGCAAGATCACTCAATGTATCGGCTTACGCCGTTCCCATCAATAAGAAATGGAGCCTCTTTGATTTGCAGCGAGCCTCTGATCTGATCAAGAAGTTTGAAAAGCCTGTAATCAGCCTCAATCCTCTTGCCGATGGGACACTCTTGAGAGAATCCGAAGGGGCCTTTTCTTTCCTCTTTGATGAATTGAAGGTTTCTGCAGTGATTGCTAAGATTAGCTCAGAGGAAGAGGCCAGAAGAATCGTTGAGGTCCTGAAGAAATTTCCTTCCCTCATCCCCCCGCGAAAAACATGATCGTCCCTGCCACAAGGGGAATACTGAAATTGTCGTTCACCTTTATTGGAAGAATCTCAATCAATGTTGCCCCCAGCGCTGCGAGGCTTCCTGGAAATCGGCTCAGATTAGGATAGATCCAGACAATGGAGAGGGAGGTGATAAGAAAAGCCATGCTCCCTTCAAGGGTTTTTCCAAAAATCCTCACTCTTCCAATCCATTTCCCTACTAAGGCCGCCGCCGTATCAGAAAGGATTAGAATGAGGAGGCTGGCAATGGCAATGGATTTGGGAAAGAGAAGGATGCTCAGGATCGTTGAGAAGATAAAATAGGTTGACCCCATAAAGGCGGACTTCTCCTCTTCTCTGAGAACCCTTCCGAAGAAATATTTTTGAAAAAGGGAAGCCATCCCAGGATGGAAGTGGCGAAGGAGGTCAACCAATAGAAGAGCTATAAAGAAAGGGACGAGAAATAGGATGGCCGTTTCCTCAGAAGTCAAGGCATATCCGACAGGAATGATCAACGTGGCTAGATGGACAACTTTTCTTAGAATCTCAACTTTGGTAATCAATCATGTAGCGTCGGCATTTACTGCCGACGTCCTCCTCTTTCGCCCCCAATAAATGGGGGCGCTACAAACGGCTCCGAAATCCGCATTCCGCATCAAAAACTCTCCGTGTCTCCCTATCTCCCTTTCTCCCCATCTTTATTTATCTTACTCCAACTGATCTTTCTAAGCTTCTCCATTTCTTCAGCGGTGAGGTAACGGAATTGTCCGAAAGGGAGGTCTCCTAAGTGAATCGGCCCATATTCGATTCGCTTCAACTTGAGAACACTGTGGCCAATGGCTGAAAACATCCTCTTCACCAGATGGTTTCTTCCTTCTGTCACCACCACCCGGACCCAGCTATTTTTTTCTCTTTGGCGGATAAGGTTGCAGGAAACGGCCTTGGCTTCTCCATCTTCGAGCATTACCCCCCTCTTGAGCCGCATCAGTTTCTTCTCCTCCGGGACGCCTGCCACCTTCGCCAAATAGGTCTTTGGAATGGAGAATCTTGGATGGGAGAGGAGGTGGGCAAGGTCACCATCATTGGTGAGAAGGAGAAGTCCCTCGGCATCGAAATCGAGGCGACCTACTGGATAGATTCTCCATTTCAAATTTTTAAGAAGATCCAAAACGGTTGGCCTTCCCTTTGGGTCTTTGACCGTGGAAAGATAGCCCCTGGGTTTATTGAGGAGAAGAATCACTTTCGGTTCAAAATGGGTGAGTCTTCTACCATCCACTTTGATGTGATTCTTGGATGGATCGGCTTTGAAACCCAATGTCTCAACGACTTTACCATTGACCGACACCCTACCTTCAACCACCATCCTCTCGGCCTCTCTCCTCGAGGCGATCCCGGTCTTGGCTAAAATCTTTTGAATCCGTTCCAGTGCCAATCGAATTCCCTACTCTGCTTTCTCCCCCTCGCCCCATCCCTCTCCCCCAAGGGGAGAGGGATGGGGGTTTTCTAAAATCTCTTCGGGCGCTCGAAGGGGTTGGATTTCTTGGAGGCTGGGGAGATCAGAAAGCGTATTAAGGCTGAAGAGTTCAAGAAAGGTTTTGGTGGTCCCATAGACAATGGGACGTCCGGGCAGGTCTTTTCGGCCCAATATCTTAATCAATCCCTTTTCCAAAAGGGTATGAAGGACAGATCCCGAATCGACCCCGCGAACCTCTTCGATGGCAGGTCCTATAATGGGTTGGCGATAGGCAACGATGGCCAATGTCTCTAAAGCGGCTTGACTCAGCCTCACTGCCTTCGCTCTTTTCAGCCGGTTGACCCATCCGGCCCAGCTGGGTTTTGTCCGGAATTGATATCCACCCGCTATCTCTGCCAGCTCTATTCCCTTGGAACGATCTTCATATTCTGATTTAATCTGATGAATCCCTTCTAAGATAGCCTCTTTGTTTGATTCGGGCAGCATCTCGACAAGGGTTTCAAGCCGAATGGGAGAATCCGAAATGAAAAAGAGACTTTCAAGTATGGGTTTGACATCAAAATCATCCATCATCCTGTCCTCTAACTTACATATTAATCAACCTAATGCAAATGTGTTAATTTATTTTACCCCCCACCCTCCCCTCCCCCTCAAGAGACTGTGTCATAATGAACAAGAGACCGCTCTCGCAACAAGACGGAGCAGGCGGTCAGGTGACGAAGCTTTAGGGCGGAAACCTTTTATCGGTCAGCTACGGGGCTGCAAGCCTATGGAAAGATTACATTTGCAAGAAGCTCGATTACCCATACCTCTAAATGACCGCCTTCTAAAGCTGAGGAACTTGACTGTCTGCTCTGTCCATATCTCCCCTCCGTCATTGATTACGACACAACCTCCAAGGGGGGAGGGTTAGGGAGAGGGTGATGTCACCTTATTTATGTCGTTCCTATTAGTTATTGGAATTTATTCTATCTTGTCTCAAGAAATTCTATCTTTTCACCGGAAGAGATGGAGCAGATGGCATGCTTATAAACCAGCTGATCCGCCTCTTTCCGGAGGATGATGCAGAAATTATCAAAGCTGAGAATAACCCCTTCGATCTTGCGACCCGTGGTCAATTCGACCACCACATGTTTCCGATCCCGCCGGATACGATTGAGAAATTGATCCTGGATATTAATCTGATTCTTCACCATGCCTTGGGGCCTCCCCTTCCCCAAAAAGATTCGATTTCGAGAAACATTTTTCGCCGATCCGTTGACTCATCCCGCCAGTGAATCTCAGGATCGGCCTTAAACCATGTCCATTGCCGCTTGGCATAATGACGTGTATCCCTTTTCATCTGTCTTACGGCTTCCTCCCACCCGATCTCTTTCAAGAGAAATTGGACCATCTGTTTATAACCTAAACTCTGCATCGGCTTCAATTCAGGTCCATAACCCATTTCCATCAGCCTCTCGACCTCCTGAAGGAGCCCTTTTTCTAACATCTGATCTACTCTTTCCTCGATACGACGATAGAGCGTGTCCCGGTTCATCTCCAGACCAATTTTTAAAGTCACGTATGGTCTTTCTCCAAAACGATGCTGTTCCCGATAGAAAGAAATGGGGGCTCCTGTCGAATCAAAGACCTCCAGAGCTCGTATAATTCGAAAGAGGTCGTTCGGATGGAGATGAAAGGCTGTCTGGGAATCGACTTTTTTCAAACGCTCATAAAGGGCATTTCCCCCTTTCTCCTTGGCTTCCTGTTTTAGGCTTTCCCTCACGTGGGGATCTATTTTGGGACTGGAAAAGAGTCCCTGAGTGAGGGTTTTGATATAAAGTCCAGTTCCTCCTACCACCCAAATGCATTTCTTATCCTGGAATAATTGATCAATGGTTTTCCGACCCAGAGTTCGATAGACTGCAGCATGAAAAGGTTGATCAGGGGTGACTAAATCAATTAAGTGGTGCCGTACTCTCTCTTGGTCGTCGCGTGTGGGTTTGGCTGTGCCGATATCCATATACCGATAAACCTGCATGGAGTCAGCACTGATGATTTCACCCCCCCACTCCTCCGCCCATTCCATAGCCAATTTTGATTTTCCTGATCCCGTCGGACCGAGGAGAATCACCACCCGAGGCCGATCCATCTCAATCTTTGCGGCCATATGGAGTGGATTTTAATGAATTCATGATGAGACTTCAAGTGTAAATTTTTCTTGAAATTGGAATTCAATTTATATAGGATTAATCTTCGGAATAAACTCCAAGGTACCCCGTTTGTCAAAACCATCGTTTCATTCGAGTTCCAGCGGATAGGAGCCTGATATGTCTTCACCATTCTTCATCAATCCCCGGTCAAACCCTGAATTGAGGAGCCTTTACGAGATCATCCTGCTCCCTCCACAGAACCACCTCCAAGATTATTTTCTCGGAGCGATGGGAATCCTATCTCAATATTTCCCAATTAAGTATTCAGCCCTCTTCCTCCAAGACGCTCAAAAGGATTTTCTCCAAGTGGAAGCTCTCTATGGAATCGAAAAAGAGATCCATCCGCCAACTTGTCCTGCCCAAAAAGGGACGATCGGTAAAGTCCTGGAATCGCGACAACCCATGGTGATTCAGGATTTAAGTCGAGAGCCGCTCTACGAGGAAATGATGAAGAGCCAGAGGTGGATCGAGAAGGTCCAACCCCCTCTGCTCTGCATCCCTCTCATTCCGGATAATGAGCCCATGGGTGTCATGAACATGAATTCCCTCTATGGTCCCAGAGACGAATTGGCTGAGGATTTTCAGTTCCTCTCCATCCTCTCAGCGATCCTCTCTCCTGTGATTAAAAATTTCCATTTGAAAAAGAGCGGACCTCTTGCGAAAGATAGCAAACTGAAGGCAGGATCTCATCTTCTGGATGATATCCTGGAACAGAAACTGGTTGAAGTTCTGAATAAGATTGACCCTTATGTGGAGACAAAGACCAAGATGGGGATCTATGACGATATCATTAGATTGGTAGAGAAGATCTTGATCAAGTCCGCCTTAGAGAAGGTGGACCATGTCCAAATTGCTGCCGCCCAATTCTTAGGGATCAATCGGAACACCCTTCGCAAAAAAATGCAAGAGCTGAAGATTAAGGCGCGTTAGTTCAATTGCCGATTGCAGAATGCGGAGTGCGGAATTCAAATCCGAAATCCGCATTCCGAATTCCGAAATGAGAATGTTCTTGCAATAAATCCATTCAAAAGTCACAATTTACTCCATGCCGAATCCTAAGGAAAGCGCCGAAAAGATAAAAAAACTTTGCCACCAACAGGGAGGTTCCCTGTTTGGAGTGGCAGATCTTCGTTCTTTTAAAAAGGAGGAAATCCTTCTTCCTCCTTCCTTGATCAATCGACTTCCCTATGGGGTCTCGGTGGGATTTCACCTTTCCAATGCGATTTTAGAAGAGATTGAAAACCAACCCACTCCACTCTATTTCCATCACTACCAGAGGGTTAATATTCTTCTGGACACCATTGGGCTGATCGTGAGTTCGGCGATTCAAGACCTCGGACACCAGGCGATGCCCATCCCTGCCTCCCAAATCGTTGATTGGAAAAACCAAAAGGGCCACGTTTCCCATAAACATGTGGCCCGGGCTGCGGGATTGGGGTGGATCGGCCGAAACAACCTTCTCGTCAATGAACAATTTGGATCTCGGATTCGTTTGGTTACCATCCTCACCGACCTTCCTCTTATGATTGATTCCCCTTCAACAAGAGATTGTGGTTCCTGCCGCAATTGCCTGTCGGTCTGTCCTGCAGGGGCAATTAAGGAACGGCAAGGGGATTTCGATCATCTTCGATGTTATGAACAACTCAGAACCTTTGCCAAAACCCTCCACTTCAGCCATAATATCTGTGGCGTCTGCGTAAAAGCCTGCCGAGGCAAAAAAACCGCATAGGGCAGAGCGCATAGCGAAAAAGAGAAGCACCAAATCCCAAATACCAAGTTCTAAACAAATATCAATGACCGAAATTCAAAATTCTAAACAAAACAGTTTGGGTTATTGGAAATTGGGGCTTGGAATTTATTTGGGATTTGGATTTTGGAATTTTGAAATTTAGTCGCTACGCCCTGTGTCTCGGGCAGCATACCTGGCGAGAACGCTTTTAAATCGAATTTTGGTGTTGACTATGGCTGATTACGATGTAGTGGTGGTGGGCGGAGGGCATGCTGGGATTGAAGCCTGCCTGGCCTGCGCCCGTCTGGGACACCCTACCCTTCTGATCACTCAAAAAGTCGAACAGATTGGCTACATGTCCTGCAACCCTGCTGTGGGTGGGTTGGCCAAAGGCCATCTGGTGAAGGAGATCGATGCACTCGGTGGAGAGATGGCCAAAGCCACTGACGAAACAGGAATACAATTCCGTCAGCTCAATGATACGAAAGGTCCTGCGGTTCGCTCTTCACGAGCTCAGGTTGATCGTCAGGAATACCGATCTCGAATGAAAAGGACTGTCGAGAATCAAGAAAATCTCTCGATCAAAGAAGCGACGGTAGAGGAAATTCTAATAGATGAAAATCAGATCATGGGTGTGAAAACAGATTCAAATGAAACCATCCAAACAAAAGCATTGATCCTTACCCCGGGGACTTTTATGAATGGTCTGATCCATATTGGTCTCACCCACTTTTCTGCCGGCCGGATGGGTGATCCGCCCTCCATCGGCTTATCAGAATCGCTCAATAGATTGGGGTTTCGGATGGGAAGGCTCAAGACCGGAACCACTCCCAGGCTCGATCGAAATACCATTAATTTCTCTCAACTGACGCCTCAATACGGAGACGAACCGCCAATTCCTTTTTCCTTCTCAACAGAAAAGATCGATGTCGAACAGGTTCCCTGCTATATGACTTATACGAATCCCACTACCCACGAAATTATTAGGAGCGGCCTCGACCGGTCCCCTCTCTACTGCGGAATTATCAAAGGCATCGGACCCCGATATTGCCCCTCGATTGAGGATAAAGTGGTCCGTTTTGCAGATAAGAAAAGACACCAGATCTTTTTAGAGCCCGATGGCCGAAACACCAATGAGGTCTATCCGAATGGGATCTCCACCAGCCTTCCTCTTGATATCCAGATCCGAATGCTAAGATCGATCAAAGGGCTCGAAGAAGTGGAGATCATCCGGCCCGGTTATGCCATCGAATATGACTTTGTCGATCCCACGGAACTGAAGCCTTCCCTTGAAACGAAAAGGATCAAAGGACTCTTTCACGCTGGACAGATAAACGGAACGTCGGGCTACGAAGAGGCAGGGGCACAAGGATTGATGGCCGGGATCAATGCCTCGCTCTCTATTCGAGGGGAGGAACCTCTCATCTTGAAACGTTCCGATGCTTATATCGGCGTTTTGATCGATGACCTGGTCACCAAAGGGACTGCCGAACCCTATCGCATGTTTACCTCCCGTGCGGAATACCGCCTCTATTTGAGAGAAGACAATGCCGATCTGAGATTGAGAGAAGACGGATACGAAGTGGGGTTAGTGAAGAAGGAAGACTATAAGATCTTTCTGCAGAAAAAAGCGGCGATTGAAAAAGCACTATCCAGAATCTCATCTCTAAGAATCAATCCCACGAAGAAAAATGATGAGATCCTCCATCAATGGGGAAGCGCTACTCTGAAAAAAGATTCTTCCCTTCAAGAAATACTGAAGAGGCCGGAGATTCATTTCAAACACCTCTTTGAGTTTGATCGAAGTCTCGAAAATTTTCCAGAATCGATACAGGAGCAGGTCGAGATTCAGGTGAAATATGACGGGTATATCAAGAGGCAGATGGAACAGATTGAAAGGTTTAGAAGATTGGAGGACGTGAGCTTCCCAGGACAATTTGATTTCAGCTCTGTGATCGGACTCACCACAGAGGTGATGGAGAAACTGAAGAAGATTAAACCTTATTCCCTCGGCCAGGCTTCAAGAATCTCTGGTGTCACCCCTGCCGCTATCTCCATCCTGATGGTCAACCTGAAGAAACTAGGGTATTTATAAAGAATTTAAGATCCTTGAAACATCAATCCGCGGTCGACGCTTGTTTCTTGTCATCCCGAACCAGGTCCTGAACCTTGCCCTGAAACAAGTTCAGGCTCTATCGAATTCAATCTAACGATCTCGGGATCTCTGTTTTGGTCCTTGATTTTATTTCCCTACATTCATCACTCTGCAGCTGGACTTCGAAAAAATCGCAGAAAGGCCCCGATTCCTCGGCTCACTGCGCTGACCAGCGTTGCAAGCTTGAGTAGGGGCTCCCCAACGATGGTCAATACGGCTTCCTCGAACTCCCGCAGGCGCCCGGCAGCCTCCTCAACAGTGACAATCCCTTCCTCAACTTTATCCGCCTGCCGATGAATGGATTGCACGATACTACTGACTTCCTTGGAAATGACAGTCAGGTCATGACCCAGGGGAACAATCTGCGTGCGGGCTGTTTCTAAAAATTTCTCAGCCTCGCGAGCTGTTCGGCGGATCTGCAAAATAACAGGGATGAGAACAATCGTGACAACGACTATAGAGGCTGCAATGACAGTGACGCTGATAGTCTGTAACATAAGTGGTGATCTCCCTTCGATTTAAGCCTTGGTTTCATTCTTCTTCGATCCCTTAGAGAACTCTTGCTTTGCGGCTTCCAAACCTACCTCTACCGCTCCCTTTACTTTTTTCGCCCCTGTTTTTGCGTCCTCTATCACTTCCTTTGCCTTCAGGCGTGCTTCGGTAAGCTGAAGATTGGCTTCCTTCTTCAGTTCTTCAGCCCGGCGCTGAGCATCTTCAAGGATGGCCTTCGCTTTAACCTGTGCTTCTGAATAAAATCCCTTCGCTTCGTCGAGGACTTCACTCCCCTTCTGCTTCAGTTCAGATCTCAGCTCTTTTCCGGATTTAGGAGCAAATAAAACACCTGCTATTACCCCCAGCATGCCTCCTATAAGGAATCCCCGCAGGAACCCTCCACCACCGTTTCCATTCTCTGCCATAGGATGAAACCTCCTTTCTTTTTTGTTGGTTACCACTCACGTCTTACAAAAGCTGCTTGATCCGCCTTTAATGAAAAGGCACCTGTTGATTTTCGCTGAACTCTTTTTATTCTATCCAAAACGACAATCAAAGTAAACAAGATAAATTTTATATCTCCGTGTAGAAAAGACTGTATTCCGTTTGGAAATCTTAAATTAAAACACCATAATGAAAGTTTCGGAATCCATAAAACACTCGGGAAAACTTTTAAAAGTCTATATCTCTTGTCTCCTCAACCTGTTAATTCCTCTTAGGCGTCCCCCATTATTTCTTCACCCGACACAAAGTCGTTTGGTAAAGCCTTTTCTCCTATCCCAGCAACACACGCCAAAGCATTTCTAAACCTTGTGCGACTATCTGAGTAAACGCGCTTTGTCTCCTCCAATGCCTTGTCCGTTTTCCCCTTAATATCTGACCTCAGTTCCTTTCCAGATTTGGGAGCTAATAAAAAGCCTGCTGCCGTACCCAAAATGCTGCCAACCATAAGTCCCTTCCACAGATTTGAATAGCCTCTTTGGTTTGTTTCCATTGTCTTTTCCTCCTTTCTCTATCCAGCCTTTGTCAATCTCATCGATTTAAAGTTAGTTATTGAGGGCTACATTTGTCAAGGCAGAGGCAATGGTCAGACGGGTGATTACCCTCCCGCCCTTCCCGAAATTGGCACTTTTAAAAAGCTTGGGTGTGGTGTATATTACAAAACATATATAAAGAGGGGTTGTCACCAAACCATCTTAGGATACAAGGGAACCTTTAGACAAAATGTTGTGCCACAATTCTGTTAAAATATGAGGTAAAACCATGAAAAAAGTTTTTAGAATCTTTTTTGTTGGGCTAATCATATGCATCGTAGTTGCCCTGCTCTTCGCCGTTGTGGCATTTTACTTATACCCCTCACTTGGCCAATCGATTAAACCTTATATTAAGAGTGCTTACAGATCCATGCCGCTGCAGGTCTCCTGCATGATCCCCATTCCTCCTGAGCACGGCACGCTGGTCTTTCTCCGACATGGCATTCACCCTTCCCTAACTGCATACCAATACAAACTGAAATTTACCAAAGGATCGACCGTGCTCGAACGATCCCTGCCCTCCGACAGCAGAAGTCTCACCCTGGTCAACACTTACTGGTACCCGGCAAATCAACAAGGAGGCCCCTGGGTTCGCCTTCAGCATCAAGAAGGAGAATACCTTGTCGATATGAAAGAGCACAAGGTTTCCCGGATTCTTCGGTATAAGGGCCGCGTTTTTGCAGGCGAACTATCCAGTGGCCAGGAGGGCATAGCCATTGTGGAATCCGGCGGGAAAATCCTCGTATCCGTCGGGCGCAGGGACGCCTACGAGATCACAGGAACCCCAGTCGGCGATTCCCCGGGGACATACATCGGAAGAATAGAAGGGAATTACTATCGCCTTCGATTCATCACTCCAAGTCAAAGTCCGGAGCAGAAAATAAGGGTTTTGGAATAAGGGGGAGGCAGATCAATCAAGGATAAAGATTCGCCCCCGGAGTTTCTGGTACGAAACTGAAGAGTGGTAGATGAAGCCCTCGCCTCCCTTTTCTCAAGACTACTTCCTGAGATCCGCGACAGGACTTTTTGGTAATACATGCTTGCAATTGGTAATCAACGGTGGTTTTCTTTCTTGACATCCAACTCCGTTTTTCTTATGTTCAAATCACCATCAAGCGAGTTCTTATCAGTATCAGTGAAAAGTTCGGGTGAGGCATGAGACAGGCGCGGTTGCAAGGGATGATGACCGTGAGTCATAATGGGTCTCCCCTGGAGGGGCGGCGGCGAAGACAGTTAAAGAAAAGGAGGCGCGAACATGGCAAGGTTGAATGAAGTGGTGGTCATTGATGCGGTTCGATCCGCAATTGGCAAGTCGGGGCGGAAGGGAATGGAGAAAGGCGGCCAGCTCTGCCAGGCATCAGCTCAGGATCTCATGGCCAACACCCTCCGGGGATTGCTGGAAAGGGTCCGCTCTCGGTGCCCCAAGTTCGATGAAACGGAGATCGAAAACGTAATCATTGGATGCCTGAGCCAGATCGGGGAGCAGGGCGCCAATATTGCGCGCATCGCATCGCTCCTTGCGGGCATCCCCAAGGAGGCGGCGGGCTGCACAGTGAACCAGTACTGCAATGCCGGCCTCAAGGCGATCAATATCGCTGCGCACGAGATCATGGTGGGGGAAGGAGACATCATGATCTGCGGGGGTGTGGAGATCATGTCCCACTTCGGCATGATGTCCGACATTCAGGTAGCTATGGATGCCAAATATCCGGTGCGTTTGTCCTCTCGCCTTACTGAGATCGGCATCTTGGTGCCCCAGGGGGTTTGCGCCGAGATGATCTCCGCAGATCAGAGACACACCCGAGAGGACTTGGAGCGCTTTGGCATGTGGAGCATGCAGAAGGCTGTCGAGGCCGAACGGAAAGGCTGGTACGCGGAGCATATCGTTCCATTCGAGTTCACCTGGGAGGGTGTGACCCGGAGCGTGGAAAGGGATGAGGTCTTTCGGGCAAAGGCGGTGGCGGACCCGGAAGCATACCTTCAAGATCTCATGGCGCTTCCCACTCCGTTCAAGGAAAACGGACTCGTCAGCGCGGGCAACTCCTCACAGATCGTGGATGGGGCTGCCGCGGTCCTGCTCATGAGCGGGGCCAAGGCCGAGGCATTGGGACTTGAGCCCCTCTGCAGAATCGCGGCCTGTGCCGTGGCAGGAGGCGAGCCCGTGCCCATGCTCCTGGCGCCTATCCCGGCTGTGAGAAAGGCCCTCAAGCGGGCTGGCAAGACCATCGACAACATGGACATCATCGAGCCCAACGAGGCATTCGCCTCCCCATTGCTCCAGTTTGCAGACGAGCTGGGCTACGACCGCCTCGATCCCAGGGTGAATCCGACAGGTGGCGCCATTGCGCTGGGCCATCCCATTGGTGCCTCCGGGGTCCTGTACTTCGGGGAGATGGTTCACCACCTCAAGCGCACAGGCGGGAAGGCCGGCGTCCAGATGGTCTGTGGTGGCGGAGGAGTTGGTATCGCCACCGTGGTGGAGGCGGTTTGATTGCCAGAAGACCAGTTTTGGCTGAGAGAAAAATACAAGGGGCTTTCAATATGGCGGCGACGGCCAAGGTGACGATATTCAAAATCATGTGCCGCAGCATATGACAACTGACGCGAAGTCCGCTCCCACTCCATTCATGCTTACGTAACCCCTGAACGAAAGTCGTGGCTGAGGAGTAACATCCCTCTGCCATCATCTTGGCTGGGTCGATTACCGCTTCCCGCCTGAGATAGTTGGAGGATGTCATGGAACAATCGAAGTATATTAAAGGGGGAGAATTTTTGATCAAATCGATTTCGCCTCAGGAAATCTTTACGCCTGAGGATTTTACTGAAGAGCATCGGCTGATTGCAAAGGCGGCTACGGAATTTGTAGTAGGTGAGGTTCTACCGGTAGCCGACGATATTGAAGAGAAGAAAGAGGGGCTCGTCCCAAGCCTGCTCAGGAAAGCAGGAGAATTAGGGTTCCTATCTGGAGACATTGCCGAGGAGTATGGAGGGCAGGATTTGGATAAGGTCAGTGTCATCCTGTTGATGGAGAACCTGTCTCGCGGAGGAGGATCCTTTATGGCTGCCTATTCCGTCCATACCGGCCCTGGTTCTCTTCCCATCGTCCTCTTTGGCAATCAGGGCCAGAAGATCCGTTATCTACCCAAGTTGGCCACAGGAGAGTTCATTGGCGCATATGCCCTGACAGAGCCCGAAGCCGGTTCGGATGCCCTGAACGCCAAGACGACGGCTACTCTCAGCCCTGATGGAAAATTTTACATTCTGAATGGCCAGAAGCAGTTCATCACTAATGCAGGCATTGCCGATACCTTCGTCACCTATGCCAAGGTGAATGGAGAAAAATTCACCGCCTTCATTGTCGAGCGGATTTTCGAAGGGGTTTCGCTGGATGAAGAAGAGAATAAGATGGGGATGAAAGGCTCCTCGACCCGAAGCGTAATCTTCACCAATGTGAAGGTCCCGGTGGAGAATCTTCTCGGCGAGATTGGTAGGGGCCATATCGTGGCTTTAAACGTCCTGAATATTGCTCGTTTCACCTTGGGTGCAGGTTGTCTGGGGGGATCGAAGAAAGCCCTGCAGGAAGCGGTAATGTACGCAAAACAGAGGGTTCAGTTCGGTCGGCCGATTGCCGAATTCGGTCTGATCAAACAGAAGATTGGAGAGATGGCGATTCGATGTTTTGTCATGGAGAGCATGATTTACCGCACCGCAGGCCTGACCGATCTTATTCTCCGGCGTATTGACCGGCATGCTGAAGATGTTGGGATTCAGATGGCGAAGGGGATTGAGGAGTATAACATTGAAGATTCGATCAATAAGATCTTTTGTTCGGAGACGGCGGGATATGTTGCCGACGAAGCTGTCCAGATCCACGGAGGGTACGGATATATCCATGAGTATCCTGTTGAGCGGGGGTATCGAGATTCACGCATCAGTCGAATTGTGGAGGGGACAAATGAGATTAATCGTCTCCTCATCATGGATATGCTGGTAAAGCGCGCCATGAAGAATCGCCTCCCCATGCTCGATGCAGAGCAGAAGGTCGCAAATGAACTCCCTACCCTCCAGCTGAAAGTGGAAATGGATGATGAGAAGTTGAGCATGCAGAAGGAAATGGTGGAGATGTCAAAGAAGATTGCCCTTCTGGTCACAGGAGCAGCGATTCAGAAGTATAGGATGCAGCTGGCAGAGGAACAGGAGATCGTGGGTTTGATCAGCGATATGGCGATTGAGGTCTTCGCAATGGAAAGCGGCCTGCTGCGAACGTTGAAGACAATGGAAAAAGCAGGAGATGAGAGTTTCCAACTTCAGAGGGCCATGACAAAGGTCTATGTGAATGATGCCTTCGAGCGGGTGGAAGGATGTGCAAAGCAGAGCCTGTCAGCGATCGCCGAGCGGGATACACTCAGGACCCAGTTGTCCGCTCTCAAGAAACTGACTCGTTTTGCTCCCGTCAACACAGTGATGCTCAGAAGGGAGATTGCGGATGCCGTGATCAAAGTGGGAAAATATCCATTTTAGTAAAAAACCGTCTTGCCGGGTCCAAGTAAACCCCCTTAGAAATTGCAGTCGCCGTGAGCACAGTCGAACGGCTCAAAACCGAGCGGGGCATTATTTCTAATGAGGTAAATTCCAACCAAAGATATTTGAAATCTTCCCTGTATATTCCCTCCCCCTTCGATGGGGGAGGGTCAGGGTGGGGGTGGACAAAATCGATTGGCTCCCCCTCCCCTTCATCCCCTCCCACGGTGGGGAGGGGAGGCTCTTAGGGAAATTGGTTTAAATGTTAGAGATAAATTCTCAAATTTCAATAAGTAAGTATCCAATGATACGATCATCAAGCACATGATTCTCATCTACCCTCCTGTTGCCAAACCATGTGAGCCTCCAGCGGGTATAGCTAAACTCTGCGGTGCCCTGAATCACCACCAAGTAAGATACAGGGTTTTGGATGCGAATTTAGAGGGTCTTCTCAGCCTCCTGAACACTCTACCTGCGTCATCGGATACCTGGACTTCCCGGGCAGCGCGTCATCTTTCCAGACATCTCACTTCGTTGAACTGTTGGGACGCCTACCAGGATAACGGCCGTTATCGCCGGGCCATTAAGGATCTGAACCGGCTTCTCGAGATGGCGGCACGTTCCAGTCGTGTCCGTCTCGGTTTGGCGAATTATCAGCATGAAGAACTCTCTCCCGCAAGGAGCGCAGATCTTATCAGAGCCGCAGAAAATCCGGAAAACAATCCCTTCTATCCCTATTTTAAAAAACGGCTCACTGATTATTTGAAGAGTGAGCAACCTTCGATCATCGGAGTTTCGCTTAATTATTTAACCCAGGCCCTGTGCACGTTCGCAATGATTGGTTTTCTCTGGCGAGCGTACCCCAGAGTAAAATTGGTTTTGGGCGGAGGGCTTGTGACTTCATGGATGAGAAACCCTCACTGGCAAAACCCCTTTAAGGGGCTCGTGGATCATCTTGTGGCCGGACCGGGAGAAGCCTCTTTGCTTTCGCTCATGGGAGTATTACAGTTTGGAGATAATCATTTCAGGCCCAACTATGATTCTTTCCCTGTAAGAGACTACTTTGCCCCCGGGCCAATTCTCCCCTACGGTTCCTCAAGCGGATGTTATTGGAATAAGTGCTCATTTTGTCCGGAAAGGGCCGAGGGAAATTCTTATCATGCCATTCCTGTTGAGGAGGCGATCGATGATCTTCTCCACCTGGTCGATAAAAATAAGCCGGTTCTTATCCATTTTCTGGATAACGCGATCAGTCCGTCACTGATGAAGGCAATTTCCGAACATCCTCCGGGTGCGCCATGGTACGGCTTTGCCAGGATTACCCGCCATTTGATTGATCCGGATTTCTGTCTGGCCCTGAAGCAATCAGGATGTGTGATGTTGAAACTCGGTCTGGAATCAGGAGACCAAACTGTGCTCGACTCCATGCAAAAGGGAATCAATCTTGAGGAAGCTTCATCCGCTTTAAAAAATCTGAAAAAGGTAGGAATTTCCACCTATGTCTATCTTCTTTTTGGAACTCCTCCCGAAGGACTGATAGAAGCCCGAAGAACCCTTGAGTTTGTTGTTAAACATCAGGACTGCATTGGGTTCTTGAATCTTGCCATTTTCAATATGCCGATCTATGGGCCGGAAGTCCAACAGATGGAGACAAAAACCTTTTATGAAGGGGACCTTTCCCTTTATACGAGCTTCGATCATCCGAAGGGATGGAGCAGGCAATTGATCAGGCAATTCCTGGACAAGGAATTCAAGAGACATCCTGCCGTTGCGTCGATTTTGAGAAGAGATCCACCTGTATTCACCTCCAACCACGCCCCGTTCTTTTGTGATGGATTCCATATACCCCATCCCACGTGAAGCGAATTAGACGGGAATTTGTTTAATTGAACCAAGAGAAATCTAATAAGGGTTGATTTTTTCAATACCTTATGTAAGAATAATACAAGTAAGAATCAGAAAGGAGGTCGGCGATGCGTATCACATCAAAAGGTCAGGTCACGATCCCCATTGAAATTCGGGAGAAGATGGGATTCCTCCCAGATACAGAAGTGAAGTTCAAGATAACAGGAAATACCGTTTTCTTGGAGAGAGTAGAATTTTCATCGAAACGGAGTCGTCATCTGATCAACCAAATGCGTCGGAAAGCAACAGTCAAGATGACGACGGATGAGATTTTAGCGCTGACCCGAGGGTAACCCATGGACATCCTTGTGGATAGCAATGTCATTCTGGATATCGTAACAGAAGATAAGAAATGGTTTCCTTGGTCCTCCCAAGCACTTGCAAAGTATGCTGAGAACCATACCCTGGTCATCAATCCGATTATTTATGCAGAGGTATCAGTAGGATTTGATCGAATTGAGGATGTAGAGGAAGTATTGCCTTCGGCTTTTTTCCGACGGGACCCCATTCCATGGGAGGCGGCCTTCCTCGCGGCCAAATGCTTTTTAGCATATCGCCGGAGAAGAGGAAAGAAAAGCTCTCCCCTCCCTGATTTTTTTATCGGAGCCCATGCCGCTGTTGTTGGAATCCCTCTGCTAACCAGGGATATCGCTCGCTATCGAACCTATTTCCCAAAGCTTAAAATAATCACGCCGGGTTCATAACGTTTGACAATAGATTAGCAAATCTAACCCTTTCAATTCTCATTTCAAGCACAGGCACACTTCCACTTGGATTAACAAACACCGTCAGATTTGGAAGTGACTTCTCCCTAACAAAACTTGATTCTTGACTCCAGTTACGGGGAGACATAAGCTTTTGCATGAAGTCCGCAATTGCGAAAGTAGCGGTTGGATGGATTTTGTGAGAAAGAAGCAGGGGCTTAAGACGTGATGAACGGACAGAGGCACCACTTAGATACGAACGTCTTGTGATAAGACTTGAGAGAATGCTAATAAAATAGACTTGCTCGCACTCTTTCTCGTGGTTCACGAGAAGAAATTATTTGAAACCGTCTTTGACCTTGATTCATCTTTCAAGGCCTGACAGTTATTTTGCTTCAATCGCCAAGTTGTTTTAGAACCTACGTCCCTGAGGGCAACAAAAATCCCTCTCCTCTTACAGGAGCATCTCTCCACAACACAATCATAGAATTTTAACCAACGCCCCCGCCCAGGGCAGCAGAAGCTCTTTACACCCTAAACCGCCTCTCCACCCTAACCTCAGACCTTTTAGTGTCTGAATTGCAATAAATTGAATGCAATAAATTGAATGTGGTATTATGTGGCATAATGTTGTATATTGCAAAATGGGGGTTTTTCTATGTTACTTAAAGCATATCTAACAGTCGAGTCTTCTTTCAACCTCTCTTTATGATTTATCCTTTGTCCCCCTTGCTATAATCTCGATATATTCCTTAAAGCTATATTTCTTATATCTTTGTTTGCCCGTTATTTCTTTTAAGACACCTACCTTCTCAAATTTCTTAACCAGTTCATTTGCCGCCTCTTTTGAAATATTCAATTTTCCAGAGACATCTTTAACATTTACTAATGGGGTTTGAAAAAGCAGGTCTATGAGTTTAACGCTATAAACACTTGAGATAGAATTTTTATGAAGTCTTGTTAACAAATCTTCCTTTAATTGGATGACCTCTCTGGCAGTCTTCGCTGCTTCTTCTGAGGTTTCACTAATACCTTTAAGAAAAAATGTTATCCAATCTTCCCATCCTCCTTTTAATCGTACTTTCATCAGCAAATCATAATATTCAGCTCTGTTCTTTTTTAGATAAAAGCTCAAATACAAAAGTGGTTTGGACAGGATTTCCTGCCAAAAAAGATAAAACGTGATGAGAAGCCTTCCAATTCTTCCATTTCCATCTAAAAAGGGATGGATTGTTTCAAATTGAGAATGGATTAAAGCGATTTTAACCAGAGGAGGAATATTATTGTTTTTACGATGAAAAAATATTTCGAGGTCCCCCATTGTAGGTAACACCGCTTCAGGTGGTGGAGGAACATATATGGCCTCGGTTAAAGAGGCACCGGGAGGGCCAATCCAATTTTGAGATTTTCTAAATTCTCCAGGATTTCTATGGGCGCCTCTTGTTTCTTCAAGTAGGATTCTGTGAATTTCTTTAATGAGTCTCAAAGACATGGGAAGCTCTTTAAGCCTTTCAATTCCATAAGTCAGCGCTCTTACGTAATTAATCACCTCCTGTATCTCATTTACATTTTCTTTGGGAATTAAATCCGCCTCAAATTCTAGAACTCCTTCAAGGGATGCTTGGGTTCCTTCAATCTGAGAACTCAGAAGAGCCTCTTTTTTCACATACATAGCAATAAAAAGATCTGGATTAGGCAAAACAGTTGTAATCCCGTCTAATCTTGCAAGGGCCCTATCTGCTTTCGAAAGCAATAACTGCAATTTCTCATCGTACCGAATAGGTGGGGAAGGAGGTAAAGGGTTAGGAATAAACGCCTTATAACCACCTGGCTGCATTACAAATGTCCCTGCTCTTCCATCCATACGACATTCCCTCTATGCTTTCATCTAAGACAACTTATTTTGACTTATATTATATTTTCTCATATAAGTCAAGTAAAGTTGACTTAAAATTGACATGCAGTTTCTAAGTCAACCTTCCTTGTTCTACAGCAAAGGGAAAAAAATAAATCTTCTTTCAACTTCTCATAATGACAGAAGGGCGTCAGGCTGCACTTTTCACTACATATCACTTTTGTCCAAATTAAGAATTTGACCGATAATTGCATCCAAACACTTAAGGTGTCATTCCCGTGAAAATGGGAATCCAGCATTTTCTGAATTCCCGCCTCCGCGGGAATGACAATCTTGAACGATTCAATCGTAGAATCGCTCAATTTAGGTTATAACTATTTAATTTCTCCGAGAGATTCCGTAAATCCTTTAAGACAACTCTGAGAAATAACCCGGATTTCTAAAATAGATCCATGAAAAACATCCGAAACTTTAGCATCATCGCACACATTGATCACGGAAAATCGACCCTTGCGGACCGCTTCATTCAATACACCGGCATGGTCGATGAACGAAACTTCAAGGATCAGATTCTGGATAATATGGACATCGAGCGCGAGCGAGGGATCACCATCAAGAGTCAGGCCATTGCCCTTCCCTATCATGCTAGAGATGGAGAGGAGTATGTTCTCAATTTAATCGACACACCGGGTCATGTGGACTTTTCTTATGAGGTTTCTCGCTCCCTGGCATCTTGCGAAGGCGTCCTTCTTCTGATTGATGCGGCTCAGGGCGTGCAGGCTCAGACGATTGCCAATCTTTATTTAGCCATGGAAAATAACCTAGAAATCATCCCGGTCATCAACAAGATCGATCTTCCCACGGCAGATGTGGAACGGGTGGTTGAACAGATCGACTCGGAGTTGGGATTGGATCCTTTTAGTTATCTAAAATGCTCGGCCAAAGAAGGAATAGGTATCGAAGAAATTCTGGAGGCCATTGTTAAAAGAATCCCTCCTCCGAAAGGGGACCCGAAAGGACCGCTGGCTGCCCTGATCTTCGATGCCCAGTATGATTCTTTTCGTGGAACGGTGATCCACTGCCGCGTCTTTAATGGAACCGTGAAGAATGGAGATATCATTCGCTTGATGTCCAATCAGGCGACTTACAAGGTCGAGGAAGTGGGGCGATTCCTGCTCGCCAGAGAAAAACGTGACAAGATCTCCGCCGGAGAGGTGGGTTATATTTTTGCAAGTGTCAAGACCGTGTCGGACGTGCACATCGGCGATACGATTACCCTCGATGACCAACCTTGTGACAAATCCCTCCCCGGCTTTAAGGAATTCAAGCCGGTGGTCTTCTCTTCCATCTATCCCATTGCTCCTGAGGACTATGAAGACCTTGCCGTTGCCCTTGAAAAATATAAGTTGAATGATTCGGCCTTTGTCTATCAGAAAGATTCCTCAATTGCCTTGGGACAGGGCTTCCGGTGCGGATTTCTCGGTCTCCTTCATCTCGAAATCGTCCAGGAAAGGGTGGAACGGGAATATGATCTTTCCATCATTCTTTCCGTCCCGAGCGTCCGTTATCGGTTTACATTGAAAGACGGAAGCGTCGAGTTCGTTGACAATCCCGCTCACTACCCGGATCCTGTCTCCATTGATAAAGGAGAAGAGCCCTATATTCGTGCCACCCTGCTCATGCCGGAAAGATATCTCGGCGTTGTGATGAAACTCTGCATGGAGAAGCGAGGTGAAAACTCGAAGCTCAACTACCTGGGCCCGGGCCGCGTAGAGTTGACTTATGAGATGCCTCTGGCCGACGTGATTTATGATTTTTATGATCGTTTCAAATCCGTCACCCAGGGATACGGGTCCTTTGATTACGAGGTCCTCGACTACAGAGAGAGTACCCTGGTCCTGGTGGACATCCTGGTCAACGGCGAGAAAGTCGATGCCCTGTCGCAAATTGTCCATCGTGATCAAGCCCGTGCCCGTGCCCTGCGAGCCTGCGAAAGATTAAAGGAAGAAATTCCTCGACAGATGTTTAAAATAGCGATTCAAGGAGCCATCGGAGGAGAGATCATAGCCCGTACGACAATTTCTCCCTTTCGTAAGGATGTGACGGCAAAGTGCTACGGAGGCGACATTACCCGTAAGCGAAAGCTCTTAGAGAAGCAGAAGAAAGGTAAAAAGAGGATGAAGACAATCGGGTCGGTGTCCATCCCTCAGAGTGCCTTCTTAGCTGTTTTGAAAACGAACACGGACAACTAAAAAGCAGGTTGAGATTAAGGCTAAGGTTAAGAAAACCTTAACCTTCAACCTTGACCTTGGTTCTCTTATCTCAACCTCAACCTGAACCTTAACCTCTGGTTTAATATGCTCTCAAAAACTCCCGGTCTCTACATTCACATTCCCTTTTGCTTTAGCAAATGTCACTACTGTGATTTTTATTCGTTAACATCTATCTCTGCTATCCCTGATTTTCTAAAAGCCCTTTTCAAAGAGATGGAGGTGTACCGTAACAGGTTCGATATTTTTGATACGCTCTACATTGGAGGCGGAACCCCTTCCCTTCTCAGCCCCCAACAGCTAAAAGACATCGTGACGGGTGTGCAGAAAAACTTCGATCTCATGGCGGACACGGAAATAACTGTCGAGACGAACCCGGCTGACCTCCATCAATCTTTGCTTGAATCGATGCGTGAGATGGGAATCAATCGAATCAACATCGGAATCCAATCTTTTGATGATAAAGTGTTGGACTTCTTGAGTAGAAGGCATTCTGCAAAGCAGGCGATTTCAGCCATTGAGACCTCAAGAAAGGCTGGGTTTCAAAATATGGGACTCGATCTGATCTACGGCGTTCCTGGACAAGACATGAACTCATGGCTGAATACCTTGAGACAGGCCGTCGCCTTTTCACCGGAGCATCTCTCCTGTTATCAATTAACGCTCGGGGCGAAAACCCCTTTGGGGATAAGGTACCAGGCCGGAGAGTTCCTCATGCCCGGAGAAGAATTGCAGTATGATTTTTTTATAAAGACGTCTGAGTTTCTGGAAGATGCCGGGTATATCCATTATGAAGTATCGAACTTTGCAAGGGGAACAAAATATTCCTCCCGACACAATCAAAAATATTGGGACCACTCCCCTTACCTTGGTCTTGGTCCTTCGGCCCACTCCTTCCAGCCCAATCGGCGCTGGTGGAACCATCGTTCCCTTGATCAATACCTCGCTGCAATTAACGCGGGGAATCTTCCTGTTGAAGAGATAGAAATCCTGACGATGGAGCAGCTGAGATTGGAGGCGCTCTACCTTGGTCTCCGGACGAAAAAAGGAGTCTCCCTTCATGATTTTAAGAACCGGTATGACTACGATCTCTTCGCTGAAAAAAAGGAAATTATAGACAAGCTTCGGGAAGAAGGCCTTATCTCTATCCAGGATGGCCGCCTCTATCCTACGCAAACCGGCCTCGCCGTCGCCGATAGCCTTGCGTTGATTTAGGGAAACAGTCTTTTTTCGAAGATGTTACTGTCTTTTCAAAATTCCAACGAGGTTTTATAACGAAAGGTCTTTTAATGTGGAAACATCCCATTTTCGAGGGAGGCTATTTATGAAAAGAAATAATCTGTCAGATTGTGCAAGCTGCGCCTTGAATTCCTTCTCTCAAGTCAGGGTGGAATTTCTTCTTCCTTCCATGAGAATTCGTTTTTGAGTTCTGTCGCCGAGCTGCTTGTATTTAGGTTTGGTTTCAATCGAAATTTACAAAATTAGGAACAGGGTGTCAATGAGTAATGGAAGGGTGGCTGGTTATTCAAATTCGGTAGCTACTCACCTACCCAATCTAATAGCCATAAGGTTGAATTTTATTCGTGAAAAAACAATCGATATATTTCTTTTGCTTAGCGGCGAGAGCGATCCTTTAAGTATATCAATATGAATCTAAAAGGTCTTCTTTGAGAACCTCTGGAACCACTTCCGATTTCATCCACGCTTTCTTCGCCCGTTTGGCAGCATTCATCCCCGCCCTCAAGGCATCCCGGTTCAATTTCTCTGTGCCTCTGGGCACCCTTGCCAGGACAGCCGATTCAACTGCTTTTGCCGAGACGATGGGAGTCAATTGAGACAGAGCTCCCAGAGCGATGATATTCGCCACAACCTCCCTTTTGAACTTCTCCCGCGCAATGCGGGTAAAGGGAATCTGGAAGGCTTTCGGCGTGGGAAGCTGAGTGACAAAGGTGGAATCGACGATCAGGGTCCCCTCGGGTTTTAAATCTGGAAAAAACTCATCACAAGATTTTTGGTTCATCGCAAGGAGAAGGTCGAGCTTCATCGCTTTCGGATAGTCAATCTCTTTGTCGCTGACGATCACCTCCGACTTGCTGGACCCCCCTCTGGCCTCTGGCCCGTAACTCTGGGTCTGGGCGACATATTTTCCATCATAAATTCCAATCGCTTCCGCTAAGATGATTCCCATCAGAATCAACCCCTGACCTCCCGAACCGCTCAGACGTATTTCATACCGAGAACCCATCCTATCTCCCGATGGCCCCCTTCGACCTCTCCCGAATCTTCTCATACTCATCCTGATAAACCGGAAGCTCCTTATCCGCCAACACTCCAATGACGATCTTATCCTGCAACTCCTCGGGTTTCATCGTGGCTGCCTTCTCCACAATAACCGCATGATCCCGCTGCCATTCTATCATCTCCACGGCCGTGCCAAGACGATTCTGCCTTCCATATTGCGTGTGGCAGTGGGCAATGACCTCCACCACCGAAAAACCCTCTTTTAAAATAGCTTTCTCCATCAGGCTATCCAAAAGTTTAGCATGATAAACCGTCCCCCTCCCTACAAAGACCGCTCCTGCTGTGACCGCTAATTCTGAGATCTTGAAGGATTGTTCAATATTAGAGTAGACCGTCGTCGAGGACCTCATCCCATAGGGAGTAGTCGGAGAATACTGTCCACCCGTCATTCCGTAGACACTGTTGTTGAGAATGATGGATGTGACGTCAATATTTCTTCTGGCCGCATGAATAAAATGATTCCCCCCGATCGCCACCGCATCGCCGTCGCCCATGATGACGATCACTTTCAGGCTCGGCTTTGCCAGCTTCACTCCGGTCGCGAAGGTGAGGGCTCGACCATGGGTTGTATGAAGCGTATTAAAGTCCACGTAGACCGGAAGTCTTCCCGAACACCCGATTCCAGAGACCAAAACGATCTCATCCTTTTCATAGCCAACCCGGTCGATGGCCCGGATGAGAGCACCCAGCATGATCCCGATTCCGCAGCCCGGGCACCAGACATGGGGAAATTTTTTGTCATGTCGAAGATATTTGTGAATGAGTTTGGTGACCTCTGCCATCACGAAACCTCCACAATTCGATTCATTATTTCCTCCGGAGTGATGATGGTTCCGTCCACTTTGTTCAAAGCGAAGACCTTCGCAACCCCTCGGTTGACACGTTTCACTTCACGAGAGATCTGGCCCATATTCATCTCGGGTACAATAAGGATTTTCGAGACCTGAAGGACTTTTTCTACGGCCGACCTCACGAAGGGCCAGATCGTCACCAGCTTGAGAAGCCCCACTTTCAAGCCCTTCTCTCTCGCCTCAATCACCGCCCTTTTAGCGGATCGAGCCACACATCCATATGCAACAATGATGATGTCAGCATCCTCTGTCTGGAAAAACTCAGCCATCTGAATCTCCGAGAAATGCTGACTGACCTTCCGATGGAGCCTCGCGATAAAGGGACCGATCTCGTCCGGTCTCAATGTAGGAAAGCCCCGAATGTCATGGGTGAGACCTGTGACGTGATATCGGTAGCCTTCCCCAAAATTAGCCATGGCTGGAATGCCACTGGGCGTATCCTGAAAAGGAATATACCATTCCGGTGGAACCGTGGGCTTGACCCGATTGAAAATTTCAACCTCCCCTCCGTCCGTAAGCACCATCTTCTCACGCATGTGAGCGACAACCTCATCGATCAGAAGGATCACGGGTGTTCGAAATCTTTCCGAAAAGTTGAAGGACTTCATGGTCATCTCATAACATTCACGGACGGTTGAAGCGGAAAGGACAATGATCGGATGATCCCCGTGGGTTCCCCATCGTGCCTGCATCACATCGCTTTGAGAGGGAAAGGTCGGAAGCCCGGTGCTCGGCCCCCCTCGCATGACATCGACGATCACACAAGGAACCTCCGCAATGATCGCGAAGCCAAGGTTTTCCTGCATCAAGGAGAATCCCGGACCGCTGGTCGCTGTCATGGACTTCACCCCCGCCAGAGAGGCTCCAATCACTGCACCCAGGCTTGCAATCTCATCCTCCATCTGGATGAAGGTCCCGTCCACTTGAGGAAGCTTAACCGACAGGATTTCGGAAATTTCAGTAGCGGGAGTAATCGGATAGCCTGCAAAGAAACGGCAGCCTGCTCGGAGGGCTCCCTCCACCACAGCTTCATTGCCCTGAAGCAACAATTCTTTCGGGTGAGACTTCTTCTCCCTTTGGCTTTGTCTCTTCTTCTCCATCTTTTACTTCAACCCTCTTTTTCCCCTTGGTTTTAGTTTCAACTGTGATGGCAAAATCCGGACACCGGATCTCACACCATCCGCAGTTAATACATTTCTCAATGTCCTTCACATAGGGATTGCCTGCTTCGTCTTTGGTCAAAGCACCCGTTGGACAAAAAGCCACACAAATTCCGCAAGCCTTACACCAAGCCCTAAAGATGTCTATTTGTGGTTTATCTCTTTTCTTCTCATCTTGGTCTGCAATTTTAAAATTTGTGTTAGGACAGGTTTCGTTCATTATTTACCTTATCCATAGAAGTTGCTAAGATTGAAATATCAGCTATTATCAAATGAAATTGGTGGTGTTTTGTAACTTTAAGGAGCCGCGTCCAGAGATTCTAACAGCAATTCGCTAACGTCCTTCACAACAAGCTCTTTGTTAAGCCCCATTGCTTTAAGGGCATCTTCAAACATCACAAGACACTTGGGACATGAGACCGCGATACAATTGGCTTGTGCATCTTGGGCTTCCTTAATTCTCATATGGCTCAAACGCACCTCGAAGTTCTCCCTCTCCGATATCCACACCCTTCCTCCACCCGCTCCACAGCACAGACTATTTCGACCTGAGTGGGACATTTCCACCAAATCCACTCCTAAATGTTTCAATAGATTTCTGGGAGATTCATATATCCCTGAATAACGCCCCAGATAGCAGGGATCATGATAGGTAACTCTGTAGCTCAGTCTTTTTTTCGGTTGAATTTTCCCCCTCCGGATGAGTTCATTAAGCAATTCCGTGTGATGGAGGATCGGGTGCCCGAGGTCTGGATAATCATACTTCAAACTGTTCATCGAATGGGGGTCTGCGGTCACGACCCTATCAAATTGGCATCCTTTTAACATCTTACTATTGTGCTCGCAAAGCTCTTCAAACAGCCCCTCTTCTCCTATTCGTCGAATATCATTTCCGGCATTTCTCTCACCATCATATAAAATACCAAAATCAACGCCGAAGATGCCTAACACACGGGCGAAGGCCTTTGTTGCCTCTACAGCCCTGTTATCGAAGGAGGCGAAATCCCCAACAAACCATAAAACTTCTGCAGATTCTTTTCTAATATCCTTCACCTTAAAATGAAGGGCTTTCCCCCATTTCCCCCGATTCGCACCTTCCTCACCAAATGAATTTCCACACTCTGAAACATTGACAAAGGCATTTTGGATACCTCCGTCAACGCCCCCCTCCTCTATCATATGCCTTCTCATTTTAATGATGAGAGGCAGATGCTGGATGAACACGGGACAGTGTTCTGTACAAGACAAACAGGTGGTGCATGACCAAAGGGTTTTTTCCCTTATAAGACCACCGACTACCTTCTCGCATTGATTTGCTCTGGCCTCGCTATCCCAAAACGCGACCATTTTTGCTTTTGCGGAGAGGAAATCGCGAAGATCTAATATGAAATCCCTAGGTGATAATGGCAGGCCTGAAATTACGGCAGGACATGAGATGTGGCATCTCCCACATTTTGTACAGGCATCCATATCCAACAACTCTTTCCAAGTGAAATTTTTCAATTCAATGTAGCCAGGTCTATCGAAATTCATTTCCTCCTTAAAGAAAGGAGGGACCCTCCCTCTCTGATCCGTTTTAAAAAATACGTTGACGAAATCGACAATGACATGAACTCCTTTGGAAAATGGAAGATAAGCAATAAACATGAGGCTCAGAAGCCCATGAAACCACCAAACCACCTTATAGGTGGTTAACCCTCCCCCGATCCCCATTTCATCTGAGAGCACTTCTCCAACGATCTTTCCTACGAACGACCAAGCACTATCAAGGGGATGGGTGATAGCTATCCGTATTCCTTCCAGCAAGAACCCACTCACACAGATCACCAATAAGCTTCCCAGGAAAATCCAATCACCAAGCACATACCTTTTTCGATCATAATTCCCAACTCCCCTATCTACTCTGTGATAATCCAAGCGTGGGGATCTCCAAACTGTTCTCCTAAAAACCATCATGAGAATTCCAATGAGGAGCAAGAGACCAAACAAATCTAAAAGGAAAGAGAACCACAAATAAAACGATCCATGCCAGAAGTTCCAATTCTTATTGATCAAAGAAAGGATATCGAAGTTGAAGGCAATGATCATTGTTCCTATCAGGAGAATAACGAAACCCCACATCATGAAAAGGTGGGAGATCCCAGAATAAGGATCATCCCTGATGAGCGTTACATTACTGAGAGAAGTTTTCAGGGACATCACTATTCTTTCACCAATGTCCGTAATCCCTTCATGTTCCCTCCCGCAGCGATACTTCTTATATCTTTGAATTAGACCCCAAATGAAAAGACCTAGGAAGAAAAATGCGACGGCATAAAAAGCCACTTTTAAACCGGAAGAGAATCCTAAGAAAACTTCTCTCGTTGCAATCAACTCTAAGCTCATGACTCTATTTCACGAAATTTATTTCATCGACCGAATCTTTTCCGTGATCGCTGGGACAATTTCAAATAAATCTCCGACGATCCCATAATGAGCAATTCTGAAAATGGGCGCTCTCGGATCCACATTAATGGCTACAATCGTCTCTGATTTCTTCACTCCGATATTGTGCTGGGATGCTCCACTGATACCACAGGCGATGTATAGTTTGGGTCTAACGGTCTTTCCCGACTGCCCGACCTGTCTCTCTCCAGGCAGCCATCCGTTATCGATGACAGGCCGGGTGGCCGCCAAAGCACCTCCCGTTGCTCTTGCCAAATCCTCTACCACTTTCAATTTATCTTTATCTCCGATTCCTCTACCCACTCCAATGACAATATCTGACTTGCTTATATCGACTGCCTCGTGAGATGGCTTCATTAATTCCAACCACTTTGTCATGAACCCTTTCGCATCGATTGTGTAAGGGATTTTCTCGACCTGCTTTTTCCCTTTCCTCGCTGCACTGGGATTGAATATTCCAGGTCTTACTGTTAAAAAATAATGCTCACTCGGAATCGCTTTAACTTTAGCATTAAGTTTGCCTCCGAAAAGTTCCCGTGTTACAACGAGACCTACCTCACGGAATTCCAAGCCAAGACAATCGGGAAGATAGGGGCTGCACATTGATGCAGCAAGTCTCGGCCCCAGATCCATACCCATACTGGTATGCCCGAGGATGACCAAACTAGGTCTCACTTTTTGAATAAGCGGTATCAGGGCACTCAGATAATGTTCCCATGTGTAATACACTAAGTTTTTATCCTCGACATAATATAGTCTACTTAAGGATCCTGCCAATTCATTGACGAACTCCTCTTGGCTCTGTCCTAATAGCACCCCTTCCAGTTTCATCTTATGATCTTCAGCCCATTTTCCGATCCCCGAAAGGAGCTCCCAGACAACTTCTCTAATCTCATTTTCTCTATGCTCAACGATCAGTAGAATCTTACCACTCATTTTATAAAACCCCTTTCGCACGCAACCGTTCAAACAATTGATCAACGATCGCTGGGGTTCCTCCCTCCAACCACTCTACTTGGGAAGCCTCCGGTTTGTACGAGCAAACTTCCAAAATCTCCATTCTCGGTATGATCTTCAATTCTGAGGCGATATCCAAAAAAGAAAGCTTTGTAATCGCTTCTTCCTTTTTGAATCTTCTTAACCTCATTGTGGATACATATCGAGGCTGGTTAATTCCCGTCTGGATGGTCAATAGAGCTGGCAGCCTTAGACAGAGAGACTCCTTGTATCCGCTTTCCAATTCCCTGATCACCTTCATTTCTTTCTGATCCTTCTCATATTCAGTCTTTATCACCATGGTTGCATGGGGGATTTTCAAAAGATAAGCAAGGGCTGGCCCGATCTCAGCACACCCATCGTCTTCTGCCTGGACTCCCGTCAAGATCAGATCGAAGGGTTGTTTGTTAATGAAATGATTGAGCACATTACTGATCATCCAATTATCAATTTCTTGTTGGTCCGGCGTCACAATATGTATTGCTTTTCCTGCTCCGGCTGCCAAACCATGGAAAAGCACATCTTCCACCTCTTTTGGGCCTAATGAAACAATTGTCACATTCCCGCCATATTTCTGTACTATCTCAAGGGCTTCCTCCAAGGCATACGTATCCCATTCATTTGTGTGTCGGTTAATCCCAGAAAGATCCAACGATTTCCTGTCCGTCCGGATTTTGGGTTCTCCTTTGATAATGGGCGTCTGTCGTAAACAAACAAAAATCTCCATCACAGCAGTCCTCTGACTTTATTTGATAGATTCCGCCAAGAGTTCGGCAACGTCTTTAACCTTTATTTTTCTCCCATTACCAATTGTCTTAACGGCATCTTCCAGCTGAATATGGCACCAAGGGCAAGCGGTCGCAATGGTTTCAGCCCCCGCGGCCAAAGCTTCTTTCACCCTTGTCTCCGACAGTCTTTGGGTCTCCTCAGTTTCAATCCACATTCTTCCGCCACCTCCGCCACAACATAGACTGTTCTCCCTATTTCTTTTCATCTCAACGAGGGAGACACCGGGGAGACTCTTTAGAACCTCCCTCGGGGGATCGTAAACGCCTTGTCTCTTTCCCAAATCACAGGGATCTTGGTAGGTTACAACCCTCTCCCCCATGAACTTGGGATTGAGTTTCTTGCTCCCGATCATGTCTGCGAAAAACTCTGTGTAGTGTTGAATTTTGAATTTCTTTATACCATCAGGATATTCATTGACAAAGATATTGGAACAGTGAGGTGAAATGGTGAGGATGGTTTGAACACCGCTTCCATTAAATTTTTCTAAATTATCTTGGGCAAGGTCTCCGAATAAACCCTCTTCTCCCATTCTCTTCGCCGGGTAACCACAACATTTCTCCTGTTCCAGTACTCCGTAATCGGCTCCGACAGCCTCTAACAATCTTACTACGGAGGATGCTACATTCTTCAGATCAACATTATAGGAAGCCGTGCAACCCGCAAATAGCAAAATTTCAGCCTTATCTCTTGGTAAAAGCTTGCTATTAAGCGATCTCTCTTTCCCCAAATCTTTCAACCAATCCAATCGCTTTAATGCGAGTTCATCATATGGATTTCCTTCCTGCTCTAAAGATTCTAATACCTTGATCTGTTTAGGCATTGGCCCTATCATCAACTCAACTAACAGCTTTCGACCTCCCTGTATAGCATCTAAAATGGGAACACCAGATGCTCTACTCTTACACTTCAAAACACAACTGTAACAGGTAGTACAAGCATATAGTATATTTCTCAAGATTTCTCTTTCATCTCCCTCTAGTTCGTCCCATTTAATCCCATAGGAAATGGCTTGTAGTATACCCGATGGACCTTGGACCTGAAATCCTCTTGTGGATTCAAATAGTGGACAAACTGAATAACAATTGTTGCAGTTCCTGCATCTTTGGGCAATGTCCACGATGGTCTCTTTCAATTTGTCAATAATATTTTCTTCATTCACTGGCTTCTCCCCCTTGCTACGGAACTTAAATAGTATGTCAACTTTTTCATCGATAACCTTCCAAAATGCCAGGGTTTAAAATATTATTAGGGTCGAACATTTTTTTCAAATCCTTTACGATTTGATAGCTCTTTTCACCATATCTTTTTATAAAGAAATCCTTTCTCTTCGCAAACTGTCCCCATTCACCACCACACGTGCTATATTTAACGTTTAGCTCCGCATCTTTTTGAAATAGCTCATTAATAGCCATTTTCTTTTTATCATTATCCCAATGTCGGGGAATTAAACATGCAGGATGAAATGTCAAAGCACCAATATGGCCAAAGAGATAAAGCTCCAGCTGACTCAATAATGGCAACCCTCTATTAAAATCTACACAATCCTCCATACAGTAAACCAACTCCTTCAGGTTAGAAACTATTTCTGCAGTTTTGAGTTGTTCTCCACGTTGCTGCATCAGATTAGAACCAATAACCTCTCTGGAAGACCAGATTTTATTCCAAATAGTCACATCTTTCACCTGATATGCATCGAGTGGGCCTTCTGCTTTGAGTGACTTTAAAACCGTATCTGCTTTTTCAGATGCTTCTTCTTCTGAATGACCAATACTTACAAAAATGTTTACAGCTCCCCTCGGGGGTTCTAATCCCCTAAGTTCGAACCCGATCTTGGCGCTTCCAGCATCTAGGAATTCCATAAACAAAGGAGCTGGGCATCTCTCCATGTACATTCTTTGCACACCCCGTGCTAAAGAAAGGAGATCATTATAAACTGCAAGTCCATATGCTTGTTTTACTGCCGGAACCAGCCTCATCCTGATTTTCGTTATCACCCCTAAAAGTCCGTCACTCCCGAGAAACAATTTGGTTAGGTCAGTGCCGGCAGGCCTTCTCAAGCCTTTGGTCCCAGTCTCAATGATATCACCATTGGGGAGGACCACCTCTAGTCCCAGAACGTAATCTCCAGGTTTTCCAATAGAGGAATCCACAATGTGTCCACTTGTGTTGTTGACAATTAATCCCCCCATAGTTGCAGTATCACGGCTACCCGGTGCCATGGGAAGGAAATATCCTAATTCAGCTAACTTATCACCAACTTTACCAACTATACATCCTGGCTCGCATTCAAAAAAGCCATAATCTTCGTACAACTCTATCTTACTAAGCCTATGCGTATTGATAACGATACCAGGCATATGGGGCCTATAGGCGCCTCCTAAGTGTGTTCCAGATCCTCTGATAAATACAGGCATCTTTACACTATTAGAGTATTTCATAACTTCACTGACCTCGCTTCTTGATCCGGCCATAACCACGACGTGGCAAATTTGTCCTTTTTCAACTTCATATGGGAACACATCAAGGGTGTTTTTGATACGTTCAAAGATATTTGTAGCAACATATCCTTTAGATACAATCCCCTCTAATATTTCGATCATCTTAGTAAGTTCAGCTTGATTTAAACTTTTCATTGACCCTACTCCTTTGAAGGCCGAATATCCAGTTTTTAACAGTCTATAATCAATTCAACCTATATATAGCTTCCATTCCTGTTTTGTGGAAGGTTATTTCTATCTATTGCAGAACATACGAGCCAATTATGACCAGATCACATAAGATATAAGAGATATAAAATAATAAACGCTTATACTAACGGTCGAATATCTCTGTTAATCAACGGAGGGATCCAATAGTACGGTTAGGGTAGACCTCTCCAATGAAGACGATCAATCCTTTTACGCAGTTTGCCATCCCGCCAAGAATGTCGAAAATAAAGCAGCACTACCTCCGAAATGCTTATTTCACGATCGTCGTCCCACATCCCCCCCTAATCGATTCAAGGAGATTCTCCGGCGAGGTTATTATCCCCTTTTTCCCGCCGCCTTCAAGGAACCCAATAATGGCCTCGATTTTTGGTTTCATCGATCCTGGTTTGAAATGCCCTTCCGCCAAATGTCGTTTTATTTCGAGCAAAGTGGCATGGCGAATAGGTCTCTGACGCTTCTTACCAAAGTTTAAATAGACAGCATCAACGGCCGTCGAAATAATGAAAGTATCTGCCCCAAGATTTCTGGCTAAAAGAGAAGACCCTAGGTCTTTATCAATAACGGCTTCAACTCCCTCCAGATCACCCTGTTCATTCTTTATAACAGGAATTCCGCCTCCACCTGCAGCAATCACAATGTAACCACTTTCCACCAATAACTTGATAACATCCAATTCAATGATCTCTCTCGATGCGGGGGAGGGAGCGACACGCCTGTAACCCCGACCTGCATCTTCTACAACCTGCCAACCGAATTCCTTCTTACTGACGAGGGCATCTTCCTCCGACATAAAGGAACCGATTGGTTTTGTTGGATACTGAAAGGACGGGTCGTCTCTGCTCACAATTGTCTGCGTCACCACTGCGGTCACCTTCTTCTTAATTCCCCTCTTGCGGAACTCGTTCAGAAGCGCTTTTTGAATCATGTACCCGATTGCCCCTTGTGTGTCAGCTCCACAGATGTCTAAGGGAATAAGAGGAAGCTCGTGACGGGCAAGTTCCCCTCTTCTATAGATAAAACCTACCTGAGGGCCATTGCCATGGGTGATCACGATGCTCAAGCCCTCTGCAATGAGATCGGCTATATATTTCGCTGTCTCCTTGACCGCTTCGTACTGTGAGGATAAAGATACGCTGTTTTTATCTTTTATTAAAGAATTCCCCCCGATTGCCAGAACAGCAAACCTTGGATCCATCATTCAACCTCTATGATTTCTTGATGCAGGCTCGTTTCGCTACCAGTTGGTCAAGGTCTATTATTTGCCGATGTGCCTCAGAACATTCTCTCCAGCAATGCGCCCAGAATTAGCGGCAAAGCCCCATGCCCCACCTGTTGACCATAGATCAAAACTATCTCCGTACATCCCCTCCGCCATCGTTCTCGATGGCATAAATTCCTGGGATTACCTCACCCTTTTTCCTCAGAACCTCTGTCTTATGGTTGATCTTAATTCTCCCTAAGGTACCCAAAAAGTGAGGGTAACACTTTATGGCATAAAACTTCGGTGTTTTCCGGGCTACAAATACTTTGCTTCCTTAGCAAATAGGTAATCATACCTGCTATCACAGGTTTGATTATATTCATCCATGGCGGCTTGAAACACCTTTAAATTCACATTTATCTTGACTGTCAATTCATCAAGAAAATTAGCAGCAAAAACTTCATTTTTTTTGATACCGCATTAAACATCATCCTGAAAAGCCTATTAGCTTAGTTACTTAGATTTTTCTGTTTCTTAATTTCCAACCCTACCAATACTCCCAATAGTATTCCGAGGAGTGTATCATGTCCTGAGCTTGCCCCCATGCTTAGAAGTTTAAGTAAAGAGATCTCCAAATCTACCTTTTCAGTTAAAATTCCCAAAATAACGCTCTGAACCAGCTGTGCGAGTTCTCCCCTAAGGCTATGGTAGACAAGGGAATCCCCAAACCAGGTCGTTCCTCTAATCCAATCAACAGAGGGCCATATGGGAAGAGAAAGAGGATCTTGCCCAAAGGAGCAAAGAATTGGATAAAGAGAACCAAATAATCCGACCATGATATCGTCCCCTGAGGGAGTTAGGCCAGGACCCATTCCGATAATCTGCGAAAAGTTTTCTTCTATTTTTTTGCGATCTCCCTCAATAATGCCCTGACAAATACCAACTAAGTGAGGCGCAAAAAGTTTTCCCCATACAGAATTTGGAGAAGAAAAGTTAAACCCGCGGCTGATTTGGAAGGCATAAGGGATAAGTGGTCCAGACCCTTTTGCAGATCCTCTCGTTTTTACTATTATTTTAATCACCTTGTTTTCTATAATTGATTGGTGAGATAAATTGGATTGAAGCCCCACTTTTGGGTTCCATAGTTTCATATTTTCAAGAGAAATAATTAGCACACCCCCTATCCGCAAAAAAGACGGATATAGGTATACATTAGTTCCAGCCTCGATTTCAGAATTAATACTAGAAAAGCATGATATCACAATATTGCCTGGACAATTACCTGCTGTCATCTCTATAACACCTATAATGCTTCCATCAGTCAGTCGAAAATTCAAAGCTCGGTCATAAACCCCAATGATTTTACCCAATGTTTTTGATTGGGAAATCTTGGTTAACACTTCAGGAGTTGAGGATATAGCTTTAAGTATTTCCATTATAAAGGACTCTCGTAAGTTTTCGATACCTCTAAATTTGCCTTACGATTTGCATAGACAACTTAAATCATGCCAATTGAAATCCATGCAAATATGGAAACCAACGTCATAATATATAATCACATTTGTTCAAACCAACCCACATTTCAATGTAAAAAGTCCTACCGCCCAAGAATTCAGATTAAACTTTCTAAAATTTTGGCTATTTCTTTGTCCCCACCCGCCGGTGGAGCCCAATCTACCTGTAACACCTCTACGTCTTGGCTTTTTAACTCATCGCAAAATAGCTCCAACCCAATGTTGATAACTTTAAGTTTTTCTCCCAAAATACTATTAGTTTCTTTTTCTCTTTTTTCCATAACACTTCCCCGTAACCCCGTTAACTAAGACAATACGGTTGCTTATGGTTATCTTCCTCTTAAAATCTGTAACTGGTATTTCTAAGTGTTGAAACAGATGATTCCTGCGCATAAACCATGCACTCTAGTCTAAATATTCTTAACCGATAAACTATATTTTCAATGAATCTTTATCTCCTCATACGTTTATCACTTGAAACTGGTCCATTATGTAAAAGTTGTGTGAAACTTCGTAAGTTTTCTATATCTTCTATTTTTCCAATCACTTTCAATATCTTTTCCACTTTATCGGGTCCTACGTGGGGAGACATCAATGCTATAAATTTTTCTTTTAGAATTTGAGGAGAATAGGGTTTTGTAGTATCGCCCTCAGGAATGTCAATAAGTGCAGAATATTTTTGACCATTATAAAGATGCACAACTACCTCTGTTGGTATCTTATTCGGAAGCTGAGAAGAAAAATCAGGATTCTCAGAGACCTTCACCTTCTGGGCTAACTGGATGACCTCCTCAGTAATAGATTCATCTTTGAACGAATCAATTCTGCTAGATCCATAAAAGAGACGAGCGGCCATCGCATAAGGAATACTAAATTTAGCCTGAAGAGCATTCTTAGGATTAGGGTCCCTGAGCCGTGCAGCAGCTTTATATGTAAAAACTTCAATCTTAGCGATATCATCTGGTGGGATAGGCCCATGGGAAAATATAATTTGATTTAGAGCATCTAAGGCTCCATGTGTATACCGACAGGCTGCGTGAACTTTAAAATAATTTCTAGAGATCTCAAATACTTCTCCTAAGGAATCAAGTAGGCAAGATTCCTGGAATCCATTTTGCCCGAGATGGGTATATTGTCGAACTATTCCTTCATTGAGCCCGGTAAATCCATTTTGAGCTAATCGAACTGATAAGATCCCTAAACAATTTGCTAGACCACAATAAGAGTCTCGGACCGTTGCCCCTTCTAGTGCCGTATCAAAAGAAGTATTTAAGGAATAGTTGGAAGCTATAGATGCGGCATGGTAGGTTTGACTAAAATCTAACCGCAGCAATTTAGCACTTGCAATCGTAGCCCCCATCACCCCCCAAATTCCGTGCGGATGACTCTCCTTTCTTAAAGGAGCTAGGGCTCTCCCAACCCTTGAGGCAATCTCATAACCTGCTACTACCGCCGTGATGAATTCTTTTCCGCTCCTACTATTTTTTTCTGATAATGCTAAAGCTGCTGGAATAACATGCATTGCAGGATGGCCTCCACTAAAGCGATTACCCTCATCCAATTCTAATGATGTCCCAGCCATTCCATTAGCTAACGCCGTGTAGGCTTCTTCAGCTTTGATATCTCCGCCCAGAATAGTAGCATCACCAGGTGCAATGTTTTTAGTTCTTTGGGCCCATTTTTTATGAATAGGATTGGCATGAAATCCCGCGACTATAACCCCAATCGAATCCATAACGACTATTTTTGTATGGTCAACTAATTCACCACTTAAATCATTAAAATTTAAATCAAGGCAAAACCTTACTAGATTGTGTTCTTTACTCATCTCGCTAACCCTATTAGATTATTTTACCCGTTATCATTCCCCTTTATCTTTTCTGTACCTCCGTTCTCAGAGTTAACCTGCTTTCACCCTATATCCTCCCCCTACTTCCTTATATCAGCCTAGCCATTTTCTCTTAATGCACTCAATATTTTTTCAGGCGTTACGGGTAACTTTTTTATTCTAACCCCTATTGCATTATAAATTGCGTTACACACTGCTGGTGCAACTGGATTGGTCACTCCCTCGCCACATCCCTTTGCACCAAATGGACCCGTTGGTTCAAACGTATCTGCAATAATTGTTACTATTGACGGCATGTCAACTGCTGTAAAGGTCTTATAGTCAGTAAAATCGGTTGTCAAAACATTCCCATTGGTTTCATCTATTATAGTGTCCTCAAGCAGAGCATATCCTAGACCCATGTGAACTCCACCTATTATCTGCCCCTCAATGGCATGCCTATTTATTACTGTTCCAGCATCAAGTCCAGCAATATGGCGTACAACCCTTACATTACCAGTTTGTGTATCAACCTCCACTTCGCAAAAAGCAACCGTAAATTGAGGAGGGCGAGTAGTCGGCCTTAAGGAAGCAGATCCGATAATGGTTCCCCAACTATTATTTTGTGCTGTGCGAACAACTTCTTCTATACTTATTGACCATTCGGGTCTACCAACAACGTATACTTTTCCTTCTTTTGCTTGGAGCATGTCTGCTGGGGCCTCTAAAATCTCTGATGCCAATTTTAGCAAAATCTCTTTAGCCTGCTTTGCTGCTTTCTGAACCGCCAATCCAACGACGTATGTACTACGACTAGCATGGGTAGGGCAATCAAAAGGTGCTGTATTTGTATCGCTATCACAAACCACAACATCCTCAAAACGGACTCCTAACTCTTCGGCCGCCAAAGCAGCATGAACCGTGTTACTCCCAGGTCCTGCATCTACACTTGCTGTGATAAGATTGGCGGTTCCATTTCCATTAATTGTCACAATAGCACCAGTGTATTCTAAATAAAACTTGGAGGGGGTTTCCGACCCTATTCCTGAAATGTGAAATCCTCTCGAAACACCCATACCACGTCTTAGCCACGACTTATCACAACAAATTTTATTCCTCTTCTCCCAATTTATAAGTTTAGCCCCTTCCCTCAGCAACTCTTCAGTACCATCACTTTGAATCACGTACAATTTTTCATGTCCGAACCCATAAACAGTATCGCCCACTTTGATGAGATTTTTTAATCTAATCTTTATCGGATCAATACCCAACTGCTCAGCGATCATATCCATCTGTGATTCAACGGCAAAGTGGACTTGCGGATTCCCTGCTCCGCGCATTGCACAGAGTGGTGGCGTGTTCGTATATACGGTTCTTCCAGTAAATCGCTGATTAGGACATCGATACATGGACATAAAAAATCCTGCTGGGAGAAGCATCTTCGATTCTGCTCCTGTAGCATAAGCGCCGGTATCATCGGTTAAATCCATGTGTTGAGCAACAAGAGTACCATCTTTTTTAACCCCGGTCTTCAACTTTATAATTTGTGGATGACGTCCACACGAAAGAAACATTTCTTTTCTTGTCTTCTCCATTCTTACGGGTCGTTTTGTTTTAAGGGCTAGAAAAGCACAAATCGGTTCAACGAATCCCATATGAATATGTGCACCAAAAGCCCCACCAAGATATACGCGGTGAACATTTATTAGATGAAGAGGGATCCCAAGTGAAGCTGCCAGACTCATCCGCAACGTATGTATACTTTGAGTAGTAGCATAAACCTCGAGCGTACCTTCAGGCCCAGGACAACAAATAATAACAGTCCTTTCAAGTGGAGCGTTGTTTGGTCTAGAGGTCTCAAATACATTTTCAACTATTAAATCCGATTCTTTAAAACCTCTATCCACATCTCCCGTTTCGATATCTCCGATATTTCGGGTCGCCAAGATGTTATTCTTTATGTCAACTTGATTCGCGCCCCTTCTAACGATGGTATGAATTGCCGGAGCATTTGGTTCCATACTTTTAATAAGATTAAAAACTGCTGGCAGTTTCTCATACTCAACTTCTATTAATTCAGCGGCTTCTTCTGCAATCTCAGGGCTCACTGCAGCAACTGCAGCCACTCTGTCCCCCACGTGCCGCACTTTTTCTTCCAAAATAAAACTGTCGAAGCATTGTACATGGAAAAGATAAATAGAATTATGTGTAGTTGGAATTTTTGGAACATCCTTGTAGGTAATAACCGCCTTCACACCTTTAAGCTTCTCCGCTTTATTAGTATCTATTCTCTTTATTATTGCGTGTGCATGTGGACTCCTAAGTACTTTTCCATGTAGACAGTTGGGGTAAAATATATCGCCAGCATATTTCAAATTTCCAACAACTTTTTGAATTGCCTCAACTTTACTAAAATTCTTCCCTATCACATTATAATCGTCTTTCTGCATTGCCGTCCTCTAATTTTCAGTTCTAAAAATAATGGTACCCATCAATCTTAAACAAATTTGCTTCCATTCCCAAAATTTTCCTCAATATACATCATCTTTCGCTTTACCCCTAATTTATCAGCAGTCCTGCTTATATCTTGTGCAACTTAGGGAAAAATCTTATTTCTAAAGAATCCATTTCTTAACAAAGTGATTATTGGCGTATAACAAGCTTTAAACTAAAATCTTATACTTGATAAAAACTCCTTAAAGCAAAACTAATAAGCTTGTTTATAATCTACGGTAGATAATAGAATGCTTTTTACTATCTGAGCGTATCCTGTACAGCGACAGAAATTACCGGCTATAGCTTGGCGCACCTCTTCCTCTGTTGCCCTAGGGTTCATATCCAAAAGACCCTTAGCTGTCATAATCATTCCTGGAGTACAAAACCCACATTGAATGGCACCATGTTCTACAAAATTTTTCTGGAGGACATGAAGCTTTTCATCTCGAGCTAGACCCTCTATGGTTAAGATCTCAGATCCTTCAGCTTCAACTGCAAGAATGAGACAAGAATTTACAGGCAATCCGTCCAGCAATATAGTACAAGAGCCACATTCTCCTCTCTCACACCCGCACTTAGTTCCTATCAGCCCCAGATTTTCCCGAATGACTTTCACTAATGTAGACCTTGGCTCGACTTCAAGCTCGTATATTTCTTGATTTACCTTGAGTTCAATCCTCCTTTTCATTTTTTTGTCCTTTCCCGTTGTGTCAGTTCTAGATTCCGCAAATTACTTAAGGGTCCTTGACTAACGTTATAAGGTCTGATTTCAGTAATTCGATACCGGCAAACTAAACCCTGTCTTGATATAACCTTCATTCCCTAGGGTTCTCCTTGAGTCCCGAAACAATATCTGTGATAGCCCTTATCGTCAGAATCCGAACCATCTCTTTTCGGTATTCTCTCGATGCTCTGACATCGGTGATCGGATCTGAAGCCTGACTAACAACAGACGCCGTTTTTTCAACCAATTGGCTGTCTATAACTCGTCCTTTTAGAATTGATTCGGCATCGAATACTCTCAAAGGTTTTGGCGCTACCGATGAAATTGCTATTCTTATATCGCTGATATGTTCATTAGATGGATCCAAATTTATATAGACGGCTACTCCTACGATAGCAATCTCGGAGGCTTTACGCCTACCTAGTTTTATATATAATCCATTACTGTTACCTTTGATTTCAGGAAGCATTATGTTCGTTAGGATCTCATCGTCTGCAAGAATTGTCTCTCCTGGTCCTTTAAAAAAATCTGTTATTGATTTTCTCTGTTTACCGTGTGGCCCTTGTATTATTGCCTCGGCATCGAGAACCATAAGAGGAGCTACTGTATCCGCGGCCGGAGAGGCATTGCAGATGTTACCTCCAATTGTACCTCTGTTTCTAATCTGAAATGATCCCATTTGCTCAATAGCACCACACAGAATTTGATATTTGCTTTTGATAATCTCTGATCTCGCGACATTATGTAAAGTGCTAAAAGCTCCAATACTTAAAAATCCATCCTGCATTTTGGCATCTCGGAATTCCGATATATTTCTCATTGAAACTATAAATTTTGGCGAAAGTTTCCCGCCTCTCATGAGATTTAACAAATCTGTTCCACCTGCTAGGATTTTAGCTTCTCCCCTGTGGTCCGCTATTATTGAGACTGCCTCTTTAACTGAAGTTGGACATGCATAATCAAATTCTTTCACTGTAAATCCTCCCCAATAGTTAAATCGGCTTTGATCTTTCCTCCACCTCGGGATGGGTTGCTGAAACAGGGGACTTTTCCCTCAGGCAAGAGGCAATATCACATTTGACATTGTGGTCCTTTTAAATTGGCAAAACTTAACGTAAATTGTTGCTATCATCGAACTCATATTTAATAAAGCTATTTATGAGACATTACACTAGATGCACTTTAATAATTACCCTTTCATACAAAGAATGATTGCCATCATTCTAAAAGTAAAAAACAGCTAAAGAAGGTTTCTTTTAATAAACTTCCCGAATCCTCTTTTGCCAATTACTTCACCATCCCTCATCACGACATTTCCTCTTACCATTGTAAGTATTGGCCACCCTTTTAAATGCCAATTTTCATAAATCGAAAAATCCGAGGAAGAATTCAACATAGCATGTTTAACTATTTTTTCTTTCTCCAAATCTATAATGGTCAGGTCTGCATCAGACCCAATCTTAATACTACCCTTCTTTGGATAGAGATTAAAGATTTTTGCGACGTTATAAGATGTTATCTCTGCAACCTTTTCTAAAGAAATTTTCCTCTTGTGAACACCCTCACTCAATAGGACAGGAAGCAAGGTGGCTGTTCCTGCAAAACCCAAACTAGCGTCCCAAATACTTCCCTTCTTACTTTCCGTTTTGCTAGCTATATGATCCGAGCCTAGGGTCTGAATATAACCATCTTTTATTCCGTCCCAAAGTGCATCAATATCCTCCTTCGAACGAATCGGAGGATTTACCTTCAAAAGATTATCAATCATTAGTTCTTTCGTGTGTGTTAGATACTGAGGGCATGTTTCTACGAATACTCTTGAGTAATGTGGTCGAGATGCCTTTAACTCCTCTAACCCCTTTTTAGAGCTCAAGTGAACAATATAGATCGGGCACCCCGTTAGTTCGGACAGAAAAAGTGCACGTCTGACATATTCAGACTCTGTAAAGTCCGGTCGAGAGTCCGACCAAGCAGTAGGATCTGATCTTCCTTGATTTATTAGTCTTTTCCTTATGCTCCAAATAAGCTCAATGTTCTCAGCATGAATGCACGGCAAGGCCCCTTTATACTCTTTCAAGATCAACATAGCATCGTAAAGAATACCATCGGTCATCTCGGCTGAATTCATTCTTCTTGCATCCTCTCCTTTATACCCCATTAAAAACTTAAGAGAGGTAATTCCGAAGTCATTTATATATTTTGGTATACTTTTTATATGTTCCTCCGATGAAACGCCTAGGTGTATTGAGAAATCGATATATGATCTTTCCTCTCCGAGAGTTATAATTTTATAAAAAACATCTTCATAAGGTTCTTTTTGTCGATAGTAGGTAAGAATCGTGGTTATACCACCAGTGGCAGCCGACCTTGTTTCTGTTAAAAAATCTTCGTCCAGCTGTGACCCAATCCCAAAGTGAGCATGAGGCTCAATGAGCCCGGGCAACACATAGTTTCCCTTAGCATCAATCACCTCCTTTGCAGCTGCGAAATCCAGGCTTGTTGCTATCGTTGTAATTTTTTCGTCTTTAATTCCTATCGATCCCTCCATAATTCCTTGCTTAGGAATGACCAAATTCCCATTCTTTATTATGCAATCTAGCTTCATCTTTTCCTCCTATGTGCTTCTCTATGCAAGGGGGAAATCGGTCATCCCTAAGCTCACTCTTGCCTATTTCTGCAGATTCCGACTTCGCCGGAAATTATACAATTGGTAAACCTTAAGTCCGACATAACATATCGCTGATCTTCGCTCTCCTTAAGCGATACTGCAGAAGATTAACCTTCATAAGAAAGTACCTTTCACTTTGAGAATGTTACGGTTTTGGCAACACAGGCTTAAGTTGTCTATATTTTTTTGGCCAAACCACACTTTCTCCAGCATTTCGATATTGCACTAAAATATATGGGGGCCTTGGATTTTGGCCATTAGCATCAAATGTAATACGATCGTTCATCTGAATCATCCACGGTTGGCCAGCTGGAATATCTGTTTTCGCTAAAGCCTCCCGCAACTTTTCTGGATCAGTGCTCTTGGCTCTTTCTAAAGCATCCTTCAATATCCAGGTGGTTACATAGTTGTCTGCAGTTTCCGTGGTCAATTTCAGCCCAAACTTTTTTTCATATCGATCCACAATGGCCCTCAGTTCAGGCCTTGTTCTTGCCAATTCCCTATTAAAAGTCCCTCGCACAAAATTGTAGTCAGCTGAGTTCCCAACTGATTTGAGAAAAGTTGGGTTGTTCTCACCTCCTGATGAAACAAATGGAACCTTAAATTTCAAGGCAGCCGCTGTTTTCACTATAAGAATTGTATCGGCCACATACCCAGTTATGAAAACAACATCAGGGTTTGCATTCTTCAGCTTAGTTATGATTGGGGAAACATCCGAGATAGTCAATGGGTAGCTTTCTACCATTACAATTCTTATACCTAGCTCCGGTAATACCCTCTTCAGAACTTGTTCCGCCCCTTGCCCGAAGTCAGTGTTTTCTCCTATGACTGCAGCAGTCTGAAGCTTATACCCTATCTCTGTGGCAACTTCATAAAACGACTTCGCCATAGTCGCCGCATTAAAGGTAATATTACCAGTGTGACGAAAAACGTACTTAAATCCCTCCCTTCCGGTGATCTCGTTCTTCACAGCAGTGGCCACCATATAAGGTACCTTGTACTTTTCTGAAATGTTAGAGGAGGTAAAAGTAGTTGAACTCTGGTAAGCTCCTATAATGGTACAAACTTTTTCTCTCAAAATCAGCCTTTCTGCTTCAGCCATGGCAACATCGGGATTCCCTTTACTATCTGTGACGATAATCTTTATCCTCGCCCCACCCATTGACTTGATACCGCCCGCATCATTTATGTCGTCCACTGCCAAACTAATTCCATTATGGGTCCATTCCCCAGTGGTGGCAAGAAACCCGCTCATAGGAAGTAAGACACCAATTTTTACGACTTTTTCTTCGGCACAAATACTCGGTGGCGTTGTACGAATACCCATAGTCAGGAAAAATGTGAGTGCAAAGAACGCAATGCCATAACGAATCTGTTTTGTGTATCGCCTTGTTTTCATATGTTTTGCCTCCACGTATAATTTAAATCCTCTTTTTCTTTGTACACCTACTACTGCACCTATTTCTCACCTCCTCCCCCATTCTATAAAATATTTTCTCATAAACCTTTAATTCCACCATTAACCCAATCTACCGATAACCATAATCGAACCATTTACAGGAAAAGCTATCAAGTGCCAAGATAAGCCTTTTTCAACTGTTCGTTTTTCAAAAGAACTGAACATTCTCCCTCATTAGCAATTCTTCCGTTCTCCAGGATATATCCTCGGTCTGCAATACGGAGAGCATTTGTGACATTCTGATCAACTACCATGATTGTCACGCCCTCGTTCTTGTTTATCTGCTCAATGATTCCGAAAATTTCCTTTGTAATCAAGGGTGCCAGTCCAAGTGAAGGTTCATCTAACATGAGAACCTCTGGTTCGGCCATCAATCCTCGAGCGATAGCCAACATTTGTTGTTCACCGCCACTCAAGGTTCCAGCATCTTGTTTTTTCCTCTTTTCTAAGATAGGAAAGAGATCGAGTACTTTTCCCAAATTTTTATTTTTCTTCACTCTTGCCTTTCTCGTGTAAGCTCCGAGTTCCAGATTGTCAAGGGTTGTAAGGTCTGGAAAAAGCCTCCGTCTCTCCGGAATATGCGCAACTCCTATCGCAACTAGATCAGAGGGCAAAATGCTTAATACGTTTTGCCCTTTATATTTGATCTCACCAGATCTTGGACGCAACAGACCCGATATGGTTTTTAATATAGTGGTTTTCCCAGCACCATTTGAGCCAACGATACTTATAATTTCGCCTTTAGAAATAGCCATGGAGAGGTCCCAAATCACTTGAACATCGCCATAAAAAACATTGATCTCTACAATTTCAATTAATTGCATATTCCCCACCCAAATAGGCTCTAACAACATTTTCGTCCGAAGCAGCCTCCCTTGGGGTACCCTCGAATATTTTTGTGCCAAAATTTAGAGCTATTATGCGGTCTGATATCGACATGATGGCCTTCATTACGTGTTCAATAACCAAGAGTGTACAACCGGAATCGTTCATCTTCTTAATCAGCATAATTATTTGCTCAATCTCCGCGGGATTTAAACCTGCCATCACTTCATCAAGTAAGATGATGTTAGGATTCGTCGCGAGCGTTCGCGCCAATTCTAATCTCTTAAGACTAGCCACAGGTAACTCATAAGCCAAATTGTCTTTTTTTGTATAAAGTCCAACAAATTCTAGTATCTCAAGGGCATGTTCCTTTGCTTCTGTTTCAGAACTGAGGTTACAGAATCCTCCCACCATAACATTTTTTAGAACGGTAAGGTTACCAAAAGGTTTAACTATTTGAAACGTTCTACCGATACCTAGGCGACAGATCCTATCGGGAGTATAATTTTGATAATTTTTCCCACTAATCATAATTTTTCCTTCATCAGGCTTATAAACATTGCAAATCATGTTGAATATAGTTGACTTACCCGCACCATTTGGGCCAATCAGTCCCAATATTTCGCCCTTTTCCAGTAAAATGTTTATTTTATTGAGAGCTATCAATCCGCCAAATTTCTTTGTTACATCACAAAGTTCAATAACTGTATTCATGGTTCGTTTCCAGGAATTTTTACCATTTTTGCACTTTGGCCAAAATCCAATCATATCCATCGCTAAGTGGTTTTATAATACCGTTAGGTAAAAAATAGACACTAAATATCAATACAGCTCCATAAATTATCAAATGACTTCCCAAATAAGTGGTTCCAAAATAGATTCTTGTGATTTCTGCAATTGGTACTAATAAAAAAGCTCCTAAGACAGGCCCTAAAAATGTACTAAATCCCCCAACTAAGCAAAAAACCAAAAAATCGATATTGAATTCAAGACCCATTACCCTTTCAGGATTGATAAATAAAATCCATTGGACATAGAATACACCTCCCACCCCAGTAAAAAATGCGCTAATACAATTAGTCACCATCTTTACTTTAGTAAGAGGAACCCCTAATGATTCCGCTGCGCTTTGGCTACCTTTAATTGCCTTAAGGTAATAGCCCAGCTTCGATTTATCAAGCGCGTATGTGACATATATCACAATTAATAGTAGGCCAAGTATTATATAATAGTAATAAAGCTTATTCATAAATTGAAAGCTTAATATCGATTGACCCTTTGATTGGATCAGTATACCCATACTTCCTTGAATTTTGAGACCTAGTAAACTATGGGTATTTGAGAAAACAATTCTCACTAATTCTGAAAAGCCAAGCGTTGCAAGAGCAAAATACGGTCCGCGAACACCTAAGCGGAAACAAGGATAGCCTATTACGAAGCTACTAAGGACAGCTGTTATCCCACCAGCGAGAATCCCAATCCAAGGGGTTATACCGAATTGAGTATACATAATCGCTGCGGTGTAAGCACCTATACCGACATAAACCGAATGCCCGAGAGATAATTGTCCACCGTAGCCACTTATAATATTATAGGCCATAGCCATATAGCCGAAAAATAACATTGTTATTATCATATGCCGGTAATACTTGTCGGCTACGATCACCGGAATAACGAATATGAAAAACAAAATAAATACGAGAGCCCAAAAAACTGATAGAAAGTGCTTCTTAGCTATCTTTCCTCTCAAAACTTTCTCGATTTTGACGTTAGCAAGAATTTTTAAACCTCGCTTATTGTTACAACTCATTTTCCACAATTCCCAACGAAGTTTAGGAGCCTGTAATTGCCCGATAGAATCTTAAGAAAGCATAAGAACAGCCTCTCACTTAAGTCCCCACTTTTCAACCATCCGCAAGAACGCTTTCTTGAAGCATTCCATAGGAGCTATAGCAATCCCAGCACCAATTTTCCCAGCACCGTTCATCTTATTGTGAGCGATACTCGTGGTTATTTCAGGACAGAATCCTTTTTCTAAAACCTTCAGCACATCAATCCCCACAGGAACTCCCCGAAAATTTAGTGTTGGAATTTGTAAACGAGGATCTTCTGCCATAGTTATTTCATAGGCCCTAAGTGTTGTATTCATCGCGTCTTCAAATGTTCCGCCGAGGCCCACCGTAGCTCCATACTTCGCCAATGCTGGTGCGGCAGCCAAAGAAAAAGCGCCGATCCCTCCAACCTCAGTTGCGACACTGTCACCCATATCTAAGGCAGCATCTTCTCTTGTATACCCCGGAAAGAAAAAACCCTTAACTTCAGGAGCCGGAGAAACAAACCACTCGTCTCCTAGTCCGCTCACTCGAATACCAAAAGTTGTGCCATTTCTTCCCATTGTTGTGACAAGCGTGCTATATTTAATGTTATGAGCGACATCAACTCGACATTTCATCGCTGCCATTTTTATGGTAACTGTAAACTGAGCCTCTTGCTCAAAAAAATTTGCCATAAGTTCAATTAATTTATAGTCAAGACGCCCCTTAAACATATGTGGCATCAACTGTCTCTGAAGCAAACCAGTCGAGGCTACATTTCTATTGTGTCCCTCATCCCCCATATGAAGAGATTCGGCAATAAATTTTATTAGATCTATACCATCGGCCTTTCTCAAAGCGACTCCAAATGCTGGCATTAGAATGTCACGCGCTCTCTTGAGGTTATCTATAACCTCTTGTGTATATACACCGTAACGAAGCGCCACGTATCTGGATTCTTGAATATGAATATAAACTTTATTCCCGTGTTTACGATTTTCAATAACAAAAACCATCTGGGAGGGAGAAAGCATATGACCCGCAGCACACAAAGACTGGTGATTGTGGGCTGAATCAAACGTAACCTTTCCATCCTCGCAGAGTTTCATAGCCTCTTCAGGGGTTTTGGCCCATCCTTCAAAAAGACATGCACCTATGGCTGCCCCCTTTTGAGGATTACACATACGGTCCCATTCGATATTAGGAGCTGCGTGAAGAAGCAAATAGTCCTTAATTCCTGGGATGACTTCGGAGGCTGGTTTGGTATCGACGAGGTAAGGGTCTGCTTCTAATACTTTCCGGATCGCTCTCTCATTTGCCTCCTTAATCTTTTGTTTAATGTTCTCCATTGATACACCTCCCTAATTCACTTGCACCATCACGAAATTCGCATTGTTGAAAATTTTTCAAAATTCTACACGAAGGATCTATAGCTTCTTTACAAGTGGTTCAAACTTCACTGTAAATCTTTAATTTCGGAAAGGAAAAACAATTTTAATGCAAAAACCTAATCTCCGACTCTCCACTTTTTACCAAAAAATCCAGAGGGTCTGAATAGCAACATCATAATGAAACCCAAAAAGACGTAACCTTCAACTGCGCTTGAAGTACTAAAATTGCAGCCTATCCCTTCAATAAGTCCTATCATAATTCCCCCAAGTAAAGCCCCGGTGAAGCTCCCCATTCCTCCCAATACAACTATCACAAATGCTCTGATACCAAAAAATAGGCCAACAGTGGGATACAGATAATAAAATGGGATGATGAGGACAGCGCATAGACTGGTTACCGCGGTAGCGATTCCGAAAGAAATGCGAAAAACATAATATGAGTTAATGCCCTGTAAGATCGCTGCCTCCCGATCCTGAGAAATTGCTAAAATTGCCCTCCCCATGTAGGTCTTCTTGAAAAATAGATCCAATGCTCCTATCGAAACAAGAGAAGTTAAACAAGCGATAAGTTTTGGTGTGCTGATGATTAAATCTCCGATCATAAACGACGAATATGAAAAACTAGTGCTAACATTCCGTACATCAGCGCGGAAGAAAAGCAAGGCCAAATTGTCTGCCATGATCCAGAGGCCGATAGTGAGCAATATAAGACTAATAGGCTCAACCACTTCCGCACGCTCACGTGAGAAAAGCGGCTCCATCACAAATTTTTGCAGGTAATACCCAATAGCAAAACTAACTGGAATCACAAGAAGGGCAGTTAAATAAGTATTAATACCAAGTAGCTTCCACGCCCAATAGCTCAAATATAAGCCTATCATCAGTAGAGAACCATGTGCAAAATTGATGATTTTCATAACCCCAAATACGATGGTGAGTCCTACGGCTGCCAATGCGTATACACATCCAATTAAAAAGCCATTAATTATTAATTGTAATAACATGGTGATTCTCTACCAAATATTAAGTATTTTAATGAAAAATAATAAACTATCTTACTATCCTGATTTTGGCTCCATAATATCCGTAACGAGGATCAACAAAAAATTCTTTTAACAGCTTCTACTGCTTCCTGATTACTGGTCGCTAGACAAACCCTCGCATCTCTTAACATTTTTTCTTGAATTGAAATCCTTTGCGGATCACCAACTGTTCCACAAACATGTGAAACCATAATGATATTTCTTTTATTCTTCTCATTCTCCATCCTCAATGCTTTTACCGCCTCGGCTAATATGGCTGCAGGGTTAGGGTGCGCCCCGGAACCTAAGATTACATCGAATATTATGACTGCTACCTCAGGATCTCTGCCTTCTTGGAGAATCCTTTCTGCAACTAAGGTAGGATCGATCATTGGGTGAACTCTTCCATAGGTAAATTCATCATCCCCCAAATCAACTATTGAATGTTTAAAAGAAACTTTTGCATCTTTCAGTTTGTATTTCTCCTCTAAAGGGACATTTGAATAAATTCCTTTCAAAGACTTCCGTAACAATCCCAATGCTTCTAAACATAATGAGCCCCCTGAAAAAATTCCCCTAAGATACTTTTGCCCTTTACTCAAACTCGTTCTTTGATCATTAATCCAATCTTTCAATACATCAGAATTTGCTGAACCGTCCCTCCTTTTTATAGCTCCTCCCAATTTATCTATTGCTTTTTGAGCGCTCTCCTCGAATGTGGAAGCAAAAATTGTATTATTGTCAAGAGAGTTCTCAATAGAGGAAGCAATATAATTTAATATAACTGGCTTTTTACATTTTGATACCCTTTCAAGTATTTTGTATCCTGTTTTTTCACCGGGGGGTTTGGAAATAATAATAATAATCTGCGTATCCCGATCATTTTCCAGCAGATCAATAGCTGTCAAACACATTAGTCCTCCTACTCGATCTGATAAGTCCCTCCCCCCTATACCCAGAGCATGCGAAATCCCCACATTTCCAAACTGCTCAAGCAGACAACATACCTCTTGTATACCTGTCCCGGAAGCACCTATAATGCCAACTGGCCCTTTTTGAGTTACATTGGCAAATCCGAACCTAATCCCATTAATAATGGCCGTCCCACAATCTGGTCCCATCACCAATAACCCTTTCTGAACGGCTAAATTTTTGACTTCAATTTCTTCTTCAATTGAAACATTGTCGCTAAAGAGAAAGACATTAATCCCTTTACGCAAAGATTTACGAACTTCATTGGCTGCAAAATCTCCTGGGATAGATATAATTGAAAAATTGGCACTTGGTAATGCATTAAAAGCAGCATCAAAACTTGAGAAACGAAAACTGCTCTTACGTGAAATAACCCTTTCATGAATCATTGTCTCAATTTTTCCAAGTGCCATTTCCAGCATTCTTCTCTTTTCTGTCATCAAACAAATGATCAAATCACTAGCACAAGATTCATTCATTGCTCGATTCCAGAAGCCATAATCTCGGAGAATAATTTTGTTTCTATCAGTTCCCATCATGATTCCTGCTTTAAGCACACCTGGCATCTTTGCAATTTCCGTATTGATTCTTAAAAGAATCATTGAATCATAATAATTATTTTTTCGAACTTGAATTTTAATTATCACAGTTATATCCTTGTTTCATGGAGATTGTGAAATCAAGAGTTATTGTTTGAATCAGCCAAAGGGCAACAAATATAAATGTTATAAGTGATCCATTTCTTTCCTCAAATAGGAGTTTCTTTCCTACATGTCTCTAAAGCTCTTTGGATATCCAAGATATGCTTGAGCATTACACTCTGCGCTTTTCCAGGGTTTCGGTTTTTAGTTGCAGAATAAATCTTCTCATGATCCTTAAGTATTTGTTTCAAGGATTCAACTGAAAGCGGGATAGAAGAAATGTTACGCTCCATAATATCCGTGATGGAATCGATCATAAAGAACATCACCGGATTTTCAGACGCCTGCGCAATTATTCGGTGAAATTCAAGATTAAGTAGCCTGGCATCACTCTCGTTACCCTTATTCAAACACTCTTTCGTCTCTTGTACATTCACTTTGAGCTGTTCAAGGGAACTTTCATTAATGCGTTCTGCTGTCATTTTCGCTAAAAATGGTTCCACTGCTAAACGGGCTTCAGTTAAGTCAGAAACTTTAACTTTACCCATGCTAAAGATATCTTGTAGGAAGTTGTTAATAAACTTGGTATTTGGATCTCTAATGAAAGCCCCTCCTTCAGCCCCCCTCTTGATTTCAACAATACCGGAGTACTCTAAGGTTCTTAGAGCCTCACGGACGGATACCCGGCTCGCTTCAAATTGTTCCATCAATTGACGTTCCGGAGGTAGCTTATCGCCTATTCCAACTTTTTTTTGGAAGATTGCTTCCTTAATCTGATCCGAAATCATTTTTGAAATTCGGTCAGTTTGTACAGATCTAAACATTATTGATCTCACCTTGATTAGGAATATCGTTTATATATATGAATGTTAGTCCTTTGTCAAGAAAATTTTTAATCATTTAATTTTCCCAAATATATCAACAGGTTGGCGGTTCAAATCCCAGAATTGCCTTTATTCTCTCTAAATTCTTCTTCGTCGGTTTCGTCCTCCCCTTCTCCCAATTAACTATCGTCATCTCATCCACCCCAATCTTTTTAGCCAGTTCTCTTTGAAATAGTCTTTGCTCCAATCGCCATTTCTTGATTTGTTCTCCCAATATTCGGTCAGGGTAAAGGGATAGTCGGAGGGTAATTACCAATGGATGGGAGTTTTTGTAGTTTGGAACTGCGTGGTTGAGCATGCGCTTTTCAAATACAAATTATGTGGAGGAATGCGTCCCCACCTAGAGATCCCACCCACTTCACTCAATGAAAAACATCCTGAGGACATTTACTGATGTTCGGCACCAGCCACCGGCGTTGTTAGGAGGCGTTCATGCTATGAGTTTTGGTGGGAGGGCTGGGAGGAGTGGGAAGGAGAAGCAGTTGAGGCTGTCGTTTTCCTCATTCCATTTTTGAAAGGAAAAACCAGTCTCAATGCGAGCGGTATTCCATCTATTTAGAAGACTCGGGTTTATTCGGTTGATCTTGGAAAAATTATGCCTTATGTTGGGAATACTGCTGGGAAATAACTATTACGATGAAAATTAAGAGTCAAAAAAATCATACAAGTCTTTGATGTTGTTATGGTATGCGGACCATTGATTAAATCTGCGACCCATGGCTCAATAAGCCGTGATTTTTTTCCGGACCTCTTCTCGGGCAAATCCAGTCCGTTCTTCTTTTTATTTAAATATCTCGGCGAAAAACATTTTCATTGCTTCCCAGGAACGTCGGTCCGCCTTTTCATTATAAGCTGCACCCCTGGAAGGATCATGACCAGATTCAGGGTTGGTGAAGGCATGAACCGCACCCCCATAAATCGCCATCTGCCAGTCAACATTTGCCTTTCGCATCTCATCCTGAAAAGCAATTACCTGGTCAGTTGGCACTATCGGATCGGCAGCACCGTGAAGAATCAACACCTTACCTCTGATATTTTTGGCATCTTCAGGGTTGGGGGTATCGAGATTGCCGTGAAAGCTCACCACCCCTGCTATATCGGCCCCGCTTCTGGCTAATTCCAGCGCCACTCCGCCGCCAAAGCAGTAGCCTATGGCAGCAATTCGTTTAGCGTCGGTAAGGGCGTGCTTCCTGAGAACCTCCAATCCCGCATTCGCGCGGCTACGCATGAGGCTTCGGTCTGCCCTGTAGATACCAGCCAGTCTGGCTGCCTCCTCAGCATCCTTAGCCTTGACTCCTTTGCCATACATGTCGATGGCAATGGCAATATAGCCAAGCTCCGCTAATTGCTCCGTTCGCCTCTTGGTGTAAGCATCGAGCCCCGTCCACGCATGGACAACGATAACGCCAGGGCGTTTTCCCTTGACAGCATCATTATAGGCCAGATGACCTTCCAGCACTGCGTCGCCGTGTTTATATCCAATGACTTCCGTGTGCAGAGCAGGTCGTGTATTCACCTTTTTCATCATAGTCTCTCGTGTTTCATTTCTTTCTCAGGGTCACTCGGAAAAGTCTTCTCGGAAGTCGGCTTTCTTCAAATTCATCGACACTCACGATCTCAAATCCTTTTGTCAGGTCTTCCACCATCTCCTTATTGAAAAAGTGTATCACGAAACCCCCGACTTCGTATATCTGCTCACCGTGGTGGATGCCTGTCCCATAATGGGGATCCTTTGTGTTTCGAACCGTGTAAATATTAAGCCCCTTCGCTTTCAGAACTCGCCTGATTTCGTCGGAAAGAAATTCGAGCTCGGCCCTTGTGAGCGCCATGCAATAGACCATATGGGAATAGCATGCATCGAAAGATTCATCGTCAAAAGGCAGAGGTTTTCTGATATCGTGGCATATAGCGGTGACAGATTGCGACACGCCTAATTCCTTTGCTTTTAGAGCGATTGTTTCAACCCCGCTCTCACAATAGTCTAACACATGAACTTGAAATCCATTCCGGGCGAAAAAGATACTATCTCTCCCCTGCCCTCCTCCGAGTTCAAGAATCTTGGTTCTCCCTTCCTTTTTGAAAAGGTCCGCAGCTTTCTGAGCGGGATCACTGGGCTCCGTGCCAAGCATTTCGGGCTTATTCGAAAACATATTCTCCCAGTGCTGACGCTGGCCATTCAAAACCTTTTTCACTATGCTTTTTTCTTCCTCCACTTTTAACGAACTCCTTTTGCCCGAGGCCTTAAACTTAATATAACATTCTTCTATTATTTCAAGAGAAATTATTGAGTTCTACGCTTCTGACAATTGGAGAGTACCTGCTTTGATAGATTATCGGTGGGGTTCGATGATTACTTTTATGGAATCTTTTGCCTCGGCCACCAATTGAAATCCGAGACCTGTCTCCTTAAGAGGAAGCCGATGGGTGATCATTTCCCGAAGGGGAAGGCGTTGAGCCCTTATCAATTCAATGGCGGCTGTAATGTCAAAAGGACTTCCCCCATAGGTGGGCAAGAGGGTGATGCCGTCATTCCAAAAATCAAAAAAGGGAAAAACAAAATTGAGACCCGGCTCTAAAGGAGCAAAGCATAAGACCGTTCCTCCTCGTTCGACGGATTGCAAAGCCTGAATGTAGGCAGAAATTGTCCCTGCACAGACGATCACCAGATCAGCAAGCCGTCCCTGATTGATTTCTCGAATCTTCGCGGGATTAACTTCTTTTGCAAGGATCGTTTCATCCGCCCCAAATTGCTTTGCTGCCTTGAGACGATATTCACTGATATCCGATGCCATGATCCAGCCTGCCCCTGACGCACGAGCCAGTGCAATATGAAGAACTCCGGAAATTCCACTTCCGATGACAAAAACACTCTGCCCAGGTTTAAGTCTTGCCAATCTCTGCCCCCGCAGGACGCAGGCTAATGGCTCAATAAAAACGCCGTCTTCAAGGGAGATTTCATCGGGCAATACGAATACTCCACGATCTACATTGATCCTGGGAACACGGAGATATTCGGCAAAACCTCCTGGGTCGAAATTGGTGGTTCGCAATGTGTCGCAAAGGGTATGAAAACCGTTCAGGCAGTATTGGCAGGTATTACAGGGAACATGGTGGGAGACGAAGACCCGATCACCGACTTTATAATTTTTTATCTCTTTACCGATCTCAAAAATCTCTCCCGCGATTTCGTGACCGAGAACCCGGGGAGCTTTCTTAATCCGATACCATTCCATGACATCGCTGCCGCAGATGCCACTTGCCAGCACCTTGACTAATAACTCACCCGATCCGACCTTCGGAGTTGGAATTTCTTCCAGCCGTACATCCCTGTTGTTATAATACATGGCCACATGCATTTCTGTTTTTCCCAATGGGGTTCTTCTCCAAGCATTAAATGACTTAGACTATACATTACCTGAATTGATATGACAACAGGAAATTTACCTTCAGAACCTCCCTCGAGAACTATCCGTTGACAAACCATCTCCATTAGCTATAATGTGGCAAAATTTATCGAATAAGATTATCCAAAGCCTTCTTGACAACATATGCACTAATCATGCATATTGATACATATACGGACAGGAGGGTTATATGAGAACGACCTTAAACATCGAAGACAATCTAATTAAAAAGGTTTCAAAGCTGACAGGCATTAAAGAGAAAACAACCATGGTCAAGCTGGGGTTGGAGGCACTCATTGCAATGGAAAGCAGTAAGAGGCTTGCGAAACTGGGCGGAACCGAAAAGAAACTGGAAAGGATACCTCGCCGGAGGATAGCAGAGAAATAAAATGGTTCTTGTCGATACTTCCGTATGGGTGTCTCACCTACGTGCCGGGAATGTGGGCCTTGAGAAATTATTAAATGATGGGGAAGTCGTATGTCATCCATTCATTATTGGTGAGCTTGCCTGTGGGAATCTCAAAAATAGGCGTGAAATCCTTACACATCTTCAATCCCTTCCTATGACCATCTTAGCCGAAGATGAAGAAGTCTTAGAATTCATTGAGAACAACCAGCTTATGGGAAAGGGGTTGGGCTATATAGACGTCCATCTGATTGCATCGGCTGCACTAACGGATGTTCCCCTTTGGACCTTCGATAAAACCCTGGACAAGTTTACTAAGAAGATTGGCATAAATTATTGATAGGAAATGATTCAGATAACAACCCACTATCGGCCAACCAAAAGTCGCCGCTGGTCTGCCCGTTAGCGACATTAAATAATTTATCTTGACGGGGATGTCGTCTGATGCCTCCTCACCCTGGCCCTCTCCGCCAGAGGAGACGGGATTTTTTTCCGAACGCATCACTCAGAATTAACCTTTAGTCTTTCTTGTTTTCTCCTGTTCAAATATATCATTCGCTTCCTTCACTGCTGCTTTTTCGTGGATGATCGCACGCAAGGCTTTAATCATGGGTACAGGATAGTCATTCTGCCAGATGTTTCGCCCGAGGTTCACCCCAATGGCGCCTTTTTCCATTCCATCATGGACAAACTCGAATACTTGTAACTCTGTATCGACCTTCGGGCCTCCAGCCATTACCACAGGCACAGGACAGCCATCGACCACCTTATCAAAATTCTCACACCAGTAGGTTTTTACAATTCGCGCTCCCAGTTCAGCCGCAATCCGTGAACTTAAAGCAAGGTAGCGAGCATCTCTTTTCTCCAACTCCTTTCCGACGGCTGTGACAGCCATGACTGGGATGCCATATTTTTCCCCTTCATCCACCAGCTTGGAGAGGTTCAACAATGATTCCCTCTCATATTCACTCCCGACAAAGATTGAAATACCCACGGCTGCGGCATTGAGACGAATCGCCTCCTCCATCGATGTGGTGATCCCTTCGTTCGAGAGATCCTTCCCAACCATGCTCGTGCCACCTGAAACACGAAGAATGATGGGCTTGGTATTTTCAGGATCGATAGACGCCCGCAACACGCCTCTCGTTACAAAGAGAGCATCGCAATAGCGAAGCAGCGGCCGAATTGTTTCCCCGGGTTTTTCTAATTTTCGGGTCGGCCCCTGAAAATAACCATGATCAATGGGCAAAAAAAGGCAATGCCCATCCGACCTGATCACCTGCGCCAGACGATTTTTCATTCCCCATTCCATGATAACCTCCATTCTCAAATGCGGATTTCGGAATTCGGATTTCGGAATCTTAAACAAAAAATCTCCTAAACTTTAATTCCGCAATCTGCAATCCGCAATCCGAAATTCATTTATTGATATACTTCACTACCAGATCGCCGACCTGAGAAGTGCTATATCCCATCTTGCCAGCATTCAGGCTCTTCACATCCTGCTTCACTACCTTCATGATGGCCTCTTCAATTCCTCGACCGGCCTTTTCTTCGCCGAGATGTTCAAGCATCATCTGACACGCAGAAATCGCTGCCAGGGGGCTCACGACTCCCTTTCCTGTATATTTAGGAGCAGAGCCACCAATAGGCTCAAACATTGAAACTCCTTTTGGATTGATATTTCCTCCAGCCGCGATCCCTAATCCTCCCTGAATCATTGCACCCAGGTCGGTGATGATATCTCCGAACATATTGTCGGTGACGATCACATCGAACCACTCTGGATTCTTGACCATCCACATGCAGACCGCATCTACATGGGCGTAGTCCGCCTCGATGCCTTTATATTCCTTAGCCACTTCACGAAAGGCCCTCTCCCACAGGTCGAAGGCATAGGTGAGAACATTTGTCTTCCCGCAAAGAGTCACCTTATTTTTCTGCTTCCTTTTACGACAATATTCAAAGGCGAAACGGATGCAACGCTCTACGCCTTTCCGAGTATGGATCGCCTCCTGGATCGCAACTTCGTCCGGAGTTCCTTTTCTGACAAATCCACCCACACCCGTATAGGCACCTTCTGTATTCTCCCTGACTACAATGAAGTCAATATCCTTAGGCCCCTTATCTTTCAAAGGGGTTTCCACACCGACATAAAGTTTGACAGGTCTCAGATTGATATATTGGTCCAGTTGAAATCGAATCTTTAGTAAAATCCCCTGTTCCAGAATCCCAGGCTTTACGTCCGGATGGCCGATCGCACCCAGATAAATAGCATCCATCTCTTTCAACTCATTGAGAACAGAATCCGGCAATGTCTCTTTGGTTTTCAGATAACGTTCGCCACCCAGGTCGTAATGCTCCAGCTGATATTTAAACTTGAATTTTTCGGAGACGGCTTTCAGAACCTTCACTCCCTCAGCCACGACTTCAGGTCCGGTCCCATCTCCAGGAATCACGGCGATTTTATACATGCCCTATCATCCTCCGCTTCGTCTTTTTCTCTCATCCAGTAGTTGTAGCGTCGGCATTGATTGCCGACGATGATCTTCCTCGCCCCCAGTAAATGAGGGCGCCACAAAGGCTATGTCCTATGCGCTATGCCCTATGCGTTTTTCCTATAGCCAGCACAGCGCTTTTTGACCGATGTCGGTTCGATACTGAACTCCATCCCAGGAGATCTTCTTAACAGCCTGATAAGTTCTCTCGATCGCCCTCGGAATGTCTTCTCCCAGTCCTGTCACTCCTAAAACTCTCCCGCCATTGCTGATGACCTGCCCGTCTTTGAGAGCTGTCCCCGCATGAAAGACAAAAACTCCTTCCATTCGAGAAACGTCTTTTAGCCCCTCGATGACTTTGCCCTTCTCGTAATCTCCAGGATATCCCTTTGAAGCCATCACCACACACGTAGAGGCACGGTTGTCCCATTCGATGTGGTGTTGGGACAAATTCCCTTTCATGCAAGCCTCCAGAATGGGAACGATATCTTCCTTCATCCGCATCAAAACAGGCTGGGTTTCTGGGTCTCCGAATCGAGCGTTAAACTCCAATACCTTAGGATGACCATCATGAATCATCAGACCCGCATAGAGAACCCCTTTGTAGGGTCTGCCCTCCTCTCCCATGCCATAGATGATCGGCCTCAAAATCTTCTCGATAATCCTCTCATGGACCTCATCCGTCACTACAGGTGCGGGTGAATAAGCTCCCATCCCGCCTGTGTTGGGACCCTGGTCTCCATCAAAGATAGACTTATGATCTTGGGAAGACGCCATAGGAAGGATGGTCTTTCCATCCGTAAAAGCAATGTAAGACGCTTCTTCTCCTACAAGGTATTCTTCGATCACCACTCGATTTCCCGCCTCTCCGAATATCTTCTCCACCATGATCTTATCCACAGACTGGGTGGCCTCCTCTATGGTATTGCAAACGATCACTCCCTTGCCCGCTGCCAAACCATCTGCCTTGACCACGATGGGAGCCCCCTGTTTGCGAATATATTTCACTGCGTCATTCCGGTTATCGAAGATCTCATAAAAAGCTGTCGGAATGTAATACTTCTTCATCATCTCTTTGGCAAAGGCTTTACTCCCTTCAATCTCTGCCGCTTTCCTGTTTGCTCCAAAAATGAAAAGGCCCTTTGATTCGAAAAGATCGACAATGCCCCGGGTCAAAGGATCCTCAGGTCCAACCACAGTCAAATCCATCTTCTCTTTTAGGGCGAACTCAAGTAAACCATTTAAGTCATTGGCCTTGATCGGGACAATCGTTGCCTGTTCGGAGATCCCTGCATTCCCTGGGGCACAATAGACCTTCGATACTCTTGGACTTTGTGTAATCTTCCAAACTAAGGCGTGCTCCCTGCCCCCACTGCCCACCACCAGAACCTTCATATATACCTCGTGACTCGTGATTCGTGGTTCGTGATCCGTGAGCCGTATAGTCTAATTTACGGTTCACGAGTCACCATTCACGATTCACGAATTAATGTCTGAAGTGCCTCATTCCTGTAAAGACCATGGCGATGTTATATTCGTCCGCGGCAGCGATCACCTCATCGTCTCGAATCGAACCTCCGGGTTGGATGATGGCTGAAGCACCTGCTTCAGCGCCTGTATCCACACCATCTCTGAACGGAAACATCGCATCCGAGGCCAAGACCGTTCCTTTGGTTGATGATTGGGCCTTCATCACCGCCAAGCGGGTGGAATCAACACGGCTCATCTGGCCAGCGCCAATTCCAATGGTCCGATCTTCCCTGACGAGGACGATGGCATTCGATTTCACGTGCTTGGCAACTTTCCAACCAAAAGCCATCGCCCTTTTCTCTTCCTCGGTCGGTTTCCTTTTGGTCACCACTTTCCATTGAGCCATGGGCACTTTGCCGAGGTCTCGATCCTGGACCAAGAGCCCGCCCACCACTTTTCTGAGATCAAATCCTCCTTGCAGGGGGGAGCCTGTGAGAGGTGGCGTTTTGAGGATTCGGAGATCCTTCTTCTTCTTAAGAATCTCCAATGCATCTGGATCAATACCTGGAGCAATGATGGCTTCGAGAAAGATTTCAGCCATCTCCTTTGCCGTCTCTTTATCCACTACCCGATTGAAACCCACCACGCCCCCGAATGCCGAGACCGGATCACAGTCCCTCGCTTTCTTGTAGGCGTCCGCTAAACTCTTAGAAGAAACCGCCACACCGCACGGATTGTTATGTTTAATGATGACCGTCGCCGTTTCTTCAAAATCCTTAACCGTCTCATAGGCGGAGTCAATATCGAGTATATTATTGTATGACAATTCTTTGCCCTGGAGTTGAACCGCATTCGAAACCGAAGGCTCGCTTAACAAATACTCACGATAAAAGGCTGCCTTTTGGTGGGGGTTCTCTCCATAACGCAACTCCTGAGCTTTCTTTACCTGGAACGTGAAGGTCTCCGGAAATTCGTGGACTTTCTTGCCCTTCTCGATCTGGCCCAAATAATTTGAGATGGCCCCATCATACCGTGCCGTGTGTTGGAAGACCTTCTTGGCTAAGCGAAAATTGGTCTCTAAAGAGATTTCCCCTTTCTCCTTCAATTCGGAGAGGACCGGTTCGTAATCGCTGGGATCCACCACCACGGTCACATCGGGGTAATTTTTCGCTGATGAGCGGAGCATCGTCGGACCGCCGATATCGATATTCTCAATCGCCTCTTCCAGGACGCAATCCTTCTTTGCCACAGTTGCCTCAAAAGGATAGAGGTTGACCGCTACGAGATCGATAGGAAGAATCCCGTGCTCCTCCATCTTCTTCACATGCTCCTTTTTAGATCGCTGTCCTAAAAGCCCTCCATGGACTTTTGGGTGGAGGGTCTTTACCCTCCCATCCAGCATCTCGGGGAATCCCGTATAATCAGAGATATCCGTGACAGAGACGCCCTGCTCCCTCAATGTTTTTGCCGTCCCTCCGGTTGAAAGGATCTCAACACCCATCTGTGCTAAACCCTTGGCAAATGGAACCACCCCAGTCTTGTCCGAAACACTGACAATTGCCCTCCTGATCTTACCCATAGCTCCTCCCCCTTACTAAGATTTTAGAATGCGGAATGCAGATTGCGGAATAGAATCCGAAATCCGAATTCCCTGCCTGCGCGAAGCCGCTTCGGCGAAGGCAGGCGAAATCCGCAATGTATCAGAATCCCAGTTCTTCTCCGACCAGAATGACGAAGATATCTGTCAAGGATGGTTTTCGTTCGAGGATAACAAGCACCCTGCAGATCCGGTTGGGAGAATTACAATCGACACACTTTCCCACCTTGGCACAGGGAACATCAATATTGAGTCGCCTTGCGTTAAGGGGGGCAGCCACATTCTTTATCCTCTTGATCCCTTCTTGAACATCTTCAACAATCTTATTATAACCGGCGACGAGGATTACCTTTCCGGGACCAAAAGTGGTTGAATTGACACGGTTCCCGATCCCGTCAATACTAACCAGCTCTCCGTTCAGAGTGACAGCGTTGGCGCTGCTCAGAAAGAGATCGGAAGTCATTTGCGACTTCCTGATCTCGAGCATGCTTTCTCTTGAAAGCCCTGGCTTCCAATGGTTATAAATAGTATAATTCTGTGCTTCCAATTTTTCCAAAATCCCTGACTCTCTTATAGTCATGGAGCCACCTATCCCTATTCTCTGCTTCGGAGTGATGTGTTTCAAAACTTCCTGAGCCGCCTCTTCTTTCGTCCCAACATAAATCGCCTTAAAATCATGAGCCACCAGTTTTTCAACGGCCTTCCTTGCCTTCTCTTCAACCCACCACTGTTTTACCGGATCCATTTTGTCTCCTTCCTTCTTCACGAGATTGAAAAATGCTGATCCAACGCGTTAACGGTCACACTTGCCGGGTTACTCTCTCAATCAGTCTTCCTGTTCTCGACGGATGGGTATCACACATGGTCTCCCGGTGTCGGTTTGTCTGTTCAGATTTAGCATAATCTCCTACCCGGGTCAACACTACCGAAGGTTCTTAGTAAACCGTCCGTCCTCCACCCCCAGTTTTTCTTCATCTCGAATCCGCTGGCTTGGGTGGATGCCTTTAGTCCCCTTGGCGAACCACAAAAACTGGGGCGGGAAAAGGAACCACCTTTGTTGACAACTTTCGATCTTTTGTGTAAATTTACCGCGTAGCTGAATGGATTGTAAGGAAAGGAGGTACTTAATTGCTCTATAGAAAGACATCCTACAAGAAACAGATTCAAGCCCTTTCAGAAATCAGCCAAGCCATCTCTTCGGACCGGTATTTGGATGACATCTTAAAGCTGATTGTAACCGTAACAGCCAATGTAATGGATTCAACGATCTGTTCTCTCTGGATACTGGATGAAAAAGAGAAAGTTCTCAGAATCAGGGCGACTCAAACCATGAGTGAGGAATACCTCAAGGAACGGACTTTAAAATTAGGAGAGGGCGTCGTGGGTTATGTGGCACAGGAAAACAAACCATTGGCCATCCTCAATGTCTTGAAGGAACCCCGTTACAAAGAGAAAGAATTGGCAAGAAAAGAGGGCTTGGTCTCCATGCTCAGTGTCCCCTTGACGTTGAAAGATAAGGTCATCGGGGTGATCAATTGCTATACCTCTTATCCCCACGAATTTAATGAGACAGAAAGAGTTGTCCTCACAGCCGTGGCCAACCAGGCGGCCATCTGCATTGAGAATACCGAATTAATGGTAAAGACTAAGGTGATCCAGGAGGAATTGGAGACCCGAAAATTGGTGGAAAGGGCCAAGGGAGCCTTGATGAAACACCATGACTTGAGCGAAGAAGAGGCCTTTAAAAGGATTCGAAAGGCGAGCATGGACAGTCGAAAGACCATGCGAGAGATCGCTGAAGCTATCCTCCTCACAGAAAAAATGGGGGGATGACCAATTTCAGAATATTCTTGACAAAAATATTTTATTATATTAAATAGTTAACGATCAATACGAAGATGTATTGAAGACAAGGGCGTCGAAGAAGTTCGGTGCCCATTTTATCTCACACGACAAAGGCGTCAAAGAGATTTGACGTCTTTTTTTTGTTAATCATCTTAAGAAGGAGGGGGAGTATGACATTCACCAAACCAAATCGTAGTCCGGCGACCTTTACTCGAAATCGGGTAGAACCCGCTCCCATATCAGGGATTTGTGTGACCTGTCTGGACGGGTGTCCAGGCCCTTGTGAAGTGGGTCGTTCCGCCTTAAGAGGAAGGGAAATTCTCTACCCCCAGCCGTTTTCCAAGGTGACCGCAGGATCTGAGAAAGATTATCCCATCGATTATTCCCATTTTAATATTCAGGGGACTTGTGTGGGCGCGGTCGGTATCTCGGCCGATTCAGACCGTGCGACCTTTCCGGCTGTAGACGTGTCAACAGAAGTTGGGTCGAGAGAAAAGATTAAATTGAAGGTCCCATACTTTACAGGCGCTTTAGGTTCAACCGATATCGCGCGGATTCATTGGGAAGCGATGGCGATTGCAGCAGCCATCTCCGGAACCCTGGTTGTCGTAGGGGAAAATGTCTGTGGTATGGATCCCAAGTCTGAATTTAAGAATAGCCACGTGGTCAGATCTCCAGAGATGGAACGCCGTGTCAAGACATTCCAGCAATGGTATGACGGGTATGGGGGAATCGTCGTTCAATATAATGTGGAAGACGGACGCCTCGGCGTTCCGGAATATGTCGTAGAGAAGTTGGGCGTCCAGATTATCGAACCGAAATGGGGACAAGGGGCCAAAGACATCGGTGGTGAAGTCAAGCTCCCGACCTTGGAGAGGGCGCTGCAATTAAAGAGCCGGGGCTATATCGTCCTCCCCGATCCTGAAGATCATGTGATCCAGGAAGCTTTCAAACAGGGAGATTTTAAAGAATTCGAACGCCATTCCAGGCTGGGTATGGTGGATGAGGAGGGATTCCGTAAGGAAGTGGAGCGTCTGAAAAAGATCGGAGCCAAATATGTCTCACTCAAAACCGGAGCTTATCGGCCTGCGGATCTGGCCCGAGCCGTCAAATATGCCTCGGATGCCAAGATCGACCTTCTCACTGTGGATGGTGCTGGAGGAGGAACAGGGATGAGCCCCTGGCGGATGATGAACGAATGGGGAGTCCCCACGGTGTACCTTGAAAGTCTCCTCTACCAATATCTGAAACGCTTAGATCAAAAAGGTGCGTTCATCCCCGCTTGTGCCATGGCAGGGGGGTTCTCTAGAGGATCATATCTTCAAAGCCATCGCCCTGGCTGCTCCTTATATTAAAGCCATCTGCCTGGGTCGAGCTTCGATGACCGCTGCCATGGTGGGAAATACGATCGGTGAGATGGTCAAAAAAGGCAAAGTCCCTGCGGATGTAGCCAAATTTGGGACCGATGTGGAACACATCTTCATTTTGGCCGCTAAACTGAAGGATAAATATGGGAAGGACTTTGAACGCATCCCTGCAGGGACGATTGGAATGGTCACCTATTTTGATCGTCTGAATGCAGGACTTCAACAGATGATGGCCGGAGCCAGAAAATTTGCCTTGAAATATATTTCGAGGAATGACATCTGCGCCTTGACCCGGAAGGCCGCTGAGATCTCCGGGATCCCCTATGTGATGGATTCTGATCAAGAGGAAGTGGATAAGATCCTTGGCTAAGCAGAATGGTTGATCAAAAGGGGATATCGGGGATACCCGGTATCCCCTTTTTTATTCCCCAAGATTTGGTAATTTACTTTCCAAAAGATAGGTTTTCGTTTATGATAGATAAAATTCCCACACCTATCTGTTCCTCAAGGGAGCGGATGATGGAGAGGAAGATGGAGTTATCCAAAGGAAAAAGAAATCTCGATGCCAAAGAAATCAATGCCCTGCTGGAGATCAGCAAAGCCATTGCCTCCGGTCTCTACCTTGAAGATGTCCTGCGACTGATCGTCACGGTCACTGCCAATTTGATGGCCTCGAAGATCTGTTCCCTTTGGATTTTCGATGACAGAGATCAAAAGCTGAAGCTGAAGGCCACCCAGAGCATCAGCGAAGAATATTTGAAGGAGCGAAGTCTCGCTATAGGAGAAGGAGTGGTCGGCCAAGTAGCCCTTCGAAATCAACCCATGGCCATTCTTCATGTTCTGAAAGAACCTCTTTATAAAGAAAAAGAGTTGGCCAAGAAGGAGGGCTTGGTCTCCATGCTCAGTGTCCCCATGTGCATTAAGGACAGAGTGATTGGCGTGATCAATTGCTATACCTCCTATCCCCACTCCTTCTCGAAGAGCGAAGAGGAAATTCTCACGACGGTTGCCAATCAGGCGGCTATCTGTATTGATAATTCTGGTTTGATGGGGACCCTCGATGTTGAAGAGATTCTCAGACTGGTTTTAGGAGGAGTGACAAAAAATATTGGGTTTGACCGCGCCCGTCTCTATCTGATTAACGAAAAGAGGAATTTTCTTGAATGCAAAATGGCTGTAGGGATTGACGAGGACAAGATTAAAGGGATTGCGCTGCGTTTAGACCCAGAGGACAGTGTTGTGGCCAGATCGGTTTTTGAGCGAAAACCTTTCATCATCCCAGATGCAAGACAAGATCCAAGGATCAACCCCTTCTTAAGAGAAAAATTTAATCTTCACTCTCTGTTAGTGGTCCCCCTGTTGGCGAAGGAAAAGGCTTTGGGAGCCATTGCCGCAGACTTTCTCGAGCCCAATAAAAGCATTACCAAAGAGACTCTCGAATCGGTGATGGCTTTTGCGCAGCAAGCAGGTTTGGCCATCTACAACGCCTTCATGTATCAGGAACTTAAGACCTTCAGCCAGCAGATGGAAGAAAAGATTCAAAAGACCACCGCCGATCTCAGAAAGACGGAGGCTCAATTGATTCGGTCTGAGAAATTAGCTGCCTTAGGGCAATTGGCCGCAGGCATCGCTCATGAAATTCGAAATCCCCTCACCAGTATCAATATCCTCATTCATTCCTTGACAGAGAATTTTCCTTCGGAAAGCGCCCATCGTGAGGATCTCAAAGTCATCGAGGAGGAAATCCGTCGGATCAATGAGATCGTGGACCAATTCCTTCGATTCGCCAAACCGGCACCTCCCCTTTTAGAAAAAGCGGATGTCCTCTCCTTTTTTGAAGAGACCCTTCAATTGCTTCGACCTCAAATGGAGAAACATCAAATCAACGTTCGAAAAGAATTCCAAATCTTGCCCCCTATTCTGGTGGACCGTGAACAGATGAAACAGGTCATTCTCAACCTCTTATTAAATGCTGTTCAAGCGATGCCAAAGGGTGGCAACTTGACATTGAGGGGACAGGTTTCAGAGAATAGTCGTTGGATAATACTTTCCATTCAGGACTCTGGAATCGGTATTCCCAGTGAAGATATGAATAAACTCTTCGACCCCTTCTTCTCTACAAAGGAAGGCGGGATTGGCCTCGGCCTCTCCATCGCCCATCGAATCATTGATCAACACCATGGAAAAATTGAGGTGGAAAGCGCCTCAGGGAAGGGAACTCTCTTTACGGTTTGGCTCCCTATTTCATGAGAGGAAGAAGATGCAAACCATCCTGATCGTCGATGATGACAAATCGATCCGATACTCTCTGAAACGGATGATGGAGGGAAAATATTCCATCCTCACCGCCCAGAATGGGGAAGAAGCATTGGATCGGGTGAAAGAAAGCTCTCCTGACCTCATCATCATGGATATTAAGATGCCGGGTCGAAACGGAATTGATGTACTGAAGGAGATTAAATCGATCGATCCTAAATCTCTGGTCATCATCATGACGGCCTATGGGACCACCGAGACCGCTATCGAAGCCATGAAGTACGGGGCTTTCGACTATATCCTAAAACCTTTTCCTATTCCGCAGATGAAAGCGCTGGTTGAAAAGGCCCTCACATTGCGAAAACTGATGAAAGAGGAAGTCGTCTATGCTCCTCTGGCTGATACAGAGGGAGAGGAGGAACGGATCGTCGGATCTTCTCTCAAGATGCAGGAGATCTATAAAATGATTGGCCAGGTCGCCCCGAGCGATATTACGGTGCTCCTCAGAGGTGAAAGTGGGACAGGCAAAGAACTGGTTGCCCGGGCGATCTATCATCATAGCCTCCGTTCGAGTCAACCTTTTCTTCCGGTCAATTGTGCGGCCATTCCCGATACCCTTCTTGAGAGCGAACTCTTCGGTCATGAGAAAGGATCTTTTACCGGAGCTGCTTCTCGCCGCATTGGAAAACTGGAACAGTGTCAAGGTGGGACGATCTTTCTGGATGAGATCGGTGATATGTCCCTCTCCACTCAAGCCAAATTATTGAGAGTCCTCCAAGAGAAAAGCTTTGAAAGGCTGGGTGGAATGGAGACGATCAAGGTGGACATCCGGCTCATCGTCGCAACGAATAAAGAATTAGAGGAAGCCATTTCAAATGGAAAGTTTAGGGAAGACCTCTATTACCGACTCAATGTGGTCTCTATTACAATTCCACCCCTCAGGGAGAGGAAAGAGGATATCCCTGAACTGGTTTCCTACTTCCTAAAAAAGTTTAACACGGAATTGAAGAGGGGGATTGTTGGAATAACTCCTTCGGCCATGGAAAAAATTACTTCCTATGGATGGCCTGGGAACGTTCGACAATTGGAGAATGTCCTGAAAAGGGCGATGGTGCTCTGCCAAGGAGAATGGATTCTTGAAGACCAACTCCTTTTTGAAAAAGGCTTGGAGAAGCGAGAAGCTGAGGAGGAATTGAAGAAAAAAAATGTTGAGGATCTCCTCGACGCCCTCTTCGAAGAGTTCTCAAATGCCCCGACGACCTCACAGGATATGGACATGATTTCCAGCTTGGAAAGAGGTTTGATCCTCCGCGCCCTTCAAAGAACCAAGGGGAATCAGGTCCAGGCCGCCCTGCTTCTTGGAATCAACCGGAGTACGCTGCGCAGCAAGATGGAGAGGTATCACATCAAAAAAGATGTGCTGATCTCGGAAGAAGAGAGTTAAAAGTTATGAGTTCGGAGTTCAGGGTTCGGAGCAAACACATAAAATCATGACTTCTAATTCTTGGGTGGCGTCTTCCTTTTTGACTCCGAACTCCGAACTAAACACGCCGAACTTATTCAGTTGGGGGGTGAACGATGCGGACACTCAGAATTGGGCTCTGCCAGATCAACACGATGGTAGGTGACATCGAAGGAAATGCAAAGAAGATCCTTGATTACATAGCAAAAGGGAAGAAGATGGATGCAGATCTTCTGGTTTTCCCTGAGATGGCGATCACCGGCTATCCCCCCGAAGACCTTTTGCTCATGCCGAAGTTCATTGATGCCAATTTGAAAGCTGTTAAAAGAATCGCCAAAGCTGCCTCATCCATTACCGCCGTTGTCGGTTTTGTGAATCGGGATGGGGATATCTTCAATTCTGCAGCTCTCCTTCACGATGGGAAGTTGATCGATGTCTACTCTAAAGTCTATCTCCCGAATTACGGGGTCTTCGACGAGGACCGATATTTTCAAACAGGAAAGGAAAATTTTATTTTTACCCTCAAATCTACTCCCATTGGTCTGAGTATCTGTGAAGACCTCTGGTATCCTGGAGATCCCATCCGTACTCAAACCTTATATGGAGGAGCGGAACTGATCATCAACATCTCTTCCTCACCCTACCATGCAGGAAAATCCGTATTCCGAGAGAAGATGATCTCGACCAGGGCCTCCGACAATTTAGCAACCGTCGCGTATTGCAACCTGGTAGGCGGCCAGGACGAATTGGTTTTCGACGGCGGAAGTCTGATCATCGATCAAAGAGGGGAGGTGATCATTCGAGGGAAACAATTTGAGGAGGACTTGGTTCTGGCAGACCTCGATATGGAAGCGGTTTTTCGAATGCGGCTTCACGATCCCCGAATCCGGAGAGAGAGATTGTCGGAAGAGGAGAAAGGTTTGAGGAAGATTGAGCTTCCAAATCAAATTCGTTCAAATAGGAAAAGACCTGCTATTCCCAAAAGGGATTCGAAACCATTAGATCGTCTCGCTGAGATCTATACTGCTTTGGTTCTTGGAACAGGAGACTATATTCGGAAAAATGGATTCCAAAGGGTTCTAATCGGTCTGAGCGGAGGGATTGATTCGGCTTTGACCGCAGCCATCGCTGTGGATGCGTTGGGGAAGAAAGGAGTGGTTGGGGTAACCATGCCCTCTCGGTATTCTTCCAGAGGATCCATAGAGGACTCCGAACTTCTGGCAAAAAACCTTGGCATCCGTCTCATCAAGATTCCGATCACGGAGATATTTCAGGCCTATTTAAAGACCCTCTCCCCGTCTTTTAAAGGTTTGAAGCCTGATGTGACAGAAGAAAATATTCAAGCCCGCATTCGAGGTAACATCCTCATGGCCCTCTCCAATAAATTTGGGTGGCTCGTTCTGACCACTGGAAACAAGAGTGAGATGAGCGTGGGATATTGTACACTTTACGGAGACATGGCAGGAGGATATGCCGTCCTGAAAGATGTCCCCAAGACTTTGGTTTACGAATTAACAAAGTTCAGAAATAGAAAGGAAGAAAAGGCGATTATCCCCAAAAATGTTTTCGTGAAACCCCCCTCAGCGGAATTGAGGCCGAATCAAAGAGATGAAGACTCCCTTCCCCCCTACCCTGTCCTTGATCCAATTCTCCAAGCCTATGTCGAGGAGGACAAGGGGCTTGAAGATATTGCAAAGATGGGATTTAAAGAGAGTTTGATTAGAGACGTGATAAATATGGTTGACCGGAACGAATATAAACGAAGACAAAGCCCACCAGGTGTTAAAATCACCCACCGCGCCTTAGGTAAAGATCGGAGACTGCCGGTCACCAACAAATATCGGAACTTCTGAATCCCTGCAGTAACAAAAGGTCGAGAGGGTTTGGTTTTTACAGAAATCCTTTTGTGTTGGTACCTTATTACCGATGCCTGACATCGCTGACACCAAGGCAGCCGGTGGCGAGACCACAGGAAGAATCTGTTCCTTGCCCTCCGGTGAAATCTTATAGAGCTTTACCTTATCCGAAAGGATGACATAGAATCCCTTTGCCTCTTCCACATCGGAAAAGAGAACTTTCTTTTTCCCAACCTGCTTGAGTAAAGCAATGCCCCTAATCTCTTTCAGGTCTTCTTCTTTCAACCCAGCAAAAAGAGGACATTGCTTTAATAGTTCAGTCGACATAATCTATTCCTTAAATTTCAAATGCCAAAATTCCTGCCTGCGCCTGTCCTGCGGTAGGCAGGGCAGCCAGGCAAATGTCAAATGAATGCCAAGACTCAGGCTAGAGTTTGGAATTTAATCTTATTAACTCTAACGTCAGCCTCAGCTTTTGTTTCAAAATCTGAGCTTTGGCATTTAATATTATTGAATTTCGCATAAATAATGGAACGTTTTAACTTTTTCTGCTATAATATGGGGCATGAGACCCCATGGATCCCAAGAGGAACTGGAGAAGCGCCGTCGAGGCGCCATTTCGTTGTTGAAAGAAGGCAAGGCCAGTCTTTCGGCCATAGCGCGTTCGGTGGGGGCATCAAAAAGCTCAGTCTTCCGATGGTTTCAACAGTACCAAGAAGGCGGATCGGAGGCCCTTCGCTCGAAGGCCATTCCAGGACGTCCTCCGAAGCTGTCTCGAATCGAGAAAGAGAAGTTAGCGGAACTGCTTTTGGCGGGTCCTCTGGCCGCAGGATATCGGACCGATCTGTGGACATTGAAGCGGATCGCTCAAACCATTCTGAAACACTTTCGTATCCGGTATCACCCCAATCATGTGTGGCGGTTGCTTCAGGGCATGGGATGGAGTTGTCAGAAACCAGAGCGTCGGGCGTTACAAAGGGACGACAAAGAGATCGTACATTGGAAGGTTCACCGGTGGCCGCATATAAAAAAACGCCAAAAGACTTGGGGCCCAGCTGGTCTTTCTTGATGAGTCTGGCTTCTTACTCATTCCAAACATTCGCCGCACCTGGGCTCCAAAAGGGAAAACCCCTGTCTTCTACCACCTGTACAAACAGGATAGGATTTCCTCTATCAGTGCTTTGTCGGTCTCCCCGAAACGAAAGCGGTTGGCCCTTTATCTCCGATTTCGGGCATGGAACCTCACCGGTCTGGATGTTCGGTCTTTTCTTAAAGAACTGCTCCAACATATCAGGGGACCCATGTTCCTGTTGTGGGATCGAGCCACCATCCACCGGCGAAAGGAAGTTAAACAGTTTCTTCTTCGGCACCCTAGAATTCATATGGAATACTTTCCGGCCTATGCTCCCGAGCTTAATCCGGCTGAGTATGTTTGGAACCAGACTGACCGTGCCTTGTCCAACAGTGTACCGGAAAGTCTAAATGATCTTAAGAAAATGCTTCGAAACTCGAGACGAAGACTCAGGCAATCACAGAAACTCCTCCGGTCATGCATCTATGCTTCTGATCTCCCATGGACTAGAGAGTAGCGTTCCATTATTTATGCGAAACTCAATAGCTAGTTACTCATAACCCTGCAGTCTTTCTACCTTTTTTCCAAGAAAAAAGGGATTCCCTCTTTCCATAAAATATTTCTTAAATTATTTCAATAGGTTAGAATATTATAGAATGGCCTATCTATTCTGCCTCACTATCTGCCACATAAATGCATGATATTGAAATAAAAGAAACATTATGTTAATCTGATTTGAAATTTAGCAGTGTCGGAGGAAAATTTTTGAGTTCTCTTTATAAAAATCTTCTTTTCTGGACAATTATTATCATTGTAATGGTCCTCCTTTTCAACCTTTTCAGTAAACCCCGGCAAACAGCCTCAGAAAAAAATTATTCAGAATTCATCTCTGCTGTGGAGAACAACCGGGTTCAGGAGGTAGAGGCCCTGGGCAGAAACTTGGTCTGGAAAGATAAAGATGGCAAACGTTTTAAGACCTACGCCCCTGAAGACCCTGAAATGATTAAAATTCTCAGGGAAAAGGGAGTGATCATCAATGCAAAGAAAGAAAGCGACACTTCGCTTCTGCAAATCATCATCACTTTGGCTCCAATTCTCCTCCTGATTGGTGTTTGGCTTTTTTTCATGAGGCAAATGCAGGTCGGTGGTGGAAAGGCTCTCTCGTTCGGAAAGAGCAAAGCCAAGATTCTGACTAAGGAACTCCATCAGATCACCTTCGAGAGCGTCGCAGGAATTGAAGAAGCAAAAAATGAACTGGAGGAAATCATTGATTTTCTCAGGGACCCCAAAAGATTTACAAAGCTTGGGGGAAGGATCCCCAAAGGAGTTCTTCTCATCGGTGCCCCTGGAACGGGTAAAACACTTCTGGCTCGGGCGATTGCAGGTGAAGCGGACGTTCCCTTCTTCAGCATCAGTGGTTCTGACTTCGTTGAGATGTTTGTGGGAGTTGGGGCTTCCCGAGTACGTGATCTCTTCCTTCAAGGAAAACGCAATGCTCCTTGTATCATCTTCATCGACGAAATCGATGCCGTTGGAAGACACCGAGGAGCAGGCTTGGGTGGGGGACATGATGAGCGAGAGCAGACTCTAAATCAATTGCTTGTTGAAATGGATGGTTTTGAATCGAACGAAGGGGTCATCTTGATTGCGGCCACCAACCGCCCGGATGTTTTAGACCCAGCCCTTCTCAGGCCAGGTCGTTTTGACCGTCAAGTGGTTGTGCCTGTCCCCGATGTAAAGGGAAGAGAGGAGATTCTGAAGGTCCACTCCAACAAGACACCGTTAGCGGAGGACGTCAATCTTGCACTCCTGGCCAGAGGAACTCCTGGATTTACTGGAGCGGATCTGGAGAACCTTGTGAACGAAGCCGCTTTGCTGGCCGCTCGATTGGGAAAAGAACGGGTCGAGATGGCTGACTTGGACCAGGCCAAAGATAAAGTCCTCATGGGTGTGGAACGAAAATCTATGATCATACCTCTGGAAGAGCGAAGAATTACCGCTTTTCACGAGGCAGGCCATACCTTGGTGGCTAAAATGATTCCTGGAACAGACCCTATTCATAAAGTAACGATTATCCCAAGAGGACGCGCCCTTGGAATCACTCAACAGCTCCCGATAGATGAAAAGCATACCTATCCAAAAGACTACTTGCTGAACAATATTGCCGTCATGATGGGAGGAAGGGTAGCAGAAGAATTGGTGTTGAACAGTCAAACCACTGGTGCAGGGAATGACATCGAACGTTCTACAGAGATTGCCAGAAAAATGGTTTGTGAATGGGGAATGAGCGATAATCTTGGGCCCTTGGCCTACGGTAAAAAAGAAGAACAGATCTTCTTGGGAAGAGAGTTTGCTAAGCACCGAGATTATAGTGAAGACACGGCTCGGTTGATCGATAATGAAATCAGGGACATTGTGACCCAGGGTCATGAAAGAGCCAGAGAGATTATCCAGACGAATATGGCCATACTTCATAAATTGGCAAATACTCTTCTTGAAAAAGAGGTCCTCGATGGAAACCAGATCGAAGCCATTGTAAAGGGTGAGAATGTTTAGGCGAGATGAATCTGATTCGATGCCTTCACATTACAAGTGCGAACGAAGCCATCCATCAAATGAAGAAGATGGGAGTGGACCCCACCGGCGTCAAGTTGATGGAAGCGAAAACTCTCCATTTCAATCTCAAGGTAGAAGGAATCGAACCTCGAACGGCTAATCTCCTCAAACAAGAAATGCTCTCCCTGGGCGGGGATGTTGCTGTGGATGGAAGGGGGCTCGATTGTAGTACCAGACAGACGGATGCCCTCCTCATGGGGACCCAAAAACATTTCGAAAAACTGATTCCCAAATTGGAACAATATCCGGACCTCGACTTCCTTGGTCAGTCCATAAAAGAAACGCTTAAGAACGTTTCTAAAACCCAATACTCCATACACTGCCGAAAGCGGACATTGACACTGGGAAAAAGAACTCTTCTGATGGGAATTCTCAATGTCACCCCAGATTCTTTTTCTGACGGCGGCCTCTTTTATGATAAGGACAAGGCTATTTCTCATGGATTGAGGATGGTTGAGGAGGGGGCAGATATCATAGATATTGGAGGGGAGTCAACCAGGCCAGGTTCAAAACCTATTGAATTAGAAGAGGAACTTCGCCGGGTCATTCCTGTCATCGAATCTATTGTCAAGGAAACAGATGTACCCATCTCGATAGATACCTATAAATCGACGGTGGCACAAAGAGCGATTGAAGCAGGGGCTGAGATAATAAATGATATCAGTGGATTACATTTTGACCTAGGCCTTGCGAAGGTGGCTGCAAAGGGGAATATTCCCCTTATCCTGATGCATATCCGAGGAACCCCTGAAACAATGCAGAAAAATGTCCACTACGATTCCCTTTTTTCTGAAATACTCCAGTACTTAAAGGATTCCATTCAGAGAGCAGAATCTGCCGGATTGGACCCTCGGCAGATTATCATTGACCCTGGAATTGGCTTTGGAAAAACTGTTGAAGATAATCTTCTTATTATAAAAAATCTACATGAATTCCGTATACTTGGGAAGCCTATCCTATTGGGGACATCACGGAAAAGCTTCATCGGGAAAATTCTGAATGCCGAAGTCGAAGATCGACTGGAAGGGACGCTTTCAAGTATGGCTATCGGTGTTCTCAACGGGGCCCATATCATTCGTAGTCACGATGTACTCCAGGCAAAAAGGGCCATTGTTGTGGCCGACGCCATTCGTTTGGCAGGATAAGCGTAGCGCCCTCATTTATGGGGGCGAATAAAATGCGTTAGCATTAAATCTTGACCTTTATTTGGGAATTATGATAAGCCAAATACAAAATGCCCCCTCAGCGGTTAGGAATGGATGAATAAGGATGAAACGTAAACTATTTGGAACGGATGGGATCCGAGGAGTTGCCAATGTAGACCCTATGACCGGGGAAACCGCCATGCAGTTGGGCAGGGCCATTGCCCACATCTTTAAAGAGGTAAAGGGAAGGCATCGGATCGTGGTAGGAAAGGATACCCGGGTCTCAGGATATATGTTGGAAACGGCGTTGGCCTCTGGCATCTGTTCCATGGGAGCTGATGTAATGTTGGTGGGCCCTTTACCCACACCTGGGATCGCTTTCATCACCACCAGTATGAGGGCCAACGCGGGTGTGGTGATCTCAGCTTCTCACAACCCTTACTACGATAATGGAATAAAAATTTTTTCTCAGGACGGTTTTAAGCTTCCAGACGAGATCGAACACCGGATCGAAGAACTCATCCTTTCGAATCATCTCCACTCCCTTCGGCCCACCGCGGGTGCAGTTGGAAAAGCTCATCGCATCGATGACGCCATCGGGAGGTATGTGGTCTTTCTCAAAAATACGTTTCCCAACCACTTAACATTGGATGGGCTTCGAATTGCTTTAGATTGTGCCAACGGGGCCGCCTATCGAGTCGCTCCCACCGTGTTTGAGGAATTGGGGGCTGAGGTGATCACGATCGGGGCCGAACCCGATGGTGAAAATATTAATAAAAACTGTGGTTCTCTTCATCCAGAAGTCGTCAGCCGTCTCGTCCTGGAGAAGCAAGCAGATATCGGGATCGCTCTCGATGGGGATGCGGATCGGATCGTTTTTGTGGATCGAAAGGGAAGACAGGTAGATGGAGATTATATTTTAGCAATCTGTGCCCTTCAAATGTTATCGGAAAACAGGTTGAAAAAGGGAACATTGGTCACCACCGTCATGAGCAATATTGGGCTTGACAGGACGGTGCAAAACGCAGGGGGAAAAGTCGTCAGGACTCAGGTAGGAGATCGTTATGTGGTCGAAGAGATGGTCCGAGGAAGTTTCAACCTTGGAGGAGAACAATCAGGGCATACCATCTTCTTGGATTACAATACGACTTGCGATGGCGTCCTGACGGCCCTGCAAGTTTTGGCCATCATGAAACAGAAAGAACGTCCCTTAGACGAACTGACCCACGTGATGGAACCTCTTCCTCAGGTTCTCTATAACGTAGAAGTCAAAGAGAAGAAAAACCTCTCTGGGTTTCCGGAAATCGAAAGAAAGATCAGAGAGATTGAGAAGACATTAGGCCATTCCGGAAGAATTTTGATTCGCTACTCTGGGACAGAACCTCTCCTTCGGATCATGGTCGAAGGAGAAGACGAAACAAAACTCCATGGGTTTGCCAAAGACCTTGTGAAACTGGCAAAGAAATACATTGGAAAGTAGAAGGGTGAGAGTGGAAGGTGGTTAAACCGCTTTCCACTTTTCCCTTTCAACATTCGAGTCCGGGGGGATCATGCCGAGATTGGGTGTCAACATCGATCATGTCGCCACAATCAGACAAGCCCGAGGAGTCATGTATCCAGATCCTGCCGCAGCAGCAGGAATTGTCGAATTGGCTGGAGCGGATGGAATTGTTTGCCATCTGAGGGAGGATCGACGCCACATTCAGGATCGAGACCTCCGAATTCTCAGGGAGATCATCCAAACTCGATTGAATCTTGAAATGGGCGCAACCGAAGAGATGATCCGCATTGCCCTGGCTACCAAACCAAGCATCGTCACCCTTGTTCCCGAAAAAAGGGAGGAATTGACGACAGAAGGTGGCCTCGATGTCATCAAATCCTTTCCCTCTCTTAAAAAGGCGATTCAACGACTCCACAAAGGAGGAATCCCAGTCAGCCTCTTTGTTGATCCCAAAAAGGACCAAATCAAAGCATCAGAAGATGTAGGCGCTGACGTTATCGAAATTCATACCGGTCACTACTGCGATGCAGAGACTCCTTCCCAGGAAGATGGAGAGTTAAAAAAGATTCTCGATGCAATCGCCGAGGCTTCTCACCGTGATCTCCAGATTGCAGCAGGGCACGGTCTGAATTATGTCAATGTCCGACGGATTGCAGAAATCAAGGAAATCGAAGAACTCAATATTGGCCACAGCATTATTGCCCGGGCGGTTTTGGTAGGTCTGGATCGAGCCGTCCGAGAGATGATTGCCCTCATTAAATAAGAGTTTTGAGTTCGGAGTTCAGAGTTCGGAGTCAAAAACCAGAAGATTCTGAAACTCATAACAATTCATACGCTTAGTTCTCCGAACTCCGAACTGATTACTCCGAACTTCAGTTATGATTATCGGAACGGGTATTGATATTGTGAATATTGATCGGATCGAGCATCTGATGTCTCGCTGGGGCGATCTCTTTTTGGGTCGGGTCTTTACAGAGAAAGAGATCGCCTGGTGCCAACACCGGGCCCGGCCGCCTGAATGTTTTGCCATCCGATTTGCGGCAAAAGAGGCTTTCCTCAAAGCCATTGGATGGGGGCTTCGAAACGGCATCCAATGGACGGATATCGAAGTGGAGAACGATCCCATGGGAAAACCCATGTTCTCCTTCCATCGAAAGGCAAAGGAGGTTTATGAAACCCTCCGAGTTGACAAGGCTCTTCTCACCCTTTCCCACGACCGACCCTACGCCGTGGCCCATGTGCTATTAGAGGAAGGAAATGATGAAAGTAGCGACCGCTGAAGAGATGCAAGAATTGGATCGAAAGGCGATTGAAACCTATCGGATTCCCGGAATCGTCCTCATGGAAAATGCAGGGAGGGGGGCGGCAGAAGTGATCTCCAGTTGTTTCCCCGAAATTCACAAGAAGAAGATAGCCATCATTGCTGGAAAAGGAAACAATGGGGGAGATGGGTTTGTGATCGCTCGATACCTTCTGAATCAAGGGATCTATGTGAGGGTCTATCTCCTCACCGACCCGAAGGGTCTCCGAGGAGATGCGGAAACTAATTTTGGCATCTTCCACCGCATGAAAGGGGAAGTCGTTTCTGTCCCCTCTTCTAAAGATTACATCAAAGTGAAAAGGGACCTGGAAAAGTTTGACATCTTGGTTGACGGCATTTTTGGTACAGGACTCGATGCGGAGGTCAGAGGTTACTACAGAGAAGTCATCGATCATCTGAATACGCTTCAACCGCCCATTGTCGCCATTGACATTCCCTCCGGCTTAGATGCCGATACAGGCAAACCTCTTGGCACAGCGGTCCGGGCCTCCCTCACCATCACTTTCGGTTTGCCCAAAATAGGCCATCTCATTCCGCCAGGACTCGACTATGTGGGGAAAGTAAGAGTCATCGATATCGGTATCCCCAAGAGATTGGTGGAGGAGGAAAAGATCCCAACCTATCTTTTAGAAAAAGAGGAAATTCAAAAATGGATGTCCATTCCAAGGAATCCGGATACCCACAAAGGAGACTACGGACACCTGTTGGTGATTGCGGGATCGGTTGGCAGGACAGGAGCCGCAGTCATGGCTTGTCAAGCCGCTCTCAGAATGGGGGCAGGCCTGGTCACCCTGGCTATCCCGAAGAGCCTCAATGCTATCCTGGAGATGAAATTGACAGAGGTCATGACCGAACCTCTTCCAGAAACACCCAAACAAACTCTTAGCCTTCGGGCCTTCGGTACCATCGTCCGTCTTTGCGAAAACAAAAAGGCGGTGATCATCGGTCCTGGCCTGGGAACGTTTAAAGAGACCCAATCGCTCGTCCTCAAACTGATCAGGACACTGGATCTCCCGATCATCTTAGATGCCGACGGACTGACCGCTTTGGCGACACAACCTAAAACCCTTCCTATTAAGAATCGCTCGTTCATTCTCACCCCCCATCCAGGAGAGATGGCAAGACTGATTCGATCTCAGATTAAAGAAGTCCTGGAAGATCGGGTTGGACTCAGCAGAAACTTCTCACAGTCCCAGCACGTTCATCTCGTCCTCAAAGGGCATCCTACCCTGATCTCCACCCCCAAAGGAGAGACTCTTTATCAACCCAACGGGTAATCCGGGAATGGCTTCAGGAGGGACAGGGGATGTGCTCACCGGAATGATCGGTGGATTGGTCTGTCAAGGATTTGACATTCTCTCTTCTCTCCAAATAGCTGTCTATCTCCACGGAATGGCTGGTGATGAGGGCGCCCGAGAGATGGGAGAGAAATCCTTAATCGCAACGGACATCATTGAAAAAATCCCCACCCTTCTCAAGGGAAACATTTGATGCTGCGACGGCGCCAGACCCTCTCTCTTAAAGGGGGCCAAATGTGCTGCTCAGTATCAACCCTGAGCCATCGACCTGAGCGACTCGACTGAGCCCGTCGAGAGCCTCCGGGTCGAGCGACTCGCCGAAGTCTCAGGCCGAAGGGCAAACCCAGGGCTTTCGGCCGGAGAAAGCCGAAGGGTTGATTTTTCACTTCTTCTTCATTTAAGATAGACTAAAATAAGCGTTTTTCGTCAAACGGGTGTTCTTTCCCCTCCCCCATCCCTCTTCCGTAGCACCTGCCTGCGGCAGATGAGATCAGCGGGATGGATGGGACGACGAACAACAGCAGGAATATATTTGTCCTATTATCAAGAACCAACTAAGGAGAGTCCTGGATCAATTCGATCAATTCAAAGATTAGAGAGGATTGGGAGAAAGTTTTTATGAAGCTCCCCGGCCATCCCGTCAGGACGGGACAGGCACGCCGGGGCTTCCCGGACACGTAGTGGCGAGCGGAAAGCGAGCAAATGAAATATCTTTTTAATTGTGCCCCTTCCTGCCTGCCGGTAGGCAGGGACCCCGCCTATCCCGCTTTGGCGGGACGGGGCACTTGCCAGTCAAAGGCCAAAGGAACGAAAGGAGAGGCAGGATGTATTTCGAGATGAAAGTAAAGTTTTTGACGTTTGATTCTACCTCAAATGGATTTGTCGTTCTCCTGATGGATTTATCGAATAAAACAGGACTTCCCATTTGGATCGGCCCTTTCGAGGCGAATGCCATCGCGATGAAACTGAAGAAGATGGGCTCCCATCGACCATCGACTCATGATTTGATCAATAACATCTTAAAGACCCTTCGATTTCAGGTGGTGAAAATTGTGGTCAATGATCTGAAAGAAAATACTTACTATGCCTTGATTTACCTTAACCGAGGAGGAGAAGAGATTATCATCGACTCCCGTCCTAGCGATGCCATGGCCATCGCTCTGGCTGTAGACGCCCCGATTTTCGTATCTGAACAAGTCATCGAAAAGGCGCGAACCATCGATATGGAGAAAGAAGGAGATCAGTTAAAGGAATGGCTCGAAAGTCTCAATCCCGATGACTTTAAGTTTAAAGCCTAATCCCTTAACGCAATATTTTAGCCAATCGATAAAGGAGGGATAAGCACTAAATCCCAAGCACCTGCCTTCGCCGAAGCGGCTTCGCACAGGCAGGCCAAATTACAAATAATTTCCAATGGGCCAAACTCCAAATCTCAAGCAAAATCGTTTCGGTCATTTGGATTTGGAAATTGAGATTTATTTGGGATTTGGAATTTGTGATTTGGGATTTGAACGGGTAAAAAGGTGGTCTTCGAGACCCATAGGACATCCGAAACGATTCGAATTGGAAGGAGGATCGGAAGTCGTCTTCTGCCCGGAGATGTCGTGGCCTTGGTGGGTGAATTGGGAGCGGGAAAAACCCAATTCATCAAGGGACTGGCTGCAGGAGTGGGAGTTAGGAACCCGACTTATATCTCAAGTCCTTCTTTTAAATTGATTAACGAATACCCGGGGAAAATAGCCTTTTACCATATTGATCTTTTTCGGCTGGAAGAGGAAAAGGAAGCTGAAGAATTAGGTTTGGACGATTATTTCCAAGGCAGAGGGATTACAGCCATCGAATGGGCAGATAAGATTCCCTCCCTCCTTCCCAAGGAGATGCTTTTCATCCATATCGTTTATAAAGGGAAGAGCACACGGTCGTTGGAAATCCTTGGGAAAGGAGATCGCTACCATAAGCTGGTAGAAGAACTTTCTAAGTGAGACCCCTCTCACCCCGCCCTCTCCCCTTAGGGGAGAGGGGAAGGGTGAGGGGAATCAATCTGCAACCCGCAATCCGCATTTGAAGAGGGGGTGTTTGAATGGCGTTAGTAGTTCAAAAATATGGTGGTACCTCTGTCGGGGATGTTGAGCGGATCAGAAATGTGGCCAAGAGGGTCCTCAACACCAAGAACCAAGGCCATGAGGTGGTGGTTGTCGTCTCTGCGATGGCGGGAGAAACAGATAAACTCATTCGCTTGGCCCAGCAGGTCACCCCGGTTCCTGATGAGAGGGAACTCGATGTTCTCGTTTCAACCGGAGAACAGGTCTCCATTGCTCTCCTCGCCATGGCCCTCAAGGCCATGGACTGCGATTTCGAAATCCTATTTAGGCTTTCAGATCAAGATTGCCACAGACAGTGTCTTTGGCAAAGCCCGCATCGCGAGCATCGATTCGGAGAAAATGCGTCAAGATTTAAAAGATGGACGAGTGGTTGTCGTGGCAGGTTTTCAGGGGGTGGATGATTCAGGCAATATCACGACCCTCGGTCGGGGAGGATCTGACACATCTGCTGTGGCCGTCGCTGCAGCGTTGGGAGCGGATGTGTGTGAAATTTATACCGATGTCGATGGGGTTTACACGACGGATCCGAATGTTTACCCCAAGGCAAGAAAGTTATCGAGAATCTCTTATGATGAGATGCTTGAGATGGCCAGCCTCGGGGCGAAGGTGCTGCAGATCCGTTCTGTAGAGTTTGCTAAAAAATATGATGTCCCTATCCATGTCAGATCATCCTTTAATGACAATCCTGGGACAATCGTCTGCAAGGAGGATAAAGAGATGGAAAAAGTTGTGGTTTCCGGCGTGACTTACAACAAAAATGAAGCGAAGATCGAGGTCATGCGCCTTCCGGACATCCCAGGAGTGGCCGCCAAATTATTTAAACCCATTGCCGATGCGAATATCGTTGTGGACATGATCATTCAGACCTCCAGCACTGAGAAAGGCTGTGCTGATGTAGCTTTCACCGTTCCCAAATCCGATTTTGCGAAAACCCTTCAGATCGTCAAAGAAACGAATAAGGAGTTCGGTGGAAAAGAAGTCAAATTCAATGAAGATATTGCAAAAATATCCATTGTGGGAGTAGGGATGAGGAGCCACTCGAGTGTCGCCACCCAGATGTTTTCTGCATTGGCAAAGGAAGGGATCAATATCCACATGATTTCCACTTCAGAGATCAAGATCTCCTGTATCATTGATTCCAAATATACAGAATTGGCAGTCCGAGCCCTCCACGATGCTTTTGAACTGGATAAACCGGCGGTCATGGAAGAAAAATAATCAATGATCATTGACCATTTTGTCATGTAGGAGTTCTGGATTTGAAGCAATTAGGGTCAGTCAAAATTTACGATACCACGCTCCGTGACGGTTCCCAAGCAGAAGACATTTCTTTTTCTGTCGAGGACAAGGTCCGGATTGCACAAAAGCTGGATGAATTGGGGATTCACTATATCGAAGGGGGATGGCCCGGTTCCAATCCAAAGGACCTCCAGTTTTTTCGAGAGATCAAATCGGTTTCCCTTTCTCAGGCGAAGATTGCTGCTTTCGGAAGCACCTGCCGGGCAGGAACGTTGCCCAAAAATGACAAAAACATCCAGGCTTTGATCGAGGCTGGCACGAAGGTGGTTACCGTCGTCGGAAAGTCCTGGGATATTCATTCCCTTGAGGCGTTAAATATTACGCTTGATCAAAATCTCGAGATCATCCATAGCTCGATTCGGTTCCTTAAGGATCGGATCGAGGAAGTCATTTTTGATGCGGAACATTTCTTCGACGGATTTAAAAACAATCCCCAGTACGCATTCTCAACACTGAAGGCAGCTCAGGAAGCCAAGGCTGATTGGATTGTCTTATGCGATACCAATGGTGGGACATTCCCCGATGAAATCCGATCCATCGTCAAAGAGGTAAAAAAGAAAATCACCGTCTCTCTGGGCATTCATGTCCATAACGATACCGAGATGGCAGTAGCGAATACCATCCTGGCGGTCAAGGAAGGTGTCAGGATGGTCCATGGCACGATTAACGGGTATGGGGAACGATGCGGGAATGCCAATCTCTGTTCCGTCATCCCAAATCTCAAGTTGAAGATGGGAATCGACTGCATTACTGATGACCAATTGAAAAAGATCACGGAGGTCTCCCGTTTCGTCTCAGAGTTGGCCAACCTCCCCCATCATAAATACCTCCCTTATGTGGGGGATAGCGCTTTTGCCCACAAGGGTGGCCTGCATGTGAGCGCCATCCGAAAAAGTGGTGCCGCCTACGAGCATGTTCCCCCGGAACGGGTTGGAAATCGTCAAAGGGTTCTCATCTCTGACCTCTCAGGCGAATCGAATGTCCTTTACAAAGCCGCTGAGTATAAAATTGATTTGGAGAGCAAAGATCCAAAAGTGAGAAAGATCCTCGATGACTTGAAACACCTGGAAAATGAAGGTTTTCAATTTGAAGGAGCAGAAGGCTCTTTCGAGATTCTTATCAAAAAGGCTCTCGGGCAACATAAAAGGTTTTTTGAACTGATGGGATTTCGTGTGATTGTGGAGAAGAAGACGGAGGAAGAAATCCCTCTTTCAGAAGCAACCATTATGGTTCGTGTAGGGGATCAAGTAGAGCATACCGCAGCCGTTGGAAATGGCCCGGTCAATGCTTTGGATAATGCCATACGAAAGGCACTGGAAAAATTCTATCCTGAATTGAAAGAAGTCAAACTGCTCGACTACAAGGTCAGGATCCTCTCCACCAAGGATGGAACCGGAGCCCAAACGAGGGTTCTGATCGAATCGTGGGATGGACAATCGAAGTGGGGAACGGTTGGAGTTTCTGAAAACATCATTCAAGCAAGCTGGCAAGCGCTGGTAGACTCGATTGACTACAAGCTCTTAAAAGAAGAAAAAGAGTAAGCACCAAATTACAAATTCCAAATCCCAAACAAATTTCAAGCACCAATTTCCAATGACCAAAAAGGTTTTGTTTGAGGTTTTGAATTTTGAATATTGGAAATTGTTTGTTATTTGGTGCTTGGTATTTGGTGCTTGTCCCAAGCCCCTCTTCCATCGGGGGAATATATGAAATACTTTTCCCTCCACCAGCAATGGGTTCTTTTTGTTATCGCCCTTCTCCTCCTCGGTAGTTTCTACTATAGATTTTCTTATCAACCTCCCTCCCGTCCTTCAGAAGAGTTCGCCGAAGAGATCGTCGTTGAAGTCTCAGGAGAGGTTCGGAATCCTGGAGTCTATCTTTTTCAAAATCCACCCACTTTAAGAGAGGCAATTGAAAGGGCAGGAGGTTTGAAAGAAGCTGCCCAATTCGATACAACCTCATCATCAGAAATTTTAGAAACAGGAACTCTCCTCATCGTTGGGAAAGAATCTTCTCAAATCCCCCCTTCCCCTCCTCCACCTCAGGGGGCACACAGGGAGATTAAGCAAGAAGAGATAAAGATAAGAATCAGCAGGATGGCCGCCAATAAACTGCTCGTCTTTTCCATTCCTCTCGACCTCAATCAAGTGTCTATAGAGGACCTTTGTTTGATTTCCGGGATCGGTGAAACCTTGGCCCAGGAGATGATAGCCTATCGGGAAAGAAGGAGAGGTTTTCGATCTGTTGAGGATTTAAAAAATGTAAGAGGTATCGGAGAAAAGAAATACCAAAACCTTAAAGGGTTTTTTACTACCAGATAACTTTTTCAAATCCCTCTTTGAAAAGATTTAGAAACTTCCACCTGGTAAAGTCGATAGGCTGGGAGCAAGCATCCCCGCCTGCGTTGTAATCGTAAACCATTCGGGCACCGTAATCAGCTCCCCCAGTCATGATTCCCAGCAATACTAAGAGTAAGAAGAGAAAGAGCAATCTCTTTTTCTTTGGAAAACGTTTTGTAACCACCGCCCAGATGGTCAAACCTATACTCACTCCGAGTGTTGCAAGCATTAATTTTTCATGGGGTTCCAAGAGATGGTGTCTGACTGAGAATGAAACCATCACTCCTTCCTCCCCGTAAAGGCCCGTTCCCACTGCGGCCCCTGCGGCAAGGGTACCGAGGATGAGCAATAGAAATGCTGCCGTTGCGAAAGTTTCGTTTCGGAAAACCCAAGACAGAAAGTAAAAGAATGCAGCCCCTGCTAAAAATGCGATGGGGAAATGAACCACCAATGGGTGGATGTTTTGAAGGTGCTGCACTCCTGGGAGAAGGTTTTCTAACATAGGCTTCACTTGATGGATTCAACAGTCAAAAAGCTGCTTCCGCCACTCGTATAAACCTTGCCGGTGATGGAAGCCATACGCCCCATCTTGTCGATCACTCCTTTAGGTAAACCGGTTTTGTCTTTACTGGGCAATAAAACATAGACCTTCCCGGTTTTGTCCTCAAGGAGCCCTGCTGGAATACCAGCTTTAACGCAGTCGATGGCGCACTGTCGATGGCTCTCGCCTTTGGCTCCCATTAAGGCATAGCAGTAAGTGTCAATGACCTCTCCTTTGACTGTCACCGTCTCAGCTGCATAGACTGGAAGGACCACGTTCATGACCATTAAGAAGCTAACCAACACACCAAGAATCATTATTTTTCGCATTGTATTCTCCTCCTTTCTTTCTTATTGATCTCAGCTCGCATATTTTAGCATAGGTGCTGATCTCCTTTTCACTCATCACCTCCTTTGCTATTGACTTTCGCATAAATAATGGAACGTTTTAACTTTTTCTGCTATAATATGGGGCATGAGACCCCATGGATCCCAAGAGGAACTGGAGAAGCGCCGTCGAGGCGCCATTTCGTTGTTGAAAGAAGGCAAGGCCAGTCTTTCGGCCATAGCGCGTTCGGTGGGGGCATCAAAAAGCTCAGTCTTCCGATGGTTTCAACAGTACCAAGAAGGCGGATCGGAGGCCCTTCGCTCGAAGGCCATTCCAGGACGTCCTCCGAAGCTGTCTCGAATCGAGAAAGAGAAGTTAGCGGAACTGCTTTTGGCGGGTCCTCTGGCCGCAGGATATCGGACCGATCTGTGGACATTGAAGCGGATCGCTCAAACCATTCTGAAACACTTTCGTATCCGGTATCACCCCAATCATGTGTGGCGGTTGCTTCAGGGCATGGGATGGAGTTGTCAGAAACCAGAGCGTCGGGCGTTACAAAGGGACGACAAAGAGATCGTACATTGGAAGGTTCACCGGTGGCCGCATATAAAAAAACGCCAAAAGACTTGGGGCCCAGCTGGTCTTTCTTGATGAGTCTGGCTTCTTACTCATTCCAAACATTCGCCGCACCTGGGCTCCAAAAGGGAAAACCCCTGTCTTCTACCACCTGTACAAACAGGATAGGATTTCCTCTATCAGTGCTTTGTCGGTCTCCCCGAAACGAAAGCGGTTGGCCCTTTATCTCCGATTTCGGGCATGGAACCTCACCGGTCTGGATGTTCGGTCTTTTCTTAAAGAACTGCTCCAACATATCAGGGGACCCATGTTCCTGTTGTGGGATCGAGCCACCATCCATCGGCGAAAGGAAGTTAAACAGTTTCTTCTTCGGCACCCTAGAATTCATATGGAATACTTTCCGGCCTATGCTCCCGAGCTTAATCCGGCTGAGTATGTTTGGAACCAGACTGACCGTGCCTTGTCCAACAGTGTACCGGAAAGTCTAAATGATCTTAAGAAAATGCTTCGAAACTCGAGACGAAGACTCAGGCAATCACAGAAACTCCTCCGGTCATGCATCTATGCTTCTGATCTCCCATGGACTAGAGAGTAGCGTTCCATTATTTATGCGAAACTCAATAATATCTAAATCTCCGTATTGCTAATAAAAGATAATAATGATGACGGACTCAGAAGTAAAGAACCCCGCCTACAAGGCGGGGCTTTAAAACCCTTAAAACAATTTTAGTTGCTTACCATGAACCTCGTCTCGATGATATTTGATGTAGCGCTTGATCAAATCCGCCGTGATTTTATCCCCCACGGTCCTCGCAAAATACCCATCCTCCCAAAATTCCCCTCCCCAAAGCTCTTTCTTCACTTCCGGAAATTCCTCAAATATCTGACTCGCAGAAATACTCTTCAGCATCCCTACTACCCGTGCAATCGAATATCTCGGCGGAAAACTCAAGAATATATGAACATGATCCGGTGCCACTCTCATCTCCTGAATGTCAAAACCATAATTTTCTGCAACTTCTCCAAATATCTCCTGCGCCTTATCCCTGATATCTTGTCTCTTAATCCATTTCCGATACTTCGGCGCCCATACCAAGTGATATTTTGTGTCATAGACAGCGTGAGCAGCTCTTCGGATAGTCATGCACTTTCATATACCACATTTTTCTGCCTTCAGCAGACGCATCTTTCATCCCCGTCCACAGGAAGGGGTTTTCAGATGCGATTTTAATAAATAGGGCAAATCCCGTATTTTAAGCTAAAAAATAAAGTATTTCCTTGATCATCCAGATCTTATCTATTCAATCGCCTTCTCAAATGCCTTGGCCGTTTCAGCGAGATGACTTATCTTCTTCGCTAAAACACCTCCTGGGGATGTTCTTTCCCAACGAATTACTTTGAAGACGGTTCGGACACCCACCGAAAATTTAGGAATTTCGGAAAAAAATACAGGTTTTTTCATCTTAAAATAGGTCATATTACCTTATTGACTTATTCACCTTTTTCCCATAAATTCATAGGAAATCTGATACACTATTTTCCAGCCATATTTTTCGATATGAACTACCCAGAAGATGGTGAGGGGGCCACAATAAGACCCCAAAAAGGGTTGATCCGAGGTTCGATGGACCAAATGGAAGAACATTAACGGTTTGATGGTAACCTGATGAAAAGGGAAAATATACGAATAAAAGAGTTGATCAGCGACCTTCAGGATTTCTACCTCCTCTCCTTTCAGGGCCTTTTGGGTTTGGTGAGAAGGCCCTTTTACTCGAAGGATATCATTGAGCAGATGGACTACTCGGGAGCAGGTTCGTTCTTCATCATTCTCCTTATCTCCCTTTTCATCGGGATGGCCCTCTCACTCCAACTTTCTGCTGAACTTTCAGGCCTGGGATTCAAAATGTACATTGGAAAGATCGTAGGTGTTTCAATTGTCAGGGAGATCGGACCTGTGATGGCCGCATTGGTATTTGCCGGTCGAGTGGGTTCTGGCATGGCATCAGAACTGGGTTCCATGATTCTCGGGCATCAGGTGGATACGCTCAGAGTTTTCGGAGTGGACCCGGTAAGAAAGTTGGTCACCCCAAGGATACTGGGCTCGCTCATCATGCTCCCAGCCCTGACCATTATAGGGGATACTGTCTCAATCTTAGGAGGCTATTACATAGCGGTGTTTGTAAGCCATCAAAGTGCTTCGGTCTACTGGAGTTCGATTCGAGGCGTGCTTAACTTTGAGAATGTTCTGTCAGGTTTTGTCAAACCCTTCATCTTTGGATACCTGATCGCATGCATCAGCTGTTATATGGGACTTTCCACAAAAGGTGGAGCTATAGGCCTCAGACGGGCAACGACGAGGGCCGTAGTCGCATCGTTTATCATGATCATTGTTGCCGACTTTATGCTCACACGGGCATTATTTTATATTTTGGGTTTCTCATTATGATTGTATTCGACCGAGTCTCATTTTCCTACGGGATACAGCAAGTCTTGAAAGATGTCAGTTTTTCCATCCCTTTCAATGAAAGGGTAGCCATTCTTGGAGGAAGTGGGGACGGGAAGACAACACTGCTCAAACTCATATTGGGACTTTTGAGACCCGATTCCGGAAGAATTATTATTGATGGGGAAGATATCACTGATAAAAAAGAAGACGAACTCAGGGAAGTCAGGACGAAATTCAGCATTGTTTTCCAGGAAGGGGCCCTTTTTGACTCGCTCAATGTAAAGGAAAATGTAGCCTTTGGTTTGAGGGAATGGACGAAAATGACCGAAGAGGAGATCGATCAGAAGGTGAGAGAACTACTCGGGAAGGTTGGCGTGCAGCACGCAATGGAATTGATGCCTGAAGAACTGAGCGGTGGCATGCACAGAAGGGTTGCCATTATAAGGTCCTTGGCAGCTTTTGATCCCAAGATGTTTCTGTACGATGAAGCGACCACCGGGCTCGACCCTGTGAATGCGGATAATATATGCAAGTTAATTCTCGACTTAGCCAAAGACGGAAAAGGCTTTATTATCGTTACCCATAAGGTTTTCGATGCTCTCAGACTGGCGGAGAGATTCATGTTTCTAAAAAATGGCTCGATCATGTTTGACGGCAACAAAGACCAGTTGATGCAGTCATCCATGCCGGAGATTCATGTATTTCTGACGGAGTTAAGTCCCCCCTTGCCGGCATCCTCCTAAGAGGGGGGCACCAATTGAGGAGACTAAAATGTTTGATATTAAAAAGCAGATGAGATGGTCAAAACTAAAAGCTGGTTTGGTAATCACCATTGCCTTTTTAGCACTATTGGTGGCCGTATTTTTTGCAGGCAACATCGAGAAAATATTTTCACCAAAGACGGAGTTGAAAGCAGGGTTTCGTGATGTGATAGGGTTAAGAAGAGGTGCCCCTGTCTGGATATTCGGCACAGAGGTAGGTTCAGTAAGAAACATCCATTTGGATCCAGTTTATGGAGCCATCGTGACTATTTCTATTAATAAGAGTGCTTTGACATTTCTTAAAAAAGACTCTCAAGCGAGTATTCTGACCATGGGACTTCTTGGCGACAAATACATTGAACTGAGCGCTGGCTCCCCCCAAGCAGAGCCACTCCAACCCGGCGAGATGATCAAGGGAACAGAGCCAATTCAGTTCTCCCAAATCATGGAGACCACTTCCGTAGCCATCGGAAAAATGGGCGACTTCATAAACAAACTCGATATCTTTGTGACGAAAATGGAAAAGGGGGAAGGGACCATTGCTAAATTTTTCACCGACCCCACTATCTATAATAATCTAAAGAAGTCCACTCAGACCCTCTCTCTGCTATTAGAAGACATAAAAAATTCAGAGGGCACCCTGAAGATGGTCATCGAAAACCCATCTCTCTACAACAAAGCCTTAACAACGATTTCATCGATCGAAGAATTTAGCAGAAAACTGAACCAGGGGTCCGGGACATTGAAAAAGCTGATTGAAGATCCTGAATTGTACGAGAACCTCAATAAGGCGTCTTCGCGGCTCTCCTCTATCTTGGAAGGAGTAGAAAAAGGCAAAGGGATGGCAGGAGCCTTAGTCAGCGATGAAGAACTTGCAAAGGAGCTACGAGATCTCCTCCTGGAACTTAGGAAATTGAGCTCCGAATTGGAGGGCTTGGCGAAAGATATTAAAGAGCACCCAAAGAAATATTTTAAATTCAGCTTATTTTAAGTCCAATGTAAAGAGTTCTTATAAACCTTATTGATCTAATTGGAATTTACTTTCACAAGGAGGGAAATATGGGACGAATAACATTTCGAACGACGCTTATCATTTTTTTGAGTTTGGTCTTCGTTTCTGCTGTTTCAGCCCAGCCATGTGTGGAATGCCATAAAAAGATTACTCCGAATATTGTCTCGGACTGGCAACTGAGCAAGCACAGCCAAAATAAGATTGACTGTTCAGAATGCCATGGCGATCAACACAAATCTGCACAAGACGTAGCGAAGGTTAAGATTCCAACGCCGGATACCTGTGCCGCCTGCCATGAAGCCCAGGTAAAACAATTCAAAAGCGGAAAGCATGCTGCAGCATGGGCAGCGATGAAAGCAATGCCTACCATACATTGGCAGCCCATGGAATTGATCGAAGGAATGAAAGGCTGTGGAGGATGCCACAAGATTGGACTGAAATCAGAGGGAGAGATAAGAGAACTGAGAAAGAGCGGAGCGGGATTTGGTATCGCCTCGTGTGATGCCTGCCATACCCGGCATACCTTCTCGGTTCAAGAAGCCAAGCAACCACAGGCCTGCCAGACCTGTCATATGGGTTTCGACCATCCTCAATGGGAGATGTATTCTGGTTCAAAACATGGTGTTCGATACCTGCTTAAGCAAATCAAGATACTTCCCTCCACCGTTTCCGCCCCAACCTGCCAGACCTGCCATATGCAAGGGGGAAATCATGGTGTCCTGACAGCCTGGGGATTTCTTGCGGTAAGACTGCCATTACCAGAAGACAAACAGTGGGCGGCCGATCGTGTTACCATCCTCCAAGCCCTTGGAGTCCTTGACCCCGAGGGGAAACCTACAGCGCGCTTAGATGTCGTGAAGGCGGCGAATGTGGCACGGCTCACCCAAGAAGATTGGCAGAAGGAACGGGAGAAGATGATTAAGACCTGCAATCGTTGCCATTCTGTCAATTTTGCCAAAGGAGAGCTGGCAAAAGGCGACATGATGATCAAAGACGCTGATCGTCTAATGGCTGAGGCCATCCTAACAGTGGCCGCTTTGTATAAAGATGGAGTCCTTCCCAAGCCTAAAAACTATGCTTATCCATTTCCGGATCTACTTACTTTCCATGACGCCCCAACAGTGATTGAGCAGAAACTCTTTGTTATGTTTCTCGAGCATCGGATGAGGGCATTCCAAGGGACATTCCACGCCAACCCGGATTATTCGCTCTGGTATGGCTGGAGTGAGATGCAGAGGGATTTGACAGAGATCAAGGAAATGGCAGCAGAAATGCGTGAAAAGGCAAAAAAGAAGTAATAATCCCCCCAACCCTCCTTTATAAAAGGGGGGTTGGGGGGGGATTAAAAGGAGGCTCAGAAATGTCTGGTCAACAATACCCGGAGCGTCTAAAACGATGTAGCCAATTGATGAAAGAGGCCGGACTCAACGTCCTCTTGCTCACCAAGCCTTCCAATATGTTCTATCTTACAGGAGATGGGCGGTTATGCGCCTATGCCATGATTGCTCAGGATGGGAAGGTGGCCTTGGGCGTCCCACAGACTGATGTAGTGGATGTAAAACAACTCGCACACTTTGATCACATCGTTGGCTTCGACGACGAAGTAGGCATGATCCACTCCATTGCCCACAACTTTGAACACTTTGGAGTCAAAGAAGGGGCAGTAGGTCTGGAGTACACTCACCTAACACAGTCCATGATGGGCATGCTTACCCATCCCCATGCAAAACCGACTGGTATTACCGTCAAAGACTGTACCCATCTCCTATCTGAGCTTCGTATCGTCAAGGATAAGGAGGAGATCAGGCGCATCAAAGCCGCGGCAAAAGTGGCTGTAAAGGGAATGAAAGCAGCCGTGGGGGCTTTGAAATCAGGTATGACGGAGAGTCAGGTGGCGGCCAAAGCGGAGTATGCCATGCGACGAGCCGGTGCCGAGGAGTTCTGGCGCACTTATGTCTCCTCTGGTCCACGTACGAATATTGCCCATGGCCTGCCAACACTTCGTAAATTGCAGGCTGGTGATTTGGTGATAATTGACATCCATCCTATTGTCAACGGTTATAGTGCAGATATATGCCGGACTGTATGCGTAGGCAAACCGACGGCTGAACAGCAAGCGGCTTATGACCTGTATCTAAAAGCTCAACAAACCACAATCGCCAAGATTAAGACAGGAGTTGGAATGGTTGAGTTGGAACAGACACTCCATGAGGTGATTAAAGGAGGAGGACATGACGACCATATCTTTGGACCGCTCATCCACGGTGTGGGCATCGACTTCGAAGAATCACCGCTGCCTCCAGGCCATGCCTTCTTCCATGGAGAGAAAGAACCACCTCCTCTGGAGGCGAATGTGGTCATCGCAATAGGTAATTGTGGATTGTACACGGGTCCATGGGGCCTTCGGGTAGAAGATACCGTGGTGGTGGGTCCGAAAGGACCGATTATCCTTACCGAATATCCTCGACAACTGGAGAAATAGATGCGGACGAAGGAGAACACAATGGTAGATAAAAATATCCCTTCCGAAAAACTCTCTCCTTGGTGGAGAAACTCTGTCATCCTTGTCTTGGTGATAGGGTTTGCCGTTTTGATATGGATGTCCGTTAGGGTCTATGAGGATGCCCCTCCCATCCCAGAAAATGTTGTGGGTCCATCCGGAGAAACGATCTTTACCCGCAAAGATATCGTCACTGGCCAAGAAGTCTTCTTGAAATACGGACTGATGGAGAATGGAACAATCTGGGGGCATGGAGCCTATCTCGGGCCTGATTTCTCTGCAGAGTATCTGCACACGCTTGCCATGGATACGAGTGTCCACCTTTCAAAACAGAATTACCATCGCGAGTGGCTGGACCTCACATCGGCTGAACGAGCTGCCGTCAGCGCAGAAGTCCAGCAGTTGCTGAAACAGAATCGCTATAACCTGCAGACCAAAACATTGACCTTCACCCTTCCTGAAGTAATGTCTTACGGAAACCAAATAAGAAAGTGGACGGAATATTTTGCCCAACCGCGATTAAATCGAGGCTTGTTGATCAACCATATCAAGGATCCAAAAGAGCTCCAGCAACTGACCGCTTTCTTTGCCTGGACCGCCTGGGCCTCTGCATCAAATCGTCCTGGTAAGATATTTTCTTATACAAATAATTTTCCTTACGATCCCACGGTCGGAAATATACCCACCAGTGACGTAGTCCTCTGGAGCGCCCTGAGCCTTATTACCCTCCTTGCCGGAACAGCCATTGTTCTCTTCTCCTTCGGCAGATTCAATTTTCTTGGCTGGAGAGGTGGGGGCGAACATATCCATCCTCAAATGATCCCTGGGGAGGCCGCCGAAAGCCAGAAAGCAACGATAAAGTATTTCGCCGTCGTCGTCTTGCTATTTTTAGCCCAGGTCCTCGTCGGAGGCGCAACGGCTCACTACCGCGCCGATCCAGGAAGTTTCTATGGCATTGATCTGTCTTCATTCTTTCCGGGCAATGTCTTTCGTACCTGGCATTTACAGTTGGCCATCTTTTGGATAGCCACCGGCTATATCGCAGGAGGGTTGTTTCTCGCCACCTCATTGGGAGGCAGAGAACCAAAAGGCCAGGCAAAATGGATCAACTTTCTCTTTGTGGCACTGGTCATCGTTGTCTTGGGCAGCCTGCTGGGTGAGATGTTTGGCGTCTATCAGCTCCTCGGGAAACTATGGTTCTGGTTCGGACATCAGGGTTGGGAATATCTTGACCTGGGTCGCGCCTGGCAAATTTTGTTGGCGATCGGCCTGATCGTTTGGCTCATCTTGATATTCAGAGCGAGCAGTCCTGTAAGAAAAAAACCGGAAGAACGTGAGATTTCCACCCTCTTCCTGTTGGCGGCTCTTGCAATTCCTCTGTTTTATCTACCCGCCATGTTCTTCACCAGCACCACTCACTACACCGTGGTGGACAACTGGCGTTTTTGGATTATCCATCTGTGGGTGGAAGGCTTCTTTGAACTCTTTGTCACCACGATGGTGGCTGTCCTCTTCTACAAGCTGGGGATGGTATCCCGACAAACGGCAACCCGGGTCATTTACTTAGATGCGATTCTTTTCCTCGGGGGCGGCATCATCGGCACGGCGCATCACTGGTATTGGACAGGACAATCAAATATTACAATGGCTCTTGCCGCGACGTTTTCCGCTATGGAGGTTGTACCGCTGACCTTGCTCACGCTGGATGCCTGGGACTTTATTAAGTTGTCCAAGGGAAAATGCGACATCTGTGGCAAAGAAATCTCGATTCCACACAAATGGACATTTTACTTTATGATGTCTGTCGGATTCTGGAATTTTGTTGGTGCGGGAATATTTGGGTTTCTCATTAACCTGCCCATTGTCAGCTATTTCGAAGTCGGCACCCTCCTCACCCCCAATCACGGCCATGCTGCGATGATGGGCGTGTTCGGAATGTTCGCCATTGCATTCATGGTTTTTGCTTTCCGGCAGGTATTGACCGATGAAGAATGGAGACATGTGGAGAAATATATCCGGGTCTCCTTCTGGGGATTGAATATTGGCCTGGCAGGGATGGTCGTTTTAAATCTTTTTCCCGGGGGAGTGCTCCAGTTCTTTGATGTCTTAAAGAACGGATACTGGCATGCAAGAAGCCCTGAGTTTTTAAATGATCGGATCACAACCCTGATCGAGTGGATGCGCTTGCCGGCTGATGCCGTCTTCATTTTATTGGGTGTGGTTCCTTTGCTGATTTCGGCGGGAATGACCTATCGATTTGTAAGAAAATCAAACGGATGATCCTAAAGGCAAGGGGGACATGAGAAAGAAAAAGAGAATTGCGATTCTTACGGGCGGAGGGGATTGTCCGGGTATCAACGCTGTAATCAGAGCTGTGGCGAAGAAGGCCATTCATGAAAAAAACATGGAAGTGATCGGTATAGAAGATGGCTATCACGGGCTCGTAAATAAACGATGGAGGATCCTTGACGATCATGATGTTTCGGGAATACTGACTTTGGGCGGTACCATTTTGGGAACCTCGAAAACTGCGAATCCTTATCACTATGCTGTCAAGAAAGGGAATAGATTAGAATTCCGAGATATGTCAAAGGTGGCCATTCAAAATATAAACAATCTTGGTCTAAGTTGTCTGGTATGCATCGGGGGGGATGGAACACTTGGGATTGCTTATCAATTTTTTAAAGACGGGATCCCTGTTGTGGGATTGCCGAAAACAATCGATAATGACTTAAGAGGAACGGATATCACTTTTGGTTTTAACTCTGCCGTATCCATTGCTACCGAAGGAATTGACAGAATCCACACCACCGCCGAATCCCTTCATCGAATGATGATTGTAGAGGTCATGGGACATAAGGCGGGATGGATTGCTCTCTATTCTGGAGTGGCTGGAGGAGGAGATATTCTTCTCATTCCTGAAATTCCCTACGACATCCAAGCGATTGCTGAAAAAGTAAAAGAAAGAAATCGTAAGGGGAAAAGGTTCAGCATTGTGGTGATCGCTGAAGGGGCGAAACCCAAAGGGGGCGATATCGTCATACAAAGGATCGTGAAAGAGAGTCCAGATCCCATTCGCCTGGGAGGCATTGGTTTTGTGCTCGGGAAGCAGATAGAAAAGACCACAGGTGTTGAAACCCGTACAGTCGTGATGGGACACCTTTTAAGAGGCGGCCCCCCTACTTCGTTTGACAGGATATTAGCGACCGGATTGGGTGCCCGGGCAGTGGATATGATAGAAGATAAGGACTTTGGCGCGATGGTGGGAGTGAAAGGAAATTCTTTTGTTACGGTTTCCTTGAACGAGGTATCCAAAGGACCCAAATTAGTCCCGTCAAATCATCCAATGATAAGGGCTGCACGTTCTTTAGGAACCTGTTTTGGAGATTGACGATACAAAGGGTTCCCTCCCTTAACCCCCCTTCATCCCCCCTTAACTTAAGGGGGGATGAAGGGGGGTTACAAGGGGGGATGCCACTCACACGAAAGCCAGAAGAACCTTATTGGGCCATCAGATCCTTTCCTTCAACTCCATGGCTTCAGAGACCAAACGGATCACTTGATCAAAGTTGAAAGGTTTGGAGACGACGAGATCAATCCCGCTTTCACTCAGCTTTTCCCTATCCAATTCCACTCCCCATCCGGTGATCATGGCAATGGGGACTTTCGGATTGATCCCTTTGATCGTCTTTCCCACTTCCCATCCCGATAGTCTCGGCATTCCCAGGTCCGTGAAAACCAGATCGAACAGCTCAGACCTGAATCGTTCAATTCCTTCTTCGCCGTTGGAGGCAACCACCACCTGATGACCTTTGGTCTTCAGAATCCTGGAAAGAATGTCTCGAACAGAGTCCTCGTCGTCGATCACTAAGATTCGTGCTTGCCGTGACTCCTTGACGGGGGTGACCTCTTTCACAACGACTTGCTCTTCCTCATATCCCGTGGGGAGATGAATGACAAAGGTTGTCCCCTTTCCTGGTTCACTTTCGATCAGGATTTCTCCCCCATGGCGTTTAATAATCCCATAGGAAACGCTCATTCCTAATCCAGAATTCGTCACCCCCTTTGAGGTGAAAAATGGGTCAAAAACCCTTTTTTTCACCTCATCGGTCATTCCGATCCCTGTATCAGCAATCCTCACTTCCACCCAATCCTCTGCTTGTGGTTGCGTAGTGAGGGTCAGTTCGCCTCCTCTGGGCATCGCGTCCACCGCATTAAAAATAATATTGGTCAGCACCTCCCTCAACTCAGAAGGATTTCCCATGACCAAGGGGATATCTCCCAGTTGGGTCGCCAATTCGATCTGTATCCCTTTCTTCTGTGTCTGATCCCTCCAACGGGGTTGAGTGATGTTGACCACTTCCGCAATGATCTCGTTGAGAGAAAGGGTGATGAACTCCCTATCTCTTCTCACACCCGTAAATTCCTGTATCCGGCGAATCGTTTCCGCTCCATCCTTCGAGGAACGCTCAATGACCTTCAAGCCTTCACGAATTTCTTCAGGACTGAGGTGATCCAATTGATGGAGGAGGAGCTGAATGTTTCCCAGGACAACAGCCAAGACGTTATTGAAATCGTGAGCCACTCCGCTGGCCATTTCCCCCATGGCCCTCAATTTCTCAACCTGGATGATCTGGTCTTGTGCGTGCTTCAATTCTTGAAGCGTCCGTTTCAGATCGGAGAAGAGCTGAGCGTTCTCAATGGAAATGCTCATCTGGCTCGCAAAAGAAGAGAGAGTCTTCAAATCCTCTTCATCGAACCCATTGACTTCATCGCTCTCAATGTCTAAAACTCCGAATAATTGATTCCTCACCTTGAGAGGAAAGGCTGCCTCCGATTTTGTGCAAGGTCCCATAGGAATATATCGGGAATCCTTCGAAACATCCGGGACATAAACGAGCTCGCCGGTTTTGGCCACCCACCCCACAATCCCATCGATCCCGACTCTAAATCTTGATTTCTTAACCTCCCCTAAATTCTCGCCGGCGACTTGCTTGATATAGAGTTCGTCCCTTTCTCTATCCAAGAGAAGAATTCCATAGCCTGCATAGCCGAGACGTTCTTTCAAAAGTTCCAACGCCTTTTTGAACAAATCATCAAGATCCAGGGTAGAGGAGAGGGTCTTCCCAATCTCGTAGAGGGTAGTCAATTGTCTGATCTTTGCCAAAGAATCCTCGTAGAGTTTGGCATTTCCAATAGCAATGGCCGCCTGGTGGGCAAAGTTGTAAAGAAGATCAATCTCTTTTTGTCGAAAATGGAATTCAAGATCAGTAGACCCTATCGCCATCGTCCCAATAATCATCTCCCTGACGATCAAAGGTACCCCTAAAACTTCTTGAATATGATAGGAATCCAATTCCTTCAATCGGTTAGGATGGTGCTCATAATCCTTATAGAGGATGGGAGACTTCTTGGCAATCACTTCCCCTATCACACCGCCTCCGGGTGGAGAAACTTCCATTCCGATTAATGACTCGGGCAATCCATGGACAATGACAATGGAATATCTTTGTCTCTGATTGTCCCAGAGGGCAATGCTCCCCGAACCCGCACCCAAGAGTCTCGATAGCGCTCTCCATAATCTTCTGAAGGATCACTTTCAATTCAAGTTTCGAGGCAATCTCCTGGCTGATCGAATAGAGCGTCTTCAGTTCTTCCAGACGTTTGACGTTCTCCGTATAGAGAAAAGTTCTCTCTAAAGCCCCGCTGATGATCTGCCCGATCGAGTTGAAGAGATTCCTTTCAAATGGGGTGATTTTCGAAACTTCTCTTACGGCGATGTTTAAGGTCCCGTAGATCTTGCCTCTCGATTTCAGAGGAACGACGGCCATGGATTTCAATCCTTCTTCAATGGCTATGGGAGCGGCTTCTGGATGGTTGGGGTAGTCCTCAACGAACATCGGCTCACCGGAAAGGGCAACCTTTCCTGTTATCCCAGCCCCTAACTTTCTGTGTTTCATAAATTCCAAACACTTTTTGGAAACCCCACGATGGACGACAAACACCAATTCGTCTTTCTTTTCATCTAAGAGATAGATGCTGGCCTGGCGAACATCAATCATCTCCATCATCTTATCCACACTCTTGTTCAGGATTTCATCCAGATCGATGGATTGATTGACGGTCTGACTGATCGCATTGAGGATCGAAAGCTCTTGATTGAGCTTCATCATTTCTTCTTTTGATTTTTTCGTCTCTCCGTTCATCCGATCCTCTCTCCCAAGGACCTCATCCGCAAGGCCCTGGACCATTCATCCAATTTTATCGCGGGGAACAGCGCGATCACTCCACTAAGATCAATCCAAAGATATTTCTTTCTTCTTCATGAGTCTTTACCACTTCAATGGGAAATCCGTTGTCCCTGGCGGTCTTGAAGACATCAATGCCACAGGCTTCCATCGAAGGTCTTGCTTCAAAACCATGTTTACAAGAAGTGGTCAGGTCGCACTCTTTACAAAGACGGCAAGGACCCGAACCCATGCTCCAAGCTTTGTAGTAGCCATCAAGAAAAATCTTAACTTCGACATTCACAATGGTCTCGATAAAAGGCTTCGACTTATCTCCTTTCAGTAATCTGCGATGCAGCAAAATAGCCTTTTGATAAGAATCGATCACCTTCCGTGTGATGTCCGGAGGTGGGGTGTGCGGAGGGCAACAAAGGCTCGTCCCAAATCCAGGACATCCATATTGACACTTCATCCTGACCCATTCGGCAGTGACGACAGAACGAGGATCAATCACCTTTGCTCCATCCACCCCCATCTCTAAAATTTCCTTGCAAAAAAACTCGACCGGCTTCATCTTACCTCTCTCTTTACCCGATGATCGCCTTTGATCTCTGTTATTTCTCTCGCCTCTTAAAAAAATTGTTTTTGTCCGTGTCTTAAAATTCCACTATGGGGGTGACGTGAGTTCCTTGATCTCCCTTTGGGCTTCTTCCCTTTCCGGACTTCCTCTCTCCAACAAGTCAATGGCTGTTCTGAAATGAAGGAGGGCATTGTTTCTCTCCCGCCTTAACTTGAAATATTTCCCAAAGCAGAAGTGGGAAAGTCCCTTCTGCCCTGTTCTTCCGTAAACAGATCCGAGGTGGAGGTAGATATCAGTGAATTCAGGCTTCTCCTTTTGAACCTTCAGAAGGAGTGGGAGAGCTTTCGCAAAGTCTCCTTTTTCCTGATATCCCCTCCCGAGATAATAAAGAGTCATTAGATCATTGTTTTGACCTTCTCCAGGAGTGGACCGTAAGGTCTCGAGGTTCTCAATGGCCTGATCCACCCTCCCCGAAAGAAAATAGACTATGCCAAGTTCTCTGGAAATGTCAAGATCCTTAGGGGCCAAGGAGTGGGCCTGTTGGAGGACTTCCATCGACTTATCGAATCTCCCCATCTTCCGATAGGCAAGGCCTAAGCCATAGTATCCCTCCCATTGATTAGGATCGGCATCGACCAGAGACTGAAAATAGGTGATGGCTCCCTGAGGTTCTCTCTCCTCTACAAAGGCCATTGTACGAATCTTGTTGAAATTCTCAAAGGTTTTGAAAGGCCCTGTAGGCTTTGGTCCCATCTGGAGAATGTTTTCCAAGAGAGAAATTCGGTTTTCAATGGCTGGATGGTTGAGAAGGTAAGCAGGGACCTTCGGTGCCATGGCCAAGCTTACCTTCTGGAGTCTCTTAAAAAAGTTTATCATCCCATCGGGGTCGTAGCCCGCTTTGATCAATAAATTCAAGCCGTGTTGATCCGCATCCTGCTCGATTTCTCGGGAATATTTCAATGTAAGAGCCCCTGCTGTGCCCTGCGCCATCGCCACAGCCGCTGCCGAGCCTGCCCCACCTCTGCCCGCAAGCATCCCGGCGAGCATGGCGCCCAGGGTCGCAATGCTAAGCCTTTTCGATTTCTCGATCATCTGGGCGACATGCCTTTGCGTGACATGGGAGATTTCATGGGCGAGCACTCCTGCGATCTCCTGTTCGTTCTCTGCCAAAGTAATGAGCCCCGTGTTAATGAAAATATAACCGCCCGGAACGGCAAAGGCATTTGGATCCAGTTCATTGATCACATAAAATTTGAAGTCGAAAGGAGTGGAACCCACCTGATCCACTAAGGAAGAACCTACCCTTTCGACAAAAGCCTGAACATTTAGGTCTTTCACGAAATCGGCCTCTCTCTCAATTTCGAGGAGGACCTTTTTCCCCAATTTCTTCTCTTCTTCCGTCGTCATGGCATAAGCCCCTCTTATGAAACTTCCAAAGACGAAGAAGGAGACGAGAAGTAGGGTAATATAAAATAGAATTTTTCTCTGAGATCCCCTTACTAACATTTCTCAATCCGTGTCTTGAACCGGTTCGTGGTAGGCAGGCTTGCCTATGGGTAATAGGCAAGATCCGACATTAAGAATTCCTTATGCTATCTTTTAAGCTTAAGTAATTAACATATTAACATTTTCTTATGATCTCTACAAGAAGGCAAATAAATCCATTCAATTCTTGAAAATGGAATGGTATACTCCATTTGATGAAAATGCACTTCTTACCGATGTTGCTCATTCTGGTTTGTGGGGTTTTCTTTCCCGGTTGCGTAGGGAAGACACCTCTCCCTTCCTGGGTCTCAAAAATATCCATGACTAAAACTCCAGTTGGAACGGAGGAGATTCTCAGACTTCCTGAAGGAGACCCCATCAACTTCACACAGCTTTTAAATGATCTCAATACGGCAAGGGTCATTTTTGCAGGGGAATCCCATGACCAAATCGAACATCATCAGATTCAAGTGAGAATGATCCAAGATCTTGTAACGAAAGGGAAGGATGTTGTGATAGGCATGGAGATGTTTGAGAAGTCTCAACAACCCATATTGGATCGTTGGAGCCAAGGACTTCTGACCGAAGAAGAATTTCTAAAAGAAGTCCAATGGGACACCACTTGGGGCATGGATTATGAGCTTTATCAGGGTATTCTCGACGAAGCAAGAAGCCGCCACCTCAAGATTCTCGGTCTTAACGTTTCAAGGGATTTGGTGAAGGAGGTGGCCGAGAATGGGATTTTGAAGCTCTCTCCAGAAGATAGAAAGAAGCTTCCGGAACTGGACTTAACGAATCAACAACATCGCGCCTATATCGCCTCCATTTACAAAGGTCATGAGAAAGGCTCGGCAAAAGATTTTGAATACTTTTATGAGGCTCAATGCCTCTGGGATGAAGGCATGGCAGAGTCTCTTTCTGAATTTCTCAAATCTTCCCGGGCAGAAAGAAAGACCGTATTCGTATTTGCCGGCAGTGGGCACGTCGTCTTCGATTTTGGGATACCAAACCGTCTTTATCGCAGGATACCCGTTTCTTTTAAAACGATCGTTTTAAAGGCATGGACAAAAGAATTGGACAAAGATTTCACTTTTACCGGAACTTCTTCACCTTTGGCTGATTTCCTCTGGATCACAAAGCCAAATCCTCCTGAGAAAAAGGAACCAAGAATTGGTGTTATCCTAAAACAAAATAAGGAAGATCAAAAAGGATTATGGATTGAAAGAGTGCTTTCAAGAAGCCCGGCTGAAAAGGCTGGCCTTCTCCCTGGGGATCAGTTGATTGCCGCGGAGGGAATAGAAATTAAGGAAGTAAAAGAAATTCACCATGCCCTTTCGGAAAAAGGCTGGGGAAACGACATCACCTTTACGATCATCCGGCAAGGTGGGAAAAAAGAAATTACCGTCAAGCTTCCTCATTCAAAAGAATGACTTTCATCTTCGACTCATCCACCCTGATTTGACACCAATTTTTTCTCTCACTTCGTCCATCACCTCTTCAGCAATGGCCTTGCATCGGGCTGCGCCCGACTTCAATACATCAATCATATATTGAGGGTTTTGATTGATTTCTTTGACACGGCTCTGGATCGGGCCGATCTCCTCTATCATATTCTTAAAAAGGATCTCTTTGCACTCGATACATCCGATCCCAGCTGTCCGACAATGATGATCGACAAAGGCAATCTGATCTGGCTTTGAAAAAGCCTGGTGCATGGTAAAGATATTGCAGTGCTCTGGATGCCCTGGATCGCTTCGGCGCTGTCTATGTTCACAAGTTGCAGCGGTTCTTAACTTTTCCCAGATCATTTCTGGAGGATCCAAGAGCCCGATAGAGTTATTCAACGATTTGGACATTTTGGCACCTCCATCCGTTCCCAGAATTCGCGGGGCATCGGAAAGAACAACTTTCGGTTCTGGGAAGGTATCTCCGAAACGGGCATTGAACTTTCTGGCAATCTCTCTTGAAAATTCTACGTGCTGTACTTGATCCTCTCCAACCGGCACATACCCAGCCTTATAGATAAGAATATCTGCAGCCTGTAGCACCGGATAGTCCAGCAGTCCCACATTGACATTGTGCCGATGCTGTCTTCCTTTTTCTTTAAATTGGGTCATCCTTTCCAATTCACCCACAGGCATGACGCAGTTGAAGATCCACGCCAGTTCCGTATGTTCAGGCACATGGGATTGGACGAAAAGCTTGCATCGATCAGGGGTTAAACCGCAAGCAACGAGGATGGTCGCCGTTTCCAAGATTCTGTTCTGCAATAATGCCACTTCGTATTCGATCGTGATGGCATGATAGTCCACGACACAATAGATACAGTCATAGCGATTGACTAATTGAGCCCAATTACGGATGGCACCCACATAATTCCCAATATGAATTTCACCCGAGGGCTGAATCCCGCTGAAAATACGATCCATCAAATATCTCCTCCATATATTTTGAACATTGTAGCACCCTCATTCAATGCCTGCCTGCGCCTGCCTGAAGGTAGGCAGGGTAGCAGGGGGGCGAATCAAAAACCATTTCTTTCCGGTTATTACCGGCACGCTATATTTATACCTTCGACCTATAACCTCAAACCTTTAACCAATGAAAAGGCCATGAGTACTGCCCATGGCCTCTCGTCCATTCGATTTTATTAAATTATGAATGGAGAGGTCCGAAACAATATTCACTTCTTATATTTTTACACCCTATCCAGAGCAATTTCATTCCCTTCATACCTAAAAAACGATGGAATAACCTATCTTAATTTCTATAAAAAATCAATAGCTTCATTTAATGTCGGCAAGAGAATCGCAGAGCATTCGGGCGGTCTTTTCGACGATTTCGGCGCACTTTTCTCTGCCACCCGTGGCTAACCATTGCTTACTCTCCTCCGGATTATCCAAGTGATAACCTATTAAAGAATAACAATTTACATTCCCAAACTCCTTCTCAAATTGGATCCAGAACCCTTGGCACTTATCATAAACTTTTTGTAGCGCCTCCCGATCCTTAGGATCAACTCTCCCCATCTTCATCCCAATGGCCATGATCGATCCAGTGAAGGCTCCACAGAGCGACCCCTTTCGCCCAATCCCTCCACCAAATCCGGTTGCCAATTTGGGAATCACGGAATCCTGAATCCCAAGATAATCCTTGAAACTCAAGGAGATTGATTCTGCTCAGTTAAACCCCTGGTTAAAATAACCTTTCGCCTTTTCCGATAGGAATTTTGCATCGTCTTTCTTCTTCATGCCCCCTCCTCTTATCAGAGTATCCCAAAACTTAGAGACAGACACCCATTCCAAATGAATTGTTTCAAATTTAGCATTTTAAGAATCAAAAAGCCATATTATATCATTGAAGGCCAAAGGGAAATTGGTTATAAGAATAGCAGAATGGAAACCTGGAGACTCTTGGACACAGGCGCTCGTTCGGCGGCTGAGAATATGGCGATTGATGAGGCCCTCCTTGGACTAAAGTCCGAGGAAAGAATTCCACATACCCTCCGATTCCTTCAGTTCTCAAACCCAACTGTTCTGGTCGGGCATCATCAATCTGTAGAGGAGGAAGTAAGGCTCGACTACTGTCGGACCCAGGGGATCGAAATAAACCGCAGACTCACTGGTGGAGGCGCGCTCTATTGGGGAAGAAAAGAATTAGGCTGGGAGATCTATATCTCCAAAAAAGATCCTCGGATTCCCAAAAGAATTGAGGATCTTTATAGAAGGATGGGGAAAGCAGCGTCGCAAGGTCTACGCCATCTTGGAATTCGTGCTTATTTTCGGCCAAGAAACGATATAGAAATCCAGGGTCGTAAGATTTCAGGGACGGGGGGTACAGAACTTTCTGGTGCAATCCTATTCCAAGGAACTGTTTTAGTTGATTTCGATGTTGACGAGATGTTGAGGGCACTCAGAATCCCCACCGAAAAACTCCAAGATAAAGAAATTGAATCCGTCAAAGAAAGAGTGACCTGCTTAAAATGGGAATTGGGCCGAACCCCATTGATTCAGACAATCAAAGCTTCCTTGACCAAGGGTTTTGAGGAGACTTTTGGGGTAAGGTTTGAAAATAAACCACTGACAATCGAAGAACAAAATTTGTTAATGACGAAACTATCTCACTTCTCTTCACCGGATTATATTTTCAAAATCAGGGATTCCTTGCCAAGGAGAAAAACATTAGGCTCTATCGTGAAGGCCCCGGGTGGGTTGATTCGAATCTCTATTGCCATGGATAGTAAGACCCAGGTGATCAATCAAATTCTGATCACTGGTGATTTCTTTGCTTATCCCAAAAGGGCGATTTTTGACCTTGAAAGCCTCCTCAAAAATTCAAAAGCCTCCCCTTCTCAAATTAGGGAAATTATCGGGTCTTTCTTCGCAGATAAAAAACCTCAAATTCCAGGTGTTAGAGAAGGTCATGTCATTCAGGCTGTCGAGGAGGCTCTTCAAAAGATGGACCTTCTCCCGGAGGGATTCAGTGAAGAAGAGACCCACCACCTCTTCCCCATTTTGAAGCCGTTTAAGGAGGTGAGAAAGCCAGAAGTCCTTCTCCTTCCCTATTGCGCAAAAGAGCTCGAATGCTTCTATCGGAACCAGAGCGGCTGTGAAGAGTGTGGCCGATGCACAGTGGGTGATGCGGCGCAGATGGCAAGATCCTTTGGGATGGATTCCGTCACCATCCAGAACTATGAAGATCTTGAATCGACCCTCTACAAACTAAAACATTCGGGTGTCCGGGGATTTATCGGCTCGTGCTGTGAGCCTTTTTATGGGAAACATCGGCCAGACTTCGAAAGGGTTGGCCTGCCTGGAATCCTTGTCAACGTAGAGAGAAGTACCTGTTACGATTTGGGACAAGAAAGAGAGGCACTTAAAGGGCGGTTTGAGAATCAAACCCATCTCAATCTTCCTCTTCTTAAGAGGGCACTTGAGTACTCTCATGACCGAAGCCTATGATATTGTCATCATCGGAGCCGGTCCTGCCGGTTCGAGTGCTGCTCGGGCTGCCGCTCAAAGAGGAAGAAAAGTCCTTTTGATCGATCGAAAGCAGCGCATTGGCGTCCCAGTCCAGTGTGCAGAGTTTGTACCCCAGTGGATCTCTCGGTATGCTCACTTCTCCGCGAAGTGTGTCCTTCAGACAATTGATTTGATGGTCACCCATCTCCCTGATGGAACATCCTGTGAGATGGAAAGTCCAGGGTATATGCTGGACCGATCCCTCTTCGACAAAGACTTGGTAGCCTCAGCTATTTTATCAGGGGCAAAGATTTCCATCGAAACAAGAGCGCTGGGGCTTTCCCCCGAGGGGCTTGTTGTGGAGCAGGGTTCCAAGAAGGGAGTTATCCAATCAAAGGTACTTATTGGTGCTGATGGTGTTCAATCATCCATAGCCCGTTGTCTTGGACAACCTCCTTTGAAGACCCTCGTGGCTCTTCAATATGAAGTCGCCATGCCAGAATGTCAGAATCATGTGGATGTTTTTTTTCACAAAGATTACGAAGGAGGATATGCCTGGTTTTTCCCAAAAGAGAGGACAGCCAATGTGGGCGTGGGTATCATTCCCAAAAAAACGACTCTCCTCTTAAAACTAATGGATCACTTTCTCGATCATCTTGCCGGATCAAAAAGACTGCCGGACATCGAGATCGTAGCAAGAACCGGCGGCTCCATCCCTTGTGAAAAGCCTCGGAAAACTGTTTTCGAAAACATCCTGCTAGCGGGTGATGCAGCAGGGCATGCTCATCCCATCACAGGGGCAGGAATTTTTAACGCGGTCATGGGCGGCGAGATCGCGGGAAGGATTGCTGCAGAAGCGGTTGAGAGGGGAGATCTTCGATATTTGGAAAATTATGAAATCGAATGGCAAGAGGCATTTGGGAAGTCCCTTTCCTATGGCGCTGCAAAAAGAGAATTCCTTGAAGAGAATTGGAATAAACCCGAGGTTAGTTTTGAAGGATTAATCCGAAAAACATGGGTCGGGTTCAAAGAGTATTATCGGGACAGAAAGAAAGAGTGAATCATGGAGCAGAGAATAAGCCCCCGATATGTCCAGACCAGTCTGGCAGCTTCCTTGACATTGGGTTTCCAGTCAGGATCTTTTCACCGGAATGCGAAGCTTAAGGGATTGAACCTTCTTCTCCACTATGAAGAAGGCTGCTCAGGGAAATGCCATTTCTGCGGACTTTCGAAATCGAGGCGAGAAGGTCCGAGAGGAAAAACCTTCATCAGAGTGGACTGGCCCCTCTATCCCTTAGAAGAAATTATCGAGAGGGCAAAGGGCAAGGACCAAATCCACCGGGTCTGCATCTCGATGATCACCCATCCGAAGGCTTTGGAAGACTCCGTCCATGTTATTCAAAGATTGAAAGAGAAGACCGATCTCTCTATCAGTGCTCTCATCTCTCCGACATTGATTCATCGCGAAGAATCTCTCATGGCGATGAAAAAGGCCGGTACAGATCGAGTCGGAATTGCCATCGATGCCGCCACGCCCGAACTTTTCGATCAACTGAGGGGGAAAGGGGTGGGAGGTCCTCATCAATGGGATCATTATTGGGATGTTGTCCGAATGGCTGTAAATGTTTTTGGAAGATTTCAAGTGGGGATCCATCTCATTGTCGGTCTGGGCGAGACAGAGAAAGAAATGGTGGCAGCAATTCAGAGAGGACAGAACATGGGAGCCCTCACCCATCTCTTCTCCTTCTTTCCTGAAAAGGGAAGTCCTATGGAAGGGCATTCCCCTCCTCCCCTTAACCAATACCGAAGAATTCAGCTTGCCCGCTGGATCATTAATGAGGGTCTGGCATCAGCCGAACAAATGAAGTTTGATGAGGACGGAAGATTGATCGATTTCGGGATGGATATCAATTCTCTCATCCAGATCGGGGAACCCTTTATGACATCTGGATGTCCTGGTAGAGATGGGAAAGTAGCCTGTAACCGTCCTTATGGCAACGAGCGACCCGCAGGTCCCATCCGGAATTTCCCATTCTTGCCAGAAGCTGAAGACATAGAAGAGATTAGGAGACAATTGGAAATTTAGGGATTTAGGGATTTAGGAATTCGCAATTCCTCAATTCCTTAATGCCTCAATTAAAACAATGATTGATCATTTAATACAGCTCCCCTTAAATGACCTCCAGTCCGAAGCCTTTCGCATTCGAAAGAGCCATTTTGGGAACGAACTCACCTTCTCCTTTCCTGGTACTGTTTCCTACCATGACAACACGCTTCCCCTCCAAAAGAACCGCTTTGCAGCGATCAGTGTGACGGGAAGTCATTGTGATCTTCGATGCGGACACTGCAAAGGGAAACTTCTTGAATCGATGATCCCCGCAGAAAATCCTGAAACATTTCTCCAAGTCGCTGAACGGCTCCGACTCGATGGTGCTCATGGGATCTTGGTAAGCGGTGGTGCAGATCAAAATGGTGAGGTCCCTTTAAAGAAATTCATTCCGTCAATCAGAGAGCTTAAGGAAAGGGCCCCTGAATTTAAGGTCATCGCCCATACCGGCCTCATCGGGAGGGAAACAGCTGAAGAACTCAAGGAGGCAGGAGTTGATCAAATTCTCATTGATGTCATCGGAGATGACAACACCATTCGCGAAGTTTACCATTTGAACAAAAGGGTGGAAGATTATGAAGAGGCGCTGTGGACGTTAAAGGAGATGGGGCATCGCCTTGCTCCCCATATTATCATCGGACATCACTTTGGAGAGTTGAGAGGAGAATGGAGAGCCTTGGAGATGGTCACACGGGTCGGTGTGGAAACGATTGTTTTGGTCATTTTCAAAACCTTGAATGCCTCCGAGAAAAATCATTTCAAAGTTCCGAAACCGGAAGAAACATCAAAGGTTTCTGCCATTGCTCGTATTCTCAATCCCGACATTCCGCTTCGAATGGGTTGTATCCGTCCGGCCCACCCTTGGAAGGCAGAGATGGAAAAGGGATTTATCGACTCCGGAGTCAACACCATCGCCCATCCTTTGCAAGGGACAATCGACTACGCAAAAGAAATAGGTCTCAAAACAAAATTCGTTGAGATGTGCTGCAGCCTGGCTTGACCAATGATTGAACGCATTACACAAAAACGTAGCACCCCCATTGATTGGGGGCGAATAAAAACACAAGTGCCGTCGGCAGTAAATGCCAACGCTACTCTTGCTATTCCACAGAAGAATAAAATCCAGAAAAAACTGCTTCAATGGTTTAAGAAGAAAGGAAGAGATCTCCCTTGGAGGAAGACCAAAGACCCTTATGCTATCTGGGTTTCGGAGATCATGCTTCAGCAAACCCAGGTCGCCACGGTGATCCCCTACTACCACAAATTCCTAAAATCTTTTCCAACCATCAAGCATCTGGCAAAAGCTAATCTCTCAAAAGTTCTAAAGGTCTGGGAGGGTCTGGGATACTACTCGAGGGCACGAAATCTTCACCGGGCCTCTCAAATCGTTTTGAACCATTTTCATGGAAGAATCCCTGACACCCTTAGAGATCTTCTCAGTTTACCTGGAATCGGCCGATCCACCGCAGGTGCTATCCTCTCCTTCGCCTTTCGTAAAGAAGCGCCCATCCTCGATGGAAATGCCAAACGAGTATTCTCCAGGCTTTTCGCTGTTTCAGAAAGCCCGGGAGAAAGAAAAACGGAACAGCTTCTCTGGGAAATCTCACAATCTCTGATTCCAAAAAGATTTTCAAATCCTTTTAACCAAGCGCTCATGGACCTTGGCTCCATGCTCTGCACGTCCAAAGAACCAGAGTGTGATCGTTGCCCCCTCCGTCATTTTTGCAAAGGAAGGGCCTCAGGAGAACCTGAGAGATATCCATCAAAGGGACTGAAAAAAGCGATTCCCCATAGGGAGGCAGTCTCAGCCGTGATCAAGAAGGATGGAAAAGTTCTCCTTAATCAGAGACCGCCTGTGGGCCTTTTAGGGGGATTATGGGAGTTTCCGAATTGGAGGATCGAAGAAGAAAAAAGGTTAAGGCTGAGGTTGAGGCTGAGAAACTGCATCAAGAAAGAAATGGGAACAAATGTCGAAGTGGAAGAATCCATAGGTACTTTTAAGCAAACTTACTCTCACTTCAAACTTACTCTTTATGTTTATCATTGCCGCGCCGTCGGCGGAAATAGAAAAGGGAAATGGGTCCCCATCCGAAAACTTCGCCTCCTTCCTATGTCGCGAATCCACCGCCGCATCGCCCAAATGATAGATAAGAAGACAAAGAGATGAGGAGAATCTTTTAATCTTATCTCCGTGTCACCCTCTCACCCTATCTATCTTTTCAATCGGTCCAAAATCAATATGTCTTCTTTCCACATCCACCCGATCCACTCTCACCTTGACCTCATCGCCAAGCCTGAAGGTCTTGTGAGTCCTCTCACCCACAAGACAGTATTTTTTCTCATGATACTGATAGTAATCGTCGTGTAAGCTTGTCACCCTCACCAGACCTTCTACAAAAATATCTTTCAGTTCTACAAAGAAACCAAAAGCCGCCACGCCACTGATGATCCCTTCAAATTCCTCACCAATCTTATCCCTCATGAAACGAACCCTATATCGGTTCAGAATCTCCCTTTCGGCCTCCATGGCCACCCTTTCCCTGTCGGAAAGGTGGTCGGCCTTTTTCGCTAAGACCTCATCCGAGATCTTAACCTCCTTTTCAGACAAAACCTGTTTTAAAAGCCGGTGGACAATCAAATCAGGATACCTTCTGATGGGAGAAGTAAAATGGGTATAGCCATCTGAGGCCAGGCCGAAGTGTCCTAAGTTTTTGGCTGAATATTTGGCCCACTTCATCGATCGCAGGAGAATTTCGTTTACCACCCTTTCTTCAGGCCTTCCCTTGACATCAGAAAGGACTCTCTGAAATTCCTTCGGCGAATGGTCTGACTCCTTTCTCATCTTATATCCTAAATTCGAAATAAATCTTCTGAACTCATCGATCGCGTCCTTTTTCGGAGGTTCGTGGATTCGATAGATGAATGGAAACCTTTTTTCTTCCATAAAATGAGCGACCGCCTCATTGGCGGCGATCATAAATTCTTCAATAATCTGATGGGCTAGGTTCCTTTCTGCACGAATGACGTCCTCGGTCTCCCCTTGGAGATTGAGAATCACCTCGGGTTCCGGAAGATCAAAATCAATGGCTCCTCTTTCCGTTCTTCCTCGGCGAAGCTCTTGGCAGAGATCGGCCATCAGTTCTAAAGATGGGAGAAGATGTTTAAATTTCCGTTTTAACTCTGCCTCTTCGTCCACCAAGATTTTTCTAACCAGGGTGTAGGTTAGCCTTTCGTCGCTTCGGATCACACTGGGATAGAATCGAACGCCCTTTCTCTCCCCATTTCCGTCATATCTCAACTCGGCCGTGAGGGTCAGCCGATCCACTCTGGGATGGAGACAACAGATTTCATTGGAAAGTTCTGTCGGAAACATGGGAATCGCGCGGTCTGGGAAATAGACGCTGGTACCCCGGGAATAGGCTTCGTTGTCCAGAGCTGTCTCTTCTTTGACATAGTGACTGACATCGGAGATGGAAACATAGAGTTTCACGCCTCCGTCCTTTTCTCTTTCAATCGAGACGGCATTGTCGAAATCTCTTGCATTTTCTCCATCGATGGTGAAGGTGGGAATCCCTCTCAAGTCAACTCGATCCTTGTATTCATGAGAAGAGGGCGTGGGAGGTAGGTTCTGTGCCTCCTTTAAGGCAGCGGATGTAAATCGATGAGGAAGATCGTATTTGTGAATGATGATCTGGGGTTCAATCTCCGGATCATCAGGATATCCCAAAATGTGAGTGATTCTCCCCTCCGGCCTCGCCCTTCCCGCTGGGTACTGGGTGATCTCTGCCACCACAATCTGATTAGGTCTCGCCCTCTTCGTTTCCCCTTCTGGAATGAAGACTTCTTGGAGGATTCGTTCGTCCTCCGGGGTGACGTAGGAATAATTTTTGGCTTTCATAAACTTACCCACGACTTTGCGCGTCTTTCTTTCCAGAATCCGGATGACACTGCCCTCTTTTCCCTTCCTTCGGATTGACTCAATTCTTGCGACAACACGATCCCCGTGCATTGCCTCTTTGAGATTTCTGGGACCTATGAAAATATCTTCTTCTCCTTCTGCTTCAGGAATAACGAATCCATATCCCTCTGGATGCGTCTTGACCCTGCCTACGATCAGATTCATCTTCGAAGGAAGGCCGTAACGGTTCCCTCGAATCCGAACGACCTTTCCCCCCTCCGTCAAATTTCTGAGAAATTCCCTCGCCCTCTGTCGCTGCTCCTTTCGAAGACCTAAGCGACGAAGAATCTCTCTCAAGAGAAGCGGTCGATCTTCTTCTGCCATCAACTGGAGAATCTGCGACGCTGAGAGATCGATGTCTTTCTCATGTTGGTTTACCCTCTTCTCTCCTAAATATCTCTTTCGTTTCTTACCCATGGGTCTCCTAAAGCAGACAGCTGACAGTTCCTGGTCTTATACTCCGAAATATCTTGACAAAAAAAGGGGTACTTAATGACCCCTTTTTGTGAAAAGCAAAAACCTTTTTCCCTTGGATTTACGCTCCCACTCCGGAGTGGGACCCCGACAATACCATGAAAAGCGGGATCAAGATAGCAAGGAGGATGCCAACAACGGCAACAATGAGAGGAAGGAGAGCGGCTAAAACTGCCTTTCCTGTCGAGATCCCATGTCCTTCCCTCACTCCAAGAATGATCAGAATGAGATAATAAATGCCTCCAACTATGCTCCCTATCACTGGAACGATGTAAAAGAGTAAGGAGCTCTGGGAATAGGAGATGGCGCGAAAGGTCGCTTCAAACCCTTTTCGGTTTCCTCCTACAATCATAACACAGAGATGTATCACTCCACTTCCTATTACAATAGAGAAGGCAACCCCGAAAGGTATTAAAATAATAGCGAAGATAAGGAAGAGGCTGTAGGTGGTTATTGAACGGATTTGAGGTGGGACCATTCCAGAAAAGAAAAGCCATTGCCAAAGCAGGACGGCTCCGCACCCTATGATCCCCGAAATCATGCCAAAGATAAAGGGAGACCAATATCCCTGACCCGCAGCAACCTTTTTAAAGAATCTTGTCGGTGAGAAAAGGACCTCTTGCGTTGTTCTTAAAAAAGCCGGAATGAATCCTTCCCCACTCTCCCATGGGGTATACTCTTCTGACGAAATTTCATGAACCTGCCCCTCGTACGAACGGGCCATCTCCTGATATTTGACATATTTAGAAATGATGATGCCGCATTTGATGCACTCATCGGTTTCGGGTTGTTCAAATCCACATTGGGGACAAGTCACCATTCCCTTCATAAAAGCCTTCTTTTCAGGTTCAGGTCTATAGGTAAAGGGAGGCTTCGGCTCAGGCTTGGGGCCGGATGGAAGTCCATGTTCAGGTTGAGATTTAGCTTCATATTCAAAATCCCGAGTAATATCCAGAATGGGAATTGGCTCCTCCTCTTCTTGTTCTACCTTCACTTTTCCCCCAATTTCTTCAAAGGCTTTCATGTACCTCCCCGCTTCCTCTTTCGAAAGGCCTTTTTTCACCACAATGGGAACCCTGTGAAGCATGCTCTCAGCTTTGTCAGGAGTAAGATTAAATTTTCTCTGAAGGCCTTCGAGCAAACGAGTCTCCTCTTCGAGGCCGATCACCGAGAGACCTAGAAAGATTACTTTATAGGAAGCCATTTCCCCACCTCCTTATTTGAAATCAATAGGCTTTTGAAAATAGTTAGCATATTCAACATTAAACTACAAGAATTATTTGCGAAAACGAATGGGCAGTAGTTGATTCTCATCAAATTGACAGGCAATACCTATATAGAATCCAAACGAGGCCATTTCCACCCGGTCAGTCCAACGCTTCATTGGCCGGGAGCCCTGCAAGAAAGGATGGAGGAGAGGGAGGGATGAGTGAAAACGGGGTTAACATAACATTGCAAAATCATTCCAAATCCGGGATAATTCCAACTGACGATTATCCACTTTCTGCTTTCAAATGAAAGGAGAATGCCATGTTCGTGACACGACTGACTCAAATGCTTGGTATCAAATATCCGATCGTCCAAGGTGGACTTCAGTGGCTTGCCACGGCCCAGCTTGCCTCAGCCGTATCAGAGGCAGGAGGCCTGGGAATCATTTCTAGCCTCTCCTTTCCGGATCAGGAAAGTTTCAGAAAAGAGATTCGCCGGACGAAGGAGAAGACCCAAAAACCCTTTGGCGTAAACCTCTCTATGCTCCCGGAATTGGCAAAGGGCGATAGAGCGATACAAATGCTCCAGGTCATCTTAGAGGAAAAGGTTCCGGTGGTAGAAACCTCGGGAAGAAGCCCTGAATCCTTCATCCAAAAATTAAAAAGCGAGGGGATTAAACTCATCCACAAAGTTCCCTCCGTTCGGTTTGCTCAGAAAGCTGAATCGATTGGGGCAGACGCTGTGACGGTAGTTGGATTCGAATGTGGAGGCCGCCCCGGCATGGATGATGTCACTTCTTTGGTCCTCATTCCTAAGGCAGCCGAGTCAATCAAGATCCCCATCATTGCAGGCGGTGGCATTGCAGACGGCAGAGGTTTTTTGGCCGCCCTCGCGTTGGGGGCTGAAGGGATAGTGATGGGAACGCGGTTTGTGGCAACTCAAGAATGTCCTGCGCATCCACGGATCAAAGAATGGTTTGTCAAGGCAAGGGAGACCGATACCGTCATCATCCACCGTTCGATTAAGAATGCAGCAAGAGTGGTCAAAAATAAGGCAGCTGAAAAAACACTTTCATTGGAGCAAAGAGGAGCGACCCTGGAAGAGCTTATGGCTGTCATGGGGGGTGGGATGAGTCGGAATGCTTATCAAGAAGGTGATGTGGATGGATCTCTCATCGGCTGCGGTCAATGTGTGGGATTGATTCACGAAATAAAGAGTGTGAAAAAGGTCATCGAAGACATGATCCAGGAGGCTCAATCCATCCTTCAAAGATTAAATGCCATGAAGGAGAAGTAAAGGTTACTCCCCAAATCCCGATTTAGGATACGGTCTTTGCGAGCGAAGCGAAGCAATCTCGCTTTTCGCGATGAGATTGCCACGCACCTTTTAGGTGCTCGCAATGACGGATTGAGAAAGGGCTTCCCTTTTCTAAATCGGGATTTGGGTACCCGTATCTCCTCGCTATTCCAAAACTTTTCGAAATCATCTGAAAGATGAGGTGAAAGAAAGGATAAACCGATGATACGTCGCAACTTGGAGCACCCCGAAGTGAAAGCCACCCGCTACCAGGCCCACGGCGGTGGCGTGGCTCACATGATTCTAGACACTCGTCATCTTCAAACCCTGATGTTTCTTGCCCATGCCTCGGTTACCCCTGGCAAAAAACTCATTGGCCATGTGGATCCCATGGAAGAGGTTTACTACATTCAGAGCGGTCGGGGGCGCATGCAGGTAGGGGATGAGGTCTGTGAGGTGGAACCAGGGGATGCAGTCCATATCCCCACGGGTCACTTTCATGAACTGACCAATACTGGAGAAGAAATCTTAACCCTGCTGGTTGTCGCTGGTCTCATTCCGGCCCGGTGAACTAAGTGGGGAGTGGGAAATGCGGATTCCGGAATTTTTGATTCGGGACTCTTACTCTCTGGGAAGACTGCGCTATTCCCCTGTCGATGTTGGATCTGTGATCTTAGATTGAAATTCCGAAATCCGAATTCCGCAATCAACGAATCAATCTTTTTGATATTTCCAGAGCCAAAGGAGTCCGATCACGATGAGAAGGACTGGTAGAAAATAGGTTCGGATCACTCCTGGGACTGAAAAATGGAGAGAGTAATACTTCGCTCCCAGGATGAAAATCCCAATGATCATCGTGACCCATGCAGCGAGGCTTTTTCTATTGCGGAAAATGCCTCCGAGTCCAAGGGCAACGACAACCCACGGCCATCCCTCCTTCAACCCGTATCCCGCACCCATTCGATCTAAGAGGATCAGCATACCCAACGCGATCAGAGCCAATCCTAAACCCATCTTGTCTCTCCTTTCTTCTACTTACCCACTTTTCTTTCTTGAAATAATTTTAAAAATTCTTCATAATGGCATCTGTCTATATCTCAATATACTATTTTTCTAAAAAATACAATCCATCCTGTTGTTGAGAAAACAAGGAGGACCTATGGACCCCAAATTGGTCAAACAGTTCATTATCTTTTTGGTTATCCTCTTCGGATGGACCATCGCCGCTCTGCTCATAGGATGGAAATAGCTTTCCTCTAATTTGATCAAAGAGGGATTTAAAAAGAACGGCGGGGAGGTTTGATCCTCCCAAAGAAATGTGATATTTTAATCATGAGCCCACGTAGCTCAATGGTAGAGCTGCTGATTTGTAATCAGCGGGTTGGCGGTTCAAATCCGTCCGTGGGCTCCATTTATTCTTCACATACTGACATTAATCAGTTGTTCAACACAAGGTTTCAGGGAGTCCACTGAATGATGTGAATACCTACTCGTCATAGCAATCGTCTTATGCCCCATCAGTCTTTGAATAGCAAACACATTGACATTGAGTTGGGATAACCGAGTAGCAAAGGTATGTCTCAAAGTGTGAAAGACTACATCCAATAGCCCTACCCTCTTACAAACCTTTCTGAATGTGTGGCTCACATAAGACGGTCCCCGGTCAAATACCTTCCCGCTTGAACCGGACTTCAGAGAATTAAATACTTCAAAAGTTTGGGAGTTCAGAGGGATAACCCTTGCTTCTCCATTCTTAGACTTATGGACTGTCAACACCTTCCTATCCAAGTCAATATCATCCCACGTCAGACTTAATATTTCTGACAGCCTTAACCCCGTATTAATGTCTACAAGGATAATTGGCTTTAACCACTCAGGGGATTGGGACACAATCAAATCTTCTTCAGCATAAGTTAACCACCTGTCCCTTGGGGTTTCCTTGAGCATCTTGACCCCTCTACAGGGATTCTTATTTGTCAGACCCCATAAGATAGCCTGAGAATAACAATGCTTTTACCCTTACCCATCTCTTCGCCATATACACATGATCCTTGTAGTGAGATGCTGAGTTATATGCCTTCACGTGATCCAGCCGTCTGTTGACCAGATCCAAGAATCCCATGACGGTTGGGGTCTCCTTCTCCTGCTTCGGGTTTAGAATTTCCTCCTTTCTTTTTGCCTCGGCCATTTTGGCCTCTGCTTTTGTTTTGAACCAGGCGTTTGTGTACCTGGCTCCATGGTGGGTGAAATCGTACCTCCACCCCTTCCTTTGTATTGAATAAATGCTCATAGAGGTCCTCCTTGTTTGGGAAAAATAAAGACCCCTTGAGCTTCCTAGCGCCCAGCAGCTGCCAGTTTTTATAGACCCAACTCAAACTTTTGTGCAGATACTGAGCAACCTCCTCGGGGGTCATTATCCCATATTGAAAAGCTTTGTCAACGTCATAAAGTCTCTCCATCCATCTCTCCCTAAGAACTTGATTCTGTAATCGGGAAAAGGTCCCTTTAACCAGAATTACTGGCCACACCCGGTCAGTCATCCCTTATTGAAATATGCTTCTCAGGCTTAAGGGCTTTGAGGCGATCGGGTTGATTTGCAAAGAAAGTTGAATTATTCTGATTATAGGAAGGATCTTATGAGTGAAAAGAAGAACGAGATAACCGAGGATTTTAAAAGAAAGCTGATGGGTTTCTTACCTGAATTGGGTAAGAATAATCACTACATCATGTTCCTTCATGACTGCATCAGCCGTGAGTTTTCTATTCAGCTTAAAGGAATTCTAGATGCTTATGCCATATCCAATGAAACAAAAGAGCCTGTTGATCTGGTTAACCACCCTTTCCCATTGTCCAACCAAAAAATTCAATTCTTGCCAATGTCCATGGATGCTCAAGACCCGGTGTATAAAAAGGATGAGGATGAGTTCATGAGCTGGGTTTCCAAAGACAGAGACCCGGTGGTGTTTTTCAAGATGACCAAAGACTACTATTCCCAAAAGAAATCCTGGGTGGTTCAGAAAATTCTGTCTCTTTCAGAAGATTTCGTTAAAGAGTTAATTGAAATCAGCAAGGAGAAGGATATGCCCTTACCTTCTCTTCACAACATGTATATCCTTATGACCGGGATCAACGATTTTTTTCAATCCGAGGAGAATCGCGCATTATTGCCGCCCTTTCTCCAATATCCAGTTCCTGCTTCAGTCCCGCCGGACCAAAGGGATGACCTTATAATCTCGGTATGGAAACGCCTTTATAACCTCCTGGTTGAGTGCTATTGGGTTGTGATTGTTGTGGGTATGATTGATCTGCTCAATATCGTTGGCAATTATCAGGAGGAAGGTCTTGAAGAGGCCCGTAGCTATCTCATGCACTCTGTGATCTATTCCGAGTTGGAAAGACAGGTCCTGCTAATCAAAAATGTAGAAGATTTGCGTGACTATATTCAAAAGGAGTTTTCCGTCTTCGAAAACTTTTTCCCGGATTTCAGTGAATTTGTGAGACATGCTGTGATACCGATCGTTGAAAAAAGAGAAAAGATTTTGGATTACCCAATAACTCCTCTGATGGACTCCGAAAATAAAAAGGAGTCTTATGACCGTGAAGAAGGAAAAGGTGTAACAAAATCGCAGGAACCATTTTATGACCCCAGAGAGGAGATTATTAAGAATTTAAGAAGACAGGAGCTCTTAGGAAAATGGGGTGGAAAGATAAAGCCAGAGACCAAACCAGGGGGTTCCGATTCTGACAGCGAATCCTTAAAACAAGGGGATGATGGAGACTCAGATATCCCTGGCAGAGAAGAAATTGATGTGGGTCAAAGAGATCGCGAAGAATCTTCAAAGAAGATACCTGTCTTGAAGGAATCTACGGTGATAGAAGATTTTGAGAAAAAAATGGGGGCCATTGGATTACTAAAAACGTATAGACTGACTGGTAATCCGGAAAAAATCATCCATTATCTTTTTAAGATTATCTCTAATGTTTCCAAGACGATCACTGATAAAATTTACAGCCAAAAATTGAAAGATCTCTACGGAGACGGAATGTCTTCTGCAACATTTAGGAGATGGCGGAGAAAAATAAAGAAAGGGAAAATTCAATTGCCTGTTCACCCAGATCGGCCGAGCGGCATCCGGGGTTTTAACGACCTTTTTGAGGCTGAGATCATAAAGATCATGAGAGATATGAAAGACAGGAAGGAACATCACAAGGAAGGATACCTCAGTCAAAATCAACTCATTGAGAAGCTTCAAAACGATGTCTTTCGATCAGGTTTAAATAAGAGAATGGGAATAAATCTAAAGAAATATAGCAGGACAGCCCTGAGGAACATCCTGAATAAATTGATCAAGGAGAATCGCATACCGTTTGAAAAATTTGGGTCCGCAAACCTTTTCGAGATAACTGATATCCCAAAAATTGCTCAAGAAATTGCCGGCTTCTATTCCAGAAATGACTCCTAACCACCCCTTCATTCCAACCTTTTAATTTTCTCCCAATCTCAAAACCATCAGATAAGTGACCACCCTTGACCAGTAATTCTTTTCAGAACCCTGGGAAAGGAGTGGTCGCTATGGAAATTCAGAATCGCAACGAGACGAGAGACGATGGTTCCCTGTTAATTGTTGATCTCTGCTTCATGACTTTTTCATATGCCGCCACCGAAAAAAGCTGACCGGGTGTGATCAGTAATTGTTTTTAAAAGCGATAGAAAGGAGGTGCCAAAATGGCGAACAATACTCACGACGCAACGGTGGAGTGCCTCGAGAAGCTTCATAGAGTGGCATGCCCGGAATGCCCAAAAGTACCGGAAAAGTTTCAGCGAAAGTGGTGCCCCACCTGCACAAGAACGGTGGGCTACGACGTGCTGGAGGGATTAAGTAAAAGGCCCTGGTTCGAAGCTATTAGCTCTTGATCGGCTGGCAAAACAAATGGTCTTAACTACTGAATACGAAAGGGGTGGTGCCGCGTCTCTAAATTCATTGAAAGCATGAGGCAGAGGTGGTCATTCCCAATGGGATTGGCCAGTTGTCCAAATCACTTTTAACCAAAAATTATGAAAGGAGAAAGTCACATGGAATATGAAACTACTCAATACGTTGCTGATGATTCAAATCCATTCAAGGCAATGCCACTTTTGAACGAAGAAAAACAATCTGTTGAACCAATTAATACCCACACTGAAGAGGAAACACCCATCGACCTGATCAAGGAGAAGATTGAGCAGATTAGGGCCATGGCCACCGAGTATAACCTCTTTGCTAGCCATACGAGCAAGGAGATAGCTGAAAGGCGTATAAGGCTGGGATCGGCCCTGAATGAGCTGAAGTCCCTGGTTAAAATGTCCGATGAAAGCTGGGAAGAGTGGGCTGAGCAGAATCTGCCCTTTATTGGCAAGCGGAATAGGCAGAAATATATGTTCCTGGCAAAACGCCACGATTGTCACCAACATACCCGCCTCGGAGTCGATAGGCTAGAAATGCTTTGTTCAGCCACTAAGGATTCTGATGCGGAAAACCCGATTGGCAGCTTTATGTCGAGACATGGGATCGCAGTGGATGAAACCGCTGACGTGGATCTTGAAGAATTTAAAGTCCAAGTGGACACGGCACTTAACCGAGAAAAGCTTGAAAGACGGCATATTCAGGTAAGCCCTGAAGTGGTTGAAACTGCGACCCGGGAGGGTAAAAGCTTCGACAAAGGGTTCCTAAAAAGGCTTTCTAACATCCAACGAGATGGAGGGGACCCTGAAGCATATCTAAGAGACCCCTCATCAATGAGGCAAGAGAAAGAGGAGAGTGAACCAACAGTCGAAGATAAGACGAACGACTTTATTACCCTTTCCAACGAAATGATTGGGATGGTGGATGATATTCTGAAATGTCCGGATCAAATTTCAAAGATTGAACCCGATTTTATTAATGAATTGATCGAAAAGTTGACCGAACTGCAAACGGCAGCCACCATGAACATTGAAGAAGCAGAAGCTGCCTAAATTCAACCGGCCCCTGTCACGGATGTCAGTCGCCGTGATCGGGGCCTCTTATCTTAGCATCAGGAGAATGAAATACGCAGGCGCCTGCGTATTTTGTAACATCCTGGTCGCATGCTGGGCCATCGGCGTGACGGGCAGAAAGGAATACAAAAAATGGAACTAACAATTCATCCAACCGACTTTTCTAATTTCCTAAGATGCTTATCCCTGCTTCAAGACGATTGCAACGATGTGGATATTCGAGAAGGCATTTTAAGGCAAAGGACAAACTTAAGAGAGAATATAATTGAGATGGATCTTACTCCATTGGTTTCAGACTACGATATTGTCTTATCCAATCTCAAGCAGAAGTTACCACTACTGAAAGGCCTATCTGGGCATGAAGTTAAGATAAACTCCACTGACAACAGTATTTCCTTCTCGGGGGAGCGCTCAATATTTAAGTTCGTTAACCCTCGAATGGACTTCCTGGACAATAAGTTCATGTCGAGTCAAGAGCTGGCCAAAATATTCACCTTAAGAGAGGAAGATGTGATTCTTGAATATGCAATAAGCAAAGAAACCTCGAAATTAATGAAAGTCATACAGAGGCAGTTCCATGTCATTAGCTTTCAAATATGTTTTGAGGGGGATAACGCTTCAATCGTTTCGACAACTACAAGTAAGGACCAGTATTCCGGCATAGAACGCGGGATTCCAATTAGGAGACCCTTGAAGTGTTTTGCAAACGTAGTTGTCACCCCTTTTCTCATTGACCATGACGGGGATATTCTTTTTAAGATGTATAACGTCCAGGAAACTTTGTGTGTTAATAAGTTCAAAACCTTAGTTGGTAAAATTAGTGTTATTTTCTATGGCAGAAGCCAGCTTATTGAAGAGATAGCTGAAGAAGAACCCTAACCTTAACACGAACATTATTATCTACGGAATAATTAGGGCGACTGTAATATCGGTGGTTCCCGTACTTTTCCGATCGGGAGTGAATGTTACGGGATCGATATACTGAAGTCAACAAATTCCTTGCAATGCCTTAAGCCAGTTGTGTAAGGGCCAATTCTCACCTTGAATCGGCCCTTTTTCTTTCATACCTAATCTATTACTGAAATGTTTGAACTCATTCATAATGTTGACATGTCCAAGTCGCTCACACGGATAATAACGCATCTTGATTATTTGATTGCGACCAGACACGGATTCCGAAGTCAGAATGATTCTATTTTCTAATCTTCATATGAATACCGAACATATATATAAATTACAATAGGAGGTGTTTATATGCCCGAGGACCCAAAACACACCGTACTTGTTTCTCTTCCGGTGATTCATTATGCCTGTTTGGCCAGGATGGTAGCGAATCGTATTCTAAAAAACCCGACCGATCAGACACGAGTTGCTACAATATGTCGAGAAATCATCTGTGAATACGTAGACAGTTTAAACCAGGAGCAGAGCAAGGATGGAAATGACGGTGCTTTATTAAAAGCTAAAAAAATCAAAGAGGTAAGTCCCAATGAGAACGTAGGAGGAAACCAAAGATGAATGCGACGAAAATAGAATGGTGTGATTACACCCTGAATCCCATTGTAGGATGTCCCCACAAGTGCAGCTTTTGTTATGCTAGGAGACAGGCCAAAAGGCAACAACATAGATGCAACCTGTGCTATCAATTCGTCCCGCATGCTCACCTTGAGAGACTGAATTATTTGAAACCCACCCAGAAGCCAGCAAGGATATTTATGGATTCGATGGCAGATTGGAACGGTGAAGGAGTTGAAGATGAATGGGTAAGAAAGATTATAGAGAAAATGAGAGAGTGCTCCCAGCATACGTTTCAGGTGCTCTCAAAAAGGCCGGAGGGTTATGTCAAATTCGAATACTCAGAAAATGTCTGGCTAGGCACATCTATCTCGACTACTAGGGATTGTCACCGAGTCCATACTTTAGCCAATTTAAAGAACCCCAATATCAAGTTTGTCTCCATTGAACCTATCCATGAAAAAATAGATTTCTGGTTTTCTAAAGAGGGAATTGACTGGCTAATTGTCGGAGCGGAGACCGGGAACAGGAAAGGAAAAATTAGGCCCGAGAGTGAATGGATCGTTTCAATTATTGAAAATGCTGGGGCCGAAGGAATTCCTTTATTCCTCAAAGGAAATCTTCACTGGCCAAAGGAAATACAGGAGTACCCAAGGACTACAAAAGGCATTTGCAACTTGCTGGAACAAGAGCCAATTAAAGATCCAAATTGCCAACAGGAGGCACAAAAAATATGCCCGCCCTTGAAGGAGTGAACGAAAACCACTTTCACCTCAACACGCGTTCGTGGCGACTGCTTACAGATTTTCTTTTTGACATGTGTGGGGACGTGATCAAGGAAGATGAAAGACAAGGGTGGCATTCAAATTACGGGAAAATAATCAGTAGTGAAACAGCAAATGCAATTGCGGACAGACTTGAGGCTTTGATCGACCAAGGGGTTGTAGAGCGATTTAGAATTGAGCTTTCGATTGTCAACATGCACGTACATTTTACTAAAGAGAATGTCAAAAAGTTTCTCGAGTTTTGCCGGGACTCTGGCGGTTTCGACATTTACTAAAAAGGGAATCGGTTAATGGAGGTACACATTATGAATAATCTTGAAATCGCTTTAGCCTATTTAAAAAGAGGAGTTTCTGTGATGCCACTGTGGAGTCCAGAAATGATTAGGAATAATCCAGAGCGCTTCAAAGGCAAGTTAGAAAAGAAGTTCCAAGAAAATTCTGAGAAGGAGATTCCGCTCTCGAATGACGAAGTTTATAAGAAACTCTTTATTGACCTCTGCAAGAGTCCTGTGCTTTACACCTGGAAAGAATACCAAGCGAGATTACCCACCGTTGAAGAGGTCACACAGTGGTTTACCGAGAATCCCTTTGCTAACATAGCGATCATTACCGGCAAGATATCTAACCTCGTTGTGTTTGATCTCGATTCCCAAAAGGCTATGGAGTACGCAACCGAAAGAGGAGGATTCCCGAAGACCCCTCGCTCAAAAACCGGAAAAGGGTCGCACATTTTTATGAAGTACCCAGGAATTGGGCATATTGGAAATCAAGTAAAGAAAGAATTAACGATAGATATAAGAGCCGATGGTGGTTATGTGGTTGCTCCTCCTTCAATTCATGGATCTGGAGGTCAATATCAATGGGAAGAAGGAGCTTCAATATTTGATCTTGAGCCGACTGAATGTACCGGATGGATGCTCGAATATCTTAGAGGGATCAGTAACCAATCGTCTGAGAACAAGAAAGACAAAGAACCCAAAGCTGCTTCTAGGAATGAAAGGAATGAATCCGAAAAAAGACAACCTCAAGACATGTGGGTGGAAGTCATTAGAAGTGGATGTAGCGAGGGAGAAAGGAATCAGACTGCAACCCGGTTGATTGGACACTTCTTGAAAAAGGGAATAGATGAATCAGAGGCCTGGGAACTTATCATTACCTGGAACCTGAAAAATAAACCTCCTATTGATCTTAATGAACTCAGAAAAACCTTTGAATCTGTCAAAGTCATGGAATCGAAGAATGACCATAGGAGCATTATTGAGATTGACAGCCTCCTTGATAATCCTCAACTGCTAATTAAAGAATATGAAGAAAATTACGTGCGCATCCCATTCGCCGGGACAAACCTGGCTATCCTCGAAAAGAGAATGAATGGTGGATTGATCGGGGGAAGACTCTATGTTCTTGGAGGTATTCCTTCTTCAGGAAAAACGGTTTTGGCGAATAACATGGCAGATAACATTTGCCTGAATGGTACCCCGGTTCTCTTCTTTAGCTATGATGATGGCCGAACTGAATTACGATACAGAACTTTAGCAAGGTTAGGTGAATTGCGAATCCAGACTTTCAACCTGAAATCACAACCGAAGATCAGGGAGCTCTGCAATGCCCCTCATATAAGGAAGGTCATGGATTTGAAATATATTATTGAAGAGATATTACCCGTGGAAGAATGGGATGATCTTGTTGGGCAAATAAAAAAGAAGAATAATCGGCCACCTGTCATCATCGTTGATTATCTTCGTAAGCTCAGGACAAAGAGGAAGTTTCAGGATGAAAGACTTCGAATCGATGACATTGTCTCTAACCTGACGAACCTTGCCAAGTCTCAAAATATTCCTATTGTTGCCATTTCTGAGCTTGCAAGAGACTCATATAAATTTGGTCAAAAACTGGGCATGGGGTCGTTCAAGGAAACCGGGATGATTGAATACGAAGCAAGTTGGTTGGGCATTCTTGCCCCGGTTGAGGAGACCGAAGGAGGATATCAACTTAAGCAAGATTGGGAAAATATAATTCACCACGATGGAATCATAGACCTCATAATTTTTAAGGCAAAGAGAGGGACCGGTTTCACTGGCAAGATCCCTTTAAGAGTAGACAAGGAGTACATGGTGGTGACAGATCGCCCGACTAATAAAACTGTCAAGAAAACTTCAATATTTGGACAGGGGAAACCATGACAAAGCAAGAAGCAAAGGAAATTTATTGGAAGATTCGGACAGAGTATTTGGGCATTCCGTTTCCCAAGTATCAGAACGCAGACCTAAAAGATCTCGAAATGAAACACGAATCACTTAAGGGGCTTAAGGATCTTTTGTTGGAAGATGCCATGTATATCCGTCTTATGAACTCTATCTCCCAGACCATTGCGAAATTATCTAAGAAAGGAAGCTGGCTCAATATCTCCGAAAGAGGCATTAATAAATCCATTGTTCCCGTTGTCAAAAAAGGAGGCAGTGAGATTCAATTTCCCTTTGAATGGATGTCAGAAAAAACGAAACACGTTTGCTCCATTAACGGCTACTGGGATGCCAGAAACGATATGGTCATGGATGTGCTGGGTTACTTCTTCTTATTAAAAGAAGGAGGTGACCAACTTCCCGAAGAGAAATTTAATGTCTTTGATAACTTTGAGAGCATCAAAGCACGCGAGATGGAGTTAAACCGAGAAGGTAAGGAAGAAGGAGACGAATTTCTGCTTGAGGAAGCTCTGAAAAGTCACAGATATTGCGTAAAATTCGATGACCGTTATTTTCGGAAGTTTACGGGAAAGAATAAGATGCATTCCAATGAGATCCTCAATCTCCTGCTCGAAACTTCGAGGGTAGAATTTAGGATAGCTTTCCCTGTCCGAATGCGGGAAGAGGGGAAAAGTGGAATAAAAGAGAAATGGTATTGTATGAACCTATTTAGCAGGTTCTTTGAAATGGGTTACAGGGAAACAGAAAGAAATGATGGAATCGTCCAAAACAGGACTTACTTCATTTTTTTCAATACGATCCTTGGAGAACTTTTCGTCCATAACCTTCTGACAAAAGGATATGACTGGGTGGACAACAGCCTTTACGATCTCCCTCAATCTGCTCAAATGTTTTACAGACGATTCCTTCTTCATCACAATTATGCCTCCATTGAGCTTAGTCTCGATACCATTGCGGCCAATTTGAATCTTCAGGATAAGAACAGAACAAACTTGATGACCACTATTGAGGGAAACTCTTTAAAGCCCCTACAAAAGAATAGACTGATTTTGTCATATGAGAAGAAGGTGGGTCTATCGGGGGGAAAATACAAAATATTTCTACGCGATAAAAGTAAACTCAGATCCAAAGAGATAGTAGAATCTTCTGAGACTTAGCAAGGGATTGAGGGTCCGTAAAAATAGATTGAGGGTCCGTAAAGAAAGATTGGAGGTCTGTAAAACAAAAACCGATATAACCTTATCAAATCATTCAAGATCCTAAAACAACAATATATAATAATAAATATAAAGGACTTAAATCAAAAAACCTTCCCTATGGGTCGGTTTTTTCTTGTACCATTTTTCTTCTCTCTCCTTATGGATTTAGAATAAATCTTTTAACTTCAACTTTTTTGTTGGATTAGTTTTTGCCCATAAAAGATAAGAGAAGAAGATATAAGGAGTAGAAGAGGAGAAATGGTAAGGGATAAAAAAAATACGCTTGGCAGGTCTCCTTACTTTTCTTAGACCAATTTTCTTGGATATTTTTTCTATTTAATGGTCCGTCCCTTTCTCTTCAAGGAACCGCGAATCTCTCCAAAAAAGAACATAACCAACACGAAAATGGAAATGCAGATAAATAATAAAATCCAACCGGCACTTACACCAATTCCAAGCGTTTCCATGCCTTGCTTCTCTTCGGGCATTAAATATCCGGGATACAATTGTGGATAGATCAACAAAACGCTTTTTAATGCTCCGAAGCAGTTCTCCATACTTTTCCCTCCCTTTCTGTATTCAAAATGGTTTTGTTGCCATTTCTCTACAAATTTCTTATACATCTTTTAAAAATAAAAATCAATTAGTTAAGGAAAATTTCGCCCCTTAGAAATTGTACGTCAGGAGGTAAACAGAAGCGATATCTGGAAACTTTGTGGCAATATAAAAAAAATATTCGAGGCCTATTCGTTTTCAAGAGCTAACTTGAGCCATAAGAATTTAATGTCCTAATTCCACTTCCTCTCCCAGTGCGAATTCACGAGACTTTTACAATAAAGAGGTTGATTTTCTCCAGTTCACGAGAAAGATTCCTAAGCAAACCATCGGGAGTCCAATGATTAGAGAAAAGGTAAATTCTTCTCCGAGAAAGACCGTACCGAAGAGCACGCCGAAGATCGGGCCGAAGAAAGTGAATGCCGAGAGTCGACCTACTGGATATTGGTGAATGAGTTGAAACCAGATGAGGAGACTGAAGAAACCTGAGATCACGGACTGGTAGAAAAGGGAGTATAGAACAACTCGATTTATTTCCCGAATCCAACACGGTTCAATAAAAAGGCTTAGTGCAAAAAGAATAGGCGCGGAAAAGACAAGTTGATAAAGGAAGGTATGGATGGGCTTTACTTCCTCTGCCAGGAACCGCTTTATGTATAGCGTTGTCGCCCCCCAGAAAAAAGCGGCAAGGAGTTCTAAAACGTCGCCCAGGAACATCGATGGCTTGGCCGCCGCGGGCCTCCCTCCAAAAACGATGAGGACACCTGCAAAAGCGAGAACGAGGCCCACTATCTTATTCACTGTCAGCCGATCCCCTTTCAAGAGGAAGTGTGCACCCAACGCGACAATGAACGGACTCGTATTAACGAAAATTATTGAGCGCGCTGCATCTGTGTGGAGTAGGCCAACGTAAATGCAAGCAAACTCCAAGGCAAAGAGGAGACCGACCATAAACCCATGAAAGAGCCTAATGTCGGTGTGGAAGAGCTTCTCTTTTTTGCTAACGCAATATATGATCCCGCAGATTGATGCGATGATTGACCGCAATGCCGAGGTGAAGATGGGTGCCAATCCCTCGTTCGAGTATTTAACAGCGACGTAGTTAAACCCCCAGAGGCCGGTCAGAACGAGCATAACCAGAATGGCCTTGAGGTCTAGGTAATCTTTGCCTTCTTTTATAATCATACCATCATTTTTACTAATAAAATAGATCTCTTACCCAACAATCTGTATAATGATCTCATCTGTTAGGCTTAGTAGAACACCCCGATTAAGCTACGCAGGCGAGCATACGGTTTCCAATTACAAATTATTCTGGACGAAACCAGGCACTCAAAGACCTACGGTGTGACACCCTTGTCCAAATTAGTTTTGAAGAAAAAACGTCCCCGAATAATACCGTGGTGGAAAGATTTCTTTCCAGAATCCCGTCACAAATAAAAAGGGGCCATCGATGAATAATTTATTTAGCATGTTTAGGCAACTCCTTCAACTGTTTTCGAGAGCAAAGTCTCGACAGACCGCGAAAGAAACCCATGGAGAGGATTCTTTGCATGCGTGACGAAATTCTCCCGGAAGAGCTCTACTGAAAATTGTTCTGGTCGAGGCTAAGGTAGTTATTGGCCGCAGTTGAGCGGAGAAATAACCCTGCTTTTAATACCTTGATCCCGGCCTTGATGGATTACCGGTTATTGTTTGATTGGTTGGCGAATACACCTATAAAGGGCATCTCTTCGCCTTGCGTGTACGTATAAACCTTCTCTTAAAAATATTTGTGAGTACACGGCTTGGGACCTGGTTAAATTTTTTAGAAGGATTTGATTAGTATTAGATGATGAAGATTGTTGGATTCAAGGTTTTAGACGTGCTAATTCATTAGGCAAAATGGTGGAGAGGACTTCTACAAAAGGAAAGAAAACCTACTTCCACAGGCATTCAACATCTTTTGTGGATTAAAAGTGTTCAATTCAAATGAAGTAAAATTATTTTCCTTAAAAGGACCTCCTATAAAGGACTCCATAGAAATCTTTCTAGATGGCAAGAAGCTTTTCGCAGAAAAGGACTTGAAAAGAGGTTGGCAGGCGCAAAGCAGGAATTGCCTCCCGACCAATCCTCCATCGTGACAAGGATTCTATGATCCAATCAACTTATCATGGCTTGGGAGGCAGGGGACAGACTGAAATAAGGATTCTAGGATCCAGGAAGAAGTAAGCCCTCCTGCCTTTCCATGACTCATCAATAATCTTTCATCCACAGAGATTTATACTATGAATTGATGGTAGGAGGAAGGAGTCACCATCACACTTGACAGTGTCTGCAAAGTCAAATTTTAACTTTCGCACATAATCAAGGAGGACATTAAGAGGTACTTGGTGTTGCCACCAGGTATGCCAAAAACCATGTCAATGCCTATTTCCTTGAGAACACGCACAATCGCTTCAGGAACCGATCTTCTTCTCGAAGCAATTTTCCAACAACCTTCATTTTACACCTCCTCTATCCTTGTTAACATTCAGAGATGTATTTAATGGAATTGGAAAAAGAGGCAGTTGCAATTTTCGATCTATTTCTTCTGAGCCTGCAAGCTGCTTAGCTTGGCATTTCAAGAGGATATGTTCGATATTTTATTGCCGCGTCAAATATAGCAAATATATTTTCCATTTAGCATCTTGGCTTGGCAGCCCTACTCTGCGGGACCGAAGTAAAATGGCACCTCCAAATAAATGAAGAATTCTCTGAGTTGCCGATAAAGTATTATAAAGAAGGATGGGCCGAATCGTTCTTGCTAGTTTCTAAATCTTAGGCGTTTAACTCTAATAAAGATTTTCACGATATTCTCCATAGATACTACGAAGAACGTCACAAATTTCCCCGACCGTGGCATAACATTTTGCCGCTTCTATAATGGCCGGTACTAAATTGTTATTCTTTTTTGCCTGAATCTTTAATTCAGACAAGGCCGCATTCACCTTTTTGTTATTTCGGATTTCCCGCAGTGTTCTCAGTTTGTCAATTTGTCTTTTTTCTCCCTGGGAATCAAATTTCATGATCTGCAAGTCTATATCTTCATCAATTACAAATTTGTTTAGGCCAACGACAATTTTTTCGCCCGTCTCTACTTCTCTCTGCAGTTTATAAGCAAATTCAGAAATTTCTTTTTGAAAAAAACCACTTTCGATGGCGACTATCGGCCCACCGATACTATCAATTCTCTTCATGTATTCCATTACTCTTTCTTCTATTTCTGAGGTCAGACTTTCGATATAATAAGCACCTCCAAGAGGGTCAATTGTATTGGTAATATTACTTTCGAAATGCTAGAATCTGCTGCGTCCTTAAAGAAAGCGTCACAGATTTCTCGGTCGGAGTGCAAAATGCCTCATCTATCGATGAAGGCATTAAAGACTGGCATCCCCCCAGTACTGAAGCCAGAGCTTCAATGGTTACCCTAACAAGATTATTATATGGTTGTTGTGAGGTTAGCGTTGAACCAGTCGTAAAATTAATTAGATTAAGAGCAAGTGATCTTGCATCTTCAATCTTGAACCTCTCCTTTAATATCCGAGCCCAAATTCTTCTCATAGCTCTAAATTTCGAAACCTCCTCAAAAAGATCCATACCAGAAGAGAGGAAAACGCAGAGTTGAGGTCCAAATTTTGTGAAAGGGATTCCTCTCCTAATCGTTTCGTCAATATATGCTATGGCATTGGCCATGGTAAAAGCGATTTCTTGTACTGCGGAAGCTCCGGCTTCCCTTATATGATATCCAGAAACGGATATAGGAAACCAAGTTGGATGATTCTTTGCAAAATATTCGATCACATCACAAGAAAACTTTAAGGAAGGAAGAGGTGGAAATATATAAGTTCCTCTAGCAATATATTCCTTCAAGCAATCGTTTTGAAGACGCAAGTTATATTGTCCAGGGCTTATTCCCTGCTTCTCTCCTAGTGACAAAATAAGTGCAACCCATATAGGCCCAATTGAGTTGGCAGTTGTGCTCACTTGTCTAGGTCTATCTAAAGGGATGCCATCAAACAAGTCTTCAATATCTTTCAATGAATCAATCGCAACGCCTGCTCTTCCGACCTCTCCATGAGCTAAGTCATGGTCTGAGTCAAGACCAACTTGAGTTGGAAGATCCAAAGCCACTGATAAACCTGTATACCCTTTAGAAATTAAGTACTTATATCGCTTATTGGCTTCTTCCGCTCTCCCTAATCCTGCATATTGTCCAAAAACCCATAAATTGCTACGGTACATTGTTGATGTCTTTCCTCTTGTGTAAGGGTAGCTTCCCGGAAAATTCAAGTCTCTTAGGTATTCAAAACGCCTTTTTTCCAGATCAATTGGTGTATATATTCGCTCAACAGGAATTCCTGATGTCGTTTCAAAAGTAGTTCTTCTTTCTCCAGTGTTCTTTATTTCTCTGTCCACCACCTCTCTCTCCCACTTTTCCTTTCCTTCCGTTAATTTCTTAATATCCGTCTCTTTTTTCATCCCGCTCCCCATTATACTAAAATGATTGCTCCAGATCTGACTCCCTCTAAATCATTTACTCTTTCCTTTTGGAAATCCCCAAGGATCTCTACGTGAACTAAAACTTTAGGGATTTGATTGTCCAATCTAGTTACCCTCCTTGCAAGACTTGTGGAAAACTTCAACAAAATTGTCCACAATTTCTTCTGTCACCGAATAAGGATCTTTTTGCCGAAGAATAATTTTATTTAAAATGTTTTCAGGAACCGTATATGATTCCTTAATTGGAATGATGATTTCATTAATAATCTTATCATTTACCATTTCCACAATTTCTTGCCGCATCCGGTTCATCCTTTTGACCTTCAGTAAACCTCTTCCGATTAAATATTGGCGGTGATTTAATATCTTTTCAACGAATGCATTAATGCCTTCCCCTTTAGTAGCAATGGTTTTTACTATAGGTGGAACCCACTCTTCAGATCGAAAACCCATGCGAAATATCGTCTCAATCTCTTCAACTAATCTTTCAGCACCGTTCTTATCAGCCTTATTAACTACAAATATATCTCCAATCTCCATAACTCCAGCCTTCATAATCTGAATCTCGTCGCCTAATCCCGGGACACATACAACACTGGTTGTTTCAGTCTCTTTCATTACGTCCACTTCTGCCTGGCCAGTTCCAGCTGTTTCAACTAAAATAAAATCTTTCCCAAACGCATCTAATATTTTGATTACATTTTTTGTAGCTGCTGATAGCCCACCTAAACTCCCACGGGTACTCATACTCCTTATATAAATATCATCTTCATTGAGAGTTTCTGCCATGCGTACCCGATCACCCAGGAAGGCTCCTCCCGTGAATGGGCTTGATGGGTCAATAGCAATAATGCCTATTTTAAACCCCTGTCTTTTTAATTCCACGGCCACATGGTCGATTAGTGTACTCTTCCCTGTACCGGGAGCTCCAGTTAGTCCAACGATGTAAGCATTGCCCGAATGGTAATATATCTTCTTCAATACTTCTAAAGAACCTCGAGGATCGTCCTCGATTAATGTAATGAGTCTACTCAGCGCCCTAATTGAACCCTTTAACATTTCGTCCACTAATTTGAGGGACGATCTATTTCCCAGAATTTTGCCTGACAGAATCATTTTGTGATGAACTATTCAATAAGGGTTTTAATAAATTGGACGATTTCTTCGGTTTTTGTTCCAGGGCCAAAAACCGCTTGTACCCCCAATTCCTTTAGGGGAGGAATATCATTTTTGGGGATTATTCCACCAGCTATTACCTTAATATCGCCTCCATCACTCTCTTTTAATAATTGACATAGCTCTGGTAAAAGTGTCTCATGGGCCGCGGAAAGAATGCTGATACCTATTAGATCTACATCTTCTTCAATAGCAATCCTTGCGATATCTCTAGGAGTTTTTTTCAAACCCGTATAAATAACCTCCATTCCCGCATCTCGTAAGGCCCTCGAAATCACTTTTGCTCCACGATCATGGCCATCTAATCCAATCTTTGCAATCAGGACACGAACCTTCATCTTCTGTCTAGCCATAATATCCCCCTTTAGTTTCCTTGATCATTATCTCCGCTTTTCCTGAGACAGAATCCTTCATATTTAATTTAATCCCTATCATTTCTTTGGATTATTCATTGATATCTTTCTTGCGGCAAATTAAGCCCCCGATATCTAATTAATCCGACCTCACAAATTCAAAAGAAACCCTATCCAAAGGTAATCTGGTCGGGACGACTTTTAGCTTTATTCCTATCTCAATCTCGTTAAGAGAAATCTTTTTGCTCAGTCTCCCAAAGATCTGAACACCATTGGCTAATTTAATCACCCCAATCGTATACGGAACCTCATTTTCAAATCCTGTCGGTCCATACATAATGGTTGAATATGCAACAAGCTCACCTGAGTCAGTTATTTCAATCCAGTCCATCATGCTAGATTCACAAGCACCACAATCGACTCTGGGCGGAAAATAAATTTTGTCACAATTTCTACATTGAGTGGTTTTGAACTTCCCGTCTTGAAGAAATTTTACAAAATCCCCTGCTTTTGTCTCCGATGTAAAACTAATTGTTCCAAAAATTTCTAGTCCCATTTTAATCTCTCCCAAGTATCGTTATAAACCCATAAACACCAGGGCCTCCAAGGTTATGAACTAACCCGATTTTTGCCCCCTCAACCTGAGTTTTACCAGCCTCTCCTCGAAGCTGTTTAACGATAGTCCTTATCTGAGAGGCTCCGGTAGCCCCTATTGGATGCCCTTTGGAAAGAAGGCCTCCATCCAGATTTACAGGAATCTTCCCTCCAAGATAAGTCTGTTTCTCATCGATGAGTCTCGATCCCTCCCCCGGCTTGGCAAAATCACAATCTTCATAAGCGACTATTTCTGCTATTGTAAAACAGTCATGAACTTCAGCCACATCAATATCCTCAGGACCTATTCCTGCCATTTCATAGGCATCCTGTACTGCCTCCCTTGCAACGGGCACATTGGTAAAACTTAGGCGACTAGCTAGAGAAGTCGGTCTCGTTGATCCTCCAATTCCTAATATCCAAATAGGTTTATCAGTTATTCTCTTAGCCACTTCGCTGCTAGCTAGTATTATCACCGCTGCACCATCGGCATTTGCGCAACAGTCAAGCTTTCGAAGTGGGGATGACACCATTTCAGAGGCCAACACCTCTTCAAGACTAACTCGTTTCCGGAATATGGCCTTCTCATTTAATTCTCCATATATCGAACTCTTGACTCGTATTTTAGCTAGTTGCTCCGCGGTCGTGTGATATTTTGCCATTTGCGCTGAAGCCACCATGCCGAAATACGCTGGCATAGTCACTCCAAGCGGTGATTCCCACTGCACGTCCCCTCCTCGAACCATTCTTTCCGCTGCTTCGCGAGAGGTCAATTCAGACATCTTTTGGAAACCGATAACAGCAACCACTTGATGAAGACCAGATTGAATTAGTGAATAAGCAACTCGTACTCCCGCTGAGCTTGAAGAACAAAGTGCCTCTATGTTGAAACTGGTTGCAGGTATAATGCCCAAATAATCACCAATACCCGCTGCAGGACTCCTCTGCTTGTCATATTCAGGTGCTGAACAAATAATAGATGCATCAATTTGCTCAGACTTGAGATTTATATCTTTTATCGCTTCCTGAAATCCTATAAAACAAAGCTCCCTTGGAGCCATACCGCATTTTCTATAAAAAGCACTCTGACCTGCACCAACTATAGCAACACTCTTTTCCATTATTTTAACTCCCGTTCGTCAAGAAAGTTTATTCATTAAATTACTCTCTCAGATAACCAAACTTATTGATCACCTTGCATCCTTATCAAAAGACCCTTCTGTCAAATTTTCCTTCTCTTTTTTTAGAATATCCTTTTTGACTCTTCCGGTCGCAGTTTTGGGCAGACTTTCTCTAAATTCTATATATCGCGGTACTTTAAACGAAGCCAACCTTTGAGTACACCAAGTTACAACTTCCTCGGGCTTCAAATCTTTGTTTGAAGGGACAACATAAGCCTTGATTTCGTCCTCACCATGTCCAAGATTAGATGGCACTGCTATCACTGCTGCTTCGGTTATCATTGGATGTTTTGTTATTACACTTTCGAGCTCCACCGCAGAAATGTTTTCTCCTTTCTTTCTAATAATATCTTTCTCTCTGGCGATAAAAAAGAAATACCCATCCTCATCTACATAGCCGTTGTCGCCCGTAAAAACCCAACCATCTTTTAATGTTTTCGCCGTAGCCTCATCATCTCTGAAGTAGCCCTTCATTACAGCGGGATTCTTTACAACAATCTCTCCTGGAGTGTTTTGGGGAGCATCATTTCCAGCTTTGTCTACGATCTTAACCATATTTTTAACGTCTTCATCAGGGTGCTGCATGGGCACACCGACTCCTCCAATCTTTTTCACACTCACACCTTCGCGAGGTCCCATGATACACATTGCACACTCTGTTAAACTAAACACCGTCTGTACCTTTACACCAAACCTTTTCTCGAAATCTTCGAAGTATTCTTTGGGAACAAATCCTGCGACAAGGGTTTCTACTGGGTTGTCAGAATCGTTATCCTTCCTCGGTTGATTCCATAACATAGGGGTCATGGCCCCTACTAAAACTAATTTCTTAGCGTTGTATTTTCTTGTTTGATCCCACGTTCTTGAAGCACTAAATTTTTTAATCAAGACTAAGCTTGCTCCAACAGATAAACTACCCATGGTTGAATAAGCTTGTGCATTAGCATGGAACAATGGATTCGGGGTCATAATTTTATCTTCAGATTTAAGACCTATGGTATACGCAAAAGATTGACCAGTCAAAACCCAGCAACGGTGGGAAAGCATAACTCCTTTAGGTGGGCCGGTGGTCCCTGAAGTATAGACATAAATTGCATCATCATCATCATTGATTTTAACGTCACCAAGTAAAGTGGATGAATTTTTCATCATCTCTACAAGATGGATGGCCGATGGTTCAAAAGACCTCTCAGTGCAGATGAATTCCCTTAAAAATTCACATTCATTCCTAATTTTGTTGACTATTTCCTCAAGATCAGCATTGTAGATGATGCATTTAGCCTGTGAATGGTTTAGAACATATTTTACCTCATCTTCTTTAAACCCTGTATTGATTGGTATCATCACCGCGCCAATTTTATTAATGGCGAACCAGGAATATAAAAACTCAGGGCTGTTAAATAGTAATATACAAATTTTATCCCCTCTTTTTATCCCAAGGTTAAGCAACAAGTTGGCTATCCGATTAATATTATCATTGAAATCTCTGTAGGTAATTTCCTGATCCTCAAAAAAAAGATAAATCTTATCGGGGTTATGTTTGGCATTATATTCTATAAGTTCTCGGATGTTCATTTATATTTCCTTTTCACATTTTAAAGAATTTCAATAACATTTTTACTACTCTTAAACGAATCTCTAAAAGTCATAGTCTTTCCACCAATTCGGTAAGTACATCATTAGTTTCGGTTGGGTCAATAAAGGCGATCTTAGAACCCTCTCCTCCAGGCCTTGGTTGATCATCCCTTAGTTTAATCTTTTCATCCTTCATAAACCTCAATATTCCTTCCAAATCATTCACCCTGTAAGCAATATGATGAATTCCCTCACCATTTTCTTTAATGAATTTTCCAATCCTTCCTTCTTCGCTTAAAGGTTCCAGAAATTCGATCATTACTTCGCCCACGGGAATAAAACATATCCTGATATGCAGATCGCGGTGCTCTTCTATGGTGGTCGCCTTTAATCCAAAAATATGGGCATATTTCTTCATAGCATTGTCAAGATTCTTTACCGCTATACCAATATGATCTATTTTTTGTATCATGTTTCACTCCAATCTTTTAAAAGTAAAGTTTTAGTTGGCTACTCTAAATACAAGACATCTCTTCTTGATACTGCCCAAAAACTTCTCTCAAGACATCACATATCTCGCCCAAGGTAGCGTAAGATTCCACTGCTCCCAGTACTGCGGGATATAAATTATCGTTGCTTTTTGCAACTTTTCTTAATTTGATTAAACTATCCCTCACCTTCTCGTTATTCCTTTCTCCCTTTAACTTTCTTAATTTCTCAGTCTGGATTTTCTCTGCCTCGGGATTGACTTTAAATACCTTAACAGCTTCTTCTTCCTCCTCCATTAAATACTCGTTCATCCCAACTACAATTCTTTCTTTCTTCTCAATATCCATTTGACGTTTATAAGCCGCTTGGGCTATTTCTTTCTTAAAATAGCCGTTTTCTATTGCTTTGATGCTTCCTCCCATTTCATCAATAATTTTTATGTACTTAAGGGCTTCCTGTTCAATTCTTGTACTAAGGGTTTCGATGTAATAAGAACCAGCTAAAGGATCGATCGTATTTGTAACCCCGCTCTCATAAGCAATAATCTGTTGTGTCATCATTGCCAAACGCATGGCTTCCTCTGATGGTAAACAATAAGCTTCATCGTATGAGCTCAATAACAATACATTAATGCCACTGAGAACTGCTGCTAGTGACTCTAAAGTGACTCTAATCACATTGTTCAATGGTTGCTGGGTCGTCAAAGGACTACCTGCTGTATAGCAAACCAGTCGTATGGCACATGATTTAGGATCTTTAGCTCCAAACCTCTTTGAAAGAATCCTAGCCCACAATTTTTTGGCAGCCCGGAATTTTGCAATCTCTTCAAAAAAATCCATATGCGAAGTCATAAATAGATTAAATTTCGGAGCGAAATCGTCAATATTTAATCCCCTATTAAGAAGCGACTCAATGTACGCAATCGCATTAGAAAGGGTAAATGCCACTTCCTGTATGGCATTCGCCCCGGCCTCTCGAATATGGTACCCACATAATGTAATTGGCATCCAATTTGGCAAGTTTGTTGTACAGTATTGAATCAGGTCTGTGATTATCCTCACGGTTGCCTTTGGAGGGAAAATATAATTCCCGGTGGCTATGAAATCTTTTAGTCCATCTGTTTGAACTCTCACTTTAATCTTATTGGGTGAAAATCCCTGCTTCTTTGCCAAGCAAATATACATGGCAGTAATGACCATGGAAATAATTTTTGCATCACAACTCAATTCTTCGACTTTGTTCCAAGGAATTCCATCCAATAAATCCTCCATGTCCTTTAGCGAACATAAAGAAACACCTGTCTTGCCAATTTCTCCATGGGCAAGCTTATGATCGGGATCATATCCGCTTTGGGTGACAAGGTCTAAGGCGATCGAAAATGCACTTTGCCCTTGACCAAGAATGTATTTATATCTACGATTCGCGTCCTGCGGATCGCCAAAACCTGAGAATTGTGTTCGAACCCAGAAATTTCCTCTATACATTAAGGGTTCTCTTCCCCTTGTAAAAGGATATTGGCCAGGGAACCCAAGATCTTTCTCGTAATCGAATTTGATTCTATCTAAGTCTATCGGAGTGTAAACTGCCTTGACTGGGATTCCCGATTCAGTGAAAAATTCTTTTTTTCGTCCAGATGTTTCTCTCAGGCAATCATTTTCCCATCTTTCTTCTTCTTTTTTTATGTTTTTTTTATTTGACATTGTTAATTTTTCCTTCTTAATAGTTAAATTGTTTCACCAAGAAGAATTTTTCCCTCGAAAATCTAGGGCGCTGGGAAGACTTGCTTTTAGTATATCCGATCAGCAATAAAGCAATAACACTGATGTTGCCTGGCAATCGAAAATCTTCTTTATCCGTTTACAATCTATTCGTTGAATCCAGCACGTACCTGATCCTATGGAAGTAGCAAGTAAAACTATATGTTCAATTGAAATAGCTACATTTAACATAAGCCTGACCCAACGCTTTTAAGGCATCTTCTTTCGAATTGAATACTCCAATACCAGGAAATTTTCCCAAATGTTCTTCCAGATTGGAGATAGCAACCGCATCACAATCGATTAACTCTTACAATCGTTCCTTTCGAATATTTTTGGTAAAAGCGAAAAGATCCGCACAGCAGATGAAAAGAAGAGGAGCATTTTAAATAAATGGCTGATAAGCTGCCCCTTGCAACGCTCACTTGCGTTCCCCATCGCGCAGAATTAAAAACCGGCTGACGGTGCCAATCTTGTGGCTTCCAGAAGTTCGTCCACAGTTTCATCGGATAATAGGATCGGGTAGAAAGTCTCTAATACTACAACGACTTTTAATTGTTTCTTTTACAGTAAGCATTTGAATATTGTCCTGTCCATACATATCTATTCAATGAAATTTAATTAATTTTTGACTTATAAGAATCTACACAACCTTCAATTCTTGTTTATTCCTTATTGCCTTGACTATTTTTTCTGGGGTAACGGGAAGGTCAAGTATCCACACCCCAATGGCATCATAGATTGCATTCGCAATTGCTGCTGCAGTTGGAATCATAGCCGGCTCACCAACGCCTTTAGCCCCAAAAGGACCCCTCGGATCCATTGTTTCCACCAGAATGGTGTGAATGTTACAACTATCAGCCATTGTCATAATTCTATAGTCGGTGAAGTTCCGATTCTTAACTTCGCCATTTTCCATAACCAGTTTCTCAGTAAGTGCATATCCCATCCCCATGGATAACACACCACCTTCTATTTGGCATTCAGCCATTAGAGGATTTATTGCCCTTCCAACATCGTGAGCGCAGTACATATTTATAACCTTGACATACCCTGTTTGAGTATCTACTTCGACCTCCGCCGCCTGGGTAGCAAAAGCATAGGCAGAGGTAGGATTTCCCATTCCAGTTTTTGGATCTGGTTTCGCAGACCATGGATCATCGTTTACACCTTCACCTATAATAGGAGTTCCCATATTGAAGTAAGCTTCCATTACTGCCTTCACTAATGGAATGGATTTTGAGGGATTCTCTTTCACAAATATGTTGCGACCTTTAGCTACCAGATCCTTTGAATTTGCCTCCAGTAAATAGCTTGCAAATTCAAAGAGTTTTCGTTTGGCATCTTGACACGCTAGTTTTACTGCCAGCCCTGCTGTAAACGTTTGGCGGCTAGCCCAAGCACCGCGACAGGGAGGTGTAATCAGAGTGTCGCCGTTAACAATATTAATGTCTTCAAGCTTGAGGCCGAGCTCCTCAGCAGCAATCATCGCTAACACAGTATTAGAACCCTGTCCCAACTCTGCAGACCCAGTAAATAGATCAGCTGTCCCATCGCTATTTAACTTGACAGTTGAGGCTGAAAAATTGCAGTTATCACCCCAGAAAAATTTGACACCTGCGCCACCATGAATCATAGTAGCCATGCCAATGCCGCGACGTGTAGATGATTGCTGGCTTGATTTTCGGCTCCGCTTTTCCTTCCATCCAGATATTTCAACCACTTTCCGGATACAATCTTTTAATCCACAACTAGTTATTTGCAATCCCGAAACAGTAGTACTGTTTGGTTCATTTGCATTCATCAGCCTTATCTCAGCGGGATCCATATTAACGATCTCAGCTATCTTGTCCATTTGGATCTCAATGGCGTAAGTTATTTGTGGATTCCCGTAACCTCGACAGGCTCCTCCGTATACATTGTTTGTATATACTAATTTCCCCTCATATTTCACATTTGGAATTGCGTAAAGCTGAGCAATCTTTCCAAGTGCATTCCCGATAACCGAATCGCCCTCCATATTGTAGGCGCCATTATCAGTAATTATGTTCACCTGTCTGGCATGCAACCGGCCATTTCTTTTTACCCCTGTCTTTAACCGTATCCACATGGGATATCTTATCCTTGAACTCAAGAATTCTTCATCGCGTGTATTCACAATCCGAACAGGTTTCCCAGTCTTTGTGGATAAGATGCAGGTAATACCATCTATTGGGTCCATACCCATTCGGCTGCCAAAAGCACCACCCATAAATTGCTGAATTACCCTGATTTTCGCCATAGATATACCAAGTACATCCGATAATTCCTCACGTAGTGGATGGGGAGTTTGAGTTGTTGACCAAACAGTGAGCCTTCCTGATGCATCCACAGATGCTACGCATCCCCGAGGCTCCAAACAACAGTGGGCTATTGGAGGACTATAAAATTCATCCTCAACGATGAACTCTGATTGGGCAAAACCCTTTTCAATATCCCCAAATGATCTGGAGGCACTCAATGCAATGTTGTTTTCTTCTTTGTGAATCTTGGGTGCTTCAGGCTTCATGGCTTCAAATGGATTAAAGACGCCGGGAAGTTCCTCATAATCTACTTTGATCAAGGACAGAGCTTCCAAGGCTATTTCTTCATCAGTAGCAGCCACCGCTGCCACCTGGTCGCCCACGTAGCGCACCTTTTCATTTTGCAAAAGGAGATTATTGGCCGTACGCATGGTTACGCCAAATACTTTGCCCAATGTATCTTTGTAAGTTATGACCGACTTTACGCCATTTAAACACTCTGCACGGGTGGTATCAATATTTAATATTCTGGCGTGTGGTAAAGGACTCCTCAGAATTTTTCCATAAAGCATCCCTGGCACTTTGATGTCAGAAACATACTTTGCCTCTCCCGTAACCTTAGTAAGTGCGTCGATTCGTGGAAGATTCTTTCCAATAACATCGCACTCATCCTTATTTACGGTCATAATTTCACCTCTTTCCGAAGAAGTCATTCCTTTGAAATAACTTTGTTGATCGCCGTTAATATCTTATTATAGCTTCCGCAGCGGCACAGGTTTCCAGATAAAGCAGTCTTGATTTCTTCATCATTGGGTTTACGATTCCTGTCCAATAAAGCCTTAGCTGACATGATGAAACCCGGGGTACAAAATCCACATTGGATCGCTCCATTTTCAACAAAAGAGATCTGGAGGGGATCTAAGTTCAATTTTCCTATACCCTCAATTGTTTGTACCTTACTACCATCAGCTTCCACTGCCAGAACAAGGCAGGCATTAACTGCTTTCCCATCTAAAATTACAGTACAAGCGCCGCATTCACCTGTATCACATCCTTTTTTAGTGCCAGTTAAATCCAAAACATCTCGCAGTAGATCTAATAAGGTCATATTATCATCAACAGTACATTCTACTGCTTCTTGATTTAATTGAATTCTTATTGATTTCTTGCCTATCATTTTTCCTCCATCTCTCATTGTTTTGTTAACACACCTTCAAAAGCTTTTTTAGTTAAGATATAGGCCATTTCATAGCGGTATTCAGACGTTCCCCTCAAATCAGAAATGGGGTTGATATTCTTTTGAACTTCCAGACTTGCCTTTTCAATAATACCTTCTGTAATCTCTCTCCCTTTTAAGATATTCTCTGCCTGCCTACAACGGATAGGGGTAGGCGCAACTGAACCTAATGAGATTCTAATATCATCCACGATTTTCACTTCTTTACTAAAAGTGATCGAAACACCAATACTTATGATAGCAATTTCTAAAGCTTTTCTGGCACCTAATTTCAGGTATACCCCAAAGGTGTTTGGTCGAAGAGGAGGGATTTTGATTTCAGATAACAATTCATCTGAACGCGCACAAGTTTTTTGAGGACCTTCAAAAAAATGCTCAACAGGTATCCACCTTTCACCTTCTTGATTAATCAATCGTAACTGGGCATTCAAACAAATTAATGGAGGAATGCTATCTCCAGCTGGAGAACCATTACAAATATTTCCACCAATTGTAGCGCGATTTCTTGTCTGGGCCGTCCCTAAAACCTTTGCTGATTGGTAAAGGATAAAATAACTTCTCTTAATGACAGGATCATCTAGGATATCCGAGAAAGTAACTAGCGGACCAATTGAAAGGCTTCCGTCCCCGTTGCATTTAAATTTGTGGAGGTCAGGTATTCTTTTTATATCAATTACAGTTTTAGGGCTTATTTCGTATCGCTTCATTTTCGGAATGAGATCTGTACCTCCGGCCAATATTTTGGTTTGGCCGTTCTTCCGCATAAGAAAAATTGCTTCGTCCAAGGACTCTACTCTGAAATATTCAAAATCTCTCATCTTCAATACTCTCCTTTAAATTGTCCATAAAAAGTGCAGATATTTTTAGTCCCCAAATGGGCTCTTCAAAAAATCTATAATATTTCGAATTACAATATGATTAGCCCATGCCAAGATAGACTCTTTGAACAAAATCATTGCTTATCATTTCTTTACTATTTGCGCTTAGTACGTTTTTACCATTTTCAATGATATAACACCTGTCGGTTACTGTAAGACCTAAAGTTGCTTCCTGTTCTGCCAGTAATACTGATAAGTGTTTCAATTTGATTTTCGCAATTTGCTTGAAAATCTCTTTTCTTACCAAAGGCGCCAGCCCTAGGGAGGGTTCATCCAATATTAGAAGTTTGGGCTTTGACATGAAGGCTCGTCCCAGCCCAACCATTTGCCGTTCTCCGCCACTAAGGGTACCTGCAAGTTGGTTACGTCTCTGATATAGAACAGGAAACATCTCAAAAATTTCGTGAAGAGTGTCCTTTTTCACTTGACGGTTCTTTATCAAATAGGCGCCCATCTCCAGATTCTCCATAACTGTCATCTCTGAAGCTAAGCTCATTCCTTCTGGAGAAATACTAATACCTCGGGCTACAATCCGGTGGGGCGGTAACCCACTGATCGACTCATTGTTGAAGAAAACACCGCCTTTGGTGGGTTTTTTAAAGCCTAAAATGAGTCTTATAATAGTGGTTTTACCAGCACCGTTGGCTCCTAGAATTGACACGGCCTCCCCTTCCATTACCTCCAGAGAAATATCCTCAAGGGCTAAGGCTTTATGATAATAAACCCAACAATTTTCAATTTTAAGCAAGGCTTTCTTCTCCAAAATATACATCCAAAGCTTTGGGATTACGGCTTATTTCCTCTGGGCTCCCTTCACAAAGTTTTTCACCGTGGTCCAGAACCACTACTCTTTGCGAAATATTCATAAGAAATCTCATTACATGCTCAATTATGATAATTGTTAATCCGGCCCGATTAAGCATCCGAATGATTTCTCCAATTTCATTACTTTCTTCAGCGGTTAGTCCTGAGACAATTTCGTCTAATAGAAGTAATTCTGGATCTGTTGCTATAGCTCGAGCGATTTCCAACTTTCTCAATTCGTCATGCGCAAGATCTTTGCCCAAAGTTGAAGGGGCGTCAGATATACTCACTTTCTTAATAATTTCAAACACTCTCTCCTTAAGGTTATTATTTTTAAATAAACCCGACTTATTGGAAGGAAGTAAGCCGACGTATATGTTATCGAATATGCTCATATTTAAAAAAACCCTCGGTTGTTGAAAGGTTCTTGAAATCCCTTTTACCACTCTATGATAAGGCTTCAATTTCTCGATATTAGCACCTTTCCAAATTATTTCTCCTGAAGTCGGTTTAAGGAATCCGCTCATCAAGTTTATTAGCGTAGTCTTCCCAGCTCCATTTGGACCCATGAGGCCCAAAATCTCACCTCTTTGGGCTTCAAGGCTGACGTTCAACAAGGCAGTTAAACCTTTAAAACTCTTGCTTACGTTTTTTAATTCAAGCATCACTTAATTCCCTTTTAATTTTTTTACCACACCAATAATACCTGTAGGGGAAAAAAGTATAACGAATATAATGATTCCACTATAAACCAGTAACCGGTATTGACCAATAATGAATAAATTTTCGTTAGCAAAGGTGAGCAAATAAGAACCAATGACCGGGCCAATTATGGTTCCAATCCCCCCGGTTACAGTAATCGTAATTATAGAAAAGGTAAAAGCAATAGAAAAAACCTCTGGAGCGACATTGTTAAGATAATAGCAGCTATATCCTCCGGCCAAACCCGCTATGACCCCACCAACAGTGGAGGCAATAACCTTATATTTGCTAGTATCAATTCCCGCTGCCTGACTGAGTATCTCGTCTTCCCGTATCGAGGTGAGTCTTCTGCCAAATTTTGTGCTCAACATGTACTTTAAGGCAAGAACACAAGTAAATACCAAACATGACGAAAAATAAAAATTCCATTTCGTCTCACTTATTAAGGAAGGTATTCCAATAATGCCCTCCTCGCCACCTGTTATATTGGGCATGCCCAAAGCAAGGGTATTAAGTACCGCGCAAAAAGCCAAAGTAGCCATAGCGTAATAGGCTCCTCTTAGTCTGAGGCTGGGTAAACCCAACAAAAGAGAGAGCAATAATCCAACACATCCAGCTATAATCAACCCTCCAATGGGGTAAATATGATAGTATTTTGTCAGAAAGCCCACGGTGTAAGCGCCAGCGCCGTAAAACACTGCCGGAGCCAAATTCAAAATTCCAACAAAACCAAATAACAAATCCCAACTGATAGCAACCAACGCAAATATATTTGCTAATATTGCTACATGAAGCAGAAATTTATTGTTAAATATGATCGGGAAAATAATAGTAAATAACGTAAAAAAAATAAAATATATTAAAATTGGGAATGTGTTTCTTGTAGCCACTATCTCATTTTTCGCTAAAGTGTGTTTTTCCATGGCGTAAGTTCTAGAACTCACAATTCACTGTAAAGATCTTGGTCATTAAAATATCCATTTCTCACAAATATATGAAATACTTTTTAAAAAATATCCTTTCCAAAAAAACCAGTTGGTCGTATCAGCAGCACTATGAACAAAGTTATAAAGGGAATAACATTAACCAGCCCAGACGATATGTACATAGATGTTAGAAGAGTAGCGAAACCAAATAAGAAGCCTCCCAAGATTGAGCCACCGAGACTACCCATGCCACCCAATATTACGATGGCAAATGAGATAAGTAGTGGTGTCCATCCCATTGCCGGATATATAATATACATAGGGGCCCACAAACTTCCTGCCGCACCAGCCAAAACTACTCCTAATCCAAAGACAACCATAGAGATTGTCCTCACATTAATTCCCATCAACGCAGCAGTTTCTGGAATTTGTTGTACCATACGGATGGCCTTTCCAGTCTTAGTCTTCTTTAAGAAAAGCATCAGAAGAAAGAGCATAAATAATCCAATGAAACAAGCTAATATCCGTTGATTGGACATATATATATGTCCCAATCTAAATTCACCTTCGATCAAAGGGGGAATATGCAAATACTTAGGTCCCCAGGCAATGCGGATGAATTCCTCACCAGCAATTGCTAAGGCCAGAGTAAGAACCATCATGTTTATTTCCGAATACTTTATTCTCTTTATTATCAACCACTCCAAAATGCTTCCAATGAAGAATAAAACGATGATGGTAAAAAACATACCGATGAAAGGATTTACATTTGCCCTTAAAATAAAAGAAAAAAGAATATAAGCACCGAGAGTGAAAAAACACCCATGGGTTAAGTTCACAATGCGCATCACGCCAAGTATAAGCGACAAACCGCAGGCCATAAGGGCATAAATACCCCCGAGGAAAAAACCACTTACTAGGATTTGCAATAGCATGAAGTTAACCTTCGATCATTAATACCCTTTCGGTTGGTGAGTTCATTAATGATTTCCACCAACCGAAAGGGCTAATGCTATTATTTACTAGGCATCAATTTGAAAGCAGAATTTGCCAACCTTGCTGGATAAATCACGTAACCTTTCTTATTAAACCACTGGACTATTATAGGTTCCAGAAGTCCTTGCCCATACTTAGGTTGATGATCTTTTCCAAAAACGAATTTCCCGCTTACGCCGACATACTCAATACCTTCCAGAGCTTTTGCAACTTTATCCACATCAAAGGATTTTGCCTTGTTGATACCCTCCACTATAAGCATTAAGCCATCATAGCCTCGGCTATCTTCTGAACCCCCTGGACGTGCATAGTATTGGGTGTATCTTTTGTAAAAATCTAAGGTTTTGGGAGTCACGGGAATATCCCATAGCCAAGCCATCGTGCATTGATAATTTGCTTTGTCGCCAAGTCCCTGAACCACATCTTGAAAGGTCATGATGCCTGCACAGTACATAATTGGTATCCTTATTCTGGCCTCTGCGTATTGCCTTGCAAAAGCTGGCCCTGCAGCAGCAGCTAGGCTACAAATGACAGCCCCAGGGTTGGCTTGCCTGATTTTTTCAATTTCCGAAGTAAATTCCGTAGCACCAGGGTCACATTCAACTGTCCCAACACACTCGATGCCAAGGGGAACAGCGAATTTATTTAGTGCTTCCCCTAGGCTCTTGGTCCATTGGGTATTTTCTGAAACATAAAAGTATTTTTTAGTTTTCACGACGTCAGTTAAAAAAGGGATCCCATTCTTTGCAAAATCGCTGGCAGGGGATTGACTCCGAAAGGTATATTTATATTTGTCATAATTTTCCTTGATCTTATCTGTGATTTGGTCTCCGACAGAATCAGTAATCATCCAAATCACCTTTTCGTCAGCAGAAACATCCATAATGGCTAAAGAAACCCCCGTACGATAGCCACCCACAAGTCCCCAGACTTTATCTTGCATGATGAGTTTCTTTGCTCCAGTCAAAGCTTTATCAACTTTGGCTTCCTCGTCCCATACGACTAACTCAATTTTCTTGCCTAACACACCCCCTGATTTATTTACATCGTTAGCTGCTAGCTCTATAGCTTTCAACATTCGCGTTCCTGGTTCCGCTGCCGCACCACTTAAGGGCACAATTACCCCCAGTTTCAGGGTATCAGCAGCCGAAACAATCCTACTTGAACAGAAAATGGCTAAGATCAACCCCAAAATGCAGCAAAAAGTCATTATGTATAACGATTGTTTTTTCACCATAGCTTCCTCCTTAGGTCAACTTCCGCCTCGAGTTGCCTCTCTAAATTTAAATGTGAAGAGCACTAAAACCCCTCCTATTGCTCACCTCTTCTTTATATCATCTTCTCCTTTCTCTTTTTCTCACCTCCTCTCTCCTGATTATCTAATACGTGGGCGAATTTACGAATTATCTTAGGGCGAACATCCCTTAAAACTGGTAGACTCTTCCGCCTTTTGAATACGGGTTGTGGTATAATCTCGCAGCAAAGAACCTCTTCCTTTGATTCCGATTCAAGAGTGGCCAAATCTGTAAGGGCTCCATTGGGATCAACCATACATGTTCCACCTCCAAAAGAAATACTTTCTTGACGGCCCACCTGATTTACGAAACCAAACCAGCAACTATTTTCGAGTGCTCGGGCTTGCCCTAATTGTCGAAAAGTTCTTGGTACACCCATAGGGGCAGCGGAAATATTTAAAAGTAGCCAGGCACCTTGTCTGGCTTGCGCTCTCGCAATCTCTGGAAACCAAATCTCGTAGCATATTTGAATACCAATTTTCCCGAATCTGGTGTCGAAGACATTTAATTGTTCACCAGAACGGAAATATTTTTTCTCCTCATAGCGCACTCCGCTGAAGGAAATAAATTGAGGAAGATAGGTTTTCCTCCATATGCCAACTATTCCATTTGGACCACAAAGAGGAGCCGAGTTATAAATTCCATCACCTTTTTTTTCTGCCATACCAAAAAGGACGTAAATTTTGTTTTTCTGAGCTTTTAAAGCAATATCTCTTATCGAAGGACCCGGTATAGGCTCCGCAAGTTCTGCAAAGGCCTTCCTGCACATATATCCTGTTAGAGAAAGTTCAGGAAAAACCACCAAACTTATCTTTTGTTTGATGGCTTGTTCAATGTACCTTGCCATAATCTCAAGGTTTGTTTTCTTATCAAATAGCTTAGGTTTCATCTGAACTAGATGGATACGCATAATAGCTTTTCCTATAACGTAATTAGATCAGCTAAACTGAATTATTTATTGAATAAACGGAAATATCGGTTTGGAAACCGTAAATTGGTCTTTTACAGCCAAAAAGGTTCCAATGATTAGTCCTTTTTCTTGAAATGTTTCAGCCTTTCGCATACCGCGATCGAGAGCCTGTTTGACTTCAGATGCTTCCAAGACACCAATACTTTTTGTAACCCAGAGATCAGGAATATCTGTAAACTCATACAAATCCCGAGCTAGAGCCTTTATTATATTAGGACTTTCGATATCGGTGGCATTGCCAATCAGTGTGGCAGCCACATCGGCCGAAGTTGCATCCACCGCGATAGCTACTGCTGCATTAGCGATGCCTCTTGTAAAACTTCTCCCTCCAAAACCACTTGTAGCCACCCCTCCTATGCCATTTGTTCCCCTAACAGTTAGGATATGCGTAACCTTTCTTTCAGAGAGGTCTGTTTTGATACCAACCTTTACCTCCTCATGTTTCTCTAATCGAATAGCTATATCACCACCATTATTTACTATTACTTTCGTAGAATTCCCAACATTGAAAATGAAATCGGCCACCTCATCAGCTCCAACTCCGGCCACTGCAATTAAAGGTGTTACAGTTGGGTCTTCAAATTTTTGAGCGGCCGACACCATTCTCCTAACGATCGGTGGTAACACTTCAATGGATCCTATCTCCCCAATTTTTTTAGTTATCACCTTTCGAAACCTTCCTAGTGTGTCCAACACCTCTAATGCTTTTTCAGCCCCTCGTTTGGCTAAAGTGCTGTTGGAAATTGTTCCATTCGATACAAAAATACTCATTAACATTGGCCCTCTGTGAACAACGACAGTGCCATCATCCATTTCTTTAATGCTTTTGTATTCATCTTGACATTCATGTGTACTCATAAGGTGATATTCCCATTACTTTACAATCTTTTTTAAAACCTCAGCTAATGGACGTATGTCTTCTATAAAACCGCCAATCTGCTTATAGTCTTCAAGTTTCAGGGTGAATTCCAAGGGGGCTACAACAGCAGGAGCCGCCGTCCAGTAGAAAGCCCCTGGTTTAACCTCTTCCACGTCAACCGTAAAATTTATCCCTCCACCGGTATAAACAAACGCTGGCGCTCCCCCCACCGTTACTCTCGCTTTTCTTTCCAGCACAGCCTGTGAAAGACGTACTGGTTTTTTGGCGACCCCTTTTCTCGCTGTGCCACCAGCGCCGGCGATGAAATAAGCGGATACACGAGCTGGTTCGCATTCGCTCCGGAACACTTCTATAGCTTCTTCAACCTCCTTAGGCAAAGGTATTTCTTTGAAAGTCTTACCCTTAGTAAACTCATAAAATTCGATTCTATCTGCACTAGGTTCAGTAATCAAGAGGGTATAACCCGGTTCTATACGATTCGGATCGTAATCGAGAATAATGTCAAAACCCTTTTTTAGGGGTGTACATCCCCAGCCTTTTCCACCAACATGAGGCAAACAGAAGCGGACTGGGTTCACGTACTTAATCCTTATACCACTTTTCATAATAGGTTTACCCCAAGGGTCTAGATTAAAATCCACAGCTGGGATCCCAAAACGACCAGTGTATCCCCGATCTATAACAATCCCTTCGTTGACGATCCCTTTCTCGAATAGTTCTTTCAAAAACACACTCCCCAAGGAAACCCCAACCTCCCCACCACAACCATAACGTCGACGCTCAGACAGCTCCCCGTCTATTATCGGCTTCTTGCCTACTTGAACTTCTAAGGTACTTCCTTCCTTAATTTCCAATTTCACAGGTTTTCGGTTGGCGATATCAGCTACCAGCTTGGCAGCCTTCCAGCCGTCCTTACCATTAGTAAAAGTGTTTACATCACCTAATTCGAGAAATTTAGACCCGTAATGTTCCTTACTTACCATGCCAACTTCTTTTCCCTCAAAAAAGACTTTTGAGCCTTCCTCACCAACATACTTCTCGGTATCTATTTTCACCTTTATGCCTGCATAAAGATAGTGACACTCAGTGACTGAAGTAACTACATCAACCCCTTCAACATTTTCTAAAACGACTAAAGGCGCTGGGGGATTAATACAATGAGTCCCAGCGCCTATTCCTGTCATTAAAGGTTTGGATATAACCGGGTCAAATTCAGGCTTTAGATTTTGCCTGATATCCTCATACGGCGTAAGCTCGGTTCTACGAACGATTTGGCCCTCTTTGTTCGTTAACATTTGGCAATCCCCTGTACCCCCAGGTGGAATTTCACACCGCACAGGGCAAACACTGCACATAACAGCACTTATAACCGGACTCTTATCATGGTGTAATATGGCTTCTTGAGGGCAAATGGTTGCTGCAGGACACCCCAAAGAGTTGACGCACTCTTTACCAATGACTATCTGCCCATCCCGTTCCGAAATCGCTCCTAAAGCACATGCTCGAATGCACTCATCACATAGGATACATTTATCTTCATCAATGTACATTACTATCTTTCCCTCCTTTCCAAAATTGTCGCGTAATCTATGCCTTATAAACTTTACATAACAGACCCCTTAATGGGGCCGCTCCCACCACTGGATCATATGGAGGATCAATGCACGTAACAACATTTACATTTGACCTCCAAATACCATGGTCCGGCCCTGGGTCTTCAGGGAACCACCAATGGTGTGCGGCACTACATACTCGCGGATCGATATCTGAAGTTAGTTTTGCCATCTGTTTAATCCTACCCTTTCCCCTTGGGGTTTCAATCCATACCCAGTCCCCATCACTAATACCCAATTCTTTTGCTGTATCAGTGTGCAACTCTAATATCGGGAAGGGGTTCAACTTTCGCAAATTCGGTATTTGCCGACCCTCTGAATGAAAAAATGCAATATGACGCGCACCAGTAATCAATACAAGAGGGAATTCCAGCAAAAGGTCCGGGGTATTAATTGGACTCTCAGGATTCTCATGATAATGAGGGAGTGGTTCGTAGCCGTATTTTTCAAGTGTGCTCGAATATAGCTCGATTTTACCAGAAGGAGTTGCAAAACCTCTAGTCTCATATTTTTTATAATTTCGGGGTTCAATTATGTAGCCCTTTTCCTTTAAATCATTAAACGTCAAATCCATATCTGCCAGTTGCCAATTGTTAAACTCTTCAACATTATCCCATGGAAACCACTTTTTAACTCCTAGTCTTGGCGCTAATTCCAAGATCATCTTCTTATCATCCCAGCATTCATAAAGGGGTTCCACAACTTTCTGGCGAGCGCATATAAAATTCTCATAAGAAATGGTGGGGATCTCATCCTTTTCCAGCCAGGTGGCGGATGGGAGAACAATATCGGCCAACTCCGCCGTAGGCGTCATGAAGAAGTCTGATACCACGGAAAACTCCAAATTATTGAGCGCAGCCCAAGTGTCATTGGTACTTTCTGAGGAGACTGCAACGTTGTTAAATGCAAACATAGCCTTGACTGGATATGGCTTCCCGGTCAACATTGCTTTTATAACCGATGGATTATGCGAAACGGGTCGATAAATTGCTTCTGGGCCAGAATACATTGGAAACTCTTTTGCCCCCAGACGATTTGGTTCATCTCTCCCAGGAGGACGCAGGGTTGGATCATTAAAAAGACTCCATAGTCCTCTGAATCCCTTAGGAAAATCAGATATCAGATTTCCTCCTGCTGCATCTATGCTACCTCCGAGAGCCATAATAATATAGAATGTTCGTAGTGTCTGAAAACTGTTGGTGTGGTGTTCTACGGCAACTCGATGATGTAATGTTGACGCAGCTGGCTTGGCACTGCCGTAAAGCCTCGCAGCGGCTTTTATCTTTTCGGCTGGGATCCATGTAATTTCAGCTACTTTTTCTGGAGTATAGGATTGGATGTGCTTCTCCAGTTTGTCAAATCCTATACACCAGTTTTCGACAAACTGCTTATCGTAAAGTTTCTCATTTATGAGTACATTTAGGAAGCCTAAAGCTAGTGCATCATCTGTAGCTGGCCTTACCTGAAGCCAAATATCAGCTTTTGACGCCAGCACCGTCTTCCTTGGGTCTACTACAATCAGTTTGGCGCCCTTCTTTTTCGCTTCTAATATATCTCTTCCTCTAGGTGGATGTGAGATGACGGGATTACCTCCCCAGACCAATATACACTTTGAGTTGAGGTAATCAGGGCCTCTTTCTTGAGCAATATCGGCACCGACGGTAATCATGCCGGCAATACGGGATGGTACATAGCACATATGTGTAGCATACATGGCATTACAGCCTAAAGCATAAGCTAATTGAAAGACCATGAATTCATAACCCTTAGGTCCTGTTCCCAAGGACGTCGTGACTGCCAAGGGGCCATCTTTCTTACAGATTTCATTTAGCTTATAAGCAATAGTATCGAGGGCCTCAGGCCACGATATCCGGGCCCATTTCCCTTCGCCTCTTAAGCCTGTTCTTTTTAAAGGATATTTAAGTCGGTCGGGGTGGTATATAAATTGAGTATAATTTTTTCCCTTGGGGCATATATAACTCCGATTCATTGGATGTTCGGGATCCCCCTCAATCTTAATCACTTTTCCATCCCGAACATGAGCAAGGACACCGCACTCAGAGTGACTCGCTTGACAGCAGGTTCTTATAATTTGCTCCATTTTCTACCCCCGGATTAAAATTCAGCCCTCTGCTCAAATTCTTAAATAAAAGGCTTGTCTTGTTATCTTTCTTATTGAACTATGAACTCTGATCTTCGTTACAAACTTATGGTATTAATACGGTGATAATTATTTTTAGGCTTTACCAAAATACCCTTATTTCATTGAAGATTTTTGGGGCTTTCTTTCACTCGTATATTATTGAAATGATCTCTTTATTTTCTCTTTTCACCAGGATATGCCGACTTCTTCATTTGATCGAGGACGAGGTGGTCACCGCTGGGTATCGGTATTGCGGGCATAATAATACATAGATGCCTGAACGGCTCCTCAGAAATAACTTTAAAAGTTAAACTTTCCCCCTTATAAATCATATAAACATCGCCCGCCTCCGCTACGATTTTCTCCTCCTTCTGATGAAAGGGCGGCATGGAGAATGTAATTTCTGCTTTCCCCTTAATAATATAGTGAACCTCATCGTGCCAGTAACTCCATCTTAGTATTTGACCTGGGGGAAAATCTTCTACAGCAATATTGCCAGCAGGCTCCCTAAAATATCTTTTTATCCATAGAACCCCGTTAACTGTCTCAATTTTTACTAAATCCTTTTCATCAATTTCACATATTTTTTTAAATAATTTCATTTAAAACCTCCAGAAGAAATTTATTATTTAAAACTAAACTCTTCACTGTATTAAAATTACAAAGTTTATGCAGTTCGGTAAATTTTTCTTTAGAATCCTGGATACTTTTCCAGAAAATCCGCCAGAATGTCACGAACTTCCATTAAATGTTTTTTCATAAATTGCTCAGCGCCATCGGAATTCTTATTTGCCAATGCCTCAATGACTTTTTCGTGGATGCAAATATAATTTTCAATGTGTCCGGGAATGGATATGGCTAGGTATCCATATCTGAACACACGCCTTTGGAACTGTCGGATACTATTAAACAAATGTTGATTCCCACCAATTTCTGAGATATAAAGGTGGAATCTTGTATTATTTTGAAGCCACCCAGGAAAATTGTTATTTCCTCCATGTTTTTCTAATTGTTTTTGGAAAAAGTTTAGCTTTCCTATGCCCTTAGGTATGATTAGTTTAGCGGCCAGCCTGGCAGCATATCCTTCCAAAACAGCCCTAATGCTGTATATTTCGTATACTTCCTTAACCGATAAACTCGCTACTCTCACTCCCCTGTTGGGAAGATACTCAACAAAACCTTCCGCATTCAATTGACTTAATGCTTCGCGTAACGGGGTTTTACTGACGTTAAAACTTTTCGCTAGATCTTCTTCGATTAGTCTTACCCCAGGTTTTAGCCGGCAATAAACAATATCTTCACGAATTTTATTGTAAACAATCTCCCTATTTAATAATTTTTTCTCTGCTATTGGTTCCATAAACCGATTCAGATATAAAATTATATACAATTTACGATGCCGTTTATTACACAAAATAAAAAAATTGTCAAGAAAAATTTTTATAGAAAATTTTTATGCCTTTCTTGGAGTAAAAAAAGAGGTATATTTCCATGAGAGGCTATACATTCCACCGTCTTTTTAAGTCTCTAACCTTCCTTTATTTAGAATGTCATGTAACCGTAACTGTTGTTAAACATTAACTTTGTCTACTTCTCTAAAAATCAATAAACGGGGGATGAAACCAAGATTGATTCCGCCATTCAATTTTGAGTCTATTCAGATTAACGAAGGAAAAACAAATAAGGTGATAAATAAAGAACTCTAAACTGCACATATCCTGCCACTATATGAACCTCTTTGAATGTTGCAACATAAAAACCGTATTGAAACCCTGGCTCCAAAGAACCTCCCTTCCCTCAGTTGCCTTCTCTCCATCCCCATTATTTTCCTCAGCTAAACAATCAGGGATACCCTTAACTTCTATATATATTAATTTTTAGAGAAGGCTCCTATTCACCAACAATTCATTCGTCCACAACCACAATGGAGGTCCCATGAGAACAGTGATGTATAAAAATGATAACGCTATCTTTGATTTTGTGCTGTCAGACGTAATTGACCGCCTTAAGTACTACTCTGATCAAAAAGTCCACGAGGCCACCGAAATACTGGACGCAATTGCTTCATCCCCCTCGGAAACCGTTAAAGTTGAATCAGACTATTTTGGCTACATAGTCCTGGATTTAATTAAGGCAGATAAAGGCCACGCCTACTGCAAAGTCTGTAAGGAAACGTATGATCCAAGTCAATTAACGTCCAGACCTCTCGGATTCGGAAAAAGCCCATTTTCGATCAATCTCGAAGAGGGGGGGGTGAAGACAGGTGAATGGCTGCAGCTGAGCTGTGGTGTGGAAGATGCATTTCCCGTGAAAATGGGAGAGTTAGTGATGGAAAGGAAAGAAAGGGTCTACACATACTCTAAAGCTATAACATCATATATCCTTGTTACCGATGCCCTCTTTGGCTTCAAGTATCTGAAATCTTTAAGCCAGTAATTCTTACTACCAACCTGACAGCTATAAAATATGACGGAGGGGGTCAGGCAATCCTAACAAAGTATTTAAGAAAGAAAAATAGGTCAATTCCTCACCGCTGATAAGCCATATGACAATATGCTGAACGTGGGTTACAGATCGGTGGGCCAGGAGCGAAGGAGATTGAGGGATCGGCTGAGCATTGATCGAAATGCTCAGAAGTTGTTCAAAGGGTTTCTTGGGAAATGTAACGATTCAAGGATTTTCCCCTTGGCTTTTCCTCCTGGGGCTTAAACGCCAGGTAATTCTATAAAATTAAAAGATAATTTTCACACAAGCCAATTTTTCTATTGACTAATAGCCATTTTGTGGTAAAGAACCTGATTAATACCATATTTTGTGTTATTAAAAGGGCTTTTTGAGGCACTGACGAGTGCCGAACTTTTGCGCCGCCGCTGGCAGGTGGAATTTTTTCAAACCAGTCATGCAGCGTTTACGAATCAAGGCCTTTTTGGCATAACCGAAAAGGCGGTAATGACTTATATCTGGATTGCAATCGCCGTCAATGTCCTGGTCGCTATTCTCAAGAAACATCTGAATCTGGGTATAAGCCTTTATACAATTCGAGAGATTTTGAGTCTGATTCTTTTCAAAAAACGCCCATTTTTACAGATATCGTCATCTATCGACGATACAGAATTAAAGATCGTTACTTGTAACCAGTGGTCTTTGTTCAATTGACATCGGGACGGTCGTAATTAGTTCTGAAAAAAGACGGTGACGCCAGTCGCTAAATGGGCGAGACAAACGTCACACCAAAAAGAATGCACCAGGGAGGGATAACACCGTTAACCCTCCGTCGCGTATCCCCCTCCCCAGAACACCGCCCATTGAGACACATTACAGACAAAAAACGGACCATACAGCGGTACGAGTTGCCAAGAATAGCGTTGATTCAAATTGGAAATGGTTATTCTGAAGAGGGCGACGAAGATATTCGCTCGTCCTGGAATGTAAGAGTATGTGTCTGCCGTAGCTTCGAATGAAAAGGAGGGATGAGGTATGAAGATGATTGCCATAGCAAATCAGAAAGGTGGATGCGGTAAGACGACAACCGCCATAAATGTAAGCGCCGCCTTAGCCGCTACCGGAAGAAGGACTCTCCTTATCGATCTGGACCCTCAGGCTCATGCATCCTTTGGTTTAAGGGCAAGTAACCTGCCAACAGACAAATCCATTTACTACGTCTTGACGGACAATCCCGAGAAGAGGCGGTCATTGGACAGTTGCATAGCAAATGTCTCCCGGAACTTTGACATCGTGCCATCAAATATCCAGCTGAGCACCCTGGAGCAGGAGTTCAAAGGTAAAGACGATGCGGTCTCAGAACTTTACAGAGTATTGTCCTCCTACCCGTCACCGTACGAATACATCATTATTGATTGTCCGCCCAGCCTCGGCTTCCTCACCTTCAATGCCCTGAGAGCCGCTGACCAGGTCATCGTCCCCATCGATATGAGCGCCTTTACTCTTATGGGCGTCGGTAAGCTCCTGGGAATGGTCGAACTCATCAAGACGAAGATCGGACACGCTCCTCGGCCGAATGCACTCGCCACCCTTTTCGACATGCGAACCACATATTCGCAGTCGGTGCTCGATGAATTAAAGGCCTTCTTTGGAGATCGAATGTTTCAGACCGTCATACGACTCAATGTTGCACTCAAACGAGCGGTATCCGAAGGTGTCTCCGTCATTGATTTCGATAAGACATCGAACGGTGCCAAGGACTACACGGCGCTTTGCTATGAGACCCTGAGGCTGGACGGTGTAGAGGATCCTGAGAAACCGATCGCGTCATCCATGTCCGTTCAGGTTCCCGAAAAACGGGAAAATGTCTTGTCCACACAAGAAGCGATCGAAACATCATTCGAGCCGGATATAAAGGAAGTGACATTCGCTATGGAATCATCGGCAGCGAAAGACATCTACGTCGCCGGTGACTTTAACGATTGGCAGATAAACGATGGGAGCAGGCTTGCCCGCGGCGAAAACGGGTTCTGGGAGAAGCGGATGAGGTTACCTCACGGCAGGTACCGATACAAATTTGTTGTTGACGGTGAGTGGACGGTAGACTGGAAGAATCAGGCACGTGAGATAAACACATTCGGAAGTTTCGACTCCGTAATGGAAATCTAACCAAATAGAGGATCCGTGCAAAAGATCCTCAAGTATCCTGGACTCTGGAACGTGAAGGCCCGACCTTCCCCCAAAGTGATACCATCCCCGCCCAACCCCGGCTTTGCTGGGAAAGCAGAGATGGGTGGGATGGGTTAGAAAGGAGAACCCATGCCATTAATTCATAAAAGACGCATTTGGTGGGGACCTGTTCCCGAAGCTACAAGCTATGTGGTGTATGTCAGCAAAGATGGCAAAATTCATGATCCCGCCAAGTTCTTGTGGGAGAATACACCTGACATCCTTTCCAAGCCAGTCATCGGGAAGACGGAGTTGATCGTCCCAGATGAGTGGCCTGAATTCCCCAAGGAACCAGGAACATACCACATTGGGATTACATCCAGAGACGATGTGGGGAATCAAAGTGACCCCTTCTTGTTGTCGGGGCTATTCAAGTTCCTTGTCCCACCTTCTCCTTCGAAAGGTGGAATCGAAAGTCTCCCGTTGGTTCATTCCATAATGCGCCAGGGACGAACGATCATTCAGGAAAGCCTGGAAGAGATGAAGGACAACGAAGAGGTGCGGGATGCATATCTTGGAGGTTCGTGACAGCCTAACAAGGTACTTTCTATTTTATAGCAGGGAGAGGATGCATACCTTTTTGGGAAACCGACCCCCTCAGGAAGTCTATTTCAAACGCCCGATCTCTCTTAATCCAAGTAAAAAATAGGGGATGTTCATGAAGAGCGAGCTTCACAGAGCCTTGGGGTGGCTGGTTCTTGGAGGACAAAGATTGGGACGGGAGGCAGTTACCGGAAGAGGTTAGATTAAGAGATCAAGATCGCTGGGCACGCCCCGCACGAACGCCCCCCTTGACTTCCCTCCAGATCGGTGAGCAAGGAGCGAAGGAGATTGAGATCGGCTGAGCGATGATCGAAATGCTCAGGATTTATTCAAAGGCCTTCTTGGAAAATGGAATGATTGAAGAATTGACCCCCTGGCCTTCCCTTCACCCTGATTTCTATTAGATGCCGAAACGAGTTCGGCATGACAGTTTGAGTAATTTTGCCTTTTTCAACAGCCCGTCAAGGCCTGCCCCCAATACTCAAAGCTTTCCGTAAATGACCTTGCCGCCAACAATGGTTGCTTCTGCTTTTAGGTCTCTTATCTCATCGACCTGGACAGCATGGATGTCTTTGTCCCAGACGACGAGGTCAGCGAGCTTTCCCTTTTCGATAGAGCCAATTTCCCTTTCCTGGAAGCCTGCATACGCGCTTCCCATCGTCTGACATCTCAGAGCTTTTTTAGTAGGTATCGATTCCGATGAGCTTAATCGGTGACCCTTTTCCGTAACCCGGGCCGTTGCCTGCCAGAGGGCCACCTGGGGTTTGTAGAGGGGAAAAGCCGGAGGGTCGGCACCGAATGCCACGGGAATGGTTCTGTCGAGATAGGATTTAAGAGGGACCGCACCTCTTTCTCCGTCGAGGTACTGAAGAAGGCGCGCTCTGTCGAACCACTTGTAGATCCACTGCGGATGGGTTGAGACGACAACGCCGCTTTTTGCAATGAGATCCCTTGCCTTGATCGTCGGTGAAAGGGCATGCTCAATACGGTGGCGGTGGTCCCTGCGTGGCTCTTCCTTCAATGCCTGAAGAAATGCCGAAAGGGTGAGATCGACGGCCTTATCACCTACGGCGTGAACACTGATCTGTTGTCCTGTCTTATGGAAAATGCTCACCATTTCATGAAATTCGTTTTCACTATGCATGGGCAGGCCAAAGGGGTTCCGGTAGTAGAGTGCTGAAGGCCCGCCCCCATCGGCTGCTATCTTCCAGCCTCCCCAGACATTGAAGAAGAACGACGCCTTTTCCTTTTTGCAGAGCGCGAGAGCCCTGTAATCCGAATTCGGATCGGGGTCTCTGTTTGAAAAAAGCTCTTTTGCTACAAGACGCGCTTCCCGGACATTGGGTATATACGGCCACAGCTTCACCCTGATGGGTATCTTATTGGATTCAAGGCTGTTGAGGTAAGCCTCAGCAGGATTTGTCGAAGAGATCTCCGTAACAAAAAAGAAATTGTCGTGCACGGTTGTAACGCCTTCTGCAGCATAGAGATTCGCCGCGAATGAAAGGGCCTCTGCGTACCTTTCATATGAGGGGACCGGGAGTTTCCTTCTCACGAGATAGAGCGCGGGATAATGGACGAGAAGGCCTGTAGGGCTTCCTCCACTGTCCTTTCCGATTTTCGCGCCTGCAGGGTCCGGCGTGTTTCTGTCAATGCCGGAAAGCTGCAAAGCAAGTGTGTTTGCAAAGCCCCACTGCCCACTTGTGTGTACGGCAAGGATCGGATGATCCCGGCTTACCCGGTCGAGGTCGTGCCGGTCCATGAACGAAAAGGTGATGTCTTGTATGCCCCAGGCGTAGATCCATTCTCCGCTTGGGAGTCGCTTTGCCCGGGCTGCAATTGCGTCGAGAATCTCCTCTTTTGATTCCGAGGATTGAAGGTTCACCCAGGCACCGTTTTCCCGAAGGCCAAAGACAGGCAGATGGGCGTGGGAATCGATCAGGCCGGGAGTGACTGTCCTTCCGTGAAGATCAACGACGTTTGTTTCATGACCGATATATTGTCGGATAGCTTCATTGCTTCCGACATCGAGGATGCGTCCGTTTCTGACAGCAACGGCCTGAGCGATGGAATCTTTCATGTCGACTGTGATGAGTTTTCCTTTTGTGAGGACAAGGTCCGCCGTCTCCATTGCGGCCTCTATTCGCGTCTCCCCGGTAATGATCGAGGCGAAGGCAAGACCGGATATTTTGAGAAATTTCCGTCGGCTTGTCAAAAGCATAGCAAAACCTCCTTTATTTTTCTTCATTTTCCTTTAAAGCGAGGATTTTTGCAATGAAAATCATCTTCTTCAGGATTAAAATGCCTTCTGAAGTTCCGCCATAAAAAATAGGTAGACAATACCTTTGAGTAGGTCAATGGGGGCAATTCTTCGTTGTTGATAAGTCATATAAGAATATGCTAAATCCCTGAAAAGGCAAGACCGCTTCGGAGGAGAAACGGGTTCTTCGTCAGACGGGTATGGGTTACAATACCGGGCAGGAGGATTGAGAGGCGGGGGATAGGAGAGCTTTTCCGAGTGGGTGACAGATCGGTGAGCCAGGAGCGAAGGAGATTGATCTCCAAAATTTGTAGGTTAAAGAGGCAGCCCCTATCTTAACTCTTTCTTCCTGTTATCGAGATTGTAATCCCAAAATGATAATGTCCTAATTGGCCAAAATAGAAATGTCCTCTTTGAGGCATGCTACAATGCCCTTTTTTTGGAGGAGGGCATGATGGCAGAAGAGGACATGATCCATGGCACGTCAAGGAGAATTAAAGCGATTGCACGTCATTGAGAAGGTTCTGGAGGGGATTGTCAAGCAGGTAGAGGCAGCGGAGATCCTGTCGCTCAGTGGGAGGCAGATTCGAAGGATCGTTAAGCGAATAAGGAGTGAAGGGAGCAGAGGGATCATCCACAGATCGAGAGGGAGGCCATCAAGCCGGAGGATATCCCATAAGATTAAAGAAAGGGTCATCAACCTCTACCGGACGCAGTACAAAGATTTTGGTCCGACGCTGGCCTCGGAGAAGCTTCTGGAGAGAAATGGGATTCGGATCAATGACGAGACCTTGCGGATGTGGCTTATTGGGACGGGGGATTGGAGGAAGACCCGGAGACGTAGGAGACATCGTCAGTGGAGGGAGCGGAAGCACCATGATGGAGAGATGGTCCAGATGGATGGTTCTCATCACGACTGGTTTGAAGGGAGAGGGCCGTGGTGTGTTTTGATGGGCTACATTGACGATGCCACCGGGAGAGTGTTTGGGAGATTTTACGACTATGAAGGGACGATTCCTGCGATGGACAGTTTCAAGCGGTATATCAAGAAGTATGGGTTACCGTTGAGCGTTTATTTGGATCGATATAAGACGTATAAATCGACGGCGAAACCTACCCTCGAGGATGAGTTGAATGATGAGGAGCCGTTAAGCGACTTTGAGAGGGCCTTAAGAGAGCTTGGGGTGGAGGTTGTGCATGCGAACTCACCGCAGGCCAAGGGTCGGATCGAGCGACTTTTCGGGACGCTTCAAGACCGGCTGGTCAAGGAGATGCGTTTAAGAGGAATCAGGACTCTCGAAGAAGCCAATGCTTTCTTAGAGGAGTATCTTCCTATTTATAACCGGAGGTTCTCTGTGAGTCCTAAGGAGAGAGACGATCTACACAGACCCTTAGGGAGGGGGTTGGATCTGGATGCAATTTTATGTATCAAGACAGAGAGGACGCTGCGAAATGACTTCACCGTGGCGCACAATCGTAAGCTCTATCAGGTTGAGGATAAGGTCAATACTTCGAAGGTGATGGTTCAAGATCGAATGGATGGTTCCATACGCATCACCCATAAAAACCGCGCCCTGAGATTCAGGGAAATCACCGAAAGACCGATCACAGAGAAAAGACCTTCGCCTGTTGTGAGAATGAGAAAATCATCCACTCCCCCAACGAACCATCCCTGGAGGGGATTCAAGTTTGGTAAACATCGTTATGAACGAGGAAGACCCATTGAATCTCAACCCTGAAAACAGGACATTTCTACTTTGGTAAGAATAGGACATTTCTAATTTGGCTTGACATTTCTGAAGGTTTCGGTTGACCAATTTTCACAAAATATGTATATTTCAATCAGAATCCGCAGGGTGGGTGTGTAGATATTTCTTCGTTTTCATGGAAAAAGCCTGGGGTCAGGAGGAAGCTTTCGTGAAATATAGGCAAAGTCGAGGATAAACAGTCTGTTGAAAAACTCTATTCAATAAATTCTTTGCTTTAATATATCACAATGGTAGAATATGGCAACTTTTGAATAAAGGAGGAGCCATTGTTAGGAGAAAACCCACGAAGTGAGCGCATGTTCTACTATGTCCGGATGGAAGATATCGTTCCAGAGAACCATCTTCTAAGATTGATCGACAGACATATCGATCTAAAATTCATTCGGGACAAAGTGAAGCATCTATACAGTCATACAGGGCGTCCATCGATTGATCCGGAGGTATTACTCAGGATGCTTTTAATTGGGTATCTGTATGGAATCACATCAGAGCGTCGCCTATGCGAAGAAGTACAGATGCACATTGGGTACAGGTGGTTTGTGGGCTTGAACCTTGAAGACAAGGTGCCAGATCATTCGACCTTCTCCAAGAATCGGCATGAGCGGTTTTCAGAGAGCGATCTATTTCAGAGAATCTTTGACGAGATTGTGAATCAATGTGTCTCTCAGGGGTTGTTAACAGGAAAGCATCTGACGGTGGACAGCACCTATGTACAAGCCAATGCGGCCTTAAAGAGTCTAGAACCAATAGTGGTGACCATGGGGACAGGAGAATACATAGAGAAATTAGAGAGAGAAAACCCTGTAACAGAAGAGCCTTGGGAGCCTGGGGACGACTATCCCCATCGGGGTCAGAAAATAAGCAATGGGACTCATCGGTCCAAGACCGATCCGGATGCCCGTCTGGCAAGGAAATCGTTGAAAGCAAACACCCAACTTTATCATGGAGTGACCTATATCATGGACAACCGGAGCCGGATCATCGTAGGGGCGGATGTGGGAAAACCAGATCGGAAAACTGACTGCGAAAAGGCGTTGAAGCAGATACGAAGGATTCCATTTGCTTTTGGGATAAAGCCGGAGAGCTTAGGAGCAGATAAGGGGTACTCCACGGGAGAATTTATCAATGCACTGGTCAAAGAGAAGGTACAGCCTCACATTCCAATCATGGATTCTCGGAGTCAAAACGATCGAGGGATCTACTCGATAGAACAATTTAGCTTTGATCCGGGTGAAAACCGGTTTCTCTGTCCGTCGGGGAAGGAGTTGAAATATTGGGGAATTCATAAACCCAGTAAGCAGCATGTCTATAGGGCGAGGGCGAAGGATTGCAAAGTGTGTTCGAGGAAGGCGGAGTGTACGAGGGACAGGTCCAGATCACTCAGTTATCACATTTATGAGGAGTTTATCAATCAAGCGAGGCAAATCAATCAAACAAGGGCTTATCGGATATCGCAGAGGATGAGGAAGAGGATTGAGGAGCTATTTGGAGAAGCAAAGGAGTGGATGGGACTGAGGAGGGCTAAATTCCGGAGGCGGAAGTTTATCAGAGAACAGGTATTAATGACGGCGACAGCGCAGAATATAAAAAGGATGGTAAAGCTGTTATCCAAAGGAGGATACACAAAGCAAGCCCAGGTGGCCCAACAGCTTGGGGAATCGTTTCTTTCAAAGACATTTTCTAAATTATTTGGTTTGATGACTCTTTTCAGGTTTCGAACTCAATATTTTCTTCAGGGTTGCTGATAAATGCTTAGTTTTTCAACAGACTGTAAAGATTCGACCCCAGCAACCCATTCATCCTTTTAACAACACAAATTACTTAGAATCTTATTCCTTTTAAAGAATGGGGAAAGGTATTCATGAAAATATGGCCTGATTGTATTCCCTGTATTTTAAAGATGTCTTTGGGAATCGCCCACTTGGTAATGAAAGACGAAAATCAGGTTAGAAGATTTATGAAACAAATATTAAAGTTAAACTATTTTAGAGGAGAAGACTGGAGGGTGACATCACCCGAGGTAATCAAGAACGTCTGGTTCAAGATCCTTGAGATTTCAGGAGAAGTAGACCCTATGAAAGGAATAAAGAAGGAACAGAATAACAAGGCATTGGAGATTTATCCTGCTGCGAAAGAGTTGGTTTTGAAAAGCCGTGATCCATTTCTTGAAGCCATTAAATTGACCATAGCAGGCAACTCAATAGACGCGATGATGGATATAGGAGGGGGAACACCCGAAAAACTCAATAGGTTTGGCAAGTTTGACATCGATGTAGGAAATTTGAATCGTTTAAAGGGGAGGCTAAAAAAGACCCGGAGGCTTGTATACCTCGGTGATAATTGTGGTGAGATTGTTTTTGACAAGCTTTTGATCGAGGTCCTTCGTGAGATGTATAATTTAAAGATAATTTTTGTCACTAGAACCCTCCCTATAATGAATGACGCTACCATACAAGATGCTATGTCAGTGGGCATTGGGAAAGTGGCTCAAATTATGGAAAATGGAATGCATGAGCCTTTACCTGGCACCTTTCTGAAAAAGATCAGTCAGGAGTTGAAGGGGCAGATAGAGGTATCGGACTTGGTTATTTCAAAAGGAGGAGGAAACTATGACTCGTTGACCGAGGAGGAAGGGCTGAAAGGAAAGGTTTCTTTTCTCTTTTTAGCTAAATGCCACCCTTATTGTAGTATTCATCAAGTATCTTTAAATGCTCCCATTATTTATAATTTTTAAAATAAAGAGAAAAGGTGTGGGCGACAATCGAGGGGAAAAGCCTGGGGGCAGAAGGAAACTTTCATGAAATATAGGCAAAGTCAAGGATAAACGGGCTGTTGCTCAAAAGCCCAATTCAAAAATATCTGACAGTTTGAGTTTCCATGAATGATAGCCGAGGGTAAGTAAAACCAAATAGCACCATTCGGCCAATTTTTGAGTTCATTAGCTCCTTAAAATCTGAAAAGGACCTTATCTCCCTTGTCACAGCCCCTTTGATCTGCTCCATCATCACCGATGGACTTCTCTTTAGGTAAGATCCGTACCTAAGCAAAACCTCAATGTTCTGGACAGCAGAGATCAGGTATTCCTGTATCTGCACCCGCCAAAGCCCTCTCCATCGTGCCCGGTCATATCCATACCGCGTCCCTCTGGCATAGGAACGCTCCATCAAATGCTGCCTCACTTTGATATCCCGCTTCGCTTTGGCCGATCGACTCGCTTCTCGCATCCTGTCTAGATCTTCCTGCCTCAGATGTCGCTTAATTGTCCGACCTGATCTGTTTCTAGTACACTGCTCTCTTAAGTCACATGCTGCACAAATCTTCTTGGGTGCAGCGTAATCTCTACTTTGCCGACTCATATGTAATGATCTAGGCTTCAACCGATGCCCAGCCGGACAACGATAGGTGTCACTCTCCCGATCATACTCAAACCGCTCTTCCCCAAAGATATTCTGCTTTTCTGTACGCTTCAATGAAATTTCCCTCAAGTCCGGCATGTGGGCCTCTACTCCTCTATCATGACAGGCCAAAAAGTTCTCGATCGTCCCGTATTTGCTGTCGGCCACCACCGTATCCGCCTTGACCCCTGTATTTAAACGGTGGCTCTCTATCAGAGGAATCATCTCATGCGCTTCATTGACATCTCCTGTTGTCGTCTCGATCGCCGTGATCACTTCACTCCGCTCATCCACGGCCCGATGTACCTGATAGGAGAGTTTGGGCTTGCCACGATTCACTATCGATGCATCCGGATCGGTCGTTGAAATGTATCGGCTGTTCTCTTTAACGTATCTCCTGGAGGAATCCGTGCTCTCGCTCTTTTCCTCTAATCGTGCTTCCAGCTTCTTGTAGCCCTCCTGGAGTTGAACCTTCAACGATCGCGTGTCGATCACGGAGTTGTTCGATGCATCCGCATCCACCAGGCTCGAATCCACAAAGATCTTTCTGCCGTCCACTAACCCCGCCTCCACACATTGCCACACCATTCGCTCAAAGAACCCCCTAAACGCTTCCACTCCCCACCGCGCCCTGGCTTTACTCAAAACACTGTGATCCGGCACCTCACTGTCTATGTCGTACCCTAAAAACCATAGCCAGTCTAAACGCATGGGGATCGTTTCCATTAACTCTCGTTCCGATCGAACATTGTAAAGAACTAACAGCAACATCATCTTCAGGATTACAGGAGGGGGAATGGACACATTCCCGTTGCCCCCATAGGTGTCTCTGACCTCTGCATAGATGAAGTTAAAGTCAATCTGCTCTTGAATCCTTCTCAGAAGGTGTGTCCGGGGAATCCTTTGTTCCAGGTTCATATGATGATAGAAGATCTTCGGCTGAATTCCTGTCTGTTGTCCCATCATGGCAATATCTCCATTCCAGATTTGTCTTGCCATGCTTATAGCTCGAATGTATAATCGTTGCAAGTATCATTTGGGCAACAGCCCGTAAAGATTTGACCCCAAAGCACGAGGCATATTTTGCTCAAACCAAGAAAGAAATGACAGTTTTTTGGAACCAATTATTAGGCAAGCACGCCGAAAGTCTTTGAATTCATTTGAAAGGAAGAGCAAAGAAAGGAGAAAGAAAATGAGATGTATCATGAAAAACTGTTCTATCTTGTTTGCATTGGTTGCTGTGCTGGCGTGCCTTGCTCTCACCACGGGTTGTGCGAGTTCCGGCAGGCTAAGTCAGCCGGCTGCCGTGCCTGAGATTCGTCCGGGCATTCTGGCTGGCTATCTACCGCCCAAAGCGCTCCCTAATAGCCTTGCCCTGATTCCCCCTCCTCCCGCCGCAGGCTCGGCCGCTCTGGCATACGACGAGGAGGTCAGCCGAAAGGGTCTGGCTTTGCGCGGTACGCCGCGCTGGACGCTGGCGACGGAGGACGCGAACCTGATGTTTCCACGGGCGGCCGGTACGTTCTCCTGTGCATTGAACGCCCCGATCACGGAACAGGACGTGCCGCATCTCTACATGCTACTCCGTCGAACTCTTACTGACGCTGGCCTTTCCACCTACACGGCCAAGAATCATTACAGTCGTACTCGTCCGTTCGTCGTGAACAAGGAACCCACCTGCACACCGGATGAGGAAAAACTCTTGATAAAGAATGGCTCGTATCCTTCCGGGCATGCCGCTGTCGGCTGGGCCTGGGCGCTCATCCTGAGTGAGATTGCCCCGGAGCAGACCAATGTGATCCTCGCACGGGGCCGGGCTTTCGGAGAGAACCGTGTGATATGCAACGTACATTGGCAGAGCGACGTGATTGAGGGGCGTTTCATGGGAGCAGGCACTGTCGCTCGACTGCATGCCGATCCCACATTCCGTGCTGATCTGGAGGCCGCCAAGGCCGAACTCGCGGCCGTTCGCGCCAAAGGGCTCAAACCTCTGCGCGATTGCGCTGCGGAAGCCGCGGCAATGGCCAAATAACCGCCGCTGGCGCTCCTCGGCAAATGGAACCCGTGAAGTCTTCAGCCAACATCGTTACTCACTTTCTACCCAGTCAAATTTCGTTCAGCACAGTTAGGGGCGGCTTGACTTAACAAGAAGGTTCGGCCGCAAGCGCGTATTTCTGCTATAGATCTTCTGTTTTCATACCATCGAAAATGTTTCGGTATGATTCTCAACTATTCATTTGGAGTTCCTGATTTCCACCCGTAATCGTTGAATCCCAGAATCGTTCCAGAGCAAGATTTGTAGGTGGAACAAACGGCCCACTTTTTTGACTCTTTCTTTCTGAAAGTTTCGGTTGACCAATTTTCATAAAATAGATATATTCCAATCAAGAATCCACGGGGTGGCGGTGCAGATACTTTTTCGTTTCCATGGAAAAAAAGCTTGGCAATAAAAACATGGGGTTTGCCCTTGACACAGGACAAAAATGGAGAGACCAATAAAATAGTTTGTATCTAATACAAACGCATTAAGTAATGTTACATAGCCTACGAATCTTTTGACAAGACCATGAGCGAGTTGTTTTACAAACGACAGACCAAAGATTATCAAGGTTTTCAAACCAACGGTTGGTGGTGGATTCATAGCGAACACTGCGCCAAATCCGTTCTTGCACGTTTAATCCCGGTTGATACGGGGGTAAATATTCGATATGGAGCCTCGGATGTTTTTTAAGAAATTGTTCGATGGGATCGCCTCTGTGCCAGCGGGCCCTGTCGACATAAAGCCAAATGGTATATCCTTTAAGCCTTCCATAGAGGTGGCGCAAAAGTTTGAGAAACCCTTCTCTATCCCCCCGTTTTGTCTGAATCATGCCATAGCGTCCAAGCAAAGGATTGACCCACCCAGAGATATTCAAACGGATACGATGCTGGCTGGTCGTGGGAATCTTAAGACGCTTTCCTTTTTTCGCCCAGCCCCGGCTAAGCCTGGGGTGCATCGTAAAGCCTGTCTCATCCTGGAATACAATTGTCTCTTTTGGCCCCAGGGACTCAAGTTTTTTTTAAAGCCCGCTGGAACTTTCGGGCTTCTTGGCTTTGTGCTTGAAGATAAGAATAACTCGCTCTCTTTAACCGATAACCCAAATGATGCATCCAGCGTTGGGCTTGCCGCACCTTCAGGTTTATCCCGAAAGACCGTTTCAGATGAATCGCAACCGTTGGCCCATCCCATTGAGTCCGGTTTAAACCAAATTCCCGCGGAGACTTCTCTAAGTGTCCCTCCAGCACCCTTTGAATCTTTGTCTCTAACCGTGGAGGCCTTCCCGATCTTGGCTTGGATTTTAAGAACTCTAAGCCGTCTTTGTTCACCCCGTGAATCCATCGGCTTAAACTCATCCGGGTCAACCCTAACACCTCGGTTATCCATCCCGGACGTTGCCCTTCAAGCACCAGGAGTAAGGCGGCTATCTTTATGCCTATCCAAGCCCCTGATATTTGTTCGGCTAATGCTAATAAATGCTCTTTATTGGCCTCTTTATGCTCTAAGATTAATGTGGGATTTTTCATGCCCACATATTAACATAAATAAACTGTTATGTCACTTTATTTAGGACGTTTGTATTAATTGTTATTGAACCAGATTACAAGAACCCTCCCCAAGATATCTTTAGGAAACAACGAGGAGCTGACATGTGGATTAGAGAGCCGGGAAAAGTCAGCGACCGGTTAGATTTTTTAGGCGCAAGGGAAAATTGCCTGTACCTGCTCCGGGGCAGAGACATGATGATTATCGGCGGTGGAATGAGCTGGATAGCACCGTCTCTAGAAATACAGTTATCAAAAATTGATTTCGAGCCCAAAAAGCTTAAGTACCTGGTGGTCTCCCACTCCCACTTCGACCACTGCGGGGCTGTGCCTTATTTGAAAAAGAAATTCCCACATATCCAGATACTAGCCTCGGCGCACGCTGAAAGGATCTTTGCCAGGGAGAAGGCGGTTAATTTCATCGCTGTTACCAATCAGTATGCGATTGCCAGGCTGGGACTGCAAAGTGAATATGAGAGCTTAGATTTGAAGTTCGACGGAATCCATGTTGACCGCATCATCACGGAAAAAGACATCATAGACCTTGGAGACGGCATAGACGTGCACTTCCTGGAAGTGCCAGGGCATACCCAGTGTTCCATTGCCGCGTATGTCCCTAAGTTGAAAGTTCTGTTTCCAGCGGATGCGGCACCACCACCAACGGACGACGAAAATACAGTATTTTTCCCCGGACCGCAGTATCACTTCGGCCTGTTTAAACAATCAATGGCAAGACTGGCTAGTCTCGAAGTTGAAATATTTGCCTCAGAGCATTATGGCGCTGTCACCGGCGCCCAGGCTGGGCAATTATTACAAGAAGGGCTAAGACAAACGGAAAGATTCCGGAACCGCATTATCGAGATGTACCAACAGACAAGAGATTTGGACGAGACAGTTCAAAAAGCTGCTGCCGAAATCCTGTCGAGGAACGAATTCGACTTTATGGGTATGGGCATGGAAATGCAACTAATGGTTTTAAACACGGCAATACGCAGGATACTGGAATACGCCGGATTCATCGACAGACCGGCGCCATAACCGACTTTTCGTCATCGATAATGTTCTTCGGGCGCAGTCCAAAGTACGCAGGCCTGAAGGTCTGCCCCTACAACTCGAACCACCGAGATTGCCACGGCATTATACGCCTCGCAATGACACGACGACGATGACCTGATTCCTTCTATCCCGGGGGAAGACATAGGGGGCAGGTCTCAACGGCCTGTTGCTCAAAAGCCCAATTCAAAAATATCTGAAAATTTAAGTTTCGATGAATGATAGCCGGGGGTAAATAGAACCAAATAGCACCATTTGGCCAATTTTAAAGCTCATCAGCTCCTTAAAATCTGAAAAAGACCTTATCTCCCTTGTCACAGCCCCTTTGATCTGCTCCATCATTACCGATGGACTTCTCTTTAGGTAAGATCCATACCTCAGCAAAACCTCAATGTTCTGGACAGCAGAGATCAGGTATTCCTGTATCTGCACCCGCCAAAGCCCTCTCCATCGTGCCCGGTCATATCCATACCGCGTCCCTCTGGCATAGGAACGCTCCATCAAATGCTGCCTCACTTTGATATCCCGCTTCGCTTTGGCCGATCGACTCGCCTCTCGCATCCTGTCTAGATCTTCCTGCCTCAGATGTCGCTTAATTGTCCGACCCGACTTGTTCTTGGTACACTGCTCTCTTAAGTCACATGCTGCACAAATCTTCTTGGGTGCAGCGTAATCTCTACTTTGCCGACTCATATGTAATGATCTAGGCTTCAACCGATGCCCAGCTGGACAAAGATAGGTGTCACTCTCCCGATCATACTCAAACCGCTCTTCCCCAAAGATATTCTGCTTTTCTGTACGCTTCAATGAAATTTCCCTCAAGTCCGGCATGTGGGCCTCTACCCCTCTATCATGACACGCCAAAAAGTTCTCGATCGTCCCGTATTTGCTGTCGGCCACCACCGTATCCGCCTTGACCCCTGTATTTAAATGGTGGCTCTCTATCAGAGGAATCATCTCATGCGCTTCATTGACATCTCCTGTTGTCGTTTCGATCGCCGTGATCACTTCACTCCGCTCATCCACTGCCCGATGAACCTGATAGGAGAGTTTGGGCTTGCCACGATTCACAATCGATGCATCCGGATCGGTCGTTGAAATGTATCGGCTGTTCTCTTTGACGTATCTCCTCGAAGAATCCGTGCTCTCGCTCTTTTCCTCCAATCGCGCTTCCAGCTTCTTGTAGCCCTCCTGGAGTTGAACCTTCAACGATCGCGTGTCGATCACGGAGTTGTTCGATGCATCCGCATCCACCAAGCTCGAATCCACAAAGATCTTTCTGCCGTCCACTAACCCCGCCTCCACACATTGCCACACCATTCGCTCAAAAAATCCCCTAAACGCCTCTACTCCCCACCGCGCCCTGGCTTTACTCAATACACTGTGATCCGGCACCTCGCTGTCTATGTCGTACCCTAAAAACCATAGCCAGTCTAAACGCATGGGGATCGTTTCCATCAACTCTCGTTCCGATCGAACATTGTAAAGAACTAACAGCAACATCATCTTCAGGATTACAGGAGGGGGAATGGACACATTCCCGTTGCCCCCATAGGTGTCTCTGACCTCTGCATAGATGAAGTTAAAGTCAATCTGCTCTTGAATCCTTCTCAGAAGGTGTGTCCGGGGAATCCTTTGTTCCAGGTTCATATGATGATAGAAGATCTTCGGCTGAATTCCTGTCTGTTGTCCCATCATGGCAATATCTCCATTCCAGATTTGTGCTGCCATGCTTATAGCTCGAATGTATAATCGTTGCAAGTATCATTTGGGCAACAGCCCGTCAACATATGACATTGAAACTTATGTTTGACATAGAAATCTGAGAAGTATATTCTCTGAACCAGGAAGTGCCCGAACACGGGGAGACACGGAAAAGAGCATCAGACAAATTCATGACATCTGAAGATGTGGCCCTGTTTCATCTCTCCTCCACGTCCTCATTTGGCCGAATGGCTTCCGGAATTACCCATTTTGGGAAATCTAATTAAGAAATGGAGAGAAACTTTTATTAGATAATCCGCAATAAACCTGAAGGAGGATGGAAATGGGCAATGATATTTACGAAAGGCTTAGAGGTTTTCTGGATACCTTGCCGACAGGTTTTCCGACGACGCCCACCGGAGTTGAACTAAGGATTCTCAAGAAGCTCTTTACTCCTGAAGAAGCTGAACTGACCATGAATCTTCGGAACGAACCGGAAGAACTCTCACAGATCGCGGCTCGTATGGGAAGGGGGGAATCCGAACTGGTCTCTAAGTTTGAGGACATGGCTCAAAAAGGGCTTATTTACAGAGTCCGCCAAGGAGACCAAGTGCAATATAAGGCTTCACAATTTATGATCGGGATCTATGAGTTCCAACTGAAAAGCCTGGACAGCGAATTCTCCCAAATGTTTGAGGAGTACTTGCCCTATTTCGGTATGTCATTAGCTTCCGTAAAGACAAAGCAGCTCCGGGTCATTCCGGTTGAGTCAGCGGTCAAGGCCCTTCCCGGTGTGGCCCCCTACAACAAGATCAGAGAACTGGTCAGACAGCAGGATTTGATTTCGGTGGCGGAATGCATCTGCCGTAAAGAGCAAAAGCTCTTAGGGAAGGAGTGCAATCGTCCGAAAGAGACCTGCCTTGGGTTCGGGAAGTTTGGCCGGTTCTATATCGACAATAAGCTGGGGAGGTTAATCACCACAGATGAAGCCATGAAGATCCTGGACTTAGCGGAGGAGTCCGGCCTGGTGCTCTCCCCAACCAATGCCCAGGAGTTGGAATCCATCTGCTGTTGCTGTTCCTGCTGTTGCCCCGTCCTTAAGGCGGCCAAACTACTCCCAAAGTCTAAATATGTAGTTTCATCATATTACCAGGCCAAAATCGACCCGGATTTGTGTTTGGACTGCGGTCTCTGCATCGAGCGGTGTCAAGTGGACGCAATCAAGCAAGGGGATGGACGCTCCGAGATCAGAGATGAGAAATGCATCGGCTGTGGATTATGTGTCACCACTTGTCCGGAGCAAGCGATCTCATTAATGGCCAGGCCGGGAATGGAAGCTCCCCCCAAGGACTTTGGTGAGACCCTTTTGAAGATCGAAACCGAGCGTCGCACCCCTCAGTCGCGATCCTGATTTACGGAACCCGCAAATTGCTTTTGGGAGATATTTTTGTTGAACAGAGGGCGTAAGTACGGAAACTCTTTCATACAGTATAGGATGGCATCAAATTTCCGTATGGCTGACGTGAATTAGGAGTCTCGTGTAACAAAGAACGATTCCACGAGGCAGGGTCAGAAATGGCCCCGCCTTAGTTTATCTGAAGCCTTAGTTATGCTTGCTTTCTATCTGTAACAAACAGCCCACTTCTTTGACTCTTTCTTTCTGAAAGTTTCGGTTGACCAATTCTCACAAAATATGTATATTCCAATCAGGAATCCGCAGGGTGGCGGTTTAGATATTTCTTCGTTTTCATGGAGAAAAAGCCTGGGGTCAGAAGGAAACTTTTGCGAAATATAGGCAAAGTCAAGAATAAACGGGCTGTTGCCCAAATGATGCTTGCAACGATTATACATTCGAGCTATAAGCATGGCAAGACAAATCAGGAATGGAGATATTGCCATGATGGGACAACAGACAGGAATTCAGCCGAAGATCTTCTATCATCATATGAACCTGGAACAAAGGATTCCCCGGACACACCTTCTGAGAAGGATTCAAGAGCAGATTGACTTTAACTTCATCTATGCAGAGGTCAGAGACACCTATGGGGGCAACGGGAATGTGTCCATTCCCCCTCCTGTAATCCTGAAGATGATGTTGCTGTTAGTTCTTTACAATGTTCGATCGGAACGAGAGTTAATGGAAACGATCCCCATGCGTTTAGACTGGCTATGGTTTTTAGGGTACGACATAGACAGTGAGGTGCCGGATCACAGTGTTTTGAGTAAAGCCAGGGCGCGGTGGGGAGTGGAAGCGTTTAGGGGGTTCTTTGAGCGAATGGTGTGGCAATGTGTGGAGGCGGGGTTAGTGGACGGCAGAAAGATCTTTGTGGATTCGAGCCTGGTGGATGCGGATGCATCGAACAACTCCGTGATCGACACGCGATCGTTGAAGGTTCAACTCCAGGAGGGCTACAAGAAGCTGGAAGCACGATTAGAGGAAAAGAGCGAGAGCACGGATTCCTCCAGGAGATACGTTAAAGAGAACAGCCGATACATTTCAACGACCGATCCGGATGCATCGATAGTGAATCGTGGCAAGCCCAAACTCTCCTATCAGGTTCATCGGGCAGTGGATGAGCGGAGTGAAGTGATCACGGCGATCGAAACGACAACAGGAGATGTCAATGAAGCGCATGAGATGATTCCTCTGATAGAGAGCCACCATTTAAATACAGGGGTCAAGGCGGATACGGTGGTGGCCGACAGCAAATACGGGACGATCGAGAACTTTTTGGCGTGTCATGATAGAGGGGTAGAGGCCCACATGCCGGACTTGAGGGAAATTTCATTGAAGCGTACAGAAAAGCAGAATATCTTTGGGGAAGAGCGGTTTGAGTATGATCGGGAGAGTGACACCTATCTTTGTCCAGCTGGGCATCGGTTGAAGCCTAGATCATTACATATGAGTCGGCAAAGTAGAGATTACGCTGCACCCAAGAAGATTTGTGCAGCATGTGACTTAAGAGAGCAGTGTACCAAGAACAAGTCGGGTCGGACAATTAAGCGACATCTGAGGCAGGAAGATCTAGACAGGATGCGAGAGGCGAGTCGATCGGCCAAAGCGAAGCGGGATATCAAAGTGAGGCAGCATTTGATGGAGCGTTCCTATGCCAGAGGGACGCGGTATGGATATGACCGGGCACGATGGAGAGGGCTTTGGCGGGTGCAGATACAGGAATACCTGATCTCTGCTGTCCAGAACATTGAGGTTTTGCTGAGGTATGGATCTTACCTAAAGAGAAGTCCATCGGTAATGATGGAGCAGATCAAAGGGGCTGTGACAAGGGAGATAAGGTCTTTTTCAGATTTTAAGGAGCTGATGAGCTTTAAAATTGGCCAAATGGTGCTATTTGGTTCTATTTACCCCCGGCTATCATTCATCGAAACTTAAATTTTCAGATATTTTTGAATTGGGCTTTTGAGCAACAGGCCGTAAAGATTCGACCCCAGAGCCCGACCCTTTGGGGATGTAACGGATCATGGGTTTCTTCTTGGCATGTGCATTGCGCGAAGGGAAACCGTAACCGAAAACATGCTGAGGAGATCTTTGAGCAAAGTGCAGACAAAATAAGAGGAGGGGCATCTTACGTGAGAGAATCAAAAGTGATGAGCACTGAAGAAGCCGTATCGAAATTCATAGAAAACGGCATGACCGTGGCTATCGGTGGTTTTTTCCACGGGATCTCTTTTGCAATTACTCATGAGATCATCAGGCAAAAGAAGGCCCACCTGACAATTTGCACGCCCAGCTTTAACGAGCATGCAGATCAGTTGATCGGAGCAGGATGCGTCGACAGGATCATTTCAGCCTATGTTTGGATGGAGGTCTTCGGGCCGCTCTACTGTTTCCGGAGGGCCATGGAAAAAGGGATTCCGCATAAAATCGAAATGGAAGACTATTCGAATTTCTCGATGATGGCGCGATTGATGGCTGGTGCTCTTGGGCTGCCGTATATTCCCCTGCATTCCCTAATGGGAAGCGATATGATGACGCATTCCGCCTGGATGGGGGACGGCAAGGTAAAGTTGGTAAAAGATCCTTTTGGTTCCGGTGTCGAACATGCCGTTGTTCCGGCGCTCGTGCCCGACATCGGCTATTTCCATGCCCAAAGAGCGGATGCGGAAGGGAACGTGCAGATGTGGGGGATTTGCGGCGATTTACCCTGGAGCATGCGGGCCAGCAAAAAGGTTATTGTTTCTGTCGAAGAGATAGTGAGCCGTAGGGTGATCAGCGGGGATCCTAACAGGACCATCTTGCCGGGATACAAAGTTGTCGCTGTTTTGCACGAGTCATTCGGGGCCCATCCGAAGAACATCCAGGGATATTATGACGCGGATCGGGATTTCATATTTAAATACATTCGGGAATCAAAGCAGCAGGAAGGCTGGCGGAAATTTATGGATGAATGGGTGTATGGGGTCAAGGACAGGAATGCTTACCTGGAAAAGTATATCCAAACCTTCGGCCTGAAAAAATTTCTGAGCTTTAAAGCGGAAGACATGAGCTGCGCCTCGGTGAATTACGGTTATTAAGGAGGGGATCATGAGTCCTTACCAGGATTTCACATTACAGGAATTGATGGCGGTCGCGGCCGCAAGAGAAATTAAGGATGGGGAAAAAGTCATTATTGGAACGGGGCTTCCTCTTCTTGGTGCAATTCTGGCTCAAAAGACGCATGCTCCGAATATGGTCGCCATTTATGAATCGGGGGCAATCGATTGCAAGCCTTTAGTGACACCTTTTTCCGTTGCCGATTCCGTTCTCGCGCCCGGTTCCGCAATGCAGGGCGGTCTCATGGAAGGCCTCGGTATGGTTCATGCCGGAGATATTGATGTCGGTTTCCTCGGGGGGCCCAGATCGATAGATATGGCAATCTGAATACGCACGTCATCGGGGATTATCGAAATCCCCGGGTGCGTCTTGCCGGAAGCGGCGGCAACAATGATATTGGCGCCGGATGCAAGCGCACGATCATCATGATGCTCCATGAAAAACGAAGATTTCCGGAAAAGGTCGATTTCATAACGACGCCGGGATTTCTCTCCGGAAGAGGCCAGAGAGAGAAACTGGGTCTGCCGGGCAGTGGCCCGAGCGCGGTTGTATCAACGATGGGCATTCTCCGGTTTCATCCCGAAACAAGAGAAATGTATCTCGAATCACACCATCCCGGAGTTACGATCGAGAAGGTCAAAGAAAACACAGGCTGGGACTTGAAAGTCTCTGATCATGTCCGGGAGACAGAACGGCCCACTCCGGAACTGATCCGCATTCTGAGAGAAGAACTCGATCCCACAGGCATCTTTTTGAAGAAGGAATAGAGCCCGTGCGGTTGGATGGAAAATTATGAAGGAGTTCTTTATGAGGGGCTTTAGACGCATTCCATAGGGGAGGACGAAACGAAGGATGTGACGAGGTGCCCTGTCATTGGAATCGCCGCCCAGGTCTAGGTGATTTCCAGGTAGCGTAACATGATGGTCGGGCTTTCCTTAAGTTCGGCGATTTTTCCGTGGTATTGAATGCTGCCTTTCTCAATGATATAGGCACGGTCGCTTAACGGAAAAGAAAAGTGGGTGTTTTGCTCGCAAAGAAGGATCATCGGCCGCTCGGCCTTTAGCTTCCGAATCTGCTCCCCTAAAAACCTCATTTTCTAATGAGTCTGAATAAAGTGATCTCATAGGCCTAAATAATTTTTCATGATTTCCGGGTTTCCTTTCAACTCCGAGATATCCCCTTGCCAGGCCACAAGACCTTTTTCGAGTATATAGCCGCGGTCGGAAATCTTAAGGGCAAAGTTGGAATTTTGCTCTGAAAGAAGGATCGTCATCCCTTCTTTCTTGAGCAACAAGGTTTGTTCCTCGATCGCCTTAACAACGAGCGGAGCTAGTCCCTCCGACGGTTCGTCTAAGAGCAGGAGACGGGGGTTGCCCATTAGGGTCCTGGCGATGGTGAGCATCTGCTGTTCTCCTCCGGAAAGGGTCCCTCCCCATTGCTTGTCCCTCGCCTTCAATATGGGAAACAACTGGTGAACTTTCTCAATGGTCCAGCCTTCAATCGTTTTCCATCTTTTACCCTTCTTGATTGCAATCTCAAGATTTTCGTGAACAGTAAGGTCCGGAAAGATAATCCGATCTTCAGGCACCAGACCAATGCCCAAGCGGTAAATATCGAAGGGCTGTTTCCCCCTAATTTCTTCGCCCATGAATTTTATGCTCCCTGAACGCGGTGGGGCAAGACCCATGATGCTCCGGAGGGTAGTCGTCTTGCCAACTCCGTTTCTTCCCAAAATACAGACGGTTTCGCTCTGCTTTACTTCGAGAGAAACACCAAAGAGGATGTGGCTGAGTCCATAGAAGGTGTCTATTTCCTTTACAGCGAGGACCATGTTCCTTTTTCATCTCCCAAATAAATTCTTTGGACATCTTCGTTTTTCTTGACTTTGTCGGGCTTACCCTCAAATATGATCTTTCCCTGGTGCAGGACTTTTATGCTATCGGAAATGCCGAAGACGACGTTCATGTCGTGTTCCACAAAGATGAGCGTCAATCCCCGTTCTCTGACCAGTTTTTGAATCAACTGGGTAAGCTCGCCGCTTTCCCTGGGACTCATTCCTTGAGTCGGCTCATCCAGTAGGAGCAAGCTGGGTTCAACCGCCAGGGCGATTCCCATTTCCAATCGTTTTTGGTCTCCATGGGCCAAGAGCCCCCCTTTAATGTTTTTCTTATCCAGAAGCCCCACGCTTCTCAAAATCGCTTCGGTCTCCTGCCGAGCCAGTTTGGAAGCCCGGGCAAATACATTGCGGCTTTTCCGTTGCTCGGAGAAGACGGCCACCTGGACGTTCTCAAAGGCGCTCAGTCGGGGGAAAATATTCAGCCGCTGAAAGGAACGGCCGATGCCCATGCGCGAAATCGCATGAGGAGGCAGTTTGGTGATATCTTTCCCTTTGAAAATCACCCTCCCCGAATCAACGGGTATGTGCCCGGTGAGAAGGTTGAATAGGGTCGTCTTCCCGGCGCCATTGGGCCCGATGATCGATACCAGCTCTCCTTGCCGGATATGGAGATTGACATCAAAAACAGCCGTCAGGCCCCCAAACGATTTCACAAGTTTCTGAGTTTCCAAAATCATTAGGTTCCCTCGTCCGGGCCGGATCCAGTGGTTTTGTGGAGAGCAGGGGCGAGTTTCTCCGAGAGAAATCCTACAATGCCGTTCCGCATGAACAAAACCAGGAAGACGATGATGACCCCCAGGAAAAACATCCAGAACATGGTCTGTTTGGCAATCATCTTGCTGAGCAAAATATAGACGGCGGAGCCGACGATCGGGCCCGCAAAATTATAAAACCCTCCTAAAAGGCAGATGACCAGCATATCCGTGGATTTCACCCAATGAGCATAATCTGGGAAAACGCTTCCGCTGAAAACACAGAACAAAGAACCCGCGATACCAAGAAATGCGCTCGACAGAACAAAGGCCGCCAGCTGATATCTTTTCAGATGAATAGCTATGAATTCTGTTCTTCCGGGATTTTCTCGTATGGCCTGAAGCGTCTTTCCGAACGGGGACTGAACGATCGTCCATAGCAGGAGCAAACTGATCCCCACCACTATCAGGGTAAGATAATAGCAATGGCTGATCGAAAAGAAAAATTCCGGGATGGGGATCGAGACAATGCCGTTGTCGCCCCCGGTAAAGCCATACCATTCAAAGATGACGGTCCAGATAATCTGGGCGAACGCCAGGGTGAGCAAAGCAAAGTAGACGGCGCTTCGGCGAACACAAAACCACCCGATCAGGCCCCCAATGATTCCGGCCAAGACCGGGGCGGAAATCACCGCGATCGCAAACGGAAACCGATAACGGGTCAGGAGAATGGCCGTCGTGTAAGCTCCTACGGCATACAGACCCGCCGGGCCAAAGGAGACCATTCCAGTGTAGCCCAGCATCAGGTTCAGGGCGCAACCGGCCAGGGCCATGATCAACATTTCATTGACCAGGCTTACCCAGCTTGGCTTCATGATGAAGGGCACAATGAAAAGAAAGAGAAGCAACGCCAGCAGCGGCACGAAGCGGTGGGAATTTAACGCATTGACCAAACGGTTCATCCCCGATTTTCCTCATTCCGGTTTGCCCATCAACCCCCAGGGCCGGATAATCAGAATGACAATCATCAACATGAAAGCAAAGGCCACAGCCAGTTTCGGAATGATATAGATGCCAAACGCGGTTAGCAGCCCAAGAATGATGGCCCCGATGAAGGCACCGGGTAGACTGCCCAGCCCGCCGATGACCACGATGATAAAACACTCAATGATGACCGCCATATCCGAACCTAAAGCGACCACGGACATAGGAGGCATCAATGTTCCAGCCAGCCCCCCGAGCCAGCACCCCAGCATGAATACCCCCGTGTAGACTTTGGGCACATTGATTCCGAGGGCGCTGGCCATCTCCCGATGGTAGGTTACGGCCCGGATAATTCTTCCCAATCCGGTGTAGCGCATCAAGGACGCGAGTCCGATAAAAACTGCAAATCCACAGCCAATCAGAAAAAGGTTATATACCGGGAAAGACAATCCCCATAAAGATACTTTCCCGTTAAATGGCCAGGGGGTTCCTACGGTGTGGTATCCGACCCCCCAGATAAACTTACACGTCTCTCCGATAATTAGAATCAACCCGAAGGTTAGAATATACTGATAAAGCATTTCCTGGGCATAAATCCGACGCAAGAGAAAGATTTCGATAAGGCCGCCCGCCACGGCGACCATCAAGGGGGCCGCCAGCAGGGTCCACCAGAACACACCCGGGAGGGAAGCAAAAGTGGAAGTAAATCCATAACACAAGAACCCGCCCAACATATAGATGGACCCGTGGGCGAGGTTCAATACTTTCAAGGTACCAAAAATAATAGACAGGCCGGCAGCGATTAAGAACAGGACCATTCCCACGCTGATCCCGCTCAAGGTCTGCCCCGCAATCGCCTCAAAGGTCACGAGATTCGTCCTCTCTTTCGAGACACCGGGGAAGGAGAATCACCTCCCCGGCATCCTCGTCAAAATCAGTCATTTAAAGCTTCACCGCAGGGTGCATAAAAAAACGCCCCGGGAGGCTTTACTTGCCTTCCCGAAGCTTCTTGATCTGTTCAACGGTGTGGTACCCTTCTTCCCCGATGACATCAATCTTGGTGATATGGGGGAAGGAGAATTCGGGAGTAAAATCCATAATCCCATACCAGTTTGGCATCATGGCTTGGTGGTCATAAGGCCGGATGGGGATCTTCCCCACAAAGCTATCCAGGACCATCCCTTCCAGAGCATTGATGATCTTCTCCGTATCAACGGCTCCAACCTTTTCGATGGCGGCCTTCAAGGCGTACATGATTAAATACTGGTTCATGGCCCCATAGGAGGGCAAAAACCCGACTTTCTTGTTGTGTTTTTCGGCGAATTGTTTGCTTTTCGGATCCTTAATGGCCCAGAATGGGTACCGGCAGGTGGCCAAGGTTCCTTTGGGGTAGGGATCTCCCTTCTTAATGCTAAACCAGGTTTCTATATCACCCGCACAGGGCTGAATCGCATGCATCTTGTCATAAAGGCCGAAGGCATAGGCCTGTTTGGAAAAAGCTAATTCTCCTCCTCCGTAAATGCAAGCGAGAAAAAAGGCGTCTGCTCCAGAGTTAGCTATTTTGGAAATGTAAGCGGTAAAGTCGGTCGTCCCCAAAGGGGCCCAGAGTTCGTCTATAATTTTGGCATCTGGAACCAGTTCCAAGTATTTTTCTTTGAAAGCCTTGAGGGAGTTTTTCCCCGTTTCGTAATCGAAACCAAGACTAACGATCTTTTTGTCTTTCCATTTTTTCGCCAGGGCCAGAGCCGGGGCATATCCCCAATAGGGAACGGCATTCGTGTCGATCCGGAAAATATAACGATGCCAGTTCTCCTCTGTTAAACTCGAGGATTGAGAAATGTTGACGAGAAAGATTTTCTTTTCTCTTTTTACATAGTTCGAGATGGCCAAGGCCACAGCACTGCTGATTGTTCCAGTGAGAAAATCAGCCTTCTCGCTTAATATGAGATCCTTGGCCTCCCTTAACCCTGTCTCGGCATTTAGTTTATCGTCCCGGGTGATCATTTTCAGGGGCCGGCCCAGAATCCCGCCAGCGGCATTGATTTCCTCCACAGCGATTTGTCCTCCGGCCTCGGAGCTAATACCATACATGGACATAGCTCCGCTCATCGAATGGATGAACCCGACAACAATGGGCTCTTTTGCTGAATGCGCTGGAGAAGAAAAACTAAGGAGCATCATCAAAAAAAATACTGCCAAGGTTGGGAAAAAGATTGTTTTTTTCATGAGAGTCCTCCTTTGATTGGTTTTAGATAATACTACTTAAATAAGCCATCTATCCGCTGACAAAATAATTTGACCTCCTTTCTTCTTCGGTGGGTTTGCAACAAGGCGACCTCTGGCACCCTTGCTCGCCCAAATTCTTGGACGCGGCAGTGGCGCTCCCCTCGGTTTCTTCCATTTTTGATAAGGTTTAGGACCCTTAGTCATGGCATTTTCTAAGTCATCTTCCCGATTATTTTGTGGGCGATCTTCAAAAGAAATGGTCCATTCGTGTCTGTGAAATTCTTGAAAGGCATGATTTGAAATTAGACTGGAGTGAAGTTAACCTCCCCAGCCGGAGCGGTTACTTTGACCTCTGTATCTGGGCCCAATTCCTTCAGCACAAATTGTTGGCGGGGATTTTTTATCAGAACTCATCTTGGGTTGGATTGAATATACGGGAAAAAGGGGTTGGCTGTCAAGCTCTCTGTGTAAAAAGGAGAGAGGGTACCTCCTGGCCTTTAGAATTGTAGTGAAAGAAGACCGCATACCACGGCGTCATTGATGGTTTCTATCATAATCATTCATCCCTCGCTCTTATCAAAGGTGAAGAGGTGTAACAAACAGCCCACTTCTTTGACTCTTTCTTTCTGAAAGTTTCGGTTGACCAACTCTCATAAAATATGTATATTCCAATCACAATCCACAGGGTGGCGGTGCAGATATTTCTTCGTTTTCATCGAAAAAAGCTTGGCAATAAAAACACAGGGTCAGCCCTTGACAGTCTGTTGAAAAACTCTATTCAATAAATTCTTTGCTTTAATATATCACAATGGTAGAATATGGCAACTTTTGAATAAAGGAGGAGCCATTGTTAGGAGAAAACCCACGAAGTGAGCGCATGTTCTACTATGTCCGGATGGAAGATATCGTTCCAGAGAACCATCTTCTAAGATTGATCGACAGACATATCGATCTAAAATTCATTCGGGACAAAGTGAAGCATCTATACAGTCATACAGGGCGTCCATCGATTGATCCGGAGGTATTACTCAGGATGCTTTTAATTGGGTATCTGTATGGAATCACATCAGAGCGTCGCCTATGCGAAGAAGTACAGATGCACATTGGGTACAGGTGGTTTGTGGGCTTGAACCTTGAAGACAAGGTGCCAGATCATTCGACCTTCTCCAAGAATCGGCATGAGCGGTTTTCAGAGAGCGATCTATTTCAGAGAATCTTTGACGAGATTGTGAATCAATGTGTCTCTCAGGGGTTGTTAACAGGAAAGCATCTGACGGTGGACAGCACCTATGTACAAGCCAATGCGGCCTTAAAGAGTCTAGAACCAATAGTGGTGACCATGGGGACAGGAGAATACATAGAGAAATTAGAGAGAGAAAACCCTGTAACAGAAGAGCCTTGGGAGCCTGGGGACGACTATCCCCATCGGGGTCAGAAAATAAGCAATGGGACTCATCGGTCCAAGACCGATCCGGATGCCCGTCTGGCAAGGAAATCGTTGAAAGCAAACACCCAACTTTATCATGGAGTGACCTATATCATGGACAACCGGAGCCGGATCATCGTAGGGGCGGATGTGGGAAAACCAGATCGGAAAACTGACTGCGAAAAGGCGTTGAAGCAGATACGAAGGATTCCATTTGCTTTTGGGATAAAGCCGGAGAGCTTAGGAGCAGATAAGGGGTACTCCACGGGAGAATTTATCAATGCACTGGTCAAAGAGAAGGTACAGCCTCACATTCCAATCATGGATTCTCGGAGTCAAAACGATCGAGGGATCTACTCGATAGAACAATTTAGCTTTGATCCGGGTGAAAACCGGTTTCTCTGTCCGTCGGGGAAGGAGTTGAAATATTGGGGAATTCATAAACCCAGTAAGCAGCATGTCTATAGGGCGAGGGCGAAGGATTGCAAAGTGTGTTCGAGGAAGGCGGAGTGTACGAGGGACAGGTCCAGATCACTCAGTTATCACATTTATGAGGAGTTTATCAATCAAGCGAGGCAAATCAATCAAACAAGGGCTTATCGGATATCGCAGAGGATGAGGAAGAGGATTGAGGAGCTATTTGGAGAAGCAAAGGAGTGGATGGGACTGAGGAGGGCTAAATTCCGGAGGCGGAAGTTTATCAGAGAACAGGTATTAATGACGGCGACAGCGCAGAATATAAAAAGGATGGTAAAGCTGTTATCCAAAGGAGGATACACAAAGCAAGCCCAGGTGGCCCAACAGCTTGGGGAATCGTTTCTTTCAAAGACATTTTCTAAATTATTTGGTTTGATGACTCTTTTCAGGTTTCGAACTCAATATTTTCTTCAGGGTTGCTGATAAATGCTTAGTTTTTCAACAGACTGTTGACATGGGACAAAAATGGCGAGACCAATAAAATAGTTTGTATCTAATGTTAATGGCCGGAACGTGCCCCGCAAGCCCCGCCTTGCAGGCAGGGTTAAGGGGCACAATATGAATGATATTATACAATACCGGGAAGCCCCGCCCTGTGGGCGAGGAGCTTCAATCAGAATATAAGAACCGTCCCCAAGATAAGGATAAAGATTCGACCCAAAGCCCCTCTCCGGGATCTTACGCGGCCCGGCGAGGTTTCACGACGCGATCTATCGCCTCACCTGCCGCCAGCTCGGCCACGCGGAGATCGTACGCGGTTTGCAGGTTGATCCACGATTGTGCATCCGTGCCGAAGTACCGCGCCAGACGTAACGCTGTATCAGCTGTGATGCCACGCCGCTCGCGCACAATATCGTTGATGCGGGCGGGCGTCACGCCCAACGCGTGGGCCAAAGCGGTGGCTGACAGCCCCAGCGGCAGCATGTAATCCTCACGCAATATCTCGCCCGGGTGAATAGGGCGCATACCGTTCTTGATCATGATCACACCTCCTTAATGGTAATCTACAATCTCAACGTCAAATACATCTCCGGCTGTCCAGGTAAAACACACACGCCACTGTTCGTTGATACGGATGCTGTGCTGGCCTGCACGCTCTCCTTTCAGTGCTTCCAGGCGGTTGCCTGGCGGCGCCCTCAGAAAATCAAGAGTCGCCGCAGCATTCAACTGGATCAACTTTCGCTCGGCCACTCTGCGGATGGCCTGCCAGCGGCGTGGGCAGCGCCCCTCGAACAGGGCTTGGGTGTCTTTACCACGAAAACTCTTGATCATCAGTTTTATTATATATCGATATTCGATATATTGCAAGTCCGGTGGTGGTTTAACACCACCAACCCCCCCAGTTAGTCTTCTACCCGCAACCTCTTTCTGAAAGTTTCGGGTTGACCAATTTTCATAAAATATGTATATTCCAATCAGGAATCCACGGGGTGGCGGTGCAGATATTTCTTCGTTTTCAGGGGAAAAAAGCCTGGGGTCATAAGGAAATGTTCGTGAAATATAGGCAAAGTCAAGGATAAACAGTCTGTTGAAAAACTCTATTCAATAAATTCTTTGCTTTAATATATCACAATGGTAGAATATGGCAACTTTTGAATAAAGGAGGAGCCATTGTTAGGAGAAAACCCACGAAGTGAGCGCATGTTCTACTATGTCCGGATGGAAGATATCGTTCCAGAGAACCATCTTCTAAGATTGATCGACAGACATATCGATCTAAAATTCATTCGGGACAAAGTGAAGCATCTATACAGTCATACAGGGCGTCCATCGATTGATCCGGAGGTATTACTCAGGATGCTTTTAATTGGGTATCTGTATGGAATCACATCAGAGCGTCGCCTATGCGAAGAAGTACAGATGCACATTGGGTACAGGTGGTTTGTGGGCTTGAACCTTGAAGACAAGGTGCCAGATCATTCGACCTTCTCCAAGAATCGGCATGAGCGGTTTTCAGAGAGCGATCTATTTCAGAGAATCTTTGACGAGATTGTGAATCAATGTGTCTCTCAGGGGTTGTTAACAGGAAAGCATCTGACGGTGGACAGCACCTATGTACAAGCCAATGCGGCCTTAAAGAGTCTAGAACCAATAGTGGTGACCATGGGGACAGGAGAATACATAGAGAAATTAGAGAGAGAAAACCCTGTAACAGAAGAGCCTTGGGAGCCTGGGGACGACTATCCCCATCGGGGTCAGAAAATAAGCAATGGGACTCATCGGTCCAAGACCGATCCGGATGCCCGTCTGGCAAGGAAATCGTTGAAAGCAAACACCCAACTTTATCATGGAGTGACCTATATCATGGACAACCGGAGCCGGATCATCGTAGGGGCGGATGTGGGAAAACCAGATCGGAAAACTGACTGCGAAAAGGCGTTGAAGCAGATACGAAGGATTCCATTTGCTTTTGGGATAAAGCCGGAGAGCTTAGGAGCAGATAAGGGGTACTCCACGGGAGAATTTATCAATGCACTGGTCAAAGAGAAGGTACAGCCTCACATTCCAATCATGGATTCTCGGAGTCAAAACGATCGAGGGATCTACTCGATAGAACAATTTAGCTTTGATCCGGGTGAAAACCGGTTTCTCTGTCCGTCGGGGAAGGAGTTGAAATATTGGGGAATTCATAAACCCAGTAAGCAGCATGTCTATAGGGCGAGGGCGAAGGATTGCAAAGTGTGTTCGAGGAAGGCGGAGTGTACGAGGGACAGGTCCAGATCACTCAGTTATCACATTTATGAGGAGTTTATCAATCAAGCGAGGCAAATCAATCAAACAAGGGCTTATCGGATATCGCAGAGGATGAGGAAGAGGATTGAGGAGCTATTTGGAGAAGCAAAGGAGTGGATGGGACTGAGGAGGGCTAAATTCCGGAGGCGGAAGTTTATCAGAGAACAGGTATTAATGACGGCGACAGCGCAGAATATAAAAAGGATGGTAAAGCTGTTATCCAAAGGAGGATACACAAAGCAAGCCCAGGTGGCCCAACAGCTTGGGGAATCGTTTCTTTCAAAGACATTTTCTAAATTATTTGGTTTGATGACTCTTTTCAGGTTTCGAACTCAATATTTTCTTCAGGGTTGCTGATAAATGCTTAGTTTTTCAACAGACTGTAAAGATTCGACCCCAGAGCAGCAGAAAGGGAGCCAGAGACCCTCATCAGTTTCTCTTATTGAGTGCCTGGAAGAAAGGATGAAAATATGGTCGAGGAGACAATTAACCAAATTGAAGCGAGAATCAAAAGGGCCAAATCTTTAGATGACGAAAGAAAGAAGGAATTACTGGATCTGCTTTCCACTTTGAAGACCGAAGTTTCCCAACTCTCCAAGACCGACGCCGAGGACGCCCTGAGTATTACCGGTTTTACCGAAGTCTCAATTCACGAGGCAATCCGTGAGAAGAAGAATCCGCAACTTCTCAATCTATCCTTGAAGGGGCTTTCTACCTCTGTGGAAAGGTTCGAGAATTCCCATCCTAAGCTCGTGGGGATTGTCAATTCGATCTGCAATACCTTATCGAACATTGGAATATGAAAGAGGCGACAGGGACCGCCGGAATTGAGAATTAGGAATCACTTCATCTAAAGATCGTCAAAAAATAAAAAATGCGACGGTTCTATTTTAGGAATGCCTGCAGCGGACGGCTAACATGGTGCAAAAGACAAACGTTAAAACCCTTCGCGCTTCTTTTGCACCAAGAACATTATACTACATTTCAACCCGTAATCTTCTATTCCTGAATATGGTTCCCACTATTGACCTGTAGGTGGAACAAACATCCCACTTCTTTGACTCTTTCTTCCTGAAAGTTTCGGTTGACCAATTTTCATAAAATTTATATATTCCAATCAACAATCCACAGGGTGCGGTGCAGATACTTCTTCTTTTTCAGGAAAAAAGCCTGGGGTCAGAAGGAAACTTTCGTGAAATATATACAAAGTCAAGGATAAACGATTTGGCTCACTTGTGGATAATTAATTTGCGTCAGTGCTGATCGCTTCGTTAAAAGAAATCATATGATAATTCTTTCGGAGTGCGAAAATATAGTGAACGACAATCCTCGTGCAAAACCAACCAGTGTCATATGCATATCGCGCGCAAGCAGGACTGCCTGATGCGTTGGTGCACCGAGGGAAATCAGCACGGGAATCTCGCACCGTTTAGCTTTAAAAAGAATATCCGATGAAATGCGTCCTGAACACAGTAATACCGACACTTTGAAATCAACCCCTGTAATGAGGGCGGAACCTATGACTTTGTCAACTGCATTATGTCTGCCAATGTCGTCACAGACTATTTCCGGCAGTGTTCCTCCTTTGCTTAATGCAGCGGTATGGACTCCTCTTGTGCTTCGATAAAGTTGCGATGAGGTTTGCAGCCATCGCATAAGTCGAAGAATAACATCGCTGTCAATTGTAAATTCATCTGCAAGAGGTCTTCGTAGAGCGAGTTCAACCACACTGGAGAACATAACGCCTCTTCCACAACCCGACGTATAGAGCCGTTTTGTAAGCAGGTTAGGTTCCGGCGGATTGTTCAGTTTCACTTCGATCCGCCATTTTGTCTCATCCCAAAAGAAAGATTGGACATCATGGGCCTCTTGAATGAAACCGGCGGTAAATAGGAATCCGTAAACGAATTCCCGCAGATGATCAGGGCTGCCTGAGAGCGTGGCAATCTCTTCATCGTTCGCCACAATCGTGAGCGGTACTTCTGTGGGTACTGATGCGATGGTGTTCGTTGTGTTACCCTTTTTTATCTGTACGACCTCAAAATTGACGGACATCCCGAGAGTATCTGAATGGTTCATAGGTTTTGTTCTTTCTGTCGATTTACATTGAGCGTATTCTGCGGGCGTATTGAGATTCATATCCCGCTAAATGTCCTGAAAGTCAAATCTTCTTCACGACTCCGGGTCTGATTGTATTCGTTACCCCTTGATTCATTATACCAAACATTCTACCAAGGTGTAAGGCTTAAAGTTGTAATAGTCTAATAGTCCTCCTTACCATAGATTTGTTCAACGGGTTTTCTGACCAATCTCCTATCGCCTTCTAAGAAGAACGGCGATATTTTCTTTCTCTCTCCTTCAAAAATTCTTTTATTTGCTTCACTTGTGGATAACTAATTTGCGACACCGTGTTGCTTTTTGTATAATATGCGACAGATAATTCATTCTACGAGGCCAATTGCCGTCTCAGTTGACAAAGGGAGGTGGTTCGGATGAAGCGATATGTGATTGTGCAAAGAGAGGTGGATTTAACGAAAGTGGTGAAGGACCCGAAGCTCGAAGAAGAGGATTTGAGAAATTTTGAATTGAGAGTTGAAAGGCTTCTTGATGACGGTTATGAGTTGGCGGGTGGAGTTTCAGTAATTGCCGGAGGGAAGAAAAGATTGTATTCGCAGGCGTTAGTAAGACACGAGTCTTCTAAGGAGTAGGATTTTGTTTTCGACTTAAGGGAGGATTCTAAATGACTGTGCGCCCTACCTATTCGTGAGCTAAAAAAGGGATAAAATTGGGTGACACTTTTGGTTGATGTAAACCTTGATATATCCCTCAGATCTGAGCCACGACTCCAACGCAATCCTCCAGGCCAGTTCTCTGATAGCCTGTGTGGGTTGTTTCATCGCCGATGAAATCCTTTCTACCTTTTCCATTATACTATCATAAATCTCCCTCCTTTGGCGCTTTGTAAATACTGGTTTGTTGGCGGATTCAAAGAATACCTGGCAGGAGGTCCTTCCGTTGAGGCAAGGTCGGATCCGATGGTTCAGATCATTGACCGTAGCTTCTGCATACGCAGCAAGATGATCGGAGCAGTCTGGCAAACCCAGCACAAGCTTCTCCCGCAAACAACTCTTTAACTCCCGCTGTGACTCCTCAATCGCTCCATTATACGGTGCGTAATACTCGGGGCTGTTTAGGGGTAGAATGAAGAATTCCTCCAGAACCTCGTTCACGGCTGCATGGTTCATATTACCCTCGTTATCTCGTTTCAGCACTAAAGGAGCACCGTACCGATCAAACTTCTCGCTCAAGTATCCCGCGATCTCTTCACCGACCGGATACTCCCCTGCCAGAGGCAAGAACTTATACCTCGAACTCAAATCCTGCATATTGCACAGATAGACTTTGCCAGTGAGGCCCACGTCGTATTCCGTGCCGTCCATCGCCCAAGCAACCCCGGGCATGAGCCATTCAACCCGCCGAAGGTGCCGCCGATAATCTGCCCAAAGATCCTGCCTCACCCTTTCTACCATTCGCCCCAGCTCTCGCCGGGACAAACTCAAGTAGTGTCGTTGGTACAACTCGGTGGTCCCTGCGCTCCGTTTCTTTCCATGACCTAACAATCGAATCTCCGCGTCAAGGACCGAGGAATCAAACGACTCCACCTTCTTCGGACCCGGACGCTTGATTAAAACCAAGCCTTCCCGAATCCGACACCGCCATCGATTAAAACTCCCCAAGGGTAATTGGAGCGTCTCGCAGATCATCTTATAAGGCATCCCTGTTCGTTCCTTCATCTCCTCAATGATCTCCACAACCCTTTTGATTGCCTCTTGCCGATCCGTCGGTTTTTTTTAGTGCCATTATTCCGAAACTCCTCATTGGTCCCCAGCAGCTCCTTCACCCGGACGGCCTTCTCGGCCAGATCCAGTTTCTTCTCTAACTCCCGGATCCTCTCCCGTAGCGTCTCCTTCTCCTCGTCTATAGGCGCAGTGGGCCTCCCTGCAGAACGATTCTCCAACGCCAGGGCCATGGCTTTCAGGGACTTCTCCTCCCACTCGTAATACGTCTTGCGCGATACCCCCAGCCGCTTCGCTCCCTCCTTTGCCGTTAAGGCTCCGCTGCGCACCTGAAGAATCGCCAACGCCCGCTCCCGCGCAAGCTTCTGCTCCTTCTCCTTCTTGTGTCGCCGTCTCCTTTCCTTCATTCCCAGTCTCCCCGAAGATCGTTAGACCTTCTTCTCTGCTGCAATCTCCCGCAACTCCCCTTGTTTGACCGGGCTCCCTTGGAGTCGGGCCAAACGCCGCTCCAACCCTTTCATCTCCCCTCCCTTGCTCTTCCGCTCTAACAATACTGCAAGGCGCGGGTTCAATGCTACTCCTTTCTCCACTGAAACCCTGGGCTGCAACGACAAGAGCATCCCCTCCATCGCCTGGTCCTGCCACTGGGTTAATAAATTCCACGTAACCCCTAACTCCCGGCAAACCTCTCCGGGTTTGCGTCTCTCCGTCCACACCGAGAGCACCGCCCGGCACTTCTCCTCCGCCGTATGCCTCGAAACCTTTCTCCCTCTCTTGTCCTCTATCCCTGGCCTCTCCGCCTTCGGCTTGTCTACCTTGTCCATCGCTGTCCTCCTTCTTAATAGAACGATCTTTCTCTTCGCCTTTGGCGCCAACTTCATAGATCATCTCCTTCTTTCCACCGCCCTCCTCATCATCCACCATCAAACGCAGCTTTCCCTTCTCCGCCCGTAATACCACCGACTGGCCCTCCATACGCCCCACCATGTAAAACGGTTCTCGTGGTTTCCCCCTTAGCGCCATCTCCAGCACATTCTCCGCAATCCCCCGTTCCATCGTCTTTCGCAGCTCTGCCTGGATCTCAAAGTACCGATCTGCAGGGCACAGCCCCGCAATTCCCTGGTGAGGCCGCTTGTGATTGTAATACTGCACCCAGTGCCGGATTCTTTCTCTTGCCTCCTCGAAACTCACAAACTGCGCCCGCACCAAAAACTCCTCATAGATCGTCTTCCAAAACCGCTCGATCTTCCCTAACGTCATCGGATGGTGGGCCTGCGATTTAATGTGCCTCACCCGATCCTTCCCTAACTCCCGCTCAAACCGGGTCGATCCACGCCAGTTTGTATATTGCCGCCCCCGGTCCGTGAGCATCTCCTTCGGCACCCCATACTCCCCAATTGCCCGACGATACACCTCTAACACCTGATCCGCTGTCTGAGTCCGGTATAACTCCAAGCCCGCCACATACCGCGAATAATCATCGATAAACCCAATCAAATAGGCATACCGACCCCCTAAACGGAACGTAAAGATATCTGACTGCCACATTTGATTCGGTGTCGACCGCTCAAAAAACCGAGGACGGGTTACGTTGCGCTGGTGTTTCTTTTTGGAGGGAACTATTAACGATTCTGCCCGCAGCGTCCGCCGAACTGTTTCTGGGCTGGCACTGAGGAAGAACGCACGCTTTAAAAGATGGGAAATCCGCTTGACACCAAAGAGGGGCTCCCGTTTCTTGATCTCGACAATCTTCTCACGTACCGGACCGGGAAGCTTCCGCCGTCTCCCCGCGGATACAACCCGATTCTGTAACCCCGCCTCTCCCCGCTCCTGATACGCCTTCACCCAACGACGAATAACGTCGTTACTGCATCCAACCTCCTTACTCAAAAGTGAAACCGGTAATCCTTCTTCCAATCGCAGCTTCACACAACGAAGCTTCAACTCTAACTCATACCGCTTTCCATACCGACCCTCTTTCCTCTTGCTCTTCCTCCTGACTCCTGCTACATTCTCCATGGTGACACTCCTTTCTCCCTATTGGGAGTGTCACCCATTTCTCCCTTTTCCTTAAACGTACGATCTGGTAGTTAGCGGCTTACGGTGAGAAGCTCTGGCCTGCCTTTAAGTTTCAACATTCCTCTTCCGGTTAGTGAACGACTGACTTTGTCTATCTTGGACACATTCACGATGGTTGCCCGATGGATCTGCCAGAATTGACCGGGGTCGAGTTCCTGGGCCAATTCCTTAATACTCTTCTTGATGAGGGACTCCCCTTGTTTTGTGACGACCAGGGTGTATTTATCCTCGGCCTTGAAGTAGTCCGCCTCCTCCACGGGTACGAGACGGACGCTATCTTTATCTTGTGTTTTAATCCAACGCAGAAAATCAGTTCCCCCTTTGGCTGGTAACTTGGAAAGAATCTGTTCTACGACCTCAGCCAATCTTGCAGGTGGTTCAGTGGAGGAATCTAATTGGTTTTTAAGGCGTTGAACGGTCTGAACCAGCCTGTCTTTTGATACGGGTTTGACGAGATAATCAACCGCTTCTCTCTCGAAGGCTTCTACCGCATACTGATCAAATGCGGTGACAAATATGATCCGACATTGACCTGCAATTCTTTTTGCCACTTCCATGCCTGAGAAACCGGGCATCTTGATGTCGAGGAAGGCGATCTGCGGGTGCTCTGATTCGACTAATTCAACGGCTTCTTTGCCGTTCTCGGCCTCACCGCAAATGACGAGCTCCGGCCAAATCCCTGATAAGATGGATTTGAGGTATGTTCTCAACTCCTTTTCATCGTCAGCAATGATGGCTTTATACACCATGCTTTTGCACCTCGATGATCGCCCTGACTCCATTCGGCTTGTTTTGCTCAAGTATGAAACGCCCTTTTTCTCCGTAAAGCAATTTAATACGTTCTCTCACGTTTGCAATTCCCACCCCAGTGTTATGAAAAGAAGAGAATCCGCTGCCCGTATCTACGACTTCGATTTTAATGAGGTCGGTTTCTTCCGTAGCCTTTATCAGGATTTCTCCTCCGTCCATCTTTGGCTCAAGACCGTGTTTTATTGCATTCTCTACCAGAGGCTGAAGCAGCATAGGAGGGAAGGGATGTTGACGAATCGCATCAGGAAGCTCAATCCTAAAATGGAGTCTCTCCCCCATCCTTATTTTCTGAATATTCAGATAGGCCTTGAGGATATCCATTTCCTGGCCCAACGTAATTGGATCAGGAAACGTCCTTGATAAAGAGGTGCGCAGGTAGTGAATCAGATCCAATAGCATGACCTTGCCATTGGCCGGGTCTGTGTCGATCAGGCTCAGGATATTGGAAAGGGTGTTGAACAGGAAATGAGGCTCGATCTGGGCCTGAAGCAGTCTCAGATTGGCCTCGAGGGCTTCTTTTTCACTGGAAAGACGTTTGATCCTTTCTTGCTGCATCTCCTCCTGACTGGTTCTTAATCTTGATTTGGAGATGAAAAAGTAACTGACCACAATACTGAAAGTAATGGCTAATATGATGGTTCGAAAAAGGCTTTTCTCAGGCTGCTTCAGGACTACGGAAAAAATCTCCTGAAGGACAAAAGACCCTAACTGTAAGCCGATCAAGGTTCCACCGGCAATGCCTACCAAAACGATGAGCACTAAAAATGCCGTTTTCTCTGGTTTGAATATCCACAGCAAGAACATGATCGTCGAGCAAATGGAGATCCCGAAAGATTGAGACACAATGAGATTAATGATAAAGGACTTCGTGGTGATGCCCGAAATGGTCAGGAATGCCGCGATCAAGGTGGAGATGATCACGGTATAGAGGAAATCGATAAGGACATTTTTGCGATGGATATAGTTCTTTACGTGATTCCCTACCTGTCCCATACTAAAATGATCGGCCCTTTCTGCCTTAAAATGTGTACTTTAAGCCCGCCATCCATTGATAACGTAAGATACTTCCAAACTCTGTATTCCTGCCACCCTCGTCTACGGTACCGACAGAAAACAGCTCCAGATGATTACCCAGAGAATATGACACAACGGCTGTAAATTGACCGGATCCATCATTCAGCTTCTGGGTCCAACGTAAGGTAAGATCGATTTTGTTCTTAATATTTGTCTGAGTATATTGAAGCATAGCATAATTCTTCCGCAAAAATCTTAATCCTGTAATTTCCGTTTGGCCAAGGGTCTTTTCTCCCAATGCCGATATTAAACCACCAAGGCTGACCGCTCCCGCTGCCCTGCGCCTTAAAGAATAGTAATTATCCGCCTCAGAATCGCTGTAGCCCGGGCTGTTATAGGCATATTCAAGGTACAAGGTTCCGCCCCCTGCAAAGGTATAGGAGCCTCCGATTAAGAGGACCGGTTTAATGGTCGAGTCGTTTTTATGAAATGGTTGCATGGAGGCCCCCAAAGGGGAGCTATCCCTCTTGGGGTACAATGCATCGCTTCCTTGAGTAATGACTCCCTCACCATAGAGCACGACGGCGTCGGAAATCGTCCACCCTCCAAAAAAACCGAGCGATAACTTGGAGCCTTCCCTGTAAGAGAGAATCACCGAGCCATAATTCTCCCGGCCTGTATAATCTGCCTTTAAGGCATAGGTCCTTTCAAAAGGTGGTAGCCCATTCGGGGGAATGAAGATCTTCTCAAATGGGTCGAGTCCGTGAGTCTTGTTCTGCCCTTCATCCGTATTCGCGATAAAGGATAAGGTCCAGGAACTTCCCGGAATCCAGACCAATCGGCCGAAGTCCATGCCCGGCACTTCCACATACGGGTTGCGGCGACCATTATCCTGGAAAAATGGATTGGAAGGAGAGAAAAGAAACGAAGGCCCCCATTGCAGGTTTTCGCGGCCATAGGATACGAAAAGATTTTGACGCACTTTCCATCTTGCCAGCCATTCATTGATGTACCAATCGACATTCCATTCTGAATTTCCCTTGCGGAGCCCTTCTCGCCAGTCACTGTAGTCAAGTCTCATTCTGGGTTTAATGCTTAACTCTAAAGGGTCGATGTTCAGACGCAGATCCGGTCGTATCTCCAAATCCACCAAGTAACGTGGGATTTGAAGAAAATTGTTTCCTGGATTTTGACTTGAATCAGTAGGCTCCTGGATAACGCCAGAGGCTAAAATCCTCAAATCGAACGAAAAATGCTCGGCCAGCGTCTTCTGGATTGCAGCAAAGTTTGTATTGCCATCCTCATCGGCCATACCTCTCCCAGGCCATGATCCAAAGCCAACCACTAGTAAGACAAAAATCGTGAGAAGACGCTTTTTCATGCGAATGCGCTCGGTCACTCGGATTGGTGTAAGAAGCCAGAATCCAGAAGAGAGAATTGAGAACCTTTCAGTGAGATTTTTATTCTGACTTCTGACTCCTGAATTCTGAATTCTCTATTTTACCAACAGGTTCAGGTTGAAAATGGAATCAGGAACTTTCTTAATCGATGCCTTGCGATAGCTCATGGTCGTGACATCCTCTTTTATTATGGCGCTTGTGATAACCATTTTAGAAATGAATTCCCGTGGCATACCATCAATAGTGATGCTATTTTCATATTCAAAAGTGGCTGTCTTAAACATTTTTCCTGAAACCGTGTAGAATTCAGCCCTCAGCCCTACCAGTCGCTCTTTGGATATCCAATATTTGATCCGGTCATAAGTAGCCCTGTTATCTACTGCGCTCAAATCAAAGAAATAGCAAATCTCGCCGTTTACTGTATCTTCTGAAGTATGGGCGACATTATAATCGCCCGCATAGTTGGTGGATGCTATGTCACCATTGGCAGCACCACCCAATAGTTTTTGCCGGGGAGAGATGGGAACCGGTTTGGAAAGGCCGGGTTTGGCAAACCACATGTTGCGATCCAGCATCAACAGCTTCTGGCCTTTCACATTGGGCGGGGCCAAAAAATCTGCCAGTGAGTTGAAACCACGAGCCGTGACTCGGATGGTTCTTTGTTGCTGGCGACCTCCTTCGATGGAATCAATTGCAATTTCCCACTCCACTCCCGCCGCATTACCCCGGGCTTCATCCGCTTTGTGTGAGGATCTCCTTAGGGGTCATGGCGGCCTGAAGCGAGGGGAGGGGAAGGCTCATCCAATAAGCAAGCGTTAAAGCTAACACCAGCAAATATCGTTTATCAGATCGGTAGCTCACTATTTTTCTCCTTTCATCATCTTTATACGTGCCCCAGGGCGTCCACGACGTTTTGTTTGGCTGCACGCCTTGCCGGGATAATGGCCGCAAACAAAGAGAGGAGTATCAGGCAGAGTATCAGCAGAAACAGGGCTTGAGGTACAAGGTCAACAACCAATGGTACAGGCGTAGAAATACCCGGAGGGGTATAGGTCGGAGACAGACCCCGAATAATAGCCCAGACGCTTAGATACAGGACGACCCCTATGAAACTGCCGAAAAGGCCTAACAGGCCGCCCTCCATGGCAAAGAGCAACGATACACCTCTTCGCTTCAGGCCCAGAGCTCTTAAGGTTCCAATCTCCCTCGTTCTCTCCAGAACCGCCATACCCATGGTGTTCACCGTGCTCATCACCACGATGACCAAAACGATGGAAAATAGGAAAAGAAACATCATGTCGAACATCCCTCTGACCTTGGAATAAAATAACGAGAGTTCGTTCCAGGTCTTTATTTCACAGGCGATGCCTGCCTTGGCGAGTTTCGCTCGAAGGAGACTGCGCATCTCCTCGGTTTTTTGCCAGTTGTCCAGCAGGACTACGATTCTTTCGGCCATTTTCGTGTCAAGAAGGGACTGGGCGAAGTCAAAAGTGAAGCGCATATATTTGTCGTTCGTGGCATCCGAGCCGGAATCATATACACCCATCACTTGCATGTCCATGGCGTTCATCTGCCCACCGAGGGTCGTGGTCATCACCACTCCGTCTTTGCCAGCGGTGAGGTTCAGATACCTGGCTAAGTCCTGGGCAACCTCCACCCCATACGACTTTTTGTCATTTAATCCCTCTCCTTTAATGGGTCTAAAAGCAGCCCACGCTCCTTTAATGGTCCTGTCATCCCGCGGAACGACTCCCTGTGCTATGAAAATGGTGGACGTAATTCCATTTGACACAATGCCGGTAGCTTGAATCTGAGGCGTGGCCAAAATGACCCCGTTCTCCTCTTCAACGAGTTTTACAATTTTTTCTGTCTCCGCTTTCGAGAACATATACTTCTCAGGTTCGAGTTTTCCTTTCTCCTGCCAGCCGGCCTTGTTGATTGTCAAATTACCCAAACCCTCTCCCCGAATAGCTGAAAACCTTAGCCCGTTATACATATTGTGAACGTAACCATAAAAGAGGCTGATCGCTGCAAATCCTACACCGATCGCGAGCAACGTAACAAAGGACCGACGCTTATTTCTTAGAATATTGCGAATGGCTAATTTCGTCCATTTCATCATGGCTTCGTACCTCCGTCGACGATCCGGCCATCCTCTAAACGCACCAGACGTTTGACCTGATCCAAAAGCCGCTGATCGTGCGTGGAAAAGATAAATGTCGTTCCCTCTTTTTCATTCAGCTCTCGCATGAGGCCAATGATCATGCGGGCGGTTTCCGAATCAAGATTGGCGGTGGGTTCATCGGCAATCACCAAAGAGGGATTATTCACCAATGCCCTCGCAATCGACACCCTTTGCTGTTGTCCTCCCGACATTTTGGCAGGGCGATTACGGATAAGTTCACTTAAGCCTACTTCCTCTAGACGGCTCAAGGCCTTGGTCTTAGCTTCTGAAAAGGAGGCACCCTTTATCTGAAGGGGCAACATCACATTCTCCAGGGCTGAGAGAACCGGAACCAGGTTAAAGCCTTGAAAGATAAAACCAATCGTTTCATTGCGATGTTTGCTTCTTTGGTTGTCCGACAAAGAACGAACGTCCTTGCCGGCAATGGCCAGTTCCCCGGTTGTTGGTTCATCAATCGCGCCGATAAGATTCAGGAGGGTGGTCTTACCGGAACCGGATGGTCCCCATATGGCCACAAACTCCCCTTTTTCTATCTCTAAGTTGATTCCGCGAAGGGCATGCACGACTGTTTCACCCAGATGATAGTCTTTTGTTATGTCTTTCATTTCAATAAGAGCCATATCATTTCTCCTTCTGAACGGTTTCAGCCATGGTTTGATATTTTTTCGCTTCGGCCATATTGCCGTCCTCTTGATATAAAGCTGCCAGGTTGCGATAAACAGAAATTTTTAGCGGTGAAGGAACCTTCAGACCCTTTTGGAATAAACTGGCCAGAAGCTCAAAATCTTCGTAGGCGATTGGCCTCCGGTTTAAGGACTTGGGTAAACGCATTGAGTTGTTTGCCCGGACCAATCTTATCGTGACATAATCTGAGATATTATCGGGATCCTTTCGAACCGCCTTATCCATATACTCAACTCCTTTATTCACGTAAGACAGCCGGTCCATTGGGTCCGCGGCATCCCGGGCCAGCAATGTATAGGCACTACCAAGATAACAAAGGACCACAGTATCGTCAATTTTCTTCTGACGGGTCTGCTCAAGACATTGGACTGCCTTTTTTGCATAGACTTTGGAGTCCTTAAGGGCCGCATTATGGTAGGCTATCCCGAGATCACGGAGCGCCTCGTAGTCAGAAGGGTTTTTATCAAGACGCTGCTGCAACTGAGCGATTTGGGCTAACATGGCTGCCAGTTCCTTATCCTCAGGTTTCTCTTCGGCATAGGCCAGAGATGTAAATAGAAAAAAAACCAGACTTAGCACCCCAAACATGTCAAACAATGAGCTGTGAGAAATACGATTCATGACATCTCCTCCTTTCTTTAACGCTCTTAAAATTATTTTAGATGACATCGCCCTTCCTTTTATTCTTTTTATTCCTTCTCACGATCTCTTAAAATCATCTTATCCGAACCGGTCCTGCTTTATAAACAGTTTGGTGACGAAAAGGCTCATGAGACGATGGAAGGGTGATCGTAGGAGTGAAAGGGTAAAAGTAGAGGACCATAGTAAAATGAGGTAATGCAACGTCTAAATCATTGCTTTCAAATGTTGCAGTATGCTATAAAGGTCAAGGGTTACATATCGTCAAGGAGCAAATAAAATGTGGGTTGCGTCTAAGCCCGCCACTGCCCGTGGCCTGAAGAAGATTTTCATCACCGACCTTTGCCGTATGGCCCTGGGGGAAAAAGCTTTTCCGGAGTAACCAAAAGGAGGTTCTTATGCATGCCCTGAAATTCGATGAAAAGGTTTGTGCCGCCTGTCCATCGGCCGATTGTCTCCTAAAGTGCCAATACATGACGTTCAATAAGAACGAAGCTCATGAAGAGATGATGAAGGTGGTGAAAGGGCAGGACTCCCGTGTGCTGAAAGACTGTGTCACGTGTTATGCCTGCGAAGAATATTGCAAGAGAGGAAATCATCCTTTTTATCTCATCAGCGAACGAAGAGAAGAAAAGGGGCATATACACCGCGCCGAGACCCATTACCAACCAATGGATTAATATGACCCAGATGCAGGGCAAATCGATGGTCGGGAACATTAAGGATCGGATGCTTTCTTCCTGCCTCATCCCTGCCCTGGGCGGTTTGAGTTCCGGGGAAATCTTCAAGGAGGTTGCCTCGGCTGTGGTTTTGGGTGCGGAGTTCATGTGTCCTGCGGTTCACACCCATTTTGCAAAGATGTCAGTCGTTAAAGAGAGGCTTCCCATCGTCATTGAAAATTTTAATCGGTTGGGCGTGAAAGAGGTGATTTGTCTGCATGATGAATGTTATGGCACTTACACCTCCATCGCGTCCGCCTATGGCATGAAAGTTCCGTTTCAACCCATCTATTATATGGACTTCTTATTGGACAGGCTGAAGCAATTGAAGGACAAGATCAAGCCGCTCAACATCAAAGCAGCTTACCAGCGTCCTTGCTCCAATAGACTGATCCCTGACAAACACCCTCTTGTCAAAGAGATACTGGACTTCATAGGCGTTGAGCTTCCCGACAGAGAATATCAAGGCGAAAATTGTCTGTGTTGCGCAGACATTCTCCGGTCGGTATCGGGGTACAAATTGGCTAATGATGTGCAGCAGAGGAATATAGAGGATATGCTGAAAACCGGCGCCAAGTACTGTGTATTTAACTGCCCGGCCTGTCAGTCCACACTATCTGAAAAAGTTGCAAAAAAGGGGTTGAGACCGATCCATATCATAGACTTATGTAAGATGGCCATAGGCGAGAAGGAAAGGGAGGTGAAGTGAGATGAGCGATATCCTTAAGTCTTTAATTGAAATATTAGGAGATCGGGGCGTTTCGAATTCAGCCGAAGAGCTGTGGTTTTATTCGCGAGATCCTGGAGTATTGGCGCCACACCTGCCGGACTATGTGGTGGCGCCCGAAACGACCGAACACGTGCAAAAGGTAGTCCAGTTAGCCAACAGGGAACGGATTCCGATCGTTCCCATGGGAAATGGCATGGCCTTGACCGGCCTCGTGATCCCGTTAAAAGGCGGCATTGTCATGGATATGAAGCGGATGAACAAGATCCTGGAAGTGAATGAAAAAGCCAGGTACGCCGTTGTGGAGGGGGGCACCTCTCAAGGCGTTCTCAAAGCCTACCTGCAAGATCATTATCCCCGCCTCAGGCACAGCCTTCCTGACGCGCCACCCGTCACGACCATTGCCGCCAATGTAGCGCTGCATGGCCAGGGTCGCCTGACCCAGCAATATGGCTTCAATTCCGATATGGTGACCGGCCTTGAAGTCGTCCTGCCCACAGGAGACATCTGCAAGATTGGCTCGCCTTCTT
>CAWHBU010000001.1:0-427679 GCA_963827685.1 uncultured delta proteobacterium | reverse complement strand
AACCGCCTTCCGGATGGCAAGCTTATTGACTTTTAGCGATTCGGCGGGCACCCCGACCACCGCATGGATCTTTTGGCCGGACTCAGGCTTTGCAAGATGAACAAGATGCCTGATGATTTCCTTGACCGCCCTCTCGCTGCTTTCGATCCCCTCCTTGATGATGCCCCGTTCAAGGGGCCTGCAGAAATCGAGGGAGAGCCGGTGCTGCAGGGCTTCGGCTCCGAAGAGTACCGGTTTGCCGACGACCTGCTCTGCGATAAAGTCCTTCGGCCAGCCGACGTAGCTCTCGATCCATTCCCGCTTGCCGTTACTTGAAGAGATCGCACTTCGTGATGTTCCAAGATCGATGCCGACAAACAGGATGTTCTCTTGTTTCTGCTCATCTTTTGGCTTCATGGCTAAGCGCTCCTTTACCTAGATAATCGAAAATGCCGGCTGCAAGATACCCGGCAATGTTTTCTCTGTGACTCTCAGAATTGAGTTCCTCCTCCTCTTCGAGATTGCTGAGACAGGAGACCTCCGCCAGCACGGCGGGTACGTCCACTCCGAGAAGGACAACAAATGGTGCCCTCTTGACGCCGCGGTTTTGTATGTATTCGCTATGCTTCCTGCTGTTCAGGAACAGATTGGCCTGGATCGATTCTGCAAGCCTCTTAGACTCCTGAAGCTTCATGGTCTTGCCAAGCTTTTCCATGACTTCCTTGAAATCGCTGAGCCCGTATTCTGATCCTTCGTTTTCTTGCTGCGCGAGCCTCAATGTTTTTTCGTCATCGGAAGGTCCGAAATAATAGGTTTCAACAATATTAATGGGTCTGCGCGGTAAGTAATTGAGATGAATTGAGATGAAGAGGTCTGCTTTCGCTTCCTGGGCAAGAACAACCCGTTTTTCAAGGGGCACAGACGAGTCGTCCTGCCTCGTCATGACCACACGGCAGCGGCCGTTTTTGATGAGATGCGTTTTCAACCTCTTTGCGATATCGATGGTGATATCCTTTTCCATGGTACCCAATTTTCCGATACTGCCCGAGTCAGTCCCGCCATGGCCGGCATCGATCATGATCGTCTTGATTTTCAGGCCGAGCATCCTGCTGAAGGAACCATTCCGATTGTTCAGAAAGGCAACGAACTCGGAGGTGTTCGCTATGCCCTCCGAAGAAACACTTGGCATAGGAAGAAGAGGATATTCCTTCATATCCGGGGTTGGCTCTGCTGAGACGTTCGCCGTGGGATGGGGTGCAGGGGGGACACTCCTATCCGCGGTGGACCTGCTGGCTCGGGAAGGGAAGCAAGGAGAATCCTCGTATTCGCGGTCGGTTCCGCTGGCGCGAACGAACTGCCCGTGTATTGGCCATGGATCAGGACCGCCAAGACGCAGAGCACCGCAGACAAGAGAATTTTCTTTAAGGGGAAGGATCCCCGACGGGATAAGGCTGGACGGCCCTTAGAGAGCATAAAGAGATTTTCTTCGTATACACCGCGGAGGATGTTGTGGCGAATCTTGGACTCGTTCTTTCCGATGAAGACGAAGCTCATGGCACTATGAAAGATTAAATTATGGGCGAAGAATTCGATACAAAATTAAATTGAGCAAGGCCTCTTGCCCCTCCACCACAGACCAGGTTTCCTTCTGCCCGATTAAGAAACACTACTACCTTTAAGAAATCACTGGAAATTTAATAAGCATATATTATACCAAATTTTCGAGACTTACAACTTTTTGTTTTTTAATAGTTTTTTGAAGATATAATGTTGCGGAGTGCCGAATTTTGTGGCCGAGTTCGGACAAATGGTTAAAAATTGTCCAAATTCGTCACTAAAGGTGCCTGTGGAAAAACGGAAACTACCAGGCGAGGAATCGGTAAGAAATTCTATTCCACCTCCTTGACTTCCCAGCCGAAAAGCTTTGCGTCTAATGATTTCGCTCTTTCGACATTATCCGCGGGAATTTCGAAATGTACTATGGTTGCCACGACAACGTCCCTTGTCTCTTGTATCAAGAACGATATCCTCTTTGCCCGTCCTAACAGCAGCACTCTCCGTACTGGCACAGTTCATCTTCCAGGTCGCAGTATCCCTCTCGAATTGAAGCGCGCACCTTATTATAAAAATCCGGCGAGAATTCTTTCATGCCGTGAACCGTCCGGCCATGTTCCAAGATCTTCTCAAAGAGTCCTGCCTCCGTCCCCGCACAAACCGTAAGAGTACACCCAGACTGCAAGTCTTCCCAGCGAATCATTTTGTCCATGGGATAAAACCTCCCTTCTGATTATTCTGATTATAAGGATAATTATCGCTTTCTAGGATTCAAGGGCGATATAACTAATTCCCGCACCATCCAATTTTTTCCCATTTCCCCCTACCTGCTGGAGGACCTTACAATCGTGCGCCAAAGGTGTTAAGCTAGGTTGCAAAGGGGGGAGTCCGCGGGATACCTCCGAATTCCCATTTGCTCTTCCTTTGTGTAAATTTTGTGTAAATATATAGAGTGATAGTATCTTGGAGGTTCGGCCAAGTTTAGCACTGAGGACCGGCTGAGGATGATCCACGCCGCTCAACGCATGGTTTGCTCCCATGAATCCGCGTTTCATGAGGTGACCACTGTTCATGCCGAAGGGTCTATGGCAGCCCAAAAAATGATGATCCTGGCCGAATCACCCTTGAAGAAATACAAAGAGAAGGCCAAACGAGCAGCCGGGATTAAGAGCGCCTGACAGAAAGCTGTTTCATCAGCGCGTCAGTTCTGGGATTTTGCTCCTTTCCTTTACTGTCTAACCCAGAAGATCGTTCAGACAAGAAGATCGTTCAGCGTGTAATCCCAAAATGATAATGTCCTAATTGGCCAAAATAGAAATGTCCTCTTTGAGACATGCTACAATGCCCTTTTTTTGGAGGAGGGCAGGATGGCAGAAGAGGACATGATTATGGCACGTCAGGGAGAATTAAGGCGGTTGCATGTCATTGAGAAGGTTCTGGAGGGGATGGTCAAGCAGGTAGAGGCAGCGGAGATCCTGTCGCTCAGTGGGAGGCAGATTCGAAGGATCGTTAAGCGGATAAGGAGTGAAGGGAGCAGAGGGATCATCCACAGATCGCGAGGGAGGCCGTCAAACCGGAGGATATCCGATAAGATGAAAGAAAGGGTCATCAACCTGTACCGGAGGCAGTACAAGGATTTTGGTCCGACCCTGGCCTCGGAGAAGCTTCTGGAGAGAAATGGGATTCGGGTCAATGATGAGACCTTGCGGATGTGGCTGATTGGAACGGGGGACTGGAGGAAGAGCCGGAGACGTAGGAGACATCGTCAATGGAGGGAGCGGAAGCAGCATGTAGGAGAGATGGTGCAGATGGATGGTTCTCATCACGATTGGTTTGAAGGGAGAGGGCCATGGTGTGTTTTGATGGGCATCATTGACGATGCCACCGGGAGAGTGTTTGGGGGGTTTTACGACTATGAAGGGACGATTCCTGCGATGGACAGTTTCAAGCGGTATATCCAGAAGTATGGGTTACCGTTGAGCGTTTATTTGGATCGATATAAGACGTATAAATCGACGGCGAAACCAACCATCGAGGAGGAGTTGAATGATGTGGAGCCGTTAAGCGATTTTGAGAGGGCCTTAAGAGAGCTTGGGGTGGAGGTTGTGCATGCGAACTCACCGCAGGCCAAGGGTCGGATTGAGCGGCTTTTCGGGACGTTTCAAGATCGGCTGGTCAAGGAGATGCGTTTAAGAGGAATCAGGACTCTCGAAGAAGCCAATGCTTTCTTAGAGGAGTATCTTCCCATTTATAACCGGAGGTTCTCTGTGAGTCCTACGCACAGAGGCGATCTACACAGGCCCTTAGGGAGAGGGTTGGCTCTGGATGCGATCTTATGTAAGAAGACACAGAGAGCTCTGCGGAATGACTTCACCGTGGCACACAGCCGTAAGCTCTACCAGGTTGAGGATAAGGTCAATACTTCGAGGGTAATGGTCCAAGATCGGATGGATGGTTCCATACACATCACCCATAAAAACCGCGCCCTGAGATTCAGGGAAATCACCGAAAGACCATCATAGAGAAAAGACCTTTGGCTGCGGCGAGAATGAGAAAATCTTCCATCTCCCCCAACGAACCATCCCTGGAGGGGATTCAAGTTTGGTAAACATCGCTATGAACGAGCAAGGCCCATTGAATCTCAACCCTGAAAACCGGACATTTCTACTTTGGTAAGAATAGGACATTTCTAAATTGGCTTGACGAAGGCCATTCCACATTGGCACTTTCCTTTCATATCTGTTAAACTTTGTGAAAAAAAGCTCTACAGCTGAACTTTTCAAACGAGTTTACAAAGGTCATCAAGTTCTTATGAGAGCAGCTTTATTCCATGGCATCCGTGATCTGCGGGTTGAAGAAGTGGCCGAACCGAAGCCTGGACCCCGCGAGGCGAAAGTGAGGGTCAAATATTGCGGTATCTGCGGATCGGATCTGCACGAGTACCTACACGGTCTATTTCCTCAGAGCTCCTTTGGGCATGAAGCCTGCGGCGAAATCATCGAAGTCGGCCGCGAAGTCAAGGCATTTCAAGTTGAGGATCACGTTATTGCTGTCCAAAAAGGGGCATACGCCGAATACCTGGTATGCCCACAGGAAAGGATGATTAAGAAGCCCGGGAATATGAGCTGGGAACGGGCAGCTGTGGTTGAACCTCTTTCCGGTGCTGCTTATGCAATCGAAAAGGGAGGCATCCAACCAAGCGACACCATTCTGGTTGCGGGTGCTGGGCCGGTGGGACTCATGGTCTTGCTTGGCCTTAAAGCGGTTGGGGTGGAAAAGATTTACGTGACGGACATTTCAGAAACAAGAAGAAAAAAAGCAGAAGAGCTGGGCGCCACTTTGGTTTTGAATCCTCTGACAGACAAAATTCCTGCCAAGATCAAAGAGCTCTCCGCTGGCAGGGGAGTGGATGTGGCGGTCGAGGCGGTGGGAATCGAGGCCACCCTGAAAGATTGTTTAGCTTCTGTCCGCTATCAAGGCAAAGTCATTGTCCAGGGAATCTTTACTGACCGGGTCTCGGTGCATATGCTCGGATTTGTCACCCGGGAGACCACCATGATCGGCACAAACTCCGCCAATCTTCCTCTGGCGATGTCCTGGATAGAGTCCAAAGGGACCCGACCAGACTTGATCATCACGAAAGTCATACCCCTTGAGCAAATATCTGCTGAAGGATTTGAAGTCCTGGCAAGAAAAGAGAAAGAAGAAATCAAGATTCTGGTTGCTCCTTAGTTGAATGTGGAGAATGATCCCTATGGGGGGTTGCAGAAAAGGTGATCACGTTTTTGATCCTAATATCTCAGAATGGAAAAGTGATGGTTTTGGGAAAATATGCGAGCAGATGATTTAATACAATCTGCCCTCCAGAGAGGGCAACGGGCACTCTCCGAATACGAGTCAAAGAAATTACTCAGCCTTTACGGCATCCCCGTCACCAGAGAAAAATTGTCCCGCGGTGCCGACGAAGCGGTATCTGCCGCAGACGGCCTCGGGTTTCCGGTGGTACTCAAGGCATGTTCAGCCGAGCTGATGCACAAAAGCGAGCGTGGATGTATTGAGCTGAACCTCAGGAGCAAAAGAGATGTCCGTGAAGCCTACGAACGTATTATCCCGAGTGTCGACCTGGAACTTGAAGGGGTCCTGGTTCAGGAAATGGTGCCAGGGCAGCGCGAACTGGTCGTCGGGTTGAACCGCGATCCCCAGTTCGGCCCCTGCGTGATGCTAGGGATAGGCGGAATCATGACCGAGGTGTTTCAGGATACCGTATTCCGCATGGCTCCCTTTGACATGATCGAGGCAAAGGACATGACCGAAGAGCTGCATTTCAAAACGATTCTCGGCGCCTTCCGCGGGCAGAAACCCGTTGATATGGAAATCCTTTGCCGCACCCTCATGGCGGTTGGGCAGATCGGATTAGAACTTGAAACGGTATCCGAGCTCGATATCAACCCTATGATCATCACTCCGGAAGGTCGCCTAGTGGCTGTGGACGCACTCGTTGTGTTGAGAAGAAACGCAAAATGATAGAATCCATTGAAGCCAGTCCTCTATATTCTATTGCCAACCCGAAAAGCATCGCCCTTTTCGGGGCCTCCAATAACGCCTCTTCAATGGGAACAAGTCTCCTCGATTCTGTTCTGGATTTGGGATTTGAAGGTGAGATCTATCCCATTCACCCCAAAGAGAATCAGGTGCAGAATCTCAAGGCTTACCGAAGCGTCCTGGATCTGCCCAAGGTGCCTGACCTGGCGCTGATCGTACTCCCCACACGACTCGTGTCCGAGACGATGGACGCATGCGGCAGGAAGGGCATCAAACATGCCATTGTCATTTCGGGCGGTTTTAAGGAAGTGGGCGGGAATGGGGTCAAACTTGAAAAAGACCTTATCGCCGTTGCCAAAAAACATGGCATGCGCTTTTTAGGCCCGAACTGTATCGGGGTGACCAATCCTCGCCACAAGCTGAACACGACCTTCATGACCTTTGAAGGCGCTCCAGGCTTCATTGGCATGGCTTCTCAGAGCGGGAGTTTTGTGACCCAGATGTTTACCTATCTTTCCCATTATGCCCTGGGATTCAGTACGGCGTTTAGTGTGGGGAATGAAGCCAATATCGATATCGTCGACTGTATGGAGTACCTCGGCGCCTGTCCCGATACGAGAGTGATCGCCCTCTATATCGAGGGCATCCGCAGGGGGAGGGCGTTTGTGGAAACGGCGAGATCGATCGTTCCGAAAAAGCCCATCGTGGCCTTCTATATCGGCGGGTCGGAAGCGGGCAGCCGGGCAGGGCTTTCACACACCGGGGCATTGGCAGGACCGGATAGACTCTACGAAGGCATCTTCCGTCAGAGCGGGATCATTCGGGCACGGTCGATCATGGAAATGTTCGATTACTGTTGGATGCTGGGCACTTTTCCCAAAACCACAGGGCGACGTGTGCTGATTCAAACCCATTCCGGAGGGCCCGGAGCTGAGGCGGCGGATGCCTGCGGACGGGCGGGTCTTGAATTGCCGTCGCTTTCACCAGAGACAATCAAAAGATTAAGCCCTCTCATGCCCAAGACAGGGAGTATCAGTAACCCGCTGGATTTCACCTTTGGCAAGAATCTGACGGACTACTTCTCAGAGATCCCGAAGGCGTTGCTGGAGGAGAAGAACGCAGACTTCCTGCTCTTCTATTTCTTCACGCCTAGCCGGAGGCTCAGACGCATGCTGAGGCAAGTGGGTGTCCCCACGGATCAGATTGCAGAACAGGCCGATAGGCTAGTGGGTTATCAGTCCGATGCAATCATCCGATTGCTTGAAACCCACGATAAACCTTTTGTCGGCTATACCTTACAGAGTCTAAAGGACCAGCAACTGAGAAGACTCATAGAGCGAGGAGTCCCGATCTTCCCAGGACCGCAGAGAGCAGCCCGGGCAATTGAGGCTGCGTTTCAATACACGCACTTGCGAGACAAAATCCTAACTTCTGCTTCTCAAGAATAGGCGTCTCACCAGTGAGAAGCCGACCGGGATTGTATTGTTGGCTGGGGGATGTCTTTGATTTCGAAGAGATGAAGTAAAATTAGTTTCCCGGCTTTTTGATGAAGAAAATTTTTTGAAATAATCTATTGATTCCTGTTTCTGAAAGCATCATCAAACGGGTTATTTGTAAACGCGCTTTTCTGTTTCTGCCTCCTTTCCTTTCTCGTCTCTTCCTTCTTTCTCTCTTCCCTCTTTGCAACCATATCGGGTTGGGGCCGGCTGTCCTTCATGGAAAGGGAAATCCGCTTTCTTTCGAGATCCACATCCAGCACCGTCACGATTACCTTTTGATGAACCTTTACGATCTCCGCGAGGTTCTTCACAAATCGGTTGGAAACCTGGCTGATATGGACCAGCCCGTCCTGATGGACGCCAATGTCGACAAAGACACCAAAGGCGGTGATGTTGGTCACGATTCCAGGAAGCTTCATGCCGGGTTTTACATCCTCTATTTTTTCAACCCCTTCTGCGAATTGGAAGGTTTCGAACTGCTCACGCGGATCGCGGCCGGGTTTGGAGAGTTCCGACAGGATATCATTCAACGTAGGAAGGCCCACCTTATCCGAGACGTATTGCATGAGATCGATTCTCTCCCGGAGCTTCTCGCCGCGCATCAGATCCAGCACCGAGCAGCCCAGATTCCTGGCCATGGCATCGACAATAGGGTAGCTCTCCGGATGGACCGCACTTCGATCCAGCGGGTTTTCGCCATCCCTGATGCGTAAAAACCCTGCAGCCTGTTCAAAGGCTTTGGGTCCCAGGCGAGGCACCTGCTTCAATGCTTCCCTCGATTGAAACGGACCGTGCTCATTCCGGTACTCCACAATCCCCTTTGCAAGCTGCGGTCCTAAACCCGAAACATAGGTAAGAAGCTGCTTGCTTGCTGTATTGATTTCCACGCCCACGCGGTTAACACAGCTAACCACCACATCATCAAGACTGTTCTTTAACGCTCCCTGGTCCACATCGTGCTGGTACTGTCCAACACCGATCGACTTCGGGTCGATCTTTACCAGCTCTGCCAGAGGGTCCATCAGTCTCCGGCCGATGGATACAGCTCCTCGCACGGTCACATCCTGGTCAGGAAACTCCTCCCGGGCCACCTCGGATGCCGAATAAACGGACGCACCGCTCTCGTTGACCATCACTAGTTGAATCTTCTTTAAGAGATCGAGGCTGCGGATGAAAGTCTCTGTCTCCCTTCCTGCTGTGCCGTTCCCAACGGCAATCGCCTCGATACGGAACCGCTCGCACATCTTAAGGATCTTTGAGCCTGCGTCGGCTGCAGCTTTTTCGGACTGCAGAGGATAAATGGTTTCGGTATGTAAGAGCTTCCCTTGGCGGTCCAGGCAGATCACTTTGCAACCGGTCCGGAAACCAGGATCAATGGCCAGGACATTCTTCTGGCCGAGAGGAGAAGTAAGAAGAAGTTGACGGACGTTCTCGACAAAGACCCTGATCGCCTCCTCATCTGCCCGCTTTTTTGTTGCCAAGCGTATCTCGGTCTCCATGGAAGGAGAGAGAAGTCTCTTGTAGCCATCGTGCACGGCCATCCTGACATGCTGTGATGCAGACCCTTCCCCCTTAACAAAAATACCATCGAGGATGTCGAGGGCTTCCTCTTCAGGAGGCAAAACTCTCAGTGTGAGAAAACCTTCCTTTTCCCCTCGCCTCATGGCAAGAATCCTGTGCGATGGCGCTCTGGTCACCGATTCTTCCCAGTCAAAGTAATCCCTATACTTGATTCCTTCGGCCTCTCTCTCCAGAATAACCTTTGCCTTAAAAACAGCCTTTGATGAATAAAAATCACGCATCCTGGCACGGGCGGTCTGATCTTCATTGACCCATTCTGCAATGATGTCACGCGCTCCTGCGAGGGCATCCTCCGCGGACTCAACCCCCTTTTCGGGATCGATAAAAGCAGATGCTTCGGCCATGGGATCCATTTCCTCCTGGCTAAAAAGGCGCTGGGCCAGCGGCTCCAGTCCCTTTTCCTTGGCGATGATTGCCCGGGTCCGACGTTTGGGCCGGTAGGGCAAATAGATATCCTCCAGAACGACCATGGTCTCCGCCGAGAGGATCTTCTCCTTCAACTCATCGGTAAGCTGTCCCCGTTCCTCTAAGGATCTGAGGATGCCCTCACGGCGCTTGTCCAGTTCCATGAGTTGACTGAGTCGGTCTCGAACCGCTGTGATGGCAACCTCATCCAAAGAACCAGTGGCTTCCTTTCGGTATCGAGCAATAAAGGGTACCGTGGCCCCTTCGTTCAAGAGGTCTGCTGTGGCCTGGACCTGTTTGGGGGTGAGATCCAATTCTTGCGCGATCTTAGGAATGTGTGTTTCGTTCATAACCTCCCTCCACAAAATGAAAAAGAGAATGTGGAGACTTCACGTCGGGCAATCGTAACAAGGTATTGATCGAGGTTCAATGATTGGATGAATGATGCCCTTGATTCCTGAGAGATCAGATGTGATGGTGAATCTCTCTCAGGGGGACAGGGACAGAGTTAAGTTCTCTTAATAATACAATTTAACGTATTGAACCACCTCTTCTTTTAAAGAAAACCATTGGCTTCCCTTTCTTTAAACCATTGTCTCTAATTGATCCGTATTACAAAAGACACACTAAATTTTCTTTCGTGCTTTAGAGTAATGCCACAATGTCGCAAGGGCATGCGCTGCCGGTTCAGGTGAAGTGAAAACCGGTACGAACCGACCGCAAACGGAAGCAATATCATCCACAAACGCAGGGTGGCCGACGACCACACCTACCAGGGGTTTATCTGGATGTCGCTCCCGAACGGAGGCTACATCCCCCAACCAATCCTTTACCGTAATGCCAGCGCTCTTGAAGTGACTGACCACTGCATAGGGTAGGACCATAATCACAAGCACCATGTCAATTTCCGGATCTGACAATAGCATCGGTAGGAGCCTATCCTGGATCCCCGAGGGGCCGACATCCAGAGGGTTTTTAACATTCATCCAATCCGGCGATATTTCCCGTGCCTGATTCACTATGAATGAGGAAAGGGGAGGCACGGTGAGTCCATTGGACACGGCGACATCTGTTGCCAAGGCCCCAAGGCTCCCGCTTGTTGTAATAATGCCAAGGCGATTGCCCTTAGACCATGGCTGAGTTGCGAAGACCCGCGCCAGATCGATGAGCTGGGAAAAGCTTTCTGCCCGAATCGCCCCTGTCTGTGCAAAAACCGCATGATAGATATGATCCTGTCCTGACAGGCTGCCCGTATGAGAGGCGGTCGCTTGCTTGCCGGCCTGCGTCCTGCCGCTCTTTAATATCAGAACAGGTTTATTCTGAGTCACATTGGCAAGTGACTTCATGAATCGCCTGCCGTTTGCGGCTCCCTCAAGATACAGCATGATGACTCGTGTGGAGGGATCATTCTTAAGATAATCCAGCACCTCAGATTCATCGACATCCACGCGATTGCCCAGCGTGACCGCTTTCGAAATAAAAAGACCGTACTGATGGAGATGATCCAGCAGAATGTTTCCAAAAACGCCGCTCTGGGCAATGACAGAAACCGGTCCCGGAGCAAGTGATTCCTCCATTAATTCTACTGAACAAAATCTATTTTCAGTATTGACCACGCCCACACAATTCGGACCAATGACCCGCATACGGTATTGCATGGCAACAGCTTTTACCCTCTGCTGTAAGGTCATGCCTTTCTCACCAATCTCAGCAAAACCAGCACTCTCAATGATTACATTTTTTATCCCTCGCTCTCCAATCTCCTCCATCACATCAGGAACTGCCTCCGCAGGAACAATGACGATCGCCAGATCAACAGGTGCGGGGACGTCTTGGACTCGTTTGTAAACCTTCTGACCATGCAGCTCCGCACCAGCAGGATTAACAAGATAGAGGCGGTCCCCCCATCCAAGTTTCTGTAGAAAGAGGGGGATGCCATAACCAAAACCGAAAGACCTTCGTGCTCCCACAATCACGATCCCTTTTGGTTCAAAAAATTTCTGAAGCCTATCAACGGGCATAAGACTTGCTCCTTTGTAAACGATGAGGTAAGCGTTGCGTATTCATATTACAGGCTCGTGGTGACAATGTAAGCACTTCCGATGCGTTTACGTCAGGTGCGAGAGGCTTTTGAGGTGTATGGATATTGCGGGGGTTAGACTCCTTCCAATTCAAGATATATTTTTCTTGTCGTTGGCGTGGGGATGCCCAATTTTTTCCCGAGATCGATAATCGTACCACCGAAAAGCTCCAGCTCACTTTTACCTTTCTTCTGTTGGATATCTCTCTGTAATGAGGTTTGTGTGTCGTGGGGAAACATGGCTGCATTCTTGAGAGAAAGATCTACAATTCCGTCAGGCAGTCTAATATTCTTCTTCAAAGCAATGGAATGAACTTCATTCATAATTCCGATCACCTCTTCTCTCAGCAAGGGCTCCTCCAAAATTTCTCCGAGAGTTCGATGATACCGAGCCGAGACCAGGCCGAAACTGGCGATGAATAGATACTTCTCCCAGATGGCCGGATTGGCATCATCCTTCCACTCATAATCAATTGAGGATTTTTCAAAAACCCTGAATATTTCATGAGGGATGTAATCAGGATGATCCGGATCTTTCCCAAAGATCATTTTCCCTGGTTTTCCAATATGGGCGACGACCCCTGGTTCTTCGATATGGACAGAGATGTAGACACAGGCAGGAAGAATGATTCCCGTCTTAACTTTAGTGCGAAGTCTTTCCCGAACGTCTGCGCCATTCAAAAGAGGCAAAATAATAGTCTTCTCCTTGATGTAATCTTTAATGGAAGCGGCAACCTCCGTGAGGTCATATCCTTTCACACAAATAAAAAAGAGGTCAATGGGGGGAAGATCACTGATTCTCTCCGTAGCGAGCTTTGGTCTACAACGGATACTTCCGAACTCAGGAGATTTAAGGACAAGTCCATTTTGTTTGATTGCCTCAAGTTGCTTTCCACGGGCCACAAAAAAGATATTGACAGGAGACTCAGGATTTGAAGAGAAGGTATGGGCTAATTTCCCTCCGAAATAACCTCCCACACCACCCACACCCATGACACAGACACTTAAATAGCCCATACTCTACCCCTCTCAATTTCAATCAATGATCAACGGGGAAATTCATATCAGTCGTAGTTTATTTTTACTAAACGCTTAAAAGTGACGATTGAGGATTGTGAACGGATGAACCTATTATGGATGAAGGATGACTCCAATTCCACTTCCTAATTCACATCTCAAGACCAAGCCGTCACAATAGAATTGTACTCACTGCTCCTCGCAGCTCTGCTGCGAGGAGCGAGGTTACTGAGATTAAAACACGTCTTTGGGATCGGCCCAAGCTGGGATGTAACGGTAATACTCGGGCGGGTGGGCCTTTTGAAGGCCCGTGTAAGTCACCCTGACAAGAGAAATGCCCTTGCGGGTGCGGTAGAGACCGGCAAAGCCTTGCTTCTCAAGACTCTCCAGGAATTTCACCAGGTCTGCGTCCGAAATATCGAGCCATTCCTTGATGTCCTCCATCGTCATGTGCAGGCCGGGGTTCACCCTGTAATTCTCGGCAAGTACTTTGAACACGTCCTCCTCACTCTTGCCTGGCTTCTTCGGTAGCGGTTTGCCGACCGGCAAAGGTAACTTGAGATCAGGATCGATCGCTCTTTGCGGAACCTTAAGGTCGGCCTTCATCTCCCTCACGCCCTGGCGGTAGATGAGCAGCTTGAGGATCTCTGAAGTTCCGGCAGCTATCTGCCCGTGCTTGGCATCACGCATGATCCGTTCCACCGGGTAGATCTTCATGATGCCGTTACCGCCCATACACTGCACTGCCTCGATAGCCGTTTCCATGGCGGAATCGCTGGCGAACATCTTGGAGATGGCTGCCTCCACCGGCACGTCACGGCCAAGGTCGGCACAGTAAGCACCGTAGTATACGACCAATCTGCTGAGATAAAGCTTCCAGATCATGTCCGCCAGCTTGAACTGGTTGGTGGCGATGTCGCCTGTGGGCCGACCGAACTGCACGCGCCTTTCCAGATGCTGCTGGGTGTAGCGGATGCACTCGCGCATGGGCCCAAGCGTCGGGGCGGCATTGAGAATCCTCTCGACATTGAGGCCGCCCATCATGATCCTCCAGCCTTGGCCTTCCTCTCCCAGGCGGTTGAAAACAGGAACTCTGGCGTTATCAAAACTCAAATAGCAATTGTAAAGACCGTCATAGCCCATCGTATCATTCACTTTCTCAGTGTGGAAACCGGGGGTTCCCTTCTCCACCACGAAAGCGCTGAGGTGAGTGTACGCCATTTTGTCTTCCGGCCTCGAGCTTGTCAGGAAATAGCACATGTACAGGTCTGCGGCGGCGGCAACAGTCTGGTAGCGTTTTCTCCCGTTGATGATATAGAAATCACCCTCGCGGACAGCGGTTGATTCTATGGCGGCGACATCGGAACCGGCATACGGTTCAGTCATGGTAATGCAGCCGACAAGCTCGCCCTTCCCTATCCTGGGCAGCCACTTCTGTTTTTGCTCCTCGTTGCCGTTGTGGACGATCTGGGTGGCGCTGCCGTACATCGTGGTTCCGAGAGGACCGCCGAGTTCCGCAGCACGCGACGTCTCTTCAAGGATGATGGCGGCACCCGTGACGCCCCACTCTTCAGCATGGCCGCCGTATTTTTTCGGAATCAGTGCGCCGAACCAGCCTTTGGAAGCCATCTGCTTCACACCCTCCCAACTAAAAACTTTCTTCAGGGCATCGCGCTCGCCAATAGGAATTAAAACCTCGTCGGTAAACTTCTTGGCATCCTCAGCAAGTTCAATCTGTGCTTCATTCCACCAAGGAAACTTTTCCATAGTATTATCCTCCTAAAATTTGTACCCTTAACGTAAAAGGAAAACACTTTTTTTTCAAGGTCAGTTTTTATGGAACCGTGCTCTCTTTTCACACAAGGATGGAATGTAGGTTCCAAGACAACTTAACAGTCGAGGGAGAAGGAATAGGGGAATCGGAGTCGCGGTCGGGCATCTGGAAGGTAAAGGTGGCGAGGGCGAGGAGGATGTTTTGAGGGTTCGACTCCATACCGGATACCCGACGTGACAAAATAGTTACCCTGAAAATTCTGCCGACATCACCGAATTTTCAACCCAAGTTATTTCAACCTGTTGAGGAAAGTGGGGACACACAAGCTGCCGCAGAATGTTGGCATGCGTACCGAAAGGGAGCGTCCACGTGCCTGAAAGATAAAGTATCGCCTTCACTCTCCCAAAAGAATCTTTTCCAAACGAATCTCGAATCGCTGATCATCTGCCAATGTTCTCTTCTTCGGCCCTTTTGTTCTACCACCTCCCCGGCGGATTTTCGCCTTGACCTCGCGCTCCTCCAATAAGAACCCAATCTTTTCCGGATGAAACTCCCTGCCCATGGGGCTCGCACATTTCGCTCCCTTCCCCAGCACGATCGCTGCCAATCCCCAATCCCCTGTTACGACTACATCTCCTGCCTCGGTTAGATTCATGATCTTCATATCCGCTTCCTGAGAATCGTCTCCCACTACGAAATGATGATCCGCCTCTATATCGTGATTGAAACTGGCCACCGTCCAGACAGGGATATCGTATTTTCGTCCAAGTCTCATGCAGATCTGCAAAACGGATCTGGGACAGGCATCTGCATCTACCAAGATCTTCATAAACTCCCAAAAGATGTCAATCTTTCACGAGATCATTTACAGAAGAAGCCTTGATTTCTCCCCCCGAAAGTATGTCCACCTTTATATGATCAAGAAAAATGGAAAGATCTCTGCATAAATTTATGGAATGAAAAAGGGCAGAACCAGATGGCTCTGCCCTTCCGTTCATTGTAGCGCCCCCATTTATTGGGGGCGAATAGATTCCGTCAGCAGTAAATGCCGACGCTACTTACCCATCAAATACTCGTGAATCGAATTGGCCGCCTTCCTTCCTGCACCCATCGCAAGAATAACAGTGGCTGAACCGGTCACGATATCTCCTCCTGCCCAAACTCGGGGTTTCGTGGTCTTTCCGGTTTCAAGGTCAGCCACGATATAACCTCTCTTATTCAGCTCCAGACCCGGTGTCTGTGTAGGAAGAAGTGGGTTGGCGCCTGCGCCAATGGCCACCACTGCCAGATCGCACTCCAATTGAAATTCTGAACCCTTGATGGGAACCGGCCTGCGTCTTCCTGACTCGTCAGGCTCTCCCAATTCCATCCGGAGGCATTCCACGCCGGTTACCCAACCATTATCGTCTCCCAAAAATTTTGTAGGAGCCGTGAGAAGATAGAATTGAACGCCCTCTTCTTCTGCATGGTGAACCTCTTCGATACGAGCCGGCATCTCATCCCTCGATCGGCGGTAGATGATCCGAACGGTATCCGCCCCTAATCGGAGGGCGGTTCTCGCTGAATCCATGGCCACATTCCCTGCTCCAAAGACCGCCACATTTTTCCCCCGGGCAATCGGCGTATCATATTTAGGAAAGAGGTATGCCTTCATCAAATTGGACCGGGTGAGATATTCATTGGCTGAATAGATGCCGCAATAGTTCTCTCCGGGGACATTCAAAAACTGGGGAAGACCTGCGCCCAAACCCAAGAATACAGCATTATATTCCTTCAGGAGCTCATCAACGGTCTCGATCCTTCCGATGACGCAGTTACACTCTACCTTGACACCCAATTTCTCCAAATAGTTGACCTCTGCCTGGACAATCGCCTTGGGAAGACGGAATTCCGGAATTCCGTAGATCAGAACGCCTCCGGTTTTATGGAGGGCTTCAAAAATCGTGACCTCATGTCCTTTAAGAATAAGATCCCCTGCCAGGGTCAAACCTGCTGGTCCAGATCCCACGACCGCCACTTTCTTCCCTGTGGCAGGAGCTTTTTCAGGAATGGTGACTTCTCCTTTCGTTCTCTCCCAATCCGCAGCAAATCGCTCCAATCTGCCGACAGCAACCGGTTGATCCTTTTTTCCAACGATGCAAACCTTTTCGCACTGGTCCTCTTGAGGACAGACGCGGCCGCAAACGGCAGGGAGACTGTTTCGTAATTTCAATTTCCGCGCTGCCCCGGCAAAATCACCGTCCGAAATAAGTTTAACAAAAGCCGGGATCTCGACTTCCACCGGACATCCCTCAATACATTTCGGTTTCTTGCATTGAAGACAGCGACTCGCTTCCAACTGCGCCAATTCGGGTGTGTATCCAAAAGGAACCTCATCAAAATTCCTCGCCCTCACTTTGGGTTCCTGCTCAGGCATTTTCTGCCTTGGGACTTTTTGTTTTTTCTCTTTTTCTTCTTTCTCTGCCATCTCAAACCCCCTTATTTTCCTGCTGTCGTAAATTGTTCCATGGACACCTTCTCCTCTGTGAGATAGGCCCTTTGCCGTTTTACCAACTCATCATAGTCGACTTCATGACCATCAAATTCCGGGCCATCCACACAGCAAAATTTCGTCTTGCCTCCCACCGTGACCCGGCAGGCCCCGCACATTCCAGTTGCATCCACCATGATGGGATTCAAACTTACCATCGTCTTGACCCCATATTCCTTTGTCAATTTGCATAAAAACTTCATCATCGGCACAGGGCCAATCCCCACGATCAATTTCACATCTTTCTGTTCATCCAAAATTTTGCGGAGGACATCGGTCACAAATCCGTGATGACCATAACTCCCGTCATCCGTCGTCACCCTCAGATCGTGACTGGCTGCTTTCATTTCATCTTCTAAGATCAGGAGGTCTTTTGTTCGAGCACCAATGATAGCGATCACGTTGTTCCCTGCCTCTTTGTAAGCTTTGGTGATCGGGTACATCACGGCAACGCCTGTTCCACCTCCCACACAGATCACCGTTCCAATATTTTCAATATGGGTCGGTTTTCCCAGTGGCCCGATGATATCCTGGATGGAATCGCCTACGTTGAGGGTTCTTAGGAGAGCCGTGGACTTTCCAACAACTTGAAAGATCAGGTCGATCATCCCTGTAGCCGGATCGGTCCCTCCCATGGTCAAAGGAATTCTCTCGCCCGTTTCGTTAGCTTTTAATACAACAAACTGTCCTGGCTTTGCCTTCCGCGCAATTCGGGGTGCCTCTACCTTAAAATGGCACACCGTTTTCTCAGCCATCTCTCTTTTATAGGTAATCTTGTGCAATTTTCCCCCTCCTTTCTGATAAATCTTTCACAAAGTGTGTCCCAATATACTACTGTATACTATATATTATATATGAGTGATATATATGAACTCAATTTAAATGTCAAATTTTTGTTACACTCAGAATTTAGCTTGACAGATGCTGAAATTTAGTCCATAAATACAAATAACTGAACTTTGTAAGAAGTTTTCAGGAACCCCCAGGAGTTCTCAAGAAAGTTCTGGAGGTTTTAGCATTGATGGAGGAGAAAAAATGAACGTGAAACTGTACATCGGAAATCTCTCCTTCGGAGCTTCAGAAGAAGATCTGAAGAAACTCTTCTCTGAAGCAGGAGCAGTCCAGTCCGTCAAAATCGTCACCGATTCGTATTCAGGGAGGTCCAGAGGATTTGGTTTTGTGGAGATGACCTCCGAGGCAGAGGCGGAGAAGGCAATCTCCCTCGTCAATGGGAAGACCTTTATGGAACGGACCTTGATCGTGAGCGAGGCCAGACCTCAGAAAAAAAAGGGTGGCGAGTTCAAAGGCAGAAGAGATAGGAACAGGTAAACCCGATTTACAGAAAGGAAACCCCGTTAGAAATGACAGGGTTTTAACATTGTCTTTTATCAAAGGTATTCCAATTCTGAATATGGCTCGTCCACGCGTTAAAAGTGTGGTTTTCTAACGGGGTAGAGGAGAGGTCGTTGGAAGTTAAAGTTCAAGACAACCAGATCGAGAATGCGATCAAAACGTTGAAGCGCCAACTCGCCAGGGATGGGATCTTGAAGGAATTGAAGAAAAGAAGGTCCTACGAGAAACCTTCCGTGAAAAAGAAAAGAAAACAGCAGGAGGCGAGGAGGAGAAGACAGAGAGCAGCTCGCCGGTTTTCAAGATAAAGAGTTCTTCTTTTTTGTTTGTCAACAGGCAGGGAGGAAAACTAACCAAGGATGCCCGGTGGGTTCACAGCGATCCAGAGTTTTCCTTCTTCTGTCTGAAGAAGACCTTTTCTGGAGAGCAGGGAGATCGCCTCTGAGGAAAAAGCTCCAACATCTTTGAAGTCAAGGATGACTTTCTGGATCTTTACATGTAAAACTCCTTTAAGCCTCTCTACCAACTCTTTCGCTCCCTCCCGATCCATCGATCCCTCGAGTCTGACGAACAGGGTTCTAACCCGCTCGTTATAAATAGAATAGAGTTTGAGCGTATCGGCGGCTTTTTGACCAATCCGAAGTTTCCTCTCGGCAATTTTCTCCCCCACCCGCTGAATCAAGTCCCGAGTATTGTGGAGAGGGATGGTATCATTCATCCTCTGCAAAATTCGTGAAAGGCTTGGAAGATAACCCTCCGGTGTCCTCTGCGCAATGCTTCGGTAGGCGATATTCGAAAGGACTCGAGTGACGAATCGTTGTTGGGGATGGCAAACCCTTTTAAAGATGGAACCCCAGGAATATCCCTCTTTGCATGCCCAATTAAATCCGCGCTGAAGCGTCTCTTCGGTCATCAATCTCGGCTTGAAAACAACTGTGGCTCCATTATATTGACTCCAATCTTTATGCAGGAGCCTGCCCTCTGACTCCATCCTTTGGAATAAAGCCGTCCCGGGTAAGGGGGTGAGAATGAAGAAACTGGGCAATTCAATTCGATTCCGTTCACAAAATCGAAGCGTCCTTTCAAAGACCCCTTCATCATCATGATCCAATCCAAAAATGAACCCGGCCACGATCAAGATGTCGTGGTCGTGAACGGCTTTCATGGCTTCCTCAAATTGGTGGACTTGATTAAAGCTTTTATTCACATCCTTCAAGTTTTCCGAAGAGAGGGATTCGACCCCGATGAACAAAGAGACACATCCGCTCTCCGCAGCAAGTCTCAGGAGTTCGGGGTCCCGGGTCAGGGTCATACTGGCCTGGCTGGCCCATTTCTTTTTGAGGGGCTTCAATCGGGTAAAGAGCTCTTTGGCATAGCGGGGGTTTCCAGCGATATTGTCATCGATGAAAACAAGAAAATCCCCTTCTAACCGCTTCACCTCTTCAATCACTTCATCCACCGGCCGACAGCGATAAGTCTTTCCAAAAAAATGCGTGACATGACAAAAATCACATTGGTGAGGACAACCCCGGGTCGTTTGGACACAGTTGATTGTCATGTAGGCATCTTTATGAAGGAGATCAAGCCTCGGAAAGGGGAGTCTTTCCATCGAGCAGAAGGACTCCGCCTGATAGAAAGGTTTGAGGCATCCCTTCTTAAAATCTTCAATCAATCCTCCCCAGACATTCTCCGCTTCACCGATGACCACCGCATCCACATGCTGCTTGGCTTCGAGGGGAAGGCTTGAGGCATGAGGTCCGCCCATGACGACCGGGATCTCTCTCTGACGAAACCTCTGTGCGATCTCGTAAGCCCTTGGAGCATGCATCACCATTCCGGTCACACCGACCAGATCCACCTCCTCTTCAAAGTCAATGGGCTCGACATTCTCATCCGTGATATTCACTTCGATATTCGAGGGGGTGAGTGCAGCCAACGCGGTCAGCGTGAGGCGGGCAAACCAGATGTTCTTAATTACCTTTTGCGAGTGGCTGATGTAAGGGTGCTCATAGGCTGGATCGATCAATCGAATTTTCAAAACGGCTCTCCTTTGAAATATTCCCTTCTGTGTGGAACAGGTACCGAGAGGGGATAAAAAACGGCGAGCAAACGAATAAATAATTACTTTATACTTTAATTACTGGAGGATGTCAAGAATTTTCGATTTTATTCAGGGGTCTCCGATAGGTTGTAGTAATTTACTTTGCAGGAATCCCTTAAAAAGGTGAGAGATTCTCTCACTTCATTAAAGGATTTTTTCAAGGTTTCGTACTTTTTCTCCAGATCCCTATTCTGGGTGAGGGCCTCCTCCAGTTTGGATTGGAGTTCCCGGTTCTCCTCAGAGAAAACGGAGGCTTCTCTCTCCTTTAACTTTCCTTTGATTTTAACCACCTCGTTCTGTTCCATCTGGGATTCCAGATCACGAATTCGATCGAAGGCTTCCTCTCTTTCCTGAGTGGCTTTGGCCAAGGCTTCCCTCATCTCTCTCAATTCCTGTTGAAATTCTTTGATTCGCTCCAAGGCGTCTGCATTCTCCTCTTGAAGATAGATCGATTCGGACTGCAACTCTTTGAGCCTCTGATGCTCTCTGCTCAGGGCTTCCCACTGGCGACGTAATTCTTGATTATCTTGGGCCAATTGATGGATGCTCTTCTTGTAAGAAGCCAGGTCCATCTCCAGAGCCCTCTTGGTCTGGGCCGAGGCAAGGAGCTGAGCATGAAGGTCTTCGATCAGTTTCAGGACGTCCAGACTCTGTTCGGTCTCGATCCCTTTCTTTGGAGATTCGAAGATCATCTTCCTCTCTACCTGCTTCTCCGGAATTCTCATTTCTGGTACAGGCTCGTGATAATCTTCTTCCAGTAACTGGGGTTCCATTTCCAGGGGTGAGGGAAGGGGTTCTTCCAGCTTTCTAATCTTCGGCATCTTTTCGGCAACATTCGTATCGAATCCATCGGCCGTCATCACCTGACTTCTTGGTTTCATCCTATACCCTCCTCAGCCATTCGACCCTCCCTCATTCCTTCTTTCCCCGTCTCCGGGAAAGGGAGGGAAGGGGATTACTTGATTCGTTCTTTCATGTATCCATCCATCACCCTCAACATCTCGACAATCTTTTCGACTTCTGCTTTGACCCGGTTCACCTCTTCAAGAATTCGATTGGCCTTCTTCAGATCGAATTCCAGCGCAGACCGCACCGTCAAAGAGGAACGAAGCTCAGAATAAAGCGTATCGATCCGTTCGGTCAAATCATCCTTTTTGGATTCTTCCACAAGTTTCTTCAAAGGAGAGAGGGGACGGGCTTCCGCAACATCCCAAGGCCTTTCAATCGGCTCTTTATTCAGTGTGTTGGGGAATTTTTGTGCCACGTTGTTCGTGAATTCATCTGACATGATCAGCTCCTTTCGGTTCTAATATTTCATCGATCAGGCTCTGGATATCCGCCGCGCCCTTTGACGATTGGGCGAACAGGAAGATCGGGCTTCCTTGACTCGTTGCCTCTGCGATCTTGGTATCTTGACGGATCACGGTGCTGAGGAGGTATTTGTCATAGTGGGTCTCCAGCGCCTTCTTCGAACGTTTGCAGATTCGATGAGACTCATTGTAGCGGTTCAGGAAGATGAAGATATTCTCAAAAACAAATGAAAAATCCTCTTCGATCGTGGAGAGGGTCTCGAAAAGAATCTTGAGCCCATGGTAGGAAAGAAAATCGGCCAAGACGGGGATGATGAGATCGTTGGAGGCGAGGATCGCATTCAGGTTTAAGAGCCCGATGCTGGGGGAGGCGTCCATCACAATCAGTTCGTAGTTTTTCTCCACAGAACTGATCAGCCTCCTTAATCGGAACTCTCTTGAATTCATGGAAAAGAGCGAGAGCTCTACGGGTGAGAGGTTCAGGTTCGAGGGGATTATATCCAATGTGGGGAGATCCGTCTTGACGATGACCTTTTCCATCTCTTCCTTCTCGATCAGGGCATGGAACAGGGTTTTGGGGAACTGTTGGCTGTTGAGGCCTAGGCATTGTGTGAGATGGCCTTGTGGATCTAAATCGATCAGTAATGTCCGGGCTCCCATCTGGGCAAGGCGAAAACCATAAGAAGCGGAGATCGTGCTCTTCCCTGTTCCCCCTTTAAAGTTGAGAAAGAGCTGTTTGCGGATGGATGGGAGGGGGGAAGGAAGTCCCAGGTAGGCGCGATACTTGCTGACATCCTCTGGCTTATAATAGCGTTCCTGATTGGAATCCCTCTTTGCAGGGGGAAGGATTCCTTTCGCCTCTTTCTCAAGGAGATCGTGCTTAGAAATCCCGAGGAGCTTGGCAAAGGCCATCGGCGAGTAGATGACGTCTCCGAGAATCTGAGCCCTTTGAATAAGGGGTAATGAGCGTGTCACCATGGATCCTTTTTTCGTCCTCAACCTCGTTTTGTAAGAGAAGCCGTTTTTCTTTTCAACGGTCCAGCCGCTATTTTTTCTAAAGTCGTTTTCGCCCATTTTCGAAGACCCGGATCGGAATCGGTCATGGCCTCCATCAAACGATCCTCACTCTCATCAGGATAAAGGGTGACCAGAGAAAAAAGAGCTGCCCTTCTTACCTTTGGGTCCTGATCCTTTGACAATTCTATCAGGATGGGTAAGGCCCCCTCTCTTTGTGTCCACCCTAATACGGTAGCCACTTTCCGTCTCACCCAAGGAGATTCATCGCTCAAAGATTGAAGAAGGATGTTTAGGTCGACTTTTTCTTGATATTGGAGCATTCCTCGGAGGACAGCGATCCTGACCCTTGGATCGCTATCCTTAAGATATTTTCTTAATAAAGGGGAAACGATAGGGCTTCTAAATTTAATAAGGCAACGGAGCGCTTCGGCTCTGACATCCGGGTCTCGATCAGATAAAATTTCCTGAAGAAGAGACAGGGGAATGGAGGGATAAGATTTTTCCAAATAGTATTTTATCGCCAAGATTCTTATCTTCGAATCGGAATTCTTCAGATCAGCCTTCGCCTGTTTTAGAATGGCTTCGGAGGAAAGAGTCTCCGGCATATTGAATTCTGGAGAAAGAGAGGGGGGATTTGTCGTTTTTCTGGCATCATTGTATGAAAAAGATTCATCAAACTCCAATCTTTCAAATTCTGTTGATTTTAAGTAACTTAATCGGAAACGATCCACGTTACCTTTCCATTCCAGCCCTGAGATGCTTTCAAAGAGGTTATCCTTTGAAATACTCTTTAAATTCGAATTTCAGTTGTTCAGAATATTTTTCCAAGAGCATATCCAAAGCCTCCCTAACATAGACGGACTGAGGGACTTTGGTCTTCTCAGATAACCTCTTTAAGGCCTCCATTTGTTCGTCTTTAATGTAAATGGTACGGGCAACCTTTTTCTGTGCCAAAGAAACCCCCTCTATACAATTTGAAATACAATATAATACAATATGTTTATAGTGTCAAGAAAAAAATATTAGGTTTCCGTTTTAATTTCAATAAATTATAGTTTTTCATAAGCTCCTCATTAATTTCGAAAGCTTCTCTTGAATCGACTTTATTTCAGCTCGGATGGCATCAATCTTGGCCTTTAACCTCCTCTCCTCTTCATGAAAGGGCGAAGCGACAAGAACCCATTTCCCCGTGTTCGGGTCCCTAAATGGCTGATAATAGAGGTATTCCTCTTTCATATTCCTGAATTTTTTTTAAGCTCTCCTCGGACAATCTCAAATCTTCCTCCAACTCAGAAATCTTTTTCTCCATGCTTTTCTTCGTCTCTATCTTCTTCTCAATCTTCTCTAAATAATCCTTCACGCGGTCAGGCCTTTCCTCCGGTTGTCCGGTTTTCTCAACCTCTTCCAAAGTTTCTTTCTGGATCTCTATTCTCTCCGCCTGATCAGCATATCGTTCAGGAACCTTGGATTTATCGTCGGTTAAATGGACCGTTCCCTTTTCATCCGTCCAACGATAAATTTCTCCTGAAAAGGAATAGGGAATGGGGAGAAAAAGTGTCCATAGAATGATCCAGCAAAAACAAGTCTTAAAAAACATATCTTCTTGGTCCTTTTCTTCAACGTATTATGCCTCAACGGTTTCATTCCGTAAATCCATTCCTTCAGATTAAAAGAGATTTTCGGAAAACTCGAGAAATCCCTAAATTTTTCTTAACCATTTTTGAAATCTGCGTGATCAAGAGAGGACTTAGTCATTTCTCAGGGCTCTCTGAAAAAAGACTTGACTTTTGAAAAAGATTTTCACATAATTTAGCCACAGTAAGTTGTAAGGAGTAGTTGTTTGGATCGTAAAAAAAGCCACAAAAGTTTGAGTTCATACTTTTGTGGCTTTTTAGCAAGGACCAAAGGCTATTACAACTTACACCAGTTCAGAAAAGAGAGGAGGTGAGTTGTAGTGGCCAAAGGTCGTGTCAAATGGTTTAACGAGAAGAAGGGCTACGGATTCATTTCCAGAGAGGATGGGGGCGATGTATTCGTTCACTTCTCGGCCATCAAGAAGGACGGATTCAAAACCCTTTACGAAGGCGATGAGGTGGAATTCGAGATCTCAGAAGGTCCAAAAGGTCCCCAGGCGACGGACGTGACGGTTCTAGCATAAGCGGAAACTCGTTAGGATAAATGAAAGAGAGACCCCAGAAATAACTGGGGTCTCTCTTTCGTCTGGAAGAAGGGTTGATCCATGGGAGAGATTAAATCCACCTTAGAATTGGCGATGGAGAGAACAAAAAAGTTTGCCATCTCCGAGAAGGAAAAAGAAGAGATGAAGCAAAAGGAGGTCATGCAGAAAGCAACCAGCCTCTTTCACCGGTACCGTGACGGACTTCTCCCATTGAATCAAATTCTGAAGCAGATCGAGCGAATGGAGAAGAAAACAGCGACCACCGTGAAAGAAATTCTTCTCTCTCAATGGGTCGATGCCCTCTCTCTGGACGATGAAGAGGAAAGGATCCTCAAAGGGATTGAATCATTGGAGCAAAGAAATATTCACAAGGTAAAACAAAAACTTCGCTACCTCCATTCCCAATACCAAGGAGAAAAGGAAAAGGTCAAAGAGAAGGCGAGGCTCCAATTGATAGAGGGCCTGCGGAAAGAAAGGATCCACGGGAGTGCGGTGGAGCCGAAACTCGAAGGGAGCGAACTCTGGAAAAAAGAAAATGAGAAATTAAATCACTCTTACAAGATAAAATTAGAGGAAATCAAAGAACAATTGAGGGGTTCATAAATAAGCATAAAAGCTCTGTCGTATCAACTCAAAGTTCTGAAGCACTCCCTCCTTCCCCACCACCATCTCTCCATGGCCAGGAAGCAAAAGCTCCGTATCCAAACGGGACATTCTTTCAATACTATCCTTTATTAATTCGGAGTTGCCCCCCAGAAAGTCTGTTCTCCCAATGCCCCCATGAAAAACAAGATCGCCCGTGAAGAGGACCATCCTCTCAGGCCAATGGATCGAAAGGGAGCCAGGGGAGTGACCCGGGGTCCGGTAGATATGAAAGGTCTCCTTACCCAAATAGAGTTCCCCTTCCTTCAGGTAGAAATCGATTCGAAATTCAGGCATCGCTTGCCCCATCATGTCAAAGAGGAGTTTCCCATTCTCCATAAGGTAGCGCTCTTCCTCGTGGTTCATCGCAATCTTGACCGGCATATCCTTAAAGGTCTCGAGGCCTTCAAAATGGTCTGGATGAGAATGGGTCACGATGATCAGATCGACCTCTTCTGGAGAAACCCCATCTCCTTCCATCTGGTGAAAGAGTTTGGGAATATGGCGGGAATGACCAGGATCGATGAGAACCGTTACCTCTCCACGGATCAAATAAGTGTTGCAGTTATTTTCATAAGCACTTTGCCAGAGGTAGGCATAGAGGTCTCTATCAAGTTTCATGAGTTCAGTCTCCCCCTCATCTTCCTAAACCAAGGAAAATCTCTTTTTTCACTAAATGATCGGCGGGGGATTGTCAAATAACGGACCCCTCCTACAGGGCGGGATTCTTTCTCCTTAATTTGTTCTCATGCCAAAGCGCCGCCGTCTATCACCATGTATGCCCTGTAACAAACGAGGCTCTGTCCGGGCAAAACCAGACAACGGTTTCCCAACTTCCTCCCCTTCGCCGAACCTTCCGTGGGGAACACGTGACCTGAATTTTCCTTCAACAGCCGGATTGGCGGCGATGACCTGTTCTGTCAAACCTAACCGGATCACCACCTGACACTATCCGATCCCTTTTACGGGATTTCTCAGGATGCCTATTTTCTCGATCTCAGCCTCCATGACGTCCCCGGGGTAGACAGGCGCAATCCCCTCCGGTGTCCCTGTGGAGACGATGTCTCCCGGCTCCAGTGTAATAAGCTCCGAAATCCTGCAGAGGAGAATAGGCACATTGAAAACAAGATATTGGGTCGAGGAGTTTTGTCTCACTTCCCCGTTGACACGCAGCTGAATCATCAGGGCCTCCTGCGGATCGATCTCATCCGCCGTAACCATCCAGGGGCCGACAGGACAAAAGGTATCGAGGCTCTTTGAACGGTACCAGGGATGACGATTCCCAATGTCCTTTCGTTGAAGATCCCGGGCCGTCACGTCGTTGAGAATCGTGTAACCGGCTATGTAGGCTCTTGCCTCAGCCTCCATCATACCACGGGCACGCTTGCCTATGACAAAGGCCAGCTCGATCTCCGGGTCAATCCTCCCCAGATGGGGCGGGTATATGACCGGCTGATCATGGGCGATGATCGAGCTTACCGCTTTCTCAAAGTAGATGGGTTCCTCCGGGATGGGCACATTTCCTTCGCGGGCATGTTCCACATAGTTGAGGCCGAGACAGATGATCTTTCCGGGCCGAAGAAGCGGAAGAAAGGAAAGATTCTCAAGGCGATGCCAGCATTCCTGACGGTCCCTCTCCCGGTTGTAAAGCTCAGCAAAGTGAGTGACATCGAATCGTTCTTGTCTGAGAATCGAGCTAAGGTCCGATAACACGGGTTCCCTGGTCCGTGATGCAGCTTCGGAAAGGTTGAAGACTTTCTCTCCGAATACAGCCCCGACAAAATCGGTCCCGTTGCTTGAGAAGCGACCAATTTTCATTTGGTGCCTCCGTACACCTTCTTGCCCCACCGCGTCATCCACTTCATCTTCACATCGGTGTTGACCGTGTAGACAGGTAATTCCCCCCGGAGGACCTGGACCACCTGGGTCATCGGTCTCTGGTAGAGGTCTGTCTCTGACTTGACCGAATATCAGGCACTATGGCCGGTAAGCACAACATTCTTTATTGCGAGTAGCTCATTATCCGGGGGCATAGGTTCGTCAACCGTTACGTCGATCCCTACTCGGGGGATGAGCCTTCCCTTTAGCAGGGCTCGAATCAACCCTGCCTAGTCTACACATCCTCTCCTGGCCGTGTTGGTGAAGTAGGCGGTGCGATTCATCTTCTTGAATTGCTCGTAGCCGAACCTATTCGCTGTCTCAGAAGTGAGAGGTGTGGATACTGATAAAATCGGATTCCCTGAGGAGTGTGTCAAGGTCGACCGTGCCATGAAAACCCCTAAGACCGTTCCGATCCCGCCCCAGGCATTGGGCACACCAAAAGAACTCGGCTTACCTCATCAAGGTCAACAGAGATTCTGGGGCAGTAAGTCGTCTAACGTCCCTCGGACGGATCGCACATGCTATATAAGATAGCATAAGTAGCACAATTAAAGTTTAATCGTAAACCGCAGTTCAATAATCAAGCCTTCGATTTGAGCGGAGCGTGGCGTCGCTGACGCACCGCACCGAGCCGCCGACTCCAAAACATGCGAAGTTGAGAGTTGAACTGCTCAATCATTTTTTCTCATTCAGGAACCCTATAACCTCACTTAAGAATAGTTCTGGAGCAGTGTCCATTGCTGCGTGCCGTTGTCCGGACATAATTGCAATTCTACTATTAAGAATAGATTTTTTTAGAGTTTCGATCGCAGCTCTAAAGAATGAAGGACTGTCACCCCCAAGAAGAAACAAAGTGGGTGTTTCCATATGGGAAAACTGTTCAGGTTTGAGAATGTAGGAGTCTACACTTGCTTCCTCGCGGGGAAGAGTGTGAGCCGCAGATACCCTAGAAGACCAACTGGGAAGGGATCTTAGCATATTAATTTCATTCTGAGGGATCCCGACAATCTCTTGCAGAAAAATCAGCAAGGCTTTCTCGCGTTCTCCAACCTGCAAATATGAGCTCATTCTGTCTATGGCATCGGGAGGGTAATTTTTTTTAACATCAGTATGTATTGGAGGTTCATACAAAATGAGCTTTCGAAGATTGGACGTCTTAAGAGAAGCTTCCAAAGAGCAGATGGCACCATAGGAATGCCCAAGTAAGCTCACTGGACCAGGAATTGAATCAATGACTGCAACCACATCCTCATATTCACGCTCTATGGTATAGGGCTCGGCATCCCCGCTCTGACCGCGACCTCTGCGATCTACAGCGTAAACTGTGAAATGTTTTTCTAGTTCCGGAAGGATCGGCGTCCAACGTGTATGATCAGCAGCTGCACCGTGTATCAAGACTAGTGGTAGTCCTTTGCCGCTACGTTCATACGCAATCGGTATGCCATCTTTCGATGTGATATGCTTAATGGTAGAATCTCCATTATCAAATAATCCTGAGTTTTATTTTGTTAGAATACTTTTTTCAACCCTCAATTTTCCATAAAGGGTTCATTTATAAAATAGCTCCGATGGAGTATAGGCGAACTGTTTCGGATATACCTACCCACCCAATACCATTTGAAATCTACACTTGTTAATAGAACCCATCGATCATTTATTACAGCAGGAGGAAGAAAGCTCCACCTGACTTGACAGTATACGTAAAGTTAAGTCCTGATTTTTACATCTTATTCGATTTCCGGCAGATTCTTCACGTAGTCCACGCATTTCTTTCGTGTCACTCGAATCCTTGGCCCTTTGCCCCTTGAATCCTTATCATCATCTTACTCTTTAATATATCTAAGATCTCCCTTCATGACTTTGCCTGCTGGATTTCTGGGTAGCAGATCCAAAAATTCTACGTATTTGGGAACTTTATAATCTGCCAGGTGTTGAGAACAGAAATTCTTAATCTCCTCCTCGTCTGCAGTTTGACCAGGCCTTAAAACGATTGCTACCTTCACTGCCTCGCCCAAAAATTGGTCAGGGACTCCCACCGCTGCCACTTCCAGCACTTTCTGATGTCCTGAGATGACATTCTCCACCTCGAGAGAATAGACCTTTTCTCCGCCTCGGTTAATCATGTCTTTCTTACGGTCTAATATGTAGATAAAGCCATCGTCATCGATTTTGCCTATATCCCCTGTATGGAGCCAGCCATCCACAATCGTTTGCCTCGTGGCCTCCGGCTTCTTCCAGTATCCTTTAAAGGTTTTTGCACCTTTTAACACGATCTCACCCACCCCGTCCGTTGGCAGATCATGACCTTCATTATCCACTATCTTCGCCTCTACTGTTGGAAGGCATTTGCCGACAGCTTTTATCTTGCGAAGGGCATCCTCAAAGGGTGTCGACGTTACAATAGCGAAGGATTCCGTCAGCCCGTATCCCACGCTGATTTGAATGTGCGGCAGTTTATTGAAGATACCCGTGACCATCTCTTCTGTGGCAGGAGAGCCCCCGAATAGGGCCATCCGAAAAGAAGAAAAATCATATTGATCGAAATCAGGGTGATTGACCATTAGCCAGATAACGTTAACGACCCCCATGTACTGCGTCACCTTTTCCTTAGCCATGATCTCCAAAAAATCCTTGGTCTTAAATTGCCTCATATAGACGGATGCTACGCCACTGAAAATCGGGGGAAGCATTAGGCAGGAGAGGCCTGTGATATGGAAAAGGGGAATACAACAGATCATCTTATCTTCAGGTTCAAATTGAATAAAGTCACTCACAAGCATGGCTGTTAATACAAAGCCCCGCTGATGAAGTATGGCACCCTTAGGTTTGCCTGTGGTACCCGAGGTATACATGATCGTAGCATCATCCGATTCTGATAGTGCTGCCCTTGTAAATGCATCTTCTCTATTTTCCTTCAACAATGAAAAAGGAAGCGTTCCCTGAGGCACACGAGGTCCATTGAAAAATATCTTCTCAATCGTTTTCAGTTGCCCCCTTACAGAATCAATATAGGGCCAATACTCCTCATCGACGATCAACACCTTGCTCTCGGAATCGTTTATCTCATAGGCCAGTTCCTCGCCCTTGAATCGGGTATTGAGCGGCACAACAATGGCCCCAAGTTTCATCAATGCAAAAAAGCTTGACGGGAATTCCATTTGTACACCTAAGAGTAAGGCCACATGGTCTCTCCGTTTTACTCCGTATTTTTCCAGTCCGGCTGCAATCCTGTTAACTATCCCGTCAAATTCCTTGAACGTTAGACGCCAGTCGCCGCCAATAAAGCCTACTTTGTCCGGATATTTTTTGACAGTATTTTCCAGGAATTCCACGACATTTTTCGGCCTGCTTTTAAAAATCTTACCTTTAAAGTCCGGCCACTCTTCCTCTACAATTTCCCAGCCCATTTTGCTACCCACCCGACTCGTCTCATCCTTCATATTAAATTTGGGACAGCGATGACTATCCTTGGTGTTTTATAAGTGCTGCCATTTATTAAGATCCCTATTGATCCAGGTTTTCTGCCACCCAATATGCAGTTTGGAGGACAACAGAAGATGCGTCGGATTACCCGTATCCCTCAAAGATTTTAGGGCAATATTTTCCCCAAACCGACTTGCTAATCTCTCTAAAATTTGACCCAAATACTCCTCCATCGACACCTTAAGCTAAGATTTCAATTAAATCCCCAAATAAGCCTTTCTCATGTGATCTTCCCTCAATAGATTTTTACTCTCTCCTTCCAAAATAATTCTCCCATTCTCGATGACGTATCCCCTTTGAACAGTAGACAGAGCAAGTTGCATGTTCTGTTCCACCAATATCACTGTGGTCCCCTCTTGATTAATCTTCTTTATTACCTCAAAGAGGTCAATGACTATCAAAGGAGCAAGCCCCAAAGAAGGTTCATCCAACATCAGTATCTGCGGAAGTGTCATTAATCCCCTTCCGATGGCTAACATCTGCTGTTCTCCACCACTTAACGTCCCTGCCAGTTGGTGCTTCCTTTCCCCAAGACGAGGGAATAATGTAAAGACCTTAGCCAAGTTCTCCTTCCGATGTATTTTGGCCGTCCTGATATAGCTTCCCAATTCAAGATTTTCGAGCACAGTCATTTCTTGGAAAATCTTTCTCCCTTCAGGGATCCGGACCACTCCTTTTTGAACAATCAGGTGAGGTTCTAAACAATCGATCCGTCTATTTAAGAAGTAAATCTCCCCCTCTGTAGGCTGAACAATGCCAGAGAGTGTAAGAAGCAGAGTAGTCTTCCCTGCTCCGTTTGCCCCTAATACTGATACCATCTCTCCCTTTTCGATCTTCAGGGAAATTTTATGAAGGATTTGAATGTCGCCGTATCCCGCAGAAATTTGTTTAACATCAAGCAAAGCTATATTTCTCCCCTAAATAGGATTTGATGACATGTGGATCTTGGGCTACCTCTCGAGGTATGCCCTGCGCAATAATTTCTCCAAAGCATAAGACTACTATTCGTTCCGATAGGGTCATGATGATTCGCATGGTGTGCTCAATCACGATGATTGTGATTCCCCCCTCCCTAATCTTTTCAACTAGCTCAATCATCTGCTGTTGTTCGACCGGGGTCAGACCAGCCATCACCTCGTCCAGTAGGAGAAATTTAGGTTGGGTGGCCAAACTCCTCGCCAATTCTAAGCGTTTTCGTTCCATGAGCGTCAGACTAGTGGCCGGCTCATCCCTTTTTGACCATAGGCCCATAAATTCAAGTAACTTCTCAGATTGACGGTTTGCCCCGGAGATCTCCCTCTCCCGATTGAAAACCGCAGCTCTTACATTCCTCATCACACTGAGATTAGAAAAGGGTTTGACAATCTGAAATGTTCTACCAATTCCTCTCTTGCAAATCTGATGGGGTTTGAGGCCTACTAAACTCTCCTCTCCTAAATGAATGTTTCCTCTATCAGGAATGAGAAACCCGGAAATGAGATTGAATATGGTGGTTTTGCCTGATCCGTTTGGACCGATTAAACCCAGAATCTCCCCTTCTTGGACTTGGAATGTCACGCCATTGACCGCTGTCAAACCACCGAATGACTTGGACAGATTTTCTATCTTTAAGGATGACATAACTTTTCGTCCTTATCCCTTTTTCTTAAGCTTATAAACCATCCATAGATCCCTTTGGGAAGGAAAATAATAACACTAACCAAAATGGCTCCGTAAATCATGAGATGGACCCCGTGATAACCACCCAATATCCCTCGTGTCACTTCGCCCAAAGGACCTAAGACAAATGCTCCGACGATGGGACCATACACAGTCCCCATGCCTCCGACAATGGGCCTTAAAAAAATTTCGATAGAGTTGTCGATACCGAAGGTGATAGCCGGGTCGATGTAAAGAAAATACTGGACATAGAAGGTTCCTCCAAGGGCTGTGAGAAAGCCACTGATCAAAATCGCCAAAAGTTTGTATGAAAATGTATTCACCCCTATAGCCTCGGCTGAATCTTCGTCCTCCCGGATGGCAGCAAGATAGTCGCCGATCTTTCCTCCGTCAATACGTCGCGTCACCCAAAGGGCACCGATCAACATCAGTAAGATCACAAAATAGTAGAAAATCTTTGATTCATGCTGAAAAGAGAGGGGAGCATTCCCTTTAAGTGGAATGAGGATGCCCATCGCCTTCCCGGTCAGATCCAGATTGAGAGAGACCAAACGCAACAATTCAGCGAAGGCCAACGTCGCCAAGGCAAAGTAAGGACCTCTCAGCCCGTAATGGAAGCAAAGAGAGCCGATCAACAGCCCTAATAGCATTCCAAGAAGGCCACCGAAAACCATTCCAATCCATGGACTAATGCCCCAATTCACAAAAATTAATGTTGAAGTATAAGCGCCTATTCCAAAGAAAGCAGCGTGTCCGAAAGAAAATTGGCCAGCATATCCTCCCAAGATGTTCCAACTCGTTCCCAAATATCCGTAGAAGAGAATCATAATGAGAACGTGGACGAAATAGGAGGGGAGTAGAAAGGGCAGCATGACGGCGATCAAAATAAGGCCGAACCAAAAGAAAAGTATCTTTGGAATTCCGTTCTTAGACATGCTTTTTCCCGAACAACCCTTTTGGTCTGAGCAGAAGAGTGAGGATGAAGATGGAATAGATGGGCACTTGCTTCAAGGAGCCCGGGAGCAGAACTTCTCCCAAAGATTCTGCGATTCCCACGATCAGGGCTCCAAAAAATGCTCCCCAGAAACTTCCCAGCCCACCCAGGACCACAATGACAAATGCTGTGATGACGAAGACCAATCCCACCGTAGGGGTGATATAGAAAAAAGGGGTGATCATGGTGCCTGCAGCAGCGACACAGGCCGATCCGATTCCAAAAGCAACGGAATATATAATCTTCATATTGATTCCAATCACATGTGCTCCCTCCCGATCCTGGGAAATAGCCCGAATTGCTTTTCCAGAATCGGTTTTGGTCAAGAAGAGGTAGAGCAGTAAGGTCATGGCAAGAGCGGCCCCAAAAGCGATCATCCGAGGCGTACTGAACATCAACTTGTGTGTATGCATGGCTCCTGCTAAGGTAGTCACCTGTAACATCCGATAGTTCGGGCTCCATAGGAATAGAGCCAAGTTCTCAAGGAAAAGGGCGATCCCTAAGGTTAAAAGAAGTTGATTGTGTTCAGGGGCTTCCATGATTCGATTGATCAGACCATATTGGATAAGGAAGCCAATTACGAAGAGAGCAGACATACTTATGAATAGTGAAAGATAGGGATGGATATCCAAAAAGATCGAAACCCAATAAGTGAAATACATGCCAAGCATCATAAAAGCGCCATGGGCAAAATTGATGATCTTCATCACCCCAAAGATCAGGTTCAGACTGACTGCGACCAAAGCATAGACTCCCCCCATGAGAAGTCCGCTGATGATGGCTTGGAGCAAAATGCTACTATCCATCCCTACCCTTTCTGCGGCTTGTCAAATAAGGTCATTTGCGATCTTTCCACTTGGGCATCGGCCAAATGGGTTTGCTGGCAGCATACTCCTCGGGGAAAATCGAACGACGTTTGCCATTTTGAATCTGAGCAATAACCGTTCTCGCATCTTTATTCTGCCCGTCCTCGCCAAAGATAATGGCGCAAGGTTGGATGTTCCCTTTTTCTCCTGGCTTCAAATTGGTCTTCGTAAGCGCTTCCCGTATTTTTTCACGATCCGTTGATCCTGCTCTCTCAAGGGCATCCTTCAGCACATAAACACACGTGTAGCACATAGAGGCAACACAGTCCATCTCCACTCCGTTCCTCTTAAGAAAATTCTCATTGGCCTCTTTCACCCCAGGAATCTTTAGGTCATTTTCCCAGTTCTCAGACACGGAGACGTATTCTGCCAATTTCCCTAATGCCTGAATGTAGGCATTATCTTGATGTCCTCCACCCATGCCAATGATGGCCTGTGTGTTGAAGTCAAAATCCTTCATCGTTCTTGTCGCGAGAATGGCGTCAGAAATGTAGGCAACGGTTAAGGCCACATCGGGATTAGCGGCCTTTAGTTTTGAAATCACACCCGTCATGTCTGAGGTGGCGTGAGGATAAGGGAGATCGGCTACAATGGAATACCCTTTCTCCGCTGCCAATTTTTTCCAGGCTTTTGCACTGGATTGACCCCAAAGGGTATCGTCATAATATATCCCAATATTCTTTATCTTGATCCCCTTTTTTTTCTGAATATAGGCCAAATACTCATATTCATCCCGAATATGCCACGCATCGGTAGCAATAGGTCTAAAGGTATACTTGAATCCACGCTGTGTGATCGCTTCAGCCACGCCAATCCCTACGATGAACGGGGTTTTAAACTTTTCAGCTACCTGGGTGGTGGCGAAAACGACAGCACTTTGAAAAGCTCCAAAGATGGTAACGGCACCTTTTTGAATCTGTTTTTCCGTCTCTGCCATTCCTACCTCCGGTTTTCCTTCGCTATCCCCAAGCATCATACTTAACTTCGCACCCCCCAATGATTTGATTCCACCGGCAGCGTTGATCTCATCCACTGCCTGTTCATAGCCTCTTCGATCACTCAAACCCAGGGGAGCGAGAGGACCGGTTAAAGGTTCAACTACACCAAATTTTACTTCTTCTGCAGAATGGGCTAAGCGAGGAAACCCAGAGAAAGTAACAGCGGCCCCCAATGCGCCCATTCCTTTTATAAATTCTCGCCGATTAACCTCTCTTTTGACCCTTTTTTTCATACGGAGCCTCCTTTCAAAATAGAATGACTGAGCTAAGCGATCACGCGATCTTTCCTTTTTAAGATTGCTCCTATCACCCCCTCTCAATGACCACGGCGAAGCCCAACCCCCCTCCGACGCAAAGGGTGGCAAGGCCCAAGGTTAGATTTCTCTTTGCCATCTCATGAATCAGGGTCACCACCAGACGACATCCTGTTGCCCCTACAGGATGGCCCAAGGCAATCCCACTGCCATTGACATTGACAATATCCCTGTTGAAACCTAACTCTCTTTCGCAGGATAAATACTGGGCGGCAAAAGCCTCATTGATCTCGATAAGCTGGATATCCTTGAGAGAAAGACCCGTTTTGCTCAATACTTTCTTGGTTGCTGGAACAGGCCCGATACCCATATAGGATGGATCCACACCCACGATCGCATAACCCAATATTTTGGCCAGTGGCATTAGCCCCACCTCTTTCGCTTTTTCTTTAGACATGAGAACCGTCACGGCTGCCGCATCATTGAGCCCCGATGAATTGCCTGCTGTTACGGTCCCATCTTTTTTAAAGGCGGGGGGCAACTTAGCCAACTTCTCCAAGGTCACATCAGGTCTTGGATGTTCATCCGTATCGACAATTTTCGCCTCTCCCTTTTTCTGAGGAATCGAGACAGGCGTAATCTCGTCCTTAAATCTTCCTTCTTGAACGGCCTTACAAGCCCTTTGTTGGCTTAACAATGAAAACTTATCTTGTTCTTCTCTCGAAATGTCATACCTTTCTGCCAGATTCTCCGCTGTCAACCCCATCCCTGCCCCAATAGGGTACTCCTGCATGGCTCTCCATAGCATATCAATCAATTGTCCATGCTGAAGACGCTGACCCCAACGGGTCGTCGTTAATATATAAGGAGCATTGCTCATGCTTTCGACTCCGCCGGCGATGACCGCATCCACATCACCGTCTCGAATAGCTTGAGTACCGCAGATGATTGCCTGCATTGCGGACGCGCAGTTGACCACAATGGTGAAGCCAGGCGTTTCAAGGGGAAGACCGCTTTTGACCGCGGCGATCCTCGCCACATTCTGATCCAGGGGCTCAAAACAGTTTCCCATGATCACCTGATCCACTAACCTCTTTTCGATATCAACCCTCTGGATAGAGGACTCAATGACCGCCATCGTCAAAGAAGTTGCAGAGACATCTTTTAATGACCCGCCAAAGTCTCCGATGGGTGTCCTCGTGGCACTTACAATCACAACTTCTCTCATCCTTTTCACCTTTTGACTTTCTTTAAAGTTTTTCTTCTTCTTTCCAAAAATGCCTCTATCCTTCTTTTATGATCGTCTGTCTGAGAACATATTTCCTGAGCCTGAGCTTCCAATTCCAGCAAAGAGGGGAGATCGAGATAAGCAGATTGATTTAATATCTTTTTCATCAATCCGATGGGTTCTAATGGCCCCAGAGCTATTTTTTTTGCCAACTCCTTTGCAACCCTTTCCAGGCCATCTTTGGGAACCACTCTATTTACCATCCCGATTCTTTCAGCTTCTTTTGCATCTATCGTCTCGCCGACAAACATCAATTCCTTGGCCTTGTTTAAACTAACGGATCTTGGCAAAAAATACATCCCTCCCATATCTGACACTAATCCGATTTTGACGAAAGATTGAGAAAACTTCGCATCGTCTGATGCGATGATAATGTCGGAAGCCAACGCAAGGTTCCAGCCGGCTCCGAACGCATAACCATTAATGGCGGCAATAATGGGTTTTTCAAGGGTGACTAAATTCAAGATGATCTGATGGCCCCTTTTTAGGAATTTGGTCCCTTGATCCGTATGGATTCCTTTTATGGTTGTTATATCGACTCCAACGCAGAAGGCTTTCCCACTTCCTGTAATAATTAGAACTTTCGTATCATCGTCATTCCGAATACGACCGATTGCCTTGATCAACTCCTCCACCGTTTCCATATCAAATGCATTCATCACCTCAGGCCGATTGAATCGAATCACTGCAATCCCTTCTTCTTTTTCAAAGATGATTTTTTTAAAAACGGGCTTTTCCTTTCGAATCATTAGGCCCTCTCTGTGGAACCTCTAACCCGTGCAGCACAGGAATTCGTCACCTCCCGAGTATTTCTCGGGCGATGATTAACTTTTCAATCTCCTTGGTCCCTTCGACGATCTCCACGAGTTTGGCGTCTCGATAAAGCCGTTCAATGCCGTACTCCCCAAGATAACCGTACCCGCCGTGGATTTGAACCACCTCATCGATAACTTTAACAGCCGCCTCCCCCGAAAACCATTTCGCCATCGAGATCAGTTTGGGATCAATCTTTCCGTGGTCCACCATCCAGCCTGCCTGATAACAAAGGGCTCTTGCGGCTTCGACCAAGCTTGCCATCTCGGCCAATTTGAACTGAATCCCTTGAAAACTTCCTAAGGGTCTTCCAAACTGTTTTCTCTGCTTTGAATATTGGATGGCCTTTTCCAATCCTCCCTGGGCAATCCCCACCCCCTGGAAGGCCACCGTGACTCGCGTTCTATTGAAAACAGCCATGAGCTGGTGAAATCCCTCTCCTTCTTTTTCGCCTACCAGATTCTCTAAAGGGACCTCCACATCTGAAAAATGGAGTTCTGCCGTATCCGAAGCCCGCATTCCTAATTTTCGCTTCAGTTGACTGGTTTCAAATCCCTTTCGACTTTTCTCGACGATCAGGGCACTATGGCGTTTGGGCTTCACTTCCTCATTTTCATTGGTGAGGCAGAGGATGACCAAGAAATCGGCAATGCTCCCATTCGTAATAAACATTTTATTCCCACTGATCACATAAAGATCCTTCATTCTTCGAGCCACGGTAGAAACGGAGGCCACATCACTTCCGGCGTCCGGTTCGGTGATGGCCATTCCCATGATGGCTTCTCCCTTTGGTAAGAGAGGCAGATATTCCCTCTTCTGCTCTTCTCTACCGAACAAAAGAATAAATTCAGAACCCAAGGTCGTATGGATGATAGTCCCGCAGCCTGCATCCACCCGGGCGAACTCCTCAGCGATGAAGGCATGCTCCAGAAAACCCAGGCCCGGTCCTCCATAGGCTTCGTCAATAAAGACCCCAATGAATCCAAGGTCACAAGCCTTCTTCCAGAGTGCTCTTGGAAATGTTTCATGGAGGTCACACTCTTCTGCAACCTCTGGAAACATTCCCTCTGCAAATTCTCGCGCCGCCTTTTTGATATCCTTCTGTTCCACCGTGAGCTCAAAGTCCATACTTTCAAACTCCTTAATAAAGAATGTCAAATGCCAAACACTGCCGCAGTCTGGGATTTGGTGTGACTCTCTTATAGCCTCCCCAATAGCTCCCGGGCGATGGTGTTTTTTTCGATCTCCTTCGTCCCTTCGTAGATCTCAACGATCTTGGCGTCCCTGTAGAAACGCTCAATATCATAATCCGCGATATACCCGTATCCGCCGTGGAGCTGAAGGGCCTCATTGGCCACTTTGACTCCAATCTCTCCAGCTAAATATTTAGCAATCGAAATCAGTTTGGGGTCCACCTTCCCGTGATCAATCATCCATCCCGCTTTATAGGTGAGAGCCCTTGCAGCCTCTACCCATGTCGCCATCTCCGCAATCTTAAATTGGACGGCTTGAAAGGCACCAATGGGTTGTCCGAACTGTTTTCTCTCCTTCACATGTTTGATCGCCTTCTCCAGCGCCCCTTGGGCCACCCCCACGCCCTGCGAGGCAGCAATGACACGATTGATGTTAAAGAGCTGCATAATTTGAGAAAAACCTTCTCCCTCTTTCCCACCGATCAGGTTCTCTTTCGGAACCCTCACATCGCTCAACCTGATCTCTGCCGTATCAGAGGCCCTGATCCCCAGCTTTCCGGTTAACTTCATCGCCCCGAATCCCGGACGATCTGTTTCCACAACGATCGTTCCGAACCTCTTGAGCCTCGATTCCGCTTCGGTATCGGTTAAACAGAATACCACGATATGGCTGGCAATACTTCCGTTTGTAATAAATTGCTTCGATCCGTTGATCACATAGTCATTCCCATCTTTTCTTGCTGCGGTCAAAATGGAGAGGATATCGCTCCCTGCATCAGGCTCTGTAATGGCCGTCCCCATAATCGCCTCTCCCCTGGTGAGAGGAGGAAGGTACTTCTTTTTCTGATCCTCGGTGCCATAAAGCTGAATCAATTCAGAGCCAAATGCTGTGAGCAGAATATTCCCACAGCCAGGATCCACTCTCCAAAATTCTTCCATCACCATGGCAAATTCAAGGAAGCCTAATCCGAGGCCTCCATATTCTTTCTTGACAAAAACGCCGATAAAGCCCAGTTCGCAAGCCTTCTTCCAAAGGTCTCGTGGGAATTCCTCTCGGCGGTCGTATTCTCGAGCGACCTCAGGAAACTCCCCCTCCGCAAACTCCCGAGCAGCCCGACAGATCTGCTTTTGCCGATTCGTCAGTTCAAAATCCATTCCTTCCTCCCTGAGCTACGCCATCATGCCATTGAGCATGATTTTTTTAAACGTATCCACATAGGCCTCGCCGTCAATCTCATCCTTATTCATAGACCATTGGAGCAAGATCCCGACATGGAAGGCGATAATGACCAGAGCGCTGAGATCTTCATCCATTTCCCTCTTAAAAACCTTCTCTTTTTTCCCTTGAACAATTAAGTTTGATAAAAATTTCTGATATTTTCTATAAATCCTTCTAAATTCGGCCTCTATTCCATGATGAGCTCCAACCAGTTCCGCGGCCAATGTGTCAAAGGAAACGCATAATTCTCGATTGTAGTAAGCAAAAGCCGAATTGTATCGAAAGTACTTCTCAATCTTATCAGGAATACTTCCCTTCACCTCATTCACGGCTTGAATCATCCCGTCCAAGAATCGTTTTTCATATTCCTCGACAATTTTTTTCAGCAGATCCTCTTTGCTTCTGAAATGCCAATAAAGAGCCCCCTTGGTCAACTTGGCTGCTCGAGTAATATCCTCGATCGAAGTCCCATGATAACCCTTTTCCAAAAATATTCTCACCGCCTGATTGAGGATCCGGTTTGCGGTCTCTTGGGACTGGAGATTTTTGTTGTTAAGTTTTTTCATTCGTTTTTTCCATACTAAACAGTTAGTATATAACCGGTAGTGATCAGTGTATGGGGTCAAAAAAAATTTGTCAAGAAAAAAAGTTGAAGATCAGAAGTCCATAAATTATAGTAATGGGAGATGCGTTGAGGCGGAGGGAGAAGATGGTTGTTAAGCAATATGAGGTTGGTAATTTTGCAGTGTTCTGTTATCTGATTGGAGATGAGGAAAGTCGGGAAGGTTTGTTCATTGATCCTGCGGATGATGCCAAGAGGCTTCTCGCGGAAGCGAAATCCCATGGTTTAGATAAGATTAAATATATCGTCAACACCCATTCTCATGTGGACCATATCATGGGGAACGCCGAGATGGTGCAAAAAACCGGAGCCAAGATCATCATCCATGAAGAGGATGCAAGAGGCTCTGGTTCGAGTCCCTCCCTATCTTCTCGAGATGTTCGGCGCCACGCCCTCTCCTCAAGCCGACATCCTGGTCAAAGAGGAAGATGCCATTCAGGTGGGTCATGTTAAACTGAAAGTGATCCACACGCCGGGACATTCCCCGGGGGGAATGTCCCTCTATTCAGATGGGATGGTATTTACAGGCGACACCCTCTTCGTGGGCTCGGTGGGGAGGACCGATTTCCCGGGGAGTTCATGGGATGTACTGGAGGCGTCTGTCCGGCAAAAACTCTATGTCTTACCTGGTGAGACCGTGGTCTTCCCCGGTCATAATTACGGATCCGCACCCACTTCGACCATCCAATACGAGAGGCGACACAATCCGTTTGTCCGAGGATAATAACCCAGTTCTCATATGTGAACAGCCAAGATCTGATGATTTTTCTTAACCTCTATCCACGCAATCATATGGAATTCCGGGTTAAGCACCAAATACCGAATAACAAATAAACTCCTATACTCAAATTCCAAATCCGAAATGAAATTGCTTCGGCGATTTGAAATTGGAACTCAGGATCCATCTGGAATTTGGAATTGGCGATTTGTAATCGATAAAGAGAGTTAGATGGTCAAAAGAGGGCATTGGAAATGGCTAGTTGTTGCGTTATTTATCGCCGGCTTTCTCTCTCTTCTCTACCTTCTTTTGATGCCCGATCTTTCAAAACTCAGAAAAGAGAACCCAAAAAAGACGGCACTCATGGAGTATCGAGAAAGGGCATACAAAGAGAAGAAGAAAAGATACAGGATGGATCAGAGTTGGGTGCCTCTTTCTAAAATATCCCCATACCTCATCAAGGCTGTCCTCATTGCAGAAGATGATAAATTTTGGAAACACGAAGGCTTTGACTATGAGGCGATACAGAAGGCCATCGAAAAGGATCTCAAAGCTAAGAAATTTAAGTCCGGCGGAAGTACCATCACCCAACAGTTGGCGAGAAATCTTTATCTTTCTCCTGAAAAGTCCTTGATCAGGAAGATCTCCGAAGCCGTCATCACCTGGAGAATGGAGAAAGTCCTATCCAAAAAACGAATTCTTGAACTTTATCTCAATGTGGCGGAGTGGGGAGAAGGGATATTCGGCGTGGACGCGGCTTCGAGGCACTATTATGGGAAACCTCCCTCTGAACTGACTCCTGAGGAGGCGGCCAGGCTGGCATCCGTCCTGCCGAATCCAAGAAAATACAACCCGGTTGGAGATCAGCGATATGTGATCAACCGGTCGAACGTCATTTACAGCATCATGATAGAAAGGGGGATTGTCATCCCGGAGTATGAAGAGGTGACAGAAAGCTCAGAACCCTCCTCCCCAGAGGAACCCGTCTCTCACGCTCCTGTCTCGAAGGAAGAGGGAGGAGCAAAGGATAAATAGTAAATAAGGGAAAGGTTGATCCCATTGGGTTTAGTAAAAAAGAATCTCCTCATCACAGGACTCCCCGGTGTAGGCAAGACGACTCTGATAAAAAAACTTTCAGAAGGGCTGAAGAGTCTTCATCCGGTTGGTTTTTATACGGAAGAGATAAGAGAAGGGGGTGAGAGAAGAGGATTTGAGCTGATCAGTCTTGAAGGAAAGAGAGGACTCCTTTCTCATAAGGGGATCAGAAGCCCTTACAGGGTCGGTCAATACAAGGTGGACATCAAAGGATTTGAGGATTTTCTTGACTTGATTTCATTTTTCGACCTCCTAACCCGTCTCATTATCATTGATGAGATCGGGAAGATGGAATGTTTCTCTGACCAATTCAAAAAACTCTTAGAAGAAATTCTGGATTCTGAAAAATGGGTGATAGCCACTATCGCCTTGAAGGGGAGCGGACTGATCGAAAAGATAAGGAAAAGACAGGATATTAGGTTTTTTGGGATAACCCAAAAGAATAGGGACTCTTTATTTTCAAAAATCTTGAAAGAAGTGGAAATCGAAAGTTGATGGAAGTATCTGAAGAAAGAATTGAGGTCATCGCTTATTCGGGCTATCGGGGTGAGGAAACTCCGAGGACGATCCTTTTTCGCTGGAAAAGAATTGAGGTAATTGAAATTTTGAAGCAATGGGTTGGAGAAAGATCTAACGACAGGAAAATAAGAAGGTTCTATCAGGTTAAAGGAAGTGATGGGAATCTTTATATAATATATTATGATGAGAAATCCGTGGAATGGTTTCACATCAAGAATGAGTGAGGGTGTCATTCGAGATGATGTTGCCAGTCTTAATCCTTTCTCTTAGTCTCCTTTTCAACACCGAGCCTTTGCAAAGGAAGGGAATCGAGAAATGGAGATCATCCTGGTGCCGGTTGGCGAGATAGACAGAAATGTCTTGAATTGGCTGAAGAATGATTTAACCAAAGTATTTAACAGGCAGGTAGTCACAGGGAGAGGAATGCCCGAACCGGCTCATGCTTATAATCATAAAAGAAAACAGTATCTTTCGACAGTGATACTAAAGGCCGTCATGGAGCAAAAAGAGTACGCCCCTTACGAAAAAATCTTAGGTATCGTGGACCACGACTTATTTGTTCCCGAATTAAATTTTGTCTTTGGCCAAGCAAGCTCAAAAGCCGCGGTTATTTCCATCACCCGTCTGAGGCAAACGTTTTACCATTTGCCTGAAGATCAAGACCTTTTTCACCAGAGGGTCTTTACCGAAGCGGTTCATGAATTAGGACATACTTATGGATTAGGACATTGTGGAAACCCCCGATGCGTGATGTTTTTTTCAAACAGCTTAGCGGACACAGACGGCAAGGGTTCGGGGTTTTGTCCCAGTTGCGAAAGCAAGCTCCGTAGTTTCTCCATCCTTCATCCTTAAGCCCTTAAGCCCGCATAAACTAACAAATTCATATTACTGCCCCAACAGCACCCAAGGCTTACATTGCGCTGAACCGGCCTGGCTCGGGCCATCGCATGGTGGACAAGCCCAGGGTTTCGGCATGAGCCCTCAACCTGGGCCCGGGTCGAAAGCTCAGCTGAAGGCCCTGTCCTTTAGAAAAGGGAGTCGTAGGGTTGACTTTTCCCGACTTCAGTTATTAGACTTAAGTTGAAAGCGTGAGGGAATAACCAAATCCATTTTTCATAGAGAGAAAGGAGAAAAAAGATGAAATTAAATCGGTATTTCATTTATTTCATGGCGGCGTTTTTTTGGGGGGGATTAGTTGTCGGGTGCAAACCCCGAATCGATACGATGTCAAAGGCTGAAAAGATCTTCATTAAGAAGGTAGATAAGACCGCAGGGAAGCTCGATCTTAATGAGGATCAAAAGATGAAGTTGGAAGGTTTAAAGGCCGAAATCCGGAAGAACTTCCAGGAGGGGCTCAAAAGAAAAAAAGGAAGCCTTGGTAAAAATCAAGGAGGAAGCAGCGAAAGAAAATCCCGACATCCAAAAGATGACCTCTCTCCTCCAGGGAATGCTTCGGGATGAGACTCAACGCTTTAATAAAGCCTTTGATTTGCTGCTCGGCTTCCAAAGCAATCTGAACGATACGCAGAAGAAAAAACTCACCCAGATGATTTCGGAAAAAGTAAAAAAATGGGATTGAGTTAAATACGTTGAAACCCTGCTCAACCTTAGGCGTAACTTGAAGGAAGGCGATAGAACAAACGCAACGATGTAACTTTAGTAAATGAACGGGATTGAGGACTTAACCTCAATCCCGTTCATTTATCGCCGATATTCCCAGTAACCTGGAATCCAGGTCCTTTCCCGACCATAGGGAGTCCGCCTCTCTTCCCAGTGGCCCGGAACCCAGACTCTGTAAGGCTCATTGTAATAGTAATCTGGCCCGTAGTAACTGGGTGGGGGATAGTACCCTCGGTAATAAAAACCAGGGGGACTCACCCATACGGGTGGTGGAGTAATAAAGATCCCGAACTGGCCACGATGCCAAGCTAAGGCCGATCCGCTTGACAGAAAAATTGTCAGCAAAAGTACACTGATCATTATAAATTTTTTCATCTCAATCCACCTTCTTAACTCTCTATCTAATTTTGCCACATTTTTCCTCTTTCTTCTACAACTCATATCAGAGGAACCTCACCATTCATTTCTAAGATATTATTTTAGACGTATCGATTGGGAAAATTATTCAATCCTCCTTCTTTATTCGGTCAGGCTCGCTACTGTGTCCGCATCAAGCTTTTTGATCACAGCGGTGACAAGCTTCACCGCATGGTCAAAGTCATCCCGGTAGATGATCCCTGCATGACTGTGAATGTGCCGGGTAGGAACAGCAACGACAAGGTTGGGTACTCCACGACGATGAAGATGAATTGCTCCGGAGTCTGTCCCACCGCGTTCCAACATATCGAATTGATAAGGAATTTTCAATTTCTCTGCCGTATTGACGAAGAGATCCCGAAGCCTTAGGTTTGGGACCATGCTACCATCCCGGATCACGATCACTGGACCCTTTCCAAGCCTTCCCTGGGCATCGTCTTTCTTAACATCTGGAACATCTCCCGCAACACCAACCTCCATCGTCAGCCCCACATCCGGCTCAACCACCCAGGAGCTTGTTCGTGCTCCACGAAGGCCTACCTCTTCCTGGACAGTGCCAACACCATACACTGTATTCGGATGTTTTTCCCGGCCGAGGCCCTTAATCACCTCAATGAAGAGGGCACACCCGACTCGATCGTCCAGTGCCTTGGCCAGGTAAGTCTTGCCAGTACCTAAGACAGTGAAGGGACAGATTGGAATGATAGGATCACCTGGACGGATGCCGAGTTCCTTGACCTCAGCCGAAGAGGTGGCGCCCACATCGATGTACATGTCCTTTGGTTCTTGAAGCTTCTTTCGTTCCTCTTCTGACAAGATATGGGGAGGTTTCGAACCGATGAGCCCGATCACATCGCCCTTGCGGGTTTTGATCACTACGCGCTGGGCCAGCATCACATGTCCCCACCATCCTCCGAGGGGACTGAATTTGATGAAGCCCTCATCGGTCACAAGTTTGACGATAAATCCAATCTCGTCCATGTGTCCTGCCAGCATGACCCTTGGCTTTTCTGCTTTGCCATTCTTTCGGCATACAATACTGCCCAACCGGTCCTGTTCTATTGTCGTGATGTCTTGAAGATGTCTCCGAATGATCTCACGGACCTCTTGCTCATAGCCGGAAATGCCAGGCGCTTCAGTCAGTTCCCGGAACAGTTCTAAAGTCGAATCCACCATAAACAAACCTCCTCCCTGATCATCTGCCTTTCTTCTCTTTGATCTTTCGATTCTTTATCTCAGGCCTTCTTTGGCCGGCAAGCGCCCCGTCCCGCCTATCGCGGGATAGGCGGGGTCAAGGGGCACGATTAAAACGATATTCCCTTTGCTCGTATCCCTCTCGCCACTGCGTGCCCGGGAAGCCCCGGCCTGTGGCCGGGGAGCTTCACTCTAAGTTTTAATCTCTTCCACTAAAAAAGGGGTGCAGAGGATTCCCACACTCATTTTTTTCACCCAAAATCTGACCATGGTAACGGTTTCGCCCTCTAAGTTCACAATACTCGGAAGTTGCTCCGCATAGGTGACATCATCGCTTTTGAACTCATAATAGAAGGGACTGCTGCCATAAGGATTTGGCACTAAGATGATCTTCTTAGGATCATTGGGATGTTTGAGGGGTGAACCGGTAAAGGGAGCATGAGTTTTCCGTAACTCTTTCAAGTTTTTCGGCCTTTCATAGGTCTCTATTTCAAATTTCTTAACCTCTTTGGGAAAGTTTTTAGTTACCATCTCGGGTCTCCCTAACATATCTTTGAAAAGTTCGAACTCTATTAGAATATCATTGTCTCTTCTTAGATTTCAACCTCCGAGTTGTAATGAAAAAGATAAAACAGTGTCACTATTTTTATACCTCCATGAAGTCTTTGTCGCATCGAAGTGATTCAGCCAGAATATATGGAAGGAGAATAAATTTAATCTTGGCGATCCTGTTTCTTGAAATCACTCGGGTGGAAGGATCGCTGGCGACGGCCGAAGGTTTAGGAACTCAACAGGAAAGTCTTTTTCGACCCAGGCGCCAAGACCTCCGGCAAGGGGGCGGACTTGTTTGATCCCCCGCTGCTTTAATAACAGCGCCGCCCTGGCGCTTGAAGCCTCATTGGGTCAGGTGCAAAACAAGACGATCTCACGGCCCCTGGGGATCTTCTGATGTTGCTCCTCCAGCTCTTCAACGGAGAGATGAAAGGCACCGGGAATGGTGCGAGGATCCATCTCACATTCGAAGGCATCACGCAGATCCAGAATTAAAATGTCTTCACCGACATCAAGTTTCCGTTTCACTTCTTCAGGAGTGATTCGCGCAATGGTTAACTGATGGAGAAACCGTTGGCGCTGCATATATTTCCAGAAGATATAAGCCCCTAAGCCTATCGGAACGACGAACCCTATCCAAGGACCCACACCACGGATGTCGACGACATGCTCTTCGATCTCGTGGCCAAACTGATAACCGACTAAGGTGAAGATACCCACCCAGATAAAGGCTCCAAGACCATCAAAGAAAGTGAAGAAGACGCATGCGGGAGATTCCTGCAAGAGGGGATGCAAGCGTAGCCATTCCCGGAAAGAACTTGGCGACCAGGAGTGAACGAGCACCATAGCGAGCAAAAATCCTTTTTGTACGTCGAACACAGGAATCGGGGTCCAAGGAGATGCGGCACAGGAAAGATAAAACTTTACTTCCACGGCGGAGGCCGATCTGGTACCAGACTTGATCGCTTAACAACGCTGCCAGAAAGGCTGAACTGAAAACAAGTGCAAAATTTAGTTTTCCGATACCGGCCAATGCACCCGCTGCGAGCAATATTGGAACAACGGGAATCGGGATACCGAGTTGTCCAAAAAGTACCCACGAGAAGAGGACGATATACCCCCGCTCAATCAGAAACTGAGCCACTTCATTCATGGTCTATTTCCATAGGGGATCTATTCTTTAAACTCATTTATTGCTAATTATAATAGACCGATTTCACCATGAGCAAGCAGATCACTAAAGAAGTGCGGTGTTGAATTCCCGTCTCTCTTCTGAGGGCTTTTCTCGAACGGAGCCGGATTGTTTGGATGAAAAATGAAAGGCAGAGGGTCTGCTGCCCTCTTTTATTTGTATCTAAAGTTTTACCTCGATCATTCCCCTTGAAAGTACTTGCCGGGGTTTACCATAAAGTTTTTATAAATTCTTTAATGTTCTGTATCCTCATATTGAATTGTTTTCAATGGGCTACGATTAAAACTGCAAATCACAGATCCAGGGCAAGCCAAAAGAATTGGAGAGTGGGTGGCAATGATGAATTGGGCATGTCCCAGAGCGGCCATCTCTTGAAGAAGCTTCAGAAGTTCCAACCGCCTAATTCACGCATCGACCTGCCGCATCTCAGATTACTTTTCAATATAACCTGCAAATTTCTATCCACTTCACATTCATTTGACTTCCGATGCCTCTATTTCGTTGTAATAATTGCGCTGGGCCCATCTCCTGACCTTTTGATAACGGCCCGTTACTTGGACCTTTTGCCCTGGCTGGAGTTTCGGGCTTCCCCAGATAAAGACATTGATACGACCCCCAGATTCACCAACGAGTATAAATGTCGTATAGTCGTCTTTAACGTTTGCTGTTTTGAATTTTAGATTCGAAACAGTACCCGAAACCGAGACCTCCTTCCCGTCATAGGAATCTTTATTGGTAACAATCTTTTCGGCAGTCGTATCTATGGCGGAAGAAATGGAAAAACCACTCAGAACAATCGTTAAGACCAAAACCATGCCGAACAGAAATTTTGCAGTATATCGTTTCATTGGGCATTCCTCCTCTCCTGGTAGCGTAGATCGATCTTGGAGTATTTTACTATCATCATGATGATTATCGGAAGACCATCACGATATTACCATAATACGCAAAATAGTCATCCTGTCAAACAAATTTAAAAGGGGAAAATCCAAATTGGAAATAGTTTAACCTTCAGGTGGTATCAACAGCAGGCTAAAATCTGAAAATAGGATGTGCCCTGTATTAAAATTAAATCCTTTTCCAACGAAGATTCTATTTCTCCAAAACCCCGTCTCCTCACCTCATCATCCTCGTTTTTAGTTGACAGGGCCAACTTCTCTATGGGTGACACACCGATAAATATTTACGAATAAAAATTCGATCTTAACCCTCGGTTCCTTCGCGCCCTACGATTTCTCTTGTTCCCAAGCCCTTGCCCTTTCAACGGCCATCTTCCACTTCCGGTAAAGGGATTCTCTCTGTTTGGAACTCATCCGAGGAACAAATTTCCTCTTTACGGTATAATTGGCGGCAATTTGCTGTTGATCCTTCCAAAACCCTACGGCCAAACCAGCCATGTAGGCGGCTCCCAAGGCGGTCGTCTCAGTTATCTCCTGGATGACTACCGGAACCCCCAGAATGTCGGCTTGAAATTGCATCAAAAACTCATTGGCGGCCGCCCCTCCATCCACCCGCAATTCCTTCAGCTTCATTCCGGAATCCTCCTCCATGCATTCCAGTACATCCTTCGTCTGATAGGCAATCGACTCTAAGGCGGCCCGGGCAATATGAGCGGGCGTCGTTCCCCGGGTAATTCCCAAAATGGCTCCCCGGGCATACATATCCCAGTAGGGTGCTCCCAAGCCGACGAAGGCCGGGACAAAATAGACGCCATCATTGGATTGGATGCTACTGGCCAGCCTTTCACTTTCGGAAGCTTGCTGAATCATCCGCAGGCCGTCCCGGAGCCATTGGACTACAGCCCCGCCGATAAAGACGCTTCCCTCTAAAGCATATTCAATTTTCCGGCCGATCCCCCAGGCGATTGTCGTCAGAAGGTTTTTCCTGGAAAGCACTGGCTTTCCCCCTATATTCATCAGCAAAAAGCAACCTGTTCCATAGGTATTCTTGGAAAGGCCTTTGCGGAAGCAGGTTTGGCCGAAAAGAGCTCCTTGTTGATCTCCCACGATTCCTGCGACGGGGATCTCCATACCTAAGAAGGCTCCGGGAGATGTGCTTCCGTAAATTTCACTGGAAGCTTTGACAGCCGGCAAGATTCGTTCGGGAATATGCAAATATTCTAAGATCTCCTCATCCCACGAAAGATTATGAATGTTGTAAAGCATCGTGCGGGAAGCGTTAGAATAATCCGTGATATGGAGTTTCTTCCCTGTCAGATTGTACAGCAACCAACTATCCACTGTGCCAAAGGCCAGCTCCCCTCTTTCCGCTGCTCGGCGGATCGTTTTTTGATGGCCCAAAATCCACTGGATCTTCGTGGCTGAAAAATAGGCGTCGATCACCAATCCAGTTTTCCTGCGAATCTTTTGGGCGAATTTCGTCTTTTTGATTCTGGAACAATTCGGGGCGGTCCTGCGGCACTGCCACACAATGGCATTATACACTGGCCGGCCGCTCTCCCTGTCCCAGATTAAAGTGGTCTCCCGCTGGTTGGTGACCCCGATGGCGGCGATTTGTTGAGGCGAAAGGTTGGCGGAATCAAGAGCCCGCTGGGCAGCTTCCATTTGCGTGTCCCATATTTCCATAGGGTCATGTTCTACCCATCCAGGCTGGGGAAAAATCTGCCTGAACTCCTTGGCTGCTATACTAATAATCTTCCCCTGGTGGTCGAAAATCACCGCTCGGGAACTCGTGGTTCCCTGATCCAGGGCCATGATATATTCTTTTTCCATAAAAATAGATTCCTCCCCAAAGCAAAAGTTGGTTCTGCCAATAAATCAAGGCCGAATGTGAGGCACGGTCAAGGGTGAGCGAGAAATCGTATCCGTCTCGAACACAATCCGGATATCCCTAAGGCATCATGTCCAACGACTATCTCACTTGCATTAAGGTATTACCTGTCACGTTAAAGACCTCCTGAGCTGCTTGGAGTAGCATTAAGCAGCCCAGGAGGTCCAGTTTCCGGATAAATCGTCACCTGTTGTTAAAACAGGTGAAAATCTTTAGAGTTTGAAGTGGATCGCCTGACCTGCCACGATGATCCAGGTAATCAGCATAGTATTGAGAAAGGCGCCCACATAGATGTGGCCTGTTTTTCGATAGAAATAGGTTGTGACCCACCCTACGATAGCAAATATGGGGATATACTGGAACAGAACGATACCAAATAGACTGGCGGAGCGGATTGAAGCGAGCCGCAGTGTCCCACCGGCAAAGAGCGAGCTATAGTCCCACGCCAGAAAAATAAAATATCCGAGGATCAACAAAACTATATTGATGATCGTTTCTTTTCCCATACCCATGGCCGCATCAGGTTTTCCCGGTCGCATCTGTCCGTGCAACACAATCCCTAGAATGATAAAATAGAAGAGAAAGGGGATAATATAGCCCAGAGTGATGCCGAAATGAAGAGCATCCAGCGGCTTGATGGCAAAGACCCAAAAACGGTAGTCCGTCTGAAACAACCAGGTCGAGATGGCCAGAGTGAGATGGGCAATAAAGACGATAACAAAGGCCAGGAGGAATGATCTACCGATTTTACCCCATTTCAAGCCTTCGTCCTTCCAGGTCAATCCCAAATTGACCGAGGTGGCTCCTGATTTCTTTTTGGTCAGGAAATACCAGACCAAGAAAAGAATCAGTGAAACGATGGCCACGTAAAAAGCCCAAAACATGATGACAGTTGTAATTTGCTCCGGCCATAGGAAGGACTCTTTCGCTATTCCTTTGCTGCTCCAATGCCAGACCCAGGCCAACACATAGATCGGGAGCGGAAGGAGCACCATGATCAGCGCACCGATCCACCATCCTCCTCCAGTCATGGATTTTTTTGGGGCCGGTTCCTCTTGGAGCCCTTTAAAGTAATTGGTCTTAAGCAGGTATCCTCCCAACGCAACAAGAAGGATGACCATCCCGACCATGGCCACTAAGTTAAAAAACTCTTTCCAGTACCAGGTCTGGTTCGATGGGGGCAGGTTTTTTCCCCCTTTCAAGGTCATTTGAAACCATTCAACGGCATTTCCAATGCCCTCTTTTGAGAGATGAACTCGGGCGTGGGTCATGGAAGGTTGATACAGCTTACGGGCTGTGCCTTCTTCAATGGACCCGTATAGCTTTCCAACCACCACATCCTCCTGGGTATCGAAAACCTTTTTCAGTTTGTCGGATTTAACAATATTACTGGGAACCGGGGATAACCACATTAAAGCTGAAAACTCGTCATATTTGGCGAAGATGAGGCCCATATTCCGGGGATAAGTCGGGGTGCCATCCGGACAGCCATAAGTTCCAGTAGAGGAGTCGGCAAAAACACAAGACTTATAAGCGTCCTTCATCACGGCCGCGGCAATGCCTATTGCCCAACCCCCCATGGAGTGTCCTTCCATCCCTATGTTGTCAAGGTCGACCATATCCAATGACCGTAAATATTTCAGCCCATCTATGCCACCAAAACCATTGGCAAAAGCCGGGGGATCGGAATAGCCATGGCCTGTTTGATCCAGGGCCAGGACAACATATCCTCGACGAGCAAATTCAATGGCAAAGCCGTCCTGCGTCTCACGGGAATTAATATACCCGTGGATGGCTAAAATACCTGGGGCTTTATTTTTTGCGTCTACTCCCTTGGGTACATAGAGTAAAGCGCTCATCATGGTATTGTTAGACCCCATAAATCGGACATCTCGGATGGCGATGTTTCCCCTGTCGGTTTGTGTCCGATACGCGATGAAACCACCGATTAAAATAAGCAAAAGGGCCAAAACCAAGACCCAATGCACCTTCCCTGTAGACGAACCAAATTGATTCATGTTTTCCTCCTTTTCGACAAACTTTTAGCAAGAAATGAATGGCGGCTATGCACGACTACTATTGGCGTAATGCAACTCAATATTCACCTCCTCCTTTGATAAATTTCTATTCTTCCCCGTCTCATGGGATTAAACCAAAAACCTAACTTTCCGCCATAATAACAAGACCGTTTAGGTTGTCAAGCAGATTTTCTTCCCCTATTTTAACTTGACGAGACTCACCAGTTTGCATATGCTGAGCATAGGGCCGAAGCATCTGAACTAAGGTTTATAGAAGAAAAATCCTAAGAGATGGCATACGAATTAGAACACAAAACAAACAGACAAATTTCAATGGGCAAATATCACCCTCTCGGCGCCACTTTATATGAAGAGGGTGTTAATTTCGCAATTTATTCGCAGTATGCCAGCGAGGTATTTCTTTTATTATTTGACAGACCGGATGAAGAACCCACGGACATCATCAAGCTCGAAAATCGTACGAAGTATATATGGTATGCATTTGTCCACGGGTTAAAGGCGGGACAACTGTACGGGTACAAAATCAAGGGTGATTTCAATCCTGCCTATGGGATGCGTTTCAACGAAAACAAGCTCCTCATCGACCCCTATGCCAAGGCTTTTACGGGTAAGCTTAGAAATGTTGATAATCTCCTGCTCGCCTATGATCCCGGTTCACCCGTGAAAGATCTTTCAAAAGATAATCGTGACAATACCTTGGTCGTCCCCAAGTCCATTGTTGTGGATGATCATTTCGACTGGCAGGGAGACGCTCCTCCGGATATCCCCTTTCACGAGTTGATTATTTATGAAGTCCATCTAAAGGGGTTTACAGCCCACCGATCGTCAGGGGTCAAAAACCCGGGGACCTATCCGGGCTTTATTGAAAAGATACCTTACCTGAAGGATTTGGGAATCAATGCCGTGGAGTTTCTTCCCCTCCATGAATTCTATGTTGAAGATATTCTGCTCAACAAAGGACTGACAAATTACTGGGGGTATAATACCATCGGTTTTTTCGCACCTGAATCGTCCTACTGTACAAAGAGGTCTTCCGGCTGTCAGGTGAATGAATTTAAGACCCTGGTACGCGAACTTCATCGGGCCGGAATGGAGGTCATCCTGGATGTGGTTTACAACCACTCAGGCGAAGGAAATGAGCTCGGGCCGACTCTCTGCTTTAAGGGGATTGATAACCCCACCTATTACTGCCTGTCAGGCACTCCCCACGAGCCCTACCGTTATTACATGAACTATACAGGGTGCGGGAATAGTCTTAATCTCGCCAATCCCCATGTCATCCGATTCGTGATGGACTCGCTTCGCTATTGGGTTGAGGTAATGCATGTGGACGGCTTTCGATTCGACCTTGCCTCGGTCCTAGGCCGGGAAGACGGCTTCTTTCAAAAATCCGCTTCCTTCTTTGATGCGATCGCACAGGACCCCGTATTAAACCATGTCAAGCTCATTGCCGAACCCTGGGACATCGGGACCTATCAGGTTGGAAATTTCCCGATAGACTGGTCTGAATGGAATGGAAAATTCAGGGATACGATGAGGAAATACGGCAAAGGGGATGCAGGGCAGGTAAAGGATCTCGGCTGGAGATTAACGGGTTCTGCCGATCTGTACGGTGAGGACGGAAGGTCTGCCTATAACAGCATCAATTTCATCACCTGCCACGACGGGTTCACCCTCCACGATCTGGTCTCTCATAATGACAAACACAACGAGGCGAATCTTGAAGACAACCGTGACGGCACCCATGACAATGACTCATGGAATGGCGGTGTCGAAGGAGACACCGAGGATATCAATGTCATCAACCTGAGAAAGCAACTGATCAAAAATCATGTTTGTTATCTCCTTTTTTCATGCGGAACGCCAATGATCCTCGGCGGCGATGAATTTATGAGAACACAGAAGGGCAATAACAATGCCTACTGCCAGGACAACGAGATCAGCTGGTTTCAGTGGGAGGAGGTTAACGAAAAATCGGACCTTCTTGCTTTTTTCAAGAAGGCCATCGCCTTTGAAAAAAGATGCACCATTCTTCAGAGAAGAAAATTCTTTATCGGAGAGGATCTGGATGCCGATCACATCCCGGACTTTTCCTGGTTTGGAAAAGATCTTGAAAAGCCTCCCTGGGATGACCCTGAACTCCGGACCTTATGCTTTCAGATCGACGGAGGCGAAGAAAAATCCGAATGGAGCGATTATTATCTTTTCTTTATCCTGAACGCTGATTTTCATTTACAATCCATCAAACTTCCTCCGCTTACAAAGGGCAAGAAGTGGTATCGGGTCATTGACACAAGCCTTAAGAGTGGGGAAGACTTTCTTGACGTCGGCAAGGAGATAAAAATCGATCCCCCCGATCATTACCTCGCCAATCCAAGAAGCACCGTTGTCCTCATCGGAAAATAAAAACTTCATCTTAGAACCTTTAATCTTAAACTCACGCTTCCCCATCTTTTGATCTCTGCTTTCTGTTCGACTATCCCAACTCTCCATGGATGCCCCACCGTTTAAAAATTAGTGTGTGCCCCCAAGCACCCTTTTGACCTAAGTCAAACACAAATTGATTTTTTAGTATTATTTTTAGGTAAGGGTAACACTTCAGCGCTTTGAAAAATCGGCCCATGTGACACCGGTTCCCGCTAAGGGCGGGATTGGAAAAGTTTTAGAGAGGAAACCTTTTACCGGTTCATTCAGGTGGCTCCAACGGGATGGTAGCGTTTCGCTCACTTTCTTCGTTTCAAAGGCGTAAAATATGAAAGACCGCATTCTAAAACTTTGGAAGTCCCGGCCTTGGCGGGAACCAAGGGACAAATGGCACTCCATTTCAAAGCATTAAAGTGCTACAATTCATGATCGCTGAAGGATGATAGATGTGGAAGTATTTAGGAGATGGCGATTAAATAACATCTCATCCAAAAGGAGGAGCAACTATGTTTTGTTATCAGTGTGAACAGACGGCAAAAGGGGAAGGATGCACAAAGCTTGGGGTTTGCGGCAAGGAATCGGATGTGGCCAGCCTTCAGGACCTTCTGATCTATGCCCTTAAAGGGCTGTCCCTTTATGCAGTGGAAGGCCGAAAGACGAGAGTGGTTGATCCGGAGATCAATGATTTTACGTGTAAGGCCATGTTTTCTACGCTGACAAACGTCAATTTCGATCCGGATCGATTTGTTCAATTGATCCAGCACTGTGTGACCTTAAGGGAAAACCTTAAAGAAAAGGTGAAGGCTGCCAAGGGGAAAGTCGATTTTCAAGGGGGGCATGCTACCTTCAAGCCGGCTACCCACTTAGAGGAACTCGTCAAACAGGGAGAGGCGGTGGGAATCAAATCGGACCCAACCATCGATCCTGATATCCTTTCGCTTCAGCATATTCTCATTTTTGGAATAAAGGGTGTAGCCGCCTATGCGGATCATGCTCAAATCCTTGGCCAGACAGATGATAAGGTCTACGCCTTTATCCATGAAGGATTGGCCGCGACCCTGAGGAAAGACTTAAGCCTGAACGACTGGGTGGGACTGGTTCTCAAGTGTGGAGAGATCAATCTAAGGGCCATGGAACTTCTTGACGCAGGCAATACAGGGACCTATGGCCACCCTGTTCCTACAAAGGTTCCTCTCAGAGCTAAGAAAGGAAAGGCCATCCTGGTCTCCGGGCATGATCTCAAGGATTTGGAGGAACTTCTCAAACAGACCGAGGGCAAAGGCATTCACGTTTATACCCATGGAGAGATGCTTCCGGCCCACGGTTATCCAGGCTTAAAAAAATATTCCCATTTTTATGGTCATTACGGAACGGCCTGGCAGAATCAGAACCGGGAATTCGCCGATTTTCCTGGGGCCATCTTGATGACCACGAACTGCCTCCAGAAGCCGAGGGATTCGTACAAGGGCAATATTTTCACCAGTGGCACTGTGGGATGGCCTGGTGTCACACACATTTCGGGCAGAAATTTCAAACCCGTGATCGACAGGGCCATGGCCATGCCGGGTTTTCAAGAAGATAGGAATGGCCGCTCTGTCACGGTTGGCTTTGCAAGAAACACCGTAATAGGCGTTGCAGACAAAGTCATTGAGGCGGTGAAGGGGAAGGCCATCCGTCACTTCTTCCTTATGGGAGGATGTGATGGCGCTAAGGCTGGGCGTAACTATTACACTGAGTTTGTGGAAAAAGTCCCTAAGGACTGCGTTGTTCTTACCCTGGCATGCGGTAAGTTCCGCTTCTTCGATAAGGACCTCGGGGATATCGGAGGCATCCCAAGGCTCTTAGACGTAGGCCAGTGCAACGACGCCTATTCGGCTGTTCAGATCGCCTTAGCCTTGTCCAAGGCTTTCAACGTGGGAATCAACGAACTGCCTCTCTCTTTGATCCTCTCCTGGTACGAACAGAAGGCAGTGGCTATTCTTCTCACCTTGCTCCACCTGGGGGTGAAGAATATTAGGCTCGGACCATCCCTCCCTGCCTTTGTTTCGCCGAATGTGCTAAAGGTGCTGGTGGATAATTTCAATATCCAGCCTATCTCAACACCGGATCAGGACCAAAGGGCGATATTGGGAAACTAAAGCTCAACCCCTCGCACCCCTCGCCCCTCTTTTGCTAAAGGGGCGAGGGGGAATGAATTCCTATATTCATCTTCCTTAAAACACTTGCCCAACTGAATCTATCCCAAATCACAATTACGACACAGTCTCTTTAGCAAGAGACGGGCGACGAAGTTCTTATTAGATCAAAGATTGAAGAAGAAATTGACTGAGAAATGGAAGCCACCTGACCCAAGGCAGTGTTTCCGGAGATGTAATACCGCTTTTCATTGTGCCTTTCTCTTTAAGCTAAAGTATCTTATTCCGTAGCGAAACAGCTAAATCTGGTTTATCTGTGATGATGGCGTAAACGCTTCTGTCATTCAGCAATTTCCGAATCATTTCTTCATCGTTCACTGTCCAAACGAAGACTGGTTTATGACTTCTTCGGGCCCTTTCTAAGAAACCAAACCTTAACAATTTCAAATGGGCCACCAAGAAATCTGCCTGGGCTTTTTTACACCTTTTCATGGGGAAAAATTCCGAAATTCTTGTCCATAGGGGGGCCTCGAATCTTCCTAACAGTAAACCAACTTGAATACCGGGATAATTGTCTTTGATGATCTTCAAAGAAGATTCATTAAATGAAGTGATAACAAATTGATCTTTTTCAAGATACTTGGATAATAATTCTACAATTTCTTTTTCATAGTCTTCTTCCTTTAATTCGACATCAAGTTTTATCCTTCCCCTTGACCATCTTAAAACCTCTTCAACCGTAGGAATGTCAAATCCCTGATCCTTGGCCATTTGGCTAATCTCTTCATAGACCAAATCGTTGACGGGCTTGCCTTGAATCAATCCGTCATGATAGACAATAAAAACATTGTCTTTCGTTCTTCTCACATCGAACTCGATCATATCCGCTCCCAGAGCTATAGCTTTTTCAAACGATTCGATCGTATTCTCTTTTGCATAGCTTGGGGCGCCACGGTGAGCAATGATTAATTTTTCCGTTATATCGGTCCCTCCTTTCTATTTTTTGACCGTCTTCTGGCAGCAAACCGGTCCTTCATTTTGGCATGCGTTATCTTGAGATATCGGTTATAACCTTCCCGATTCATCCACCCTCTCGGGCAATCGACAAGCTTGAGCTGATCAAGAGGGAATATTAATCTCCAAAGTGATGTTTTTGATGGTTTAGTCCACATAAAGATATGATGCTGCGTTTTGGTGAATTCAACGAATGAGGAGTAGGGAAGCACGCAGAAATCAATTTTGAAGATCGCTGCTATTTTTCTGCTGATGTTGGTCTCAGATTGAAAGAGTTAATAATGATTTCAATCAGCGGCGTGCGGAATGACTCCCATAAGAACCAAAACCGTAAATCGAACAAGCACCGAAATAACCAATTCTTCTTTTCTTGCCTATAGCACATTAAGAGAAGCCTTCATGTCTGAATATCTCGACGCTCAAAAAACTTTGAATAAGCGGGACAGGCGGAAGGCTCCGATAAATCTTAAGTCCAGATTGTGAAAATCAAACCGGAGGCGCTTCCTTTGCCCCGGCTGCACGGCGGGGCAAAAGAAGCAATACGAAACGACATTAACCTTACTTCTTTAACGTCCTGTAGCGGGAGGTATCCCAGAAGGGTTGTATTTCTGTTTGTCGGGGTTCCGCCTTCAATGCCTTTTCAATTGCCTCATTGGTAAGTTCGTTCGCAGACATCTCTATTTTGAGATTGTTGAAATCCGCATCCAGCAGGATGGTCTTCGGAAAGCCTTGCGTATTGGACCACGGTTTCCATTCAGGCAGACCGGACCCCTCCCGGTTGGGATTGCCCGTTCGGGCGAACTGGGCCCAATAGTCCATCATTGCATTCGACAGGGCGACCCGGCCGGGGCGATTCTTTTCATCGAAGGCAACACCGCCAAGCGATACGGCTTCCGTTCCGAAAACGAAATCGATCTCCATGGCGTGGCAGGCACCGAGCAGCAGATTAGCGGGAAAAGGCATAACGCTTTTCTTCATCCCCCCGGCCCCCCACAAGAATTGATAGGCATAAATCATGGGCTGATCAGCATTGGTTCTTAGGATTCTTGTCAACTGGTCCACGGCCATGACCTTCCAGCCGTCGCTCTGATATTGGGCGACCAGGTCATACAGCTCGGTCTTGGCTGGGTCTTTGAATAGGGAACCGTCGCCTTGCCAGGGCATAAATTTTGGATCCAACCTGAGAAACAGCTTCGCTTCCTCTTTATTTGTTCCAAGGATGGTCGGTACTTTGTTGTAGCTCCCAGCCTTCAAGGCCCCATAAAAATCAACAGGGAGCACCGCGCCGTCGCCGAAGCTGTTGGGAAATCTGATCATCCCTATCAACTTGCCTTCCGGGTACATTTCCAGGAAGGCCTGGGCGCTTTTCGACCTTAAATACTTTTCAATATCTTTCCGGGACATGCCCTTCAGCTTGGCCGCTGCCGTTTTTTCATCCGGGGCGCTGCCGTCTCTTACGAGGAGTTTCGCGATGACATCATTTGCATGCTCCGCTCCCTGCGCGGGCGTCGCCGGTCTGATAACGCCGCTTTCAGAAATGGCCCTGTGAAAAAGACTTTTCGCCAGAGGCGAGGCGATGAGGGAAATGACGTTTTGGCCTCCCGCCGACTCCCCGGCGATGGTTACATTTCCGGGATCGCCGCCGAAGGCCCCAATATTGGCCTTTATCCAGGATAGGGCCTGAATCAGATCCAAAAGCCCGAAATTCCCGGAATCACTTTTCTCATCGCCCTTTTTCCCGCTACGGAGGGCCGGATGACTGAAGAAGCCCATCGGTCCCAGGCGATAATTGACGGTCACGACGACCATGTTCGACTTGTTGGCGAGGACAGAGGCATCCGTATCGGAGAGGAGCGGCCACTGAATGCTGTTTCCGCCGCCGTGGATCCAGAGATAAACGGGCAGATCGGCTGCCTTGGTCTTTGGACGCCAGATATTCAGGTAAAGGCAGTCTTCATTACCCAGGATAACCTGCGGCGTGGCGGGATTATTATCATGGTCGATGTACTGGGGGCATATCTCGCAAACAGTAACCGTCTTGAAGGGCGTTGAACGTTTTTCGGGCTCCTGAGGTGCCTTCCAGCGGAGATCGCCGACAGGAGGCCTGGCATAGGGAATCCCCTTCCAGGAAAGGGTATTGGTGGCTCTGTTCACCGCGCCGATGACGAGACCTTCTGTGGTTTCCCGATCCGGCCGCATCGAATCGACAGCCTTCGCCCGACCCTGGGCAAGGACTTCGGCAGCGTTAAAATAGCCGCTGGGAGCCAGGAGCATGAACGCGGCAATAAACATGGAAACAACTTTTAACCTGTAATACCGGACTGAAGAGGCTTCCGTTTTTCTCATCGATAATCTTCCTCCTTATTTGTTAAGATTTGATAAAGAATGCATCCTAATTCTTACATGATTCTGGTTATGCCTCCGTTTTCCATCGTTTCCGTCTGTAGGTCACTTCCTTTTCATGAGATGATAAGAACTCGCCTTGGGATGAGTTGGATATACAAAAAAAGCAGTGCTATGTCAACGAAAATCGGCGACGAGATATCGCAGTGCTTTCTTCATCCCTTCGAGCACCAGCCCAGCAAAAAGAATGGAGGAATCGGAACATGACCGAGGCAGAGAGAGACAGAGGAAAACGATAGGATTAAACCTATTCAACGGATACAAACGAAAGCTCTGGGGAAATAGTTCAATGTGCTCTTCCCCCGAAGCTGCTATTTAGGAAATATTCTCTTTGTTCAATTCGATAAAGGCATTCAACGTGGAGAGAATACCTTTTACATTCACAAGGTAGGCATTGCACTGGATGCCGTTGCCTCGATGGTATTTGCCGAAATCCTTTCCAAAAAAATTGTAGACATGGCAGGTTAAAAAAATGTTGATCGACGGATCCAGAAGTTGTGTGGGCGTCAACCCGTAGTCTTTGCCCCAATATTCCCAATTGATCTGCCCGAGACCATAATCGCCGGTCTCCCTATTGATGCTATCTCCCTTGAAATTGCTTTCGGCCATGATGATCGCTATGATTTCAAGGGGGTTCTCTCCATATCTCCGGGAAACATGGGAGATCAAACCGGCATACCTCAACACTTTGGCTTCGGGAAGTTGATTTTCTGTAATTAACCGGATCATATTCGCAAGATGCAGAACTTCTTTTATGTTGGTGTCGGCGGATTTTGTGATGGGAAGAAACTCCTCCATTCCGACCGGAAAGTCGGCTCGCGCGCTTCTTTGGGAAAGGGGCACAACGTATTCCGGAAGGACAAAAACGGCGATGGCCATGATGAAAACGATTTTGACGGACTCCAGGATGGTGTGCAGCATTATCCTTTTTTTCAATTTCGAATGAAAGTCACTTGCCGAATGACATGGAATCACATGGATGTTGAAAAGCCTCATTTCTCCTCCTCCTCTTTTGAAACGTCTATTTTTTTCTCCTCGGGGCCTAACTTCTGGCCTATGTGCTCATTCCAATCGAAACAGCACGGTATACGAAAAAAGAATAGAAGCTCTATTTTCAGTCTACGAGAAAGACCTCCATATTGTAAATGGGGGATGTACTGTATTTGGGCGAGAATCCACCAGTATTTTTTTAGGATGATTCCCTATTCAATAACCCATACACCGGCACAGTCTCTTCGATTTCCCTAACGCTTGTTCTACAATGGAGTTACATCGGAAAGGAGGACAGGGGGCGTCCCCTTTCACCGGGAACTTTCCTTCTTTGTTAGGAGGAGGGCTTAACACTCCCAACGGATCCTTTATGAAACCCGATCGGGAAAGACAAGGAGAATTTCTTATTCTCTTACAGGCTCTCCTCTGGAGCCTCTTCCCGGTGATTACCATTCTCTCCTATGACCGTCTTCCTCCTTTGATCTCTTTCGGATGGAGCACCTTCTTTGCGGCCCTCTTTTTTAGCGGCGCGTTAACGCTCGGACATCGATGGGGGGAGATCATGGGTCGATCCTCCTTTAAAAACATCTTGTGGGCCACATTCTTCCTCGGCATTCTGTACTATGGCCTGGTCTTCCTCGGCCTCCGCTATACGAGCGCTGGAAATGCAAGCCTGATCGTATCAACCGAAATGTTTTTCAGTTTTGCTTTTTTCCATGTCTGGCGCAAAGATTTCATATCCCCAAAACATACCCTGGGAGCCGTCTTCATGCTGATCGGTGTGTTCATCGTTCTCTATCCCAACATGACCAAGCTTCATCTGGGCGATCTTTTAATCTTAATGGCTACCATGATCGCGCCCTTTGGGAACTACTTCCAACAAAAGGCAAGGCAAACCGTCAGCAGCGAAATGATTCTGTTCGTTCGCAGCTCCATAAGCACTCCCATCGTATTGATTTTAGCCTACTTGTTTAAGGAAAGAGCTTCGATAACGGATCTTAAGAGTTCCGCTGCCCTCATCTTGATCAATGGCCTTTTGCTGTTAGGATTTTCAAAAATCTTATGGGTGGAGGGGATCCATAGGATCAGCGTGACAAAGTCAAATGCGTTGGCCAGTATTGCGCCTCCGCTAACGTTATTATTTGCCTGGCTCATCCTGCACAATATCCCGACGCGGTTTCAATTGCTCTCCGTCGTGCCGATATTCTTTGGCATGGTCCTTCTAAGTATGAACAAAAGTCCGGCACCCCGCACCTGAGAGAGAAGAATCCAACCCCCTTCTTAACAAATTTGAAATTTAAAATCTGAAATCTAAAATTACAGGAGGCCCACCTTTTTTATGGGTGGGGCACTAATAAATATTCAAGGATAAAGATTTAACCCCATTCCACTCTTTGATTAGCGAAGTGCCGCATTTATAAGCAAGGTTTTGATCGTTTTACCTTGTCGAGATAATGTGGTAGCTTGGACATTCAATTGTTCTTGTGCGTCATCCTTACAAAGTTTTGTTGCTTGCTTTTTTCTATAATCTCCGTCATCCCATTGTTCGCAATTAAACCAACCTACAAGATACAAACCGTGCTGGCAGTGGGTATCCTTCAGATAGCAGTTAAGAAGCTGTCTTTCCATTGCCTGATGCAGTTCTGGGTTCCAACAGCCCTTTACTTCAATAATAACGGTTATGGAGTCGTAAAGATTCCCATGTGCACCGCGCACAACGGCATCAACGTGGATATCTGTCCGCTCACCCCGGTGAATGCGAACTTCACGATTAACAATAATACCTTTTTGCCTTAGATCTTCATCGAGGTGTCTTTTTATGTAGTCTGAGAATTCGTTTTCATTGATCGGGCGAAACACCTTATCCGCAATCTGGTCCCAAACATCTCTTGAAGCCGGGGTTTCCCCCCGAAATGTCTGCTCTAGTCGCTTCAGTGATTCCAGTACTACATTTAACAGTTCATCTCCGCTTTGAACCAGGCGTAATTGCTGACTACTCGCCATCTTAAGGATATCTTCTATGCGAGGAGGTACCCAAGTACGGCGCCGTGTAATTGCTTGTGCCTCCAGCAGAGTCCACTTCAACCACCCAAGGTCGGGTAGTTCGCAGATAATATCCTTAATTGCCTCGCATGCCTTCTGGGTGCCGCACTGTTTTAGATGCTGTAAGATGGCATCTCTGAAGTAAGCGATGCTTTCTCTGGGCCCAACGCAGTAGGCCCCTTCATGTTTGGGATCTTCTGAATAGGGATACTGACGAGCAAGCCAAACAAACAAATTTGCCAAAATGTCCTCTGGAAGCTGTTGCCCCACCTTCGATGCGTTTCGATCATAACGATTTGCTACTGCTGAAATTACTTCTCGTCCGAACTCAGTATCTTGTTGAACGGCAGGCCACACAACGGACCAACCAGAATCTTCGGCACCCACCATGAGCACACGGGCCGCGATAATTGCTTTGGATCGTTCGTCTCCAGCGGAAGGGGGTGAAGAAGGAACTAACGACTCCGCAAATTTTCTGGCTTCATAGACTTTATGGTCAAGAAGATCACCAAGCAGAGAGGCCATAGATTCGGGCTTTAATTTATCATCCTTTGCTTTAATGCACAGAGCATTTGCTAAACGTTCATCCCAACATCCTTTAACCCTGCGACTAATGTAAATTTGACCATGCTCCGTATTGTCTTTATCTATCAGAACCATCAGAGTTTGAATGATCTCTTCAGGAGCATGTTTATATGCGACATTCACAAGTTTTTGCTGAGTTTCTTCCTCCCCTTCTCCGCCTGCTGTAAAGTAAGTAAGGATAATCGGTGCCCAATTCTTCCAAGTATCGGTGGGAATTTCAGACAAAAAATCGGGAGCTTCTTGCAGCAGAAGTCGCAGTGCCCTATAACCTGCATATGCAGGGCGATAAATGGTGTTTGTGCCTAACCACTCTTTCGTCTTCGGATCTTGTTCAAATACGTATCTTTTGGCAGCCTCAATGATCCTTCTTCTGGTTTTCACATCTGCTACTTTCCATCCGGGAAGAACGGTCAAATCTGACCCGTGGTCACTGCCATAATAGCGGCTATTTGGTTCAAGTGTCATTTCCATGTTCAGACGCCACCATGCAGCGGAGTTACCTGATTCACACTCATCTAAGAGATCGTTTATCCTCTCTGCCGGGGGTGGTTCTAAAGGCGGCCAATCTTTAGCTCTTCTCTGCAATTCTTGCCTTCTTAGGTAGTCCGCTTTCATTTTCTTTGCTTCAGATGAATCTAACTCAATCGGTTTCAGAAGCCATGCAAATGCATCGGCGAGGATTGAACAATCCTGGCAGGCCTCAAAAATAGCCTCAAATTGATTTGGTTCCTTCAAATCAAAGGTTCGTGTTATTAACTGAGCCCATGCCCGCTGAACCTTTTCACTTTTTGATAATTTAACGCGCTCTATCATCCACAATAAATCCTTGTTTAACACCAACGGCGTATAAACTAATAATAACGCGTCTTTTTCTGGGTCATTCAGCAATGAGAACATAACGTCCAGAACCCGCCGTCGCTTATCGTTATTATTCTCCAACATGCTTCTAAATGATGAATCTGTGCGTTCCCCTACGATTTTATCATCATGTTCTAATCGTGAGAGAGCTGCTTCGGCAAAATTCTCTAATACACCCGGTGATTCGAGATTCTCCCACGCTTTCAAGATAATGGCATCCATGATTTCTTCAAATGGATCGGGCAGCTCATGCCGAGACCTTTGCCTCCCAATCCATTTCAGCGCGATAGATAGATCAACGTGTTGGAGATGCTTCGTAAGATCATGAAGAAAAGACTTGTACACTCCGAATAGATTATCTCGCTTTGGTGGGGAGAGGGAGGCGAACAATTCTTCTGCTGTCAAGTGAGTTGGCCATAATGCTCGAAGGCCGCAGCCCTTTAATTCATCATCGGGATCGTCGCCCGTTTCACCCACGGCCAATGGTTTCAGTTTTGCTCTTACCTCATCGCTGCCAATCTGGCTTATGGCTAATGCGGCATTTTCCCGGATCGTAAGCGGCTGGCTCTTATCGAGAGCCACATTTGCGAGATCATCCTGAAGTGTTTTGAGTTCACAGGCCTCGGCTATATCAATAGCCACTCGGCGTACAATAATGCCTTTAGTGTTATCACAAATGTACGGTCGAAGCTGGTCTGCCAGGCTGGGATGGGCAAGTTTTCGGTAACGTTTACGGATTTCGATGTTATAATCAAGCAAAACCTCTTCATCATATAAGTTTAACAAATTCTTGACCAGTACTGCTCGATCATTGGAATCGGCGGTAGCTACATCACTTTGCAACAAGACGTCAGGATTCACCTGTGTAATTTCTCGAAATACATCAGGTACCATTCCAGCCAACCAGGCTGCTGCTTCATGCAGCTGAGGAACTAACTTTCTATCAGGATCGCCTGGATGAGTTAAAAGGCTCATCATTTGGGTTAGGTTCATTTGCCGTTGTACTAAATACCGGGCAGCAAGAAATTCGGCATAAGTCTGATGTGCAAAGCCTAGACGATTTGGCCCCCGAGAAGAGAACAGCCCAGTTGCCACTGTTTCCGTGACAGCAGCTTCGCTTACTTGGAATTCATCCCCATCTACACTCTCGCTCTTGCCAATCAACTGTTTGACCGTTGTATCTTCCTCGGGAACGTCACCGCGGTCTATACCTGTCCAGATAGCATACCGGTTGGCAAAGATAGTTACCGCAGCGATTCGGGCTCCCACGGCCATTCGTTGCTGCACCAACTCATATATTCCTACCACATCTTTGCCCCACAGTTGAGCCAAGCCTATCTCTAAACTGTTCGGCCAATCGGCTGTCCGGCAGGCGATGCGGAGGTAAAGTCGCTCGATAGGATATTTTTTGAACTCATCGATTAGGAGTGCTGCCAAGGTATCAATTCTCAAAAGGCATTCATCTAAACTGTCCATGAAAAGGTGAAGCCGGTATTTATCTTTCACCCAGGAAATAAAGGTTGTGCTCTCAAAAAGATTTCGAACCAATCTGTCCTCACTTCCAAATGAGCGTAGATCCAACCAAATAATCTGATCCCCTTTCTCTTCAATCCTTGGATAGATAGTTTTTTGTTCTGCTTGAATGGTGTAAGTTTTACCAATTCCAGGTTCACCGAGCAGTACCAAACACGGAGTAGTCGTTATGGATTCAAATGACACCACATCGGGATTATAAATGTGTCCCCATTCTGAATCTGGATTGTATAGATATCCGCCATCGGACAGATTAACGTTACCTGTTCTCGGGCACCAGAATCGTTTCCAATTGTAAATTTGGCCGGACATTTTATATGCCTCTCAAGAGAAATCTTAAGGGAATATTAACTTTTTGACATTCTCCAATTCTTCCTACTAACTCTCTTCCGATGGTTGAAGGGCACGACCCACCCGAGGCAGCGCCCAGGCTGGAATTGAAGTGATTTTATTAAAATACCCATTGGGGGGCAACAAATTCTTTGACTCCTGCTCACCTCGATCCTCTCCCCCTTGGGAAGAGGATTAGAAGGGTTTATCTTGTCATCGATGACGGAGCTAACAAGCCTGCCAAGACCTCGACGGCGGCTGGGCCTAAGGCAATCAAACCCTCGGGAATCTTGCCTCCGGTCTTAAAGCTCAAGATGAAGCCGCCGATCGCGGACGTACGTAGCAGGTATAAAGCACCCACCATGTTGGGCTTTAAATCCATCGAAATCACTCTATAGAAAATGGGCTCGTTCGTCAAGGAGGGTTAGCGGATGGCTGATAGCAAATAGATCTATTGGTTGACATTTGATTGGCAGAGTGTTAGGGGGGGAATAAAACCCTGCTGCTCTCTTTACGAGCCTCGAGGGGTGAAAGGAGGAAGAGATGTTTTTCTCTATTCAGAAGGAATTATTCGATATCCTGCCTGATCTCACCATTGGGATGGCGGTGGCTAAGAATGTGGACAATACCCACCCTTCCAAAGAGATTGCTGACCTTCTCACCCAGGCTGTCGAGGACATGAAAAAAAATTTCATCGGTGACAAGGCCCAGGACCATCCAAGGATCAAACCATGGAGAACGGCCTTCTCGAAATTGGGTATTCCAGGAAGCAAATTTCAAAGTTCCATTGAATCCATGGCAAGGAGGGTTCTGAAAGGAGATCCGTTTCCGAAGATTAACCCCCTTGTTGATCTCTATAATAGCGTCTCTTTAAGATTTTTAATCCCCATGGGAGGCCATGATCTGGACACCATTGAGGGAAATATTCATCTCCGGTTTGCAGAGGGATGGGAGCCCTTTACTTCAATGGGGGGCGTGGAGACGGTGACGGTGCCAAAGGGAGAACTGGTCTATTGTGATGACCGAGAGGTGTTGACCCGAAATTGGGTATGGCGTCAGTGTGAGAAGGACAAAGCGACGGAGAAAACGAAAAATATCTTCATCCCCATTGATGTGTTGGGTGAAGTGGGAAGAGAGCGGGCCGATGAAATCATCCTCGAGCTCTCTCAGCTGATTCCAAAATATTTAAGGGGTATCCTCTTTTCGGCCGTCCTGAACAGAGAAAATCCTTCTGCGGAATTTCAGATTTAGTATCAGGTTGTGAAATTAAGGTGTGATTACAAAATTAAAAAGGGAAGAGCAAATCTCTTCCCTTTTTAATTCTCTCCCTTTCCTCCAGAGGATAATAGTTAATCTTCTTTAATGGGGTGGGATTAGTAGCCTTTCTTCTGAGCTTCAGCTATGCCTTCATCCACTGTGAAGACGGCACCGCATTTGGGGCATTTCACCTTTGCGTCTTTCGAAATCCCTGCACACCCTAAAGCAAAACCTGCCAACATCCCTAATGCCAAAAAAATGCTCACCCATTTCCTCATCACCCTTCACCTCCTTTCATGATATTTCAGAAGAAGCGCACGCGAAAACATGGTATAGAGAAAACGGATAACAAAAATCCGTTTCTATGTCAAGTAAAAAATTCTTTCCCCCTGAATATCCCTCCACTTATTTCTTTTTCTTAGGTTTGGCCTTTTTCGTTGCCTTCTTCGCCTTGGGATGCTTCATGCCGCACGACATATTTTCCTCACCTCCCTTGCCCTATTATGATATTGATTTATTTATCCATTTTAAATTAGTATTTGTCAAGAGTTTTCTTATGGATATCATAATCTAAAGCCACAGGAGACGGGAATATGACGAAAAAGATCCAGATAGACATGAACTCTGACGTTGGGGAAAGTTTTGGTGTTTACAAACTGGGACTTGACGAAGAGGTGATCCCTCACATCACCTCAGCCAACATTGCCTGTGGATTCCATGCCGGGGATCCTGGTGTGATGCGAAAGACAGTCATTTTGGCAAAGCAATACGGCGTGGAGGTGGGAGCCCATCCTGGATTTCCGGATCTCACGGGATTTGGAAGAAGAAATATCGATGCCACTCTTGAGGAGATTCAGGATGATGTTGTCTATCAAACAGGAGCTCTTCAAGCTTTTGTCCAATCGCAAGGACTGAGACTTCAACATGTGAAGCCACATGGAAGCCTTTACAATATGGCCGTGGCAAATCCCAAAATATGGGAGGCTATCGCAGAAGCACTGGCGAAGGTGGATCGAGAAATCATTCTGGTTGCCTTGGCCTCTTCAAAAAAGGACCCTCTTCTCGAGATTGGAAAACATCATGGCATCCGCATTGCCTTTGAGGCCTTTCCAGATCGAGCCTATCACAAAGACGGTTCTTTGGTCTCTCGAAGAGAGAAAGGGGCCGTGATCCACGATCATGAGATCGTCGCAAAAAGGGCGCTGAAGATGGCCCTGGAGGGAAAAGTGATTGCCATCGATGGGACAGAGATCAAGCTTCAAGCAGATACGCTCTGTGTCCATGGCGATAATCCTGCCGCCGTTGAAATGGTGAAGAGGATTCGACAGGAATTGAAGGACGCTGGCGTGGTTGTCATCCCGATGAAATGGTTTGTTTGATGAACATAAAGGGGTCAAGGGGTCTAGGATTCAAGTGGTCGAGTGACAATTTGAGTTTGACCTTGAACCCTTGACCCCTCGAATCCTCGAATCCTTGTTCAAAGAAATTATGGGTCTCTACCCTAAGACACATTTTTATCTGATGGGTGATCGTGGTCTTCTCCTTGAATTCGGGGACGAAATCAGTCGCGAGATCAATGAGAAGGTGAAAAGGATGGCTCTCTCCATCCAGGCTGAAGCCATGGACGGGATCGTTGAAACCGTTCCGACCTACCGGTCATTACTCATCATTTACAATCCGGTGATTCTCCCCTTCGAAGACCTAAAAAAAAGATTGAGCCGGATAGAAGAAGGGCTTCAGCACACTCCTCTTCCGGAGCCCAAGTTGACACACATCCCGGTCGCTTATGGTGGTATCTATGGTCCTGATTTGGAAGAGGTGGCGAAGTATCATCAGGTCTCTCCCGAGGGAGTGATCCAACTCCATTGCAGCAAACCTTATCTGATCTATATGATTGGTTTTATGCCTGGATTTCCTTACATGGGAGAACTTCCTCAGGCATTGGCGATCCCGCGGCTCAAAACACCAAGGCTATCCGTTCCCAAAGGCTCTGTGGCCATTGCACAGAGACAGACAGGAATTTATTCTGCGGAGAGCCCGGGAGGGTGGCAGATTCTCGGCCGAACCCCGGTGGAACTGTTCGACCCCGAGAAAGATCCTCCGGCTCTGCTTCAAATGGGAGACTTTGTCCAATTCTATCCGATCAGCGAGAAGGAGTTTAAGGAATGGAGAATATAGAGATAAGAAGTAATGCCAAATGTCAAAGTGCGTACGAAGTGATGAACCGATGGTGAATCAAGTTCAAATGAAATCCCAAGATCAAATGGCAAAGTTGATTAAAGAAGAGATTTCTGACATGGAGCCATTTATAATTCATTTGACATTTGGTCCCGCCTCGGCGGGATTGACATTTGACCTTTCCGGTTCCACATTCGGGTTCATTCGAGGAAAACTTGGAAGATAAGAAACTTGCAGCCTTTGAGGTCCTGGAGTCTGGCATTCTAACCACGATTCAGGATCTGGGTCGATACGGTTTCAGTCAGTTCGGGGTCCCTCCCTCTGGAGCCCTGGACACCTCTTCTTTCAGAATTGGCAACCTGTTGGTTGGAAACAGAGAAGAAGAGGCTGGCCTCGAGACCACACTCATGGGTTTGAAAATAAAGGCTCTGAGGGAGGTTGTCATTGCCATCACGGGTGGAGATTTCTCTCCTGCATTAAACGAGGAGCCCTTGGAGATGTGGAGAACCCATCTTCTGGTAGAAGGCGATGTCATCGCCTTCAAGAAGGTCCAAACAGGGTGCCGTGCTTACCTGGCTGTGAGTGGAGGATTTGTTGTTCCAAAAATCATGGGGAGCTGCTCAACCTATCTTTCAGGGAATTTTGGTGGGTTGGAAGGTAGGAAGTTGAGACGAGGAGATATTCTTTATACTCCTGATATCTCAGCTTCTCTTGACAAGTTGGGTCTTCGATGTCCAAGGGATTGGATCCCCTCTCTGGAGGAGGAAACACCTCTCAGGGTAATTGCGGGACCTCAGAATCACCACTTTACAGAAAAAGGATCCCAAACATTTTATTCCTCACCCTATCAAGTCACTCCTCAATGCGACCGAATGGGAGTTCGATTAGAAGGTCCCAAGATCGAGAGACGATCCGATGTGGAGGAGTCGATCATTTCAGAGGGCTTGATCTCAGGGGCGATTCAGGTTCCTGGGGACGGGAAACCCATTATCATCTTAGCGGAGTTGGTCACCGGAGGTTATACAAAGATTGCCACGATCATCTCAACGGACTTACCCAGGATCGCCCAACTAAAGCCTGGGAATCGAGTCCGATTCAAACCCATCTCAATCGAAGAATCTCACCTTCTGCTGAGAGAACAAGAGGAAAAACTGAAAGGATTTGGGAAAATCATCCAAGAATCAAGCTCTTGCAAGAGATAGAAGTAAAGGTTGATTAGTAATTCCTTCCATTTTGCCTCCATAATTCGATTTGTCTGCATCATCGTGAAAAAGCCTGGATGGGGAAAGAGGTTTGAGGAATTTTGAATAAAATACCTCTATAATACGTCTAAAAAATTAATTGGAGAATCTATCGGCCAACGGGTTGCAATAAACGAGATAAAGCATTACGGAAAAGTATGGAAAGACAGCATGTTATCAAGAACTTTTACAAGGAAGAAAAGCACTTCTTGGACGTCAATGTTCATTTCTTAATTAAAATGGAGGAAAAGAGATGAAGAAACTTCCTTTTGTTTTATGCATACTTATTATTGCTTCCTCTGCATCGGCTACTGTTTACAAATGGGCTGATGAGGGAGGTGTAGTAAACTTTACAGACGACTATAGCAAAGTCCCTCGTGATTATCGCAATAAGGTTGAGGAAGTAAGCATGCCGAAAATGGGACCCTCAACCCCCTCCCAACCCCCTCCTGGAAACATCACAGCTGGCGCACAGTCTGGGGAGACGGCAACGCAACCACCCCCGGTCGCGCAGACCCTGATCCGTGAGGGAGACTTTGCGATCAAACTGGCTGAGGTGCTTAAGATAGGGCAAGCCAAAAGCGAGGCAGAAGCTGAGAGCACGTTGGCTTCGGCCGGTATTGCACCCAAAAACGGATGGATTGCCGATTATCCCGTGACTCCTGACGTCATCGGAGAATTGGAAAAAGCTGTGGGTGAAGCGGCAGATGCCAAAAAATTGCCGATGAGAAAGAATGAGGCTCTAAAGGTATTCCGGACGACTGCGGTGGAACTTCAGTTACCTATCATTGCTGAAGTACCAGACAGATACGTTGAAAGTCCATCTCCGACAACTCCTCAGTACGCTGAACCATCTGTGATCAATAATTACTACGATACCGAAGGCCCTCCTGTAGTGACCTACTATGCCCCGCCCTTGGATTATTACTACATGTACGCCTGGGTCCCCAGCCCATTTTGGTGCTCCGGGTTTTTCTTTCCGGGGTTCTTTGTTCTCCGTGATTTTCATAGAGTGATCCTTGTACATAGGCATGCGTGTGTTATTACCAATCACATCAGGGATCACAGGACGGGAAGGATCTTTGCCGTCGATCCCGCGAGGAGACAAGCTGGAAGCATTTTTGGAGGCAAAGATACACCTCGTGGGACAGGATTTAATTCTACGGAGGCCAGGAAGGGTGCCCGGTCAATCTTCGAGCGTAGCCGTGATCGAGTGGCTTTGAACCGTCCCTCAATGCCGATAACAGGTAGAGGACTCAATGATAGAGATTCCGCCTACTCGAGGTCTGACCGCGGTACTGAAAGGCAAGTTTATAGCAGGGGAAGTAGACCTTCAGGTTTCAACGGTCGAAATGGTGATCAGAGAAGATCACCTGCTATCGACCGCAGGATGAATGGACTAAACGGGATGAACTTTCAAAGACCCTCCACGGGTGAAACCCGGTCATTCAGCCCACCTCCGCGAGGCGGAGGCCAGCACTTCGGTTCATCCGGGGTGGGGAGCAAAGGTTTTTCCACGTCCCATCAAGGGGGGAACCATGGCAGTGGTTTCGGGGGCGGAGGTTCCCGCTTTTAATTGAAGGGTGCTCGGCCGAAGTCCTGGCCGCTCCGTACCGGCGCGAAGAAAAACTCGCATCTCGTCATCGGGCCAGTACCGGCCAGAGCCTTATCAGAACTTTCATTAAATAAAAATCCCGCTTCCATTTAACGGAGCCCCTGATTTTATTCTGTTCCAGCGAGTTTCAGAGCGCTTCCGGTGATGGAAGGGGTAATCGATCGGATGAAGCCTTGGCTTTGTGAAGGAGAGGAATGACTCAGGACGAGCTCGGCCAGACATTCCGCAATATCCCGGACAATATCATCAGGGACACCATCAAACGCCTTGGATTGAAGACGTAAATCAATCGGATCATTAACATAATCTACAATGACAAAACGACCCTCAGGGGTGAGGGTGATTTCGGTAGAGAACAATTCCAGCCCACACATGCGGGCAATGGAAGAAGTGATGCGACGCAGCGACCCGAGGTGATAGCAAGTCTCTTCGTCAGAAATGACAGGAGCATAAATATGCGTGCCGTTGTCCCACCAACATGGATACGCCTTTCCGGCACAGTAAACGACCCGGAACCACGCCATCCGGGAACCCAGCCGAGCCGGGGTGACATGGGCCTGGAGCAAATACCTCTGAGAGGGGAACTCCTGCCGGGCAACAACCACCTGATTCAGCGAAGTAGCTTCGATGATCACCCCGTCTCCACCCCCTCCGTATGCGGGTTTGATGATGAAACTCTGACCCACCGAAGCGAGGTCAATCTCCGGGAGCAAAGGTTGTTCATCATAGGACGGGAGGATGAGGGTAATGGGTGTGTCCATACCCATGCTGATGGCTTGATGCATAGCGACCTTATCCCATGCCCGGCATGCTAATTCGTGAGAGTTGATATGATGAACCGCATGACCGCAGGCCCATTGAACAATTGGAATAAAGCGTGGATCTGCATCGGCCGCCCGGTCAAAGAAAGTCCTGAAGGTAATTTCTTCATTTCCAAGGGAATGGATCATATCCTCAAGACTTTCGGGGGTTATTTGCAGCAATGATAATCCTCGTGATTTGCATGCCAGGTCAAGGAGCTTAACAAAGTCAGCGTCGTATTCCCAGTTCCATGTCAGGCAAAGATCATAGCTACCCATGGTCATCCTACGGTCAGGCGTATACTTGAATAGTCATCATGCTACAGGGTCATTATAACATTTAATACTTAGATTTTGGAAATTCAATGTAAACAGAGTATAAAAATCCGTTTCTAAAAATAGAGCGAACTTCCTATTTCGACGGGGCTATGATCAAACCAAAGACGGAGAGAGGATGAAAACACTTTTACTCGACTGGTTTACTGGGCTCGAGAGGGATCTCAAATTCCCAGAGATTTGCACCTGACCCAAAATAGATTTTTCGGCCGAGCATCGCCATCCCTGAATGAATTGCGACAGTGGGTTTCGTTACAAGAGATATCTGATCGTTTCTTGGATCGATGGAAAAGATGGCCTCCTTCGCCAGTCCATAAAGTCTTAAGTCTGGTCCGAGCTGGAGGGAGATTTCCCTTGGTTCTTTGAATCCAAGATCAAGAATCTTTCTGATTTCTCTTCTCTCTGGATCAAAGACAAAGACCTTTTCATTGTCTGTGATTCCATAAAGCAACCCCTCACCAGTCACCGCGAGGGACAGGATGGTCTTAACTTCAGGAACGGGGACGACCTCAAAAATCTTCTTCTCCTCTTTTGGATCCCAAAGCATGAGTTTTGCCTCTTTTTCAACAGCGCGTGTTCCAGTCCCACCCCTTATCGAACCTCCCGCTGCAATGAGATCTAATTTATCAATATAGGCAAGAGAGGCGATGCTTTGATTCTGGACAATGTGGCGATAGACTCTTTTTTCATTTTTCTTTGGATCGTAGACACTCACGGCGCCACCCAGGAGTCCATAATCAGGGTAACCCCCGATATACACATTCCCATGAGGTCCAGTTACCATCGCTCTCGGTCGATAGAGTTCTCCTCCCATGGGCCCTAAGTCTCTCGGATTGGCATCCTCGTTGTCGCCAAATCTTAACGGCTTGTTCGGATCATAGACAGACAGCCTGGCCTCAGGATAGGAGCAGAGATAAAGTCTTCCATCGAGGGCCCCCATTGAGTAAACTTCTCCATTGGCAACGGAGGCCTTGCCCAGATTTCTGAAAGATTGAGTGTGGGGATCATAGGCGAAGAGTCTTAGAGGGAGCATGCTACTCCCGTAAATTTTACCATCTGGTCCTGTGCCGACGACAAAGATGAAGGATCCCGCTGCTTCATATTTGAGAGGAATCTCTTTCTTCTCCTTTGTTAAAGGATTCTCAATTCGGAGGAGGCTCCCATCGATGAGACTAAACGTTCGTCCATCCGGAAGGCCACTTTGAGCAAAAGGAATATTAGACTTAGAGACTTCAACCAGTTTTTCTCCTCCTTCGATGAGGAACCATTCGTCTGAAGTCGAGAGTTTGGAATAAATCTTTCCATCTTTTCCCTTTACTAAACTCATGCGACCAGGTTTTCGGCTTTCCTGCGGGATCAGAGAAGTCCTGGTCTTTTTCTCTGGATTGAAGACAACAATGTCCATCTTCTCAAATTGAATGGCACAATAGATCAAACCATCATTGCCAGCCGTGGGATAACAGTAGAACTGATCTGGGTCCATACGATCATAATTTTGAATCACACCTGTCTTGGGATCGTAAGAAAAAAGCTTTGCCGAAGGATAAGTTCCTCCCCAGATCTTCCCATCTCTTGCCGTTGTGATTTTACAGATGAAAGACTCAGACTCTCCAGCAGGCTGCCCGAGATCATCCCACTTTTCAGTCTTCGGATCAAAACGAAGAAGGTGCGCAGAATAATAACTCCCAAGATAGATACGATTTTCATGATCGATGGTGAATCCCCACGAACCCATCTCAGAGGAGAGAGGACCGTTGAATTGCCGGATTTGGCCTGTATCAGGATTGACAGCGAGAACGAAAAGGGGGGCATTGTAATGTCCGAAGGAAAGGTAAATCGTATCCTTCTCTCCCGTCTTTCCAGGGCCGACGAAAGTGCCCCAACAGATGCCTTCCCTCACCGGTACGCCAAGGTCTTTTTGAGCGAACGAGACCTTTGAAAAAGAGCTCGGGATGAGAAAGGCGAGAATAACAATGAGAAATCGAAATTTCCACAACTGTCCGGCGCCATAGTCTGACTTTGGACGACGGCGCCTCCCCTTTCTAAAGGAGGGAGAGGGGGAGTTATACGATCGGCTCTGTTTCCGAAGCATTAGGAACATCCGGAGGTTCAGGCGGCGGTGAAGGTGTTTTGGGTTTTGGTTTCCTTGGGCGTGAACGCCAGCGAGGTTTTGAGGGTTTCCGTTCTTTCTGTTCTTTTGATTCCTTTAATTCTTCTGCAACATCCTTTTTCTGATCCTTCCCAAATCCGACGATGACATAAGTCCCGCTCCGGGTATCGGTTCTTAGCTGAATGATCCCTTCTTTTTCGGCATCTTCAAGGAGATCACTGAAGGTACGGTAGCCATGATAAGATTCATTGAAAGAGGGTTTCTTTCGCTTCATCGTCTCTTTCACCATCGAGGACCAGAGCACTTCCTTATTCTCACGGACGAGGGCTACCACGGAGTCCACCAGAAGTTGAAAAGCCTCTTTCTTCTTCTCGGGGAGATCCTGCTCGATCTTGGGCGGAATGCCCAAGGGTCGTTCTAAGTCTTCATAGTAAATAAACTCGTCACAATTATCGACCAAAAGGTTGGAACTCGACTCCTTCATCCCAAGTCCGATCACCCGCTTGCCATTCTCCTTCAACTTAGAGACGAGGGGGGAGAAGTCGCTGTCGCCTGAAACAATAACAAAGGTGTCGATGTGTTCTTTGGAATAACAGAGGTCGAGAGCATCCACACAAAGTCGGATATCTGCGGAGTTCTTTCCGGTCATCGCACGCTTTGGAATCTCGATCAGCTCAATGGCCGCCTCATGAAGGGGCTTCTTATACTCTGCATAATCGGCCCAGTCTGCATAGGCTTTTTTCACGATGAGCTTCCCTTTCTCAACCAGGCGCTCTAATACCTTCCGGATCTCAAATCGTCTATCCCTCTTGCCTCTGAAACCCAGGGCAAGGTTCTCAAAATCGATGAAGACCGCTAAAGTATGTTCCCCTTCAGGCATGCATTACTCCTCTCTTCTCGATCTACAAACCATCCTACAATTAAACAAAGAATCTGTAAAGCTTTTTCAGCACACCTGTCAGTTTATCTTTTTCAAAGTTTAAGCTAACTCAATATCTGGAGAGAATACCCCTTCGCTCTAAACCCCTGCTGAATCTCCCGGATATGGTCTGAACCGCGCGTCTCCAAAACCAAAATTACTTTTGAGAATCCAATCGGGATATCTTTAGCTGCCCGCTCGTGGATGATATGAAGGATGTTGGCCCGGTGTTCGGCGACCAGAGCCGAGAGTTTTGCCAGAGCTCCTGGAACATCTCTTAAGAGGATACTCATCCGGACGAGCTTTCCTGTTTGTGCAAGGCCTTTCTCGATGATCCGGTCGAGGAGGTGAAAATCAATGTTGCCTCCGCTGATGACCAGGACGATCTTCTTCAACCTGGTCTTCAAACTTTTCGAAAGGAGCGCAGCCAATGGGGTGGCTCCCGCACCTTCTACCACGATACGTTTTCTCTCCATCAAGAGGAGGATGGCTGAGGCGATTTCATTCTCTTCCACCGTGACAATCTCTTCCACTCCTTTCTGGATCAGGGGAAAGGTGATCTCCCCCACCCTTTGGAGGGCAATCCCATCGGCTAATGTTGGTTTTACCTTCACCTCCACAATCTTTTTTCTCTTCAAGGAATAAAAGGCAGAAGCGGCATGAATAGACTGAACGCCGATAATCTTCACATCAGGTCTTCTCTTCTTTACAATCGCAGCAATTCCTGAGATCAGCCCCCCGCCCCCTATTGGGACAATGATAGCCTCCGTTCCTGGAACTTCCTTCAAAATTTCGAGCCCGATCGTCCCCTGGCCAGCGATCACCTGTTCGTCGTCAAAAGGATGGATAAAGAATTTATCACCCTCCGTTAGCTGCCTGGCATAACGGAGGGCTTCATCTGTATTTTGACCAAAAAGGACAACCTCTCCGCCGTATGCCTGAGTAGCCATTTGTTTGGCAAGAGAAACTCCCTCGGGCATGACAATGGTCGAATGGACCCCTAAAATGGAAGAAGCCAGTGCAACCCCCTGGGCATGGTTTCCTGCGGAGGCAGCCACCACTCCCCTTTTTTTAATCAAAGGAGTGAGTTGGGACAATTTATAGTAGGCCCCTCTGATTTTGAAAGAGCCGGTCTTCTGAAGATTTTCAAGTTTGAGAAAGACCTCTTTGCCTGTCAGCCTTGAGAAGGTATCTGAATAGATCATCGGAGTTCGGAGGATGGCCTTTTGAATCTTTTTCTGCGCAACTTCAATCTCTTCCCAAAGTTTCATCCTCTTAACTCCCTATTTGCGTAAAAGACATTCCAAAAGATAGTTGGGTGTGCTGAGCCGGCAAAAAAGTAAAGAACCCCGCAGCAGAGCTGCGGGGCATTAAAATTCAAAACTTAATTGCTCCTGTTGCTGATACTTTATATAGCGACGTATGACTTCAGAGGTAACTTTGTCTCCAACAGACCGAACAAAATACCCATCACTCCAAAACTCTCCACCCCAAAGCTCTTTCTTCACCTCTGGAAACTGCTTGAACACCATTTTCGCCGAGATACTCTTTATGATCTGCACAATCTCTGCCGGACAATACCGAGGAGGGGCAGACAAAAATAAATGAACATGATCATCCTTTACCTCCATCGTATCTATCTCAAACTCGTACCTCTCCGATATTTGCTCAAAACTCATCTTAAGCCTTTTTGCCAACTCACCTCCCAATATCATCTTCCGATATTTGGGAACCCATACCATATGATATTTCAAATCGTAGACCGCATGGCTTGTTCTTTTTATCGAGCTCATGCAGTACTTATACCATGTCTTATCGCTTCGCGAACCTGTTTTCATCCGCCCAGCAGAGCTAGGCGGTATTCAACAGGTATTTTTTATAAAAAAGACAATTACAGCTCCGGGCGATTTATCGCCAAAGCTTTACAGCGGAACCGCTGAACGTTTCTCTGCTTCATTTCCAGACACATTCCAAACGTCACTTCAGGCGACATTGTATGTTACCCATAAAACAATGTAAAGAACCGCTTGGTAAAGGTTTGGAAGCACATTCAACTATCTTTTCAATGTAACCTCTTAGTTAATCCCCCCTTTTTTATGAGACTGATCCGGGGCATTCCTGAGACAGGATTTTGGTCTATCCATGCCTCGCAACCATATACCAATTCAATATTCTCCTGGGTGATGACCTCCTCAGGGGTCCCCATTTTATAAATCCTTCCTTCCCGAAGAAGAATAAGCCGATCACAAAATTCAGAGGCAATGTTCATATCGTGAGAGGCCATGATAATGGTCAACCCTCTCTCCCGGTTGAGAGTGAGGATGAGATCGAGAAAATCGATCTGGTGCTGGATGTCTAAGTTGGCAGTGGGTTCATCCAGAAGAATAACCTCCGGTTCCTGAGCCAAAGCCCTGGCGATGAAGACCCTCTTCCTTTCTCCGCCGGAGAGTTCGTCCATGGGCCTTTCAGAAAACGGAAGGATCTTCGTCCACCCCATCGCTTTTTTCGCAATTTCCAAATCCTTTTCGCTTTCAAACATTAAATGCCCAAGATAAGGAGATCTTCCCATCAGGACCGTTTCAAACACACTGAAAGGAAAGAGAAGTTGAGCCTCTTGTGCCACCACAGCAATCCTTTTGGCGATATCAGCTCGATCCATCCTCTTCATGGGGACAAGTTCAAAGAGAATCTCTCCCTTCTGGGGTATAAGAAGACGATAGAGGATCTTCAGGAGTGTCGTCTTCCCTGATCCATTGGGTCCGATCACTCCAACGAACTCTCCCCTCTCCAGTTGAAAAGAGACATCCTGGAGCACCCAATCTTCATGATAACGGAAGGAGATGGAATTGACTTCAATCATAATGTTTTGATCGCCTTTCTCGTCCTTAGAAGGTAGATAAAGAAAGGACCTCCAAAGGCGGCCGTGATCACGCCCACGGGCAATTCAACAGGAGCGAGCAAGGTTCTTGCAAAGGTATCGGAAGCAATGAGAAACGAAGCCCCAAGCAGTGCTGTGGAAGGGATGAGGAGACGATGGTCAGGGCCAAAGATCAGCCGAACAGAATGTGGGATGATCAGGCCCACGAAACCGATCAGACCGCATACGGAGACCGATGCTGCAGTGATCAAAGAAGCAGAAAGATAGGAAACCAGTTTCAACCTCTCCACATCCACCCCCAACTGGACAGCGTTCTCTTCCCCGGAAAGGATGAGGTTCAAATGACGAGAGCGGAGATAAAGAAAGAAGACGCCCAATAGAATATAAGGAAAGATGATTAGAATCGCCCGAGCGTTGGAAAAACTGAAGTCTCCCATCAACCAGAAGATGATCGTATGAAGTTCTTCTCTTTGGGAGACAGAGATGAAAAACATGATGAGGGCTGAGAGAAAAGAACCGATGATGACCCCCGCCAACAAAAGCGTATTCGGATGAATCCTTCCATCCTGTCTTCCGAAATAGAAGACAACGAGGATGGTCAGGAGCGCTCCCAAGAAGGAAGCCAGAGGGAGGCCAAAGGAAAAGGTGCTGAGCCCCAAGAGAATGGCAATAATCGCGCCTACGGCTGCACCACTGGAGACTCCGAGAATATAAGGATCGGCCAGAGGATTTTTCAGGAGAGCCTGGAACGTAGCCCCTGAAACAGAAAGACCTGCTCCCACGAGACCTGCCAAAATAGCTCGGGGAAGTCTGAGAGAAAGAATGATCGTCCGCTCCGTCTCGCTCCCAGCTCCCCTCAGACCCAGAATGCACTGGAAGAGAATACGGATGGAACGAAGGGGTGGAATCTTTACGCTTCCCATGGTGACGGACATGAGGATAATCAAGATGAGGAGGAGGCTGAGGAGAATTGAAATGGTCAGGACTCTTTTTAGAGTAACAGTCTTCATCTGAATCTCATTGGAAAACGAAAAATTATCAATTAACAATGATCACTGATAGTTTTTCAATGCTAATTTTGCACTGTTCTTCTAAATTTTCCAGGATGGAGAACTCTTGCGAGCTCCTCCAATCCGTCGATGATGCGCGGTGATGGCCGATCGAGCAAGTCTGAGTCAATGAGGTGAATGCGGCCATTCTTTACGGCTGGGATGCTCTTCCAACGAGTCCATTCCTGAATAATCCTCTGATAATCCCCTCTTGGATTCATGGAACTGATGACGATCACCTCTGGAGATCTTTTTAAAATTTCCTCCATTCCAAATCGAGGATATACCTCTTCCTCTTTCCCTGCAATATTTTCACCCCCGGCAAGCCGGATAAGGTCATCTGCAAAACTCCCTTTTCCTACCGTCACAATGGGGGCATCTCCGATTTGGATAAAAACCTTAGGTCGTGGAAGGCCGTTTGTGAGTTCAACTATTCTCTGGCTTCTCTTTCTCATTCCCTCGATGATCACCCTCGCCTCTTTTTCCCGGTTCACGACCTGACTGATATGAGCGATGCTTTGGAGGATATCATTAAAGTTCTTTGGATAGATGACATAAGTCTGAAACCCCAATTTCCCTAAGCGATCCACCATGTCCCGGGTATTTCCAGCTGCCGTGGCAATGATCAAATCAGGGTTGAGGGAGGCGATCTTTTCGAAATCGAGACTGATATAGCTTCCTACTCGAACTTTGCTCTTGGCCTTTGCAGGAAAATTACAGTGAATGGAGACCCCCACGATCTCTTCATCGAGTCCAAGGCTGAAAAGGATTTCGGTGATATTGGGAGCCAAGGAAACAATCCTTTTTGGAGGAAAAGGGAAGGCCACTTCTCTTCCTACTTCATCTTTAACATTTAAGTCGGCGGAATGGGAACTAGATGCCAAAATGAAGGTGAACAACAAAAGCACCAAAAAGAATTTCTTTTCCCCTCTCCCTTGACGGGCCTGCCCGCTGAAGGGTTCGGCCCGCAAGCGGGAGAGGGCTGGGGTGAGGGTGACATCCCACCTATTCCTTCTCCCTTCCCTTAATCCCCTCCCGCCAGGGGAGGGGAGGTTCTTAAGCTTTCCGTCTTTAATGCCTATTTTCTTTGATGAATAGATCATTGGAGTTGAAACTTGACAGGAATGTTTACCCAAAGAGGGATTGGAACCTCATCCTTCTTTGCGGGAATGAATCTCCACTGTTTCACTGCAGTGAGGGCGGAGCGATCGAGCAACTCATAACCGGATGACTTCTTTATTTCAATCTGCCCTACCTGCCCACTGATAAGGACTTCCACCCACAAGACCACTTCCCCTTCATATCCCTTTTCCCTGGCTTCCTGCGGATAGATAGGTTTCGGATTCTCAGCATATCCGGGCCGAGTCCCATTACCCCCTCTGCGGGAGGATAAAATTTTCCCAAAAATTCCTTCCCCTTTTCCAGAACCTCCTTTACTGGAGCTTCCATTCCCAGACCCGGTTCCTGCCCCCTTTCCATCTCCAAAGCTACTGTATGAAAAAGTACCCCCATCGAATTCTCCGGAGCGGAAAGCGGGTAAAGACACGGAAAGATTCTCCCCATTGGTAGCGGCCTCTTTAGAAGAAACCGCATCCGCCCCCTTGTTAAGGTATGCATCAGAAAGCGGTCCCACAGCCATGGCAACGCTAATGGGTTCTTTTAATACTCTCTCCTCTTCTCGTTGCTGGGGAAATGTTCTCGGTTCTTCGAGAGGAATATTTTTTGCCATAGATTTGGAAGGGGAAAGGGGATTCTGGTTTAGCCCCTTGCGGTCAAATACGGGTTCCCCGGGATCTTGATTTCCAACTTTCAGGGGAATAGGAAGAATAATCTTGGCACCGGGTTTCTCCTCGGTCACCAAGGGTAGAAGAGTAACCTTAACATAACGCGTGTCCATTTGAAGGATCTTGGGGTTTTGGAATAAACTTGAGGCGATCCCGATAAATAAGAGATGGATACCCAACGAGATAGAAGCAGCGATCTTCAGAGTTGCATTTCCAGTCATATTCAAAATTCCAATAAAAAACCCAGCCTTTGCATGAAAGACTGGGTTTGTTTCTACCTCACCCTTCACAGTCCTCCACCGAAGACCTATTGTGAAGCGCATTCAGGCAGGTTTTCTGGCTTACGGATCGTCCTACTTCTTGCCCCTTCCCATCCTAAGCTTGGCATTCGACTGAGCTCATGCCGAAGTCTCGAAGGATAGTGGATCTGGCAAGTTTCGTACCCGATTACAGCGGCGTGGCCGTCCCCGACTCTCACGGGGGTTCCCTTTTTGGCTTCAAGCCACCTGAACACGGATCAATTTTTAATTTTTCATACCACAATTTCTAAGGTGATGTCAACTGATAAACTGAGCAGAATTGTAATCCCTCAGTGATGGGCGGAGATCCTATGCCCAGGATCGGGGTGGTCTCTCCGGAGAAAACTTGAAGCGGCACATTTGAGCGATGAGCCAAGGTAGAGATGCCCCTAAAACGACTCCTTCAGCACCACCCGCCGATCCCCCTCTCTCTAATGATCCGCTTTTCAAGGTTTCGGAGGGGAAACCACCCCGATCCAACCGCACCCGAGACTGAGGGGTTACACAGAATTAATCTCCAGAAAAGATTGCTTGAAAGACGTACCACGCAATCTGAGGATTTTCTTTAAATCGCCGAATCGAGTAGGCATACCAGTATTGGCCAAAAGGAACATAAACACGCAGCCGGTGCCCATCCGTAACAATTTTATCGCGAAGCTTACTCTTTACACCATAAAGCATCTGAAATTCGTAGTCGGACTTTTGGAGATTCATCTCCTGAATGTATCGATAGGCACTGTCTATCAGAAAATCGTCATGGGTCGCAATGCCGACATAGCACTTTCCGCCGAGAAGCATTTTTAAGAGCTTTACATAATTAAGACTGATTTCCTCTTTGCCTTTGAAGGCAATAGCATCTGGTTCAATATAAGCTCCTTTACAAAGCCTGATATTAGCCCTCATGGAGATCACTTTTTGGACATCCTCCTTACTTCGCCGCATATTCGCTTGAACGACGACTCCCACGTTTTCAAACCCTTCGGAGCGCAGCCTTTCATATAATTTCAATGTGGCACTCGTCGTGGATGAATCTTCCATATCAATCCGTACAAAATTGTTGTATCCGGAGGCGATCTCAAGCAAACGCCTTGCATTTGAATGGCAGAATTCCTCATCGATCTTAAGTCCGAATTGAGTCAGTTTAATAGAGAGATTTGCGTCCAGATGATTTTTATTGATCGAATGAAGGACTTCCTCACACTCTCTCACAGCCGCCAGAGATTCTTCCCGTGTTGAGACATTTTCGCCGAGGACATCCATCGTTCCCATCATCTTTTTTGAATTGATACCTTTTACAACACGAACTGCATCATCGAGTTCTTCGCCAGCGATGTAGCGCAGGGCAAACCGCTTCACCAGAGGTTTCGGGAGAAGCTGAATGGCAGATAAAATAAATTGATTCGCCAGATTCATTTGAGCTTCATTCTACGAAAATGCTGCAGAATGTCCTGCCCTGTACCTGCCTTCCGGTAGGCAGGGGCGGGGATGAATGCAGTGAGTCAAATTTCGATAGGCGGAACATTCTTGTCCCGCCAGCATTTTCGCCGAGGCTGGAAAGCCTTGGCTATCCGTGAAGCCCCGCCCTATGGCCGGCGAGCTTCACTATTTTTGTGGAAACCAGTGATCTAAAAAAATGTAGCAAGCTGATTTCTCTGTGTCAATGATTAATTCCGGCGTCATCTTATGGTTCCAAATCCTCCTTTGAACTCGTTGACCAAAATTGACAATAGGTTAAAATTATAGTATTTTTAACTACATAAAGAGGTTGGATGATAGGGGGAATCCCCCTTTAGTGTCTTAAAATCTTCTTAAAAATCGACTTCCAGATGGTGATGGATTGAAAGAGTTTCTTTCTCTCGTTTCTAAACCGGTGAGGTATCTGGGCCGAGAGGTCAATTCAATAAGAAAAGACCTTTCACAGATCAAATTAAAATTCTGTCTCGCCTTTCCAGATGTCTATGAAGTGGGAATGTCCCACCTCGGAATTCAGATTCTTTATCACATTTTAAATACAAAAATAGAAGTTGCCTGCGAAAGGGCTTTTGCCCCCTGGATAGATATAGAGAAAGTCTTAAGGGAAAAAAGGATTCCTCTCTCCTCCCTCGAATCCTCCATCCCCCTCAATCAATTCGATATTGTCGGTTTCTCTCTCCAATATGAACTTTGCTTTACCAATGTTCTCAATATGCTCGACCTCTCCAATATTCCTCTCTTCTCAACAGACAGGGATGACCGGTCCCCGCTGATCATCGCTGGAGGTCCTTTGACCTTTAATCCAGCACCGGTCGCTGATTTTTTTGATGCCATGGTCATTGGAGATGGTGAAGAGGTGGTCTTGGAGATCTGCGATATCGCACTTCAATCGAAAGAGGCCGGGGCGAAGAAAGAGGATTTCTTAAAATCCCTCTCACAACTGGAAGGAGTCTATGTCCCCCGTTTACACACAGAGGGGCAAAGGATTCGTAAAAGAATTGTTTCTGACCTTAATCAAACCTTTTTCCCCACCTGCCCGATCGTCCCTTACATGAAGGTGGTTCATGACCGTCTCAATATTGAGATCGCAAGGGGTTGCAAAAGAGGATGCCGCTTCTGTGAAGCCGGGTTCATCCATCGGCCTTACCGCGAGAGAAGTCCGAAGATCATTCATGAGATTCTCAATGCCTCCCTCAAGCAGACAGGTTACGAAGAACTCTCTTTACTCTCTCTTAGCGCCGGAGACTACTCTTCCATCGGACCTCTTCTCTCTGATCTGATGGACCGATTTGAATCGGAGAAAGTCGCTGTCTCTTTTCCCTCATTAAGGATTGAGAGTGTGGTGGGGCAATTGGCAGAGGAGGTAAAGCGGGTCAGAAAGACTGGATTTACGATTGCGCCCGAGGCTGGAACAGAACGTCTTCGAAGAGTGATCAATAAGGAGTTGGATGAAAGGGTCTTTTTCCAAGGTGTCTCAGATCTCTTTTCAAAAGGGTGGAAGAACATCAAGCTCTATTTCATGATGGGCCTTCCAACAGAAAAGGAGGAGGACTTAAGGGGAATCTTTGAGTTGACCAAACAGATTGCTTCCTTAGGAGAGAGGCAGAAAATCTATCCCAATATCAGCGTCAGTGTTTCTACGTTCGTACCCAAGCCCCACACCCCTTTCCAATGGGAGTCCCAAATTCCTTTGGAAGAGATAAAGGAAAAGCTTAATTTTATGAGGGACGGGGTGAGGAGGAACCATCTCCGTTTTAAGTGGCAAGATCCCCATCTCAGTTCTTTGGAGGGAATTTTTTCAATGGGGGATCGAAATCTTTCCCAGGTCTTAGTGGAGGCCTTTCGGCTCGGATGTCGCTTCGATGGCTGGAGTGATCAATTCCGTTATCCCCTGTGGAAAGAAGCCTTTGAGAAGATGGGACTCAAGATGGATTTCCACACCCGAAAGAGAAAATTCGAGGATATCCTTCCGTGGTCTTTTGTCGAAACAGGAATGAATGCTCAATTTCTCTGGGAGGAGTATCAGAGAGGCCTCGAAGAAAAAATCAGTCCTTCTTGTGTGAAAGAGAATTGTCATCGGTGCGGGATCTGTGACGGAAAGAGCATCACCGTTAAAGAAAGTGTTCCGTCAGAGATTAAAACTTTGGAAAGAATGGCAAAAAAAGATATCCGAAAGAAAGGGATGAAGAAAAAGATTCGATTGAAATTCAGAAAGGTGGGAGAGTTGCGATTCCTGAGCCATTTAGAACTGGTGCATCTCTTCTATCGCGCATCAAAGAGGGCTGATCTTCCTCTCTGTTTTTCTGAGGGATTTCACCCGATGCCCAGAATCATTTTTGCAACAGCCCTTCCGGTGGGGATGGAGAGTTTGACGGAGATCTTGGATATGGAGTGTGAGGGGAAAATCACTCCTCCTGAAGTCATGGAGAAACTGAATCAAACTCTGCCACCAGGAATTGAGATCATGGAAGCCGAGGAGGTTCCGCTCTTTTTTCATCTATCCTCCTTACCCCATCCGTCTATCTACTGGATACCCTTGGATCATCTCCTTTCAAAAGAAGAAGCCACCCCGAAGATCAAAATGGCTTTGGACAAAAAAGAGTTCTTCGTTGATCAGGAGAGAGATGGAAAGAAAAGGAGTGTGGATATTCGACCCTTGATCGAAAAGATGGAAATTAAGGAGAAAAAGGAGAGATCAGGGGAAGAGCTTCAATGGGGAGTGGAACTGGTACTTCGAAAGGCGGTGGGAAGAACGGCAAAACCTATCGAGATCGTTGAGGCCGTATTGGGTTTGTCCGGGGAACCGCTTGCTCAATTGAAGGTTGTTAAGATGGAATGATGGAAAAATGGAATATTGGAATATTGGTTTCTAAGACTTATGGATAATGGTTGGGTTGCTCTCCTCTTAAAAACCCATCATTCCACCATTCCACTATTCCAGTATTCCAATCCTATGTTCTTACTTTTAAGGAGCAGTTATGGCGAATGAGCTGATCATTAATGTAACGCAACAGGAGACAAGGGTTGCCTTATTGGAGGACCGGGTCCTTGCCGAACTTTACATCGAACGCACCAAGGATCGGGGCATCATGGGGAACATCTACAAGGGGAAAGTCGTGAAGGTTTTGCCAGGGATGCAGGCCGCTTTTGTTGATATCGGGTTGGAGAAAGCTGCTTTCCTCTATGTCTCGGATGTCCACGGGGTGATCGAAGATTACGAGGAAATGGGCTTTCAAGGGGAAGAAATGCCCCCTTATTTCAGCAGCCCTTCCTCACAGATTGAAAACCTGCTCTCCGAAGGCCAGGAGATATTGGTTCAGGTTTCGAAAGAACCCCTCGGCACGAAAGGGACCCGAATCACCTCCCATACCACGTTGCCCGGCAGGTATCTTGTCTACATGCCCCTTGTGGATCATATCGGTATTTCGAGAAGGATCAAGGACGAAAAGGAACGGAAGAGACTGAGAGAAACCATCCAATCAATAAAACCTCCTGCCGGTGGTTTTATCGTCCGGACGGCCAGCGAAGGGGCAGCGGCGGATGAAATTCGAACCGATATGGAATTTCTCATCCATCTCTGGAATAACATCCAGAAGAAAAAAGAAAATTCAACGGCCCCCTCGCTGATCCACAGTGACCTGACCATGGTGCTGCGGGTCATTCGGGATATTCTCTCCCCTCAGGTCAATCGAATCATCATCAACTCTAAAGAAGAATATGACAATATTCTCTCCTTCATCAACACCTATATGCCAAAACAAAAATATGAGATGATCCTCTACGAGAAAAAAGAGCCGATCTTCGATGCTTACGGGATTGAGATGGAGATTGACAAAATCCTGGGCAGTAAGGTATGGCTCAAATCCGGAGGGTATATCGTCATCGATATGAGCGAAGCCCTGGTGCCCATTGATGTGAATACAGGGAGATATGTCGGGAAAAGAAATTTGGCGGATACGATTCTTAAAACCAACCTGGAAGCAGCGAAGGAGATCGCCTACCAGTTGAGATTGCGAAATATTGGAGGGATCATCATCATTGACTTTATCGATATGGAAAGAGAGGGAGACCGGGAAAAGGTATATCAGGCTTTCGAAGAGGCCCTGAAGAAAGATCGTCAGAAGACCAATATCTTTAAAATCTCAGAATTGGGCTTGGTGGAGATGACCCGGAAGCGAACCCGCGAAAACATCTCTCGGATCCTGGGTGAGCCCTGTCCCTATTGTGAGGGAGCGGGGCTGATCAAATCGAAGACGACGGTCTGTTACGATATCTTCCGAGAGATCGAAAGAACTTCCACGGAATTGGGAGGGCATAACATCGTGGTCGAAGCCAATCCGGAGATCGCCGACCTTCTTTACGAAGAGGAGAGGGCCGGCGTGGAGGAATTGGAGAAAAAACTGAGGAAAAAAATCGTCATTAAGGGCAAGCCCGGATTCCACCAAGAGCAATTCAGCATCATCGAAATTTGAAAAAAGGAGAATTTGACAATAGGTTAAAAATCAATTAATATTCAACGATTATTTTAATTCGGAGGCGCCTGATGTATGCAGTGGTGAAAACCGGTGGAAAGGAATATCGGGTCTCCAAAGGAGACCTCGTCCGAGTAGAAAAATTGGAAGGAAAAGTAGGAGATCAGGTGGAATTGAAAGATGTCCTGATGGTCTCCAAAGAAGGAGAGACACAGGTTGGAACTCCCCATCTGACCCATGTCGTCATCAAAGGGGAAATTATCGAGGAAAGTAAGGGGAAAAAGGTCCTGACCTATAAGATGAAAAGGAGAAAGAATTATCGACGATTCAAAGGACATCGCCAAACGTATACGTATTTGAAAGTAAGTGATATCGCTTTGAGCTGACAGGCAGATTGAATATTGGAATAAGGGAATAATGGGTTAAACCATCGTGTCAGAGAGGTAGCGTCGGCATTTATTGCCGACGGAGTTTTGACCCGCCCCCGATAAACGGGGGCGCTACAGCACCACAAAGGGTTGGAGGTAAGTGATGGCACACAAGAAAGCAGGAGGAAGTTCTCGGAACGGCAGAGATAGTGCAGGACAGCGACTGGGCGTCAAACGATTCGGTGGGCAATGGGTCCAGGCAGGAAACATCTTGGTCCGCCAGAAAGGGACCCGGATTCATCCTGGCGAAAATGTAGGGTTGGGAAAGGATTACACCATTTTTGCCAGAATTGATGGGATCGTCAAATATGAGAAGAAAGGAAAAGATAAAAGACAGGTGAGTGTCTACGCCTCCTGAACCACTCTGGATTCAGGACTTTGCCCCCCCACAACGCTTGATGCAGGATTTGTACTCTGAGTTCTATGTGGCACGGGGTTAACCCCAAACCTAACATGGTTTGGGGCCCTCCATTTGGCCTGTGAGAAAATGAAATTTGTGGATGAAGTAGGAATCCATGTGAAAGCGGGCGATGGTGGAAATGGTTGTATCAGTTTTCGGAGAGAACGTTTTATCCCCAGGGGAGGTCCGAACGGCGGTGATGGAGGAAAAGGCGGGGACGTGATCCTTCAGGCCGATGCTCAACTGACTACCCTTCTCGATCTAACCTACCCCAAACACCTTCGTGCCCAAAAGGGAAGTCACGGCAAGGGAAAAGATCAAACCGGAAAGAATGGGGAGGATCTCATCATTCGAGTTCCGGTCGGCACCCTTGTTCGAGATAATCAGACAGAGGAATTGCTGCAAGACCTTCTCTTTGATGCCCAACGATTTGTGGCGGCTGAAGGGGGTCGGGGTGGTCGGGGAAACGCCCGGTTTGCCACCCCCACGCTGCGTGCTCCCCGACGTGCCGAAAAGGGTGAAAAAGGACAGGAGCGTCATCTTCGACTCGAACTGAAGCTTCTCGCCGATGTGGGGCTTATCGGTTATCCCAATGTCGGAAAATCAACTCTCCTCTCGAGAATTTCATCTGCCAGACCGAAGATTGCAGACTACCCTTTCACCACCCTTGTTCCCAATCTGGGCGTGGTGAACCGAGAAGATCACCGACCTTTTATCGTGGCAGATATTCCAGGGTTGATCGAAGGTGCCTCGAAAGGAGCCGGGCTCGGACTGACCTTTCTTAGGCATGTCGAGCGGACGCACCTTCTCATTCATCTCTTGGATATCTCGGGGGGGTCTTCTCGCGATGCGGTCAAGGACTTCCATGCTCTCAACCGTGAATTGAGGGCCTACGACCCTTCACTTGAGAAAAAAACGCAACTCGTTGCCCTCAACAAAATAGATCTTCCGTCGGTGCGGGAAAGGGCAATGGACATTGAAAATCAATTTGAAAAAATGGGACAGCGACTTTATTTGATCTCCGGCCAAACAGGAGAAGGGGTGGAAGAATTGATGAAGGCGGTGTCTCGGACATTCGAATCCATTTCAGATCAGAGTCATGGGGAATAGGGATATTCGTAAAAAGATACTGGGAAAGGCAAGACGAGTCGTTGTGAAGGTAGGCTCAAGTATTTTGGCCTCCCTTGAAAAGGGGCTCCATTACGACGTCTTCTCCCGTCTGACCAAAGAGATTTCGGATCTGAAGCGGCAAGGCTATGAGATCGTTTTGGTCTCCTCCGGCGCGATTGCGGCAGGAATGGAGAAATTGGGCTATAAGACCCGTCCCCAGGCCATCACACAGAAACAGGCCACAGCAGCCGTGGGTCAGACCCGATTGATGAACATCTATGAAAACTACTTCTCGCGCTACCAGCAGATGGTTGCACAGGTTCTTCTGACTCATGACGATTTGAGCCACCGGAGGAGGTTCCTCAATGCCCGCAATACCCTGCTGACCCTTCTTGAACTCGGAATCATCCCCATCATTAATGAAAATGATACCGTGGTGGTCGATGAGATCAAATTTGGTGATAATGACAATCTTTCGGCTCTCATCACCAACCTGATCGGGGCGGACCTTCTCATCATTCTGACAGACATTGAGGGCCTTTGTGACTCGGATCCCAGGGTGAACCCGAATGCCCGATGTATTTCTCTGGTGCAGGATATCGATGTGGATACGGAGGAGATTGCGGGGGGGACGAAGAGCGAAATGAGCGTTGGAGGAATGGTCAGTAAAATCCAAGCTGCCAGAAAAGCCTCCCGTTTTGGAATTCCCACAGTGGTGGCACGCGGAACCAAGGAGGAAGTCCTCCATCAGATTCTAAAGGGAAAGGAGATTGGGACGCTGATTCTCCCGAAAAGGGAAGCCTTGAGCAGTCGGAAACATTGGATTGCTTTTAACCCAAAACCAAAGGGCGAAGTCATCGTGGATGACGGGGCAAAGAAGGCCGTTGTCCAGAAAGGAAAGAGCCTGCTCCCATCCGGTGTGGTCAAAATCAAGGGGGGGTTCGATCGGGGGGATTTGGTCACCTGTCTGGGGCCTCGTGGAAAGGAGTTCGCCAGGGGTCTGGTGAACTACAGCGCCACGGAACTTGAAAAAATCAAAGGCCTTCGAAGCGATCAGATCGAGTCGACTTTGGGTTATAAATATTCTGATGAAGTGATTCATCGGGATGATTTGGTCGTTTTATGAAAAAGAAAATGGATTTCAGGACAGAAGTGAGAGCGTTGGCCAGAAAGGCTCAGGAGGCCTCTCGTCGGCTGGCGCAGCTTTCCACCGCCACAAAAAACCAGGCATTGCTCGAGATGGCAGAAAATCTGGAGCGGCATCAGGAACGGCTGATGAAGGAGAATCGAAAGGATCTCGCCGCTGCGGAGAAAGCAACTCTTTCTTCGTCATTGATCGACCGATTAAGATTGACTCCTTCCGTCATTCGTGGGATGGCAGAAGGGCTTCGGGAAATAGCTCACCTTCCCGATCCGGTGGGCGAAGTGATCAAGATGTGGAAAAGGCCAAATGGCTTGATGGTTGGAAGAATGAGGATTCCCATTGGTGTCATTGGAATCATTTATGAGTCAAGGCCCAATGTCACCGCCGATGCCTCGGGCCTCTGCCTCAAATCGGGCAACAGTGTCATCCTGAAGGGGGGCTCAGAAGCTTTCCACTCGAATCAAGCTATCGGACAAATTCTTCGAAAGGTCCTCGTCGAGAGGGGACTCCCCCAGGAGGCGATCCAGATCTTTCCTCATACGGAGAGAGAAGCGGTCCGCGAGATGCTCCAGTTGGAAGATCAGATCGATCTCATCATCCCCAGGGGGGAGAAGAGCTCATTCGATTCGTGACAAATCATTCAAAGATTCCTGTCATCAAACACTACAAAGGCGTCTGCCATATCTTCGTGGATGAGACCGCTGATCTGGAGATGGCCAGCCTGGTCTGCCTCAATGCAAAAGTCCAAAGACCAGGGGTGTGCAATGCTATGGAAACTTTGTTAGTTCACGAAAAGGTGGCAAGTCGATTCCTTCCAAAAGTGGCAAAAGTCCTTCAGAAAGAGGGGGTGGAACTGAGGGGATGTCCTCGGACAAAAAAAGTTCTCTCTCACATCAAGGAGGCACGGGAAGAAGATTGGTCTCAAGAATATTTAGACCTCATTCTCTCCATCAGGGTCGTGAAGGGAATCCATGAAGCCGTCGAACATATTGCGAAATATGGTTCGTTCCACACAGAGGCCATCATCACCTCAGATTATCAGAATGCACAGAGGTTTTTAAAAGAAGTCAACTCCTCCTGTGTCCTGGTCAACGCCTCGACGAGGTTCAATGACGGGTTCGAGCTGGGTCTGGGCGCAGAGATCGGGATCAGTACCTCCAAACTTCATGCCTTTGGCCCCATGGGGTTGGAGGAATTGACCACGACAAAATTTATTGTCTATGGAGAAGGACAGGTCCGAAAATGAAAGCACCAATTTCCAAGCCCTGTACCTAATATGGTGCAGGGCAAGTACCAAATTCCAAATAAAATTCAATCACCAAAATTCAAAACGAAATAGTTTCGGTCATTTGGAATTGAATTTTGGAATTTGTTTGGCATTTGGATATTGGGATTTGGGATTTTATCGGTGGTTATTAACTTGACCATGTCGGAAGAGACGAAGAAAAAAGGGGGGAAAAGGAGGATCGGGTTATTTGGAGGGACCTTCAATCCCATCCATTTGGGTCACCTCCGGGGGGCAGAAGAGATTCGGGAGGCATTCCGGCTCGAGGAGATCATCTTCATCCCTTCCTCCATCCCGCCGCACAAGGTGACGGAGAAAATCATCGAGGCGAAGCACCGACTCGAAATGGTGAGGTTGGCCACCTCAAACAACCCCCATTTTTCTACCAGTGACCTTGAACTCTCAAGGCCTGGAAAATCTTACTCTATCGACACCATCTATTCTTTTCGAGAGAGACAGCAGGAGGCCCTTTTCTTCATCCTGGGGGGGGATGCCTTTGTAGAGATTGAGACGTGGAAGGAATTTCAAAATCTCTTTTCTCTTTGCCACTTTATCGTAATGGCCCGACCGGGATCTCAAAAAAACAGCTCGTCCTCACCGCTCCCAAAGGCCTTGATCCCAAATTTTCGATATGACCCTGGAGAGAAGTCCTGGGTCCACCTCTCGGGCCACCAGCTCTATTTTAAAGAAATCTCGTTTCTCGATATTTCTTCTACAAAGGTCAGAGAGTTGATCGAAAAAGGAGAGTCTGTGAGGTACCTGATCCCGGCCGAGGTGGAGGCTTATATTCAAAAACATCGGCTTTATCGTAAGGCCCCCCAACCCTAAAAAAAATCATTTTTCAGCATTTTTTATTTGTCATCTGAGTTTTTTCTGGTATAATACGAGCTTTAAAATTACTCATAGGAGGATATGGCCACCGATTCGAAAACAAAATCCTTGCTCTGCTTGAAGGCAGCGCTTGAAAAAAAGGCCTTAGACCCGGTTCTTCTTGAGTTGAAAGGGGCGATCTCCTTTACCGATTATTTCCTCCTCTGCAGTGGCAAGTCTGACCGTCAGGTCCAGGCCATCGCCCAAGGGATTGAGGAGGCTCTCAAAAAGAAAGGGATTCGGCCTCTGGGCCAGGAAGGAATGACCGGGGGAAGATGGATTCTGATGGATTATGAGGATGTGGTTGTCCATGTCTTCCTGGAGCCAGTGAGGAAATTTTACGATTTGGAAGGGCTTTGGATCGACGCCCCCCGAATGGATCTCCAAGAAGGAGGAAGTATTGGTTAAAGGAAAAATTAAGTCCAAAGTTAAATCCCGAGCTAAATCTCAAGCTAAACCCCAAGTAAAGTCCCAAGTGAAGGCGCAAGCGGATCCGAACAAGGGACTGGATAAACTGGATAGAAAGACGATCGCAAGGTTTAGAAAAATTCTTCTCAAGGAACGGGAGCAGATCGTCGGTGAGGTCAAACAGATCGTCGAATCTTCAAATGAAATGGGACAAGATGGTATTCAGGACATTGGGGATGAGGCGGCCAATATTTATAACAAACAGATCTTGCTCAGCTTAAATGAGAATGAGCGAATGAGGCTCCAAGAGGTGGATGAATCTTTAGATCGTATCGAGAATGGAACCTACGGCATCTGTGAGGAATGCGGAGGACCTATCAGTTTAAAACGACTCGAGGTACGGCCGGTCGCGAAATATTGTGTTCCATGTTTAACCAAATTGGAAAAGGGAAAGTTATAGACGATGTTAGTTAAACTTTTGTTGACCTTCCTCTTTATCGTGATGGTTTTCTTCCTTTGGCTTTCATACCAGAATCCCTTGAGGGTGGAATTTCATTTGTTTAGGGAGATTTTTGAGACGGAACTCTCCATCCTCATGATTTCCTCTTTTGTATTGGGTGCCATGCTGGTCTTCATCGGCACCTTGGCTCGGGATGCCAAACGGGCGATCAAAGACTATCTAAACTCTCGCCAAAAAAGAAAGGAGGAATCCCTCAAGGAGGAATTCAATAAAGGCATGGATGTTTTTCTCCGGGGGGATCTGGCCAGGGCCAAAACCCACTTCATTGAGGTGTTAAAAAGAGATCCTATGCAGATCGATCTCTATCTCCGGCTTTCGGAGATCGCCCTCCACGAAGGCAATGATCAGGACGCCCTCCATTGGCTGGGAAGGGCGGAGCTGATCGAAATGAGAAATATAGACATCCTGCTCAGTCAGGCAGGGGTATACCAGCGCATGAAGCGACTCGACGAAGCCATTCGGGTTCTGAATCGGGCCATCGGTTTGGATGAGACGAATCTCAAGGCGTTAAAAAGTCTGAGGCAGATTTATCAGGATAGCAGAAGGTGGGAGGAGGCGATCCGAATCCAAAGATCCATCCTCAAATTTACCAAGGGGAAACAGGCAGAGGAGGAGGAAAACCTTTTCTATTTAGGGTTGAAATACGAGCGTGCCAGAGATCTTTTGAGCCGTGGGGGCGAAAAAAATCTGGAGAATGCCCTGAAGGAGGTAAAGGAGATCGTTCGAGAAAGGAAGACTTTCCACCCTGGATTTGTATTGCTGGGGGATATCTACCTCCGAATGGGAAGATGGGCCTCTGCCGGGAAGGTCTGGGGAAAGAGTTTCACCCGATTCAAATCCATCGTCTTCATCCTTCGCTTGGAAGAGCTTTATCTCAGGCGGGAAGATCCGAGTACCCTCATCCGCGTCTATCAAAGGGTACTTCAACACGATCCCGAAAATTGGGTGCTTGCCTTCTTTTATGCCAAGCTTTGTTTGAGATTGGAAATGTTGGATGAAGCGCTTGAGGAGATCAATGAAATCAGTCTACGGGTAAAGGATTTCCCGGCCTTTCACAGGCTTCTCGCAGAAATCTATCTCCACAAAAAAGACTTTGGTCGTGCCGCCCAAGAATTTGAAAAGACCTTCGAATTGAGCGGCACTTCCTACCTCTCCTTCTTTTGCACCACCTGCGCAAGAGAATCGAAAGAATGGATCGCTTACTGTCCCCAATGTCATCAGTGGAGCACCTATACGATCAAGGAAGCCGAGAAAGCGATCTCCTTGCCTTCTCCGTCTTTTTCCTGAAGGGGTTCACCTCCCATTCTAATTTTCTATATTTCATTCAACGATGATGTCTGCTCTGCCTGCCTGGGGCAGGTATAAACTCGGACAAATCATGAAATTTCGATCAACGCTCTTCCAGTTTTTTCTTCCCCCGCAATGCCCCTGTTGTGAAAAATTTTCAGAAGAAACTCAACAAGGGTTCTGTTCAAATTGTGTTTCAGAGATCCACTGGATCGAACCTCCGTTTTGTTCCATTTGTGGAATTCCCTTCATCTCTAAAGAGATCGAGAACCATCCCTGTGGCGCTTGTGTGACCCACAGAAAATATTTTACAATGGCAAGGGCTTTGGGAGCCTTTGAAGGGTCTCTCCAAGAGGCAATCCATCGTTGGAAATATGAGGGGAAAACCCACCTCACGCCTTTTTTTGCGGAATGGTTGGCAGAAGGATTGAATCGTTATTGGGAACCTGACTCCCACGACCTTCTGATTCCCGTCCCGCTCCATACCCAGCGATTAAGGCAAAGAGGATTCAATCAAGCCCTCCTCCTTGTGAAGGAGCTAAGCCGTCGAACAGGCATCCCTTACCAAAAAACGATTCTTCAAAAGGAGAAATCCACAATTCCTCAAGTAAATCTCAGCGGTGTGGAAAGGGAAAAGGGGGTGAGGGGGACTTTCCATGTGATCCGGAAGGAGGAATTATTGGGGAAGTCGATTCTTTTGGTCGATGATGTCTACACCACCGGAGCTACGGTCAATGAATGCTCTAAGGTGTTGCTGAGAGGGGGAGTAGAAAGGGTAGATGTCCTCACTTTGGCACACGCTATCAAGAATTTGTAAGAATTTTTTTGCTTAAGAAATTACCTTATTATGTTTAAACTAATCTTTGAGATAAGTACCAAATATCAAGCACCAAATAGCAAATAAATTCCAATGACGAAAATTCAAATTTTCAAATGGTTTCATTTCGGTCATTTGGATTTGGAACTTATTTGAAATTTGGGATTTGGATTTTGGAATTTGAAATGACAAAGCCTAATTGGTTACGTTTACAGCAATCGGATTTGAAAGAAATTTATGGCTCGTTCTAAAAAATGGATCATTCTCTGGATATTGACTCCGATTATTGTCCTCGGAATCTTCTTTCTTTTATCAATCAATTATTTCCTCGACCCTAATGTTTACCGGGATATCCTACAAAAGTCCTTGGCGACCGCCCTGGACAGAGAAGTTTCCATTGGGAAGGCAAAAATAAATTTGTGGGGAGGAGTGGGAATTGCTTTTGAAGACTTCCGTGTAAAGGATCGCTCTCTGGCCTTTGATCTTCTTCAATCCAAAAGACTGATCTTGAGGGTCAAGCTTTTTCCCCTCCTCAAAAGGGAAATCAAATGGAAACGAATTGTCGTTGATCGTCCCATCCTCCATGTCATCAGGGATAAAAAAGGTCGGCTCAATGTCTTTTTCAACGATCCCTCGACTGGTGAAAAATCGAAGGAAACACAAAGGAAGATCCTGGAGGCGCTCACCTCTCTTTTCGGAGGCTCTTTAGCCCTCCGAGATGGAGAGGTTTTCTTCTCAGATGAGGGATTGGGCGAGTCACCGTTCAGAACCGAGATACGGTCTTTCAATTTTAGGCTCTCAAAGGTCTCCTTCCGTAACGCCTTTCCGTTCCGAATCGACGGGAAAATCATTCATTCTAAAAGAGAAGGCCTGTTTTCCATCCATGGGACAATTCAAGATATTCCTGAAGACCTAAATTTTTCAAAAGGAAGGGTGGAAGCAGAGGTCAAGATCAAAGGGATCGAAACGTTTCATTTCTGGCCTTATCTCAGAATAATGCTTCCTATGAAGACGATTTCAGGGATCCTCGACCTGGATGCTCGCTATCGAGGAGATTTCCGGGGAACTTTTAAGACCTCTGCAAAAATCAAATTTAAAGAATTCCTTTTTGACTACCCCCAGGTTTTCTCAACCGTTCTAAAACCGAAGTGGATGAACATCGATCTTGAGGCTGACTATGATGCAAAAGATTTCAAGATCCCTCGTTTTTCTATCGAATTACCAGAGATATCGGTTAAGGCGAAGGGGAGGATTTATGATATCGGGTCAAAAGAGATGGGAATGGAAGCCGAAGCCTCCAGCAGCCCCTTCGATATTGCAGAAGGAAAGAAATTTATCCCCTTCCGAATCATCACTCCAGACGTCTCGGATCGTCTTTTCAGGTCAGAAGGAAAAGGTTTTTTCCAAGCCGTGTCCATCAGGCTTTCGGGAAAGATGCCCGAGGTGGATCACTGCGATCAGCTTGCAAATGCCCATGTCCTCTCCATCGAGGCGAAACTCAGTGGAGCTCAATTGAAACTCCCCTGGAACTTTCCACCCCTTGAAGATCTCAAAGGTCGGCTCCTCTTCCAAGAAGGTCATCTCTACCTGAAAGGAGTCGAAGGAAGAATCTTTCATTCGACCTTGGAGAAAGTGAACGGCACTTTCTCCGAGCTTCTGCAGGTTCCCACGCTTCAAATCGAGTGCCAAGGCAAGTTCGATTTGATGGATCTTCCCTCCCTCTCAAAGACCGAAGGAATCCCGGAAGAATTCAGTCGTGCCCTTTCATCCATCCACATGCTTTCAGGAAAGGCACAATATTCCCTCTCTGCCAAAGGACTCCTGAAGCCTCCCCTCCGTTTTCAGCACCAGGAGATCTATCATCTCTCAAAAACCCAATTCACTCATGAGCAAATTCCGTTCCCAATCCAAATTGGAGGGGGACGAGTAGCGCTTTCCCACCATGATCTCCAATGGTCAGAGGCGCAGGTGGAGTTTGGTCATTCCTCTCTGATGATGGATGGCTTTTGGAAACACGGGGAGAAGGATCATCCTCTCGAGATCATGGCCAAGGGAAGAATGGATCTCAAAAATCTCTTTACCCTCTTTCAAACTCCTATCTTCCCTGAAGAAGTGCGATCGAAAACAGTGGGCTTGGAAGCCCTTTCAGGGACGAGCCAGATCTCATTCAAAGGGAAGACCCTTCCAGGAACTTCCCGTTTCTCTTATGAAGGGGAGTTTTTCCCAAGGGAAGCTTCACTCCTGCAGAAAGGAAATCCTATCCCTCTCGTTTTTAAGGAAGGAGGAGTCTCATTTTCCAATCTGGGAATAGGTTTTTCAAAGACGAAGATCCAATCGGGTAGCCGCTCTCTGACATTGAACGGATTTATGAGAGAGGGTGAGGTGAACCTTTCTACATGGGGTTCCATTGATCTAAAACAACTGTTCTCGCTCATCAAGTCACCCCTCTTTTCAGATCAGATCCGATCGCATGTAGAAGGGATTCAAGAACTCGACGGAGTGGCAGAGGTTCGTCTGAAATGGCTGGGGAAAATGGAAAAATGGATCAGTGCCTTAAAAGAAGGTGAGATCCGACTAAAAGGGATGACCCTTCAACCTCGGCAGATTCCCGTTCTTCTCTCCCATATTCAGGGGTCCTTTTTTATAACCCCTGAACAGATTCGATTCGATGAGTTGAAGGGAAAGGTGGGAGATTCTCCCGTCACCGTTTCCGGCACCCTCTTCCGCGACTCGTCTTCCTTCCCTGTCTCTTCCCAGAAGGTGGAAAAGGCCTCAAACCTGGCGGGATCGGGGAGGCGGCTCTCCTTTCAGATCTCTTCTCCACAACTGGACCTCGATCTGCTCTTTCCGAAAAAACAAGGAACCTCCTCAGCTTCTTTTGAAAAGATGAGGGATTGGCTTTCAAGTTGGTCGATCGATGGCAAGGTACAGATCGACAAGGGAAAATACCGCAGCCTTCATTATCAGGACCTGAAGGGAGAGATGAAGACGGTCGATGGAACATTGCTCATCCATCCCTTTCAATTCAAATCAGATGGAGGGGACTTCTGGGGTGAGGGATGGATAAAACCAACGGAAAAGGGAATAAGAATTGAGATCAAGCCCCGTTTCTCCAATATGGAAGCCAAGGCCTTTATCCGAACCCTCTTCCAAAAAGGGGAGGAGGAAAGGGTGATGATCACCGGAAGAGTTCACGTTGACAAGGTGGAATTAAGAGGCGAGGGAGAGGATTTCCAAAAAATGAAAGAATCGCTCAATGGCAGTTTGAGACTTGAAGTCGAAAATGGAGTGATCGAACGATTCAATATCCTCTCCAAAATCTTTTCGATTCTCAACGTCTCTCAATGGCTCAAAGGAAGGCTCCCCGACTTAAAAACCAAGGGACTTCCTTACCATAATATGACGGCGACGATTCATGTCAATGACGGCGTTGCTTCCACCGATGATTTTTTGGTGGATAGCGACGCCATGAGGATTACTCTCATAGGAAAGGTCAATCTGGGTAAGAATTTGATCGACGTAACGATAGGGGTTCATCCGTTAGTGACGGTCGATACGATATTAAGTCATGTCCCGGTTGCGGGTTATATTCTTACGGGCAAGGATAAGGGGTTCATCTCTTATTTCTATGAGGTGAAAGGAAATCTGGATGATCCGAAGATTGAGGCTATTCCCCTAAAAAGCATCGAAGAAACTTCTTGGGGAGTCATCAAGCGCCTACTCGAAACGCCTCTGAGGCCTTTCCAAAAGACTCCTTCATCCAATAACAAGGGGAAAAATAGTTAGGATTTCGGAGTAGAATGCTTGAAAATCTCTATCTAAATATTTTTTTCACAAACTAAGTTTTTCCTTGACAAATAACAATATATTGTTGTAATCATTCTTAGTCACACTAAATATAGCCCTTCCAAAAATCTTTTTAACCATCTACCGTAAAATAAAAGGTGAGATCATATGGCAACCGTAATCGAGATGAAAGGGGATCATCAGGAATTTAAAGGAGAAGTGGAAACCACAGATATGGCTCTCTTTGTTCGCACCTCGGACGAAGCGATGCTGGGCTGGGATCGGCAGAGAATTGTCGACGCCCTCATGCGTGAGACCTATGTCGATTTCGATACAGCCAAAGAGATCGCCCGGGAGGTCGAGGACTTAATTGCTACCTCTAAGATCAAAATCATCACTGCCCCTCTTATCCGTGAACTCGTGGACACCAAACTAGTCGAAAGAGGACTCGAGCAGGCCCGTAAGATGCACACCCGCTTGGGAATGCCTCTCTATGATGTCGATCAGCTCATCCTCCATCCCAATAAAGAGAATGCCAATGTTCCTCATGGACCTGAAGCCACCAATCTCACCTTAGCCGAGAGGATCAAGAAAGAATACGCTCTGCTCAATGTCTTCTCTCAGGAAATTGCCGATGCGCATATGCGCGGGGACATTCATCTCCACGATCTGGGTTTTATCGATCGGCCATACTGTAGCGGTCAGTCCCTCGAATACATCAAACGATTTGGCCTGAGTCTTCCCAATTCGATCGCGATGGCCAAGCCGGCCAAACACCCTGAGGTGTTGCTCGCCCATATGGTGAAATTTGCAGCAGCCCTTCAGAGTCATTTTGCCGGGGCGATTGGTTGGGACTCTATCAATCTCTTTTTCGCACCCTATCTGGTAGGGAGGTCGGATCAAGAACTGGAACAATTGGCCCAGATGATGATCTTCGAATTCTCCCAACAAGCGGTCGCCAGAGGTGGACAGGCCATCTTCACTGACCTCAATCTTTATTGGGAAATCCCCAAACATTTTGAAGATGTCCCTGCCATCGGACCAGGTGGGGAGTTTACAGGAAAGACCTATAGTGATTATTGGATGGAATCCCAGCGCTTTGCCAAGGCACTCTTTAACGTCTATCAAGAAGGAGATGGATCCGGAAGGCCCTTCTTCTTCCCAAAACCTCTGGTTCATATTACAGAGAAGTTTTTTAAAACCCCTGACCATATGGATTTTCTTTACCACATCTGTGATGTTGCCTCTGAGAAGGGAAATACCTACTTTGTCTTCGACCGCGGGGAGACAGCCAAAATCTCTGAATGCTGCCGTCTTAGTTTTAAATTGGATCAAACAGACCTTGAAGATGCCAAACAACCCTGGAAGATGCGATACAGTGCCCTCCAGAACGTGACGCTCAATCTTGCAAGAATCGCGTACCTGGCCAAAGGGGATGACTCTAAGCTCTTTTCTAAAATTGCTGAGTTTGTTGAGATGGCGGTAAAGGCCCATCTAGAAAAGAAACTCTTTATTGAAAAACTTCTCTCCTTGGGGGAAAACGGGCCCCTGGCGTTGCTGGCCATGAATCGGGATGGATCTCCCTATTTGAGGATGCACCGTGCCAGTTTTCTGGTGGGTATGGTGGGGCTTAATGAACTGGTTCAAATTCATACCGGGCAGGAGATGCATCAATCTAAACAGGCCTTTAAATTTGGTCTCAAGGTCATCGCCCATATGAAATTATTAGTGGACAAGTTCAGCCAGCGCTATGGAATGCGTTTTGTTCTGGAACAGACACCCGCAGAATCCACCGCTTACCGATTTGCTAAATTAGACCTCAAATATCACTCTCCCCAATCGGGACACATTGTGAAAGGTGACATCTCAAAAGGAGAAGTCTACTATACGAACTCCACCTACTTGAACAATTCTGCCATGTTGAACCCTATTGACCGAGTAAGGCAAGAAGGTCTCTTCCACCCTCTGATTGAGGCAGGCGCATTAACTCATATCTGGCTGGGGGAGGCAAGACCTTCGAAGTCATCGCTGGCCAATTTTGTGATTAAAACTTTTCAATTGACTCAAAATGACCAGATCGCCTTCTCTCCGGAGTTCACCACCTGTAATTGCTGCAATCGGACAAGCCGGGGCCTTCGTTCCTCTTGTGCTTACTGTGGGTCTGTGGATGTGGATGGCATAACACGGATTACCGGCTATTTCACTAAAATCTCCAGTTGGAATAAAGGGAAGATTGGAGAACTCCGGAACCGATATCGGAACCAGACTTTCTTGGAAGAGAAGGAAGAAGGGATGGCACTGGAAGTAGGATAAATTTACAAATGTCAAATGACAAAGTTCGCACGAAGTGATGAACCGAAGGTGAATCAATAACAAATGGATGTTAAAGCGCAACAGGTTGTTGAAAAAGTCTTTTCGGTGTCTTTGCGAGCGGAGCGCGGCAATCTCATTCTTAAAGAAATCAAATAATTATAGATTGCCACGCCTGCGTGCCGAAACTTCATGCTACTAAGAATCCCTGTGTTCAAGCACTGCGGCGTGCAGGCACGTCGTCCCGCTATGGCGGGACTCCTTGCAATGACCGACTATTGCTCTTTTTCAACCGCCTGTCAAATTTTGAAATAAAGGAGGAGGCCATGGGATTAATAAAAATTTTTACTAAAGCGAAATGCCCAAAATGTCCTGCTGTCAAAGAGATTGGAACGGAGTTAAAAAAGGAAGGGGTGCCGGTTTTGAATTACGATTTGGACACGATTGATGGTCTGGCCGAGGCTTCCTTTTATAGCATTCGCTCCACCCCTTCCATTGTCATCGAGGATGAGGAAGAGAGAGAGGTGATCAGTTGGAGAGGGGTTGTCCCAACCCTCCAGGAGGTGAAGCAGCATTTATACAGAGGCTAATGGTGATAGTGATAGTGATTGGGTGTTGGGAATCACTCCGATCCATTATCTTTTTTTTCAACTCACTATCACTTTTCACAATCACTGTCACTTGTATGATTCAAGAAAATGATCGAGATCAAAGGATTTTCAGAGACCTCCTTTTTGGATTGGCCGGGAAAACTCTGCTCGGTGCTTTTCCTTCCCTTGTGTAATTTCCGCTGTCCTTATTGCCACAACCATCCCCTTGTTTTCCATCCTGAGCAGTATGCTACCGTTCCATTGGAAGACATTCTCGCCCGCCTCCATTCTCTGAGGACTTGGATCGATGGAGTTTGCCTTACAGGTGGAGAGCCCACTCTCCATACCGATCTTCCTCTTCTGGCTCGAGAAATAAAACGACACAAATTTTTGGTCAAGCTCGATACCAATGGTTCAAACCCTCAGATGTTAGGAAATTTGATTGAGGGAGGGGAGATTGATTTTATCTCCATGGATGTGAAGGCGCCCTTAGACCTATTTCGTTATTCACGCTCCACCGGTCTACCCATCAAACTAAAACCCATTTTAGAGTCGATCGAAATCCTGAAGAGGGGAAGAGTGGAGTATGAATTCCGGATGACCGTTGTTCCAGGACTGCATCAAGAAGAGGATATCCGGATGCTTGGGGATCAGTTGAAAGGTGGCCAAAGATTCATCCTCCAGAACTTCAATCCAGAAAACCCTTTAGACCCTTCATTAAAAAACACCGTTCCTTATGATCCAAAGGAATTGAAGAAAATCGAGAGAGAAGTTCAGGAAATGGTATGATCGCCTTTGTCTCTTAGGGATGAATTTGCTATACTGACCCTACCCAACAAATAGCATAGCGCAGAGTGCATAGAGCACAGAGTTAAAATCCTTTTCGCCATGCGCTTTCCTCCAAGCTCTATGCGGTTTTCTGGATAAGGATATGAAAACTCTTTCTCTTAAAGAGGTCCGGACGAAAGTGGAGGCGCTGGAGAAAGAAATCCGTCTTCAGAGATCCATCTTCGAAGTCATCCCGGAACCATTCTTCATCCTCAACCCTAATGGAGATTTTCTAAAGGTGAACACAAAAGGGATGGACCTACTCGGGTATCCTCCGGAAGAACTTCAGCAGGGGGTCTTTATGGATGTCGTCGCCCTCGAAGATCTACACAGGATCAGAGAGGGGTTTGAGGAGATAGGACAAGGGCAAGAGGTTAGATTCCGGACAAAGATTACCAGTCGGTTAGGTGAACGGATTCCTGTCGAGCTCTTCGGGGTTTCCAGGGAAGATGTCATTTTCATTATGCTGAGAGACCTGAGAGAAAGGATCGAGATCGAAGAAGAGTTTGAAAGGACGAAAAAAGAGTCCACGGAAAAAATTCAAGAAAGAGATCTCTATGCCCGGGAGCTTCAGGTGACCAGGGACCTCTACAAAGAGAAATTGAAGGAGATCGGGGTGATGGGACAGGAGGCGTTGCGGCTCTCTTATACCGATGACCTGACCGGTATTTATAACCACCGTTTTTTTATCGAACAGCTGACTCTGGAAGTAGAACGCCAAAAACGTTACGCAACCCCCCTCTCTCTTCTCATGATCGATATCGACTATTTTAAAAATTACAACGACACGAATGGCCATTTGGCCGGAGATCAGGCATTGAAGGCCATTTCCATTCTTATCCAGCGGGGGGTCCGGCAGACCGATATCGTCGCCCGTTATGGGGGGGAGGAATTTTCCGCCATCTTGATCAATGCAGGAAGAGAAAAAGCTTTAGAGATTGCGGAGAGGGTGAGAAGAAATGTGGCCGACACGCGTTTTCCCAATGAGAGCGCCCAACCCAATAAAGATGTAACGGTCAGTGTGGGGGTAGCCACCTTTTCCACTTCTATCTCCACCCTCACTGATTTGATCCGCGAGGCAGATCATGCCCTCTATCGGGCGAAGAAACGCGGCCGGAATCGCATCGAGGGGTGAAATGAAGACCGTCATCGTCGTCGCCGCATTGATCATAGAACAAGGGAAAATTCTTGTCACCCAGCGAAAGAAGGATTCTCCCCACGGACTCCTTTGGGAATTTCCAGGAGGGAAAGTGAAAGCGGGGGAGGAGCCGAGGGAGGCCTTACGGAGAGAGTTGAGGGAGGAATTGGATGTTGAGGCGGAGGTGGGGATGATTTTTGATGCGGTCTTCTATTCCTATCCAGCCTACCCGATCCTTCTTTTGGTCTATCGTTGTCGGGTTGGGAAAGGCCCTCTCAAACCCATTGGATGTCATGATCTTCGATGGGTCAACCTCAGGGAGTTGGAAAAATTGACTATGCCACCTGCCGATGACCCCATTCGAAAGCATCTCTTCTCTTTGGGAAAAGAACCTCTCCTTTTTTGAAATTTGATTCTTCTCCAGACGGCGTAATCCCTCAGTGATGGGTAATTATTGGTTATGGAGTTATCTTTTTTTCTCGTAGCGTCGGCATTTATTGCCGACGGACTCCGCCCTCAATAAATGAGGGCGCTACGATTATTATAAAAATCTTCCCCATAACGGAGGCATTACTGATTCCAATTAGTTTCATATTGGAAAGAAAGGCAAATGGGAGTAGAATGGGTTTGGGATGAACGATGGAGCAAGACCGAGTTCAAAGGTATGTTAAGAGTTTAGAAAAGACCATTCAAAACAACCATCATTACTTGAAGGAATCGATAGAGGACTTTCAGGAGATGTGTCGAATGGTCAGTCCCGAGAAGCATGTTCCTGCAGGAATTTTCATCGATATCCGGGAGATGTATAAGGAGATTCGAAATCGACTGACAGAGATTAAGGCAATCGAACAACTCCTTCAAGGGAAATATCGGCAGTACTATCGCCGGGATTCTATGCTTGACAAAGAAATCATGGAATTTGGCTTCATCGCAAAAAATTGCTACTCCAAATTCGAATACACGATGGTCCAGATAGAAGCGATGAAAAGGTTGAAAGAACATGCTCCCAAGGTGGACCATCCGGCCGAACCCCTCCAATGGTTTCACTCTGAAGAGAACCAGGTCGCCTTGATAAAAAATCTGAGGGTATTGATGGAATTGGATTATGAGCCCACCCCCGAAGAAATCGGGGAAGAGAGGCGTCATATGGCTGGAAGTCGAGCCCTCACTCTCTTTCTGTTCAGCGGGGATTCGCTCTCCCTCGACCACCTTCAATCCCAAATCCGATTGCGAGAACACGATATCGTGGAGCGATATAGCCCGGAGGAGGTCCGTGGGGTTTTGGCTCATTTGAGAGAGGTTGATCCTCTTGAAGTGGAGAAGAAGTTTCAACAGCTTATGGAGAGTAAAGGTTTGACGGAACTCAAATGCCTCCTTCTGCCGATCCATTCCCCAAAAGATTTTGAGGGTGACCTCCTGAAACGAATCGAAAGAACTTTGAAAGAGATGACCAAGGGGGAATTGAGAACAGTTTCGATTTGACACCTTCCTTTCAAACAAAACGCATAGAGCATAGCGCAGAGGGCACAGGGATAGAATCTTTTTTGGGTTCACAGATAATTGAAGTGGATAATAATCAGGCTTCAAAAGACACCTTTTTGCGTTTTCTGCTTGACAATCTTTGTTCGAATATACTAAGAGTAAGTTAATGATTTTGATCACGAAAAGAAAAGAGGAAGAGATTAAGCCCGAAGAAATGGAACCTCCTGGTAGCCCGGTTGATTCGGATAACTTGGCCTTTGCTGGTGAAGTAGAAAAGAATCGAAGCTCGGAAATGATGGCCAATAAGGTAACTATTTAGTCCCTCTTGGGCACATTTCCGGGACCAGCCCTGGCAGGAAACGGAGTTGTGCCATGTATGACACCCCCAATAGGAATATCAAATCCCATATCCCTTTTCACTGGCTGCTCTGTAAAAAACTTTTTACAAAAAAGTTGGGTCTTCAATCGTTGGCAATAGGAACTGCTTATGTATTGGATCAGTAAGAGCATCCATCTTCTAACCCGTCTACGCCGGCAATTGATCATTTTCTTGTCGGTGCTCGGCCCGGGAATTATTGTGATGGTAGCGGATAACGATGCAGGAGGAATATCTACCTATGCCGTTACAGGTTCAAAGTACGGCTTTTCACTCCTTTGGATGTTCATTCCTCTCGTGCCAATGGCCTTTTATGTCCAGGAAATGACAGTCCGTTTGGGAGCTGTGACCAAACGTGGACATGCTGAAGCCATCTTCGATGGTTTTGGGTCTTTCTGGGGGTGGTTTTCCCTTATCGACCTAGGCATTGTCAACTGGATAACTTTGATTACCGAATACATCGGAATGATTGCTGCAATGAGTCTCTTGGGTGTACCTCCTTGGCTTACCTTTGTTTCCGTGACAATCATTCTATTCGCAATAGTGATCTCAGGACAATACTGGACCTTCGAGAAAATCGCCCTCTTCTTCTGCATTTTTAATTTTGTCTATATCCCTGCTGCCCTCTGGGCCATGGAAACCCCAAGCGCGCCGAGTTGGAACGAGGTGTTCCGAGGTTTTTATCATCCGAATTTACCCTTTGGTTTCAACGGAGACCTGATTTTCATCATCATGGCTAACATCGGGACGACCATCGCCCCTTGGATGATCTTCTTTCAACAAAGCGCTGTGGTGGATAAGGGTCTGGATATTCATGATATCAAATTCGGCCGATTGGACACACTCATTGGCTCCTTTCTAACGTGTGTGGTGGCCGTTTTCATCATCATTGCCACAAGCTCGGTCTTTTATTATCACCATCCACCCATCACGATTGAGGATGCCAAACAAACAGCCGAAGCTATTGTACCTCTTTTACCGTCCATACATGGTGAATTGGCACGTAGACTATTCGCCATAGGGCTCTTTGACGCTGGGTTCCTGGGAGCTCTTTGCATCTCCCTCTCTTCCTCGTGGGCCGTGGGCGAGGTCTTTGGATGGGCTCACTCCTTGAATTTGAAGGTGAGGGAGGCGCCATGGTTCTACCTGATCTACCTGACCATGCTGATCACCTCGGGCCTGGTGGTTTTGATCCCGGGTGCTCCCCTGGTCACCATTACGATGTTCGTACAGGTGGTAGCGGTCACCCTTTTGCCTGCAGCACTTGTCTTCTTACTCCTTCTTTTGAATGATGAATCATGCATGGGTGAGCATACCAGCACCACCTGGGAAAATTATGCAAATTGGACCATTGTCATTATCGTGGCGTTGATGTCAACACTTTTGGGCATCAGTACCCTTTTTCCAGGTCTTTTTAAATGACCAATGAGAGGTCGAAATGATAACATCTGCTGTCAATGCTTCAAAAACACCCAGCCCGGCCAGTGGCCCTGGGAGCTACCGATTCCTTTATTTTTCAGAACTGATCAAGCGTCCAATTTGTGCAGGAAAGATTAAGGATCGGATCGGAAAACTAACCGATCTGGTATTCTCTCTCACAGAACCTTACCCTGAAGCCGTAGGAATCTATGTTGAGCACGGATGGGGTAAGCCTACCGAATTTATCTCTTGGACAAAAGTCTTAAGGATTGAAGACGATGCCATTTTTGTCCAACCCCCTGAAAACGGAAATACCTATCCTCCTTTCGTCGATCAAACGGGGTGGATACTTGTGGACAAACACTTAATGGGGCGCACCATCCTGGACATGGATGGTCGGCGCATTGAGGTGGTTAACGACGTCCATCTTCTGGAGTCCAAGGGTCAATTGATCATCGTCCACGTTGATATTTCCTTCAATGGTTTCTTACGCAGGTGGGGTTTGGGAGGAATCCGCTGGGTTAAAGATCAATTTATCTCGTGGAAATACGTCCAGCCCCTTTCGTTGGAGGACGCTGTTTCCACAGACAAAGTGACGCTCTCTGTCACCCGTAAACAGGTCTTGCAGATGCCCAGCGAGGACCTGGCGGATGCCCTTGAAGAATTGTCCGGTAAGGAACAGCAGGCTCTCTTTTCAGCTCTTGATTCGGAAAAGGCTGCGGAGACTCTGGTCGAGGCAGAACCCAGGGCACAACGACAGATCATTGCCAACCTACGGAAGGAAAAAGCGCACACCATTCTATCCGAAATGACGATTCCTCAGCTGGCAGATCTCTTTTCTGTTTTACCGCATGAGCAGATGACAAATCTAATGACATTGCTTAGACCGGAACAGGCCGAGCGCGTACAAGCCATTCTCTCAGACCGTGAAGCTAAAGCCAGGGACATCATGTCATCAAATTTTATGACAGCATTCAAGCACGCTCAAGTGGGTGAAGTTCTCGAAAAGATAAGACGCTCCGGTGTTGAACATGATGCAATCTCATATATCTATATAATCAGTGCGGAAGACCAGACCCTTGTCGGTGTGGTCGATTTACGGGAACTGCTGCTTTCTTCGGATCAGATGACTTTGGGAGAAATCATGGTTACCCCCGCCGTCGTTGCAGAGGAAAATGATGTACGGGAGGATCTCGCTGAAATGTTCGCTAAGTATCATTATCGAATGATTCCTGTTGTTGATGAACGGGATCACATCCTGGGAGTGATCCATTTCAATGATATCATGAAGGATCTTGTAACCCGGGTAAAGGTTTGAGGAGAATACAATGCCCCGTGTGAAAATGACTCGCATGACAAAGATCGCACTCTACTTCTTACGGTTCTACCTGGTATTCTTGCTGATCTTAATCATCGTAAAATTTCTCAAGGTCATCTAATAAAAAGGCAGCACGAATAAGGTTCTAAAATGGTGACAACCCGCCTATCCCCTTCTCTCCTCGTCATGCGAAAGTTTTGAACTCCGTGGCGGGCTTAAAAGCTTGATTTTTCAATTGCCCTCGGTTAACTTTCATCTACGATGATTTGAGGGAAGACCATGAAGACGGTGATGATCGGTCCGGGAGCCATGGGAAGCCTCTTCGGCGGACTCCTCACCCGTGCGGGAGAGGACCTCTGGCTGGTCGGTTACAAGAAGGAACAAGTCGAAACAATCTGCTCAGTCGGTCTCACCCTTGAAGAGAGGGAAGGGTCGCAAATCATCCCAATGAGGGCCACTCCCGACGTAACCTCTGTCGGAAAAGCTGATCTGGTCATCTTCTTCGTCAAAACCTATGATACCGAAAATGCGGTTTCAGATGCCCTGGTCCTTGAAAAGGAAGATACGATATTTCTTACCTTACAGAATGGCCTTGGGAACGAGGAAGTGATTTGTAAGAAGATCAATCGGAAGAAGGTCATGCTGGGAGTCACCGGCCAAGGGGCAACGCTCCTACAACCAGGCCACGTTCGCCATGCTGGATGGGGGAAGACTTTTATCGGGGAACTGGATCATCGAATCACCGATCGGGCCATTCGAATTGCTCAAATATTTTATTCGGCAGGGATCGAGACAGAAGTCTCCCCGAATATCCATGACCAAGTGTGGGGGAAACTCGTGGTCAACGCAGGGATCAATGCTTTGACCGCTTTGACCGGATTTAAGAATGGTCAACTCCTGGATTATCCTGAAACCGCGAGGTTGATGGAGAAACTGGTGCTTGAAGCGGCAGAGGTCGCCAGGAGAAGAGGGGTTCATATCGAAGAAGACCCGATCGAAAGAGTTCGAAAGGCAGCGGAAGCAACCAGAGAGAACCGCTCTTCGATGGGTCAGGATTTTGATCAGAGACGGAAAACTGAAATCGACGCCATCAATGGAGCCGTGGTGAGAGAAGCTCAACTATTGGGGATCCCCGTTCCTTTTAATCAAGCAGTGACCGATTTGGTGAAAGCCATAGAGAAAAGCTTTTGAATTAATGCCCCCTCCCCGCACCCCTGCCTACCGGCAGGCAGGCTCTCCCGCAAGGGGAGAGGGAGTCTTCTTCTCTCCCCTCCCTTGACGGGAGGGGATCTAGGGGAGGGTGGAGGGGAAATGATAAAAATGATGGAAGGAGGAAAAGATGGACCGTAAAAAGATCACTCCGGTGGATATTCAGACGATGAAGAAAGAAGGAAAGAAAATCACGATGCTCACGGCATATGATTATCCCATGGCCTTGCTCGAAGACCGGGCTGGGATCGAAATCATTCTGGTAGGGGACTCCTTGGGGATGACCGTATTGGGTTATGAGAATACCCTCCCGGTCACCATGGATGAAATGATTCATCACACCAAAGCCGTGACCCGTGGGGCAAAATATGCCCTGATCATCGGCGATATGCCCTTTATGTCCTATAACACTTCTGAAAGGGACGCTATTCTCAATGCTGGCCGATTCATGAAAGAAGGGGGAGCCGATGCTGTGAAATTGGAAGGAGGCGCCAGTGTCAAGGAGATCGTGAGGGCCATCGTCAAAGCCGGTATCCCGGTGATGGGCCATATCGGACTCACGCCTCAAACCATTTCAATGCTTGGAGGATTTAAGGTTCAAGGTAAGGACGCTCAGGCTGCCCAGAAGATCATTGATGACGCCCTGTCACTTGAAGAGGCAGGCGCCTTCTCTGTTCTCCTCGAAGCCGTCCCAGCGCCCATTTCAAAAAGGATTACAGAGCGCTTGAAGGTCCCAACCATTGGAATCGGTGCAGGTGTTCATTGTGATGGGCAGGTATTGGTTGTCCATGATGTGCTGGGACTGTTCGATCGCTTCACGCCCAAATTTGCTAAAAGATATGTCAACCTGAGCGAACTGGTCCTCAAAGCCGTTGAATCTTACAGAGAGGAGGTGTTGAAAGGGACATTTCCAACGGACCAGCACAGTTTCCACATCGATGAGAAAGAGCTGAGTAAAGTCAAATGAGAATATCCGAATTTTTTAAACTTGAAATCGGACAAGGTTTGATATAATCTCTTTTTTCAGAAGGAGGTGGTTGTATGCCGATTTCAGCTTACGTCTTTGTTGAGTGTACGGCAGGGGCTGCCAGGGATGTAGCGAAGGAGGCTGCTAAGATCCAAGGGGTGAAGCGAGCCAATGCGACAACGGGTCCTTATGATGTCATCGTTCTGGTAGAGGCTCCGGACATCAATATCCTTGGCGATTTCATTGTTACCAAACTCCAGGGACTCTCCGGCGTACTGAGAACTCAGACCAATGTGATTGTAGATTAATAGTTCACCCCCACCCTTTCCCTCCCCCATCAAGGGGGAGGGATTTTTAAGTGGATTATCCCATTAGGGTCCCTCTCCCTTGGCGGGAGAGGGACAGGGAGAGGGGGAGCGTGATGTTTGGATTACAATATGGATACATAAGAAAGGAGACGAGATCATGGGAAGCGTAGTCAAGAAACGCCGAAAGAAGATGCGAAAACACAAACACAAAAAGCAATTAGACCGGGATCGTCATAAGAAAAAGAAATAATTATTTTAATGCGAAGATATACCCTCCATATTGTGCTTTTCATTTTGACAGTGGCCTCCACGTGGATCGTCGGAGGCCCTGTTTATTCTTTTGCAGTTATCCTCATCCTCTTTGGACACGAAATGGGCCATTATTTGATGTCACGGAGGTATGGGATAAGGGCGACTTTGCCCTTTTTCTTGCCCTTCCCCCTCCCACCTTTCGGGACACTGGGTGCGGTCATCCGCATGGAAAGCACTGTCTCTTCTCGAAAGGCCCTTTTCGACACCGGTGTGGCAGGCCCTCTTACCAGTCTTGTCCTCAGTATCCCCGCAATCGTAATCGGCTTAAGACTCTCCAAAGTGGTCCCTGCCTCACACATTAAAGAGGGAATGCTCCGCCTTGCAGACCCTCTCCTCTTCTCCTTCATCCAGCGTTTGGTTTCAGGAGAGATTTCAGAAAATTATGAGATTGTTCTCCACCCAATCGGATTTGCGGGATGGGTTGGCCTTTTTGTCACCTCCCTCAATCTTCTTCCCATCGGACAGTTAGATGGAGGCCACATCGCTTATGGCCTCTTTGGAAAAAGGAGCCGGGTTATCTTCCTCATTGCCATTGCCGTGATGGCTTTTATCACCGTATTTTACAATCCAGGATGGTTCCTCCTTCTCATCCTCATCATCCTCTTTGGATTCCGGCATCCACCCCCGATGGATGATCAAACCCCCCTTGATTGGAAAAGAAAGTTACTCGGAGGCTTTGTTTTTCTCGCATTTTTCCTCTCCTTCACTCCCGCTCCATTCCCCGAATATGTAGAGGATATTAAACAGCTCTTTCGCTGGTTCTAAAATGTGGGATTAGAGATTTGAATTTAGACCTTTCTGCCGCAGAAAGGGATTAGCTAAAACCTAACCCCTAAACCCTATTTCCGAGAATGGCACCACTTCAGAATTTCTTTTAGGGAAAACGTATTGAGAACATCTTTGGTTTCGAGCCAACCGCGCCTTGCCACAGCCACTCCCAGACTGATCATCCACATCTGGTCTAAATGGTGAGAATCGGTTCCGATCCCCACTCGTATTCCCATCTCTTTTGCTTTCCGGCAATGGATATCATCCAAATCGAGGCGTTCGAAGTAGGCATTGATTTCCAAAGCTTTTCCATATTTCTTGGCAGCCTCCATCAATTCTTCAATCTCAACTTCATAGGGGTCCCTTGCTCCCAATAGTCTGCCAGTGGGATGGGCAAGGATATGAATGTAAGGATTTTCCAAAGCTCGAACGATCCTTTTCGTCATCTTTCCCCTATCCTGTTTAAACCCACTGTGGATGGCTCCTACGACGATATCGAGTTTCTCCAATATTTTTTCGGAAAGGTCTAACTTTCCGTCCGCGAGGATATCGACCTCGGTCCCTTTCAGAATCTGAAAGCCTTTAAGTTTTTCATTGAGGTGATCAATCTCCTCAATCTGTTTCATCACCCTCGATTCATCAAGCCCATGGGCAATCTTAAGAGACTTCGAGTGATCGCAGACCGCCACATATTGATAACCCCTCTTCTGGGCAGCTTTGGCAGTCTCTTCAATCGAGGAGATGCCATCGCTCCATTTGGAGTGGACATGAAGGTCTCCCTTGATTTCAGATTCCTGAACAAGCTTAGGAAGTCGCCCTTTCTGTGCCGCTTCGATCTCTCCACGATCTTCACGAAGTTCGGGGTCAATCCAGTCCATCCCCAGCACACGATAGACATCATTCTCTTCTTTCCCTCCGATCTTCTTCTCTCCTTTGAAAACCCCGTATTCATTGATCTTGATCCCTTTGGCCTTGGCGATTCCTCTCAGATGAATGTTGTGCCCCTTCGATCCGGTAAAATATTGAAGCGCTGCACCATAGGAACCTTCTTCTACCACACGAAGGTCAATCTGCGTTCCCCCTTCCACGATGACAGAGGCCTTGGTCTCTCCAGAGGCTAAGACCTCTTTGACTTCTGGAAGATGCGTAAATGCCTGAACGATTTTTCTCTTATCCGGCCCAGTGGCCAAAATGTCGATGTCTCCAATATTCTCTTTCATTCTCCGAAGGGAGCCTGCCCATTCAATCTTTTTCGATCCTGTCTTCTGCCTCAAGGTCTCCGCAATCTGTTTTGCCACAGGAAAAGCTACGCCTAAATTCATCCTGCCTTTGCTCTGCTTAAGGAGTAGGATTCCCCGTTTGATGTTTTCTATCTTTTTCTCACCTATTCCGAAGAGACCCATCAGGGATCCGTCCTCCAATGCCTTCTCCAATTGGGAGAAGTTACTGATTCCCTTCTCCCTGTGAAGCATGGAAAGGGTCTTGGGTCCCATTCCTGGGATATCCATGATGGCGATCAATTCATCGGATACTCCCTTTCTGACGTCCTCAAATTTGGAGATTTTTCCTGTTTTAAGATATTCCACAATCTTCTGAGCCATCCCTTCGCCAATCCCCGGGATGTTCTTGAGTTTTCCCTGTTCAGCGATCTCTTCAATGTCTTGCGTGAGATCCCCAATGATTCTTGAAGCCTTTCGGTAGGCGCTGATCTTAAAAGGATTCTCACCTTTAAATTCCAAAATGTCTGCCATCTTTTCAAAGAGATCGGCGAGCTCCCTATTTTTCATCTTCCCTTCACCCCATAATGAAGATAGTATTTGAGGCAGAGCTGGAAATTCTCCACGACATCCTTCTTGCTGTTGACGATAAAAACATGATTTTGGACATGGAAGAGTTCCTCGATCAGTCTTTCCACTGGATAGGATGTCTTGGACTCCCTTCCATATCTCCTTTCTAATTCCTCCTCAAACATCACGACCAATTTATCCTTCATCCTTAACTGTGTATCATTGAAGAGGAAGGCCACTTCCGGTAGGATATCATCGATTCTGGAAAAGAAAGAAGAAATCTCGTTTCGTTCAACTCCTTTGGGAGGGGAGGATTTTACTTCCACATAGACGAGCCTTTGATTCCAGCAGGCAATGACATCATAGTCACCCCCAGAAGGAGTCTTCTTCACACTCACTCCATAGATTGAAGGAGAAGCAAATTCCCTTTTGAACAACTCCGCGATGAACCATTCCAAGGTGGGTCCGAAACTGTAAAGGGGGGAGACGCAGGTTCGATATGTTCCCCTTCCATTTTTCATAATGGCCCCCATTTCGCAGAGCAGGTCGCAATATCCTTGAACCACCTTGGAAGAACAGTAATGGGTCAGATCCTGGATACGAAACCGATCCTGGTATTTGATCATATCTCTCAGAACCAGACGAAAAGAGTATTTCTTCATCACCTCGTAAAATCGGGCTTTGTGAAAAGGAGAAAGATCCGGGGGAAAGAATAGGCGGTCAGTGGGATTCTTCCGCATTACTTTGATCCCCCTCATCTTGAGCATCTTCTCAACTTGAGAAGGGTCTTCTGGAGAAGTGGCCTTGATGGATTCAATCTCTTTGGTAAGGGATCGGACCTTCTCCTTTAAGGATCGGATCTCTCGGAGAGCTTCCTGTAATTTCACCTAAAAACCTCGATGGAGTTGGTGGCGCTTAGCCCACTGAATCACTTCGAGATATTCTTTGCGGGTGATACGGCGATTGATCTCAGGATATTCATGGGCTTGGTATTCGGGCCGATATTGGTCCATGATGTTAATATAGGAATGAACAGAGATCTCCTCAGCGATAAACTTGAGAACTGCTTCCGAAGAAGCGACTCCATCTGGCATCACCAGGTGTCTGATCAAGAGTCCTCTTTCGGCAATCCCTTCAGAATTGGTGGTCAGGTCTCCGACCTGGCGGTACATCTCTTTGAGAACCTTTTTGACTACCTCAGGATAGTCCAGAGCATTCGAAAATTGCTTTGAATGCTTTTGGTCCATATATTTTGCATCGGGCATGTAGATATCGACCACCCCTTCCAAGAGTCGAATCACCTCTATGGATTCATATCCAGAGCAGTTATAGACAAGGGGAAGCCGAAGACCCTTCTCGACCGCTTCGGGAAGAGAGGCTACAATTTGGGGGGCATAGTGAGTAGGGGTGACAAAGTTGATGTTGTGGCAACCCATCTCTTGGAGCCTCACCATAACCCGTGCCATATCTGAGGAGGTAATGCGTTCGCCATTTCCGAAATGGCTGATATCATAATTTTGGCAGAAGATACACCGAAGGTTACAGTTGGCGAGGAAGATGGTCCCTGACCCGTGATATCCGACCAAAGGTGGCTCCTCACCGAAATGGGGAAAGGCACTGGAAATCATGGGTTCTGCGCCAGCACCACAGTATCCCACCTCTCCATCCAGGCGATTGACCTTACACTCCCGCGGGCAAAGCCGACACTCCTTGAGAAGTTCTTTCAAACACTGTATCCTCTGTTGGAGCTCTCCTTTTTGAAAAAGACTGATATAGGAAGGGGTGAAAGACACTTTAACGTCACTCCCTGAGAGAATTCTCACTTTATAATTATAAATTACCACAAAATATTAAGGAATTCTATCCTGACACTAAGAGAACTACAGGTTTATCCGCGGGCGAATTAGTTGTCTGGTCGCGGGGTGTTGCCCCCGAAGGGGCGTTTGGGCTGGTACCATTGGCTCGCTCATGGGGCTCCATAAAAGAGGGGGGATGGGTCAAAACGAAGAGGGATTCCTTCCTGCCGCAGGCAGAAATCCTCCTCGATACAAACTAAATGCTTCGGTAGACTGTTAGGAATTTGCGGTAATAGTCGTGGGGAATCCGCTCTTTTCTCTCAATAAGGCCTTTGACATATGTAGGACCATAGTTATAAGCCGTCAGGGCGACCTCGATATCCTTGAAGTCAAGGATGAGCTGGGAAAGATAATAAATTCCAATTCTTATATTGAGGTAGGGGTTAAAAAGGGTCCTGTCTCCGCTCCATTCAATACCCAGTTCTGGGGAGAGGGACTGTGCCACATATGGCATAATCTGCATCAGCCCTTTGGCACCCTTTTCAGACACGGACCAGTTATAGAACTCACTCTCAATGGCGATGAGAGCCAGGATGAATTTTGGGTCGTGATTGTAACGAGTGGCCTCTTCGTAGATGACCTCAGCAAGTTCCTCTTTTGTCACATTGGCCAGACCCGTCGGTTGCTTCTCTAATATCTCCAGGATCTCTTTAATAGTCCGCCCTCTTTGATCGAGACTGGGAATGAAATTGGGGACATGAAAGGAGATGATGAAGATGATGATAAAAAGGGCAGCCTTGCGGAAGATACGAGAGAAGGGAAGCCTATTTTTATTGTAAGCCCTTAGATGGGGAGGATGCTCTGTGCGTATTAGCGTTTTACTAAGTTCCATAAACCAGCCTCCTTGTAATTTTAATTCACAATGTTAGCATACCGGCCCCCACTTTGTCAAGTGTTAAATCCTTTTTTGCCCATTTATGCCACAACCTGTAGTAGGCGAAGAAAAAAGTGGAGGTACCTATAGTAGGTTGAACCAAATAGAAGCCGGACTGCAGGCTACACTATCCACTGCCCGCTCGCCGTAAGCATTGGGGGGGAAGATGATGTCTTCTTCAATCCCAATCGCCCCGAATGCGGGACCAATGGGATTGATTTCAATGGAGAAAATCATATTCTCATTGATAACTGCTTCATCCTCAGGCCCGAGGATGATGGGTGGTTCGTCCGGCCTGAGACCAAGACCGTGGCCAATTGAGCCCCTCGGGGCTTGTCCGTGGAGCTCCATTTACCCCGTTAGAAATAATGACCCGCTGCTCTGCAGCGGGGTTACATTCTAAATAATTCCGGCGGAGTTTATTGCCCCGCCGGAATTTCTAACGGGGTTTACTTAACTCGTTTTAGAGTAGAGTAACCCTTGGGTGGCTTTCTCTCCCTTTCTTCCTTCCTCTTCAGCACATTCTCGTTGAAGAGGGTATTTTTCGAGCTGACGGCATTGATGATGCAGTAGATGATCACCGACTTTTCCCAGTCCTTTGTTCCATCAAAATGCTCAATCTTCAAACGATACTTCTCCCTCAGGTTGAACAGGGAGGCCTCATCAAAGGAAAGAATCTGTTCAGCTAATCTCTCAAGAGTTTTTTCCACAAAAACTCCTTAACCCCCCAACCCCCCTTTAGTAAAGGGGGGCGAGGGGGGATTATTAGTCTCATTTGGCTACGGACACGCTTGCGTGCCCTGCCTTCGCCGAAGCGGCTTCGCGCAGGCAGGCGAAGCACTTCAGCGCCAGGCACGGACACGTTACTTTCCACCTATGGTGCAAACTTCGTGACCTGATGGGGAGCCTCAAAGGTTTCGTGAAGGGCCCTCATGGCATCTTCTGCCTGATCTGCTTGGATGAGGCAGGAACAACTTGAGATCGAGGTGCTAATCGCCAATACATTGATGCCTGTTGTTCCCAAGGCATTGAACATTAAACCGGAGATCATCGGCCTCTCCCTGAAGTGAGGGCCGAAAACGCTGATCACCGCCACATTGGGATAATAAGAAATCCCCTTCGCCTCGATCAGAGGTTTGACTCCTTCCAGTACCGCCAAAGCGGCCTCCAGATCCTTTTGGTCGATGCAAAAAGTCATGTTCCCATTGCCTTCGAGGTCGAGGTTGTGGACGACAAATTCGATATTGATATTCCGCTTCCCCAGCGCGTGGAGGACTGTCCCGGCAACATCAGGCCGATTCGGCAACGAAAGGATACTCACTGTCGCGAGACCCGAACTTGACATGATACCCCCCACCTTGACCTTTGCCTCGTTCCCCATTCTTTCTACTCCCAGATCCTCCGATCATCAATCTTTTTGGCTCGATCCGGAATGCCCCCTCTTACAGTAAACACCACTTCACCTTTCACTTTGAGAACTTCCTCCATCTCTTTTTCCACCCTTCTTTTCAAGCTGCTCTGGTCAGCACCTTCCTCTTTCAATTCGATATAAATCGTCATCTGGTCACGATATTCTTTTCTGGTGACGACGATTTGGTAATTCGCCACCCATGGAAATCTCGCCATCACTTCATCAACCTGCCAGGGATGGATGAAGATTCCCCAAACTTTGGTCACCTGATCTGTGCGCCCCAGTATTTTTCCTAAGCGAGGCGAAGTTCGACCGCAGGGACACGGATCTCCGATCAGATAAGAAAGGTCTCCCGTGGCGAAACGAATCATCGGAAAGACCTTGCTGAAGGTAGTAGCCACGATCTCTCCCGTCGCACCGATCTCTAATTGTCTTCCTGTCTCCGTGTCAACGATCTCCACCATCACGTCCTCAGGAATATGCATCCCTTTCTTCTCCGGGCATTCGTATCCAAGACAACCCACATCCACAGTGCCATAAGCCTGCCGGATGAAGATCTCAAGTTTCCCTTCCAACTTCTGGCGGAGTGACTCCGGGAACATTTCTGCACCGACAAAGGCGGCCTTCAGAGAAAGATCTTTTTTCAGGTGAAGGGACATTCCCTCGGCGGCCTCTGTTATGGACATGAGGAAACTGGGCGTTCCAAGGAATCCTGTCACATGGAGTTGTCGTATCAGTTGAATTTGCATCGAGAGATTTCCCGGGCCAACAGGAACGACAGATGCCCCCAGCATCTTGAGTGATTCATCGAGCATGAGAGCCAAGGGAGTAAGGTGATAGTTAAAGGTATTTAGAACAACATCCCCTTTTCTTAACCCGCAGGCGAAAAGCGCTTGAGCCCATCGGATATCCTTGTAATCCCACTCCCCGGGTTCAAACACCGGTCCAGGTGAGATATAAATTCTTCTTATGCCCTTTTTAGGGACGATCTCAAAACCTCCAAAGGGAGGAGTCTGTTTCTGTAAAGCGACCAAATCTGTTTTTTTGGTGACAGGCAATTTCTCCAGATCCTTGAGATCCTTTACCTTCTCAGGTTTGATCCCCACGGCATCAAACCTTGACTGAATTGCCTTGGAATAACGGTATCCATAGCGAAGAATTTCAGAGAGCCTCTCCTTCAAATAAGCCTCTCGTCTTTTCTTCGACATTGTCTCCTTTTCTCTTCGAAAATAACCACGCGACCGATCAATCATAATCAACCTCTTTTTCGAAAAATGAAAATCCCCCCTCTCCCCCCTTTAGTAAAGGGGGGTTGGGGGGATTTGAAAGTTATTTTCCAAACAATTTGACCCAATATTTCAGTATTCCATCATTTCATGATTCCCTTTGCGAAGCAAAGTTCCGTCCATTATAGGATGAAAACCGGATCCACATCAATATCCAGATTAACACCCTTTCCCTTTATCTGAACCTCCATTCTGGATGCTAATTCCTTAGCAAATTGATGAAGCCACTGAGGACTCTTCCCTTTGGCCAGCATCTGCCACCGATATTTTCCTCTCATCTTGGCGAAAGGCGCACTGCTTGGACCTAAGATTTCAATCCCTTTTCCATACCCCTTTTTCAATAAGGATTGTCCGATCCTCCCCATTTCCTCTGCCATCCCCTTCGTCCTTTTTTCGCTGTTTCCAATCAATCTAAAATTGATGAACCGTGAGAAAGGAGGATATTCCAGGGCTTTCCGGAATTGAATTTCCTCCCGATAGAATCCGATATAGTCATGATCTTTTGCCTTGAGAATACTATAATGGTCTGGGTTAAAGGTCTGGATCACCACTTCTCCAAAAACCTCCCCCCTTCCCGCCCTTCCTGCCACCTGGGTGAGAAGTTGAAAGGTTCTCTCACTCGATCGAAAGTCAGGAAAGTGAAGGGACGTATCCGCAGAGACCACCCCGACAAAAGTCACGTTAGGGAAGTCATGACCTTTAACGATCATCTGTGTTCCCACTAAGATGTCAATACTCCCGGATTCGAGTCTCTTTAGAATCTGTAGATGAGATCTTCGTCGCGAGGTGGTGTCGCGATCCATCCTTCCCACTTGTGTTTCCGGGAATAATAATCTAATTTCCTGCTCCAGGCGTTCGGTTCCAATCCCCATTCCTTGAAGTCGGTGGCCTTGACACTTCGGACAATCTCCTGGTGCCTGGATTCGGTAATCACAATAATGGCATTGGAGAGAGCGATCCCGGAGATGATAAGTGAGCGTCACGCTGCAATTCGGGCATTTGAAGGTGTGGCCGCATTCCGGGCAGAGGATAAAATTGGCAAACCCCCTGCGATTGAGAAAGAGTAAACTCTGTTTCTTATCTTCAATGTTTTTCTGCAGGGCTGCCCTTAATTTTTCCGAGAGGAGACCTCCTTCCTTCTTCGCATCCACTATTTCCACCCTTGGGAGGGGTCTTCCTTCAATCCTCTCAGGAAGATTGAGGAGACGAAACTTTCCCTTCTCGGTGTTATAAAACGATTCCAAAGACGGGGTTGCAGACCCTAAGAGGAGTGTTGCCTCAACCTGTTTCGCGCGGACTACGGCCACATCCCTGGCATGATATTTTAACTTCTCCTCCTGTTTGTAAGAGGGATCATGCTCTTCATCCACGATAATGATTCCCACACGTTTAAAGGGAGCGAAGATGGCAGACCGAGCCCCCATGGCAATCTTCACCTCTCCCTTCCAGATTCTTCTCCATTGATCATAACGCTCTCCCCTTCCAAGCCCGCTGTGAAGGAGAGCAAGGTTCTCTCCAAACCGATCCTTGAATCGGGAGAGAAGTTGTGGGGTCAGGGATATCTCCGGAACCAGGACAATCGCTTCCCGGCCTTGGATCAACACTTCTTCAATGGCCCGAAGGTAAATCTCCGTCTTCCCGCTCCCAGTGACACCGTAAATCAGAAACGGAGAAAATCGCTTCGAATGGATTCCCTTTAGGATCTCGACGAGAATGGCTTCTTGATCAGAAGTAGGCTCAGGCTTTGGATAAGGCTTGAGTTCAGACCGAACAGAAAGATCACGGCAGACCTCTCTCCTGGAGAGTGAGACGAGTCCTTTGACATGAAGGGATTGGATGGATTTGGAAGGGGATTTAAATCTTTTGCTCAATTCGGAATAGGAAATGTCTCCTTTCTCTTTTATCCAGTTCAGAATCTCTGCCTGCTTTTTTGAAATCGGTTGGGTTGGCTCACCCCCTTGATACGCGATCACCTTCTCAAATTTCGGTTTGACCTCTTTTCCTTCTATCCCGGCTTCAATATTGAGAAGTCCTTTTCTCTTCCAGGAAAAGAGCTGAGACCTCGACACCTCTCCGAGAAACATTCTTAAGATTTTTCTTAAAGAGCCTTTCCCACATCTTCCAATTTCCTTAAAGACCTTTTCCTGAATCGGTTCCAATCCCTCTTGGGCGAGAGATTCCATCCCATCTTGAGTAAGGCTCAGAATCAGTTCGCTCTTCAGTTGAAGTCCTGGCGGAAGGCCGGTCTTGATCACTTCTCCCAATGGATAAAGGTAGTAATCGGAAATCCAGCGATAAAGGCGGAGCATTTGAGGATCGATCAAAGGGGCTTCATCGAGGAGATCCTCAACCTCCCGTAACTTCTCCTCTACCCCTTTTGGAGGCTGTTCTAAAAGATCGATTGAAAAACCCGTGACCTTTCTCCCTTTGAAAGGAACGAGCACCCTCATCCCAACCCGGAGAGAGCCCATCATTTTTTCTGGAATGCGATAGTGGAATGTCTTAAAAACAGGAAGGCCGACAGCCACTTCAACAATTTCTTTCATCGTCCCCAAATTATCGCCTTTTGGTCAAGTTTGTCAAATCTCCACCCTTGGTCATTGCGATCCCGCTTTAAGTAGGAGAAACAATCTCAGAATTGTGCGCCGTCATTTACTGGCGGCGAAAAATGCTCACGTAAGAACCCCTTGATAAGGTTCATGAGTTTTGGTACATTGATCCCAACCCTTACGAATATTTTCATCTGGATTCCCCTCTTTATCCCCTCCCCTGACGGGAGGGGATAAAGGGGAGGGGGAACCAAGTTATGCAACAGGACCTTGCAGATGTAGAACATCTCAAGATGGTGCTGGAGAGATGAAGGAAGTGCAAAAGAAAGGTTTTACGTATACTGTAAGCAGAGAGCAGATTGATGAATATAGGAAATGGCCTCTGGACCGCCGCTTAAAGTGGCTTTTCTACGCAAATAAAATGAGAAGACTCCTTCCCAAAAAGACAATTGAAATCCAAGAAGCCTTCCGCCAAGGCAAAATCTAATTATTCCTTTACACCCTTCCCTCAAAAAACTATAATAGGCTCAAATCCACCCATGAGAGAAGCCTTTAAACAAATATCTGATCTCGTTGAACGCTTTCAACGTAACATCGACGCCTACCATAGTCCTGCCTATAACGAGACCCAACTGCGAATAGAATTCGTCGATCCATTTTTTGAAGCCCTGGGTTGGGATGTGACCAATAAGGCAGGATACGCAGAACAGTATAAGGACATCATCCATGAGGATGCGATTAAGATTTCTGGGGCGACTAAAGCGCCGGATTACTGCTTTCGCATCGGGGGTGTTAGAAAGTTTTTCCTTGAAACCAAAAAACCTTCCATTGATATCAAAAGCCAGACAAGTCCTGCCTATCAACTGAGGCGATATGCCTGGAGCGCGAAGCTTCCTCTTTCCATCCTGACAGATTTTCAAGAGATGGCTTTAGTCTTTTTTCCTGTCTTAGATTTTGCTTGGGTGGCCATATTCTTCCTCTCTACGTGGTCCTCCTGCATGAGCAGTAAACGTTGCAGCTATAAGAACAAGAGTTTTAGAAACTCGGCAGGCGATAGTATCTTTATCCCTTTATATTCTTTCAAAGGTAGAAGATGCTTTCGGTCACCAGAAATGAGGTATTGAACCTTTCCTTCGATGGCACATTCTAAAATGCGGTTATCATCATCCTTCTCTTTAATAACAGAGACCTTGTCCTTCGGGTAGACCAGGATTACCTTTGCCTTGATTTTTTGCGTTGTGTGCTTAATTTGATCTTTGTCCCAACCGAAATCCTTCTTAAGAGTTTCTTCCAATTCTTTTAAAATAAAAGTGGAAATATAGGCTTCTATGTCCCCTCTCCAAACCAAATCTAAGACCTCTCGTGGCTTGCCTTTGAAAGTTAACCCAGAGACGAAGACGTTGGTGTCGATTACCACCTTTGGTTTTGATTTACTTTCGGTGGGCATCAATAATATCTTCTACTTGATCTTCGGTGATTCCCTTTTCCCTGGCCTTCATCTCTCCATAACGGTAGATCTTTTTCCATTCCTGTTCCTCAGCATATCTCCGGAGGGCTTCTCTCAAGAGCTCGCTTCTTGTCCTGCCCTCTTCTTTCATTAGCTCCTCAATCTTATCCACCATTTCAGGAGGCAAAGACAGGGTTATGGTTCTTGTTGTTCTGGCCATAGTGCTCCTTTGTTGTTACTTAGTGTTACTAAATAAATTATAGCAAATATGAATCTGCTGTCAAGGGATTATTAGTCCATCCTAGGAATCGGAGTGCTGAATTGATCTGATCGGAAATATATGCTATTGGGAAGATTGGGTAACCGAGTCTACTCTCTGCACAGGGATTAGGCCGCGACAAAACTAAATGAAACGGAGAAACCACCATGAATAATCCTGGGCATCTCAAATGGATAGTATTAGGGGCGCTGGTAGGTTTCGGCACTTCTTTTATTTTTGGCGATCTAATGACCTTGCCCCTGGACCTTTTTTATCTCATCTACTTTGCGATAATCATAACTTTCTTCACCATCTACATAAAGAAAACTCAGCTGAATCTGAAAGAATGGTTTTCCAGAAGATTGTTTTGGGGAATCTTGCTCGGATTAATCTTCGGAGCCTTGATGGTTCAGAATGTTTTGTCAAGGCCGCAAACTGAAAAGTTCACAGGGCTTTACTTAGCCTGGTTAATATTCTGGAGAGGATTGGTTTATGGAGCGATTGACGGCTTACTCTTGTCAGTATTCCCATGGATTGTTACTTGGCGAGCCTTTGATGTGGAAAAGAAACCATTGGGAAAGAGAATACCATTTGGTCTTCTGGCCTGGCTTTTCATTCTTGTATTCACTACGGCTTATCATTTGGGCTACTCGGATTTTTGGTCAAAGAAAGTAATCCAGGCGAATATAGGAAATACCATTATTTCCATTCCGACTTTGGTATCAGCCAATCCAATAGGCTCACCAATAACTCATGCGATCGTTCACATAGCGGTTGTTATCCACTCCCCCAAAACTGAACTGTTTTTGCCGCCACACCGAAAGTGACAGAGATCCAGCCAATAATTATATTAACGAAGGAACCCTATATTGTTTCAGAAAAATGATTTCATCCTCCTTTTCGTCATCTTTTCTTCGATGGGGGTCGGTATCGGACTTCCAGCGTTTGGAAGGATCTTTGCTCCCTATCCTCTCTACTTCATGATGTTTCTATTGTTCTTCAGTTTTTTGAAGATCGATTTTCTTCAAGCCTTTAATGAGGTAAGAAAGAAAGCTTTCGTCCTTTTTATCTTATGCTTTTTTAAACTGTGTATCATTCCAATCAGTCTTTTCTTGTTGACTCAAACCCTTTGGCCGGAATATGCTGTGCCTGTTTTACTTCTCTCCGGAATTTCTACAGGTGTGGTCGGCCCCTTTCATTTCGGGCCTTTTAGAAGCTTCCACATTGCTTGTATTGATGATGGTGGTCGTTTCTTCTCTTTTGGCTCCCTTTTCCCTTCCGGCTCTGGTCTCCCTCTTAATTGGGCAAACAATCGAAATCTCTTTTTTGATTATGGTGAAGATCTTAGCCATGGTGATATTTCTACCTGCTTTGGCAGTCATTCTACTGCGCTATCTTTATCCTTCCTCTTTGGAAAAACTGAAGAAGGGGCAATTTCCCGTATCTTTATCTATGTTTGCTTGCATTAACCTTGGTGTCTTTGCAAAATACTCATCCTTTTTCATAGAGACACCTGTCAAAGTGGTAGAGATCATTCTTGTGGCTTTCGTTTTATCGGTCATCTATCATATGGTTGGAATTTTAGTGACCTGGGGGATGAAAAAGGAAGACCGGTTGGCGGGGGCTATATCTTTTGCCAACATGAATAATGTATTGATTGTCGTTTTCTCGTCGCAGTTCTTCGGCCCTCTCGCGCCCGCTCTTGCCGCTTTGTATATGCTCCCCTTTTTTGCGATGATTGTTCCAGCAAGGATCGTTGGGCGCCTTTTGAAATAAGGATCTTTGCCCGTTGAGATGGAAAGGAATCGGCTTTACCGAGGATTAAAGAGGGCCATTACAAAGACTTGAGGAACCCATTTCTTCTTCTGAAATGCCTAAGATATAGAGGATATTCTTAAGGCGAGTTCGGCGCAGGCTCATGTTGGCTGCTCGCTCGACTTTTTCCTTCGCATTGTAAGCAATGCCCAAACCGGCTTGACCTAACATCAACACATCATTGGCCCCATCGCCAATGGCGACGGTCTGATCTAGAAGCACCCCCTCCTCGCCGGAAACCATGTTGACGATCTTTGCCTTGTAAGTATTGTCCACAATCTTTCCTAACACTTTACCGGTCAGGGCTCCGTTCTTGATCTCCAGTTGATTGGCAAAGGAAAAATCTAAACTTAATCTATCCTTCAGAAAATTAGCAAAGTAATCGAATCCTCCGCTCACCAAACCCAGTTTATAGCCCAATCCCTTGAGCGTCTCCACCAAATCTTCAGCTCCTTCGGAGAGCCTCATCTCGCTGCGTATCTTCTCTAATTCCTCAATCTTCAATCCTTTAAGAAGTGCCACACGCTGGATCAGGGCTTCTTCAAAATCGATATCTCCTCTCCTTGCCTTCTCTGTAATTCTTGAAACCTCTCTGAAGACCCCTGCCCTTTGGGCCATCTCGTCAATGATCTCCATATCCACCAGGGTGCTGTCCATGTCGAAAAAGACGAGACGTTTGTTTTTGCGATAGGCCTCCATCTTCTGGAGGGCGAGATCGATATTGAGTTCATGGCTTTTGGCGATCACTCTTTCCTTCAGATGGCCGAGGTTCTTCACCCCGTTCACATCGATGGTCAGCTCCACACAACTTGCACAGTGACGAGTCAGATTACTGATCATTTCGATATTGGCATTTTCCTCCGCCAGGATATTTGAAATCTCTGCCAGAGCCCGGGTATCCCCAAAATAAGTCAGAATAAAAAGGTTCTTGTTATTTCTGGCCTTCAATTCTTTCTCGGAGAAAAGCCGGAAATTAAGCGTCAGATGAAGCCGACTGGCTTCAAAGAGAAGGTCCTTCAGAACGCCATCCTTGGACTGCTTTGCTCCGCTCATGTCCAAGAGGAAGGAGAGCCCAAGAAAATCCTGAAGAGAGGCCTGTTCGATATCCACGATCTCCACCTGATTCTCCACGAGAATCCTGCCGAACGTGGCGGTGATTCCTGGCTGGTCTGGACCGGACACGGTCACCATCACAAAGTCTCTTTTATCTTCCATTCACTCATCCTTCTCACAAGAGGTTCATTTTCATTTTATCCGGGGGCCTCATCTCTGTCAATCTGGGCAGTGCTAAAGTGGACATCAGGGATTTCTGGACTTTTTCAGAAATTTCTTGAAAGAACTACATGTCTTGTCATCGGATCGGATCGATCCCTCATTGCCGATATCCGAATCGTTCTTCGAAGATGGGGGCGATCAAATTATCCACGGGTACATAATCATCCGTAAGAATCACAGAGTGACGATTTTTTAAGAATTCCTGCAATTGGTCTTGAGACATGACATGGGAGGTCATCTCTCCTCCCTTTCCTTTCACTTTCCTGACGAAATCATCCATGTCTAACTTCCGTGGACTCGCCACCACCACAAAGGTACTGATCCCGATATGATCATAATCCGAAGTAAGAGTCATGAGGTGGACATTCCCCTTTCCAAACACCTCTTCTAAGGTCCGGATATAGGAGGGCATAAAGGCTCCTTGTTTAAAACTATCGATCACATTGGCCATCAGCACCCCATCTGGTTTGAGAAGACTTTTTAGTAGCATGGCAAATTCTTTGGTGGTCAGGTGATAAGGAATCGAAAGATCATTGAAGGCATCTCCAAAGATAAAATCATAGGTCCCCCTCTCCTTACAATTCATCACAAACCAGCGGCCATCCTCATTGAAGGTACGGATTTTGGTATTCTCAGAGACGCCCAGATATTTTTTTACCATTCGGGTGATCTCCGGATCGATTTCCACCACATGGATCTCTGCCTTAGGATACTTTGCCTCCATAAAACGAGGAAAGGTATATCCTCCTCCCCCCAGAAAGAGGGTTTTGAAAGATTCCCGTTTCTTGGCCTGCCATCTCACCATCTCTTCATATATTCGGATGTATTCATACTCAAGATAGAAGGGGTCCTTCAAGTCAGTATAAGAATGAACCAGATGATCGAGGACAAGAGACTCTAAGGAATTTCCGTTGTTCCCTTTAATACTCTTCTTTAGTTTGATCGTATAGTAGTCGCTCTCGTTAAAGAAATAGGTCTCCTCATCTAAGGGAGGCTTGAAGGCAAAGGTATAGGATTGTTTGATGGATTCAATGGGAGAAGTGGGAAAGGAAATTTCCTCTGAGTTGGTCGTGGCGTAAACGTAAAATCCTATGACGGGTAGGAGAGCCGAAAGAAAGAGGAAGAAGAGAAAGAGAGTAACGGCTTTCTTACCTCTGAAAAAACCCCCAAAGATTAAAGCAGAAATGATAAGGATGATCCCCATTGTCAAAAGGATGTAGCGAGTCCCCATCCAGGAGATGAGAAAGAATCCCGTCGCAAATGTCCCGAGAATGGAACCGAGGGTAGAAAAGGCATAGATCTTTCCAACAACATTGCCTGTCTTCTCAAGGTTGTTGAGGGTTAATTTGACGACGACAGGCGAGATCATTCCGAGAAGACAGGAGGGGACAAAAAAGACGATGGTGGTGATCAGCAGGATCCGTGACATCAGAGTCGTGTGAAATTCGGCCCCGCCAATTAAATTGGTCAACGGTGAGATGGAAAATGCCCCTAAGCCTGAAAAAAAGAGGAGCCAGCCGAGGGTGGAGGAGCGGGGATATCGATCGGCAATCCGGCCACCCAGATAGGCTCCGATGCTAATGCCGGCAAGCACCACTCCAATGATACTTGTCCAGGTATAGAGGGAAACTCCGACATAGGGGGCCATGATTCTTCCTGCCACCAATTCAATGACCAGCGTGCAGAAACTGGCAATAAAGACGACGATATTCGCTTTGATCACTTCTCGTTGCATGGGTTATCCTTTCTTTTGGAAGGTGAACCTTTCGACTCCCCGACTTGAAGGCCGGGACTCGCCTTCGACCCGAGCTCAGGCCGAGGGGTTCAAGGTTCACCCTGAGCTGCGCTTCGTTAGCCCGCCTTCAAAGGCGGGGCTTCGCGCGGCCGAACGGGTGAACACTTTATAAAAGATACCCAAAAGAAGTTCAAGACTTTTTTGTTCATTGAGTTTCTGGGGTTAATCAAATAAACACAATAAAACCCCAATTGAGCGAAAGAAACAATTCCGTCATTGAAATGTTTCCCTAAGGATGCAACCATTAGAGAGCATGCTGAACGCTCTGTGAAAATCCCCCTCAATCCCCCTTTCATAAAGGGGGATGACAACAAGTTCTCCCCTTTAGTAAAGGGGAGTCAGAAAGGATTTGCCGAATCGTTTTGGGTCAATTGGGGTAAAAGAGGTGTGTATTCCATAGGCATAGTCCCTTCTTATCATTTCGAAGCAGTTTGATGATTTTGGACAAATGGTTCAATGTGAATTTTCAGTGACCTACTCTTTTACCCTTCGGAGTTCCATCACCACGGGATTGAACGGATCGGGGCAGGCAATGGTGGTCTCGTCTCGATCCTTTTCCCAGGGGAATTCTCCGCCATGCCGAAGCACCCGCCACGAGGGAAAGATGGCATGAAATGCTGAGGGACAAATGGCCTGGGGATCTCCGGATAGTCCCAAAAGAAAGTCTTTGCTCAGATCAAATTCCTGGCCCACATGATGGCCTGCTGCGCAGGTCCCTTTGACGGAAACAATTTTTAAGATTACCTTCTCTGGATTTGCCATGAATGAGCCTCCTTCCGATCTATTATTTTTTTCTGCCTTGAATGGATTATTAATAGAAATTAAGTCGATGTCAATCCGAATTTGACCGGAACGTGCCCCGCAAGCCCCGCCGTGCCTGTCCCGTCCTGACGGGATGGGCGGGGAGCTTCACTCATCAGGAAGAAACTTTAAATCCCTTTACAAAAGGGAGAGGAAAAATTTAAAATAGCTCAAGACGAGAGATGCCGACGCAGAAGATATTGACCCGCGATTTTGTTCTCTGTTTCTTTGCCCAATTCACTTTCTCATCCGTTTTCTACATTCTCATTCCGACCCTTCCGATCTACCTTTCAAGAATGGGAGCCAAGGAAGCAGAGATTGGTGTTATTGTCGGAGCCTTTAGTGTCTCCTCTTTAGTCTTCAGGCCTATCGTGGGAAAAGCCCTTCTCAAAATTCCTGAAAGAAGCTTCATGATTGCTGGAACCCTCTTCTATGCCTCGTCATCCGTTGCCTATCTCTTTGCACCCCCTTTCTGGCCCCTATTGGCCGTAAGGATCTTTCAGGGTGTCGGATTGGCCTTCTTCTCAACGGCCTCTTTCACCCTGCTCGCCAATATTACCCCTGAAACCAATCGTGGGCAAATCATCAGTTACTTCTATTTATCTATCAATTTTGCTTTTGCTTTGGCCCCCTACTTTGGAATGCTCCTCATCAACCGGTTTGACTTCCCCTTTAACTTTAAGTTCCTCTTCATGGTCTGCACCGGTCTGTCTTTATGCTGCCTATTCATCACCCTCAAATTGGAAAAGATTCAAGGTCTTCCAACAGCAAATCTATTTTCCCAGAAACAACCTTTCTTAAGTCTGGAAGCACTTCCACCTGCCATCATTGCTTCCTTAATCACTATTACCTGGGGGGCCATGACTGCTTTCTTCCCTCTGTATGCCCTGAAGAAAGGAGTTGATAACCCGGGCCTTTTCTTCGCTGCTTTTGCCATCACGCTCATTTTGGTCCGTGGTTTGGGTGGAAAGATATTGGATACCTATTCCAGAGAAAAGGTGATCTTGCCCTGTCTCTTCAATCTTATCGTTTCGATGCCAATCCTCGCCTTCTCCAGTACCTTACCGATGTTTATTCTTGTTGCAATCATATGGGGAATTGGGAGTGCCTTTCTTTATCCTTCCTTGTTGGCCTATACGATTGACCGTGCGGGTTCCACTCGAGGACCGGCGATGGGTACCTTTACGGCGCTTACTGACTTAGGGGCGGGCATGGGGGCAGTGATCATGGGCATTATCCTTCAGTTAACCAACTATACTATCATGTTTTTATGTCTATCTCTCACGGGTATCATCAATTTCGTCTATTTCTATTTTGCCGTTAGAAAAAAACCTCAAAAACTTCTCTCTCCTGCAGGGAGAGGATAGTGGGGGGGAGTGACATGCCAATCTACGAGTATCGTTGTGATGATTGTGGGAAGATCTCTGAATTCCTGCTGATCAAAACCGACGAGACCTTTATCCCTCAATGCAAACGATGTAAAAGTAAAAAAATGTCCCGTGTCCTCTCCAGGGTGAGAGTGGTCCGCTCGGAAGAAAGCAGAATGGAAAGCTTGGCTGACCCATCGAAATGGGGCGGCCTGGACGAGAAGGATCCGAAGAGCATGGCCAGATGGATGAAACGGATGGGCAAGGAGATGGGAGAAGATATGGGGGATGATGTAGACCAGATGGTGGATGAGGCGATGGAAGAAGAGACGGCTTCGAAGTCGATGAATGAATCAGAGGAGGGCTAATTCTTCATTCAGCAAGTCTGAGATAAACATGTGGCCAGGTGCATGAGTGATACAGAGCTCAGGTTTGGCCTTCATCACAACAGCTTGTGGCGTCACACCGCAAGCCCAAAATACCGGGACTTCTCCCTTCTTAATGGTCACTGGATCTCCAAAATCAGGTTTTTTCAGATCTTTAATGCCAATCGTTGAAGGATCACCGATATGAATGGGCGCGCCGTGCACCAATGCGTAACGTGAAGTGATCTGTACCGCCCGGGTAACTTGATCTGGTAGAATCGGTCTCATCGTAACGACCATTGGCCCATGAAAAAATCCAGCAGGCTTGCAGGGAATATGGGTGATATACATCGAGACATTTTTATTCTCTTCGATATGGCGGATAGGGATTTTCGACCGGAGCATTGCTTCTTCAAAAGAAAAACTGCAACCTAAAAGAAAGCTGACCAAGTCAGGCTCCCAAAAAGTTTTGATTTCTTTGACAGTGTTCCATAGTTTTCCTTTTCGGTAAACGTTGTAACGAGGAATATCCGTTCTGATATCGGCATCCAGAGACAAAAACTTCGTCATGAATTCCCCTGGCTCTAAGACTTCAAGCAGGGGACAGGGCTTTGGATTTCTCTGACAGAAGAGGAGAAAGTCGAAGGCATATTTCTGCGGGAGGATGACCAGATTAGCCTGAGCATAACCCATGGCCAACCCTGCCGTGGGTTTATCCCATTTCCCTTTTCGAATGAGACTACGGATTTTTTTGGCAGTGAGTTGTTGGACATTCATGACAGCAGTTTCTTTCCGTTCGACTGTTCTTTTTCCACCAACCGGGCGCGGGCATGCTGAATGGCCTCATGCAGTTTCTTCTGTAGCAGTTCCCGCGGCAGAACCTTAGTCCAATACGGTGCCACGCGTATGCCGCTCTTCTCGAGTTCCAGCAATTCTACAGTTTCCTTCTTCTTTCCCGCACACAGAATCAGTCCAATTGGCGCTTGTTCATCGGGCTTTTGCTCATATTTGGCTAACCAGCGCAGATAGAGTTCCATCTGCCCCTTGTCTGCGGGGCGGAAATCACCGAGCTTAAGATCTATCGCCACCAACCGCTTAAGCCCACGATGGTAGAATAGTAGATCGAGGTAATAGTCGTCATTGTCCACCTGGATACGTTTTTGGCGCGCGACGAAGGTGAAGCCAACACCCAGCTCCAGGATAAAGTTTTCCATCTCCCGCATGATCGCATCCTCGATGTCCTTTTCGAGGTAACGATCCTTCAAACCCAGGAAGTCAAGAAAATACGGATCACGAAAGACCAGGTCCGGCGTAAGTTTGTCTTCGGTGCGAAGGGTATCAAGTTCTTCGCGGATGAGCTTTTCAGGCTTCTTTGACAATGCCGTGCGCTCAAACAACATACCGCTGATTTTCTTTTCGAGCATGCGAACACTCCATCCTTCGATCCGGCACATCTCGGCATAGAAATCCCGTTTGAGATCGTCATCAAGGTAAATGATCAAACGGAAATGACTCCAGCTCAATTTTGCACACAGTGTGTGCAAAATCTTTTCTTCTGGGAATACCTCGGCGAATCGAACCATGTTGGCGAGATTCCGCGCCGTGAATCCCGTACCGAACTCCTTCATCAATCCTGCCGACAGCGTCGGCAAAATCTGCTCCCCATATTCCGCCCGTTTCTCTTTCAGGATGTCCTGCCGGATGCGCTGGCCAATGCGCCAGTAGAGCAGCACCAGCGCGGAGTTGACCTCCCGCGCCACATCCTTTTGCGCCGCTGCAATCAACTCTCGCAGATCCTTCAATAGGGTTTTAGGTACAATTGTTTTCATTAGATGGTTTTGTAATAAGTCCTATTTTGTCATCCTGAACCATGCCCTGAATCAATTTCAGGGGTCTCTAACACATTGATTCCATCAGATGCTGAACCGATACTGAATCAAGTTCAGTACAAGGTTCAGAAACATGACATAGTGAGTCTTTTTAAGTTTTTCAACAGCGTGGACACACATGATCCCAAGTCTTCCAATATTAAATAATTCTATTTATTGATTATCTTGATCGTCTTCTGATCATCGGCCGTCTTAAAAACACAGCTTGGGGTTTTACCCTTTCCAGCTGTCCCATACATATACTCGATATCAATGCCTGCATCGGCGATCTTTTTTGCAACCTTCTGTAATTCTCCAGGCTTGTTGGGCATTTCTACCTCAACCACATCCCTTTCTTCAATCGTGACCCCCAATAGTGAGAGGGCCTTCTTGGCTTTTGCATTGCTGTCAGCAGTAAGCATAAAATAGGCACTGTTTTCCATCGCATAGGCGCATAGGGCGGTAATATTCACCTTTGCCTTAGCGACAGCCGTGGTCACCTCTGAAAGCAATCCAACCTTATTCGGCATGGTAAAACTGATCTCTTTTACTTTTCTTGCTTTTGTCATAGTCGGGCCCTCCTTTATGTTTGTGTTTTAGCACATTCTACAGCGGGCATTTGAAAAGTCAACCATTCACTTCGCTTACCCCCTCACCTTAATTCTCTCCCCTGCCTTCGTCCCGGAAGGCGGGGCTTCGCGCAGGCAGGCGCCAGGGGAGGGGAGAAAATATCTAAACAGATTTTGGACTTAGAGACGTAGGTAAAAGGTTACAACCCCAGGAAGGCTTTCTTGATCACTTCGGCGTTGAGGAGTTCTTTTCCCGTTCCCTGGTGGATGGTTCTTCCGGTTTGAAGGACATAGCCGCGGTCGGACAATTCGAGGGATTCCCGAACATTTTGTTCCACGAGGAGAATCGTCTTCCCTGACTCTTTCAATTTGGCCACGGCCTCCAGCATCTCATCCACAAGTTTTGGCATCAAACCTAACGAGGGCTCGTCGAGCATGAGAAGGTTCGGATTGGACATCAATCCCCTTCCAATGGCGAGCATCTGTTGTTCTCCGCCGCTGAGGGTCCCTCCTTGCTGGAGACGTCTCTCAGCCAGTCGGGGGAAGAGATGATAAACATATTCCAAATTCTTTTTCACCGCCTCATCATCATCGAGGACATAGGCTCCCAATTCCAGATTTTCCTGTACCGTGAGGGGTCCGAAAATTAAACGCGCCTCGGGCACATAGGTGATTCCCATCCCAACAATATCGGCTGTGGAAAGGTGAGAGATCTCTTGATTCTCAAACTGGATTGAACCTTTGGAGGGATGGAGGGCACCAGCGATCGTCTTAAGCAGCGTTGATTTCCCTGCACCGTTTGCACCCACCACAGAGACCAGTTCTCCCTGGTTCACTTCAAGGGAAACATTGTGAATGACGGGGACGCCACTGTATCGAACTTCAATCTCAGAGACCTTTAGCATACTTCTCCCCCAGATAGGCTTTGATCACCCGTTCATTCTTCACAATATCCTTCGGCAATCCTTCAGCAATTTTTTCGCCACCATCGAGAACGATGACTCTTTGGGAGATGGGCATCACCACCTCCATGACATGCTCGATGAGAAAGAGGGTCATCTTCTTTTCTTTGTGGATCTTTTTCAAAAGATCCACCATCTCTTCAGTTTCTTTAGGGTTGAGGCCGGAGGCCACTTCATCCAACATCAAGAGTTCTGGTTGGGTCGCCAAGGCCCTCGCCAATCCTGTCCTCTTCTGGCTGGCGACAGGCAATTCGTTAAGATGATAGGCCCTCACACTATCCAATCCCAGAAAGCCCAGGAGGGCAGCCGCCTCCACTTTTGCAAGATAGCGGTCGTCAGTCCTGCAAAAGGCACCGACCATCACATTCTCAAGGACTGTCATTCCTGTGGTTACCTTTGTGAGCTGAAAGGTCCTCCCAATTCCCTCCCGATTGGTCATGAACGGCTTGAATCCTGTGATCTCCTTTCCTTTGAAGATCACCTTTCCGGAATCGGGCTTGTGATAACCGACGATGCAGTTGAAAAGGGTTGTTTTTCCAGCGCCATTCGGACCGATCAGACCGATGATTTCACCCTGATTGATTTGGAAGGAGATATGGTTATTGGCCACCACACCGCCAAAGTCTTTGACCAGATCGATCACTTCAAGAAATGCCACGCTATGCACCTCTTTTTCGAAACTGCTCAATGATGCCCCAGATTCCCCGAGGTTGATAGGCAGAGACAACCATGATCAGCGCAGCGTAAATCATAAAGTCAACTCCGATCAAACCTTTCTGAGCACCCAGCCAGCTTCCGAGAAAGCGGTCAAGAGGGACTAAAAAACCTGAGCCGATGATGGGTCCCCACATCGAACCCGCTCCTCCTAACATGGCCATCAAGGCGATTTTAATTGAGAGGTCCAGATCCATAACAGAATAGGGATCGATGTAGAGATTATAAACAGCCATGAATCCGCCCCCCACTGCAACAAAAGCTGAGGCAATGGAGTAGGCCTTGATCTTACACCACCGGGCATCAATTCCCAGGCTTTCTGCAGCCTCTTCATCCTCCTTGATCATCCGGAGTTGATAGCCCAACTTTGATTTTCGAAACCAGTTCATATAGAAAATGGCAGTATAAAAGAGGGCCATGATGAAATAGAAATAATAATTATCCGACTTAAACTGCATATAAAGAAAATCAGGGTGCTCGTGAATGGGAAGTTCTATCCCCTTTGCGGCTCCGACCAGCTTCCAGTTGATAAAAATGTCTTGAAGCACCAATGAGGTGCAGATAGTGGCAATGGCAAAGTAATGGCCCTTCAACCTGAAAAGAGGATACCCAATGATGAAGGAGTATCCAATGGCAATGAGGACGCCGACGGGCATGGAAGCCCAGAAAGGAATCTTCCACCATACCATGGCCAGAGCTACAGTATAGGCTCCGATCCCAACATACTGAGCTTTGCCCAGCTCCACCTGACCCCCATAGCCACCGATGGTATTCCATCCCATCCCGAAGAGGGAGAAAAGGAGGAACTGGATCGCGACGGCCTTGACAAAGGATCCAGCGCCGAGCCAGGGAAAGACGAGAAGGAAAAGGGTGAAAATGGCAAAGCCAACCTTTTCCGGTTTTGAGAAATCTCTGAAGTCGAAGGCGTCCCTTATTTTTTCCATCCAAACAGTCCCTGAGGTCTCAAAACAACGATGATGAAGTAGGCAAAATAGACGACAGTGAATTTAAATTGGGGGCCAAAGAAATCCCAGCCGGTCAAATAACCAAACATCGGGAATAACATCTCAATGATCCCGATCAGGATTCCGGCGAAGAAAGCTCCCTTAATACTCCCGAATCCGCCCATGGCCACCGATGCAAAGGCGATCATGAGGAAGAGGAGGCCTACGGTAGGATAGACATACCAGAAATTAACGATTAAACCTCCAGCCATGCCGACGGTTCCTCCGCCAATCACCCAGGCAAGGGCATTCATCCGATCGGTTTTAATCCCCATGTAATTGGCTGCTTCCTTGTTGAGTGCCGTGGCGCGGAGGGCTTTTCCCAGTTTGGTTCGATGAAGAAGGAAGTAGACGAAAAGGAATGCAATAAGACTGAGAATGGCTGCGGAGAGCTTCGTCCAATCAAGTCTGAAGGGGCCCAATGAAAGAGTCTTTCCAACGAGCAACCCTTTTTGTACGATCCGGTAATCGATGCCAAAGAGAAATTGGGCAAGATATCTTAAGAAGAGCATTAACCCAAAGGTCCCAAAAAGTTGAGCAATCATCGGGCCCCGGAGCAAATATTTTACCAAACAGTAATAGGATACCAACCCAAGAAGCATTCCGACGATTGCAGAAGCGGGAAGGGTAATCAGGGGATCGATGTGGAGGAGGAGGCTTGTCCAGTAAGTGGTATACATTCCGATCATCAGGAGCTCGCCGTGGGCAAAGTTGACGATGTCCATCATGCCAAAGATGATCGTGAGACCGAGAGCAACCAAGGCAAAAAGAAGACCCATCAGGATTCCTTGAAGGAGTGCATCGAGAAAAATCATAGGCGTTAGGGTAAGAAGCCGTTTAAACGCCAAATTCCAAATCACAAATCCCAAACAAATTCCAATTTTCAACCATGAATGACCGAAACATATTCGTTTCGAATCTTGGTGATTGAAATTTATTTGGAACTTGGCCTGCCTGCGCGAAGCCGCTTCGGCGAAGGCAGGCGCTTGGAATTTGGAATTTCACAACAACCAAATTCAAGACCAGCTAAGATTCAAAACGGGGGCCCGATGAATTCATGACCCCCGCTGTTCAATTTATTTCCATCCCGGGAAGGGATAGATCATGTTCGCTGTGGCAAGGTCAAAGGGGTAGATGATCTCAAGTTCGACTTTCCCCTCTTTCGACTGGTACTGTCCGATCAAACCCCTGCCTTTGATATTCTGACCGGTCGAATCAAATTTGATCCCGTCCCAAGGCATCACCAGCTCATAACCTGGAATGTCTATTTGATTGCACGCTTTCTGAATGGCCTTAGGGTCAGTTGAACCGGCTCGGTTCAGCACATACGCCCATGTCTGAATTCCTACCACCGACCGGGCGGTTGCTCCGGTCAGATCGTCCCCGTATTTCTTCTTGTAGAGCTCATTAATCTGGCCGGCGACTCGCTTCACCTTTGCTATTTTTGCGATGAAGACGGTCCGTGTCAGGATCCCATTGGTATCGGCCCCAAGGGTTTTGGTGAAGTCAGCCATTTCAAACCCCGCGTCCTGTCCCCAGAAGAAACGGGGAGAAGCCTTCATTCCCTTCAGGGTTCGAATCATAAGGAGCGAATCCGAAAGATAGGACGCAAAGAGCATGCCATCCGGTTTGGCTGCAACCAGGGCCTGCGCCTCAGAAGATAAATCAGGTGAGTTCCCAGCATAGAGGAGCCCTTTTACAATATTGAATCCGTACTCCTTTGCAAACTTCTCAAGATCCTTAGCGACATTGGCCCCCCATTCTGTATTTTCGCAGGCATAGACCAAGTTCTTGATCTGGTCCTTGGGAACAGACTTAACCCCCTTGACTTTCCCCTCGGTTAATCCTTTGAGAAGTTCAAAGAGGTCTTTGTCAAAATATTCATCGTGGGGAGTAGTACGCCAGAACCATTTGAATCCCCTTCGAGTCAGGCTTGGAGAAGTTGAAGAATCATTGATCATCGGGACCCCATACCGCTCAGCCACCGCACTGACCGTCTTGGTCACAGCGCTTTGATAGGCGCCCATTAATCCGACGACTTTGTCATCAAGAATGAGACGTTTAGCCAGATCTGCTCCACGGTCCGGCTCCCCTCGGGAGTCGGCAAAGATCAGCTTGATCTTGGCATTCCCTAAGTTTGGGATTCCTCCCCATTTCGACATGAGAACATCGACATTAGGGTTTTTATTGTTTACCAGGCTTTCTGCTGTGAATTCCGCAGCCCTTTGCAGGTCTCTTCCAATCGTTGCCAGAGCTCCGGAAAGAGGATAAATCACACCAATCTTGATCTCCTTTTCAGCAGCCCATCCAGGGGAGCAAACCGTCATGATAGCTAAGATTGAAACGGAGAAAAAAATAAAAAATCTTTTGGTTGTCTTCATACAGGCCTCCTTTGAACAAAGAATGGGAATTTTCAAAATCTTGATTAAAATGTTTGTTCTTCTTCACCTCCTTTTTTTACCCCCCTATTTCTTGATTGCCTGTCATTTTATCCATCCTCATCACGGATGTCAACGATTCAATTTGGGATTTCTGAGAGGGCGTGGCGTATAGTCGTGTTTTTTCACAGCTCTGGATTTGGGAGGTTCAATTTGGAAGTTGCCTTTATTTTCCTTTCTTTGTAAGATGAGGAAGGGCAAGAGGATGCAACGATGAACTTACATCGGTTCATCAGAAAGAAAGAACTGGTCGATCTAGCAATCCAATTAGTTCAGATTCCCACGGAAAACCCACCTGGAAATGAAAAGGCAGCCGCGCAATTTCTGAAACCCCTCCTCTCAAAGATGGGTTTCAAAATCAAAACGGTTCTCTCTCCAAAAGGGAGATGGAACCTCATGGCCGAAAGAAGATGGGGGAGAGGTGGAAGAGCGCTGATCTTCAATGGCCATCTCGATGTTGTTCCTGCTGGAGATCCCTCTCAATGGAAATATCCTCCTTTTCAGGGAAAGCTTTCCAAAGGAAGGATTTATGGCCGGGGGGCATCCGATATGAAGAGCGGGATTGCCTCTTTCATTCATGCCCTCTCCACGATTGAGCGTTCTAAAATCCATCTCCACCAAGGCGCTGTCATTCTCCATCTGGTCTCTGATGAAGAATCCCATGGCCATCAAGGTATGGGTTTCTTAACTCAAAAGGAAGGGATCCGAGGAAATGCAGCTCTTGTCGGAGAGCCTACGGACCTCCAACCCGTAATCGCCCAAAAAGGTGCTCTTTGGCTTAGGATTTCCACACTTGGAAAATCGGTTCACGGCTCAAGACCTCATCTGGGTGTGAATGCTATTGAAAAGATGATGAAGCTGATGGAACGATTGAATTCCATTCCTTTAGAAAAAGAAAATCCTTTGCTTGGAAAAGCAACTCTCAGTATCGGAACCATTCAAGGGGGAACGAAGATCAATATCGTCCCCGATCGATGCGAGATTGAGGTGGATCGGCGAATGTTGCCCGGTGAAAATAGGGAGGAAGTCTTAAGAGAGATGAAAGGCATCTTGGATTCACTCCAGTCGCAGGATCCCTTTTTTCGATATCGAATGGAGGAGATTGATTTCGCTGAACCCTCTGCAGTCAACCCTGAAGAGGAGATTGTCAAAATGGGTGTGGAGGCCATCCAAGAGGTGATGGGAAAGAAGCCACTACTGAGAGCGTTCTCTGGATTCACGGATTCCCGCTTTTATGTCAATCAATGTCACATTCCGACCCTCATCTTTGGACCAGGAGGGGTGGATCAGTCGCATACGACGGATGAATCCGTGGAGGTGGATGCGTTGGTCCATGCTGCCCATATCTATGGACGAATCGTCATGAACTATTTACCCCGTTAGAAATAATGCCCTGCTGCTCTGCCCTGTACACCATGCGGTATAGGGCTCTGCAGCGGGGTTAGATTTTAGAAAAATTCCGGCGGGGTTTAATGTCCCCGCTGGGATTTCTAACGGCGTTTATTGAAAAAAGATGAAACTCAATCTTGAAAAAATCTTGAAGGAATTGGAACCCTATCGGGAGAGGAAGGCGGTAATTGATCCGAAACATGCTGCTCTCCTTGTTATCGATATCCAGAACTTTTTTCATCGAATTGTCCGATCTGTCTTGGAGAATATCCAGAACGTCATTCAATCCTGTAGACAGAAGAATATTCCGATCATCTTCACCCAGCATGGTCACACCGATCCTCGCTCGGATGTCGGAGTCCTTGGGCCGTGGTGGGGTCAGGTCATCCTTCATGGGACAAAGGATTGGGATTTTCTTCCAGAAATGACGATCGAGTCAAAGGATATCGTTCTTCCTAAGAAACGCTACAGTGCCTTCTATGAGACCGATCTTGAAAAAATCCTTCGATCAAAAGGAATTCAAGACCTGATCATCTCAGGAGTGATGACAAACCTCTGCTGTGAGACCACGGCGCGGGATGCCTTCATGAGGGATTACAGGGTTTTTTTTCTGATCGACGGGACAGCCACTGGAAAGGATGATCATCACCTTGCCACATTAAAGAATTTAGGCTTCGGTTTCGCCTACCTGATCACCTGTGACGAATTGACCCAAATTTTAGGATCAAAATGAGAGTCTATAGGAATAACCCTTTCTTACTTTCTCTTTGAGACGGTGGCACGATTTTTTAATGTCTTCTCAACCTTCTTCAAAACTTCCTCGAAGATGGTGAGAGCGGTGTCCGCCTGTTTCCGGGTGATGATCAGAGGGGGGCTGAAACGGATTACATTCTCTCCGGCTCCTAATATGAGTAGCCCCTTTTCAAAACAGGCCTGAATAATCTTGCTTCTTTCTTCAATCGCTTTTTCCTTCGTCTGCCGGTCTTTAACCAATTCTATCCCGATCATCAACCCTTTTCCCCTGACATCGCCGATCAGAGGGAATCGCCTCTGGAGTTCCTCCAGTTTTTCGAGGAGGTAGGCCCCCACGCGTGCAGCATTTTCAATGAGTCCTCCCTCGAGGAGTTCGATGGTGGTCAGGGCGGCCCGGCAACTGATGGGGTTTCCGCCAAAAGTGCTGGCGTGAGAACCAGGAACCCAATCCATCACCTCGCTCTGTGAGACGGTAGCTCCCAAGGGCATCCCGGAAGCAATTCCCTTTGCCAAGGCGATAATATCCGGTACGACTCCCCAGTGCTCAATCGCCATCATCTTTCCAGTTCTTCCCATTCCACTCTGAACCTCATCATCCACAAAGAGGATCCCAAACTCCTTTGCCAGCTCGTAAAGCTTTTGATGAAATTCTGGTGGAGGAACGATATAGCCTCCTTCGCCTTGAATGGGTTCAACAAAAATGGCCGCCACTTCTTCCGGGGGGATACTCCGTTTAAAGAGATCTTCTCGAATCCAATCGACACAGGCAGTGCTGCAACTGGGATATTGCCGATGATGATAAGGGCAGCGGTAACAATAGGCGTAAGGAACATGGGTGACCCCAGGGACGAGCGGATAAAATCCCTTTTCGTGAATGACTTTGCTAGCCGTTAAAGAGAGGGCGCCCATGGTCCGCCCATGAAAAGCCCCAAGGAAAGCTAAGATTCGAGGCCGTTTGGTATGATAATGGGACAGTTTGAGAGCTGCCTCAATGGCTTCGGCACCTGAATTACCAAAGAAAACCCTCTTTTCTTTCGGCCCCGGAGTGATCTCAGAAAGTTTGGCAGCAAGGTTCGATTGGAGACCATAATAAAAATCGCTGCCAGACATGTGGATAAGTTCCTCTGCCTGACGATGAATGGCCTTCACCACTCTCGGATGGCAATGGCCGGTATTGCAGACAGCAATCCCCGAAGTAAAATCGAGGAATCGATTTCCATCCGCATCCTCTACCCAAGTTCCTCTCGCCCTTTTGACGACAAAAGGATAGACACGCGTGTAAGATTGCGATACGAATTTTTGATCCTTTCTCAGGACCTTCTTGGCTTCAGGCCCCGGGAGTTTAGTAATAATAGAAGGAGATAAGAATTCTTTCTTTGCCATATTTTTCTCCAAATCTTCTTACGACATAAAATAAGAAACCTTAATTTAAATATAGGTAGTTTTTACCATCGAGTCAATCAAATTCCCTACCTGGCGTAGCCGGAACCAAACAGGCGTTTGGAGTTGAAAAAATCAGGAATCCCTGCCTGTGCCGTAGCGGTTTTGTGCGGGCAGGCGCAGACAGGCGGATATGGCAGAGTTGATACGTAAGGATGGAGGAATAGAAAACTCTATTTTCTGTCTAAGGGATATCCTGTCTCAGTTGATAAAAGGTAGGCCAAATTGTCCAAGATCGTGGTGAAAAAGACATCCTTCACCACAAATCCTTCGGGGACTGTAATCTGCACAGGTGCAAAGTTGAGAATTCCTCTCACCCCCGCCTCCACCAGCAGATTGGCTACGCCCTGGGCCTCCGAAGGAGGGGTTGTGATGAGCCCGATGTCAATTTTCCTTTCCTGTACTACCTCTCTAATCCTATTGATATGAAAGACCTCCGCTGGCTTGCCCAGCTTCTCCGAGACCCTTCCAATTACTTTTGGAGGGTCGATATCGAATGCTGCAACGATCTTATAATTCTGCTTCAGAAAATCCTTATAAGAAAGGAGAGCGGAGCCCAAATTCCCGATGCCGATCAGCGCCATCTTCCATTCCTTATTCGATCCCAATATCCTCTTAATGTTATTGAGCAAATCTTCCACATAATAGCCCACGCCCCGAATCCCAAATTCACCGAAGTAGGCCAAGTCCTTTCTCACCTGAGCTGCATTCACAATGCATTTTTTGGCCAGTAGGGCAGAAGAAACTACTTTTTCTCCTTTTTCTTCCATCCCTTCCAAGCACCGCGAATACCTTGATAATCTCCTAATCGTAGCCTCAGGTATTTTTTTGTACTTCAATTTTGTGACTCCTTTCACAAATTTTGAGAAAAAAATATTAAATTCTCACTTTTTTGTCAAGTATATCTTGATGACGTGTCTCGCCGCTCATTTTCGTTTTGAAGGTTTTTAACCTTACATCTTTCCTTGAGCGATGTCTTGCTTCCTCCTGGCTATCTGTTTAATTGCTTCATCCAGCCTACGATTGGCGAATTCCACTAAGTCCTCCATATACTCCAGGTTGTGGGCTCCCTTTCCATTCTTTGCCAAATTGTAATTGAACTCTGCTTCTCCATACAACTTTCGATAGACAAACGTATGGCCTCTCTGGCGATCAATCCGATTGATCTCCTCTTTGACCTGGGCCAGCTTGGGAACCAGCTTCTCCAACAACTCTTCAGAGATCGCTTTCCATCGGACGGCCATCTCCCCATAACTCTGATCATGACATTCGATGCAACGTTTTTTTATTGCATCGAATTTGTCCTTCTTTTTTGCTGGCACACCACGATGGCAATCAATACATTCGACAACATCCAATTTATTACTCGGCCTCTCCTTGACGCCGATGCCTCCCTTTCCCTGAATAAGTCTCTTAACGTTGATATGACAATCGTCACATTTGACTTTCTTCACTTCCTTCCCGTGATGGCATTCAGCACAAATTTTCATAAATGTCTTGCCGTGGTTTTCACGAGGAGCGTGACAGTTCAAACACTTCAGCCCTTCACCTGCAATGTGAGTGTCATGGGAAAATGTGATATCGTTAAAAGAAACAGTCCGCTTCTCTATCCCAACATGACAGAGGCTCGTGCAAGTCATCCGGGTTTGAAATTCCTGAGGTTTGTAATCTTTGTCGATGATCGATAAAGCTTGCTCCGTCTTATTGTTCGCTGCGTTGAGGAGTTTGAAGGCATATTCGATATTGTGAACGCCCTTGCCCAAAAGGACAAAGCTGTAATTATGCCGAGCTTCGTTGAGCAGGTTTTGGGCCCTTTTGAAGGCCGCCGTGCTTCCATTGGCCTTTTCAAACTCGTATAATACGTTCTGAACATTAAAGACCCTCCGGTTACTCTCATTCTCGGCTTTGGCAAGGAGGGTTTTCCATCGCTTCAAGGTCTCATCGAATCCCTCTCCGTGACAGTCGACACAGGCCTCACCGATCGCCCTTTCGACATATTTTGAGGTATGGAGTGCAGCTTGGCTTTCCTCGCCCCTTCGATGACAGGCGATACAGTCCACATTCGTCGTAAACATGAGGCTGGGAGAGTCTGGGACGCCAATCCCTCCAGTTCCGCGGTATAACTCTCTTGGCCCAAGATGGATCTCCCCGCTGTGGCACTTATCACAATTGGAGGGGGCATGAGCAATGGTGGGAATCTGTCCGATCTCGTGCCGAAGAAAAGTATGGCAGCTTGAGCACTCGATCTTATGGTCGGTGACATGTTTCTTATGCATGAATTGGGAGGTATACTTAGTACTCAGTAGGACAGGCTCATTATGACATTCGACACATTTTCCCTCTGGCACATGGCCATCCCCTTGAACGACACTCAGGTGGCATTTCTCACAGGCCACCCCTCTCGCAATATACTTCCTGTGATTGAAGCTCCAACCTTTGACCTTGATATCCCCTTTTGGCTCAACATGGCAGGAAGTACAGCCCCCTATGGCACATGAAATGCATTCCTCTTCCCCTTTGGGACCAGCCTTATAATAGTGACAGATGAAGCAGTTGATTTCATGAACGGTAAGATGCAACCCTTGAACAAGTTGAGCGTGGCAGCTTGCGCAGCGGAGCATCATTCCCCTTCTCAATTCGCCTAAATGCTTACCGTGGGAGAAGGCCACATTCTTATAGATCATATCCCCCTGGAGGTCTTCGGTCTTGTGACATCCCTTTTGGAGGCAGCTCGCATCGCTGATCTGTGCGTGGGGCGTACTCGGCCTTTTACCAGAAACGAAATAGGCCAGAGATACCTGGCCATCCACCCATTTGCCCCTCAGATGATTATACAATCCGGGCTCATAATGACATTTCGTGCATGCCACATGTCTGTGGCTGGAGGTTCTCCAGGAGTCCATATAGGCATTCATCTGGTGACAGAGACCGCAGAAAGTGGAGGATTCTGTAAATCTTAGAACAACTCCGAGGAGAATAATAAAGATAACGATGCAAAAGACAAGGAAAATCTTTATTGCCTTGAGGTGAGTTTCTGTTCCCTTCCTGAAAGCAAAGAACACATCGATCCAAAAGGTCTTTACCAAATCATAAAATTCTTTTACCGTCTCCACAAGGAACCCCCGAGTCCCCCTGAAGCTTCATTTTCACAAAGTTTCAAAATTATTTCAAGGGCGACCGTTTTACAGATGAACCAAGACCCTTGTATTGGCTTAATTTTGAAATACCAACTTATTAGATTGAAGGGCGGGGGGATTCAATTGAAATTCAAAGGAATATGAATCCTTGGCTTCTTTTACTATTCTGCTTCTCAATTTGTTCCTTTGCCCTCTTCCTCAAGCCGCACTCAAAGTCCAATTCAACACCAGCGATGGGATGGGCGAAGTTGAGCCCTGTGCCTGCCTGCGGTAGGCAGGGCAGGCAGGCGAACTCAATACGCCAGACTTATACAAGGAATTCCCACGCAATCAGGAAGACGCACAGAAGCCCGATGGCCAGCATGGCAAATCCCATAACCGTCGAGAAGAGGTCTGTCATGACACTGGGATATTTATCCCGATAGGTCTCCAATCTCTTCTCCGCCAGCAGGCGATGATACTGTTCCTGCCGTTCCTCCACCAGTTCGTATTTTGGAAACCTTCCTGTGAAGATCACTGTATCGATTGGGAACTTCGAAGGCCGAAAATGGGTGTTGAAGAAATGGACCGTGAAAATGAAGCCGGAAGCCAGAAGTGCTTCATCCGAATGGACGATCGTGGCAATGTTGAGAATCCATCCGGGTAAAAAGATGGTGAAGAATTCTGGAAACCAGAGCATCAATCCCGAAAGTCCGATGGCGAACATTCCCCAGAAGACAGCGAGAAAATCAAATTTCTCCCAATAGGTCCACCGGTCAAACCGAGGTTTCGGCCCTTTGTTAAAGAACCAGCGAATCATCCCGATGATGTCTTGAATGTCTTTCCAACGAGGGCAGAGCGAATCCGGGCCGAAAAGTTTCTGCAAGGGATTGGGATTCCCATGGATCTTTTTGAAGAAGAGGAAATAGAAGATGTAGGCCATGGTCGTTCCGAAATAGGCAAACGTGATGGCGGCACAGATACGATGAATCAATCCCGCCATCCTCGCCCCTCCTAAAAAGTGCATCAGACCGATGGCCCACGGGGCATGAGAAAATTTTAATGGGAGCCCAGTCAGAACAAGGCCGATAAAGGTCACCATCATTGTAAAATGGATCACGATGTCAAAAGAGCTAAATCGGCGATAGATTTGACCTGCTTCATCAGGCCTCACATGTTGCGGGAAGAAAATCCCCTTGGCCCTCAACTCCCTCTTCTCCCAGAAGTCTTTCCGCCACCAGAGAAAGGTGTGAAACCAAAAGACTCCAAACACAGAAACGAGAAGACCGGTCATCAGAACGAAGGTTCCGTAGAGCACGGGTTCTCTTTCAGGATCGTTATGGGTCGCATGAGGAATCCATTGCACGAAGTTGGTATTGGCCCTCGTGTGGCACTTGCCACAGGTCTCTACTAAGCGTTTTTCCGAGATGAGAGACTTTGGATTATCTTGAGGCAGAATGTTGTGAAATCCATGGCAGTCAGCGCAACCCGCCACCAATTTCGGGTAACCCAGATGCTCCACCTTTCCATGATAACTTTCATAATAGGTTTGCGTGGCAATGAGAAAAACCTTGTTTCTCTCCATCATCTCTTTATCCGCGTGACATTTTTGGCAAACCTCGGTATGGAACTCCTTCCGGAATTCCACGGTCTTGGGTTCGTCCCCTTTTAATATAGGAATTTTATGGAGACCATGGCAATCGCTACAATCGGGGGAATCCGGGTTTCCCTCGAGAGCGGATTTGCCGTGGACGCTCTCCGAGTAGCCATCATCGGAGTGGCATGTCGTGCATTTCTGGATGACCCGGACTTTATCCCCTTTCCACGGAGTCATCTGGTGAATGTCTTGATGGCAGTCTTTACATTGAATGTCATTGATGAAATGGGCACTCGCATAATGTTCCGCCCCTTCTTTTTTATGACATCGATGGCAGGTGACCGGCTCTGGATGAATTCTTGCGCCTTTTGCTTTGGCATGGGCTTTGACATCTGTGATATCGTAGTGGCAGCTGTTGCAGGAGTTGGCTCCATGAACAGACTGGGCAAACTTCCTTTCGCTGATTTTAGTGTGGCAACCCAAACATTCAGAGTTGTCGATACATTCATAACAGTATTCCCGACCTTTGATGATGAATTTTTCTGCCTTTTTTCCAGGATCAGAAGGTTTGGTCACCCCTGCGGGCTTGGCACCCTCTTTTTTAGAAACGGGCGTTGCCGCTCCCAACACTCCTGAGCCTAAAAAAAGCAAGAAAGAGATGACGAGACCAATGAGGGTTGATCTTTTAAAAATCGATTTCATATTTCCCCCAAAATTTACGGTTGACTCCACCCTCTTGAAATGAGAACGAGGATTATTCCATCAAAATTTAGAGAAACTTTAAATTTTTGGGATTTTGAGTGTGGGCAAAACGTGATTTTTTTTAACACAATCAAAAATTGAAGTCAATAACGTAAATCTACTTGCCCTCCCCCATTTTTAGAAGCTCTGAGCTTTTGGGAACATGCCCCCCGGCCGAGCCCCCCAGAGAGGCTTCACAGGCCGCACCGCTTCGCGCTTGGCCACATGGACCTCAACGTAATAAGGAAGTCCCTAATGTTCCTCGGTCAGGTTACAAATTACTCTCTAAGAAATCGGCCTTATGAAGCCTCGAGGAGGGGGTTGGCCAGGTAACAAGTTATATCCATTTCATCCAGCCTGGAAAGGATGAGGAAAAACTGGGGGCGGGCAAGCGTAAATTCATCATAAATTTAACCGCCCTTGCCACCTTCATTTAAGCCGACTAAGGTCAACCAGTATTTCTCTTGTAATCTCTGAACAAGTTTAACAGACTTTCGTTTCAATCTTCTCTCAATCTCCTCCGCATCTTTTTCAAAGATTCCTGAAAGGATGAACCATCTTTTCTTGAAGAAGGCCCTTTTCTTTAACAGGGACTCGATGACTTGAAGATGGATATTGGCACAAATTAAGTCCCCTTCCTCTTCAAGAAAATCCTCAGCTTTTCCCCTCCTCACCTCAATTCGTTGAAATTCTCCATTGGACAAGACATTTCGCAGCGCCGTCTCCACAGCCAGTTCATTACAGTCAATGGCAAGCACCTTTTCAGCTCCCCATTTGGCGGCAGCCAGGGCAAGAATCCCTGAGCCCGTTCCAAGGTCCAAGACTTTCTTCGGCCTCTCTTTTTGATAGATCTCCCAAAGGGCTCTAAGACAGCTTCGGGTCGTTGGATGATACCCTGTACCAAAAACAATGCAGGGGTCTAAACGAACCAAGACCTCTCCTTCCTCAACCTTTTCATTTTCCCAAGGAGGAGAGATGACAAGATTACCCACCTTAAAAGGTTTCAATTCTTCACCGGCCTGCCAAGCCTTGTAATCCAGGATATTTCTTGAGAGGAGAGGGCATCCTTTCTTTTCGATCAATGACTCCACCTCCACATCGTGGGGTTGAGAAAAGAAAAGGAAGGAGGTTTCCCCTTCATTCCAACAGCCGATGTAATCTTCCTTAAAAAAATTCCTTGAATCCGAAATCTCTCCGGAAATCTCGTAGATATAAAGGTTTTGATAAGGAGTCATTGTCGATAAAATTAGGTTTAGGTCAAGGTTAACGTTAAGGTCAAGAATTGCATCTTTTCTCAACCTTAACCTCAGCCTCAACCTTTATTATCTGGACATTTGGGCTTTGACATTTGACACTGTTTTATAACACAGGGCTTTCCCCCTTGACAATTCGAGTGGAAGTATTATTTTTTGTATGCAGGCGGAGGAAGAAGAATGCCAACCTACGCGTATCGAGCTGTGGATTCAGGAAAGGGTTGCAATCATTGTAGACGAGGTTTTGAGGTCATCCAAAGGATGACGGAGTCTGCCTTAACCCTCTGCCCCAAATGTAAGAATCCTATCTCCCGGGTTCTCTTTGCCCCTGCGGTGGTCATCAAAGGAAGTCCGGTTGCCGAAACAGATCGGAAGATAAAGGAATACGAAAAAGAGGGGAAATGGAGCCATGCGGCAGAATTAGCAGATAAGGAAGCGGAAAAAACAAAACGAGAGGATTTGAAAACCCGTGCCTTGGAGGATTATAAGAAAGCGGGTTATCATTTTGATAAATACGATACTTAAACCCCTTCGAATCCATATCTGACCGGCAAGTGCCCCGCAAGCCCCGCCTTTTAGGCGGGGTCAAGGGGCACCACTAAAACGATATTTCCTTTGCTCGCATCCCGCTCGCCACTGCGTGCCCGGGAAGCCCAGGCCGGCGGCCGGGAAGCTTCACAATATCCCCTGCGGGACAGGAATGTCCCGCCTATCTCGATAGGCGGGGTTTTCTAACCCCGCCCAATAAGGATATACCAGAAATTGACGAGTAATGTCTCTCTCATTTTGAGCGATCAATGATCACTCTCAACCATGTTCAGAAACAATTTGGAAGCAAAGTTCTTTTCAAGGATTGCTCCCTTCAAATTGGAGTGAGGGATCGGGTCGGCCTCATCGGCCCCAATGGTTCAGGGAAGACGACTCTTTTCAGAATGATCTTAGGGGAGGAATCCGTTGACGAAGGCGAGATCCTCATCGCCAAAGGGGTAAAGATTGGCTATCTCCCTCAAGAAGTGATTTCCTTTAGAGGCAATACTGTTCTTAACGAAGTCTTAAAAAGCCTGACCAGCATTACCTCCCTCCAGGACAAGATGAAGATATTGGAGGAAGAACTTTCAACCATTGAGGATCCCCAAGAACAGGAGAGGCTGGCAAGGGAATATGGAAAGCTCCAGGAGCGCTATACCATCCTCGGAGGATATGGCCTGGAAGCTGAGGCAAAGCGCATCCTTCAAGGATTAGGATTTAAGGAGGGAGATTTCAATCGGCTCACCGATGAATTAAGCGGGGGTTGGCTGATGCGAATTGCCTTGGCGAAAATCCTTCTTCAATCTCCTGACCTTCTTCTGCTCGATGAACCAACCAACCATCTGGACCTGGCCTCGCTTATCTGGCTGGAGGAATTCTTGATCAATTACCCGGGTGCCATGGTGATCGTCTCACACGATCGGGTTTTTCTTAACCATCTCATCGATCGGATTGCAGAGATCGAAGCTCAACAGATCGATCTCTATTACGGTGATTATGACCACTATTGGGAGGAGAAAGAAGCCCGGGGACAAATTCTTCAGGCCACTTTTAAGACTCAACAGCGGAAGATTGAGCAAACGGAACGGTTTATCGAGCGATTCAGGGCTAAAAATACCAAATCAAGTCAGGTCCAGAGCCGGATCAAGATGCTCGAAAAAATAGAGCGGATTGAACTTCCAGCAGGAAAAAAAGAGATCCGATTTCACTTCCCTGCGCCGAAGCGAAGCGGCCATAAAGTGGTGGAGGTTAAACATCTCTACAAACGTTACAGGGAAACGGTTGTCTATCAAGGCATTGATCTCACTCTCTCCCGGGGAGATAAAGTGGCTTTGGTGGGTCCCAATGGAGCAGGAAAGTCCACCCTCGTCAAGATCTTAGCCGGCGTTCTCGATTTCGAACAAGGTGAAGTCATTTTAGGAAAGGATGTGACCCGTGCCTACTTTGCCCAGCATCAGTTCGATATCCTCCGTCCAGAAAATACAGTCTTTGAAGAATTGCTCTCCATCGCCACGGATGAAAGTCAAACCGAGCTTCGAACACTCTTAGGCACTTTTCTTTTTACCGGAGATGAGATTGAAAAAAAGGTCTCGGTTCTAAGCGGTGGGGAGAAGAGCCGGCTGGTTCTGGCAAAGATCCTCTTAAAGCCTGCCAACTTTCTTCTCTTTGACGAACCCACCAGCCATCTCGACATATCGTCCAGAAATGTTTTGGAGATAGCCTTGAAACAATTTCAGGGAACAATCTGTTTAATTACTCACGACCGCCATTTAATTAATGAGATAGCCAACAAAATCATCGAAATCGATCAAGGCATCCCTCATCTCTATCCTGGAAACTACGACTATTACCTTTATAAAAAGCAACAGATCCAAAAAGAAGAGGTGAAGAAAGAGGTTCAGGTTCAAGCCGAGGTCGAGGAAAAAGAAAGATCTGCGATAAAGAAGTCAAAGGTTATGGCTAAGGAGGAGAGGAGAATAAAGGCTCGACAGATGGATCAATTCCGACGGCAACTGTCGAGCCTCGAAAAAAGATTTCAGGAAGTAGAAAAATCTTTACATGAAGCCACTCAAAGACTGGATCAACTGAATCAAAGGCTTTCTGACCCCAATCTCTATCTAAATCAGCAAGAGACTTACGAAACCGTTCAGACCCATAAACAAGTTAAAGAACAGGTAAAAAAACTTACTCAATCTTGGGAATCCCTCGCCCTGGAGTTGGAAGATCTGAAGGGTGTGACGTAGTGTCAAATGTGAAGCTCTGTGAAAATTGAGCTTTGCTCTGACTGACATTGCCAAATGAGGTGTTGGCCAACTCTTTCACCCACATCGCAAAACCAAGTTAGCGGAATGAAAGAGGGCAGGGGATTTTTCCCCTGCCCTCCAGAGAGTTCAACCAGGTGTCTCATGCTCTCGATCACCTACCAGGGCGATGAGAACTGGAAGGCGAGCGCTGCCAACTCTTCATAGAGAGACAGCTTCTTACTCGTCATCGCCGCTTCAAGCTCGTCTGTGACTCCTTCTATGGTCAGTTCTTCGGTCATCATCGCAATGTGCGCCTGATGGAAATCGGCATCGAAGACAATCGCCTTGGGCGCTCCCGGGGTGTTGGACCACTCCTTCCACTTCGGGAGATACAAGAAATGGGACCATTTCTCCCACCGTGGGTAAGATGAAAAGTCGTGGTTCGGGTTACCAGTCCAGGCGAAGTTCGCAAGGTACTTCATCATGGCGTATTGGAGCTGCTTTCGGCCGGCCTCGTTCGCAGGGACGAACGGATAACCGAACAGGCCCTGGTCACTCCCGAAAAAGAAGGGGATCTCTGCGGCGTGACCCGCGCCGTAGATGAAATCAAATGGGGACGGCCCTGAGCCGACTCCACCCCACTTAAAGAGGTATGCGTACACGTCGTCCTGAACCTTGGCGAGCTCATGGGCCACCGTGTCCACGTACTTTGCCTTCCAGTTCCTGCTGCCGTAATACCCCGTTAGCTCGTAGATGTCTCTGTCGTGCTGTGTGGGCAGGACGTCGTCCACGGTAAGGAGCGGTGTTGTATCTTTACTCAGAACATGGATCAGGTCGAACCAGGTGTAGGGGCCAGAAGGCACCCCAAGAGGCTTGATGGACGACCCAAAGAGCGGCATAAACGACTTACTCTCATATTCGTTGGCCCCCAAAATGATCGGCACCTTGTTGTGTTTCCCCGCCTTGATTGCCGGAATCCAGCCTCCTGTGGGGATGACATTGCCGTCCTCGATCGCGGGGAAAGTCGGCAACGTTCCATATTTATTCATAGCCAGGAAGAAGTCCCCGGCAGTTGTCGACCTCAGGTAGGCTTCCAAGGTATGAGCGTTCTCCATGTCTATGCGGCGCGCCGCTGCTTCTGCCGCGGTTTTTCCCTCTTTTAATCTTATAACCTTCTCAATGATGTCATTTGCCTGTGTGAGCCCAGGCGTGATTTTTGGGTCCGTGGTCGTTATGGGGGGCACGGTACGCATCCCGCCGCTCTCGGACATGGCCCGGCGGAAGAGGCCCTTGCCGAGAGGAGACACCACCATGTTCATCACATTGTGCGCACCCGCGGACTCGCCGGTGATGGTTATGTTATGGGGGTCGCCGCCGAAGGCGTCGATGTTTTCCCGAACCCACTTGAGGGCCTGGGCGTGGTCGAGCGTTCCGAAGTTTCCTGAATCGGTATGCTTGTCCGCACCGCCGGTCTGAACCGCCGGATGATAGAACCACCCCATGGGACCGAGTCGGTATTGGACGACCACCACGACCACATCCGATCGGGTCGCCAGGGCCGTGCCGTCGTATTGCCAGGCGGACCCGAAGTAGTTGGAGCCTCCGTGAATCCACACATAGACTGGCAGTCTTTCCCCGTGGTTTGTGTAGCGCTTCGGACGATATATATCGACATACAGGCAATCCTCACTACTGTTCGGGTCCACTTCTCCGGTGTTAATCCATTCCTCGAGTGTATTGAGTTGGGTGCACTTGTCGGCCGGTATAATCGCATCGCGAACACCGTGCCAGGGCTTTGGATCCTGAGGTGCCTTCCACCGTAGCTCACCCACTGGCGGCTTGGCATAGGGAACACCTTTCCACACAAGAGCTTCTTCATTCACATAACCTCTCAGCTTACCATAATCTGTCTTGACAACCGTGTTGTAATCGTCGCATGCCCATGTTTGAGCTGGGTTTACAATAAATACTGCAACGGTAAGAACCAAGACAGTGACACTGGACCAAAGAGCAGATCTTTTTTTACAGTTCATTTCCATCCTCCTCCTTATCCTCAAAATGGTACAATCCTCCGATGGCGAATAAAAAGGGAAAATCTATCATCCCCTTAAAACTCCCAACGTGAAGGAAAAGAAATCATTTAAACCCATAGCCTTCTGTTTCAGCCTATTGAGCGGCTAAACTTTATCGGCGACTAAGATACAATAGCCTCCAAAGGAGTAAAACAATCTCCCCTGGAGGCATCCTATTGGTACCTTCTGACGACCACACCTTCTCATCTTATTCACCAGAAGAGTAAAGTTCGGATTGGAATTTTTTATGTGCCAGGGAAACTTACGGATTTGAACGATAGCAGGACAAAAAAACGTTGTCAAGCGGAATTTTGTGGTCTGATATGCTTGACAGTTAACTCCAGTTCTCGTATATTCTTCCCAACCAAAACAGATTGGAGGTCATCTATGAGCTATAATAACATCATCGTAACGACGAAGGATTTTGTGAGCACTATTACACTCAACCGTCCCCCCGCCAACTCAGTAAACCTCGGCATACGCGAAGACTTGAACCGCGCTGTCATTGAGCTGGAACAGAGCAAGGATACCAGGGTCGTTATCATCACCGGCGCTGGCGACAAGGGCTTCAGTGCCGGAATGGACGTGACGGACATAGCGAACCTCGAGAAAGGGCCCAACGGCAACGACATATTCAACCACATCGAACGTTTCTCCAAGCCGGTGATCGCCGCCATCAACGGATACGCGCTTGGCGGCGGATGCGAGCTCGCGCTGGTATGTCATTTCCGTTTTATGACGGACAATCCCAAGGCTGTCATCGGATGCCCGGAATTGAATCTCGGCATCACCCCAGGCTGGGGCGGCGTACAGCGCTTGCCGCGCCTGCTGGGCAAGTCGAAGGCGCTGGACATGATTCTTTTCAGCAAAAGGCTTTCGGGGCAGGAGGCGCTGGCCGTCGGCCTTGCGGACCGGGTCGTTCCCGCGGCCGACTTAATGAAGGAAGCCATGACCTTTGCGCTGGCGCTGGCCAAGCGGCCGCCCGTTGCCGTGAAAGCCGTGCTGAATGGGATGAGCGTGGGCCTCGAAAAGGGCCTTGAAGAGGGGCTCCGCGTTGACAGGGAATGGTCAAAGAAGCTCACCCAGAGCGATGACGCGAGGGAAGGGATGACGGCGTTCCTGGAGAGGCGCGAACCGGTATTCAAAGGGGAGTAGCGTCGCCCTTCGTTCGGATAAACGGCGCCACCATTGTTTTAACCCCCTCATGTCTCAGGGTAATTGTTTAATCGATATGGGAGCGGTTTTGAAATCCGCCCCCATATTTTTTCATTAATCTTCGTTAATAAGCCGGAGGCATAGGCGGTCCAGCCGGTTCTTTCTTGGGTTTCTCTACCACGACAGCCTCCGTGGTGATTAACAGAGAAGCGACACTGGCAGCATTCTGCAGGGCGAATCTCACCACCTTTGTCGGATCGATGATCCCAGCCTCGATCATATCCGTATACTCTTCCTTGTCGGCATCGAAACCGAATGCACCCTTTTCCTGTTTTACCCTCTCCGCTACCACAGACCCTTCCTGGCCGGCATTTTGAACAATCTGACGGATGGGTTCCTCAAGGGCCCTAATAATAATTTCAACGCCTGTCTGTCGATCTCCTTCCAGTTTAATTTTCTTCAAAGCGGGTAGAGACCTTAGATAAGCCACCCCCCCGCCAGGAACAATTCCCTCTTCTACGGCGGCTCGTGTGGCATGGAGCGCGTCTTCCACCCGCGCCTTCTTCTCCTTCATTTCCGTCTCGGTGGCTGCTCCCACTTTAATGACAGCAACCCCTCCGGCGAGTTTTGCCAACCGCTCTTGAAGTTTCTCTTTGTCGTAATCCGAAGTGGTCTCTTCGATCTGGACACGAATCTGTTTGATCCGGCCTTCGATCGCAGAAGCAGAACCTGCTCCTTCAACAATCGTGGTATTATCTTTGTCGATGACCACTTTCTTCGCTCTGCCCAGATCCTCCAGCTTCATCTTTTCAAGTTTGATTCCCACATCTTCCATAATGGCCTTGCCGCCGGTCAGGATGGAAATATCTTCCAGCATCGCCTTCCTTCGGTCTCCAAAACCAGGGGCCTTGACAGCCGCACATTTCAATGTCCCCCGAAGTTTATTGACGACTAAAGTGGCTAAAGCCTCCCCTTCCACATCCTCGGAGATGATGAGAAACGGGCTTCCTGTCTTGGCAATCTGCTCCAGGATGGGAAGGAGTTCTTTCATATTGGAGAGCTTCTTTTCATAAAGGAGGATAAGGGGGTCATCGAGCACAGCGACCATCTTTTCGGGATCGGTAACGAAATAGGGTGAGATATACCCTCGATCGAACTGCATCCCTTCAACGACATCGAGGGTGGTCTCTATGGCCTTGGCCTCTTCGACCGTGATCACACCCTCTTTTCCAACCTTATTCATCGCTTCGGCAATAATATCGCCGATGGTCTTGTCGTTATTGGCAGAGATCGTTCCTACCTGGGCAATCTCCTTTTGTTCCTTGACAGTTTTAGATAGTTTTTTCAGCTCTTTGACCACCTCTTCTACGGCGGCGTCAATTCCCCGTTTTACATCCATGGGGTTGATTCCGGCGGCCACCACCTTGTATCCCTCCCGATAGATGGCCTGGGCTAAAAGTGTGGCAGTGGTGGTTCCATCTCCGGCCATGTCCGAAGTTTTGCTGGCCACCTCTTTCACCATTTTTGCGCCCATGTTCTGGAAATGATCTTCGAGCTCAATCTCTTTTGCAACGGTCACCCCGTCCTTTGTGACCAACGGAGAACCAAAGGACTTCTCCAATACCACGTTCCTACCCTTGGGTCCCAACGTCACTTTTACTGCATCGGCCAAAATATTGACGCCTTCCAGAATTCCATTTCTTGCCTCCTGATCGAATCTCAATTCTTTTGCCATGAACACCTCCTCCTTTCTAATCCATCATTCAATGATGGCGAAGATATCATCCTCTTTCATCATGAGATATTCTTCTCCATCGATCTTTACCTCGGTCCCTCCATACTTTGCGTACAGGACCCGATCGCCTTTCTTAACCTCAAGAGGAATCTTGGTCCCATCCTTCTTGATCCTTCCCGCCCCGACGGCGATCACTTTTCCCTCGATAGGTTTTTCTTTGGCCGTGTCAGGGATGATGATTCCTCCTTTTGTTTTCTCTTCCTCCTTCAATCTTTGAACAATGAGCCGATCGTGAAGTGGCCTTACCTTCATAGAGACAGACCTCCCTTCTGTTAAAATTTATTCAAAGTAAAGAACCCCGCAGCAGAGCTGCGGGGCATTAAAATTCAAAACTTAATTGCTCCTGTTGCTGATACTTTATATAGCGACGTATGACTTCAGAGGTAACTTTGTCTCCAACAGACCGAACAAAATACCCATCACTCCAAAACTCTCCACCCCAAAGCTCTTTCTTCACCTCTGGAAACTGCTTGAACACCATTTTCGCCGAGATACTCTTTATGATCTGCACAATCTCTGCCGGACAATACCGAGGAGGGGCAGACAAAAATAAATGAACATGATCATCCTTTACCTCCATCGTATCTATCTCAAACTCGTACCTCTCCGATATTTGCTCAAAACTCATCTTAAGCCTTTTTGCCAACTCACCTCCCAATATCATCTTCCGATATTTGGGAACCCATACCATATGATATTTCAAATCGTAGACCGCATGGCTTGTTCTTTTTATCGAGCTCATGCAGTACTTATACCATGTCTTATCGCTTCGCGAACCTGTTTTCATCCGCCCAGCAGAGCTGGGCGGTATTCAACAGGTATTTTTTATAAATAACCGTCGAATTTTAAATTGTCAAGTTTCACATTTGGAATCCACTGTTTATCAAGGGCTCGGTAATCCCTCAGCGATGGGCGGAGATCCTACGCCCAGGATCGGGGCGGTCTCCCCGGAGAAAACTTGTCGACAAGACCCGACCACGGGAAGCGGCACATTTGAGCGATGAGCCAAGGCGTAAATACCCTTAAAACAGCCTCTTCAGCACCGCCCGCCCATTCCCCTCTCTCCAATGATCCGCTTTGCGAGATTTCGGAGGGGAGACCACCCCGATCCAACCGCACCCGAGACCGAGAAGTAACAGGGCTCGACAAAATTTCCTTGACTTTTTGTGTCAAATCCCTTTATGAAAAGCTATGGAATTTCAATACCCTTTCATCACAACAGGAATCGGGTCCTTCCCTCATCAGGATGAGAAGGAGGTCTTCGGACTCATCTTCAAGAACTTCCCCGAAATCCCATTCTGGCCCCAACTGCCAAAGCGGTCTTTTCTGGAAGGTATGGTCGTTCAATATTCTGAAGGGTTTCCTTCCTTAAGATGGAATGAAAAGGAACAAAGGGTTTGGATAGAGACGTCTCAGGGATTTGAGAAAGAAATCGAGAAATTTTACCAACGTTTCGAGGAGGGCGATCTTGACCCTTTTCAAATCACGGAGGATTTTGCAAGGGGGCTCCGGATCTTAAAAACCCTCTCGTCAAAAGACCACCGAAAGAAGATAAAATATATCAAGGGCCAGATCACAGGGCCGGTCACGTTTGGTCTCGCCTTAGCCGATCAGGAGCAGAAACCTATCTTTTACGACCCGTCTTTAAGAGACATCCTCGTCAAACACCTTTCATTGAAAGCACGATGGATGGAAAAGAAGTTCAATGACCTCTTTCCCGGGATCCCAACGATACTCTTTTTTGACGAACCCTCCCTCTCCTCATTTGGCTCTGCCTTCTCAGGCCTGAATCGGGAGGATGTCGTTCATTCATTAAATGAATGTTTTGATGCTGTGAAAGGATTAAAGGGAACTCACTGCTGTGGAAATACCGACTGGAGTGTGCTTCTCTCGACGCATCTCGATATTCTCAGCTTCGACGCATATGAATATCTGGAGACACTTTCTCTTTATCCAAAGGACTTAAGAGCATTCTTAGAAAGAGGAGGCATCTTAGCCTGGGGCATCGTCCCAACGAGTGAGGCTATTCTAAAAGAGGATGTGCAAAGTCTGATCAAACGTTTCAAAGAAGGAATTGAAACTCTCTCAAAGAAAGGAATTGACCCAATCCTTCTTCAAAAAACCATCATCACCCCCAGTTGTGGAGCTGCGTCACTTCCTATTCCTTTGGCTGAAAAGGTTTGTGAGTTGACCGCAGAAGTGTCCAAAAGGCTGCGAGAGAAATAAATCCAGGCGTGAAGCGCAAGGGGTCTAAACGCTCCGCTCTATGCTCTTTTTAGTTTTAAATTCCGCATTCGGCAATCCGCATTCCCTGCCTACCGGCAGGCAGGCGCAATTGAATACCCCATCTTCACTTTAATGGGCAGGGCCAACTTTTTTATGGATGCCACCCACTCATAGAGGCGATCGAAAAACATCTAAGGTTTGAGCCGCAAAAAATAAGCAAGAGTCGGATAAAAAAGTTACAGGGTATCAGTCGACCACAGTATCGATTGAGAGTCGATGAAATCAGGGTTTTTTATGGTTGTGGAAGCGACGGTAGAAGTCTTGGCAATTATACCGAAGTCCAAAGCCACTGAGTGGCTGGAGGAAATGGGAGAGAAGAAATGAAAAGGATTGCACTGTCAGAGGTTAAGGGCCGCCTTTCAGAATACCTGGATTTGGCGGAAAAAGAAGAGATTATCATCACACGTCATGGAAAACCGGCCGGTGTTTTAATTGGCTTCGGGTCCGAAGAGGACTGGTTTGACTACAGGTTAGAGCACGATCCCAGGTTCTTAGCGCGAGTTGCATCCGCCAGGGAAAGCCTTAAGAAAGGTAAAGGGATAAAAATAAAAAACCTATCAGGCTGAACTTTTTCACTCTCTTTACAAATGACACTCTGCTCTATGCGCCATGCTCTTTGCGATCTCTTGTTTGCAGGGCCAATTTTTTTATGGATGACCTCTCTTGTTTTATGAAATGTGTGATTGCAAGACCTGGCCCCCCAGCCTTTCCCTTGTTATGCCTTGATGTTTTTCTTAACAAATTCTTCAATAGATTTGAATGTGCTTTCAGCATTTGGCAAGGTGTTTTCTATTTCCGATGTTATTTCTTGCCATCGGATTATAGTCTCAGAATCTGGGATTGAAGCTCTTTCGGTTTTAAGGATACCGTCCTTTCCCTCCCAAGTAACCCTAATACGATCCTTGCGCGTTCCCATGACAAGAACCCAGCTGCCAAATGCGAGCATATCGAAGGAATGGCTATAAATAGAGATGTTGTGTTCTGCCAATCGTAGGGCAAGTAAATGGATCTGCCGACAATGTTGCAAAAAGGCATCGGTGTCTTTATTCATTTCTTTGTGGGCATAACGACGGGGGTCTAACTCATCTAAAAGTTCTCGCGACCCATCCTCTACACCCTTTTCCCTCTTCATTTGCTTCGGAGGCTCTAACTCATTCATAAATTCTTCGATAAACTTATCTATGTCTTTATCCTTCTTCATTCCCCTTTGAGCTTCCGAGTCATTGATCATCTTATGTAATCTAACGGAAAACTCATCTAGAGAGAATGGCTTTCTTATAAATTCTCGAGCCCCAACAGTAATTGCTAATCCTGCAGTATCTCCTTCGTCAAACGCTGTCATGATCATTACCGGGAGTCCAGGGTATTGTATTGAAATCTTACTTGTAAGAGTAATTCCATCCATGTTGGGCATTCTCATGTCTGTTACTACGGCATCGATTTTATTTCCCTTCATTTTCTCCAGAGCATCAACTCCATCAATTGCTGTGACGCATGAATGTCCCAGTTTGGATAGAAAAGTGTCGACTAGGTTTCTTAATAACTCTTTATCATCCACGACAAGAATTGTATATTTGGAAGGTTCCATTCCCATTTTTTCTACCATGAGAGAGTGCCCCATCCTAATGCTCGAACCAATTTTAGCCGACCCTGAGTGAAAAAGTCAAAATTGTTTAAGGACGATTGAATTTTTGATTTTGGTATTAGTGTTGGCTTTTAAGAAAGCGTAAGGGCGTAAGCTTCGGCTTTCGGGATTACCAAGTGAAATGTTGGATGGCCTAGCAATATTTGAAAATCACTCTTTCAGGAAGAAAAAGTGGATCATGGGGGCAATTCTTCAATCGTTACATTTCTCTCAAGATTTACGCCAATACCGAATTACCGTTGCCTGACCCCCAGGCTGTAGCTCTTGAGGGAAAAGAGAAGGGGAGTTACAATATTTTAGGAGGACCGGAATGAAAAGAAAAGGGAAGGGGAAAGTCTGTATCTCTCTCTGTTTGTTTCTATTGATCGTTCTCTCTGTCACGGGCTGTGCCCAGCCAGGTGGGGGTGGTTTTCTCAGAAAAGAATTCTTAAAATACGAAAACATTGCAGTCCTTCCCTTTGAAGGAGATGATACTGGCGAAGTGGCTAAGGCCTTTGCCCGGAATTTTCACGAGAGATTCCCGCAGATTTCAATTTTGGGCGGGCGGCAGTTCTTGGACAACCCTCAAGAAGAGAAATTCAATCTTAACCAACTGGATGATGCAACCAGATTAAAGATTGGTAGGAGGGTGGGTGCCCAGGCCCTGATAACGGGAATGATTTACTCTCCAAGCCTTTTGAGTTGGTACCTTCAGGTGAAGATCATCGATACCGAAACGGGTCGGGTATTGGGCCGTTCGATGGTTGAGATGAATTCCTTATTCTCAACAGATATAGAAAAAGCCGCTCGTTTGGCAGTAGAGAAGCTTTCCTTGTGGTAAGTGGATTTAAGAATTGGCAGCCTGCAGATCAGGCCCTTTATATTATAAGGACACCGAAGGTTTCACCTGGGAAATCTGTGCCAACTTTTTTATGGATGATACCTCTCTTGTTTTATGAAATGTGTGATTGCAAGACCTGGCCCCAGAGCCCTCAAGATATTGATTTATTTTTTCAAAATCATTTTTTTATGTATCACTGATATATCTTTAATCTTTCGGATGCAATTCATCATTTGCTGGATTGTCAAATCCTTAAGTTTCCCTAATACGCTTAATTGTTTATTGAAATGATCCCGAAGAAGTGTGGTTGCCTCAAACGGGAAAATTTCATAAAATTGAACCCAAGTATCCTTTTCAAAAAAATCATGGTTGGCAGGAAGAAAAAAGAGGGACAAGTCTTGGTGGCACCCAAAGATCTTTGGTTTGTTGCTTTCCTGAGAAGTGACTCGACAAAGGAGATATGGTTCTACTTTAGGGTCTGGGGTGTTTAAAATGATTAATAACTTCTCACCTAATTCCCCATTAACAAATCTAAATTTTTCGTGAAATAGAATGGTTCCCTTTTCCAATCTATTCCCTTATTTTTCACTTCCAAAAAGCTGCTTCATCTCATTTGATAATTGCAGACGCTCCGTTGCTAGGTCTTTATCAATCTTCGCATCCTTATCCAGGGATAATAAGAAATCTATCTTTGACTTTTCCCCTTTCGACTCAAGAGTTTTATGCCAAGGTTCATTTTTTAAATGAGTTATTTCAGTCATATCCTTGGCTTTGGCATCCTTAAAAATAAATGCTACCCTCTCCAAAATTTCAATCTCTCTCTCTGAGAATACATTTAGGTCAGGAGCCTGCAAGGATTTAAAAGAAGTCTTCACTTTTTTGCCTGTTTCTGCGTCCTTCTCTTCTATGATGCACATCAATATTTCCTTAGGAGCCTTTTTCTCTTTTATTTCAAAAAAAAGTTTCGCTGGGACAGGGCCGTAATTCCAGGCAAAATATTCAAGGTCCGTGACCGGTCTTCCAACTTCTTTGAAATGAAGGAAATCTAGAAAATAAAGAAGCTTGTAAAGTTTTGTTTCGGTAAGGTCCTTGGTATTCTTGCAAAAATAACGGATAGCGTTAATTCTTTTCTCTTTCGCTACATCCTGCATATGCATCATTCTTGTATCTCTAATGGAATTTTAACCGAAGATATATCAGAGTACAAACAAAAGATCACAATAATCCTGATTAGGTCAATAAATATTAATGGCGGAAACAAATTTAATATAGCACATCTTGTGCCAATTCAATATAAGAATTAGGAAAATCTAAAAAAACAATAATATTCGAGCCTTAGAACCACACACAAGAGTTTAAAGATAATGCTGTTATCTAGAAACTTGGAAATTTTGGAAGGATATTAGCGAAAAATGTCAATATTCGATTTGTCTCATTGCTCCTTTTTATTCTTCGTCAAACTTTTTGAATGGCTCACGGCGTGAAATCATCCCAATTTTTACCATTGTTTTTTCATCGAATACCTTTGGTACGGCCAACTTTTTTATGGAGGCCACCAAATCGCAATATCCCAAGCCTGACCCCGCAGCCCTGATCCGCACTACTTTTTCATCAAAACCCATAATCCCCCTTCAGAGATAATTTTGATTTCCCCTTCTATACCCTCAATTTGGATATCTTGTCGTAATCTATCCTCGTTTATCTCAATCTTACCAATCTGAAGGTTGAGTTCCCGTGACCTCTTTCCAATGTCCTTAATGACGCTATTTGGGGTGAATTTACCAAATCCTCCTCCAATAAATGCAATCCCATTTGTTTTTAAAATTCGATAAATTACTGAAAAATTAACTTTAAACAGCGAAGGAAAGAAAAAAGCTCCTCTGAAAATAGCAAGGTCTATGTTGTTTTCTTCTATACCGGTTAAAGCTGGATCAGTTCCAATGACCCTGATCTTATCATTCACCTTTTGTTTTATTGCCTCTTCTTGAAAATAATTACCCATTCCAGACGGGAAAGTTGCAATTAAGAAGGAACTGCCTATATTCCTTTTTTGTAAATTAAAAATGACGCCACTGAATGGCCCAATTTCCAGAATGTTTCCATCTTGGCGGTGATAAAGTTCGTGGATCTGTTGGCCTAAATAGGGGTAAACTGGTTCCCAGAGGTGATAAATTTCTTGGATGAGATTTAGATTTATAGGCTCCATAGGAAATAGTGACTGATCATTTTCTAGGACGTTTTCCGATTGTCTGACCGTCAAGTTCCACCATACAGATTACCGCGAATCTCAATTTTCAAGTCTGAATCCACTGGACCCCATAGAATTTGGTATCCCACATTTCCTCACGATGTCTCTCGTATTCCCGATGATCCCAATCTTCATGCCAGTTCCTCTTCTCCGCGTCCTTTGCGTCTCTGCGTTGAGAATCCTATTTTGAACAAGGTTGACATTCTATCTATTTTTAAGTTGTCTTCGGAGTTCTACCAGGACTTACTTTTGGAATATCCCAAATGATCCAATGACTCTGGAATTCGCGTTTACAATTTGCATTCCGCAATCCGCAATCTGCATTCCGCATTCGAATGGGCCAACTTTTTTATGGATGAGCTAAATCCCTTTTAAGATTCTTATAATCTTATGGACGCCCCCTCTGATCTCTATCAAGCAAAGTGTATAATGTAGCTTTGACCCCAAAGACTATTCAGCAACAAAGACAACTACAAAAGTCTCAAGGAAAATCTGGAAGAGGGGAGGAGGAGCATAGAAAGTAGGCTGAAAAAAAGCCTAGAAAAGTTGATCTGTCGGGAGCGGACAGTAGCAGGTGAAATTGCAGGAGGGGTTGTCTTGATACTGTCCGCCAACCCAAATTCTGGCAAAGACACTTAATCACTTAGTAACCCGATAACTTATTCATTCGTTGTTTTATTAACTCCGTACTCCGCAATCCTAGATGTTTCCATATCTCCTCATCTCTGTTCACCGTATCTCCGCGTCCCCCCATCTGCCCTATTATGGATGACACCTCTCTTGTTTTATGAACTGTGTGATTGCAAGACCTGACCCTATCCCCTCGATAACCCTTGGTTCAGGCCATCCATTGAATTCATGGTCACCTATCGGATATACTGAAAAAATTGAAATAGGAATAAGGAATGAATTTTTCCCCGAATCCCAAAGGCTTAGGCCTGATCTTCCGTGCCCTCTCGCACCGAAATTACCGCCTCTTCTTTGGCGGCCAGAGCATTTCGTTGATCGGCACCTGGCTCCAGCTCACTGCCATCAGCTGGTTGGTATTTCGATTAACACAATCAAGCTTTCTACTGGGCGTGGTGGGCTTCGCCGGTCGGATTCCCACTTTCCTACTTGCCTCTTTCGCCGGCGTACTCGTGGACCGATGGAATCGCCACCACCTTCTTGTGGCCACCCAAGTCCTTTCCATGATTCAAGCGCTGATCCTGGCAGCCCTGGTCCTGACGGAAACGATTGTCATCTGGCAAATCATCGCTTTGGCCTTTTTTCTCGGTCTAATAAACGCCTTTGATATCCCTGTTCGTCAATCCTTTGTCGTGGATATGATCGAGCGGCGGGAGGATCTGGGGAATGCCATCGCCCTTAACTCTTCAATGGTGAATGGTGCCCGCTTGGTCGGCCCCTCGGTGGCAGGGATGCTGATCGCTGCTTTGGGGGAAGGATTGTGTTTCCTTCTGAACGGATTGAGCTTTATCACGGTGATCGCAGCCCTTTTAGCGATGCGAATTACCCCGAAAAAGAAAGACAGACAGAGCACTCCGTTATGGCAGGGTTTAAAAGAAGGCTATCGCTACGCCTTCGGATTTGTCCCCATCCGGTCCCTGCTTCTTCTGCTTGCGCTCATCAGTTTCATGGGAATGCCCTACACCGTCCTCATGCCTGTTTTTGCGGGAAAGATCCTTCACGGTGGACCGCAAACGCTCGGTTTTCTTCTCGGGGCTACGGGCGTGGGAGCTCTGGCAGGAGCCATTTTTCTTGCGTCACGGAGGAGTGTCCTCGGCTTGGGACGAATTGTTATCATCGCTTCGAGCCTCTTTGGAATCGGGCTCATAGGATTTTCCTTCTCTCGCCTGTTTTGGTTATCCATGGCGATGATGGTCCCCACAGGATTTGGAATGATGGTTCAAATGACCTCGACAAACACGCTGCTTCAGACCATTGTGGACGAGGATAAGCGGGGACGGGTGATGAGTTTTTATGCCATGGCCTTCATGGGAATGGTTCCTTTTGGCAGTCTCTTCGCTGGCAGCTTAGCGAGTGCAATCGGAGCACCCGGGACGACGATGATCGGCGGCATCCTATGTATTTTTGGTTCGGTCCTCTTTGCCAAAAAACTTCCCTCTTTGAGAAAAATGGTCCACCCCATTTATGCGGAGAAGGGGATCATTTTGCAGGACTCACTGTTGACGGGGCCTCTGGAGGATCAAGGGACATAACCCTGCTCAACACGCATTTTATCGTTTTCTCAAGGTTTGTAGACATCTTGTAAAAAACATTGGGAAGGAAAACCTAAAGTATATAACAGCCTCTTTTGAAATCCTAATATTTCATTTATCCTTTGTTACTTTCCTTATCCTAAACTGTTTCAATGAATGTAGGAACATCCCAAATTAGAATGATCTATCAATAGTATAGACCTGGCACCCAATGTGGGTTCCTGTGATGTACTGACTTTTCAATATGGTTGAGATGATTGAGCCCATCCCTCGTAAAATATCTTCTGCAGAACGTACGGTCGCTTTTTTGAGATCATCTTGAGATTGAATCCTAAGAAGCAAGCATTTCAGTTTCAAAAATTCACTGGTGCCTACGATGCGTCGAAGGACCTTCTGTACTTCTGAAGGAGATACCTCCTTTAAGCGGGTTAAAGCCCCACGGAACTCGTCCTCTTTATAACGCTCTGTGATATCATATTCTCGGAATCGCATGCGGGATTGAAGGATATCGATCAACTTTGCCTCCCCTAATAAGGCAAAGAGGAAGATGCTTCGAATCGCGTTCTGGATTACCTCTTGTCTCCGCTCAAATCCCAATTCAAATTTGGTTTTATAGTCCAACTCGTCTAGATTGCGTAGATTTCTTAAAAGAAGGATCTGATTTTCCTTGGATTGAAACCATGGAAACGGTATTGGCTGACTGTGCGCCTCAGAATATTCTTCCATACCCTTTAGCTTGCGCTTTGCTTCTGTTTCCTCGAATGTCAGGTACAAACTCTTAGCCAAAAATGCAATTTGCATGATTTCTTTTTCGCGCTGATAGTTACGGCGATAATAGTGCCTGTATTTGCCTTCTAAGAGTTGCCTGGCTCCGCTGATCTTCGTGAGTTGATCCTGAATTTTTTTATAGGTTTGGCGGGTCTCGGTAATGATATCTATTGGAACATCCCTCTCCTCGGTAATCGTCAAGCATAGTTCCTCAAATTGGTCCATCGCCTCTCTCAGGTCGGAACGGGCATTCTCCATGATTCGTTCTACGCCTGCCGCAATTCCTTGAAAACTCCCTTGCTCCACCATCTACCTCAAACTTGGCCGCTCAGATACACCGGTCACACAGGGCCCCATTGATACGTTCGACGGCGCCAAACCCCATTTCTAAATCGGGGTGGGAAAGCGCCGCTCAGTATCAACCCTGAGCATACCCCGGGCTTCAGACCGAAAAGTCGAATGGGTCGATTACTCGCCGTTTGGCTTTGTTCTCCTCGTTTTACTTCTATTCTTTTCTCAGCAAGAATGATGCCAGGTAGTTAAAGGTATCAATATCATAAGAGAAAACAAGATGTATCACGTATAGCGGGATGAAGTGTCTATCGGTGAGCCGACAATAAATGTCACTTTTTATCTTTTTATTGAAATGCAACTTTGGAACAGTCAAAGGTGTCATGGTCTTGAAAGTTGAATTAACCCATCCACCCTCACCTTTCTATTTTTCTGGAGCATCCCAAATGCGGATTGCGGATTGCGGAATGGAGGAGGCGCGGAGATATACCTGAACGCCGACGGCAGACAGTTGATCCCTAATTCCTGATCGCTGACACCCGGATGCTGAGTGCCGAAGGCAGATGCCTTTCTACTCTAGCGGTTCTTTTTTTTTGAGACGAGATATTCGGTTTGAGGCTCACGGACCATCATTTGAGAAGGAGGTACAAGCACGACTTTCCCATTACGCCATACGGCAATCGGAACACCGTTCCGCCGGTGTTCATCAATCGCTTCAGCAACAGCCTCTTTAAAGGCTTTTTCGGCCATGTAGGCTAAAAACTTATGGTTCTTTTTCCCGCGGGTCTTCATTTTTGATCCTTATATTTTAATAACATGTCAAATGACGCAGAATCAAGGATTTCTAATTTTCCGGATTCTTTAAATGCAATCATTTTAGGAATGTCTTCTGAATTGTCAAAAATGACCCATGAATCAACAATAGGTTGGTACTCATTGAAAAAGTTAAGAATTCCTCTTCGAAAGCGACGCCGAACCGTCGCTTCTGGAATAGAATGTCCCCCTTGTTGAACACGTAATTCAATACGCTCCAGGGCGAGTTTTACGCTTTTAATCCACAGGAAGAAAAGATGGATAGAGTAGCCTTTCTGTTTCAATTCATTCAGCAGTCTAAGGTAGGTCTTTCCGGCAAGCGTCGTTTCAAAACCAAAATCAATGCCGCGGTTACCCAAAGAATGGATTTGTTCTAGCATAATCCTTCCTGCTTGAAGCATCGCCCTTCCCGGGGTAAACGGAGAGAGACCTTTGGCGATAAGATCAACATTGACAAATTCCAAACATTCCACATAATCAGGAAGAAACTTTTTGGAAAAGGTTGTCTTCCCCGAGCCATTTGGGCCGGCGATGACATAGAGACTGGGTTTTTTAGTCTTATTCATCAATCAAACTTTCCGTTTCTCACATACAGAATCTCGCATAACGCATCAAACACCGTGAGGCGTGAGGTGTAAGGAGAACCAACCTTTATTCATTCTTTTTCTTCGAGTCCTTTTAGAACCTCAGGAAGAATTGAATCAATAAATTCTGAGGGGGTCACGACATGAAATGGATACTTGTCGAGTTCCCTAACGACTTTTTTTCCCATAGGTCACTTGATATAACTTTTCTCGTTCTTCCTTGAGCCCTACCAGGAGATCTTCAGGAGTAAGGCCGACCGCTCTAACGATCTTTCTGATCTCTCTTCTTGCTTCGTCGAGCTCAAGTTTCTTGGGGGTAATAATGACCGAATCGCCCACCGGAATGATTGAGACGACTTGCCCTTCTTCGAGATGGCTCATGACCCTAATTTTCTTAGGAATGGTCAACTGGCCACGGGACTTAATTTCTGCTGTGATGGATCTTGCTGTTTGCACTTCGCACCTCCACATTATTTTCTGAATTCAGAACAGCAGAATTCAGAAAATAATGCAATAGCTGTTTTAATCCACCTGTTCCTTGGCCTCCGTTGAATCGGCGTCATTGATCTATTTTAGAAAGAGGCACGCCACCACGGCCGATATTTTCTTTTGGGACTTCGTTCAGGACGATGTGAACCCGTTCTTTTGGAATCCGAAGCGTATCGGCAATGGCATTGGTGACGTTCTTAATCAGTTCCTCCTTCTTTTCCGGAGTCCTCCCTGGAACCAAGCTGATCTGAACAATAGGCATCTTTCACTCCTTTCTGTAAGATATGTATTCAATCTGAAGTACAGATTCAGAATTCCTATGCAGGTTCGCCCAGCCATTTTACATTCACCGGATTCCGTGCCACCGTTTGAAGGAACTCAACATCCGGATAGCCTACGGTGAATGTCACATGAACCTGATGATCGTCAGGAATTTTCAGTACCCCTCTCAACTCTTCCGAATTCTTGAGCGCAGTGACCAAGAAACCATTGAGACAAGTCCCCAAGCCCATCGTTTCAGCCATCAAGATCATGTGCATCGCTGAGAGACCCGCATCCACGTCAGCGCTCGTCGTTGCGCCCCGTTTCGTTTGAATCAGGATCAGCGCAGGAGCATGATAGAAGATCGGGTCCACCCCTTCTTCCCATTTTTTCGCAATCCGTTCCCAAACCAGTGGATAATTTTGAATGGGGATGAATTCCTCGGGTAAAGGCTCTCCCAATTGATCATGCCTGCGGAAGGCCTCTTTCACCAATTCTCCTATCCTACCTAAAGTCTGAATTGTCAATGTGGATGCCTGATTCAAAAGTTCTCTACCTCTGACGACCATATACTCGCAGGGCTGCCGATTTCCTCCTGTCGGAGCAAATCGGCCTGCTTCCAAGATCATCCTTAGTTTCTCAATTTCCACTGGCTTTTTCTTATAAACCCTTGTGCTCCGACGTCGACGAAGAAACCTGAGAAACTCGGATGGATCGGGAAGTTTATCCCCCTTTAGGACAGGCTCAAATTCATTCTCATTGAGGTGAGAGAAACTCGGTGCATCCGTCGGGCAGACGGCTCTACAATGTCCGCAGAAGATACACAACTCTGGCTCCGTAACCACCACTCCCTTATCCCTCTCTTTCAATATCCCCCTGACACAGACTGGAACACAGAGGCCGCATAAATTGCATCGTTTTCCATCGATTGAGATCATCGGAGCTCCTTACAAGAACCGAGAATTGTTAATATTAAGTGCAACAAATCATCAAGCCATCCACCCCAAGAAATAAACTTCAATAACGAAATCCTAGTGTAGTGAATCTAACACTTCTTTACACTGATTCCGAGGCCGTCATTCCCGCGAAAGCAGGAATCCAGATGAAAATCACTGGATTCCGGGTCAACCCCGGAATGACGAATAAAAGAAAGGGACTTATGATTCACGACACCAGTAACCAGATAATCACCATTGATCAAACATAATCTAAGAAATTTTGGTTATTGGAATTTATTGGGTGATGGGTGCTTCATATCCGGTCTATTCCTGGACGATCTTATCTGCCCTTTTCAATAGCTCAGGAGGGACAATGGCTCCTTGGGCCTTGGCGGCTTTCTCGTTGATCAAGAGAACCAATTTTCCTCCAAGTTCCCAAGGAATGTCTCCCGGTTTCTCCCCCCTTAGAATCCGAACAGCCTTCCTCCCTGCAGCATAGCCGATTTGAAAATAATCCCATCCATAAGCAGCCATCGCACCTTTTGTGACGCATTTGAGATCACCCCCAAAGAGAGGGATTTTCTTTTCCTTACAGGCCTTCACGATGTCATCAAAAGAAGAGAGGGCGATATGATCGTAGGTGATAAAAATGGTCTGAGCTTTTCCTGCAAGAAATTGAGCAGCGGGCAGGGCCTCATCGCTACTGGAGATTGTTACTTCGATCAGTTCCACTTTCAGCTTCTTGGCAGCTTCACGCATCTCTCTAATATAAAGAATGGATCTGGGATCTCCCGCGCTATAAATCGTTCCCCACTTTTTTGCCCTGGGGAAAAACTTGGTATACATCTCAAACTGTAGCGTCACAGGCCATCGATCACTGACGCCGGTAACATTTGTTCGGGTTTTTGTTCCCAGGGGGCTTTTCTTAGATATGAGTCCAGCATAGACAGGGTCAGTCACAGAGGAGAAGACAATAGGAATATCTTTGATGATCTTTATCACCGCCCGTGAAGAGGGCGTAGCAATGCTGTGGATCAGATCCACATCATCATTTAAGAACTTATGGGCAATGGTCTGCGTTTGACTTACATCTCCTTGTGCACTTTGCCGGTCATAAATAACATGGATGCCTTCTTTAAAGCCAGCTTCGGCGAGAGCCTTCTCAAACCCCTTGGCGTCTGCGTCGAAATCTGGATAGGAGACGGTCTGAGTGACGCCGATTCTTGGTATTATCTTCTTAGATGTTTTTTCCTGGGCAAAGGAGATGGCAGGGGAGATAATGAGTAATAGGATCGAAATGAAGTATAGTTTTTTTGACATAATAAAATTCTTTTTTCAATGCCTCAACGAGAACGCTCAACGCATAACCCTTAATGTTTAAACCTTTCACGAATCACTTAACCGAGGCTATCGAAAAAAATATCACCTTTTCATCCACCTGTCAACTTGCTCCCTTGAGACCGCGCCACAACGTCATTGCGAGGGAGTGCCTGCCTGCGGCAGGCAGGAAACGACCGAAGCAATCTCACAACGAATCAAACCAAAGAGATTGCCACGCTTGCGCGCCGGAGCGCTTCAGCGCGCAGGCACGCCTGCGTGCCGAAACATTTATCTGCACAAAGCGTTTCGCTTGAGGAAGGCACTCCGGCGTGCAGGCACGTTCTCCCGCTCAGGCGGGATCGCTCGCAATGACGAATAGGGATTCTAACGCAGGCTCCTTGGGGTGGGAGGATCGCAAGGGCTCTTGAAGATCATTTCTGATTGCGATAAATTAGTTGACATGGTTCGCCTTTGTATATTTCTTCTTATTGGGATCATAGCTATCTCTACGGCTTCGATTTTCATCAAGCTCTGCGATGCGCCGGTGCTGATCATCGCCACGTACCGGCTCATGCTTGCTTCCCTGATGCTATCCCCTTCCGCTTATTATAAGAAAACCTGGAGAGGATGGGAGAGGAACACATTGGGATGGTTTCTTCTCTCCGGCCTCCTCCTAAGCCTCCACTTTGCCCTCTGGATAACCTCTCTGAAATACACCTCTGTGGCCAGTTCTGTGGTTTTAGTCACTACCCACCCCATTTTTGTTGGTATCGGAGGCTTGGTCTTTTTAAAGGAACGACTTGGGTTGAATTTAATATTAGGGATCGTTCTCTCGGTTTTAGGGAGTGGATTGATCAGCTATGGAGACATGACCCTTTCGAAAGAGGCCTTGATGGGAGATGGGTTTGCCCTTTTAGGGGCTATGGCTGCATCCGGATACTTGCTTGTGGGAAGAAAAATGAGAAAGGAGCAGGATCTTTTCTCTTATATCTTCCCTGTCTATTCAACGGCTGGATTGATCCTGATTCTCCTTTCCCTTATTTTTCAAAAACCCTTTTTCGGATATTCATCGTCTACCTATTTCTATCTCTTTCTCCTCGCCCTGGTCCCTCAATTGATTGGCCACACCACCTTCAACTGGGCCCTTAAATATCTTCCAGTCTCGATGGTGGCGATAACAATTTTAGGAGAACCCATCGGGTCAACTATCCTTGCCTACCTCATTCTTGGAGAAGGGCTGACGGTCTGGAAGATTTTAGGAGGAATTTCGATCTTTGCTGGAATTTTAGTTGCCCTTCGGAAAAAGGCTTTAAATTACAAGTAAGTTTCCTAGAGGATAACATTATTGTAGAATAAGGTAGGTTTGGTGAGAAATTGAGAGGATGGGCATGAGTTTTTGGGAGGGAAAGGAATTCGATTGCGAATGCCCGTTTCATGGTTTATTCAGAATTGAAAGGATCTCACGATGAAAATAATCGTACTCAACGGAAGCCCTAAAGGTGACTTGAGCGTCACCTTGCAGTATGTCCATTTCATTCAGAAGAAGTTTCCTCAGCATGAATTGAAGATCTTCAACGTGGCCCAGCAGATCAGGGGAATGGAAAGGGAAGAAAAGACCTTCCGAGAAGTCATGGAGGAAATAAAATCCTCTGATGGGGTGCTCTGGGCTTTCCCCCTCTATTATCTTCTCGTCCCCTCCCAATATAAGCGGTTCATTGAGCTCATCTGGGAGAGAGAGACAGCGGATGTTTTTAAGAATAAATATACCGCCGTGTTATCGACCTCCATTCATTTCTTCGACCACACCGCTCACAATTACATGAATGCGATTTGCGATGATCTGGATATGAAATATTTTGGGTCTTTCTCAGCCGCCATGTACGATCTGTTGAGTGGAAAGGGGAGAGAAAAATGGATCCTTTTTGCCTCCGAATTCTTCGAAGGGATTCAAACCCATGCGCCCACCGCAAAAAGATTCTCCCCGATTCTCGATCAGGCCTTTGATTACGTTCCGGGTTCTGCGGGACAGAAGGTAAGTATCCGGGGGAAAAGGGTGCTGATCCTTACGGACCTGAAAGGCCCTCAGACCAATTTAGGTAAGATGATCGAGAGATTCAGAAACTCCTTTGTCGAGGAGGTAAACGTGACCAATCTCCACCATCTTGACATAAAGGGTGGGTGCTTAGGCTGTATTCAATGCGGTTACGATTATCAGTGTTCCTACGGGGATCAGGATGAATATGTTCAATTTTATAAAGATCAAGTGAAAGCCGCGGATATCCTAATTTTCACAGGGACAATTCAGGACAGGTATTTATCCTCCAGATGGAAGATGTTTTTCGACAGAAGTTTCTTTCACACTCATACCCCTTCCCTAACGGGAAAACAGGTCGGAGTGATTCTCTCCGGTCCTTTAAGACAAATCCCTAACCTCCGGCAGATCTTAGAAGCCTATGCCGAATGGCAACAGGCCAACCTTGTCGACATCGTCACGGATGAAGTTGGTAATGCCAAAGAGTTAGATGCCCGCCTCCAATCTTTGGCTCAACGAGTCGTTCATCTTGCTGAGAAGAACTACAAGAAACCAATCACCTTTCTGGGAGTCGGCGGAATGAAGGTTCTTAGGGATGATGTTTGGGGAAAACTCCGGTTTCCCTTCCAGGCAGATCATCAGTTCTACAAAAAACACCGTCTCTATGATTTTCCTCACCGGAAATACAAGGCCCGTGTGATCAACTCCATTTTAATTCTTCTCACTAAGATCCCCTCGATGAGAAGAGAAATCTATCGTAAGAGAATAAAGGAGCAAATGATAAGGCCCTTTCAAAAGATCCTGGAAAAGATGGAATAAATCTTAAGAGAAAGAAATGGGTAGCTTTCTCCTATTGAGAGATGGAGTTCCACCGGCAAAGCCCGTGGTACCTCCCGCGAGATAGCCGCCTACGCCAAGGCTTCGGCGGGTTATCCGCCAGCAGCGAAATCCGCCGGAGCAACTAAATTTCCGCTGATGATAGATTCTGCAACGATTTACGCATTCATCCACGGCCAAAGGCCGTGGTCTTCTGCGTAGGCGGATAAAAGAAAGAGAAGACGTGGATGAGATTCGTCGTTCATGAGCATCATGCAACCCGTCTCCACTATGATTTTCGGTTGGAAATCGCCGGGGTCCTCAAATCATGGGCCATTCCCAAGGGACCTTCCATGAACCCGTCGGATAAGCGGCTCGCCGTCATGGTGGATGATCATCCCCTTGAATATGGTGAGTTTGAAGGAATTATCCCTCAGGGACACTACGGTGCCGGACCGGTCCTCATCTGGGACTCGGGCGAGTTTCAAGTAGAGGGAGATTCCGAATCCGCCCTGAAAAAAGGAAGACTCAGTTTCACCTTAAATGGAAAAAAACTAAAGGGCAGCTTTTCCCTCATCCTAATGAGAGGAAGAGGAAGTGGCAAAGATTGGCTTCTCATCAAGGGACAGGATTCCTTTGCCAAAAAGGACTGGGAGGTAAAAGAGGAACTTACGTCAGCAAAGAAGAAAAAACTTACTGAAAAAATCCCCCCCTGCGAGACAAGCTAACCTCGGCTTCATTCCTTGATCTTTCCGCTTTGGGTACTTGGTATCTCCGGTCTTGGCAGTGAAGAGGTTTTACCATTTCTTCGCCGTTCGCTCAACCGCTGCGTCACCACGTAGAAAACCGGCACAAACGGAATGGCAAGCAGCGTAGACGCAATCATACCCCCGAAGACGACTGTACCGATGGCCTCTTGGCTAGCAGCGCCAGCGCCCCTTGCGAATAGCAGGGGGGCCACTCCCAGGATGAAGGCAAAGGAAGTCATCACGATGGGGCGAAAGCGCCGGCTCGTTGCCTCGATGGCCGCCTCGGTCAAAGACATGCCTTCCCGTTGCAGGTCCCGTGCAAACTCAACAATGAGGATGGCGTTCTTACTGGCCAGGGCGATCATCAGCACCAGGCCTATTTGAGTGTAGAGATTGTTGTCAAGTCGTCGAATGATGAGACCGAGGAGAACCCCGACCAATGCCAAGGGTACTGCCAGAATGACAGCCGCTGGAGATATCCAGCTCTCATACAGTGCGGCCAGCACCATGAAGACCAAGGTGATGGAGAGGGCGTAAATGAAGTATGCCTGATGGCCAACCTTCTTTTCCTGATAGCTCGTAGCGGTCCACTCATAGCCGGCTCCCCGCGGCAGAACATTCGTCCCCAGTTCTTCCATCAGTTTGAGGGCCTGTCCCGAGGTGAATCCTGAACCAGCGGATCCAAAGATGGCGGCTGCCGGATAAAGGTTGTAGCGAGTAATCAATTCGGAGCCCTGGGAACGTCTGACCTCTAAAACGCTGCCGAGGGGTACCATTTCCCCATTGGCATTTCGGGTATAGAGGTTCTTGATGTCCTCCGGTTTCACCCGGTAGCTGTCGTTTGCCTGGATGTAGACCTGGTACACCTGATTGAACTTGTTGAAGAGATTGACGAAGGAGGAGCCCAGGTAGTCCTGGAGCGTCTCAAGCACGTTATTCAGCGGAACTTGAAAGGACTGAGCCTTCGTCCTATCAATGTCCAGGTAGAGTTGGGGGCTGTTGATGTTAAAGGTGGTGGTGAGGTTCTGTAAACTCTTCTGGGAGTTACCCGCCTGGATAAGGTCATTTGTGGCCCTCTGGAGTTCCTGGGGACCGATGTCTTTCCGGTCTTCCACCATCATCTGAAATCCACCCGTCTGGCCTAACCCTCTGATGGGCGGTGGAATCACCACAAACGCCACCGCTTCCTGGATGGCAGAAAGGTCGCGGTTAAGACGGGCGACAATCTTATCCTGACTTAGGGCAGAGCCGCGTTCACTCCAGTCTTTGTAAGTGACAAAAGTACTTGAAATCGTGGAGACATTGGCCGCGTCCAGGAAGGAATAACCACCGATCGTAATCCAGTTGATGACACCGGGGGTTTTCTTGAGGATAGCGTCGATTTTCTCTGATACCTCCCGCGCCCTCGGCTGAGCGGCCCCGTCCGGCAGACGGGTGAAGAGAATACCATAGCCCTGGTCCTCGGTAGGGAGAAATCCAGTGGGCCAACGAGCAAATAGCCAGCCAGAAATGGCGATGATGACGAAATAAAACACGACCGCAAGTCCCGCCCGCTTCACCATCCAGCGAACCATCCCCATGTAGGGATCCTTCATATCCTGATAAACTTTATTGAAACCACGATAAAACCAATTTAACCGCTTCTCCCCTCTGGGCCGGAGCCACAGGGCACACTGGGCCGGTTTTAAGGTCATGGCATTAATGGCGCTGATCACCGCAGTCGAAGCAATGACCAGGGCGAATTGCCGAAAGATCTGTCCTGTGATGCCGGGTAAAAAGGCCGCGGGCAGGAAGACCGAGACCAGTGCCATGGTAATGCCCATAATCGGGCCGGTCAGCTCGCTCATCGCCTTAATCGCAGCGTCTTTTGGAGATAGACCCTTCTCGATATAATAGGCGCTGTTTTCCACAATGACGATCGCGTCGTCGACCACGATGCCAATGGCCAGAATCAAAGCGAATAAGGTCATAAGATTAATGGTGAATCCGAGCGCGATCATAGCAGCAAAACCGCCGATAATGGTCACCGGCACAGTAGTGGCGGGAACAAGCATTCCCCGAAAACTCTGCAGAAATACCATGATCACGATAAGGACCAGAATGCCCGCTTCGAAAAGCGTTTCATACACCTTGGATACTGCCTGACGGATGAACGTGGTGGTGTCGAAGCGGATCGCGTACTTCAGACCTTCGGGGAAATCCTTGCTCATCTCGGCCACAGCCTTGTAAACTTGGTTAGCGACGGCGATGGCGTTGGCCTCGGGAAGGGCGAAGACGGGGATCTGGGCTGAGCTGAGTCCGCGCATATTAGCAAAGTTTGAGTAATACTGTTGGCCCAGATCAACGCGCCCAATATCGCGCAATCGTACAATCTGGGCAGTCACGCCGCGGCCGCTCTTGACAATGACGTTTTCAAACTGTTTGGCATCGGACAGCCGGCCCAGGCTGTTAATGGTGAACTGAAAGACCTGATCTTTTGGTACAGGGGGAGCACCCAGTTGTCCTGCCGCGACCTCAATATTCTGGTCTCCGATGGCGTTCAGGACATCCTGGGTGGTAAGGTTGAAATCCTGGAGTCTCTTTGGGTCCAACCAGACTCGCATACTATAAGGGCCAGCCCCAAAAACCCTTACCTGGCCAATGCCTTCCAGCCGGGCCAGTGGATTCTGCATATTGATGATGGCGTAGTTGGAGAGAAAGGCCTCATCAAACCGGTTGTCATCGGAGTATAAACTGATAATTAGCAAGATGTTAGTGGAAACTTTCTTTACGTTAACCCCTTGCTGCGCAACGGCTGGCGGCAGCTGTGCCAGTGCGGTGTTAACCTGATTTTGGACGAGGGCAAGAGATGTATTAAGATCGGTCCCCACGTCAAAGGTAATGGTCAGAGTATAGGAGCCGTCGCTACTGCTTTTGGAGGACATGTAAATGGAATGCTCAACACCGTTGACCGCCTGTTCGATGGGTACTCCTATTATGTCTGCAATGACTGCGGCACTCGCTCCCGGATACCTGGTGGTTACCTGAATCGTCGGCGGCGTAATCGGAGGATACTGCTCTACTGCCAGGTGATAATAGCTTACTATCCCGATAACGATGGTGACAAAAGCGACGACATTAGCGAGGATCGGCCGCTCAATAAAGAACCGGGAGATCATAACCCTTCCCTCATTTCGCTTGTGGATTGACGGGAGCTTGCACCGAATGTCGGTAAATCCTGCCTCTCCGGGGTCACGGGTCGTCCGGGAATGGCTTTCTGCACGCCCCTTATGACAACCCATTCCTTTCCCGTTAGACCTTCTTCGACGACACGCAGATGGTCCACCAGTATGCCAATTCTGACGCTGGAACGTTGCACCACGTTATTTTCGTTCACCACCAGCACATATGATCCGCGCTGGTCATATCCGATAGCCTCCTGAGGCACCAGAAAAGCAGGTCCTTCCTTAACAGGCACATGCACCCGGGCATAGAGTCCCGGCAGGATCTTCCCGTCAGGGTTTGAGAAGACTCCGCGCATCAGCAAGGTACCGGTGGTGGGAGTGAGGCTAATGGATGCAAAATCGAGCTGGCCTTTGTGAGGATACTCTTTTTCGGTAAGGAGGCCCACGAAGACCGGCCATTTTATGGCACGAGCCTGGCCTGGCGTCCAATGAGCCTCTCCTATCAGGCGGGCAAGATCCGCATCGCTGATGTTGAAATAGACATAGATGGGATTGATCTGGTTGATCTCTGCCAGGACCGTATTTTCACCCGAACCCACCAGGTTGCCAGGGTCTCTTAATCTTCTGTCTATGCGGCCGTCAAAAGGGGCTCTGACCTCCGTGTAGATCAGGTCGAGTTTTGCCAGGTCCCGTTTTGCCTGCGCCGAAACCAGGTTGGCCTGGGCGGAATCCCTTTGATACCGCCAGTTGTCTACGTCGGTTTGAGAAGCCGCTTTCTCCTGAACCAACTTAGAATAACGGGCCAATTGAATTTCGGCATACTCCAGCTGGGCCTTCTGCTGTAAAATTGCTGCCTCGGTTTGCCGCAGGTTGTCCTGGTACGTGTTCTGCTGAATGAGAAAGAGCAATTGACCCTCTTTTACGAATTGTCCATCTTGAAAGAAGACTTTATCCAGGTACCCTGCCACCCGAGCGACCAGTTGCACCGTCTTGATGGCCTGTGTATTACCGGTCAGTTCGAGGTAGTCCGTCACCAGCCGCCGTACGGGTTGAGCAACTGTTACTACGGGTGGAGACGGTAAGGCCTGCTTTGCCTTTTCTCCGCAGGCTACCAGAAGAAACAAGAAGATCAAAAACATCCCCCGATCTAAAGCCACTCGGATCCACCTGGATTTATCACCGTTTTTGCAACTCATTATTAAACCTCCAGATCCCAAGTCCATTTCTGGGGGGTTATATCCCGGTCCTTATTTCTTTACCAATCGGGAGGCCGGATAAGGAATTTGGGCTCCTCGGAGACTGGCGGATTATATGATGCCGGAGCGAGCAATTTCCCCCAGTTGGTGCGCTTTGCCATCTCCCCCTTGATTTCAGAGGGCACCAAGTCCTTTCCTCCTCTAATCTCCCAACCGCCACCCAGGGCCCGGTAAACTCCCACAAGACTGCTTGAAACATTGCCCAGGGTGGTTGCTAGATTGTCCTGCTCATTCAAAAGAGCTTGCTGGGCGATCAGGACGGTCGTAAAATCTTTAGTGCCTTCTCGATACTGCAGGACTGCGAGATCGAGAGAACGCTTGGCGGCTGCTACGCTCCGGGCCAAAAATTCGGCCCGCTCCTGAGCCCTCAGAAAAGCTACCAGATTGTCCTCCACCTCCTGTTGGGCTGTGAGAACAGTATTCTGATAAGTGATGAGCAACTCCTGGAACCTGGCATCCTGGACCCGAACATTGTTCGTGATCCGGCCATAATTGAGGATATTCCATTGGACGGAAGGCCCAGCCTGTGCAGTACGGCTCTTCCACTGAAACATGTCGCTCAAATTAAATTTCCCAACATCACTCGAGAGAAACCCGAAATTCCCGCTGAGGGAGAAAGCGGGATAGAGATCCGCTTTGGCCACACCGATTTGGGCGCATTGAGCCGCTGCCCGAAGTTCTGCACTCCGAATATCCGGCCGCCGTCGAAGGAGGTCGGCAGGGATGCCCACTACTACTTCAGGTGGTGAGACAGGAATCTCCAAAGAGCCTTCCAGAATCTCCGCCAAACCGCTCGGCGGCAAACCCAGCAATACGCTAAGGGCGTTCTTAGCCTGCCGCAGCTGGGTTTCAAGGACAGGGATGGAAGCCAGCGTATCATTGAGTATCGTTTTGGCCTGCTCCACATCCAATTGCGAGGTGGTGCCATACTTAAACCGGGCCTCGGCGATCTTGAGGTTCTCCTCTTGGGTTTCTACGTTTTGACGGGCAATGTTGATCCGTTTTCCGAGGGTCTTGATCACGACGTATGAACTGGCTACATCCGCCGTAAGACTCACTAGCGCGTTGTCGTAGTCGGCGACCGTTGCGAGTAAACTGGCATCGGCTGACTCAATCGCCCGCCTGAATTTTCCCCAGAAGTCAAGTTCCCAGACGGCCTGAAGCCCGATCTCGGATTGCCGGAAGTTCAAAAGAGAAGAGATAAAGTTGGGGGCACGTTCGCTCGTCCGGTTATACTGCAGGAAACCGAAGGCCTGCTGGGTCTGAGGGAAAAGTTCCCCAACGGCGATGCCGAGCTGAGCCCTGGCTTCCAGTACCCGGACACCCGCGATCCTGAGAGATAGGTTCTCCCTGTAAGCGCGGTCAATCAGCCGGTCGAGGACCGGATCGTTGAATACGCGCCACCAGTTGCGGTATTCCGTCGGCTCTGGCTTCACACGCTGATCACCTGCATCCAGCCAGGTTTTCGAAACATTTACCGGAGCACGAGCGAAATCAGGTCCAACGGCACAGCCGCAAAGGAGAAGAATAATGACGAACACCAGGGGACGAAGTCCCCCATCATGAATCATGCTACGCCCTTTGTGTGACATGACTGAATTCTCCACGCTTCCCTGTTTTCTACTCTCCTTATTGAGGTGGTCGGCAGAATTCACAAACGACCGCAGTACTTAACCAAGTAGCACGATCGTGTTGTCATTTTATTTTGAATAAGTTGAAAATTGAATAAGGGGAATACGGTATTTTGTGAAGGAAAGGACTGTATTTAAACGCCGACTTCCACTCATTTTCGGCCTAAGTGCGGGGAGTAACCTCCATTCAGCGTTGTTGAATTTCAGCTGAAAAGAAGGATAAATCTGGACTCTCACCAGTTTTCGGAGATTCGCTTAGATGTCCCGATATTCTCTGCGGCGGGGAGGATTTCCGATTTCTAATGATTCAACTCTTAACATCTAAATAGTGGAAGTCGGGCCGCTGTCTTCTTTGCTAAAAAAGCCCAAAACCCTCCTGGAGTTGCAGAGATCTCCTTTCAGGTCAGGGTTCTTGCATCGGCACACCGAACTGAGCCGGGGTGAGCACTCTTCCTCTTCTGAACCTTGGGCTAGGTTTGCAGCTCTCCATCTTAACTCAGTTCGTAGTTCGGAGTTCGGAGTAAAAAACTACGAACTCCGAACTAACCACTCCGAACTTTATTTGCGTCTCCAGCGCTTCACCTTATCCCGGGCTGCCTCCAAGTAAATGTAAACGACAGGAGTGATATAGAGGGTGATGAGCTGGGAAAAGACTAAACCACCGACTACAGCAAGTCCAAGGGGGCGACGTGCTTCCGCACCCGCACCAAAGCCGAGAGCAATGGGCAGCGTGCCCATGATGGCTGCCATGGTGGTCATCATAATGGGACGAAATCGGATGAGGCAACCCTCATAAATCGCATCAGCAGGGCTTCTCCCTTGATTTCTCTGCGCGTCCAAAGCGAAGTCGATCATCATAATGGCATTTTTTTTAACAATCCCGATCAACATGACAATGCCTACCATCGAGTAGATGTTCAAGTCGGTTTCAAAAATGAGCAGCGTTACTAAAGCCCCGAATCCGGCCGACGGAAGCCCTGAGAGAATGGTCAGAGGATGGAACCCGGGCGAGGCTCAGTTGTTTGATTCGCCCTCTTTCCTCTGAATTTCTGGGATACAAGGACAAAGAAAAGCGGGATGAAAATGAGGTCAATGAACGTGGCCGAAAGCATCCCGCCGACAACCGCCGTCCCGATGGCATTCTGGGCTCCCGCTCCGGCGCCTCTGGATATGGCAAGCGGCAACACGCCGAAGAAGAACGCCATCGAGGTCATGATCACCGGCCGGAACCTGGTTCTCACCGCTCCCAGGGTCGCCTCGACCAGCTTCTCTCCGTGTTCCATGCGATGCTGTGCGAACTGAATGATCAGGATGGCGTTTTTAGTGGACAATCCCAGGGTGGTGAGAAATCCGATCTGAAAGTAAACGTTGTTCGGCATACCGAGCAACCATGTCGCCGCCGTCGCGCCAAAGACCCCCAGCGGCAACATCAGCAGGTTGACAAAAGGGATCGTCCAGCTCTCGTACAGGGCCGCTACGCACAGAAAAATAATCAGAATGGAAAAGGCGTAGAGCGGGGCGGTCTGGGCACGGGATTCTCGCTCTTGGTAGGAAATCCCCGTCCAGTCATAACCGATCTCCTTGGGCAACTTCGAGGCGAATTCCTCCATGGCTTGCATTGCCTCACCGGAACTCCTGCCCGGTGCTGCCTCGCCCCAGATGTTGATGGACGGAAAGGCATTGTAGCGCTCCAGCTTGGGAGAACCGAAGGTCCACCGGCCCGATGCAAAAGTGGAATAGGAGACCATCTTGCCCTGCGTGTTACGCACGTAAAGTTTTTCCAGGTCCCCGGGCAGCATGCGGTAGGGAGCATCGGCCTGAAGGTCCACGTGCTTAATCCGTCCGTCCTTGAGAAAGTTGTTGACATAGAAGCTGCCAAAGGCCGTCGAAATGGTGTCGTGAATGGCAGTGATCGGAACTCCCAGGGCGCCCGCTTTCTCCTTATCTACGGTGATCCGGTATTCTGGAACATCATCCAGGCCGTTAGGCCGCACCCGGGCCAACCTTGGGTCCTTGGCTGCCATGTCGAGGAGTTGGTTGCGGGCCGCCATCAGACCGGCATGACCCAAACCGCCGCGGTCCTGCAATTGAAAATCAATTCCCTTGGCATTGCCCAGTTCGGTGACCGCCGGCGGCGGGAAGACGAATACCGTGGCGTCGCGGATCTGTGAAAATGCCTCCATGGTCCTGTTGGCCACGGCGGTAGCCTTCAGTTCCGACCGCGCGCGCAGTTTCCAGTCGTTGAGCCTGACATAGGCCATACCGATGTTCTGGCCACGGCCGGTCTGGTTCTGACCGGAAATCGTCATAATGGATTCCACCGCATCTTTTTCCTTGTTTAGGAACTGGTCCCTGACCTTCCCCATGACCGCCTCGGTCTGTTCCAGCGTGGAACCCGCCGGAAGCGTAACCTGGCAGAGCAATATCCCCTGGTCTTCATCCGGGAGATAACTCGTACGCAACTGAAGAAACAGGAATCCCATCGCCGCCACGATGACCACGTAGAGAAACACATAGCGTAAGTTCTTGTTTAACGAGTGACCGACCAGTCTCACGTACAGGTCTCGGACTCGAAAAAAAACGCGATCAAACCATCTGAAAAACGGGCGAAGCAAAGATATGCCGCCCTCCGCTGCTTCATGCCCCTTCGGAACCGGCTTGAGGAACTGCGCGCAGAGGACCGGCGTCAGGATCAAGGCCACCAACACCGAAAGGAGCATGGAGGAGATGACGGTTACGGAAAACTGACGGTAGATGACCCCTGTGGACCCGGTGAAGACCGCCATCGGTCCAAAGACTGCCGACAGTACCAACCCGATGCCGATCAGGGCGGGGGTGATCTGGTCCATGGACTTGGCGGTAGCTTCTTTGGGCGGGAGTCCTTCCTCGCTCATGATACGTTCGACGTTTTCCACCACCACGATGGCGTCATCCACCAGCAGGCCGATGGCCAGCACCATGCCGAACATGGTCAGCATATTGATGGAGAACCCTAACAGTCCCAGCACCGCAAAGGTGCCGAGAAGGACCACTGGTACTGCGATTGTCGGAATGAAGGTGGCCCGTATGTTTCCCATGAAAAGGTACATGACCAGAAATACCAACAGGATCGCTTCGAGCAGGGTTTTGAACACCTCTTCAATGGCCACCACGGTGAAAGGAGTGGTGTCGAAGGGATAAACGACCTTCATGCCATGAGGGAAGTACCGGCTTAACTCCTTCATCTTGGCCCGGATCCGGTTGGCGGTCTCCAACGCATTGGCGCCGGGCTCCTGCCGGATGGCGAGCCCAGCCGCCAGCATTCCGTTGAAGTTATTAATGGTATCGGGAAGATCGGTCCCAAGCTCCGCTCGCCCTACATCTTTGATCCGTACGATGGAGCCGTCGGGATTCATGTGGACGGGGATGTCGGCAAACTCTTCGGGGGTCTTAAGCAGATTATGGACGATAATGGAGGCGTTGAGACGCTGGCCTTCGACCGCCGGCGCCCCGCCGAACTGGCCGCCGGAGACCTCCACGTTGTAACCTTGAATCGCCTGGGTCACATCGTCCACTGTCAGGCCGTAACTGGTCAACTTGTCAGGGTTGAGCCAGATACGCATGGCATACTCGCCACGGAATCCTTCCACCTCCCCAACGCCCGGCACCCGCGCCAGCACCTGCTGCACGGTGGTCATAAGATAGTCAGCCAAGTCAATATCCGTCATGCTGCCGTCTTCGGAAATCAAGCCCACCATCATCAGGTAGTTCCTGGTGGATTTGCGGACCGAGATGCCCCGGCGCTGCACTTCATCTGGCAGTCCTGCCATTGCAAGCTGGAGCTTGTTCTGCACCTTGGCCCAGGCGAGGTCCGGATCGGTTCCCGGGGCGAAGGTCAACTCAACGCTGGAGATGCCAGACGAATCGCTGCTGCTGGACATGTAAAGCATTTTGTCCAGGCCGGTCATCTGCTGCTCGATAATTTGCGTCACACTGTTTACCACTGTCTCCGCCGAGGCCCCTTGATAAAGGCAGCCGATCCTTATCGAAGGCGGGGCGATCGAGGGATACTGCGCAATGGGCAACTTGTAGATCGCCAGGCCACCCATTACCATCAGGATAATGGCAATGACCCAGGCGAAGACTGGACGGTCCAGGAAAAATCTTGATAACATTACACGCCTCCGTTACTTCGATTTTGGGGCCGGCTCAGCCGTCTTTTTAGGCGCCGCACTGCTTGCTCCGCCCGCCTGAAATGGGACAACCTTTACGCTAGTCCCGGGCCGCACTTTTTGAACACCCTCGACGATGACGCGCTCGCCCGGTGCAAGCCCTGAGGTTACGAGCCATCGGTCGCCGATGGCTCGATCGAGGGTAAGTGTCCGCTGGGCGACCTTCCCCTCGCTGTCTACGATGAGCGTAACGGGATTCCCCATCGGATCCCGCGACACAGCCTGCTGGGGAATCAGGATGCCCTCGTTATTGATACCCTCTTGCACCACGGCGCGCAGGAACATGCCTGGCAGGAGGAGGCTCTTTGGATTGGGAACGATCACCCGCAGAGTGACCGAGCCGGTTGTCGAGTCCACGGTGACGTCGCGGAACTTAAGCGTTCCTTCCAAGGGATACGTGGTGCCATCATCCAGGATGAGTCGGACCTTACTCCGGTCTTTTCCGTTATTATGGAGGCGGCCTTCCTCCACTCGGCGTCGCAAACGTAACAGTTCGTTGGTGGATTGGGTCACATCGACGTAAATGGGATCCAGTTGTTGAATAGTAGTCAAAGCCGTGGGTTGCTGAGTCGGTCCTCCAGCGGTCACGAGGGCGCCCACGGTGACAATGGATTTCCCGATACGGCCCGTGATCGGCGCCGTAATGCGCGTGTATGCCAAATTGATACGGGCCGATTCAACAGCGGCCTTCGAATACTCGATATCGGCCTCGGCCTGCTTGAGGGCAGCTTCCGCATTATCGAAATCCTGCTGGCTGATCGCCTTTTTGGCAATCAACTCCTTGTAACGCTCGGCTTTCAATCGGACGGGTGGGAGATTGGCTTCACTCTTCGCAAGCGCGGCGACGGCGTTGTCGTAGGCCGCCTGATACGGCGCCGGATCAATTTCATAGAGTACTTTTCCGGCCCTGACATCAGAACCTTCCTCAAACAGCCTCTTTTGAATGATACCGTTCACCTGCGGACGAATTTCTGCTACCAGGTAGGCGCTTGTGCGACCCGGCAATTCGGTGGTTAGCACGACCTGCTGTAACTGGGCTGTCACAATGGCAACCTCCGGAATGACCGATGGGGGCGGCTGCTTCTGTTTACAGCCGACCGGTATGAGGCCTCCGAGAACTAAGACAGTGACAATCAGCCTGACCCTGCAATCCTTTTGCATAGGACACCTCTACGATTTTAATTGAAATATCTACATTTCATGTTTTCCTGGTTGTAAGGTTCTTATCATCCACAGTGGAACAGGCCAATAAATGGCAACGAACATTCATGCTTGTCTTGTTAGAAAAAAATTACAGAGATTTGTCCCTTATCTCTTTATTCCGTCCCAACATGCCTCTACTAATTCCAATGGCGCGAAGCTGCACAGGAACTGTTTTCTGGATCGCTGTGTCTACGGTAACCGGTATGGCGGTGGGGACGAGCTTGGATTTATCATTGGAACAAGCTGAAGAAAAGAACGTTAAAAACAACAACCCTAAGATTCCAATGTGGAGAGATCGAAAAGATGTTCTCATCCGCGTACCGCGATGAGCCTCGAAAAACCGATATTCCATTCGTGCCTCCAGTTTAATAACAATATTTAATATTTTACGAATCTTTTGTCAATTTTCCGAAAAGGGGCGCGTAGAGTCCAAATACCAATTGACATTCAATAATCTTTCAGCGATATTGTCTTGGGTTAACGTGACGGTACTATTGGGATATTAGGAATAGGGATGAAAGATAGAGAGACAAAAAAAATACTGGTTGTCGATGATGAGAAGGATACCGTGGAGATGATCACCGCGCTCCTGGAGTTGGAGGGATATCGAGTCCTCCCCGCCCTCTCCGGGGATGAGGCGATGAGAATCTTAGAGGCCGAAAGCCAAAAGGTTCCAGAATCGGAAACGCCTGTCGATCTGATCCTCCTCGATATCCTGCTGGGCGATACAGATGGAAGGGATATCTGTCTCAAGATCAAGGAGAATGAAAAATTAAAATTCATCCCGGTCATCATTCTCACCGTTCGATCAAGTCTTCAAGATAAGATCAACAGCCTCGATCTGGGAGCGGACGACTACCTCACTAAGCCATTTATTAATGAAGAATTGCTTGCCAAGGTGAGGGTGATGCTTCGGATTAAAGATCTCCATGACGAACTGAAAAGGGAGAAGGATAAGAATATTCTCCTCACCCAGGCGTTGGAGAAACGATACAGTTTCGGAAACATCCTCGGGAACAATACCCGGATCCAAGAGATCTTTGAATTGATCTCGGACATTGCAAACACGGATTCCACCGTCCTCATTCAGGGTGAAAGCGGCACCGGAAAGGAGTTGATCGCCAGGGCGATCCATTTCAACAGCCACCGGAAAAACAAACCCTTTGTTGTCGCCAATTGTTCGGCCTATTCTCAGAACCTTCTGGAAAGCGAACTCTTCGGTCATGAAAAAGGGTCTTTCACCGGGGCCATCCGGCGAAAGATTGGCCGTTTTGAAATGGCTAATGGAGGAACGATCTTTCTCGATGAGATTGGTGAGGTTTCTCCTCCCACGCAGATCCTGCTCCTCCGGGTCTTGCAAGATCACCGTTTTGAGAGGGTCGGCGGAGAGGAGACCCTGGAGGTGGACGTCAGGGTGATCGCTGCGACGAACAAAAATCTGACCGAAGAGATGAAGAAGGGAACCTTCAGAGAAGACCTTTATTATCGGCTCAATGTCATTCCTATTTTCGTTCCCCCTCTTCGTGAGAGAAAAGATGATATCCCCCTTTTGGCCTCTCATTTCTTACAAAGATTCAGCCAAGAAAGGAAAAAAGAGGTGATCAGTTTTTCTCCTGAAGTCATGGAAATACTCCTTGCCCACTCCTGGCCTGGAAATGTCCGTGAATTAGAGAATGTCATTGACCACGCGATCATCATCGCCAAACAGGATAAGATATTACCAAAAGATCTCCCGCAAATCCTTTCCCAAAGACCTTTGCCCGCTCAAGAATTCACAACCCTTCAAGATTACGAAAAGAACCTAATCTTAAGAACTCTACAAGAAACCAATTGGAATAAACATAAGGCAGCAAAAAGACTGAACATTAATCGTTCTACCCTCTATGGAAAGATGAAACGTTATGGGTTGGAAAAAGAACAAAATTGATACAAAAGTGTTTAAAAATAAACATATCTGTAACCCATTAAAAATATAAATATTTTTTAATAATAACGGTCGAATACTAAAATCTGTTGTTTAAAATTATACAAATTTTATCCCAAAACAATATTTCTTCGCAATCCTCCATTTCTTTAAAATCGTTAACTTATCAATTTTCTGGGTAAATCTGTCTTTTGGTATAAAAATTGCTGATAAATCAGGCAAACCAACAAATGGGGGTCCATAATGAAGTGTTATCGGTGCGGCGGAACAATGGTATTCGAGAAATTCTATGGAATATGTGAAGAGTTTTTCGGATGGCGATGCATTTTCTGTGGCGAGATCGTGGATAAGGTGATCTTGGAGAATCGACTCGAGCAGAAACGTTAGTATTCCCTTCCCTAAGGCTAATTCAGCGAACTCCATTTGGAAGGGGATAATCAATGGCGATTAAGATTTGTATTGTCGACCATGATCTAGCCAGTCGAGGTTATTTAAGAGAATGCTTGGAGAGAGAAGGGCACCAGGTTACCACATTAGATAGCGGTTATCAGATCAAACCTTACCTTTCTGAAGTTCATTTCAGTATCCTCATCTTAAATTTAGATAGCCCTGGAGTTAAGGAAAAAGGGCTACTGCTCGAGATTCAGAAGTTCCACCAGCCAAGAATCCTTCTGATCGTCTCAGAAAGGGGGGACCCCTTCCTCAAAGAGGCTATCGATGCAGGCGTTTATGGTTTTATTTATAAACCCTTTAACCTCCAGGAAGTCTGCACGATGGTCGACCATTTGACCCGATGAGAGATGAAAGGGAGAGAAGGAGTCTTGCCCAATATGGATGAATTATGGCGCGATGTGCCAGAGTTTCCTCAATTTAGAGATTTAACCCTCGAAAACAAGCCTCTCTTTCATCAAGCCTTCACCCAATTTCCTCCTCAGATCTCAGAATTTACCTTTACCAACCTTTTCATCTGGCGACAGGCCTATCAGATCAAAATCAGTCGTTTTCAGAATCTTCTATGTCTCCTTTCTGAGAAGGGAGAGAGTTCATTTTTCTTTCCTCCCATTGGAAAGGGGGATATGGTAGAATGTTGTCAGAGTCTGCTTCAGTATCTTGAAGGAAAAGTGACGATCCCAAAAATCGCTCGGATGCCTGAAGCGATGGCGGAACAGATCGATTGGAAGACATCAGGGATGAGGGCCGAACTGGATCGAAATCAATGCGATTATGTCTATCTCACCCAGGATTTGATTGAATTGAAGGGTAGAAAATACCATCGCAAAAGGAATCATATCAAACAATTTCAGGAAAAATATTCCTATCAATATATCCCCCTCACTCCTGAATGGATTCCACAATGTCTTCAATTGGAGGCGGAGTGGTGTGATCTCCGGCATTGTGAGGCGAGCCCAGGTCTGTTCAACGAATCCCTTGCCGTCAAAGAGGCCTTCACCCATTTTGAAGCGTTAGGAGTGAAGGGGGGAGTGATCCTGATCGATGGAAAAGTGGAGGCCTTTACTTTGGGAGATCCGCTCAATCCAGAAACAGTTGTCATCCACATTGAAAAGGCGAACCCAGCTTACGAGGGACTCTATCCTACGATCCATCAGGCCTTTTTGGAACATCAATGGTCAGGATACGCCTATGTCAATCGGGAACAGGATTTAGGGGAGGAGGGTTTGAGGAAGGCAAAGGAGTCTTATTTCCCTCATCACCTGGTCAATAAATATTCCATTACGTTTGAATAAGGAGAAAGGAGGGAAAAATGCCAAAGAAGGATTCTCTTCCATTTTCCTACAAGCGTCTGAGGAAAGAATTCCCAGAGATTGAAAAGGAGTATGATCGTCTCGCCAAGAAATGTCATGCCTCTGGGCCCCTTGACGAAAAGATGCGGAGGCTGATCAAGCTGGGGATCGCTATTGGTTCGGAATCAGAGGGGGCCATCAAATCTCATACCCGAAGAGCCATAGCCATGGGGGTCACTCAAGATGAGATTCGACATGCCGTCCTGCTTGGGCTGACCACCATTGGATTTCCAAAAATGATCGCCGCATTGAATTGGGTTCATCAAGCCTTTGAGGAGGGTCCTCTTAAACATCACAGTGACGATTGAACAAGAAGTTCCGTTCCGGCATTCACCGGGATGCTACACTCTTTAAAAATGGTGTGCCCCCATTGATTGCCTACTTGCTGTAGGCAGGAGGAAGGAGAAAGGACTCTAAAGTGGGAGAGAAAAAGAGTTGGAAAGTCAAAACTTTTGCCACCGAGTTAAAAATCTTTCAAACGATAAGAGAGTTAGAGGTCTTGGATGAAAAAGTAAATCACTTCATCGCTGAAAACAAAGTGAAGAAGGTCGTCTCGATCAGCGATACGACGACTACGGACAATACGGGTGCTACAACCGGTTTAATCCGGGTCTTGACCTACGAGGCGTAGACATAATAAAGCAATGTCAAATATCAGGGCTCGCACGAAGTGATGAACCGAAGGTGAATCAAGTTCAAATGAATGTCAAATTTCAAAAACGGGATTCTGAAACGAGTTCAGAATGACACGTTGGTCATGCCGAACCAGGTCCTGAATTTAATTCAGGATCTAAGGATTTCGGCATCTCCTTTGAGCTTTGTCATTTGAAATTCAAAGGTTCCTTTATATATAGGGTTCACGCAGGGTGAAGAACCCTGAATAATCAAGAAAGAGGAAGGATCTATGACCCAATGGGAATATCAGATTACGATTCACGAACTGCCAGAGCGGCAGGCCGGGAAAGAGAAGCCTACCATCGAATGCGATCAGGACGGCCTCTGTTTTGTCCACGATGTCTTTCCAGGAGGCATTGAATGGCTGGAAGATCTCTTTCGTGAGAAAGGAAAGGAAGGCTGGGAGTTGGTTCAATCCGGATACCACACCAGGGAACTCCTTTGTATATGGAAGAAGAGAAAGGAAACCGGGGAGAGAGTTTGAGGAGATTTATTCTCTCTCAAATTGAGAAAGGGGGACCCATTCCCTTCTCTCAATTCATGGAGTGGTGTCTCTACCATCCCGAATATGGATATTACCAATCCGATGAGACAAGGATCGGGAAAGAGGGGGACTACTATACGAGTCCCTCTGTCAATCCTCTTTTCGGACATTTGATCGCTAAACAACTCTTCCAGATGGCAGAGATTTTGGGAGGAGAAAATTTTGATGCGGTCGAGATGGGAGGAGGTAGTGGGTTTCTCTGCGAGGACATCTTAGATTGGGCGAAGAAGAGCTCACCGGCCTTCTACCAACATCTCCGCTATCACCTCATCGAGACCGCCCCTCCTTTTTCAAAAGAGCAGAGGGAAAGACTTTCTGAAAAAGAAAGAGAAGGAAAGGTTTTTTGGATGGACCCAAAAAAGTTCAGTGACGGGAAGGTTCGCATTCAAGGATGTTTCCTCTCCAATGAACTCGTTGACGCCTTTCCTGTTCACAGAGTAATCCTCGATCAAGGAAATTTAAAAGAACTCTATGTCACTCAACAAAACGGCCAATTTGAAGAGCGATGGGGTGAACCTTCTGATCCAAGGATCTCTGGTTATTTCCAATCCATGGACGTCACTCTGCAAGAGGGCCAGAAGGCAGAGGTGAATCTACGGGCCTTGGAATGGATGGAAAAGGTGGCCCGGTGCTTGGAGCGAGGATTCGTCCTGACGATCGACTATGGTTATCTCTCTGAGGAACTCTATGCTCCCCATCGACGAGAGGGGACACTCCTCTGTTATTTTCAACATCAAACCTCAGAAAATCCTTATGAACGGCTGGGGGAACAGGACATCACCTCCCATGTCAACTTTACCAGCTTGATCCGAAAGGGAGAAGAAGCTGGCCTCCAGTTCACTGGCCTCGTTCCACAATATCATTTTCTCATCGGGCTTGGTATCCTCGAACAAATGGAGGCTTTAGGGAAGGAGAGATCTGAATTGGAGGGACTAAAATTGAGGCTTTCGTTGAAGCACCTGATCGAACCGGAGATGGGAATGGGTGAAGTTTTTAAAGTACTGGTCCAGCATAAAGGGATTGATCAGCCTCAATTGGATGGACTGAGAGATCTCGGTTCGATCCCATGGCCCGTCCAAGGGGAGGGAGATTGGAGGCTTCGGTGAAAGTTCTGGGACTCTTTGGCAGCCCGAGAAGAGGGGGCAATACAGAAATTCTTTTGGAAGAGGCCCTTAAGGGAGCCGAGAAGGAGGGAGCGAGCGTAGAGCGTCTTTATCTCAGCGATTTTACCATCAGCCCTTGTAAAGAATGCCATGGATGTGACGAAACGGGAAAATGTATCATTTTGGACGATATGGGAAAAATTTATCCCAAACTGCTGAAGGCAGATGTTGTGATTCTTGCTTCGCCGATCTTTTTTTACGGTGTCACCGCCTGGTCCAAGGCCCTGATTGATCGAACCCAGGCTCTCTGGGCAAGAAAATATCTCCTCAAAGATCCCTCCTTAGGGAAAGAAGGAAAAAAGAGAAAAGGTTTCTTTATTTCCGTGGGAGCGACAAAAGGACAGAAAGTTTTCGATGGAGCCATTCTCACGGTCAAGTATTTCTTTGATGTCCTCAACGCAGAATATTTAGGTGAACTTGTCTTCCGGGGCGTTGAGGCCAAGGGCGATATTTTAAAACATCCGGAGGCACTCCAACAGGCCTTTGACGTTGGAAGGAGGCTTGTTCGGAATCCATGAAGCCGAGACTCCATGTAATCTGGAATGAAATCTATTGTAAACGGTGCCTCCTCTGCGTAGAGGTCTGTCCGGTTCAGGTCCTCTCTCTTGAGAAGAATGAGATCATGGAGAAAGACGGATGTATCCAGTGTTACCAGTGTGAACGCTATTGTCCTGACATCGCCATCGAGGTGATGGATGAAAAGGGAAAAGGATGAAGGGCCTCGTTTCTGGAAATGAAGCCATCTTTCAGGGTGCGGTTCGGGCCGGTGCCAGCTACTTTGCTGGCTATCCCATCAGTCCGACCTCAGAGATTCTACAACAGGCCGCTCTCTATTCAGATGAAAACCCCGAATTTCGATTTCTCCAGGCCGAGGATGAAATTGCTGCGGCCATTGCCACGATCTCTGCTTCATTAGCTGGAGTTAAATCTTTTACCGCCACCTCAGGGCCAGGATTTTCGTTGATGCAGGAGGCCTTGGGATGGGGCCATGTCGTGGAGGCTCCCTGTGTCTTCGTCAATTCGATGCGGGTGGGTCCATCGACCGGGATGCCCACTCAGCCCGCTCAATCGGATCTCCTTCAAATCAAAGCAGGAAGCGCAGGAGACTATTACCCTATCGCCTTCTATCCAAATTCAGTAAAGGAATGTTTCCGTCTAACAGCTACGGCCTTCAATGCAGCCGAGGAATCTCTCTCACCGGTCATCCTCCTTGCGGACGCCTTCCTTTCCCACCTTTATGAGATAGTGGATCTTGATGGCATAGCGATAGAGGTCGTTCCCCGCTCAAAAGAACCTTTGGGCAGGGGCCAGAGGCTTTTCACCGGGACGGTTCATGATAAGATGGGAAATGTGAAAACCAATGATCCGGAGATCTACCGAGGATGGCTCTGGGAGTTGAAAGACCGTCATGATCGTGTTGCCGAGAAGTATCCCCTCTTTGAATATCTTCCCTGCAAGAACTCCGAAACCCTGCTCATCGCCTTTGGAATCACCTCGAGGATCATTTCATCACTAAAAGATCGTTTCTCTATATTTCGACCTGTCCGCATCTATCCTGTCTTGGAGAACGAATTGAAGGAAGTGACCCAATCTTATCGCGACATCATTGTCGTTGAAGGGAGTGATGGTCAGTATGCGAGTTGGGTCGAATGCGCCATTTGCCGAAAAGTGATGAAAGTCCCCTGCCTAGGAGGCGGGTTTAAACTCAAATGGATTCAGAGTCAGATCGAGGAGTGTGTGAAGGGAGCGCGAGGGTGATGGATCGTTCTTATAAAGAACTCCTAAAGATGAGGCGGTTCCCTCACACCTGGTGCCCTGGCTGCGGCATTGGTGCCGTATTGAAAAATGCGGCCATGGCTATCAAAGAGCTCGGCTGGAACGATAAAAATACGGTTGCCGTCTCTGGAATCGGTTGTTCAGGAAGAATGTCAGGATATATGAACTTAGATGCGATTCACACTCCCCATGGCCGGGTGCTGACTTCGGCGGAGACCATCAAGACCGTCCGTCCGGACCTCAATGTCATTGTCCTCTCCGGAGATGGCGATCTGGCAAGTATTGGAGGAAACCACCTCCTCCACACCTCCCGCCGAAATCCTGACATCACTATCTTTTGTAACGATAACGAAATCTATGGATTGACGGGTGGCCAGGCTGGACCGACCACGCCCAAAGGGACGAAGACTATTACCTCGCCTCGTGGAGAACCTTATCTTCCCCTTCGGTTGGGTCACCTCCTCACCCAACAGGCTCCCTATTTTTATGCCCGGACAACGGCCTATCACCTCAATCATTTCAAGACCTGTATTCGTGAGGCCCTCCTCTGGAAAGGATTCAGTTTTGTGGACATCATCAGTGACTGCATTGAGCTCAACGGAAGAAGGCTGGGGTTCAAAACAGCTCATCAGATGTTCAAATGGTTCGATGAAAGATTCCATATTGTCGAAGGCGAAAGAGACCATCTCCAAGAAGATGAATTGGGAATCGCCAAGGCAATGCTGGGGGAAATACCCCAGCCGGTCGAGAGGGTGGAGGCAAAACCTGAGATCCCGTTGGAGGATCTAAAACCCTTCACCCTTGAGGAGCTCCAACGTTTCGACGGCACAGGGGGGAAACCCATTTTCATTGCCTATAAGGGAAAAGTCTATGATCTTTCGGCAAGCCCTCTGTTTCAAGGAGAGAAAAGGATGCGGTGCCATATAGCAGGCAAGGATCTGACAAAAGATATTGATATCGCACCCCACGGAGAAGATATGGTTTTTAAATTTCCTGTGGTGGGAAGGTTGAAGTAAGAAAAGGCTGAATGATTATTTAAAACGTCTTGAGGAGTTATGAAGCACCAAATTCCAAGCCCTGTACCTAATACGGTGCGGGGCAAGCACCAATAGCCAAATAATGACCAAAATTTCAATAACCAAAATTCTTGTTTAATAAATTAAAGTTTTGAAATTTGAGTATTGAAAAATTGGAGCTTATTTGGGATTTGGTGATTGGAATTTGAAGTATATGTTAGGCAAGCGAGGGGTTCTTTAGAGAAACTTCTATGAGGCGAATCGTCTTTACAGGAGTGGGAGGGCAATCGGTCAGGGTCATTTCCCATGTCCTTGCCATGGCGTTGAAGGAGTTGGGCTATGAGGTCGCTCTTCTCTTTGACTACGATTCCTCCATTCGCAATACACGGATCAGTGCCTACCTCACTTATGATCAAAGGCCTATCGAAAATCCAATGATCGATGAGGCAGACATTCTCATCCGTCTCCACGGAAAAGGGGATCAACTCATTGCCCAGAAGACGATCTGCGATACCGGACTCTGCACGGATGAAGAGGTTCCTTTTGGTATGATAGGAATTGAGAAGTTCGGTCAGGCGATCTTCGGCAACATGATCGCTCTTGGCAGGCTGTTTCGATTGATCGATCTCGACATCTCTCATGTCGAGCTGGAAAAACTCTTGCCCAAATCCTATCTCAAAGAGAATATGAAGGCGATTCAGTTGGGTTATGATCTCAATCTTTACGAAGATTAATAGCAACATAAGATGGAGAGGAAAATGATGAGAAATAGAAAATGGATTTTTTTAGGATTGGTTTTGGTTTCGCTGTTCTTGGTGGCCGCTAAATACGATTACCTGCTTGAGATGGGTGACAAGACCGTGAAATCTTCAGAGTGCAATGAATGTCATAAACTGATCTACGCGGAGTGGTCAAAGGATTTCCACTCCAGGGCTTTTGTCAATGATCCATTTAAAAAAGGAACGAAGAACTATGGGGCGGAAGAATGTATCAGTTGCCATGCGGCTCAAGAGATTGCCGATGAGAAGAATCTAAAGACCAGGCCAGTCCACAAGGAGGAGGGGGTCAACTGCACCACCTGCCATCTCAAAAATAATATGATCTATGGCCCTTATAAGCTCACTGCCAAGCACAAATCCGAGCAGGATGAATCAATGCTCAAATCCGAATTCTGCGCAGGGTGCCACATGCCGACCTTTCAGGAATGGCAAGCGAGCGGTTCAAAAAAGACCTGTCAGGAATGCCATATGCCAAGAGTGGAGCGGAAAGCGGTACAGGGTTTTCCCATTTCTATGTTTGTGCCGAATAGGATGGTCGGCCAACATACGCAGAGTTACGAGAAACTTCTCAAAGAGGCAGCCCTGATCACGGGTGAGGCAGGAAAGGGATCGGTCAAAATATCTCTCACGAACCGAGGGGGGGGGTCATAACATGCCCACTGGAAAATACGGAGATTATCGGATTGTCCTCAATACCCAGGTGAAGGATACCGATGGAAAGACAATCTTTTCTAAGGAAGAGAGCTTTTCGACCCTTAAGAAAAATGGGGTGCCTCCTCAAAAAGGGGTCACCTTCGAGTACCCGATCTCATTAGAAACAGGAAAACGATACAAGGTGAATTCAACCCTTCTCTACCAGGTCGAAGGAAGACCCGAGCAATCCGTCGTCAGTTGGAATGCAGAAATTGAGGGAGGAAAGTGAGATGGCGTTCGTTCACCCCATCATCATCCTAATGGCGGTCCTTTCAGGATCCTATACGGGTTACTTGGGCTGGAAACGATTCCAATTCAAAAAGGGCCGTGGATCCGCTTCGGATTTCCCATGGCAGAGGCATATTCGATTTGGAAAAAGATTTTATATCCTCCTCTGGATTGGCTTTTTATTCGGGGGCGGGGCTCTATTCTATCTGAAGGGGGAAATTTTTACTTCTGGCGTCCACGCCTATATGGCGATTCTCATCCTCCTTCTCTTCTCCATCGGGGTCGTCCTGGGATGGAAGCTTTCTAAGGGAAAGGGAACAGATCGCCTTGCCCTGATTCATATGGTCATCAATTACAGTACTTTCTTCTTTGTTCTGATTCAAATCGTCCTGGGTGTGATTTTTCTTACATTTTTTCTTTAAGAACGAGGAGGTGAAAATAATGACTCAATGGAAATGTTCAAATTGTGATTACACGTTTGGAAGCGATACCGTGCCCGAGCGATGTCCTTCCTGCAAGCAAGCCTGTACCTTCAGTGATGTGACCTGCTATATTCCGGATTGCGGAGGAACGGGTAATATTGACCCGCGGCTTGTAGGCAAAAAGGATAAACCTATGAATGAGTAATCTCATCGAAGGTTGGAGGGATCGATCCAATATGGAATAACTAGAAGGGAGAAATTTCATGCGGCTCAAAGGGAAGAAAGTAGTTCTCCTCGCAGAGAATAACTATGAAGATATGGAACTATGGGTTCCTTACTTTCGATTGAAGGAGGAAGGGGCAGAGGTCACGATCGTGGGAACAGGAAGCAGTAAAACCTATACCAGCAAGCATGGATATCCTGTGGAAGTGAATAAAGGGGCGAAAGAGATCGATATGTCTAAGTACGACGGTATCGTCATCCCGGGAGGTTATGCACCAGATCTGATGAGACGTTATCCAGAGATGGTAAGGATTGTCAGAGAGGCCCATCAGAAGGGAGAGGTGATTGCCGCCATCTGTCACGCGGGTTGGATGCTCGTCTCTGCTGGGATTTTGAAGGGAAAGAAAGTGACGGGTTTTTTCGCAATCAAAGATGACTTGGTCAACGCTGGAGCAAATTATGTGGATCAGGAGGTCGTCAGAGACGGAAACCTGATCACCTCGAGGAAACCCGATGATCTGCCCGCCTTCTGCAGGGAGATGATCGAGGCGTTAGCCAAATAACCCTGGATAGGAAAGGAGACAAGAATGGGGAGTGGCAAAAAAGAAACCTTGACTTGCCAGCAATGCGGTGCTGAGGCAGATATCACGCTTGAGGGCTTTGAGAGTGTGGCTGATGTCATCCAAAGGGAGAAGAAACTCCCATGCAAAAAATGTGGGAAGGAAGTTCCGTGGACAAAGAGAGAGGATATCAAGGCTGTCAAGGTAGCCATGGAGGCAGAAATGAATGCTTACCAGGCCTATTCGAAGGCAGCGAAGAAGACGAAAAATCCAAAAGGCAGGGATATGCTTCAACAACTCTCCGAATTCGAGATGAACCATTACCAGAAATTGAAAGACCTCCTCAAATCACTTCAGGAGAAAGGAGAGTGGATTCTCTACGAAGGGACGTCTCTCAAAAAGAAGGCCCTCTCCTTAAAGACGGAGAAACCCAAAGGTCAAGAGCAGTTGACGGATATGGATGCCTTGAAAATAGCCGTTCGAGAAGAGAAGAAAGCGCAGGCCTACTATCGATCCATGGCTGAGTTGACCCAGGACCCCCGCGGAAGGGATATGTACAAAAGATTGGCCAATGAAGAGGCTCTCCATGAGAAGTTGCTCAATGACCAGTATTATAGTCTTCACAACACGGGTTTATGGAGTTGGGGAGACTGAAAATTACAGAAAGCAGATGGCAGATTGAAAGACTCAGAATCTGAAACCAAGAAAGATGGAAGAAAAGAAGTTCGAAGGCAAGTCGAAGATCGTCGTCAACATTGAGAACATCCACTGCGGTGATTGCGCCCTGAATATCGAACGCTCGGTGGAACATGTCCCCGGAGTCCTCTCAGCAGAGGTCAGTTATGTTCTCTCATCAGCCACCATCTACTACGACCCCCATCGGGTAGAAGAAGAGCGGATCAAAAAAGCAATTACCAAACCTGGTTATGCGGTCAGGGAGACCTTCGCAGAGAGAACTTGGACTTTCTGGAAGGAGAGGAGATCCTTTGTTTTCCTGGGTCTCTCAGGAGTTACTCTCGGCCTCTCTTGGATTTTCGTGTGGATCGGTTTGAGCCCCTCCTACCTCCCGACTGCCCTTGCCATCGCTTCCTTGATTCTTGGCAGCTACCCGATTGTGAAGAGTGCCGTGAAGACGCTCCTTATCCCCGATCTCAATGTGGATACCCTGGTCTCCATTGCTGCTATTTCAGCCACTGCGGTAGGGGCTTATCGGGAAGCCGCGACAGTGATTTTCATTATGCTTCTGGGTGAATTCTTGGAAGGGGTTACTGTGGGAAAAACTCGGAAGGCCATTGCTTCCTTGATTCAGCTTTCTCCGAAAACGGCGTGGGTGAAAAGAGAGAATAAAGAAATTCAGGTTCCCATTGAGGACGTGAAGCCCAAAGAGGTTGTGATTGTCAGACCCGGGGAGAGAATCCCCGTGGATGGCAAAATTGTCTCTGGTTGTGGCTCGATCAATCAGTCCACTCTAACCGGAGAGTCGATTCCAGTGGAAAAAGAGGCCGGGGATAAGGTTTACTGCGGAACCTTCAATGAATCCGGCTCTTGCGAAATCGAAGCCACACAGGTGGCCGAGGATACAAAGTTGGCCCAGATCAAACGTTTGATCTTAGAAGCCCAAGCAGAGAAATCTCCTACCCAAAGGATTATGGATCGCTTCTCACGGTATTTTATCCCAGCGATCATCCTGATTGCCTTCGCCACGTTCCTGATCACAGGGGAGATCATTCGGGCGATCACCATCCTCATTGTGGCCTGTCCGTGTGCACTCGTTCTGGGTACACCCACAGCCGTGGTGGCTGCCATTGGAAATGCAGCCCGGCAGGGGATCTTGATCAAAGGAGGAGTCTATCTGGAACAGATGGGAAGATTGGAAACCCTCTTGATGGATAAAACCGGAACCTTGACACACGGAAGACCAAAAGTTGTAGAGATAAATGCTTTAAATGGAATGGATCAAAAAGAAGTCCTTTCTTGGGCGGCGATTGCAGAGAAACGTTCTGAACACCCCTTAGCGAGAGCCGTCACGGAGAAAGCAGAAGAGTTAGGTTTGAGCATTCCTCATCCCCAGTCCTTCGAAAATTTTAGAGGGAAAGGCGTGAAGGTTCAGTGGAACTCCAAGACCATTATCGTGGGGAGTTCTGAAATGATGAAAAACGAAGGGGTTGAAATTCCGGGATCGGCGAAGGGGTTGTTGGTGTCAAAGCAATCGGAAGGGATGACCTCCCTCCTCATCGCATTGGATCGCCGTCTTCTGGGAATCATTTCCATTGCCGATACATTGCGGGAAGGAGCCAAGGAGGCTATCGATAAGATCAGGGAGCAAGGGGTATCCGAAATTTGGATGCTTACGGGCGACAGTGTTTTGGTCGCCGACCGCATTGGAAGAGAGTTGGGTATAAGGTACGAAGCGAAACTTCTTCCCGAAGAGAAGGTGCTGAGGGTGAAGGAGTGGAAGAAGCAAGGTCAAGTGGTGGCTATGGTCGGTGACGGTGTGAATGATGCCCCCGCCCTCGCCGCAGCCGACATCGGTATCGCCATGGGAGCGGTGGGAACGGATGTGGCCATTGAGACAGCCGACATCGCCCTGATGGCCGATGATCTCGGGAAGATTTCCACTGTCGTTCGACTCTCTCGGAAAGCCCTCCGGGTGATCAAGGAAAACCTCATCTTTGCACTCGTTTTTAATACAATCATGGTCATTCTCTCAGCCCAGGGATGGGTGACCATGATCCTGGGCGCTGTGATGCACCAAGCCAGTTCACTCCTTGTCATCCTCAGCTCCATGCGCCTGCTCAGAAGAGATAGATAGGGCGATAGGGAGATGGGGGATACGGAGAATCTTACATTCACCCAATCACCCTATCACTCATCACCGATCTAAAAATCACTTTTATCTTGACCCTAAAAAAACTATCCCATAGAATGGTAAATATTTCAAAAATATGGACGAATTAGGAAAAGGCCATTGATAGAAAGGAGCCGTTATGGACGAGAAGAAATTTAAGGAGATTATCCAATTTGCCATTCAAAGAGAGATCGAATCGATGGATTTTTATGACAAAGCAAGCAAAATGGTAAAACACTCTGGGACCAAGGATCTTTTTTTGGACTTTATGAAGCAGGAAGAGGGGCACAAAAGAAAGCTCGAAGAGGTGCGAGCAGGAAAAATCATATTGGGAAAGATCGAGAAAATTCCGAATCTGAAGATCAGTGATTATATGGTTGAAGCCGAATTAAAGCCCGATATTCCTTACGGAGACATTCTCCGAATGGCAATGAAGAGAGAAGAACGTTCGGTAAAACTTTATACGGATTTGAATGGGAAGAACCAAGATGAAAATCTTGGAAATCTCTTCACCTTTCTGATTCAGGAGGAGAGCAAGCACAAGTATTACATTGAAAAACTCTACGATGATGAAGTATTGAAATAGTCGCAAAGCGCCCCCCCTCTCCCTCAAGAGGGAGGAGGGGAAGGGGGTGAATTTGAATTCGGATAGGAGATCGAGATGGAAAAATGGAAATGTAATGTCTGCGGTTATATTTACGATCCCGAAAAGGGCGATCCTGACGGGAATATCCCCCCGAACACACCTTTTAATAAACTCCCTGAAAGTTGGGTTTGTCCTGTGTGCGGCGCTCCCAAAGATATGTTTGAAAAGGTTTAGCATCATACTCCCGACTTCAACCCTTATCCAAAGATCCCGTGTCAGCGGGATATCTTTGGTCTATTTCAAGTAAAACTTATCCTTACCATCTTTAAAGAAAGGGGGGATTATTCTAAATACAGAGATGTAAAATGACAGAGATATCCCAATCTTCCAAACGCTTCTTCATTTTTTCTATTCTCTCAGCCCTCTTTACCCTTTCCATGTTTTATCGTGTTTCAAGTGCCGTGATCGCTCCCAATCTCATGCATGACCTGGGGCTTGATGCAGAAACCCTCGGCATTCTCGGAGGGGCCTTCTTCTACTCCTTTGCCCTGTTTCAAATCCCGATGGGGCCGATGCTTGATCGAATTGGTCCACGCATCGTGATAACTTCTTTTTCAATGATTGGGGCATTGGGAGCATTTGTGTTTGCCTTTGGGAATTCATTTCCTGTAGCGCTTCTTGGAAGAATCCTCATTGGAGTCGGAATGGCTTCTGTCCTAATGGGCTCCATGAAGATCTTCGTAATAAAATTTCCTCCTAAGGAGTTTGTCACTCTCATAGGCCTCATGCAAGCCATTGGAGCATTGGGAAATGTTTTTGCTGCCTCTCCTCTGGCTTTTCTCACTTCCACTATAGGATGGCGGATGACTTTCGTTATTGCCGGTGTGGTGACAGCTCTTCTTGCCTTTCTCACCTTTTGGGTTTTAGGCGGAGAGAGGAAAAACATCGAGGGCCTTGCTTCTTCTCCCTCATCTCAACCGAAGATAAGGATTCTACAATCTTTCCGATTGATCCTTGGTTCTCTTACCTTCTGGCAGATCGGAGCCATTGCCTTTTTTAGATACGGAACTTTTGTGTGCCTTCAGGGTTTATGGTTGGGACCTTATCTTATAGACATCAAGGGATATTCTCCTATCCAAACAGGTAATCTGATCATCTTCCTTGCCTTTGGAATCATTGTGGGTGGCCCCATTGCGGGGTGGCTCTCTGATCGGACGTTTCATTCCAGGAAAGGAGCCGCGTTAGGGGGATTAAGTCTTTATTGTCTGAGTCTACTCCCCCTGATTGGAGTCGTGAAGCTTCAGTCCCCTTTCTGGTTTGGTCTCCTCTTCTTCTTCATCGGTTTTTTCTGCAGTTTCGGGATGGTGGTCTACGCCCATGCTAAAGAGCTCTTTCCCATCGCCATTTCGGGTACAGTGATGGCGGGCGTCAATTTTTTTACGATGGGCGGCCCAGCCCTTTTCATGCCAGCATTAGGGGGAGTCATTAAATCCTTCCCCCGGACAGGCTCTTCTTATCCGGCTGAAGCTTATCACCTTTCCTTCCTCATCTGCTTTTTGGGTATGACCGCAAGCCTCATCTTTTACGCCTTCTCCAAAAAAGAAAGACGCGGAGACCCGGAGAAACGGAGACAGAGAGAATAACCCCGCGTCACGCAATCACTCCGTCACCGCGTTTGATTTCTCCATGGGAAAGGTCATCTGTCCTCCGTAGTAACCCAAGAGGGAAACGATGGGGGCGAGGATAACGATCAAGATGAAATAGATGGGATGAGATATCTGGGATTGAAAACCACGCCAGAGGAGGAGAATGATCTCGAAAATCAGAAGAAGGATAGAAAGCTGGATCTTTCTTTTTACAAAATAGGTGAGCTTCAATCGATAATTGATCCACCATGTAAGGAGTCCTGTGGCCATGGCAAAGGGAGAGCCGATTGCTCCAAGAATGAGGAGGTAGAGGCTGGTGATCTCAAAGGAAGGATTCTTGAAGATAAGGGAGAGAAGGACAAAGAGGGGGGAGGCCATTAAGAGGGCGATAGGAAAATGGACGACCATGGGGTGAGGATGGCGTTTTGCCATTGGAAATTTTTGAAGGAGGTTCTGAAGCATAGAAGGAAGGTGTTTCAATTCTTCGGGTGCTCCTTTTTTCAAAACCCCCACCTGGGGATATCGTTCAAGGACCTCTGTTCCATGAGGAGCCGCGGAGATCTCTCCCGCAAGGTCCTTACCCGAGGGATGCCTGTTCATGTGAAGGCCTTTGGCCCAGAGAGGGCTTTCCCTGACATCATAAACTTTCCCTTGAAAGGCGATATAGACGGGTCTACCCTCCTTTCCGTCAAAAGATGTCAATTCCTCAGCGGTGAACTCTTTCATTTTACCTGCATCCATTTCGGACTTAGGAATTTCAACTCCTTGAATACCTCAATTCGTGAATTTTTGAATTCCCTGACTCCTCAATCCTCATTCCTCGAACATGTTCTTGCATTCTCCATCTAAAACTAAAAAAATTATACTTCACCTTTTCCGGCGAATACAAGCCTTTTCATCTTGAAAATCGTTTTTCTTGAATTATTGGCAACAGGATGATACTCTTTTTATAAGGAGAGTTTCATGGTTCTCAAGATTCTTTTGAGTATGCTCATAGGGGGTTCTGTAGGGTTTGGTATAAGCTATCTTTTCCGGACCATCGGAAGTTCCTGAGCCCTTACCTGTAACCCCTACATCTCCATTCCGCTGGGTGCGGTGGTAGGGTTACTCCTGGCCTTAGGTTAAGGCCTTCATATTTCGGGATGCAGAATGCGGATTGGAAAACAATTTGTTTAAAGACTTTTGGATTACAGAATTCCGCATTTGGCACTCCGCATTTAAGGAAAGGTCACTATGCCCCAATTGAGACAGGACCCTACAACGAAGGAATGGGTCATCATCGCATCAGAGCGTTCAAGAAGACCCCATGAGCTTAAGAGGATTGAGCCCTCCATCGAGAAACCTCCCTACAAAGAGAACTGTCCGTTCTGCCCAGGCAATGAATACTTGACTCCTCATGAAACCCTCGCTTATCGAAGCAGCGGTCCGGCGGATAGTAAAGGATGGTGGGTAAGGGTGATACCCAATAAATTTCCAGCTCTATCTCCAGAAGGAAGTTTGGAAAGGAAAGAAGAGAAAGGGTTCTTCCGGATGATGGACGGGGTAGGAATCCACGAGGTGGTGATTGGAAGCCCTATTCATAATCAACTTTTTCCTCTGATGGATGATAAACAGGTGGAAGAGGTTCTCCTCGCTTATCGCGAGAGATATCTTGCCATCCGGGAGGATCCGAGGATCAAACTGATCATCATCTTTAAGAATCACGGTGAGGCTGCGGGAACATCACTCGAGCACACTCATTCTCAAATTGTTGGAACCGCTGTTGTTCCGTCCAATATCCGGAAAAAGTTGGAGGAGGCAGCCCGATATTACGATGACCACGGAAGATGTGTCTATTGTGATTCGATTCAAGAGGAACTCAGCTTTGGCAAGAGGATTGTGATGAATACCGAGAAATTTGTCGTCCTCCAGCCCTTTGCATCTCGGTTTCCTTTTGAAACCTGGATCATTCCCAAAGACCATCAGGCCTCTTACGGTTTAATCTCTATGGAGGATTCTAAAACCTTTGCAAAGGTTCTAAAGGCAACCGTGTTGAAACTCTATTCCAAACTGAATGATCCCCCTTATAACTATGTTATCCATACCGCTCCTATCAAAGATGAATGGGAAGATTACTATCATTGGCATCTTCAGCTTACTCCGAGGCTGACCACCTCTGCTGGATTTGAAATGGGATCGGGCATCTTTATCAACATTGCCTTCCCTGAGGAGACGGCTCAATTCCTGAAAGAAGGATAATTCGGGACTTTTTCCATGCCACGCATTTCAAGAAAAGAGGAATAAAGAAGACAGGAGGGATGACGCAATGGTAACAAAGGAGATTTTAAAAACATGGGTTTTCGATCGACGCCAGTTTTTATTCTTGTCGGGCCTTGGAAGCATCGCCCTTCTGTCCGGGCAACCCGACCTCTCTTTCGCTCAAATGAAAAAGGAGGAAAAGATCTCTTATATCACTAAAGATTACAGCCGGCTTTTGGGAATGGAAGGATTCAGCGACACCCTTTTAAAAAACCACTTCACCCTTTACCAGGGTTACGTCACGAATACGAATAAACTCGTCGAAATCCTCAACCAGATGCTCAAGGAGGGAAAAGTGGGCTCTCTGGAGTTTGCTGAGTTGAAGAGGCGATTTGGATGGGAATTCAACGGAATGAGGCTTCATGAATATTACTTCGAAAATCTGGGGGGAAAGGGAGCGTTGGAAAAAACAGGAAAGTTGTTCAAAAAAATCTCTGAAGAGTTTGGAAGTCTCGACAACTGGGAAAAGGAATTCAGGGCCGTCGGGGCGATGCGAGGGATCGGTTGGGCCATTCTCTATCAGGATCCACTCACAGGAAAACTGTTCAACTTCTGGATCAATGAGCATGATGTGGGACACCCTGCTGGTTGCACGCCCCTCTTAATTTTGGATGTCTTTGAACATGCCTTTATGATCGATTATGGGTTGAAGAGGGCCGATTATATTGAAGCCTTCTTCAAGAATATCCAGTGGAAGGCGGTAGAGGGAAGGCTGAGATGAAGCAAGGATCATTCTGAAGGAGTCGGTGATGGATGTCGTTTTTCTCTCTCGAATTCAGTTTGCTGTAACCACCATGTTCCACATTCTGTTTCCGGTGTTGACGATTGGCCTCGCCCTCTACCTGGTAGTCGTGGAACTTCTTTGGTTAATGACGAAGCAGGAGATCTATTACCGGATGTACCGCTTCTGGGTGAAGATCTTCGCCATCAATTTCGGAGTGGGAGTAGTCTCCGGGATTGTGTTGGAGTTCGAATTCGGTACCAATTTCTCTCGTTTTTCCCAAATGGTGAGCAACGTCTTTTCTCCTCTCTTGGGTTTTGAGGTCATGACCGCCTTCTTCCTGGAGGCCGGTTTCCTCGGCATCATGCTCTTCGGCTGGGAAAGGGTCCGTCGTAGCATCCATTTTCTTGCAACCTGCCTGGTGGCACTGGGATCCATCCTCTCTGCCTTCTGGATTCTGGCTGGGAACTCCTGGATGCATACCCCGGCCGGCTACAAACTCGTGAACGGAAAGTTTATGGTCACCGATTTCTCAGCCGCCATCTTCAACCCTTCCGTGTTTGCCCGAATGGGTCACATGACGATGGCTTCTTTTGAGACATCTGCTTTCGTCGTAGCCGGAATCAGTGCTTACTATCTTCTGAAAGAGAAACAGACGGCCGTTTTCCGACGCTCTTTAGCCATCTCCTTAGTGATGGCCTCCTTTTTCGCACCCCTTCAGATTTATCTGGGTGATGTGAGCGGCCGTCAAGTCTTCGATCATGAACCGGCAAAATTGGCAGCCATGGAAGCTCATTGGGAAACCAATACAGAGGGAGGAGCCTCATTTGCAGTTGTCGCCCTTCCAGAGATGAAAGCAGAGAAGAATCTCTTTGAGATGAATATTCCCAATGGTCTTAGCCTGCTGGTGACCCATTCTTTTGATGGTCGAGTCCCGGGGCTTAAGGAGTTTCCACGGAACGATCGTCCTAATGTCTTCATCCTATTCTGGAGCTTCAGGTTGATGGTGGCGATCGGGTTCATCCTTTTCTTTGTTATGGTTTGGGCTGCAGTTCTGTGGCGACGGGGGCATCTCTATGACCACCGTCCATTCCTGAGAACCCTCTTGATTCTCCACCCCCTGGGTTTTATCGCCACCGAGCTGGGCTGGGTGACCAATGAGGTGGGCCGGCAGCCATGGCTGGTCTATCATCTCATGCGAACAGCTGAAGGTGTTTCTCCGATTCCAGAAGGGAATGTCATCTGGTCTTTGAGCCTCTTTCTGATCATCTTCCCAGTCGTTGGGGCAAGCTATTTTTATTACGTCCTCAAGACATTGTCGCGGGGGCCGGATCTCGCCAGCCCCATTCCACCCGTTCAGCTACCGGCAGGCATGCGCCCCCTTCAAGAGGTCAAGGGCAAAATGGAAGCAGAGTTAAGTAAAGCACCAAATCCCAAGCACCAAATAACAAACAAATCCCAATGACCAAAATTTTGAATCTCAAACGAAATCGTTTCGGCCATTTGAAATTAGCGTTTGGACCTTATTTGGGATTTGGAACTTGGAATTTGTAATTTCAAATCAAGAGACTGTTCTTGCAAAGGTAAAGTATGGATCTCATCGTCATATGGTCTTGCTTGTTAGCTCTGGCCATCATCCTCTACATCCTCCTTGATGGTTTCAGCCTGGGGATAGCCATGTTGTTTCCAGCCGCCCGGGACGAGGAAGAACGAGATATATTGATGGGGAGCATTGCCCCGGTATGGGATGCGAATCAGACCTGGTTGGTATTTGGCGGAGGAGCCCTTTTTGTCGCCTTTCCTATGATCTATGGCGTTCTTTTCAGCGGCCTTTACATCCCTCTTCTCACCTTCGTCTTCGGCCTGATCTTTCGTGGTGTGACCTTTGAGTTCCGGGCGAATGCAACTCGAAAAGGACCTTGGAATATGGCTTTCTTCTTCGGAAGTCTGGTTGCTGTGATCGCTCAGGGTTTGACCCTTGGCGGCATTCTTTCTGGAATGAAGGTGGTAGGAAGTCAATTCGCAGGTGGCCCCTTCGACTGGATGAACCCTTTCTCAATGATGGTGAGCCTTGCATTGATTGCTGGCTACATCCTCCTGGGGTCCACCTATCTCATCATTAAAACCAGCGGAGCGATCCAAGAACGGGCCTATCGTTGCGCCCTCTGGACGGCATTTATTGTGTTGGGATTCCAAATCTTGGTTACCATTTGGACACCTTTCCACTATCCTTCGGCTTTGAAAAATTGGCTTAGTCCACCCAGAATCTATTTTATCTGGACCTTCCCCATGCTGGGCCTCGCAGCCTTCTATACACTTATCAAAAGCCTGAAAGCCCGGCGTGAGATCCTGCCCTTTTTTTCCAGCGTCATCTTTTACTTCGCGGGATATCTCGGTCTCATCGCCTCCATTTACCCTTATGCCGTCCCTCCCAGCATCACCTTTCGGGAAGCGGCGGCACAACAAGAAACCCTGCGCTTCACCCTTTGGGGAGTGATTATTGTTTTGCCCTTGGTATTAGGGTATACGGTTTATAGCTACATCGTTTTCAGAGGTAAAGTTGGAAAAGAAAATTATTATTAGTTTTTGTTGATCGAGTTCTTTCTTCTTAATCACCCCTTTCAATACGAAAACCAACCTTAAGATTCCAATTGAAGTAGGTGAAGTCATATTTGGAAATCATTTGTGACCTTCAAATTTCATTCAAACCCGTTTGAGATACAGCCTTTCCTGACATAAAATACGGATTTCCCCCCATTTTATTACCTGAAATCAGTACTGTCCGGTTAAGGATTTTTAAAAACTGACAATGTTAAACAATGTTAATAGGATAAACATAACAATGACCGTTTTCGATTTCAGATCGTCTGCTTTTATTGGCCATAATACTTCCATCTCAGAGTGGAAAGGAATGGTCAATGCACTGTGGACGAATGATCTTTTCACAACTCATAAACTTTCTGCCCAAACACGAATTCAACAAGTGTGTGCGAAGATACCAAGGCAATTACCGAGTCCGAAGATTTTCCTGTTTCGATCAATTTCTCTGCATGGCCTTCGCCCAGCTTACTTACCGAGAAAGTCTTCGCGAGACCGAAACGTGCTTGCGCGCCTTGCAGTCCAAACTCTACCATGTAGGGATTCGGAGCAAAGTCGCTCGAAGCACCCTGGCCGAAGCCAACGAAAACAGAGACTGGCGGATCTACGCCGATTTTGCTCAAGTGCTGATCCGAAGAGCAAGGTACCTGTATGCCAAAGAAGATTTCGGCGTGCTCTTGGATCAAGCCGCCTATGCCTTCGATTCGACGACGATCGATCTCTGTCTCTCGCTTTTTCCTTGGGCCCATTTTCGCAAACGCAAAGGCGCCATCAAACTCCATACGCTGATGGACCTCCATGGCAGTATCCCCTGCTTTATCCGCGTTACCGAAGGCAATGTTCACGACGTCAATCTCCTCGACCAATTGATCTTAGAGCCTGGCTCTTTTTACATTATGGATCGCGGCTATATCGATTTTGCCCGCCTGTATGTGTTCGCCCTCCATTCAGCCTTCTTTATCATTCGCGCCAAGAGAAATCTCGATTGCACTCGTCGAAGCTACCGCCTCGTCGACAAAACCACGGGACTCCGAAGCGATCAAACGATTCTTCTCAATGGCCCAAAGACCTCCCAGGAATATCCCGATCCCCTTCGCCGGATCAGCTATTTCGATATCGTAACGTCCAAACGATTCGTATTCCTGACAAACAATTTTATGCTCAACCCTCTGACCATTACCCAACTGTACAAATGCCGCTGGCAGGTGGAACTCTTCTTCAAGTGGATCAAACAGCACCTTCGAATCAAATCCTTTTATGGAACCTCCGAGAATGCAGTGAAAACCCAAATCTGGATTGCAATAAGTATTTATGTTCTCTCCGCTATTATCAAGAAAGAATTGAAACTCGACCGAAGTCTCAACGAAATCCTGCAAATCTTGAGCATCACTTTATTCGAGAAAAACCCCATTTATCAGGTGCTTTCAGGTTTTTTTGATGATATTAAAAAACCCGATTTCTGTAACCAATTGTCTTTATTCAATTCTTAACCGGACAGCACTGACCTGAAATATTATAAGAAAATTTTAAGAAACCCTTTTCGAATCTCCTGATTGACAAACTCTCAGGAAGAGCTGGCCTTTCCGCCCTGGCTCGGAAGGAGGAGCGATGAAAAATAGACGTTACCGATGGATACAGTACCTCGCCTTCCTCTCCCTCGGTCTGATCGGAGGCGCGATACTGGGTTGTCGCCTGCTGATCGCCTTTGCGCCGGACACTATTCCTCCTGACGCAGAGTCCAATTTTCGGTTAATGGCAGAAGCGTGGAATACAATCCAACGGGTCTATGTGGATCGGAATGCGGTGAAACCTCAACGGATGACCTACGGCGCTATCAGTGGTATGGTCGATGCCCTTGGCGATACTGGGCATAGTCGCTTTCTCACCCCAGAGATGTTGAAACAGGAGCGAAACCTCGCAAGGGGCAGGTTCGAAGGCATTGGCGCTGAAGTCCAGATGAAGAATGGCCAACTCGTCATCGTTGCACCCATCGACGGCTCCCCTGCGCAGAAGGCAGGCCTCAAACCCGGAGATATCATCCTGAAAGTGGACGATCAAGATGTGAGTGGTCTTCCCCTTGATCAGGCAGTGGATCGGATTTTAGGTCCGGCAGGAACTCGGGTGAAACTCACCATTCTCAATCTGAAGACAACCACTACTAAAGATGTTACCTTAACCCGTGCGTCCATCACGGTCCAAAATGTAACATGGCATCAATTGCCAGGTACGAAGGCAGTCCATTTGCGAATCGCGACCTTCAGCAAAGGAGCTGCCGAAAATCTTCGAAAGGTACTATTTACCATCGAGAAAGAGAGGATTACCGGCCTTATCTTAGACCTGCGAAATAATCCCGGAGGTCTCTATGATGAGGCCGTGTCCGCAGCCAGCCAGTTTCTGACCGGGGGTAATGTGCTTCTGGAAAAAAATGCTGTTGGGAAGATCCATCCCGTTCCTGTCAGGCCAGGTGGTGTAGCCACTTCCTTACCGCTGGTGGTGTTAATCAATGGCGGAACAAGTAGTGGAGCAGAGATCGTTGCGGGAGCATTACAGGATGCGCGTCGCGCTAAGCTCATAGGCGAAAAGACTTTTGGCACAGGCACTGTCCTTGAAACATTTTCCCTCTCTGACGGCTCAGCACTGATGTTGGCGATCGAAGAATGGCTGACCCCTGCCGGGCAAGTGATCTGGCACCACGGCATCTCTCCTGATGTCGTCGTCCATCTCCCTCCAGAGGTTACACCATTTCTTCCTGTGGCGGAGAGGGAATTGACAGCAGAGAAACTGCGGGAAAGCCAAGATGTCCAACTATTGCGCGCCCTGGATCTGCTTCTTCAAGAGAAAGGCCACGGTGCATAGCGCTTAGCGCAGAGTGCAGAGCGAAATAGAAAGGCTGGAAATGTGGTCGGTTATATGCGCGATGGGATCAATGATGCCTCTGTACTCCACTCTGCCGATGTGGGGATCTCGGTGGACAGCGCTGTGGATGTTGCTAAAGAGACGGCTGAAATTGTACTCATCGAAAAAGGTCTGGATGTGCTGGTCGAAGGCGTGCGCGAAGTAAGGACGACCTTTGCCAATGCCATTCTTTATTACACTGGCCGCGGTTGTGGTTTTCTACATTGTTGCAGCGGAGATGGCGAAGAAGATCTTTTATAAGAAGAGCAAATTTTAATCAACCCTTTTCACTTTTCAGTTTTTTGGTCCAGACCACCAGGCTCTCGAGTAGCTCACCTATTTTTTTCTTCGTCTTCTCGTCTGTGACTTTCCCGTTTTGGTCAATTTTCTCATTTGCAAATGGGACCATGACTTCGGGCTGGTTTAGGGGATGCATGTTCAAAAAAACGAAACTCTGTCGCAGATGATACTGTGCCCTCGCCGTTCCTAACATTCCTATGGATGCACCCATCATGGCAACAGGTTTGCCATCGAAGGCATTGTCCCCATAAGGTCTTGAAGCCCAGTCAATAGCATTCTTCAGAACCCCGGAGATTGAATAATTGTATTCCGGGGTAGCAATCAGGATGGCATCGGCTGCCCTGATTCTTCCTTTAAACTCTTTGACCTTATCCGGAGGTTGAAGTTCTAAGTCTTGATTAAAGGGCGGGATCCCTTCGAGGTCAAAGATCTCAAGAGATGCATCGTCAGGGACCATCTCAAGCGCTGCTGCCAAGATGGCCCTGTTGTAAGATTGCTTTCTCAAACTGCCTGCGAATCCCAAAATATGTACCTTCTTGTCCATAACTCATTCCTCCTTTTTGTTCACCGGAAAAGTGTGAAGGAAACCTATTTTTATTCTTTATTTAATCATCAATGGTTGAAAGTGCAAGGATCGACGCCCAGTCGTACATGTTTGCACAATATCCTCCGTAGGATGTTATGGAGATGAAACTCCGGAAAGGAACGGTTGATCAAAGAAAAAAGCCATTCTCGATCAGCCAATATACTGTATTTCCACACAAGAAATACGGATTTTGCCTTATTTATTCATTAGCAAGTTATTTAGTATTTATGTTAAAAATCGTTGAGCACTTACAAAAAGGAAGGAGAAAGTTATGCGTAAATCCGTTCCTCATACAGCCAAAGGAAATATGACAGGGGATACAGACCTTACTATTAAACGGCTCATGATGACCCTCTCCAGTGACAATGATTCCGGCCGTAAGGATGCTCGCCAGTCTCTTGTGGCGATCGGAAGGAGCGCAGTTCCTCCGTTGATTGAGGCCTTGAAACAAAAGGACGACCATGTGAGGCGCGAATCAGTGAAGGCTCTCTGTGAGATCGGAGGTCCAGAGGTGGCTCCTGCGCTGTTAAGAACTCTCGAAGATGAAGAATTTGACATTCGATGGTTGGCGGCTGAAGAGTTGATTGGATTGGGTATGAATGGGTTGAAAGCTTTGCTTCAGGCGTTAATAGACCATGGGGACTCACCTTTGCTTAGAAGGGGCACACCATGTGATCCATTACATGGCAAAGGGTGGGCTGAGAAAATATTTGGGTCCAGTCTTAAGTTCATTGGAGGGCGTCGAGCCTTCAGTGAAAGCACCCATTGCAGCCTTTCACGCCCTGGAAATGATGAGGGAGGCAAAGATCATTTGATACCTCATAGTAAATTCTTAGCTCCTCCTGCCTGAACAATGCCATTGCAGAGTTCTCATGGCATGGCAAAAATCTTTTTTAGAGGAAAACCACGTATGCCTTCACAAATCATCCGTTGGATCAACGATCGCTGGCCCCTTAACGCTGTTATTCGTTGGAGCCTTGAAGAAGAAATGCCTGGAGGGGCGAGCTTTGCTTATATCTTCGGCAGTTCCGTCCTGATCACTTTTCTGTTGCAGGTCATCACGGGGATATGGCAGCTGTTTTACTTTGTCCCGACTACGGATCACGCCTATGATAGTCTCAGTTATCTGCGCTTAGAGGTGCCTTTCGGGTGGCTTATTCACGGCCTTCACCGCTGGGGAGCCAACGCGATGATCATCCTCATAGGACTCCATCTGTCTCGTGTCTTCATATGGGGAGCCTACAAGCAGCCTCGCCAACTCACCTGGTTAATTGGCGTGGGTCTATTGCTCTTGACTTTAGCCTTGGGATTCACAGGGCCAGTTTTACCATGGGATCAAAAGGGCTATTGGGAGGCCGAAGTGGGCACAAGTATGGCAGGCACAGCGCCATTTGTTGGAGGACTGGTCGAAAAACTTCTCCGGGGGGGTGCAGAAATGGGCCAATTGACGCTCTCCCGCTTCTTCGTGCTTCACGTAGCCATTTTACCAGTCCTCTTACTGGCATTGATCGGCGTCCACCTGATCGCCTTCCGTAATTTCGGCATTGCCGGCCCCTGGGATGAAGCCAAACGCAACCGTATTGGACAATTCTGGCCGGATCAAGTATTCAAAGATGCCTTGATCATCACATCCATTTTCGTCATTTTAGTTGGACTGTCTGCATACATTCTTCCATCCTTTGCCGGCCCTTTGGATTTAACGACTACTTCCTACGCTCCGAAACCAGAGTGGTTCTTCCTCTTTTTTTATCAATCCCTGAAAGCCTTCCATGGAAGATTTGAACCGGTCGGAACGATAGGGATTCCACTGTTCGTTATCTCACTTCTCGTGCTTCTACCTTTTCTCGATCGAAATCCCGAGCGAAACCCAGCCCGCCGGCCTGTTGCCATGGGGGGCTATCTGGTTTTTGTTATCTGGGTGATCACCCTGGGTATCCTCGGGTACTATAGCAAACCAGGAGCTGACTCAGGGGGTGGAGTAAAAACCAATTTTCTGACACCTGTCCCATCGACTCAATCGACTCTGCTGTCAGCAAGTGCGCAGCGGGGTGCTCAGCTCTTCCACACCCTTGGGTGTATTGCATGTCATCGGGTTTACGGCACAGGTGGTACAATAGCACCTGACCTCTCTTCCGGAGTGCTGAAAGGCAGAACACGTGAGTGGCTTACGACGCAGATCCGGAATCCCAAAAAAAACGACCCCAAAACCATCATGCCCGCTTTCTCCTCGGCCAGTAACCAACAAGTGAATGATCTCGTCGATTATCTGCTCACTCTGGAACCTGAAGGCAAGTCTGGAAAGGCTCCATCACCCTCCCCTCGATCTGGAGCGCTCCCACAGATTCTGGGTAGGGCGAAAATGAGGGCGACTCATCCTAAGGCCGGAGTCCTGGCTGCTTCGGGGAAGGAACAGATTGGTCCCCATGGCCTTCCAGAGCAAGCAGCTTCTATCATTGGCAATGCCGACCTCGGTGCGGTGACATTCAAGAATGTTTGTGAAGCATGCCACGGATCACAAGGCACCGATAAAGTTCCGAACCCTGGTTCTGATGATGGCAGAGTGCCACCCCTCAACCCTATCGACCGTGACTTCTTTAGCAAAAACGCACAGACCTTTGCCGACAACATTGATCGGCTCATCCAGCACGGTTCGATACCCGCGGGTCCGAATCCCCAGCTGTACATGCTGCCCTTCGGAGATGACGACACGTTGACGCAAGCTCAAATGGCTAATGTTGAAGCGTACGTTCTGAAGTTGAACGGCGTCAATCGGGCCCAGTTGGTTCATCCTGGAATCTCCCCGAAACTCTTTTTCTGGCTGGTCTTGGCAGCCTTTGCGATCGTGTTTGGGGGACTTGGAATTGGGCTGTCAAGGAAGAAAAACGCTTGACACCGAGAAAATGAAGTTTTTATGAGGTCTTTCGCAACTTTTTGAAACAGACGGAGCGATTGTGACGAACGAGATGCAATCAGTTGAACATGGAGGAAACACTCGACGAGGTTTTCTGAAGCTTTTTACTGGGGCGCTGGGTTCCCTTGTTGCCCTAACATTGGGGATTCCACTTGTCGGCACTTTGGTTGGACCTCTATTCCGAATGAAAAAATCGGACTGGGCCAAAGTGGCTGAAATTGGCTCATTGCCTGTGGGTCAGCCAATAAAGTTATCCTGGACTGACCAAAAGGTGGATATGGTCATCCGGGAAAAGATCTTACGCGATGTCTGGGCGATCAAGCATTCCTCATCAGAGGTGACCATATTTTCCCCAATCTGCCCCCATCTCGGCTGCAGGTATGACTGGCATCCTGAGACGCAAGAATTCATCTGCCCTTGCCACGAAAGTGTCTTCTCGATCGATGGCAAAGTGCTGCGAGGTCCGGCTCCTCGTCCTCTTGATACATTGCCAACAAGATTGGAAAACGGGGCGTTCTTTATTGAGTGGGAAACGTTTAAGATTGGAATACCTGAAAAGATCCCCGTATAAGTGAGCAACTTTCTGTATTCACAAATAGGAGATTGCCGCCTGGTTTGTAAGAGTACAAAGCCCTGGAAGATTTGGATCAGGATTATGCTGATGACTTGTTAATGATGGCTTACTGATAGACCAAAAGGATTACGGGAGGCAAAGATATGCTATCCAGAATACCAATCGATCTTGAAAGAATTAGAAAAGAAGCCCTGGACAAAGAGATATTGAGATCCGCAATTATCGCCGAATTGGATGCCATCAATCTCTACGAGCAAATGGCGGATATGACCCAAAACAAAAACATCAGGAAATTACTCTTGGATGTGGCAAGAGAAGAAAAAACACATGTGGGAGAGTTCCAGGCTCTCTTATTAATGGAAGACAAGGAGCAAGAGAAAGAATTGAAAGAAGGGGAAAAGGAAGTTAACGAGTTAATGAAATAGAGCAAGTCAAGTGAAAAGGAACTCCCCGTTTCTCGGAAGGATTCAGTCCAAAAGATGGAATTAGATCAATCCCGCCCTGCTGATCCAAAAGGGTTAAGGCTGATCTTTCGAGGCCTCTCCCATAGAAACTATCGCCTTTTTTTCGGTGGCCAAGGGATTTCTCTCATCGGCACTTGGATGCAGCAGATTGCAATGAGCTGGCTGGTTTATCGCTTGACCCATTCAGCTTTCCTTCTTGGTGTCATCGGATTTTCAAGTCAAATTTGCAGTTTCATCTTCTCTCCCTTTGCGGGCGTCATTTCTGACCGGTGGAACCGCCATCGCATCCTGGTTGCCACTCAATCCCTGGCCATGGTACAGGCCTTTCTTCTAGCCTTTCTCACTCTGATGGATGTCATCGCTGTTCATCACCTCGTCATTCTTGCTGTCTTCCTCGGTCTTGTCAATGCCTTTGATATGCCTACTCGTCAGGCTTTCGTGGTGGAAATGGTAAAAAAGAGAGAGGATTTAGGAAATGCCATAGCGCTAAACTCATTTCTCTTTAATGGCGCGAGACTGGTGGGGCCCTCCATAGCAGGCATACTCATTTCTATCCTGGGGGAGGGGATGTGTTTTTTCTTCAACGGAGTCAGTTTTCTTGCCGTCATCATAGCTTTGTTAGCCATGAAGATGACCCCAAACAAAAGAGAAACCGAGCGGACCCAACTTTGGCAAGGGCTCAAAGAGGGGTTTGCCTATGCCTTTCGCTTTCCCCCCATCCGGTCAATTCTTTTTTTTCTTGGATGGATTAGTTTGGTGGGAATGGCGAACACAACCCTCATGCCTGTCTTTGCCAAAGACATCCTTCATGGCAATGCACAGACTTACGGTTTTCTGATGGCAGCGATCGGTGTGGGTGCCGTCATAGGAGCTATTTACCTTGCCTCCCGCAGAAGTGTCCTTGGATTGGGAAGAGTCATTGTTATCGGATCCGGAATCTTTGGAATTGGACTGATCTCTTTTTCTTTATCTCATATCTTATGGCTGTCATTGTTTCTCTTGTCCCTTACAGGCTTTGGAATGATGGTGCACATGGCATCGAGCAATACAATCCTCCAAACCATGGTGGATGATGATAAAAGGGGCCGGGTGATGAGCCTTTATACAATGGCATTTATGGGGATGGCCCCTTTTGGAAGCTTGGCCGGCGGCAGCCTCGCAGGTAGAATTGGAGCCCCGTATACCTTAATCATCGGCGGAGCCTCATGTCTATTAGGTTCCTTCGTATTCGCCAAGAAACTCCCATTAGTAAGGAAAATGGTTCGCCCCATTTATATTAAAAAGGGGATCTTGTCAGAAAAAACAACAAAAGGGATAATCAGCCAACATTAAGGGAACCTGAAATGTTTTTTTCCAAAAAAACTGGCATAATTTTCATTTAAAGGGAAGAATCTTCTAAGAAAAATAGGAAGGGAGATAAAATTGAGTTATCGGGCAAGACTGAAATGGAATTTAGCTTTTCTCATCTTTTTTCTCTACGGTTTATCCGTACCACTTTCCGAGGCCGGGCTCCAAGAGCAGGTATTCGAAACCATTTTGCCAAACGGCCTAAAAGTGATCCTGCTTGAAAATCACAAAGCCCCCCTTGTCACCTTTCAGGTCTGGTACCGTGTGGGATCTCGGAACGAGGCGTGGGGAAAGACAGGCCTTTCTCATATGCTCGAGCACATGATGTTTAAAGGGACAGAGAAGGTGGGTCCCGAGGAGTTTTCCAGAATCATCCAGGAAAATGGGGGAAATGACAATGCCTTCACTTCACATGACTACACCGCCTACTTCGAAAATCTCAATGCGGATCGTGTTCAGGTTTCGATCGATCTGGAATCGGATAGAATGCAGAATCTGCTCCTCCGGGAGCAAGACTTCCGGACCGAGCGAATGGTGGTGATGGAAGAGCGGAGGCTTCGCACTGACGATAACCCGCAAGCTGTTCTGGTAGAGCAACTCATGGCAGCTGCATTTGAGATGCAACCTTACCATTGGCCAATTATCGGCTGGATGGAGGATATCGCCCGCTTCACCCTTGAGGACTTAAGGGTGTACTACAAAACTTACTATAACCCTGTCAATGCCATTCTCGTTGTCGTGGGAGATTTTAAGAAAGAAGAACTCCTTCCAAAAATTGGGAAGGCCTTCGGTTCATATCCGAAAGGCGTGGCTCCCCATCAGGAAAAAGATAAAGACCCTGCACAGATTGGGGAGCGCAGAGTCTTTGTGAAAAAAGAGGCTCAACTCCCATTCCTGGTCACGGGGTATCATGTGCCGAACCTTCGAGAGCAAGATAGCTACGTGCTGGAAGTGATCGCCACCATTCTCTCTGGAGGTAAAAGCTCCAGGCTCTACCAGAGCCTCGTCCGGCAGAAAAGGCTTGTGCTCAGTGCTGATGCTGACCACTCCCTGATCTCCCGAGACCCAAGCCTCTTCACTCTCTCTGCTGAATTGCTTCCTGGAAAAGAGGTCACAGAAGTGGAGAAGGCATTCGATCAAGAAGTGGAGCGACTCCGGAAAGAAGTGGTGGAGAAACAGGAACTGGAAAAGGCAAAGAATCAAATCGAAGCTTCCTTTATATTTGGGCAGGATTCGCTATTCTACCAAGGCATGCTCCTCGCCCAGCACGAGATTGCCCTCACTTGGAGAGCGATTAATGACTACCTTCCCTCCATCCGTAAAGTGACTCAAGAAGATATCCAGCGAGTTGCACAAAAATATTTGACCCCGGATAATCGGACAGTGGGCATTCTTATCCCGCTTCCACCCAAAGAAGGGATGCCTGCGCCGACTGGCTCTACCATTAAAGAAAGGATTGTGAGATAAGAAATTATAAATTGCGAATTCCAAATTTCGAATTGAGGAATGGTAATTCCTAAATTCCCCAATTCCTAAATCGAGGGTGTGATGAATACCAAAATCCTTAAGACGATGATCCTCATATTGCTGCTGTTCTGCCTCTCTCTACAATCGAATGCGGCCTCAGCCATGCCTCCGGTCCAGAGGACGGTTCTTCCCAATCAGCTCATCCTTCTTGTCTCTGAAGAACACTCCCTTCCATTTGTCACATTCCAGCTTTTGATCGATTCAGGGTCGTGGAAAGATCCTTCTGGAGAGGAAGGCTTGTCATACCTGACAGCCAGAGGGCTTCTTCTGGGAACATCGAAGCACACTGTCAATCAGGTTAATGAGGAGCTCGATTTCATGGGAGCCTCTCTCTCTTCTTCCTCAGGCAGAGATTATGCCACCCTAAGCCTGAAGGTTTTAAAGAAAGATCTCGACAAGGGATTGAATCTCTTCATGGAAGTACTCACCCAACCCACTTTTCCTGAAGAGGAGATCCGAAGAGAGATAGAGAAGACCCTCGCAGCCATTCAATCTGAAGAAGATCAGCCCGAGGAAGTTGCTGGAAAGGAGTTTCTGAAATCCCTCTTCCTCAACAGCCCTTATGGGCATCCTGTCGAAGGAACAAAGGAATCCGTTCCCAGGCTCACACGGGAAGCGGTCGTTCGATTCTATCGATCCTATTACCATCGCAACAACGCCATTCTGACGGTGGTAGGTGATATGACAGCTGACCAGGTGAAGGCCAAACTTCTCCCCCTTCTCGAAAAATGGCCGACAGGTGAGATTCCCAAACCGCCTTTCATAACCAAGTTTGAAAAAGAGCAGAAGACGGTGAAGATCAACCGGCCGATCACCCAAGCCAACATCATTCTTGGCCATGCTGGCGTCAGCCGGGAGAATCCTGATTATTATGCCCTCACGGTCATGAATTATATTCTCGGAGGGGGGGGGTTTGCTTCTCGATTGATGGAGGAGATTAGAAACAAGAGGGGGCTTGCCTATTCTGTGGCAAGCTTTTTTGATCCCGGGAAATATCCGGGTTCTTTCCAGATTGTTCTCCAGACAAAAAATTCCTCTGCGAAGGAGGCCATCTCGCTTTCACTCCAACAGGTGGAGCGGATCCAAAAAGAACTCGTTTCAGAGAAAGAACTGGAAGGGGCAAAGAAATATCTCATCGGAAGTTTTCCCATGAGGCTCGATACTCAGGGAAAGCTCGCTAATTTCCTCAGCCAGGTGGAGTACTTTGGTTTGGGTCTCAATTATCCCGAAAAGTACCCTTCCCTCATCCGATCCGTGACACGGGAAGACGTTCTCCGTGTCGCGAAAAAATACCTTTACCCGAAAAAATATGTCCTCGTCATCGTCGCCAATCTGAACGAAGCAGGCATGGAATGATTCTTCCTTTCCGCACTTACTCTTCCACCAAAGAGTGAGAAATCCTTCCACAGACTTCTTGATAGATCGAAAGAACTGGGATAATATAAAAAACACGAATGCAGAATTTGGACATAGGCTAACGGATATTCGGAAGGGAGGAATCGTAATGGACCAAAAAGACCGTCTGAATGCTCTGGAGGTGGCTCTCAATAATGAAATGAGGGAGCGAGAATTCTATCTTAAAAATGCCAATAGAACCAAGAACGCTCTCGGCAAAAAAATGTTCCAGCAGATCGGGGACGATGAACTGGAACATTATGAACGGCTGAAACAGCTCCATCAAAAGTGGGCCAAACAGGAAAAGTGGCCTGAGACCGTTCCTCTTAAAGTGAAAGATACGATCGTGAAGGATATCCTGCTTGAATTCGTCAAAAAGGTAGATAAGACGGCCAAAGGAGATTCGGATGACCTGGAGGCGGTCCGTACAGCTCTTGACTTCGAGGCAAAGGGAGCAAAGTTCTATGCCGAGCTGCGGGATAGTGTCTCTAATCCTAAAGAAAAGCAATTCTTTGATCTACTGTCAAAGATGGAAAATGAGCACTATCTATCTCTCAAGGATACGGAAGAATATTTCATTGATCCTGCCTCCTGGTATCGAAAAGCAGAGCATCATACTTTGGATGGAGCTTAATCCTAATGAATACCCCCTCACCCTTCCCTCTCCCCAATGCCTGCCTGCCGTTGGGCAGGAGGAGAGGGTGCGAAGAGGGGAAGCAAAGATTTTTGAAAATGGACTTAGAGCAAAAAGCGCCTATCTTCCAAAAAATTTACCAAGATTATCTAAAACAGCTGAGTCAGGTCGATCTTCAAACGATAGCGAAAAGAATAGGGGTTGAAATGGAAGGAGATTCCATTCTCGTCCCTCTTTTCGGACAACTTTATAAGATTTCTTCCAGAGGGATTGTGGATCCTTCTGGGAAAGAACCGATTCACTCCGTCAAGGTAGTTTTGTGTCAACACCTTCTCCATACTCCGGCCGTGGAACCAGAGGGAGAGGATTGGATTTCTTACAAAGATTTTAAGGATGCCTCTCCTTTTGTGGGAGGATTTCAGAATAATACAGAAAAGGCAATTGCAAAAAACTTTGCTGGTAGGCTGGAAGCCTTGAGAAGGGCATGCCTTCAACTGGGCGGCAGGGATCCTGGATTGGATTGGGGGTATCAATTATCGATCAAGTTTGATCCCCTCCCCTGCGTTCCTACTCTCCTTCTTTTTAATGATGCGGATGAGGAATTCCCGGCCCAATGTCTTCTGCTGTTTGAACGTCGGGCAGAAAAATTCTTAGACATGGAATCCATGGCCATTCTCGCCTGGCTCCTCACAGATTATTTAAATCAATCTCTGGGAGACATGAGGACAACGGTCATGTAGGACGTGATCAAATCAGGGCAATGATGGTGGTATGGTTCCGCTGGCCAAAACGTGCCCAAGATTTTCTGATCCTTGTTAACCCTCTTAGGCTTTCCGGGCTCGCAATGACAACCTTTGATGATTCGAAACGTATTCCTTTTTTCAGGAGGGTAAAAACCTGGACAATATCCAGCTCACGATGCTAATCAAGATTGAGCCCAACACCGCGCCCCAAAAACCACTGACATGAAACCCTCTGACCAGGGCTGATACCAACCAAAGCATCAATCCATTGATGACCAATAAGAAGAGTCCTAATGTCAACAAGGTGATGGGAAGGGTGAGCAAGACCAGAATGGGCCGGAGGATCGTGTTGACGATCCCCAGGAGAAAAGCAGCGACCAAAGCGGCTAAAAATCCATCTACCCGGATCATCCTTGGAAAGAGATAAGAGATGATCAGGATGGCCACCATATTAATGATCAATCGAACGATGAAGAACATAGTTCCTCCTTTAGGAATAAATAGCTTTAACTCCAGTATAGGGCACATCCTTTGTCGGGATCAACTTCTTTTTTCCCTTCTTCTCTGATGAAGTTTTTGGTATTCCTGGCCTACCCCATTTTTGTGGTTCGCCAAGGACCAGGGAGGAATCCCCCCCTGCAGGAACTGCCCTGTGGAGAGATTGTGGACCCGGTGATCCTAGAGAATCGAGTCTAGCATAAGTAGGCTATTGTAATATGCCCTTCTCATTCACAACTGTGCCATATCCAAGAAATTGTGAGCAACCTTAAATGTCCCAATCATTTTAGGACGATGCTGAAGCTCTGCATGGAGGAAACCGTAGAGAACACTCGTAGAATGGGGTACAATTGCAGATTTGAGTTTAATCCTGTATTGGGTGGAGGGTGGGATTGACTCAGACCTTATGCCGGAACCATCTCTGGAGTGAGAAAGGAGAAGAATCCTTCTTTGGTACTTTCCCGTTCAATCTTCCCAAAGGCGCATTCCACGGCTGACTTGATTTCACCCAGATCCACAGGTTTCATCGCCTGATAGAAGATTCCCGCTCCCCGGAGACGTTTCACCAACCCAATAGATTCTTCTGACGAGATGACGATAATTTGAATCTTCGGATTGATATTTTTCAACAAGGGGACGACATCGCATGCCTTCACCCCTTCGATCTCATCGTCGATGAGAATGACATGAATATTCCCTTTTCGAATCCGCCGAATCATCTCGCTCATCACCTTTGTTATTTCAACCTTATATCCCATGCCATGGAAAAAAGTGGAGAGCGATCGGGTCCAAGAATCATCCTGATAGGCTAATAGTATCGTCTTTGATTTCATGGTCATCTCCTCCTATTCCATTCCTCCTACGTCACACGAATGGGAATCTCAGACTTTCTCGTAGGGGAGACAGCGGCTCCGATAAAAGAGGAGAGGAGGATACCTGCCGGAATCAATTGAGCCAGGACCACGATGATCCCAAAGGTGAAGAAAAACATGACTCCCACAAGTCCTATTCCCCTGACCCCACCCTTGTAAGCAATCCCAAAAGAGAACAAGGAGATCGACATTATTAGGACTAGACTCAAGATTGTTAGAATCTTTTTCATCTTCTCAGACATGACGATCATCTCCTTTACTATGGTTTCTTCTACTTCTTAACCGCTACTGGCTCAGCACCTGGAAGAACCAGTTCCTCTTCAACTTTCTTCTCTTTCTTCAAAGCCATGGTGGTTGCAGTACCAATGAAGCTGAAGAAGAGAATGGCTGCTGGGATCAATTGGAGAAGAACGATAATCGCTCCGACAATGATGAAGATCCAGAGCATCGTCCCGCCTTCTTTCAGGCTGATCGACCTTGCAAATGCTGGAGAAGCCATAAGTGTGATCATCCCAGCCATTAACCCTACCCTTAATCCTTTTTTTGCTTTTTCCATTTTGAATTCCTCCTTTCTTCGACGTTCAAGCTAAGTAGTGCATTTGGCATGCCAAAGAATAATTTATTATTCAACTATTTGATATTATTAAATTTTTTAGAAACTCTGGATTTGTTAGGAAGAGGATTTGAGGTTAAATTGAATATTCTAAATATACATATCTTCAAATATAAACAGGCGTGATTTTATAAGTGATTGAATTGATTGATTTAAAATAATTATAACTATTTTATACATTGGACTAATATGGAATAAAAAAATAATACAGCTTTATACTTAAGACTACCCTCTTCTCAACACCTCTATAATGCGGTCGCGGAAATCCTGGCTATTCTTATCGGCAGGCATCACCTCGATCTCTGAAGGAGACGATGCCCCTAAACCAAGTTCGACTGCCCTTGCAATCTGATCTTGTTCAAATATCTTTGGTTTCATGATGCTTTCATTGCTTCCGAGTAGTTTCAAAATGGCCACTCCGACTGCATCGATAGCAACCCGATTCGTAGAGGCAAGGAAGACCTCTCCTTTCGCTGGCTTTCCAGTCATAGGACCGCCATCCACAAAGGCATCGATTCCATCAAGGACAATAAGGGCAGGTTTAAAAGGTTCATTAATCTCTGCAATCATCTTTCGTTGATCGGGAGAGCTGTGAAGTTCTTTCATGTAATCATATCCATGACGAAACGTGGGAACAACTCCGACATGGAGCTTTAGGGATAGGGTGAAGATTCCTCCAAACTGATGGGTCTTCAGGCAGCAGGTGGAGATGAGGCACTCTGCGTCGAGAATGGGGCGTGCAATCCGAAACCCATTCGGCCAGTGACTCTTCTTAGGCTTGAATAACACCCAATCCTTTTCGTCAAGATGATCAAAGTCAATAACCTTTACGTTCAATTTATCCAGAACGGGCAGAATGCCTTTTTTCTCCATCACCTCACGGGTAGGTGGATAGCTTCTTTCTCCGAGGCTGATCGATTTAGCCCCCATTCCCCAGACCTCTTCCACTAATGCCATTAATGTATCGTTGTGCGCGGAGCCCGGCGGGATATCAGCGGTGTTGAAATTGGGTTTGATTAAAACATTCTTTCCCTTGAAGGGATTAATATTGAGGGCCTTCAAAGATGTCTTCACCCCGTTTTTCCTATTATCTGTCTTCACCAATGCAACATGACTCATTGTGCTGGACATCGCTATTCCTCCATTCCTACCTAAAAATAAAGTTCCTCCAACCGCTCCAGTATATCTTAAAAAATCTCTTCGGCTAATCCTCTTCATCCGTAAAGCCTCGGCTTTTCCATCTACAAACATCATGAGCGGATTGCATCAGTATTTCAAGATTGCTCATGGGTCACCAATCCCTATTAGAGCTGTAATAGATGTCCATTCTCTTTTAGCCAGAGTCTATGTTTTCTGTAGTCAGGGAGAATTGACTCTAAGGTGGCCCAGAATTTCTTAGAGTGATTTTTTTCTCTGATATGGACAAGTTCATGAATGAGGATGTAATCGACGGCGGCCAAGGAGGCCATGATAATTCTCCAGCTAAAAGATAATCGATTATCTCGTGAGCAGGAGCCCCACCGGGATCTGGCGTTTGTTATTCTTATCCCTTTCGGGAACAAATGAAGCCTACCGCTGTAGTAATCAACTCTTCCAACGATCTTCTCTTTAGCCTCTCTCTTATACCACTGCATAAGAAGACCCCTTGCCTCCTCAATATGATCCTTATTGAGGATGAAAGTACCAAAAGATAATGTTAGAGGAGGTTCCTTATGACTAGAATCATGAATTTCTAACGGATACCACTCTCCCAAATACAAAAATCTCTCTCCCGGTAGAAACGTCTTTTCTACTTCTTTCATCTGTTTTTCTTTTTCTGATATTTTCTCAACTATCCATGACTGTTTTCCCTCGATGAATCTTTCTATCTCCCATTTCGGTGTGTGATAAGGAGCCATAATGACTATTTTCCCGTCTTCTTTGATATGGAGAGAAATCGTCTTTCTCCTCTTCTTACTTCTCATCAAATGGTAGCTAACAGGAATGGTCATCCCTTTACCATTATCGTAGGATTAGAAAGACAGGTCTTTGAATTTGATGTGACTAGGTAAAGATCCTTTTTTATGATCAGTAGCTGCCGCAACCGTATTCTCCCTGTCTAAGACAGAGGCTGCATCGCGAATCGGAACACCATTGGCAGAATTTGCAGTCAGGGCAGCGATGCTTCTTGTCCTTGCTCTCTTTTAAACAACAGACGAGTCCATAAGGTGTTACCTCAAAACAGATTCCGTCTTCATAGATAAACTTCTTGTCAGAATCAGCCACTTATTATTATCACCACTCTAAAGGAATTTCTAAAATTATAAAATATTAACCCACAATTACCCAACTGTCTTTTATACTGATTAGTCCATCATCTTCTTGAGTAGGGATAGTTGTGAGCTCAATCTTTAGAAGTGAAGAAATCATTGGGCGGAGAGGTTTTGGGAAAAAGACTTAATCGAAGTTGAGTCCTTATTTCGCTGATTTTATCATTTTGAGGAAATCTTCCTCCAATTGTCCTCCGGATGCATCGGGTGCAAATCCCAGCATGAGTATCCATCCCTCCCTGGTTTCCATGATTCCCATGGGCGATTGGAGAAGCACCGTTGTTCCACCGGCATCCACAGCGCCTTGCCACAATTCCGTGACGGCTGTTAATCCTCCGTCTGTCTTCAATTTGGATTCTTTCTTGAGCATCTTTTGACCTTTGGGATAAACCGAGGCAATGGTTTTCAGGCCGGCGATTCTTACTCTACTGTAGTCATATCGCCAACTGCTATAGCAAAGCACCAGGACTGTGGCCCCTTTAATGTTTTCAGACTTCAAAGATCCCACAACCTCTTTTTCCGACCCTTTAGAGATATCTTGTTTCGCCCAGCCTTCGGGCAAGGTAAGGGAAAATCTTTTGTAGCTGAAACGGTTCTCTTGAGCAGAAGCTTGTTGCAAGAATCCAATACATACAAGAAGAAAAATATTAAAAAAGATGAAATGAGACAACCTGGGCTTTTTGAACATATTTGCCTCCATTAAATTAGTTTTTGTTGTGGATTCTTGCTTCTTTTGTATTTTAATGCTCCAGATAAGTCAAGAGAAGATTCCTTTTATTGCCTATTCATCTACTCCATACTGGCGGCGATAGGAGAGGATATATTCTCTAACCTCTTTCTTTGTCTTGTATATTCCGAAGTGTCCTTCGCAAAGAATATCTGCATCCAGGTCGAGTAACTTCTTCGTCGAACGATCCCAATCTCCTATGTTCGAACCAAATTCTTCGAGAAGAGGACCGTGAAGATCTTGAGCAAAAAGAATTCGCTTTCCATCTTTATCCAAATAGATACATATCGATCCCGGAGTATGACCTGGTGTATGAAGACAGATAATTTTCTGTTCTCCAATCATTAATATCTCTTCAGGCAAATTGAATTTCACATCCACAGGAGTTGGTGGGAAACTCGTCTGATACCATTTGGCAGCCGTCAAAATCGGATCCCCGTTCTCCAAAGGTGGGGCATCCAACTTATGGATGTATATCTTAGAGCCAAATTTCTTTTTAATTTCTGGCGCACCTCCAATATGATCGATATGGCAGTGGGTAAGAAGAATCTTAGTCAGATTGTTACAATTAAACCCTAACTTTTTAATATTATTAACAATTTTATCAACACTCCATCCTGCTCCAGCATCGACCAGTATCAATTCCCCTAAATTTATCAAATAGATACATCCATCTCGACCATCTGTGATGTCTGGCCCCCCAACAATAAAAATATCTTCTTCAATTTCTAATAGTTTCATATAGTTATCCTCTATTCAATTCTTCCTTTAACCTTCTATAATCTGCCATTGTAAACCCATCCCACCGGCAGGGTAGAATAGAATTGTTATGAAATAAGGGTTCTTTTTCAAGATCAAATGAAGACATTCTCTTTGCTTTTTCAAATAATGGCGTATGAGGAATGGGCGAATATTCAACCAGCATGGGTCTCGCTCCCGTTTCCCTTACAAAGGCAATGCTCTCTTCCGCCTCCCCTACGCTTTGGCCCGGTAGTCCCACCATTATATATACCCCAATTTCTTCCCCTGAATACCCTGCCCTCTTTAAATGTTTGATCGCTCGCCGAAATTCCTGATTGTCGACCTTACCTCCGGTTTCAAGCTGTGTCGCTTCATTCGAGCTTTCAAAACCAAAACGAATGGTTTTGAACCCGGTGCGGAATAGAAGGCTTGCAACCTCTTCATCAATCTCCTTAATATGAAGACCATTGGGCGTATGGAAATTACAGTGAATGCTCCTTTTAGTTATCTCTTTCAAAATTGGAATAATATGTCTTGATGGCTCGATGAGAAGGGCATCATCATAGAAGGCAACATCATTTACTTGATGTTTACTTGTCCAGTATTCAATCTCTTCAACTACTTTTAAAGGATCCGTTCTGAAAAAACCCTTCGTTAAAAATGGAGAGGCACAATAGGTACACTTCAATGGGCATCCTTTGGAAGTAGAAATACAAGCATAATTAAGCTGGGGATAAAGGTCGAAGGCGGGGTAATTTTCACTGCGGATTGCGGATTGCGAATTGCGGAATTCAGATAACCCAATTTTGAAACCTAAAAGATCTGAAATTAACTTTAAAACCTCAAGCTTCCCTCTTCCATTGAACACAATATCCACGCCCGAGTGTTTTTTTGCATGCTCGTAACAGAGTGTCGCATAGATCCCTCCCAGAATCATTGGGGCGTCCACAAATAATTTTCTTGCTATTTCAATTACTTTGAATACTCCTGGATACCAGTAAGTCCTTCCTGAAGTAACACAAATGAGATCTGGTTCTTCAAGGAATGAGAGCTTTTTCAACAGCATTTCCTCAGGAATTCCATATCGGCTATAATTTCGTGGAATAGATTTAAGTGAAAAAGGTTTCTCAATCTTAGTCTTATAAAACTTCCCATCGGTGTACCTTTTTGTTTTTACTGAGTAATCCAAACAATCGATCAGCGTAACTCGAAATCCATTCATCCTTGAAAGACTGGCAATATTGAGGAGGCCAAGAGGTCTTATCCACAAATCATAAGCTGCAAAATCCGTGATCCAGGGGTTGATAAGGAGGATGTTGGGGGCTATATGTTTCACGTGAAACATGATCAAAAATCTCTACTCTCACTTCTTCCTAAACATCTAAGAATTCTGGAGGATAAATAATCCATTCCTATGGAACCATTCAAAGCACCTGGAACAAGCTCGAGAACCATAAAGACCTCATCTGGAACAGGGGATGGAACTTCAAGCCCTTTTGCTCTTGCAAGGGTGAACCCAAAACGTGAATAGAATTGCGGGCGGCCTACAACAATCACTATGCCATGCCTATATTTTTTGCATAACTCTACGCCTTCCCTTACAAGTTTCGAACCAATACCTTGGTTTTGGATTTCCGGATGAACTGCCATGGGTGCAAGAGCCAAGCCTGGAACAGATCCACCTTTGGTCTGGATGGCTATGGGCGTAAAGAGAATATGACCACCCACCCTATTTTCAGTAAGGGCAACCAGGGAAAGACCTGAGATAAAAATAGAAGATTTCCTAAGATGCTTCACCAACCTTGCTTCGTTCGCCTGGCCGAGGGCAAGAACATTGATCTCATGAATGGCAGCATAATCCTCCCTCCTCTCGGGTTGAATCGTAATCATTTTAGGAACCCTTCAGGCATCAGCCATTTCTGTCAATAACGACAATTCCTCGACGTAAAAAGGTGGTATGTTTCACGTGAAACATTACTTGCCGATACAGAATTGTTCGAAGATTCGATTTAGTACCTCTTCGGTGGCTGTTTCTCCAACCAAATCTCCCAGGGCTTCCAATACAGAGCGAATTTCAAAGGCGATAAATTCAAGCGAAGCCCCCTCTTCCAGTCCCTTCATTGCACTGGAAAGATTATTCCTGGCCTGAGTAAGAGCGGTTTTGTGGCGTATGTTCACCACGATCAGATGCTCTGGCGTTGCCCTCACATCTCTGTGAACCAAGAAGGCATAAATGGCCTGTTTCAGATCATCGATCCCTTCATTTTTCAGAGCGCTGATTAGGACGATCGGGTCATTCTCGAATCGATTCTTCACTTCTTCTAAGGATATTCTTAGAAGTAGATCACTCTTGTTGATGATTACCACCCTCTTCTTTCCGTTTACTTCTCTGAAAATTTCCGAATCATCCCCATCAAGTTCCCGACTTCCATCAAGCATTAACAGAACTAAATCAGAGTCAGCCACCCGCTCTTTTGCCCTTCTCACCCCTTCTTTTTCAATGGAATCCGCGGGTTTTCTCAAACCTGCCGTATCCATCAGACGCACCGGAATTCCATGAACATTCAGGACCTCCTCAATCACATCCCGGGTCGTCCCTGGGATTGGAGTCACAATGGCTCTTTCCTCTTTCAACAACACATTGAGAAGGCTCGATTTACCAACATTGGTCTTCCCCACGATCGCACACGAGATTCCTTCACGAAAAATCCTTCCCTCTTCATACGAGTTGATCCATTCCTCTATTTGATGGACCATGTCTTCCAGGTCTTTTGTCATCTCTCCAAAAGTGATCGGCTCCATCTCTTCTTCTGGAAAATCGATATGAGCTTCTATCATGGCAAGATACTCGATCAATCTCTCTTTGAGATCGGTCATCTCGCTGAATAGCCGTCCTCTCAGTTGCTGGGTGGCAATCTCAAGGTTGATTTGAGTCTTTGCCTTAATCAGATCAATCACAGCCTCAGCCTGGGTGAGGTCAATTCTCCCGTTTAGAAACGCCCTCTTCGTGAATTCGCCCGGATTGGCCATCCGAGCTCCTTCCCTCAATACTAACTCCAATACCTTTTGCAAAACGAAGTATCCTCCGTGGCAGTGTATTTCTAAAATATCTTCTTTTGTATAAGTCTTTGGATATTTCATCAGGACAATCAACACTTCATCAACAGGATTTCCACTTTGGGGGTCGATGATTTCCCCATAGTGGAGGTGATGGGAAACAAAATAGGGTTGGTCTTTTCTAGGCTTGAATAATCTCTTACCAATAGGCTCGGCCAAAGAGCCGCTGATACGGACGATGCCAATGCCGCTCTCTCCAAATGGAGTTGAAATGGCTGCAATCGTCTCTTCTTGATCAAGTGGGGTTTTTCTTGAAGAGCTGTCTGAGGAGCCTCTGTTCACTTTAATCTAAAGGGGTCTTCTGTTTTATATCCCTCTTTCTTTGTTGGGATAATCCTAACTTTTTTTAACTCCCCTTCCCCAAGGCTCTCCGTATTCAGGGATGGGTCCTCTTTGAGAGTGAGATGAATGATCCTCCTGTCGGAAGCATTGAATGGTCCGGCAGTTTGGGAATGTCCCGTCCTCTTTGCCTTATCACCCAATCTAAGCGCCATCTGGGTCATGCTGTCCGCCCTTCTCTTTCGGTAGTCGTCGATATCCAAAATTACTCTCAAAGCGTTTTTCAACCTTTTATTAACCATTCGATTGATGAGCATCTGGAGTGACTCCAGGGTGCGGCCATGCTTCCCGATGAGAATCCCCTCCTGATCTCCCTTGATCTCGAGATAGAGATTCCCCTCTTTTAAGAACCCTTCTACTTCTGTCCTGACGCCCATGCGCTCCAGCAATCCCATTGTCAGCTGTTTGACAATCTCAATTTCTTCCAAGCATCAAACCTCATGTCCCTTTATTCAAATAATATTGATGAGCTATGGATAAAACATTATTAACCAACCAATACAAAACCAGACCAGATGGGAAATTGAGGAAGAGAAAAGTGAACATGACTGGCATCAGCAGGAACATCTTGGCCTGCGCCGGATCGCCTGCTGTAGGGGTCATCTTTTGCTGCATGAACATGGTTACCCCCATGATGAGCGGAGTGATATAAATGGGATCTTTTGCGGAGAGATCCATAATCCAAAGGAAAAATGGGGCATGTCTCATCTCAATCCCATTCTGAAGGGCATTATAAAGCGCAATAAATACAGGAATCTGGATGAGCATTGGAAGACAACCGCTCATGGGGTTGATCTTTCTCCTTTTGTAAAGGAGCATAATCTCCTGCTGAAGCTTCGCCTTATCATTCTTGTACTGCTCCTTGAGTCGATTCATCTCCGGCTGCACCTTCTGCATTTCCTTCATAGATTTCATGCTGATCTGTGTTAAGGGAAGGAAGATAATCTTGATCAAGATGCTGAGGATGATGATATCGATCCCATAATTTTTAGTGACGATATGGGTGAGTCTCAAAAACCAGAGAAGCGGTTTGGCAACGATCGTAAAGAAACCAAAATCTACCAGCTTCTCCGCACCAACACCCAATGCTTTCAACCGGTCTTCATCCTTGGGGCCCAAGTAGATCCGGTAGGTAACATTAACCTTTCCTTGGGGAGGAATAGAAATAGGCGGTGGGATAACTTCTGCCTTCAGCAGTTCCTTTTCAGACCCCTTTACTGACAAGGAGATCTCTTTCGATGGGGGAGGGATTAAGAGGGCGCCGAAGTATTCACCCCCGAAAGAAAACCATTTAATATCACCCCTTTCTGTGGTTTCGAAAGGTTCGATGGTCGTTTTACGAGTTCCACAACCTGGGACACAGCCTGATGTCCCTGCTCCTCCAAACCCTTTCCTCTCCACTTTTTCATTCCTGAGAAAGGAGTATTTCAAACCGTAATCCTTGTTTTCCTCTTTCGCCAGTTTTGCCAGCTCAATCTCTCCGATCCATCCAAGTCCCAATTGATTCTTGATCTCTTTTAAAGAACTATTTTGAAGCTCCACCTCCAGATTGATGGTGTATAGATCAGCGTTGAATTTGAAGCGCTTCAAAACCTTCAACCCGTCATCCGTGCTCTTTGAGAAAATGATTTCACCCTCTTGACCGCTCTCGAGCAAACGGAGTTGATCTTTATCCACTTCCCAATTCTCATCAAGGGGTAGATTAGAGCCGTTTAACGTCAGCCCCAATGGAAGATCCTTTGCCTCCCTTGTATTGACGAGATCGAGAGGTTCTGGTTTTTTCGGATTTTCCACTTTCTTACCGAGAATCTCCTCAATGAGCTGTGTCAACTCTATTGTGAGCTTAGTCTGTTTCACCCTGTCTTCATATTTCTTAAGTTTGAAATGCTTTAACCTCGCGTCCTCGGACGTGAAGACAGCCCAATAATTCTGGGTCTCAATAGAGACCTCCTTTTTCGGAACTACCTTCTGCTTTTCACGGGATTTCCCCACTCTTAAGGGTTTTGATTCTTTTATCTCTGCCTTTTTATCCGCTGCCTTTTCTGTCAGAGTTTCTTGTTCTCTTTTTACTTCCTGAGGTTGCGGTTTACTGGGTGCCTGGGGAAAGAACTTGGACTGGATGAAAGTCCAGAATATAATAATAAAAAATGTCAATAATATTGCGTAGATAGCTCTTTTTTCCATATCTTCCTTGCCCTAAATCTCCTTCCTAATATTTTTCGATTATTTCGGGAACTGGATCGTATCCGCCTGGGTGGAAAGGATGGCACTTGATCAGTCTCTTGAAAATGAGCCAGGCCCCCCCGATGATTCCGAAGCGTTGAATCGATAGCAAAGCATAAGAGGAACAGGAAGGAGTGAAACGACAGCAAGGCCCAAGGAGGGTTGAAAACGGATGCTGATAGACATGAATCAGAATGATAAGTCCTTCTTTAATCAACTCGTCGGTCGTTCTCTTTTTCATAAAATGAAGAGCCCCCTTAGTTCTTCCTCCGCTTCCTGATATCGATTGAATGAACATCCCTTTTTGATCATCAAAATAATATCGTAAGAACCTTTGATCTGATGCTTATGGAGGCGAAAAAATTCTCGGATGTAGCGTTTCATTCGATTCCGTAAAGCCGCCGGGCCAATTTCTTTCTTTACCACAATCCCTAATCGGTGAAATCTGTTCTCATTCTGGCGGACAAAAAGGATAAAGCTTCGAGAGGAATTCCTCCTCCCTGCTTTCAACACCCTTCTGAAATCCTGCGGTTGAGTGATTCGCTCCTTTTTTGTAAACCTGAGGGATCCTTTCACGGCGATCCTCGTCGTCACCCATCTATGAAATGGACTCCCATACCGGCTTCAGGAATTCAGAATTCAAACGGTCAACCTTTTTCTCCCTTTCATTCGCCTCCGCTTTAAAACATTTCGACCGCTCTTAGTACTCATCCTCTCCAAGAAACCATGAGTCCTCTTCCGTCTGAGATTACTGGGCTGATATGTCCTTTTCATTCAATCCCTCTTCGTTAGAGTGGCTTATTTTTTGAAATAATTAAACTTTTTATTTAAACCATATTTATGACCTATTGTCAAGATTTGCTCCTAATTTTGTTGACAGAAGAGGGGTTTTTATATTAAGTTTTGTAATGAATCTTAAGCCCTTCGCCCAGAAGCGCAGGCATTCCCGGAGACGACAAATCACCAATCATTTTGTCTCTTAATTTAAGTGTAAAAATGACTTAAAGGGCTCTCTCCAGACCTCTATTACTTCAGGAGTTTCCATGAATATTGCTCTCGAGCACATTCCCGTCAATATCGAAGATGAGATGAAAAAGTCCTACATGGACTACGCGATGAGCGTCATCATCGGTCGAGCCCTGCCCGATGTAAGGGACGGTCTGAAGCCCGTTCATCGCCGCATTCTTTATGCGATGAATGAGTTAAATAACGATTGGGATAAACCCTATAAAAAGTCAGCGAGAATTGTTGGCGATGTGATCGGCAAGTATCATCCCCACGGCGACATGGCTGTTTACGATGCCATTGTCAGAATGGCACAGGATTTCTCTCTCCGTTATCCGCTGATCGATGGCCAAGGGAACTTTGGCTCCATAGATGGCGATCCACCAGCGGCCATGAGATATACAGAGATCCGGATGTCCAAGGTCACGGCCGAATTACTGGCTGATATTGATAAGGAAACTATCGACTTCGTTCCGAATTACGATGAATCTTTAGTTGAACCCTCGGTGCTCCCTTCTAAACTCCCGAACCTTATCGTCAATGGTTCTTCCGGAATTGCTGTGGGAATGGCAACCAATATTCCTCCTCATAACCTCACCGAAACCATTAATGCCATCATTGCCTTGATCGAAACCCCTGAGATCTCCGTGGTGGAATTGATGGATCACCTCCCCGGACCTGACTTTCCAACGGGAGGTTTCATTAACGGCAGAGAGGGAATCCGCCAGGCTTATGAAACTGGAAAGGGTGTGATCCAACTTCGAGCCAGAGCGCTCATCGAGAGGGATCGAAAAGGAGAACGTGAAAATATTGTCATCACCGAGCTTCCCTATCAAACCAATAAGGCCAAGCTCATCGAAAGAATCGCTGAATTGGTCCAGGAGAAAGCGATTGAAGGGATTTCCAATATCCGTGACGAATCGGATAGGGAAGGGATGAGGGTAGTCGTCGAGCTGAAACGGAATGAGGTGGCTGAGGTCACCCTCAATCAGCTCTATAAACACACCCAGATGCAAACCTCCTTCGGGATCATTCTCCTGGCCATCCACCAGAATCAGCCAAAGCTCCTCTCCCTCAAAGAGATGCTCCATTTCTTTGTTCAATATCGCCAAGAGGTAGTCATCCGGAGATCCCGCTTTGAGCTTAACAAGGCAGAGGCCAGAGCCCATATCCTGGAAGGCTTGAAAAAGGCGATTGACCATATCGATGCCATCATCGCTGCGATTAAGGCCTCCAAAACCCCGAAGGAGGCGAAAGACCGCTTGATGGAAAAATTCGCCTTTTCCGATGAGCAGGCCCAGGCGATCTTGGAGATGAGGCTCCAACGGCTCACCAACCTTGAGCAACGCAAGATTGTGGAAGAGTATGAGCAGACTATCAAGTTGATCAATCGGTTGAAGGCCCTCTTGGCGAGTGATCGATTGATTCTCAATTTAATTAAGGAAGAACTCCTCTCCATCCGAGATGCCTTTGGAGACGAAAGAAAAACGGAAATTGTGGAGGCCGCCCCAGAAATCCGGGTCGAAGACCTCATCGCCGAAGAGGATATGGTGGTAACGATCACCCATACGGGATATATCAAGAGGAATCCCATCAGCCTCTACCGTAGTCAGCATCGCGGAGGGAAAGGAAAGGTGGGGATTAATGTCAAAGAGGAAGATTTTGTAGAGGACCTCTTCATCGCCTCAACCCATGATTACATCTTATTCTTCACGGATGCCGGCAAGATCCACTGGATGAAGGTTCACGAACTTCCACAAGCTGGTCGCATCACACGGGGGAAGGCCATTATCAATCTTCTCAATCTCAACCCCCAGGAGAAAGTGACCGCCATTCTCTCCCTCAAAGACTTTGCAAAAGACAAGTTCATTACCTTTATGACCAAAAGAGGGACGATTAAGAAGACAACGCTTGAAGCCTACAGTAATCCCCGGTCAGGTGGCATCATCGCCATTCACCTCGATGAGGGGGATGAGCTGATCTCTACCAAACTGACCGATGGAAAACTGCATCTTTTTATCGGCACCAAAGTGGGGAAGGCCATTCATTTCCCTGAAACCCAGATCAGAGATATGGGCCGCACGGCTCGTGGGATCAGAGGGATTAAGATTTCAAAAGCAGACGAAGTGGTGGGGATGGAAGCGGTCGCTCCTCACACTCAGATTTTGACGGTCACAGCGCATGGCTATGGAAAACGGACCCAGGCCTCTGAATATCGGATTCAGAATAGGGGAGGCTCCGGGATTTTTACAGTGAAGAGAACCCAAAAAACTGGAGATGTGATAGGTATTAAGACCGTCGTGGATGAGGATGAATTGATGGTCATCTCCAACAAGGGGAAAATTATCCGTTTGCGAGCCGTGGATATCCCTGTTCAAGGAAGGAGCACCCAAGGGGTGAGGCTGATCACTCTCGAGGAGGGGGAAAGGGTGGTCGCTGTCGCGAGGTTGGCAGAGAAAGAATAGATTCCATCAAAAAAAGCTTGATTTTTTTAAATAACGGATTTAATATTGGTTACGTAAATTTTCAAGAATTTTAATCCTCAAAATTTTTCCCCTCTTTGTCTTTAATTTCTTTTATCCACAGTTGTGGAAACGTTGTGCAAAGAGACATATAACTAATTGAAAATGAAGATGTTTTCTTTTTGGGGCCTGTCCTGCCCATTCCATCAGACACCCCTCATCCAACAGTCCAATCCGTCAAGGTCGACTCCATGGAAGATTTATGGCCTAAGGTGATCGATGCTTTAAAGGAAAGAGTCGGTCAACAGAATTTCGACATTTGGATTAAACCGATCCACTTCATCTCCAAGGAAGGAGAAAAGGTCGAGTTAGAGGTCCCGAACCGATTCTTCAAAGAGTGGATCAACGAACACTATTCCCTTCATCTTAAAGATGTAATTTCTCTCTTTACCCATATGCCTTGTCAACTCCAATTCCAAATCAGAAACGAAAAGATCAATGGAAAGGACGCGATCTCCCAGGCCCTGCCAAGCTATGAACAGCAGGCCCTTCATTCTTTCCAACCGATCTTCAATCCCAAATATACGTTCGACCATTTTGTGGTGGGGGCGAGCAACCAGTTCGCTCATGCGGCCTGTTTGGCCGTGGCTGATTTACCGGCTAAGAATTACAATCCTCTCTTTATTTATGGCGGGGTCGGATTGGGAAAGACGCATCTCCTTCACGCCATTGGAAACCATATTGTACAACATCGTATCCTTCCCGACGTGAGGAAAATCTGCTACATCTCTTCGGAAGAGTTCACCAACGAATTAATCAACTCGCTCCGCTACGAGAAAATGGATGAGTTTCGAAATAAATTTAGAAGGATGGATATCCTCTTAATCGACGACATCCAATTCATTGCTGGGAAAGAGAGAACGCAAGCCGAATTCTTCCATACCTTCAACTCCCTCTATGAAGCGAGGAAGCAAATTGTCGTCACCAGTGACAAGTTTCCAAAGGATATTCCTAACTTCGAAGAACGACTCCGATCTCGTTTTGAATGGGGTTTGATCGCCGATATTCAACCACCAGACATCGAGACCAAGGTTGCCATCTTGAGAAAGAAAGCCGAAACCGAAAATATCGCTCTCCCTAATGACGTTGCTTTCTTTCTTGCTTCTCAAATTGATTCCAATATTAGAGTTTTAGAAGGGTCTCTCATTCGTATCGGTGCCTTTGCTTCCCTCACCAAAACTCCCATTGACGTCCTCTTGGCCAAAGAAGTTTTGAAGAATATTATTAAACCGAAAGAGGAGTTCGTCTCCATCGACCTGGTTCAAAAAATCGTTTCTAACTTTTTCAATATTAAAATTTCTGATTTAAAGGTAAAAAGAAAAAATAAAGGGTATGTGCTCCCTCGACAGATCTCTATGTATCTTTCCCGAAAATTAACCAATGCCTCATTACTTGAAATTGGGGATAAATTTGGAGGAAAAGATCATTCGACCGTTCTTCATTCCATCAAAAAAGTGGAAGAAAAGATGTCCCAAGAGACATCCTTTAAAGAAATGATAGAAACTTTGCAAGGTCGAATTAAATCATAAATAAGGTGGAAATGTTGTGAATGAATGAGGAAAGAGAGTCCATTTTTTAAAATGAAATAGATTTCCCAAACCCCTTGAGCGAATATTCAACATGTAAATACTATTTCTTTTTTTTAAGTTAGGACTTTTTTCTTCATTTCCACAGACATAGACGGTGATGACGTAATAACAAGATATAAAGAATAATATTAGGAGGCAAACATGATGAATTTTGAAATTGACAAAAGGGAGTTCCTAAGAGGATTAGGTTTAATGCAGAGTGTAGCAGGAAGAAAAACAACCCTTCCCATTCTATCCCACATGTTATTAGAGTGGGAGGAAAACTCTCTCTATCTTACCGGAACAGATTTAGAAACAGGAATCCGCGAGGAATTAATGGCAAAAATTCATCAAAAAGGAAAGGCCTCTGTTTCTGCAAAAAAATTATATGAAATTGTAAGGGAATTGCCAGAAGAGAGCATCCGTATAGAAAAGAAAGATAATCAATGGATTACTCTTCAATGCGGAAAATCCGTTTTTAATCTTGCCGGGTTAGATCCAGAAGAATTTCCTTCTCTTCCCACCTACCAAGAAGAAAATTTTTCGACAATTCAGATCCGACTCATTCGAGCGATGATCGAAAAAACGGTTTTTGCTGCCTCCAATGAAGAATCTCGGTATCACCTTAATGGAATTCTTTTTACACAGATTAAACAAGGGGGGAAGGAGACGCTAAGAATGGTCGCTACGGACGGACATCGCCTTTCTCTGGTTGATCGGGAGAATCAAAAAATTCGTGGTATTGAGGAAAAAGGGATGATCATTCCCAAAAAAGGAGTGTTGGAGGTTAAAAAAGTCATCGGAGACAGAGACGGGGAAGAGGAGATGGGAATCTATTTCGATGCCACCCATGGATTTTTTAAACTCGGAAAATCTCTCACCGTGATCCGACTGATCGACGGTGAATTTCCAGAATACGAACAAGTGATTCCAAAGGGGAATGATAAAAAACTAGTGATGGCTAAAGAGCGGGTGGTCAGCGGTCTAAAGCGTGTTTCAACCATGGCCAGCGAGAGGATGGAGGGAGTAAAGTTTTCCCTTAAAACAAATTCTGTGGAGATGTCCTCCACCCATCAGGACTTTGGAGATGCCAAAGAAGAGGTCGAGATGGTTTACGATGGGCCTCCTTTTCAAGTGGGATTTAACGCCAGATATTTAATCGAGGCGTTCAATGTGATCGATACGGAAGAAGTTCTCATGGAGTTGAAAGATGAAGGAAGTCCCGGGATTCTCAGACCTTCCTCTTCCTCCCCGGGGCTCTCCAATCAGTTTTGCATCGTCATGCCCATGAGGCTTTAAATACGTCGTAGGAATGAATCTTTGAGGAATAGGGATGAAAGAACAGACAGAAAAATATACGGCGCAACAGATCAAGATTTTGGAAGGATTGGCAGCCGTCCGTAAACGGCCCGCCATGTATATTGGAAACACCGGAATCGAAGGCCTTCACCACCTCGTTCATGAATTGGTGGATAACAGCATTGATGAAGCCCTGGAGGGATATTGCACCAAGATCGATGTGCTCATTCATATCGATAACAGCGTCACGGTCAGAGATGACGGCCGTGGCATTCCCGTCGATATGCACGAGAAAGAGAAGCGTCCTGCGGTGGAAGTGGTCATGACCAAACTCCACTCGGGAGGCAAATTTGATAATCGCAGTTATAAGATCTCCGGAGGTCTTCATGGCGTAGGGCTCTCGGTGGTCAATGCCCTCTCTGAGTTTATCGACCTGGAGATACGGAGGGACGGGAAGGTTTATCATCAGATTTATGAGAGGGGAGAGGTCAAGACCAAACTGGAAGTGACCGGGAAAACCAAACATACAGGAACTCAGATTCGTTTCAAACCCGACAGTCAGATCTTTGAAACCGTCAATTTCAGTTTTGACATTCTCTCCCAACGCTTAAGAGAATTGGCCTTTTTAAACAAAGGGCTTTCCATCAGCATTGAGGATGAACGCTCCGAAAAACGGCATGACTTTTTTTACAAAGGAGGGATCCTCTCCTTCATCGAATACCTGAATAAGAATAAGAATTGTATCCATCCAAAACCGATCTACGTCCAGGGTGTCAAGAACGGAATCGAAGTGGAGATATCCTTTCAGTATAACGACGGATATGCTGAAAACCTCTTTTCCTTTGCCAACAACATCAATACGCATGAAGGGGGAACGCACCTCATCGGCTTTAAAAGCGCCTTGACCCGTACGATCAATCAATATGCGACCAGCGCCAATCTGCTTAAAGGTGTCAAGGAGAACCTCACGGGAGAAGATATTCGGGAAGGGTTGGCTGGGGTCATCAGCGTAAAAATCCCAGAGCCTCAATTTGAAGGGCAAACTAAAACGAAATTGGGGAACAGCGAGGTGAAGGGATTGGTGGAAACCCTGGTCAATGAAAAACTGGGAAGCTACTTTGAAGAGAATCCTGGCATCGCAAGAAAAATCATCTCCAAGGTGATCGATGCCGCTCGGGGCAGAGAAGCCGCTCGGAAGGCACGGGAGCTGAGCCGTCGAAAAGGGGCCCTGGAAGGGGGATCCCTTCCGGGGAAATTGGCCGATTGTCAGGAAAAGGATCCTGCGCTTAGTGAGATCTTTATTGTAGAAGGCGATTCTGCAGGAGGTTCAGCCAAACAGGGCAGGGATCGGACCTTCCAGGCCATCCTCCCCCTCAAGGGAAAAATCCTCAATGTGGAGAAAGCTCGGTTTGATAAGATGTTGGCCAGCGAAGAAATCCGTCTCCTCATCTCCGCCTTGGGAGCAGGGATCGGAAAGGAAGACTACGATATCCACCGACTCCGTTACCACCGCATCATCATCATGACCGATGCGGATGTGGATGGATCCCATATCCGAACCTTACTCCTCACCTTCTTCTATCGCCATATGCCAGAGGTGATCGAAAGGGGGCATCTCTACATTGCCCAGCCTCCGCTCTTCAAAGTGATGGAGGGAAAGAGCGAAACCTACAGGAAGGATGAAGAAGCCTTCAATCGATACCTCATGAACCGGGCCATCGACAAGAGTGAGGTCATCGTCGGGTCCACGAACAAAAAGCTGGCCGACAAGAAGCTCAGCTTACTTTTAGAAAAAATTTATGCCTATCATGATTTGATTCAACGAATCCAGAAGAAAGGGTATTCCCGATCGCTTATCAAATTCCTCCTTGAAAACGGGGTCCGAAACAAATCGACGTTTCAGGAGAAGGCGAAGATGGCCGATCTTCAGAAGCGGCTAAGAAAGAGTGGCTTTGAAGTCTTCGATCTTTCCTGGGACGAAGAACACAACCTCTACGGCTTTGAAGTCCAAGAATCGAACGGAAAAGATGTGCGGAGCCGAGTCCATTGGGATCTTATCGCCTCCGTTGAATATCGCCATCTCTATCAGATTCGTCAAGAGATCCAAGAGATGGCCCCTCCTCCCTATACCTTGGTGGAGAAGGGAAACAAGGTGACCATCGATCACGAGGAGGGATTGCTTCAAGCTTTGAATCAATTGGGGAAGGAAGGGCTGAACATCCAGCGATATAAGGGGCTGGGAGAGATGAATCCCGAACAGCTCTGGGAAACCACCATGAATCCAGAGACTCGAACCCTCCTCAAGGTGAAGGTGGAGGATGCCATTGAGGCCGATGAAATCTTCAGCATCTTAATGGGCGATGAGGTGGAGCAGAGGCGCCAATTCATCGAGGAGAATGCCCTCTATGTTCAACGGCTCGATATTTAGGAGACTCCAACAAGAATGCTCATCGTCGGATTGACGGGGGGGGTGGCGAGCGGAAAGACGGCTGTCTCCCGAGTCTTAGAGGAAGAGGGCGCTTATATCATCGATGCAGACCAGATTGCCAGGGAGCTGGTTCAACCCCACAAACCCGCCTGGAATGAGTTAGTCAGGGCATTCGGCAAGGAAATCCTTCAAGAGGATGGGACCATTCATCGAAAGAAATTGGCTGAGAAGGTCTTTGCAGATCTGAAGCAGAGGAAACTTCTGAACCAGATTCTTCATCCTGAGATCAAACAGGAGATGGATCGAAGGGCAAGAGAGATCGGGCAAAGAGATCCCGAAGCCATCGTGGTGATCGATGCGCCGCTCCTTGTTGAGCTTGGAGCGCACCGTAGAGTGGATAAACTGATTGTAGTCACTTCAACCCAGGCACAGCAAATTGAAAGGCTGAAAGAACGGGATGGGAGAAGCCCCGAGGAGGCTTTGGGAATTTTTTCCTCTCAGATGCCCGTCGAGGAGAAGGCAAAAATTGCAGACTTCGTCATTCGAAATGAGGGATCTTTTGAGGAGACCAAGAAAAGGGCCAGAAAAGTTTTTAAAGAATTAAAAAAGGTTGTGGTTCAGAAAAGAAAGGCCACGACGCGTTCCTGCCGCAGGCGGACGTAGTGTGGTAACTGACAGAATATCAGGAGGATAAAGGGAAAACTATGAACATCAAAGATTTGAAAAAGCTTAAGATTAACGAGCTATACAAGATCGCCAAGGAGCTCAATGTCGAAGGGGCGAGCGGAATGAGGAAGCAGGAATTGATCTTTGCTATTCTTCAAGCCCAGACGGAGAAGAATGGCCTGATCTTTGGGGAAGGGGTGTTGGAAATCCTGCCCGATGGGTTTGGTTTTCTGAGAGCCCCCGATTACAATTATCTGCCCGGGCCGGATGACATTTATATCTCCCCGTCCCAGATCCGGCGATTCAACCTTCGAACCGGTGACACGGTCTCAGGTCAGATTCGACCCCCCAAGGATACCGAGCGGTACTTCGCCATGTTGAAAGTCGAATTGGTCAACTATGAAGACCCGGAGGTGGCCAGGGATAAAATCCTCTTCGACAACTTGACCCCCCTTTATCCTCAGGAGAAAATCCAATTAGAGGTGGGGAACGATTCAAAAAATTACTCTGCCCGGGTGATGAACCTTCTCACGCCCATTGGAAAGGGACAGCGAGGGCTGATCGTCGCTGCACCGAGAACTGGAAAAACAATGCTTCTCCAGGCCATCGCCCACAGCATTACCTCCAACCATAAAGAGATCACCTTAATCGTCCTCCTCATCGATGAACGCCCCGAGGAAGTGACCGATATGGAGCGGTCTGTCGATGCAGAGGTCATCAGTTCCACTTTTGACGAGCCTGCTTCGCGTCATGTTCAAGTAGCGGAGATGGTGATCGAGAAGGCAAAGCGGTTGGTGGAACATCAAAAGGATGTGGTGATCCTTCTCGATAGCATCACCCGGCTTGCCAGGGCCTACAATACGGTCGTGCCACCCAGCGGAAAGGTTCTCTCCGGAGGAATAGACGCCAATGCCCTTCAACGGCCGAAGCGTTTTTTTGGCGCCGCCAGAAATATTGAAGAGGGCGGAAGCCTGACCATTATCGGGACAGCCCTGGTCGACACAGGAAGCCGTATGGATGAGGTGATCTTCGAAGAATTCAAAGGAACAGGAAACATGGAAATCAATTTGGACAGACGGTTGGTGGATCGGAGAGTCTTTCCGTCTATCGATATTCAGCGCTCCGGCACTCGAAAAGAGGAGTTACTCCTCGAGCGTAACGATCTCAACCGCATCTGGCTCCTAAGGAAAGTGCTTCAGCCGATGAATACGGTAGAGAGCATGGAATTTCTTTTGGAGAAGATGCAAGCCACCAAGAACAATCGAGAATTCCTCGACTCCATGAATCAATAGAGGTGTTGGCGGTAGTGATGAGGAAGGGGTTTATGTTTCTAAAAATGGTTGAAAATTTGTGAAAATTCAGTAATATTATGTTTCGGAGGCCATTTAGATGAAAAAAGATATTCATCCAAAGATTTTTGATTCGGTGATTAAATGTGCCTGTGGAGCTACCTTTGAGACGAAGAGTACGGAAAAGGAAATCCATGTAGAGATCTGCTCCAACTGTCATCCTTTCTTCACTGGCAAACAAAAGTTTTTAGATACCGCTGGGAGAATTGAACGGTTTCAGAAAAAATATGGGAAAAAAGAAAAACAGAAGGAATGATTCAGACTTCCCGATTCATCATGACTCATCCCGATCCATTACCGTTGGGCCAATCTCTTTCTATGCGCCCCAAGGTTCATCCTATGCTCCTTTCTTTCTGTCTGTCATTTTTTTAACAGGCATTCAGCATTAGTTCATCCTGTTATATAAAAATGTTTTTTTGAAGAGAATGGGTGTTTTAGTCCATCTCTAAGAAGTATTTATTATTTGTGCTAATCAAAAAGGGGTCATTTGGCCAGTTGTTTAACAACAGGGTTCATTGGGAGGGTTTAAATGCTCTTTGGGAGAAGGGATGCTGGGCAGGGATATCCTCGATCCAATCCATCTATCTCCAAAAAAAGGGAGGATCGCATTCGAGTCGGCGGACAGGCTGTGATCGAAGGGGTGATGATGAGATCTCCCAATTCCATGGCCGTTGCGGTCCGGAGGCCCAATGGCGAGATTGTGGTAAAACGGGAGAGGTTGGACTTCTTTTCTGAAAAAAAATTTTTCTCCAAAGTTCCTTTGATCCGGGGGGTGATCAACTTGCTCTCCGCCCTGGTTTTGGGGATGAAGGCTCTCAATTTTTCGGCCAATCAGTCCCTTGAGGAAGAGCAAGAAGTCAGCTCCTGGACCATGGGTCTTACGTTTACCTTCGCCCTCTGTTTCGGCATCTTCCTCTTCTTTCTCATCCCTCTTTTTTTAACGAAGTGGTTGCGGTTTTTTATCCCCACGGTTTCCACAAGCGGGATCCTCTTCAATCTGGTGGATGGGATCATCCGATTGATGATCTTTCTGGCTTACCTGTGGGCCATCTCCTTTTTCAAAGAGATTCGAAGAATCTTTGAATATCATGGTGCCGAACACAAATCGATCTTCGCCTTCGAGTCCGGTGAGGCGTTGATGGCCGACCGGGTAAAGGGCTTTAGCTATCTTCATCCCAGATGTGGAACAAGCTTCCTTCTTATGGTCATGGTGGTGAGCATTTTGGTCTTTGCCCTCATCCCTCACCATCTTTCGTTCGGATATAAAGTGGCCTCTCGGGTGGTTTTCATCCCTCTTATCGCAGGGCTTGCTTATGAGATCATCCGATTCGCCGATCAAAAGCGAGAGAGCAAAGGCATGCAATATTTCATCAAGCCCGGCCTCTGGCTCCAACGGATGACTACCCGCGAGCCTTCTGAAGATCAGATTGAGGTCGCACTCCGTGCCCTTCATGAAGTACTGGAGTTAGAGGGACATCGATAAAAGATAAGGGATAATGTCAAATTTCAAAGCTCAAATAACAAAATTTACCAAAAAAGAAATTTTGACATTAAGGCCATTGGACATTCATTTGAACTTTGGATTTTGACATTTGTCATTGTTTGAAGGGGAAAGAGATGTTTGAGAAATTAGAAGAGGTCGAGCATCGGTACGAGACACTCTCCTACCTCCTCGGCCAACCCGAGTTGATCACGAAACAGGATGAATTTCAGAAGGCTGCCAAAGAGTATGCCGAACTGGGAAAGGTGGTCGACCTTTACCGAAGGCTTAAAAAATTGGAAGAGGAGATCAAAGGAAGCCAGCACCTCCTTGATAACGAAGAAGATGAAGAAATGAAACGGTTGGCCAAAGAGGAAGTCAATCGGTTGAACCAGCAGAAGGAAAAGGTCGAGGAGGAGTTAAAAATGGCGCTTCTCCCCAAAGATCCTTATGACGAAAAAAACATCTTGCTTGAAATCCGTGCAGGAACTGGAGGAGAGGAAGCAGGGCTTTTCGCAGGAGATCTCTTCAGGATGTATTCCAAGTTTGCTGAAAAACGAGGCTGGCGCATGGAGATATTGAGTCGCCACTATACGGGTGTGGGAGGGTTCAAAGAGATGATCGCCCTGATTGAGGGGAAAGGGGTCTACAGTCGACTGAAATTTGAGAGTGGCGTCCACCGGGTTCAAAGAGTTCCCGTCACAGAATCTCAAGGCCGTATTCATACCTCCACGGTGACCGTGGCTATCCTTCCAGAGGCAGAAGAGGTGGATGTTCAGATCGATGCCAATGATGTGCGAATTGATATCTTCAGATCATCGGGACCGGGAGGTCAGAGCGTCAACACCACAGACTCCGCTGTGCGGATTACCCATCTCCCCACGGGAATCGTGGTGTCCTGTCAGGATGAAAAGTCGCAGCACAAAAATAAGGCCAAAGCCCTTAAAATCCTTCGGGCGAGGCTAATGGATAAAGCCCAGCAAGAGAAACAGACGGAGATTTCGGAAAAGAGAAGAAACCAGGTGGGGACAGGAGAACGAAGCGAACGCATCCGGACCTATAACTTTCCCCAAGGGAGAGTGACTGATCACCGGATCGGATTGACCCTTTATCGACTGGAATCTATCCTTGAGGGAGAAATCGAGGAGATCATCGATGCATTGACCACACATTATCAAGCAGATATATTGAAAGGAGAATTGGAGAATTCCAAATTTCAAAGCTCAAATGCCAAATGAAGCTCAAAGTTCAAACTTTAGATTTCAAAAATGCATTTATTCGGAACCCAATTTTTGGCATTGGGACTCTGGGTTTTATTGGGGCTTGATTCACCTTCGGTTCATCACTTGGTGCGAACTTTGACACTTGGAAGAATGGTTTAAGAATGACGGTTTTAGAACTCCTCAATTGGTCGACGAATCGTTTGAAGGATCATCAGATTCAAAGTCCTCGGCTGGATGCAGAACTTCTTCTGGCCCGTTCTTTGAATCTCAGCAGAGAAGGGCTCTATAGGAATTTCCATAGCTCACTCAAGGAAAGGGAGAGAGAGACCCTGGAGAAGATGATCCAAAGAAGAATTTCGGGAGAACCTCTTCAATACATTTTAAAACATCAGGAGTTTTGGTCGATCGGTTTTAAGGTGGACCCTCGGGTCCTCATTCCAAGACCGGAAACAGAGCTTCTGGTTGAACAAAGCCTCTTGATACTTCGACAGTACCAAACTCCGCCCGTAAAGGCGGGGTCAATAGTACCACTCAGTATCAACTCTGAGCAAACTGCAGCCTGCAAGGCGGCGAGAGCCGAAGAGTTGATCCTCTCAGAAAATTCTTTGGGCGGAGTCCCATCTGTTCTCGAAATAGGGACGGGAAGCGGTGCGATTGCTATCGCCTTGGCGAAAGAGGTGAAAAATATATTTCTGGTAGCTACCGATATCTCAAGAGACGCTCTTGTCTTGGCAAAGGAGAATGCTGAATCGGCGGGCGTCCAGCATCAGATAGAATTTGTGAATGGCGATCTCTTGGATCCCTTTCACTCTTCAAAAGAGAGAGAGGGTTTCGATCTTATTCTTTCTAATCCTCCCTATATTATACGGTCCGAGATCGGGTCTTTGGCTAAAGAGGTGAGGGATTATGAACCCGTCATCGCTTTGGATGGAGGAGAGGACGGATTAGAATTTTACAGGCGCCTCATCTCTCAAGCTCCTTCCTCTCTGCGAGGAGGAGGATGGCTCCTGATGGAAGTGGGTCAGGGCCAGGCCGAAATGGTCGCGAAACAAATCGAGAGCAGTGGAGCTTTTCTAAGGCCACAAATTCTGCCAGACTTATCTGGCACAGAAAGAGTCGTGAAGGCACAGAAAATCCCCGCATCTCCCCCCTTTAGTAAAGGGGGGAAGGGGGGATTTAACGGAGCGAAGAATGGATAAAATCGTCATACGAGGAGGGGAAAGGTTAATTGGCGAAGTGGGGGTGAGCGGCTCAAAGAACGCCACCCTTCCGATCTTCGCCTCCTGTCTCCTGAGCGAAGGAGACAATCGATTCCATAATGTTCCGAACCTGCGGGACGTCCAGACCATCATCAAGGTCCTTAAAAATCTCGGAGTAAAAGTATCGGAGGATGGAGGGGTTTATCAGATCAATGCCACAGAGGTCTCCAGTGATGAGGCCCCCTATGATTTGGTGAAGACCATGAGGGCATCTATTCTCGTCTTAGGCCCTTTGGTGGCTCGTATGAAGAGAGCTACCGTTTCTCTTCCAGGAGGATGTGCCATTGGCGCACGGCCGATCAATCTCCACCTCATGGGTCTTGAGGCCATGGGAGCGAAGATCGAACTCCGTCATGGATACATCGAGGCAAAGGCCGACGTGTTGAGGGGAGCGAATATCTCCTTTGACACCGTCACCGTTACTGGGACAGAGAATCTGATGATCGCCGCGACGCTTGCTAAAGGAAAGACCACTTTGCAGAATGCTGCCATGGAGCCCGAGGTGGTTGACTTAGCAAATGTCCTGAATAAAATGGGGGCAAAGATCAGTGGTGCAGGGACGAATGTGATCGAGATCGAAGGGGTGAAATCGCTTCATGCCGTTGAGCATACGATCACTCCGGATCGGATCGAGGCCGGGACGTTGATGGTGGCAGCTGGACTGACGCGCGGAAATATAAAGATTCTCCATTGTCCTCTTTCTGAAATGGAAATGGTTGTCCACAAATTAAGAGAATCGGGCATGGAGATTGAGTCCGAGGGAGACGGGGTCAGGGCGGTGGGTACGAAAAGAATTCGGAGCGTGGATGTCAAGACGCAACCTTATCCTGGATTCCCAACGGATATGCAGGCCCAGTTCATGGTCTTGATGTCCATGGCAAAAGGGTTGAGTGTCATTTCCGAAACCATCTTCGAAAATCGATTTATCCATGTGAGCGAACTGAGAAGAATGGGAGCCGATATTCGCATCCAAGGCGATTCAGCCATCATTCAGGGTGTGGAAAGCTTAAGTGGAGCACCGGTGATGGCGAGTGATTTAAGAGCCAGTGCCTCCCTCGTTCTGGCCGGATTGGCTTCAGAGGGTGTGACGGAGGTCTCCAGAGTCTATCACTTAGACCGAGGGTATGAGGGACTGGACAAAAAATTGGCCAACCTCGGAGCGAATATTAAAAGGGTGAAAGAGGGAGAAGAGTGAGAGTTTTTCGAGCTGGAGAAAAAGGATTTGAGAGATACCTCTCCGAGGTGGAAGGAAGAATGGCTCGGAATAGCCTTCGGTTCGAAAAGAAAGTCCGTTCCATATTGGAGGATGTGAGAAAACGAGGAGATGAAGCTCTCGTTCATTACACTCAAGTCTTCGACGGCTTACGAATTCCGATCCATCAACTCCAAGTGAAGAGAAGCGAGGTGAAAGAGGCTTACAGAGGGGTCCCTCGGGATTTTTTAGGAACACTCAAGAAGGCAACCCAGCGGATTCAAAAGTTTCATCACCTTATGAGCAAGAGATTAATCCCATCATTGAAGGCAGGAGAGAGAGGGATTCGGCTTGAGCAGGTGATGAGGCCCTTAGAGAGGGTAGGCATCTATGTTCCCGGTGGAAAAGCCTCTTATCCTTCGACCGTTCTCATGGCGGCCATCCCTGCGAAGGTGGCGGGGGTTCAGGAAATTCTCATGGTGACTCCCCCCCGGAAAGAGGGGATCAGTCCTGCTGTCCTGGTCGCAGCGGATTTGGCAGGGGTGGATCGAATCTATCGGGTAGGAGGCGTTCAGGCTGTTGCCGCTCTGGCCTATGGGACGAAATCGATTTCCAAGGTGGACAAGATTGTGGGACCGGGAAATCAATATGTGGCAGCGGCCAAGAGATTGGTCTACGGCGAGGTAGATATCGATATGGTGGCTGGGCCAAGTGAGATTGTGATCGTCTCCGATGAGAGCACGCCTTCTTCCTTTGTCGCAGCAGATCTCATCTCCCAGGCTGAGCATGATGAAATGGCGCTTGCCATTCTGATTACCAGCTCTGAAGCATTCGGAAGGGAAGTAAAGAAAGAAGTGGAGAGACAACTTTCCTCTCTAAAAAGGAGGAAAGTGGCCTCTGAAAGCCTGGATCGAAGAGGTGCGATTCTGATTGTCAAAAATCTCGAGCAGGCAATGCAGTGGGTGAACCGGATTGCTCCGGAGCATTTGGAGCTTGCTGTTTCGAGACCTCTCTCGCTAATAAAAAGTGTGCGACACGCAGGTGCCGTCTTTCTTGGCCCCTATGCGCCTGAGGCTATTGGAGATTATATGGCAGGGCCCAACCATATTCTTCCCACAGCCGGCACAGCTCGGTTCTCTTCACCCTTGGGGGTGGAGGATTTTATCAAGAGGACCAATCTGCTGAGTTTTACACGAGGTGCATTGGAGCGGTTTGAGAAAGATGTCAAGAGATTTGCCGAGTGGGAAGGATTGGAAGGACACTATCAATCGATTCAGAAGAGGACGGACCCTGAACGACGTAGCATTCAGGGCAGGGAGAAAAGATGAAACGGAATCGCAAGGCAGAGGTGAAGCGGAAGACAAAGGAGACAGCGGTTGTCTTAAAACTAAATCTGGATGGAAACGGAAAACATTCGATCAAGACTGGAATTCCTTTCTTCGATCACATGCTCAGCCTGTTGGCCTATCACAGCCGCATGGACCTCTCCCTCAAAGCAAAGGGCGATATCGGGGTAGATGCACACCACACCGTGGAGGACGTGGGCATCTGTCTTGGGGATGGGATCAGAAAGGCCATTGGAGAGGCGAAAGGTATCCAAAGATACGGGATGGCCATGATTCCAATGGATGAAACGTTAGTCTCCGTTGCATTGGATCTTTCAATGAGGCCTTGCCTTGTCTTTCAGATGAAACTAAGAAGATCGAGAATCGGGACCTTTGACCCCGAGTTAGTGGAGGAGTTCTTCAAGGCTCTTAGCAATCATGCGAGGATCACCCTTCACATCAACCTCCTTTATGGGAGAAATAGCCATCATATGGTAGAAGCTGTGTTCAAAGGATTTGGAAGGGCGCTGAGAGAGGCGGTCTCTTTTGATGAGCGGGCCTCTCAAATTCCATCAACCAAAGGAATTCTATAAATGATGAGGGTTCTAGGGGTCCAGGGTTCCAGCGGTCAAGTAAAATGGTTTCTTTAAATTACTTAAACTTGAACCCACGAATCCTTGAACCCTCGAACCCTGGTGTTCAGTGAGAGAACCATGACTCCAAGGATTGTCATCATTGATTACGGAATGGGAAATCTTAGAAATGTGCAGAAGGGTTTTGAGAAGATTGGTTTTGAAGCAAAATTGACCCGAAACAAAAAGGAGATTGGAGGGGCTTCTGCCATTGTACTTCCGGGGGTAGGGGCGTTTAAAGATTGCATGGAAAATCTGGAAAGGCACGGACTCGTCGAACCTCTGCTTCGATCCATTGAGAAAGGAAAGCCCTATTTAGGCATCTGCCTTGGGCTCCAAATTCTTTTCTCTGAAAGCGAAGAGTTTGGAGCCCACAAGGGATTAGATCTGATCAGAGGAAAAGTGGTGAAATTCAAGCCCGATCCGGAGCATAAGGTTCCCCATATGGGTTGGAATACAATTGAGAAGGAGAGCGAGGTTCCCATGCTCCAGGGCATAGTGAGTGGGGATTTTTTCTATTTTGTCCACTCCTATTATGTCATTCCAGAAGAGACACAGTGGATCTCCACTTTCACTACCTATAGCAGACCTTTCGTCTCCAGCATCTGGAAGGAGAACGTCTTTGCCACCCAATTCCATCCGGAGAAGAGTCAACAAAAAGGATTGAGAATATTGGAAAATTTTGTAAAATCGATTTGACTATAGACGGGAACGCCCAAGGCTCTGTAGCGCCCTCATTTATTGGGGGTGAAGAGAGCGTCGGCAATAAATGCCGACGCTACGTTTTACTACGGAGCATTTAACAATAAAGCGGAGGAGTAATCCATGAATGAGGTTAAGGTGGGAGAGATTCAAATCGGAAAAGGGAACCCTCTGGTTCTCATTGCAGGACCCTGTGTGATCGAGAGTGAAGCAAATGCCCTCGAGGTGGCTAAGGAGATGAAGAAGATCTGTTCAAATCTGAAGATTTCCTATATCTTTAAGGCCTCTTATGAGAAAGACAATCGGGGTTCAGAAAGATCTTATAAAGGCCCGGGTCTTGAAAAGGGTTTGAAGATCTTGTCCAAAGTGAAAGAGAAAGTGGGTGTTCCTGTCCTCTCTGACATCCATCGGATGGAAGATGTGGATTCGGCAAAAGAGGTCCTTGATATTCTCCAAATCCCCGCGTTTCTCTGCCAGCAGACGAGCCTTCTTCTTAAAGTGGGGGCGGCAGGCAAAGTGGTCAATATCAAGAAGGGGCAATTCGTTGCACCTGAAAGCATGGCAGGAGCCGTGAAGAAGATTTACAGCACCGGGAATCGACAGGTCCTTTTGACCGAGAGAGGAACTTGTTTCGGCTATAATAAATTGATTTCAGACTTTTGTTCTATTCCTATCATGCAGGAAATCGGCTGCCCGGTGATCTTCGATGCCACCCACGTCATCAGAAATTATGGTATCCCGAGTGAGGATCCGGGGGGAGGCAGTCCCCAATATGTTCCCCATCTCTCGAGAGCAGCGGCGGCGGTTGGTTGCAATGGTCTTTTCCTGGAGACTCATCCAAGACCGAGTCAAGCCCTCTGTGACGCCTCGAGCATGATTCCACTCAACGAAATGGAAAATCTTCTCAAGCAGACAAAAGCCATTCACGATATGGTGAGAGAATGGGGGATTGTTTAATCAATAAACAGCATAGCGCAAAGCGCCTGGAGCATAGCATACATGGAAGCACCAAATCATAAGCACCAAATAACAAACAAATTCCAACGGTCCAAATTCGAAATCTCAAACAAAATCGTTTTGGTCATTTGAAATTGGAATTTGGAGCTTATTTGTAATTTGGATTTTGTGATTTGGGATTTTAGGCGCTATGCGCTTGACTCTATGCCCTTTGCGATTTTTTAATAAGAGAGGAGGTTGAAACGTGAAGATCTTCATCGATACGGCGAATCTCAACGAGATCAGGAAGGCGAAGGCGCTTGGCTTGGTCGATGGAGTGACGACCAATCCTACACTTCTTGCAAAAGAAGGAGAGGAGACAGAGTCGCTGATCCGAAAGATTTCAGAGGAAGTGAAGGGACCGGTCAACGTGGAAGTGACAGGAACGACCAGTGGGGAGATGGTGAAGGAAGCAAAGGTCATGGCTACCTGGGGAGAAGAGATTGTCATCAAAATTCCCATCACTCCAGAAGGTTTAAAAACAGTCAAGATCCTTTCCTCAGAAAGGATTCATACAAACGTTACCCTCCTCTTTTCAGCCAGCCAGGCTATTTTGGCTGCAAAGGCTGGCGCCACTTATGTTTGTCCTTTTTTAGGAAGGCTCGACGATATCAGTTTCAACGGACTTGAGCTGATTCGGCAGATCAAGGGAATCTACGGGAACTATCCAAACATAGAAACACAGATTATTGTCGCCAGTGTCCGGAATCCCATTCATGTCATGGAGGCTGGAATGTTGGGGGCAGAAATTGTGACAATCCCTCCCGCCATCATCGAGCAGATGGTGAAACATCCACTGACCGATAAAGGGATTGCACAATTTTTGGAGGACGCCAAGAAGATTGGAGCTAAGAAGTGAAGAAAAGATGAAAAGTGTCCAAAGGAGGGGACAGATGAAAAAGTTTCTGTTACTGGTTTTCGTGTTGGGGATGACCCTCGCATGGAGCGTTCAATTGATGGCAGAGACGAAACCCAACTTAGCCATCTTTCCGTTTTTTATCGAGAGAGTTGAAGATCCAGGAAGGGGGGCGGTTTGTCCTATTTGTAAAGGGGTCTACCGGAAAGGAGATATTTCAGCCGGATCACAAAATACTCTGACCCGGCTTCTCCAAGAGAAGATGGAGGCCATGGATACATTCAAGATTCTTCCTCGGGAAAAAGTGGAAGAAGCTCTTTCCCAAAGCGACAGGAGGCAGTTCGAAATAAAACCCATGCGTTCATCCATCCAGTTAGGAAAAACATTGAACATGGATTTTATTTTTATTGGATATGTCTTCCGTTTTGAGGAAAGGATTGGATCTCATATCGGTGCGGAGAAACCCGCCTCGGTGGGCTTCGATGTCCATCTCATCCGGTTGAGGGACGAGAAGATGGTGTGGATAGGAAAATTTGATGAGACGCAAAAGCCCCTTAGCGAGAACCTTCTCAAAATAGGGTCTTTCTTTAGAAGAAAAGCCTCTTGGCTGACGGCAGAAGAACTCTCAAGCGTGGGAATGGATGAGATGTTGAAACGTTTCCCCGGACCCAAGGAGTTGGAGGAAACGCCTTGATCGTTATCCCTGCTGTAGACCTGAAAGATGGGAGATGTGTCAGACTCTCTCAGGGCAGGATGGATCAGGAATCAGTTTATTCAGAACATCCTGTTGAAATGGCCAAGCAATGGGAGTCAAAGGGAGCAGAGAGGCTTCATGTGGTTGATCTTAACGGAGCCGTGGCGGGGAGGCCTATTCATCAATCTCTGATCAAGGAGATCAGCCAATCCGTCCAAATTCCGATCGAAGTGGGCGGAGGCATTCGTGATCTGGCCACCATCGAGGATTATCTTTCATCCGGAGTGAGATGGGTCATCTTAGGAACGGCGGCTTTCCAAAATCGTTCCTTGATTGAGGAGGCGTGCCATCGGTTTCCCGAAAAGGTGATCCTCGGAATCGACGCCAAAGGAGGAAAGGTTGCTATCCAGAGCTGGAATGAGGTGGTTTCTTTGGAAGCGATCGATCTGACACATCAGTTTGAAGGGATGGGCCTTTCAGCGATTATCTTCACAGATATCGAGAGAGACGGGATGGGCACAGGTTTAAACGTTCAGTCAACCAAGAGCTTAGCTCGATCCACTTCGATCCCAGTGATTGCTTCAGGTGGAGTTTCGCGAATTGAGGACATTGAACATCTCCTGGAGTTAGAACCGGATGGAGTCATCGGAGTGATTGTAGGTCGCGCCCTCTATACAGGGGGCCTCGATTTGGAAGAAGCCATACGATTAGTTAAGAAGGCAGAAGGCAGAAGCCAGAAGCCAGAATAGGAAAAACATAGTCCATTCTGAATTCTGGCTCCTTAATTCTGAATTAAGGAACCTAAGATGCTGGCAAAAAGAATTATCCCCTGTCTGGATGTAAAAAGCGGAAGGGTGGTGAAGGGAACTCAGTTTGCAGACCTGAAGGATGCCGGCGACCCGGTGGAGAATGCTAAAGTCTATGATGAACAAGGTGCGGATGAAATCGCTTTTTTAGATATCACGGCCTCGTATGAGGAGAGGAACATTCTCATTGATGTTGTTCGCAGGACGGCGGAGGAAATCTTTATTCCCCTCACGGTGGGAGGCGGGGTCAGACGTTTGGAGGATATTCGTAAGCTTCTTAAGGCTGGAGCGGATAAGGTATCGATCAATACCGCTGCTGTGAAGGATCCACATTTTGTAGAAAGAGCCTCGAAACGTTTTGGAAGCCAATGTATCGTGATCGCCATTGATGCAAAAAGAAAAGGGGAGAGCTGGGAAGTTTATACCCACGGAGGAAGGGTCCCAACAGGAATTGATGCGATCCATTGGGCAAAGAAGATGGAGGAGATGGGAGCGGGTGAGATCTTACTGACGAGCATGGATCGGGATGGAACAAAAGATGGCTACGACATTGAATTGACGCGAACCATTTCAGAGCAGGGGAGTATTCCTGTCATTGCCTCAGGGGGCGTTGGCAATCTCCAACATCTTTATGAAGGTCTCGTTCTCGGAAAGGCCGACGCCGTGCTCGCGGCTTCTATCTTCCATTATCGAGAATTCACCATTGGTCAGGTCAAAACATACTTGAAGGAAAAGGGAGTCATAGTCAGACTCTGATGAGCAAATGCGGAATGCGGATTGCAGAATGCGGAATCTTTTTAATATTAGCCTATGATTTCTTTCCTTGGTTTAAAAATTCCGAAATCCGCAATACGAAGATGAATCATTTCTTCCTCTTCCTCGCCACCGGATTTGGAGTCGGGTACTCTCCCGTTGCCCCAGGGACTCTGGGAACCCTCGTCGCAATCCCTATCTACTACTTCCTTTCCGAGATCCCTTCACCACTCTATGAAATTACTCTCATTGGTTTTTTCTTTCTCTCCGTTTGGATTTCAGAAAATGCCGAAATATTCTTTGGGAAAAAAGATGATCAGAGGATCGTCATCGATGAGATAATCGGTTTTCTGATCACCATGCTCTGGGTTCCCAAAACGCTCCCCTTTATCATAATGGGTTTTTTTCTCTTCCGGTTTTTTGATATTCTCAAACCCTTTCCCATCCGCAGTCTGGAGATGAGATTAAAGGGAGGATGGGGAGTTGTCTTGGATGATGTGTTGGCGGGAGTTTATGCCAATATCATTCTCCATCTTATCTATCTCTTCATATAACTTCACTTTAAAAATCCCCTCCCCCTTGATGGGGGAGGGTGAGGGTGGGGGTGAAAATAATGCGCAATTCCTTAGAAAAAACCATTGGAGGTCGTTTGAGGGAAAGAAGATGGACCCTATCGATTGCAGAATCTTGTACTGGAGGATTGATTAGCGATCGTATCACCAATGTGTCAGGCAGCTCGGACTACTTTATGGGAGGAATGGTTAACTTACAGCAACGAATCGAAGGCCAGGCATTTAGGGATTCCTTTGAATGATATAAAGAAATACGGAGCTGTGAGTCCCCAGGTGGCGAAGAAGATGGCTCAGGGAGTTCGGAAAGCCTTTAATACGACATTCGGATTATCCACCACAGGTGTGGCAGGACCAACAGGTGGAACAAAAAGATCTCCTGTTGGAAGAGTTTTTATCGGCATTGCTAAGGGAAAAGGAACATGGGTGGAGAAATTAGACCTAAAGGGGACCCGCAGAGAGATCAAGAGGGAAGCTACTGAAAGAAGCCTGGGTTTTTTTTATAAAATATTAATTCGTTCTAGACGGTCTCGAATTGGGAAGGTCAGTTTTTCCATGTAAATAATTTTTTCTTGAAATTTTTTTCTATTGCTTCATAATAGAAGAAGAATGTAGCGGCGGCATTCCTACCTACCGGCAGGCAGGTACTGCTGACGATTAAGTCGCCCCCCTGCCTACCGCAGGCAGGCAATAAATGGGGGCGCTACGAGAGGAGGAGGCAGAGATGAAACTCGAGAGGTTTGAGGGTTGTTGGACAGCGATGGTGACACCGTTTAATCGGAAAGGGGAGGTCGATTTTGAAGGTCTCGAAAAGAACATTCAGTTCCAGATAGAAAACGGAGCAAACCTCATCCCCACTGGGACGACAGGCGAATCTCCGACTTTGGACTGGAAAGAACACGATCGGGTGATTACGAAGACAGCTAAGGTGGCAAAAGCTAAAGCCTTTGTCATGGCAGGGACGGGTTCCAATTCCACGAGAGAGTCGCTTCGAGGAACAAAACATGCCATGGAGGTCGGAGCCCACGGGGTCCTACTTGTAGATTGCTATTATAATGGGCCATCCTCTCTTGAATTGAGGACCCAGTACTATGAAGTGATTGCAAAGGCGTTCCGCAGGGCCTTCATCATGCCCTACGTCGTCCCCGGAAGGACAGGAACGAAATTGGAGGTGGAGGACCTGGCCATCCTTCATCGCAAGTTCAAGAATGTGAGGTCGGTGAAAGAGGCCACCGGAGATCTCGAGCGGATGGCCAAAACGAGAACCTTATGTGGAGAGGACTTTGATATTCTTTCGGGAGATGATGATATAACCTTTGCGATGATGACCCGAAATGACATTCGTGCCTCTGGAGTGGTCTCGGTAACGTCAAATATCGTTCCAGGCCCCATCGGGGAGATGGTCAAGGCCATACAGAATGGAAATATGGAGAGGGCCAATCGGCTGAAAGATATTCTGGATCCTCTTTTCAAAGTGGTGACGGTCAATACCGTCGAATCTTATGAGGGATTTGATGTCCCATGTAAATTTAGAAACCCTTTAGCAATCAAGACGATGATGAAAGGCCTTGGATTACCAGCCGGGCCGTGCCGTCCACCTCTTGGAAAGATGACGTTAAAAGGGATGGAGGTTGTTAGAAATGCCCTTAAAGAGGTTTATGGAAAGGATAAAGAAGTATTCAGGCCTCTTCAAGAATTTTATAAAATCAATATCGAGGAGCGTCTCTCCAACGATCGTTATTGGAAATAATCGATTGATGGTATGAGACAAATGGTAAGAAGGGCCTGTCACCGGAACAAGTGTGACAGGCCTTTTTGTTAGTACTTCCAAGGGGTTTTTCTCATTGACTTTTTTTATAGTTATGTTAACATCATCTCAATATTGAAGGGGTTTTTGATTGATCCGATCCTTTCTGGCAATTGAGCTTCCGAAACCGATCCTTGGAAAGATCGAGGAGGTTCAGGGAGACTTAAGGTCAACTCACGCAGATGTGCGGTGGGTGAGTCCCGAAAGGATCCACCTCACTCTAAAATTCTTTGGAAACATTGAAGAGTCGAGGATTGATTCCATCTTCAAATCAATTGAAGAACCCATTCAGAACACTTTACCATTTTCTATCAAGGTTCAAGGGATAGGGGCCTTCCCCCATTTGAAAAACCCAAGGGTGATCTGGATGGGATTTGTAAACGGGAGGGAAGTCCTCACTTCGCTTCAGAAACAGATAGAGACTCAATTAGAAAGAATTGGATTTCAACCTGAAGATCGCCCCTTCCATCCTCACCTGACCCTGGGAAGGATGAAATCGAGCCGAGGGAAAGAGGAGTTGGTGGGGAGGATGGAGAAACATAAAGAGGAGGAGTTTGGAGATTTTCAAGTGGAGCGGGTGGTCTTATTTAAAAGCGATTTGAAACCTTCGGGTCCGATTTATACACTATTAGGAGATGTGAAATTAGGAGGGAGATAAAGAATAAGCATCAAATCCCAAGCGCCTGCCTTCGCCGAAGCGGCTTCGCGCAGGCAGGCCAAATGACAAATAATTCCCAATGACCAAAATTCAAAATTCCCAATAAAGCCATTTTGGTCATTTGATATTGAAATTTGGAATTTATTTGGGATTTGTAATTTGGAGCTTGGAATTTCCGCCGACTTGTCGGGGGAAAGGAGGGTTGATGAAAGTAGATTCAAAAGTAGATCAAAAAGTAGATTCGAGTAAAGGTAAGGCAGTGGAATTAGCCGTCACCCAGATCGAAAGGCAGTACGGGAAAGGCGCCATTATGAAATTGGGTGCGGATGCAATGCTCGGAGAAATTCCCATCATCTCCACAGGATCCCTCTCCTTAGATCTTGCCCTGGGGGTTGGAGGATTGCCGAAAGGACGGGTGGTGGAGATTTTCGGCCCAGAGGCTTCAGGCAAAACGACATTAGCCCTCCATGTCGTTGCGGAAGCACAGAAGAAGGGAGGCATTGCTGCTTTCATTGATGCAGAACATGCCTTAGATGTTAAATACGCAAATAAGTTGGGCGTAAAAATCGACGACCTTCTCATCTCCCAGCCTGACACGGGGGAACAGGCATTGGAGATTACAGAGATCCTGGTTCGCAGTGGCGCCGTGGATGTGATCGTCGTCGACTCTGTGGCTGCCCTTGTCCCCAAAGCGGAGATTGAAGGGGACATGGGCGATGCCCATATGGGGCTTCAGGCCAGACTGATGTCTCAAGCCCTGAGAAAATTGACTGCCACCATCAGCAAGTCGAATACGATCGTGGTCTTTGTCAACCAGATTCGGATGAAAATCGGGATCATGTTCGGAAATCCGGAGACGACCACCGGAGGCAATGCCCTCAAATTTTACTCGTCTGTTCGGCTCGATATTCGGCGAATCGCTTCCATCAAACAGGGCCAGGAGGTGATCGGCAGCCGGACAAAGGTTCGCGTGGTGAAGAACAAAGTGGCCCCTCCGTTCAAAGAGGTAGAGTTCGACCTCATTCACGGAGAGGGTATTTCAAGAGAGGGAGATGTCCTCGACTTGGCTGCGGAAAAGAATATCGTTGAGAAGAGCGGGACCTGGTATGCCTATGGTGGCCAACGCATCGGTCAGGGAAGGGAGAACGCAAAGCAGTTTTTGAAAGAGAATCCCAAGGTCCTGGAGCAGATGGAGAAAGAGATCCTTGAGAACTTTCGCATCGCCAGAGCGGGATCGATGGGATGAGACAAGGAAGGAGAAGAAGATGGATTTAAATCAGATCCTTTTGGAAGCCCTTTCCCAGGAAGCCTCTGACGTTCATATCAAGGAGGGGGCTCCCCCGATCTTCAGAGTCAATGGCACCTTGAGACCCTGGAATCAATCGAAGCCCTTCGATCATAATGATTTGTCGAAGATGGCCTTCGGTCTGATGAACGATTGGCAGAAGGAGCGGTTTATCAAGAATCGAGAGGTAGACATGGGTTACGAGGTCTACGGTATGGGGCGGTTTCGAGTCAACGTCTTTCAGCAGAGAGGAAAGCTCAGGATTGCCCTCCGAATCGTGCCTTACCAGATTAAGGGACTGGAGGACCTTCATCTCCCTCCTGTGCTCAGAAGCATTTCTTTAGAGCAGAGAGGTCTCGTTCTTGTTACAGGAACGACCGGAAGCGGAAAGTCCACGACTTTGGCCTCGATGATTAATATCATCAACGAAGAACGGAATTGCCATATCATCACTATCGAGGACCCTATCGAATTTGTCCACGAAGATAAGAAATCGATCGTGGATCAAAGGGAGGTCGGTTCAGATACGAGCACCTTTTCCAGCGCCTTGCGAGTGGCCCTCCGGCAGGATCCAGATGTGATCTTAGTCGGTGAGATGCGGGATTTTGAGACGATCGAGACAGCCCTGACCGCTGCCGAGACAGGACATCTGGTCATGTCCACGCTCCATACATTAAATGCCACGGAGACGATCACCCGAATTATCTCCGTCTTCCCCCCCTATCATCAAAAACAAGTTAGGCTTCAGCTCTCGGGTATTCTGAAAGGTGTCATCTCCCAAAGATTGGTGCCCAGGGTAGATGGAATGGGAAGAGTCCCTGCGGTGGAAGTCCTGGTCTCCACGGCAAGGGTGAGGGAGTGCATTGTCGAAAAGGATAAGACCAATGAGATTAATGACGCCATCGCCCGAGGAGTCACCAGTTACGGGATGCAATCCTTCGATCAGTCACTGATGTTTTTAATGAAGGAGGGGTTGGTTACTTATGATGAGGCCCTCAAACACTGCACCAATCCGGACGACTTTGCTCTGAGGGTGAAGGGAATTCTCGCTGCGAGCGACGCCGGTTGGGAGGATTTTGAGATGTTAGAGAAAGAAAAAGAGAAAGAGAAGGGGACAGCAGAAGAGAAGAAGTTGAAGGTCGCAAAGCCCTTGGATCCAAAAATGGATGGCCGAAGGGGGACAGGTTTTAAACAATGACCTCTGACGAGATTCGAAGGGCCTTTCTCAATTTCTTTGAGGAGAGGGGACACCGGATTGTTCGAAGCTCCTCATTGGTTCCCAAAAACGATCCCACCCTGCTTTTCACCAATGCCGGAATGGTTCAATTCAAAGGGGTTTTTTTAGCCGAAGAGACCCGGGACTACAAACGGGCCGCCACCTCCCAAAAGTGTGTTCGTGCCGGCGGAAAACATAATGATCTGGAAATTGTGGGAAAGACCGCTCGCCACCATACCTTCTTCGAGATGTTAGGGAACTTCTCCTTCGGGGACTATTTCAAGAAAGAGGCCATTGAAATGGGATGGGACTTCCTTATCCGCCAATGGGGATTGCCCGTGGAGAAGATGTGGATCACCATCTATTTGGATGATGAAGAGGCTTTTCCCCTCTGGAAGAGAGTTGGGGTCCCGGGAGACCGAATTGTCCGGTTAGGGGAGAAAGACAACTTCTGGGCCATGGGTGAGACAGGGCCGTGTGGTCCTTGTTCGGAGATCGTGATTGACCAAGGCGAGGGAGTGGGTTGCGGGCGCCCCGACTGTCGTGTGGGATGCGATTGCGACCGATTTTTGGAACTCTGGAATCTCGTCTTCATGCAATTCAATCGTGATTCAAAGGGTAAACTTCAACCTCTGGCCAAACCTTGTATTGATACGGGGATGGGGCTGGAAAGGATTTCTGCCATCCTTCATGGGGTTAAGAGTAACTACGAGACCGATCTCTTCAAACCCATTTTCAAAGAAATCGAAATGATCAGCCATATTTCCTATGGACAAGACCATCGGGCCGACACCTCCCTTAAAGTGATCGCTGACCATAGCCGAGCGGCAACCTTTCTGATCAGCGACGGAGTTCTTCCCTCCAACGAGGGCAGGGGATACGTGCTTCGTCGAATCATGAGAAGGGCGATGCGCCATGGAAAGATGCTTGGAATCGATGGTCCTTTTCTCTATCGAACTGCTTCCAAAGTCGTAGATCTGATGAAACAAGCCTATCCAGAACTGAGGGAGACGGAAGCCATTGTTTCAAAGGTTATCCAAAATGAGGAGGAGCGTTTCTCTGAGACCCTCGATTCAGGGCTAAAAATTCTGCGAGAGGAGTTGGAAAAACTTCAGAAGGGAGGAAAGGCGATTCTTCCCGGAGAGGTAGCCTTCAGGCTTTATGATACGTATGGATTCCCCCTCGACCTGACAGCGGAGATTCTTCAAGAGAAAGGGATGAGTTTTGATGAAGCGGGTTTCAGAGCACAGATGGAGGATCAGAAGCATAAGAGTAAGCAGGCAGGGCTGGGAATCGGTGAGGGAAGAGCAAGGGGGGTCTATCGACGGCTGGCGAATGAAGGGATGAAGACGGCCTTTTTGGGATATGAAGAGATTCAATCCGAATCAAGGATTCTGAAATTGATCAAAGGCGATGAGATGGTTCCTTTTGCGGTGGAAGGGGATGAGATCGAAGTCGTTACAGAGAAGACTCCCTTTTATGGAGAAGCAGGTGGCCAGGTAGGGGATCGAGGAGTGATCTTCCATGAGGAATTCTCTTTGGAAGTGGAGAACACCATCAAACCGATAGAGGAGTTGATCGTTCATCAGGCGAAAGTAAAAAGAGGAAGGGTGAAAGAAGGGATGTCGGCAGTTCTCCGCGTGGATGGGGACCGCCGGAAAGCCATTACCCTGAACCATACCGGTACCCACCTTCTTCAGGCTGTTTTGAGAGAAGTCTTAGGAGATCATGTCCATCAAGCAGGCTCTCTCGTTTCACCAGAGCGGTTAAGGTTTGACTTCACCCATTTTGCTTCGATGGAAGGGGAAGAACAGGAGCGTGTGGAGGCTTTGGTCAATCAGAAAATTCGAGAGAACTTAAGAGTAGAAACAAAGATTATGGAGGTGGAGGAAGCCCTCCGGACGGGAGCCATGGCTCTCTTTGGTGAAAAGTACGGTGAGAAGGTCAGGGTGGTGATGGTTTCGGACTTCAGCATTGAACTCTGTGGAGGAACCCACACCTCGAGAACAGGCGATATCGGTTTTTTTAAAATAGTCAGTGAGTCGGGAGTCGCGGCAGGGGTGAGAAGGATCGAGGCCGTGACCGGGGAAGGGGCCTACCGATTTATTAAAGAAGAGGAGAGGGAACTTTGGGAAATTGCCTCTTCTCTCAAATCCGTTCCCGGAGAACTTTCTTCAAAGGTGGATCGGCTGCTTGAAAGGGAGAGGGAGTTAGAAAGAGAGGTCTCATCCTTTCAGGACAAGCTATCCCATCAAGAGCTCTCGAGACTTCTTTCTCTTGTTAGAGAGATAAAAGGCGTGAAAGTCATTTCGGCCAAGGTGGATGGGAAGGATGTAAACAGAATGAGAGAGTTCGTTGATCAGTTGAAAGGAAAGATTGGATCAGGCATCATCCTTCTCGGAGGGCAGAACCAAAATAAAGTCTCCTTGATCATGGGGGTGACTTCAGACCTCACCCAACGTTTCAGTGCCAACGAGTTGATTAAAAAGATTGCCCTTCATATTGGAGGGACTGGGGGGGGTCGTCCTGATTTTGCGCAGGCAGGAGGGACCGATTCTAAGAAATTGGACGAGGCGCTTAAGGCCATTGACGATCTCATTTAAATCCTTCAATGGGAAATCTAATCCCCCCACCCCACCTCATGAAGGGGGGCGAGGGGGATTTTTTTATTATTCGTTCCAGAATAACTATCCCCTCCCCAGGCGGGAGGGGATAGAGGGGACGGGTATGTAGTGTTTTGTCAACGAGGTTTAGAAGAGTGGTGACACAGGTGAGGACAAGATTTGCACCCAGCCCGACGGGCGATCTCCATATCGGAGGGGCACGGACCGCTCTATTCAATTGGCTACTGGCCCGGCATGCCCAGGGGGTCTTCATCCTTCGCATTGAAGACACGGATGTGGCCCGATCCACTCAGGAATCGATCCAAGTGATCTTGGATGCTATGGCCTGGCTGGGAATGGATTGGGATGAAGGTCCGTTTTTTCAGACTCAACGGATTTCGTTCTATCAGGAGGCCGCAGAGAAACTCTTGAAAGAGGGGAAAGCTTACCGTTGTTACTGTACACCAGAAGAGTTGGAGACAAAGCGGGAAGCCGCCCTGAAGGCCGGCATCAAGCCTAAATACGATCGAACATGTCTTCATCGAAAATCCTTTCCTCCTGGAAAACCTTCTGCCATCCGCTTCCTCTCTCCAGATGGAGGAAAGACAGTGGTGGAGGATCTTATTCAAGGGCGGGTGGAATTTGACAATACCGAACTGGATGACCTCATCATCCTGAGAAGTGACGGGCTCCCTACTTACAATTTTTCGGTGGTGGTGGACGATGCCACCATGGGGGTCACGCATGTCATACGAGGAAACGACCATCTGAACAACACCCCCCGTCAGCTTCAGATTTATCAAGCCTTGGGTTACCCTATCCCCCAATTCGGTCATGTCCCGATGATCCTCGGTCCGGATAAGAAAAAACTTTCTAAACGACATGGGGCACAATCGGTCATGGAGTATAAGAAGCTGGGCTATCTTCCTCAAGCTGTTGTCAATTACTTGGTCCGCCTGGGATGGTCCTACGGCGATCAGGAAGAATTCGCCCGTGAGGAGCTGATCGAGAAATTCAGCCTGGAGGCAGTGGGGAGATCTGCAGCGGCGATCAATCCTGGGAAGTTGGATTGGCTCAACTCGCAGTATATCAAGAAAATAGAATTGGACGAACTGGTTCAGAGAGTTCGGCCTTTTATCGAAGCCAAGGGCTATTCGAACATCGATCCTGATCTTTTGAGAAAGGCCATTCTCTCTTTCAGAGAGAGAGTCAAGACCCTGGTGGAGATGGCAGAGCTTTCAGAATTTTACTTCTGTGAAGAGATCACTTATGATGAAAAAGCGGCCGGAAAATTTCTGAGCCGAGAGACGATCCCGATATTCAACCAGGTCATTGCTTCTCTATCGATTGGAGTTAACCCAATAAGGGGTTTGACAGAAGAGATTAAGAAGTTATCCGAGAGCGGTCTGACACCAGACCAAATCGCTGAGAAAATAGATCCGGATAAGTTTTTCGATGACGGGTCGTACCCGACCGCGAAGGAATCGGTTTTGGGAAAAGAGAATGCTCATCGACTGATCCAACAATTGGCTGAAACGCGAGGAGAGCCTTTAGTGAAGATTGCCCAGCCCATTCGGGTGGCCCTCACCGGGAGAACCGTTAGCCCTCCCATTGACGAGGTGATGGAGGTTCTGGGTAGAACAGCGGTGATCAAACGGCTCCAAAGAGCGATTGAATATATTGAAAAATCGAATTGATTTGAATTTAAATAAGCCATTTCCAAACACCCGTCATCAACTCATGACCAAGATTCCCCTGCCTGCCGGCAGGCAGGAATGGCCGAATTTTTGGAAAAAAAGACGCGAAAGGTGTGTGGGTTGTTTGGACATTGGGTAACTGGAATTTATTTGGTCCCGCCTTGGCGGGATTCGAATTGGGTGATTGGATCTTGTCATCGGAGATGAGCGCATGAAGCTGAAATCACTTGAAGTGATTGGATTCAAATCCTTTGTGGATCGTCTCCACCTTAGTTTTCCGGGGGGGATCACGACGATTGTGGGTCCCAACGGTTGTGGGAAGTCGAACGTCGTCGATGCGGTGCTCTGGGCCATTGGGGAACGGAGCGCCAAACATTTACGGGGAAGGTTAATGGAGGATGTCATCTTCAATGGGACGGACGGCAGAAAACCTTTGGGGATGGCAGAGGTAAATTTGACTTTCGCCAATGAAGATGGATTGGCCCCCGAAGAATATGGGCAGTACAGTGAGATTACGGTCACCCGGAGGCTTTATCGATCGGGAGAAAGTGAATACTTGATTAATAAAGTGCCTTGCCGATTGCGAGACATCACCGATCTTTTCTTGGACACTGGTATCGGAGTGAACGGTTATTCGATTGTGGAACAGGGAAGGGTAGAACATCTCATCAATGCCAATCCCCAGGATCGGCGTTTCTTGATCGAAGAGGCGGCGGGCATTGCCAAATACAAGGAAAGGAAAAGACTCGCCTTGATGAAGATGGAGGCCACGCAACAGAACCTTCTCCGAATTCAGGATATCATTGCCGAGGTGAAGCGACAGATCGTCACTCTGGAACGGCAGGTGAAGCGGGCAGAGGAGTATAAGGCCATCCGGAAAGAGGTCAAGGAAATCGAAATCCGTTTTGCCCTCCAAGAATACGCCGAGCTTTCGGAGAAGGGGGAGGCGGCAAGAGGTTATCTTAAAGCCCTTCGAGACCGAGAGATGGAGATTTCTACCCAAAACGCTCAGAAGGAGGCCTTCGTCGAAACCAAGAGGCTGAAGGGAATGGAGGAAGAGGAAAGGCTCCGGAACCTCCAGCAGGAAATTTTTGAACTGGGTAGAAAAATTCAAAAGACGGAAAGCGAAATAGAATTTTTCAGAAGAGAAGAAGGAGGCTTTCAAAAACAAGAGAGTCAATTTGTTGAGGAGGTCAGAGAATCCCTCAGGGCCTGGAGGGACACGAGAAAAGAACGAAAAAGAATGGAACAGGTTCAGAGGGATCTGGAAGAAGAACGCCATGAGAACGAAGAAATTTTGAAAGAACTGGAAATCGTTTTTGGCGATTTTAGGGCAACGCACCAAGAGCTCTCAGATGAATTGGAAGCGGAGAAGGGGAAGTTGATCGACACGCTCACACAACTGACCTCTCTCAAAAACCGCCTCGCCCACCTTGAGGAGAGGAAAGAAGATCTTCAGAAACGAATTCGCTCCAATGATGAAGAATCTGAAGAAGTGAACCGGAAGCTCAAACAATTGGAAGAGGCTACCTCAGAAAAAATAAAGGAGAGAGAACACGTCCTTTCCGTCCAATCGATCTATCAGGAAGAAAAGGTTCGATGGGAAGGAGAGATCGAGGGGTTAAAAGAAGTTTTGCGTCTAAGGCAAGCAGAGCGTTCTGTCTTGGAGGAGACCTTGAGACAGGACCGTTCTCGCTACCACTCCCTCAAAGAGCTTCAAGAGAATTATGAGGGATATGAGAAAGGGGTAAGGTCACTTCTCCTGCGAAAGAAAGAGGAGCAGGAGACGTGGAAGGGGATGTTAGGAGCCGTGGCGGACATCCTGGAACCAGAACCGAAATATGAGATTCCTCTCGAAGCTGTTTTGGGACAGCGATTGCAGTATTTGATTGTGGAAGGAGAGAAGGAAGGCATGGAGGCAATGGCCTTTCTTAAGAGGGAGTCACTCGGGCGGGGGAGTTTTATTCCCAGGGGGGTTCAAGGGATCGGGACAGAAAATCGAGTCTCTCAAGAGGAAGGAAAGCCCTATCCTCTTTCTCGCTTCGTCAAGGTAAAAGAAGGCTTTGACCCGATTGCACAATTCCTGATCGGAGATGTTGGGGTCGTCGAACGCTGGGAGGAGGCACTCCATTGGATGAAGAATGGCGGAGGGTTTGGAACCCTCGTCACCCTGGAAGGGGATATCCTGCAGAGCTCCGGAGTGATCTCCGGAGGAAGCCGGGATCAAGGGCTCGGCCTTTTAGAGAGGCGAAGGGAGATAAGAGGTTTAGAACAGAGAGTCAAAGAATTAGAGGAAGAATGTCGAAAAGCCTACGAGGAAGAAGAACGCCTCCAAAAGGAGATCAGCGAGAGGGAAGACCAGCTGGAGGGGAGAAGAAAGGAGATTCAGGAGAAGGAGATCGAGCTTCTCCATCAAGATAGAGATTTGGAAGGGTTGAAAAAGGAGATCTCCCAATTCCATCAGAAGATGGAGGTCATCCAATTTGAACAGAAGCAACTCGAAGAGGAGAATCAAGATTTAGAGAAAGAGAAAGAGGAGGTTTCTGCTCAAACGGAGACAGAGGAAGCTGCGAAAAAGGAGAGAGAGGAACAAGTCCAGTCATGGAAGAAGAAGGTGGAGGAAGTTAGAGAAGGGACAGAAGAATTGGGAGGAAAAATCACTGAGAAAAAGGTCATTCTGGCGTCTATCGAGGAGAAGCAGAAAGGGCTCGAAGGTCGAATCCAAAATCTCTCAGAAACTCAAAGGACTTTAAGAGAACAGATCTTCAAAAAAGTGAAGGGGATCAGGGAATGCCGGGGAGAAGCCATTTCCCTTCGTGAAAAAATCCAACAATGGGAAGGGGAGTTAGAAAGCGGCCTTCAACAACATCGTCATAAAGAAGAATTACTCGCCACTCAAAAAGAGAAGGTCGAAACTCTCTTTAGCGAGTGGAAAGAAGTGGAAGCCTCCTCCAAATATCTGCGTCGGGAGTTGGAGGAGGTAAGGCAGAAGATTCATGAGGAAGAGATTCTGGCCTCAGAGGTTCAATTGAAACTCTCTCACCTTCAGGAGTCGATGAAGGAACGATACGGGGCTACCCTTTCCACCTCGATAGGAGCTTCCCTTGAGGAATCCCCAAAGGAGGAGATGTCAAGACGGTTGGGAGAGTTAAAAAGTTCCCTGGAAGGATTTGGAGAAGTCAACCTGATGGCCATTGAGGAATATCAGGAGTTGAAACAACGGCACGATTTCCTGTCAGAACAACAGGCCGACCTTCATCAAGCCCTCGATTCCTTAAAAAAGGCGATCCTCCGGATCAATCGGACGACGACGAAGCGGTTTTTGGAGGCCTTCCATTTGGTCAATGAAAAATTTAAAGAGGTTTTTACGAGGCTGTTTAAAGGGGGACAGGCCAGCCTTATCATGTTGGATGAACAAGACCCCGCCACAACAGGGATCGATATCATCGCCCAACCCGCTGGAAAGAAGCTTCAGAATATCGACCTCCTCTCTGGAGGAGAGAAAGCTTTAGTGGCCACAGCCTTGCTCTTCGGCCTCTTCATGATCAAACCCACGCCCTTCTGTTTGCTTGATGAGGTCGATGCACCTCTGGATGATGCGAACATCAATCGATTTATCGAATTGGTCAAAGAATTCTCAAAAACCTCTCAGTTTATCATGATCACCCACAACAAGAATACAATGGAGGCCGCTCATACTCTCTACGGGATTACGATGGAGACCCCCGGGGTATCGAAGGTCGTCTCGGTCCGGTTGAATTAGCCCGCCTCCCTTTCGCTCCCTCCCTTGAATGGGGAGAGAAAGCATAGGTGAAGTAACCCCTCCGTCTCGGGTGTGGTTAGATCGGGGTGGTCTCCCCTCCGAAACCTTTAAAGGCGGATCATTAGAGAGAGGGGAATCGGCGGGTGGTGCCGAAGGGGGCGTTTTAAGGGTATCTGCACCTTGGCTCATCGCTCAAATGTGGCGCTTCAAGTTTTCTCCGGAGAGACCATCCCGATCCTGGGCATAGGATCTCCGCCCATCACTGAGGGATTACTGGGCGAAAAATTTTTTGCTTGCAAAAAATTTCTATAAGTATAGACTAATCCTTGCATTAGGGTTTCACTCCTATTGTTCCCGTTTAAATATAAATAATCTTTTCTTTCTTAATAGATGGTCATTGTGAGCCTGAAGAGCGTGCCTGCGCGAAGCCCCGCCTTGCGGGACGAAGGCAGGGCGCGCAAGCGTGGCGATCTCGTTGCTGGTAGTAACACTTTAGGGAAAGGAGGTGGGGTGAGGAGGGCGATGACGAGATGATCAGCGGTGGGAGGGACATTAACCAAGAAGATTTTTTAGAAGAACGGGTGTAAAACCCAAAACTTAAAAAGGAGAAAAAAATGATACGCTACATATCCATAGTAACCATTATTTTAGGAATGATTTGTATTGGTTTGGCGGTGAATGGTGTGGCTCAACCCATAAGAGTGGGAGCGGTCATCAATCTCACCGGTCCGGCCTCGACGTGGGGTCAGTTCCATGCCAAAGGCCATCGGGATTATGTCAACTATGTGAATGATGTAAAAGGCGGAATTGTGGGGAGAAAGATCGAGTTAGAAATTGTCGATCATGCCTACAAAGTCCCTGAGGGTGTTAAATTCGTAAAAAAGTTCTGCGAGGAAAAGAAAGATATGATCGCTACATGGGACGCCGGTACAGGAATCCAGATCAAACCTATCATCCAAGAGTATAAAATACCCACCATAAACTACTCTACTTATCAAGGCATTCTCAAACCTCCGATCGATTATATGTATCTCCCCTTCGGGAGTTACGTACTGGATTCCTATGCCGTCCTCGAGTACATAAAATCCATCCATAAAGGGAAGAATGCTCCTAAGGTAGGACTTCTCACTTATAACAATGTTTATGGAAGGTCCATTCATGATCCGAGCAAGGAATATGCCGCGAAAAATAATATCAATATCGTCACCATTGAAGAATTCCCACCCGCAACGGTCGATCTGACCACAGAAATGCTCCGTCTAAAGTCTAAGGGGGCAGAGTATGTTTTTATGCAAATCCTTCCTGCTGCGATTATCACGGCCCTCAAAGCAGCCGACAAGGTTGATTACAAAGTTCCTTTCTTTGGAACCTGGACCTCCACCGACCCCGACTTTTTTAAGCTCGGAAAAGGATTGATACGGAATCGAGTCTTTATGCAGTTCTGTGGAGTGCTCCCACAGGATAAGACATTTGGGATTGAGATCCTTCAGAAGTTGTGGACGAGGTACAAGACCGTGGATAAGTTCGAAACCTCTTACTGGGAAGGGGTGGTCGTGGCCATGATCGAGGAGAGAGCCGCTCACCGGGCTGCCGGTTTATACAAAACCATCAATGCGGAGAATATCAATAAAGCCATGGAGACCTTTAAAAATGAGGATTTTGGAGGTCTTGTCCCTTATGTGACCTACACGAAGGATAACCATGAGGGTTCTTTTAAAGGAAGGATCGTAAAAATTAACGAGGATGCGACCTATGCTCCAATGACAAATTTCTATGTTCCCGGAAAAGAGAAAGTTCAGGTGTTGATGGCTCCTAAAATGTAACGATTAAACGTTGAAGGGAAAATCGATGAAGGCATTTCGAGGTCAACCCAGTATCTATGCCTCCACTCAGCCTGAGAAACGACAGGCTGAGTTGGAGGTGAAAAGAGTGTTTTTGAATTTCGGGGGTGTGATGGCACTCCATGATGTGGATCTCAACGTTCACACGGGGGAATTGGTCAGCGTCATCGGGCCGAATGGTGCTGGAAAGACAAGCCTCATGAACTGTATTACAGGTTATTACCATCCACAAAAAGGACAGATCCTTTTCAACGGTGAAGAGATTACAGGTCATCACCCCCATGAGATCACGAAGAAAGGGATTGGAAGGACATTCCAGAATATTGAGCTCTTTCCGGGGATCACCGTATTGGCGAATATGCTTTTGGCTCGTCATCTTTATTGCAATTATGGAATTGGAAAAGCCTCCATCTTTTCCTCATCCGTTCGAAAGGAAGAAGTTCGACACCGTCAGGTTTTGGAAGAATTGATCGACTTTCTGGAAATGCAGTCGATCCGAAAAAAACCGGTGGGCTCCTTGCCGTATGGGATGAGAAAGAGGGTTGAGCTGGGCCGGGCTTTAGCCTTGGAACCAAAACTTTTAGTGCTTGATGAACCCTTTGCCGGAATGACCCTTGAGGAAAAGGAAGATATGGTTCGTTTTTTGCTGGAGTTAAACTCGGCATGGGGTCAGACCATCATCCTGGTGGAACATGATATGTCCGTTGTCATGAGTGTTTCACAACGAATTATGGTTTTGAATTTCGGGGAAAAGATCGCAGAGGGTACCCCGGAAGTCATCCAAAATCACCCCGAGGTCATCAAGGCCTATCTGGGTGATGCCACAAGATTTTGACGGAATGGCGGAATGATGGAATGATGGAATCATGGTCAAAACCCATTGACCTAATGTTCCAACATTCCACTATTCCAATCGCGGAGAGAAGCGTCTATGGGGGTCAGAAAAGTAGAACGTCTCGACCAAGAAGCCATATCCCAACTGTGCCAATATACGTTGCCCCAGATACTGTTGAAACAGGCAAAAGAGATGGGGACGAAGAAAATCGCCATTCGCGAAAAGATGTATGGGATTTGGCTCTCCTATAATTGGCTGGATTACTTTCGTTATACGAAGAATGTGGCTTTGGGGCTCAAGGCTCTTGGTCTCAAACGGGGTGAAAACATTGGGATCATCACAGACAACCATCCGGAGTGGCTTTTTGCCGAGATAGGTGCTCAGGCATTGGGTGCTATTACAGTCAATCTGTTTACCTCTTCGACTGCAAAAGAACTGACAGTCATGTTGAATCGCATTCAAGCTGTCTTTGTGGTCGCTCAAGACCAAGAGCAGGTAGATAAATTATTAGAGATGAAAGAACAACTGCCTCATGTTCGGAGGGTTATTTATGTTGATCAAACAGGCATGAGAACTTATACCAATAATCCCTGGCTGATAAGCTTCAAGGAGCTCTTAGATCTCGGTGCGAAGTTGGACCAAGAACAGCCCAATCTTTTTGAAGAAGAATTGTGGAAAGGAAAACCGGATGAAGTCGCTTTAATGATCATGACCTCCGGAACCACGGGCATTCCCAAATTAGCGATGATTTCCCATCGGAGTTTCACCGAAATCGCAAGGAAATGGGTTGAGACCGCTCCGATTGGTCCGGGAGACAATTGGATTTCCATCACCCCAACCGCGTGGATCGTAGACCAGATGTGGGGAGTAGGCGTATCACCCCTCACAGGGATGACCATGAATTTCCCTGAAACGTTAGAGACCATAACGGAAGATTTTCGAGAAATTGGACCGGTCGTCATCATCACCTCCTCGCGGTTCTGGGAAGACCTCGCCTCTAAAATTAGAGTGAAGATCGCCGATGCGGGTTGGGTGAAACGTAAACTTTTTGTCTTGGGTGAAAAGATTGGAGGGGCTCTGGTCGATCACGAGTCTAAAAAAGAACCCGTCCCTACCCCCGTACAAGTACTTCATAAAATATTCGCAAGGGTCGTCTATCGTCCCCTGTTGGATCGAGTGGGCTGCTCACAAATTCGTGCTGCGATTACAGGAGGGCATCCCATTAGCCCAGATGTCATACGATTCTTTCGTGCAAAGGGATTAAATCTAAAGCATGCTTACGGTCTCACCGAAGGGGGAGGGGTCTTTCAGGTTCAACCGGATAAAGAGGTCAAACCAGAGTCCGTTGGCAAACCCTTACCCAGGACAGAGGTCAAGATAGCAGAAGATCAGGAGGTACTTGTCAGAACACCCTCCTGCTTTGTCGGTTATTACCAAGATCCGGAGGCGACGAATAAAGCGCTTCGCGATGGTTGGCTTCATACCGGTGACGCAGGCTATATCGATGATGATGGTCACCTATTGATTATCGGGCGGAAAGAAGAGATCATGCGCACCAAAGGGGGCGAAGCTATTTCCTCGGACTTTATTGAAACGAGGCTAAAATTCAGTCCCTATATCAAAGAAGCTGTCGTCTGGGGTGAAGGTCGTGACTACATCACAGGTTTCATCAACATTGATTTTGGGAATGTGGGTAGTTGGGCAGAGGACCGAATGATTCCCTATACGACCTATACTGATCTCTCTCAGCAACCTCCTGTTGGAGAGCTGATTCTTGGCGAAATCCGCCATGTGAATACTCAACTGCCAAAGCCAATGAGGCTTAAGAGAATTATTTTGCTCTATAAGCTCCTCGACGCTGATGACGAGGAGCTGACAAGAACTGGAAAGGTACGTAGAAAGTTCGTTTATGAACAGTACATCAAATTGATCGAGGCGATGTATAGCGACCAGAATGAATTAGAGGTGACGGGCAAAGTGAGGTACCGGGACGGGCAGGTGGGAACGATTGAAACCAAGGTCAAGATCCTAAGGGTCGAGTAAGAAAGTATCAATGCAAAATGTAAAATCTAAATTGCTCAGAAAATAGCTTTCTCAAATCCCTCCCCACCGTCCGGCGCCAGAGTCCCACTACCTCGCTTGCGTGAGTATCGAGGCTCTGGACGGCGGCGCCTCCCTTTACGAAAGGGAGGAGTAAGCTCCCCCTTTGTAATCTTTTTCCTGTCAAAGACAGGCAAAAGGGGGATTGAGGGGGATTTTTCCCGCCTAAGCGGGATTCGAGGGTGACGAACCCGTCATGACCCATTGCCAAGTTTCTATTTTGCAACTTTCAATGATTTTTAGAAGGGGGGTTTCCTTTTTATGGAATTCTTTCTTCAACTTTTAGTTCAGGGGTTATCTATTGGCTTTTTATACGCCCTCGCGGCCCTGGGCTTTGTCATGATTTTTAAGTCCTCGAGCGTGCTCAATTTCGCCCACGGAGAATTGCTGGCAATAGGGGCCTTCATTTTTCTGGCCTTTTCCGTAAAGTGGAATTTACCCATCTACCTCTCCTTTTTACTGACGCTGGTGGGAACGTTCGCTATGGGATTTGTCATCGAACGCCTATTTCTCCGTCCCTTGATCGGCGAGGCCCTCATTGAAGTAATTATGCTGACCGTCGGACTGGCGGCCATGTTCAAAGGTTTATTGCTGGTCATCTTCGGAGGTAATTTATTTAATTATCCGGACTTCCTTCCAGCGGGCCTTACCATTAAATGGGGAGCCATTAATATCCCTCCTGTCTATGTGGCGTCCTTTATCATCGGTGTCATTTTCCTATCGATCTTCGGATTCTTTTTTAAATATTCCTCTCAAGGAATTTATATGAGGTCGGTGGCCGATAATCAACCTGCCGCTCTCTCCTTGGGGGTTCATGTGAGAAGAGTTTTTGCGATGTCTTGGGCCATTGCTGCCCTGGTCTGTGCCATCAGTGGGATCATTCTGGGGATCATGAACGGGATCAATGTCCATGATATCAGTGTCTTGGGACTCAAGGTCTTCCCAGTCGTCATCTTGGGAGGACTGGAAAGTATTGGGGGAGCCATCATCGGAGGGCTTATTATAGGAATCCTCGAAACCTTCACAGGCGGATACGTTTCCACCTCGCTCATGGAGGTCATTCCTTATGTGGTTCTCGTTTTCATTTTACTGGTGAAGCCCTATGGGCTCTTTGGGCTGGTAGAAATTGAGAGAGTGTAACCCCCACCCTTTCCCTCCCCCTTTCAAAGGGGGAGGGGAGGAGGGGGTGATCGGGAGATAGGGAGATGAAAGAACGATGAACAATAAACAATAAGTTCATAGTCCATCGTTCATTGTTCATTGTGCAAATTACAGAGTCATGGACACGAGATTTGTAGCGCCGTCATTTATTGGGGGCGTAAAGGGTTTGGAGGGAGAATGCGAAAGCTGAAATTACATCCTTGTGGAAAATTTAATGAACAGTATGGAGAAGAGCTCACCATCTTTGGGACAGATTTTGGTAGGCTGTGGTTATGGATTGGACTTTTCCTCCTTTTTGTAATCGTTCCACTCATCAGCAGTCATTATACTCTGTATGTGGTCAATCACATCGGAATGGCCGCCATTGCTGCCATAGGCCTCAATATCCTCATCGGATATACGGGTCAGATCTCTCTTGGCCATGGTGCTTTTTTTGGTGTGGGAGCCTATGCAGCGGCCATTCTTGCAACCGCTGTGGGTTTTCCATTCTGGCTTTCCGTTATCTCTGCAGGCGTCATCACTGCCCTCGTGGGCGTGGTTTTTGGGATTCCATCTGTCCGCCTCAAACACCTCTACCTAACCATTGCCACTCTGGCAGGTCAGTTTATTCTTCAATACCTCTTCGTTTCATGGGAAAGCCTCACCAAGGGGCCAGAGGGTATTATGTTGCCTCGGGCCTCTCTCTTTGGGCTCGATGTAAAAGGGGATCGCGCCTTCTATTATGTCATCTTTGGCTGCTTTGTCGTCTTGACATGGATTGCGGTCAACCTCATACGGACCCGATACGGCCGTGCCTTTATTGCCATCCGTGATAATGACAGGGCTGCGGAGGGCATGGGCATTCCCATCTTCAAATATAAACTCCTCTCCTTCGCAATCAGTTCTTTCTATGCAGGGTTTGCCGGAGGACTGGCGGCTTATTATATAGGCAGCATCACCCCTGAGCCCTATACGTTGTCCCTCTCTGTCGAATACATAGCGATGATCATCATCGGAGGTCTGGGAAGTATTCCCGGCGCTGTGTTGGGTGCCATTTTCATCACCGCCTTAAATGAAATACTGAGCCAAGCCACACAGTTCTTTATGAATATTGAAGGGCTCACCAAGATCGCGCTGACTATCGCACCCCTTCGGGAATTTGTGTTTGGGTTGGCCATTGTACTATTCATTATTTTCGAACCCAAAGGATTAGCTGAGGTATGGCGCATCATCCGATCCGGCTTTAGACTCTGGCCATTTTCATACTAAAAATGATTACACAGATTGAAAAAAAAGATTACACAGATAGCCTGAAAAACCGATTCGCTCGGGGAACGATCCCTACTACCTTACGGGGCAGATATGGAAGATAATATCCTACTTCAAGTCAATAATATCAGCGTCGTTTACTCGGATGTCATCCAGGTGTTAAAAGGGGTTTCCCTGGTTATTAGAAAAGGACAAATTGTTTCATTACTTGGTAGTAACGGCGCAGGGAAAACAACCACCTTAAAGGCCATCTCTGGATTGCTCAAACCGGAGAACGGTAAGGTAACGGAAGGCTCCATTGAATATGAAAACAAGGGGATTCATAATTCATCTCCGGAGACCATTACCCGCCTTGGAATCATTCAGGTCCTGGAAGGTCGTCAACCCTTTAAATATCTGACCGTTGAAGAAAATCTCAGAGTAGGGACAGCGACCCGATGGGGGAAACCCTATAAGAAAGATCTTGAGTTGGTCTACCGTTACTTTCAACCCTTGGTAGCCAGGAAAAACAGATTGGCCGGATACTGCAGTGGTGGCGAATTGCAGATGCTCGTTATGGGTCGAGCCTTGATGGCCCACCCCCAACTATTATTATTGGATGAGCCCTCATTGGGTTTGGCACCTTTTCTGGTCAGAGAAATTTTTGAAATTGTCAAAAGGATCAACGAAGAACAGAAGACCACCATCATGCTGGTTGAACAGAATGCCAACATGGCCCTCCTGATCGCCCACTATGGGTATGTGATGGAAAACGGTAAAATCGTGATGGAAGAGGCTGCTGTCAATTTGAGGGAAAATCCAGATGTGAAGGAATTTTATCTTGGCACGGCATCCTCAGGTGCGCTCAAGTCGTATAAAGATGTGAAGTCTTATAAGCGGCGTAAACGCTGGCTCTAATGGGACCCGTATCCGTGACCGTCTTCCGTGTCCGGACACGCCTACGTGCCGAAACGGCCTACGGCGTGCAGGCACGTAACACGCGACACGGACACGAGAATAGTGATTTGAGATTTACAGGAGGGAGACATGGTAGCTAAAAAAGAATCCCGTTATTATGATGCTAAAGAAAAAATGTCTCTGTCGAGGAGGCAGAGTTATTATAATCAGAGTCTGGTTAAAATGGTTCGTCTGGGATATAGAAAAGCAAGCAGCGTGAAGAAGATTTTTGACGGACGAAACATCGATCCTCTGAAAATAAAATCCGTCAAGGACTTGGAAAAGCTGCCTGTCATCTCGCGAGAACAACTGGCCAGACTCGAGAAGGAAGAGCCTCCCTACGGAGGATTCTCTGCCCAAAATGTGATGACCGACAGAATCTTTACTTCCCCCGGGCCAGTCTACGAGCCTCATCTTACAGAAAAAGACCCGATATGGGGCAGAGGCTATTATGCAGCGGGTTTTAGAAAAGGGGACGTTGTGTTGAATGCCTTTTCTTATCATATGGTCGCCGCAGGTTTGACTTTCCACAGTGGTCTGAGACGTGTGGGGGCAACGGTCATTCCTTCAGGCACTTCCAGCACAGAAAATCAAGTTCAATTGATTCGAGACCTGGGTGCAACAGGTTACACGGGCACCCCCAGCTTTTTGATGGCGATCATTAAGAAGGCTGAGGAGATGGGTTACAACTTTAAAAGCGATTTTAAAGTAAGACGGGCCAGCTTCGTCGCTGAGCCGCTTCAACCTTCTTTGCGGGAGAAATTTGAGAAAGAATATGGTATCGACACCTATCAGATGTACGGAGCCACAGAAGTAGGTGATGTTGCCTATGAATGCCAAGCCAAAAAGGGCTGGCATATCTGTGAGGAGGTCATCGTTGAAATGGTGGATCCCGCGACGGGAAAACAAGTTAACCCGGGAGAATGGGGGGAGGTGGTGGTGACAAGACTGAATAATCTATTTTTCCTTTTCAGGTTTGGAACAGGGGACCTCTCCAAGGTGATCAAGGAACCTTGCTCCTGCGGCAGGAGTTCGTTGCGCCTTGCTGGGATATCCGGGAGGGTGGGCGAAGCCACCAAAGTAAGAGGGATGTTTATCGCGCCCAGTCAATTGAAAGCTGTGTCATCTCGATTTGGTGAACCGAGACTTCAGGCCCTTGTAGACAGGGAAGGCTTTAAGGATATCTTGACCGTGAGAGTTGAGGTAGAGAAAGAAGGACCTGATCGGGCCAAACTTGAGCGGGAGTTTGAAAATGTTTTTAGAGAAACATGCGTGGTTAAAATTGACAAGCTTGAGTTCATTGAAAAAGGAACTCTGTCCGAGAAGGAAGGACTGATAATCGACCGGCGAACTTGGAAATAGATGAAAAGGTGATCCCCTCATCCCGTCCCTCTGCCCGCGAGACTGTGTCGTAATGGCGGCCAGGGGAGAGAGAGCCAGCTTCGGGAGCTTTAGAATTGCGATTATTTTAAGGTTATGGGCGACCGTCCTAACGGTTGAAAGTGGTGTTTGCATGGTAAACAAGCCTATGTTTTTATTTTTTTTGTGAAATATTCTGTTGAGAAAATTGAAGACGCTATGCGTCTTGCTCCATGCGCTTTGCATGAACAGAGATTCATATGGGAAATTTAGACATCCACATTGGGGAGATTTTAGCAAGAAATGCGAGGTTGTATCCAAACGACGTGGCCCTGATTGAAAGAATACCTGGCGAAAAGAAGAGAAGCGAGGTCACATGGAAGCAATTTGATGACGGGGCTAACCGATTTGCAAATGTTCTGATCAAAAAGGGGATTAAGAAGGGAGATAAAGTCATCCATCTCATGATGAACTCGATTGATTGGCTCATTGCCTATTTCGGCATCGTCCGAACTGGGGCATGGGCCGTTCCTCTCAATTTTCGTTTTTCGGGAAATGATATCAAGTACTGTTGTGATGTAGCAGAACCTGCATGCATCGTCTTTGGTGAGGAGTTTATCGACAGGGTCAGCGGAATCAAGGATGATCTCCCGACCGTAAAAGACTACATATTTGTTGGAAAAGAAACTCCAGGCTATGCAGAAGCCTTTAAAAAACTACTTGAAAAGTCTTCTTCAAATCCTCCCAACATTGAAATTACCCTTCATGATCCATGTGGCCTCTATTTTACCTCTGGCACCACGGGTACACCCAAACCCATCCTGTTGACCCATAAGAACATGGTGAGCGCCTGTATTACAGAAAATATCCATCATTATCAGACCAAGAAAGATAACTTTATCCTTATCCCTCCGCTTTATCACACCGGGGCAAAGATGCATTGGTTTGGAAGCTTCATTGTTGGTGGGCCTGCTGTCATCTTGAAGGGGATTTTGCCGGAATGGATTCTTGAGGCGGTGAGCGAAGAGAGAGGGACGATCGTCTGGCTTCTTGTCCCATGGGCCCAAGACATCCTTTTAAAACTGGACAGTGGAGAGATTAAATTAAAGGAATATGATCTCCGGCAATGGAGACTCATGCACATTGGTGCGCAGCCTGTCCCTCCTTCACTGGTCAAACACTGGAAGGAGTACTTCCCCAATATGGCCTACGATACCACCTATGGTCTGAGCGAATCGACAGGCCCTGGCTGTGTCCACCTCGGAATAGAGAATGAACATAAAGTTGGGGCGATCGGACTTCCAGGGTTCAACTGGGAAACTCGAATTGTGGATGAAGAAGGAAATCCAGTAAAGAGGGGAGAGGTAGGGGAACTGGTGGTTCGAGGCGATGGTGTGATGAGGGAATATTATAAAAATCCCGAGGCTACATCCAAAGCGATCAGGGACAGATGGTTATACACAGGGGATATGGCAAAACAGGACGAAGATGGTTTTATTTTCTTGGTCGATCGTAAAAAAGACCTCATCATCTCGGGTGGTGAGAATGTTTTCCCCGTAGAAGTTGAAGACTTCCTCCATGCTCATCCGAGTGTCAAGGATGTGGCAGCCATTGGCTACCCGGATGAACGTTTAGGTGAAGTGGTAACCGTTGTCATTGATGTTGTGCCTGGTAAAGTTCTCACAGAAGAAGATGTCCTAAAGTATTGTGAGAAATTGCCGAAGTATAAAAGACCTCGAAAAATTTTCTTCGGTGAGGTGCCGCGTAACCCAACAGGAAAGATTGAAAAACCAAAACTGAGAAAGAAATATATCGGGATGGAAGAATCCTTTAAGATAAAATAATCTCCCTCTATATTTTTCCTTCAAGCAATGAGCTTAATCGCTCAAGGTGTTGCTTTTCCTCACCTGATAAGACATGAAAGATCTGTGCGGATCGTTGATCTTTCATCTGGCGTTCCATTTTGACATAAAGATCATAGGCATTCGCCTCCGAAGAAACAGAAAATTCAAGGATTTCTGTCACACTTTTCCCTTTGGCCCAGGGTAATACCTCGCTGAGGCGCATTCCCCCTTCCATCACATCGCCTTCTTCTTTCAGCGAAATGACCGACCCAGGGAATCCTGAGGTGGAGGTCAAACCGGAGAGTTCTTTGTAAAGCTTGAGAAGGAAGGCCTGATGACGCTCCTCTGCTGCGAAGAGATCCTTAAAGAGATTCTTTGCCTCTTGATCTTTCAAGACCGCAGCCAAGTCCAAATAGAATTTACGCGATCCATCCTCGAGTAACCAGGCCAGCGCAATCAGCTCTTCTGGCTTTGTGGCTGGAGAAAAATAGGCCATGCCTGATTCTGGAGCCCCCTCTGCCACAAGACCTTTCCAGGCATTGATCCCCCCTTGCATGCTATAGGCCTCTTTGAATCCTGCACTCGATAAAGTAGCGGCAGCGGCCCGGCTGCGCACCCCTGCAGCTCAATAAACGACCGTAGGCTTTTGGGGATCAATTTCGGAGAGACGATCGGCCAGTTCCCCCACTGGAATTAATCGTGCGCCAGGGAGGTGGCCCTGTTCATACTCCTTGGGTGTTCTGACATCGATAAGGTTATAATCCTGTGGGTTCTTTTCCTTGAGAAAAAGACGGACCTTTTCAGCCGGCCAAGTCGAAACCGGTTTGAAATGGTTCAGGATTCCCATACTTCACCTCCTCGTCATTTTTTCCCCTTTGAAACGTTGTTATAGGGCAAGATTTAAGACTCATGTTTGCGAGAGTCATCTGGACTTGGAAAAGAGAAAATCAGGCACTTAATGTCTTCTTGTTTCCCCCTCCTTTCTTTCCAGTAGGCATAAGAAAGACAAGAGGAATAGTAAATAGAAGCCCCAGACCAAAAGAGATGAAGGTGGTTTTAAAGCCATTCGCAGGGGAAGAACTCGAATGAAGGATAATTGTAATTAATGAAATTCCGAAAGCTCCTCCAACAGATCTAAACATTCCTCGAAGTCCTGTAATGGTGGCTACCTTTTCCGGCATCAACTCGATACAGGCGTTATTGGAGGCAGGGAGAGCAATTCCGATGCCGATTCCGGTCACCATGATCAGGATTGCCAAGATTTCAGCGACTCCCAAATGGGTACCGATCATCCTCAATAACTGGAGTCCTTGGCCACCCAGAAGGATGGTTGAGAGCGAGATGATGCTCAAACCCAACACCATGGGCCATCGGTAACCCCACCGCTTGAGCAGAAAGCTGGTTACAGCTGAGGCGAAGATGACTCCGAGAGAGCGAGGAGTTAATATCATACCGCTAACCAAGGTCGATAACTTATGCACTGAGGTGGCGTAGAGTGGGATAAAGGCAAAGATCCCGAAGACTCCGGCACCTACAATCATGTTATATAGGTTTGCTGCCAGAAAAGGCTTTGATCTTAAGAAGGTTATATCCAGGATTGGGTTGGAATCCCTTTTCTCTTGACGAAAAAATAGATAAAGGAACAAAAAACTGACGACTAAAAAGATAGTTGTTAGAAGAAGGGACGAGATAGAGAAGTTCTCAGCAATAAGATTTAAGCCAAGCATGAGGAAAAGTATTGCTCCAAAGAAAAGAGAAGCTCCCACAAAGTCTATATGAGGCCGAGAAATAACTTCAGTGTCTTCAAGTAAAATCACAATCAAAACTATCAGACAAATGCCGATAGGTAAATTGATATAGAAAATATATCGCCAAGAATATCGACTTACGATCCAGCCCCCTAAGTTCGGGCCAATAATACCTCCTATGGGAAAGATGCTTGTAAACAGGCCAATGGCCCTCTCCCGGTTCTCAGGAAATTGATCGCTCACAATACCTGCCGCCGTCGGGAGAAAACTCGCTCCTCCGATGCCTTGAAGAAACCTACATGCCACCAAGCTGTAGATATTGACGGCAAGGCCACAGGCCAGGGAACTGACTGTAAAAAGGATGAGAGAAATCAGAAAGACCTTTTTGCGACCGAAGCTATCGCTCAGGTTTCCCATCAATGGCATGACACTGGTTACGGCAATTAAATAAATTGAAATAGTCCATGCTGCCCAGAGGACATTAGTGCCAAAGTCTTTTATAAGGTTGGGGAAGGCTACTGCTACCACCGTACTGTCAATCGAGTACATGAGAAGGCCTAATGCACCAGCAACGAATATGAGGTAACGACGCATCTTAAGAGCCATCCTTAAAGTGAAAAGACGTTGAGGAACAACCCAAATTATAATTGGAGTTCACTGAATTGTCCAAACGGGGTCAACAGGAATAAGGGTGTTAGCGCGGCGCCATTTGACGCAAGTATTTTCGGGTAACGTAACCAGGAAAGGAGATAGAGACTCTTAGGAAAAGATTTGTAAGGGAATTTTCAGCTTCTGGCACCAGGGGTTTCTCGTAGTTGCAAAATAGAAAACAGCGTTCCTTCAAGCTTGCCGGTGGTTTTTTTCTTGACAGGGTCCCACTTGGATGATACTAAATGACTCACAGCCAGTCAGTCATCCCGTTTTAATAAACTTCGGTTTCGGTATAGCCATACTACCAAGAAAGGAAAACCAAAAATGATCGACTTCAGCCTTTCGGACGAACAGAAGCGATTCCTGGATCTGGCCAGGGAATTCTCGTCGAAGGAAATTCGACCGATGGCCCTCCAGTATGATCGTGATGGCACTTATCCCGAGTCCATTTTGAAGAAGGCCCGTGAACTGGGGCTGATGTACACAAACATCCCGAGTGCGTACGGCGGCTCTGGCATGGACTATGTGACCCATTATCTTGTTACCGAAGCCTTGAACTACGACTGCTGTGCCATCGGGCAGATGATTGGTATATCTCACCTGTCAACGGGTGCCATTCTTCTTGGGGGGACTGAGAAGCAAAAGAAGAAATTCTTGGGACGTATGACGGAGAGTTATCGAAGTGCCTGTTTCTGCTTGACGGAGCCTGGGGCCGGGTCCGATGCGGGTGGAATGAACACATTGGCAGAGAAAAAGGGCGACCAGTACGTCCTAAATGGATCCAAGTGCTACATCACGAACGGTCAGCATGCTGATTTGCTGTGCGTTTTTGCCACAATGGATAAAACTCTTGGAACCAAGGGAATATCCTGCTTTGCCGTTCCTCGAGATACGCCAGGTATCAGAACGGGCCGAGTCGAGGACAAAATGGGCCACCGAGCCATGGTCGTGGCCGAGCTTTTCTTCGAAGACGTGAAGCTAACGAAAGAGAATTTGATCGGTGAGGAAGGTCAGGGGTTCAAGCTAGCGATGATGGCCCTCGATAGAGGACGGGCGAACATTACCGCAATCTGTACAGGAATTGCTCAGAAAGCCCTCGATGAAGCGACGAAGTGGGCGAAGGAGCGTGAACAGTTCGGGCAACCCGTCGGGTACTTTCAGGGGGTGCATTTCATGCTTGCCGACATGTACGCGTTGATCATGGCATCGAGAGGCATGTACTTGCAGGTGGGTTGGATGTTGGACCGAAACGTGAAGTGTTCCGTCGAGGCCGCGGCTGCCAAATGCTTCGCCTCGGACGCAGCGATGAAGGTGACCACCGACGCGGTCCAGATCCTGGCTGGAAGCGGCTATATGAAGGGTGCCGTGGTGGAAAAGCTGATGCGCGATGCTAAATTGACCCAGATCTTCGAGGGCACGAATCAGATCAACCGCATTGTCAGCGGTCGGGGGGTCCTGACAGGCAAAAGCATTCTCTTTTGATCAAATTGGGCCTCAGCTCGTTCCCTTGGGTCCCTAAAACCCTTGAACCTTGTCTTTTCTCCGAACTGCCTTAATGCATCAGCGCCCCGCCATCCACGTTGATGGCCTGACCCGTAATATTTCTGGCCTCTTCGGAAACCAAGAAAGCCACCAGGCTGGCGATGTCCTCCGGCTCTTGCGGCCGGCGCAAGACGGATTTCACCGATTTCTCAAAAATTTCTTGTGGGCTCAACTGCGCCAGCGCCGGAAAATTCTCTTTGAACCACCGCCCAAGGGTTTCCCAACCGGGCGTCCAGATGTGTCCCGGGCAAACAGCATTCACCGTGATCACAAAGCGGCCCAGTTCCTTGGCCAGGACCTGGGTCAGGCCGATCACCCCGAATTTGGAAGCACAATAAACGCCGATGAATTCCTCTCCGGATTTTCCGGATATGGAGGAAATATTTACGATCCGTCCCCGTTTGCGGGGAATCATCTCTTTGGCCACAGCCCGTGAACATAAGAAAGTACCCTTGAGATTTACCCGCATGGTTCTCTCCCAGTCTTCCTCGGAACAGTTTATGATCAGCCCGGGACTTCCTGTGGCGGCGTTATTGACCAGGATGTCGATCTGGCCGAAATTCTCTATTGTTTGTTTGACCGTTCGCTCCACATCTCTTTCGATGGAGACATCCATCTCAATGGAAAGACCGGGCCTTCTCTGGTTCTTCATTTCCTCAATCAGTTTTCCCGCAGCCTCCCCGTTTAAATCCGTGGCCACGATGGTGGCTCCCTCTTGGGAAAGGCGCAAGGCAATGGCTCGCCCCAATCCGCTTCCTGCACCAGTGACAATAGCGACCTGTCCGTCGAGATTATACATGGCACCCCGCCTCCAAATAAATTAATGAGTGATGATTAACGAGGGCAGAAATCTTGGCCCAATTGATTTCGAAGGACGTAGAAATCTCCTTCTTGTTCCACCCGATTCATGCCTACCAAGCGAGACAAGTGCTTCAAGATCATCGCTCTTTCAGAAAGTGTCAGATCCCAAGGCCCTATGGGGGATTTGTTCCCATAGATGATCCCTTTCTGAACCACTTGATCAAGGGTCTTCGGGCCCTTGCTTAGAAGGTCAATCAGTTTTTCTTCTCTTTGAAAAATAACTTCCAAGTAGCGGTCAATGTGTCCTGGGTCGCCTTCCAAAATTCCTTTTCCGTGAGCGGTCAGGTAGGTTTTTACCTCAAACGTTTTAAGACGCTCGAGGGAGCGAATGGTTTCACCTATGTCGGAGCCACGGTCCCCGTAATAAGGGCCAGCCTTGGTCAGATCCAGGTCAGCGGTAAACATAATCCTTTCATTGATAAAATAAAAGGCGCAGTGTCCCCGCGTGTGCCCTGGAGTGTGGATCACCTCCATTCTAACCCCCCCTAAGTCCATCACCATCCCGTCATTTAAGAGCAGATCGACTCGGCGGGGCCGATAGTGACAGTCGTTCTCCAGGAAAGCCCGCCACTTTTCCTTTTCCTCTTTGGCTGCATCCCCATAGGAGTCAATCAGGGATTCGACGTTTTCAAAGTGGGGGGCATCGAAGGGATGGACGCAAAATTTGGACTGAGGGAAAAGGTAGTTGAAAATGAGATGGTCCTCATGGGCGTGAGAGGTGATCAGATAGTCTACGGGTCCCTGGTCCTTAAACTGCTGTAATTTGTCCCTGTCACTGGAGGCGTCAATGACCGCCCGGTCTCGGTCATCGATCAGCACCGAGTGGCAAAAGGGATACTTGCCTCCCCGAATAAATTGAATTGTCCCCTTGGCGAAATCGAACACGGCTCAATCCTTTACTGCACTTCGTGCTGGTGATTCCGGCAATGAAAGAGTAAAGACCTTCTTCTAAGTTATCGAAAACCCTTTGCCCAGGGTTCAAGCCTGCCTGCCGGCAGGCAGGGGTTCCAGGGTTCGAGTGAAAAGACCAAGATTTATTCTTTGACCAGTAAATCTCTTGAACCCTTGGCCCCAAGCCCCTTGAACCCTCTCTTTTTACATAATCATCCCGCCGTCACAATGAATCAACTGACCGGTAATGAACGAGCTTTCGTCGGAAGCCAGGAAGAGGGCCAGATTGGCGATATCCCTCGGTGCTCCCCACCGGTTCAGGGGAACAATAAGAGCCAGCATTTTTTCCAGCCGGTCGACCTTCTCGGGCGGCATGGACTTGATCATGTCTGTGAAGACCATCGCGGGGGCAATGACGTTGACATTAATCCCCTTGGGTGCCAGCTCCTTAGCGGCGGTCTTGGTCATCCCGATCACCCCGGCTTTGGTTGCGGAATAGTTGATCTGCCCAGGATTACCCCGCCAGCTACTGGAAGAAACGTTGATGATCTTCCCATACCCTTTCTCCCGCATCACATTGGCCGCACACTGAGTGCAGAGGAAAACGCCCTTCAAATTGACTTCGATGACCTGATCCCACTGCTCATCGGTCATCTTGTGGAGCATGGCGTCGCGGATAATACCGGCGTTGTTCACCAGGATATCCACGGTCCCGAATTCTTTAACGGCTGTATCGACCATTTTCTGGGCCACTTGCCGTGAGGCGACGCTGCCGATCACGACCACTGCTTGGCCGCCTTTGCTTTTAATTGTTTCCGCCGTGCCGCTGGCATCCGCTTCGCTCACATCATTGACGATCAATTTTGCTCCTTCTTCTGCAAAGCGCAGACCAATCCCTTCACCGATTCCCCGTCCGGCTCCCGTCACAATCGCTACCTTGTCCTTGAGCCTCATCTCTTATCCTCCTTTTTCCTTTTTTCTATTCAAACGAGGGCAGAAATTTTGGTTGGCATGTCAATGTGAAAATCGCAGCTTTTTACTCACCACTGTCTTATGCCACAGCGTTCTCCCTTTGTCAATTAACAAGGATGGAGGAAAGGCTGGACGGAGAGATAAGACTAGGAAAGGAGATAGGGTCTCTTAGCGAAAAATTCACAAAATGAATTCTGAAGGCTTAACTGCAACCTTTTTTCTTCTTGCTAAGCGAGGCCCTTGGATAACGCCATGTCCTTGCCAGGGTTAATCGTCGAGATCCCCTCGGAGAAACGCCACAATGCGATCGAATGCTCGGGGGTCTTGGATGAAAAATAGGTGCCCGCCTTCAAACAGTTCCAACCGTGCCCCCGGAATCTGTTTCTGTATCGCTTCGAGATTGGCGGGCGTTGCGATGCCGTCGTACTGGCCCCCGCAAAGGTACACGGGCATCCGCAGGGTAGGAAGCCGCTCGTATGTATTGTGATGGGCGCGGGCCTCCAACTGCCGGCGGAAACCGATATGGCGTCCGGGTTCGTCTGCTCCCACCTGCAGACCCTTCAGGATCTGGTCAATCAATGTCTGGAATTGAGCTGGATTGGCTGCCTGCCAGATTGCATCCCAGCGGGTGTCGCTGAGTTGGAGGACACGGCGCACGTAGTCCTCAACAGGGAGGTCAGCGACCTCGTGCAAGGGATACGAAGCTCCGCCTGCACCGCCACTGCTGGTGCAAGCCAAAACCAGACGTTCTACTCGGTGCGGATAGCGCAGAGCGGACTCTTGCGCGACCATCCCTCCGAAAGAGATGCCCATCACCAAGCAGCGCTTCCACCTCACGGCGTCGAGTAACGCATTGGCATCGTCGGCATAGTCGGCCATGGCATAGGGGATATCCGGGCGCGAAGTCTGACCCAGACCGCGCTGATCATAGGCGAGGATCTCGAAATGCCGGGCAATGGGCATCTCGAAGATATTGGGTGAAGAGCGTAAATCACCGCCTGTACCACTGATAGTGAGTAAGCGCGGGCCTGCCCCGCGAATCTCGTAATACACCTGGAGGTCACGAACCGCAACGAAAGGCATCGCTATGTGACTGCAACAATTTGTAAAAATGTTATGCCCAGTCAGGATAAGTAATCAATTTTCTATACCAGCAACTTTACCGATTTACAAGTGGAGTTTGGTCGGTTTGGCTCCGACGGACCTAATGTTCCCATCCCAAGATTGAAAGCGTACAACGAGCTGTTCTGATAAATGTGATGGCAAGTTTGGGCATATTTTGAGAATATCCTGTGCAGTGGCGCGTGAGATGACAGGAACAAGTCCACGGAGAGCTTTAATGGCATCTGCATTCAACAACAACAATTTCCGAGCTAAGACCTCGGCATGGCCGTACTTTTGATCACCAGTGAACCATACACCACCGACATGCGATGTCATATACTCTTTTGAAAAATAAGTTGCGAGTCCCTCTTCCAAAACACTTACAGTGGCAGGTAATACAGGGGTCAAAAGATGCACACATTCGTGGGCCATTTGAAACAAAGGCAGATTCGGATCATTCATGGTTGAAGAATCAAGTTGCACAATCACATTCATCCCATTTTCAGGGAAACAAATCTGTGGTAACCCTGCCCGAAACTCAAACCCAAGAATCGTGTATGATCTATCACGAGGGCCGAATCTGTGTTCGGCCATCTCAAGCATTTGCCCCAAGCGAGAGGAAAGTGTAAAGGAATAGGTACACCCCGATTCTGGTGGGCATGGAAAGGCGATGATTAAGCTATCATGGACATTTGCCAAAGTAGACCTCCTTTGTCACCTTACGCCGAGCCAAGTTGTGGGCAGCCAGCGATGCTGTTAGCCGTCAGCTTCGGTTTTTTTATACCAAAAACCTCGCCAATTCGCAAAACGAATTTCGAAGATGGCCCTAATAAGACAAGAAAACTGTGTTGACCCATTAGCTGAGAAACATCCTTATTCAACGAATTGGTAAGAACTTACAGGCCCCCCTCCATTGGAGCCACACGGAACACCTGGCCTCCCGGGGCCTGAAAATAGAATCGCGACTTGTCTTCAAATTCCACTTCCTTGACGCCAAAGTCAATCAAGCGTTGCTTGAGAGCGTCCGGGTTATCGGCCTTGATCTCCATCCAGGTTGCCTTTAATTGTTCCTTTTCAGATAGCGTATCCACCTCATCACAAAAGAACAGCCCCAGAACGAATCCTCCTTGGAACTCATAAAGGTCTACATTCGGATAGGGTAGAACAGTGAGCTTCCTGCAACCTAATATCTCAGTGTAAAACCGCAACGCCCGATCACGGAGATGATACGGCAGATGCATCTTCAAATGATTTCCTATGATGATCTCCATTTTCGCCTTCTCCTCAATGTCTCCCATATCTCTCACCGCCGGCTGCAGCCTCTTAAACGCCTATATCCTTCAATAGAAGTAATTCCGAGTAATGACGTATCCGGAATCCTCGATGCGGATGCCTTCCATTTCAAGTAGTTTCCGCTTCATCGCGAGTCCGCCTTGATACCCACCAAGCGTTCCGTCAGTACGTATGGCCCGGTGACATGGGATTATGATGGGAAATGGATTCCGGGCCAAAGCCATACCAACTGCACGGGCACTTGATGCTCTGCCTAAATACCCGGCAATTCGTTGGTAAGTACTTATCCATCCACGCGGTATTCCATGTTCGGCTTGTAATGCCTCCCTTTGGAATGTCGAGCAAAGATCGAGTCGGATCTTTTTCAGAGAAAAGCGGATGTCCTCTCCGTGCAGGAAAGACTCAATCTGGTCAGCGACCTCGTTGATTTCAATGCAAGTCGATGATTTTAACCTTGGAAGTGTTTCCCTGACTGCTTGTTCAGCCGACAAGCCAGGCCTCGAAAGTAAAACTCGGTAAATCTCAGGTTGCCCTCCATGGAGTGACCAAAGTACAGCAAATCGTCCAAAAGGACTTTGCCGAAGGAGGAAAGATGTCGATGATCTCTCAATCACATCCATGCGTTTAACATTGTTTCTTATATTAATACAAACGTCCTAAATAAAGTGACATAACAGTTTATTTATGTTAATATGTGGGCATGAAAAATCCCACATTAATCTTAGAGCATAAAGAGGCCAATAAAGAGCGTTTATTAGCATTAGCCGAACAAATATCAGGGGCTTGGATAGGCATAAAGATAGCCGCCTTACTCCTGGTGCTTGAAGGGCAACGTCCGGGATGGATAACCGAGGTGTTAGGGTTGACCCGGATGAGTTTAAGCCGATGGATTCACGGGGTGAACAAAGACGGCTTAGAGTTCTTAAAATCCAAGCCAAGATCGGGAAGGCCTCCACGGTTAGAGACAAAGATTCAAAGGGTGCTGGAGGGACACTTAGAGAAGTCTCCGCGGGAATTTGGTTTAAACCGGACTCAATGGGATGGGCCAACGGTTGCGATTCATCTGAAACGGTCTTTCGGGATAAACCTGAAGGTGCGGCAAGCCCAACGCTGGATGCATCATTTGGGTTATCGGTTAAAGAGAGCGAGTTATTCTTATCTTCAAGCACAAAGCCAAGAAGCCCGAAAGTTCCAGCGGGCTTTAAAAAAAACTTGAGTCCCTGGGGCCAAAAGAGACAATTGTATTCCAGGATGAGACAGGCTTTACGATGCACCCCAGGCTTAGCCGGGGCTGGGCGAAAAAAGGAAAGCGTCTTAAGATTCCCACGACCAGCCAGCATCGTATCCGTTTGAATATCTCTGGGTGGGTCAATCCTTTGCTTGGACGCTATGGCATGATTCAGACAAAACGGGGGGATAGAGAAGGGTTTCTCAAACTTTTGCGCCACCTCTATGGAAGGTTTAAAGAATATACCATTTGGCTTTATGTCGACAGGGCCCGCTGGCACAGAGGCGATCCCATCGAACAATTTCTTAAAAAACATCCGAGGCTCCATATCGAATATTTACCCCCGTATCAACCGGGATTAAACGTGCAAGAACGGATTTGGCGCAGTGTTCGCTATGAATCCACCACCAACCGTTGGTTTGAAAACCTTGATAATCTTTGGTCTGTCGTTTGTAAAACAACTCGCTCATGGTCTTGTCAAAAGATTCGTAGGCTATGTAACATTACTTAATGCGTTTGTATTAGTACAACCATCTGCGGAAATGTTATGGCTAATATGAAGATTTATACTTTTTGGTAGAACATGTCAAACAATGATTCAAGAGGTCAGCGCGACTGAGTCGCCTCCTCAATTCATTTCCTGAGATTGATTCGCCGTCCCGTTCATGCGGGACTCCTTGCAATGACAGATTTTTTGAGGGTAGTTTGAGGGGGTTTGGGATTTGTGTTATTTATGTAAACGAATGGCGCGAACAATAACGAATTTAACGAATGTTAGAGGGAAGATGGTTTTTGTATTGGGTATTGATATCGGGTCAGCCTTATCAAAAGGGATCGTCCTCGGTAATCAAGGACCCTTGGGTTCTTTTGAGTGTCCTTCTGGGGGTGATTTCAAGCTTACGGCCGAGAGGATAAGAGAGGAATTACTTTCCCAGACAGGGAGATCACCAGGTGATATCTCCCGGGCTGTCGCTACCGGATATGGATCAAAACTGGTGGCCTTCGCAGACGAAGTCAAGCCGGATATCGTCTGCCATGCAAAAGGCGTTTCCTCTCTTCTCCCTTCTGTGAAAACCGTCATTGACGTGGGAGATCTTTATACGAAGGTCCTCCGCATCGATGGTAATGGAAGTGTGACCAATTTTTTATTGAGCGGCAAATGCGCTGGAGGAAGCGGCAGAATCCTGCAAGTCATTGCCAAGGTTCTCCAGGTCAAGGTGGAAGAGATTGGTGAGTTGTCTTTGAAATCTGAAAAGAGAGTGGAGTTTAACACCGGATGTGCAGTTTTTTCGGAGTCAGAGGCGATCTCCCGACTCTCTCAAGAAGTCACAAAGGAAGATCTTCTGGCAGGCATACACAGAGCTCTTGCCGCCCAGATCAACAGTTTGGCGGAGAGAATGGGTGTGGAACAGGATGTGGCCATGGTGGGTGGCGGTGCAAGAGATGTAGGTCTTGTGCGGGCTTTAAAGGAAATCAGAGGTCATGATATCCTTGTACCACAAAATCCCCATATGACGGCTGCGTTAGGTGCGGCGATTATCGCTATGGAAAGCTTAGGATAATCTGTGATTCAGACGCCTGACTTCAGACTTTAGACGCCAGGCTTTTCTATTTCGCGAGAGCGCAAGTCATAAGTCGTTAGGAGTTACAGCCTATACCTCGCAACTGCTGTTTTGCGATAAAAAATTCAGTCTGACGTCTGAAGTCTATGGTCAAATATCTGAATTACAATTAAGGACAATGAGATTGAAACATAAATCTCTATCATGTATATATTACATTAGAAAGGACGTTAGAGTTTAAAGGAGAAAGTCGATGAATGGAAGACGGAGCAGCACTTTAAACACGGTAGAAAAATATTATGAGGATTACGGGCTGAGGGCGAAGGAGCTGAAAAAGAAAGGGAAAAAGATAATCGGCTATATCTGTTCCTTTGTCCCTTTGGAAATCATCACAGCAGCCGGATGTATCCCTTTTCGGGTGAGAGGAAATATCCATGAGCCCATTACGAAAGGAGACACACTCCTTGAAACCATTGTATGCCCCTATTACCGTAGCTGCTTCGACCTCTCGGTGAAACAAAAATATGACTTTCTCTCTGGTATGGTCATTCCCCATGGCTGTGATAGCATGGTGCGAAGCTATAGTGCCTGGAGTTATTCTCTTCCCTATTCCTATTTTCACTTTATCAATATTCCTACTGTCTGCGACGAATCGTCCTCTGAATTCTTTCATGCGGAGCTAAACACCTTCAGGAAAAGTCTGGAGAAGTTTGCTGGAAAGGCAATCACCGATGGTGATCTGGGTAAGACCATTCGAACCTATAATGAAAACAGGGATAAGGTGAGAGCCCTTTATGAATTCAGAAAGGCAGATCCGCCACTTATCTCTGGAACAGAATTAACGATGGTGTTAACAGCCGGATCAGGTTTACCCATTGGCGAATCTAATACTCTGGTTGATCAGGTTTTGGCGGAGATTGGGAAAAGAAAGAAATCTCCACTTAAGGAAGGCCCTCGAATATTTATCGACGGTGCCTGTCTCGATAATATTGAACTCATCAAGCTCGTAGAAGAACTCGGGGGCAATGTGGTGGCCGATACCATCTGCAACGGAGCGAGGGATTATTTTCCACGGACCGATGAAGGAGGAGATCCAATCAATGCACTGGCCCATCGGTATCTCGATAAAATCAATTGCCCCAAGACGTACAGGGAAAACAAGGCGGGTACCTTTGAAGGGGATATCGCCTCTCGATTTGGTGATATCGGGGCCTATGCCAGGGAATTCAAGGTGGATGGCGCCATTCTTTATGTCTACAAATACTGTGATCCCTTTGGCTTTGAAGTCCCTGCAAGAAAAGCCTACTACAAGTCTATTAATGTTCCACTTCTTCATCTGGAGGATATTTATTCTGCGGGTACAATTGGTCAGCTCAGAACCAGAATCCAGGCCTTTCTGGAGATGATCAGCTAGCATGGATTCTGAACAAGGAGGGTTTAGAGTATGGCTGAGGAACAAAGAGAGGCAAAACCGAAAAAGAGGGTGACGGCAACCCAGGCGGCTGCATCTATTAGCCGAATTGCAAGGGAATTTATTACTAGAACCCTCCAGGCACGGGCAGAGGGAAAACAAAAAATAGCCTATACCTTTATCGTCTGCCATCATGAAGAGATCTTCCGGGCCATGGATGTGCTCCCTATATGGACAGAGCAATATGCTGGTGTATGCGGAGCAAAGAGGGATGCGGAAAGATTTCTTCAGAGGGCAGAGTCATTGGGTCTTTCGCGCTCCCTGTGCACCTATGCCCTTTGCGGGATCGGGTTTGATCAGTGGAGAGAAGAATTGGGCCAAATGCCACCCGATGCCCCCTGGGGCGGACAGGCAAGGCCTGATATGATGATATCCAGCGGACAGATCCTCTGTGATCCAAGGTCGAAATGGTATCAGGCCTCCCAGCAATTTATGCAGGATGTCCCGATCTACAATATAGACCTTCCCTATCCCCTGTTTCAGAGGAATCAGGATCACAGAGAAGTCTGGGGCTACTACCACACATATATCGTCAAACAATTGCGCGGACTGGTGGCCTTTCTTGAAGAGCAGACCAAAAAGAAGATGGATTACGATCGTTTGAGAGAACTGGTTGGTTTAAGCGATCGAACCTGGAACCTGATCGATGAAACCTATAGCCTTCGAAAGGCTGTGCCTTGTCCCATGGGAACCGGTGATGCAATGAATACCATGGTACCATTAAACTACATGATGGCCACCCAGGAGGCTTATGATTTCTTCATGGGCCTGAAAAAAGAATTGGAGGAGAAGATCGCCAAGGGTGAGGGAGAGGTTGAAAACGAAAAATATAGACTTATGTGGGGAGGTGGATTACCTGCCTGGTTTGCCTTGACCGATTTCAATTACTTTAACAGCAAGGGGGCCTCGTTCCCTGTGGAGACAACCTATCGAATGGTCGCTCCTCTCAATGAGATGGATATCCCGGAAACCAAAGATCCCATCGAGCATCTGGCATGGAGATGGCTCGGATATTGGACCTTCTGGTATGACAAAGCCAAGAAAAGGCCGGGATCAGAGCCCGATGTGGAACGCTTAATCAACTGGATCGAAGAGTACAAGATTGATGGAATTGTTATGCATGAAGCCTTTTCGTGTCGAACCTGGCACGTAGGCCTGATCTGGCAGTTGCACCAACTGGCCGAAATATATAAACCGATCCCAGTCTATATGATAGGGAAAGCCGGAAAGAAGGAAAAGGTTTACAGAGAGCTTCCTTCCCTGATTCTTGAAAGTGATATCATCGATATCACATCGTATTCGGAAGTGGATACAAGAAATAAGATCGACGCCTTCATCGCCACCCTGGAATCCAATCGATTAAATAAGGCGGCCTAATTGTCAGGAAGGTTGAGGTTAAGGTTTAGGTTGAGGGTTAAAATGAATTTTTTCCCCTTAGCCTTAACCTAAGCCTCAACCTATGGAAGATTGCATTGACCTCATATTTTGCAGGCATTGACGTTGGTTCCACGATGACAAAGGCGGTGATCCTAAATGAAGGGATCATCGCTTCGATTATTGGGTCTACAGGCCCAGAGCAGCGTCGGTTAGCCAATAAGGTCATGGAAGAGGCGCTCAGTCGGGCTGCACTTTCCTTCCAAGCGATCACCTACATTGTCTCTACGGGCTACGGGAGAATTAATGTCCCTTTTGCCGATAGACAGTTTACGGAAATCACCTGCCACGGCAAGGGTATCATCAGTCTTTTTCCTAATGCCAAGACTATCATCGATATCGGGGGTCAGGATATCAAGGCAATCAAAATAGACACTACGGGCAAGACGACTGATTTTGTTATGAATGACAAGTGCGCGGCAGGTAGTGGTCGATTCATAGAAGTGATTGCCGATACCCTCGGGGTCCCTTTGGATAAAGTCGGTGACCTTTCTCTGCAAGGCAAGAATCGTGCACAGATAAGCAACATCTGTACCATATGGGCCCAGCAAGAGGTGGCAGCCAGTTTGGCACAAGGTATACCCATTTCAGACCTCCTTGCAGGGGTTCATCATTCCCTTGCCGACAGGATATGTAGAATGGTCAACCGTCTAAAGGTGGAGGAGGCGGTGGTCGTAACAGGTGGAGGGGCTAAAAATAGAGGTTTGCTTAAAGCTCTTTCCGAACAATTGGGCCGCGAGATTCTGGTACCCGAAGAGCCTTTGATCACCGGAGCCCTTGGCGCTGCCTTGTTGGGAAAGGAAATTGTGGAAAAGGCCAAACGGAATCATACCCCGCTTAAAACAAAAGAACGAATCTTAGAGCAAATCGAGATCCTATAATATCGCAGGTTGCAACACAAGCCTTTTTCTCCCTTTGGAAAAGGGAGGTCGGGAGGGATTTAACCTCTTCATGTAGTGAGTGTATTATGATTTACCTAGATTACAATGCGACTACTCCGGTGCTGCCCGAGGTACTGGAAGCAATGATGCCGTATCTGACCTCTGAATGGGGTAATCCATCAAGTACATACAAGTTTGGCTCAAAGCTGAAGACGGTGATCGAGACGGCACGGGCACAGGTAGCGGAATTAATCGGAGCACACGCGATGGAGATCATCTTCACCTCGTGCGCGACTGAGAGGGGATGTTAACTTTGATCTTAAAGACATAGGTGAATTCAATCTGTCAGGCAAGGGCCAAGCCAAGTTATCAAAGATAAAAAAATTTTCAGAGATCCCAAATTTTTCCCTTTTTTTTCTTGACAAAGAATGAATATTTGATAGACTTTTTTAGTCTAAAAAGTTGATTAAGAGGCAGACAGATATTGAAGGAAAGGGGGTGAGACAATAATGAAAAAAGGGTTGATCAGCATAGGGATCCTGGCAGGTTTCCTGCTCTCCATCCTGATGGTCACTGGGGCTTTTGCTGCAAAAGATGTGATCACGTTCGATGTTCCTTATGGAAAAGTGACATTTGCCCATAAGAAGCATGTGGACCTGAAGTACGATTGCATGAAATGCCACCATACCTGGAAGAAGGGCGAGACCACTGGTAAATTGTGTGTTGATTGTCATAAGGCCAAGGCAGAAGGAAAGACTCCTTCGATGAAAGAGGCCGCCCATAAGGACTGCAAGGGCTGCCATGAGGAAGCGAAGAAGGCCAACAAACCTGCCGGCCCAACAGGATGCACTCAGTGCCATGTAAAGGAAAAGAAGTAGACTGAAGTTTTCATCAAGAGTAAATTAGAAAGGGGTAGTTCCTAAAAAGGAATTACCCCTTTTTGCTTGACCCTTCAACTGCGACTAAATCTTGCTCTGCAAAGCGGAGACGAAGGCCGCGCTCAGGGTCAACCCTGAGTCATTTCTGCCTTTTCTTTTATAAGGGGAAGAAAATCGAAGGGTTGACAGCAAACAAGAGGATATGTTAAATATTTCAAATACTTCGCTGCCTGTTATATTCCACTTCAGGCAGGGTAGAAATTTCTCTATCTTATAAAATATTATTCAATGAATACTATGAAAGAATCCAAAGACGCGGCTAAAGCGAAGGAGAGTGGGGTCCTTTCCATAATCTATGACCTTTTTCGGTCGCTTAAACTGACCATTTTTCTCTTCATTCTGCTTGCTATTTTTTCCTTTATTGGCAGCACACTGATCACGCAGAATGCACCTCGATCAGATTATATTCGGTGGTACGGCGTTAGGCTCTATGAGGTGCTGAGTTTCTTCGGTCTCTTCGACATCTTCCATTCATGGTGGTTCAAGGCCATGCTTTCTCTGATGGCGCTCAATCTAATCGTTTGCTCTCTTCAACGCCTTCCCGGTGTCTGGCGACAGATTCTCCATGAATCCAGTTCAAGCGGGTTGGAGGATTCGATGTTGAAGACCCTTCCTTATGTAGAGAGAATCCGAATTCCAACCCAAGCCGAAGCCAAGGGAGAAGAGGTTATCCAAACTCATCTGAAGAAGTGGTTTGGGAACCCGAAACGAATTGAGACAGAAAAGGTGGTTACTCTCTTTTCAGAGAAGGGTAGATTTTCCAGATTAGGGGTATATGGCACCCATCTGAGCATTCTCATCATCCTGATCGGAGGATTGATTGGATCCCAGTTTGGCTTCAAGGGTTTTGTCAACATCTTAGAGGGGGAAACGGCAGATCAGATTTATGTGCGGATAAAAGATAGAGAGATCCCGAAACCCCTCAGTTTTTCTGTGCATTGCGATGATTTCAAAATCACCTATTATGACCTTCCTGGAAGAAAAGAAAAACATGTAAAGGAATATACGAGCGTCCTCACGATTCTCGAAAATGGGAAAGAGGTTTTGAAGAAGGCCGTCCAGGTCAATCATCCCCTTCACTATAAAGGGTTGGCTTTCTATCAGGCTAATTATGGAACTGTCCACGATGTCACATTGGGCATTCAGTGGAAGAACAAAAAGGAGAGGGCAACTTTTAAGGCTCCTGAAGGGACCACGGTTCCAGTCCCAAATTCCAATGATCTCATTCGGGTTCTGCAATATGCTCCTCAAGTCCACAACTTTGGGGAAGGAGTTCAGGTGGTCTTGTTCAAGCCCAACCAGGAGTCCCTACCTTTTTGGTTATTGAGAGCCTATCCAAAATTCGATGAGCAGAGGAAGGATGAGTTCATCCTCACCTTTGAGGGGGATTCTCCCAGGGAATATACCGGACTTTCGGTGACAAAAGACCCGGGAGTCTGGGTGGTCTGGATCGGGTGCGGACTGATGATTTTCGGCCTCATTGTCTCCTTCTTCTTTTCCCATCAAAGGGTATGGGTAAGAATTCCCAAGGGCCCCGGGGGAGAGATTGTTTTGGCGGGTTCGGCTAACAAGAACCGGGTAGGTTTTGAAAAGACCTTTGGTGAGCTGGTGGATGGAGTCCGTAAAAAAAGTTCCGAGTTCGGAGTTCGGAGTTAAGAGTTATCAATTTCTTGAAAAATTACGAATCATCAACGCGAGTCACGAATCACGGAGAGTGGTTGAAAAAGAAAGTGGCTCGCTCCATTGTGATCACGGGTTATGGCACCACAGCCTATCTTCACCGAACCAATCATCCTCGCTGGACGCGAGAGGAGTTGCCTGAAGAGGGAATGGGTCTTGCCTTTTTTAGAAATGCGGTGCAATATATTCGAAGTCACTTAGTTTAATGGAAGGGAGGAACTATGAACAAGGCTGAACTGATTACGAAGGTCTCAGAGAAGGCGAATGTGACACAGAAGGTTGCCAAGGTCATTGTCGACACCCTTTTCGACGGGATGAAGGAAAGTCTGGAGAAGGGAGAACGAATCGAGATCAGAGGATTTGGAAGCTTTGTGGTGAGAAATTACGGGGGCTACAAAGGCCGAAACCCGAAGACCGGGGAGATCGTGGATGTCCCGCCGAAGAAACTCCCTTTCTTTAAGGTCGGAAAAGAACTGAAAGAGATGGTGAACACAGGTGGAGCTTAACACGTTCTGAAAAACTTTTTTTGCAGGCTGAGAAAAATAACCATCAGCCTATTCAAGGTTCTTCCAGTATCGTTTCTGTATCTCCTTCAATTGAAGGAGGAATTTCTCCATTCTGGGATAATTGGCCTTCTCTTCTTCCGGCAGGTCTTTCTTATCGAGGGGCAAGGCCTGAGAAAGTTCTTCTAAGACGGCCTTCACAGACCGTCTCTGAGCCGCAACATTGTAACCCCCCTCAAGCGTGAGAACCAATTTTCCTTGAGTCGTGGCGTCTGCTATCTCCATCAGGATTTGAGTCATCCTGGCAAATCCTCTTTCTGTCACCTCCATTCCACCCAAAGGATCATTGTAATGGGTATCGAACCCGGCTGAGACCAAGATTAACTGGGGTTGATATTCCAGAGCGATGGGCTTAAGGATCTTTTCAAAGACGATTCCATATTCCGTATCACCCGCTCCGGGCGAAAGAGGGACGTTTACGGTGAATCCCTCTCCCCGGCCCCTTCCAACCTCTGTTGCTGCCCCTGTCCCCGGATAGAAAACGTAGCGATGAGTAGAAAAGTAAAGGACCCGCGGGTCTTCGTAAAAGGAGTTCTGCGTGCCATTTCCGTGGTGGACATCCCAGTCTACAATCAGGATTCTCTGGAGGGAGAAATTCTTGAGCGCATAGTGTGCGCCGATCGCCACGTTGTTGAAGAGACAGAATCCCATCGCCCTATCCCGCTCTGCGTGATGGCCAGGAGGTCGTACCAGCGCAAATCCGTTATTCAATTTTCCTTGCATCACAACCTTGATCAGCTCCAGGAGGCCTCCGGCAGCAAGAAGGGCGGCTTCATAGGACTTTGCACAGGTAGAGGTGTCTGCATCGAGCCGGACATGAGGCTTCCCCGCAGTCGAGGCGATCAGATCGATATAGGCAGGGGAGTGAACCATCTCTAACTCCTCGCGGGTGGCGAGTCGAGGCTTTACCTTCGAGAGAACCCGGCCCTTCATCTCCTCCTCCTCGATTCCTTGATAAATCTCCCGAAGTCGCTCTGGACTCTCCGGATGACCAGGGTCCATCACGTGCTCCATATATCTTCGATCCTTGACAACCCCCGTTCGGTTCATCTATCCTCCTCATGCTTCGAACAAAGGATAACCTTCCAAAATTGTTCAATTTAGACTATCTTTTTTGTCATTCCTTGTCAAGGTCACCTGCTTCTTGCTACCCCCAGTTTCTCCTTCTCCCGCCCCCGCTGGTTTAGATTCGATGCCTTTTGCCACCTGGACGAACCGCCCTTCGAGGCTTCATCAGGCCATCGTAGATCGATGAATAACTGCTTCCATCCATTCTAGGGATTCCGCATGGGCGTTGGAATTAAGGCGCAAATCCACTAAGCGGTACGGCCGATAAGGTCCCTCCGAGCAGCTTGCCCAGAGAGATTTCTTCCTAAGCCCTCGGCGAGCAACAGAAACTGAGGGTGAGCAAGCACCCTGCTCTAATTCTTTTGGCTTTCTTATCCAGATTTAGTAAACCATTCGTTACCGAAGAAATAACGGCAGTGTCAGATAGGAGCGATGCTCTCCATCACTAATCATTGTGGAAGTATCCCAACTTTTATTCCCACTCATCATGAGAGAACCATTCAGCAGACGAATGTTCACCAGAAAAAATTTGTTTACGGAAGAGGGAGTTTTTCTTGACTTTTCATCATGAGACCGAATAGAATAATTTTTAGAGGGATGAATGAACATTCGGAAGCTCGAAGCTCTCTTGAAGAAAGTGAAGTCAGGAAAGATCACAGTTGATGAGGCCATGGCGGAATTGAAGTCGCTTCCCTTTGAAGACTTGGGGTTTACCAGGATTGATCATCATCGCAGTCTTCGAAAAGGCTTTCCAGAGGTGATCTGGGGGGAAGGGAAGACGTCTGGACAAGTTCTTTCAATTATGAAACAGTTAAAGAGGAAAGGGCAGAATATCCTCATCACGCGCTTGGAAGAGAAAAAGGCCAAGGCCATACAAAAGGTCTTTCCGAAGAGCCAATACTATCCAAGATCCAAAGTTCTGACCTATCTCACCCATTCCGTCAAATCCGAAGGGAAGGGAACGATCCTGGTCATCACTGCGGGAACCACGGACATCCCTATTGCTGAGGAAGCCTCGGTCACCGCTCAATTCATGGGGAATCGTGTGGACACCCTTTATGATGTCGGTGTCGCAGGGATTCACCGGCTCCTTTCTGAGAGGCAGAGATTGGAAGCGGCACGAGTCCTCATTGTCGTGGCTGGAATGGAAGGGGCTTTGCCCAGCGTTGTGGGTGGGTTGGTGGACCGGCCTGTGATTGCCGTTCCCACCAGTATCGGCTATGGGACAAGTTTTGGAGGGATCACGGCACTGCTGGCCATGTTGAATTCATGCGCCTCGGGTGTGGCCGTGGTCAACATTGATAACGGGTTCGGAGCTGGTTTTATGGCCAGCCTGATCAATCGAATCTGAACCCTGTCCCCTCAGCCCATTCGTCTCCCCGAAGGGAGACGGGAAGGGTGAGGCAGGTCTAACAGGGTGATGGAGAAAGGATGTCATGAATTGGATCAAGCTGGTCAACGAAGGAATTCCTTTCTTGCTTCTTATCGGCCTGGCCTTTGTGCTTTACCGAGGACTCAGAAAAAACCAGACAGTCCTTTCAGAAAGAGAGGAGTTGTTAAAGCGTTATCTTCTGTTTCGTGGAGACAGACAGGTCCGTTTGAAGATTTACGGAGGGGATGAAAAGGTATATCTGGACCTCCTCAAGAACATTTCGAGCAGTTGGAAAAACTTCAAAAAGACCTATGATCAGTGCGTCCTTTCCTTGGCTCAGAATACGACGAAGACCAAACGCCTTTTGCAGCTCATCACCCTGGGGCTTTTGATCAACACCGCGAGGCTTTTTACAGAAGATTACTACTTTTTTGGTTTGGACGCACACTTTTTCTATATTACAGCAAGGGAGGTTTCCAGCTATGTTCTGGTGGTACTTAGCTTCTTTTTGTTGAGAAACCAGACTCGTACTTTCCTTACCCTAAAAGGGGAGGCAGTCAAGATGGATCGGGAGATCCTTTTCTTTCCGAACAATATAGAGAATCAGGAAGAACATGAAGGTCTTTTTAATGAATTTGATCCTCTTGAGGCAAGAGGAGTGGAAGATGGGAAAAAAGATCAGAATCCTCGTGAGTGAACTAAGGGTCGAAGCTGAGCTGAACGAATCGGAGACAGGCCAATTGATCTGGGAAGCTCTCCCGATTGAGGCAAAGACCAATCTCTGGGGCGAGGAAATTTACTTCACCATTCCGGTGAAGGCCGGGCTGGAGCAAGGTGCAAGAGAGGTCGTCTCAGCGGGAGAGTTGGGATATTGGCCAACCGGACATGCCTTCTGCATCTTTTTCGGACCCACCCCGGCGAGTCGGGGTGAAGAGATTCGTGCCGCCAGTGCGGTGAATGTGATTGGAAAGGTTCTATCCGACCTCAAAGTCCTCCTGAAAGTTAAAGAGGGAGTGAAAATCACCTTGGAAAAATCCCAGGGCTAAAGTCCAAAGCTCAAATTTCAACTTCCAAATACCTGCCTGCCGGCAGGCAGGAGCTCTAATCTCCAATTTCAAATGACCCACCAAAATATAATAGAAAACAAGCGGAGGTATCGCCGTTGAAACTTTATTTCCTCCTATAACGATGCCACAAAGTACCGACAAACTGCGCAAGGATCCCACCTGCTATATCGATGCCCACATCCACAGCGGAAGCCGTCCGTGTTGGAACAAAGGATTGGTGAAACTCATCGCTTGCGGCCCAGAGGGCCACTATCATGACAGCGTAAAGAGACCGTCGCCAGCTCCACGACGAAATAGAGCCGCCGCGAAACGTCCGGAACAGTAAAAGACCTAAGATAAAATACTCGATAACATGTCCGGCCTTTCTAATCACTGTATGTATTAAGTCGAGTCCCTGAGTTGAGATTTCAGGCACTAAAGAACGTATGACTATTTCTATCCACGACAATGTATTCTCCGAGGAAAATGTCTCGGTAGACATCCAAAAGATAAAGGCCATCCAAAACACTACGGGAAGCCAATACTTGATGAAATTTCGATTGAAGGTCATCCTCACTTGCACTCCTATCCAAGAATTGTATTTCTTAACACCCGAAGGTCTCCGTCACTGAACAAGACGCAGAAAATCATATGATGTTTCAGGTTTGACGACCTGCAGGAATTTGTGTTTTTAAGAATTTGTATTGGAAAGTGCCAGGGTATACTTCATTGATGCTATCATATCAAATAAGCAACTAATCATAAAATACTTTTTATGCTGCATTGAGTTGCCCACTAAATTTTTTTAAACTACTCTCCTCAGCTCTTGCCTTTTGGTTAGGATGAAAATTTGATCAAAGGAGGGAAGAACATGAAACCTTGGAGCTTAGACATTTTCACCCTTTCACCTTTTCCGTTCGGCATGCATTATGAAACCCTTTGGGGAGATTAATTAGTGTCTGTTTATAAATTGCATTGCCGTCATTCCCGTGAAAACGGGTATCCAGGGATTTCAACCGGTTCTGGATTCCTGCTGGAGTTTATCCCGATGAAAATCGGGGCAGGAATGACGAAATAATCAAGTTTACGGACAGATGCTAATTAATAGAGCAAATATTTCGACCGGAGATTGCAGAACTGTTCCAGTGGACCCTGCCAGTATTGCACAATGGAGGTGGGGTCCTGACCCTCCTCAATGGCCTTCAGAACCTCACGAGATCCAATCAGTCCCAGTGTCTTATCAAGCTGGAAGTCGTTTGCATAAAGCCGGTGGAGCGCGCTGGCGATTTCGATTCCAAGGGCCGGGGAGTCCAAGACCTGTCGATCCAGCAGTACAATCTGGACGCCGTGACATAATTGATTCTTAAAACTACTGCTTCCCGGTGTAAAATCCACCGGCATGAATCGGACACCCTGGATTCTGCGGTTGTTCAGGTATGACGCAAGCTCTTCTCCATTCACCCAGGGAGCGCCGAGAAGTTCGAAAGGTGTTGTCGTCCCCCGGCCCACGCTCACGTTTGCACTTTCAACCATCGCCACTCCCGGATAAAGGATCGCTTCTGTTAAAGTACGCAAGTTAGGCGATGGGCTCAGCCACAGCAAGCCGGTCTCGTCATACCAGTGGGTGCGTTCATAACCACGCATTCTGATGACGTGCAGTTTGGCCCCAATCTTCGTTTCGGCGTTAAACAATGTAGCGAGCTCACCAACCGTCATACCATGCCGGACTGGCAGAGGGAAATATCCAGTGAATGATCTCAGGTTCCTGTCCAGGATAGGTCCCTGGACCACTGACGCCGTGATCGGATTTGGCCTGTCGAGAACATAAAAAGGAATTCCCTTCTTGGCACACGCCTCCATCGCATAACCCATTGTGGTGATGTAGGTGTAGAAGCGAGCTCCTGCATCCTGAATGTCGAAGACGAGCGCGTCGAGGCCAACGAGCATCTTTTGCGTCGGGCGAGCAACGTCTCCGTAAAGACTGTATATAGGCAGGCCTGTCAAAGGCTCTTTTGTCAAGGAAACCCTTCCTTCTGCCTTTCCTGAGAAGCCATGCTCCGGGCTGAAAATCGCTACCAGTTTTACATTTGGAGCCTTATGGAGCAGGTCTACGGTCCGCCTTCCTCCAGAATCGATGCCCGAATGATTGGTAATCAGTCCCACACGCAATCCAGCCAGGGGTCTGAACTTCTCTCCAGCCAGAACGTCGATTCCTGTTTGTACCTTTCCACTGTTGCCCGCCCATTGTTCGTCATAGTCACCGAGCGAGGGTCGGCTGGCCATTCCAATCGATTCATTGATAAGTGATAAGATCTTGGCTCGCAGCGGTTCGACATTCCCTTTGCCATTTGGGTGAACCCGATTAGACAGGATAATGACATATGTCTTGGAAACCGGATCCATCCAAATCCCGGTTCCGGTGAACCCTTTGTGTTCAAAGGAGCCTACAGAAATGAGGGACGAGCCAATATTCCAGCCGAGTCCCCTTGGAGGGATTTTGTCAGACGGGGATTGCGGGGCGGTCATCTTCTTGACCATAAAAGGACTAAGAATCTGCACACCTTTTCTGCTGCCTCCATCGAGGATCATCTGGCTAAAGACCGCAAGGTCATCGGCGGTGGAGAAAAGCCCAGCGTGTCCGGCCACACCCCCCATGCTGTGGGCCATAGGATCATGGACCTCTCCCCAGAGGATTTTCCCTGTGGTCCCGTGCTGGTATTGGGTAGGCGCGATGCGAGGCCGGACAAGAGGGGAGGGTTTGAAGCCCGTGTCCTTCATTCCCAGAGGTTTGAATATGTGATCGGCGCAGTAGACGTCAAGGGGCTCCCCGGAGATGCGTGAGACAAGCTCACCCAGAACGATAAAATTGATGTCACTATAGATGAAACTCGTTCCAGGAGGAAGAACGGGTTTCTCCTCTTCAATCATACGGAGGGCGGTGTCATAACCTGACCCATTTGGCCTGGAGTCCAGAGCCGGTCGAAGGCCGGAATAGTGCGTAAGGAGATCTCGCACCGTGATCTCTTCTTTGGCGTTAACTTTAAACTCAGGCCAATATTTAGCAACTGGGTCTTCGAGATTTAATTTTCCCATCTCTATCAACTGCGCCACTGCGGTGGATGTGGCGATTACCTTAGTCAGGGAGGCAATATCGAAAATGGTATCTGTTGTCATGGGTAACTTCTTCGGTTTTAGTGCGCGAAAGCCGAAAGCCTGTCGGTATACAATTTTCCCCTGGTTTCCGATCAAAATGACAGCTCCCGGAATCTTGCCAGATTGAATCGCCTTCCTCGCCATCTCTGCAATGGGCGCCATTTGCTCTTCCTGAAGCATCTGAGAGGATGCTGAGGTGGCAATCATAACGGATAGAATCAGTGGGAAGAGAATCCTCCACCGCTTCACAGTCTTCTGCTCCTTTAAAATGATCATCCCGAATTCTTAGCGAACGAATCGAAACGAATCTCAGCCCAATGGCTTTTCTTTTTTCAGGCCCGCCGAGGAGTAAGTGTTCCTTGGATTCCAGAGCATCCAACCATGGGAACCAAATCCTTCAGCCGCCTTGACCTCACCCATGATCTCTTTGTCGCTGAAGCATCTTCCGTCAAAAGCATAATCTTTAAATGCCTGTAGCCACGGTCTGAAACGATGGGATGGGAGATTGGTCCGTTCTTGGGCTCGTTTGAGGGAAAGATAAATGATTTCATACGGGTTTGCAACAGGATTTCTGTAGCCGGGTATTCCGTACTGAAATCCGGATGGGTATAACATAGGACAGATATAGTCAAGGTGGGTGACAAGGTCTTCAAGCCTTTGTCCAATCTTGGTGTCGTTGAGATTCCAGCAGACGTAGCCAAAGATATCTGCAGAGAGAAAGATGTTGTAAGGAATCAGCCTCCTTCTCGCTTCCATGAGAAATCCGGAGACGGCATTGACCCTGTTCTCCTCTGTATTGGGCATTGAGAATCGAAGGCCCGAGGCATCAGGAAATCGGACATAGTCGAACTGGATTTCGTCAAATCCGTATTGAGCCGCTTCCATGGCAATATTGATATTATAATCCCATACCTCCTTGTTGAATGGATCCACCCAAGCCAGGTTTTCTCGATCGCGCCATATTTCACCGCCCGGTGTCTTCACCGCCCAATCAGGCCGTGCCAGGGCGAGGAGATTGTCTTTAAACACAACGATCCGTGCAATCGTATAGATCCCTTTCGCCTTCAACGATCTCATCAGATGGGCCATCTCTTTTACCGTGATGGTTCGTTGAGCACCCACTCCAGCGGCAAGGGGGATCGAGCTTTTATAAGGGATCATGCCTCTGTCCCCCTTCACATCAATGACAAGGGTATTGAGCTCGGTCTCCTGCATAAGTTTGATTGCAGATTCTCGCAGATTTCTATCCCCGATTCCAAAAAAGGAGAGGTAAAGGGCTTTGGGTGTAAAAGGGATGAGCTTTATCTCTTGAGGCTGCCCATTTAAAGGGATGAAGATCTGCTCGGTTCTTCCGTATCCGGGCGCTCTCACCGACAATTTACTCAATGCAGTGCTCACCGTGAAAATCCCATTTTGATCAGTCAGGACAACATCATTATTCAAAGTAACAAGGGCTCCCTTTACCGGCTTCCCTGTGAAAAAATCGACGACTCTTCCAGTGGTATACGCCATGGCATACACTGGAATCAATAAGAGAAGATTTACAAACAATATCATCAGTGCCTTATGTCCCTTACTCATGAGCATTTTTCTACCCCCGCGGTGAGTCTGCCAGTATGGTCGCAAAGCCTCTACCTGTTTCTCCGTTCGTCATAAGATAACGGGGAAGCGCCATAACATTATCAAGAGCGCTGGCAGGATGGCGCTCCATAGTAAATGTAGCCACATATCCTGCTTCGATGGCCCGATGGATGAGGTCGTCATCATAGATGCCAAAAGGCCACGCCAGCATACTCACTCTGACATTCAACTCTTTCTCCAGTTTCTCCTTTGATTTTCTTAATTGCATGCCAACAAAACTCTCATATTCAGCCGGTTTTAGCCTCTTCTTGTCTTTCTTGAAGTTAGGATGCCAAAACGTATGAGACTGAAAGTCAAAAAACCCTGTTTCTTTCATCTCCTTAAGCTGGTCCCATGTCATGGCATAGGGTGCGTTAGATATTGCCGAAGGATATATGAAAAGGGTGACTGGGATATGGTATTTCCTGACGAGAGGAAACATGTCTCTATAGACAGAAATGTGGCCGTCATCAACGGTAATCACGACTGAACGGGGTTGGGGAGCCTGCCTCTTTCCAAGATAATAGTCGGCAAGTTCTCTGAGAGGTATCACATTATAACCATTGTCCCTGAGATATTTCAGCTGGGACTCGAAAAGGGTTGTTGTCACCGTCATGCTGTCGGCAGCTACAGGCCCAAAGCGATGGTAAAGAAGAATGGGGACACGAACTGTCCCCCAGGCTGGCAGCAATCCTAATGGAGAAAGGACGAGTAGTAAGGTGACAAATAAAATGGTTATCAAAATCTTATTCATTTCGATAGATTTAAAAATAACTTTTTCACAGATTGCGAGGTGAAATTCCTTCCAATCTAATAGGTAGATTTTCTATTTGTCCTTGCTCTTGTTTTTTTTCCTCCTGAGATACAACCTTAACGCCTCATCGATGACCTCTTTAATCTTCTTTCTTTCCCAGTATGCTAATGCCTTGAGTTTCTCTAAGTAATCCTTCCTTAGGATGAATGTGGCCCTGATCCATCCATCCTTGAGCCCTTTTTGTGAGGTTTTATTCAAAACCATTGTTGCCAGCTTGTACTATCTGTAGACTTTGTAAACAAAGTAAACCTTTTCTGCTGACCTGCATCTTGTGTGCCATAAAATAAGAATTTAAGAGTAAATGTATCTATTGGAATTTATGAATTTTTTTCTTAAGCCAGAAAAATGTCATTTGTCTCAAGATTTGAAAAGTAACAAGAAAGGCCACTGAAGCGACAAATTGTGCCGATTTTTCTTATAGATTTCAAAGGAAATAGAATGGTAGCAAACTTAGAACGGTGAGCAACAAGATGGGTGAGCGGCTGCCGGTCGAATACCCATTGCGAGCAATCAATAACCGGGGATGGAAGGCGGACAAGGTATTTGGATCTGATTAAGGTTCAGAATTGTACCGTATGGTTAGAAAAATTCCATTCTTAGGTGTCTTATTCATTTCAATGTTCAATTAAATCCTTCATTCTTCAACAGGCTTAAGGGTTCCTTACATTGGCATTGGTATTGCAATGTTCAAGGTGCTCTATAGTAATGGGTGGTATCTAAGTTACCGAAAAGGCCAAACTCTAAACAATGGGAGGGTCCTTGCCCGCCGTAACCGATGGAGGGCCTACTGTTCCCAATAGGGTGTAGATGGGGAAAGCGACGCCTGCGGGCTGAAACAGAGAAAATTTTGCAAAACCCGTCGTCTATTTCCATCATAGGGTTTTTTATCTATGACGATTTTCTTTGTAAGGAGGGGTGTTGATGAGTCTCGAGAAATCCTGCAAATTCTATCAAGATTCAAAATGTATCCTTGAAGGGGGTTATTGCGATCTCGATTGTAACCATTTGATGAGTGACGAGGATTTTCGGTTTTATGATAAGATGGATGCCCTCACTCAATGGCAAATAGAAGAAATGGAAAATGAAATAAGAGGTTCGGGGTTGAGATTGAAATAATCATCAGCCTTCTATTTTTGTTTCCTTCTGTAACGCTCCAATTTTGCTCCTTTGATCAAAACCTCGCGCAGACTCTTCTGTACCTCTTCATCATCAATTTCTTGGAGAAGACTTTCAATGCGGTTCAAGGTCGCTTTGTCAAGTTTCTCGTCTTCCATCCAAAGGGTTTTTGGAGGAGCAGGGATGGTTCGAGAGATCTTCCCCAATTTGAATCGAATGTCCTGGATGAGCGACTCGCCTAAAAAGGTATTTACTTTTTCGAGAAGGGTAGGTTTAAGAAACTGGAGTTGTTGCATCCAGGTTGGATGGGTGACATCAATGAAGAGAATTCGGTTTCGAATGGAATGGGGTTGAGAATGACCCGCCACGGATTCACCTACGATTTCGTTCCATGCTCCCAATATGGAATAGGTTTTCAATGGGACATCGATCTCTAAAGTCTTCACGGTTTTCTCAAGAATCGAGCGGATGGATTGAGGTTTTTTCATAACTTCTCACAAATTAAACAACCACCCCCTCCCCCCTCGAGGGGGAGGGAAAGGGTGGGGGGGATGCGCTTTGCGTTATGTGCCTTGTGAGATCTTAGAGGGGTCAATTCTTGGAAAGAGAGGAATCGGTTTAGCCAACTTCTTTCCAGGTTTTAGGCCTCCCCACTTTCCGTTCTCTTTTACATTTTGTTCCCAGAGATTTTCCTCTATGCCAAGTTGGGACCACATCTTGTCAGAAGTGGACGGCATGAAGGCAGCAAGCAGCAGGGCAATGATTCGAAGAGATTCCAACGTCTGATAGAGCACCGTGCCAAGATGGGGTCGATCTTTTTCTTCTTTGGCTAAAGCCCAGGGTGCGGTTTCATCGATATATTTATTGCCAGCATTGACCATCTCCCAGATCGAAGCCAATGCTTTATGAAAGGCCAAATCATCCATCTGTTTCGATAATTGGGGAAGAATCTTTTCAGAGACATCTTGAAGTCCTCGATCCACATCCTCAAGGTTGGAAGGGGTTGGAATAAGACCATCGAAATATTTGACGACCATGCTGAGAGCTCGGCTGAAAAGGTTACCCAGATCATTTGCCAGATCGCCATTGATCCGATGGACCATGGCAGAATGGGAGAAGTCACCGTCCGTTCCGAAGGGAACTTCCCGCATGAGAAAATACCTGACGGCATCTACCCCATAGGTGTCGATCAAACGATTGGGCTCGACCACATTCTGAAGGGATTTCGACATTTTTTTACCTTCGATGGTCCACCATCCATGGGCGAATACCATTCGCGGAGGAGACAAGCCAATTGCCTTGAGCATGGTGGGCCAGTAGACCGTGTGGGTGGTGAGGATATCCTTGCCAATGAGATGAGTCGCCTGGGGCCAAAATTGAGAGAATGTATTTTCTCCAGCACCATAGCCAATCCCACTGACATAGTTGATCAGGGCGTCGAACCAGACATAGGTTACATATTCGGTATCGAAAGGAATTTCAATTCCCCATTTCAACCGTTTCTTCGGTCTCGAGATGCAGAGATCCTCCAAGGGGCTGCGGAGAAATCCTAATATCTCATTTCTTCTCGGTGAGGGGAAGATAAAACGGTCATTCTTTTCGATGTACTCGATCAACCAGGATTGATACTTGCTCATCCGAAAGAAGTAGTTCTTCTCTGAGATCTCGGTCACCGAACGAAGGCAATCCGGACATTTCCCATCTATCAGATCCTTTTCAGTCCAGAAGCGTTCGCAGGGGATGCAATACCATCCATCATAATTGTCCTGATAGATCTCTCCGCGATCAAAGAGATCCTGAAGGATTTTCTGAACCACTTTTTTATGGCGCAATTCTGTGGTGCGGATGAAATCATTGTTGGAAATATTCAGTTTCTTCCAGAGGGATTGGAATCGCACAACCATTTCATCGCAGTGAGCCTTTGGATCGACGCCCCGCTCCTGAGCCGCTTTCTCCACCTTCTGGCCATGTTCATCTGTGCCGGTGAGAAAGAAAACCTGATACCCCTCCAAGCGCTTGAAGCGGGCGAGGGTGTCAGCAGCGACAGTGGTATAGGCATGGCCGATATGGGGGACATCATTGACATAGTAGATGGGGGTGGTGATGTAGAAGGACTTTTTAGAGGTCGGATGCATGAATGGTGATCTCTCCCCCTTCCTCTAATTCTTACAGTCACGGTCTGGCTGAGGACATTTTGACGGATGACCTTTCCCTTACCGGAGCGAGTCATAATGTACTTGCCCACTTTGGGGAGATCTTTTTTTAAATCGACGTAAGTGGGAAATTCGTAAGCCAGGCAACACATTAAACGGCCACACACTCCGGAAATCTTTGTCGGGTTGAGGGCTAAGTTTTGCTCCTTGGCCATTTTGACGGAGACCAGTTCGAATCGATTCATGAATTTGGCGCAACAGAGCTCCCTCCCACAACTCCCAAGGCCACAGACCATTTTGGCTTCATCCCTCACTCCGATCTGCCGCATCTCAATCCGCATCCTGAATTCCGCGGCTAGATCTTTGACCAGCTCCCGAAAATCGATCCTCTTTTCAGACGTGAAATAGAAGAGGGCCTTAGAGCGGTCTAAAAGGATCTCCGTTTTGACCAGCTTCATGTCCAGGTTCTTCTCCCTGATTTTCTGAAGGCAGAATTGAAAGGCCTCATTCTCCAATTGTTGGTTTCCCTTAAATTGCTCGAGATCTTCAGCCGTGGCTTTCCGAGTTACCTTTCTTGGAGATTTCAGAAAGTAGCGTTTTTCCTTTTCATGAGGTGGAGAGAGGACCTTTCCCAGGACCAATCCCTTTTCAGTCTCGACGATGACGTTTTCACCCGCTTCGAGGGAGAGTTGCGTCGCGTCGAATTCTTCTATTCTTCCATTGGGTAGTTTGACAAAAACTAAACGAATCATCTTCTCTATCCTTCAGCCCAGGAGAGCATCATGGCCTCGAGGGCCAGGCTCGTATTGGCATTGGCCTTGATAGCAAGAGTGGTTTGATGGAGGATCTCCATCCGTTTCAAAAGGGAGGAGAGACTCCAATTCGCAGCCATCGACTCCATGAGTTGCAAGAGATCTGAATGGATCAGTTTTGGCTCTTTTTCCAAAGTCTTCACCATGACTAAATCTCTCAATAGGGTCTTGCCCACTTCGAGGATTAATAGGAGATTTTCCCGTTGAGAGGGTAAAGATTCAACCCAACTCCCTATCCTTTCAAATGAAAGTGATTTCAATCCCACCCAGTCCTTCAAGAGTTCTTCTCTCGGAACCTGGCGGATCTCTTCTTGGATCTCCGAAGCCTTTCCAGGACTTCCTTCTGAAAGAGAGGCGAGGAGATGGGCTTCCGCTTCGTTGAGGCCCTTGCGTTCCATCAACCATTTGGCGACCAAAGGGACGGGCAGGGGATTAAAGCGAACCGTCTGGCATCGTGAAAGGATCGTGGGCAATATAAACCTGGAGTTATTAGCCAATAGGATGATCACCGTATGGAGCGGAGGTTCTTCCAATGTTTTGAGGAGAGTGTTCGGTATGTGAGGAGCCATCCGATCTGCAGCCGTCAGGATACAGACACGACGCTTCCCTTCGTAGGGTCGGTAGGCCAGTTCCTTCTGCAATTGCCTCACTTGATCGACCTTGATATTTTGCCCTTCTGGTTCAATGAGTAAGACGTCGGGATGAAGAGCGTGATCAATCTTTTTACAGGAAGCACAATGATCGCAGGCATCTCCCCTGTCAGCCTCTCCTCCGAGGCAGTTGAGCGCCTTTGCAAATTGAAGAGCTACGTACTTCTTTCCGATCCCTTCGTTTCCCAGAAAGAGGTAGCTGTTAATGACCCTCTCATTTTTGATCGCCCGCTGTAACAATGTGATGGGTTTAGAATGTCCTAAAACGTCTTTGAATGACATATTTTTCTCGCTAAATGGGTTCGAGCCTGCCTGCCCTGTACCATGCTAGGTTCAGGGCCTGCCGCAGGCAGGGATTCTAGGGTTCAAGGGTTCGAGTGCAAAACTTGAAGAAAATATATGATGTTCCAAAAAATTTTGGGGGTCTACTTGATCCCTCGACCCCTTGACTCCTTGATCCCTATTAATAAATTATCAACGATTTTTCGAATCTTTTCAAAGACTTTCTCTTCACCCTCTCGGGTATCGATCACTTTGACCCGACGGGGTTCTTTTTTGGCAATGGCAAGGTACCCTTTTCTCACCCGCTGGTGAAATGGAATCTCCTCTCTTTCAAAGCGCTCCTCTCTTTCTTGTTTCAGCGTTCGATTCCTTTGAAGCGCTCTGTTTAATCCTACATTAGAAGGACAATCCAGAAGGAAGGTGACATCGGGCTTGATGCCCTGAGAGGAGAGATGATTGAGGCGTTCAATCCATTTCAAGTCTATCCTTCGCCCGTAGCCTTGATAGGCAAGGGTGGCATCGCTGAAACGGTCGCAAAGAATGACCCCTCCCTTTTTCAAAAAGGGCTTAATGACCTCATTCACATGTTGTGCCCTGGCGGCTTCGTAGAGGAGGAGCTCGGTTGTCGGGACCATCTCACGATGGTCTGGGTTCAAAAGGATTTTCCTTACTTTCTCACCAATAGGACACCCTCCTGGCTCTCGGGTTACTTTACACGGAATGCCTTTTCGGGTGAGATATTCTTTCAGGCGTTGAATCTGCGTGGTCTTACCACTCCCTTCTACGCCTTCAAAAGTAATAAAGAGAGACACGCTATTATCCCCCGAATCAAGTGAAATCATTAAACAAAAATAATTCTAAAATCTAATCGATGTGAAGCTCCCCGCCCCCAGGGCGGGGCTTCCCGGCAAGGTAATTTCATTTCATATTATGCCCCTTGACCCCGCCTACAAGGCGGGGCTTGCGGGGCACGTTCCGGCCAAGAGAAAACGGAAAACTCTTTTTCCAAATACTAACTCATTTCTCTCTATTTTTCCTTATGCTCTACGTATAAATTGGACACCTTCAAATTCCGTAGAGGATCGCCCTGTCCAAAATCCTTAGATCAAATAACACCATCCGTATTTATCTGCTCTTTCTCCATACTGGATTCCTGTAATCTCATCGTATAGTTTTTGGGACAAAGGCCCTATCTTGCCTTCGTTTATGATCATTCGCCAATTCTCATATTGAATCTCACCGACAGGCGAGATCACCGCTGCGGTGCCGGTTCCAAATGCCTCTTTTAATCCGCCTCTCTTTGAAGCCGATATGACCTCATCGATAGAGATTCTCTTCTCTGTTACATTGATTTTCCAATCTTTTGCAAGATGAATCGCCGTATCCCGAGTGACTCCGCCGAGGATGGTTCCTTCTAAAGGGGGCGTAATCAGTTGATCGTCGATGAGGAAAAAGATATTCATCGTACCCACTTCTTCAATATATCTCCTTTCGTTCCCATCAAGCCAGAGGATCTGTGTGAAGCCTTTCTTTTTTGCCTCTTCAGCAGGCAGGAGAGTTGCAGCATAATTGGCTGGCGTTTTTGCTGCGCCGAGGCCACCTTTTGCTGCACGGATATATTCTCCGGGTGTGATCAATTTCACGGGATTAATCCCTTCTTTGTAATAGACTCCGACAGGAGAAGTGATGATCATAAAACGATAAGTCTCAGAGACCTTGACGCCGAGAAAATTATCTGTCGCAAAGATGAACGGGCGAATATAGAGGGAATATCCCCTTTTTCTTGGGACCCATTCCTTATCAAGGGTCACCAGTTCTTTCAAACCGTTCATGAAGATGTCAAAACCTACCTCGGGGATACAGAGCCTCTGACAGGAGAGATTCATCCGCTCGTAATATTTTTCAGGGCGAAAGATATTGATCGTACCTCTCTGGGTATAAAATGCCTTAAGACCCTCAAAGACGATCTGTCCATAGTGCAGTGAACAGATGGATGGATAAATCGCAATCTCCCCATACGGAATAATCTGAGATGAACCCCATCCCCCGTTCTTATATTCCATGCTGAACATGTGGTCTGAGAAAATCTCTCCGAACCCCAAATTTTCGAAATCGATTTGATGTCTTCTGCTCTGGTGTATTCTTATAATTTCCATTTGTTAACACCCTTCTGACAATAACAGTCCATTGGAATAAGGGCAGATTTTTGATAGAATTATTTTATTAGCGACTATTATACCCTTACGACTGAAAAAAATGAAATCTAAAAGTAAGGGGAAGGTAGCTATCGGGTTTTTCGACTTGGCTGTTTCCTAACATTTATATATATATCTAAGCACGCTAAGCCTGCCTGCTGGTAGGCAGGCGCTATGCGCATAGCGAAAGAGGGGGATCCTATGGAACAAGGAGAGAAAAAGGTGGATGGATTTCGGTTTCTTCCCCCAGGCTTAAAAGCTTGGGTCAACACCTTCATTCCAGAAGAAGAGTATCAGGGCTATATTCCCTGGACGCCAGTGGCTAAGCCCTTGAATCAGACGACCATGGCCTTAGTGACGAGCGCTGGCATCAGTTTAAAAACAGATCCTCCTTTTGATATGGAAAGAGAGAAAAAGGAACCTCTCTGGGGTGACCGTTCTTATCGGGAGATACCGAGAGGGACCACCGAGAAGGATATTGAAGTCAATCACCTCCATATTAATACCAACTATATCAAACAGGATATCAATGTCATCCTTCCTCTGGCACGGATGGCTGAATTTGAGAAGGAGAAAATCATTGGCCGTCTCGCTCCTACCTCCTATTCCTTTTACGGTTTTCAATGGAAGAGTACCGATTACCTAAAAGGAGCTATTGAGCCTATTTCCATGAGGATGAGACTTGAGAGAGTCGAGGCAGTCCTCATGACTCCAGCCTGACCCTTCTGCTGTCAGTCCGTCGGACTGGCTGCGAGGTTCTTGGAGGAGGATGGATTCTCAGCCGTTGTTCTCACGCCCACCTATGAATTTCATCGGGCTGTAGGAATCCCCCGATCTGCCTCCATTGAATACCCTTACGGGAGACCCGTAGGGCAGGTCGGAGACCGGGAAGGTCAAAGGGAAGTTCTTCTAAAAACCCTTGAGGTTCTTGAAAAGGCCAAAAAACCAGGGGAGGTCTGGCATCTACCGTTCACCTGGCCCGAAGAACCCAAAAAGACAGATTGGCAACCCCCCGAGATGTCTCCTCTGATCAAGTTTTATTTGGAGGACATTAGGAAAGCCAGAAGGGGACAGGAGGGACAAGCGGCAAAAGCAAAGATTTGATTTGGCAGACATCAGTTCATCAAATCTGGACCAACACTTTCAACTACTTATCTCCAGATATTCCGATGATAGGCAGTTGAGGAATATTGACTGAAAGTCTTATTGGTTTTGTCTATTTTCTTATTTTCTCCTTCTTCAGAGAGTCCAAAGGAACTCGCACGCCTTTTTCAAAGAGAAAAGTGTATTTACCCTTTTGTGCTTTTTCGATCTCAACAAGTTTATCAAAAATGTCCGGGTGAATATCGATTAAGGCTTCAAAATCATTTCTGCACTTATATGCACCACACCAACATTCCGCTGAAGTGTTCAGATTCGCGGTCGGGCTTTTTGGAAGATTATTCACCTCTATATACTTTTTTACTTTTTCATCCGACCAATCAAAAATAGGGCTCACACTGATACACCGAAATGCCGGATGGTACCAAATGGGATTATAAGTTGCACGGATGTTCGATTCGGCTGATCTTATGCCATCAAATATAATTTTTTGTCCTACCACATTCGAAAGAAACCGCCGAATTGGTGCGATTTTTAAAGTTGAACAACACCAGCGAGATTTTACTCCAGGGATACCCCACCTTTTCGCAAGCTCAAAATAATCGTGAGGTGGACGGACGGTCACCAGAGGTACACTTAATTGGGAGCAAACATTCTGAACGTATTCTTCAACCTCCGGGAAGCTCGCCGTTGTATCCGCGTGGATTGCAGTGATTTCTTTCCCGATTGCTTTAGCCAGTCGGCTGATGTAATAGAGCAGACAGAGACTATCCTTGCCACCGCTAAAAAGTACAAAAGGTTCTCCCATTCTCAAAGTTTTCAAAATATCATCTCTGCCTATTCCAATGTTGGCTCTCGCATAGGTGGCTTGTTTGCCTTCTAAGTGACATGCTTTAAAGTAACCGTTACCATTGCTATGGCAAGCATAAAGCGGTTTTATCGGTGATCCCTTTATCCATTTGGTGATTAATGTACCGGTTTTATTGCATTTTGGACATCGAATTTGTAGGCCGCGAAAATTCTTTTTCAGTATTATTTTTGCTGCAGATTCCCAACCGGCATCATATCCTCTTCCAAGACCTTTTTCCGTTGTAGCCTTCATATTCAACGATACCCCCGCCGATGCCTGTGTGCAATGGACCTTAACGTGTGCAGAAAGTTTTCCCATTGGTCTGGATCTATAGTGCATTGGGAAGTAGTTTGGTTACATGCGTATAAATACCAGAAACCTTTGTAGCCAGCCGATTCTGCAGATCTTTTAAGTCTATCTACAGCATTTGGTTCACAACATTCAGCGAAAAGTAGCACCTTGTTAACGTAGGAACTCAGTTTCCGGGGATATTCCCGATCGACCGCACTGAGAAAAGATTTGCAACTGATGACTGCAATTGCTCGTTGACATTTTATAAACTTGAAATCCATAATTTTTTTTTCATGTTCATTCCACTCACGCCAATGTCCGGGCAAATGAATAATGATATCACACTCTGGCGAACATGAGTTTCCATCTTCTGTCAATAAATGACCCCAGTCTACCTCAAGCTCATATTCAGAAAGATTCTCACGGATAGCGTAAATCAATCTTGCTGATAAGCGTAACCCTTTAACAAAGCCCAAAACAAGTCCACCGGACTTTTCTCTTTCCATCTCTTGGATCTGTGGATTTGTCCTCCATTGTGAAAGCTCTTCTTTGAGAGAGTAAAATTCCTGCAAATGTAGTTGAGTGGCCAGACGCCCGGGTTGCGTTCTCCTTGTCATTCTGGGCATTGTTATTTAACCTCCCCGGAAATGATTTCTTTCACCAGTGCACGTTTTGTTAAATCCCTCCTTTTAGCAATAAGTTCAAACCGTTTCTTGCCATCTTCATTTAATATTAGCGTTCCCAGTCCTTTTTCGAGATTCACAGAACGTACTCCGTCTTGGCCGAGCAATTTGAAAAACAGATCTTCTATGTTCTTTAGCTTTTCTTCTGCAGGAACCAGAAATTGGACAACGTACTCTCTTATATTGCGAGAGCCCATGACAAGGGATATTACCTTGCTTATCGGAAGTCTTGGCTGGTCTTTTCTAAATGAAATAATGGCCCTGACATCATCGCTGTTCAATTCCCCACGCGAAACTGCCTGGGCAACCAGAAATTGATCTGCCTGTGGAAGTCGGCTAATGCGATCTGCGATATCAACACTTTGAATTGCACCTGCTGTTACAAAACGTCGTGCTTCAGGAACAATTTTTGTGACTCTTGAGAACTGGCGGAGCATCTCTGTGGACAACCCAATAGCTTCAGATACTTTCTTCAAATTTCCTAATCCTTCGCGAGCGATCTCTATCTTTTTTGCTATCTGTACAAGGTCTAATTTGCGATGGATCCGCTTTGTACTCGCTATTAGCCCAGCCAGAGCATCCTCAATTTCGCTTTGACTGTATTTTCCCTTTCGCGCCTTGTCATCTTTCTTATGCAATTATGAAACCCTTCCTTGAAAGCCAATCTTCAACTGCATGTGCTGCGACTTCATCGGGGCTCATGGCAAGTTTTTCAGCCGCTTTTTCAAGCCCTGCTCTGGCTTGATCTGATAGCTTCACCAGAATTGTGCGTTCCACCACTTGGCGTTGCGCCTCTTCAATAATCGTATCATCATGAGCGTGAGGGTGTTTCTCTCCATATTCAACCATTCTTTTCTTTTGGTATGGTGTGAGCTTTTGCTTTTCCATCTTTTCCAAAAGGCGGTCCGCTTTGTCGATATCGCCAGAAGCAGCCCTTAAAACGCGCTGTACGTCAACCGGCGTAACCTTTCTTGAACGCAATTTATCCTTCATTTTGGTTGAAGCGAGTTCTCCGATATCTACGTATTGCCTTATCCTCTGCAACGACAACCCAGTTTCAGTCTTTACTTTACGTTCATCTTTGCCAAGTCGCTTATATAAGAATGTGATAGCCTCAGCTGCATTAGCGTGATTAAGGTCTGTACGGGTCATATTCTCCACCAAGGAACGGATGGTAGCTTGTACTTGGTTCAGTTTTTCAACAAAGACAGCACGGATTTTCTTTTTATGGAGGATATTTTTATGTGCAAGAAATCTTCTCTGGCCAATAATAAGCTCATATGGTGGATTTCCATACTTACCCATTAGCACAACAGGTTGGAACAAACCATGTTTTGCGATACTGGCCGCCAACTCTTCAAGATCTTTCTCCGGTTCAGTGTGGCGGACGTTCCAATCAGAGACATTGATTTCATCTAACCGGATCTCGTATATTTGACTGGTCATAGCGGCCTCCACTATCTAAGAAAAAAAGATAACAAGGTCTACCAACTTCATTTTCATTACTAAAGCAAGACCTGAGAAAAGTTCGCCAGCTTTGATTAGAACGGCACTTTTATTGGAAACTGTCAATTGAAGATTTCGGAAAGAAATCTACACAGTTAAACACAATTTGTCAAGCGATACTTACAGGAAGTAGTTTAGGAGGAGGAGATGGATGGGGTACAGATCTATTTTTTGAATAGGATATCGCCATAGTACGCTATGGCCGACTCGCCGGTGTTGTCGGTGTCGGTCATGATGGCAATGCCTGAGATCATTGGCAGTTCTTCACAAAAAGCCTTCTTGTAGTCCTCATAAATATTTCGTTCTTCATTTGCCCATTGGTTGAGCTTGGCTGCGCCGCATTCCAAATCAATAAATGAAAGTTATATCGAAATATTTTGTGCTGTCTGGAAACAAAGAATAGATATCAGATAGTGGCACTTCTCCAAAAGGCTCCATCTGGTCCTACATGGATATCGCTTTTACCCGTTACTAATTTTTAAATGAGTCCATTTCGGATGATCGGTTACTGCTAAAAGGGCGCGTAACTTCAACTGCGTAAGCGAATCTTATATCATAATTGCATCGCAATCCTACAAATCTGAGCAAAGGAGTAGCCTTGACCCATGAAAATCACATCCCAGATATTCCAAGCCTACCTCGAATGCAATACTAAATGCTGGCACATTTCTCTTGGCAAAAAAGGCGAAGGGAACGAGTATGCCGAGTGGGTCAAAGATCGAAACAATTCCTATTATAGTGCGGGAGTGAAACGCTTGTTTGAAGGATCACCACAAAAGGAATGCTCTTTCCCATTTGCCCGTGGAGATTTGAAGATGCCCAGGTGGTGTTTGGCTGCGAGATTGGTGGTTGAATCTGATCCCCGTGATGTCAACAGTTCTAGTTTCCAGAAGCTGTTGAATCGTTCACATATGAAAATAGCTTCTCAGGAATATCCGTCTGCTTCCCCGAGCGCTAGAGTTGTGTTGGCCGCTCATCTTCAGGCCGTTGAACGGATTGATTCCAAACGGGAAAGAAGAGCCACCCAATATATTCCCATCCGCTTTATTTCGAGGTACAAGATCACCCAAGCCGATAGGCTAGTTTTGGGATTTGATGCACTCACCCTGTCGAAAGCGCTCGGGCATAACGTAGCTTATGCCAAAATCATCCGAGGAGATGATTACAGCGTATTGAAAGTGAAGACCATCGTTCTATTGGGTAAGGTTCGGAAGCGAGTTGAAAAGATTGTCACTTTACTGGAGAACCCTTCTCCACCGGACCTCGTACTGAACCGAAATTGTTCCGAGTGTGAGTTCAAAGCCGAGTGCCGGCAAAAGGCCGTCGAGAAGGATGATCTAAGCTTGTTACAAGGCATGACAGCAAAGGAACGCGAGATGAATCATAAGAAGGGGATCTTCACTGTCAACCAGCTTTCCTATACCTTTCGTCCCCGTCGGCGACCAAAGCGGCTTAGAGGAAAAAGGGAAAAATACCACCATTCACTAAAGGCATTGGCGATTCGGGAGAACAAAATACATGTAGCGGGAACCCCTGAACTTAAAATTGATGGTACGCCTGTCTGTTTCGACGTAGAAGCACTCCCTGATCGGGGTTTTTACTACTTGATTGGCCTTCGAATCAGAAACAACTCCTCAACCGATCAATACAGTCTTTGGGCAGACAGTGTTAATGACGAGGAAGTCATCTGGCAACAGTTCTTGGATATTTTGGCATCCGTTGAAAACCCTGTTCTCATTCATTACGGTAGCTTTGAAACCACTTTTCTTAGGGATATGACGAAGCGTTATGGTAAACCTCCAGAAGGCTCTGTAGCAGCCAATGTCATCAAGTCTGCTGTGAACTTGTTATCAGTGATATTCGGGCAGATTTACTTCCCCTGTTATTCCAATGGACTTAAAGATATTTCGAGATTCCTCGGTTTCGAGTGGTCTGAGCCAAATGTAAGCGGGATTCAAGCTATCCTGTGGCGAGAAAGCTGGTATAATTCACGTGAGGGTGTCTTCAAGCAAAAACTTATCACTTACAATTCAGAGGACTGTGAAGCAATTTGCCGAGTAATGGATTGTTTAATCAATTTAAGTACCCGCAATTCGGGAGTCCGTGGCACATTTGCTAATGATTTCGTTCACATCGATTCTTTGCCTAGTGCATTTCCCTTTCGTTATCGGAAAATCCAGTTTGTCTTCCCCGAACTTGAAGAGATAAATAGTGCTGCATACTGGGATTACCAGAGAGAGCGTTTACTTCTAAAGTCCGATAACTCCCCTAAAACAGCTGAGCGAAGAGTAACAAAAACAAGAAGAATAAAACTCCGCCCTAATAAAGTGATTTCTTTTCCAGCCCCCTCCCAGTGTCCCACTTGTGGAAAAACAAAGATCTATAAGCACCAGGCCTATACGAAGACAATTCTCGATTTAAAATATAACAAGTCAGGGATTAAGAGATGGGTTACAAAATACTTGTATTGTAGGTATCGATGCTCCGCTTGTAACACAGTCTTTTGGAGCTCAGAGCGACCCTGGAACAGTAGTGAGAAGTTTGGTAAAAATCTTCTGGCGATGACCATCTATCTCAATATCGCTCTTCGAGTACCCCAACAGAGAGTTGCCACATTTTTCAACGAAATACTGGGTCTCAGTTTCTCTCGGGCCGTCCCAAATAGATTCAAGTCCATTGTAGCCCTATATTGTAAACCTGCCACCGAGAAACTTATGGAAAAGATCATTAGCGGCGATTTAATTCACGCTGATGAAACGGAAGTGAACGTAAAGGGACAAATAGGGTATGTTTGGGCGTTCACCAATTTGAAAGAGGTTGTGTATTTATATACCCCCACTCGTGAAGGGAGTTGGGTTCTTGAACTCTTAAAGGAATTCAAGGGAGTTTTGGTTTCCGATTTCTACTCAGTCTATGATTCACTGAACTGCCCTCAGCAGAAGTGTTTGATTCATCTGATTCGTGACATGAATGACGATCTTCTCAAAGAACCTTTTAATAATGAAATGAAATCCCTTGTCGCTGACTTTGCAGCCCTCGTTAAGCCGATGATAGAAACAGTGGATAGGTTCGGCTTAAAGGCACGCTTCCTACGAAAACACAAAAAAGATGTGAACCGATTTTTTAAGTCACTTTTACAACAAGATTTCCGTACGGATGCTGCTACCAAATGCAAGGTGCGACTCCTGAAGAACCAAAGGCAGCTATTTACATTTCTCGATTACGATAACATTCCTTGGAATAACAATAACGCGGAACATGCGGTTAAAGCGTTTGTTTATCTGCGCCGAGATATTCGTGGCAATTCAACTGAAAGCGGTATTCGTGACTATCTTATACTTCTAAGTTTATGCGAGACCTGTCGGATCAATGGGTTGAGTTTCCTAGAATTCCTTAGATCTCAGGAAACAGACATTGATGCCTTTGCTCAAAAGCGGCTTAGGAACAGTTGAACAAGATTAGCTTTGTCTGGGACCCAAGGGTTAGCAATTGAATCCTTCGCTCGATGTTGAACTAATTTCCTGCGTAATTAAGGGAGATACAAACACACGGGGGGATGTAAAAGCTACAATTCTAAATTGCGAATAGCTTGCCATTATGTGCACTTCTCCGGAAATCAAGATATCTATTTGAAATCTGCATTTTTGGATTAGATCCACACTTAACGAGCTACGAGCAGTTTAGTAGGAAAAAACGGATGGGTTGCAGGTCTATTTTTTGAAAACGATATCTCCGTAATAAGCGGTTGCCGACTCACCGGTGTTGTCGGTGTCGGTCATGACGGCTACGCCTGAGATCATCGGAGGCTCTTCACCAAAGGCCTTCTTGTAGTCCTCATAAACATTCCGTTCTTCATTCGCCCATTGATTGACCTTGGCTGAGCCGCTTTCCACCACAAACATCATGACCCTATCGGCATATGGGTTGGGAACCATTGTCCCAACGAGAGCCTTGCTTTCCCAAATATAGTTAATCGCACCGAGAGGAGGGTACTGTCCATACAATATTTTTACTGCTTCGTATTTTACTTTTTCAAAGAAACCTAATTTATTGCCATCATATTCGAAGGTGATATAAATGCGGGCAGGGTAATCGTCACCATCCTTCCGGTGCACATCACCCTTTTTCAGGATGTTAGTTATCTTCCAACGCCACTGTACAATGGGATATTCCTTGGGGTTGATTTTAATCTCCCTGGTCAAGCCGGATGCCGATGCCTCTGCCACGGCCTTGATGACCACGGTATCGTCATCCTTGACCAATGTATAAGTAGTATGCTTCTCGATCTTCTTAAAGGTAAGGGGCTTCCAGCCAGGGGGTAGTGTGTCTTCGACGTTTGCAGCGGAAAACTTTCCTACTTCGATGATAGCTTGTGATTGGGCATGCGTTATTAAAGAAGAGAGAAATAATTGGATCATCGAAACAGAGATTAAAATAAAAAGGAATCCCTTCCGCATCGTATCTCTCCGTGAAAAGACCCGATCGAAATAATTCTTGCCACTCATTTCAAATACAATTTTATCATACCTTCGCATTTCAAAACAATTAAGACTTTCCCCCTCACCCTTCCCCTCTCCCCTGCCTTCGCCGAAGCGGCTTCGCGCAGGCAGGCACGGGGGGAGAGGGGCACTTATGGGGGATTAACTTAAGAATTCCCTCCCCCTTTGACGGGGGAGGGTAAGAGTGGGGATGAGGAACAAATGGATTGAAAAATTCAAGGAATCCTGATACCCTAAATTGAAGAGATAGTCAACCAATTGGTCAAGTACGGGTAGGCGCTTCAGATGATCAAAAGGGGCCATGCTTAAAGGACAAGTATTCTGGGAGAAGTAGGAGAACCTTACCCACGGAATATTTTATTCCTGTTTGGAATGTCTGAATGTCTGCCCAGTCGGGAAAAGGAGGGAAAAGGGTAATGATTAAATTCTTAATAGGAGTTCTCGTTGGCATCCTCATCTTCTTTTTCTTCGTCTACTTCGGCGGCGGTAAGACCCTGAAGAAGGTAGGACATGGTTTAACCGATACCGGCAAAAAAATAGAAGTGATGGAAGAAATGATCAAAAAGAAAAAAGGAGAAGTGGAGAAGGATGTGGAGAAGGATGTGAAGAAGAGGATATTCAAAGAGGATAAGGATGCTACCAAGAAAATGGAAGCTCCACGCTAACAGAGCAGGGAGCTTCCCAGGCACGCAGTGGCGAGAGGGACGCGAGCAAACGAAATATCATTCATATTGTGTCCCTTAACCCCGTCTCGTGGCGTGGTATTCTGGGAACACGGCAGGTCAGTAAGTAACAGAGAAATCTTCAAACTCGCCAGTATAATTCTCCCAGGTCACACTAACGTTTTTTACTCTTGCCTCAGAGGGACCCCGATGGCACCACTGGATGATCTGATCCACATTCTCCCTATCACCTTCAAAGACAGCCTCGACACAGCCATCCCTTCGGTTTTTGACCCAACCCTTCACCCCCAACCTAAAAGCCGTATCCTGAGTGTGCTGGCGAAAGAAGACTCCTTGAACCCTCCCTTCAACGATGACCCGTGCCCTTACCTTTTCCATATGGATTTGGCCGGTATGTGTCCCGCAGGTCCCCGCCTTTAGGGTGGGGTCCCTGCCTACCGGCAGGCAGGGAGGGGCACAATATAAACGGAAACTACCTCACCGGGAAGCCCCGCCCTTTAGGGCGTGCAGCTTCACTATTATCACAGGATTTGTTTGAAATCAAACCAAAAACTCTCCTCCCCAGGAGACTGTGTCGTAATCGCAGTGAGGGACAGGTGACCAGCTTCGGAAGCCAGCCCCCTGTCCCCTAACAATCTTGTATTCTCTAACATGAAGGATTCATCTCTTTGCGTAGTCACCATTGCGACACAGTCTCTCAAGGGAGAGGGGAAGGGAGTTGATGTCAATGTTCATTTTCGTTAGAGGGGGAGAAATTAAACTTGAAAAGTCGAATTTAGATCGATTAGAATTCTAAGAGTTTCTATTTGAAGTGGTTTGGGCGCAAGGCGATGAAGTCACTTTATTTGGGTATTGATGTTGGATCCGTCAGCGCGAATACCGTCGTCATGGACGATCATCGGAATGTGCTGGAGGAACATTACACACGCACCAAGGGGCAACCCCTCCAGACCGTCCAGAGGGTATTGGAGGAGGTCCTCCGGCGGATTCCCCTTGAACAATCTCACTCCATCTCTTTTACCGGGACCGGAGGAAAACTCCTCTCCGAACTCTTAGGGGGAAATTTCATCAATGAGATTATTGCCCAGGCGAAAGCGGTTCAATATTTCTATCCAGAGGTCAGGACGATCATTGATATCGGGGGAGAGGATTCCAAACTGATTCTCATCGAAGAAGAGGAGGGCCGCTCCAAGATCAGCGACTTTTCGATGAATACGCTCTGCGCTGCCGGCACCGGATCCTTTCTCGATCAGCAAGCCAGCCGATTAGGCCTGACCATTGAAGCATTTGGGCAGCTCGCTCTCAAATCAACGAACCCACCCCGCATTGCAGGCCGATGCAGCGTCTTCGCCAAGTCGGATATGATCCATCTTCAACAGATCGCCACCCCGGATTACGATATTGTAGCTGGCCTCTGTTATGCCTTGGCCAGAAATTTCAAGAGTAACATCGGGAAGGGAAAAATCTTTCTGAAGCCCGTCTCCTTCCAAGGGGGAGTGGCAGCCAATGTGGGGATGCGGAAAGCCTTCTTGGATGTATTAGAACTTTCCGATGGGGAACTCATCGTTCCAAAGCATTTCGCTTCGATGGGAGCTATCGGTGCCATCCTGGTGGCCCAGGAAGACAAGGAGAGCAAAAAGGAATGGAATGGCCTCGGCCGCTTCAATCAATATCTCCGGGATCATCGAGAAACAGAGACTCCACTAAAGCCTCTCTGCCTCTCTGCCAACCACCTCACTTCACCCCCACCCCAACCCTCCCCCTTCGATGGGGAGGGAAATAAAGTTTGGAGTTTAGGGGGAGAGAAGATCGAAGTCTATCTGGGATTGGATGTAGGTTCGATCAGCACCAATCTGGTGGTCATTGACAGGGAGAAAAAGGTTCTTGCAAAACGCTATCTGATGACAGCAGGTCGGCCCATCGAGGCGGTTCGTATTGGACTTCAGGAGATCGGCGAGGAGATTGGGGGCCGTGTGGAGATTAAAGGGGTTGGAACGACAGGCTCCGGTCGTTACCTCACGGCAGATTTTGTAGGAGCGGATCTGGTGCGAAATGAGATCACTGCCCAGGCCACCGCAGCCATCTATATTGATCCGAGAGTGGATACCATCTTTGAGATTGGTGGACAGGACTCCAAATATATCAGCATCGACAACGGGGTGGTGGTCGATTTTGAGATGAACAAGGTCTGCGCTGCCGGGACAGGATCTTTTCTGGAAGAACAGGCTGAGAAACTGGATGTCTCCATCAAAGAAGAATTCGGAACCCTTGCCCTCTCTGCCGGAGAGCCAGTGAGGATGGGGGAGCGATGTACAGTGTTCATCGAGTCCGATCTGGTTCATCACCAGCAAAGGGGTGCCGAAAAAGATGACCTGATTGCCGGACTCAGCTACTCCATCGTTCAGAACTATCTCAATCGTGTGGTCGGGGACCGTCGTATTGGCAACCGAATCTTTTTCCAAGGCGGGACGGCTTTCAATAAAGGAGTCGTGGCTGCCTTTGAAAAAGTCCTAGAGAAAGAGATCATCGTTCCTGAGAATCATGATGTGACAGGGGCCATCGGTGTCGCTATTCTGGCCATGGAAGAGCGGATATGGGAGCGATCGGGCTTTAAAGGGTTCGACCTGAGTCAGCGCCGTTATGAACAGACATCGTTTGAATGCAAGGGTTGTCCCAATCTCTGTCTCATTCGAAAAGTGAGTGTGGAGGGAGAGAAGCCCCTCTTTTACGGAAGCCGATGCGAGAAGTACGATGTCATTAAACGGACGAAGGGCTCCACGATACCAGATCTCTTTGAAGAAAGAGAGAAGATGCTCTTCGCTCCCTATGAAGGAGAAGAGAAACTCCCATCCAATGCCCCAGAAATCGGAATACCCAGGATTCTCTATTTCCACGAGATGTCTCCCTTCTGGAGAGCCTTCTTCACTGAATTAGGTTATCGGGTGGTTCTCTCTGATGTAACGAACAAAGAACTGATTCGAAAAGGGGTGGAGAACGTCGTCGCTGAAACCTGCTTTCCCATTAAAGTGAGCCACGGCCATGTCCTCAACCTTTTAGAGAAAGGGGTGAAGAGGGTCTTTCTGCCGAGCATTGTCAATGTTAAACCATCCCATCCAGAGATCCCTAATAGTTCGGCATGCCCGTATGCTCAATCTTTCCCCTATGCCGTTCCTTCATCCATTGATTTTAAAAAGAGCAGTGCGAAAATGTTTCAACCTATCCTTCACTTCGGGTCCGGGAGAGAATTTCTGGAGAAGGAGTTGGTCGAATTCGGGAAATCCCTCGATCGAGGATCGAAGCGGGTGAGAAAGGCCCTTGAGAAGGCAGAAAGATTCCAAGCCCTGTTCTATCAATCCATGCTCAATCGTGGAAAAGAGGTTCTGGGTCAGGTTGGCCCCAACGATAAGGTCATGGTGATCGTGGGCAGACCTTATAACTCTTGTGACTCCGGAGTCAACCTTGAGATTCCAAAAAAATTGAGAGATTTAGGAGTTCTTCCCATCCCCATGGACTTCCTTGCTTTAGAATCGGTCGCTCCTACTGAAGAGATTCAGGAGATGTATTGGCGATACGGACAGAGGATATTGGCGGCTGGAAAGATCGTCAAGGAAGACCCCAGACTTTATGCGGTCTATATCACTAATTTTGGTTGTGGTCCCGATTCTTTCATCAGCCACTTCTTCAGGGATTTATCCAAAGGAAAACCCTATCTCCAATTGGAGATTGATGAGCACAGCGCGGATGCTGGGGCGATCACCCGATGCGAGGCGTTCTTAGACAGTTTGAAAAATGTTGAGGCAAAAATGATTCCCTCTTTAAAAAGAGAGAAGGCGAAGACCGACCGAACGAAAAAAATCTATATTCCCTACATGTGTGACCACTCCTTTGCGGTGGCAGCGGCTTTTAAGGCTTGCGGCGTGGACGCAGACGTCTTTCCAGAATCAGACGAGGAAACGCTTTATTGGGGAAGGAAACTCACGTCAGGCAAAGAGTGTTATCCTTGCATCCTGACGACAGGTGACATGGTTAAGTTGGTAAAGGATCCAAATTTCGATCACAAGCGGGCCGCTTTCTTCATGCCTTCGGGTAACGGGCCATGCCGGTTTGGCCAATACCACCGCTTCCATCGCCTTGTTCTGGATGATTTGGGTTTTCATCATGTTCCTGTTTACTCACCCAATCAGGACGAGACGCTTTATAATGATCTGGGCATCATGGGTTCTCAATTCACCCGTTTGGGATGGCAGGGAATTGTGGCGGTGGACCTATTGATGAAAAAACTCCTGGAGACCCGGCCCTATGAGAAGGAAAAGGGAAAAACGGATCAGGTCTATCAGAACTCTCTAAGAAGAGTCTGTGAAGCGATTCTCAAGGGAGACGATTTGGAAGAAGCTCTTCATAAAAGCATTGAAAATTTTAATCAGATTGAAGTAGATGGACTCGTAACCAAGCCGCTCATTGGGATTGTTGGAGAGATCTTTGTCCGGCTCAATCGGTTTGCCAACGAGAATGCTATTCGAAAGATTGAACAGTTTGGAGGAGAAGCATGGATCGCCCCTCTAACGGAATGGATTCTTTATGTCAACACCATCGCCAAGAAGAGGAGTTTCAAGAAGAAGTCGTTTTCGAATCTATTAAAAGTTTTTCTTACAGACTATTATCAGAAGAAGGATGAACACCATTTAGAGAAAATATTTAAAGGTCATCTCAGAAAAATTGGGGAACCCCCAACCCATTCCATTTTTGAAAAGGCAAGACCGTACATTGACTCTTCCTTCGAAGGGGAGGCCATCCTCTCCGTTGGAAAGACAATCGATTTTGCCAAAAGGGGCGCCAGTGGAATTGTCAATATCATGCCTTTTACCTGCATGCCTGGGACGATTGTCAGTACCTTACTTAAGCGATATCGGGAAGAGAATAGTAACATCCCGATCCTCAACATGACCTATGATGGGCAAGAGCAGACCAATACCTTAACCCGCCTTGAAGCCTTCATGTACCAAGCCAAAGAGTTTCAAACCAGGAAAAACAAGACAACTTAACTTATAGAAATGATAGAAAATTTGTTTTCTTTTCACTTTGTTAAATAAATCACCTTTTCTGTTGACTTTTTTGAAAAGGAAGTTGTATAAGGTGAATCAATTTAGGAAATATCGGATCTCGAAATATGAAATGGATTCAATTCCTATTGATTCTTTTTTTGCTTTCGGGGTTTCCTCTATTTCAGATGGATCAGGCCATAGATATTGGTCGGTCCGTTAGCGAGAACTCCCTTGTTGTAAAATCAGAGATGAACGATCCTTCTATCGATCAGAATGTATGGTTCGATCTGAAACCCCCACCTTATTTTTTCAATCGAGTTAAATTTTTCTTTCAATTGAAGAGCCCTTTATCTATTTTGCTTTTCCACTTTCGGGGGACATCTCCTTTCTGGAGACCCCCTCCTATCTTTCATCCTTTCTCGTCTTAATCGCCCTTTACAAAGGAAGGGGTTCCTGAGTTAAATGATGACTCTTTCATACATTATCGGGAGGTAAATGAGTATGAAGATGGATAATTGGACATTTGGAATTACAATGATCATTGTCGGAATGGGGGGTACACTCCTGACACTCTGGATTTTGAGCTTGTGTATGAGTGTTCTAAAAAAATTCTTCCCTTATAGAAAAGAGGAATAGGGAAAGTAGGTTAAGAAAAGGAGGGATCAACCATGTTAGATGCGATTTTAGGCGGATTGAACGGACTTGTTGCAGGATTTGTCAACCTCCACTGGTCTAATCCGGTTATGATTATAGTGGGACTCGTTCTCCTCTATCTCGGGATCAAAAAAGATTTCGAACCCCTGCTCCTTGTTCCGATAGGATTTGGGTGCATCCTGGTCAATATCCCACTGGCGGGGCTTATGGAAGAAGGAGGCTTTCTCAAGATCATCTACGATGCAGGGGTTATCACGGAGGTTTTCCCGCTTCTCATCTTTGTTGGCATTGGTGCGATGACCGATTTTGGTCCTCTTCTGGAGAATCCGAAGATATTTCTTCTCGGAGCGGCAGGACAATTCGGGATTTTTTTAACATTGGCCTTAGCACTGGCCTTGAATTTTACAAAGTTGGAAGCTGTCTCTATCGGGATCATCGGTGCCTGTGACGGACCGACTGCGATTTATGTCACCTCTAAGTATGCTCCTCACCTCTTAGGTGCCGTCTCCGTGGCTGCCTATTCCTACATGTCTCTCGTTCCTGTTTTCCAGCCTCCGATTATGAAACTATTGACTTCCAAAAAAGAGAGAATGATTAATATGGGAGTGGTGAGAAAATCTGCTTCAAAGACGACAAAGATCCTTTTCCCCTTAGTCGTTACAGTCATTGGAGGACTCATTGCACCCAAAGGGTTAATCCTGTTAGGAACGGTTATGCTGGGAAATTTGATGAAAGAGTGCGGAGTAGTGAGCCGGCTGACCAAGGCTTCTGAAAACGAGATTGCCAACATCGTCACACTCCTTTTGGGAATTTCCATTGGAGCCACTATGGATGGTAAGGTCTTTATAACACCGCAGACGTTGATCATTCTTGGGCTGGGCTTTCTGGCCATCTGCCTCGATACCGCCTGTGGGGTCCTGTTTGGAAAATTGATGAATTTTTTGTCAGGCGGCAAGATTAATCCTCTCATCGGAGCTGCAGGTATTTCAGCCTATCCGATGTCCGCAAGAGTAGTCCAAAAGGAAGGCCAGAAATACAATCCCCAAAATTACCTCCTGATGCATGCCATGGGATCCAATACAGGTGGCCAGGTCGGATCTGTCATGGCAGCAGCCGTGATGCTCTCGATTCTAAAAGGTATGGGGATTATCTAATTTTATTCATGGAGAAAAATCCTATTTGGAAATCAATGAGTGATGATTGAGGCCAAATGCAGTTTGATTTGAATTTCCTTTATATCATTGTCCAAGTGATCTTCTTGGAGGGCATCCTCTCCATTGATAACGCTGCTGTCCTGGGTGCTATGGTGTCTGTGCTTCCGGCAAAGGACATGGTACCTTGGCCCGGTTCCCTCAAGTTCCTCGGACCTCCGGTCCACCGTATCTTGGGCGGCCAACGCTCTGCTGCCCTTAAGGTAGGGCTCCTTGGAGCTTATCTGGGTCGTGGTCTCATGCTTGTTATGGCCAATTTCGTCATCCACAACCATTATCTTAAGATTTTGGGTGCCGCTTATCTCATCAAACTCGCTTTTGACAATCTGGGTGAACCAGAAGTCGGTGAGGAAGACCAAACCAGAGCCAAGAGGGTAGAAGGCAAAGGCTTCTGGAACGTGGTCATAGCCGTGGAGTTAGCCGATTTGGCCTTTTCCCTTGATAATGTGGTGGCTGTGGTCGCACTCTCTGATAATCTCTACATCGTCATGTTTGGCGTGGCGATCGGCATTATTACCATGCGCTTTGCGGCGGGCATATTTACATGGATGATTCTCAGGGAGCCCATCCTCAAACCAGCGGCTTACCTGGTAGTCTTCAATATCGGCACAGAATTGTTATTAGATGAGTTTGCGGGTATTGAGTTTAGTAGCGCCTTGAAGTTCACGATCTCTGCCGGGACCCTGGTCTTGTTTGTGGTTTATGCTCACATCAAACCCTTGCATATCCTTCAGCCCATCTTCAATTGGCTGGCCGAGGGCATGGCCAATATCAACGAACTTTTTGATTGGGCTCTGGTACCTATAATCATCTTCATCAAGATTTTATTCAAAGGGGTCTTCTTTGTCTTACGTCCTATCATCAATCTATTCAATCCCCAATCAACCATTGTATCACAGGGAGACCAGGTGGCTTTCGATAGAGATCGCCATAAAAAGAGAAAATAAGCAGATAAGCGATAGTCCACTTGTAACCTATATTTTTTTGTGCTAATGATCTTTAAATGGGCCCTCTCAATTCCTTCTTGAGAGGGCTTCTTATTCTCTTGTGGATTTCTTGGTAATTTTTTAAGATAGTGTTTAGAGAAAGAAATTCGAAATCCGAAGCACGAAATTCGAAACAAGCTCGGATTTTCAAATGTCCCAGAGAAAAAGAGACAGTTTTTGAACTTAGAAACTTGGATTTCGTAATTGTTTCGGATCAGTGCTGTCCGGTTAAGAATTGAATAAAGACAATTGGTTACAGAAATCGGGTTTTTTAATATCATCAAAAAAACCTGAAAGCACCTGATAAATGGGGTTTTTCTCGAATAAAGTGATGCTCAAGATTTGCAGGATTTCGTTGAGACTTCGGTCGAGTTTCAATTCTTTCTTGATAATAGCGGAGAGAACATAAATACTTATTGCAATCCAGATTTGGGTTTTCACTGCATTCTCGGAGGTTCCATAAAAGGATTTGATTCGAAGGTGCTGTTTGATCCACTTGAAGAAGAGTTCCACCTGCCAGCGGCATTTGTACAGTTGGGTAATGGTCAGAGGGTTGAGCATAAAATTGTTTGTCAGGAATACGAATCGTTTGGACGTTACGATATCGAAATAGCTGATCCGGCGAAGGGGATCGGGATATTCCTGGGAGGTCTTTGGGCCATTGAGAAGAATCGTTTGATCGCTTCGGAGTCCCGTGGTTTTGTCGACGAGGCGGTAGCTTCGACGAGTGCAATCGAGATTTCTCTTGGCGCGAATGATAAAGAAGGCTGAATGGAGGGCGAACACATACAGGCGGGCAAAATCGATATAGCCGCGATCCATAATGTAAAAAGAGCCAGGCTCTAAGATCAATTGGTCGAGGAGATTGACGTCGTGAACATTGCCTTCGGTAACGCGGATAAAGCAGGGGATACTGCCATGGAGGTCCATCAGCGTATGGAGTTTGATGGCGCCTTTGCGTTTGCGAAAATGGGCCCAAGGAAAAAGCGAGAGACAGAGATCGATCGTCGTCGAATCGAAGGCATAGGCGGCTTGATCCAAGAGCACGCCGAAATCTTCTTTGGCATACAGGTACCTTGCTCTTCGGATCAGCACTTGAGCAAAATCGGCGTAGATCCGCCAGTCTCTGTTTTCGTTGGCTTCGGCCAGGGTGCTTCGAGCGACTTTGCTCCGAATCCCTACATGGTAGAGTTTGGACTGCAAGGCGCGCAAGCACGTTTCGGTCTCGCGAAGACTTTCTCGGTAAGTAAGCTGGGCGAAGGCCATGCAGAGAAATTGATCGAAACAGGAAAATCTTCGGACTCGGTAATTGCCTTGGTATCTTCGCACACACTTGTTGAATTCGTGTTTGGGCAGAAAGTTTATGAGTTGTGAAAAGATCATTCGTCCACAGTGCATTGACCATTCCTTTCCACTCTGAGATGGAAGTATTATGGCCAATAAAAGCAGACGATCTGAAATCGAAAACGGTCATTGTTATGTTTATCCTATTAACATTGTTTAACATTGTCAGTTTTTAAAAATCCTTAACCGGACAGTACTGGTTTCGGATTTCGAATTTTGATATTCGAATTTCCCATCACCCATCCATCCCCCTTGGAGGAGAGGCAAGGGGTGATGGGGGAGGGGGTTTTTATGAAAAAGCCGTTGGTTGGAATTCTGATGGGAAGTGAGAGCGATCTGCCGATCATGGAAAAGGCAGCAGAAGTTTTAAAAGAGATGGGTATTCCCTATGAATTCGAAATCAGCTCAGCCCATCGACTCCCTGAAAAGACAGCTCATTATGCCAAGACAGCGAGGAAACGTGGAATCGAGGTATTGATTGCAGGGGCCGGGATGGCAGCCCATCTTGCGGGAGCATTAGCCAGCCATACCACTCTCCCTGTCATCGGTGTTCCCATCAAATCAGGGGCGCTCAATGGTGCGGATGCCCTCTACTCCACGGTCCAAATGCCCCCCGGAGTTCCAGTCGCCACTGTAGGAATTGACGGCGCAAAGAATGCAGCCTATCTCGCCTGTGAAATCCTTTCAATTAAATACCCCGATTTGGCAAAAAAGTTGGAGGATTTCAGATCTAAGATGAAGAGGTCCTTTGCAGAAAAGTCAAAAGCCATAAAAAAGAAAAAACCATAGTCCAACATATTTGAAATTTTCCTTAGCTACCCCTCCCCTTTGTCCCCTCCCGCCAGTCGTTGCGACTCGAAACCGAGGGGAGGGGAGATTTTTTGGCGAGAACTTGTTTCTAATTCTTAGAAGAAAATTCTTAGACTTAAACATGTGAGAATCTAATGAGTGATAATCAGGCAATCCACCGGGCCGCAGAGATCATCCGAAGGGGAGGGATTGTTGCCTTTCCCACGGAGACGGTTTATGGTTTGGGAGCGGATGCGTTTCATCCTCTTGCCGTAGCTCGGATCTTTGAGGTCAAAAGAAGGCCCTATTTTGACCCCTTGATCGTTCATGTCGCCAATCCATCCAACGTGGAAGAGTTAGCCAAAGAAATTCCATCAAACGCCACGAAATTGATAGAAAGATTCTGGCCTGGGCCGCTCACGGTTGTTCTTTTAAAGGAAGAAGACATTCCTGATATTGTGAGCGCCGGCCTTCCTACGGTAGCCATTCGTATGCCCAATCATCCCATGGCTCTCGCTTTGATCAAAGAATGCAAATGTCCCATTGCCGCACCGAGTGCCAATCCCTTCGGCTATTTGAGCCCGACAACGGCTGAGCATGTTCGAGATCAACTGGGTGACCAGGTTGATCTCATTCTGGACGGAGGACCCTGTCCCGTGGGAGTAGAATCTACCATCCTCTCTTTTTTAGAAGAGAAGCCCAGGTTGTTAAGGCCGGGTGGGGTATCGCTGGAGGAGATCGAATCCGTCATTGGGGAGGTTGAGATCAGCCCCATCGAAGAAAGACCCTCTGCCCCTGGAATGTTGCCGAAGCACTACGCTCCTCGAACACCAATCGTTCTCGATTGGAGTGAGAAGAGCCTCGATCTCTATAAAGATAAAAATATTGGTTTGTTGGTCCTGCAGGAACCCAAGAATAATCTTAAATTCCATTCTGTAGAGGTTCTTTCAACGAAAGGGGATCTCAGAGAAGCAGCGGCCAATTTGTTTGCAGCCATCCGGCGGCTGGATGCGTTGAATTTAGATCTCATTGTGGCCAAGCCTATTCCGGAAATTGGATTAGGCCGGGCGATCATGGACCGTCTCCGGCGCGCCAGTCAATCCATAACCTCCCCTCCCTTGGTGGGAGGGGAAAAAGGGGAGGGGGAATTGTTGTAATATTGGCGTATGATGAAATGAAAAAAATCATCTTAACTGTTTTATTCTTTTTTTTGCTTTCCACTTTCTACACTCCATATGCTTTTAGTCTTCCAGCAGAGGATGTCCAGTTGGTGTTGGATGCTCAATACTTTCACGCTGCAAAGAAAATGATCCAAGAGGCCAGACATTCCCTTCAGGTGATGATGTTTGAAATGGGGTACTACGATGAGCATCCGAATACTCCCTCAAACCTTCTCATCAAAGAATTGATCAGCGCAAAGAAACGAGGTGTGAAGGTGGAGGTGATCTTGGAAGTAAAAGAGGGAGAGGATCGAACGACCAAACGAAATCGTCATACGGGAAAGATCTTATCTGAAGGCGGGGTGGAGGTCATCTATGATTCTCTTTCTAAAACCACTCATGCTAAATTAATGGTGGTCGATGGACAGCTCAGCCTTCTGGGCAGCACGAATTGGACTTACTATGCCCTGACCAACAACAACGAGGCTTCTATTCTTGTTCGATCAAAAGAGGTCGCTAAAGCGTTCGTGGATTATTTCAATCAAGTGAAAATCACCGGCAGTAAGAAATAATCCGCCCTTACCCCCTTTATCAAAGGGAGAATGGGGGATTTGAAATTTTTTCCTCAACAGTCATGAAATAAATTTAAATTTCAGTTTAAACGGACACGTAACACGGACACGGTCGCGTTATTTTTACAAAAGCATGATGCTCATTGATTCCCATGCCCATTTAGAAATGCCAGAGTTCAAGAAGGATCTGGAGGCAGTGATCCAGAGGGCGAAAGCATCAGGAGTGGAATATATCTTCACGGTTGGAACGGAGAAGAAGGATTGGAAGAGGGCCCTTGAGATTGCCGATTCACACCCTTCGGTCTATGCCATTTTGGGGGTTCATCCCCACAATGCAAAGGAGATCGATGACCAGACCTATCCGATGCTCAAAGAACTCTGCCAAAATGGAAAAGTGAAGGCCTATGGTGAGATTGGCCTGGATTTTTTCAGAAACCTCTCGCCACGAGACATCCAATTGAAGAGATTCAGAGAACAGATCGGTTTAGCCAAGGAGTTAGGGCTACCCATTGTGGTTCACGATCGGGAGGCGCATCAGCAGGCGCTGGAGGTTTTGAAATCTGAAAAGGCTGAGGAATGCGGAGGGATCATCCACTGTTTTTCTGGGGATTATGAGATGGCGAAGGTCTGCATGGACATGGGATTCTATATCTCGATTCCGGGAAGCATCACTTTTAAGAATGCAGAGCGTTTTAGGGAGATCGTCGAGAGAATTCCGTTGGAATCGCTTCTCGTCGAAACAGATGCTCCCTTCCTAACCCCTGTCCCTTATCGAGGGAAGAGGAATGAACCAAGTTATATTCGATATACGGCACAAAAAGTGGCAGAGGTCAAGAAGGTTTCTTTTGAAAAGGTTGCTGAGATAACAACAGAAAATGCCCTCCGCGTATATAGACTATTGTAAATTTCGGACACGAGACACGCTTGCGCGCCGAAGCGCTACAGCGCGCAGGCACGGACACAGTCACGTTATTTTATATTAAGGAGAATTGATGAAACCGGCAATCATTGTCGTGGACATGTTGAAAGATAATTTGAAGGAAAGTTCTCGGAACCCGTACTATCAAGAGGGAATGGCCATCATACCAAATCTTCAGAGACTCTTAAAAGAGGGCCGAAAAAGGGGATTTCCCATCGTCTTTGCCTGCGACAGTTTTCTGGAAGGGGATTTCATTTTTAGAGGAAAGATGAAAGTCCATTCCCTCCGGGGAACAGAAGGTGCGGAGGTTGTAGATGCTTTAAGGCCGGAGCCGACAGATATTATTTTACCCAAGAGGCGGTTTAGTGCTTTCTTCAAAACCGACCTGGACCAGACGCTTCGAGTCCTCGGTGTGGACACGATCATCGTGACAGGCATTACAACTGAGGTCTGTGTATTGATGACGGCGATGGATGGCCTAAGTCACGATTTTTCAGCCATTCTTTTAGAAGATTGCTCAGCCAGCCGAAACAAAGAATTTCATCAAGGATGCCTCAACCTCTATCGAGATTTTGCCCTCTATCCTTTATTAAAGATTATGACCCTTGATGAGTTTCTAAAAGAACTTTAGATAACCACATTGTAGCGCCCTCATTTACTGAGGACGATGAAAGACCCGTCGGCAATCAATGCCGACGCTACATTTTGACATGAACTACTGCGAAAGAGATTTTATTGATCAGATACGGACCACTCTCTCTTCAAGACAGAGAAGGGTGATTGAACATCCCCCATTTTCCCATGCGGCGGTTCTTGTCCCCCTTTTTAAGAAGGCAGAGGATTGTCACCTTCTCTTCACCAAGAGATCTGATCAGGTCAGGTATCACAAAGGCGAGATCTCCTTCCCCGGAGGGGTCGTTGATGAAGAAGATTCGGAATTGATCAATACGGCACTCCGGGAGGCTTTTGAGGAGATCGGGCTCAGGGAGAGTGATGTTCAGATCATTGGGGTATTAGATGATATTGTGACAATTACCGAATTTATTGTTACCCCAATTGTTGGTCTCTTCCCCTATCCTTATCCATTTAAGGTAAGCGAGGTGGAGATTGCGGAATTGATTGAAGTGCCTCTGTCGTTCTTACTCGGCGATAATTGTACCAGTGAAAAGGAGATCTTCCGAGGTAGTCAGAAGGAGGTCGTCTATACCTATCAGTATGGAAAACATATCATCTGGGGAGCAACCGCTCGGATCCTGAAACAGTTTTTGGACTTAATCACATCCCCAAGAAGCACTTAAGATTCCTTCCCCATTCATTTTTTTCTATTCAACCCAATACGATGTCATCATTTGGTTAGCTGGCTGTTTCCTTAATTTGCATTCTGGTAGGGTCGTTACTATATTAAAATTAGGTTGAGATAATCTTAAGTAGACATAGAAATGAAACTGAGCGAATATTTTGAAAAAACCAAAGGCCGAGGGGTGATGGCTACTTCAGATTCAAAAGGAAAAGTGGGCACGGCTGTCTATGGAAGGCCTCATTTCCTTAATGAGAAAACCGTAGCGTTTATCATGGCAGACCGTTTGATGCATAAGAATCTTCAGTCAAATCCTTATGCTTCCTATCTTTTTATGGAATCCAAGGAAAGATATGCTGGCAAGAGACTTTATCTAACAAAAATTAAGGAAGAAAAGGACAGAGTCCTCATTGACAAGATCCGCCGAAGGGAGAGCTGTCCGGTTTACGACGTTTATCAAAACGAGATTAGGTACCTTGTCTATTTTCGTGTTGATAAAGTACTGCCCCTGATCGGTGATAAAAAATAGAAATGAACTGAATAAGATCCTTAGGTTTTCTAAACAGAAAGGTGGTGTTTAGTGAAAATTCTGATCACGGGTGGTACAGGCTTTGTGGGTACACAACTGACCTCTCGATTAATCCAGGATAGGCATGAAGTGACCATCTTGACCCGCTCCCAAAAAGGACCGGAGAAAGGGCCTGCGGGAATTTGCTATTTGTAAGGGGATCCCACGCAGCAGGGGCCTTGGCAGGAGGCCACTAAGAACCACGACGCCATCATCAATCTTGCAGGGACTTCGATCTTTCTTTGATTCAAGCCCCTGGATTTATGGTGAAGTTGGTTTTGGGAGAGTTTGGATCTGTCGTCCTTGAAGGTCAGAAAGTCATCCCGCGAAGGTTGCTGGAGAACGGTTTTGTTTTTCAATATCCAGATATTGAAAAAGCCTTGCAGAGCATCGTGAATCAATAAACTCCTGCTCCTAACAACTATTATCAAGCAGGCGAGAAATAGGAGCAGTTTAAAAATGACTATCCCGAGCTATTGCGGAGCGCCGACATCCGTCTTGTTGGGCACGGATGTCTCTTTTCTTGTGTACACAACTCTGAAACGGCGAACAGAAGGTTCCTCCTTATCCATGTAGTCTTCGAAAGCCGTCTCTGTCAGATCGCACGACTTGAGTCCATTCAGGTCTTCGATTGTGAGAGGCCACGGCATCTTGCCTTCGGGATCAGTGTTTTCTCTTCCCCTGGCAATAACAAGCAGAGTGCCTCCCGGCCTTACGAAACCCGCAATCTCGGCCACTGCCTTCTGTCGGAGTCCGATTGGCAAAACCTGGAGTGTATACGATTCAAGGACGAAATCGAAAGCACCTCGCCAGTTCTGGGGAGCTGTGAACAGATCCGCGATCACATAGTGAACCGAAGTCCCAGGGAATCTGCGTTGGCACCAAGCAATGGCCGTCGAAGATATGTCGAAGGCCGTTGTGTCAAATCCCCTGCGTGCCAGTTCCTCGACATCGTCACCCAATCCGCAGCCTATCTTGAGCGCTTTCTTCCCAGCCCCGCTGATCCAGTGGTTGTCAAGTCAAGTCACCAGATTGGGATTCGGCATCAAATCTGCCCATGGTATGACTGAGGCATCACCGTTGGCTTGGGCATAGAGTTCCTCGAACCATCCCAAAGCGTCACCTTTGGACAGATACCGGTTTGCGATTTCTCGCGCCGTTGCTCTGTTGGACTCCTCCATCCTTCTTCTCATGCCTAATGTCCCTGATCGAGTGGCGCAGTTTACCACGTCCGACTCCAACCGGTTAAACACTTCTATCTAATACGTTCATCATTCCCGGTTTCGAAGATTAACCCGGCTCTGTTTATTCAGAGTTCAGGGGCTTTCGATGGGACAAGACAAACCACAACTAATAATTCCTTACCACGGTTTCGTATTTGATGTTCTTCATTGCTGGGTACAAAAATAGCATTACCGGATTTCACCGGGGTCCATTGACCATTGCCATAAATTTCGCCTTCCCCTGAATGGATGAACATCTCATGTTCCCAATCGTGCGAATGCTTTGGCGTATGTCCTCCAGCAGAAATCTCAAACACTCGCATACAAAAATTATTCGCACCATCATTCTTGCCAACCACAACGCGTCCAGCGACTCCTTTCGCTTCCGCACTTTCAAAATGAGTCGGTTTGACTTCGGAATACTTTAGAATCTTCATCATATCCTCCTTGACCGGCAAGTGCCCCGCAAGCCCCGCCTTGTAGGCGGGGTCAAGGGGCACAACATAAAATGAAAATACCTTTGCTCACAACCCGCTCGCCACTGCGTGCCCGGGAAGCCCCGCCTATGGGCGGGGAGCTTCGCTATTGTATCGCTAAAGCCCAGCCGCCGCTTTAACCGTTGGCTGGGGCGCTTTGTTCTGCGTCGTTTTGTTCCCCAGACTCCGTCCTCTTCAGTTCGAGCGAGACCTCCCACATTCCACGTACTGAGTTGACCAGGTAAATTCCGGAGCATCGGCGTAAGTCCTGAACATGGATAATCTCTTCCCTGACCTTATCCTGTTTGAGCAAAAGGGATCGATACGTCCCTGGAAGGAGGCCGCAGTGCACAGGAGGAGTTAGAAACTTGCCATCCATTTCCACCAACACATTTGCAATGCAGGATTCGGTCACCTCCTTTTTTTCATTCCAGAGCAGAACATCATCGCATCCGGGCGACTCTGCCAAGGCCTGCTCATAGACACGCCGATGGGTTGTCTTGTGGTATAGAAAAGGATCCTTTGAGTTGATGGGCCTCTTGGCAAGCCGGATGCGGTAGGGCTGAGGAGGGGACAATAGTACATGAGCCTCCAACATTGGCTCATTCTCCTGCGGCACCACTAAACGTATTCTGTGCGGGCGAGGGGGCAGTTCACGTGCCAGAACATTCAGTTTCTCACGGATTGTCTCCATATCGACAGGGTGAGAGAAATAGGCGGACGGGTCACGCAAACGAGTCAGGTGATCGTCGAGCAAAAAATATCCGTCTTGGGGCGTCCGCAGGATTGTCTCCAACAAGGCGAAGTCCGGAGTCGGTTGGACCAGGATTCTGGCCTTCGTGTAGCACTCTTGTAGCTCGTCGGCCTTTTCCGAATCCCAAACGATACCACCCCCTACACCGTATTCGGACGTATGGCTAAGCCTGTCCACCAGAACGGTTCTGATGGCCATGTTGAACTGCGCCTTTCGTCCAGGGGAAAAAAATCCAATCGTGCCAGTATAGATCCTTCGGGGCGCGTTTTCGAGCTCCGCAATGATTTGCATCGTCCGGACCTTTGGGGCACCGGTAATTGAGGCTGCCGGAAACAAGGCACGGAAGATATCCGTCATGCTCGCCTTGGTTCTACAGTCGACCGTGCTCGTCATCTGCCACAGGGTCAGATATTTCTCGATATCAAAAAGGCTTGGCACCTCCACACTCCCAACTTCGGCAATCCGCCCCATGTCGTTGCGCACCATGTCAACGATCATCACGTTTTCGGCCCTGTTTTTCTCAGAGCGTTGCAGCCAGTTCGCATGTTCAAGATCCTCGGCCTGTGTCAGCCCTCTCGATACGGTTCCTTTCATAGGTCGGGAACTCAACTCCTCGGCTTCAAGTGTAAAAAACAGTTCGGGCGAAGCGGAACAGATCGTCCACCCTTCAGTATTCACAAAGGCTCCGTAACCGTAACCTTGAGCGTGGACCATTTGCACGAACAACCTCCAGGGATCCTCAGAAAAGGGAGCCCGAAGGCGAAAGGTATAGTTTACCTGATAGGTGTCTCCGGCCTGGATATATTCTTTAATCTTGCTAAGCGAGAGCCGATATTCCTTCTCCGAAACGGATGGCTTCCAGAAAATGTTCGCCAAGTCCTCTCGTGGCAGAGGCGGGAAAGATATCTGCTCAGGCTCGCGATAGATTCCAAACCACAGGAGCGGAAAAGCCCCCGGCGATCGGACAACGAGAGCCGGGTCAAAGGCGGGGCCGGCCTCGTATGCGATGAATCCGGCCGCATGGAGGTGGTTGACGGTGACCTGGTGCTCAACTGCCCGCAAGATGTTTACGACCGATTCCAAGCTGTGCGCAACATAAATCTTTAGCGGACGGCAGAAGAGCAACCACTTTTGATGATTGGCATCATAAAGAACGACACTATCTTCGTAGTCTCCGAGCGTCATGCTTTTCTCCATTTATTAGCCGAACGGCAGATTCATCATAAGCTCCACCCTGTTGGTTAGCCCAGTATCTTTTCCATAATCGTCACACTCTGTCCTTTGTAAGTAATTCTCTCATATTCAGCCCAACCTAGTCTCGCGTAGAATCCGACTGACTGTGGTGTATATAGATAGAGCCTCTGAGTGCCGAGGTTCCTGGCAATCCCCTCGAGGGTGCTGACAATTGTCGATCCGAGACCTCTTTGCCTTTGATTCCTCTCAACGTAGATACCAGCCAACCACGGTGTCAGTTCTGTTCGGGTATCCATGTCACGGACTTTGAGACAGCCGGTACCGATAACATGTCCGCCATCAAGCGCCACGACTGCAAGCGGAATCCTGTCCGTGTTTGCCCGCTCTGCAACGGATTTCTTCACATCCTCAAGAGACATCCCTGACGCCTCATAAATGGCCTTCCACTCTCTGTAGTACCACTCAGCGATGAGTGGAATGCTATCAATGTGTTGTTTGAGAAACGTTATGTCCATTTGTTGCTGTAATGTTGAAAATCAGCGGATGCCGGATCTGGCGGAGTGCGTTGAGCTGCTCCACTTCTTCCCCGCAAGGACCACGGATGTTTCAACCTGCCGCTCAGGGATGTGCCAATACTTCCGGAGTACTTGATTCTTCTCTTCTGTCGAAACCAGTCGGTAGCCGTACTTCTGGTAGAATGCAATCGCCCAAGTCGCATCAGCCCACGTTCCAATCAGAATCGGCTTCTCTGTTGTCGACTCGAGGAATTGTAACAGCCTTGAACCTATTCCGCGGTTTCTCATCCGTGATCTGACGTATGCATGGCGTATGAGAGTGACATCCCCTTTGTCCTGTATACCCATCACACCGATCAAGACGCTATCTTCCTCAAGTCCCCAGAACTGTATGCCCGCATCGATTTCCCGCATCAGTTGTTCGCGTGACATATAGGGTTCGTGCCAGCGATCAGCCGGAATGACGCCCCTGTATGCTTCCGCTGCATCGTTGATGATCTCATAAATTACCTCGAAATCCGGTTCCGTGCACTTGCGTATCATGATCTCCTTCATTCGGCCCAACATTCCGTATCAGCCGCTGAGCGGTTCAGGCCTCCTGTTAGCCCAAAGCTGTCTTCTTCTGCGGATATTTTTAGAGCGGATGTTTTTAGAAAAGATTATAAAAGCTGTTTAACACCAGCCCAAATACGCTCCACATTGGGCAGAGTCTGGTCTTCTAGATGACGAGCGTATGGAATAGACACCTGGGTACAGACGCGGGCATATTTGACCGGGATGCCTGCTTCTAACACGACTGCCGCCAGTTCGCCTGAGAGACCAAAGCCCTGATAATCTTCGTCAATCACGAGCAAGCGGCCTGTCTGAGCCACCACCTCACAGAGAGTCATCTTATCGAGCGGTGAGATAGTTCTCAAGTCTATCACCCCGGTTGAAATCCCATCTTTTTTCAAAGTATCTGCGGCTTCCAGAGCACGGTGTACTCCTACGCCGACGCTGACCAAAGTCACGTCGTCTCCGGCTCGTCGAAGCACGGCTTTGCCAATGGGAACCGGCTCCCATTTTTGGGGTACGGGACCATGCGCCCCTTCGGCGGGGACATCATATCGTACTGTACGCCGTCCGCCCGATCCCAGGAATTCCAACCAGGCTTCTGAGAGCAATTTGTGTTCGAGAAAAATGACCGGCCCGTCGTGATTCAAAGCTGCCAGCATCAGCCCGCCAGCATCGGCTGGTGTAGACGGTACAACCACTGTCAAGCCGGGGATGTGAGCCAGCCAGCCCCACAAGGACTGCTCATGCTGTCCGCCGTCCCCGTAACCGCCACCACAGGGCGCACGCACCACTACGGGTGCTGTCCATTTACCACCCGAAAAACTCTCAAGTTTGGCAGCGTGATTGAGCAGAGTGTCCATGGCCACACCGAGAAAGTCAACCATGTATACTTCGACAACCGGTCGTAAACCGGCCATCGCGGCTGCCACGCCTGCGCCAAGAAAGGCGTTTTCGCTGATTGGCGTACCCATCACCCGATTCGGGCCAAAACGCACGAGCAGATTGCGACGTATTAGTGGGACGTCCTCGCCAAAGAGAATGATGTGAGGATCTTGGGCCATGGCCTGGGCGAGTGCGTCATCAATGGCTTCCGTGAAATACATGGTTTTCATGTCGCACACTCCTGCAGAGCAGAGGAAACGACTTTGGTTATTTCTTGCTCTGTGGAATTCTCTAACTCCCTCAAGCGTGCTGAGTCCGACTTCAGGGCAGCTCGTGTTAGCATCACTGGATCGTTAGTGGTATACCGGCGTGGGTCGCGAAGCGTGGTCAGGATAGCTGAAATGACGACCCTCAGTCCGGCCAAACGGTCAACCAGCGACGTTCCACCGGGACTCAGGAATGACCGTGTAAGTGGACCTGCTATCTTAGGCATTTCTCGAACCGGGTTGCGCGTCACTCGGAGCAGTTGATAACCCAAGAAGTGACCTTCGAGGTGCACACATGGCGCGTGGATAAAGGTCGGCCCCTGTCTGGAGCGGGCTCGTTCGATGGCTTGATAGGCAACCTCCCAGACTTTGTTCACGTCGAGACCATTAACGTCGATATAAGGAACACCCAAGCCGCGTACCCGTTCGCTCAAGCTGCCGCCGGTCATCATGCTGGATTTGGTGGTGATGGCCCACTGATCGTCTTTACAGACGAAAAGGACTGGCAAATTCCAGACAGACGCCAGATTCATTGATTCCATCAACATGCCCTGGTTTATGGCCCCATCGCCGAAGAAACCCACAGAAATCGCTCCTGGACGCAAATACTGGGCTGCCAGTGCGAATCCGACTGCAGCTGGTCCCGCTGCACCCACGATGCCAGACGAGGCCGCCAGGTGGTCTTTTGAGAATAGATGCATATGTCCGCCTCTTCCGCCACACAACCCGTCTGGGCGGCCGAGTAACTCGCGCAAAATCAAGACGGGGTCTACACCGCGCATCAGCAGGGGCGAAGTGCCGCGATGGTCAAGGGCCATGGCGTCGCCAGTCCGCAACTGAGAAACAATGCCTGCAATAACCGCCTCTTCGCCCGTACCGAGATGCATCTCACCTGAAATCAAGCCATCTTTCCATAGTTGGGTGGCAGCCTCTTCAAACAGGCGGCTTTTTAGCATGAGCCTATATAGTGACCATAAGTCAGGTGACATCGTTCCCTCCAATAGGTCTCCTATCAGCGGCTAACATTATTTTTTATGTTACCAGGCTTTTAATAAAATTTAGGGGAATTGGCGAGGAGTGTCAAGAACAAATTCCAGAAATATGAAAAAAATATTCCTTAGACATGATTTCGTAATTGAAGTTCTAAGGGGAGCGGATTTAAGTATACCTGTTGTTTGAGGTAAGGCTGATCATACTTTCGAACGTAATGATTGATGAGGGTAATGGGAACGATCAAGGGGGTATAACCCTTACGATAGAAATCGATGACCTCCAGTAATTCCTGTTTTTCATCAGAGGACAATTGTTCCCTAAAATAACCCATCATATGCTGAAGGACATTTGCATTTTTCTTAGGTGTAGTCATTAGCTCCAGGGATTCCAGGAGAAGAGTCTGGTATTTTTGGTAGAGTTCTTTTAATGAAAGGTCTTTGGCTCGGGCAACTAAGTTTCCTATCATTTGACAATGCTTTGGGCTGTGTGAAAGTATCAACAATTTATGCCTCGTATGGAAGTCCACGATGTTTCCCCGACTTTCCTTTCTTTCGAGAACCTCTCGCCACCTTTTCAGGGCGAATATTCGCTCAATGAAATTGTCTCTGAGCTTCGGGTCATGGAGACGCCCCTCATCTTCAACAGGAAGCAGCGGAAAATGATCCATAAATATCCTGGCGAACATTTCCACTCCCTTTTTAACCGGCATCCCCTTTTCATTATAGACCTTGACCCGTTCCATCCCACTGCTTGGAGAATCGCTTTTGAAAATAAAACCACGAAGATCTTCTTTCTCCAGTTCAGCGACGCGTTTCTGTGCCCACTTGACCATACGATCCGTCATGTCCTGTTTGGTGCGAACCGTCACGAGTCGAGGAGAATTTGGATCTCCCTTCAGATGTATAGATTCCCTGGGAACGGGGAGACCGCATTCCACCTCGGGGCAAACAGGGACATATTCTACATATTGTCCCAGGGTATCGGTTAGAAAGCGATCCAACTTATGGCCGCCGTCATAACGGACATTCTCGCCAAGCAAGCAGGTGCTAACGCCCAATTTAATCTTTTTCATTGTTGTCTCCCTGTTGTTGTTTTACTATGATTAATCCAAGCGCATTAAACAAAATTATATACCCCCACCGTCAGCCTCCTGATTGATACTCGCGAAAAGGAAAAGGGGCAAAGACGGATTTATATAAAGGCCCTGACTGTCAGTGGAGAGTTTCAAACTATAGACGACCCTGTCAAGAAAGATTTTATCCGTACAAAGTTTTTGAAAAAGCATTCCCATTTAACAGATTTCCTAAACGATCCCGGCGCGGAAATCTTTTCTATTAAGATAAGATCATTCCAGTTATTGGATGGAGTGAAGAACGCCTTTTTCGAGGCCATAGATTAGGTTTGTTCGTCTTCACTCACCAAAGTGCCCATTTATTCCCAACTCATTTTGGTTTGAGCTTACCATGATGTAACATAGTCTGGATATTTCTGTGTAAGATACGTTCAAATTGAGAAAATGGCAAGCTATTGTGTCACCGTAACCTTCGGCTACTTCTGAGAACAGAACCCGCTCTAAGAATTGGGCATTCTTACAGTTTTGGAAACAAGATTGAGAACGCCTCTCCACTTTTCTTCCGGTCGAATTGAAAGGTAAGATCAAATCGATCGTTTCTCAAGCCAAAAGATACCGGTTCTTTTCCTTTAGCTTCTTCAAGATGCGTGATGGCTCGGGCAATGGAGATGATTCGATCAGCCACCTGGACACTAGGCGGAGGAAGCTGATATTTTCTTCTGGATTCCACTGAGAATTGGACGCCTCCCTCTTTTGACCGCTCAATGGAGATCTTTTTGGCTTTCTCAGTAGCCCCATAAAAGATTCCAAGCCCAAGAAACTTAAGGGCCAATTCGTCCAGGTCGGCGCCGGGATCGCCTGAAATCCCTCGGGCGGCCTTTTCCAATTCCTTTTTAGGGTCGGTCTCCAAATAACAATCACAAAACTCCTGCAGCCGTTGGTGATAATTCCTGTCGTCCTTGATCACTTTTTGCCCTCCTTGTCTTTATTCATTAGAAAGTTAATTATCCAGAGGATCAAATTCAAGGAGAAATTTTCATTCCCATCCTTGCCGACAGTAGGCAGGCAACCCTCCCCCATGGAATGCGGAGGGGCAATATGTTTGAGTGGGGTTTGACAGGGCCCCCCTATTTTTCAACGCATTCATCAGAATATGATGTATAATGGCTTTGGAAGGGAGAATTTTTTAGAAAATGAAATATTTATTGATTCCCCTCAGTCTCATTCTTATTCTTGTCCAACTTCCCTTTGGAGACTTCGGACCAAAGGAACCTGAGGAAAAGAAAACACCAGTCAAAGGTTGGTGGATGGTCTCCTACTTTACTGTCCCTCCCACTCAGTATTCGAAAGCAGGAAAAGGGATCATCAAAGCCGAGAGCCTGGGAAGCCGATCTTCTCTTTTTAAGGAAGTGGGAGAAAAAGAGAAGCATTTTCCTATCCTCTCCTGGAGATGGAAGATATCCAATGTGGTCCGCTCTGCTATTGAAACAAGAAAAGACAGATTTGATGCGGCAGCTCGGGTGATGGTCGTCTTTGGAAGAGACAAAGGTTTTAGGATCATGGAAGGAGCAGAACCTTCAGGATTCAGAATCGAATATATCTGGGCGAGCCATCTGCCGAAAAATCACATCTTTGATCATCCCGGAGAGAAATACTGCAAGGTTTTTGTGCTGGAGTCCGGGGAAGGCAAAACAGGACAATGGGTCTACGAGGAAAGGAATCTTCGTAAAGATTACAAATCTGCTTTTGGTGCAGAACCAGATGGAGTGTTGGCCATCGGGATTCAAACGGATACAGATCACAGCAATGAAATGGTTACTGCCTATTATTCCGATCCTATCCTGAAAAGAAAATAAAAGAGAGAATTGGAGTTGAAGATAACCTTGACATTGCATTAAATCAGCCGCGTTTCTGATGCATCTTTGAGGATAAATTTAAATAAAAAACCGATTTAAAGGAGGAAAACCATGCAAATCTTAGTCCTTTATTACTCTAAAGGAGGGAACACACGAAAGCTGGCAGAGCAAATTGCAGAGGGAATCGAGTCCGTTTCCGGTGTTAAAGCTTTCTTAAAGTCAACCCAAGAGGTGAAGAAAGAAGATTTTGTTGATTCCGCCGGTGTGATCGCAGGCTCACCAGTCTATTTTGGCGCGATGGCTTGGGATCTGAAGCGTGTCTTTGATGAATATGTGGTCATCCGCAGGAAAATGGAAAACAAGGTTGGAGCTGCTTTTGCCACTTCTGGAGATCCGTCAGGTGGGAAGGAGACCACGATGATGTCAATCATCCAGTGTTTACTCATTTATGGCATGATCGTTGTGGGAGACCCCATGGAGGCAACAGGTCATTACGGTGTGGCGTGTGTGGGTGCTCCTGATGAAAGAACCAATGAAAATGCTCGAAAATTGGGAAAGCGGGTGGCAGAACTGTGTAAAAAACTGGGCTCGTGAAGGGTTTGTTGATTAGAACATTCTTGTTCTTCATTTGATTTAAAAGGTTTGCGAAGAAAAATGCAAAATGAGAGTCTTCGAATTGGTCACTTCTTCCTCGGGATCGTTGTTCTGACCTGGGGCGCCAATTTTGGAATCGTCAAATCAGCCTATGACACCCTTCCTCCACTTCTTTTCGGAGCTTTAAGATTCACGGTCACAGGGACCCTCTTGTTGCTCGCTACTTTCTGGCGAGAAAAGGAAATTCGAATCCAGAAGGAAGATTTGGGAAAGGTTGTCGTCATTGGAGGACTCGGCCTTGGACTATATCAGGTCCTATGGTCCCTTGGCCTGAATCTAACTTCTCCGAGCAATTCTGCATTGATTCTTTCGACCCAGCCCCTTTTAGGAACTCTCTATATCGATTTGGTTAAAAGGGAGCCTGTTGGGAAACAACAATATTGGGGCATGTTATTGGCTTTAGTAGGAGTGGTTCTCGTCATGCTGAAACCCACTGCCACACTTCATTTTTCATTAGAAACTCTCCCAGGTGATTTATTGACCTTGATGGCAGGCTTTTGTTCAGCCGTCTTTTTTTCTGTTTGGTCCAAGCCGCTTCTAAAAACTTACTCTCCCTTGCGGCTGATGAGCTATTGCATGATCATCGGCTCGTTGGTCCTCTGGATGGCTTCCCCCTTTTCAACCCAACCTGTTATGTGGGGTCAAGTTTGGGAAAGAACCTGGTGGTCAATGGGCTATGCTATATTATTTTCTGGAATGTTAGGTCATGTCTTCTGGTATGAAGGGCTTGGAAGGATAGGGGTCACGAAGTCAATGCTCTACCTCTATTTCGTTCCGATATGGGCTGTCATTTTCAACACCCTCATGATGGGAGAGACGATTTTTCTCCCGCAAATGATTGGCGGATTTCTCATTCTCCTGGGCGTCCACCACTCCCTAAAAAACTGAACGCAAAAGTTTTTTTACGAAAATGCTGCAGAATGCCCCGCCCCGTGGGCGGGGATGAATGCAGCAAGTCAGATTTCGATAGGCGGGACATTCTTGTCCCGCCAGCATTTCCGCCGAGGCTGGAAAGCCTCGGCTATCCGTGAAGCCCCGCCCTGTGGGCGGGGAGCTTCATTAACCCTTCACGGTCTCGGCAAGGCTGAAGAGCGCTGGAGAGATTTTTCTACCTCTTTAATCAGGCGTTGAGTGACATTCTTTGTGAGGCGATCGATCGGCCATCGGTTCTATTGACGTATGGCTCATTTTCTCTTATGATAGCCCACTGTTCATTTTGCTTATCGATGGACATTGGCTATGACCTCGTTCAAGAGGATCGCCCTCGTACCATTCATTGTTTTCACCCTGATCCCTTGCGCCACATTGGGACAGGAGGTCACGTTACCCCCTGTTAATCTCGGAGATTCAAATTTTTTGGATGGTGTGGCCGGCCCTGGTCTTCTCCTCGAGGAGACGATTGAATATTATCATGCCAACAGGTTCACCGATTTCAAAGGGATAAAAATTCCTGGAGATAATTCTGTGGTGAACTGGATCAGCCTTACCCATGTGGCCTATTTGACGAAATGGAAGATCCTGGGAGGATACTACGGCTTTGAGGCCCTGTTGCCCGCTGTTAGGGTTGATCTCGATACGGATTTGGGAATTCGCGGTCATCAGAGTGGCCTGGGTGATTTAACCTTAAGCCCTTTTATCATCCAATGGGTGGACCATAAAATTTTCAATATGCCCTATTTTCATCGAATCGATTTTCCCTTCATTCTTCCGACCGGCAGATATGATAAAGATTCTGCTGTGAATATCGGCAGTCATCTCTATAGTTTCAATCCTTACTATGCATTCACGCTCTTCATCACGCCAAAATTGGAAACGAGCTGGAGATTCCACTACCTCTGGAACTCAAAGAATCACAATCCCCCTAAAGCCTTCGCTGCCGACAGCGTTCAGCCAGGCCAGGCTTTTCATTTTAATTATGCCTTTTCTTACGAAATCTTGAATGGATTGAGAGCAGGCATTGCCGGCTATTACCTGGATCAAATCACTTCTGACAAAGTCGATAGCCGAAAGATACCTCATTCAAAAGAGGAGGTTTTTGCCATTGGCCCAGGATTCATGTTCTCAAAGAAGGGTTTCTTTATCTATCTGAATGCCTTCTATGAGACAGGTGCTGAAAACAGGTCCGAAGGCAAGAAAATTTCTCTCCGTTTTTCCAAGGTATTCTAATCCCCTCACCTTCTTCTCCAGTTGGACCAGGGGGAAAGGTCACGGAAGAGATGATCCGTGAGGAAGAAGTTGAGGCAGATGATAGCCTGGCCCGACGAAAGACGATAAACGCTTTTGAGGTGACAATTGGTGTCATCTCTCATAGAACGAATCATCAATAAAAATCTGGGCCCTTAAATAAATTCCTATATATTTCAAGAAGTTATTCCCATCTCCTCAAATTCAATCCGATTGGCAAAGAAATTGCTCCTACAGATATCTGGGGACTCAATACGACTGGGGGGAAGAAAGTTGAAAAACTTCGATCAATGGATGGAAGAATTGTCGAAGCAAGTGTTCGTTCAAACTGATGAAGACAACATGAAGGTTCTTTGCAAAGCCAATGAGATTTTCGTTGAAGATGATTTTGAGGAGGAAGAATAGTTAAGAAACCATAGAAGGATCGGAAGTAAAACAAGATGACGAAGCAAAAAATTCTCGTGGTCGATGGTGAACAAGATATGGCAAAGGCTTTGAAGGTTCGACTCAAAGCGAATGGATACCACGTCATATTAGCCTCTAACAGTGTCCAAGCATTTACGATTGCCAATAAAGAGAACCCGGACCTGATCATCCTCGATATCATGATACCCGGGGGGGGTGGATTTGTTGTCGCAGAGCGATTGAAACAGTCTACGGCTACCCAGCATATTCCCATCATCTTCCTCACAGGGATTCCAGGGGGCGAGGAAAGGGCTTACAAGTTGGGTGCTTCTGGTTACGTCATGAAGCCATATCAACCGGAAGAGTTGTTGGAAACCATTCATACCGCATTGCAAATAAGCAGAAGGCGGAGCAGCGAAACCGCTGGGGAGACAATGGGCGTAATCTTCTAAAAAGCTCCCTTTCCATTTATTAAATTTCAAACAACCTGGACATCAATTTCCTACTATTTTCCATCCCTAAGCTGTTTTTGCAGACAGACAAACTTTAGGCTATATTATTAAATTAATAAGCGACTAAATGAAGTAGTCATTACGAGGAGTCCCGCAGGGCGGGATTCGCAGTGATACGCCTTGATGGCGACTTATTGATGACGTTTCTATTAAACGGACAGCATGGCCTTCAAGAATCAGGTCCGACAATTCTTTTTTCCCTCTTTGACACCAAAGTTCCTGATCAGGGTCTCCCTGATTGCACTCTTCGCCTATCTTTTTTTCGGTTACCTCTGCATCCCTTTCACGATTCAGGGAGTCAGTATGGAGCCAACCTATCACAACGGAGGGGTAAATTTTTGCTGGAGGTTGCGTTATCTTTTTTCAGAACCTAAAAGGCATGATGTCGTAGCGGTACGTTTTGCCGGGAGTAAAGTGATGCTTCTAAAACGTGTGGTCGCCCGGGAGGGCGAACACGTTGAATTCCGTGATGGAGAACTTTTTATTGACGGCAAGGAGATAGAAGAACCTTATGTCCGTTATCCATGTAACTGGAATCTTCCTCCTCGCCAAGTTGAAAAGGATTTTATCTATGTGGTCGGGGATAATCGGAGCATGCCAATAGAAGATCATCATTTTGGACAAGCTTCGAGGAGGCGAATCATGGGGGTGCCCTTATGGTGAAAATAAAATATCTCTTCACCGGCGTGCTGATTGTGATCATCGGGAGTGTGATTGCCATCGCTGTTTTTCCGAGCGAGGAGAAGAGGGTAAAGAAGCAGTTCCATCTCCTATCCAAATGGGTTTCAAAGTCTACGGAAGAAAATGCCTTCACCATGCTACAAGAATGAAAAACATCGGTACCTTATTTGATGCCCATTGCGAGCTAAAAGTCCCCGACCAATCTCTTTCAGGAACTTATACACGTGAAGAAATATCCACCTATGCAGGCAGCGCCCGTTCCCATGTCTCGCAGCTCGATCTAAAATTTTATGACCTTCAAATCGTTTTCCCTGAAAAGGAAGTAGCTAAAGTCACTTTAACCGCCAGGCTCATGGGTAGATCCACGGCTGGAGAACGGATGGATGAAACGCGGGAACTTGAATGTCTCCTAAGGAAAATCGAAAAGAAGTGGCTTTTCAGTCAGATAGACGTGGTGGAAGTATTAAAAAAGTAATAGACTCATGGAAAATCATCCCGCCACGAATATCTGATCCCCGAGGACTTCTTCCTCCTACTAACAATTGTGTTATAGAAGAATCAGAGATTGGAAAGGCAGGAGAACGAACTACTTCCTGGGTCTGAGAACCCTTAGTACAGTGTGTTCCCTGCCTCCCTTAACCCTAATAGGTTGATTGGGTCTGTGAACCCTGGTCACGGTGGAGGTTTGGTTGGGAGGCATTGTCCTGCCGATTCAGGAAAGGAGGGAGAAAGATGTATAAGCTTTTGGTTGGAGCGGATGTTTCAAAGGATTTCTTCTCTGCAGCTGGCCTGGATGAGGAGGGCAAAGGGCATTTCTCGGGGACTTATGAAATGAACTCCCATGGGTTTTCAGAGTTCCTGAAGGCCCTTTCTTCTCATGGTGAGAGACTGGATCAGATGATCGTGGCCATGGAGTCTACCGGGTGCTATCATATCAATCTTTTCTCGTTTCTTAGTTCCCAAGGAATCCGTACGGTCGTGGTGAATCCTCTGTTGATTTCCAATTTTGCGAAGCTTTCCCTGAGGAAAACGAAGACGGATAAAAAGGACGCTCTGACGATCGCGAGATTTCTTTTGGATCACCATGAAGAGATTTCGCAATTCTCTATTTCCCAAGATCATCAGGATCTGAGGGATCTGTCCCGAGAAAGGGAGTCACTCTGTCATCTCATTTCAGCGACCAAGGTAGAGATCAAGAGGGTACTGAGAACGATCTTTCCGGAGCTTGAATCCATCGGGAATCTCTATACAGGTGTGATGCTTCGTTTTTTGCAGCAGTATCCATCGGCTCGTTTGGTGAGAGGGGCGAAACGGAAGGCGATCGCAAAGGCGTTGAGGGGGCCCTATGTGGGGGACAAACTGACGTTTACGGCGGAGGATATCGTTAAGGCGGCCCAGAGTTCCGTGGCCGTGGCGAGTCCAGCAAAAGAGGTCATTGTTCAAGGGAAGATTGCCACCTTGTTACATCTTCAAGAGCGGATGGAGGGATTGACTAAACTTCTGACCGACTTATGCAAAGCGACGAGAGTAGAAGATTTGAAGATCCTCCAATCGATCAAGGGAGTAGGTCCAAATACCGCTGTCCCTTTTCTTGCGGAAGTGGGGGAGGTGAAGAATTTTACTTCTTCTAAGAAGCTGATTGCCTTTGCGGGATTGGATCCTTCGATTCATCAGTCAGGGAAATTTCTGGGTGCCAGCAAACTGTCGAAACGAGGCAATCGGCATTTAAGAAGAGCGATTTATCTTATGACGACCTCTGTGGTGTCTCAAAATGTTTTCTTTAAAGCCTATTTCCTGAGGAGAAAGAAGGAAGGAAGGACTCCCCCCTCAAAAAGCCTTATTTGCTGTAGCTCATAAACTCATTCGAGTGATCTTTGCAATGCTTTCTCAGCGAACATGTTTCAATGTAAAGGAGGCTATATAAAAATAGTTGACTGTACTCTTCATTTTTAGATTTTGCCCTATAATACAACATTTCAAATCGTAATCCTGATTTTGCACAAACAGATTCGCACCGTGGAGTTGGTGCATTTAGTCTCGTGTGCGCATGTTGGGTCTTACTGTTGAGCGGCTGTGCCATAGAGGAACCGTTCGGACGTTATAGCTAATGCATTCAGGGAAGGTGTGTCCAGTAATGCTGCGGAAGCTATAGAGAGCAGATCAGAACTGTACATATTCATCTCTCATCGTATCCTAATATCTAAAATTATTCTTTATGCTACTGTCATAATTTCTTCTACTACAGACTCTAATTGGTATTCTATTATGACAAATAGTCTCATTTTTTGCGGTTTTTAGATTTCCCGTATTTCAAAAAACTTATTAAATATCAAATGCTTAATAGCTTATGGCTTTGTTGGCATAAAAGTTGCTGTTATAATTACCAAAAAATAAATTGCCGATAAAGCCAAACCACGAGTAATCGTGGGACGGAAAGCCACGGGTCCCAATGGGATAGCCGGGTTGCCGAAGGATAAATGAACCGGATTACCGTGGCTTTATTCAAATAGGTAATCCGGTTTTTTATTTATGGTTCTGGGAGGATGATTCTATGAGGTCATCTTTTGTAAGTTTAATCAAGGAGGTCAAAAATGAAAAGGATTTTGTTATTTGTTTTGTTAACTATGGTGTTTGGATTATTTGGATGTGCTCATACCATAGGTAGGGTCGAGCAAAGATGGGGCCCTCCGGTAAGAGTAGAACAACAAGAGGATCATACCATTTATTATTATTCTTTCAATAAAGCAGGCCGGAGAGGTTCTGGCGTGCTAAATGTGACATTAACTTGCGATAACGCCGGAAATATTCTCTCTAAAAGTCAAACATGGGAACCTTCCGAATCAGTAGTACCGTTACCTTCACCTTATATGAAGAAAAAAGTGAGAACGGTCCAACCACTTCATGAAGAAGCAGAGGCATCTGCTGATCCGCCGGATATGAAGAAAGAAGTGGAAACGGTCCAACCACTTCATGAAGAAGCAGAGGTATCTGCTAATCCGCCGGATATGAAGAAAGAAGTGGAAACGGTCCAACCACTTCATGAAGAAGTACAGGTATCTGCTAATCCGCCGGAGACCGATCCAGATGTAACTCTTAATGTAGGCGCTGAAGGTCCTCCTGAAGGGGATGGCGTATATTACAATGGGCCTTTTGATATTGATGGCATATCTTTATACTTTTATGGTGGAGGGTTTTATTATGTAGCGCCGGGTGACCCACATAGATTGTTATTTCATCATAGATGTCCTCCTGGTCGACTTGAATATTATCGGAATCGTTGGAGAAATGGATGGCGTGGATTTCATGATCGGTGGGTACAGTCCCATAAACAACCTTGGAGAAATGATCCAAAGCGTGAAATTCAGCACGATGCTTCGGTTAATAAGGCATATACACATCCATCAACAACATATACTTCTTCGAAGGTATCTACGCCTCCAAAAAGGACGTATACACATCCATCAACAACATATACTTCTTCGAAGGTATCTACGCCTCCAAAAAGGACGTATACACCTCCATCAAAAACAAATACTTCTTCGAAGGCATCTACGCCTCCAAAAAAGACGTATACGCCGCCACGAACATATACTCCTCCACCAAGGACCTATACACCGCCACCAAAACACTGGAACCCAATGACTAAGAGGTGGGAATGAGTATATAGAAAGTTTCAGACAAAGGAGAAAAGTAAAATAAAAAAAATGGGGTAATCATGGAACAGAGAAAACCGAAAGAGGTTGTTGAGATAATCGTGACAAAGGATTCTGTCTTTAGTGGACGGTGGACTCCTATGTCACAGAAGTTTTTCTGTTCCCTTGAACAGCTTGCTTCCTTTAGACGACAATGGCATGCCCAAGTGAACCTCTGGGGGACGGATGAGGTCAAGTCCCCCATCCCTTAATTTATTCAAATACAATCCAAACCTTAAAAGGAAGGGAGGTGAGATCATGAAAAAAATGTTGATCGTTATGATGGCTATGGTGTTCATATTTGCTGTGGTTGCATATGGAGAAAGCAAATATGATGTCAACAAGAGCACAACGACAAAGCAAAAGAGTGCACCGAAAGAGAACAAGTCCTTGAATCAACTCAAAGGCGTGGAGAGGCATTCTACAGATGCCAAAAGGGATGCCGAGAAGGGAAATTTGCGAAGCGCCAAGGAAAAGGCGGGAAGAGGTTTTGATACTCCTGCCCAAAGCTCAGGAACTGTGAAATCCCCGAAAACGACAAGACAGGACCCAAAGGAAATATCCAGGCGTGAAAACGAAAAGCAAAAGGAACGTGATAGGGAAAGGTCAAGAAGATATAAGCTGGACGATCCGAGTAAGGCTCCTCCAAAACCAAAATAATTTATCAATCGGAGTGGTTCCAGTTAAGGAGGTGATGTGCAGATGAGATGAATGTCGGCTAAGGTGAAGTTTGAAACCATGAACAATTTAGACTTGTTCTTTGAGACCTAAAAAAAATCCAAATCTACATTAAAGATGCCAAATGCATCCATGAAATCTCTGAATTGTAGAAAGGATCGGTATAGTTATTGACTACGATTCCAAACCCTGCAGAAACATCAAACTTAGTACAGTCATAGCTTTATGAAACTTTCTCAGGTCTGTCGTTTCATCGGGCCCGCCAGAGATGGAGGGGTGCTCGAGTTTGGCTTAAGAGGCCAAGTACGAGATGGGCATGTCACAGAATTTTGCCACGCCGTTGTCGAAAAGAACTGTCTCGCCCTTTGGCGAAATCAGAATCGCTGCATCTCCCTGGCCGACATCTATTATGAAATGAATCTGGAGCTTTCCGTTGGCCTGCCCAAAAGCGGTGGATGCGACCACTAGCAAGAAAATAAATGTAAAAAGAAGCTTTTTCATACTAACACCTCCATGTTATCGGTTAACAATTTCGTACCAAGAAAAGCCTATAGCCCTCGACTATTGCCTAAGTATCTTTGGACTAAAGGTCCTCCTTCTTTCCGAAGTTACTCTCTACCCAATCTTGATGATACCCATATATCCCATGTCTCTTTCTTCTCTTGATTTCTTTAGCCCCGGGCGTCCTGGGTTTTCTAAAAGCTTCAGTTACAGATAGAGCCTCTAAACCTATTGAAAACTAAAGGGAAAGCTCTAAACGCAGAAAGTCTTCATCCATCTTAGTGAACGGTTCGGCAGGCTCAATCCACTTCCTTATTTCCAACCTGGGCTTGCAATGACTTGCAGGTGATCAAAAAACTTTTCAACGCCCTCGTACCTTCCGCCGCCGCACTCGCAAGACAGGTTTTTCTAACCCTTTGATTTTCGGTCTGGTTCCCCGTAATTGTTTAAATATATTGAGAAAATGCTTTTCAATCTATTCCAGTCTATTCTATCTATTTTAGTCGGTTTGAGTTAATTCAGTCACAATTTAGTCACAGTGGTTCTTGATGAATACTTACCGGGCCTCAACTTGAGCTCACACCCATAACGCCTCCTAACAAAGCCGGTGGCTGACGGCTCGATGATCGGTAGCCTGTCTGGGATGTTTTTCGTTGGTTAAGTGGGGGTGAGTTCTGAATCAAGAGAAAGGAGATGATATTTACCTCTATGATTGGAAGGCAAGGAGGAGCCTCTCTGGAGATCTTTCTCTTAACAATGCCGACATTGAGGCTGTAGAAAAAGTCTTAAAAGCATGATAAAATCGCCATATCAGTAGCGGCAAAGAGAGCGGAGACCGCTTAGGAGGGACTGGATGGCGAGATACAAAGAGTTTGATTATTCACAGGGAAAGTTCATACCGATCCACTTTGACCGACAGATCTTACCCGGGACGTTTGAGTATAGCCTTCATTACCTCATTGACAACGAGATAGACCTGTCGATTTTTGATTGCCGGTACCGAAACGACGAGATGGGAGCGCCGGCATACGATCCCGCCGTCCTATTAAAGATTATCCTGTATGTGTACTCACGAGGAATCACCTCGAGCCGAAAGATAGCGCAGTGTTGTCAAGAGAATGTTATCTTCATGGCGCTCTCGGCGGATACGCAGCCTCACTTTACAACGATCTCAGACTTCATTTCGACCTCGGGCCAGGAGATCATCCATCTGTTTCTAGAGATACTGTTGATCTGCGATGAGATGGGGCTGATCGGGAAAGAGATGTTTGCAGTGGATGGCTGCAAGCTGCCTTCAAACGCCTCGAAAGAATGGAGCGGGACGAAGAAAGAACTGGAGAAGAAAAGAGAGAAGATGGAGAAGGTGATCAGGCAGATTGTCAAGCGGCATCGGGAGGTGGATGTTACCGAGGCGGACCGGGGAGTGATGGAGCAAGAAGAGCAGTATGTGGAGACCCTTCGGGGGAAGGTAAAGAAGATAAAGGCATGGCTACGAGAAAACGAGGACAAACCTGGCAAGAGCGGTAAGCCCGTGAAGAGCAACATCACGGACAATGAGAGCGCCAAGATGAAGACCTCGCACGGGGTGATCCAGGGCTACGATGGGGTAGCGGTGGTAGACGGAAAGCACCAGGTGGTTGTACATGCGGAGGCATTTGGAGCAGCGCAGGAACATGATCTTCTTCTTCCTATGCTCGAGGGGACGAGGGAGAACTTCGAGGCCGTCGGCATTAAACAGGATATCTTCGGAAAAGCGAAGCTCACAGCGGACAGTGGGTTTCATACCGAGGCGAATATGAAGGAGGTCATGGGGCAAGGGATCGATGCCTATATTGCAGACACGCAGTTTCGGAAGCGGGACCCGCGGTTTTCGGACGTTGACAAATACAAAGAGCAATTCAGAAAGGAGAGGGCTGAGTACTACGGAGTGGCCGACTTATACAGGCCACACAGGGATTTTACGATCAGCGAAGACAAGACTCATTGCATCTGTCCTGGGGGTAAGCGCCTGTATCGCAATGGGGGGAATGTGGTGGTCAACGGTCAGCGGGCCATCAAGTTTCATGGGAGAAAGACCGACTGTCGGATCTGCGAACTACGGGAGAGATGCCTGAGACATCCGGACAGAACGGAGGCAAGACAGGTGTACTTCTTTCAGGGGAGTGCGGAGTCGAAGCCGGAGACGTTTACCCAGAAGATGAAGCGCAAAATAGATTCGATAAAAGGCAGACTCATCTACAACAGGAGACTCGGAACGGCAGAACCTGTATTTGGGAATATTTGCTCTACCTTAGGGTTGAACCGATTTACCCTTCGAGGGAAACGAAAAGTGAACACCCAGTGGTTACTCTACTGTGCGGTGCACAATCTATTTAAAGTGCATCGATATGGTCTGGACTTTGCGTGAAGGAGCCGGATTGGGTGATAGGGTATTGGGGTAAGAAAAATATCATGAAAAGACGAACATTTCGCCAAGAATCGGAAAAACTTTTGATGACAGAAAATAATTTCCTATTTTTGATCCAGCAGAAGAAGCAGTTTTTAAAAAAGTGACTTTTTCTACAGGCTCATTAGATGCCGCAGGCCTCATTCAAAAATCTTGCGGTATAATATATTGGCTAAATCTGGATTGATTTTCTCAAGGATTTTGTATTCCCCCAGTGCCGAACTCTTATTCCCAATCATCAAGTAAGCCAAGCCCAAGTTAATATGTGCCTCCGCAAAGTCTGGCTTGATTCTCAGGGCCTCGGTATAATGGGCAATGGCCTCCTGGGTCTTTCCTTGCCCGGCAAGAGCACCTCCAAGGTTGTTGTGTGCCTCCGCAAAGTCTGGCTTGATTCTCAGGGCCTCGGCATAATGGGCAACGGCCTCCTGGGTCTTTCCCTGCCCGGCAAGAGCAACTCCAAGGTTGTTGTATGCCTCCGCAAAGTCTGGCTTGATTCTCAGGGCCTCGGCATAATGGGCAATGGCCTCCTGGGTCTTTCTCTGCCCGGCAAGAACAAGTCCAAGGTTGTTGTGTGCCTCCGCATAGTCTGGCTTGATTCTCAGGGCCTCGGCATAATGGGCAACGGCCTCCTGGGTCTTTCCCTGCCCGGCAAGAGTAACTCCAAGGTTGTTGTGTGCCTCCGCAAAGTCTGGCTTGATTCTCAGGGCCTCGGCATAATGGGCAACGGCCTCCTGGGTCTTTCCCTGCCCGGCAAGAGCAACTCCAAGGTTGTTGTGTGCCTCCGCATAGTCTGGCTTGATTCTCCGGGCCTCGGCATAATGGGCAACGGCCTCCTGGGTCTTTCCCTGCCCGACAAGAGCAGCTCCCAGGTTGTAGTGTGCCTCCGCATAGTCTGGCTTGATTCTCAGGGCCTCGGCATAATGGGCAACGGCCTCCTGGGTCTTTCCCTGCCCGACAAGAGCAACTCCAAGGTTGTTGTGTGCCTCCGCATAGTCTGGCTTGATTCTCAGGGCCTCGGCATAATGGGCAACGGCCTCCTGGGTCTTTCCCTGCCCGGCAAGAACAACTCCAAGGTTGTAATGTATTATAAAGTTGTTACAAGTCGCAGCAAGGGTATGTTCAAAGAGCGTAATGTCATTTTGCCAATGCTTTAGTTGCAAATTTGTAACGACCATCAAAAGTGAAAGCAGTAGGCCAGTTGATACGGAAAGGACAACTTTACGGAAACGCCACCCCGCCAATATATCCGGAACACCCCAGGCCATCATGATGAACAGACCGATCAGGGGCACATACGTGTACCGGTCAGCCATGGCCTGCGATCCCACCTGCACCAGCCCAATCACGGGAATAAGAGTCCCAAGGTACCAGAACCACCCCACCACAAGATAGGGATGTTTACGCACAGCACGAATCACCAGAACAGATACACCGACTAACAACAAACCAGACCCCACTATCTTCCATATGGGCAGCATCTCTTGGTGTGGATAGAAGACCGCCAGGTGACGGGGCCAGATCATCTTCTCGATATAACTGACGTAGGATACCAAAGCGTTAGCAATTCGACTCTCAATCGGGTAATTCTCCAGTGACATAACCGCGCCCCCTTTCTGCTGTGCAAAGATAGTCAAAATGCTGGATATGGCGCAAAGAATAAAAAACGGACCTTTCTCCCGAACTAACCGAAGAACCGTGGACCTTTGATTACTGGGATTTATTGGTTTGGAAGTGGGGGATTTGGAATTTCCACTCGATTGCCCAAACTGAAAGCGGCGAAGAGGCCAATAGTCAAGCAAAAAAAGCACAAATGGCAGGGTCACGAGCATCGGCTTCGACAAAAGGCCCAGGGTAAAGAACAGGAGGACCAGCAGATATCTATTCAGCTTCGGCCGTTCAACGTAACGGATATATGTCCACATCGTCAGCATCCAGAAGAAAGTGCTCAGAACATCTTTGCGCTCTGCCACCCATGCCACCGACTCCACACGGAGGGGATGCAATGCAAACAAGGCTGCAACAAAGCCGCTCCTCCAGAGCCCCCTGTCATACGTTTAAGAACTAAGAACAGCAAAAGAGCACTGGCAATGTGAAAAACCAAATTGGTCAAATGATGCCCACTCGGGTTCAACCCGTAAAGTTGACAGTCGAGCATGTGGGATAGCCATGTCAATGGATGCCAATTGGCTGCATGCGTGGTCGTGAAAGCCCAGGTCACACCCTCGAGAGTCAATCCGGACTGTACGTGTCGGTTATCTGTTATGTATACATGGTCATCAAAGTTTATAAAATCACAGGTTCTTACTTGCTCAAAGGTAGCAAAGGTTAGTATCATGAGAAACAGACCGAGCAAGAGTACCAAACCATGGCGGCGGAATGACCAACCTTTTGCATGAAGTGGTTTGCCTTGCCTTACCTTTTCAGTGATGACCTTGTGCTTAGCTTTACGTTTTGACATTTGACTGGAGTGTGTCTCGCCTGGCTCGCGCCTACCTGTCAGCAGACAGGGGTGATAGACCTCTCTGCGGTAGGCAGGGGCTGTATCTTTCTTCCATCTTAAGATCCAAAGAGACTAAATTTCATCAAATGAAGCTTTTGTAAAATAAATTGGAATACCGCCTTAATCGTACCAATCCCATAGACAACGCTACGAGTGAAATCAATCGACGATGCTTTACTCATATAACGACATGGCACGGGTAAATCCCCGATTTTAAACCCAAAATAAGCAGCTTGAATCAGAAATTGAGAGTCAAAAACGAAATCATTTGAATTTTCATGAAAAGGAATCTTTTCCAGTACCTCTCTTGAATATGCTCGATAACCCGTGTGCCACTCCGAGAGGTTCTGCCCTGTAATCAAGTTTTCTAATATGGTTAGCAATCTATTTGATATATATTTATAAAGGGGCATACCTGAATCAAGGCATTCTTTGCGGGTTCTCACACGGGAGCCTAATACGATGTCACAAATACCCTTTTCAATGAGTTGGCCAAAGAGAGGAACAAGGGAACTGTCATATTGATAGTCGGGGTGAATCATCATAACGATGTCTGGATCACGTCTCAGTGCCTCATCGTAGCAGGTCTTTTGATTTGCACCATAACCCGCATTTCTATCATGAGCGATAACCGTTAAACCCAAGCTTTTTGCTATTTTTACCGTATCGTCTTCGCTTGAGTCGTCGACAAGAATGATTTCATGGGCGAAGTCTTCAGGGATATCCTGAACTGTCTTTTCTAATGTGGACGCCGCATTGTAAGCAGGCATCACAATAATTACTTTTGATTTTAACTTCATATCAATCTTTTGTCTGTGTCGAAGTCCAATTCATCACCCCTGTTGTTCTTATAAGTACATTAAAAGTAAGGTGGGTGAGGGAAATAATTAGGAACCTCATTATCCTGTCGATACTCAGTCTCATCATTTGATAAAATATCTACGATCCCCACAAGAAGGAATTTATTCTTGCAGTGCTTCTTAAACCAATTAAATATATAAGAAAATGATACCTATTTTCCCTTCTTCTACCAATTACAGAAGACTCCAAGTCAATTGAAGTTTATTAGATCGGACTAGAGGAGTCAATAGGATCTACAAGTGGTGAGTGGAAAGAGAAAATTGAGAGACCAGGTATAACACGGAGTCATTGATGATTTCTATCTGACCTTCCCCCGAGTTGATGGACACACCTGAGAATTTGTATCATTGGACAGGAGGTGCGTATGGGGGAAAAGAATCGTCATTTCAGCCGTGAGTTCAAACGAGATGCAGTGCAGTTGGTCACAGAGAAAGGGATGCCGGTAGGCAAGGTGGCCCGAGAGCTTGATATCCATCCCAATCTTCTTCATCTATGGAGGAGGAGGTTCTTAGCTAAAGGGGATAAAGCCTTCGTAGGGAAGGGCCGTGTAACGCCAGAGGAAGCGGAAATAAAGGGGCTCCGGAAGGAATTAGAAAAGGTGAAGGAAGAGAGGGACATTTTAAAAAAAGCCTTGGCCGTATTCTCCAAACGAAACAGATGAAGTATCGGTTGATAGAAGAGCACAGAGAGACCTACAAGATAAGGAGTATGAGTGAAGTGTTGAAGGTATCCAGAAGTGGTTATTATGCGTGGAAGACGCGTCAACCGAGCACACGTCAGAAAGACGATGAGGAGTTGCTGGGGCACATACGGGAGATCCACACTCAAAGCAGAAGGCTCTATGGGAGTCCGCGGATCGCAGCGGAGCTCAATAAGCAGGGTCTTAGATGTGGGAAGAACCGGGTAGCCAGGATCATGAAAGAGCACTCCATATGGGCAGAAGTGAAGAAAAAGAGATTCAGGCGGACTACCGATTCACGGCATCATTATGCCTTGGCTGCAAACTTACTGATTGACCAGAGGCAGACAGAGGGGGTATGGGCATCTGATATTACGTTTGTGCCCACTTCTGAGGGATGGCTCTATGTGGCAGCAGTGATGAATGTGAAAAGCAGAAAGATCATTGGGCTGTCCATGAGCGATAAGCTCTCTCAGGAGCTAGCTTCTGCTGCGCTCAGGGACGCGGTGGGCAGGCAAAGCCCCTCTGAAGGGTTGATCCACCATTCTGATCGAGGCAGGCAGTATGCAAGCTATGCCTATCAGGAGCTTTTAAGAGAATACGGCATGACTCCTAGTATGAGCAGAAGTGGCAATTGTTATGATAATGCCTATGTGGAGTCTTTCTTTGGCACGCTCAAGACGGAGTTGGTCCATGGTGAGCGGTACCGTTCAAGGCTGGAGGCGAGGCTTAGTATTTTTGAGTACGTGGAAGTGTTTTATAATCGTCAGAGGAGTCATTCGGCATTAGGGTACAGGAGCCCAGAGCAGTATGAAAAGCTCCTTAATGAAACTTAATCATGTGTCCACTTTTTCAGGGGAAGGTCAATCCATAATCGTTAGTCCCTCGCTCCTATCAAAGGTGAAGAGTAGTGCTATACGTAACAAAAAGGTGATTGAAAGTTAAGCTTATCAGGTTCATCATCTATCTGTATTTCCTATTGATTCAAAGGAAAGGAGATAGAGATGGACCAGAGGGCTATAGAATATTGCAGCGTCATTCCAACGAATGAATCCCTGACGGAATTTAGAAGTATTGATCGACGGGAGGGGATTCACCCATCCATTTTTTTATCCAAGGCCCATAGAGGAAAATCAGAGAGGCCGTGTTGTCCTGAGCTCGAGGCGAAGGCAAGAGCGTTTCAATGGGCACTGAATCGGGTTGCAGGCTGGGGCTTGCCGGGAAAAGAGCACGTTGAGGGCTATTTGCGGGACATGTGTAGGCGGGGTCTCAGGCCAAAAACGTACTTCAGTAACCTGACCGCAATCTATATTTTTCTCACTCTTATTAGAGGTTCCGGAAAGACCCGTTTGGAGGAGATCACCAAGGATGATCTGGAGGTTTTTATTGAACATGAGCAGGATCGGGGGTTAATGATATCGACGGTGCGAACAAGGCTTCACTGTGTCAATGCTTTTTTAGGCTATCTGATTGAAGCAGGTGCGATTCGTAGTAATGTTCTGGCAAGAAGGATTCGTCTGAGGAAGCCCGAGACCTTACCGAGGGCCATAGATCCGGACGATGTGAAAGCATTACTTTCTGTTATCAACAATCCCAGAGACCGGGCCATGGTGATGGTGCTTTTACGGACGGGGATGAGAATCGGTGAATTGCTGAGTACCAGGATGCAGGATCTTCACCTCAAGGATCGAAGAGTGGATATCTACGAGGGGGAAAAGAACCGCATCGGAAGAGTGGTTTACCTCAGTGAAGATGCCATGCAGGCTTTGAAAGCCTGGATCAAGGTGAAGGATTCTCATAAAGTATATCTCTTTTATGCGACGGGCAAGAACGCCATGTCCTATACGACCGCACACCTCATGTTCAAAGGCTACCTGACGAAAGCCGGTCTTGCCCATAAGGGGTATTGCCTCCATGCCCTACGACATACGTTTGCCAGTGAGCTTTTAAATGCCGGTATGCGCCTCGAATGCCTCCAACCGCTGATGGGGCATACCTCTGTGGATGTGACGCGGCGCTATGCGCGGCTCACGGATAAGACCAGAGAGCAAGAGTACTTCAGAGCCATGACGATTATAGAAAGGGGGGAGCTGAATGGATCTTACCGACTCGATCATCAGGTACAGGCGTTTCTTGAAGAGAAGGAACGTCTCACCGAATACCGTTAAGCACTATTTAAACAGTCTGAAGCACTTTGTTCTCTGGCTGGATGAGCCGATCGAAAAGGTCACCTACAGAAAGGTTGACGAGTATATGGATGACCTGCTTGGAAAACGGCTAAAACCTAAGACCGTCAACTGTTATCTCAACAGCATCTGTCAGTTTTACCACTACCTCTGCGAAGAAGAGGGACTCCGGATCGTCAACCCTGTGAAGAAGCCAAATATCATGAAGCTTCCCAGGGGGCTTCCCAAACATCTGAGAGACGAGCACATAGAGATCCTCTTCAAGCATCTGAAAGGGCGAAGGGATCAGGCCATCTTCACGCTCATGCTCCGATGCGGATTACGGGTAGAAGAAGTGGCTCACCTTTCCCTCAGCAATATTGATCTGAAACGCAGAATGCTGCTCATCCAGGATGGCAAGGGTGCGAAGGATCGGATTGTCTATCTCAGCAACGATGCCCTTCATGCTCTCCTGGAATATCTAAGGGTGCGACCCGCAAATAAAGTAAGAAAGGTTTTTCTTGTAGAGAAAGGGCCTCTCAGCGGGCAACCTTTATCCATTCGCGGCATCCAGAAACGGATGGAATATTATGCCCGCAAAACAAACTTGAGAATCTCCTGCCACCATCTTCGCCATACGATGGCAACGCAGATGTTGAATGCGGATGCGGACCTCTCTACCATCCAGGATCTTTTGGGGCATAACTCTATCAGGACGACCCAACGCTACTGCCGGGTATCAAACCTCAAAGTACAGAGAGATTACTACAAAGCCATGGAGGTGATCATGCAACGAACGGCTGGCAACCCAAATAATCCTTGACATGAGAAAGAAATTATGAAAACTTAAACACTACGCAACATCATAATATCAATAGTAAATACGGATTATGTTACGTATAGGTAGGTGCTATCCTCACCCCTGTAAGCCTCTGTTGTGCTATCTGTCTCCTTCTACTACCACTAACAATTTTGGAAAAGTTTCTCTGGAGGCTAAGAGTCACCACCTCGGAGGGGGCAGCCAGAGGGTGACAGCATGGCCCCCCATTATTTGTCGGGGGAATTTTTCTCTTAGATACGCTTCAAATAATCCTCAGGCAGCAGTCTAAGAACTACCTTTCTCACCCATTGACATTGAAATTTCAAAGGTGGATGTATAAATTAATATAACCTATGGGAGGTGACCATGATGAAATGTGGTCGTTGCGGTGATTCGATGGCTTATGAAAAGTTCTACGGTCAGGCTGAAGATTATTTCGGATGGAGATGCATTGCTTGTGGGGAGATTATTGACCAAGTCATCCTGGAGAACCGATTCCGAAGGAAACGTTAACTCTGCAGGAAGAAAATAGTTCGGGAGGTCACTTTGTCACACTTTTTTTCCCCAAATCGTAAGCTTGCATTTTGATTCCCTCATTCTTGGCGACCTCTCCTTTTGTCGAGGCCGAGGCCTGAACCACATCCAGCAAGTTGAGCCCAGTAAATTGGCATGTGTTCCTAAAACTGTGAACAATGGGGTCTGCCGTTGAGACATTTTGATCCCCGCAGACCGTGATCAAGCCGATCCTCTTTCCCTTCATCTTAGGACGGTAGGCCTTGTGCCATCGCCACTCCGCATCAAAAAAAGCGCACCAGCGGTCTAAGTAGGCTTTCATCTGAGCAGTCATGGCCCAAAAATAGACAGGCACGCTGTGGATGATAGCATCCGCCTCCAGGATCTTTTTGTGAATCTCCAGCATGTCGTCCTGAATAGCGCAGACGCCTGTCTCATTGCATTTTCCGCAATCCAGGCATCCAGAAATCTTCTTCTTGGACAGGACGATCTTTTCTACCTCCCCTCCTGCATCCCTGGCTCCGGCCAGGGCTTGATCCAAAAGGATGTCACTGTTTCCTCCTACTCTGGGGACTTCCCAAAATTCCTAAGACCTTCATTTTATCCTCCTTCCCATCGATGGTCACTTCTAAAACTTTAAGCCTTTTTAGAGGATTTGGCAATATAGGAATTCAATCAGAGACTATTTTTGATTTGATAAATTCACACTTCAAGGATAAAATTATCTGTTAGGGCCAAAGGTGGATGTTGAGTACTGATTCATGAAAGGAGGAGAAGTTATGGAATTGAAAGGAAGCAAGACGGAGAAGAATCTTTTAGCTGCTTTTGCCGGCGAATCCCAGGCCAGGAATCGCTACACCTATTTTGCCAGTGCAGTCCGGAAAGAGGGCTACGAGCAGATTTCTGCTATCTTTCTGGAAACAGCCGAAAACGAGAAAGAACATGCCAAACTCTTTTTCAATTCGCTCAAAGGAGGAGAAGTAGAGATCGTTGCTGCTTACCCTGCCGGAATCGTTGGAAATACCATGGACAATTTGAAAGCGGCAGCCGCGGGAGAAAATTTGGAATGGACAACCCTCTATCAGAATTCTGCTAACATAGCCAAAAAGGAAGGTTTTGCAGAAGTCTATGAAACCTTCACCCAGGTTGCCAAGGTGGAAAAGTTCCACGAAACCCGGTATCTGAGTCTGTTAAAGAGCGTGAAGGAGGGGAGAGTATTCAAAAAGGATGCTTCTGTGAAATGGCACTGTCGAAATTGTGGTTATGTGTTTGAAGGGAAGGAAGTGCCGGATAGATGTCCGGCTTGCAAACATCCCAAAGCTTACTTCGAAGTTCTGGCGGAGAATTATTGATGATCCACGCCTGGCAGGGGAACCCTTCTCTGGGACCTGCCTTTCTCCATAGAACAACACCAGCAACTCTAAATTTGAATAGGGACAACGCATTCCTTTTTCTCCTTCCGTAAAAAATAAATGGAATGTGTCCCTCGTTTCCTCCCTGACGAAGACGGGTTGCCTGGCACAGTAAAATAAAAGAAGAAATATGAATCAAACAGCCTTAAAGGGTTTCATCACTGGTATGAGCATATCGGTCTTATTAGTGGGTACCTTGACCTCAGTCTCTGCGCAAAGCCACCGGACCTCCCGAGAACTGGATGCAAAGGTGGAAAAATTTCTGAACGAAAACCGGGGGCACTGGCAGGACTGGAATGTGCCCTACGAAGATGGCAGAGTCTTATACAACCTTATCATTAGAAATAATTATAGAAGGGCATTGGAAATCGGTACCTCGACAGGCCATTCCGCTCTATGGATGGCCTGGGCACTGAGCAAGACGGGCGGCAAACTGACCACCATTGAAATCGATGAAAGCCGATACAGAACGGCCTTGAAGAATTTCAAGAAGGCCGGAGTGGAAGACTTTGTCGATGCCAGGTTGGCCGATGCCCATCAACTGGTCAAGGAGTTGAAAGGGCCATTTGACTTCGTCTTTTCCGACGCCGACAAGGAATGGTATACCCAGTATTTCAAAGAGGTGGAGCCTAAACTGGTCGTGGGCGGCTGCTTCACTGCGCACAATGTGATTGATGGTTTTGGAGGCGTCAAGGAATTTCTTGATTATATCAGGAGCCTCCCCAACTACCAGACTACGATCGATCGTTCCAGCAGTTCAGGTATTTCCATCAGCTACAAGAAGTCAGTTGCCCCTTCTTCACGTTAATTTCTGCCTAAGCTTCTCTATTCTGTCTTTCAGGCATCTTTTTTCTTCTTCTCTGCCTCCTTTCCCTCACCATACTGCATCATCTTCTTCATCATGGCACGGCATTTGGTCATACCCTTTTCATCTGTGCAAAAGCCCTTCATCATTTCAACCATTTTCTCAAATTTTTCCTTATCCATTGTCTTTCTCCTCCTTATGGATTATTGGCCGGCAAGTGCCCCGTGCCGCCAAAGCCCGATAGGCGGGGTCCCTGCCTACCGGCAGGCAGGAAGGGGCACAATTAAAACGATATCTCCTTTGCTCGCTTTCGGCTCGCCACTACGTGCCCGGGAAGCCCCGGCCTGTGGCCGGGAAGCTTCACTTTTATGAATCTTTACCTATATAGACGGAAAAGAGACTGGAAAGGTTACATGGAGGTTTGCTTAAGTGGCCTTTGAACCAACGTCCAGAATTTTCTGTCGTCAATCATCAAGTCTGCCCCCAGGACTCTTCTTCTAACATAGGTATATTCCGATCAGGAATCCACAGAATGGATAGAAGGCCGTTGATGAGCGGCACCTTCACCTGTTCAGGGAAGAAATACGTGGAAGGCCATCACACTGTAAATGAATCCAAGTGCAACCCAACCCCACGCCGGCAGCAAAAAGTGGGTTTTAGCTCTGTATCGTTCAAATGTCCTGCCAAAGAGAGGCAGAAGCCTTCTGGATTCTTCGTACTTTCCGCCAATGGCCGCCATCCCTAGTACGATCGGGGTTTCAAGGAAAACCTTGAGTGCTCCACAGGCAATAGCTGCGCCACCAATCAGCAAGAAGTGGCTCAGATAGATGGGATGCCGGACCCAGTGATACGGACCTTCTACCACCAATCTTTCAGGTAAGGACCGCATCTGTCCGGGCACTCGAATGATAGGAAACAGGGCTGTAGCCAATAGAAAGAGTCCAACAGCGACCATGAAGAATCCAAGAACAGCCACAGGTCCAATCATCAAATGGCGTGTAGGAATAATGGCGATAGCCCAAGGGATATAAAGGAGCAGGGCGTTGACTAAGGTTAGAATCGCCGCCCAACCGATCCAATCAGCTTTCGGAAGCAAACGGCCCTCCAGCCACGCTATCGGAAGTACGAAGAGGGAAATGAATGGCACGACCAACAATCGATTTACCAATTTTGGATGAAAACCCCCTTCATTACTCTCAATCTATCATTTTTGGAAAGGCCATTCAACTAACAGAATTAGGAGGAACCAGGACTTAAGGTTAAAAAGCCCCGGAGTAAGAAAGGTCTCTATTCTCTACTGGCTAATCTTGCAGAATTGGCAGAAGACAATTCCATTTAATTCTTCGTGAAAGTGTGATTTTTGGAGTCCCTGCTTTAACTCAATAGCAGCCAGTCATCTTCAACCCCATGCCCTACGGCGAAGCAAAGATAAGGTGAGTAGGTTTACTTGTTAATCGAGAGTTAATTCGATGGGATTTGTAAGGTTAAGTATCGTTCAGAACACCTTCATTTCTCTTCTCTCTTAAATATCTCCTGGAGACCGTAGTCTCTCTCCTGCCTCTGGGGTGGGTTCTTGAATTGAGGAACCCTCCCCTTTCGCAATACCCTCAGGGTTTGATTTATCAAGTGGTAACGCTATAATAGCAAAGGTAGTTCGAATATCTCCAGATTCCAGAGGAGGTGTGACATGAAGGCCCTGTTATTGTTGATCAATCTGCTATCCTTGATCATAGTACTTTCTGCTTTTGCTCAAAAGGGATTCGAGACGGATGTCATTAAGACATCGGCAGGCGACTTGAAGATCACCTTCGTGGGCCACGGCACGTTAATGTTCAACTTTGGGGGAAAGGTGATTCATGTGGATCCCTACAGCGCTTTGGCCGATTATAATATCCTCCCCAAGGCCGACTTAATCCTCTTGACCCATGAGCACAGGGATCACCTTGATCTGAAGGCCTTGAACACAGTGCGGACAGAAAAAACGGTAGTGGTGTTAACCGAGACCTGTGCCAAACAGGTGCAGGGAGGCATTGTGATGATGAACGGCGATGTGAAGACAGTGGAAGGATTGAAGATCGAGGCTGTGCCCGCCTACAATATCGTCCATAAAAGAGACACCGGTCAGCCTTTCCACCCAAAGGGGGTAGGCAACGGCTACATCATTACCTTCGGGGACAAGCGGGTGTATGTGGCGGGCGATACAGAGAACGTTCCGGAGATGAAAGGCCTGAAGAACATCGACATCGCCTTCCTGCCCATGAATCTCCCCTACACAATGACGTCCAAGATGGTGGCTGAGGCGGCAAAGGCCTTCAAACCTAAGATCCTCTATCCCTATCACTTCGGTGAGACGGATACATCGAAGGTGGTAAGCCTGCTTAAGGGAACTCCAGAGATCGAGGTCCGGATCCGAAATATGAAATAGAGCGATTGTTATGCCCAGGAGCTGATCCTTTCTTCACTCAGAGGAGAAGGCCCACAAGTAAGTTTTGGTTGATCTTTCTCCCGCCTGCGGTGAGTTTCTTGTATTTTGTTCGTTTTCTTGACATGGACGGATGGTGGGTTTATTCTGTGGATAATCTCTAACTAAAAGACGCTAACGGGACGAGAATGAAAAGAGTAGTATGTGCCGCCGTTTTTTCTCTTATCGCGATATCTTCACTCTCTGTCCTTTCCATCGCACAGGAGATGCTGCCCGAGACCGAGAAGGTCTTCGGGAAGTATTCTGACCGTGTGGTGAAGATTCAGGTGGTTGAAAAGGATTCAGGTGCGAAGGCCGTGATAGGTTCCGGTTTTTTCGTCGACCCACACGGCCACATCGTCACGAATTACCATGTCATCTGTAAGCTGATCCTCCATCCTGACCGCTACCGCGCCGAGTTGGTCGAGCCAGCCGGCACAATTCGAGCCCTTTCCGTAATAGACGTAGACGTCATCAACGATCTTGCCCTGGTCAAAGCTGAAGTGAACGACGTGCCCTTTTTCATGATCGCGGCCAGAGAGCCGCAGCAGGGGACGCGCCTTTATTCGATGGGTTTTCCGCAGGATATCGGCTTGAGCATTGTCGAAGGGACCTATAATGGCCTTATGAAGCACGCCCTTTACAAAAAGATACATTTCACCGCGCCGATCAACCCGGGGATGAGTGGGGCCCGGCGATCAACGCCTCTGGTGAGGTGGTGGGGGTGAACGTGTCATCAAGAGGCCAGGCAATCAGCTTCCTCGTTCCGACGGAGGCCGTGGCAAGGCTCATGAAATCAGTCGATGCTGCGAAGAAGGACTCGCAAAGCTTCCTCGAAGATATCCGTCGCCAGATATTGGCCCACCAGGACGTTTTTTTCTCGGATGACCTCATAAGGTCCGGCCAGACGGTTCGGATTGGCGACTATCGGCTGCCCGGCCAGCTTTCGCCTTTCTTCAAGTGCTGGGGGGATTCGAGTCATCCGGAGAAGTCCCCGTACCACACTGTCGACCACCGCTGCTCCACAGATGATTACATCTATATTTCAGGCGAACACTCTTCAGGGATCATGAGTTTCAGCCATCGTTCTATCACGAACGGGGGGATGAATAACTTCCGTTTCAATAATCTGTATTCGGAGTTGTTTAAGGGTCCGAGGCATTACATGGTTGGCAACGAAGAGGAGGTCACGAAATTTGAGTGCAAGTCCGGGACTGTAAAGCGCGGCGAGATAACCTTCAAGATTGCCTTCTGCGCACGTGGATACAGGAAACTCAAGGGACTTTACGACGTTGTCTTCAAGGCAGCTGTCCTCAGTTCTGAGAATTCTGGGCTTGAAACGGAACTCGATATTTCAGGAGTGAGCTTCGAGAAGGCGGTGGCGCTGACAAAGGGATATCTGGAAATGATCACATGGGAAAAATAGCCTTTGTGGAAATCCTCGACAGGAGAGGCAATGTCAGGGAGCGGGTCAAGGTCGACTCCTTTCCCGCCACGGTCGGTCGCGGCTATGGGAATGCCGTGATCGTTGACGACCGCCTTGTCAACACGGAGCACCTCAGGCTTTCGGTGGACGGTGAGGGGGCCATTGTCGTGGAGGACCTCAACACCCTAAACGGCACATGGCTGTCGAAGTCGCGGGAGCGCATCGAACGACACAGAATCCCGGCCGGCGGTGAAGCCGTTATTCGCATCGGCCAGACGGTTCTTAGGTTGCGGGGGAGCGACTTTGCGGTCGGGCCTGCGGCCTCATCCCGGACGTTGTTCGAGCCCTTCGGCAGATACATCGAAAATGCCGCGATCGCATCTGCAGTGTTCGTCACGGGCTTCAGCATCAACGTATTCAGTTCCGCCCAGAGAATAAGCCAGAAGGTCATTTGGTCCGACCTGACCGGAATGTCCCTTGTTCTCCTGATTGTCTTTGCTCTCTGGACCGGCTTCTGGTCTTTCCTCAACCGGCTTGTCGCACATTCGTTCCGTTTTATGACACATCTCGGAATATCGGGCATCGCCTCCATCGTTTTCCTTATGCTCTTCACTGCCGAGGAGTATGTCGAGTTCCTTCTCTCGGCGCCGCTTGCGGCCAAAGTTGTCGGTTCCATCGGATTTACTGTGATTTTTTCACTCCTGCTTTACGCTCACTTGTCCGTAATGACCGAGTCATCTGGCCGGAAACGCATGCTCGCGTCAGCCCTGATAAGCGCAGGCATTGTTGGCATTGTCTTACTCACCCAATATGCCTATAGGAAGGAGTTTTCGAATCGAGCTCCGTTTCTCCTCTGTGATGAAACCGGTCGGCCGCAAATGGGTAAGGACGGTCTCCTCAGACGAGTTTTTCGGTGACCTGGAAAAACTCAGGGCAAAGATCGATGTCATGGCCCAGGAAGGTCCCAAGGAAAAGATGGTTACGGAATAAAGACGCTTTTGTGTAAAGGCCCCATAAAGGGACACCTTCACATCTTGTCTCTTTTTCGCTTGACATGCATCCCCATTTCTCGTAAATTCAGCCCATCCAAAAGCGAGTTCGTATCCTTTATCCGCCTATGCAGAAGACCACGGGCTTTGCCCGTGGGGCTCCATTATTGTGCTTTCGATTCTTAATGATGATCCGCCTGATGGAATCAATAGCGAATGATCCGATTCGGCTATGGCTTCAAGCGAGGACCATCATTAAGGGGACCGGGCAAATCGCATGAGCGAGTTTTGGGCGCAAGCGGCTGCACTGGTTTGGGGGCCCGTTACGGTTGCCCTACTGATGGGTACCGGTATCTACCTCTCCTCCAGGTTGAAGTTTACGCACCTCCGCAAGTTCAGATTGGGCTGGCGATTTGCCGCACAGGGGACTGCGGTCCCGGCACGAGCCCAGGCCGAAGCCTCTGCACCTCCAGGAGACATATCGCCCTGGCAGTCGATGATGACGATGCTTGCCGGAGCCATCGGAAACGGCAACATCGCCGGCGTGGCCACTGCCATTGCCGTAGGCGGGCCGGGCGCCGTCTTCTGGATGTGGGCCAGCGGCCTCTTCGCCATGGCGACCAAATACAGCGAGGCTGTCCTGGGACTGAAGTTCCGTGAGCAGCTGCCGGATGGCAGCGTAGCTGGCGGCCCGATGTACTACCTCCGGAACGGCGTCCGATCACCGGTGCTCGCCTGGATGTTTGCTTTCCTGGCGGGGATGGCGGCCATGACGACGGGCCCCTTGGCTCAAACCAACTCGATGGCGCTGGTGCTTAACACCGAGTTTCACATTCCAAAGTGGCTCGCAGGGGCTGGCATCGCCATCGGTACCTGGCTGGTCGTCATCGGAGGAATCAGGAGCATTGCCCGTTTTGCGGAAAAGCTCGTTCCGCTGAAAGTGGTCCTGTACGTCGGCGGCTCACTCTACATCATCCTCGCCCACATTCACTTGCTGCCACAGACCGTCGCCCTTATCCTGAAAAGCGCCTTTACTCCGACGGCCATGATCGGGGGATTCACCGGTGCCTCGGTCCTTCTCGCTGCTCGTCTCGGCGCAGCGCGCGGGCTCTATGCGAATGAGGCGGGACTCGGGACGGCAGGGATGGCCTACGGAGCGGCCCGGAGCCGGGACCCGGTTCGCCAGGGCCTCATTGCGACCGTCGACGTGTTCATCATCACCTTCATTACCTGCACGATGACCGCGCTCGTGGTAACGATCACAGGGAAGTGGACGAGCGGGACCATGAGCACCGCCCTGGTGGCTTCCGCCTTCAACACCAGCATTCCGGTCGTTGGAGGTTGGATGGTGGCGGTGAGCTCGTTCCTGTTCGGCTACTCGAATCTGGTAGGATGGTCTTACTATGGCGAGCTCTGCTTCGGATATATCTTTCGATCTAATGTCCTCAAAATCTACGCCTGGATCTATTGCGGCTTGATCTTCGTAGGCGCCATCACCGAGGTGAAGACCGTATGGGACTATGCCGACACCATGAACGGTCTCCAGATCTTTCCGAACCTGATCGCCCTGATCGTTCTGGCACCCCAGGTGGTTGCGGCCACGCGCAGCTACTTCGACCCCACCACTTCGAAATAATCCGAAGGGAAAACCGCGGAACTTCCTCCACCTAATTTTGATGTTTTAAAAGGTCCTGAAAGGGTAGATCCATTATGTCAAACTCCATCCACTTTTCATCATCATAATGCCACCACTCCTCGGATAAAGGAATAAATCCCGCTTTTTCCATCAGGCCTTTGAGAAGCTCTCGATTCCTGATCGCTTGACCCGGAAGGTCTTGATAATGATGATCCGCCCGAGGGCTGAAATCATCGAACCCAGTCGGCATCTGAAGTTCCTTTCCCTGGGAATCAACAAGTGTCACGTCCACGGCGGATGCCCGGTTGTGACGGGATCCCTTTTCTGGATTCGCCACATATCGCTCATCGGGAAGAATCGCCCAAAGGATCCGCTGGACAGCCAATGGCCTGTAACAGTCCCATACCTTTAAACCGAGATTCATTCCCTCAAGCTCCTTCTGAACTGCATCCAGTTTGACGGCGGTAGACTTCCTCAAAAAACAGGTGTTAGAATCGTAAAGCCTCTTCTTTGCGAAATTATCCTCTGTAGCATATTTCATATCGACGATAATCCGAGGGTTCACTTCCTTAATATCAACCACCTTTCCAGGCGGGTGCGCCGACGCTTCCCCTTTCGTTTCTCCCCATGCTCTGAATGCCATGCCGGCAGTGAGTATGATGAAGATTACAAAGAGAATAGCCAGTGACCGTATCGCGTGACGGTCATGTGTCATCTTGGCCGGAACGTGCCCTGCAAGCCCCGCCCACAGGGCGGGGAGCTTCACTATCTGCATGGCCCTGTTCATCTTTGAATAGACCCCCATCTTCCCAAAAGATCTTCCTCTATGGTATTCAAAATAGAGTCACAGGTGCTTAAATCGACTGAAGCAAGATTAGCGAGATATCATTGCGCGAAGTTCGAATTCTGTCCCCATGATGATCAAGGGTTTCTTAACAGGATCAAGCCACCCAAGAATTTTTAAAATCATCTCCTCAGGCATAGAGACGCAGCCAAGGGTTGAGTCCCCGCCATTCCATACGTGCAAAAAGATCGCACTCCCCTTTCCCTTTTCAATAGGGTGCATATTGTATTCGATCACCACTCCATACTTATACTGGTCATCGTCTCTCTTCATCTTTTCCCAAGACGCTGCGTTGGGTTCACCCTTGACCCATTTGTTGTAGTCTTCTGAATCGACATCATCCACCCAGAAGTCATCGTCTGTAGCCTGCCTGTATGGCATTTTGGTCACAACCGAAGGATCGTATCCGAAAGCTATCCCCAAAGGGAAAATGCCGCTCGGGGATCTGCCGTCTCCCTCTCTCTTATGGTCAATCGCAGCAAACCCCATCTCTCCAATCGATCCGGCAAATGCGGGGAATACGAGGTGCCAGACACCGTCGTTTCTCTCTACGGCATGAATGGTGACGAGAACCGATGAGGAGTCTCTATTGGTTGCAAAGATTAACTGCTCGGATTCCCCTATTTGTGCGGTATGGTGCGCAATGAATTTTTTGATAAAGCGGTTTATCTTGGCCGGCTGACCACTTCCTTTCACGCTGTAAGTTGCGCATGAGAATAAGATAGGGAGTATTGCCATGATAAATAGGAAGGGAATCGCCTCACCCTTAAAACGACTTGGCTTCAACTTTTTTCTCCTTTCATCCGCCTACGCAGGGGATCACGACGTTGGCCGTGGAGGAAAACGTAACTTTGGCAGCAACTATCACAGCAATAGACCTGCTATAACAAAAGGGGCCAAACCTGTCAATCAACAGGAAAAAGTGGTTGTTGCCCATCCATCTTCCTCGACCTTCTTATCCTGCCTCCGGTGAGGTTCTTGGCTGGCGTCTGCCCGCGCGCCTCTTACAAAGTTTCTTCCTGAAGTCTTCATTCTAACAAACCATCTAAGCACTCAAGATTTCAAGTGACCTTCCCCCGAGTTGATGGACACACCTGAGAATTTGTATCATTGGACAGGAGGTGCGTATGGGGGAAAAGAATCGTCATTTCAGCCGTGAGTTCAAACGAGATGCAGTGCAGTTGGTCACAGAGAAAGGGATGCCGGTAGGCAAGGTGGCCCGAGAGCTTGATATCCATCCCAATCTTCTTCATCTATGGAGGAGGAGGTTCTTAGCTAAAGGGGATAAAGCCTTCGTAGGGAAGGGCCGTGTAACGCCAGAGGAAGCGGAAATAAAGGGGCTCCGGAAGGAATTAGAAAAGGTGAAGGAAGAGAGGGACATTTTAAAAAAAGCCTTGGCCGTATTCTCCAAACGAAACAGATGAAGTATCGGTTGATAGAAGAGCACAGAGAGACCTACAAGATAAGGAGTATGAGTGAAGTGTTGAAGGTATCCAGAAGTGGTTATTATGCGTGGAAGACGCGTCAACCGAGCACACGTCAGAAAGACGATGAGGAGTTGCTGGGGCACATACGGGAGATCCACACTCAAAGCAGAAGGCTCTATGGGAGTCCGCGGATCGCAGCGGAGCTCAATAAGCAGGGTCTTAGATGTGGGAAGAACCGGGTAGCCAGGATCATGAAAGAGCACTCCATATGGGCAGAAGTGAAGAAAAAGAGATTCAGGCGGACTACCGATTCACGGCATCATTATGCCTTGGCTGCAAACTTACTGATTGACCAGAGGCAGACAGAGGGGGTATGGGCATCTGATATTACGTTTGTGCCCACTTCTGAGGGATGGCTCTATGTGGCAGCAGTGATGAATGTGAAAAGCAGAAAGATCATTGGGCTGTCCATGAGCGATAAGCTCTCTCAGGAGCTAGCTTCTGCTGCGCTCAGGGACGCGGTGGGCAGGCAAAGCCCCTCTGAAGGGTTGATCCACCATTCTGATCGAGGCAGGCAGTATGCAAGCTATGCCTATCAGGAGCTTTTAAGAGAATACGGCATGACTCCTAGTATGAGCAGAAGTGGCAATTGTTATGATAATGCCTATGTGGAGTCTTTCTTTGGCACGCTCAAGACGGAGTTGGTCCATGGTGAGCGGTACCGTTCAAGGCTGGAGGCGAGGCTTAGTATTTTTGAGTACGTGGAAGTGTTTTATAATCGTCAGAGGAGTCATTCGGCATTAGGGTACAGGAGCCCAGAGCAGTATGAAAAGCTCCTTAATGAAACTTAATCATGTGTCCACTTTTTCAGGGGAAGGTCAAGTGCAAATCTTTAAAAAGATAATTTTTACAATCTCATTTAGGAAAGTGGGAGGCCTGAAGAGAGAGGTCTTAGAGTTGCGAGCACGGTCTGCGTGTCGCCTTTCGCATAAAAGGCGACATTTCTCTGATTAATAAAAAATTGATTTGCCCTGATCAGGGATAAGACCCAGTGAACTTGAGCGCCCTTACTCCATAAAATTAACAAATCTTAACCTTATTCTAACCTTTCTTTAATCTTAGTTTGTTTAAGATTTGGAAGAAGAGGGAGGACGGGAAAGGAGGTCAAAGGAATCCTTAACGACGACTCAGTGACATATCCGCGTGGGGCTAGGTTTGTTCCTGCCATCCCTTTCGAATATGACCGCCAAGTGCCCGTCGCTGTGGCAATGGCTTTTTGGAATTTCACAATACACAGGTGCAACAGAGTGGCATAAAAAAAGGAGTTGTTAGAATAAAAACCGATGAGAATTTTATTGGTCGAAGACGACAAAGGCATTGTCCAATTCGTTAAGAAAGGACTGGTAGAAAAAGCCTTTTCTGTGGATGTGGCTTCGAATGGAGAAGAGGGGTTGCAGCTTGCGTCTCATATGAAATACGACGATCTGATCGTCCTTGACATCATGCTTCCGAAAATGGATGGGAGGGAGGTTCTGAAAAAGATCCGATCCATGGATATTCAAACCGCTGTGATCCTCTTAACGGCAAAGGATTCGGACAGTGATATTGTTAGAGGGTTAAATTTAGGAGCGGATGATTACCTAACCAAACCTTTCTCTTTTAATGAATTGCTTGCCAGGATTCGGGCTATCCTGAGAAGAGGCAAGACAAATATCTCCACTTCAAGATTGCAAGTGGCTAACCTCATTTTAGAATCCGATGGGCATCGGGTTTTTCGGGAAAAAGTCAAGATCGAGCTCACCCCGAAGGAATATGCTCTCCTTGAGTTCTTCATGAGACACCCTGGCGAGATCATTACTCGAACCATGATTTCTGAGAAGATCTTTGATTGCCACTTTGACCCCTCTACCAATGTGGTGGATGTCCATGTTTTTCATTTACGGAATAAGATCGATAAGGAATTCGAACCCAAACTTCTCCACACCGTGAAAGGGGTGGGTTATGTCATGGAAGATCGGGGCTAATTTTTTACTGAAGAACCGACGTCTTTTTCTTAACTTTATCATAAGAAATTCGTAATATAACGCCGTAAGCAAGTATTATTCTTACAATCTTCAACCCAGAAGGTGGATATGCTTAGTGGATTGAAAAAATTTCGGATTCTTTTCGCTTTAATAATGTCTCTTTCCGTTCCTGTCCTTTCGGGTTACCTCCTTTACTGCGGTTTAGCAGACGATGATCTCTTTTCTCCTGTTTCTCCTGAGCCAAAGTTTGAGAATCCGGATCTAGATGACGAGTACCTGTTACCCGATTGTCAGAACCACTTGAACCTCCTCGGATCAATCGGATCAAATGCTTTGTTCCACGTGTTCTTTCCTGAAACCAGTGTTTTCGAGCAGCTTTCTGTCTTCTCTTCCCAATCTTCTTCCCTCGATCAAAAAAGCCTCGTCCTCCGTTGTTAAGAAACCTGGGTTGGTATTCCTCGTTAATTCTTTTTCCATTTTTTAAACCCTCATTGCTGAAAAGGCAGATGCCCCTTAGGGCATAGTCCCCCAAAATAATTATTCTAACAGGGTGAGAAAACGCTGGAAACCGTCGTTGTTTCCGATGGGACATCGTACGGTTAATTCCCCTTAGCTTCGGGAGTTCATCGTATTGGGGAAAAAGGAGGTGGTGGGCATGCCGATTTACTATGGCCTGAAACGTTCCAATCTGATGGTTCTGTTAGCAGTGGCATTCATCATTTTTGCCATGACAGGGTGCGGGACGTTAAATAATGGCCGGGGTTGGGGCCAGGACGCGATCTACCCGGTAGAGCTTAAGAAGATCCCTCGTGCTGCATTTAATGCTCTGGTAGATCCACAGACTTTCATCCCTGTGGCAGGAGCGCTCGTCTTCGGGTTGAGTAAATGGGACAAGAAAGTTTCGCATTGGGCTACTGGACATACACCCATTTTCGGATCTACCCAAAATGCGGCAAATTACAACTTGTACTTGGAGATTCCTCTGTATACAGAGGTGTTTATCACTGCGCTTGCTACTCCGAGTGGTGGTGATTCCAAGGACTGGGTATATTCGAAGCTGAAGGGTATTGCAGTGGAGGGAGCTGCTGAGCTGTTGACGGCTGGAGCGACAAGCTTGTTAAAGGATACCACTGGTCGTACTCGACCAAACGGGAGTAGCAATAAAAGTTTTCCTTCCGGAGAAGCCTCGCTGCCTTCTCATCAGTGGCCCTCAGTAATCGAAATCTCGATTCTATTGAATTACCTCAGGAGGTAAGAATCCCACTGAAAGTCGTAAACATTCTACTTGGTTCGACTGTTGCCTGGGGGCGAGTGGAAGCTCAAGCGCATTACCCATCGGACGTTCTGGCCGGTGCTGCCCTAGGGAATTTCCTCAGTGCAACTGTCCATGATTCGTTCTTAAACCTCCCTAAAGATAAAACATACGGTTTTGGCATTTCCCCTATGAAAGGTGGGGTTAAGGCTGAGTTGTACTTTACCTTTCAATCCAGTGCTATCCACCAATCCAATGCTATCTACCGGAGTTCCATGACGAATGACCACAGTGATTAAATTTGAAGAAGGAGGGACGATTATGGAACGTAAGGGGAGATTAATGCCATGGTTTATGGCTACATTGGTTATTCCAGTCACTTTATTTTCTCCTCTTCTTGCTTTTGCTGGAGGACTGACTCCTGAGCCCCTGGGGGCTGAATCCTTCTTGTCGGGGGTCACCCCTCCGGGCGAAGCTTTTGTTATTAAGGAGTACATTGACTATTATACTGCCAAAAAGCTAGAGACTAATCACGGTTACGGACTCAATCATACTGTAAGCCTTAAGACCGAGGGGTATGCATTAGATAAACTCCAAGTCGTAGTCTCCTCCACACGATTCATTTATATCTCCCCACTAAAGCTTTCTGTTGCGGGATTAGATGGATATCTGATAGGACACGCAATTATCCCCGTGGTAAGTTCTCGTATCAAACTGGACCTACCCACAGACCAGTCTGACCACCACACTGGAGTAGGTGATATTACCCTTGGTCCTGGCATAGGATGGCACACCAAAAGTGGTTTATTTCATTTTATTACTGCCGTGGATATAACTTCTCCAACCGGTCAATGGGGTCCAAAGCGTTTAGTCAATATTGGGAATAATGTTTGGTCCGTGTCGCCTGTTATTGCAGCCACACTTTTTTTACCGTGGCACCCAGATCTCGAATTGGATATAAAAATGGATTATAGTTTCAACTCGAGAAACGACAATTACATTATTAATGCTCCCACGGCTGCAAAAATAGGAAATAAGAATTTAGTTGGTGTACGAACTAACCTTACGCCCGGACAAGATTTTCACTTTGATTACGCCATTGCGTATGCCCTCAGCAAGACCGGTGCTGCACATCAATTTAGGGCTGGAGCCACTGGATATTTTTATAAACAAACCACAGACGATGAGACGACTGCAGGAAGGGTAAAGAACAATTTGGGTGAGGTCTTTGCCGTTGGTCCTGGTGTGTGGTGGACTTACAAACATTGGATCGCGGAAGCCCGCGTTGATTACGAAATTGAAGCGAGAAATAGGCCTCAGGGGATAAATAGTTGGTTAACGATCCTCTACAAGTTCTAAACTGAAATTGGGGTTTCGCAACAGCTTGATTGGGGACAAAGGAGCAAAGGCATTGTCGGATAAGGCCCTACCTTTTTTTAAAGCCTTACTTATGCTTGCTTTCTAATCGTAATCGCTAACCTTGAAGGTTAGCTCGGAGTGGACAGTCGTAGGTATACTTGTCAATCAGGAGTTAGTTCGACGGGATTTGTAAGATTAAGTATCGTTCAAGGCGCATTCGTTTCTCCTTCTCTCTTAAATGTCTCGTGGTGACCGAGGCATTTCTCTGCTGCCTCCAGTGAGGTTCATGAGGAGGTATGCCTAAGTTGCATTTGAATCAGGGTCCAGGATTTTCTGCAGTCAATGATCAAGTCCCCAGGAGCTTAAAGAACCTGCCTTTCTGTTTTTTCTTCACTCATCAATCTTCTTGCCACTGAAATCAACCCATTCGACTCCCCGGTCTGAAACCCGGGGTATGCTCAGGGTTGATACTTAGCCGCGCTTTTAAGCCCTATTCAAGAATTCGGGTTTGGCGCTGTCGAACGTATCAATTCCCCCATCTAACTGAAAAACTTTTCCTAAACAGGGAACTTTTTTCTGTTCCGGTTGTCTATTAAATCAAAAGACACTCAAAAAGGAGGTAACGTTATGAGACGAATTGCTTTCATTGCGGTATTGTTTATCAGTTTGGTCACTCCGACACTGGGATGTGCGCATTTTGGGAAGACCGATGTTGTCGATGTGCGGATTGTCTCGGATAAGGGGGGGGTGTTTCCGAAATACAAAACCTTTCTGCGTGGCCATCAGGAAGGGGAGTATTACTATATGGAAGCAGTCAAGGGACAGAGATACTCTATTCAGGTTACAAATAAATCGGACAGGCGTATTGGCGTCGTCATCGCAGTGGATGGAAGAAATATCATTGACGGCAAAAAATCAGATCTCCTCAGGAATGAAAGGATGTATATCATCGGGCCTTATGATACCAATACCTTTGAAGGCTGGCGAACAGGCATGGACAGGACCAACAGGTTCTATTTTACCGAGCAGTTCGATTCCTATGCCGAAAAAGTATTTGCCGATGCTTCGGCCTTGGGGACCATCGCGCTTGCTGTCTATAAAGAAAAGATAGCCGAAATCGCCCCATACTTCGATATGTCATTTCGAAAGAAGGAAGCGCCTGCGGCAGGGGCACCTTCAGCGTCAAGTGAGAGTCGTGCCGCCGGCAAAAATATACTGAAAGAGAGCGAGCAGCCTGGCACCGGCTTTGGAGAAACAACCTACTCTCCTGTCACCATGGTCCAATTTGATCCTGAGCATACCATCGCGGAAAAAATCGTTCTAAAATACGAGTGGCGATCAGAGCTTTGCCGGAAAGGAATCATCTCATGCGGTCCGAAAAACAGATTCTGGCCTGATGATTTGGAATTTGCTCCGATCCCAAAGGACTTCAAGGGATAACTGAGTTGTCAAATGAGATAAGAAAGTATAGAATAGCTTCCAAGACTCTTACCCCCTCCCTAACCCTCCCCCCTTGAGGGGGAGGGGAGGGTGGGGGGGTAGAATTAATGAATAGGTTTGTATCAGTAAAAGGGGGCCCCTAAGAAATATCTATAAAAGGGAGAATGGTTCTATGATTAGAAGACTCATATTACTTGGCATGATCGGTCTATTGCTGATGGGTGGTTGCGGCAAAGCAGAGGAATATCAGCAAGCTTCAAGATACCTCAAATCTGCTGCGGTTCCTAATCTGGCCAAAGTTAGACAATATGAAGAAAGAGTTAGACAGGATAAAGAAAAATTCAAGAATGATCCTGATGTCGAATCCAAACGCTATATCGCCATGAGGCATCATTTTGTTGTGGAGACTTCAGAGTCTGATTTGGAAAAGGCATGGGAATCGGTGAATGAGTTCTGCCGGAGCATCCATTGCGATATTTTGGAATCCACCATAAATAAAAAGACTCCATACTCACCGCCCTCCGGCAATCTCGTTTTGCGGGTTCTTCCCCAGCATCTAAAACCCCTTCTGGAACATATTAACAAAGTGGGTAATGTTGTAACCCAAAACACGGAAAGCGAAGATAAGACCAGCACGGTTATCGATGTCGAAGCCAAGATCAAAAATCTCACTGAATTGCGGAATCGGCTGCGTACGATATTGACCACCCGCACAGGCAGTTTGAAAGATGTGGTAGAGGTTGAGCGGGAATTGTCCAAAGCACAATCAGAGTTGGATAGCCTGGTAGCAAGTCGGAAAGCACTTGCCAATGAGACGGAGAAAGTTGCTGTGGCCATTGATTTCCGACCGAAGCCGTCCATTGCGGAGACGGGGGCCTTGGCACCGATTATATCCACCTGGCATGGAATGGGACATGTATTCGCAAACAGCATCGCAGCGGTCCTTACCTTCATCGTAGCGGTCGTCCCTTGGTTGGTCCTGATCATCCCAGGCATCTGGTTTTTACCCAAGCTGTTCCGAAGGCTCTTTAAAAGGCGGGTTAAATGACAACTCTCACTTGAATTCAGACCTGCACTCGTGGAAAAAGGAGCAGCTCTATCTGGCATAAAAAAACCGTTGTGTAAGCTTACGATGGGTTTCAAGATCCACAATTTTCTATAGTTAAAAATCAAATCTGACGTCAGAGGCTTCATTTCTCTTCTCTCTTAAATGTCTTGTGGTGACCGAGGCATTTCTCTGCTGCCTCCGGTGAGGTTTTTGGCTGCTATCTGCCCGCGCGCCTTTTACAAAGCTTCTTCCTGAAATCGTGATTTTTTAATTTCTCCCGCCGATGCAATATAGCAACCTGTAATCTTCATCTTTCAGTAGTCCCTTAAAGTGAAGAGTGAAAGGTGAAATGTGGATTTTCTCCTACAATATCCGGCTATTCCTAGGCTATTCTGGCTCCCTCTATAATCCAACCGAGAACCTATTTACAAGCAACAGGCCATAGCCTTTCATTCAGTCCGCAGCCTTGAGAACCTCAATCTGGGCTTCTTCGGCAGCGGCGATTTCAGCGCCTCTCTTTTCATTCACCCGCACCAGAATGTAGATACCGGTGATGAAGAATACGGAGATAGAGAGGATGCTGGCACGCGGGTTGTGGGTCAGCGTGCCGACGATGCCATAAAGGAATGGACCGAGGATTCCTGCAAATTTTTCGCTCAAGCCGTACAGTCCAAAGAACTCGCCCGATTTGGCCCGCGGGGTCATCGAGGCGTAAATCGATCGGCTGAGCGCTTGGGTACCCCCCTGCACTGTTCCCACCAACCAGCCGATCATGAAGAACTCTGCCTGACTCTTGAGGAGAAAGCCCCAGACCGGGATGATGGTGTAAATGACCAAACCGAGGATGACTGCTCGTTTGGTGTCCAGCTTTTGCACCAGACCAGAAAACAAGCGGCGTCCCAACAGCAAAGAGAAAAACACGCCAAGCACCTGGTCTCCCAGGATCATGCCGAAGGTAAGAGAGAGACTCACCCCTCGGTTCAGGTTGGCGTACAGTCCCATCAGTGGAAAGGTGACCGCGGTCCAGATGAGCATGGAGACAAAAACGCTGCGCCAGCGGTTGCTCGGGATGGGGATACGACCGTAGATGAGCGCATAGGGAAAAGCCACAAACTGTGTCATCAGCAACGTGCTGATCAGCACGGCCGTATTCAGCCCCAACGCCGCGCCATATGATGTTGCCAGGAGGATGATTGCTCCGATGCCTTCCATGTAAAACCAGAAAGCGATGAGCATCTTGAACATTTCACGGTAGCGGGCCGCATCCCGCACAGTATTGGTAAGCCGGGTGAGCGAATCGAGGATGCCACTGCCCCGGCTTCCGTGCGCCAGCGGCGTGGCGGGTGGCTCGTTGACATTGAGGATAAGCGGAATTGTGAAGACGATCCACCATACCCCTACGGAGAGAAAAGCGATGCGCACCGCCAGAGTGCTGTCGATGCCTATTTTGTCCGAAAACAGGTAGAGGACAGTGTTCAGGGCGAGCAGCAGTCCGCCGCCCACATAGCCCATGGCATAGCCCAGGCTGGAAACTCGGTTCATATCTTTCTGGGACGCTACATGTGGCAGCAGACTACTGGAAAAGCCCAGAGTAATGTTCATGCCGACCTGGGATACGAAATACAGGACTAATGCCAACTGCCACATGCCGGTCACCAGGATGAACATCAGCGAGGAGACCAGGCTTGCCGCAATGGTTGTAATGATCAACAGGCGCTTGCGCATCCCGGTGATATCGGCGTATGCGCCCACAATCGGTGCGAGAACTGCTGACACCAACAAGGCGAATGATATCATCAGGGCAAATACGTTGGAAGCAATATCTCTGGCGACTGCTTTCGCCGCTTCGTCACTAACGGAGGCGCCAATTGTCATGAAAGATGTGGTAGCGATGGCGATGAAATAAGGAGGAAAGAAGGTTGAAGCGGTAGTGGTGATGTAGGCGTGGTTCGCCCAATCATACCATGCCCAGGAAATGACACGGCGGTCATAAGATTTTTGCAACTGGACATCGGATAAAGCAGTGTCTGATTTCATTGTTTGCCCCTGTTTACTACAATCTGGTGAGCAGCTTGCACAGGGCTTGATGTTGATCTAGCCTGCAACAGTTGGGTGATTATACCCCAGTCGTCTCGAATATCACAACACAATCCATAGCTGACGCTTATAGAGAACAGTGAGTGGATCCGATCAAATAACGGTTCCGCTCACCATCACCTTTATGCTCCCTTTCATCGGTAATCTTTAACTCTGAGCCTCGGCTAATCTACACACTTTGTAGGAGTATTTATCAATCAGGAGTTAGTTCGACGGGATTTGCCAGATTAAGTATCGTTCAGGCCACCTTCATTTCTTTTCTCTCTTAAATATCTCGTGGTGACCGAGGCATTTCTCTGCTGCCTCCGGTGAGGTTAATGGCTGGCATCTGCCCGCGCGCCTTTTACAAAATTTCTTCCTGAAGTCCTTGTTGACAGGTTTCACCAAAATGTGTAACCTTCAAATGGTAATCCATAAGAGGCTTATCTGAACCTGTTTCAATAATGAAAGAGTATATAAAAGGTTATTTTTGTGACCGATTTGTTGTCGTCTTTTGTGTAAAAAGGCGACATTTTCTCCTAACAGGCTACCACTTTCTTCCTTGCAACCATTGCTTTTTTTATTTTTTAGAATGGTTTATATTTCAACCTGGACCGAAACAATGTGTTGAAGTCCATCAGCTATTTGCAGCTAAGCCTGGTCGCGGTCCTGATCTATCCGTTTTAACCATCGGAATGCCCACGAAATGAAAGGAAAGAAACTTCCAGCCAGACCAGTCATTGAGCACCCCCTCTTACAGCCATTCGAGCCTCAACTCAAAAAGTTCTTGGAATTTGCATTCGACGGCGGGATCCGATCGCTCGAAGCGGCCGGATATAAGTTAGGCGATGATCTGGTAAACGACGATGCTCGTGAATGCTTCCAAAACGGCCTTTTCTCTGCCTTCGCCCAAACTCAATGGGCGGTTGGGATACTTTTCATTGACCTTGAGAAAAAACGCCGAGAGGTATCGGAACAACTTAAACGCCTACGCATCGATCGAAACCCGGCACAGCAAGACACTCGCACTCAACTTCAGGCAATCCAAAATCGCCAAACCATCCTAAGACGGTTAATAGATGGAATGCTCTGGGTTCTACTACCCGAAACATGGATAGCTAACCACCTTGCAATCCAGAGTCATGCCCCACAACCCGATCCAGACGAATTAATGAAAATGTTGTCAATAGCCCGCGAACTCAACCAAGGGGCAAAGAGAGAAATAAATCTAGTTTCAGACCTCACCACTATCGTTCAGATTGGAGATATAATAAGAATTCGCTGGGACGAGAAGGGTATATACTTACGCTTCCAAGAGATTAAGCATGGCCGAATAAATGATATACTGGACGATTTTATCGATTCCCGCGGAGGGACCTTGTCAGAGGCGGACCTGGAGGAAGTCCAAGTCAAATTAGGACCTGATGCAAGGACACAGGCGTTAAGGATGATTCACCAGCGAGAGAGGTTCCAACAGTTGGTACCGATTTTACAGCCTGAATCGCGGCCGATCAAAGAGGAACTCCTTTCTATTCGGCAGGCCCATGGAGACGAAATTGCTCCGCTAAACGATGAACTCTTGGAGGCGCTCACCAGGGCAAAACCCCCGGGTATGGCTTTATATCTCCCACTACTGCCCGATCTCGTGGCTGATGCGAAAGCGCGCGGTACAAGCATTCTGGAAGTCGACGGTTGTCTCTACCTAGTGGCCCTCTCAGAAAAAGGAATTGCTGATTTAGGAGATGTTAGAAATCTCCATCACATTTTGTTTCATTTCAAGCATCCTGAGCTAACATGTCAGATAGGAGAGATTGAAGAGCTTAGAGAGATTGAAGCGCTTAAAAGAGAAGCTCCGCTAATTAATCTTGTCGTGCACAACATGACTTATGGAGTGAGCCGCTCACCGCTCATCTGGTATCCGAAAGACCTCGTACTCGACGTCGTAATGGATCGGGTCAGAATTTATGCACAGTTCGATCTAGAAGCTTTCTTCAAACTCGCTGGCAAGGCCGGCCTTGAACTTACCCTGATCACGGGAAAAGAGGCCGAAGAAGGCAAACGCACCAAGGCCTCCGGCCCAATGCTGGAGAACCCAAAGGCGTACGGCGTCAAAGCGAAGTTCTCTAACGGAATCGTGCTCAATCTTCGCTCATCACTGTTCCGGTTGGTTTACTCGGGGCTTGTTTCACCAAACGAAATACTGCGGGTAATCACTACGATGGATGACATTCTGCTGCACAAGACAATGGGCAAGGGAATCATAGAACCATCGGATTGACCAGACGGAGTGCTGGTCATGAAAGCCCTACTATTAGAAAGTCCACAATTTGTCGCCTTCTGCGTAAAAAGGCGACAAGTTCTTTCTGCCGGCAAAATCCGGGGGCTTTAGCGCGTATGTACTCAGTTGACAATTTAGCAGTCATCTCCATGGAGACGGAATAATGAATCCACTTACCGAAGATCTGATCACAGGAACGACGGGAGAGTTACTCGTCCAGCTACGGCTTCTTCAGTATGGTGTGCAGGCCGCGCCACCGCTGGAAGACTCCGGGAACGACCTGATTGCCGTGAGGGGTTTTACACTCAAAGCAATCCAAGTCAAGGCGACCAGAAAAACTGATAAAAAATGGCAAGTACCCAGAGATAGGCTGTATCATGTTCTTGCTTTAGTTCGTTTGGATGGCCATGACAACATATTGTCACTCGACAAATCAGAGGTCTACCTCATCGGTCGAGAGTTTATTGAAAATGGTACTTTTCATCGGACAGATCTTGCTCCTTACCGGATCTCACAGACGCTGGTTGATCGTCTCTTCCCACCGTGACCCCCTCTTACCGCTGTCGCCTTCTACGTAAAATGGCGACATTTTTATTCTCTCCCCCTTAACCAGCACTCTATTTTCCAACATCGCGGATAGAAAATTTGCGACACCTTGTCGCTTCTTTGTATAATAGACGACAGAGAACTGGATTGGATTATTTCAAGCTTACTCCAAGTCACAGATACATGAAGGTAAAATTTCTAATTCAAGTAGCTTCGCAGAATCAACGGTCATGGATTGCTAAATGTCCAGCGGTCCCAAGAACATCCGCCCCATATTCTCTGCGCCAAGAAGCGATCAAAGACCTCCGAGGGCAATTGGTTTTATTTCTTGAAACCGAAGGCAAAAAATACCTCTCCGGTTTAAAAGGAAATAGTGAAATCGTCATTTGTCCTGAAGGCTTTGTAGAGCTGCCAATAGACCTTTGGAAGTGCAAAATAAATAAGCAATTGTGTCCAACCCAATCCCAAGTTTATATCACGGATAAAGCAAAATTTTTACTTGGGTGTCGTGCTTCAAAAGAGAGGAAGGAGTCAATATTTAATACCATCCAAAATCCAGAATACTGGGGTCATCATATACTTGGACGTTATCTTTGTCGCTTATGCTCAGGGAAAGAGTATTTTCGTTATCACTACCCATGGGAGTTGACGCGTTTGGGTGAGTTCTTTGACCTCTTTAATACTGAGTTTAGAAAAAAATTTTTAAAAGCTGATATAGAGTTGGCAGCTTATTCGTCTTCCTTATGTTCAAGGCACTTAAAGGAAGTTATATTAAAAATTGATTTGGATCTCGCTAAAAACCTTGAGACTCTGGAATTGAACCTTTCAGGGTAGATTTTTCGAAAATAAACCTCAAAACTTATGCCCTACCACTACAAACGCGAACCATTAAGTAACCGATGACGAAGTCAACCGGCTTACCAATGCCTCTGAGGCTTTTGATCTGTAATCTTCAATCACATCTGCGGGACGTAGGTTCAGATGCAACTTAACCATTCTCTCCTAATTCTGGAATCTCGCCAGAAGCAAAGTGTAATGAAAGACATGTCCATAAATTTATAAATTCCTGCTTCGCAGCAGTCACCCATTTTTTCTTTGACCCATTCTTCTATCATTTACTGAAATATTGAGTGCTGGTCAGCAGGTCCTTGTCCTCTCTGAAATCTCTGCAGACTCTCTATGGCGAGCCTTAAGTTTTCATCAGTTCCTTTAATTTGTCTACGGCTGGAGGGAGCACTGCGCCGATGTTTTCATCAAAACGTAGATGACAACTCCTATCCATAGGAGTCTCTCCCTGATTGATAATGACCAGGCGGGCTCCTATTCTAAGAGCTACTCTGGGCATATCATTGGCAGGGCTCACCACAAGACTTGATCCCACCACAATAAAAAGATCAGAATAACTTGAATGCTGGAAAGAATCCTCCAGATCCTTTTGAGGAAGGGGATCGCCAAAGTTCACCACACTCGAAACCAACCTGCCTCCGCACTTACAGGTATCTATCCTCAGAGATTTGTCCACCTGAGTCTGGCAGCGTTGACATCTGAGCTTTGCGACGTTTCCATGCAATTCAGCCAACAATTCAGGCCGTATGCCTGAACGCAGATGGAGGTTGTCCACATTCTGGGAGATGAGGAATTTTAATTTACCTAAATTCTGAAGCTCGACAATGGCTCGATGACCAGCATTCGGCTCGACCGAAGTGAAGGGTCTTGTTTTTGGAGGAAACCCTTTTTCTTGCCTTGTCCAGACGCCATCCGGCCCTCGAAAATCGGGCAGCCCTGATTCGGTGCTGATGCCCGCGCCGGTGAAAACGACGAGATATTTGGCCTCGAACATCCATTGTGCTAATTTCTTAATCCGCTCTTCCAAATTTTTCATCTTTATACCTCTTGTTAATCTTATATAACTAACTTTCAAATCCCCCCATCCCCCCTTTTCTAAAGGGGGATAAGGGGAAGATTACCAGTTTCTATTTTACAATTTCAAAAGAATTTTGTAAAAAAGTTATAATACTTTGGAGCTTAGGCCGATTGAGAAAGGAGAGAGGATGAATTACGAAGAATGGATACGGCAGGAATTACGGGAGTTGAGCAAATCTTTAGGTTTCCACTATACGCCGGATGAGGAGATAAAAGACCGCCTTGCCAGGATCAGGAGAAGGATGAAGAAGCAGGAGATCGAAGCATTGCTCGTGGTTCAGAAGATGAATTTTTACTATCTTTCTGGGACGACTCAGGATGGCTTCTTTATCACCCCCCTGGAAGGAAAGCCGTTACTCATGATCAAGAGGGAATTAGAGCGGGCAAAAGTGGAATCACCGATTAAAGACATCGTCGCATTAAGATCGATTCGCGAGATACCCTCGCTGATTCAATCCCATTGTGGCAAGCTCCCCCTGAGCCTGGGGCTGGAGCTGGACATCCTCCCCGTGAAAGATTACTTCATGTTCCAGGAACTTTTTGCTGGCACCAAATTGATGGACGCCTCTTCAATCTTGCGAGAAACAAGGAAGATAAAATCTTCTTTTGAGATCGATCTAATGAGAACGGCAGGAAAAATAGGAAAGAAAGCTTATCATGAGGCTAAGAAGATTCTCAAAGAAGGAATGACTGAGATTGAGTTTGGTGGTCTCCTGGAAGCAGTGGCAAAGAAGTATGGCCACGAAGGTCTTCTCAGGGTGAGGTCCCTTAACTACGAAGCTTACACATGGCATGTACTGAGTGGTATCACGGGAGGAATTGTAAGCCAGTCGGATTCTCCCATGGGCGGACTGGGCCTTTCGCCAGCCTTTCCGGTTGGAGCCAGCCTTAAGAAAATGAGAGCCCATGAGCCAATTCTGGTGGACTTTGGGACTTGCTATCATGGTTACCAAGCAGATGAAACCCGCATGTTTTCCATTGGAAAGATGAAGCAGAAATTTATTGATGCTTATAAAGCCTGTAGAGAAATTCACGATGCCGTCTTGAAAGAGACCCGACCAGGAGCAGATTGCGAGGCCATTTTTATGAAGACTCTTCAGCTGGCAGAGAAACTGGGTTATAAGAACAGTTACCTAGGCCCTCCGGGACTTCAGACCCGTTTCATTGCTCATGGCATTGGCCTGGAACTGAACGAATTACCCTTCCTCGCCCAGGGTCAATCTTATCCTCTGGAGGAAGGGATGACTTTTGCTGTAGAACCCAAAATCGTTTTTCCTGGAGAGGGTTCTGTGGGACTTGAGAATACGGTCATTGTCACTCGAGACGGCTGCGAAATCCTTACCCCAGCTTCACAAGAAATCTTTCAAGTGTAATGAGCCTACTTTTAAACTAATCTTTTATCCTTCCCAAAATCTTTCCTCAGGAATGATCCGTACCTCTTATGAATTTGAATAAAATGGCCTGGAGCCCGTCCAAATAGATAAAGACGAAAGAAAGGGAGTGATGGTATGAATAAAAAACTGGTGTTCCTTGGAATTCTACTTTTGGTTGGCCTGACGTTGGCGGGCTGCGTCACGGTTGGTGGCTACGGTTATGGTTATGGCTATGATTATAGCTACGGATATTATGGCTATCCTCATGGCTACGGCCCCTATCACTATGGTTATGGATCTCCCCATCGTGACCTGGACGACTATCATCGTGGATCAGACTATGGCCCCGGTCATGGGCGATGAGATAATGGGGCAGGGTGGCAGGATCATTTTTGGTCGCATCATTTGACCCGTACCGAAACGGGTGATAAGCTTTGAGTGATGAAGGTCGAAAAGGAGGAGCCCCAGCTTTTTGATGGATGGCCTGAGCCCCTGGGCTTTGTGTTGACAAAAACCTGCATAGGCGGAGGATACAAGGATGGATCAGAAGAAAAAACTATCAGTCGTCATTGAACACTGGATCGAGCATAATGAGAGTCATATGGGCGAGTATAAAAAATGGGCTCAAACGGCTGGTGAGTTGGGATTAGATTCAGTAAAGGCCGAAATTGAAGAAGCCGTAGGGAAACTCTCTCAATCCAATCAACACTTGGAGAAGGCACTGAAGACCATCTCCACTTGAAGTAGACCAACCTATCCATTGCACGGTTCAAAGATTCCTCAAGAAATTCAACAGGGCGGAATTAAAAGCATTGGTTTGCTCCACATTGGAAAGGTGACGGGCAAACGGCAATATCACCAGCTTTGAATTGGATATGCGCTCGTGCATGGCCTCTGAGGCAGAGGCCGGTGTCCCAGGATCGTCTTCCCCGACAATGATCAGCGTTGGCATCTTGATCTCGGAGAGTCGGCCCAAATAATTGAGCTTCTGAATTGCTTCAGCGCAGCCAACATAACCAGATACGGGTGTGGCCAGGAGCTGTTCTTGAATGAGCGCCAGCATCGCTGAGTTTTGTGTAAGAAAAGGTGGAGTAAACCAGCGCTCCATGGTTTCTTCTGATAGTGCCTCCATCCCTTTCTTGCGCGCCTTATCCATACGCTCTTGCCATAATGGTTGGGCTTCCGCAGGGACGACGGCAGCCGTATCGCACAGGGCGAGGCTCTTGAGGCGATGGGAGTAATTTAAAGCAAGACACTGGCCGATCATTCCACCCATCGAGAGTCCAACAAAGTGCACTCGATCAATACCCAGGGCGTCCAATAATTTAACGACATCCTCCCCCAAAAGTTCCAAGGTGTATGTTCCTGGTGGAGCATCGCTATCGCCGTGGCCACGGGTATCGTATCGGAGTACCTGAAAATAAGGATTCAAGGCATCCATCTGAGGATTCCACATCAGGAGACTGGAGCTGAGGGAATGGCTTAAAACTACCACCTGAGCGCCCTTTTTTCCAGAAAGCTCATAATTGATGTGAATGTCATTCGCTTTAATTCGCATTGATTCTCTCCTTTTTTTCCAACATCTTTGTCCAGGTTAAAGGAACGGTGACCGCTTGTCAACGGAAATTGAGAGAGCTCCGAAATAATCTAAAACCTCTCTGATTAAAGGATTAAATAACGATGTCACAGATGAGTTGATCAGAATGTACCGATGAAGCAGTTATTTATCAACACTTGAACTCAAGATCAATGTGACACAGGAGACAGCCGCGACGGCGAACATGGACGCATTAAACGTGCCCGTGACATCGATGAGGTAGCCAAAAACCACTGGCATGAAAAGGGGTCCAATGTTTCCGAGAGAAGAGATGAGACCCACCACACCACCGATCGAAGAAGAGAGGTGAGGATGTTCCGCAGGCGAAGAGAGAGCAATGGTGAAAACTCCGGTAATCGTGAATCCCGCAAGAAAGATACAGAAGAGCAAAAAAGGGAAAGGGACATAATTTATTCCTATAACCGATGCACAGGAAACAGCACCCAGTACCGCTAATATTTTTCTTTTATTCCATAGCCGATCTGATAAGAAACCGACGACAGGTCCAGCCAACAAGAATCCCAGAGGAAGCAAGGAGGCAAAGGCTTTATTCAGTTCCTTCATCTCCAGGACTTTTGGCATCCAGGTAGCGAGGGTATCGTAACTTCCCATAGAGACGATCATAAAGAGTAGCAATACCCAGACATATTTTCCCTTCAGAACAAGAGTGAAATCTTTCAGTCTGAACTCAGATTCCTCCTTCAGAACACTTTTTGCTAAACCCCACCAAAGTCCAGCCACCCCTGCGGCCACACCGCCGTCAATAAGAAGAATCTCCCTCCAGCTCATGACTGTGAGGAGTTGAGGGATCAACCCAAGCGCTGTGAAATTGCCCAATGCAAAACCTGAGACATAGATACCGGTTGCAAAACCGACCGCCTTTTCAGAGGCCCATTCCTTGATGACGAGAGGCAGGCAGGGGAGAACTGCGGCCAGGCCTAATCCAAGAAAGAATTGGCTGATGAGAAGTGTTGAATAGCTTGAGGAGAATCCCCTAAGCATGGCAGAGGCGGCTGTGATCGGTAAGGCAATCCTGAAGACATTCAAGTATCCAATTCTATCGCCGATGAACCCCCAGGGGATCCTGAAAAGAAGAAGGCTGATCATCGCTGCCGAGAAGACAAGGCCGAAGTCCGCGTACGACAAATTCACCTCCTTCATGATCTGAGTAACCATGGGTGCTGTGGTAAAGAGCAACAGATGCAAAAGGAATGCAATGATGAAGGAGAAAGAAATCATGATCCAACGGTATTGGCTCATAGTCGTTGCCGTATTTTCGGTAAATTGATGACATCGTAGATGGAGGAAACCTCAGTGTCAAGAGGTCCTCTTGTAAAGACCTCCTACCAAAAAATAGGCTTGAAAAAGACAAACCCCCAAAACTCCCCTCTCCTGGCGGGAGGGGATTAAGGGGAGGGGGGTAAAGAAGGTGATAACGCACCCTCACCCCAGCCCTCTCCCCTGCCTTCGCCGAAGCGGCTTCGCGCAGGCAGGCATCAAGGGAGAGGGGGAACTAAATTGAGTCAATGTCTATCTTTGGGTCCTATTTCTTTCTTGACAAAATGGGTAAGATGGATTATTATGAAGCCTATACCATAGGAAGGTATAGTATGGAACCCGAGAAGAAAGATGTGTTGTTGAGATTACGAAGAATTGAAGGACAGATCCGTGGACTCCAGAGGATGGTGGAAGAAGGGGCTGCCTGTGCGGATATTCTGACTCAGGTGGCTGCGGTCACCGCCGCCATCAAAAAGGTGGGTACGGTCGTCGTTAAAACTTATATGGAAGAATGCCTGGATAAGACTCAAAAAGTGTCCGGTGTCAAACGGGCGGAGACCTTCAAAGATTTTCAAAAAGCTGTCTCAAGATATATTGATTGGGCATGAAGAAAGGAGAAAGAGAGCATGGCTACCACTTTGAAAGTCAAAGGAATGAGTTGTCAACACTGTGTGATGTCTGTGACAAAGGCGCTGGGTCAACTAGATGGGATTAAGAACGTTCAGGTGGACCTTGCCAAAGGAGAAGTTCGTTTTGGCAATACGAAAGAGGTAGCTTCGAACCGAATTGAGAAAGCCATTAGCGATGCAGGGTACGAGGTCATCTCGCAGGGTGCATAGCTGCATTGAAGCACCAATTCCCAAGCACCAAATTTCAAATAAATTCCAATTACCCAAAGTCGAAAAAAATCTATTTGGCCATTTGAAATTGGAATTTGGAGCTTATTTGGAATTTGAAATTTGTGATTTGGGATCTTAATATTTGTAGCGCCCCCATTTACTGGGGGCGACAAAGAGATCGTCGGCAATACCTGCCTACCGGCAGGCAGGAATGCCGACGCTACAATTAAAGGAGAAAACATGCCTATCTATGAATATCGATGTCGTAAGTGTGAGGTCGTTTTTGAGAGATTCCAGAAGGTCAATGAGGGTGGGGAGTCTTTGACCTGCCCGGCCTGTGGAGCAAAAAAGCCTGAGAAGATTCTTTCTGGTTTTTCTTCTTCCAAGGGATCAGACTCATCGTCTTCTTGTGGTCCTGCAGGCGGTTCGACAAGATTTTCTTGAGGCTGATAGGTACCGGTGGTTCGCCGGTCTTCCAAACTTTAGTGAATCTTAGATACAGAAACCTTATCTCTATACGATCTCGTAACAGGTCTTTACATCCATGCCCGGTTCCAGCAGGGGAAGAAGTTTCTCTAGAGATTTCTGAAGATTGCTGGAATGCACTTTTAATGCTTCCTTATCCCGGTATTTTTCGTAAAGGACAATGGTATTGTCTTCACCACGAATGGTATGGGGAACATAGGCAAGACAACCCGGTTCTGCCTCTTTGATCTTTGGAACAATTTCCTTTAAAACTTTAACGGCCTCATCCATTTTCCCCTGCTTTACTTTCACCGTCGCAATAAGTGTAATCATATCATCCTCCCGTGTGTCTGGTTAAAATTAAGGTATATCAGTGAGTGATGAGACTATTGATAAACCAAAAAGAGCAATATTTCAACGTCCGCCGGAGTGAATCGTTTACTGTTCCATTCGTCAGATATAGGATACTGCGAGAGCCTGATGTCTAAACCCAGACTGCCCGGTAAAGCAATAAGTTCAGGAGGAAATTTAACAGATCAATAAAAAATCAATAAAAAAAGGGGTCACAGAAACTGCGACCCCTAAGAAGGGTCGTAAGGAGTAGAGAAAAAATTTCATTTACTCTTTTCTGCTGTGGACTTTTTCTTCGGTTTCTCCTTCTTTGCCTTGGGAGTTTCTTTTTCTTCTTTCTTGACTTTCTTCTCTTTTTTCTCTTTGCCCTTTTCCTTCTCTTTCTCTTTCTTTTCTACCCTTTCCTTCTTTTTGGGAGTCACCTTTTCAAGAACTTGTTTGGCTTTTGTTATGGTCGATTTCTTTTTCTCTTCGGGGGGTGCATAGGTGACCAGTTCAACGAGGGAAAGAGGAGCTGCGTCTCCGTGCCGCCATCCCAATTTAAAAACTCGAGTGTAACCTCCCTCCCGGTCTTTAAGTTTGGGTGCAATTTCGTCAAATAGTTTTTTAACGATTCCTTCGTTGCGAAGAAGGGCAAAAGCTCTTCTTCTGGCATGAAGCGTTCCCTGTTTCCCTAAGCTGATGATCCTATCCGCCCAACCTCGAAGCTCTTTTCCTTTGGCTAAAGTGGTTTTGATCCGTTCATGTTGAAGCAACGAGACCACCATATTACGAAACATCAGCTCCCGATGCTGAGTGTGGCGACTTAGTTTTCTCCCTGCAACACGATGCCTCATTCCTGACTCCTATCCAATTGCTCCTAATTCCATTTCCTCTTCAGATTTCTTGGGGGGCCAATTATCTAATTTCATTCCCAAACTAAGCCCCATTTCGGTCAAAATGTCCTTGATTTCGTTGAGGGATTTTCGGCCAAAGTTCTTGGTGGCCAAGATTTCTGCCTCAGTTTTTTGAACCAGATCTCCGATCAGCTTGATGTTCGCATGCTTCAGACAGTTGGCGGATCGGACGGAGAGTTCTAATTCATCCACGCTTCGGAGGAGATTTTCATTAAGGGCTTCCTTTTCCTCCTCATTTTCAGGATAGGACATCTCTGCCTCTTCCTCTTCTTCAAAGGTGATGAAGATGGAGAGTTGATCTTTCAAAATCTTTGCCGCGTGAGCGACGGCTTCTTCTGGATTCAAACTTCCGTCGGTCCAGACCTCCATGGTCAACTTATCATAATCGGTGATCTGTCCCACCCGGGCATTGGTCACGGTGTAATTCACCTTCTTGATCGGAGAAAAGATGGCATCCATAGGAATGGTGCCGATGGGTTGGCTCTCCTCCTTGTTTCGCTCTGCTGGAACATAACCCCTCCCCACCTTCACCACTATCTCCATGGAAAGTTTGCCATCTCGAGAAAGCGTGGCAATGTAATGGTCTGGGTTAAGGATTTCCACCGCATCGCCTGTCAGGATATCCCCTGCCTTAAGCACTTTGGGACCTTCCGCCTTCACCCGGATGGTTTTCGAACCTTCGGTATGAAGCTTTAACCTTACCTCTTTGAGGTTGAGGATGATCTCGGTGCTATCCTCTTTGGTCCCGGGGATGGTCGAAAATTCGTGGAGCACGCCGTCAATTTTAACCGAGGTAATTGCCGCCCCTTGCAAGGAAGAGAGGAGGATTCGTCGAAGAGAATTTCCAATCGTAATGCCGAAACCTCTTTCAAAGGGCTCCGCCGTGAATTTTCCATAAAAGGGTGTGAGTGTTTCTTTTTCTACTTCCAACCGTTTGGGTCGAATCAGGTCTTTCCAACTTTTTTGCATATCGCCTCCAAATTACTTTGAGTACAACTCGACGATCAACTTCTCTTGGATGGGGATGGTGATGTCGTCGCGGGTGGGCAGACCTTTCACACTCCCCTTCATCTGATCTTTATCCAATTCCAACCATTGAGGCACACCTCGCCGAGCCACCCCTTCCAAAGCCTCCAAGATACGTACCACTTTCTTGCTCTTCTCCCTGAGCTCGATGACATCCCCGGGCTTCACGAGATAGGAAGGAATGTTTACTTTGGACTGGTTGACCAAGAAATGGTTATGTCGAACGAGCTGACGTGCTTCGTCTCTTGAATTGGCAAAACCGAGTCGGTAGACGATGTTGTCTAATCTCCTTTCCAAAAGAGCAAGGAGGGTTTCTCCGGTAATCCCCTTTTGCCGATCCGCTTCTTTAAAAATGTTACGGAATTGGTTTTCCAAAATCCCATACATCCTTTTCACTTTCTGTTTTTCCCGAAGCTGAGTTCCGTAAGCTGAGAACTTTTTCCGATCCTGACCATGCTGTCCAGGAGGGTAATTCCTCCGGTCGTAGGCACACTTCTCCGTATAGCACCTCTCCCCTTTGAGGAAGAGCTTGAGATTTTCTCTTCGACAAAGCCGACAATTCGTTTTCGTATATCTTGCCAACGCTAACCTCCTGCCCTAAGGCTGATTACACAGATTAATACTTCCAGATTACACAGATCAGAACACCACTCGTTTTACTTGACAGCTTTTATTGCCAAAATTAATCAATAAACCCACATGGAGCCCTGACGCCTTTAAATATGAAATAAGTTGATGTTCAAAAATAGTGGGAATATTTCCCGCCAAAGATTTTATTTCCACAATGACTTGGTTTTCGACTACTAAATCTGCCCTAAAGCTACCGACCTTTTTGTCAAGGTAAAAGACTTCAAATTCCCTTTCTGTTTCGTATCGGAGACCCTTCTGCTCAAATAATAACTTAAACGCATTATGGTAAATCTTTTCATTGAATCCGGGTCCTATTTCTCGGTGAATTTCAAAGCAACATCCGATTATACTCTCCGTAATTGAATGAATTACTTCCATCCACTCTCAATCAGACGCGGTCTTAGACGCGCCTCCGCTTAGGAGGGCGACATCCATTGTGGGGAATAGGCGTGACGTCCTTAATGAGGTGAACTCTCAAGCCAGCTGCCTGAAGCGACCGCAGTGCCGATTCCCTTCCAGCGCCTGGACCCTTTACATAGACATCAATGGATCGAACCCCATGCTCCATGGCCTTTTTGGCCGCATCCTCTGCTGCCATTTGCGCGGCAAAGGGGGTACTTTTGCGGGAGCCCTTGAAACCTTGTGTGCCGGCGCTGGACCAGGTGATCACATTTCCCTCTGGATCGGTAATGGTGATGATGGTGTTGTTGAATGTCGCCTGGATGTGAGCAACTCCAGTCTGAATATTTTTCTTAACCTTCTTTTTCTTTATTCCCTGCCCCTTGGGCATAACTCCTCCTTTACCCTGTTAGAGATAAGCCATGTCATTTAAACCGTATGAACTTCATAAAATGTCTATTCCAGGTCAAAGCCCCGTTCAAATTTTCTAACGGGGTTTACTCGACGATTCCTTCTCTTTTTTCTTTCCAATGATGGCCCGGCGTGGTCCTTTTCGAGTCCTGGCGTTGGTGTGAGTCCTTTGACCGCGAAGGGGCAGAGATTTTCGATGGCGAAGCCCTCTGTAGGAACCAATATCCATTAATCGTTTGATGTTGGTGGCAACATCCCGTCGGAGATCTCCCTCCACCTTGTATTCCTGATCAATAATATCTCGGATGCGAACCACCTCTGCCTCAGTGAGCTTGTTCACTTTGGTATCCTTATGGATGTTCGCTTTTTCGAGAATTTTATTGGATGAGGGTCTTGCAATTCCATAGATATACGTGAGGGCAATCTCCACCCGTTTATCCTTTGGAAGATCGACTCCTGCAATACGTGCCATAGTATACCCCTTTGCTAAATTCCAATATCCAAATCACAAATCCCAAATCCCAAATAATTTCCAATTATGCAATGTTCAAATCATCAAATAAATCAAACCAAGAAATTTTGGTCATTATTTGGATATTGGTGCTTGCCCTGCACCCTATTTAGGTGTAGGGCTTAGAATTAGGTTATTCCTTATTATCCCTGTCTTTGTTTGTGCTTGGGGTTTTCACAGATCACCCGGATCACCCCTTTTCGTTTTACAATTTTACACTTGTCGCAGATTTTCTTGACCGATGCCCGGACTTTCACAGTCTATTTCTCCCGAAAAATAATTCTCCCCCGCGAGAGATCATAGGGGGAGAGTTCCACCGTCACCTTATCTCCTGGGAGGATCTTGATGAAGTGCATTCTCATCTTTCCAGAAATATGGGCCAACACCTTGTGGCCGTTTTCCAATTCTACTCGGAACATCGCATTGGGAAGGGTTTCCAAAACCTTCCCTTCCACTTGGATCGCATCCTCCTTTGGCATAACCTCTCCATCCGCACCCTTAAACGGGTGTGGCGTCTAATAGACGCACGATTTGATCAAAAATTTGATCGGGTCCACCCATTCCTTGAATTGAGCGAAGAGCTTTTTTACCCCGATAATACTGGATAAGAGGGGCGGTCTGCTTCTCATATTCCTTCAACCGTGTTCGGATGGTTTCTTCATTGTCGTCTGCACGTTGGTAAAGCGGCCCCCCACACCGATCGCAAATCCCTTCTTTTTTCGGTGGCTGGAAAAGGAGGTGAAACATCACCCCGCAGTTTTTGCAGGTTCTCCTTCCGGTCAGCCGGCGCACCAATTCTTCGGATTCCACTTCAATGTTGATGACGTAGTCAATCTTCTTTCCGATTTTGGTGAGGATCGGATGAAGCGCCTCGGCTTGAGGAATCGTCCTTGGAAAACCATCGAGGATAAAGCCTGGGTGACAATCTTTTGCTTTCAGACGCTCCTCAATGGTTCCGATGACGATTTCATCTGGAACGAGTTGCCCTCGATCCATAAATCCCTTCGCCTTCATTCCCAAAGGGGTGCTCTCCTTCACCGCTGCCCTCAGAATATCTCCGGTGGAGATCTGTGGGACGTGATACCGTTCCACCATCCTTTGGGCCTGAGTCCCTTTTCCTGCCCCAGGAGGGCCTAATAGAATAAGATTCATTTAACCCCTCATTGCGAATTGAAAATTGCAAAATGAAAAATGCGAATTAAAGAAAAAAGACGAAAACTTTGCAGTTTGCAATTTAAAATTTACATTTTGCAATGTTTTGATTACCCCCTTCTCCCCTTCAATCGTCCTTTTTTCATCAACCCTTCGTAGTGCCTTGAGAGCATATGGGCTTCAATCTGCTGAACGGTGTCCAGGGCTACGCCGACCACGATTAGGAGGGATGTCCCTCCAAAATAAAAGGAGACATTAAATCTGCTATAGAGGATTGTTGGCAGGACACAGATGGCCGAGACATAAATCGCTCCTCCAAGGGTGATCCGCGTAAGCACCTTATCAATATATTCAGCGGTCTTCTGCCCGGGACGGATGCCGGGGATATAACCGCCAAATTTTTTCATATTATCGGCAACATCATTCGGGTTGAAGGTGACGGCCGTATAAAAATAGCAGAAGAAGAAAATGAATCCCACATAGAGGAGATTGTAGATATACCCACCACGACTCAAGTTTTCTAAGATCGCATTAACCCAAGGATGGATTTCTAACCAATGCTTTGGCGCAAAGCCGGCAATCGTCGCCGGAAACAACAGGATCGAGGAGGCAAAGATAGGAGGGATGACGCCCGCGGTGTTCAATTTGAGTGGAAGATGCGTGCTCTGGCCGCCATAGACCCTTCTTCCCACAATCCGTTTTGCGTATTGGACAGGCAGCCTCCGTTGACCGGTTTCAACAAAGATAATCACTGCCACCACAAATACCATTAGGATAATCAAGAAAAGGACGGTGATGATGTTCATCTGCCCCAATCTGAAGTATTCATACGTGCTGGCCACGGCATTGGGCATTCTGGCGACAATCCCCGCAAAGATGATCAGGGAGATGCCGTTGCCAATTCCTCTTTCCGTAATTTGTTCGCCCAGCCACATGATGAAGGCAGTGCCAGCGGTCAAGGTGATGACGGTCAGGATTCGGAAGGACCATCCAGGAACCATGACGACCATCTCGCCTGCCGCCCCCGTCATCTTCTCCAAGCCGACGGCGATCCCAAATCCCTGGATCATGCTGAGAACAACCGTTCCGTAACGAGTATATTGGACGATCTTTTTTCGGCCGATCTCCCCCTCTTTTTGAAGCTGGGCGAGATAGGGAATGACCACGGTAAGAAGCTGAAGGATGATCGAAGCGCTGATATAAGGCATAATGCCCAGGGCAAAGACGGAGAGCCTCTCCAAGGCCCCTCCTGAGAACATATCAATGAGGCCAAAGATCGTTCCCTTTTGCTGGGCAAAGAAAGAGGCCAAAGCATCTCCGTTAATTCCAGGCGTGGGAATGTGGACACCAATACGATAGATCGCCAAGAAGGCGAGGCTCCACAGTATCCTTCTTTTGAGTTCTGGTATTTTGAAGATGTTCTGGGCCCCTGAAATCATGAGCCAATGACCTCCACCTTTCCTAAAACACTTTGAACTTTTTTAAGGGCTGCCTTGCTCGCCTGATGGACACGGATGGTCAAAGGATGCTGAAGCTCTCCATCTGAGAGGAGCTTTACCGATTCTTCTTTTTTTAGAAGGCCGGATTGAACCAAGAGAACGGGTTCCACCACCGTATCTTTCGGGAAACGATTGAGGTCTCCCACATGGATGATGGCGAAGCGTTTTTTAAAAGGGGAACGAAACCCCTTCTTGGGAAGGCGTCGCTGGAGGGGCATCTGGCCTCCCTCAAAACCCGCTTTGGTTCCTCTTCCGGAGCGGGAATTCTGACCCTTCGATCCTTTGCAGGCAGTTTTGCCATGGCCGGATCCAATGCCTCTCCCCACCCGTTTTTCCTTCTTTCTCGATCCTTTCGGAGGTTTCAACTCATCTAATCTCATCCGCGCTCCCCTCGACATTACTCCTTCACTTCTACCAAATGAAGGACGCGATTAATCATTCCCCGGATCTCGGGTCGGTCCGGCAACGTAAGGGTTTGATGGAGTCGTTTAAACCCAAGGCCCCGAATGGTCTTCTTCTGGTCGTCGATTCGCCCAATGACACTCCTGACCCATTTGACGGTAATCGTTTTATCCATATTGGATTCCTTAGTTTTCCGTTGCCGTTTCACGCCGCTTATCAACCACCTCTTCAGGAGCCTTCAATTGGCTGATGGCTTGCAGGGTCGCTTTGATCAGATTGTAAGGGTTGTTCGATCCGAGAGATTTTGTCAAAATGTTTTGGATCCCTGCAGACTCAGCAATAGCCCTGACGGATGCACCGGCAATGACGCCCGTTCCCTCGGAGGCCGGTTTGAGCAGCACTTTAGCTGCCCCAAATTTTCCCATTACCTCATAGGGGATCGTTTTATTAATGATGGGAACCTTGGTCAAGTTCCGTTTCGCATGTTCAATCCCTTTTCGGATGGCCTCTGGGACCTCATTGGCTTTCCCCAACCCGCTTCCCACATGGCCGTTTCCATCTCCGACCACTACCAAGGCGCTGAAGCTGAATCGTCTCCCTCCCTTCACCACTTTGGCTACCCGGTTGATATGAACCACCCGATCGGTTAATTCCAACGCACTTGGATCAATTTTCGGCAATGTCTTTCCCTCCATTAAAGAGGTCTCTGAAAACCCTTTTGTCAGAGCCCTCTGATTACTCAGATTTCAAAAAATGATTACACGGATTTTTCTTTATTTTGAATTTGTTTCTCATCTGTGTAATCGTTTTATAATCGGTGTAATCAGAGATTTCTGACTTCTTCAGAAATCTCTTAAAAGATCAAACCAGTTGCTCTGGCAGCTTCGGCTAATGCCTTAATCCTGCCATGATAAAGATATCCACTTCGATCAAAGACCACTTTTTGAATTCCCTTTTCAAGGCACTTCTTGGCAATTAGTTCTCCAACTTTCTTTGCTGCTTCCACGTTTCCAGGATAACGAAGACCTTTCAGTTCAGGGCTCTTTGTGGAGGCGCTCGCCAGGGTCTTCCCTGTCGTATCTTCAATAGCTTGGGCATAAATATGCTTCAGACTTCGGAAGACATTGAGGCGAGGACGCTCAGAGGTTCCAATGACATGGCTCCTCACTCTCTTCTTCCTCTTTAATCTGGCTAACTTCTTTCTGTCTTTCAAGGTACTCCTTCCTGCCTGCGCCTGCCTGCCGGTAGGCAGGGTAGGCAGGCCTGTCCCGCTTTGCGGGACAGGTTTATTTATTAGGCTTTGGTCTTCCCGACCTTCTTACGGATGCGTTCACCGAGGTATCTTATTCCTTTTCCCTTGTAGGGTTCGGGTGGTTTGATCGAACGAAGTTGGGCGGCAACAATTCCCACCTGTTGCCTGTCCATCCCTTTCACCGTGAGGAGAGTTTGTTTTTCTATCTCCACTTTGATTCCCTTAGGAACGGGATAGAGAATGGGGTGAGAATATCCCAGGGCGAGCTTGAGGGCGTTGCCCTGAAGCTCTGCCCGGAAACCGACTCCCACGATCTCAAGTTTTTTTTCAAATCCTTTGGTGATTCCAGTGACCATATTGGCGATAAGACTTCGCATCAAACCTTGAAGCGCTCTGGAGGTTCGTTGGTCATCGGCGCGGTGAACGAAAATCTTTCCTCCGTCCACGGAAGCCGAAATCCCTTGCGGGAGAGGGTGGGTGAGAAGACCTTTGGGTCCTGTCACCTCCACCTTTGACGGATCACAGGCGACCTTCACTTCCTTCGGTATTGTAATGGGCATCTTTCCGATACGAGACATCCTATACCTCAAATTCCAAATCCCAAACTCCAAATCTCAAATAAATCCCAAACGCCAAATCCAAATGACCAAAAGAATTAGTTTGATATTTCGAATTTCGGTCATTGGAATTTGTTTGGTATTTGGTGCTTGTCATTTGGTGCTTATCCGCAACGATTATAATTCAAGTTGCAAGTTTAAATATACTTTAACGTTACCAGACATAACACAGGACTTCTCCCCCCACATCGGCCTTTCGGGCAGATTTATCCGTCAAGATTCCTTTTGAGGTGGAGAGGATTGAGAATCCTAATCCACTCATGACAGAGGGAATGCCATCTCTTCCCACATAAACCCTCCGTCCAGGTTTGCTGATCCGTCGGAGATGAATGACCTCCTTTCGGGTGGCATCATATTTGAGAAAGATTCGGATCATCTCATGGTGCTGATCATCCGTGACAACTTTAAAGTTCTTAATAAAGCCTTCCTCCTTTAAAATCTTTGCGATCTCTCGTTTCATTTTGGAGGAGGGGACATCCACCTTCTCGAATTTCGCTTTAGATCCATTGCGAATTCGTGTAAACATATCGGCTATCGGATCGGTCATGGACATACAAACCCCCGTATCTGTCACCAGCTGGATTTGATCATCCCAGGGATCTCACCTCGGGAGGCATATTTTCTTAAACAGAGCCGGCACATGTTAAATTTTCGATAGTAAGCCCTCGGCCTTCCGCAGAGAGGACATCGATGGTATTCGCGTACCTTGAATTTCTGTGGCCTTTTCGCCTTATTCATCAACGAAAGTTTCGCCAATTTTTCCTCCTGGTACCGCTATGCGCTTAGCGTTTTTTAATTTCTAAAGGGCATCCCCAGTAACTTCAGCAGTTCCTTTCCTTCTTCATCGGTTTTGGCTGTAGTCACAATGACAATATTCATCCCTTTTACCTTGTCAATTTTATCGTAATGAATTTCTGGGAAGATCAGTTGTTCACGAATTCCGAGAGCATAATTCCCCCTTCCATCGAAAGACTTTCCAGAGAGCCCCTTGAAGTCTCTCACCCTCGGGAGAGTGACATTGACCAAGCGGTTGAAAAATTCGTACATCCTCTCTTTCCGAAGAGTAACCATGCATCCAATGGGCATCCCCGTTCTCAATTTGAATTGGGCAATCGATTTTTTCGCCTTCGTAATGACGGGCTTCTGCCCGGTGATCTGACTGAGTTCTTGAACCGCGGAGTCGAGAATTTTTATATTCTGGATGGCCTCTCCCAATCCCATATTGATTACAATCTTCTCCAGCTTAGGGACTTCCATCCGATTTTTGTAGTTGAACCGCTTCATCAACGCAGGCACTGCTTTTTTCTCGTAACCCTCTTTAAACTTGGCCATTCGATCACCTACTTATCCAAAAATTCACCACATTTTCGACAGAACCGCGCCTTCTTTCCATCTTCCATGACGCGATGTCCGATCCGAATGGGTTTATTGCATTTTTCACAGAGGAGCATCACATTAGAGAGATGGAGAGGTGATTCCTTTTCCAAGATTCCTCCCTGTCTCTGTGTTCCGTGGGGGCGAGAATGCCTCTTGACGAAATTGATCTTTTCAACCAGCACCTTCTCCTTCTCCGGGAGGACTCTCAGAACTCGACCACTCTTGCCCTTCTCCTTTCCGTTGATGACCATGACCAGGTCATTCTTTTTGATGTGATATTTTGGGCCGATCATTTTAAATTCCTTTTCACCCAACGCCTGCTTAACGGCAGGCAGTGCAGGGATGCTGCCTTTAGAGGACCTCCGGAGCCAAGGAGATGATCTTCATAAATCGTTTGGCCCGAAGTTCCCGGGCAACCGGACCGAAAATTCGGGTCCCAACAGGATCCCCCTGCGGATTAATGAGGACAGCCGAGTTATCATCAAATTTGATGTAAGAACCATCAGGACGTTTCACTTCTTTCCTCGTCCGAACAATGACAGCACGAGCCACATCCCCTTTTTTAATCTTGGAGTTGGGAAGGGCATCTTTGACGGAAACAACAATGATATCTCCCAAGGTGGCATACTTCCGACGGGTGCCGCCAAGGACTTTAATGCACCCCAGTTTTTTAGCTCCCGAATTATCGGCGACTTCGAGAATACTCCGCATCTGAATCATGATCCACTCCCTGCCGGAAAGTGGAGGGTAGTATGCGGAAAGTGGTTAAATCTTTTTTCTACCTTCCACCTTCCACTCTCAACCTCCCAATTCATCAAGCGGCCCGTTCAAGGACCTCCTTGACACGCCACCTTTTATCTTTGCTAAGCGGACGGGTTTCGATCAATAGAACCTTATCTCCAATATGGCATGCATTCTTTTCGTCGTGGGCCTTTATCTTCGTCCTCTTCCGGATATATTTCTTATAGACAGGGTGAAGGACGAGACGATTGACCATGACGACGACGGTCTTATCCATTTTATCGCTTGATACCACGCCCGTTAACGTTTTTCGCTTGCCTCTCTCTCCCATTGGCTTTATTTTCCTTTGTCCGGAGCCTTCTCCTTCAGGATCGTCTTCACCCGAGCGATATCCCGTTTGACGTAAGGGATTCGCATGACATTCTCCAACTGTCCCGTGGCATGCTGAAAGCGAAGATTGAAGAGCTCCTCATGGAGTTCCTTTTCCTTTACGAGCAACTCCCCTTCGCTCAGTTGGCGAAGCTCCTTTGCCTTCATAGATGGCCCCCCCTCATGATGAACTTTGTATGAATCGGCAATTTATGGGAAGCCAAAAGGAATGCCTCCCTGGCCCTTTCTTCAGGAACCCCTTCCATCTCATAAAGAATTCGGCCAGGACGGATGACGGCCACCCAGTCTTCAGGGGGACCTTTTCCTTTTCCCATCCGGGTTTCTGCAGGTTTTTTGGTAATCGGTTTGTCTGGAAAGATGCGGATCCAGATTCGGCCGGTCCGCTTGATGAATCGTGTCATGGCAATTCGTGCGGCTTCAATCTGACGGGCAGTCAACCAACCACATTCTGCCGCCTGGAGTCCGAAGTCACCAAAGTTAAGGGTATTTCCACGAGAAGCAACCCCTCTTCTCTTTCCCTTTTGTTGCTTTCGATATTTTGTTTTCTTTGGCATCAACATAATGAGTTACCTAAAAGGCTAAGGCTGAGATTAAGGTTGAGGAAAAATTGGCTAAATCCTAAACCTTAGCCTTGACCTCAACCTGCTTTATGCGACTTTTTCTTCTCCTTCTCTTGTTGGGAAAACCTCTCCCCTGAAGATCCAAACCTTCACACCAATGATCCCATAAGTGGTTTTCGCCTCGGCGAGGCCAAAATCGATATCCGCCCTGAGGGTATGAAGGGGGACTCGACCCTCCCGATACCATTCTCTGCGGGCCATTTCTGCCCCTCCCAATCTTCCCGCGCAAGCGATCCGGATCCCCTTCGCGCCCAGTTTGAGTGCGGAAGTCACGGCCTTCTTCATTGCCCTTCGAAATCCAACCCGTCTAACCAACTGGAGGGCCACATTCTCAGCCACCAATTGGGCATCGATCTCCGCCCTCTTGACCTCCTGGATATTGATAAAAATTTCTTTGCCGGTCATCTTCTGGAGTTCCTTTTTCAGGTTCTCCACCTCTGCTCCCTTTTTCCCGATGATGATGCCGGGCCGGGCGGTGTAGATGGAGACCTTGGCCTTTTTCGCCTTGCTGGCAGCCCGTTCAATCTCGATCTTGGAGACCCCGGCATGGTAGAGTTTCTTCTTCAGATAGTCACGGATTCGAATATCTTCGATGAGGAGTTGAGGATAATCTTTCTCTGCATACCATCGGGAATCCCAGGACTTAATTATTCCCAGTCGAAAACTTATTGGATGTACTTTCTGTCCCAAGGTTCGTCCTCCTGTCCTAGCTTCGTCCTTCGTCCAAGACGATGGAAATATGGCTGCTTCTCTTTCGGATCGTGGTGGCACGGCCCAAGGCCCTGGGCTGATAACGTTTCTGTGTTGGCCCCTGATCCACCGTAATCTTTTTAACGTAAAGGCGATCCACATCGATGTTCTTCTTTTGGGTGGCATTGGCAATGGCCGATTTCAATAATTTGATGACGATCTTAGCCGCTGCCTTCTTTGTAAAAGTCAGGATGTTCAAAGCCTCTTCTGACCTCTTGCCCCGGATCAGATCGGCTACCAATTGCGCCTTTCTGGGCCCAACCCGAACAAATCTTAATTTTGCTTTCACTTCCATCTCGCCGTTCACCCGCTATGGAGTAACCTTCCCTTTAATTTTGGTTTTCCGGTCTCCGGAATGGCCGTGGAAGGTTCGGGTCGGGGAGAATTCCCCCAACTTGTGTCCGACCATTTCCTCGGTCACGAAGACTGGGATAAACTTTTTCCCGTTATGGACAGCAAAGGTCAACCCAACCATTTCAGGGACAACTGTGGATCGCCTCGTCCAGGTCTTGATCACTCTCGCTTCCTTTGTCCTTCGGGCCTCCTCCACCTTTTTCATCAAATGGGAATCGACAAAAGGCCCCTTTTTGATTGAACGGGCCATCAATCTCTCCTCTTCAAAATATATTTATCAGTCGTTTTGTTCTTTCGAGTCTTCTTCTCCGGCACTCCCCATGGCGTACAGGGATGCCGGCCTCCGGAACTCTTTCCCTCACCGCCGCCTAAAGGATGGTCAATGGGATTCATCGCCACTCCGCGGACAGTCGGCCTCCACCCCATCCAGCGATTTCTACCCGCTTTTCCCAAGGAGATGTTTTCATGTTCGAGGTTGCTCACCTGGCCAATGGTGGCATAACAGTTCTGAAGGATCAACCGGACTTCGCCCGAGGGGAGTTTGACATGGGCATACTTTCCTTCCTTCGCCATCAATTGGCCCGAGCCTCCGGCGCTTCGAATGATCTGACCTCCTTTTCCCACTTTCAACTCGATATTGTGAATCAGTGTGCCTGTTGGGATGTTTCTAAGGGGCAAGGCGTTCCCAGGTTTAATATCTGCTGTCGTGCTTGCGATCACCTGCTCTCCAACCCTCAGTTGGGAAGGAGCAAGGATATATCGTTTCTCCCCGTCGGTATAATGAAGCAAGGCAATCCGAGCCGATCGATTTGGATCGTATTCGATGGAGGCGACTTTCGCCGGGATCTCCCGTTTGTCACGTTTGAAGTCAATCGCTCGATATTTTCGTTTATGCCTTCCTCCTCGGTGCCAGGCGGTAATCCTTCCATAACAGTTTCTTCCCCCCGTCTTTTTCAAAGGACGAAGAAGACTTCTTTCCGGTGTCATCGAGGTGATCTCCTCAAACTCGGAGATGGTCTGAAACCGCTTTCCAGGAGAGGTGGGTCTGAATTTCTTAATAGCCATCACTTCACTCCTATAAATCCCAATATCCAAATCCCAAATCCCAAATAATTTCCAAATTCCAATATGCAAATTCAAAACTTTTTCGTTTGGAGATTTTGTATTTTGAACGTTGGTACTTGTTTGGAATTTGGTGCTTGGGATTTCGAATTTCCAAATTACGCTCCTTCGAAGAAATCGATACGATCCCCTTCTCTTAGGGTGACGATTGCCTTTTTCCAGTCAGGTCTCTTGCCGTATCTTTTTCCCAGACGTTTTACCTTGCCCAGTACGTTGGAGGTTCTTACCTGGAGGACCTTTACCTTAAAGAGGCGTTCAACGGCTGACTGGATCTCAATCTTATTGGCATCCCGGTGAACTTCGAAAACGTATTGTCGGCTTTCCTCTTTTTGCCGGGTGCTTTTTTCAGTCACCATAGGTCTTCGGATGACTCTCTGCGTGTCCTTCATGATGCGAGTGCCCCTTCAATCTTTTCAACCGTTGGACGGAGTAAAATCAGATGTTCATGATTTAAGATGTCGTAGACATTTAAGCTTTCGCAACGGAGGACCTCAATCCCAGGGATATTTCGAGCGGATCTTTCTAAATGAAGGTGTTTCTCATCCGTGACAATGAGGGCGTCCTCAACCTGAAATCTTCTCAGTACTTCAAGAACCCGGCGGGTCTTAAATCCTTCCAGTGGAAAATCGTTCAGAAGGATCAGTTTTCCCTCCTGACACTTTAGGCTGAGCGCGGCCCTGAGAGAGGCTCTCTTTACTTTTTTGGGAAGAGAGAAGGAATAATCTCTTGGCATGGGACCGAAGATAGTCCCTCCGCCTCTCCAAAGAGGAGATCTCCGGGATCCCGCTCGGGCCCTTCCGGTCCCTTTTTGTCTCCAGGGCTTTGCGCCCCCTCCTCGGACCAGGGCCGTATTTTTTGTGGAGGCCGTTCCCTTTCTCTGGGAAGCCATATCCCTTCGGACGACATCGTAGAAAAGCGTAGGATTGATCTTGGCGCCGAAGATTCGGTCATCCAATTCGATATCGCTCACTTTCTGATTTCCAGTATCATAGACGGCTGACGTGGTCATCGCGTTCCCTTTCTTAAACCGATGGGGCAGCAGAACCTTTCGTTTTGGTAGCACTTCGAATAAGGACCCATCCCGTTGGGCTTCCTGGAATTCCTCCTTTAAGAAGGAGGAGGTTCCGATCCTCTTTGACATCCACAACTTTGATATTTTGAAGAGTCACCTTCCGATTCCCATGTTGCCCGGGCATCTTCATACCCTTAAAGGTATGATGAGGAAAAGTGGCAGAACCGACGGAGCCTCCGTGACGAAAATACTCATGAGTTCCGTGAGACCCGGGGGACCCGTGAAATCCATGGCGTTTGATTACCCCTGCAAATCCTTTCCCCTTGCTGAGGCCAGTGACATCCACCACGTCTCCAGCCTTAAAAAGATTCACGTTTACTTCCTGACCTAACTCGTACCTTCCTAAATCCTCTACACGGAATTCTTTGATAGCATAAAAAGCCCCAGTTCCTGCTTTCTTAAAATGCCCGGAGAGCGGTTTATTTACCCTCTGGCTATTCTTTGGAAGGAAACCGAGTTGGAGGGCGTTATAGCCATCCTTTTCTTTTGTCTTCTTCTGAATCACTGAGCAAGGGCCGACCTCGACAACAGTGACGGGTACCATCGAGCCGTCTTCGAGAAAAACTTGAGTCATCCCCAGTTTTCTCCCAATGATTCCTAAGGTTCTTTTCATCCTTCACTGTCCCCGATCCCCCGTCCCCTTTATTTAAAGGAGGGTGGGGGATTATAGCTTGATCTCTACGTCGATTCCGGCTGCAAGATCCAGTTTCATCAGTGCATCGACCGTTTGTTGCGTTGGCTCTAAAATATCCAGTACCCGCTTATGGGTTCGAATTTCGAACTGCTCTCTCGATTTCTTATCCACATGGGGAGATCTCAGTACGCAATATTTATTGATCCTTGTTGGAAGAGGGATAGGCCCTGCTATACTGGCTCCTGTTCGACGAACCGTATCGACGATCTCGGCAGTCGATTTGTCCAGAAGTCTATGGTCATAAGATTTTAAACAGACTCTGATCTTCTGAGTTGTCATGTCGAGCCCCTCTCCGTTATTCGAGGACATCACTGATGACGCCTGCCCCCACGGTACGACCCCCCTCCCGAATCGCAAACCGCAACTCCTTCTCCATCGCGATCGGCGTGATCAACTCCACCGTCAACGCCACATTGTCCCCTGGCATCACCATCTCCACCCCCTCCGGCAATGCCGCCACCCCCGTCACATCCGTCGTCCGAAAATAAAACTGCGGCCGATATCCATTAAAAAACGGCGTATGCCGACCCCCCTCCTCCTTCGTCAAGATATACGCCTCCGCCTTAAACTTCCGATGCGGTGTGATCGACCCAGGCTTGGCCACCACCTGACCTCGCTCCACCTCCTCACGCTTCACCCCTCGAAGCAACGCCCCGATGTTATCCCCCGCCTGACCCTGATCCAACGTCTTACGAAACATCTCCACCCCCGTACACACCGTCTTCATCGTCGGCCGTATCCCTACCACCTCCACCTCATCACCCACCTTGATCACCCCTCGCTCTACCCTCCCCGTCACCACCGTCCCCCGACCCGAGATGCTAAACACATCCTCTATCGGCATCAAAAACGGCTTGTCAATATCCCGAACCGGCTCCGGGATATACGTGTCCACTGCATCCATCAGCTTCCAAATCCCACTACACCACTGACAATCCGGCTTCCCACAACCACACTCCAGAGCCTTCAAGGCACTGCCCCGTATCACCGGCGTCGACTCCCCAGGAAAATCATACCCCGATAGTAACTCCCTCACCTCCAACTCCACCAAATCCAATAACTCCGGATCTTCCACCATGTCCACCTTGTTCAAAAACACCACGATGTAAGGCACTCGCACCTGCTTGGCCAACAACACATGCTCCCGCGTCTGCGGCATCGGCCCATCCGCCGCCGACACCACCAAGATCGTCCCATCCATCTGCGCCGCCCCCGTGATCATATTCTTGATATAATCCGCATGCCCCGGACAATCAATGTGCGCATAATGACGCTTCGCCGTCTCATACTCCACATGCGCAATCGCTATCGTCAACCCACGCTCCTTCTCCTCCGGCGCCTTATCAATCTGATCAAACGCCATATAGGAGGCCAAATGCTTCGTCGCCAATACCTTCGTGATCGCTGAGGTCAACGTCGTCTTCCCATGATCCACATGACCGATCGTCCCCACATTGACATGCGGCTTCGTCCTCTCAAATTTCGGCTTCGACATGGCTCAAACCCTCCTTTAGGTTTAAGGGTACACTTAAACGGCCCTTTTTAATTGAGAAAGGATCTCCTCACTCACAGAGGATGGCACCGGACTATAATGAGAAAATTGCAGGGTAAATGTTGCCCTTCCCTGAGTGAGGGACCGAAGGTCGGTTGCATATCCGAACATATTAGCCAGGGGAGCTTCCCCAACAATCACATTGGTTCCCCCACGATATTCCACTTTTGTTGTTTTTCCTCTCCTGGCGGTCAGGTTACTGACGACCTGGCCCATAAACTCCTCTGGAGTAATAATCTCGATGGCCATCAATGGTTCGAGAAGAATGGGGTTGGCTTGACGCGCCCCTTCCTTGAAACCCAAAGAACCGGCAATCTTAAAAGCCATTTCAGAGGAGTCAACTTCATGGTACGAGCCATCGATTAAGGTCACTTTGATATCCACCATGGGGTAGCCTGCAAGCACTCCTCTCTCCATGGCTTCCGTTACACCCTTTTCGACAGCAGGAATATATTCTCGAGGGATGGCACCTCCCACGATCCGATTGACAAATTCAAAGCCTTTGCCTGACACCTGGGGTTCGAGGGTCAACCAGACATGACCATACTGTCCCCTTCCGCCTGACTGACGAACGAATCGCCCTTCAGATTTGATCGTTTTGATAATGGTTTCCCGGTAGGCCACTTGGGGTTCTCCCACGTTGGCCTCCACATTGAACTCCCTTAAGAGTCGATCGACAATGATCTCCAGATGAAGTTCACCCATGCCAGAAAGTATCGTTTGTCCTGTTTCTTCATCGGTCTTCACTTTGAATGAAGGATCCTCCAAAATTAATTTTTGGAGGGAGGCCCCCAGCTTTTCAAGATCTCCCTTCGTCTTCGGTTCAATCGCGATGGAGATCACCGGCTCTGGAAAATTTATCGATTCAAGAATGATCGGTTGCTTTTCACTGCAAATTGTGTCCCCTGTTCTCGTATATTTGAGGCCAACGGCAGCAAAGATATCACCCGCCGAGACTTCATGAATCTCCTCCCGTTTGTTAGCATGCATTTTGACCAGGCGTCCAATGCGTTCTCGTTTTCCCTTGGTGGGATTGAAGACGGAATCCCCGGACTTGAGCGATCCAGAATAGATCCGGAAGAATGTCAGTTGCCCTGTGTAAGGATCATTCATAATCTTGAAGGCTAATGCTGAAAGGGGGTGCCCATTGTTGGCAGAGAATGTGAGTTCTTGGCCTTTAAGGTCTACCCCTTTCACAGGCGGGATATCTAAGGGGGAGGGGAGATAGTCAATGATGGCATCGAGAAGTGGTTGAACTCCTTTATTTCGGAAGGCGGCACCACAAAGCACAGGAGTTCCTTTTAATTGGAGGGTCACTTCTCTGACCGCCCTTTTCAATTCCAATTCCGAAACTTCCTTACCTTCGACAAATTTTTCCATCAAGGATTCATCCCACTCGGCCAATCGCTCGATCAAGGCTCCCCGTTGTTTAGAGGCTTCCTTTAAATAAGGACCTGGGACATCCAAGATTTCGAAATGAGCACCGAGGCTGTGGGGGTCATACACAATGGCCTTCATGGTGATGAGATCAATAACACCCTGAAAATCCTCTTCCTTTCCAATGGGGAGTTGAATCGGGATAGGAACGGTTTTTAAGCGATCCCCCATCATCTTGAGGCATCTCTCAAAGTCTGCACCCGTTCGGTCCATTTTATTGATAAAGGCAATCCTTGGGATCTGATACTTATCCGCCTGCCTCCACACCGTTTCAGATTGAGGTTCTACCCCTCCGACGGAACAGAAGACCGCAACCGCTCCATCGAGAACCCGAAGGGATCGTTCGACCTCTATCGTGAAATCGACGTGGCCAGGAGTATCGATGATATTGATCCGGTGATCTTTCCAGAAGCAGGTGGTGGCTGCAGAGGTGATGGTAATCCCTCTCTCCTTTTCTTGCTCCATCCAGTCCATGGTGGCAGAACCTTCATCCACCTCTCCGATCCTGTGGGTGACACCCGTATAATAGAGAATCCGCTCTGTCGTCGTCGTCTTCCCGGCGTCAATGTGAGCCATGATGCCAATGTTACGTGTTCTTTCCTTTGCTACTATGTTTGACACAAAAAGACCTCTTTCTTTTACCAACGGTAATGGGCGAAGGCTTTGTTGGCCTCGGCCATTTTATGTGTATCTTCTTTCTTTTTGATGGCAGCTCCCCGGTTATTGGCTGCATCGATCAGTTCCGCTGAAAGCTTTTCTTCCATCGTCTTTTCGGACCGCTGTTTCGCAAAACCAATGATCCAACGAATGGCCAAAGCGACTTTCCTTTCCGGTCTCACTTCTACCGGAACTTGATAAGTGGCCCCTCCGACTCTCCTCGGTCTCACCTCAATAAGGGGTTTCACATTATTCATCGCCTGATTAAAAATTTTAACCGGGTCTGAATGAGTTTTATCTTTGATGATATCAAGGGCGCTATAAAAAATCCCCTCTGCCGAACTCTTCTTTCCACGACGCATGACCCCGTTTATGAATTTGGCGGTCATCGTATCGTGATATTTTGGGTCAGGCAATATTTCCCTTTTCTTGACTTCTCTTTTTCTGGGCATAAAGACTCCTTCTTCCTTTTCATCAACGGTTTTGGAAGAGAAGTTGGATTATTTGGGTTTTTTGGCTCCGTATTTGGAGCGGCTCTGTTTACGGTCCTGGACGCCTACGGAGTCTAAGGTGCCACGAATGATATGATACCGAACTCCTGGAAGGTCTTTCACCCTACCTCCTCGAATGAGAACAACGGAGTGTTCCTGGAGGTTATGGCCAATCCCTGGAATATAAGTGGTCACCTCGATTCCATTGGTCAATCTCACTCGAGCAACTTTTCGAAGAGCGGAATTAGGTTTCTTGGGAGTGGTTGTATAGACTCGAATACAAACCCCCCTTTTTTGAGGGGATCCCGTAAGAGCGGGGGCAGAAGTCTTACTTTTGACGCCTTTCCTCCCTTCTCGAACCAGTTGACTAATTGTAGGCATTACTTACCTCGTTTAACCAAAAATTAATCATTTCAATAGGTTAAAAGTTAAAAAAATTCATGGAGAAATTTAAGCAAAAAACTTAATATATTTATCAGATTTTTTTCTATTTGTCAACATTTTTGTTGTCTTTTGTGTTAGCAAAGTAGAAATGTCCCCATTAACTGCTTAAGTTAAAATGTCCCCATGGAACAGGAGAAGATACTCATGGGGCAGAGGGAGTTAAAGAGGTGGCATCTGATGGAGATCGTAAAGGTAGGGAAGATCACCTTGAGGGAGGCTGGAGAGAGGATAGGTGTGTCCTACCGTCAGGCGAAGCGGATTGGGCAAGCGATCCGGGAGAGAGGGATCAAAGCCTTGGTGCATGGTAACAGGGGACGACCTTCGAACCACCGGCTCAAGGAGTCCTTACGAGAAAGGGTATTAAAGCTGTCGGAAGAGGTTTACTGGGACTTTAACGATACCCATTTTACGGAGAAACTTCGGGAGTGCGAAGGGATCGATTTGAATCGAGAGACGGTGAGGAAGTTACGGCGGGAGGCGGGGATGGCACCCAAGCGCAGGCGTCGGGGACCTAAGCATCGAAAGCGACGGGAGCGAATGGCTCAAGAAGGATGGATGGTCCTCTGGGATGGGAGTCCCCACCCCTGGTTTGGCCGAGACCTTCCACCTTGCTGTCTGATGGCTGCCATCGATGATGCGACCGGGAAACTGCTGGCCGCCCGTTTCTTTCCCTTTGAAGGTTCCGCAGGCTATTTCTGGCTTCTTAAAGAGATGATTAAAAAATATGGAATCCCAATGATGATCTATCAGGATCGCCACGGGTCGTTGCATCGGAATGACCCTCACTGGAGCTTGGAAGAGCAACTCGCTGGCCGACAGGAACCGACTCAAGTCGGATTAGCTCTCGAAGCCTTGGGGATTGAGCCGATCTCGGCTCTTTCTCCTCAGGCCAAAGGAAGGATAGAAAAACTCTTTGCCACCCTGCAGGATCGTCTGGGAGCAGAACTCCGTTTAAAAGAAATTGTAACGATGGAAGAGGCCAATCGCTTTTTACAATCAACCTTTTTAAAAGACTTTAACCGTCGCTTTGCCGTCAGACCCAGAGAATCCCAAAAAGCCTGGAGAGAAGTCCCAAACCATCTGGACCTGGATCGAATCATCAGCTTTCGCTATACGGCTACGGTCGGCAACGATAATACGGCTCGGCTGGGAGGATTGGTTCTCGATATTCCCCCTGGCCCTCAAAGAAGATCCTATGCGAAGCTCAAGGTGGAAGCTCGGCAGCTTCTCAACGGATCTTGGAGAATCTACGCTCAAGATCAGTTGATTGCGAAACATCCTCCTACTTCCCTCCGGGAACCGGTGAGAGCTCTTCCCCGAAAGAAACACCATGCAAAAGGAGTTAAAGATTACCACTGGGTCTATCTCGCTTCAGCACCCTCCAGGGAAGGTGACCCTTACCCCCTGCTCATCGAACATCGTTGATTGTAGCGCAACCTGGCGATTCACATTTCGCTTGTTGCCCATTAATAGGGATCTCTTATGAGAGCTCACTTAAAAAAAAGAAACTCAAATTGAAGTTCATCCACTCACTCAAGGGTCAAGATCAAAACCCTTGGAGGGGACATTTTCACGTTGCAGTTAAGGGGACATATTGACTTCGCTTAAACACATTTTTGTTGTCTTTTGTGTTGTCTTTTGTTGTCTTTTTTTGTTGTCTTTTTGTTGTTTTTGAGTAAAAATAATAAACTTCCGTAAAAGGGCGGGAAAGAAATAGAAGTTTTACATATAAAGCAGGATTTCTAAAAGCAGATGAAAGTAAAAATGGTTTACCATCTTTACATAACTATCTGAAATCATAGATAGTTTCAAACGAGCTCAAAATAGAAATCCAATTCCGCAGAACAACTCAATTCAAAATAGCTTCTTGATCCTCTGGGTTACGAGAAGTTGACTCTTGGATTTATTGCTCCCCCTGATTGACTCTTAATTTATTAACCAAGAAAGTTTTTGCCTTCTCCCACTTACCTGCTTTCACAAGTCTCATCAGGGGACCTAAATCAAGTGCATCCTGCCAGGTCTCTCCATCCACAATATATCCTTTCCTCTTCATTCTTGATCGGACTTCTCCAATGAGAGATAATAACGAGGCATATTCCTCCCCGAAGTCTTTTTCTAGTTTTGTCCGGATTTTTTTAGCAAGGGCTGGACTTACCCCGGCTGTGGAAACAGCAACTGTTAAGTTCCCTCGCCGGAAAAAAGAAGGGATTATAAAGTCCGATAATTCTGGATCGTCTGCCACATTGACCAAAACCCCCGCCTTTTTTGCTTCGTCAACTACTTTTCGATTGACCTTTTTCACATCCGTACATACAATGGCAATCATCGCATCCTTTAGGTCTCCTGGTTTATACTCCCGCTGGATTAAGTGAATCTCTTTCTCTTTGGATAACCTGGATATTTCTCGATGAAACTCTGGACTGATCGTGGTAACATCTGCCTCACACTCTAAAAGCATTTTGACCTTTCGAAGAGCTACCTCACCTCCTCCGAGGACAATACATCTTTTACCTTTGATCTTGATGAAAATCGGGTAGTAGACAACGGCCTTTGAGTTTTTCTTATTCATAGGGTGAACCTTATAAAACTTCCCTTCTACACCCAGGATCATTCACTTTCACTTATCAAACCAACGCAAATATTTTCGGAGTTGAACCACGTCACCCACGACCACGACGGAAGGCGGCTGGAGATTTTCTGATTTTACTTTCGCTACGATATCTTTGAGCGTGCCCATCACACAACGTTGACAGTTGGTGGTTCCATGAGTAATCACTGCAACGGGAGTGGAAGGAGATCGGCCGTGCTTGATTAGCTGGTCAACAATTTTGGCCAGATTCCGCATCCCCATGAGGATGACGAGCGTGTCCGCTCCGGTGGCGAGTTTGTCCCAGGAGATCCTGGGTTCGCCCCTGTCAGAAGCCTTGTGCCCGGTGATGACAGCAAAGGAAGAAGCAACCCCACGATGCGTGACGGGAATACCGGCGTAGGCAGGAACGGCAGACGCCGAAGTCACTCCGGGCACGACTTCAAACGGAATTCCGTGCCTGGTCAGAATCCCAGCTTCTTCACCACCCCGTCCCAGCACAAAAGGATCACCACCCTTTAGTCTCACGACGACCTTGCCTTCCCGAGCCTTTTCCAAGAGCAATTGGTTGATGGAGTCCTGTTCAAGAATATGTAACCTGTCCGCCTTTCCCACGTATATCTTTTCTGCCTCAGGACGGGCTTCGTTGAGGATGCTCTCATCCACAAGCCGGTCATAGACCACGACATCCGCCTGCTTGAGACAGGCCAACCCTTTGACAGTTATCAAGCCCGGATCTCCGGGGCCTGCTCCGACGAGGTAAACTTTTCCAACTTTCAATGAATTCCCCAGAGCATCTAAGAAACCTGGTGAGATTATTCTTTGGGAACTCCAGTCTCTGGCATGTAACTTGTGATCCTGGCTGCCACAGTGGCGGCGGCCTTCTCTCTACCTTCTCTGACCTCCCATACAGGAACGATTGGAAAAACCTTTGTGAAGAGGACATAAAGGAGCATGAAGAGAGAAATGCAGCCTGCGAGAATGGACCACTCTACCCAGGTTGGAATGTAATAGGCTCCCTGGATGGGCATTCTCTGTCTTGTCAACGTGGGAACGATGATGACAAACCGTTCCAACCACATTCCCAAAACGATCGAGATCGAGGCAATGACCGTTCCTCGGATGGTTCGGTATTTCCTGATGGCAAGAATTGGTAAAGGAATGACGAAACACAAGGTGAAGTGAAGCCAGAAAAGAGGTGCAAACTTTCCGGATATCTTCGACCAGAAGATGGCCATGTGAACTGGGTCATTCCCATAAACGATAGTGATATTCTCTGCGAAGGTGAAATAGAACCACAGGAGAGTCATGGCCATCAGAAAGATGCCGATATTGTTAAAGTGAATTGGCTTGATGTAGCTTTCGAGATGATAGGCCTTCCG